>NZ_JACWMS010000001.1 GCF_014673215.1 Gordonia hankookensis
CCCAAAAAGCAGGTGCCACAAAAACAATCCATCTCATATCCACAAAACATGGACACACGATGCCAAACAAATGGCATCAGACAATTCATCAACACACTATCGAGTTCTCAAAGAACACACACCCACCAGACGCATCCGTTTCCGAACCCGGCTCCGATGAGCCTCCCCAGAGCGCAGCGAACCGCACTCTTGTTCTTGGGAGTGGCCCCGCACAGTTGGCCCGAACCAGTGGCTCGGGCACTTCAGTTTCCCCGGTCCTTGCTGGCCCCGGGGGTCTTGCTCTCTGCGGTGCATCGATTAAGTTACACAGGCGAGAACACAGCGTCAAATCGCCTGGTCAGAGCGATATTCTTGCGCCGGCAAAGCTCTTCTTCCCGCGCCGGATGACCAACCAGCTGCCGTGCAGCAGATCCGAGGCCTCCGGACGCCACTGCGGGTCGGTGATCTTCTCGTTGTTCACGTACGCGCCGCCCTCACCGATGGCTCGGCGAGCAGCCTTGTTGCTCTCCGACAGAGCGGTGTCCACCAAGAGCTCGACGATGGTCGGCTGTGTGCCGGCATAGTCGGCCACGGTCGTCTCACCGACCGCGGCGGCCAGGGTCTGCTCATCGAGATCGGCCAGTTCGGCACGTCCGAACAGCGCCTGGCTGGCAAGTTCGGCCGACTCGGTGTGGTGTTCACCGTGGATCAATGTGGTCATCTCGGCAGCCAGACGCTTCTGGGCCGTCCGCAGATGCGGACTCTCCTCGGTGACGCGCTCGAGTTCCGCGATCTCCTCGCGGCCGAGGAAGGTGAACCACTTCAGATAGCGCACGACATCGGCGTCTGCGGTGTTCACGAAGTACTGGTACCAGGCATATGGGCTGGTCAGCTCGGGATCGAGCCACAGACTGCCGCCACCGGTCGACTTACCGAACTTCTTGCCGTCCGAAGATGTCACCAGGGGCACGGTCATCGCGTGCAGGGTGGAGCCGTCGACACGTCGGGCCAGGTCGACCCCGCCGACGATGTTCCCCCACTGGTCGGAACCGCCGATCTGCAGTGTGCAGCCATGTCGGCGATGCAACTCGACGAAGTCGTTGGACTGCAGCAACAGGTAGCTGAACTCGGTGTAGCTGATGCCGTCGGCTTCCAGTCGACGACGAACCGTCTCCCTGGCCAGCATCACGTTGACCGAGAAGTGCTTGCCGATGTCGCGGAGGAACTCGATGGCCGACAGTTCGGCTGTCCAGTCCATGTTGTTGACCGTCAATGCACCGTTCGACGAGTCGTCGATCCGCACGAAGCGACGCAGCTGTGCGTCGATGCGGCCGGCCCACTCCGCGACGGTGTCCGCCGTGTTCATCGTGCGTTCACCGACCTCACGGGGGTCGCCGATCAGCCCGGTCGCCCCGCCCGCGAGCACAATCGGTCGGTGGCCGGCCTGCTGGAACCGGCTCAGGGTCAGCAACGGCACCAGGTGTCCCGCATGCAGGCTCGAGGCCGTGGGATCGAAGCCCGCATAGAGCGTGATCGGCCCGCGGGCCAATTCGGCGCGGAGCTCATCGATGTCGGTCGACTGGGCGATCAGGCCACGCCACGCGAGCTCGTCGAGGATGTCGGTGGTCGGGCGGTCAGACGTCTCGGCAGTCACCCTTCGATCTTGTCATCCAGGGCGCCGGCAGGCGTCGACCACCTGCATCGCGACCTATTCGGGCTTCGGCTCCGACGTGGTCAACGCAGCGTGTTCTGCATCGTCGACGCTGCGCGCCTCGTCGGCGAGCATCACCGGGATGCCGTCGGAATCGATCCGGTAGGCCACCCGGAGCCGAGGGTTGTAGAGCTCGTCACCGGCGTCGAGCAAGGGCCCGTGGTCCTGCGGGCACACCAGCCGCTCACGCGTGATCGGGTCGATGGCTGCGGCGCGTGACGTCACGTCTGCTCCCACTCTCTTGTCGCTCCTACCGGCCCGAGGGCTCCCTCTGCCACTCTAGTCTGTCTGCCTGCGTCCGCCCGGCGGGTGTCGGCACGCGGCATCTGCTGCGAAGTCATGCCCAATTGCCCTCTACCGCAACGTTTCTCGTGTAACGACGATAGCCCCCGTCGAGGTCTCGGTACCAGACCCGGGCACCTGGTCGGGGCAACCCCATCCTCGCGAACCGGGCGGCCAGCGGCCGGTAGGAATCGGAGACCGGGATCTCGTCGACCACCCAGATCAGATGTGGCCGCTCCTGCGCCGGTAGGGCCCCGAGCCCGATCCGCAGGGCAGAGACGGTCAGGGATTCCGGCCTCTCCCCCCGTCGACGGGTCGTCACGGCAGCCACCGCGACTTCGTGACCGGGTTCGCCGACTCCGTACACCGCGACCTGGTCGACGCCGCGCACCTGTGACAACGCGAACTCGATCGGCGGGATGTAGATCGGTCCCGCAGTGCTGCGGATGACCGACTCGACCGAGCCGAAGAACCAGAGGTCCCCGTTGGCGTCTCGTTGGAACAGATGGCCAGACACCTCCCAGCGGTCCCGCTCGGCGAACACATCGCGCAAGACCGTTGTCGACGTCTCGAACCGCTGACGTGCCTTGGCCATCAGCAACCCGACCTCGCCGACACCCGCCTTGCGGACGAACCCGGAGTCGTCGATGTCGAGCCGTCCTGCGTCGACGTCGAAGGCCGCGACCTCGACCGGGTTGGTCTCCGGCAGCGCCTGCCCCATCGAACCGACCTTGTCACCGGAGACGTTGGCCAGGATCGCCGAACCATCGGCGGTGGCGAAGAACTCGAGAACCCTGGCCCGCGGGAACCCTTCGAGGACCTCCGCCCAGAGACCCGACGGCATCCCCGAGCCGATGAACAGGCGGATGGGGTTGTACTGGTTGATCTGGAAATCCTCGGAGCGGACCACCTGCCGCAGCATCGACCAGGTGTACGAGACCACGGTGACGCCATAGCGGTGGACCTCGGCCGCAAATGTCTCGGCGTCGATCCGTTCCGACAGCGCGATGCGGGACCGGCCGACGACGGTCGCGCCGAGAGTCGTGAGCAGGCCTGATGCGTGATGCAGAGGTGGCAGACAGTAGACCGTGTCCCGGTCGGTCAGGCCGGCCGCCGAGGCGGCCCCGAACGCCGACATCGCGAAGCGATGATTGGTGACGGGCCAGGGTGCGAGGTTTCCGCCCGCGCGCGTGAAGAGGATGAAGGCGAGATCGCCTGCCAACCCTGGGTCACGGCGGTACCAGGACGGTATCCGGACCTCGTCGGGATCGATCTCCTCCATGTCGATGATCGTCCGGCCGTCCGCGGCGTGGATAGCGCGCGCCTCCGCGCTGCCACCACCGAGCACCAGCACACGGTCGGTGTGCTTGGCGGCGGCGTCCAGATGATTCGGATCGGTGATCACGATCGAGCACTCCCCGAGCCGCAGCATCTCCGGGATGTCGCCGTCGGCGGCCAGCAGGACCGCGACGGCTCCCAGTCGAGACAGCGCGGCGACCACGACGAGCGCACTCGGCCGGGTCTCCATGAGTACCCCGACGTGCACTCCTGGCCGGACACCGCAGTCGATCAGACCCGCGACCACGTTGTCGATGCGGGCGTTGACCTGGGCGTGGGTCAGTACGCGGTTCTCGAACAGGAACAGTTCGCTGGCGGCCGCACGCTTGCAGTTCTCCGACATCAACTTGCCCAGCGATATCCGTGTGCCGGATTGGATCTGTCCGAGCCGCAACAATCTCGGCACCGTCCGCACCGATTCCTGGGCCACCGCCCGCGAGGTCCGCTGCAGCGAGCTCGCAAGAGACATCAACTCGCGGGAGACACCAGCGCCTGCATCGGTCATCGAACCGAGTCCGTGCGTGATCCGTGACGAGATGCTGACCCCGGTACCGTTCGGGTCGAGGTTCTCCGACATCTCCTCGACCAGCGGCGGGCGGTCGCCTTTGCCGGACTGCCACAACACCCATTCCGACGTGGTCGGCCAGGTGTGCCCACCGGCGGTGCTGCCCACCACCAGGCCGAAATGTCCTACCGGGACGCGAGATTCGTACACGTCTGCCACCGGCGCGGCCTGCACGATCCCGCGAACCGCCAGCGGTTGCCCGATGTCGTCGGCCTCGCCGATGAACGCCAGTATGGGACAGGTGATCTCGGTCAGCGTGACGAGGTCACCATTGATGACGAAGCCGCCGGACATCATGCGGTTGTGCACCACGAACTGTCGCAGGAGCTCTGCGACGGCAGGCCCGGACCACGCCACCCAGCCCTCCGCCTCGATGAACCGACGCTGGTCCTCCCGCGGTAGCAGCGCGTCGCGATCGTGCAGCTTGCGCAGGAAATCGACCCGACTGCGTGCGGTCTTGACCGGGTCGACGAGTTGGAAACCGGCTCGCGCCATCCAGCCGGGTACCCAGAGCCGGTTGAAGACCTTGTCGGCCAGCAGTTCCGCTCCCGGCACCACCAGATTGGCGGGAAGGCCGAGAGGAAGGGCGGCCAGGACGTCCACCGGGCTGCCGAAGGTGATGAGGCTCGCGATGCCGGCGGAGCGTCGGTAGGCGGCCGTCTGGTAGGCGAACATGCCACCTTGGGAATAGCCGGCCAGGTGGACGTCGTGCCCGGTCGCCTCGATGATGAGGTCGATCGCCCTGCTGACCGCCACCACGTGATCGGCCAGGTCGCGCTCCATCCCGCCTTCCTCGGAGTCGGGCGAGCCGAAGTCGATGACCCAGGGGGTGATCCCGTGCCGATGCAGGATGGAGACCGCACCGTTGAGGTCGGTGACGTCATAGACGTTGGCGGACACCATCATCGGCGGCACGAGAACGATCTGCGGCCCATCGGTGGGTGTACCCGGGAAATAGCGGCGCAGCCGGAACATCTTCTCGGTCTCCACCACCGTGTACGGCGCGGGCTCGGTGCCGGTGTCGAAGCCCCCGAATCTCAGCACCTCGAGGCCGTTCTGAGCGGTCGCGAGAACCCGGTCGACCGCCGCTCCGATGTCTGGCAGCGCAGGAAGACCCACCATCGCGCTGTCCCCCTCCCCTCCGTCGAGTGATACCTGTCCGAGTGATGCGTGTCACTGTACCGACCTCCCCGCGGGCGGTGTCCTGAGCGCGCCGGAGCGCATCGGCCAAAGAGTCAGCCCGGCCAGCGGTCCCGTCGCGTGCGCACCTCGGCCTGCAGGTCGGACAGCTGTCGACCGACGGCCACCGATGCGGTCCCGCCGTGCGCATTGCGCGATTCGATCGATCCCCGCACGGTGAGCACGTCCCGCACCTCGGGTCGCAGGTCCGGGCTGATCGACGCCAGGGTCTCGTCGTCGAGATCGGCGAGCCCGACGCCACGCTCTTCGGCCGCGCGGACACTCGCCCCCGCGACCTCGTGCGCCACGCGGAACGGAACGCCTTGGCGAACAAGCCATTCCGCGATATCGGTGGCGAGAGTGAACCCGGCAGGAGCGAGTTCCGCCATGCGGTCCTCGTGGAATTCAAGTGTCGCGACGAGGCCGGTGACCGCAGGCAACAGCAGTTCCAGTTGTGCGACAGAGTCGAAGACCGGCTCCTTGTCTTCCTGGAGGTCCCGGTTGTATGCGAGCGGCTGAGCCTTGAGCGTGGCCAACAGTCCGGTCAGGTTGCCGATCAGGCGACCCGTCTTGCCGCGCATCAGTTCGGCGACGTCGGGGTTCTTCTTCTGCGGCATGATGGAACTCCCGGTCGACCAGGCGTCGGCGAGGGTCACGTAGCCGTATTCCGGGGTGCTCCACAAGATGACCTCTTCGGACAGCCGCGACAGGTCGACAGCGATCATCGCCAACACGAAGGCTCCCTCGGCGGCGAAATCACGTGCCGATGTCGCATCGATCGAGTTCTCGGCGGGCCGGTCGAATCCCAGATCCGCCGCGATCGCAGCCGGGTCCAGCCCGAGCGATGATCCGGCGAGCGCACCGGAACCGTAGGGAGAGACCGCGGTCCGACGATCCGCGTCGGCGAGACGGTCCACGTCCCGGATCAGCGGGTGCGCATGCGCGAGGAGGTGATGGGCGAGCAGGACCGGCTGCGCGGCCTGCAGATGGGTCTTGCCCGGCATCACCGCATCCGGATGCGCCTGGGCCTGGGCGATCAGCGCATCGACGACGTCGAGCACGCCCGCGGCCACACGGCCCATCGCCGCACGCAACCACATCCGGAAGAGGGTCGCGACCTGATCGTTGCGCGATCGACCGGCGCGGAGCCGGCCGCCGAGTTCCGGTCCCACCCGCTCGATCAGACCTCGCTCGAGCGCACCGTGGACGTCCTCGTCTGATTCGGCAGGTCCGAACGAACCGTCCGCGACGTCCGCCGAGAGCCGCGAGAGCCCCTCCAGCATCGCTGCGAGATCGTCGTCGGTGAGCAGGCCGGCTCGATTGAGCACCCGGGCGTGCGCCTTCGATGCCTCGACGTCGAACGGGGCGAGCGCCCAGTCGAAATGAGTCGACTTGCTGAGCGCGGCCATCGCCTCTGCAGGACCGCCGGCGAAGCGTCCACCCCAGAGCGATCCCTCGTTGGTGGCTCGCGGAGCGGGTCGATCAGGACCGTTGCTCACAGATCGAGATCCCGCCTCGCCGCGATCTTCGACGACAGCCCGTGCAACTCGACGAATCCGCGTGCCGCGGATTGGTCGAAGCTGTCGCCCTCGTCATAGGTGGCGAGGTTGAAGTCGTAGAGCGACTCCGGGCTGCGCCGACCGGTGACCGCGATGTGGCCGCCATGGAGAACCAGGCGGATGTCGCCGGTGACGTGCTCCTGGGTCGACGCGACGAACGCCTCCAGCGAGCGTCTCAGCGGCGAGAACCACAATCCGTCGTACACCTGTTCGGCCCACTTCTGGTCGGTGAGCCGCTTGTAGCGGCCGAGTTCACGTTCCAGCGTCACATGTTCGAGTTCCTCGTGCGCGCGGATGAGCACCATCGCACCGGGCGCCTCGTAGACCTCGCGGCTCTTGATGCCGACGAGCCGGTCCTCGACGACGTCGAGACGGCCGACACCCTGCGCACCGGCGCGGCGGTTCAGTTCCACGATCGCCTCGAGGACGCTCA
The DNA here is from genome assembly GCF_014673215.1 of Gordonia hankookensis. Classification (GTDB taxonomy): domain Bacteria; phylum Actinomycetota; class Actinomycetes; order Mycobacteriales; family Mycobacteriaceae; genus Gordonia; species Gordonia hankookensis. Next base: position 7,047 of record NZ_JACWMS010000001.1, read on the forward strand.
CCGGCCGGCCGTCGATGGCGATCGGACGCCCCTTGTCGAAGGAGATGATGACCTCGTCGGGAGACTGCCAGTTGATCGTCGGGTCCTCGGTGTAGCTGTAGACATCCTTGGTCGGCGCGTTCCAGAGATCCTCGAGGAACCCGGTCTCGACGGCGCGGCCCCACACGTTCTGGTCGATGGAGAACGGCGACTTCTTGGTCACGTTGATCGGGATGTCGTTCTGTTCGGCGAAGCTGATCGCCTTCTCCCGGGTCCACGCATAGTCGCGCACCGGTGCGAGAACGTCGAGATCGGGTGCGAGAGTGGCAAATCCGACCTCGAACCGCACCTGGTCGTTGCCCTTGCCGGTACACCCGTGGGCGACCACCGTGCCGCCGTGGTCGCGCGCCGCGGTCACCAGGTGCTTCGCGATCAGCGGGCGTGAGATCGCCGAGACCAGCGGGTACCGATCCATGTAGAGCGCGTTGGACGTGATCGCCGGCAGGCAGTACTCGTCGGCGAACTCGTCGCGGGCGTCGACCACCACGGCCTCCACCGCACCGCAGTCCAGTGCTCGTTGGCGCACCACGTCCATGTCCTCGCCGCCCTGACCGAGATCGAGGGCGACGGCAACCACCTCCTTGCCGGTCTCCTTGCCGATCCAGCTGATCGCAACCGAGGTGTCCAGTCCGCCCGAGTACGCGAGTACGACGCGTTCCGCCATGATTCTCTCCTGTAGTTCCTGCGCACCCGCGACGTATTCCTGTGCCGACTCCGGTGCCTTGTGATTGATTGTGTCTGAAAGGCCGAGCTGTGGGGCCACGTGGTGCTACACGAGGCCCTCGATTCGTCGGGACAACTCGGCGCCGTCCACCGGTTCGCGTGCGACGACGAAGATGGTGTCGTCGCCGGCGATGGTGCCGACCACGTCGGGCAGGCTTGCCCGGTCGATGGCGCTGGCCAGGTAATGGGCCGCCCCGGGCGGCGTCCGCAGCACAGCCAGATTGCCGCTGCTGTCGGTGGACACCAGCAGTTCCGACAGCAGGCGCGCCAGCCGGTCGGTGCCGCCGAACACCCCGCGGACGGGCGAACCGTCCTCGGGGACGACATACACGCCCGCGCCGCCGTCGGCCGCGCGGAGCTTCACCGCGCCGAGCTCGTCGAGATCGCGCGACAACGTCGCCTGTGTCGCGTCGATGCCTGCGTCGGCGAGGAGGTGCTGCAGTCCGGACTGACTCCGCACCTGGTGGGTGGACAGGATGTCGATGATCCGCGCATGACGGCCCGCCTTGGTGGCGGCGAGTCTGGTCTCGCCGTGCTCCGCGGCAGGCGAGGTGGAATCACCCGTGGTCGTCATCGTTGCTCCAACAACCAGATCAGCAGCGCCTTCTGGGCATGCAGGCGGTTCTCCGCCTCGTCCAGGACGACACTGGCCGGGCCGTCGAGGACGTCGTCGGTGATCTCCTCGCCTCGGTGTGCGGGCAGGCAGTGCAGCACGATTGCCGCGGGGTCGGCATGCGCCAGCAGCTCGCGGTTGATCTGATACGGGATGAACGGTCCCTGCCGGTCCTTGCCGTCACTCTCCTGGCCCATCGAGGTCCAGGTGTCGGTGACCAGGACGTCGGCGCCGGACACGGCCTCGACCGGATCCGTCACGATCCGCACCGATCCGTCGGTGAGCCCGGCTCGTCGCCGCGTCGCCTCGACGACGTCGGCGTCCGGTTCGAAACCCGCAGGCGCACTGATGGTGACGTGCATGCCTGCCGTGACACCCCCGAGAGCGAGCGAATGGGCCATGTTGTTCGCGCCGTCGCCGAGGTAGGTCATCGACAACCCCGACGTCGTCCCTTTGCGCTCGATGATCGTCTGCAGATCGGCGAGCACCTGACACGGGTGGAAGGTGTCCGACAGAGCGTTCACGATCGGGACGGTGGCCGTCGACGCCATCGCCTCGAGGCGGTCCTGACCGAAGGTCCGCCAGACCACCGCGTCGACGAACCGCGACAGCACGCAACCGGTGTCCTCGATCGTCTCGTCGCGGCCGAGTTGCGTCGTGGTGCCGTCGACGACGACCGCGTGCCCGCCCATCTGAGCGATGCCCATCTCGAAGGAGAACCTCGTCCGAGTCGAGTTCTTGTCGAAGATGACCCCGACGCCCCGCGGACCCTCCAGCGGACGATGCGCGAACGGCGCGGCCTTGACCTCGGCGGCGAGCGCCAGCACCTGCGCCTGTTCGTCGGGAGTGAGGTCGTCGTCGCGTAAGAAATGGCGGGTCATGCGGTCTTCCCCTGCGGGTCGTCGGACGGTTGGGTCGGCGCCGTGGCCGCGTCCAGGATCGCCGGCAGCGCAGCAACGAAGGCCGCGCCCTGTTCCTCGGTCAGGATCAGCGGTGGCGCCAGACGAAGGACATCGGGCGCCGGTGCATTGATGAGGAACCCGGCCTGTCTGGCCGCGAGTTCGGTCTCGACGGCGACGGGATTGTTCAACACCACGCCGAGCAGCAGGCCCGATCCACGCACGTGAGAGACCTGGGGATGGCCGAGGTCCTCGATTCCGGTCGCTATCGACTTTCCCAGGGACGCAACGTGATCGATGAGGCCATCCTCGTCGATCACGCGCAGCACCGCCAGCGCCGCCGCGGTACAGGTCGGGTTGCCGCCGAAGGTGGTGCCGTGCTGACCCGGTTCGAAGAGATCAGCCGCCGGTCCCGAAGCGATACACGCACCGATCGGCAGTCCGCCACCGAGCCCCTTCGCCAACGTCATCACGTCGGGCACGACACCCGCGGCCTGATGAGCGAAAAACGAACCGGTACGGGCGATCCCGGTCTGGACCTCGTCGAAGATCAGGAGTGCGCCGCGTTCGGAGGTGATCCGCCGGGCGGCGGCCAGATACCCCGCCGGCGGCACGACGACGCCACTCTCACCGAGGATGGGTTCCAGGATGACCGCCGCGGTGTTCTCGGTGACCGCGGCGTCGAGGTCGTCGACGACCCCGTACGGGACGAAGCGCACGCCCGGCGGCATCGGCTCGAAGGGCGCCCGTTTGGCGGGTTGGCCCGTCATCGCGAGTGCGCCCATGGTGCGGCCGTGGAAGGCACGCTCGGCCGCGACGATCTCCGGACGCCCGGTGCGCCGCGCCAGTTTGAACGCGGCCTCGTTCGCCTCGGTACCCGAATTGCAGAAGAACACGCGACCCGGGTGGCCGAACTTGTCCAGCAAGCGCTCGGCGAGTTCGACTGCGGGCGCACTGATGTAGAGATTGGACACATGGCCCAGGGTCTGGAGTTGGGTGTTCACCGCATCGATGATCGCGGGGTGCGCATGTCCGAGCGAGTTGACGGCGATGCCACCCAGCAGGTCGAGGTACTCCTTCCCGTTCGCGTCACGGACGACGGCTCCCGACCCGCTGGTCAGTGCGATCGCCGGCGTGCCGTAATTGTTCATCAGCGCGGCCGACCACCGCTGCTGCAATGGCTCGGTCATGATGCGCCCCCTGGTTTCTCGGAGTCGGCGACGACGGTCGTCCCGGTCGAGCTCTCGGTCAGCAATTGGGCGAGCACCGAATGTGGCACCCGCCCGTCGATCACGTGGGCCTGGCGCACGCTGCCGTTCACGGCCCGCAGACACGCTTCCATCTTCGGCACCATGCCCGCGTCGAGGGACCCGAGAAGGGCGTCGACCTCGGACGTGGTGATCGTCTCCACCAACGACGTGCGGTCCGGCCAGTCGGTGTAGAGACCCTCGACATCGGTGAGCATCACCAACCGCGACGCCCCGAGTGCATCGGCGAGTGCACCCGCGGCGGTGTCGGCGTTGATGTTGTGCACAACCCCGTCGCGGTCCGGGGCGATGGTCGAGACCACCGGGATGCGGCCGGCGGCCACCAGGTCGAGCACCGCGGAGGTGTTCACCGAGGTGATGTCGCCCACCAGACCGATGTCGGTGGCGACACCGTCGACGAGAACCGTTCGGCGAGAAGCCGTGAAGAGATGCGCATCCTCGCCGGTGATACCCACCGCGTAGGGCCCGTGAGCGTTGATGAGCCCCACCAGCTCGCGCCCGACCTGCCCGAAGAGCACCATCCGCGCGATGTCCATCACCTCAGGGGTGGTGACCCGGAATCCGCCGCGGAACTCGCCCTCGAGGCCGAGTCGCTTCAACATCGCGGAGATCTGCGGACCGCCGCCGTGCACGACCACCGGGTGGATACCGCACGCGCGCAGGAGGACCATGTCCGTCGCGAACGCCCGCTTGAGATCGTCGTCGATCATCGCGTTGCCGCCGTACTTGACCACCACCGTGGCACCGTGCAGCGCCTGCAGGGCCGGAAGCGATTCGGCCAGCACCATCGCCTTGTCGAGCGCGCTCAGAGCTGTCGCGCCGATCGAGCCATCTCCCCCGCCGATCGAGCCGCCTTCCCCGCCGATCGAGCCGTCTCCCCCGCCGATCGAGCCGTCTCCCCCGCCGATCGAGCCGCCTTCCCCGCCGATCGAGCCATCTCCCCCGCCGATCGAGCCGCCTTCCCCGCCGATCGAGCCGCCTCCCCCGCCGATCGAGCTTGTCGAGATCATGACGAGTACGCCGAGTTCTCTTCGACGTACCCGTGGGACAGGTCCGTGGTGCGGATGTCGGCGGTGGCCTCGCCCAGTCCGAGTTCGATCCGTACCGCGATGTCGGCGCCGGTCAGGTCGACGTCACGTGCTCCGGGTGCTCCGCACCCGTTCACGCACACCGGATTCCCGTTGAACGACACCGTGATCCGATCCGGGTCGATCGTGACGGGCGCGATGCCCACGGCGGCGAGGACCCGCCCCCAGTTGGGATCCGACCCGAACAGTGCGGTTTTCACGAGCGAATCCCGCGCCACCGTGCGGGCGACGGTCACGGCATCGTCCTCGGTGACTGCTCCACTCACCGTGATCACCACCCTTTTGGTGACACCCTCGGCGTCGGCCATCAGCTGGGCGGCGAGGTCGTCGCACACCGCGAACACCGCGGCGTCGAGGTCATCCTGGTCGACCGGGATCTGGCTGGCCCCCGAACTCAGCAGGAGCACGGTGTCGTTGGTGGAGCTCGATCCGTCCACGTCCAGGCGGTCGAGAGTGCGAGCGGTCGCCTTGCGCAGTGCCGTATCGAGCTGCTCCGCGGTGGCCTTCGCATCGGTGGTCAGGACGACGAGCATCGTCGCCAGCGATGGCGCGAGCATCCCGGCGCCCTTGCCCATCGCACCGACATTCCAGCCCTTGGGATGGTGCAGCGCAACCTGTTTCGGCACCGTGTCGGTGGTCATGATCGCATGCGCGGCGTCGGTACCTCCAGAGAGACCGCCGCCCATCTCGTGCACGATCTCGGTCACGCCGGCAAGGACCTTGTCCATCGGCAGCCGGTCGCCGATCAGACCGGTCGAGCAGACCGCGACCTCGACCGCACCGGTTTCGGTTCCCCAGTTGCTCAACGCCTCGGCGACCGCCTCGGCCGTGGCATGGGTGTCCTGGAAACCTTCCGGCCCCGTACACGCGTTGGCGCCACCCGAGTTGAGGATCACCGCGCGCAGGCGACCCGTGGTGAGGACCTGCCGACTCCACAGCACCGGCGCGGCCTTGACCTGGTTACGCGTGAAGACGCCTGCCGCCGCGTAGTCGGGCCCCTCGTTGAAGACGAGAGCGAGGTCCTCGGCGCCCGAGGCCTTGATGCCGGCCGCGATGCCCGCAGCACGGAACCCGAGCGGCGCGGTCACGCCCTGATCGCGGACCAACCGTGGCGCATCCAGTGGCGCGCCGGGCGTGATCCGGTCGTCGTCGGACGGCGCATTCGACTCCGATGAGGTCGTCACGGTGCCACCCCCACGGTGCTCAGGCCCTCTGCCTCGTCCCAGCCGAGGGCGAGGTTCATCGATTGCACCGCCGCGCCTCCGGTGCCCTTGGTCAGGTTGTCGATGGCCGCTACCGCCACCATCGTCCCCGCACGTTCGTCGACGGTGACCGCGATCTGGACGGCGTTGCTGCCGATCACCGACCCGGTCGTCGGGAGCACCCCTTCCGGGAGCACGTGAACGAAGGTCTCGTCGCCGTAGGCCTTCTCGTAGGCGGCCCGGATCTCGGTGGCCGATGCGCTCGTACGGGCCGTGCAGGTGGCGAGGATGCCTCGCGCCATCGGCACGAGGACGGGCGTGAACGAGACGGAGACCGGGAGATCGGCCGCCGCGGAGAGCGCCTGCGCGATCTCCGGCGTGTGCCGATGCGCTCCACCGATCCCGTAGGCCCGCGCGGAACCGATCACCTCGGACGCCAGCAGATCGATCTTCGGTGCGCGACCGGCTCCGGAGGCCCCGCTCACCGCGACGACGCTGACCTGTGGCTCGACGAGACCGGCGGCGACCGCAGGACGCAGGGCGAGGACGGACACCGTCGGGTAGCAGCCGGGCACCGCGATCCGGCTCGCATCACGAAGGATCTCCCGGTTGCCCGGCAACTCGGGAAGACCGTACGGCCAGGTGCCGGCATGCTCGCTGCCGTAGTAGTCGACCCAGTCCTGAGCGTTCTGGAGGCGATGATCGGCGCCGCAATCGATGATCAGCGTGGTCGGCGGCAGCGCGTCGGCGATCTCGCCGGACTTGCCGTGCGGGAGCCCGAGGAACACGACATCGTGGCCTGCCAGGACGTCGGCAGTGGTCTCCTGGAGTTCCCGGTCGGCGAGTGGCAGGAGGTGTGGATGCAGCGAACCGAGCGTGCTGCCCGCATTGCCGCCGGCAGTGAGCGCACCGATCTCCAGGTCCCCTGATCGCAGGCGAGGATGCCCACACAGGAGTCGAAGGATCTCTCCGCCCGCATAGCCGCTCGCACCGGCGACTGCCACCTTGGTCGTCATGCGATCATTATGCACGCTGATGCAAATCAATTCACGTGCGGGTCGGGCCTCAGCGTAGTCGTGCGCCGAGCCGTTCACCCGCGTGCGCGACGGCCGCGAGCTTCGCCTCGTTGGCCTCGTCCTCCGTGAGCGTCCGGTCGGACGCGCGGAACCGCAGCGCGAAGGTGAGTGACTTGCTCCCGTCGCCGACCTGCTCGCCGGTGAACACGTCGAACAGGTCGATGGCCTCGAGCAGATCGCCTGCCCCGATGCGCAGCGCAGCGGCGACATCGCCGGCAGACACACTGTCCGGGACCACGACCGCGACATCCTGCAGCACGGCCGGGAACGGCGAGACGCGTGGTGCCGGCAGGCGTTCGACGAGCGGCAGCGCGTCGACGTCGATCTCGACGGCACACAACCGCTTGGGCAGACCGGCACGTTCGAGCACCGCCGGGTGCAGCTCTCCCGCATAACCGACCGTCACACCGTCGACACCGAGTCGCGCGCAGCGGCCGGGATGCCACGGCCGTTCGTCCGCGGCCGACAACTCCAGTTCGACACCGGCGGCGCGACCGATGGTCCGGGCCGCCTCGAAGGCGTCGACATGGTCGGCGGTGCGTCCCGGCCCCCACGGGCCTGCGGGATCGCGGAGCCCGGTCAGAACCACCGCGACATGCAAGGGCTGATGCGGCAACGACGCATCGAGGGCTGCGATCTGCTCGTCGGTGGGCCTGCGCGTGACGTCGAGCGCATCCACCGCGGCGACGTGATCACCCGCCAGCACAACCTGACCGATGGTGAACAGCGACAGGTCCCGCTGGCCGCGCGCGATGTTGCGGGCGGTCATCTCCAGCAGCCCCGGGAGCAGGGTGGTGTTGAGTTCCGGACGATCGGACTCCAGCGGATTGAGCACCTTGACGGTGCGGCGCCGCTCGTCGTCGGCGGGCAGATCCCAGACGTCGAAGACCCCGACGGGCATGAACGGGTACGGCAGGACCTCGACATAGCCGTCGAGAGCGAGGGTCCGCCCGATGCCGCGACGGCGCCGTTGCGCCGCAGTCAGACCGGTACCGGCCGGCGCATGTGGCACCACGGCCGGAATGTCCTCGAGCCCCTCGAGGCGCAACACCTCCTCGACCAGATCCGCGCGCTCCCGCAGATCGGGACGCCAGGACGGCGGTGTGACCGTCAGAGGATCTGCGCCGGCGACCGTGCAGCCCACCTCGGCCAGACGTGCCGCGGTGGTCCCGGCCGGATACGGAATCCCGGCGGTGCGGTCGGGCTCATCGAGGGCGATGGTGATCGGCGGCACGGCGGTTCTCGCCACCCGCGCCTCGCTCAGGGGTGACGCGATGGCTCCCCCGGCGATCTCCACGATCAGTCGCGCTGCCCGGTCCGACGCCACCGCGGTGACGTCCGGATCCACAGTGCGCTCGAATCGCTTGCTCGCCTCCGATGTCAGCTTGTGCCGTTTGCCGGTACGGAACACCCGGACGGGATCGAAGGTCGCCGCCTCGAGCAGCACCGTCGTCGTCTCGTCGGCGACCTCGGTGGATGCCCCGCCCATCACACCGGCCAATGCGACGGGTCCACTGTCGTCGGCGATCACGACGTCTTCGGGATCGAGGACACGCACCACATCGTCGAGGGTGGTCAGTTTCTCGCCTGCCTGAGCGGGGCGAACCGTGATGGTGCCGGCGAGTTTCTCCGCATCGAAGGCGTGCAACGGCTGCCCGAGCTCGATCATCACGTAGTTGGTGACGTCGACGATCGCGGAGATGGGCCGGATACCCGCCACCAGTAGCCGCTTCTGCATCCACCACGGAGAGGTGGCGGTGGAATCCACACCGGAGATGACCCGTGCGGTATATCTCGTGGCCGACGAGTCCTCGTCGATCGCCACCGGCCAGGCATCGCCCGCCGCGGAGGCCAACGCGTCGGCACCGATGCCCGGATCGACGAACGGCACGCCGAAGCTGCCGGCGAGTTCACGGCCGAGTCCGCGCACGGAGAAGGCATAGCCACGGTCGGGCGTGACGTTGATGTCGATGGCGGTGTCGGCGAGACCCAGGACCTCGCGGGCATCGTCGCCCGGTTCGGCGGTACCCGGCGCAAGCACGAGAATTCCACTGTGGTCGTGGCCGATCCCGAGTTCGGACACCGAACAGATCATCCCGTCGGAGACGCGTCCGTAGGTCTTGCGCGAGGCGATCTCGAAGGGCCCGGGCAGCACCACCCCCGGCAGTGCTGCCACGATCAGGTCACCGACGGCGAAGTTGCGTGCGCCACAGACGATGCCGCGCGGCTGCTCCTCGCCGACCTCGACGGTGCAGAACCGGATCGGCTTCTTGAACTCGGTGAGCTCCTCGATGGTCTCCACCCGGCCGATCACCAGCGGACCCGTGATCACCGGGAACGGCTCGACATCCTCGATCTCGAAACCGACGCGGACGAATCCCTGGTCGATCTCCGCGGCCGTCGCCGACCACTGGGGGTCTCCTTGGCGGAGCACCTCGGTGAACCAGGACTGTGGGGCACGCACGTCAACCAACTACTTTCATCGATCGGGCTTGTCGCGGATATGGAGTTGCCGGTGGTCGGGCTCGGTGACGGTCGATCAGACCGCCGGGCCGAACGGGACGGTGAAACGGATGTCCCCTTCGACCATGTCACGCATGTCGGAGATGTCGTTGCGGAACTGCAGGGTTCGTTCGAGGCCCATCCCGAAGGCGAAGCCCGAGTACACGTCTGGGTCGATTCCACTGGCGCGCAACACATTCGGGTTGACCATGCCGCAGCCACCCCACTCGACCCAGCCGGCTCCACCCTTCTTGCCGGGGAACCAGACGTCCACCTCGGCCGACGGCTCGGTGAACGGGAAGTAGCTCGGCCGCATCCGGGTGGTCGTCTCCGGACCGAACAGCGCCCGCGCGAAGACCTCCAAGGTGCCGCGCAGATTCGCCAGCGTCAGGCCCTTGTCGACGGCCAGTCCCTCGATCTGATGAAAGACCGGCGTGTGGGTGGCGTCGAGCTCGTCGGTGCGGAACGTCCGCCCGGGGCATGCGACGTAGATCGGTACGTCGCGACTCAGCATGGACCGCACCTGCACCGGAGATGTATGCGTCCGCAGCACCTGTCGCGACCCTTCGGGTGCGATGTAGAAGGTGTCCTGCATCGAACGAGCGGGATGGTCTGGCAGGAAGTTGAGCGCATCGAAGTTGTGGTGCTCGGTCTCCACCTCCGGCCCCTCGGCGACCTCCCAACCCATCCCGATGAACACATCGGCGACCTGTTCGGCGATCACCGTGATCGGGTGCCGCGCGCCGACGCGTCGTCGCCCGCTGGGCAACGTGACGTCGACGGCCTCCGCCACCAGTACGGCCGCATCCCGTTCGGCCTGCAGCGTCGCCGTCCGGAGGTCGAATGCCGCGGTGACCCGCCCGCGGACCTCGTTGACCGTCTTTCCGGCGGCCGAACGCTGGTCTTTCGGGATCGCGCCAAGCGCCCGCCGAGCGAGAGCGATCGGAGACCGATCGCCGAGGTGCGCCGTCTTGGCGTGTGCGAGTTCGTCGAGGTCTGCGGCCGCCTCGAACGCGGCGACGGCCGCCGCGGCTGCGGCGTCGAGTTCGTGCGGTTCGGGGAACCGCATCTCCTGGGCGTCGTCGGCAGGGCTGGCCACGGTCGGCGATCTCCTCGGTCGGTCGAAAATGTCGGATCTCGGGTGACCATGCTTCGTCCGGACACCCGAGCTACCAGCCTAGACGACCAACGACTCGCGCTGAGGCGCAGGTGGGCGCTGCTATCGCGTCGGCCGGCCGCCCTGTCGGGCGGTCATCGCCCGTCGCCTGCCGGACCCGATGCGCGGACACGTGCACTCGCGTACAGACAGATGGCCGCCGCGGCCGCCAGGTTGAGGCTCTCGGCGCGGCCACGGATGGGGATCGACACCCGATGGTCCGCGCGTCCGGCCACCGCGTCGTCGAGGCCGTGCGCCTCGTTGCCGAACATCCAGGCGCACCGTCCGGCAAGGACGTCGTCGGCGTCGTCGAGGGACAGCTCACCGTCGGCCGCGGTCGCCAGCACGCTGATGCCTGCGGCCCGGATGGTGGCCAGACCCGCTGCAACCTCCCGCTCGCGCACGATCGGCACATGGAACACGCTGCCCGCCGAGGAGCGCACACATTTCCCGTTGTGCGGATCCACCGAGTCGCCGAGCAGGATCACCGCCTCGGCGCCCATCGCATCGGCACACCGGATGAGGGTGCCGAGGTTTCCGGGCTCACGCGGCTCCACCGCGACGGCCAGCAGGCCCGGTGACATGTCCAACACGTCCTGGAGCGATCGATCGAGCAGCGCGGAGATCGCGAACACGCCGGGAGCGGTGGTGGCCTCGGTCAGCTTGGCCACCGCCCGCTCGGACAGGATCTCGACGGGGAGGCCACTCGTGCGTGCAGAGTCGACGAGAGCAGCGAACCGCTCGATATCGCCCTCGCGCACCAGGATTCGCTGAGCCCGTCGGGTCGCGAGTGCTGATTCGACGGCGTTGGCCCCTTCCACGAGGAACCGTCCCTCGGAGCGCCGGACCGACGTGCGATGGAGTTTTGCATACGACACGACCCGTGATGATCGTTCGGAGAGAACTTCCATCACGGGTCGTGGGATGTCGTCAGACGCGCCGTTGTCAGGCAGCGGGCGCGTTCACATCGTCCGGCAGCGCCTTGCGCGCGACCTCGACGAGACCGGTGAAGGCCTCCGGGTCGGTGACGGCGATGTCGGCGAGCACCTTGCGGTCGACCTCGACACCGGCGGCCTTCAGGCCCTGGATGAAGCGGTTGTAGGTGATGTCGTTGGCGCGGGCGGCAGCGTTGATACGCGCGATCCACAGCTTGCGGAACTCACCCTTGCGGGCGCGACGGTCCCGGTAGGCGTAGGTCATCGAGTGGAGCTGCTGCTCCTTCGCCTTGCGGTACAGACGCGAACGCTGTCCGCGGTAACCCTTGGAAGCCTCCAGGGTCGAACGACGCTTCTTCTGGGCGTTCACCGCCCTTTTCACGCGTGCCATGTCTCAAATCCTTTGTTCGTCAGATGTCTGGTGGGTCCCCGGCCTCCGGCGGCGGGGCGCAGTCTTCGGTCGGCGTCAGCGGTTGAGGAGCCGCTTGATACGCGGGGTGTCGTTCTCGCTCACGACGGCGATCCCGTCGAGACGGCGAGTACGGCGCGAGGACTTGTGCTCCAGGAGGTGGCGACGGTTGGCCTTCTGGCGAACGATCTTGCCGCTGCCGGTCACCTTGAATCGCTTTGCGGTGCCTTTGTGGGTCTTGCTCTTCGGCATGTTCTTCCTTCGTTCGAGCGAGCGGAAGCCCACCCGTGGTGACCGGGTGGTTCTCGCGCGCTGATGGTCAGTACTCAGTGGCGGACGGTGTTACCCATCCCCCTTCGCTATTGGTTGGTCTCGGCGTCTTGCGCGGCGGCGTCGGGGCGCGGTCCACGGTCGCGGCCCTGCTGGGCCTTCTGCCGGGTCTTCGCACCCTTGTGCGGCGCCAGCACCATCGTCATGTTCCGGCCGTCCTGCTTGGCCGAGGTCTCGATGAAGCCGTAGTCGGCGACGTCGTTGCCCAGGCGCTGCAGAAGTCGGTAGCCCAGTTCGGGGCGCGACTGCTCGCGACCGCGGAACATGATGGTGACCTTCACCTTGGACCCGGCCTCGAGGAACCGTACGACGTGACCCTTCTTGGTCTCGTAGTCGTGGTCGTCGATCTTCGGGCGGAGCTTCTGCTCCTTGACGACGGTCATCTGCTGGTTGCGACGCGATTCGCGCTGCTTCTGCGCGGCTTCGTACTTGAACTTGCCGTAGTCCATGATCTTGCACACGGGCGGCCGTGCGTCGGGGGCGACCTCGACCAGGTCCAGGTCGGCCTCGATGGCCAGGCGAAGCGCATCTTCAACACGCACGATGCCCACCTGCTCCGAGTTCGGTCCGACGAGTCGGACCTCAGGGACGCGGATGCGCTCGTTGATGCGGGTCTCAGTGCTGATGGGGCCTCCTAGATCAGTGTTCTCTGGTGACCGCGGCCCAGGATCGCTGGGATGCGCAAGCAGGTGGCTCTCCAGCAGAAGAGCCCCGCGACGCTGATGGCGTCCGCAGGGCTCCGTTACCGACCGGTTCTCCGACGCACTCGTCGGACCGACGAATCTGCGCTGCGCAATGCGGCGAGACCTCGGTATGAACCGGACCGTACAACTGCGGGTGAAACCGCGTCGTGACGGTGGGAGCGGAACTCCACTTGCGACCCCGGCGCTAACCGGGGCGGTCGTGCTATGGGAGTCTAACAGCCATGACCGAGAACTCCTATTCGTCACCTGCACAGATGCCCGGTGGGGGCGCCGCTGACAGTGGCGAGGGAATCATCGGTTCGGAGCAGACCGATATCGACAACGTCCGCGACCTCGCCGATATTCCGGCGATCGAGGTGGTCACCAAGGCGATCGTGCTGCTCATGAGCGCGGCCGCCGAGAAGCTGGGCCTGGCCGAGGGAGCCGACGAGGACGCCGTCGACCTTGATGAGGCGCGACGGCTCATCACCTCGCTGGCCGGCCTCGTGCAGGCCTCCACCGAATATCTCGGCATCCATGCTGCCCCGATCCGCGACGGCCTCAAGGGCCTTCAGCTGGCGTTCCGTGAGGCGAGCGCTCATCCGGACGCGCCGGGTGAGGGTCCGGGCGAGAAGTACACCGGGCCGGTCCGCGGCAAGAGTCGCTGACCGCCCTCCGCCTCCCTTGGACCCGGGTGCGCACCCTGCAGAGTCCATCTCGCCGGCCGCGACAGCGAACTACGCTGGCGGTATGACATCACCCGACGACGCGTCCAGCGCCGACCAGCACCACCGCGCCGGTTCCTCGCCGGACGATCCGGAAGCGTCGGCCACGTCCGCCGACGTCGTCGACGCGGAAATCGTCTCCCCCACCGGAACACCGGTCCCGTTCCCGCCCCTACCCGATCCCGACTACACCGACCAGGGCGTACCGACCTTCGACTTCGTCCGCGACAAGATCGAGAACCGGGTCACCACGGCGATCGGCTCCGAGGAGCTCGCAGAGGCCTCACCCGAGGGGCAACAGGTCGACGAGATGATGCGCAAGCGCGACGAGGCCGCCAAGAAGAAGCTCGACGAGATCCGCAAGTCGATGGGCAAGGGCTGACGCCCCCCTCCGAGCCGACTCAGCCCGCCGAGGCCACATCCTCGTCGAGCTCGAGGATGTCGGCCAGGAACTTCCCGGTGTGACTCTCCGGCACCGCCGCGATGTCTTCGGGTGTTCCCTCGGCCACCACGGTGCCGCCGCCCGTACCCCCCTCGGGACCCATGTCGATCACCCAGTCCGCCGTCTTGATGACGTCGAGGTTGTGCTCGATGACGATGACGGTGTTGCCCTTGTCGACCAGGCCGCTGATGACGCCGAGCAGCTTCTTGATGTCCTCGAAGTGCAAGCCGGTGGTCGGCTCGTCGAGGATGTAGGCCGTCCGACCGGTCGAACGCTTCTGGAGTTCGGCGGCCAGTTTCACGCGCTGCGCCTCGCCGCCGGAGAGCGTCGGCGCCGGCTGGCCGAGTCGCACGTACCCGAGCCCGACGTCGACCAGCGTCTTCAGGTAGCGATGGATCGACGTGACCGGCTCGAAGAACTCTGCGGCCTCCTCGATCGGCATGTCGAGGACCTCGGAGATGGTCTTGCCCTTGTAATGGACCTCGAGCGTCTCGCGGTTGTACCGCGCCCCGTGACAGACCTCGCACGGCACGTAGACGTCGGGGAGGAAGTTCATCTCGATCTTGATCGTGCCTTCACCGGTGCACGCCTCGCAGCGCCCGCCCTTGACGTTGAAGGAGAACCGGCCCGGCTGATAGCCGCGCACCTTCGCCTCGGTGGTCGCGGCGAACAACGTCCGGATCTTGTCGAAGACGCCGGTGTACGTCGCCGGATTGGACCGCGGTGTGCGGCCGATCGGCGACTGGTCGACCTGGACGAGCTTGTCGAGGTGATCGAGACCCTTCACGCGCGTGTGCCGACCGGGCACCTGTCGCGCACCGTTGAGCTTGTTGGCCAACACGGTTGCGAGGATGTCGTTGACGAGCGTCGACTTCCCCGAGCCGGACACGCCGGTGATGGCGGTGAGCACGCCGAGCGGGAACGGCACGTCGATCCCGCGCAGGTTGTGCTCCCGCGCACCGACGACGGTGAGTTGCTTGCGCCGGGAGATGGGCCGTCGGATCGGCGGCACCGGCAGCGTGTCCCGGCCGGACAGGTAGGCGCCGGTGAGCGACCGGCGGTTGCGGAGCAGATCCTTGTAGCTGCCGCTGTGCACCACCTCGCCCCCGTGCTCGCCGGCACGTGGTCCGATGTCGACGATCCAATCCGCCGAGCGGATGGTGTCCTCATCGTGCTCGACGACGATCAGGGTGTTCCCGAGATCCCGCAGGCGCGTGAGGGTTTCGATGAGGCGCCGATTGTCGCGCTGATGGAGCCCGATCGACGGCTCGTCGAGGACGTAGAGCACGCCGGCGAGGCCGGAGCCGATCTGAGTCGCCAACCGAATACGCTGCGCCTCACCGCCGGACAACGAGCCCGCCGCGCGCGACAACGACAGGTACTCGAGCCCGACGTCGAGCAGGAATGTGATGCGGGCCTGAACCTCTTTGAGAACCCGTCCGGCGATGGCCTGCTGGCGCGCATCGAGTTCCAGGCCGTTGAGGTACTCCGCGCATTCCGACACCGACAACGCACACACCTCCGCGATCGACTTCGGGCCGAAGGTCGGATGGTCGAGGGTGACGGAGAGGATCTCGGGCCGCAGGCGCGCGCCCTGACAGGCCGGGCACGGCACGTCGCGCATGTACCCCTCGTACCGCTCCTTCATCTGCTCGGACTCGGTCTGATCCATGCGTCGGGCCAGGAACGACAGCACACCTTCGAATTCGGTGTAGTACGAGCGAGTTCGCCCGTACCGATTCCGGAACTTCACATGGACCTGATGGTCGCTGCCGTTGAGGATGGCGTTGCGCGCCTTGGCGGGCAGTTTCCGCCACGGGGTGTCGACGTCGAAGCCCATCTGATCGGCGAGGCCACCCATCAGGCGCAGGAAGTAGTCCGCGTTGTGCCCGCCCGACCACGGGGCGATGGCACCGTCGGCCAATGAGAGGTCGGGGTCGGGTACCACCAGTTCCTCGTCGACCTCTTTGCGGATGCCGAGACCGTCGCACTCCGGGCATGCACCGTAGGGCGAGTTGAACGAGAACGACCGCGGTTCGAGATCGTCGATGGCGATCGGGTGCCCATTCGGGCACGCCATACGTTCGGAGAACCGACGTTCCCGGTGCGCATCGGACTCGTCGAGGTCGACGAAGTCGAGTACCACGATGCCGTCGGCGAGGCGCAGCGCCGTCTCGACGGAATCGGTCAGACGCTGTTTGGCGCTCGCCTTGACCGCGAGGCGGTCCACGACGACCTCGATGTCGTGCTTCTCCTGCTTCTTCAGCTTCGGCGGATCGGTCAGCTGGTGAACGGTGCCGTCGACCCGCGCACGGGAGAAACCCTGGGTCTGCAGCTCGGCGAAGAGGTCGACGAACTCGCCCTTGCGGGTACGTACCACCGGGGCGAGTACCTGGAACCGCACGCCCTGATCCATCTCGAGGACCTGGTCGACGATCTGCTGCGGAGTCTGCTTGGCGATCAGCGCGCCGCACTCCGGGCAATGGGCCCGGCCGGCGCGGGCGTAGAGCAGTCGGAGGTAGTCGTAGACCTCGGTGATCGTGCCGACCGTGGATCGCGGATTGCGGTTGGTCGACTTCTGGTCGATGGAGACGGCAGGCGAGAGTCCCTCGATGAAGTCCACGTCGGGCTTGTCCATCTGACCGAGGAACTGACGCGCGTATGCCGACAACGACTCGACGTAGCGGCGCTGCCCCTCGGCGAAGATCGTGTCGAACGCGAGCGACGACTTCCCCGATCCCGACAGCCCGGTGAACACGATGAGGCTGTCCCGGGGGAGATCCACGTCGATACCGCGCAGGTTGTGTTCACGGGCGCCGCGGACGATGAGACGGTCAACCACTTGGAGTCCTCATTCGTTGCTGACCCGGCGTTCGCTCGGGTGCTGGTGTGTGAGCCGGCTGGACGCGATCCAGGCCGTGGCCAGACCGCACCGCGCATACCCTAACGACGACCACCGACAAGATCGGAGGGCTCGGCCGGCCTCCCGTTGCTGGAGAGATCTCGACGAAGGGCATGTTCGATGGTCAGTCGACCAATGCTCCACGATACTCTCGCCGATCGACCGGCGATCTCCGTCGCCCGGCCCGTCGCCGTGGCATAACCTGGCGGCCATGAGCCCCCAGGACGTTTCCCTCAACGACACCTACACCGGCGATCTCTCGGAGTCCCCTCGGCCGCAACGACGGACACTCGGGTCGGCGACGATCGTGAAGATGTCCGTCGGGCCGATGGACAACAACGTCTACGTGATCACCTCCACGACGACCGGTGACCAGCTGATCATCGACGCCGCCAACGATGCCGACCGCATCCTCGAGGTGGTCCGGTCGCTGCCGGGCACCCCGACGCTGATCTTCACCACACATCAGCATTTCGACCACTGGCAGGCCCTGACCGAGGTGGCCCGCGAGCTCGGTGTGCCAACGGCTGCCGGGCGCCTGGACGCCCACGAGCTGCCCATCGCTCCGGATCGGCTGATCGACGACGGCGACACCATCGTGGTGGGCGACCTCACCTTCGACGCGATCCACCTCGTCGGCCACACCCCCGGCTCGATCGCGCTCGCGTACACCGACGACGACGGCGTGCACATCTTCACCGGCGACTGTCTCTTCCCGGGCGGCGTCGGCAAGACCTGGGAGCCCGGCCACTTCGACACCTTGATCGACGATGTGTCCGCGAAGGTCTTCGATCGCTACCCGGATTCGACCGTCGTCTATCCCGGACACGGCAAGGACACCACACTGGGCGCCGAGCGCCCGTCGCTGCCCGAATGGCGCCGGCGCGGCTGGTGACCGAGCGGCGCGCGGATACCGCCGGGCGCCTGCGTGCCTGCGATCGTTGTCCGAGCCCGGTAGCCTCGATGAGGTTCACCACTCAAGACGCGGGGGTGGACATCCGAGCTCTGTCACGAGGAGGCCGTCAATGTTGATCCGCCGAATTGCCCGACCCATGCTGGCCACCGTGTTCGTTGCCTCCGGCATCGACGCGCTACGCAATCCTCAGCCCAGGGCCGACATGTCGCGCGATCTCGTCGACAAATCGGTTCAGGCCCTCCCGAACAGCGTCACCGACAACGTCCCGACCGAGCCGGAGATCCTCGTGCGCGTCAACGGCGCGATCCAGATCGGCGGAGGAGTTCTGCTGGCGACGGGCAAGTTCCCGCGGATCGCCGCGTTGGGTCTGGCCGGTTCACTGGTCCCAACAACGCTGGCCGGACACGCCTTCTGGGAGGAGACCGACCCCGACGTCCGCGCTCGGCAGCGCACCCAGTTCTACAAGAACGTGAGCCTGCTCGGCGGACTGCTGATCGCAGCCGTCGACACCGAGGGCAAGCCCTCACTCGCGTGGCGAGGTCGCCGGAAGGCCGGTGAGGCGAGCCAGGCGATCACCGCTGCGCTGCCGATCGGTGTCGCAGCATCGGAATCGACCTGGGGCACGCTCCGTGAACGCTCCGCGGAGGGCGCCCACGTGCTCGGCGAGCGCTCCGCCGAGGCCGCCGAGGTCATCAAACATCGCGCGCCCGAGATCGCCGAGGCGGCTCGTGACCGTTCTGTCGAGGCCGCCGAGATCATCAAGCACCGTGCGCCCGAGATCGCCGAGGCGGCTCGTGACCGTTCTGTCGAGGCCGCCGAGATCATCAAGCACCGTGCGCCCGAGATCGCCGAGGCGGCTCGTGACCGTTCTGTCGAGGCCGCCGAGATCATCCGGCAGCGTGCACCAGAGCTCGCCGGCGAAGCCCAGAAGCGCTCCGCGGACTTCGCCGAGGTTGCCCAGAAGCGTTCGGACAAGGCCGCGAAGGTCGCACAGAAGCGCTCCGAGAAAACCGCCAAGAAGCTGCAGAAGCGTGCCGACAAGGCCGCCGAGCGCATCATCGACCGTGCACCCGAGTTGGCCGAGGCCATTCGCGAGAAGTCCTCCGACGCCGCACAGGCCGTCAAGAGCCGTGCACCCGGGCTCGCGGATCAGGCCTCCGCACTGGCGACCACGGCGAAGGACAAGGCAAGCGAAGGCGCAGACGAGGGCCGGCGGCGCTGGCGAGAGGCCCGCTCATAGACCCGCTTCCCGACCCCCGCCACCCGAGCGGGCCGAGCACCGACACCAGGACGGCATTCCCCGCCCATGGTTATCCGTGGGCGACGCCCGACGACGTCGACGATGAACTCCTCGAGCCGGATTCGCTCGCCGGCCGTGAACTCGTCGTCGCCGTCGGGTCCAACGCGTCACCCGTCGTGCTACGCACGAAACTCGCCGCGCTGATCCGCGACGTGAACCCGCCAATGGTCCGCCTGACTGTTTCCGATCTCGCCGTCGGGCACTCCGCGCACGTCTCCGCACACGGATACATCCCCGCGGCGCCGTATTTCTCCCCCGGGGCACAGTTGCACACCGTCGGCGCATGGCTCACCGACGACGAGACCACTGTCCTCGACCACACCGAACCGAATTACGATCGTATGATGCTTTCCACCGCCGACCACCCGGTCGTTGCGGCAACCGTTGTCCCAAAGACGTTCTCGCTCTACGTGTCCCGGCACGGCGTTCTCGGTGACCCTCGGACCGCGAGTCCTCTTCCGCTGGGCTCGCAGGGCGACGTCGTCGAATGGCTCGGCGCCCGCCTGGCACATCCGGCATTGGGCGGACCCACAGACGCCGTGTGCCGCCGGCTGGCAGAGCCTGCGGTCGGCGCGCGGATCACCACCTCGTTCCGGTCGGCGGACCTGGCCCGCGACGCCGGATTGGCGTCGACCCGATCTCGCGAAGGCATGGCCCGACGGTGAGTTCGACAGACACGGAACACCCTGAGACCGACGTGGACTCGCGGATCACCGAAGAACAGGCCCACCTCGACCAGGTCTATGGGCGACTCGATCGGATGCGCGCCAACACGCAGCGACGCCTCTCCTCGACGTTGCGCGAGAAGGGCGGTACTCCGCAGGCGCGCTCCGAACGCGAGTCGTACGAACGGCTCTACACCGACGATCTCGCCAAGTTCGATGCCGCCGAACACAATCTGTACTTCGGCAGACTCGATCTCGACGACGGTGAGATCCGCCGGATCGGCCGGATCGGCGTGCTCGACGACGACGACACGGACACCACGCTGCTTCTCGATTGGCGCGCCCCCCTGTCACGTCCGTTCTACCTGGCCACGCCCGCCGCACCGGAGGACGTCGACCGACGCCGGCATGTCCGGACCCGGAGCAGGCGGGTGCGGGCGGTCAACGACGAGTACCTGACTCTCGGCGACGCCTCGCCCGACGACGTCGGGCACGGGGACGTGGTCAACGAGACCGCTCTGGTCGCCGCGCTGAACGCCGCGCGCACCGGCGAGATGACCGACATCGTCGAGACGATTCAGCGCGAGCAGGATCTGATCATCCGGTCCCCACATCGCGGGGTCACCGTGATCCAGGGTGGACCCGGTACCGGGAAGACGGCCGTGGCTCTGCACCGGGCCGCATACCTGCTGTACACTCACCGGGACATCTTGTCGCGCAGTGGCATTCTGATCATCGGCCCCAACGACGACTTCCTGACCTACATCGGCCAGGTTCTCCCGTCACTCGGTGAGTCGGGCGTGCTGCTGTCCACCATCGGCGATCTCTATCCCGGCGTCCACGCGACAGCGACCGAGACCCGCCACGCCGCAGCCGTGAAGGGCGACCCCCGCATGGTGGATCTGCTGAAACGTGCCGTGCGTGCCCGGCAGTCGCTGCCACCCAAGCCTGTTCCGGTGGACTTCGACACCTATCAGGTGATGATCGACTCCCCACTGATCAAGGCGGCCCGAGCAAAGGCACGGAGTTCGCGGCGCGCACACAATCTTGCGCAACCGGTCTTCCTCCGCGCCGCGCTGGACGGATTGGCCCAGGCCCATGCGCGCGCGATCGGCTCGAGTCTGCTCGATGGGTCCCAGTTGCTCAGCGGTGCCGACATCGCCGACATCCGCGACGAGATGGGCCAGGATCCCGAGATCCGGAGAGCACTCCTACGCTATTGGCCGTCGTTGACGCCGCAAGCGATGTTGCGCGAACTCCTCGCCGACCCCGCCGCGATACGGAAGGCATCACCCGGCTGGTCCGACGAGGATCGCAATGCTCTGCATCGCAGGTCCCCCCGGCCGCGGACCGACGGCGGTGATCTCACCCCCGCAGATGTGCCACTGCTCGACGAACTCGCGGAGTTGATCGGCTACGGCACCGACGATGCCGAGCGGGCCGAACGTGAACGCTGGCGCCGTCAGCTCGCCGACGCCCAGGACGCACTGGACATCCTCACCGGCTCCGCGCCGCAGGATCTCGAGGACGAGCTCGATCCGGAGATCCTGATGGCCTATGACCTGATCGATGCCGAGCAGCTGGCCGCCCGCCAGACCGAGACGCAGCGGCTGACGACCGCCGAACGCGCGCACGGTGACCGGAATTGGGCCTTCGGGCATGTCATCGTGGACGAGGCACAGGAGTTGTCGGCGATGGCGTGGCGAATGGTGATGCGCCGCATACCGAACCGGCGGATGACGATCATCGGTGACACCGCCCAGACCGGAGATCTGGCCGGCACGCGGTCGTGGGGTGATGTGCTGTCACCGTATGTCGCGGACCGCTGGCATCTGCGTGAACTGACCGTCAACTACCGGACACCGGCAGAGATCATGACCTATGCGACACGCATGCTCGCGCAGATCAGTCCGACGCAGTCCCCGCCGACATCGCTGCGGAGCAACGGGATCGAACCGGTCGCGATCCACACCGACGTCGCCAAGCGTGCACAGATCGCCGTCGAGGCGGCGAGGCGTCCCGAACTCGCCGGTGTCACCGCGGTGATCGTGCCCGCGCGGCTCCACGACGAAGTGGTGGCCGAGACGAGCGACATCGATTCGCCACCACGAGTTCTCACCGTGGGCGCATGCAAGGGCCTCGAGTTCGACAACATCGTCGTGGTCGAACCCTCGGCGATCATCGCCGATTCCCCACGCGGCTACTCGGATCTCTATGTGGCACTGACCCGGGCGACGCAGCGGCTGACAGTGGTCCACGCCACCGATCTACCCGCGGAGCTACGCGACGTGACGAACGCCCCCGACACCTGGTGACGGTGTCGAGGGCGTTCGGTTGTCGGTGATCGCGCGGTAATCGCTACGTCGTGTGCACGATCAGCACGTCGCAGGCGGACTTTCGTGCGACATCGGCCGGAACCGAGCCGAGCAGCCGCCCGGCGATCGAGTTCAAGCCGCGGTTTCCGACGACCAGCAGATCCGCGTTGACGTCGGCGACCAGCTGCAGCAAAGCGTCGACCGGCGCTCCCTTGACCGAACGGGAGTCGATGTTGCCTGCGCCCGCGATGGTCGCACGCTCCTTGGCCGTGCGCAGGATCTCTTCGGTCGGCGACGATCCGGTGATCTGGTACGCCTCGTCCTTCAGGACATCGGCCGCGCCGCCCGCTCCACGATCGTTCGGAAAGTAGGCGCACGCGATGACCAGCGACGCCGACTCACCTGCCAGCGCCCCCGCACGATCGACAGCCCTCAACGACGACTCAGAGCCATCGGTGCCCACGACGACCGTCTTGTATGCGCTCATCCCAACCTCCACGAGTCAGTCTGCCCCGCAGTCACGAGGCAGGTGTCATCCCCACACTGTAGAACCCCTGACCCGGCAGAGTAGTTGGCGGCGTGCCGGTTTGTCCGCACTTCGTGGTTATCCGCACATTCCGAACAACGGTGGGATCCACCACCCACGGTCGGCGGGTCATTTGATGCCGGCCGCGTCCATGCCCCGCAGTTCCTTCTTCAGGTCGGCGATCTCGTCGCGAAGCCGGCCCGCGAGTTCGAACTGCAGGTCGCGTGCGGCACTCATCATCTGATCGGTGAGCTGGGCGACCAGGTCGGCGAGTTCGGCCCGTGGCATCGATGATGTATCGCGTTTCTCGATGACGCCCGCACTGCCGCCTCTGGCCTTGGAGACCTCACCCTGGGCCCGACGTCCGCGACTCGCGTTACGACCCGAGCCACCCACCGCAACCGCCTCGTCCTCGGCTTCCCGATAGACCTGGTCGAGGATGTCGGCGATCTTCTTGCGCAACGGCTTCGGGTCGATGCCCATCTCCGTGTTGTAGGCGACCTGCTTCTCCCGGCGACGTTCGGTCTCGTCGATCGCGTTGCGCATCGAATCCGTGATCTTGTCCGCATACATGTGCACCTCACCGGACACGTTGCGCGCCGCACGGCCGATGGTCTGGATCAACGACGTCGTGGATCGCAGGAAGCCCTCCTTGTCGGCGTCGAGGATGGCGACCAGGGACACCTCCGGGAGGTCGAGGCCCTCGCGGAGCAGGTTGATGCCGACCAGCACGTCGTATTCGCCGGATCGCAACTGACGAAGGAGTTCGACGCGACGCAGCGTGTCGACCTCCGAATGCAGATAGCGCACCCGGATCCCGAGCTCGAGCAGATAGTCGGTGAGGTCTTCGGCCATCTTCTTCGTCAGCGTGGTCACCAGGACCCGCTCGTCACGCTCGGTGCGTTCCCGGATCTCGTGGACGAGATCGTCGATCTGTCCCTTCGTGGGCTTGACCACCACCTCCGGGTCGATCAGACCGGTCGGCCGGATCACCTGTTCCACGAATTCCCCGTTGGCCTGGCCGAGTTCATACGGACCCGGAGTCGCCGACAGATACACCGTCTGTCCGATCCGGTCGACGAACTCGTCCCACGTGAGTGGCCGGTTGTCGACCGCCGACGGCAACCGGAACCCGTAATCGACGAGATTCCGCTTGCGCGACATGTCACCTTCGTACATCCCGCCGATCTGCGGCACGGTCACATGGGATTCGTCGATGACCATGAGGAAGTCGTCCGGGAAGTAGTCGATGAGGGTCGCCGGCGCACTGCCCGCGGAGCGCCCGTCGATATGGCGCGAGTAATTCTCGATACCGGAGCAGAAACCCACCTGTCGCATCATCTCCAGGTCGTAGGAGGTACGCATGCGGAGTCGTTGTGCCTCCAGCAGTTTGCCCTTCGACTCGAGCTCGGCCAGCCTGGCCTCGAGCTCCTCCTCGATACCCTTCATCGCCTTCTCCATACGCTCCGGTCCGGCGACATAGTGCGTCGCCGGAAAGATCCGCAGCGAATCGACCTGACGCACAACGTCTCCGGTCAGGGGATGCAGATAGTAGAGCGACTCCACCTCGTCGCCGAAGAACTCGATGCGCACGGCCAGTTCCTCGTAGGACGGGATGATCTCGACCGTGTCGCCACGCACGCGGAAGCTGCCCCGGGTGAAGGCCGTGTCGTTGCGGGTGTACTGCACATCGACGAGGAGCCGCAACAAGGCGTCCCGGTCGATCTCGTCACCGACGGACATCTCGACCGACCGGTCCATGTACGACTGTGGCGTGCCCAGACCGTAGATGCACGACACCGACGCCACCACGACCACGTCCCGGCGCGACAGCAGATTGGAGGTCGCCGAGTGGCGCAAGCGTTCGACGTCGTCGTTGATCGACGAGTCCTTCTCGATGTAGGTGTCGGTCTGCGCGATGTACGCCTCTGGTTGGTAATAGTCGTAGTACGAGACGAAGTACTCGACGGCGTTGTTGGGCAGCATCTCGCGCAGCTCGTTCGCGAGCTGGGCGGCCAGCGTCTTGTTCGGCGCCATCACCAGGGTCGGACGCTGGACCCGCTCGATGAGCCAGGCGGTGGTGGCCGATTTACCGGTACCGGTGGCACCGAGCAGGACGATGTCCTTCTCACCCGCCGCGATCCGTCGTTCGAGGTCATCGATGGCGGCGGGCTGGTCACCGGCCGGTTCGTACTCGCTGACCACCTCGAACCGGCCTTCGGTGCGCTCGATCTCCCCGATCGGCCGGAACTCGGAATGCGCGAGGACCGGATGTTCTGCTGCAAAAGCCATAATGCCAGGGTAAACGCGCGGTACGACAGTTGTGTTCCGTCGGCGGCGTCGGCATCGGCGACATAGGGTGACGGCCATGACGGGAGCACCGCATCCGCCCAAGCGGGAAGTCTTCGACGTGCCGGCGATGACCAACACCGACAACAAGGGGTTCGTCCGGCCGGTCGAACGGTATGAGGTCACCGATCACGGCCTCTACATGTCCCGGCCGGCCGATCACCCCCGGTTCTTCCATCTCGAGTCATGGCTGCTGCCCGACCTCGGGCTGCGGGCGAACATCTTCCACTTCGCCGCAGGTCATCGGGATGGCCAGCGCCTGTACCTCGATGTCGGGCGGTTCGGTTGGCCCGACCACGACGGTCGCTGGCACGCTGAGGACTGGTATCTCGATCTCGTCGACGTGCCCGGGCACCCTCTCGCACTCGTCGACGTCGATGAGCTGTTCGAGGCCCACACCGCGGGATTGCTGGGGACGGCGGAGTGCGAGGAGGCGGTCGCGATCGCGACCCGAGCGCTCATCGGTGCCGCCGAACACGGGCATGACGTACAGGCCTGGCTGGATGCAGCCGTCGGTGCGCGGGTGTTCTTCCACGATCACCGTGCGAGCTGACGAATCGGTACCCGGTGGACACCGGCAGGATCGGTGACGTCGGGACGAGTTCGTCCCCGTGAGCCGGGAGCCGAGGGCCACTCACCTCGGAGGGAGCTCACGGGGACGATTCCAGACCTTCATGATTCCGGGTCCGGACACCTCCCGGGTCAGGGATTCGTGATGAGGCAGCCTCCGCCGAGAATGAACGAGGGCAACTGGATACCCGTACCGACCTGGGCTGTGGTCGTCTTCGAGACGCCGCCCTGGGTTGCCGTGATCGTGTAGCTGCCCCGTGCCGAGGGCTTCCAGGTGGCGGTCACTGTGCCGGCCTTGGGCTTCTCGTCGATCAGGGTCTGCGACGATCCGCCGTTGCGCGCCACCGTGATGGTGACGTTGTCTGCGGTTGCCGAGTAGTCGTCCACCGTTGCGGCCACGTCGTAGGAGCAGCCCGTCCCGTAGCGGTTCATGACCAATCCGTATCCCGACGGGGTGGTGATCTCCACCTTCGCCACCGCGGCGCTCGCCGGCGCCGCCATCACGATGCCGGCCGCGCCGACGCTCGCGATCGCTGCCGCCGACCACAGGAACCGCTTCGCATTACTTGCCATCATGTTCTCTCCGTTGCTGATTCGTGCTGATGCCCCCAACCGATGCACGGGGACCCGCCAATCATGCCGTCATTCCCCGCCGAAATCCCGGTTTACGGGAGAGACTCGCCGAGAACGGAAATACCACGGACAGAACGCGATCGGGGCGTTGCGAACCGTGTTCGCAACGCCCCGATCGGTCAGATCGGAATGATCACATCCTCAGGGTGCGAGGATGACACAGCCACTGAACGGAAGCTCCACCGAGCCGGTGTCCGGGATCTCGAATCCCCGGCCGACCTGAACCGTCTTGGTGACCCATGTTGGCTGCTGCGAATCGTTCACGTCGTCGCTCTGACGTGCTCGAAGTGTGTACTCGCCCGGGGTTTCCGGCGTGAACTCGAACGTCGCTTTGTTACCCGTCGGCGTCTTGTTCTCCATGTTGCTCGCCTTCCCATCCGGGCCGGTCGCGATGTAAAAGACAGTGCCCTTCGGCAACTTGTTGTTGATGGTCACCGAGACGTCGTACTCACATCCGGTGCCGTAGCGATCCGCAACCGAGCCATAGCCCGATGGTGTGGTGATCTCCAGATCTGTCACAGCGGCACTGGCAGGCGCGGCCATGACGAGAGCTGCGGCTCCGGCGCCGACGAGGGCGGTGGCGGCTCCGACGATACGACGACCCTTGGTGAAACCCATGTGGTGATCTCCTTGAAGTTTGTGGATACGGCCGTATCCCAAATATTCACGACCGCTCTCAGGTATTCCACAGTTACCGCGTATGGGCAACCTCTACGGTTCGAGATCCCCAATTGGATCCACGGAATTCACGTCACCCCGATGGCAGATCATCAGCGGTTCCGGTCCGGCCGGTCCCCCCTGATCGAATCAGAGGATGATGCAGGAACTGCCGGTGTAAACAGCCTGCACGACCGTGAGTTCGCCGGTCGTCTTCGTCGAATTCCCTTGCTTGGCAGTGATCGTGTACTTGCCTGGCAGCAGCGGAATCCAGCTGTAGACCGCCTTGTTGTCCTTCGGCGTGACCGACTGCGAGCCGGGCACCGTGCCGGTGACCGTGAACTGCACCGGATCCGCGGAGCCGTCGGTCGTCGCGATGACACCGTACCCACATCCCGCGCCGTACCGGTTCTCCCCGACCGATCCGAGCAGTGCCGAATTGTCGACCTGCAGATCCTCCGTCAGCGCCGCGTTCGCCGGCGCGGCGAGCACTGCTCCCGCTGCCGCGACACTCGCGAACGCTACGGCCGCCGACACGGCACGGCCTCTCGTGCATACACCCATGGCTGTTCTCCCTCGACTCAGAGCAGTGACGTAGGTCGCACCTGGCAGGTGCGCGCTTCACGCTAGCAAAGCTCGACACGCACAGCCGGACGAAGCGGCAAATCTGGCCACGGACGTATCCAGAGTTCGTCCGATCGCGGGACAGTCACCCGTCGGCGCGCTCACGCTTCCACTCGGCGACACGGCGATAGGCGTCGTCGAACCACGGTTCCTTCGCCGCCACATACCTGTCGAGATCGCCGTCCGCCCCGGCCATCGCCGTCTTCTTGATCTGGGAGTACTCGTCGCGTGCGGCATCGTCGGCGCGTAGCCAGTCACGGAAGTCGATCGCGAACGCGCCGCCCGGCGAGCCGGCGGGGCGCAGGTGCACGTTGACCGGACGCCCAGGGTCCGCTGAGACGTGAAAGCGCTTCCCCCACAGCCCTTCGTCGACCGATCCCGTCGCCGGGTCCGGCTTGGGACGGTCGCCGTCGATACCGGGGATGCGCGGAAACCCGCCGTCGGCAAGCACGTCGACGAGCGCATCGGCCACGCCGAGGTCGGCAACGGTGATCTGGACGTCGATCGTCGGTTTCGCGACCAGGCCCGGGACCGCGGTGGAGCCGATGTGGTCGATGGCCGTGGCCTTGTCTCCGACCACCGCCCACAATCGGTTCACGATCCGGGCACCGTTGGCCGCCCACGCCGGGTCCGGATCGGCCAGCGTGACCGGACCCCGCACCCCGGTTCGGGACCGGACATTCTGATCGAAGGGCACCAGACGGCCGTCCCACAGCGCCGCGGCCGCCGCCGCGAGATCCTCCGGTGTTCCCGAGTTGTCGAGCCACACATCGGCCACCGCACGCCGTTGCTCATCGGTGGCCTGCGCCCCGATCCGGGCGCGGGCGTCGGCCTCCGGCATCCCACGTGCCGTGGTCAATCGTGCAATCCGCACCTCGGCGTCCGCATGCACGATCACGACCAGGTGGAAGAACGGGGCCATGTTCCCCTCGACCAACAGAGGAATGTCCTGCACGACGATCGCGTCGTCCGGAGCGGCGTCGAGGAGCTCCTGAGTGCGCTTGCCGACCAGCGGATGCGTGATCGAGTTGAGCTTGGTGCGCTGCTCATCGTCGACGAATGCCTTGGCCGCGAGCGCCGCCCGATCGAGGGTGCCGTCGCCGGCGAGGATGTCCTCGCCGAATGCCTCCACCAGCGCCGCCAATCCGGGCGTCCCGGGCTCGACCACCTCACGCGCGATCTTGTCGGCGTCGATGTGGTACCCGCCTCGTTCGATGAAGGTCTTCGCCACCGTCGATTTCCCGGCACCGATGCCGCCGGACAGCCCGAGTCTGATCACCCGACCAGTCTCGCAAAACCGTCCGACGCCGGTTGCGTCGGGCAGTGCTCGGTCAGCCGGTGACCCCGGTGAGTTCGATCGTCGCTCGAGGAAGTTCCACCTGCGTCTGCTTCTCCCCGGTCGCGAGATCGACGGCGATCAGTGCCTTGGCAGTCGGATCCGCTACGAAGGCGGTGCCGTCCTGGACGTGCACATTCGGCATCGCCGCCTGCCACTCGTCGGGCTCGGTCCACCCACGGATGACGTCGATCCTCCGCGTCTCGGTGCCGGTGACCGGGTCGTACACGTGAAGCGCGCCGTCGGTGCCGAGGATCACCGCCGAACCGTTCGGACCACGCTCGATGGACCGGAAGCTGTAACTCGCCGGGAACGGCACGACGCGCATCTGGCCGGTTCTCGTGTCGGTGAGCGTGAATCGGTTCGGGCGCTCGAGTTCGGCGTTCGCATCGGTCTTGTAGTCGCCGAGGACGACGGACGACTCGTCGGAGCCCGCCTGATTTCCGATACGGCCGTAGGTGTCCGGGCTCGGGACCTTCTGGATCTCGTTGCCGCGCACGATCAGCATGCCGTCCTCGCATCCGAACGTGAGCGCTCCATGGCCGGCCGCGGCCTCACCGTGGACACCGGGACACTGATCGTTACGAGCGATCTCCGTGCGATCCTTGTCCAGGATGACGATGCCCGTTCGGGTCTGCTCGTCGCCCGACGTCACCACCAATGAGCCGTCGCCGCGCGCGACGGCGACACCGTGATGGGGCTCCGGAACTGTGTACTCGGAAGATTTCGCATTGCCCCGCAACAGCTCTGCCGGTTCGACGATGTCGACCCCGCCGGTGCCGTCACTGAACAACGTGATCCGGGAGTCGTGCGGCACCACATGGCCCGCCTCCTCCCCACCGAATCGCATGTCCGTCATCGTCGGTGGCGCTGTGTAGTGATGTCCGTGATCGCCGTGCTGCCGCGTCCAGGTGCCCATGTCCAGAACTCGGAATCCACCTGTCTCCGAGACGAACACGTGGCGACCGTTGTCGGCGTCGTGGAGACGGATGAATCCGTCGGCCGGTATGTCGGCCACCTGCCGCAGCGATTGCGCGTCGAGGATCAGGATGCCGCCGTCGTAGCTCAGCGCCAATCTCGGTGTCGCGGTCTGCTGTTCGACCGGCGCCGAACTCACCTGCGCACTGCTGGTGGAGTGCGATTCCTCCGTATCGGCACCGCAGGCGGTGAAAGCGCATGACGATGCGACGACCACCGCGACGACCTGTGTCAGTTTTGTCCGTTGTGATTGCACGCGGGACAGTCAACTTCTTGATGAAAATTATTGTCAACAACTTATGGTTGCGTGCACTCCGAGAACCGACCCGGAGATGACAAAGCTCCCCGGCTCGAAACGAGCCGGGGAGCTTTGTGTGGAACTACGAACCGCGAATCAGGCGTTACCCGAAAGCTTCTCGCGCAGTGCGGCGAGCTGCTCGTCGCTGGCCAGCGAGCCACCGGTCGAAGCCGGAGCGTTGCTGGAGCTCGAGCGACCCTCCGATGCCGACGAGTAGTCCGACGGGGCCTTCTCGGCCTCGGCTGCGGCAGCAGCGAACTTCTCGATCTGGGCGGTGTGCATCTTGTGGCGACGCTCGGCCTCGGCGTACCGGGCCTCCCATGCCTCACGCTGCTTCTCGAAGCCCTCGAGCCATTCGTTGGTCTCGGCGTCGAAGCCCTCCGGGAAGATGTAGTTGCCCTGCTCGTCGTAGCTGTCGGCCATGCCGTACTTCGAGGGGTCGAACTCCTCGGTGTAGTCCTCGTTGGCCTGCTTCAGCGACAGCGAGATCCGGCGACGCTCGAGGTCGATGTCGATGACCTTGACCATCGCGTCGTCGCCGACGGCGACAACCTGATCCGGCACCTCGACGTGGCGCTCGGCCAGCTCGGAGATGTGGACCAGACCCTCGATGCCCTCGTCGACGCGAACGAACGCACCGAACGGAACCAGCTTGGTGACCTTGCCCGGCACGATCTGACCGATCGCATGGGTGCGGGCGAACTGACGCCACGGGTCTTCCTGGGTCGCCTTGAGCGACAGCGATACGCGCTCGCGGTCCAGATCGACGTCGAGGACCTCGACGGTGACCTCGTCGCCCACCGCGACGACCTCGGACGGGTGATCGATGTGCTTCCAGGACAGCTCGGAGACGTGCACCAGGCCGTCGACGCCGCCGAGATCGACGAAGGCGCCGAAGTTGACGATCGAGGACACGACGCCCTTGCGGACCTGGCCCTTCTGCAGCTGGTGCAAGAACTCGCTGCGAACCTCGGACTGGGTCTGCTCCAGCCAGGCGCGGCGCGACAGCACCACGTTGTTGCGGTTCTTGTCGAGCTCGATGATCTTGGCCTCGATCTCCTTGCCGATGTACGGCTGGAGGTCGCGGACGCGACGCATCTCCACCAGCGACGCCGGGAGGAAGCCACGCAGACCGATGTCCAGGATCAGGCCGCCCTTGACGACCTCGATGACGGTGCCCTTGACGGCCTCGTCCTTTTCCTTGAGCTCCTCGATGGTGCCCCAGGCGCGCTCGTACTGGGCGCGCTTCTTGGACAGGATCAGGCGGCCTTCTTTGTCCTCCTTGGTGAGGACCAGTGCCTCGACCTCGTCACCGACGTTGACGACCTCATTGGGGTCGACGTCGTGCTTGATCGAGAGTTCACGGGAAGGGATGACGCCTTCGGTCTTGTAACCGATGTCGAGCAGAACCTCGTCACGATCGACCTTGACGATGGTGCCCTCGACGATGTCGCCATCGTTGAAGTACTTGATCGTGGAGTCGATGGCGGCGAGAAAATCCTCGGCCGAGCCGATGTCATTGACGGCTACTTGCGGCGAGGTGATCGTGGGGGACGACATATGTTGAGTTGCTCCGGACAGGTGTGTAGTAGGTACAGTTTTTTCGAGTCTGTGGAACGGCATGGACCGCCTCCGTGCGATTCGACCGACGAGCAGTCGTCCACCGGATTGGCATGCTGAACCGCGCGTTATCGAGCACACGCGCGTGAGCAAGCGTACTCCAGGGCCGCTGTACTGGGCAAATACGTGCCACAAGGAGGTCGACGCGTGGTCCATTCACTCGAGTTGCTCCTCGACGAAGTCTCTGACCAGTACATACGTGACGAATGGCACACGCTGGACAGCGCAGGCCTGCCCAATCAGAGCACCATCCGATCCGGCACCAACCGCCCGCACGTGACGCTCGCAGCCGCGAAGCACATCGCCGGGTCGGCCGACGCGGCACTGACCCCGGTGAGTCTGCGACTGCCGTTCACCGCCACGATCGGGGCGCCGATCCTGTTCGCCCAGGGTTCCCGGGTCACGCTGGCACGGCTCGTCGTCCCGTCGACCGAACTGCTGTCGATCCACGCCCAGACGATCCGGTTGGTCGCCGATCACCTGGTTGCCGATCACCCGAGCGGCAGTCATCCAGGCGACAGTCATCCCGGCGAGACGGGGCCTGCGATGATGCCGCACAGCACACCCGGCCGCTGGACACCACACGTCACGCTCGCCCGCCGGCTGGACCCGGAACAACTCACCCGCGCGCTCGGCGCCCTCGACACCCGAGCCACCGTCGACGGCTCGTTCGTGGGGCTACGGCATTGGGATGGTGACGCGAAGACCGAGCACGTGCTGGGTGGACGCGCCTGCTGAGCAACCAATGACCAGCGAGATCAGTGCTGGCCCTTCTCGGCGGCACCGGAGCATCATTGATGCATGACCACGTCAGCGGGCAACGTCAGCGCGGATGAGTTCGCGGAACGTCTCTTCTCCTCGGCCCTCGCGACCGCAGAGACGATGAGCGTCTACCTGGGCGACCGGCTGGGTTGGTACTCCACTCTCGTCGAGCGCGGGCCGCTGACCGCCGACGAACTGGCCGAACACAGCGGAACCAACGCCCGCTACGCGCAGGAGTGGCTGGAGATGCAGGCCGCATACGGCATCCTCGACGCCGACCTGACCGCCGATCCCGTCCGGTTCTCGATCTCCCCCGGGGTGGCCGAGGTCCTCACCGACAGGTCCAGCCTCTCGTTCCTGGGGACCGTGCCCCAGATGTTCGCGGCGTCGTTCAGTCATCTGCCCGAACTGCTCGAGGCCTATCGCACCGGAGGCGGCGTCAGCTGGGAACGGCTTGGCGTGGACGCCCGCGAATCCCAGGCCGGGATGAACCGACCGTGGTTCGACCGACAACTGGCTCCCGCACTGGCCGGGGTCGGGCATCTGCACGGCAGACTGTCGCGGCCCGGCGCCCGGATCGCCGACATCGGGTTCGGGGGCGGACACTCCACCGTCGCGCTGGCGAATGCCTACCCCGAGGCGACGTTGGTCGGGCTCGACATCGACGCCGAATCGGTGGCGATGGCCCGGCGCACTGCTGCCGATGCGGGTGTCTCCGATCGCGTGGAGTTCGTGCTCGCCGACGGCGCGGACACGTCCGCCCGTGGCCCGTTCGATGTCGCGTTTGCCTTCGAGTGTCTGCACGACATGCCGCGTCCCGTCGACGTGCTCTCGGCCGCACGTGCCTCGCTCGCGCCCGGCGGCTCGATGGTCGTCATGGACGAAGCGGTGTCGGATGAGTTCGCCGGGCCCGCAGACGATCTGGACAAGATCATGTACGGGTTCTCGTTGTTCGTGTGCCTACCCGATTCGATGAGTTCGCCACCTTCGGCCGCGACGGGGACGGTGATGCGCCCGTCGACGCTCACGTCGTACGCACACCAGGCAGGCTTCACCCGGGTGGACACCCTCCCGATCGAGGACTTCAGTTTCTTCAGGTTCTACGAACTCGTGACAGACTGAGGCCGATGATCGAGGACGACACCACACAGGAAGCTTCTGTGCGGCCGCCACGGCTGCTGACCGGCGTCGATTCGGCGACGAGCGACCGCGCGAATCGGTGGTGGTGGGATCACGACGCGCAGAACTATCACGACGAACACGGCGAGTTCCTCGGCACCTATGCCGCCGGCGGCGACTTCATCTGGTGTCCGGAGGGTTTGCGCGAGGCCGACATCGGACTGCTCGGTGACGTGGTGGGCCGCGATGTCCTGGAGGTCGGGTGCGGGTCGGCGCCCTGTGCGCGATGGCTGGCGGGTCAGGGTGCCCGCGCCGTCGGGGTCGATCTGTCGCGACGCATGCTCGGCATCGGTCTGGCCGCGATGGCCGCCGACGGCATGCACGTCCCGCTCGTCCAGGCGACGGCCGAGTCACTGCCCTTCGCCGACGGATCATTCGACGTCGCGTGTTCGGCGTTCGGTGCCGTTCCGTTCGTGGCGGATTCGGCCGGGGTGATGGCCGAGGTCGCCCGCGTCCTGCGGCCCGGCGGGCGATGGGTGTTCGCCGTCAATCACCCGATGCGCTGGATGTTCCTCGACGATCCGGGGCCGGAAGGGCTCGTCGTGCGCATCCCGTATTTCGACCGCACGCCGTACACCGAGGCCGACGACACCGGGGCGATCACCTACGTGGAACACCACCGGACCGTCGGCGACCGGGTACGCGAGATCCGCTCCGCCGGTCTGCTTCTCGACGACATCGTGGAACCGGAATGGCCTGAGGGATTCGACAAGGAATGGGGCCAGTGGAGCCCGTTCCGTGGTCAGTACTTCCCGGGAACCGCGATCTTCTGTTGTCGTAAGCCGTAGCTGTCGGGCGTGCGCCCCGGTGGCAGCCACCTCGCCGCGATGACACCACCCCGGTTCCGAACCACGGTGGTGTCACCTTGTCGAGGTGAACGCGACAGTGCACCGGTCAGCGCTACGCGCCACGCTCACAACAGCTTCGACAAGAACCCCTTCGTCCGCTCGTGCTGCGGATTCGCCAGCACCTCTCGGGGGACACCCTGTTCCACAACGACACCGCCGTCCATGAACACCAACTGATCGGCGACCTCACGCGCGAAGCCCATCTCGTGGGTCACCACCACCATCGTCATGCCGGTCGCGGCCAACTCGCGCATGACCCCAAGAACCTCGCCGACGAGTTCCGGATCCAACGCCGAGGTCGGTTCGTCGAACAGCATGAGCTTGGGTTCCATGGCCAACGCACGGGCGATCGCGACGCGTTGTTGCTGCCCGCCCGACAGCTGCGCCGGGTAGGTGTCGGCCTTCTCCGACAAGCCCACCCGTTCGAGCAGATATCGCGCCCGCTCGATGGCGTCCTTCCTGCTCTGCTTCTTCACCTGCGTCGGCGCCTCGATCACGTTCTCCAACGCGGTTCGATGCGGGAACAGGTTGAAATGCTGGAACACCATGCCGATGTCACGGCGCTGCTTGGCGGCATCCTTCGGACTCATCTCGTGGAGCTTGTCCCCGCGCTCGTGATAACCGATGAGATCCCCGTCGACGTAGAGCCGGCCGGCATTGACGACCTCGAGATGATTGACACATCGCAGGAACGTCGACTTGCCGGAGCCGGACGGACCGATGAGGCAGAGCACCTCCCCGCGGCCGACCTCCAAGCTGATGCCCTTGAGGACCTGCAGCGATCCGAAGTTCTTGTGGACCCGGTCCGCGTGCACCATCGGGCGCTCAACGACGCTCATCGCTCTCCCCATCCACGACCGGCGCATTCTGTACGGCGGCCATGGCTTTCAGTTGCCGGGCCGTCATCTGTCTGCTCGCCCCCTTCGAGTAGTAGCGCTCCAGGTAGTACTGGCCGACCATCAGCACGCTCGTCACGATCAGGTACCAGGTCGATGCCACCATCAGCAGTGGGATCGGCTGGAAATTGACGCCCGAGATGTCGCGGGCACGACCGTAGACCTCACCGGTGAACGGCACGGCCGCCACGAGGCTGGTGGTCTTGAGCATGCTGATCACCTCGTTGCCGGTGG
The DNA here is from genome assembly GCF_014673215.1 of Gordonia hankookensis. Taxonomy (GTDB): domain Bacteria; phylum Actinomycetota; class Actinomycetes; order Mycobacteriales; family Mycobacteriaceae; genus Gordonia; species Gordonia hankookensis. The sequence continues at coordinate 42,745 of NZ_JACWMS010000001.1, forward strand.
GCGGGATGATCACACGCATCGCCTGGGGCAGCACGGTCCGGCGCATCGTCTGCGCCCACGACATACCCAACGCCACCGATGCCTCCGACTGTCCCTCCCCGACCGAGGAGACACCGGCCCGGACGATCTCGGCCATGTAGGCGGCCTCGTTGAGAGCGAGACCGATCATCGCGAACGTGAAGGCGGCGTTGAGGGACTGGATGTCGAAGTGCGCGAATTGGTACACGAACGGGATCCCCAGATCGATCTGCTTGTAGATCGACGGGAACAGTCCCCAGAACACCAACTGCACGTACACGGGAGTCCCGCGGAACACCCATAGATAGACCCACGCCGTGTACCGCAGGACCGGGTTCGGCGACAGTCGCATGATCGCGAGCAGGACACCCAGGATGATCGCTATGAGCATCGCGAGCACGGTCAGGGCAAGCGTGTACCAGACACCGGACAGTATGCGGGTGTCGAACAGGTACTTGGCATACGTGTCCCATGCGTAGGCCGCGTTGGTGGCCGCGCCGTAGACGAACAGAGCGGCCAGCACCAACACGACCGCCGCGGCGGCCCACTGACCGGGATGACGCAGGGGCACGGCTTTGATCGGGTCCGGATCGGTGGGGTCGGCCCCGGTCGGTTGCGGACCCGTGGACGGAGAGCTCACGTGCCTAGCTGACCGCGCCGTTGATCACCGAGTTCGGGATGGTGCCCGACTGCACGCCCCAGTTCTCGGCGATCTGCTTGTACTGGCCGTTGTCGATGAGATGCTGCACAGCCTTCTGCAGGGCCCCGGCCAACGGCGATCCCTTGGCCACCGGGTAGCCGTACGGAGCAGACTCGAAGACCCCGCCTGCCGGCTCGAGCGCGCCCTCGGACCGCTTGATCGCGTAGGCGGTCACCGGCGAATCCGCCGACATCGCGTCCACCTTGCCGAGTACCAGGGCGTTGACCGCCTCATCCTGCGAATCGAACTTGGTCTTCTGGATGGCGGGCTTGCCCGCATCCGTGCAGGCCTTGCTCTTGGCCGGGACCTCGTCGGTGTCCTCGACGGTGGTCGACTGCACGGCGACACGCTTTCCGCAGGCGTTGTTCGGATCGATGGACCCGCCCTTCTGCTGGGCCCACTGGATACCCGCGCTGTAGTAGGTGACGAAGTCGACCTGCTTCTCGCGCTCCTTGCTGTCGGTGAACGACGACATGCCCACGTTGTACGTACCCTGCTGGACCGCCGGGATGATCTTGTCGAAGTCGGCCTCCTTGAACACCGGCTTCAACCCCAGCACCCCACCGATCGCGTTCATGAGATCGACGTCGTAGCCGATGATGTTGCCGCCCGCGTCCTTGAACTCGTTGGGCTGATACGGCACGTTCACCCCGACGATCAGCTGGCCCGACTCCTTGATGTTGCCGGGTACCAGATCGGCGATCTCCTGGACCTTGGCCGCCTCCACCTTCGCCGACGACGACGCGGGACCCGACGACTCGGAACCCTCGTTGTTGGAACACCCTGCCAAGGCGAGAGCCAGGACCGCGAAGAGTGCCACCAGCACGCCACCCAGTCGGGAAGATCGCAGAAAACGCATCACACACCCCATCTGTTCACAATTCTCCATGCATCTGCATGTTCGGCGCACGACGGCACAGGCGGCCGTCGTCGACGCACATGACGAACTTAATGGCTACCAAGCCGATCCACCGGCTAGTTACCAGAGATTTACCGGATGCCCGGTCGCCCCGAGTCTCAGATCCGCTCGACCACTGCCTCCGTGAACTCACGGGTCGTCGCCGTGCCGCCCAGATCCGCCGTGGCCATCGACTGCGCAAGCGTGTCGGCGACCGCCGCTTCCATCCGCCCCGCCACCGCGACGAGCCCACCATCCGATGACGCCACACCGTGCCTGCGCATCGCCATCGCCGTCGACAGGATCATCGCGACGGGATTCGCCAGCCCACGGCCCGCGATGTCGGGAGCCGCGCCATGGGTCGCCTGTGCCATCACCTTGGTGTCCGAACAGTTCACCGACGCAGCCAGTCCCAGGGATCCGGCCAACTCACCCGCAAGATCCGACAGGATGTCGCCGAAGAGATTCTCGGCCACGATCACATCGAAATCGGATGGGCGCCGGACGAGGTGGGCGGCCATCGCGTCGACGTGCTGTTCGTCGACGACCACGTCGGGGAAGTCGGCGGCCACCTGCAGACACACGTCGCGGAAGAGTCCGGTGGTGAGACGCAGGACATTTGCCTTGTGCACGACGGTCACATGTGACGACCGCTCGCGCGCGGCCTCGAAGGCCACCCGCGCGATCCGTTCCGATGCTTGTCGCGTGATCACCCCGACCGAGAGCGCCACATCGGGAGTCGGCATGAACTCACCGCTGCCGGCAAACATGTTGCGGTCGGCGTAGAGCCCTTCGGTGTTCTCCCGGACGATCAGCACGTCGATGTCCCTCGCGGTGGCGCGTACTCCGCCGAAGGCGCGCGCGGGCCGGAGGTTGGCGAACAACTCGTAGCGGGTCCGGATCACCGCGCCCGGAGTCCGCTCGGCGTGCGGCATGGGATAACTCGCGGAGTCGTGCGGCCCCATCACCCACACGTCGAGATCATCGAGAGCGCACAATGTCTCGTCGGGAACCGGGTTGTCGTGACTGTCGATCGCGGTGCGCCCGAAGGGCAACTCGACCCATTCGACACCGATGCCCTCGGCATGGGCCGCGGCCTGGGCAACCGCGATGGCCGCGGGCACGATCTCGGGTCCGATACCGTCGCCGGTCAACACCCCGATACGTGTCATCAGTGCGCCGCGTCGTCCCAGGAACGACCGAATCCGACCGAGACCTCCAGTGGGACAGACAGACTGATCGCACTGCCCATTTCCTCGCGCACCACGGCCTCCACCGCGTCGCGCTCGCCGGTGGCGACCTCGACGACCAGTTCGTCGTGGACCTGCAGGAGCATGCGCGACCGCAGTTCCTCACGCTCGAGACGTCCGTAGACGTTGATCATCGCGACCTTGATGATGTCCGCCGCGGTGCCCTGGATGGGAGCGTTGAGCGCCATCCGCTCCGCGGATTGACGTCGTTGCCAGTTGTCGCTGTTGAGATCCGGCAGATACCGACGCCTGCCGAACAACGTCGCGGTGTACTCGTTACGACGGGCCTCGGCGACGACGTCGTGCAGGTAGTCACGGACACCACCGAACCGCGCGAAGTAGGCCTCCATCTGTTCCTTGGCGTCGTCGCGGCTGATCTTCAACTGTGCGGCGAGACCGAAGGCGCTGAGGCCGTAGGCGAGGCCGTACGACATCGCCTTGACCCGATGGCGCATCTCCGTGGTGACCTCGTCTATCGGAACGCCGAACGCGCGCGATCCCACGAAGTTGTGCAGATCCTCGCCGGTGTTGAAGGCCTCGATCAGCCCGGCGTCCTCCGAGAGATGCGCCATGATGCGCATCTCGATCTGGCTGTAGTCCGCGGTCATCAGGCAGTCGTAGCCGAGACCCGCGGAATCGGCGCCGACGATGAATCCCTTGCGGATCTGCCGCCCGGCCTCGGTCCGGACCGGGATGTTCTGCAGGTTGGGCTCGGTCGACGACAGCCGGCCCGTCGCGGCGACCGTCTGGTTGAACGTCGTGTGGACGCGTCCGTCGTCGGCCACGGATTTCAGCAGACCGTCGACGGTGACCTTCAGCCGGGTCGCGTCACGGTGCTCCAGCAGATGTGCGAGGAAGGGATGCTCGGTCTTCTCGTACAGGCTCTGCAACGCGTCGGCGTCGGTGGTGTAGCCGGTCTTGGTCTTCTTGGTCTTGGGCATGTCGAGCTTGTCGAACAGCACCGTCTGCAGCTGTTTCGGCGAACCGAGGTTGATCTGCTCGCCGATCACCTCGTACGCAGCGTCGGCGGCGGTGCGGATGCGTTGGGCGAAGTCACTTTCCAGCTCACCGAAGTGGTCGACGTCGACGGCGATCCCGGCCGCCTCGAGCTGAGCGAGGACGAACAGCAGCGGCAGTTCCATCTCGGTCAGCAGTGGCTTCGAGTCGATCTGCTCGAGCTCGGTGTCCAGCGTGTCGGCGAGTTCGGCGACCGCCCGCGCCTCCAGCATCTGATGCTCGGCATGCTGGGCATCGCCTGCGTCCTCGTCGAGCAGTGACATCTGCCCGTCGTCGGGCGCGGCGTCGTCGCGGAGTTCCCGACGCAGGTAGCGCAACGTGAGGTCGTCGAGATTGAACGTGCGCTGCCCTGGACGGACGAGATAGGCCGCCAGCGAGGTGTCGCTGGTGACGCCCGCGAGGGTCCAGCCGCGCGCCCGGACCGCGTGGATCGCCCACTTCACCTCGTGCAGCGCCTTGGGCCGTTCGGTGTCGGCGAGCCACGCCCCCAGAGCCTTCTCGTCGTCGGCGTCGAGCCCGGTGACATCCAGATAGGCCGACGTCCCGTCGGCGGCGGCGACGGCGATGCCGGTGGCATCGGCGCCCACCACCTGATGTGGCGACGTCACGGCCACGCCGCTGCGGCCGGTCGCGGTGTGCTCCTCCAGCCATGCTCGGACCTCGCCGGCACCGAGAATTGTCCCGTCGAGGTCGAAACCCGATTCTGCCTCGGGCTCAACGGAACTCAATGTCGAGAACAACCGGTCGCGGAGCACCCGGAACTCGAGGTCGTCGAAGAGCTGATGGATACGGTCCCGGTCCCAGCCGACCATGGCCAGCTCGTCTGGTCCGGCGGGCAGCTGCATGTCACGGACGAGTTCGGTGAGTTGCCGGTTGGTCTGCACCGAGGCCAGGTGGGCGCGCAACGCATCGCCGACCTTGCCCTTCACCTCGTCGACATGGTCCACCAGCGATGCCAGCGATCCGTATTCGCGAATCCACTTCGACGCGGTCTTCTCCCCCACACCCGGGATGCCGGGCAGATTGTCACTGGGATCGCCGCGGAGCGCCGCGTAGTCCGGGTACTGCGTGGGAGTGAGGCCGTACTTCTTCTCCACCTCGTCCGGGGTGAACCGGGTCAGGTCCGAAACCCCCTTCTTGGGGTAGAGCACGGTGACCGAATCATCGACGAGCTGCAGCGAATCACGGTCTCCGGTCACCACCAGAACCTGATACCCCTCGGCCTCGGCCTGGGTTGCCAGCGTCGCGATGATGTCGTCGGCCTCGTAACCCTCTATGGCCATCACCGGGATGCCCAGGGCGTCGAGAACCTCCTTGGTGAGGTCGACCTGCCCGTTGAACTCGTCCGGGGACTTGGAGCGCTGGGCCTTGTACTCGGGGAACATCTCGGAGCGGAACGTCTTGCGTGACACGTCGAAGGCCGCGGCGACGTGGGTCGGCTCCTCATCGCGCAGCAGGTTGATCAGCATCGATGTGAAGCCGTAGACGGCGTTGGTGGTCTGACCGGTCGCCGTCTTGAAGTTCTCGGCCGGGAGCGCGAAGAACGCCCGATACGCCAGCGAGTGCCCGTCGAGCAGCATCAGGACCGGCTTGCGTTCCTTGCCTGACGGGGCTTTCGCGGGGCCTGACGGGGCTTTCGCGGGCGCTGTCGAACTCTTCGCGGGACTCACCCCAGCGAGTCTAATGACACCGCCCGACAGCTCGAGGGGGTGTTCGACCCGGATGGTCAGCCTCGCCGATACATCGGCCAGACGGTCGGACCGCCGTAGGGCAACGTGACCTCGGTGGTCACCACGAATCCGTACCGCTCATACAGCGGGATGTTGGCCTCGTTCGAACTCTCCAGATACGCGGGCGCGTCGACCCGATCCAGGCCTGCACTCAGCAGGGCGCTCCCGATCCCGACGCCCTTGACCGCGGCACCCACCTGACCGAGGTACCAGTGCGGCTCCTTCGGGCGCACCTTGCCGAACTCCTGTTCCAGGATCGAGCCGCGACGGATTCGCCCGCGCAGCGCTCGGACGAAACCCCATACGGAACCGAGCTGCTGGGTGGCGGTCAGACGATGGCCGGGTGGATCCCACACCGCGGCACCGATCGGGACCCCGTCACGGGTGGCGAGATCGATCGACGCCGCGTCGCCGTGCACCCATCGCAGCAAGGTGTGGAAGATCTGCTTGTCGTGCCGCGGGTCCGGGCAGAGCCAGCGGATCACCGGATCCTCGACGAAAGCCTGCGCGAGCAGCGAACTCACCAGCTCCCGGTCGTGGCTCGACGTGACTGCGATGGCAGGCATGGGCCGAGCCTAGACGATGTGTCACCGTCCCCGACAGTGTCAGGCGACACCCAGGTACGCCTCCCGCACCGCGTCGTCGACGAGGAGGTCCTTGCCCGCGCCCTCCTTGGTGATCACGCCCGTCTCCAGGATGTAGCCGCGCGTCGACCGGCTCAGTGCCTGCTGGGCGTTCTGTTCGACGAGCAGGATGGTGGTGCCCTCGGAGTTGATCTGCGCGATGATGCGGAAGATCTGCTGGATCACCATGGGCGCCAACCCCATCGACGGCTCGTCGAGCAGGAGCAGTTTGGGCCGGGCCATCAGCGCGCGGCCGATCGCGAGCATCTGCTGCTCACCGCCGGACATGGTTCCGCCGAATTGCTTCCGGCGCTCCCCGAGCCTCGGGAAGAGGTCGAAGACGTGCTCGAGCGACTCCTGATAGGCGGCTTTGGACGTGAACTTCCGTCCATAGCAACCCATGTCGAGGTTCTCCAGCACCGTCATCCCGGGGAAGATGCGACGTCCCTCGGGCACCTGGATGATGCCGCGCTTGACCCGCTGGTGTGCTGCGAGGCCTGCGATCGACTCACCGTCGAAGAGGATGTCACCCTCGGTCAGTCGATTGAGCCCGGAGATGCCACGCATCGTCGTCGACTTGCCTGCACCGTTGGCGCCCAGCAACGTGACCAACTCCCCCGCGCCAACCTGCAGCGAGATGCCGTGCAGGGCCCGGATCCGTCCGTAGTGGATCACCACGTCACGCAGTTCGAGAACCGGCGTCGACCCGGACGGTGCGTCCGGCGTGTCCTGCGACGGGGCTGACTCAGGCGGATTCGTCATCGGGAACTCCCAGGTAGGCGGCAACGACGGCCGGGTTGTCGCGGACCTCTCGCGGTGACCCGTCGGCGATCTTGCGACCGAACTCGAGGACGACGATGCGGTCGGTCACGCCCATCACCAGACGCATGTCGTGCTCGATGAGGAGCACGGTGTACCCGTCATCACGGATCTTCTGGATCAGACCCATCAAGGCGGTCTTCTCGCTCGGGTTGAACCCCGCTGCCGGTTCGTCGAGGCAGAGCAGTTTGGGCTCGGTCGCCATCGCACGGGCGATCTCGAGGCGCCGCTGATCGCCATAGGGCAGATTCGATGCCTTCTCCGCCGCCCGCGGTCCGATGCCGACGAACTCGAGCAGCGCCATGCCCCGGTCGACGGCGTCGCGTTCCTCCCGATAGTGACGCGGGGTGCGGAAGATGCCACCGAACACCGACGTCTTGTGCCGTGCATCGGTGCCGACACAGACGTTCTCGAGCGCGGTCATCTCCCCCCACAACCGCACGTTCTGGAAAGTGCGGGCGATGCCCCGCCGAGTGATCTTGTGCTGCTTGATCTTCCCGAGCGGCGCGCCATCGAAGGTGACGGTGCCACGGGTCGGCCGATAGACCCCGGTGATGGCGTTGAAGCAGGTGGTCTTGCCGGCACCGTTCGGCCCGATCAGGCCCAGGATCTCACCGCGCTTGATGTCGAAGGTGACGTCGTCGAGGGCAGCGAGACCACCGAACTCGACTGTCAGACCGTTGACCTCGAGCAGGGTTTCACCGGTCGCGGTGGCGATGTCACGTTGGGGCGCAACGGCCTCGGCGACTGCCTCCGGGTCGGCGAGGTCGGGGTCGATGGCCGCCGGATCGACGATGGCGGTGGCCGACGGGTCGGCGACCGCCTCGGCGATCTGCTCGTCATGGTCGGGGACACCGCGTCCGGTCCCCTGGTCGTCGGGCTCACGATGCCTGCTCACGCCTCCACCTCCTCACCGCGGGTCCGTCCGCTGCTCGGCGCACGTTTCACCGCTCCGTAGATCCGTCTGCCGAAGGTGATCAAGCGGGCTCTGGCCGGGAACAGACCCTGCGGACGGAAGATCATCAACACCACGAGGGCGATCCCGAAGAACAGGTACTTGAACTCGCTGAGCGACTGGCCGCCGATCTCGACCCCCTGGACTCGTGCAGGGAGATAGACGATCAGGAAGGCCCCCGCGATCACGCCCAGTTTGTTGCCCTGACCACCCAGTACGACCGCACACAGGAAGAGCATCGAGTTGATGACGGTGAACGCCTTGGGGTCGACGTACTGGACCTGGCCTGCGTAGACGGCACCCGACAGGCCACCGATACCCGCACCGATCACGAACGCCCAGAGCTTGTACTTGAAGGTCGGCACGCCCATGATCTCCGCGGCGTCCTCGTCCTCGCGGATCGCCACCCACGACCGGCCGACCCGGCTGCGTTCGAGATTGCCGATGATGATGAGGACCAGGATCACCAACGCGATACCGAGCCAGTACCACCACACACCGTAGTTCAGGGTGCCGGCGTTGTTGGCGCTGGAGAACACCCCATCGGGGTGCGCGTCGTTCTGTCCGACCTCGGGGAACAGCACACCCTGCAGGCCCGAGGCCCCGTTGGTGACGTCGCCGAGATTGTCGGCGAGGAGTCGGACGATCTCACCGAAACCGAGCGTCACGATGGCGAGATAGTCACCGCGGACCCGCAGCGTCGGGGTGCCCAGGATGACGCCGGTGATGCCGGTGATGACGATGGCCAACGGCACACACGCCAGCCATCCCCACGGCCCGGAGAAGATCCCGTGATCGGTGCTGTTCCACAGCGGGCTCGCGGGACTGGTCATCAGCGCCACGACGTAGGCACCGACGGCATAGAAGCCGACATACCCGAGGTCGAGCAGTCCGGTTTGGCCGACCACCACGTTCAGCCCGATGGCGATCAGTGCGGTCATCGCGAAGGTCGCCATCACCACACCGAAATCGGTTGCCGTGGTGGTGATCAGCGGCGGATTGACGACGGGGAGCAGACCGACCACGATGATCGCAGGAACGCCCACGAGCCACTGCATGACGCGGGGCAGGCCGTTCCACCAGGTCCGGATCGCATCGCCGACGCCCCGGGGTTCGGGCGCGTTCGGATCGTCGGGCACCGTGGCGCCTGCGGGCTGCTGAGTCGTCATACCCGTGCCTTCCCGAGCTTCTCACCGAGGATGCCCGTCGGGCGGAACATCAGCACCAGGATGAGCAGGACGAAGGCGACGACGTCCCGCCACTGGTTGCCGAGCACCACCGATCCATAGTTTTCCATGACACCGAGCAGAAGTCCGCCGAGCAGCGCACCCCGAACGTTGCCGATGCCGCCGAGGACGGCGGCGCAGAACGCTTTGATACCGAGGATGAAACCGCCGTAGTAGACGATGTTCGTCGGGACGCGCAGCGTGTAGAGCAACGCGGCCGCACCCGCGAGCAGACCACCGATCAGGAAGGTCACCGTGATGATTCGTTCCCGCGACACACCCATCAGCAATGCGGCGTCCGGGTCTTGCGCAACCGACTGGATGCCGCGGCCCAGTCGCGTGCGGTTGATCATGTAGTCGGTCCCGAGTGCCAGCACCAACGCCGAGATGATGATGATGAGCGTCAGGTTGTAGACGGGCGCCCCGAAGAGGCTGAACTCTTTGACCGGCTGTACCAGCCGGATCGTCGGTTGCGCACTGGATCCGCCCAGCGGCGGATCGATGGGCAGCTTCGGCAGGACGTAGTGCACGAACTCCTGCAGCACGAACGACATACCGATCGCCGTGATCAGAAAGGCGAGCGGTTTGGCTTTCCGCTTACGCAGCGGACGGTAGGCAACGAACTCCAAACCGACTGCGGCACCACCTGATACGGCCATCCCGCACAGCCCTGCCAAAAGCAGATAGAGGACGGTCATCACAGTGCCCTCGGAGTAGGTGTTTCCCGACGGGGTGAAGCCGAGCAGCAGCAGGCCGATGTACTGGCCGAACATGCCGAGCATGAAGACCTCGGAATGTGCGAAGTTGATCAGCCGCAGCACGCCGTAGACGAGGGTGTAACCCACCGCGACCAGTGCGTAGATCGCACCGTAGGTGAGCCCCTCGATGGTCAGGCCCCAGAAGCCGTCCTTGAGCGCGCCGAGATCGAAGGTGATGGTCGATGCCACCGATGTCGTCTCGGCCAACGAGTACACGATCATGCGTGCCTTTCAGCCACGAGAATCCCCCACAGACCACGGTGCGTCCGGGCTGGTGTGCCCGGACGCACCGTGATGGTTGTGCCTTATTTGACGTCGTATACCCAGATCAGCGAGGACGTCAGCTCGCCGGTGGGGCTCCACTGATACTCGCGCGCCAGGCCCGGGCCCTTGTAGCTGCGAACGAACGACAGCAACTCGGGGCGGGTGCGCTTGCCCTCGTTGATTCCCTTCATCAGGATCGAGGCGAGGTCGTAGGCCTCCACCGAGTAGACGCCGGGCGGCTGGTTGAAGGCGGCCTGGTAGTCCTTCTTGAACTGCGACGGTGCAGGACCGCACGGGCACGAGAGGATCGCACCCTTGGCACTGTCACCGGCCTGCGCGGTGAACTGCGGATCATTGGCGCCGTCACCCGAGACAAAGGTGGCCTGTGAGCCTGCGGTCTTCAGCTGCTGGGCCAGCGGAGCTGCCTCGGCGTAATAGCCCGAGTAGAAGATCGCGTCCGGGTTGGCGGCCGTGACCTTCGAGATGATCGCCGAGAACTCACGATCGCCCTTCTTGACGTCGCCGGAGCAGGAGGCATCGGCGGCCGAGCCGAGCGATTGGGTCATCGCCTTCGCCAGTCCGACACCGTAGTCGGTGTCGTCCTTGATGACACAGACCTTCTTCTTGCCCATCGTGCCGGTCAGGTACTTCGCGACCGCCGGGCCTTGCACATCGTCGTTGGCAAGACCGCGGAAGAAGGTCTTCCAGCCGTTGTCGGTCAGGGTCGGGTTGGTGGCCGAAGCGGTCACCGAGACCAGGCCTGCCTGGTTGAAGATGCCGCCGGTCGCCTTGGTCTCACCGGAGAAGGCGGGACCGATCAGGCCCACGATGGCGTCGTCGTTGGCGATCTGGGGTGCGACCTGGGTGGCCTTCTGGGGGTCACCCTCGGTGTCGAAGGGTTTGAGGGTGATCTGGCAGTTCGGGTTCGCCTTGTTGTGCTCGTCGACCGCGAGCTGCGCACCGTTCTTGATGTTGATGCCCAGTGCGGCATCCGCGCCGGTCAGAGCACCCGCCATCGCGATCGTCGTCTTGGGGCATTGGGCCTGGCCGTCGCCGGCCGGATTGAGGGCTGCCGACTCCGCGGCGCCCTGGACCTCATTGCCCTGGGTGTCGATCTGAGCCAGGGGCGCGATCTCGAGACCCGAACTCGCGGCAGCCGAACCGCTGGAACCGGATTCGGTCCCGGAGTCACTGGATTTGCTGCTACACGCTGATACGGCGAGCACGCTCGCCATCGCCAGCGCGAGAGCACCTGTCGCCACACGACGATGCATTCTCTTACCTCTTCACTTCCCACCCACCCGGCGGAACGTCGACCCGTTCTGGACCGATCGTCTGCGCCAAGAGATCTGCTGAGGAGACCTTGAGAAAACATAGTCCGAAACACCGGCGCCCGCGATGGATTGGAACCAAACGTCCATGTTGGGCGGAAGCGTGTTTTCACAGATTTAACGGCGCGGGCGCCGCGACGGTCAGCTGTCGGGGCCCAGAGTCTCGACGACCACCTGCGCGACAGCCTTCATCGTCGTGCGACGGTCCATTGCGGCGCGCTGAATCCACTTGAACGCCTCGGGCTCTGAGAGTGACTGCTTTTCCATCAGGAGTCCCTTGGCGCGTTCGACCAGTTTCCGGGTCTCGAGACGGTCGGAGATCGTGGCGACCTCTTTCTCGAGCGCGGCCACCTCGTTGTAGCGGCTCACCGCCACCTCGATCGCCGGGACCAGATCGGCCTTGGTGAACGGTTTGACCAGATAGGCCATCGCACCGGCGTCACGCGCCTTCTCGATGAACTCGCGCTGGCTGAACGCGGTCAGCATCACCACGGCAGCCAACTTCTTCTGCGCGATCTCAGACGCCGCATCGATGCCGTCGCGAACCGGCATCTTCACGTCCATGATCACCAGGTCCGGTGTCAGGCTCTCGGTCAGCTCGACCGCGACCTGTCCGTTGGGGGCCTCTCCGACGACCTCGTAGCCCTCTTCGCGGAGCATCTCGATGAGATCCATCCGGATCAGCGAGTCGTCCTCGGCAACGAGCACCCGATGGGTTGTCGTCTGTTCGCCGGTCCGATCCGCAGCCCTGTCTGCCACCGTCACCATCCCCTCCTCCACTTCGAACTGGCCACGACCAGCGCGAACCTACAAGCACCGATGCGAGCAGCGTACCGGTTGACCGGCCCCTCGGCCGATCATCTAAAGTGGACTCTCGCGGCAGCCGCGCCACGCGGCCGACCGCAGATGCCCTCGTAGCCCAATTGGCAGAGGCAACGGATTCAAAACCCGTCCAGTGTGAGTTCGAGTCTCACCGAGGGCACCACGAAACCCCTGTTCAGCAGGGGTTTTGTTCTTTCTGGACTTGCCATGCGGGATCGTCTGCATGGCATGTGCATGAAATGAAGGTGTCCCCAACAGGGCTTTTGTAACCCCTTCGGCAAGTAGTCAAGCCGGAAGGACAAGCCTCATGTCTAGCCCTTCACGGGTGCCAGATCGCACCTACATTCGTCGTCGCGCGGTAGCCGGCGGTGCCCTGACCGTCCTCACGGTCATCAGCTTCTACGCCCTGCCAATCCTGGCGCGGACCGTCTGTATCCACTTCGGCCTCTGCTCCGGGGGTGCCGCGTGAACGTTCTACAGCATGTCGGGTACCGGGCCGCGACCAAACAGATCAACCGCTTGGCCTCCACCACCGAGGGCTGCGCAATGACCGCTACAGCCATCCTGGACCGCCTCATCTTCCGTGACACCGACTACGCCCACGGTTACCACCCGCGCATTTGTCGAGATCACCAGCGGCCAAGAACTCAGCGAGCTAATCGACGCCCTGACAGCCGCTAGAAACGTCATAGACGGGCTTGACCCGCAAAGTCCCACCCGTTAACCCGATTTCGTTGCAACTACGGCCATCTCAGCCCCGATAAGGGCGTGCCCTGACCGTCCATCGGTTCGGGTTCGATTCCCGACAGGGCACCACGGCGTCATCGCAGAGCGAGCCGTAACTCAGCCCGCTCCGAGTAGCACAGTCCATCATCTCGGACGATGGCCACCAGGGCATCGCGACCAACGGTGCCATGACTTCGCTCGCCGGCAAACCCCGATGGGCTACCTGCCGTGGCCGAGGGTCTATCGGGCAATGGTCATCGGGCAACCAAGGGGAAGCGGGACACGCGCACAGCACTCGCCAGGGTTCCGTCGGCTCTGCACCTACCGGCATACCCTCGAACCGTGACCGAGAGCTACCGCGACCAAGTCGTCATTGAGATGCGCGAGAACCCCGACCACACCAAAGTGCTCGACGGCTATCGCATCGTCATCCAGCCGAACGGAACCATTGACCTCGACTGGTTGAACGACACCCTCGAAGCGATGTTCCACAGCGTCGATGAGAACGGTGCAGTCGTCCAAACCCCTGACGTGCAATCGCCTTACATGCTCGTCCAGCGCCGATCCGAGACGCACTGGGGAGCGGCAGGAGCGCAAGCACAGTTCCTCATCGAGACCGCTGCACATATCAGTTCAACCGGTCTGGACACGATCATAGGTATAGCCATCGGAAGCCTCATCAGCGAGCTACGGCAGCGCGGCCACACAGTGAGACACGGCAAGCTCGAAGAACTCGACCAGGACGACATCGTCGCCCACGGCCTACGCGCCATCGAGACCAGGTTCGGCATCCCACAATCGAATCTGCGACACAGGTCAGACGGCACCGACCAGACCGGCCAATACATCGTGACCGCAGTCGACAATGATGGCGTCACTTACGAGGTCACGTTCATCGTGCGGGGCGGACGAACGGAGGTCGGAAAATCGTTGCGGACAATGCCATAACCCGAGCTTTTTAGTCTCCAGCCGGCAACTCGGCTAACGCCTCCTCCAAGCCCGGATAGTTTGGGTTCCGCGCGTACAACGCCTGCAACTGCATCCGCGCGACGGACCCACCATGGCGATCAGCGGCATACGTCTTGGCCCGCTCGAAGTCGTACAAGTCCATCATCGGCAAGCAGCGAGACACCCCACCAATCGCGCCATCAAGGGCCATCCGAGCATCGTGTAGCTTGCCCAGCCCACGCAATGCACACCCCCGCAGAATCAGACCAAGCGCCACCAACGGATCAGTCGACGCACCCGATAACCATCGAGTCGCGAACACAACATCGTCGTAGCGACCAAGGTTGTACAGAAACGCGGCTTCCAAAGCAGTGCGGAACTCACTTGGCTCCGCTGCCCCTAGTGCGGCTAGCCCTGCTTCAAGATCACCGCCTTGGTTGTAAATGCTCGCAAGCATGAGCGCTGCCCCCGACCTACTCACCGGAACGAGCGCCGTAGCGCCCAAGACTTCCAACGGAATGCCCGCAGGATGACGCGCGTAGAACCCTGCGGACATCGTCGACGCCGACCCGGCCAGAGCGGCAGCGAAGCGAGTCTTCGCTTCCGACAGATGACCACCAGCCCAAAACGCGACACCCATAACGACGTTAGCGGCCTCACCCAAGTCAGGATGAGCTAACCACTCCCCCAAAACTTCCGGCTTCTTAGCAGACTTGCCGACAGCCTTCGTGAACTTCTTTTCGTCCCTGGATTGCGGCATGGCCGCACTCGCGGGGTGACGCTGACCATCACCGGGCAGAGCATTTCCCGGCTGCGAACTACCGCCGGTCACCTTCTTTGTCGTCCGGTACGAAACGCCAGTGCCGGGAACACCCACCGATGTGGTGCGCTGGCCCCTCGTGTTGTACGTGACCCGAGCGCCGGGAGCACCCGCAGATATGCTCGCCGACTTGGCGTTCAGGTTGATCTTGACACCGCCGCCAAGGTTGATTGTCTTACGAAATCTTGCGCCCATACACAGAGCGTAAAGCCCATGTGTGTGAACCGACCCGGGTTTCGTGCCGCTCCTATGCTTGCGACATTTCCGGTCGGGAAGTCGATTGTTGAGCGTAGCGGGCTGCCTCGAAGGCATCGGGGCTGAGGTATCCGAAACGACTGCGGAGACGGCTGGCGTTCAAGCAGTCGACCCACTCCGTGGCGACGGACTCGACCTCCTCGACGGTCTTGAAAGGGTCCGACGTGGAAACGGGTTACTCTTCGCGATTTGCCTCGGTCTTGAACAACCCGATGGTCTCGCCGCGATGGGACTTGGCTTTGATGTCGGTGCAGGTGTAGCACTCCGGAAACACCGCGACGTGGACATTACGAATCATCCTGAACTCGGCACGTTGATCGGCTGGACCGTTGTCGCCGACCGCCGTACTCATCACAGCGGTGGTGACATTGGCTCCCGCAGCGCGCGACCATGTGCTCGACACTTACGGACGAGCCGCGTCCCACCCACCACGACCCGCACTCGCTCCCGGTCAGATCGAGCGCGCGCAACAACCACCAAAAGCGCCGCCGACGTCGTGACAACAGATCAACAACAAACGACCGGGAATCGGATTGAGCACGAATCACACGGACAGATGAGTCACTGCAGGTCACGCCGCTTGGAAGCAACATCGTCGCAGCAGTCCGAAACACGTTCTTAGAGTTTGAGTCTCACGAGGGAACCACAAACCTTGTCTGATCGGTACCTGGGTCGGAGAGTGTCTCTCACTGGGGCGCTTGCAAGGTCGTGAACACCACCGGCGGCAGCCGCAGCGACGTCATCGAGGTGGGCGGCCAACAGCTGCAGGAGCGCAAGAATCGAACGTCGACTCCGACGCGACTCAGGGCATCTCCACCGCCTGCGCGCGGCGGATCTCGTCGACGGCGCGTCCGAGATACGGCTCGGGATCGAGGTCCATATGTGCCGCGAGGTCGGCAGCCACCAGGATGGCAGCAGCAATGATCGCTGTCGGCGGGATGACCGGCGCCGGGGCGTCACGACCCTCGGGTGGCTCGACCACGCCCAACGCACCGGTCAGCACCGTCACGACTGCTTCGGGATCGATTGCCACGTTCCAGCCGCCGGCGCCGGTGACCGTCCGACGGAGTACTTCGGAGACATCCTCGCCGCTCAGGCCGTCCTGGTATGACGTTTCCAGGAGCTCACGCACCAGGTGACTGTGCACGATGCGTGCAGCATCGGCATGGGGCTCCAACTCCTCGACGCATTCGGTGAAACCCTCGAGATCGTGCGCACGTGCCGCTCGGATGCCGCGGCTGGAGGCCTCCGTGACCGTGCGAGCCGCCGACTGCCGTGTCGCCGATGATCCGAACTCGTTGCCCACTGCGCGCTCCCCTCCCGATGTCCGATGGTCAGACACACAGTGCCATGGCGTGCCGACACCCCGCCGGGCCGCCCGCAGAGGACAGCTCCTCCGGCGGCGTGACGACCGGCGGAGAGCGGCAACCCCGGCGTCCGACGGTCGTCTCCTACCGCCGAAACAGTTTGTTGCCCAACCACACCAGCGGGTCGTAGTGACGGTCCACCACCCGTTCCTTCATCGGGATCAGTGCGTTGTCGGTGATCTTGATGTTCTCGGGACACACATCCGTACAGCATTTGGTGATGTTGCACAGCCCCAGACCGTGTTCGGACTGCGCAGAATCGCGGCGCTCGGCGACGTCGAGCGGATGCATGTCGAGTTCGGCGACACGCATGAGGAAACGCGGCCCGGCAAAGTTCTGTTTGTTCTCCTCGTGGTCACGGACCACGTGGCAGGTGTCCTGACAGAGGAAGCACTCGATGCACTTGCGGAATTCCTGGGATCGCTGCACGTCGACCTGCTTCATCCGGTACTCCCCCGCCTTCAGACCGTCGGGCGGCGTGAACGACTGGATCTCGCGGGCCTTCTCGTAGTTGAACGAGACATCGGTGACCAGGTCGCGGATGACCGGGAACGTCCGCATCGGCGTGACGGTGATGACCTCGTCTTCGGTGAATGTGGACATCCGGGTCATACACAGCAGCTTCGGGCGGCCGTTGACCTCGGCCGAGCACGACCCGCATTTGCCTGCCTTGCAGTTCCAGCGCACCGCCAGGTCGGGAGCCTGGGTGGCCTGGAGCCGGTGGATGATGTCGAGCACCACCTCGCCGTCGTTCACGAGCACGGTGTAGTCCTGCAGGTCACCGCCGTCGGTGTCACCACGCCATACCCTGAACTTCGCGTCGTAGCCCATGTCAGCCCTCCTTCTCGCCCCCGGCGTCGGGATGCCCGGCGATCTCACCGGCGGTGTAGTACTTCTCGATCTCGGCGAAATCGAAGAGTTCCAGCAACTCCGGACGCATCGGGATCTGTTCTTCCTTGACCACCGTCACCTCGGGGACCGGCGAATCGTCGCCCAGATCGGCGGTGCAGACCAGTAGCGTGTTGCGCCAATTCGCATCCATCGCAGGATGATCGTCTCGGGTGTGACCACCTCGGCTCTCGGTGCGCAGAAGGGCGGCCTTGGCAACACATTCGCAGACCAACAACATGTTTCGCAGATCAACGGCGAGATGCCACCCGGGGTTGAACTGCCGATGGCCTTCCACCTGCATGCCGGGCAGCCGGCCGCGGATGCCGTCGAGCACCCGGATCGCCTCTTCGACCTCGGCTTCTTTGCGGATGATGCCGACGAGGTCGTTCATCGATTGCTGCAGATCGGTGTGGAGAGTGTACGGATTCTCGGGCTTACCGGGGCTCTTCGACTCGAACGGCGCCAAGGCGAATGCCGCTGCCCGGTCGACGTCTGCGGCGGCGACGGTGGGCCGGGTCGAGAGTGACTCGATGTACGACGCAGCGCCGAGCCCGGCACGTCGTCCGAACACCAGCAGATCGGACAACGAGTTGCCGCCCAACCGATTCGATCCGTGCATGCCGCCTGAGCATTCACCTGCCGCGAACAACCCGGGCACTCGTGCGGCACCGGTGTCCGGGTCGACCTCGATCCCGCCCATCACATAGTGACAGGTCGGTCCCACCTCCATCGGCTCGGCCGTGATGTCGACGTCGGCAAGCTCCTTGAACTGGTGATGCATCGAGGGCAGTCGGCGGATGATCTCGTCCGCAGGCATGCGCGAGGCGATGTCGAGATAGACGCCGCCGTGCTCGGTGCCGCGGCCCGCCTTGACCTCTTCGTTGATCGCCCGGGCGACCTCGTCTCGCGGCAGCAGATCGGGTGTGCGACGGGCGCTGTCGTTGTCGGCGAGCCATTTGTCCGCTTCTTCTTCGGTCTCGGCGTATTGACCCTTGAAGACGGGAGGGATGTAGTCGAACATGAACCGCTTGCCGTCGGTGTTCTTGAGGACACCGCCGTCACCACGAACACCTTCGGTCACCAGGATGCCCTTGACGCTGGGCGGCCAGACCATGCCGGTCGGGTGGAACTGGACGAACTCCATGTTGATCAGGCTGGCACCGGCACGCAGGGCGAGTGCGTGACCGTCGCCGGTGTACTCCCACGAGTTGGACGTCACCTTGAAGGACTTGCCGATTCCGCCGGTCGCCAGCACCACCGCCGGCGCCTCGAACAGCACGAACCGGCCGGATTCACGCCAGTATCCGAACGCCCCCGCGATGGCGTCGCCGTCTTTGAGCAACTCGGTGATGGTGCATTCGGCAAACACCTTGATACGCGCTTCGTAGTCGCCGGTGGCCGCGTAGTCCTCCTGCTGCAGCGAGACGATCTTCTGCTGCATGGTCCTGATCAGTTCGAGGCCGGTACGGTCTCCGACGTGCGCGAGCCTCGGATAGGTGTGACCCCCGAAGTTACGCTGGGCAATTCGTCCGTCAGCCGTCCGATCGAACAGCGCGCCATAGGTTTCCAGCTCCCAGACCCGGTCCGGCGCTTCCTTGGCGTGTAGTTCCGCCATCCGCCAGTTGTTCAGGAACTTGCCACCACGCATGGTGTCCTTGAAATGCGTCTGCCAGCTGTCCTTGGAATTGGCGTTGCCCATCGACGCGGCACAACCACCTTCGGCCATGACCGTGTGCGCCTTGCCGAATAGCGACTTGCACACCACGGCTACGGAGTAGCCCTTCTCGCGGGCCTCGATGACTGCACGCAGACCTGCGCCACCGGCACCGATCACAACTACGTCGTATTGGTGGCGTTCGGTTTCGGTCATCTAGCGATTGCTCCCAGCGTCGAATCGGTTGCGCAACAATCGTTGCGCACATGGCAACGGGTCAACCCACAAATCGGAGGTCGGAGATCGTGTCACTGGCCACCAACATGACGTAGAAATCGGTGAGAACCAATGTGCCGAGGGTGATCCAGGCGAACTGCATGTGTCGGGTGTTGAGCTTGGAGACCTGGCTCCACATCCAGTACCGGACCGGATGTGCCGAGAAGTGCTTGAGGCGACCACCGGTGACATGTCGGCACGAATGACAGGACAGCGTGTAGGTCCAGAGCAGGATGACGTTCACGAGCAGGATCACGTTGCCGAGTCCGAACCCGAAACCTCCACCCTTGCCGTGGAACGCGGTGATGGCGTCGTAGGTGTTGATCAACGAAACGATCACCGCCGCATAGAAGAAGTAGCGGTGTGCGTTCTGGATGATCAACGGAAGACGGGTCTCCCCCGTGTACCGGGAGTGTGGTTCGGCGACCGCACAGGCCGGCGGCGAGAACCAGACCGAACGGTAGTAGGCCTTGCGGTAGTAGTAACAGGTCACCCGAAAGCCGAGGAGGAACGGAAGGACGACGAAGCCGAGTGGAATCCACATCGGGAGTTCGGGGAACGGGGTCCCGAAGTGGCTCGACCCCGGCACACACGACTCGCTCAGACACGGCGAGTAGAACGGCGTCAGGTAGTGATAGTCGGCCACCCAATAGGCGCTGCGCACGAATGACCGCACGGTTGCATAGATGATGAACGCCGACAGACCCAGCACGGTCAACAGTGGCGACAACCACCATCTGTCCACTCGAAGGGTTCGCGCCAGGATGCGCGCCCGTCCCGGAGAAAAGACCCCGGTTGCCTCCCGCTCAGCCGCGGGGGCGCTCACTTCGTTCGCTCACGCGAGTGGAAGCCCAGCCCTTCGTCTTGGGCACCGAGCCACGCTGCCTCGTCTGATTTGCTGTCGGGTACGTAAACCACTTCGTCCTTGCTCACGACCGCCCGGACCACCGGTGGGGGCGCATGTTCGAAGTCGTGCAGGTCGATCTCGAGCCGGTCGAGATCGTTGGTCATCCGCCGGACGGCGTCGACATCCCCGTAGTGCGACTTCAGCGTCAGGATGTGGTGGCGCAGCACTCCGATACTGCGATGGAGTTCCTTCATCTCGGCCGTTATCATGGCGATCCCTCCAAGACCTGTGTGATATGTAACACAGTACTGGCAGGGCACAGTCAGTCAACGGTTTTGGCCGAACGTGTCGGACGACGCGGGACGACTCGACGACCCATCCGGCAGAACCCGAGCGACTGCGAACGCAACCACCTCCCACCCGAACACGCGCAGGTCATCCAGCCTTTCGGCTCGCGTTCACGCGCACGGATGCCGCCATGAGGTCGAGGATCTCGGGCATCTGATCGAGCACCTCACGCTGCCGCGACGTGAGTGCGGTGCCCGCGGCGACCGCGACGATCTCACGCCGCCGAGTCCGATCTCGCTCCAGGACTTCTCCGCCCCGGGCGGTCAGGGAGATCAGCGCACTGCGCGCATCGTCGGGGTGAGCCGCACGCGAGACGAGACCCGCGACCTCCATGTCACGGACCGTGATCCGCATGCTCTGATGCCGGACCCCCCGCTTCCGCGCCAGTGTCGCAACCGACTGGGGCCCGTCGCGGTCGAGTGCTCCGAGCACCTCGCCATGACCGGCCGGTAGCGAATCGCTGACCGACCGCACCGCGCGTACGAAGCTCCCCACCGCCCGGCGGAGATCCTCGGCAAGGTCGAGTCCCGTTGCGCCGTCGGCATTGTCCGAGTCGACAACCATGTCCCAAAGTGTACAGTCGGACTGTATTCATCGACAGCCCAACTGTGCGCCGGAGGTCTCATGCGTCTCACCAAATACACCCACGCCACCGTCACCCTGTCCAAGGGCGACAACACGCTGCTGATCGACCCGGGCACGTTCACCCCCGATGCTGCGGAGCTGCTCGCCGCCGCCGACGCCGTCCTCATCACCCACGAGCACTTCGATCACTTCGACGCCGAGAAGATCGTGGCCGCCATGAAGGACCGGGACGGGTTGCACCTGTACGGTCCCGCGTCGATCGCGGGCGCGTTGTCGGAGGTCGCGGACCGTGTGCACGCGGTCTCGACCGGCGAGTCCTTCGACATCGCCGGGTTCGCGGTCGAGACCTTCGTCGCCGACCACGCGGTGATCCATCCGGAGATCCCCCTGGTCGACAACGCCGGATTCCTGATCGATCACACCGTCTTCCACCCCGGCGACGCGTACCTGAATCCGGGCCGCCCGATCGAGACGCTGTTGCTTCCCGTCAGCGGACCCTGGATCTCCACGGAACAGGCCATCGACTTCGTGCGGGCGGTGGCACCCAAGCTCAGTATCGCCATCCACGACGTCATGCTCAGTGACACCGGAAAGGCGTCGACCGGTATGTTCCTCGGCGCGGACTCGCTGACCGGCACCCCGCTGGAGGTGCTGGCCGTCGGCGAGGACCGGGAGTTGGCGGGCGCGTAGGTCTGGTCGGGGTGGTCGGTTCGGGCTCGGGCCGGCCCTCGACCGGCAGCCGGTCCGCGTAACCTCACCTGCATGACCTTCGAGGGCTTTCCCGAGGCCGCACTCGACTTCTACGACGACCTCGAGATGGACAACACCAAGACCTTCTGGGAGTCGAACCGGGAGGTCTATCGTTCGGCTGTCGCGGACCCGATGCGTGACCTGACGGATGCCCTCGCCGACGAATTCGGCCCGGCCAAGATCTTTCGCCCCTACCGCGACGTGCGATTCTCCAAGGACAAGACGCCGTACAAGACCCATCAGGGAGCATTCGTAGGTCTCGGTCCGGCGACCGGATACTACGTGCAGATCGGCGCACCGGGCGTGCGCGTCGGCGCGGGCTTCTACGAGGCGTCCGGCGAGCGCCTCGCCGCACTGCGGGCCGCGATCGACCATGACCGCCACGGTCGCGAGCTGGAGCGGCTGCTGGAGAAGCTGGTCAAGGCCGGCTGGGAAATCGGCGGCGACACGCTCAAGACCTCCCCACGTGGGTGGGACGCCGACCACCCACGCATCGACCTGCTCCGCCACAAGTCACTCACCGTCGGCCGGGACTACGGATTCGAGAACGTGATCCACACCGCCGCCCTGGTCGATCGCATCCGCACGGACTGGCGCGCCACGACCCCGCTCGTCGACTGGGTCGTGCGGCACGGATCTCCTTAGCCGGAAAGGCCTTCGGCGTCTGGACCGGCGAGCCCGTGCCGCAGGGCGTAGAGGCTCGCGCCCACCCGGTTGGTGGCGCCGATCTTGGTGTAGGTCCGCTCGACGTGATTGCGTACGGTCTTCTCACTCAGTACGAGCCGAGCCGCGATCTCCCGGTTGGACATTCCGCGTGCCACCAGGCCGAGGATCTCGGTCTCGCGGGGAGTGAGCGCATCGTCGCGGCGGATCCGGACCCGCTTGTGTCCGGCGGCGGTCAGAACCGCCTCGACACACTCACCGTCGAGCGCTCCGCGGTCGACGCGCCGCTTGATCCGCGCGACCGCCTCCTCGTCGGACAACTCCGCACGGTACGGCCGGGGCTCGCCCGCCGACCGGAAGGCCACCGCAGCCGCCACCAATCGTTGTCCGCGGCCGAGTGCGGCGCCGCCGATACCCAGCGGATAGCCGGTGCCGTCGAGATGTTCGTGATGCGAACGCGCGATCGCCGCGACGTCGTCAAAACCGGGAATCCGCATGAGGACTCGGTCGGTGAGGTACGGGTGCATCCTGACCCGCTCCCACTCGGCCCCGGTCAAATCTCCCGGTTTCGACCAGATCTGACTCGACACACCGATTCGGCCGACGTCGTGGAGGTACCCTGCACGGCGCACGCCGTCGATCTCGACCGGCGACATCCCGAGCTGTCCGGCAGCGGAGTCCACGATCTCGGCCACCCTCCGCGAATGCCCCAGCGCAAAGGGACATTTGAGGTCACCGAAGTCCCCGATGGCCATCACCAGTGCATCCAGACCGGGCTCGTCGAGACTGATCTCCGAGTCGGGGGCGAGGCTCATCGCACTGCTCCACGGATCATCCCCGACCACCGACAGCACACCCTCGGGGTCGGTGACGAACGCATCGACGACCGCGGGATCGAAATGGCCGCCGCGACGGCTGCGTGCCATCGCGACCGCACCGTCGACCCCATAGGTCCGGTGGTGCACCTCAACCATGTCGGCCAGTTGCGCCACGCGCATCTCGATCGGGATGTCATCGGCCGACACACCGTTCGGCAGTCCTCCGCCGTCGTATCGCTCATAGGTGAAGGCGATCGCACGCTCGACATCCGGGCCCAGCCCGATGTGCCGCGCCAGGGCGGCCGCCGACATACAGTGCGAATGCACCAAGGTCGCGATCTGGCCGCGCGCGTCACGGAACAACGTCGCCATCGTCTTCACGCGGTAGCCGATCGGCTCCCCGCGCGCCACGTTACCGAGCAGGAATCGGAAGTACGGAATCCCCGACCAGTCAACGAGATACGCGTCGCTTCGCACCGCGATATCGTCGCCGAACCACCGTGCGTACTCCTGCGAATCCGCATGGCACCCGATCCACATCAGCAGGGTCGCAT
The DNA here is from genome assembly GCF_014673215.1 of Gordonia hankookensis. Classification (GTDB taxonomy): domain Bacteria; phylum Actinomycetota; class Actinomycetes; order Mycobacteriales; family Mycobacteriaceae; genus Gordonia; species Gordonia hankookensis. Next base: position 66,658 of record NZ_JACWMS010000001.1, read on the forward strand.
AGTAAGTCGTATCGCGCTGGGTCCGGTCCAGACCGAGCCGATCGGACAACCGGCAGGCGATGACCGCCGAACGCAACATGTGCTCGGCAGGCTGGCCGAGCCCGAGGTCGATGGCAACCGAGAGCCCGGCCAACACCTCCACGCGCCGCGGCAGCGGGGATCGCCCGGTCATGAGCCCATTGTCGACCTGTTGACGGTGCGATGTCAGCCGTCTGCCGTGCATCATGTGACCGGCCGATCAGACACGGTGGCGCAGGCCGGGCAGGAGCATGGGCACCCGCTTGCGGTACGCCAGGTAATCGGCACCGAACGCCCGGACCAGGTCCCGCTCCTCCAACTGGATACCGAGGAGGACGAATCCGGTGGTGGCGATGGCGAAGACGAGGTGTCCGACGGTCATCGTCGGAGTCACCCAGAACGCGATGAGGAAGCCGAGATAGATGGGATGGCGAACCATTCCGTACCAAAGCGGTGTGACGAACCGGTACGTCGGCGCCGGACGACCTCGCGCATCGGCGATCACCTGCCGCAGTCCGAAGAGATCGAAGTGGTCGATGAGGAATGTCGACGTCAAGACGAGTAGCCAGCCGGCCAGCGACACCGCGACCAGGACGCCCGACAACAGCTTTCCGGACACGTCCCAGAGCTCGGTGGTCACCGGGCACCACCACCACATGAGTGCGGCGAGGCACAACGAGGCGGCGAGCACATACGTGCTCCGCTCGACCGCGACCGGCACGATACGCGTCCACCATCGTTTGAAGCCGGCACGGGCCATCACGCTGTGCTGCGCGGCGAAGAGCGTCAGCAACACGACATTCACAAGCAGCGCGATCGCCGCTGGGACAGTCGGGCCGCCACGATCGATGGTCCGGGGAACGAGATCAGCGTCGCCGATCGAGATACGGATGTCCTCGACGAAGGCGATTGCCCAGGAGAACACCAGCAGGAAAAGAACATACACGGTTGCGCCGTATCCGACGGCGGCGATCCGCGCGGCAATCGCCGCGGCCCCGGGGGCCGGGCGGCGCATCGTCGTGGTCATGACGCAATCTCCGAACGGGCCGCGATCACATCGTCGGCCGACGGGTTCGGCGACGTGAAACTCGCCTGTCCGACAAAGAACAGACCGCGCTGGGGTAACCAGAAATCGCCGAGGGCCGCCTGGACGTCGAGCGGTCCGGGGGCACCGAGATCCTGCCCGCGATGGGAGGCCTCGGCGGTCGCCACCCGCCAGACCTGGAGCGGGGTGGCCCGGAACCGAGGTCCGTTCGGCGTCCGGCCACACAATCGCATGCGCCCCGCACCCAGCACGGCTCCGGCCATCGGCCCCATGGCAGTCAGGACCGATGGGCTGGTCATGGCCCGTAGGGGCATCATGGCACCCATCGCGGTCAAGATCCTCGTGGCCGGAGACGACGCCAGACCGATCCGCCAGTGCAGGACCCCGCCGAGAGTCACCTCGACATCGGCGTCGCCGGTCCAGGCGATGTCGATGGAGCGAACCCGCCGAACGTCCGCGGCCGCACCGAAGTAGCGGGGACAACTCGCCTCGGGATCGGTTGTCGTGTGTATTGTCCACCTGCCCCGCGGGTCTCGGTGCCAGATCGTCCGGTAGGGAGGGCCGAGCGAGCTGGCGACCATCTCGCGCAGTGCGAGATAGTGGCCCGATGCGAAGGGCATGCCCATGATGCCGTACCCGGCGAACCGTTCGTCGGTGCCACCCGGCAGTTCGGGACGTGTGCGTAAGGCGGTGACCGCTGCGTGTGGAGTGTGGGTGCTCATGGGGTCCAGTGTGTGCCGCAACCCGTCGTCGGTTCGTGGGGCAAATGCCTCAGATCCGGAGCGCGGACGAATTCGCTGAGCTCTCTTAGGAGACAACTCCGTCGACGTACACCCACTGTCCGTCGAGACGTTCGAACCGGCTGCGCTCGTGAAGTGAGCCGCGGATCCCGCCCCGCCTATGGTGCGCGGTGAACACCACCTCGCCGGTGGTGTCGAACGGCGTTCCACCGGAAGTGGATTCGATGTCGAGTCGATACCACTGCAGGGTGTCGTCGAGGTCGAGGACGCGGGGCCGCGTGCGCGGATGCCAGCTCGCCAGCAGGTGATCGCGATCGCCGACCGCGAACGCGGTGAACCGTGACCGCATCAGCGCCTCGGCGGTCGCGGCCTTCCGCTCGCCGGCGAGGATCGGCCCGCAGCATTCGTCGAGGGGCAAGCCCGACATACACGGGCACCGCTCGCTTCCCGATCGGACGTTCGTCGACATGCTCACGGTCGTGAGCCTATGCCCTCGAGACCGTCGACAGCGGATTGACAGCGTGCGCACACGCCGACCGCAGCACCGAACGGTGTGATGACATCATGATCACCACCGAAAACACCTCGACCGACACAGTTCTCGTCGTCATGGACGGCAGTACCCGCGCACATGCCATCGTTCACCAGGTCCTGCGATCGGGGCGCAACGTCGTTCTGACCGGCCCGTCGTCGCACGATGTCGTCCCGTTTGTCGATGCCGCCGTACGCGATCGCGTGTGGGCCGTCGTCTCCGATCCGTCGGATCCCGACCAGGTCGCCGCGGTCATCGAGCGCGCCACCGACATCGTCGGGCCGGTCATCATGATCGTCGACCCGAGTGGTCTGTTGTCCGACGCCCGCTCGGCCGACCGACTGGTCGCCTGACCCGACCGAACCGGTCGACAATGAACCGCCGTACCGATTGCCTGCGTCGAGTAGCTTCGGATTCGTGTCCGGCAACGCCACCGACCCCGATCCCACCGACGACGAGTTGGTCCTGCTCGCCGATGCCGACCGGCGTGCGCGGACGTGGACCGCGGGAATCGGTTCGTCGGCTCGCCGCGTCTTCCCGTCCGCAGAGTCGCTGGCCGGGTTGAGTCGTCTCGACGAGCCGCTCACCACAGCGGGCAGGCCGGCGGGCGAGACGATCGCGATGCTCGACGAGGTGGCCGGTGACTGCGTGGTCGCCTCCAACGATCCGCGCTATTTCGGGTTCGTCGTCGGGTCGACGCTGCCGGTGGCCGCAGCGGCAGAACGCATCGCTCTCGCGTGGGATCAGTGTGCATCGTCGTTCGACAACTCCCCCGCCGCGCACGTCCTGGAGAAGCAGGCGGGCCGATGGGTGCTCGATGCACTGGATCTACCGCGCGCGTCGGCAGTCGGCTTCACCACCAGTGCCACCGCAGGCGCCGTCACCGCATTGACCGCGGCGCGACGGGCGCTCCTGCTCCGCCACGGATGGGACGTCGATCAGCGCGGTCTGCACGGTGCCCCGACCGTCCGGGTCGTCATCGGCGAGTTGGCCCACATCACCGTCGTCCGGGCGTTGCGCATCCTCGGATTCGGGCTGGAGAACATCGAGCGTGCACCCGTCGACGAACACGCCCGAGTCACCGCGGCGGCGATGCCCGACCTCGACGACTTGACCCTCGTGATCCTGCAGGCCGGGGAGGTGAACACCGGCGAGTTCGATCCGTTCGCCGATATCATCCCGGCGGCACGCCGGGCGGGTGCCTGGGTCCACGTCGACGGCGCGTTCGGGCTGTGGGCACGGGCCTCCCAGACGCATCGCGTTCTCACCACCGGGATCGACGCCGCCGACAGTTGGACGACCGACGGGCACAAGTGGCTCAACACGCCGTACGACAGCGCGATGGTGATCGTCCGGGATGCCGACGCGTTGTCGTCGGCGATGAACTCCGATGCCGTGTATCTGGCCGGGTCGGCAGATGCACAGAAGAACCTGACGCTCGAGTTCTCCCGTCGGGCGCGTGGGATACCGATCTGGGCCGTACTGCGCACACTCGGCGCCGATGGTGTCGAGGAGTTGGTCGACCGCTGCGTCGATCTGGCGCGGCATGCCGCGGAAGGCCTGCGCGCCAACGGCTTCACGGTGCTCAACCGATGTGTGCTGAATCAGGTCCTGGTCCGGGGCGAGACCCCGGAGCAGACCGAGACTGTCCGGGACCGACTGCAGCAGAGTGGGCGCGTCTGGTTCGGCCCGACCGTGTGGCAGGGCGAACCGGCATTTCGCGTCTCGGTGTCGTCATGGCGCACGCGACGGGAGCACATCGACGAACTCGTCGAGCTCCTCACCGCGGAGCTCGCACGTTCGCGGTGAGTGCAGATCTGGACACCCATCGGGCTCGCCACGCTCGCATGCGACCACTCGATCATCAGCGAGAAGGGTGCCGCGTCACGATTGGCTACCGCCTTTGCCATCTCTGCGCGCCGGGTCGTCGATCGATATAGCATCGCCAGACGACGTGCACCTGTCGACATCGTCGCGACGGGCTTGGGACAACAACTCAATGGTCGAACCCAGGTACGGGCATTCTCAAGGGAGAGTCATGTCTACGAACTCGGCGAACCAGATCGTTCAGGGTGTCGGTGGACCCGGCAACATCGAGAGTCTCACCCACTGCGCGACCCGGTTGCGGTTCCAGCTCCACGACGCGTCGGGAGTCGAACAATCCGCGCTCGAGGCCATCGACGGTGTGATGGGAGCCGTCCCGCAGGGCGGTGACCGCTACCAGGTGGTCATCGGCGGCGGTGTACAGACCGTCTACAACGAGATCATGGCGCTGCCCGGGATGGGTGGCGGTGGCGCCCCGGTGGACGCAGCCGCCATCAAGGCCGCCGAGCGCGCCAAGGGGCCGCGGGGCAAGTCCGCCTGGCTCGACTCGCTTTTCGAGTACCTCTCCGACTCGTTCCGACCGATCCTCGGGGCTCTGCTCGGCGCCTCACTGTTCATCACATTCATGTCCCTGATGAGCACGCTCGGAGTGATCGGCAACTGGGCCGACCCGCGAACCGAACTGTCGCCGTCCTGGCAGTTCGTCAACCTGTGCTGGCAGTGTGTGTTCGTCTTCCTGCCGCTGATGATCGCGTACAACGCGTCGAAGAAGCTCGACGCCGACCCGTGGGTGGGGTTCGCGATCATGGCCGTCCTGATGCTGCCGACCTATACGAGCTTCGGCGAGAACGCCCAGCAGCACACCGTTTTCGGATTCGACGTCCAGACGATCGACATCTTCGGGGTTCCGCTGACGGTCTTCGACTACAGCTCGCAGGTGTTCCCGCCGCTGCTGATGGCCGCCGTCCTCGGACCGCTGTACAAACTGCTCAAGAAGGTGATCCCGGAGAACGTCCAACTGATCTTCGTGCCATTCCTGGCGATGCTGATCATGATCCCGTTGACGGCATTCCTCATCGGCCCCATCGGCGTCTACGTCGGCGCAGGCCTGGCCGACATCCTCAAGTCCATCAACGACTTCTCGCCGTTCATCTTCGCGATCGTGATCCCGCTCGCATACCCGTTCATGGTGCCGTTGGGCCTGCACTGGCCGATCAACGCGATCATGCTGCTCAACATCCAGACCCTGGGATACGACTTCATCCAAGGCCCGATGGGCGCATGGAACTTCGCCTGTTTCGGCGCCACTGCAGGCGTCCTTCTCATCGCCTGGCGCGAACGCGACGCACAGATGCGACAGACCGCGACCGGCGCTCTCGCCGCCGGTCTGCTCGGCGGCATCTCGGAGCCATCCCTGTACGGCATCCACCTCCGATTCAAACGGATCTATCCGCGAATGCTCGTGGGCTGCTTCGTCGGCGGCCTCATCATCGGCATCGGCGGTGGCGTCACCACGAACGCGTTCGTCTTCACCTCGCTGCTGACCATCCCGGCGTTCGACAGTGTCATCCTGTACTCGATCGCGGTGGCCGCCGCATTCTTCACGGCGATGGTCCTGGTGGTCCTGTCCGGCTACCGCACACCCGAACAACAAGCCGAGTTCGAAGCCGCGCGGGATGCCGGATTGCAATCCCCTGGCCCGATCCCCCTGGACGACTCGGCACACGGGGTCGCGACGGCGGCCGCCCTGGCAGATGCGGAGACCACGTCGGCGACGGCCGGTGGGGTCGCGGTCGCCGAGGCCCCGACCACCACGGGCACGGTCCGTGGCGCGATCACGGAGATCCCGGCCCCGCTCGACGGCACCGTGGTGTCGCTGAGCGAGGTCCCGGATCCGGTGTTCGCGAAAGGCACGATGGGTGGCGGCGTGGCCATCCTGCCGTCCGGCGACACCGTCTATGCCCCGGCCGTCGCGACGATCGTGGCCGCACAGCCGACCGGCCACGCCTTCGGCATGGTCCTCGACGGTGGCATCGAGTTGTTGATCCACATCGGCATCGACACCGTCCAACTCAAGGGCGAAGGCTTCGACGTCAAGGTCAAGGCAGGTCAGAAGGTCGAGGTCGGGACCCCGTTGGTCACCTTCGATCGCAAGGTCATCGAGGCCGCCGGGTATCCGCTGATCACGCCGGTGGTCGTGATGAACACGAAGAAGTTCGCGTCGGTCGAACAGATCGCCGAGGGCGAGACGAAGGTCGGAACCCCCGTCATCGCGGTCGAGGCGAAACCCGCGACGTGATGGCCCTTCTGGCGCCGGATTCTCAGGGACCGGGCCGGAGGACATTCATCGACACGAGGACGAACTGACGCACCTGACCCGCCACCTGCGAACCACACGTCGAGTGCAGTGGGTCGGACATCTGCTCGGCGAGGATCACCTCGACCGGGCCGTCCTGGCCGTCGAGTACGACGCGGATCCGGTGGTCGCCTCGCTGTACGTCCAGCGGCCCCAGCGCGTCGATCCGGTCCTCTCCGGTCTCCTGACGCACGAAATGCTGGGCCGCCTGCACCGGATGCGGCAACGAGGTCCGTCCCCGCAGGTACGCATCATCCAGCCTCCCCGCGTTGTACAACCGGATGAGGGCAGCGGGGTCGTCGCTCGAATCCACCCGCCCATAGCTCAGTCCGTGCGGTAGCACGAGCATCGTCGCAGCGAATCGATCACCGCCCAGATGTGAACATTCCCAGGTCCATTCGGGGAACTCGGTGGCGATGGCAGTGGTCGCCGCCCGGCCGCGCACCGCGCAGCACTGGTCATGTTTGCCGTGCGCGCAGATCGCGATCACCGGGTCCGGTGACGGTTCGCCGTCGGAGCCGTCCAACGCGATATCCAGATAGCCGGTCGGGTCGTCGACCTCTCCCTGCCGGATCGACTCCTCGCCCGGATTCGAGTGCACGACGAACCACCGCCAGCGCGGCGTCGGGGCACGCCTTCCCGGTCGGCGAATGGCGACTATGCGCATCCCCGTCGCCTCCACACGACGGACGACCGATCGGCCGAGCGCGGGATCGATGATCTTGGGTGAGTTGAGGAACACCGACGGTCCCCATGGGCCCGACAGCTCCAGGAGCAGCCAGGAGAATCCGGCCGAGGCCGTGCCGTACATGGGGTCGCCGCGATCCAGCGACTGATCGCTGCACGGGAGACCACCTGTCACTGCGTCGCCCCGGTTGTCGGCGGTTCGGCGGGAACCACAACGGCCTCGCGCAGCAGCCGCCGTACCAGGACGAGGCCGTCGGCGGTATCGAGTCCGGGCAGTGCGCCCGCGTGCACCGGCCACCCGCGGGCCACCGTGTCCAGGGCCTCAGCGCAGTACCCGGGAAAACTGATCGTCCGGCCATGCAGTCGCAGCTCGACACGCTCCCCGGCCCGGGACACCGATCCCACCAGACCGCGCCGCCAGCAGACCGCCGTCGCGGCGTCGAGGTCGGCGATGATGCCGAGTGTGCGCAACGGTCGAACCGAGACCGGTCGGGTCTGTTCGGCGAACCGCGCTCGCAATCGCGTGGCGGTGGCGGCACCGAGATCGGCGCTCCGGTCCCGCAGCACGGCGACGAGGGCCGCCATCGCCTTCGCCGCCATCGCCTCGGTCTCGTCCCGGTCGGTCAGGTCGATGGCCATCGGTAGCGAGGAACGGAACTCCTCGATGTGACCGAGTTCGTCGACGACCGCCCGGGCCAGGTCGACGACGGTCGTCGGGGACACCCCGACGGTGAGATGAATCGAGGTCTCAGCCTGCGCCTGTGCGGAATGAATCCACCCACGGGGCAGGTACAGCACGTCACCCGGGGTCAGCACTGTGTCGATGACCGGGTCGTCACTCGTCCGCGCCTCGATGGCCGCGCGATGATCGGTCCATGGCTGTGAGGCGAGCGGATCCCGGTGAACCGGCTCATGGACCGTCCATCGCTTGCGCCCATCGGTTTGCAGGACGAACACGTCGTGGACGTCGTAGTGCGCGTCGAATCCACGGTTGCTCGCCGGCGTGACGTACGCGTTGGCCTGCACCGGGTGGCCGAGGTCGTCGACCATGCCCCGACCGAAGTCGATCACCGGCGGCCACAGCCGATGCAGCCCCTGCAGCACGATCGTCGCGCCGGCCGCGAACTGGGCGAGAACCTGCGCGGAGTCGACCTGGTCGGGCATCTCCGCACCGAATCCGGCCGGACCCGTATAGCAGTCGCGACCGACGAGATCACCGTCCCTGGCCATCCGGATGAACGGTGTCCGCAGGCCGCGTCGGGAGATCAGTTCGTCGACATCCGATGCCGACAGCAGATCACCGAAACCGCGCGGCAGCGAGTCCGAACGGCTGAGCAGCGGCCGCCTGCCCCAGTATTCGCGCCCGAATATCGCGGGATCGACCGAGATACAGCGGCTGAGCATGGTGGCCCGGTCAGGCGGTTCCGTCGGCACCGCCGTCGTGGCCGTCGGGATTCGAACCGCCATCAGCCGTTCCCTCACCGGCACCAGCAGTTCCGTCGGCACCGCCGTCGTGGCCGTCGGGATTCGAACCGCCATCAGCCGTTCCCTCACCGGCACCAGCAGTTCCGTCGGCACCGCCGTCGTGGCCGTCGGGGTTCGAGCCGCCGTCGGCCACGCCTTCGCCGCCTCCGGAGGTCGTGATGTCATCGTCGTCGAGTGCCATCGGCTTCCTTTCGTCGTCGGAGCTCGTACGTGGCTCCTCTCCCACTATGAAGAGATCTCCCGGCAGTGTCCTGTCATTGCCAGGATCGATCCGCGACCGGCACTCATCCGATCCGAATGATTTCCTCTCACCGGGGACGACATCCGACGTCAGCGGGTGTTTTTCGGCGTAGCCTTGCCCGGTGCAACAGTGGCGCGTCCTGATCATCCTGTGCGCTGCACAGTTCATCATGGTGCTCGACACCACGGTCATGAACGTGTCCGTGTCCAGCGTCGTGGTCGACCTCGACACGACCATCACCCAGGTGCAGTTGGCGATCACGCTCTACACCCTGGTGATGGGTTCGTTCATGCTGTTCGGCGGTCGACTCGGCGACATGTTCGGACGTCGTCGGGTGTTCTCGATCGGCCTGATCGTCTACGGCATCGGTTCGTTGATCACCGCGTTCAGCCCCAACATCGGAGTTCTGCTGGTCGGCTGGTCCTTTGTCGAGGGTGCAGGCGCCGTGATGGTGATGCCGGCGATCATCTCGCTCACCGCAACCAATTACGACGGCAGGGACCGCGCCACCGCGTACAGCGCACTGGGTGGGATCGCCGCCGCCGGCGCCGCGGCCGGCCCGCTGATCGGCGGATGGGTCACCGAGGCACTGACATGGCGGGTCGTCTTCGCGGCCGAGACCGTGGTGTGTCTGGCCGTGATCGCGTGTGTGCGAGTCATCTCGGACACCGACCGGTCGGGCTCGCGGCGGATGGATTGGGGCGGCACCTTCCTCTCGGCCGCAGGTCTCGGCCTGATCGTGTTGGCGTTCTTGCAGTCCGGCACGTGGGGCTTCATCCGGCCGTCCGGGGCATTGACCATCGCGGGCAAGGAGATCACGCCGTTCGGGCTCTCGGTGGTGCCGTTCATGATCGCGACGGGGGTGTTCGTCCTCATCGGATTCTTCCACTGGGAACGTCACGTCATCTCGCGTGGTGAGACACCCTTGATGCATCCCGGTTTGCTGCGAAAACTACAGTTGCGCAACGGGCTCGTCATGATGGTCGCGCAGCAGACGATCATCGGCGGGATCTTCTTCGTGATCCCGATCTACCTCCAGTACGTTCTGCTGAAGAACGCATTCGAGACGGGTGTGAAGCTGGCTCCGATGTCGGTCGCCATGCTGGTCGCCGCCTTCGCGAGCCCGAAACTCGCTGCGACGCAATCGCCACGCCGCATGGTGCGCCTCGGTCTGATACTCGTCATCGCCGGATCGTCCGTCCTGGTGACCACGATCGAACCGCAGCTCAACGGAGTGTTGTTCGCGATCGGGATGGCGATCTTCGGGGCCGGATTCGGTTTCATCGCCTCACAACTCGGCAACGTCATCATGTCATCGGTCGGCGACCGCGACCGAGGTGAGGCCGGCGGCCTCCAGGGCACGGCGCAGAACATCGGGACGTCTGTCGGGGTCGCGCTCCTCGGCGCACTGCTGATCGCGTCGCTCAGCAGCGGATTCAACAATGCCGCACAGGCCGATCCGAACCTGTCCGAGCACAGCAAGGCCCGAGTCGCCGAGCTCTCCGCCGACGGGGTCGAGATCGTGACCGGAGATCAGCTCACCGAGGCGGCCGAGGCGAACGGCTTGTCGGCTCGGGATGTCGAGCAACTCTCTCAGCATTACGGGGAGGCTCAGATCCAGTCGATCAAGGACTCGATCCTGCTCGCCATCCTGCTTGCCGGGCTGGGCCTCGTCGTCGCACAGCGCCTCCCCCGACAACCCGGTGCGGAACTCGGGTCGACGCCGATGGTCGGCACCGAACCCGAGAACCCCTGACAGGCCTCACACCGGCAGTGCCCGAGACGCAGGATTCAGCTGCCGAGGATCTTCGCCTTCTGAGCGGCGAACTCCTGCTCGGTCAGGATGCCTTGCTGGTAGAGCGCACCCAGTTCCTTGAGTTGTTCGATGGTGTCCGGCGCCGGCGACGCGGCAGGCGCGGGAGGTGCGGGAGGTGCTGCTTGCGGCACCGGTTGGGGCTGCGCATAGCGCTGCTGATTCTCGTATTCCTGCTGCGCCCATCGGTTCGACTGACGGCGGGACACACGGTTGCTCACCGACGTCGCAGTTCCGGCGATGACGGCGGTACGCGCGGCCGCGCGGATGAGTCCGGGCATGATGATCTCCTTCTGAGGTTCGGGACGTGATCGCCGAACGGGGCCGTCAGGCCTCCGCGGCGTCCAGGGTTTCGAGGAATTCGTCCATCGGGATACGACCGGCGGACACCATCTGGCCACCGTTTCGTCGCAGTGCTGCAGCAAAGCCTGCAGCCCAGGCATTTTCGTACACAAGGATCGCCGCTGCGGTCCCCGGCTGCAGCACCGATGCTGCTTCGGAGACGTCGTCCGTCGAGATCAGATCGGTGGCAACACCGTCGAAAACCTCGAAATCGGCGCCCAGCTGGTCGAGTTCGATCTGGGTGATCGAGCCGTCCTCGTCCTTCATCACGAAGGCGAGATCGATGATGCGGATGACTCCGCGATCCACCAGGTCGATCAGGTAGGGAATCGCCTCTCCGGTCGGCTGCTTGTCTGGCCATTCCAAAACGACATAGTCGATGGGTCCGAGCTCTTGGGCGGCTTCTTCGGTCATGAAAACCTCGCTGCATCGCGATTGACAGGTGGTGATCGACCCTCCCGCATCGCGCGGAAACGACGACCCTGCGAACGATCCTAGTGCGAAGAGGTGGCTGTGCCGCTGCGTTCGACCGCATTTTCATCCCGGCCGGGTGAGAGGTGGATCCACCACGGGATCAGGGCAGGTCATCGCTAGGCTGTCTGGGTGACGTCCGCCTCGCCCCGACCCAGGCCGGGGCGTGTCGTCGCGGCGGGACTCCTGGTGGCACTCGCCGGTATCTGCTATTCGTCCTGGGTTCTGGAGTTCCTCTGGCCAAGTCCGCTCGATCCGTTCCGCAGTTTCCTGAGCGAACTGGACGCCGCACACCGCCCTCATCGCGAGGTGTACGTCGCGGGCGACATCACCACCTCGTGTTGCGCGATGCTCGCTGCGGTCGTACTGCTCGTGCCGCGACCCGTGTTCCGCGGGTTTCCGGCGATCACCGCGGTGGTGGCGCTTGGCACATTCGGGATGTCGACGATTGCCGACGCCCTCATGCCGATCGAGTGCATTCCCGGGGTCGACGCCGGCTGCCCGAACGAGCCAAGCGGAATCCTCCCGCAGCTACACCACATTCACGCCCTGACGAGCACGCTGGCGGTCTTCTCCATCTTCACCGCGATGATCGCGGCGACGGTCGCCGCCTACCGGTCGGGCACATGGCCGGAACTACGGGTGGTCGGGAGCACCGTGCTGGGCGTGATCGTGGTGTCGACGGTGTGGATGTTGGCGGCCGACAACCTCTCGGGCGATTTTCGTCTCGGTCTCGCCCAGCGCATCCAGGTCGGGGGGATGACGGTGTGGCTGATGATCTGGGGCTGGGCGATCGTCGCGTCGCGGCACGGCCGCGGCGCGGGCCACACACGGATGTCGGACGGGTGACGTCAGCGCAGATCGATGACGTCGCTCCCGGGCGACTCCCCGTACATGCCGCCGATTCGATCCGCGTATTTCGTCGCAATCGGCTTTCGCCGCAACTTCATCGTCGGCGTCAGTTCGTCACCACCCGGGTCCCAGGCGGCAGGCACCATGGTGAAGCGCTTGATCTGTTCGACCCTCGACAGTTTGCCGTTGCCCTCCCGGATCGCGGCGGTGACCTCCTCGATCACCTCGCGCCTACGCGACAGCGTCGCGATGTCCGCATCCGGGATGTTCAGGTTCTTCGCTCGCGCCGCGGCCGCATCGGGATCCAGGACGACGAGCGCGACGATGTACGGCTTGTCGTCCCCGATCGCCACCACCTGTCCGATCAGTGACGACGCCGCCTTCATCGCGTTCTCGATGTTCGTGGGCGACATGTTCTTGCCGGCCTCGTTGATGATCAGTTCCTTCTTACGATCAACAATCGTCACATTGCCCTGGCCGTCGATGGTGGCGATGTCACCGGTGGCGAGCCAGCCGTCGGCATCGATGGCGTCGGCAGTCTTGTCCGGTTGCTTGCGATAGCCGCGCATCACCACCGGACCACGGATGAGGAGCTCACCGTCGGCGGCGAGTTTCGTCTCCACACCGGCGACCGGCTTTCCGACAGTACCGATCGCGAGATTCTCCGCAGTGGTCATCGTGGACACCCCGGTGGTCTCCGACATCCCCCAGACCTCCAACACCGGAACACCGAGGCCGAGGAAGAACTGCAGCACCTCGGGCGGAATCGCCGCCGCGCCGGAACCGGCGAACGTGACCTGGTCCATCCCGATGGCGGCCCGGACCTTGTGCAATACCAGCTTGTCGGCGAGCCCGTGCTGGAGTCCACCGACCAGCCCGTCGCCGCGTCCCTCGAGATGCGCCTTCGCGGAGGCGGCTCCGGCCCCGAGCGCCCACGCCGCCAGGTTCTTCTTCACAGGGCTCGATTCCTCGGCCATCTTCGCCTCGATCCCCGCACGGATCTTCTGCCAGACCCGTGGCACACCGAAGAAGAACGTCGGCCGCACCTCCGGTAGTGCGGCGGCGATCTCGCGCGGGTCCGGAACGGTCGTCACCTGGATACCGCGGACCATGTTCGCCGCATGCGAGGACACGCGGTCGGCGATGTGGGCAGCGGGCAGGTACGAGATGACCCGATCGTCGAAGCCCGCGTCGACATGTTCTTCGAGAGCGGCGAGCTCGGCGATGATGTTGCGGTGGGTGATCTCCACGCCCTTCGGCGGGCCGGTGGTACCCGAGGTGTAGATGAGGGTCGCCAGATCTTCCGGTCGCACGGCGCGCCACGATCTCTCGAAATCGAAGTCATCGGGCGCTTCGGTCTGCTCCAGTTCGGCGAGAGTGATCGCGCCACTCGCGGCCCCGTCCACCACGATCGTCGTCGTGACCGCGGTGTCGGCGGCACGAACCGCCGGCAGGAAGACCTGCTCGGTGACCACCACGGCGTTCTCGGCGTTGCCGAACAGGTACTCGATCTGATCCGGCGAACTCGTGTTGTAGATGGAGAACGGGATCGCCCCGAGGTGCAAGGCCGCGGTGTCGACCAGGTGGAACTCTGGCCGGTTGGTCAGCATGATGCCGACGGTGTCCCCACGTCGGACGCCGACTGCGGCGAGCCCACCGGCGATCGCCTCGACGCGGGCGGCATACTGCGCCCAGGTGATCTCCTGGATTCCGCCGACGGTCCGGATCGCCACGCTGTCCGGACGTACCGTCGTCGTCAGTTGAAACGCCTCCGGCAAGGTCGCCACCGCGGTGCCGCTCTCGTGCGGAAATGTGATCTGCTCTGCGTCCGCCATGACCGGTGTCCTCGTTCCGCCCGACTGTGTGGTCGGCATCACAGTACCCAGTGATCACGCCGCCGGAAGAAGATCCACCACATTGGTAATGAGACAGTAAAATCCGGACGTCAGTGCTGCAGTTCCTGCCGTGTGAACTCGCTCAGGCGCCGACCGGACGAACCTCCCACGAACCTCCGCCGGTCAGCTCGAGAACAGTGGTGTGGTGCTGATCGGTGGTGCTGCGGTGGCTGACGGACACCAAGATCGTCTCGGGTAGTTCCGCCCGGATCAGCGAATACAGCGAGTACTCCAGACCTTCGTCGACGGCCGAGGTCGCCTCGTCCATGAACACCACTTCGGGGCGGGTGAGCAGGATGCGCGCGAATGCCACGCGCTGCTGCTCCCCCGGCGACAGCACCTTCGACCAGTCTTCCTCCTCGTCGAGGCGATCGACGAGGTGCGGTAAGAACACCCGCTCCAACGCGGCCCGGATCGCGTCGTCGCCAACGTCGTCCGGCAGTGCCGGATATGCGACCGCGGTGCGTAGATCTCCGAGCGGGATGTAGGGGATCTGCGACAGGAACAGCGTGCGGTCGCCCGGCGGGCGGGCGAACTCGCCGTCGGCGAACGGCCAGAGCCCGGCCAGTCCGCGCAGCAGGGTCGTCTTGCCCGAACCCGACCGGCCCTTCACCACGATGGCGTCGCCCGGGTCGAGAGAGAGGCTGAGGTCGCGGATGAGTTCGTCGCCATCCGGGGTGGTGATGTCGACATCGGTGAGTCGCACGGCGCGGTCGCGGTCGGTGGTGGCGAGCACCGGCAACTCACGTGACTCGTCGTTGGCGTCCTCGAGCCCGTTGAGTCGGATGAGTGCGGCACGGAAATCGGCGAACGAGTCGTAGGCCTCGCGGAAGAACGACAGCGAGTCGTGGACGTTGCCGAACGCCGACGCCGTCTGGTTCATGTCACCGAGGGTGATCGTGCCTGCGAAGAATCGCGGCGCCTGGATGATGTAGGCGAACACCACCGACAACTGATTGACGACGAAGTTCCAGCCGGTGAACTTCAGGGTCCGGAAGACGATCTGCCAGAAGTTGCCGACCACGGCTCCGAATCGTTCGAGCAGGCCGGCACGTTCGACGCCCTCACCGTGATAGAGCGCGACGTTCTCGGCGCCGTCTCGAACTCGGACGAGTGCATATCGGAAGTTCGCCGTCAGGCGCTCCCGGAGGAAGTACAGGCGGATCAGCGGTCGGCCGATCCAGAACGCGATGACAGTGGTGATCAACACGAACATGTAGACGAACCACACCATCGCGCGCGGCACTTCGGTGCCGAACACGGACATGGGACCGGCGAGGTCCCACAGGATCTTCGTGAACGACACGATGGTGATGATCGCCGGGATCACACCGTTCGTCGATGATCCGTTGTACCCGAAGACGAGCTGGCGGCTCGACGTCGCGACTGTCGTGATGTCCGTCTCGATGCGCTGGTCAGGGTTGTCGACCCCCGGCTGGATCGCCGAATCCGGCCCCTGAGGACGGGCCGCCTCGACAAACCTGTTCCGGTAGAAGGCCTTTCCACCGAGCCAGTCCGTGGTGTTGCGCGTTGTCATGTACTCGCGCAGCTTGATCTCGAAGGCGCTGCCCAGATACAGCTCGATGAGGGTTCGGACGATGTGGATCGCGGCGAGGACGCCGAAGATCCACATGGCCTTCCAGAAGGCCGACTTCCCGGCGTCCAGAGCATCTTGATTTCCCTGCGCAAGACCCTGGGCAGCGGTCTGGAGCGCCGTGAACATGTCGTTGCCCTGATACGAGAACAGGACAGTGACTCTCACTCCGGCAACCGCCAGCAGCAGCAGCACCCCGACCAGGCTCCACGCGAGCAGTCTGGTGTCGGAGTCGGTGAAGAAGCCACCGGCGGTCCGCCAGTACTGCCGGCCCCAGTTGGTGAACCGCGCCAGCAGATAGCCGACGACCAGCACCCCGACGAGAGCGATCACGAACACGATGCCGATCCACCGGAGCGAAGCCAATACCTCGCTGCCCCAGTCGATGCTGTCAGTCACCCTCTCCCCCATCCATCCGAAGGTCACGTGTGGGTCCTGCCCGGAAACCGGCCAGGGTTCACAGAGATCGCCGCAGTCTAACCCGCGCCCTCGCTTACCACCCGTTAAGGCGGATGGTCAGGGAACAGGGCGCAGCACGACTCCCGACGAAAGCGCCGATTCGGACACGGTCTCCTGGAGGACGTCGCCGACGCGGACCACATATCCGTCGCGCCCCGACGCGACGTCGCGGGCACGGAACGGCATCTCGCATTGATTGCCGTCCCCGCTCTCGCGCTGACCCAGTGTGGTCGTCGACAATTCATCGCCGGTCTCGTCGTAGATCCGGACGGGCGCACCCGGAGCGATCCGCAGCGTCTGGCCCTGGGCAGTGGGACAGACCACCACACCGCGGGCGGTGAACGTTGTTCGATTCACCGTGCCGACCAACAGTGCCGCCACGGCGACCGCGGCCAGCGCCATGGCGGCGAGTGAGCTGATGATGATGATCGGCGATCGTGTGCTGCGCTGCCAGGTGCGCTGCGGCAGCATCGGTCCCGACCGCAGCCAGAACTGAGGAGGTTCGGTTGGCCCGGTGTGGGGACCCACCGGGCGGCCGGCGCCGGGGTGTTCCTGCGCCTGCGGCGCCACGTCGCGTCGAGG
Organism: Gordonia hankookensis; assembly: GCF_014673215.1. Classification (GTDB taxonomy): domain Bacteria; phylum Actinomycetota; class Actinomycetes; order Mycobacteriales; family Mycobacteriaceae; genus Gordonia; species Gordonia hankookensis. Next base: position 83,594 of record NZ_JACWMS010000001.1, read on the forward strand.
AGGCTGGGCGGAGGTCATGGCATCAGTCTGCCAGCACGCGGGTGTGGTCTCGATACGCCGACTCGCCTGGCTGCTCGTCGGCCACTCGACCAGCGGTCGGCCGGGGCTCAGTTCTTCGGCGGGAAGTACTTGATCAGGGCCTCTTGGACGACCGAGGTCGCCAGGGTGCCGTCACGCTTCCAGAACCGGCCCGATCCCATGCCGCGACTTCCGGTCGCGACCGGCGACCGAGTGGCGTACAGCAACCAATCGTCGAAGCGGAATTCGCGGTGGAACCACATCGAATGGTTGACGGTGGCGGCGAAGAGCCGGTCGATCCCCCACGAGAGGCCGTGTGTGGTGATGATCGAGTCGAGCACCGTGGTGTCGGAGGCATAGCACATCGCGGCGACGTGCATGATCGGATCGTCGGGCAACACACCGTCGGTCTTCATCCACACCCGGTTGTCCGTGAGGGTGGCCCCGGCGTCGCGCATCTTCCAGGTCGGATCGTTGGCGAACCGGATGTCGATGGGGTGCAACGCATTGACGAACGTGGCAATACGATCCTCGTAACCCTTGAAATGCTCGCCGAGCGGCGGCAAGTCCTCCGGGTAAGGCACCTGCGGGATCTCCACGGCGTGCTCGAGACCGACCGTGTTGTCCTGGAAGGCGACCAGCATCGTGAACACCTCGGAGCCGTCCTGCATCGCGGTCACCTGTCGGTTCGCGAACGACTTCCCGTCACGAAACCGCGCGACGTGATACTCCATGGGCTTACTGACATCGCCACCCCTGATGAAGTGGGCGTGCAACGCGTGAATCGGCGGGTTCCCCCGGGTGATGGTGCGGCCGGCCGCCACCACTCCCTGCGCGAGCAGCTGCCCACCGAACGTGCGCGCCGTCTTCTGCTCCGGGTGCTGGCCGATGAACAGGTCGTCGTCGCGCTGCTCGACGTCGAGCAGCGCGAGCAGTTTGCCGAGATCCTCGGATTGGTCGGTCATGAGAGCACACCCTATGCCCTCGGGGAGAGCGGTCTCGATACGACTCCTCGCCGCGCTCGTCGTCCACTCGACCGACGCGACGACACGACTCCAGCGGCGGAAGGACTACAGCGACCGGGTCAATGGTCCTGCTCGCCGATCCGGTGAACGTGAATCATGTTGGTGGAGCCCACTGTTCCGGGCGGAGCACCCGCGACGATCACCACCACGTCGCCTTCTTTGAGACGTCCGATGCGCAGGAGTTGCAGGTCGACCTGATCGATCATGTGATCTGTGGTGTCGACGTGATCGACGATGAACGTCTCGGTGCCCCAGCTCAGCGCCAGCTGGCTTCGCACCTCCTGGGTCGGCGTGAAGGCCAGCAGCGGGAGCCGCGAGTGCAGTCGGGCCAGCCGGCGGACCGTGTCGCCCGACTGCGTGAACGCCACGAGCGCCTTCACCTCCAGTCGTTCACCGATGTCGCGAGCGGCGTAGGAGATGATGCCGCGCTTGGTACGCGGCACGTGCGACAGCGGCGGGACGTCGCGGGACCCGCCCTCGACCGCACGCGCGATCTTGTCCATCGTCAGCACCGAATCGATCGGCCATTTGCCCACCGAGGTCTCACCGGACAGCATCACGGCGTCGGCACCATCGAGGACCGCGTTGGCGACGTCGGAGGCCTCGGCGCGGGTGGGTCGCGAGTTCTCGATCATCGAGTCCAACATCTGGGTTGCGACGATGACCGGCTTGGCGTTCTCCCGGGCCATCTGGATCGCCCGCTTCTGGACCAGCGGAACCTCTTCGAGGGGCAACTCGACGCCGAGGTCACCACGGGCGACCATGATGGCGTCGAACGCGAGCACGATGGCCTCGAGATTGTCGATGGCCTCAGGCTTCTCCAGCTTCGCGATCACCGGCACGCGCCGCCCCACACGGTCCATGACCTCGTGGACCAGCTCGATGTCGGCCGGACTGCGGACAAAGGACAGGGCGATCATGTCGACACCCAGTTCCAGCGCGAACTCCAGGTCGGCGATGTCTTTCTCGGACATCGCGGGCACCGACACGTTCACGCCTGGCAACGACAGGCCCTTGTTGTTGCTGACCGGTCCGCCCTCGGTCACCGTGCACACCACGTCGTTGCCGTCGACGGCGGTGGCGACCAGGCCGACCTTGCCGTCGTCGACGAGCAGTCGGTCACCGGGTTTGGCGTCGGCGGCCAGGTGTTTGTAGGTGGTCGACACGCGATCGTGCGTACCGACGATGTCGTCGACGGTGACCCGCACTTCCTCGCCCGTCGCCCACAGCACCTCGCCGTTCGGCGCGCCGGTGTCCTCGAACTTTCCGAGGCGGATCTTCGGGCCCTGCAGGTCGGCGAGAATGCCGACGGCCTTCTCGGTGGCATCGCTCGCCTTTCGCACCCTGGCGTAGACCTCGCGGTGCACGTCATGGGTGCCGTGGCTCATGTTCATCCGGGCCACGTCCATCCCGGCCTCGACGAGCTCTTTGAGCTTCTCGTCGCTGCTGGTCGCCGGGCCGAGGGTGCAGACAATCTTTGTTCGCCGCGTCACTGTGTTCACCTTAGTCCCGTTGGATCGCCATCTCTATCCCGGCGCGGATTGGTCACCTGCCGGACAACCACAGTTCGAGCAGGTCAGCGCAGTAACCGGGGTGGTCGCGAACACAATGAAACCAACGCTGCCCGCGCGAGTTGCGGGTCGTGCCGACCTGCTCTGTGGTCCCGTCACCGCACCGACAGCGGCAGAGTCGCCGGCCGCACCGGCGACGGCAGGTCGGACTCGCCCATCAAGAGCTCGTCGACCGCGCGCGCGGTCGATCGGCCCTCGGCAATCGCCCAGACCACCAGAGAGGCGCCACGATGGGCGTCTCCGCACACGAAGACACCGGGGGCGTCTGTTTGCCAGTCACTGCCGCACGACAGCGCACCGCGCCCGTTGGGCTCGAGTTCGAGATCGGTCAGCAGCGGCCCTCGTGTGACGCCGGCGAACCCGATGGCGAACAGGGCCATCTCGCACGGGATCTCGAACTCGTCGCCGACCGGGGTGACCACCCGTCGCCCGTCCGGCTCGCGGACCACCTCTACTTCTGCGAGTACCAGCGTGGTCACGTTGCCGTCCTCGTCGCCGACGAACCGCTGGACTGCGACCTGATACTTCCGCTCACCGCCCTCGGCGTGCGCGGATGATGTCCGCATCACCAACGGCCATGTGGGCCATGGTGACCGGTTCTCGTCGCGGTCGCTGGGCAGTTCGGGGTTGTAGTCGAGCTGAACCACCGAGGCCGCGCCCTGGCGATGGGCGGTCCCGAGGCAGTCGGCACCGGTGTCGCCACCGCCGATGATGACGACATGCTTGCCCGCGGCGGAGATCGGCGACGGACCGTCGCCTTCGCATTCGCGATTGGCGGGTACGAGATGTTCCATCGCGAGATGCACGCCACTCAGCTCGCGACCCGGCACCGGGTTGTCGCGGGCCTCCATCGCGCCGATCGCCAGCACGACAGCGTCATGGCGCGAGCGCAGCTCCTCGACCGACATATCGGTACCGACCTCGCAGCTGGTGACGAACTCGGTTCCCTCGGCGCGCATCTGGGCGATCCGCCGATCGATGTCGGACTTCTGCAGCTTGTACTCGGGGATGCCGTAGCGCAGCAGCCCGCCGAGCCGATCATCGCGTTCGTATACGGTCACCTCGTGGCCGGCTCGCGTGAGTTGCTGTGCGGCAGCAAGTCCTGCAGGGCCCGAACCCACGACCCCCACCGACTTTCCCGACCGCGCGGCGGGCGGCTCCGGTCCGATGATGCCCTCCGCCCACGATTCGTAGGCGATGGTCTTCTCGACACGTTTGATGGTGACGCTGCCCCCGGTGGTGGCCTCCGAGATCGACAACACGCAGGCTGCCTCGCAGGGCGCCGGGCACACCATCCCGGTGAACTCGGGAAAGTTGTTGGTGGCGTGCAGCCGACTACTCGCCGCGTCCCAACGTCCGCGGCGGACCAGGTCGTTCCATTCCGGGATCAGATTTCCCAGCGGACATCCCGCGGTGCCGGAATGGCAGAACGGGATTCCGCAGTCCATGCAGCGGGTGGCCTGTTCGGACACGTCGGCCATCTCCTGCAACGGGTTCTCGCCGTGGTGGTAGACGTCGTGCCAGTCCTGTACCCGCTCGGCGATCGGACGGTACTTCGATTCTCTCTTGGGGATCTCCAGGAACCCGCGCGGATCAGCCACGTGCCGCCTCCATGATCGCTGAATCGACGTCGCGCCCTTCGGCCTCGGCCATCCGGGCCGCGTCGAGCACGCGCTTGTAGTCACTGGGCATGACCTTGGTGAAGCCCAGGCATCGACGCGGCCAGTCGGCCAGCATCGACGCCCCGATCGCCGATCCCGTCAGCTCGGTGTGCTTGGTGATCGTCTCGCGCAGGAATCGCAGGTCGTCGGGGTCGGGGCGCAACAACTCCACCATCGCCATGTTCACCTTGGCGCTGTCGAGGTCATAGACGAAGGCGATGCCCCCGGACATCCCGGCCGCCAGATTGCGCCCGGTGGTCCCGAGGATCACCACCCGTCCGCCGGTCATGTACTCGCAGGCGTGATCGCCCACGCCCTCGACCACCGCCGTTGCGCCGGAATTGCGTACCGAGAACCGCTCACCGACCTTGCCGCGCAGGAACACCTCGCCCGACGTCGCGCCGTAGAGGATGGTATTGCCTGCGATGACCTGATCCTCGGCGACGAACCAGGCTTCCGGATCGGGTGCTACGACGATCTTCCCGCCGCACAGCCCTTTTCCGACATAGTCGTTGGTGTCGCCCCACAGCCGTATCGTCACGCCTGGCGGCAGGAAGGCGCCGAGTGACTGTCCGGCCGATCCGGTCAGCTTCACCACGATGGTGTCCTCGGCGAGGCCTTCGGCTCCGTATCGGCGTGTGACCTCCGACCCCAGGAGAGTGCCGACCGTCCGGTTCACGTTGCGCACCGGCAGCTCCAGCGTCACCGGATGGGCATCCTCGAGCGCACCTTCGGCGAGCTGGATGAAGGTCTGATCGAGCGCACGATCGAGCCCATGGTCCTGGCCGCGCATCCGGCGGGTCGGCCCCTTGTCCTCGTGGGTGCGGAAGATCGGGGTCAGGTCGAGACCCTTGCTCTTCCAATGCGCCACCGCCTCGGCGGTGTGCAGACGCTGCGACTGCCCGATCGCCTCGTCGAGCGTGCGGTAGCCCAGCTGTGCCAAGTGCTTTCGCACGTCCTCGGCAATGAACCGGAAGAAGTTGACGATGTGCTCGGCCTGCCCGGTGAACCGCGCACGCAGCTGAGGATTCTGCGTCGCGACGCCGACAGGGCAGGTGTCGAGGTGACAGACCCGCATCATGATGCACCCGGAGACGATCAGCGGAGCCGTCGAGAAGCCGTACTCCTCGGCACCGAGCAGGGCAGCCATGATCACATCGCGCCCGGTGCGCAGGGCGCCGTCGCACTGCACAGTGATGCGGTCGCGTAAACCGTTGAGCATCAACGTCTGCTGCGCGTCGGCGAGCCCGATCTCCCACGGGGTACCGGCGTGCTTGAGTGACGTCAGCGGCGAGGCTCCGGTGCCTCCGTCGTGGCCCGAGATCAGGACTACGTCGGCATGCGCCTTGGACACGCCCGTTGCCACGGTGCCGACTCCGACCGCACTGACCAGCTTCACGTGGATACGTGCGTCGGAGTTGGCGTTCTTCAGGTCGTGGATCAGCTGTGCGAGATCCTCGATCGAATAGATGTCATGGTGCGGCGGGGGCGAGATCAGGGCGACCCCGGGCGTGGAATGCCGCGTCTTGGCGATCCACGGGTACACCTTGTAGGCCGGGAGCTGTCCTCCTTCACCGGGTTTCGCTCCTTGCGCCATCTTGATCTGGATGTCGGTTGCGTTGATCAGGTAGTCACTGGTGACCCCGAAGCGACCGGACGCCACCTGTTTGACCGCGCTGCGCCGTTCCGGATCGTAGAGTCGATCGACATCTTCGCCACCCTCACCGGAGTTGGAGCGCCCACCGATCCGGTTCATCGCGATGGCGATGGTCTCGTGGGCCTCGGCCGAGATGGACCCGTAGCTCATCGCGCCCGTGTTGAACCGCGTCATGATCGTCTCGACCGGTTCCACCTCCTCGAGCGGGATGGGATCGCGTGCGGCCAGGTCGAAATCGAACAGTCCGCGCAACGTGCCACCCTCACGGGACAGCTTGTCGACCTCGTCGGAGTACTTCTGGAACACCTCGGACCGACCGGTTCTCGTCGCGTGCTGGAGCAAGAAGATCGTCTCGGGGGTGAACAGATGGAGTTCGCCCTCCCTGCGGTACTGGTACTCCCCGCCGACTTCGAGACGCCGGTACACCTGTTCCGTCGGGTTCTCCGGGAATGCCCGGTGATGACGTATCCGGACCTCCTCCGCGAGCTCGTCGAGGCCGACACCTTCGATCCGGGAGACGGTCCGCGTGAAGTACTCCTTGACCACCTCCGACGACAGTCCCACCGCCTCGAAGGCCTGCGCGCCGGTGTACGAGCTGATCGTCGAGATACCCATCTTGCTCATGACCTTGAGCACGCCCTTGCCGAGCGCCTCGAGGTAGTTCCGGCTGGCCTTGGACGACGGGACACCGGTGAGCTCGCCCTCCGCGATCAGATCGTCGATCGACTCGAGCGCGAGGTACGGGTTGACAGCCGCCGCACCGAAACCGATCAGCAGGGCGATGTGGTGGACCTCGCGGGCGTCACCCGACTCCACCACCAACGCGACCTTGGTGCGTTCCTTGGTCCGGACGAGGTGATGGTGTACCGCTGACGTCGCGAGCAACGACGGGATCGGTGCATGATCCCGGTCGGTCCGCCGGTCGGAGATCACCAGCGTGGTGTGTCCCTCGGCGATCGCCTGGCTCGCACGCAACCGGAGATCGTCCAGAGCGGCAGCGAGTCCCGGCCCGCCGTCGGCCACCTCGTAGAGACCGTGCAGCACCTTCGCCGACAATCCCGGATTGTCGCCGTCGTCGTTGATGTGGACGAGCTTGGCGAGGTCGTCGTTGTCGATGACAGGCCAATGCAGCAGGATCTGGCGACATGATGCAGCGGTGGGGTTCAGGAGATTCTGTTCGGGACCCATCACGCGCGCCATCGATGTGACGATCTCTTCGCGGATCGCGTCCAGCGGCGGATTGGTCACCTGGGCGAACAGTTCGACAAAGTAGTCGTAGAGCAGCCGGGACCGCTTGGACAGCACGGCAACCGGGGTGTCGGTGCCCATCGAGCCGAGCGGTTCATAGCCCGACGCGGCCATCGGCGTGAGGAGCACACGCATGTCCTCCTCGGTGTAGCCGAACGAGACCTGGCGTCGGACAACGGTGTCGTGGTTCGGTTTGTAGACCGGCCGGTTCGGCAGGGTTGCGATGTCGAGCAGACCGGCATGGAGCCACTCGTCGTAGGGCTGCGCACCGATCAGGTCGCCCTTGATCTCCTCGTCCGGGATGATCCGGCCCTGTTTGGTGTCCACGAGGAACATCCGGCCCGGTTCGAGCCTGCCCTTGGAGATGACGTCGTCGACGGAAACGTCGAGCACCCCTGCCTCTGACGCGAGGATCACGCGACCGTCGCGGGTCTGCCACCAGCGTCCCGGCCGCAGCCCGTTGCGGTCGAGCACGGCTCCGACGACGGCGCCGTCGGTGAAGGTGACACAGGCCGGGCCGTCCCAGGCCTCCATCAGCGATCCGTGGAACTGGAGGAACGCGTGCCGCTTCGGATCCATGTCCGGCACGTTCTCCCACGCCTCGGGCACCATCATCATCACCGCGTGGGGCACGCTGCGGCCACCGAGGTGCAAGAGTTCGAGGACCTCGTCGAGCGAGGCGGAATCCGATGCCTCCGGCGTGCAGATCGGGAATGCACGTTTCAGGTCCCCGGGGATGAGGTCGGTCTCGAGAAGTGCTTCACGTGCACGCATCCTGTTGCGGTTGCCGCGGACGGTGTTGATCTCGCCGTTGTGGGCGACGAATCGGAAGGGGTGGGCCAGCGGCCACGACGGGAACGTGTTGGTCGAGAAGCGGGAGTGCACGATGGCGATCGCGCTGTGGCACCGCTCGTCGCGCAGGTCGTCGTAGTACAGCGGCAGCTGCATCGTGGTGAGCATGCCCTTGTAGACCATCGTGCGAGTCGACAACGACGGGAAGTAGATGCCCGTTCCCGCCTCCTCGACCTCCGGGGTGACCCGCTCGGCCTGCTTGCGGAACGGGTAGATGAAGCGATCGAGTTCGAGGCCGCCGATCCGCTTCGCGCCTGCAGGTGGGTCGACGGTGACGAAGAGCTGCATCATGTAGGGCATGCAGCCGAGCGCTGTCTCTCCGATGTCCGCGCGTTCGGCATCGACCGGTAGCTCACGCCATCCCAGGATGGTGATGCCCTCGGCGTCGGCCAACGCACAAACCCGTTCGACGGCGCGCTCGCGCAAGACGGGATCGACGGGCAGGAAACAGATTCCGGCGGCGTAGGTGTTCTCACCATCCGCAGTCGGCGCGGGAAGGTCGAAACCCGCCACCGCGCGGAGCAATTCGTCGGGGAGCTGGATGAGGATTCCTGCACCGTCACCGCTGTTGACCTCGGCGCCGGCGGCCCCGCGATGTTCGAGGTTCTCCAGCGCCAGCAAGCCGTCGGCCACGATCGAGTGGGAACGTCGGCCGTAGACGTCGGCCACCATCGCGACACCGCACGAATCGACTTCGGCCTCGGGGTCGTACAGGCCCTGCTTGGCCGGGAGCGCGGAAAACAACATCTCGAACCTCCACTCGACTCGGTGACGAATCGCAATGCTCGATGTCCTCAGGGACAGCGCTGGCCCGTGGAGCAGTTATCCGGTGACCGAGTTCGATGGGCTGATCCCGGTCATCGTGAATCTTCACTCTATCGGACCGAATCAGAGGGTGCCGCGTACTCGGCTGTGATCAGCACCGGAACGGGTTCGTTCCGCGTGACGGGAGTGTCGATGCCCGACTAGGTGTGTTCGGGGTCGTCGGGGGTGCCGTCGGCGTCGTCGGCGGTGCCGTTGGCGTCCTCGGCGGTGCCGTTGGCGACATCCGTGGTGCTGTCAGCGTCGTCGGCGGTGCTGTCGGCGGCATCCGTGGTGCTGTCAGCGTCCTCGGCGGTGCTGTCGGCGACATCCGTGGTGCTGTCGACGTCCTCGGCGGTGCTCTCGGCGGCATCCGTGGTGCTGTCATCAGCGTCGTCGGCGGTGCTCTCGGCGGCATCCGTGGTGCTGTCGACGTCCTCGGCGGTGCTCTCGGCGGCATCCGTGGTGCTGTCCGCGTCGCCTACCTCCGACTCGAGCACCCAGTCCTCGGTGGAGGATTCCGCCGTCAGCGGCTCCCCGTCGTCGGCCCGGGGCGTGTGGCGCGCGATCGCGGCCGCGAGTGCGGCCTCGGCGGGACTGTCGCCGGGCTCCTCGGCCACACGTCGGGCCCGGCCACGTCTCGTGTCCGCGTCGCCGCTGTCGCGAGCGTCATCGGCGTCTGCGTCGTAGCGGTCGTCGATGTAACCGGCGACCCCGAGCTCCTCGAGTTCTTCGGCCCGCTGCGGGTGATAGATCTCCAGGCCCTGCTCACGGCCGCGCGGTGCGAGAACGAAGTAGGCTGCCGCACAGGCGAGCACCAGCACCGCGGTGAACACGTTGATCCGGGTTCCGAAGATGTGGGTGGCCGGATCGGAACGCATCAGCTCGACACCGAAACGGCCGACGCAATAGCCGGCCACATACAGCGCGAACAGACGTCCGTGGCCGATCCGGAAACGCCTGTCGACGACGACGAGCAGGATCACCACGAGGACGTTCCACAGCAGCTCGTAGAGGAAGGTCGGATGCACGATGGCAACCACATGGCCGTTGGAGGTACCGCTGATCAGGCCGGGATCGGCGACCCCGTTCGCATCGACGCGCTCGTAGATCTTCAAGCCCCACCGCACGGTCGTCTCGCGACCATAGAGCTCCTGGTTGAAGTAGTTCCCGAGGCGGCCGATGGCCTGGGCCAGCAGGATGGCCGGTGCGAGCGCGTCCCCGAATGGGGGCAACCGGATGCCGTGTCGTCGCGCACCGATCCAGGCGCCGAGCGCGCCGAGCAGTACGGCACCCCAGATACCCAGGCCGCCATCCCAGATCTTCAGTGCGTCGATCGGCTCCTTCGGGCCGTCGCCGAAGTAGGTCTGCCAGTCGGTGGCCACGTGGTAGAGCCGCCCGCCGACGAGGCCGAAGGGCACCGCCCAGATCGCGACGTCGAGGACCTCACCCTCTTGCCCGCCGCGGGCCTTCCAGCGGCGATTGCCCCACCAGACCGCGACGATGATGCCGACGATGATGCAGAGGGCGTATGCGCGGACGGGAAACGGTCCCAGATGCCAGACGCCCTCCGGCGGGCTCGGGAGGTAGGCCAGGACCATCGATCCTGCGGATCCAGTCCCGTCGAGAGTTGTCGGCCCAGCAAGGGGTGTCGGCACCGTCACGCTGCCACCCTAACCGACCGACCGATCCGGACCGTGGACCGGCGGTGGGACGCTTATGCTCCGCGTGGAGCCGAGCCGGCAGGAGTCGCCGCACGCACGCCCTCGGCGAGTTCGCCGACCAGCGCCGCGAGCTCGGTCGTGCCGACCTTGGCCGCCGACACGAGCGCCGAGCCAACGATCACGCCGTCGGCGTAACTCGCGATCTCGGCGGCCTGCGCTCCGCTGCGAACGCCCAGACCGACACCGATCGGGATGTCGCTGTGCGCCCGCACCCGCGCGCACAGCTCCGGCGCGGCGTCGGACACCGCGTCACGGGCGCCCGTGACACCCATCGTCGAGGCCGCGTAGACGAACCCGCGCGAGGCATCGACGGTGAGGGCCAATCGTTCGGTTGTCGATGACGGCGCGACGAGATAGATGCGGTCGAGGTCGTGTGCGTCGGACGCGGCCTCCCAGGCGGCGCCCTCCTCGGGAATGAGGTTCGGGGTGATCAGGCCGGCACCGCCCGCGCTCGCCAGATCGTGGGCGAACCGGTCCACGCCGTACTGCAGCACCGGATTCCAGTAGCTCATGACGACGGCCTGGCCGCCTGCCGCGGCGATGGCCTCCACGGCCGTGAAGACGTCGCGGACCCGCACGCCGTTGGCGAGCGCCAGGTCGGCGGCCTCCTGGATGGTTGGTCCGTCCATCACCGGATCGGAGTACGGCACGCCGACCTCGATGATGTCGCAGCCGGCCTCGACCATCGTTCGGAAATACTCCACCGACTTCTCGACCGTGGGGTAACCCACGGGCAGGTATCCGATCAGGGCGCTACGACCCTCGTCACGGCATCGGGCGAAGGTCGGGCCGAGCTTCGAGCGCGCCGTGTGGGTCACGGCGGCCGCTTCCTGGGCACTCATACCGTCTCCCCTGTCTGTTCGCCGCCTGCCGCCGCCTCGTCCTGTGATGGGGGCTTGTCGAACAGGTGGAACCATTCCGCTGCGGTGTCGACGTCCTTGTCACCACGACCGGACAGGCTCACGACGATGATCGCGCCGTCACCGAGTTCCCGGCCGAGTTCGAGCGCACCGGCAACCGCGTGCGCGGACTCGATGGCCGGGATGATGCCCTCGCGCCGGCTCAGCAACGCGAGCGCGTCCATCGCCTCCGTGTCGGTGATCGGCCGGTAATCGGCGCGGCCGATGTCCTTCAGATACGCGTGCTCGGGTCCGACGCCGGGATAGTCGAGACCTGCAGAGATCGAATGCGATTCGATGGTCTGCCCATCCTCGTCCTGCAACAGGTAGGAATAGGCCCCCTGGAACGCACCCGGTGTTCCGCCGGTGAAAGTCGCGGCGTGCCGGCCTGTCTCGACACCGTCGCCCGCGGCCTCGTAACCGATGAGTCGCACGCTCGCGTCGTCGATGAACGGATGGAAGATCCCGATCGCGTTGGAACCGCCACCGACACACGCGACCACAGCGTCGGGCAGGCGCCCGACCTGCTCCTGGATCTGCGCGCGCGCCTCCAACCCGACGACACGCTGAAAGTCGCGGACCATCGCAGGGAACGGATGCGGCCCGGCCGCCGTACCGAAGCAGTAATAAGTGTTGTGCGCGTTGGTCACCCAGTCGCGCATCGCCTCGTTGATGGCATCCTTGAGGGTCGCCGACCCGTTGTCGACAGCGATCACCTCGGCGCCGAGGAGCCGCATCCGGGCCACGTTCAGGGCCTGCCGATCGGTGTCGACCCGGCCCATGTAGACGACGCATTCGAGACCGAGCAATGCGCAGGCGGTCGCGGTGGCGACACCGTGCTGACCGGCGCCGGTCTCGGCGATCACCCGTGACTTGCCCATGCGCTGCGCCAGCAATGCCTGTCCGAGCACATTGTTGATCTTGTGCGAGCCGGTGTGGTTCAGATCCTCACGCTTGAGGAAAAGCCTTGCGCCGCCGGCATCTTCACGAAGTCGCGCCGCTTCGTACAGCGGCGACGGCCGTCCGGTGTAGTCCCGCTGCAACCGGTCGAGCTCGGCAAGGTAGTCGTCGTCGCGACGCAGTTTCTGGTACGTCGTGGTGACCTCGTCGATCACCGCCATCAATGCCTCGGGGACGTGCCGTCCGCCGTAGACACCGAAATGGCCGCTCTCGTCGGGTTCGATCGATGTACGCGTGGTGAGCCCGACGCTCATGGCCGGGTAGGGAACGTTGGGAGAATCGGTATTCGCGCTCACGGTCTCTTGTCGTCGGCTATCGGGGTCAGCGGGCGGAAATGCCGTCAGCGAACCGGTTTCGGGCAGGAAGGGTGCGTCCCGGCGGTGACCAACTCGGAGACGGCAGCCCGCGGGTTGCCACTGGTGACGAGGCCCTCACCGACGAGCACCGCATCTGCACCTGCACCTGCATAGGCCAGCAGGTCGGCGGTGCCGCGAACGCCGGATTCGGCAACCCGGATCACCCGGGTCGGCAGTCCGGGAGCGATGCGGGCAAAGGAGTCGCGGTCGACTTCGAGGGTCTTCAGATTGCGTGCGTTGACACCCACCACCGAGGCACCTGCCTCGAGCGCGCGATCGGCCTCTTCCTCGGTGTGCACCTCGACGAGTGCGGTCATGCCGAGACTCTCGGTGCGGTCGAGCAACGACGCGAGGACGTTCTGCTCGAGTGCCGCGACGATCAGCAGGATCACGTCGGCACCGTGGGCGCGGGCCTCATGGATTTGATAGGGCCCGACGATGAAGTCCTTGCGCAGCACCGGGATGTTCACCGCTGCGCGCACACTGTCGAGATCAGCGAGCGACCCGCGAAAGCGTCGCTGCTCGGTCAACACGCTGATGATGCGAGCGCCACCGGCCTCATAGGCGGCGGCGAGTTCGGCGGGATCGGCGATGGTCGCCAGATCGCCCTTGGACGGGCTGGCGCGCTTCACCTCGGCGATGACCCCGATGCCCGGCTTGTTGAACGCGGCCATGGCATCGATGGGTTCGGGAGCCTGCACGGACGCCGCCTTGATCGCCGCGTAGTCGACCACGGCTTCACGCGCGGCGACGTCAGCTTTCACTCCCTCGAGGATGGAGTCGAGGACAGTCGGCGTACTCACGACGTGTGGGCCCCCTTTCGATGTTCGTGTGCTCTCAGGGTAGACCGGTGCCCGAATCGTCCTGTGGCCGGGTTGGCCGCTCACGGCCGTCGTCCGCAGGGGTCTCCGGGACATCGGTGGGATCGATCCCGGTGTCGAGTGCGTCCCACATCATGCGTTCGTTCGCGGCGGGTCCTTCGTTACGCCCATCCGCCCGTGAGGCGTCGTCGGACGCCGTGTCACCGGTGGTCGCGGTGCCGGTTGTGGCACCGGTGGTGCGCTCGTGCTCGGCGAAGATCTGACGCTCCAGTTCCGCTCGCCGCGCGCCTGGGCTCTTGTACTTCGACGACATCCCGGCCCCACCGGCCACCCGGAGCAGGAGCACGCCTGCCAGGACCGCACACACGGTGCCGGCGAGCGCGACCACCGCCGCCCAGGAGTTGGTGGTGATCAGCAGTACCTGGAAACGGCCGGGAAGATTGGCGGCGTCGGCGGCGTAACCCGAGTCGGCACCACCGGTCATCAGTGAGATGGCGGGGATGGCAGCGAGGACACCGCCCGCCGCGACGAGTATCGCGATCACGCGTAGACCCCAGCCGCGCACCGAGAACGCTGCGAGGATGGCCGCGAGAAGAACCAGCGCGAGTGGTGTCAGCCACGGACTCCAGTCCGAACCCTTGACGTCGAAATCCCGTGCCGGGGCCAGTCCGTCCGCGGCGAGTACCCGGCACCACACCAACCGAGACGCCGACCAGAAGGCCAGTGCCGCGAGCGCCAGCAGGATGGCGGCGAGCATCTGGCGTCGCCGCATGAACGACTTCGCGGCGGCCGCCGGATCGGTGCTCGAGGGAGTCGGCGCGTTCATCGGGTCCCGCTCTCCACGGTGACCCCGTCGTCGGCGTCCGATCCGACGCGGCGCATGGTGCCGGCCGCGGCGACCGCGTTGAGGACGGCGGTCGCCTTGTTGCGCGCCTCGTTGTACTCGTATTCGGGTTCGCTGTCGGCGACCACGCCGCCGCCTGCCTGTACGAAGGCACGCCCGCCCGACATCAGCGCGGTGCGGATCGCGATCGCGGTGTCAGCGTTGCCGGCGAAATCCAGATACCCGACGATCCCGCCATAGAGGCCGCGCCGCGTCAGCTCGTGTTCGTCGATGAGTTCCATGGCACGCACCTTCGGTGCGCCGGTGAGCGTGCCCGCCGGGAAACACGCGGTGACCGCGTCGAGCGCGTGTTTGTCCTCGCGCAGCGTCCCCGACACCGTCGAGACGAGATGCATGACATGGCTGTACCGCTCGACATGGCGGTAATCGCCGACCTTGACCGTGCCGGGGCGGCAGACCCGACCGAGGTCGTTACGGCCCAGATCGACGAGCATCAGATGCTCGGCGTTCTCCTTCTCGTCTTCCACCAGGCCCTTGGCGAGGAGCTGATCCTCTTCCTCGGTGGCACCGCGCCAGCGCGTCCCTGCGATGGGATGGGTGGTCGCCACTCCGTCGGACACGGTGACGAGCGCTTCGGGGCTGCTGCCGACGATGGTGAACGGACCACTGCCGGCACCGTCGTGACCGGGCATCCGAAGGAGATACATGTACGGACTCGGATTGGACGCGCGCAGCACCCGGTAGACGTCGACCGGATCGGCCTCGGTCTCCATCTCGAATCGCTGCGACGGAACCACCTGGAACGCCTCGCCCGCTTCGATCTCACCGACGAGGGTCGTGACGATCTCGCTGTACTCCGCGAGCGTCCGTTGTGACCGGTACTCCGGCGTCGGACGGTCGAAATGCGACACCGTGGACGGTGACGGGGCGGCCAGGGCCTGGGTCATGCGGTCGAGCCGCGCGACCGCGTCGTGATATGCCTGCTCGGCCCGCTCGGATGAGCCGTCCCAGTTCACCGCGTTGGCGATCAAGGTGATGGTGCCCTCGTGGTGATCGACAGCGGCGAGGTCGGTCGCCAGCAGCATCATCATGTCCGGCAGTCCGAGGTCGTCGGTGGTGGTCTCCGGGAGCCGCTCGAGCCGGCGCACCATGTCGTAGGCGAAGAATCCGACGAAACCACCGGTCAGCGGTGGCATGTCAGGGAACGGATCGGTGGCCAGCAGGCGCAACGACTCGGCCAGCGCCTCGACCGGGTCGCCCCCGTCGGGCGCACCGGTGGGGACCTCGCCCCACCAGCGGGCCTCACCGTCGACGACGGTGAGCGCCGAGGGCGACTGCACACCGATGAACGACCAGCGCGACCAGGAGCGGCCGTTCTCCGCCGACTCCAGCAGGAAGGTGCCCTCCCGGTCGCCTGCGAGCTTCCGGTACGCCGACAAGGGCGTCTCGGAGTCGGCGAGCACCTTGCGGGTGACGGGGACGACGCGGTGATCGGCCGCGAGGTCGAGGAACTCCGCGAGTGTGGTCGTGTCGGGGCTCATCCCAGCGGCTCGCCGCCGACGCCCCACTGCTGCCGGGGAATCTCGGTGATGGTCACCCACACCGAGTCGGGATTCTTACCGGTCGCCTTCGCGTAGGCATCGGTCACCGCCGCGATGGTCTCCCGTTTGACCCGGTCGGACAGGCCCGGGGTCTGCGAGATCTGGATCAATGGCATCGGCGCCGTCACCGCCTTTCTTCTCGACTGGTCGCGTTCATTGTCCCCCGCCGCCGGCAGATGCCTCCCCCGCCGGGGGTGCGTCGGATGCCGCGAACGGCAGTGAGGGGGTGTCGAAACAACTGTGATTACCCGTGTGGCAGGCGGCGCCGACCTGGTCGACCACCAACAGCACGGTGTCTCCGTCGCAGTCGAGCCGGACATCGTGCACGAATTGGGTGTGGCCGCTGGTCTCGCCCTTCACCCAGTACTGCTGACGGGAGCGCGAATAGTAGGTGGCCCGTCGGGTTGCCAGAGTCTGTTCGAGCGCGGCGTCGTCCATCCACGCCATCATCAGGACGGTGCCGGTCTCGCGTTCCTGGGCGATCGCTGCGAACAACCCGTCGTCGTTGCGTTTCAGGCGGGCGGCGATGTCGTGGTCGAGAGCCATCTTCGGGGTCCTGTCGTGTTGTCGAGTGCGTACGGGGAACGTCGCGTCAACGGACGATGATTCCCTCGGCCGCCATCGCGGCCTTCACGTCGGGAATGGTCAGCTCTCCGAAGTGGAACACCGACGCAGCCAGAACCGCGTCGGCGCCGGCCGCCACGGCGGGCGCGAAGTCGGCGATCGCGCCGGCGCCGCCACTTGCGATCACCGGGACGTCGACCTCTGCGCGGACCGCGGCCAGCATGCGCAGATCGAAGCCCCGCTTGGTGCCGTCGGCATCCATCGAGTTCAGCAGGATCTCACCGACGCCGAGTTCCTGCCCGCGCCGGGCCCACTCGACGGCGTCGATACCGGTGCCGCGGCGGCCTCCATGGGTGGTGACCTCCCATCCCGACGGTGTGGGTTCGTCGCCGTCCGGAACGGTTCGCGCATCCACCGACAACACGATGCACTGCGATCCGAACCGACGGCTCATCTCGGCGAGCACCTCGGGACGCGCGATCGCCGCGGTGTTGACGCTGACCTTGTCCGCGCCTGCCCTCAGCATGGTGTCGACGTCGTCGACGGTCCGGATCCCTCCCCCCACGGTCAGCGGGATGAAGATCTGATCCGCCGTCCGTTTGACGACCTCGATCATCGTCGACCGGCCCGAACTCGACGCCGTGACGTCGAGGAAGGTCAGTTCGTCGGCCCCCTCGCCGTCATAGCGGGCCGCGAGTTCGACGGGGTCGCCTGCGTCGCGCAGGTTCTGGAAGTTGACTCCCTTGACGACCCGCCCGTCGTCCACGTCGAGACAAGGGATGACTCGCACCGCAACAGTCATCGAACAGTCCTCCCGGTCGAGACGGCCCCGACAACACCGTCGAGACAAGGGATCACTCGCACCGCAACAGTCATCGGCGACCTCCTGAGTCCTCTGGGTTGGTGGCATTGGTGGGCTGTGAACCCCATTCGTCGCCGACCACGCCGTCGATGACCGTCATCAGTTCCGCATGCAGCCCTGGGGCGGCGCACACCAGCGACGGCGACGCGGCCGTCCACGGTTGGCCTGCGAGGTCGGTCGCAACCCCGCCGGCGGCGCGAACCAGTGCCGCACCCGCCGCGTTGTCCCACGCGTGGCGGCCGAAAGCAATTGCGCCGCCGAAGATCCCCGCGGCGGTGTAGGCCATGTCGACGCCCGTGCTGCCCGTCATCCGCAAACGGGCGACCCGAGAACTCAACGCCCGGAGGACATCGACGCGGCGTGCACCGGGATAACGCCCCTTCGCCCGTTCGTTGAACGGACCGTAGGCGATGGCCGAGGTCTGCAGGTCGACCGGGACCAGCGGTGGCATGGGCTCGCCGTCGACGAGGAGCGGGCCGTCGACGTGACCGGCGTACCGACGTCCCAACAGCGGCAGCCAGGTCAGCCCGAGGACCGGGTCGCCGTCGACGAGCAGGCCGAGCAGGATGCCCGCCAGTGGGACACCTGTCGAGTAGTTGTAGGTGCCGTCGACCGGATCGAGCACCCAGACGGCTCCCTCGGTGACCGACGGCCCACCGAATTCCTCACCGTGAACGGGGATCTGGGTGCGGTCGGCGAGTTCACCGGCGATCCGCCGTTCCAGATCGAGGTCGACCTGTGTGGCAAAGTCCGTGGGGCCCTTGGTGACTGCGCTCGGAGCACCGAGCCCGGCCACGAACTCGGCGGACACCGAGTCGAGGATGGTGCTCGCCGTGTCCAGCAGTCGTGAGTGGTCCATCACTTCCCGGTGACTACTTCCCGGCAACGGCGGACAGGGCCTGCGGCAGCGTGAACCGGCCGGCGTAGAGGGCCTTGCCGACGATCGCCCCTTCCACGCCGCGGTCGACGAGTCCGGCGATCGCGACCAGGTCGTCGAGGGCCGACACCCCGCCGGAGGCGACGACCGGTGCCGACGTGGCCGCGGCGACCTCCCCCAGCAGCTCCAGATTCGGCCCGGCCAGTGTGCCGTCCTTGGAGACGTCGGTGACGACGTACCGTGCACAACCGTCGCGGTCGAGGCGCTCGAGAACCTCCCACAGGTCGCCGCCGTCGGTGACCCAGCCGCGACCACGCAGACGGTAGGACTCCCCTTCTCGGATGACGTCGAGCCCGACCGCGATCCGGTCGCCGTAGCGTTCGATCGCCCGTGCGCACCACTCCGGGTTCTCCAGCGCAGCCGTGCCGAGATTCACGCGGGTGCAACCGGTTCCGAGCGCAGCGGAGAGGGAGTCATCGTCGCGGATACCGCCGGAGAGTTCGACCTTCACGTCGAGTTCGCCGACGACATCGGCGAGCAGTTCACGGTTGTTGCCGCGTCCGAACGCGGCGTCGAGGTCGACCAGATGGATCCACTCGGCCCCGTCGGTCTGCCAGGCCAGCGCGGCCTCCCGCGGCGAACCGTATGAGGTCTCGGTGCCTGCCGCGCCTTGGACGAGTCGGACGGCCTGCCCGTCGGCGACGTCGACGGCGGGGAGGAGTTCAAGGGTGTTACCCATCGGTGGATGTGTTCCTGTCTGTCGGATCGGACGTATGGGGCCGGTCAGAGCGCGCGGCCAGGATCTCATGCTCGGCGCGGGCGATCATGCGCCGGGAGACGCCGCCGATCACCCAGATCATCGCCAGCACCGCGATCAGCGCGATGACCAGGCCTGCGATGGGTGACCACTGCGCCACCAGCAGGATCACCGGGATGGACACCAGCAGTACGACGACACCCGCGCCGAGCGAGTACAGGACCAGCTTGCCGTAGGAGAATCGGGTGTCGTCGACGTTCATGCCAGGGACCGGACCCAGTTGCGGAGCAGGTGCGCGCCGGCATCCCCGGACTTCTCCGGGTGGAACTGGGTCGCAGCGAGTGCGCCGTTCTCGACCGCCGCAAGGAACGGGCCGCCATGTGTGGCCCAGGTCAGCTTGGGCGGATCGATCCGCGAACCGTCGGTGTCCATACTCCAGTCCTGAACGGCGTAGGAGTGCACGAAGTAGAAACGGGTATCGGAATCCAGACCGTCGAACAGCGTCGTGCCGGCCGCCGCGTCCACCGTGTTCCAGCCCATGTGCGGGAGCACCTCGGCGGGGAGCCGGCTGACGGTACCGGGCCACTCGCCACAGCCCTGCGCCTCGACGCCGAACTCGACACCGCGCTCGAACAGGATCTGCATGCCGACGCAGATGCCGAGTACCGGTCGCCCGCCGGCCAGGCGCTGGTCGATGATGCGGTGGCCCTTGACCGCGTTGAGCCCCTCCATGCAGGCGGCGAAGGCGCCCACCCCGGGGACCACCAGACCGTCGCAGTTGGTTGCGATGTCGCGATCGTCGGTGACCGTCACCTCGGCCCCGGCCCGTTCGAGCGCACGCTGCGCCGACCGCAGATTGCCCGATCCGTAGTCGAGTACGGCGACTGCGGGTGCACCGCTCATCGGGTGCGCCCCATCAGAGCGCTCCCTTGGTGGACGGCACACCACTCACCCGCGGATCATTCTCGGTCGCAGCACGCAACGCGCGGGCCACCGCCTTGAACTCGGCCTCGGTGATGTGGTGCTGATCTCGCCCGTACAGCACTCGCACATGCAGAGCGATGCGAGCGTTGAGTGCGATCGCCTCGAAGACGTGACGGTTGATCACGGTCGAATACGGCACGCCCGGATATCCGCCGATCACCGCGGTGAGCAGGTGCTCGGGTTCACCGGTGTGCACGCAGTAGGGTCGCCCCGACACGTCGACGGCCGCGTGCGCGAGGGTCTCGTCCATCGGTATCCAGGCATCGCCGAACCGCCGGATGCCCTTCTTGTCGCCGAGCGCCTGACCCAACGCCTGGCCGAGCACGATCGACGTGTCCTCGATGGTGTGGTGCCCCTCGACCTCGACGTCGCCTTTCGCCTCGACGGTGAGGTCGAAGCTGCCGTGCTGACCGAAGGCGGTGAGCATGTGGTCGAAGAACGCGATACCGGTCGAGATATGGGTGACGCCGGTGCCGTCGAGGTTCAACTCGACGGTGATCGACGACTCCCTGGTGGTTCGTTCGACGCGTGCCGTGCGAGCGGAGCGACGGGGGTCTTCATCAGGCGGCTGTGCGGTGGTCACTTACCCATTCTCCAGATCTGTAGACGCGAGCGTCCGGCTGACGTCGAGGAAGGCGTCGTTCTCGGCTGCCAGCCCGATGGTGACACGCAGGTGGCCGGCGATCCCGACGTCTCGGATCAACACGCCGTGGTCGAGATAGCGTTGCCAACTCGCCGGTGCATCGGTGAAATGACCGAACAGCAGGAAGTTGGCATCGGAATCCACGACCCGGAAGCCGGCGGCGGACAGTTCCTGCGCGACGCGTCTGCGTTCGGCGATGATCGCGGCGACACCCGCGAGCGTGTCGTCGCGATGCCGCAGCGCGGCGCGGGCGGCGGCCTGGGTGAGCACCGACAGGTGGTACGGCAGGCGGACCAGGAGCAGCGCCTCGACGATCGCGGGCGCGGCGGCCAGGTAGCCAAGGCGCCCGCCGGCAAACGCGAACGCCTTGCTCATGGTCCGGCTGACGACGACCTTGGCCGGGAACTCGTCGATGAGCTCGACCGCGCTGGGCCGATCGGAGAACTCGCCGTACGCCTCGTCGACGATCACGATGCCGGGCGCCGCCTCGACGATGCGCCGGAGATCGTCGGGGGTCACCGAACCGCCGGTCGGGTTGTTGGGCGACGTCACGAACACCACGTCGGGTCGCCGTGCCTCGACCTCGGCGACCGCGTAATCGATGTCGAGGCCGAAATCGGCGGCGCGATGCGCGGCGAGCCATGTGGTGTCGGTGCCGTCCGAGATGATCGGGTGCATCGAGTACGAGGGCACGAACCCGAGTGAACTGCGCCCGGGGCCCGCGAAGGCCTGCAGCAGCTGCTGGAGGATCTCGTTGGAACCGTTGGCCGCCCAGAGGTTCTCGACGCCCAGGGACACACCGGTCGCGGTCGAGAGATAGTCCGCGAGATCGCTCCGCAGGGCGACGGCGTCGCGGTCCGGATACCGGTGCAGCGCCGCTGCCACGACACGCGTCGACTCGGCGACGTCGTCGATCAGCGCCGCCGACGGCGGGTGCGGGTTCTCGTTGGTGTTGAGGACCACCGGAACCTCGAGTTGCGGTGCGCCATAAGCACTCTTGCCACGGAGGTTGTCGCGCAGCGGCAGATCGTCGACGCTGATGCCGGAGCCGGGGATCAGCTTGTCGGGCGCACTCATCGCCCACCTCCGGCAAACCGCTGCTTCACGGCGTCACCGTGACCCGGCAGGTCTTCGGCGTCGGCGAGGGTCACCACCTGATCCGCGACGTCACGCAGGGCTGCCTCGTCGTAGTCGATGACGTGCACGCCCTTGAGGAAGGTCTGTACCGACAGGCCCGAGGCGAAACGTGCCGAACCCGACGTCGGGAGAACGTGATTGGACCCGGCGCAGTAGTCGCCCAGACTGACCGGCGCATAGGGGCCGACGAAGATCGCGCCTGCGTTGTGCACCCGGTCGGCCACCGCCGCCGCGTCGCGGGTCTGGATCTCGAGGTGCTCGGCGGCGTACGCGTCCACGACGGCCAGACCGGCCTCGAGATCGTCCACCAGCACGATGCCGGACTGCTTGCCCGACAGCGCGGTGGTCACGCGCTCGCGGTGCTTGGTGGTCGCGACCTGCGCATCGAGGGCGGTGTCCACGGCGTCGGCGAGGTCGGCGCTGTCGGTCACGAGCACCGAGGCAGCGAGGACGTCGTGCTCGGCCTGACTGATCAGGTCGGACGCCAGGATGCCTGCGTCGGCGCTGTCGTCGGCGAGGATGGCGATCTCGGTCGGCCCCGCCTCGGAGTCGATGCCGACGACGCCGCGACACAACCGCTTGGCGGCGGTCACGTAGATGTTGCCCGGTCCGGTGATGAGGTCGACCGGGTCCAGGACGGCCCCCGGGTCGTCGGCGGCGTCGGTGTCGGTCCCGCCGTAGGTGAGCAGGGCCACGCCCTGTGCACCGCCGACCGCCCACACCTCCTCGACATCGAGCAGCGCACACGCGGCCAGGATGGTCGGGTGCGGCCATCCGCCGAAGTCCTTCTGCGGCGGCGAGGCGATCACCAGCGAACCGACACCCGCCTCCTGGGCGGGCACCACGTTCATGATCACCGACGACGGGTAGACCGCGTTGCCACCGGGCACGTACAGGCCGACGCGCCGCACCGGGATCCACTTCTCGCTGACGACCCCACCATCGACCACCTGCGTGCGGGAGGTCTCGCGACGCTGATCGGCGTGGACCTTGCGGGCCCGGGTGATCGATTCGCGCAACGCGTCGGCGACCGTCGGGTCGAGTCGCGCCAGTGCGTCGGCGATCACCGCGGCAGGGACACGGACCGAGGTCGGCCGGACACCGTCGAACCTGGCGCCGAACTCGAGGGCGGCATCGACCCCGCGCTCGGCGATCTCGTGAACCACCGGCGCCACCGTGTCGAGGACGGCATTGACGTCGGTGCCCCCGCGCGGCAGCGCACGACGCAATTCGGCGAGCGTCGGGGTGGCACCGCGCAGGTCGGTTCGGGCGAGCATCGGGTTCTCCTGTGAGCTGGGGAGGGTGCGCACCATGCGCACACGTCACAACCAGTTTATGGGGTCGGGAGAAGTGGTTTTCACACGGTGGCCGTCCGCCGCGATTCCGGCCGCCCAACATGTCGGTACACCGACTTATTGTTCGACCTCACTGGACGGACGAAGGGCGGCACGGGGTGGTCAAAGCGAATACCGGCGCGGAAACCGGACAACCGTGCGGCCGCTGCGGCAAGAGCACCTTTGTGAGTCGTTCGGCGGCGCGGCGGGCGGCGCGGCGCTACTCGATGCGGCGGGTCCATGTCTATCGCTGCCCGAATGGCAGCGGCTTCCATCTCGGCCACTCACCACCCTCGGTGAGTCGCGGTGAGATCGGCGGCAGCGAGTACGTCGCATGGCGCGAGACGTTCGCGCCACACCGGCGTCGTCGCCACCATCCGCTGGTCGAGGAGACCTTCGCCGTCGTCGTCGACGACGACGTCACCCTCGACGGTCTCGGGCTCGCACTCGCGGTCCACATCGCATTCTGGCAACGAGTCCACGCCGAGAACCCGACGTGGCGCGAGGCGATCGGACCACTCCGGGGCGACGCCTTCGATATCGGCGAACTGCTCCGGGTTCCGACCGCATGGACCGGTGAGAGGTCCGCATGGGAGAACGAGGCAATCGCCAAGCTGATGGAAGAGTTGCGCGAGCGCGGCTGGATATCGTTCGACCGCAGAGAACGATCACTTCGGCCCGGACCGCGCGCCCGTGGCGATCGGGATCAGCGAGCCGGGATGTCGAGCCCGAGGTCGAGCACGGTGACCGAATGGGTCAGTGCACCGACGGCGAGATAGTCGACACCGGTCCGTGCATAGTCGGCGGCCATGTCGAGTGAGAGCCCACCGGAACTCTCGAGCTTCGTCTGCGGCGACCGCGTGTTGCGACGCTGCACCGCCATCTGCGTCTCCCACAAGGCGAAGTTGTCGAGCAGCACCAGCTGCGGTTCCAGCGGCAGCACCTCGTCGAGCTGCGCCAGTGAGTCGACCTCCACCTCGACGGGGAGGTCGGGAGCCGCCGCCCGCACGGCACTCAACGCCGCGCTCACCGAGCCGGCGGCGACCACGTGGTTGTCCTTGATGAGGGCGGCATCGCCGAGGCCCATCCGGTGATTGACGCCGCCGCCTGCGCGCACTGCGTACTTCTGCAGATACCGCATGCCCGGCAATGTCTTCCGCGAATCGCGCACCTTGGCGTCGGTCCCCTCGACCGCGGCCACCCAGCGGGCGGTGGCGGTGGCGATGCCGGAGAGATGCGACACCAGATTGAGCGCCGTCCGCTCGGCGGTGAGGAGTGCGCCGGTGGGCGCATGCACGCGCAGCACCACATCGCCGGGGCCGACCGTGGCACCATCGGGCACAGCGGCCGTCACCTCATAGGCGCCTGCACCGATCACCTCGTCGAACACCGCGACAACCACCGGGACCCCGGCGATCACGCCGTCGGCCCTGCTGACGACGGCCGCATCGCTGCGCGCGCCGTCCGGGACGGTCGCCGATGTCGTCACGTCGGGTCCGTGACGCAGGTCCTCGTCGAGAGCGGTCCTGATCAGTGCCCGGACCTCGTCGGTGATGGTCAGGTCCAGGTCTGCAGCGGCCCGGACCTGACCGACGAATGCCTCACTCACCGGAACCGGGATTCCCGATCGAGATCATCCGCTCGACGCTCTTGCGCGCACGCTCGGCGACGTCGGGCGCGACATGGACCTCGTCGCGGCCCTCACGGAGCGAACGAAGCAACGCGGCCGGGGTGATCATCTTCATGTACGGGCATGACGCGCGGTCGTTGACGGCTTGGAAATCGACTGCCGGCGCAGCTTTGCGGAGCTGGTGCAGCATGCCGATCTCGGTGGCCACCAGGACCTGCTTGGCGCCGGTCTCGCGCGCGGCATCGAGCATTCCGCCGGTGGAGAGGATCTTGACCTTGTCCTCCGGCACGAACCCCTCACCGGCGAGGTAGAGCGCCGACGTGGCGCACCCGCACTCGGGGTGGATGAAGAGATCGGCGTCCGGGTGTGAACTCGCCTGCTGCGCCAGTTCATCGCCGTTGATCCCCGCGTGGACGTGACATTCGCCCGCCCAGATGTGGATGTTGTCGCGGCCGGTCTCGCGCTTGACGTGCGCCCCGAGGAATTGGTCCGGGAGGAACAACACGTCACGGTCGGGATCGATCGATGCGACGACGTCCACGGCGTTCGACGACGTGCAGCAGATGTCGGTGAGACCCTTCACCTCCGCGGTCGTGTTCACATAGGAGACCACCACGGCGTCGGGGAACTCGGACTTCCATTCACGCAGCTCGTCGGCGGTGATGGAGTCCGCGAGAGAACATCCGGCGCGGGCGTCCGGGATCAGCACCCGCTTGTCGGGGCTGAGGATCTTCGCGGTCTCGGCCATGAAATGCACGCCGCAGAAGATGATCTCGTCGGCGTCCACCTCGGCGGCGATCCGCGAGAGGGCGAGCGAGTCGCCGACGTGGTCGGCGACGTCCTGGATCGCGGGGAGCTGGTAATTGTGGGCGAGCAGCGTCGCGTTGCGGGCGCGGGCAAGCCGTCGAACCTCGTCGGCCCATTCGGGTGTCGGCTCCACGCCGGTGTACCCACCGGGTCCGTCGGTCCACACGGCATCCATCAGACCCAGGTCGGCGCTCGCCGCGGCCGGACGATCGCTGGTGATGCTCATCTGCCACTCCTCTACCGGTCACGCTCGGTGCACGGGTCATGCGGCCGAGCCGGGTTTTCGACTGGTGATCGAAAACGCTGTCCATCGTAACACCGGTCACATCTGCGGCATTCCCTGCCGCAATTCGAGTAGTCCACTACGCGTTCGCTCGCGCGCGCCGAACCTTAGCGTCGGCCGTGTACAGACCTCATCCGGCCAGTCCAGACCGCGGCCCCGGACCAGATTGCGAGCAACGCGATGACCGTCTCCCCCTCCGAGAGCTTGAGCCCTGCCCCCGTATCGACCGGCCCCCGGCCGATTCCGCCCGGCACCGGCCGCGCGGATGCGGCCGCACAACGTCGTGAAGCCGCCCTCGCCCGCCTGGCCGCCCGGCGGATGCCACTCCCCGGCCAGCCCGTCGCGATGCCGGTCACGCCATCAGCGGCCCACGTGATCCCCAACGCTCACTCGGTGCAACGACCCCACCCGACCGACGGGCGGAACGGGCGTTCGCACATGCGGCTGATTCCGAGCACCACCCCGATTCCCGCCGGCACATCGACGTCACTCACGGTCACGCCTGCACCGCGGTCATCGTCGCCGGCGCTGCGTCCGCATCCCGAGAATCCGACGCGCAGACGCCCCGGCCTCACCGACCGCGAGATCCAGGTGCTCCGCACGTGGCTGCTGACCGATTCGAAGATCTGCGTGGCGGAGGAACTCTCGATCTCGATCGGCACGGTGAACACCCACCTCACGCGCATCCGGGCCAAGTACACGGCGGTCGAACGGACCGCCCGCACGAAGGCGGCGCTGGCCGCACGCGCCATCCAAGACGGGATTCTCGCTCTCGACGAACTCTGAGCCACGGCGTGGCGACGGGCAGGCAGGCGGTCCGACCACCCATACAATCGACGCCATGCCACCGCCCCAGCCGTCGACGCCCACCGCCGTCCAGGCACCGTCGGGCGTCCGAGTCGAGGTGCTGACCGCGGTCTTCCAGGTGCGCGAGGTGGGGCCGGAATCGGCACCCGCACTGTGCGTCCTCCTCGAGAAGGCGGCCACCGCGGGCACCTGGTCGCTGCCGGGTGGCGATGTGGCGGACGACGAAACCCTCCAGACCAGTGCGCGACGACTCGTCGCCGACAAGGTCGGGTCCGGAAACATCGCCCACCTCGAACAGCTGGCCGTGTTCTCCGCTCCCCATCGGGTTCCCGATGTGCGCACCATCGCGTCGACCTACCTCGGACTGGTTCGAAGCGACGTGCAGGCATCACTTCCCGAGACGGCGGCCTGGCACGGCGTCGATGCGCTCGGGCACCTCGCCTTCGACCATGGCGACATCGTCGCCGCGGCGCGGCATCGGCTGGCCGCCAAGCTGTCCTACACCAACATCGCCTTCGCGCTGGCCCCGACCCGTTTCCCGATGTCGAAACTGTCCGAGATCTATTGTGCGGCACTGGGTTACCCGGTCGACACGACGAATCTCCTCCGCATCCTCAGCCGCCGCGCCGTGGTGGTCGCGACCGGCACGGTCGGCAAAACCGGACGGTCCGGTGGACGCCCGCCTGCCCTCTACGCGTTCGCCGACACCCGATTACGGGTCACCGACGAGTTCGCGACCCTTCGACCGCCTATGTGACCACGGCCCCGTCATCGACGAGAAGAACCCAGGACGGCCTCGAGCCCGGTACGGATCGTCCGCGGTACCCAACCGATTGAGTTCACCCGAGGTCGGATCGTGCCGGAGCCGATCATCTGCTGCACCCAGTCCGTCGCCGACGCGGACACGGCGCCGACGTCAGAGGGCTGTCAACACCTCGGCGTCGCCGTCGGTGATCGCGATCGTGTGTTCGCTGTGGGCCGTGCGTGAGCCGTCGGCGGACCGGATCGTCCAGCCGTCGGGGTCATAGACGATCTGCGACGTGCGCTGAGCGAGCCAGGGTTCCAGCGCCAGGGTGAGCCCGGGACGCAGCCGCATCCCGTGCCCGGCGCGCCCGAGATTGGGGACATGCGGGTCCTCATGCATGGTGCGACCCAGCCCATGCCCGCCGAACTCGGTGTTCACGAGATAGCCGCGGGACGTGCAGATCTCGCCGATGGCGGCGGAGATGTCGCCGAGGCGATTGCCCGCCCGGGCCGCGGCGATACCGGCCACCAGAGCCGCTCTGGTCGTCTCGACCAGACGCTCGTCGTCACTGCGCGGGGTCCCGACGATCACCGTGCGCGCCGAGTCGGCCACCCAGCCGTCGATCGCCACGGCGATGTCCATGCTGAGCACGTCGCCGTCGGCGAGGACGTGGTGATGCGGCAGGCCGTGCAACACGGCGTCGTTGACCGAGAGGCAGATGACGTTTCGGAACGGCCCGCGACCGAAGGACGGCTCGTAGTCCCAGTAGCAGGAGACGGCACCACGCTCTTCGATCAGCTGACGCGCACGCATCTCGAGATCGAGCAGGTCGACACCGATCTGCGCACGACCGGCCAGGTCGTCGAGCAGCTCCGCGATGAACCGCCCGGTCACCCGCATCGCCGCAACCTCTTCCGGTGACTTGAGTTCGATCACTGCGGCCTCCTGCATCCAGCTCCTGCGGTATTTGAATACCACCCTACGGAACGCGGTCGGTATTTTCATACCGAGGTCGCTAGAGTGTGCTCATGGTTCGTGCACCACTGACCGCAGAGCAGATCGCCGCCGGCCGCAGGCTCGGGGCGCTGCTGCGCGACTCTCGCGGCAACCGCACGACGCATGAGGTGGCAGGTGCGGCGGGGATCTCCCCGGAGACGCTGCGCAAGATCGAAACCGGCCGGCTGCTGACGCCGTCGTTCGCGACCGTCGTGGCACTCAGCCGGGTCCTGGATGTCTCGGTGGAGACGCTCGCCACGGCGATGAATGGCGAGGTGACAGCTCACATCGGCTGAGCCGTGGGCCGCAGCTGCTCCTCGCTGCGTGCGTCGAGCAGGTCCCCGACGCCCAGGTCACCGTGGCGCGAGGCGAGCGCGAGACCGAGATAGACCAGCGATGCGGCCAGCGGCGCGCTCACGAACAGGACCCAAGGACCGGCGATCCCACCCCGCACGGCACCGTCGAGCCACAGGTCCGGGACCACCTCGAAGGTCGAGCCCACCGGCGACGACCTCGGGTCGTCGAAACGCCAGTCGGCCACCATCGTGCCGACCCAGGCCGCGAGGAGCGAGCCGATCACCGTCGAGATCACCACGGCGCCGAATCCCAGCGGGCCCCGCCACCGACGACTCGCGAACCATGCGATCACCACCGCGACCACCCCATAGCCGAACAAGAGCAGCGCGAATGTTCCGACGCCCGCGAACTCCTCCGGGAACTCACCTGCCGGGATGAGCGCCGAGTCGGCATCGACCACCCGGCCCGACATCGCCGGGGTCACCTCCGCCCAGATCATCCCGACCACCGAACCGAGCAGGACCACCACACCGATCACCGCGATCAGTGGCCCGACGGCACGCCCGCGTCCGGCGTCGGTCATCGCAGGCCCAGTTCGGTCGAATCGATCGTCCCGTGCCGGGAGCACCGGGCACCCCATCCGTCCGGACGTACCTGCACCACCATGCGTCGACCACACTGCCCGCAGAACCGGGGTGGTTCCAGCCCCATCCGGGCGGCCGTCGGCACCGCATCGGCCGACTCCAGTTCGAGCTCGAGTCCGGTGTGGACACCGAACCGGCAGGGCTGGGCCAGGGGGCCCGGGATCTCATGCAGCGCGTCCGGAATGCCCGAGGGCCCCGGCGTCGTCATCGGAGACGTCACGTCGTCGAGCCTAGATGCTGTCGTTGAGTGCTTTGATCGGCATCGACAGATCCGACAGGAGATCGAGGTCGTCTTCGGCCGGTCGGCCCAGCGTGGTGAGGTAATTGCCGACGATGACGGCGTTGATGCCGCCGAGGATGCCCTGCTGGGCGCCGAGATCGCCGAGTGTGATCTCGCGACCACCCGCGAACCGCAGGATCGTGCGCGGCAGCGCGAGACGGAACGCCGCGACCGACCGCAGCGCCTCCGAGGCCGGCAGGACGTCGAGGTCGCCGAAGGGGGTGCCCGGGCGCGGGTTGAGGAAGTTGAGGGGTACTTCGTCGGGCTCCAGCGACGCGAGGTCGGCGGCGAACTCAGCGCGCTGCTCCAGGCTCTCCCCCATGCCGAGGATGCCGCCGCAGCAGACCTCCATACCGGCGTCGCGGACCATCCGCAGCGTGTCCCAGCGCTCCTCCCAGGTGTGGGTCGTCACCACATTCGGGAAATGGCTGCGGGCCGTCTCCAGATTGTGGTTGTACCGGTGGACGCCCATGTCCTTGAGCTGATCCACCTGCTCCTGGGTGAGCATGCCGAGGCTGCAGGCGATCTGGATGTCGACCTCGTTGCGGATCGCCTCGATGCCTGCCGCGACCTGGCTCAGCAGCCGCTTGTCGGGCCCGCGGACCGCCGCGACGATGCAGAACTCGGTGGCGCCGGTCTTCGCGGTCTGCTTGGCGGCCTCCACGAGCGACGGGATGTCGATCCACGCGCTGCGCACGGGCGACGCGAAGAGGCCGGACTGCGAACAGAAGTGGCAATCCTCGGGGCAGCCGCCGGTCTTGAGCGAGATGATGCCCTCGACCTCGACCTCGGGGCCGCACCACCGCATCCGGACATCGTGGGCCAGCTGCAGCAGTTCGATCAGACGCTCTTCGGGCAGCCGCAGCACCTCGAGGACCTGGTCGCGGCTCAGCGGCTCCCCGCGGTCGAGGACCTGTGCGCGCGCGACGTCGAGGATATCGCCGGTTGTCGGTTCGGATACGACGGGTGCCTGGGTCACGAGTGAACTCCTTCGGTGGACTGGCTCTCAGGGTGGGCGGACGGTGCCGCCGCGGAAATCTCGGTTGCTGTCGGCGCGAATTCGGTTGCTGTCGAGGCGAATTCGGTTGCTGTCGGCGGGCGGGCGGTCTCGCGCCGAAGCCAGTCGGTGTCGATCCACGACGGCGCGCGGCGACGGAACTCCGTCCGATCGAGAGCCCCCGCGCCTGCGGGGATCACGCCGACGATCGGCACCCCGGTGACACGTGGCAGATCAGTGCGGTTACAGGTCATCGCGAGATCGGGGTCGGCAGGCCAGGAGCCGACCACGAGGCCGGCCGGACGCAGGCCGCGGGCAACGATCGCACCGACGGTGAGCTCGGCATGGTTGAGTGCACCGAGTCCCGGCGGAACCACGACGAGCACATCCGCATCGGTGGCCGACGCGACATCGAGCAGGGTCACTCCGTCGGCCAGTCGGACCAGGACACCACCAGCGCCCTCCACGAAGGTGACGTCGTGGTCGGCGGACATCGCGATGATGGCGGCCGAGACGGCGTCGGGATCGAGCTGAGCCATCCCGGCTCGCCGGGCGGCCGTGTCCGGCGCGAGCGGATCGGGAAAGCGAGCGCATTCGACGGTCCTGAGCGGACCGGCCAACTCGTCGATCACCGCCAGGTCGCCGCGCTCCCCGGGCATGACCCCGGTCTGTGCCGGTTTGCACACGGCTGCGGTCAATTCCGCCTCGGCAGCGGCCGCGACCAACGCAGCCGTGACGATGGTCTTGCCGACGTCGGTGGACGTGCCGGTGACCGCGAGGACATGTCCGGTCATCGCTCGGCGCCCCCTCGGATCCCGCCCTCTCGGATCCCGACCTCCCGCAGCGCGCCCATGACCACGTCGGCGACGTGGTCGATCAGTGGTCCGTCGAGATCGGCCCGCACCGTCAGCCGCAGTCGCGAAGTGCCCGCGGGCACCGACGGCGGGCGAAAGCAGCCCACGAGGACTCCGCGATCCCGGCAGATCGCGGCGGCGTCCACCGCTGCTTGTGGTTCTCCGATGATCAACGAGATGACCGCAGCAGCCGGGTCGGGTACACCGATCGCGGCCGCGAGCCGGACGGCGTTGGCGCGCAGTCGGTCCGGCATCACCGCATCCGAGCGGAGCAGCCCGAGTGCGGCGCGCGCCGCACCGACCGCCGCCGGATTGAGCCCGGTGTCGAAGATGAACGTCCGCGCCCGATCGATCAGGTGTGAACGCAGCAACGCCGATCCGAGCACCACCCCGCCCTGCGCGCCCAACGATTTGGACAGCACCGTCGTGACCACCAGATCCGGAGCCCCCGAGAGTCCGCGCTCGGCGACCAGTCCCCGACCACCCGGTCCGCGCACCCCGAGCGCGTGCGCCTCGTCGACGAGCAATGCGGCGCCGTGTTCGCGGGCCGCCGAATACAACTCGGCGACGGGCGCCGGTTCGCCGTCGATGCTGTAGACCGAATCGGTGACCACCAGGGCCCGCTGTTCGGTCCGCTCACGCAGGGCCGCACGCACCGCGGCGTGGTCACCGCGACCGGTCACCACCACCCGCGCCCGCGACAGCCGGCACCCATCGATCAGCGACGCATGCGTACCCGTGTCGCTGACGATCAGGTCGCCCCGGCCGGCCAGCGCGGTGATCGCCCCGACGTTGGCGAGATAGCCCGACGAGAAGGCCAGCGCAGCAGGGAAACCGAGGAAGTCGGCGAGTTCGTCCTCGAGGTCGACGTGGAGCTCGGTGGTCCCGACGACGAGCCTCGACGCGGTCGATCCGGCACCCCAGGTGTCCAGCGCGGCGTGGGCACCGGCGACGACGGCCGGATGGCCGGAGAGGCCGAGGTAGTCGTTGGAGGCCACATTGACCATCGTCGGATCAGGGGTTCGCACAACGGGTTCGCGATGCAATCCGGCGGCGCGCAGACGCGCGGCCTCGTCGGCCAGCCAGGCCAGCGCGTCGTCGCCGTCGCTGACCGACGTGATCGCGGAATCCGGCAGCTCGGTGGTGGTCATCGGATGGCTCCCGCGACGAGCTCGGTGGACAGACATGCCTGCGCGGCGGCGCGTACCCCCCGGCTGATGGTGTCGATGTCGTCGTCGGTGCAGACGAACGGGGGCATCACGTAGATGAGATCCCGGAACGGCCGGACCCATACGCCCTCGTCCAGGGCGGCCGCGGTGGCGGCCGCGATGTCCACCGGCCGGTCGAGCTGGACGACCCCGATGGCCCCCTGTACCCGGACGTCGACGATCCCCGTACGACCGTCGAGGTCGGCAAGTCCCGTCCGCAACCGGTTCTCGATCGCCTGCACCCGTTCCTGCCACGGGGAATCGAGCAGCAGTTCGACCGCGGCGACCGCGACGGCGCACGCCAGCGGATTCGCCATGAAGGTCGGCCCGTGCGCGAGCCCGCCCGCTTCCCCGGCACTGATGACCGCGGCGATCTCAGGCGTGCACAATGTGGCCGCCAAGGTCAGGTATCCGCCTGTCAGCGCCTTGCCCAAGCACATGATGTCCGGGGCGACCCCGGCATGATCGGCCGCGAACAGTTCACCCGTGCGGCCGAATCCGGTCGCGATCTCGTCGAAGATCAGCAGGATGCCTGCACGGTCGCAGATGCGACGCAGCTCGCCGAGGTAGCGCGGATCGTGGAAACGCATCCCGCCCGCGCCCTGCACGACCGGTTCCACGATGACGGCGGCCAGCCGGTCGCGATGCCGTTCGACCGCGGATTTCAGAACGCCGACATAGTCGTCGTCGAACGCCGCAGGCGGCGCGGGCACAAAGACCTGCTCGGTGAGGACATCGGTCCACATCGAGTGCATGCCGCCGTCGGGGTCGCAGACGCTCATCGGTGTGAACGTGTCGCCGTGGTAGCCACCGCGCCACGTGAGCAGCCGGGTCCGCTCCCCGTGGCCGCGACTGCGCCAGTACTGCAGCGCCATCTTGACCGCCACCTCCACCGACACCGAACCGGAGTCGCAGAAGAAGACCTTCTGGAGCGGCTCGGGGGTGATCGACGCGAGAAGCTGTGCCAGCCTGGCGGCGGGTTCGTGGGTCAGACCGCCGAACATCACGTGTGACATCGCCCCGAGCTGACGGGTCACCGCGGAGTCGAGAACCGGATGGCGGTAGCCGTGAATCGCCGCCCACCACGAGCTCATCCCGTCGACGACGGTGCGACCGTCGCCCAATTCCAGCCGGACCCCCTGCGCGCCCCGCACCACCAGTGGACGCGGCTGCGCCGGGTCGATGCCTGCCGCAGGCATCGCGCCATACGGATGCCAGACATGCTCGGCATCGATACGACTGATGGCGGCCTCGTCCACGGCGATGTCCTCCGAGATCGGGAGATGCCGTTCGGGCTGACGGCGTCCTGGACACTGTACAGGTTTCCTGAACGCTGTACAGGCCGCGCGTCGTCGGGTGCGCGCGCCCATTACCCTGAGCGAGTGAGCAACAATCGGGCCGACGTCCTGCGAGCGGCTCGGCACATCCTCACCGACCACAGTCTCGCCGACCTCTCGATGCGGCGGCTCGCCGCGGACCTCGGCGTCCGCCCGAACGCCCTGTACTGGCATTTCCCGAACAAGCAGACGCTGCTGGCAGCCCTGTCCGACGACATCCTCGGCGAGGTGCGCACGGCACCGGGGTCGCTGCCGTGGGATGAGCGGTTGGCGTTCCTGGCGACCGGGATGCGCGCGGCACTCCTCTCGGTGCCCGACAGCGCCGAGGTGGTGTCGTCGAGTTGGGCCAGCGGTCTGTCGCCGAAGTCGATCGCCATCGATCTGTCCTCGGTGGCCCGCGACGGCGGGCTGAGCGAGCGGGACGCCCGGGCGGTCGCGACCGCGGTGTGTCAGTTGGTGATCGGACTCACCATCGAGGAGCAGACACGGGCCCAGATGGAACGTCTCCAGGTGATCGAGCCGTCGGATCGGGACTTCACCGCCGAGTTCACCGACGGCCTGAGCGTGATCCTCGACGGCGCGCGACTGCGCGCCTTGGCCGTGACTGCGTCGCCCGGCGCGGCCGAAAGTAAAGAAAAGTAAAGGTCAGCGGGGGTGTGACCGCAGGCGTGTCGGAGCGGACCGAATCGAGATATCACAGCTTGGACATGTAGATTGCTTCCCGACACCAGCCTCTGGCACACCAACCCAGTCGTCGCGCTCGGTTCGCCGAACACGTCGTCGAAACAGGAAGACGTACCCAGGTAGTGGCAGCTCCGACCCATACCGCCGCCCCGGCCACGCCGGCACCGGTGGACAACGTGCCCGCGTACCGCACCGACCTCGATGGTCTGCGCGGGATCGCGATCGCACTCGTCGCGTGCTTCCACATCTGGTTCGGCCGGGTGTCGGGCGGTGTGGACGTCTTCCTCGCGCTGTCCGGGTATTTCTTCATCGGCTCGCTGCTCCGCCACGCGATCCACAGTCAGGCACCACACGTCACCTACCGCGACACGATCAATCCGTGGCCGCGCCTGAAGCGTCTGCTGCGTCGACTGCTGCCTGCCCTGTTCACCGTCCTGATCGCGGTCGCCGTCCTCACCGTCATCGTCATCCCGCAGACCCGCTGGGTCAGCATCGGACGCGAACTCGTCGCGAGCGCGCTGTACTACCAGAACTGGCATCTGGCGTTCAATTCCCAGGACTACCTGGCCGCGAGCTCGGCCAACAGCCCGCTCCAGCACATCTGGTCGATGTCGGTGCAGGGCCAGTTCTTCGTGGCGACGATGGTCGTGGCCCTGGTGTTCGCCGCACTCATCAAACTGGCGGCGAAAGCTCTGGCGCCCCTGGCGGACCCACGGGTCATCCGGGTGCTCGTCGGGGTCGCCGTCCTGTTCGTGGCCGCCGTGTCGTTCTACTGGGCCCACATGCGCATGGGTGTCAATCAGCAGTTCAACTATTTCGACACCTTCTCGCGGGTCTGGGAACCCCTCGCAGGCGGGCTGCTGGCCATCTGGCTGCCCAGCTGGCGCGTCCCGAGGTGGCTCCGCACCGTCGCTGCGGTCGTGGCCCTGGCCCTGATCGTCACCTGCGGCTGGTGGATCGATGGAGTCGATTCCTACCCCGGTCCGTGGGCGCTGATACCGGTGGGCTCGACCCTGGTGATCATCTGGGCAGGTGCCACCGCCCTGGAGCGTCCGCGTCCGGGGGTCTCCCAGGCGCAGGCCCTCCCCCCGGTCAATCGGATGCTGGCCAGCCGGTGGCCGGTCTGGCTGGGCACCATCGCCTACTCCCTCTATCTCTGGCACTGGCCCCTGCTGATCTTCTACCTGACCTGGCGGGGCAAGGACCACGCCTCGGTCCTCGAGGGTGTGGTCCTGCTCGCTGTCTCGATCACGCTCGCCTGGCTCACCAAGCGCTACATCGAGGATCCGCTGCGCGGCGGCGGCCGGTCGCGGCTGGCGCACGCCCGTCGGGACGGGCACACCCGCTGGCTGACCTACACATCGGTGCTGACGTCGGTCCTGGTGATCGCAACGCTGGTCACCGGAGTCGGTATCAAGATCTGGGATCGACACGTCTCGACGATGGTCGTGGACACCAAGAATCTCGATCCGCGCCTGTATCCCGGTGGTCGGGCACTTCTCAACGGCCTGCCGGTGCCCGCACTGGATCCTCAGCCCTCGCCGCTACTGGTCACCAAGGACTTCCCGGAGACCTCCACCGACGGCTACATGAGCAGCTTCGAGGACCCCGACATCCACGTCGGTGTGTACGGCGACCCGAACGCGACCAAGACGATCGCGCTGATCGGCGGATCACACGCCGAGATGTGGATCAGTGCACTGAACCTGCTCGGGCAACGCAATCACTTCAAGGTGACCACGTATCTGAAGATGGGTTGCCCGATGTCGACCGAGCTCGTCCCCAAACAGGACGGCATACCGTATCCGCAGTGCCACGACTGGGTGACCCGGGTCCAAAAGAAGGTCGTCGCCGACAAGCCGGACGCGATCTTCACCAACTCGACCCGGCCGCGGGACTACGAACCCGGCGACTGGGTGCCCCCGACCTACACGCCGATCTTCGACGATTTCATCGCGGCGGGCATCCAGGTGTTCGGCATCCGCGACACACCCTGGCCGCACAACGCCGCGGGTCTGATCGACACGCCGACATGTCTCGCCGACGGCGGGTCGGCCACGAGTTGCGCGACGCGACGGGCCGCGGCGCTGGCTCCCGAGGACCCGGCCAAGGCGTTGGCCGCCAGCCGCCCGATGTTCCACCCCCTCGACCTCTCGAACGGGGTCTGCGATGCCGAGTTGTGCCCGGCGATCGTCGGCAATGTGGTCGTCTACAAGGACTGGCATCACCTCAGCGCGACGTTTGTCCGCAGCCTGAGCGACGAGTTGGGCCGCCAGATGGCGGCGGCGGTGCCGTGGACGGGCCCGTCACCCCGTTGACGAGCTGTGACGTCGTCGATCACACGTCGCCTGCGTGCTCTCCGAGATGAACCCGGGACCGTTGACGGCTAGTGTCGTCTCATGGAATCGCCGAAGGTCGCAGTGACTGAGTCACCGGCCCCCGATGCCGGAGGTTCGCGCCCCGCCCAGCCTGCGGAGGTCACCAACGTCCCCGATCCGTTCGACCTCGCGGCACCGCCGGACGATCGGGAACCCTTCATCATCTGGCCGGGCAGCGCATATCCGCTCGGGGCGACGTATGACGGTGTGGGGACAAACTTTTCGTTGTTCTCGGAGGTCGCCACCGCGGTCGATCTGTGTCTCATCGACGACGCCGGCACCGAACGTCGGATCCGCCTCGAAGAGGTCGACGGATACTGCTGGCATTGCTACCTCCCCAACGTGGGCCCGGGTCAGTTCTACGGCTTCCGGGTGCACGGTCCCTACGACCCGGCTCAGGGCCTCCGGTGTGATCCGAGCAAGCTGCTGCTGGACCCGTACGGAAAGGCCTTCCACGGTGAGTTCGACGGGGATGCGTCGCTGTTCTCGTACCCGATGGTCGACGAAGAACCGGACGAGGCGCCCGTCGCCGACGAGACCGCCGAAGCAGATCTGGACACGACGCCCGGTGCCACGGACCAGACACCTCCCGACGACTCCCCGACCGGGCCCGTCGGAACACCGGACACCGACGACACCCATGGCACCGACACTGCTGACACCGATACCGAGTCGGACGGCGATACCGAGTCCTCGCTGACGCTCACCACCCGCGCACCGGCCGACATGCCGCAACTCGACTCGCTCGGCCACACCATGGTGTCGGTGGTGATCAATCCGTATTTCGACTGGCAGAGTGACCGATCCCCGCGTCGGCCTTATCACCAGACGGTCATCTACGAGGCCCATGTGAAGGGGATGACGGCCACTCACCCGGATGTTCCGGAGCATCTACGCGGAACGTATGCGGGACTGTGTCACCCCGTGATCATCGACCATCTGCAGTCGCTCGGCGTGACCGCGATCGAGCTCATGCCGGTCCACCAGTTCATGCAGGATTTCGTCCTGCATGACAAGGGCCTCCGGAACTACTGGGGGTACAACACCTTCGGGTTCCTCGCACCCCACGTCGAATACGCGTCGAAGCCCGACCAGCCGGCGAGCGCGGTCACCGAGTTCAAGGCGATGGTCCGGGCCTTCCACAAGGCCGACATCGAGGTGATCCTCGACGTGGTCTACAACCACACGGCGGAAGGCAACCATCTCGGCCCGACGGTCTCGTTCCGCGGGATCGACAACGCGGCCTACTACCGGCTCGTCGACGGCAACCCCGAGACGTACATGGATTACACCGGAACCGGCAACAGTCTCAACGGGCGCCATCCGCACACGCTGCAGCTGATCATGGATTCGCTGCGGTACTGGGTCCTCGAGATGCACGTGGACGGCTTCCGTTTCGACCTGGCCTCCACCCTCGCCCGCGAACTGCACGACGTGGACCGACTGTCGGCGTTCTTCGATCTGGTGCAACAGGATCCGGTGGTCAGCCAGGTCAAGCTCATCGCGGAGCCCTGGGATGTCGGCGAGGGGGGCTACCAGGTCGGCAACTTCCCGCCGCTGTGGACCGAATGGAACGGCAAATACCGCGACACCGTCCGGGACTACTGGCGAGGCGAACCGGCAACCCTCGGCGAGTTCGCGTCCCGGCTGACAGGTTCGTCGGACCTGTACGAGGCAACCGGCCGCCGGCCACTGGCCAGCATCAACTTCGTCATCGCCCACGATGGCTTCACGTTGCGTGATCTGGTGTCCTACAACGAGAAACACAACATCGCCAACGGCGAGGACAACCGTGACGGCGAGAGTCACAACCGATCGTGGAACTGCGGGGTCGAGGGCCCCACCGACGACCCCGACATCCTCGCCCTGCGCGCACAGCAGCAACGCAACATCCTGGCCACCCTGTTCCTGTCACAGGGCACACCGATGCTGGCCCACGGCGACGAGATGGGCCGGACGCAACAGGGCAACAACAACGTCTACTGCCAGGACTCCGAGCTCTCGTGGATGGACTGGTCGCTCGCCGAGAAGAACACCGACCTCCTCGACTTCACCCGCCGGGCCATCGCGCTGCGCCACGACCACCCCGTGCTGCGGCGCCGAAGGTTCTTCGCCGGCAAGCCGATTCGCTGGGGCGATCAGGCTCTCGACATCGTCTGGCTGACCCCGGCCGGGCAGGCCATGACCGCCGAGGACTGGGACAGTGGATTCGGCAAGAGCCTGGCGGTGTTCCTCAACGGCGACGGTATCGAGGAAAAGAACGAACTGGGCGAGAAGGTCGTCGACGACAGCTTTCTCATCTGCTTCAACGCCCACGACGGCGACATCGACTTCCACCTGCCACCGTCGTCGTGGGGCCTGGAGTGGACCGGCGAGCTCGACACCACCCGCGCCGACGGCGCGACCGACCTCACCGTCGCGGCCGATACGGCCGTGACCGTCGGTGCCCGATCGGTCCTGGTCCTGCGCAAGACGACGTGAGCACCGACCCACAGGTGTCCTCCGCCGGCGCCCACGGCATCGGCGGACGGCGAGAACCGGTCGCCAGCTATCGGATTCAGCTCACCCCCGACCACGGCTTCGCCGAGGTCGTCGAGATCCTCCCCCGGATCGCCGACCTGGGCGTGAGCCACCTGTACCTGTCGCCCATCGGACGCGCGGTCGAGGGGTCCACCCACGGATACGACTGGGTGCCACCACCCAGGGTGTCGGCCGAATTGGGCGGGATCGACGGGTTGCGGGCGCTGCGTCGCGCCGCCACCGATCACGGACTCGGCATCATCGTCGACATCGTGCCGAACCACACCGGCGTCGCGGACCCGGTACAGAACCCGTGGTTCAACGACCTGCTGCGATACGGCTCGGGTTCGCGTTACGCGACGTGGTTCGACGTCGACTTCTCCACCGACAACGGCGCCGACGGCAAGATCGCGCTCCCGGTGATCGCCGCCGACGGCGACCTCTCGCCCCTCTCCGTCGACGACGGACATCTCCGGTACTACGACCATGTCTTCCCCACGGCTCCCGGCACCGCCGGCGGCACGCCCGCCCAGGTCCACGATCGTCAGCACTATCGGCTGGTCCCGTGGAACAGCGGGTTGATCGGATACCGGCGGTTCTTCACCGTCAACGAACTCGCGGGCCTGCGCCAAGAGGACGCCGAGGTCTATGCGGCCTCGCATCGATGGCTGTTCGACCTCGTCGACGAGGATCTCATCGACGGTGTCCGCGTCGACCATCCGGACGGACTCTGGGATCCGCAGGCCTATCTTCGACGCCTGAGGGCCGACGTCGGCGATCGCCGGTTGATCTACATCGAGAAGATTCTCGCATCGGACGAGGACCTGGAGCCCACCCTGCCGGTGGAGGGAACCACAGGTTACGAGCAGATGCGCTCGATCGATGCCGTCTTCATCGCGCCGACCGGGATCATCGAGCTCGACGAGGTCCACGAGAGCATCACGGCAACGACCGGCGACTCGGCGTGGCTGCACGCCACCGAACGAGAACGCAAGCTGACCACCGTCCGGCAGATGTTCCCGACCGAGCATCGACGACTCGTCCGGGCCATCACGCATTCCGATCCGTCCGCCGACGTCGACGCGGTAGCCGAGGCGACAGCCGAACTGATCGCCGAGATCGGGGTCTATCGCGCCGACTACCCGTCCCTGCGCTCCCGGCTCCTCGACACCGCAGCGGAGATCGCCCGTCGCGCACCTGATCTCGCGTCCGCACTCGAACTCGTGGTCCAGTCCACCGCGAGCCCCGGTGCGGCGACGTCTCGGCTCGCCCAGACCTGCGGCGCGGTGACGGCCAAGAGTGTCGAGGACAGCCTGTTCTACCGCACGGCCCGACTCGTCGCCGCTCAAGAGGTCGGGGGCGACCCGGCCAACCCGGCGATGTCACTGCGGGAGTTCCATGCCCGCAACGCCCGTCGGGCACGTGACTGGCCGTGGGCGATGACCGCGACGTCGACGCACGACACCAAACGCGGCGAGGACGTGCGGGCCCGCATCGCCCTGCTCGCCCAGGTACCGGAGCGGTGGTCGCTGCTGGTCCGCCGGATCTGGTCCCTCGCGCCGCCACCGGACGACCTGACGGGATACTTCCTGTTACAGAACATCTTCGGCGTATGGCCTGTCTCCGGAGCGGTCGACGACACCCTGCGGACGCGCCTACGCGCCTACGCACAGAAAGCGGCCCGGGAGTCGGGGCTGCGCACCACCTGGACCGAGGTGGACGAGGAGTTCGAGCGCGCTCTCGACTCGTGGGTGGACGCCGTCACAACCGGTGATGCCGCGGACGCCATCGCCGGACTGGTCGGCGAGATCTCGCGGAGCTGGCGGGCCGAGGCGATGGCGCGCAAGGCGATCGCACTGCTCGGCCCAGGTGTCGGTGACATCTACCAGGGCACCCAATGGTGGGACGACTCCCTCGTCGATCCCGACAACCGTCGGCCGGTCGACTACTCGCGGCCCGCAGATCATCCCAAGACCGAACTGATCCGCGCGGCCCTACGGGCCCGTGCCGATCATCCGATCGCCTTCGGCGCGAGGGGCACCTACGCTCCATTGCCCACCGAGGGCCCACGCTCCGATCACGTGATCGCCTTCGTCCGGGGAGCAGGCAAGGACGATCCGCGGGTCGCCCTGGTGACCGCACGGTTCACCCACAGTCTGTCCGCACACGACCGCTCGGTGACCTCGGTGACGCTGCCGCCGGGGATCTGGACCGACGCGGCGACCGGCGACACCCTTGACGGCACGGTCCGTCTCACGCAGTTGCTCGCACCCGGACCCGTCGCGATCCTCACCCGCGCAGGCTGAGCACACCGTCAGGCGGAGTCGCTCACCCCGCGGGGGCGGGGGCCGGCGAGCCGGCGGGAGCGGCCGGCTGCCCGGACTGGTTCTGTTGGCCCTGGGGCGCACCGATACCGGCCTGTGCACCGTCGAGTTTCGCGACCAGCCATTTGCCGTCCTCTTTGTGCAGGTCCAGCCAGATCAGCATCAATTCCTTGCCGCCGGACGGCGCCAACGTACTGGTCCCACTGACCTCCATCAGCACGCTCGTCTTCGCGGAGTCGGTGTCGAAACTGGTGACCGACACCGACTTCACGGCCGGGGTGGCCTTCACGTTCAGATCCTTGACCGCCTTGCTCCCGTCGGACTGCTGCTGCTCCAGATGTTGACGGAACTCACCGGTGGACAGGGGGCCGAGGAGCTCCTTCATGTTCCCGATGTTGTCGGTGTTCATCGTGCTGACCAACTTGACCGAGAACTCCTCCGACGCCGCCTTGCTGTCGTCGAAGGCGGCGAGTTCCTGCCGCTGGTGGTAGTAGCCCCAGCCCAACAGCACGACACCGACCACCACCGCGATCACGACGATCGCGGCCAGGACCTTCGCCAGTCCGCGCGTCGAAAAGGTCAGCGAGATCTCCCGTCCGCCAGAAGCTTTCGGGCGCTGAGGATCGGGTGTCTCGTCGCCACCGGGGGCTACGGTCGCCGGGGTCTGGGTGCCGGACCGACGCCCCGCCGTCCGAGCGGATTTCGTCTGCGGGCGCGGCGCCTTCGGTGCCGGCTCGTCGACAGGGCCCGACGACGTGTCATCGGCGCCGAGGTCCGCATCGGCCGGAGGCGCGGTGTCGTCGGTGTGGGCGGTGTCCTCGGGACGGGGCGATCCGGACTCTGCCGAGTCGTCATGCGTTCCGTCGGAGTTGTTGTCCTGCTTGGTCATTCCTTCTCTTCACATCACTTGTCGAGCGGCACTGTCCGCGCGTTCGGGTCATAGCCGGGCGGCGGACCGGCAGTATCGTCGCCGGGTGGTCGAGGTGCGTTCGCCGATCCGCGGACCTGTTGCCGCGGGTCTTCGGTCACACAGTACAGATTGGTGGGCACGGTCAATTCCAGGATCTTCGTCGGTCGCACCGGGGTGACGGCATAGTTGCAGCTCGGGCGCGGGAAGATGGAGCCGAACGCCCACCACGCGCCGCCGTGGAACATCGTGAGACTCTTGACCCCGGCGTCTCGGATCGACGGGAGCAGATTTGCGATCGCCGGTGCCCGCAGAGCACCCTGCCGGGCCACGTCCACGAACTGCTGGAGCACGTCGGACACCGGGTCCCGGATCTGGTTCAGGGAGCCG
This sequence comes from Gordonia hankookensis, assembly GCF_014673215.1. GTDB lineage: Bacteria > Actinomycetota > Actinomycetes > Mycobacteriales > Mycobacteriaceae > Gordonia > Gordonia hankookensis. The sequence goes on from NZ_JACWMS010000001.1 coordinate 126,878, forward strand.
GTCAGACTTGTCAGTTGCGACGGCCCCCGATCGAGCAGGGTGCGGATCTCCTTGTCGGAGGCCACCGCCGCGTTCACGATGGTGCTCAAGGACGAGACCGTGGTCCCCAGATCCGGCTGGATGTTCGACGTGGTCTTCAGAATCGTTCCGGTGTCGGAGATCAGCTTCTTCGTCTGCGGCAGCACAAGTGCCAGGTCGGCGAAGATGGTGCCGCCCGAGACGAACAGTGCGCGCAGATCGTTGTCGCCGGAGCCGTCCGAACCGAGTGCCACCTCCAGGTTGTCGACCGCCGATCGCAGCTTGACCGGATCGATCTGCTCCACGACGTTGAGTGACGCCTCCAGCATCTCGGGGAACGGCGCCGTCACCCGAGTCTGGTTCACCGCGACATCATCACCATCGACGAAGTACGGACCGTCGGCCGTCGCCGGTTCGAAGTCGACGTACTGTTCGCCCGCTGCCGACAGTCCGAGGGCCGCGACGACCGCGTTGCGGTTGATCTTGACATCGTCGGTGATCTTGACGGTCACGTCCACCTGTTTCGGCTGCACGCGGATCGACTCCACCTCACCGACCCGGGCGCCGCGCAACATGACGCCCGAGGTGTCCTGGAGTCCACCGGAACTCGTGAAATGCACGGTCATCTGATAGGTGCCCTTGAACGGGTCCCAGCGAAGCGCGCCGAATGACAGGTACGCCAGCCCGACGAGCATCACCAGGATCAACCCGATGTTCCCGACGAGGACCGAGTGCCTGCGCACCCAGCCGAACGGTCCGGACAACGCACTCATCCGCAGCACCCCCGTGTACCGGTCAGGCGTGCCAGCAGTCGGGTCAGCGTCTGCTGCAATGCCTTCGAGCCCTCGTCCACATCCTGCAACTCGGGCAGGCGACTGGCCGAGTCGAACCCTGCACCGGGATTGAGGTAGTAGACCTTCGCCGACAGCGCCGCGGCACTACCGGGCGTCGACTTGACCCACTTGGGAGTCAGCGTGGCCAGATTGTCCGACAGCGGGCCCAGGACCTGCGCAGCGCCGCGCAGACCTCTGAGCGCTGTCGACAGATGCCCGATGAGCTCGACGAGGTTGTCCTGGTCGGAGTTCAGGAAGTCGTTGGTCGCCGCGGTCACCCGGTTCGTCTTGTCCAGGGTCGTCAAGATCTGACCGATCTGGCTGTTCACCGCGTTGACCGCGGGTCCGAGTTTGTTGATCGACGCCATGATCTGGGCGCGGCCGTCCGCGAGCTGACCGGTCAACACCTGCATGTTGCGCATCGACTCGTCGACCTCGGCCGAGTTCTTGTTGAACTTCGTGATCGCGGTGGTGAGGCCTTCGATCGAGCCGGACAGCTCGTCCGGATGCGCCGACACCGCGCTGCTCAACTCCGTCAGGATCACCTGCAGCGAGCTCAGGGATCCGCTGTCGACCAGACCTGAGGTGCTGACGAGCAGATCCTCGACGGTCGCGGCGGCCGAGGTCGGCCCGTCGAGGCTGTCGCCGTCGCCGAGATACCCCGACGGCATTCCCTTCGGAGGCAGCAGTGCGACGAACACGTCGCCGAGAGGAGTCGCCTGCCGCAGTTCGGCACCGGTGCCGGTGGGCAGCTTGGACTCCTTGCTGACGTTCATGGTGACCACCGCCGAGTAGTCCTGCGCGACGATGTCGGAGACCTGACCGACGTCGGTCCCGTAGAGCTTGACCTTCGCCCGCGTCGGCAGGTTCAGCGCATTGTCGAACTTCGCCGTCAATCGGATCGAATCACCGATGCCGCCGGGAGCGGGCAGCGGGATCTGCTCGACGGTGAGTCCGGGGACCACACCACAGCCCGACATCGACACGACCGCCGCCACGAGCACCATCATCAGGGCGCCGCGCGAGAAGCGTCGGCCGCGGCCGACGGCGCGTTGAACCCGGAAGGGTCCGATGCCATCTCGGTTCATTTCGTCAGCTCCATCATCGCCGAGAACACACCGAGATCCGGTCCGAAATCCTTGAGCTGGCCCGTGCGACAGCCGTTCTTCTGGAGGTTGATGGCCTGGCAGAAGGTCGACAACGCCTCGGTGTCGATCAACGACTTGTCGAGCAACACCTGTGCACGCCAGGCACCCTGCTCGGCCGAGACCGAGTTGCTGAGGTTCTGGAACAGCAACGGCCCCACGTCGATCGTCTCGACCACCTGCCGCGAGAAGTCGCTGAGGTTCTCGGCCAGCGCAGCGAGACGACCGGTCGACGACCCGATCGTGCCCGCATTGTTCTGCAGGAATGCGGTGGTGTTCTGCAATGCGACGTTCAGGTCGCCCAGGGTCGCCTGCAGACCCGGCGCCTGCGTCCGGAGCATCTGGGCGACGTTGTTGATGGAGTTGGAGAAGGCGGTCATCTTCGGGTAGTTGCTCACCAATGTGGAGGTCAGTCCCTGCACGGTCTTGATGATCTCCATCAGGGCACCACCGTTGCTGGATGCCACCTCCGAGGCCTTGCTCAGCTGGTCGAACGCCTCACGCATCCGTTCGCCGTTGCCACTGGTGATACCGGAGGTGATGTCGACCAGGTCGGCGACCGGTCCCTCACCGCGCTGCTCACCCGACAGCGACTTCACCAGCCCGTCGATCGAATCGAACAGCTCGCCGACCGACACCGGGCTCTTCGTCTGCTGGATGACCGCGCCGTCGGTGAGCTTGTCGCCCTTGGAGTATGTCGGGGACAGCTCGATGTGTCGGGTGGTCACGATGGAGGTGTTGACGATCGCCGCGGTGGCGTCGGCGGGCACCGGGACATCCTTGTCCACGGTGAACGTCACCTTCACCCGGTTGCCCTGCTGCTGCACCCCGGTCACCTGGCCGACCGGCATACCGAGCACCGAGACGTCGTTGCTCGCATAGAGACCTGAGACGTCGTCGAAATATGCGGTCACCTCGATGGCGGAACCGAACGCGGCCGTCCACTTCGCCGGGATGAGCGAGCAGCCCGACAGGCCCAGCACCACCATCAGCGCCAGCACGACCATCGACAGCGGTCGACGCAGGCCACAGACCCCACGTGCGGTGATCAACATCCGTCCACCACCCTCGCCAGGCACAGCCAGTTGTCCGGGAAGATCCCCCAGGGGAGATAGCCATTCGCGTAGGGACCGTCGCCGATGATGTTGTTGGTGAGTCGCGCGGTGACCGGGAGCACCTCGAGGAGCTTGCGAAGGTTGGCGCGATTCTTCTCCAGACCCTGGGACATCGTGTTGAGGTTGGCCATGATCGGCGCGAACTGGTTGCCGTTTTCGCGGGCCACCGCGCGAGCCTGCTCCGTCAGTTGGGCGATCCCGTCGAGCATCCTCGTCACCAGAGCCTCACGCGCGGTGATCTTCTCGGCCAGCTGCCGACCCTGCCCGACGATGATCGACAACTGTGTCTGGCTGTCGTCGACGATTCCCGTCACCGACTTCGTGTCGCTGACGAGTTGATTGATCTGGTCCCGGCGGTTGGTGATCACCTTCGACATCGCGGTCAGCGAATCGAGGGTCGGCTTGGTCACCGCCGGTGCACCGGCGAGCTGCCGGTTGAGGGTGCGCAGGCTGTCGGCGAAGCTCTCGTCGTCGATCCCGGCGATGATCGGCGTGCCCTGTTCGATGGTCTTCTGCAGATCGTAGGGAACGCTCGTCTGTGCGATCCGCCCGTCGGTGGCCTCGGTGGGCGAATCCCCGAGCGACACATCGACATATCGCTGTCCGAGCAGTGTGGACATCTTGATCTCGGCGGAACCGTTCGAGGTGACGTTCACGTCGCGGTCGACCTTCATCGTGACGGTCACGTGATTCCCGTCGAGTTCGGTCGAGCTGACCTCGCCCTTGTCGATGCCGGCCACCCGCACCTTGTCCCCGGGACGGATGCCGCCGGCCTGGGCGAAATCACCGGTGTAGGTCTTCTTGCCGAGGTGTGCCTGCGCCAGAGTGGTGACACCCAGTACGAGCAGCACGATCACCACGGCACCGGCCAGGCCGTACCAGAAACGACGGTTGCCGTCGAAGTGTCTGCGCCACCTGCTCATCGACACACCTCCGAATGCTTGGTGCCACCGATCTTGTTGATGATGCCGGGTGGCAACAGCACGTCTCCGATCGCGATGTCGAGGTCACAGGCATAGATGTTCAGGTAGGCGCCCTGACCGAGGACCAGTGGGAAGTGACCGAGGAAGATCGGCAGCTGCCCCGCCATCCGGTCGAGCTTGGCGCCGTTGGCGATGAGGGTGGAGGTGGCCGCCCGCGCGTCGGTCGCCGCCGCCGACAGCGAGCTCCGGCTCCGTCCTAGTACGTCGGCGAATCCGGTTGCGGTCTGCCCGATCTGGGACACCGATTTGCCGAAGGCAGCCGAGTTCGCGTTGAGGTTCTCGATCAGGCCCGAGATGCTGTCGATCACGGTGCCGACCTGACCCCCCTGCCTGGCCAGGTCGCGCATGACGGCGCTCAGGTTGTTGATGATCGAACCGATCACGGCATCACGATCGGCCATGTCCGAGGCGAGTTGCCCCACCTCGGCGACGGTGTAGCTCAGCGAGACCTTGTTGCCCTGGAAGGCCTGGATCAGTCCCTCCGACAATGCATTCACCTGCTCTGGCTTCAGAGTCTCGAAGACGGGCTGGAACCCGGCGAGCAGTCGGGTCACGTCGAAGGAGTCCTCGGAGGGCTGACGCAGAGATGAACCGGCCGCCAGCGGCGCGCTGTCGGCGCCCTTCACCAACGTGAGCGACAGGTACCTCTGACCGATGAGGTTCTGGTAACGGATCGCCGCCTGGGTGTTGGTGAACACTGGCTGATCGGTCTGTACGTCGAAGGTGACCCGGGCACGACCGTCGTCGAGGGTGATGTCGTGGACCCGGCCGACCCGCACGCCTGCCATCCGGACGTCGTCACCGGTGGCGAGCCCGGAGGCATCCGTGAAGTAGGTGGTGAACGAGTTCGTGTTCCCCGGCAGCGACCGCTCCAGAGTGGACCAGATGATGTAGGTCAGGAGCATCGCGACGATCGCGAACACCGTGAAGCCGATCAGTGGTTTGCGGATGCTGGACTGCCCGTGGCTCATCGACCGCCTCCCTGCGCTCCGTTGGGGCTTCCCGGCCTGATCGAACTCGACTGGACCAGCGGGCCGAGCATCAGCGTGTCCGCGGCACCCGGCTTGCGCTTGAGTGCCGTGCCGAGCGTCTTGTCGTCCGACGAGGTGGTCACCGATCCCGCGGCGGACGCGTTGCGGCGCATACCGTCCGAGGGATAGATCATCAACGGACCCGAACTGGTCGGCCCCGTCCCGGTGCCCGGGCCCACACAACCCGGGGCGCGTGTCTGGCCATACGGGCCACCGTTGTAGACGGGGCAGTTCTGTCGTGTGTACCGCTGATACGCACCGAAGCTCACGCCGATGTTGAGCTGCGCGTGTCCGTTGACACCGGTGAACACGGTCAGCGCCTTGGCAGCGAGATTGTTCAGCGCCGACAGCGACTGCGGCAACGCGTCCGGCTCGAGGACCGCGGCGCCGACCATCGTGTTCAGATCACGCACGACCCGCTTGCCCCGATCACCGTTGGCCGCGAAGAGTGCCTGCGTCTCGTCCAGGACGCCCTCCCCGGCCGACAGGAGGGCCGTGAGATCCTGCTGTTTCTCGGCGATGGTCATCGCGGGGATCACGCTGCGGCCCAATGTGTCCAGCAACTGCGGCGTCGACTGGGAGAGCCCCTTGACGGCGTTGTTGAAGTTGTCGAAACCCGAGGGCGCGCCCGGCGGGAACTGTGCGTTGATGGTGCGCCAGTAGTTGTCCAGCAGCGGGACGAACGCGCCGAACACCGCACCGCCGCCCTTCAACGCATCCGAGATGGTCCCGAGCACCGACGCGAGATCCTCCGGCGGTACGGCCTGCAGCAGCGTCCGCAGTTCGTTCTGCGCATCCTGCAATCGGATGGTCGGCAGGGTCTCGTCGGCCGGGATCGTGGCGTCCGAGGACAGCCCCTCCCCACTTGCCTGTCCGGGCGCGACGAGTTCGACGGAATTGACGCCGAACAGGTTCGACGGCACGGTCCGCGCGGTGACGTTGCTGGGGATGCCAGGCGCCTGGTCCGGATCGATGTCGATCCCGACGTTCTTGTACTGGAGGTTGCCCGGCCCGACGTCGCCGCTGAGATCGATCGATTTCACCGCCCCGACGATCAGGCCGTTGTAGCGGACATCTGCATCGGTGACCAACCCATCGCCCACGTCGGTGAGTTTGGCGGTGACCGGGACCGTCGAGGTGAAGGTGCCCTGGTATCGCAGGAAGAGCAGCACGAACAAGATGAGTAGGGCGACCAGGAAGGCTACCCCGCGCAGGACGTACTGCAGCAGTGAGGGATTGCGGCCGTCGGTGGCGATGTCCATCGAATCCTCCCCCTAACCCGAGATCTTGATTCCGGGCGAGGTGCCCCAGAAGACGAGCGTCAGGACCAGGTTGGCGAAGACGATGACGATGATCGCCATGCGGATCGCGTGCCCGGCGGCCACTCCGACGCCTTCGGGACCCCCGGAGGCGAAATAGCCGTAATAGCACTGGATGAACGTGGTCAGCAGGACGAAGACGACCACCTTGACGAATGAGGCGACCATGTCGGTGGAGACCAGGAACTGATTGAAGTAGTAGAGGTAGGTGCCTGCGCCCTGGCCGCTCTGCACCTGGAACATGACCTGGCAGGCCAGGTAGTTCGCGGCCAGCGACACCGCATACAGCGGCACGATCGCGAGTACGGCCGCCGACATCCGGGTGGTGACGAGGTAGGGCAACGGACGGATCGCGATGGATTCGAGCGCGTCGATCTCTTCGCTGATGCGCATCGAACCGAGCTGCGCGGTGAATCGGCATCCCGACTGAGCGGTGAACGCGGTGGCCGCGAGCAGTGGCGCGATCTCACGGGTCGTGGCGAACGCCGACAGGCCGCCGGTCACCGGGGACATGCCGAGGAGGTTCAGGGCGGTGTATCCCTCGATGCCGACGGTGGCACCGCCCATGACGCCCAGGATCACCATCACGCCGACGGTGCCGCCGCCGACGACGATCGCGCCGTTGCCCCAGGCGACATCCGACAGCAGACGCCAGACCTCTTTGCGGTAGTGGGTGAAGGTGATCGGCACCGCGCCGATCGACTTGACCAGAAAGGTGATGAGGTGGCCCATCGCGGCGAGCATGCCGCGCGGGCCCCGGTAGATCGCCTTGGCCGCTTCGAGCGGCCGGAGAGCGGGGGGCACATACCGTGATGCGGTCATCTCACACCACCTTTACCGGGACGAGGATGGCGAACAGCTGAGTCAGCGCGACGTTCACGGTGAACAACAGCAGCACGGAGTTGACCACGGCTGCGTTGACCGAGTTGGCCACACCCGCCGGACCGCCCTTGGTGGTGAGGCCGCGATCACAGGCGACCACCGCGACGATGGCACCGAAGATCACGGCCTTGATGATCGCGAAGGCGAGGTCGGAGGTGGATGCGAAGGACGCGAATGTGCCGGTGTAGCTACCCGGCGTGCCGCCCTGAAAGTAGACGTTGAAGACATATCCGGTGATGAAACCGACGAAGCAGACGAAGCCGCACAGCAGGAAGCTCACCACCATGGTGGCCAGCAGGCGCGGGGAGATCAGACGCTGGATCGGGTTGACCCCCATCACCTTCATCGCGTCGATCTCGTCGCGGATGGTTCGTGAACCGAGGTCGGCGGCAATGGCCGAACCGACCGCGCCGGCCAGCAGCAGCGACGTCACCAGTGGCGCGCCCTGCCGGATCACACCCAGTCCGGTCGCCGCTCCCGAGAACGAGGTCGCGCCGATCTGACCGGCGATGTTGGACACCTGGATCGACACGATCACCCCGATCGGGATCGCGACCAGCAGCGTCGGGAACACCGAGGTACTCGACATGAACGCGCACTGACGGATGAACTCACCGAACGGGAACCGGCGTTTGACGATGTCGACGATGAGGACCTTGAAGACCTCCACGAACATGCCCATCTGCCGCCCGAACGTGTCGAACGAGGCCATGACGTGGTCACGGAACCACCGGCGCACTCCGCCCGAGCCCGCACGTGTTCCCTCCCCGTTCGAGGTCACCGCGTCAGTACTCAATCCCCTACCCTCGCGTGTCGGCTGCCCCGTCGCCGGGTTCAGTCAGATGTGTCGATCGAGCGGCCGACTCGGCCACCATCCCGCACACCATGTCGATGCGGGCCCCCTCGTGGGCCGACCCCCGCCGGTAAATATATCTGATATCTCGCTGATATCTCCAATCCCTCTGTGTCACGGGTCACAGTACCGACATCTGCGCCTGTCACAGCTGCGACATACCTTGTGTTGCGTGACCGATAAGTCGAAAGCTCCCGACACCTTAACTGGGTCGACCGACCAACGTGGGGAGATATCGCGCTTTCCGGTTCCGGCGCGGCCGTTCATCCCGCCGCACTCGGCGGCCGACATCCGCGTCTGGGCGCCGCGTGCACAGAGTGTCGTGATGCTGGCCGAGACCGGCGACGGCCAGATCGAGATCCCGATGCGCCGAGACCCGGTGGTCAACGGGCAGGACGCGGCCCAGTGGTGGGTTCCGGCACCCGAGCGCGCAACCGCGGCGCCGCCAGACCTCCGATACCGTTTCGTCGTCGACGGCGGCGAACCCGTCCCCGATCCACGTTCCGTGCGACTTCCCGACGGCGTCCACGGCAGTTCGGCGCTGCATCATCTCGACGAGTCGTCGTGGTCCGACGACGACTGGCGCGGCATCGATGTCCGAGGAGCCGTGCTCTATGAGCTGCACATCGGAACCTTCACTGCGCAAGGCACATTCGACGCCGCGATCGAGCGGCTCGATCACCTGGTGACCCTCGGTGTCGACGTCGTCGAGGTCATGCCGGTCAACGCGTTCAACGGGACTCACGGCTGGGGCTACGACGGCGTCGCGTGGTACGCGGTGCACGAGCCCTACGGCGGTCCGGATGGCTTCGCCCGATTTGTCGACGCCTGCCACCGGCGCGGTCTCGGCGTGGTGCTCGACGTCGTCTACAACCACCTCGGGCCGTCGGGCAACTATCTGCCCCGGTTCGGTCCGTACCTGACCGAGGGAACCAACAGCTGGGGCTCATCGCTGAACCTGGCGGAGCCGGATTCTGACGAGGTCCGGTCCTACATCATCGCCAACGCGCTTCGCTGGCTGCGCGACTTCCACGTCGACGGGTTACGTCTCGACGCCGTCCACGCTCTCGTCGATCCTCGAGCAGTCCATCTGCTCGAGGAACTGGCGATGGCCACCGATGCGCTCGCACTCGAACTGGGCAGGCCTCTGTCGCTGATCGCGGAAAGCGACCTCAACGATCCACGACTGATCCTGCCGCGTGAACTCGGCGGGTACGGACTGGCCGCGCAATGGGACGACGACATCCACCACGCGATCCACGCCGCCGTCTCAGGAGAGCGGCAAGGCTACTACGCCGATTTCGGCAGCCTCGAGGGGCTGTCGAAGGTGCTGCGGGGCGGGTTCTTCCACGACGGCACCTATTCATCGTTCCGCAGGCGCCACCATGGCCGTCCGATACCGACCGACCTGGTCGCCGCAGAGGCGTTGGTGGCCTACACGTGCAATCACGACCAGATCGGCAATCGGGCCGTCGGCGACCGGCCGTCGGCCTATCTCACCGGCGGTCGCCTCGCCATCAAGGCGGCACTCGTGCTGCTCTCGCCGTTCACCCCGATGTTGTTCATGGGCGAGGAATGGGCGGCACAGACGCCGTTCGCATTCTTCACCTCACATCCCGAGCCGGAACTCGGGCGCGCGACGGCGAACGGCAGGCGCGCGGAGTTCGCCGACCACGGCTGGGACGGTGTGGAGATCCCCGATCCTCAGGACCCGCAGACCTTCCGGTCGTCGAAACTCGACTGGTCCGAGATGGACCAGAGCACCCACCGTCGGATGTTCGACTTCTACCGCGAGCTGATCGAGTTGCGCAAGCGCGAGGAGGATCTCCATCGCGGCGATTTTGCCTCGGTCACAACATCATTCGACGACTCGGCCGGTTGGTTTGCAATGGAGCGCGGTGAGTGGATCGTGATCTGCGTCCTGGCCGGAACCGAGACGACCGTACCGGTCGACCTGGCCCCCGAGCTCTGGTGGGACGAACCCGCGATCGCCGACGGAGCGCTGCACAGCAGCGGGCACAACGTGGTGATCGGCCGGACCCGCTGACCGATCAGGTCAGGTAATCGTAGGCCGGGGTACCGGGTTCGAGTCGCTCACAGTGCAGTCGTGAATGCGCCATGCGATCCATCAGACCGACGAGTCCCTCGGGTTCACCGAGCTCCACACCGACCAGCGCGGCCCCGGTCTCGCGGTTGTTCCGCTTGACGTACTCGAACAGCGTGATGTCGTCGTCAGGACCCAGCACGTCGTCGAGGAACCTCCGCAATGCCCCGGGCTCCTGCGGGAAGTCCACCAGGAAGTAGTGCTTGAGTCCCTTGTGGACGAGCGAACGTTCGATGATCTCGCCGTACCGCGAGACGTCGTTGTTGCCGCCGGAGATCAGGCAGACGACGGTGGCGTCGGCCGGCAGGTCCAGCGTGGACAGTCCGGTGACGGCGAGTGCACCGGCCGGCTCGGCGATGATGCCTTCGTTCTGATACAGCGCCAGCATGGTCGAACAGATCGCACCCTCGTCGACGTGCATGATGTGCGCGGAGCCCGGGCGGGGTCGGTACCGAACGCCGTCCTCGAGCACTCCGACCAGGGGTTCCGGCGCAATACCCGGCAGGCTCGGGTGTTCGGTGATGGTTGCGTCGAGATCCGCCATCACCCGGTGGCCGATGCTGCCGATGCGCTTGACCGCCGCGCCGTCGACGAAGGGATCGATGGCGTCGAGAGTGACGGGGCCGCCGGCCGCGAGCGCCGCGGTCAAGGAGACAGCGCCGGTCGGCTCGACTCCGACGATGGCCACGTCGTCGCTGAGCGACCGCAGGTAGGTCGCGATACCGGCGAGGCAGCCACCGCCACCGACGGGCGCGACCACGACGTCGGGCACCTTTCCGAGTTGCTCGACGATCTCATAGGCGATGGTCCCCTGCCCCGCGGCGGTACGCGGGTCATCGAACGCATGAATCCAGGACGCCCCGGTGCGCATGACGTCCGACTGCGCCGCGGCGGCTGCAGCATCGTAGGTCTCGCCGACGGCGATCAGCTCGACGAAGTCTCCACCGTGCCAACGGATTCGGTCGCGCTTCTGCTTCGGAGTGGTGGTCGGCACGTAGATCCGCCCGGGCACCTGCATGGACCGGCACGCGTAGGCGACGCCCTGTGCGTGGTTGCCCGCGCTCGCCGCGACCACACCGCGGGCAAGTTCCTGCTCGGACAGTTGGGCCATGACGTTGTACGCACCGCGAATCTTGTACGAGCGCACCGTCTGCAGGTCCTCACGCTTGAGAAAGACCCGGGCCCCGGCGTCTGCCGAGATCCGCGGCGATTCCTCGAGCGGCGTGCGGGCGACAGCCTCGGCGATCCGTGCGACCGACGCCGTGATGGCGTCCGCGGTCAACGTGGGACCGTGCTGATGAACCGATGCCTCCTGCGTACTCACGCTCTCCATGCTCTCACCCGGCGTCATGGTGGGCGCATCGGGAGGTCCGGCGCAGCCCGATCGTAAATGGTCGACGGGGCCGTGCCGCGGGCATACACTCCACACAGGTCAACGAACCAGTCGTCCCCGAGATCTGTGCGCGTGACCAACCGGCGGACGGCGTCCAACCTCGAGAGGCCGAGATGTTCCGACGCTCCACATCGTTCGACTGCGCTGACGACTCTGCATCGGTGTCGCCCCCGGGATCAAGGCGGCCCGTCCGACGACGATTGATCGCGACATCCTCGGTGATCGCTCTCGCCGCCGGCCTGTTCACCGCGCTGTCGGCGGCCCCGGCCGCGGCGGCACCGGTGTGCGCAGGCGCCGGGCAGGCCCCGCGCCTCGTCGGCTCGGTACCCGGGGCAGCACTCGAGGGACTGACCGTCGATGCCGGCGGGCGGCTGTACACCACCGATCTGATCTCGGGAAGGGTGTTCCGCCTCTCGGCACCGGGCGCGCGGCCGGTCCCGATCGCGCGTGTCCCCGAAAGCGGCGCCGGCGCGCTGGCGTGGGCCCGCGACGGCGCATTGCTCGTCGGCTACGGTGCCGATCCCCGCGTGGTGGTCGGGGACTCGCTCCGGCACGCAGGTATCGCACGGCTGAACGTCGCCAACCTTGCGCTCCGACCGTGGGTACGCGGCTTCTCGGCCGCCAACGGGATGGATACGGCGGCGAGCGGAATCGTCTATGCCACCAATGATTTCGGGAATCTGATCGGACGCGCCTATCCCAACGGCGCAGTGCAGGCCGACTGGGGTTCGCTGCCAAGCGCCAACGGCGCTGTCCTCGGAAAAGGTGACCGGTGGCTGTACGTATCCCGCACCTTCGTGAATCCGGGCGTCAGCCGCATCTCGACGGCCAACCCTCGGGTGGTGCAGAGCCTGCTCGATCTGGGCGGGAACATCACCGCAGGCCCGGATGGGCTGACACTGGATTCCAAGGAGCGGCCGGTGGTTCCGTTCAACGGGTCGGGCCAGATCGTCCGGATCACCTCGCCGGGACGCTACTGCGTACTCGCTTCGGGGATCCCCACTTCGAGTGTGTTGTCGTACGGCCGGGGAGACCGCGGCTTCGCGGCGGGCCATCTCTACCGGGCCGGCTTCGACGGACGGATCTACGAGATCCCGGGTGGGTTCGATCGGGGCGCCACGGCGGCGGTGCCGAGCTGAGCGGGAGTCCACCAACCGGCCATCCACCGGCACCATACGTGGGCGGACGCCCGCGAGATCACTGGAAGGCTGACATGTTCCGACGGAACCGCTGCGATGATGCCGTCAACTCAGGGATGCACCCCGGCGCGAACCCCCGTCGGCGACGTCTGGTCGTCGCGGCGTCGGTGGTGGCACTCTCGGCTGGACTGCTCACCGCGGTGTCCGCGGCTCCTGCCTCGGCCGCGCCGATCTGCGCCGGAGCCGGTCAGGCGCCACGACTGGTCGGAACCGTGCCGGGCGCCGCACTCAAAGGTCTCACCGTCGATGCCGGCGGGCGGCTTTACACAACAGACCTGGTCTCCGGACGGGTGTTTCGTCTCTCCGCCCCCGGCGCACCGGCGGTCCCGATCGCTCATGTCCCCGACGGAGGCGCCGACGCACTGGCCTGGGCACCCGATGGCGCGCTGCTGGTCGGCTATGGATCCGATCCCCGCGTCTTCGTCGGGGACGCACTGCGCCCCGGCGGCATCGCGCGTATGAATGTCGGCAATCTGTCCATCCGCCCGTGGGTACGAGGACTCTCGGCCGCCGACGGCATCGATGTCGGCGCAAACGGAACGGTTTACGCCACCAACGATTTCGGCAATCTCATCGGCCGCGTACACCCTGGCGGCGCCGTGCAGTCGGCCTGGGGAACTGTGCCGAGCGCCAACGGCGCAGTTCTCGGACGCGATGACCATTGGCTGTACGTGTCCCGTACCTGGGTCAATCCGGGCGTCAGCCGCATCTCCACGGCCGACCCGCGGGTGGTGCAGAGCCTGTTGGACCTCGGTGCGAACACGATGGCGGGTCCGGCCGGCCTGACACTTGATTCCCGGGGGCGTCCAGTGGTGGCGTTCGGCGGGGCCGGACAGATCGTCCGGATCACTTCGCCGGGACGGTACTGCGTCCTCGGGTCCGGCATCACATCGTCCATCGTGGTGTCCTACGGCCGCGGGACCCGCGGATTCTCGGTGGGACATCTCTACCGGGCCGGCTTCGATGGCTGCATCTATGAGATACCGGGCGGATTCGATCGGGGTGCGGCTGCGGCCATCCCTGGCTGAGCGGGCTCTCGCCGCGAATCCGGCTTCTGTCGACGGGAATTCAGTCGCTGTCGACGGCTGTGCGGTTGCTGTAGGCGGATCTGTGGTCGCCGTCGGCGCTTAGCGGTGCCGGCGTGATTGCCAGAAACGCTCGGTCCACCACACGGTGATCAGCGCAACTGCCGAAGCCCAGGCGACGGCCTGGACCGAACCGGTGATGGCGAGGGCGAGCACCCCGACGACGACGGCGGCCAGCAGAGCATGCAGCTTGTAGACGGGCCACCTGGTTCCGGCGATCTCCACCGATCGTGCCGATGCCCGCGCGCGGGCGGGACGCACCTCGACCAGCGCGGTGATGTTCGCTGAGGTCATGGTCACTCCTCGGTCAGGCGGCGATGGCAGATGTTCGGTGCCACTGACCCCAGCATAACGCATCGGGAACTAAATTGTTCGGCCAGCCGAAATCTCTGGTTCGGATGTGGGCACTTTCACGTCGCCGTCAGCCCAGACAGCTCGGTCCGAGCAGTGCCTTGAGGTCGCCCATCAGCGCGGAACTCGGGCTGACGCGAAGCGACTCCGTGAGCCGCAGGATCGTCGACCGCTGCTCGCTGACCAGCGTGACGTGCACGTCAGCGGTTCCGGGGTGGCGAGTGAGGACCTGCTTGAGCGCCTGCACCCGGTCCGGTGTACACGTCCGCGCGCTGAGCGTGAGCGAGACCGGTTTCGCCGTTCCCACCACTGCCAGGTCCGGCACCGCGAGATCGTTGGCACTGATCATCGTGCTGTCGTCGCGTTTGTTGACCCGCGCCTTGATGAGCACGATGTTGTCGGCGACGATGTCGAGCCCGTAAACCTGGAACGACCGCGGGAAGAAGTAGACCTCGACACCACCGACCATGTCCTCGAGGGTGACGACCGCGTACGGCTCGCCTTTCTTGTTCACGCGACGGTTGACCGACGAGATGATGCCGCCGATGGTGATCTGCGCACCGTCGCCCACCGTGCCCTCGAGCAGCGCGGTGATCGATGTGTCGGTCTGGGCCGCGATGGCGTGCGCCACCCCGGCCAGCGGGTGATCGGAGACGTAGAGCCCCAGCATCTCCCGTTCCAGCGCCAACTTGTGCTTGGAATCCCACTCCTCGTCGGGCACCTTGACGGCGAAGACCTCGGCCATCGTGTCGTCGGCCCCGCCGGAGTCGCCGAAGAGGTCGAACTGTCCGATCGCCTCGGCCTTCTTGGTGCCGATGACCGATTCCACCGCGTCGCCGTGGACGAGGAACAGACCCTTGCGCGGATGACTCAACGAATCGAACGCACCGGCCTTGATGAGGGACTCCGTCACCTTCTTGTTGCATGCGGTGACGTCGATCTTGCCGAGGTAATCGGAGAAGTTGGTGAACTTCCCCTTGTCCTCACGGGCGGCGAGGATCGCCGAGACCACGCCGGTCCCGACGTTGCGCACCGCCGCGAGACCGAAGCGGATGTCGCCGCCGACGGCCGCGAAGTTGCGTTGCGATTCGTTGACGTCCGGCGGTAGCACCGTGATGCCGAGCTTGCGGCAATCGGACAGGTAGATGGCCGCCTTGTCCTTGTCGTCACCGACGGACGTGAGCAGGCCGGCCATGTACTCGGCCTTGTAGTTGGCCTTCAGATAGGCCGTCCAGAAGGAGACCAGGCCGTAGCCCGCTGCGTGCGACTTGTTGAATGCGTATCCGGCGAACGGGAGGATCGTGTCCCACAGCGCCTTGATCGCCGCCGACGAGAAGCCGTTGGACTTCATGCCCTCCTCGAAGCCCTCGAACTCGGCGGCGAGGACCTCTGCCTTCTTCTTGCCCATCGCGCGACGCAGGATGTCTGCTCGTCCGAGCGAGTATCCGGCGACCTTCTGGGCGATCTGCATGATCTGCTCTTGGTAGACGATCAGGCCGTAGGTGTCGGCGAGGATCTCCTTGAGTGGTTCCTCGAGCTCCGGGTGGATCGGGCGGACCTGCTGCCGCCCGTTCTTACGGTCGGCGTAGTCGTTGTGGGCGTTCATGCCCATCGGGCCGGGTCGGTACAGGGCGAGGACGGCCACGATGTCCTCGAATCCGGTGGGCTGCATGCGCTTGAGGAGCTCACGCATCGCGCCGCCGTCGAGCTGGAACACGCCGAGCGTGTCGCCGCGGGCGAGCAGTTCGTAGGTCTTGGGATCATCGAGCGGTGCCGCGTCCAGATCGAGGTCGATGCCGCGGTTGGTCTTGATGTTCTCGATCGCGTCACCGATGACGGTGAGGTTGCGCAGACCGAGGAAGTCCATCTTCAGCAGGCCGATGGCCTCGCACGACGGATAGTCCCAACCGGTGATGATCGCGCCGTCCTGAGCCCGCTTCCACACCGGGATCGCGTCGGTCAGCGGCTCCGACGACATGATCACCGCGCAGGCGTGCACGCCCGCGTTGCGGATCAGGCCCTCGAGCCCCAGAGCGGTGTCATAGATCCGCTTGACGTCGGGGTCGGTCTCGATCAGCGACCGCACCTCGGACGCCTCGTTGAACCGCTCGTGGTCGGGATCGGTGATACCCGACACCGAGATGTCCTTGGCCATGATCGGCGGCGGCAACGCCTTGGTGATCTTGTCGGCGATGGCGAAGCCGGGCTGACCGAACTGGACGCGGGCCGAGTCCTTGATCGCGGCCTTCGTCTTGATGGTGCCGAAGGTGATGACCTGGGCGACCTTGTCGCTACCCCACCGCTCCGTCGCGTAGCGGACCATGTCGCCGCGACGACGATCGTCGAAGTCGATGTCGATGTCGGGCATGGACACGCGCTCGGGATTCAGGAACCGTTCGAACAGCAGACCGTGCGGGATGGGATCGATGTTGGTGATCCCCAACGCGTAGGCGACCAGCGAGCCCGCCGCCGAGCCGCGGCCCGGTCCGACCCGGATACCGACCTCCTGGGCGTGCCGGATGAGGTCGCCCACCACCAGGAAGTAGGCGGGAAAGCCCATCTCGATGATCACGTCGAGTTCATAATCGGCGCGGCGCGCGTACTCGTCCGGAACAGGTTCCGGGTCGAAGCGACTCTTCAGGCCCTTCGCCACCTCGCGGCGCAGCCAGGTCTGCTGGGTCTCGCCCTCCGGCACCGGGAACACCGGCATCCGGTCGCGATGCCCGAAGACGTCGGCGTAACTCTCCACCTTCTCGGCGATCTCGAGAGTGGTGTCGCAGGCACCAGGAACCTGCGCCTCCCACAACTCACGCATCTCGGCGGCCGACTTCAGGTAGTAGCCGTCGCCGTCGAACCGGAATCGTGTCGGGTCGGACAGCGTCTTGCCGGTCTGGACACAGAGCAGCGCCTCGTGGCTCGTCGACTGGTCGCGGGTGACGTAGTGACAATCGTTGGTGACCACCGGTTTGATCCCCAGCCGGCGACCGATGTCGAGCAGGCCGTCGCGCACGCGCCGCTCGATCTCCAGTCCGTGCTCCATCAACTCCAGGTAGAAGTTGTCCTTGCCGAAGATCTCCTGCCACTTCGCGGCGGCCTCGAGGGCCTCGCGGTCGTGGCCGAGGCGCAACCGGGTCTGCACCTCGCCGGACGGGCAGCCCGTCGTCGCGATGATCCCGTCCGCGTACTCCGCGATCAGCTCGGCATCCATCCGCGACCACTTGCCCAGCTGTCCCTCGATGGAGGCCAACGACGACAGCTTGAAGAGGTTCCGCAGACCGGTCGCGTTGCGGGCCATCATCGTCATGTGGGTGTAGGCGCCACTACCGGAGACGTCGTCGCTCTTCTGGTCGCGGTTGCCCCAGAGGACGCGTTTGGTGTCGAACCGCGACGCGGGCGCGATGTAGGCCTCGATCCCGATGATCGGGGTGATGTCGTGCTTGACCGCGGCGTTGTAGAACTCGCTGGCCCCGAACATGTTCCCGTGGTCGGTCATGCCGATCGCGGGCATCCCGAGGCGTTGGGCCTCGGCGAACAACGGCGACACCTTGGCGGCACCGTCGAGCATCGAATACTCGGTGTGGTTGTGCAGGTGAACGAACGAATCGGCCACGAATCCCTCTCACCTCGACAGCTGTCACGACGACGACCACTTTAGGCGCGGGGTACGACAGTGTTCGCGGGGCGCGCCCGACTGTGACAGATGGGGCGATTGCCTCGGTGTGTCGGTCCGGCGTGTCGGACCGCACCCTCAGGTCTCGCGCAGGATGTCCAGCGCGCGCTGCAGATCGGCCGGATACGGACTGGTGAACTCCACGCGCCGGCCGTCGGCGGGATGTGCGAACGCCAGCGAGCGCGCGTGCAGCCACTGCCGCTGCAGACCGAGCCGCTCGGCCAACACCGGGTCGGCCCCATAGGTCAGGTCGCCGCAGCACGGATGATGCAGCGCCGAGAAATGAACCCGGATCTGGTGCGTCCTACCGGTCTCGAGATGAATGTCCAGCAGCGAGGCGGATGCGTGCATCTCGAGTGTGTCGTAGTGGGTGACGCTCGGTTTGCCGTTGGCGGTCACCGCGAACTTCCAGTCACTGCCGCGATGACGCCCGATCGGTGCGTCGATCGTGCCGGTCGGCGGATCGAGGTGTCCCTGCACGAGCGTGTGATAACCCTTGTCCACGTCGCGTTCCTTGAACGCGCGCTTGAGCAACGAGTACGCCCGTTCGGACACCGCGAGGACCATCACCCCCGACGTCCCGACGTCGAGTCGGGACACGATCCCCTGACGTTCGGACGCCCCTGAGGTCGAGATCCGATAGCCGGCCGCCTCGAGTGCGCCGACCACGGTTGGCCCGCTCCACCCCTGTGACGGGTGTGCGGCCACACCTACGGGCTTGTCGACGACGATGATGTCGGAATCGTGGTAGATGACGTCGAGATCCTCGACGGGTGTTGGTTCGACCCTCAGGGGTCGTGCCGGTTCGGGCAGTGTCACATCGAGCCAGCTACCGGCGGCCAACTTGTGCGACTTGCCGACGGCCACCCCTTCGACGGTGATGTCGCCCGCCTCGGCGAGCGCTGCGGCCACCGTGCGCGACAACCCGAGGATGCGGGCGACCCCGGCGTCGAGCCGCATGCCGTCGACGCCGTCGGGAACCGGCATCGACCTCGATTCACGCATCGGCGTCCTCCGCCGACACCGGCTCACCGTGACCGGCCCGGCGAGCCGCCCAACCGGTCCGCGAACCGTCGTACTCGAAACCCAGCAGCGACAACGCGACGAGCAGGATCGCGCCGCACACCACCGCCGAGTCCGCGACGTTGAAGACCGGCCACCAGCCGACCGACACGAAGTCGACGACGTGTCCGCGCAACGGTCCGGGCGCACGGAAGATGCGATCGGCGAGGTTCCCCATCGCACCGCCGAGCACCAGACCGAGCCCGACGATCCACCAGGCCGACCGCAGGCGGCTGCTGTACCGGATGATCCCCAGCACCACCACCAGCGCCACCACGGTCAGCACCCAGGTGTATCCCGATGCCATCGAGAACGCCGCCCCACTGTTGCGGACCAGGCGCAACGTGATCGCGTCGCCGACGATGTGCACCGGCCGCGCCGGGTCGAGGTGCGCCACGGCCAGCGTCTTCGTCAGCAGGTCGAGGCCGATAACCGCGAGCGCGATGGCGAGCAGCATCCACACCATCGTGGGTCGACGACGACGGGTCACCCCGTCTCCCGGCCGGTCCGACCGGGACCCGGCAGGCGGTGTCCCGTCCGCGCCCTCGGCACCACCGCCGTCCACCGGACCGGGTGTCGCTTGACTCATGACTCCATCATCCACCTCACCATCATCCACGAGGCCTGCAATACGCTGGCTGCCGTGTTCCCCTCGCGCGTCGTCAGATCAGGATCGGGGTGGCAGGTACGGCCACCGAATCGAGGCGCAGGCATCGCCGTCGCGGCGCTGTTGATCGTCGCACTCGCCGGCTGCGGTTCCGGTGATCAGGCAGGTGACACGTCGGCCACCGCGGCGCAGGCGGGCTGTTCCGACGACTCGACGTCGGGCCGGGAGGGCGTCAACCTCCTGCCGATCCCGCCGGCGAAGGTGACTGTGCTCGACGCGGGCGGCGCAGACAGGCGCACCGCCGCAGCAGCACCCGATCGGACCAGTCCGCAGTCGTCGACCATGGTGACCACCTCGTCGGTGCTCTCGCCCGGCGACACCACGACCCAGAGCGTCGAGATGCCGCTGCAGGCACGCTTCCACTGCACCGACTCCACCGACCTCGAGATGACCCTCGGCCACGTGACGTCGCCGGAACCGGTCCTCGCCGACCAGTTGCGGGCGGTCGAGAATTCCCGCGCGGGTCTGGCCATCGGCCCCGGTGGGATGCCGATCTCGTTACGTCTGCTCCCCGCCGAGGACGCGGGTCCCGAGGCACGCAGCGCCGTCGAGCAGTCCTTCGTCCAGGCCCTGCAACTCTCGGTACCCGTCCCCACCGAGCCGATCGGCCCCGGTGCGCGCTGGCAGGTCGAGCGTGTCATCAGCGGGGCCGCGACAGTCACCCAGCACATCGACGCGACCCTGAAGTCGTGGGATGGCAATCGCCTGGTGGTCGCCGTCACCGTCGACGAGACCCCGGTCAACTCGGTGTTCGCGATTCCCGGCAGCGATCAGACCCTGTCCATCGCCCGTTTCTCCAACGGCGGCACCGGACAGGTCACCATCGACCTCACCCGCGGGCTGCCGGTGGCGGGCTCCATCGAACTCTCCGGTGCGCGTGCCCTGGTCGGCAGCGACCCCGCTCGCCCGCTGATACAGCAGACCGGACTGTCGGTCCGCTGGCGCTGACCGCACCCGACACGGCCGTCGGGCCACACAGAAACGGGCCGGTGGCACGAGCTGTTGCTCGTCCCACCGGCCCGTTCAGTTCTGTCGACCCCGGCTGGAGGTCAGTTGGGCGCCTTCGGCGTCGAGGCACCACCGGACGATTTGCACATCGGCGTGGACACGTTGTTCGCGGTGATCAGCGGACAGACCGTGTCACTCGACAACATCCACCGTCCGTCGGTGTAGACGATCCCGGCGTCCAGCTTGGTCGGCGGGTTGTCCGGCAGCTTGACCTGGACCTTCACCGTGGCCTTGTTGGGGCCGGCCGGGATCACCGGCGGGAAGATCTCGTAGGTGACGTCCGGGTTGTCCTGCTTGGCCTTGACCAGCTTGTCGAAGACCGACGGGTCGGCCGACGAACCCTCGACCAGCTCGGTCTTCTCCGAGTTCGGCACGTTCGGGTCCAGCGCCTTGGTGAGCATCGCGTTCAGCGTCGCCACCGACGGCCGCTTGTTCGGGTTGGTCACGTCGTCCGCGCTGCTCCCCCCGGCGTCCGCCGAGCTCGCCGCCGACGACACGGTCGGCACGTCCGGCACGTCGCTGTCGTCGCTGCCACAGGCCGCAACCGATGCGACCGACGCCGCGATCAACGCGGCGGTCACGATCTTCGGAAACTTCACCGATCTCCCTCACTGTCGTTCGTCACGCCCGCAGCGGACTCTCCCCCGCCGCAGGTCCTGGCAGATCCTGGCCGGCTCATCCCCCTCCGAGCCGCCAAAACTCACACCACTATGCCAAATGGACGACGAGGCCCCCAACATCCGAGCGGGGAACCATCGCAGCCGGGTCGCCAACGGTTGACGTGACGCGCGGGTTCCATCGACGCTGAACACCATGGCGAACACCCGCACCGTCCTGATCACCACCGGCGGCACGATCGCGGCGCTGACCACCTCCGACGGCGCGGTTCCGAGCCTGGCGGCGAGCGATCTCCACCCCGGCTCCGGCGACATCACGGCCGTCGATCTGATGTCGGTGGACAGTTCGGCGATGACCGTCTCCGATCAGTTCGCGATCGTCGCGGCGATCGTCGACGCACTGGCCGATCCGGCGGTTGCCGGTGTGGTGGTGACGCACGGCACCGACACGGTCGAGGAGACGTCGTACCTCGCCGACCTCTTCCTCACCGACGACCGGCCCGTGGTGTTCACCGGTGCGCAACGACCCGCGGACGCACCTGCGCCGGACGGTCCGGACAACCTCGCCGCGGCGTTGCGCGCGGTGGCCGATCCGGCGTCGCGTGGCCGTGGGGTCCTGATCGCGATCGGCGGCGAAATCCGTTCGGCACGCGGCATCTTCAAGTCGTCGACGACGGACCTCGCGGCGTTTGACAATGTGCACGACGCCTTGCCGCGACGGCCGATCGGACACTCCGTGCCACTGAGTCGGCACGCCCGCGTGGACGCTTTCACGCTCTATCCCGGCGTGGCGCCGGGCATCATCGCGGCAGCCGTCTCCCAGCAGGCATCGGGCATCGTGCTGTCGGCCACCGGATCGGGCAACACCCACCCCGACATCACCGCCGAGGTGTCTGCCGCGGTCCGCGCGGGCGTTGTCGTGGTGGTGGCCAGCCGGGTCCCCTTCGGGGCCGTCGTACCCGCCTACGGAGGAGGCGGCGGAGCCGTCGACCTCGCACGCGCCGGTGCCATCGTGTCACGCTGGTTGCGTGCTCCTCAGGCGCGGATCGCGCTGCTCGCGCTGATCTCGGCGGGCGCGGATCCGCACGAGATCCACGCCTTCTTCGATGCCGTCGAACCACCGGGATGACGGGAGCGCCCGGGTGGGCGCACCGGCCGACATACCGATCGGCGGTCAGTCGACGTCGTCGCGCGATGCCGACGAGTCCAGGTCGGGCCAGGCGAGGCTGTCGAGCGGATCGGCCCGCCGCACGGCGGGATCGTCGGCCGCAAAGGTCAGGGCACGGCCCGGTCCCGTCGCCCGCGTCTCGAACCGGACGGTCACCACCCCGTGACCGCTCCCCTGGACCCACCCGTGGCCGTGGTCGGGATGTGTCACGTCGGCACCGGTCTCCCAGTTCTCCCGCGCGGCCGGGTCGTCGACGGACGTATCGGGCGGGTCGTCGGCGAATCCGTCGGCGGGGACACGATCGGCGGCGCCGCCCATCGGCCCGGCGGAACCCGCCGCCACGAAGGCGGCCTCGACATCCTCCGATTCGGCCGCCGTCGCGCCGGGCGCACCCCACTCGTCTTCCAGATCTGCGAACAGTGAGAACTGTTGCACCGCAGTGAGTCCCGAGTAACCCACGCCTACCAGCCGGATCGGCCCGATGCTGCGCGGGTCGATGGCGAGTCGCTGGGCGGCCGAGACCAGGACCGACAGTTCCGTGGTGGCGGCCGGCAGCGTCATCGACCTCGTCAGCACCGACATGTCCGACCGCCTGAGCTTCAGCACCACGGTGCGGGCGCCACGCCCGTCCGACATCAGCCTGCGGTGCGCGCCCTCGGCCGCGGCGTCGATGGCCGGCCGCAACTCGTCGAGCTCCACCAGGTCTCGGGGAAAGGTCGACTCGGCGCTGATCTGCTTGGCCGAGGCACGTTCGGCGACCGGGCGGTCGTCGACACCGCGCGCGAGCTTGTGCAGGGCCGGCCCGAGCGTTCCCCCGAGCACCGAGGTGACCTCGATGTCGGACATCGCGGCGAAGTCGCCGATAGTCTCGATGCCGAGTCGTTGCAGCTTGTCGCCCGACACCGGTCCGATCCCCCACAACTTGCGGACCGGGAGCGAATGCAGGAACGCGAGTTCACGACTCGGCGGGATCGCCATCACCCCATCGGGTTTGGCGAGCCCGGAGGCGATCTTGGCGATCTGCTTGCCACTGCCGAGGCCGACCGACGCCGCGATGCCCACGGTGTCGCGGATTCTGCTGCGCAGACGTTCGGCAAACGCCGTGACCTCCTCGACCGAGGCCCCGGCGAGTTCCGCCGGCTCGCCGAACGCCTCGTCGAAGGAGAGCATCTCTATCACCGGGATCGCGTCGCGGACCAGCCCGAAGATGCGCGCGCTCACCACGCGATAGACACCGCCCCGCGGCGGTAGCACTACCGCGCCGGCGCCGATCAGCCGACGGGCCTGATGCATCGGCATCGCCGACCGCGCGCCGTATGCCCTCGCCGCGTAACTGGCACCTGCCACCACGCCACGCCCTCCGGTCCCGCCCACGAGCACCGGACGGCCCTGCAATGTCGGACGCGTCAGCTGTTCCACGGAGGCGAAGAATGCGTCCATGTCCAGATGCATCACCCATCGCGCACTGCGCTCGGGATCGGGGCCCGCGGGCCCGGACGGTGATGAGATGGCGGACGCCACCCCCGCATCGTAGCCAGGACGTCCGCCCGACCTCAGGCCCGGATCTCGAACACCGGAAGGTCGTCGAGGTGGGCCGCCAGCGTGGCGTCGTCCGGCTCGGTCCCCATGCCCTCCGGCAGGAACCGACCGACCTCCCACCCCCACTTGTCGAGGTAGGCACGGATCATCGGCGCGCGCTCGGCGGTGTCGACCTCGACCAGGCGCACCGCGCGGCGACGGCGGCCGCGTCGCAGTTCGGCGGAATCGTTCACCCGCACGTTGCGCACCCACTGGGTCGTTCCGCGCGGTGCGACGAGGTACTCACGCCCGTTGAGCTGCAGCGGGTTCACCGGCACGCTCTGGGGCAGACCACTGACCCGGCCGGTGACGGTGAGGGTCTGGGCTCCCGCGAGGTTCACCCCATGGTCGGCGAGCCAGCGCACGGTGGTGTTGAAGACGTTGTCGAAGCCCTTCGGCTCGCTGTAGTGCGTCGCGGTCATGATCTTCCCTTCGAAGTCGGATTCGAGAGCGCTGCTCTCGAATCTCAGTCTGCACCCCTCCGGCCCGAAAATCAAGAGCAGTGCTCTCACTTTTGTGCGACACTGTCTGCATGAGTGGCGGGACACGCGCGGCCAACCGCGCCGCAATGGAATCGGAGATCCGGCGACTGGGCCGGGCGCATCTGCGCACCCACGGCGCGGCCGGTCTGTCCCTGCGCGCGATCGCCCGCGACATGGGAGTGGTGTCGTCGGCGGTGTACCGCTACGTCCCAAGCCGCGACGACCTCCTCACCCTGCTGCTCGTCGAGGCGTACTCCGATCTCGCGGACACGGTCGATGCAGCCGTCGGCGCCGTCGACGAGACCCGCCCTCAGGATCGCCTGCGCGCCGCGACGCGGGCGTTGCGGCGATGGGCGATCGACGATCCGTCCCGGTGGGCGCTGCTCTACGGCAGCCCCGTCCCCGGGTACACGGCCCCGGCGGAGCAGACCGTCGGGCCGGGGACCCGGGTCGTCGGGACACTCATCGCCGAGGTCGCACGCGCGCACGCGACCCGCGACACGGCTGCGACAGAGTCGGTGCCGTCATCGGTGACGAGCGATTTCGACGCCATCCGAACGGAATTCGACACCGATCTACCCGACGATGCGATGCTCGTGGCGACCACCCTGTGGGCGACGACGATCGGCGCGATCAGCCTGGAGGTCTTCGGCCAGTACGGATCCGACACGTTCACCGACCCGGAAGCCCTCTTCGTCGCGCAGATCGACCGCACACTCGCGCCGATCGGCGGGTGATGCGCCCGATCTGACCGTCAGGAGTCGACGATGGTCGTCAGCACCCGACGGAAGGCCGCATGATCCTCCCGCCCGTACTGCCGCATCGCCGAGATCGCGCCCGCCCGCCTGCCATGGTGTCGTGGACCGCGGCGGCACCGCCGACCGCGTCTCCATGGTCGGCCACATGCTCGCTCGACAACATCGGGAACTGACCGGGAATCACCGCGAGATCCGGCGCGGCTCACCGACACCGAGGAGTTTCTCCGGATTGCGGGTGGCATAGATGTCGGCAACGAGACCGTCCACGACGTCGAGCACGAAAACACCCTGCAGTTCGCCGCCGAAGAAGATCCGCATGCCGGGCAGACTGTTGAAGATCGCCGGTTCCACCCGGAACTCCTCGAGTGTCGGCCCGACGCGCGCGAATCCGGCCAGTAGACGTGCCACCGCGAGGGCGCCACGGATCGGCCTGCGCACCGCGCTCGCCTTGCCGTCGCTGTCCGCGGTGAACACCACGTCCGGCGACATCATCGTCATGAGTGTCTCGATCTCCCCCGACCGGGCGGCAGCCATGAACGCATCGGTGATCTCGGCCGTGCGCACGGCATCGACGGGAACGAAACGCCGTCGTCGGGCCTGCACGTGTGCGCGGGCCCGATGCGCCGACTGTCGGACCGCCGCATCGGATTTGCCGACCATCTCGGCGATCTGGTCGTGGCCGAACCCGAACACCTCCCGCAGCACGAACACGACTCGCTCGTCCGGGCTGAGTGTCTCGAGCACGACGAGCATGGCCGTGGAGATCGATTCCGCGAGGACGACATCCTGGCCCGCGTCGCGTTCGTCGAGCAGGATCGGCTCGGGCAGCCACGGCCCCACGTACTGTTCCCGGCGTCGCGACGATGCCCGCAACGCGTTGAGCGCCTGCCGGGTGACCACCTTCGCGAGATAGGCCTTGGTGTCGTCGACGGTGCCCAGATCGACGTCGGCCCACCGGAGATAGCTCTCCTGAAGCACGTCGTCGGCATCTGTCGCCGACCCCAGGATCTCGTAGGCGACCGTGAACAGCAACGGCCGCAGTTCGGTGAACCTGCGTACGTGCTCGTCGGAATCGTGGGTCACGCCACCGCCTCCGGCTCCCGGCCACCGACCTCACGCGGTCGCCCGAACGACGGGGTGACCCCCGGCCGACGACCTTCCAGGCGCAGACCCCAGATCACGCTGCGGCACACCACCTCCTTGATCGCGGCGCCGACTCGGCCCGAGATCACGGCCCGCGCCGGAGTGTCGTCGCGATGGGTCACCTGGACCACCGCGCCATGCCGCCCGAGCGACGTGCACTGTCCGACGAAAGCCAGTCTGATCGGCGTCGGTTCCGTTCCCGCCAGCCGGGCAAGGACCGTGTCGGCGGCGTGCGGGCCGAGCTGATTCGCCGCCTGACAACTCATCCGGAACGGTGTGCCCGAAGGTGCAACGGCGTCACCGGCTCCCACGATCCGCGGATCGTCGACGCTGCTCAGCGTCTCATCGGTGATGAGCCTGCCGATCGCGTCGGTCGACAGGCCGCTGACCGCGGCCAGATCGGGCACACCGAAACCCGCCGCGACGATCGTCGTCGAACTGGGCTCCACCCTGCGCTGAACCTTCTCCACGATCGTGACGGTATCCGCTCCGACTGCAGTGACGTGGCTGTCCTCGAGGATCTCCACACCGAGCTTCCGCAGGCGCCTGCGGGCAGCGCGCCGGGCGCCGACGCCGAAGGACGGGGCCAGGGTCGCGCCGCAGACCAACCGGACCGCCACCCCGGCGTCGGCGAGCTCGGCGGCCATCTCCATCCCCGTCAGCCCGCCTCCGACCACGGTGACGGGCCGCTTGTCGTCGGTC
The DNA here is from genome assembly GCF_014673215.1 of Gordonia hankookensis. GTDB lineage: Bacteria > Actinomycetota > Actinomycetes > Mycobacteriales > Mycobacteriaceae > Gordonia > Gordonia hankookensis. The sequence continues at coordinate 154,044 of NZ_JACWMS010000001.1, forward strand.
GTGTCGACCTCGGCCAGGTGGTCCCGCAGACGCTGCGCCGCTTCCCATTCGCCGAGTGCGAACCCGTACTCGGCGAGTCCGTCGATCGCGTCGGCCGCGGTACCCGACGAGCCCACCGCGTAGACGAGATGGTCGTAGTCGAGAGCCGCGCCGGACGCCAGTTCCACCCGCCCGTCCGCGATCCGGGTCGCGGTGTCGACAACAAGCCGCACGCGATCGGAGAGTACGTGCCGGTAGTCCTCTTCGGCGGTGCCCGTCCCGGCGATCCACTGATGCAACCGAATCCGGTGAACGAATCGCGGATGCGCATTGACCACCGTGATCTCCGCAGCGGTTCCCTCCGCGCTCAGCCGGTTGGCGGCCATCGTCCCCGCGTACCCGCCGCCGAGGACGACGATCTGTGGGCGGTGTGTGGTGTTCATGATTGCTCCCTTTCGAAGGTGGACAACCACGGGACACCGGCAACATCCGCCACGTGACGAACAGTGACTCAGATCACATTTGTCGCACCGTCAGCCGGCCGCCTTGGTCACGTCCGCCGTCACACCGTCACCGAGGTCGATGGAACCGGCCTGCTCGCCGTCGGTGCCGACCACATCGAAGGAGACCGCGAGAACCTCGCCCGCGATCAGCTCCGCATGTGTGCCTGCCCAGTCCAGGCGCTGTGCCGGCACGACGAGGCGGACCGTGATGCGATCGGAAACGTCCAAGCCCAGGGTGCGTCGCGCATCCTGCAGTTCACGGATGCGGTCCTTCGCCCAGCCCTCGGCTTCGAGTTCCGGCGTGACAGTCGTGTCCAGCACCACCAGCCCCCGCCCGCCGGGCATCTCCGCGGTCGAATCGGGTTCGACCGCGACCAGCCGGCGCGTGTACTCACCGTCGTGCAACTCGATCCCGTCGGCGACCACCACCTCGGAGCCGTCCGCGCCGGTCCGGACCGCCCAGTCCCCGGCCTTGACCGCCTTGATCGCGCGCTGGACGTCCTTGCCCAGGCGCGGTCCGGCGGCTCGGGCGTTGACCGCGATCTCGTACCGGCCATAGGCGTCCGCATCGGTGGCGAGATTCACCGACTTCACGTTCATCTCATCGGCGATCAGGCCCGTGAAGGGCGCCAGCTGCTCGGCGGTCGGCGACGCGACGGTCAGCCCCGGCAGTGGCAGGCGGACACGGAGCTTGTTCGCCTTGCGCACGCTCGACGCCACCGAACAGACCTCTTGTACCTCGTCCATCGCCGCGACGAGTTCCGGATCCGACGGCAGGTCATCGGCCGACGGCCAGTCCGTCAGATGCACCGAACGACCGCCGGTCAGACCGCGCCAGATCGCCTCGGTCGCCAGCGGCAGCAGAGGTGCGGCGAGTCGGCTCGCCACCTCCAGCACCGTGTACAGCGTGTCGAACGCGTCGGGATCCTCGTCCTGCCCGCCCCAGAACCGCGCACGTGAGCGACGCACGTACCAATTCGTCAGTGACTCGACGAAATCCCGGAACGCATCACACGCTCCCGACACGTCGTAGGTGTCGAGCGCGTCGGTCATGGTGTCCCGGGTGACCGCGAGCTTGGCCAGGATGTAGCGGTCGAGCACATTCGTGGAGTCGGTGCGCCACGCGGCCGGTCGTTCCGCGTAGAGCTGCAGGAAGCTGTAGGCGTTCCACAGCGGCAACAGCGCTTGGCGCACTCCCTCCCGGATGCCACGCTCGGTGACGACCAGATTGCCGCCGCGCAGGATCGGGCTGGCCATCAGGAACCAGCGCATCGCGTCGGATCCGTCGCGGTCGAAGACCTCGTTGACGTCCGGGTAGTTGCGCTTGGACTTGGACATCTTCTGCCCGTCATCGCCGAGCACGATGCCGTGTGCGGCGACGGACTTGAATGCCGGCCGATCGAACAGAGCGGTCGCCAGCACGTGCAGGTTGTAGAACCAACCGCGGGTCTGCCCGTTGTACTCGACGATGAAGTCGCCCGGATTGTGCGGCAACACACCCTGATCCGGATCTCCGTCGAACCACTCGGAGTTCTCGAACGGGTAGTGCACCTGGGCGAAGGGCATCGAGCCGGACTCGAACCAGCAGTCGAAAACCTCCGGGACGCGACGCATCGTCGAGCGCCCGGACGGATCATCGGGATTCGGCCGGGTCAGCTCATCGATGTAGGGACGATGGAGATTGTCGGGCCGTACACCGAAATCGCGCTCGAGCTCGTCGAGCGAGCCGTAGACGTCGATCCGGGGATGATCCGGATCGTCGGAGATCCACACCGGGATCGGCGCACCCCAGAAGCGATTGCGGCTGATGTTCCAGTCGCGCGCACCCTCGAGCCACTTGCCGAACTGACCGTCGCGGATGTGCTCCGGCGCCCAGGTGATCTGCTTGTTCAACTCGAGCATCCGATCCTTGATCGGGGTGACCGCGACGAACCACGACGGAACCGCCATGTAGATCAACGGCTTTCCCGACCGCCACGAGTGCGGGTACGAGTGCTCGATGGTGTCGTGACGCAGGATCTTGCCGACGGACTTCAGGTCCTTGATGATCACCGGGTTGGCGTCGAACACCATCAGACCCTCGTACGGCGGCACCATGGCGGTGAACCGGCCGCCCGGATCCAGCGGCTGCACGACCTCGATGTCGTTCGCCGTGGCGAGATCCATGTCCTCCTCACCGAACGCAGGCGCGAGATGCACTACGCCCGTGCCGCTCTCGGTGGTGACGTAATCGCCGAGCAGCACCCGATGGGCGTTCGGATGGCCGACGAAGAAATCGAACGGCGGCGTGTACGACAGCCCGGCCAGCTCGGCACCGCCATAACTGGCCACCACCTCGGGCTCGGAGATCTCCTTGGCGTAGCTGCCCAACAGCGCCTTCGCCAGCAGATACTCCTGGCCGTCGGCGGCCCTCACGTGCACGTACTCGACGTCGGGGTTGACCGCGATGGCCAGGTTCGACGGCAACGTCCATGGTGTGGTGGTCCAGATCAGCGCGTTCACACCGTCGAGCGCGGCGAGCGGACCGTCGGGGACCACCAATGGCATCCGCACGGTGACGGCGGGGTCCTGACGCATGCGGTACGCGTCGTCGAGCTTGGATTCCTGGTTGCTCAGCGGCGTCTGCTCGTACCAGCTGTACGGCAGCACTCGGTAACCCTGGTAGACCAGCCCTTTGTCGTAGAGCCGCTTGAACGCCCACATCACCGACTCCATGAAGTCGAGATCCAGCGTCTTGTAGTCGTTGTCGAAGTCGACCCAGCGGGCTTGACGGGTCACGTAATCGCGCCACTCACCGGTGTAGCGCAGCACGGAGTCGCGACAATAGTCGTTGAACTTCTCCATGCCCATCGTCTCGATCTCCGACTTGTCGGTGATCCCGAGCTGACGTTCGGCCTCGAGTTCGGCGGGCAGACCGTGCGTGTCCCACCCGAAGCGTCGCTCGACCCTCTTGCCCCTCATGGTCTGGTACCGCGGTACCAGATCCTTCACGTACCCGGTGAGCAGGTGCCCGTAGTGCGGGAGCCCGTTGGCGAACGGCGGCCCGTCGTAGAAGACGAACTCCTCGGCGTCGGCACGGTTGGCGATCGACGCCGCAAACGTCTGGTCGGCCTCCCAATAGGCGAGAACGCGCTCCTCCACATCGGGGAAGGAGGGCGCAGAACGGCCGGCGTCGGATATCGTCGACCCGCTCGCTGCGCTCCCGGCGTCGGGTGCGATCGTCATGTCGGCGACCGGATAGACACGCGCTCCGGCGGGCCGGTCGGACTGTGGTGCGGGGTCGGTCGGGTCGCTGCTGTGAACCGTATCGGTCATCGGGCGGTCTCCTCGTGCCTGGCATGCGTATGACTGCTCTTGGCACGGGGACGCATATCAGGTCGTCGACGACCACCCGATCCGCGCGGTACCACCCCGCTTGCGCCACCGCTCGTGATCCGAGCCGGTTGGGCGCCTCTCTCCGGCGCGCGGTCATACCGCGCGCCCACGGCTGTGTCGGGCCGATCCCGCCCGGGTCTACTGGAGGCGCCGTGAGACGTCCTGTTCTTCCGGGTGCTCCCCGGTGATTGCCGGATCAACGCAGCATCGAGTGTAGCCGCGCAACCGGCATGCAGACCAATCGTTTGTCGAGAGGCCGCCGGCGCCCCGCGGTCATTCCGGCGGTGGTCGCCAGTTGGGGTCCAGCGGATCGAACTTCTGCGGGCGCTGCTCGCGCGGGCGATCGTGGTTCCGCTCCTCCGAGCGCTGTCCCGGCGGGCGTTGTTGCGCTCCACCCGGCGACGGACGTCGCTGCTGAGGAGGAAACGACTCGGTCGCCGGATCATCGGGGGCCGCGTGGGATCCGGGCGCCCCACGCCCGGGCGGCGGGAACTGCCGCTCGTACGATCCCGCGCCGCGAGGAGATGTCGGAGGAGCCTGATCCGCAGGCCGCGGCGCAGTCACGCCGGGGTCGGCGCCGAAGCCACCGACCGAACGCAGATAGTCGTCGTAGGTGCCCTCACGCCCGGCCCGGGGAGCAGCCTCACCCTGGTTCGGCTGCGACGGTTGCGGTGCAGACCGCGCGTCGCCGACATCGTCTGCCGCGCGCTGCGGGGCGTCGGTCGCAACGCCCGACCGGGACTCGGTGGGCGCAGGCCTCGTCCGGGTCTCCGATGCCCCCTCATGACGTCCACCGACGTCCTCATTCACCTCAGACAACGAATCATCGTCGGCCGCAACGAAATCGCTGATGGTTGGCTCCTCGTTGCGACGACCCGACCCGACGATGTCGGCGATCAGCAATCCGAGGCCTACCAAACACACGACGATGCACGCGATGGCGAGCCACACGGTACCGGTGATCAGGCCGAGCACCAGTAGCACGAACCCGACCAGCGTCGCCGCCAAGGCCAGCGTCAGCACGAACTACTCCCTGCTGCTCGCCGACTAACTCGGTGAGTAACTGGTGAAACCGCCATTACCCGGATCCGAAGAGAACGAATCGGCACGTCCGCCCTCGACCGGCGCCGCACTTCCCCGCTGCTGCAACTCCTCGAGCTGGGATTCCAGATACGTCTTGAGACGGGTCCGGTACTCGCGCTCGTACACCTTCAGCTGTTCGATCCGCCCCTCGAGCACGGTCCGCTGCTGGTTGATGGTGCCCATGATCTCGCTGTGCTTGCGCTCGGCATCGCTCTGCAGGGCGTCGGCACGTTCCTGCGCCTGTCGCACCTGAGCCTCCGAGCGCGTCTGAGCATCGGCGAGGATGGCCTCCGACCGCTGGCGCGCATCGGTGAGCAATCCGTCCGCCTTGGCCTGCGCTTCCGACACCATCGTGTCGGCACGCGTCCGCGCATCGGTGACCAGCGAATCCGCCTCCTGACGCGAGGTCGAGGTCAGGCGGTCTGCGGTGTCCTGGGCGAGCGCGAGGACGCGCGCCGCACGGACGTTTGCGTCGCCCTCGCCGAATTCCTGCTTGGGTGCAGCACTCTGCTGCGGTGCCTGCTGTTCCGGTGCGGCGGCGAAGACCTGTGTGCGCTCTTCCGCGGCCGGTGCCGAGGATGCGGCAGCCGCGGCTGCGCCGGCGGCGGGTGCCGACGAACGAGCATCGGCCAGATCGCCTTCGAGCTCCTCGACCCTCTGCTTCAGGTCGCCGTTCTCCTCGATGAGACGGGCCAGTTCGGCCTCGACAAAGTCGAGGAACTGATCGACTTCATCCTCGTTGTAGCCGCGTTTACCGATAGGCGGTTTGCTGAACGCGACGTTGTGCACATCAGCTGGAGTCAGCCGCATGTCGGTTCCCCTCATTTGTCGGTCGAGATCATCTTTGTCAGTCGAGATGTGGTCGGGATCTAGCTCTGTTCACTTGGCAGCACACCCAGTCTGCACAGTCTTTGCTACAGGCTGTCACTGTTTATTCATACCAGTCCAATTGGTAACTGGCGTCAAATCCTGTCACACGAGAACCGTTCGTAGCACGAGATCGATGCGCTCTTGCAACGAAACGGTCACTCGATGATGACATCCAACCGTAAACCACCGAAGGTGTGCAGTCATCGACCAGGTTCGGCCCGTCGTCGACGGTCGAGAGTCGGTCACAGCAAATCCCCCAGGTCACGCCAGTCCTGCCAGGGCCGCAGCCGAGCTCCTGCTCAGTGAACTGACGATCTGCATGGCGATCAACACCACGATCATCACGATCATGAGCGAGAGGTCGAGGCGCACCGGCCCCAGCGGGATCGGCGGGAGGATCCTCCGCAATGCCCGGATCGGGGGATCCGTGGTGGTGAACACGATCTCGATGATCACCACCGCGAACCCCGTGGGCCGCCATTCACGCGCGAAGGTCCGCACCAGTTCGACGACGAGTCGCGCGAGGAGGAGGAGCCAGTAGATGAACAGCAGGTAATAGAGAACCTGGAACAGAATCGTCACCCCACCAGGTTGCCTGATATATCCCATCGGTGTTGAATCGGCCCGCCCGCTCCGCTCCCGACGCCAGCGGTGAATCGGCCCGCTCGCTGCGCTCCCGGCGCCAGTGGTGAATCGGCCCGCTCGCTGCGCTCCCGGCGCCAGCGGTGAATCGGCCCGCTCGCTGCGCTCCCGGCGCCAGCGGTGAATCGGCCCGCTCGCTGCGCTCCCGGCGCCAGCGGTGAATCGGCCCGCTCGCTGCGCTCCCGGCGCCGGACACGACAACGGCCCTCCCGCATCGCCATGACGCAGAGAGGGCCGCTGCCCGAAGGATGAACTCAGCTGTGGTTGTAGAACCCGGTCTCGGCGATCTTGCGCCGGTCCTCCGGTGAGACGTCGACGTCGGCGGGTGACAGGAGGAAGACCTTCGTCGCCACCTTGTCGAAGGAGCCGCGCAGGGCGAACGCCAGACCCGCCGCGAAATCGACGAGTCGTTTCGCGTCGTCGTTGCTCATGTCGACGAGATCCATGATGACCGGGTTCCCGTCGCGGAAACGCTCCCCGATCGTGCGCGCCTCGCCGTAGTCCGACGGGCGGAGAGTGGTGATCTTCTGCAGCGGGCCATCGGCGAACACACGCTCGAGTTCGCGCTCATCGGCGTTCATCGGCGGGCGCGGCACACCGGCTGCCCGCATGCCGGAGCGCTGCAGGGGTTCGAGGCGCTGTGGACGCATCCGCTCGACCGGTTCACCTGCGTGCCGACCACCGGCATAGGCATACTCCGGAACGGGCTCGTATCCGCCGCCGTCGTAGGAATTCATGTCGTAACCGTTCCCCCCGAAGCCCTGCTGATCGAACTCCGCCGGAAAACGGCGATCGTCGACGTATGCGAAGTCGGCGTCCCGCGGACCCTCACGAAAGCCTGGTTCACGATAAGCGGGCTCACCGTAATAGTCGTCGCGATAGGCACGTCCGGCACGCATCGGGCCACCTGGTTCCTCCAGGTAGTCGTCCTCGTATTCACCTGGAGGCACCATGCCGAAATATGCTTTGAACTTCTGCATCGTGGTCATAGCTGGCCTCTCTGTCGTCCAACGCTGCCGGGGGAAGCAGTGGGTGGTGCAGTTGTCGATCTGTGTGCTCGTTGGTTCTCATGTGACCAATGTGATTACTGAGAGACTAACGGGCGAGGTCCCATGATCGCGGTACCGACACGCACGCATGTCGAACCGTGTGCCACCGCAGATTCCAGGTCGCCAGACATCCCCGCCGACAGTTCGCGCGCCTCCGGATGATCGGCGAGGAAACCCTCGCGAACCTGGGCGGCCAGCGACATCCAGCGATCGGCCGTACCCTCGAGCGGCGCGATCACCATGAGACCGGCCAGCGACAGTCCGGGCGCGGCCCGGACACGCTCTGCCAATTCCGGCAGATCGTCGACAGGCGCGCCGCCTCGATGCGGGTCCCCGTCGAGGCTCACCTGCAAGAGAATGCCCAGCTGATCAGACCGCTCACCCGCGTCGAGTGCGGCCAGCACTCCACGGGAGAGGGCGTCGACAACCTTGTCCCGATCCACAGAATGCACCGAACGAGCCCACGCGGCAACAGATTTCGCCTTCTTGGACTGAACAGAACCGATCATGTCGAATACTGCCGCCCGATCGCCTGGCCTGCCACCTGTCGGGTCGTCCGCGGCAAGCTCGGCCAGCTTGCGACTGGCCTCCGGTTCCCTCGACTCACCGAAGCAGCGCACGCCGAGCCCGAGCAGCCGCCGCACATCGTCGGCCGGGAAATACTTGGTCACCACCATCAACTCGACGTCGCCGCGTTTCCGGCCGGCCGCGTCGACCGCGGCATCGAGACGATCGCGCGCAGCCGAATACCGTTCGGCCAGTTCGTGTGTCCGCGCGTCCACCGCCTCGTCAACCATCGGCGCCCTCGGCGGGCCGGGAGTCCATCCAGATCACCGAGGCGAGCCTGCCGGTGGGCGCACCACGACGATGGCTGAACAGTTCGGGGTCCGCGACGGTACTCCGCGGATCTGCGGCCACCGCGCCGACACCGGCGGCGAGGAGCTGACGGCGCAGTCCCGCGCGCAGATCCAGACCCGTTGTGCCCTTGGCGGTCACACAGGCGCTGCCGGGCAGATGCTCCTCGACGTCGCGCTGCATGTGCGGCGGCACCTCGTAGTCGGCCCCGCCGGCAGCCGGACCGAGCAGAACCCCGATCCGCTCCGGCCGGGCACCGAGTTCGATCATGGCGCGCACTGTCGCCGGCACGATTCCGATGCGTGCACCCACTCGTCCGGCGTGCACGCCTGCGATCACGCCTGCCTCGTCGTCGGAGAGCAGTACCGGCACACAATCCGCGGACAACACGGCCAGGGCCAAGTCGGTCTCCGTGGTGACCAGCGCATCGGTCGCAGGCACCGGCTCGTCCACCGGACCGGTCACCACGGTCACATTGCGACTGTGGATCTGCTCCATCCACACGATCCGTCCCGGCGCCAGCCCGATCTGCTCGGCGAGTCGAGTCCGGTTCTCGGCAACGGCTTTCGGGTCATCGCCGACATGATCGCCCAGGTTGAACGAGTCATAGGGCGCCACCGAGACGCCACCGGATCGGCTGGTGACCACGCGGCGTACCCGCATGTGCGAGCTCAGCGCTTCATGAACGACGGCACATCGACGTCGTCGTCGTCGAGGGTGACGTTGTTGCGCCGCGGACGCTCCTGAGCCTCGACGAACGGGTCGCCTGCGCCGGCAGGCATCTTGCCGAACAGCGGGTCGTTGTCCTGTGAATTGGCCGCGACCGCACCCGCCTGTCCGGAACCGACGGTCGACTTGCCCGCCGCGGCGGCCGGGATGTCGGTGCGCTTACGCGGTGCGCCACTGTCGAATCCGGCCGCGATGACGGTCACGCGGACCTCGTCGCCCAGGTTGTCGTCGATCACGGTGCCGAAGATGATGTTGGCGTCCTCGTGCGCAGCCTCTTGCACCTGGGTCGCTGCGTTGTGGATCTCGAACAGGCCGAGATCGCTGCCGCCCGCGATCGAGATGAGCACGCCGCGAGCGCCTTCCATCGACGCCTCGAGAAGCGGCGAGTTGATCGCCGCCTCGGCGGCCTTCTTCGCGCGCTCCTCGCCGCGCGACGACCCGATGCCCATCAGGGCACTGCCCGCGTCGCTCATCACGCCCTTGACGTCCGCGAAGTCGACATTGATCAGTCCCGGCGTCGTGATCAGATCGGTGATGCCCTGAACACCGTTGAGCAGCACCTCATCTGCACTGCGGAATGCGTCCATGAGACTGACCTGGGCATCGCCGAGCTGCAGGAGCCGGTCGTTGGGGATGACGATGAGGGTGTCGCAGGATTCACGGAGCGCGGTGATACCCGCCTCCGCCTGCCCGCCGCGACGCTTGCCCTCGAAGGAGAACGGCCGCGTCACGACGCCCACCGTCAACGCACCGAGTTTGCGTGCGATCGACGCCACGACCGGCGCGCCGCCGGTCCCGGTCCCGCCGCCCTCACCGGCAGTCACGAACACCATGTCGGCGCCCTTGAGGAGTTCCTCGATCTCGTCGCGGGCGTCTTCCGCCGCGCGCCGCCCGACCTCCGGGTCGGCGCCGGCACCGAGCCCACGGGTCGAGTCGCGGCCGACGTCGAGTTTGACGTCGGCGTCGCTCATCAGCAGGGCCTGAGCATCGGTGTTGATGGCAATGAACTCAACACCTTTCAGTCCCTGTTCGATCATTCGGTTGACGGCATTGACACCGCCGCCGCCGATGCCGACGACCTTGATCACGGCCAGGTAGTTGTGCGGTGGCGTCATGTGCCCGCCTTCCTCGTTCGATCCGAAACCCTAAACCTGAACCATAGATTTAGAGTTATGTCAAGTAGATGGATGATGGGCATGACGTTAGGCACCGAATGGCGCGGTAACCAGCAAGCGTGCGGCGTGTCGCGAAGTTGGGCCGCATTTTTCATGGATGTCACGTGCCGACGACCACCGCGGATGTCGGCACGGCGTTGCCGTCGCGACGCCGTGTCGTCACTTGTAGGCGGGGAACTCCGGGCTCGACACGTTGTAGGTTGTCGCGGGACGCGTCAGCAGGGCGCCGAGGGTTCGGGCCTTCTCGGCCCCTTGCCCACTGTCTCCCCAGACGACGGTCTTGTTGCCCTTGAGCGTGAACTGGATGTCCACCGGCGACGAGGCGGTCACCTTGACGACCCGGCTCCCGATCGATTCCGGCAGCCCGGAGACGGCTGCGAGGGTTGCGGTCGTCGTCGGGTCGCCGGGACCCGGATTGGGTGTCGAGAACTCCGGCAACCTGTTCATCTCCGGTGGCACACCTGTCGTGGTGTCGAAGGTCAGATACCCGACGCCCGAACGGTCGAGGACATGGACCTTCTGCCCGTCGGTCACCTTCACCACCGGTTGCCGCTCGACGACGGTGATGGTCAGCGACGACGGATAGCTGCGCTGCACCCGTACCGATTCGATCGAGGGGATCGCCGCGATCCGTTGCGCGACCTGGTGCGTGTCCACCTGCAGCAGCGGTGTCCCGTCGGCCACCCGGGCCGCGCCGACGATCTCGTCGGTCGGGACCGCCCGATTGTCGTGGACGTCGGTCGACCGGACCGACATCAGTGGGGTGAAATAGGCGATCAGGCCGAGACCGACCACCACCACGATGACCAGGACCGTCCCCAGCAGGAGCCGGGAACGGCGCGAGGTGTCGCGCACCCGCGGACTCACGGTTGCGACCCCGGCGCTCCGGCACCGTCGGCACCCGTCGCTCCGGCACCATCCGCTCCCACACCGTCCGCGACCGCGGTGACAGTGTGGTTGGCACCGCGGTCCCGCAATGCCTCCAGGATCTCCGGCCCCTGCATGGTGATGTCACCGGCCCCCAGTGTGAGTACCAGGTCGCCGGGTCGTGCCACGGACGCGACGGTCCGCGCCAGCGCGGACAGATCGGGCTGGAAGATGACCGGCCGGGTCACCCGATCGGCGATGCTGGCACCGCTGATCCCCGGGATCGGCTGCTCGCGTGCGCCGTAGACATCGGCGACGATGACCTGGTCGGCGAGATCGAGCGCCGCGGCGAAGTCGGCCGCGAAATCACGGGTGCGAGAGAACAGATGCGGCTGGAACACCGCGATGACCCGACCCGATGCGTCGCTGTCCGGCGTCGCACTCTCGACCGCCAGCCGCGCGGCGGTCAGCACCGCCCGAACCTCGGTCGGGTGATGCGCGTAATCGTCGAAGACGTCCACATCGGCTGTCCGGCCGCGGAATTCGAATCGGCGGTGAACGCCACCGAAAGCCTCGACGCCGTCGATGACCCCCGCGAGGGCGCCGCCTGCGCACACACAGGCGACGACGGCCCCGATCGCATTGAGCGCCATGTGCTCGCCGGGGACGGTCAACAGCATGGTGCGCTCCACGGACGGATCGGCGATCGGCGCGTCGAACCGCACCTGCGCCACCCCGCCGGAGCCCCGCGCCGACCACGAGACCAAGGTCGCGACGTGCTTCGCGGCGGGCGCGAGATCGGCGTACCGGCCCGTGCCGTAGCCGAACACCGACACGCCCCGTTCCACCAGTCGCTGCGCGCATCGGCCGGCCAGGGCGGCGGACCCCTCGTCGTCGAGACACACGATGAGCGAACCGCCGGGGGCGATGCGATCGGCGAACTCGTCGAACACATCGACGTACGCCTCACGAGTCCCGAAGTGATCGAGATGGTCGACCTCGATGTTGGTGACCACCACGACGTCCGGGGTGTACTCGAGGAGGGAGCCGTCACTCTCGTCGGCCTCGGCGACGAAGATCCCGCCACTGCCGTGATGGGCGTTGGTGCCGGATTCGTTCAGCTCGCCACCCACTGCGAACGACGGGTCGACACCGCAATGCTGAAGCGCGACAACAGCGATCGAGGTGGTGGAGGTCTTGCCGTGGGTTCCGGCCACGAGCAGGGTGCGATATCCCACCATCAGGTCAGCCAGGATCCGGGGCCGCAAGAGGACGGGAATGCCCCGCGACCGGGCGGCGACGAGTTCGGGATTGGTCTTGGGGATCGCGGCGTGCGTGGTCACGACCACCGACGGGCCGCCCGGCAGCTGGTCGAGGGCGGACGGATCGTGACCCACCTGGATGCGGGCTCCGCGTGTGCGCAACGCGAGAATGCCCCGGCTGTTCTTCGCATCGGAGCCGGAGACCTGACCGCCGCGGGCGAGCAGGATTCGGGCGAGCCCGCTCATCCCGGCGCCGCCGATGCCGACCATGTGCACCCGGCGAAGACGTTCGGGGAGTTCGCCGATGGGGCCGGTCACGGAGTCGCCGTTCATCGCCTCACCTCACCATCGCGACAGCCTGGGCCACGCATACCGTCATCGTGGCCTATGCCACGCACGTCGATTGTCACTGCTCCGATGCCGATCCCGGTGAACGAAACGCGGAACGGAGCCGCCGTCGTCGGCCGCCCCCTCGGTGCTGTGCCGCCAGCTCCAGCGCCGCTGCCGCGACCGCGTCCGCGGCGTCACGATGACCTGAGCCGGTCGCGGCCACCGACATCGCGGCCAGCCGGTCCCGGTCGGCGAGCATCGCGGGGACCTCCCTGGCCACCCAGTCCGCCGTCAGCTCGGCGTCGTCGACGATGATGCCGCCGCCCGCATTGACCACCGGGAGCGCGTTGAGTCGCTGTTCGCCGTTGCCGTGCGGGAGCGGGACATAGATCGCCGGCAGGCCGGTGGCCGAGATCTCGGCCACCGTCATCGCACCCGATCTGCAGATGACGAGATCCGCCGCGGCGTATGCCAGGTCCATCCGCTTGAGGTAGCCGACTCCCCGGTACGGCGGCGCACCCGGCGGCGACTGCGGATCGATCGTGTGCTTCGGGCCGAACGCGTGGAGCACGCCGATGCCTGCGGTTCCCAGCGCACCCGCGGCGCCGGAAACTGCGTCGTTGAGTCGTTGCGCACCTTGGGATCCGCCGAACACCAGCACCGTGGGCGCGTCCTCGTCGAGGCCGAAATAGTGGCGCGCCTTGGCGCGTAGCGCCGGACGGTCGAGTTCGGTGATGACGCCGCGTACCGGGATGCCGACCACATCGGCGTCCAGGCCGGAACCCGGAACCGCCGCCAGCACCCGATCGGCGAACCGCGCCCCGACCTTGTTCGCGATCCCGGCGCTCGCATTGGCCTCGTGGATGACGATCGGCAGCCGGTGACGGCCGCGGACCCGCATCTGCGCCGCGAAGTATGCCGGCAGCGCGACGTAACCGCCGAAACCGACCACCACGTCGGCACCGACCCGCGACAGGACCGACCGGGTCGCGGTCACCGCATGGACGAGACGGGTCGGCGTCTTGGCCAGTTCCATCCCCGGCTTCCGGGGTAGCGGGACGGGCGGGATCAGCTCCAAGGGATACCCGCGCTCGGGAACCAGCGTGGTCTCGAGACCACGAGTGGTCCCCAGGGCCGTCACCTGCGCAGTCGGGTCCAGACGGGTCACCGCATCCGCGACGGCGAGCGCGGGTTCGATGTGTCCGGCGGTCCCACCACCGGCGACCACGACCGACAACGGCCGATCCGACGACCGGCCTCGCTCAGAACTCACCCGTGCCCAACTCCATTCCGCATCGTCGGCCGCCGCCGACCGGCTGCCGTGCGGTCTCGACCGTCTTCAGTGCCGTGACCAGGTAGAACGGCCCGCCGGCCGCCACTGGTGTGTCGACCCGGCCCGCCCGGCGTCGGATGCACCGCCCCCGCCACGGCTCGCACGCGGCGGAACCGGAGCGCCACGGCGGGTACCCGTTCCCGAATACCCCGTACGGTAGTCGACCCGGACCGCGGCCGTGCGTGGTGCCCGGGGGCTCGGGGCCGGGCGCCGCACCGGCCGAGGGGCCACGTCCTCGGTCGGCGTGCCATGCCGCAGACGCGCCCAGCGGGAGGGGGCGGCGGGCGCTGCGACACGAGCCCGTTCCGGGCGTCGCTGATCGAGCCGATCGCGCAGGGCGTCGGCGCGCGTCGGGCGATACGGGACCGGCGCCGGCAGTCGCAGCCAGCGACCGAGACGACCGGGTTCCCCGGTGCTCAGGGCGGCCACGGCCTCCGGCTCGTGCCGAGCGGCACTGGCCAGCAATCCGAGCATGGCCAGCACGGTCAGTGTCGACGTACCGCCGGCGGACAGCAGCGGTAGCTGGATACCGGTGACCGGCAGGAGCCCGATGACGTAGCCGATGTTGATGAATGCCTGGGCGGTGATCAGGACGGTGATGGTGCCCGTCATCAGGCGCAGGAACGGATCCACCGACCGCACGGCGATCCGGAATCCGATGAACGCGAGGATCGCGAACAGGATCACCACGAGCAGTCCGCCGATCAACCCCAGTTCCTCGCCGATGATCGCGAAGATGAAGTCGTTGTGCGCGTTCGGGAGGTAGTTCCATTTCGCCCGGCTCTGCCCCAGGCCGACACCGAACACCCCGCCGTTGGCGAGCGCGTAGGTGGCCTGGCGAGCCTGGTATCCCGCTCCTTGCGGGTCGTCGATGCTGCCGAGGAAGCTCAGCACACGCTGGGATCGGTAGCCCTCGACGAGTGCGAGCAGCACTGCGATAGCGGTGCCCACTCCGGCGAACGTGAGGAACACCTTGACCGGGAGGCCCGCGAACCACAGCATCGCACCGACGATGATGGCGATCGTGATGGTGGTGGACAGATTCGGCTCGAGGATGATCAGCAGGCAGACCAGCATCGCGACCGGGACGAGCGGGATCAGCAACTCTTTCAAGGACGCGTTGTCCCGGCGCCGGGAGGCGAGCAGGTGGGCACCCCAGACGCACAACGCCACCTTCACCAACTCCGAAGGCTGCACCGACAATCCGCCGATCACGAACCAACGCCGCGCGCCCTGACTCAGGGTGCCGATGCCGGGGACGAGCACCACGGCGAGCAGGACCGTGGTGATCACCATCAGTGGCGCCGCCATCCGCCGCAAGAGCCGCACCGGCAGCCGGAGCATGACGTAGAAGCCCACCAGACCCAGCAGCGCGAAGATCATCTGGGTGGCGAACAGACCGTACGACGACCCGTCCTTGGAGTAGCCCTCCACCGAGGAGGCCGACAACACCATCACCAGACCGAACACGGTCAGCAGGAATGCAATCGTCAGGATCAGGTGATACGACGCGAGTGGTCGCGACAGGAGGTTGCGCACCGCCTCGACCACCGCGGCCGGCCAGGTGCCCGCCGACGACGAGTCCTTCGTGCCGGTTCCCCGTGTGCTCGTTCGTCGGGTGCCGTTGTCCTTCGTGCCGGTCGGCTTCGTCGTGCGGGACGACCGCCCCGGTACCTCCGTCGAGGAGCTCATCGAGATGTTCCGCTCACGTCGGCCGCACCCGGCAGGGATCGCGCGGCCGCCGCGAACGCGTCACCGCGCCTGCCGTACCCCGCGAACATGTCCAGGGAGGCGGCCGCCGGGGCGAGCAGCACCGCGTCGGGCCGGTCGTCGGCGGTCCGCGCCAGATGCGCAGCCACCTCGACCGCCCGCTCCATGACCGCGACAGCGGCTCGGTCGGAGTCGGTGTCGTCGGATCCGACCGCCGCCGAGCGTGGTTCGGTCGGGGCGCTCAGTCCGGCGGGCAGTTCGTTCCCGAGGTGTGGGGTCGCGTGCTGAACAGTCACGCGCCCATCGTCCCCTGTGAATACTGTGACTGCTGGGACTTCTGGGGCGTGTCGCGAGATCGCGTCGACGATCAGCTCACGATCGCGACCGATCGCGACCACCCCGGCGAGTCGCGCACGCGTGTGGCGGATCATGTCGTCGACCGGGGCGCCTTTGAGCAGTCCGCCTGCGACGAGGACCACCCGCCGATGACCTGCGATCGCAGCCTCGGCCGCATGCGGATTGGTGGCCTTCGAGTCATCGATGTAGTCGAGGCCGTCGACGCGGGCCACCACCTCGCCGCGGTGGGCGGCCGGCCGGAAGTCGCGCAGCGCCTCGGCGACTGCGTCGGGTGAGATCCCCGCCACGAGCGCCAGGGCCGTCGCCGCCAGTGCGTCGGCGGTCCCCGAGGGGCCGGGCGGGTGGATCGCCGCGGTCTCGACGATCGTCCGCGACGAACCCGGCGGTCCGAAGGCGCGGTCCACGATCCGGGAGTCGGCGACCCCCAGCTCGCCGTCCCCCGGCGTGCCCAGCGTGAAGCCCACCCGGCGACGGGCGACCGGCAGCGACGACGCCGTCGGATCGTCGAGGCCCACCACGCCGACGGCACCGTGCAATGCGACACCCTTGGCCTCGGCATAGGCGTCGAACGAGCCATGCCAGTCCAGGTGGTCGTCGGCGATGTTGAGCACCACGCCGGCATCCGGCGCCACCGAGGGTGCCCAGTGCAGCTGGAACGACGACAACTCGGCGCAGAGGATGTCCACTCGCGGCGTCTGCCGCATCGCATCGAGTGCGGGTAGGCCGATGTTGCCGCAGGCCGCGGCCGAACGCCCCGCGCCGACGACGATGTCGGTGAGCATCGACGTCGTCGTCGTCTTTCCGTTGGTTCCGGTGACCACCAGCCAGGTCCGAGGCTCGCCGAGCAGCCCGGCACGGTCGACGCGCCAGGCGAGTTCGACCTCGCCCCAGATCGGCAGTCCCACCTCGACCGCGCGGACGATGAGTGGATGCGCAGGCGAGAAGCCGGGCGACGCGATGACCAGTCCGGTCTCCCCCGGCCATTCGTTGTCGTCGTCGAGCAGTGACGCGGTGCCGACCAGGCGCGCACCGAGGCCGGACAGATCGTCGTCGCCGGGATCGTCCGGACCGAACCGGGCATCTGCGACCGTCACGTGCGCCCCGACATCGAGCAGGTACCGGGCCGCCGACCGGCCTGCGGTGCCGGCACCGGCGACCAGCACCGTCGTCCCCGACAATGCGGTCACGTCGAGGTCGGGTCGCCGATCAGCCACTGACGGCCAGGAACTCGCTGTAGAACAAGGACAGACCCAACGCACAGGCGATGGCCGTGAGCAGCCAGAACCTGATGATCACCGTGGTCTCGGCCCAGCCACCCAGCTCGAAATGGTGATGGAAGGGCGCCATCCGGAACACCCGGCGTCCGGTGGTGCGGAAGAACGCGATCTGGACCACCACCGAGATGATCTCCGCGACGAACAGTGCGCCGATGACCACCGCGAGGAGTTCGGTGCGGGTGGTGATCGACAGGCCGGCCAGCATGCCGCCCAGGGCCAGCGATCCGGTGTCTCCCATGAAGATCTTGGCCGGCGCCGCGTTCCACCACAGGAAGCCGAGACAGGCTCCGCCGCCCGCGACCGCGATCAGCGCGAGGTCGAGTGGATCGCGGACCACATAACAGCCGGGAGTGATCTCCTGGGTGGCCTTGGGTCCACCCGAACACGCGTTGCGGTACTGCCAGAACGTGACGAGCACGTAGGAGCCGAGCACCATCGCCATCGAACCGGCCGCCAGTCCGTCGAGGCCGTCGGTGAAGTTCACCGCGTTCGACCACGCCGCCACCACGAGCCAGCAGAAGACCACGAAGACGATCGACCACATCGAGATGGCGTCGATGTCGCGGACGTAGGACAGATGCGTGCTCGCAGGCGTGTAGCCGGCGTCGTTGCGGAACTGCAGCACGAGCACACCGAAGAGGATCGCGGCAGCGAACTGCCCGATCGACTTGGCGGTCTTGTTGAGCCCGAGGTTCCGGTGCTTGCGGATCTTGATGATGTCGTCGAGGAATCCGACGCCGCCGAGCGCGGTGGCCAGTCCCAGGACGAGCAGACCCGACGCGGTGACCCCGGTTCCCCCGGTGAACAGTCCGACGATGTGGGACCCGAGGTAGCCCGCCCACAACGCGACCAGGATCGCCACGCCACCCATCGACGGCGTGCCGCGTTTGGTCTGGTGGCTCTGCGGCCCCTCGACCCGGATCTCCTGCCCGAAACCCTGCCGGGTGAAGAGGCGGATGAGAAACGGCGTGAGGAGGATCGACACCGCGAGCGCGATGCCACCCGCGATCAGGATCTGTGTCACCGCGTCATCCCTGTCTGCACTGTCACCCTTGTCGCCCTCACTCGTTCGTCCCCGTCGTCGACATGCTCGATGGCCCGTCCCCCGTACTTTCGTGTGCGGTGTTCTCGTCGTCGCTTGTCTCGTGTCCTGCGCTGTCGCCCGCGTTGCCGTCGCGCGCCGGCCAGAGGGTCGCCAGGCCGGCGATGCCGGGGTCCTCGGCGGCCAGCAGGATCACGTCGCCCGGTCCGGGCCGCCAGTCCTCGGAGGTCAGCAGGTCACGTGCCTCGCCGGCGGTCGCGACCATCCGGACCTCGTCACCCCATGAGCCTTCCATGACGGTGCCCTGGTGAAGGGCACGCACGGCACGCGAACGCCCCACACACAGCGTCTTGTCGACGGCGAGGCGGACGATCTGACGACCGAGTCGATCGTGCTCGACGACACTCTCGTTCTCCGTGAGTCCGTCGGCGACAGCGAGTTCACCCAGGATCGCCCAGGTGCGCGTCTGCCCGGCCTCCGAGGGGGTCGCGCCCGCCTCTGCCAATCTGCGCAGCATGGCACGCACGTCGTCGATGTGGACCGACGACGCCACGAGAACAGTCGGTGGCGTCGTCACTTCTCGTCCTCCCCGTCCTCCGGAGGCGCGATCGACGAATCGAGGGCTGCCCCGGAGACCAGCCGGTCGTCGAAGGGATGCTTGACACCGTCGACCTCCTGACCGGTCTCGTGTCCTTTGCCCGCGATGAGCACGGTGTCCCCCGGCGTCGCCCAGGCGATGGCCGCCGCGATGGCCTCGGCGCGATCACCGACCTCGCGGATCTCGTGGGCGTCGACGTCGAGTCCGGCGGCCCGCGCGCCTGCGAGGACCTCGGCACGGATCGCGGCTGCTTCCTCGGTGCGCGGATTGTCGTCGGTGACGATCACGAGTTCGGCACCGCGAGCGGCGATCTCACCCATGATCGGTCGCTTGCCCACGTCACGGTCACCGCCTGCCCCGACCACCACCGCGATCCGCCCGCGGGTCTGGTCGCGCAGCGTGGCGATCACCGCCTCGAGTGCCGCAGGCTTGTGCGCGTAGTCGACGACGACGAGGAATTGCTGCCCGCGGTCGATCCGTTCGAGCCGGCCCGGGACCGAGACGCCGGCGATCGCGCCGATCGCTGCCGATGGGGTGACCCCGGCGCCGACCGCAATCGCCACCGCCGTCAGGGCATTGGCCACGTTGTAGCGGCCGGGTAGGGGCACCACCATCTCCTGGTCGCCGCCGCCGGGCACGGTGACCGTCACGTGCTGCGCGCCGTCGGCGTCCACTGTCGACGGTCCCGCATGCCACTGGGCCGGCACCGTTCCGGTCGACACCGTCACCGGGGGCGACTGCTTGTCCGAACGGGCGATCTCGACCATCCGGCGTCCCCACTCGTCGTCGACACAGATGATCGGCCGCACCGCGTGCGTCGATGACGACGGCGCGAACAACCGTGCCTTGGCGTCGAAGTAGGCCCGCATCGAATGGTGGAAATCCAGATGGTCCTGCGACAGGTTGGTGAACGCCCCGATGGCGAACTGGGCTCCGTCGACCCGGCCGAGCGCGAGGGCATGGCTGGACACCTCCATCACGACGGCGTCGACGCCGCGCTCGAGCATGGTGGCCAGCATCGCCTGCAGGGTCGGCGCCTCCGGAGTGGTGAGTGCGCTGGGCTGGGCGACCCCGTTGATGCGCGTCTGCACCGTGCCCATCAGGCCGACCGAGTGTCCCGCGGCGAGCAGGGCTGCCTCCACCATGTAGGCGGTCGTCGTCTTGCCCGAGGTGCCGGTGATGCCGATCAGCTTCAGTCGCAGGGACGGGTAGCCGAAGATCCGGGCACTCACCGAGCCGAGAACCTCTCGCGGATTCGGGTGGATGAGCACCGCACACGCCGCATCGGACCCGAGGACCTTTGTCAGCTCCGCACGTCCGGCCGGATCGGTGAGCACGGCTGTGGCGCCCGCCGCGACCGCCTGGTCGGCGAACAGGGCGCCGTGTGTGCGCCCGCCGGGCAGTGCCGCGAAGAGATCGCCGGGAATCACGTCCTGGGCCCGCAATGTCACTCCGGTGACCTCGGTGTCGGCCGATGCCGAACCGACGAGGTCCACACGAGCCCCGGTGGCCGCGGACAAGACCGAGACCGCCGTCGGTGCCACGGCTGTCGGCCGAAGCATTCCCCCGGCAGGCTTCGCCCGGTTACGGCGAGTCGACGCCATCTGTGCCTCCCGCCTCCCTCGTTGTTCAACCCAGGCGGCCCGGGTCGGGCTCGCCGGAACGCACTCACGATACCGTCAGCGCGATCGCTGTCCGTTACGGGTGACTGTGGACGCGCACGGATTCGACATCGGTGCGCCGCCGATCGCCTGACCACCTCCGGTCAGCGCGCCTCCAGGGTCAAACGCGGCGCCGGTCCCGACAGGGGCACCCGGTCGCGCTGCAGCAACCACGAGGCGATCGTGCCGAACATCGGCGCCGCCGACTGCCCGCCGCTGCCGTCCGAGCTGCGTTTCGGATTGTCCAGCATGATGCCGACCACATATCGGGGGTTGTCGGCCGGCGCGATGCCCGCGAAGGTGATGTTGTAGTTCGAGTTCGAGTAGCAGCCACAACTCGGATCGACCTGCTGGGCGGTGCCCGTCTTTCCGGAGATCTGGTAGCCGGCGACGGCACCCGTGTAGCCGGTCCCCTGCTGCACACCCATCGGGTCCTTCTGCATGACGGCCCGGAACATGTTCCGGACCTTCTCGGCGGTCTGTGGGCTCACCACACGGACACCGTCCGGGCGGGACATGTCATCGACGTCGTGCCCGTCTCGCTGCTCGGACTCGAGGATGCGCGGCGGGACCCGCACACCGTTGTTCGCGATGGCCTGATACATCCCGGTCATCTGCAGCAGCGTCATCGACAGCCCCTGACCGATGGGCAGATTCGCGAACGAACCGCCCGACCATTGACTCAGGGCAGGCACCTCGCCTGCGCTCTCGGCCGGCAGCCCGACGCCGGTGCGCTGGCCGAGGCCGAATCTCTGGACCATGTCGGCGTACCGTTTCTCGCCGATCTTCCGGGCCAGCATGAGGGTGCCGACATTCGACGACTTACCGAAGATCCCGGTCGTGGTGTACGGCTCGACGCCGTGCGACCAGGCGTCGTTGACCGTCACCCCCGCCATGTTGATGCTGCCGGGTACCTGGTGCACCTCGGTCGGCGTGGTGACGCCGTACTCGATGGCGGCCGATGCCGCGATGATCTTGTTGACCGAGCCCGGCTCGAACGGCGACGTGACCGCCCGGTTGCCGAGGTCGGCGTTCTGCTGGTCTCCCAGCGGCTGCGACGCGTTGAATGTGTTGTCGTTGGCCATCGCGACCACTTCGCCGGTCTTGGCGTCGAGGACCACCGCCGATGCGTTCTTGGCGCCCGAGGCCGCCTTGGCCGCCGACACCTGGCTCTGCACGAACCACTGGACGTCCGAATCGATCGTGAGGCGAACGGTCGCGCCGTTGAGGGCCGGATGCACGTTGCGGGTGCTGCCCGGGATGATCGCGCCGTCGGAGCCGCGATCGTAGGTCTTGGAACCGTTGGTGCCCGCAAGTTGCGAATCGAGGGAGGCCTCGAGACCGACGAGGCCGTTGCCGTCGTAGTTGACGTCGCCGATGATGTTGGCACCCAACGACCCTCCGGGGTAGAGCCGGATGCTCTGCGGGTCGGCTCCGACCTCCGGGAACTCCTCGGTGATCTTGTTCGCCACCTCCGGACTCACCGATCGAGCCAGGTACACGAAGGTGTCGTCGCTCTTGAGCTTGGACAACAGGTCCTGCTCGCTGATCGAACCACCGAGCGCCGACGACACGCCTTTCGCGATCTCGCCGAGGCGTTCGTCCACATCCGGTAGCGCGTCGTCCTTCTGATGGGCCTCGGCGATCGTCTTGCGAACCGACTTGGGCAGGAAGGTCAGCGATCGCGCTTCGTCGGTGTAGGCGAGCGGGCGACCCTTGCGATCGAGGATCGCCCCGCGTTTCGCAGTGAGGACCTGTGTGTACTCGCGTTGTTGGGCCGCCTCGGCCGAGATCGACGATGCCTCCACGGTGTGCACCACGATCATCCGGATCGCCACCGCCAGCACCGCGAGGATCACCAATGCCCCGGCGATCCGGCTCCGGCCCAGGAATGTCTCCGGCCGTTGCGGACCGCCTGCTCCGGAACCGGCACCGCCGCGACCACCTCCGGAACCTCCGCGGCCACCTCGACCCCGACCGGAAGAACCCGCGTCGAAACGCTGGAAGACGGCACGTGTCATGGTTGCCAATTGTCCACGCTGTTAGCGGGATTCCCGCGAATTTGCGCCCGGCGCGTTCTGGTTCGTCGGCAGCACGTTCGGTGCGGGACGGACCGCGGACGGTGCGGGTGCCGTCTGTGTGGTCGCGCCCGCCGCCGGTGCGGTGCCATCAGGGGTGACCGACGACGATGCGCCGGGTGTCGGCGCGGGGTTGGGGGCAGGCGTGGGTGTGGCGGTAGGCGCCTGCGCGGAATTGTCTCCAGGTGTCGAACTCGGTTGCGCACCTGCGGATTCCGCCCCGCCCCCGGGAAGCCCCTCGGAGTCGTCGACCTTCTTGGGGTCGATGCTCGACACCGGATCCGGTCCGGTCGGCGGGTTGATCGAACGCATGGCACGACCCTGCGCGGGTTCCGGATCGCCGATCACCCGAGGCGGTCCGGTTCCGGTCACGATCATCCGCGCCGGATTCTTCGCCGGGATCATGCCCAGCCGAGATGCCTTGTCGGACAGTTCCGGTGCCGAGTCACCCGATTCGTAACTGCGCTTGAGCGAGTCACGCCGATCGACCAGCGCCTGGTTCGCCTGACGCTCCTCACCGAGCCGATACGAATCCGCTGCTGCCTTCGTCGACAACAGCAGGCTCATGCCGAGCCCGATCACAAGGAGGGCGAGCACCGGTACCACGAAAGGAATTCCGGCGACTCGAGCCCGCATCGAGATCTGGGGACCGACCGTCGCCGACATCGCTTTCGCCCGGGTCCGGCCTGCGATCTGATCGGCCCGCTCATCCCGCTCGAGCCGCTTCCGACGCCGGTCTATCGCGCGCTGGGCCGCGCGAGACCGAGTCGCGCGCTCACTCTCGAACCCCGAATGCCGCCTGCCTCGGCGGATCTCGTCCGCTTCGACGTGGTCATCGTCGATCTCGATGTCCTGCAAGACGGTCATGCGCGATCCTTTTCGTCGACACGTTCGATCACCCGGACACGCACCGGGGCCGATCGAGGGTTCTCCGTTTGCTCCTGGTCGTTCGCTCGCTCGGCGCCGCGGGTGATCAAGCGAAAATCCGGTGCAGAGTCCGGCAATTCCACCGGGAGGCCGATCGGCGAGGTCGATGTCGTGCGGCTGACGAACTCCCGCTTGACGATCCGGTCCTCGAGCGACTGGTAACTCATCACGGCGACGCGTCCACCGACCCGCAGGGCCGACAACGCTGCCGGAAGTGCACGACGCAGCGCATCGAGCTCGTGGTTGACCTCGATCCGCAACGCCTGGAAGGTACGTTTCGCCGGATGCCCACCGGTCCTGCGCGTGGCGGCCGGGATGGCGGCGTAGAGCAGCTCGACGAGACGGCCACTCGTGGTGAACGGCTCCTTCTCGCGCTCCCGCAGGATCGCCGACGCGATCTTCCCGGCGAATCGTTCCTCGCCGTACTCCGACAGGATGCGCGCCAGGTCGCCGTGCGAGTACGTGTTGAGAATATCTGCGGCCGTTGTGGTTTCGGAGGAGTTCATCCGCATGTCCAGGGGCGCGTCGACCGCGTACGCGAAACCCCGGTCAGGACGATCGAGTTGCATGGACGACACACCGAGGTCGAAGAGAACCGCGTCGACGAGGTCGACACCGACGTCGGTCAACACCTCGCCGATCTCGTCGAAACGGGCCTGATGGAAGGTGATCCGCTCACCGAACTCCGCCAGACGGTCGCGAGCGATGTCGAGCGCGTTGCTGTCCCGGTCGATGCCGATCACCCGGACCCGCGGATCGGCGCGCAGTATGAGTTCGGTGTGGCCGCCGGCCCCGAGCGTGCCATCCACGAAGACGGGCGCGCTGCCGGTTCCGGGGAACGCCGCCGTGATGAGCTCGACCATCCGGTCTGCCATCACCGGCAGATGCCCGAACTCGCCGGAACGGCGGGGCGTCCCACTGTGGTCCGCGTGCGGAGTGAGCCGATCGGATTCGCCGTCCGGCTCCTCGTGGCGTGCGTTCACCGACCTCCTCCTCGGACTGTGCGGTTCGATTCGTCGGTCTCGGGCGGTGAGGGTTCGCAACGGGGTGTCTCCGATGAGGCGGGGTCTCGGCCCGATCGCGCACCTGGCGTTGGGGAAGTACGCCAGGGTCGCTCCGGGCCGAGGCCTCGACCCATCCGATCCCGTATTCATCTGTCTGCCCGATCGCTTGCCTGCTACAGCAACGCGTCCAGTGCGTCTGAGCCCGCGGCGGAGAAGTCCTCCTCGTGCTCACTCTGGTAGTCGCTCCACGCTTGCGCGTCCCAGATCTCGAGGTGATCGAACCCGCCGATCACCACGCATTCCTTGGACAGGCCCGCGTAGGTCCGGTGTTCGGCCGACAGGGTGATCCGGCCCTGCCCGTCGGGTCGCTGCTCATCGGTACTCGCGAAGAAGTACCGCTGATAGGCCCGCGCCTCAGGGTTGTTCCGCGACGCCGCCATGGTGCGTTCAGCGATCGCGTCGAACTCGTCGGCTCGATACACCGACAGGCTGCGGTCCTGGCCTCGTGTGACCATCACCCCTCCTGCCAGTGCGTCGCGGAACTTGGCGGGCAACGTGAGCCGCCCCTTGTCGTCCAACTTGGGCGTGTAGGTGCCGACAAATCGCACGGACATGTCGACACCTCCTGCCCTACTGGGTTCGGCGTCCGGTCCGTCTCACCCAGTGCTGCCACAGTACCCCACTTTCCTCCACTTTCCACCCCTGACGCTCCACCTACCCCCCACACGATCGGAAAAGTCCAGTTCAATGGC
Source organism: Gordonia hankookensis (assembly GCF_014673215.1). Lineage (GTDB taxonomy): Bacteria > Actinomycetota > Actinomycetes > Mycobacteriales > Mycobacteriaceae > Gordonia > Gordonia hankookensis. The sequence continues at coordinate 179,502 of NZ_JACWMS010000001.1, forward strand.
CTTATTTTGAGTGGGGCATGTTGCGCGACACGGCGCGTCGCATGCGCAGATGTGCGGTGGTGGTGATGCTGAATCACATCAAAGTGCCAGGTGAGGAATGAGATCCGTGCCCTGTGGGGCATAGTGGGGCACTTCGGTGGGGCGGCGTGGGGAATCGGGGTGGGGCACGGTGGGGAGTCGCACCGGGGAGTCGCACCGGGGAGTCGAGGGAGGGCGTCGGCTCCACGCGCCATCGCCAACACGAAAAGACCGCACACCGAAGTGGCGTGCGGTCTGTGAACGACCTTGCGCCGGGTTCTCACCCGGCGGGCGATCTACTCCTGCTCGAAGCGGCGGTTGAACCGCTCTTCCATGCGTTCGGAGAACTTACGCTTGGGTGCGCTGCCTCGGGACTCCTTGGCACCGTTGCCGTGCTCACGATCGGCCCCCGCCGACCGACTGCCGCCGCCCCACAGTGCGAGCAACCCCGCACCGAACATCACGAGAAACCCGATGAGGCTGATGATCGGGAACCCGCCGACGCGCACCTCGACGATGAGTCCACCGACGAGGAGGACCAGACCCACAACGAAGATGGCAACCGCTTGCAGGCGACGCCGGCCGCTGGACCGTCCGAGGCGACGACGCTTGACGCTCGACGCGAACTTCGGGTCTTCGGCATACAGAGCGCTTTCGATCTGTTCGAGCATCCGCTGCTCGTGCTCCGAAAGAGGCACCGACCCTCCTAACTCCCACTCCACCGACCCGACCGCATGGCCGTTGCCGGTCCTGCGCGATGTCGACGCCGTCTGCCGCCGTCTGCGGCTTCAATTTCCCATGATACGAGCAGAATCACCCGGCGACCACCATTACCCGAGGTTGGGTCGGATCATACCGTCACGCGGTCCGGTCCGAATGCGCGGCCTGGTGGGGCAATTTGCCTTGCTCGTACGAGATGAGCAACGCCTCGACGGCATCGAGCAGGTCGATGACCCTGCGGCGCATCTGCTGCACCGCTCGATCGTCGATCGCGCGGACCAGGCCGGCCTCGATGTCGAGGCGTACCCGCGAGCGGGCGGCAAAGTAGGCGGCGTGGTCGTCGAGCTCGGGGACCACCACCGGGACCCGATTCCAGGCGCTACGGGAATGCCTGCGCCGGACCGGCCTGTTCGTCGGCTCGTGGATCTCCAGCGCCGCACCTGCGGCCCGCAGCGCGGTGAGGTAGTACTGACGGAAGCGCTCTGCGGAGTCGTCGACGCCGTCGGCGTTGTCGAACAGATTCTGGGCGCGGTCGAGCAGGTCACGGCTACGTCCCACCACGATCGGATCGATGTCCGTCGTGGACCCGGTCGTCGGAATCGAGTTGGGCATGTCCACCTCCCCGTGGTCAGTCGGCCGTCGTTGTACGCGGTGCGACTGCTGTATACAACGCCGGCCCGACAGCAAACGCTTCCCTCGTCGCCGTCGGGCCGGCGCCCGATGTCGGCGGGTGGACAGAACAGCTTGCGGAGGCTGATTCATCGAACACCCGTTCGACATATTCAATATAGCTAGCACCTCCGTCACCTTCAAGGCGACGGCCGACCCCGATGTCCACTGTTCGACGAGAGGACAGACGTTCGTTGACGATCCGCCTCGTTGATCTGACCGGCCAGGATTCCCGGATCTGGCTCGAACCCGCCCTCGACATCTACGTGACCGCGATGAACTATCCACGCGGTACCGAGATCCACCGGGCGGCGCTCTGGCGCGACCACATCACCCGTCCCCGCTGGCGCGCGGTCGGGGCGGTGGCCACGATGCCTGCCGCCGAGATCACCTCCCCGCAGATGGCGCGTCGACGCCTGGCCCGGCCGGTGGCGGTCTCCGACGACGAGCTCCTGGTCGGGATCGCCTACGGCTATCAGGGCGCGCGCGACCAGTGGTGGAACCAGCAGCTCCGCATCGGCCTGCGGCAGGCGGGACATTCCGATCCCGCCGTCGACGCGATCACCCGCGACTACTTCGAGCTGACCGAACTGCACGTGCACCCGACGGCCCAGGGACGTGGCCTCGGACAGTGGCTGCTCGGCAGGCTGCTCGCCGGCCGGCCCGAGGGCCAGGTGTTGCTGTCGACACCCGAGGCGCCTGCCGAGGACAACCGCGCCTGGTCCCTGTACCGGCGCATGGGATTCGTCGACATACTGCGCCACTTCACCTTCACCGGTGACCCGCGTCCGTTCGCGTTTCTGGGGCGACCGCTTCCGCTGGGCCCCGACGACCCGGCCCGTGCACGATGACCGGACGGACTGCCGGATGAGCCTCGCAGGCGATCGAACCCATCGGCCACTCGACGCGATCGTCGTCGGGGCCGGCCACAACGGCCTGGTCGCGGCCGCCTACCTCGCCCGTGCCGGACGATCGGTGCGCGTCGTCGAACGCGACGACGTCGCAGGAGGCGCGGTCTCGACGGTCGAGCGTTTCCCCGGCTACCGGGTCGATCGCGGGTCGTCGGCACACCTCATGATCCGCCATTCCCCGATCCTCGACGAGCTCTCCCTCGCCGATCACGGACTGCGCTACATCGACTGTGATCCGTGGGCATTCGCCCCATCGACCGACCGGACCGGGCCGATCGTCTTCCGCACCGACCTCGACGCCACGTGCGCATCGATCGACCGCGCGGTCGGCTCCGCCGATGCCGAGGCGTACCGCAGATTCGTCGAGGTGTGGCGTCCACGCGCCAGGGCCGTCATGCGCTCGTTCTACTCCCCGGCGAGCCCGGGACGGTTCGCCACTGCGTTCACCGGTCTCACCCGCACCGCCCACTCCGCCCGGACGGGACTCATCGGACATCGGACCGGCGCGATGCTGTCCCTGACGCAGGAGCTGATGTCCTCCGGCGACACCCTGCTCGACCGATGGTTCACCTCCGAGCCACTCAAGGCCGCACTGGCCTGGTTCGGTGCGCAGTCGGGGCCGCCGATGAACGCACCCGGCACCGCCCCGATGGTCGGCTTCGCCGCGCTCCAGCACGACATACCGCCCGGACGCGCCATCGGTGGCAGCGGAGCACTCACCGAGGCCCTCCTCGGCAGGCTCGGGAGCGACGGCGGCGAGGTGATGCTCGGCCGGGCCGCCACCTCGATCACGCGATGCGGCGACCACTGGCAGGTCCGGACCGTGGACGGCGACGGCCACTGTGCGCGAAAGGTGATCGCGGCCTGTCACATCGCCACCACCCTCGACCTGCTGACCGCAGGTGGATATCCACGCGAGCCGGCCGAGCGCTGGCGGTCGCAGATCGTCATCGGAGACGGCATCGGCATGGCCATCCGGCTCGGCGCCGACGCCCTGCCCGCATACCGCGACCTGCCGTCGGATCTCCCCGCCCACGGCGTGCATTCGGCGCTCGGTCTCCTGGTGACCGATCGCGCGCAGCTCCGACGGGCTCACGCCGCGGCGTCGGTGGGTGACCTGCCCGAGCGTCCCGCCTGCGTGGCGATGGGATATTCGGCGATCGACCCCACCCTCGCACCGCCCGGCAAGCATCTCGTCAGCGTATGGGCACAATGGCATCCCCATCGCCTCTCCAGGGGCCGGTCGTGGGCCGACGTCGCGCCGGATGCGGCCGCCGCGATCGGTGCGGAACTCGACCGCCACGCGCCCGGGTTCGGTGAGCACGTCGAGCACACCCATATCCAGACCCCGGACGACCTCGAGCAGGAACTCGGCCTGCTCGGCGGCAACATCATGCACGTCGAGATGAGCATCGATCAGATGTTCTTCTGGCGTCCCCACCCCGATCTGTCCGGGCACTCCGTCCCCGGCGCGGACGGGATCCTGCTGGCCGGGGCATCGACGCACCCCGGCGGCGGCGTGACGGGAGCGAGCGGCCGGATCTCCGCGCACCTGGCGCTGCGACGGTGACCCGTGCGCGTCGGCAACGGTTTGCTCCGCCACGTCTGGCACGATGAGCAACGTGCGCTCGTCATCTCGAAGGTCCGCGGTCCTGTTGCTGGTGTCCCTGATGGCTGCCGCTCCCCTGCTCACGGGCTGTCTGGAACGCTCGACCACCGTCGGTGACCGGTACTCCGGCACCATCGTGGTGGCGACCTCGCCGGACAACCCGCGCGGCGCACCCAAGCTCGACGTCCCGGAGTCGATGGGGTCGAGCGTCACCCTCAGCGACTACTCCACGCGACCCGAGTCCGAGACGACCGCTGCGCCCGGCAGTTCCCCGACACAGTCACCCGCGAGCCCCGGCGCGAGCGCGGCTCCCGACAACACCGCCGACAAGGTCATCCCGCGCGTCGGCACCCGCGCCGTCTTCACCGATCTCACCGCCGGACAGTTCAGCCAGCTCGGCGACATCGTGGCGGCCTCGTTCGGCGAATCCGCGATGAGCATGGACCTCTCGGCCAAGCGCAGTGGCGATGTCGTACGTTTTCGCGGCTCCGCCGACCTCACCGACCTGACGCCGAACCGCGACTTCGTCGAGCTCACGGTGACTTTCGGTGGACCGGTGAGCGCCACCAACGGCGATCAGATCAGCGACACCACCGTCACCTGGACACCCGAGCCGCGCAAGCCGTCGGACTTCAGCGCAGACGCCACCTATCCTGATCCGGCGACCGCCGCCGTCAGCAGCTGGTCGTGGTTCTTCGCACTGGTCTGTCTGGCGGCCGTCGCCATCGTGGGCTGGCTCGCCTACCTCAAGCGAGACCGCAGTCCTCGACCGGGCCGACCGCGGCGGTCGGGTCCGACGCGGTCGAAGTCGTCGACGAAGTCCGGGGCGACCGAGCCGGAGACGACGACACAGCAGAAGTCGGGGTCCGGCAGCCGGTGACCGGCCGACCGTCGGGCGTCAGCCGACGGTCGCGCCCAGCGCCGACGACGCGTCGACACCGAGGCGCTCGAGGACCTCGCTGGTCGCCTTGGCGAAGTTCAGGCTGCAGAAGTGGATGCAGGGCACCCCCTCGGCGACGAGGCGTTGTGCCATCTCGGTCGCGAAGTCGATCCCGACGGCGCGCACCGCCTCCCGGTTCTCCTCCGCACCGTCCCCGGCCGCGGCCGCGAATCGTGCCTGTACGTCGGGCGGGATCACCGACCCCGACAGCTCGGCCATCCGCCGCACGCTCGCCAGCGACGTGATCGGCATGATCCCGGGAATGAGCGGCTTTGCGCCCTGCTCCGGATCCGCGCGGACCACCCGATCGCGCAGCCGCAGGAAGTCGTCGACGTCGAAGAACATCTGGGTGATGGAGTACTCGGCACCGGCGCGCAGCTTGTTCACCAGCGTGCGGGTGTCGTGCTCGAGCGTCGGCGCCCGGTGATGCCCTTCGGGGAACGACGCGACCCCGACATGGAAATCGCCGAGCTGGTCGATCAGCCGCACCAGTTCCTCGGCGTAGGCGACTCCGTCCGGATGCTGTACCCATTCCCCGAGCGGGTTGCCCGGAGGGTCGCCGCGGAGCGCGAGGATATTGGTGATGCCCTGGTCGGCGTAGGCGCCGACCAGCGCCCGCAGCTCGTCGATGCTGTGGTTGACCGCCGTCAGATGGGCCACCGGCAGGAGGGTGGTCTGGGCGGCTAGCTCGCCGGTGATGCGGACCGTCCGGTCACGGGTGGACCCGCCGGCGCCGTAGGTCATGGAGACGAATGCCGGACCCAATCGCTCGAACGTGCGGACCGCACGCCACAGCCTCGCCTCGGCCTCGGCGTCCTTGGGCGGGAAGAACTCCACCGAGAACGGGACGGGGCCGCGGTGAGGTGCCGACAGCCGGTCCACGATCGATGGAGCCCGGGTGGGAGATGAGGTCACCCGCACATTGTACGGATCACGGGTCAGGGCCCGCCGGGACCGGGCTCCACGCCGGCGCCGTCGGCGGCACTAGCCTGGCAGGGTGACGTCCGCCCTGCCGATCCCGACCACCCTCGACGCCGTGCCCGCCGCGGTCGAGGCCGCCCTCGAGGTCTTCTTCGGGCGCGCGGTCCCGGTGGCCGCCGACGTCGACCCGCAGGTGGGCGAGGCAGGCGAGGTGGTGCGGGACTTCGTCCTGCAGGGCGGGAAACGGGTTCGCCCGGTCTTCGCCTATGCAGGATGGCTCGCCGGCCTGAGCTCCTCCGGACGTGAACTCCCGGCCACCGGGCCGGACTCCCCCGGCGCCCAGGACGCCCTCCGGGTCGCCGCCTCGCTCGAACTCGTCCAGGCCTGCGCGCTGATCCACGACGACATCATCGACCGATCCGACACCCGCCGAGGCCGCCCCACCGTGCACCGGGTGTTCGAACGCCGCCACATCGATGACGGCTGGGCCGGCGACGCCGCCCACCACGGGGCGGCCGCCGCGATCCTGCTCGGCGACCTCGCTCTGGCCTGGGCCGACGACATGGTGCACGGTCATCACCCGGGCGATGCGACCGTGCCGGGAGAAACTGCTCCACGGCCCCTGCCTGCGTCGGTCGGCCGGGTGTGGTCGTCGATGCGTACCGAGGTTCTCGGCGGTCAGTACCTCGACATCGTCAACGAGGCGGGCGGCGACGAGTCCGTGGACGCCGCGTACCGCGTCATGCGGTTCAAGACCGCCGCCTACACGGTCGCCCGGCCGCTCGAACTCGGGGCCACCCTCGCGTCGGCCCCCGCGTCGCTGATCGGCGATCTCCGTTCGATCGGCCACGATCTCGGCGTCGCCTTCCAGTTGCGCGACGATCTCCTGGGAGTGTTCGGCGATCCCGACCGGACGGGCAAACCATCCGGTGACGACCTGGTCGCCGGGAAGCGCACCGCGCTGCTCGCGGTCGGACTGGCACGGGCGGGCGAACGCGATCCGGCACTCGCCGAACGTCTCCGCGCCGCCGTCGGCCGCCCGCTGACCGAGGACGAGGTGCGAACGGCCCGGTCGATCCTCACCGACGTCGGCGCCGTCGACGAGATCGAGACCCAGATCTCCGGTCTCCTCACCAGCGCCCTGGCCACCCTCGGGGCGGCCGACATGTCCGAACCGGTCCGTACCGAGCTGGGGGCCTTCGCCCATCGCATCGCTCACCGCACGACGTGATCGCGACGTGACGACACAGACGGCCCCGCACGGTGCCCGGGTGGTGATCATCGGTGCCGGCTTGTCGGGACTCTCGGCGGCACTGCGGCTCACCGAACTCGGGCACCGGGTCACCGTCGTCGATGCCGCGCCCACCGCGGGCGGACTGGTCCGCACCGAACCGCTCGCCACCCACGACAAGGCCCCGGACCTGGGCGCCGGTTCGGTCGGATTCGACACCGGCGCAACGGTTCTCACCATGCCATCGTTGATCGACGACGCACTCGGTGCGGTCGGCATCTCACCCGCGGAATCCCGCCGCCGACTGGCCCTGATCGACGTCGACCCGTCGTACAGCGCTCGATTCGCCGACGGCACGCACCTCGACATCCCGCGCGGCGCCGACAGGTTGGCCGCCGCCGCGACCTCGACGTTCGGCCCGGACGCGGGGACCGGGGTGCGCGACCTCACCAGATGGCTTGCCCGGCTGCATGACGTCGAGTTCGACACCTTCATCGATCACAACCTCAGTTCCCTCTCCGACCTGCGCGACCGCCGACTCCTCTCCCGCGCCGTGGATCTGGTGATGATGGGGGCGACGCGGCGACTCACGCCGGCCGTCGCGCGGCACGTCTCCGACGAACGGCTGCAGCGTGTGTTCACGTTCCAGGCCCTCTACGCGGGGGTGCCGCCACAGCATGCGGCGGCGATCTATGGCGTGATCGCACACATGGACATCGGCATGGGCGTCTATTACCCGACCGGCGGGATGGGTCGCATCGGTGCCGTCATGGCCGATGCCCTCCGCGAGGCCGGCGGAAGGGTCGAACTGTCCACCCGTGCGGAGGCCCTGTGTCGCGACGACTCGCAGGTCACGGGCGTCCGACTGGACTCCGGCGACATCGTGCCCGCCGACGCGGTGGTGGCCGCCGTCCCGATCGGCGAGGTGGCCCGACTGTTCGGCACACCGATGCCTCGCGGACCGCGATGGCGCCGGATCCGTCACTCGCCGAGCGCCGTCGTGATCCATGGCCTCGCACCACGTTCGGTGACCGCGACCTGGCCGGGCCATCACCACACCCTCGACTTCGGGGCCGCGTGGGCGGAGACCTTCGTCGACCTGACCCGCGCGCCCGGGCGTCTCATGCGCGATCCGTCGTTCCTGGTGACGCGTCCCGCGGTGTCGGACCCGAGCCAGACCGGTTCGATGGAGCCCGTCTCCGTGCTCGCGCCCTGCCCCAACCTGGTGACCGCCGACCTGCCCTGGGACATCCTCGCCGACGCCTACGTCGACGAGTGCCTGCAGACCCTCGCACGCCGCGGCTACCGCGGCATCGACACGGCCCTGCAGGTGCTGCGCGTCGACGACCCCACCACCTGGGCGTCCGCAGGACTGCCGGCCGGGACGCCGTTCGGCGCCGCCCACACCGTTCGGCAGACCGGTCCGTTGCGTACCCCGAACCGATGGCCGGGCAGCACCAATCTGATCCTGGCGGGTGCGGCGACGGTGCCGGGAGTCGGCATCCCGCCGGTGCTGGTGTCCGGCAGGCTCGCCGCCGAGCGCGTCGTCTCGGCGCTCGGCATGAGGTCGCGCCGTAGGATCAGGCCGTGACCGCGACGCGCGACGACACTCCGCCATCCCGTCGGAACCGCGCGGTTCGCGAGCCGGGCTTCGCGGACCTGGTGGTGGGCTTCGTCGGTTCCGTGTTCGTGTGCGTCGGCAGCTTCGGCGTCGGCGACATCGCACGCAACAGCACCGTCGCCCAGGATCTCGGTCTGTCGGCGATCGCGTACGGACACGGCAAGACCTTGTTCGGCAGCATCTTCTGGCTCGGCGTCGCCACCATGGTGATCGCCTGGGTGCGGCTGGGACGCCGGCTCGGTACCGACCGACCGGCGCTGTCGGTGCGCACCTTCGGATGGGGCATCGTGGGCTGGGCCGCCCCGCTCGCCGTGGCCGTTCCCGTCTACAGCCGCGACGTCTACGCCTACCTCGGTCAGGGAGCCCTGTTCCGGGAGGGCTTCGATCCCTATGCCGACGGACCCGCCCACCTGCCCGGACCCCTCCTCGACAGCATGGCGCAGGTGTGGGCGACCACCACCGCGCCCTATGGTCCGCTCTTCGTCGGACTCACCCGGCTGGTCACCGACATCACCGGCGACCACGTCATTCTCGGCGTGTACTCGATCCGGCTCATCCTGTTGCCCGGGCTCCTGTTGTCGCTCTGGGCGATTCCGCGGCTGGCCCGACATTTCGGCGCGTCACCGCAGACCGGTCTGTGGCTGGCACTCGCCAACCCGATGGTCCTCATCCATCTGGTGGCAGGCAGCCACGTCGAGTTGCTGATGATGGGCGTGCTCGTGTCCGGTGTCGCCCTGGTGGTCACCGGGCGACACGTCCACGGTCTGGTCGTGCTCGGGCTGGCGGTGTCCATCAAGGTCACCGCCGGTATCGCGATCCCGTTCGTGGTGTGGATCTGGTTGTCGCACATCCGTGCCCGGCGGCGTGTCGAGCCGGTCGACGTGGCCCGTGTGTTCGCCTCGGTGATCGGCATCACCGTCGCCGTGTTCGCGGTGTGCACCGCCGTACTCGGGCTCGGGCTGGGCTGGCTCACCGGTCTCGGCTGGGCCGATCGCATCATCAACTGGTTCACCCTGCCCACCCTCGCGGGGCACATCGTGACACTGGTCGCCGCGCCGTTCACGGCGTTGAACCTGCAACCGGTCCTCGGGGTCACACGTGCCGTGGGCATGGTGGTACTCGCGATCGTCCTGGTGGGTCTGTGGTGGTCGCATCGCCGTGACGAACGCAGCGCCATGGCGGGCATGGTGTGGGCGATGCTCGCAGTTCTGCTCCTCGAACCCTCCACGCTCCCCTGGTACTACACCTGGGTTCTGTGCCTGGCAGTGGCATTCACCCTGCCCCGCTGGGTGCGGGCGATCGTCGTCGGGGTGTCCACCTTCATGCTGATCGTGTTCCAGCCCGACGACTCGATTCTCTTCTACAAACTCCCGGAAGTCCTCCTGGCAACGGCGCTGTCTCTCCTTGCGGCGATCTCGCTCACCCGACGGGATCCGCTGCGCCTGCGCCGGGCGCTCGACTGGTTCCGCGGCGGCCCCGACACCCCGCACGAGACCGACCGATCGACGACCTCCGGTGCGTGAGAACATGCTTCGCGATTCCGTCGACACGGATCCCGTTCGGCTCGGGTACCGGCGGGCACGCGCCCTCACGGCCGAACACGGCCGGACGTATTTTGCGGCGTCGTGCCTCCTGCCCCCGCCGCAACGTCGCGGGGTATGGGCGCTCTACGGGTTCGCGCGCATCGTCGACGACGTCGTCGATCTTCCCTCTGCCGTACCTGCGCCACATGGTCGGGCCGCCCAGATCGACCGGATCGAGGAGGCGCTGCACGTCGTGCTCCACACACCCGACACACCGGACGCCGGGCTCGACCACCGATCCGCGGACGTGGAACAGGGCGACGCCGATCTCGGGTCGATCCTGGCCGCGGTGCGCGACACCGTCGTGCGGTTCGACATCCCCACCCACACCTTCGACGCGTTCCTGCGGTCGATGCGGATGGACGTGCCCGGCACCACCGAATTCCGGGACCGCTATCGGACCTGGGCCGAACTCGCCGAGTACACCTACGGATCCGCGGCCGTCATCGGCCTCCAGATGATCCCGCTGCTCGGCGTGAGGGCGGCCGATGACGACGTCGCCGAGGGTGCCGCGACGCTGGGCGAGGCGTTCCAGTTGACCAACTTCCTGAGGGACGTCGCCGAAGATCTCGACCGCGACCGGATCTACCTGCCCACCGACGAACTCGCGGCGTTCGGCGTGGATGAGGACCACCTCCGCCGATGTCGCGCGGAACATGTGACCAGCCCCCACCTCCGCCGGGCGCTCGCCAACATGATCGCCGTCAACCGCGACCAGTACCGACGAGCCTGGCCCTCGATCACGGTTCTGCCCAACAGGTCTCGGCGCTCGATCGCGGCAGCGGCGGCCATGTATCACGACATCCTGCGCGAGATCGAACGGGCCGACCACGACGTCATGGATCGTCGCGTGGTGGTGAGCGGTCGACGACGGGCCGTGCTGGCCGCACAGGCGGTCTCCGGTCGCCGTCCGTGGTGAGACGGCCGGGCAGACCAGCCGTCAGAACGCCTGGGCCTGAGCCCGCCGGATGACCTCACGAGCCGAATGTGTGTGCAGCGCATCGGCCGGACACATACCGAGGTCGTCCTGGACAGCGAACAGCCACTCCATCGCCTCGTCGCGGGTGTAGCCGCCGTCGAAGAGAACCTCGACGAGCCCGGTGAAGTGCTTGACGATCCCGAACTCGTCGAAGAACACCCCCGGAATGGCCGGCTGTCCCCCGCGCGACACGGCGAGCAGTTGATGGTCGTGGATCAGGGTGCGCACGCGGCCGGCGGACACTCCCAGCCGACGGGCCGCGTCGTCGATCGTCAGCGTGTCGAGATCGGGCGGGAGACTGTCTTCGGACAGCGGTAGCGAACCCACATCGCCGAGCGTACCGGCTCCGGGTTCGCCGCCCAACGACGCCGGCCGGATTCGTTGGGCGAATGCACCGTGCACCGGACCTGCGCTCGTCCGAGCCCGAGTCGATACACCGCCCGTGTGATGGCGCCCGGTAGATTCGGCGACGTGAAACCTCCCGCCGACTCACTCCTGGGCGCGTCCCTCGAGGGCCGCTACCGGATCGACGCGCCGATCGCGCGCGGCGGGATGTCGGCGGTCTACCTCGGCGTCGACCTGCGCCTCGGCCGATCGGTGGCGATCAAGGTGATGGATGCGCGCTACAGCGGTGATCCGCAGTTCCTGCGCCGGTTCGAGTTCGAGGCGCGGGCGGTCGCCGGGTTGAAACACCCCGGGCTGGTGGCCGTGTACGACCAGGGCATCGACGACGGCATCGCCTTCCTCGTGATGGAACTCGTCGAAGGTGGCAGCCTCCGGGAGCTCCTGCGCGAACGCGGTCCGATGCCGCCCCATGCGGTCAGTGCCGTGGCCGACCCGGTGCTCGGCGGGCTCGGTACCGCACATGCGGCCGGACTCGTCCACCGCGACGTCAAGCCGGAGAATGTGCTCATCTCCGACGCAGGCGAGGTGAAGGTCGCCGATTTCGGGCTGGTCCGCGCCGTCGCCGAAGCGGGCGTCACCTCTGCCAGTGTCATCCTCGGCACGGCGGCCTACCTGTCCCCCGAGCAGGTCGAGGCCGGGGACGCCGACGCCCGCAGCGACGTCTACTCAATGGGCGTCATGATGTTCGAATTACTCACCGGCCGAACACCTTTCCGGGGCGACACGCCACTGGCACTGGCCTACCAGCGGCTCAGCTATGACGTGCCTGCGCCGGGTGACGTGGTGGACGGCGTACCGGAGGAGTTCGACGAGATCGTGCTGCGCGCGACCGAGCGCGATCCCGCCGAGCGATACGCGGACGGATATGACATGCGTCGGGCACTGCTGGCCGCCGCCGACGAACTGGACCTTCCGTCCTTCACGGTCCCCGCCCCGCGCCGGTCGGCCGAACGCGACACCATGGCACGGTTTCGGGCCGATCGCGCACAGCCGCAGGTCCCCGCGCCCCCGGGTCCCAACCCCACCAGGGTGCAGTCGGGGCCCGCGACCCCACCTCCGGTCGCCGCGCCGACACCGCGACCCGATCGCGAGCCCGCCGCGGCGAGGACGACGCGCCCGGAGTCCCGATTCGACGAGCAGCCGGAACCGGACCACAACGGGCCCGTGCGGGCGCTGATCTGGACCACCTTCGTGCTGCTGCTGGCCGTCGCGGTCGGTGCCGTCGGATGGTGGGTGGGACAGACCTACCTGAGCTGAGCACGCCCACCGGCCCCGCAGGCACCCGTCAGCCGCGCAACATCTCCGCGACGAGGAATGCGAGCTCCAGCGACTGCTGGGTGTTCAGGCGAGGATCGCAGGCCGTCTCGTATCGCCCGGCGAGGTCGAGATCGGAGATGTCCTGTGCGCCACCGAGACATTCGGTGACGTCTTCGCCGGTCAGCTCGATGTGAACGCCACCGGGATGGGTGCCCAGCGCGTGGTGCACCTCGAAGAAGCCCTGCACCTCGTCGACGATGCGATCGAAGTGCCGCGTCTTGTAGCCGGTCGAGGCCTCGTGGGTGTTGCCGTGCATCGGGTCGGACTGCCAGATGACCTTGTGCCCGGTCGCCTCGACCGCGGACACGATGGCGGGCAACACCTCCCGCACCTTGTTGTTGCCCATCCGGGCCACCAGTGTCAGCCGGCCGGGGCGGTTGTGCGGGTCGAGTCGTTCGACGTATTCGACGGCCTGCTCGGGCGTCGTGGTCGGACCGATCTTGACCCCGATCGGGTTGTCGATGAGCTCGGCGAACGCGATGTGCGCGCCGTCGAGCTGCCGGGTCCGCTCACCGATCCAGAGGAAGTGCGCGGACAGGTCATAGAGCACCTTGTCGCCGGCGCCGGTCGGATCGTCGGCCAGACGCAGCATCGCGCGCTCGTAGTCGATGACGAGTGCCTCGTGGGAGGCGAAGATGGACGCCGATTCCAGATTCGTGTCGGTCACGCCACACGCGTCCATGAACCGCAGGCCGCGGTCGATCTCGGCGGCGAGCGCCTCGTAGCGGGCCCCCGCCGGGGAGGTTCGCACGAACTCCCGGTTCCACAGGTGCACGCGGCGCAGATCCGCCTCCGAACCCGTCAGCGCGCGAACGAGATTCATCGCGGCGGCCGCATTGGCGTACGCGCGGACCAGTCGCGACGGGTCATGCCTGCGCGTGGTCTCGTCGGCCGGGAAACCGTTGACCATGTCGCCGCGGTACGACGGCAGGCCGAGCGCATCGGTGTCCGACGACCGCGGCTTGGCGTACTGGCCTGCGATCCGGGCCACCTTGACCACCGGCATGCTGGCGCCGTAGGTGAGCACCACCGCCATCTGCAGCAGCGTGCGGATGTTGCCCTTGATGTGCGGCTCGGTGTTGTCGACGAAGGTCTCGGCGCAGTCACCACCCTGGAGCAGGAAGGCACGCCCCTCGGCGACGTCGGCGAGTTGTGCCCGGAGATCCCGGACCTCGGCAGGCATACAGATCGGCGGCACGCTCTCGAGGACCGTGCGCATCTTGCGCGCCTCTTCGGCGGGCCAGCTCGGCTGCTGCAGCGCCGGACGCGCCATCGCATCGTCGAACCGGTTCTGCAGGTCGCCGGGCAGGGGCGGCAGCTCCGGGAGCTCTGCGATCGGAACGTCTACGGTCCAGTTCGTCACCACGGCTACAGGGTAGTTGAGCCGGTCGCGTACCAGGTGGGCGGGGAGCCCGGCCGGCGATGCCGCTCCGGGCAGGCAGGTGGGCGGCGATCAGGGTCGCGACTTCTCGATCGCCTGCCACCGACGCCAGTTGTGCCGGGCATCGGTGAGCGCGTCGTGGGCGTCCCTCGGCGACGGCGGGAGCGCCGGTTTGCCCGCGGCCTCCCAGTGCTGTCGCAGCTCCCGGGTGAAGCGCGGCATCGGGCGCGGAAGCGCCGTCATCGGGCCCCACAGCTGGCAGAGCACCACATGGTCGTAGGCACCGACCCACGCCCACAATTCGACGTCGTCACCATCGGCGGTCAGGAACGCGAGCAACTCGTCGCGGATCTGCCGACGGCTGCGCCACGAGGGCGATGCCGGGGACGGTAGCTTGGGCAATACGTTGGTCCGAACCCAGTCACCGGCCCGGCCCGGATCGAACTCGGTGGACACCGCGTAGAATTCACGTCCGTCCTCGGCGACGACACCGATCGAGATGAGCTCGATGGTGGTGCCGTCCTCGATAAACTCCGAGTCGTAGAAGAACCGCATACCCACCAGTATTCACACCACGTGGAGCAGAGAACCGCCGAGACCATGACTTATCTGTCCGCGGCCGACACCAGGCTGCATCGATGGGCGCCGTCGAACGGTGCGCGCACCGCGATCGCCGTGGTGTTCCTGGCATCGGTCACCCTGCAGATCGTCGGCATTCCCTTCACATCGAGTTTCGGGACCCGCACCCGCATCGACCTGGACGTCTACCGCCTGGGCGGGCAGATCTGGCAACACGGCCAGAGTCTCTACGCCGACGGATCCATGCCTTTCACCAGTGACGGAATCTGGTTGCCGTTCACCTATCCCCCGTTCGCCGCTCTCGGCTTCATGCCCCTCGGCGCCATCACGCTCGGGCTGGCCGGGCTGTTGATCTCGGTGATCACGGTCGCCCTGACGGTGGTGATCCTGCACATCGTGCTGAGGATGCTCTCGGTGGGCAATCCGGAGAACAGATGGTGGATCGCACTGCTGCTGACCGCCGGGGTCATCTGGCTCAACCCGCTGTGGATGACCCTCGGCTTCGGTCAGATCAACATCATCCTGATGGCGATGATCATCGTCGACATCTTCGTCGTCGGCCGGGGCCGCGCCGCTGCCACCGGACCGTTCCGCGGAATCCTGACCGGTCTGGCATCTGCGATCAAGTTGACCCCGCTGGTGTTCGTCGCGGTCTACCTGCTGACGCGGCAATGGCGCGCGGCGCTCGTCACGGTCGCTACCTTCGTGGGCGCCGCCGCCCTCGCATGGATCTGGCTGCCCGCCGACTCGCACGGCTACTGGACACACACGCTCTTCCACACCGCCCGCATCGGCGACCCAGCAGGCCGGATCAACCAGAATCTCAATGCGATGTGGATTCGTCTCGTGCCGCAATCGGAGTCGGCCGAGCAGCTCATGTGGGTCGCCAGTTCACTCGTGGTGACCGTCCTCGCACTCGTCGCGGCACGATCATGCCGGCCGATCGCAGCCTTCGGAGCATGTCGGCGTCCCGACGGCGGTGACCCGTCGGCACGGGTCGCGGCGGTCCTGACGGTCTCGGTGGTCGCGCTCTGGGGCCTGCTCGTGTCGCCGACGTCGTGGGCCCACCACTGGGTGTGGGCGATCCCGACCATCCTGACCGCCGCGGTGGTGGCCGCCCGCGACACGGATCGACGCGTCCGGATCGGCTACAGCACGGTGGCCGCGACGGGCGTGGTGATCTTCGCGCTCGGCCCGTTCCAGTTCTTGTCGCCCGAGGTCCGCGAGTGGTCGATCATCGATCACCTGATCGGGAACTCCTACACGCTCTGGGGGCTCGCCGTCCTGATCATCGTGTGGCTGCTGCCTCCGCAGATCACCGGCGAGGGAACCACACACGCGCATCCCCAACTCGCGGACGCACACGTTCGCTGAGACGGCCGGGTACCGGGACACCCAACGCCCGCGACGACGGCGTCGTCGCGGGCGCATCGGTCAGAGTGGGACGCCGGTCAGGCCGCCGACGCCGAGACGGCCTCGGGCGGTTTCGGCTTGGCGTCCTTGAGGGAGGCCGCGTAGATGTCGACGTACTGCTGGCCGGTCAGCTGCATCAGCTCGTACATGATCTCGTCGGTGATCGCGCGCTCGATGAACCGGTTGCCCTGCATCCCCTCGTAGCGCGCGAAATTCAACGGCTTGCCGATCTTGACGACGATGCGCGCCGGGCGCGGGATGAGCGACCCGGGCGGGTTGAGCTTCTCGGTGTTGATCATCGCGACAGGGATCACCGGCACACCGGTGTCGAGCGCGACCCGCGCGAGACCCGTCTTGCCCTTGTACAGCCGACCGTCCGGAGACCGGGTGCCCTCCGGGTACATCCCCATCAACTCACCGGTCTCGAGCTGCCGGCGCGCGGCGGTCAATGCGCCTGCGGCCGCTTCCGCACCGGATCGATCGATGGGGATCTGGCCGACCGCCGAGAAGAACCAGCGCTGGAAGGCGCCCTTGGGACCGGTGCCGGTGAAATACTCGCTCTTCGCCAGGAAATAGATCCGGCGCCGCACCATCAGGGGCAGATAGAAACTGTCCATGACGGCCAGGTGGTTGCTCGCCAGGATCGCCGGGCCACGGGCCGGAATGTTCTCGAGTCCTTCGACCGTCGGCCGGCCGATGAGGCGGAGAAACGGTCCAAGCAATACGTATTTGAACGTGTAGTACCACATCGAAGACTCCGAACCTCGCCCATCGTCACCGCCTCAGACCTTACTCGCAGAAACGATACACATCCTCAGGTTCGGCTGCGTACCGTCTCCCCGGCCTGCGCCCTGATGGCTTGTCGCGCAACTTCTGCCGCGCCCACCACGCCGGCGCTCTCGCCGAGCTGGGTGCCGCGGATGCGGGCGAGCTGCCGATGACCGGCACCCGTCACCAACCGTGCGTAGTGCTCACGCGCTTCGTCGAGGAACAGTCCCGACGCCGCGCCGACGCCGCCGGCGAGCACGATGAGATCCGGGTCGAAGATGTCCGCGATCATCGCCAGCCCCTGCCCCAGGGATGCGGCGAACAGGGCGAAGGCCGCCAGCGCGACGGCATCCCCGTCCGCGGCCGCACCCGCCACCCGGCGGCCGGTCAGTGAGCCGGGATCGGCGGCCACGTCCGCCGCCAGTTGACTGCGTCCCCAGTCGCCGTCGGCGAGCAACTCGACCACGGTGTCCACCAGAGCGGTACCGCTGCAATACCTTTCCCAGCATCCGAGCTTCCCGCAGGAGCACACCCGACCGTCCGGGACCACCGTCAGGTGCCCGAGCTCCGGCGCCACGCCGAAGCTGCCGCGATAGATCTCACCGTCGAGCAGCAGGCCGGCCCCGATGCCGGTCCCGATGGCGAGCACCAGCGAATTCTTGCCACGCGCGGCTGCCCCGAAACGCCATTCCGCGACCGCCGCGGCATTCGCGTCGTGTTCGGCGAACACCGGTATGCCGATCCGGGCGGTCATGTCCTCGGCGACCGCGGCCTCCCGCCACGGGAGGTGCGGTGCGAATCGCACCACCCTGCGATCAGGTGTGAGGAATCCGGCGATGGCCAGTCCGACCGCCTTGGCGGCCCACCGGGAGGTGAGTTCACCGACCAGCCGGTCGAGGCAGTGTTCGAGCGCACTCGTCGTCGGCGGCGTCGCCGCCCGCAGGGTGTCCAGCATCGCACCGTGGTCGTCGACCACCGAGGCGCGCACACTCGTGCCACCGATGTCGATGCCGATGGTCAAGTCCCCCATCAGATCTCGCTCTCCGGGTCGGGCCGGTGCACCTTCGCCGACCGGTCGACGACGTCGATGCGGACCGCGATCGGCTGATAGGGCTGGGCCGAGTCACCGGTGTTCGACGCCGGGGTGGATCGTAGCGCGTTCGCCATCGCCTCGAGGACGGCGATCAGGGCGGCGATCAGGCGGGCCAGCAGATCTCCGAGCTCGGTGAGCAGCGTGGTGATGTCGCCGGTGAGGTCGGCGAACGTACCGGCATCCGCGGACACCCCGGCGGTCGCCGTGGCGTGCTGTCCGGTGGCCCGTCCTCCGGTGCCGCCGAACAGGGCCGCGAGCTGATCGATCTGGGCCGCGACGCCGAGGAGAAAGTCCCGCACCGGGTCACCCGTGGCGCCACGGGCTTGGCCTGCGACGTTGTCGTCGTCGGGTCCGGTGGTGTCGTCCGAGGTCATGTGGGCAGCTCTCCTGTCCGGGTCCGGCAGTAGTGTACGCGACACCACCGCCACGTCGCGGTGCGGCGGATGTGCGCCGATGTCAGCGGCCCTGCGGCCACAGCGCCGGGTCCGGCATGAACCGGACCGTCAGATCGGTTCCGTCCCACGCCGCGTCGACGACGACGCACCGCCGCAGCACCGAGGGTAGGCGCACCGGATGCCGGAACCCGCCGACCGTCACCAGCAGATCGTCGCCGGATCGCCCGAGCTGCAGGGCGTCGGGATCGGGAAGTCGCTGACGCCAGGTCAGTTCGTACACACGCGAGGTACCGGCCCCGGTATCGGCGGCCTCGGTGACCTGCGCCGCACCCGACCCGGACGGCCGGCCGTTCGGCACCGGGAGGCCGACTCCGAGCTTGCGCAGTCGGGCGGCCCGGTCGATCGGTAGGTCCAGACACGGCAACTCAGTGACCTCGACGCCTGGATCGCCGCCCTGGGCGACGGCGCGCAACCGGTCCATCCGTGCGTCATGATCGGCATCCTCACGGCCTGCTCCGACACCCTGGTTGATCACCACCGATCGCAGCGCGAGACCCATCACATCGACGGTGGCCAGCAGGTGCGGAAGTGCTCGCTCGCCGCGATCGTCCGCCCCGACGACGACATGCATCGCCACCGTGTGCGGATCGGTCACGAGTTCGGTGACATCGACGCAGTCGCGGTCGATTTCGTCGACAGCCGCGGTCAGCTGGGCCATCACCGGACGCTCGGCCGCTGCCGCGAGCCGACGATGCCTGGGCCACAACCGATTCAGCGCCTGACTCAGCAACGACGACGCCCTCAGGAACTCGAACGGGTCGCCGAGCCCGGACGCGTCGACCACGATCCGGCGCCACTGGCCGCTCACGGCTTCGTCCCGGATTCGGCGCATCACCAGGAAGTCCTCGACGCCCGGCAGGGTCGAGAGCTCGGCGCCGTCGATGTCCGACACCGCGCCGACTCCCGGCAACGCCACCTTCGATCGGGCCATCGTCTCCGACAGCACGGTGGTGAACTCCGTCCAGGTCCGTTCCAGGAGCGCCAGGCGGTCGAGCGAGAGCAGGTGCAATCGGGTGGACACCGCGACCGGTTCGTCGGGCTGCCGGAACACTCCCAGGAGGTCGGCGGTCGGCGAGCACCTGTCGACGGTGACCAGCAGGGTGTCGCGGTCGGGAGCCGTGACCGCACGGGCGCCTCCGGGTCCGCGGGTCCCGGACCGGCTCAGGGCGCCCGAGGTCGCGGTCACCGAGACCCCGGCACCACCCGGCCCGATCACCACATGGATGGGCGTGAGATCGATCAGCCTTCGACCCTCTTCTTCAGATCGTTCAGTGCCGCCTCGGTGATCGCCTTCTCCGCCCGGCGTTTCAGCTGCCCGATCATCGGCACCAACAGGTCGACCATCAATTCGTAGGTGACCTTCGTGGAACCCGGGACCTGCTGCGCGAGAACGTATCGGCCGCGCTGATCGCGCTGCAGGTCGCTGCTCACCAGTCGCCACGAGACCGCCCGACCGTCGGCCTCCCACTCGTAGGAGAGCACGTAGGTGTCCTGCAACACCCCGGCGTCGAGCACGAATCGCACCTCGCTGGGCCGATTGCCCGCGCCGTACTCGGTCACCTGGACCTCACGCGCGGCCGACACCCACTCGGGATAGTGCTCGAAGTCGGCGATCACCGCCATGATGTCGTCGGGATCGGCGTTGATCACGATGGAACGCTCGGTGTGTTCGGCCATCAGAGGGCCACCCGGTCGTCGCCGATCGCCGGACCGCCCACCCAGCGGCCGGACTCGAGGCGATCCTTCACCTCGAACGACATCACCTTGCCCGCCGCACGGCGATCACGGTTCGCGTCCGCGAGGTACGACCCTCGGGCCCGCCCTTCGGCAGGCAGACCGGCCGTGGGCTCCGCGTGCAGGAAGTAGTGCAGCACGAACCCGTCCATCACCGGCTGACACCAGATCTCCATGGTGCCTGCCAGCGGGCCGTCCACACGCCAACGCACCCCCTGCGCCCCCCGCTCCTCGGTCACGGTCAGGCGGAGGTCGGGCCACCACCGGCGCCAGTTGGCCCGGTCCCCGACCACCTCCGTCACCGACGACGGTGCGGCGGCGATGAAGGTCTCATCGGCCACCTGAATGCTCGTCACGTTCACTAGCTTCACATACTCCACCGACGGCGGGACAGCGACCTCGTCAGACGGGCTCGGCGAACGTGCCCCCGGTCACGTCGGGCACAGCGATACGATCGGTGAGGAGAAGCTGCATGCGAAAGGTACCTCGATGAGTGAGTTCAGCGTTCCCGCACGATTTTCTGTCCCCGAGAACGCCGACTGTACCGACATCATCTTCGGTATCGCCGAGCGAGAGCCCGACAAAACGGTGTTCCGCCGCAAAGAGGGCCCACAGTGGGTGCCGGTCCGCGCAGGCGACGCCGCCACCCAGATCACCGCCCTGGCCAAGGGCCTCATCGCCGAGGGCATCGGCCCGGGCGACCGCGTCGCGATCCTCTCCCGTACCCGGCCCGAGTGGACGCTGATCGATTTCGCCATCTGGTCGGCCGGGGCGGTGCCCGTGCCGATCTACGACTCGTCGTCGGGACCGCAGATCGAATGGATCATGCGGGACTCCGGAGCCGTCGCGATCGTGCTCGAGGATGCCGGCCACCGGGCCATCTTCGACGGGATCGAGAACCTCCCGGGCGTCAAGGTCTTCCAGATCGACGGCGCGGACGGAGAGACCGGGGCCATCGCCGCCCTCGAGGCCGCCGGAGCCGACCTCCACGACGACGAGGTGACCAAGCGACGTGCGACGGTCGCCGCCGCCGACCCGGCCACCCTGATCTACACCTCGGGCACGACGGGGCGCCCCAAGGGCTGCATGCTCAGCCACAGCAACCTGCTCTCGGAGACCTACGGGGTGCTCGAGGGCAACATGCGCACGCTGCTCGGCCCCGACAAGCGGCTGCTGATGTTCCTCCCGATGGCGCACGTACTCGCACGGGCCATCAATCTGGTCGCGCTCGAGGCGGGCGTGGAGATCGGCTACACCAGCGACATCCCGAACCTGGTGCCGGAGTTCGCCGTGTTCAAACCCTCACTGATCCTCTCCGTCCCACGAGTCTTCGAGAAGGTCTACAACAGCGCTCGGCAAAAGGCACACGACGAGGGCAAGGGACGCATCTTCGACGCCGCTGCAGACGCGGCCGTCGAATACTCGCAGGCGCTCGAACGGGGCGGCCCCGGGCTGGTCCTCAAGGCCAAGCACGCGGTGTTCGACAAACTGGTCTACGGCAAGCTGCGGGCGGCACTCGGCGGCGAGTGTGAGCTCGCCATCTCGGGCGGCGCACCACTCGGGGCCCGACTCGGACACTTCTTCTCCGGAATCGGCATCCCGGTCTACGAGGGCTACGGCCTCACCGAGACGACCGCGGCCTTCAGCGTGAACACACCTGGCCAGGTGCGGGTCGGGACTGTCGGAAAACCGTTGGCCGGCAACAGCGTACGGATCGCCGAAGACGGCGAGGTGATGCTCAAGGGCGGTGTCGTGTTCGGTGGCTATTGGCAGAATCCGGACGCCACCGCCAGCGCGATCGAGGACGGCTGGTTCCACACCGGCGACCTCGGGAACGTCGACGGTGACGGATTCCTCACGATCACCGGCCGGAAGAAGGAACTCATCGTCACCGCCGGCGGCAAGAACGTGTCCCCCGCCGGCCTCGAGGATGTCATCCGATCCAGCGCGCTCGTCTCGCAGGCGCTCGTCATCGGCGATGCGAAACCCTTCATCGCCGCACTGATCACGATCGATCCGGAAGCGTTCCCCGCGTGGAAGGATCGCCACCACAAGCCCGCGTCCGCGAGCGTCGCCGACCTGGCGGGCGACGACGACCTGCGGGCCGAGGTCCAGGCAGCCGTCGACGATGCGAACAAGACCGTCTCGCACGCGGAGGCGATCAAGAAGTTCCGCATCCTCCCAGACGATTTCACCG
This sequence comes from Gordonia hankookensis, assembly GCF_014673215.1. Lineage (GTDB taxonomy): Bacteria > Actinomycetota > Actinomycetes > Mycobacteriales > Mycobacteriaceae > Gordonia > Gordonia hankookensis. The sequence continues at coordinate 202,046 of NZ_JACWMS010000001.1, forward strand.
AGGAGACCGGGGAGATGACCCCGACCCTGAAGGTGAAGCGAAACGTGGTGGTCCAGAAGTTCGCCGACGACATCGACGCGATCTACACCCGCTGAGGCCCCCGGAGGCTCAGAGCAGCTGACGAAGTCGAGCCGCGATCGACCGCCACTCCCAGGTGTCGACGGCGTGCTCGCGCCCCCGGACGCCCATCTCGGACGCGGTCGCCGGGTCCGCCAGAATCGCGGTGATCGCGAACGCGACCGCGTCGACATCGGTGCCGTCGACGACGGTCCCGGTGACGCCCTCCACGACCGTCTCAGGCGCCCCGCCCGACTGGCCTGCGACAACCGGGACCCCGGTCGCCGACGCCTCGAGGTAGACGATGCCGAGTCCCTCGACATCCAAACCGCGTCCCCGTGTCCGCGCCGGCATCGCGAACACATCGGCGATGGTGTGATAGGCGGGCAGGTCCGCCGAGGGCACCGAACCGGTGAACACCACGTGCTCGCCCATCCCGTTCTGCGCCACCAATTCGCGCAGGGTCTGCGCGTAGGGTCCCCCGCCCACGATGACCAGCGCCACGTCGCCGATCTCCCGCCGGATCAACGGCAGTGCGCGGATCAACACGTCCTGCCCCTTACGCGGCACCAGCCGGGACAGGCAGAGCACCGTCAGACGCTCACCGAGCCCGAGCTGTTCCCGAATCCTCTGACGCGCCCGCGGGTCAGGCGCGAACCGGCCGGTGTCGACGCCGGGCGGCAGATACTCCAGGGCGGCCCGTGCGCCGAACGCCGACGCGAACCGTCCGCGCGTGTAGCGACTCACGAAGGTGACGACATCGACGTTGCGGCCGATGAAGGTCAGCACCTGGCGCGCGACGGGCAGCATCGACCATCCGACCTCGTGACCGTGGGTGCTCGCGACGACCCGTTCGGCACCGGCCCGCCGCATCGCCGGAGCGAGGACCGCCAACGGCGCGGCAGCGCCGAACCAGACCGTCGAGATGCCGTGGGTCCGGATGATCTTCGAGGCTCGGCGGGCGACGAACGGAGTGGGCAGCATGAGCGTGGTGGGATGCCGCACCACCGTGTAGGGAACCGTCGCGTCGAACTCCTCGTGGCCACGCCACCGCGGTGCGTAGACCACCACCTCGTCCGGCGGCAGGCGATCGACAAGGTTCTGCAGATATGACTGGATGCCCCCGGGTCGGGGCGGGAAGTCGTTGGTGATCAACAGGGTCCGGCGCATCAGTCGACCTGTTGGTTCAGCCATCGCCGCCACGAGGCGACGAACTCGGCACGCGACATCCCCAGAACCCTACGGATCGCGACGTCCTGCCGCTTCACGTCGTCGGTACCGGCGACGCCCACGTAGAGCTCCTTGAGCTTCTCCTCACCGAAACGGGCGGCCACGAATGCCGACACCGACCACGCCGCCTGGTAGGCCACGAGTGCCTGATCCGAATCCACTGCGAACTCCCGGTCGGTCGGCAGCGCCGTCGGACCCTCACCGGCCCGTACGGCAGCTGCCAGATCGGGCGCAGCGTCCTCGAGCCGGACATAGGTGTCCTTGCGTCCGACGTACTCCGGAACGCCTTCGGTGATCCACAACGGAGCGCCCGGCGACGTCACCACGCGCGCGGCCACGTGCGTCAGTTCGTGCCGCAGCACCACTGCAAGCGCGGGCTCCGCGAGTTCGCCCGCGTTCGGGGTGAGGATGATGCGTTGTCCGGCTGCCGAATGCGCGCCGGTGTCGATCCGACTGAACACGGTGGCCGCCGCCGCGCCTGCGATGTCGGTCGACGCGCTCTGGGCCAGATCCCTGAACTCCGACGGCCGGCCGGTCGCCACCACCGCCGCCCGTCGCGGCCAGTCGGAGCCCCAGAAATCGGTGACGGCGGCCGTCGCGCCCGGCAGTAGCCGGCGAACGCGGTCGACCACGGTCTCCGTGCCGGGGTAGGACGCGACCACCGATTCCCCACCGGCGGTCGCGACGTCATCGGCCGCGACGTCAGGGAGTTCCCACAGCTGGGTGGGCATGGCGGCGGCCCCGATTGCCGAGGCATCGCCGACGATCTTCCAGGCATCCCCGTACCGCGCCATCACGAACTGGGACGAGACCACCACCTCGGGCTCGTCGAGCCCCGGCTTGGTTGCACCGCCAAGCGCGTAGTGCAGTTCCACCGGCGCCACCCAGGAGTCCGAACTCCCTTGGGCGTCGAGCCGCGCCTGCAAGTCGGCGGGCACCAGCGTCTCGGCCTCCTCGGTGGGCGCCAGGACATAGCGAAGGTCCTTCAACTGCAAGGCTTCTCCGCGGTCCGGCGGCGGCACCGACGCCGACGGGGTCGCGGACGGGGCATCGGCGGAGGGCGATTCCGGTCGCGGCGTCGATGTGAGGTCGAGAGCGGGCGACGACGTCGGGCTCGACGATCGACTCCCGGGTCCGGCGCCGGCGAGATTGGCGATCGACGTCTCGATCCGGGCGCGGAAGGCAGGCGACGCCGAAGCGTCGAGGAGATCGGTGACGCGGGCACTGTCGCCGGCAAGCAAACCCTTGCCGAGAGCGTCCAGGGCGGCCTGCACCCCCGCCGACCGCTGTTCCTCATAGACATTGGTCGGGGTGGTCGACGAACTGCCACCCGATTCGGTCGTGGGTGCGACGTCCTGTCCGCACCCGCTCAGCACCGTCGCGACCACGAGCGCCGACCCGGCGAGGGTCAGCAACTTCCGCCGGCGCCGCGCACCCGCAGCGATCATCCGGACGCGCCCCTCACGGCACGCCACTCAGTACCGGCGAGCCGCGCTGAACGGTCCCGCCTCGTCGATCGGCACGACCTTCACGGGAACACCGAACGTGGATGCGTGGATCACGTATCCGTCGCCCACATACATGCCGACATGGTGGGCGTCCGAGTAATAGATGATGAGATCACCAGGGCGCAGGTCATTGCGATCGACCGCCTGCCCGGAACTGTTCTGCGCCTCGCTGGAACGCGGCAGCGTCTTGCCCGCCTGCTCGTAGGCCCACACCATGAGGCCCGAGCAGTCGAACGAATCGGGTCCGGTGGCCCCCCACACGTACGGATCACCGATCCGGCTCAGCGCGGCCTGCACCGCGACGAGCGCGGCAGACGTCCCCTTCGGCACGAACCGCGGATCGAAATCGAACTTCGGGCCACGCAGAGCTGCCAGCTGCTTACCGGTCATGGATTCGTACACCGCACGGATCTGCACCGCCTGCAGTTGCAGATTGGCCTGCTTCGCCTGCAGCTCACCACGTGTCTTCTCGGCCGAGGCCACCGCAGCGGTCGCCTCGGTCGCGGTCTTGTCCGCGGAGGCCTTCGCCGCCAGCGTGTTCCGGCGAGCGTCCTTGAGGCCCTTGAGATCGGTGGCCGCCTGGCGCGAGATGAGTTCCAGACCCGACATCTGGTCGAGCAACGACTGGGGCGAATCGCTCACCAGCACGGCGTACAGACGATTGACCCGGGCGCCCTTGTAACTCGCACGGACGACGGAGTCGACCCGGCCCTGATAGCTCTCGAGACGCTTCTGCGTCACGACGAGTGTGCGGTCGGCGTCGGTCGACGCCTTCTTCGAGTCGGCCACGATGCGTCGCTGCTTGTCGTACTCGATCTGCGCGTTGTGCATCGCCTCCGCCGACTTCTCGGCGTCGTCGCTGAGCTTCTTGTATTGGCTGAGCAGCTCATTCGGCGACCGGACCGGCGTCGCCGAGGCGTCACCGGCGCCCACCGTCGAAGCGAATTGGCCGGAGGACACCACCAGCGCCATCACCGCGGCGACGAGAATCACTGGCACGGACCGCGCCCGTGCGGTCCACCATCCGGAAACCACGGTTATCACTTCTCCTCCGCCACTGTCCCCCCGATCACGTGCCCTGACGGCGATCCGGATGGACCGTTCCTGCCAGGCCAGGTGAGTTGTTTGGGCGGATCACGCATGCCACGTGATCCGCCCAAACGAGTTCACATCCTCATCGGTGGCCGACGCTCAGTAGCGCCGGATTCCGGTCACCGACCAGTTGGAGACCTTGTCCTTCTTGACCGGCACCCCGGCGGTCGACGCATGGACGAAGGTTCCGTTGCCGATGTACATGCCTGCGTGGCCGCCACCGTCGAAGATCAGCACGTCGCCGGGCTTGGCGGCTGCGATCGACGCCACCGGCGTACCGCCACCGAGCTGCCCGTAGCTGTCGCGCGGGATGGTCTTGCCTGCCTGCTTGTACGAGTAGTAGACGAGACCCGAGCAGTCGAAGGCGTTCGGGCCGGCCGAACCGTAGACGTACGGCGCCCCGATCTTGCTCTCCGCGACCCGCACGGCCTTCTGAGCCGCCGTCGGCTTCGCACCCAGGAAGCCGCCGTCGTCGCCCTTGGGCTTGAACTGCTGCGGGATCTGGTTGTCGTTCAGACCGGGCACGGTGAAGGTACCGAGGTTCGGAACGGAGACACTCGCACCGGGCGACTGGGCCGCGGGGGTGGCCGGAGCGGACTTGGGGGCAGGTGCCGCCTTCTGCTCCTGGAATTGCTGGGGGACCTGCTTGGTATCGACCCCAGGAAGTTCGAATGTGCCGACATTGGGCACGTGGATCGGCGCTGCGAGCGCCGGTCCCGCGACAGCGGCGAGCGAGCCGACGGTGATCGACCCTGCAACCACCGCGCGCTTGGCTACCTTGGTGCCGCGGTTGGGCTGTTCCAAACGATGTTTCGCCACGAAGCGATTTCTCCTTGCTCTCCCTTCGACCGCCGACCGAGTTAGCTGTCGGGTTCGGGCCGGAAGAATGGCCCTACACACGTGTCGCGACGACGTCGAAAACGTCGCCGGGCATGCGCGATTCACCCCGATTCGGATCACTCCGAAAACTGATGGTTCCCCGGTTCGCCTGTGGCGATTGAGCGGTGACCGATCCAGACCACTCCTGTTGGAGCGGGACGCTCTGCAAAGGTCTCGGAAAGGTTACGAAATCCGATGCGGGTCTGTCCACCGACCCTTTCCGGCCCGAATCGGAGCGAGTGCTCAACCAGCGCGCAGAATCCGGAGTTGCCGGCCGGAAACCATGCCCCCATCTGCAGTTTTGCCATTTCTTGCAGATACTGCAGCGGCACTGGAGACCATTGCAGCGGCCTCGAAGACACCGATCGCGGCGTCGATGTCGGCGTCTCCCGGCACCCCCGATCTCGTAACCTTTCCTCCACCTTCGACAGTGGGGTTTTCGCAGTTGGGGGCGTCGAACAACACCTGCATCATGCAGCCGTCGCAGGCGACGGGACGACCCGGGCAGGACTGGCAGTCGATGTACATGTGTGATCTCCATCTCAATCGCGTGCTGTGGGTATGTCGACAGGCCGAAATCGCTTGACTCGGCACCGTGCGCCACACGTGATGGACACTAGGGACGGCCACCGACAGATCCGGCCCGATCACCGGTCGAACCCAATTTTCCCGCCTGTCACATCAGAATCTGTCGTAACGTCGAACTAATGTTCGGTGCGTGGTGCTCAGGGGGCAGACAGGCGGCGGACAACTCACCTTCGCCGATCTGGACGACAACGGCGACGACGGATTCCGGCCCGATCGCTCGCTCTTCGAGACCACGCTCGTCGTCGTGGACCTCGAGACCACCGGGGGTAGTCCGACCGACGACGGGATCACCGAGATCGGCGCCGTGAAGATCCGCGGCGGTGAGGTCATCGGAGAGTTCGCGACGCTGGTGGATCCCGGGCTGCCCATCCCCCCGCAGATCGTGACACTCACCGGCATCACCGAGGCGATGGTCAGCGACGCGCCGATGATCGGTGCGGTGCTGCCCTCGTTCGTGGAGTTCGCCCGCGGCTCGATCCTGGTGGCACACAACGCCCGATTCGACATGGGTTTCCTCCGGCAGAACGCGGCGCGACTGGGGATCGACTGGCCGTTCACCGCCAGCCTGTGCACGGTGACCATGGCTCGTCGCATCCTGACGCGCGATGAGGCCCCCACCGTCCGGCTGTCGGCTCTCGCCGATCTCTTCGACGTCTCGACGCGGCCGACCCACCGCGCCCTCGACGATGCGCGCGCGACGGTCGAGGTGTTCCATCACCTCCTCGAACGGGTGGGCAACCAGGGCGTCGACACCTACCGCGAACTGACCGCCTATCTACCGCGATCGAATCCGCGGTTGCGCGCCAAACGCACCCTGGCGCGGGACCTGCCGTCGCGGCCCGGTGTCTATCTCTTCCGCGGTCCGTCGGAGGAGGTGCTGTACGTGGGCACCGCCGTCGACCTCCGGCGCCGGGTCATGTCGTACTTCACCGGCAGCGACCCCCGCCGACGCATCGGCGAGATGGTGAATCTGGCCACCCGGATCGACCACGTCGAGTGTGCGCACGCCCTCGAGGCCGGCGTGCGTGAGCTGCGGCTTCTGGCCGCGCATGCGCCCGCGTACAACCGGCGGTCGACCCAACCGCACCGCGGTTGGTGGATCGTGCTGACCGGCGAACGATTCCCGCGACTGAAGGTCTCGCGGACCCCCACCGACGACGCCATCGGCCCGATCGGCAACCGCACGACCGCGGCGACGATCGCCGACATGATCAGCCGGTCAGCCGGATTGCGAAGCTGCACAACGCGACTGGGGTCGGCATCACACCACTGGTGCCGATCCGAGGCCGCGGGCGGGCCGCGCATCGGAGGGTGTCACGCGGCGTCGGACCGCCCGCTGACCCTCCCCGACTATCTCCCACGGGCCTCTGCCGTGCGCGACCTGATGGCAGGCGATTGCGACCATCTGCTGACCGACCTCACCGATCGGCTGATCCGACTCGCCGATGCGCAGATGTTCGAAAGTGCTGCCCGACAACGGGACCGGGTGTCCGCGACAATCGACTCCCTGGCCCGCTGCCAACGACTCGCAGCGCTGTGCACGATCAGCGAACTCGTCGTGGCCCGCCCCGATCCCGATCGGGGGTGGGAGATCGCGGTCATCCGGCACGGTCGGCTCGCCAGTGCCGGGGTCGCGCGCCGGGGCATCGCCCCGATGGCCGTCGTCGAGACCTTGACCGCATCCGCCGAGACCGTCGTCGCGACCGACGGGCCGTTGCTCGGAGCCCCACCAGAAGAGGCCGGGCTGCTCTATCGTTGGGTCACCGACCCCGGCGCCCGGATCGTCTCCACGACGGAGCCGTTCGCCCTACCTGCGGCGAGCGCCGAGCGGTGGTTGCCGTGGTCGCAGACCGCGCATGCAGCACGCGAGGCGCCTCGGCGCGCAGGGTGACGGCCCCTCGTCAGGTACCCACACACGCGCCACCCCGCCGATCAGCGCATGATGTGCACGGTCGGCGAGGTCGAGGAGCACTACTGTGGCACCCATGATCACCGCCATCGTCCTGATTCACGCCGACGTCCATCAGATCCCGGAGACCGCGCAGGCCGTGGCCGACATCCCGGGCGTCTCGGAGGTCTACTCATGCGCCGGTGACGTCGATCTGATCGCGAAGATCAAGGTGCGCGACCACGAGCAGATCGCCGACGTCGTGACCGGGAAGATCAACAGGCTGCCGGGGGTCACCCACAGTGCGACCCACATCGCATTCCGCAGCTATTCCAGTTCCGACGTCGAGGGCGGCTTCTCCATCGGCGAGGAGTGAGCTAGTCCGCGGCAGCGGCCAACTCGCCGGTCAGCTGACCCCAGCGGTCGAGCAACCGGGTCGCGTCGCCGCTGTCGAGCACCGCGGCGGCCCGCTCGGTGGCGGCACCCATGGCATCGGTCAGTTCGGCCGTGGTCATCGCCGACCCCTGCTCGAAGGCGACGATCGCGCCCGCCGCGTTGAGGAGCACCGCATCGCGCACCGGCCCGCGCTCCCCGGCGAAGAGCCCGCGGGCGATCGCCGCATTGGCGGTCGCGTCACCGCCTTGCAGCGCCGAGAGTTTCACCCGTCCGATGCCGAGGTCGGCCGGATCGAGCGTGAGTCGATGTACCGCACGGTCGACCACCTGCCACACGGTCGAGGTCGTCGTGGTGGTCAGTTCGTCGAGCCCGTCGTCGCCGCGGACGACGAGCACCGAACTCCCCCGATCAGCGAAGGCCTGCGCGAGGACCGGGGCCAGATCGACAAAGGCACACCCGATCAGCCCGCTCCGCGGCCCCGCCGGGTTGGTGAGCGGACCGAGCACGTTGAACACCGTCGGGATGCCGATCTGGCTACGCGGCGGGCCGGTGAACCGGAATGCTGGATGAAAGACCGGGGCGAAGCAGAACCCGATGCCGAGCTCGTCGACGCAGCGCGCGACGTCGGCGGCGCCGAGCGAGATGTTGATGCCGAGCGCCTCGAGGACGTCGGCACCGCCGCTCTTCGACGAGGCCGCCCGGTTCCCGTGCTTCACCACCGGAATCCCGGCGGCGGCGATGACGATCGACGTCATCGTGGAGATGTTGACGGTGTGCGAGCGGTCGCCCCCGGTGCCGACGACGTCGACCGCGGGACGCGGAATGTCGACGAGGGTGGCGTGATCGAGCATGGCGGCCGCCAGACCGCGCAGTTCGTCCGGGGCCGCGCCTTTCATCTTCACGCCCACACCGAACGCGGCGATCTGGGCTCCGGTCGCCGCGTCGCTCATGATCTCGTTCATCGCCCAGGCCGCCTCGTCGACGGTCAGGTCGATCCCGTCGGTGACGCGGCCCAGGATCTGCGGCCAGGTGAGGGACGTCGACGTGGTGCGGGAAGGCTCTGTGCTCACGGTGCAAAGGGTAGTGCGCGGCCGCTCATCGGCGCGCCTGCGGTCGTTGGAGTACCTGCCATCGGAGCACGGAGCCGCCGTGCCGGGCGCCGAGCCCGGCCATCCGCGACCGTTCCTGGGAAAGATGCATGGCGTCGAGCGTCTGCCGGCGCCCGAGCACCACGACGACGGTGCCGTCTATGCCACCGCCGTCGGCCCGCCCCAGAGCGTCGTCGAGCCGTTCGTATCCGTCGAGCGCGGCCGTCGCGACGGCGTCGTCCACTCTCGACACAGGTACCCGCAGAATGTGTCGCAACACCACGTCCTCGCCCGGCCGCCACGCGGACTCGTCGAGCACCGCCGAGCTCGCCGCGGTCTCGTCGTCGGACTCGGCCACGACGATCAGATCGGCGTCGTCGACACCCAGCGGCACACCACCGGAACCGCGCCCCGACAACCGCTGTCGTATCCGTTCCCAGCGGCCCGCATCCACCGGGTGTCCATTCAGATCCCAGCCGGCCGAAACCGATGGCCGAGAGGTGTTCCGATCGCCGTCCACGCACCCAGCAAACCACGTCCTGGGACACGCCGACGAGGGGCTTCACGGTGTCCCCACCAGGGTCGGGAGAAATAGTTCCGCCAATTTGGTGACCCAAGTGGTCACGGCTTACTACGAACCGTCATACTTCCTTTTGTGACTAGCGCTGTAGGTACCTCAGGAACAGCCATCACCTCGCGCGTGCACTCGCTGAACCGGCCCAACATGGTCAGCGTCGGCACGATCGTGTGGCTGTCCAGTGAGCTCATGTTCTTCGCTGGACTTTTTGCGATGTACTTCGTCGCGCGCGCCAACTCGTCGATCGGTTGGCCGCCCGAACCCACGGAGTTGAACCTCACACTCGCGATCCCGGTGACGACCGTCCTGATCCTGTCGTCGGTGACCTGCCAGATGGGTGTGTTCGCCGCCGAACGAGGTGACGTCTTCGGGCTTCGTCGGTGGTACATCCTGACGTTCCTGATGGGCGCCTTCTTCGTCTGCGGCCAGGGGTACGAGTACTACCACCTGGTCCACGAGGGCACCACGATCTCGTCGAGCTCGTACGGCTCCGTCTTCTACATGGCGACCGGATTCCACGGTCTGCACGTCATCGGCGGACTCGTCGCCTTCATCTTCCTGCTGATCCGCACCAAACTGTCGAAGTTCACGCCTGCCCAGGCCACCGCGGCCATCGTGGTGTCCTACTACTGGCACTTCGTCGACATCGTCTGGATCGGCCTCTTCGTCACCATCTACTTCATCAGGTAGCAGCCCCCCCGGGCAGCCCCTGCAACAGCAACAGTCCGTCCGCTTAGTAGAGAGTCACAGATGAGTTCATCTCCACCGCGACCGTCGGATAGCGACGACGTGGACGCCGGCCACAGCACCGACACGGCAGGCGTCGCGTCGGCCGGACGCCCGGCGTCCGCAGCCACCTCGGCGCGTAAGGCGAAGTCACGACGCAAACTGCGCCGTCGGGCCAGCGGCGCCCTCCTGCTCCTCGTCGGTCTGGTGACCGCCGGGGTTCTCGCATCGGTACTGACCCCCAAGCCACAGGTAGCAGTCGCCGACGAGTCGAATGCGGCACTGATCAGCGACGGCAAGAAGCTCTACGAGACGTCCTGCATCACCTGCCACGGCGCAAACCTGCAGGGTGTCCAGGACCGCGGCCCGGCACTGCTCGGCGTCGGCGACGCAGCCGTCTACTTCCAGGTGTCCACCGGCCGCATGCCCGCCGCCCGCGGCGAGGCCCAGGCGATCCGCAAGCCACCGAAGTTCACCAAGGCGCAGATCGACCAGCTCGGCGCGTACATCCAGTCGGAGGGTGGCGGACCGCAGGTCATCTACGAGCGCAACCCCGACGGCTCGGTGAAGATGAAGGACGGGCTGCCTGTCCTCGCCCAGGAGTCGTTGCGCGGCAAGAACCTCGGGCGCGGCAGTGAGCTCTTCCGGCTGAACTGTGCGTCGTGCCACAACTTCACCGGCCGCGGCGGCGCACTGTCGTCGGGCAAGTTCGCCCCGACGCTCGACGGGGTCGAAGAACAACAGATCTACACGGCCATGCTCACCGGACCGCAGAACATGCCCAAGTTCTCCAACCGCCAGCTCTCGGTGGAAGAGAAGAAGGACATCATCGGCTTCGTCAAGTACGTCACCGAGTCCAAGCCGCAGGGCGGCCTCGGGATCGGCGGCTTCGGCCCGGTCAGCGAGGGCATGGTGATGTGGGTTGTCGGAGTTGTGGCGATCGTTGCCGCCGCAATGTGGATGGGATCACGAACATGAGTGCAACCGGCGGAAACGACGTCCCGTCGCAGGACGAGCTCGACCAGATGAGCAAAGAAGAACTGGTCAAACTCGGTACCAATCTCGACGGCGTGGAGATCATCCACCGCGCCGAGCGGTTCCCCGAGCCGGGCACCGGCGTCGAGAAGCGTGCCGAGCGCCAGGTCGCCGCCTGGTTCACCCTGGCCGGCATCTCGGCTCTCGCCTGCTTCATCATCTTCATCTGGAATCACTGGGAGTTCGCACTCCCCGATTCGGTCGACTACTGGCGCTACACCCTCAACACCCCCCTGCTCGGCGTGACCTTCGGGCTGTCGGTGTTGTCGATCGGCGTCGGCATGGTGCTGTTCACCAAGAAGTTCATCCCGGCCGAGATCTCGGTCCAGGATCGCCACGACGGCGGCTCCTCCGAGGTCGACAAGAAGACGATCGGCGCCGAGTTCAACGATTCGCTGACCACCTCGACGCTCCCGCGCCGCAAGATGATCATCGGGTCGGCCCTGTTCGGCCTGGGCGCCTTCGCTTTCACCGGGCTGGTCGCCGGTCTCGGCGGGATCATCAAGAACCCGTGGGCACAGGGCGACAAGGCTCCCCTGTGGCACACCGGGTGGTCGCCGATCTACAACCCGGCGAACGATCCGAACGAGACGGTGTTCCTGCGGCGCGACACCGGCAACCCGTACCAGGTGGCCCTGGTTCGGCCCGAGGATCTCGACTCCGGCGGCATGGAGACCGTGTTCCCGTGGCGTGTCTCCGATGGCTACGGCGAGACCGAGGAATCCCGCCACAAGCTGGTCGAGGGCCTGCGGTACGTGAGCAATCCGGTGATGCTGATCCGCCTGCGCCCCGAGGACGCGGCCCGTGCGATCAAGCGCAAGGGCCAGGAGAGCTTCAACTACGGCGACTACTTCGCCTACACCAAGGTCTGCAGCCACCTCGGTTGCCCGACCTCGCTCTTCGAGCAGCGGACCAACCGCATCCTCTGCCCCTGCCACCAGTCGCAGTTCGACGCCCTCGAGTACGCGAAGCCGGTCTTCGGTCCGGCCGCGCGCGCCCTGGCGCAGCTGCCGATCACGGTGAACAATCAGGGATACATGGTCGCCGCAGGCGACTACATCGAACCCGTCGGACCGGCATTCTGGGAGCGTAGATCATGACCATCGCCGACCGTCTCGCGACGCAGGCCGAAGAGGTCGACTCGCGCTACCACCTGTCGCCGGGTATCCGCCGTCAGATCAACAAGGTGTTTCCCACCCACTGGTCGTTCCTGCTGGGTGAGATCGCGCTCTACAGCTTCATCATCCTGCTGATCTCCGGTGTCTACCTCACCCTGTTCTTCGACCCGTCGATGCAGGAGGTCGTCTACGACGGCGCCTATCAGCCGCTCAACGGCGTGATGATGACCCGGGCGTACGAGACCACCCTGAACATCTCGTTCGAGGTACGCGGCGGCCTGTTCGTGCGGCAGATCCACCACTGGGCGGCACTGCTGTTCGCCGCGTCGATCATCGTGCACATGGCCCGCATCTTCTTCACCGGCGCATTCCGCCGACCGCGTGAGGCCAACTGGATCATCGGCTGCCTGCTGCTGATCCTGGCGATGTTCGAGGGTTTCTTCGGATACTCGCTCCCCGACGACCTGCTCTCGGGTACCGGCGTCCGCGCCGCGATGAGCGGCATCGTCCTCGGCATCCCGTTGGTCGGCACCTGGATTCACTGGGCGCTCTTCGGCGGGCAGTTCCCGGGCGACATCATCATCCCGCGTCTTTATGTGATGCATGTGCTGCTCTTCCCGGGAATCATCCTGGCCTTGATCGGTGCCCACCTGGCACTGGTCTGGTATCAGAAGCACACCCAGTTCCCCGGCCCGGGTCGCACCGAGAAGAACGTCGTCGGCGTTCGCATCCTGCCCGTGTTCGCGGTCAAGTCGGGCGCCTTCTTCGCCATCACCACCGGCGTGCTGGCGATGATGGCAGGCATCTTCCAGATCAACCCGGTCTGGGTGCTCGGCCCGTACAACCCGGCACACGTCTCGGCCGGCTCTCAGCCCGATATCTACATGATGTGGACAGACGGCCTGGCGAGACTCATGCCCGCCTGGGAGTTGTACCTGGGCAACTACACGGTGCCGGCGATCTTCTGGGTGGTCGTGATCATCACGATCATGTTCGGGCTGATGTTCTCGTACCCCTGGATCGAGAAACGGCTGACCGGTGACGACGCGCATCACAACCTGCTGCAGCGTCCGCGTGACGTCCCGGTGCGCACCGCGATCGGTGCCATGGCGCTGTCGTTCTACATCATCCTGACGCTGTCCTGTATGAACGACATCATCGCGCTCAAGTTCCACATCTCGCTCAACGCGACGACGTGGATGGGACGTATCGGGCTGATCGTCGTACCGCCGATCGCGTACTTCATCGCCTATCGCTGGGCACTCGCACTGCAGCGCAGCGACCGCGAGGTGCTGGCCCACGGTATCGAGACCGGCATCATCAAGCGCCTGCCGCAGGGTGAGTACATCGAGTTGCATCAGCCGCTCGGCCCGGTCGACGACCACGGCCATCCGATCCCGCTCCCCTACGAGGGCGCGGCGCTCCCGAAGCGGATGAACAAACTGGGTTCCGCGGGCGCACCCGGCACCGGATCGATCCTCCTCGAGGATCCGCCGGAGCAGCAGGCGCGCAACGTGGAGCGCGAGCACGAAACGGAGAAGGCCGAGAAGCAGGCTCTGCGCGAGCTTCAGGCCAAGGGCGGCGACGCTCTGGACTGATCGGCTCAGGCCTCACCGGACCACGAATCGGCCGCCGTCGCGATTGCGACGGCGGCCGATTCGTCTGTGCAGGGACGCTCGCCCCGACATGACTAGGATCGAGATGATGAGATCACCTCGACGATCACGACAGCCATCCCGATTCCGCTGGGACTCTTCGGGTTTACGACAGATCACCCGAGGCCTCGGAACCCTCGACGCAGAGATCTTCGAGACCGTCGCACGATCGGACTCCCCTGCCCTGGACGCCACGATGCGCCCACTGTCGCGGGCGGCGGACCACTCCACACTGTGGTTCGCCATCGCAGGCGGATTGGCGCTGAGCGGCCGCCCGACCGCTCAGCGTGCGGCCGCCCGCGGTGTCGCCACCCTCGCGGTCACCAGCCTGGTCACCAATCAGGTCGCCAAGCGGATCCGCAACCGGCCACGACCGACACCGACCACTGTCCCCATCGAGCGGCGCGGGCGTCGGCTACCCACATCGAACTCGCTGCCCTCCGGTCACTCCGCGAGTGCGGCAGCGTTCGCGCTCGGGACAGGCATCGAGAACGGTCCGACGGGCCTCGTGCTCGGCGGCCTCGCCGGACTGGTCGGACTGTCACGGGTGGCCACGGGTGCCCACTACCCCGGCGATGTCCTGGCCGGATTCGGGATCGGCGCGTCCATCGCAGTCATCGGCGCCCGCCTCGTCCCACCCATCGCCGAGCACAGCGTCGCCGTACCGCCGGCCAGTCGTGACCTCGCTCCCCCTCGGCCGCGCGGCGGCGGTGTGGTGGCGGTGGTGAACCCGTCGTCGGGGTCGGGTGACGGCAGGGGGGTCATCGACACGCTGCGCACCGAGCTCCCCGATGCGGAGATCATCGAGCTCGGCCCCGACGACGACGTCGAGTCCCTGCTTCGCGAGGCCGCCGGTCGCGCGGAGGTCCTCGCCGTCGGCGGGGGTGACGGCACCGTGGCGGCCGCGGCACGGGTCGGCCTGGACTCCGGATTGCCCCTCGCTGTGTTCCCGGGTGGCACCTACAACCATTTCGCCAAGGACCTCGGCGTCACGACGGTCGCGGACACCGTCGCTTCGCTCGCGGCCGGCGACGTCATGCGGGTCGATGTGGCGCTGCTCAACGACGACCACGTCATCCTGAACACCGCGAGCATCGGGGCGTATCCGCATTTCGTGCGCACCCGCAGCCGACTGCAACACCGGTGGAGTCGCCCGTTCGCGACGGCGGTCGCCCTCGCGGCGACGGTGCGGCGGACACGTCCGGTGCGCATCCGCGTCGACGGCACGGTGATCGAGACGTCACTGTTCTTACTGGGCAACTCGCTGTATCAGCCGTCCGGCTTCGCACCATCGCGGCGGGTACGACTCGACGACGGTCTGCTCGACGTCCGCATCCTCGAGGTCGGGCATCGATTCGCGGGCATCCGACTTCTCGGGTCGCTGGTGGCCGGCCGTCTCGAGCGCTCCCCGCTCTTCCACGAGATGCAGGTACCCGAGTTCTCGTTCTCCGCGGTCGACGGCCCGGTCGTCGTCGCTCACGACGGCGAGGTCGGTGAGTCGTACCAGGACGCCACCTTCCGGGTCGCGTACCGGGCCCTGCCCGTCTACGCTCCGCGCCGACGCGACTGACTCACCCAGGGAATCGGGCGGCAGAACTGCACCCGGGCCCCCACGGCAATCGGCCACATCCCCCGCCGGAGGATGTGGCCGATTGCTCTTGAGCAGTGGTGTCAGTGCTTCTCGGGACCGACGTGGTACTCGAACACGAGACCTGCAGCGGTGCCGATGATCACGACGGCGGCGAAGATGGCGAACCAGAAGTTGCCCGTCGCGAATCCGATGGCGAACATCGCAGCGCCGGATGCCAGCAGGATCGGCCACCAGGAGTGCGGGCTGAAGAAGCCGAGTTCTCCTGCGCCGTCCTCGATCTCGGCATCCTCATAGTCCTCGGGACGGATCTCGACGCGGCGGGCGACGAACCTGAAATACGTTCCTGCGATCAGCGTCAGACCACCGGTGAAGAACAACGCGGTCACACCGGCCCACTCCACGCCCTTGCTGGAGAAAGCCGTGCAGATCGTGTAAGCGATGCCGGCGATGAAGAAGAATCCGGTCAGCAGTTCGAAGATCCTGGCTTCGATTTTCATCCGTTGGCTCCCACTGTGCAGCCCTGCAGGGACGTGTTGGAGGCGTCACCGAGTTCCTTCGGGGTGTCCCCGTTGGTCGCGCGACGCGTGTTGAACGGAACGGTCGTGACCGACTTGGGTACCTCGCAGATCGACTCGAGGGCCTGAGCGTTGGTCGCGGTCGGATTCTGCTCGCGATAGCGGATGTAGGAGTCGAACTTCTGCGGACTGACCGCGCGGACCTCGAAGTTCATCATCGAGTGATAGGTACCGCACATCTCGGCGCACCGACCCACGAAGGCACCGGAGCGATCGATGCTCTGGATCTGGAAGACGCTGTCACTGTGGTTCTGCTTGGGGAACGGCATGACGTCCCGCTTGAAGAGGAACTCCGGCACCCAGAACGAGTGGATGACGTCGGCCGATGCGATCTCGAACTCGATGCGCTTGCCGGTCGGCAGGACCAGGATCGGGATCTCCGTCGACGAACCGACGGTCTCGATCTTGTTGAACTTCAGGTAATCGCGGATGTCGTCGTCGCGGCCGCCTGCCGGTCCCAGGATCGGATGCTCTTCACCGTGCTCGGTCCGCACGTTGCGGCTCTGCAGTTCGAAGGGGCTCGCCGCGCGTTCGAAACCGTTGTACGTGTTGCCGTCGGTGAAGGTGACGTCGCGATAGCCGAACTTCCAGTTCCACTGGAATGCCGTGACGTCGACGATGACCTTCGGATCGGAGGTCTTCTTCTCGACATCGTTCTGGACGACGACGGTGAAGTAGAAGAGCACCGCGATGATGACGAACGGAACGGCCGTGTAGCCGAGCTCGAGCGGCACGTTGTAGGCCGTCTGACGGGGGAACTCGTCCTTGCCGGCCTTGTGCCGGTGGAAGGTGATGGTCCAGAAGATCAGACCCCAGACGATGATGCCCATGACGAGCGCGGCGATGACCGACCAGGTCCACAGATCGCCCATCTTCTTGGCCTCGGGGGTGATACCCGCCGGCCAACCGAATCGCATCGCGGTTCGGGCATCACAGCCCGACATGAGCAGCGCACCGATACCGAGTGCGACGACTGCCCCGATCTGCTTGATCGTTCGCGATGCGGATCGGGCTTGTTTCGCCCGCGGCCGTCCACCGTGTGCCAATTTCACGCCTTCCCGCTCGCTCGGTTCCGGCACTTCGTGCCGCCCGAGTTGCCATGCCACATGACCCGCACAGGGCTGCCCTCGCCTGCACCGGGAGTGCTCACACCCGGCACTACAGCGATTCTCGCACCTAGTACTACGCAGCGTAGACCAACACGGCGAACCTTTCGTGATTGGGGTTTACCTTCGTGCGTCGAGACCGCCCGCGCGCGTTGTCATCACCGGTTCTCAGGCATACTCGACGCGTCGGGAGCACGTGTAGTCGTCGATAAGTGAGGCCTTTCTGGTGTGTGGTTTGCTCGGTCTGTTGACCTCGGACGGATCGGCGGCCGACGCCGTCGACCTGGTGTCCACCGCATCCCACTGCATGCGCCATCGCGGCCCCGACGAACCGGGCACCTGGCACGACGACGATCTGGTGCTGGGATTCAACCGACTGTCGATCATCGACATCGAGCACTCGCACCAGCCGCTGCGGTGGGGTCCCCCGGAACAGCCGGATCGGTACGCGATGGTGTTCAACGGTGAGATCTACAACTATCTGGAGATCCGCGAGGAGTTGCGACGGGACTCCGACGCCCGATTCGCCACCGAGGGCGACGGCGAGGCCATCGTCGCGGCATTCCACCACTGGGGGCCCGACTCGGTGCGCCGATTGCGCGGCATGTTCGCCTTCGCCATCTGGGACACCGTCGAGAAGTCGTTGTTCCTGGCCCGCGACCCCTTCGGCATCAAGCCGATGTTCATCGCGACCGGACCGGGCGGGACCGCCTTCGGCAGTGAGAAGAAGAGCCTGCTCGAACTGATCGGCCGGCTCGGCCTCGGAGACGAACTCGACCCGCGCGCCATCGAGCACTACACGGTGCTGCAGTACGTGCCCGAGCCGGAGACCCTGCACGCGGCCGTCCGCCGGTTGGAGTCCGGCTGCCACGCGACACTGCGTGCGGGACAGGCGCCGCAGGTGCAGCGCTATTTCACACCCCGGTTCGGAGTGCGCCCGGTCACCGACGCGACCCGCCAGAAACGCTACGACGAGATCGCCGACGTGTTGTCGGACTCGGTGGCCAAGCACATGCGTGCCGACGTCACGGTCGGATCGTTCTTGTCCGGCGGCATCGACTCGACGGCGATCGCTGCGCTGGCCATCCGGCACAATCCCGATCTCATCACCTTCACCACCGGCTTCGAGCGGCAGGGATATTCCGAGGTCGACGTCGCCGTCGAGTCTGCCGAGGCGATCGGCGCGCGCCACATCGTCAAGGTGGTGAGCCCGCGCGAGTTCATCGACGCGATCCCCGAGATCGTCTGGTACCTGGACGATCCGGTGGCTGATCCGGCGCTGGTCCCGCTCTACTTCGTGGCGGCCGAGGCCCGCAAGCACGTGAAGGTGGTGCTCTCCGGCGAGGGCGCCGACGAACTGTTCGGCGGATACACCATCTACAAGGAACCGCTGTCACTGGGCGCCTTCGACCGTTTGCCTGCGGCGTTGCGCCGCATCGCAGGACGGGTCTCTGACCGCATCCCCGAGGGCACGCGCGGCAAGAGCCTGCTGCATCGGGGATCGTTGACGCTCGAGGAGCGCTACTACGGCAATGCGCGGAGCTTCGACGATGCGCGGTTGCGTGCCGTGCTGCGCGATTACCGGCCAGAGTGGACGCACACCGACGTCACTGCGCCGATCTATGCGATGTCCGAGGGGTTGGACCCCGTCGCGAGGATGCAGCACATCGATCTGTTCACCTGGCTGCGCGGCGACATCCTGGTCAAGGCCGACAAGATGACGATGGCCAACTCACTGGAACTACGCGTCCCGTTCCTCGACCCCGAGGTCTTCCGGATCGCGGAGACACTGCCATTCGACGAGAAGATCTCGCATGGCACCACCAAGTATGCGCTGCGTCAGGCCCTCGAACAGATCGTCCCGGCCCACGTCCTGCACCGCAAGAAGCTCGGCTTCCCGGTGCCGATCCGACATTGGCTGGCCGGCACCGAGATGTACGACTGGGCGCACGAGACGATCGAGCACTCACAGACCGATCACATCCTGAACAAGGAAGCGGTCGTCGCGATGCTCAACGAACACCGCGACGGCGTCGTCGACAACAGCCGACGCCTGTGGACGCTGCTGATGTTCATGGTGTGGCACGGGATCTTCGTCGAGAAGTCGATAGCGCCCGCCATCACCGACCACCACTACCCCGTCCGGCTGTAGCCTCCCGCCGACCTGTCTCCGAACGCCACACGGCAGCCGCAAGGCGCTCGGCGTGAGAGCCCGCTCGGCGCGTGACGCCGGGCGGGCGTCGTGGATCTAGAGGTGCGCCGCGATCTGCGTGGCTGCCACATCGCCGTAGGCGTCGGCAAGTCGTTTGAGGGCGAGGTCGCGATCCCACGTCCAGTCCTGGGTGGAGACGGTCTCGAGGACCAGTACGGCGACCATCGACCCGACCTGTGCGGCGCGCTCGAAGTCGAGTCCCTTCCCGAGTGCGGTCAGGAAGCCTGCCCGGAAGCCGTCACCGACGCCGGTCGGGTCGATCTTCTCGGTCTCGGGTACCACGCCGACGTGGGTCCGTGCGCCGTCCTTGCCGACGATCTCGACGCCGTCCTTGCCGAGCGTGGTGACCCGCACCCCCACCATGTCGGCGACCTGGGCTTCCGAGAGGCCGGTCTTCTGACGCAGCAGGCCCCATTCGTATTCGTTGGTGAACAAGTACGCGGCACCGTCGATGAGAGCGCGGGCCTGCTCGCCGTCGAGCCGTGCGAGTTGCTGCGACGGATCGGCCGCGAACGGGATGCCCAGCGACCGGCATTCATCGGTGTGCCGCACCATCGCATCCGGATCGTCCGCCCCGACCAGGACCAGCTCCGGGGTACCGACCTGCTCCACCACGTCCGACAGGGCGATCTCGCGTGCCTCACTCATGGCGCCCGCGTAGAAGGTCGCCAACTGTGCCATCGTCTGATCAGTGGTGCACATGAACCGCGCGGTGTGCTTGGTGTCCGAGACCCGGACGGCACGACAGTCGACCCCGTGCGATTCGAGCCAGCGGCGATAGTCGTCGAAGTCGGCGCCGACAGCGCCGACCAGCGCCGGACTGCCACCCAGCTCACCCATCGCATAACAGATGTTGCCGCCGACGCCGCCGCGCCGGACGACCAGATCCTCGACGAGGAAACTCAGCGAGATGTGCTCGAGGTGGTCTCCCAGCAGCTGCTCGGAGAACTTCCCGGGGAAGGTCATCAGATGGTCGGTTGCGATGGAGCCACAGACAACGATTGCCACGTGCAGATGCCCTTCGGTTTCGGGAGTCGGACAGCAGACCACGCTACTCACGTCGCCCAGACGACACTGACCGCACCCCCGGGTCGGGGGATGCGGTCAGGATCGAAAGGAGTCTGGACTCAGTTGAACGAGTCGCCGCAGGCACAGCTGCCGGTGGCGTTCGGGTTGTCGATGGTGAAACCCTGCTTCTCGATCGTGTCGACGAAGTCGATGGTCGCGCCGCCGACGTAAGGTGCGCTCATACGGTCCACTGCGAGCGTGACGCCGCCGAAATCGTCGGTGAGGTCACCGTCGAGGCTGCGATCGTCGAAGAACAACTGATAACGCAGGCCCGCGCAACCACCGGGCTGAACGGCGATCCGCAGTGACAGGTCATCGCGGCCCTCCTGGTCGAGCAGCGCCTTCGCTTTGGTGGCAGCCGCGTCGGACAGAATGACACCGGTCGTGGTGGTGGCGGTTCCGGATTCGTTCTGAACGGTCATCGATGCTCCTGTGTGTCTCGGGTCGGGGTCTCCTCGGGCGGCCGTGTCCACAGACCGGCGGCACGCCGATTCGGCCACGTGCTCACCACAACGGTACCCCGTCCCCGTCTATTCCTGCCGATCCGCGCGCAGACCCGACACCTGACGCGATCACTCTGTGACGCCGGCGGCGATCTCGGTCCGCCGCACACCGCGCCGCGTTCGCGCGACGATCACCGAATCCAGCGTGAACACGACGAGCGCCAGCCAGACGATCG
Source organism: Gordonia hankookensis (assembly GCF_014673215.1). Lineage (GTDB taxonomy): Bacteria > Actinomycetota > Actinomycetes > Mycobacteriales > Mycobacteriaceae > Gordonia > Gordonia hankookensis. Next base: position 223,114 of record NZ_JACWMS010000001.1, read on the forward strand.
CGAACCCGATCCAGCGTTCCGGCGGCATCGGTTCGTCGAGCACCCACACACCGATGATCAGCTGCATCGTGGGCGTGATGAACTGCGCGATCCCGAGAACGGTCAGGCGGACGCGCCGGGCCCCGGCGGCGAACAGCATCAGCGGCGCAGCGGTGACCACGCCTGCCAGGGCGAGCAGTACCGCATGTCCGGGGCCCGCGGAACCCATCGTCAGACCGGTGGTCAGGCCGACGACGACCAACTGGCCCACCGCGAGCGGCGCCAGCCACAGCGATTCCAGCGTCAATCCACTCGTCACGTCCACCGACGGCCCGATGTGCTTCTTGACCAGTCCGTACAGCCCGAAGGAGAACGCCACACCGAGCGCCAGCCACGGGAACGACCCGTAACCCACGACGATCACCAGCGTCGCCGACACGGCCAGCCCCACGGCGAGCCATTGCATGGGCCGCAGCCGCTCGCGCAACACGATGACCCCGAGCAAGACCGTGACGATCGGGTTGATGAAGTATCCGAGACTCATCTCGATCACGTGCCCGGTGAGGGTGGCGATCAAGAAGATCTGCCAGTTGAGGTAGATCAGCAGGCCCGCCACCGCGGTCCAGACCACCAGGCGCCGATCGGCCATGACCGCCCGCAGCCGCGGCCAACCGCCGATGACCGGGACCAGCACCGCGTAGAACACCAGGGATAGCAGAATCCGCCAGGCCACCACCTCCCACGGGCCTGTCGGCTCCAGCAGCAAGAAGTAGAGCGGCAGGAACCCCCACAGTGCGTAGGCGCCGACGGCGAATGCCGCGCCGGACAGCCCCACAGGGCGAAGTCCGCCCTCCTGCCCGATCACCGACCGTCACGCACCGCGGACTCCCGCCGACTCGCCGTCTCCGGCCCAGTCCGCCGCCACCTGCTCCGCCAATCGCGACAACTGATTGGCCGCGTCGGTCATCGCCACCTCGACCGACCCCGCCACATCGACGATCGCGTATGCGGCAGCTATCCCGGCCGCCGCGATCTCCTCGGGCGGCAGAGCCACCTGGCCGGCGAAGACGAGGGTCGGGACACCGGCAGCGGCCGCCGATGCGGTGAGCGCGGCGACGACCTTCCCCCGCAACGTCTGGGTGTCGAATCTGCCCTCGCCGGTGATCACCAGCTGCGAGGACGCCACATCTGTGTCCCGCCCGGTGGCCTCGGACACCACGGTGGCCCCGGAGACCCGGGTACCGCCCAATGCCAGGAGAGCCGCGCCGAGTCCGCCGGCCGCGCCCGCGCCCGGATCGTCGGAGACATCACGTCCGGCCATCCCGGCCAGCACCCGCGACCACCGCGTCATCCGTTCTTCCAATCGCGCGACGGTGGTCGGATCGGCCCCCTTCTGCGGGCCGAACACCGCGACTGCGCCGAGGTCGCCGAGCAGGGGATTCTCCACATCGGATGCGACGACCAGTTCGATGCCGTCGAGCCTTTCGGCGGCCTCGCCGGGGCCACCCAGAGCATCGATCAGGCCCCGACCGCCGTCGTTGGTCGCCGATCCGCCGAGGCCGACGACAATCCGGCGGGCACCCGCCGCGAGCGCCTCCGCGACGAGCAAACCGACTCCTGTGGTGTCGGCCTCCAGCGCCGTACGCGGGGTGGGCCGGCCACCGAGTTGGTGCAGGCCACAGGCCTGTGCGCATTCGATGTACGCCGACGGGTCGGGTCCACGGTCGTCGAACAGCCAGGTCGCGCTCACGGACGCCCCGAGCGGGCCGGGGACCTCCGCAGTCCGGATCGACCCGAACCGTGAGGCCAGGACGTCGACGAAACCGGGGCCGCCGTCGGACTGCGGCGCCTTCCGGACCACGTCCGTCGGGCGCGTCGCCGACCATCCGCGGGCGATCGCCTCGGCCGCCGCCACCGCGGACAGGGTGTCCCCGAAAGAGTCCGGCGCGATCAGGATCTGCATGTCGACCTCACCGATCCGTCGTCTGCCGGCAGCGCGCTCGTCCCATGGGCGAAGTATAGGGAGGTCGGAGAACCTCGGCAGCGCGGAATCACCTAGGCTCGAAGGTGTGAAGTTGCCATGGAAGTCAGATGACGACACGACCGCTCAGAGCGCCGACACCGAGGTGTCCACCGCCGCGGATGACGAGTCGTCGGCCGGCGCGAGCAACGGCTCCAAGGGCACCGCGTACACGGCGGCCAAAGGCCGCGCGACGCCGTCCCGGCGTGAGGCCGAGGGTCGCCGCCGCGGCCCGGTGGCGCCGCCGCCGACCACGCGGTCCGAGGCCCGCGCGCGTAAGAAAGAGCTGAAGTCGAGCATGTCGCGCGAGGACAAGCGCAAGCTCTCCGACGATCGTCGCTCCCAGCGCACCGAACAGCGCGAGAAGATGATGGCAGGCGACGAGCGCTATCTGATGCCCCGCGACAAGGGACCTGCCAAGCGGTTCACCCGAGACATCGTGGACTCCCGCCGCAACTTCGCGGGGCTGTTCATGCCCTTCGCGGTGGTGCTGATCGTGGTGATGTTCGTGCCGCAGATCGCCGTGTTCGCCAACATGCTGCTGCTGGTCTTCGTGGTCTTCATGGCAATCGACGCGTTCATCCTCGGCCGCCTCGTGAATCGGCGTGTACGCGAACGCTTCCCCGACGTCGATCCGTCGCAGACCGGGTTCCGTCTGGGCTGGTACGCGTTCACCCGGGCCATGCAGCTCCGTATGATGCGCGCTCCCAAGCCGCAGGTGTCGCCGGGCGACGAGGTCTGATACCGGTGGGATCTCGGGGCACCCGCACACTCATCCTCGGCGGAGTGCGGTCGGGCAAATCCGGCCATGGGGAATCTCTGCTGCTCGATTGTCCGTCGGTGCGTTACCTGGCCACCGGTCCGACCACCTCGTCGGACGCCGACTGGGTCGCGCGCCTCACGGCACATCGTGCTCGCCGCGACGACCGGTACACCACCGTCGAGACGATCGACGTCGCCGCGGCGCTGCGATCTGACCAGACCCCGACGTTGCTCGACGACCTCGGGAACTGGCTGGCCGCGCACCTCGACGCGGTCGGCGGATGGGGTGACGCGCCGGTCGATCTCACCTCCGTCCGCAGCGAGATCTGCTCGGCCATCGAGGATTTCACTGCCGAACTGGTCATCATCAGCCCGGAGGTCGGGCTGTCCGTTGTTCCCCCGACTCCGGCAGGCCGCCGATTCCAGGATGAGTTGGGCGCCCTCAACGAAGCCGTCGCGGCGGTCTGCGACCGCGTCGTCCTGACAGTCGCCGGCCGTGTGCTCGACCTCCCGGCAGCACCGCCGACGCCCACCCCGACAGCAACCACTTCCACGCCGACCGCAACCGCCCCTGCGCCGACGGCAACCGTCCTCCCGTCGACAGCAACCGACACTGCGCCGACGGCACCAGAGAAGCCGGCCGCGGCGGCCTCCCCGGCGCCGACGACGGGTGAACCGGTGGACCCGACCGACGCCGAGAACTTCCCGCCCGTCGAACCGCCGGATATCACCACGGCCGCGGCCGCGCGCGCACGACACCTCGATCTCACCAAACCGCCGGGTTCGCTCGGGCGCCTCGAGGACCTCGGGGTCTGGCTGGCCTCATGCCAGGGCGCCTGTCCCCCACGCCAACTGACCGAACCGCGGGTGGTGGTGTTCGCCGGCGACCACGGCGTCGCCCAATCCGGGGTGTCGGCGTTCCCGCCCGAGGTGACCGCCCAGATGGTGGCCAACATCGCGTCCGGCGGTGCCGCGGTCAACGTCCTCGCCCGGCGGGCCGGCGCGACGGTACAGGTCGTCGACATGTCCGTCGATGCCGATACCGCGCCAGAGGTCTCCCGCTACAAGGTGCGACGCAGCAGCGGAGACCTGCGCATCACCGATGCCCTCACGATCGCCGAGGCGCGGGCGGCACTCGCGGCCGGCCGGGCGATCGCCGACGATCTCGTCGACGCGGGAGCCGATCTTCTCATCGGCGGTGAGATGGGCATCGGCAACACCACTCCGGCGACCGTGCTGATCGGCACCTTGACCCGGCGCGAGCCGGTCGAGATCGTCGGGCGCGGAACAGGTATCGACGACGCCGGGTGGATTCGCAAGACGGCGGCCATCCGTGACGGCATGCGCCGGGCGCGACGTCACGTGCACGATCCGCTCTCGTTGCTCGCCGCCGTCGCGGGTGCCGACCTCACCGCGCTCGCCGGGTTTCTCGCACAAGCGGCGGTGCGCCGCACCCCGGTGATCCTCGACGGCATGGTCGTCACCGCCGCGGCGATGGTCGCCAACGAGCTCGCCCCGGGTGCGGCGCGCTGGTGGGTCGCAGGCCATCGCTCCGTCGAACCCGCGCACAGCGTGGCTCTCGAACACCTGGATCTCGAGCCGATACTGGACCTGTCGATGCGCCTCGGCGAGGGCAGCGGGGCTCTCACCGCGCTGCCGATCGTCGCATCGTCGGTCGACATCCTGAGGTCGATGGCGACCTTCGCCGAGGCAGGCGTCAGCGACAAGGACGAACCGGCCGCTGCCCTGGCCGCCGACCGATCCTGACCGCCGAGCGTCGATGCACACGCCGCTGCGGGCCGTCCACGTCGCACTCAGCTGGCTGACGGTGCTCCCGGTCCCCCAGCCCCGCGTGACCATGGACCGCGCGGTCGGCGGCGCCGTGATGAGCGCGGTCCCCGTGGTCGGCGCAGTTCTCGGAGTGCTGGCCGCCGGGGTGGCGGCGCTCCTGTCCGTCACCGACCTGCCCGACACGATGATCGGTGCCATCGTGGTCGTCGTGCTGGCCCTGCTCACGCGTGGCATGCACCTCGACGGCCTGGCCGACACGGCCGACGGACTCGGCTGTTACGGGCCGCCGGAACGGGTCGCCGAAGTGATGCGCAGTGGATCGGCCGGACCTTTCGGGGTGGCCACGATCGTTGCGGTGATGCTCATCCAGTCGGTCGGCTTCGGCGTCCTGGCCGGCGAACACCGTTGGTACGACATCGGTTTCGCCATCGCCCTCGGCCGCTTGATCGCGGTGGTCGGAGCCCGGCGCGGTCTGCCGGCGGCGCATCCCGAAGGCTTCGGCGCGCTCGTCGCGAACAGCCAGCGCAGGTCGGTCGCGGTGTGGAGCGGACTCGCGATCGTCGGCGCGCTGGCCACCGGCTGGCGAGCCGACGGGTTCTCCACCGCGCAGGCCGTCCAGTCGGTGATCGTTGCCGGTGCGGTCGTCGCGTGCGGGTGGTGGTTCACCCGGCACTGCGCCCGCCGGATCGGCGGCATCAGTGGCGACATCCTGGGTGCCGGTATCGAACTGGGGGTGACACTCTCGGTGGTCGGCCTGCTCGTCTGAGCGGGGCACGCCGACCGGTCTACCGGCGGTAGAGCTCGGTCATCCAGCCGTGCGTGTCGGCGAAGGTGCCGCGCTGAATCCCGGTCAACGTGTCACGCAACGCCTGGGTCACCTCACCCGCCGAACCGTCGCCGATCATGTAGTCCTCGGTGTCGCCCTTGACCCGGCCAACGGGTGTGATGACAGCCGCGGTCCCACAGGCGAAGACCTCGGTGATGTCGCCCGTGGCCACGCCCTTCCGCAGCTCATCGGTCGTGATGCGACGTTCCTCGACGGCGAAGCCCGCGTCGGTTGCCAACTGCAGCAAGGACTCCCGGGTGATGCCTGGCAGCAACGAACCGCTCAGCTCCGGGGTCACCAGCCGCGCGTCCGCGCCGGACCCGAACACGAAGAACAGATTCATGCCGCCCATCTCCTCGATGTAGCGACGCTCGATCGCGTCGAGCCAGACGACCTGGTCGCAGCCGTGTTGGGTGGCCTGGGCCTGCGCGAGGAAGGCGGCCGCGTAGTTGCCACCGCATTTGGCGAATCCGGTACCGCCAGGTGCGGCGCGCACGTACTCGGTGGAGAGCCAGACGCTGACCGGCTTGATCCCGCCCGAGAAATACGCCCCGGCCGGTGACGCGATGACCGAGTAGATGTACTGGTTCGACGGCGCGTTGACGCCGAGACCGGCCTGCGACGCGAACATGAACGGGCGCAGATAGAGGGCCTCCTCGCCGCCGGCGGCGGGCACCCACTCGTTGTCGGCGTCGAGGAGCACCCGCAACGACGCGATGAAGTCCTCGACGGGCAGGGGGGGCATCGCCAGACGCTCGGCGGAACGTTGCATCCGCAGGCCGTTGGCCTCCGGCCGGAATGCTGCGATCGAACCGTCGGGCTGACGGTAGGCCTTGAGACCCTCGAAGACCTCCTGGCCGTAATGCAGCACCATCGCCGACGGGTCGAGCGCGATCGGGGCATAGGGACGCACCTGCGCGTTGTGCCACCCACGATCCACGTCGTAGTCGACCATCACCATGTTGTCGGTGAAGAATTTGCCGAAACCGGGTGCGGAGAGGATCTCCGACCGACGATTCTCCGACACCGGGTGGGGATGCTCGGTACGCGTGAACTGCAAGGTCATTGGCCAATCGTACCGCCGCACCGCAAACGGGTTGTCGCCCGCCGTCACCGTTGCGACGCGGCCCGGGTCCGCGCGGTGGCGGCCGGGCCCGACCCCGAGGTCAGACGTGCGGCGTCACGAACGGCGGCGCGACGACCTCGCACGCCAGGTCCCGCCCGCGGACGTCCACCACCACCTCGTCCCCGACCGCGATCCCGGCATCGGTGGCCAGCAGCGCGAGCGCGATGCCCTGCTTGAGCGTCGGCGAGAAGGTCCCAGATGTGCACGTGCCGATCTGCGTGCCGCCGGGACCCGACAGCACCGCGCACTCCGCCCGCGGCACACCGCGCCCGATGGCCTTCAGTCCGTGGAGCCTGCGGACCGGGCCTGCGGCCTTCTCCGCGATGAGCGACTCCCGGCCGAAGAACTCGGGCTTCTTCCAGCCGACCGCCCAGCCCGAGCGGGCCTGCACGGGCGTGATGTCGGTGCTCAGTTCGTGCCCGTGCAGCGCGTATCCCATCTCCGTCCGCAGGGTGTCGCGGGCGCCCAGCCCCGCGGGCTGACCACCGAGTTCGGTGACCGCAGCCAGCAACACGTCGAACACCGGCCCGGCGTCGTCCCAGCGCGGCAGGAGTTCGTACCCGCGCTCCCCGGTGTACCCGGTCCGGCACACGCGCACCGGCAGCGTCCCGCCCTCGGTGGCCAGCTCGGCGTCGGTGAACGCCATGTACTCCATCTCGGTGGGCAGGCCGACGCGCACCAGGGCCTCGGGGGCCTTCGGCCCCTGCACAGCGAACACCGCGTGATCACGATGGCGGTCCGTCACGGTGACGCCGTCTGGTGCCGCCGAGACCAGTCGCTCGACCACGCTCGCGGTGTTCGCCGCATTCGGGATCAGGAACACCTCGTCGTCGCTCACCAGATAGGTGATGAGGTCGTCGACGACACCGCCGGATTCGTTGCAGCACAGCGTGTATTGCGCCTTGCCCGGTGCGATCTTGGCGAGGTCGTTGGTCAAGGTGCGATTCACGAGGTCCGCAGCCCCCGGACCCGCGACGACGGCCTTCCCGAGATGGCTCACGTCGAAGATGCCGACGCTCTCGCGGACGGCGGTGTGCTCGGCGACGGTTCCGGCATAGGAGACGGGCATGTCCCAGCCACCGAAGGCGGCGAAGGTGGCGCCGAGAGCGCGATGGCGGTCAGCGATCGGGCCCGCAAGGAGTTCACTCATGGACACCTACGGTACTGGGCCGAAGCGTCATGACCGCGAAGCCGCATGCCCTGTCGCCCTCCGTCGCACCCGCATGCCTGTGGCAGAGTTGTGCCGTGAGCAAGAACGAGACGACTGACCGCGTACGCGGCCCGGAACTGGAGTTGGCGACCACCCTCGGCAAGGCCGACAAGGCCCTGGTGATCGGCCTGATCAAACCCGAGAACAGTGACAAGGAGGGCGGCGGCACCGATGCCGAGCCCACCCTGGTGATCGGCGACGGGATCTTCGACGACGCGCAAGCCGAGTTCGTCGGTGCGGCCGCACGCCACCTGGGCGCGAGCGGCTCGCACGGCGAGATCACCCGGCTACCGGCACCCGCGGGCCTCGATGTCGACATCATCGTCGCGGTCGGGCTCGGCACCACCGACAACCTCGACGACCCGGAACAGATCCGGCAGGCCGCCGGGATAGCGGCGCGTGAACTCGACGGCCATCCACAGGCGGCCACCACCTTGTCGGCGGTGAACCTGGGCGCCGCGGCCGAGGGATTCTTCCTGGGCGCGTACCGCTTCGACACATTCCGGTCGGAGAAGACGCGTCCCAAGAAGTCGCTCCCCACCACGATCACGCTGCTCGTCGACGACAAGAGCCGGACGGCCAAGGCCGAGTTGGCCCACGCGGCCGCGGTGGCCGATTCGGTGGCCATCGCCCGCGACTTCGTGAACACCCCGCCGAGTCACCTCTATCCCGAGGAGTTCGCCGAGCGCGCCCGTGTGCTCGGCAGCGCCGTCGGCCTCAAGGTCGAGGTGCTCGACGACACCGCGCTGGAGAAGGCCGGATACGGCGGCATCATCGGCGTCGGCAAGGGCTCGTCGCGTCTGCCGCGGCTGGTGCGTCTCGTCCACACCGGCAAGAAGGACGCCAAGAAGGTGGCGCTCGTCGGCAAGGGCATCACCTTCGACACCGGCGGCATCTCCATCAAGCCGGCGGCGAACATGGACCACATGACCTCGGACATGGGTGGCGCGGCCGCGGTCATCGCGGCCACCATCCTGGCCGCGCGACTCGACCTCGACGTCTCGGTGACCGCGACCGTGCCGATGGCCGAGAACATGCCCTCGGCAACCGCGCAGCGACCGGGCGACGTCCTCACCCAGTACGGGGGCACCACGGTCGAGGTGCTCAACACCGACGCCGAGGGCCGACTGATCCTGGCCGACGCGATCGTGCGGGCCTGCGAGGACGAACCCGACTACCTCATCGACACCGCCACGCTGACCGGTGCGCAGATGGTCGCCCTGGGGGCACGCACCCCGGGCGTGATGGGCACCGACGAGTTCCGTGATCGCGTCGCGGCGTTGTCACGCGAGGTCGGCGAGAACGGTTGGGCCATGCCCCTGCCCGCCGAATTGCGCGGTGACCTCAAGTCGCGGGTGGCCGACCTGGCGAACGTGACCAATCACCGCAACGGCGGCATGCTGTCGGCCGGACTGTTCCTCAAGGAGTTCGTCGCCGAATCCGTCGGATGGGCCCACATCGACATCGCGGGTCCGGCGTTCAACACGTCCGGCCCGTGGGGCTACACGACCAAGGGCGGCACCGGCGTGCCGGTCCGCACCATCGCCCGGGTACTCGAGGACATCGCCGACCACGGCTGAGCACACCGCGGCTGAGCACACCACGGTCACTCGAGTCGATCAGGGTTGCAGACCCTCGACCATGCGCTGGGTGCCGAGGACGATCGCGAGCGCAAGCCGCTCGGCGTCCTCGGTGCCGGGCTCCGCGGTGTAGATCATGATCCGGATGTCGTCGGCGGCGACGATCATGGTGTCGCAGTCGAGTGTGATCAAGCCGACGTCCGGGTGATCGATCGTCTTGCGCCTGCCCGGATCCGCGTGCCGCCCGACCTCGCCGGATCCCCAGAGGTCGACGAAACGGGGACTCTGTGCCGACAGTTCGGCGACGAGCTCGCGCAACCGGTGATCGGCCGGATAGCGGGCAGCGCTCAGACGTAGGTCGCCGACCAGACCGGCCTCGAACTCGGCCTGCTCGTCTGGCGAGTGGACCGCTCGGGTCCCCGGCCCGACGAGGTTACGCCAGACACTGTTGCGTTCGATGCCCCGCCAGCCCGTCGTGGCACCCATCAATGCGTCGTACGGCGCATTGGCGACGATGAGTGTCCAGGTCGCGTCGTAGACGGCGACGGGGGTGTTGGCCAGCCGGTCGAGCAGGCGTTGGACACTCGGGGTGATGCGCGCGGACACCACGTCACGACCCGGCGTGGCATGCCCGGCCAGGCGGAACAAGAGATCGCGTTCGGCATCGCCGAGTCGCAGTGAGCGGGCGAGACTCTCCACCACCTGCACCGACGGCGAGGTCGATCGACCTTGCTCGAGTCGCGTGAGGTAGTCGACGGAGATGCCGGCCAGCCAGGCGAGTTCCTCTCGCCGCAGACCGGACGCACGTCGGCGACCGGCGACCGGAACGCCAACGGTGGACGGCTCGAGCCGATCACGCCACTGACGCACCATCCGGCCGAACTCCCACGTTTCCACGCATTCGAGTGTGCACACCCCGACGGTCGTTGTCCTGGCCCTGGCAGTCCTACGAAAAGCCGACGACTGCCTGTCCCCTGCCGCGTGGACGAGTCTCGGTCCCGGGACTCACCCACGACGAACGGAGACGATGATGACCACCACCACAACACCGGGAACCGTGTTGATCACCGGCCCGACCGGCGGTCTCGGGAAAGCCACCACGATGGCCATCGCGAACCGCCCGGCCGACGGCCGCCCGGATCTGCTGCTGGTCGGGAGGCCTGGTCGGGCACTCGACGAGATCACCGATGCCGCCCGCGCGACCGGGACGACTGTCCATGCGATCGGCGCCGACCTCGCACGCCTGTCGCAGGTGCGGGATGCGGCGCGGGTGGCTCGGCAACTGATCGGCGGCGGCTCGGTACGCCCACTGCACGCGCTGGTGGCCAATGCCGGGATATCGGTGGCGGACACCCGCGGAGCCTCCGCCGACGGGTTCGAGAGGACCTTCGCGGTGAATCATCTCGCGCACGCACAACTGATCGGCGATCTCCTCGAGACCTTCACGCCGCCTGCCCGCATCGTGTTGCTGGGATCGAACACCTACCACCAGAACATCTTCCGCCGGATTCTGCACGTTCCGGCCGCAACATGGCGTGATCCGGTCGAGCTGGCCCGTGCCGCGGACCCCGCGGCGTCGGCGTCGCTCGAGGCGGCGGGCGTCGCGTACTCCGACTCCAAACTCGCGATCCTCTACTACGCACACGAACTGCAGCGGCGTGTGCGGCCCGGAATCTCGGTCGCGGTGTTCGAGCCCGGCTTCATGCCCGGTACCGGTTTGTCGCGGGAGCACGGTCCGCGCATGCAGCAGATCGGCCGCGTGATCGAACGGATTCCGGGGGTCTCGTCGCCCACGAAGTCCGGTCCCGCACTCGCGTCGATCGTCCTCGACGACCGCTGGGCACACCTCAAGGACGGCGCGTTCGTGGTCGTCGATGCCGAACGCGACGTGAAACCCTTCGCGAGCGATCGGGCCCGCGAGGCGAGGTTGTGGGAGGCCACAACAGAACTCCTGAACGCCGCCGAGCGGGCCGGCGCATGACGCGCCGCAAATCTCCGGGCACACCCGGTCCCTGTGACGCGTGCCGGGTAGGGTAGCTCAGGGACGGACGGCTCACCCGCCACAGCCCGTCTCCGTGCACCGACGGCGCACACACCGCGGCGCGCAGACCTAGTGACCACACGTCGAGTTCAGGAGTCAACAACGATGGCCTTCTCCGTCCAGATGCCCGCCCTGGGTGAAAGCGTCACCGAAGGGACAGTCACGCGGTGGCTGAAGGAGGAGGGCGACACCGTCGAGGCCGACGAGCCATTGCTCGAGGTGTCCACCGACAAAGTCGACACCGAGATCCCCGCCCCCACTTCGGGTGTGCTGACGAAGATCGTCGCCCAGGAAGACGACGTCGTCGAGGTCGGCGGCGAACTCGCGCTCATCGGTGAGGCCGGCGAGCAGTCCGGTGGCGACGGTGGCGCCGACTCGAGCGGTGGCGACGAGCCGACCGACGCGGGCGAGCCGGAGCAGGCCGACGAGGCGCCGTCGACGGACGCAGAAGCACCGGCAGCAAAGCCCTCGGGCGAATCGACGAAGGGCGGCGGCTCCGCCGAGGGCACCGATGTGGTGATGCCCGAACTCGGCGAGTCGGTGACCGAAGGAACCGTGACCAACTGGCTCAAGGCCGTCGGCGACGAGGTCGCCGCCGACGAGCCGCTGCTCGAGGTGTCGACGGACAAGGTCGACACCGAGATCCCGTCGCCGGTCGCCGGTACATTGCTCGAGATCGTCGCCGAGGAGGACGACGTCATCGAGGTCGGTGGCAAACTCGCCGTGATCGGGGACGCATCTGCTGCGCCGAGCCAGAAATCTGCCCCGGCACCAGAGGCCGAGAAGGCACCCGAGCCGGCGCCCGAACCCGAGCCGGAGCCGGAGCCGGAGCCGGCATCCGCGCCGGAGCCCGCACCCGCCGCGCAGTCCGAGAAGCCGGCCGCAGCCGAGCCGAAGACGGTCGAGTCGACCCCGTACGTGACACCGCTGGTCCGAAAGCTGGCTGCGGAGAACGACATCGACCTGAACAGCATCAAGGGCACCGGTGTCGGCGGCCGAATCCGCAAGCAGGACGTGCTGGCCGCGGCCGACGCCGCGAAGGCTCCCGCCGAGACGGCTGCGCCCGCCGCGTCGGCCCCGGCTGCCGCGCAGGCACCCGCAGGCTCGGCGGCGCCGGAGGTCAAGCCCGAGCTGGCCGCACTGCGCGGGACCACCCAGAAGATCAACCGGATCCGGCAGATCACCGCGAAGAAGACCCGGGAATCGCTGCAGACCAGCGCACAGCTCACCCAGGTCTTCGAGGTCGACATGACCAAGATCGTGTCCCTGCGCAAGCAGGCCAAGGAGTCCTTCAAGGCTTCCGAGGGTGTGAACCTGACCTTCCTGCCGTTCATCGCGAAGGCCGTCGTCGAGGCGCTCAAGGCGCACCCCAATGTGAACGCGTCGATCGACGAGGACAAGAAAGAGATCACCTACTACGACAAGGTGCATCTCGGCATCGCGGTCGACACCGAGCAGGGTCTGTTGTCGCCGGTGATCCACAACGCCGATGACCTGTCGATCGCCGGATTGGCCCGTGCGATCGCCGACATCGCGGCGCGCGCACGCAAGGGCGCCGGCGGCCTCAAGCCCGACGAGCTGGCAGGCGGCACGTTCACCATCACCAACATCGGTAGCCAGGGCGCCTTGTTCGACACCCCGATCCTGGTGCCGCCGCAGGCGGCGATGCTCGGTACGGGCGCCATCGTGAAGCGCCCGGTCGTCATCTCCGGTGACGACGGTTCGGAGTCGATCGCCGTGCGGTCGATGTCGTATCTGCCGCTCACCTACGATCACCGCCTGATCGACGGTGCGGATGCGGGCCGCTTCCTCACCACGGTCAAGAAGCGCCTCGAACAAGCCGCGTTCGCCGCAGATCTCGGCCTCTAGGACGCGATGCGAGTAGCCGTCGCCGGCTCGCAGGGGTTGATCGGCTCCGCGGTGGTCTCCGCGTTGCGCAACGCCGGCCACACCGTGGTCCGGCTGGTCCGTCGCGAGGCCCTGTCCGATGACGAGTTCTCCTGGGACCCCGAGACGTTCGGGGTCCCAGAGGAGAGCCTGCGGGATGTGGACGCGGTGATCGGCCTCGGCGGCGTCGGCGTCGGCGACCACCGCTGGACCGGGCGTTTCAAGCAGGAACTCCGGGATTCCCGCATCACCCCGACCGAGGTGCTCGCCGAAGCGGTCGCGCGGGCCGGCGTGCCGACCTTCATCAGCGCCTCGGCGAGCGGCTTCTACGGTGACACCGGAGATCGGGCGGCCGACGAATCCGCTTCCGCCGGAGAAGGATTCCTCGCCGGCCTGGTCACCGACTGGGAACAGGCGGCGACCGCGAACGCCGGTGACGATGCCCGCGTGGTGTTGTTGCGCACTGCGCCGGTGCTCTCCCGCAGGGGCGGATTGTTGTCCCGCCTGCAGCCGGTCTTCTGGCTCGGTCTGGGTGGGGCCATCGGTGACGGCACACAGTACTTCTCGTGGATCAGCCTGCCGGACGAGGTCCGCGCCATCGCGTTCCTGCTGGAGTCGACGATCAGCGGGCCGGTCAATCTGTCCGCGCCCGGGGCCGTGCCGTTCAGCGAGTTCGCATCGGCCCTCGGCCGTGCAATGCACCGGCCGGCCGTGCTCAAGGTGCCGGCGTTCGCGGCCAGACGGGTCGGCGGAGAGATGGCCGAGGAAATGATTCTGTTCAGTCAGCGCGTTGTACCCGGTGTGCTGACCGACAACGGCTTCTCGTTCACCCATCCACAGATCGACGACGCCCTGGAGTACACCCGTGCGTGACCGATCCATCCGCAGCTCCACGGCTCCGATCGAGGTGCGTCGTCTGGGCACGCTCGACTACCGGGCGGCCTACGATCTGCAGCACCGGCTCGCTGCCGACCGCGCCGACGGCACGCTCGACCACGACGTCCTGCTGCTGCTCGAACATCCGTCCACGTACACGGCGGGCAAACGCACCGAGGACTCCGACCGGCCCACCGACGGCTCGCCGGTGATCGACGTGGACCGCGGTGGCCGCATCACCTGGCACGGGCCGGGACAGCTGGTGGGGTACCCGATCGTCCGTCTCGCCGAACCACTGGACGTGGTCGAGTACGTCCGCCGACTCGAGGAGGCACTGATCACGGTGTGCGCCGACCTCGGCGTGACCACGGGACGGGTCGACGGCAGGTCCGGTGTGTGGGTGACCGATCAGAGCGGCGCCGGGAACGGGCCGAACCGAGGCGGCGGAGAGCGCAAACTCGGGCAGATCGGCATCCGGGTGGCGCGTGGCGTCGCACTGCACGGATTCGCGCTGAACATCGACCCGGATATGTCGGCGTTCGAGTCGATCGTGCCGTGCGGTATCGCCGATGCCGGCGTGACGTCGCTGAGCCGCGAACTCGAACGACCGATCACCGTCGGTGACACACTCGCACCGGTCGCCGCGGCCGTGCAGTCGGCACTCGACGACCAGAACCGCGCACTCGGTGCACCCACAACCGCAAGCGTAGGATCTGTGCAGTGACCGCGTCTCCCATCACTCCCTCAGACCCCGCCCCCAACGGCCGCAAGCTACTGCGCCTCGAGGTGCGGAACGCGCAGACCCCCATCGAGCGCAAGCCGAAGTGGATCAAGACGCGCGCGACGATGGGCCCCGAGTACACCGAACTCAAGGGCCTCGTGAAGCGTGAGGGTCTGCACACGGTGTGCGAGGAAGCGGGCTGCCCCAACATCTACGAATGCTGGGAGGATCGCGAGGCGACGTTCTTGATCGGTGGCGAACAGTGCACGCGCCGTTGCGATTTCTGCCAGATCGATACCGGCAAGCCTGCCGAACTCGACCGCGACGAGCCGCGCCGGGTCGCCGAGAGCGTGCAGGCGATGGGCTTGCGCTACTCGACCATCACGGGCGTCGCCCGCGACGACCTGCCGGACGAGGGCGCCTGGCTCTACGCCGAGACCGTGCGCGCCATCCACCGGCTCAACCCGGGCACCGGGGTGGAGAATCTCATCCCTGATTTCCACGCCAAGCCGGATCTGTTGGCCGAGGTGTTCGAGGCCCGGCCCGAAGTGCTGGCCCACAACCTGGAGACGGTGCCGCGGATTTTCAAGCGCATCCGCCCGGCGTTCCGCTACGAGCGATCACTCGACGTCATCACCCAGGCCCGCGACTTCGGCCTCGTGACAAAGTCGAACCTCATCCTCGGTATGGGTGAGACACCCGAAGAAGTGCAGAGCGCCATCGTCGATCTGCACGAGGCCGGCTGCGACATCCTGACCATCACGCAGTACCTGCGCCCCTCGCCGCGTCACCACCCGGTGGAACGGTGGGTGAAGCCCGAAGAGTTCGTCGACCACTCCGAGTTCGCGACGGAGGTCGGGTTCGCGGGCGTCATGGCGGGCCCGCTGGTGCGCTCCTCGTATCGTGCCGGACGTCTGTACGCCCAGGCCATGGCTCGTCACGGTCGAGAACTCGCCCCGGCGATGGCCCACCTGGCCGACGGCGGCTCGGCCAGCCAGGAGGCCACGAGCCTGCTGGAACGACTCGCGCGATAGAGATCGACCGCCGGGTCCGACGCGCGAAACCTGCGACGTAAACTGGTCAGCATGGCAAAGGCGCAAGACAAAGAGGCGAAGGCCGAAGCGAAGAAGGCCCGCAGGCAGGCGTCCCGGGAACGCTACAAGCAGCTGTGGCAGGCCTTCCAGATGCAGCGCAAGGAAGACAAACGGCTGATCCCGTACATGGCCGGGCTGTTCGTCCTGATCGTCGCGGTCTTCGTGGTCCTCGGCCTGATCTTCGGTTCGGTCTGGCTGCTGCTTCCGCTGGGCATCGTCCTCGGTCTGCTCGCCGCCTTCATCCTGTTCGGACGGCGCGTACAGCGCACCGTCTACACCAAGGCGGAGGGGCAGGCAGGTGCCGCCGGCTGGGCGCTGGGCAACATGCGCGGCCAATGGCGGGTCAAGCAGGCGGTGTCGGGCAACGCCCACCTCGACGCTGTCCACCGGGTGATCGGCAAACCTGGTGTGATCCTCGTCGGCGAAGGGTCACCGACCCGCGTCAAAACTCTGCTCGCGCAAGAGAAGAAGAAGGTCGCCCGAGTCGTCGGCGACACACCGATCTACGAGATCGTGGTGGGCAACGACGACGGGCTGGTCCCGCTGAGCAAGCTGGAAAAGCACATCAACAAGCTGCCGCGCAACATCGACAGCAAGCGGATCGATGCCCTGGAGGGTCGCCTCGCCGCGCTGGGCGGCCGCAATCAGCAGGGCCCGGGTATGCCGAAGGGACCGGTACCCGGCAACGCCAAGGTCCGCGGGATGCAGCGTACGGCTCGACGTCGCGGCTGAACCCACCGCGCGCAGTCAGTCCAGAAATCCGTGCAGCAGGGTCGCCGTGCCCTCGATGTGAGCACGCATCGCATCGGCTGCGCCGGCCGGATCGCCCGTCAGGATGGCGATCACGATCGCCTCGTGTTGCTCATCGGAATGCGTGATGTTCGGTTCGAGTTGCGGGATGCGGTCGAGTAGCCGATTGATCCGCATCCGGTTGTCGGCAACCAGGCCCACCAGCGACGGCGCCCCCGCGGCCTCCGCGATCGCGAGGTGCAGTCGTGAGTCGAGCCTGCGGTAGTCGTCGTCGGTGGCGTCCCGGATGTCGGTCAGGCGCGTCCACAGCGCCTCGCGTTCGGTGGCCGAGAACGTGCGTCCCGCGGCCATCCGGGCCGCGCCCGCCTCCAGGATCTCGCGGAGCCGGAGTACATCGTCGAGGTCGGCGCGGGTGACCGGCTCGTCGTCGTCCCCCGCAGGCCCGCCGGTGTGATCGACCGCACCGGGCGCCGGAAGTACGTCGGTGAGAAACGTGCCGCCGTACCGCCCCCTCTTGGAGACCAGGAATCCCGCGTCGGCCAGCGCCTTGATCGCCTCCCGGACGGTGTCCCGGCTGACCCCGAGACGCACGGCGAGTTCCCGCTCGGGCGGAATCGACTCCCCCGGCTCGAACACTCCGAGTCGGATCAGCTGTAGCAGGCGACCCACGGTCTCTTCGAACGCGTTCGCCGGCCGCACCGGCGCCAGCAGTGCGTCCGCGAGTTGTTCGGAACGGGCCCGGATGGTCATCGCATCCCTACAGGGGTGTCACGTACGCCGAGCTGATGCCGCCGTCGACCAGGAACGTCGACGCCGTGATGAACGACGCGTCGTCGCTGGCGAGGAACGCGACCGCGGCGGCGAGCTCCTCTGGTTCGGCGAACCGCCCGACCGGTACGTGGATCAATCGTCGCGCCGCGCGTTCGGGATCCTTCGCGAACAGTTCCTTGAGCAGCGGGGTGTTCACCGGCCCGGGACACAGTGCATTGACCCTGATGCCCTGCCTCGCGTACTGCACACCGAGCTCGCGTGACATCGCCAGCACACCACCCTTGGAGGCGGTGTAGGAGATCTGTGAGGTGGCCGATCCCATCACGGCGACGAACGATGCGGTGTTGATGATCGATCCCCGACCGGCCGGACCCATGTGACGCAACGCCGCGCGGCAGGAGAAGTAGACCGACGTCAGGTTCACCTGCTGGACCCGATCCCAGGCATCGAGTTCGGTCGTCTCGATGAGATCGTCGTCGGGTGGCGAGATACCCGCGTTGTTGAACGCGATGTCGACCGAGCCGTAACGCTGTGCCGCCGTGTCGAACAGCGCGTCCACCTGGCCCTGGTCTGCGACGTCGACGTCGACGAACAGACCGTCGACCTCGTCGGCCGCCCGCCGGCCGGCGTCGCGGTCCAGATCACCGATGACGATCGTCGCGCCCTCCGCCCGCATCCGGCGGGCCGAGGCCAGACCGATCCCGCCGGCACCGCCGGTGACCACGGCGACCTTGCCGGACAGACGCTGGGTCAGATCGACTGTGCTGCTCATGATGTCCCTTCTGCCTGCGGGTCGGGTCCGACCGCGATGAAGACGTTCTTGGTCTCGGTGAAGGCCGACGGCGCGTCTGGCCCGAGTTCTCGCCCGATACCCGACTGCTTGTAGCCGCCGAACGGTGTCGAATACCGCACCGCCGAATGCGAATTCACGGACAGATTCCCCGACGCCACCGCTCGCGAGACCCGCATCGCCCGCGACAGGTTCTCGGTCCAGATCGACCCGGACAGTCCGTACGCGGAATCGTTCGCCATCGCGACGGCCTGGGCCTCGTCGTCGAACGCCTGGACCGTGACCACCGGCCCGAAGATCTCCTCACGCACACTGCGATCATCCGGTTGCGGCGTCAGCACCGTCGGCGGAAACCAGAATCCGGGCCCGTCCGGAGCGCTGCCCCGGAAGGCGACCGGCGCCCCGTCCGGCACGTAGGACGCGACCTTCTCCCAATGCGGCCGCGACACGAGCGGACCCATCTCGGTGCCGTCGTCGCGTGGATCCCCCACCCGCACCCCGGCCACAGCCGGTTCGAGCCGTTCCATGAACTCGTCGTAGATACTGCGCTGCACCAGGATTCGACTTCTGGCACAGCAGTCCTGGCCGGCGTTGTCGAAGACGCCATACGGTGCGGTCGCGGCGGCACGCGCCACGTCGGAGTCGGCGAACACGATGTTCGCACTCTTGCCACCGAGCTCGAGGGTGACCTGTTTGACCGATTGCGCAGCCTGTTCCATCACGCGCCTGCCGGTGCGTGTGGACCCGGTGAAGACGACCTTGCCGATGCCCGGATGGCCGATGATCGCCTCTCCGACCACATCACCGCGGCCGGGCAACACCTGCAACAGGCCTTCCGGCAGACCGGATTCGACCGCGAGTTCGGCGAGACGGATCGACGTGAGCGGCGTCCATTCGGCCGGTTTCACGATCACCGCGTTCCCGGCCGCCAGCGCCGGCCCGAAGCCCCAGGAGGCGATCGTCATCGGAAAGTTCCAGGGCGTGATCACACCGACCACGCCGATGGGCTCGGCAAAGGTGATGTCGACCCCACCCGACACCGGTATCTGCCTGCCGGCCAATCGTTCTGGTGTGGCCGAGTAAAAGGTCAGAACGTCGCGCACATGGTCGGCCTCCCACATCGCCTGTCCGAGCGGGTGACCGGAGTTCGTGACCTCGAGGTCGGCGAGTTCCCGGCGGTGCGCCTCGACAGCAGCTGCGAACGCGCGCAGCGCCATCCCACGCGAAGCCGGGGTCGACCCGGCCCAGGACCGCTGCGCCCGCTGGGCATCTGTCACCGCCCGGTCGACCGCGGCCGCGTCGAGCATCTCGACGTCGGCGAAAACCTCGGCCGTCGCCGGGTTGACGAGTTCCATCACGGTCATGCATCGACCTCCGATCGTCGCGTCATCCACACACGCCCCGCATCGACGATCGCCGCGAACAGACGCAGATCGTCCAGGCGTTCCTCCGGATGCCACTGCACCGCGAGGACAAACGGTTCTCCCGGGCGTTCCACCGCCTCGATCACCCCCTCGTCGTCTCGCGCACACACCACGAGACCGTCGCCCACGCGGTCGATCGCCTGGTGGTGATAGCACTCCGCCGACGTCTGTTCGCCCATCAGCGAGGCGAGCCGGGTTCCCGGCGTCACCGAGATCCTGGTCGTGGTGAACACCGCGTTGCCCGCCTGGTGCCGAGAATGTCCGAGGACATCCGGCAGGTGTTGATGCAACGTCCCGCCGAAGGCCACGTTGATCACCTGAGCGCCGCGACAGATGCCGAGCATCGGCACACCGGCCCGCAGTGCGGCATCGAACAGGGCGAACTCCCACGCATCCCGGTCCACCCGGGGTTCGTCGGTCGCCGGATGCGGTTGCCGGCCATAGGAACCCGGATCGAGGTCCTTTCCCCCGGTCAGCACCAGCGCGTCCAGACCGTCCACGACCCGGTCGGCCACCGTCGCGTCCACGGGTTGCGGGGGCAACAACGTGGCGATACCGCCACACCGCGTCACACCGTCGAAGTAGACGCGGGGCAGAAAGCTCGCGTGCACGTCCCAGACCCCGGTCCGCGACGGTTCGAGGTACGTCGTCATCCCGACGATCGGCCCGGCCGCCGGACCTCCACGATCGGTGGTCTCACAGTCGCTCAAAGCCACGCACCCTCTCCCAATCGGTCACGGCCGCACCGTACGCCGCCAGCTCCACCCGGGCGTTGTTGAGGTAGTGCTCGACGACGTCCACGCCGAACGCACGCGCGGCCAGCGCGGAGCCCGCGAACAGTTCGGCGGCCTCCGACAACGATGTCGGAAGCCGCTGCGCCGACCCCAGATAGGCGTTACCCGTGGCGATCTCGGGCAACGTCAGCTCTCGGTCGATGCCATCGAGACCACCCGCGATGAGGGCGGATACCGCCAGATACTGATTGACGTCGCCGCCCGGCGCCCGGCATTCGACCCGCATACCCGGGCCCCGCCCGACCACCCGCAGGGCGCAGGTGCGATTGTCCAGTCCCCACGCGATCGCCGTCGGCGCGAAACTCCCGTCGACAAAACGCTTGTAGGAGTTGATGTTCGGCGCATAGAGCAGCGTCAGCTCCCGCAACGAGGCGATGACACCCGCGATGAAGTTGCCGAACATCGGCGACATCCCGTGCTCAGCGTCGTCGTCGGCGAAGACCGGGGTGCCGTCCGGCTCCCGCAGTGAGATGTGGATGTGACAGCTGTTGCCCTCACGCTCGTCGAACTTGGCCATGAACGTCAGGCTCTTGCCGTGCCGGTCCGCGATCTCCTTTGCTCCGTTGCGATAGATCGTGTGGTTGTCGCAGGTCACCAGCGCATGGTCGTAGCGGAACGCGATCTCCTGCTGGCCCAGATTGCATTCCCCCTTGACCCCCTCGCAATACATCCCCGCGCCACTCATCCCCCGCCGGATGTCACGCAGGAGCGGCTCCATCCGGGTCGATGCGAGCATGGCGTAGTCGACGTTGTAATCGGTCGCCGGCGTCAACTCGTGATATCGCCTGGCCCACGCCTCGCGATAGGTGTCGTCGAACACCATGAACTCCAGCTCGGTTCCGACGAAAGGAACCAACCCACGCTCGTCGAGCCGATCGAGCTGTCGGCGGAGGATGTTGCGCGGCGCCACCGTCACCGGCGAACCGGTCGTCGTGTTCAGATCCGCCAGGACCAGCGCGGTTCCCGGCAACCAGGGCACCCGACGCAGCGTCGAGACGTCCGGGGTCATCACCATGTCGCCGTACCCGGTGTCCCAACTCGACATGGCGTACCCATCGACGGTGTTCATCTCCACGTCCACGGCCAGCAGATAGTCACAGCATTCCGACCCGTGTGCGGCCACGTCGTCGAGAAACAGGCGCGCGGAGATCCGCTTGCCGGTGAGGCGCCCCTGCATGTCCGGGAACGCCACGATCACCGTGTCGATCTCGTCGGCCGCGACGAGCTCCTGCAGATCGGTCAGGTCCAGCATGCCGTCGGTCATCCCGTACTCCTCTGTGCGCGCTCGTGACCGAACTCTCCTGCGCCGGTCAGCCACAGTCAACCATTGGACGAACGCCCAACTCCTCGTCACCGCCCGATTTAACCCGATTGTTTCGTTTAAAGGTGGGTGAGCCGACCATTGAGGTCCTATTCTGCCTTATCAGTTGCTCGGGCGTCCCGCCCCGCGCACACGATCCGGTCTGAGTGAGAGCGAGCACCGCGATGGCAGATGTCCCGAACAACCCGGCGATGAGATCGGCGGGTGCCACCTACACCCATGCCGAGGAGGGCTATTTCGAGAAGCGTCAACTCAGACGCACCGCCGGCTTCTGGGGTATCTGGGGTATCGGGATCGCCGCAGTGATCTCGGGCGACTTCTCCGGCTGGAACTACGGGATCGGCCAGGCAGGCTGGGGCGGGCTCGGCATCGCCGCGCTGATCATCATCGTCATGTACTTCGGCATGCTGTTCTCGATCGGCGAGATGTCGGCGGCCATGCCCCACACCGGTGGCGCGTATTCGTTCGCGCGTGCGGCGATGGGCCCGTGGGGTGGATTCGTCACGGGCTTCGCCGAGACCATCGAGTACGTGTTCACCACCGGCGTCGTGGTCTATTTCTCCGCTTCCTACGCCGATGCCATCACCGACGACCTGTTCGGCCTCAGCATGCCTGCGTGGGTCTGGTGGATCATCCTCTACGCGATCTTCATCGCGCTGAACTCCTGGGGAGCCGAGGCGTCGTTCACGTTCGCGATCGTGGTCGCCATCGTGTCGATCGGCATCCTGGTGCTCTTCGCCATCCTCGCGTTCGCCAATGGCGCAGTCGACTTCGGCAAACTCCTCGACATCGATCCGGACGGCTCCAAGGCCGGTTCGAGTGACTTCCTGCCGTTCGGCGTGATGGGCATCCTCTACGCACTGCCGTTCGCCATGTGGTTCTTCCTGGGCATCGAAGAACTCCCGCTGGCCGCCGAGGAGGCCCACGAACCCACCCGCGACATCCCGCGTGCGGGCATCTGGGGGATGGTGACCCTCGTCGGGTGCGCGGCCATCGTCTTCTTCCTCAACCCGGCGGTGACCGGGTCCGCCGCGCTTGGCGACTCCGGGGAGCCACTGCTCGACGGATTCCGCGCCTTCCTGCCGTCGGGCTGGGCGTCGGTGTTGTCGGCGTTCGCACTGATCGGATTGCTGGCGAGCCTGCAGGGCATCATGTACGCCTACGGCCGCAACCTCTATTCGCTGAGTCGGGCCGGCTACTACCCGAAGGTGCTCTCGCTCACCGGAGCCCGTCAGACGCCGTACGTCGCCCTCATCGCCGGCGCCGTCGTCGGCTTCATTGCGTTGCTGGTCATCGAATACTGGATCTCCGGCGCCGGCGCGATCGTGCTGAACATCGCGGTGTGGGGCGCGGTGCTGGCGTACATGCTGCAGATGGTCTCGTTCGTCCTGCTGCGCCGGAAGTACCCGAAAGCCCGCCGCCCCTACAAGAGTCCGGTGGGCATCACCGGCGCGGTGGTCGCATTCGTCATCGCGGCCATCACCTTCATCGGCGTACTCATCAACCCGGATTACCGGGACGCGGTGATCGCGATCGTCGTGTTCTACGCGATCGGATTGCTCATCTTCGGGCTGTACGGACGCCATCGACTGGTGCTGTCACCCGAGGAGGAGTATGCGGTCACGGGCGGCCTGCACGGATTCGATCCCGAGCAGGAAGGTCTCGGCGGAACCATCGAGCACGAGATCCTCAAGGGCCACACCGACTGATCGGTGCACCCGGGCGACACAATCCGCACGACGCCCTGTCAGCGAGTCCGGACCAATGCCGTCCCGGTGGCCCGATCGTGCATGGCCCGTCCGTTGTAGTCATTGATCACCGCGGGGACGAGGAAGACGATGAGCACCTGCCTGCCGAGCGTCCGCAGGATCCCGACGGCCGCGAACGGGACCTCGCCGGTTGCTTCCGCTTCCGCGCGGTCGGGACCGAAGTCGACCCGGGCGACCCGGAGTCCGAGCGCGAACTGGCCCGGGGTGAAGCCGAAGAAGGTCACCGCGACCACCCCGAGGACGAACCAGACACCGAGCACCGTCGTCCCCAGCGTCGGGGAACCGAAGGACACGAACAGCAACGAGATCCCACCGGCCAGCAACCAGTCGACGAGCAGGGCGGCGGTGCGTTGCCACCCGCCGGCGAGTGCGCCAGGTCCGGACTCGGGGAGACCGAGGTCTTGGCCTCGATACTCGACGTCGGAACCGCTGGGCCCGACGGGCGGGCCCGACAGCCATGATCCGGTTGCCCTACCCATCACCGGACCCCCGGCTCGCCGCGCCGCGTGCTGTTCGTACTCGCCTGACCCATGACCGCCATGGTAGTCGCGGCAGTTCACCGGCCCACCATCGTCCACCCTGGGCCGATGTTTCCGGGGTATCGATGGTGCTCTGTCGGCGGACATGGCATCGTTGCGGTCCGGGACGATAGTGCGTCGCCCGAGCATCGACCGCGTGTAACACAGGAGAAACACGGCCTTGACGCGCGGGCAACTTCGCGTCCATACGGTTCTGGCTGAGATCCGCTGCTGCAACTCGGTGGCGGGCGAGGCGGGCCAGGTGATCTGGCCACCCGAACAAGTTAAGGAGTCACCGCACGGTGTACAGCAGCAAAGAAGAACTTCTCGAGGGCATCAAGAAAGAGGGCGTCGAGTACGTCGACATCCGTTTCTGCGACCTGCCCGGTGTGATGCAGCACTTCTCGATCCCGGCGTCGGCGTTCACCGAGGACGTGTTCGAGGACGGCCTGGCGTTCGACGGTTCGTCGGTCCGCGGCTTCCAGTCGATCGACGAGTCCGACATGATGCTGCTGCCCGACCCGGCCACCGCGCGGATCGATCCCTTCCGCCACGCCAAGACGATGAACATCAGCTTCTTCGTCCACGACCCGTTCACCCGCGAGGCCTACAGCCGCGACCCGCGTAACGTCGCGCGCAAGGCCGAGGACTACCTCGCCTCCACCGGCATCGCCGACACCTGCTTCTTCGGTGCCGAGGCCGAGTTCTACATCTTCGACGGCGTCTCCTTCGACTCGCAGATGAACGGCACCTTCTACGAGGTGGAGTCGGAGTCGGGATGGTGGAACACCGGCTCGCCCACCGACCCCGACGGCAGCCCGAACCTCGGCTACAAGGTCCGCCCGAAGGGCGGGTACTTCCCGGTCGCCCCGTACGACCACTACGTCGACCTGCGCGACGAGATGTCGACAAACCTGACCAACGCCGGCTTCGAACTCGAGCGTGGTCACCACGAGGTGGGCACCGGCGGCCAGGCCGAGATCAACTACAAGTTCAACACCCTGCTGCATGCCGCCGACGACGTGCTGCTGTTCAAATACATCATCAAGAACACCGCGTATGCGAACGGCAAGACCGTCACCTTCATGCCGAAGCCGCTCTTCGGCGACAACGGCTCGGGCATGCACGCCCACCAGTCGCTGTGGAAGGACGGCAAGCCGCTGTTCCACGACGAGGCCGGCTACGCGGGCCTGTCGGACCTGGCCCGCTACTACATCGGCGGCATCCTGCACCACGCGCCGTCGCTGCTGGCCTTCACCAACCCGACGGTGAACTCCTACAAGCGGCTGGTGCCCGGCTACGAGGCCCCGATCAACCTGGTCTACAGCCAGCGCAACCGCAGCGCGTGTGTCCGTATCCCCATCACCGGCAACAACCCGAAGGCCAAGCGCCTCGAGTTCCGCTGCCCGGACAGCTCCGGCAACCCGTACCTGGCGTTCGCCGCGATGATGATGGCCGGACTCGACGGCATCAAGAACAAGATCGAGCCGCACGAGCCCGTCGACAAGGACCTCTACGAGCTCCCGCCAGAGGAGGCCAAGGGCATCCCGCAGGCGCCGACCTCGCTGTCCGCCGTCATCGACAAGCTCGAAGAGGATCACGAATACCTCACCGCCGGTGGCGTGTTCACCGAGGATCTCATCGAGACCTGGATCGCGCTCAAGCGTGAGAACGAGATCGAGCCGGTGCAGATCCGTCCGCACCCGTACGAGTTCGCGCTCTACTACGACTGCTGAGCGGTTCTCCGACCGAACAGACGCCGAAGGGCGGCCGGGATGTCCCGGCCGCCCTTCGGCGTCTGTGGGTGGCAGTGTTCACATCGGTGATTGGTGTCACGTTCAGGCCTTTGTACCCTGCCGTTTCACATCATTTGGCCTTACTTTGAGACCATGACTCGCACCAGATTTGTCGAAGACCTCGCCCCCGGGGACCGGATCAGTGTCGACGGCCTGCGCGCCGTGGTCCGGACCACCACCCCGACAGGCAACGATCAGCACCTCGTGGAACTGGTGAACAGTTCGGACGACCGGGACGCCATCGTCCTCGGACTGGGCACCAAGGTCGAGATCCTCTAGAACCATCCCCGAGGCGTCCCGTCGCGGACTAGTCTGCGGACAGGAGGTCGCCATGGACATCGGAAGCCTGATCGCGGCGTTGCTGCTCGGATTCGTCTGCGGAGCCATCGCCCGGGCGCTCGTGCCGAACGACGCGTTCAAGAGCATGAGCGGATGGCAGTCGTGGCTCGCCTCGACGGTCCTCGGCCTGCTCGGCGCGCTCCTCGGCTATTGGATCTTCACCGGCCTGTTCGGTATCGGCGACGACGACAAGTTCGACTGGGGCGGCATCATCGGCGCCCTGATCGGCTCGATCATCGTCGTCGCGATCGGTTCGGCCATCATCAAGCGATCCCGCGCGCCGCGAGCCTGACCCGCCGCCCATCGCATCGGGCGTCCGCTCGTCGGAGCGCGCCCGCAGTCCCCATCCGGCCAGTACTGCCGAGCACACCAGGATGCCGGCACCCGTCCACGCGGCCACCACGAGCCCGTCGACAAAGGCATGCCGCGCAGCATCGAGCACCGTCGCGCCCTGTCCTGCGGGCAGGCGCCCCACCGCCGCCACCGCGCCCGCCAGGCTCCGCGACGCCTCTCCCCCGGCCAGGTCCGCCGGGAACCCCAGTCGGAACACCGCGTTGACGACGCTGCCGAGAACCGCGATACCCAGCGCTCC
Organism: Gordonia hankookensis; assembly: GCF_014673215.1. Lineage (GTDB taxonomy): Bacteria > Actinomycetota > Actinomycetes > Mycobacteriales > Mycobacteriaceae > Gordonia > Gordonia hankookensis. The sequence goes on from NZ_JACWMS010000001.1 coordinate 249,891, forward strand.
CCCGAGCTCACTCGAGGTCTCGAGCAGTCCCGACGTCGCACCCGCACGATCGACCGGCGCCACCCCCACCACGTAGTCGGCGATCATCGACGTGGCCGCGACGATCCCCGATGCCAGCAATGTGGCGCCGATCAGCACCATCGCCAGCGAGTGAATCCCGGTGAAAGCACCCAGGACAGCGAAACCCGCTGCACCCGTGCATAATCCGCCGACTATCACCGCGGGCCGACCGGTACGTCCGGCGATGACGGCGGTCAGGGGCGCCACGGCTCCGACCGCCACCGAGGGCGCGAGACTCCAGAGTGCCGCGCGCAGCGGCGAGTACCCCAGCACCGATTGCAGATACTGCGTCATCAGGATCGAGTTGCCCAGGAGCGCGAACATGCAGATCAAGTTGGTCCAGATCGAGGTCGCGAATCGGCGCTCCCCGAGAAGCCTGAGGTCGACCATCGGATCATCGATGCGGCGTTGCCTGACCACGAAGATCGCGCCCACCACCAGGCCCGCCGCGAGCATCGCAGCCCGCGAGACAGACCATCCGTCGGCCGCCAGATTCTTGATGGCCGCGACGACGGGCAGCATCGCCCCGAGCACCAGGAGACTGCTGAGGACATCGACCCGCCGGCTCGGCGACGCGGTGTCGCCGGGCAGTACCAGCGGCGCCGCCAGCATCAGCACCGCCATGATGGGCACGTTGATCAGGAAGACCGAGCCCCACCAGACATGCTCGAGCAGCAGACCGCTGACGATCGGACCGACCGCCACCCCGCCGGCGAGCACCGCGTTCCAGGTCGCCACCGCCTTGGCACGTTGGGCGTCGTCGTCGAAGATATGACGGATCATCGCGAGGGTCGACGGCATCAATGTCGCACCCGCCACGGCCAGCAGGGCCCGTGCACCGATCAGCATCTCCGCCGACGTCGCGAACGCCGCGGCCAACGACGCCGCGCTGAAGGCCGCGGCACCGATCATCAACAACCGGCGATGGCCGATCCGGTCGGCCAGTGAGCCCATCGACAGCAGCAGCCCGGCCAGCACGAAGCCGTAGATGTCGAAGATCCACAGCTGCTGTTGCGGAGTCGGCGACAGATCGGCCGCGATGTACGGGACAGCGAAGAACAAGACCGAGACATCCATCGACACGATGAGCATCGGTAGGCACAGGACGAGCAGGCCGAGCCACGGGGATCGCCGATTCATGACGACTCCACCACCTTTCTGCGTACAACATCGACTGTTTATATGGTACGCAGATGTTATGCCCACAACTGTGTACATGGCAAGCAGTTAGTACGATGTCGGAATGACCTCGACAGACGGCACCGCGCAACCCGCGATCCCGCGCTACCTGGCGCTGCTGTGGGGCCGCGCCGACCCCACCCCGCGGCGCGGTCCGCGCCCGACACTCAGCGTGCGCGACATCGGTGTCGCGGCCGTGGCGATCGCCGACGAACACGGTGTCGAGGCGGCGTCGATGAAGGCGATCGCGACCACACTCGGCCTCACCACCATGTCGCTGTACCGGTATGTCGACAGCAAGGACGACGTCGTCGAGGTGATGGTCGATACCGCCTACGGTCCCGCGGACCCCGGGTTGACGTCGACCGGCACGTGGCGTGAGCGGCTCACCGCGTGGGCACTCGCGGCCGCGGCAGGGCTCCGCAAACGGCCCTGGCTCGCCGCGATCCCGCTACGCAGGCCCCCGGTGGGTCCGAATGTGCTGTCCTGGACCGATTCCGGGGTTCAAGCATTCGCCGAGACCGGCCTCACGGGCCAACAGAAACTCAGCGCATTGCTGCTGGTCGACGGATTCGTCCGGCAACATGTGCGCCAGGCGAGTCAGATGGGGATGCTCGACAGCGCCGACACCGTGGGCACAAGCTATGAGGCGATGGTTGCCGAATTCGTCGACGACGACCGGTTGCCGAATCTGGCGGCAGCCATCGCAGACGAAAGACAGACCGACGACGACTACTTCACCTCCGAGTTGACCTTCGGTCTGGCGGTCATCCTCGACGGGCTCGACGTGCTCATCGCGTCAGCGTGACGGGTGCCGCCAACTGCCGCGACACGACTGAACCACACCCCTGATCGGCCGTCGTGAGCCTACGATTGATTCATGATCCGCATACTCATCCGTACGGTCGTCTACCTGATCTCCGCCGCCCTCGGGCTGCTGGTGGCGACGTGGATTCTCGATGACATGCACGTCCACGCAGGCGGATTCCTCCTCGCGGTCGTGATCTTCGCCGCCGCGCAACTCATCCTCAGCCCGTTCATCGTCAAGTTCGTCCGGCGTAACGCCGAGGCATTTCTCGGCGGAGTCGGGCTGGTGTCGACCTTCGTGGCCCTGCTGCTCGCAAATCTGCTCGGCAGTGACGGCATCGAGATCCACGGCATCCCGACCTGGATCGGGGCGACGGTGATCACCTGGCTGGTGACCGCGCTCGGCACGCTGTTCGTGCCGTTCCTCCTGGCGAAGGCCGGCATCGAGCACGCCCGCGAGAACCGGGCGGACTCCGCCCGCTAGAGCACAGGGGCAGACTCCGCCCTCGACAGCGCTGTCGGGTACCGGTGCCGGTCGACGCGGCCGGGATCAGCCGGCGAGTTCGGCGAACAGCCGTTCGTTGTGGCCGAACGCGGCGACTGCCTCGGCGACGAGGGACGCGACCTGCTGGTCGTCGAGCGGTAGGCCGTCGAGGGTCTCCCGATAGGAATCCCGGTAGCGCTTGAGTTTCCCGATCTCGTCGAAGGCATAGAAGCTCAGCGCCTCCTCGGACAGGCCGTAGTGCAGGGTCATGCGACTGCGGATGATCTGACCGCCGCTCAGATCCCCGAGGTAGCGCGTGTAGTGGTGAGCCACGAATCGAGGCGGGTCGTCGCGGGTGGCCTCGATCGCGTCCACATAGGCCGATACCCCGGGCAGCGGACTGACGGTCGCCGGATCGACGCCGAGGATCGCGAGGTCGGCGGTGAGCCGAGGGAGACGGCGTAGTCGCTCGTCGACGACGGGTCCCGCCACCGCATCGCCGGACAGGGTGTCCGCGACGGATTCCAGCGCCCGGTAGATGAAGTAGAGCTGGGAGGCCATTCGCCGATATCCCCCCGCGTCGAGGCGGCCCGACATCAGATCATCGACGAAGACGGCCCCTTCCGCACGGTCGTGTGCCTCCGCGGTGGCGGCACGGAGGTTCTCGGACAGCAACGGCCGCGGCCCGGCCTGCGCAGGGCGGCCGGTCTCGTCGAAAGGAATCGTCATGTTGGCACCAGTGTTACCACCACTCCGCGATGATCGGAACCCGGCAGGTCGAAGGTCCGCAACGAGGTCGCGACGAATCCGCGGCTGATGACGTGATCGATGGCGATCACCGGGCGACCGCCGAATCGGTCGGTCGGATATGTCGGCCGGAAGCCGGCACCCGCCTGATCCGTGGCGTCGACGACCCCGCCGCGGAGCAGAGTGCGGTAACCGGCGTGGTCCCAGGTCGCGTTGAAGTCCCCCGCCGCGATCATCCGGCCCGGCGGTAGTGCGCGCAGATACGCCCCGAGGAGGTCGAGGTCGCTGTGCCAGATGTTCGTTCGTCCCGGCAGCGGTGCGCCCGCGTGCACCGCGAGCACTCGGGTGCTCGCGGCACCGGGCAGGTCGGCCATGCCGGTGAGGTTGTTCAGTGCGGTGCCCTCGATCTCGTGCTGACCCGACAGCGGGGTGCGACTGAACATGGCGGTGCCGACCGCCGTCGGGCCCGGCAGCGCGAAGGTGAACGGCAGCCGACGACCGATCGGACTCGCCCGCAGCCGCGCCAGTGCGTCCGTCGTCACCTCCTGCACCGACACGAAGTCAGCGTCGACGGCGGCGACCTCCCGGGCCAGCGCGTCGACGTCGGCGCCACCGAACAGCATGTTCGCGGTGACAACGGTCACCGGATGGCCGTCAGGGGCATCCTGTGCCCGCGCCAACGGCACCTGTGTGTAGCAGAGCGCCGCCGACACAACGATCGCGAGCGTCAGCAGAACCCATCGCCGGGTGGCCGCGAAGATCACCAGCGCCGCCACCGCGGCGACGAGCGCGAATGGCACGGCACTCGTCAGGTACAGGGTGAGTTCCCCGTGTGACGGAGAATGGTGCAGCCAGACGGCGACCGCGGCAGCCGCGAGCAGAACCCATCCGGCAAGTATCAGGACGAACCGGATGAGTCGGCCGATCACGCCCCGAACACCTTGCGCACCACGGACTTCGCCCGACGGGTCACGCGTAGATAGTTCTCCAGGAACTCCGCTGCCTGGTCCTCGGGCCAGCCCGCGGCGTAGGCGACGGCCCGCAATTGTCTGCCCGGCGCAGGGAGCTGATCGACCGGCTTGCCGCGGACCAGCACCAGGGCGTTGCGCGCATTGGTCGCCGTCAGCCAGGCCTCCTTCAGGAGCGATACGTCGTTCTCCCCCAGCAACTCTGCGGCGCCGATCGCGTCGAGGGACTGCAGGGTGGACGTGTTGTGCAACGACCGGTAACTGTGGGCATACCGGAGCTGGATGAGCTGTACTGTCCATTCGATGTCCGCGAGCCCGCCACGACCCAGTTTGGTGTGGGTCGCCGGATCGGCACCCCGCGGCAGCCGCTCGGAATCGACGCGGGCCTTGATCCGCCGGATCTCCTTGACCGCCTCACCCGACACCCCGCCCTCGGGGTAGCGGATGCGATCGGCCATGTGGAGGAAGTCGATTCCGAGCTGATCGTCGCCTGCGACCTGATGTGCCCGAAGCAACGCCTGGATCTCCCACGGCTGCGCCCACTGGTCGTAGTAGGCCGCGTACGCGGCGAGCGTTCGCACCACCGGGCCGTTGCGCCCCTCCGGGCGCAGCCCGGTGTCCACCTCCAGCGGCGGATCCTCGCTGGGCGATCCCAGCATCGAGCGGACCTTCTCCGCGATCGTCTGCGACCAGCGGACCGCGGACGCCTCGTCGACATCGGGCTCCGGCTCGCAGACGAACAGCACGTCCGCGTCGGATCCGTATCCGAGTTCACCGCCGCCCAAACGGCCCATACCGATCACCGCGATGCGGGCGGGAGCCGGTGTCCCGCGGTCACGCTCCGACTCGGCGATCACGACGGTGAGGGCGGCGTTGAGGACCGATGCCCACACCGACGACAACGCCGCGCACACCGCAGGCACGTCCATCATGCCGAGGATGTCGGCAGAGGCCACCCGCGCGAGTTCGAAGCGCCGGTGCGACCGGGCGGCGGCCACCGCGCGTTTGAGATCTGGTTGGCGCACCGTCGACGCGATGAGTCCGCGGGCGACATCCTGGGGCTGCACCTCACACAGCTTGGGGCCGTTGGCACCATCCGAATACAGATGGATCACCTCGGGTGACCGCATCAGCAGGTTGGCGATGTACTCCGACGTCCCCAGCACGTGCATCAGCCGCTCGGCGACGACGCCGTCGTCGCGCAACAGCCGGATGAACCACTCTTCTTTGTCCATCACCTCGCACAGGCGGCGGTAGTTCAGCAGCCCTGCGTCGGGGTCCGGGGTGTTCCCGATCCACTCGAGCAACGACGGCAGGATAAGCAGCTGGATCTGCCCCCGACGACCGGCCGCGGACGCCAACGCGCGGATATGACTCAGTGCGCGTTCGGGTTTCGCATACCCGAGAGCAGACAATCGCCGTTCGGCCGATTTGTCGGAGAGCGTCAACTCGTCGGTGTTGAAGCGCGTGGCGGCGTCGAGCAGCGGGCGGTAGAAGAGCTTCTCGTGCAGCCTGCGGATACGTGACTTGTGACGTTTGAGCTCCTCCCGCAGCACACCGGTCGCATCCCGGTCGCCCTCCTGACGAATGTGCGCAGCCCGAGCGAGCCAGCGCATGTTCCCCTCGTCCTCGAAGGCCGGCAGGAGGTGGGTCCGCGACAGCCGCTGCAGCTGCAGCCGATGTTCGAGCGCACGCAGGAACTGGTACGAGGCAGTCAGATTCGCACCGTCGTCGCGACCGACATAGCCGCCGGCGGTCAGCGCACTCAGCGCATCGACGGTCGCCTTGACGCGGATCTCCTCATCGACGCGGCCGTGCACCATCTGCAGGAGCTGAACGGCGAACTCGACATCGCGCAGGCTCCCACTGCCGAGTTTGAGGTTGCGCTCACGCAGTTCCTCCGGGACAAGTGACTCGACGCGGCGGCGCATGGCCTGGGTCTCGGGCACGAAGTCCTCGCGCTCGGCCGCCGTCCACACCATCGGGCTGACCGCGGCCAGATAGTCGTCGGCGAGTCCCATGTCGCCGGTCATCGCGCGCGCCTTCAGCAAGGCCTGGAATTCCCACGTCTTGGCCCAGCGGCGGTAGTACGCGACATGCGACTCGAGGGTGCGCGTCAGCGCTCCCGCCTTCCCTTCCGGCCGCAGCGCGGCGTCGACCTCGAAGAAGGCCAGCGATCCGACCCGCATCACCTCACCGGCGATCCGCGCGGCCACCCCGTCCGCGGGTTCGCTGACGAACACGACGTCGACATCGCTGACGTAGTTCAGCTCACGCGCACCGCATTTGCCCATCGCGATGATCGCCAGCCGTACTGAGAGCGGTTCGTCGCCACACACCTCGGCGACGGCCACCGCCAGGGCCGCGGTGAGGGCCGCGTCCGCGAGATCCGAGAGGAACCCGCCGACCTCGGGCAGGTAGATCACCGGCTCGTCCTGAACGGTCGGTGCGACGTCGTGGGCCGCCAACTGCAGCAACAGATTCCGATAAGCGGTCCGCAACGCGACCACGGACTTCGGGCCGGTGACCGCCGCGCGGTAGACCTTGTTGCCCGCCTCGAGCGCGCCCGGTTCCGGGGTGGCCCCGACCGCCGCCAGCATGCGTTCGTTCATCTCGTCGACCGACGGCAGCGTCGAGCCGATCAGCAGGCGCCAGCTCGACGGTTCGGCCACCATGTGATCACCGAGTGCGTCCGAGGCCCCGAGCACAGCGAACAGCCGGCCACGGAATCCCGTGTCGGTGCGGATCCGATCGTCGGCCTCGGCCCAGTCGTCGGCACCGGCCGCACCCTTGAGACGGATAAGCGCACGCAGGGCCAGATCGGCGTCGGGTGCACGGGACAGGGCCCACAGCACATCGACCGAATCGTCGTTGTCCCACCCCAGTTCGGCGAGGTGACCCGGGGCGGTGGTCTCGAGCAGCCCGAGACGCCCGGCACTGGGTACGCGGCCGCGGCCGCGAAGCGATGTCACACTCCAAAAGGTAGCGGGCGCCACCGGTCAGGTGTGCACCAGGGCACAGCTACAGCGGGAGGTAGTTCTTCAGCTCGTACGGCGTGACCAGGCTGCGGTAGCTCGTCCACTCCGCCCACTTGTTGCGGAGGAAGTAATCGAAGACGTGCTCGCCGAGCGCTTCGGCCACCAACTCCGACTTCTCCATCTCCACGAGTGCATCGGCGAGGCTGCCGGGCAGCTCCCGGTAGCCCATCGCCCGCCGCTCGGCCGGTGTCAGTGCCCACACGTCGTCCTCGGCCTCGTCGGGCAGCTCGTAACCCTCCTCGATACCCTTCAGCCCGGCGGCGAGCAACACGGCAAAGGTCAGGTACGGATTGCACGCGGAGTCGGGGCTGCGGACCTCGATGCGCCGCGACGACGCCTTGTTCGGCGTGTACAGCGGCAGGCGGATCAGGGCGGATCGATTGGCACCACCCCAGGTAGCCGCGGTCGGCGCCTCGCCACCGTGGATCAGGCGCTTGTAGGAGTTCACCCACTGGTTGGTGACCGCGCTGATCTCACTGGCGTGGTGCAGGATCCCGGCGATGAAGCTCTTTCCGGTGCTCGACAGCTGCATCGGGTCGTCAGGGTTGTGGAAGGCGTTGGTATCGCCCTCGAAGAGGCTCATGTGGGTGTGCATCGCCGAGCCGGGGTGCTCACTGAACGGCTTGGGCATGAAGGTCGCCCAGGTGCCCTCGTCGATGGCGACCTCTTTGATGACGTAGCGGAAGGTCATCACGTTGTCGGCCATGGACAGTGCATCCGCGTAGCGCAGGTCGATCTCCTGCTGACCGGGCGCACCCTCGTGATGGGAGAACTCGACCGAGATCCCCATCGACTCCAGTGCCTCGATGGCGTGGCGGCGGAAGTTGGGTGCCGCGTCGTGTACGGCCTGGTCGAAGTAGCCACCCGAATCGGCAGGCGTCGGCACGCTGCCGTCGAGCGGCGCGTCCTTGAGGAGGAAGAACTCGATCTCCGGATGGACGTAACAGCTGAAGCCCTGATCGGCCGCCTTGTTGAGCTGGCGCCGTAGGACATGACGAGAGTCCGCCCAGCTCGGGGTGCCGTCCGGCATCGCGATGTCGCAGAACATCCGAGCCGAGTGATGACGACCGGTCGAGGTCGTCCACGGCAGGATCTGAAAGGTCGACGGATCGGGCTTGGCGACCGTGTCCGCCTCGGAGACGCGGGAGAATCCCTCGATGGCCGAGCCGTCGAAACCGATACCCTCGGCGAAGGCTCCCTCGAGTTCGGCGGGTGCGATCGCCACGGATTTGAGGTAGCCGAGAACGTCGGTGAACCACAGCCTCACGAATCGGATGTCGCGCTCTTCGAGGGTCCGCAGCACGAATTCCTTTTGGCGATCCATGCCCCGGACATTAGAAGTAGCCTGTTAAATCCGTGTTACATGTTCAAGTCGAACTCAGCATCCTGCGGTTTTGCCGAACAAATCTCAGCATCCGAGAGTCGTGTGCGGCACTGTGAGATCGGATAGATACCGGGTCACCGCGCCGTCGACGCACTCGTCACCGCGGAAAACAGAGGTGTGCCCCGGCCGGTCGACGCTGATGACCGCAGCGCCGATGCGTCGCGCGACCGCCATCGCCGTCGGATACGGGGTGGCGGGGTCAGCGGTGGACGCCACCACGAGGGCGCGCGGGGCTCCCGCGCCCGGCACGCCGTCGTCCGGCATGCCCCCACCGGCGTGGACCGCCGGCACCCAGAACTCACAGATCCCGAGCGGCCCACGTCCGCTGCCGCGCCCGTCGTCGCGAAACGGTGCCGCGCCGCGTGCGCGGCGGTCCAGCTCGTCGTACCGCGCGCGGTCGGGCACTCTCGGGTCGTCGGCACAGGTGATCGCGGTGAAGGCATCCTGCGTCGGGTCATAGCGGCCGTCGTCGTCGCGGCCCTCGAAGGAGTCGGCGAGCCGCATCATCTCGGTACCGTCACCTGCCGCGAGGGCGACCAGCGCCGCCCGCAGTCCGCCCCATCCGGATCGCTGATACAGCGATGCCACCGTCGCGGTCTCGGCGTCCCCGGCCGACAGGGTGCGCCCGCCCGCCGGCGCCGGATCGGCGAGCAGCGGGGCGAGGATCGCCCGATAACGCGCAACCGTCCCGTCGGCACGATCGCCCAGCGAACAGCCGGGTCGGCGCACACAATCCGCGGCGAAAGCGTCGAAAGCCTGCTGGAATCCCCTGTGCTGCTCGATCGATGCGTCGATCGGGTCCGCCACGGGATCGACCACGCCGTCGAGCACGAGCGCCCCGAGCCGCGAGGGATACCGCGCCGCGTACTCGAGACCGAGTCGGGTGCCGTAGGAGTATCCGAGAAAGTCGATCGCGTCCTCACCGAGCGCGGTGCGGATCCGATCCAGGTCACCGGCCACGAAGTCGGTACCGACTCGCGCCAGGACGTCCGGACCGACGCGCTCACGGCACTCCAGCGCCACCGTCGCCTGGTATCGCTCCACCCGCGCAATGCCGGCCGCCGATCGATCGCCCAGGTCCATCGCACGCTCGGTGTCGCGTTCGGCGTCGGTTCGACAACCGATGACGGGCCGCGAGGCGCCCACGCCGCGCGGATCGAAGGACACGATGTCGTGGGTGTCCGCGAGTGCCGACTCGGCCAGGCTCGCGGACGAGTCGACGAGATGACCCACGCCGGAGCCGCCGGGACCGCCGGGGTTGATCACCAGCGTCCCCGCCTTGGGGCCCGCAGCACCCAGGCGCGCGACCGCGAGGGAGACCGTGCCCAGGCCGGGATCGCGGGGGTCGAGCGGAACCGACAACCGCCCACACGACACCCGCCCGGCGACAGATCCGGGGATCGTGGCGCTCGCCACGCCGTCATCGGGACCGCAGGCATGCCAGTCGATCCCGGACCCCGACGACACGAGACGGCACCCGCCCAACGCGAGCATCGCCACCACGGCGACGATCACCACCGGTCGCACCACGGTCCGGCCGATGATCGCCATGCCGTGATCGTACGGTCCCGACCGTGCTCACCTGTGCCGGTCGTGTGAGGAAAACCACAGGTCATGGGCATTCAACCGTGCGCGCACCGGTGCCACAATGGATGGCGTCCAGCCCAACCCGGGTACCTGCTTGGCAGGACTCGAGGCAGAAAAGAGACAACGATGTCCGATTCTTCGGTGTATGGCGCATCCGATTCCTCCGCGTCTGATTCCTCCGCGTCCGATTCCTCCGCGTCCGCTCCCCGTCGCCGCGCCACACGCGTGCACCATCTGGCCCAGATGAAGACCGACGGCGAGAAGTGGTCCATGCTGACCTGCTACGACTACTCCACCGCCCGCATTTTCGACGCGGCCGAGATCCCGGTGCTGCTCGTGGGCGACTCGGCGGCGAATGTCGTGCTCGGCTACGACACCACCATCCCGGTGACCGTCGATGAACTCATCCCCCTGATCCGGGCGGTGGTGCGTGGTGCCCCGCACGCGCTCGTCGTGGCCGACCTGCCGTTCGGCAGCTATGAGGCAAGCCCCCAGCAGGCCCTCGAATCAGCCGTGAAGGTGTTCAAGGAGACCGGCGCCCACGCCATCAAGATCGAGGGCGGAGAGCGAGTCGCCGATCAGATCGCCGCGCTGACCGCAGCCGGAATCCCGGTGATGGCACACATCGGCTTCACCCCGCAGAGCGTGAACGGACTCGGCGGCTACCGGGTCCAGGGCCGCGGCGACGCGGGCGACCAACTCGTCGAGGATGCGATCGCGGTTCAGGAGGCCGGCGCGTTCGCCGTGGTGATGGAGATGGTGCCCGCCGATCTGGCAGGCCAGATCACCCGCAAGCTCACCATTCCGACCGTGGGTATCGGCGCAGGCAACGAGACCGACGCCCAGGTCCTCGTCTGGCAGGACATGGCTGGACTCACGCACGGCAAGACTGCCAAGTTCGTCAAGCGCTTCGGTGATGTCGGAACCGAACTGCGTTCCGCGGCGGAGCAATACGCCGACGAAGTCCGGCGCGGAACCTTCCCCGCACCCGAACACAGCTACTGATTGGGACCGTCGCGCATAGGGTTGTGCCCATGCGCGACTTCTACCCGAGCATCGAACCGTACGACCAAGGCCATCTCGACGTCGGCGACGGCCAGCAGATCTATTGGGAGACTTCCGGCACCGCCGACGGCAAGCCCGTCGTGTTCGTGCACGGCGGCCCCGGTGGTGGCACCGCCCCGGATCAGCGACGGTTCTTCGACCCGGCGCGCTACCGGATCGTGCTCTTCGACCAACGCGGATGCGGAAAGTCGCGCCCCCACATCGCCGACGGCGCCGACCTGTCGACGAACACCACCGGGCATCTGATCGCGGACATGGAGTTGCTGCGCACCCACCTCGGTATCGACCGATGGCAGGTGTTCGGCGGCTCGTGGGGGTCGACACTCGGCCTCGCCTACGCGCAGGCGCACCCCGAGCGGGTCACCGAATTGGTCCTGCGCGGCATCTTTCTGTTGCGACGCAGCGAGATCGACTGGTACTACAACGGCGGCGCGGCCAACATCTACCCCGACCTCTGGGAGTCCTATCTGGCACCCATTCCCGACGCAGAGCGCGACGGTGACCTGGTCGCTGCCTACCACCGCCTGCTCACCTCCCCCGATCGAGCCGTCGCCCAGGCGGCCGCGAGCGCGTGGACCGGCTGGGAGCAGACGACCAGCCACCTGCTGCCCCGCCCACCCGGCGACGACCAGGACGACGCCGACAAACCACGTTTCGACCTCGCATTCGCGACCATCGAGAACCACTATTTCGTCAACCACGGGTTTCTCGAGGACGGCCAATTGCTGGCCGACATCGACCGGCTCGCCGACATCCCGGGCGTGATCGTCCAGGGGCGATACGACGTCGTCTGCCCCGCGCGAAGCGCCTGGGATCTCCACCGCGCGTGGCCGAGTGCGCAGTTGCACATCGTCGACGACGCGGGCCATGCATCGTTCGAACCGGGCATCAAGCATCACCTGATCACCGCGACCGACGGTTTCGCGAATCGGGCATTCTGAGCCCGGCCTAGACTGCACAGACACAGCACTCGTCGGGCGCGCGCATCGACCGCGCCCAGGGACAGGAGGACCGGGTGGCGGCATCCGAGCAGCTCGAAGTGGAACTGAAGTTCGATGTCGATGCGGGACACTCCGCACCCGATCTCCGCGTCCTGCCCGGTGTGATCGGTGCGACGGAACCCGAGACCTTCAACCTCGATGCGACCTACTTCGACACCGAGAACCTCGACCTGGCCGGCAACCGGATCACCTTGCGTCGCCGCACCGGTGGCCACGACGCCGGATGGCACCTCAAACGCCCTGCCGGTGCACCTGGCACGCGCCGCGAGCTCCAGCTCGGCTTCGACGAGGCGCCGGCCGACGGCGAGGTTCCGACGGATCTAATCTCCCCGGTGGTTGCCCTGACCCGGACCCGGAGGTTGATCCCGGTCGCAGCCGTGTCCACCACACGGACCGTGACGACGCTGCTCGGAGCCGACGGGCAGGCCGTCGCCGAGTTCGCCGAGGATCTGGTCACCGCCCAATCGTTGCTGCCCGGTGGACATTTCCAGGAGTGGGCCGAGTGGGAGTTCGAACTCCTCGGCAACGATCCGCACCCGCGGCTGCTCAAGACCGCGGAGAAGACCTTGCGTGCCGCGGGCGGTCGTGAACCGTCGTCGACGTCCAAACTCGCGCGTGCGATCGGCTCGACTCCGACAGTGGTCGAACCGCACCTCGGCAAGCGACCGAGTGCGCTGGAACTCGTGGTCACCGACATCGCCATCCATCGCAACTCGCTCGTCACCCAGGACCCGCTCGTGCGTACCGACGCCGATGACGCGGTGCATCAGATGCGGGTGGCCTGCCGACGGCTCCGCAGCGTGTTCTCCGGATTCCCGACCGTTCTCGACGCCGAGCGCACCGACCACCTCGGTGGTGAGTTGAAGCTGCTCGCGCGGATCCTCGGCGATGCCCGAGATTCGGAGGTACAACTCGCACTCGACGAGAACCTCCTGAGGGCCGAGAACGCCTCGGAGTCGCTGATCGCCGAACTCGCCGGCACGGAGACCGCCATCCACGACCGGGCGATCAAGGCCGCGCACGCCGCCATGGATTCCGACCGGTACTTCGCCCTGCTCGACGCGATCGACGAGCTCATCGCGTCACCACCGCCGGGGCCCGACGCCGACCTCGACGCGACGATCGCCGTGGACCGCGCCATTGCCAAGAGCCGCAAGAAGATCCGCACGGAGCAGAGCGTGCTGTCGAGCCTGACGGAAGGCTCCGAGGAGTGGGCGGAACAACTGCACACCATTCGCAAACGCGCCAAGCGGCTGCGCTACAGCACCGATGCTGCCGCGCCTCTCGACAAGAAGCGGTATCGCAAGGTGGCCACGATCGCCAAGCGCGTCCAGTCCGCACTCGGCGACTACAACGACAGCCGGATCAACCGTGCCCGGGTTGCCGAGATCGCCGGCTCCGGAAAACTCTCCGGCCCCGACATGTTCGTGCTCGGTCGCATCGATGCCCGACAGCAGGCCGACGGTCAGCGGGCCATCGACGCGTACCGCAAGGCCGCCAAGGATCTCTGACCGTGCGTCGATCGGCGCAACGTCGCCTCGCGCCGTCCTCTGCGCACGATCGACGGGCGGTGGCGACGCAACAGACCACCACGGGTTTCCGCATTCACCCGCCCGCGGGGACGAACAGCACCTTCCGGGCCGACGGGTCGGCCACCGTGAGGACCACCGAGATCCTGCGACCCTTCATCGGGTCGCCGTCGCAGGGGGCGATCACCGCGGGATCGGTGAGGAAGACCTGTGCGGCCCGATGTTCGGTCGCCGCGTGCAGGACGACGGCGGCGAATGTCTCCCCCTCCCGGCCCGCGAGGACGACCGCCTCGGTCAAGTCGATGCTCGCGCGCTCGGCCGACGAGGCGAGGGAATCCGCCGCGCGCAGGATCCGAGGGAGAGTCGGCAACGCCCGGGACACCCAGTCCGGCACCGGGTCACCGGCGGCGACAGCAAGGCATGCCTCGGTCGCGAACCGATCGCCGAGCCGCCGCAATGGTGCCGTCACGTGGGCGTAGAGGCCGGCAATCGCGGCGTGGCGTAGCCGGTCGGGAGAGGGAGCCTCGCGCACATCGCCGTCGCCAGTGCTCCCCAGTGCCAGATAGTCGGCGCCCCGCATCAGTGTCGCGCCGACCGACATCAGCGCGAGGGTCGCCGGTTCGTCCCTGGGCAGGCCCGCCAGGAACTGACCGGGCGACGCGTCCGCCGGCCAGTCGACGTCCAGTGATGTCGCCGCCGCGCGCAGCGCTGCCACCGCACGAGGATCTGCGGGCGGCAGGGTGCGCAGCAGGCCGATCCCCGCACCGGCCATCATCTGCCCGGCGCACATTCCGGTGAGCAACGACAGCTGCGAGTTCCACAGGTCCGCCGGGGTGTGTGGGGCGAGCCGTAGCGTCCACCCGGCGCCGGGAGCGGAGCGAGCGGGCCGAATCGAACCGGCGCCGGGAGCGGAGCGAGCGGGCCGACCGGCATCTCCGCCGGCCCGGACCACTTCTTGATCGGGCAGATCGAGCTCGACCGCACCGCGATCAAGGGCGACTCGATGACGCAGTTCGCCGAAGGCGGGCAACGCCTCGATCGACGGATGCAACCGCCCGGCCGCCGCATCGGCGGACACCCCGGCATAGTCGAGCTTCGCGACCGAACGCATCGTGGCACGGCCAACCGACACATCGCCGGGCTCACCGTCGGCGCCGACCCGGATGGTCCACAGCACGCACGGGCGGGTCTGGTCGGGAAGCAGCGACCCAGCGCCCTCCGACAACGACCGCGGATGAAGGGGGACCGAGCAGTCCGGGAAATAGACGGTGGTGCCGCGGCGCCGACTCTCCGCGTCCAGGGCTCCCTCCGGTTCGATCAGAGCCGCGACGTCGGCGATCGCATAGTTCACCACGAATCCGTCGTCATCGGCGACGATGTGCACCGCCTGGTCGAGATCGCGCGAGGTGGGCGGATCGATCGTGACGAACGGGAGATCGGTCCGGTCCTCGCGATCGGCGACGAACCGGTCGACGGGATGATCGGCCTCGGCCTGCGCGCTCGCGCCATAGTCCTCGCTGATGCCGAGTTCGTTCCGCACCGCGTCGAAGTCGAGGTCGGGGGCGGACAGTTTGCGCTGCACGTCACCGACTGTAGGGGCGAACGAGCCGGCGTGTAAGCCGGATCCTGTGCCCGGTCTCGCGGTTCTCACCACGAGGCGGGCGGCGACCATCCATCTGGGCACTCCGTCGCCGGGTACCTCGAGCGGCCCACCCGCGGGCTCGGGCGAGCAGCCCTCGAACACCCGCGCACCCGCACTCCCGGTTACCCGGGGTGCGAGCTTCGGCCTTGCTCCGGGTGGGGTTTACCTAGCCGACGCGGTCACCCGTGTCGCTGGTGCGCTCTTACCGCACCGTTTCACCCTTACCGTCCCGACGGATCGGGGCGGCGGTCTGTTCTCTGTGGCACTGTCCCGCGGGTCACCCCGGGTTGCCGTTGACAACCACCCTGCTCTGTGGAGTCCGGACTTTCCTCGGCGGGCGGCGCACCCAGAGATCTGGGCCGTTCCGACCGCCGCGGCCGCCCGGCCGACTCGTTCGCCCACACAGGATAGCGGGCCATGGTCACGAGTCAGTCGAGGTGGCCGGTGTCGTTCACCAGTCGCACGACGGACCCGCCGTCGGGATAGAACTCCGCGATGGACAGCGATGCCAGATCCAGATGCAGCCGGAACAAGAGTTCGGGTCCGGCGGCGAGTGCGTCCCGCAGCATCGTCTTGATCGGGGTGACATGCGAGACGACAAGCACAGAGCTTCCCGGATAACGCTGCAGCACAGCATCTCTGGTGGCGGCTATCCGTTCGGACACCTGGGCGAAACTCTCACCGCCCGGCGGTGCAACCGTCGTGTCGCCGAGCCATCGGGCGTGCAGCTCGGGATCGCGCTCGGCCGCCTCGGTGAAGGTCAGGCCCTCCCACCCACCGAAGTCCGTCTCGATGAAGCCGTCATCGATGTCGACGGCGACCCCCAGCTGCTCGGCGACCGCCTCCGCGGTCGACCGTGCACGCTGCAGCGGCGACGAGATCACCGCGGCGATCTCGGCACGCTCGCCGAGTCGTTGCGCCGCAGCTGCCGCCTGCCGACGGCCGAGGTCGGTCAACGCAGGGTTCCCGCGACCTGAGTAGCGTCGCTCCACCGACAGCTCTGTCTGCCCGTGTCGCAGCAGCAGGATTCGGGTCGGCTGGGCCCGCTGGCCCTGCCATGTCGGTGCGCGGCCTGCGGATCGTGCAGCCGTCGCCATCAGATACCCGATTCGGCCGTCCGGACGAGGACGGCACCGCACTCCTCACAGCGGACCACCTCATCGGCGGGTTTCGCCCCGATCGAGGCGATGGTGCCCCGGTCCAGCTCCATCCGGCAGGCACCGCACCGCCGGGCCCTCAGCAGGCCTGCGCCGATCCGACCCGTCGCGCGTTGCTTCTCGTACACCGCAAGGAGTTCCGGTGTGATCTCGGCTGCGATCGATTCCCGCCGCGCCACGACGGCATCGTGATCGGCCGCGATCGCCGACAATGCGGTGTTCCGGCGCTCTCGGGTGGACCCGACCTCGCCGGCCAGGTGTTCGATGGTCGCGGCGGCGCGCTGCTGTTCGGCCGTGAGCGCCTCCTGCTGCTCCATGACGCCGAGCAGGTCGTCCTCGAGCGACGCGCGACGACGGGCCAGGCCGGACAGCTCGTGCTGTAGTTCGGAGAGCGCCTTGGGGGCGAGCCCGCCCGCGGTCAGCTGGGCGGAATCCTTGGCCTCCCGCGATGCCATCCCGGTCACCTCACTGTCGATCCGCCGGTACTCGCGGGTCAGGTCCTCGGCGGAGATCTCGGCGCGGACCAGATCGTCGCGCGCGGATTCCATCCGCTGGTCCAACTCGGCGATCTCGGTGTCCTCGGGCAGGTGGGTCCGACGATGATCCAGCCGAGCGATTTCGGCGTCGGCGTCGGCCAGGTCGAGGAGTTGTCGCTGGATTCCCGCGTCGACCTTCACTGTGCAAACCTCCGCGATACGCGCACACGATGTGCTCTCGTCACCAATGCCTCATCCCTCTGCTGTTCTCGAGCCCGATCGCCGCCGACGGCGGCAGATGGGTGCCCCACACGGTACGCGCACGGTCGCGGCCGGGACCACCGCCTACGACCGGCCGACGACAGCGAACGGGTCGGTCGGTTCGCGGTACACCGCGACATCGACACCGAGCGACTCCGACACCAGGGTCGCGGCCTGCGCACACCACGGGAATTCGGTCGCCCAGTGCCCGGCGTCGACGAGGGCAGGCCCGCCACGGCGGCGACTCTCGTCGGCCGGGTGATGCCTGAGATCCCCGGTCAGGTACACGTCGGCTCCGACCGCGGTCACCGTGTCGAGCAGCGAATCACCCGCACCTCCGCACACCGCCACCAACTCGACACGCGCATCGGGATCACCTGCGACCCGCACCCCGGACGGACTGCCCAGACACTCCGCCACACGTTCGGCGAACCCGCGCACCGTTGTCGGGGTGGCGAGTCGCCCGAAGCGTCCGAGACCCATGGCACCTGGGGTCTCGGCGAGTTCGAGAATGTCGAAAGCCGGTTCCTCGTACGGATGTGCTCCCCGCAACGCGGCGAGAACAGCCGCCCGCAGACCACGCGCCGCGACCATCTCGATCCGGTCCTCATCGACACGAGTGCGCTCCCCGATGATCCCGATGGCCGGATTGGCCGCGTCCTGGGCCTCGAACTGGCCGGTGCCGACCACCGACCACGAACAGTCGCGGTACTCACCGATCGAACCGGCGCCGACCGCGAACATCGCCTCACTCACCTGCTCGGCGTTGCCCTCAGGCACCATCACAACCCACTTGTCCAAGGGGGCAGTCGGTTTCGGCTCTATCGGAACGGTGTCGACGAGACCCAGGAGTTCGGCGAGCGCATCGGACACCCCGGGCCGCGCGCTGTCGGCGTTGGTGTGCGCGGTGAACAGCGCGATCCCAGAACGGATCAACCGATGGATCAGCCGCCCCTTGACGGTATCCGCCGCAACAGAATCCACTCCACGCAGTAGCAGCGGATGGTGGGCGACCACCATCTGTGCACCCGATTCGACGGCCATGTCCACCACGCCTTCGGTGACGTCGACGCACACCAGGACCGACCCGACGGGCTCGGTCGGATCCCCGCAGACAGGGCCCACCGAGTCCCAGGACTCGGCGAGCCGTCGGGGGTATGCGCGATCGAGCACCTCGATCACGTCCGCACCCGTCACGTTCGTTGCGCCTGGGATGGTCATGAGCCGAACTCCTCTCGTACTTCGTCGATGGCCGCGATCAACGACCGGGTGGTCTCCGCGTCGCGGACCGCGAGCCGCAGGTACCGATCGTCGAGCCCCACGAAATTGGCTGCGCTCCGGACGGCAAATCCCTTGTCGCGCAGTCGGCTCTTGATCTCGAGCGCGTCGGGCATCGCGGTCAGCACAAACGATGCGCTCGGCGCCGCGCAGACCTCGATCCCCCCAGCGGTCAACTGCGCCACCATCTCCGCCCGGTCTGCCGCGATCATCTCCGCCTGCTCACGCGCGTACCGCTGCCCTTCGGGGCCGACGCATTCGGCCAGCGCAGTGAGCGCAAGGGTCCCGAGCGGCCACGGACGACGGCCGACGGTGAGCCGCGCGATCACGTCAGGCGCGGCGAGCAGATAGCCGGCACGTAGACCGGCCAGGCCGAATGTCTTTGTCACGCTTCGGATGACGGCCATGTCGTCGGCGCGGCGGTCGGCGATCGAGGCGGGCTCACCCTGTCGGGTCCCCGGATCGAGGGTGATGTCGGCGAATGCCTCGTCGACCACCACCAGCCGTCCCGGCCTCCGCAGGCGCTCGATGGCGGACACCGGATGCAACACCGACGTCGGGTTGGTGGGATTGCCCAGCACCACCAGATCGGCGTCGTCGGGCACCGCGTCGGGCACCAATTGCCATGGCGGCGGCAGGACCACGTCGGTGATCGACACGCCCGCGGACCGCAGGGCGAGTTCGGGTTCGGTGAACGACGGCTGGATCAGGGCGGCATGCCTCGGCGCCAGGCGCGGCAGCAACTCGAATCCCTCGGCGGCGCCGGACAGCAGGAGCACCTCGTCGTGCGCCCTGCCGTGCGCCGACGCGATGGCGGTGATCGCCTTCTCCTGATCGGAGGTCGATGGATACTGCGCAAGGTCGCCGATCCGGCGTGCGAGTGCATCACAGATGAACTCCGGCGGGCCACTTCGCACGTTGACCGCGAAGTCGACCAGGCCGGGTTCGGCGTCGGCATCGCCATGACGATGCCGTGCGAACAGCCCCGATGTCATAAATCACCAGCCTACGTGCACGATGGAACGGTGACCGACATGCCTGAGTCCGCCGACGTCCTGCCCACCCGACCGGATCCCGCAGACCCGGCCACCGTCCTGCTCGTCGATCTCGACGGCACGATCACCGACAGCTTCGCCGGTATCGCCAACAGCTTCCGGCATGCACTTGCCGAGGTCGGCGCCCCCGAACCCGGTCCCGAGGTGGTCGCAGGCATCGCCGGTCCACCGATGATCGACACCCTCACGGCGATCGGCCTCGACCAGGCGACCGCCGACGCCGCCATGCGCGCCTATCGCCTGCGGTACACCGATGTCGGCTGGCTGGAGAACTCCGTTTTCGACGGTATGCCCGCCCTGCTCGAAGATCTGGCCTCGAGCGGACGCACGCTCGCCGTGGCGACCTCGAAGAACGAGGGCACCGCCCGAGCCATCCTCGATCACTTCGGGCTCGCCCATCATTTCCGGTTCATCGCGGGCGCCAGCGATGACGGCACCCGTCGCGCCAAGTCTGATGTAATCGCGCATGCCCTGGCCCAATTGGGGATCCCGGCGGACGCCGACGCACATGTGACCGATGCCCCGGTGGTGATGCTCGGTGACCGAGCCCACGACGTCGAAGGCGCAGCGTTGTTCGGTATACCGGCGATCCTCGTGCGTTGGGGCTACGCTCTGGATGGGGAGGACGGCTCGGCGGCGTGGACGGTCGGGTCGATCGCACATCTGCGCGAGGTACTTGGTGTTTGAGCAACTACACGTGTGTTTCGTGTGCACCGGCAACATCTGCCGGTCGCCCATGGCACAGAACATCTTCCGCTCGGCGCTCGACGACGCCGGGCTATCGGATCGCGTCCGGGTGACCAGCTGCGGCACGAGCGGGTGGCACACCGGCGAACCCGCAGACAATCGTGCGCGCACAGAGCTGCTGGCCCACGGCTATTCCGATGCGCATGTGGCCGCCCAGCTCTCCCCCATCCATTTCGACGCCGACCTCCTGGTGGCGATGGACGCGGGACACGTCCGCGAACTCGAGCGCAAGCGTCTCGGTGACCGCGTACGACTGTTGCGCAGCTTCGACCCCGGCGCCGGACCCGACGACCTCGACCTCAACGATCCCTTCTACGGGACCGGTGAGGACTTCGCGATCACCCGCGAACAGATCGAGAGCGCGGTTCCGGGACTGTTGGCATGGGTGCACGCCACGCTCGAGGAGTCCGCGTAGGCCCTGGTGAACCCACGCCGGCTCAGGCGGGCAGGACGAGATTGTGGACGAACCGGATCTTCTCGAGGACCCGTTCCGGCAAGACGAACGGGTAGAGATCGGGATGCCCCATCGAGCGGTTGATCTGGTTCAGCGCCCAGGTGAGCGGTAGCCACCACTCCACCAGCTGATCGAAGCCGACGTCACCGGGCAGCACACTGTCGAGCGTGGAACCGGAGGGTGCCATCGCGAACGCCGCCGCGGTGTCCAAGGTGTCGCGAATGTGCAGATAGTGCGCGAAGGTCTCGGCGAAGTCCTCGGCGGGGTGCATGGTCGCATACGACGACACGAAGTTCTGCTGCCATCCCGTCGGCGCGCCCTCGGAGTAATGACGGTCCAACGCCGCCTGGTAGTCCTCGTCGGGATCGCCGAACAGGCCCTCGAACGCCTCACGAACGGTGTCGTCGTCGACCAGGACGGTCTGGTAATAGTGACCGATCTCGTGCCGAAAGTGCCCCAGCACGGTGCGATACGGCTCGTCGAGTTCGACGCGCATCTGCTCGCGGTGCACATCGTCGCCCTCCGCGAGGTCGAGCGTGATCACACCGCCGGCGTGTCCCGTGATCACCGACTGCGCGGCGCTCGACAGCAGGTCGAACGCGAGCCCTGTCTCCGGCTCCTCGTCGCGCCCACAAATCGGCAGACCCAACTCGTCGAGTTCGAGCACCACCCGACGCTTGGCCGTCTCCGCTCTGCCGAACTCCGCCAGCGCGTCGGTGTCGTCGTCGCCCGGGCGCGTCCGGGTGAGTCGGCACGATGTGCACAGGGTCGGCACCCCGGACCACGGCACCAGCCAGTTACACTGTGCCACTTTGTTGTTCGTGCACCGCTCGAGAAGCTGTCCGTCGACTTCGACGCGGCCGTCGTCGTCGAGCACGTAGATGGTGCGTGTCGGGAGCCAGAATCCCAGTGCACTCTTGCAGTGCAGACACAAGCTGTTCTCGAAGGAAAGACGCTGGCCGCACTTTCGGCAGAGGAAATCTCGCATTTCGTCCACGCTACCCTGAGCCGACCTGTTTGCGGTGGTGGCCGCGGTTGGGCGACAACGGCGGCTCGGTACCGTTGGGGGTGTGCGCGTGGTTCGGATGTTCCTACGCCCCGGGTGGATCGCCCTGGGCTTGGTCGTCATCGCGTTCGCGGTCCTCTGCTTCACGCTTCTCGCCCCGTGGCAGCTGGGTAAGAACACCGCCACCGAGGAGCGCAATGGCCTGATCAAGTCCGCGATGTCCACGCCATCGGTGGCGTTGGGATCACTCGCACCGCCGGGGGCGGCGTTCAAGCCCACCACGGAATGGCGCGAGGTGACCGTGACGGGTCATTACCTCGCTGACCGCGAGGTGCTGGTCCGATTGCGTTCGGTTGACGAGCGACCCGCCGTCGAGGTCCTCACCCCGTTCGCCGCGGCCGACGGCTCCCGAGTGGTGCTCGTCGACCGAGGATTCGTCCGACCGGACCAGGGTGCGGTGCCCGACGTTCCCACCGCGCCGAGCGGCGAGACCACCATCACCGCACGCGTCCGTGCGGGCGAGGGCACCAGTCCGGGCCGCGGCGCCCACGAGGAGGGTGGCACGCGCGCCGTCTACACGATCGATCCGGCCGAGGTGGGCCGGGCCGTCGACACCACGCTCGACCCGTTCTATCTCCAGCTCTCCCCCGACCAGCCCGGCTCACTGGGAGAGATCCCGTTGCCACAGCTCGAATCCGGCCCCTACCTGTCCTACGGGCTGCAGTGGCTGGCCTTCGGCATCATGGCCCCCCTCGGGGCCGGGTACTTCATCTACTCCGAGATCCGCCAGCGCCGGCGCAGCGCCGCGGTCACCGCGTCCAGTGTCGAGGACTCCGACGGCGCATCGCCCGTCGCTCCGGTGGTCGAGGACACCGAGCCCGCGGCGCCGCGGAACCGCCGGGCGCGTGTCCGCGCCGACCTGCGTGAGGCGGGCGCCGCGTCGGGGGCCCGACAACGTGGTCAGATCGGCTCCGGTCCCGATGCCGAAGAGGCGTCGGCCGACGTGCGCGCCAAACTCAGCGACCGCTACGGCGGCTGACCAGGAACGCGGCTGTCGCCGCCCCGATGGCCGCTGCGGTCTGGACACGGCGTGACAGGACGACCGCGGCGCGCAGGTCAGACGTCGCGGGCGCGGGTCCGTCGCCCAGCAAGGGCCGTAGCTCCACACCGTAGGGATATTCGGTGCGCCCGCCCAGCGTGACCCCGAGCGCGCCCGCGAACGTGGCCTCCACCACACCGGCGTTGGGACTCGGATGTGCAGCCGCGTCGCGACGCCAGGCCCGCAGGGCTCCTGCGGGGGCGCCGCCCAACACGACGGCCAGTGCTCCGGTGAGCCGCGCAGGCGCCAGATTCGCGAGGTCGTCGAGACGCGCCGCGGCCCACCCGAACCGCCGATACCGGTCGTCACGGTGACCGACCATCGCGTCGAGCGTGTTGACGACGCGATAGACGATCAGCCCGGGTAGTCCCGCACACGCCGCCCAGACCAGTGGCGCAACCGCGGCGTCGGACGTGTTCTCGGCAATCGATTCGAGAGCGGCACGGGCGATACCCGCCTCGTCGAGGGCCTCGGGATCTCGTCCGCAGAGGCTCGGGACCAGCTGTCGCGCGCTCTCGATGTCGTCGGCGTCGAGGGCATCGGCCATCGCGTCACCCACCCGGACGAGCGTGGTGCCACCGAGCACCGACCAGGTGGCGAGTGTGGTGACGGCGACCCTGGCCCGGGTCGCGGGCACCCTGCCGACCAGCTCTCCGACTGCCCAACCGGCGCCGACGCAGATGGCTGCGAAGACCACCCCGGCCGGGCGATTGTCTCGGTAGAGCACCCGCTCGGCGGCCCCTGCCGCGTGACCGATCCCCGCCACCGGGTGCCATCGCCGCGGATCGCCGAGCACGCGGTCGGCGGCGAAGCCCGCCAGGAGACCGAGCGCGACCCCGGCATCACGGTGACGGGTCGGCGACGGACCACGACGACGGGTACTGATTCGGCCGGACACGGAGGCGATCGTATCCGCGGGCGAGCCGACGTCGCGTACGGCCCGCATAGACTCACCTGCGATGGCCAGAACCCGCCCAGAACCTGTCGCCGGGGCCCACCCGATCGACACCGGAGTCGCCGAGCTGTCCCGCGATCCCATCGCGGGCGGTTGGCTGCTCACGATCAACGGTGCGCAGAGTTCACACATACACCCCGACCCGGCGGTTCTCGACTTCGAGTACATGCGCCAGATGGCCGCCGTGATCGCCGACCGATACGGCGCCGATGCCTCGTTACGCGTCCTGCACCTCGGTGCCGCCGCGTGCGCCCTGCCGCGGTATCTCGCGGATCGTCAGCACGCCACGCGCCAGGTCGCCGTCGAGATCGATGCCGAACTCGCCCGTCTCGCCCGCGAGTGGTTCGACCTCCCACGAGCGCCGCGGCTGCGAATCCGCGTCGGTGACGGCCGCGAGGTCCTGGCCGGCCTCACCGAGCAGACACGCGATGTGATCATCCGGGATGCGTTCGCCGCCGCGCGCACACCGCGACACCTGACAACGCTGGAGTTCACCGAACAGGTCCGTCGTGTCCTCGCGCCCGACGGGCTCTACCTCGCCAACTGCGGCGACAGCCGCGACCTGACTCTGGCACGCGCCGAGGTCGCCACCGCCGCCTCCGTCTTCCCGCATCTCGCACTGGTGGCCGATGCCGCGATGCTCAAGGGGCGCCGCACCGGAAACGTCGTGCTGATCGCCGCGGACAGCCCCATCGAGGACACCCCGGAACTCGTCCGAACGCTGCTCAGCGATCCCCAACCGGCGAAGATCTTGACCGGTCGACGGGCTCGCGAGTTCGCCTCCGGCGCCGTGATCCGGGACGAGACCTGAACGACCGCGCCGACCCGACGTCGTCGCATCGCGGGAGCGCCCTGGTCATTTGTCCCGATCGTCATCTGGCCGGATGACAAGGGATTTTCTCCCGTGAAGTGCCACGTCCGGACAGCGGATGCGATTCGAACATGTGTTCGTCGCAGTCGATTTCGACGCCTGGTGACGCCGTACACAACCCGTGGCCGGGCCGAGCGGCTCAGATGACGTAGTCGAGGTTGTCGAGGATCGCCGTACCGAGCGTCCGGTCACCGTCGACGGTCACCCGTCCTGGGTCTGCGGTGCGCCGCCCGCCGGCGAGACGGGCAAGCTCGCGCGCGTCGAGTGTGAGCACGACGTCGGCGGACTCGTCACCACCGGCGAACTCCTCGACCGCCACCGCGCGATCGCCCACCTCGATGCGTATCGCGCGTGAGACCACGCCGCCGATCCGTATGAGCACCGAGGTGCCCTTCGGCGTGGCGGCCCGCTTACCCACCACGAACGGCAGGGACGCGGCGATCTCATCGAGCGCGAGCTCCGCGGGAACCGCATCGGTCGGGGCCGACCCGTCGGTGCTGTCACGGATGTCGATCTCGTGCATCCAGCAGTCGAATACCCGGATCCGCATGAATCTCCCGTAGCTTTCCGGACCGGCGGGGGTGACCGAGTCGGCGTCGAACTCCTCCTGGGTCATCTGCGTCAGCGCGTCGGTCCGGACCGCGACGATCTCGCGATAGGCGGCCATCACCTCACCTCGCGACGAGCCACGGAAGTGGTCGAGCCATTTCTCGTTGAGTTCGCCGATCGGGTTGTGGACATGGTCGAGGGCGCCGACGTCACGACGCGGTTCCACCTGTCGGCCGGCGAGCATGCTCTCGGTGCCGATCACATGGGCGATGACGTCGGCCATCGACCAGCCCGGCAGCACCGACGGCGCCGACCACTGGTCGTCGGAGAGCCCGGTCGCAAGCGCGTCGAGCGTCGCCCATTGCGCGGTCAGCGCAGTGACGACGGGTGCGATGGGCAATGAGGTCTTGGCGGCCACGGCCATCCTCCTGGGGACTCGGTCGATCGGACAGCGGGTGGGCTGTCGCCGTTCGCGGATCAGTGCACGGGTTCGACGCAACTGGCCGGTGCGGCGACGAGGGAACAGTACTCGGCCGGACGTGTCGGACGGTAGCCCGTCGGCACGCCGTTGTCGGCAGTGATGCGTCGATAGGCCGACACCGCGTCGGTCGGCCGGCGGGTCAATGTCGGGTCCGACGTGACGTTCACCGTATAGAGACCGAATCGCGGTGTGTAGCTTCCCCATTCAAAGTTGTCGGTCAGACTCCAGTAGTTGTACCCGATCACGTTCACACCGTCACCGCGGGCCCGCTGCAGCCAGTAGACGACATCACGCAGGTGATCGCCGCGGCGATAGCCGTCCGCTCGGGCGGCGCCGTCGCGGGTGGGCATGCCGGACTCGACCACGTAGAGAGGCTTGCCGGGATATCTGCGGCTGTAGTGCCGCAGTGCGTAGTACAGACCGTCGGCCGACACAGGCGCCAGCCAACTCTCATCGGTCAGAGCGTGCCAGGCACCCGTGTTCGCGGGTGAGATGGAGTAGTAGTAATCGATCCCGATGAAGTCGAGGGTGTCGGCGACGCGATCGACGAACTGCGTGTCGAGCACGGGTTCGACCGTCGGGACGTAGGCGACGTTCGACGACACCATCGCGGAGGCATCACGGCGATGGATGTAGCGGTAGATCTCACGATGCACGTGGACGAGGCGATCGAGCATGGCCGGCACCTCGGGCGCCGCGATCGCGCCGGTCTTGAGTTCGTTCGTCACATAGACGGTCGGCTCGTTGATGGTGATCCAGATCGGATGAAAGTGGCTGTAGCGGTCGACCACGCGGCGGGCGTTGCGCAGCCACAGTGCCGGGGTCTCGGGGTTCGCCCAGCCGCCACGATCGGCCACCCAGCCCGGATACACCCAGTGATCGAGGGTGATCATCGGTCGCATCCCGGCGGCGACGATCGCAGCGATCATCGCGTCGTAATAGGCGATCTCGGTACGGTCGAGCACACCCGGCCGGGGCTCGATGCGCGCCCATTCGATGCCGACGCGATACACCTTGACGCCGAGTGCCTTCGCCAGTGCGATGTCGCCGCGATAGCGGTGCCGGAAATCCACCGAGGTGCCGACCCGATCATGCGTCGCACCCGAGGCGACGTAGCGCCGCCAGTTGCTGTCCGGCGAGAAACCCTCGCTCTGGAACCCCGATGACGAGACACCCCAGTCGAAGTCACGGGGCAACGTTGCCGGTGCAGACGATCCGGCGACCGGTGGCGCGGCAAGCGCGGCAGGGATCCCGGGTGCGGTGATCGCGACGATCGTGGCGATCACCGCAGCGATCAGCACGACCGGGCGGGGACGGTGACCGATCGGGGTGTCGGCGGTGAGCACGCGCTCAGGATGTCAGATCGCATGCGCCGAGGTATGGATTTTGCGCGCCCGGACCACTTCCCGCCACCTGTCGGATGTCCGACCACTACAGTGATGCGGTGCACGACAACCCCTGCACTCGTCGACGGCGCGGCAGAGTCGTCTGGATCGTTCTCATGGCCGTCGTGACGATGGTCGGCGCCTGCGCCGCATGGTTTCCGGGAGTCACGGGTGAGGCCGCCGCGTCTCCCACCGATCCGCGACCGGCTGCCGGGTGCCCATCACTGCGGGCAGGCGACACCATCACCCGGTCGGTCACCGTAGGCGGGGTGCACCGGACGTATCGGATTCACGTTCCGGCCGACCACACCGGCGGGCAGCGGCTGCCGTTGGTCCTCGCCTTCCACGGCCGCGCCGAACGCGGTGTGACTTTCGAGCGCTATACCGGTCTGTCCTCGTTGCCCGCGATCATCGTGTACCCGGACGGGCTGCGCGGCACCGACGACCGCACGGCCTGGCAGGGCGCGCCCTACTCGTCGCCGCGCGCCGACGACATCGCGTTCACGCGCGCCATCCTCGGCGCAATGCGGACGAGCGCCTGCGTCGACCGGAATCGCACCTATGCGGTCGGACGATCCAATGGCGGCGGCCTGGTGGCGATGCTGGCCTGCCGGATGCCGCGGGAGTTCACCGGTTTCGCCACGATCAGCGCAGCGATCTACACCCGCACCGTGCAGGGATGTTCGCACGGTCCGCCGATCTCGCTGGTCGACTTCCACGGCACCGCCGACGGCGTCATCCACTACGGCGGCGGGACCAGATTCCACGCACGCTATCTCTCGACGCCTGCCTGGTTGCGGACCTGGTCCACCCGCGCCGGGTGTCCCGACACCACGATGACGATCCCGCTGAACTCCGTCGTCGATCGTGTTTCGTGGCCGTTCTGCGCGCTATCGGGTCACGCGATCGTGCACTACCGTATCCGCGGCGGAACCCACCGATGGCCGGGTTCGATGGGGAATGGAGTGCTCGGAAGCGCCGCCGACACCGTGTCGGCAACACAATTGTTGTGGCAGTTCTTCATGACTCACCCCCTCTACGGTTCGTCGTGATCGGATGCTTCCGGCCTAGCCTGGAGGCATGAGTACAGATCTCCCGACCATCGAGCTCACAACCGGCGCCCTGATTCCCCAGCTCGGTCTCGGCGTGTGGCAGGCCGACGACCGGGACACCGAGCACGCTGTCGGGTATGCGATCGGCACCGCGGGCTACCGCCACATCGACACGGCGGCGGCCTACGACAACGAGGCGGCCGTCGGGCGCGGTATCGCGAAGTCGGGAGTCGACCGATCCGAGATCTTCGTGACCACGAAATTGTGGAATGCCGACCACGGCGCCGATCGGGCGCACGCCGCGATCGACGCCAGCCTCGACAGACTGGGCCTCGACCACGTCAACCTCTACCTGATCCACTGGCCGCTCCAGGATGCCGCGCGGATGATCGAGACGTGGCGGGCGCTGATCGAGATCCGGGACTCCGGGAAGGCCACGTCGATCGGGGTCTCCAATTTCGAGCCGCACCATCTGACCGCGATCATCGACGCGACCGGGCAGGCACCGGCGGTCAATCAGGTGGAACTGCATCCCCGTCTGGCGCAACGAGAACTCCGCGCGTTCTGCGCCGACCGTGGGATCGCCGTGGAGGCCTGGAGTCCACTCGGCGGCAGCGGCGCCGGCTGGGGCGCGGATTCCATCCCGAACACCCTGCTCACCGACCCAACGGTGACCCGGGTCGCCGAACGCCACGGCCGCTCGACCGCCCAGGTGATGATCCGGTGGCACCTGCAGTCGGGCGTCATCGTGATCCCGAAGTCGGTGCACGACGAGCGCATCTCCGCGAACATCGACGTCCTCGACTTCGAGCTCGACGACGACGACATGGCCGAGATCGCGACACTCGACACCGGTGAGCGGGTCGGCGCACACCCCGACGAGCTGAACCTGGGCGCTCCCGACTAGGACGACGTCGGCGATGCTTCGGCATTGAGGTCACCATCTGTCCGCAAAACCCGGCAGGATGAATCCATGTTGGAAACGTCGGCCCGATTGCTGGCTCTGCTGACCTTGTTGCAGACGCGGCGCGACTGGTCGGGCGCGGACCTCGCCCGGCGCCTCGAGATCACCACCCGCACGGTCCGGCGGGACATCGACAAACTCCGTGAGCTCGGTTACCCGGTCGACGCGACCGTCGGCGTCGGCGGTGGGTACCGACTCGGCGCCGGTGCGGAGATGCCGCCACTGCTGCTCGACGACCAGGAAGTCCTCGCCGTCGCCCTCGGGCTCAACGAGATCACCACCGGCTCGGTGGCCGACATGGCGGATGCGTCCGCCGGAGCTCTCACCAAACTGCGTCAGGTGATGCCGTCGCGTCTGCGCCACCGACTCGATGCCCTGACCATGGAGGCGGTCCCGCGTGAATCGAGGACCTCGGTGTCGGGGGATGTACTCACCGAGATCGCGACGGCATGCCATCGCAGTGAACGCCTGCGATTCGACTACCGACGCGGCGACGGCGCGGAGAGTCGACGCGAGATCGAACCATATCGATTGGTCCGGAGCGGTTTGCGCTGGTACCTGGTCGGCTGGGACCTCGGCCGCGAGGATTGGCGATCCTTCCGCGTCGATCGGATGGAACCCAAGACTCCCACCGGGCCGCGTTTTTCTCCCCGGGAGCTGCCCGAGGGCGGGGCCACCGGCTATCTGACGCGCAGCCTCGGTGCGGTGTACCGGAAGGCCTCGGCGCGCGTGCGGATCCACGCACCGATGGATGTGGTCGAACCCATGGTCGACGCGGCGTGGGGCACCATCGAGGCCGGCGACGATCAGGGCTGCGAACTGGTGCTGTTCAGTACGTCGTTGGTGAGCATCGCCCGCTGGCTGCGGGCGTTCGAGGCCGACTTCACCGTGCTGGGCCCGCCAGAGTTGGTAGACGAATGCCGGGAGGCGGCGCAGTATCACGACGACCTCGCCGCCCGCTATCGACGAGCGGTGGACGGGGCGGCTTCGCGGTGAACGAGGTGTCCGCAGAAACGTTGTCCTGCACCGTGTCCCGACTGCGGGATGCCGGCTGTGTGTTCGCCGAGGAGGAAGCAGACCTGCTCATCGGAGATGCCGGCGACGCCGGCGAACTGGAAGCACTCCTCATGCGGCGGCTCGCGGGCGAACCGCTCGAGGTGGTACTCGGATGGATGACGTTCCGTGGTCTTCGGATCGAGGTCGATCCCGGCGTCTTCGTCCCCCGGCAACGGACCGCCTTCCTCGTCCGGCAGGCGCTGGCAATCACGCAGCCGGGTTCGATCGTCGTGGACCTCTGCTGCGGCACCGGTGCCATCGGCCTCGCGATCACGACCGAGCGGCCCGGCATCGAACTCCATGCCGGCGACATCGACCCGGTCGCCGTCCGGTGCGCGGCCCGCAACCTCTCGCCCGTCGGCGGTGCGACGTGGTGCGGGGACCTCTTCGATGCCCTGCCCGATCGACTCCACGGCACAGTCGACGTCGTCGTGGTCAACGCGCCCTATGTGCCGACCGCCGAGATCGCACTGATGCCGCCCGAGGCCCGCGACCACGAACCCCGACACACGCTCGACGGCGGTGGCGACGGTGTCGACGTCCATCGCCGGGTGGCGCGCTCCGTCGGACAGTGGTTGCGGCCCGGCGGGCACGTACTGATCGAGACCGGAACTGCCCAATCCGGCATGACCGCCGAGGCGCTGGCGGAGGCCGGACTCTGTACCACGGTCGCATCGTCGGAGCAGATGTGGGCGACGGTGGTGATCGGAGAACGACGATCGACATGAGCCGACCGACTGTGCTCCGTTCGGATGAACGGCACTCATGGCTGGGACGGGGCGGCGGCCCGTCAACGGTCATTGACAGTGGTGCGCGCAAAGGGATTTGAACCCCTGACCGCTGGTGTGTAAGACCAGAGCTCTACCGCTGAGCTATACGCGCCTGAGTGAACTCCGATGTCGAGACCGGTGAACACCAAGACATGAATGTAATGGCTCACCGGCCCCAACCCAAAACCAGAACCCAAACCCAGGGCCCAGAGCTCCGGCCCAACCTAGGGCCGAGGTCATCGAGCACCCATCTTCAGATGGCCGGGCCACATCGGCAGCTCTCGATCGGTCTGGTCCGAGATGGGCGCGGCTAGCGCGCGGCGAGCAGCGCCCTGTCCCACAACGCCTGCTCGCGCGCTTCGCCCGGGCCGACGACGTCGGCGAAGGCGACCGTTCCGTCACGCTCGATCAGAAACGTCCCGCGGTTCGGGTAACCGTTGTGTTCGTTGAAGACGCCGTACGCCTCGGCGACCGCACCATGGGGCCAGAAATCCGACAGGATCGGGAACAGGAACCCCTGCGCCGACGACCACACCTTGTGCGTCGGCGGTGGCCCGACCGACACGGCGACGGTACGCAGTCCGTCGTGGTCGAACTGCGGTTGATGATCCCTGATGTAGCCGAGTTCACCCTGACACGTCCCGGTGAACGCCAGCGGGAAGAACACCACCAGCACCTTGCCGTCGGCCCGCAGGGCAGACAGTGAGACGCGCTGGTTGTTCTGGTCCCGGAGTTCGAAGTCGGGAGCGGCGTCTCCCACGCGCAGCGGCGACGTCGGGAGAACCGTCCCCTCGCCGGTCATGTGCGCTTGCGGGTCTTCGGCTGTACCAGCCGTGACCCCGACCATCCCCCGAGACTCATCACATTGGTCTGTGTCAGACCGGCCGTCGGTGCGGACTCGGCGATCTCGCTGGGATCGACATGTCCGTCGGTGCCGGTCTTCGGCGAGAAGACCCAGACGTATCCATCGTCGGCCAGGGGTGAGATGGCGTCCATCAGTGCATCGACCAGGTCACCGTCGCCATCACGCCACCACAGCACGACGACGTCGACGACGTCATCTGCGTCCTCATCGACCATCTCACCGCCGATGACGTCTTCGATGTCGGCCCGCAGGGCGTCGTCGGTGTCTTCATCCCAACCCAGTTCCTGCACCACCATGCCGGACGTGAATCCCAGCTTGTGGGCGTTGTTGCCCCCAGCGCTGCTGGACTCTGTGGCGGCTACCACCGCGTGCGACCTCCCTGCCATGCGAATTCGACTGTCAGCTTAGGGAACAGCCTAAATGCTCAGAGTGCAACCCGAACAGGGGGCAGCCCGAATGTGTCTCACGGGGTGGGCGGCGGAGTGGGCGCCGACGACGGGCCTGCGTCGGAAGCACCGGACGTGGGCACCGGCGACGCTGCGACGGTCGGCGGCAGCGGGAGGTAGACCGAGCATGCGTTCAACGTTGCCTGCTTGTCCCGAGTCCATTGGGCGGCAACGGGATTGAGCCCGTCGAGTTGGCGCTGCCCGATGGCGGCACCGAGTCGTCCGGTGGAGTCGAGGAACCGGTTGGCCGGGTCCGCCACGTCGGCGGGGGTCGCCTCGGTCACCTGTTGCCGGATCAGGTCGGCCCCCGCGATCAGGCTTGCACGCGCCTTGTCGTCGAGGTCTCCCACGTCGCTGTAGGTGTGGACTTCGGTGAGTCGACGGACGAACGCGTTGTACCCGCGGACCATCACAACCATCGACGACATGGCCTCGCGGCAGAGTTTGCTCGCGTCGTCGCGTCCGGCTGACTCGCGCGACGCGGCGACATCGGAGCTGTAGGCGGCCACCTCACCGGGGGCCGCGGACCCGCTTCCGTCCACCGATGACGAGCATCCCGCCGCCGATGCCGCGAGGAGCATCGCGGCGCAGATCATCGTCGCAGCACGTACCGCCGACCGTCGTCGACCGGCCCTGTGTGCGGTGCTGCTCCTGCCGGTGTCCCGCATTGCGCTCCTGACCCACGAGTAACCAACACCAGAACGCTACCGCAGGTCGCGGCGGGTGGCAGCAAGGTTGACCACCCGATGCCAACCGCAGTGACATGGGGCACGATGAGAGGGGGACGCCGCGGTCCCGACATCATGGGAGCGGCCCCGTGTCATCGCACGCCGGACACCACCGTGAATCCGGCCGACCGAGGGAGTAGGCATAACAGTGACCGACCAGGCAGACCGCACGACGACCGCCACCCAGGGCAACGGCTCCAAGCCGGCAAAAACCCCCGCCGGCGGTGATCGCAACCGCGTTCGCGTCATCCGCGAGGGAGTCGCGTCGTACCTGCCGGACATCGACCCCGACGAAACCGGGGAATGGCTCGAGTCCTTCGACGACCTGCTCGATCACGCGGGTCCCGCCCGCGCCCGCTACCTGATGCTCCGACTCCTCGAACGCGCAGGCGAGAAGCGTGTCGCGATCCCATCGCTGACATCGACCGACTACGTCAACACCATTCCCACCGAGAACGAGCCATGGTTCCCGGGCGACGAGGAGGTCGAGCGCCGTTTTCGCGCGTTCATCCGCTGGAATGCCGCCATCATGGTCCACCGCGCCCAGCGTCCCGGTGTGGGCGTGGGCGGGCACATCTCCACCTACGCGTCGTCGGCCGCGCTCTACGAGGTCGGCTTCAACCACTTCTTCCGCGGTACCGACCACCCCGGCGGCGGTGACCAGGTCTTCATCCAGGGTCACGCGTCCCCGGGCATCTATGCCCGCGCCTTCCTGGAAGGGCGCATCGACGAGGCCCGGATGGACGGCTTCCGTCAGGAACACAGCCATGCCGGCGAGGGCGGCGGTCTGCCCTCGTACCCGCACCCGCGCCTCATGCCGGAGTTCTGGCAGTTCCCGACGGTGTCGATGGGACTCGGCCCGATGAACGCGATCTACCAGGCACGTTTCAACCACTACCTGCACGACCGCGGTATCACCGACACCTCCGACCAGCATGTGTGGGCCTACCTCGGCGACGGCGAGATGGACGAGCCGGAGTCGCGGGGTCTGGCCAGCTTCGCCGCCACGGAGGGCCTCGACAACCTCACCTTCGTCATCAACTGCAATCTGCAGCGCCTCGACGGCCCGGTCCGCGGAAACGGCAAGATCATCCAGGAGCTCGAGTCGTTCTTCCGCGGCGCCGGCTGGAACGTCATCAAGGTGATCTGGGGTCGCGAGTGGGACACCCTGCTGCACGCCGATCGTGACGGTGCGCTGGTGAACCTCATGAACACCACCCCCGACGGCGACTTCCAGACCTACAAGGCCAACGACGGCGCGTTCGTGCGCGAACACTTCTTCAACCGCGACCCGCGCACCAAGGAACTCGTCAAGGACCTCTCGGACGCCGAGATCTGGAATCTGAAGCGCGGTGGCCACGACTACCGGAAGATCCATGCCGCCTACGCGGCGGCGATGGCCCACAAGGGCCAGCCGACGGTGATCCTCGCGCACACCATCAAGGGCTACACGCTCGGCAAGCACTTCGAGGGCCGCAACGCGACCCACCAGATGAAGAAGCTGACTCTCGATGATCTGAAGGCCTTCCGCGACAGCACCCGCATCCCGATCACCGACGCGCAACTCGAGGAGAACCCCTACCTGCCGCCCTACTACCACCCGGGGCCGGAATCGCCGGAGATCCAGTACATGCTGGACCGGCGCAAGACCCTCGGCGGTTTCCTGCCTGCCCGGCGCACCACGTCCAAGGCACTGAAGCCCGACGTCAGCCGGGCGCTCAAGACCGCGGGCAAGGGTTCGGGCAAACAGCAGGTCGCCACCACCATGGCGCTGGTGCGCATCTTCAAGGATCTGTTGCGCGACAAGGAGATCGGCAATCGGATTGTGCCGATCATCCCGGACGAGGCACGGACTTTCGGGATGGATTCGTGGTTCCCGACCCTGAAGATCTACAACCGCAACGGACAGCTCTACACCTCTGTCGACGCCGAGCTCATGCTCGCGTACAAGGAGAGCGCCGAGGGCCAGATCCTGCACGAGGGGATCAACGAGGCGGGGTCGGCGGCGTCGTTCACCGCCGTCGGCACGTCGTACTCGACCCACGACGAACCGATGATCCCGCTCTACATCTTCTATTCGATGTTCGGTTTCCAGCGCACCGGCGACAGCCTGTGGGCGGCAGGTGACCAGATGGCCCGCGGGTTCGTCATCGGCGCCACCGCGGGGCGGACCACTCTGACCGGTGAGGGACTCCAGCACGCGGACGGCCATTCGCCGCTGCTGGCGGCCACCAACCCCGCGGTGGTGTCCTACGATCCCGCCTTCGCATTCGAGCTGGGTCACATCATCGCCGACGGCCTCGAACGGATGTACGGGGACGAGCCAGAGAACGTCTATTACTACCTGACCGTGTACAACGAGCCGATCAGTCAGCCGGCGCAGCCGGAGAATCTCGATGTCGCCGGCGTCCTCAAGGGCATCCATCGATTCACCGACGCCCCCCAGGGCAAGGAGTACC
The DNA here is from genome assembly GCF_014673215.1 of Gordonia hankookensis. Classification (GTDB taxonomy): domain Bacteria; phylum Actinomycetota; class Actinomycetes; order Mycobacteriales; family Mycobacteriaceae; genus Gordonia; species Gordonia hankookensis. The sequence goes on from NZ_JACWMS010000001.1 coordinate 285,496, forward strand.
CCGCCAGCATCCTGGTGTCGGGCGTGACGATGCCCGATGCGCTGCGCGCCTCGGAGATCCTCGCCGAGGAGTGGAACGTCGGAGCCAACGTCTATTCCGTCACCTCGTGGAGTGAACTCGCCCGCGACGGCATCCGGGTCGATCGTGCGGCGGTGCGCGAACCCGCGGTCGATCACCCGCGGCCCTACCTGACGGAGCTCCTCGCGGACGTCGCCGGTCCGGTGGTCGCGGTGAGCGACTACATGCGCGGGGTGCCGGAGCAGATCCGCGCCTACGTACCCGGCACCTACCTCACCCTGGGCACCGACGGCTTCGGCTTCTCCGACACCCGGCCCGCTGCACGGCGGTTCTTCAACGTCGACGCGGAGTCCATCGTCGTGGCGGTGCTCGTGGCGCTGGCCCGGGACGGACACATCCCGTTCACCGTCGCGGCCGAAGCGGCGGAGAAGTATCAGATCACCGACGTCGCCGCGGCCCCGGAACAGACCAGCGATCCGGGCGTGGCCTGAGGGCACCGGCACGTTCACTCTGCGCCGGCCGACGATCTACGGATCGTCGGCCGGCGCATGGGCATAGATTGAGACGGTGAGCGATGCAGGCGTGAACCAGGAGCCACCGTCGGCCGACGTGTTCGGCGCGCGGGGTGCGCACGTCCCCGCACCGGCGACCGTGCACGACGCCCTGCCGGACACACTGCTGCGGCGGGTCAAGCAGTACAGCGGACGACTGGCCACCGAGGCCGTCCACTCGATGCAGGACCAGCTCCCCTACTTCGCCGACCTCGACGCGGCGCAACGCGCGAGCGTTCAGTTGGTCGTCCAGACCGCCGTCGTCAACTTCGTCGAGTGGATTCAGGACCCCGAGGGCAACGTCAAGTTCACCGTCCAGGCGTTCCAGGTGGTCCCGCAGGACCTGGCCCGGCGTATCACGCTGTTGCAGACCGTCGAGATGGTGCGCGTGGCGATGGAGTTCTTCGAGAAGTGGCTCCCACTGCTCGCCCGCAACGACGCCCAGCTCCGGGCGCTCACCGAATCGGTCCTGCGGTACGGCCGCGAGATCGGCTTCGCCGCCGCGTCCATCTACGCCTCGGCCGCCGAGTCGCGCGGCGCCTGGGACTCCCGCCTCGAGGCCCTCGTCGTCGACGCCGTCGTACGCGGTGACACCGGACCGCAGCTCCTGTCCCGGGCGGCCGCCCTCAACTGGGACTCGGACGCACCTGCCACCATCATCGTCGGAGCTCCGCCACCCGAGCAGAATGTCTCGGTGCCGCTGGCCATCCACAACACGGCGAAACAGTTCGACCGGTCCGCGCTGTCGGTCGTCCAGGGCACCTTCCTGGTCGCGATCATCAGCGGACCCGTCAAACCCGGCGAGCGGTTCGTCACCGAGTTGCTGACCCATTTCGCCGACGGCCCGGTGGTGATCGGACCGACGATGCCGAACCTCGGCAGCGCACACGCGAGTGCCAGCGAGGCGATGTCCGGTATCGCAGCAGTGGTCGGGTGGCCGAACGCACCGCGCCCGGTCCACAGTCTCGAATTGCTGCCCGAACGCGCGCTCAACGGCGACACCGCGGCGATGGCCACATTGAACGAGTCGTTGGTCCGCCCCCTGGCGAAGGGTGGCAGCACCCTCAACGCGACGCTCGAGGCCTATCTCGACTCTGGGGGCTCGGTCGAGAGTTGCGCCCGTGTTCTGTATATCCATCCAAATACGGTTCGTTACCGACTGAAGAAAATTTCGGAAATCACAGGACGTGATCCAACTAACCCTCGCGACGGGTATGTCCTGAGGGTCGCGGCGACTGTTGGTCGATTGACACACTTCCAAAACGAAACGCACTCACAAGCCACATGAGCCACACCAGCCACAGCCTTGTTTTCACGTTTGCGCTGATCACACTCCCTGGGACACGTTTCGATAACGCATCTCAAAGTGGTGTCGAACCAGGTGTGGGTTAGATCAAGTTTGTGGGAACCCCACAAAAGGTCGCGACAAGGTTCATGGGGCTCAACACCCACAAAGACCCCTCGGACAGTGTTCTCTGGTCACGTGCTTTCGATGCTTGCGCCCGGCCAGGGCTCACAGACACCCGGGATGCTGTCCCCGTGGTTGGAACTTGCCGGTGCCCGCGACCAACTCGCGACGTGGTCGAAGCTGATCGGCCTCGATCTCGAGCGCCTCGGTACCACCGCGACTGCGGACGAGATCACCGACACGGCGGTGACCCAGCCGCTCGTGGTCGCGTCGGCGCTGCTGGCTCATCAAGAACTCGCGAGGCGTTCGGAACTGCCCGCCGATGCGATCGTCGCGGGCCATTCGGTCGGTGAGCTCGCCGCCGCCGCGATCACCGGTGTCATCAGCAGCGACGAGGCAGTGTCGCTCGCCGCCATCCGTGGCGCCGAAATGGCCAAGGCCTGCGCACTCGAGCCCACGACGATGGCCGCGGTTCTCGGTGGCGACGAATCCGCCGTCCTCGCGCGCCTCGACGAACTCGATCTCGTCCCGGCCAATCGCAACGCGGCCGGCCAGATCGTCGCGGCCGGCACCGTCGCAGCCGTCGATGAACTGATCGCCAACCCGCCGGAAAAGGCTCGCACGCGTAAACTCGCAGTGGCGGGAGCGTTCCATACGCGATTCATGGCCCCAGCGCAGGAGGCCGTCGCCGCGGCCGCGGCGAAGATCACCCCCGCAGATCCCCATCGGACGCTGTTGTCCAACTTCGATGGCCAACCTGTAACGAATGGCGCCGAAGCGCTGACAAGACTAGTGGGACAGGTGACAAAACCGGTCCGCTGGGACCTGTGCTCCGCGTATATGCGCGAGCGGGCCGCCACTGCCGTCGTCGAGCTTCCGCCCGCGGGCACGCTCGTCGGCATTGCCAAGCGAGAGTTGAAGGGCACGCCCACCCTGGCGCTGAAATCGCCCGACGACCTCGACAACATCACCGAACTTGGATAGCGGTCACGGCGAGAGGCCGTGACCCCCGGAAGACCGGCTCCCCGGTTGTCCAACCACTCACGGGCGGGATGCTCGTGAGTGCTCCGGAGAACATCAAAGCAAAACAAGAAGGGAACCACATCGTGGCTGCCACCCAGGAAGAACTCATCGCCGGCATCGCCGAGATCATCGAGGAAGTCACCGGCATCGAGCCGTCCGAGGTGACGTTGGAGAAGTCGTTCGTCGACGACCTCGACATCGACTCGCTCTCGATGGTGGAGATCGCCGTGCAGACCGAGGACAAGTACGGCGTGAAGATCCCGGACGAGGATCTCGCCGGCCTCCGCACCGTCGGCGACGCCGTCGCCTACATCCAGAAGCTCGAGACGGAGAACCCCGAGGCTGCTGCCGCCATCCAGGCCAAGGTCGAGGCAGACAAGAACTCGTGAGCTCCCCATCCCTCCGCGAATACTCGACGCTGGGCGGGAACTTCCCGAGCGTGGTGGTCACCTCCATGGTGGCCACCACCTCGCTGGGCGAAGATCTCGACACCACGTGGAAGAAGCTGGTGGCGGGTGAGTCGGGCATCCGTGAACTGACTGACGACTTCGTCACCAAGTACGGCGACCTGCCGTGCCGCATCGGTGGCCGTCTCGTCAAGGATCCGTCCGAAGAAGTGACGCGCGTCGAAGCACGCCGGATGGCCTACGTCGAGCGCATCGCACATGTCATGAGCAAGCGCCTGTGGGCCCAGGCGGGCGAGCCGGAGGTCGATCCCGACCGTCTGGCCGTCGTCTTGGGCACCGGTCAGGGTGGCGGAGATGCGATGGTCGATGCCGTCAAGGCGATCGAACAGTCGGGCAACTACCGCAAGGTCTCGCCGCTGGCGGTCTCGATGGCGATGCCGAACGGTCCGGCCGCCGTCACCGGACTCAATGTCGGTGCACGCGCCGGCGTGATCACCCCTGTCTCGGCGTGCTCGTCGGGTGCAGAGGCCATCGCACACGCGTGGCGCCACATCGTCATGGGTGACGCCGACATGGTCGTCACCGGTGGCGTCGAGGGACACATCGACGCGATTCCGATCGCGGCGTTCTCGATGATGCGTGCGATGAGCACGCGCAACGAGGATCCTGCTGGTGCCTCGCGGCCGTTCGACAAGGATCGTGACGGCTTCGTGTTCGGCGAGGGCGCGGCGATGATGATCATCGAGCGCGAAGAGCATGCCAAGGCACGTGGTGCACACATCCACGCTCGCCTGCTCGGCGCCGGTATCACTTCGGACGGTTTCCATCTGGTCGCGCCGGACCCGAGTGGCCAGGGCAACGCCCGTGCCATGACCCGTGCGATCCAGACGGCAGGCCTCACCAAGGCCGACATCAGTCACATCAACGCACATGCGACGTCGACCCCCATCGGCGACACGGCCGAGGCGGCAGGCATCAACGCCGCAGTCGGTCAGCATGCCGCGGTATATGCGCCCAAGTCGGCGCTCGGTCACTCCATCGGCGCAGTCGGGGCGCTGGAGTCCGTGCTCACCATCAAGAGCGTCGAGGAGGGTGTCATACCTCCCACGCTCAACCTGCAGAACCAGGATCCAGAGTGCGACGTCGACGTCGTTCACGGTGAAGCCCGTTACGGGCAGATCGATTACGCGTTGAACAACTCGTTCGGATTCGGTGGGCACAACGTCGCGCTCGCTTTCGGTCGCTACTGATACACCACCCCGACACCACAGGAGACAGCGATGACCACATTGGCTCCCATCACCGGCCATGAGGAAGCTGCGGATCCCAGCGATCCGCTGCTCCGGTTGACCAACTTCTTCGACGAAGGCTCGATGTCGCTTCTGCACGCTCGCGACAAGTCGGGAGTGCAGGCCGCAATCGGCTCGGTCAACGGCGTTCGTACTGTCTCTTATTGCACCGATGGCACCGTGATGGGCGGTGCCATGGGTGTGGTGGGTTGCGCTCACATCGTGAACGCAATCGACACCGCCATCACCGAACAGACGCCGGTCATCGGCATCTGGCATTCCGGTGGTGCCCGACTCGCGGAGGGCGTCGAGGCGCTCCACGCGGTCGGCCAGGTCTTCGAGGCGATGGTCCGCGCCTCCGGCTACGTGCCGCAGATCTCGGTGGTCGTCGGCTTCGCCGCCGGGGGCGCCGCATACGGACCGGCACTCACCGACGTCGTGATCATGGCCCCGGCCGGCCGCGTGTTCGTCACGGGCCCCGACGTGGTCAAGAGCGTCACCGGCGAATCCGTCGACATGGAATCGCTCGGTGGTCCGCTCACCCACGGCAAGAAGTCGGGCGTGTGCCACATCATCGCCGACTCAGAGCCGGACGCGTACTGGCGCGCACGCCGACTCGTGTCGACGTTCAGCCGGCAAGGGCACTTCAATCGGGAACAAGCCGAGGCAGGCGATGTCGACCTCAAGGCGTTGTTGCCCGAATCGAATCGTCGCGCCTACGACGTGCATCCGATCGTCGAGCAGATGCTCGACACCCAGATGGCCGCCGACGGCGAAACCGAGATCTCCACTTTCGAAGAGCTGCAGGCGAAGTGGGCTCCGAATATTGTGGTGGGATTCGGTCGCCTCTCCGGCCGCAGCGTCGGCGTCATCGCCAACAACCCGCTCCGTATGGGCGGCTGCCTCAACTCCGAGAGCGCCGAGAAGGCAGCACGATTTGTCCGCCTGTGCGACGCCTTCGGCATCCCGCTGATCGTCGTGACCGATGTCCCCGGCTACCTGCCCGGCGTCGGCCAGGAATGGAATGGTGTGGTGCGTCGCGGGGCCAAGCTGCTGCACGCCTTCGCCGAATGCACCGTTCCGCGTGTGACGTTGGTGACGCGCAAGATCTACGGCGGTGCCTATATCGCGATGAACGCACGCGCCCTCGGCGCCACCGCGGTCTTCGCGTGGCCGGGCTCAGAGGTCGCCGTGATGGGCGCCAAGGCGGCCGTCGGCATCCTCCACAAGAAGGCGCTGGCCGCCGCACCGGACGACGAGCGGGAAGCTCTGCACGAACGTCTGACAGTCGAACACGAGGCCATCGCCGGCGGACTGGGTCGCGCCCAGTCGATCGGTGTGGTCGACGACGTGATCGACCCCGCGACCACCCGCAGTCGCATCGCCGAGGCACTGGCAGCAGCACCTGCACGGCGTGGTCGTCACAAGAACATCCCGCTCTGACCCTCAGCCGGGCGGCACGCTCGGCGATCTCGATACGGCGCCTCGCTACGCTCGGTGCCTACTCGATCAGCATGACCAGGCCCCGCACGAGGTGTCCCTACCTGCCGGTCGAGTAGCGGCGACGAAGGAGCCGCGTATCGAGACCCCCACTCGCCGGTCGAGTAGCGGCGACGAAGGAGCCGCGTCCCCACTCGCCGGTCGAGTAGCGGCGACGAAGGAGCCGCGTATCGAGACCCACCCACCGACACAGCAATTCGGCCCCGGTAGTTCGCTACCGGGGCCGAATCTCGTATCGACGGTCGAAATCGGTACCGCCGAGGGGTCTATCCGACGCGTTGCTGGAGCCAGGTCACCTCGGCACCGGCGCCGCCCATCCGGTACGACTCGAGGGCGTCGTCCCAGGCCGTACCGAGGGCGGCCTCGAGTTCGCCGGCCAGTCCGGCACTGTCGGGCTGGGATTCGATCAACGTGCGAAGCTGCATCTCGCCGATCATGACGTCGCCGCTCGCGCTCGTGGAGCCACGCCACAGCCCGAGGCCCGGTACGTAGCTGAAGCGCTCGCCGTCGACGCCGTCGCTGGCGTTCTCGGTCACCTCGAAACGTAACGCAGACCACTCCCGCAGCGCCGTCACCAGGCGCGCGGCAGTGCCGACCGGGCCGGCCCAGTCAACGGTCGCACGTTGCATACCGGGGTCGGCCTCTTGCGCAGACCACTTCAGGTTGGCCCGCGCATTCAGGGTCGACGACAGAGCCCACTCGACATGCGGGCACAGCGCCACCGGCGCCGAGTGGATGTACACCACTCCTGTCGTCCTGTCCGCAAACTGACTCAGATTGCGCACCTTGTTCACCTCCGGTTTCGACGAGGAACGTCTTCCCCAACACACCTCGGAAACCAGATATCACACTTGTGTGGTTAATTGTGCCTCAAGTTGCCCGTGTTGCGCCAGTTTCTGGAGTGCTTTCTCAGGTTTCCCGATCACCGTGACCACTCGGCGACGACCGCGTCGTTGAAGTCCGTCCACAGCGGCTTGGACCACGCTCCGAATGCGCGGTCGGTGAGCACGACGCATGCCGTGGTCAGAACCGGATCCACCCAGAGGAACGTGCCGCTCTGGCCGAAATGGCCGAAGGTTCGCGGTGAGTTCTGCGTCCCCGTCCAGTGCGGTTTCTTCTCGGCCCGGATCTCGAATCCCAACCCCCAATCGTTGGGGCGGTGTTTGCCGTATCCGGGGACGAAGCCGTCGAGACCGGGGAACTGCACCGATGACGCGCGAGCTGCCAGGTCCGGCGACAGCATGGTCGCCGACAGGAGTTCGGTGGCAAAGCGCCCCAGATCGGCGGTCGTCGAACGGGCCCCGTGACCGGCAGGCCCCGCCAACTCGGTCGACGACAGGCCGAGGGGTTCACAGACCGCCTCGTCGAGGTAATCGGCGAAAGCGATGTCGGTCGCACGCTCGACCGTCTCGGCGAGCACCTCGAAACCCGAACTCGAGTAGATGCGTTGAGTCGCCACCGGCGCCGCGACCTCGCGGCTGTCGAAGGCGAGTCCCGACGCGTGAGCGAGCAGGTGCGCGACGGTGGCCCCCGGCGGACCGGCGGCGTCGTCGAGCTCGACGGCGCCTTCTTCCACCGCAACGAGAACCGCCTCGGCCACAAGGAGTTTCGTGACCGAGGCGAGCTCGAAGACACGATCGGGGTCGCCGAATTGCTCGACGACCCCGTTCGCGGTGACAACGGCGGCCGACACGTGGTCGACCGGCCAGCCGGCTAATGCATCAAGTGGCGACACACCGCACGACATTACCGTTCGTGGTACTCAGTGATCCTCGTCGGTGTACCGGATCACGCCGCGGATGTTCCGGCCCTCGAGCATGTCCTGGTATCCCTCGTTGATCTGGTCGAGGCGGTACTGACGGGTGATCATGTCGTCGATGTTGAGCTTGCCCATGCGGTACATCGAGAGCAGCTGCGGGATGTCGAGCTTCGGGTTGGCGCCGCCGAAGATCGAGCCCTGCAGGTTCTTCTGCAGCAGTGTCAGCATCGCGAGGTTGAGGGTCACCTCGGACTCCATCATGTTGCCCATGCCGGTCAGCACACAGGTGCCGGCCTTGGCGGTGATGCCCATCCAGGTGTCGACGTCTTTGCCGTGCACCTCCCCCACGGTGACGATCACCTTGTGGCACATGTGCCCGTGGGTGAGCTCCGCGATGCTCATCGCAGCCTCTTCGACCGACGCGAAGGTGTGCGTGGCGCCGAACTTCATCGCCTGCTCACGCTTCCACTCCACCGGATCGATGGCGATCACGTTGCGCGCACCGGAGATCACGGCACCCTGCAGCGCGGCCGTGCCGACCCCGCCGACGCCGACGATCGCCACGTCTTCACCCGGGCGGACGTGGCCGCTGCGGGTGGACGACCCGTACCCGGTCGGGATACCGCAGCCACACAGGGCGGCGACCTCGAACGGGATGTCCTTGTCGATCTTCACCGCCGACGCCTCGTGGACGACCATGTACGGCGAGAAGGTGCCGAGCAGCGTCATCGGATAGACGTTCTCGCCCTTCGCGGTGTGAATGCGGAAGGTGTTGTCCGACACGGCTTCACCCTGCAAGAGCATCGCCCCGAAGTCGCACAGGTTGGCGAGACCGGCCTTGCACGACGGGCACTTGCCACACGACGGGATGAACGACAGGACCACATGGTCGCCGACCTCGAAGTCGGTGACCCCCTCTCCCACTTCGGCCACGACTCCGGCGCCTTCGTGTCCACCGAGGATCGGGAATCCCGCCATCGGGATTCCGCCGGTCATCAGGTGGTGGTCGGAATGGCACATTCCGGCCGCTTCCATCCTGATCTTGATCTCGCTGCGCTGCGGATCGCCGATCTCGATCTCTTCGATCTCCCACGGCTTGTTGAGTTCGCGCAGCAGCGCACCCTTGGTCTTCACTTCACTTCCTCCACTTGTAGACACGCGTCATCCGACGGATCGATCCCCCCGACAGACGCAAGACAACCTATGAGAGACCCTAGTCACTCACGACCAAAAATGAAACGTGTTCTAGTCGCGATTCTCGTGACGTGACCCGGCAGCGGCTCGGATCAGTGGGCCAGGCCGGCGTCCTTGCTCCCGTACGACGCACGCAAAGTCGGCTTGACCACCTTGCCGCCCGCATTTCGGGGCAGGACGTCGACGATCACGATCTCCTTCGGATGCTTGAACCGCGCAAGATTCTCGTTGAGATACGGCTCGAGCTCGGCGAGGGTGAGGTCGTCGATGCCCTCGGCGAGGACCACGACGGCGACCGGCACCTCTCCCCATTTCTGGTCGGCACGACCGATGACGGCGGCCTCGGCGACCTTCGGGTGACCGAACAGGGCGTTCTCCACCTCGGCGCAGTAGATGTTCTCGCCACCGGAGATGATCATGTCCTTGGCGCGATCCACCACGTAGAGGAAACCCTCCTCGTCCTCGCGCACGAGGTCACCCGAGTGGAACCACCCGCCGTGGAACGCATCAGCCGTCCCCTGCGGGTTCTGCCAATAGCCCTTCATCATGTTCGGGCCGCGGTAGACGATCTCCCCCACCTCCCCGCGGGCGACATCGCGCATCTCCGGGTCGACGACCCGAGCGGTCACCGCCGGAACGACCTTCCCGATCGACCCGATCTTCCGCAGGGCATCCCGGCCCTCGAGCACGCAGGTGATCGGAGACATCTCGGTCTGACCGAAGACCGCGACGTTGACGGCGTCCGGGAAGGTCTCGTTCATCGCGTTCAAGACGGTGTCCGACGCCGGTGCCGCACCCCAGCTGATCACTCGCAGCTTGAGATCCCGCGGTTTGGCCTGCTGCGCAGCGCACACCGCCTGCCACTGGGCCGGCACCAGGAAGATCGAGGTCGTGCCCTCACGCTCCAGGGTGTCGAGCATGTCGTTCGGATCGAACGCACCGAGCGGATGGATCACCGACAACGCGCCCATGTAGATCAGCGGCGTCATGGCACCGAGACCCGCGATGTGGAACATCGGTGCGACGCAGGCCCCGATGTCGTCCCGCGAAGTCTGCAACGCCTGCAGACAGGTCACCGCCTGCGCCTGCAGATTGGTGTGGGTCAGCATGGCACCCTTGGGCTTTCCCGTGGTGCCGGACGTGTACATGATGAGCGAGACGGTATCTTCCGGTACGTCGATCTCCGGCAGATCGGATGAATCCTCGGCCACCAGCGCCTCGAAATCGAGATGGGCATCGACCTCGGTACCGCCCGCGACGATGATCGACTCGATGGCACCGGTCGAGGCGCTGACCGCATCCGCCAACGGCGCCAGCATCGACTCGGTGACGATGAGCTTCGATCCGCTGTCGGTCACCAGGAACCCGATCTCCGCGGGACTCATCCGGATGTTGACCGGCACGGGGATCGCACCGATCAGGTTGGCGCCGAGCACCGCCTCGACGTACTCGGTGCGGTTCAGCATGAGGATGAGGATGCGGTCCCCGAATTGCACTCCTCGCCGGCTGAGCGCCGCGGCGAACCCGCGCGCCCGCTCGTCGAGCTCGGCCCACGTGGTGACCGTGCCCTGGAACTTGAGGGCGGGCCGGTCGGGCGTCATGAAGGCGTGCCGGCGCACCTGGTTGTTCCAGTGGTTGCGGCGTGACCGCAACGGCTCGGTGGTCAGATCACTGCCGGGATCGATCGCGGCGGTCATGGGTGTCTCCTGTCCTGTGACGCTGTGACGGTCACGGTTTCGGGTCGGGTGTGATCGGTCGAAGTGTGGTCCGGCACACTCCGCCAAAGGCCGCCGATCAGCGCTTGGCGCCGGCGAAAGCGGCCATTGCCGCCTGGAACTCGGCAGATTGCAGCAGAGTCGTCTGCCCCTCGAGCTCGCGGTCGAGCGCCTTGTCGAAATCGGCCATCGAGTGGGCGTCGAGCGCCGCCTTGGTCAGTCGCAGTGCGCTCGCCGACGACGTCGCCAGCTTTGCCACCGCCGCGCCGACCGATGCGTCGAGCGCCGTCCGGTCGGCGACGACCTTCGTGATCAGACCGGCGTCGAATGCCTCTGCGGCGGGGAGCTTCTCACCGAGAAGGGCCATCGCGTTGGCCCTGGCGCGACCCACCGCCGCCGTCACCGACATGGAGGCCCCGCCGTCGGGCATCAGACCGATGTTGATGAAGGCCAGCAGGAAGTAGGAGCGCTCGGTCGCGTAGATCAGGTCGGCGGCCAGTGCCAGCGAGGCTCCGATCCCGGCGGCCGGACCGTCCACGACGGCGACGACGGGCACCCCGACACTGCGAACCGCACGCGCGAGATCCGATCCGGACGAGATGACGCCACGGGCCTGCGTCGCGTCGAGACCACCACCCGGCCCCCCGGCCGCGTCGGCGATGTCGATGACGTCGGCACCGGTACTGAAACTCCCACCGACGCCCTCGATCACCACGACACGAACATCCCCACGCGTCGACCAGTCGTCGAATGCATCGATGATGGTGCGACTCGCCGCCCCGTTCAGCGCATTCATCCGATGCGGCCGGTCGATCTCGATCCGGGCCACCCCTCGGTCATCCACACTGACCCGGACCTCGTCCGCACCGGCCGCATTGTCGCTCACGCTGCCTCGCCCCTCACTCGTTTCCTGATACCGACCCCTCGGGTCGGACGTCGACCACACTACTACCACGGTGCGATCCAGATCACGAGAATACTCGTTAACTTATCGATGCGAAAGGTGCCGTTTTGCTGGCATTTCTCGCTTCAGAGTCCAAACCGAGATGGTGAACGTCGACTCCGACTATGCTCGCACGACATGACCGCCCAGCCGACGCCACCGGCGACACCGCACACCGACCGCGTGCGCCGTCGCCGACCGGCCGACCGACGCGACGTCATCCTGCGGTCGGCGGCCAAGGCCTTCAGCGCGAACGGCTACCACGCGGTCCGTCTCGACGACATCGCCGACGCCGCCGGGGTCTCCGCACCGGCGCTCTATCGGCATTTCCCGAACAAATACGCGCTGTTCTCGGAGACCGCGCGCAACCTCGCAGACGCGCTCGCCGACGCCACCGGGTCGATCCCGCACGACCCGGACCATCCCGAGATCGAGCTGCGTGGGCTGCTGGCGGCGCTCACCGGTGCATCGATCGACAACCGCCGCACCGGCGGTCTCTACCACTGGGAGGCCGATTACCTCCACACCGACGATGCGCGATATGTGCGGGACATCGTCATCGCCCAGCATCGACGGATCCGTGCCGCACTTCGCCGGGCGCGGCCTCACCACGACGCCGAGTCCGCCGATCTGATCACCGCGGCGATGACGAGTGTCGTCGCCAGCCCGGCGACCCACCGCGCGGCGTTGCCTGCGCGCCAGATCAGCGATCTGATCACCGGGGCGGCCATGTCGCTGAGCGATGCCGATCTGCCCACCCGGCCCGAAGCCGACACCGACCCTCCGCCGACCGGGCTGTCGCCGACGTCCAAACGCGAGGTACTCCTCACCGAGGCGATGAAACTCTTCGCGGCACAGAGCTTTCGCGAGGTGACCATCGACGACATCGCACGCGCGGCCGACCTGCCGTCGTCCGGGGTCTACCGGCATTTCGAGAGCAAGGCGGCGATCCTGCAAGCCGCGTTCTGGCGCACATCCGATCGCGTCACCGCCTTGATCGCCGACGCGCTGTCGTCGTCGAGTACACCGAGGGAGGCCATCGTCGCCCTCGTGACCCGCTACGTCGATCTGTGCTGCACCAACACCGCGATGTTGTCGGTGTATGTGTCCGAGATCGGCAACGTGGCACCAGCCCAGCGGACCGAACTGCGCAATCAACAACGCATCAACGTCGAAGAATGGGCTGCGTGGCTCACCCGGGAGAGGCCCGAGCTCACCGCCGTCGCGGCCCGTTTCCTCGTCCAGGCCGCGCTCAACGTCACCATCGATCTGACTCGCCTGAGTCGCAGGCCGACGCCCGAGCGGATCTCCGCACTCGGACTCCGACTGCTGCTCGGCAGTGCGGATTCAGCTGGCGCAGATTCAGCGGGCGCGGATTCGGCCGGCGGGTCAGACGGTGTCGAGATCGGCGAGTAGCCAGCGACCATCCCGCCGTTCCAAGGTCACCTTGACCCTGGACTGGTACGGGATCCCTTCGGGCACTTCCGCACTCACCTGCGGCGAGGTCACCGTCTGGTCCAGGGTCACCAGAACCACGGCCTTGCCGTTCGAAATAGATTGCAGCCCTGCCTCTTTGGAATCCGCGCGGGAAGTCCCCCGGGCGGCGGCATTGCCGCGACGGGCATCTTGGGACGAGGTGATGTACGACTTGGCGAACTCTGGCGTCGCGATGTCGTGAATCCGCCGGTCGAGGTCCCCGTAGTTCGCCGGGTCGTAGGTGGCCACTGCTGCGGCATAACGCTGCGCCGATTCCATTGCGTCCTGACGAGCAACCTCCGATGGCCCGCTCGCATCTGCACGTCGGTCGGCCTGGTGCGCCGCATACGCGAAGTAGGCCGTGGTCACGGCCAGCACGACGACCAGCACCGACAAGGCGATGATCAGCATGCGTGATCGCCGGGACACGCCCCGAGGTGGTGCCGTCACGCGGCCGGGCGTCCGACCGGCAGCTGCCCCTGCGGAACCGTCTCCCTCGTCCGGTGTCCCATTCGGCGAGCCGTTCGCGCTCGAGTCGTCCGCAGTCTGCCGACCCCGCCGCCGCGACTCACGCTCGGCCTTCTGCCGGGCCTGCTCCCGAAGGCGTTCCCGGTTGGTGCGGTTGACAGCCAGGAAGTCGTCGCCGTCGAGGGGGGTCACCTCGCCCGGATCGCGGGCGTCGTCACGAGGTCGGTCGAGCACCGCGTCGGCGTCGCTCTCGGCCGCGGTCGGCCGCTGGGACTTGGGCATGCGACCAATGTAGCGACTCGATTCGGCGCTCCGGTGACGCCTATCAGATATATGTGCGCTACCTTGAGGGTCGACACAGAACTGAGAAACCGGGTTCGGCTCCGAGGATGGCTACTCGGCGCGGTCCCATCGACCGGCTACGGTGGCACGAATGAGACCCAGCGCGACATCCTCGCAAAGCCCTGCGGGCGCCGAGCGTTCCGCGCCCGCGCAACGCCTGCGACGTCGGCCGCAGCTGTCCGAAGAGGTGGCCACCCACCTTCGGGAACAGATCATGACCGCCGCCATCCGCCCCGGCGATTACGTGCGGATGGACGAGACCGCGGAACGTCTCGGCGTGAGTGTGACCCCGGTCCGCGAAGCCCTGCTGACGCTGCGCGGTGAGGGCATGGTGAACCTCGCGCCGCACCGCGGCTACATCGTCGCCGAACTCAGCCGAACCGACGTCGACGATCTCTTCTGGCTGCAGGGTGAAATCGCCGTCAAGCTCGCACTGCGTACCGCCGACGCGATCACGACGGAACAGATCACCGACCTGGAGCGTCACAACCAACAGCTCCGCGATGCACTGGAACTCGGCGACGGCGAGCAGGTGGCGATCGCCGAGTTCCAGTTCCACCGGGCGCACAACCTGGTGGCCGCAGGCGGAAAGCTCGCCTGGTTCCTCCTGAGCGCGACCCGCTACACGCCGTCACAGCTGTACGCCACCGATCCCGAGTGGGGCAAGGTGGCCGTCGATTCACACGCGAAACTCATCGAGGCCTACCGCGTCGGCGATCGCGACCAGATCGTCGAGCAGACACGCCGCCAATTCACCGACGGCGCAACCAGGCTCACCCGGCATCTGGAGACGACCGGCATCTGGGACGACCAGCAGTAGACTCGCCGGCCACACCAGCCCACCGCCATGCACCGCTCCGGGTCGGGTAGGGTGGATTCGTGGCGCCGCCCAGGGCGGGGCTGGTCACCCCCGACGACCAGCTCCGCCCTGGGCGGCGCTGATACATTTCGGGACCTCGACGTTCACAGGCGGCCGAGATCAGACGACACCCATCGTTGGGCGCGCAACACCACCTTGGTCTGAGCACCATGGTTCTCCCACGCGAAGTCGACGTACCCCGCGACCTTCTCGGCAGGCAGATAACGCGCCGCCATCTCGGTGAGTTGCTCGCGCGTCCCGTCCGTGTAGCTCTCGATGTCTCCCGAGACCGACACGTACCGGATCGTCGGTTCCAGTGTCTCCACCATGAGGCTGCAACGCCCGGCTTCCCGGATGAGTGCAAGCTTGCGCGATGACGTCCCGGTGAGGAACCAGACAGATCCCCCGGGCGCGTACTGGTACCAGATGGGGACCACGAGAGGTGCACGGTCGGGACCCGCCTCGGCGGCCAGGGCGGCGATATGGGGCTCGGCCAGGAACAGTTCTCGTTCTGATCGGGTGAGTGCCATGGCGCCACAGTAAGCCGCGGCAACGACAAGAACGCCCGCCTCCGGCATCGCTGCAGGTGACGGGCGTTCTGTTGCTCCCCCAACTGGACTCGAACCAGTAACCGTTCGATTAACAGTCGAATGCTCTGCCAATTGAGCTATGGGGGATTGTGCTCGAACCGAGTGCTGACTTTAGCGCATGGACACTCCCGACAACAAAACGCCTGCATCAGTACCGGCGGTGCGGCGGTCGATGCCTCGTTCGGGCATGGACCGCCACACCCCCTGGGCGGATCCGCACGTTGCTCAGTGGCCGGCGACCACGTCCGCCTCGTCGACGGTGACCGGCGTGCGGGCACCCGGGAGGAACCAGTAGGCGATGCAGACGATGCCGAACAACAGATAGCCGAGTGCCACTTCCGGATTGGCAGCCCAACTCACCTCGGGCGCATGGATGAGGCCGATGAACGACAAGACCGCACCGACACCACAGGCGATCGCGGCGATGTGGAATTTCTTGTCCACGATGAACGTGACGATCGCGCCGAGCACCAACCCCACCAGGACGGCACCCTCACCGAGGGTCCGCAGTCCCTCGTAGACGACGCCGGCGTTGTTGAGCGCGTCGTCGCCGACCTGTGACGCTGTGGTACCCGCCGCGCTCAGCGCGTTGTCGATCATCCCGGATCCCCATTGGGCGAGGTTCGGCAGGATGGCCGCCACCACCGCGACCGCGTGGATGCGCGGTACGGCCTGGAAGGCCTGCGCACCGATGAGTAGTCCGATGTAGAGCAGGATCGGCACGATCGCCGGCACCGGCAGCAAGGCCTCGAGCACCCCGAACAGTCCGACGAAGCAGAGGACTCCGATCGCCACGCCGCTCGCGAGCGAATAGCTCGAGCGGCCGCCTGCGTCTTTCCAGCCGGGATGCCCGATGTACACCGCGGGCGGGAAGGGCGAACCGAAGGCCGCTCCGATGCAGGCGCCGGCACCGTCGGCCAACAGGACGCTGCGCAGGTTGTAGTTGTCTCCTGCCGCGGCCGCACTCTCCACGTTGCTCATCGCCTCGGTGAAGTTGTACACGCCGAGCGGGATGGCCGTGCCGAGGAGCGGGGCGAGATCGCTCAGTCCCGAGAAGAGCATGTCGAACCGCTGGTCCGGGATGCCGACCGCGATGTCCGACACCGCCTGGGTGAGATCGGGTACGGACATGAACCCACCGATCCAACCGATGGCGGTACCGACCAGCAGGGCGGCGAGACCCACCGGGATGTTGCCGGGCAGGCGCACATCGGTGAAGAAGCCGATCAGGATGATGGCAAGCACCGGGAGTCCGATCCAGGCCGCTTCCCACATCTGCGCCGCGGGTCGCATCGCGATGAAGGTGATGGAGATACCTGCCAGTGTCCCCAGCATGGCCGCGCGCGGGGTGATCTTACGTACGTACGGCCCGACGAAGGCTCCGATCATCACGATCACGCCGATCATGAAGGCCCAGGCCAGGCCTGCTTCCCACGCCTGCATCGCATCGTCGGTGGCGAGATACACCGGCAGCATCACGACGAACACCACGATGAACATGTGCGGCACGCTCGGACCGTACGGGAGGGCGGTCACATCGTCGCGACCCTCGCGGCGTGCGAGCCGTCGCGCCAGGAAGGTGTAGTACACGTTGCCGAGGATGAGGGCGACGCCGAGTGCGGGCAGCACCGTGCCCAGGACATCTCCCGGTGACAGCTTGACCACCCCGATCATCAGGCCGGTCAAGGTGAGGACGTTCACCAGGATGTTGAACCCCAGCCCGAAGAAGGCGTTGGTGTCGCCACGCGTCCACCATGGCACCGTGACGGATGGGGCGGAGGGCGGATCAGCGGGTGGTGCGGGTTCGGTGGTGGTACTCATCGGCTTCGAATTCCTTTCGGCAACAGGAGATTGCAGCGATCACGATGCTGCGGACGACGGCGCCGTTGCCGAGTGGTCGGTGAGCGCGGCGATCAGTTCGCCGCTCGCGGCGGTCCAGCCGAAGATGCCGCCCTGCGCGGCGATCATCTCCAGACCCACACGCTGGAATTCCGGGAAATACGATCCGACACAGTCGGACACGACCACACACTCGAAGCCGCGATCATTGGCTTCGCGGGTGGTGGTGTGCACGCAGACCTCGGTGGTCACACCGGTCACGAGCAATTGGGTGATGCCGCGTTCGGCCAGGACTGCGGCCAGTTCGGTGGCGTAGAACGCACCCTTGCCCGGCTTGTCGATCACCACTTCGCCTGCCATCGGCGCCAATTCGTCGATGATGTCGTGGCCGTACTCGCCGCGGATGAGGATGCGCCCGAAGGCACCGGGGTCACCGATGCGCTTCGAGGGTGCACCCCGGTTCAGTTTGGCGGGCGGACAGTCGGACAGATCGGGTAGATGCCCCTCACGGGTGTGGATCACCATGAGGTCGGCGGCACGTGCCGCGGCCAGCAGGTCTGCCAACGGGCCGACGACGCGCTGCAACTGGGCGACGTCGTTGCCGAGCGTCTCACCGAACCCGCCGGGCAGCAGGAAGTCTCGCTGCATGTCGATGATGACGAGTGCGGTCCTGGCGAGGTCGATCGCGATCGGCTCCGGTTGTGCGGCAATGGTGGTCACGGTGTCGGCCATGTCGAGATCCTCTCGGTGTCGGTGATCATGGAGATGACGGGCGCACGGTCACGCGGCTCATCGAGCAGGGCTGCCGCGAACTGCAGCACCACGTCGTCGGACAACGCGTTGCCGAGCACCATCGCGCTGTGCGGGCGGCCGTCGTCGGTATGGCCCTGCGGCACCGCGACTCCGAGCAGGTCGAGCAGATTCCCGAAATGGGTGTAGTGACCGAGCATCGTGTTGCAGTCGATGGGCTGGTCCAGCACCTCGTCGACGGTGAAGGTGCGCCCGATCGTGGGCACGATCAGCACATCCATCGAGCCCCACAGCCGACCGACCTCCGACCGCAGTTCCTGCAGTTCCTGCAACGCCGCGAACGCGTCCACCGCGGAGTACCGCAGGCCACTGCGCAAGATGTCACGTACGACCGGATGTATGGCGTCGGGGTGGCCGGCGAGGAACTCGCCGAACACGACGAGCCGTTCGGCCACCCAGGGACCCGCGTAGAGCAGCTCACCGGCGGCCAGGAACGGCGCCGGCGACACCTCGACGATCTCGATGTCGAACGGGAATCCGCCGTGCGCGAGCCGGGCGCGGAACGCGAGGTGAGCGGCCCGCATGGAGTCGTCACCGAAGAACTCGAGCTCCGCGACGGGAGGCAGACCCACCCGGATCACATCCCCGGTGAACGACGCGCCCGGTGAACGCGACCACGGGTCGGCGTCGTCGCGCCCGGTCACCACCGACATCACCCGGTCGACGTCGCCGATGCAGCCCGCCATCAGCGTGATGCAGTCCAACGACTTACACGCCGGGACGAGACCCACCGTGCTGATCAGGCCACGGGACGGCTTGTATCCGACTACTCCGTTGAGCGCGGCCGGCACCCGCCCGGAACCAGCGGTGTCGGTCGCAACGGCGAAGGGCACCTGCCCGAGCGCCACTGCCACCGCCGATCCGGAACTCGAACCACCCGAGATCATCTCGCCGCCGTAGACGCTGCGCGGGATGGTGTACGGGGTCCGGGTCCCGTTGAGTCCGGTGGCGAACTGGTCCAGGTTGGTCTTGCCGACGTACAGCGCTCCGGCGTCGAGCAGCCGCTGGACCACCGGGGCGGTGCGATCGGCGACATAGGCGTAGTCGGGACACGACAGGGTGGTGCTCACCCCGGCCACATCGATGCTGTCCTTGACGCCGAAGGGCACCCCGTACAGCGGCAGTCCCCGTGCTCCCGGCCGCCGTTCCAGCTCCGCGGCCGCCGACAACAACTCGGCTCGCGGCACCGTGGACAACCACGTCCCGTCGTCGGCCCGGGCGTCGATGGCGTCTGCGACCGATCGTGCGGTTCGCGTCGGAGAGCCACTTCCACCGACGTGACTCTCGAGGATCTCGGCGACCGATGGACCGAGGGAAGGGCCGGATTCGGACCGGGATGCTTCTGTCATACCGTCGATTGTCGACAGAATTATGGCGCCTGCGGATCGCCTGTGTGTCGGTTGTGTTAGCGGGTCTCCGCCACCCCGGTGGCTTCGTCCGGGCCACCCGTCAGATCGAGGTACTGCAGGTGCCCGTGGTCGTGCAGGGCCGACACCGCCGCCGCCGGATCATTCCTCTCCAGCGCATCGAGGATGGCGAGATGGCGTTTGACGCCGTCATCGGGTCCGTGATGGTCGGCGGCCTCCATACGCAGATTCACCGCCATCGGCAATTGGAGCTTGAGCAGGATCGGTTCCAATGCGATGTCGAGCTGCCGATTTCCCGCCAGGCCCACGACCGCGGCGTGGAACCGGCGGTGCGCATCATCCTTGGCGAGCTCGTCGGAGGCCTGTTTCATCTCCTCGACCGCAGCCCGGACCGGCGCCAGCTGGACATCGGGATCGAGAAGCGGGAGCGCCGACTCCACCGCGAAGCTCTCGAGCAGCTGACGCAGGCCGAACAACTGGACGATGTCACGCGGCGACCACTCCGTCACCCTGGTGCCCCGGCGCGGCTGATGCTCGACAAGACCCTGCTGGGCGAGCAACCGCAGTGCCTCGCGCACCGGGGCACGACTGATCCCCAGGTCGGCACACAGGTTCTCTTCGACGATCTTCTGCCCCGGCTTCAGACTGCCGGACAAGATGGCACCCCGGATGCGGTGCCCGGCGACGTCCACGAGGCTTTCCGGCAGGGAGCTGTCCCCATTCGCCCCATCGGCCCCGGCCATCCGCTCCTCGCCCCTGTCGATCATGTCTGATGTCTCGCCGTCTTCTGATCTCTCGCAGTCTAACGGCGCCGCGCCGCGAACCGCCGCGACGGCCCGCACGGATGGCGACGCCGGATGCCGTCTGCGGTGTGCGGTAATGTGCACCGGCGGGTACGCCGTTGCCCCGGGGCGGTAGCTCAGTCGGTTAGAGCCGCGGACTCATAATCCGCTGGTCGTGGGTTCGAGCCCCACCCGCCCCACTCCCCCGGTTCGACCGGCCGCCACCGTCCGACCTCGGGCTCATGCCACCTGTCCGACGCCGCTGCCGGCGGAGCATGGAAAATCAGTGCGGGAGAATATAGTTCGTCGCACTAAGGGATTCAGCGTTACCCTGCGGCGGCAACGGCGGGCAGTTCGACAAACCGGCATCGAATATCGTTGCAATGGAACATGGTTCGCGGCGCTAACAGAATGTGCGACGACGGGTTAGCGATCGCTCGGTCGCCCCGGGGCGACCTGCTCACCATGCACACGCGTCTCACCTGCCACCACTGGCACCACGAATGCTGCTGCACTGCAGTGAAATACAACCCCCATTGAGTCCCGACAGATTGATTCGTTCGACTTGGCCTCCGGCACAACGGGACCGCTACTCGGCCGATGAGATGAATTCTCACCTCAGGCGGGGCACATCGCGGTATCGTTTCGACATCATCTCGACGTGATTTCGACGCAGCGCCTGTTCATTGCCACTCACAGAGCATCAGTTCCCCACAGCCCCGGCGGAGCCCCCGATGTCATGTACCCCTTCCTCGAACCGAGACCGATTGTCGTCTCCGCGCTCCGGTGAGCTCGCCCCATCCCCACCTGTCCGGCGGCCGTCCGTTCGTGGCCGGATTCTGGATCATTCCGTCGCCATGACGATCGGTACGGTCGGGGTGACCGTGGCTCTCGCGCTGGCGCCTGCGGCGACCGCCGTCGCCGACACCTCCCCCACCGCGTCCGGCGCAACGTTCAACCTGTTCATCCCGGGCACGTGGGAGACCAGTGAATCGGCGGATCCGTCGAAGCCCATCGGGGCACTGAAACCGATCGCCGACCGCCTTCGTCACGACCATGGCGACTCCGCGGTCATCTATTTCCTGCCGTATGTCGCACGGGCCTTCGACAACGGAGAGAGCTACGGCACCAGCAAGGCGACCGCACTGGAGAACGCCGGCACGGTGTTGCGGGATTACGCGTCACAGCATCCCGACGCCAGGTTCACGATCACCGGCTACAGCCAGGGCGCGGACGCGGCGGGCGACCTCGCCTCCGCGATCGGCAATGAGCTCGGTCCCATCGCAGCCGACGCCGTACTCGCCGTCGCTTTGTTGGCGGACCCACGTGCAGGCACCGCGGGCGAGACCGTTGTCGGTCCGCGGGAGGACGGGATCGGGATCGCCGATCCACGCCCGGCGGGCATGGGCAGCCTGATGGGGCGGGTTTCGGCCATCTGCGCCCCCGACGACCTCTACTGCTCGATCGACAAGTCGCAGAACCCGCTGCTCGGCCAGCTCGGTACGGTGCTCGGCAAGACGCCGGCCGACGCGGAGGCCGCGGTGAAGAAGGCAGCCACCGCGACGACCGTCCTCGCCTCCGTCGACATCCCGGGCATCATCGACGGGTTGACCCGGCTCCCGCGCGAGGTCGCGGCCGGCGACCTCCGGTCGGCCCACGTGGTCTCCGGGACCCTCAACAATCGCCTACGGCCACTCGTGACCCTGGCCTCGATGGTCGACTTCACCGAGGTCTCCACGACGTTGGCGTTGATCCCGGACGAGACCGGACTGACCAAGGCGGCCTCCCTGCTCGCCGCCGCCCTCGCACATGTCGACTTCCAGCGGACCGCCGATCTGGTGGGCAGAATCCAGGAGCTCACCTGGTCGGGGGTGGGGGCGGTGGCCGCCCGCACCGGCGCGAAGACGCTGCCGACCACCACCACGACACCATCTGATGTCCGACAGGTCGCCCGCGAACTCGCCGTACTCTCCAGCAGCATCGTCACGGTCCACCCGCGCACCGGCACTGAGGTGACGGCCGTCTCACCGGATCTGCGGAGCATGGCGACCGCGGTCACCGAGATCGTCGCGACACGCGCGATCACCGACCCGGCGACGGTGGTCACGGACGCAGTCAGCGCCGGCTCGTTCTACGCGTCCGACAGCCACGTGCACTATGGGACCCTCGTCGTCGACGCCGAGGGGCGTGACGCGATCGACTGGTTCGGGAAGTGGCTCTCGGACAGCATCGCCCGGGCATCGTGAGCCACGGACACCTACCGCTCAGCCCACGTCGACCGTGGGATCGACGGCCTGTTCGAGCAGGCTGCGCCGGTAGGCCTCCAACGCCACGAGGTCACCGAAGACGGCGTTGTACCCGTCCGGGTCCTCGCCCGGCGCCATTCGCCGCAGTCTGGACTTGATATCGGCGATCTGGGCGCCGACCCAGACCTCCTGCAGGCGGGCCATCACGCTCGAGATGTAGCGCGGGATGTTGTTCTCGCTCACCGGCATCGCCTCGACTGCGAGTTCGGTGACGAGTGGTCCCACGAGGAGGTCGTCGATCGAGTTGTGCACCGCGTCGACCCACTCGGCTCCGCCCATGCCGGAGGCGGCGCCGCCGAGTGAGGTCATCGCGGTCCGGATCATGGCGTAGGCCGGCTCGGTGAAACACTGGACCGGCAGCGAATCGAACACGGTGCCTGCGATCGCCGGATACTGCAGCGCGGCCTTGAGCGCCTCGCGCTGCGGCCACAGTCGCGGATCGGTGGGCAGCGGGCGCGGTGTCAGTGGTGCCGAGGCGGCCTCCGGGCGCTGACGTCGCATCGAGGTCACCCGGTCGCTGCGGCCGGCTGCGCGGCCATGTCGCGCGCCCTCCTCCCGCACCCGGGACAACACCTGGCCGACGTCTTCCCACCCGACCCAGCCCGCCAGTTGCCTGGCGTACTCGTCCCGCAACGCGATGTCCTTGATGCGTGCGACCACCGGCACGGCGTCGCGCAGCGCGTGCACCCGCCCCTCGGCGGTGTCGAGGTCGTGGTCGGACAGCAACGCCTTGATCGCGAACTCGAACATCGGGACCCGCCGGGCGATCAGGTCCCGGACCGCCGGGTCGCCGCTCCGCTGGCGGAGTTCGCACGGATCCATCCCGTCCGGGGCCACCGCCACGAACGTCTGGCCTGCGATACTCTGCTCGCCCTCGAAAGCCTTGAGGGCAGCGGCCTTCCCGGCTTCGTCACCATCGAAGGTGTAGATGACCTCGCCACGGAAGTACGAGTCGTCCATCATTAGCCGACGCAGGAGCGCAAGGTGGTCCTCGCCGAAGGCCGTTCCACACGAGGCGACCGCGGTCGTCACGCCGGACAGATGCATCGCCATCACGTCGGTGTAGCCCTCGACGATGACCACCTGATGTCCCTTGGCGATGTTCTTCTTCGCGTGGTCGAGACCGAAGAGCACCTGAGACTTCTTGTACAGCATGGTCTCCGGCGTGTTCATGTACTTGCCGAGATTGTCGTCGTCGAACAACTTGCGGGCGCCGAAGCCGATGATGTCGCCGCCGAGGTTGCGGATCGGCCACAGCAGGCGCCGATGGAACCGGTCGATCGGCCCCTTGCGACCCTGCTTGGCCAACCCTGCGGCTTCCAGCTCGGAGAACTCGAAACCCTGGGACAGAAGGGTTTTGGTCATCGTGTCCCAGCCGGCCGGCGCGTAGCCGCACCCGAAGGCGGTCGCGGTGGCGGCGTCGAAATCCCGTTCGGTCAGGTAGTCGCGGGCCTTCTGCGCCTCCGGGGTCTGCAATTGCTCCGCGTAGAACCGCTGGGCCGCCGCGTTGGCCGCGACGAGTCGCGCGCGCGTACCGCGATCCCGGACCACGGTGGTGCCGCCGCCCTCGAAGTGGATCTGATATCCGATCCGGTCGGCGAGCTGCTGCACGGCCTCGACGAAACTGACGTGTTCCTGCTTCTGCAGAAAGCTGTAGACGTCCCCACCCTCACCACAGCCGAAGCAGTGGAAGTGTCCGTGGTTGGGACGCACGTGAAACGACGGCGTCTTCTCGTCGTGGAACGGGCAGAGACCCTTGAGGCTGTCGGCCCCCGCGCGGCGCAACGCCACATAGTCGCCGACGATCTCCTCGATACGCGTCTGCTCACGGATCGCCGTGATGTCACGATCGGGGATTCGGCCTGGCACGCGGACCAGTGTAGTGACTGCACCCCGGGAACCGGCAGCCACACGTGCGGCCTCAGCCCAGATGCGCCTGTGCGCCCGAGTTCTGTCGGTCGGTGCGCTCCAGGCGCCCCTCTGTCATCGAGGCGATCTGATCGACGATGACGCGCAGGCGGGCATCATCGTCGACGGCCTCATGCCAGGACGGCACGAAGATCGGGTCCAGTCCGCCGGGAGCGGCCGCGGTCAGCCAGCCGGCCACCCGGTGGATGCGCTCGCGCT
Organism: Gordonia hankookensis; assembly: GCF_014673215.1. Taxonomy (GTDB): domain Bacteria; phylum Actinomycetota; class Actinomycetes; order Mycobacteriales; family Mycobacteriaceae; genus Gordonia; species Gordonia hankookensis. Next base: position 310,269 of record NZ_JACWMS010000001.1, read on the forward strand.
GTCGCTGCTGATGGGCCTTGTGACGGCTGTTGGAGAAGATGAACCGCAACGCCAGGGTCTTGAGGATCGCCACTTCGGCGGCCACCAGGGGTGAGACCGTGAGGTCGGCGTCGTAACGGGCCACCGAGCGACCACCAACCGCCGCCCGCGTCCCGGTGATCGCCGCCGACGCGAACCGGCCGATGAGCTCACTGGTCAGCCGTTTGAGAGCGACGGCGCTGTGCAGGCTGCCGTCGTAGACCCCGGCCCGGCCGACGATCTCCATCTGCGACAGGCGTTGCGCTGCGTCGATGAGGGCACCGGCCTCGAGTCCCGCGAACTCCTTCACCCCGATGTCGGCGAGTGCCCGCTGATCGGACGCGTCGCCGAGGGTGCGCAGGTCGATGCGGTTGGCGATCACACCGTCCTCCAGGTCGTGCACGGAGTAGGCGACGTCGTCGGACCAGTCCATCACCTGGGCCTCGATGCACTGACGGCCGGCCGGGGCGTCGAGCCGAATCCAGTCCAGGGCGTCTGCGTCGTCGTCGTAGGCACCGAACTTCGTCCCCGGCGCGCTGCGGGTCCAGGGGTATTTGAGCGTGGCGTCGAGCGATGCCCTGGTCAGGTTCAGTCCGGCACTGCGGCCGCTCTCGTCGAGGAGCTTCGGCTCCAGACGCGTGAGAATCCGGAGATTCTGGGCGTTGCCCTCGAACCCGCCGATCGCCGCAGCGACCTCGTCGAGAGCCCGCTCACCGTTGTGCCCGTAGGGCGGGTGACCGATGTCGTGGGCGAGACCCGCGAGCTCGACGAGATCGGGTTCGCAGCCGAGCCCGATCGCGATACCCCGCCCGATCTGGCCCACCTCGAGCGAGTGGGTCAGGCGGGTCCTGGGGGTGTCGCCCTCACGCGGCCCGACGACCTGAGTCTTGTCTGCCAGTCGACGCAGGGCGGCCGAATGCAACACCCGGGCCCGGTCACGAGCGAAGTCGCTGCGATGGTCGGTTCGGGTTCCGGGCAGGCTCGCGACCTTCGGCGCCTCCGGCACGATCCGTTCGACGGCCTCGTCGCCGTAGTCCGCCGTCGGCGGTATCGCGGCCGAACGGCCGGTCGGCGGTGCGCTAGTCAAGCACCCATCCCCGGGCCACCGCGAATTCGGTGATGCGCTGGCGGATCGCCACGATCTGAGCCGCGGTCAGGTCGTCGGACGAGTCGAGCAGCAGCTCGGTGACCTCTTCGGTGAACGATGCCGCGTCGAGCGAACCGCCGCCTCGCGGCTTGCGTGAACGGTCACGGTCCCGGTCTCGGTCACCGCCATGCGGACGACCGTGATCGTGGCTGTCGCGACGGTGCGGCCGGCCCGCCGGGGCGTCGTCGGCCGGCGCCGACTCGGTCACCGCGACGTTGACCGCCTTGGTGCCGCGGTCGGTCTCCTCGATGTCGAAGGCGACCTTCGCGCCCGGCTTCAGGGCGTTCTCGTCGATGTCGATGTCGTTTATGTGCAGGAAGACGTCGGCACCGCCCGCGTCCGGCGCGAGAAATCCGAAGCCCCGATTCGCATCGTAATGAACGACTTTGCCGTTGACGGTCACTGCTGCACTCACTCTCCTCGCCGCACACAGCTCCGGACCCCATGCCCGGGCGTGCGACAACTCCACACTCAACTATGACAGAACTATGCAGGTCGCACGTGGCGACGATGACCTCGACCGCTGGTCGGCAGGCCGCACCGAAGGGTCACGCCCCGAGCAGCTTGCCGCCCAGGAACTCCACGACCTTGTCGAGCGCGACGCGCTCCTGGCTCATGGTGTCGCGCTCGCGCACGGTGACCGCCTGATCGTCGAGGGTGTCGAAGTCCACGGTCACGCAGAACGGGGTGCCGATCTCATCCTGCCTGCGGTATCGCTTGCCGATGCCCTGCGCATCGTCGAACTCGACGTTCCAGTGCTTGCGCAGCTCCGCGGCCAGATCCTTGGCCTTCGGCGACAGCTTCTCGTTGCGGGACAGCGGCAGAACCGCCACCTTGACCGGCGCGAGCCGTCGATCGAGGCGCAACACCGTGCGGGTATCGGTGCCGCCCTTGGCGTTCGGCACCTCCTCCTCGGTGTACGCGTCGCACAGGAACGCCATCAGCGAGCGGGTGAGACCGGCAGCGGGCTCGATGACGTACGGAGTGAAGCGCTCGCCGGAGGCCTGGTCGAAGAACGACAGGTCCTCGCCCGAGTGCTTGCTGTGGGTCGACAGGTCGAAATCGGTACGGTTCGCGACACCCTCGAGCTCACCCCACGGATTCCCGGAGAAGCCGAACTTGTACTCGACGTCGACGGTGCGCTTGGAGTAGTGCGAGAGCTTGTCCTTCGGGTGCTCGAAGAGGCGCAGGTTCTCCGGATCGATGCCCAGGTCGACGTACCAGTCGAAGCGCTGGTCGATCCAGTACTGGTGCCATTCCTCGTCCTCGCCGGGCTTGACGAAGTACTCCATCTCCATCTGTTCGAACTCGCGCGTGCGGAAGATGAAGTTGCCGGGGGTGATCTCGTTGCGGAAGCTCTTGCCGATCTGGGCGATACCGAACGGGGGCTTCTTGCGCGCGGTGGTCATCACGTTCTTGAAGTTGACGAAGATGCCCTGTGCGGTCTCGGGGCGCAGGTAGTGCAGACCCTCCTCGTCGTCGACGGGGCCGAGATAGGTCTTCATCAGACCGCTGAACGCCTTGGGCTCGGTCCACTTGCCGGGCTGACCGGTGTCCGGGTCGTTGATGTCGGCGAGGCCGTTGGCCGGCGGCCGACCGTGCTTGACCTCGTAGGCCTCCAGAAGGTGATCGGCACGATAACGCTTGTGGGTGTAGAGCGACTCCACGAGCGGGTCGGTGAACACCTCCACGTGACCGGACGCCTCCCACACGCGCCGCGGCAGGATGACCGCCGAGTCGAGCCCGACGATGTCGTCGCGGCTGGTGACCATGCCGCGCCACCACTGCCTCTTGATGTTCTCCTTGACCTCGACACCGAGCGGGCCGTAATCCCACGCGGAGCGGGTTCCGCCGTAGATCTCGCCGCTCGGGAACACCAGGCCACGACGCTTGGCGAGATTGACGACGGCTTCGACGCGGTTGGACTGGGCGGCCACGGTTAACTGATCTCCAACGACTAGGGGTTCGATACGGTGACGCGGCCATTCCGTCGGAACACAGAACGGCAGCCCTTACAGGGTAGCCACAGAGGTGCCGGTCGTCGGAATCGTCACCCTTCTCCGATCACGCGTGCACGCGTCACAGCCGCTCCACCCTGCGTCGGCTCTGCCCACCCCAAATGAAAACGACTTCCTTTAGTATGGAGGCAATGGACTCCCAGGAACGAGATTGCGCAGCCACCACCGCCGACCGCGGTGTCGTCGGCGCGGTGGAGTGTGCGGCCGCAGGCGACCTTCTGCGCGCGCTGGCATCGCCGACCCGCATCGCCATCGTCATGCTCCTGCGCGAGCGTCCGCAGTGTGTCCACGAGATCGTCGGCGCCCTGGAGGTCAGTCAGCCCCTGGTGAGCCAGCATCTTCGAGTTCTCAAGGATGCCGGCGTGGTGCGTGGCCACCGGACCGGTCGGGAGATCGTCTACGAACTCGTCGATCATCACCTCGCCCACATCGTGACCGATGCGCTCGCGCATGCGATGGAGGTCTCCGACGGCACGGTGGCCGAATGACGGCGGGCCCGGACCGCCCGGTGACCGGCGTCCGGTCGACCAGGCAGCGTGCCGCGATCGCCGACGCGCTCGCCGCCGGGGACGACTTCGTCTCCGCGCAGGAACTGCACGATCAGCTCAAGGCGCGGGGAGAATCGATCGGGCTCACCACCGTGTACCGAAATCTGCAGGCGTTGAGTCAATCAGGGCAGATCGACATGCTGTGGGACGGCTCGGGCGAGACGCGGTATCGCCATTGTTCGTCCGGACATCATCACCACCTCGTGTGCCGTCGCTGCGGCACGACGGTGGAGGTACAGGCCGAGCCTGTCGAGAAGTGGGCGGCGAGTGTGGCCGCGCGGCACGGTTTCACCGACATCAATCACACCGTCGAGGTCTTCGGCTACTGCGCCGACTGCCGCGTGCAGAACTGACGGACCGCGGGAACGCGTGCTCGCCGACACCACACCCGGGGGAGCGAGCTCGCGAGCGTCTCGAAAGACCTAGGCACCCGAGAGGCGGCGAGCGGTATCGGCACCCGCCGACAACACGATGTGCAGCACCGTCAGCAGCGGGACGTCGTCGAGGGTCCCGGCCGGGAACGTGTAGTACTGCAGTACGTCGGTGGTGACGCCCTCCGGATCGGATCGGCGCAGTGCACCGAAACTCAGGTGGGCGTCAGCCGCCTCCACGTCGTCTCGTAGTGCGGATGTGTTCGGCAGGTTCACCGCGACCAGTTGTGTCACGGTGAGCACGTCGAGTCCGTCGGCCAAGGTCAGGACCCGCAACGACGCGCGGGTCGTACCCACCTGCACGATCACCGAATCCGCGTCTTCGTCTCCGACGTCTCCGAGCTCACCGACGAGGCGGGCGACCCGGGTCAGAAGGCCTTGGGTCCCCGATGCCGCACCGGTCATGTCGGCATCACTCCGCCGAATCGTCGGTCGCGCGATGCGTATTCGAGACATGCCGCCCACAGGTCGCGTCGGTCGAAGTCGGGAAAGAGCTTCTTCTGATACACCATCTCGGCGTACGCGGACTGCCACAGCAAGAAGTTCGAGATCCGCTGTTCGCCGGATGGGCGCAGGAAGAGGTCGACGTCGGGCATGTCCGGCTCGTCGAGATAGCGGGCGAAGGACGCTTCGGTGATCCGATCCGGATCGATCTCACCCGCCGCGGCACGACGGGCGATTTCCTTTGCCGCGTCCGCGATCTCGGCTCGACCGCCGTAATTGACGCACATCGTGAGGGTCATCACGGTGTTGTCCTTCGTCATCTCCTCGGCCACCTCGAGCTCGCGGATCACACTGCGCCACAAGCGCGGTCGGCGGCCCGCCCAGCGCACCCGAACGCCCATCTCGTGCATCTCGTCACGCCGACGGCGGATCACGTCACGGTTGAAGCCCATCAGGAATCGGACTTCTTCTGGACTGCGCGACCAGTTCTCCGTCGAGAACGCGTAGGCGGACAGCCAGGTCACGCCGAGTTCGATACATCCGCAGACGGTGTCCATCAAGACCGCTTCACCCTGCTTGTGACCTTCGGTGCGGGGCAGCCCTCGATCTTGCGCCCACCGACCGTTGCCATCCATCACCAGGGCAACGTGCCGCGGTATCAGTTCGGGCTGAATCCGTGGTGGGCGCGCGCCGCTCGGGTGCGGGTCGGGTGGGCGTACGGGGGTGCGATCTGCTCGTGATTCCGGTGCGGCCTGTCGTTTCCCGGATCGCGAGCCGGGTCGTAACGCCATCAACCGTCTCCTCTCACGCGGTGTCCACCAGCCTATGAGGTGCTTCGCGTTCGATGAGCGGCAGGGTTCTCAACTGACGCTCGAGATGCCACTGCAGGTGGGCGGCGGTCAGCCCGCTCGCCTGGCGCTGCATCGACGACGTGGCCTCGGCGGTGTGTTCCCACTGGCCACGGAACAGGGCATCCATCAGGTCGAGAACCCCAGGTGACGGGGTGGCCGATCCGGGTGGCCGACAGTGGATGCACACCGCACCACCGGCTGCCACATGGAATGCCCGATGTGGGCCCGGTTGCGTACAGCGGGCGCACACGTCCAGCGTCGGCATCCACCCCGCGCAGTGCATCGCGCGCAGCAGGTAGGCATCGAGGATGAGTTGGTTGGCGCGGCGGTGTTCGGCGAGCGCTTCCAGGGCACCGACCGTGAGTCGGTGCAACTGTGCGGCCGGTGCACGTTCCTCACCGGCCAACCGCTCCGCGGTCTCCAGCACCGCGCAGGCCGTGGTGTATCGGCCGTAATCGGCCACGATGGCGTCGGCGAATGCATGAAGGGTGTGCACCTGGGTCACGACGTCGAGGCTGCGACCTGGGTAGAGGTGGACGTCGACATGGGCGAAGGGTTCGAGCCGGGCACCGAACTTCGAGCGGGTCCGGCGGACGCCTTTGGCCACGGCACGTACCAGACCATGGTCCTGGGTGAGCAACGTGATGATGCGGTCGGCCTCGCCCAGCTTGTGCTGGCGAAGCACCACGGCCTCATCCCGATAGAACCTCACCGGCACATTGTTCCACCGGGCACCGACAGCACCCCACTACGACATGCGTCCCGGGTCCGCTGGTGCCTGTGTGACATCTGGTGTCTCCGATGCGGCCGGCGGGCCGGACGCCCCGGGAGGCCGAGGTGACCCCGGACCACTCACCGCAGCGACGTGTGCCGGGGACGGTGTGGTGATCGAGGCCGGCCCGTCGCCGTCGGCCAGCCTGCGCAGCCGCGGCGACAACGTCATCCCGCCGGGGAACCGGTGCCAGCCCTTGCGGTCGTAGAGCTTGGTGCCGCCCAGACCGAGCAGCACGCCCACCAGCAGACCGATAGCGCACTGGATGATCGACCGGCCCAGTCCGGCGTCGAGATCCGCGTCGAAATAGAGGATGGCGCGAGTCCCGAGATAGACCAGGTGCATCGGTTCCACCGCGGCGATCCAGGCGAACAGCCGCGGACTCGCCTCCAGCGGCACCGTGCCACCTGACGACGGGAGACCGAGGATCACGAAGAACACCAGGTTCAGGATGAGACCGGGATTGCCGAACACCGCCATCATCGAACTCGCCGACACCCCGACCGCGGTGATCACCAGCACCGAGAACAGCCACAGCGCGAACGCATTCGGCAGCGACGTGCCGACCGCCGTGCACACCGCGATGAACAGTGCTGATTGGATCACCGCGACGAGCACCATGACGGTCCACTTGGTCGCCAGCGTTCCCCAGCGAGAGATCGCGAGCCGCTGCCTGAGCTGATAGAAGGGGCCGTACTCGATGGGCGTCTGTCCGAGGATGCCGTCGACCACGACGCTGACCATCATCGCGCCGGTGAACCCCGCCAGGATGAGCAACAACGTGAAATAGAACGCGGACAACCCGTTTCCGGATCCGTCTGGCAACGGGGTCGGCTCGACGATCCGCACATCCACCGGGTTGGACAACGCCAGCTGGGCGGCCCCCGAGAACGGCACGTCGGCCTTGACCAGGCTCTGCCGGACGGTGGCCACGAGGCGTTCGCCGACCTGGGCATTGACCTGCTCCGACATCCGGTCGGCGAAGGTGGTGGTGACCGCCGACGCGAAGGTCCCGGAACCGCGGTTGATGAACACGTCGATCGCCATCGGATCCGGTTTGGCCTCGAGCACCGCGGCCCGGCCGAGGCTCACTGCGCGATTGGTGAAGTTGGGGCCGATCACCACCGCCCCGTAGGCCTTGCCGGAGTTCAGTCGGTTGAGTGCGGTGGTCCGGTCCACCTTCTCCACCGCGATCCCACTCTTGGCCGCTGTCGAGATCACACCCGCGGCGACCTGGTCACCGAAGTTCTGCTTCGTGGTGCCGCCATCCGGGTTGTCGACGTCGCCGCCACGATCCTCGTTGACGAGGGCGATCGGGAAATCGTGCAGGTTGCGCTGCGGGTCCGCGACCGCCCCCATGTAGAGCGCCGCCATGAACGACATGATGACGACGACCAGCAACAGCGGCGCCAGCCAGAACCGCGGTGAGCGCAGGACACCGGCGATCGTGGTGCCTGCCGCCGCATCCTGTTCGGGGGCGGCGTGTTCCGCGCCAGAGTATCCGGCAGACTCCCGCCCGCCGAGCCCGTTGCGCTCCGGCTCGTCGCCTGTTTCGTGCCGCCCCATCCGGACTCCCTCTCGACTCATTCGCACCGACGGACGGCTACGGACATCAGAAACCCATGCGCCCCAACTGCTTCGGGTCCCGCTGCCAGTCCTTGGCCACTTTCACATGCAGATCCAGGTACACCCTGGTGCCGAGCAGCTTCTCGATCTGTCCCCGCGCGACGGTGCCGACCTCTTTCAGCCGGGCACCTCGATGGCCGATGATGATGCCCTTCTGGCTGTCGCGCTCGACGTAGAGGATGGCGTGCACATCGACCATCGACGGCCCCTGCCCCTCCTGCTCCTCCTCGCGCGGGATGATCTCCTCGATGACCACCGCGAGGGAGTGTGGGAGTTCGTCACGGACACCCTCGAGGGCCGCCTCACGGATGAACTCCGCCATCAGCACCTCCTCGGGTTCGTCGGTGAGCTCACCGTCGGGATAGAACGCCGGGCCGGGTTCCATCAGGCCGACCAGCACGTCGGTCAGGATGTCGAGCTGAGCGCCCGACCTCGCCGAGGTCGGGACCACCTCCGAGGTGGGGCCGAGCAGTTCGGACAGCGCGACGAGTTGCGCGGCGACTCGATCCGGGGTGACGCGGTCGATCTTGGTGAGCACGCCCAGCACCGTGGTGCGGGGGGCCATCTGACGGACCTGGGACACGATCCAGCGGTCGCCGGGCCCGATCGTCTCGTCGGCCGGTACGCACACGCCGATCACGTCGACCTCCGAGTACGTGTCCCGGACGAGGTCGTTGAGTCGCTGGCCGAGCAGCGTCCGAGGCCGGTGCAGACCTGGTGTGTCGACCAGGATCAACTGGGCGTCGTCGCGATTGACGATCCCCCGGATGGTGTGCCGTGTGGTCTGTGGCCGGTTCGAGGTGATGGCGATCTTCTCACCGACCAGAGCGTTGGTGAGGGTCGATTTTCCGGTGTTCGGCCGACCGACGAAGCAGACGAAGCCCGACCGGAACTCGGTCATCGGTGCGCATCCTGACGACCGGTCGGTGTCCCCGACAGGTCGGTGTGCACCGCATATGCCTCCGAGCCGAACTCCGCGAGCGTGGCCAGACCCGGATCGTCGGCGGCGCCGTTGACCAATACGGCCGCCTCGAAGGCCTGGGCACCGCTGGAGAGCGCACTCGCCAGGGCGACCTGGAGGCCGGACAGGTTCAGCGTCTCGGCGGCCACGGGCGCGCCGGCATAGGTCCGGCCGTCGGCATCACGGACGGCGGCTGCCGATGGGCTCTCCGCGCGGGCGAGTGCGCCCCGCGCCAAGACGACCAGCTTCTGGTCCTCGTCGGACAACTCGGGCAGTCCGCTCGACGGTGCGGTCACGTTCGGTCCTCGCTCCTGGTGGTGTCACCCGTTGGGTCGCCGTGTCGTCGGACCTGCTCCCGGACCTGCGAACGCCCACGGCTGGACATCGAGTATTCCGCACCGCGGTCGGATTGCGCCGGATCGGACGTGGGCATGTCGGTGTCGTCGCGATCACCGTCGGCCGACGACGTGTCGCCGACGTCGGGGTCATCGACCCGGGTGACCAGCAGGGTGGTGATGCGTTGGCGGCCCCGCCGGTTCGGACCGCCTTCGGCGACGAGCAGCAGCCCGTTCGACTCGACCCGGGCCCCCGGCAGCGGTACCCGTCCGAGTTCGAGGCCGAGCAAACCGCCGACGGTCTCGATCTCGTCGTCGTCGATGTCGATGCCGAAGAGTTCGCCGAGATCTTCCACGGGTAGCCGCGCCGACACGCGGTAGGACCCGCCCTCGAGTTCTTCGATCGGCGCGACCTCGTCGGTGTCGTACTCGTCGGTGATCTCACCGACGATCTCCTCGAGGACGTCCTCGATGGTCACCAACCCCGCGATCCCGCCGTACTCGTCGACGAGAAGTGCCATGTGATTGCGTGTGCGCTGCATGTCCGCCAACACCTTGTCCAGCGGTTTGGAATCCGGGATGAACTCGGCGTCGCGCATGAAGTCGTGGACGTGCGCAGACGCCGAACGGCCTCCTTCGGCGACGAGGTCCTTGAGATAGACGACGCCGACGATGTCGTCGGGGTTCTCCCCGATCACCGGGATACGCGAATGCCCCGACCGCACCGCGAGATTCATTGCCTGGGCGGCGGTCTTGTCCTGCTCGATCCAGATCATCTCCGGTCGCGGCACCATGATCTCGCGAGCGTTGGTGTCGCCGAGATCGAACACCGACTGGATCATCCGACGCTCGTCGGCCGCCACCACACCACTGGCCTCGGCGAGGTCCACGACCTCGCGCAGTTCCACCTCGGTGGCGAAGGGCCCGTTGCGGAATCCCTTGCCGGGTGTCACCGCGTTGCCCACCATGATGAGCAATCGCGTGAGCGGTTTGAGCAGCAATCCGATGCCCTGCAACACGATCGCCGACGACAGCGCGATCGTGTACGCATGCTGCCGACCGAGGGTTCGCGGCCCGACGCCTACGGCGACGAACGACACCACCGCCATCCCGACGATGGCCGCGAACAGACCCCAGCCGACGCCGAGCCAGTCGGTCAACACCAGCGTCATCAGGGCGACTGCCGCCGTCTCGGAGGTGACCCGCATCAGGACGGCGAGACCCACATAGGTTGCCCGTCCATGCAGCACCGCGATCAGGCGCACCGCACCGGCGCGCTGCTCTTTCGCCATGTCCTCGACACGCGCCATGGACACCGTGGTGATGGCCGCGTCGACGGCGGCGAACAGCCCGCCGATCGGGATCAGCACGAGTGCCGCCACGACGAACCAGACGTCGTCGGGCACCGTCACTCGTCCTCGACGGGAGCGTTCTCGGGCCGGGCGGTCTCGGCGAAGCCGATGTTGGTCAGCAACTGGGTGTCGCGATCGGACTGTCGCTGTTGCTGTGCCCGGCGATGCCGCGCCGCGTAGAACTCCTCGAGGATTCGGTTCTGCAGGCCGAACATCTCTTTTTCCTCGTCGGGCTCGGCGTGGTCATAGCCCAGCAGATGAAGCACCCCGTGGATCGTCAGCATCGACAGTTCGTGCTCGAACGAGCGCCGCGCCGACTTCGCCTGCTGGGCGGCGAACGCCGGGCACAACACGATGTCACCCAGGATCGCCGGCCCCGGTTCCGCGGCGTCGGGCCGTCCACCCGGGACCAGCTCGTCCATCGGAAAGCTCATCACGTCTGTCGGGCCGGGCAGATCCATCCACTGCATGTGCATGTCGGCCATCGTGTCCTCGTCGACACAGACCACCGAGAGTTCCGCGGCCGGATGGACGTCCATCGCGGTGATGGCGAAGCGTGCCGATTCGATGATCAGGTCCCCGGGGACCTCGACACCGGATTCGTTGGCCAGTTCGATACTCATGAGCGACGTCCGTGCGCGGCGGCCCGACGAGACGCCCGGTTGCCCGGCAGATTGTCGGCGTCGCGTAATCGGCCGCCGACGCGCGAGTTCTCCTCGGCCCGTCCGTATGCGTCCACGATGTCGGCCACCAACCGGTGCCGGACCACGTCCGCGCTGGTGAGGTGCGAGAAGTGGATGTCGTCGATGCCGTCGAGAATCCTTGTGGCCGCAGTGAGTCCGCTCTGCGCCCCACCGGGGAGATCGACCTGTGTGGTGTCGCCGGTGACGACGACCTTGGACCCGAAACCCAGTCGGGTGAGGAACATCTTCATCTGTTCGCCCGTGGTGTTCTGGGCCTCGTCGAGGATGATGAAGGCGTCGTTGAGGGTGTTGTGGGTCAGCAGGAAGTCCTCGGTGACATACAACGAATCCTCGGCGGCGACGCTGATGCAGACCGCCTCCTCGCTGCCAACCGATTCGATGCTCTCGATGTGGCGACGGGGCTCCTCGGAGCCGTCCGCGCGGTACCGCTCGGCCTTGCTGCGGAGCCGGAAGGGTGCAACATCGTGCGGAAGTCGGATATCGAGCACATGGGCGTCGTGCCGCACCTCGGGCCCACGCGCACTGCCCGGAGTGCCATCTTCGGCAGCGCGCGTGCGTGTGTAGGCGATACCGCCGAGCGATTGAACGAGGAACGTCACGTCATCGCGCAGCTGGTCGGACACGGTCGTGTACCGGACGCCGCAGGTACGCCCGGCGTGTCCGACGGGAGCGCCGTCGGCGTCGAGCAGACCCTGCAGGACCGCGAGTCGCACCTCTGCGGAGTTGAGCTGGTACTGCTTCGGCACGCACTCCGTCGGCGACGTGCGAATGCCGGGCACCGCCGCATCGACCACCGCGTCGACCGGTTCCGGGTTCTCGGTCGTGGAGGACGGTGCCGTCTGGCCGGCCCCGCACTGCTCGCCCAGCATCAATCCGAGCGTGTAGGGGTCCAACGGCACCGGCTGGGCGTCGAAGGCCACCGGCGCGGTCACCAGCGGAAGCTCGTAGCGGTGGTGATGCGCCGCACGCAGATTCCCGATCATCTCTTTCGCCGCAAGGACCCGTGGACCCTTGCCCCGCCGCCGATCGCCGCGCGTGTAGACCGACCAGAGGTGGTCGGTCGAGCACAGTGTGGACGCACCGTCCTGGGTGGTCACCCGAACGATGTCCTTGAAGCCCTGGGGATACACACCGCGCACTTCGGTCGGTGTGCCATCCGAACCGATGACGGCGTCACCCACCTGCAGTTCGCCGATGGGGCGGAAACCTTGCGGCGTCAACACTCGGGTCGACAAGGGCTGTGCCCGCCCGCGCATGTACGCCAGCGGCGCGACCTCGATGACCCCGGCCGCCATCAGCTTCGGGATCGACTCCGGATCCATCATGTCGTGCAGTGCGTCGTAGAGCGGCCGCAGATACGGGTCGATCTTCTCGCTGAGCGTGCCCGGCAGGAAGCCGAGACGCTCACCGGCCTCGACGGCAGGCCGGGTCAGGATGATCCGGTTCACGGACTTGGACTGCAGGGCCTGCACGGCCTTGGCCATCGCCAGGTAGGTCTTGCCGGTACCGGCCGGGCCCAGTCCGAAGACGACGGTGTTGTTGTCGATCGCGTCGACGTACTTCTTCTGGTTCAGGGTCTTCGGCCGGATCGTCTTGCCGCGTCGGGACAGGATGTCGAGCGACAGCACGTCGGCGGGCGATTCGGCCGATCCCTCGGAGAGCATGGAGACGCTGTGCCGTACGAGGTCGGGTGTCAGGGGTGTGCCGCGACCGACCAGATCGACGAGTTCGGCGATCACCCGCTCCGATGCCGCGACGTCGGCGGGCACACCGGTCAAGGTGACCTGGTTGCCGCGCACGTGGATATCGGCCGGCAGCAATTGTTCGAGGGTGCGCAGATTGACGTCACTGGTCCCGAGCAGCCCGAACACCACCTCGGGAGAGATTTCCACGTTGGAGGTGACAGATCGACCCGCAAGAGTCCGGCTGGTCGGCGCGCTCAGGTCGGGGTTGTCGTCACTCACGTATGCAATCACTCCTAGGGGGTCGTCGCGGCGCGTCGATACGCCGGGATGTAGCCAGTCTAACGCGATTGAACCGTGCGCCAGCAGGCAATATTCCGGAGGCCGCGCAGGACACCTGCCGGAACCTCAATGAGAGTGTGCTCGCCAGTCCGCGGCCTGCCGGGCGGCGATCCCGACCAGCCTGTCGAGCCCGAAGGTGAAGTCGAGGTCGTGGGTGTCCAGCAACGGCACCTGGTTGATCGGCTGTGGCCGGATCATCCGTATGTGGTACTCGCGGATGCCGTACACCTCGTCGCAGCTGCCCACCCCGCGACCGCGGCCCGTCGTCCAGGTCGAAGACGACGTCGGCCAGGGATCCGGGAACCGGGTGTAGGTCAACACACCCGCGAGGAGCCAAGGCGGGAACGGCTCACTCGGCACCGTGATGCCGACCGGCGCACGACTGCCGCTCACCACCGCCGGGTCGGTGCAGGCGACCTGGTATTGCGGCCCGTTCGGCAAACCCGATGCCCGCGACGTCACGTCGACCGCACTGTTGCCGAACGCCGACACGGGTGGATAGACGACGTTCGACGAGTACGCCATCACGCACCGGTACTCACCCTGGCGGGTACACACGGGAATGTTGCGGAAATCCCCGCCCACGGCACTCCCCTTGGCGGTGGTCACGTTGGCGCCCATCAGAAAAGCGCCGGCGAATCGATGGAGCAGCGCCGGCCGGCCGTCGACTTCTTCGCGGATCAGTTTGCGGAGGTGGTAGGCGCCCTGGGAATCGGCGATGAAGATCACGCCCCGGTTGCCCGCGTGGGCGAGATACTCCCGCCAGGCATTGCGGACATCGCGATAGGCGATGGCCAAGGGTTCGGTCAGGCCGAGATTGGTGGGCACGGCGGCGGGCAGGGACACCTGTCGGTAGACAGGGGCGAACATGCGGCACGTCCGGTTGAATCGTGCCCCATGCAGTGAGGCGGCCGCCCGGATCTCCGGCGACGCAACCAGATCCGCGTTGAGCGAGAGCGCGTTTGTCGCGGTCCCGTACACGAAGAAGCAATCCACCGGCTTGGCGGATTCCGCGACCGGTGGCGGCGCGGTGACCCGACCGGTCAGCAGGTCGGTGGTGTCCTGAGGGAGGTCGCAGGGGTCCGACGCCATGGTCGGACTGCACAGCCACTTGGTGGGCGGGGCCGGTGCGGCGACGGCGGTGGATTGCGCACCGACCAACAGCGAGAACGACGCGACCGCGACACCGACCGCGACGAGGAGCCGACCGACCGACCCGGATCTGAGGGATTGCACCGCGACCTCCCACGGCCGAACCGGTTACTGACCTCGTACGCAAGGCCGTCGCTCACCACCGTCGCGCCACAGCAGAGACTGTCCGCGGTCTTGTCAAGATACGCCGTCGGCGACCACCACGAACGTGAACGACGTAATCAGATGCCCAGCAGCCGCACGGTGTGCCGGGTGGACGCGCTTCGCGGATCGACGAATGCGTCGTGCCCCTCCCCCGGGACAACGACAAGTTCGGCCGATTGGCCCCTGGCGGTCACGGCGTCGACGTATCGGCGGCTCGACTCGACCGGGATCGCCGTGTCGTCCTCCGCGTGGAGAGCGACGACATGCGCGGGGAACGGCTCCTGCGAGATCGGTGACGCCTCGCGGTATCGGTGCGGGATCTCGGCATACGGACGGCCCATCAGACCCCGGATCGACGGTCGATCGGCACCCGACACCAGGTCGAGCGCCGCCGATTGCGCGATCACCGTGCTGATCTGGCACGACTCGGTGCGCGCCCGCAGCTGTGCGGCCGACCACACGGCCAGCTGTCCGCCGGCGGAATGACCGACCACGGCCACCGAGCCCCAGTCGACCTGTGCCGACATCTCCGCCGGCAAGGCCGCGCGCACGGGACCGTCGAGTGCCTGCAGCGCGGCGACCACGTCGCGACCACTGTTCGGCCAGCCGCCGCCGTTCTCGCCGACACGCCGATACTCGACGTTCCACACGACCGCACCCCGCTCGGCGAACCGGCGGGCGATGGCGGTCTCGATCGTCAAGCCGAACTCGGTGGTCCAGTACCCCCCGTGGACCAACACCACCGCGCGCACTCGATCAGTCGGCCCCAGTCCACTCACCGGGTGATAGACGTGACCGAATTGCGATGGCGCACTTCCATATTCGACCTTGACGCGGTGCGCCCCACACTTCTTCACCGGCGCACCTGCCTCACCGGAGTGCCCACCGATCGGTCAGCACACCGATTGCACCGAGGGCCACCGCGGCCGCGCTCGATGTTCTCAACACCTCCGGTCCGAGGATCACCGACGACGCGCCGAGTGCCGAGAGGTCGGCGATCTCGGTGTCGTCGAGGCCGCCCTCCGGGCCGATCACGAGGACCAGCTCCGTCGCATCCGCCAGTGGTAGCTCACGCAGAGACGTCACACCGTGTTCGTGCAGGACCGCGACCAGGCCACCGGCAGCGACGACGTCGGCGCATCGCGCCCGGATGTCGGTGGTGGACGCCAACGGGGCGATGTCGGGAATCCAGGCCCGTCGGCTCTGTTTGGCGGCCGCCGACGCGGCGGCCGTCCACTTCGCGTGGCCCTTCTCCGACTTCCCCGTCCATCGGGCCACGCACCGGGCGGCCTGCCACGGAACGATCCGGTCGGCGCCCGCCTCGGTCGCGAGATCGACGGCGAGTTCCGATCGCTCGGACTTGGGCAACGCCTGCACCACCGTGACACGGGGGCGGGGCGGCTCGGCATATCCGTAGGTGTGCGCCCGTGCGACCAGGGTGTCCTTGGAGGTGATCGCACTCACCTCGCACAGCGCTGTGGAGCCGCGACCGTCCCCGAGGGTGATCTCCTCACCGACCGCCAGGCGCGCCACGGTCACCGCATGTCGCCCCTCCGGACCGGAGAGGGTCACGTCGGAGCCGACGCGCGGTACCTCGTCGACCCAGAACAGCGGCGGACTCACGCACGGACTCCGGTGGTCGTCAACGCCCGGCGAAGGCGTTGCGCAGTCGGGAGAACAGTCCGCCGGCTGCTGCACCGGTCGCCGTCGTGACGACCTCGACGCGATCGTCGGATGCGTCGCGGAAGGTGGTCAGGGCCTCGGTCTGCGCGGCGTCGAGTTTCGTCGGCACCACCACGTCGAGATGGGCGTGGAGGGTGCCGCGTACCCCGGTGTTCAGGTGCGGCATGCCCTGGCCCTTCACCTTGACGACCTGCCCGGGCTGGGTGCCCGCCGCGATGGTGATGCGAGCGGTGCCGTCGAGGATGGTGTCGATGTCGATGGAGCCGCCCAGGGCCGCGTCGACGATCGGCACCCGGATGGTGCAGTGCAGGTCGTCCTTGTCGCGGATGAACACGTCGTTCGGACGCTCGCCGACCTCGACGTACAGGTCGCCTGCAGGTCCGCCGCCTGCGCCGATCTCGCCTTGGCCCGACAGCCGGACCCGCATCCCGCTCTCGATCCCGGCGGGGATCTTGACCGTCATGCTCCGGCGGGAACGGACCCGTCCGTCGCCACCACACTTGCGGCAGGGGTCCGGGATCACCTCACCGACGCCATGGCAGGTCGGGCATTCGCGAACGGTCATCACCTGACCGAGGAACGACCGCTGGACCGCCTGGATCTCGCCGGCACCGTTGCACGTGTCGCAGCTGATCGGCTTCGAATCGCCGTGCGTCCCGGAGCCCTTGCACAGGTCACAGAGGATCGCGGTGTCGACGGTGATCTCCTTGTTGACCCCGGCCGCGCACTCCTCGAGGTCGAGTTCCACGGCCACCAGGGCGGGCTCACCCGGCTGCACCCGGCTCCGCGGGCCTCGGCCGGAACCGAATCCGCCGCCGCCGCCGAAACCGCCACTGGATCCGAAGAACGCCTCGAAGACATCGCCGAGGCCGCCGCTGCCACCGAATCCCCCGCCGAAGCCGCCGGCACCCGGACCGGCCAGCGGGTCACCGCCTGCGTCCACGATGCGGCGCTTCTCGGGATCGGTCAGCACCTCGTAGGCGGTGCTGACCTCTTTGAAACGCTCTTCTTCACCCGGATTCACATCGGGGTGCAGTTCCCGCGCCTTCTTCCGATATGCGCGCTTGATCTCCTGGTCGGTGGCGCCTTTGGCGACACCCAGGATTCCGTAGTAGTCACGTGCCACGGTCGTCTCGGTCCTCTATCTCACACTTGGTCTGCTTGGTGGGCGGCGTCTGTGGTCGTGGCCGGCTGTCGGCATCTCTGTCGGACCGGGGCCGCATGGTGGCGGCCACACAGGTCATCGATCGGCCAAGACCTCGCCGACGTATTTGGCAACGGCCGCGACCGACGCGATTGTTCCCGGATAGTCCATGCGTGTGGGGCCTACCACTCCGACGCCGCCGAACACCGTGCCCGATGCACCGTACCCTGTCGAGACAACCGAGGTACCACGCAGGTTCTCGGTCTGGGTCTCCTCTCCGATCTGGACTGTGACCCCGCCCATCCGTTGGGTGGTGGCGAGCAGTTTCAGCACCACGACCTGCTCTTCGAGCGCGTCGAGCACCGAGTCCATACCGCCGACGACCGGTGTGAAATCCGCCGCGGCCCGGGCCAGATTCGACGTGCCACCCAGCACCAGGCGGTCGTCACCACGTTCCACCAGCGTCTCGACGAGCACCGTGGCCACGCTGACCACCACGTCGCGGATGTCGTCGGGCGCCTCGTTGGCCACCTCGGCAACCGCGGCCGATGCCGCCTCGAGCCGCTTTCCGTACAAGGCCGCGGAGAACATGTCACGCAACCGCACGAAGTCGTCGTCGACGAGGTCGTCGCTGAGCGCCACCATCCGCTGCTCGACACGACCGGTGTCGGTGATCACGACCAGCAACAGCCGCGACGGCGACAGCGACACCACCTCGAGGTGTCGCACCGTCGCCGTCGACAGCACCGGGTACTGGATCACCGCGACCTGTCGCGTCAGCTGGGCGAGCAGTTTGACCGAGCGTCGCAGCACGTCGTCGAGATCCACGCCGGAATCCAGGACCGACAGGATGGCGCGACGTTCGGCCGCTGACAGCGGTTTGACCTCGCTGATCCGGTCCACGAACATCCGGTAGCCCTTGTCGGTCGGCACGCGGCCGGAACTCGTATGGGGCTGGGCGATGTACCCCTCGGCCTCGAGGACCGCCATGTCGTTACGCACCGTGGCGCTCGACACCCCGAGCTGATGGCGATCGACGATCGCCTTGGAACCGATCGGCTCCTGCGATTCGACGAAATCCGTCACGATCGCGCGCAGGATCTCGAATCGACGATCATCGGTACTCGACACGCGACACTCCTCCCGGCACAGAACTCTGCCATACAGTAGGTGACGTCCATCTTACGAACCGTGACGCGAAACTCGCTCGAACAGTTTTCGCGGCGGGCCGCGCACCGATGAGCATCATCGGGCCGGCCGATGCTCAGGAAGTGCCGGGATGATCTTCAAGGGGGTGCGGGAGGGTAAGCCCTATCCCGACCACGGATTGTCGGCGCGCGGTTGGGCGAAGATCCCGCCCCGACAATTCCGCCTGAACGAGCTGACCACGGTCACCACCGTGCTCGCCCTCGACCGGCTCCTCAGTGAGGACTCGACGTTCTACGGCGACCTGTTCTCCCATGTCGTCCGCTGGCACGGAGAGCTCTATCTGGAAGACGGACTGCACCGGGCCGTTCGGTCTGCGCTGCGGAACCGTCACATCATCCACGCCCGGATGCTCGATCTGGACGCACTCGATCTCGACCTCGATCCCGAGGCCCCGCCGGTCGAGGATCAGGTGGACACGGCGGAACTCCCGTCGCCGGGACGGGAGTCGGCCGGCGGCGTGCACCGGCGTGGCGCCCGCAGTACCGGCTGGACGGTGCCGGTGGCGGGCCGGCAGCCGCCCGAGTGGTGATGAGTCCGGGCCGCGACCGCGCTCAGCCGGCGACCAGGATCTCGCGCACCACACGGTCGGCAAGCAGTCGGCCCGCGTCGGTGAGCACCAGCCGGGCACCGACACTGCCCACGTGTTCGAGCAGGCCATCGTCGATGAACTCCGCCGCCCGCTGATATTCGCCTGCGGTGAGCTCGTCGACCCCGAGCCCGTCGCGGCAGCGCGCCTTGAGCATCACCGCTTCGAGATGCCGGTCCTCCGGCGTGAGGATCTCATGTCCACCGATCGGAAGCTGTTCGGCGGCAAGCGAATCCGCATAGCGCGCCGGGTGTTTGACATTCCACCACCGCACGCCGTTCACGTGTGAATGCGCGCCCGGCCCGATTCCCCACCAGTCGTGGCTGTACCAGTACGCCAGGTTGTGCCGGCATTCCGCGGCGCGCGACCGCGACCAGTTCGACACCTCGTACCAGTCGAAACCCGCGGTCGACAGCCTGTCGTCGAGAATCCGGTACCGGTCGGCGAGGACGTCGTCGTCGGGGGCGGGCAATTCGCCGCGCCGGATGCGCCGGGCCAGCGCGGTGCCGTCCTCGACGATCAGGGCGTACGCGGAGACGTGGTCGACCTCGGTCGAGAGGACGGCATCCAGACTCGCGTGCAGGTCGTCGTCGGTCTCCCCCGGCGTCCCGTAGATCAGGTCGAGATTGATGTGGTCGAACCCCGCGGCGGTCGCCTCGCGAGCTGCGGCGACCGCGCGGCCCGGCGTGTGCGTGCGATCCAGGGTTGCCAGCACGTGCGGAGCGGCGGACTGCATACCGAGGGAGATGCGATTGAACCCCGCGCCGAGCAGACCGTCGAAGAACGCCGGTGATGTCGATTCCGGATTGGACTCGGTGGTGACCTCCGCGTCGTCGGCGAGGTCGAAGTACTCGGTCACCGAATCCAGCAGCCTCGACAATCCCGCCGCACCCAGCAGCGACGGCGTACCGCCGCCGACAAAGACCGTCGATATCGGCCGACTCGGGTTCATCAGCCGTGCAGCACTTCTCAGCTCGCGATCGACGGCCTCCTGCCACGACTCCGGCGACGACGAACTCCCCAATTCACCCGCGGTGTAGGTGTTGAAGTCGCAATATCCGCAGCGCGTCGCGCAGAACGGAACATGCAGATACAGGCCGAATGGCGTCGTGGCGTCGACTGCGCCACACGCCGCACCGACGACGTCGCCGGTGTCCGATTCCATCTCGACCCTCACTCCTCCATCATGCTCGCCCCGCGCGGTGTGACCGTGACCACGCCACCGATCCGGGATTGCCCGCAACGACTGTCGCCGATGCGCGCCGACGGTGGGAATACCTCCCGCTCCGACTGCCTTGTCTTCTACATGCGGACCTCACGGCAGGGCTTTGCCTCACCGTGAGGGAAAATAACCCCAAGTAGACGAGGCAAGGGGCATCGTGGCACTATGAACGGCGTGACTTCCCCAGGGGTGTGGCTCGCGGCCCGACGCCACATCGATCTCAAGCGCGTCTGCAGCGCATTCTGTCGTCCTTAGACGACGTGCGCACTGTCCCCTGACGACAGGTCGGCCCCGAGAAGTCCCCGCTCAGCCGCGGGTATGCCAGCACGTTTCCAGCCCACTTCCATGTGAACGCTGACGCATGCTGCGTCGGCTCAGGAGACTTCATGACGTCCACCACCGACGATCTTTCCGTGACCACCTCGGACGCGGCCGAAGGGTCGGCCGCACAGGATCGCGCCGCCGGATCGAAGCCCACAGCACCCGCCGGTGATCGGCCGGCCCGCGGTGAGCGCCCGGCCCGCAAGCCCCGGCCGACCAAGCGTCGCGCCGAGGGCCAGTGGAAGCTGGGTTACCGCGAGCCCCTCAATCCCAACGAGCAGGTCAAGAAGGACGACAACCCGCTCAACGTGCGCGCCCGGATCGAGAACATCTACGCCAAGCAGGGCTTCGACTCGATCGACAAGCAGGATCTCCGCGGTCGCATGCGCTGGTGGGGTCTCTACACCCAGCGGGCCGAGGGCTACGACGGCACCTGGACCGGCGACGAGAACATCGACCTCCTCGAGGACAGCCACTTCATGATGCGAGTGCGCTGCGACGCCGGCGCCCTCGATGTGGCCCAGTTGCGCACGATCGGCGGCATCTCGACAGAGTTCGGGCGCGACACCGCCGATCTCTCCGACCGCGAGAACGTCCAGTACCACTGGATTCGTATCGAAGACGTGCCCACCATCTGGGAGCGACTCGAAGGCGTCGGCCTCAAGACCACCGAAGCCTGCGGCGACTGCCCGCGCGTCGTGCTCGGGTCGCCGCTCGCAGGCGACGCTGTCGACGAGGTACTCGACCCGACATCCGCGATCGACGAGATCGTCCGCCGCTACATCGGCGATCCCCAGTACTCGAATCTCCCGCGCAAGTTCAAGACCGCCATCTCCGGTCTCCAGGATGTCTCCCACGAGACCAACGACATCGCCTTCATCGGCGTGAACCACCCCGAACACGGTCCCGGCCTCGACCTGTGGGTCGGTGGCGGACTCTCGACGAACCCGATGCTCGCGCAGCGGGTCGGCGCCTGGATTCCGCTCGATGAGGTACCCGACGTGTGGGAAGGCGTGGTCGCGATCTTCCGTGACTACGGTTACCGCCGGTTGCGGACCAAGGCACGCCTGAAGTTCCTCATCAAGGACTGGGGCATCGAGAAGTTCCGCCAGGTGCTCGAGGACGAGTACCTGGGCCGCAAACTCATCGACGGCCCGGCGCCGGAACCGCTCACCGCGCCCCGCGATCACGTCGGCGTGCAGAAGTTGAAGAACGGGCTCAACGCGGTCGGGTTCGCCGCGATCGCCGGCCGCGTATCCGGCACCATCCTGAGCGCGGTCGCCGACGCGGCCGAGCGGGTCGGTTCCGACCGCATCCGGTTCACCCCGTACCAGAAGCTCGTGGTCCTCGACGTCCCCGATGACAAGGTCGAGCAGCTGATCGGCGAGGTCGCCAAGCTCGGCCTTTCCGCGCGGACCTCCAATTGGCGTCGAAACCTGATGGCCTGCAGTGGGATCGAGTTCTGCAAGCTGTCCTTCACCGAGACCCGCAAGCGGTCTCAGCGGCTCGTTCCCGAGTTGGAGGAACGACTCGCCGACATCAACTCGCAGCTCGACGTCCCGATCACGGTGAACATCAACGGCTGCCCCAACTCCTGCGCCCGGTCTCAGATCGCCGACATCGGATTCAAGGGTCAGCTCGTCGACGACGAACACGGCGGCCAGACGGAGGGCTTCCAGGTCCACCTCGGCGGAAGCCTCGGCCAGGACGCCGGTTTCGGCCGCAAGCTGCGACAGCACAAGGTTCTCTCCACCGAGCTCGGCGACTACATCGATCGGGTCGTCCGGAACTTCGTGGAGCAGCGTGACAACGGAGAGCGGTTCGCCCAGTGGGCCGTTCGCGCCGATGAGGAGGCATTGCGATGAGCACGGTCACCACCGCCACGACGGGTCGCCGTCACACCGAAGACGAGTTGCGTGCCATCGCAGAGGCAGGTGCCCGCGATCTCGGCCCGGACGCGACCCCCGAAGAACTGCTGCGCTGGACCGCAGAGACCTTCGGTGACAACTTCGTCGTCGCCTCCAACATGCAGGACGCCGCGCTGGTCGATCTCGCCAGCAAGCACGTCGACTCCGACCACCTGCACGGCGAGAAGCTCAAGGTGCTCTTCCTCGACACCGGGTATCACTTCGCCGAGACCATCGGCACCCGCGATGCCGTCGAGCAGGTCTACGACGTGGACATGGTCAACCTCACTCCGGAGCACAGCGTCGCCGAGCAGGACGAACTGTTGGGCCGCAACCTGTTCGCCCGCGACCCGGGCGAATGCTGCCGACTGCGCAAGGTGGTCCCGCTCAAGTCCGGCCTCGCGCAGTACGACGCCTGGATCACCGGTATCCGCCGAGTGGAGGCGCCGACCCGTGCGAATGCACCGCTCATCTCGTTCGACGAGGGATTCGGGCTGGTGAAGATCAACCCGATCGCCGCGTGGTCGGACGAGACGATGCAGGACTACATCGACTCCAACGGGGTGCTCGTCAACCCGCTGGTCGACGACGGCTACCCGTCGATCGGCTGCGCCCCGTGCACAGCCAAACCCGAACCCGGATCCGATCCGCGCAGTGGCCGTTGGGCCGGTCGCGCCAAGACAGAATGTGGGCTCCACGCATGACCATCGCCGACGCCACCGTCACCAGCAGCGCCTCCGCGGTCGAGGCCGACGCGGACGACTTCACCACCCTCGACGCACTCGAATCCGAGGCCATCCACATCTTCCGTGAGGTGGCCGGCGAATTCGAGCGGCCGGTGATCCTCTTCTCCGGCGGCAAGGACTCCACGGTGTTGCTGCACCTGGCACTCAAGGCCTTCTGGCCTGCTCCGCTGCCGTTCTCGCTGTTGCACGTGGACACCGGCCACAACCTGACCGAGGTGCTGGAGTTCCGCGACCAGGTCGTCGAGCGGCACGGGCTGCGCCTGCACGTGGCGAAGGTTGAGGACTATCTCGCCGACGGACGACTCACCGAACGGCCGGACGGTGTGCGCAACCCGCTGCAGACCATCCCACTGCTCGACGCGATCACCGAGAACCGTTTCGACGCGGTCTTCGGCGGCGGACGTCGCGACGAGGAGCGCTCGCGCGCGAAGGAGCGGATCTTCTCCCTACGCAACGCATTCGGCCAATGGGATCCGAAGCGTCAGCGCCCCGAGCTGTGGAACCTCTACAACGGTCGCCACGCGCCGGGTGAGCATGTCCGCGTGTTCCCGCTGTCGAACTGGACCGAACTCGACATCTGGCGCTACATCGCTCGCGAGCAGGTGCTGCTTCCGCAGATCTACTACGCGCACGAGCGCGACGTGTTCCTGCGCGACGGGATGTGGATGACCTCCGGTTCGTGGGGTGGTCCGCGCGAAGGCGAAACCGTCGAGCGTCGCTGGGTTCGCTACCGGACCGTCGGTGACGGGTCGTCCACCGGCGCCGTGCTCTCCGACGCCGCCGACAACGACGCGGTACTGGCCGAGGTGGCCGCCTCCCGACTCACCGAGCGCGGGGCGACCCGCGGCGACGACCGCGTCTCCGAGGCCGCGATGGAAGACCGCAAACGCGAAGGATACTTCTGATGTCACATGCTCCCGACCTTCTCCGCATCGCGACCGCGGGCAGCGTCGACGACGGCAAGTCGACGCTCGTCGGCCGGCTGCTCTACGACACGAAATCGGTCCTCGTCGACCAGATCGACGCCGTCACCAAGGCGTCGGTCGACCGCGGCCTCGAGGGTCCCGACCTCTCGCTGCTCGTCGACGGACTGCGCGCCGAGCGCGAGCAGGGCATCACGATCGACGTCGCCTACCGCTACTTCGCCACGCCGGCACGATCGTTCGTGCTCGCCGACACCCCGGGCCATGTGCAGTACACCCGGAACACCGTGTCCGGCGCATCGACCGCCCAGCTGGTGATCCTGCTCGTCGACGCACGCAGTGGTGTGGTCGCCCAGACCCGTCGTCATACCGCGGTGATGGCACTGCTCGGTGTGCCCCAGCTCGTGTTGGCGGTCAACAAGATCGACCTGGTCGACGACCAGGAGACGGCCTTCGCGGAGATCTCCGCCGAGTTCGGCGAACTCACCCGGTCCCTGGGATGGTCGCCCGAACAGGTGACCGCGATCCCGGTGTCGGCACTGCACGGAGACAACGTCGCCACACGCTCGAAGAACACCCCGTACTACGACGGCCCCGCGCTGATCGAACACCTCGAGACGGTCCCGAACGTGACCGATCCCCGGCCGGTCGGGTTGCGCTTCCCCGTCCAGTACGTGATCCGTCCGCGTACGCCCGAGTATCCCGACTACCGGGGCTACGCCGGGCAGATCGCGGCCGGTCGCGTCTCGGTCGGCGACGAGGTCGTGATCCTGCCCTCCGGTGTCCGCAGCACGATCCGCCAGATCGACACCGCCGACGGCGAACTCACCACCGCGCACACCGGGCGCAGCGTGACGCTGCTGCTCGACGATGACGTCGATGTGTCGCGCGGCGACCTGATCGCGGCCGTCACGGATGCACCCGAGCCGGCTCAGCAGTTCACCGCCACGGTCTGCTGGCTGGCCGAGAAGCCACTGCGGCCGGGCGCCCGGTTGCTGCTCAAGCACGGCACCAGGACCACCCAGGCGATCGTCGGGGGGCTCGAGGTGCTGTTCGACGAGCAGTCACTCGCGCTGATCGACGCCCCGGACACGGTGGAGCTGAACCAGATCGGCCGGATCGCGATCCAGACCGCCGAACCGATCGCGGCGGACGACTACCAGGTGAACCGTGAGTCGGGCAGCTTCCTGCTCATCGATCCGCAGGGCGGGAACACTCTCGGCGCCGGACTCGTCGGCGACGCCCTGGCAAATCTCCATCTGTCGGCGACACCCGAACTCGTCTGAGACCGTTGAGGATTCGGTTACGTTGACCCCTACCCTGCTGCTGGTCGCGCACGGCAGTCGTGACGCGCGCTTCCCGGCGACGGCCTGCCGCGTGCGCGACGCCGTCGCGGCCACGCTGCCGGGTGTCGACGTACGCCTGGCATACCTCGATCTCAACGCCCCCCTGGTCGGCGATGCCCTCGATGAGATCGCCGGTGATTGTGTGGTGGTGCCGCTGCTCTTCGCAGCCGGTTATCACCAGAAGATCGACCTGCCCGCGATCATCGGCGAGCACGACCGCCGAGGTCGGGTGGTGATCCGATCCGAGGTGATCGGAACGTTCCCGCTGGCGAATGCGCTGGCCGAGCGGCTGTCCGAGGCCGGCCTTGGCGAATCGGCCTGCCGGCGGGCAGGGATCATCCTGAGCGCTGTCGGATCATCGGACGCGGCCGCCGATCGCCACGTCAGACGCCGCGCCATCGAGCTGTCGACCTTGCTGAACCGTCCGGTGGAAGTGGTGTTCGCCACCAAGCTCGGGCACCGGGAGCACCAACTCCGCAACGCGGTTCGCCGACTGCGCGCCGCCGGAGCGGACCGCATCGCACTGAGTCCTTATTTCCTGTCCGCCGGACTGCTCACCGAACGGGTCGAGGCCGCGCTCGATGTCCACGCACCGGGAGCGCTGGTCGCCGGACCGCTGGGCGCCCATCGCGACATCGTCGACGCCGTGTGCCACCACTATTGGACTGCGGCCTCCACCCGCACGATGTCCGCGAAGGCCCCCGATCAGGAGTCGGTCAGCGCGGCCACCTTCGTCGCACGCGCGTAGATCGCCTCTCCCGCCTGCAGATTGAGCGCGTTGGCATCGCCTCGCGTGATCTGCGCCTGGAACTCGTCACCGGTGGTGGCCGCGATCAGTTCGACCCGGGTCTCGAATCCCAGATGGACCACCCGCTGCACCGTCGCCTTGATCACCCCGGTGTCGAGGGACGCATCGGCTGCCGGCAAGGCCATTTCCGGATTACGGCCGATCCGGATGTCGTGCGGACGCACCAGCTCACCGTTGAGGCGCACGGTGGATCCGAGGAACGACGCCACGAACTCGTTGGCCGGACGGTCGTAGAGGTCATCCGGCGCGCCGACCTGCTCGATCCGCCCCTTGTTGAGTACGGCGATCCGGTCGCTCACGTCGAGCGCTTCCTGCTGATCGTGTGTGACCAGGACGGTGGTGACGTTGACATCCTCGTGTAAGCGCCGCAACCACTTTCGCAGATCTTCACGGACCTTCGCATCCAGGGCACCGAACGGCTCGTCGAGCAGCAGGACCTGCGGGTCCACCGCCAACGCGCGGGCCAGTGCCATGCGCTGACGCTGGCCTCCCGACAGCTGCGACGGGAAGCGCCGCTGGAACACGGTGAGTCCAACGATGTCGAGCAGCTCGTCGACCTTGGCGTCGATCTGCGCCTTGGGCCGCTTGCGGATCTTGAGTCCGAATGCGATGTTGTCGCGCACGGTCAGGTGTTTGAACGCCGCGTAGTGCTGGAACACGAATCCGATGTCGCGCTTCTGCGGCGCCGCGCCCGACACGTCGTTCCCACTGATGATGACGGTGCCCGAGTCGAGACTGTCCAGTCCCGCGATGGCCCGCAGGAGGGTGGATTTGCCGGAGCCCGACGGTCCGAGCAACGAGGTCAACGACCCTTCCGGAATATCGATCGACACGTCGTCGAGCGCCGCGAAGTCACCGTATCGTTTGTTCGCGCCGATAACCGAGATGGACATGTCACACGCCTTCCTTGTGCTGCACGACTTGCTGGGCATCGATGGATGCGGGTCCGTGGGGGACGGTGAGATCGGGTTCGACCTCGGTCTCGGTGCTGCCGGTGTAGGTTTCACTCGCGTCGGCGTACCGGCCCTTTGCCCGCCGTTCGATGAGCGTCATCGCCACCAGGACGAGGATCGCCACCAGCATCAGCAGCGTCGCCGCGGCGTACGCACCGAATTCGTTGTAGTCATCGGTGTAGCGCGAGTTCACCAGCAGTGTCAGGGTCTGCGAGATGCCCGGGAAGTTCGACGACACCATCGTCACCGCGCCGTATTCGCCGAGAGCGCGGGCGATCGTCAGGACGATGCCGTAGGTGAGTCCCCAGCGGATGGCGGGCAACGTGATCCGGCTGAACGTCTGCCACCCGTTGGCGCCCAGGGTCGCCGCCGCCTGCTCCTGCTCGGTGCCGATCTCACGCAACACCGGTTCCACCTCGCGCACCACGAATGGCAGGGTGACGAACAAGGTTGCCAGCACCAGTCCGGGGAAGCCGAAGATGATGCGGAATCCGGTGCTCTCGATCCCGCCGAACCATCCCCCGTATCCCCACAACAGGATCAGCGCGACACCCGCCACCACCGGCGAAACCGCGAACGGCAGGTCCACCACGGCTTGGAGGAAGCCCTTCCCCGGGAACCGGCCTCGGACGAGGGCCAGCGCGGTCACGATGCCGAAGATCACGTTGAGCGGCACCACGATCACGACGATCAGCAGACTCAATTGCAGGGCGGCGATGGCCGCCGGAGTGGTGATCCACTCCCAGAACTGTCCCAGTCCGTGCTCGAACGATCGCCAGAAGATCAGCCCCACCGGCACGACGAGCAGGATGAACAGGTAGAGGAGCGCGATGGCGCGCAACGTATATCGCGTGGTTCTGGAGACCTTCATCGATCCTGCTCCTCTCGCATGGACTGACGGCGGCCGACGATCCGCAGGATGAGCAGGGCGACAAAGGCGATCACCAGGAGCATCACCGACACGGCCGCGGCGTTGACCGGCTCGTCGACCTCGATCTGTTGCTGGATGTACTGCGACGCCACCTGGGTGTCGCCGGGGATGTTGCCGCCGATCAGGACCACCGACCCGAACTCACCGATCGCACGGGTGAAGGCGAGGCCTGCGCCGGTCAGGATGGCGGGCAACAGCGCGGGCATGATGATCTTGGTCCAGATGATCCAGTTGCCCGCGCCCAGCACGGCCGCGGCTTCCTCGACGTCGGTGTCGAGCTCGATGAGGACCGGCTGCACCTGCCGCACCACGAACGGCAGGGTCACGAATGTCAGCGCGATCACCAGTGCCGGCTTCGTCGCATTGAGCTGGATGTCGATCGGACTGTTCGGACCGTACAGAGAGAGCAGCACCAGGCTGGCCACGATCGTCGGCAACGCAAAGGGCAGATCGATGATTGCATTGACGAATCCCTTGCCCGGGAAGTCATCTCGTACCAGCACCCAGGCGATCAACGTGCCGAACACGACATTGATGAGCGCCACGACCACGGAGACCAGGACCGTGATCCACAACGCGTCGAGCGCGTTCGGATCGGTGACCGCATCCCAGAAGCCGCCCCAACCGTCGGTGAAGGCCTGCACCGTGATCGCCGCGAGCGGGAGCAGGACGATCACGCTGAGCCACAGCCACGCGACACCGACCCCGAACGGCGACACCCCGCTGAACGTCCGGTTTCGCCCGAGGAACCCTCCCGGCGGGGTGGAGTCCACCGTCTGCGTACTCATTGCCGGCCTCCCGCGTTGTAGATCTCGGTGATGGCGCCCTTCGAGCCGAACAGGGCCGAGTCCACGGCCTTCCATCCGGTCAGGTCCTTGCCGTCGTTCTCCGCCGCCGTGCCCTCACCGAGCACCGCTCCGAGCTCCTTGATCGTCCAGAGCTTCGCGATGTCGCCGGGGAACAGGTCGTGGGTCCGCGCGATCACGTCCGGCAGCACCGGACGGAACCCCTCCTGCGCCCACAGTTGTTGGGCCGCGGGAGTGAAGAGGTAGTCGACAAACGACTTCGCGCCGTCCTTGTCTGTGGAGGTGTTGACGACGGCGACCGGGTTCTCGATCTTGAAGGTCTGGGATGGGAGGAGGTAGTCGACCTGTTCGTCGGCAGGCACCGACGCGTTGGCGCGGTTGAGCATGATCGCCTCGTTCTCGTAGCTGATCAGGACATCACCCTGCCCTTGCTCGAACGCGGTTGTCGCCTCGCGACCCGACTTGGGCACCACCTTGATGTGATCCCGGACGAGTTCGCTGACGTAGTCGAGACCCGCCTGAGAATTGCGGCCACCATCGCTCTTCGCGGCGTACGGGGCGAGGAGGTTCCACTTCGCCGATCCCGAACTGCCCGGATTGGGCGTGACGACCTGCACTCCCGGCCTGAGGAGGTCGTCCCAATCCCGGATGTTCTTCGGGTTGCCCTTGCGCACCACGAGTGCCACCACGGAGCCGAACGGAGTGCTGTTGTTGGGTGCCTGCTTCTTCCAGTCCTCATCCACGACGCCCTCTTTCACCAGACGCGTGATGTCGGGCTCCACCGAGAAGTTGACCACGTCCGCCGGGACCCGCCGGGCAACCTTGCGCGACTGGTCACCCGAGGCGCCATAGGACTGGGAGAAACCGATGTCGTGGCCTTGCTCGGTGTCGCGGAACGCGGGGATGATGGCGTCGAAACCCGGCTTCGGCACGGCGTACGCGACGAGGTTCAGGTGCCGGCTGCCACTCGAGATGTCGGCCCCTCCGGGTTCGTCGGTCGAACCGGCTCCACACGCCGTCACACTGGTGATGGCCATGAGTGCGACCGCCGCCACCACAGCGGTTCGCCACCTTCGCACAACCATGGTTCTCGCCACGCAATCCTCCCGGACTCACACGCCTGGACCGGGATGATCGAGCGCCTGCCCGTCCGCCCCCGGCACAACCTCGGACGCGTAAACGCTAGCAATGCCGTTTCGGTGTCCTGCGCATGTCAGATGCATGATTTGGGGTGCGCAGTCCGCTGTGCTAGCGGGTGAGCACCCACGCGAGGACCACCAGCACGATGAGGGCGATCAGGGCGAGGGTCACACGGGAACGGATCATGGCCTAGAGCCCCTTCCCGTCGTCATCGGCGAAGCGCCTGCGGTCGAGGACGTCGGAGACCGTATCGACCAGCAGATTGAGGACGGCGGCGATCAGGACCGCCAACGGGATGACGACGACCAGGGTCACCAGGAGCTGCGGCACGAAGGACAGTCCGGTCAGCCACTCCTCGACGCTGTCCCACCAGGCACTCACCGATGTCATCGTTCACCTCTTCCCGCAGTTCGCCCGAATCGGACACCGATCGAGAGTTTCGCTCAGTCTGAATAAAACGCCCGACAGTCGGGTCGCCGGTCGAGTGGCGACAACAGGGGCCGATGGCAATGATATAGCCATGACCGTCCCGGAAGACGCCGCCGTCACCGCACTGCCGACCGCGACCGCGTCGAACCGGCCGGATTCGACCGTCACCGAGCCCGAGGCCAAGGCGTTCTCGCCGGCCACGGCGGCGCACAATGCCTTCCCGCCCATCGGTGACTACGCCTTTCTCTCCGACACCGAGACCAACTGCCTGATCGCCCGGAACGGGTCGATCGAGTGGATGTGCGTGCCGCGGCCGGACTCACCGAGCGTGTTCGGCGCCATCCTCGATCGCAGCGCCGGTCATTTCCGGCTGGCGCCGTACGGCGTGAACGTCCCTGTCGACCGCCGCTACCTCCCCGGCAGCCTGATGGTGGAGACCACCTGGCAGACCGAGACGGGGTGGATCGTGGTGCGCGATGCACTCGTGATGGGTCCGTGGCACGACAACGAGCGTCGCTCGACCACCCACCGCCGCACCCCCACCGACTGGGATGCCGAGCACATCCTGTTGCGCACGGTGCGCTGTGTGTCGGGGACCGTCGAACTGTCGATGAGTTGCGAGCCGGCATTCGACTATCACCGCGGCAACACCGTGTGGGAGTACACGGGACCCGCCTACGGCGAGGCGATCGCGACAGGCACCAACACCACCTCCCCGAGTCCCACCCTGAAGCTCACGACCGACCTGAGGCTGGGACTCGAGGGCCGGGAGGCGCGCGCACGTACGAGGCTCGTCGAGGGCGACGACCGCTTCGTCGCCCTGTCGTGGTCGCGCCAGCCTGCCCCGCAGAACTTCGAGGAGGCGGCCCAGAAGATGTGGTCGACCTCGGAATGCTGGCGCCAGTGGATCAACGCCGGGACCTTCCCCGACCACCCGTGGCGTACCCATCTGCAACGCTCGGCCCTCACGTTGAAGGGTCTCACCTACTCCCCGACCGGCGCCCTGCTCGCGGCCGCCACCACATCGCTCCCGGAAACCCCTGGCGGCGAACGCAACTGGGACTATCGCTACGCGTGGGTGCGCGACTCGACGTTCGCCCTGTGGGGTCTGTACACACTCGGCCTCGACCGTGAGGCCGACGACTTCTTCTCGTTCATCGCCGACGTGTCCGGCGTGACCAACTCCGAACATCACCCGCTGCAGGTGATGTACGGGGTCGGCGGCGAACGCACCCTCGAGGAAGCAGAACTCCACCACCTGTCCGGGTACGACGGCGCGCGACCGGTCCGCATCGGCAACGGCGCGTACAACCAAGCGCAACACGATATCTGGGGAACAATGCTCGACTCGGTGTATCTCAACACCAAGTCCAACGAGGCGGTGCCCGAGACATTGTGGCCGGTGCTGAAGGCCCAGGTCGAGGAAGCGGTGAAGAACTGGCGCAAACCGGACCGGGGGATCTGGGAAGTGCGTGGTGAGCCCAAGCACTTCACCTCGTCGAAGGTCATGTGCTGGGTGGCACTCGACCGTGGTTCGCGGCTGGCCGCACTGCACGGCGAGAAGTCCTACGCCAGGCAATGGGCCGAGATCGCCGACGAGATCCGCGACGACATCCTCGCCCACGGAGTCAACGCCCGCGGCGTCTTCACCCAGCGCTATGGCGACGACGCACTCGACGCCTCCCTGCTCCTCGTACCGCTGCTGCGCTTCCTGCCCTCCGACGACCACCGGGTCCGCAACACCGTGCTGGCCATCGCCGACGAACTGACCGAGAACGGACTGGTCCTGAGATACCGCGTCGAGGAGACCGACGACGGTCTGTCCGGCGAAGAGGGCACCTTCACCATCTGTTCGTTCTGGTTGGTGTCGGCACTCGTGGAGATCGGCGAACTGCCACGAGCAAAGGCGCTCTGCGAACGCCTGCTCTCCTACTCCAGCCCGTTGAAGCTCTACGCCGAGGAGATCGACGCGAAGACCGGGCAGCACCTCGGCAACTTCCCGCAGGCATTCACCCACCTCGCGCTCATCAACGCGGTCATGCATGTGATCCGGGCCGAGGAGGCCGCGAGTCACGGGACCTTCCAGCCTGCACACCACTGACTGCGACGGCAGCGCAATCGAATCCGAGCGTCAGCAGATCACGCCGGGACCTCACCCGCGAGATGGTCGAATGCCACCTGGACGTGAATGCGCAGACTGTCGACCAGGCAGTCGTCGTCGGCGTAGAAGGCCGGACTGTGATTCATCGCCATGCCTCGCCCGCCCTCGACCGGCGCGAGCGATGTGCCCGCGAACTGCGTGTCCTGGGTGCCGAAGTTGAGGTACGCACCACCGAAGGCCCGCGTGAACTCCGACATGTCGTCATAACCGAGCATCCCGGGCATCTCCACCAGACGGTCGGGACCGATGACCCGTTTCACCGTCGGCAGGATCGCGTCGATCCACTCTTCGGTGTTGGCCAACGGCGGCACGTACTGCAGATAGTCGACCGTGGCACTCGCTCCGTAGGCCGCGGCGTGATGCTCGGCCATTCGGCGGAGGTTGTCCTGCACGGTGCCCATGGAGGTCTCGTCGAGGCAGCGGATGGTGCCCCACAGCGTGACCCGCTCACCGATGATGTTGAACCGGCCGACGTCCTCGACATGCCCGATCGACACCGTCACCGCGTCGGTGGCCGGTACCTGTCGGTACAGCTGCCCGGCACCGGAGATGATGTCGGCGACCGCCGGCATCGGATCGATGCCGTACCAGGGCATCGAACCATGTACCTGCTTGCCCACCACCTCGATCTTCACCAGGCACGACGCCGCGTACT
The DNA here is from genome assembly GCF_014673215.1 of Gordonia hankookensis. Lineage (GTDB taxonomy): Bacteria > Actinomycetota > Actinomycetes > Mycobacteriales > Mycobacteriaceae > Gordonia > Gordonia hankookensis. Next base: position 343,766 of record NZ_JACWMS010000001.1, read on the forward strand.
GGTTGCCGATGCCATAGCCGACAACGCCTTTGGGCAACGGCGCGACATGCATACCGAACATCATCGTCGGGCGCAGGTCGGCGAACGCGCCGGCGTCGATCATGGCCTTGGCACCGCCGGCCTCGTCGATCGGCGGCCCTTCTTCGGCGGGCTGGAACACGAACATCACCGTCCCGGGCAGGTCGTCGCGAACCGACGCGAGCACGTCCGCCGCACCCAGCACTGTCGACGTGTGGCAGTCGTGGCCGCATGCGTGGGCCACCGGGAACGGACCGCCCGGATAGTCGGAGTCGACGACCGTGGACGCGAACTCGACACCTGAGGCCTCCGCGACCGGTAGCGCATCCATGTCGGCACGCAGACCCGCGACTCGATCTCCCGCGCGACCGCCGCGCAGGACACCGACCACGCCGTGCCCGGCGATGCCGGTGTGAACCTCGTCGAGGCCTGCCCGTCGCAGCCGCTCCGCCACCAGCGCCGAGGTGTTGACCTCACGGTTCGACAGCTCGGGATGGGAATGGAGGTGGTGACGCGTCTGGATCAGTTCGCCCAGTGCGTCTCGCGCCCTCTCGTCCAGCAGTTTCCTCGTGGCGGCAACGTCATCGGCATCCATCGGACCATTGTCGCCGATCTGCCCTGTCAGGTCAGCGGTATCTCAGTCCAGCCGCCACGGCTCGTACGCACGCGGATCGCCGATGGGTTCCACATGAGTGACCACGCTGAGGTGGTCGAGCATCGCCCGCAACTCGTCCTCGACCTCCTCGACCACGTCGTGTGCATGGTCCACCGACCAGTCGCCGGGCACGAGCATGTGCATCTGCAGGAAGCGTTCGTGGCCCGATTCACGCGTCCGGATGTCATGGAATTCGATCCCGCCGGCACGGTGCCGGTCGAGCACGGCGTCGATCGCTGCCCGATCACCTGCGGGCATCGCCGAATCCATCAGGCCCGCGCCCGACCGCAGCACCAGTCGCCCACCGACCACCAGGATGTTGATCGCCACCGCGATGGCGACGAGTGAGTCCAGCGCCAGCCAGCCGGTCACGGCCACCAGGGCGACCCCGACGACCACTCCTGCCGTGGTCCACACGTCGGTCAGAAGGTGCTTGCCGTCGGCCTCCAGGGTCAGCGATCGATACCGCCGCCCGAGCCGGAGCAAGACCACCCCGACCGCGCCGTTCACCATCGTGGCCACCACCGAGATCAGTAAACCCAGTCCGACGGAGTCGAGTTCACGCGGATGCAGGAGGCGCTCGGCCGCCGCCACGATGATCACCACCGCAGCGACGACGATCATGACACCCTCGAAGACCGCCGAGAAATACTCGACCTTGGTGTGTCCGAAATTGTGTCCCGCGTCGGGTGGGCGGGCGGCGACGCGGAGCGCTACGAATGCACCGATCGCCGCCACCACGTTCACCACCGACTCGGCCGCGTCGGAGAGCAGACCGACCGACCCGGAGACCTGCCACGCGACGATCTTCAACGCGATCACGACAATCGACGCCGCGACGCTCAGGGCAGCGTAGCGGGACAGATCCTGCCGCGTGGTCACTCGCCTGCCAGGCCCCGACGCACCAGCAACGGGCCGATCTCGGGTCGGCGGCCGATCAGTTTCTCATGTGCGACAAGTGGATCGACGCTGTCGCCCCGGGAGAGTGTCGCCTCGGCGAACTTCTGCCCGTTGGCGCGTTGCAGACCGCCTTCGGCCAGAAACCACTGTTCGGTCTCGGCGTCGAGAACCTCCGACCAGATGTAGGAGTAATAGCCGGCCGAGTACCCGCCGCCGAAGATGTGGTTGAAGTAGGCGCTGCGATATCGCGGTGGGATGAGATCGCCGACGAAGCCCGCCGACCGTAGCGCCGTGCGTTCGAATGCCTCGACGTCGTCGACGGTGTCGTCGGCGGCGATCCGGTGCCAAGCAAGGTCGAGGACCGCGGCGGCAAGGTATTCGATGGTGGCGTGCGCGGTCTCGGTGTTCGCCGACTCGCGCGCCGCCTCGGCCAGCGCCACCGGGATCGGTTCGCCGGTTGCGTGATGACGTGCGTAGTGCGACAACACGTCCGGGTGAAGCGCCCACATCTCGTTGACCTGCGACGGAAACTCGACGAAGTCACGCGGCACCGACGTCCCCGACTGCGACGGATAATCCACCGCCGACAACAGTCCGTGCAGGGCGTGACCGAATTCGTGGAACAGCGTGGTCAGCTGATCCATCGTGAGCAGGCACGGCTTGCCGTCGTCCGGCTTGGTCAGATTGAGGACGTTCACGACGACCGGCTGGGTGGAGAGCACCGTCGACTGGTCGACGATGTTGTTCATCCACGCCCCGCCCCGCTTCGACGGCCGCGCGAAATAGTCGCCGAGGAACAGACCGATGCTTCGACCGCCATCGCTGAAGACCTCCCAGATCCGGACATCCGGGTGGTAGCCGGCCAGGTCACCCCGCTCGGTGAATCGCAGTCCGTACAGCTTGCCCGCGGCGTGGAACACGCCCCGCTCCAAGACCGTGTCGAGCTCGCAGTAGTTCTCGAAGTCGTCCAGCGGTACGGCCGAGTTCGATCGTCGATCCCGCTCCAGCCAGAACGTGAGATCGGCAGGTCCGATGTCGTGGTCGGCCAGCTGTGTCAGCCTCGTCAGCTCCCGGCCACCGGCCCGCATCGCGGACTCGGTCAGCTCACCGAGCAACGCGGTGACCGATCCCGGGTCGGGCGCGGTCTCCTCTGCGATCACGTATTCGGCGTGATCGGTGTACCCGAGCAGCCGAGCACGCCGGGCACGCAGACCGACGATCTCCAGGACCAGTTCGCGGGTGTCATGGTCGTTGCCGCGAGAGCACCGGTTGACCGACGCATCGAAGACCCGTTGCCGCACTGCGGGATCGGTCAACGAGGTGAGCACTGATTGACTCGTCGGCAGTTCCAGCGTGATCAGGTATCCGGAGTCGTGCCCCGCGTCTGCGGCGGCACGGCGCGCCGCACGGATCTCCCCGTCCGACAACCCGTCGAGATCTGCTTCGTCGTCGACCACCACCGCCGAGGCGTTGGTGTCGTCGAGAATCCGCTGCGAGAACGTCGTGGTCAGAAAGGCCAGTCGCGACGAGATGTGCCGCATCTGCTCCTGATCGTCGCTTCGCAGGCCCGCACCGGCGCGGACGGATTCGCGGTATCGCTTGGCCAACAGTCGTTCCTGCGCCTCCGTCAGTCCCAGGTCGGGCAGGCGCGCGTGGAGATCGGCGATCCGCGAGAACAGTCGGCCGTCCATCGCGATGGTGTTGGCGTGGTCGGTGAGCAGTGTCGAGAGCTTCTGGGAGATCTCGTTGCGCACCGGATTCGTGTCCGGCCCGACCAGATTGAAGAACACTCCACTCGCTCGCGCCAGGTCGCGACCGGAGAGTTCGAGCGCCTCGACCGTGTTGTGGAAGGTGGCCGGGCGCGGGTCGGTCGCGATCGCCTCGACCTCGGCGATCTGGGTCGCCATCGCGTCGGTGAAGGCGGGCAGGAAATCATCGTCGCTGATCGACGCGAAGTCCGGCAGTCCATGCGGCAGTGCGCTCTCGGCCAGAACCGGGTTGACCTCACGACGACTCATCAGCCTATTTCCCCTTCGATTTGTCTCCGCCTGCATCGGTGGACAGAGCTGCGACGAAGGCCTCCTGCGGGACATCGACACGGCCGATCGTCTTCATCCGCTTCTTGCCTTCCTTCTGCTTCTCGAGCAGTTTGCGCTTACGGCTGATGTCGCCGCCGTAGCACTTGGCCAGCACATCCTTGCGGATCGCCCGGATGTTCTCGCGTGCAATGATCTTCGATCCGATTGCGGCTTGGATGGGCACCTCGTACTGCTGACGAGGGATGAGCTCCTTCAGCTTGGTCGCCATCTTGTTGCCGTAGGTGTAGGCGCCGTCTCGGTGCACGATGGCGCTGAAGGCGTCGACCGCCTCGCCCTGCAGCAGGATGTCGACCTTCACCAGGTCGGCCTCCTGTTCGCCCGCCTCCTCGTAGTCGAGGCTGGCGTACCCCCGGGTCCGCGACTTCAGGGCATCGAAGAAGTCGAAGATGATCTCCGCCATCGGCAAGGTGTAGCGCAACTCGACGCGGGTCTCGGACAGGTAGTCCATACCGCCGAGCTCACCCCGACGAGCTTGGCACAGCTCCATGATGGTCCCGACGAACTCGCTCGGAGCGATGATCGTCATCTTCACGATGGGCTCGTAGATGTGTTTGGCCTTGCCTGCGGGCCAGTCCGACGGGTTGGTCACGGTGATCTCCGCACCGTCCTCCATGATCACGCGGTACACGACGTTCGGTGCCGTCGAGATCAAATCGAGGTCGAACTCCCGCTCGAGACGTTCGCGGGTGATCTCCATGTGCAGCAGGCCGAGGAATCCGCATCGGAAACCGAAGCCGAGCGCCACCGACGTCTCGGGCTCGAACGTGAGTGCGGCATCGTTGAGCTGCAGTTTCTCGAGGGCCTCGCGCAGCACCGGGTAATCCGATCCATCCACCGGGTACAGCCCCGAATAGACCATCGGCCGCGGCTCCCGATATCCGGTCAGTGCCTGTTCGGCACCGTTGCGCGCGGTGGTCACGGTGTCGCCGACCTTCGACTGACGCACGTCCTTCACGCCGGTGATCAGGTAGCCGACCTCACCGACACCGAGGCCTTTCGACGGTTTCGGCTCCGGGGACACGATGCCGACCTCGAGCAGTTCGTGTGTCGCGCCGGTGGACATCATCAGGACCTTCTCGCGCGGGACGACGCGACCGTCGACGACGCGCACGTAGGTGACCACACCGCGATAGGTGTCGTAGACCGAGTCGAAGATCATCGCGCGCGCCGGGGCGTCTGCGTCACCGGTCGGCGCCGGGATCTCGTCGATCACCTTGTCGAGGAGCGCACCGACACCCGCACCGGTCTTGCCGGAGACACGCAGCACGTCGTCGGCCTCGCAGCCGATGATGTGGGCGATCTCGGCGGCATAGCGGTCGGGATCGGCGGCGGGGAGATCGATCTTGTTCAGCACCGGGATGATGGTGAGGTCGTTCTCCATCGCGAGGTAGAGGTTCGCGAGTGTCTGGGCCTCGATGCCCTGTGCCGCATCGACCAGCAGGACCGCACCTTCGCAGGCCTCCAGGGCGCGTGACACCTCGTAGGTGAAGTCGACGTGCCCAGGAGTGTCGATCAGGTGCAGAACGTAGTCGGTGGACGAGCCGTCGGCGTCGGTGACGGTCCACGGAAGACGCACGTTCTGCGCCTTGATGGTGATACCCCGCTCACGCTCGATGTCCATCCGGTCGAGGTATTGGGCGCGCATCGCACGTTCCTCGACCACGCCGGTGAGCTGCAGCATCCGGTCGGCCAGGGTGGATTTTCCGTGGTCGATGTGGGCGATGATGCAGAAGTTCCGGATCCGCGCGGGGTCGGTGAAGGTGGTGTCGGCGAAGGTGGGAATCGAACTGCTCCTCGGAACGTGCGTGGCATGGTTCGCGGTCGGTGCGGCCGCATGTCCAGACCAGTTTCTCATGCCTGAGCGTGGTGTCGACGTGGACGCTCGCCGCTACCGTGAGTGACATGGCCTCGAGCACCCCTGAGACGACGTCCCACGAGACCGGCGGCGTGGTCGCCGAGGTGTCTCGTCCGCCCGGCCGGCGGGTCGGCGTGGCGGTTCTCGCGCACGGCGCAGGCGGCAATCGCCACTCGCTGATCCTGCGTGCCATCGCCGCAGAACTCTGCGCGCACGGGCTCGTCGTCGCCCGCATCGACCTTCCGTACCGGCAGCGGCGACCCAAGGGGCCGCCGAGTCCGTCCACGGCCGCTGCCGATCGCGACGGCATCGTCGCAGCCTGCGCGACCTTTCGCGACGAGTCCACCGGGCCCCTCATCGTCGGCGGTCACTCGTACGGCGGTCGGCAGGCATCGATGGCAGTGGCCGAGAATCCCGACCTCGCCGACGGCCTGTTGCTCAGCTCCTACCCGCTGCACCCACCGGGCAAGCCCGAGCGCCTCCGAACCGAGCATCTCCCCTCGATCTCCGTGCCCACCGTGATCGTCCACGGGAGTACCGATCCGTTCGCGACCCCGGACGAACTCACCGCGGCCGTCGCACTGATTCCGGCACCGGTGCGCGTCGTCGAGATCGAGAAGGTCGGACACAATCTGAACCCTGACCGGAAGCCGACCGCCGCGCTCACGGCCGCGGCGGTCACGGAGACCTTCTTCAGCCCGGAGCCGACGTGACCGCCGACCGCGGGACCGGCGGGGCGCAGAGCCCGGCGCCCGGGCATCCGACACACGAGTTGGCCCGGCAGATCCTCTACTCGCCGGACCTCGACGGCGCGGCCGATCCGGGTGAGATCGTCTGGACGTGGGTCCCGTACGAGGACCGCGCGGACAAGGGCAAGGACCGGCCCGTACTGGTCGTCGGACGCGACATCGATGACGCCGACCGTTCCCACCTGCTCGGCCTCATGCTGTCCAGCAAGGACTGGCACCGCGAGGACCCGGATTGGATCTCGCTCGGGACCGGGGTGTGGGATTCCTGGCACCGCGAGAGCTTCGTCCGCCTCGACCGTGTTCTGATGGTCGCCGAACACGGCATCCGGCGCGAAGGGGCGATCCTCGACCAGGATCGGTTCGAGGTCGTCGCCGCGCGGCTGCGTACCGATTTCGGCTGGCAGTGAACCCTCGCGCGCACTCTCCGCAGACCGAGGCCGGTTCTCACGCGAGTCGTGTGATCTCCACGACGACGTCGAGGTCCGTTGCGCCGCCGCCGGTGTAGATGCCCTTCAGCGGTGACACATCGGAGTAGTCACGACCGACGCCGACCGAGACATGCTGTTCGCTGACGCCGGTGTTGTTGGTCGGGTCGTATCCCCACCAGCCGCCGGTCCACGCCTCGATCCAGGCATGGCTCTGCCCCTCGACGGTCGCGTCGATCACGGCATTCGGCTTCGGGTGCAGGTATCCCGACACGTAGCGGGCCGGTATCCCCAGACTGCGCAGCATCAGCAAGGTCAGGTGCGCGTAGTCCTGACACACGCCCTTGCGTTCGTTCCAGGCATCGACGGCCGTGGTGTGCACACCGGTGGTACCCGGGACGTATTCCATCTCCTCGTGCACATACCGGCACACCGCCTCGACGGCGCCTTCGGGATCGAGTCCTTTCGCCAGTCGGTTTGCCGCAGAGGACAGTTGACGGTTCTTGCAGACATATGAGGTGTACGAGAGCATCTCGTCGTAGCGATCGGCGACATACCCGCCGCGGATCTCGTCCCACGTGACCTTCTCCGAAGGACGTTCTCCCGCTTCGGTTTCCACCACCGACATACCCGACACCTCGAGCTCTTCATGTGGAGCGTGCAGATCGAACGCGGTCACTGCGCTGCCCCAGTAGTCGGTGTATCGATACGACCGGGTGGCGGGCACCGTCTCCACACGGTTCACGATGACATTCTGCCGATTGTCGCTGCGCGGGGTCAGGCGCGCCTCGTTGTAGGACGACGTCACCGGGCTCTTGTAGGCGAATCCGGTGGAATGGACGACGCGCAGACGCCAGCTCACAGCTCACTCTCCTCGATGACATGGTCTTCGGCATCGCTGACCCGGGCGTCCGCCCACGACACGTAGGGCGACACATGGAAATACTGTGCGGTGACCGCCTCGTTCACCTCACGACAGGTGTCCTGGAGATCGATCAGGCGGTCTTGCAGGTCGTCGAGGAGCCTGCCCGGCTCGAGGAACTCGAGCGAACTCCGCGCGCGCCCGAGCAGCAGGAGCGCCTCCACCTGGGCTCCAACCCGGCTCGGACGTTTCTCCAACTCGACCAGATTGCTCTCGGCCACACGAAGGGCGTGGAAGACCGATCGCGGAAAGAGCCGGTCGACCAGCATGAACTCGACGATGTTCTCCGCGTTGAGTACGCCGCGGTAGGTACGCAGGAACGTGTCGTGGGCGCCTGCCGACACCAGGACGCTCACCCACGCCGGCGAGCTGACCCGGTCTCCCGCACGCGACAACAGCATTCGGATGGTCATGTCGACCCGTTCGACCGACCGCCCGAGGAGCAGATAGCGGTACCCGTCGTCGTGACTGAGGGTCGCGTCGGCGAGGCCGGCGAACATCGCGGCCCGATTCTTCACATACGAGAGGAACTCGTGCGGCCCGAGCCGACGGGCTCGTCGTTCGGCGTCCCCGAGTCCGTTGTAGGTGGTGTTGAGGCACTCCCACATCTCGCTCGAGGTCACTTCTCGTGCACCGCGGGCGTTCTCGCGTGCCGAGCGGATCAGGTCGATGATCGACCCGACGGAATCCTTGTCGTACGCGACGCGTTCGGTGAGGGTCCACACGTCGAGCGGATCGTCGGTGTCGGGTGTGTCCAGACCCAACACCTGGATCACCAGGCGTGCCTGACGATCCACGTCCACTGTCGCGTCCTCGAGGAGTTGGTGGATCGCGACATCGAGGATGCGGGCCATGTCGTCGGCGCGCTCGACGTATCGGCCGATCCAGTACAGCGATTCGGCGTTGCGGGCCAGCATCATTGTCGGCCACCTCGCTCGGCGGCCGTGCCCTGCTGGGGCAACGCGGATTCTTGTCCCTGCTGCTGTTGCTGAGATTGGGTGTGCAATGGGTCCGGCGCACTCTCGGCCGGCCGCGCGGCAGCAACGCTGCCGGCGCCGACGACCTTCGCCCCCGAGAGTTCCCGTTCTTCCGATGACCGGGACGACGCGAGCACCCACGTGTCCTTGGAGCCGCCACCCTGGCTGGAATTGACCACCAGTGAGCCCTCTGGCAGGGCGACGCGGGTGAGTCCGCCCGGCAGCACCCAGACGGATTCACCGTCGTTGACCGCGAACGGCCGCAGGTCGACGTGTCGGGGCCGGACGTCACCGTCGATCTTCGTCGGCACGGTCGAGAGTTGCACCACCGGCTGGGCGATCCAGCCGCGGGGATCGTTGCGGACCTTGCGCGCCAGGGTGTCGAGCTCCGCCTTCGTGGCGTCCGGACCGAACACGATCCCGTAGCCGCCGGAACCCTCGACCGGCTTGATCACGAGTTCGTCGATGCGGTCGAGGACCTCCTCGCGTTCGTCATCGAGCCAGCAGCGCAGAGTGTCGACGTTCATCAGCGACGGCTTCTCGCCGAGGTAATACTCGATGATCTCCGGTACGTAGGTGTAGATCAGCTTGTCGTCGCCGACCCCGTTGCCGACTGCGCTCGAGATCACCACGTTGCCGGCCCGCGCGGCGTTCAGGAGCCCCGCGACGCCGAGCATCGAATCCGGCCGGAACTGCATCGGGTCGAGAAAGTCGTCGTCGATGCGACGGTAGATGACATCGACCCGCTGCTCTCCCTCGGTCGTCCGCATGTAGACGATGTTGTCGCGGCAGAACAGATCTCGTCCCTCGACGAGTTCGACCCCCATCAGGCGGGCCAACAACGAATGCTCGAAGTAGGCGGAGTTCGCGACGCCTGGCGTCAGCACCACGATGTTGGGGTCGGCCTCGTTGAAGGCGGCCGAAGCACGCAGCGCCCGCAGGAGGTGACTCGGGTAGTCGGCGACCGCGCGGACGCGGTGTGACGAGAACAGATCCGGGAACACCCGCGCCATCGTTCGTCGGTTCTCCATGACATAGGAGACGCCGGACGGCGAACGGAGATTGTCCTCGAGGACGCGGAAGTCACCGTTCTCGTCGCGGATCAGGTCGATACCCGCGACATGGATACGAACCCCGTTGGGTGGCCGGATGTTTGCGGCCTGCCGATGAAAGTGCTCGCACGAGTGGACCAGTCGTTTGGGCAGGACGCCGTCCCGAAGGATCTCCTGCTCGCCGTAGATGTCGTCGAGAAAGAGTTCGAGCGCTTGCACCCGCTGGGTGATCCCGGCCTCCAGCTTCGTCCATTCGGTGGCCGAAATGACCCGTGGCACAACGTCGAGCGGAAACGGTCGTTCTTTCCCCGACAGCGAGAACGTGACGCCCTGATCGATGAAGGCGCGTCCGAGCGCGTCCACGCGCACGTCGAGATCGGCGCGATCGTACTCGGCCATCGCCTTGTAGATACCCCGGAACGGGGCACGAACCTCGCCGTCGGCGTCGAACATCTCGTCGAAAGCCTTGCCGTATGGTCCTTTCGAGTACCCGGTGAAGATCGTGTCATCGATCGCCTTCGGTTCCCGCACAACGGTCTTCGCACGCTTGGCGGGTGCACTCGACTCACGTGCCCGCCCCTTGGCGGCCGGGGCCGCCTTGCCGTCGCCACGACCGCCGCCGGACTTGGCACCCTTGGTCGTCGCGGTTGCGTTCGACTTACCGGAGGCGGCCTTGGGAGCAGCTCGCTTGGTGGACGATGCGGACGTCGACGCGGGACTCATAACTTGACATGGTGCTACAAAAAAGCGGATTCGGCATGACGGTTCGGCATGCCTGTCTCACAGCGAGCGGCGAACTCCCAGTGCACGCCGCCGGATCCGGCGCACGATGTTCATCGCGCGGGTCTTCCACCTCGGGCCGACGGCAGGCAGCGGCGCCACCTTGACCATCTCGGCCATCGTGTCGAGAGCCACGTCGAGGACGTCCTGGACCGTCGGCGGCAAAGCGTCACCGGCCGCCAGCCGACTCACGGCCAGGTCACCGAGGTCTCCGGATACCCGGTATCCGGCCGAGCGCACCTCGCCGATCATCTCGTCGGCGGTGTGGGCGATCCATGTCCGCTGGTCCGACGTCAGGCCACGTGGGGCACCGTTGGGCGCCTCGAAGAGGATCTCGCCGATCAGTTGACCTTTGATGACGCGTTCGTAGCGCTGCCATGCCACCTCGGTGGGTTGCAAACGGTGGTTGAGCTGACGCAGGAACTCCGCCTGGGCGGCCGACAGCGACGAGTTGAGACTGGGCACCGGGATGGTGAGGGCGGCCGGCTCGACGTCGAGCACGCGCAGGAACCTCTCCCACAGATTGTCGCCGGGCGTGTCGCGGCGCGTTGGCACGGTCACGACGTGTACCCGCTCCGGCCCCACCGCCTGAGCCCAATCGGCGAGGATCCGGATGTAGTCCTGGAACTCCCAGAACGGTTCCTCGACGGCTCCGTCGGTCGGTGCGACGAATCCGGGAAGGGCCGGACCGCAGGTGTGCACGGAGGCGAGGAACTCGTCGAAGGTCGCCTCTCGCTGGTTCTTGATGTTCTCCTGCCACACCGACGGCAGTTGTCGCGCCAGGTCACGCACCGTGGCGATGACGTGCACCTCGTCGGCGAAGGAGAGGTCGTCCACCAATGTCGCGATGTGCTCCGGCGTGGCGGTGGCGTAGAGCTCGTGCGAGAGCAGGGAGGTCTGCGGCCACGCCTTCATCTGTGCGAGCAGCGTCGGCCACTTGCGCGCGAAGGCCGGGTCGACCCAGTCGAGGTAGCGCTCGGGCTGGAGATGGACCGCAGCGTGGAAGTGATCGGAGATGACATCACCCGGATAGAGGAGACCGGACGACCGCATTGCCAGGTCGCGGTTACGCCAGAGCCGATCCTGGAGATGAGTGGTCCCCGTCTTGGGCAGGCCGATATGCACGTAGACAACAGACATGATGAATTGAAGCCTAGTTGGTGGAAACCCTTGCGCATCGTCGGGCGACGGAGGCTCCGGTAGCGCCGACTGACACGATTTGGGCGCTGTCGAGCCCGGCTGGTAACGTAGAGCGCTGTCGCAGTGTCGGCAGGATCCTCCGATCCGGACCCGTCCGAACTGCTCAGGCGCGAGCCGCTCGCCGCCGAAACAGAACAACGAGTACCAACCCGAATCAAAGAGGTATACACGCGTGGCAAACATCAAGTCGCAGGTCAAGCGCATCCGCACCAACGAAGCGAACCGGCAGCGCAACCAGGCTGTGCGCTCGTCGCTGCGGACCGCGATCCGTCAGTTCCGCGCGGCTGCCGATGCAGGCGACAAGAACAAGGCCGCCGAGCTCGCCGCCGATGCAGGCAAGAAGCTCGACAAGGCCGCCTCGAAGGGCGTCATCCACGCCAACCAGGCCGCCAACAAGAAGTCGGCGATGGCGCTGGCAGTCAACAAGCTCTGACCTGCCCCCCCAACAGCTACAGCCAGATCTTCACGGCTCACCCCGGTGACATCCACGCGGTCACCGGGGTGAGTTGCGTCCTGTCATTCCCGTCGGCTGCGTTCGCGTGCCGGACGTAGATCCGCGACCGTCGCGACGGCATGCTCGAGGCTGAAGTCCGCATCCGCGGCCTGTCCCTTGACGTCGCCGTTGAGCTGGGCGACCACGACGATCGCCGACGCGATCGAGGTGGAGTCCCAGGCCCGGGCCTGTGCCTGCACCTTCTTCACGCGTCGCGGCGGCATACCCAATTCCGATGCGGCCGCGTACTGGTCCATCGACCCCATCGCCCGCACGCGGGCGATCGCGTGCACCGCCTCCGCGAGGGCGTCGGCAAGCAGTACCCGAGGCACCCCGTGATGCTCGGCCCACGCCAAAGACTCCAGGGCACCCGCCCGATCGCCGGTGACCGCCTTGTCGGCGACCTCGAAACCCGTGATCTCCGGACGGCCCTGATAGTAGAGCCGGACCGCATCAACGGTGACCTTGCCGCCGGTGTCGGCCATCAGCTGGCTGCATGCCGCGGCGAGTTCCCTCAACTCGGAGCCGACCCCCTCGACGACCTGCTCGACGACCTCGTTGCTGACCTTCGCACCGAGTGACCGGAACTCGTTGCGGACGAAATCGATGCGCTCGGACGGCCATTTGGGACCGGCGCAATCGTGCTCGACCGCACCCGCCTTCTTCAGCGCGGGCACCATCGACTTGGCGCGGCCCCCACCGGTGTGGGCGACCATCAAGGTGATGCCCTCGGGCAACTCCGCGGCCGCCGCGCTGATCAGCGCCGCCGGCTCCTTGCCTGCCTCGGCAGCCGACTCGACCACCACGATGCGATCCTCCGCGAACAACGACGGACTGAGCAGCTCGGCCAGCTCGTGCTCGGTCACGTCGCCCGCCCGGACCCGCGTGACCGGGATGTCGGCACCGGTGGCCGCGGACTGCTCGGTGACCACCGCCGTGATCACCCGGCCCGTCAAGAAGTCATCGTCCCCGAGCAGCAGGTGCAGGCGTTGCGTCACGGCGACCATGGTGCCAGACCCGCCCGACATCGCGCCCACGACCGGGGGCCCGTGCGTCGAGTTCGCCGCGCCGTGCCGCACGGTGAGCCAGGAGGTGGAGCACGAACACGAACAGACCGCTGCCGCCCGCCACGACGATCCCACCGACGACGCCCGACGGCACCGGCACCGCAGCCCAGGACAATCTGCCGAGTACGCGGGCACACATCGACATCCACCACAGCTCGGGCTCCAGACCTCGGATGACCAACTCGGCACAGCGCGCGCCGACACCGTCCGGACCGCCGATGGCACCCACCACCGCAGCCGCCGTTCCGACGACTCCGACAAGGCCGACCACCGGGACGACCAGGATGTTGGCCAGCAACCCCACGATGCTGAATCGTCCGCTCAGCACCGCGATGAGCGGTGCGGTGGCCAGTTGAGCGGCCGCCGCCATCGCCACGAGCTCCGCCAGCATCGGGGGAACACGCCGATCCCGCAACCAATCCCGTAGTCCGCCGGACCACAGCACCAGCCCCGCAGTGGCCGAGACCGACAACGCGAACCCCGGGGCGACAGCCAGTTCCGGCCACCACAGCAGCCCGATGACGGTCGCCCCGCCGAGGGCGGGCATCGCCTGTGCCCGCCGTGACCCGACCAGCGCCAGCAACCCGACCATGCCCATCATCGCCGCCCGCAACACGCTCGGCGACGGGCGGACGAGGATCACGAAACCCACCAGGACGATCGTCCCGGCAACCGCCGTGACCCACGGCGATGCGCCCAGCCACCGGATGCCGAATATGGCTGCCCCACAGACGATCGCGAAATTGCTGCCGGACACGGCAAGTAGATGGGTCAATCCGGCCTCGCGAAAGTCGTCACGCACCTCCGCGCCGAGCATGCTCGTGTCCCCGAGGACCAGCCCCGGCAACAGACCCGAGGCATCCGGGCCGAGTGCGCGTGCCGACAGCAGCCTCAGCCGTTGACGGATATCGCCCGCGACACGCTGGTGCGGTGGTGGGCGACCGACCAGTCGCGGAGCGGACACCGCTGACAGCCGTGCCGCCAGCAGGTCGTGGCCTCGCGCCGGACTGATCCGCACCAGAGCCGAAACATGCTGTCCCGGGGTGACTTCCGCCCAGTCATCGCCCGGACCGATCAGCTCGGCAGCGATACGGCGACAATCGCGACCGGCGACCGCGGCCACGTCCACGCGGATCCGGACCCGCGCTCCAGGATCGAGGGTCACCGGGTCGTCGCGGATGATGACCGTGACCCCGACCTTCCCGTCGATGTGCGACAACGGATGTGCGGCACGCGCATCGAGACGGATCGCCAGGGCTCCCGCGGTCACGGCCGCCACACCGCAGATCACCACCACGAATGACACCGCCGACCAGCTGACCCACCCTCGTCGGACGGCCCCGACGCAGGTCGCGCATCCGGCACCTCCGGCAATCACGATCGGCCAGAGCGAATCCGGCGGGCCAAGCAATCCGACCACGCTGACCACCCAGATGACCGATGCGGGGACGACCAGCCGGTAGTCGCCCGAGGGAATGAGCCCAACGATCGTCGACCTGCGCGTCACACGGCGACCAGGTCGCGCAGCTTCGCGAGCCGGGCCGGGCCGATGCCGTCGACTTCGCCGAGTTGCTCGACCGAGCCGAACCGGCCATGGGACTCGCGCCAGGCGATGATGGCCTTGGCCGTCACCGGACCCACGCCGGGCAGCTCGTCGAGCTGAGCCTCGGTCGCGGTGTTCAGGTCGACCTTGCCCGCCGCTCCCGCCGTCGGCGACGACGCCGCCGGTCCGCCGTTGGCGGACAACGGTGGTCCGGACGCGCCGGTGGTACCGGATGGCCCGACGACGGCGCTGCGGATCGACATCCGTCCACCGCTGCCGGCGTAGCCGACCAGGATCTGATCACCGTCGCTCAGCCGCTGAGCCAGGTTGAGAGACAGGAGATCTGCGCCTCGACGGGCACCGCCTGCCCGATCGATGGCGTCGGCGACGCGCGGCTGCCCGCGAAGCCGGACCAGTCCGGGCCGATGCACCAGGCCGACGACGCTGACCACGAGTTCCTCGGCAGCGGGCGGCGGCGACCCGGCCGACCCGCCCACCTCAGCCGACGCGGCCGGGGCCGCCGCCGAACTCGTCGGCCCGGCCGACATCGGAAAGGCCACGGGTGTCGTCGCGTCACCGGATCCGCCTCGGAGCAACGAGAACCCGGCCACGGCACACGCGACAATGCCGACCAGGATCAGGGCGATCGCGGCCGGCGGGGCGACGGCGAACCGCCGCCGCGGGCCCGGCTCGTCCAGGTCGTCCGGATCGAGGTCGCCGAAACTGTCTCCGACAGTCATCCGGGATCGCGGGCGGTCCTCCGGCGGAACGGGATCCAACCAGGTGGGCACAGCCGCGACCCCCCACGGACTGCCCACCGCGCCGGTGCTGCCGGGCGGGTCGTCCATATCATCGATGCGAGCAGCGGCGATACGGCCGACGTCGGGAGCAGCGTCCGGACCGGAGCCCCACCCGTCGGGGCGGTCGGTGTCACGGACATCGGGGACCTCGGCGTCACGGTCACGCGGCGCCGGTTCGGCGGCCGGCGGCGACAGTCGGTCCAGCGCGGATCGGGAGCGCCGCCCGCCCCGGTGCTCGACCGCTGGTGCACCGAAGGAGGGTCGTCGCGCAGAGGTGCTCATGACCGATGAGCCTAAGAACCGGCACCGCCGATGACGGCCGGGAAGGGGCAGGCAGGCCCGATCTGTGGATGAATCCGGATCTGTGAACGGCTCTCGGCCGCCGGCCTTCTCAGACCTCGACGGGGTCGAGTCCGGTGGCGATCGCCACCCCGATCGCCCCGGGACCAACATGGCAGCCCAGGATCGGCCCGAGATCGACGATGAGCTCCGACGTCACGACCCGCAGCCGCTCGGTCAGTTGGCCTGCCAGTTCTCGCGCGAGCTCGGGGGCCGCACTGTGCTGGACACCGAGGGTGACCGGCCTGCCGTCGGCCGATTCGACGGCGGCATCGACCATCTTGGTGAGCGCCTTGGAGAAGGTGCGGTGGCGCTCCTTGAGCGTGAGGATTCCGTCGACCATGTGCAGGATCGGTTTGATCGACAGCGCCGAACCCAGCATCTTGCTGGCGGCACTGATCCGGCCGCTCTGGCGGAGATTGTCGAGTTGGTGGACGCAGATCATCGAGTCGACGGTGGCCGCCTGTCGGATCGCCGACTCGTACACCCGGTCCCGATCGGCGCCGGACGCCGCGGCCTGGGCGGCACCGATGGCGGTGAAGCCGACGGCGAGACCGACCGACCTGGCATCGACGACCCGCACCTGTCCGGGAAACTTTTCGGCCGCCAGCCGGCCCGCCCCCCACGTGCCCGACAGCCTGCGCGACATGTGGACGGCAACCACGCCGTCGCCGTCGCTCGCGGCCAATGCTTCCTCGTAGGCGATCGCGAGGTCGTGTGGATTGGCACCGGATGTCGTCACGCCCGGCGTCGAGATGATGTCGTCGGGGATGTCGTCGACGCCTTCGAGATAGTCGGTGCCGTCGAGCTCGAGGTGGAGTGGTACCTGCCGGATGCCATAGTGATCGGTCACGGCGCGCGGCAACCGCGACGATGAATCGGTGACGACGACGACTGGCACGGGTCTACGTTAGCCGGTCGCCTCGCGGCCGGCCGCGCGCCGGTCGAGGACATCGTCGACCACCGGCACCACGACGTCGGCGATGCCCCGATGACACTCGTATCCCCAGTGGATCCCATCCGGATTCATCTCGTCACTCGCGCCGCCATCGACTGGATAGAACCCGTCTCTGGTGACCGGATAGAAGTCGGCGACGGCGAGATCGTGCGTGGTCGCCCACTCGGCCATCGCAGCCGTGGTGGGGATCCGGCCACTGTGCACGTAGCCGTAGTACGGACTCCGATGCGTGGGTGGCAGGCACACCACGATCGGCAGATCGGGCCGGAGGTGGGTCAGCGCGGCACGGATCTTCTCCAGGTATTCGACCGTCACCTTGGGCGGCAGGGCCAGCGGCCACCCAACCGTGGACAGCCGCGGTTGCAGCCACTGATACCCGTCCCGGACGACCTGTCGCAATCGGTTCGGCCGGACGTACCGGATCTGTTCTCGCACCGCGGTCGGCAGCGGCGACGGAAGGCTGTCCATCCCGCCGAAGGCCAGCACCACGACGTCGGCGCCCGGTACCGCGGCCCAGATGTTCGGGTCCTGGGTCAGCGCCCACCACACGTCTCGGCTCGTCCAGCCGATCCGTCCGAACAGGCGTACCTCACGGCCGCAGGCCTCACCGACCAGGTTCGGCCAGATCCTCGGGTCGTCGGCGGCCAGCCCGCCCGACGGGCCGTAATAGGCCAACGAGTCGGAGAGGATCAGGACCGTACCGTCCGAACGCCCGGACGCCGGCGTCGGGAGGCTCATTGGACGGCCGCGTCGGCGCTCTCGGCCGACGCGTTCCAGACGTCGAGCCGCCACCGTGGCGGACTCCCCGGGACGCCGTGCCCTGACAGTTGCACCCAGCTGGTGTTGGCGAGCCCGCCGAAGACCGGCCACGATGTCTCCGGGAGGTCGAGGAGCGCCGCGGTCAATGCGGCGATGACACCACCATGCGCGACCAGCACGACGGGAGCCTCCGGATTGTCGCCGGTCCCCCATTCGTCGAGATCGGCGACGAGTTCCGCCACGAGCGGCACGGCCCGACGGGCCACGTCGATCCGGCTCTCGCCGTTCGGAGGACGCCAACCCGCGTCGTCGCGCCAGATTCGTCGCGCACCCGGCATGACCTCGTCGACCTCGTGGTGGGTCATCCCCTGCCAGTCGCCGAGATGGGTCTCACGCAGTCGCCGATCGGTGTCGACCGACAGTCCGGTGCTGCGCGCGAGCGCTTCGGCGGTGTCCCGGGCACGCGTGAGATCCGACGACCTGATGAGCATCGGGGCGCGCTTCGCGAGCACCTCCGCCGCGGCAGCTGCCTGCCGGACCCCGAGAGCCGACAGATCGGTGTCGAGTTGCCCCTGCATCCGACTGGTCGCGTTGTACTCGGTCTGGCCGTGCCGCAACAAGATGAGGCGCCGCACCACCGGTGTCAGTCGCTCGACCGCGGTGTCGTGCGAATCGGGTCCCCCGCTCATCCCAGGCCGTCCACCTCGATGATCGGGCAGTCCTGCCACAGCCGTTCGAGCGCGTAGAACTGTCGCTCGTCGCTGTGCTGGATGTGCACCACGATGTCGGCGTAGTCGATCAGGGCCCACCGCCCCTCCCGGGTGCCTTCACGTCGCACGGGCTTGTACCCCGCCTCGCGGAGTTTGTCCTCGACCTCGTCCACGATCGATGTCACCTGCCGCTCGTTGTCGGCGGAGGCGATCACGAAGATGTCGGTGATGACGAGCTGTTCGGAGACGTCGATGACGGTGACGTCATGCGCGAGTTTGTCGGCGGCGGCGAATGCCGCGACCTTGGCCATCTCCAGCGCTTCGGCTGTGGCAGTCACGGGTGTCCTTCCATCGGATGTTTCGGGGCGGTCGCAACCGGATCGGTCGCACCAGATCGATCAGGGAGCGGAAACGCCCGGCGAGGATGCCCTCGGTGAACGGTACAGCTTGCGTTTGGCGATGTACTGGACCACACCGTCGGGAACCAGGTACCACACCGGTCTCCCGCGGGCTGCGCGGGCGCGGCACTCGGTGGACGAGATCGCCAGCGCCGGGATCTCGAGCATCTGCAGGGTGTCCGGGGGCAGCGCCTCGAGGTGCTGCGCCAGGTGCTTGACATGGAGTTCGTACCCGGGCCTGCTCACACCGATGAAGTTGGCGAGTTCGAAGAGTTCCTCCCAGTCCTGCCAGGACAGGATCGACTCGAGCGCATCGGCTCCGGTGATGAAGTAGAGCTCGGCTTCCGGATGCATCCTGCGCAGATCACGCAGTGTGTCGACGGTATAGGTGTCGCCCTCACGCTCGATGTCGACACGGCTCACCGTGAACCGCGGATTGGACGCGGTGGCGATCACCGTCATCAGGTAGCGATCCTCGGCCGGGCTCACCGCGCGTGCCTGATCGGCTTTCGCCACGGGGGCGTCGTCGTCGGTGAGTTTCTGCCACGGCCGACCGGTCGGCACAAAGATGACCTCGTCGAGGGAGAACCGGTGACCCACCTCGCTGGCCGCGACGAGGTGGCCGTTGTGGATCGGATCGAATGTGCCACCCATGATGCCGATACGGCGTGCACGCGGCTGCTGTTGCAACGGGCGGTCGGTGGCCATGAGGTGTGAGTTTACGCGGTCGGCGCCACGTGCCCGCCCGGCCCGGGCCAGATCACACCGGGAGCAGATCTGCGATCGCCCGGCCGAGTTGGGTCGCGTTGCGGCATTCGAACATCTCGATGATCTCGGCGTATTCGATCGCGGCGGAGTCGCCGGTCCCCCAATTGCGCTCCGCCTCGGGATTGAGCCAGTACGCATGCCGGGCACGGTCGGTGAGTTCACGCAGCGCGCCGAGATGAGGGTCGTGATAGTTGGTGCGCCCGTCGCCGAGGATCAGCAACGCCCCGCGATGGGTGAGCGACTCGCCGTATTCCTCGACGAACCCGCGCAGCATGTTGCCGTAGTCGGAATGCCCGTCCCGCGTGCTGATCCGCGCGGTCGTGATCATGCGGTGCATGCTCGCACCGAAGTCCTCGTCATCGGCGCCGCGGTCGAAGAAGTCGGTGACCTCGTCGACGGTGTCCACGAATGCGAACACCCGCACCTTCGAGAATTGTTGGCGCAGTGCGTAAACCAGCCGGAGGGTGAACTGCGAGAAGCCGGCGACCGATCCCGAGACATCGCAGATCACGACGAGTTCGGGCCGGCCGGGCCGCGGCTTGCGGTGGCTCAATTCGATCGGTACACCACCGGTCGACATCGACGCGCGGAGCGTCTTGCGGACATCGACGGCACCGCGGTGGGAGCGGCGACGTCGGATCTCCAGCTTCGCCGCGAGCAATCGAGCAAGCGGCTGGATGGTCCGTCGGATCTCGGCGAGATCCTTCGCGCCCGCGCTGAGGAAGTTGATGTTCTCGGGCAACGGCGGCACCGCGTAGTCGGCGACCCGGTCGCGACCGTTGCGGCCCGCCATCCGACGCTGCGTCTCCGCCTCGATGGCGGCCCGGAGCTCTCCTGCCCGGGCGCGGGCGGCGCGACGGTAGAGGGGTTCGGTGCCGGGGCGGTCGCCGCCCGCGCCGTTCGCGTCTCCCCCGCCCGCCATGGCCGCCGCGATCCGCGCGATCAGAGTCTGCGGGTTGACCGTCGACAGCGCCTGATAAGCCGAGAACGCCTCACCGCGCGTCGAGTCGTACCGACCGAGCTGATCGACGATGAGGGCGATCATCTGGTCGAGCCGACCATCAGCATCGGCCTCATCGTCGGCGAGCATGTCGGCGACCATCTCACGCATCGCCTCCACGTCGATCTCCCCGTCCGGTGTGCGCGGCAGATCTGTCGCCGTCGTCCGCGCGCCGGTGCCCAATGGGAACCACAGGTCGAAGACCGTGTCGAACACCCTGCGGTGCATCTGGTCACTGATCAACGTGGTGGCCAGGCCCTCGCGGAGGCTGCGCCGGTCGAGGAGGTCGAGGACCTCCATCGCCTGCGCGGCGTCGATGAGCGACGACGGCCCGACGACCATTCCGCGCCGGCGCAATTCGTCGACGAACCCGGTGAGGTGGGCGATCATCGGCACCTCATCGGTGCCCGCGGCACCCGACACGGCGGACCCGTCGGTCGACATCAGCCCAGCTTGAGTTCTTTGAGGGCCGTCTTGAGGTCCGGTCGGTGCTTGAGCACCACTCCGAGCGTGCGGGCGATGAGGCCGTCGTCGAGCTTGCCGCCGCCCTGCGAACCACTCGACTCACCGGCGCCCAGTGCGAGCAGGGTGTTGGCCCAGTCGATCGTCTCGGCCACCGACGGCTTCTTCCGGATGTCGAGGGTGCGCAACACCCCGACGACACGCACCAGTTCGGCCGACAATGCATCCGACAGTCCCGGCACGCGCGAAGCCAGGATCTCCCGCTCACGGGCGGCGTCCGGGAAGTCGATGTAGAGGTAGAGACAGCGACGTTTGAGCGCCTCCGACAGGTCCCGGGTCGCATTCGAGGTCAGGATCACCACCGGGCGCCGGGTCGCAGCCACTGTACCCATCTCCGGGATGGTCACGGCGAAATCGCTGAGCACCTCCAGGAGCAGACCCTCCATGTCGACGTCGGCCTTGTCGACCTCGTCGATGAGGAGCACCGTCGGCTCCGACCGCGAGATCGCCTTCAGCAGCGGCCGAGGCAGCAGGAACTCATCCGAGAAGATGTCGGCTTTTGCCTCGTCCCATTCGCGACTACCGGTCGCCTGGATGTGCAGGATCTGCTTGGCGTGGTTCCACTCGTAGAGCGCGCGTGCCTCGTCGATGCCCTCGTAACACTGCAGGCGAATGAACTCCGCGTCCGTCGCCTGCGAGATCGCCCGCGCCAGTTCGGTTTTGCCGACCCCGGCCGGACCTTCGACGAGCAACGGCTTGCCGAGACGATCGGCGAGGTACGTGGACGTCGCGGTGGCGTCGTCGGCGAGATAACCGGTCGACCGCAGCCGGGTGACCACGTCGGCGACATCACCGAACGAGGGAACAGTCGTCGGGCCTCTGCCGGCCGCATCACCCATCATGCCGGCCGGATGTGGCCGTCGCCCCAGACGATCCACTTGGTCGAGGTCAGTTCGGGCAGACCCATCGGCCCACGCGCATGGAGCTTCTGGGTCGAGATCCCGATCTCCGCGCCGAAGCCGAACTGTTCTCCGTCGGTGAATGCCGTGGAGGCATTGACCATCACCGCTGCCGCATCGACGCGGGAGGTGAACTCGCGGGCGGCCGCGAGATCGGTGGTCACGATCGCCTCGGTGTGGCCGGTGCCGTAGGTGTCGATGTGCGCGACCGCGGCGTCGAGTCCGTCGACGATCTTCATCGCCACGTCCATCGACAGGTACTCCTCGGCCCAATCGGTCTCGGTGGCCGGCTCCATTCCCGGCTCGTCACCGTGGATGACCACTCCCTGCGCCTGGAGAGCCTGCCTGATCTTCGGCAGCGCGTCGCCTGCGACAGCCTTGTCGATCAGTACTGTCTCGGCGGTGTTGCAGACGCTGGGGCGCCGCGTCTTGGAGTTCAAGATGATCCGCGTCGCGACATCGACATCGGCGAGCGCGTGGACGTAGACATGGCAGTTGCCGGTGCCGGTCTCGATGGTGGGGACCGTGGCGTTGGCGACGACCGCGTTGATGAGTCCGGCGCCACCGCGCGGGATCACCACGTCGACCAGACCCCGTGCGCGGATCAGCGCGGTGACGCTGGATCGATCCTCACTGGGCAACAACGCGACCGCGTCGGCGTTCACGCCCTTGGCGCGCAGCACTTCCCGCAGGACGCGCACCAGCTCGGCGTTGGAATCGGCGGCCGAGGACGAGCCGCGCAACAGCACTGCGTTGCCCGATTTGAACGCGATCCCGAAGGCGTCGACGGTGACGTTCGGGCGGGCCTCGTAGACCATCCCGACCACACCGAGCGGAACTCGGACCTGCCGAAGGTCGAGACCGTTCGGAAGCGTCTTGCCCGAGACGACCACACCGATCGGGTCGGGCAGCACCGCCACCTGCCGGAGGCCGTCGGCGATGCCGGTGATCCGTTCCGGGGTCAGACGTAGACGATCGATCAGGTTCGCCTCGGTGCCGTCGTTCTCGGCACGGAGGACATCGGCGGCGTTGGCGGCGAGAATGACCTCGGCGTCGGCTTCGATCGCCTCTGCGGCGGCGAGCAGGATCTCGTTCTTGGCCGCTGTGGTCAGGCCGGCCAGCGTCCTCGACGCGATCCTCGCCGCCTTGGCCAGCCCCCTGACGACCTTCTCTATGTCGGCCGTCTCCACGCCCGGTACGGCGGTGGGTGCACTCATGGATTCCTCGACTTCACGTGCGGAATTATGTCGCTCACCAGACTAACGCGGGTTGCCGAGACGCCCGCAGCGCGGTGCACCCACCGCCGAGCCGGAACCATGGCTCACTCGTCCGATGACCACACCTTCAGTGCGCCGTAGCCCGCGTCCGGGGTGTTGCTGATCTTCTCCATGGTGTTGAAGCTGACGTGCGGCCACCGGATGAGGCCCTCGGTGCCGTCGATGCGGTCGAAGAAGTCGAGCATCACGATCTGCAGATATTGCAGACGCAGCCTCGGGTGGCCGTCATTGTCCTTCTCCGTCAATTCCTGAATCCAGAACGTCGACGTCATCGACGTCGCGTCGGCCTGCTTCACGACGAACGGGATGTTGGAGATACCGCCATCGGTCTCGGTGTCGAGGCTCAGGATCGTGGTCCGTTCGATCTCCACGGCGCTGTTGACGGAATTCATCATGTCCGACACCTTGCTGATGTCGAACGATGCATTGTCGCCCTGGAACGGGGAGTCGATGAAGAACTGATAGGGAGCCAGATATCCCGATCCCGCGGGTACTCCGATGGGAAAGACGTCCACCGGCGCAATCGCGGGCATGCCCGCGACGACGTGGTCGTTCGGGATGTGTTTGCCCAATGCCAGCACCGCGTCGCCGTGCGGCACGGTCGCGAGACGACCGATGTTCGGACCGGGTTCGGTCTCGTTCTGCATGTACAGGAACAATCCCGGCTCGTGATGGATCGCGTCGCCGCGCTTGCCGGCGAGGTCGGTGCCCAGGTTGTCGGCCGAGGCGATCTGTTCGATCGACTGCTCGTAGTCGAGCGTGCCGACCTGCTGATCCGTGTTCGCGTTCGGGAGTCCTGACGGATCATTTCGCCGCACGCCCCGGTTCGGCACGTTCTTGTCGACGAGACTGAATTCGAGACGTTCGTTGAACTGGTTCAGCAGGACTCGATAGTCGGGCCGGCCGGCACCGATGTGTGGGAGTGCGATGAGATTCCACCCCCGCCCGACGAGGGCGTCACCGGTGGAGCCGCAGTTGGCCCAGACGCCCGGGAGCATGGCGAGCGGCCCGAGGTCTTCGTCGCCGGACCGAGCGATGCCGATGGTGCGCTGGTGGATGTCGGCGGTGCTGGGCGTCAGCGTGGCGGCAGGCGCGACACCGTTGGTCGTGGGGTCGTCGATCGTTGTCATGAGGTGATCCTTCGATGAGAGGCTGATCCCCCGAGGATCACCGGACAAACCGGACATGACACGAGTAGCCGACTACCCATTTCACGGCTGCTCGGTCGCCGAACTACTCAGGCTTGCGAACCCCGATCGGTCACCACCCCTGCCATGGCCGTACTCAGCACTGCCGCAGGGATTTTCGCAATATCGTCGCCGACGGGGCATCGAGTAGCAGGTGGTATGTGGACACCACGGTCACGAACTGAATGGAGTACTGACACCGGAATCCCCTGTTCGGGGGCATCCATCTCGCCGGCTCCTGATCCGACTTCGTCTGATTCGACGCCGCGTCCACCGCCACCAGATTGGCGGGATCGTTGGCCAGGTTCACGCGCGCCGTCGGCGACCACGACCACGCGCCCATGTCCCAGGCGTAGGCCAGCGGAACGATGTGGTCGATCTGGATGGCCCCCGCACGACGGTCGCGCCGGAACACGATGAACTCGCCCGTGTAGGGACTACGGAACTCGCCCGCGACAACCGCTCGCGCGCAGGAGGACACCGCCGCCCGGCGCGTGTCCGTCAGGTCGCGGGCGAGGACGTCGTTACGGGTGTCGCACCCGTTGAAACCTCCCGCAGCCGCCGTGGCATCGGTCCACGCGGACCCGAATGCTTCGCGTCGGTAGTCCCCTCGCGAAGGACGTTGCGCCAGTGCCGAAACCGCCGACAGTGCCTGCAGCGCCCGATCGGCGTGCTCGCGCACGGCGGGATCCGATGTCGAACGATCGCCCGGTACCACTGCCCCGACTGCCACGATCAGCGCGCTCAGGACACATCCGCCGAGGATCAGCCACCAACGCAGCGGCCAGTCGCCCATGAACGTCATGGTCCATTGGACGTGGCGGCCGCCCGCGCCGTTCCATCTGACGCAGGCGACTACGACTTGTCGAGGTACTTGACCTTGTTCGGCACGAGGATCGCATCGACGAGATCGGCGAGCGCACGGTGATCGGCCAACGGCAGATCCGTTCCCACGATCTGGTCGGCGAGGTCGCGTGCGTCGCTGATGACGTCGCTGTCGCCGAGCAGCGACAGGAAACGCAGTGACGAGGTTCCGCCCGACTGCAGCGATCCGAGGACGTCCCCCTCGCGTCGTTGTTCGAGATCGACTCGCGCGAGCTCGAATCCGTCGATCGACCCCTCGACCGCACGCAGGCGCTGCATCGCCTGCGACACCTGCGGGGCCGACGTCATCAAGAGGCACAGGCCGGCATGGCCGCCACGACCGACGCGGCCGCGCAACTGGTGCAACTGGCTGACCCCGAACCGCTCGGCATCCACGATCACCATCATGGTGGCGTTCGGGACGTCGACGCCGACCTCGATGACGGTTGTCGACACCACCATGTCGACCTCGCCGCGGCCGAACGCATCCATCACCGCGTTCTTCTCGTCCGCTGGCAGGCGCCCGTGGAGCATCTCGATCCGATGGGCCCCGAGCGGGCCGGTCAGCAACTCGGCATATTGGTCGACCACCGACGTGCTCTTCGGCGCCTGCCCGTCGCCGTCGCGTAGCGACTTCTTGTCGCCGTCGCGTAGCGACTTCTTGTCGCCGTCGCGTAGCGACTTCTTGTCGCCGTCGCGTAGCGACTTCTTGTCGCCGTCGCGTAGCGACTTCTTGTCGCCGTCGCGTAGCGACTTCTTGTCGCCGTCGCGTAGCGACTTCTTGTCGCCGTCGCGTAGCGACTTCTTGTCGCCGTCGCGTAGCGACTTCTTGTCGCCGTCGCGAAGCGACTTCTTGTTGTCGTCGACATCGTCGCCGATGCGGGAGCAGACCACGTAGACCTGCCGGCCCGAAGCAATCTCCTCGGCGGCGCGGGCCCATGCGCGGTCGACCCACGCCTCGTTGCCCATCGGGACGACCGACGTGCTGATCGGCTGCCGCCCCCGTGGCAGCTCGGTCAGCGTCGAGGTCTCCAGGTCGCCGAAGACCGTCATCGCCACGGTCCGCGGGATCGGTGTCGCCGTCATCACCAGGAAATGCGGCATCAATCCGTCTTTCCCTTTGGCACGCAATACATCCCGCTGTTCGACGCCGAACCGGTGCTGCTCGTCGACCACCACCATCCCCAAGTCGAAGAAGGTGACGTTCTCCTCCAGCAGTGCATGGGTTCCGATGACGATCCCCGCGGTACCCGTCACCACGTCGAGAAGGGTCTGCCGCTTGCCCGCGGTTTTCATCGAGCCGGTCAGCAGAGCGATCGTGGTGGCTCCCTCTGCGGCGGTGAGCTCGCCTGCCTCGGCGAGGTCGCCGAGCATCGTCCGGATGGTCCGATGGTGCTGGGCCGCAAGAACCTCGGTGGGCGCCAGGATCGCGCATTGATGACCGTTGTCGACGACACGCAACATGGCCAGCAGGGATACGAGCGTCTTGCCGGACCCGACCTCGCCCTGCAGCAGCCGGCTCATCGGCGCTTCTCGTCCGAGTTCCTCGGCGATCTCGGCGACCACCGTGCACTGTCCGTCGGTCAGGGTGAACGGCAACCGGTCGAGCAGCCGGTCCTCGAGTCCGCCGGGCACGTGCGGACACGGCGACGCGCTCTCGCCCCGCCCGGCGATCCGGCGTTGCGCGAGAACGGTCTGGATCGCCAGCGCCTCGTCGAACTTCAGACGGGCACGTGCCACGTCGATGTCGTCCTCGGTGTCGGGCAGATGAATCCGGCGCAGGGCGTCGCCCGTACCGATCAGACCACGGTCGGAGCGCTGGTCCGGGCTGAGCGCGTCGTCGGCGTTCTCGCCGCCCTCCATCGCCGCCAGGACACGACGGATCGCACCCCAGATGTCCCAGGTCTGGATGTCCTTGGTCGCCGGGTAGATCGGCACGATGGGGCGGTCGAAGGCGCCCGGGTCCACGTCGCCGCCGGTGATCTCGGCCTCGACGGCGTACATCTCGGAGAGCATCGCGGACCCCACCACGCGATCGACGTCCGGATCGCCGTCGGGGAGGATGGCCCATTCCGGATGGGACAGTTGGACCTTGCCCTGGAAGGTCTTCACCTTCCCGGCCATCATCACCCGTGCACCGGATTTGAGCTGGTGCTGAATGAACTTGGCGTTGAAGAAGTTCGCCTCGTAGGCGTGGCTGCCGTCGGTGACCGCGACCTTGAGGAACTGACCATGCCGCTTGCGCATCTGGATCATCCGCGAGCCGGTGATCCGGCCGACGATCGTCACCCACTCGTCGTTCTCGGGCAGTTCGTCGTTGGACAGCTGGCCGTGGCGGACGTAGCGGCGCGGTGCGTACCGCAGCAGCTCCCCCACGGTCGACACCGACAGGGATGCGAGCTTCGTGGCGGTCTTCGGGTCGAGCGCCACGTCGAGCGCGTCGGACATCTGAACCACTATTCGACCCCGACCTGGATCAACTGGTCCGACTGTCCCGTCTGGTAGACCGCGAGTTCCACACCTGGGTAACTGCGCCGCATCTGGACGCCGACCGCTTCGAGGGCCACGTCGTCCACATCGGCCCCGGCCATCACCGTGACCATCTCGCCACCGGTGGTCAGCATCAGGTCGATCAGCGCGGTGGCGGCGCCGGTCTGGTCGGGTGCGATGACCAGGACATCGGAGCCGATCAAGCCCAACACATCACCGACCTCGCAGGTACCGGCGAGTGTCATCATCTTGGCGCGGGCCCGGACCAGCGAACCCCAGCGCGTGGCGGCCGCCGCCTCCGCCATCGCGTAGGTGTCCGCGTCCGGCGACTCGGCGTCGTCGTGCACTGCCAGTGCCGAAAGACATTGCACCATAGACGATGTCGGCAGGTGAACCACTGTGCGCTGCGTCGATCGGGTCGCCGCGGTCACCGTCACCAGATCCTGTGACGCGAGCTTCCCGTTGGCCATCACCACCACATGCGCGCTGTCGGTCGCGCGGATAGCCTCGACCAACGCCTCCGGGGTGAGTCCGTCGTCGGCGCGCAACACGGCGGCGCCTGCGTCGCCGAACAGGCCGGCGGCCCCCTCCCCGGTGACCACGGCCACCACCGCCCGCTTGTGGCGGGGCGGCGGCTCGGCGGAGTCGGTCTGCGCCCTGATGGCGTCGAGTGCGAAACAGCTGATCCGGATGTCCGACACGGCACCCCGGGTGACGCCTGCCTCGACGGCCTTGCCGGGATCACATGTGTGGACGTGGACCGAGAAGCGCTCGCCGTCGCCTGCCGAGCTGTCCCCGACGATCACCACGGCATCGCCGAGATCGTTCAGCGTCTCCCGCAAGGACCCGATCTCACCACCGGCTGCACCGTCGAGGAAGTACATGACCTCGAAATCCATGTCGCTGCCACCGGAACACGCATCGTTGCCCTGATGTCCCGGCTCACCCCCGCCGGTGAGGATGCCGCGGTAACGACGGCGACGCTGGGCGACGCCGGTGAGCACCGCGACCATCGCGTCGGCGAGCGCCAGGAATCCGCGCGCGCCGGCGTCGACGACCCCTGCGCTCGCCAGCTCCGGCAGTTGTTCCGGCGTTCGCTCCAACGCATCGGCACAGTCGTCGGCCACCGCCCGGGCCAGGTCACCCGCCGACTCCGAGATGTGTGCGGCCGCGGTCTCGGCACCCACCCTGATCACGGTCAGGACCGTTCCCTCCCGGGGCTCGCTGACCGCGCGCACCGCGGCGAGCGAGCCCAGGCGGAGGCCCGCGGCCCACAGGTGGTTGAACGTCATATGCGACCCGTCCGGCGACAACTCGGCGGCGTCGGAGAGCCCGACCAGGATCTGAGAAAGGATGATGCCGGAGTTGCCCCGCGCCTGGGTCACCGCGCCGTCGGCCATCGCATGGGCGACCGCCGCGATCGTCGTGTCCTCCGGTACCCGATCGGCTGCATCTGCCGCGGCCCGCATGGTGAAGAGCATGTTGCTGCCGGTGTCCGAGTCGGGGATCGGGAAGACGTTCAGGTCGTTGATCTCGCCGCGCAGCGCCTCGAGACCGTCGACAGCCGCGTGCGCCCAGTCCCGCAAGAGCTGCGGATTCATCGTCCGGGTGGTAACGCCGTCGAACGCCGACTCCATGAAACCCCTTACCGTTGGCCGTGGCGAAGGCCGCCCGTCGGATGTGTTCGAGGTTACTCGCGCGGGCCGACAGCAGCGTAGGGTGACCACGCGCGGGCGGGTGCCCACATCGGTCTGGACAGGGTGGATTTGTCCGGGCCGGGCCGGTGCGGCTATTCTTGCAGGGTTGCCTTGCTGCAGTACCGGTCGACGCGGAGTCGCCGATCGTGGGACGAGCAGGTAGAACACGACCACTTTCATCAACACAAGGGAGTTCGACGATGGCTGCCGTCTGCGATATCTGCGGCAAGGGACCGGGCTTCGGCAAGTCGGTTTCGCACTCGCACCGGCGCACGAACCGCCGGTGGAACCCGAACATTCAGTCGGTGCGCGTCGAGGTCGCGCCGGGGAACCGCAAGCGTAAGAACGTGTGCACCTCCTGCCTGAAGGCGGGCAAGACCGCACGCGTCTGATCGTCGGGCGGCGACGCCCACATCGATCGAACCGATCTTCACGCTGAGCCCGACACCGAGCGAGCATCCGCTCGCCCTGGTGTCGGGTCTTTGTGCGTTCGGCGATAGAGTCTGCAGATCATGACCGCAGAGCCCATGACCGAAGCCGCAGAATCCCTCGTCACGCAGGACGGTTCCGTCCTCACGATCGCCGTGTCCACCCCTGCGGCGGGCAATTCGCTCGCCGACGATGCGATGCTCGCCGGAGCCGCGGCCCTCCGCGAAGTGGCGCGCGGCGAACGCGAGGTCGGCGCCGTCCTGCTCGTCGGTACCGGCAACAACTTCTGCGCGGGCGGTAACGTCAAGGCGTTCGCCTCCGCCGACCAGCGCCCGGCATATCTTCGCGAGATCGCCGACAACTTCCACGCCTTCGTCGGCGCGCTGTACGAGGCCAATCGCCCCGTCGTCGCCGCGGTCAAGGGATGGGCGGCGGGCGCCGGGATGAGCATCGTCCTGCACGCCGACGTCGCGGTCGGCGGAGCATCGACCCGCATGCGCCCCGCCTACCGCGGCATCGGCCTGTCTCCCGATGGCGGGATGACGTGGACCCTTCCGCGCATCGTCGGTCCCGCCCGTGCACGTCATCTCATCCTCACCGATCAGGTCATCGAGGCCGAGCAGGCACTCGCGTGGGGCCTGCTGTCCGACGTCGTCGACGATGCCGAGGTCGAGTCGTCCGCCCGCGCGGCAGCCGACAAGATCGCCGCAGGCCCGTGGCAGTCGGACGCCAGCACCCGCGAGCTCCTCTGGCGATCGGCGAACACATCTCTCACCGAGCACCTCTCCGCGGAGGCCAGGTCGATCTCCACGCTGTCGGGAAGCGTCGAGGGCATCGAGGGCGTCGACGCATTCGTCGCCAAGCGCAAGCCCGATTTCGCCGCCGCCCGCAAGTCCTGACGGGCCGATCAGGCCGGCAGGCGCCAGTCGACGGGTTCGGCACCCAACTCCTCGAGCGCCTCGTTGGCGCGACTGAACGGCCGGGATCCGAAGAAGCCTCGACTCGCCGACAACGGGGACGGGTGCGCGGACTCGATCACCGGGACGTCGGGCAGCCATTGTTTGAGGCTGCCCGCGTCCCGGCCCCACAGGATCGCCACCAGCGGCTCTGCGTCCCGCGCGACGAGGGCCTTGATGGCGCATTCGGTCACCTGCTCCCACCCTTTGCCACGGTGCGAGGCCGGCTCACCCGGAGACACCGTCAGGACCCGATTCAGCAGCAGCACACCCGATTTCGCCCACGGCGTGAGGTCCCCGTTGGCCGGCGTCGGATAACCGAGATCCTCGTTGTACTCACGGTAGATGTTCGCCAGGGATCGTGGGATGGGTGAGACGTCCTGGGCCACCGAGAAGCTCAACCCCACCGCGTGACCCGGCGTCGGGTACGGATCCTGGCCCACGATCAGCACCCGGACGTCGTCGAGCGGCTGAGTGAAGGCCCGCAAGACGTTTGCGCCCGCGGGGAGATAACCGCGGCCTGCGGCGTTCTCCTCGCGCAGGAACTGCCCCATCGCCGAGATCACCGGCTCCACCGGCGTCAGCGCCGTCGCCCAGCCGGGATCGATCAACTCCGACAACGGTTTCGGCGAGGATGCCGCCCCGGCCGCGGTCACCCGATCCTCCGCAACGCGTCACGGAAGTACTTGCCGTTCTGGAAGTACATCTCCACGTTGAGGTCCACGTGGCCCTCCGGGACCTCATATCCCGCACGGATCTTCGCGGGTACCCCGAGCGCCATCGACCTCTCCGGCACCGCGAACTTGAACGGCACCACCGCGCCCGCTCCGACGATGGCACCGGACCCGATCGTCGAGCCGTTCAGGACAACCGAACCCGACGCGATCAGGCAGTGGTCACCGATCGTCGCGCCCTCGATGTGCGCGTTGTGGCCCACCACGCACTCGTCGCCGATCACCGTCGCGTCGATCGGGGTGCAATGGATGATGGTGCCGTCCTGGATGTTGGTGCGGCGACCGATCGTGATGGTTCCCGAATCGCCACGCAGGACGGCACCCGGCCAGACCGAGACGCCCTCGGCGAGGGTCACGTCGCCTATCACCGTGGCATCCGGATGGATGTAGACGTCGTCACCGATGGTGGGTTCGCGGTCGCCGAGTGCGTAGATAGCCATGCACCGAATCTAAACATCCGACCCGGCAGGGGCGTCGTCAGGCGTCCGTCAATCCCCGAACGACTGCCACCCGTGCAGTCCGCGCACCACGCGACCGTCCACCCGCACCGCACTTCCCAGCCCGACGTCGCCGATTCGGGTCCAGCCGGGCGGCAGGACACCCGGGGGGAAGGCGGCCAACAGTTCGTGGTCCTCGCCGCCGGTCAGCTTCCACTCCTGTGGGTCCATGCCGAGCGTCGCCGCCGCGTCGTGCACCGCTGCGTCCGTGGGGATCCGGTCGGTCTGCACGTCCAGCGCGAGGCCGGCTGCCGTTGCCATGGTGATCAGTTCCTCGATCAGGCCGTCGGAGATGTCGGTCATCGCATGCGCCCCGGCCCGGGCCGCCACCGGTCCCTGCGTGAGATCGGGCGACGGCAGCCGGTAGGCGGCCAAGAGTGTGGGGAACTCGTCGAGGTGACCGGTGTCTCCACGGGTGTCGGCGTCGACCAGCAGAGCCAGACCGGCGGCACTCGCCCCCAGAGCGTGTCCGGTCACCGCGAGCACGTCCCCGGGTCGAGCACCACCCACGACGATCGGGACGGCGCCGTCGAGAGCCCCCACTGCGGTGACGCCGAGGACGACCTGGTCGGCGGCCACGAGGTCACCCCCGAGAACCCGTCCCCCGATGCGGTGAGCGGTCTCGACGATCCCGGCGTTGAGATCGAGAACGGTCCCGACCGTGGTGTCGGGAGGGCAGCCGATGGACACGACGATCCCGGTGGTGCGGCCGCCCATGGCGGCGATGTCGGCGGCGCTCTGGATGACCGCACGAGCACCGACCGTGCGCGCATCCGACCAGTCGAACCGGAAATGTCGTCCCTGTACGGACGTGTCGGTGCTGATCACCGTCGGGCCGGCGGTGTCGATCACGGCTGCGTCGTCGCCCGAGCCGATGACGATGTCATGGCCTGCGAGCGGCCCGACCGAGTCGTCGGCGAGAGCCGCGCGGGTGAGTTCGGTGATCAGGCGCCGTTCCCCGACCTCACCGACGGTGCGGGCCCGATCCACCGGGTCCCCGGCCCTTCCCACGGTCACGGCGTCTCCTCGGTCTCTGAGTCGCGCTTGGACGGGGTTGTCAGCGACAATATGGCGACAGTGTATTGGCTCGCCGGTACGTCACTGCGCCGTGCGGTCGTTCGCGACTCACGACGTCGGTGTCGGCGGGTCGGGCAGCGCGATCCCGGCCGGGGTCGCGTCGACGAGAGGATGGGCGTGGTTCAGGCATACATACTGATCCAGACCGAGGTCGGACGGGCCGCGCTTGCCGCGGCGACGATTGCGGAGATCTCCGGCGTCGCCTCGTCCGAGGAGGTCAGCGGTCCGTACGACGTCATCGTCCGAGTCGACGCGGCCGACGCCACGCACCTCACCGACGACGTCGTGCCGCAGATCCAGAAGGTCGACGGCATCACCCGCACCCTGACCTGCCCGGTGGTGCAGAGCCCTCACTGAGCCCGGGTCGTCCGGTCGCCGGCGCCTGCGAACGGGGCCGACGCGAGGGCGCACTAGGGTGTTGGACGTGACCGAGGAGAGCAAGCCCGACGGTGCACCCGACCAGGTGGAGGGCACGTCGGCCGACACTGTCGAAACCCGTTACGGCACCGGTCCGCGCCTGAGCCCGGCGTTGATCGCGACACTGGTCGCCGTCCCGGTCATGGTCATCATCGGTTTCATCACATTCGCCGCGCTGCGTCCCGACGACACCACGCCCATCGAGTCCTATGCGACCGGAGAGTCGGCTCCGGCCGACTGCGCGAAGCTGATCGCGGCGTTGCCGCAGACCTTCGACGGGTTCGGCGACAAGCAGGTCGACGGCACGACCGTGAGATGGCCTGCCGACGGTGACGGGGATGCGGTGACCTTGCGGTGCGGCATATCCCGGCCGTCCGAGCTGTCCCCGACCAGCAACCTGCAGGTGATCAATCCGGTTCAGTGGTTCATCACCGACACCGTCGAGGGCTCGGGTCAGGCCTACGTCTGCGTCGATCATCGTCCCTACGTGGCGATGTGGATACCCGCCAATGCAGGCAACGGTCCGATCACAGATGTCTCCGCGGTGATCGAACGCACCCTGCCGCGCGGCCCGCTCGATTTCGGCTGAGCCGGAACCCGATCGAAACTCACTCGTAGATCTCGGGTTTGGTGCTGCGACCGAGCAGCGAGCTGATCGCGTCGGCGACCGACAGCCCACCGTGACAGACCTGGTGGACCGCGTCGGTCAGGGGCATCTCGACGTCGAATTTGTCGGCCAGGGCACGCACCGAGGTGCACGACTTGACGCCCTCGGCCACCTGGCCGTGGGTCGCTTCCTGCGCTTCGGTGAGTGACAGGCCCTCACCGAGCCGGGCGCCGAACGTCCGGTTGCGTGACAACGGAGACGAACACGTGGCGACCAGATCACCGATCCCCGCCAGCCCCGCGAGCGTCTCGATCTGCGCACCGACGGCCACCCCGAGGCGGATTGTCTCCGCGAGGCCGCGGGTGATGATCGTCGCCAGGGTGTTCTGTCCGAACCCCACTCCGCTGGCCATCCCGCAGGCGAGCGCGATGACGTTCTTCACCGCCCCGCCGATCTCGCAGCCGACCACATCGGTGTTCGTGTAGGGCCGGAAGTATCCGGTGTTGAAGGAGTGCTGCAGTTCTCGTGCGCGTCCATCGTCGGTGCACGCGATCACCGTGGCCGCAGGCTGACCCTCGGCCACCTCACGTGCCAGATTGGGCCCCGACAACACCGCCACCTGTCCGGCCGGGACGCCGGAGACCTCGGCGATCACTTCGCTCATCCGTAGCAATGTGCTCGTCTCGACCCCCTTGGCGAGCGAGACGTAGGTGGTCTCCGGTGTCACATGCGGCAGCCAGTCGGTCAGGTTCGCGCGCAGCGACTGAGACGGTACCGCGCACACCACCACATCGGCGCCCGTCAGGGCGTCGGGGATCGAACTCGTCGCGACCAGCTGGTCGGGCAACGTGATGCCCGGGAGATAGTCGACATTCGTGTGATCGCTGTTGATCCGATCGGCCAGTTCCGGACGCCGGGCCCAGATGGTCGTGTCCGTACCCGCATCGACCAGCACCTTCGCCGTGGCCGTCCCCCACGACCCGGCACCCATCACCACCGCACGCACGACCACTCCTTCGCCGACCACCACTGCCGCCCTCAGCCTAGTGCGTGGCACGCCGGGCCCGGCGACGAATCCTTTGTGGGGTGCCCGTGACCACCCCGGTCGACGGGTCGGCATCATGGAGGCCATGGACACGCCATCGCATCCGGGTCCGGGCGGTCGTGGCCTGGGTGATGTCGTCGCGGTGATGGCGGTCAAGCGCCTCGAGCAGGCCAAGACACGTCTGGCCGCGAGCCGGGGGCCCGGTCACGGTCCCCTGCACCGTGCTCTCGTGCTGGCGATGATGGTCGACACCGTCGAGGCCGTCGAGGCCGCGGGAATCGGGCGCGTCATCGTGATCAGTCCCGACGATGCCGTGTTGACCGCGGCGGGTGCCGCGGGGGCCGTCGGGGTCCGCGAACCGTCCGACTCCGGATCGAGTGGGGTGACTCGGCTGAATCTCGCGTTCGCGCATGCCACGACGGTGGCGCGGGATCGATGGCCTTCCGCCCGGCGGGTGATGTTCGTCCAGGCCGATCTGCCCGCAGCCGGTGCCGGGAGCCTCCGCGAGGTGATCGCCGCCGCCGGGGCCCACCCGCACGCCCTGCTCACCGATCGCGACGGCAGCGGAACAACCATCCTCCTGCGCGACACGTCACTCGCCGGACCGCCCCATTTTGGTCCGAATTCCGCTGCAGAACACCGGAATTCAGGAGCCGTCGAGATCGACCCACAGCATGAGCACTGGCCCGACCTGCGCACCGACGTCGACACCGCCGAGGATCTGGAGGTCGCACGATCACTCGGTCTGGGCCCGCACACCGTGGCGGCGCTGGCGGACCGCGAGTGCTCCGCCGACGACACCGTTCCGATCGGTAACGGCACCTGACCGGTACCGCGCACAAGCCACCACCGGGCAGACGTGTCACGACACGGCCGATGCGTCATGATTGAACGGTGAGCCCCGCCGACGACATCGCCACCCAACCGATCACGTCCATCCCCGGTGCGCCCCCGGCCGCGACGCTGCTTCCCGACGAGTCCGCGGACCTGCCCGATGACCGCTACCTCAATCGCGAACTGAGCTGGCTCGATTTCAACTCGCGAGTGCTCGCGCTCGCCGAGGACGTCTCGATGCCGTTGCTCGAGCGCGCAAAATTCCTCGCGATCTTCTCGTCCAACCTCGACGAATTCTTCATGGTCCGCGTCGCCGGACTCAAGCGTCGCGACGAGACCGGGCTCTCCGTGCGTTCCGCCGACGGTCTGTCGCCACGCGAACAGTTGCTGCGGATCGCCGGGCGCACACAGACCATCGCCGACCGGCACGCCCGGGTCTTCCTCGACTCGGTTCGCCCGAACCTGGCGGAGAACGACATCCACGTCGTCACCTGGGCGGAACTGAACGACGACGAGAAGGCCCGCCTGGTCGATCATTTCCACGAGGACGTGTTCCCCGTCCTCACCCCGCTCGCGGTCGATCCGGCGCATCCATTCCCCTACATCAGCGGATTGTCACTCAATCTGGCGGTGACCGTGAAGGATCGCGCGGAGGGCGGCGAGCACTTCGCGCGTGTGAAGGTGCCCGACAACGTCAATCGCTTCGTCCGCGTCGACCGGCTGATGCGGCGGGGCTCCGGCTCGTCGAAGGACTCCGACCAGCGGGCGATCTTCCTGCCGTTGGAGACGTTGATCGCGGCCAACCTCGAACACCTTTTCCCTGGCATGGAAATCGTTGAACACCATGTCTTCCGGATCACCCGTAACGCCGACTTCGAGGTCGAAGAGGACCGTGACGAGGACCTGTTGCAGGCACTCGAACGCGAACTCGCACGCAGGCGCTTCGGTTCGCCTGTGCGACTCGAGGTGGCCGACGACATGAGTGAGCACATGCTCGAACTCCTGTTGCGCGAACTCGACGTGAATCCCGCCGATGTCATCCAGGTGCCCGGTCTTCTTGACCTGTCATGCCTGTTCGAGATCCACGGGCTCGATCGTCCCCATCTCAAGGACCGTCCCTTCGTCCCCGCCACCCATCCGGCCTTCGGCGAGCGCGAGACGCCCAAGAGTGTCTTCTCGACGTTGCGCGAGGGCGACGTGCTCGTGCACCACCCGTACGACTCCTTCTCCACCAGCGTCCAACGATTCATCGAACAGGCCGCCGCCGACCCTCAGGTGCTCGCGATCAAGCAGACCCTGTATCGCACGTCCGGTGATTCACCGATCGTCAACGCGCTGATCGATGCCGCCGAGGCGGGCAAACAGGTCGTCGCACTGGTGGAGATCAAGGCGCGCTTCGACGAGCAGGCGAACATCAAGTGGGCCAGGCAGCTCGAGCAGGCGGGCGTGCACGTGGTCTACGGCCTCGTCGGGTTGAAGACACACTGCAAGACGTGCCTCGTGGTCCGTCGCGAGGGGTCGGTGATCCGTCGCTATTGCCACATCGGCACGGGCAACTACAACCCCAAGACCGCCCGTCTGTACGAGGACGTCGGTTTGTTCACCGCCGCACCCGACATCGGCGCCGACCTCACCGACCTCTTCAACACCCTCACCGGCTACTCGCGAAAGATGGAGTACCGCAACATCCTGGTCGCCCCGCACGGCATCCGGTCCGGGATCATCGCCCGGATCGACGGCGAGATCGAACGCCACCGCCAAGGCGACACCAGTGCGCTGATCCAGCTCAAGGCCAACGCGCTCGTCGACGAGCAGGTGATCGATGCCCTCTATCGGGCCTCGCAGAGCGGCGTTCCGGTCGAGATCGTGGTGCGCGGTATCTGTGCGCTCCGTCCTGGAATGGCGGGGATCAGCGACAACATCGTCGTGCGCTCGATTCTGGGGCAATTCCTGGAGCATTCGCGAATACTGCATTTCGGCGCCCAGAATGAATACTGGATCGGCAGTGCCGACATGATGCACCGCAATCTCGATCGCCGTGTCGAGGTCATGGTCCAGGTCCGCGACGAACGCCTCACCTCCGAACTCGGCGACATGTTCGCCTCCGCACTCGACCCGCGCACACGGTGCTGGGTGCTCCACTCGGATGGGAGCTGGGTCGCCTCACCGGCCGAAGGAGAAGAGGTCCGCGATCACCAGCGTCAGATGATCCGACGCAATCGTCGCCGACCGGACCCGAATCCGTAACCGTTCTCGCAACATCGAACCCCTAGGATTCGTGTCGATGTCGAAGACAACGAAGACGGTCTGGGCTGCCGGCGGCGTCCTGTGGCGCCCGACTCGCGACGGGCAGGTCGAGGTCGCGGTGGTCCACCGACCCGACTATGACGACTGGACCCTGCCCAAGGGAAAGATCGACGCAGGCGAGACCTTGATCGCCACCGCTGCGCGCGAGATCCGTGAGGAGACAGGACAGCAGGCCCGGCTGGGGCGGCATCTGCGCGACGTCGGGTATGTGCTGCCGAACGGCAACCGCAAGCGTGTGCGGTACTGGGCAGCACGGGCCCTCGGCGGCGAATTCGAACCCAGCCACGAGGTGGACGAACTCCGCTGGCTCGACATGGCCACCGCCACCGAAAAATTGAGCTACCGACTGGATCGGGCGATTCTCACCGAGTTCGACAGACTCCCCACCGACGTCCACACGTTGTTGCTCGTCCGCCACGCGCGAGCCGGGCGGAGGTCACGCTACAAAGGCGACGACCGACTGCGGCCCCTTGATCGCACGGGCCGCCACGAGGCCCGCCAACTGGCCGGCCTGCTCGAGACCTTCGGGGCCGAGCGACTACACGCGGCCGATCGGGTCCGGTGCGAGCAGACCCTCGCACCGCTGGCGCACGATCTCGGGGTGGTGACGGTCCCCGAACCCACGCTGTCCGAAGAGGCCTACCTGGCCGACCCGCAGCGGGCACACCAGCGCATCCGTGAGATCGCATGGGACACCTCGGCCATCCACGCGGTCTGCAGTCAGGGCAAGGTCATCCCGCCGATGATGCGATGGTGGTCAGATCAGGATGGCATCACGCTGCCGCCCAAACGCAATCGCAAGGCGAGTGTCTGGGTGCTGTCGATCCATCAGGGGAAGCTGCTCGCCGCCGACCACATCGACAGCCCACTGGCGCACACCGACATCGACGTCGAGTCCTGACCCCGGACACACATCAGCCCCCGACGAGGGAAGAACGTCGGAGGCTGATGTCGGGTGACTCAGGACGCCTCAGCGTCGTGTGGCCTTCTTGGCCGGAGCCTTCTTGGCTGCGGTCTTCTTGGCCGGAGCCTTCTTCGCCGGAGCCTTCTTGGCCGGAGCCTTCTTGGCTGCGGTCTTCTTGGCGGGTGCCGCCTTCTTGGCCGGAGCCTTCTTGGCTGCGGTCTTCTTGGCGGGTGCCGCCTTCTTGGCCGGCGCCGCCTTCTTGGCCGGGGTGGCCTTCTTCGCCGCGGTCTTCTTGGCCGGGGTGGCCTTCTTCGCCGCGGTCTTCTTCGCCGGGGCCGCCGCGGCACC
Source organism: Gordonia hankookensis (assembly GCF_014673215.1). GTDB lineage: Bacteria > Actinomycetota > Actinomycetes > Mycobacteriales > Mycobacteriaceae > Gordonia > Gordonia hankookensis. The sequence goes on from NZ_JACWMS010000001.1 coordinate 383,324, forward strand.
GCTGCCACGCTTCACCGCCGGGCCGGACGAGGCGAGCTTCTGCTTACCCGCGACGACAGCCTTGAACTGCGCTCCCGGACGGAACGCGGGAACCGAAGTGGCACGCACCTTCACGGTCTCACCGGTGCGCGGGTTGCGGGCGACGCGTGGGGCGCGCCTCCGCTTCTCGAACACGCCGAAGCCGGTGATGGTGACACTCTCACCCTTGTTCACCGCGCGCACGATCGTGTCGACGACAAGCTCGACAGCGGCAGTCGCAGTCTTGCGATCCGCATCCAGCTTCTTGGTCAGCTCATCGATGAGCTCTGCCTTGTTCATTGAAAACCTCCGCAAGCTGTTCTGACCCATCTGTAAAGCCAGCTATCTCCACACGGTAAACGTCCAATTCGAAAACGTCCATCTTCCACGCCAATTAACCAGGCATGTTGCGAAATCGAAAGCAGCAATCGCTTTCCGGGGAGGGAGTTTCCAGGCCGCGAATTTCAGCTGTCGAGGGTGACCGGCTTGAAGCGAGGACGCGAGGTCTCGAACTCAGAAATCGCTTCTACCTGGCGTAATGTCAGGCCGATGTCGTCCAGGCCCTCCATCAGACGCCATCTCGTGTAGTCATCAATTGCCAACGGCACCACTAGGTCTGCCGCGGTGATCGTCCGATCGGCAAGACTGACCGTCAGTTCCAGGCCTGGCTGCTCTTCGAGCCGCTTCCACAGCAGTTCGACGTCCGACTGCTCCACCTGGGCGGCGACCAGGCCTGCCTTGCCGGCGTTGCCGCGGAAGATGTCTGCGAACCGCGACGAGATCACGACCCGAAAGCCGAAGTCCGACAGAGCCCAGACCGCGTGCTCGCGCGACGATCCGGTACCGAAATCGGGACCGGCTACCAGAATCGAGCCGTTGCTCCACGGCTCGTTGTTGAGGATGAAGTCCGGGTCGGTGCGCCACCCGGCGAAGAGACCGTCTTCAAAACCTGTGCGGGTCACCCGCTTCAGGTAGACGGCCGGGATGATCTGGTCGGTGTCGACATTGCTGCGGCGCAGCGGCACACCGATCCCGGTGTGAGTGATGATGGGGTCCATGGTCCGATTCCGATCTGAGGAGTGGGGGCGGCGGTCAGGCGAGATCCGCGGGAGCGGAGAGCGTGCCTCGAATGGCCGTGGCCGCGGCCACGGCCGGTGAGACCAGGTGAGTTCGACCACCCTTACCCTGCCGCCCTTCGAAGTTGCGATTCGATGTCGATGCGCATCGCTCCCCGGGGGTGAGCTGATCCGGGTTCATTCCCAGACACATCGAGCAACCGGCCTGGCGCCAATCGGCGCCGGCCGCGGTGAAGATCTCACCGAGACCTTCGTCTTCGGCCTGTGCCCGCACGCGCATCGAACCCGGAACGATGAGCATCCGCATGCCGTCGGCGACCTTGCGACCCTTGAGGACATCGGCCACCGCACGCAGATCCTCGATGCGGCCATTGGTGCACGACCCGACGAACACGGTGTCGACCTTCACGTCCCGCAAGGGCATTCCCGGCTTCAGGTCCATGTACTCGAGTGCACGACGAGCGGCGCTCGCAGCGTTCTCGTCGGCGATCTCGGCCGGATCCGGCACGCGCGCGGCCAGCGGAAGGCCTTGCCCGGGGTTGGTGCCCCAGGTGACGAACGGCGTCAGTTTCGTGGCATCGATGTGGACCTCGGCGTCGAACTCGGCACCGGCGTCGGTCCGCAGACTGTCCCAGTACGCGACGGCGTCATCCCATTCCGAACCTGTCGGCGCGTTGGGCCTGCCCCTCAAGAATTCGTAGGTCACCTGGTCCGGGGCGATCATGCCGGCACGTGCGCCCGCCTCGATCGACATGTTGCAGATCGTCATTCGCGCCTCCATCGAGAGCTTCTCGATGGCCGATCCCCGGTACTCGAGGACGTAGCCCTGGCCACCACCGGTGCCGATCTCCGCGATGACGGCGAGGATCAGATCCTTGCTCGTCACCCCCGCCGGCAGTTCGCCGTCGACGGTGATCGCCATCGTGCGGAACGGGCGCAACGACAGTGTCTGAGTGGCCAGTACGTGCTCGACCTCGGAGGTACCGATTCCCATTGCCAGGGCACCGAATGCGCCGTGCGTCGAGGTGTGACTGTCTCCACACACCACGGTCATCCCGGGCTGCGTCAGGCCGAGCTGCGGACCGACGACGTGCACGATGCCCTGTTCCGCATCGCCCATCGGATGCAGACGGATGCCGAACTCCTCGCAGTTGCGGCGCAACGTCTCCACCTGCGTGCGCGAGACCTCGTCGGCGATCGGCTTGAAGATGTCGACCGTCGGGACGTTGTGGTCTTCGGTGGCGATGGTCAGGTCGGGCCGACGCACCGGACGGTCCGCGAGACGGAGACCGTCGAAGGCCTGCGGACTGGTCACCTCGTGGACGAGGTGGAGATCGATGTAGATGAGGTCGGGATTGCGATTCCCGGACGCGTCTTCTTCGCCGCGCACGACGACGTGGTCATCCCACACCTTTTCGGCGAGAGTACGCGGTGTGTTTGGGCTGTAACTCATGGCTGTACTCGCATCTGTTCGGATCGTCACGGCACGCCACCCGCTCCCGGGTCAGACGTGCATCTCACTATTTGGAACGCTAGTATCGTCCTATGGGAAAGGATAACGCATCGGAGCCCAGCAGTGGAATCGGTGTCCTCGACAAATCGGTGATAGTTCTGCGGGCCATCGCCGAGGCGCCCCGCAACCTGACCGAATTGTGCGATCGCACCGGTCTTCCGCGGGCCACCGCGCACCGCCTCGCCGTCGGGCTCGAGACCCACCGTCTGCTCGCGCGCAATGCCGCCGGACGCTGGTATCCCGGTCCTGCACTGAGCGAACTCGCGGCATCGGCGCACGATCCGGTCCGCGAGGCCGCGTTGATGGTACTGCCGCGCCTGCGCGAGATCACCGGCGAATCGGTACAGCTCTACCGCCGCGAGGGTGCCGAACGTGTCTGTATCGCCGCCATGGAACCACTGACCGGTCTCCGCGACACCGTTCCGGTCGGCACCCGGTTTCCGATGAGCGCCGGCTCGGCCGCCAAGGTCCTGCTCGCGTGGGCCGAACCCGGCACCCAGCGGGCGCTGCTGCACGACAGCGTCTTCGGTGAACGCGCATTGCACGAGATCCGGCGCCGGGGGTGGGCGCAGAGCGCCGGGGAACGGGCCGCCGGGGTGGCGAGTGTCTCGGCGCCGGTACGCGACGCGACCGGCGAGGTGGTCGCCGCGATCTCGGTCTCCGGGCCGATCGACCGGATGGGTCGTCGCCCCGGCGCCCGATGGGCCGCCGACCTTCTCGCCGCCGCGGACGCGATCCACAAGAGACTGCAACCCGCACGTGGCTGACGCGAGGGCCGTGACCGCCCGCGCGCCGATCGCCTGCACGCCGTCGCAGCCGGTCGGTTAGCGTCAGAGCATGGGAGTCAATCAGCGCAATCAGATCGTCATGTCCGAGACCGAGATCAACGAATTCGTCACGAACGGGAGAACCGCGACGCTCGCGACCACCGGTTCGGACGGGAGCATTCATCTCGTCGCCATGTGGTACGGCGTGGTCGACGGCGAGATCTGGTTCGAGACCAAGGCCAAGTCGCAGAAGGCCGTCAACCTACGACGCAACAATCGGTGTTCGGTCCTGATCGAGGATGGCGACACCTACGACACGCTGCGTGGCGTCTCCTTCGAAGGGACCGCCGAGATCCTCGACGACCCGGATTCCTGCCTGAAAGTGGGGATCAGTGTGTGGGAGCGCTACACGGCCCCGTACACCGAGGAGTCACGTCCGTTCGTCGAGCAGATGATGAACAAGCGAGTCGCGGTCCGCATCGTCCCGGGACGCATCCGATCGTGGGACCACCGCAAACTCGGGTTGCCCGAGATGCCCGTCGCCGGGAGCACCGCGCCCGGGGCGTGACGCGCGAATCCGGAGGACCGGAGAACACGCCCCGACCTTCAGACACAAAGAAACCCCCTCCCCTGCTTCATTGCAGGTGAGGGGGTCTCTTTGTTGTGTAGCCCCGACGGGATTCGAACCCGCGCTACCGCCTTGAGAGGGCGGCGTCCTAGGCCGCTAGACGACGGGGCCAGGAACTGAATGTTCAGTTGTACATCTGTGAATCTACGGGATACGGCCTCGGTTCGAGGTCGGCCACCCGAGGACTCGCTGGGGTACCAGGACTCGAACCTAGAATGGCGGTACCAGAAACCGCTGTGTTGCCAATTACACCATACCCCAAGGTTTTCCCTTCCCGGCTGGCTGGACTCAGCGCCCGGCCAGTCTGAAAAGGACCGAGGAGAAGAGTACCGAGGGGCACCCTCAGTTCACAAATCGCCAGGTCAAGGCGCTAGCTCGGCACGGTTTCACGCGCCGCGCCAAGGCGCGCGAGGCTCTTGTCGCGGCCGAGCAGCTCCATCGATTCGAAGAGCGGCGGGCTCACCTGGGAGCCGGTCACGGCCACCCGGACAGGACCGAACGCCTTACGCGGTTTGAGTCCGAGCGTGTCGACCAGCGCCTCCTTCAAGGCCTCCTCGATCTGCGGGCCCGTCCATGCCGGGAGCCCGTCCAGCGCGGCGACCGCGGCGTCGAGGACCTCACCGGCGTCGGCGCCGAGATTCTTGGCCGCCGATTTCTCGTCGATGACGAAATCGGCGTCGGAGACATACAGGAACGACATCAGCGACCAGGCGTCCCCGAGGACCTGGATGCGTGTCTGCACCAACTCGGCGAGCGCGGTGAACGACGCGTCATCGATCGGCTCAGCCAACTTGCCGTGCACGATGAGATAGTCCTTGAGTCGAGCAGCGAAGTCGCCCGGTTCGAGAGCGCGGATGTGTTCGGCATTGATCGCGTCCGCCTTCTTCTGATCGAACCGGGCGGGATTCGAATTGACCTGACGCACATCGAAAGCCGCGATCATCTCGTCGAGGGAGAAGACGTCGGTCTCATGGGAGTAGCCCCAACCGAGGAGGGCGAGGTAGTTCAGCAGCCCCTCGGGGATGAATCCGCGGTCACGATGGTGGAACAGGTTCGATTCCGGATCACGCTTGGACAGCTTCTTGTTGCCCTCCCCCATCACGAACGGCAGGTGCCCGAACTCCGGAACACGGTCGGCGATCCCGATCCGGGTCAACGCCTCGTAGAGCGCGATCTGCCGGGGCGTCGAGGAGAGCAGATCTTCTCCCCGCAACACGTGGGTGATCTTCATCATCGCGTCGTCGACCGGATTGACCAGTGTGTACAGCGGATCGCCGGTCGCCCGGGTGAGGGCGAAGTCGGGGACCGTGCCTGCCTTGATCGTCGTGGTGCCACGGACCAGGTCGTCCCACACCAGGTCGTGGTCCGGCATGCGCAGGCGGACAACGGGTTTGCGCCCTTCGGCGGCCAAGGCGGCGCGCTGCTCGTCGGTCAGGTCGCGGTCGAAGTTGTCATATCCGAGTTTGGGATCGCGGCCCGCCGCACGGTGGCGCGCCTCGACCTCTTCGGGTGTCGAGTAGGCCTCGTAGGCCTCTCCCGCGGCCAGCAGTTGGGCGACCACGTCGAGGTGGGTCGCGCGGCGCTCCGACTGCCGGTACGGCCCATAGGGCCCGCCCACCTCGGGGCCCTCGTCCCACTCGAGCCCGAGCCACCGCAGCGCGTCGAGGATCGCGGCGTAGGACTCCTCACTGTCGCGCGCGGCGTCGGTGTCCTCGATCCGGAAGACGAACGTGCCGCCGTCGTGCCGGGCCTGGGCGAAGTTGAACAATGCCGTCCGGGCGAGACCGACATGCGGAGTTCCGGTCGGGGACGGGCAGAAACGGACGCGCACATCGGAGCCACTCATGGAGGTCAGCGTATCGAATCGAGCGCCGCCGTCGGTTCCCCGTCCGATCTACGACCGGACGCTCAGGCCTGTGCGGCCAGGAAGTCCACGAGAAGCCGGTTCACCTCGGCAGGCTGTTCGAGGTAGCCGAAGTGTCCCGCCTTGGCCACCTCTTCGTACCGGGCCCCCGGGATCGCCTCGGCAACCTCACGCGCGAGCTTCGGCGGCAGAGTGCGATCGTCGGCGAATCCGATGACCATCGACGGCCGGGTGATACCCCGATACGCGCCCAGACGGTCGGCCTCATGGTCGTGCAAGGCGAGCTGTGCACGCACTCCCGGCGTGACCGTCTGCGGCGAGAAGCCGATGACGTCGAGCCAGTCCTTCGCCGTGCGGTCGTCGTCGAGCGTGTGCGGCGACAGATTCAGGTGGGCAGTGATCGCGGCCGCGTAGTCCGGCGGCAGGGTGATCTTGCTGTCGTACAGGGCGCGCTCCCCCGCCGAGATGGCCTGCTGCAACGGGGTGTTGCGACCATACGTGGCGATCATCACCGCCGCCTTCACGACGTCGGGCCGCGCCAGCGCCAGTTCCTGGGTGATCCGCGCCCCCAGCGAGGTCCCGACGACGAAGGCCGGACCACTGGCGAGATGCTCGATGAGCGCCGCGGTGTCGGCAACCATGTCGTCGTGGGAGAACCCGTCAGCACACTCCGACGAGGGGGCGATTCCCCGATTGTCGAAGGTCACCACCCGAAAGCCCGCCTTGGTGAGCGCCGGTTGCTGGTGGGCCTGCCACACCCGCCCGGGACTACCGGTCCCCATCACGAGCACCACCAGCGGACCTGAACCGAACTCCTCGTAGGCGATCTCTATCCCGTTGACCTGCGCGACCTTCGGGCCCCTCACGGCTTGTCCACCACCGGATTGACGAGTGTCCCGATTCCTTCCACGGTCACCGAGACCCGTTGTCCGGCCGTCATCGGGCCCACGCCCTCCGGCGTTCCGGTCAGGATGACGTCACCGGGCAGCAGCGTCATGACGCGCGAGATCCACTCGACGATCGACCCCACGTCGTGCAGCATCGACGAGGTCCTCGACCGCTGGGTCACCTCGCCGTCGAGTTCGGTGACCAATTCGGCGTCGGCAGGATCGAACTCGGTCTCGATCCATGGACCGAGCGGGCAGAACGTGTCGTAGCCCTTGCCGCGGGTCCACTGTCCGTCCGCCTTCTGCTGATCGCGGGCGGTCACGTCGTTGGCGACGGTGTAGCCGAGAATGACGTCCTTGGCCTTGGCGGCGCTCACGTCCTTGCACGGCTGGCCGATCACGACCGCGAGTTCACCCTCGAAATCGACGCGCTCCGAACTCGGCGGGCGCACGATGGGCACCTCCGGACCGATGATCGACGTGTTGGGCTTCAGGAATATCACCGGGTCCGCCGGCGCCTCCCCACCCATCTCGGCGACGTGAGCGGCGTAGTTCTTCCCGATGCAGATGACCTTCGACGCGAGAATGGGCGCGAGCAAACGCACATCGGCAAGCGCCCACGACCGCCCGGTGAACGTCGGGGTGCCGAACGGATGCTCCGCGATCTCGCGTGCCCGCTGCCCACCGTCGACGTCTTCGATGGAGACAAACGCGACCCCGTCTGGGCTGGCAACTCGTCCTAAACGCATGGCACGACATTATCGCACCGGCTTTCCCACAACTCGGGACACCGGTTTGACGTGAACTTCTCGCGTTCTAGAATATGGACGTTGCGTTCCACTATTTGAGATGAGGTGATCGTGTGAACGGCGTCGGGACAACCCGGTCGACGGCCGGACCGGCGGCGGTGACGATGTCACCGCGGCGCCGATGGGCCATGCTGTGTTGCGCGTTGGTGGCGGCCATGACCACGACCTGTGCCGTCAGCGGTGTGGCCTATCTCATCCCGGCGCTCCACACCGACCACGGGCTGTCCCTCACGCAGGCATCCGTTCTGGCCACCATTCCGACCGTGGGCCTGATGCTGCTGATCATCCCGTGGGGTGCGCTGCTCGATCGGTTCGGCGAACGCCGGGTGCTGATCATCTCCCTGTGCATCACGCTGGCGGGCACGGCGGCCACCGCAGTGGTCTCGGCCCTCGACGCGCCCTACTGGGTGCTGGCGACCGGCCTGTTCGTCGGTGGCCTGGGCGCAGGCGCGGCCAACGGCGCGAGTGGCCGGATCGTCGTCGGCTGGTTCCCCGCCCACCAGCGCGGAACCGCGATGGGCGTTCGCCAGATGGCACAGCCCCTGGGCATCGGAGTCTGCGCGCTCACCATGCCGTTCACTGCCCAGTCCTACGGTGTCACAGCCGCACTCCTCATCCCGGTCACCGTGACCGCCCTGGGTCTGGTCGCGTGCGTGATCGGGATCGTCGACCCTCCATTGGCCGGTACCCAGCCGTCGGGCGCCCCGCACAGGACCGACAACCCGTACCGCGCAGGCAGTTTCCTGGCCCGCGTACACGGAGTCAGTGTGCTGCTGGTGATCCCACAGTCGATGATGTGGACCTTCGTGCCCACCTGGCTGATCGTCGCGCACCACTGGTCGCCCGGCGCAGCAGGCGCACTGGTGACCGCCACGCAGGTCGTCGGGGCATTGGGGCGGATCGCCGCCGGCCGGGTCTCGGACAGGTGGGGCTCGCGGATGCGGCCCATCTGCGTGATCGCGGTCGCCGCGGCGTTGTCGATGGCGGTACTGGCGTTGACCGACTGGCTGCACAGTCCGGTCGCACCGGTGGTGATGGCGATCGCGACCATCGCCTCGGTCGCCGACAACGGCTTGGCGTTCACCGCGATCGCCGAGTTCGCGGGTCCAGGCTGGAGCGGCCGCGGTCTGGCGGTACAGAACACGGCTCAGTATCTCGCGACGGCCGCCACCACACCGGTGCTGGGTGCGCTGATCGGTGCCGCCGGGTTCCCCCTCGCGTTCGCCCTCACTGCCCTGACCCCGCTGGTCGCCGTTCCGCTGGTCCCTCGGGATCCAGCAGCCGATTGACCACACCTGCGGCGGTCGACGCGTCATCGACCACCACGATGTCGCGTCGACCGTCCTGCCGCACCACCAGGAGTGCGGAGCCGGATTTCAACACGAATCCCTTGGCTCCCTTGAGATCTCCGTGAACTGCGACGCGATAGCCGAAGCCCCCGAAATCACGCAGCGCCCGGACCCGGACCGCCTCGGCGTGGTCGATCTCCGGCATCGCGGCATGCGAGCGCGGCCACCCCAGCCTCCCGCGCACGCTGACCCCGGTCCGATCCACGGTGACCCGAGTGCCCCACATCGCGATGGCCGCCACCACGACGATCAGCAGGATCGCCGCGACGAGCCACGAGCGCAGCACCAGGGCCAGGCACGCGAGGATCACCACGGACCCACCGAGGATCAGCGACGCACCAGGCGACGGTGAGACGAACCGGGTCCAGACGATCCGCTCCTCCGCCCCGATCGCCACGAATGGGCGCTCCCCGATGTCACCGGCCGGCGGCGTCGCCGTCCATGATGGCACCAGCGCGGCGAGACCGAGACCGCTCGCGAGGCCGATCGCCATCGACAACGCGATCTGCCACTGCGGGGTCGGCACCGTGGCGGCATCTGCCACACCCCGTTGACAAGCCGTGGTCGACACGATCACGGCCACAGTCGAGATGACAACGCCTGCAACGATTCCGATACTTGTTCGGATGATCGTGGGGTCGGTGGCCCGGATACTCAGGGCCGCGCCGACGAATGGGCCGACCATCCCCACCACGATCGGCGCGACGATCACGAAGGTCAGACCGGAGAACCCGTCGGCGCCGTCCGACGACCAATGCGTGGCAACCGGATCGGGCAGGGTCGTCCGCCAGGACGCGACCAGGATGGCGCCGATCACCGCCGCCAGCACCGACGGCAGAATCGCCAGCGCGCACACGATCCGACGATCCCGGGCGGTCATGCCGGCCTCGCCCTCGCTCCGACCGTCCGTCGAATTCCTCACGTCTGCCACCTCTCTCGGATCTCGACCGCCAGCACGTCAGGCCTGATGTCCAACCGGCGCGCCACATCCACGAGCCGGTCCATCGCCTCGACGAACTCCGAGCGATCCGGAGCCGCTGCCGTGACGACTGCACCCCGGCCCCGACGGAGTTCGACGACCCCTTCGTCACGCAGCATCTGATACGCGCGCAGCACTGTATGCAGATTGATGTCGAGGCTCCGGGACAGGTCGCGGGCAGCCGGCAGGCGTTCACCGGCTTCCACCTCGCCGCGGACGATCGCCCCGCGGACCGACGCCGCCACCTGTTCGAAGATCGGGGCGCGTGAGGCGGGGTCGATACGGATCAACACACAAAGATCATATAGTTCTATTTCAACTAGAACAATATGGCCCGCCGACGCGAACGACCCCCACCCGGATACGTCCAGGTGGGGGTCGCAGGTGTTGTGCCCTAGAGGCGCTCGCGGATCCGGCGGCCGATCTCCGAGGTCTTCAGGTCGCCCGACCCGCGCTCGGCCAGGTCGTCGATGACGGCCTTCTCCACGCGCTCGGCGGCGTCCGTCTCGCCGAGGTGGGCAAGCAGTAATGCTGCGGACAGGATCGCGGCGGTCGGATCCGCCTTGCCCTGTCCCGCGATGTCGGGCGCACTGCCGTGCACGGGCTCGAACATCGAGGGATTCGCTCCCGTCGCGTCGATGTTGCCCGAAGCTGCCAGGCCGATACCACCGGTGACGGCAGCCGCGATGTCGGTGATGATGTCGCCGAAGAGATTGTCGGTGACGATGACGTCGAATCGGCCGGGATCGGTGACCAGATAGATGGTTGCCGCATCCACGTGGCAGTAGTCGGTGCTGACGTCCGGATACTCGGCGCCGATCTCCGCGACGGTCCGACTCCACATCGAGCCCGCGAAGGTCAGCACGTTCGTCTTGTGCACCAGCGTCAGCTTCTTCCGACGCGCCTGTGCACGCTCGAAGGCGTTGCGCACCACGCGCTCCACACCGAACCGGGTGTTCACGCTCACCTCGGTGGCCACCTCGTGCGGGGTCCCGACACGGATCGCGCCACCGTTTCCGGTGTAAGGGCCCTCGGTCCCCTCGCGGACGACCACGAAATCGATGTCGGGGTCACCGGCCAGCGGCGAGGTGACACCCGGCAGACGCCGCGAGGGGCGAAGGTTGACGTGGTGATCGAGCGCGAAGCGCATGTTCAGCAGCAATCCCCGCTCGAGTACCCCCGACGGGACCGACGGGTCCCCGATCGCGCCGAGCAAGATCGCATCGTGCCTGCGCAGCGATTCCAGGTCGTCCTCGGTGAGCAGTTCGCCGTTTCGGTGATAGCGGCGCGCGCCGAGGTCGAACTCGGTGGTCGAGACGTCGGGGACAACGGATTCGAGTACGCCGACGGCCTCCTCGATGACCTCGGGGCCGATACCGTCGCCGGCGATGACGGCGAGTTTCATGACAAGTCCACCTGTTCGATGAGAGTTGCGCCCACGGCGTCACCGATGGATGCGATGAGGTCGTCGTCGAGGGGGCCACTGACGCGCAGCATCACGGTCGCCCCGCCGCCTTCGGCATCCTGGGACAGACCTGCGGCCCGGATGTCGATGCCCGCGTTACCGAGCAGCGTGCCGATCTTGCCGAGCGAACCGGGCTCGTCGGCATAGCTCACGACGAGATTCAGTCCCTCGGCACGCAGATCGAAGTTGCGGCCGTTGATGTTGACGATCTTCTCGACGAGACGGGGCTCGGTGAGGCTGCCGGAGACGTTGTGCACCGACCCGTCGGCGAACACGGCCTTCACGTCGACCACGCTGCGGTGGTTGGGACTCTCCGACGCCGTGGTCACCTCGCTGGTCACGCCACGATCGGCGGCGACAGTCGGCGCGTTCACGAAGGTGACGGGCTCGTCGAGCACGGCCGAGAACAGCCCGCGCAGCGCCGACAGCCCGAGAACGTCGACATTGTTGGCCGCCAGTTCACCGCGGACATCGACGACGATCGAGGTCGGCGGCTCCTTGCTGATGGCGCCCACGAGGACGCCTGCCTTACGCGCGACCTCGAGCCATGGCGCGACCTCCTCGTCGACCGTGCCGCCGGTGATGTTGACGGCATCGGGCACGAAATGTCCGGCCAGAGCCAGACGCACGCTCTTCGCGACATCGGTGCCCGCGCGATCTTGCGCCTCACTGGTCGAGGCGCCGAGATGCGGGGTCACCACGACCTGCGGGAGTTCGAAGAGCGGCGAGTCGGTGCACGGCTCGGTTGCGTAGACGTCGAGCCCGGCGGCCCGCACGTGACCGGACGTGATCGCATCGGCGAGCGCCTGCTCGTCGATCAGGCCGCCCCGGGCCGCGTTCACGATGACAACGCCCTTCTTGGTACGCGCCAGCTGATCCGTGCCGATGAGGCCGAGGGTCTCCGGTGTCTTGGGAAGGTGCACGGTGATGAAATCGGCACGCTCGAGCAGCTCGTCGAGACTCACCAGCTCGATACCCAACTGGGCTGCTCGCGCCGGGGACACATAGGGGTCATAGGCAATGATCGATGTCTCGAAGGCGGCCATCCGGGCGGCGACCAACTGGCCGATACGGCCGAGTCCCACCACTCCGACCGTCTTGTCGAAGATCTCCACGCCGTTGAACGACGAACGCTTCCAGGCATGCTCACGCAACGTGGCGTCGGCCGCCGGGATCTGGCGCGCCGCGGACATCAGTAGGGCCACCGCGTGCTCGGCGGCGGTGTGGATGTTCGAGGTCGGTGCGTTGACCACCATCACTCCACGCTGCGTGGCGGCGGGCACATCGACGTTGTCGAGGCCAACGCCGGCACGGGCGATGATCTTCAGCCGCGGTGCGACGTCGAGGACCTCGGCGTCGACAGTGGTGGCCGAACGAACCAAGATGGCGTCGGCGTCGGCGGCGGCTTCGAGGAGCTTCGGTCGATCGGGGCCGTCGACCCAGCGCACCTCGACGTCGTCTCCCAGCGCCTCGACGGTCGAGGGTGCCAGTTTGTCGGCGATCAGAACGACCGGACGGCCAGCTGAGGTCACAATATTCTCCATGATCGAGGGGCGAAGTGAACGGTGCGGAGACCACCGCGACCCGCTCCGGTGACCGCGACGACTTCCGCGAACAGCTTAGTGGTCTGCTCGTCACCCATTCGCAGCCGGTCTCGACAGCTCGTACTCGGTCCCGCGATTTGCGGGTAGATTGTGATCGGCATTACGGATAGGTTGCAAACCGACCCCGGGACGATTCCGCGGAGCGCACTGCGCGGGTACCGACCGGTACGGTGAGCTTGGCCCCGAGCGACGTCTCTCGGGGCCGATGATTTCTTGTGTCTCGAACGAGCGGAGTGTGGATGATGAGGAAGCTGACGGCACTGTTGGCGGTTCTGGCTGCAACGGTGCTGGCCGGCTGGGGGGCTGGCATTGCCCACGCCGCACCGGCAAAGGTCTATCTCGGTGGAGGCTCCGGGATCCTGGTGCTCAAGGGCGGTAGTTCTGCCGCGGCCTGCACCCTGACCACGATCGGTAAGTCGAACACCGGCAAGCTGATCGGTATCACCGCAGGACACTGTGGCAAGCCGGGGCAGAAGGTGTACTCGGAGACCTTCCAGGACCGGGGACAGGCAGGAACCATCACGTACTCCGCCAGTGATCTCGACATCGCGGTGATCGAGTTCAACCCGGCGAAGGTCGTCCCCCTGCGCACTGTGCGGGGCGTGACCATCCGATCGGTCGACACGCGACCGCTCGCCTTCCCGACGATCGCCTGCAAGGAGGGCCGGACCACGGGCAACACCTGCGGCATCAGCTGGTTCTCCGACGGAGACGCGCACTTCAGTCAGATGTGCGTGATCGAAGGCGACTCCGGTAGCCCCGTGGTGGTCGGTGACCGCCTGGTCGGGATGGTGAACGCCTACTACTTCGTGGGCTGTATCGGCCCCGAGACAGGCACCAACATCGGCCCGGTGCTCAAGCGGATCGGATCACTCCCGCAGTATCGCGGATACCGGCCGATCTGATAGCAGGCCGACATACGAAGGAGGCCCCGGGACTTCGGTCCCGGGGCCTCCTTCGTGTACCGCAATCACCACGTGGCGATCAATCACTCGGTGTCGTATCGAGTCCCCGGATGCAGCCGCAACCACGCGGAGAGTTCGGCCAGGAACTGTGTCCGAACAAAATCCTCGACGCGGCTGAGCTCGTTCGGCGTGAGGCCTTCGATTGCTCGGCCGCCGGCGTCGGCGTCCCACTCGTCGACTGCCAACGCGCGTCGCCGCTCGTACTCGGCAAGCCGAACACGCCGGTCGACGCAGAACAGCTGGTAGTCGTCAGACCGCCACTGCTCCGGGATGGGCAGCACAGCATTCCTCAACTGCGCATCGCCCAGGTCCGCAAGCGCTTCGCGAATCTGCTCGATGGCGCTGGGATCCATCGCCATCGCCCGCAAGATCTCAACGTACTCAGCGGGGACGCTGCATACCCCCGCTCCGTCAGACATTGCGATGCGCATCCGGCACCAGCGATCCGTCACGCAACCGCCTGATCACTGCCGTGCCCCCGAGTTCTGCCCTCAACTCTGGGTGCCGATGGTAGAAATCGATGAGCCAGAAGGTCGCGGGGCCACCGAGACACGACTCGTCAACCCGGATCTGGTCGTACCGTTCGCCGGGACGAAGCGACATCCATGCCCCGTTACGTTTGTCGCCCTTCGTCAGAACCGGCGTCACTTCGGTGACGATTCCCCAGTCGAGGCCGTTGGCGGTCCGATGCGAGGGCACACTGATCCCCCGTTCCGACACGATCATCCATGCGGAATCACCGTTGGCCGCCCGCACCGCGTGGCCGATATAGAGGATTCCCACCACGAATGCCACAGGCGGATATAGGTTTTCGGCATGCTCGCTCGCGAGCGAAATGTGCACCGCATCACGCCAGGCCCCCAGTGCGAAGAGCAATGCACCGGCCCCAAACGTTGCGGTGGAAGCAATGTCGAATCCGCGCATCAGACGATCACGCCGGATGGTCAACACGCCGTCCCGGAGGAATGGAGCAACCCCCGCAGTTGTCATTGTGCGTAGCCGCGCTGATCGAAGAATCGAGCAGATGTCCAGGATCATTCCGCACGCAATCAGCTCGGCGCAGAGAAAGCCGAGTCGCTGACCACCCGCCAAGCCCACGATACCGATGCCGGCGAACAACGTACCGAGAACGGTGTAGACCAGTGCACCCGACCAATCGCCGCGCGGTCGCGATGACCACTCGTCCGGTACCGGAAACAGTGACCGCTGACTCGATGTCACTTGCACACTGCCTGACCAATGAGGCTCCCAGCCATACCCAAGGCAAGACCGCTGCCTGCGGTGATCCCGAAAGTCGTCAATGCGCCGGCTCCCTCCGGCGCGGCCAGCATCACCGCAACGTCACCGGCGAGACTCACACCTCCAACTGTGGTCGCCACGCACTTGTCGTAACCGCTCTTGGCATCCGCCACGGCGAGCGCGGTTCCGAGAATCGTCAGCGCCGGTCCTGCCGCCTTGGTCCCGATGGC
Source organism: Gordonia hankookensis (assembly GCF_014673215.1). Classification (GTDB taxonomy): domain Bacteria; phylum Actinomycetota; class Actinomycetes; order Mycobacteriales; family Mycobacteriaceae; genus Gordonia; species Gordonia hankookensis. The sequence goes on from NZ_JACWMS010000001.1 coordinate 398,717, forward strand.
CAGCTTCTCGGCCTGTGCTGTACTCAAGTACGGCAAACCGTCCGCCACATGGGGTTCCAGGGCGGCCATCCCACCGCTGGCCAAGGCCTGGGCGACGTCCTTGGTACCCGGAACCTGGACCTGCACACCATCCACGTCGGCAACCGCCTTGCCGTCCTTGGTCTCTCGCACGACAATCGGCGACTTCCCCTCACGCGTCAGCCTGGTCACGATCGACCCATCGGGGTTGTTCACCTTCGTCGAGACGAGGTTTCCCTTCTCGTCGAACAGGTCGAAGGTATCCCGCACCCCACCACGATGAGCATCTGTGTAGACCTGCCTGCTGCCATCGAGCATCCGCAAGGTCGTCACCGTCTTCCCGTCCGTGGAAGTCGTGTCCTTGTCGACGACTGTTCCCATCATGTGCTCGGCCAGCTTCTTCTGCTGGTTCTCCCGGCCTCTGGTCGGGTCCTCGCCGCGCGTTTCGTCAGAATACGGATCCGTCGTGGCGTCCTTCGGTGCATTCCTGTCGCTCCACAACTCCGACAGTCCGGGAGTCACCGACATGGTTTGCGACCGAATGAAGTTCCCGAGATCGTAGTCGGCATGTCCGAGATTCATCAGATGCGGATTCAACTGATCCTGGAATCCGGTCGCGGCGAGCACCAAGAGCTTCGCCATCGCCGGTGACATGACCTTCTCGCGAACGAGCACCGTCCAGTCGTCCGTGACGTAGAGATCGCCGGATTCGATGATCCGCACCAGATCGCTGATCGCTCGATGTTCAGCTGCCAGAGTCGCTCCGAACTTGTGGACGCCGACCTCGACATTCATCCCCAGATTGCCGAATGTCGAAGTCCGGCCACGAACGCGACCGGCCATGTCACCGGCAGCGCGGTATGCGAGACCATCCCAGTTCTCGTTGTTGTTGAGACCGGAGATCTCCCAAACCACCTCCCAGCCGGCCTGGTCGACGGTTTCGGAAGACGACTTGGCCACGTCCACGGCCGGCCCGAGTGCGTCGGGTCGCCACGTCTCGAATACGGAGCGACTGGGAATCATTGCGCGGATGCAATCCGGTTGAACGCCGCCGCCAACTCGTCATCGGCCGCCTCGAACTCGCCGGCAGCGTTGTGAACCGCGCCGGACATCGCCGAGTACGCCTCTGCCGTTCGCCGCAGCGGATCGTGCAGCGCATCAGCCAAGGTCGTCAACGCATATGCGGCAGACGATCCCGTCATACACGCAGCGATCCCGAGGAGGTCCGTGGGCAGCGACGAGTCGCGGATGACTGCCGCGGTCTCCTCCACCGTCCCCGAGAACTCGCGCAAGATCCCCGGATTCACCGTCGTCCCAGACATGTCTCCCCCTGTGCCACAGTCCGAATCGATGCGATGGTACCGGACAAACTGGGTGGTACCGGGCGCCGATCGAAGGGTGTGGACAAAGCTGTAGCCGTTGTCGCCGACCATCGGCGACAACGGCTACAGGATGCCGGGCGAGGCGCTTACGCGGTCTCGGTGATCGGGCGATCGACCCAGCTCATGAGATCGCGCAGCTTCTTGCCGGTGACCTCGATCGGGTGCTCGGCGTTCTTCTTGCGCAGGCCCTCGAGCTCCGAGTTGCCGTTCTCCACATTGGCGACGAGACGCTTGGTGAAGGTGCCGTCCTGGATGTCGCGGAGGATGCCGCGCATCCGCTCCTTGGTGTCGGCGTCGATGACGCGCGGTCCGGAGAGGTAGCCGCCGAACTCGGCGGTGTCGGAGACGGAGTAGTTCATCCGGGCGATGCCACCCTCGTACATGAGGTCGACGATCAGCTTGAGCTCGTGCAGCACCTCGAAGTAGGCCATCTCCGGCGCGTAGCCCGCCTCGACCATCACCTCGAAGCCGGTCTTGACCAATTCCTCGGTACCGCCGCAGAGCACGGCCTGCTCACCGAACAGGTCGGTCTCGGTCTCTTCCTTGAAGGTGGTCTTGATGACCCCGGCACGCCCACCGCCGATGGCGCTGGCATAGCTCAATGCGAGGGCCTGGCCCTCACCCTTCGGATCCTGGTCGACGGCGATCAGGCAGGGCACGCCCTTGCCGTCGACGAACTGACGGCGCACGAGGTGACCGGGCCCCTTCGGCGCGACCATGCCGACAGTGATGTTCGCGGCAGGCTTGATCAGATCGAAGTGGATGTTGAGGCCGTGTCCGAAGAACAGGGCGTTGCCGTCCTTCAGGTTCGGCTCGATGTCCTCGGTGAAGATCTTGGCCTGCGAGGTGTCCGGAGCCAGCAGCATGATGACGTCGGCCCACTCGGCGGCCTCTTTGGCGGACATGACCTTGAGGCCCTGCTCGGCAGCCTTGTCGCGAGACTTGCTGCCCTCACGCAGACCGACCGCGACATCGACCCCGGAGTCGCGCAGCGACAGCGAATGTGCGTGTCCCTGGCTGCCGTAGCCGATCACCGCGACCTTGCGGCCCTGGATGATCGACAGATCGGCGTCGTCGTCATAGAACAGTTCGATCGCCACAGTTGGATTCCCTTCGATTTCTGTTGTCCCTCAAAGTGTTGTGTAGTCCTCGAGGGCCTGTGTACTTCTCTGTGCGGCTCGCGCCGTGTGTCAGCGGTTGGCCGACATGCTCTTTGGGCCACGCCCCAGGGTGACCGCGCCGGATTGGGCGATCTCGCGGATTCCGTACGGATCGAGCATCCGCAGCAACGCCTCGAGTTTCTCGCTGGTACCGGTCGCCTCGATCGTCAAGGATTCGGTCGAGACGTCGATGACCTTCGCGCGGAACAGGTTGACCACCTCGATGACCTCGCCGCGCACCGACGAATCGGACCGGACCTTGATCATCATCAGTTCACGCGACACCGAGCTCGACGGGTCCTGCTCGACGATCTTGATCACGTTGATCAGCTTGTTGAGCTGCTTGGTGACCTGCTCGAGCGGGAAATCGTCCACGGTGACCATGATGGTCATCCGCGAGATACCTTTCAGCTCGGTCGGTCCGACCGCCAACGACTCGATGTTGAACCCACGCCGGGAGAACAGGCTCGAGACCCGGGCGAGAACACCCGGTCGGTCCTCGACCAGAACGCTGAGGGTGTGAGTGGTGCTCACTTGTCTTCCTTCCCTGCAGAAGCGGGCCGATTCGCCTGATCCGGACGCGCCATCGTCTCGTGGATGTCGACCGGATCCGATGCGGATTCGTCCTCGTCGAACAGCGGCCGGATGTCGCGGGCCGCCATGATCTGATCGTTACCGGTGCCTGCGGCGACCATCGGCCACACCTGGGCATCGGCGCCGACGATGAAGTCGACCACCACCGGCCGATCGTTGATCTCCCTGGCCTTGGCGATGACCTCGTCGACGTCCTCTTCGCGCTCGACCCGGAATGCCGCGCAGCCCAACGCTTCCGCGAGCTTCACGAAGTCGGGGATCATCCGCGAGTGGGTCGAGAGGTCGGTGTTCGAGTAGCGCTCCTCGTAGAAGAGGGTCTGCCACTGCCGCACCATGCCGAGATTGCCGTTGTTGATCAAGGCCACCTTGATGGGGATGCCCTCGATGGCGCAGGTGGCCAACTCCTGGTTGGTCATCTGGAAGCAGCCATCTCCGTCGATGGCCCAGACCTCGGTGTCCGGCGCGGCCATCTTGGCACCCATGGCCGCAGGCACGGCATAGCCCATCGTGCCCAGACCACCCGAGTTCAGCCACGTTCGGGGCTTCTCGTAGGAGATGAACTGCGCAGCCCACATCTGGTGCTGGCCGACGCCCGCACAGTAGACGGCGTCGGGACCTGCTGCCTTGCCGACGGCCGAGATGACGAACTCGGGCGACATCGATCCGTCCGCCTGACGGTCGTAGCTCAATGGATACGTACGGCGGACCCCGTCGAGGTACCTCCACCACTCCGAGATGTCCGGCGCCCCGGCGGTGGTGGCCCGCTCATTGCGGATCGTCTCGATCAGGTCGACGATGACCGCTTTGCAATCCCCGACGATGGGGACGTCGGCGTGCCGGTTCTTGCCGATCTCGGCCGGGTCGATGTCCGCGTGGACAACCTTGGCATTCTGTGCGAATGACGACAACTGGCCGGTGACGCGATCGTCGAAACGTGCGCCGAGCGTGATCAGCAGATCACTCCGTTGCAGGGCGGCCACCGCGGCGACCGTGCCGTGCATACCCGGCATGCCCAGGTGCTGCTGATGGCTGTCGGGGAACGCCCCGCGCGCCATCAGTGTGGTCACCACCGGGATGCCGGTCAGTTCCGCGAGTTCCCGCAACTCCTCCGACGCGTTCGCCTTGATGACGCCGCCGCCGACGTAGAGGACGGGCGCCTTGGCCGCCTCGATCAGCCGAGCAGCCTCCCGGACCTGCTTGCCGTGCGGCTTGGTGACCGGACGATATCCGGGCAGGTCGATCTGCGGCGGCCACGCGAACGTGGTCTGCGCCTGCAGGATGTCCTTGGGGATGTCGACGAGAACCGCGCCCGGACGGCCACTCTCCGCGATGTGGAACGCCTCGGCGATCACGCGCGGGATGTCGGCCGGGTTGCTCACCAGGAAGTTGTGCTTGGTGACCGGCATCGTGATGCCGGAGATGTCGGCCTCCTGGAAGCCGTCGGTGCCGATGAGCGCACGCCCGACCTGTCCGGTGATCGCGACGACCGGCACCGAGTCCATCTGTGCGTCGGCCAGCGGAGTCACCAGATTGGTGGCACCCGGACCCGACGTCGCCATGCAGACGCCTGCGCGGCCGGTGATCTGCGCGTAACCGGTCGCCGCATGTCCCGCACCCTGCTCGTGCCGGACCAGGACGTGACGAACCTTCTGCGAATCCAGCAGCGGATCGTAGACCGGCAGGACCGCGCCGCCGGGAATGCCGAAGACCACCTCGACGCCGAGTTCCTCGAGCGACCGGACCACGGACTGGGCACCGCTGACGCGCTCGGGTGCCACGGTGTGCTGGCCTACCGCCCGCAGGTTTCCTGCCGCGGGTGATTGCTGGCGCGGCGCCGTCTCACGGGAGGTATCGGCTCCGGTCGCGGCGTTGGTTCGTGCTGTTGGTGCGCTCACTGCACGTTCCCCATCTTCTGGTGTTCTGGTTGTTGACAAGAAAAAACCCCCGACAGCTGGGCTGTTCGAGGGTGGCGCGTCGATGCTCGAGGGTCTACGAAGTGACCGGTCAGGCGACGACGCGCCGGCCGAGTACTACGAGAATATCGTGCTGCATCACGCCTTCACGGTAGGACCGGCGCATGTCAAGAGTCAAACCACGGGACATCGCGTCTCACATGGTGGGAAATCACTGGTGGATCTGCGCTGTCGACGGGATGAGACAATGGAGACGTGTCTACCCCATCCGCCGCATCCTCCGACTCCACACCCCCCGAGGTGGAACTGCCCCAGACGTTCCGCATCCAGCGGATCGCCTATTTCGCGGTCCCGATGATGTTCATCGTCGCCGTGATCCTGGCGGGGGCCTCACTGGTGTGGCTCGGCTGGACTCTGGCCCTGCCGATACTCCTCGGCTGGTGGATCGTGCGGATTCGCACGGTGGTGACCGAAGACGGGCTGAAGGCGGTGCACACCTTCTCCACCCGCGAGATCGCCTGGAATGAACTCGACGGTCTGCAGTTCCCGCGGTGGAGTTCGGTGCGCGCGGTCCTGGTGAACGGCGCTCGGGTGCGATTGCCCGCCATCACCTTCGCCGATCTCCCCCGGTTGTCGGCAGCCAGCCGCGGACGGATTCCCGACCCGTACGCGGCGGCAGCGGCCGACCAGGCCTGACCACCACGAACCCTTCGGCAACCCCCGATCGGCGCGGAGTAGCCTCGAAACCCGGTGATGCGCACGCATTCGGCCGCCGGTGACCTCCACCGCAGAGGTCGGTCCGTCGTCCCGTGTCGAGATCACCACCCATTCCACGCCTGCCCGAGCCCAGGCAGGACGACGAACACCGAGGATTTTGCATGCCAGCTCTGAGGTCCCGAACCACCACCGTCGGCCGCGAAGCAGCCGGTGCGCGCTCGCTGTGGCGGGCCACCGGAATGACCGATGACGACTTCGGCAAGCCGATCGTGGCGATCGCCAACTCCTACACACAGTTCGTACCCGGTCACGTGCATCTCAAGGATGTCGGTGAGATCGTCGCCGACGCCGTCCGTGCGGCCGGTGGTGTGCCTCGCGAGTTCCACACCATCGCCGTCGACGACGGCATCGCGATGGGCCACGGGGGCATGCTCTATTCACTCCCGAGCCGCGAGATCATCGCCGACTCGGTCGAGTACATGGTCAACGCCCACACAGCCGATGCCCTTGTCTGTATCTCCAACTGCGACAAGATCACTCCCGGCATGCTCAACGCCGCGATGCGCCTGAACATCCCCACGGTGTTCGTCTCGGGAGGCCCGATGGAGGCCGGCAAGGCCGTCGTCGTCGACGGTGTCGCGCAGGCGCCCACCGACCTCATCACCGCGATCTCGGCGTCGGCGAACAGCGATGTCGACGAGGAAGGGCTGAGTGAGGTCGAACGATCCGCGTGCCCGACCTGTGGGTCGTGCTCGGGTATGTTCACCGCCAATTCGATGAACTGCCTCACCGAGGCACTCGGACTCGCGTTGCCCGGCAACGGCTCGACGCTGGCCACCCACGAAGCGCGCCGCGCATTGTTCGAGCGCGCCGGCAGCGTCGTGGTCGACGCGGCCAACCGCTGGTACCGCGACGACGACGAGTCGGTCCTCCCCCGCAACATCGCGACCCCCACGGCGTTCCGCAATGCCATGGCTCTCGACGTCGCGATGGGCGGATCGACCAACACCGTGCTCCACATCCTCGCCGCCGCGCAGGAAGGTGAGGTCGCCGACTTCGACCTCTCGGTCATCGACGAGATCAGTCGCAACGTGCCGTGCCTGTCCAAGGTCGCGCCGAACTCGGACTACCACATGGAGGACGTGCATCGGGCCGGTGGCATCCCGGCGATCCTGGGTGAACTACGCCGGGCCGGGCTTCTCGACGACACCGCATCAACGGTGCACAGCCCGACCGTCGCCCAGTTCCTCGACGACTGGGACGTCCGCGGCGGCAAGGCCCTCGACGAGGCACGAGAGCTGTTCCATGCGGCACCGGGCGGCGTCCGGACCACCACGCCGTTCTCCACCGCGAACCGGTGGAGTTCCCTCGACACCGATGCCGAGGGTGGCTGCATCCGCGATCTCGCACACGCGTACACCGTCGAGGGTGGGTTGTGCGTGCTACGCGGCAATCTCGCCGAAGACGGCGCCATCCTCAAGACCGCGGGCATCGATGAGGATCTCTGGCACTTCGAAGGTCCGGCCCGAGTCGTCGAGAGCCAGGAGGAAGCCGTCCAGGTGATCCTGTCCAAGACGATCCAGGCCGGTGAGGTCCTCGTGGTTCGATACGAAGGGCCGTCCGGCGGGCCAGGCATGCAGGAGATGCTGCACCCCACCGCCTTCATGAAGGGCACCGGCATGGGGAAGAAGTGCGGATTGATCACCGACGGCCGGTTCTCCGGCGGATCGTCGGGACTGTCGATCGGTCACATCTCGCCCGAAGCGGCGGCAGGTGGCGTCATCGGTCTCATCGAGAACGGTGACCCGATCCTGATCGACGTCAAGACCCGTCGCCTCGAAGTTCTCGTCGACGACGATGTGCTGGCCGAGCGACGAGCCAAGATGGAGGCGTCGGAGCGGCCGTGGCAGCCCAAGGACCGTGAGCGGACGGTGACCACCGCATTGCGCGCCTACGCCAAGTTGGCCACCTCGGCCGACCGAGGCGCTGTGCGCGTGGTCGACTGAGCGATCACGATTGCCGGCAGACCCGGCCGGCGTCAGCCGGTCGGGTTACCCGGCGACTCGAACGGATTGGTGCCGTTGAACACCATCCAGACGGCGACTGCGGCACCGATCCCGACGACGAGCAACGCCAGTGACCCCCAGGCCGGTCGTCGCGCCCAGCCGCGCGGCGCATCGAGTGAGATCCGGCCCGGACCGGTCAGGATGATCGCCACCGCGCACGCGCAGATGAGCAGTTCGTACTCGATGCCCGCGCCGTTCGGATCGGCCGCGAAGAACCAGACCCCACCCGCCAAGGTCGCCTTGTAGGCCGCGGCGACCAACATCACACCCAGGACCGCGGACGCGGCGAGCGGTGTGAACAATCCCACCACCAGCATGAGACCGCCGAGCGTCTCGGAGACCGCGCCCACTATGGCCAGGGGACGTGCGGCGTCGGGAGTGAATCCGATGGCCGGGTTGGGCGAATTGAGGAGCATGTCCTCGAACCCCGACAGTCGCGGCCCGTTCCACCAGCCGAAGAGCTTCTGCGACCCGTGCGCGAGGGCGATCACCCCGACCGCCACGCGTAATACGAGCAGACCGATGTCGAGGGTGCCACGGCGTGCACGGCGCTGCGCCTCGGACAGATCCTCCTCCGCCGACCGGAGACGTTCATCGGCGACTGCCGGGGCCGCCTCGTAGGAATCCCCGACGCCGGGCGCGACAGCGTCGGACACGTCGCTCTCCGGCACGGCGGTCTCCGAAGCCGCGACCCGGGTTGGCGGGACAGCCGTGAAGTCATCGGTGCGGACGTCCTCGACCGGTTGCGGGTTGGTGCGCGGTTGCGGCGTCGCAAACCGCTGGGTCTGTGCATCGGCGGGATCGTCGGGCCGTCTGATCGCCTCGGTCGGCGTCGCGGCGGGTGCGGCGCCGCTCTGCGCGGCCGGGCGGGCAGGCATTGCCTGGGTGTCGAGTTCGTCGGGATCGATGTCATCGAGGTCGTCGACTCTCGAGACGCCGGGCCGTTCGGGAAGCGCATGTCGGGCGTAGAACTCGTCCCGGTCATCCGCAGGCACCTGTCGACGACGCATCGAGGCGTCCTCGCCCAGATCGATCTCGCCCGTCGGCTCGTCGTACGGACTGGAACCGCTGCCTGCAGCCATGTCGCGTTCGCTCACACGCCCGACTCTATGCGCTGTCGGGCGAACCTGGCTCCAGCAGCACGCGGTGAGTCGAAATCGATCACCTACTCTGGGTCGTATGCGCAAGGGGTGGCCGACAGGAATGCGCGGCCGGAAGCGGTCGGCATCGGGGGGCCGGACGTATCGGGTCCGGGTCGGCGCCGTCGTCGCCATCCTCTCGGTCCTGACGATGATCAGCGGATGCGCGGACTTCTCCGCGCAGGACCGAGAGAAGGACGCGGGCACGTTCAGTGCCAACAACGAGTCACAGCAGAAGAAGCAGGCGCCGCCCCCGACACCCGCCGAGCCACCCATCCCTCCCCCACCTGGTCCCTGTGTGGATCCGGATCCTGCCGTGATCGCGACCTGCCTGGCATCCACCGCAGGGGTGATGCCGGGCGACGACAAAGGCGATGCCACGGTGGTCGCCGAGCGGACGACCGGCAAGATCATCACCACCAAACGCTATGGACCGCAACGTGTCCTGGCGACCGTGCCCGTCGACGCATCCGGCGACGGCGGACTGATCGACTTCGCGTTCTCACCGACCTACGCGCAGGACCGACTGATCTACGCGCTGATCACCACCGCATCCGACAATCGCGTCGTGCGGATCGCGCCCGGCGACGTGCCGAAGCCGATCCTGACCGGTATCCCGAAGGGCACCAACGGAAACATGGGTGCGATGTACTTCCGCAACCCTGCCGAACTGATCGTGGCGACCGGTGACGCAGGCGATCCCTCCGCTGCGGCGAGCCCGTCGTCACTGGCCGGGAAGATCTTGTCAGTGACCGCACTCGGATCGGGGGCCAACCCGCGTCCGCGCACGCTGGCCTCCGGTCTCGGTTCCAACGTATCGCTGTGCCCGAGCACGACGTCCGGGTCGCTGTACTTCGCCGATCAGACCGCCGCCGAGGATCGCGTGCAGGTGCTCGAATCGTCCGGCCCGAAGGTGTTGTGGACCTGGCCGGACCGGCCGCAGATCGCCGGCTGCGCCGTGACGTCGGGTGCGATCTTCGTCTCCACCACGCGAACACAGCACATCGAGGCGATCAACGAACCGACCCGGCAGAAGCCGGCGATCACCCCACCGGTGGTGGTGCTCGAGAAGCGGTACGGGGCATTGGGTCGAATGGTGGCACTGCAGAACGGCATCCTTCAGTTCGCGACGGTCAACAAGCAGTACGGAAAACCGGTGAGTACCGACGATCGAGTGGTGAAGTGGCTGCCGCCGTCGTCGACCGAAGATCGCACCTGACCCGACCTGTCCGGTTCACCTGCGGAAACTGCTGGTGACATAATCTCGAAAACACACGCACGCGCGGACGAATGCTGGTCAGATCGAGCATCGATCATTCACCCGTCGCGGAGGGTTCCCGTCATGGTTCGTCGTAGAGTCCTTCTCGTCCTGGCGTTCGCGTTCTCCCTGTTGTTCGGCGCCGGCGCCGTCGCCCAGGCCGCGCCGGGCCCGTTGGGACGCTTGGACCTCGGATCGCTCGGCGGTCCGGCAACCCAGGGTTGTTCGGTGGCCTCGTACGACGGAAACAGCCGATACGGGCCCCAGACCTTCTCGACTCAGCCGCCGACCGGCAGGCAGCTGGCCGGCTATCAGCGTTTCGGGTCGTACACCGGCGTGGACGCCGCCAGGAACTTCGACGAGAAATACTATGACGCCGACGCGAAATGGTGGATCTATCCACCGGAGCAGGGCTATGTCCTCGACCGCAACAAGCAGCCGATCAAACACAAGAAGTCGTTGCCGGTCGGTACCCGGATGGACCGGTACGGCGGCGAAGGTGGCAACTTCCTGGCGGTCCCGGGCACGAAGTATGCGGCCCGTGCCCTCCCGCCATCGAATCTCTCCGGCCCGCAGGGTCAGGAGCAATACTGCAACTATCACGTGTACGAGGTGATCAAGACCTTCTCGGTGGACACCGGCCGGATCGCTCCGTGGTTCGCGCAGCGCGGCGGCGGCATCCAGTATCAGGTGGTGAGGTCCTACCTCGACGACCCGTCGTATCCGCAGTGCATCAGCTTCATCAACCAGGACGGCACGCTGAGCGTCGGATGGTTGAAATGTGCCGGCTATCTGCGGCAGTCGTTTCCCGCCGTGAGTTGATGGTCGGGCCTTCTGCCGGCCGGGACGGATCGGATGATCTGCTCGACGACGAGATGCGTGCGCGGATCGAGGATCTCGCGGAGCGGCTCGGTGCCCGTCCGGAAGACCTGCCGGTGCTGGGCTCGGTGCGCGGTGAATCGACACCCTATTGCGTTCGCGGCCCCGACGGCTGGCATCTCACCGCGCGCGAACGCGACCGCATCCTGTCCGACCGGAGCACGCCGGACCCCGACGAGTTCCTCCGCTGGGTGGCGGAATCGATCTCCGAGCGTATGTCCTGGCGATTGCACCCGCCGGGCTCGCCGGACTTCAGCCGGGCCTCGTGGCAGGCGCAATACGAGATCCTGGCATCAATCGATCAGATGTGGGCCGACACCTGGCTCTCGTCGATGCGATCCCGATTGATCGATGCAGGCGCGACGGCCGACGTCCTCGCGATGCTGCCCACCCCGACGTGACCCTTCCCGGCCTCACACCGAATCGTCCTGACCGGCGAATCGTCACCGGGCAGAGAATCGTCACTGGCAGGCGGCGATCACAAGCTCTTTCACCCGCGCCGGATCCGCCTGACCGCGGGTGGCCTTCATGACGTCGCCGACGATCTTGCCGGCCGCCTGAACCTTTCCGCCCCGGATCTTGTCGGCGATGTCGGGGTTGGCGGCCAGCGCCTCGTCGACCGCCTTCTGCAATGCCGAATCGTCGCGCACCACCTCGAGCCCGCGGTCGGCGACGATCTGCTCCGGCTCGCCCTCACCGTCGAGTACCGCCACCACGACCTGCTGGGCGAGCTTGTTGGTGAGCTTGCCGCCGTCGACGAGCCCGATCACGGTCGCGACCTGAGCCGGCGAGATCGACAGCTCCGCGAGCTCGACGGCGCGGGTGTTGGCCTGCTGGGCAAGGAAGGAAACCCACCAGCCGCGGGCGGCCTCCGGACTTGCGCCCGCCTCGACGGTCTCGATGATCAGGTCCACCGCACCCACATTGACGAGATCGCGCATCACCTCGTCGGAGACGCCCCACTCCTCCTGGATTCGGGCTCGCCGCACCCAGGGCATCTCCGGCAACGTGGTCCCGAGCTCCTTGATCCACGACGGATCCGGTTGCACCGGCGGCAGGTCGGGCTCCGGGAAGTAGCGGTAGTCCTCCGCGGTCTCCTTGCGACGGCCCGCCGCGGTGGTGCCATCCTCCTCGTGGAAATGCCGTGTCTCCTGGACGATCTCACCACCGGCCTCGAGAATGGCCGCCTGACGGCGCATCTCGTGACGCACAGCGATCTCGACGCTCTTGAGCGAATTGACGTTCTTTGTCTCGGTGCGGGTACCGAACTGCGCGGCGCCCTTACGCATCAGGGACACGTTGGCATCGCAGCGCATCGATCCCTGGTCCATCCGGACATCGGAGACCTCGAGAGCCTTCAGCAGGTCGCGCAGGGCCGTCACATATGCCCGGGCCACCTCCGGCGCACGCTCCCCCGCACCGACGATGGGCTTGGTCACGATCTCCACCAGCGGGACGCCGGCACGGTTGTAATCCAACAACGAGTGACTGGCACCCTGGATGCGGCCGGACCCGCCGACGTGTAACGACTTGCCGGTGTCCTCCTCCATGTGCGCGCGTTCGATCTCGACGCGCCAGGGCGTTCCGTCCGGGAGCAACACCTCCAGGTACCCCTCGTAGGCGATCGGTTCGTCGTACTGGGAGATCTGGTAGTTCTTCGGCTGGTCGGGATAGAAGTAGTTCTTACGCGCGAACACACTCGACGGCCGGATCGAGCAGTTGAGCGCGAGGCCGATGCGGATCGCCGACTCGATGGCCTTCAGGTTGGCCACCGGCAGTGCACCCGGCAGGCCGATGCACACCGGGCACACCTGGGTGTTGGGGTCGGCACCGAACGTGGTCGGGCAGCCGCAGAACATCTTGGTCACGGTCCCGAGTTCCACGTGCACCTCGAGGCCCATGACCGGATCGAAATCCGCGATGACCTGGTCGTAGTCGAGCAGTTCAGTGGCAGCGGCTGTCATGGGGTCCATCTTATTGCTCCGCCCACGCCGCGACCGCATGGGTCGGCCAACTGCACGCGAGAACCGGGGTCGAGGTCAGGGTCATCCCCGATGCCGCCAGGCCTTCATCTGCGTAGCGTCGGGAGGATCAGAAAGGAATCCCCGATGACCACACCAGAACCGGCCACCACCCGATTGATGCGTTCCCGAGACGACGCCTGGCTCGGCGGAGTATGTGGGGGCATCGCCAAGCGCTTCGGCTGGGACGCCACGCTCATCCGTGTCCTGTTCGTCGCCTCGATCCTGCTACCCGGACCGCAGGTGCTGCTGTACCTGGTGCTCTGGATCGTCATCCCGCGTGAGCCGGTTGCGCAGCCGCCGGTCATGACCTCGCCGATGACCTATCCGTCGTCGAGTCCGTAGACCATCACCCGAAGATGACGCGGATCTCCTGATACTGGTCGGAGGGCACCGACTTCTCGTTGGCGAGAGCATCGGCGAAGTCGACGTGCACGATGTCCGTGCCACGCAACGCGACCATCTTGCCCCAGCCCTTGTCGGCGCACAGGTCGGTGACCGCCATGCCGAGTCGCGTGGCCAGCACCCGGTCGAACGCGGTGGGGACGCCGCCTCGCTGGATGTGGCCGAGCACCGTCGAGCGGGTCTCGATGCCGGTGCGTTCCTGGATGAGCGGGGCCAGCACCTCGCCGATGCCGCCCAGCCGCGGCCGGTTGAAGCCGTCGAGTCCTTTGTCGGAGTAGGCCTGGTCCATGTCGGGAAGCTTGAATCCCTCCGCGACCACGACCATCGGTGCACGTCCGCGATTCTTGACGCTGGTCGCCCAGGCGCAGATCTGATTGAGACTTTCCGGCTGCTCCGGGATCAGGATCGCGTGCGCACCACCCGCGATACCCGAGTAGAGGGCGATCCACCCGGCGTGGCGACCCATGACCTCCAGGACCATGCACCGTTTGTGTGAGTTGCCGGTCGTCCGGAGCCGGTCGATCGCCTCGGTGGCGATCTCCACCGCGGTGTTGAAGCCGAATGTGTAGTCGGTGGCGTCGAGGTCGTTGTCGATCGTCTTGGGCACGCCGACGATGTTGATGCCGTCCTCATAGAGTCGCTTCGACGCCGAAGCGGTGCCCTCGCCGCCGATCGCGATGACACCGTCGATTCCGAGGTTCTTCAGCACTTTCTTGATGGCCTCGGGGCCACCGTCGGGCTCCTGATACGGACCGAAGCGACTGGTGCCCAGGATCGTTCCGCCCTCGTGCGAGAGACCGCGGACGCGGGTGCGGTCCAGTTCGATGATGTCGCCGTAGACGAGGCCGTACCAGCCATCTTTGAAGCCGACGAACTCGTGGCCGTAGACGGTCTCACCCTTGAGTACTGCACCGCGGATCACCGCGTTCAGTCCAGGGCAGTCTCCGCCACTGGTGAGAATGCCGAACCTCTTGGCCATACCCTGGGACCTCCATGCCGACCGACGTCTTACCTACGCCACTCAATCTAGTGGGCGGGGCCATCATCTGCCGGACGTCGCACATCCCGGATGGCGAGCGCATCGAAGAGGACGCCGCTACTTGAGCCCGTTCTCGTAGGCGAAGACCACGGCCTGCGCTCGATCGCGCAGTCCCAGCTTGCCGAGCACGCTGCTGACATGCGTCTTCACGGTCTGCTCTGAGACGTACAGATCACCGGCGATCTCGCCGTTCGACTTGCCGTCCGAGACCAGGTCGAGCACCTCCCGCTCACGGGGCGTGAGATGTTCGACAGCGGCACTGCGCGGTACCCGCCCGCGGCGCGAGGTCACCTCGGCGATGAGTCGCCGGGTGATCGAGGGCGCCAACAGCGCCTCGCCCGCGGCGACCACCCGAACTGCTCGGACCAACTCGTCGGCCGGCGCGTCCTTGAGCATGAAGCCCGACGCACCGATGCGCAGGGCCTCGAAGACGTAGTCGTCGATGTCGAATGTGGTCAGCATGAGCACTCGGGTGGGGGTTCCGTCGTTGGGACGTGATGCCGATCGCAGGATCTCCTCGGCGGCCCGCAGCCCGTCCTTGCGCGGCATCCGCACATCCATCAGGACCACATCCGGCCGCACGCGCGCACACAGCTCGACCGCCTCGACCCCGTCCGCGGCGTCACCGAGAACCGAGATGTCGGATTGCGCGGCGAGCAGGGCCGAGAACCCCTGACGCACCATCGCCTGATCGTCGACGACCACCACGGTGAGAGCCACGAATCAGAGCCTATTCGCCCGCGCGCAACGTCGACGCGGCGACACCGACTGTGCGACCACCCTGTTCGGGGATCACGGCGCGGACCACGAAGCCCCCGTCGTCGCAGGGCTCGGTGGTCAGCACTCCCCCCACCGCCGAGGCCCGCTCGATCATCCCGGGGATGCCGGTGCCGGGCCCCGCGATCCGGACCGGCTCCGACGTCGGGGCCGAATTGCGAACCTCGATCTCGGTGGTCCCGGCACCTGCAGGCGCGATCCGCACCTCGATCCGGGCGCCCGGTGCATGTCGGGTGGCGTTGGCCAGACTCTCCTGCACGATCCGGTAGATGACCAGGCTCGATGCCTCGCCGATGCGGTCGTGGTCGACCGAATCGGAGAGATGGACGACTGCTCCGGCCATCCTCGTCTGCATCACCAGTCCGTCGAGGTCGCCGAGACCGGGGTTGGGAGCCGACAGCACCTCCCCGTCGGTCCGCAGCACACCCAGCAGCTGACGGACCTCGTCGAGTGAGGCACGCGCGGACACCGCGATCGCCTCGAATTCCGCAGCCGCTTCGTCACTGACGTCGTCGAGTCGGTATCGCGCGGTCTGCGCCATCACGACGACGACCGACATCCGGTGTGCCACAACATCATGGAGATCCCGGGCAATCCGGGTCCGCTCCTGCAGGATCGCCTTCTGGGATTCCACCAACTGCGTCTGCTCGGTGCTCCGCGCGAGTTGACGGCGCGAACGCGAGAGGAAACGCACCAGGGCCACCACCACCGCGAGGAAGGTCAGCCCGAACACCCACCCGCCGCGCGCATCGGGTGGCGCGGCGATCGCGAACACGATCGCGGTGCAGACCCAGACAACGGGCACCCATCGCAACGCGCAGCGGACATAGGCGAAGAACGTCAGCACCAGCAACGCGATCAGATGAGTCACCTGAATCGACCACGGCCAGCCGTTGACGGTGGGCACCACGATCCCGATCAGCTGTGCCGAGACGACCGAGATCGCCCAACCGATCAGTGGCGCCGACCACGCGAGCGCGACCGGGAAGGCCGCGAACGCCGCGACGACCGGCAATGCATAGGTCGGCATCGAATGGGTCAGCGGCAGCGTCGGCCACGACACCGAGTAGAGGACCACGGCCATCGTCAGGAAGAACCAATTGGCCCGCGACGCGAAGTAGCGGCGGACTGCCGGGTCCTGGGCAGCGGGCAGACCCTGGATCTCGCGCACCGCCGCCGTCCCGGCCGTACCGATCAACGACCTCGTTCGTCGGAACATTCTCATCACCTCGACTGTCCACGGTATGCGGGCACGACCTCGCACGTCCTCATACTCGAGAGGGATTCCGTTCTCCCCCGTCCGGAGCAGAGACCTCGGTTCACTCCCGACCATGCGACGGTGACTTATTCACCGTTAAGGCCGATGTGGCATAGTGCCGTGGATTCGTAACTTCGACGCCATGAGAAATCACAGAAACGACCGGCCCCGAGGGCGCCGGAGCTTGGTCATCCTCATTCTCATCGCCGCAGCCACAACAATTCTCGGCCTCGGCTTCGGTGCATCCGATGCACGGTCATCGTCCGAGGCGGACATACCGGGCACCACCCGGACGGCCCTGCCGCCGACGCCAGGTGATCTGGCCACACCGGCCGGCCGGATGGTGTGGGACCTCACATCCGGTCATCCCGATCGCGTCGCTCGCGAGCTACCGCCGGAGTTCACTGCAGATCTCGGCTACCGGCCGCGGGTCGTCGCCGGCTACCCGGTCAACCCGAGCGGTGGCTGCTCCTCACCGGTGACATTGCCCCGCCGGTTCGAGGTCCTGTGCCGATCGCACGACTTCGGTTACGACGTACTGCGTTACGCCGCGGCGACCGGGCATCCCCTGGGTGGATGGGCGCGCGTGAACCTGGATCGTCTACTCGTCGACCGGATGCACGCGTCGTGTACCTATCCGCTCTGTGACGCCGCCGCCACCGCGACGGAAGTGGCCCTCCGCCTCAACACCTGGCGGCAGTACGACGGTCCCCCCACCGCCGTCGAGTCCGCGACCCAGATCGTGTCGTCCGGCGTCGGACGGGGCTGGGCAGACCTCCTCGACCGACGAGCCGATACGCCGCAATGAGCACCGCCGCACCCCCGTTCGGGCCGGTGCGGTACCCACGACGAGCCACCTTCACCCCGCCCCACCCTGCCGTCTCGATCGCGGCGGCCCTGGGTGCGGTGATGGCGCTCTGGCCGTGTGGGCTCCCCCGATCCGGGATCATCTCGGGCGCCCTCACCGCCCTGTGCGTGGGAATCGCAACGACCGCAGCACTTGTCGCAACCCGGCACCGCACCGCGAACCCCGCCCAGGCGGTGGCAGCGGTCGCCGGGGCAACCGGTGCACTGGCCTCGATGTCGCTGTTCAGTCTGTCGTGGCAGAACTCACTGCGGACCGATCTGGGTGCACCACAGGCCGGTGCGTCCTGGCTCGCCGCCTCGATCGTCCCGGCGGCACTGCTGTTCACGGCGATCGTCTCGGTGCCACGGACCACCGCGATGATCGGTGCGACGGTGGTGGCGGTCGCAGCGGGATACCTTCCGGCAGCTCAGGCCGACGATGCGCCCTCCCCACCCCGCACACCGGCAGGCGTGATCTACGGCCTCGACGACGGCACGTCGCTGACGAATCGCAGCCGGGACCTCGCAACACGGTGGGTGGCCGCGGGGGGACTCGACCTCCAGGCCGTGGTGATCGCCGTGCCGACCGGCTCCGGGTGGATCGACACCACCGCCGTCGCCGGCTACCAGGACCGATTTGCCGGGCATGTGGCGATCCTGGCCCTGCAATACGCCCAGATGCCGTCGTGGCGAGCGTTTGTCGGCGACCGCTCGGCGGCCGGACGCAGCGCGGTTGCTGTGCTCCACGAGGTGATCGACCGCACCATGGACCGCCCGCCGGATCGACGACCACGCATCCACCTCTACGGACAGAGTCTCGGAGCCATCGGCGCGGAGGAGGCCAGGGTCTGGGCGGGCGACCACCGCCCCGGCGCGGTCGCCGAGACGCTGCTGGCGGGAGTCCCCGGAGACGCCGTCGCCGTCGACCCGGGAGCGGGCGCGCGACGGGTCGTGCTGGCCAACGCATCCGACCCGATCCCGCGGTGGTCACCCTCGCTGATCTGGCGACCGGCTCGGCAACCACAGGGCACGGTGGTCATCGGACGATCCGTCCGCCACCCACCGTGGTTACCGGTTGTCGGCTTCCTGCAGACGAGTGCGGATCTGCTCGGGTCGCTCGACGGCGCGCCGGGCGTCGGTCACCGATACGGGCAGGAGCAGTCGTCGAGCATGTCCTCGACGACCGACGGCGGGTGAGGGGTCAGCCGACGGGTCCGCGTGCGGCCTCGTAGGCAGCACCCACCCGGTACAGGCGATCGTCGGCGAGAGCGGGAGCCATGATCTGCAGGCCGACCGGCATCCCGTCGTCGGCGGACAGTCCGGACGGCACCGACATCGCGCCGATGCCCGCCAGGTTCACCGGCAACGTGCAGAGATCGAACAGGTACATGGCCAGCGGATCGTCGACCTTCTCGCCCAGGTCGAACGCGGTGGTCGGAGTGGTCGGCGACACCAGCACGTCGACCTTCTCGAACGCGTCGGCGAAGTCCCGGGCGATCAGGGTCCGGACCTTCTGCGCCTGTCCGTAATACGCGTCGTAGTAGCCCGACGACAGCGCGTAGGTGCCGATCATGATGCGGCGCTTGACTTCCGGTCCGAAACCCTGGTCGCGGGTCAAGGCCATGACCTCTTCCGCGCTGTGCGTGCCGTCGTCGCCGACCCGGAGGCCATACCGCATGGCGTCGAAACGCGCGAGGTTCGACGACACCTCGGACGGCAGGATCAGGTAGTACGCGCCCAGCGCGTAGGTGAAGTGCGGGCACGACACCTCGACGACCTCGGCGCCGCGGTCGGTGAGCACCTGGAGGGCCGCGCGGAACGAATCCAGTACGCCCGCTTGGTAACCCTCGCCTTGGAGTTCGGTGACCACACCGATCCGCACACCCGAAAGATCTTGCTGCGCACCGAACTCGGCTGCGGCAACCACATCGGGGACCGGCGCGTCGATCGAGGTGGAGTCACGCTTGTCGTGTCCGGCGATCACCGCGTGGAGCAGAGCCGTGTCGAGTACGGTGCGCCCGCACGGCCCACCCTGGTCGAGGGACGACGCGCACGCCACCAGGCCGTAGCGCGACACCGTGCCGTAGGTCGGCTTCACGCCGACCGTCGCGGTCACGGCGGCCGGCTGACGGATCGATCCGCCGGTATCGGTTCCGATGGCCAGCGGCGCCTGATACGACGCGAGTGCTGCCGCGCTGCCGCCGCCGGAGCCTCCCGGGATCTTGTCGGTGTTCCACGGGTTGCGGGTCACCTGATACGCGGAGTTCTCGGTCGAGCTGCCCATCGCGAACTCGTCCATGTTGGTCTTGCCGAGGATCGGGATGCCCGCCGCGCGCAGCCGCTCGGTCACGGCCGCGTCATACGGCGGCACCCACCCTTCCAGGATCTTGGAACCACAGGTGGTCGGTGCGTCGACCGTGGTGAACACGTCTTTCAGTGCGATCGGGACGCCGGCGAGCGGCGAGGGCGCCTCACCCGCCGCGATCGCGTCGTCGGCGGCCTTGGCCGCCACCAGCGCCTCGGCACCGCTGATGTGCAAGAAGGCACCGAGCTGGTCGTCGATCTCGGCGATCCGGTCCAGGTGAGCCTGGGTGACCTCGACCGACGACACCTCGCGGTTGCCGATCTTCTCGGCGAGATCGGCGGCCGAGAGGCCGGTGATCTCCCCGGCGACCCGTGATGTGTCGGTCACTGTTCCTCCCCCAGGATCTGCGGGACCGCGAACCGGTCCTGCTCGACGGCGGGTGCGCCGGACAGTGCCTGCTCGGTGGTCAGGCAGGGCGCCTCGACGTCTGGACGGAGCACATTCGCGAGTGCGGCGGGGTGTGCGGTACCCGGCACGTCGTCGGCCGCCACCTCCGACACCTGGGCGACATGCGCCAGGATCGAATCGAGCTGGGTCGCGTACTGGTCGAGTTCGTCGTCGGTCAGCGCGAGCCGGGACAGCCGAGCCAGATGCGCGACCTCCTCCCGAGAGATCGCCGACCCTGATCCGCTGGACATGCCAGGTCCTTTCGCCGTGTCGTGCGTGGTCTGCCCATCAGCCTATGGGAATGCACCGGGGCGGTGTCGTGGCGGTGGTCAGTCCAGCCATCGATGGAGCCGGCCGTCAGCCATGGCGGCACCAGGTAGACCATCAACGGCGTGTTGACGAGTGTGGCGATCAGCGTCGTGACCGCCGGCGGCGCGTGGCGATGACTGATCAGCAACAGGTTGACGGCCGGGGACAAGGGGAAGGCGCCCAGCCAGACGGTGATCGCCTGCCTCCAGCACGGCGGCGGCGTACCGGATGCCTCACCGCACGCGGGTCGATCGGTGGTGCGACAATGGCGGGCGTGTCTTACCTGCTGCGGGTGTACCTCCAGGACCGGCCGGGCAGTCTCGGATTGCTCGCCGTCCAGCTGGGTTCGGTGGGGGCCGACATCCTCTCGCTCGAGGTCGTGGAACGCGGCGACGGCTATGCCGTCGACGACCTCGTGGTCGAGGTGTCCCCGGGTTCCCTGCCCGACGCCCTGATCACGGCGGCCGAGAAGCTCAAGGGCGTCCGAGTCGACTCCATCAGGCCGTATTCGGGGGTGCTCGACACCCATCGGGAGCTCGAACTGGTCGACCAGGTCGCGACGGTCGGCCGGGATCGTCTGCAGGTTCTCGTCGACAACGCCCCACGCGTGTTGCGCGTCTCCTGGGCCATGGTCGTGACCGATGCCAGTGGCGGCGTCCTGCAATTGTTCGGCAGTTCAGGTGCCCCGGAGACCCCACTGACGCATGTCGACTGGCTGCCACTGCACGACGCCGCGCAGCTCGACGGCGAGGGCGACTGGGTACCCGATGCGTGGAAGGACATGGACACCCGGATGGCCGCAGCCCCACTCGGCAACGGGGACAAGGCGATTCTCCTCGGCCGTATCGGTGGTCCCGATTTCCGACCGTCGGAGGTGGCCCGGCTCGGTTACCTCGCGGGCATCGTCAGCACCGTTCTGCGCGCGGAGAGCTGACGTACAACAGCGATCCCGCCGTCTCGGCCGCCCGACTCAGACCTGGCCGGGATCCCCTGTCTCGAGAAGACGTTTGAAGGCGTCTTCGTCGAGGACCGGAACCCCGAGCTGTTCGGCCTTGGCGGCCTTGCTGCCGGGCGAATCACCCACCACGACGAAGTCGGTTTTCTTGGACACCGACCCCGACGCCTTGCCGCCGCGCACCAGAATCGCCTCCTTGGCGCCGTCGCGCGAGAAATCCTCGAGTGAACCGGTCACCACGACGGTCTTGCCCTCCAGCGTCCGGGCGATCGACTCGTCACGCTCGTCCTCCATGGAAACGCCTGCGGCACGCCATTTCTCGACGACGTCACGGTGCCAGTCGACGGCAAACCAGTCCCGAATGCTCTGCGCCAGCGTTGCGCCGAGTCCCTCGACGTCGGCCAGCTCGTCGGCACTCGCATCCTCGATCGCCTGAAGCGATCCGAACTCGGTGGCGAGCGCACGTGCCGCGGTCGGCCCGACGTGCCGGATGGACAATCCCACCAGGACCCGCCAGAGCGGTACCGTCTTGGCGTTCTCGAGATTCGCGATCAGCCGCTTGCCGTTGGCGGACAGGGCCCCCGCCTTGGTGGTGAAGAGATCGGTCTTCACGAGATCGTCGGCGGTCAGGCCGAACAGGTCGCCCTCGTTGACGATCACACCCGACGTCAGCAGCGCGGTCGCAGCCTCGTAGCCGAGGGCCTCGATGTCGAACGATCCGCGCCCGGCCAGGTGGAACAGTCTCTCACGTAACTGCGCCGGGCAGGATTCCGTGTTGGGACAACGGATGTCGGCGTCGCTGTCCTTCTCCGGCCGGAGCTCGGTCCCACACTCGGGGCAGTGCGTGGGCATGACGAACTCGCGTTCACTCCCGTCGCGGACGTCGACGACCGGACCGAGGACCTCGGGGATCACATCGCCGGCCTTTCGAATGGTGACGGTGTCACCGATCAGCACGCCCTTGCGCTTCACCTCGGACTCGTTGTGCAACGTCGCACGGGCCACCGTGGATCCGGCGACCAGGACCGGCTCCATGAAGGCGAACGGCGTCACACGACCGGTACGCCCGACCCCGACCTTGATGTCGAGGAGCTTGGTGGTCGCCTCCTCGGGCGGGTATTTGTAGGCGATGGCCCATCGCGGGGCACGAGAGGTCGCCCCCAGCCTGCGCTGCAGGGTGACGTCATCGACCTTGACGACGATCCCGTCGATCTCGTGCTCGACGTCGTGGCGGTGTTCACCCCAGTAGGCGATCTTGTCGAGGATCTGCGCCGCGCCGTCCAGTTTGGTGGTGTGGGCGGATACCGGCAGGCCCCATGCGCCGATCGCCAGGTAGGCATCGTGCAGCGATGCCGGTCGCCAGCCCTCGGTGTGCCCGATGCCGTGGCAGATCATCCGTAGCCGACGCCGGGCGGTCACCTGTGGATTCTTCTGGCGGAGCGATCCCGCAGCGGAGTTGCGTGGATTCGCGAACGGCGCCTTGCCGTCGGCGACCAGGGACGCATTGAGCGCCGCGAAGTCCTCCCCACGGAAGAACACCTCCCCGCGAACCTCGAGCACATGAGGGATCGGGAAGTCGTCGGATGCGGTCAGCCGGTTCGGGATGTCCTCGATGGTGCGCGCATTGAGCGTGACGTCCTCCCCCGTCCGGCCGTCGCCACGGGTGACGGCCCGGGTGAGTGCGCCGTCGGTGTAGACGAGGGCCAGTGCGACACCGTCGATCTTGAGTTCGCAGAGGAAGTCGACGCCGCTGCCCGTCTCGGCCTGCACCCGGTCGACCCAGGATCGCATCTCGTCGGAGTCGAAGACGTTGTCGAGGGACAACATCCGCTCGAGATGATCGACCGGTGTGAACGCGGTCGAGAATCCGCCGCCGACGAGCTTGGTCGGCGAGTCGGGGGTCGCCAGTTCCGGATGCGCGTCCTCGAGCTCCTGCAGCGTCCGCAGCAGGCGGTCGAACTCACCGTCGGAGACGATCGGTGCGTCCTTGACGTAATACCGGAACTGGTGATCGCGGATCTCGTCGGCGAGCGCGGTCCACTTCTCGCGCAGGTCGCCGCTCTGATCGGTGGTGCCGACATCTTCTGCCACGACCTGAGCCTATCGGAGCAGACCGACACCTCCGGCCTGCCGACCCGCCCTATCCTGGGTTCATGCCGCACCCGATCATGTTCGACGACGCCGATCCCGTCCTCGCTCGTGTACGGGAGATCGCGCTGGCATTGCCCGACACCACCGAAGTGATCGCCCACGGCCGCCCCACCTTCCGGTGCGGGAAGATGTTCGGCAACTACGGCGGCAGCGACAAGGGCAGCAAGGTACGACACGATCAGTCCATCCTGTTCATCCCCGACGAGGCGGAACGTCCGGCTCTCCTGGACGACCCGCGATTCTTCCTGCCCGCCTACCTGGGAGCGTACGGATGGCTCGGCCTGGTGCTCGAGGAGAAGTCCGACTGGGCTGAGGTCGGCGAACTCCTCGACGCCAGCTACCGACAGATCGCACCCCGGCGATCCATCGCCAAATTGCCGGCGCCCGACTGACCCCGGCGGTCGGGGCCGACACCAATCCGGCTGCGCCCCTTGTAGGTACGACAAATCCGACAAGTCGGCGAGTTGCCCACCGCGCGGTGACCGGGGTCTAGGCTGGGTTCGCAGTCGACCCGGGAGGTTCGGATGTCCACGGCCGCAGCGTCACCGCGCGAACGGCTCACCCCAGACCAGCGCAACTCGTTCGCCGCCGCCTATCTCGGGTGGGCGATGGATGCGTTCGACTACTTCCTGGTGGTGTTGATCTACGCCGACATCGCCAAGGATTTCGACGTGCCGCTGGATCAGATGGCCTTGATCACCACGATGACCCTCATCATGCGGCCGGTCGGCGCGTTCATCTTCGGCCTGTGGGCGGACCGTAAGGGCCGCAAGATCCCACTGATGGCGAACGTCGTGTTCTACAGCTTCGTCGGTTTCCTCTGCGCGTTCGCACCCAACTTCTGGATCCTGATGATCCTGCGAATGCTGTACGGCATCGGCATGGGTGGTGAGTGGGGCCTGGGTGCCGCACTGGCTATGGAGAAGATCCCCGTCTCACGTCGCGGCTTCTTCTCGGGCTTTCTGCAGAGCGGCTACTCGATGGGCTACCTGTGCGCCTCGCTCGCGTTCCTGCTGCTCAACACCTGGTGGGGACTCAGTTGGCGCTGGATGTTCGCCCTCTCGATCATCCCGGCCCTGATCAGCCTGCTCATCCGGGCCAAGGTCGAGGAGTCCGAGGCGTGGCGAGCCACCCGGGAGCGGGTGAAGCAGACCCAGACCTCGGTCCGCGACCTCCTGGCCAATCCGGTGATCTGGCGGCGATTCATCTTCCTGGTGCTGCTGATGACGGCGTTCAACTGGATGAGTCACGGCACCCAGGACATCTACCCGACCTTCCTGAAGGCGACCGAGCACGGCGGAGCGGAACTGGCAAAGAGCACGGCGACCTGGATCGCGGTGATCTACAACGTCGGTGCGATCATCGGTGGCCTCATCGCCGGCGCACTCTCCGAACGCTTCGGCCGCAAGGTGCTCATCGTCGCGTGCGCCCTCCTCGCCCTGCCGATCGTGCCCCTGTTCGCGTATTCCACCACCGCCGGCAGCCTGGCCCTCGGATCGTTCCTGATGCAGGTGATGGTCCAGGGCGCCTGGGGTGTGATCCCGGCCCACCTGACCGAACTGTCACCCGACGAGATCCGTGGGTTCTACCCCGGTGTGACATACCAGTTGGGCAACTGCCTGGCCGCATTCAATCTCCCCATCCAGGAGCGCCTCGCCGAAGGGCACGGCTATCCGTTCGCGCTGTCGGTGACGATCGTGCCGGTCCTGATCGTCGTGATCGTGCTGACGACGCTCGGCAGGGAACGCAAGGGCGTGGTGTTCGGGACCACGCAGACGAGTGTGCAGTCCACCGTCGACGCGGAGTCCGGCTGACGCTCCTCCGGAGGGAGTCGGACTCCCCGACCGGAAGCTACAGGGCCGTCGGATCGGCGGCCAGCAGTTCGCCTGCTGCCGCGCAGAGCCCCAGGGCAGCCTTCGCCCACGCCGGAGTGGCACCTGCCAGACCGCACGTCGGACTGACCATGACGTTGTGCGACAGCACTTTCCGGTCAAGGCCGATTCGGTCGGTGAGCGCCGCGAGGCGCGTGGCGACGATCTCCGCACGGAGTTCCCGATCACCACGGACGGCCGGGACGACACCTGCCACCAGCACGTCGCCACGGTCGATCACCGATCCGATGCCGTCGAGGTCCGTGGTGGTGGGCGAGGTGACGTCGAGCGACCATGCGACGCCCCGGAGTCGTTCGACCAGATCCCAACGCGGCGCCGCGCAACTGTGGATGATCGTAGGACGGCCGATCTGTTCGACCACCCCGTGCAGGGACTCGGCGACGTCTGCCACCGGCACCGCGGGAATGGTGTCGAAACGCGTCAGTGGCGTCACCGCACCATCGATGACCTGGCCGATCATCGGTTCGTCGAGTTGCACGATGACCTCGGCACCGAGCCGTCGGGTCACCTCGCCGACGAGTTCGCGCAGTCCCTCGGCCGTGGAGGCCACCACGTCGTGCCATGCGCCGCGGTCGCGCAACACCTTGTGTCCGGCGCGGAGCTCCACCGACGCCGACAGGGTGAACGGGCCACATGCCTGGATCTTGAACTGTCTTCCGGTCCCGCGGAAACCCGCTCGGTCCCAGAGCTCCTCGACGACATCGAGGTCGGCACGCAGGAAGTCCCGGGAGCGTCGGGAGACCGCCGAGCCGCGAGCCGCGAGCCGGTAGCCCCACGTTCCCGCATCCATCGGCAGATCCACCAGGACCGCCGCCATGCGGCCGACCATGTCCGCACCGGCGCCCCGGTCCGGGAGTTCGGCGAGGTGGGCGAGGTCCAGTTCGCCGTTGACCACCGCAGCGGTCTCGCGCGGATCGGTCCCCGGCATCGAACCGATGCCGGTGCCGACACCGCCGCCGAGGACGCTATTCGGTTGGTTCACGCGTTACGACCGGACGCGACCGGGTCCGGTCGAACGCCCGAGGCCGGATCGGAATCGGTCGCCAGGATGCGCCCCGAGCCCAGCACCAGGTCGCCCTGCTCCGAGTCGGGCAGATAGAGGACCGCGGCCTGTCCCTTGGCGACGCCGGTCAGCGGTGTGCGCAGGGCGATCTCGATCACCGGTCGACCGTCGCGGACGGCGGGGGTCGCGACGACCGGGGCGAGGCCGCCGTGCGCACGGACCTGGACCATCGCCTCGAACGGCCCGTCGGGTGCGGTCCCGGCGGTCCAGACGGGGCGATGTGCGGTGATCGACCAGACGTCGAGACGGGCGGCCGAGCCGACGGTGACCGTCCCCGAGTCCGGGTCGATCTCCGTCACGTAGCGGGGCCTGCCGTCGGAGGCAGGCGCCTCGATCCCCAGCCCCTTGCGCTGCCCGATGGTGAAGCCGTGGACGCCGTCGTGGTCGGCGAGCCGGTCGCCGGTGTCGGCGTCGACCACCGCCCCCGGCCGGATGCCGATGTTCGCGCCGAGGAATGCGCGGGTGTCACCGGTCGGGATGAAGCAGATGTCGTGCGAGTCGGGCTTCTCGGCGACCGCGAGGCCGCGCCGTGCGGCCTCGGCGCGGATCTCCCCCTTGGGGGTGTCACCCACCGGGAACATCGCCCGGGACAGTTGGTCGGCGGTCAGCACCGCGAGCACGTAGGACTGGTCCTTGTCCTCGTCGACGGCACGGCGCAGCTCACCGTCGTCGAGTCGGGCGTAGTGACCGGTCGCGAGGGCATCGAACCCGAGCGCAGCCGCCTTCTGGGCGAGCGCGGAGAACTTGATCTTCTCGTTGCAGGTCAGACACGGATTCGGGGTCTCTCCCGCGGCGTAGGCGTCGACGAACTCATCGATGACGTCGTCCTTGAAGCGATCGGCGAAGTCCCACACATAGAAGGGAATCCCCAGAACGTCCGCGACTCGTCGGGCATCCGACGCGTCCTCTCGGGAGCAACAACCGCGTGAGCCGGTGCGCAACGCCCCGGGGGCGGTCGACAGCGCCAGATGTACCCCGACGACGTCGTGTCCGGCGTCCACCGCACGGGCGGCGGCCACCGACGAGTCGACGCCGCCACTCATCGCTGCCAGTACTCGCATCAGCGTCCCTTTCCTGTCGGTGACGAGACCAGTCCCGCGGCCCGGGCGCGATCGACGACCTGGCCGATCACCTCGGCCACCGCGTCGACATCGGCTGCCGTCGAACTCGGCGCGAGAGAGAAACGCAGGGATCCGCGTGCCGTCGAGACGTCGAGTCCCATGGCCAGCAGGACGTGACTCGCCTGAGCCACCCCAGCGGTGCAGGCGGATCCCGTGGAACACTCGACGCCGTTGGCGTCGAGCAGCATCAAAAGCGAGTCGCCCTCGCATCCGTCGAAGGAGACGTGGACATTTCCGGGCAGTCGCCGCTCGTCGCGGGGCCCGTTGACGGTCGTGTCACCTACGGCGAGCAGGGCGTCGAACAGCCGGTTGCGGAGCGCGACGACGTGCTCGGTGGCAGCAGGCATGTGCTCGACCGACAGTCGCAGCGCGGTCGCCATCCCGACGGCACCGGCCACGTCCTGGGTGCCCGACCGCACGTCGCGCTCATGTCCGCCGCCGTGCAACAGCGGTACACATTCGACGTCGCGGCGCAGAAGCAGCGCGCCGACTCCCTGCGGCCCACCGAATTTGTGCGCGGCCAGACTCAGCGCCGACAGTCCGCTCGACCCGAAATCGACCGGGATGTGGCCGACGGCCTGGATGGCGTCCGAGTGCACGGGGATTCCGAACTCGGCACCGACCGCTGCGATCTCGACGATCGGCTGGATCGTCCCGACCTCGTTGTTGGCCCACATGATCGAGATCAACGCGGTCTCGTCCGCGTGCGCCGCCAATTCGGCGCGCAGCCACGACGACGACACGAAGCCCTCGGCGTCGACCGGTGCGATCACGAGTTCGGCGCCTGCCGCGTCGGCGAGCCAGGTCGCCGGATCGAGAACCGCGTGGTGCTCGACGGCCGACACGATGACCCTGCGCCGCTCCGGATTGTCCCGGCGGCGAGCCGCATAGATGCCCTTGACGGCGAGGTTGTCGGACTCGGTGCCGCCGCCGGTGAAGATCACCTCGGAGGGCCGTGCACCCACCGACGAGGCGATGGACTCCCGCGCCTCTTCGAGTCTGCGACGAGCCCAGCGACCCGAACCGTGCAACGACGACGCGTTGCCCGGCTGCGCGAAGACAGCCGTCATCGCCTCGACGGCGTCGGGAAGCATCGCTGTCGACGCAGCGTGGTCGAGGTAGACCGGGGCTCGAGAAGGCATGGACATGTCGTTGCAAGGATAAACGCGCGAACACCGCCGACCAATTCCCGCGCATCGGACAACGGGGATCACACCGCGATGACCGGCGGTTCCGGTCGCTCAGCTGTCGAGCAGCAGCACCGGTTTGATCGTGGCGCCGGTGAGCGAATCGGTCGCTGCGCGCTCGATCTCGGCGAACGGGTAGACGGTGATCAGGTCATCGAGGGGCAGCTGCCCGGCGGCGTACAGGTCCGCGAGCTCGGGGATGATCTCGTCCGGCACCACGTCGCCTTCGATGACGCCTCGGATCGCCAGCCCTTTGTACAGCACGGACATCACGTCGAACTCGAGGCTGCGACCGATCCCGACCAGCGCGATGTCGCCACGCGGCTCGGCGGCCGCAACGGCCGCGGCGAACACGTCCTGACGAGCGGTGGTGTCGATGGCGTGGTCCGTGCCACGCCCGTGCCGGGCGACCACCTCGGCGGCGAGGTCGTCGGTGGTGGCGGGATCGATGGTCGCGAACGCCCCGAATCTCTCGGCGATGGCCCGACGAGCGGCGATCGGGTCCACCGCCACCACCCGAGCGCCGGCACGAGCCGCGGCCAGCACCGAACACAAGCCGACACTGCCCGCGCCGTACACGGTGAGCGTCGCACCGGGCGCCGGCCGGAGAACCCTGGTCACCGTGCCGTAGCCGGTCTGCACGCCGCAGCCAAGCGGGGCCGCGATGACCGGCGGCAGGGTGTCCGGCACCGGAATCGTGTTGTCCTCGTGGGTGATCGCGTACGTGGCGAAGCTGGACTGACCGAAGAAGCCGCCGAAGACGGGTGCATCGTCACGGGTGAGCGTCGGGGTGCCGTCCGGCCGTCCGGCGGTGTTGAGGCCTGCGGTGCAGTACGCGGGGTGTCCTGCGCGGCATTGCGAACAGGTGCGGCAACTGCGGTAGGTCAGCGACACCGCCTGGCCGGGACGCACGCGCGTGACCCCTGGTCCGACGGCCTCGACCACCCCGGCGCCCTCATGGCCGAACACCTGCGGGCATCGTCGGGTCGACCAGGTCGCGCGCATCCCCAGATCGGTGTGGCAGATGCCGACCGCCCGAATCCGTACGAGCACCTCACCGACGCGCGGTGAATCGATCTCGAGCGGTGTCACCTCGAACGGGCCGCCGGGCACGGAGACCACGGCGGCGTCGATCCGCACCCGTCAGACCCGTTCGAGCAGGAAATACAGGTGGCGACCGTCGACGACGGCGGCCTTGCCGTTCATGATGCCCATGACGGTGTTCTCGTCCACCTTCTTGAAATGGTCGATGACGGCCTGCCCGTCGTAGACCATCGACGCCGTGACCTCACCGCGGAACTCGACCGCCCACAAGCTTGCCTCGCCCTTGCCGAGTTCGGTGTTCGAGAACAGGTCGCCGTTCTCGTCTCGGCACATCAGCGGCTGGACGTCGGAACGCGACGTGAACGTCTTGCCGAACCAGCCTGCCTTGTCCAGCAGGCCGTTGACCGGATGTCCGGTGGTGAACTCGTCTCCCTTCCACGCGCCGAACATCTCCTCGGGGCGCAGGGTTTCCAGAGCGGCCCACACTGCGTCGAGTTCGGCATCGTCGACGAGGCCGGTCACGGACCTGAGTTCGGTGAATCGTGCCCGGGCCTCGGCTCGGGACAGGGCCGGTGCGGAAGTCATGACTCGAACGCCTCCTGGTGATGATCACGATGCCGGGCGGGCGCCCGGCGTAGAGATACAACATATATGAGATATGTTCCAGGGCATCGGGCGGTGGCTGCGGTCAGGCCGTGACCAGGCGCTCGCAACGGGCGGCCAGGGTCCGACGATCGGTGTCGGGCAGCAGCGACTCGTGTACCCGGATGACGACCGTCAGGCCGCGCGCCCGCAGCACCCGACGCAGGGTGTCCACCGGGGTGTCGTCACCGATGAAACTCGGGACGGAGGTGGGCGATCCGTCCATCGCGGTGAACATCAGTCGGATCGGTGTCACCGCGACACCGGCATCGATCGCGGCCTGGAAGAACGCCGGACGGAATCGCCCGGCCTCTCGCCCACACCACGTGGTGCCCTCCGGGAACACCGCGACCGAACGGTCGCGGTGGAGTTCGTCGACCGCGCTGCGAATCGTCGTGGGGAGCTCACGCAGTGAGGCCCGCTCGACCGGGATGATGCCGAGGCGCCGTGCCAGACCCGAGATCACCGGCATCGTCGTCACGTCGGACTTGGCGACGAAATGCGAAGGGCTGACCACTGCGACGGCCAGGATATCCAGGTAGGAGATGTGATTGGCGACGACCAGGCCTCTGGATGTACCGGCGAACGGACGCCGGTCGTCGATGCGGACGCAGACTCCGAGAGCGGCCAGCAGGTGTCTCGCCGCCCGGCTGAGGAACCGCCTGCGCAGCAGCCGCGGGGCGAGCGCCACCACCGGTCCGAACGCGGCGAGGAAACCGACGACCGCCACCAACCGGACCACCCGGACGATCATCACCAGGCGGTTCACGACCGCCGGTGCCTGGTCGCGACAGTGGTCGCCGCACCGACTCGCCGGGTACCACGCGTGGCGTGTGTCCGGTCGGGCCGGCGCGACGACCCGCGCAGTGCTCGGCGCGGGGGCCGATCGCGCCGGGGAAAGCCCCGGCGCGGTCAGCGCGGCCGTCATGCGCGCGCTCCCACCGCGAGCCGGTCGACGCACGACCGCATTCGTTCGAGATATCGGTCGTTCCCGTGTCGCCGGTCGAGCACGGTGACGAAATCCCCCACGTCGAAGGCCGCATCGTGCGCCGGTTCACCGCAGACGCGAGCACCGAGCCGCAGATAACCACGCATCAGTGCGGGCATCACCACCGCATCCGGTGGTCCGATGTCATCGAGGCGCCGCCCGTGGATGCTCACCGGCCGACGCGGATACACCTGCCAGGCGGCCTGATGTCGATCCCGCAGGACGTCACGAACACCGCGCAGCGAGCTCGCTCGCGGACCCGGCCCGCTCAGCGGCACCGACACACAACCCATCAGGTAGCGAAGACCGGATTCGTCGAGGTGCCGCAGGAGTGCCGCCCACATCAGCGCGGTGGTGGTGCCCTGGCGATGACCGGGGGCCACCACGGCGCGACCCATCTCCACGGTGTCCGGGGCGATGCCGGCGAGTTCGTGGACGTCGAACTCAGTGCCGGTGTACCACCCGCCGGCGGCCACGGCGCGTGACGGCGACAGCAGCCGGGCCGACCCGATGATCCCGTCGTCGGCGTGGCGGACCACCAGATGCTCACAGAACTCGTCGAATCGGTCGCCGTCGCGGCCGGTGATCGGGTCACCGATGACGTCGGCGAAGCCTGGTTCCGCCCCGAACACCCGGCAGCGCAACTCCTGGATCTCTACGATGTCGGCGGCATCCTCGGTGAGACCCACGACCACCGGGCCGGCCATCAGGAGGGGACGGGCGACGCCGGTACGGGTCGGGCTGGGCGCGAGTGTCATGCCCTGATGACATCCACCACGGACGACGGGGCGCCAACGGCGGTGTGTCGTGTCGGTGCTGGGCCGGTGAACGTCGGCGACACCGGTTGAACACGGCCCGAAACGGCGATGGCCCCCCGGCGTGTCGACATGACACGGCCCGGGGGGCCATCGCTGAAGTGATCAGGTCACTTGCGCTTCTTGACCTCTTCGGTCAGCTGCGGGGCGACGTTGAACAGGTCGCCCACGATGCCGTAATCGGCGATCTCGAAGATCGGCGCCTCTTCGTCCTTGTTGACGGCGATGATCGTCTTCGAGGTCTGCATGCCCGCGCGGTGCTGGATCGCACCGGAGATGCCGAGTGCGATGTAGAGCTGCGGCGACACGGTCTTGCCGGTCTGACCGACCTGGAACTGGCCCGGGTAGTAGCCGGAGTCCACCGCGGCGCGCGAGGCACCGACGGCAGCGCCGAGCGAGTCGGCGAGTTCCTCGACCACGGAGAACTTGTCCGCGCTGCCGACGCCACGTCCACCGGACACGACGATCGACGCCTCGGTCAGTTCCGGACGGTCGCCGCCGACGTTGGGCTCGACCTTGGTGATCTTCACGACGCCCTCGGCCTGGGCCGGGACCTCGACGTCGACGCGCTCACCTGCGCCGGCCTGCGGGGCCGCCTCGACACCACCCGGACGCACCGAGAAGACCGGGGTGTCGCCCTTGGCCTTGGCGTCGACGGTGAACGCACCGCCGAAGATGGAGTGGATACCCACGCCACCCTCCTGCACGTCGATCACGTCGGCGAGCACGCCCGAACCCAGGCGCACGCCCAGACGACCGGCGATCTCCTTGCCGTCGGCGGTGGCCGCGACCAGGATGCCCGCCGGAGACGCCTGCTCGGCGATCGAGGCCAGGACATCGACCTGCGGGGTGACCAGGTAGCCCGCGGCGTCGTCGGACTCGGCGACGTAGACCTTCTCCGCACCGGCCTCCTTGAGGCCGTCGATGACACCGTCGGCCGATCCCGGCTTGCCCACGACGACCGCCGCGGGGGTGCCGAGGGCACGCGCAGCGGTGATCAGCTCGCTGGTGACCTTCTTGAGGGCGCCTTCGGCGTCCTGCTCCACGAGCACTAGTACTTCAGCCATGTTCTTATCTCCCTGAATGTCTCTTTTATCGCCAGTTGCTCTGAGTGACCGTCCGGACTAGATGATCTTCTGCGACACCAGGTATTCGGCGACCTTGGTGCCGCCGTCACCTTCGTCGGTGACGCGCTCACCGGCGGTCTTCGGCGGCTTCGGATTCGATGCGGTCACCTCGGTGCCTGCGTGCTCGAGACCCACGTCGGTGGCCTCGACGTCGATCTCCGCGAGGGTGACGACCTGAACTTCCTTCTTCTTGGCGGCCATGATGCCCTTGAAGGACGGGAAGCGCGGCTCGTTGATCTTCTCGTTGACACTCACGATCGCCGGCAACTGCGCCTCGATGTGGAAGATGCCGTCGTCGGTCTCGCGCTCACCGGTGAGGGTCTCGCCCTCCAGGGTCAGCTTGCGCAGATGGGTGAGGTGCGGGAGTTCCAGGTATTCGGCGATCATCGCGGGGATCGCGCCGACCCGTCCGTCGGTGGCCTCGTTGCCCGCGATGACCAGCTCGACACCCTCCACCGTGCCGAGGGCGCGCGCCAGGACGTATGCGGTCTGAACCGCATCCGAGCCGTGCAGCTGATCGTCCTTGATGTGGATGGCCTTGTCGGCGCCCATGGACAGGGCCTTGCGGATCGCCTCGGTCGCGCGCTCGGGACCGGCGGTCAGCACGGTCACCTCGCCACCGTCGGCCTCCTTGATCTTCAGGGCCTCTTCGACCGCGCGCTCGTTGATCTCGTCGAGAACGGCGTCAGCGGCTTCGCGATCCAGGGTGAAGTCACCGTCGGTAAGCTTGCGCTCGGACCATGTGTCGGGAACCTGCTTGATCAGAACGACAATGTTTGTCATGGGTCTGCGTCGACCTCCTGCGTCGGTTTCTCCCACCTTACTGCCGAGTAAGTTGGGTTCGGTCTCCCCCACTTTAGCGTTAGCTCGGTAAGCACAAAACATCGACTACCTCACATAACGCGCCGACTGGGGCAACCGACGAATCGTGGCCCACCGCGATACACGCGATGGGCCACGACAGCCGAGGGGTCGCCGGACCCGTCAGACGCCGACCAGCGAGTGCTCGGTCGACCGCTCGTCGGCCTCGATTTCACGGACGAGGGGCAACACACGCTTGCCGAAGTATTCGACTTCCTCCTGGAAGTGCAGGAACCCCGCCAGAATGAGGTCGACGCCACGCTTCCGGTAGGCCACGATGCGCTCGGCGATCTGATCCGGGGTGCCGATCAGTCCGGTGCGGAATCCGTCGTTGTACTGCACGAGATCCTCGAATGAGGAGTCCGCCCACATCCCGGTGTTGGTGGACGTGGAATTACCGGCCTGCCGGACGGCGTCCCGGAACCCCTCGACCGCGGGACGATTCGCTTTCTCCACGATCTCCCGCAAGGTGTCCCGGGCCTCCTTCTCGGTGTCCCGGGCGATGATGAAACCGTTCAGCCCGAACTTCACCTCACGACCGACCTCTCGTGCGGACGCCTGGACGTCGATCAGCTGCTCGGTCACCCCGTCGAAGTCCTTGCCGTTGGAGAAGTACCAGTCCGAGTGCCGACCGCCGTTGCGGCGCGCGGCCAACGAATTCCCGCCCTGGAAGAGCTCCGGGTTCGGGCGGGCCGGGGTGTTCAGCGGCTTGGGCTTGAGCGTGAAGTCATGGATGCGGTAGAAATCGCCCCGGAAATCCACGTTGTCCTCGGTCCAGATCTTGCGCAGGACCTGCAGGAACTCCGCACTTCGCCGATACCGTTCGTCGTGCTCCAGCCATGGTTCGCCGAGGTGGGTGAACTCGTCCTTGAACCAGCCGCTCACCACGTTGACCGCGAAACGACCTCCTGAGAGCTGATCGGCAGTGGCACCGAGCTTCGCGAGCACCGCAGGCTGCCACAGGCCGGGATGGACCGCAGCGATCACCTTCAGGCGCTGGGTCGCCAGGAGCAGCGCAAGACTGAAACTCGTTGATTCATGCTGGAATTCGGCGCCGTAGCTGGCCTCGTAGCGGACCTGGGACAGCGCATACTCGAAGCCGTTCTCCTCGGCCGTCTGCGCCAGCCGCACGTTGTAGTCGTAGTCCCAGCTCGTCCGCTGTTCGATGTCGCTGGTGACGAGTCCGCCGCTCACATTGGGGACCCAGTAGGCGAACGTGATCTCGTCGGAAACCGATTCGGTGGTCATGGCAGTGGTCAATCCTCCTGATTGCGGGCACGACAAGGCCCACACCTGTTGTGTGTCAAGCGAAGTGGAGTTCGCGATGTCGTTCGCGGAGGCACCGGGCCGGCATCCGTCGCCTTGTCTGACCATGTCAGCACCCGGCGGTCGAGCGGGTCAACGATAGGTTCAGGATGAACCAAACGAGCGCCAGGAGTGCGTTGGCCAGGCCGTCCGGGGAGAACACCCTCCGGTCGCCGTGACAGGGGGCACTAGTCTCGTGGGGATGAGCGAGTCACACGAGACCCTCGCGTTGACGGGCGAGCGAACCGTCCCCGGTATCGCCGAGGAGAACTACTGGTTCCGGCGGCACGAGATCGCCTACGCCCACGTCCTCGACCACTGTTCGGGTGCGGACGTACTCGAGGCCGGCTCGGGCGAGGGATACGGGGCGGCGATGCTGGCCGCCAGCGCACGCTCGGTGACCTGCGTCGACTACGACACCAGCGCCGTCGAACACACGCGGCGCAGGTATCCGGAGCTGACCGTCCACCACGGCAATCTGATCGACCTCCCACTCCCCGACCACTCCGTCGACATCGTGGTGAACTTCCAGGTCATCGAGCATCTCTGGGATCAGCCGGCATTCATCGCCGAATGCCGACGCGTCCTGCGCCCGGGTGGGCGGCTGTTCATCTCCACACCGAACCGCATCACCTTCTCCCCCGGTCGCGACACCCCGCTCAACCCGTTCCACACCCGCGAACTCGACGCCGTCGAGATGACCGGCCTGCTCTCCGACGGCGGATTCGACGTGACGACGCTGTCCGGGGTGTACCACGGCCCGCGGCTGGTCGCGCTCGACGAGAAGTGGGGTGGTTCGCTGATCGACGCCCAGATCGAGCGAGCGCTGGCGGGCGAACCGTGGCCTGACGACCTCTCGGGTGACGTCGCGGCGGTCGCCACCGACGACTTCACCGTCCTCGATCCGGCTCGGGACGGTGTCGACATCGACGCCAGCCTCGACCTCTTCGCCGTCGCCGTCCGACCCTGATCGGCGGCCGCCCCCGATGACCACCCGCTCCGATTCCCCCGTACCCGGCCGATTCACGTTGGTCCTGCACTCCCATCTGCCATGGCTGGCCAACCACGGCCGGTGGCCGGTCGGTGAGGAATGGCTCTATCAGTCCTGGGCCGGTTCCTACCTGCCGCTGTTCGCGATGCTGCGCCGGCTTGCCGACGACGGAGCACTGGATCAACTGTCACTCGGCATCACGCCGGTGCTGGCCGCACAACTCGACGATCCGCACTGCGGCTCGTCGATGCACGAATGGCTCGCCGACTGGCAACTCCGTGCGGTCGAGGCGGCGATCTCGCCCGACCCGTCGCGTCGCACACTGGGCAGTCGCGAGTACCTCGCGGCAGCGGATGCGATGACCGAGTTCGAGACTCACTGGCGGCACGGCGCGAGCCCGCAGATCCGCACACTCGCCTCGTCCGGCGTCGTGGAGATCCTGGGCGGCCCGCTGGCCCATCCCTTCGCCCCGCTCCTCGACCGTCGGCTTCGGCGGTTCTCGCTGGCCGAGGGGCTCGACGACGCGCGAGCACGGTGGGCGGCTCGTCCGGCGGGCATCTGGGCCCCGGAATGTGCGTTCGACCCGGGAATGGAGACCGAGTACGCCGCGGCGGGCGTCGGCCATTTCATGGTGGACGGTCCGACGCTGAAGGGTGACACCGCCCTCGGCAGGCCCGTCGGTGACACCGATGTCGTGGCGTTCGGCCGAGATCTGAGCATCAGCTACCGCGTGTGGTCGCCGAAGTCGGGATATCCGGGACATGCCGCCTACCGCGACTTCCACACCTATGACCACGCCACCGGCCTGAAACCGGCCCGGGTCACCGGACGCGGAGTCTCGTCGGCCGACAAGAAGCCCTATGACCCGGCGCGCGTGGATGCCGTGATCGACCGTCACGTCGACGATTTCGTCGACCATGTGCGACGCAGACTCATCGACGAATCCGCACGACAGGGGCGCCCTGCGCTGGTGGTGGCGGCCTTCGACACCGAGTTGTTCGGCCATTGGTGGCACGAGGGTCCCCTCTGGCTCGAACGCGTCCTGCGCCGGCTCCCCGAAGCGGGTGTCGAGGTCGGAACGCTCGCCTCGGCCCGACGAGACGGCTTCGTCGGTACACCGGTGGAGCTACCGGCGTCCTCGTGGGGATCGGGCAAGGATTGGCGGGTGTGGAACGGCCCGCAGGTCGAACACCTCGTCGCACTGAACGCCGAGGTCACCGAGACGGGACTCGAGGCGGTCGACAAGATCCTCGCCCCGGGGATCGGTGGCGCGCCCGGCCACCCGGCCGGACGCAACCGGGTGGCCGACCAGATCCTCCGCGAGACCCTGCTGACGGTGGCCTCGGACTGGCCGTTCATGGTCTCCAAGGACACCGCGGCCAACTACGCTGTGGACCGGGCACACAAACACGCGCACGCGACCCGCGAGATCTGCGACGCCGCACTCCGGGGACGGCACGACCTGGCGAACCGCCTCGCCGGCGACTGGGCGCGCGCCGACAATCTGTTCGCCGGGCTCGATGCGCGACGATTGCACACCAGGGATGCGGTCGACGAGGTCCGGGGATGATCGCGACGGGGGATGGTAGATGAGGATCTTGATCGTCTCGTGGGAGTACCCGCCCGTGGTCGTCGGCGGCCTCGGCCGTCACGTTCACCACCTGGCGACCGAACTCGCCGCCCAAGGACACGACATCGTGATGCTCACCCGCCGTCCGACCGGGACCGACGCGGTGAGTCACCCGACCACCGACACCCGTGTCGACGGTGTCCGGATCATCGCGACGGCCGAGGATCCCCCGGAGTTCGAGTTCGGCCGCGACATGATGGCATGGACGTTGGCGATGGGCCATTCGTTCGTCCGGACCGGCCTGAGAGTTCTTGCCGGCGAACGTAATACACCGGAGCAGCAGCCCTGGGTACCCGACGTCGTCCATGCCCACGACTGGCTCGTGGCGCATCCGGCGATCGCCCTCGCCGAATTCTTCGACGTTCCGCTGGTCTCGACCATCCACGCCACCGAGGCAGGCCGCCACAGTGGCTGGGTGAGCGGACCCACCAATCGGCAGGTGCATTCGGTGGAGTGGTGGCTGGCGACCGAATCGGACTCGCTGATCACCTGCTCGGCGTCGATGCGCGACGAGGTCACGCGACTCTTCGGACCCGACCTCCCGGACGTCTCGGTGATCCACAACGGGATCGATATCAGGACCTGGCCCTTCGCGCCACGGCCGGTTCGTTCCGGCCCACCCGAACTGTTGTTCGCGGGGCGCCTCGAATACGAGAAGGGTGTGCAGGATCTGCTGGCCGCGCTCCCCCGCATCCGACGCACCCATCCCGGCACCACCCTGACCGTCGCCGGGACCGGTACACAACAGGAGTGGTTGGTCGAACAGACCCGGCGCCACCGCGTGACCAAAGCCGTCCGGTTCCTCGGCGCCGTGGACCACCAGGGTCTGGTCGGTCTCATGCATCGATGCGCGGCCATCGTGCTGCCCAGCCGCTACGAGCCGTTCGGGATCGTCGCACTCGAGGCTGCCGCGACCGGCGCGCCATTGGTGGTGTCGACGGCGGGCGGACTCGGCGAGGCGGTGACCGACACCACGACCGGACTCACCTTCGATCCGGGCGACGTGGCGGGCATCGCGACGGCGGTGCGTGCAGCGCTGGGCGACTCGGCGGCGGCCGCCACCCGCGCCGCACGTGCGCGCGACCGACTCACCGAGGAGTTCTCGTGGAGTGAGGTCGCCGAGCGCACCGCAGGCGTCTATCTGGCTGCCAAACGCCGGGTCCGTCATCCGGTCGGACGACCGAGCATCCCGGAACGCCCCCTGCCGGAACGCGATCCGGGACAATCGGACTGAGGCATCACCCAGCGCCACCCAGAGGAGCCACCGACGTGCGCAGTCCGATCTTCGACCAGGTGAATCGAGAGAAGCAGAGCACCGAGCGGTGGACGATGCAGTCCGACAAGATGCTCCGGGTCGGATTCGGGCCGGAAGCGTTGGCCGCCAAGGGCGCGATGGTCGCCTATCAGGGCGAATTCGACTTCTCCCACGAAGGATCGGGCAGCGTGTCGAACTTCCTCAAGAAGGCGGTCACGAGTGAGGGCGGCCAACTCATGCGGGTGCGCGGCCAGGGCGAGGTGTTCTTCGCGCGCCGGAACAGCAACGTCTTCACCATCGACCTCGAAGGTGACTCCATCACCATCAACACCTCGAGCCTGCTGGCCTTCGATGCGTCACTGCAGTGGAAGATCACGTCGCTCGGCAACGCGGGCATGCTCGCCGGCGGGCTCTTCAACCTGACGTTGACGGGGCAGGGCACCGTCGGCATCAGCAGCGACGGCCCGCCGATGCTCCTCGACTGCTCGGTGCAGCCCACATTCGTCGACCCGCAGGCCGCGATCTGCTGGTCGGCCGGTCTTACGCCCGGCATCAAGAACGACTTCAAGCTCGGGTCACTGATCGGTCGCGGTTCGGGCGAGTCGTTCCAGCTGTCGTTCCACGGTCCCGGCTTCGTCGTGGTGCAGCCCAGTGAGGGAGTCGCCGTCACGCCAGGGCGCTGAGCGCGCTCACCGCTCCCGCTCGGCCGCCGCCTTCTTCCGCTCGATGTCGGCGAGCGCGCGTTCGAGCTCGGCTCGCTCCTCGGCACTCGTGGCCCAATCGTCCTTGCGATTCTTCACGACCCGGGCAGGTGCACCCACCGCGATCGAGAAGTCTGGGATGACACCTCTGACCACCGCGTGCGAACCGAGCACACAGCCGCGGCCGACGATCGTGTTGCGCAACACCGACACCTTGGCCGCGACCCAGGTGTCCGGCCCGATCCGCACCGGGCCCTTCACGATGCCCTGGTCCTTGATGGGCAAGGTGATGTCGTCCATCTTGTGGTCGAAGTCGCAGATGTAGCACCAGTCTGCGATGAGCGTGGAGCCGCCGATCTCGAGATCGAGGTAGGAGTTGACGACATTGTTACAACCGAAAACGGTCTTGTCGCCGATCTTCAGACTGCCCTCATGACAGCGGATCGAGTTACCGTCGCCGATGTGCACCCAGCGCCCGATCTCCATTCTCGACATCTGAGGGGTCGCGTGGATCTCGACGTTGCGGCCCAGGAAGACCATGCCGCGCAGCACCACGTGGGGGTTGGCGATCCGAAAGCGCGCCAGCCGGTAGTACCGAACGAGATACCACGGCGAATACGCCCGGTTACGCAGCACCCACCGCAGCGAATCAAGGCTCAGAAACCGCGCCTGTGCTGGGTCTCGGCGCCGGCCCGCCGTCCACCGGGACCGATAGGAGGCATTCCACATCGTGGTCATGACGACAAACCCTAATCGACCCGAATTCCGGGCACGATAGGCTCTCTGCTGGCACGTCGTCCGACGGGGCAGATCGCGATGAGAACAGGAGCTTCGATGGCTGTGACGGCCGGTGGGCGTCGGGTTCCCCGTCGCGTTGCGACAACCTTCGCGGCGCTGCTGGTGACCGTCATCGCCGTCGTGGTGTCGGCCTGCTCGGACGGCGAGGTCGATGTCCGGTCGGTGGCCGGCCCCGGGTGGTCGAGCTACGGCGGCAACGCAGCCAACTCGAACTTCTCCTATCCCCCCGTTCCCGACGACCTCGCGCTCAGCTGGACCCGCCCCACCGGTGGGCCGGTGACCGCGCCGGTCACGATCTCCACCCAGTCCAACGTCGGCGTCACGTCGAACACGGCGAGCGGGTGCAATCTGTTGATCCTCGATCCGCACAGCGGCCGGAAGAACTTCTGCAAGCGGATGCGCCCGGGTATCGAGGTCAACTCGCTGCTGTCCGACCAGTTCGACCAGCCGTACGTCGGTGAGGAGACCACCTTCCTGGCGTTCAACGCAGGTGGTGCGATCCGATGGCGGAGGCCCGTGTCGGGAGTTCCGTTGTCGGCCAAGTTCGCCGCGCCAGGGCAGGTCCTCGTCGCCACCACCCAGGGCCAGCTGCTCCTCATCGACAGCCAGACAAACGAACTCGTCGCACCCGAGGTGCGGCTGCGCGCCGATGCCGACCCCGACGACCCGACCAACGGCTTCGGCGAGTGCGTGACCAACGGCCCACGCTGCGCGGTTCCCGCGCCGCCTGCCGTCGACGAGGCGCACGAGAGGTTCTTCCTCAATTTCTGGCCGCAGGGCGCCATCGCATCGCAGGTCCGGGCGATGTCCTACGCCGAGCAGAACGGCGCGCGCGTGATGCGTGAGGCCTGGCATGCCGATGTCCCCGGCGGTGTCGTCGGGTCGCCGACATTGTCCGCAGACGGCGCCACGGTGTACACCTTC
Source organism: Gordonia hankookensis (assembly GCF_014673215.1). Classification (GTDB taxonomy): domain Bacteria; phylum Actinomycetota; class Actinomycetes; order Mycobacteriales; family Mycobacteriaceae; genus Gordonia; species Gordonia hankookensis. The sequence continues at coordinate 440,700 of NZ_JACWMS010000001.1, forward strand.
AGTCGCCTCGGCAAGCTCGTCGCCCTGGATGCGGCCACCGGCAAGACGCGGTGGACCTATGACAACGGCGGCTACGGCTTCGGCACCATGTCGGTGTCGCCGGACGGCCTGATCATCCCGACGGGAGTGCTCGGTGCCCCGCTGACGCTGCTGCGTGACCGTGGCGATCATGCCGAGCAGGTCTGGCAGCGCAAGGATCTCGCATCGGTGAGCCTGTCCACCCTGACCGCTCAGGACACCGCATGGACCGTCATCCGCGACAAGGGCAAGGACACCTTGTCACTGGCCGAGGTCTCGACCGCCGACGGCTCGACGAAACGCACACTGGCGCTTCCGGAATCGGGAGGATTCGCGACGGGTGTCGCCGTGTCTGCCAAGGGGCAGATCGCGACCGCGACGAATATCGGCAAGGTCTACTTCTTCGACAGCAGGTCCGAGATCGACTGATCTGCCACCGAATCGGAACCAGCGAAGGTCTTCCGGTACGACGACGGTGACATCCCCAGGCCACGTCGGAGGTGATGGCGGAGGTTGTCCGCCGTCCCCAGGCCGGACCGTTCGGCGACGAGATCGACTGGCAGGTCACCCGTTTCGAGCAGTTCTCGGGCATGGTCAAGGCGCCGTTCGCGCACCCACACCCCGGGCGGGACGCCTGTCTCCGCTCGGAATCTGCGACTGAAGGTCCGCGGGCTCATCCCGGCGCGCGCGGCCAGCTGCGGCACCGACAGCGGTTCGGTCAGGTTGCGCAGCGCCCACTCCTGGGTGGGAGCCGTCGTCCGCTCACCCGCGTTCGGCACATGGCGCTCGATGAACTGCGCCTGCCCGCCCTCGCGCCACGGCGGCACCACACAGTGGCGAGCCACCCGATTGGCCACGGCAGATCCGTGGTCACGCCGGATGATGTGCAGGCACAGGTCGATTCCCGCCGCCAGCCCCGCCGAGCTCAGCACGTCACCATCGTCGGTGAACAGCACTCGCTCGTCGAGCTCGACCCGCGGGAAGAGCCTGCCGAAGTCCTCGGCATAACGCCAATGGGTGGTCGCCCGACGCCCGTCGAACACACCGGCCGCGGCCAGGACGAACGCCCCCGTGCAGATCGAGACCAGCCGCGTCCCCGGACGGATGGTCGACCACGCCGCAGCGAGGTCCTCGGGTAGTTCCCCCAGACGGCGGGCGAGTTCCACCTTGGTGCCCGGGACCACCACGGTGTCGGCGGTGGCGAGCACCTCGGGGCCGGCCGCCGCGACCAGCTGGTAGTCGGTGGTCGAATCCACCGGGCCCGGCACCGGACCACAGGTCACCACTTCGTAGAGCTCCCGCCCCTGATCATCGACCGCCTGCCCGAAGAGCAGGGACGGAATGGTCGCGTCGAACCCGACGACGGGCGGTACCCAGAGAACTGCCACCCGATGGCGACGACCAGACGGTGATGGGTTGGCATGATTTTCCGACATATTGTCGATTATGCCAATGGTGTGATCCGTGGACCATGCCCGATGCTTGTCCCATGACCACACGTCTCGAGTCGGGCAGCCGCGTGCCCTGGGCCTGGCTCGTCGCCGGAGCCTCGTTCATCGCGATCATCGGCGCGGCGGGATTCCGCGCGGTGCCCAGCGTGATGATGGATCCGCTGCACATGGAGTTCGGGTGGTCGCACGCCACCGTCGGTGCCGCGATGTCGATCAACATGGTCCTGTTCGGCGTCACCGCCCCGTTCGCCGCGGCCCTGATGGACCGCTTCGGCATCCGCCCGGTTCTCACCGGCGCACTCCTGCTGATCGCCGCCGGTACCGGTCTCGGCGTCTTCATGTCCGCGAGTTGGCAGTTGCTCGTGCTGTGGGGCGTGCTGGTGGGCCTGGGCACCGGCTCCATCTCGATGGGATTCGTCGCCACGGTGTCAACGCGATGGTTTGTCGCACGACGTGGCCTGGTCACCGGAGTGCTCACGGCCGCGAGTGCCACCGGGCAACTGATCTTCCTGCCGGTGATCGCCCAGGTGACCGACAGCCACGGGTGGCGTTGGGCATCGGTCCTCGTCACGCTCGCGGCTCTGGCGGTCATCCCGCTGGTGCTGCTGCTGATCCGTGACCATCCCCGCGACGTGGGTACCACCGCATATGGCGCAGGCCCCGACGACACCGAGGACCACCTCCCCAACGGAAGTTTCGGGGCGGCAGCCCGCGGACTGGTCAGCGGTGCCAGAGTGCCCGCATTCTGGTTGCTGGCAGGCAGTTTCGCGATCTGCGGGATGACCACCAACGGATTGATCGGCACACATTTCATCCCGGCCGCACACGATCACGGCATGCCGACGACGGTTGCCGCCTCGCTGCTCGCGACGATCGGGATCTTCGACGTCGCCGGGACCATCTTCTCCGGGTGGCTCACCGATCGCGTGGACGCGCGTGTGCTGCTCGTCATCTACTACCTCGGCCGTGGCGCTTCGCTCGTCCTGCTGCCGATGCTGCTGTCTCCGCATGCGGAGCCCAGCACCTGGGTCTTCATCATCTTCTATGGTCTGGACTGGGTCGCCACGGTGCCGCCGACCATCGCGATCTGCCGCGAGTACTTCGGCGCGGCGACGCCGGTGGTCTTCGGCTGGGTGTTCGCGTCACATCAGATCGGGGCCGCGGTGGCTGCATTCGGTGCGGGTTACATCCGAGACGCACAAGGCAGCTATGACAACGCCTTCCACGTGGCCGCCGCCCTCTGCGTGGTCGCGGCGATCCTGTGCGGGGCGATCCGCCGCAGGCTCCCTGACCCGCGGCCGGACCTCGAACCGGTGCACGACGACCCCGAGATCAGAACGGCCTCATCCGAACACAGCGCGTGACCGTCAGAACCGGACGCCGGGCTCACAGAGAAAACCGATCCCCTTGCGGCCGATGCGGGTCAGCACGAGCGACAGGGGCCGGGAACCGCCGAGCTTCAACCGTTTGCGAAGCCGATCCGGGTCCACATCGAGTCCACGGACCAAGATCTCGAGGCTTCCGCAGTCATGTGCGGCAAGACGCTTGCGCAGTTCCTTCTCGGCGACACCGGTGGCCTCGATGACCCGAAAGCCTCGCTCCCCGGCAGGCACGTCGTCGCCGGTGAGGTAGGCGATCTGCGGGTCGAGCTGCCAGAGTCGGTGCCGGCGAGCGTAATTCCGGACCAGTCCGGCCCGCACGACCGCACCGTCCGGGTCGATGATCCACCGCCCCACCTCGCCGACCGGCACCTGGTCGGCACCATCGTCGACGACCTCGTAGCCCGCCACCGAGCCGTCCGGGCGGGACCGCAGGACGGTGGCGCGCCGACTCGGGTCACCATCACGTTCGGTCCACAGGCATGCCTCGCGAACCGCCCCGTCGAGCGAGGTGATCTGCACCTGACCGGCGAATCCGAAGCGATCCCGAAGCATCCGGTAGTCCAGCCCCGGAGCGCATTTCACACCGATCGGCCGACCGGCATAGGTGGTGAGCACATCGAAGAGTGGCGGCGCGAGCTGATCGAGCCGGAACACCCTACCCGCCCCGGATCGCCGCGCCGGATCGGCGAGCACGACGTCCGCGGTGGAGGTCGGGGTGAGGGCGTCTGCCTGCACGATCGTGGTCCGGCGATCGGACAACGATCCGTTGTGGCGCGCCATGCGCAGACGCACCGGGTCGATGTCGCTGCCCAGGACACCCGAGATCCCTTCGTGCGCGGCGAGCTCCATGATCTCGGCACCGATCGAACACGTGACATCGTGCACCACCGCCCCCGGGAAGCGCTCGGCTATCTCGGCCGCACGGTGTCGGGCCACCGCACTGGCGGTCGCCTGTTGCAGCGCGTCGTCGGTGAACAACATGTCGTCGGCCGCGTCGAGTCTCGCACGTCCTCGACGGCGACACCGCACCGTCTCGATCAGGGCGCCGTCGTATGAGCCGTACCGTCGGCGCAGCTCACCGATGTCGGCGAGCATCGACACCGCCGAGAGGTCCAGCATCGAGGCGGAGTCGAGCGCCTCGATGCCCGTCGGAGTCTGCAAGAAGGCGACGTCGTCGAGTGTGAATCGATACCCCATCGCCGATCATCCTTCCCGGCCGACGTCCGCTGCACGGACCCCGCGTTACGGCTTCGTGCCGGCGACGATCGCGTTGTAGAAGAACTTGGGCGGCACCACTTTCCGCAGGACTTTCTCGTCCAGCCAGGACAGCCGCTTCCATCCGTTGAACGCGAACATGGCCCAGCCCCAACCGAGCTTCGACGGCGGGACCGCCGCCTCGAAGGTCCGCACCGGCCACCCGAGCATGGCCGCGGCGAGTTCCTCGGTCGCGGTCTCCACGGCCGTCGCCCCCGCGGCGCGCGCCATGCGTTCGAGCTCGGCCGGATCAAAGGTGTGGATGTCGACGACGGCCTCGAGAGCAGCGGCGCGCGACGACTCGTCGAGCTCCTCCTGGGGACGCCGCCAGGACTGCAGCGGTCCGAGTCTGGTGATGTTGGTGGTCGCCGCCCACGTCGCCCGGCTCATCCACCGGGCATAGAAATCGCCGATGGTCGTCGGTTCTCCGGCGAACACGAATCGGCCACCCGGCTTGAGCACCCGCAACACCTCGCGCAACGCCTGCTCGACATCCGGGATGTGATGCAGGACAGCGTGTCCGACGACGAGATCGAAAGTGTTGTCGTCGTACGGGATCTTCTCGGCGTCGGCGACGCGACCGTCGACATCGAGGCCGAGGTTCTCGGCATTGCGCAACGCGACCTTGACCATGCCGGGCGAGAGGTCGGTGACCGAGCCCTTCTTCGCCACACCGGACTGCATGAGGTTGAGCAGGAAGAACCCGGTGCCGCAGCCGAGTTCCATCGCCCGCTCGTACGGCAGCGCGGTGTCCGACGCGACCGCGTCGAAACGTCCACGCGCATAGTCGATGCAGCGCTCGTCGTAGGAGATGGACCACTTGTCGTCGTAGGTCTCCGCCTCCCAGTCGTGGTAGAGCACCTGCGCGAGTTTGGTGTCCTCGAGGGCCGCCTTGACCTGTTCCTCGGTGGCGTGCGGATTCGGCTCCGGATCGGTTCCCGGCGTCACATTCGTGGTCATTCCTCGGCTACTTCCTCGTCATCGGGGTGAATCGCGGTCTGGTGAATCGCGGTTGGTGGGTCACTTGCCGGTGAACTCGGCCTTGCCCGGGCCGTTCTCGATGAAGGACTTCATCCCGACGGCACGGTCCTCGGTGGCGAACAGTGCCGCGAAGAGCTGTTCCTCGATCTTCAGACCGGTTGCGAGATCGACTCCGAGTCCCTGATCGACCGACTTCTTGCCGGCCGCGAGCGCGATGGACGCCGCATTGCGGAACTGCCCGGCCCACGTCAATGCCGCGTTGTACACCTCGTCGGGCGCCACGACCTCGTCGACCAGACCGATGGCGAGCGCTTCCTCGGCGCCGACGAAGCGACCGCTGAAGATCATGTCCTTGGCCTTGGCCGGCCCGACCAGTCGGGCGAGACGCTGGGTTCCGCCGCCACCGGGGATCACGCCGAGCAGGATCTCGGGCACACCCAGTTTGGCGTTGTCCCCGGCGATGCGCCGGTCCGCGCCGAGGGCGACCTCCAGACCACCTCCGAGCGCGTACCCGGTGATCGCGGCGACCGTCGGCTTCGGGATGTCGGCGATGGAACCGAGAGCAGCCTGCAGCCGACCGGCGACCTTGCTCATCTCCGCATAGGTCATGTCGTTCATCTCTTTGATGTCGGCGCCCGCGGCCAGCACCTTCGGTCCGCCGTAGACGACCACGGCCTTGATGTCGTCACGCACGGTCGCCTCCGCGGCGGCCGCAGCGAGTTCGGTCTGCACCTGCCGATTCAGCGCGTTCATCGGAGGACGATCGAGCCGGATGGTGCCCACGCCGGGATGATCATCAGATGTCTCGAGGGTGACGAACTCAGCCATGGTCGAAGGCTACCGTCTGCATTGCGTGTGCAGCCCCGGCGGGGGAGGTCACGGCTCTACAGTTGGCTCATGGCGAAGGCCTCGGAAGCCGGTGAGCCGGTCGAGCTGGAGGTAGGTGACCGGACGATCCGTCTGTCCAGCCCCGATCGCGTGTACTTCACCGAACGCGGCGAGACGAAACGCGACCTGGCCGAGTACTACCTCGCCGTCGGCGACGGGATCGTCCGCGCACTGCGCGAACGACCGTGCATGCTGCACCGGTTCCCGAAGGGAGTCAGCGGGAAGAAGGTGCACCAGAAGCGGATCCCGGCCGGCGCACCCGACTGGCTCGAAACCGTCGAGATCTGGTTTCCGCGCTTCGGCCGCACCGCCGACGAACTCTGCGTCACCGAGCTGGGCAGCGTGATCTGGGCCGTCCAGATGTCGACGGTCGAGTTCCATCCGTGGAACTCGCGGCGCCAGGACCCCGAGTGCCCGGACGAATGGCGTATCGACCTCGATCCGATGCCGGACTGCCCGTTCTCCCGTATCCAGCGAGTCGCACACGTCGTCGAGGAAGTCCTCGACGAACTCGGCATCCGGGGTTTCCCCAAGACGTCGGGCGGACGGGGACTGCACATCTACGTGCGGATCGAACCGGAATGGGGCTTCCCGCAGGTGCGCAGCGCCGCGCTCGCCTTTGCACGTGAGGTCGAACGCCGCGCCCCTGCCGACGTGACGACGACGTGGTGGCGCAAAGACCGTGATCCGGCCGCCGTGTTCGTCGACTTCAACCAGAACACCCGTGATCACACCATGGCCTCGGCATACTCGGTGCGCGGGAATCCACGCGCGACGGTCTCGGCACCCATCGACTGGGCCGAGATCGATGAGGTGGCACCCGACGATTTCACCATCGCGACCATGCCTGCCAGGTTCGCCGAGATCGGCGATCTGCACCGTGAGATCGACGATGTCGCCCACCGGCTCGACACCCTGCTGGAATGGGCTGAGCGCGATGGCGCCACCATCGGCGACGTCGGTGGTGACGGGCTCGATGGTGACGGGGTCGTCGACCTGGATTCCTGAGCTGCCCCGTGATCAGCGACTGAGGCCGGGCACCTCGCGGTCGGCGGCGACGGCGAAGTACCGATCCGATCCGGCGAACTTGAGACCGGCCAGCCCGGCGCCGGGCGTGACGGACGGTTCGATCGGCTCGATCACCCGATCAGCGCCCAGCAGTTCCGCGACCGAGGAGAACTCGGCCAGATGATTCAGCTGCGCCCAGGTCGGCGGGAGAAGCGTGTGCTCGTTCGCGATCCACGCGTCGAGGGCGGCACGCGGTGTGGCCCATGCGGTCACCTCGGCCTCGGTGGTCTTGCCGTCGGCCGTCTGTCCCTCGGGCAACGCTGCCAGGAAGAAACGGGTGTCGTAGCGACGCTTCTCGATGATCGGGGTGATCCAGTGGGCCAGCGGTCGCAGGAGATCTGCCCGCAGGCTCAGCCCCTCCCCGCGGAGGAAATCACCCAGCGACAGCGTCTTGTCGACGAGTTGGTCGCGATGGGACTCGTACGACTGCGGATCGACCGGAGTGCCATCGGGTCGGCTGGCCAGCAGCACGCCGCATTCTTCGAAGGTCTCGCGGACCGCGGCACACACCAGCGCCTGCGCCGTCTTGGGGTCGGTGTGGAACGCGTCGGCCCACCACTGCGCGTCTGGCCCGGTCCAGTCGATGTCGGCATCCGCGTCGCGCGGATCAACCCCGCCACCGGGAAAGACGGTCACCCCGCCCGCGAAAGCCATCTGCTTCACCCGGCGCTGCAGGAAGACCTCGACACCGTCCTCCGAGTCACGGACCAGCACCACCGTCGCCGCCCCACGCAGCGGGGCAGGTTCGGTTGCGGTCGGTTCCGGGGCAGATGGGCTCATGGCAGACACTCCTGTCGAACGATCACCGTATGACGGTAGCGCGCGCCGATCAGCCTGCCGCTCGGCGATGCCCTCCGGGGCGCCGGGTCCGCCGGGCGAAATAGCGCCCGTCGACCTTGCTCAGGGTGATCTGCTGCCGGAACGCCGTCGACAGGTTCTCGCTGGTGAGGACATCGTCGAGAAGTCCCTGCCCGACGATCTCCCCTTCGGAGAGCAACATGACGTGAGTGAATCCGTCCGGGATCTCCTCGACGTGGTGGGTGATCAGCACGATCGCGGGCGCCTCCGGATCGGAGGCCAGTCGACCGAGGCGGTCCACCAGTTCCTCCCGGCCGCCGAGGTCGAGGCCTGCCGCCGGTTCGTCGAGCAGCAGCAGTTCCGGATCGGTCATCAGCGCACGCGCGATAAGGACTCGTTTGCGTTCACCCTCCGACAACGTCCCGAACAGGCGATCGGCGAGGTGTTCGGCACCCAGCGACTCCAGGGACTCGACTGCCTGAGCGCGGTCGATGTCGTCGTAGGTCTCGCGCCACCTCCCGATGACCGAATACCCGGCAGAGATCACCACGTCGCTCACGACCTCGTCGGCGGGTACCCGTTCGGCCAGGGCCGCGCTGGACACACCGATGCGTGTCGAGAGCTCCCGGACCTCCACCTTCCCGAGCGGCTCGTTCAACACAAAGGCCCTACCGGCGGTCGGGTGGACCTGCGCGGCGGCCAGCCGCATGAGCGAGGTCTTGCCCGCGCCGTTCGGCCCGATCACCACCCAGCGTTCATCGAGTTCGACCTGCCAGGAGACGGGCCCGACCAGTGTGTTGCCACCGCGGACCAGCGTCACGTCGCGGAAATCGACCAACAGGTCCGGATCGGATTCGTACACCTCGTCGTCGTCGGTCGCGTCTGTCACTCCCCCATGGTGCCCTACGACGATGGCCGCCGCGTGGAGCCATGCGACACATGCTCGCCGACAAGGGAATCCGACATGCCGGAATACACCGGGGCGCCGGCGCCTTGACCACTACATGAGTGTTGATCTGTCCATCCTCGACCTGGCGCAGGTCGGCCCCGGTGAGACCGTGCATGACAGCTTCGTCGCGAGCGTCGACATGGCACAGCGCGCGGAACGTTGGGGCTTCCGTCGCATCTGGTACGCGGAGCACCACAACATGTCGTCGATCGCCTCGGCCGCGCCAGCTGTTCTCATCTCACATGTGGCGGCACACACCGAATCGATCCGGCTCGGCGCCGGTGGCGTGATGTTGCCGAATCACTCGCCACTGGCCATCGCCGAACAATTCGGCACCCTCGGCGAGCTGTACCCGGGTCGCATCGATCTCGGACTCGGCCGGGCGCCGGGCGGAGATCAGCAGACCTTCGCCGCATTGCGACGCTCGATGGCGTCGGCAGATCGGTTCCCATCGGATGTGCTGGAACTGCAGGGGTACCTCCGTGGTCAGTCTCGTGTCGAGGGTGTGGCGGCGACGCCGGGCGCCGGGACCGACATCCCGCTGTACATCCTTGGCTCGTCGCTCTTCGGCGCCCAACTCGCCGCCGCGCTCGGCCTCCCCTATGCGTTCGCATCGCATTTCGCGCCGCAGGCCCTCGAGGAGGCTGTCGCGGTGTACCGGCGCGAGTTCCAGCCGTCCGAACAGCTCGAGTCCCCTTATGTGATCGCCGGTGTCTGTGTGATCGCCGATGACGACGAGGCGGTCGCCCAAGAGCAACTGCGGCAGGCAAAACGTCACCGTGTCAACGCGCTCTTCGGCCGCGGCCGGAAGTTCACCGACGAGGAGGCCGACATGATCCTCGACATGCCGCAAGGCCGTCAGATCGATTCGATGATGACCTACGCAGGCGTCGGCACACCGACGCAGGTGCTCGACTACCTCGACTGGTTCGCAGGCCACGCCGCAGCAGACGAACTCATCGTCGCGTCCATCGCTCCTGATCGAGAGATCTGGCGGAACACCTTGGGGCACATCGCTCCGGCGACCGCACGTACCGCGACGCCCTGACAGTTCGCAGCACCCGCCGGGCGTCGGATCAGGTCACGTCGGGAGCGAGACGGAAGTCCGCGAAATCGAAGCCCGGCAGCACCAGACAGCTGACCAGCGACGGCTCCTCGTCGGTCGGTCGGGCGCGCTGCCATGTGCCGGGCGGGACGACGGCCTGGGGCTGCTGACCTTCGGCGATGTCGGCCCCGACCACGATGCCCGCGGGCGCACCGGGCGTCGGTCCGTTGCCACCCAGTTCGAGCAGCACCGGCGAGCCTCGGTGATGCAGCCACAGCTCTGCACCGCGGACCGTGTGCCACGCGGAATGCTCACCCGGCAGAAGCAGGAAGTAGATTGCGGTACCGGCCGATCGATCACCCGGATAGCCGTGCGGGAGAACATCGGCCGGGATCGTGACATCGCTGCGCCACGTCTCCCGATACCAGCCGCCTTCCGGATGCGGCGAGAGACCGAGCCCCCGTGCCCAATCCGGCAGTTCCGAGGCTGCACTCATCCGTCGATCACCTCCGCGATCACCGTCACCGATCCGGGTGCGATCTCGGTGAACCCGGCGTCGCGGACCGCGACCGCGTGACCCGTCGAGTCGGCGTCGAGCAGCGCCGCCCACTGCGCTGGCGACGCCTCGCGAACCGCGAGCGAACACGCCGCCCGGCGCCATTCCCGTGCCCGGTCCGCTGTCATCAGCTTGACGGCGAGCATCGCACCGTGACCGACCTGGGCTGCGGCCTTTCCCACCGTCATCTCGAGACCCGGATTGATCCAGAGGCACACTCCCACGTCAGGTGCGGTGGACGCGACCTCCCCGCCGATCTCCGTCCCGCCGATCTGCAGACGGGAGATCCGCTTGTCGACATCGCCGACCCGACCCGGCACGATCGCCCGCGCCTGCGCACTGCCCTGCGCGACGGTCACGCCCCAGACCTCCTGCGCCGCTGCCCATTGCGCACCGCGTGCACGGCGAGCGATCTTGCGGATGCGGGCATCGCACCAGGCATCCAGCGGCGCCCTCCACGGGCCGTCGCCACCTGAGCGGTCGTCGAGACAGAGCAGCGCCACCGAGCGGGCGGCAGCGGTCAGCAGCTCGGTGCGATCCGGCGGATCCGCCTTCTCGATCCGCACCACCATCTGCATGGCCAGCACGTCGCCGGGATCGTCCGGGTCCTCTCCCCCTCCGACATAGTCCACCAGGCGCCGATAGGCGTCGTCGAAAGGGTCCGCGGCATCGATCTCGGTCGCCGTGTCGGTCACCCCCACATCACCCCCAGTTCTCTGCTTTCGTGAGGCAGAACGGATGTCCCGACGGGTCCAGCAGCACCCGCCACGTCTCGCCGGGCTGCTCGGCCGGTACCGTCGCACCCAGCTCGACACATCGCGCCGACGCCGAATCGATGTTCTCGACGGCCAGGTCGAAGTGGAATTGCTTGGAGCCGTTGGGATTCGGCCACGCGGGTGGCACATAATCGGGAATCGCACCGAACCCGAGCGCGGCTCCCGTGCCCGTCAGCATCGCGTAACCGTCGCCCGATGCGGTGATCTGCCAGCCGAGCACCGCCGACCAGAACTCGGACGACACCTTCGCGTCGGCACAATCGAGCGTGACCATCGCCAGATCGCCGACCTTGTGTTCACTCGCCATCAGAATGTCCTCTCCCTGGGTGATTCGACAGTCCGATCATGCTCCTCGCCGCCGACAACGGCTTGAAGGAATACGACACGTCCATCGCTCAGCCGAGCGGCACGCGCCGGACCACCCCGTCCGCGGCGTCGGCCGCCTCGATCTCGTCGCGCGTGACGCCCAGGATGAAGAGCACCGCGTCGAGGAAGGGGTGGCTCAGTGCCGCGTCCGCGACCTCGCGCAGGGCCGGTTTGGCGTTGAAAGCGATGCCGAGGCCGGCCACGCTGAGCATGTCGATGTCGTTGGCGCCGTCCCCGACTGCGATGGTCTGCTCCATCGGAACGCCGACCTGGTCGGCGAAAGCGCGCAGTGCCTTGGCTTTTCCCGCGCGGTCGATGACCTCCCCGACGACCCGTCCGGTCAGTTTGCCGTTCACGATCTCGAGCGTGTTGGCTCGCACGAAATCCAACTCGAGTTCGTGCGCGAGTCCCTCGATCACCTGGCGGAATCCGCCGGAGACCACGCCGCAGTGGTAGCCGAGACGATGCAGGGTTCGGACCGTGGTCCGTGCGCCGGGCGTCAGTTGCAGTGAGCTTGCCACGTCGTCGATCACGCTTGCATCCAGGCCGGCCAGGACGGCGACCCGTTGATGCAGTGACTCGGAGAAGTCGAGCTCACCGCGCATGGCGGCCTCGGTGACCGCCGCCACCTCGGCTTCCTTACCCGCCTTGGCCGCCAGCATCTCGATCACCTCACCCTGGATGAGCGTCGAGTCGACGTCGAAGACGATGAGACGCTTCGCGCGCCGGGCCAGCCCCCCACGCTCCACCGCGATGTCGACCCCGTGGTCGACCGCAACCGCCGCCAGACCCTTGCGTAACGCCGAGTCGGCCGCGATGTCGTCGCGGTTGGTGCTCACCATCAGTTCCAGGCCGGTGAGCGGATAGTCCGCGACGCCGCGGATGGAGTCGATGTTGCCGCGCTGACTGGCGAGTTCGGCGGCGATCGCACGAAACGCGCGTGCGGTCACCGGACTGCCGAGGACCACCACCGCGTGGCTCGACGGACGTCGGGTTCCGGTGTCCGGACCGACCTCCACGATGACGTCGATGCCCACCGAGTCCATGGCCTGTTCGACCACGTCCTGGAGTTCCTCGGGATCCCCCGAAGCCGACACCAGCACACCCAGCGTCAGCCGACGCCGGATCACCACCTGCTCGACGTCGAGGAGGCTGACCTTCTGGCCTGCCAGCGCACCCATGAGCACCGACGTCACGCCGGGCTTGTCCGGCCCGGTGACGGTGATCAGGACTGTGGTGTCACCCGATTCCTTCGCCACGTGTTCGCGGTTGCCCGTGGCGTCAGCGCGGATCCGCGTCCCCGGACGCCTCGTGATCGCCGGTGGTCAGTGGCGCTCGACGGAGGTGCTCGGCCTCTTCGGCAACCTGCCGATCATGGCCGTGCTCGTCGTGACCCGGGCCGACATGAGCCTCCGCACGCATCCGGTCGATCATGTGCGGATAGTGCAGTTCGAAGGCCGGACGCTCGGAACGAATCCGGGGCAGTTCGGTGAAGTTGTGCCGCGGCGGCGGGCAACTGGTGGCCCACTCGAGCGAGTTGCCGAAGCCCCACGGGTCATCCACCGTGACCACCTCGCCGTACCGGTAGCTGCGGAAGACGTTCCACAGGAACGGCAGGGTCGACAGGCCGAGGATGAAGGCACCAAGCGTCGACACCATGTTCAGTGTGGTGAACCCGTCGGACGGCAGGTAGTCGGCGTAGCGCCGTGGCATGCCCTCGTTACCGAGCCAGTGCTGCACCAGGAAGGTGGTGTGGAAACCGATGAACGTCAGCCAGAAGTGGATCTTGCCGAGGCGCTCGTCGAGCATGCGGCCGGTCATCTTCGGGAACCAGAAGTAGATGCCGGCGTACGTCGCGAACACGATGGTGCCGAAGAGCACGTAGTGGAAGTGGGCGACGACGAAGTAGCTGTCGGACAGGTGGAAGTCGAGCGGCGGGCTGGCGAGCAGCACACCGGTGAGACCACCGAAGAGGAACGTGACGATGAAGCCGACAGAGAACAACATCGGCGTCTCGAACGTCATGTTGCCCTTCCACATCGTGCCTATCCAGTTGAAGAACTTCACACCGGTCGGCACCGCGATGAGGAATGTCATGAAGGAGAAGAACGGCAGCAGCACGGCACCGGTGACGTACATGTGGTGCGCCCAAACGGCCACCGACAGCGCGGCGATCGACAGTGTCGCGTACACCAGTCCCGAGTAACCGAAGATCGGCTTGCGGGCGAACACCGGGAAGACCTCGGACACGATGCCGAAGAACGGCAGGGCGATGATGTAGACCTCGGGGTGGCCGAAGAACCAGAACAGGTGCTGCCACAAGATCACACCGCCGTTGGCGGGGTCGTAGAGGTGCGCGCCGAACTGACGGTCGACCTCGAGACCCATGAGAGCAGCGGTCAGCAGCGGGAAGGCGAGCAGGATCAGGACGCTGGTCACCAGGATGTTCCAGGTGAAGATCGGCATCCGGAACATGGTCATACCGGGTGCGCGCAGACACACGACGGTGGTCACCATGTTGACCGCGCCCAGGATGGTGCCCAGACCGGACACGGCCAGACCCATGATCCACATGTCGGCGCCGATGCCGGGCGAGTGGATCGCATCGGTCAGCGGCGTGTAGGCCGTCCAGCCGAAGTCGGCGGCACCACCCGGGGTCAGGAAGCCTGCGACCGCGATCGTGGAACCGAACACGAACAGCCAGAAGCCGAAGGCGTTCAGACGCGGGAACGCGACGTCGGGCGAACCGATCTGCAGCGGCAGGACGAAGTTCGCGAAGCCGATAACGATCGGCGTCGCGTACATCAGCAGCATCACCGTGCCGTGCATGGTGAACAGCTGGTTGAACTGCTCGGTCGACAGGAACTGCATGCCCGGATGAGCGAGCTCGCCACGCATCAGCAGCGCCATCAGGCCACCGATGAGGAAGAACGCAAAGCAGGCGGTTATGTACATCATGCCGATCAACTTGTGATCGGTCGTCGTCAGCAGCTTGTAGATGAACGAGCCCTTGGGCTGGTAGCGCTCCGGATACGGACGCACTGGTGCCACTTGCGTGGTGGGCTGGTCTACCGCGGTCACAGATCCTCCTCGTTGCGCAACCGATCAGGGCCGGTCAACTCCCGTTTCCCCGCGGTCGCCACATGAACAAAGCGAGCGCTGAGTACTGATCCTAAACCCTCACACGGGCAGTGGCCGAGTGGGTCCTACGATACGTCGTATTCGACTGTCCGGGCCCCTCATCGGCACAGTTCAGGGCCCCCTTCGGCGGCGACGCGCTGGCCGTCGGGCGCCATCGCCCGTCGTCGCCGGCGACGCGGCGCGACCGCGGGAGGCCAACCGATCGCCCGGTGCTAGCGTGATCGCGTGCACCGCAGCGGCGAAACCCGGTTGAAACGGTCGGATCGAGGGGCCCGGGGCGTGGTTCGGGCCATCGGGGCCATGTCGTCGATCGCCGCCCTGCTGGCCGTCGCCGCCTGCAGCGACAACGCGCCTCTGACGACACCCGATGGTCAGCCGGTCTCCACGGTCACCACGCGGGTGGCCGAGGTGAACATCGTCAACGCCGACCGTGACCTGACCAAGACCTGCCTCGCGCCCACGGCACCAGATGCCGGACAAACGGACCCGGCCCGCATCGTCGTCACCGATCCGAGGCTCCTGGACGCCGTGTGCGCTCTGGGAATCGGACCGAGGGTTGTCGCGGTGACCGCCCAGAAGGGTGCGATCCCGACCTACCTCGGACCGCAGTTGACGTCGGTCCCGGCGATCGGCGAGGGTCCGGATCCTCAGGCCGCGAGAGCGGCGGCACCGGACCTCGTACTGAACAGTTCACAGAGTTTCGGGACCGGCGACCACACATTTCCGGGCATTCGTTCGGCGACCATCGACGTCAACAAGGATTGGCAGTCGCAGTTCCAGGCCACCGCCGACGCTCTCGGCCGGTCATCGACCGGGAAACGACTGCTCGACGAGTTCCACGCCGAGACCCAGAAGACCGGACGGCGTATGGACGCTCCGCACAGCCAGGTATCGCTCGTCCGTTTCACCGGAACTTCCGAGATGATCGCCGGGACCGAGACGTTCGCCGGACAGATCCTGTCGGAGGTCGGCGTGCAGCGACCCGAACCGCAGCGCTCACCCCGCTCGTTCACTGTCACCGACAAGAATTTCACCGACGCCGACGGCGACCTCATCTACGTCAGCTTCCAGGGCGAGGACGGGCTCGAGCACGGAAAAAAGGTGCTGCTGAGCGATCGCTGGCTCGACATGGGTGCGCCCACGTGGAAGCGGGTTCTCTCTGTCGACGATCAGATCTGGTACGGAACCTCCGGCCTCGCTGCCGCCTGGCTGGTCCTGAACGACGTGAAGGGATCCCTCGATGGCAACTCGTGATCTGGCCGTACAGGCCCGGGAACTGCTCGATCTGCACCGGCCCGGTGATCCGGGGGTGTTCCCGACGGTGTGGGACGCCTGGTCGGCAGGTCTCGCGGTGAGCGGCGGTTTTGCGGCGCTCACGGTGGGCAGCCACCCGGTCGCCGACTCGATCGGTCGGGCCGACAACGAGGGCATGACCTTCGACGAGTTGCTGGCCCGGGTGCGCCAGATCAGCGACGCCGTCGACGTCCCGCTGTCGATCGACATCGAATCGGGCTACGGCGAGTCGCCCGAACGCCTCATCGAGGGACTGCTCGAGGCCGGCGCGGTCGGCCTCAACATCGAGGACACCGTGCACTCCGAGGGCGGTCGTCTCCGCGATGCACAGGAACACGCGGATCTGGTCGCCGCGCTGCGCAGCGTCGCCGACGCGGCCGGTGTGCCGGTGGTCATCAACGCGCGGACGGATCTGTTCCTGAAGCAGGTCGGCGACGAGGCGGATCGGGTCGACCGGGCGGTCTCGAGGTTGACCTTGTGCGCCGACGCCGGGGCGAGTTCGCTCTATCCGGTCGGTTTCCACACCGACGCCGTCCAGCGGCGGCTCTGCACCGAGCTGCCGCTGCCGGTGAACGCCATCGGCAACCCGGCCGAGGGCTCGCGCGCGCATTTCGCCGAGCTCGGCGTCGGACGGATCAGCTTCGGCCCGCTGTGGCAGATGAGCATCGCCCAGCGAGCGACCGATCTGCTCGCCGACTGGCACTGAGTCCGATTCCGATCCGGCCGTCGGACTAACGGTCAGTCTGCGTTCAACCCTGGTCTCGGGACCCGGGACGTATGAGCCTGGACGCATGAGTGTCACCGACGACTACCTCGCCAACAACGCCGAATACGCGGCAACCTTCACCGGGCCCCTGCCCCTGCCGCCGAGCAAGCATGTGGCGGTGGTCGCCTGCATGGATGCCCGCCTCGACGTTTACCGCATCCTCGGCCTCGGCGACGGTGAGGCGCATGTGATCCGCAACGCCGGCGGCGTCGTCACCGACGACGAGATCCGCTCGCTCGCCATCAGCCAGCGCCTGCTCGGCACCACCGAGATCATCCTCATCCACCACACCGACTGCGGAATGCTCACATTCACCGACGACGACTTCAAACGCGATATCCAGACCGAGACCGGCCAGAAGCCGGAGTGGGCCGCCGAGGCGTTCCCTGATCTCGACGAGGATGTCCGGCAGTCGATCACCAGGATCAAGAACAGCCCGTTCATCACGAAGACGAGCTCGCTGCGCGGATTCGTCTTCGACGTCGCGACCGGCGTATTGAACGAGGTCGCCGCCTGACCTGCCGCACTCGACGACACGGACACCGGAGACGCCTCCCACATTGGTTACAGTTGCGGTTACAGTAGTGGCATGAACTCGAAGGTGCCCTCCGACTACGCGGATCTGCTCGAACGGCCGATCGTCGGCGTTCTCGCCACGGTCAGCCCCGACGGCTCCCCCAACCTGACCCCGAAACAGTTCACCTGGGACGGTGCGCATCTGCGGGTGAGCCAGACGATCCCCCGCAAGAAGTTCGTGAGTCTGCAGGCGAACCCGAATTACGCGTTCATGATCACCGATCCCGACGCACCCGCCCGCTGCCTGGAGGTCCGGGGCTGGCTGGTCACCGTGGAAGAGGACAAGGGCGCCCAGTTCTATCTCGACCTGGGCAAGAGGTACGGCGAGACCGACGGTGAGCCGCCGTCGGATGCCGACGATAGGGTGGTCATGATCCTCGATGCCACTCGATTCACCACGAAATAGGTCGACCACAGCCTCGACCGCCGACGCCTCCCCGACCCTGCCGCTGCACGCACTCTGGCGGCCGGGCGTTGGTCTGGCGCTGTGGTGGGCGGTGCCCGGAGCCGGCCCCGACGACCTCCCCGAGCTTCTCACCGACCACCTGTCCCGCAGACGCGCACGCCGGGAACTGGCCGTCATCGGTGAATCCGGGCGGCGCGAGTTCGTTCCCACCATGACCCTCGGTGCGGGGTCCGGGGTCGCATTTCTCGACCTCACCCGGCCGCACGCGGTCAGCGGGGAGATCCGCTGGTACCGATATCTGCTCGACGGCGTGCGAGCCCACATCGCCGCGGGCGCGGTGGCGCCAGGGGTCGCCGAGATCGACGGCGAACCGATGCTGCGGTGGCAGGCCGTACCGACCTCGTCCTGGCAGAGCTGGATGTCCGTCGTCTCGGCGACGGCACCTGGGCTGGTGGCGGAGAACGGTGGCACCGATGCGATCACCGACCTGCTCGGCGAACTCGTCGATCACGAATGCCGCGGACGGATCGCCGCCACGGGGCCGATCGCCGTCGACGGGCAGCCGTCCGGATGGCTGTTGCGCGCGCTGTGCCCCGATCCACCGGACCTCGAGGCCGACGGCCGCTCACGGTTGCGAAACGCATCCACGGCCTGGATGCACTGGAACAACGCCTCGCCACAGGATGATTCGACCATCGTTTTCCGACTGCACGAACCGGAGGACGAATCCGACGACGACCTCGGTGCCCGTCGGGGACCCGACGATGCCCGGTGGCGGTTGGAGGTGTGCAGGCGCGCGTCGGACGGCCGGATCCTCGCCGTCGTACCGCACCGGCTCGACGGACACGAGCTCGATCGGGTGACCACCGGACTCGCCGCCGCCGTGCGCGCCTTTCCCGAGTTGTCACAGGCGGAACCGGATCGGCACACCCTCGACTTTCTGCTGACCACCCCTGTCGTGGAGAAGCTGTTCGCCGGCGGCGCCGCCGTCCTGACCGATGCCGGTTGTCCGGTGCTGCTTCCCCGCACCATCGCCGAGGTGCGTCCGGCACTCGGGTTGCGCGCTCGGCCGGTGGCGACCAGCACCGGCCGCGCCGCGCAGATCGGGGTCGCCGAGGTCGGCGAGTTCGAGTGGCGCCTCGCGCTCGGCGACGATCCAGCCGCCCTGAGCCTCTCCGATGCCGACCTTGCCGAGCTCGCCCGACAGCAGGGCGACCTGGTGCGGATTCATGGGGTCTGGGTGCGCGCAGAGGGCGCCGCGCTCACTCGCGCGGCGGCCTTCGTCATCGCGCAGCGCGCCAGCGCGGCGTCGGATCAGCCGGCGGACATGGGCGAACTGTTCAATCTCGTCGTCGACACCGTGCCGGTCCCGGTGACATCGATCGAGGGACTCTCCTGGCTCGACGACATAGCGACCGGCGGCGCTCTACGACCTGCGCCGGTCACCGCTCCACCGTCGTTGCGCGCCGAGCTCCGGCCGTATCAGCAGCGTGGGCTGGACTGGCTGTCGTACCTCGCCACCCACCGGATCGGCGGGGTCCTCGCCGACGACATGGGGCTCGGCAAGACCGTGCAGGTGATCGCGTTGTTGTGCCACGAGCAGGCCACCGATCCCGCCCCCGGACGCCCGACGTTGATCATCTGTCCGATGTCGGTGGTGGGCAACTGGGAGCGGGAGATCGCCCGTTTCGCCCCCGATCTGCGCGTGGCCGTCCACCACGGGACCGCCCGGGCCGCCGGGAGCCGATTCGGCGCCGTACATGCCGACGCCGACGTCGTCCTCACCACCTTCGCCATCGCGACGCGCGACCGTGATCTGCTGAAGGCCCATCGGTGGCGGCGGGTCGTCGTCGACGAGGCCCAGCACGTCAAGAACGTCGCCACCAAGGCGGCCAAGGCCATTCGCGCGGTACCGGCGGACCATCGCATCGCATTGACCGGCACGCCGGTCGAGAACCGGCTCGAGGACCTGCGGGCGGTGATCGATCTGGTCAACCCCGGACTCCTCGGCTCCGCTTCCCGATTCCGGGCGAGGTTCGCCGAACCCATCGAACGCGAACGCGACCCCGCGGCGATCCGCAGACTGGGCGCCCTCACCCGTCCGTTCATCCTCCGGCGGGAGAAGTCGGATCCGAGCATCATCTCCGATCTCCCGGAGAAGACCGACATCACCGTCCGGGCCAATCTGACCGTCGAACAGGCGGCGCTCTATCGCGCGGTCATCGACGAGCTCATGGAGGCACTTCGCAGCAAGCAGCAGCGGACCATCCGCCGACGGAACATCCTGGCCGCACTGACCCGCTTGAAGCAGGTGTGCAATCACCCGGCCCACTATCTGGCCGACGGGTCGGATCTGTTGCGCCGCAACAGACACCGGTCCGGCAAGGTCGAGTTGCTGGTGGACATCCTGACCACGGCCGCCGCCGAGGGCGATCGGGCCCTGGTGTTCACCCAGTTCGCCGCCTTCGGCGAGTTGTTGTCGGAGTGGCTGGCACCCCACCTCGGCGAGCCGGTACCGGTGCTGCACGGAGGCCGTACCCGTGGGGAGCGCGATCAGATGGTCGCGCGTTTCCAGGGCGGTGACGGGCCCCCGGCGATGATCGCCACCCTGAAGGCAGGCGGCACAGGACTCAACCTCACGGCCGCCAATCACGTGGTGCATGTCGACCGGTGGTGGAATCCCGCGGTCGAGGATCAGGCCACCGACCGCGCGTACCGGATCGGTCAACAGCAGCGTGTCCAGGTGCACCGGTTCCTCTGTGTCGGCACACTCGAGGAGCGCATCGACGAGATGATCTCCGCGAAACGGGAACTCTCACGGCTGACCGTCAGCTCCGGCGAGAGCTGGCTGTCCGATCTCGGCGACGACGAGCTCTTCGACCTGTTCCGACTCCGCGACGAGGCGGTGAGCGAATGAGTCGCGGCAGCGAACGCAGGGGCAGCGGACGGCTCACGTCGACACGGGGCTACGGAGTGAGCCGGTGGGGACGCGCCTTCGTCGATGTGGTCGAGGGGGTGCACAGCGGCGACGCAGACCGGCGGCGGATCACCCAGGCCCGACGCTACTTTCGCGATCATCATGCCGAACGGATCGCGATCTCGGACGCCGCGGTGACAGCAGCAGTCCGGGGCAGTCAGCTCGACCCCTTCGAGGTGACCCTGAGCATGCGGCCCGTCGACGTGCCCACCGTCATCGCCCTGCTCCGGTCGCGTGACGCCGCCGGCGACCTCATGGCCCTGGCCCGGGGCGAACAGCCGACCACGGTGGGCGAACTGCTCCTCCCGACCGAATCGGCGGACATCGCCGCGGATTGTTCCTGTCCCGACGAATCCCCCCGGTGCATCCATGTACTGTGCGTCGCCTACGAGGTCGCGGCGGAGATCGACCGCAGCGCAGTGACATTGCTGACGGTCATGGGCACCGACCTGGCCACCTTGCTGTCCTCGGCGACGGAGGTGTCGCAATCGCGCGGCGATGGCGGTCCGCCCTCGCGCGAGCACGCATCTGCACCGGCCGTCGACTTCTACGGGACCAACGCCGTGCTGCCTCCGCTGCCGAACCCGCCCCGGCTGAACCCGATCATGGACCTGGACCCGGATGCGTTGCGCAAGGCACTACGCGCCTCCGGCGTCGCCCCCGCAGACATCGGCGAGACCCTGGACCTGCTCGACGAACTGTACGAACGACTCCACACGTAGCCACTGACCGACCGACCAGCAACTCCACCGGTAACCGCTGATCGAGTAGCCGGCGAGCGCAGCGAGTCGGCGTATCGAGATCACGCCCACCGACCAGCAAGCCCACCCGCAACCGCTGATCGACCGACCAGCAACTCCACCCGCAACCGCCGACCGACCGACCAGCAAGCCCACCCGCAACCGCCGACCGACCGACCAGCAAGCCCACCCGCAACCGCTGATCGAGTAGCCGGCGAGCGCAGCGAGTCGGCGTATCGAGATCACGCCCACCGGCCACGGAATCGCTTACCGGACTAGAAGTCCCAGTCCTCGTCCTCGGTGTTGACAGCCTTGCCGATCACGTACGAGCTACCGGAACCGGAGAAGAAGTCGTGGTTCTCGTCGGCGTTCGGCGACAGCGCAGACAGGATGGCGGGGTTCACGTCGGTCTCGTCGCGCGGGAACATCGCCTCGTAGCCGAGGTTCATCAGCGCCTTGTTGGCGTTGTAGCGCAAGAACTTCTTGACATCCTCGGTGAGCCCCACCTCGTCGTAGAGGGCCTCGGTGTAGTCGGACTCGTTGTCGTAGAGCTCGAACAGCAACTCGAACGTGTAGTCCTTGAGTTCCTGCCGGCGCTCCGCGGTCTGCACCTCGAGGCCACGCTGGTACTTGTACCCGATGTAGTAGCCGTGCACCGCCTCGTCACGGATGATCAGGCGGATGAGGTCGGCAGTGTTGGTGAGCTTCGCACGGCTCGACCAGTACATCGGCAGGTAGAAGCCGGAATAGAAGAGGAACGACTCCAGCAGCGTCGAGGCGACCTTGCGCTTGAGCGGGTCCTCGCCACGGTAGTAGTCCATGACGATCTGCGCCTTGCGCTGCAGATGCTCACTCTCCTCCGACCAGCGGAACGCCTCGTCGATCTCCTTGGTGGAGCACAGTGTGGAGAAGATCGAACTGTAGCTCTTGGCGTGCACCGACTCCATGAAAGCGATGTTGGTGAGCACCGCCTCCTCGTGCGGGGTGGTGGCGTCGGGAATCAACGAGACCGCACCGACCGTGCCCTGGATGGTGTCGAGCAACGTGAGACCGGTGAAGACGCGCATCGTCAGCTGCTTCTCGTACTCGGTCAGCGTGTTCCACGATGGGATGTCGTTGGAGACCGGCACCTTCTCGGGTAGCCAGAAGTTGCCGGTGAGGCGATCCCACACCTCGGCGTCCTTCTCGTCGGGCACTCGGTTCCAGTTGATCGCGGAAACCCGGCTCACCAGTTTGATCGGGGCGCCGTCGGCCGGGCTGTGGCTCTCGGTGGACGTCATTGGTCTTCCCTGTTCGCTCGCTGGTCTGACAGTGATTGTGCAGTAACGAAATCTGAGGTCACAACATGCACGAAACGCAACCCTCCACCTCAGTCCCCTCGAGTGCCAACTGACGCAGTCGGATGTAGTACAGCGTCTTGATCCCCTTACGCCATGCGTAGATCTGCGCCTTGTTGACGTCGCGGGTGCTGGCGGTGTCCTTGAAGAACAGCGTCAGGCTCAGACCCTGATCGACGTGCTGCGTCGCGGCCGCGTAGGTGTCGATGATCTTCTCGTAGCCGATCTCGTACGCGTCCTGGTAGTACTCCAGGTTGTCGTTGGTCATGTAGGGCGCCGGGTAATAGACGCGGCCGATCTTGCCTTCCTTACGGATCTCGACCTTCGCGGCGACCGGATGGATCGAGCTCGTCGAGTGGTTGATGTAGCTGATCGAACCGGTCGGCGGCACGGCTTGCAGGTTCTGGTTGTAGATGCCGTCGCGTTGCACGGCCTCTTTCAGCTCACGCCAGTCGTCCTGATTGGGGATGTGAATCCCGGCCTCGCCGAACAGATCCCGGACCTTCTGCGTCTCGGGTTCCCATGCCTTGGTGATGTACTTGTCGAAGAACTCGCCGCTGGCATATGTGGAGCGCTCGAAACCGGCGAACGGCCTGCCGCGTTCCCGGGCGATCCGGTTCGAGGCCCGCAGCGCGTGGAAGAGCACGGTGTAGAAGTAGATGTTGGTGAAGTCGACACCCTCGTCGCTTCCGTAGAAGATCCGCTCGCGTGCGAGATAGCCATGCAGATTCATCTGGCCCAGGCCGATGGCGTGCGAATCGTTGTTGCCCTTCTCGATCGACGGTACCGAGGTGATCGCGGTCTGATCACTGACAGCGGTCAGACCGCGTATCGAGGTCTCGATGGTCTGACCGATGTCCGGCGAATCCATCGTCTTGGCGATGTTGAGCGAACCCAGGTTGCACGAGATGTCCTTGCCGACATGTGAATACGACAGATCATCGTTGAAGGTCGACGCCGTCGAGACCTGCAGGATCTCCGAGCAGAGGTTCGAGTGGGTGATCTTGCCGTCGATCGGGTTGGCCCGGTTCACCGTGTCCTCGAACATGATGTAGGGATAGCCCGACTCGAACTGGAGCTCGGCGAGGGTCTGGAAGAACTCACGAGCCCGGATCTTGGTCTTGCGAATCCGCCGGTCCTCGACCATCTCGTGGTACTTGTCGGTGACGTTGATGTCGGCGAACGGCACCCCGTAGACGCGTTCCACGTCATAGGGGCTGAACAGATACATGTCGTCGTTGTCCTTGGCGAGCCGGAACGTGATGTCCGGGATGACCACGCCGAGGGACAACGTCTTGATGCGGATCTTCTCGTCTGCGTTCTCCCGCTTGGTGTCGAGGAAGCGGTAGATGTCCGGATGGTGTGCGTGCAGGTACACGGCTCCGGCACCCTGGCGGGCGCCGAGCTGGTTGGCGTAGGAGAACGAGTCCTCGAGCAGTTTCATGATGGGGATGACGCCGGAGCTCTGGTTCTCGATCTTCTTGATCGGCGCACCGTGTTCACGAATGTTGCTGAGCAGCAGGGCGACTCCGCCACCACGCTTGGAGAGCTGCAGCGCCGAGTTGATCGACCGGCCGATCGACTCCATGTTGTCCTCGATGCGCAGCAGGAAGCACGACACCGGCTCGCCACGCTGCTTCTTGCCGGAGTTGAGGAACGTCGGGGTGGCCGGCTGGAACCGGCCCTCGATGATCTCGTCGACCAGATTGCGCGCGAGCGCGGTGTCACCGTCGGCCAGGGTGAGCGCCACCATGCACACGCGGTCCTCGAACCGCTCGAGGTAGCGCTTGCCGTCGAAGGTCTTGAGCGTGTAGCTCGTGTAGTACTTGAACGCGCCCAGGAAGGTCGGGAACCGGAACTTCTTCGAATAGGCATGGCCGAACAGGAGTTTCACGAACTCGCGGTCGTATCGCTCCAGCACCTCGGGCTCGTAGTAGTTCTCCTCGACCAGGTAGTCGAGCTTCTCGTCGAGGTCGTGGAAGAAGACGGTGTTCTGGTTGACGTGCTGCAGGAAGTACTGGTGGGCGGCCTCACGATCCTTGTCGAACTGGATCTTGCCGTCCACGTCGTACAGGTTGAGCATCGCGTTGAGCGCGTGATAGTCGAGCTCGCCGGGCTCGTGCCCGGCAGGACCCGAGTGCATACCCGATTGGCTGGCGGAAGCGGTGTCGGAGACAGGGGCGGCGGTAGGCGACACGAAAGACTCCTGGCAGATAGGTGTTCTTATGAGAAAAAGCTACTCGGCGGGTCCGACAGTTTCAGGCGCGTGCGGCGCTGAGTTCGGCGTGCCGCGGATCGATGAACGCAGGACTCCGGACGAAATCCGCCAGACCCGCACGCACCCGATCGACGTCGTCGGTGGTGCCCATCAGCTCGAATCGGTACAGATAAGGCACCACGCATTTGCGCGAGATGATGTCGCCGGCATGACAGAACTCCTCACCGAAGTTCGTGTTGCCGGCAGCGATCACACCCCGGATCAAGGTCCGGTTGTGTGGGTTGTTCAGGAACTTGATGACCTGCTTCGGCACGTAACCGGACCGATCCCCGGTCGCCTTGCCGCCTCCGTATGTGGGAGTGATCAGGACATAGGGCTCGTCGACGGTCATACCGCCCGGCCCACTCGGACCGCTCGCAGACGTGCCGGCATCACCGTGAACCGGGATGCGCACGCTCCGCATGTCCAGCTTCTCGACGAATCGGTGGGTGTTCTCCGAGACGGACGAGAAGTAGACGATCAACGGCGACGCACCAGATCGGCTCACCATCGTCTGCCTCCCGTCCGTTCGTCTCTTCCGATATGTGGCGTGGCGGCCACCCGGTGCTGCCCACGATCCGGCTTCCCCGTCGGATCGAGCGGCGCACTCCGGGCAGGTCAGGCAGCCGCGACGGCCAACGCCTTGATGCGATCAGGACGGAAACCCGACCAGTGATCGTCGCCGACAACCACCACCGGAGCCTGCAGATATCCCAGCGCCATCACGTAGTCGCGCGCCTCGGCGTCCTGGCTGATGTCGACGACGTCATAGGCCAGGCCCTGCTTGTCGAGTGCCTTGTAGGTCGCGTTGCACTGAACACATGCCGGCTTGGTGTAGACGGTGATGGCCATCGAAGATTCTCCTTGCTCGATCAGGCTGCTGTAACTGGCTGCGTGCTGGATCGGTGTACGCGGTCGTCGTGGTGATCACCATCCGGTGAACCAGGTCGGTGCCGTCGTGCCACCGGGTCGTCGTGTCGCGGTCTGCTTGCCATGGCCGGCTCGGGTCCGACAAGACCTCTGCCGTTCGCTCCCCGGGGAGCGAACCCCGCCGCCCCCGTCAGCGCCGATATCGCCTTCACGACTTACAACACTGCCCACGGGCGAACACTTTCCCAACGTGAAGAAAGTGATTCAGGTCACCGTCTCCGTGGCTTCTCTCGCGTGGTCACACCGGTCTGCGACGTCTGCCGTGTTGGTGTTCAAAACACTACACCTAGTGTCTGCCATTTGGAGACACCACAACAAGTTGTGAATAACATTCGTGAAAGTCGCAGGTCGCGGCGTATGCGCGATCGTGAAGTCGGGCGTGTCCGGCGTGTCCTCCACATGTTGTCCCACGACTCTCCACAACGTGTCCCCAGGCTGCCAACAGGACGGACACAAAGACGCGCCGTCGCAGGCTCGTGAGAGCCCGCGACGGCGCGTCTGCGGCGGAGGATCAGGCGGCGACGGTCACCTCGTCGACGAGGCGATTGACCGCCACGACGACCTGCTCGACGACCTCGGCGGCGGCTACGCCGTGCTCGCCCAGTGTGGAGGTCTGGACCCCGACCTCGACGTCCTCGATCACACGGCCACCGGCGACACCGACGGACTTCCGGGTGTCCTCACGCGACCAGGTACCCGCGAACCGGCCGAGCGCGGCACCGATGACACCGATCGGCTTGCCGGACACGGCACCCGCACCGTAAGGGCGCGACAGCCAGTCGATGGCATTCTTCAGGACGGCGGGAATGGTGCCGTTGTACTCGGGCGTCACGAGCAGCACGGCGTCGGCGGCACCGACGGTCTCCCGCAGGGTTGCCACCCCTTCGGGCAGAACGGCCTGCGCCTCGATCGACGGGTCGTGATCCTCGCTGTAGAACGGCAGATCTCCGAGCCCCTCGACGATCGTCACCCGGACACCCGCAGGCGCATTGTCAGCAGCGACCTGCGCCAATTGACGATTGATCGACCCCTTGCGCAGACTTCCCACCAGCGCGACGATCTCCACGTTGCGTTCGGACACAATGCTCCCTTCGATGTTCAGCAAGTCGAGATATGCAACCGGACCACAGTCCGAATAATTCCGCGCTCAGTCAAGCGTTACGCTCGTCACGTGTCGAACGGTCCCGACGGCGGTCTCATCCCACTCCGTCTGTCCGACGGGTCCGATCCCGAACGGGCAGACGCGGCCCGTAATCGACGACTCCTGCTCGACGCCGCCAAGAATCTGATCGACAACCACGGCGCCTCGGCGGTGACCATGGATGCGGTGGCCCGTGAGGCAGGCGTCGGCAAGGGCACCGTCTTCCGGCGTTTCGGCAGCCGGACCGGTCTGATGGTGGCACTGCTCGACCATTCGGAATCCGAGATCCAGCGCGCCTACCTGTTCGGACCACAACCCCTCGGACCGGGCGCTCCCCCGCTGGACCGGCTGCTCGCCTACGGTCGTGCTCGCCTCAAGATGACCGTCGACCATCTCGACATCCTCATCGAGGCCGGCGGCTCCGGTGCGGAGTTCCTGAGTCATCCGGTGTGGGCCGCCTCCAACCGCCACGTCCAGATCCTGCTGCAGCAACTCGGTTTCGGCGACCGGGTCGACGTGGTCGCGGTCGCCGTGCACGCTCCCCTGAACGCCGCCGCGGTCAAACACCTCCGAGATGTCGTCGGTCTCGACCTGGAGACGATCACCACCGAGTGGGAACAACTGGTGACAACGCTCGCCGCAGGCCTGTCGGCGGATTGAGCCGCGCCTGCGACCTCGACGCGCGGCGAACCGCCATCG
Source organism: Gordonia hankookensis (assembly GCF_014673215.1). Lineage (GTDB taxonomy): Bacteria > Actinomycetota > Actinomycetes > Mycobacteriales > Mycobacteriaceae > Gordonia > Gordonia hankookensis. Next base: position 468,495 of record NZ_JACWMS010000001.1, read on the forward strand.
GTCTTAGCCTGAATGGACCGCGGGGACACCAGATACGAGGGAAGGCACAATCAGTGAAGGCTGTCATCATCGGCGCCGGTATGGGCGGGCTCAGTGCCGCCATCGCACTCAAGCAGATCGGCGTCGACGTCGAGGTCTACGAACAGGTCACCGAGAACAAGCCTGTCGGGGCGGCCATCTCGGTGTGGTCCAACGGCGTCAAATGCCTGAACCACCTCGGACTGGAGAAGGAGACCGCGGCGCTCGGCGGCATCGTCGATTCGATGTCGTACATCGACGGCTTCACCGGTGACACGATGTGCCGCTTCAGCATGCAGCCGCTCATCGACGAGGTGGGACAGCGACCGTATCCGGTGGCACGTGCCGAACTCCAGTTGATGCTGATGAACGCATACGGTATCGACGACATCAACTTCGGCAAGAAGATGGTCTCGGTGGCCGACGGACCCGACGCCGCGACGGTCGAATTCGCGGACGGCACAGCCGTTTCCGCAGACATGGTCATCGGCGCCGACGGCGCGCGGTCGCTGGCTCGCGAGTATGTCCTCGGCCATCCGGTCGATCGCCGCTACGCCGGATACGTCAACTTCAACGGCCTCGTCGACGTGGACGAGGCGATCGGTCCCGCCACCGAGTGGACCACCTACGTCGGCGACGGGAAGCGTGTCTCGGTGATGCCGATCGCGGGCAATCGCTTCTACTTCTTCTTCGACGTGACGATGCCCGAGGGGCGGCCGTATGAACGCGGAACGGCGCGAGAGGTTCTCGCGGAGAGTTTCGCCGACTGGTCGCCCGGGGTCCAACGCCTGATCGCTGCCCTGGATCCGGCGACCACCAACCGGGTCGAGATACTCGACCTCGACCCGTTCCACACCTGGGTCAAGGGGCGCGTCGCCGTGCTCGGCGACGCCGCCCACAACACCACCCCCGACATCGGCCAGGGTGGCTGCTCGGCGATGGAAGATGCGGTGGCCCTTCAGTTCGCCTTCGAAGAACATCCCGACGACGTCGGCGCCGCACTCGCCGCGTACGAATCGGCACGGACCGAACGCGCAGGCGAACTGGTCCTGCGGGCGCGCAAGCGCTGCGACGTCACCCACGCCAAGGACCCGGAGGCCACCGCAGCCTGGTACGACGAACTCCGCTCGGAGGACGGGACCCGGGTCATCCGCGGCATCGTCTCGAACATCGTCGGCGGTCCGCTCACGTCCTGAACGGATCGGCGGAGACGACGGACGCCAGAGCGCGGGGATCGGCAGATCAGTTGTCCGGCTGCCGGATCGCCTGACCGTTCTCGTCGGGCGCCATGCCGTCATGCGATACCAGGGCTGCCGACCGGGACAGCGATGGGCCCGCGGTGAGCAAGGAGATCATCGACCACGGCGCCCTCGCCGGGTTGTCCCCGAGCCCGAGGACCTGCCCCGTCCCGCCGTCGGCAACCCCGTATCTGACCCCGACATCGCTGATGTAATAGCGCGATTCGGCACGCTGACTGTTCGGCTCCGACCCGGTGGTCTGGATGTACTCACCCGATCCCGGCCGCAGATAGACCTGATCGACACCTGGTCCGGAGCCGTCGGCCGAGCTGACCTGCACCGGCGTGGCGCCCTCGGCGAGCGGCAATCCTCTCCCCACCAGGAACCGCGTGGTCGCAGCCGCATCCCCCGCACCTCGCGACCAGGACTGGCAGAGCGTCCCGGAGGATGCGACGTCCACCAGACTCGGTGTGTGACCCGGGAAATCGTCGACCGGCAACCGCTCACGGGTGGGGCTGGCGGCGACCTGACCGGGCGCGACGGTCTGCACCGGTGCGGCGCCGTCGCGGTCGGCGAGCCGCAGGATCTCCGCAGTCGCCTCACTGACCTGCTGGACTCCGTCCCGCAACACGACGTAGTAGCTGGTCTGGTCATCGATGCCCACCGACTTCACCACCGAGCCCACCCGCACGTCGTCGGGCAGCGCACCCGGCTTGCCTGCACCCTGGATCTCGGGGACGGTGAGCGGATCGACCTCCGGGAAGGTGTTGAGCAGACCTGCGCTCATCTCACGCGGGGTCGCGCCCTCGAGGTGCAGCGCACGCATCACCGGGACACTCGAGGTGTCCACCTCGGCGCGGACGGCGGCGGGCTCCCCGCCGCGGTCGATCGTGTAGATCAGGAAGTCCTTGCCACCGCTGGTGACCAGCGCTGCCTCGTCGGGGCGGGCGGCACCGATGGATCGCCCGAGTTCGGGACGGTCGCCGATGACGGTCAGCTCGATCGCCTCACCCGACACGTCCGGCGACACGGTCGCGGTGTCGCAGACCGTCCAGAAGGACTGTCCCCCATGGGCAGAGGACTGCAGCGCCGCAGGAGCACCAGGGATGCCCAGCAGCGGTCCACGCGGATACGAGGCCAGCTTGCCGTCGCTCACCGACTTCGGGCTCTCATTGCTGCCCGTGATCAGTCGTGCCGAGGCGAGATTGAGCACCGGGTGCATCGTGTCGTCGATGAGGACGTAGTTGCCGCCGCCGTCCTTGCTGACGACGATCTTGGCGTCACCCACAGAACCCTGGGGCTTCACGAGTCCCCAGACGCCACACCCACCGAGGACCAGGAGCCCGAGCACGGTGCCGACGAGGAGAGCCTGGAGCTGCGACCGCATCGGGTCGTGCAGCATGCGGACATCGCGACGAACCAGGGCGTGCTCGAGCCGGCGCAACAGGAACCGATAACCGTTCACCTGCGCCTTGGTCGTGAGCTGCCGGGCCATCGTCCCCCCTTCCGGCCGCACCTGGTCGTCCCGTCGTTTCCACTGAACGGGTGGTCACGGACGAATCGACGCGTAGTAGCGTAACCGATACATTTTCCGCGGGTGTCGCGCCGGTCACCCGTAGAACGGGGGGAACCATGGCGATGGCAGGCGCGCCGATGTCGACGACCGGTCATCCGGAAGCAACACCATCCGGCAGGTCACCACGGATGCGTGACGACCGGGGCACGAGGCGCACCCGCGGTGTGCGTCGCGGACGTGACCGCGCAGGCCGCCGCCTCAGCCTGCAGACGTTCGTGCTCGTCGAGGTCGTCCTCGCAGTCGGTCTGATCGTGTGGGCGGCCAGCGGCAGCACTCTGGGGTGGATCGCCCTCGTCGTCGCCGCGGTGACGTCCCTGACCCTCGTCCCGTTTCGCGGCCGACGCTCGGTGGTCGGCCGGTGGGCACAGCGATGGGGTTTCGTCTGGGCCCGATCGCGTCGCAGGTCCACCGATCTCGCGCCCGCACCGTTCGACATCCCGGCGGGGCCGCAGCAGGGGGCGCACACGTCGTTGCGGACCCCGGCAGGCGGTGGCGACACGATCGGCGCGCGCTGGGTCGGCGACACGCTGATCACCGTCTTGCGGGTGTCACCCGGCTCGCCGGCCGCCACGTATCTCACCCCTGGCACCGCCGACGTCACCGACCCGACCGGGCAGGTGGTGCCGCTCGACGCGCTCGCCGAATGCATCAACCCGTTCGACATCCCGCTGGACTCCATCGAAGTGATCAGCCACGGTGTCCGCAGCTGGGGCAGCGGCCCGATCGCGCAGACCTATCACCGGACCCTCGGGCCCCTGGCGGCGACCGCCCATCGCTCGGTGCTGGTAGTGTTGCGGCTCAATCCACTCGACTGCGCCGACGCGGTCGCCCGCCGCGGCGGCGGCGCGGTCGGTGCCCTCCGGACCGCCACCATCACCAGCCGCCGGGTCGCCAAGCGCCTCACCGAGAGTGGCCTGCGCGTCTCGCCGCTCAGCGGCGCCGAGATCACCGCGGTCACCGGCCAATTGTCGGAGGGTGTCGCACTCGACGATATGACCGAGCAATGGGATTCCATCGGATCCGGCCAACTGCGTTTCCGCAGCGCGGCCATCGAGCCACACCTGATCGGCTCGGTCTTGTCGACGGTATGGGTGAACTCGGCATTGTCGACCACCGCGACCGTGCGATTGCGCCACGACGCCGACGGCGCCCTCGAGATCACCGGCATGGTGCGATTCGCCGAACTCCCTTCTGCCAAGCGCAGTCTCGATTCGTGGCCCGCCGGACTCACGCCGCTCGACGGCCACCAGTTCGACGCGCTGGCCGCGAGCCTGCCCATCTCCGTCCCCGCTCGGCTGGACCGCACGCTCGGCGCCCTGCACGGCGCCGAGGCGGAGCATCTGCTGCGCACTCTGTCACTGCCTGCCGGCGGGTGCGGTCAGCTCGTCGGTGCCGACCACAACGGCCGCGCCGTCGCCGTCCCGTTGCTCGGCCCTGATCTCCGCTCGGTCGCGATATCGGCAGGCCCACAGCTGGTCTCACAGGTCACACTCCGCGCCGTGGCGATCGGCGCCTCGGTCACCGTGCACACCGTCCGACCCGCGCAGTGGCAGCACCTGGTCGCCGCCGTCGGCGACCTTCGACAGCTGGCCCTGAGCTCGGACCGCGTCCGGTCCCCCTCCGGACACCGCGTGCTGATCTTCGACGGATTGACCGGTCCCCCACCCGAGACCAACACCACCCACATCACCGTGTGCGCGCCCGGAGATCCGCGCGTGACCGAGCTGGCCCCCGACGCCACCGTCATCATCCGTCAGAATCCACGTGCACCGCAGGACATCTCGGTGGCCACGGCGACCGAGCGAGTGGCCGTGACAATGGTCGCGACACCGGACGAATGGACCTACATCGGACGCTGAGCCCAGCCCGGAAGACTCCCGGCGGGCGCTGTCAGCCCCGCGGTCCGGCCGGCACCAGCGCGCGGAAGAACACTGCCCGAGACGAGCCGGCGTGGACCACCACATCCGGTTCGGCATCGCCGATCCAGATCGCCCGACCCGCAGGGATCGTGGTGGCCTCCCCGCCCATCGGCCGGACGTCGATCGAGCCGTGCAGCACGGCGAGAATCTGCGGACCCGGCATGTCGAAGCACACCGACGACGCGTACCGCAGGCCGGTTCCGTCGAGCTCGACACGGGACAGCCGGAACTCCGGCGCGGGCGTCAGGTAGACCCGCTCGGCGCCCACGGTGCGGATCGGTGCGGTGATCTCGGCGACGTCGGCCGGGGTGAAGTCGAGGACACGGAGCAACTCGGGCACATCGATGTGCTTCGGTGTGAGTCCCCCGCGCAGCACATTGTCGGAGTTCGCCATGATCTCGATACCGATCCCGCGCAGGTAGGCGTGCAGGTTGCCTGCCGGCAGGTACAGCCCCTCACCCGGTTCGAGGCGAATCCGGTTGAGCAACAACGACGCCAGCACACCGGGATCGCGCGGATAGACCTCTCCGAGTTCCAGCACGGTTCGCAGTTCTGCCCCGAACCGGCTGCTGTTGCCCGATCCCAACCGCGACACGGCCCCGGCGAGCACCGCCGGGATCAATGTGGCGATCGATGCGTCCGGCAAGGTCAGCCAGGTGGTGAAGAGAGCACGTAGCCCCTCCGAATCGGGTTGTCCGGCAAGCATTCCGAGATAGGGGTCGAGCTCGCTCACCTGGAGTTCACGGAGCAACTCGACGGTGATTGCGGGATTCCGGAATCCCGCCAGCGCATCGAATTCGGTGGTCGCAACGATCAGTTCGGGTTTGTGCCACGGGTCCCGGTAGTTGCGGTCCGGGGCGTCGATGGGCACTCCGGCGGCGTTCTCGCGGTCGAATCCCTCGCGGGCCTGCGCCAGGCTCGGATGCGCCTGCAACGACAGCGGTTCGTCGGCGGCCAGCACCTTCATCAGGAACGGGAGCCTGCCGTCGAACGTCTCGATGGTGCGCCGCCCGAGCATGTCCACCGGGGCTGCGTCGATGGCACTGAGCAGGTCCGTGTCGTGCTCACCGTCCGGCCGCAGACAGACCGCAGGGCCGGCCGGATGAGCGCCGAACCACAACTCGGCCTCCGGATGCGGCGACGGCACCGGCCGTCCACGCAGTGAAGCAATGGCGGTGCGCGAACCCCACGCATAGGGACGCACCACCCCCTCGAGAGTTCTCATCGCCTCAGTTCCCGATCAGCCGGAGATACACGGCAGCCATCTCGATGCGCAGGATCAGCACCATCAGCGACACGAGGTCGCCCGGCGAATCGGCCGCGAGATCGTCCATGGTGGGCATGGCGGGCGGGCCGCCACGTCCACTCGTGCCGGAGTCGGCGTCGGAACCACCGTCGCCGGTGAGCACGTCGAGATCGCCGAGCCCGTCGAGACGCCTGCGCACATACCAGTCCCGCGACGGAGTGGTGGCCACGAACACCCGCGGCGGGCTCGGCGGGGCCGGGCCGTCGATCTCCGGGTCGTAGAAGATCGATTCGGACGGGGTCGAACCAGTCCGTTCCGACCACTCCCGCACCAGCCGCGCGACGTCACCGACCTCGGCCACCGCACTGATGACGCCCGCGAGGGCGAGCAGCGAGCGGGCCGCCTGACCGGCCACCACCGCGGTCCCGACCGTGTCACCCACCCAGACCGACGAGCGGGCGTCGAGCCTGGCCGCGAGCAGCTTGGCCCGGTTGTGGAAGCTCTCGTTGCCCGGATGGTTGGCGACCGCCTCGCCGTCGAGCGCGTCGGCGAGATCGCCGACCTGGGGAACCTGTCCGGTGAACCGGACCTGGGTCAACGAGACGAACACCGCGAGAAGAGCCGCAACGAATCCCGGAAACCGGAACCGGGGATCCACCGGCACGCGCGGCGAGAGGTCGATACCGTTGCCGCCCAGCGCATCTCGCAAGGGTCCCTCGATCGGGGCCGCCACCACCACCTCGGCGCGGCGCCGCACCGACCGCGCGGCCGCGTCCGCGAGGACCATGTCGCCGGCATCGTCGCCCGCCACCACCACCACGTCGAGCGGACCTATCCATCCCGGCAGGGCGGGGGCGGCGACGATCGGGACGTCGATACGCGAGCTGATCGCGGCGATCACCAGCTGTGTCGCCGGGGATGCCGCCCCGGTGGTACCGCAGACGATCACGACGCTGCGTGGGCGCAACTGTGCCAGGGGCTCGAGCACACCCTCCCGCTGCGCCTCCGCGACCGATCGCACCTGAGCACCGGCGAGCGCAACGGAAGGCAGAAGACCGTCCATGTCGGCCGCGATCAGTTCCTCGACATCATCGAGATCGGGGGCACCGGTACGCATGCCGTCCAGCCTAGTCACGCACACCGTCGGGCGCGCATGTGCCTGCACCGACGACGGCATCCGACAGCGGACCACGGTTCCCCGACGACATGCGTCGAACGCCGGTCAGTCGGTCGGGTCGGGCAGCACCCGGAGATGACCCCGACGGCCCGGCCGTGGTCGCGCCGATTGCGGCGGTCGACTGGCAGTGTCCTCACCCGGTGACGACGCGTCCGGGTGGCGGCCCTGGGAGCCACGACGGCCTGGCGCGACGTCGTCCGATCCGTCGAAGAGGTCTGGCCATCGCGACGGATCGACCCGTCCAGCACCGCCGACCTCGCGCACCGCCTCTGCCAGAGCGGTCAGCTCGTAGTCCTCGGCGACAGGGGCCGAGAAGCCGCGTTCGCTCCGGAGCATCTCCCAGCCACGCGGCACGGTGATCCGGCGAGCATGATCGTCACAGAGATCCCACGAGTGCGGCTCGGCCGAGCTGGCCAGTGGACCGATGACCGCCGTCGACTCGGAGTAGACGAACGTCAGGGTAGCCACCGCGGAACGGGCGCAGCCGGGCCTGCAGCACTGTCGGGGAAGCTTCACGCTGACGAGGTTATCCCCGGCGGCGTGTCCACACCGGCGGCGACACGCTAGCTCGCGCGAAACGCACCTCACACGCGACAGACACGTCACAAATCCTTACACTCTCGTCATGCGCTTCGATCCACCTCGCCCCTCGCGGGGCCGCGCCGACGAACCTCGTGGTCGCGCCCAGGATCCGCGCGGTCGGGGTGCCGATCCGCGGGCGCAGGATGCACGCGGTCGGGGTGCCGAGTTCCGCCGGGGTGTGCTTCGGAGCCCGACCCGGACAGTGCGACTGCGCGATCGGCGCGGTCGGGGACTCAGATCACCGTTGCTTCCGCAGTCGGTGCCTGCGTTCGCCAGCCGGGCCGACGCCTTCGACGTGATCGCCCTGGAAGCGTTCGCGGAGATCGATGCGAACTGGCACGACCAGCTCGCAGGCCTGGACATCGCCGTGGATGACATCCCGCGCATGTTGCCGCACGACCCCGACTCGATCCAGTGGCCGGACGAGGTCACCGCCGACGGCGCGGTGCCGCTGGCCCGGCTCATCCCGGCCGGGCTCGACGTACGCGGTCAACCCACTCGCGCGCAGATCATCTTGTTCCGCCGGCCACTCGAGATCCGCGCCAGGCGTGGCGCCGATCTGCTGGAGTTGGCGCACGAGGTGTTGGTCCAGCAGGTCGCCACCCACCTCGGCGTCGACGAAGACACCATCGATCGTGGGCCCGACTAGTTCTCCGGTCGCAGTGCCGTCAGATGATGCCGCGCTTGAGACGCCGACGCTCGCGCTCGGACAGCCCGCCCCAGATCCCGAAGCGTTCGTCGTTGTGCAGGGCGTATTCCAGGCATTCCGGCTTCACCTCGCACCCCTGGCAGATGCGCTTGGCCTCGCGAGTCGATCCACCCTTCTCCGGGAAGAACGCCTCGGGGTCGGTCTGGGCGCACAACGCCCGCTCCTGCCACTGCTCCTCGACTGCCTCGAACAGGTCGTCGAAGTCGTTGGCCACCAACGAAAGATGGCGCCGCTGTGACCAAGGAGAGTTGTCGCTCGGCGTTGCCGTGACGCCGCCGACACCAGGCGCCGTCATTGAATCACCCACCAGCCCAAGACGATTGGCTGCAACGTCGACGCCGGCGAGTTCCTCCGAACTATGTACCGGCTCAACGGGTTTGCGGGGATCGGAATAGTCGCGTGGTTCAAGTGGATTGCCGATCGGGTTCTCAAAAGCCATCGTCGGCGCCTCCTAGCTCGAGAAGTCTGTCAGTTCCAGTCGTCGGTGTCCGCGGCAACCCTGCCGCCCCACCACATCTGCCCACACCATCGATCATCACCGTGTGTCCGGGTATGGCACCCAATGAGTCATTCGAACAAATGATCGAAAACCTTGCGCTCCATCAATTCTCGATCTCAAACTCATAATGACACTGATGTGATTACACACGGCATGGGCCGCTGCGGTCAAGTTAAACCGAAAAGATTCCTTAATACCATCAGTTGTCGGAAACCCTCGGTCTCGACACGGGGGTCGGGCGCAGACATCAGCAATCTCACAGACGGTCGATCCCCTCCCCCGGAATCGAGACCCATGGTAGCGAACCCACCGCCGCTGAGCGTCATCCTGCAGATGACGGCCCAGTGACCACGCGGAACGTCGCCGCCCACCGCCGGTCGACACCACCCGCGCCTCGATCACTAGAGTGAACGAGGTGAAAGTGACGGTTCTCGTGGGTGGCGTCGGTGGCGCCCGATTCCTCTCCGGCGTCCGCGAATTGCTCGGCCCCACGCCGTTTCCCGGGCCGGGCGACCCGGACCAGGGCGGTACGGCGACGGCACCCGACGCCGAGGTCGACGGCGGGGAGCACGAGATCACCGCGATCGTCAACGTCGGCGACGATGCGTGGATGCACGGCGTCCGGATCTGCCCCGACCTCGACACCTGCATGTACACCCTCGGCGGCGGCATCGACCGTGAGCGCGGATGGGGACGTGTCGACGAGACGTGGCACGCCAAGGAGGAGCTCGCCGCCTATGGCGCCGACCCCGACTGGTTCGGCCTCGGCGATCGCGATCTCGCCACACACCTCATCCGAACCCAGATGCTCGACGCCGGTTACCGCCTGTCCGACGTGACGGCCGCGCTGTGCCGACGGTGGCAGCCCGGTGTCCGGCTCATACCCGCGACAGATGATCGCCACGAGACCCACGTGGTGGTGGCCAAGCCCGACGGCGACGACGGTGAGCGGGTCGCGATCCACTTCCAGGAGTGGTGGGTCAGACACCGTGCACAGATCCCGACCTTCGGTTTCGCCCAGGTCGGTTCCGACGACACCCGCACCGCGCCGGGGGTCACCGAGGCGATCGCCGCCGCCGACATCGTGCTGCTGGCTCCCAGCAATCCGGTGGTCAGCATCGGCGCGATCGTCAGTGTCCCCGGAGTGCGCAGCGCGCTGCGCACCACCTCGGCACCCGTCGTCGGCATCTCCCCCGTGATCGACAACCGGCCGCTGCGCGGGATGGCAGACGAATGCCTCTCGGTGATCGGTGTGGAGACCTCCGCCGAGGCCATCGCGGCACATTACGGCGCGCGCAGCGGCAACGGGATCCTCGACGGATGGTTGGTCGCCGACGGCGACCGGGCCGCCGTCGATGGCGTCGCGATCGGTTCCGCACCGCTGCTGATGAGCGATCCGGCCACCACCGCACAAATGGTCCGCGATGCATGTGCGCTGGTCGGAGTGGCCACCCCCGATCGCAATGTCGGTGCAGCGGAACGGAGTACCTCGTGACCGGCGCCCGGGCGGCCGGCGACCACGGGTCCGTCGGAGGCCTGGAGATCCGCGCGGTCACCGGTCTCGGCGAGTTCGGGCCGCATAGCGACATCGCCACGGAACTCCTCGCCGCGGCACCCTGGCTGGCCGACGACGACATCGTGGTGGTGACCAGCAAGATCTTCTCCAAGGTGGAGAACCGCATGGTGACCGCGCCGACCGATCCGGACGAACGCGATGCGCTGCGCCGCAAGCTCGTCGATGACGAGTCGGTGCGGATACTGGCACGCAAGAACCGGACGCTGATCACCGAGAACCGAATCGGGATCGTGCAGGCGGCGGCCGGGGTGGACGGATCGAACATCGCCACCGATCAGCTCGCCCTGCTGCCGGTGGACCCCGACGCGAGCGCGGCGGGGCTCCGGGCGCGGATACGTGAGGCCGCCGGCATCGACGTCGCGGTGATCATCACCGATACGATGGGCCGCGCCTGGCGTAACGGGCAGACCGACGTCGCCATCGGCGCGGCGGGCATCCGGGTCTCCCATCCCTACGAGGGCTCGGTCGACGCTTACGGGAATCCCCTGATCGTCACCGACATCGCCGTCGCCGACGAGATCGCCGCGGCAGCCGATCTGGTGAAGGGCAAACTCGGCGGCGTACCCATCGCCGTGGTGCGCGGGCTCGCGCCGGTCGATGACGGTTCCGGGGCCGCCGATCTCATCAGACCGGCGTCGGAAGACCTCTTTCGGCTCGGCACCGAGGAGGCGATCGAGCAGGGCCGTCGCGAGGCGGTGCTGACCCGGCGGTCGGTGCGCACGTTCACGCCCGGGGCCGTCGACCCCGAGGTCATGTCCGCGGCCTTCGCCGAGGCACTCACCGCACCGGCGCCCCATCACACTCATCCGGTGCGATTCGTCTGGGTCCGCTCCGACGAACGCCGTACCCGGCTGCTCGACGCGATGGCCGCCGCCTGGCGGCGCGACCTCGAGGGCGACGAGAAGTCGGCGGAGTCGATCCGCAAACGCGTGCGTCGCGGCCAGATCCTGTACGACGCACCCGAGTTGGTGATCCCGTTCCTCGTCCCCGATGGCGCTCACGACTACCCGGACGCCCGGCGAGCGGCCGCCGAACACACGATGTTCACGGTTGCGGCGGGCGGCGCGGTGTCGTCGTTGCTGGTGTCGCTGTCGGTGCGCGGGATCGGGAGTTGCTGGATCGGGTCGACCATCTTTGCCCCGGACATCGTCCGCGACGTCCTCGACCTCGACGAGAACTGGGAACCACTGGGCGCGATCGCCATCGGACGACCCGAGGAGGGCGCCGGGCTGCGGCCGCCTGCGGCGACTGACGGTTTGGTGATCGAGCGGTGACCACGGCGTCACTACACGAATCGGCCGTGGCGTCCCTGCGCTCGTGGACGGCACCGGATGCCGATCAGGACGCATTGCGCCACACGTATCTCGCGTTTCTCGACGCGGTGCCCGAAGCGTGCCTACGCCGTAGCGCGCCGGGCCACCTGACCGGATCGGCGATCGTCTTCGACGCGACGCTCACCCACGTCCTGCTGACATTGCATCCGCGGGTGGGCAAGTGGATTCAGCTCGGCGGCCACTGCGAGGAGTCCGACGAGACGCTGGCGGGGGCGGCTGCGCGCGAGGCACGTGAGGAATCGGGTGTGCCGGACCTGCGACTGACGGCCGCACCCGTCCACCTGCACACCCATCCGATCACCTGTTCTCTCGGCATCCCGACCCGCCACCTCGACGTGCGTTATGCCGCCGTCGCGCAGCCGACCGACGACGGCCTGCCGCCGGCGATCGTGCGCAGCGATGAGTCGGTCGATCTCGCCTGGTGGCCGATCGACGAGCTACCACCGGACACGGACACCGTCGACGTCCCGATTCTCATCGACCGCGGACTCGCGGCCTGGCGGCGAGCCACCTGAGCCACGACCGGTCGGTTCGGTCGATCGTGTACAGATTCTCGTTTCGCCCGGAGGCGTCTCAGATCCGGATGCCCTTGCCGACGGTCACCACGCCACCGCCACTGATGGAGAAGCGTTCACGATCCGCGGCGGCATCGACGCCGAGCTGCATGCCTTCGCCGACGTGCACGTTCTTGTCGAGGATCGCGTGACGCACCACGGCACCCTTGCCCACCCGGACGCCGGGCATCAGGACGCTGCCCTCGACGATTGCCCCGTCCTCGATGACGACGTTCGCCGACAGCACCGAGTCGCTCACCGTGCCGGCCGAGATGATGCTGCCTGCACCGACGACGGAGTCCTGTGCGGTGCCGCCCTGCACGAACTTGGCGGGCGGCAGGTTGACCGTCTCGCCGCGGATCGGCCAGCGCCGGTTGTACAGGTTGAAGACCGGGTGCACCGACACCAGGTCCATGTGGGCGTCATAGAACGCATCGAGTGTCCCGACGTCGCGCCAGTAACCCTTGTCGCGCTCGGTGGCGCCCGGCACCTCGTTGTCCTTGAAGTCGTAGACGAACGCCGTGTTGCGGCGAACGAACCCGGGGATGATGTCGCCACCCATGTCGTGATCGGAATCCGGGTCGGCGGCATCGGAGCGAATGGCGTCGACGAGCGCCTTCGTGGTGAACACGTAGTTGCCCATGGACGCAAACGTGGCGTCGGGATCATCCGGCGTGCCAGGCGGATCGGTCGGCTTCTCGAGGAATCGGGTGATCCGGCCGGACGCGTCCGAGTCGATGCAGCCGAAGGCCGTCGCCTCGGCGCGCGGCACCCGGATACCGGCAACGGTCACGTCGGCGCCGGCGTCGATGTGCGCCTCGACCATCTGAGAGGGGTCCATGCGGTACACGTTGTCGGCTCCGAACACGACGATGTACTCCGGTTCCTCGTCGGTGATCAGGTTCATCGACTGGAAGATCGCGTCCGCACTGCCGGTGTACCAACGGGGCCCGAGGCGCTGCTGCGCCGGAACAGGGGTGATGTACTCACCGTGGAAGCCGGCCGAGAACCACGTCTGCGAGATGTGCCGATCGAGCGAATGCGACTTGTATTGCGTGAGCACGCAGATGCGTTCGTAACCCGCATTCACCAGATTGGACAGCACGAAGTCGATGAGGCGGTAGGAACCGCCGAACGGAACCGCAGGTTTCGCACGATCCATCGTCAGGGGGTAGAGGCGCTTCCCCTCGCCGCCTGCGAGGACCATTCCGAGCACGTGCGGCTGTGTTCTCACACTCCCCAACTTAACCGGCATCCACGGCTCGGGCCAGACGAATGCCCCGCCCGCGGCCGCGTGTTTCGCAGCACCGTTGGCGAACCGCCGACGTTGGCGTTAGCGTCAACCGCATGAGGGTGGCGATGATGACCCGGGAGTATCCACCCGAGGTGTACGGCGGCGCCGGCGTACACGTCACGGAACTGGTGCGGCACCTTCGCAGCCTCGCCACCGTGGACGTGCACTGCATGGGCGCCGAACGCGACACCGCCCATGTCTATCAGCCGGATCCGGGGATCGCCGGCGCCAATGCCGCCGTCACCACGCTGTCGACCGATCTGCGGATGGTCGTCGGCGCGCAGGGCGCCGATCTGGTCCACTCGCATACGTGGTACACGGGCCTGGCCGGCCATCTCGCCGCGCAACTCTACGGGGTGCCCCACGTGTTGACGGCGCACTCGCTGGAACCGATGCGGCCGTGGAAAGCCGAACAACTGGGCGGCGGGTACCGGGTGTCGAGCTGGGTGGAGCGCAACGCAGTCGAGTACGCCGACGCCGTCATCGCGGTGAGTTCCGGTATGCGCACCGACGTCTGCGACACCTACCCACGCCTCGATCCCGAGCGGGTTCACGTGGTGCGCAACGGTATCGACACGACCTCGTGGTTTCCCGTGGACGATGCGTTCGGGCCCGAATCGACCCTGGTCGGCCTCGGTGTGGATCCCGACCGCCCGATCGTCGCGTTCGTCGGGCGCATCACCCGCCAGAAGGGCGTCGCCCACCTGGTCGCCGCGGCGCACCGCTTCGCCCCCGACATCCAGCTGGTGCTGTGTGCCGGCGCCCCCGACACCCCGGAGATCGGCGCCGAGATCGAGGCCGCGGTGTCCGAGCTGTCCGCGTCGCGCGATGGGGTGTACTGGGTCCGGGAGATGCTCCCCCAACCCCGAATTCGCGAAATACTCACCGCAGCAACAGTTTTTCTGTGCCCGTCGGTCTACGAGCCGCTCGGGATCGTGAATCTCGAGGCAATGGCTTGTGGCACCGCGGTGGTGGCCTCCGCCGTCGGCGGCATTCCGGAGGTCGTCCGCGACAACGTCACCGGTCGGTTGGTCCATTACGATCCGGTCGAACCCCGGGCCTTCGAGGCCGGGCTCGCCGAAGCCGTCAACGCCGTCGTCGGCGACCCCACCGAAGCATCGGCGATGGGCTCGGCCGGACGAGAACGGGCCGAGGCCGAGTTCTCCTGGGATGCGATCGCCGAACAGACGCTCGAGGTGTACCGCTCCCTCCTGCGGTGAGAGGGAGCCCTCACCGCCGCCGAGGGCGGCAGGTCGTGACCGTGACGGACACCGAGACGTCGAGCGGGCCGCCCCCTTCGGCGATCACCATGTCGGCATCGGACCGGATCTGCTCCGGCGAACGATGAAAGGCAGTCGGGCCCATGGCGACGACGTCCACGATGGCGTCGGCGTCGAGCGCCCGCCGGTCGCCGACGACGGATTCCGCGTCGACCTCGAACTCTCCGCCGAGCGCGCTGCGGAGACGGTCGTCCTTGTCCGCACCGACCGCGAGCATCCCCATCGGAGCGATGATCTCGCCGAGATGATCGGCATTGGGCGTCACCACCACGAGGACCCCGCGTGGGTGCAGCACGCGGACGAACTCATCGACGTTGCGCGGCGAGAAGATGGAGAGGACCACGCCGATCGACGACGACCGGATGGGCAGGGGCCGCCAGACGTCGGCGACCACCGACGCCGCGCGTGGGTGCGATCGGGCGACCGACCGCGCACAGTACTTCGACAGATCGAGACCGATTCCGTACAGCCCTGGCACGCGATCCAGTCCGGCCGCGAGGTAATGCCCGGTCCCGGCACCCGCGTCGAGCACGAGGCCGGGCCGATCGGTGTCCACCGAACTCTCGGCGACGGCTCGCTCGACGACATCGGCAACGGCCTCGGACACCGCACCGAAGAAACCGGACTCGTGGACGCGCCGACGCGCAGCGACCATCTGCGCGGTGTCGGACAAGTGATTCGTCGACCGTCCGTCGATCAGCGAGACATATCCCTGTCGGGCGATGTCGAAACGATGGTTTGCGTCGCAGTGCAGCGACCGGTGGTCGGCGGCGACCGCCAGGTCGGCGGCACATACCGGGCACCGCAGCGCGTACACGACGTCACGCAGCGGCCCCGCCATCACGCCTTCTCGGCTCAGCCGGTGACCCCGCGCAATTCCTCGCCCAACGCCGCCGCCTCGTCCGCGGTCAGTTCGACCACGAGTCGTCCGCCGCCTTCGATCGGAATCCGGACAACGATTCCACGTCCTTCCTTGGCCGCTTCGAGGGGGCCGTCCCCAGTACGTGGCTTCATTGCCGCCATTCTCGAACTCCCTTCAGAGCATTCGCCACACGGTGTGGAACGGACACCCTCAACATCGGTCGGAAATGCTGCAGGTGCCAGGACAATGATACGTGTACGACCGGGCGTCACTGCTGCGCACGTGGCCGGTCGGTGTCAGCGCTCGGCCGATGGCCCGTCCCGTCGGTCGCCATCGGTCGCCGAGAGGTCGGCCGCCTCGCGGCCTTGGAGGTCGAGGACCACGCCACGCAATTCATCGAGTTCACGCGCGAGTTTCTCCATGGCCCAGTCGACTTCGGCCGCCGAATAGCCACGGAACTTCTGCGAGAACGTGAGCGCACGGACATTGGCGCCGGTGATGCCGGCACGCGGGAGCCTGGTCAGCGTGGTACCCCGGTCGAGCGGCGGTAGGTCCTCGCCGCGACCGAAGACGAACCACACCACGGCGAAGACCGCGGCCACCACGACGGCCATGATCAGCAGGTACAGCAGGATCGTCTGCATACCACCAATACTGTCAGACGGTCGTGGTGATCACCCTCAGGAGTGACCCGTCAGGAGGCCATCTCCGCGGTGTCGGTCTCGACCGGCCGGATGGTGTTCATCGGCGGCCGATCCGCCAGGTAGACCTCGGTGGTGTGCGGGGTGAACGACCCGTCCGGCTCGGCGGTGAACTGCGTGAGCCCGATCTCGGAGTCCTCGATGCCACACCGTCGCATCAGGGTGCCGACGATCTGCCTGCTCATCACGCCCAGTTCGATCAGCGGCCGGTTCCGGTGCGTCCGAACCCCGAGATTGACCTGCCCGATGCCCTCGAGGCCGTACCGGTCGAAGGTGTCGATCAGCAGACCGATCTCGACGCCGTAGCCCGGCGCGAACGGTACCGACGAGAGCAGTTCGCGCGTTCCGGCGTACTCGCCGCCCAGGGGCTGCAGGATGCCGGTCAGATCCGGTCGCTGCGAAGCCAGCAGGGGACGTGCGACGAGCTCGGTGACGCGCCCACCGCCGTTGGCATCGTGCTGGCCACCGGTGCGCAGCGGACGCCGGTAGTAGCCCTTCACGAGTTGGATGCGGGGATCGATCAGGAGCGGCCCGAGCATCTTGGGTACGAACATCGGATCCGGATCGATCAGGTCGGAGTCGACGAATGCGATGATGTCGCCCGTGGCGACCGCAATCGACCGCCAGAGCACCTCTCCCTTGCCCTTCACCGGTTCGAGTTCCGGCACGGCCTGTTCACGTCCGATCACGGTGGCACCGGCGGCCCGCGCCCGCTCCTCGGTGGCGTCGGTCGACCCCGAGTCGAGCACGATCAGCTCGTCGACCAGCGTCCCGCACAGCGGCCGGATCGAGGCGATCACATCGGCGACCGTCTCCTCCTCGTTGAGCGCAGGCAGCACGACCGAGACGGTGCGACCGTCCTTGGCCGCGACGAGTTCGTCGAGCGTCCATTCCGGCCGTTCCCACGTGTTGGTCGCCGCCCACCGCTGCTTGGTGCCGAGGGTGTCTGCAGGTGTCGGCCAGATGTTGGTCTTGTTGCGGCTGTTGGTGACGGTCGCCTTGCGACGCGTCTGGGCACGTCGTCCCTGTTCGGTCATGCGAGTCCCCTGACTGTTCGGGCGGGCGGTCGTGACCCCGCGATGGCAGCGACCATGTCGACCACGCGACGAGTGGCGGCGACCTCATGCACACGAAAGATCCGAGCGCCTGCGGCGGCACTCAGGGCTGTCGCGGCCAGAGTTCCCTCCAACCGTTCGTCGAGATCCACACCCAGAGTCTCCCCCACGAAATCCTTGTTGCTCAGTGCCATAAGCACTGGCCAGCCGGTATTAACAAGATCGTTTACCTGGCGTAACAAGGCAAGCCCGTGGTGGGTGTTCTTGCCAAAATCATGTGTCGGGTCGATCACGATCGAGTCACGGGCAACCCCCGCATCGACAGCCCGTTGCGCCCCCGCCGTGACGTCGGCGACCACATCGGCGACCACATCCGCATAGGCGACCCGGTGCGGACGGGTCCGAACCGTCGCCCCGCCGGTGTGCGAGCAGACGATCCCGGCGCCGCATGCGGCGGCGACCTTGACCAGATCCGGGTCGGCTCCGGCCCAGGTGTCGTTGATCAGATCGGCGCCTGCCGCACATGCACGCTCGGCGACCTCACTGCGCCAGGTGTCGACGCTGATGAGGACATCGGGGTGGCGATCACGGACCCACGCGATCATCGGGACCACGCGATCGGTCTCGGTGGCCGCGTCCACCTCGACGCCCGGTCCGGCCTTCACCCCGCCGATGTCGACGATGTCCGCACCTTCGGCCACCACCTGATCGATGCGGGCCTGAGCGGCGGAGTCCGCGAAACTCGCACCCTTGTCGTAGAAGGAGTCCGGCGTCCGGTTGACGATGGCCATCACGAGCGCGCGGTCGGTCGCGACGGGTTTTCCGCACAACGTCGGGAGCATGGCACCAGCGTAACGAGTGGTCTCGATACGGCTCCTCGCTACGCTCGTCACCTACTCGACCAGCGCAAACCCCGGCTCCTCGCTACGCTCGTCACCTACTCGACCAGCGCAAACCCCGGCTCCTCGCTACGCTCGTCACCTACTCGACCAGCACAACCCACAGCTCCTCGCTACGCTCGTCACCTACTCGACCAGCACAGCCCACTCGACCAGGGTGATGCCACGAGAGAGTCGGTGCTCAGCCCTTGGGCACCTTCGCCGCTGCGACATCCGACGGGTAGTCGTCGTAGAAGTCGACGTATCCCTTGTCCCGGCCGGCGAGCACGTAGAGGCCGTCGTCGCCGACCTTGGTGAAGCCCTCTTCGCGCAGTTCCACCTTGCGATTCTTGAAAGTGGAGGTCTGCTCGAAGTCGTCGACGACCCGGATGAAGAGCGGCACCGCGTATGCGGGCAGATGATCGTAGAGGTGGGCGGCCAGTTTGCCGGGGTCGAGGTCGGAGCCGTCGCGGACCTTGATCGCACCCATACCGGCACGACCGTCGGTCTTCTCGATCTCGACGCCGTACACCACCGACTGGGCGATCGACGGGAAGGAGTCGAGCGCCGCCTCGACCTCGGTGGTCGCGACGTTCTCGCCCTTCCATCGGAACGTGTCACCGAGACGGTCGACGAACGCGATGTGGGCGAAGCCCTGATCGCGCACGAGATCGCCCGAGTTGAAGTACGAGTCGCCCTTCTTGAACGCGTCGCGGATCACCTTCTTCTCGGTGGCCTCGGGGTCGGTGTATCCGTCGAGGGGCACGCGTTCGCTGATCTCGGCAACCAGCAGACCGGTGCCCCCTTTGCCGACCTCGCTGAGGTGACCCTGCGCGTCGCGCTTGGGTTCGCCGTGGTCGTCGTACTCGACGATCTTGTACGGCAGCGGGCAGAAACCTGCGGTGCGCTTGACGCTGAAGGCGTTCACGAAGGCGAGATTGAGCTCGCTGGCGCCATAGAACTCGACGATCCGATCGATCCCGAATCGCTCGGCGAACTCGTCCCAGATCTCGGGCCGCATCCCGTTGCCGATGATCACCCTGACCGCGTGCTTGCGGTCGGTGGGCTTCTCGGGCTGGGCCAGGAGGTAGCGGCACAGCTCGCCGATGTAGCAGAAGGCCGTGGCCCGGTTGAGGATCACGTCATCCCAGAACTTGGATGCCGAGAACGACTTCCCGATCGCGATGCACGCACCCGAGGCCAGCACCGATCCGAGGGATACCGACAGGGCGTTGTTGTGGTAGAGCGGCAACGGCACGTACATGGTGTCGCTGTGCTTCAGCCGAACCGCGAGACCGCCGATGCCGGACAGGTTCGCCAGCCATCTGTTGTGGCTCATCACGCTGGCCTTGGGCATCCCGGTGGTGCCCGAGGTGAAGATGTAGAACGCCTTGGTCGACGCGGGCAGGGTCGCGGTCACCGACGGATTGTTCTCCGACCGGCCCTCTGCCGCCGCCTCGAAAGCAGCGAAATCGAAGACACGCGGCGGTCGCCCCTCGGCCGGGATCGACTCGAACGCCTCGGCACAGTCGGGGTCATGCACCAGCACCTTCGCATCGAGCAGGGCGACGCTGTGCGCCATGACCTTTCCGCGCTGGTTGTAGTTCAGCATCCCCGCGACCGCGCCGAGTTTCACCGTCGCGAGCATGACCATCAGGTCGGTCGGTGAGTTCTTGGCGAGGATGGCCACGACGTCACCGCAGCCAACCCCACTCTCGGCGAGCACCCCCGCGTACCGGTTGACCCGCCGGTTCACCTCGCCGTAGGTCATCGACCGACCCTGGAAGCGGATGAAGGGACGATCCGGGTGGGTGTGCGCGTGATTCTGGAATATCGAGCCGATGGTGCGCTTGGCCTCCGGCGGCCGACGGATGAGCCCCGGCACGTGTTTGAGCATGCCGGGGGCCTGCGGTGCCATTTTCACGACGCCGCGGATCAGATCGGTGAAACCGACTGCGGTGTGCGTATCACTGCTCGACATCAGTTGTGTACTCCGCTTCCTCGTGCGCTTGGGCGTCAGCCGGGCCGGGTTCGACAACGATCGTTGTCGAACATCTCGCCTACCTTACCGAGCAGTAGCAAACCGGATGGCCATCGGCACCGATTCGGCGACGAGTAGCCGGTCGAGGGCGTTCCGGGAGACGAATCCCTGCCCGCGAAGGTCGCTCAACCACCCGAGCAGCGGTGCATAGAACTCGAACGGGTCGAGGAGCACCACCGGCTTGTCGTGCATGCCGAGATACCCGGCAGTCCACGTCTCGAACAACTCCTCGAGGGTGCCGATGCCGCCCGGGAGGGTGATGAAGCCGTCCGCGCGATCGTCCATCAGGCGCTTTCGCTCGCGCATCGTCTCGGTGACCACGAGTTCATCGGCGCCGAGATCGGCGACCTCACGTTCCATCAGCGCGCGCGGGATGATCCCGACGGTGGTCCCACCCGCCGCTCTCGCCGACTCGGCGAGCGCGCCCATCATGGAGATGTTGCCGCCGCCGGACACCACCGTGTGACCCGCGGTGGCCAGCGCGGCGCCGAGATCGGCCGCGAGATCGAGGAAACGCTGCTCGACCGGACCCGATGCGCAGTAGACGCAGATCGCGCTCATCGACCACCACGTCCGGCCGCAGCCGCCCCGATGATGTCGACCGCCTCGGAGGGCTCGTCGACGAGATGCAGCAGGTCGAGATCGTCGGGCGAGATCATCCCCTTGGTCAACAGCACCTCACGCATCCAGCCCACGAGGCCGGACCAGTGATCACGGCCGATCAGCACGATCGGGAATCGGACGACCTTCTTCGTCTGCACGAGCGTCAGGGCCTCGAAGAGCTCGTCGAGGGTGCCGAATCCGCCCGGCAGACAGACGAAGGCCTGCGCGTATTTCACGAACATCGTCTTGCGCACGAAGAAGTAGCGGAAGTTCATACCGACGTCGACCCACTCGTTGAGGTGTTGCTCGAACGGCAATTCGATGTTGAGACCGATCGATTGGGCCCCGGCGTCCCAGGCTCCCCGGTTGGCGGCCTCCATCGCGCCCGGGCCGCCGCCGGTGATCACCGCATACCCGGCCTCCCCCAGCGCCCGGCCGAGCCGCACGGCGAGATCGAAGTCGTCGGAGCCGGGGACCAGGCGCGCGGACCCGAACACGGTGACCGCCTCGGCGACCTCACTCAACGCATCGAAACCCGCGACGAACTCCGACTGGATGCGCAGCACCCGCCACGAATCCCGCATGGTCCGCTCGGCGCGCAGATCCGCATCACGCGGATCGACCCATTCCAGGAGCCGGCGGTCGGTGGTCTTGCTCGGTTCGCCCTGTTCACGCCGGACACGCACCGGTCCGACATAGCAGGTCTCGAGATCGCCGGGGGACGGCGCGTCGCCGGACCGGGGACGGCCCGGTTCGTCGGAGGGATCAGCGGATGACATGGTCATCACGCTAATGGCTACCCGGACAGGAACGCACGCAGGAGATCGGCGACCTGACCGATCTGACCCACCGGCACCCGTTCGTCGACCCGATGAGCCAGATTCGGGTCGCCGGGCCCGAGATTCACCGCGGGCACGCCGAGCGCCGAGAACCGGGAGACATCGGTCCACCCGTACTTTGCCCGGAACCTGCCGTCGGCAGCCGCAACCAACGCTGCGGCCGCGGGATTCGACAGCCCGGGCAACGCCCCGGCCGCCGAGTCCGTGACCTCGAAACCCAGTTCGCCGTCGGTGAGTTCGGCCGCGAACACCTGCCGCACATGCTCGGTGGCCTGCTCGGCACTGCGGTCGGGTGCGAAACGGAAGTTGACGTCGACGTACGCGTCGTCCGGCACGACATTGCCTGCGACGCCGCCGCCGATCCCGACGGCGGACAAGCCCTCCCGATACTCACAGCCATCGATGTCGACGGTTCTCGGGCGGTAGGCCGCCAGGGTGGTGAGCACTCCGCCGAGTTTGTGAATCGCGTTGTCGCCCATCCACGATCGGGCCGAATGCGCGCGCACACCGCGCGCCGAGAACCGCGCCCGCATGGTGCCCTGGCAGCCCGCCTCGATCAGTCCGGCGGTCGGCTCGCCGAGGATCGCGACATCACCGCGAAGCCATTCGGGCAATTCGCGCTCGATCACACCGAGCCCGTTGTACTTCGCCGCGATCTCCTCGCAGTCGTAGAAGATCAGGGTGAGGTCGTGTGCAGGCGCGGTCATCGTCGCCGCGAGATGCAGGAAGACCGCGTCGCCGGATTTCATGTCGACCGTGCCGCATCCGTGCAGCACGTCACCCTCGGTCTCGTCGTCGGTGCGACGGTGTGGGAGATTGCCCGCCACCGGCACCGTGTCGAGGTGACCGGCGAGGATCACGCGACTCGGCAGTCCTCGATCGGTACGCGCCAGGACTCGATTGCCGTGCCGGATGATCTCGAAACCGCTTGTCTGGGCGCGGAGGGCAGATTCGACGGCGTCGGCCACGACCGTCTCGTTGCGGGATTCGCTCTCGATGTCGACGAGGGCGGCGGCGAGGTCGACGGGATCGGCATGCAGGTCGAGGTCGGGCGTGGTCACCGGTTCACCGTAACGCGTGGCCACGCCGCCGCCGACGCTCGCGGGACCGCCGGCGCGGTCATTTCTGGTAGCGGGGCTCGTACAACTGGACGGTGAACCCGCCCGGAACCGCGAAATACGTCACGAGTCCGTAGCCGTGATCCTCGACCTCCTGGGTGAACTCGACGCCGCGGCTCCTCAGTTCTGCGACCGTCTCCTCGATCCGGTCGCAGTAGAACGAGATGTCCGCAGTCCCCGACGGCGGGCTCGTGCCGTCGGTCGGGTGTACTCCCAGGTCCGCCTCCGGGGCATCGAAGATGAGCCAGCCGCCACCGGTATCGGTGGACGGCAACTGCAATTTGTCCTTGATGAAGTCACGAAGTGCCTGTTCTTCGGTCGAGTAGAACAGAGCGTGCATACCGCGGATCATCGGGTCCTCCACATCGGAGTCGTCGTCAGGTGTGCGTGAGCTGAACCTACCCGCTCGCCGGGCGGCGACCGGTGCATCGGCCGAACCCATCGATCGCGGTCGATCCCCGCATCGTCCGCCCGAATGACAAACGTCCGCTCGACACCGTCGGCTCCGACTCCGCGACCTATTCTCGTTCCGTTCCCCAGGGAAGGACACCCATGATCATCTTCGGCGGACGACAGACCTCGGCACTGCTGGCGGTCCTGTATTTCCACTGTGCGTTCTGTCGAGCACATGCCGCGCAACGCCTGTTCCGCACCAGGACATGGTTCACCCTGTTCTTCCTGCCGATCTTCCCGATGGGCCACGGCGCCTACTCCATCCACTGCGCATACTGCGGCAACGCCTGCGGGGTATCCCGGGAGAACGCAGACCGCTTCGTCGCCGACGCCCACGCACAGCCGCAGATGGCCGGTCCCGTGCCGTCTGCGCAGACGCAGCACTGATCGGAAAGACATCGAGCGGAACGACACCGAACGCACAGACACTGACCGCAAAGTCACCGCCGAGCTGTCCGAAACGTTCAAGACCGGACGCTGTGGGCGCAGTACCGTCGGCGACATGACCTCCGACAAGCCAGCACCTCCGACATTGAACGCCCTGTCGATCGTGACCGCAGACATGTCCGCCGCGCTCGCCTTCTACCGGCTCTGCGGCCTGGACATCGCCGCAGGCGCCGAGCAGGAGCCGCATGCCGAGGCAACGGCCGGCAGCGTTCGCATCCTGTTCGACACCCGTGAGGTGGTCGAATCCTTCACCCCGCAGTGGAGTGAGCCCTCCGGAGGCCACCGGATGGCGCTCGCCTTCGAGTGCGCGTCACCCGATCAGGTCGACTCCCAGTACGCGCGCCTCATCGAGGCAGGCCACGTGTCTCAGCGTGAGCCGTTCGACGCGTTCTGGGGTCAGCGGTACGCGGTGGTACTCGATCCCGACGGCAACCCCGTCGATTTCTATTGCCCGCTGGCCTGAGTCACGCACGCACGCCGGAGGCGCGCAGAAACGCCGACGGGCCCTGTCCGGTCAGTTCGACGAACTCCCGATGCATGTGCGACTCGTCGGCGTACCCGTGCCCGTACGCCGACGCCGTCAGATCCCGGCCGTCGGCCAGGTCGCCGAGAGCGGCACGCATCCGGAGGATGCGCTGCAACGTCTTCGGCCCGTATCCGTAGAACCTCGACGAGTGCCGATGAAACGTACGGACGGTCATCCCGAATCGTTCCGCGCACTCACCGACCCGGACGCCTGCGGCGAGATCGGCGGCGGCCGGTGCGAGCCAGGCCGGGGGATCCCAGGTCCTGGTGCGCGCGATGTCGTCGAGCACCGCCGCGGGATCGTCGGCCTCGGACAGTCGCGTACACCAGCGGTCGGCCTCGGTCTCCGACCAGAGGTCGGCGAGGTCGACGCGTCGGTCACGGAGTCGCTCGGCCGGATGGCCCAGCACGCCGGGCGCCACACCCGGTGGCAGGCGCAGACCCACCATCGATTCCGCACTGTGCGCGCGGTGGCGGTACGGACCGGTGTCCGGTCCGGCCACCAGCACCCGCCGTCCGGTCCAGATGAGGTCCATGCAGCCGTCTGGCAGGATCGTCGACTCCCCGGCCGGGTGCTGCGCACGCCACACCGTCCCGGCGAGCGGACCCGCCCGCCTGCCTGCGGTCATCGAGGCGGTCACGAATCCGAGTATTCCCCCATCCCGGTAGGCTGTCGTCCCGTGACGACGAATGGCGCTTACGCAACCGGCATTGCCACCGTGACCAACGGCGGATCCGCTGACCCGGGAGTGGTCCTCGACGTGTGGTTCCCCGAACCGGAACTCGACAGCCCGGCGACGTCGGACACCGTCGTCCTCGACGGCGACGACGTCCCCTCCGCGCTTCGCGATCTGGTCGGCACCGACAACTCCCGTGGCGTCAAGACCGTCGCCGTGCGCACCTCGATCACCGACCTCTCGTCGGCACCGGTCGACGCGTATGACGTGTACCTGCGGCTACATCTGCTCTCCCACCGGCTGGTGACGCCGCACGGCACGAACCTCGAGGGCATCTTCGGTCTCTTGAGCAACGTCGTGTGGACCAATTTCGGGCCCTGCCCCATCGAAGGTTTCGAGTCGACGCGCTCTCGCCTGCGCTCGCGCGGCCACGTCACCGTCTACAGCGTCGACAAGTTCCCGCGGATGGTCGACTACGTGCTGCCCGGCGGCGTGCGCATCGGTGACGCAGATCGGGTCCGCCTGGGTGCCCACCTCGCGCCCGGCACCACCGTGATGCACGAGGGTTTCGTGAACTACAACGCCGGTACGCTCGGCTCCTCGATGGTCGAAGGCCGGATCTCGGCAGGCGTGGTCGTCGGCGACGGCTCCGACATCGGCGGCGGCGCGTCCACCATGGGCACTCTGTCCGGTGGCGGCAAGGAGATCATCGCGCTCGGCAAACGGTGCCTACTCGGTGCGAACTCCGGTTGCGGCATCCCACTCGGCGACGACTGCGTCGTCGAGGCCGGTCTCTACGTCACTGCCGGAACAAAGGTCACCGGACCGGACGGTTCATCGGTCAAGGCACGCGAACTCGCCGGGCAGTCGAATCTCCTGTTCCGCCGCAACAGCCTCACCGGCGCGGTCGAGGTGGTGCCGTGGAAGGGCGACGGAATCGCCCTCAACGAGGCCCTGCACAAGAACTGACGTTCGGCACGGCCTGATCCGACCGCTCGTCGGGTCAGGCCGTCAGACGTGCGGCAACCGCGGCGATGCGTTCGTCGGACGCGGTCAGTGCCATCCGGACGTGCCGGTTTCCGGCCGGACCGTAGAAGTCGCCGGGCGCCACCAGGATGCCCCGATCGGCGAGCCAGTCCAAGGTGACCCTGCTGTCCTCGTCGCGGGTCGCCCACAGGTAGAGCCCCGCCTCGGAATGGTCGATCCGGAAGCCCGCGGCCTGCACCGCGGCAACGAGCTGTTCCCGGCGCGACCGGTAGCGCTCCCGCTGCGCCTGCACATGAGTGTCGTCGTCGAGGGCCGCGACCATCGCACCCTGGATCGGGAACGGCACGATCAGCCCGGCATGTTTGCGGACCGCGAGCAGCTCGGCGATCAGAGCGCGATCCCCTGCGAGGAATCCGGCCCGGTAGGACGCGAGATTCGACACCTTCGACAGTGAGTGCACGGCGATCAGGCCTGTGTGGTCACCGTCGCTGACCCGCGGATCGAGAATCGAGTACGCCTCCGACTCCCATGCGAGCCCGAGATAACACTCGTCCGACACCACGATCGCACCGCGCTCGCGTGCCCAGCCGATCATCTTCCGCAGATGCTCGACCCCGAGCACCTTGCCGGTCGGGTTCGACGGCGAGTTGAGGAAGACGAGCGCGGGCGACGTCGGCCCCAATTGGACGGTCGAGTCCGCACGCACCGGTGTCGCCCCCGCCAGGATGGCCCCGACTTCGTATGTGGGATAAGCGACTTCCGGGATCACGACCACGTCGCCTGCGCCGATGCCGAGGGTCGAGACGATCCCGGCGATCGCTTCCTTGGTCCCGATGACCGGTAGGACACCGGATTCGTCGAGGCCGGCCACCCCGTAGCGGCGGGCCATCGCGGACACCGCCGCCTCGCGCAGTTCGGTGATGCCCACGGTCGTCGGGTAGCCGGGGAACTCGGACGCCGCCGCCAGCGCCGAGCGGATGACCGGATCGACGGGATCGACCGGCGTGCCGACCGACAGGTCGACGATGCCGTCGGGATGTCCGGCAGCACGCGCCCGGGCATCACCGATGGTGTCCCAGGGGAAGTCGGGCAGGAGACCGCTGACGCGTCGTCGTGTCGTGAATCCGGACGTAGTCACCGCGTCAGGTCATTCCTCTTCGTTCATCGGGGGCAGACCCTTGATGAACGCAGCGTCGTGGTCGGTCTTGCCCACCTTGCTCGCGCCGCCGGGCGACCCGAGATCGTCGAAGAAGTCGGCATTCGCACTCACGTACGGCTCCCACTCGTCGGGCACATCATCCTCGTAGAAGATCGCCTCGACCGGACACACCGGCTCACAGGCGCCACAGTCCACGCACTCGTCGGGCTGGATGTAGAGCATCCGACCGCCCTCGTAGATGCAGTCCACCGGGCATTCCTCGACGCAGGCCCTGTCCAGGACATCCACGCAAGGCTCCGCGATGATGTAGGTCACCACACTCTCCTTCGCTGCAAACTCGGGTCGACGACGATCGCACGTGCGGCAGAGTCATCGTCGAACGGCGCGTGGGCTGGACGCACCGCATTGCGGACCGCCTGGCCAGGCCGTCGAGGGCCGGTCGCAAGAGAGTCCACCGTCAATCGTATCCGTCGCGGGCGCGGCCCCTCGACACCCGCCCCATGCTCACGACCTGGGAGTAACCGGGATCACATCCGGCCGAGATGTTGCGATCAACGCGCGTCCAACCCTCGACGTCGTCACTGCTCCGCGCGACTGTTGTGCACGTGACCGAGTACGAACGCGACGGCGACGTCCCGCACGGGATGTGTCCGGGCTGTCGAGACTGACCGCCCACCCTCATCCTTCGACTCGGAGACCACGATGACCACGACGTTACGCCGCCCCGATCCCCGCTTCGAACCCGCGCATGCGCGCTCAGCCAACCTGCCGACGCGACTGCGCCCCGCCGATCTGCTGCGCATCACCGATCAGGGTGTCGCCGACGTCCTCGACGGCGTCTACGATCACCTCCTCCCCGACCGCTGGGATCCGGTGGAACGGTGGGCCGCCCGCCTGGAGACGACCGACGACCTCGACCTCTGGCTCATCAGTTGGACGCCGGACCGCTCGACCGAACTCCATGATCACGCCGGTTCACTCGGAGCGCTGACGGTGCTCTCGGGCTCATTGCGCGAATACCGCTGGATCGGGAACGAATTGGCCCTGCGCATCCTCGATTCGGGCGACCAGGCCGCGTTCCCGCTGGGGTGGGTCCACGACGTGCAGCGGCACGACGCACTGGCGATCCGCTCCGACGACGCCGTCGACAACATTCCTCTCGACGCGGTGACGCCCACACTGAGCGTGCACGCCTATTCGCCGCCCCTGACCGCGATGTCGTTCTACGCTGTGACCGATCACGCCACCTTGCGGAGGACGCGAACCGAACTCACCGACCAACCGGAGTGACCGATATGCCGACGATCGACGATCTGCTGCTCGATGCACGTGACCGGCTCGAACGGCTCGCTCCGACCGAGGTGGCCGAGGAGATCGAGCACGGTGGCGTACTCGTCGACATCCGCCCCGCGGCCCAGCGCGCCGTCGAGGGTGAGGCGCCCGGCGCACTCGTCATCGAACGCAACGTGCTCGAATGGCGATGTGATCCGGCCAGCGACGCCAGGGTGGCCGAAGCAGTCGATCACGATGTGCGATGGATCGTGTTGTGCTCGCAGGGATTCACCTCCAGCCTCGCCGCGGCCGCCCTGCAACAACTCGGCCTGCACCGCGCCACCGACGTCGTCGGCGGGTGGGAGGCACTGCGGGCCGTCGACGCACACCCAAGCGCCTGACCCCAGGCCATGTCCCGTCCCCACCTTCGGGGATCGTGCACGGGCGACTGCGGAACGGTCGGGCCGGTCAGGCGACGGCCGGCCAAGGACGACCGCGGGGGGTCACCTCGGCGGCGAGGCCCGTGGCGGGGTCGGCGACGGCGGCGACGTGCCCGGCGAGTGACGGGTCGATCCAGCCGTCGCCGAGGACATACGGCGGCTGAGCGGTGATGCGTTCGGTGAGGGTGTGACCCGCCGCGGCGGTGATCTCCGCGAGCACGTCGAGATTCGGCCACGGACGCTCGGGATTCACGTGATCGGGGGTCAGCGGCGACACCCCACCCCAGTCGTCGATGCCCGAGGCGATCAGGGCAGCGCACTCCTGCGATGACACCAGATTCGGCGGCGCCTGGACGCGCATCGCCGGCCCGAGCACGATCCGGGCCACCGCGACAGCCGCGAGGAACTCGGTCATCGCCGCGTCGGGAGTACCCCGCATCGCGGTATCGGGCTTGGCCCGGAAGTTCTGGACGATCACTTCCTGGATGTGACCGTGGGCCCGATGGATGTCGGCCATCGCGAGGATCGATTCGGCACGTTCGGTGAGAGTCTCGCCGATACCGACCAGGATGCCGGTGGTGAACGGGACGCGGACGGCACCGGCGTCGCGCAGCACCTGCAGGCGCACGAGCGGGTCCTTGTCCGGACTCCCGTAGTGCGGCTGGCCCTTCTCGGTGAACAAGCGGCGGGACGTGGTCTCGAGCATCATCCCCATCGACGGCGCGACCGGCCGCAGCAGGCGCATCTCCTCGACGCTCATGACACCGGGATTGAGGTGCGGCAACAGCCCGGTATCCTCGAGGACCGCCACCGCTGCGGTACGCACATAATCCAGTGTCGAGCTGTACCCGCGTGCCGCGAGCCATTCGCCCGCCTGCGTCCATCGCTCCTCGGGACGATCCCCGAGGGTGAACAACGCCTCTTTGCAACCGAGTTCGGCGCCCTTGCGGGCGATGTCGACGACCTCGTCGAGGTCGAGGTACATCCCGTGTCCCTCGCGGGCCAGTTTTCCCGGCACCGTGACGAACGTGCAGTAATGGCAGCGATCACGACACAGTCGGGTGAGCGGGATGAACACCTTGCGCGAGTATGTGATCTGACGTTCGCGGCCGATCGCCGCGAGGCCGGTGTCGCGGATCCGGCCCGCGATCTCCTGCAACGCGAGCAGGTCGTCACCGGCGCACGCCAGCAACGTGGTCGCCTGTTCGAGGTCGATCGGTTCTCCGGATCGCGCCGCCGCCAGGGCGGTCGACGTGGTTCCCGCGTCGGTCATCGTGACGGACCTCCTCTGTCCTGGGGTCGGGTTTCGGTCAGATACGGTTGCGGGTCGAAGGTGCCGTTGCGTTCTCGGAACGACACCGCGGTACCCGGCCACAGCAGTGTGAGCCGCCCGCTTCTCGGGTCGACGTACCAGCTCTCGCAGCCGGTCAACCACACCGTGGCCGCGCTGCGCTCGTCGATCTCCCGGGTGTAGTCCTCCTCGGCCTGTGCAGTGACCTCCAGTGAACGACTTCCGTTGTGCGCCAAGAAGTCCAGAGCGCCCACCACGTAGTCGAGCTGGGTCTCGATCATGTAGATCGCGGAGTTGTGCCCGAGTGCCGCGTTGGGGCCGTCGAGGACGAACATGTTCGGGAACCCACTGACCGTGGTGGAGGCGTAGGAGACCATGCCGTCGGACCAGTGGTCGGCGAGCACCCGCCCGCCGCGTCCGCGGATACGCGTCGCGGCAGGGGGTCTGGTCGCCTCGAACCCGGTGGCCATCACGAGAATGTCCAGATCGTAGGTGTTGCCGCTGACGGCGCGCGCCTTGCACTCGACCACCGAATCCAGCGCACTCGACTCGAACACCACGTTCGGACGCTCCAACGCCGGGTAGAAGTCGTCGCTCAGCAGTATTCGCTTACAACCGATCTCGTACTCGGGCGTGAGCTCGGCGCGCAACGTCGGGCTGGCGACCTGGCGGTTCAGATGCCCGAGCGCGCGGTCGCGGATGTCATCGATATCAGGATGGAGGCCGAGGCGCTGCCGGAAACCCTTGTCGGCGTCGTGGAGCAGTCGTTCACGAAGCGCCTGAGCGTTCTCCGGCACCTGCAGCTCGGCTCGTTCGGAGTCCGAGAGTCGACGATCCTCCCGCGGGACCACGTAGGGAGGAGTCCGTGAGAAGACCACCAGCTCTTCGGCGTTCTCGGCAAGGTGCGGGATCACCTGGACGGCTGATGCACCCGTGCCGACCACTCCGATCCGCTCTCCTCCGGAGAGCAGGCCCTCTCGCCATGAAGCCGTGTGGACGACTGTGCCGGTGAATGATTCGAGGCCTTCGACATCGGGCAGGTGCGGCTCGGACAGGCGACCGACGGCCATCACCAGGACCCGGGCACGGATCGGTCCCGACCCGGTGACGAGTGACCAGTATGCGCCGTCGTCGTCCCACCGGGCTTGCCGCAGTTCACAACCCAGACGTATGTGCGGCGCGAGGCCCTCGTCGTCGACGGTGCGCTGGAGATACCGCTGGATGTCGGCCCCCCGCGGATACAGGGTCGCCCAGTCGGTCGGCGGGCGGAACGAGAACGAGTACAGATGTGCCGGGATGTCGCAGGCGATCCCGGGATAGGTGTTGTCGCGCCAGGTGCCACCGACCGCGTCGGCGCGCTCGAGAACCACGAAGGATTCCGTTGCGCGTCTTGCCAACTGCGTGGCCATCCCGATCCCGGCAAATCCGGCGCCGACGATCGCGACGTCCACCGAGGTGGGCGTGACGGGACCGGGGGTGGTCATCGACGCACCTGCGGGATCGACACGAGACGGTCGGCAGGCGGATCGGTATGGGCGGTGGTGCGTTGGCGCGGTGTGCGGCCGACTCGTGCCGCGATGTCGACGAGGTCATCGACATCGAGGACCCGACCGGCCTCCTGACCTGCCGCCGGCATCAGCTCGCCGTCGAGCAGGAGGCCACCGATGTCGTCGACGCCGCCGCGCAACACCTGCTCCACCACCTCGCGGTCGAGTTTCGTCCACGCCACCTGCAGATGGTCGAACCGGCCGAGGGTGAGCAACCGGGCGACGGCGTGGACGGCGCGGGTCTCACGTTCGGAGACGGTCGTGGTCGCGATCCCGGACAGGTGCGGTCCGGCATTCGCCGGCAGCATGGGCATGACGATCAACTCGCTGAAACCGGCAGTACGGCTCTGGATCTCGGTGAGCAGGCGCAGGTGCGCGACCTGGTGGCGCGGCGTCTCGACATGGCCGTAGAGCATGGTGGCCGTGGAGAACAGACCGACCCCGTGCGCGGCCTCGATGACCTCGATCCAGTCCTCCACCGCCGGTGCGCGACCACCCCCGAGACGGGACCGTACCTCGTCGTCGAGGATCTGCGCGGCGGTGCCGGGCACCGATCCGAGCCCTGCATCGCGGGCGGTCCGCAGGAAGTCGGCGATCGGCACGTCCATCCGCCTCGCCGCATCGCGTACCTCGGGCGGGCGGAAGGCATGCAGGTGCAGATCCGGCGCCGCACGATGGATTCGCTCGATGAGACGCAGATACCCGTCGGGCGGGGCATCGGCGGGCACCGGCCCCTGCAGACAGATCTCCGTGGCACCGAGCCGCCACGCCTCGTCGACCAACGCCTCCACCGCCGGTACGTCCGCACGTCCTGCGGCGACCACCGCGGTGTCGAGATTGCGATTGACCACGAAGGTCACCGTGTCGGGATCGGTCACCTCACGGCGCGCGGCGTCGGCGAGCGCACACAGTGCCTCGAGTTCGGGTCCCGACGCGCCGAGCAGGGCGACCCACTCGTCGTCGGTCAGCGACGCCGGATCGTCGGCGACGTGACGCAATGCTTCCCGGGCTTCGTCCACCGCGGCGTGCGCGTCCCGAGCCCACTCCCGCAGGACCATTCCCTCACTGTAACCGCACGCGGCGCGGCCCCGACGTCGCGTCGATCCGGGCCGCGGCACACCCATCTCGACGTGGTCAGACGTCATCGGGTGTGGGCAGCCGCCCCGACCACGCGACGACTGCAGGCAGGCCCGCCCCGATGGCGAGCAGCGCCAGGGTGGGCAGCATCAGCACGCCGTCCGGGAGCAGCTCGACGTCGCCGCCCGGACCGGGCAGCGCACCGATCACCAGGGCGAGGAGCCACGCCAGCAACGGAAAGTAGCGCACCGGACCGTCGGTGTAGGTCGAGGCGAGCCAGAGCAGCACGGAGTTCACGATCCCGGCGAGTACCGCGGCCACCGGGATGGCGACGCCACCGAATCGCAGATATGCGAACGCCACGGACATCACGCCGACCACGAACCCGTCGACGACGAGGAAGGCCAGCAGGATTCGGTCGGACCAGCGCATCAGACGACCCCGGCGAACAGATCGATCTCACGGCCCGGCCCGACACCGTCACCGGGGTGGCCTGCCGTCCGGACGAAGTGCTCACGGTCGAGGATGGGCTGCACGATGTTGTTGGACAGGGCGTACTCGGTGCCGGAGGCGGCGACGGTCACCTGCGTGGCATGTGCAGCCAGTGCTGCCGCCTTCAGGTGCAACTGGGGACGGACGTCGATCTCGGTGGTGATCGTCTCGTCCGGATAGCTCGGCAGCTCATCGGTTCCGGGCATGCGCCAGCCCTGCGGGACGCGGCCGGATGCCGCGGTGAGACCGACCGCGAGCGCCGACTGCTCGGTCACCGACTCGTACACCTTGAGGTGCGCGCCGCCGAGACGTTCGGCGGCCTCCGGCACAGCCGCGACCGTCGTCGCATGGACCAGTTTGTGGTCGGGGTGACCGTAGGTACCGGCGTCGTCGTAGGTCACGATCACCTGCGGCGCGAAATCCACGATCTCGGCGACGAGTGCGGCCACCAGGTCGTCGAACGGCGCTCCGACGAGGGCGCGCGGGTGGTCGGCCGACGGGGCACCGGCCATCCCCGAATCGCGCCAGCGTCCCGCGCCGCCGAGGAACCGCGGACGCACCGGTGCGCTACCCGCAGGGGTGAGCGCGGCGAGGGCGCGGGTGAGTTCGAGGATGCGGTAACCGCCCAGTTGGTCGGCGCCGCCGTCGGCGGCCAGCTGCGACCACTCCTCACCGATCACCTCGCCCTCCTCACCGAGGGTGAAGGTCAGGACGCGTACGTCGACGCCCTCGGCGAGATAGCGGGCGATGGTGCCGCCGGTCATGATCGATTCGTCGTCGGGATGCGCGTGCAACAGCAGCAGCCGCCGACCCTCAGGTGCCGTCACGACAGCTCCCACGAGACAGCGTCGCCGTAGATCCCCACCTGGATCGGCCCCGACAGCGGCACGTTCTTGACCTGACCGGTCCGGCCGACGAGCGTGCTGTCCTGGTAGAGCGGCAGGTAGACCGCTTGTGCGGCCAGGAGCGGCTCGGCCTGGGTCAGTTGCGGGATGGGGTCGGCCGCCGACAACGCGCCGCGCGCGAGCGCTATCAGCGCCGGGTCGCACACGCCCGAGATGTTGCTGGCGTAGCTGTCGCCCGGACCGGCGCTGGTCTCTCCGGGTGCCACACTGGTCGGCGTCGGCGGCGTCGAGAGCGACGGCGCGGTGCCCGGCTTCGGCTGATCGCAATCGACCTGCGACGCCAGGGATGCCGCGGGCGGCACCCCGAGTCCGGTCCAGCCGACGACGAGATCGACCCGGGCGTTGGTCAATGCGACGCCGTACAGCTCGTTGTTGGGCAGGGCCACGACGGATGCGCGCACACCCTGGCCGCGCAACTGATCGACGATGTTGGCCGCCGCGGATGTGGATCGCGGGTCACCGCTGATCGCGCCGACCCGCACGACGAGATCCTGGCCGTCCTTGCGGTAGGGCGCGACACCCTCCGGCAACGGTTGGGTGTCGGGACTCGCGCCGGGTGCCTGGGACGGACTCGTCGCAGCACCCGGTGGGGATGAACTCGGCGAGGACGAGTTCTGCGACGACGAGCCCTGCGTCGGGCTCGTCCCCGTGGTGCTCGGGGTGCCTGCGGCCGGCGTGGCGCTGTCGCCCTCGGCGCGTCGGTAGCCTGCGTCGGCCAGCAGACCGGTGATCGCACCGGCCGACGGTCTCGCCCGGTCGACCGGGAAGTAGCCGCGGTCCGTCGGGGCGAAAACGGTGTTGGCGTATGGCGTCACGATGTCGTCGCCCGCGCCGGCGAGAGAGACCAGACCCGGATCGACCATGCCGAGGACCGCCTGGCGCACCTGCAACGAACGCATCGTCGACGTCCGGGCATTGACGCCGATCGACAGGGCGCGCGACGTCGGGTTGCGCTGCGTCTGCACTCCCGGCACCGCGGCGAGTTCTGCGGTGGTCGCCGGCCCGGTGCTGAGGTTGACGATCGACGAATCTCCCGATCGCACGGTCTCGACCATCTGCGACGCCGTGCCAGCCCGACGCAGGACCACCTGGTCCAACGACGGCGGCTTCATCCAGTACCGGTCGTTGCGTACCAGACGCACCTCGTCGCGGGTCTGGTCGATGGACACAACCGAATACGGACCGGCCGAGACGGGCTTCCCGCTGTCCATGCCGGTCTGGAACCCCGCGGGCGCGCCCCGCAGGACGTGGCTCGGCAGCAGGTCCGTGAAGAGTTCACGCCAGGCCGGATACGGCCGCGCGAACGTCACCGCCACCTCCTTGCCGCCTGCCCGCGACTGCACCGAGTCGATCAGGCGATAGCCTGCGGGCGCGACGACGTTGGGTTGCCGCGACATCTGCTGCCAGAGGTACGAGAAATCGTCGCCGGTCACCGGGAGGCCGTCGGACCACTGCGCGTCGGTCTGGATGTGATAGGTGACGGTGAACGGCTCGGTCGAGGTGACCGCAGCCGAGGTGATCAGCGCGTTCTGGCGCTCCCACACGACCCCTGCCGGGGTGCTGACCGGCTGGAACGCACTCGGAAGGGTCATCGCGGCGATCGCCGTGGTGACCGAACCCTGATCGGCACCGAGGTGCGGGTTGAACCCGCCGCCCACGGAGTCGGTCGCGATGTAGACCGTCTTCTCGGTCGGATACTCGGTCGGGGTGGCCGGCGGCGCCGTCTCGCGTACCGGTGGCGGCGGATTGGCCGAGCACGCGGCACCCACCACCACGATCGCCGCGAGCAGGGCAGGCAATCGGCCGCGACGGCGGGCGGCGCGCACCGACGATCTCAGCTGCCAACGACTCACCAGCACTACCCCCACCTCATGGGTGCCCGGCGCATATCGTCCGGG
Organism: Gordonia hankookensis; assembly: GCF_014673215.1. Taxonomy (GTDB): domain Bacteria; phylum Actinomycetota; class Actinomycetes; order Mycobacteriales; family Mycobacteriaceae; genus Gordonia; species Gordonia hankookensis. The sequence continues at coordinate 504,764 of NZ_JACWMS010000001.1, forward strand.
CACTCGGCCTTGCCTTATCCCGCCGCCTGATCGCGCGACTTCGCCCGTGAGCGTTCGCGGGCGCGAGTCGAAGCGTCGAGGTGCACCTTACGCACCCGGACGACCTCGGGCGTCACCTCTACACACTCGTCGGCGGCGCAGAACTCCATGGCGCCCTCGAGGTCGAGTTGCATCGGCTTGGCCAGCGTTTCCATCACGTCGGCCGACGACTGACGCATGTTGGTGAGCTTCTTCTCGCGGGTGACGTTGATGTCGAGGTCCTCGGCGCGCGGATTGATCCCGACGACCATGCCCTCGTAGGTGTCGGCACCCGGTTCGACGAAGAACGTCCCGCGATCGGCGAGCTGGATCATCGCGAACGGCGTGACACTGCCGGTGCGGTCGCTGACCAGGGATCCGGTGTGCCGCGCCCGGATCTCACCCGCCCAGGAGTCGTACCCGTCGAACACGGCGTTGGCGATACCGGTACCGCGCGTCTCGGTGAGGAAGTCGGTACGGAAGCCGATCAGGCCACGCGAGGGGACGATGAACTCCATCCGGACCCACCCGGTGCCGTGGTTGTTCATCTGCTCCATGCGGCCCTTGCGCGCGGCCAGCAGCTGGGTGACCGCACCGAGGTACTCCTCGGGCACGTCGATGGTCAGGTGCTCGAACGGCTCCTGCACCTTGCCGTCGACCTTGCGGGTGACCACCTGCGGCTTGCCCACGGTGAGCTCGAAGCCCTCGCGGCGCATCTGCTCGACGAGGATGGCCAGCGCCAGCTCGCCGCGGCCCTGCACCTCCCACGCGTCCGGTCGGCCGATGTCGAGGACCCGCAACGACACGTTGCCGACCAACTCGGAATCCAGACGCGACTTGACCATTCGCGCGGTCAGCTTGTGACCTGACACGCGACCGGCCAGCGGTGAGGAGTTGGTGCCGATGGTGACCGAGATCGCCGGCTCGTCGACGGTGATCCGCGGCAGCGGCTGCGGGTTCTCCACGTCGGCGAGGGTGTCGCCGATCATGATCTCCGGCATGCCGGCCACTGCCACGATGTCGCCGGCATCCGCCGACTCGGCGGGCGCCCGGTCCACACCGATGGTGGCGAGCAGTTCGGTGATCTTGGCCCGCTCGACGACGGGTTCGCCGTCGACCTCGCGGCACCACGAGATCTGCTGCCCCTTGCGGAGCGTCCCGTTGTGGATGCGCACGAGTGCGAGGCGGCCCAGGAACGCCGAGGCGTCGAGGTTGGTGACATGGGCCTGCAACGGGGCATCGGGGTCGCCCTTGGGCGGCGGCACGTGCTCGAGGAGCACGTCGAAGAACGGGTCGAGGTTCTCCCCGGACGGCACCTCGCCATCGGCGGGCTTCACTGTGCTGGCGATGCCCGCACGCCCGGAGGCGTAGAGGATCGGCAGGTCGAGGACGAGCTCGGCGGCTGCGGCCGCCTCGTCATCGAGATCCGAGGCGAGGTCGAGCAGCAGGTCCTGCGTCTCGTCGACGACCTCCTGGATCCGCGCGTCCGGGCGGTCGGTCTTGTTCACGAGGACGATGACCGGCAGCGACGCGGCCAGCGCCTTGCGCAGCACGAAGCGCGTCTGCGGCAGGGGCCCCTCGGAGGCGTCGACGAGCAGCACCACGCCGTCGACCATCGACAGACCGCGCTCGACCTCGCCGCCGAAGTCGGCGTGGCCGGGGGTGTCGATGACGTTGATGATGACCTCGGTGCCGTCGGGCTGGCGCCGGTGGACCGCGGTGTTCTTGGCGAGGATGGTGATGCCCTTCTCGCGTTCGAGGTCACCGGAATCCATCACGCGGTCGACGAGCTCGGCGCGTTCGCCGAAGACGCCGGACTGGCGCAGCATCGCGTCGACCAGGGTGGTCTTGCCGTGGTCGACGTGCGCGACGATCGCGACGTTGCGGAATTTGTGGACAGCGCTCACTGAGCTCTCTTTCACTGCGGTTCGTACTCGAGGTCTGGGCTTGTGGGGTCGATATGTCCCGCTCGCTCACTCCCGGCGCGGCGGGCGGCGGGGAAGCGTGGCGGCATGGCCGGCCGGTACCCGGCGATCGCCAGCGGACAGGTCAACCTGTACAGGGTATCGGTCGACCGCCTGAGACGGTGATCACATCACGCGGACAGCCCGAAGTTAGGGCATGCTAACGTCCCGCTATGGGCAAGGTGAAGCCGGCGGAAGTGTGCGATCTCAAGGCCAAGAAGACGTGCTGCCGGAAGTCCACGCGGTGTGTCCGTTGCCCGGTGGTGATCCACCGGATGCGCAAGCTCGACAACTCGCAGTTGTCCAAGAAACAGCTGGGTAAGGCGCTCAAGAAGGCCCGCGCCGCCTGATCGGGCCTTCTCGAGCCGATCACGCCGTCGGCGGCGACTCCCCCTCATCGGCCGACCGGACCGCGACCGCCGCGGCCACCGCGACGATCCCCACGGCCTCCACCGGTGTCGGGATCTGTTGCAGCACCACCACCCCGATGATCGAGGCCGCCACCGGCAGCAGGGCCAGCAGGATGGCGAACCGGGCACGTCCCACCTGCCGCAACACCACCTGATCGAGTGCATAGGGGACGGCCGTCGACGCGAGTCCGAGACCGAGTCCGAGCAGCAGTAGCCGCGCGGTCGGCGTGTCGCCGGCGAACGCCGGGCCGAGCGACAGTGCCAGGGGCGACGTGACGATCGCGGCGACGACGAACCCGGTCGCCAGATCCTCCATGCCGCGCCCCCGCTGCGCGACCCGCTTTCCCAGCACGATGTAACCCGCCCAGCAGGCCGCGGCCACCAGTGCGAGCAGCACCCCGACCGCGGTGCCCTCCCATCGGACATCCGCGATCAGCACCACGCCGGTCACCGCGAGCCCCAATGCGAGCACATCGCGGCGTGTGCGCGAGCCGAGCGCCGCGACCGCGACCGGGCCCAGGAATTCGAGCGCAACCGTGGTGCCCAGTGGCAGTCGGTCGAGCGCCTCGTAGAAGGCGATGTTCATGGCGGCCGTGATGAGGCCGAAGGCGGCCGCCAGGACAAGACGCCCCGGCCGCCACGCAGCCCGCCCGGGACGCACCCAGAGCACCAGCACGAGCGCTGCGCCTGCGATGCGCAGCCAGGCCACCGCCCCGGGCGACAACGTGTCGAAGAGGTCGACGGCGATCGCCGCGCCGAGGTACATCGAGACCGCGCCCACGATCATCAGCGCCGGGGCGGTCACGCGGGTGCTCGACCCGCGCATCATTCGAGTACGGCGAGGAGTTCGGGAACCCAGGCGGTGTCGGCGGGCACCAGCCGGCCGTCGTGGGTCAGCGCTCTCAGTGCGGCCGCATCCACCCACCGCAGGGCCTGGTGCTCGGCCGGATGTGGGGTTCCGGCGACGATGTGTGCCCACAGCGCCATCAGGGTGAGACCGGCAGGCAGATCCACCGTTTCGCGCAACCTGTCGCCCACCGAGACCTCGACCCCGAGTTCCTCCATGAGTTCACGCCCCAGGGCGGTCTCGGCACGCTCCCCCGGCTCTGCCTTGCCGCCGGGCAGCTCCCACAACCCGGCGACCTCGACCGGGTACCGCCGCTGCGCGAGCAACACGCGCCGACGACACGCGTCCACGATCGCGCCGGCGACCACCAGCCGTCGCCCGGCGCCCTGCGCCGCGCTCACGAGCCGATCACCGCGACCCGCTCGCCGACCATCAGCAGGCCGACCCGATCGCCCACCACGACCCGCTCGGAGGCCACCGCGTCGACCTCGCCGACGTCGGTGACCACCCGCAGCCGGCGACCGGCTGGCAGATCTGCGACCGCCGTGACCACGCCGACGACGTCGCCCTCGATGTGGTCACCGACGACATCGCCGTCGGTACCGGCCCGGACCGCCCGCATCGACTCGGGCCGAAGCCCCAGCAGTCGAGGGCCGTCGGGAACGGGGAGACCGACCGGTCCGATGGGGGTCTGCGCGGACCCGTCGGCGAACTCCGCCCCGATCACCGTGGTCACCCCCAGGAACCGGGCGGTCCACTCGTCGACGGGGCTGCTCCAGAGATGTTCGGGCACATCGGTTTGCACCAATTCACCTTCGCGCATCACCGAGATCGTGTCGGCCATCAACGCGGCCTCGTTGTGGTCGTGGGTCACCACGATCGTGGGCGTTGCCGCATCTCGGACGATCTCGGCGATCTCGATGGCCAGCTGATCCCTGAGCAGCCGATCGAGGGCCGCGAGGGGCTCGTCGAGCAACAGCAGCCGCGGTCGTGGCGCCAGCGCCCGTGCGAGCGCGACGCGCTGGGCCTGACCACCGGACAGCTCATCGACGCCGCGCCCCGCGAGATCGGGCAGACGCACCAGATCCAGCATCTCCGCCACCCGGGTCCGGATCGCCGCACGCGACCAGCGTCGCATCCGCAACCCGTAGGCGATGTTGGACGCGACGGTTCGACCGGGGAACAGCTGCCCGTCCTGGAACACCACTCCGAAGTCGCGGCGGTGCGCGGGCAATTCCGACAGGTCATCTCCGTCGAACCGGATCTGCCCGTGGCTCAACGGTTCCAGGCCCGCGACCGCACGGATCAGGGTCGACTTGCCGCACCCCGATGGGCCGAGCAGGGCGGTCACCACCGAACCCGACGTGCCCACCGTCCAACTCAGGCCGTCCAAGACCACGGTCGATCCGTACCTGACCCCGACATCCTCGATCTGCAGCATGTCAGAGCAGCGCTCCCGTCCTGGGCCGCAGCGCTTCGATCACGACGACCGCCAGGGTCGTCACCGCGACCAGCAGCATCGAGGCCGCCATCGCCGTCGCCAGGTTGTCGGCGCCGGGCCGGTTGAGGGCCGATCCGATCAGCACCGGCAGCGTGGTCGTGTTCGCGCGGGCCAGGAAGCTCGTGGCCCCGAACTCGCCGAGCGCCATCACGAATGCGAAGCCGCCCGCTACGCAGAGCGCGCGCCCGATGAGTGGGAGGTCGACGGTGAGGAACACCCGCACCGGGCCGGCACCCAGGGTCGCCGCGGCCTCACGCAGCCTGCCGGGCACCGACGACAGGGCGGGCAGCGCGATCCGCACCACCACCGGGATGGCGATCAGGGCCTGCACACACGGGATCACCAGCCCCGACGAAGCGACGTCGGCGGGCAGTGACGCCAGCACGATGAGATACCCGAAACCCAGGGTCACCGCGCTGACTCCCAGGGGAATCGTCGCGACGACGTTGCCGGTCGCGGCCCACACGCCGTGGGAACGATGCATCGCGACCGCGGCCAGCAGTCCGACCACCAGCGCGATCGCCATCGCCAATGCCGCTGTGCCCAGCGAGTACCTCAAGGTGTCGAGGGGTGTGACGCCGTTGACGGATTCGGTCAGGGATCGGTATCCGTCGAGTGTCCAGGCACCGTCGGCGCCGGGACGCACCGAACGGAGTGCGAGAACCGCGATCGGTCCGACCAGAACCACCACGGTCCAGGCGACCGACGCCAGCACGGGCAGCCATTGCCTGCCGTGGGGCCGGAATCGGGTCTCTCTCGGACGGGCACCCGCACGCGATCCGGCGGGGTCGCTGAACACCCGGGTCAACAGCAGCGCCGCGACCACCACGACGATCTGCACCATCGACAGCGCCACCGCCTCAGGGATCCGGAAGTAGCCGATCGCCTGGGTGTAGATCTCGGTCTCCAACGTCCGGATCTCGCCGTTGCCGAGGACCACGATCACGCCGAAACTGGTGGAGCAGAACAAGAACACCAGTGCCGCCGCCGCCCCCACGGCCGGCATCAGGCGAGGCGCGACGACGGTCAGGAAGGCACGGATTCGCCCCGCCCCCAAGGTCTGCGCCGCCTCGGCCTGTCGCGGGTCCAGTGATCGCCACGCTGCGCCGACGACGCGCGCCACGACGGCGACGTTGAGGAATGCATGGGCGAGCAGGATCGGCCACAGCCCGGAGCCGACGTGTGCGAACTCGAGGGGCCCGTCGAGCAGCGCTCGGAACGCGACCCCGACGACGACCGTCGGAAGCACGAAGGGCACGGTCACGATCACCATCAGCACCGCCGATCCCGGGATGCGGACCCGGGCCACCAGCCACACCATCGGCGCCGCCACCACGAGTGCCAGCACGGTGGACGCGGCGGCCTGCCAGAGGGTGAACCCCAGCAGATCCAGGGCGTGCGTCCGCCGGAGGAGCTCACCGACCCCCACATCGGATCCGCTGTCGATCGCCCGCCGGACGAGTGCGCCCAGCGGCCAGATGAACAGGATCAGGATGAATGCCGCCGGCACGACCCGCAGGGCGAGTCCACCCACTCGGCCCGCGGTCACCGCCCGAGCGCCTCGCGCCACTGCTCGAGCCACTTCTCACGATTCTGCGCGATGTAGGCGGGCGGAAGGCTCACCGTCCACGGCGGCACCGGTGCCCGCTGTTGCCAGCCGTCCGGGAGCGGCGTGCCCTTCTGCACGGGATAGACATACATCGCCGACGGCAGCGCGGCCTGCACATCCGGGCCGAGCATGAAGTCGACGAGTTTGCGTGCGCCCGAAGGGTTCTTGGTGCCCTTGAGGACGCCGACGTACTCGACCTGCCGGAAGCAGCTGTCGAGCAATGCCGAGGTGCCCGGGGTGGCGGCAGGCGACGACGCATAGGACACCACGATCGGCTTGTCGCCCTTGCCCTCGCCCGCACTGAACTTCTGGTTGTAGGCGATCTCCCAGCCCGACACGATGCTCGCGCCGCCCGCGGTCACGGTCTTCCAGTAGTCCTGCCATCCGTTGCCGAAGGCCCCGACGGTGCTGAGGAGAAACGACATCCCCGGTGACGACGTCCCCGGATCGAGCAGCACCGACTCCGACGCGTATTTCGGATCGCGGAGGTCGCGAAGGCTTTTCGGCGGTTCCTCGCCTCGGGACGAATACCAGGATTCGTCGACGTTGAGGCACACATCGCCGCGGTCGACGGCCGTCAGCTCGTTGTTCGAATCTGGGATGGCGAAGTCGGCTGCGCCGTTGGCGGCCAGCGGCGACGCGTACGGCTCGAGCGCGCCCGCCTGGATCGGCCGGGAGGCAAAGGTGTTGTCGATGCCGAAGACGGCGTCTGCCTTGGGCGACCCCGGTGTCAGCGACACGGTCGACGCCAGCTGACCCGCGTCCCCGGATTTCACCACCTTGAGGGTCAATCCGGTCTCCCGACGAAAGGCGTCGAAAACCGAGTCGGGCAGCGCGAACGAGTCGTGCGTCAGCAGGGTGACCTCGGCACCCTGCTCCGCATCGTCACCGCATGCAGCGAGCATGGTTGCGGCAACCACCGCCACGACCGCCAGGGTGATGGTTCGCAACGCTCCGACGTGTCGGCGCGCACCGCTCGCGATGTCTCGGGCATCCTTCGCGCGTCGTCTCCCCACACGCTCGATCTAACCAGGTGCATCTCGACGGCACGACCGGTGGACGCAGCGTCACATGAGTAACAATTGAATCAATAATCACAGGAGTCACACAGACCGGCGTTAGGCTCCCTGGACAGTGCCCGCCACCGGGGCGTGCATAGAATGACGCGCGACGCCATTCCGGCGTCCGAGTCACTGACAGCGGAGTGTGCGACCCCCACCGGCGCACACCGACGACCGATTGGACCGGAAACAGTGCGTTTGCCTGTACTCCAGAGCCTGCGTTCCCACCGCATGAACCGACCATCGAGCAGTACTGTCCGCCGGGTCGCGGTCGCCGCGATGAGCGTCGCCGCCGCGACCTCGCTGGCGATGCCCGCGGTCGCGCAGGCCGCACCGAAGGCGCCGGCCCCCAAGGTCGACCAGCGCACGCTCGATTCGATGAGCGCGTTCGCGCCGGCGATCATCGGCGCGGTCACCACCAAGGGCCCGGACGGCAAGATCAACCCGCAATTGATCAGCCAGGCCAAGGCCCTCGCCGCGACACCGGGCCTGCCGCCCCGCGCCAAGGACATCTGGCAGGACGTGATCGACTTCCTCGGCGAGCCGGGACGGGCCGCACTGATCCGTCAGCACAAGGCCGCCGAGCACAAGCCGGGTGATCCGGAGATCCCGCAGGGCCCGGGCGCGCCGAAGATCCAGGAATTCCTCTATCCGACCATCGGTATCGGTTGCATGCCGAACGCCAGCCTGACGTCGGGCAATTCGCTCGGCCGCGCCCTGATGACCGCCGGGCCTCAGCAGGCCCCGGCACCGGGACCGAAGAAAGGTCAGGCCGGCTACGTCTACACCAGCCTCGGCACCGGACCCGCGATCAACAGCTCCGCGCGCAAGCTCTGGGTGACCTGGCTCAACATCGACACCGGCCGCTCGGGGCAGGTGCAGCTCAAGCGCAACCCGAAGATCAATGCGACCGACGGCCCTGGCACGTTCACCGGCATCGCGCCGACCGGCAAGGGCCGGATCGTGTCGACGATCTACGGCGACGTGACGACCAAGACCAAGGGGAAGGTCATCTCCTGCGGGATCGTCCCCACGATCGGCATCGGCATCGTCTGATCCGTTCCGACTCGACGACACCCCCGGTCCTCACGACCGGGGGTGTCGTCGTATGCGCCAGGTTTCCCGCTGTGACGCGCGCCACAGGAGCGTGACCTGCGCGGATCGCCCTGGCGGCGCCACGGTTGCCCATCGGTCGCGGCGATGTCACAAGACGGCCTCACGACTTGAACATTCGACACTCTTCGTGCTCTCTTTTAACTTGAGCAACATCTGTCACACCCGCAACAGGCGATCGCCGTGCGGGTGGATCGGTCGATGAAGGAGAAAACATCATGGTCGCCATCTCGAAGCGCGCCGCAGGCACTCGTCGCTTGTCGTTCCGTCTGCGCGCAGGCGTCCTCGGTGTCGCCGCAGCGGCCGCCACCGCACTGTGCGCGCCGGGGCTTGTCGCACCCGGGGCCGCCACCGCCGAGCCTCTCGTCGGCGACAACACGATGACCCTGCCTGCAATCCCCTTCGACAGCGAGCTCGCCGCAGCCGTCCGGATGCTCCGTGACGCCGGCGTGGACCGGATGGCACTCGAGGCCGCCCAGGCCATCATGACCAGCGTCGGCCAGATGTCGTCAGAACAGGTTGCCGCACGTGCCGCGGGCGTCCCCGTCGCGGACCGGGGCGTGGCCACGCCCGTCGCAGCCGATCCCCTGGCGCTCCTGCGCAGCCTCGGCATCCAGCCGCTGAGCCCGTCGGTCGCGCCCTTCTGCACCGATCCGACCGCCGACAACCCGCTCGGCCTCGTCACGGCAGGTGCCGGAGCGGTCGCGGGCCCGTGGCCGTTGGCGCAGGAACCCCTCGCGCCCCTGCAGCAACTCCTCGGCATCACGATGCCCAAGCTCAACCTCGTCGACAACGGTCAGACCGCCTACGCGTTCGTGCCCGCCGCGGCCTCCAACGGAACCGGCGGCGCGATGCAGGTCGCATGGTTCAACACCTCCACCCTGCAGGGCGGATTCGCCGACCTGAAGCCGATCTCGAACGCGCCGATCATGAAGGCATTGCCGCTGCTGTCCGGTGTCCGTCTCGCACCCGTCAAGACCGGCAAGGGGACGATTCTGTCAGCGGTGTACGGCACCGCCCAGAACGGCAACCGCACCTGTTACTTCCTGCCCGCAGTCGGCGTGATCGACGCCTGAGCCGTCACCCGACCCGAGCCGACGACGAGACCCTGACCACAATGCCCAATCGCATATCCGCACCGACCGGCCCGCACCACCGCGGGCCCGGACAACCGATCCCCCGCCGATCGGCGCTGCCGAGAATGATCACGTCGCTGATGGTCGCCGCGGTGATCGGCGGTGTCGCGCAAGCCGCCCCGGCCCATGCCGCACCGGCCGGGTCGGCGCCCGGCACGGTCTTCACCAATCGCGACCTGCCCGCCAAGAGCCTGGCCCGTGGGGCGGGTTCCGGCGACTCGTTCACCTACTGGACGACCGGCACCGACCGTGCCCCACGGCTGTCCACCAGCATCGTGCAGGTCCCGGGCGGCCGGGCACCCAGGGACGGATGGCCCATCGTCGTCTGGGCGCATGGCAGTCGCGGTATCGCCGACCAGTGCGCCCCGTCCAACCAGCCCACCAAGGCCGACCGGGACGAGATGGGACGCTGGCTCGACCGCGGTTACGCGGTCGTGGTGCCCGACTACGCAGGCCTCGGCACCCGGGGCACTCCCGAGTACTTCGACACCGACACCACCGCGAGCAACATCGTCGACGCGGTGCGCGCCAGCCGAGACGTCGCCTCGGGGCTGGCCCGGCGTTGGGCCGTGGTCGGCGAAGGGCAGGGCGCCGGTGCCGCGATCGAACTCGCGCGGCAGGCGACGCGTATCCAGGGACCGACCCTGGACTACCGCGGTTCGGCGGCCTCCTCGATCCCGGTCGAGTTCGACACCCTGATCGGCAGTCTCGGACCGTCGACCACCTCGATGCCGACCGGTGTCGCGGCCGACATCCTGTTCACCCTCAGTGCGATCCGCAATGCCCAGCCGTCGGTGCGACTCGATCCGTACCTGACCGATGCCGGGGTCGGTTGGCTCGATCGTGCCGCCCGGGTCTGCGCCGACGACCTCACGCGCGAGTTCGCCGGTCAGACGCTTGGTTCGTTGTTCCGCACCCCGCTGTCGGAGAATCGCGAACTGATCGAGGCCGTCTCGCGCACCCACATGATCCCCATCAAGGGCTTCACCCGCCCGGTGATGATGACGCAGAGCCTGTTCGATCAGAATGTCGTCGTGCCCCTCTCCCTCCGATATCTGAACGACGCCCGGGCGGCGGATCGCCGGGTCACCGCCCGCACGTATCTCGCGGTCAATCAGCAACAGTCCGATGCCTTGTCCGACAACGACATCCGATGGTTCGTGTCCCGGTTGGCGAATCGGTGAGCCGGGCGCGGGTCCGGTCACGGCGACTCGCGACGAGGATGGGCCCGACGGTCCCGTATCTGGCCGCGGCCGCAGCCGCGACCATTGCCGGCGCCGCGCACCGGCGGCGGGCCGCGGAGATCACCAAACCTCTGCCGCTCCTCGTCCTGGCCGTCCACTCGGCGCGCGGAGCGCGACGGCGCGGTGGCGTCGACAACGCACTTCTCGCAGGCGCGCTGGCATTCTCGGCCGCAGGCGACCGGGCCATGTTGCTCGAGGAGTTCACCGACGAACCATCGGCCAAAGACCGCCGACTCCAGATCGGTGCGTCGCTGTTCGCCTGCGCCCAGTTGTGCCTGACCGGCATCATGTGGCGCCGAGGCGCTCGGCCACGGCGGGCCGGACTGGTCCTTCGGACCGCCATCCTGGCCGAATCCGCAACGGTGATGGCGCTGCGACGACCACGGCTTCTCCCGGTGCTGGGCGGCTACGGCAACACCCTCGCGCTGATGTCGTCGACGGCCGGGGCTGCCGAGCGCCCACAGCCCAGGCTCCGCACGGGCGGCTGGCTGTTCCTCGCGTCCGATCTCACGATCATCAACCGCCGGCATCTGATCGGCGACAAACGTCTCGCCGCAGTGGCCGAAGCCTGGGTGCTCGCAAGCTATTTCGCAGCGCAGTGGCTGCTCGTGACGAGCCTGTCCGAATCCGACGGGTGATCGTCGGCCCGGGCGGTCATGGGGCCTGGTGCGGGCCCTTCGCCGACCGAACCGCCTCGAACTCCGACAATCGCGTGGCGGCCACGCCGTCCATGTCCTCGAGTTCGAGCCCCTTGGTCTCCTGCACCTTGGCCCTGACGTAGAAGAACGACGCGGCGGCGCAGAACGCGAAGAAACCGTAAACCCATCCGAGTCCCAGCACCTTGCTGACCTGCGGGAACAGCATCGAGATCGTGAAGTTCGCCAGCCAGTTCGCGGCCGTGCAGACGCCGAGGGCCACACCGCGGATGCGATTGGGGAACATCTCCCCGAGCATCACCCACATCACCGGCCCCCAGGTCGCCGCGAAGAAGACGACGAAGAGGTTGGCACCGATCAGGGCGACCACGCCCCACTCGTCGGACAGCGTGACCTCGGCGACGCCGTCTTTCACCGTGGTCATCGCCTGGGTGAACGCGACACATGCCATCAGCAGTCCGATGAACATGCCGACGGATCCGATGAGCAACAATCTGCGTCGGCCGAGCCGGTCCACGAACAGGATCGCGACAAAGGTCATGCCCACGTTGATCGCCGACGTGATGACCGACGTGGTGAACGCCTGATCGGTGTCGAAGCCAACGGACTTCCACAGTGTCGTCGAGTAATAGAAGATCGCGTTGATACCCACGAACTGTTGGAAGATCGCGATCCAGATACCCACCCACACCAGCGGATGCAGACCGAACGATGGCCCGCGGATGTCGGCAAGCGACGTGCTGGCCTCGCGTTTCACCGTGATCTTGATCTCCCGGACCCGCTCGAGCGGATTCGCCTCGCCGGTCACCTCCTGCAGGATGCGCGCCGCCTCCTCGTCACGGTTGCGACCCACGAGGTACCGCGGCGACTCCGGGATCATCAACGCGAGCAGACCGTAGATCACGGCGGGCACCACTCCGACGAGGAACATCCAGCGCCATGCCTCGAGACCCCACCACAGCTCGTTGAGAGGATCGCCCGCGGCGTCCTGCAGCAGGGTGTCGGAGAGGAGTGCGGCGAAGATGCCCAGCGTGATCGCCAACTGCTGCATGGATGCCAGCGCGCCGCGATAGCGGGCCGGTGCGATCTCGGAGATGTACGCCGGCGCGATCACCGACGCGATACCGATGCCGATGCCGCCGAGCACGCGCCACAGCAGGAGATCCCAGACGGTCTGGGTGTACGCGGTCCCGATCGCCGAGATGACGAACAGCGCCGAGCCGAGCAGCATGACGCGCTTGCGCCCCCAGACGTCGGCCAGCCGCCCCGCGAACCACGCACCCAGAGCACACCCGAGGAGCGCGATGGCGACCGCGAATCCGGTGAAGAGGGCCCCGAGACCGAAGGTGTCCTGAATCGAGTCGACGGCGCCGTTGACCACCGAACTGTCGAAACCGAACAGGAATCCGCCGACCGCCGCGGCCACCGTGACTCCGATGACCTTCGCCGTGTGCTGCTCGGCGATCTCCTGATGATGCTCTTGCGACATATGCCGTGTCCTCATCGTCGAGTCCCACCGAATGACCGGCGGAGTTATGCGATTGCCAGGCTACTAGCCGAAACGCCTTGTTCCGCGGGATTTCCGCGCAGTGCGTGGGGTCAAGATTCGGTATCGGAACCCGGAACCACGCCGGGGTCAGGCCGACGCGCGGCCTGCGCAGGTCGAGTTTCGCGCATTGACCATCGGGACGAACGCCATCAGCCCGACCTTCTGATGGATCCGGAACACCACCGGTCCTCGTCCGGGGTGCAGGTCCACCTGCCAGGTCACCACCCGGGCCCGACTCGGCACCGTCACCGACCCGGTTCGGCCACTCGCGAGATTGCGCCAGTCGACCCGGGTCTCGACGGTGTAGTCGAGGAGCGGTGACGGCTGCGCACGGTTCGATGCGATCAGCGATATGGCCGGTCCCGCAAGCCCGTCGGCGGGGAACGGTATGCCGTTGTACACGTCGACGCGGACCGGGATCGGCGGGCCAGGCAACGGATTGGGGCTGTCACAACGCAGTGTGGTGACGAGATTCGGCTCGGTGTACTCGGGGATCGCCTGCGCGACTCCGCTCCCCGCGGTCAGCGCGCATGCCGCCATCAGCGCGACGGCCACGACGCCGCCGACTCGCCGCCCGATCGACAGATGTCCCCTCCCACCGAACCCCATGGAGCCGAGTCTAGGGGTTACTAGGATGGGCCCATGGCGAATCTCCAGATTGCCCAGGACCCGGCCGCCGACGCGTTGCTCTCGACCGACGCTTTCGCGTTGCTGACCGGGATGTTGCTCGACCAGCAGTTCCCGATGGAGCGGGCATTCGCAGGTCCGGCCAAGATCCGAGACCGTTTCGGCACGATGGACCCGGGCGCCATCGCCGCCGCCGAACCCGATTCGTTCGCCGATCTGTGTGCGACACCGCCTGCCATCCACCGATACGGGCGGTCGATGGCCGGCCGAGTCCAAGGGTTGGCCCGGGTGGTCGTCGACGAGTACGGCGGTGACACCGAACGGATCTGGACGGAGGCGTCGTCGGGCGCCGATCTGTTCGCACGCGTGCGAGCACTTCCCGGTTTCGGGGACCAGAAGGCCAAGATCTTCACCGCCCTGTTGGCCAAACAACTCGGCGTGAAGCCCGCGGGATGGACAAAAGTGGTGGGCGACTACGGCAAGGCCGGGTATCGGTCGGTCGCCGATGTCACCGATCCGGAATCCCTGCAGAAGGTCCGTGACTTCAAGAAGGCTGCGAAAGCAGCCAAGGCCGCACAGCAGGCGTGAGGTCACACCGGGGGCGACGCCCGCCGTCCCGCTGACGCGGGCGACCCGGCGAAGCTGTGCCGCAGGCCGCCGGTGTCCTAGGGTCAGCACATGGACTCGAACAGCGTCGACACCCGCAGTGTCGTCGAACTGCCGTTTCGCCTCGGTTTCGCGGTCACCGGTGTGGTGCTGACCGCCGCCGAATCGGCCGTCGCCATCGCACGGATCACCGCGAGCAGCGTTCAGCACGAGGTGAATGTCGCGCTCGGCCTCTCCGGTGACGAACTCGGCAGCGCCCGCACCCCCATCGCGCTCCTGAACCAGCTCGCCGAGCTGCTCGGACCGGACCGGCCGTTCGGGCGGATTCTGGCTGCGGGTGGCCCCCTGGAACGTCTCCTCAACCCGGACGGCGTGATCGATCGGCTGACCGCTCCCGACGGACTCCTCGAGAAACTGACGACCAGCGGCGGACTGCTGGACCAGATGGCCGAGGACGGCGGCATCCTGGTGCGGCTCACCGCGAAGGACGGCCCGCTGGACCGGCTCACCCGGCCGGGTGGCGTTGTCGATCAGTTCACCGAGAGCGAGGGCATCCTCGAACGCCTCACCTCCGAGGGAGGCATCGTCGACAAGCTCACCTCGCCGGACGGCGTCCTGGAGAAGGTGACCGTGTCGGGAGGTGTCCTGGACCGCATGGCCGAGGACGGCGGACTGCTCGATCAGCTCGTCGGCGAGAACGGTGCGGTGGAACGCGCCATCGCCCCCGACGGGCCGCTGGACCGGATCACCGAACTGACCGAGGTGATCGGACAGCTCGCCCCCAATCTGCTCGCCATGCAGGACACGGTGCACGAGCTCGCCGAGACCGTCGATCTGCTCAATCAGACCGTGGCGCCGCTCGGCGGGCTCGCCGACCGGCTCCCGAAGCGGCTCACCCGTGGTTCCAAGAGCGGTTCCGGACATTCGTCGGGCACGCCGTCGATCACCGACGGTTCCGAACGCAACGGCTATCCGCGGTCGGGCTCGGGCGAATCGGGCGGCCCGGCCGAATCCTGACGGCCGTCGATCGTGGCGACCAGCGCCAACGCGTCGGTGAGCAGTTCGACGTAGCGTTCCACGTCTGGCATCACCTCCGGACTCGTGGTCACCGAGATCGCGATCGCATTCCCGATGCCGTGAACGCCGTGGGTCAGGCCCTGCGCCGGCGACAGGGCGGGGAACCCGGTGGTGAACCGGACCGGCCCACTGCCGAGCGTGAGGTCGGCGGCGCCGCGGTACACCGACGACACCACCGTCACGCCGGTCACCTTCTCCGGCGGTGCAGCTGGGTCGAATTGCCTTGTCCCCCAGTGCGCCAGGAAGGCCGGCGTGGCGTCGGAGGCCCGCCTCTCGGCCACCCGGGCGGGTTCATCGTCGGCATCGGCAGCACGAGCGATCTCCCCCGCGATGAGTCGTGCGCGCCCGGACGGGTCGGCCACCTCGACATGGAGGTCGATACCCGCATTGCGAAAGTTGTTACGCGCCTTCGCCTGAGCGTTACGTCCCATGGTCAGTTCGGCCCCGATCGGCTCGGCACCGGTCCCCAGGTACCTCTCGAGCGCGATCGAGATGGCCGTGAGCGCACCGACCGTCACGGTGTGGCCTGCAGGCAACGTGGTCCGGTCGACCACCACCACCCGCAGCGTCCGCTGGGCACCGGGAGGTCTGTTGAGCCGCGTCAGTGCATATCCGGGTCTCGACGACGGCGGCCGGGCGCCGACCGCGCGGAAGGCCTCGAGACCCCACCACAGCATCCGGCCGACCCGGACCGGTGTCGCGAGCGCTCCCCCGGCGGCCGCCGACGGCCCGGCGAGGACGGGCGGGAGCGCGTCGGTCGGAGCCCTCGTGGCGGTGTGCAGGTCGTGCTCGCCGAAGAGATCACGGGCGATCTGAGACGTACGGCGCCCGTCACCGAGCGAGTGGGTCACCTGCAACACCGCGACCACCCCGGGGCCTCGCGGGGCATCCTCGACGGGGCCGAGAAGATGTAACCGCCAACAGGTTCGGGAGGCGACGAGCTGGTCGGCCGTCAGCTCCCCGACCCTCTCGAGGCACCGCGACCAGGCGTCGATGCCGGGATGGACGACGACCTGATCTGCCGTCGTCGGCCGATGCACCCAGAGCGGATGGTCCAGCGACAACGGGACGTCGCACACCCGGAGACCCAGATCCGCCACCCGGCTCGCACGACGGCGCAATCCGTCCGCAAGATCGTCCATCGGAACCTGCTGATCGGCAAAGCAATACAGCAGGAACTGATCGTTGGGAATCGTGGCCGACAGCCAGTACATCCGGGAGTCGGCGGGCTCCATCCGCCTCACCCGCTCACGGTAACAAGTCGTCCCGATCCGCCGGTCAGGTCGCCCGCGGCTCCAGATGGACAAGGGCCTGAACGTGGATGTCGGCGCCGTCGAGCGCCTCTCGGATGTCCTCGACCGCCTCGCCGACCGACCCGGCGATCTCGGCATAGCTGTGCGTCGGCGCCGCGGTCACCGTCAGGCGGATGATCTTGCGACCGCGATCGTCCGTCGCCTTCGCGACCGCACGGTCCACCCTGGGGTCGGATGCCAGCTCGTCGGCAACGGCGGCTGCGATCAGTTTGGGCGCCACGGTCAGGCTGCCGGTCTCATCGGAGCCCTGCAGGACGAGGTCATCGACCTTTCCGGGCCGGATCGTCGCCGCGATGAGTCGCAGGCCCCAGATCACCGCGAGCAGCGCCGACCCGATCAGGACCACCGGCCACCAGCCCGTGTCCGCGAACCGCGCCACCCATCCCTGGTCGATCCGGTCGATCCGGTCCCGCACGGGGGTGACATCCGTGCGCCACAGGATGGCGCCGAGTCCCACCACGAGGAACAGCACGCCGAACAGTCCCACGGTCAGCCGGTGCCACGCGGCGGGTCCGCGGTTCATCCTCGATCACCGTCCCGCCGACCGACCGGCCGCACCTTCGCGCGCAACGGAGCGTGGATGTCTGCGAGCACGTCGCCGACGACCCGGTCGATGTCCCCGAGGTCTGCAGCGTCGGTCACGGTGACCCGGAGCTTGACGGTTCGACGACCGACCACCGTGGTCGCGTGGTCGACGCCGGGTAGGCCCGATGCAGCGGTGCTGCACCGGCGGGCGAGGTCACCACGACGAGTCCACATGACCTCATAACCCTTGAGGCTCAGGTGCGTCCGGCGTCGCGGTTTCGCGGCGAGCCAGATCATCGCGAGGCCGACCACGATCAGCGCGACGGCCACCGGCCACATCCAGTCCGACCACCGGAGGTCGCCCACACCGTCCGCCGCGTCACGGGTCCATTCGGAACCCGACAACCAGCCGACCTGGACCAGCAGATCGCGGACGGCCACCACCGCGAGACCCAGCAGCAGCAGACCGATCACGCAGCCGACGATCGTCGCGGCCGGATTGGCCGCCGGCGCAAAGACCTTGGCGTCGTGGGTGTCTGCGGTCTTGGCCGTGGTCGATCGGTCGGAGCCGGTTGTCGTGGAGGCCGTCATGACCGGACCTCCTCGTCGGCGGGAGCCGGTTGCGGTGCCGGCAGCTCGACGAAACCGGGACCCGTGCGGTCGGCGGAGACGACCGGACCCGACAACACCGCCGCCACCGTCACGTCCACCCGCCCGGGCCGGACACCGGTCAGTCGGGCCAGTTCGTCGGCCGTGACACCGCGCACCTGCCGGCAGACGTCGGTCAACCGGCACGGCCATCGGACTGCGATGGTCAGGCGAACCGACGGAGCGGTCACGGACATGTCGACCGACGCCTGTGGGTAGTCGCCGCCTGCAACCGCTCGCCCAGGGGTGGCGCCCGACAGCATCGACCCGAGCGAGGTCTGATGGCGGACCACCCCGTCGACGTCGAGAGCGGCACGGACGGCGATCTTTTCACCGACCCGGTCGGCGATGCTGAGCGTGCCGGGGTCGGTGGTGAGCGTCTCAGCCACGATTTCGACTCCGCAGCAGTGCGCCCAGATCCACCACCCCGTCGCGCTGCAGCCCGATCGCCAGGCCGACCGCCCCGAGGACCAGTGCGAGCACGAAGCCGCCGAATCCGCCCGTCGTGGCCGCGATGGCGAGGAGCAGACCGGCGATCAAACCTATTGTCGCGTTGTTGGCCATGTGCTTTCCGTCCTCAATCGTCTGTGGTGGAGCCGGCGGTGGGATCCGCACCGAGACGGTCGGTATGGACACTGATGTCCTCGACGGTCACGGTGACCGGTAGGCCGGTGAGCTCCTCGATGCGGCGGCGGACCCGATCGGCGACGCCGCGGAGGTCATGGTCCATGTCGACGACGACATGGACGTGCGCGGAGTCGTCGTCGACGACCACCCCGCTCACGCGACCGCCGGGCAGGTAGGTGGCGATCTCGCCGAACGCCCCGCCGTACAGACCGGTGACGCCGGGAACCGCCGTCACCGCGTCGGCGACCTCCCTGGCCCCGGTCGAAGCGGTGGTCACGTCATCGGACATCACTGCACGCGCGGTTCCTCGTCGACGGATTCGTCGTCGTCGCCGAAGTGGATGTCGTGGACGGTGACGTTGACCTCGGTCACCTCGAGACCGGTCATCTGCTCGATGGCCGCGATGACGTTGCGGCGGATGGCGGCGGCCAACTGATGGATGGCGACCCCGTAATCGGCGACGATCGACACGTCGACCGCGGCCTGGAGCTCACCGACCTCGACGTTGATGCCCTGAGTGGTGCTGGTGGCGGTTCCGGGCAACACGTCACGCACCTTCCCCACGACGCGCTCGGTCGCGCCGCCGACGTCGTACACGCCGTCGATCTCACGGGTCGCGATCCCGGCGATCTTGGCCACCACGATGTCGGAGATGGCAGTCTTGCCCCGTTCGCCGACCAGCGAGGAGTCGTTCTTGGCCAGTGCCAGGCTCTTGCCGGACGATCCCGGGGAACCCGTCGAGACGGGCTCGGCCGTGGCGGCCTGCGGACGATTGGTCGTATCCGACATACGATCCCCTTCACTTTTCTGAACAGATCCTTGCGACCCGTGTATAGAGTCAGTCGCAGTGGACACCGAAAGCGCACGCATGGATTCGGGTGACGCCGATCACACCTCCGAGGTGACGGTCCGTAGGACCGGCGGTGACGTCGCGGCCCTGGATCGTCGACGAGGCGCAGCGGCAGCCCTGCCCCTGAGCGAGATGTCCGACGACGAGCTGGCGGCCGCGGCGGCCGTCGGCGATCGCGAGGCGTTCGCCGTGCTGGTCGCCCGGGTCTCACCCGGACTCCTGCGGTATCTGCGCCGCATGGTCAGCGATCCCCCGACAGCCGAGGATCTCGCCCAGGAGACCCTGCTTCACGCATGGAAGAGCCTGCCCGACTTCGGTTTCCGGAGCTCGTTTCGTACCTGGATGTTCTCCATCGCACATCGCCGGACCGTCGACCACCATCGGCGCCGTCGTGACGTGCCCACCGACGAGGGCCGATTCGCGGAGCTGGCCGATCCCGCCCCCCTACCTGCCGAGCAGGCCGAGCACTCGTCGCTGGTCGATGCCCTTCGGCACGAGTTGACCAACCTCCCCCCGACGTCCCGGGCCGCCTGGTGGCTGCGCGAGGCCGAAGGACTGTCCCTCGACGAGATCGCACGGGTGTTGCAGATCAGCACCGGCTCGGTCCGTGGCCACCTCCAGCGCAGCCGCCGATACCTGTCGGCGCGCTTGGCCCCCTGGCGCCCCGGCCCGCCGCCCGACACCGTTCATCGCGGCCGCGGGCCGAACGAGGCCGGACACCACCGGAAAGGAGCGCAACCGTGAACGATCTACACGTCGACGACGAGCACTCCGACGAGACCGACGCCTGGCTGGTGGAGGCAGGCCGTCGGCTCGACGAGCCGACCGGCGACGTCCAACGCCTGATCGATGCGATCTCGGCAGACCTCAGCCGTGTGCGTCGACCCGCACGAACGCTGACCAGTGACACCCCGGGCGTCGCGGTGAGCGACCGGATCATCAAGCAGCTCTTGTCGATCCGCATCCGGTCGACCCTCGGGCGGCTCGTCGTGTTCGTCGCGGTCGACGGCGAGGCCGACCTGATCGACGGCATCCGGATAGGCCTGATCGCCCGGTACCACGACGAATTGCCCGCGCGCTCCGAGGATGTCCGGGATGTGGTGGACGACGTCCTCGTCGCCGCGCTCGGTCGGCATACGACCGCCACCGCACGGCAGAACATCACCGTGCGGTGGCAGGACGTCTACACCCGGGAATGGCTCACCTGACAATCGGTCGAGTGAACTGTCAGCGGCGGCCTGCACTCCACGCGTACGGCAGATCGGCACCGTTGAGTACGTGATCGCCGATGGCCTGCAGCTTGTAGATCAGGGGATTGTGCACCGAGATGGTGCGCGCGTTGCGCCAGTGCCGATCAAGACGCAGCGACTCGGACGTGATCGACGCTCCCCCGACCTCGAACAGCTGCGTCGTCGCATCGAGGACCGTGGAGATCACGGCCTGCTGCGCGCGCGCCACATCGAATTCGACTCGATCCAGGAGCTGCTCGTCCTGCCCGCCTGCGGCGAGGAGTTCGTCGAGCTCCGCGGCGATGTCCAGGACGAGCGTGCGCGCCGTGTAGGCCGACGACGACAGCCGACCGATCACCTGCTGCACCAGCGGATCGTGCCGGGGCCGGTCGGCGGGCGCATGGGTGTACGTGCGCGTGCGATCACGCACCCAGGCGGTGGTGTCGTCGAGGGCGCGCTGGGCGATCCCGGCCAGCACGGCGAGCTGCACCAACTGGAGATACGAGGTCGCGTAGGTCCGGCCCCCGACTCCGTAACCAGGACCGAGGATCTGGTCGGCCGAGACCGCGACACCGGCGAACTCCGTTGTGCCGCTGGCCGTCAGACGCTGGCCGAAGCCTTCCCAGTCGTCATGCTGGGTGACCCCCTCCGCATCGCCTGCGACGAGCACCGAGACCCGCTCCCCGTCCCGGTCGGCAGCGACCAGGATGTGGTCGGCGTACAGACTGCCGGTGCTGTAGTACTTGGTGCCGTCGAGTCGCCAGGAGTCACCGTCGGCGGTGAGCCTGGTCTGATAGCGATCGATCGCGCCGACGCCCGGTTCGGTGATGGCATTGCCCACGAGCGTCCCGTCGGCGACCGCCCGCAGCCACCGTTCACGGGTGACCGCGTCCGAGGACAACAGCTGATCCTCGACGAACGACCAGTGCACCCGCAGAGCCTGC
The DNA here is from genome assembly GCF_014673215.1 of Gordonia hankookensis. Classification (GTDB taxonomy): domain Bacteria; phylum Actinomycetota; class Actinomycetes; order Mycobacteriales; family Mycobacteriaceae; genus Gordonia; species Gordonia hankookensis. The sequence goes on from NZ_JACWMS010000001.1 coordinate 526,318, forward strand.
GGCAGATTCGATTCGGCACCGGCCAGATCGATGAGCAGACGGAACAACTGGCGCACCGATGCGCCGAGGCCGCCGAACTCGACGGGCACCCGAAGTGCGCCGAACCCGGCCTCGTTCAGCCATCCGACCTCGTCATGGGCCAGACGTCGATCCACCTCGCGCGCCACCGCGCCCTCGGCGATCCGTGCAAAAACGGGCGAGAAGATTTCATCGAGCTCGGCATCTGTATACGAGCTCCGGTCGGCAGTCGCGGTCACATGCGCGGTCACAGGGGTACCTTTCCTCGGTGCAGGTCGATCGGCGTGCACAGTCTGGTCGCCGACGACCCGCACGAGAAGTCTTCCGCGCTGCGTGACCTGAATCCGAGGCCGTCTCACCGGCCCGCCGAGAACGACGCACCGCGACACGACGCGCCGAGGCTCTCCCGGCCGGCAGGTTCAGTCGACAGCCGGGCCGGCGTCCCGGATCTCGTCCACCTTGCTCATGGCTTCGCGCAGCTCGTCGAGCCACGAATCCGTGTGCTGCCCGACGAGTTTCACGCACCACGACAAGGCGTCCGCGCGACTCCTGGCCACCCCGGCGGCAACGAGCGTGTCCAGAACCTGCCGTTGCGGTTGGCGCAGCCTGGTCATCACCGGCACTGCGAGATGGGTGAACAGTTGCGATGTCTCGCCACACCGAACTCCCCACGCCACCTTGCGGTCGAACCGATGCTCGGCCTCCCGGGCCACCTCGATCCGTTGATCGCGCGTCGATTCCCGGAATCGGGCGATACGGCCGGCCTCCGCCTGCCGCACCGCCGCCGGGTCGGCCCCATCGTCGACGTCGGGCGGGCCGATCGTGCCGATGACAGTGATCTCCTCACGATCAACCCGCACCTCAGGCGCCGCGGTGAAGAGGCCGTCGGGAAGTCGTCCCGTCAGCCAGCCGGCCACGGAGGTCTCGGTCTCGGTCATGTCGACTCCCTCGTCAAGCGCTGCCACGATGGTGATTACTTGTAATCAACGTTAGCTCGTAATCATCGCCGTGTCACCGGAGTGGAACATGTTCGGGGGTCGGTGCACCGACCGACGACAACGGGTGGATTAATGGATCCCGCACACTGCCATCGATCAATGGTCAGATGGCCCGTCGTCCGAACGTTGTCCCGGAAGGTCATCCGATGCCACGATCCGCTCACCTGTCCGAACTCGACCCGAACACCCCGGTGATCGTGGGTGTCGGTCAGGCCTCCGAGCGGTTGAGCGACACCGGCTACGAAGGGTTGAGCGAGGCCGACCTCGCCGCCCGCGCGGTCCAGGTGGCACTGACCGACTCCGGGGTCGCGGCACCAACCATCGCGGCCGAGATCGACACGGTGGTCGCTGTGCGAACCTTCGAGGAGTCGAGTCCGCTCTCCACCTCGCCACTCGGCCGACACGACAACATGCCGCGCGCAGTCGCCAAGCGGATCGGGATGGACCCCCGACGCGCGGTCGTCGGGGTGACCGGCGGGCAGAGCCCCCAGAGTCTGCTGACCGAGTTCGCGGCGGAGATCCAGGCCGGACGGTCCACGGCCGCAGTACTCTTCGGCGCCGAGATCATGTCGACTGTCCGCCATCTCATGTCGACCACCCCGGAGGACCGACGACCCGATCTCTCCGAACAAGTGGGCGGTCAACTCGAGGACCGCGGCTACGCGATCGCGGGCCTCACCTCACACCAGGAGGCCAAGCACGGACTCATCGCGCCGATGACGCAATATGCCGTCCTGGAGAACGCGCGCCGCCATCGACTCGGTCTCGGCCGCGAGGAGTATGCGCGCACCATGGGCGAGTTGTTTGCGCCCTTGTCACGGATCGCGGCCGGTAACCCCCATGCCGCCGCGCCGACGGCGCGCAGCGCCGACGAACTGGTCACCGTGGGCGATGACAACCGCGTGGTGGCTGATCCGTTCACGCGCCTGCTGGTCGCTCGCGACCAGGTCAATCAGGCCGCCGCCGCCGTGATCCTGTCGGTCGGCCAGGCCCGGGCGCTCGGCGTCGACCCATCGCGGTGGGTGTTCCTGCACGGGCACGCCGACGTCCGCGAGCAGACCCTGATGAAGCGCCCGGACCTCAGCACCGGGCCGGCTGCCGCGGCCGCGGTCCGCCACGCCCTCGACGTCGCCGAGATCGGCCTCGACGACGTCTCGTTCGTCGACATCTACAGTTGCTTCCCGATCGCGGTCTCCAACGTGATCGACCCACTCGGGATCACCGCGGACGATGCCCGCGGGCTGACCCTGACCGGCGGCCTCCCGTTCTTCGGTGGCCCAGGGAACAATTACTCGCTGCACGCGATCGCCGAGGCCGTGGATCGGGTCCGTTCGGCGCCCGAGACGTACGCGTTGGTCGTCGCCAACGGCGGCATCCTCAGCAAGACCTCGGTCGGCGTCTACAGCGCGCGGCCCGCTGCGTGGCATCCGGCGGATTCGGCCGGTGTGCAGGAAGAGGTCGACAGCGCGCCGACGGTCCGGCCCGTCGACTACGCCGACGGTCCCGCGACCATCGAGACCTACACGGTTGTCCCGGGCAAGGACGGCCGCCGGAAGGGCATCGTGATCGGTCGCGTGGCCGACGGCGCGCGATTCGTCGCGAACGTCGATGACGACGACGACGCGATGTTCGACGCGCTGGCCGCCGACGATCCGGTGGGTACGGAGGTCTACGTCCGATCGTCGGCGAGCGGCAACCGGGTCTTCACCAGCCGCGCCGCGATGGTCCGCCGCCACCCGCCGACGGCGCCGGCATTCCGTGCTCAGTACGAACATGTCGAGATCCGACGCGATGGTCACCTCCTCGAGGTCACAATCAATCGGCCCGACGCCCGCAATGCGCTGAATCCGGCCGCCAACGCCGAGCTCGACGCGGTCTTCGACGCCTACTTCGCCGACCCCGAACTGTGGGTGGCCATCCTGACCGGCGCAGGCGACAAGGCGTTCTCCGCGGGCAACGATCTCGCCCAGACATCCGGCGCGGGACTGGAGGTACCGAAGAACGGATTCGCCGGCCTCACCTCGCGACGCCATCGGCCCAAGCCGGTCATCGCGGCCGTCAACGGCCATGCGCTGGGCGGCGGGTGCGAGATCGTGCTCGCATGTCACATCGCCGTGGCCGATGAGCGCGCCACCTTCGGGCTGCCGGAGGTCAAGGTCGGTCTCGCGGCGGTCGCCGGTGGCCTGGTCCGGCTGCCCGCGGCGGTCGGCGGCGCCCTTGCCCGCGACATGATCCTGACCGGACGACGTCTCGACGCATCCGAGGCCATGTCGGCCGGATTGGTGAGCAGGGTCGCGCCTGCCGGCGGGGTGATGACGCTGGCCCGCGCGGTCGCCGACGAATTGCTGACGAGTTCGCCCACGGCAGTGCGCGAATCATTGCGGGCCATGGAGTCCGCCGCGGTGATCCCTGACGAGATCGACGCCATCGACGCCACCTCGACCGCCCTCGACAGTCTCCTGGTCAGCCAGGACACCATCGAGGGCATCACCGCCTTCGTGTCGAAACGATCGCCGCGCTGGACGGGTCGCTGAGCACCCGCGTGCTCCCCGCCTCCCCGCTCTCCGAGGGTTAGGATCAGCGCGACCGACGAGAGGCTGGCAATGACAGTTGAGCAATCCGACGCCGATCAGACGCAGAGGTGGTCGATGCCCCGCGGCACAATCGTGCTGCTCTCGATCACCGGGCTGATCGTCACCGTCGGCGGGATGAAGGTGGTCTCCGGCCTCGTCGGCCCGGTCTTCCTCGCGCTGATGCTGACCGTCGCCGTCCAGCCGATCCCCGCATGGCTACGCCGCAAGGGATGCCCGGCGTGGCTCGCCTTCATGGCAACGCTGCTGGCTGTCTACGGAATCTTGTTGGTGCTCTTCGGTTCTCTGGTCTTCTCCATCGCCAGACTCGCGACGATCCTGCCCGAGTACTCCGACAAGTTCCAACACCTGCTCGACAACTTCCAGAAGTTCCTCACCGACCACGGGGTCAGCCAGGAACAAGTACACAACATGATCTCGCACATCGACCCGGGGAAGGCGATCGGCTACATCGGCGATGTGCTGGAGAGCACGCTGTCGGTCGCGTCGGCGTTGATCCTGGTGATCACCGTGTTGCTGTTCATGGCGGCGGATGCGATCTCGTTCGACAAGCGGATCGCGGTGTTGCGCGGTCAACGTGCCGACATCGCAATGGCTTTCAGCAGCTTCGCACGGGGGACGCGCAGCTATCTGCTGGTGTCGACGGTGTTCGGCCTGATCGTGGCGGTCCTCGACACCGGCGCGCTGTGGCTGCTCGGGGTACCGCTGCCGATCCTATGGGGTCTGCTGTCGTTCATCACCAACTACATCCCCAACATCGGGTTCGTCATCGGTGTCATACCACCTGCCCTGCTCGCCCTGCTCGACGGTGGCGTGGGACAGATGCTGCTGGTGATCGTCGTGTACAGCGCGATCAACATCGTGATCCAGTCGGTGATCCAGCCGAAGTTCGTCGGTGACGCAGTCGGTCTGTCCACCACGCTCACCTTCCTGTCATTGGTGTTCTGGGCGTGGGTGATCGGACCGCTCGGTGCCATTCTCGCCGTCCCGCTGACCCTGATGTCGAAGGCCCTGCTGATCGACATCGACCCTTCCACGCGCTGGGTGGATGTCCTGCTCGCGTCGTCGGCGCCGAAGGATCAGCCGACACCTGCCGACGAATCCCCCGACCCGCCCGACGAGCCCACCGGCTCCGCAGGCCCCGGGACGAGCGGTCCCGACGATCCCGGAAGCGCCGATTCCAGCGGGACTACTCAGCCCGCCTGAGTAATCACACGCATCCGCCCGGGCTCGACTGCTGGGAATCTGATCGTCATGAGCACCTCGAACGAGATCCCCCAGACCGTCACCACCGCCGCGTTCTACGCCCAGGCCGCCATCGCCTTCGGGGTCAGCCTCGCGACCGCGATCGTCGGCATCCTCTACCTCCCCCTCGACCCGTGGCAGCGGGGCTTTCTCGCAATCACGCTTCTGTTCCTCACCTCGAGCACGTTCACGCTCGCGAAGGTCGTCCGCGATCGGCAGGAACAGACGACGGTCCGCGCCCGCCTCGACGAGGCGCGGATGGACAAGATCATGGCCGACCACGACCCCTTCAACCGCGTCGCCTGAGCATCACCCCGCCCACCGCCCGGATCCCGTCTCCGACCTCGCGTCGCGACACGGGATCCGGGCATCCGGCTTTCCTGGCACGGGCGCCCTGACGTACATTCGACTGAGAACATATATTTGATAGGCGGCGCCCACGGAGTGGTGCAGCGCAGACAGGGGTGACACTTCGATGGACATGACGTGGTCGGATGCCGACATCGCGTTCCGCGACGAGGTACGGGAGTTCCTCGAAGCCAACCTCACGCCCGAGTTGCGTGCCGCAGGTCGTTTGAGGACCAGCGTGTATGCCGATCACGAGGCGTCCATGGCCTGGCAGGCCATCCTGCACGAACGTGGCTGGGCCGCACCTGCGTGGCCCGTCGAGTACGGCGGCTGCGACTGGACCCTCACCCAGCACTACATCTTCAGCCGGGAGTCCGTCCTCGCCGGCGCACCTGCCCTGTCCCCCATGGGTATTCGCATGGTCTCCCACGCGATCATGGCCTTCGGTACGCAGGAGCAGAAGGATCACTTCCTGCCCGGCATCCTCGACGGCAGCGTCTTCTTCTGTCAGGGCTACTCCGAGCCGGAGGCAGGCTCGGATCTCGCGTCCCTGTCCATGGCCGCGGTCAGCGACGGCGACGACCTGGTGGTCACCGGCAGCAAGATCTGGACCACCCACGCGGCAGAGGCCAATTGGATCTTCTGCCTGGTCCGGACGTCGCGGCAGGAGCGCAAGCAGCAGGGCATCACCTTCGTGCTCATCGACATGCGCTCGCCGGGTATCGAGATCCAGCCGTTGGTGATGGCGTCGGGCGAACAGATCCAAGCACAGGTGTTCTTCGACGGCGTGCGAGTGCCGAAGGCCAACGTGCTGGGCAGCATCGACGACGGCTGGACCGTCGCCAAGTACCTCCTCATCTTCGAACGCGGCGGTGGCGCGGTCGCGCCTGCACTCCAGGTGATGTGCGAGCACATCTCCGAGCGTGCCGCCACCGTGACCGGACCGTCGGGGGTGCCGCTCATCGAGGAGCCGGCGTTCGCGGCCAAACTCGCGGACGCACAGATCCGGGCCAAGGTCCTCGAGGTGCTCGAGTACCGTGCCCTCGCCGCGATGAGTTCGGGCGGCGACGCCGGTTCGGTGGCGTCGATGCTGAAGATCCTGGGAACCGAACTCAGTCAGCACATCACCGAACTCGACCTCGAGGCGGCCGGTCCACACGGCCGGGTCTACCAGCCACACGCGGCGGTACCCGGTGGGCCGATCGCGCAATACGAGGCACCTGCCGACGGCTACGTCAGCGGAGAGACCTGGCAGGCGGTGGCTCCGTTGCACTACCTCAACGACCGTGCGGGATCGATCTACGCGGGCAGCAACGAGATCCAGCGCAACATCCTCGCCAAAGCCGCCCTCGGACTCGGTTAGAAAGCAACGGAGCAACTCACGTCATGGACTTCACACTCACCCCCGAACAGCAACTGCTCCGCGACGGCCTGACCAAATACCTGGCCGCCCGCTACGACCTCGCGACGAGCCGGGAGGTCGCCAAGGTCGGCGCCGGTTGGCAACCCGAGATCTGGCGTTCCTTCGCCGATGAACTCGGCGTCATCGGCGCCTGCCTGCCCGAATCGGTCGGCGGTGACGACGGCGGCCCGGAGGAACTCATGGTGGTCACCGAGGCGCTCGGATATGCCCTCGTCATCGAGCCGTTCGTCGATTCGGTTGTCCTCGGCGCCCGTCTGCTCGCACGTACCGGTTCCGACCGTGCGCTCGCCGTCGCAGCGACGATCGCTGCCGGGACAGGAGTCTCGGCACTCGCGACGATCGAGGACGGCTCGGGCGGAATGCTCCATCATGTCGCCACCCACGCCGAACGGTCCGGGGACGGCTGGATCCTCAACGGCGCCAAGGCAGTGGTCACGTCGGCACCGATCGCCGACCACCTGATCATCACGGCACGGACCTCGGGTGACGTCCGCGACCGCGACGGTTTGTCACTGTTCCTCGTCGACCTCGGCGGCGACGCGGTGCCCGACGGCCTGTCCATGAACACGGTGCGCACGATCGACGATCGGCGAGCCGCCGACATCACCCTGACCGATCTGCGGCTCGACGCCGACTCACTCATCGGGCCAGAGGGCGCGGCTCTCCCCCTCCTCGAGCGGGCGTGGGACGAGGCGACCGCGGCGGTCGTCTCGGAGGCCGTCGGCGCGATGCGAAAGGTCCTCGACGACACGGTCGAGTACGCAAAGCAGCGACAACAGTTCGGGGCCCCGATCGGAAGCTTCCAGGCACTGCAGCACCGGATGGTCGACATGTACATCGAGCTCGAACAGGCAGTGGCCGCACAGTATTACGCGATCCTCACGCTCGATGCACCGCCGGCCGAGCGAGCGGCCGCGGTATCGGCGGCGAAGGTGACGATCAGCCGGGCGGCCCGCTTCATCGGACAGAACGCCGTCCAGCTGCACGGGGGCATGGGCATGACCGAGGAGCTGGCCATCGGCCACTTCTTCCGCCGACTCACCGCGATCGAGTACGAATTCGGTACGGCCGATGCGCATGTGGCCCGCTTCGCCGCCGCGACGCGCGGCTGATCACTCGATCGCCCTACGCAGCAACAGACCTCGCGGCCGCCGCCCTGATCATCGGGGCGGCGGCCGCGAGGTTGCGATCGTGGTCGGCGATCACCCGGGCCGACGCGATCGCAGCATCAGCACCCCGATGGCGATGATCGCGATCCCGCGGGGCGCTTCGTAGAGGAATCCCGAGAGCCCTTCCACCGCGGGAATCGGAAGCATGAAACCGACCATGCCGACCAGCGTGAGCACTCCGATCCACAGCGGGACCGCCCGGTTCCGGATCAGGCTGGCGCCCAGCAAGCCCATGCCGGCGAGCATCACCAGACCTCCGACGGTGTTCAGCAACTCGAAGGCGGTTGTCCCCAGCATCGAGTCGTCGTCGGCGATGAGCCTCGCCGTATCCGGATCGTGCGCAAACGGGTAGGCGACGAAGAGTTCGACGATGAGGTGGCCGGTGGCCGTGACCAGGTTGCCGATGAAGTAGGCGACGACTCCCACGAATCCGCCGACGCCGACACGGGGTGCGAGCCACGCGTACATGCCCGGCAGACCCAGTAGCAGGAGCGTCGTCCCCACACCCAGGAGAATCTGCGCCCAGGGCGCACCGGCACCGTGGAGCGCGTCCACCGAGTGTGCGTTGCCATCGACGATCGGATGCAGTGTGCCGCCGACGATGCAGGCGGCGCCACCGGTCGCCAACGCGGCGCCGGTGAGTCGGCGCAGGGTCGGCCAGGTCGGTGACCGGAACGGGCCGGGCGTATCGAACGCCTCGACGTGATGTGGTGCATGAAGGTGAGTTGTATCTGTCATGACATCGAGCTTTCCGGGCACGCCTGGTGTTAGCCTTGTGTCCGGCTGGTGCGCATATCGGCACCACATCGGACCAGGTCAAGCCGCTTCTCGACGAACTCGGCCGACCCCGGAACCATCGGGACGGTGTACGTGGGAGCTAGTGATCCGCACATCCCGATCCGCGTTCTCGGTCCACTGTCGGTCACCGCCGCGGACGGCACCCCGATCGCCATGACCGCTCGTAAACACGCGGAACTCGTGACCATCCTCACGGTCGAACGCAGTGCGTGCTCCCCCGAGCGCATCGCCGATGCCCTCTGGCGTGGGAAACCTCCGCGCTCGGCAGCCGGGACCCTGCAGGGCTACATCTCGCGACTCCGAAAGCAGCTCGCCCCCACCGGGTCGGTTCGCATCGACACCGAGCCCGCCGGCTACGTCCTGCGGTGCGACGGCGCCGCCACCGACCTCGACGTCCTCGACAAACTCGGCCAAGAAGGTCTGCAAGCGATCCGTTCCGACCCGGCCGTCGGCGCCGACCTGCTGCGCCGGGCCCTCGATCTCTGGCGCGGCGAGCCACTGGCCGAGATCGCGGACATCGCCGACTACGAACCAGAACTCGTGCGGCTCGACGAGATGCGTTCCGAACTCACCGAATCCGCTGCCGACGCGTTTCGGACGGTCGGCGAGCACCGTCGGGCCGTTGCGATGCTGACCCCGCTGTGCACACGTCACCCCTATCGAGAAGGCGCCGCGCGGTCACTGGCGCGCGCTCTGCGCGAGGACGGCCGGACCGCCGACGCCCTCGCCGCGATCCGCAGACTGCGACGAATGCTCGCCGACGATCTCGGTCTCGACCCGAGTGACGAAACCATCGCGCTCGAATCCGAACTGCTCGACCCGTCCCGGTCCATCACCGGTGAGGGTGCCACCGAACGACCCGCTCCCGACCGGCCCCGCCTGATCGGGAGGGCCTCCGAAGCCGCTGTGCTCGACCGGGTCTGGGATTCCGGTGCAACACGGCCCGCCGGAGTGCTCGTGTTCGGTCCGTCGGGAATCGGGAAGACCGCGCTCGTCGAGGACCTCATCTCCCGTCACCACGCGGCCGCACGCCGATTCATCGGCAGGCCGGTGGGCGGAGGCCGGGTCTTCGCAGCGATCGACGACCTGTTCGGCCTGCAGGTGGCAGGGGCGGGTGCGCACACGGTTGCCGGCGACATGTCGTCACAGATCTGGTCGGACATCCATACCCACGGGCGGTCGGTCCTGCTGCTCGACGACCTGCAATGGCTCGACGTCGACTCCGCACAGCTGCTGGCCCGGGTCTTGTCCGGCATGCCGAAGACACCGATCACAGTGGTCGCCACCGGCCGCATGTCCGACGACACGTGCGCGCAGATCATCCGGGCAGCCATCGGCCGCCACGGGCTCGTGACGGATCTGACGGTAGGCGAACTGAGCGGCGCCGACCTCCGCAGACTCGTGGACGAGAGATTCGAGAATCTCGGCGTGGCGCCGACAGTCGACCGGGACGACCTCGCCGCGCAGAGTCTCGGCAGCCCGTTGATCGCGAACCAGATCTGTGACGCAGTCGCGCTCGGCGCCACCCTGGACCCTCGACATCCTGCCCGCACCGCGGTGGCCGCCCGCCTCGACGAGCTCACCCCGGAGGCACGAACCCTGATGACGGTCCTCGCCGTCGCGGGCGGCCGTCTGTCGGCCTCCGTACTCGCCGAGATCGGTGGTGGCGTCCCGGCCTCGGTCGTCGACGAGCCGCGTGGCCTGGGACTGGTCGAGATGTCCACGGATGCGACGCTCACCGTCGCCCACGACGGGGTGCGCGAGGCAACGCTGGCGAGATCCTCACGAACGGAGCAGGTCGACGCCCACGCCTCGCTTGCGGCCGCCCTGGAAGCCGCAAGTCCGGAGGATCGGGAGTCGATCGCCGTGCACCTCGCCGAATCTGCCACCGATGTGCAGACCACCGAACGCGCCGCGCGAGCCTGTCGGGATGCCGCGCGGGCGGCGATGGATTCGGATGCCGACCACCGGGCCCTCGAACTCGCGCGGCGAGGTCTCGCCCTGAGCACCACCGACGACCTTGTCGTCGATCTCAATCGGATCGCCGGGACGGCGGCGATCCGCGTCGGCGATTTCGACAGTGCCACGGCCTCATTCGATACCGCCGCACACGTGAGCCGAGGTCACCGGGACTGGCCCGCTCTCGCCGACACGGCACTCCTGTCGTCTCCCCAAGGGGTGGCGGGCTACTGGTCCGGGTTCGGCGTCATCCAGTCCGCGTATCCACCACTTGTGCGAGAAGCATTGGCGCACAGCGAGAATCTCGATCCTGCCATTGCGGCCCGACTACAGGCGGGTGAGGCGGCACGGCTGAGCGTTCTCGGGATGCCGGGTGCCCAGGACCACCTGGCCGCCGCTCAACTCGCGACCGGCTGCGATCCGTCGGTCGACTACGAGATCGCGCTCGCCGATTTCCTGCTCCGGTGGGAACCCACCATGCTCGAGGAAAGGCGCAAGATCGCAGCGACGCTCGACACGCTCTCGGGCGGAGATGTGAACCGACGTGCGACCGCACTGCATCTTCAACGCGTCTGCGCGCTCGAGGCCGGGGATCTCCGCATGACTCGCAGACTCTCGCTCGATTTCGCGCGGCTGGTCGACAGCCGCGACGGCACCGATCTGCACACCATGCAACTGTGGTGGCAAGTGATGCTCGCACTCCTCCGCGGCGACTACGCCGCCAGTCGATCACTCACCGAACGGTTCTCCACCGTCGTCGGCGACCTCTCCGAGCGTGCGCGCATGCTCGGAGAGGCCTCGATGGCGACCAGCCGCTCCATCGAGGCATGGCACCACGGCGCCCTCGCCTCGATGCTGGGCACATTCGACACGCTGGTCGACGAAGTCGACGACGACTTCGCCCTGGTCATCGCGCTCGGCTCGGCCGAGGCAGGTGACCACGAGCGGGCGCTCCGCGTCGCAGGCGAGCTCACCTCCGACGCCGCGTACTGGAGTGGTTCTCGCATCGTCGCCCGCGTACCCCTGCTCATCGAAGCCCTGTTCGCGATCTCGAGGGATCCCGACCACGTGTCAGCGGCACGCGAGATCTGCGGCCGCCTGAACCATCTCGTGTCGGACTGGTCATCGGGGCTGATCGTCCAGTGGCCAGGACTCGTGTGTCTCGGACCTGCCGTGTTGTACCGCGGGACAGCCGAGGCGATCCTCGACCGGGACGGCACGCCTGACCTCCGCGAGGCGGTGCGGGTGGCCCGTGACGCGGGGGCACTGCCCTACCAGGCACGTGCCCAGCGGCGACTCGATCAACTGACGGCCACCCGGCCGTGATCACCGACACACCGGGCGATCGGTGCCCTCCGGCGGGAATCTCTCGTGAAGTTCTCGGCGTTCTTCTCTCACGTGACCATCAGTCCCGCTCTCTTCAACCCGCTGACCATCCGCGATCTCGAGATCCCCAACCGCATCTGGCTCGCCCCGATGTGCCAGTACAGTTGCTTCGCCGGTGACGGCGTACCAACCGACTGGCACCTCGTGCACCTGGGCGCCCGGGCGACCGGCGGTTTCGGGCTCGTCCTGAGCGAAGCGGCGGCCGTGACGCCGGACGGACGCATCAGCGCTCAGGACGCGGGGATCTGGAACGACGCCCAGGCCGGGGCGTGGCGACGGATCACCGATTTCGTGCACGCGCAGGGCGCCACGGTCGGCATCCAACTCGCACACGCCGGCCGCAAGGCGTCGGTGTATTCGCCGTTCGCCAAGCAGTCGGGCAGCGTGCCCGCAGCCGAGGGCGGCTGGACCACGGTGGGACCGTCGCCGATCGCCTTCGACGGATTCGCCGAGCCGGTCGCGCTGAGCACCGACCAGATCGCCGGGGTGGTCGATGCGTTCGCCAACGCGGCCCGCCGCGCCGATGCCGCCGGTTTCGACGTTGTCGAGATCCATGCGGCGCACGGCTACCTGCTGCACCAGTTCCTGTCACCGCTGTCGAACGAGCGGAACGACTCGTATGGCGGAAGTTTCGACAACCGCGTCCGAATCGTGCTCGAGGTTGCCGAGGCGGTCCGACAGGCGTGGCCGGAAGGCAAGCCGCTGTTCGTCCGCATCTCCGCCACGGACTGGACCGACGGCGGATGGACTCCCGCCGACAGTGGCCGGCTCGCCCGGTTGCTCGGTGACCGCGGTGTCGACCTCATCGACGTGTCGACCGGCGGCAACGTGCAGGCCGACATCCCGGTGGGGCCCGGGTACCAGGTGGAGTTCGCGCGCTCGGTACACCGTGAGTCCGGGATCGCCACGGCTGCAGTCGGGCTCATCACGCAACCCGATCAGGCCGAGAAGGTCGCGGGCGACGACGACGTCACGGCGGTGTTGCTCGCACGCGCTGCGCTCCGTGAACCCGCCTGGCCGTTACGGGCCGCATACGAACTCGGGGTCTCACATCGCGACGCTCCGTACCCCGCCCAGTACACCCGAGGCGCCTGGCGATAGCGGTCAGCGCGCTCGGACCACGCCGTCGGCGTCGGCGAGCACCTGGGTCTTCAGTACCTTCTTGGCGACCTTGCCGGTCGCGGTCCTGGGCATGTCGGATGTGAGATACAGCGCCTCAGGGCATTTGAAGGTGGCCAGGCGCAGGTCGGCGAAGGCACGCAACTCGGCCAGGTCGGGCGTCGCCCCAGGTCTGGGCACGATGACCGCGCACACCCGCTCCCCCATCGCCCGGTCCGGTATGCCCACCGCGGCGACGTCGAGAACGGCCGGATGCTCGTAGAGAACCGCCTCGACCTCGGCGCAGTAGACGTTCTCGCCGCCCCGGATGATGACGTCCTTCACCCGGTCGACGACGTAGACGAATCCGTCGTCGTCGACGTATCCGAGGTCGCCACTGCGAAACCATCCGTCCACGAACGATTCTGCGGTCGCCTCGGGATTGCGCCAGTACCCCGTGGCGACCTGCGGTGAACGGAAGCACAGCTGGCCGGTCTCCCCGACGCCGAGCGGTTCGCCTGCCGGCCCCTCCACACGCAGGTCTGCGGTCGGGTTGAGGCGGCCGACACTGTCGGGATGGGCCGCATATTCGTCCCCGACGTTGCTCACCATCGCCGACGTCGTCTCGGTGAGCCCGTAGCCGTTCACGATCTGGACCGATTCGCCGAGCACCTCGCGCACCAGTCGTGGCAGCTCGGAGGGGACGTTGGCGGCTCCGCAGGTGAACGACGCCACCAACCCGTTGAACTCCTTCGCGCGGGGGTGCTCGAGAAACTCCCGAGCCATCGCCGGCACCCCACCCAGGCCACTGACCTGTTCTTCGTGGGCCCGCCGGATGAAGTCATCGACATCCCATTTGGGCAGCAGCACAGTCTTGCTGCCGCCCATGGCACTGCCGACGATCGCCGCGATGCCACCGATGTGGAACAGCGGCGCGACCATGATCCCGGCCATCTGACCGGACCGTGGCGGCGACTGGCGGCCGGAGATGAGGACATCGCGGAGCGCCATGAACCCCATGTTCATCACATTGGTGATGATGCCGCGGTGGGTGATCACCACCCCTTTGGGTCGTCCGGTGGTCCCTGACGTGTACAGGATCGCCGCGACATCGTCCGTCTCGACAACGGCGAAGTCGTCGCCGCCCAACGGGTCTCCGTGGATGAGGGCGTCGAACGCGACCTCACCCGGATGGCCCCCGCCGTCGGTGCGGACACCGATGATCGGGACCGACAGCTCACCGAGCGCGGCGAGACGCTCGACCCGTTCGGCATCTGCGATGATCACCGCCGGCTCCGCCTCGGTGATCGCCGAACCGAGCTCCGGACCTTTCCACCACGAGTTCATCGGGACCGCAACGGCTCCGAGCACCACCGACGCCCACCAGCTGGTGACGAACTCGGGGCAGTTCCGCATGACGATGGCGACGCGATCTCCCCGGCGCACACCGAAGTCCCGGGCCAGTCGTGCGGCGAGCGCACCTGCCTGCGCGCGCACCTCGCGGACGGTCAGCCGATTGTCCTCGTGGACGAGATGCGTCGTGTCGTCGTGTGCCCGCATCGCCTCGAAGATCTCGATCAGGGTCCCGGGGATGTTCGCGTACGCGCGAACGGGGTGGCCGTCGATGATCACCTCGGTGGTCTCGAACGGGGCCCCGGGCCCCATCAAGCCGGCGAGCGCAGGGTCATCGGCGTAGTCGGCGGTGAAGGTACCGAAAGTCGGGCTGAGCGTCACGGTGGGCCTCAGACCGCGATGCCGAGGAAATCGAGGACATTGGTACGCATGATCTGATCGACCTCCTGGTCGTCGAACTCGCCGAGTTCGTTCTCGAAGTCGGTTGGTTCACTGAGGCCTTCACCGTGCGGCCAATCCGAACCGAACATGACACGCTCGATCCCGATGAGGTCGGCCAGAGCCCCGATGTCTTCCTCGTAGTACGGCGAGACCCACACGTGCCTGCGCAACGTGTCGAGCGGGTCCTCGACGAATGACCACGGAGTTTGATTGGCCTGCTTACGAAGTCGCTTGAGCAGCAGCGCGAGCCAGTCGGAGCCGTTCTCGATGCTCGCAACACGCAGCGTGGGGTGCCGCTCGAAGACCCCGTCGACGACGAGGGAGGCGACCGTGTCGTGGATGGCGCGGTCGGCGACGACGATGGTGGCGAGGACACTCGGATTGCGGAACGGGACGAAGCGGTCGGGGGCACCCCAGGCCCGCGCGACCGTGCCGTTGTAACCACTGTCGCTGAGGTGGAAGGCGACCCCGACGTCGGCGTCGGCGAGTCGGGCCCAGACCTTGTCGAACACCTTGTCGCCCAACGATCTGCCGGTGCCGTGTCCGGCAGGCACCGGGGCCGGACGGACATAGACAACTCTCACATCACGTTCGACGAGCCGATCGATCTCCCGCACGGCGTCGTCGGGGTCCGCGAACGACAGCATCGGTGCGGCGAAGATGCGGCCCCGATACGCGTACCCCCACTCGTCGTCGAGCCATCGGTTGAAAGCGGTGATACTCGCCATCAAGGCCGGGATGTCATCCTTGAGCGCCTCCTCGACCCCGCAGGCGAGCGTGGGCAGCAGGATGGCGGCCGACATCTCCTGCCGCGCGATCGTGTTGATCCGGACATCACGGTCCTGGTAGGCGGGGTGGAGTGGCTCCACCGCCATCAGACTTCGCGGGTCGACGCCGTCGGGGACCTGACCCCGGAAGAGCAGATCCAGACAACCCGGCACGACGACCGGATCGAAGGTCGGGTTGGGCACGAACTCGAAGAGGGTCCCCCCGGCCAGGAGTTCCGTGTGGGTGCCTCGACTGATCACCTCGATGCCCCGGTGGGTGAACGCGGCGTCCAGATGCCGCGTGAACGCATCGATCGTCTCGTAATAGTGGTTGTCGCAGTCGACCGGCCGGTCGTACGTGACCTCGGTGCCGCTGGTTCGCGCCCGGGAATCGATCCGCAATCTCCCCGCCTCCTCGTGGACTCCGGTCGACATTGCCGACCACACTACGGGTCAGCTTACTGTTGGTCTAACAGTATTTGTCGCCGTATTGACGAACCGAGCCCGGTGACATCACCGGGCCGACAACACGTCGGCCGCGATCACCGGATGCTCAGAGGGCGAACGAGTACCCGCCGTTGACCGGGATCGTCTGTCCGGTGATCCACGAACCCTGATCGCCGGCAAGGAGAACCGCGAGGTGGGCCAGGTCGTCGGCGGTTCCGGGACGGCGGATCTGATAGTTGTGCAACACCGCCTTGGCACGCGGCGAGTCAGGGTCATCCCAGAGCGCCGCGGTGAGCGGCGTACGCATCGTGCCGAGCGCGATGCTGTTCACCGTGATCCCGTGGCGCCCACCCTCCATGGCCATCGATCGCATGAAGCCGGCCGCACCGGCCTTCGACGCGGCGTACACGGCGCTGTTGCGATCGCCGGTGCGTGCCGCGTCGGAGACGATGGTGATGATGCGGCCCCACCCCCGGGCGATCATGTCCGGCATCACCGCGTGCGTGCAGTGCATCACGCCGTAGAGATTGACCTGGATGAACGGCTCCCAGTCGACCGGATCGGTCTCGTGGAAGCGACGACCCACTGTGAACTGGCCTGCACCGGCGTTGCCGGCATTGTTCACCAGGATGTCGATCGTCCCCGACGCGGCGACCGTATCCGCGACGGCATGATGATCGGTCACGTCGAACGCGGCCGCAGTGGCCGCGCCCCCCGCGGATCGGATCTCGTCGACGACGGCATCAGCGCGCTCCCGATCGAGATCATTCACCAGAACCTCGGCCCCTGCCTCGGCGAAGGCAAGGGCCAGCCCTCTGCCCACGCCCTGCCCGGCCCCGGTGATCAGGACCCGTCGACCGTCCAACTGCAGATGTATCGCCACCGTCGACAACATAGTATGGATTTCGGTGGTCGATCAACCTTCGATGTTCGCACCCACCAACGCGATACACGCGGCGACCGCCGGCTCGACGATGGTGTGGAGCGAGCGATTCTCTTCCAGCGCCGAGGCCGCGAGCTCACGGATGCCACCCCAGATCATCACGCCGATCTCGCGGCTCATCGGGGCGATGCCCGCCGCGCGCATCTGCGGATTGTCTGTCAACGGCACCAGTACCTCGATCAGCGACTCCATCGCCTCGACCTGCACCCGCCGCGCCGACTCGCCGAGTGCCGGCAGCTCACGAATCCAGCTCCATGCGATCTCCGGATGTTCGTCGGTCACGGACACGTACACCTCGACGGCCTGCCGGATCTGCGTTCGCCATTCGGCCGCCGGGTCGACCGCACCGGCGATGGCTTTGACCATGCTGTCATTGGTCGTCTGCAACAGGTCGACGAAACACGCTTGCTTGTCACTGAATTCCTGATAGAAGGACCGGCGGGACGTGCGCGCCACCCGCACCACATCGGCCACCGTGGTCGCCCGATATCCGTGCTCCATCAGGCACATGGCCATGGCATCGAGCAGGCGTTGCCGCAGCGGCGACACCCTCTCGCCGCCGGGGCCGGTCGACCCCGTCCCGGCGTGGGCCACCGTCGGGGCCACCTGGGACACAGCTGTATCGGACACCCCCCAACCATACGACGCCGCCCCTTGCGACAACGCGGAACGCGGGCGTACCGTGGTGGCGGTACGCCGCTGTACCAGCCGTCGCCGCCACCGGACACCCGGGAAGGGAACCGCACATGGTCGCCGCACAACCCGTCGGAGGATCCGTCGCCGACTCGATCACCTCGACCGGCCCGTCACCGGTGCTGCCACCGGGACCGCATCTGCCCGCGTTCGTGCAGGGGCTCGGGTTCGTGACGCGGCGCCGACAGACACTCGCCGCGTTCGCCCGTCGGTACGGCCCGGCGTTCACACTCCGAATCCCGTTGTTCGGCAAGGTTGTCGTCATCGCCGATCCGACCATGGCCAAGCAACTGTTCACCACGCCGACCGACCAGGTGGCCAACGTCCGGCCGAATCTGGGCCGCATCCTCGGCGACGGATCGATGTTCGCACTCGAGGGCACCGACCACCGCCGCCGCCGCAAACTCCTCACTCCTCCGCTGCACGGACGGAGAATCAAACAATACGAAGCCGTGGTCGCCGAAGAGTTCGACGCCGAGGCACGGACCTGGCGAATGGGCACCGAGTTCGCCACCCTCGAACCGATGATGCGCGTGACGCTCAACGTCATCCTTCGGACGGTATTCGGCGCAGACGGGCGCGAGCTCGACACCCTGCGCGACATCATCCCGCCGCTGGTGACGGTCGGCTCCCGCCTTGCATCCACCCCCGACATCCCGTTCTCTCTGGGCCGTCTGGATCCACGGCGCAGTTTCGTGACCCGCAGGCAGATCTACGTCGACACCCTCGCGGCGCTGATCACCAAGGCACGCGAGGACCCCCGGCTCCACGAGCGCGACGACATCCTTGCGCTGATGCTGCAGAGCACCTACGACGACGGTTCGTCGATGACCGACGCCGAGATCGGCGACGAGTTGCTCACGCTCCTGGTGGCCGGCCACGAGACCACCGCGACCACGTTGGCCTGGGCAATCGAACGGCTGCAACGCAATCCGGACGTTCTTCGCAGACTGGTCGACGAGGCCGACGAGGGTGGCAGCGAGCTCCGGATGGCCACCATCATGGAGATCCAGCGCAGTCGCCCGGTCATCGATCTGGCCGGCCGCCACGTCGTCACCGATCTCCTCGAGCTCGGCCAGTACCGGATTCCCCAGGGCTACAACGTCCTGGTCGCCATCTCCCTCCTCCATGACGACAGCCGCCAATTCGCCGACCCGGAACGCTTCGATCCCGACCGTTTCGTCGGGAGCCAGCCGGGCCAGGCCTGGCTCCCGTTCGGCGGCGGGACCCGCCGGTGTATCGGCGCGGCATTCGCCCACATGGAGATGGACGTCGTCCTGCGAAGCATGCTGCGGGACTTCGTGATCGAACCGACCGCGAACAACGGCGAGGCGTGGCACAGCCGTGGCGTCGCCTATTCCCCCCGCCGTGGTGGTCGCGTCACTCTCCGGCGCCGCACGACCGCGGTCTAGGCAAGCAGGTCGTCGAGCGCGGCGGCGTCGAGGCCAAGCATCGGCGAGATCCGGCCGATCGGGAACGACGAGACCATCATCAGGATGGCCGGGTCGAGTTCGTCGACGCCCATCGTCGCCGCGATCCGGGAACGGAATTCGGGGCCCGCGACGGGATGATCCAGCACCTCCCCGACCGTCGACGACGGGCCGACCGGTGCGGTTCGTTCGTCGCCGGCCACCTCGACGGCGCCCGACACCCGGATGTCGCGGCTCGAAGCACCGACCTCCACCCGGTAGGTGCCGGCCTCCACGACCCAGTCGCCGGCCACCCGATCCCAATATGCCAGTTCAGATCTCGGTATCCGGAGTCCGAGACGCCGGGACCCTCCCGGTTCGAGGTCGGCGATGCCGACCGCCTTCAGCTCCCGGGGCGGACGGGCGACCACCGAGTCGTCCAGGCCGAGATAGACCTGCGCCACCGCCCGTCCCGCACGGCCGCCCGCATTCGACACCGTGACGTCGAGCTCGAGGCCCGCCTCGGTCGCCCTCACCTCGAGATCGTCGAATTCCATCGTGGTGTAGGACAATCCGTGTCCGAACGGATAGCGCACCGGGAGATCGCGAGCGTCGTACCATCGATACCCGACGAAGATCCCCTCGCCGTAACGCACATGCAGCTGTTCGCCGGGAAAGTCCAGGAAGGACGGACTGTCGGCGAGGCGTACGGGGATCGTCTCCGCCAGTCGCCCGGACGGATCGGCCACGCCATAGAGAATGTCGGCGATCGCTCCGCCACCGGCCTGCCCGAGCAGCCAGCCCTCGAGCACGGCAGGAGCTGCATCGACCTCGGTCAGGTCGACCACACTGCCGTTGGAGAGCACCACGACCGTCCGGGGATTCTCCTCGACGACCCGCCCGAGCAGCTCGAGCTGCGGCGCGGGCAGACGCCAGTCCGTGCGGTCGAAACCCTCGGATTCGTCGTCGTCGCCGAGCCCGAGGAAGACCACCGCGACCTCGGCACGGCGAGCGGCTTCGAGGGCCTCCCGGATCAGGACGTCGTCGGATTCCGTTGCGCCGACCACGAATCCCGGAGCGAACGACACTGCGTCCGGGTCTGCGAGCAATCGCATCTCATCGAGCGCGACGTCGAGGCGGAAGGGATTGATCTTCGAACTCCCGCCGCCCTGGTAACGCGGTGTACGCGCGAACTCGCCGATCACCGCGACCGACGTCGACCGGGCGAGCGGCAGCACCGGACCGAGGCCTTCGACGGCGTCGTTCTTCAGCAGGACCGGACAGCGCCTCGCCACCTCCCGCGCCAGGCTGTGGTGCGCCTCGCGGTCGTAGGGCGTGACATCGGCGCCGTGCTCCGCGGCGGCCAACGCCAGCTCGACCACTCGGCAGGCCGCGGCATCGAGCACCGCCCCGGCCACCTCGCCCCGGTCGACTGCCGCCCGCACCGCGCCCGGCCCGACGTCCCCGCTCGAGGGCATCTCCAGATCGAGTCCGGCACTGAGCGCGGCGACCCGGTCATCGACCGCCATCCAGTCGGAGACCACCAGCCCGTCGAATCCCCATCGCCCACGCAGGGTCTCGGTGAGCAGCCAGGTGTTCTCGGTCGCGTACACCCCGTTGATCTTGTTGTACGACGCCATGATCGTCCACGGCTGTTCGGTACGGACGATGTACTCGAACGCCCGGAGATAGATCTCGTGCAACGGCCGGTCATCCACATCCGCACTGACCCGGAGACGTTCGTGTTCCTGGTTGTTCACCGCGAAGTGTTTGACCGATGTGCCGATTCCGTGATGTTGCACGCCGCGCACGAGGGCGGCACCGATGCGGCCGGTCAGATATGGGTCCTCGGACAGGTACTCGAAGTTCCGCCCGCCCAGCAGGGACCGCTTGATGTTGACACCCGGCCCGAGGATCACCCCGACCCGTTCGGCGATGCACTCGGCGCCGAGCGCATCCCCGACTCGCTCGATCGCGGCGGTATCGAACGATGAGGCCATCGCCACCGCAGGCGGGAAGCACACCGCCGGGACCGAGTCGTTGATGCCGAGGGCGTCGGCATCGCCCGCCTGCTTGCGAATCCCGTGCGGCCCATCGGTGAGCATCAGCGGCTCGACACCGTGGTCGGCGAATCCCACGGTGTGCCAGAACGATGCTCCGGACGTGAGGGCAGCTTTCTGCGCCGTCGAGAGGTCGGCGACGATCTCGACGGCTCGCCGGTGATGGTCACCGGGCCGCGACGGGAAGGGCGTTTGAGTCGGCATGAAGCCAGCCTGCCCGAGGCGATATCTCGATTCAATGTCCCCGCCGAGCGGGTCCCGACACGGGCTGTATAGTGACCCGGGCCACACTCGTGACGAGGAAGGTAGCGCCGATGACGGTTACCGACGAACGCGCGGACGACCCGAACTTCGAGTACGTCAGAACCGATCCCGACCGGCCGCCCGTGGCGATCATCGATCGCTCGCCGATGACGACCGGCAAGAAGATCCTGTTCGCCGTCATCGGGTTGATAGGTGCGGTCTCCTGGGCGATCGTCGCCTTCGTCCGCGGCGAGACCGTGAACGCGGTGTGGTTCGTCCTGGCCGCGGTCTGCACGTACGTCATCGCGTACCGCTTCTACGCCCGGATGATCGAGATGAAGGTCGTCAAGCCACGCGACGATCACGCAACTCCCGCCGAGGTTCTCGACAACGCCCGCGACTACATGCCCACCGACCGGCGCGTGCTGTTCGGACACCACTTCGCGGCGATCGCCGGGGCGGGACCTCTCGTCGGTCCGGTGCTGGCCGCCCAGATGGGTTATCTGCCGGGCACGATCTGGATCATCATCGGCGCGGTGTTCGCCGGCTGTGTACAGGACTATCTGGTCCTGTCCATCTCGACGCGTCGTCGGGGACGGAGCCTGGGCCAGATGGCCCGCGACGAACTCGGCGCCATCGGCGGGACGGCGGCCATCGTCGCCGTGTTCGTCATCATGATCATCTTGATCGCCGTCCTCGCGCTGGTGGTCGTCAACGCGCTGGCCGAGAGTCCGTGGGGCGTGTTCTCGATCGCGATGACCATCCCGATCGCCCTGTTCATGGGTGTCTACCTGCGCTACCTCCGGCCGGGTCGGGTCAGCGAGGTCTCTCTCATCGGCGTCGTGCTGCTGCTGGGCGCGATCGTCGCCGGGCGCTATGTCGGCGAATCATCCTGGGGCAACGACTGGTTCAGTCTCTCGCCGGTCTTCCTGAGCTGGGCCATCATCATCTACGGCGTCGCGGCGGCCGTCCTGCCGGTGTGGTTGCTGCTGGCGCCGCGCGACTATCTGTCCACCTTCATGAAGGTGGGCACCATCGCGCTGCTCGCCCTTGGCATCCTGCTGGTCCGCCCGGTGATGGAGGCGCCTGCGGTCAGTGACTTCGCCTGGAACGGAAAGGGCCCGGCCTTCGCGGGTGCGCTGTTCCCGTTCCTGTTCATCACGATCGCCTGTGGTGCCCTGTCCGGATTCCACTCGCTGATCGCCTCGGGCACCACACCGAAGATGCTGGCGAAAGAGGGCCAGGCCCGGATCATCGGATACGGCGGCATGCTGACCGAATCCTTCGTCGCGATCATGGCGCTGATCACCGCGTGCATCCTCGACCAGCACCTCTATTTCGCGATGAACGCCCCGAAGTCGGTCACCGGCGGCACCGCCGAAGGGGCCGCGGACTACGTCAACGGCCTCGGCCTGGGTGGCACACCGGCGACCGCCGAGCATCTCCAGCAGGCCGCCGATGGCGTCGGCGAGTCGTCGATCGTGTCCAAGACCGGTGGCGCGCCGACGCTCGCGATGGGTATGGCCGACACCCTCCAGGACGCGATCGGCGGCGAATCGCTGCGGTCGTTCTGGTATCACTTCGCGATCATGTTCGAGGCCCTGTTCATCCTGACGACAGTCGATGCCGGCACGCGGGTCGCGCGATTCATGCTCTCCGACGGCATCGGGAACCTGCCCGGCGCAAAGCGATTCAAGGATCCGTCGTGGCGACCCGGTGCGTGGCTGTGCACGCTCATCGTCTGCGCGCTCTGGGGATCGATCCTCCTGATGGGTGTCACCGACCCGCTCGGCGGCATCAACACGCTGTTCCCGCTGTTCGGCATCGCCAACCAATTGCTCGCGGCGGTCGCGCTCACAGTGGTCACGGTCGTCCTGTTCAAACGAGGCCAGGTCAAGTGGGCGTGGATCCCGGGAGTGCCGCTGATCTGGGATCTGGTCGTCACGATGTCCGCGTCGTGGCAGAAGATCTTCTCCGACAACCCCTCCATCGGGTACTGGTCACAGCACAAGGCGTTCGTCGATGCCAAGGACCAGGGGCTGACGACGTTCAAGACGGCGAAATCCGCGGACGAGATCGACGCGGTCATCCGGAACACCTTCATCCAGGGCACGCTGTCGATCATCTTCGCCGTCCTGGTGTTGATCGTCGCCGTCGTCGGCGCCTACATCTGCTTCCGGGCGCTGCGGCTGGGTGGCATGCCGACCACCGAGGAGGAACCGGTGCCGTCGACGATCTTCGGTCCACGCGGACTGATCACGACACCCACCGAGAAACGGGTCCAGCGGGAATGGGACGAGTACCTCGCGGCCCATCCGGCGACGGAGTCACCGTCGAGTGGGTCACCGTCGAGCGGGTCACCGTCGAGCGAGACGAGATCGCCATGATCGACACCGTCCGCCGCGGCTGGCACGCCGTCAGTTGGTACGTCGGCAGCGTGATGGGTGACCGCGACTATGCGCGCTATCTCGAACACGCCGCACGCACTCATCCGGATCGGCCTCCACTCTCCGAGAGGGAATACTGGCGGCGCCGGTACGCCGAACAAGACCGCAATCCCGGCGCCCGCTGCTGCTGACGGGTAGCTGACACCGGACAGGCTCCGTGTGGTTGATCCGTTCCCGGGGCGGGTAGTACTGGATTCATGGATCATCCCGAACAGACCGTCGGCGACGCGGGCCGTCGCGACGTGGCCGACCGTGCCGACGCCGACTCATGGTCGGTGCGGATCGTCGCCGATCCAGGTCCGCCGACTGCCACCGTCGACCGTATCCGCACACGGCTGGACAAACGCCTCAGTGAGGCCGCGGGGATCGGGTCACTGACGGCTGACACCGAGACTCTCGCGCTGAATCCGGATGGCGGGCTCCTCATCCCCGAGCGGGGACACGCCCTACACGACGATGCGTCGGTGGTCGTGGTGATCACCGAGTTCCCGCGCACGGACCGCCGACGAGGTTTGATCGCCGAGGTCGACCACCGGCAGTCCACAGTCGTCGTGTCTCTACCGGCGCTCGGTCTCGCCACACATCGCCTGTTGCCCGTCCTCGTTGCCGCGGTCACCCGCATTCGCACACCTGCCGAGTCGAAAGCGCCTCACGGCACTCGTTGGCAGCCCGGCGAACGGGATGACATCGAATTCCTCGCCGGCAGAAGGTTGTTGAGCCGCACCAGGATGGTGGCCGGAATGGTCCGCGGCAATCGTCCGTGGCGGCTCATCCCGACACTGACCGGACTGATGGCCGCGGCCGCCGCCACTGCCAGTTTCGGCGTCTTCTACTCGTCGATATGGGCGATGGCCAACGCACTCAGCCCCTGGCGGTTGGCCGGCCTTTCCGTGCTCTCCGTTGTCGTGATGACGGTCTGGCTGATCGCCAACAACAGATTGTGGGAACGCGGTGGCTCCTTGCCGTCTGCACGCGCCCGGCTCTACAACGCGGCGACCGCGACGACGGTGCTGCTCAACGCCGCAGTGCTGTATGTCGGCCTGTTCGTCGCCACGGCGTGTGCGGCACTCGCCGTGATCGACTCCGGCTTCCTGGCACAGGAGCTGGGCCGCCCCAGCGCCTCATATCGCGATTACGGGTATCTGGCCTGGCTGGCCACCTCCATGGGTACGGTCGCCGGCGCGGTCGGATCCAGCGCCGACAGCTACGAGGACATCCTCTCCGCGACCTACGGATATCGCGAACGCGGCCGAAGGAGAGCCGAGGATGACCACGAACGCCGGATCGAGGCTTCGCGCGAGACGACCAGAGATGAGCAGGAAACATGACCGCGAAGCCGCAACAGATCGCCACCACACTCCTCGAGCGTGCCGGTCGCACCTACGCCGACGAGGCCGGCATCACCCTGAGGGACAAACCGGCTCCACTGTTCCAAGTCCTCGTCCTCTCCCTCCTGCTCAGCTCCCGCATCTCCGCCGACATCGCCGTCGCGGCAGCGCGTGAACTCTTCGCCGCCGGCTACCGCACGCCTGAGAAGATGGCCGGCGCACCCTGGCAGTCACTCGTCGACGCCTTGGGACGCGGCCGCTACGTGCGCTACGACGAGAGCACGGCCACCCGGCTCGGCCAAGCGGGCCAGAAAGTCCTCGATGATCACCACGGTGATCTGCGTGTGCTGGCGAAGAAGGCGGACGGCGACGTCGCTCGGGCCGACGCGCTGTTGCAGGAGTTCACCGGGATCGGCCCGGTCGGCGCGGACATCTTCCTGCGCGAGGTTCAGGCGGTCTGGGAGTGGGCCGCCCCCTATTTCGACAAGCGAGCGCTCACGGCGGCGGCAGACCTCGGTCTGCCCGGCGATCCCGCCGAATTGGGCCGGCTCGCCGACGGCCGCCCGGCAGTCCTCGCGGCCGCCCTCGTGCGGGCATCCCTCGACGACGATCTCCGCACGGATCTGGGCTGACCCCAGAGCCACATTTCGGCCGAAATGCTGTGACGCACCACACAGTTCAAGTGTGTTCTTCGTCACCGTGGATTTGATTGCGGAAAGTGATTGTCGGTCACCAAAACGCCGCGATGCGCAGGGAATTCACAGGAATCCCTGCCGTGTTATCTGAGCGTTATCGAAATGCCGCAGGTCATCGTGTCGGCGTGACCTATCCGTTACCGGTCTTGTACGGTCGCCACCGGTCCGAAGATCAGCTGCCCAGCCCGCTATGGGGCGGCGATAGGAGGAACGATGACCATGAGCATGAAGAAGCTCGCAGTGCGCGCCGGAATCGTCGGTGCGCTGTCCCTGGCCCCACTCGCCGCCTTCGCCGGTAACGCTTCGGCAGCCGGCAACTGGGACGCTGTCGCCCAGTGCGAGAGCGGTGGCAACTGGTCCACCGACACCGGCAACGGCTACTACGGCGGCCTGCAGTTCTCGCAGAGCACCTGGGAGGCCAACGGTGGGTCCGGTAGCCCGGCCAACGCCTCGAAGGCCGAGCAGATCCGCGTGGCCGAGAATGTCCTCGCCTCGCAGGGTCCGGGCGCGTGGCCCGTGTGCGGCTCCAACCTCTGACCTCAGAGCAGAGCTGAACGTCTGACCCGTGAGCCGGGTCGAGGAGTGTCGATGTCGACACCTCTCGGCCCGGTTCACGTCGTCACGTCACTCCGATGCCGGGCTCCGATGAGCCGTGCCACCATCGGGAAGAGCAGGACCGTCGTCGCGCCTGCGGCGACCAGGGTCGACGCCACCCCGATCGACATCAGATCCGACGCCGTCGCAACCTGTGTCACCGCGACGATGATCGGCAGTCCCGTCGCGGCGTAGAGCGCCAGCTGTGCACGCTCATGGCCGAATTCGAGATTCGCCCCGTGCTCGATGTATCGCTCGCTCAGCCACACCGGTAGCCCTCGGGCGACCGCGATCGCTGCGACCAGGGCTGCCCACATACCCGGGTGTCCGAGAACCGCGGTCACGTCGATACCCATCCCCGACGTCACGAAGAAGACCGGGATGAAGACGCCGAACCCGATGACCTCGAGAGACTTCCCCACTTCTTGCTGTTCGGGCCCGATCAGGCGCCGCAAGATCAGGCCGGCCGCGAACGCACCGAGCACAACGTCGAGATCGAACACGGCCGCCACCGTCATCAGTGACACGAGCAGCAGGATGACGATCCGCACCGGCAACTGAATGGTGCCGCCGCGCATGACGGTCACGGCCCGTCGCACGCCTGGCACACGCGTGATGAGCCGTTGCGGCACAGCGCCGATGATCACCGCGGCAACGCCGAAGAGCACCAGCACCACCAGAGCTCCCACCAGGTCTCGGCTGGTCAGCAGGAGCGACATCGCCAGGATCGGCCCCAACTCCCCCACGGCACCGTGCGCCATCACCGAGCGCCCCAGTGGTGTGTCGAGAACACCGGCCTCCCGGATGATCGGCAGCAGAGTGCCGAGCGCAGTGGAGGTGAGGGCGATGGCCACGGCGATGTGGGTGGAGAAGCCCTCGCCCGGAACCGTCAGCGTGACGACGACCAGCGCGGACCCCAGGCCGATCAACCAGGTCAACCGGGCAACGCGCCCCGATTTGCCGCTCAGCAATTGCGGATCCAGCTCGTAGCCGGCCAGCAGGAAGAGCAGTCCGAGACCCATCTGGCTCAAGATCGCGACACTGTCGTTGTCGGCCCAGCCCAGCATGTTCGGTCCGACGACCATGCCCGCGATCAGCAGCACCACCGCATCGGGCACATAGCCCCGAGTGACCCGGGAGATCAGTGGCGAGGCCACCGCAGCTGCCGCGATCCAGAAGAGCGATTCGATCGCCGTCGTGTCCATCTCGGACGACGCCTCGGCCAGCAGCATCATGTGGAACATCCTGGCACAGCGCGGTTCGGGACCGATCCCGTCATGTGCGAGCCGATCGGGGACTCGACCAATCCGCTCACGAGCACCACGCGAATGCTCGATAGAAGGACCACTTCTCGACGACAAGCCGGAGGTTAGAACGCATGAGCAATCGCACACGAGGCCGTCACCGCGCACCGAACCAGCACCGCCGCATGGCAACATTCGTCGCCGCAGGATCCGCACCTGTGGTGTTCGCGTTCGCCGCAGCCGGGGCCGCGTCGGCGGCGCCGGCAGTGCCGCCGTCGCATGACCGTGCGCCCATGCCATCAATTCCCACGCTGCCCGCGATGCCGGCCCTGTCCGCGCCGTCGCTGCCCATGCCGCCACTGCCCGCACTGGCACAACATGTCCCGCCGCCGCCGGTGGACTCGGAGGCCGCCGCGCCGCGCGCCGCGATCAGTCCGCCGTCGGGTGGCGCCGAGACCGGAGCCCAGCGCACCGGACGAGGCACCCGGGTCCAGCGGACGCAGCCATTGGGACCACTCGATCTGAGTTCACTCCATGCACCGATGCCGGTGGCACCGGTCAAGCCGATCACGCCGACCCCCGGAACCGTGCGCGCCGGTGACCTACAGGCACCCGCACCCGAGTGGCTCTCGCCTCAACAGACGCGGCAGGTGAACGACGCCGCCGCAGGGGCCGAGGCCCAGGTCGCGGCCGCAGGTGACTCGATGGGCCTCGACCCGGCACGTTCTGACCGAGTAGCGGCCGCGACCGTCGGCGACGCGACCGCAGGCGCAGCGATCGCGACCGTGACCGTCGGCGCACCCCTCGCCGCGGCCGGCGGGGTGGTCGGCGGGGTCGCCGGGCTGGTCGCCGGTGTGCCCTTCCTGCCCGCAGGGCTGGTGGTCGGCCCGGTCGCAGGCGCCGCCATCGGGGCCGCGGTCACCGCGGCGCCGTTCACCGCCATGGGTGCCGGAATCGGCGCGGGCGTCGGGATGGCACGGGGACTCGCCGAGCCCCCGCACCGGTAGGCGCGACCGGCACCACCACACGTCGTGCAACGACACCAACAGCCCGACCTGACCGTCGGGTAGGTGACAGGGTTGGAGACCAGACCCGCACCCGCGATTGGAGTCGCACGATGGAAACCCTCGACGACCCGGAGGCCGTCGGCAGTTCCGACGACGAGTTGTCCGACCGCATCAGTCTGTCGATGTCGCTGTTGATGACCCCCGACATGGCGAACTTCGCCGGGAACGTCCACGGCGGCACGCTGCTCAAGCTGCTCGATCAGGTCGCGTACGCGTGCGCGAGCCGCTATTCGCGGAGGTACGCGGTGACGCTCTCGGTCGACCGGGTGATCTTCCGGGAACCGATCCGGGTCGGCGAGGTCCTCACCCTCACCGCGTCCGTCAACTACACCGGTCGTACGTCGATGGAGGTCGGCATCCGGGTCGACACCGAGGATGTGCACACCGGACAACGACGCCATACCAACAGTTGCTACTTCACGATGGTCGCGACCGACGACAACGGACGGCCACACGAGGTGCCGCAACTCACCCCACGAACAGAGGTCCAGAAACGTCGCTTCCGCGAGGCACAGGACCGGCGTGCGGCGTTACGGTCGGCGCAATGATCGGTCAGCCCGCCACCTTGAGGCCGATCACGCCGCCGACGATGGCCACGATGCAGACGACCTTGACCACGCTGACCGCCTCCTCGCCGGTTGCCATCGCATAGACGACGGTGAGCGTTGCGCCGATGCCGACCCAGACGGCGTATGCGGTTCCGGTGGGCAGACTGCGCATCGCATAGGCGAGACCGGCCATGCTCGCAATCAGTGCGACGCCGAAAACCGCGCTGGGTCCGAGTCGGCTGAAGCCCTCGGACTTGCCCATCGCGGTCGCCCAGACAGCTTCCAGGACACCCGAGACGACCAGAACGAGCCAGGACATGACAGTGACCTCCAGAGCCACCGTCTTGTCGTCTGCCGGGTACGGCGGGCTCGTCCGGTTGTCATCATCGACCGATCCAGGCTAGCAAACCGGAGATCGGGCCCCGCCGATCTCGGGGCCCTGGGACGGCGGTCAGTCCTCTGCGACGTCGTCCTCGTCGAGGGCACTCACCGCGATCCCGTACGGCAGGAACCGCACCTTCCGCTTCGGATCGGTGTTGTGCTTGTTCGCGCGCAGGGCATCGAGTTCGGTGGCATAGACCTGTTCGACGCGGGCTCCGCCTTCGTCATCCACGACGAACACCGCCCAGACACCGGTGCCGGTGTCACCGGTTGTCTCCGGCTCGCGGCGGGTGCGGCGCCCGGTGTCCTCGAAGATCGCCGACCACGTGCCGCCCGGTGCGCCGGGACTGGCCAGGAACCTGCCGACCATGTCGCGGACCCCGTCGGTGGCCTCGCGTGCGAACCGGTCGAAATCCTCCGGGCTCATCCCGAATGGTCCGTTGTTGTCCGCCATGTGAGCCTCCTGATGCAGCGGGCCGCGGCAGTTGTGCCGTGTCCATCCAGTCTCCACAGGTTCGGCGCTCTCCGCCACCATCTCCCGCGGTCGACGGGGCCTCAGGCCAGGTCCGCGTCATGCATGATGATCGCGACCTGGACCCGATTCGAGGTCCCGAGCTTGCCGAAGATGTGCGAGATGTGCGCCTTCACGGTTGCCACGCTCATGTAGAGCTGCTCGGCGATCTCGGCGTTCGACGCACCTTTCGCCAGGCACACCGCGACCTCGCGTTCCCGCTCGGTCAGACTGCCGAGGGAGGCGCGCTCGGGCGACGAACGGCCGGCGACACCACCGTTGTGCACCACCTGCTTGATCAGGGCGGCGGTCACCGACGGACTCAGCGCCGGCTCACCGCGAAGCACATTCTTGATCGCGGCGACGATGTCCTGCGGTGCCGTGTCTTTCAGCAGGAATCCGTCTGCGCCGACGGCCAGCGCGCGGACCACGTAGTCGTCGGCATCGAAAGTCGTCAGGACGATGACCGACGGGGGACGCTCGGTGGCCTTGAGTGACGCCGTCGCGGCGATCCCGTCCATCACGGGCATCCGGAGATCCATCAAGACCATGTCGACCGGCTCGGCGCGATGCCGATCGACGGCCTCCTGGCCGTTGGATGCCTCGGCCGCGACGTCCAGCTCGGGATCGCCACCGAGCAGCAGCCGCAGACCGGATCGGACAAGCGGATCGTCGTCGACGATCATGATGTGCGCGCTCATGTCTGCCACGGTAGCCAGACATGTAGGACGAAATGTCGGTCGTCGGTGCGCACCGCCGAGTGTCGGCCCCCGCTCAACGCGACCCGCTCCGCGACGCCGACGAGACCCAGACCCGAATGCGGTGGCGCGGTGGTGGGTTCGTGCCGCAGCGGGAGCGGGTTGTCGACCAGAAGGTCGACGCCCGAATCGGGGTCGCCCTTGATCCGTACCGCGACGGTGGCCGCGGGCGCGTGTTTGCGCGCATTCGTCAGCGCCTCCTGGAGGCATCGGTACAGAGTCCGGAATCGCGCCGGAGCGATGGCGGTCAGGTCCGCGGCGCAGACATATTCGATCCGCATCCCGCCTGCGCGGTTCTCCTCGATCAACGCATCGAGGTCTTCGGGAAGTGCCTGCGGCAGTTCCGGATCGGCGTCCCCGGGCCCCTCCCGGAGGACCCCGAGCACCTCGCGTAGCTCGGTCAGGGCGAGGTGGGAGGTCTCCTGGATCGTCTGCGCGGTCTCCCGTACCTGCCGCCGATCGAGGTCATCGCGATACGCCAGTGCGCCCGCGTACATGCTGACCGTTGAAATCCTATGG
The DNA here is from genome assembly GCF_014673215.1 of Gordonia hankookensis. GTDB lineage: Bacteria > Actinomycetota > Actinomycetes > Mycobacteriales > Mycobacteriaceae > Gordonia > Gordonia hankookensis. The sequence continues at coordinate 557,799 of NZ_JACWMS010000001.1, forward strand.
GCGAGAACATCATGCATTTCACGGGCGATCCGCGCCCGCTCGACCGACCGGGCTCGGCGCACCTCAGCCTCCTGCTCGGCCTCGGCAAGTGTGGCCCGCAGGCGCCAACTCGCCAGCAACTCCCGGCGGGAGCCGATGTACATCCCCCACGCGATCATCGTCGCGATGGCCGCCAGCATGGTGCCGTAGCGCACGAGCAGTGGCTCTTCGACATCGGGCACATTGAAGAATTCCTCGGCGAGGACCCCACATCCGACCGCGAGGACGGCCTGCGGAATGATCTCCCGCCACTTCCGCCTGGTCGACAACGACACCATCGCCAACGTGCTCGGCCCGAGCGAACTCGCCGACAGGATCCCGGCCAGATTGGTGAGGGTCGCGACTGCCACCGGATGCGAACGCCGCCACCACACGAGGATGTAGCTGACGATCCCGACGGCGAGGTCGGCCGCGAACCACCAGCGGACATGCTCCCACTGATAGCCGACCCGCGAACCCCAGGCGATCCCGGTTATCAGGAGCATCAACGCCAGGCGCCATCCGTGACTCCACCAGGTCAACGGTGGCTGATAATCCTCGGGACGCACACCCTCACGGTAGTCGGGGTGTTCCCGGGGGCACCTCATACTCGCGGCCACGGCGATATCCGACTTTGGTCGCACCCGGTGATGGCCACGAGCCCGATGCGCGCGATCCCCTGTGTCGCGAACGATGGACACCATGATCACCGTCGAGAACCTCACCAAGAGATACGGCGACCACATCGCCGTCGATGACGTGTCCTTCGCCTGTAAGCCCGGTCAGGTCACCGGATTTCTGGGACCGAACGGCGCAGGCAAATCCACCACGATGCGAATCATCGCCGGCCTGACGCCTGCCTCCTCGGGCACCGCGACCGTCGGCGGCACGGCGTTTCGGGACATCCCGAATCCGGCGACCCAGGTCGGGGTGCTCCTCGACGCGTCGGCCCAACACGCCGGACGCACGGGAGCCGAGATCCTGCGGTTGAGTGCGATGACTCTGGGTATCCCGAAGTCGCGTGTCGCGGAGATGCTCGAGATGGTGAGTCTGACGCCCGACGAGGCCGACCGCCGTGTCCGCAACTACTCCCTCGGCATGCGTCAGCGCCTCGGGATCGCGAACGCGCTGCTCGGCGATCCGCACATCCTGATCCTCGACGAACCGGCCAACGGCCTCGATCCTGCGGGTATCCACTGGATGCGAACTCTGTTGCGGGACTATGCGAATCGGGGTGGCACCGTCTTGCTGTCGTCGCACCTGCTGCATGAGATCGAGATCATCGCCGACGAGATCCTGGTGATCGGACACGGCCGAATCGTCGCCGAGGGCACCAAGGACGAACTCCTCGCCGGAAACGGTGCCCGGGTCCGCTCACTCGACGACACCGCGCTGGCTGCGGCCCTGTCGCGCGCCGACATCCATGCCCGACCGGCGGACGGGGGCGGTCTGACCGCCGACGCCGCCCCCGAAGACGTGGGCCGGGTCGCCGCCGCCTCCGGCATCGTGTTGGTGGAACTGCGGCCGGGCGACGGTGCGCAACTCGAAGAGATGTTCCTGCAACTCACGCAACAGACCCAACGCGAACAACCAGTCCTCCAGGGAGCACAGCCATGACCGTCCCAGTGCAGAACGCGCCCGCCGACGACACGGTCGCCGTCGACCGGCGAACGGTGCCGATTCCGTTGACGCGCCTGACCATCGTCGAACTCCGCAAACTCGTCGACACGCGCGCAGGCTTCTGGCTCACCGCGTCTATCGGGCTGATCTCGGTGGTCGTCGTGGTGGCCATGCTCATCGCGAACCGCGACAACCCCGCCGACCTCACGTTCGGTCAGTTCTTCGGGATGATGAACATCCCCACCGGGATCATCCTGCCCATCCTCGCGATCCTGCTGGTGACCGGCGAGTGGAGCCAGCGGACCGCACTCACCACGTTCACGATGGAACCGCGCCGCGAGCGCATCGTCGCGGCCAAACTCCTCGCCGCACTGGCCGCAGGCATCGGCGCCGTGGTCCTCTCGCTCGTCCTCGGCGCCGTCGGAAACGTGATCGCGGGCATCGCCTTCACCGATCCGGCGGGTGCCTGGTCGTTCACCGCGGCCGGACTGGTCAACTCGTTCCTCCTGCAGATGTTCGGCCTGCTCCTCGGCTTCGCCTTTGCCGCGCTGATCCTGAACACCCCTGGCGCAATCGTCGCGTACTTCGCACTGCCGACCGCACTGTCCCTGGTCACCGAGCTCGTGCCGTGGTTCAAGGACAATCTCGGCCAGTGGATCGACACCGGATCGACCAATGCGCCTTTCCAATCCGGTGACTGGGCCACCGGGGGCGAATGGGCACGGCTGATCGTCTCCGCAATCATCTGGATCGCCATCCCATTGACGCTGGGGGTGATCCGGGTACTGCGCTCCGAGGTCAAGTAGACCCCGGCGCGTTGCGACCGGCGGGCCCACTCTCCCCGAGGCCCGCCGGTCGCACTCATCTCCGTATCGGCCGGTTCATCCGAACAACCAGGCATTCGGCGAGCAGACCACGGGCACCGGCACCCCGGGGCCGCCGGGCACGACGGGGATCTTCGCCGAGAAGGTGTTCAGCACGATCGACACCGCACGCAACGAATAGCTCAACGCGAGGTGATCGGAGGTGTCGATGCCACAGCCGTCCTGCAGGGTGATGTTGCGGACGTCCGGACCGTTGAGGAAGGTCGACTGATACGGCGTGGTGACCTCGTCGTATTTGGTCCCGATGACCGTGTACTTCACCCCCGGCACCGTGTCACCACCGGCATTGAGTTTCTTCAGGAACTCCGAGTCGTAGACCTGCTGGATTCCGGAGACACCCACTCCCAGCGCGATCGGGCCGAGCACATCGATTCCCGCGTTGTTGATGAGACGCCCGAGCGTGCCGATCCCGAGCAGCGTGGTGCCGTGGTTGGTCGCACCCAACGTCACCAGTCGATCCACCTTGTCGGCACCACCGTCGAACTTCAGGTACTGCCGGGCCACCAGCCCGCCCTGCGAGTGGCCAACGATGTTCACTTTCGAGGCGCCGGTCGAGGAGCGCACGCGATCGACGAATGACGCCAACTGCTCGGCGGACTGGGCGATGTCGCCGGTGCCGTATGCACCAGGGATCGCGCTGCCGAGCCCTCCGCCACCGGCTGCGCTCAGGATGCCGTAGTTCAGCGCGAACACGCACATGCCTGCGCGCTTGAGGTAGGGCGACAGGTACGCCCAGTTGTTGTAGGCGTTCTCCCAGGTCCCGTGCACCAGGACGACCGGGGTCCGTCCGTCGGAGGCCTTGCAGTTCCAGTCGTTCGCCCCGGGCGGCGCGACGTCGGGATTGCCCAGTCCGTTGCCGAACGCCTTCCAGAAGTCGTCCTCCTTCTTCCCGCTACCGGCCGGGACCTTCGACGTGCTCGAACCGCTCAGGATGACATCGTCGGCCACCCGCTTCTTGAGACCTGACTTGATGGTGGCGTCGAGACCCTGCTGGGTGGCGGCCGATGCCGGCGCCGCGGCCCCCCATGCCAGCGATACCACCGCGGCCACCGCGATCGCTCCCCCCATCAACCGCCGGCGCCACCCTCGCGACGCAATCGCTTGACCCATTCGTTCCGCACTCCTTCTCGCTGTCGTCGGTGACCGCGCGCTGTCTGATGACCCCCCTGCAGCAGGCGACCGCGATCACACCTCTGCCGGAGCAAACGTACGCACGCGGTGTCCAAAAATGAAGCAGAAAGAACGTTTTGGTATCGCTAACACCGAATATCATTCGTGAACAGGACTACCGACCGATCAGTCGCTCGATGGTGTCGTATTCAGTTGCGTAACAGCCTTTTTCATCAGACAGATCTCGTGACAATTGACTGGGTCATACGTCCCACTCGGGGTCGGCGCAGGTCCCGAGCACAGGAGCGCCGCCGGACTGGCGTCCCGACAGAAGTGGCCCTAGCATCTGGACCCACGCGTCGCACGGGGGTCATCACACCGCCGGCCGGATGGCCGGCGATGCACACGCGTTCACAGGGGAGGAAAATTCAATGCCACATCGGCGCAAAGCTTTTCACTGGATCACTGTGGTGATCACCCTCGGGCTGGTCTGCGGTGGATGGATGCAGACCGCTGCCATCGCATCGGCCAACCCGGGCACCGCACTCGAGAGCGCTCGGTCGGGGTCTCCGGACTGCCGCGACCTGATGTCCGGTCACACGTGCGTGGCCGGCGGCCCGACGACCGTTCCCGTGCTTCTGCGCATCAATCCGTTCGGAACCCGCATCATCGTGCTCGGAGCCGCCCTGAACCACGATGGATCCATGAAACCGGTTCTTCTCCAACGGCTCCGCGCTGCACTGCCGTTGGCTCGCCAGGTCCCGCAAGCACAGGTGATCACCACCGGGGGCCTGCCACGGCGCGGGCGAACCGAGGCCCAGGCGATGAAGGACTGGCTGGTCGCCCACCGCATCGCGCCGGCCCGGATCACCCCCGAGAACCGCTCGCGGACCACGGTGGAGAATGCGCGCAATTGCGCCCGGATCCTGTCAGCGGGCGGTTCCACCGGAGTAGTGCTCGTGACCAGTTCGAATCACATCGCACGTGCGATGAAGGACTTCCGCCAGGCGGTCGGCGGCGCCATGCCCATCACTGGTGTCACCTCCCGGTGACCGTCAGCGCGACGACCGGGTGCCGCCTGCCGTCCAGGCGAGCAACCGGTCGAGGGTCCACGTCGTCACGATCCGGTCGGGCTCGATTCCGAGACGCTCTGCTCGTTGGGCGCCGAGCGCCTTGAAGTCCAACTGCCCGGGCGCATGCGCGTCGGAATCGATCGCGAACAGGCAGCCGAGGTCATACGCCAACTCGATGAGATCGTCCGGCGGGTCGACACGTTCGGGGCGGGAGTTGATCTCCACCGCGGTGCCGTGATGGGCACATGCGGCGAACACCTCTGCGGCGTCGAAGACCGATTGCGGGCGCGCTCCCCGACCGCCTGCCACCCGGCGGCCCGTGCAGTGGCCGAGCACATCGACCCGCGGATCGGCGACAGCGGCGACCATCCGCCTGGTCATCGGCGCCGCATCCATCCTGAGTTTCGAATGCACCGATGCGGTGACCACATCGAGATGGTCGAGCAGTTCGTCGGTCTGGTCGAGTGATCCGTCGTCGAGGATGTCGACCTCGATGCCGGTCAGGATGTGACAGGTCCCGTCCGAACTCCGGTTCAGTTCGGCGATGTCGTCGATCTGACGTCGGAGACGTTCGGGACCGAGCCCGTTGGCCACCGTCAGACGCGGCGAATGGTCGGTGATCGTCAGCCATTCGTGCCCCAGCGCGCTCGCCGCCCGCGCCATCTCGTCCAGGGGCGCGCCACCGTCGCTCCAGTCTGTGTGGGCGTGGAGGTCGCCGCGGATGGCCAGATAGAGATCGTCGCCGCCACTCGCGAGAGAGTCCGGCGATGTCTGCTGCACGTCCGCCAGGTAACCGGGCAGCTCACCGGCAACCGATTCGGCGATCACCGACGCCGTCGTCTTCCCGATCCCGACGATCGCGGTCAGTGTCCCGGCCGTGGCCCGCTCGGTCAGTTCCTCGACACCGACGCGTTCCGCGGCGCGTGCCGCCTTCCGAAACGCCTCCACCCGATACGTACTCTCTCGCCTGCGCTCCAACAGCCAGGCGATCCGCGTCAGTGCGACGACCGGGTCGACCGGTGCCCCGACCGCGACGAACGATCTCATGGCCGATCGCCGGACTCCCCGCCTGTGCGTGCCTGCGCATCGGCATGGCGCCGATGCAGCCGTTCTCGGACGTCATCGGCACTGTAGGCGTTGCGCTGACGCTGATCTCGGGCGACCAACACCCCGCCCGCGGCCATCCCGATCGCACCGGCCAGGCCGACCCACTTCCACGCGCTGTGCATGTGCTCGAGGATAGTGTCTGATCTACGCTGCACTCGTGCGCACAGGACACGATCTCGGCGACGGTCATCCCGTCGTCGGCCTCGACGACGCGCTCGACGCCACCCGCACGGGCGATATCTGGCTGTTCCGTGGCAGTTCCGGGCCCGATCGGGCCATCCGGGCCCTCACGAACGCCCCGGTCAACCATGTCGCCATGACCGTCGCCATCGATGATCTTCCGCCGCTGCTGTGGCACGCCGAACTCGGCGACCGACTGACCGACGTCTGGACCGGCAGCAATCATCGCGGTGTCCAGCTCCATGACGGCCGCGAAGCGATCGAGCAATGGATGAACCGCTACGAGCAGGAATGCTGGCTGCGGCAACTGACCCCGGACGTGACCACTGCACAGGAGGACGCGCTGCTGACGGTGATCGCCCGCCTCGACGGCACCCCGTTCCCGGCCACCGCACGCCTCGCCGGCCGGTGGTTCCGGGGTCGGGTTCCCAACAGCGTCGATCTGGTCCGAGGGATCCCGTATCTGGATCGTCTCGCCCGCGACCGACGGGCGAGACGACGCCCGCGCAACGAGAGCCTGCAGGCCGCTTACTGCGCGGAGGTCGTCGCGATCACCTACGCCGAGATCGGCCTACTCGATGCCACCAAGGACTCCAACTGGTTCGACCCGCGGCGGTTCTGGAGCGGCGACCAGTTACCACTCGCTGCCGGATACGGGCTCGGCGACGAGATCGCTGTCCATCGCTGATCCTGCACCCGGGCGCTCCATCGCCCGCTGACCCCGTTCGGTCAGAGGGAGGCCTCCACCTCGGCCCGCCCGAGCGTGGGATCCGGACCCAGGTCGCGACGGGGCTCGGTGTGCGGCACCGACGTTCCGTCGGCGACCCTGGCGCGGGCGGCGGTGAACTCGGGCGCCTCACCCATGGTGGCGTGCAGCCCGTTCAGCGCCGTCCAGACCGCGCTGCGACGTGCGCGGCGTTCGATGGGATTGGGTGGCCGGTGCATCACCAGTTGGGCGGCCCACTCCGGCATCGTGTCCCGGATCGCCCAATCGACCGCAGCCTGAGCCGGATTCGTGAGATTCGGTCCGGTGGCGATCGCATTGCCATGCGTCAGGGCCAGTTTGGGTAGATACTCGGCGAGGCACGCGAGGGTATCGGCCTTGGTGGCAGGCAGATCGGTGCCGCCGAGCGCGTGTCCGACACGTACGAACTCCGCGTAGTAGCGATCCAGTTCCCTGCCACGCAGCGGTTTCGGATGATAGATCTCGTGCGCGGTGGCGATCCCCCAGACGACCGTGGCGTAATTCCATCGCAGCCATGCCGGATCGTCCGCGTCGTAGGTGAGACCGTCGGGACGCTGACCCTTGATGGTGTGGTGCATCGCACGGACGGTGGTGGCGAGGCGTTCGGCGGTCTCCGTTGACCCGTAGGCGGTACCGATGAAGAAGGCAACCGAATGCCCCAGGCGAACGGCCGCACCTGCGGGGTCGATACGTCCGGTCGGCTCGCCGTCGTCGTCCTTCTGCACCAGACGCGAATGATGCACACCCATCCAGAAGATGCTCGGGTCCAGCCTCTCCAGATACGACGCGCATTGCAGACCGAAGATCAGGGCGGGCGTGTGCGCATGGACATACCAGGTCGCGCTGTCCGGCCCGAACCATCCCGGGTCCCCGGTCGGCCCGGAGAACTCCATCCCACGGAAGTACCTGACCCGGATGTTCTTCTCGAAACGGTCATTGAGCCACATGCCCGCCAGTTGATGCGGCAACGGAAACGGGAACGGAAGTGAACCCAGGGACATCGACATCGGACTCGCCCTCGCTGTCGGTTGTGGTTACAGACGTGACCAGAATATCGTCTGGTCACGGATGTGACCAGACTTGATCGGTTCCCGTCGGCGGACGTACGCTGGTCCGATGTCCAGCCCCACCCGTTGGGCCGGCGTCCCGCTGACCGACCGCCGCACCGAACGGCGCGCGCTGCTGGTCGACGCCGCGTTCACGGTGTTCGGTGCCTCGGGTGCGCCGGGCCTGTCGGTGCGATCGGTCTGCCGGGAGTGCGGCCTGAACACGCGCTACTTCTACGAGAGCTTCGCCGGCACCGATGAGCTGCTCGGGGCCCTCTACGACGGCGTGGCACAGGAACTCGCGACCGTCGTCGAGGACGCCATGGCGGTGGCCGGCCCGTCGATCCGGGCCAGGACCACAGCAGGCATCCGTGCCGTTCTCGGATTCGGTTCCGGCGATCCCCGCCGCGGTCGCATCCTGTTCACCGAGGGGCGATCGAATCCGGTGCTCGTCGCGCGACGAGCCGCGACCCAAGACCTGCTCATGGAGCTGGTTCTCACCGAAACTGTTGCTGCTCACAGGCTTCCCGACGGTGTGCCCAGTCGGGTCGGCGCCATCATGTACACCGGCGCGATGGCCGAACTGGCCCAGCAGTGGCTCGCAGGCAACCTTGGCGACGACCTCGACGCAGTGGTCGACCACGCGGCCGCCCTCGTGTTGCGCTGACCGGCCTCCGGCAGGACCCACAGAGGCCTTGACCGCCAGCGATTCTCGGAATCAGCTGAGACGCCGCGGTGAGAACTGACAGGAAACCCGATGCCCGTTTCTTCACGTTCTCTCATACTGCGACGGCATCGTGGTGTCGTGAACCAATCCCAGCCGAACGAGGGCAACCGGGCTGAACACGACGACGTCGACAGCAGCCCGGTCACCCAACCATTCACCCAGCAGAGTCCGCCTCAACCGCCGAACACTCACTGGGATGCCTATCAGCCGAGCGCGTATCCGCCACCGCCGGTGGCAGATCGCCCACGCAGCCTGGCCAGGCCGATCGTGGCGACCGCCGTGCTCGCGGGTCTCGTCGGTGGAGCCGTCGGGGTGGGCGGCAGTGCGCTGCTGAATCGTTCGGACGCGAGCCCGTCGGTCCCCTCGCTCACCTCGCAGCCCGCGTCGGCGGCCAACGCCGCGGACGTGAAGCCCGGCTCGGTGACCTACGCCGCGCAGGTGGCCTCCAAATCGGCTGCCGACATCAAGGTGAGCACCGGCCAGGGAACCGCGGTCGGCAGCGGGATCGTCCTCTCCCCGGACGGCTATGTGCTGACCAACAACCACGTGGTCGCGGCAGCCGGCAACGGGAGCACCATCCAGGTGACGACCAGCGACGACAAGACGCACACCGCCAAGGTCACCGGCACGTCCCCGTCCTACGACCTGGCCGTCATCAAGCTCGACAATGCGTCGGGACTCACCCCGGCCGCGCTGGGCGATTCGAGTGGCCTGCAGGTCGGCGAGCAGGTCGTCGCGGTTGGTAGCCCCGAGAACCTGTCGAACACGGTCACCTCCGGCATCGTCAGCGCTCTGTCGCGCACCGTCACCGCAGGCGACGAGTCCGGATCCGGGCTCACCGTCTACAACGGCCTGCAGACCGACACCGCGATCAATCCCGGTAATTCCGGTGGCCCACTGGTGAATCTGAAGGGTCAGGTGGTGGGCGTGAACTCCGCCGTCGACACCGGCCAGAGCTCCAGCGGCGGGGTCCAGGCCTATGGACTCGGCTTTGCCATCCCGATCAACGCCGCCAAGCGGATCGCGAACGAACTCCTGCAGGACGGCCACGCGACGAAACCTGTTCTGGGTGTGTCGGGTTCGCTGGCCTCAGCAAACGGTGACCAGAACGTCGAGGGTGCCCAGATCTCGGCGGTGCAGTCGGGTGGCGCAGCCGCGGACGCCGGCCTCAAGGCCGGCGACGTGATCACCAAGATCGGCGACACCCCGATCAGCGATTACGCCGATCTGATGGCACAGGTCCTCACCCACGCGCCCGGCGACACCGTGCCGGTCACCGTCGGGTCGGGGAACAACGCACACACCGTGCAGGTCAAGCTCGGAAGTGCGGTCGACAAGGAACAGACGACCATTCCGGAGTCCGGCGGCCAGGGTGGTCGATCCGGCGGCGGCCAGGATGGCTTCGGCGGCCAGGGCGGCGAATTCGGCGGCCAGGGCGGCGAGTCCGGCGGCCAGGGCGGCGAATCCGGCGGATCAGGGCTGCCCTTCGGCGGCAGTCCATTCGGCATGGTGCCCTAGAGAACCCCGGGGAGCGGGGCGGCTCCGTCGATCACCTGATCGACGGAGCCGTTTGCCTGTCCGGCCCCCGCATGCCGGCCCCCGCATGCCGGTCGCCTCGTCGCGTGCCGGTCAGCCCACCGTGATGGCGTCGAGCCGCTCCTTGATGAAGTCCCCGGAGATCACCGGCGGACGGTCGGCGTGACGGCCCACCGGCGGTTCGAGTGGTGACACGATCGCGTCGTGATCGAGCTCGTAGAAGAAGATGAGTGACACCAGATCCTCCTCTGGCGCATCGGGTTGCGGCGGCAGGACGCGATGGCGCCCCGCAGGCCACCGCCCGCCCGACCAGTACTCGAGCAGATCGCCGATGTTGACGGTCAGCGCGGCCGGATCGAATGGTGCGTCCGCCCAGCCGGTTTCGTCGCTGTACACCTGGAGACCACCGGCGCCGGGCTCGCGGTCGAGCACGGTGACCGTACCGAAGTCGGTGTGCGGGCCGATCCGGAACTGGCCCGGTTCCGGATCTCCCACCACAGCCATCGGCGGGTAGTGGTTGATGTTCGAGGTCCACGTGGAATTGCGGGCCAGCCCCTGGAAGGGGTTGGCGTCGCCCACGAGGCCCAGTGACGCCGACATGAGCGCCAGCAGATCGTCGGACAGTGCCTTCACCTGAGAAGTCCACTCGGTGAACAGCTCACGCAGGCGCGGCACCTCGGCCGGCCACACGTCTGGGGCGAACCAGTAGTCATCGACCTCTGGAACGCCCACCCTGGTCTGGGCGCCGGAGTTGTAGGTCTCCTTCAGGTCCGGAGGCGTCTCGGTACCTTCCGCGTATCCGTTGGCCTCCATCCCCGGTCCGATCCAGCCACGACCCCCGACTCCCACCGAGTACTGCTCTTTGATGTCGGTGGGCAACGCGAAGAACTGACGGGCAGCCGCCCGCAGCGTCGCCGGCAGATCGGGATCGATGCCGTGCCCGGTGACCAGGAGGAAGCCTGCCTTCTGCAGCGATTCGTCGACAGCCGCACACACCCGGTCGGCCGCAGCTCCCCCGGCCCGCCACTGCGCGATGTCGACGGTGAGGATCGGGCTCGCGGTCATACATTGCCTCCGGTCAGCTTGGGTACCGTCGCGTCCGCGACACCGATGTCCTCGTTCCACAGGGTGGGGTTCGCAGCGATGAAGTCGGCCATCATCGCCACGCATCGACCGTCGTCGACCACGGTCACCTCGATCCTGTTGTCCCGCAACCAGTCCTCGCCACCGGAGAAGGTGCGGTTCTCCCCGACCACCACCGCACCGATCCCGAACTGACGGATCAGCCCACTGCAGTACCAGCAGGGCGCCAAGGTGGTGACCATGATCGTCGATGAATAGTCCCGCTGACGTCCCGCCGCACGGAAGGCATCGGTCTCGCCGTGCACCGACGGGTCGTCGTGCTGGACCCGACGATTTCGCCCCTCCCCGAGGAGGGTGCCGTCCACGGCGAACAGGGCGGCGCCGATCGGGATACCCCCCTCATCCAGACCGAGACGCGCCTGACGGTAGGCGACGTCGAGCAGGACGGCCGGATCGAGGTCGACGGCATCGGTGCGGCTTGTCATGCAGACGAGCCTGCCCCCGCACGACGCCGCGGACAACGGACAGTCCGTCGCCTCGCGAACCGGGGCGAACGTGCATATCGTCGGATCATGTCCTCTGCTCCCGTGGCTCTGCCGACCTTGCGCGAGATCGTCGAGCGCCACCTGCACCGAGCCGACCCGCGGGTCCTGACCGCGCACGATCACCTCGACGTCCCGGTCGGTTGGGTGCACTCCAGCGAGATCTTCGAGATCGGGCCGTTGCTGTCGGGTGGCGAGCTCCTCCTCACCACCGGGCTCGGGCTCGGCGGGCTGGACGCAGGCACACGCAGGCACTACGTGCGCGACCTCGCCGAGCGCGGCGTCGCCGGCCTCGCATTCGAGATCGGCCGGACCTTCGACGCGATTCCGGAGGAGATGATCCGGGAGGGATCGGCGCGCCGTCTACCGATCATCGAGCTGCGTCGCGTGCTGCCGTTCATCGAGGTGTGCCGCGAGGCGAACACGTCCATCGTGAGCGGGGAGCTCGCCGGTCTACGCCTGCGCGCACAGCTCGACGATGCCCTGCACACAGACCTGTTGGCCCCCGGCGCAGTGGCGCGGATGCTCGCCGATGTGTCCGAGGTGACCGGGCGCCAGATCGCACTGGTCGGTTCCGGCGGAGCACTGCTCGCCGCGCACGGCGTCGACGATGACAGATCGGCCTGGCGGATGGTCGACGCCGCGACGGCCTCGGCGGCAGTCATGGCGCGGGATCGCGAGATCGCCCGCCTGATCGCCGGTGGGGACTCGGCGGGCCACCCGCCACCCGTGGTCGCCATGATGCTGGCGGCCGCGGCCGGTCCGATCGCAGCAGCCCTGACCCGTTCCGGTACAAGGGGTTCCGCGGTGGGCACCCGTCTCGTCGAGGAAATCGTCGGCGGGCGGCACGTCCGCCGCGCCGATCTCTTCGCACGTCTTGTGAGCTCCGGGGTCCGGGTCACCGATTCGACGCGACTCGTCACAATGGCGGCCGAGGCGCCCGACCCGAGGATGGTGGAAGCGGCGCTCGCACGATCGGCGTCGGCCCTTCCCGGACTGGTGCAGGCGACGATCGATGCCACCGTGTACGCGCTGGTGGCCGCGCCGCGCTCCGAGCACGGTGACGATCCGGTCCAGCGGGTCACCGACACACTCGTCGACCTCGGCCCGCAGGCCGGTCGGATCACCGCCGTGGTGGGCGACGCCTACTCACTCGACGCTGCCGACCCGGGGGCAGAACTCTCCGCGACTCTGGCCGCGTCTCTGCACCGTTGCGCCGAAAGGCTGTCCATCGCCGTGGGTCTGATGCGTGACGGCGTCACCGACAAGCGGATCTTCACCGGCCGCGAGCTCGTGGCCGACAGCACTGCGCGGTCCGCCGACCCCGAGATCCACGGTGAGTTGCGACAACTCATCGCACCCCTGATCGCCCACGATCACAGCCAGTCCACCAACCTCGTCACCACTCTCGACGTCCATCTCCGTCACGGATGCAGTGCCACCCGGTCCGCCGAGGTCCTCCACCTGGGCAGGCAGAGTCTCTACCAGCGACTCGACCGCATTCGCGGACTCCTCGGCTTCGACCCGACCTCGCCGGCGATGTACACGTCGATGCTGTTGGCCATCAGTGCGTTCCGCTCACAGCCGCAAACCCTGCCCGGTCGGCCGTGAGAGCGGATCAGGCGTATTCGCGCTGTGATCGCTCGACCCGCTTGCGGGCCAGGATCAGGTATCCGACGAAGGCGATGACGAATCCGACGAACGCCCCGATGTCACCGAGCTCCGGCACGGCACGGACGACGTATCCGACGAAGCGCTCCTGATTGCAGAACAACAGCAGCGATGTCACCAGACCGATCGCGAATGCGGCGACGCCACCCCAGTTGGTGTAGCGGGTGTCGTAGAGCAGGGCGAGCGACGGTGGTTCGCGTCGGAGCAGCCGATCGGCGAACACCACGCCGAGCCACGGGCCGATCCAGTAGGCGACCAGCAGCAGGAAGGCCTCGTAGGATGCCGCGGCGTCGGCCAGCGCCCACCAGGCGACCAGGAAACCGACGATCCCGAAGAACACCGTCACCAGTGCCCGCTGGATCCCGATCGGCAGCCGGAAACCCATCGTCACGAAAGCCATTGCGCCCGAGTAGACGTTGATGGCATTCGCCGCGACGGCGCCGACGGCGATCGCCAGCAGCGTGAGATCGGCGACGACGCTCGGCAGGTTGGCCGTGAACGCCTCCGTCGGATTGTCGGAGGAGGGTGCGCCGATGGTCACCGACGCCGCTCCGACGACCATCAGGAACGTGCACGAGATGTACAGGCCCGCAGACGCGAACAGTCCGGTCTGCAGCTTGGACACGGTGGGCGGCAGGTACCGCGTGTAGTCGGCGGCATAGGGCGTCCAGCCCGCGGTGTAGCCGAAGGCCGCGCCGACGGTCAGCAGGAAGCCACCGAGCGAGAACCCGCCGTCGGCGGAGCCGGCCGAGACGTCGGACTTGCTGAAGATGATCACCGCACCGATCAGGAAGACCACGGCCAACACCGGGGCGGCCACCCGCTCGAATCGCTGCACGAGATTGTGACCGAAGAAGGCGAACGCTGTCTGCGCGATCACGATGATCACCAGACCGAGCAGGGGCGTGAGTCCGAAGAGTGTCGACAGCGCGAAGGCACCGCTGACGCTGTTGGTGGCGAACCAGCCGACGCCGCACATGATCGCCATGAACGTCGCGGGCAGGACATTGCCGCGGTGGCCGAATGCGAGGCGACCGAGCACCATCTGGGGCACCCCGTGCAGCGGTCCTTCCGCCGACAACAGGAAGTGGGCGACCGCGCCGAGGAGGTTGCCGATCGCCATCGCCGCGACGGCCTGCCAGAACGACAGGCCGAAGTACAGCACGGAGATGACGCCGACGAAGATCGTCGCGAACTCGAGGTTGGGCGCGGTCCAGGTCCAGAAAAGCCCGCGCGGCGAACCGTGCCGCGCATCGAGCGGGATCGGCTCGTTGCCGCCCGGCTCGACGGCGAGAACCTTGTCGCGATAACCGGCCTGTGGTGCGACGGCAGCCGCGTCGGGGTGTTCAGGGGGTGCGCCGAGAGTCATGGCGCAACTCTGCTGCCCCCGACCGGCGTCGGCAACTGACGGACTGTCCGCTGCCGACGCCACGAGACGACACAGATCGACGCCCCTCGGTCCCCGGCTACTACTTGATGCCGATCATTCCGTCGAAGACGAACGGGGTCATCGCCGGTCGGCAACCGTCGAACGACGACGTCGCCATCGGGCCCATGATGCCCACGTGGCTCGCGGCACCCGACGCCCCCTTGCGCACGGTGATCTGGACGGCGGCCGCACCGCGGGCCGCAGCCGGCAGGATGTCGGGGGTGGTCGCGGTGATCGGATAGATCAGCGACGCCGTGTTGCCGGCGGTGTAGAGGCAGGTGATGGGTCCGCGGACCTGGATCGGCGTGGGATTCATCCCGTCCAGCACGGTTGCCCGATAGGTGCCCGTCGTCTTCCCGTCCGCGGCGCGGGAGCCGACCGCCTCGATCCTCAGCAGGTGCACACCCGGGGCGATCGCCATGTCACCCGACACGACGAGCGCAGCGGGTTTCTCGGCGGTCATGGGCGCGGCGGACACTGCTGGTGCGGTCACCAACGCGGTCGCACCGAGAACGGCAGCCGCCGCGGCGACCAGGACTCGACGAATTGTCGGATGACTCATCATTCCTCCTCGTGGAGTTGAGACCCGACCTGGGATCGAGGCTAATCCGCCGAACCGGCCGCTGCGACACCGCTCTCTCAGCGCACTTTCAGCTTGACCGGATCGTCGCCCGACGAGCTTCGAGGTATGCCCTCTCGGCGGGATCGGTGGTGAGCGCGATCGCCTTGTCGAAGGCCGCGGTCGAGGCGTCTTCGCGACCGAGCCGGGCCAGCAGGTGCGCTCGCGTGACCCACGCCGGCTGGAACCGATCGACGTCGGCCACACCGTCGAGTCGGCCCAGAGCGGCTGCGGCGCCGTCGGTCTCGGCCACCACCGCCACCAGTGCCACCGCGCCCGCCACGGTCGGCGAGATCGTCTGCAACGCCTCGTGGAGTCGGCGCAGGGTGAGCCAATCGGGAGCCGCATCCGGCCTGCGGGCGCAATGGACCGCACCGATGGCGGCCTCGAGCTGAAACCGACCGATCCGGCCGAGACCGTGTGCGGTGCGCAGGTGGGCGTGCGCGCGTGCGATGAGGCCGGCGTCCCAACGCCCCGGATTCTGCTCGGCCAGTGGCACGAACCGCCCGTCGTCATCGGTCCGGGCGGGTAGTCGGGCACTCGACAATTCCATCAGCGCGACAAGGCCGTGCGCCTCGGCGCTCGTCGCGGCGACCTCGGCCACCACCTCCCCGAGTCCGAGCAGCAGGGCCTGACGCTCGTGCGCCAGGGCGGGCCATTCGATGGTGTACGCGGCGTAAATCGCCTCGAGGACAGGTGCGAGGCGATCGGTGAGCTCGTCCACCGGGGGAACCTCGAACGGCAAGCCGAGGTCGGCGATACGTCGTTTGGCGCGTCCGAGACGAGCCGCCATCGTGGCACCGGGAATCGCGAACGCGCGGCCGATCCGATGGGCCGGGTGACCCAGCACCGTGTTGAGCATCAGCGGCGCGTGCACGGCCGCCCCGATCTCGGGGTGAGCGCACACCAGGAGCAACTCGAGGCGCCGGTCCCGGAACGGAGACACCCCACTGTCCGGGCCGTCGGCACCGGCCGGCGCCGGAGCGCGTGACACCGCGTCGAGGGGAACCGAGGTCCGTACCGCCACCGAACGCCAGCGGTCGCGTTGACGATTGCGGGCGACCGTCAGAAGCCAACCATCCGGATCGCGTGGCACGCCGTCGACCGGCCACCGGGTCAGGGCCCGTTCGAACGCGTCGCCGAGCGCGTCTTCGGCTCCCGCGACGTCGTGTGTGGCCGCGGCCAACAGCGCGAGAAGGCGGCCATGGGATTCTCGTGCCGCCCACTCGGCGTGCGCCCGCGCCTCGGCGATCGCACTCGCCGAGGGCTGGGCGCCGTCAGTCCGACCAGACACCGTCGACACAGGAGAGCACGGACCGCCTGACCTCCACGACCGCGTATTGCGTGGCGGGCATCTTCTCGGTCCAGGCCAGCGCGGCGTCGTGATCGGGGACATCGATGACGAACACGCCGGCGAGCGCCTCCCGGGTCTCGGCGAACGGTCCCTCCTGGACCCGGAGGTCCCCGTCGCGCCTGGTGACCGTCTGCGTGGCGGTCGGCGAGGCGAGGATCTCGGCCGCCACCAGCACGCCTGCCGCGTACAACGCGTCGGTGTAGGCGCGGATCAACGACTTCATCTCGTCGACGGCCTCGGCCGTGACCTCGCCCGGAGCGGGCTCGGCATTGTTGATCAGCAATGCATAACGCATGGTGTCCTCCTTCTCTCAGTGTGGCCCGTTGTCGGTGCCACATCAGAAGGACGAACGAGATGCGCCGAAATCGACACCACCTACCAGCGATAGTCGAGGAACTTGCCGTCGAACGTGATCACCACCCGATCCCCGTCCTGATCCGCTCGCCGGGAGAAATCGACCTTGAAGTTGATCGCACTCATGATCCCGTCGCCGAACTCTTCGTGGATCAGTTCCTTGAGTGCCGGGCCATAGACGGCGAGCGCCTCGTGGAGGCGATAGATGGTCGGGTCGGTCGCAACCGATTCGTCGGCGACCCGGGTCGGCTGGCGTACCAGGCTCTCGATCACGCCCTCACCGAGGCCGAGGAGTTCGCACACGATGGTCGCCTTGTCCACCGGCACCGGATGCTGCCCGAGGAGTGCGGCCACCGTCCAGACAACCGGAGCGTCGATCCGATCGGCGATGTCGGACCAGGACAGTCCCTGACGGATGCGGGCGGCGACGATCAGTTCTGCGGCATCGGACTTCGGCATGATCGGAGTGGTCATCGGAGCTCCTCGACGATTCGGATGGACCGCTCTACCTTGACCACATCGGGTTCTGGGTGTCCACCGGAACCGATCCCGACGACGTCGTGATCACCGTGGGACCGCCGTCCACGGTGTAATCTCACTCAGGTGACGGGACCCACATCCCAACGGCCGCAGCCGATGAAACTGCAACGCGTGACCAACCGCATCGTCCGCGCCCTGCTGGCCACACCCGTGATCAGCCGCGGTATCGGCCGACGTCTGGTCACCGTGTACGTCGTCGGGCGGAAATCCGGTAAGCGGTACACCGTGCCGGTCGCCTACACATCCCACGACGGGAAGTTGTTGATCGGCACGCCGTTCGCGTGGGGCAAGAACCTGAGAACCGGCGAATCCGTGGAGATCCGGCTGATGGGCCGGCGGCGGCCGGCCGATGTCGAGGCGTTCACCGACGAGCCGAGCGTCGTCGAGCACTACGCCGTCATCTGCCGTGACAACAAGCAGTTCGCCTCCTTCAACAAGATCGGCATCGGCTCCGACGGGACTCCCGATCCCGAGGATCTGCACACCGCATTCACCGCCGGAGCGCGCTCCATCCTGCTGACCCCCCGCTGAGCAGCGGGAGACGACGCATGCAGTCCACCCCTGCCTCGGTGCCTGGGCTCGACCGCCGCCTCAGCGCCGGCATTGCTCTGACCGGTGTCGCCCTGATGGCCGTGGTGGTGGTGGGGTTCGTGATCACCCGAGGAATCGACGTCGTGATCGGGCTCATCGGCTTCGGCATCGCCACCGCCGGTGCGTGGTGGGTCATCACGGAGCGGGCCGTACGTCGCCTCGGCGGGGCGATCGCGGTCGCCGTCGGCATGGCCGTCATCGCCGTCGCATTGACGCAGGCGCTCGCCGATCCGGCAACGGTCGCGGTTCGACTGCTCACCGCAGGCGCCGTGTTGGCCGTCGCCACCGGGTGTGCCCGGTACGCGCTGGCGCCGGATCTGCATGCACTCGATCTGACCAGGGAGTCCAGACGCCCGGCGAAGCCGGTGCTGATCTGCAATCCCAAGTCGGGCGGCGGGAAGGTCGAACGGTTCGGCATCGTCTCTGCGGCAAGGGATCTGGGTGTTGAAGTGCTCGTACTCGGTCCCGACGACGATCTCGAGCAACTCGCCCGGGATGCCGTGGCGCGCGGGGCCGACTGCCTCGGCATGGCGGGCGGCGACGGGTCGCAGGCCCTCGTCGCGTCGGTTGCCGTCGAGAACGGACTGCCGTTCGTCTGCATCAGCGCGGGCACGCGCAATCACTTCGCCCTCGACCTCGGGCTCGACCGTGAGGACCCGAAGGCAGGCCTGCTGGCATTCCGGGATGCGGTGGAGCGGCGGGTCGATCATGCCACCGTCAACGGCCGTCTGTTCGTCAACAACGTGTCACTGGGCGTCTACGCGACCGTCGTGCACGAGAGCTCGTATCGGGCGGAGAAAGCCCAGACGTTCGCCACGATGCTGCCCGACCTGCTGGGCCGCACCGCCGAGCCCTTCGATCTCCAGTTCACCTCCCCCACCGGCGACGAGGTCGACGGGTCGTTCGTCATCCTGGTGTCGAACAATCCCTATACCGCAACGGCTTCGCTGGACGCCGCGACTCGACGGGCGATGGACACCGGTCGGCTCGGCGTCATCGCGATCTCCACCTCGACCGGGGCCGAGGCAGCCCGACTGCTGACCAGATCCGCGCTCGGCCTACGCAGGACCAGCCGCTTCTGGCATGAATTCGCGACCGAGGAGTTCGAGATCCGATCGCGCGGCGGGCGGGCATTCGTCGGCATCGACGGCGAAGCACTGGAGCTGACGACACCTTTGCGATTCCGCAGTCATCCGCGGGAGCTGCGCCTGCTGGTCCCCGCCGGCAATCGCGCCGCCGCGGCGCGCCGACGCGCACGGGCCGTGGATCTGCGGTCCCTGGTCGATCTGACGAGGGGGCAGGCCCCGCGGATGTGAGATCCCGGGTCATGGCCATCCGATGACCGCCACCCACCGACCGGGTCACCACCACACGGTTGACAGCCACGCGACCACCGCAGCGACGGCGACCAGTGCGACGTTCAAGCCGATGAGCCGAGCCTCACCGCGGCGGAGATGCAGTGCGATGGCACCGATCTGGAGTAGCACGAGCGCGACCGCCGACACCGATGCGAGGACCGCGGCGATGCCCGTTGCGGGCGGCAGGATCAGCCCGAGCGCACCGAGCACCTCGAGGATGCCGATGGTCCGCACGAACCCCAGTGGCACGGTGTCGATCCACCCCATCATCGGTCGGAGCCGGTCCGGGGATCGCATCACTTTGATCCCGCCCGAGTAGAGATAGAACAGCGCCAGGATCGCGCCGACGATCCAGTAGGCGATGACCACGGGAATCCTCCTTGGTTACGATGTGTAAGCAACTGCATTGTCGATCAGAATCGGGTGCCGTACAAAAGGCACACGCGTGTGCGTCACTGACAAGGAGCTGTCGATGGCCGACGACGAACGCCTCTGTTCGATCCGGGGCGACCTGGGGCAGGCCGTCCGAAATCTACTCGACCGGATCGCGGACAAATGGGCGCTGCTCATCATCGCGACCCTGCACGATCGCCAGTTGAGGTTCACCGAGGTGCAGCGGCTGATTCCCGGCATCTCACAACGGATGCTGTCGCTGACCCTGCGAAAGCTCGAACGCGACGGTCTGGTCGCACGCACGGCGTATGCGGAGGTGCCGCCCCGAGTCGAGTACCGTCTCACCGACCTGGCGGACTCGCTGCTCCCTCATGCGATCGCGCTGGCCAACTGGGCGGCCGAGCACAACGACACCATCGGCATGAATCGTCGCGAGTACGACGCGAGGCGTGACGAGGAGACGGCATCGCGCCGACGACGCCGGATGCCCTGACGGCCGGCATCCCCAGCTCCGGACCGCGGCCGTCAATCCCTCGAACTCGCCACCGGCTTCTGTGGCGGCCTGCCGCGCAATGCCGACGCCACCGCCGCACAGATCGACAGTGCGATCGAGGCGGCGAAGACCACCACGAGGCCATCGTGGAAGGGCCCCGAGAGCAGATCCGGGAAGAAGCTGTGCCCGGTCAGGTGATCACGTTGGGCGGCCGTGAGCCCGTCGAGCGTTCCCGTTCCCGCGAGCAGGTGATCGATCGGGTTGACGCCGAGCATGGCCGAGAAGAGTGACGACACCGGCGGCAGGTTCGCGACATCGTTCGCGACGCCCGCCGACACCCCCTGCTGCTGGAGCCCGGACGACATCGCCTCGGGCAGATTTGCCGAGAGCCCGACCACCATGAGCGAGAAGAACACGCCGATCGACAGCGCCGTCCCGGAGTTCTGGAACGTGGCACGCATGCCCGACGCGACCCCGCGGTAGCGCGCAGGCACACTGCTCATGATCGACGATGTGTTGGGCGCGGCGAACATCCCCGTGCCCACGCCGTTCAGCGCGATCAACAGGGCGAAAGCCCAGTACGAGAAGGTGATCGGCAGGAACAGCAGCCCGACGAAGCTCGACCCGAACAGCACCATGCCGACGGTCGAGAATCCGCGCGCGCCGAATCGGTCCGACATCGCGCCGGTGAGCGGGCCGGACACGAAGAAGCCCAAGGTCAACGGCAGCATGAAGATACCCGCCCACAGTGGGGTGTCGGCATAGTCGTAGCCGTGCAGCGGCAACCAGATGCCCTGCAGCCAGATGATCAGGATGAACTGCAGTCCGCCCTGCGCCAGCGACGCACAGAGAGCCGCCCCGTTACCCGCCGAGAAGGCGCGGATCTTGAACAGGCCCAGCTCGATCATGGGTTCGGCCACACGCTTTTCGATGAGGACGAATGAAACGAGCAGCACCACCCCGGTCACCAACAAGGCGATCGTCGTCGGTGCGGTCCAGCCCATCGTGTGCCCACCATGGGGCTGCAGGCCGATCGTGATGGCGACGAGGACCGCGGACAGTCCGATCGCGAAGGTCCCGTTACCCCACCAATCGATCCGGCCGGGATGCCGTTCTCCGCTGTCGCGGAGTTTGAGATAGGCCCATAGAGTGAAGAAGACGCCGACCGGGACATTGACCCAGAACACGGCGCGCCAGTCCCAGGCCGCCAGCAACCCGCCGAGAACCAGCCCGGTGAGTTGGCCCGCCAGCGCCGCAACCTGGTTGAGTCCGAGTGCGAAGCCACGGCGATCGGCCGGGAAGGCATCGGTGAGAATCGCCGCGGAGTTGCCCGTGAGCATCGACCCGCCCAGGGCCTGGAGCACGCGCCAGGCGATCAGCCAGGTCGCGGCCGCCGAAGCGTGAAAAGGGTCGAACGACAACAGGATCGACGCCACTGTGAACACCGCGAAGCCCGCGTTGTAGATCCGCACGCGGCCGAACATGTCACCCAGCCGGCCCAGCGTGGTGACCGCCACCGCCTGGACGAGGCGATACCCCATGATCATCCAGAGCAGGTACCCGATGTTCTCCGATGCAAGGGGATCCAGGCCGATACCCCGGAAGATCGCGGGCAGCGAGATGATCACGATCGACCCGTCGAGCGCTGACATGAACACCGCCGCAGTGGTGTTCGACAACGCGACCCAGCGATAACCGTCGTCGGGTGTCGTGGGCGTCGGTGACGTGGACTGCAGCGCGGAGGACGTGCTCACAGCGCATCCCGCACTCGTTCGAGAAGCGGTAACGCGTCGGCCACGGTTGCGATCTCGTCAGCGCTCAACGTCGACGACATCGCCTCGGCGATGGAACGAGTGCTGTGATTGCGCCGGTCGGTGAGCGCCTCCCCACCAGCAGCGGTCAGACTCAGCAGGATGCGACGGCCATCGGTCGGGTCGGGCGCACGGACGATCAGCCCCCGCTCCTGCAGTGCGGCGATGGTGACCCCCATCGACTGGGGGCTGACGTGACCGTGCCGGGCCAGATCCGCGGCCGAACAGGAGCCGTCCCGATCCAGCCGGGCGAGAACCATCGTCTCCGGCACGCTCGGGTCGTCGGGGCCGCGGTGCTGGCGTAATTGGCGCACCAACGACCCGACGGTGATACGCAGCCCGGACGCCACATCGAGGACATCGCGATCGCCATCAGCCATTTCATCAACCTAACTTGATCAGTTTCTCCTGATCAAGTCGGACATACCGACTGTTTCGACGACGACCTCGCCTCGCAACCGGCCGCGGAGTCCGTCGAATCCGACACCGGCTCGGGCCGATTCGGATGAATCGGACAAAGTTCGTGGCGATCCGCGGGCTGACGAAGCCTGAGTGATCGAGTGCACATCCGGACGTCTAGATTGGGCCGCTGACGGTACACAATTCTGAGGGAGTCGGTGTGGTGACGAACGAAGACGTCGAAGTCCGGGCATCCACGGAACGCGACGAGGGCTACCAACGGGGTCTGACCACCCGGACGGTCCAGATGATCGCGATCGGCGGCGCGATCGGCACCGGCCTGTTCTACGGTTCCGGCGGCGCGATCGAGAAGGCCGGGCCGGCTCTCATCCTCGCCTACGCCCTCGCGGGCCTGGCGATCTTCATCGTCATGCGCGCGCTCGGCGAATTGCTGATCTACCGACCGATCTCGGGCGGCATCAGCGAGTACGCCGACGAGTTCCTGGGCCGCTTCGCCGGCTTCAGCCAGGGGTGGACCTACTGGGCCGTGTGGACAACGACCTGCATGGCCGAGATCACCGTGGCCGGCAAGTACATCAACTACTGGTGGCCGTCCATCCCCGTCTGGGTGACGGCGCTGGTCGCGCTGATGGTCCTCTTCGGCGCGAACCTGATCTCGGTCGGCATGTTCGGTCGCGCGGAGTTCTGGTTCTCGGCGATCAAGGTCACCGCGATCCTCGGCATGATCATCGTCGGCATCGGGGTGCTGCTGCCGATCGCGGGCCTGGGACCCGACACCGGCCCATCGGTGACGAATCTGTGGAGTGACGGCGGCTTCTTCGCGACCGGGTTCACCAATGCGTTGCTGAGCCTGCAGATCGTGATGTTCGCCTACGTGGGTGTGGAACTCGTCGGCGTGACCGCCGGTGAGGCGCAGAACCCGAGGGTCACGTTGCGCAAGGCCATCAACTCCGTTCCGTTCCGCATCGGCGTCTTCTATGTGGGCTCCCTCGTCGTGATCCTGTCGGTACGGAGCTGGCGCGACTTCCAGGAGGGCCAGAGTCCGTTCGTGTCGGTGTTCGAATACATCGGAATCCCTGGTGCGGCAGGCATCGTCAACTTCGTGCTGCTGACCGCCGCACTGTCGTCGTGCAACTCCGGCATCTACTCCACCGGCCGGATGGTGCGTTCGCTGGCCCAGCGCGGCGATGCACCACGGCAACTCGCTCGGCTGTCCGGTCGCCAGGTCCCCATCGGGGGAATCGTGCTGAGTGCCGTGGTGATGGTGGCCGGTGTCGTCGTGAACGTGATCGACCCAGACCACGCCTTCTCCTACATCACCTCGGTGTCCACGGTCGGCATCATCGTCGTGTGGGGAACGATCCTGGTGTGTCACATGGCCTATCGCAAGAAGGTGGCCCGCGGAGAGCTTCCGGCGTCGGACTATCGAGTGCCGGGCGCGCCGGTCACCACCTGGGCTGCGCTGGCCTTTCTCCTCATGGTGTTCGTTCTGCTGTTCTTCGACACCGACGGCCGCGTCGCGTTGATCGTCGGCGCGGTCTGGTTTGCCTGCGTGGGAATCGGCTACCTGGCGTGGTCGCGTGGTAGATCGCTCGCCGGAACGCGCTGACCGACGTGCGGTAGATCGCCCGTCTCCGGCCGACCCATTCGGTCGACTCCCCAGCTTCGTTCGACGTAACCGATCACCCGTGCGACGTCCTCGGACGGAACATCTTCGGTCGCACCGTCTTCGAGCGGGTCGGCGTGAAAGATGTACAGCCGCGAGGCGAATTGTTCGAAGGGCAGCGATCCCTCGCCTGGTCGCTCACCGTTGCCTGCCGTGCCGACCACCACCGAGTCTCCCCAGTCCTGCCCGCTGTCGTTGTTCGGGTTGAAGAAATAGACGCGGATGACACCGTTCGGGTCCGCGGCGACCCGCAGGATGGTGATCGCATGCCAGCCGACGTAGCGCGCGGCGCTGTCGGTGAACGCGATCCCGGCGGGTTGCGGGTGGATGAGCGGCTGATTGCCGTTGTAGCCGGGGTGGTACGCCGCGTAGAACTGACGGATGAAATCGTCGAGGTCGATGATGTCGCCGGTCGCCACGTCGACGTTGATCCGGAAGCCCCGGGCCGACCACCAACCGTGGAACTCCGGGTTCACCCAGCGATGTGGGTCACCGGGACGGTCGGCACAGCGGCGGACCATCTCCGCGTAGATCCGATCGAGATGCGGAACCACCAGGAGCGAAACAGGATCCAGATCGATCGGATCGGCCGTGGCGACCCCGCCGACGCTCTCCACCGACGACACGCGCTGCCCTTCGAAATGGGCGACGACCTCGTCGTCGCGGGCCGCCCAGGCCACCACCTGCAGCAGATAGTCGGGATCGTTGTACGCCCACATCGACAACGCACGGGCCGACTGGCAGGTCGGATTATCCCCCTGCCCGACACCCAGCGGCTGGCCGAGCATCGACAGCAGGCCGCCGATGAGCAGCGACTCGGGATCGACGGCGGGGCCGAAAGCCGACTGCAGACGTCGGGAGACCGTCGACGAGAGCTTCAGCGCCAGTTGCCGCCACAGCGACGGGACCACCGGTGGCTGATGCAGGATTCCGCGGTCGAGCAGCAACGCGAGGCCGTACAGGCACTGCGCGTTCTGCGGATGCACGGTCCGGGTGATCAGCTCGAGCACCAGGTCGGTGTAGCGGAGCAGACAGTTGCGCCCCACCTCCGACAACCCGAGCGCTTCAGGGAGGAGAAAGACGTTGTCGTCCACCAGGAACCGGGCCAACGCGGCGTGGTACGGGGACACGAGGCCGGTGTCGTGCATGGCTCGCGCGAATCCGCGTGCCTCGAACTCGAGCCCTTCGGCGTCCATCGCCGACAATCGCGACAGATAGACGTCGGTGCCCGGATCCTCCCGACATGCCTCGGTCGGCCCGAAGAGCGCCGTGGTCAGCCGATCGAGACCCTGCGCGGACGTGCCGAGGTCGACGTCGGGATCGTTGCGATGGACCGCGATCCGCGTGACCATGGCCTTGACGTGATCGACCTGGATGGGTCGCTGCCGGAGTATCCGCCAGATCTCCTCGACCAACTCGTCGAGCACGCTGTCGTAGCCGATCTGGTCGAGAACGTAGCCGAAGACCTCGCGGATCACCTTGGCGGCGCTCCCCTGTCGCACGCGCTCGGCCTCCGACGGCGGCGCGAGCAGCAGGTCGAGGTTCATCGCGAGGATCTGTGACAGGAACCGCCGGGCGTCGTCGGCCGTCATGTCGGCATGGTCGTAGTCGCCCATCGCGATCGCGACCATCCGCAACTCGCTCGTCGACTCCAGGATCACGGTGTCGGTGTGACCACTGCGCAGGCTGGGACCGGCGAGCGCCGGCACCAGGATGCTCGGTTGATCCCAGTCGGTCCCGGCAAAGACGCCGGCACTCTCGAGTGTTGCGGCGCGGTCGCGCACGGCCGCGCAGCCACCCTCCTGGGTGAGCACACGGCGCAGCGCATCGAGGACCCGACGCACTTTGCCGACCTTGGCGAAGTCCGGCGCGTCGAGCATGGCCGCGGTGGCGTGATCGAGTTGCTCGACCCGGGTTGCCAGCGCCCGGCCGGAGTCGGTGTGGTCCGAAGAAGGCACTAGCACCCTTTGCTGTCCTCACGGTCCGCACAGGGCACGCGTGGTGGCCCCGTCCAGATCTCATACGTAGAAGTCGAGCTCTTCTTGCTGTTTGAGCAGATCCCGCATCCGGTAGGGATCCTCCCCGAAGAAGTACAGCAGACCCCAGTGCGTCCCGAAAGCCGTGCGCTTGGTGACCGTCTCCTCGAGGGGTTCCGCGAGATCGTTGGTCTCGTAATAGTCGTCGTCTGCGGTCACGTCGGGGATCTCCAGGTTGGAGACCACACGGCGACGTGGATACACACCGAAACAACCCGCGACACCGCTCGCGTCCACCACCTCGCGCGGGAAGAACGCGTCGATCTCCTCCTCGGTGGTCTTCGGATCGAAGGAGAGCACCAGGGCCTGGTAGGCGTTGAACCCGTATGCGCGTTCGAGCAGCTCGAACACCTTGAAGCCCGGCGGCCGGTAGGCGACCTCGCCGAAGTACATCTCGCCGTCGTTGGTGACGAAGTACTCCGGGTGCACGAAGCCGAAGTCGATCTCGAATGTCTTGATCAGCTTCTCGATCTGCGCGGTGATCGCCGGACGATACTTCTCGAGCTCGGGGGTGGCTGGCACGAACACCGAGTACCCCAGTGTCACGTACTCCGAGATGTTGAGGAACTTGATCTTGCCGTTGTGGATCCAGGCCTCGACCGCGAACTCCCAGCCGTCCAGGTGGGACTCCATCAGCACCGGGAACTCTTCCTCGGGAATCGTGTCGACCTCGTCGGGTGTCCGGATCACCCGATGTCCGAGGCATCCCGCCTTGTCGAACGCCTTGAGGTGAATCGGGTCGTTGGGGTCGCCGTCGAGCTTGAGCAGTGTCTGGTTCACGCGGCGGAGGAACCGGACCACGTCGTCGCGGTCGTGCGCCTCCTCGAAGATGCCGACGCGGATGCCGCCGAGTTGCGCGCGACGTTTCATCAGCGCCTTGTCGCGCAGCAGCATCGCCTGCCCGAACAGGCGCGGCTTGTTCATCAGCACGGAATTGATGGCGCCCGCCCACTCGACGGTCTCCTCGAACAGCGGAATCGCGACGTCGACCCCCATGTCCTGCAAGGTCTCGGCGATCTCGAGGGACCGATCGTTCAGGCGTTCGAAATTCCACGGTACGTAGGGAATGTCGTGTTCAGAGCAGTATTCTTGCGCCCAATCGGGCGCAACCACCACATATCTGCGGTCGAATCGATCGAGGGCCTCGATGGCCCCGAGACTCCAACCGAGCAGTGCCACAAACCCCTTGTCGGGGTTCTTCGCTGTCTTCGCAGGCTTGGTCATGCATGTCCTCTCGCTCAGATCGTGCGCGATTCATGCTCTCTGGTCCTGCGCACAACCGTACAGAGGCGCCCGACGACCGCGCGCGGTGCCGCCACCTCCGAGTTGCGACGAGAGAATCTTCCATTCTCGATCGTGAAGATGAATTGCGCTGTGCCTGTTCAGCGCTCACCCTTGTGCACTCACAGGGTGCACTCACGCGCAATCCCGACCGTCCCACACACAGTGCAACGCCCGCCTAGGCTGGTGGTCGTGTTCGATGTGGAACGGGACCCGACTGCGGTCGAACTGGGTCTGTTCGTGCCGCAGCCACCTGCCGCAGTGTGGCGCGCGCTCACGGAGCCGGCACTCCTCGAGCGCTGGCTGGCATCGACCATCGGGTTCGCGACCGAGGTCGGGACGACGTTCATCCTGGAGATCCCCGCCGACCCACCCGCAGAGGTGGCATGTCAGGTACTGACAGTCGACCACGGGCGACGATTCACCCACAGCTACACGGACTTGCGCGGCAATCCGCCTGCACGCTGGTTCGTCGACTGGCGGCTCGAACCACAGGGCCGGGGCACACGGGTGCTCTTGACCCACAGCGGTTTCGACCTCGACGACCGCCTGCAGAAGATGGCGCGCAACGCGATCGAGCGAGGCTGGCGCAATCGGTTGCTGCCGAGGCTCACCGACGTCGTCGCCGACGTCGGGCTCTGATCGATCTCGACGTGCATTCACGTTCAGGCAGCGGAACATCGCGCAGGACACTCCCGAAGCCGCTAGCCTTTGCACACATCGTGGTGAGACGTTCTGGAGGTCGAACAGCAATGAGGCATAACAGCATCCGAGCCGTGGTCGCCCGCCGCGGACCGGACGTGACCCGATGAGTCTCGTCGCGGGACACGGTCCCCTGAGCGGGAATCCGGCCGGTTGGTTCTCGGGTGCGCTTCCGGCGGATCTGGTGTTCGTCGAGCCGCATCCGCGCCGCATCCAGGCGATCCGCGACGGACAGACGGTCCTCGACACCGAACGCGCGGTGATGGTGCATCGACCCGGTCAGTTCCTCAGTTACGCGTTTCCGGTCGACGAGGTCGGCGGACTGCCCACCGAACCCGAGCCGCAGGCCCCGGGGTTTGTCCACGTCCCCTGGGACGCTGTCGACGAGTGGTACGAGGAAGGCCGCAAGCTCGTCTGGTACCCGCCGAACCCCTACCACCGGGTCGACTGCCGACCGACCACCCGGGGCCTACGCGTCGACGTCGCGGGCGTGACCCTCGTCGACACCACCGACACCGTCATCGTCTTCGAGACCGCCTTGGAACCGGTGCTCTATGTGGCATCGGCGCACGTGCGCACCGATCTGCTGCGCCGCGGCGACCTGACCACCTATTGCAACTACAAGGGCAACGCCACCTACTGGAGCGCGGTCATCGGTGACACCGTGGTCGAGAACGTCGCCTGGAGCTACGAGGATGTGCTGCCGGAGAGCACTCTCATCCGTGGACATCTCAGCTTCGACCCGGCCAAGGCGGATGTGCTCGCCGAGCTTCCGGTGCGTGCCCCGGGAGCTGCGGATTGCGGCTGCGAGATCTAGGCCCCCTACAGCCTTGCGCGCGCCGCCACTGCTGCATCAGATGTGCGCAGCGGACGGATGAGACCGTCCTGGACGAAGGACGCCAGGAGCGCACCGTCGTCGGTGTGCACCGTGCCGCGCACATAGGACATACCCGCACCGACCTGCGTGCTCTCGTGAGAATAGAGAATCCACCCACTCCACCGGACCGGCTCGTGAAAGCTGATCCCGATGGTCATCGGCGCGGTGGACACGGTGAGATGCGCCTGGCTGGTGCCGATCCCGGCGTGCGCACGCATCGTGGTCGAGATGCCGAGATGGCCGGTGAAGTGCGCCAGCAGCGCCTTGGCCAGGTCGTCGCGCTGTGGGACCGGATCGTATTTCACCCAGGCGTACAGCTCCGGCGGCCCCACCTCGTCCGGACTGTTGACCTCGTGGACGTCGACCAGACGCACATCGCGGCCTGGCAAGGGCATTCGTGCGGCAAAGGCCTCGTCGGGCGCGGCGACCATCGGGCGCGGGAGGTGGTGGGTGATCAGGTCTTCGGTCGGGACGTCGGCGAGGACGGTCACCGTGACGCATCGCCTGCCGTTCTGCGAGGCGGCGACGACGGCGGTCGCCACGGACCGCCCCTCGTGGACGACGTCGACGTCGAACTCCACCACCGGACCGACCGTGACCGCCCGTGCGAACACGGCCTGCGCCGACCGTATCGACTTGTCCGGGAACCGCTTGGCGGCAGCGACGATCGCCTGCGCGAGTACCTGCGTGCCCTCCACGACCACGCGGCCCTCCTCGCCCTCGATCCCGGTCGCGCCGGTGAATCGATCCGGTCCGGCGGGCTGCACGTCGAACAGGTCGAGAAGTACGTCGAGCGACCAGGCGGTCTCGTCGGATGTCGTCGTCATATCGGTTTGCTCTCTCCCGTCCCCGTGTCCAGCACTGTGATCGTGGCCACCGCGAACGCTACTGGATTCGCACTGGATCGTGATCGGTGTGTTCGTGCCGAGAACACACAGTGGAGCGACATCCACCTCCGTTCCGACGAGCCACCTTCGAACCGTACGACGGTGAATTGTCGGAACAGGGGTGGTCGGGTCGACGGCGGAACGCCGTCAGGCCGGCTCGCGCATCACCCCGACATGCCGCACCTGACCGGAGATGCCCGGAAGTTCCTTCACCGGCGTCCAGGTGCGCAAACCGTTCGTACTGTCGGAGTACAGCTGCTTTCCTCTGGTGTAGGCGTCGAGGTACATCCGCCAGGCGCCGCTCGGCAGCTGGACCACGGCCGGGCCCTCCACATACGTTCCCCAATTCCCGGGCGGGACGAACCGATAGGGCCCGACCAGTGACGACGCGACCGCATGCTGGATGACTTTCTTCGTCTCGTTCTTGGTGAACGCGTGATAGGTCGCACCCACCTTGACCACGGTGGTGTCGATGTGGTCCGCGCCGATCCCGGCGAGCGGAACCGGTGGGCTCCACAGCCGCAGCGAGGGCTCGAGGGCGGTCATCAGGTAGGGCACGAACCCGCCACCGGTCGACATCGACAGGATGACGTTGATGCGGCCACCCTCCACGAACCATTCGGGCGCCCAGGACTTGGTGGTGAACGGCGACAGGGACGGACCATCGCTGGAACCGGCCGACCCGGAGGATCCCGGCCCGCTTGACGAGCCGAGCCCCCTCCCGTCCCCCGTTCCCGGTAGGAACGCACAGCAGAACGGGGTCGGATAGTTGTGCAGGAACGTCCAGTTCACGCGATCACGGCTACGCGCGAACCCGATGTTCGCGCCGTCGGCCGTCGTGTAGGTGATGTAGTACCACCCATCGGTATTACGGAAGATGCTCGCGTCCCGCACACGCCCGGACGGGGGCCGATATGCCGACCTGCGGAGGAGCTGGAATGTCGTGCCGTCCCCGGACCCGTAGACGTCCATGTCGCGGTCGGTCGCGCTGCTGAACGCCACCATCGTGTATCGCCAGCCGGTCGACGGGGCGGCGCCACTGCTCCCCGAGGCCGTCACGAGCAGTGCCGCGACAGCGAGCAGCACCACCGTCACGCCGGAAAAAGTGGTGGTTCGCTTCGTGAGGATCACCGATGCAGTATCGACGGCGACCAGCACCCTGTGCGCGGCTTTTGCCACAGCCGGGCGAAATTGTTACTGGTGGGGCCACAGTGTCACATCCAGGCGACTCGCCACTCACTGCTCGGTGACGCGACCACCGTCCACCTGCCAGACGCGACCGAGACGCACGTTCGCCAACATGCGGCGATCATGGGTCACCAGCAGGACGGCGCCGTCGTAGGAGTGCAACGCGGATTCGAGTTGCTCGATGGCGGCGAGGTCGAGGTGATTGGTGGGCTCGTCGAGTACCAGGACATTGGTGCCCCGCGCCTGCAGCAGGGCCAGCGCAGCGCGGGTGCGTTCTCCGGGTGACAGATCGGCCACAGGACGGTCGACGTGATCGGCGCGGAGCCCGAACTTCGCGAGCAGCGTACGCACCTCTGCCGTCGTGAAGTCGGGAACGAGTTCCTCGAATCGCTCGGCGAGTGGCCGCGACCCAGCGAATTCGGCACGCGTCTGGTCGATTTCGCCGATCGCGACGTTCGCGCCCAACTGCGCGGTCCCGGCCTGGGGTGTGATCCGACCGAGGATGAGCCGCAGCAGGGTCGACTTCCCGGCCCCGTTGGGGCCGGTGATACCGATCCGGTCGCCCGCGTTCACCTGTAGTGATACCGGACCGAGAACGAAATCTCCCTGTCGCACAACGGCATTGTTGAGCGTCGACACGACTGAGCTCGAACGTGGGGCGGCGCCGATGGTGAACTCGAGCACCCATTCCTTACGGGGTTCGGCGACCTCGTCCAGACGCGCGATCCGACTCTCCATCTGGCGGACCTTCTGCGCCTGTTTCTCGCTGGATTCGGTGGCCGCGCGCCGACGGATCTTGTCGTTGTCCGGCGCCTTGCGCATCGCGTTGCGCACACCCTGACTGGACCATTCACGTTGTGTTCGCGCCCGCGCCACCAGATCGGCCTTCTTCTCGGCGAACTCCTCATATTCTGCACGCCGGTGCCGGCGCGCGACTTCGCGTTCCTGCAAGTAGCTGTCGTAACCGCCGCCGAAGAGCGTGTTGGTGTGTTGCGCGAGATCGAGTTCGAGCACGCCGGTGACACTGCGGGACAAGAACTCCCGGTCGTGACTCACCAGCACCACACCGCCACGCATGGCGCCGACCACGCCCTCCAGCCGATCGAGTCCATCGAGATCGAGGTCGTTGGTCGGCTCGTCGAGCAGCACCACGTCGAACCGCGAACACAGCAACGCGGCCAAACCCACCCGCGCGGCCTGTCCGCCGGAGAGATCGGTCATCATCGCCGATTCCGGCGCCACCACCCCGCTGTCGAGGCCCAGATCGGCGAGGACTTCGGGCAGACGCTCGTCGAGGTCGGCGGCACCGGTCACCAGCCAGTGGTCGAGCGCCGCAGCGTAGGCGTCGGCCGGATCGACTGGGCCGGTCGCGCCCGAGGGGTCGGCGAGGACGGCCGCGGCCGCGTCCATGGCCTGCGTCGCGGCCGCACAGCCGGTGCGGCGGGCGACATAGTGGCCGACCGTCTCGCCGGGAACCCGAGCGTGCTCCTGCGGCAGCCAGCCGACGAATGCATCGGCCGGCGCGCGCGTCACCCGGCCGTCGAGCGGTGCGAGGTCACCTGCGAGCACCCTGAGCAGCGTTGTCTTTCCCGACCCGTTGGCCCCGACCACGCCGATCACGTCACCCGGCGCGACCGTGAGATCAAGATGGTCGAACAGCACACGGTGCGCATACCCGCCGGCGATGTCCTTGGCGACGAGTGTTGCGGTCATGAAGAGATGATCGCACCTCGATCGGAACCGAGGTCAGACGCGTTCATCCTCGGCCGTCAGCCGGCTGGTACCAGCTACTCCTGCGACCGCCGTGCCGAGTCAGATGTCTCCGCCCACCGCACGCACCCTGAACCGCTCCGCGAAGCGAGCGGTGAAGAGGTCGAAGCCTTTTCGTTCGATGACGTCGGTCAGAGACGCCCGCATCGCATCACCCTCGGGGCCCGGGAGCTGGCCGACGCCACCTCGAGTACCCAGCGGCAAGAGGATGCGTGGAAGCAGCGCCGGTTGGTACGCCGACAGGGTCGGCTCACCGTGCAGCTGCGCCCGGATGTTGTCGACGACGACCAGCGCCTGCGTCTGGGCATGGGTGGCCATCTTGGCGTCGGTCAGGTCGGCGATGTCGCCGACTGCGTAGACGTTCTCGTACCCCACCACATTCAGGTGCTCATCGACGGGGACCGTGTGACGGTCGGTCAACGGGACCAGGGCCCCGTCATCGAGGTAACCGGTGTTGACCCGCGCCCCGTAGCAACGGAACCAGATGTCCGCGGTGATCGATTCGCCCGCGTCGGTGGTCACCGTGAAAGTGGCTTCGGCCCCCATCTCGACCGACGGCAACGCGGCCAGACGGGTGTCGAGGCGCATCTCCACGCCCATTCTGTCGAGCTGGCGACGGAGATCGGCTCGGACGTCCGGAAGGAAGCCGGGCAGTACGTCGGCCGACGGGTCGACAACGGTGATGCGCTTGTCCGGCCACACGTCGTGTATCTCGCCTGCCAGCTCGAGCCCGACCGGGCCGGCCCCGAGGATCAGCACCCGCCCGGACCTGGCGAGCTCGGCGTTCGTGACGCGTAGGTCCTCGACCGCCTGTTCGGTACTGGCGGTCATGTGACGCGGAGCCGCTGGATAGGGATGACTGGATCCGGTTGCCAGGACCAGATGGTCGGCATCGACGCGGCTGCCGTCCGACAGGAACACACCGCCGGGATCCGCGGAGGCCACCGTCCCCTGGACGACGCGACCCTGCGTGAGCAGACATCGATAGTCGAAGAACGGCCGGTGGGCCCAGTCCGGTTGCGTCAGCGCACGAAGCGAGGCCGCGACGTTGACGAAGGCATCCCGGGGATCGATGAGAGTGACCTCTGCGTCGTCGTCCAGAGACCTGGCGATGTGGGTTCCGGCGTATCCACCGCCGACGACCACGACCCTGCGTCGCATGTGTTGAGACCTTCCACCGAGACAGTTGATACGACAACTCTATCGCGCTCTGTTGATGCGTCAACTCTTGGCCGGATATAGTGCTCCCATGACCGAGGCGTCGGCGTTGTCGCCCGAGGATTGGGCGTTCTGGGATCGCTGGATGCAAGCGCAGCGCCGGCTCGCCGCGGAGGTCGACCGGGCACTGCAGCGCGATTTCGGTATCTCCAAGGCCGAGTTCAGCATTCTCGTGACCCTCCACCACACTGCTGACGGTCGACTCCGGGTCACCGAACTGGCCGATCGCCTCGACTGGGACAAGAGCCGCGTCGCGCATCAACTCACACGGATGGAAGGTCGGGGCCTGCTCGAACGGAGTGAATCCGGTGCCGGACGCAGGACCGGCGTCGCGCTCACAACCTCAGGGCGAGAGGTGGTCGAACGCGCTGTCGAGGGACATGCCGCGAACGTCCGTCGGCTGGGCCTCGACCTGCTCACCCCTGATCAAAAGGCAGCCATCGACGGATGGAGCCAGGCACTCATCGATCACCTGGCCCTGCCGTCCTCTCGGGACAGTCCGCCTGCGGATTCGTGATGCGCCTGACCGATGGGTGCGTGATCGTCAGACTTCAGCTGCGGTACTTGGTCAGCAACCCTTCAGGGATGTGGCAGAACTCCTCAGGGAAACGTGCGAGCCGATGCTGATGTTCTTCGGCACTTCGCACATAGTTGTCGAGCGGCAGCACTTCGACGGCAACGCAATCGGCGTCGTCCCTCGCGGCGATGAAGTCTCGCGCCTGTTCGAGGTGCGTCGGCCTGTCGGAGTACACGCCGGTGCGATATTTCTCGCCGACATCCGGCCCCTGTTTGTTCACGCTGTACGGATCGATGATCTCGAAGAAGTACACCATCAGTTGCCCGACGCTCACGACGGTCGGGTCGAATCGCGTCCGTACACATTCGGCGTACCCGTCATAGTCACCGTCGAGGGACTGACTGGTGCCGTTGGCCCGTCCGGCCTCGGTGAACGTCACCCCTGGCAACGTCGCGATGAACGCCTGCACGCCCCACAGACAGCCGCCCGCGAAGTAGACGTCTTCGGTCTCGCGCTCCACACCCACGTGGGCGATGGTACGGGCCACCCGACGCGTCGGGACGAACCCCTCGATCAGACGTTGAACCGGAACTCCACCGGATCGCGGTACAGACCAACCTTTGCCGTGGACTCAACTGTCCATTCGCCATGCGCCGCCGGTGCGGACGAACACAATCCGGCTGTGACGACGGTCCTGAGACCCTTGCCAGAACTCGACACGGTCCGGCACGACACGCCACAGCACCCAATCATCCGGGTCCACGCGGTTCTGAGCAGCAGTACTTCTGGCTCGCAGATCAGCCAAGCTCTCCTCATGCGATCCCTCGACCACTCTGCCCCGCACCCGAACGGACCGGACGAGTGGCTGCCACCAGAAGGTGAGCGCAGCGTGCGGGCTCGACGCAAGCTGCTCACCTTTCACGCTCGATCTCGTACTAGCGAATGCCCATCCACGGACATCGATCTCCTTCAGCACCAGGACCCGCGCGTCCGGTACACCGCACGGATCAACGGTCGACAGCGTCATCGCGTGCGGCTCGGGCACACCTGAGCTTCGGGCGACATCAAGCCATTCGAGGAACAGATCCACCGGGTCGCCCGGCAAGCTGTCGAGATCGAGTGGCGGCGCGTCACCCGACAACGAGGGCAGGTCCCGCAGGAGCAGTCTGGTGTCGATGGTCATGCGGACTTCAGCGGCGTGATCGCAGCAACCTGATCCCGCAGCGAGCGCCGCTCGAGCCGAAGTTCGTAGTTCGTCTGTAGGTTCATCCAGAACTCCTCGGATGTCCCGAAGTACCTCGCCAGCCGGATCGCCGTATCCGCGGTGATCCCCCGCTTGCCGTGCACGATCTCGTTGATCCGTCGCGGCGGCACGCCAATAGATACGGCCAGCTTGTTCTGCGTGATCTCGAAGCCCTCGATGAAGTCCTCCATCAGGATCTCTCCCGGGTGAATCGGCTCGATCATGTCCTTCTCAGTGGTAGTCGACGAGTTCGACATCTTCTGCACCTCCTTCCGACCAGACGAAACAGATGCGCCACTGCGCGTTCACGCGGATGCTGTGCTGTCCACGGCGGTCACCGACCAGGCGCTCCAACCGGTTTCCTGGCGGTATCCGGAGGTCTTCGACGTCCTTCGCCGCATGAACCAGCTCCAGCTTCCGCAAGGTCGCCCGCTGAACCGTCCGGTCGACGCGCTTGACGTACTGCTCGTGCCAGATCCGCTCGGCTTCTTTGCTGCCGAACGATCTGATCACAGCAGCATTTTATAACGTATAGCGTCAATAACGCTATACGTTAAACCGGAACTCCACCACGTCGCCGTCCTGCATGACGTAGTCCTTGCCCTCCATGCGCACCTTGCCCGCCGCCTTCGCGGCGGCCATCGTGCCGGCGGTGTCGAGGTCGTCGAAGGAGACGATCTCGGCCTTGATGAAGCCCTTCTCGAAGTCGGTGTGGATGACGCCTGCCGCCTTGGGTGCGGTGTCGCCGCGATGGATCGTCCAGGCGCGCGACTCCTTGGGTCCCGCGGTCAGATAGGTCTGCAGCCCGAGCGTGTGGAAGCCGGCGCGGGCCAGTGACCGCAGTCCGGGTTCGGTCTGGCCGATCGAGTCGAGGAGCTCTTGCGCGTCCTCCTCGTCGAGCTCGAGGAGTTCGCTCTCCACCTTCGCGTCGAGGAAGACGGCGTCGGCAGGCGCGATGGAATCGCGGAGTTCTTGCTTCCGCGCGTCGTCGGTCAGCACCGACTCGTCGGCATTGAAGACGTAGAGGAACGGCTTCGCGGTCATCAGGTGGAGTTCGCGAACCGCCGACAGATCGAACGAATCCTTCTGGGAGAACAGCGTCTTGCCCTCGTTGAGGAGTTCCTGCGCCTTCTGCGTGGCCGCGACGGTCTCGGCGAGATCCTTGTTCTTGCGCGCGTCCTTCTCCAGACGCGGCAAGGCCTTCTCGATGGTCTGCAGGTCGGCCAGGATCAGCTCGGTCTCGATGACGCCGATGTCCGACAGCGGATCCACCCGGCCGTCGACATGCACCACGTCGTCGTCGGCGAAGACGCGGACCACCTGACAGATGGCGTCGGCCTCACGGATGTTGGCGAGGAACTGGTTGCCCATGCCCTCGCCTTCGGACGCGCCCTTGACGATTCCGGCGATGTCGACGAAGGAGACGGTCGCGGGCAGGATGCGTTCGCTGCTGAAGATCTCGGCCAGCCGGTCGAGGCGCTTGTCGGGCAGCTCGACGACGCCGATGTTCGGCTCGATGGTCGCGAACGGGTAGTTGGCGGCCAGCACGTCGTTGCGGGTCAACGCGTTGAACAGGGTCGACTTACCGACGTTGGGAAGGCCGACGATTCCGAGGGTGAGACTCACGGGCGACCAGTCTATCCGCCGCAGGTCGTGGATCGGCGGGCGCCGTCGGTGCCATCGGTGAAAAAGCGGTTGCTGTCGGCGGGTCCTGGTCCGGGTCGGGTCAGGAGCGGGTGGCGGTGCCGGGGTCGTCGGCCGGGGCGTCGGGCGGCGGGTCGTCGTCGGGAACGCTCTTGTGGGCCGTCACCGGAGTGCCCTCTGGCGGCAGCGACTCCCCGGCGCGCAATGCGATCTGCTCGTTGAGGTACCGCAGCACCACCGCGATGGCCGCGGCGGCGGGCACCGCCAGGAATGCACCGGTGATTCCGAACAGCGTGCCGCCGAGAGTCACCGCGAGCAGCACGATCACCGCGTGCAGGTCCATGGACTTCGACTGCAGCCACGGCTGCAACACGTTTCCCTCGAGCTGTTGGACCGCCAGGATGATCCCCAGCACGATCAGTGCAGTGGTGAGGCCGTTCGACACCAGGGCGATCAACACCGCGAGGGCGCCCGCGACGAATGCACCGACGATCGGGATGAACCCGCCGAGGAATGTGATCACCACCAGCACTCCGGCGAGCGGCACCTGCAGGATGAACAGGCCGGCACCGATCAGGGTCGCATCGACAAAACTCACGATCGCCTGGGTCCGGATGAAGCCGCCGAGACTGGTCCACATGCGGGTCAGCACCTCGCCGACGTGGGTCCCGGACGGTTTGCCGACCGTGCGGTCGAGCCACGGGATGAACTTCGGCCCGTCCTTGAGGAAGAAGAAGACGAGGATGAGGGCGGTGAACAGCGTGACGAGAATCGAGGTGGCGGTGCCCACCCCGCTGAACACACCTGCCGCGATACTCGACGCGCTCGACTGCAACTTGTCGGTGACCGTGTTGACGATGTTGTCGAGCTGTTCGTCTTTGACGTTGAGCGGCGGCCCCTGAATCCAGTCCTGGAGTTTGTGCACACCGTCGGTCGCCCGCGATGCCAGCTCGGGTGCCTGACGCACGATGGACGGCACGATCAGACTGATCACCCCGGCCAGCACCCCGACGCCGAGCAGCATCATCACCAGCGATGCCGCCGCGGGCGGGACGCCACGTTTGCGCATCCAGCGGACGGGCGGCCACAGCACCGTGCAGACGATGATCGCGAACAGGATCGGCAACAACACGACCCAGAACTTGCCGAGGAGCCAGAACAGGATCCACAGCGCCGCGACGACCAGGACGATCTGCAGCGACACGACCGAACTCGCCTTCAGCCCGGTGAGAACCACCCGAGCCCTGGTCGGATATGCGCCGTCGGTGCCGCTGGCGGGACTGTCCGAGCTGTCCGGCACGCCCGATTCTTCTGTCACGCAG
Organism: Gordonia hankookensis; assembly: GCF_014673215.1. GTDB lineage: Bacteria > Actinomycetota > Actinomycetes > Mycobacteriales > Mycobacteriaceae > Gordonia > Gordonia hankookensis. Next base: position 596,854 of record NZ_JACWMS010000001.1, read on the forward strand.
AGATCGTCACATACCGGGTCTGCGTCTGGGCCCATCCGCGGGTGTGTCGGGCCGGACGCGCATCACACTTCGGAGAATCACCCTTGGTGGTGCCGCTTGATTCTGCGTTCGACGTAGCGGACCAGTTCGTTGACCGCCTCGAGCTGCAAGACGAGTGGCGACATCGGCGCAACCGTTGGCGACGTCGGGCTCGCTTCGCCCGTCGCCTCGGGCGCGACCCGCCGGTCGTGCAACGGCGGCGGCGAGGGCGGTGCCGCACCCGCCGGTTCCTGCTGCGCTGCGCTCTGGACCGTCTCGGGTCCGTACAGGCCCATCATGATCTCGAGCCCCCACGCCGGGAATTCCGACAGCGGGAGTTCGTCGTGCCGACCTCGTTGTCGAGCACCGGTGAACGGTGTGTTCATGGGCTCATCGTGCCAGGAATTGTTATCTACGTCACCAATTTCCCCAATCCGGCACGCCTCAGACGGCCGTGTCCGATTCCCGCCAGAATCCGTCGGCGATCGGTGTCAGAGTTGTCTGGTGACCACGACGATCAGCGTTCCCGACACCCTGGACTTCGATCGGTGCTATCGCGCCGTGTCGTCGCGAGACGCACGGTTCGACGGACAGTTCTTCGTCGCCGTGCACACCACCGGGATCTACTGCCGGCCGTCGTGTCCCGCGCTGACGCCTCGCGCGCAGAACGTGCATTTCGTGCTGACCGCTGCCGCCGCACAACAGGAGGGGTACCGGGCCTGCCGGCGTTGTGCCCCCGATGCGGTCCCCGGTTCCCCGCGCTGGAACACGGGCGCCGATCTGTCCTCACGCGCCATGCGACTGATCGCCGACGGTGTGGTGGAACGAGATGGCGTCGACGGCCTGGCCGCCAGACTGGGCTACACGCCACGGCATCTGAACCGGGTGCTGACCAGCGAACTCGGCGTCGGTCCCCTCGCGCTGGCCCGGGCACATCGCGCCGCCACCGCGCGGGTCCTGATCCAGTGCACGCCGATGCCCATGGCCGATATCGCCTTCGCCGCCGGCTTCACCAGTGTCCGGCAGTTCAACGACACCGTCCGGGAGGTCTTCGCCCTCACGCCGAGCCGCCTAAGGAAGTTGCCGTCGCCCAACAGCCGGCCGGAGCAGGGCGCCGTCGGAGAGGTGACCCTGCGACTCGCGCACCGGATGCCGCTGGACACCCGCTGGCTGCACTGGTTCCTCTCCGCGCATGCCGTTGCGGGCGGCGAACTGGTGGAGGCCACCACCGATGGCTCCTGGCGTTATCGGCGCACGATGCGACTCCCACACGGCCCGGCCCTGGCCACCATCGAACCCGGGCCCGCACACATGATCGCGACCATCACCCATCTCGACATGCGCGATCTCGGCGTCGCGGTCAACCGCCTCCGGCGGTTGCTCGATCTGGACGCCGACCCGGTCAGCACCGACCTCGCGCTGCGGACCGACCCTTCGCTGGCGCCGCTGGTCGACGCCGCGCCGGGCCTGCGGGTCCCCGGGTCGGTGGACCCGACCGAGACCCTGATCCGGACGATGATCGGTCAGCAGATCAGCGTGAAGGCGGCCCGGCACCATACGACACACCTGGTCGAGACGCTCGGACAGCCGGTGTCGTGGCCGCCCGATGCCGACGCGGAGCACTCGCCCACCGCAGGCTGGACGCTGTTTCCCGACGCGGCCACGATCGCCGAGCACGGGCACCGGGTGCTGACCGGGCCCAAGCGCCGCGTCGAGGCCATCCTCGCCGTCGCCGAGGCCATCGCCGACGGCCGTCTGGACATGCACGCCGGCCGCACGGCCGCCGAACTGCGGGCCGCCTTGATCGAGCTACCCGGGATCGGGGCCTGGACCGCCGACTACGTGGCGATGCGGGTCACCGGCGAGCCGGACATCCTGCTCGATCGCGACCTCGTCGTCGCACGGGCCGCCACAGAACTGGGTATCGATCTGCCCGACGGTGCGCAGGCGTGGTCGCCGTGGCGCTCGTACGCATCGATGCATCTGTGGCGCCACCGGCTGTCGGTGACCGAGCCGATACTGAGCGGACCGATCACGAGCGAGCAGACGTCGACGCACCATTCCACGCGGGCCCCGTCCTCAGGATCGCGAATCGCCCGAGCGGCGCAGACGCGGTCGACCCCACCAACTCGTCGGCAGCAACTCGACGAGCCTGCAGAAGGAGCACGATGACATCCACGATCTCGAACCCCACGACGACCGCCACCGCGGCCACCACCACGGCCCGCTGGACGTCGGTGCCCACGCCCGACGGCACATTCACCGTCGTCGCCGACGACGCCGATCGCGTCCTGGCCTCGGGCTGGACCGACGACCCGGAGTACCTGGCCGCGCTCGTCCACCGCTCCATCCGGCCGGACCGGTTGCGACGCGGCCGACTCGACGGGCTCCGTGAACGGGTGGACGCGTACTACGCGGGCACCTTCGATGCTCTCGACGCCGTCGAGGTCGTCCAGCATTCGGGCCCGTTCCTCGAGCACGCGTGGTCGGTGCTGCGAACGGTGACGCCCGGCGCACCGGTGACCTACACGCAGTTCGCAGAACTCTCCGGCAACCCCGCCGCGATCCGCGGCGCGGCGTCGGCGTGTTCACGCAACGCTGCGGCGTTGTTCGTCCCCTGCCACCGAGTGCTGCGCAGCGACGGCTCGCTCGGCGGGTTTCGCTACGGCCTCGAGGTGAAGCGCTCACTACTCGACCGTGAGGATCCCGCGGCCGGGTAGCGATCCGGCTCCGCCGGCGATCGCGGGTGTGGTCCACTGTCGGACCCGTCGAGCACCATGACGGCCATGAACACCTCAGTGATCCTCGCCCTGATCGCCGGCGTGATCCTCGGCGGGCTGGTCGGGTGGCTCGCGCACGCGTCGCGGTCCGCCGCCGCCCTCGCCGCTGCGAGGGCCGAACTGCACTCCGTGCGGGCCGCGCACGATCTCGCAGCCCGTTCACTCTCGTCGGCGAGCGAGGATGCGGCGCGGCGCCAATCCTCGGCCATCGGCACGCAGGTCGCACACATCGTCGACCCGCTCAGGGCCGTGCTCGGCCAGCTCTCCGACGAGTTGCGTCGAACCGAACACCATCGGATCAGCGCGTACTCAGGTCTCACCGAGCAGGTGCGGGGTATGCACGCCGTGTCGACGCAACTGACCGACCAGACCAGGCAGCTGGCCAATGCCCTGCACACACCTCAGGTCCGCGGTCGGTGGGGCGAGCTGCAACTCGAGCGGGTGGTCGAGCTGGCCGGGATGACGCGGCACTGCGACTTCTCGACGCAGGTGTCCGCGGACGGGTCGTCGGGGCCGGTGCGGCCGGACATGGTGGTCCACCTCGCGGGTGACCGGAACATCGTGGTGGACGCCAAGGTGCCGCTGCAGTCGTATCTCGCCGCCATCGAGGAGCCGGACCCGGCGACCGCCGACCGGCTGCTCGGCGAACATGCCCGGGCCGTCCGCTCCCACATCACGCAGCTGTCGTCGAAGGCGTATTGGTCGGCTTTCGACAACACCCCGGAGATGGTGGTGCTGTTCGTACCGAGTGATCCGGTGCTCGAGGCCGCGGTCCGTGCCGACGGAGAGCTCATCGAGTTCGGTTTCGGCAAGAACGTGGTCCTCACCACTCCGTCGACCCTCATCGCCCTGCTGCGCACCGTCGCGCTCGGCTGGCGGCACGACGCGATGGCGCGCGATGCCGCTGTGATCCATCAGCTCGGGACCGAACTGCACCATCGTCTCGGCGGCGTGCTCGGCCACCTCGACCGGCTGGGCGGGTCGTTGCGCCGCGCCGTCGAATCCTTCAACTCGACGGTCGGTGCAGTCGATGCTCGCGTAGGCGTCACAGCTCGCAAACTGGCCGAATTGGACGCCCTCCAGGGTGAGCCGCAGCACAATTCCACCGCCCCGATCGACATCACCGTCCGCACTGCGGGAGGCATCCGGACCAGCGACGACACATCCGAAACGGGGCAATGGGCAACATCACCCGGTGGTTAACAGTTTTCGGGGGGTTAACCGGTACCGTCTAGATGTGTCTTCTGCCCCGCAACAGCGATCAGCGGTACCGCTGGATCAGCAATCCGTGCTGCCGACGGTCCGCGGCCTCCCGTGGTGGGGCGGCGTGCTGGTGGCCACCGTCATCACGGGTATCGGTGCGGCGATCGATGCGAGCAACACCGACGCCCTCGGCGGCATCTTCAAGTTCTGCTATCTGGTCGGCTGCGTCGTCGCAGCGCTCGCCGTGCGGCGACGCGCATTGTTCACCGCCGCGGCCCAGCCGCCCCTCATCGCGTTCCTCGTCGGTGTCATCACGCTCTATGGCCTCAACTCCGACCAGGCCTCGTCCGGCCTGAAGAGCCTCATCTTCAAGGTCCTGCTCCCGATTGCCGACGCCTTCCCCTGGATGCTGCTGACGTTCTTGGTGACCCTCGGTCTCGTCGTGGCGCGGTGGTACCTCACCCGCGACCGCTCCACCGGCATCGGTCTCCGGCGATCGAAGGGATCGACGCCGAAGCCCAGCCCCGCCACGACCGCCGACCGCCGACCGCGTACCGCCACCAAGCGCGCCGCTCGTCCGGCCGCGACCAAGGCTCGGCCTGCCGAATCCGGCGACCGGAGAAAGCCTGCTTCCGCCGCGCAGAAGTCTCGCCAGCCACGTCCGGCCCCGGAAGGCGCGGCCGACGGTGCCGGTGTCCCGAAGGGTCAGAAGGTCGTCGACGAACCGGCCACCCGCGCGGCCGCCCCGACCAAACGCTCCGAGGGCGGCAAGCGGGCGGCTGCCGACCGGCCGCAGGCAACCAAGCGCCGCGCGACAGCGGGCGCAGTACAACGGGCCGAGGCCGGCGAGCTCATCGGCCCCGGCGAGGAGTCGATCGGCGAGACGATCGCGCCGCCGGCCACCCAGGCCCGACCCACCGCCGGTGCGGCAGCCCGTCGACGGTCACCGTCGTCGGCGGCCGATCACGCTCGCTACGAGTCGGCCACACCGCAGCCGTCGGCCTCGCGCTATCCGTCGACCCGCGCGCGCAATCGAGGCTGACAGCACTCACGTCACGCCGGGGAAACGGTCTCGAACCACTCGCCCAGTCGACGTGCCGCGTCATCGACCAGTGATGGCCAGTCCATCGCACCCTCGTCGGCGCCGTCGCTGACCACCTTCACCATTCGACAGGGCACCCCGAACTCCGCACTCACATGGGCGATGGCGCAACCCTCCATGTCCACCAGGTCGGCTCGCGCGGCCAGCGTCGCGCGTCGCACCGGGTCGGCGACGAAAGTGTCCCCGGACGCCAGCACGGTGCCGTCCCCGTCGGGCATCTCCCATCGGTCGACCACCGGATAGCCCATCGAGCGCAGCTCGGTACTGCTGATGTCGTGCTCGATGACGGTCGACGGCTGGAAGATGCCCGAGTGGTGGTCGTGGAGTGCACCGGCGGTTCCCACGTTGACGATCTGACGGACCGGCGCATCGCCGCCGACGGCGGCCAGCAGTCTGGTGAGGGCCGTTGCCGCGCGGACCTTGCCGATGCCGGTGATCAGGACACGGGTACCCGTCGGCACGTAGCGCGCCTCGGCTCGGGTGGCGGCGACGACGAGCGTGCCGGGGTCGATTGTCACGCAGTGAAACTATCGTCACCGCGCGGCGAGCGCGACGCAGGCCCGGGCCGCACGTCCCAGCGCCGTGCCGTACGACGGGCCGTGGCCGGCGGCGTGTACCGCGAGAGGATGCAGCTGGTGCAGCGCAACGCGATCCTCCCATCCGGGACGCAAGGGGTGCTCCCCCTGGTAACCGGCGATGACCTCGGTGAGCAGCGGACACCCGAACAGCGCGAGCATCGCCAGGTCCGTTTCGCGGTGGCCGCCGTGGGCGGCCGGGTCGATCAGCACCACGCCGCGCGCGGTCCACAGCACGTTCCCGGTCCACAGGTCGCCGTGTAGCCGTGCGGGTGGGTCGCCGTCGTCGAACACGCCGCTCGCGAGGAGCGCGCACGCCTCGCGGGTCGCGTCCGCGTCCGCGGGCTCGAGATACCCAGCGTCGATCGCAGGCGGGAGATACGGCAGCACCCGCTCGTCGGCGTAGAACTCGCCCCAGCGCTCGTGCGTGCGGGTACTCAGCGGCCGCTCGCCGATGAACTGTCTGCCGCCATAGCCTGCGGGCGGACTCCCGAACTCGACGGCACCTGCGTCGTGCATCCGGGCCAGCGCCATGCCGAAGTCCCGCGCATGCGATGCGGTGGGACGCGTCGACGTCAGGTGTGCCAGCTCGATGAAATCGTCACCGACGTCGATGACCTCGACCATCGGTCCACCGCCGTCGCGCAGCCATCGGAGTCCGGCCGCCTCGGCACGAAAGAAATCCGGATCGACGTCACGGCGATCCTTACGGAAGCCACGAGTCATGTGGACGAGACGTCGGTGCCGTTCTGCGCGGCGGCCTTGCGTTCCAACGACCGTGCGCTGGCCCGTGCCAGATGATCGAACTGGTTGTTGGCCACCCGCATCAGGATCTCGTAGGGCAGCGCGAACTTGCGCGCCCACCAGTATCCGAAGCGAATGTCGAACGAGGTGTAGACGAGGAAATGATTCTTCCGGATCCCCTTGAGGATTGCTGCGGCAGCGGTTTCGGGCGTGACGGCGACCTTGTGGAACCGGGCGATCTGCGCCTTGATCCGCGGGTCGTCGCGGTTGATGCCTGCGATCTCCACGCTGTCGACCAGAGGCGTGTCGACGCCGCCCGGGCACACCAGAGACACCCCGATGCCGTGCCGCCGCAGGTCGAATCGGAGGACTTCCGACACGCCGCGCAATCCGAATTTGCTCGCGCTGTACGCCGCATGCCACGGCAGCGCCAACAACCCGGCCGCCGACGACACGTTCACGAGATGGCCGCCCTTGCCACGTCGGATCATCTGCGGCACAAAGCATTCGATGACATGGATGGGGCCCATCAGATTCACGTCCACCATGGTGCGCCAGTGCCGGTGTTCGAGGTTCTCGACGGTCCCCCACGCCGACACACCGGCGATGTTCATGACGACGTCGGCCACGCCGACCTCGGCGTCCACCTGATTGGCGAACGAGCGGACCCAGTCGTAGTCCGAGATGTCCCCGGACTGGTGGTAGACAACCGTGCCGCCCGCGTCGTTGATCTCCTGCACCACCGCGTCGAGTGGATCGGCATGCAGGTCCGTCAGCACCAGCCGGGCGCCATTTCTAGCCGATGCGATCGCGGTCGCCCGGCCGATCCCGCTCGCGGCACCGGTGATCAGCACGATGCGGTCACGCAGCGTGGGCACCGGTGTCGACATGACGATCAGATCCTTGAGCCCCATGACACCACCCTATGCGCTGCATCCCGCACCGACGACGACCTTGGTCGAGCCGAGCACCGTCATCCGATGGGCAGCTTGCCGCCGAACAGTCCGTACACCACCGTCAGCATCGCCTTGAGCACCTGCGCCGAGACGTCCTGCCCCTGACCGAGGAGCAACTGGGTGATCGCCTTCGGGTCGTCGGTGCCCAGGAGTTGCTGGACGAACGGGATGACCGTGGCGAGACCGTCGTCCTCGCTGTCGGGAGTCGACGGGGTCGTCGAGTTGGGTGCCGCGTTCGGCGCCGGTGCTGCCGATTTGGGCGCACTGGAGTTGGGTGCAGCGGAGTTGGGTGCTGTCGAGTTGGGTGCGGCCGGTGCCGGAGCAGGCGCGGCCGCCGGGCCGCGCACATAGTCGAGAATGCCGTCGGTGACCGCCATCGCGTACTTGAGCTGGCCGTCCTTGCCCGAAAGTGATGCCGCCTCAGCCGGATTCGACAGGTTACCCATCTCGATGAACACCGCGGGAACCTTCGTCAGATTCACCGCCGCGATGTCTGACCGGGTCTGCAGACCCTTGGTGACACCCGCGTAGTTGGCCTCGGGGAAACCCGCCTTCACGAATGCATCACGCATGGCCGACGAGGCCTTGCGGCCCTCCCCGCCCTGGACGCGGCTCACCGTGCCGTCCGGGACCGGTAGCTGCGGCACGATCATGTGGAAGCCCTTCTTGGAGCCATCCGATCCGGCCGAGGTCGAATCCGCGTGCAGACTCACCGCGACTGCGGCACCGGAACGGCTGGCGGCCGCAGCCCGTTGGTCCACACAGCCACCCCATCCGGTGTCGTCGGGTCGGCTGAGGACCACGCGCGCACCCTGACTCTCCAGGCCTGCCTTCACCAACTGGGTGATCTGCCAGTTGACGGTGTGCTCCTGGGCGCCGTTCACCCCGGTCGCACCCGACGTCTGGCAGTCCTTCTTGCCCCCTCGCCCGTCGGGCACCTGAGCATTGAGTTGGTGTCCGGCCGAGCCACCCTGGTGTCCGGGATCGAGGAAGATCGTCTTGCCCGCCAGGACGGTGCCGGTCGGTTGCGGCGCCGCGACGGCGTCGGGTGCCGCGATGGTCGTCATCGTGCCGGCCGTCAGGGTGAGGGCGGACATCGCCGCCACGACGATCCGCCGCCGCCGGCCGATCATCCGTCCCCCGGAACGCCGGGTCATCACAGTCTGGGTCATCACACACCGGGCGCCATCCGACCTGCGGTCGGACCGGCGCCGCACTCCCTTCCAAGATGCAACACTGGCCACTTTAGTCACATTGGTAACAGTGAAACAGGCTGCCAGACGAAACGAAAATTCGCGACCTGCGGTGATGGAAACCGTTAGGGAGCTGTGACATCGCGCCGGGTCGGAGCGGACCTCACACCGACGAGAGATATCGCGTGATGCGGAGGATGCCATGCTCGTCGGGGATACCGTCGCCGACCGTCTCCTGGAGCCCACGATGCGCCTCGGATGCGTCGAGACCTGCACCGATCACCACCAGGCGCGAGATCCTCGGTTCGCCCGACCACGGCAGCCGGTGCACCCGGACGAACCCGCCGACGGCGTGCACGACGAATTTCTGACGGTGTCCCGGCACGTCGAACGCGGCGACACCCTTGATCCGGTAGCAGCCGGCAGGCGGACGCTCGAGAAATGCGGCCAGTCGCCTCGGGTCGAGCGGAGCCTCACTGACGAACTCGACGGATTGGTACTCGTCGTGCAGATGGGTGTGGCCGGAATGATCCCCGCCGTCATGACCGTGGTCATGGCCGCCGAGGTCCTGGTCACCGGTTTCCGCCAAGAGCGCGTCCAGGGTCAGTTGGCCGCCCGACGCGGTCGAGGTGACCGGCCGGTCGGCGGCGTCGAACAGCAGCCCGGGATCGACCACGGCGTCGGCGGTGACGACCGTCGGCGCGGTGTCGTTGACGGCACCGACGAGGTCGCGCACACCGGCCAACCCGACGTCGTCGACGAGGTCGGCCTTGTTGATCACCACCAGGTCGGCGATCTCGATGTGCCGGTCCACCTCCGGGTGGCGCCGCCGCAGATCGGGCAGCGCAGCCGCGTCCACCACATAGGCCAGGCCGCCGTACCGCAGCCTCGCATCCGTGAGGCCGGTGATCATCCGGATCAGTGCGCGGGGCTCGGCGATGCCACTGGCCTCGATGACGATCACGTCGATCCCCGCGGCAGGCCGCAGCAGAGCGGTCAACGCGCTCTCGACCCCGTCGGCGTCGACGCTGCAGCACACACACCCGTTGGACAGGCTCACGGTCCCGTCGGCCTGACCGGCGATCAGCATCGCGTCGATGTTGATCGACCCGAAGTCGTTGACCAGCACGCCGATCCTGGTTCCCGAGGCAGTTCGCAGCAGATGATTGAGCAGTGTCGTCTTGCCGGAACCCAGATACCCGGCGACGAGGACGACCGGTACCGATTCGCGGGTCACCGTGACGCCGCCTCCAGTGACTCGCCCGCATCCGCCTCGCAGCCGGGACAGAGCACCGCGAGCTCGCGACCGAGGGAGTCGGGAAAGTTCGCCACGCCGCTGGTCTGCGCCCCACAACGCGCACAGGTGCCGACCACCGCGGCGTGATCGGAGAACTCGACCGTCATGCGGTTGTCGAACACGTAGAGCGAGCCCTCCCACAGTCCGTCGTCGCCGAACTCCTCGCCGTAGCGCACGATGCCGCCGTCGAGTTGGTAGACCTCCTGGAATCCTCGCGCCCGCATCAGGCTGCTGAGGACCTCGCAGCGCACCCCGCCCGTGCAATAGGTCACGACCGGCCGTTCCTTGAGGTGGTCGTAGGCCCCGCTGTCGAGGAGTGGGACGAAATCACGCGTCGACTGCGCGTCGGTGACGACCGCTCCCGCGAAATGGCCGACCTCCGCCTCGATCCGGTTGCGTCCGTCGAAGAACACCACGTCCTCGCCGCGGTCGGCCACCAGCTCGTTGACCTCGCCGGGGCTCAGCTTGGTGCCACCACCGACCACCCCGTCCGGACCGACATGAACCTCGTCGGGTACGCCGAATGTGACGATCTCGGGCCGAACTCGAACGCTCAGTCGTGGAAAGTCGTCTCCTGTCCCGTCGGACCATTTGATGTCGGCCTGCTTGAACGCGGGATATCCGCGGGTGGCCTTGACGTACCTTTTCACCTGAACGATGTCGCCGCCGACGGTGCTGTTGATGCCGTGCGGTGACACGATGATCCTGCCGCGCAGGCCGTGCTGTTCACAGATGGCCTGCTGCCACAGCCGGATGGCGTCGGGATCGGCCAGCGGCGTGAACACATAGAACAACACGATCTTGGGAGTCGACACAGTGCAAGGGTACGGACGACTGCGCAGGCGCTCCTTTTATGTCGGCGTCATCGGGGCTCTGGTGGTGCTCGTCAGCGCGGGGTGTTCGCTCACCTCGGGCACCGATCCGTCCCGCATCGTGCTGCCACCGACCGATGTGCTGTCCACCGAGTCCGAGGTCGAGACGACGACGACCGCCGCGGCGCCCTCCACCCCCGATACCGCCGTCGCCCTGCCGGACTGGACGATCGGCCGCGTGATCGCGCTGGCCCCTCGTGTCGACAATTCCCACTATCACCAGGGTTCGGTGCGACCCAATTCTCCGATCGAGGACACGTCCGGCTTCCACTTCACCACTCCCGACCGTCGGGTGAACTGTTCCACCGGAACCAACGGCAGCGCCACGTTGGCCTGCCGACTGAACACGGAAACACGTGGGAACCCACCGGCCGACACACCGAGCAGTTGTCGATGGGCGCGCAATCTTGTGACGCTGAGCACCGATGACACACAACGCGGCGCGTGCGCCAATCGCTATCCCGTCCTGTACCGGAGCACAATCGTGGACTACGGCCACACCATTTCGATCTCGCGGTTTTCCTGTCTCGTCGAGTCAGCCGGAATGTACTGTCTCGAATCTCGATCGAAGTCCGGATTCGCCATCACCCCAAGGGGTTACCTCCCGATTGCGGCCGGGGACCGCGCCCCGTCAACGCTGACCGGAATACCCGAGTCGGCTTCCGAATCCGAGGCCGCGACCACAGGTGAGGGAAATCAGGAAACGCCCGTACCCAGTCCGCCCACTTCATGATCGGACTCCGGTAATCACTCGAGTCGTTATTCGCATACTCCGGGGAATGGTGGGGTTCTCAGGAACTTATTAATTCTGGACGTCTACCATGTATCCCACCAACAAAGAAACATTCGCTGTTGCTCCCGACTTGCGCACGACGAATGGTTGGTCGAGACAATTCAGGTGAGAACAGATTCTCACCAGGAGGACAGGGAGTTCACTATGGCGAAGAAGGAAATCGTCCAAGTCATTGATGACATCGACGGCAAGGTCCTCGACGATTACGAGACCGTGCGTTGGTCATTGGACGGAAAAACCTACGAATTCGACACTTCGTCGAAGCATGCGGCGCAGTTCCGTGATTCGTTGGAGAAGTATGTCTCGGTATCGCGAGTGACGTCGTCCCGAGGCATCAAGCGAGTGGCCCCGGTTTCCACGGCTCGCAGCAAGGAGCAGACCAAGGCCATTCGCGAATGGGCCAACAAGAACGGCTACGAGGTCAGCGATCGAGGCCGCATCCCGCTCAGCGTGATCGAGGCCTTCGAGGCCGCACACTGACCGACCGAACACGCTTCGCCATCGCGAACGCCTGTCGCCGGAAGGCCCGGACCCGCAGAGGTCCGGGCCTTCCGGCGCTTCGCCTCATCCCGCCAGCAGCGTCGATTCCGCTCGCAGGTCCGCAGGCAGATCCTCATCGGCGGAGCCGAGCCCGAGGTGCTCACGCAGTGTCGTGCCGTGGTACTCCTTGCGGAACAATCCGCGCCGTTGCAATTGTGGCACCACGTAGTCGACGAAGTCGTTGAACGTGCCGGGGGTCTGGGCGCTCGACACGATGAATCCGTCCGCCTCTCCCCCGGCGAAGGACTCCTCGATCTGATCGGCCACATCGGTGGCCGTCCCCACGAATTGCGGGAGCAGAACTCCCTGGGCGTAGAGCTTTCCGATGTCACGCAATGTGAGACTGTCGCGCTGACTGAGCCGCCGCGCGACATCGAAGAGTCCCTGGGTTCCGCTCACGGAGATGTCCGCGACGGGCGCGTCGAGGTCGTATTGCGAGAAGTCGTGATCGGTGTGGACCGAGAGCGTGATGAGCCCCGAGATCGGATCGGCGAGTTCGTTGTGAAAGGCCTGCTTCTCCCGCGCAATGGATGCGGTTTCCCCGATGAAGGGGATGAACGACGGAAAGATCTTCACGTGATCAGGATTGCGACCATGATCCGACGCCCGCGACTTCACGTCGTCGTAGTACGCCCGGCGCCCCTCCGGGGTCGGGTCGATCTCGAAGATCGCCTCCGCCCATCGTGCGGCGAAGTTCCTCCCGGTCTCCGACGCCCCGGCCTGGATCAGCACCGGGCGGTGTTGCGGTGACCGGGGCTGGTTCAGTGGTCCGCGCGTCCGGTAGTACTCACCGATGTGGTCGACCGTCCGGATCTTGTCCGGGTCGGCCCACACGCCCGACTCCTTGTCCGCGGTGACGGCATCCGGTTCCCAACTCGACCACAGTTCGATCGCGGTTCTCACGAACTCCTCCGCGCGCAGATAGCGTTCGTCGTGCTCGAGGTGCGACTCGAATCCGAAGTTCTGTGCCTCGGCCTGCGACAGGGACGTGACGATGTTCCACGCGATCCGGCCGCGGGTCAGGTGATCGAGCGAGCCGAACACACGCGCGAGCTCATAGGGGTGGAAGTAGGTGGTGGACTTGGTGACCGCGATGCCGAGTCGGCTGGTGACGGCCGCGATGCTCGCGGCCACCAGCGTCGGGTCGATGGTCGCGGCCGCCTGCGTCCCTCGCCGAAACGGCTCGGATTGGTCGCCGCCGAATCGCACGGGAGCCGCGAGCAGATCCGCGAAGAATGCGAAATCGAACTTGCCGCGTTCGAGGATCCGCCCGACCCGGTGATAATGGTCGGGACCGAAATAGTCGGTCTCCGAACCCGGATGCCGCCATGCGGCATGCGAATGGGTGACCGGGGAAGCGATGAGGAATCCGCCGAGGTGCAACTGTCGGGTCATGGTGCGTCCTTCACTGGGTGTGCGATGCGCGACGAGTCAATCCCGATCGAGCGCCGTTGCCCACGGTTTGGGTCGTGCTGATCCGATCCGGACCTCCTGCTCCGCCCTTACGATGAGCGGATGGCGACCTTCGCACTCGTTCCCGGGGCCGGTGGTAGCGGCTGGTATTGGCATCGCGTGGTCCCGGAACTCGAGCGGCGAGGCCATCGCGCGGTGGCGCTCGACCTTCCGTCCGGGGATCCGGCCGCAGACTTCCCCGCATACACCGACGCCTGTGTTCGCCAACTCCGCAACGCCGGTGTCGATATCGCGGCAGGCGACGCCGACATCGTGGTGGTCGCGCAGTCGCTGGGTGGATTCACCGCACCGGTGTTGGCCGAACGAGTGCGCGCCGCACGCATCGTGCTGGTGAACGCGATGATCCCGCTCCCCCACGAGACCCCTGGTCACTGGTTCGGCCACAGCGGCGCCGGGCAGGCGCGCAGGGCACTCGCCGCGGCCGAGGGACGTGAACTCGGCGACGACATCGATGAGATGCAGGAGTTCTTCCACGATGTGCCCGACGACGTCGTCGAGGAGGCAATGAGGCAGGGCGAGCCCGAACAGTCCGACGCGATCATGGACTGCGCGACCCCGTTCGACGTCTGGCCCGCACCCGTCACGGTCGTGACAGGTCGCGACGACCGCTTGTTCCCGAGGGACTTCCAGGTACCGTTCGCCAAGGAACGACTCGGCGTCGACGCCGTGGTGGTCCCCGGTGGTCATCTGGCAGCGCTGAGTCAGCCGGCGGCGTTGGCCGACGCGTTCCTCTGAGGGCTGCACCCGACAACCGGTCACACCGCCCGACTCGGGTAGTGCACTACTCTTCCGGTCAGATCGCCGGGCTCGCAGAATGATCTGGAGTGTTCGATTCCTCCACATGGTCCGGCCGGACCATGTGCCGATCATCGCGTGTGAGGCCGAAACATGGAGCGATACCCGATCATCTACATCCGTGGCTACGCTGGCGGGACGGCCGGTATCGACAGCCAGGTCGATGATCCGTTCTACGGATTCAACGAGGGCGCAACCCATATCCGGGTCGACGGAAACGGGGATCCCCGCTTCTATCAGTTCGAAGGGCCGATGCTCCGATTGCTGATCGACCACGATTACAAACTGCTCGTGCACGGCGACCAGGAAGCGTATCTGCGCACTGCCGATGACGGTGCCATCGCCCCGGACTCGATCTGGGTGTACCGGTTCTACGATCAGGCCGCGACCACATTTGCTGCTCCGCCTCACCAGAACATTGCGCAACGCGTCTTCTCCTCGATACATCAACGCGTCACCGCCGACGGATTCGACATCGAAGAGGCCGCACTCGGCCTCTACGACCTGATCGATCTGGTGCGTCGAAAGACCAGCGCGGACAAGGTGATCCTGGTGGCTCATTCGATGGGCGGACTCGTCGCACGCTGCATGATGCAGAAGACCTGCCGAGAACAAGAGCGAACGCCGGCACGAGAACTCGTCACAAAGTTCTTCACCTACGGAACCCCGCACGGCGGCATCGTGTTCGGCAGCGGCGTGCTGAACTGGCTCGAGGAAACGGTCGGCCCGGCAGGCGCAGACATCTTCGCCCCCGAGAAGATGTACGGATATCTCACGCCTGGCAAGACGTTCGGTGACGAACCGAGAAGCGGCCAGTTCGACCCGCAGGACCTCGCCGACGCGCTGGACACCGACGACGTGTTCTGCCTGATCGGCACTAATCCGAAAGACTACGGTCCGTCCAAGGCGGTGGTCGGCCCCAAGAGCGACGGCCTCGTCCGGATCGAGAACGCCTACGTCCGAAAGGCGCACCGAGCCTTCGTGTATCGGTCACACTCCGGCCGATACGGCGAGGTGAACTCGGAGGAGGGCTATCAGAACCTGCGGCGCTTTCTGTTCGGACGCTGGACGGTCAAGGTCGGCCTGGACGGACTGACGGCCCTTCCCGACAATCGAGACGGCGACGATCACGTGACGTGGCAGGCCGATCTGCGCCTGTCCATTCGTGGGCTTCCCGTGGTGCTGAGCGAGCAGCGGGCCGACCAGTACTGCCCCATTCAGCTCGACGACGAACTGCGCAGGCTCGGTGACAGCCCCGACCATCCCGTCCCCCTGCTCAGCACCTTCTTGCTGGATCCCGCATTGGCCGCCGGAGATACCGGTGACCAGGTCCGTCACGGAGGGCGTGCTCGATACAGCCTCGTTCTCCGGGTGAGCAAGCTGATCCAGCGAGACGGCCTGTTCAACTACCGCGACCATCTCGAGCAGGTCTTCGATTGGGCAGACACCCTCATCGTCGACGTGGGACCGAACACGGCCCAGACGGGTATCGAGGCCTTCACGGCATGGAACTCATCGATCGGCGGAGCGATCGATGCTTTCGACCCGATCACGCAGGGGCTCAACGATGCAGGCCAACAGAACACGCCCGTCCAGACGGAGCAGAGCGACGGAAGCTGGCGCTTCGGAGTCTCCTTGCCAGAGGTGGCCCGGAAACTGGAGATCTTCGGCGTCGATGCCCGACTGACGTTCGAGATCACCGATCGCGACGGCCCGGCCCGGTAGCGTGCACCGCATGCCCATCAAACTGGAGAACGTCGGCATCGCCGTCGATGACCTCGAAGCGACGATCGCCTTTTTCACCGACCTCGGTCTCACGGTGCTCGGCCGTGACACGGTCAGTGGTGAGTGGACCGACACCGCCGTCGGTCTCGACGGCAACCATGCCAAGATCGCGATGCTCCAGACACCCGACGGTCACGGCCGGCTCGAGCTCTTCGAGTACATCCACCCCGAGGCCATCGAGACTGCACCGACGCTTCCCAACGAGATCGGTATGCACCGGGTCGCCTTCTCCGTCGACGACATCGACCACGCCCTCGAGATAGCCGCGCGCCACGGCTGCCGCCCCTTACGCGGCGTGGCGACCTACCAGGATGTCTACAAGCTCACCTATGTCCGCGGTCCCAGCGGCATCATCGTGATGCTCGCCGAGGAACTGAAGAAGGACTGACGTCCCCAGCGACGCCCCCAGGAACGCCGAAACCCGCTCCGACCGAGGTCAGAGCGGGTTTGCGGAGTGGAGCTAAGGGGACTCGAACCCCTGACCCCCACACTGCCAGAGCGAGCACGCGGGGGGTTTTGCGTATCCTCGCGTCCGAATACGTCCAGGTCAGGGGTGGTTTCGCCGTCTAGTGCGTGTCATTGCGTAACGGCCCGTTTCGGCCCGTCTTGGCCCGCTCCGGGGGTTTTCGGGCGCTGACCTCGGGCCGCTCTTACGACACTCACCGAGCCCGGGCCCGGCGGCCGATCGGTGGGTGTCTCGGTGACCGGCTCGGCGGCCGCGACGACGGCACAGTAGGTCACGGTCCGGCTGGGCGGCCCGAACCGCGAGGCACCCGCAACGAGCTCGATCAGCCGGGTCACCGTCGCTCGGCGGTCTCGCTGACGCGCTCGTCAACGGCCACCGCCACCGCCAGGTGATCGCCTGCACGGGCGAGCATCTTGCGCCGGAGGCACCCGAGCGCGACGATAGGTGGCGGGCGGGTACCCGTACCACCCGACCCTGGAGCCCGTCCCCGTCAATCCGCTGGCACTCTCCGGCGGCGGGCGGGGCCGGGACCAGCCTTCTTGCCCACCACATTGCCGTGCCGGATCGTCCAATCGTGCTGGAGTCGAGCAATCAGGCTGTGCAGATCATCCAGTTGCCGTGCCGAACTCGTCGCCGTTGTCATCCAGGGCGATCGCCGTTGCGCTCAGGCGGGTACAGAGGATCCGCAACAGGTCATCGCCACCGGCCGCCGTCGCGACGGGGTGAAGGGCGGCCGCGCAGTGTCCGGCGAGGACCGCCAGCAGGTCAGCGATCTGATCGGTGCTCAGTTCGCCAGTCAGCGTGTGCCCGAGCGTGATCAGCTCGTGAAAGTGGTCGCGGTCGTCAGCAGCGGCCGCCACCGTCAACAGCGTCGCGGCCGCCCGGATGACCGCCGCCTGCTGCTGCGAGTCGCACCTCATCGGCTACCGCCGGGAGGCCACGGCATCGACCGGCGATCGCAGGACCGGCACGCGCAGTGTCAGATTCCAGACCTTGTCGGGTCCGGCGAGCGAGGCGGTGATCGGACCGTCCAGGACGTTCACGCCCAGCGCGTCGGCGATGTCGCGATGACCCAGGGTGCCCGTCTCACAGAGCAGCTTGGCGAGAGGGACGATGGCCGGTCGCCAGAGCGCTTCGAGGGTGGGGATGATGCCCAGCGGCAGGCCCGCGCCACCGGGCGGGGCCTCGGCGTCGAGATCATCGCTGTCACACGATCCAGCCAGGGCCGCGCGGATCGCGGCGTGGTCGGGGCGGCGACGCATCGTGAACCGTGCGTCAGCCCACGGTCCGGCGAAGATGATCTCGCGCTCGGGCACCCGCACCCCGGCCGGTATCGCGTACTCGCACCAGCCGCCTCGCGGAGCCCGGTCATCATCGATCAGCCGCACCTCGGTCACCCGCGCACCCAGCAACACCGCCGTGACCGCATGAGCTGACTCGTGAAGGGAGTTGGCGGCGTGGACCGCCGGAGTCATCGACCGCCGCATTCAGCTCACCTCGCCGTCGATCGTGACCGCCACCGCGAAGCACTCGTAGCCGACGGTGACCGACCGCTCAGCCAGCGCCGCCATGATGTTCTCCATCGCATCGGGCGTGGCGTGTTCGTCGACCGGCGAGGTCCAGACCGTCGTCGGGCCGGTCGCGATCACCGTATCGCCCAGTGCCTGCACGTATCCGCCGCCGAACGCCCACGACGCACCCAGCGGCGACCGCAGGATCGGTGACCCGGCCGCGAGGAGCGCCGACACCGCCGGGGCGGCCCACTGTGCCCCGGCGTGCAGCACCCCGGCGATACCGCGCACGGCGAGTGCCGATTCGAGCATGGCGGTCGCGGTGGTGATGTCGGGTGCGGTGCCCAGGTCGGTAGCAGCGCCGAGCAACCGGTCGGCGAACCCCGACTCCACCATCGTCTGCTCATGCAGCACGAGGTTCTGCCGGGCCCGGGTCAGCGTCATCTCCTCGGTCTGGGTGATGAGGCTGCACTCGTCGTAGCCCCAGACCACCAGCGGGAAGAACGGATCGAGCGGATCGGCACGCGCGCCGGTCTTGCGCGCGTGGTCATCGACCGGGTTCAGGCACGGGTCCACCGGCCACGTGCCCCAGCCGGACGCACAGTTGACCGGCCAGATTTCGATGCCCCCGTACCAGTGCTCGGGCATCGGCAGCGGCCCGGTCGAGACCGCGTAGAGGCCGCCGCCGATCGGGGCGGCCGGTGGTGCCTCGTAGACGACCGGCGGCAACGTCGAGGTCACAGCGGACGGCGCGGCGGCAGGGTCGGTGGTCGTGGTCATGCGCTCTCCCTGCGGGACGGGGGTCGGGACTGATCGATGGTGCCGAGCGGCCCTGGCCGCTCGGTCCACGACGCCACCCCCCACTCACGCAGCCGCGCATCGGCCCGCGCGTCGACGTCAGGCAGCGGCCGTGGCGGCGTCGCCGCCCGCGACCGTAAGACAGACTCGATGCGGTCAAGGCGGGAAGCGAGTTCGCCAGCGGCCAGATCGATCACGCGCAACGCCGCGACCAGCTTGTCCGAGCGCGCACCGTCATCCCGACGGCCCGGCAGCGGTGAGTCGGCCGGGATCGCGCCGACCGGCGCAGCGAGCGCATCGGCCAGCGGCCGCTCCAGAGGCGCGGCCAGGGTGGTCAACGCGGCGATCCAGGTGCCACTCGTCACCATCTCCGGCGTCAGAGGTGGGGCGGTGATGCGGGGGCGGGTGCGGACCAGTTCGCGGCGAGCCGCCGCGCGCCGCTCGTAGGGTCCGATGTGGGCGGTGCGCTGGGCAATCTCACGGTCGGCGATGATCGCGGCGCACCGGTCGAGTGCGAGCGCGGACTCGGTCACGACGTCGGAGACCTCAGCGATCACCATCGCCGGACGCGGCAGTGCCCCTGCCCGATCGGCCAGCGGAGCGAGGATCGCAGCGACCTCGTCAGCCAACCGGAACCGGCCGTCGTAGGTCACGGGCAGACGCTGACGCCGGGCTGCGCGCTGCTCATCCTGCGACGGGGCCGGGGCCGATACAACACCTGAGAGTGCCTGTCGACGTGGGGAACCCGGCCGCCGCAGCCGGATCACGACGTCACCTCATCCAGGTCATCGGTCAGCATCTCCGCTGCTGCCTGCTCGGCGATCGTGGCGGTGCGCTCCAGGTCATCGGCCAGTCGTTCGAGGCGGCGCGCCTCGCTGCGCAACGCGGTCGCTGCTGTGCGCTCTTTGCTCGCGAGCAAGCTCATTCGATCCGCACAGTCCATGTCGACCCAATGGCGCGGTGACGAATCCGGCTCCCGTGCGGGTGAGGGTGCGGGTGCGGGTACGGGTGGGCTCGGCCGCGCATGGGCCAGCGCCGGAGTCGATCGGGGGCTCACCGCGCCACCGCCGCATCATCGGTCAGCGCATCACGGACGCGCGTCAGCAGCGCGTCACGGTCGAGGCCCGGGTCGGAGTCGAACACGGCCTTGACCCGGAAGAACGCGATCTCCGACCGCGCCGCACGCACATCGGGATGGTCCTCGGGGTAGCCGTGTTTGAGCAGGAATCCGAGACGGCCCGACGCGGCATGGCGAGAACCGTAGCGGGCGGTGTCGGCGGTGGCGGTCATGGTCCTCACGATAAGCCGACAGCGCGCTATACGCTAGCCCTAATCTGTTGCAGCACTGACATTTACAGCACTACAGGGCAATGTCAGAGACCTGCCAATCGGACCCAATACCCCCGCCATCCGGTCCGGCACACCCACGGCCAGGGGTCGCGATTGCCTATGCGCGTGACAATTTCGGACGCCCGGCCACGTGTCAGCGGGCCCGAGCGGCCCTACCCCCGGCCGAGGGACCGGATCGGGAGCGTTCCTCGACACGACGGGCGATCGCGCGGGCTTCGAGCGCGGCCGCACGGTGCCGCCAGGCCAGGGCGTCGTCGGAGGCGGCCTGGTGTCGGAGCGCACGGACAACGTCAGCCGGATCAGTCGAGTCAGGCAAGACGCCCGAATACCGTGCCGCGACAGTTGGATCGACACCGGCCCGCGTCAACAACTGGCCCGTGGGCCGTCGGAAACCGGGGTCACGCACCGGGGTGGGCATCGGTCGGTTGGGAGTGCTCATCTGGGTGTCCTTTCACCAGTGGCAGTGCCTGACTGCTCCGCCAACAGCGCTTCGAGACGGGTGGGCAGGGTACGCCTTGCCGTCGATGCCGGTGGCGCGGTCCGGCAGTTCAGTGGTTTCCACTGAACTGGTGGACAGATCGTCGCGGATTGTTGACTGGCTCACCCCCACGGCATCGGCAATGGCTTGCTGGCTGAGCCCGCGCTGGCGTAGGTCGATGACGGTGGCCTGGCGCTCTGCCCGGGGCAGCTGTAGGCCCGATGGCGGCGGCCGAGTGGGCCGCTCGCGCCGGGGTGCCGGGTTCGGGCAACCTGGTGGCGGAGTCAGGTCGCGGGGCGCTCTGGGCGACTCTCGGCCGCGATCGGTTGCGGGGGCGGCCCGGGCGATAGGCCGCCAGCGGGTCGTAGTGGTTGCGTTGTCCGGCGCGTAGCGAAACGTCCAGCGCGGTCATCGAATCAGCCCCCACCACCGCGACTCACCGCCGCACGGCGTCGAGGGCGGGGCTGTCGTCGACGGCATCAGCATTGTCGTCAGGGTCCTCATCGGTGTCGACGTCGGTGACCTCACCGTCGAGCACCGGCGAAGTCCACCCCGGCGGGGCCCCGCTGATCTCTCGCAGCAACCGCGCAGCCTCCGTGGCGAACTCATGCTCGGTCAGCCCCTGCTCCACCTGGACCTGCACGGGCGCGTAGGCACCCACGAGCTTGGCGATCTGGTCACGGTTCGCCCGCATCTCCCGGCTCAGCATCACCAACGTCAGATCATCGCGACGGGCCAGCGCCTCGGAGAACCGGCCGTACAGGACCGCATTGCTGATCCGCGCCCCTTCGAGCAACTCGCGCAGGGTCGCGTCGCCGGAGTTCAGCCGCTCCTCACGGGCCAGATGACGCTTGACCGCTGTCTGCGCCGCCCCGGGGCTGCCGTAGCCCAGTGCGCGTGCGACATCGAGCCACGATCGACCGCACGCACGGAGCTGGAACGCCCGCTCTGCACGCTCGCGGGAGTTGCGAAACGTTCGCTGATGATCGGCCATCGTACGCAAGTCTGCCGCCTTGACGAGGCGTTGTCCATCGACCAGCCCGCAGCCCGCTCGGTACTGAGGTCCGCTCGGTCACGGCGGGGAGCCACTGGGGCGCAGCACTTCTCACATCACCACGGTTGACGGGCATTGTCGCCGGCAGTGGGCGTGGAGGTCCGGCCGATGGCCCACTCAGACGGCCGCTCGCTGCCTCGGCCGCTGTGGGTAGGCCGTGGGGCCAGTCGCCCGCTGTTTGGCAGCGAGGCGGCCAACGAGGACCACCAAACCGACGGCCCTGACATCGTCTGCCATGCCGCCCCGGCCGCTCCGGTCACCGTCGCCCGCCGATCACGCCCCCGCCGCCGCTCACATCCGCCCGCTCAGCCACCCTCAAGACCCCATCGTCGTCCGTCGTCGTCCCATCGCCCCCTCCCTATAGGTCGGGGGGCGAGGGACGATAGGTAATTGGACCCCATCGGTCCCCCGTTTCGGGGCCGATAGAAACCACTGCTCATACACAGTTTTTGAGCGGTCGTCTCAGGTATCGGCCCCTATCGCCCCCGACGTCAGGGGCCGATGTATCGGCCCCAAAATCAGGGGCCGATAGAAACCCCAGGTCAGACCATGTTTTTGCCCAAATCCCCGTGTCACCGCGCGGGCGGCCCCGATGAGCCCGCCGTGTCCCCGAATCCACCGAACCGGCCCTCGATCACTGTGCCGGTGTTGAGCGGGTCGCGGGCCTCATCGGCCAGCCGGTGGTAGGTCGCCCGGCCCCGGCGGGTGATGTGCAGCAGGTCGCGCGACTCGGCCAGTCGGATGGCGGCGGTCAGCGTCTCCTTCTTGCCGCCGACGGCGTCGCGCAGATCGGTGGTCAGCATTCCGAGATAGTCGTCATCGTCGCTGTGCGCTTCACGGTCGTCGGCGAGCACGTTGAGCATCTCCTGCATTCGGGCTTCGGCGGCGGTGTCGTTGGCATGCGCCCGGCGGTCACCGCCGACGTAACTCAACCGCAACGTCGCCGGGTCAAACGTGAGTTGTCCCTCGGCGACTGGATCGTCCGCCATGTCGCGCACGTCCTCGGCCGCGAAGAACCGCGTCGGCAACAGCGGGTCAGGCCGCAGACCGCGCCAGTTGCCGTCGTAGCGGCCCAGCAGTGACGAGTCACCCCGCGCCCGCTCCATCCCATGCCCCATGTGCGTCACCATCAGCGCGTCGGCGATCCCGGCTTCGTGCAGTAGCTCGTCGAACGGCTCAGTGAACATGCCGGTTTCGGTGCCCTCCGACAGCCCCAGCGCGTCGAGCACTGGTTTGAGGCAGTCGAAGATCAACATGTCGCACCCTAGATCCGCCAACCGTACTGCCCATCTGGCACGTAGCGCGTCGTTGCGCAGGTCAAATAGTCCGGCCTGGCCCCGCAGACAGATCACATCCACGACCGCCTCGGTATTGGTGATCTGCTGGCTACGCAGCCACTTCCGCACCATCGCCCTCGACATTTCGGTGTCGACGATGACGATGCGTTCGGCTGGCCGCCGGACTGCGAAGGCACCAAGGAACTCATCACCATCGGCCCACGACCGGACCAAGTTGTAGACGAGCGTGGTCTTGCCGAACTTGGCAGCGGCCGCAAGCAGAATCCGCGCGCCACCCTCGGGCCAGAGTCGATCGATCCGAGCGATAACCTCTGGGTCGTCACCAGAGAGCAACTCATCGAGCCCGGTCACCGCCGGTAGCTCGATGACGCGCACCTTCTCGCTCGCCAGCGCAGCACGGGCGTCTTGCCGCGCACGCTCGTACTCGACCTGCTTCCAGAGCATCAACAGCCGCGCTGAGGCTACCCGAGCAGCCGGGGTCACCGTCGGCAACGCCGCCAGTTCGTCGATGCTTGCCCCGAAGCCGAACAGGTCTGTCAGGGCGACCTCGGTCGGTGTGGTCTTACGCCGCATAGCATCGCGCGACAGCGCCGACTCCCGCACCCAAGCGAGCGCGCGCTCGATCCACTCAGCCCCGGACTCGGATTGTGCTGCGATCAGGTCGCTGATGGCGAACCTCGATGCGACACCGACCCCGGCTACCGCAAGCCGCACCTCGGTCTGATGCACCGGCGTATTCCGGTCGACCTTGCCGTTCGGGGCGGGCCGGGTCGGGTTGATCCCGTGCCTACGGCACCACCCGTCGATGTCGCCAACCGTCGGCAACACTCGTAGTGCCGGATTCAGCGCTTCCTCCGCGCGCAGAGCGTCGATGTTGACCCACTCCAGCGAGCGCAGCGCGGCGCGGGCGGGCTCACCCACCTCAGCAGCGGTCAGGCAGTCCGCCGCGTACGGTCCGGGCACCGCGATGGCGCGCTCCGCGCTGTCCGAAGGGTCAGTGGGTGGCTCCCAGGCGGGACCGGCGCTGGTGAACGGATCGCTCATCGCAGCCCCCCGACCACCGGCGCGTTGTCTGCGCCCGATCGTGTTGGGGCGAGGGGTAGATCAGCTATCATGAGTTTGCCTTCCTATGGTGTGGATGCCTGACACGTGATGCGCGTCCTGGGTGGGTTTCGACCTCCTTTCGGCGGGTGGGTCGGCTACGACGAACAGGGTCTCGGCGTCCCGCGCGGGGCCCTGTTCGCGTGTATTCAGCCGTCGCGCTGATCGATTCCGGCGTAGTCTGCGGGTGATGCCGCCCTCCTGCGGTGTCGCTGCCGGGCCCTCAGGGCCTCTCCTGGTCGAGACTGCCCTGGGGGCCGGGCGATGTCTCAGCCCAACCTTAGCCCGCAAGCGGGGTCATGGCTCACGAATCTCACTCTCGCTCAATGCTTTTGACAATGGCCCGTAGTGCTGGCGAACACAGGACCGACACCGGCCTGGCCGCCCACCGCTCGCAGACACCGAGGGCCGCCGGTCGGATCGTTGTGGGCCCGTGGGTCACAACGCGGCGATTGCGCACGAGCGGGCCGCCGAGCGGGCCTCGTGACAGGCGAACACCCCAGCGGCGACCCGCTGGGGTGTCCTTGTCGGTGTGTGGCATCGAGACCGAGCAGAGGTCCGCCGAGCACGGGGCGGGCAACCCTGATATGCCCTGACCCGAGGTTCTGTTGCGTAAGTGACGTTTTCGCCTGACCCGGTTCGGGGAGTGCGACATCGCCAGACCCACGGCCACGGAGGCAGACCAGCGTTCACGGCTCTGTCCGGTCGAAGCCGCCTACGCGCCGCGCGGCTGCTCCTGACCGTCCAAGATGCGTTGGAGCCGCGACGTGGAGACTCGCAGCTTGCGTGGACCGACCCTGATCACCGGTAGGTCACCGGACTGGATGAGGTCATAGGCAGTGGCCCTGGATATTCCGAGCAGCAGCGCAGTCTCGGGCACGGACACGGTGGTCTGCTCGGTAAGGGCTTTGCGCGCCAGTTCCATCGGGGTCTCCCGCCGTCGGCTGGTGGGCATCGTGGTCTCCTGTCGTTCGGTGGGCGGTCACTAGGGGCGGCGGGGTGTCCAGGCCAAACATAGACCAGCACGGCCGTTTGCGTCTAGTCTGGTGTCGTGAAATCTACTGCTGCACAACAGTTCTCAATGCCCTGTAGTGATGGCATTGTCATCGCCACCCACCACCTACCTGCCCCGATCTGACGTTCGGTGAACCGAGAGATAAACCTCAGAGCCGCAACATGTCTCAGCCACCACTGGTTGAGTCGCCCACTGCTGAGTAACCAACCCCCGCCCACTGGTGTGCGTGTGGGCTATGGTTTCGAGCTTCCAAACCCCGTCGATGAAGGACACCCGCATGACCGAACAGAAGAAGACTCGCCGCGCCGAACCCATCAACAGGCGCGTCGCCGCCGACGGCACCATCTCCTACTGGTTCCGCGTCGACCTCGGCATACAGCCCGACGGCCGCCGTGTGCGCCAGCGTCACACCTATCCGACGCTCAAGGAGGCTCGGGCGGCCTACCGCCGCATCTCGACCGAGGTCGCCAGTGGCACGCATGTCGCGCCGCGAGAGGTGACGGTCGGTGAGTACGTGACTGAGTGGCTGGCCGGGCGGCGCAACGTGCGCCCGAACACCCTCGCAGGTTACCGCGACAGCCTGCGCCCGGTCATCGACACCCTCGGCGACATCAAGCTCCAGAAGCTGACCAAGGCCCAGATCGATGACCTGGTGACTGTCCGACTCACCAGCGGCCGCAAGGCGAGTCGCCCGCCGCTCTCGCCCACGGCTCGTGCGATTCTCGACACGGTGACGGCCGGGGGTGATGCGGGCGTGCGGTATTCGGAGATCACCACCGCCTTCGGGGACCAGGGCGGCAAGGTCCTGGATCGGCTGCGTGAGGCGGGATGGGTCACCAAGCCCCGGCGCGGACGCTACGTCACCAGCCCCACCCCACCGGCGTCCGAATCCGCCAAGGGCGTCAGCCCGGTCACGGTGTCGAGCATGCTCGTGCTGCTCACGGCCGCCCTCAATGACGCGGTGGATGAGGGGCTGCTCGTGCGCAATGTCGCACGGCTGGTGGAGCGTCCGCGTGAGACCCAATCGGAGATGAGTACCTGGACCCGGGAGCAGGCCGCCGCATTCCGCGAGCACATCAGGGGCGACCGCATCGAAGCACTGTGGTTGCTGTCGCTACTCGGGCTGCGCCGCTCCGAGGTGCTGGGCCTGACGTGGGGCGCGGTGGACATCGAGGCCGGGACGGTCACCATCCGCCAGGCCCGGGTCACCGTCAACGGCGGAGCCGAGACAGCCATCGGCGAACCGAAGTCCGCCCGATCGCGGCGGACGTTGCCGGTCGGGGCGGACTCCGAGGTCATGACCGCGCTGCGCAGTCTGCGCGCGACCCAGGCCCGCGAACGCCTCGCGCTGGGTGGGTGGGGTGACGACCGCGACCTCGTCGCGGTCGACGCGACCGGCACCCCGCTGCGACCTGAGGCCTACACCGACACCTTCCGGCGACTCGCCGCCGAGGCCGGGCTGCCCCGTGTCCGGCTGCACGATCTCCGCCACACCGCCGCGAGTCTGATGCTCGACAACGGGCACTCACCGCACGCAGTCGCGGCGTGGCTCGGGCACGACCCCGGGATGACGCTGCGGGTCTACGGCCACGTCTACACCGACGCCCTCGCGGCTGCCGGAGGGTCACTGCTCGGCGGCCGCACGGACATCTCGCGGTTTACGGGCTAATCGCCCGGGAGACAAGCTCTCGTTAATCGGGGTGCGTATTGGTCGGGGGCGGCTACGCAGAGTACGGTCTCGATGGCAGGCGCTACTGGGGGTGCCCCTATCTCGTGGACTCGGGATCTCCCCGCAGGGCGGAGTCACAAACGAACGTCGCCTCAAGATCGAGCCGACGATGCACGCTTCGTCAGAACCTCAGCGACGAATGGAGGAGGAGCGGCTGGGACGAGCAACGCGGCCAACGTTCTATTTGCTTGTCGTCCGTATGAATAGCGATACTTGTTCGCCTCAATCGCGAGCTTCCACCACAACAGCTCACCGGTCGACATCGCTAGCTTCGGCGTCAACACCGCGACGTGGAAGGCAGTGACATACGGCTCGTTATGAAGGAACGTCGCGAGCGGTGTCGCCCCTAACGCTACCGACAACGTTCCCGCCTTCGCGGGTGTCACACCTTGTGGGACCGCTACTCGCCCGGCAATACCGTTGTCCTTGGCCTTCCTGCTAACGAAGTTGACCCCATCTGGCGCAGCCACCGGGGTCAACTTACTTAGCGTCAGAGCATGACCGCCGTCGATCTCAAACAGCTCCGAGACAGGCACAAGGCCGTCGTAGGAACCGATGTAGGCGCCGGTCACGAGGCCCATGTCGGCCACCTCATCCAGTGAGAGGCTAGGCATCGATGCCTGTCCCACCCACCGTGGGATCTCGTCGGGCACCACCAGCGTTCCCAGCGTGCGATTAGCTTCGCGTCCAAATGCACTGTAGCGAAACGCGTTCGCTCGAATGCACATCGCGTAGTACAGACGCTCCTTCAGGGTCATCATCGAATTCTTCGGACGGAGCACCGCGACGTTCTGCGCCGTGTAGAAGGGCATCTGCTGAACATAAGCTGAAAGCAGGCGCGATCCGCCCAGAGCGACCGTGAGTGATCCAGCGGGGTAAGGCTCGACCCCCGGAATTCGCTTCACAAACCCGGCGACCCCCGACTTGCCGTTCAGTCCGCCGATTCGTCCAACGAATGCCACGCCGTCTGCACGAGTCGCTGCCACCATCTTGTTCATGTCGAGCTTGTTCCCATACCCGATATCGAAGAGCTGCGCCAACGTGGTCACTCGTCAGTTCCTGACGCGACTTCGTCCTGCTCGGGCAGGGAGTTACTCAGCGAGAACAGCGCATAGTCGAACAGGACACGCTGGTAATCCGAAGCATCGAGGAGCGAGTAGTCTGTTTCCATGTAAGCCTCAGCAACCCACTCATCCTCGGCATCAACGCGCTGCATGACAGATTCGCCCGCGTGTACCTCACGGTTACGATACAGCTCGACCCAACGGTCACGAACGCCTGGCCACGTTCCATTCTTGTCAACCCGGCCCAGGTTCTTCACCTTGACGAACGTATCCTCACGCCAGTACCCGAACCATGTCTTTCGGTTCGTCTTCGCATGGGGCTCATGTGCCTTGAAGACCATGATGCAGGTGATGACCCCGACGGGGTAGAAGGCTTCCGAGGGCATCGACATTACGGCTTCGAGCGTGTGCTTCTTCATGAGGTTCTTCTTGTGAACGCTTGGCGCGGTGGCGCAAGACACCGGAACAATCGCGATTCCTGTTCCGCCAGGCGCTAGGCAGTCGAGCATTTGCTCAACGAACCGCAGCTCGTGAAGGTCCTCCTTCGACTTCGCGTACGGCGGATTGACCATCCCGATGTTGGCCGTATGCGCCTTTACACCCTTGGCGATCGCCGTATCGAAGCACGACCCCTGGTAGAGGTTTGCCTTGCCATCCCCTCGCAGAATCATGTTCGACGCACCTAGGGCATACATGCTCGGGTTCTGCTCGACGCCAATCAATCGGTACTTCTTGATGTCGTCGACCTCGGCCTCAGTCGTGGCCGTCTTAATCATCTGCACCATCGACGAAATGAGGAACCCGCCAGTACCGGCACAGATATCGAGGACCTTGTCGTCCTTGCTAACGTTCGCGACTAGTCCGAAAAGCTCCGTGACATGTCGAGGCGTCAGGACGATGCCGAGCCCCTTCCCGTCGCCACCGGTGTACTTGAGGAACTCGCCATAGAACGCTCCTACGACGTCGAAGTCGTGATAGATCGTGAGAAACGGCATCACCTTGTCGGCGAGCATCGTGACAATCTCGTTCAGCAGCCCCTTTGGGTAGCCCTTGGTCGGCTTGCGTAGCTCAGGATGAACCTGAATGCCAGTGAACGGTTGCGTCATATTTTCAAGCTTGGCGACAGGCAGCTTCGCGTCGCGGATCACTCGCTTGATCGACTGGATCCAAAACTCGGGGAGCTCGGTCGCGGGGTACGAGTCGTAAGTCTTGGCGAAGATCTGATCGTTGAGGGCGATCAATGTTCCCGCGACTGCGAGCGGCTTCTCCTTCTCTTCTAGCTCGGCCTCATCGCGCATGAACTCATGCATCTCCATCGAGAAGGCAATGAGGTCGCGTTCTCGTTGACGCTGGACCTGCGGATCGAACGATGCTGCGGCGAACAGGTCTCCAAGCCCAACCATCGAGTTGATCGCGGCACCCGAGGGCGAAACGAGGTTATGTTCTTGGGATGAGCCTTTGGGCGTGACAAAGAACGACCACTCGTTCGACTGCGGTGTCCCCGACACAGCGATCGATATCACGGTGTACACCGGCGAAAGATGCCTCGCGTAGTGCAGGACCCCATCGACTGCAAAGTCTTTGGGCTGGTCGCGGTTAGCCGACTCGTGATGCTTGACGTCCGCCTTGCATTCGATCAGCACAACCATGTCGGGAGTGCCGGTCGCGGTAATGATGAATTCGGGATAGCCAGCAGCCTTCCCTTTGCCCGACTTTGATGCCCTTGACAGCCCCTTGCGAATGTCCTGCACAACCGACTGCTGCTTCTCCACGACTATCGCATCGGGGTCGTCGTAGTAGCCAAGGTCGCGCAGGTGGGCCTCGACGAGATCCTCCGTAATTCGTTCGTTAGCCACCGCAATACCCAGCGTCTCTCATCACTCTCCCATCATCGGACACTTCATCCTGCCGCAAGGTGAGCTTTGAGCTTCGACGTACTCGACCCCGAGCGTGTCGCCGCACCAGTCGCGTAACACAGCTGAACTCCTGAGCGTCGCCCACTCGCGATGACGTCGCGGACTTGCTCGGCTGCCCTACGTGAGTGGTTCGGGTGGCATCGAGTCTCGCGTGCAAGAAGTCAACTAACAGCAGTGTTAAGGTCGCTCGCCTCGTTGGCCGGAGCCTCCCGATTGGGTTCCCTTGACCTGGTTGCCGTTCCACATACTGGCCCGCTCCCGGCCCGCTCGGGTCGTAAACACGAAGAAGGCCAGGTCAGAAAATGCTCTGACCTGGCCTTTTGCGTGGAGCTAAGGGGACTCGAACCCCTGACCCCCACACTGCCAGTGTGGTGCGCTACCAGCTGCGCCATAGCCCCGTGTGTAGTTGTCTCGGCCCTTCGACGTGCTCACCGTGGTGGTCACATCGTTTCAAGAGCAAGGGCAAAACTACACCATCGCCGGGATTCCGGCCAAATCCGCCTGCCGCGCTCAGCCCTTGTCGGCGAGTAGGCCGTCGAGCCATCCGGTGCCGTCCATGATGCCGTCGACGGGTGCTCCGCCCGACAGCACCGTCGGCGTCGCGACCTGCCCGTTGGTGGCCTTCGAGAGCTGGGTCTCCGATTGGTCGGCGGCGTCTTTCGCCTCGTCGACCTTGGCGCCGTCAGCGACGCATTTCTGGGTCGCGGGTGATGCCCCCTGCTCGCCCGCGATGCGGGCGAGATCGGCGTTGCTCAGGTCCGTCCCGCCGCCCTCCTTGGGCTGGTTGGCGAACAGGGCGGAATGGAACTTGAGGAAGATCTCCTTGTCCTCCCCGGCGCCCACACACTGGGCGGCACCCGCGGCCCGCGAGGAGTAGTCACCCGATGACGACTGGTTGTCGAGGAAGTTCAGCATGTGATAGCGAACCCGCAGCGTGCCCTGGTTGATCGCGGTGGTGATCGAGGCGCCCGACTGCTGTTCGAACTCATGGCACACCGGGCACATGAAGTCCTCGAACACATCGATCGTCTGCGGGGCCGACGGCGCACCGATGATCTGCGCCGCGTTCTCGCTGAGCACCGCCTCGTCGACTCCGCCGGAGTCACGGTGGCTGTTCCATACGATGCCGCCGACCACCAGCGCGGCGATCACCGCGACCGCGGCGCCGGCCAGGATGTAGGTGGTCCGGCTCGAGGTGGCCCTCGGCTGATATCTCGACGTCTCTTTCGGCGTCGCGGGCTTGCGCTTGTCGCTCACACCATCACCTTCTCATCGCTCATGCGACCGCCGGGAATCGGAGCCGTCGTCGACCGGTTGATGACGTCGACTCCGGCCGGCCGCCGACGAGAGCGGACTGCGACGAGCCGCAGGTCAGACGAGAACAGAGTCGACCAGCTCCTGCGCCTGCGCCTGCACCGTCGCGAGATGTTCGGCTCCCTTGAAGGACTCGGCATAGATCTTGTAGACGTCCTCGGTTCCCGACGGACGTGCCGCGAACCAGGCGTTCTCCGTGGTCACCTTGAGGCCACCGATGGGTGCGCCGTTGCCGGGCGCCTCGGTGAGGATCGCGGTGATCGGCTCACCGGCGAGCTCGGTGGCGCTGACCTGATCGGCGGACAGCTTGGCCAGCAACGCCTTCTGATCTCGCGACGCCGGCGCGTCGATGCGAGCATATGCGCTCTCCCCGTACCGCTCGGCGAGCTCGCGGTACCGCTGCGACGGCGTCTTGCCGGTCTTCGCGAGCATCTCCGACGCCAGCAGGGCCATGATGATCCCGTCCTTGTCGGTGGACCATGGCCCGCCGTCGAAGGTCAGGAACGATGCCCCGGCGCTCTCCTCGCCACCGAAGGCGATGCTGCCGTCCAGCAGTCCGTCGACGAACCACTTGAACCCGACCGGCACCTCGACGAGCCGCCGACCGATACCGCCGACGACGCGGTCGATCAGCGACGAACTCACCAACGTCTTCCCCACCGCCGCGTCGGCACCCCAGCCCTCGCGATGGGTGAAGAGATACTCGATGGCCACGGCGAGGTAGTGATTGGGATTCATCAGGCCCGCGTCCGGGGTGACGATGCCGTGGCGGTCGGAGTCCGCGTCGTTGCCGGTCGCGATGTCATAGGTGTCCCGCGCGGAGATCAGCGACGCCATGGCGTTGGGCGACGAGCAGTCCATCCGGATCTTGCCGTCGGTGTCGAGGGTCATGAAGCGGAACGTCGGGTCCACGGTGGGGTTGACGACGGTCAGGTTCTGGAGGTTGTACCGGAACCCGATCTCCGCCCAGTATCCCACCGACGCACCACCGAGCGGGTCGGCGCCGATGTGGACCCCGGCGTCGCGGATCGCCGTCATGTCGACCACCTCGTGCAGGTGGTCCACATAGTTCGCCGTGTACGGATACTCACGGATGTACTCGCTCGTGCGCGCTCTCTCGAACGGGATGCGCTTGACCCCGGCGAGGCCGGCGGCGAGCAGATCGTTGGCGCGACGCGCGACAACCGATGTGATGCTGGTGTCGGCCGGTCCGCCGTTGGGCGGGTTGTACTTGAACCCGCCATCGCGCGGCGGATTGTGAGATGGGGTGACGACGATCCCGTCCGCGAGCACCCCCGGGTTGGCCTGATTGAAGCGCAGGATCGCAAAGCTGACCGCCGGGGTCGGCGTGAATTTCTCGTTCTCCGCGATGTAGACGGTGACCTCGTTCGCGGTCAGGACCTCGAGCGCGCTCCGCCAGGCAGGAATCGACAATGCGTGGGTGTCGAACCCGATGAACAGCGGCCCCGTGATCCCTGCCGACGTCCGGTAGTCGACGATCGCCTGGGTGGTGGCGAGGATGTGCGCCTCGTTGAACGCCGAATCCAGGCTGGACCCGCGATGCCCCGAGGTACCGAACAACACCTGCTGCATCGGATCGGCCGGGTCCGGGACGCGGTCGTAATAGGCACGCTCGACGGCGGTCACATCGATCAGATCTTCGGGGAGTGCCGGTGTTCCTGCGCGCGGGTGTGCCATGGCCGCAATTCTGCCATCGTGGGACCGATCCGGTCGGTGACTGCGATCGAACGGCTACGGTGGGCTGTCCGAACGACCTACGGAGGACCGGCCGCATGAGATCTGCACGACTCCCCACTCCTGCGGTCAGACGTCGCTCATCCCCCGAACTGGCCGTCCTCGTCCTGCCGGGCGGCACCGACTCCAGCTACCGGCCGTTCAGTCCGCGTCAGGCATCCGCCCTCCGGATGTATCCGTTCACGTGGTCGATCCGGGCACGGTTCGGGCGGTCGGTACGCGTGCGGCAGGTCCGCTATCGCGTCTATGGGTGGAACGGCCGGCAGGACAGTCCGATGCCGTACGCGCGGGCCGCACTCGACGACCTCGAACGTACTCACCCCGGTGTGCCGGTCGTGCTGATCGGGCACTCGATGGGCGGCCGGGTGGGCGCACAGCTGGCCGCCGATCGGCGGGTGGTCGGTCTGCTCGCCCTCGCCCCGTGGTGGCAGTACGCCGATTGGCGCTTCATCCACGACGGGGTACGCGTGGTGGCGATCCACGGGACCGCCGACCAGCGAACCTACCCGCGACGCACCGAGAAGGGCGTGCACGAACTGCAGGCACGCGGCGTGGACGCCACGTTCGTGCCGGTGCCCGACGGCGACCACGCCATGCTCGATCACATCCGGCTCTGGCAAGGCGCCGCACTGGATTTCGTCGGCGCGGCGCTCAGCCGTGGTCGCCTACCGGCCCCGTCATCGGCTCAGGAGGAGACCTTCGCCCCTGCCGACGCGATCACATCGTCGAGGTACTCGGGCCGGTAGGTCTCGTATGTCGCGGGGTTTCCCCGTAGGACGAAGACCGGGTCGTCACCGGTGTCGGTGTACCCCTGATTTCGGAGATCGACGCGGACGTTCTTGAACGTCGAGGTGTGTTCGAGATGATCGACGATCCGGATGAACAGCGGTATCGCGTAGCGCGGCAACGTCTCCCGCACATGCTCGGCGATCTTGTGGGGGTCGAAGGGGGCACCGTCGGCCAGCAGGACTGCTGCCATGCCCGCTTTGCCGTCCGCTCCCGGCACGCCGACGCCGAACACCACCGACTGATCGACGAGATCACACGAGTCCAGTGCCGCCTCCACCTCGGTCGTCGCGACGTTCTCACCCTTCCACCGGAACGTGTCCCCGATCCGGTCGACGAAGGCGATATGGCCGAATCCCTGATCGTGCACCACGTCTCCGGTGTTGAACCAGCGGTCGCCGGCCTTCACCGCATCACCGACGACCTTCTTCTCCGACGCCTTCGGGTCCGTGTATCCGTCGAAATGGGCGCGCTCGTTGATCTCACCGAGCAGGAGTCCGGTGCCGTGCTTGCCGACCGGGATCACGTGGCCGTCGCCGTCGCGGCGCGGCTCCCCACTCTCCTCGTCGAACTCCACGATCGCGTACTTGAGCGGACTGAAGCCCGCCGATTTCGGAATCCCCAGGAGATTGACGAAACCGATGTTCCCTTCACTGGCGGCGTACAGTTCGGCCACCCGGTCGATACCGAATCGTGTGGTGAACTCGTCCCAGATCTCCGGCCGCAGCCCGTTCCCGACCACGACACGGACCGAATGCGTACGGTCGGTCGGCTTTTCCGGCTGTGCGAGCAGGTAGCGGCACAGCTCCCCGATGTAGCAGAACGCGGTGGCCTTGTTGAGGATGATGTCGTCCCAGAATCCGGACGCGGAGAACTGCTCGCCGACCGCTACGCAGGCGCCGGCGCGCATCGCCGCCGACACGGACACCGTCAGGGCATTGTTGTGATAGAAGGGCAACGCCGCATACATGGTGTCGTCCGGGCGCAGCCGCACACCCATGCCCCCGATGCCGTGCATCGCGACATGCCACCGATGATGACTCATCTTGCTGGCCTTGGGATATCCCGTCGTGCCGGAGGTGAAGATGTAATACGCCGTCTCCCCGGCCTGGACGGTGTCGGTCACTGCCGGGTCGCTGGGGCTCAGTGTGGCGCTCTGCGACTTCAGATCGTCGAAGTCGACGATCGCGGCAGGCAACGACCCGCTCGGCACGGATTCCACGGCTTCTTCCAGCCCTGGTTGCAGCAGAAGGATTTTCGCATCGATGAGACCGAGGCTGTGCTCGAGCACCGCGCCCCGCTGATGGAAGTTGATCATGCCGGCGATGGCACCGAGTTTGACGGTTGCGAGCATGCACAGCACGACGTCGGGGTGATTCTTGGCCAGGATGGCGACCACATCGCCACGCCCGATCCCCCGCTCCGCGAGGAACGCCGCGAAGCGATTGACCTGGGCGTTGCATTCCCGGTACGTCATCGATTCGCCGTGGAACCGCAGGAACGGGCGCTCGGGGTACTTCGCCACCGTCTCCTGGAATGTCTTCCCCACCGACTCCCTCCGGGTGAGCGGGCGGGGGATCATCTTCGGGACCACGCCTGCGAGGATGCGCCAGTCCTTGCCGATCCCGCGCAGCCCACGCAGGATGTCTCCCCCGGTCACATCGATGTGGTCACGGTTCTCCGTCACTGCCGCCATCTGTGTTCCTCCCCAGCATCGCTTGTCGCCGATCGAGACGTCCGCCCCCGCGCACGCCACAACCGACCCGAATCGTGACCGCCAGGCTATCCGAAGACATCTGTGGTCAGAAGAGGATCGCCGATTCGTCGGACGATCCAGCGACTCCGACCGATACTGATGTGACCACCATCACACAGTATGGAGGATCGTCATGACCGATGAATCCGATCGTCCCGTCGTCACCACCACGGCCGGACCCGTCCGCGGCCGCAGGCTCACCGACGGCGTCGTCCGGTTCCTCGGAATCCCCTATGCGGCAGCTCCGTTCGGGGTCAATCGGATGCGTCTCCCTCAGCCTCCGGAGACCTGGCAGGAGCCCAGGGACTGCGATGAGTTCGGTGCGACGGTACCCAAGGGTGATTACCCGCCGCACTACGCGGCGCTCTTCGCCGAGGTGACCGTGGACGGCGACGAGTGCCTGAACGTGAATGTCTGGTCCCCCGGTCTCGACGACGCGCGGCCGGTGCTGGTGTGGATACATGGCGGTTCGTTCATGAACGGATCGAACTCGGTGGCCGAGTACGACGGCACCGCGTTCGCGAGGGACGGGGTCGTGCTCGTGTCGGTGAACTACCGGCTGGCCGCCGAGGGCTTCCTGTTCCTCGACGACGGCACCGCCAATCTCGGGCTGCAGGACCAGATCTCCGCCTTGCGATGGGTACAGGAGAACATCACCGCGTTCGGCGGCGACCCGGGTCGGGTGACCGTCGCAGGAGAATCCGCCGGGGCGATGAGTGTGGCCACCCTGCTGGCGATCCCGTCTGCCCGTGGCCTGTTCACGCGTGCGATCACCCAGTCGGGTGCCACGGCGCACACCATCAGTCCCGAACAGGGACTGATGGTTGCCCGGTACCTCGCCGAGTCGCTCGGCGTCGAACCGACCCGTGAGGCCATCGCGGCGGTGCCGCTGGAGCGGCTGGTGGGCGCTGCCGCTGATCTGGTGACCGAGGTGCAGACCACTCCAGACCCCGAGAAGTGGGGCACCCTCGCGATGAGTCTGCTGCCCTTTGCTCCTGTCGTCGACGGAGATGTCCTGCCGCGCCATCCTCTCGACGCCATGGCCGAGGGCGCGGGCGCCGACGTCACGGTGCTGACCGGCTCGACCAGAGACGAGGCACGGCTGTTCCTGGTGGCGCCGCAGACCATCGATCTCGTCGACGAATCGACCTATACCGCGACCGCGCAGGTGTACGGACTGGACGCGCGGGCAATCGAGACCTACGCGCGGAACCGTCCGGGCGCGAGCCCCGGCGATCTCGTCGCCGCCGTCGTGACCGACTGGTTCTTCGGCATCCCGGCATTGCGCGTGACGGAGACACGAGTGCGGGCCGGCGGCGCGCCGACCTGGCTGTACCGGTTCGACTATCCGGATCCGGTGGCGAACCACGGGTTCGGCGCGTCGCACGCGGCGGAGATACCGTTCGTCTTCGACACCCTGCACGAGGAGACGGTGGCGCCTCGCCTCGGCGACCATCCGTCACAGACGGTTGCCGACACCGCGCATCGCGTCTGGGTCGACTTCGTCACCACCGGTTCGCCGGGATGGACGTCCTATGACCTGCGCGGTCGGCATGTGGGGTTGATCGCCGACGTGGTCGCCGACGTCTCCGATCCGGCCAAGGACGAACGTGAGGCGTGGGAGGGCGTGCGCTGATCGCCACCCGGCGAACGACGTGTCTGACGCGAGATCTTCCCGGGCAACCACATCGAGTCGGTCACGTCGGTATACCTCGGCGATTCACCGCCGCTGTTCGGGAAGCGGCGAAAAAAGTGCCCCACCTGAGTGACAGGTGGGGCACTTCCGTGGAGCTGCCGGGAATTGAACCCGGGTCCTCCGTCGCTTCAGTAGGGCTTCTCCGTGTGCAGTCCGCTATGCCTCTACTCGGATCTCCTGGTCACGCGAACAAGCCAGGATGACGATCCCAGTCGCTGTTGGTTGTCCCGTCCACACCCGCGACCGGCGAGGACGGTGAGCTCCCTGAGATGATGCCGGGACCCGGGCTGGGAGCAGACCCGGGCCGACAGACTAGCCGTCGCTGTCAGGCAGCGAGGGCGTAGTCGCGCTGATTCTTATCGGCGCTTAATTGGTTGCTACGACGCTTACGGTGGTCTCTAGCCTGCACCGACACGCTTCCCCTACCTCGACGCACGCAGTCGAAACCGATCAGCCCCGAGACAGGAACCCACCGATCTCTCGGTGAGCACTTCAGTCTAACAACGCCCGGCGACGAAATCATCCGGGTATCCGCGGTGGCCGGTCGCCCGGCTCAGGCGATCTGCAAGACGACCGTGTCGTGGACACCGACGTCGGCGCTGAGCCGGCCGCCCGAGGCCTGGTATCGCCTCCCGGACCACGCATCCACCGCACTCACGGTCTTGTCGCCCACCAGGCCCAAGCTCGTCAACGGCACCGACATCCGGCGAGGGTGACCGGCCCGGTTGGTCAACGAGACGACGATGCCCTTCTCCCCTATTGCTCTTGCCCAGATCTCGGGATCGTTGTCCACGGGTGCGCCCGCGCTCACGCGCTGGTCCTGGTCGATCGCGAGAATCGACCGATTCCGCAGGATGTCGATCGTCGCCTGCGACATCCGCGTGAGGTCGTTGCCGGCCATCAGGGGGGCGGCCATCATCGCCCACATGGACATCTGGGTCCGTTGCTCCGCAACGGTCAACCCCGGATCGCCGTCCACACCGACGACCAGCATGTCGGGGTCGTTGTACGACGACGGTCGCACCCGGGCCGCCAGCGGAGCGATGGCGTCGACGATGTCGGTGATGCCCTGGGACCCCGACGACCCGGTGTCCGTGGACCACTTCGGCTCGATGTCGTTGGTGACCCGCGTCATCGTCGCCACCCCACCCCAGTCGTAGCGGGTGCCCGGTACGGATCCACTCACCCCGCTGTTGGGATTGATGCTGTACAGGATCGGCCGGCCGGTATCGCGGATACCGTCGCGCATCGCCGTGAACGCCTCGACCTGATGATCGTGGTCGGAATCGCTTGAGCACCAGTCGTATTTCAGGTAGTCGACCTGCCAGTCGGCGAAGGTCCGCGCGTCCTGCTTCTCATGCCCGCGACTCCCGGTCGAGCCCGGGTGCGTCCCCTGGAATTGGGTGCACGTCTGTTCGCTTGCGCCCGAATAGATACCGAACTGGAGCCCGCGCTCATGAAGATATGTTCCGAGTGCTGCCATCCCGGACGGGAACCGGGCCGGATCGGCCTGCAACGAACCGTCGGCGGCACGCTGATCGGCCGCCCAGCAATCGTCGACGACCACATACCGGTAGCCGGCGTCCCGCAGACCCGACGACACGAGCGCGTCGGCCTGTGCCCGCACGATCTGCTCGGTGATGTTGCAGCCGAAGGTGTTCCAGCTGTTCCATCCCATCGGCGGCGTCGGGGGCAACCCGGCGACGGCCACCGCGTCACCGCCGATCCGACCCGGCGGGTCCGGGGTGCAGGCCGCGATCAGCACGACCAACCCGACGGCCACCACGCAGAGAAGTCGGCAGCGCGTCGCCCGGGCACGAGGAATCGGCACCGATCACATCCCCTTGACGCGACGACCAATCTCGCGGGCCACTTCACGCTGCGCGGTCCGCCGCGCGATGTCCTGTCGTTTGTCGTGCGCCTGCTTGCCTCGCGCGAGTGCGAGTTCCACCTTCACCTTGCCGTCGCTGAAATACATCGACAGCGGGACCAGGGTGAGATTCCCGTCCCGGATCTTGCCGATCAGGTTGTCGATCTCACGCCGGTGCATCAAGAGCTTCCGGTTGCGGCGCGGCGTGTGGTTGGTCCACGACCCGCTCCCGTATTCGGGGATGTGCAGCGCGCGCAGCCAGATCTCACCGTCATCGACGGTGGCAAAGGCATCGACGAGCGACGCCTTGCCGTCCCGCAGGCTCTTCACCTCGGTGCCCAGCAACGCGATCCCGGCCTCGTAGGTGTCGAGGATGGCGTAGTTGTAGCGCGCCTTACGGTTCGTCGCGATGACCGTGCGGCCCTTCTCCTTCACCATCTCAACACCTCCTCGTACTGGTTCGTCACTCGCGGACGTATACGCGAAGCGTCACATATGCGGTGACGCCTGACAACAGAATTCCACCGATGATGAGCCACGGGGACACGAACAGCACGTCGGATGCCCCGATACGCGCCAGGATGTTGACACCGTACAGATCCGCCAGGGCCTTGTCGAAGAAGAGGACCTTCGCGGTGAAGAGCCCTCCGATCGCAAGGAATGCACCGACAAGGGCCGCGACCACCGCCTCGAGCAGGAACGGCAGCTGCGTGTACCACCGGGTGGCGCCCACCAATCGCATGATCGACACCTCGGTCCGACGGGTGAATGCCGCCACCTGCACCGTGTTGACGATCAACAGGATCGCCGCGAGAGCGAGCACGAGCGCAACGGCGAAGGCGGCGTTGCGGGTTCCGTCGAGCACACTGAATATTCGTTTCACCAACTCACGCTGGTCGAGCGCCCCGTCGACGCCGAGATCCTTCCGGTCCTTGAACTCGTCGAGCACCGGCCCGAATTGCGAGGGATCGGACATCCGCACCTTGAGCGACGCCGGGATGGTGCCCTCGCGGATGTTGTCGGCGATGTCGGGGTTGTCCTTGAACGTCTGCTTGGCGGCCTCGAAGGCCTCCTTGCGATCGATGAAGGTCACCGAGCCGACGCCTGGCTGGTTCTGGATCTCGGTGCGCAGGACCGAACACGGCGCCTGCTGGCAGTTCGGGTCCGCTTCGGAGACCGCGTCATTGATGAAGAACTGCATCTCCACCCGGTCGAGGAAGATCTTCTGACTCTTGTCGGCCATCTGGATCACCAACAGTCCACCACCGAAGATGCCGAGAGTGATCGCCGTGGTCAGGATCATGGCGATCGTCATGGTCACATTGCGGCGGAGACCGTTGAGGACCTCACTGATGATGAAGTTCGCTCGCATGGGAGTGCGCAGTCCTTACAGGGATCGAGGGCGGAAGGGGCGGTTTCCCTCCGGCGGTCGTGTCACGGGGCGGGTTGCGGGCGCTCGGCTAACCGATGCCGTACACGCCTTGCGGGTCGTTGCGGACCAGCCTGCCGTTGTCGAACTCGAGGACCCGCCGGCGCATCGCGTCGACGATGTGGCGGTCATGGGTGGCCATGACCACCGTCGTGCCGCGCCGGTTCACCCGGTCGAGCACATCGACGATCTCCTCGCTGGTCTCCGGATCGAGATTTCCGGTCGGCTCGTCGGCGAGCAGGACGAGCGGGCGATTGACGATCGCCCGGGCGATCGCGACCCGCTGCATCTCTCCGCCCGAGAGTTCGTTTGGCATCCGGTCGGCCTTGCCCGCGAGCCCGACGTAGTCGAGCACCTCGGGCACCACCCGGCGGATCGTCGACGGCGGCTTGCCGATGACCTCGAGGGCGAAGGCGACGTTGTCCGACACCGACTTCTGCTGCAGCAGACGGAAGTCCTGGAACACGCAGCCGATCGATTGACGCAGCTTGGGCACCGAGCGCGCCTTGAGCGTGTTGACATGGAACTCGCCCACGTAAACCTGCCCCGACGTCGGCTTGTCTTCCTTCAACAGCAGTCGGAAGAAGGTGGACTTGCCCGAGCCCGACGGACCGATCAGGAACGCGAACTCACCCTTGTCGACCTCGAGACTGAGGTCTGACAGGGCCGGTCGGCTGGAAGCCTTGTACTTCATCGTGACGTTCTCCAGCGTGATCACGAGAAGCCAGTGTAACCGTGGGCCCTGAGAGGACCGCTCAGGTCTGCGCCACCGTCGACCCATGCTCGGCGTTCACCGTTGCGGCACCGAACTCTCGTCCCCGGTCGGCGGTGCATTACCGAAATTCGGCAGTGTCACGCCCGGCAGACCAGGGATGGTCTGACGTGTCGTGGTGGTGCCCGTCTGCTGACCGGTCCGATCACCGCCGGGGGTGTCGTTCTGGCCGGTCTCATTGCCCGTGGTCGTCGTCGACTCCGTGGTCGAGGTCGACGACGGTGTCGAACTCGGCGTCGAGGACGGCTTCGGTGTCTCGGTGGTCGTGGTGCTCGACGGCGTCGTCCGTGCCGGCTGCGGTGCGGGTGGGGCGACCACCCCATAGCGCTGGGAGGTGTAGCCGTAGAGCACGACCGATCCGAAGAAGACGATCAGCAAGATGGCCGTACTCGTGCGCATACGGGTCTTGTAGACGTGTCGCCAGTCGCGCGGTTCACGGTGCCCGACCTCGCCGCGGTCGTCGTGCTCACTCGTCACGATGCTTCGCCTTCCCGAGCTCATCGGCGAGCGCGGCGGGCGGGGCACTCGCGGCCTCCACCTCGCGCCCCGGCGCCACCGTGATCCCCTCGCGCGCCAGGGCCCGCACGATGCTGACACGCAGGGCGCGACTGATGTCGAACTGCTTGCCCGGCAGCGTACGTGCCACCACGCGGACGGTGATCGAGTCCAACTCGAGGTCGATGACGCCCAGCGGCGAGGGCGGGTCGAGCATCAGGTCATGCCACCGCTTCTCCTCGTAGAAGTCGGTTCCGACCCGATCCAGTGTCTCGTTGACCTTCGCGATGTCGGCCTCGGCAGGCACCGGGACGTCGACCACCGCTCGTGCCCAGTCCTTGGAGAGGTTGGTCGCCTTGATGATCTGACCGTTCGGCACCGTGATCACCTCGCCCTCGCTGGTGCGGAGCTTGGTCATACGCAACGTGACGTCCTCGACGGTGCCCTCGGCGAGCATGCCTCCGGTGACCGCGAGGCTGACCACGTCGCCATAGCCGTACTGTTTCTCGGCGACGACGAAGAAACCCGCGAGAATATCTTGGACGACGCGTTGGGCGCCGAAACCGAGAGCCGCACCGATGACTGCACCGGGTCCGGTCAGCCCGGTGATCGGGATGTTGAAGACCACCATGATCCGCAGGATCACGATGATCGCCACGATCACGATCATCGTCCATGCGACCACGTCGACGAGGGCCCGCCGATGCTTGGAGTCCTCGGTTTGGACGATGAGGTCGCTGTTGTGGAACTGCGATTCGACGCGAGCCGCGTATTTGTCGGCCGACCAACGGATGCAGCGGATGACGAGGAGACCACCGAGAATCCAGATCAGGATCTCGAGTCCGTCGGTGGCCGCCCAGACGTAGAACCGCCCCAGCACCGATGCCGTCGCGCCGTCGGCAAACGCCAGAGGCGTCAGGTCACGCATCCGCCGAGGCCATCCGCCATCGGATTCCGGCTTCGATGAACTTGTCGATGTCGCCGTCGATGACCGCGGTCGGGTTGTTGTCCTCCACGTTGGTCCGCAGGTCCTTGACCATCTGATACGGGTGCAGGACATACGAACGCATCTGGTTGCCCCAGCTCGAACCGCCGTCGCCCTTCAGGGCGTCGAGTTCGGCCCGTTCCTCCTGGCGCTTGCGTTCGAGCAGCTTCGCCTGCAGGACGCGCATCGCCGACGCCTTGTTCTGCAGCTGGCTCTTCTCGTTCTGACAGGTCACCACGATCCCGGTCGGGATGTGGGTCAAGCGGACCGCCGAGTCGGTGGTGTTGACCGACTGGCCACCGGGTCCCGAGGACCGATACACATCGACCTTCACGTCGTTCTCGTCGACGTCGATGTGGTCGGTGGTCTCGACCACGGGCAGCACCTCGACCTCGGCGAACGAGGTCTGCCGACGGCTCTGGTTGTCGAACGGACTGATGCGCACCAGCCGATGGGTGCCCTGTTCGACCGACAGCGTGCCGTACATGTACGGCGCCTTCACCGTGAAGGTGGCGCTCTTGATGCCCGCCTCCTCCGCGTAGGAGGTGTCGTACACCTCGACGCCGTAGTTGTGCTTCTCCGCCCAGCGGATGTACATCCGCATCAGCATCTGCGCCCAGTCCGCAGCATCCACGCCACCTGCGCCGGAACGGATGTTGACCAGGGCGTCACGCTGGTCGTACTCGCCGGCCAGCATGGTCTTGACCTCCATGGCCTCCACATCGGCCCGCAACGATGCGCGCTCGGCATCGGCATCCGCCAGTGCGGCGACCTTGTCGTCCCCGTCCTCGGACTCGGCGAGCTCGTAGTGGACGGGGAGATCGTCGAGGCGCTGACGCAGTTCACTCACCTTGCGGAACTCCGACTGCGCATGCGACAGCTCACTGGTGACCTTCTGCGCGTGCTCCTGGTTGTTCCATAGCTCCGGGTCAGAGGCCTGCATCTCCAGCTCGTCGATCCGTCGACGCAACTCGTCGAGGTCGAGCACCTTCTCGACCGTGGTCAAGGTGGTGCCGATGGATTCGAGGTCTGCGGTTACGTCGGGATGCACGGTGATCAAGACTACCGGGGCAAAACCGTCTCGGTATGCCCCTGCCACCACCTCGTGGCCCACTACCCCGTGGCGCAGTCGATCACGCGGGCGGGAACTGACCGGATGGCGGCGCATCCATCGGCGGCAACTCGCCGAACCGCCACGTCGATGTCGCCTTCCCCGGCTTGTAGACGACCGGCAGATCGGCGCCGATCTGGGGCCATGGGTCGTGCTCGCCGAACACGAGGGTTCCGTAGACCTCCGCGGGATCGGTCTGTGGTCCGACGATCGTCCCCGACACCGTGCAGTATCGCTCGCCCTTGGCATCGCCCTGG
This sequence comes from Gordonia hankookensis, assembly GCF_014673215.1. Lineage (GTDB taxonomy): Bacteria > Actinomycetota > Actinomycetes > Mycobacteriales > Mycobacteriaceae > Gordonia > Gordonia hankookensis. The sequence goes on from NZ_JACWMS010000001.1 coordinate 640,986, forward strand.
TCGGGCCGGTCGCTGACACCGGTGACCGTCAGCGTGCCCTGCACGAACTGACCCGCCCTCGACGGGTCGAGCGGGCGTGGGTTACGCCCGCGCTGCCATTGGACGAGCAACGCCACCAGAAGAGCCGCCAAGATCGCACTGAACGCCACCGCGAGCCACATGAACCCACCCTACCGTCGGCGGTCGGGCAAATCCGACGTACTGCTCCGGCGGAGGCCATCGTCGATCTCCGGTGTGACGTGCCTGGCGGTGGCGATAACCTACCCGCATGCCACACGACCTCGGGCCAACCGGGATCTCCGACGATCTCGAACTCGCGCTGTCGCTAGCGGACTCGGCCGATGCCCTGACGACGGAACGGTTCGGCGCGGTCGATCTGCGCGTCGACGACAAGCCCGACCTCACTCCCGTCTCCGACGCCGACCTCGCCTGCGAGACCATGGTGCGCCAACGGCTCGCCGCGCGACGCCCCGACGATGCGGTCCTCGGTGAGGAGTTCGGCGGGGATGCCGTGCTGACCGGTCGGCAATGGGTCGTCGACCCCATCGACGGCACGAAGAACTTCGTGCGCGGTGTGCCTGTGTGGGCCACCCTGGTCGCACTCCTCGTCGACGGTGTCCCGCGGGTCGGCGTGGTCTCGGCGCCTGCACTGCGCCGACGATGGTGGGCCGCCGAGGGCCTCGGCGCATTCTCGACGTTCGACGGTGAGGAGTTGCCGCGTCGGCTGTCCGTGTCCGCGGTCGCCGACCTGCCGTCGGCCAGCCTCGCGTTCTCGAGCCTGTCGGGCTGGGCGGATCGGGGTATCCGCGACGAGTTCATCGCGCTGACCGATGGGGTGTGGCGGGTCCGCGGCTACGGCGACTTCTGGAACTACTGTCTGGTCGCCGAGGGTGCCGTCGACATCGCGGCCGAACCCGAGGTCTCGCTCTGGGACCTCGCCGCCCTCGACATCCTGGTCCGCGAGGCCGGCGGGAGTTTCACCGCACTCGACGGCACCGCCGGACCGTCCGGCGGCAGCGCCGTCGCGACCAACGGACGGCTCCAGAACCCAGTACTCGAGGCACTCGCACCCGCTCCGAACCGCCCCTGAACCGTCCATTCGGAGAGTTCACTGCCGGTGTCGGCACGCCTAGGATCGGTGAGACGGGGGCACTCGCCGACCAAGGAGAACCGGACATGGCATTTCCCGCGTTGACCCACGCTGCCATCACCGTCACCGACCTCGACGCCAGCACGCGCTGGTACACCGAACTCTTCGGATCGAGCCCCGTACTCGACGAGGACGAGGAGTCGGGCACCTTCCATCACACCGTGTTCGCACTCGACGGGGGCATGCTCTTCGGCTTGCACACGCACACCGAGCCGGGACCTGCGGACGCCTTCGATGAACGACGCACCGGACTCGATCACCTCGCGTTCGCCGTCGGCCGCGATGAACTCGATTCATGGACGACCCGACTCGATGAACTCGGCATCGCGCACGACGGCGTGAAGCACGCTCATTACGGCTCGGGCATCTCGTTTCGCGATCCCGACGGCATCGCTCTCGAGTTCTTCGCCCCACCTGCGTGAGCGCCGGATCAGGCGACTAGAGATCCGTGGCCGACTCCTCGTCGAGGACCACGAACTCGGTCGCGGAGTCCTTCATGTCGGACAGCCGTCCGTAGTGGATGCCGGTGCCGGCGTCGGACAGGATCGCCTGGTGAATCGGCACGGCGACGCGCGGTGCCATCGCACGGAGGTAATCGACCGACTCACTCAGCTTCATCCAGGGCGCCGCCGACGGCAGCGCGAGCACGTCCACGGTCTCGAACGGGATGTAGAACGAATCGCCGGGATGCATGAACCGGCCCGTCATCGACTTCGTGTCCAGGACGTAGGCGACGTTGTCGATCACCGGGATCTCGGGATGGATGACGGCGTGGCGACCGCCGGTGAAACGCGCCGTCACCGCCCCGATCTGCACATGCGACCCCGCGTTGGCCGTCTGCCACGGTCCCGCGACATCGTCGCCGTTGAGCTGTGACGCGGTCTGCGGGTCCGCGTAGCGGATCGCATCCGGATTCGCCGCGACGAGGTCGGGCAACCGGGCGACGTCGCAATGATCGGGATGCTGATGGGTGATGAGGATCGCGTCCAGCCCGGTGACGCCGTCGAATCCGTGGGAGAAGTTGCCCGGGTCGAAGAGGATCTTGGTTCCGTCGATCTCCACCAGGACGCACGAATGACCGAAGTGAGTGATCTGCATGGGTCCACTCTGCTCCCGACCCACGCCGACGTCACGTCGCGACACTCACCGCGCCACACCTACCGGCCCACCGCGGTCACGCGATCGCGGGAAAGACTCCCCACCCGAATCCCGCGTCGACGGCACGCGCGATCCCGTAGCCGAGCCACACCACCAGGACGGCCAGGGCGACCGGGCTCGTGAGGGTGCGCTGCAGTCGCGTGAGAGCCGGACGTCCGGTCACCAACGAGCCGATCGCGACGACGGTGACGACGGTGACCACCACCATGGACAGGGGCCCGAAGGCGTTGAACGAGAACGCCGACGCCAGGTCGCCGTGCCCGAGTGCGACCCAACTGCGGGTGAGCCCGCAGGCCGGACAGGGCAGTCCGGTGATCCGAAGGAACGGACACAGCGTTGGGCCGCGGTCGACCACCTGTGGGCCGAGTACCGTCGCGAGCCCGAGCGCCGTGAATCCTGCAGCACCGACAGCGGCTACGGTCAGACGGCCGCCCGCACCGGGCCGCCCGGGCCCGGCGGACCCACTCGGCCGGACCGTTGCGTGCTCGCCCGTGCTCACCCGACCAGCGTAGATCGATCGTGACGGCATCGTCATCGGCGAGCTGCGTGACAAGCTCCTTACCGGATAGTAAGGTCAGTACTTACTACCGAGTAAGATCGGGTCGCGAGTCCGTCCGGACGCGGCCCCAACCGCCCGAGAAACAGCTGGTGATCATGACCTCACAGACCGAGTCGCGGCACACCGAACCGCGCGACACCTCCGCCGTCGGAAAGAATCCGCACCCACGTTCGTTCATCGGTACCGCGATGCGCGTGCTGACCACGGTGACCGGATCCGAGTTCGCGGAGAAGTACAAGATCCGCGAGCCCATCAACCGGATCGCCTTCCAGGGCACCAAGACGGGCTTCCAGACGCTCGGTGCCGCGAACCGGGCGTTCAAGGCGGCCCAGGGCGGCGGTTCCGGTCAGGCGAAGCGTCTGACGACGGCCCCGAAGGACTACTTCAACCTCAACCCGGACGACGAGCAGCAGATGATCGCCGAGACGGTGAAGGAATTCGCCGTCGAGATCCTGCGCCCGGCCGCCTACGACGCCGACAACGCCGCCGCCGCGCCCGAGGAGATCCTGAAGCGGTCGGCCGAGCTCGGCATCACCATGATCAACGTCCCCGAGGAGTTCGAGGGCGCCGCATCCGAGCGGGGCGTGGTGACCAACGCGTTGGTCGCCGAATCGATGGCCTACGGCGACATGGGTCTCGCGCTTCCGCTGCTCGCGCCGAGCGGGGTCGCGACCACTCTGACGAATTTCGGCACCGACGAGCAGCAGCGCACCTATCTGCCCGACTTCGCCGGTGAGAACGTACCGCAGTCGGCGGTCGTGATCGCCGAGCCGCGTCCGCTTTTCGACGCCTTCGCGCTCGAGACCAAGGCCACCAGGGTGCCCAGCGGCTACCGCCTCAACGGGGTGAAGTCGTTCGTGCCCGCGGCGGGATCATCCGAACTCTTCATCGTCGGCGCGCAGCTCGACGGCCGGCCCGCACTGTTCATCGTCGAGTCCGACACGAAGGGCCTGATCGTGGAGGCCGACCCGGGCATGGGCGTGCGGGCGGCGGGCATGGGACGCCTGCTCCTGCAGGATGTCGCCGTGCCCGAATCCGCCCTCCTCGGAGGGACCGAGGGCGAGGCCGCCACCGTCGCCTACCGCGACGTCGTGCGCCTGTCGCGGCTGGGCTGGTCGGCGTTGGCCGCCGGTACCGCAAAGGCTGTCCTCGACTACGTGATCCCCTACGTCAACGAGCGCGAGGCGTTCGGCGAGCCGATCTCCAACCGCCAGGCAGTGGCCTTCATGGTCGCCAACATCGCGACCGAGGTCGACTCGATCCGGCTGGTCACGCTGCGTGGCGCGGCGCGCGCCGAGCAGGGGTTGTCGTTCGCCCGTGAGGCGGCGCTCTCCCGCAAGCTGACCATCGACAAGGGGCTGCAGATCGGTCTCGACGGGGTCCAGTTGCTCGGCGGCCACGGCTTCACCAAGGAGCACCCCGTGGAGCGTTGGTACCGCGACCTGCGTGGCGCAGGCATCGGCGAAGGCATCGTCGTCCTCTGACGGCCAGAACAGGGACACTGACATGAGCATCAACCTCGAACTCCCCAAGAAACTGGGCGCGACGATCGACCAGGCCCACCAGGCGGCCGCGGAGATCTTCCGGCCGATCTCTCGCAAGTACGACCTGCGCGAGCACGAATATCCCGTCGAACTCGACACCCTCGCGAGCCTCTACGACGGTCTCGCCGAGGCCGGGCAGGCCGGTGCGGGCGCGGACGGCGGCCGCAGCCAGAAGAAGTCCGACCGGCCTCGGCCCGAGGGCGCAGTGGTCAACGGCGGCAACATGCAGTCGGTGATCAACACGATGGAGACCTCGTGGGGCGACGTCGGCCTGATGCTGACCATCCCCTATCAGGGGCTGGGCAACGCGGCGATCGCCGCCGTCGCGACCGACGAGCAGCTGAAGAACTTCGGCAAGGTGTGGGCCGCGATGGCCATCACCGAGCCGAGCTTCGGTTCGGACTCGGCGGCCGTGTCCACCACCGCAACCCCCGACGGCGACGACTACGTCCTCAACGGCGAGAAGATCTTCGTCACCGCGGGTTCGCGCGCCACGCACATCGTGGTGTGGGCGTCGGTCGACAAGAGCCTGGGCCGCGCGGCCATCAAGAGTTTCGTGGTGCCGCGCGAACATCCGGGAGTCGAGGTCGTCCGCCTCGAACACAAGCTCGGCATCCGCGTCTCCGACACGGCGGTCATCCGCTTCGAGAACTGCCGCATCCCCAAGGCCAATCTGCTGGGATCGCCGGAGGTGGACACCAAGAAGGGCTTCGGCGGTGTCATGCAGACCTTCGACAACACGCGACCGATGGTCGCGGGTATGGCCGTTGGCGTCGCCCGCGCCGCGCTCGAAGAACTGCGTCGCATCCTGGAAGAGGCCGGCATCGAGATCGACTACGACCGCCCGGCTGCCGACCAGCATGCCGCCGCGGCCGAGTTCATCCGGATGGAAAGCGATTTCGAGGCGTCGTATCTGCACACGATGCGCGCCGCGTGGATGGCCGACAACAAGGAGCCGAACTCCCTCGAGGCCTCGATGTCCAAGGCGAAGGCCGGACGCACCGGGACCGACATCACCAACAAAGTGGTGGAATTGACCGGCACCCTGGGGTATTCGGAACGACTGCTGGTGGAGAAGTGGGCCCGTGACTCGAAGATCCTGGACATCTTCGAAGGCACCCAGCAGATCCAGAACCTCATCATCGCGCGGCGCGTGCTCAACAAGAGCAGCACCGAGCTGAAGTAGCACGACACCTCGATCCGCCGGTCGAGTTAGCGCACCTCGATCCGCCGGTCGAGTAGGCGCACCCAATCCGCCGGTCGAGTAGGCGCGAACGAAGTGAGTGCCGTATCGAGACCAGCTCTCCCACACGAGAACCGGCCTCGAAACGCGCCTCGCTCCGCTCGACGCCTACTCGGCCGACGGCGGTTCGGTGCCCGGCACGAGGAGCAACGGCGTCCTGCGCATTCCGATCAGGGCCTGCGCAACCGACTGCCCCAGAACCGAATCGAGATGGGACAGCACTCCGCCGCGCGGACTGCCGATCACCACCATCAATGCCGAGTAGCGGTCCGCGACAACCGACAGCAGGTCGGCTGCAGTACCGTGGCCACTGTGATAGGTCCACGATGCGGCCAGCGTGTTCAGCAGGTCGCGGGCCTCGGCGACCTCACCGATGATGGTGGCTCGCAACTGTTGCTCCCAGTCCGGCGCGTCCGGGTCCACCGGTATGTCATCGAGATCGACGATGTGCACGACATGTACGTGCGCGGTGAGCCGATGTGCGAGGTCCACCGCGAAGCGCAGCGCGGCGGTACTGGCCGGATTCCGGTCCCACCCCACCACAACACTCGCGTGGGCACGTTCGCGCGGCGGTGGTCCGGGTAGGTGTCGTCGCAACGGCGTCGGGCCAGGCTGCTGGCCGAAGTCGACATCTCGTTCCATCACAACTCCTTTCGCCCGATCGGCGCCTCGCGCCGAGATGTCACAGTGCCCACGCCAGCACCAGACCGAGCCCGCAGACGAGAGAACTGACGAGTACCGATCCGAGTGCGTACACAGCTGCCGACATCGTCCGACGCTTCTCGGCGAGCCGCACGGTCTCGAAACTCGCGGTGCTGAAAGTCGTGTAGCCGCCGCAGAATCCGGTACCGAGGACCGTCTGCCATCCCGTCGGAGCAGAGTGGAACATGACCAGCCCGGCCAGGAACCCCAGCAGTAGCGAACCGCTGACGTTGATGATGAACGTCGCCCAGGGGAAGGTCGTCGGCCGCCACTGTTTGATCGCGCCGTCCACGACGAAACGGGCCACCGCCCCCAGGGCGCCGGCGAGCATCACCGCGACGACCGTCACGACACCTCACCGCGCCTGCCCAACAGCGCCCCCGCAGCTGCGATCCCGAGCCACGCGCACAACAGCCCGACGATCACGGTCGTCACCCCGTAACCGACGGCGACCAGCGCCGCACCGCGGTGCGCGAGCAACGACGCCTCGAGCGCGAAAGTGCTGTAGGTGGTGAAGGAACCGCAGAATCCGGTACCGGCGAGGAGCCGCGTGCGGCGACGCCATCCGTCGTCGTCACCGGCGAGGACCAGGCCTTCCAGCAACGCTCCGAGGAGGAACGCGCCCAGCACGTTGACCAGGAATGTGCCCCACGGCCACCCGGTCCCCTCGGCCGGCAGCAACTGCTCGACCCCGTAGCGCAGACCGGTGCCGACCATACCACCGGCAAACACCCAGGCGAGTGCGGATACCCGCAGGTGTATCGGGCGGACGGCATCAGGGTCGATCGGGAGGTCGGCGTACGGATCGTCCTGACCTGGACGATCCGCGGAATGATACGAACCCATGCAGCAGCCCTATCCGTCGATCGGAACAGGAACCATCAGCCGGCATCGGCGGTTCGGGCACGGACAGCTGTCACCGTCGGCCCGGGCGAGATCCATCACCCGCCGCAACCCTACACCCGACCCAGATCTCACGTGACGACCACGTACAACACGATCAGGTAGATCGGCACGATCACGTCGAAGAACAAGATCGGCCCGGCGTTGCCCGGCGCGAAGTTGCGGTGCACCAGCATCTCTCGCACGTGACCGACCGCCGCGCCGAGATAGAACACCGCGAAGGCGATGATCGTCGCCAGCCAGAACTCGGTGCCGAATGCCGAGGCGATCACGCCCAGGACACCCGTCGCCAGACTGGCCAGTCCGACCTCCCACTGCCAGGGCGTCTTTGCCGGCCAGCCGATGGACGCGGCGATCGGCTCACCGAAGAACATGTGCCCGAAGCCGGTCATCCATCCCTGCACACCGATCATCCAGAGGATCGAGTTCGCGAGCAGGTCGGAACCGAGATCGCCACCCGCAGTGGCTGCGTCGATGGCCGTGGACACCACCGTACCGATCAGACCCACGAACGGGATCACCTGGATCGACAGCCTCAGTGCCCGGTCGAGGCCGTTACCCGCGTCGACGTCGGCCACCGCCGTCAGCCGCCCAGTTGCTTCGCCAGATCCGCCAGCACGTCGGCATCCTCGATGGTCGAGGGCACCGTGTAGTCCTGGTGGTCGGCGATCTGACGCATCGTCTTGCGCAGGATCTTGCCCGACCGGGTCTTCGGCAGGGCCGGCACGACCGTGACGTCGCGGAAGGTGGCAACGGCGCCGATCTCATCGCGCACCATGGCGACCAGCTCGTCCCGCAACGTGTCCGGTTCGATCTCGACGCCCGCCTTGAGGACCACGTAACCGCTCGGACGCTGCCCCTTGAGGTCGTCGTGGATGCCGATCACCGCACATTCCGCGACCGCCGGGTGCGACGCCACCACCGCCTCGATGCTGCCGGTGGACAGGCGATGCCCGGCGACGTTGATGACGTCGTCGGACCGCCCGAGCACGAAGACGTAGCCGTCGGCATCCACATAGCCGGAATCGCCTGTCAGGTAATAACCCTCGAACGCGGACAGGTATGAGGTACGGAATCGCTCCTCGTCGTGCCACAGGCCGGCCAACGTGCCCGGCGGAAGGGGCAGTTCGATGACGATATTGCCTTCCTCCCCCGCCGCGAGCTGAGTGCCCTCGGCATCGACGACCCCGACGCGGTAGCCCGGAACGGGTACGGTCGGCGAGCCGGCCTTCAGCGGCATCGGTTCCAGCCCACGGAGATTCGCCGCGATCGCCCAGCCCGTCTCCGTCTGCCACCAGTGATCGACGACGGGAACCCCGAGCACGCGGGTGGCCCACCCGAAGGTGTCCGGGTCCAGCCGCTCGCCTGCTGCGAACAGTGTTCGCAGAGAGGATGTGTCGTACCGCGCGAGTTCGGCGGCGTCGGGATCCGCCTTGCGGATGGCACGGATCGCGGTCGGTGCGGTGAACAGCGCGCGGACACCATGATCGGCGACGACCCGCCAGAACGCCCCGGCGTCGGGCGTTCCGACCGGCTTGCCCTCGTACATCACCGTCGTCGCACCGATCAGCAACGGCCCGTACACGATATAGGAGTGTCCGACCACCCAGCCGACGTCCGACGCCGTCCACCACACGTCGCCCGGCTCGATACCGTAGATGGTGCTCATCGACCACGTGAGTGCGACGGCATGGCCACCATTGTCCCGGACCACCCCTTTGGGCTTCCCGGTGGTCCCCGAGGTGTACAGGATGTAGAGCGGGTCCGTCGCGGCGACCGGCACCGGCCCAACCGGGCGCGCATCGGCCATCGTCGTGTCCCAGTCGAGCCAGCCGTCGTGATCGGCTGCGCTGCCGGTGATCTCGGGGCGATCCTTGACGACGACCGTGACCGGCGGAGACGCCGCCAGTTCGACGGCGCGAGCCACCATCGGCAGGTACGGAACCGACCGACCCGGCTCCAGGCCGCCGGATGCGGTGACGATCGCGACAGGTTCGGCGTCGTCGATACGGCTCGCCAACTCGGGAGCCGCGAAGCCGCCGAACACCACCGAGTGCACTGCCCCGATCCGGGCACACGCCAGCATGGCGATCGCGGCCTCCGGGATCATCGGCATGTAGATCACCACCCGATCACCCGCAGCCACACCGTTCGACGAAAGCACTCCGGCGAACCGCGACACCTCGTCGAGTAGTCGCGCGTAGCTGAACGTCCGGGTCTCGCCGATCATCGCCGAGTCCCAGATGAGTGCGGTGCGATCTCCGTGCCCGCCCTCGACGTGACGATCCAGGGCGTTGTACGACGTGTTCAACGTCGCGTCGGGAAACCAGCGGTAGAACGGCGCAGCGGAATCGTCGAGCGCCGTGGTGGGCGGCGCCACCCAGTCGACGCCCTCGGCCGCCGCCAGCCAGAAGGTCTCCCGGTCATCTCTCGCCTGCGCGAACGCTTCGCTGTATCGACCCATCGCGGTCCCTCTCACTCGCTCACCCGTGTGTCACGGACGGTGCGGTACGTCGGTTCGAGCGTAGCCATGTGATCGCCACCCCGATGTCGGTTCCTGTCGACCCCCGGTGAACGCGTTGGCGACGCCGCCCGGGTCAGTCCAGATACTTCTCGACGACGTCGGCGGGCCGCACCGACGCATCGTCCGGGTCGGCACCGGCGTCACGCTTCGCCTGCCGCTGGCGCAGCAGATCCCAGCACTGGTCGAGCGACACCTCGACGTCGCGTAGTCGACTGTTCTCCTCGTCGCGGGAGATCTCACCTCGGCCCAGCTTGTCGCGCAACTCGCGCTCCTCGGCGATCAGGTCGGTGATGTGCCCATGGATCGACTTGTCGGTTGCCATGTCCCCCACGGTAGTCCGCCCCACCGCCAGACGCGTCGGAACAGCGGCATGCGGATCAGTACAGCCACTTGCGGAAATTCGCCTCCGCGAACCCCTCTTCGAGCTCCGCCTCGTCGAGTTCCGGCATCAGCGTCTTGGTGATCTTGGCGGTGCTGGGCAGCGCTTCCGGTCGCCAGGTGTCGGGACGCCAGAGATCCGATCGAAGGAACGCCTTGGAGCAGTGGAAGAAGATCTCTTCGATGTCGATCTCGACGGCCAGGATCGGCCGCCGGTCCTTCACGGCGAGGCGGTCGAAGTAGTCGCCGTCGTCGACGATCCGGGCCGAGCCGTTGATCCGCAGCGTGTCCCCGCGACCCGGGATCACCGCGATGGTCCCGATGTGCGGATTCTGCAGGATGTTGAGGTAGCCGTCGACCCGCCGGTTGCCGGGACGTTCCGGGATGGCGATCCGCGTCTCGTCGATCACATGCACCACCTTGCCGGGCGGGTCCCCCTTCGGGGACACATCGAGCCCACCGGATGCATCAGACGTCGCGAGGAACACGATCGGGGTCGCTGCCAGCCAGTCGATGTGGACCTGATGCAGCGACGACCGGACCTTTGTCACGACGGTCTCGTGCGGATGGCCGACTATCCCGCGCAGTTGCTCCTCGGTGGTGATCTCCACGGAACCCATGGTCTCACCACGCCGCGCAGCCGACGAAATCCTGTCGACCTGCGCGCGATCACGGGACTCGTGTCAACGCTCGGCGACGGCGCGCCGAGACCACCATCACGGCGCCGAGCACCGCCCACACCAGCACGATCGCAATGGTCAGGCCCCACCCGAACGGGCGGTCGAGGATGGTCGCATTGGCCGGCCGCTCTCCTGCCGGGCGCGGTGCGAGCACCGGTAAGGCGAGCATGACCAGCAAGTTCGTGTACGCCAGCGCGAGCAACACGGGAGTGCACCACGCAGGTGGGAGTGCGCGGCGTGTGATCGCGGCGACCATCAGGCACAGCGGCGCGAAGACCAGGTCGTGGGCCAGGAGCCCGGCCGCCAGCCACAGCACGATCGACAGTCGGTCGCCGGAGGAGAACGACCAGATCAACGCCAGACCACGGATGACGAGGACGCACCCGGTCAGCACCAGACCGATCCGGAACAGCCGCATCACCATCACGACACCTCGATCCTGCCGACCCATTTCGTCTGCATGACCCCGGGCAGATTCGGGGCGATGAGCCGCACCGGGAACCCGTGGTCGATGTCGAGATCGGCACCGTGCAGACGCAGTGCGAGCAGCGTGCGGGGATCGGCCGCATGGGACGACGGCACCGTGCTGACCGCATATGGCCCTCGCTCCAGTGAGATCACCCGCACCGGCGCGCCGACGGTCCCGCCGACCGCCCGGACCAGGTCGCGCAGGCGCACCCCCGACCACACCGCGTCGGCACTCCAGCCCTCGACGCAGGTGATCGGCAGCGACTCCGTGTGTTGCGGCAGGGCTCGGAGGGCGGCCAGATCCCAGGAGACGTCGCCGGCAGGCCCGGACACCGCGAGACGGTAGGAGTCGGAGGTGGCGGCCACGGTCACCTGTGCCTGCTCGGCAGTGCGATTCACCGGCAGACCCGCAGGACCGGCACCGCTTCGGGGCGCGAACACCGCGACGCGCCGGAGTGCGGGCACGGTCTGCCCGGCGAAGGCCACGACGGCGACCGCGACGGCACCACCTGCCCCCAGCAGGACCGTACGACGGTCGAGGCCACCGGGCCGTCGTCGGCCGTTGTCGTCGACCGTCTGTTCGGGCTCGGCCTCACCCAGTGCGACACGGATGATCGGCAGCTTCACCGCGACATGCACCAGCAGGGCCCCGATCACGATGTAGGCCATCGCGTGGTGGGTCGTGGTGAAAAAGAAGCGCCATGGATACCACTGGGCGATGTTGAGCAGACCGGTCAGCAGTTGGAAGATGCTCGCCGACACCAGCACCGCGATCGACAGCCGTTCGATGAGACGCACCGGCGATCCGATGAGTGGTCGCTCGAAGAGCTTGCGGTAGACCACTCCGAGTTTGATCAGCAACAGAGGTATCGCGGCGATTCCCGAGAGGACGTGAACACCCTGTGTGGTGCGGTACAGCCATACCGGCGTCGACGGCCAGGCGAACCACCCCGGCGGATGCTGAATCCAGTGACTCAGCAACCCGGTCACGAAACACGTGGCGAAGCAGGTGGCCAGCGCGAGTCCCACGCGGGTGGCGCGAGCCCGCCGTTCGCCTTCCGATTCGTCTGTTTCGACCGCCGAGGTCATCGCGAGACCAGTTCCGCCACTTCGCGTTCAGCGATCCGACGAATCGATCGGACCTCGAGTGCGCTCTGGCGCGCCGCGTCCTCGAGCCCCAGGACGCCCAGCCGCGCCCAGGGGAACCAGGGACCGACCGACCCGCCCGACTCAAGTCGGACGGTCTGGTGGTCGACGTGTTCCACGTCGGGATCGAGTTCCACGTGGACAACCCCCGCCGGATCGATCAAGGTGGCGGCTCGTCGCAACACCCTGGTCGGGTTCCCGCCGATGCCGACGTTCCCGTCCATCACGAGCACGTTCTGCCAGCGCCCCTCGCCGGGTAGCCTGTCGAAGATGTTGCGGCAGAGCGCGACCGCTCCCCGACGACGCGCCTCGGCGACCGCCGCACGGGAATGATCCACGCCCAGCGCGACCCGGTCCCGGGCCGTCAGCGCGGCGACGAAACGTCCCGGACCGCAGCCGAGATCGATGGTGGTACCCGGACATCGTGAGACCAGCTCCTCATCGAACGCCCGATCACCCGGATCCGTCGACTCACCGCGCCACCGTGACACCGGCAGCCGATCCAGTGTGCCATCGGCATGCCTGAGGAAACACGCATCGGCGCGCAGTATCAGATCGTGGGTCGGCGGCACGGCGGACGGACCTGGCACACCTATCGGGTCGTGGTCGGGCGCGGCGGTCATCAGGCGCTCACACCGAACGGGTCCAGCATTCGCACCCTGGTCGCGAATGCGCTCTGCGGCGCACAGAGTCCGGCCACCGCCGCGACGTCGTCGGGCCGGTCGACATCGACGAGCGTACGCAGTGGCCGCACCACCAGGCCCTCGCGACGAAGTCCGTATTCGGTATCGGCGCGGGTGTCCGGGGTGGACATCGCAACATCCGGCAAGACATCCGCTCCGCGACCACCGACCAGTCCCAGCGCCCACCAGCCGCCGTCCGCGGCGGGCCCGAGGACGGCGGCATCGGAACACAACAACCGCAGGCCCGCACGGAGATCACGCGCCGTCACCTGCGGTGTGTCCATGCCGATCTGCAGCACCCGGTCGACGCCGAGTGCGACCGCGTCGACGTGGGCGTTGCGGAGGCGATGACCGAAGGTCGCGCCGCGCTGGCCGATGACCGTGCAGTGGCGCAGCAGATCCGCGAGTTCGGCGGGCCGCGCACCCTGCGCCGGTTCGCCTGCCATCGCGACGATGACCTCTGCGCCGGCCGTGCGGGCCGTTCGGACGGTGTCGACGAGCGCGGCCGCGGCGAGGTCGGCCGCCACCCGCGGACCGAATCTCGGGATGAGTCGCGTCTTCGCCGCACCCGGAATCGGCGCCTTGGCCACGATGAGCACGGCGTCGGTGTTCCGGGCGGCCGACGGTCTCATGACAAGGCCGCCAGGAAGTCCCGACCCGCCTGCACCGATCCGGCGATGGAGCCGGACACCTTGGAACGTCCTGCGGTTCGCGGCGTATAGGTGACCGCACACTCGGACACCCGCAGGCCGGATCGTGCTGCGCGCACGAGCAGTTCAACCGGGTATCCCGAGCGCCGATCCTCGATCCCGAGGGCCAGCAGTCGCTCGCGCTCGATCGCTCGCATGGGACCTATGTCGTTGACCGGCAATCCGTATCGCCGACGGAGCCACCACGCGACGGCGGCCGACCCGGCACGCGCATGGAGCGGCCACGCCTCGGGCCGGGTGGGCCGACGGCGGCCGACGACCAGGTCGGCTCCCGCACGCAACCGGTCGACGAGGCCGGGCAGCTCGGTCGGCGACATCGACCCGTCTCCGTCGATGGTGCAGACGATCGGTCGCCGCGCCGCCAACACCCCGGCATGGACGGCCGACCCGTATCCGGGCCGCGGTTCGGCGATCACCCGCACACCGCACTCGGCGGCCACCTCCGCAGTGCCGTCGATGGAACCGTTGTCCACCACGATCGCCTCGAAACCATCCGGAATCCTTTCCAGGACAGAGACGATCGCCCCGCGCTCGTTTCGGCAGGGAATGATCACGGATACGTCGACAGCGCTCATGAATCCCACGCTATGAGCGGTTGGCGCCCGTGAACAGGGTTCGGGCGGTGACGGAAGTGTGACGTCGGGTCCGGACCCCTGTCGTCGTGCCGCCCTGGCTCCTACGGTGGGACATGTGAGGTCACCGACGGCACCCCCCGCCACCCCCCTGCACGCCGGAGAACCCGTGCGCCGCCGCGGCATCGCGCGCAGTGACGTCGTGTGGGTCTCGATGGCGATCGCACTGGTGGTCGCGGCGATCGTCGTACCGATCACCATGGGTGATGCTTTACGGGGCCGGATCTTCGCCGGCGCCGCACCGCTGTTCGGGCAATGGAACCCACACGTCGGTCCGGGTTCGATCCCCGCCGTCGTGATCGCGGTCGCTGCGGTGATGTTATTGCCCGGCTGGGCGTCTCGACTCCGATGGCGGACACTCACGATCACCGTGTGGGTCACCGCCGTGACATGGACGCTGAGCCTGGCGTTGATCGACGGCTGGCAGCGCGGCATCGCCGGGCGCCTCGTCCGACCCGACGAGTACCTGTCGGAAGTGCCGGGCGTGCACAGCATCCCGGGCATGCTCGCGACGTTCTCGGATCGCATCCTCGATCATCAGCCGGACTCCTGGACCACCCACGTCTCGGGGCATCCACCCGGCGCGCTCATCACTTTCGTGTGGCTGGACCGGCTCGGCCTCGGCGGTGGCGGCTGGGCGGGCATCTGGTGTGTGTTGACCGGATGCAGCGCCCTCGTCGCGGTGATGGTCACCCTCCGCAATCTCGGCGCCGAGGATTGGGCGCGCCGTGCTGCGCCGTTCCTGGCGCTCTTTCCCGGTCTCGTCTGGGTGGGGGTGTCCGCCGACGGATACTTCATGGCAGTGGCGGCGTGGGGTGTCGCATTCGTCGCGATGGCGACGCAGCGGCGTGGTCTGGCCGCGGCCGCATCCGGCCTTCTCGGCGGAGCGTTCCTCGGGTTCTCGATCTTCCTCAACTACGGGCTAGTGCTGATCGGATTCGTCGTGCTTGCCGTACTGATCTCGGCCCGTACGGCACGGCCGCTGCTCCTTGCCGTGCCCGCCGCCCTCGCGGTCGTCGGCGTCTTCCGTGCCTTCGGGTTCTGGTGGTTCGACGGCTATCGGCTGGTGGTCGACCGCTATTACCAGGGCATCGCATCGATCCGGCCGTTTGCGTATTGGGGGTGGGCGAACATCGCCGCCACCCTGTTCGCCGTCGGTCCCGCAGTGCCCGCCGGACTCGGCCGGATCTTCGGATCGCGGATGTGGCGTCATCCCGTCGCGCTGCTCGCCCTCGGCGGCCTGGTGGCCATCCTCGCCGCCGACCTCAGCGCCTTGTCCAAGGCCGAGACCGAACGGATCTGGCTGGGCTTCAGCCTGTGGACCATGGTGAGCACGGCGCTGCTCCCCGTCCACCGGCAGCGCGTGTGGCTGTGCGCCCAGGTGGCCGTCGCCCTCGTGGTCAATCATCTTGTGTTGACGTACTGGTGAGACGGGTGTGGGCTGACTTCATGCAGATTCTCGTCGCCGACGACGACCCCGTGGTGGCCGACGTCGTCCGGCGATACCTCGAACGGGACGGTATGCACGTCACGGTGGTCGGGTCGGGCCGGCAGGCCCTCGACGAACTCGAGCGGATTCGGGTCGATCTGGCGATCCTGGACGTGATGATGCCCGACGGCGACGGGATCGACGTATGCCGCCGCATCCGCTCCGGCGTTCATGCAGACCTGCCGGTCATCATGTTGACGGCTCTCGGGGAGGCCGAGGACCGGGTACTCGGCCTCGAGTCGGGTGCCGACGACTACGTCGCGAAGCCGTTCAGCCCGCGCGAGCTGAGCCTGCGCGTCCAGTCGGTACTGCGTCGCGCGAGCGCGGCCACGGTGGAATCGACGGCCGGCCAGTTGTCCGATGGCGCGGTGACCGTCGACCTGGCGGCCCGCGAGGTCCTGGTGGCAGGCCATCCGGTGTCCACCACCAAACGCGAGTTCGATCTGCTCACCTTCTTCATCGGTCACGTCGACACGGTGTTCTCCCGGGACGAATTGCTGGAGCGGGTGTGGGGCTGGCGGTTCGGGGATCTGTCGACCGTGACGGTGCACGTCAAGCGGCTGCGTGCCAAGCTCGGCGACGCATCGCGGATCGAGACGGTGTGGGGTCGTGGATACCGGTGGTCGTGCCGGGCCGATGGTGACGCGTGAGGTTCCGTACATGAGTGCCGACCGATGAATTCCGAGATCGTACGAATCCTGCTGCTGGCATTGGCCTGGACTGCGCCGGTGGTGTTGGCGGGCGCCCTGTTGCTGGTGGCCATGCGGCGTGCCTCGCTGCTGATCAGCATGGTGCTGATGGTGCTCATCCCGATGGTGGCGACGTTCGTCGGTGTGTTCGGCGTCAGCGGCATGATGTTCACCGGCGACATCTGGCGGATCGCTGCCGTGCTGGCGGCAGTCGCGCTGGTGACGATTCCGGCAGCGCTGTGGCTGGGCCGGTTTCAGGCCAGGCGCACCGTCTGGGAACGTCACATGCGCGAGCAGGAACGCGCCGCAGAACGCTCCCGCCGTGAACTGATCGCCTGGGTCAGCCACGATCTGCGCACGCCGCTTGCCGACATCAAGGCGTTGGCGGAGGCGTTGAGCGACCATGTGGTCACCGATCCCGGTGAGGTGTCGTCCTTCGCCACGCAGATCGATCGACACACCGTTCGGCTCGCCCGCATGGTCGACGACCTGTTCGAGATGGCGCGGATCAACGCCGGGGCGCTGACACTGGACATGGAGGCCATCGACCTGCGCGAGGTGGTCGACGAGGTGACCGGTGCGACAAGCACTCTCGCTGCTCGAGCCGATGTGACCGTGCGCGTCACCTGCCCCGACGTGGCGGTCACGGTCAACGGCAGCGCCTCGGCGCTGTCCCGGATCCTCACCAACCTGATCGTGAACGCGGTGGCACACACGCCGCCGGGCGGTGCGATCGACGTCGCGCTCGGCAGCTCGCAACGGGCCGCGTGGATACGGGTCGACGACACGGGCGTCGGCATCCCGGAGAACGACCTGGAGCGCATCTTCGAGACGTCCTATCGGGGCAGCCCGTCGCGCACACCCTCGGCGATCGACGGGGTGCCCGCGGGCGCCGGGCTCGGATTGGCCATCGCTCAGGGCCTTGTCGACGCCCACTCGGGGTCGATCGTGGCGTCCAACCTCGACTCCGGGAGCCGGTTCGAGGTGACCTTGCCGCTCATCCCGGCGGGTGCCTGACCCGCCGATCTGCGCAGCGGTTCGGAGGCGAAGCGCGCAATCCCCTCGTCCGGCGGGATCATGGCCCGAAAGCCGATGTGTTCCTGGGCCCGTCGAGGATCCGCGACGACGTGGCGGACGTCGCCGAGCCGGAATCCGCCGGTGATCTCCGGTACCGGGCCACCGGTCGCCTCGGACAGCAGACGCGCCACGGTCCCGATCGAGATCGGGGTTCCCGAACAGACGTTGAGCGCCCGGAAACCGTCGGCATCGGTTGCGTCGATCGCACAGCCATTGGCCTGCGCGACGTCATCGACGTGCACGAAGTCGCGCATCTGGCCACCGTCCTCGAACACCAACGGGGCGAGGCCCGCGGCCAGCCTCGACCGGAACACCGAGGCCACACCGGCGTACGGGGTGTCGCGTGGCATCCACGGGCCGTACACATTGTGGTAGCGCAGTGCGACCACCGATCCGCCGGTCTGCTCCGACCACGCACGTGCATAGTGTTCCTGCGCGCACTTGCTGGCCGCATACGACGTGCTCGGCGCGAACGGTGTGTCCTCATCGGTCAGGGTCCAGCGCAACGGCTGCCCGTCGCGCAGATGCTCGAACGTTCCCGCGCGCAGATCCTCTGGCCTGCGATCGCCCACCGGGTGGACCGGGGTGCCGTCGGCATCGAGAAAGCGCCCCGCCCCATAGACCACCATCGACGACGCCAACACGAGTCGCGCACACCCGGCGTCGAACATCGCGGCCAGCAGTCGAGCCGTGCCGAAGTCGTTCTCCCGGGCGTAGCGGGGTGCATCCGATGCGTCCACACCGGCTCCGACCATCGCCGCCTGGTGGCACACCACGTCCACGCCGTCGAGTAGCGCGACAATCGCCTCGTGGTCGGCGACGTCGACGCGGTGCACGCCGTCGGGAAGCCCGGCATCCACCGGGTGCGCGGCAGGGATGAGCGCGTCCACCCCGACCACCTCGTGATCGGCTGCCCGCAGGAACTCGGCGATTCGCGATCCGATGAATCCCGCGGCTCCGGTCACCAACACGCGGCTCATCGCGCACCGGCCGTCGGCCGGGCTCCGAGCGTGGTGCCGAGCCCGGTGGCGAACAGCGAGTCCACGTCGTGCTCGGCTGCACCACAATCACATTCGGCGCCTGCGTCGATGGACTCGATCGCGGCCCGGATCACGTCGACGAGACGCGGCAGACTCCTCGCGAATTCGGCGAACACCTCGGCGGCCGTGACCCCCATACCCGCCTCGATGCCCGCGTCGAGGTCGGTGACCAGACACGCAGCCGAGTAACACATCTTGAGTTCGCGGGCGAGCGCAGCCTCGGGCTGTCCGGTCATGTTGATCAGCGAGGCACCTTCGGTTGCATACCACCGACTCTCGGCCCGAGTGGAGAACCGCGGGCCCTCGATGACGACCATCGTCCCGCCGTCGATCACGTCCGCGGACGCGGACGAGAGCGATTCACGCAGACCCGGACAGTACGGATCGGCGAACTGCACGTGCACCGGGCCGTCGGGCCGCGTGGCGCCTGCCCAGATCTCGGGCCGGTCGAAGAAGGTCTGCGCCCGCTGCGTGGTGCGGTCGATCAACTGATCCGGGACGACGATGGTCCCGGGCCCCTGGTCGGGACGGAGGCCGCCCACCGCGCATGCACCGATCACACGCCGGACCCCCAATGCCCGCAACGCCCAGAGATTGGCCCGGTAGGGAATCCGGTGCGGCAGGTACTCGTGATGTGCACCGTGCCGCGGAAGGAACACCAGACGTCTCTCATCGACCGTGGCGACCCGCAGTGGCGCGGACGGAGGACCGAAGGGGGTATCCACCTCCGTCTCGAGAACCGCGTCGTCGTCGGAGAAGAAGCGGTACAGGCCGGTGCCGCCGATGATGCCGATGGCGGGTGCGGAATCGTTCGTCGCGCTGTGCATGCCTTCGATGGTGCGCGTCTGCGATGCGCGACGTCACCCCCTGCGACCGATCGGTCACGGTTTCGTCATGGTGACCGCCGACGGCGGCGGGTTCGGCATCGGGCCGGGAAAGCGAGAACCCCCGCCCGGGTGTCCCGGGCGGGGGTTCTCGTGTTGGTAGCGGGGACAGGATTTGAACCTGCGACCTCTGGGTTATGAGCCCAGCGAGCTACCGAGCTGCTCCACCCCGCGTTGGTGAATACAACGTTACACACCCGTTCCGACCAGATGCAAATCGCCTCCGATATACGGCGCCACCTGCGACGATGGTGTGATCGCCGCCACGTCGACGAGCCCGGCGATCATCGCGGGTGGACTCCCATCAACGCCGCCAACTGCTGCGCCAGCGGGTTGAGATCCAACCGGTCCGGATCCTTCTTCGGGGTGTCGTCCCACGGCTGCGTCGTCTCGGGGTTCGCCAACGCAGCGCGAGCCGCTCCGCGCACCCCCGTGGGGTTGCCCACCGGCACCGAACACTTCGCATTCGTGTTGAACGGGAAATCGTCGTAATGGATGTCGAACGACGGATCCTTGCGCTTCATCTCCCGGATCATCGCGTCGGTGCCCTCATAACCCCGCGTACACGCGGCAGGATTGTTCGTCTCCAACACCACGCCGAAATGGATCTGACCATCACCCGGCGCGGTGGCATGACTACTTGCCGAGAGCTGGGACAGCATTGCCAGAGCAGGACGGATCGCATACGACGTCGGCCCGATGGTCCGCAATGTGCTCGACAACTGCTTGACAACAGTAGAGATGTCACCGCCACTGCGCCGCAACAACTCCGAGATCTGCGTCGCCGACGCCGTACCCGTCGTCAACAACCGACGCAGATCCGGATCCGACGACGCCAACGTCGCCGTGATCAGATCCAGATTGTGCGACCACGACAAGATGGAATCGGACTCGTCGGCTTGGGTTTCCAGCACCATATTCGAATTGCGAATCAACGAGATCGTCTGATCCAACGAGTCATAACCCGACCGCGACAACTTCGACAACGAATCCACCAACCGCGTCAGATTCTCACCCTGACCGTTGAACGCCTTACCCAACTCCGTGATCACCGTATGCAGATCATCCACCGGAATCGACGACGTGAAATCAATCGCCGACGACACCACATCCTCCAACGGCGGCGGCACCGACGACTTCGTGATCACCGACCCATCCGACAAAAACGGACCCGCCGACGACGTCGGCTGCAAATCCACGAACTGCTCACCGATCGCCGACCGATTCGCCACCACCGCCGTCGCCGACGCCGGAATCTCCGGACCCCCCGAATTCAACTCCAACGCCACATCCACACCCGACTTGGTCAACGTCAACTTCCCGACCCGTCCCACCGGAACACCCTGATACGTCACCTCGGCATTGGTGAAAATCCCACCCGAATCCTTCATCGACGCCGTCACCGTGTAGACACCGAGACCGACGGCATGCTCGAGGTGGACATACCGGAACCCCGCATAGGCAGTAGCGACCAGGCCGAGAACCACCACGACGGCAATCTGCATGCGCGCCAACCGAGACAGTGGTGGCATGAACGACCGCCCTTCCCCGACGACCAATGGCGCCGGCCAGCGCCGTCGTCACCTTACTGACGAGTCAGTCCGTCGGACAGATGTTCGTGGCGCATCCCAGGCCCGGTCTCGGCGATGATCGCCGTCACCTACAGCGACGTAGTGGACCACGGTCACGCCGGCAACCGGTGACCCACCGAGGCAGGCGACGGTCGAGCATCGCCACCGCTCCAGCACAGCCCACTCAGCCCACTCACGAGCGTCGATGAAGAACGTCGAATTGGCGCGCAACACCCGCGCTGACCTGCGCAAAGGCCACGTCCTTACAATCGGTATGTGACACACATCACAGGGGCGTATCCTGGCGTTACGTCAACCGAAGGAGGAGAAACGATGGCTTCCCATCATCTGCCCCATCACGAGAGCCACGGAAATCATCCGATGAGCGTCATCGGGTACGTGCTGGTTCTCGGCGGTTTCGCTTCCGCCGCGCTCTGGCTCGTGTCGATGGCAGGCGGCCACGTCGCAGCAGCCATCTTGTTCGGCTTGTTGATGATCGGTGCGTTCGCCGTAGCCGCATCGATCTTCCTGTCGCTCAACCACCGCCACCATCACAGCCCGGTGCTGCCCGACAACACCGAGCCGGAACTCGATCGGTACATGCGCCGATATCGCGAGTGATCCAGTCACATCGGCCGACGACATGGCGGGGCGCACCAGAGAATTCTGGTGCGCCCCGCCATTTTCCGATCCGAGCGGCAGCGATCAGCCTCCCGCCGGCAGTGATTCGTATTGCGACACCGCCTGATTCAGTTGATCGAGCGCTTCGCCGTAGGCCTTGAAATCACCCTTCACCTGCGCGTCCTTCAACGCCGTCAGAGCCGTGCCGATCGCCTGGACGGCAGCGTCCCGTTCCGGCGACTGCCCCTGATTCGGCGACGGACTCGCCGCCGCGGCATTCGCGGACTGTGAGGGCTGGGCGCTCGCACCGCCTTCGACAGCCGGACCACTCTCCGGGTCGGTCACCGCCGCGGGATTGATCCCCACCTGGCGCAGCGCCTCCGACACCGTGGCCGCGTAGCCGACTCGGGCGCCGTCGCTGGCCGCGTTGTAGTAGACCAGCACGCGATAGAGCTTGGGAATCGCCGAGTCGTCGGTCTTCGACTGGGTGTACATCGGCTCGACATACAGAATCCCGTTGCGGCCCACCGGTAGCGTCAGCAGGTTGCCGTAGGTCACCCGGGTGGTGTCCTCGACCTGTTTACGATCCGAGGCGACCGGGCCGGCGCTCTTCATGTTCTCCTGCGCCTGCTGCGGGCCGACGGTCTGCTTTTGCGTCGGCAACGTCTTCACTGTGATCCGGCCGTAGTCCCGAGGATCCGACGACGCCGTCATGTAGGCGGCCAGGTTCCGGGTGTTCAGACCTGTCATCACCGTCGTCAGCTGGAACTGCGACTGGGTGCCGTTGGGTGCGGCAGCGGTGAAGTAATACGGCGGCTGATTCAGCCCCTGCTGCACGGCCTGGTCCTTGCTCGGATCCGCGGGAATCGACCAGAAGTTGTTGCTGCGGAAGAAGGTCTCCGGATCGGACACGTGGTACTTGGCGAGCAAGGCACGCTGGATCTTGAACAGATCCTCCGGATACCGGAAGTGCGAGAGCAGATCCGGGTTCTTGTCGAGCTCGGCGCGCGACTTGACCGTGCCCGGGAACACCTTCATCCACGTCTTCAACACGGGGTCGGAGGTGTCGAACTGATAGAGGTCCACCTTGCCCGTATAGGCGTCCACAGTGGCCTTCACGGAGTTACGTGCGTAGGAGATCTGACGGTTGACCTGGGTCCGACCGGTCTGCCCCTGATTGAGTTCCTGCGCGTCGGACGTTGCGCCCTGCAGCGACATCCGTTGCGCGTACGGGTAGGTGTCGAGCGTGGTGTACCCGTCGACGATCCACTTGATCGACCCGTCGGCCATCACCGCAGGATAGGTCTTGGAGTCGAGCGTGAGCCACGGAGCGACCTTCTTGACACGGTCGCGGGGATCGCGGTCGTAGATGATCTTGGAGTTCTTGTTGATCGCACCCGAGAGCAAGATGTTGCGCTCGGTGTACTTCACCGAGTACAGGAACCGGTTGAACCAGTTGCCCAGCGAGACACCGGAATCAGCGGTGTAGGTGTAGTTCTTGCCGTCCTCGTCGTACTCACGGTCACCGTTGTCCGAGCCGACGATGGCGTAGTCGGGGTTCACCTTGGCGATCAGCTCACCAAAGTAGATGCGCGGCTGCTTGACCTTGATGGGCGCATTCTTCTGGTAATCCTGCGACCGGATCGTCTCGAGATCGCTGACCTTGAACACGGGCAGACCACCCCGGTCGCTGTCACTGTCGGACGACGCCTCGTCGACCGTGTTGGCCGGCGCTGCGATGAAGCCGTTGCCATGGGTGAACACGGTGTGCTTGTTGATCCAGTTCTGCTGGTTCTCGCCGTACTTCGACGGATCGAGCTCACGGGCCGCGACCACGAAGTCGCGCTCTTGTCCGTCCACCTGGTAGCGATCGACCGCCAGCTGCGCGGGGAAACCATAGAAGTTCTTGAGGAATTGCCGCTGATTGAAGGCCGGCGCGATCACATTCGGATCCAGGATCCGGATGTTCGACAACGTCGCCGAATCACTGTTGACCGCCACCGGATCCGCCGGTGTCGCGGTCCAATTCGGTTCGTAGGTGACGTCGTCGTTGTCACGTATCTTGTACGCCTGCTTGGTGGCCGTCAGGTTGCGCGCGATGTACTCCGATTCCTTCTGCGCGGCGTTCGGCTTGACCGAGAACTGCTCCATCGCCAGTGGCCACCCCACCCCGATGACCAGGGCCGACAGCAACATGAGTGCGGTGGCGAGCGCCGGCACCCGGAGGTCGCGCAACACCACGCCTGCGAAGAACGCCAGGGCGCAGATGATCGCGATGGCCATCAGGATCAACTTCGACGGCAACACCGCGTTGATGTCGGTGTAGCTGGCGCCGGTGAAGATCTCCTGTTTGCGCTGGCTCGACAACAACGAATAGCGGTCGAACCAGTACGCGACGGCCTTGAGCAGCAGGAAGATCCCGGCGAGCGTGGCGAGCTGCACACGCGCCGCGGTGGTCATCGACGGCTTCGTCCCGCCACCACCGAGGCGGATCCCGCCGAACAGGTAGTGCGTGATCAGGTTGGCCAGGAACGAGATCACCACGATGACGAACAGCAGGTTGAGCACGAGCCGGTAGAACGGCAGATCGAACGCATAGAAGCTGACGTCGAGCCCGAACTGGGCGTCCTTGACGCCGAAACTCTCACCGTGCAGGAAGGTCTGGACCGTCGCCCACGAACCCTGGGTCACCAGGCCGGCGAGCAGGCCGATCAAGGCCGACGGCACGATCACGAACCAGCGCGTCCGTCCCATCACGGTGGCCCGATAACGAGCCAGCGGATCGTTCGGTCCCGACGCCGGCACGAAGACCGGCCGGGATCGATAGGCCATCGCGATGGCCCCGAACACGACCAGACCGACCACCACGGCCGTCACGAGGAACAACACGACGCGTGTCCACACGATCGTGGAGAACACCCGGGTGTATCCGAGATCGGAGAACCACAGCCAGTCGGTGGCCAGTCCCACCAAGCGTGGCCCGATCAGCAGCAGCACGAGAACGGCGACACCGATCCCGATGGCGATCTTGCTCCTGCGCGACAGTGTCGGCATCCCTGCCGGCCCGCGTACGCCCACCTACCCACACTCCAAAGTTCTCATTTCGGGCATCGGCCCGACCCGTACGAAGCCCGCAGGGCTCGTGTTCGTCCAACTGTACTGGCCCGGCGTGGCGCTGGTCCGACACCGGTGCCGCCGGGCGCCGACCCCGCACTCGGTGACGAGGTCGAGGGGGCGGCGCCCTGCGTGAATCGACAACGCATTCCCGCCCGGGTGAGTTCCATGTCACATCGCACTCGGCGTGGTGGGCCCCGCGCGAGTAGGCACCCGACGTCGTCGGAACACGGCAAGATGGACCGGTGACCGATCAGCCATCACCGTCGTCCGGCGGCCTCTCTCCCGACGCACTGGGCCGCGCTCTGAGCGACATCGTGACATTCGTCGACGAGAGCGGCTGGGATCAGCCGCCTGCCCTCTTCGCCCTGGTCCCGACCGCCACGCTGGCGAGGGCCCAACCGGATCTGGTCGACCCCGACGACGACTCAGAACTGAGCCCGATCGCGCAGGAGCCCCTCCCCGTCGGCACCGAACCGTCCCGCACGGCAGACCTCGAACGCATCCTCGCGACCACGACCTGGCCGGCGCAGGTCATCGGCGCGGCGCTGGTCCAGGAGATCCTCGTACTGCCGCCGGAGGCCGAGGCAGACCTGGACTCGGCGTTTCTGCAGGTGCCGGGCGACCCGGACGACCCGACCGGGGGTGATGCCGTCCTGCGCGCCTCGGCCGACGCCCACCCGGGCGCACGCACCGCCCGTCTCGCCGTCGGTGCACTGCGCAACGGACGCACCCTGGCGCTGATGCAGCTACGTCCCGAGCAGGGGGCCGAAGCAACCGGCATCGAGTTGCTCACCCATCACGACCTGGCCACCGATCTGCGCGCCGCCCTGGCGCACACGCTCGACCACGGCCCCGACAGCTGACACGGTCGGCGATCAGCAGTGCGGGGCAGGCCGTCCTGCACCTACATCGCCGAGCGCGTCGACGGCGCCCTGCAGGGTGTCCACCTTCACCAGGGTGAGCCCGTCCGGCGCGTCGGATGCCGCCTCAGCGCAATTGCGCTGAGGCACGAGGAACACGGTGGCGCCGGCGTCCCGGGCGGCGCGCGTCTTGTGCGTGATGCCGCCGATCGGACCCACCGCACCGTCTTCGTCGATCGTCCCGGTCCCCGCGATGAACTTGCCGTGGGTCAGTTCGCCCGGGCTCAGGCGGTCGATCACCGCCAGACTCAACATCATCCCGGCCGACGGACCACCGATGTCACCGACGTTGTACGAGATCTTCAGTGCCGGATCGGCATTCACCACTTCAGGGGTGACCCCGAGATAGCCGACCTTGGGATCGTCGGGACGAGCCGTCAGCGTGACCGTCACGGTCTGCTTGGCACCACCGCGATCGATCTCGATGGGAACGGCGGTTCCCGGGGCATTGCCCTTGACCGCGGCCTGCATCTCCGCCGTCGTCGACACCGGCTTGCCTGCGACCGTCAGCACCTGATCGCCCTGCCGGAGCACGTTCGCGGACGGGCCGTTGGGCGCGACGCTCACGACGACGACCTTGGTCGGCCGGTGCAAGAATCGCAGAGCCGCGGCGGTGGCGCTGTCCTCCGATCCCGTCATCTCCTGCTGATTCTGTTGCTGGACATCGTCAGGCGACTGATCGGGCGGGTACAGGCGGTCACGCGGCTCGAGCGTGTACGTGCCGGACATCCACATCCCGAGAGCCTGGAACATCGACATTCCGTCGGTCACCGAGACGGTCGTCAGGTTGAGATTTCCGGTCGTCGGATCGGTGGGCGTGCCGGTGATGTCGACCACGGACTTGTCGTCGAGGGTGCCGAGTGTGTTCACGGTCGGACCGGGACCGAGTGCCACGAACGGCACCTGCACCGTCGTCCCGACGAACAGCAGTGCGACGAAGACCAGCGCGGTGACGGCGACGGTCGCGATCCGACGATGCCCGGGCTGCAAGCTCATTCCGCTCACAGTAACGGACCCCTCCTGCATTGAGCTGCCTACGCTCAAGGCGAACGCCGCGACGCCTGGCGGGCGGTACCGTGGAGGCATGAGTGATCTGCCCTTCGGGTTCTCCCCCTCCGGCGACGACGATGACGAGCGTCGCAGCGAGAACAAGCGTCGCGCGGACAAGTCCGACAACGACGCGACCCCCGGCGATCCGGGCAACCCGCAGAACCCCTTCGGTTTCGCGATGGGGGGCGCCGAGGGTTTCGATCCGTCGCAGCTCGGCCAGATGTTCTCCCAGCTGGGCAACATGTTCAGTGGCATGGGCGCCGGGATGGCGCCCGGCGCCGGAGGCGGTCCGGTGAACTACCAGGTCGCCACGAACCTCGCCCGCCAGCAGATCGGCAACTTCACACCCGTGCTCGACAAGGAGACCCAGGCCGTCGCCGATGCGGTCCGCCTGGCCGACGTCTGGCTCGATGATGTGACCACCTTCCCCGGCGGGGTACGCCAGGCCGTCGCGTGGACGCCGGTGACGTGGCTCGAGGAGTCGATGCCGACCTGGAAACGGCTCTGCGAT
This sequence comes from Gordonia hankookensis, assembly GCF_014673215.1. Classification (GTDB taxonomy): domain Bacteria; phylum Actinomycetota; class Actinomycetes; order Mycobacteriales; family Mycobacteriaceae; genus Gordonia; species Gordonia hankookensis. Next base: position 668,435 of record NZ_JACWMS010000001.1, read on the forward strand.
CCCGTCGCCACCCAACTGTCAAGAACGTGGGAACAGAACCTGCCCGCGGAGGCCGCCCAGTTCGCCGGCCCCATGATGGGCATGCTGACCCAGATGAGCGGGATGGCCTTCGGTACCCAGCTCGGCCAGGGACTCGGCCAGCTGGCCAAGGAGGTCCTCACCTCCACCGACGTCGGGCTCCCCCTCGCCCCGGAGGGCACCGCGGTCCTGCTGCCCGAGGCGATCGCGAGTTTCGCCGAGGGGCTCGAGCAACCGGCGCAGGAGATCATCCTGTTCCTCGCCGCCCGGGAGGCCGCGCATGTGCGCCTGTTCACCCACGTCGGGTGGCTGCGGCAGCGCCTGCTGTCCACGGTCGAGGAGTATGCGCGGGGCATCAGCATCGATTTCAGCGGCATCGCCGACATGACCTCCGGCATCGACCCGCAGGAGCTCCTGTCGGACCCGTCAAAACTCGAGGAGCTGATCGGGTCGTCGGCGTCGTTCGAGCCGACCACCACACCAGAGCAGCAGGCGGCGCTGGCCCGGCTGGAGACCCTCCTCGCCCTGGTCGAGGGCTGGGTGGAGCAGGTGGTGTCGAAGGCTCTCGACGACCGCATCCCGAGCGCGGCAGCCCTCACCGAGACGATGCGACGGCGGCGCGCCACGGGCGGGCCCGCCGAGCAGACCTTCGCGACGCTCGTGGGCCTGGAGTTGCGGCCACGCAAGGTGCGGGAGGCCTCGGCCCTGTGGCGGCAATTGCTGGAGGCGGGCGACATCTCGACTCGTGACGGGGTGTGGGCGCATCCGGATCTGATGCCCGACGCCGACGATCTCGATCATCCGGCGGCGTTCATCGACGGCGTCATCGGCGGCGGGGCCAGTTCCTTCGATGACCCGATCGCCCAGCTCGAGGCCACTCTCGCGCAGGAGCGCGCGGACCAGGAGTCACGGGGCGACAAGCCGGACGGCTCCGCTGACTCCCCTGACTCCGACGATCCGCCCCGCGACTCCGGCGCATCGTGATCGCCGCGGTGGTACCGGACGCGTAGGCACCACCGCAACCGCACTGATCACAGGTGTTCCCACTTGTGCACAACCTCTTCGGCGAGCCGTGAGATCGCGTCCGGGAGTGGCAGAGTGACGTCATGTCCGATCCGAGCGCCCGGCACCCACGCCCCCGGAACGAATCCCACGGTGCCCGGGAGCCGGTCGAGCTGCCGATCAGTCTGCCCCTCGTTCGACCGGGGACACCTGTCCTCGTCCGGCCCGGCAATCGCGTGCACGTCGGCAGCGATCCGCACCGCAGCCTCATCATCGAGCTCACCTCGCCGGTCCGGGCGGACGCGGTCGCCGCACTGGTCCGTGATCTGACCCGCCCCCGGTCGCGGGGCGAGATGCTGCGCCGCGCGCGGTCGATCGGCCTGACGGCGGCCGACCTCGCCACCATCGTCGGCACACTCACCTCCGCAGGTCAGGCGATCGCCACCGACAACGGCAGATCGTCGTCCACGCTGCGCATCCGTCTACACGGACGCGGCCCCCTCTCGGACCTGCTCGCCGCCTCGCTTGCCGAGGTGGGGATGGTGCCACGCCGGTCGACCCGTCGTCCCCATGACTCCGTGGTCGACGGGTGGGATGCGAACCTCGTGGTGCTCACCGACTTCCTGGTCCACGAGCCCGCCGTCGTCAACGCACTCATCGCCGCCCGCATCCCGCATCTGCAGGTGCGCGTCCGGGACGGTGTCGGTGTGATCGGACCCCTTGTGTTGCCCGGCCTCTCGAGCTGTCTCCGGTGCGCAGATCACCATCGCACCACGATGGAACCGGACTGGCCTCTGCTGGCCGCACAGATGGTGCGTCAGCCGGGCTATGCCAGTGCCGGCACCATCCGGAGCACCGCCGCCCTCACCCATGAGCAGATCGAACAGCTCGCGGGGGCGCTCTGGGCCGGCGCGTCGACTGGATCGACGCCCCAATTGTTCAATCGCGCTTTGGAATTCCACGCAGATCCGGCAAGGCTCGCAGTGGTGGAATGGCCACCGCATCCGCTGTGCGACTGCCGCCCGATCACCGCGCAGGCCGGTTGACCACGGCAGCAGCCCCGCGCTCGGGTGTGGCGGTCGTCGGGGCACGCCCGTCCTCTATCCTGAGGTGGGGAAAGGACGCTATGAGCGACATCACTCGGGGGCAGGGACGACGCAACGCCAAGTTGGCGTCGCTGCCCATCGGTATGGCCGGACGCGCAGCGGCCGGTCTCGGTAAACGCATGGTGGGCAGGGACAAGGACGAGGTCCAGCAGGAGATGCTGGAACGAGCCGCCGAACAGCTCTTCGCCGTGCTCGGCGAGCTCAAAGGCGGCGCCATGAAGGTCGGCCAGGCCATGTCGATCATGGAGGCCGCCATCCCCGACGAGTTCGGGGAGCCCTTCCGCGAGGCGTTGACCAAACTGCAGGCGGAGGCGCCTCCGCTACCCGCAGCCAAGGTGCACAAGGTCCTCGACCAGCAACTCGGCACCAAGTGGCGCGAACGGTTCCGTGAGTTCTCCGACGAACCCGCCGCGTCGGCCAGTATCGGGCAGGTCCACCGGGCCGTCTGGTCCGACGGCCGCGCCGTCGCCGTCAAGGTGCAGTACCCGGGTGCCGATCACGCACTCAAGGCGGACCTCAAGACGCTGTCCCGGATGTCCGGCCTGCTGCAGAAGCTGTCGCCGGGCACCGATGTCCGGGCGATGATGGACGAACTCATCGACCGCACAGAGGCCGAGCTCGACTATCTCGGGGAGGCCGACAATCAGCGCGCGTTCGCCAAGGCCTTCGACGGCGACCCGGACTTCCTGGTTCCCAAGGTCGTGGCGAGTGCACCGAAGGTGGTTGTCTCCGAATGGATCGACGGCACCCGACTGTCCAAGGTGATCGCCGATGGTGATCAGGCGACCCGCGACAACGCGGCCGCGAAAATGGCCACCTTCGAGGTGAGTTCACCGTTCCGTGTCGGGCTGCTCCACGGCGATCCGCATCCGGGCAATTTCTTCCTGATGGACGACGGCCGTTTCGGCATCCTCGACTTCGGAGCGGTCGGTCACTATCCCAACGGTCTGCCACCGGAGACCGGGCCCATTCTCCGTCTGGCACGGGACAAACAGTACGAAGAGCTCAAAGAGCTGATGGTGCAGACCGACTTCATCCGGCGCTCACATGCCGATCGAGTGAGCCCGGCCGACATCGAGGCCTACCTGAAGCCGTACGTCGATCCGCTCTACACCGAGTCGTTCCATTTCACGCGCAAATGGATGCAGCGCGCCGCAGGCAAGGCCACCGACGTCCGCGGTGACGTCTACAAGACATCGCGAAACCTGAACGTGCCCAAGAACTATGTGATGGTCTTTCGTGTGCTCGCGGGATGTGTCGGCATCGCTTCACAGCTCGAGGCGAACGCACCGTATCGCGCGATCATGGAGAAGTGGGTGCCAGGCCTCGCCGATTGAGTTCGGCACGACACTTCGTGCAGTTCGCCCGGCCGCCGCTCAGGGCCGACCGGGATTCCGGCCGGCCCTGAAGGGGCCGCCACCTCATCAGGCAGCGTTCTTGCGCGGCCGACCGCGCGGGCGCTTGCGCGCCACCACGGTGCCACGGTCGAGGATCTCACCGCCCCAGACCCCCCAGGGCTCGGCACGTTCCAGCGCAGCCCTCAGGCAGGCGTCACGAAGAGGGCACTCGGCACACATCGCCTTGGCCCGCTCCAGATCTCGGGGGTCCTCGGCGAACCACAGATCGGCGTCGGCAACCTGGCACGGCAGGTCCAGGCCATCGACCGACACGCGGTCCGCCGAAAGACACGATTCGAGAACGCAATCGACGGTCATCTTGCTCTCCACATCTACTCGTGTTGGGTGTTGAACCCGGAGTCCTCGATGTGGATGAGACGAAATGGGAACTCATCGTCTGGGATGAGACCGATTTCGGGTATCTACAAGAAGGGCCACGGGTTCGCGTCTGCGATTCGCCCGTGGCCCGAAAGTGCGGAGTTAACGTCTCCGCAGACTTCGTATCTGCACGGGGAACCGCTGCGCGGCTCGCGCGCCGGCGATTGCCGGGTCTGCGAGCACTACTGCTGCGGCGGGCACATGGGCTGCCAACGGGCGCACATGGGTCTTATCGACCCAGAAGCGGTCGCGACGGAATTCCATACCGACGAACTCGGTCGACGTCGCCGTCGGCGCCAAAGGCATCGCCACAGGCACGCTGATGCTCGCCTGAAGGTTGATTCCGTTCACTGATCCGCTCCTTTCCGTGCTCGTCGGCTTCCACATGTGAGGCGTCCCGTTACGGACAAACAGGTGGCACCCCGTGCTGACCAATCAAGACTAGGGGTGGGACAAACTTCGCACAACCCATTTTTGACCTGCGGTTTCCATACACGCCGAGCTCGGTTTCGACACGGCGCGGGCTCGGTTTCGCCTGCCCACTCAACCCGACGGCCACGCTCACGCGTCACTAGTCGACCCGGCGGCCTTTGACCAGGTCGAGCAGCTCTGGGCCGAACTCCTCGAGTTTCGTCGGTCCGATGCCCGGAATCGCGCCGAGGGACCGGGCATCTACCGGTCGCCGATCGGCCACCGCATCCAGCATCGCATCGGTGAGGATGGCGAGTTCCCGCACGCCCCTCCGCTGCGCCCGGTCGGCTCGCCAGGCCCTCAGCGCGGACACCAACGACTCGTCTCGGTCCTCGATACGACAACTGGCGCACCGACCTCGCACCCGCGACTCCGGGTTCACCAGTTCCGCTCCGCAGACCGTGCACCGCCCGCTTCGATTCGGATCGAGATCGATGCCGTCGAGGAACCTCGTGCGTCGCCGGGTGGCCCGGCCTGCCCCCGATCGCGACAGGCTCCACGACAGGTAGAGGTGTTCGCGAGCCCGGGTGATGCCGACGTAGAAGAGCCGGCGTTCCTCCTCGACCGCCTCGTCGCCGCGTTCGATCGCCTGGGTGATGGGAACCGATCCCTCGGTGAGTCCGACCAGGAACACCGCGTCCCACTCCAACCCTTTGGCTGCGTGCAAGGACGCCAGCGTGACGCCGACCTGCGCTGGGGTGTGCCGCTCACCCGCCCGCAATGCCAGCTCGGACACCAGCCGCCGCAACGTCATACCCGGTTGGTCGGCGATGATCTCGTCGACGACGGACATCAACGTACGCAACGATTCCCATCGGGCCTTCGCGGTCGGGCCCGCCGGCTCGGTCTCGCTCAGTCCGAGCGGCGCAAGAACCGCGCGGACCACCCGCGTGGTCTCGGCGCCTGCGGGCAGGTCGGTGCGGCCGGCGGCGGCCTCGAGGTTGCGCATGGCCTGCCCGATCTCGGTGCGCATGAAAAACGCCTCGGAGCCCCGCACCTGATAGGGGATGCCCGCCTCGGTGAGTGCCTCCTCGAATCGTTCGGATTGCGCGTTCACGCGATAGAGCACGGCGATCTCCGAGGGCGAGGTACCGGCGTTCACCAGGTGTTTGATCTGCGCGGCGACCCCGTTCGCCTCACGCGGGTCGTCGGCGAACTCGGCGGGTCGGGGAACCGGCCCCCGGGGACGTTGTCCCACCAACTCCAGCCTGGTACCCGGGGAACGTTCCGTCGCGGCACCGATGACCTGATTCGCCAGTGACACCACCTCGGGGGTGGATCGATAGTCACGTTCCAGACGGACCAGCGTCGCCTCGGGGTGGCGGCGGGTGAAGTCCAACAGATATTTCGCCGTCGCACCGGCGAACGAGTAGATGGTCTGGTTCGCGTCACCCACCACCGTCAGGTTGTCGCGCTCCCCCAGCCACGCCTCGAGCAGTCGTTGCTGGACCGGTGTGATGTCCTGATACTCATCGACGACGAAACACCGGTAGCGCGAACGGAAATCGGCTGCGTGGTCGCTCTCCCGAAGCAGCTCGCCTGCATAGATGATCAGATCGTCGAAATCCAGGAGCAGATGTGCGCCATCGCGTTTCGCAGCCTCGTACGTGTCGAAGACGGCGGCCACCGCATCGTGGGGGAACGGGGTGTCGCGACCGGCGACACCTGCGTGCGCCACGTATTCGCCGGGTGTGATGAGAGACCCCTTGGCCCACTCGATCTCCGACGTCAGGTCGCGCAAGGATTCGCTCGTGGTGGTCAATCCGACGTGACGGGCGGCGCGTGCGACCAGAGGCATTTTGTGGTCGAGGAGCTCCCAGCTCAGGCCGCGCGGCCAGAAGTATCGGAGCTGACGCAGGGCTGCCGCATGAAATGTCTGCGCCTGCACCGAATTTCCCGGCCCGGCGATGTCGAGCGACCTGAGTCGCGACCGCAGTTCGCCTGCAGCCCGCGTGGTGAACGTGACGGCGAGCACCTGGCTCGGATTGACCTGGCCGCTGTCGATCAGATGCGCGATGCGGCGGGTGATGGTCCGCGTCTTCCCGGTCCCCGCTCCCGCCAGCACGCACACCGGGCCCCGAGGGGCGAGTACCGCCCGCTGCTGCTCGGGGTCGAGACCGTCGAGGATGCGGTGGAGATCGGGCACCGGTTCACTATGCCATCCGGCACGGACACCGATCGTCACGTCCCACGACGCCGATCAGCGCACAGACGGCCGATCAGCGCACCTCCGCGAGAGTCGGCGCAGGCGCCACCGGCGACGGTCAGACGCCGAGCTTGGCCTTGACGTCTGCGATCGATGGATTCGTGGCGGTACTGCCATCGGCGTACAGCACCGTCGGGACCACGTGGTTGCCGCCGTTCACGCTGCCGACGAACTCCGCCGCGTCCGGGTTGAGCTCGATGTCGACCTCCTGCCACGTCAGGCCGAGGCTCTTGAGTCCGGTCTTGAGCCGCGCACAGTAGCCGCACCAGCTCGTGGTGTAAATCGTCAGTTCGCCGGTTTCGGAAACCCGGGCGGAGGCGTCGTCGTCGATCACATTGCTCATGACACCCATAACAGCACGGAACGGCGCACTGTTCCCGGCAAGCCCGGTATCAGCGGTCCGCGTACGCCCACGCGGTGATGAGCGATCGAGCGATGGAGATCGACCCCGGCAGGCGCAACCTGCGCTCATCTGTCCCGGTGCCGACGGATCCGTCGCCACGCACCCATTCGGTGCCCTCCTCGAGCGCGTCGATGACCTCGGCGCGGTCGAACCAGACGGCGTCGCCGATCTCCCCGTCCAAGAACTCCAGAGGTTCGTCGGGGTCGGCGATCGCGGCGAAACCCAGCATCAGCGACCGCGGGAACGGCCACGGCTGGCTGCCCAGGTAGCGAGGTTCGCGGATGCTGATGCCGACTTCTTCGTGGACCTCGCGCGCGACGCATTGTTCGAGCGACTCTCCGGGTTCGACGAAACCGGCGAGGGTCGAGTACCAACCGTCGGGCCAGATCGCCTGCCGGCCGAGCAACACCCGATCGGCACCGTCGTGGACGACGGTGATGATGGCGGGGTCGGTTCGCGGGAACTCGTCGGCGCCGGTGTCCACGTGCCGTCGCACCCAACCGCCGCGGGCCGGGACTGTCGCCGACCCGTCCACCGGCGAAAAGCGTGCGGTGGCATGCCAGTTCAGGATGCCAAGCGCCGTGGCGAGGAGACCCGCCTCGTCGGCGTCCAGGCCGTGTGCGCCGCGACGCGGGTCGTCGGTGGGACCGTCGATGTGATCGACACGTCGAGCCCACAGATCCGCTCCGGCGCTCCCGGCGCCGCCGATCCCGAGGAACACCGCATCCGCGAGCGGCTCGTCGGCGAACTCGGTGGCGGCGAGCCAGTGCAGGCCACCACCGTCGGACACCGGGTAGCGCCCGCTCGAATCGATCAGGAGCAGGCGGGCCGTCGACCAGCCCGCCTGCATACGTTCCGGATCGTCGCGGACCTCATCGGCCCGGTCGAACGTCGCGCGCGACAACAGCGGCGGCTGGTCGAGCACGAACTGGTCACCGATCATTCGGACTGTCCCTTGCGCACGTAGAGCAACCTGTCCCCTGCCTCGATCTGCTCGACCTCACTGTCATCGACACGATGCAACACTCCCCTGCGCACCACGCCGAGCACGATGTCGCGGGTGTGTGCGGGCGATCCGCCGGTCTCGGTCGGGTCGACCTCGCGCTCGGCGATCGCGTACCCCGCATCCGGCGTCAGGAGATCCTCGATGACCTCCACCACCGACGGTGTCATGGTCGCGATACCGAGCAACCGGCCGGCCGTCTCCGACGACACCACCACCGAGTTCGCACCCGACTGCCGCATCAGGTGGGTGTTCTCCGATTCCCTGATGGACGCCACGATCTTCGCCCGCGGATTCAGTTCTCGAGCGGTCAACGTCGCCAGCACGGCGGTGTCGTCGCGGTTGGCCGCGACCACGATGCTCGCCGCGTGGGCCACCCCCGCGAGCCGCAGGACATCCGACTTGGTGGCGTCCCCGCGGACCGTCACGAGGCCATCGGCAGCGGCTGCCTCCAAGATGTGCGGGTCCGAGTCGACCACGACGATCTCGGCCGGCTTGATGCCGTCGCCGATCATCGCGTCCACCGCGGTCCGTCCCTTGGTGCCGTAACCGATGACGACGGTGTGATTGCGCACGCTGTTCCTCCAACGCTGGATCTTGAGCGCCTGCCGCGACCGTTCGGTCAGCACCTCCAGTGTGGTGCCGATCAACACGATCAGGAACAGCACGCGCAACGGGGTGATGATGAGAAGGTTGATCAGCCGGGCCGACGGGGTGTACGGGGTGATGTCGCCGTACCCGGTGGTCGAGAGCGTCACCGCGGAGTAGTACATCGCATCGAGGAACGACAGTGGGTTCGGCTGGACATCCCGATACCCGTCGCGGTCGAGATAGACGATGATCGACGTCGCGAACAACGCGACCACGGCGAAGACCACTCGCTTGCCGATCGCCCGGCCCGGACTCTGCTGCAGTTCGGGAATCCGGACAACTCCGACCAGCGCGTAGTCGGGGCTGTCCGCGAGTTCCTCGGACCGCAGGCGCCGCCGAAACCCCCTGGACCGCATCAGCCGTACCGCCGTTCGCTCACGAGTGGAATCTAGCTCATTTCGCCAGCATTGCAGCGAGCGCCGGCCGATCGGGCAGGTCGTCGGGTTCCAACGTGTAGCCCGACCGCACGTAGTGGAATGCGGCACGCACGTTCTCGAGCGGCACACCGGCCAATTGCGCCCACGCGATCCGGTAGGCGGCGAGCTGGACGAAGAGCGATTCCCGACGCGCCGGTTCGGGCACCGACCCCGTCTTCCAGTCGACCACCAGCCAGCGTCCCCCGGCCTCGGCGAACACCGCATCGATCCGGCCGCGGATCACCGTCGGACCGATCACCGTCTCGAACGGCACCTCCACCTCCGTCGGGCTGCGCTGTGCCCAGGACGACGCCAGGAACGCATCACGCAACTGATCGAGGTCGGCGTCGGGTGACGCGGTCCCGTCGGCGGCCCCCGGCAACTCGTCGACATCGAGAAGGCGGGTCGCGCCGAACCACCGCTCGACCCAGGCGTGGAACGCCGTACCCCGGCGCGCGGTCGGGTTGGGCTGATAGGGCGTCGGGCGCCGCAGCCGTCGAGCGAATGCCGCCTCGTCGGTGTCGAGCTCCACGAGCTGGCTCACCGACAGATGCGTCGGCAGCTCCACATCGACCTCCGCCTGATTGGTGCTGTGGTGTTCGGCCAGCAAGGCCGCCACCTCGGCGCGCCAAGCTGCGATCTCCTCGTCGTCCTCCTCGATTCCGGTCTGCTCGGAGGCCGGGGCATCGAACAGGGCAGGTGCGTCGCGATCGGCGATCGCATCGAGGACCAGGCGGGCCGCAGCCGTCACCGCGAGGCGGCGTTCGCCGAGGAGATCACGCGGCCACGACTCGCTGACGATCCGCTCTGCCAGCGGATTGGCCGCCCCATCGACCGGCTCCGGTGCGTCGACATCGATCACCATGTCGGTCGAGTCGACGTCGGGGTCGGCGATGGACGTCGACATGATGGTGCGGATCTCCTCGAAGAACGCTGAACCCCCGCGCGGCTTGTCGCCGGTCTCGGACCAATGGTGAGCCGAGATCAACAACTCGTGCTTCGCACGGGTCAGGGCCACATAGAGCAATCGGCGATCCTCTTCCAGCCGCCGCTGCCCGATCGCCTCCTTGTGTTCGGTGAGCGTCGTCTCGAGTTCCTTGCGATCCGACACCGACCGCAGATCCAAGGCCGGGAACCCCTCCGCATCGGTCCCGTCGGCAAGATCGCCGCGCAGTGCCGCAGGCAATTCCTTGGCACTGCCCAGCCACGTCGTGTCGGCGCGACCGCCGGGAAAGATGCCCTGACACAGATGTGGCAACACCACGACATCCCACTCGAGCCCCTTCGCGGCATGCACGGTGAGGATCTGCACCCGCTGTTCGGCGACCTCGATCCGGCCGGGTTCGAGTCCCTTCTCGATGGTCTCCGCGGTAACCAGGAACGCCAGCAGCCCCGGCAGATTCGCACCGGGCCGGTCGGCGTATGCGGTCACGTAGTCGGCGAAGGCGTCCAGATGTTCACGACCGGTGATCGCACCACGCATGCGATGGGCGCGGATCTGCGCCTCCACCGCCACCCCGATGGTGTGTTCGACGTCGGCCACCAGTTCGGGGAGCGGTTGACCGATCCGACGACGCAACGACTCCAGTTGCGCGCCGAACGCGCGGATGCGGGCGTACCCCTCGCTGCTGTAGCGCTGCGCGTCACCGGGATCGACGATGGCATCCGCGATCCCGGCGCGGTCGACGATCTCCGTGGGCAGGACCGCGTCGAGGGCATCGTCGAGCTCCTCCCGGGACGCCACCACGCCGGTCGAGCCATACGACTCCACCGCCGCCAACTCGGTCGCACGTCGCCACAGCGTCGCCAGGTCACCGGCGCCGAGTTGCCATCGTGCACCGGTGAGCAGACGCATCGCCGCGGTACCGGCCATCGGGTCGGCGATGACCCGCAACATGGCCACGATGTCCTCGATCTCCGGGACATGGAGCAGGCCGCCGATACCGACGACCTCCGCAGGGATGCCACGACTCTCCAACTCGGCAGCCAACGGAGCGGAATCCTCGTTGCGCCGCACCAGGATTGCCGTGGTGGGGGGCGCCTCGCCCGCAATCTCGGCGTCCCGGTAGTGCCGCTCCACATGATCAGCGACCCAGTTCCGCTCGTCGACGACGGTGTCGGTGAGCGCCAGCCGCACCGAACCGAGCGGGGCGTCGGGACGTGGTCGTAGCACACTCACCGGTATCCCCCGCCGACGCAGTTCGTCCGACGTCTCGTTCGCGAGGCGCAACGCGTGGACGGCATTTCGCCAGCTCGTGAGCAATTCCAGCCGAACGGCGGGAGACGAGTCGGACTGCCGGAAGTCGTCGGTGAACCTCGGGAGATTGGCCGCCGACGCACCACGCCACCCGTAGATCGACTGGATGGGGTCACCGACGGCGGTGACGGCGACGCTCCCGGCCCCACCGCGCCCGCGTGTGGGTCCTGGCCCGCGCCGTCCCGGCGCCACGCCGAACAGGGTGGCCAGCAGGATCCGCTGCGAATGGCCGGTGTCCTGATACTCGTCGAGCAGCACCGCCTTGAATGATTCACGTTCGGCGGCAACCACTTCCGGATTGCGCATCACCAGGCGCGCCGCCAGCGACATCTGACTGCCGAAGTCGAGCGCGGTGGCCGCCCGCATGGATTCCGACAGTGCCTCCACCATCGGGATCAGTTCGCGCCGTTCGTCGATGACGTCGCGCACCTTCAGCAGGGCCTGGGTCGGGGTGTCGCGCTGGCGTGGCCCCTTCGGCAACGTCTCGATCAGTTGATAGAGGTCGTCGCCCGTACGTCTCAGGTCGTCCATGTCGACGAGGTGCTCGGCCATCTCCCCGTACAGCTTCAGCACTGCCTCGGTGACACTGGCCGGAACCTTCTTCGTCTGCAGCTCCCCGGTCCAGTTCGCGACCACCGAGAACGCCATCTGCCACAGCTCGGTCTCCGACAACAACGTCGAATTCGGCTCGACCGGCAGCAACAGACCGTAGTCGGCGATGAGCCGTCCGGCGTAGGCGTGGTACGTGCTGACCTCCGGGTCACCACCGCTCAGGCGCGCAGTGATGGCACCATCCGGATCCCAGCTGCGCAATGCGGGCGATCCTGCCAGCATCGACAGTCGACGCCTGATGCGAGCCCCCAGCTCACTGGCCGCCTTACGCGTGAAGGTCAGTCCGAGCACCTCATCGGGCGCGACGAGACCGTTGGCCACCAACCACACCACCCGGGCCGCCATTGTCTCCGTCTTACCGGCCCCCGCGCCCGCGACGACCAGGATCGGCTCCATCGGCGCCTCGATCACGGCGACCTGTTCGGGCGTCGGTGTGGGGAGCCCGAGGGCGGCGGCCAACGACACGGCGGAGATCCTCGACCTCACGAGTCGGTCAGTCATCGATCACCGTCTTGCCGCGCAATTGCGCCGGACAGCTGGTGGCCAGCGCACAATGGGCACATCCCGGGTTGAGGGTCGCGGCAAAGCCCGGACCGATACTGGCCCGGGCTGCCTTGCGCACCACAGAGATCCACTCGTCCACCCGCTCCGAGGTGAGAGGCTCCTGGACCCGTTCCGTTGCGCCGCTGTTCCGGTTCGCCGCCGAGACGTACACCAGGCGACCGCCGCCGGGTGCGGTGCCGGTGCCCTCCACCCCGCCCAGTGCCAGTGCCAGCTGATAGGTCGCCAGCTGCGCGTGATCGTGTGCGTCCGCCTTGGTGATCGCGGTCTTCGCAGTCTTCACGTCGACTACCACCGGCCGACCCTCACGGTCGCGTTCGAGACGGTCGATCCGGCCGCGTAGGCGCACCGGCACGTCCGGATCGCCGTCCGCGCCGCTGTCGGCGTCCCCGGCCGGCAGGGTCGCGTCGATCTCCGCCTCGACACCCATCTCCGACAGCTCGTCACGCGAGAGTCGCAGCCAGTCACGGAAATTCGTCAGCATCGCCTCAGCCCGTTCGAGTTCGCGCACCGAGTACCACGCTGCCCCGGTGTCGACCCGGTCCCAGATGCCGCGTAGGGCAGCGGTCACCTCGGCAGGCTCGATCTGGCCGGCCACGGCCTGCACCAGGGTGTGCACCAATGTCCCGGTCAGCGCAGGCGTGCCGTCGCCGTCGCGTCCGCCATGCCGTTCGAGAACCCAACGCAACGAACATCGCGTCAACGACTCCACATTCGACGGCGACAACATCACCGGCCCTCGGTCGGGAGTCCACAGGGCCGCATCGGAACTCGGTCCCGCCAATCCGTACCAGTCCTTCGGTGCAGCACCGGGAATGTCCGAGTCGGCAAGCTCGGCGAGCAGTCCTGCAGCGGCGCGGGTGCGTGCATCGAGCTCGGCGCCGGCTTCATTCGGCCCGCTCGCTGCGCTCCCGGCGCCGGCTTCATTCGGCCCGCTCGCTGCGCTCCCGGCGCCGGCCACATTCGGCCCGCTCGCTGCGCTCCCGGCGCCGGCCACCACCGCGGACCGCAACGTCGCAATCAACGACGGCAACGACAGCACTCGATCGACGCCGGGGTCCAGCGGCAATTCCGCGAGAGACTCCGCCGGTTCGCCGTCCGTCGAGCCCTCCCGGCTGTTGGCGAGTGCATCCGCGATCTCCGCGACGAACCGCGACGGCGATGCGTCGCCGCTCCCGTCTTCCACGGCCGTGACCAACAGACGCCGCCGCGCCCGTGTGCACGCCACCAGAAGCAGCCGTCGCTCGTCGGCCAGCGCAGACGTGGTGCGGGCCACCGTGTCCAGCGCCTCCGGATCCACCCCGTCGAGCAGATCGACCAACTGACCCGTCCCCAGCACACTGCCCCGACTGCGCAGCGACGGCCACAGTCCGTCGAGCACCCCGGCAACCGCCACGACATCCCACTCGCGGCCCGCGGCGGCATGTGCCGACAGCACGGTCACCGCATCGGCACCCGCACCCGGGACGCGGCTGTCCCGCGGGATCTGCAGCGCCGCAAGGTATCGGACAAAACCGGCAGGTCCCGCCGCGGGCAGGTTGTCGGCGAATCCGGCGGCCGCCTCGAACATCGCCATCACCGCGTCGAGATCGCGGTCGGCCTGCTCTCCGGCCGGGCCACCACGGATCGCACTCGCCATCCACCGACGTTCCAGACCGGTCGTCTGCCAAGCCGCCCACAGGGTTTCCTCGACGCCCCGACGTGCCGCATCGGCACGGTGGGCGGCATCGACCACCTCGAGTACGCGGACCAGCGGGCGGGCCTCTGCGTCGGTCAGAGCTCGGAGATAGCGCTCGGCCTCCGTGCGGTCGAGGATCGCGCGCCGCAGGGCGATCAGCGAATCGGTGGCCGCTCCGCCGTCGCCCGTCCGCTCGTCGAAGCGGCGGACCCCGCGCCGCAGTCGGCGCATGGCGCCCGGGTCGGCACCGCCGACAGGACCGGACAGCAACGCGACCGCGTCCTCCACCGCGAACGCCTCCACGGCATCGTCGTCCGACAACCCGCGTGCGGCGACGGCGCGCAGGACCTGCATCAGCGCCGCGACGGCACGCTGACGGTGCAGCGGCAGGTCACTGGTCGGCGTGGTGACCGGGACTCCCGCGGAACGGAATGCGCGACGCAACGCGGGCAACGCCAGCGACACCGACCGCACGATCACCGCCATCCGGGACCACGGGACACCCGAGAACAAGTGCGCGCGACGCAACAGGTCAGCGACCGCGGTGGCCTCCTTGGCACCCGAGCTGAAGACCCTGACCTCGGCTCCGCCCAGCGGGTCGTCATTCGGGTCGGTACCGTCCGACCTCACCTCCGGTGGCAACGGATAGGGATGAGGACGAGCCCCCGGGAGCCGCGACACCAACGCCTTGCCGACCACGGCGACCGCCGGATGATTTCGAAAACCCTGTGCCAGGACGATGTCCCGGTCGGAACCGCGGTCGGCGAGCCCGTCGGCGAACCGAGGGCTGGCACCCCGGAAACCGAACACCGACTGATCGGTGTCGGCGGCGATCAGAGTCGAATCGGTGCCGGTCCCGATCAGCGTCACCAGCGCCGATGCCTGGGGATCGAGGTGCTGGGCATCGTCGACGAGGAGGTGCCGGATCCGTCGGCGTTGACCGGCGAGAAGCTCCGGGTCCGTGGCGAATGCCGACAGGGCCGACCCGACGAGTTCCGCGGCATCGACCGCGGGCGCCGATGCCCCCGGGGCGTCGGCGCCGACCGCGCCGCGCAACAACATGTTCTGCTCGTACTGGCCGTATGCCCGGCCTGCTGCGACCCACTCCGGGCGGCGATGACGGCGGCCCATGGCGGACAGTTCCTCCGGGCCGACCCCACGTTCGGCGGCACGCATCATCAGATCGCGCAACGCCTGTGCGAACCCATCGGTGCCCAGGGCAGGACGCAGCCGATCCGGCCAGTACTCTGCGCCGTCCTCGACATCGCCTGCCAGCAGTTCACGCAGCACCATGTCCTGTTCGGAGCCGGTGATCAGGCGGGGTGGCGGATTTCCGTGCGCCGAAGCCTGTAAGCGGAGGACGGCGAACGCATAGGAGTGGACCGTGCGCACCAGGGGCTCCCGCAACGCGTGGCCCGCGCCGTCGGCGTCGGTACCGCGCCGCGCCGCCAGCACGCGGCGGGTGATCTCCTCGCGGAGCGTTCCGGCGGCACGCCGTGACGACGCCAGGACCAGCACCGACTCGGGATCCACCCCGGGCCGCACCAGCCGGGACACCGCGGCGTCGACGATCAGAGCGGTCTTCCCGGTGCCCGGACCGCCGTGGACGCGGATCGGCGACCACGGTCGTCCGGGGTCTGCCGACGACGAGCCGCTGATCGCTTCCACGACCTCGGCAGGCCATCGCCGGACGGCATCGTCGGCGCCGGACCGGGTGGCGACCAGTCGGGTGCGCAGCGCGGTGCCAGTCCCGGGCGTGGAATCGACGCGGCGTGCCATGACCCTATGGAATCACGGCACCACGACACCACTGCGCGCTCGACCCCGTGCCTGCCCGATCCTTCGACGTCGGTCCACCTGACATGCGGCAGGATGGCTGTCATGACGTTGACCACCCACGTCTTCGGGACCGACGCACCCGGGGCACCGCACGTCCTCGCCATCCACGGGCTCACCGGCCACGGCAGGCGATGGGAGTCGCTGGCCGCCGACCACCTCACCGACCTGCGGGTCATCGCCCCCGACCTACTCGGGCACGGATACTCGCCGTGGGTGCCGCCATGGTCGTTGGAGGACCACGTCGCGTCACTGGTCGACGTGGTCGACCAGTACATCCCGGTGGTCGCCCGGCCGTTCGTCGTGGTGGGGCACTCGTTCGGCGGTGCCGTCGCGGTGCGCCTCGCCCACCGGTTGGGCAGTGAATCGGTGTGCGGGCTGGTCCTGCTCGACCCGGCGCAGGGCCTCGATCCCGCCATGGCCCTGCGGGTTGCCACCGACAGCCTCGAGCACTGGGACTACCCGGATGCGGCGGCCGCCAAGTCGGCCAAACGCGCGGAAGGGTGGGCAGACATCCCAGAGATGCTGTTGGACAAGGAGATCGACGATCACCTCACCGACAGCGCGCCGGGCCGGGTGGGCTGGCGGGTATCCGCCCCGGCCGCGGCCACCGCGTGGAGCGAGATGGCCCGTGACGCCGTGGTGCCGCCGCCGGGTCTGCCGACCACGGTCGTCGTGGCCGATCGGGTCGACCCACCGTTCGTCCGGCCCGCCTTTCTCGAGGTCTGCGCCACCGAACGCCATGACTCTGTGGAGATCGTGCACGCCGATTGCGAACACATGGTGCCGTTCCTGGCACCCGAGCTCACTGCGCGAGCCATCCGGTCGATGGTCGATCGGGGCTGACATGGCGGCGGTCACCGACGACGAGGTCGAACAGGTGCGCGCGCTGGTCGGCGCGATCCCGGTCGGTCAGGTCACCACCTACGGCGACGTGGCGGCGGCCGTCGGACTGTCCAGTCCGCGGATCGTCGGATGGATCATGCGGACCGACTCGGCCGACCTGCCGTGGCATCGCGTCATCTCCGCAAGCGGGAAACCTGCTGCCCACCTGGCCGGCCGCCAACTCGAACGCCTACGAGCCGAAGGGGTCCCGGTCCGCGACGGCAAGGTGATCCTCCGCGAGTGCCGGTGGACGCCGACCGGGTGAGCGCGTGGTCTCGATACGCTGCCTCGCTGCGCTCGGCGGCTACTCGACCAGCAGGACACCCACCCACCACTCGACCAGCAGGTCACACACCCGCCACTCGACCAGCAGGACACACACTCGCC
Source organism: Gordonia hankookensis (assembly GCF_014673215.1). Classification (GTDB taxonomy): domain Bacteria; phylum Actinomycetota; class Actinomycetes; order Mycobacteriales; family Mycobacteriaceae; genus Gordonia; species Gordonia hankookensis. The sequence continues at coordinate 685,702 of NZ_JACWMS010000001.1, forward strand.
ACTCAACCAGCAGGACACACACTCGCTACTCGACCAGCAGGACACTCACCCGCCAATCAGCCAGCAGGACACACACCTGCCACTCGGCCGCAGGACGCACACGCCCGGCTCTGCGGTGACGACCGGATAACCTACAGGCACGACAACGACTTTCAGCGACGGACCGCCGCATTACGCCGGTACGGACTCACCGCGGCGCGCATTCGGGTCACGATCAGATCGACGATCCGGCGATCCGCGCCGAGCGGATCGGCGACCGCGTCGGCACCATGGGTGTGCAACCGGTTGTGGAACAGGCCCGGCGCCAGCAGATGGCTCGCTATCACCACACGGGAACCGTGTCGGGAGGCACGCTCGAGCGCTTCCGGTACCGATGGTGATGCGGTCGCGATGAACCCGACCTCCACCCGGCCGCCGATCAGCGACTCGAGCTGGCGTGCCGCGAGATGAACCTGACCGCAGGCACTTTCGTCCGATGACCCGGCGGCGGCCAGCACCACCGCGTCGCCCGGCTCCCAGCCCGCCTCGATCAGCCGCAGCCGTGCCACCGCCGCGATGGCAGGATCCGGTCCGAGAGCTCGGGTCACCACCGTGTCCGCCCGGCCCGCTTCGACGACGTGCCGGGGGATGTCCTTGCGCACGTGATATCCCGACGCCAAGAAGGCGGGCACCAGAACGGCCGGCCGGTCGACATCAGCGATCACCTCGGCAGGTGTCGGTCCGAGCACGTCGACGAACGCTGTCCGGGTGGTACCGATCCGATCGCTGACCGCCTCGGCGATCTCGGCGATCACGTTGACACCATGCGGGTTACGGGTGCCGTGCGCGACCAGGACCGGACTGATGTCGCGAAGTCGATCCCCGGTCGGCAACATCGGATCGCTGCTCCTGCGCGTCATTCGGGGTCGTCCTCTCCGTCATACTCCAGATCGACCGCGAGTCGGTACCCCCGCTTCACCACTGTCTGGATCATCTTGGGGTCCCCCAGTGCATTACGCAGGCGGGCAACGGCGACCTCGACGGCGTGCGTGTCGCAGCTGTCACCGGGGAGGCCGGCCAGGAGTTCCTGACGGGAGACGACCCGTCCGGGGGCCACGGCAAGCGCCTTGAGCAGGCCGAGGCTGGTCGCCGACAGATCACGGAGTTCACCGTCGACGACGACGGCCTGGCCGCGGATCGCGGTGTTGTGACCGTGGATTCGCAGATTGTGACTGCGCCGCGGGAGCTCTTCGGTGATCAGTCGCGCGAGCGCACCGAGACGAAATCGCTTGGGATAGATCGTCGGGATCTGCAAGGCCTCGAGTGGTCCGGCCGTCACCGAACCGACGCACATCACCGGTACCGCCGTTCTCATGGCATGGACGAACTGCGAGAGCTTCCCCAGTTCTTTTGCCCGGGTGAGAATGGCCGCCGCGGCAGGTGCGCTGGTGAACGTGATGGCATCGAGATCGCCCCGGGTGACCGCCCCGACCATCCGGTCGATCCGGTCGACGTCGGGATGCATGTTCCATCGGTAGACCGGCACCGGCAGCACTTGCGCCCCGGCGGCACGCAGCACCGCACAGAAGTCCGGCAGGGGTTCCCACTCTGTCGTCGCCCCGTGCAACTGCACGGCGATCCGCACTCCGTCAACGCCCTGCTCGAGCAGCCGGTCGAGTACCTCCGACGACGACTCGCTCTCGGGCGACCACTCCTCCCGCAGGCCTGCGGCCCGGATCGCGCCCTTTGCCTTCGGCCCGCGAGCGATGAGCCGACTCTTGCCGAGTGCGTCGATCAACGACTCGGCACTCCCCCATCCGTCGGCGGCCTCCACCCAGCCCCGGAAGCCGATACCGGTCGTGGCGACCATCAGTTCCGGCGGATCCCCGATGATCTCGTTCGTCACGCGTTCGAGCTCGGTGTCGTCGGTGAGCGGCAGGATCCGGATGGTCGGTGCAGCCATGATCTCGGCGCCCCGCCGGGTCAGCAGTGCCGCGAACTCGTCCGCGCGACGTGCTGCGGTGATCCCGATGGTGAAACCCGCCAACGGCAGGCTCTCCAGGGCATCGGAGGATTCCTTGTGCTTGTGTGTGCTCATCGGCGCGGGAAGAACACCTCGACCATGTCGTCGACGACATGGACGGCGTAACTCGCCACCGACGTCGTCTCGTCGTCGAGGCACAGCCCGGTGCGCAGGGAGAACACCTGCTTGCCCAGCGGACTCGCAACGGTCGGTTCACCCGAACGGTCGCCGCTCACGCCGCGTGAGAGCACCGCGGCGCGGGAGAACGGATCGATGTTGCCGATCGCATACAACCGTGTGCGGCCCACGACGGCCTCCCGGTCGGTCTCCACCGCAGGCACACGGAACAATGCCGCCTGTTCGAAATCCGGCCCGAGAACACCGACGCCCCGCCCGATCGCCAGATCGGCCACGGCGCAGGCGCGCACCCACTCCCCGGGCACCGCGTCGGGATGGGTCCCGGGTTCGGCGGGTTCATGAGCGAGGATCACGTGGGCACTCCTTCACGTTCGGGTTCGGTCACGTCACGGACCGCGGTCTGCGACGCGGAGGCACGTGCCGGCATCGCGGGCATGTCGAGCAGCACCGGCACCTTCCTATCGACGTCGGCGAATCGGATCGTCGGGTCGACCACGTCCGGTGCGTTCACGAACGAGACGAAGCGCTTGAGCTTCTCCTCGTCGTCGAGAACGGCGGCCCACTCGTCGCGGTACCCGGCGACATGCGCTTCCATCGACGCCTCCAACTCGGTGGCCAGTCCCAGGCTGTCGTCACAGACCACCGCGCGCAGATGGTCCAGACCGCCCTCCAACGACTCCAGCCACGGCGCGGTGCGCTGCAGCCGATCGGCAGTTCGGACATAGAACATCAGGTACCGATCAATGTATGCGACCAACGTCTGGTCATCCACTCCGCCGGCCAGGAGTTGCGCGTGCTTCGGGCTCTGGCCGCCGTTGCCCGCGACATAGAGATTCCACCCGTGCTCGGTGGCGATGACGCCCACATCCTTGCCACGCGCCTCGGCGCACTCACGCGCACAGCCCGATACCCCGAACTTCAATTTGTGGGGCGACCGGAGCCCCCGGTATCGCTTCTCCAGGAACACGGCCATGCCTACGGAGTCCTGGACCCCGTAACGACACCAGGTGGACCCGACGCAGCTCTTCACAGTGCGCAAACTCTTGCCGTAGGCATGGCCCGATTCCATACCCGCGTCGACGAGCCGACGCCAGATCTCCGGTAGCTGATCGACCCTGGCCCCGAACAAGTCGATTCGCTGGCCACCGGTGATCTTGGTGTAGAGCCCGAAGTCACGAGCGATCTCGCCGATCACGATGAGCTGCTCGGGAGTCACCTCGCCGCCCGGCATCCGCGGGACCACCGAGTACGAACCGTTCTTCTGCATGTTCGCGAGGAAGTGGTCATTGGTGTCCTGCAACGCGGCCTGCTCGCCGTCGAGGATGTGATCGCTGGAGGTGGATGCCAGGATCGAGGCGACGGTCGGCTTGCAGATCTCGCATCCCTGCCCGGTCCCGTACCTGTCGATCAGTTCGGAGAACGTCCGGATTCCGGTGACGGAGACGATCTCGAACAACTCGCTGCGCGACTGCCCGAAGTGCTCACACAGGGCCTTGGAGAGCTTCACTCCCGACGCGGCGAGCAACGCCTTCACACTCGGCAGACAACCGCCGCACGTGGTGCCCGCGCAGGTCGCCTTCTTGACGTCGGCGATCTCGCAGGCGCCACCCGCAATCGCCGAGCAGATGGCGCCCTTGGAAACACCATTGCACGAACAGATCTCGGCATCGTCGGGCAGCACGTCGATACCGACACCCGGCCCGGCGGCGGGCGCGATCAGCGCGGCCGGGTCGCCGTGGATCTCGCGCCCGACCATCGGCTTGAGCATCGCGTAGGCCGATGCGTCGCCGACCAGGATGCCGCCGAGCAGCGTGGTGGCGTCGTCGGACACCACGACTTTCGCGTATCGGCCGGCCACCGCATCGTGATAGACGATCTCCAGCGCGTTCTCTGTCGTCGCCATGGCGTCGCCGAAGCTGGCGACATCCACGCCGAGGAGCTTGAGCTTCGTCGACATGTCGGCGCCCGGGAAGGTGCTCCCCCGGCCCAGCAGCTGATCGGCGACCACCTCGGCAGTGCTGTACCCCGGCGCCACCAGCCCGTAACACCGGCCGTTCACCGCGGCCACCTCGCCGATCGCGTAGACGTCCGGATCGTCTGTGCGACAGGTTTCGTCGACCAGGACACCACCGCGCTCCCCGACGGCGATGCCCGCGTCGCGGGCCAGCTGATCGCGTGGTCGGACACCTGCAGAGAACACGACCAGCGCGGCCTGGATCTCGCTGTCGTCGCTGAGTGTGACGGTCACACCATCGGACTCGCCGTCGGCGATGTTCGCGGTGCCGACACCCGTGTGCACGGTCAGTCCGAGGTCGGTGACCAGGTTCTTCAGCACCGCGCCGCCGCCGTCGTCGACCTGCATCGGCATCAGCCTCGGGGCGAACTCGACCACATGCGGCGTCATCCCCATCGACTTCAGCGCATTGGCGGCCTCGAGTCCCAGCAGGCCGCCACCGACCACGACACCCGGCGCGCCGGGACCTACGGCCTCGGCGGCGACCCGGATCGCGTCGAGATCGTCGAGGGTGCGATAGACAAAACACTGCTTGTGGTCGTGACCGGGGACCGGAGGCACGAACGCGTACGATCCGGTGGCCAGAATCAAGGCGTCGTAGTCGATCTCGCGGCCGCTCGAGGTGACGACGCGATGTCCGGACCGATCGATGTCGGTGACGGTCTCGCCGAGATGTGTCACGACGAGATCGTCGCCTGCGTAGGTGTTGCCCTCCAAAGCCAGCGAATCACGCTGCCACGAGCCCACATACGACGACAGCCCCACACGGTCATAGGCCGGATCCGATTCTTCGCACACCACCTCGACGCGCCAGAGCCCCTCGGTGTCACGGTCACGTAGCGTCTGCACGAAGCGGTGACCCACCATGCCGTGGCCGACCACGACTGCCGTCCTGGATTCGCTGGTCACTGGTAACTCCCTCGATGTTCGACTTCGGACCGGACTCGCGGTCAGGCCATCGCCTTGTCGGTGGACCCGGGGTCCGTGGTCGGCTGGATCGACGCGGAGGTGGGATCTGCCACCTGCAGGTCGGTGGTAGCGCCGGTGATGATCGGGCGGCGAGCGTAGAACCACCAGGTGATGATCCCGGCCACCACGTAGAAGACCATGAAGATCCAGAACGCCACCGTGGCCGACTGATTCGACTTGTAGCTGGCCCGCAGGACGAGGTTGATCCCGACGCCGCCCAGGCCTCCGGCGGCACCGGCGATCCCGATCAGCGCACCCGACATGCTGCGTGACCATTTGGCCCTGCCGTTCGCGTTGAGACCGGTGATGTTCTGCGACTTGTGTTCCCAGATCGTCGGGATGATCTTGTACACCGATCCGTTCGCGATACCGGAGATCAGGAACAGCAGGATGAAGCCGACGATGAACGCCGCGAGGACGCCGCCGCCGATGACCTTGCCGTTGGCGTCGGCGATCGAACCCGCGACCACCAGAATCGCGGCGGAGAACGTCATCGCGATGAAGCTGTACATGGTCACCTTGCCGCCGCCGACACGATCGGCCAGCTTGCCGCCGTACGGGCGGGACAGCGATCCGAGCAGCGGACCGATCCAGGCGATCTGCGCAGCCGCCAGCGCCGGCTTGGCCGCGCCTGCGGAGGTGAAACTGATGTTGAGGACCTGACTGAACGCAAAGCCGAAGCCGATGAACGAACCGAACGTGCCGATGTAGAGGAAGCAGATCAGCCAGGTGTCGCGGTGCCGGAGGCAGTCCAGCATCGCGCGAGCGCTCGACGTCTGGTGATCAAGATTGTCCATGTAGATCGCCGCACCGACACCCGCGACCGCCAGGGCCACCAGATAGACGGCACAGACGATCTCGGGCTGATCGGACGCGAGCCAGATCACCAGCAGACCGATCAGCTGGACGACCGGGACACCGATGTTGCCACCGCCCGCATTGAGACCTAGCGCCCACCCCTTCAGCCGCTGCGGGTAGAAGGCGTTGATGTTGGTCATCGACGACGCGAAGTTGCCGCCACCGAAGCCGGTCAGTGCGGCAACGGCGAGAAACCAGCCGAACCCGAACTCGCCGGGATTCATCATCAGCATCATCGTCAGGCCGGTGGGGATGAGCAACACGATCGCGCTGAAGATCGCCCAGTTCCGCCCACCGAACCGCGCAGTGGCCTGGGTGTAGGGAATCCGCAGGCAGGAGCCGACGAAGGTCGCCGTCGCGGCGATCACGAACTTCTGGTCGAGGCTGATGCCGTACTCCGGCCCCATGAACAGGGCCATCACCGAGAACAGCGACCAGATCGAGAAACCGACGTGTTCGCAGATCACCGACCAGACCAGATTGCGCTTGGCAACGGCCGCATTGCCGCCATCCCAGGCCTCTCGGTCCTCGGGATCCCAATCGGTGATCTTGTGGTCACGTTTCAGCGCGCTCCGCAAAGAGGCGACGGGTGCAGGCATGGGCCATCCAATCGTGGGTCGAGATGGTTGGCCGACGACGATGTCGGACGATTGGATGCCACGTTAGGTAGCCAGTGTTGCCGGGATTTTCCCTCGCGTGACCGAAGAGTCACGTTGTGCTCACTTTGCGGCACGTTCCCTGTGAGAAGGCGTCGCAGAGGCTCTACCTGCGTCGATTGACCTAGAGTAGCAATCGAACGAGGTCGACGACCCGCTGCAGACCGGGCAGGGCCCCTGCCGTTGCCCGTGGATGTAACGCGTGGACTCCCAGCCGGAACATGGTCGCGCGCAGCATCATCTGGGGCCACTCCGGCTGATCCGCCCATCGATGTACGAGGTCGTCGTCGGCGCCACCCCAGGCCAGCGAGTCGACGACGACGACAGCGGCGGCCCAGGGCGCGGGCCGCCAGTACGGGACGATGTCGGTGATGCCGGGCGCCGCGGCACCTGCGAACAGCACCGTGCCGAACAGGTCGCCGTGCACCACCTGCGACTTCAGATCCACGTTCTTGCGAAGCGTGGCAAGAGTTTTCAGCATCTGGACGCTCGCCACACCGTCTTCAGAGGTCGGCTCACCCATGCCGGCCGCGCGCGCCGTACGCATCGGGACGTCCTCCCAGGCGGCGCGGTCGGCGGCGGTGAAGACGTCGACGTCGGTGTGCGGCGGCGCAGGCGACTGCAGCAGGAACCTCGGCCGCTCGAGTTCGGCGGTCGCCGCATGCAAGCGATCGGCCACCAGGACGACCTCGTCATGACGCGGCTCGGGTATGCCCGCGATGTAGGTGTCCGCGCGCCAGCCCGACACCACATAGCGGCCGTCGGTGGCGCGGAAGGGCCGTGCGACCCGCAGCCCCTCGACGTAGAGCGACTCACGCACCGATGCCGACCACGCCGCACGCGCGTGGTCGGGGACCAACGACAACACGACCTCACCGACACGCCAGCCACCGATCCAGGAATCGCCCATGGGGATCGGCGGGTGGGCGGTCAGCCCGAACGTGTTCAGCACGTGTTCGGGTGGCTCGAGGGTCGTCACACCTGTGAGATTACCGATCGATCCAGGCATTATCCGGGAGCGACGCACGTCGGACCCCACCGTGCTCGGAACCCGCCGCGCTGCGCGAAGGCGCGCGACCAGCTCACCGGTGTGACGCACCGCACATCGATGTCGCGTCACACGATCGACCCCTGCGGTGTCATTGGTATGTGACCGACGCCGACGACGTATTCACCGAGCTCCGACCATTGCTGTTCACGGTCGCCTACAACCTCGTGGGGACGGCGACCGACGCCGAGGACGTGGTGCACGACTGCTATCTGCGCTGGCGGGATCGATCGCCAACCGACGTCGACGATCCGCGCGCATATCTGGTCGCCGCAGTGAGTCGCACCGGCCTCAATCACCTGCGGACGGTCGGTCGTCGCCGCGAGACGTACGTGGGCAACTGGCTGCCCGAGCCGATCCGCACCGACGACGACGCGAGCCACGACGCCGTGCTCGCCGATTCGGTGTCGATCGCGATGCTGGTTGTGCTGGAGACCCTCGCACCCGTCGAACGGGCGGTGTTCGTCCTGCACGAGGTCTTCGATTACCCGCACGCGGAGATCGCGACGATGATCGGGAAGTCTGAGCAGGCTGTCCGGCAGATCGCACATCGCGCCCGTGGACACGTCCGTTCACGACGTTCGAATGTCGGCAATGAAACGGCGACGCCGCGATCGCGGGATGGTCGCGACGTGGTCGCACGCTTCCTGTATGCCGCGCACACCGGTGACCTGGAGGTCCTCGTCTCGATGCTCGCGCCCGACGTGGTCCAGATGTCCGACGGCGGCGGACGGGTCGCGGCGGCCCGGCAACCGATCATCGGGGCCGACAAGGTCGCCGCATTCGCCATCGGCCTCGCCCGGACCTCGATGGCGGACGCGCACGTCACGCTCACCACGGTGAACGCCGCACCGGGGGCGATCTTCACGATAGCGGGCACCGTCGACTCGGTCGCCTCATTCGATGTCGCCGACGGTCGGATCACAGCGTTCTATGCGATCCGCAATCCAGAGAAACTCGGGGCCGTCGACGAGATCCGTCGACTGGACAGAGGAAGGGACATGACATGGAGACCGTGACAGTCGAGCGCACCATCGACGCACCGGTGGACACCGTATTCGCGTGGATCAGCAACGCCCACAACTACACCCGGACTCCGCTGGTCGTCTCGGAGCGGCTCCGCACGCCCGGGCGCGACGCCCCGTACGGTGTGGGCGCGATCCGGGTGCTGACCTGGCTGATCGGATGGTTCGCCGAGCGCATCACGGCGTACGTCCCGCCACACTCCTTCGATTATCACGTCTACCGCAGCTTCCCACCGTCCCGACACGAGGCCGGACAGGTCACCGTCGACGACGTTGGTGGCGCCTCCCGCGTCATCTGGACCACGACGTTCGAACTCGCCATCCCACTGCTCGGACCGATGCTCACCCGTCGTGTCGGCAAACCACTCGTGGGCTATGCATTCGGTCGGGTTCTCGACGGCGCGGCAAAGGAGTTGAGCGCGGAGCCGCCTCAATAGACCGGAAGCGTCTTGTCCACCTGATTGGCCCACGCCGTGACGCCGCCCTGCAGATGGCTGGCATCTGCGAACCCTGCGCGCTTCAACGCGGCGAGCGCCTCGGCCGACCGGATGCCGGTCTTGCAGTACAGGACCGTCGGACGGTCCTGCGGAACCTTCGCCAGACCTGCGCCCGACAGGATCTCGTCCTTGGGGACCAGCGTCGCACCCTCGATGTGGACGATGTCCCACTCGACGGGCTCACGCACGTCGATCAATGCGAGCTTGTCGCCCTGGTCGATCTTCTCCTTGAGCTCGGCCGGGGTCAGTGTGGAACCCGCCGCGGCGTCGGCCGCGTCGGTGGAGACCACGCCGCAGAAATCGTCGTAGTCGATCAACTCGGACACCCGTGCACCCTCCGGATCCTTGCGGATCTTGATGGTGCGATAAGTCATGTCCAGGGCGTCGTAGACCATCAGTCGACCCAGCAATGGTTCCCCGATGCCGCAGATGAGTTTGATCGCCTCGGTGCCCATGATCGAGCCGATGGAGGCGCACAGGATGCCGAGCACCCCACCCTCCGCGCACGACGGCACCATGCCGGGTGGTGGCGCCTGCGGGTACAGATCGCGGTAGTTGAGGCCGCGACCGTCCGGCGCGTCCTCCCAGAACACCGACGCCTGACCTTCGAACCGGTAGATCGATCCCCAGACGTATGGCTTGTGGGCGAGCACCGCGGCGTCGTTCACCAGGTAGCGGGTCGCGAAGTTGTCGGTGCCGTCGAGGATGAGGTCGTACTGCGAGAACAGTTCGATGGCGCCCTCGGGCTCGAGCCGTTCGTCGTGGATGTTCACGGTGACATACGGGTTGATCTCGGAGATCGAGTCGCGCGCGCTCTCGGCCTTCGGACGCCCGATGTCGGACTGGCCGTGAATGACCTGACGTTGCAGATTCGACTCGTCGACGACGTCGAATTCGACGATGCCGATGGTCCCGACTCCGGCGGCGGCGAGATAGAGCAGTGTCGGTGAGCCGAGACCGCCGGCGCCGATCACCAGCACTTTCGCGTTCTTCAACCGCTTCTGCCCGTCCATCCCGACGTCGGGGATGATCAGGTGCCGGCTGTAGCGCGCCACCTCTTCGTTCGACAGTTCCGCTGCGGGTTCGACCAGCGGGGGCAAGGACGACACGGGCGCCTCCAGTACATCTGACTCAAGTGGACTGTTGTGCTCAACGGTCTCGACCCCGCGGTCATTCCGCCGCGGTATGTGGCAGGTGCGCCGCGAGACTCACTTGTTGGGGAACGGCCAGGGGTTCGGCTTGCAGACCAGATTGCGATTGGCCTGCATCTGCGGATCGAGAGCCATGATCTGACTGTTGGCGACCCCGAACGACTGCTGCATCATGACCGGGGCGAGGGCACCGTTCTCTTTACAGGGTTCGTGCGACTCGTAGCCGATGCCGTGGCCGGTCTCGTGGTTGACCAGGTATTGGCGATACAGCAGATCGTCGCCCTCATAGGACAGCGCACCCCGCACCCAACGCGCCTCGTTGAGGGTGACGCGCTTCTCCGGCGGATAGAAGCACGATGTCTCGAGTTGGATCTGGTAGCCGCAGAGTTCGCGGGCGGTCGCCGGTGACGCGAGTGTGATCCGCAGGTCGGGTTCGCCGCCTGTGATCCGGCGGAAGGCCACTTTTCCGTCGCCGATCCAACTGCGCGGGTTGGCCAGGGTGGAGTCGACCATCTTGGCGAACGAGCGGTCGCCTCCGAAGTCCTGCGAGTTGACGCCGTTCTCCACCTCGACGGTGTATGTGTACACCTGCGGACCGGTCCCGACCTGCTTTCCCGCACCGGGGACCACGTGGTAGGACTCCCGGCCCTTCTGCGTGTACGGACCGCCCGGCGGCAGGGTGCCCGCGGGAAGCGACGCGGCCTGGATGGAGCCGGTCGGCGCACCGATCGGTTTGGTCTCTTTGCTGACGTCGGTGTTGCGCGATGCCGAATCCGGATTGACGTCGGCCGCGGGCGTCACAGCGGCGTCGTTCCCGTCCCGGACGGTCATCACGATGAGCACGATCGTCAGGATCACGAGCAGCGGGATCGCATAGGCCCGCCACCCGTAGGTCGCCACGAACCGGCCGAGAGCACTCTGCTTCTTGCGCTCCGGCTGGGCGTCGCGGTCGACACGGGCACGCCCGCTGTCGTCGGTCGGGTCCCAGCGCGCCCGTAATGGCTGGTCCGGCCTCGGGCGGGTCCGGGGGCCCGCCTCCATGCTCGACGATCCGCCGGTCGACGATCCGCCCGAGGACCCACTGTCCCGTCGGGGCGGCCGCGGCCCCATGTCCTTGGCACGTGCTCGCGCGCCGCCGACCCCGGCGTCGGGTGCGCCGGCACCTGCGCTCCCGGAGTTCGGCCCGCCTCCTGGGTGACTCACAGGCTCAACTTTCTCACAGGTCAGCGCGGATCCGGGGAACCGAGGGCCGATGCCTGTCTGTGCGAATCGGTTCCGCCGATGGACCCCGAGTACGCTCAACGCATGTCGACCACCACGAACTCTGCACACAACGCGGGGCGCAGCACGCGTCTGCCACGGAGTGCACGTCGGATGCAGCTGCTCGACGCCGCCAGCGAGATCTTTGTGGAGCGTGGCTACCACTCGGCCGGGATGGACGAGATCGCGGTCCACGCCGGCGTGAGCAAACCTGTTCTCTACCAACACTTCCCGTCGAAGCTCGACCTGTACATCGCCGTGGTGGATTCGCATGCCGAGAAGTTGGTCAGCGATGTGAACCGCGCACTGCTCACGACCACCGACAACAAGCAGCGCGTCCAGGCAGCCGTCCAGGCCTTCTTCGATTTCATCGACCAGGACAACTCGGGATACCGACTGATCTTCTCCTCGGACGCGATGGACCCCGCGGTGATCCGGCGGGTCGAGGGCGCCACCGAGGCCTGCGTGGACGCCGTCTACGGACTGGTCATGCACGACTCGGGTCTGGATCCGTATCGGTCACGGATGCTGGCCGCCGGACTGGTCGGTGCGAGCCAGGTGAATGCGCGCTACTGGCTCGAGGCGAAACGTCCCGTGGACAAGCAGGCCGCCGTCGACACGACGGTCGCGTTGCTCTGGGGTGGGCTGTCGCACGTGCCGATGCTCGAATCGGCCGACGACGAATCCTGATCGATCGGCGGCTGCCGGGCACCCGGAGCGCAATGCCCGGCCCCGACAGCAACCGATCGCAGGAGGTCGGGTCAGGTGGCCCCGAAGCCGACCCGGCGATTCTCCGAACTACCCACCTCGACGTAGGCGATCTTGGTGACCGGTACCAGGATCCGAGCGCCCTTGTCGTCGACAAGGGCGAGCAGTTGCTGCTTGCCCGACAATGCGGCCTCGACCTCGGCGTACGCCTTGTCACTGGTGAGCGTGGTCTGAATGGACAGCTCACGTGAACTGTCGGTGATACCGATCTTCACTTCAACGGCCATGGCCACCCTTCTTCTCCTCTGACGGCGCCCACGCCGACGGGCCGACACCGGTGGTGCCGACGCCGATGGCGCACGACGACTCTGTGCCGCACCAGGCTAGTTCAGCCCACGACGGCGCCGACAGCGGCTCCGCTCACAGCGCAAACAGCGGGCGCGTCATCCGAGACCGAGCTCGGTCATCCTCTTGCCGTGCTCGTCTGCGATCACATCGAAGAAGCTCGCGACCCCGTGCAGGGACGCCGCCCCGGCGAAGAGCAGATCGGTGACCTCCTCCTCGGCCGCGAGGACCCACTGTGCATGGGTGACGGCCTCTCCGAGCAGGCGACGCCCCCACAGCGTGAGTGGCGACTTGAGCGCCGGATCGGCGGCCACGGCCGCCGATACCTGCTCCCGGGCGAACCGCGAGTTCGCGGTCTCCGCCATCACCTCGCCGACGATCGCCTGGGCCTCGACGGGCAGCACGCCCGCGACCTCGGTGTAGAAATCAGCGGCGAGCCCGTCACCGAGGTACGCCTTGACCAACGACTCATACCAGGTCTTGGGCGTCGTGACCTGGTGATACTGGTCGAAGATCCCGCGATACCGCTCGACGGCCTCGGTCGGGTCGATCCCGCGGGACGCCACCTGCGCGGCGAGCGTGTCGAAATGTCCGATCTCCGAAGCGGCCATGCGGGCGATCGCGATCCGGCTGTGGACGTCCGGCGCCATCCGCGATTCATCGATCAGCCGGTAGAAAGCGGCGTACTCACCAGCGAGGAGTACCGCGAACAGCTTGGCGATCCCACCACCGTCGCCGTCGATTCCTGGACGTGCTGCGGGCTCGGGCGTGACTCCGGATGGGGGCGGCGCGGTCGACATGGTGGAGATGGTAGGCGGGGCCGAAGCGTTCACCAAGTACACTTGACAACGGTGCACTGACGCGACCATGACGATCCGGTGTCAGCCCGACTGCCGCATGGCCGGTCGACCGATCCGGATCACCCGCGCAGGTACCGGACAATGTGCGCGCACTCATGTCGGGCGATGCAGCCCGACCTGGCCACCACACAGTCACCGACCACGGTTTGCCCGGTCCACCCGGACCCCTTTCTCCGCAAGCCGCTCGATCCCACTGTGGTGCCTTTCGTGCGTGCGGGAAAATGCAGAAAGGCATACAACCTCACATGAGCGATTCCATCGCGACACAGACGAACGACACCGCGCCGACCACCGGCACGGACGACGACGTGAAGACCACCATCGTCGACGAGACCCACACCTCCCCGACGTTCGCCGAACTCGGCGTCGACGAACGGATCGTCTCGGCCCTCGCCGACGACGGCAAGACCCACACCTTCGCGATCCAGGAGCTGACCCTCCCCCTCGCCCTCAGTGGCGACGACCTGATCGGGCAAGCCCGCACAGGCATGGGCAAGACCTTCGGCTTCGGCGTTCCCCTGCTCCACCGCCTCGCACACGCCGAGGAATCGGGTCTGCGCGCCCTCGACAACACACCGCGCGCCTTGATCATCGTCCCGACCCGCGAGCTGTGCCTGCAGGTCACCGGCGACCTGGAGGTCGCGGCGCCCAAACTCGACGTCACGCTGGCCGACGGCACCAACCGGCCACTGAAGATCACGTCGATCTATGGCGGCCGGCCGTACGAGTCGCAGATCGCCGACCTCCAGTCCGGCGTCGACGTGGTCGTGGGTACCCCGGGCCGATTGCTCGATCTGGCCCAGCAGGGCCACCTGGTCCTCGGCAAGGTGTCGATCCTCGTCCTCGACGAGGCTGACGAGATGCTCGACCTCGGCTTCCTCCCCGACATCGAGCGGATCATGTCGGCGCTGCCCACACCGCGGCAGACGATGCTCTTCTCCGCGACCATGCCCGGCCCGATCGTCACCCTCGCCCGGACGTTCCTGCACCGACCGACGCACATCCGCGCCGAGCACGCCAACGATTCGGCCATCCACGAACGCACCACCCAACACGTCTACCGCGCCCACGCACTGGACAAGGCGGAGCTCGTCGCTCGTATCCTGCAGGCCGAAGGCCGTGGCGCCACAATGATTTTCACGCGAACCAAGCGCACCGCACAGAAGGTCGCCGACGACCTGGGCGAGCGCGGGTTCTCCGTCGGCGCCGTCCACGGCGATCTCGGCCAGGTGGCACGCGAGAAGGCGCTCAAGCGATTCCGCAACGGCGACATCGACGTCCTGGTCGCCACCGACGTCGCGGCCCGCGGCATCGACATCGACGACGTCACCCACGTCATCAACTACCAGTGCCCCGAGGACGACAAGACCTACGTGCACCGCATCGGCCGCACCGGTCGTGCAGGCCGCACCGGCATCGCGATCACCTTCGTCGACTGGGACGAGATTCACCGCTGGGAGCTGATCAACTCGGCACTCGGCCTCGACATGGCCGACCCTGTCGAGACGTACTCGACCTCCGAGCACCTGCGAACGGATCTCGGAATCCCCGAATCGGCCACCGGACGGATCACCGCACCGAAGACCGACTCGGACGGCGATGCGAAGTCGGAGCGACGTTCGCGGTCCGAGCGCCCCAAGTCGAATCGGACCCGTCGGCGGACACGCGCCGGCCGCCCCGCGTCCGGCGACGGATCGCCTGCCGGTTCCGAGAAGTCCACGAGCACGACCGCGGACACGTCGGCCGCCGACAACACCGACGCCTCCACAGACGAGACCGCCGACAAGCCGCGTCGGCGTCGACGTCGACGCGGCGGTGCCAAGCGCGGCGGTTCCTCGTCGAACGGACAGCACACCGACGAGACGCCGGCCACCTCGGCCGCCGAGTGATCCCGGCCTAATCACTTCCCAGCGCGGCGACCGGAGGGTGCGTGGTACGAATCCGACCTGAGCGACGAACACCGGTCGACCTCGTCGTCAGTGCTGCCATCGTGGTGATCCTGCTCGTCGCCGGACTGTTGGTGTGGGCCCACAGCGCGGTGCGTCACACCGACAGCGCACAGGCCGCGGCGTCGGTGCCCGACGTCGCCCCGGCCACCGCCGTACCGGCCGGATTCACGCCGCTCTGGCGTGCGCGATCAGCGGTCACCGACACCCCCGCGATCGCGCGGTCGGTGGTGGTGACGGCCGACGGCGGGTCCGTGGTCGGCCGGGATCCCGCCACCGGCCACGAGGTCTGGCACTATCGGCGCGATCTCGGCTTGTGCGCCATAGTCGCAGCGTGGCCGTCGAGCAACAACGAGGTCCTGGCCGCCTACCGGAACTCCCGCGGGTGCGGCGAGGTCACGGCCCTCAACGGCTCGTCCGGTCAGCGCGAAGGCGGCCGCAGCTCGGACGCCGACGACCGCATCCATCTGGTCGCGGACTCGGGTTATGTTGTGTCCCAGGGCTCCACGCGACTAGAGACCTGGGGGTCGAATCTCGTCCGCGGCATCGAGTACGGACGTGTCGACGCGCCGGTCAAACCGGATGTGCAACCCGGCCGGACCGGGTGCCGACTCATGTCTGCGACAACGGGAGGCGATCGCGTCGCAGTCATCGAACACTGCGGAGACGAACCCGGGTACCGACTGACGGTCCTCGGAGCGGTACTGAACAAGGACGAGGAGGTCCAGCAGTACGGGTCGTCGCTGATCACCGATGGCACATCAGGGCCCGCGCCGGTCGCGATCGCCATGAGCAGCTCCGGGATCGCTGTCTACGACGGCGGCGGCAATCGTCCTGCCCCGGCGTCGAACGACGCCCCGGCGGGACCGGTCGCCCCGTCGGTGCGGCAGTTCACCACCGACGGCGTGCCCACGGTGGTGAACACTGTCGCCGGCGCACCCGCTCCGCCCGAGAACGTCGAGCCCGTCACCAACGGTGGGCTGACCTCGTATTTCACCGGCGGCACCACCGTCGTGCTGGACGCCCAGAACGTACGACCGATCTACCAGGTGCCGGGTGCCATCGGCACCGGCGACGTGATGGCCGGGCAGCTGCTGCTCCCGACTGCGACCGGGATCAGTGTGCGCGACGCGGCCACCGGCCGTGAGGTGCGCTCGATCCCGATCCGGCGTGACGGATACACCCGCGGGCCGATCAGCCTACGAGTACAGGGTTCCACCGTGATCGAACAGTGGGGATCGACCGTCGCAGCATACGGACCGGCCTAGCGTCGACAACGAAGGCTGCGACTCGAGGATCCCGACGGGAATCGGGTCGTCGTCGTCCAATGACGCCGGGCGTCCCGTCCCCCGGTGGTCAGGCGGAAGTGCGGACCGGCTCTCCGGCGTCCCAGTACTTCCACAGGTTCTCCGCGAGTTCACGATATGCATTGGCGCCCTTGTTCTTTCGGCCGCGCATCACCGACGAACCAGAGGCCGACGCCTCTGCGAACCGCACCGTGCGGGGAATCGGCGGCTCCAGTACCGGGAGGTCGTAGCGGTCCGAGACGTCGGACAGGACGTCTCGGCTGTGCGTGGTCCGCGCGTCGTACAACGTGGCCACCGCCCCGAGCATGGTCAAGCCAGGATTGGTGATCTGCTGCACCTCGGTGACGGTCCGGAGGAGTTGCCCCACGCCGCGATGGGCCAGCATCTCACACTGCAGTGGCACCACCACCTCGTCCGCGGCGGTCAACCCGTTGAGGGTGAGCACCCCCAACGACGGTGGACAGTCGATGAGGACGACGTCATAGTCCTCGGCCACCTCGGCGAGCGCCCGTTTGAGTGCGTACTCGCGACCCGGCCGCATCAGCAGCAGTGCCTCGGCACCGGCCAGATCGATCGTGGCCGGCAACAGGGTCACGTTGTCGTCGGTGTCGAGGAGCACGTCGGCGATCTCCTCCTCGCCGAGCAGCACGTCGTGCACCGAGACCTCGAGCTGGTCGGGATCGTGTCCCAGTGAAAAGGTAAGACAGCCTTGGGGATCGAGGTCGACCACGAGGACGGAGACGTCGAGGTCGGCAAGTGCCGCCCCGAGCGACGCCACCGTCGTCGTCTTGGCCACCCCACCCTTTTGGTTCGCGATGGCGAGCATACGGGTCATGTGCCAACTGTACGGCCCATCAGCGCCGTCGTCGGGGTTAACGCCTGGGCGGGCCGAGGAAAATCGCCGTCGGCGGCGCGAGGGAACTCAGCGCTTGCGCACCCGGGAGCCGTCGTCGGGCGGACCGTCGGGCTCGTACTCCCCCACCAGCCAGCGCGTCGATGACGGACTGAAGATCAGAACCAGGACCGCCAGCGCGGCGATGGCCAGCGGTATCCCGAACCACGGCTGATGACTGTCGGTGAGCAGCGCGTACGCAACCGGTAGCAGCAAGATCTGGGCGACCACCGCGATCGCGCGCCCCCAGCGCCGCCCGGTCAGCAGAGCGATCCCGCCGACCACCACGCCTGCGCCGATGATGCCGAACCACGCTGCCGTTCCGTAACCGCTGATCGCGGCCTCCCGGTGACCGCCGGCCTCGCGGATCGCCAGGACGATCGCCACGATGACCGCGATCGCACCTTCCAGCGCCGTGACCGCCCCGGCCACCCGGATGGTCGTCGGCACCTGCCCGGAATCGGCCTGTTCATCCGGCTCCCGGTGCTGGTCGTCGCCTGCATCGGCGTTGCCGCCCCGCTTCGTGCTCACCCGTCCAGACTATGGGTGAGTACTCGTGCGGCGCCGCTCGCCCCCGTACGAGACGGACCCCACGCCCGCACCGACGACGGGCGGATGTACGTCACACCTGCAGACCCAATATCGTGGGGTCTCGTGCGCGTCATGCTCATCGTCAATCCATTCGCGACGGCCACCAGTCCGGCAGGCCGCGATGCGCTCGCGCACACCCTCGGTTCCCGGTTCACCCTCGACGTCGAACACACCACGCACCGCGGACATGCGGGCGAACTGGCGCAACGAGCGGTCGCCGAAGGCGTCGACGTCGTCGTCGTGCACGGCGGAGACGGATCGGTGAACGAGGCCGTGAACGGAATCCTGGGGGCCCCGGGCGCCACCGATCCGACCCGCCGGCTGCCGAGCGTCGGCGTGATCCCCGGCGGTAGCGCCAATGTGTTCGCCCGCACCCTGGGCATGCGCTCGGACCCGCTGGCGGCCACCGCTCAGATCATCGACCTCCTCGAGGCCGGTCGGTGCAGGCGGATCGGCCTCGGTCACACACAGGACCGCTGGTTCCTGTTCAACACGGGCATGGGTATGGACGCCGTCGTGGTCCACGCCATGGAGGACAAGCGCCACGCGGGCAAGGCCGCGACTCCTTCTCGGTATCTGTGGACGACCGTCGCGTCCTTCGTCCGCCATGCCGCCAGCCGCGCGTCCTTCACTGTCGAGATCCCCGACCATGAACCCATCACCGACGTCCGATACGGGTTCGTCAGCAACACCAGCCCGTGGACGTACTTCGGTGACTACGAGATCCGGACCAACCCGACGACCGGATTCGACACCCGCCTAGGGCTTTTCGCGGCGACCTCCACATCGGTGGCGCGGAATCTGCCCCTCGCCGCGCGGTTGCTCACGCATCGCAACCCGAAGGCCCGGCATCTCCATCGCGACGACGACGTGGCGTGGGTGCGGTTCCGGGCCGATGAGCCGATCGACGTCCAGATGGACGGTGACTACATCGGGGCCCACCTGTCCATCGAATTCGGCTATCGACCGGAGGCCCTCGCGGTGGTGGCACCCGACGACGAGACCATCAGCACGACGGCGAGCACGGCGTAGGGAACGGCGGCCACAGCGAACGACGTCGTCGGCGCGAGCCACTCCGATCCGACCGCCCACGCACCGAAGGCGGCGATCGCGACTGTCTCCTCACCCACTCCGACCACCGAAGTGATGGTGGCACGGGCCCCCGAAGGGATCCGGTGCTGCATCATCGTATCGGCCATCACCAACGACCAGCCGAAGACGCCGAATGCGAACGCCACCAAGATGATTCCGGCCGGATGACCGGAAATGGCCCCGATCGCCAGAGCCACGGCGCCGGCAAGCAGCCACGGCGCCAGACGACGCGGGCGGAAGTCGGTCACGTCGGTGCGTGATGCCGCATGGCCACCTGCGATGTCCCCGACGGCCACCACCACCATGAGCATCGAGACGCCGGTGGCCGCCGCCGGCCCCGGCGCCGTGGCGCCCGACCACATGGCGTCTGCCAGCAGTGGCAGATACTCGTCGAGCGCCGCCACCCAGGTCAGTGCGATCAGCAGGACGACGACACGTCGAAGCCCTGGGTCGCCGCGCAGGCCGGTGAGCGCCTCGCCGACGACGATGCGCCACCCAGCCGCGGTTCCACCGCGCGCGGGATCGGCGTCGTCGTGTTCGGCCTGGCGCCGTGGCGGCGCATCCTCCGGCAACATCGCCGATGATGCCGAGCAGACGATGCACGCCAGAACGCCGGCCGCCCCTGCGGCCGAATACCCGCCCCAGGCGGTCAGCGGGACCGCAGCGGCGGTCCCGAGCAGGACTCCGGTCGCCCCCATCGCCCGGACCCGACCAGCGAGGCCTGCATACTGCAGGGCCTGCCCACGAGCGGCGAGAGTGTCATAGAGCAGCGCCTGCAGCGACCCCGAGCGCAGCGCCGTACCGGCGGCCCACAGCACGAATCCGGCAGCAAAGGCGCCAAACGACGGCCACCACGTCCACAGGGCGAAACCGGCCCCGCTGCACAACGGCCCTGCCACCAGCAGCATTCGTCGCGGTACGCGATCGGCCAGCACGCCGGTCGGGATCTCGAATACGAAAGAGCATGCCGACCACACGATGAACAGCGAGGAGATCGAGGCCGCCGACAACCCTGCCCCCGGTATCGTGGGGTCCGCGAACATCACCGCATAGAGCGGATAGAGCGGGATGGCGTCCTCGGCCAGAGCGGCAACATAGGCAGCCGCCCTCAGTCGATGTGATGAAGATCAACATCGTCGTCGTGGCATGACTCACAGAATACTGCGGTTGACTCCAATGCCACCAGTGATCCGTGACGACGACCTGGGAAATCGGGCGAATTCCACGTGAAGAACGGGTAGACTAGTACATCGGTGCACAACGAGTGCAAGCACCCCCAGGAAATCGGGGTGGTCACCACAGTGATATTGCACACGTGTTAACGGAACACCATTGACTTCGCCTGGATTCGTGAAAGTATTCACAAGCAACAGTGCGGAAACATTTGGTGGGTCCGCGTGAACTAGCGGTTACAGCCACAACAAACCAGACATGGGAGTTGTCGAGTGGTGCGCAAAACGCACCTGAAGGAGAAGGAATGGACTGGCGTCACAACGCAATCTGTCGCGACGAAGATCCGGAACTGTTCTTCCCAGTGGGAACCAGTGGCCCGGCCATCGCGCAGATCGCTGATGCGAAGCTCGTCTGCGCCCGGTGCCCCGTCACGGCCGAATGCCTTTCGTGGGCCCTGGAATCCGGCCAGGATGCAGGCGTCTGGGGAGGCATGAGCGAAGATGAGCGGCGTGCGCTCAAGCGGCGCACCGCACGTACCCGGACGCGCAGCAGCGTCTGAGGGCATGACCCCGAGCCGCGTGAGCGGCCATGAAAGAGACCCGGCCTCCGCCGGGTCTCTTTCGTTGTACGGACAGTTGCCGGCAACCTGACCTGTTGAGCGAACGCGGATTTCGTGCCTGGTATGCCGTAACCCGAACCGGTAACCGATAATTCGGCTCGACGAGCCTGCGATCGGTTGTCGCGCACGGCTAACGCAACGGAATGACGATGTTCACCTCGGTGCCCCGGCCCATCGGGTTCGGGCCCATCGTGAGGGCGCCACCCAATTCGATCGACACGAGGGTCTGCACGATCTGCAATCCGAGTCGGTCTGACGTCGCCACCTCGAAGCCCTCCGGGAGTCCGGAACCGTTGTCACGCACAGCGATCCGCAATTCCCGGACATCCCGGTCGGCGACCACGTCGATCTCGCTGTCGCCCGTCTGCCCGGTGAACCCGTGCTCGATGGCGTTCTGGATCAACTCGGTCAGCACCATCACCAGCGGCATCGCCAATTCGGCGGTGAGCACGCCGAGTCGATCGCGATGGGTGACCCGAACCGTGGCATCCCCGGACGCGACGTCCACCAGGATGGGGACCAGCCGGTCGACCACCTCGTCGAGGTCGACCTCCTCGTCGACGCTCCCCGACAGCAGTTCGTGGACGAGGGCGATCGATGCCACCCGGCGGACCGCCTCCGTGAGAGCGCCACGGGCCTCCGGGTTGGTCGTGCGGCGGGCCTGGAGTCGCAGCAGCGCCGAGACCGACTGCAGATTGTTCTTCACCCGGTGGTGGATCTCCCGGATGGTGGCGTCCTTGCTGATCAGTGCCAGGTCGCGGCGCTTCACCTCGGTGACGTCACGGATCAGCACCACCGCCCCGGTGCTGGCACCGCGCGGGCGCAGCGGAACCGCCCTGAGCAATGCCGTCGCGCGCCGCGCGTCCGCTTCCATCCGCATACCGACGTCGCGGTACGGTCCGGCGGGCGGTGCGGTGGTGCCGACTGCCTCATCGATCATCACCGCGACGTCCTCGGATTCGAACGGGTCGGTCAGCAACGACGCGGCCACCTCGGACAGCCGGGTGTGGGTGAGCTCGGTCGTCCACCCCATCCGGTGGAACGCCGACAACGCGTTGGGACTTGCATAGACGACCATGCCGTTCTCGTCCACCCGGACGAAACCGTCGCCGGCACGCGGTGTGGACAGGCCTCGCGGATTGCCCTCCACGTGCGGAAACGAGCCGTCGGCGACCATTTGGCACAGATCGTTGGCCGAGTCCTGATACGCGAGCTCCAGCGGCGAGGGCAGGCGCGGATGGGTCAGATCGACGGCACGGGTCAGCACGGCGATCACACCGTCGTCAGCGGTGAATCCGACGGGCACGGCCTCACGCCTGATCGCCACCGCACCCAGCCATTTCGGATCCTCGTCACGCAACACCCGGTCGGCGGAGAACGCACGTTCGAGCTGCCGGTTGACCGTGGGATCCGCGATACGCCCCACCTCGTCGCTCGGGAAGACGGTCGAGGCCGTGTTGGGCCGGCACTGGGCCACCGTGACGATGTCGCCGTCCTCGGTGCGCACCGACATCAGGAAGTCGGCGAACGACAGATCAGCGAGGAGCTGCCATTCGGCGACCAGACGCTGCAGATGCGCGGCCGCGGCATCCGACAACGTGGTGTGCTCGGCGAGAAGGTCGGCAAGGGTGGACATGACGTGATGGGCTCAGTGGAGCTGCGATCGCAGCGAGGTCGGCGATGAAGGGTTCGGTGGCACCGAGGACGGATTACTCGTAGACGGCGATGGTGTCGCCGGCCTGGATGACGTCACCGACCTTGACCTTGATGTCCGCGATCGTGCCGGATTCCTCTGCGAGGACAGGGATCTCCATCTTCATCGATTCGAGCAGGAAAAGCGTGTCGCCGACGTCGACCTGTTGACCGGCCCTCGCCCGCACCTCCAGCACGCTTGCCACGATCTCTGCAACGACGTCTTCAGCCATGCCACATAACCTAGCCCATTCCGATGGCCACACGGCGAGGTCTGGGCACCTCTCGACGGCTTCTCGCCGAGCGGCGCGCCGGCCCCTACGGGCTCGAAACGAGGCGATTGGGACCACGGACCCCGGACATGGGACAATCAAGGACGCACACAGCACGAAGGAGATCCGTCATGGGTAAGCGCGGACGCAAGAAGCGCGCTCGGAAGAAGAACGCTGCCAACCACGGCAAGCGTCCCAACTCCTGAGTCGAGCACGACTCAGCCGAGTACGAGCACAACGTCCGGGCGCCTGCCGACCACTTCACGTCGTCACGGCGCCCAGAAAAACATCGAGAGCATCCACCCGCTTCGAGAGCACGACTCTCTGGCAGTTGGATGCTCTCGACGTCTCAGGGGCCGTCGAGACCCGCTCAGTCGGCCGAGCCGCCGGTCTCCCGAACGATGACAGTCTTGCGGATCTCGATCCGCAACCGGTCACGCAGCCCCTCGGGTGCGTGTTCGCCACCGCACTTGCGGTTGATCAAGGTCTTGAGCTGCTGCTCGATGCCGTAATGGGCGAAACACGACGGGCAGCTGTCCAGATGCCCCTGCAAGCGCGATCGTGCGTCCGAATCGCACTCGTTGTCGAGCAGCAACCACACATCGGCGATCACCGCCGAGCAATCGAGCTGCAGAAACTCCGGATCGATGTCGTCGGAGCCCATTCGTGGCTCCTCGGGACGAGGTGTGCCGCTCATCGCGCCGCCCCGCTCTCCGAGGTCTGGGCGGATCGATTGAATCCACGTTCGCGAGCCACGTCGGCGAGCAGCTCACGCAGTTGACGGCGTCCGCGATGCAAGCGTGACATGACGGTGCCGATCGGCGTGTCCATGATCTCGGCGATCTCCTTGTACGGCAGACCCTCCACATCGGCGTAGTACACCGCCATGCGGAAGTCCTCGGGCAATTCCTGCAGCGCTGCCTTGATGTCGTCGTCCGGCAGGGCGTCGAGCGCCTCGATCTCGGCCGACCGCAAGCCGGTCGAGGTGTGCTCGGCAGTGGCGGCGAGCTGCCAGTCGGTGATCTCGTCAGTCGGGTACTGCGCGGGCTGCCGCTGCTTCTTGCGATAGCCGTTGATGTAGGTGTTGGTGAGGATCCGGTACAGCCAGGCCTTCAGGTTGGTGCCCTCGCGGAACGAGGAGAAGGCCGAGAACGCCTTGACGTACGTCTCCTGGACCAAGTCTTCGGCATCGGCCGGATTGCGCGTCATCCGGAGCGCCGCACCGTACATCTGGTCGAGCAGCGGCAACGCATCGCGCTCGAAACGTTCGGTGATGGCCTCGGGCGACTCGCCCGGATCGGCGCGGCGCGGCGCCTGTGACCCGGCACCGGCGGACTTCGATGCCGACTCGGACGCTTTCGCCTGGGCCGGCTCTGCCCGGTCGATGTCCTGGGGCGGCTGATCCTGTGAATCGGGTTCGACCACTACGATCCCTTCGGTGACGGCATGCGCGGAGAGAATGCCCGCAGCCGGCGTGACCTCACGGGACGCCGGCACGGTCTTTCCGCTGTCGGTCCAGCTTACCGATGCCTTCGCGGTCGCGAGGCCGCGCGGGTCGACGGCCTCGGCGAACCTGTCGTGAACCGCTGGAGTGGGTGCGAGCAAGCCGGTGGTCATCAGGCTGATCGACCTTCCTTCGGAGTCGGGAGAGTGCAGTGGTCGCGGCGACGACACGGCTCTCGCCTTCGTCGCCAACCCTGTCAACAGACGCACCGCGACAAATGTTCCAGAACGACCGATGCGTTTCGGTCCCGACCAGGAAGGAGGCGATCGAATGGCAGCGACTCCGGCGGTCAGGGCGCTCGAACGCGCAGGCATCGACCACGCCGTACACCGATACCCGCACGATCCGCGCAGCGACTCCTACGGCGACGAAGCCGTTGCCGCTCTCGGTGACGGTCTCGGCGTCCACGCCGATCAGATATTCAAGACGCTGGTCATCGACATCGCAGGCACACTCGCCGTGGCCGTGGTCCCGGTACCGCGGCGTCTGTCGCTCAAAGCGGCCGCCGCCGCATTGGCGGAGGCGACCTCCGGTGGCACCAAGGCACGGATGGCCGACGAGAAATCGGTGACCCGCGCGACCGGTTACGTCCTCGGCGGGGTCTCACCGATAGGTCAGCGGACGCTGCTGCCCACGGTGGTGGACCGGACGGCGCTCGACTGGCCGGAGGTCTTCTGCAGCGCCGGGCGACGTGGTCTGGAGGTGTCACTGGCGCCGGCAGACCTGATCTCCGTCATCGGTGCCGTCGTGGCCGACGTCGCGACCTGACGCCGCGCGCAGACGAGCACACCGTCTCCGGTCGCGTGACAGCATGGAGACCATGTGCGGACGTTATGCGGTGACCACCGACCCGGCGAAGCTCGCCGCGGAGATCGATGCGATCAACGAAGTCCCGGTCCCCCTGGACCCGGGCAGCGGCTCAGGTCGCGCCGAGGACTCGTCCACGGCCGAACCGGTCGCTGCGGAGTCTGCCGACAGCGAGCCGGCCGCTACCGACAAAACCACTCGGCGGGCGCCCGGCGCGAACTACAACGTGGCCCCGACCAGCACCGTGATGACCGTGGTGAAACGCCACTCCCCCGACCATCCCGACGACGAACCCGCCTTGCGCATCCGCGCGATGCGCTGGGGTCTGGTACCGCCCTGGGCGAAGGAGGTCGGCAAGGGTCCGCTCCTGTTCAACGCCCGTGCGGAGAGTGCAGCCGAGAAGAGCTCGTTCCGTACGTCGGTCAAATCCAAGCGCTGTCTGGTCCCGATGGACGGCTGGTACGAGTGGAAGAAAGGGCCGGCCGACGCCAAGGGCAGGCCGACGAAGGTGCCGTTCTTCATGTCACCGCACGACGGCACCCGGTTGTTCATGGCGGGCCTGTGGTCGGTGTGGCGGCCGAAGGGCGCGTCGAAGGAGGAGCCTCCGCTGCTGAGCTGTTCGATCCTCACCACCGATGCCGTCGGTCAGCTGCGCGACGTACACGACCGGATGCCACTGATCATGCCGTTCGCGCAGTGGGACCAGTGGCTCGATCCCGACCACACCGCACCCGAGGATCTCTTCGCACCACCGACCGAAGAGATCGCGGACGCCATCGAGATCCGTGAGGTCGCACCGCTGGTCAACCGGGTCGCCAACAATGGGCCGGAGCTCCTCGAACCCGTGTGAGGCCGCTCAGTCCGGGACCAGCACGGCGGCGCCGTCGAATCGTCCCGCCTCGAGGTCGCTCAGCGCGTGATCTGCTTCCGACAGTGGATAGGTATGGGTGGTGGGGGTGATGCCGTATCGCGCCGCCAGTCGCAGGAATTCGTGGCCGTCGTTCCGGGTATTGGCGGTTACTGATCGGATCTCCTTCTCGTAGAACAGTTCCCGCTCGTAGTTCAAAACCGGGACATCGGACAGGTGGATGCCGGCGATGGCGAGGACCCCACCGCGATCGAGTGCCCGCATCGCGACCGGGACCAGTTCGCCGACGGGCGCGAAGGTGATCGCCGCATCCAGCGGCTCAGGCGGGCCGTCGGCCGGGTCGCCTGCCGAGGCCGCACCCAGGGCGAGCGCGAGTTCCCGCGCAGGGCCGGCCCGCGTCATGACATGCACGCGCGCACCCAGGGCGACGGCGAGCTGGGCACACAGATGAGCGCTCGCACCGAAACCGTAGAGCCCGAGTGTCGGCGGCACCGTCAACGTGATGTCGTCGGACCCGGCCACCGTACCGGCCCGCTTCAGCGCCCGATACCCGATGATGCCCGCGCACAACAGGGGTGCCGCGGCGACGCTGTCGAGGCCGTCGGGGATCCGGTAGGCGAACCCCGCAGGTACCGTCGTATACTGCGCGTATCCGCCGTCGGCATCCCATCCCGTATACGACGAGGCGGGACAGAGGTTCTCGGCGCCGCGTCGACAGTAGGAGCACGTCCCATCGGTGCTGCGCAGCCACGCCACCCCCACGCGATCGCCCACTGCGAATCCCGTGGTGTCCGCACCGAGTGCGACGACCTCCCCGACCACTTCGTGACCGGGTGTGACCTGCTGCCGATGAACCGGGAGATCACCTTCGGCGACATGCAGATCGGTGCGGCAGACCCCACACGCGAGTACCCCGACCAACAGTTCGCCCGCGGCCGGATCGGGTGTCGGCTTCTCCACCAGCCGCAACGGGTGTTCGCCGATCGGCCCCGGCCGGATGACCGCCCACGCGCGCATGTGGCCAGGATAGGACGATTCGGGTCGATGCTCAGCTGTAACGGTAGGCGTCGACGGGAAAACGTTCCATCTGACGCAGGGTGCTCAGGGTCGAGTTGGGACGCAGCAGCGCGGCCTCACCGTGCTGATTGAAGTAGTAGCTACGCGCCGACGCGCAGTTGCCGTTGTAGAACACCGACGACTGCAGGTTGTCGGTGACCTCCGCGAGGAACCTGTCGTTCGCATCCGTGGTGACCTCGAAGGTCGTTGCGCCGCGGCGTTTCAACTCACCGAACAGGCGACGCATGTGCTTCATCTGACCTTCGATGGTCGTGAAGTACGACAGGCCACTGTAGGAATAAGGACTGTTGAGCGACAACAGATTCGGGAACGCCGGGACGGTGATTCCCTCGTAGGCCTGAAAACGGTTGTCCCGCCACCACTTCCCCAGATCCCTGCCGTCCCGGCCGATGATCTGGAACGCCGGGAAGTTGACGTCCCACAGATTGAAGCCGGTGGCCAGCACGAGAGTGTCGACGAGGACCTTCTCGCCGTCGGCGGTCACGATCCCGTCGGGTTCGACGCGCTCGATCGAGCTCGTCTGCAACGAGACGTTGGGCTTGTTGAAAGTGCGGAAGTACGTGTTGGAGAACGTCGGACGCTTGCAGCCGAAATCGTAGGACGGCGTCAGCGCCCGCCGGGTCGCGCGATCGCGCACCTGAGCACGCAAGTGCGCCTTGGCGACGAGCGCCGCGAGGCGATTGCCGGGCTTGGCCTGTCTGAAGTGCAGCACCCCGAACACCATGAGCGCCTCGAGCAGGGAGGTGTTGACCATTCGCGCGATCCGTTGGGTGAACGGCACCCTGGCGAAGATCTTCTGCGCACCGGGCGGGATCGCGAAATCGAGCTTGGGCACCACCCAGATGGGCGTCCGCTGGAAGACGGTCAACTCATCTGCGCGCTCGGCGATCTCGGGGATGAGCTGCACCGCGGTCGCGCCGGTACCGATGATCGCGGCACGCTCACCGGCGAACTCGTGGCCGTCCTCCCACGCGGTGGTGTGGATGATGGTGCCCGCGAAGGAGTCGATCCCGGGAAAGTCGGGCGTATGGGGCTGTGAGAGGAACCCGGTCGCGGTGACGAAATACCGACACGTACGCACTCCGCTCCCGGTGGTCACCCGCCAGAGCTGTTCGGAATCGTCCCATTCCGCCGTCCGGACGACCGTGCCGAACTCCATGTGCCGCTTGAGGTCGTACTTGTCTGCGACGTGCTCGGCATACTGTTTGAGCTCGACACCGGGTGCGAACAGCCGCGACCAGTACGGATTGGGCTCGAACGAATACGAATAGGTCACCGATGCGATGTCGACCGCGAGGCCCGGGTAGTGGTTGACGTGCCATGTCCCGCCGAGATCGTCCTCTCGTTCGAGAATGGCGATGTCGTCGATCCCCAGGCGCTTCAGCTCGATTGCGGCACCCATGCCACCGAACCCCGCACCGACGATCACCACGTCATGATCTGGCCGCATGTCCACTCCCGTGTGACGTCAGAGGGACGTCGTCCCCAGAGTTACTGTTACGCGAGACACACTAACCGCCCATCCGCTCTGTGACCAGGGTCCGGCGCCGCGCGACCGATCCGCGCGTGCGGGACTCAGCCGATCGCCGAGCCGTCCCACGACACATCGAAGAACTGTGTCGCCATCAGCTGCTCACGAGTGTTGCGATCGATGCCGAGTTCCTTGCGGTAGTGCAGCACGTGCTGAAGAGACAGCGCCGAGTACAAGAGCGGCAGGCGGTCACCCTTCTGGTCGTACACGCCGGTGGCGCCGCGCGTCGCCACGAGGTCGGTGTGCAGGTGACGGGGGTGCTTCAGGACATCGCGGAGCACCGCCGCAGTGATCATCTTCTTGCGTCCGGGCGGAACGACGACGAGTCCGGCGGGGTCGAAGAGCGCGGTGGCGAACTCGTCGGCGGTCGCAACGGTGCAGCCCGCAGTCGGCCGGGGGTTGCATTCGACCATGTGGTGTACACCATCGCCGGTCATCAGATAGTCGAAGCTGAGCTGCCCGTGCCAGTTCAGCGCTCGTGCCACGGTCTGCGCCGTGGCAAGCGATTCGGGTGACTCGACCGACTCGAAGACGATGCCGCCGCGGTTGTCGATCGCGAGTGGATGTTCGTAACACGAGTGCAGGACCACCTCGCCGTGGTGGACCACACTCCAACTGCAGCGATCGACGCCCTTCAGGTACTCCTGCACCAGCCACGAGTCCTCGGGGGTCGGATGGATCTCATCGAGGTCGGTCTCACCCGCGAGCGGACCGGAATTGGTGATCACGTCCAGACCACCACGCCCGAACGCCGCCCGGGCGAACCACGCATCCCACCGCCCGACGGCCGCCCGCAGTTCGTCGGCCGACGTGGCCGTGATCGACTCCGCCACGGGCAGTCCGAGGTCCCGGCACAGACCTGCGAACGAGACCTTGTCGTGCACCCTCGCCAAGACGTCGAACGAGGGGAAGAACAGCTCAAGGTCCGGCCTGCCCGCCGCGAGCCGATCGCGATGCGCGGCAAGGTAGAACACCTCCTCGAACATCGGCAGGAGCCAGGTGATATCGAATCTGTCCAGTGTGTCGATGACGGCCACGAGGAATTCCTCGGTGTGCTGTGTCGGGGCGGGTACCTCGACATGCCGGTGGGCACCGCGCGAGTGACTGCCCGGCGATGCCGAGAAGGTGTCGGCGGCAGTGACCTCGTGACCGGTGACCCCGAGCTTGTGGATCTCGTCGACGGCGAAGGGCATCCGGGACGTGGTGGCGAGGACACGTTCGACTGACGTGGCGGGACCGTCCATCGACCGACCGTATCCAACCCGGTGTCACCACGCTGGGCGGACGCGAATCATCGGCCCCGGCGAACGCACTCGTGATGAGGAATAGTGTCCGAGGTGATGATGCTGGGTAGGGATATGCGCAACGGACACCCGCGATCGCCCCGCGACGCCGCGGGCGTACGCGCATTCGTGTCCGCGGTCTGCGCGTTCGCCGTGGTCATGCTCGGGACCACGCTGCCCACTCCCCTCTACGCCATCTACTCCGGAGAACTCGGTTTCGGGGTGACGACCACGACCGTCATCTTCGCGATCTACGCGGCGGGTGTGATCGCCGCGCTGATCATCTTCGGACGCTGGTCCGACGTGGTGGGCCGCCGGCCGCTCCTGGTCGCCGGGGCGCTGTTCTCGGTCGCCAGCGCAATTGTGTTCATCACCGCAGGTCCCGTCTGGCAACTCATGATCGGACGCGTCCTGTCCGGACTCTCCGCGGGCATCTATGCCGGCGCGGCAACCGCCGCCGTGATCGAACTGGCACCACCCGGTTGGCGGCAGCGCGCGCCTGCGATAGCGACCGCTGCCAACATCGGCGGACTGGGGCTCGGGCCGCTGATCGCAGGGCTCCTCGCCCAGTTCGCGCCCGCGCCGCTGCATCTGCCGTTCGCCATCGACCTCGTGCTCCTCGTACCGGTCCTGGTCGGGATCTGGCTGATCACAGAGCCCGTCGAGGTCAAGCCGGGAGCGAGGCTCTCGGTGCAACGGCTGTCGGTGCCGCCGGAGGTACGCGGGGTGTTCCTCCGCGCGTCGATCGCAGCCTTCGCGGGATTCGCCGTGATGGGCACCTTCACCGGTGTGACGCCGTCGTTCATCTCGCACATCCTCGGCATCGACAGCCATGCAGTTGCCGGCGCCGTCGTCGCAGTGCTGTTCTTGTCGTCGGCGGTCACCCAGATCGCCGGACGCGGCTACCCCACCGAGCGTGCGCTGGTCGCGGGCTGTGCGATCCTGGTGGCGGGCACCCTGGTCCTGATCGTCGGCCTCCTTGCGTCATCGCTCGCCGCGCTGATCACCGGGGCCGTCGTCTGCGGTATCGGACAGGGACTCTCGTTCAGCAAAGGCCTCGCTGCCGTGGTCGCGGCCAGCCCTGCCGACCGGCGCGCAGAGGTCACCTCGACGTACTTCGTGGTCGCCTACGTCGCCATCTCGATTCCCATCGTCGGCGAGGGAATCGCAGCCTCACACTGGGGATTGCGGACATCTGGCGTGGTGTTCAACGTCGCGGTTGCCGTGCTGGCGCTGCTTGCGCTCGTTTTGACCATGGTCGCGGTGGCCCGGTCCCGGCGCACCGACGACGCCCCCTCGACCTAGCCGACATCACAGGTCGCCATAGCCGACTCCGGCGTCGTTCAGCGCCGCGACGAGACTCGCGAAACGGGCGTTGCCTGCGAGATCTTCTACGAGTACCGGATCGCCGTGGTCGTCGGCGAGCGGAATACACCAGTTCGGATACTGCGCCGACCCGGTGCCGGGCTGGTTCTGGATGCGTCGCTCCCCCACGGCGTCGACGAGTGCGACACCCAGGAGTGCCGACGGAGTGGCGGCGACGAGCCGGTAGAGCGCCTCGACCGTTCGCTGGTCCGTGAGCGGAGTCCCGTCCTGCAGCAGGCCACGGTCGCGCGCCAGCGCCAGCACGGCGTCGCGCTCACGCTCGTCGCGCGCCCGTTCGGCTTCCTCGCCGGTCTCCAACAGACCCAGCCGGGAACGCAATTCGATGTGATCCCCGGCGAGATAGCCGACGGTCGGCGGAAGGTCGTGCGTCGTCACGGACGTCAGGCAGAGCTGTCGATACTTTTCCGGGGGGATGGCACCGTCGGGACCGTGTTCGAACCAGAGGATCGATGTACCGAGAATCCCTCTCTGCGCCAACGCATCCTGGACATGATGCTCGAAGACTCCGAGATCCTCCCCGATCACCACGGCGTCGGCCCGCTCGGCTTCCAACGCCAGGATGCCGATGAGCGCATCGTGGTCGTACCGGACATAGGTGCCGTCGGCCGGTCCCATGCCATCCGGAATCCACCACAGTCGGAACAACCCGAGGATGTGGTCGACGCGCAACCCCCCGGCATGCCGAAGAACCGTCCGGAGCATGTCCCGGTACGGCGCATAGCCGGCCTCGGCCAGCCGCCGGGATGCCACGGCGGCTGATCCCAGCCCTGACCCTGCTGATTGAAGCCGTCCGGAGGCGCGCCGACCGTGGCTCCGCGCGCCAGGACGTCGCCGAGCATCCAGACATCGGCGCCGTGCCGGGCCACCCCGACCGCCAGGTCGGCGATGATCCCGATGTCCATCCCTGCCGAGCGCGCTGCCCGCTGCGCCTCGGCCAGCTGCTGGTCGCAGATCCACTGCAGCCAGGTGTAGAACTCGACCCGGTCCGCCAGGCGATGACGCTGTTGTTTGACAAAGGCCTTGTCCTGCAGATGCTCGGACCATCTCGGATCATCCGGCGCGTATCGCTCGGTCAATGCGCACCAGGTCGCGAACCTGCGTAGGCCCTTGCCCTCGCGTGTGCGGAACGCGCGGTACTCGGCCGCCCGGGCCTCATCCAGCGGTTGCCGATGAATGAGCTCGAGGATCGACATCTTGGCGCGGAAGGACTTGTTGCGCTTGATTTTCCGTGGATTCACGTTGTCGTCGAGGAAATCCCGGCCAAGGGCGCGCAGCTTCTTGGCCACGCTCTTGTCCAGACCGGACAGCTCGGGGATGTCGGTCACGCGGATGTAGAGCGGGTTGACGAATCGACGGGTCACCGGCAGGTAGGGCGACGCCTCGATGGGCGCGTGCGGCTGCGCGGCGTGCAACGGATTGACCTGCACGAAATCCGCGCCGTAACTGCTCGCCGCCACTTCGCAGATCTGGGCGAGATCGGCGAAGTCGCCGACTCCCCACGATCGGGCCGATCTCGTCGAATAGAGCTGGACGGCCAGCCCCCACCGCTTGCGACCGGTCAGCCGTGCCGCAGTGGACAACCGTCGCGGCGTGACGATCAGTGGACGCCGGGCGGTCACCTCCGACACGGGGTCGAGCGCGTGCAGCGTGTGATAGCCGGGTGTCAGATCACGCGGGACCTCGAATGTCGCACGGCCGACCAGGATCTCGTCGACCACACGGGGCTCCACCCAGACATCGACCTGGGACGGGTGCGCGTCACCACCGTCTTCCGTGGTGATCCACACGTGCACGGGATTCCAGTGCGGGACATGGACGACGAACGTCGACCCGGACCCCTCGGTGGACACCGTCACGGGCGGGAGCATCATGCGCCACGGTTCGTCGTCGAGAGCGGCATGCGCCGTGGCGATCTCGTCGGCCGAACCGGCTGCGAAGCCCAGCGAACCGAGTACCGCGACTATCGTCGCCGAGCTCACCTCGTGATCGAGCTCGTCCCAGCCCACGTAGCTCGTTGCCACACCACACCGCCGGGCGAGTCCGGCCAGCTGCCCGCGGGACACATCGTCGGTCGTCACGCCAGCATCGTCTCAGGGTTCGGGCCGGAGCGCGCGTCATCGCCGCTCTGCGGGCAACCGTCGAATCGCTCCGCTAATGTGATCGCCATCACCACAACCGGTGGGCGCAGGCGGGGCCCACCGAATCGAAAGGGACATCATGGCCGACACCCTGACGCTCGACCCCACCACCACCGCTCTCGTTCTCATCGAATTCCAGAACGAGTTCACCAGCGACGGCGGCGTCTTGCACGATGCCGTCTCCGAGGTGATGGACAAGACCGGAATGCTCGCGAACACCGTCACGCTGGTCGAGAAGGCCCGCGACGCGGGTGTGACGATCATGCACGCCCCGATCACCTTCGCACCGGGCTATGGCGAACTCACGCGACATCCGTACGGGATCCTCAAAGGTGTCGTCGACGGCAATGCGTTCGTCAAGGACTCGTGGGGTGCGACGATCGTCGACGACCTCACCCCGGCCGACGGCGACATCGTCATCGAGGGCAAGCGCGGACTGGACACCTTCGCGAGCACCAACCTCGATTTCATCCTGCGCAGCAAAGGCATCACCACGATCATCCTCGGCGGATTCCTCACCAACTGCTGTGTGGAATCGACCATGCGATCGGGGTACGAGAACGGGTACCGCGTGATCACGCTGACCGACTGCACAGCGGCCACATCGGTCGCCGAGCACGACAACGCGATCAGTTTCGATTACCCGATGTTCTCCCAACCGGTGGAGTCGACCGCGGTACTGTCCGCCCTCTGACCGGAGCTCCGTTCACGGTGTCCGGGTCTCCGTCGCCAGATGCAGGTCGCGCTGCCGGATCAACGAGGTGGCGATCACGCTGATGACCGCCGTGACCGCGAGATACGCCGCGGCGAGCCATGGAGACCCACCGGCGACACCGATCAGGGCGGTCAGGATCAGCGGCGTCAGGCCGGACGCGTAGATGCCGGAGAATTGATAGACCACCGACAGCCCCGTATAGCGGACTTCGGTGGGGTACAGACTGGCGAAGAGGGTGCCCTGTGCGCCGTAGAAGAGTGCGTGCACCACCCCGAAGACCACGACCAGCGCGACGGTGAACCACACCAGGCTCTTCGTCCCGAACAGCGCGAACACCGGGAAAACGACGAGCCCGTACGCCGCGATGCCGATCAGATAGATGCGTTTGGGTCCGTAACGGTCGGTCAACAGCCCCGACACCGGCAGGAGCAGTGCCATCACCACCGATGCGATCGTGACGGAGATCAACACCGGCACCTCCGCGAGATCGAGTTCCTTGGTCGCGTAGGCGATCGCGAAGACACCCCACGTGTTGAACGCCGATCCCTCACCCCAGCGGGCCAGCATGCCGAGGACCGTGTTGCGCGTGTTCGGTGGCAGCATGACGTCGCGCAACGGCGCCGACGATTTCCTGGCGAGCGCCGCCACCTCGGCGAACGCGGGCGTCTCGTCGACCTTGAGCCGGACGATGAAGCCGATCACCACCAGCACGACGCTGACGAGGAAGGCGATCCGCCAGCCGTAGGTGAGGAACGCGTCGTCGTCGAGGGTCACCTGCAGGATCGCGAAGACTGCGGTCCCGAGCGCGAGGCCCAGTGCCAGACCGATCTGCGGGATGCTGCCGAACACTCCACGACGACGGCGTGGGCTGTGCTCGACGGCGAGCAGGACGGCGCCTGCCCACTCGCCCCCGAGCGCGAAACCCTGCAGCACCCGGAGCGCGAGGAGCAGGATCGGCGCGAGCACGCCGATCGATGCCGCGGTGGGCAACACCCCCATCAGTGCGGTCGCCGCACCCATCAGCACCATGGTCAACGCCAGGGTTCGCTTGCGCCCGATGCGATCTCCGATGTGCCCGAAGACGATCCCGCCGACCGGACGGACGACGAACCCCACCGCGAAGGTGGCGAAGGAGAGCAGGGTGCCGACGAATGAGCTCTGATCTGGGAAGAACACCGTGTTGAACACGAGACTCGCCGCGGTCGCGTACAGGAAGAAGTCGTACCACTCGATGGTGGTGCCGAGCAGACTCGCGGCGACGACGGTACGGAGCCGCCTGCGGCGCTCGTCGTCGGTCTCGTCGCCCAGGACGCGGGTGTCCGGAGCGGTGAGCGTGGTGGTGGCCATGACCGACGTACGTTAGCGACTCAGCGTCGCGCGCCCCAGGGTCCGAATCACGGTGATCAGAACTCTCCGGCCGTGACGTTCACGCGGACGAACGGCGCACTCAGCCGAACAGGACACCCGGATTGAAGAGGCCTGCCGGGTCGAATGCGTCCTTGACGGCACGCATCGCCGCACGGTCGACCTCTCCCCGTCCGAGATGGGTCCACGCCGTCTTCGCACGCCCGATCCCGTGCTCGGCACTGATGCTGCCGCCGTTGGCCGCGACGATGCCGAACACATGTGCGGTCAGCTCGTCGACGCGGTCCTCGGGGACGTCGAGCAGATTGACATGGATGTTGCCGTCACCGATGTGCCCGAAGAGGATCGGGCGGCACGGATGGTCGACCATCCCGGCCACCGCCTCGAGTTCGGCCAGAGCCTCGGGGAGCGCCCGGATCGGCACCGACACATCGAGTTTGACCACCGGTGTCGCGCTCGATCGCGCAATGGATTCGGTGTGCTGTTCCCGGGCCGCCCACAGCGCCCTGGCCGGGCCCGGCTCGAGCACTGCGTCGGCGACCGGCGCACTCTCCAGCGCCTCGAGCACCACGGCCTCGACGTCGCCCGTCCCGGATGTCTCGACGAGCACGTAGAAGGGTGCGCGCGCGGCAACCGGGCGTCGTGGTCCGTACTCCTCGACGAGCGTGATACCCGCCTCGGTCATGATCTCGGCTGCCTCGATGTTCAGCCCCCGATCGGTCAGGGACCCGAGGAAGCCGATCGCGTCCGCGACATGGTGCACGGCCGCCACACTGACGATCGTGTCGCCGGGTGTGGCGACGAGTCGGAACAGCACGCGGGTGATGACCGCAAGGGTGCCCTCGCTACCGGCGAGCAGTCCCGGAAGGTCGTAGCCGACATTGTCTTTCACGAGCGATGTCCACCGGCGCAGGATTCGGCCGTCCGCCAGGACTGCCTCGACACCGAGGACCTGGCTGCGGGTGTTGCCGTGCCGGATCATCCGGATTCCGCCCGCGTTGGTTGCCACCAGGCCGCCGGCGGTCGCCGATTCCCGCGATGCGAGGTCGACGGGAAATCTCAGTCCGGACTCGGCGGCCCGGCGATCGATCGCGTCGATCGTCGCTCCGGCCTGCACCCCGACGCAACGACCGATGGTGTCGACGCCGTCGATGTCGGTCATCCGCGTAGTCGTCACGAGGACCAGCGGACGGTCGGCCGGGTCGCCACCGACGGGCGGTACCGACCCGCCGACCAGCCCGGTGTTACCGCCTTGCACGCAGATCGCGATCCCGGCAGCGGCGCACGCGGAGACGACGGCGGCCATTTCCTCGGTGGTGCGCGGCCGGATCACTGCATCGGCCCGGCCGGTCCACCGGCCGGTCCAATCGGTCAGGTAGCCGGCGGCCGCGTCGGCGTCGTCGAGCACGTGCGCATCGCCGACGACGGCACGCAGGTCGGCCAGTGGCATCGCGCTCATCCGTCGATCCCGGTCATCTCTCGAGTATCGACCAGAATTGCGGGCTTCTCAGGTGAGCGCGTCGGGGATCGGGGTGTCTCCGTCGTCGAACTCGATGGTGCGCTCGACGGTCGTCGGGTCGGCGAGCACCGCGGCGGCCACCAGCGCGACGTTGTCGCGGCTGACCTCGCTGCTCGCCGCACGGTTCCCACCGGCGGTGATCCGACCGCTGCCCGGCTCGTCGGTCAACCGGCTCGGCCCCAGAATGGTCCAGTCCAATTCCGACGCCCGCAGATGCGTGTCGGCCGCCGCTTTGGCCTCGGCATAGGGGTAGAACGAATTGTCCTCGGGAACACCATGATCGGGTCCGGCACCGAAATAGGACACCATGACGTAGCGCTTCGCGCCCGCCGTCGCGGCGGCATCCATCGACCGGATCGCCGCGTCGCGATCCACCGCGAAGGTCCGGTCGGGGTCACCGCCCCCCGCTCCCGCGGACCACACCACTGCGTCGTGACCGGCCAGCACGGATGCGAGTCCGGCTGCGTCCAGGTCCTCGACGTCGGCCACGACAGGTGTGGCGCCGGTGGCGGCCACATCGTCGACCTGCGCTTCGTTGCGGATGATCGACGTCACGTCGTCACCGCGCTCGGACAACGTCTTCGCCAAGCGCAACGCGATCTTGCCGTGTCCTCCGATGATTGCCACGCGGGCCATCCTGGACTCCTCTCGATCGGGATCGTCTCCGCTCCACGCTACCGACGTCACACCTTGGTGCGCCCCCGGACGAGGCCGACCAGCCAGATCAGCAGGCACGCCCCCGCCAAGCACGTCACGAAGCTGAAGACGAGGCCTCCGCCCTCGACGTCGACGCCGAACAACCGGAGGATGAACCCACCGATCAGCCCTCCGACGATGCCGACCACGATGTTCAGCAGAATG
Source organism: Gordonia hankookensis (assembly GCF_014673215.1). Lineage (GTDB taxonomy): Bacteria > Actinomycetota > Actinomycetes > Mycobacteriales > Mycobacteriaceae > Gordonia > Gordonia hankookensis. Next base: position 723,871 of record NZ_JACWMS010000001.1, read on the forward strand.
CCCTGTTGGGCGTTGGTCTTCATGATCATGCTGGCCACCCACCCCGCCAGTCCGCCGATGATGATCCATCCGATGATTCCCAGTCCGAGCACGGCTCCTCCAGATCGTCGGGCGTCGGCACACCGTCGCCGCTGCGATCGGTGGCATCTACAGCGCGGACGCTACGCCGACACCTCGCAGGGCGGACCCACGACACCGGATTCGTCGCGAAGACGAGACCACCGACACTCCCGCCGTCCACTGAGACCTTTACCATTCGCTTACTTAGCACTAAGCAACTAATGTGCTGGGCAAGCGACAACCACTGGCCGCGGTGTCCCACGCGACCTCTCAGGGCGAAGGAATCAGGCCATGACACGAGCCGTCTCCGGTGCGGACATCGTCGGCGACGCCGAGGTCGCAACGCTCTATCACCAGCTCACACGGATCAACCGGACGCTGCGCACCCGGGGTGGCAAGAGCAATCTCACCGCCGGGGTCGCCGCAGCGCTGTGGACGATCATCAATCACGCCCCCATCCGTCTGTCGGAACTCGCCGAGCGTGAGTCCGTGACCGCGCCGACGATGTCCCGGATCGTGGCAGCACTCGAGGAACAGGGTTTCGTGGAGCGGACCCCGGACCCCGACGACGGCCGGGCACGGTTGCTCAACCCGACCCCGGCAGGGGTGGAACTCATCGCGAACGCACGGACCGAGAGGGCGCGCGTGCTCGCGGCGGCCCTCGACCGCCTCGACGACGACGACCGAAAGACCGTCGGCCATGGGCTGAGGCTCCTCGCCGAGGCCCTCGGCACCACCTGACCTCGCCGACCCCGCGACCCGATCCGCCGACTCGCCGATTCCCCCAAGGACTTCCATGACCTCCGCCACCCTCGCCGCACGTGCCGCGGCCGACCCGGGCCTTGATTCCGGGTACAAGTGGATCGCGCTCTCCAACACCACCTTGGGCATGCTGATCGCCACCATCAACAGCTCGATCGTTCTGATCGCCCTCCCGGACATCTTCCGCGGGATCCACGTCAACCCGTTGCTCCCCGAGAACACCAGCTACCTGCTGTGGATGATGATGGGCTTCCTGGTGGTCACCGCCGTGCTGGTGGTGAGCTTCGGACGCCTCGGCGACATGTTCGGTCGCGCCCGCATGTACAACCTGGGGTTCGCGATCTTCACCGTCTCGTCGATCTTTCTCGCCATCACCTGGTTCGACGGCAGCGCCGCCGCGATCTGGCTCATCGCCTGGCGCATCGTCCAAGGCGTCGGCGGCGCATTTCTGATGGCGAACTCGTCGGCGATCCTCACCGACGCCTTCCCCGCCGACCAGCGCGGACTCGCGCTCGGCATCAACGGGGTCGCCGCGATCGCCGGTTCGTTCCTCGGTCTGTTGGTGGGCGGCATCCTCGCGCCCATCCACTGGAACCTCGTCTTCCTCGTGTCCGTGCCGTTCGGCGTCATCGGGACCATCTGGGCCTACCTCAAACTGCGAGACACCGGCGTACGCCGGCGCGCCCAGATGGACTGGTGGGGCAACATCACCTTCGCGGTCGGGCTCGTGGCCGTGCTCGTCGGCATCACCTACGGCATCCAGCCGTACGGCGGACACAGCATGGGCTGGTCCAGCCCGATGGTGCTGTCGTGCCTGATCGGCGGCACCCTCATGCTGGTCGTCTTCGTGTTCATCGAGACACGGGTGCCGAGCCCGCTGTTCGACCTGCACCTGTTCGCCAACCGCTCGTTCACCTTCGGCAACATCGCCAACCTCATGTCATCGATCGGTCGTGGCGGACTGCAGTTCATCCTCATCATCTGGCTCCAGGGGATCTGGCTTCCCCAGCACGGCTACAACTTCGAGCAGACCCCGCTCTGGTCGGCCATCTACATGATTCCGATCACCATCGGATTCCTGCTGACCGCACCGGTGTCGGGCGCTCTGTCGGACCGATTGGGCACCAAGTGGTTCACCACCACCGGCATGCTCATCACCGCCGGGACGTTCGCCGCGCTCATCGCGATGCCGGTCGACTTCTCCTACCCCACGTTCGCAATCGTGTTGTTCCTCAACGGTGTCGGCATGGGTATGTTCTCGTCACCGAACCGCGCCGAGGTGATGAACAGCCTGCCCGCCGACGCCCGCGGCTCGGGATCGGGCATGATGACGACGTTCCAGAACGCCGCGATGGTGCTGTCGATCGGCCTGTTCTTCAGTCTGATGATCAGCGGGCTCTCGGCCCACCTCCCGGCGACGATGGGCGCAGGGCTCACCGCGAACGGCGTGCCAGCGGTGCAGGCCGACCAGATCGCGCACCTCCCGGCGGTCGCCGTCCTCTTCGCCGCCTTCCTCGGTTACAACCCGGTGGAACAACTGCTCGGCCCACAACTGTCGAGCCTGCCGCAGGGCAATCAGGACACGCTGACCGGACTGGACTTCTTCCCCCATCTCATCAGCAGTCCGTTCGCCGACGGCCTCAGTGCCGCTTTCACCTTCGCGATCGTGTGCTGTGTGATCGGTGCGCTCGCATCGCTGTTCACCGGCGCCCGCAGGTCGAAGGCCGTCGAACTCGAGGAGATCGGGCAGGAGACCTCCGGCGGGGCGACCGCGGACGTCGTCGAGCCGGTCACGTCCGAACTCTCGCCGCCGCTTCGGTCGTGAAGGTCTGAGCGAGCGCGCGGAGCCGTGCGTGATGCCGGTCGCCCTGGCGATCGAATGGTCGTCGAGCCGCATGCGATCGTCTCGGATCGAGCCGATCACCCCTCAGTCGTGGAACTCGTTCTTCGGCAAGCGCGGTCGCGCCCCGGCAGGCCAACGCCGACCCGGCACGCGCAGCGTCCATCCGGCCGGTGTCACCGTGAAGTCCATCCACCGGCCGTCGCCGAGCCAGAGCGACCACAGGTCCTCATCGGGAAAATCGCCGATACGCACGAACAGGTCCTGGCGACCGACGTGTGCAGTCATCCAGCCCTGGTCGTCGGGATCGTCGACGAAGACCGCCGTCGCGGCGAGCGCCGCCTCCAGGTCGTCGACGCGATCGGAGCGTTTGACCATCTGATCGTCTCCCTCTCAGTCCTCGAAGCGGACCGAGCTGACGGCCGATGCGATCGACCGCCGGAACATGTCGCCTTCGCGGGCCGGCGCCGTTCCGGTCGCGTGCAGGAGATACGCGACGTTTCCGCGGCGGTAGGCGGCGTATCGGATTGCGCAGTACCAGGTCTGATCGTCACCGACGTAGGTGCCCGTCTGCATCGAGGAGCCCTCGGTCCGGAAGCCCGGTTGCGTTCGGGTCGCCTCGTTCTCGGTCCACCCGGGCAGGGCACGAGGCTCGACGAAGGCGTGGTCGATCAGGCGGGACACATCGGCGCCGTGGTCGACGACGAAACGGGTCACCACGACCGCCACCGTTCCGTCGTTGCCGTGGTCTGCGATGAAGAGCTGGAGGTATCCCGGCGCAGTGGCCCGTCGCCAGACGTCGCGGTCGACGTCGATCAGGACCTCGCCCGGGATCGATCGTTCATCGGTCACGCGACTCGCGGTGACCGCCATCCGTTCGAGGCGTTCGAGAATCGGTGTCTCGTCGCCGTCGTGTGAGCGGTCGATCCGACGTGCACGCGCCGCGGGGTCGTACGCAACCGCATACGGTCGCAGCAGCGTCGGCTCCACCAAGCGGTTCTCGTCCCGGGTCGGGCGGTCGAGGTGATCGGTCTCAGCGGTCACCTCGGGTCACGCACCCTGCCACCTGCGGCTTCGGCGCGCATATCTGCGCCCGTCGCGTCCACCCAGTATTCGGCCACCAGCCGAGGATAGTCAGGAGGACCGACCAATGGGTGATCAACTCAGCGCGCGGCGTGTGAGATCCGCGATCTCGTCCGAAAAGGCAACGAGCATAATGGATTCGACAGTTGAATTTGCATCTTTGACAGCCCGAACCTGCTGGTCGACGGCGTCGTCGAGCGGCCATCCGTAGGCGCCACCGGAGATGAGCGGGAAAGCAACGGATCGCGCGCCGAGCGAGGCGGCCAGACGCAGGCTGCGGGTGTAGCACGACCGCAACACCTGTGACCGGTCGTCACGGTCGGAATACACCGGGCCGACCGTGTGGATCACCCAGCGCGCCGGCAGGTCACCGGCCGTGGTGGCGACGGCGGCACCGGCCTCGAGACCGGACGGCAACGTCGTCTCCCGAAGCAGACGGCAGTCCCGGAGGATGGCGGGGCCGCCGGCGCGATGAATCGCACCGTCGACGCCACCGCCGCCGAGCAACGAGGAGTTCGCGGCGTTGACGATGACGTCGGTACGCACCGAGGTGATGTCACCGGTGACGACGTCGATACCGCTCATGTTCGCCGATTGTAGGCGCGCCTACAGCGACATCGTAGGCACGCCTACAGCGACGACGACCCGTTCTGATGTTTGCCCGACCTGGACCGGTAAAGCACGTAGCCGCCGTAGATGGCCAGGCCGAACAGCGCAATCCAGAAGAGTCCCTTCAGAAGTGGGCCGACCATCGCGAGGGCGAGGAGCACCACCGCGATGATGCCGAGTACCTTCCAGAAGCCGAGTCCGTTGCCGGTCGTGTTTGTGGGTGTTGTTGGTGTGGTCATGACTCCACTGTGGACTTCCGCCGGCGGGAAATCATCAGGTGACGGTCGAATTCGGGGAAAGATCAGGGGCATCCCTGACCCGGGGCCGCGCACTCATCTCGACGCCGACCGCCCGAGCCGCGCCGGCTCGGTGTACGAGCAGCCGAGATCGCCCGGAGACGGGAAGCCGCAGCGGTCCCGGAACCATGCGACACCGATCTCGGCGACGCGGCGACGGGAACGACTCATCAGATATCCATGGGTGCACTCGTCGAAGACGTCGTCGTAGAACCAGGTGTCGAGCGCGGTGCGCGGCACGCTGAACGACGCGAGCAGCGGCGCCGACATGACCACGGTGGAGAGCCGGAGCAGGAACGTCTCCGAACTCAGCGACTGGATCTGTGCGCATTCGACGTCGTCGGTGTCGTCGACCCGCACGCCGGCCGGGCCGATGTCCAGGATGGCGGCCCGGGGCATCTCCGCCATCGATTGCACGAGCCACCGTTCCATCGCATCCCAGGTCATCGTGGGCGACGCGCCGGTCCCGCCCGACTCCATGCCGTGCATGTCCGGATGGGGATCTGGTTGCTGCGCGTTCACGGGCACCTCCTGTGGTCGGGATGGCGTCAGTGAATCACCGGCCACCGACAGTCTCCGTCGCCCGCCGGTCGTGTTGGCAGGATGGATTCGTGCCCATCCCAGATTTCATCCGTGACCTACGCCGCCACATCGGACATGAACCTCTTTGGCTGTCCGGGGTCAGCGCGGTGGTGCTCGACGGCACCGGGCGCATCCTGCTCACCCACCGTGCGGACACACACGAATGGGCGGTGGTGTCCGGTGTCCTCGAACCCGGGGAGGAACCCGCTCGGGCGGTACTGCGCGAAGTCGCCGAGGAGACCGGCATCCGGGCCGAGCTGGTGCGCCTGACCAGTGTCGACGTGACGCCGATGATCACCTACCCGAACGGCGACCACTCGCAGTACCTCGACGTCTGTTTCCTCGCCCGCCACGTGGACGGTGAACCGCACGCGGCCGACGACGAGAACACCGACGTCGCCTGGTTTCCCGCGGACGACCTACCCGAAGACCTCGCCGAGACGTCGCGGCTGCGCATCCAGAACGCTCTGCGCGACGATCCGGCGGCGTGGTTCCGCCGGTAACCGGGCGGGGCCGTCGCCCCGAATGCATCAGGGCTGCGGCGATCCGGCGTCACCGGTCACCGACTGCCCGACGGCCAGGTAGTAATCGCGCTGCGAAGGGTAGTAGTCGTCGAAATCGATGACGTCCGGATCGGAACCGCCGATCGCGGCCGACAACCGATCCAGGTAGTACTCCCATCCCGGTCCGGTGTTCTCGATCGTCGATGGATCGTCGACGATCTGACTGAGCACCAGCGTCGTGACCCCGTCGGCCTCGGACAGTTCGATGATCAGATCCCAGGTGCCGAAGTCATCGGCGGTGTACACCCGGAGCACTCGAGGCGGCTCGCAGCGACGGATGTCGTACCGGGTCGGCGACATGTTCTCCTCCCCCTCGGCGTTCATGGTGAAGTCGACGTGGCCGCTGAGAGGGTCACCGCTGTAGAAACCGATCCACCGGGCCAGTCGATCGGATTCGGTGACCGCCGCCCATACGTCGTCGATACCGGCCCGAAAGGTACGGGTGAACGCCACGGCGCCCCCTTCGGCGCGGACGACGTGACGGCCGGACGGATCTGTGGTCATGCGGAGTCCTCCTGTCGCTCGACCGCCGCCCTGCGCCGGTCACGCCTGGTGCGGTACACCTCGGTATCGAGGGCATCGAGCATGTCTTCGTCGATCCTCGACCGGCGCGAGCCCGGCGGACCGGTGCCGGGCGACGTGTCGGGGCGCGAACCGAGTGCTGCCAGGAATGTCCGGACGTCGTCCAGGGGTGCCGGATCGAGGTGGTAGTGACGTTCGCGGCCCCGCTCGGTGACGTCGACCAGGTCCGCGGCCGCGAGTATCCGCAGGTGGCGGCTGATGGCGGGCCGTGAGATCGGGTGGTCGCCTGCGAGCAGGTCGGTGATGTCGACAACCCGGCAGGGACCGTCGGCCAGGATCCCGAGGATCCGGCGACGGACCGGATCTGCGATCGCATCGAAAACGCCCACACGACGAATGGTAACCGATCGGTTACCATTCGCACCACAACCCGACGAAGTGAACCCCGCGTGACGACGCCTGCCGACTCGGATCGGAATACTCGCCCCGGCCCGTACCCTTGGAACGGACATGGCCAAGAGATTCGTCGCGACCGCCTATGGCGACCCTGCTGATGTGCTCGAGTGTGTCGATCACGAGATTCCGGCTCCGGTGTCGGGACAGGTGGTCGTGCAGACGCGGGCCATCGGGATGAACCCGGTCGACGTCAAGTCCGTCCGCGGCCAGACCGGCACCGACGGGTCGAGACTGCCTCTCGCCGTCGGGTACGAGCTGGCGGGAACGGTGACCGCGGTCGGCGACGTCGCAGACCCCTTCGCGGTGGGTGACGAGGTCATCGTGTACCGCGCTCACGGCGCGTACGCCGACAGCGTGCTCGCGAACGTCCGTGCCGTTCATCCGCGGCCGGCCGACCTCGACGTCGAACGCGCTGCCGGGCTCCTCCTCGTCGGGGTCACCGCGGCCGACGCCGTGCGTACCGCCGACGTGACCGAATCCGATGTCGTCCTCGTCCATGGCGGTTCCGGCGCGGCCGGCTCCATCGCCGTGCAGCTCGCCGTGACAGCAGGCGCGACCGTGATCGCCACGGCGAGTCCGGCCAACCATGAACATCTGCGCGCCCTCGGAGCGATCCCGGTGGCCTACGGCGACGGCCTCCTCGATCGGATCGTGCCGCTCACGCCTGCCCCGATCACCGCCGTGATCGACACGGTGGGCAACGACGAGGCCATCGACACCTCACTCACCCTGGTCGACAACCCGGGAAGGATCGTCAGCATCGCCGCCTTCGGACGTGCCGCCGACGGCATCGTCCTGGTGAACGGCAGCACACCGGAGAGCAGACGATATCGGGCCGAGGCCGTCGAGGGCCTCATCGCAGACGCTGCGGCGGGAACACTCGTCACCGAGGTCGCCGCGACCTTCCCGCTCGCCGACGCCGCGACTGCACTCGTGGAGCTCGAGCGCACACATCCACGGGGCAAGTTCATCCTGCTGCCGTGACCAATCCGAAAGCTGATCCAACCGAAAGGAAGTAGCCGAATGTCGGTTCCCACAATCACTCTCAACAACGGTGTGCCTATCCCCCAGCTCGGTTTCGGCGTTTTCCAGATCCCGCCGGAGGAGACCGAGGCGGCCACTCTGGCCGCACTCGAGGTCGGCTACCGCCACATCGACACCGCGGAGATGTACGGGAACGAGAAGGGCGTGGGCGCTGCCCTCGCCAAATCGGGGCTCGATCGTCGCGACGTGTTCATCACCAGCAAACTGAACAACGGCTTCCATGCCTACGACGACGCCCTCAAGGCCGCCGATCAGACGCTCGCCGACCTCGGTCTCGAGCAGATCGATCTGTTCCTGATCCATTGGCCACTACCCGGTGTCGGTGACTATGTCGAGACCTGGCGGGCGCTCGAGAAGTTCCACGGCGACGGCAAGGCGCGAGCGATCGGTGTCTCCAACTTCCAGCGCGCCCACCTCGAGCGGTTGTTCGCCGAAACCGACGTGGTGCCGGCGGTCAACCAGATCGAGGTCCATCCGTACCTGACGCAGAATGCCTTGCGCGCCTTCAACACCGAGCATGACATCGCGACCGAGGCGTGGTCGCCGATCGCCCAGGGCGACGTCCTCGACGACCCGGTGCTCGTCAAGATCGCCCAGGAGAAGAACCGCAGCACGGCTCAGGTCACCTTGCGCTGGCACATCCAGCGGGGCGACATCGTGTTCCCGAAGTCGGTGACCCGGGCACGGGTCGAGGAGAACTTCGCCCTCTTCGATTTCGAGCTCTCTGCCGAGGACGTGGCTGCCATCGACGGGCTGAACAAGGACCGTCGTCGCGGCCCGGACCCCGACGAGTTCAACTACATCCCGGAGAGCTGACCCGCGGCGTACCGGAACGATCCGGCCCCGTTCGCAGGGCCTCGGCCGCCGGGACCACAATGACCCCATGAGGATCTCCCAGCGCGCCGAGGCCGTCGCGCCGTTCTACGCGATGGAGTTCGGCAAGCGTGCCGCCGAACTCGAGGCCGCCGGTCACGACGTCATCAAATTGAGTATCGGTGAGCCCGACTTCGGTGCACCACCGGCCTTTCTCGCCGCGATCCGTGAGCTGACCGACGGGCGGCCGCTGACCTACACCGGGGCACTCGGCTTGCCCGAATTGCGCACGGCGATCGCCGGGTTCTGCGGCACCCGCTTCGGCGTGGATGTCGACCCACGGCGAGTGGTCGTCACGTCCGGGGCCTCCGCCGCATTGTTGTTGAGCTGTGCGGCCCTCGTCGATCCGGGCGACGAGGTCCTCGTCGCGGATCCGTCGTATCCGTGCAACCGGCAGTTCGCGGAGAGCTTCGGTGCTCACGTCCGTCTGATCCCGACCACCCCGGCGACGCGTTTCCAATTGACCGCGGAGCTCGTCGCCGGCACCTGGGGCGAGCACACCCGGGGAGTGATGGTCGCATCACCGTCCAATCCGACCGGGACGTCGGTGCCACACGACGAACTGGTGCGGATCTGCGCCGACGTGGCCGACCGCGACGGATGGCGGATCGTCGACGAGATCTATCTCGGCCTGGCCGATCGCGGGCCCGACGGCACCGCCCCGACGAGCATCCTGGCCGCAGACCCCGGGGCGATCGTCATCAACAGCTTCTCCAAGTACTTCGGGATGACGGGCTGGCGTCTGGGCTGGTGCATCGTGCCCGACGACCTCGTCCCGGTGATGGAGCGACTGGCGCAGAACTATTACATCTGTCCTCCGACACCGGCACAGCACGCCGCACTCGAGTGCTTCACCGACGAATCGCTCGCCCTTGCCGAGGCCCGCCGCGAGGAGTTCCGTATCCGTCGCGAACTCGTCGTCGACGGTCTGGCGCGGATCGGACTCGATGTGCCGGTCGTGCCCGACGGGGCGTTCTACGTCTACCTCGACGTCTCGCGGACCGGACTCACATCGTCGGAGTTCTGTGACCGAGCACTACGCGAGGTACACGTGTCCCTCACCCCGGGAAAGGATTTCGGCCACCACACCGCCGATGATCACGTTCGGCTGTCGTACGCGGCATCGACCGACGAACTGACCGAGGGGTTACGACGGCTCGGCGAGTTCGTCGGCACGCTCCCGCCACCCGCCTGAATCCGACTGTCAGAGCATCGAGGAGGATGACCGCCATGGGTACAGAGATCATCGATTCACGCAAGATCGAGCGCGCGGTCGGCGAGGTACTCGACGCTGCGGTCTCGGGCTCACGCCGCGTACCCGGTGTGGTCGCAGGCGTCACCACCGACACAGAACTCCTGACGCTGTCCGCGGCGGGCCTGCGCGCCGACGACGGCACCGATCCGATGACCACCGACAGTGTCTTCGCCATGTTCTCCACCACCAAGGCGATCACCGCGACCGTCGCTCTGCAACTCGTCGAGCGTGGTCTGCTCGATCTCGATGCGCCTGCCGCCGAGTACGCCCCTCGGTTGCGTGACGTCCAGGTGCTCGACGGCTTCGCCGACGACGGCAGCCCTCGCCTCCGCTCACCGGAATCCGACGTGACGACACGTCAATTACTCACCCACACAGCCGGTTTCGGATACGACTTCTTCAACGAGAACTATCGTCGACTGACGCGTGACCATGGCATCCCAGGTGTCATCAGCGCCACGATGGAGTCACTGTCCACCCCGCTGCTCTTCGATCCCGGCACACGGTGGGAGTACGGCAGCAGCATGGATTGGGCCGGACTCGTCGTCGAGGGAGTCACCGGCCACCGACTGGGCGAGGTGATGTCCGAGCACGTCTTCAGCCCCCTCGGCATGTCCGACACGTCGTTCACCCTCGTCGACGACCTGGCCCGCCGACGTGCCGTCCTGCACCACCGGGCGCCCGACGGTTCACTGTCCCCCAATCACAAGTGGAAGATGCCCGACGACCCCGAGGTGCACATGGGCGGGCAGGGCCTCTACTCGACGGCGCGCGATTATCTTGCGTTCATCCGGATGTGGCTCAATGACGGCCTCTCCGACTCGGGCGAGCAGATCTTGCGGCCCGAGACGATCGCCGATGCCGCGCGCAACCACCTCGGCGACCTCACGGTGACCACGCTGCCCGGGGTGATCCCCGCACTGTCCCACGATGTGGATTTCTTTCCGGGAATCCCCAAGTCCTGGGGGCTCAGCTTCCTGATCAACGACGAGGACGCACCCACTGGCCGGCCCGCGGGATCGCTCGCCTGGGCCGGGCTGGCGAATCTGTACTACTGGATCGATCGTCGCACCAAGATCGGTGGATTCTGGGCGACCCAGATCTTCCCGTTCGTCGATCCGACCGCCCTCGACGCCTATCTCGACTTCGAGCGGGCCGTCTATCGCTCACTCGCCTGAGGCCGCACCTGTAGAAGTACGGGCTCACCACCAACGAGCACCACCGGCACGAGGTGGCACGATTTCGTCACCGTCGGCCAGACGGTCGGCCACTGGCGCATCGACGCCATGACCGCAAGGACTTCGAGTGGTTCGAGGAGACCTACTTCGGCGGGTACCGTCCGGGCAACGGACGATCCGCCATCTCAGCGTGGCAACGGTTTACGCCACTGGGTGACGTTGATACCGATCCGGTCGTGCCGCGAACCCGACCATGCGACATCGAGTCCGTGCCTGCGCAGGGTCTCGACGATCTGCTCGCCGAGCAGCGTCTCGGTGCGCTCGTACGCGACGTCTTCGGCATCGGTGTCACCGGCCGACATCGCGTCGAGCAGCGACTCCGGCAAGGTGGGATGCGGACGAAAGGCGCTGTACCCCAGGTAGAGGACTGCGTCGTCGTCCGCGAGCCGTTCGGCGTCCTGTTCGTGGAAGAAGACATAGGCCCATTCGCGGAACTTGTACCAGTCGTCGCGGTCGGGATCCGGGGTGCGTTCGCTGTCGATCTCCTGTGTGGCGCATCGACTGCAGCACGAGAAGTTCATCCGCGCCAACACCCCGTCCGCGTCGAGGTCGTCGAAGGCTGCGCGTAGGCGCGCATAGTCACCGGTGTCGGTCCACTGCCGTTGCGCCTGTGCCCGATCGTCCCAGAGCCGGCGGACCTCGCCGACCGCGTCGTCGGGCGACTCACCGGCGTCCTCGGCCCAGTCCCGCGCGTCTGCCTCGATCTCGACGAGCCCGGTGAATCCCGGGATCAACCGAGAGCTGACGAGATCACGCAGATCGGCGAGGTGCGCTCCCTGCATATGACTGCTCCATCCAACGGGTCTGATTGGCCATTGGACGCCGCCACCGACCGAATGGTTCCGGCGACGGCGGCGGTTCGTCTGTTCGGACGACACCGCGTAATCTCTCCGACGTGCGCTTCTCCGAGGAACGCGCGGCGCTCGCCGCCGCTGCCCAGCGACTTGCCCGCGCAGGGATGACCCACGGCACCGGCGGGAATCTCTCGGTCCGCGTCGACGATCACGTCCTGCTGACCCCGTCGGGCTGCCGGCTGGCCGATGTCACGCCCGAACAGATGGTCGCCGTCGACCTCGACGGAACGGTCGTGGAGGACACGCCCTTGGCGCCGACATCTGAGCTGCGCATCCACCTCGACATCTATCACCACACGTCGGCGGCCGCAGTGGTCCACGCACACCCGATCGCGTCGATCGCCGCTGCCAACATCGTCGACGAGCTGCCCGTGGTGCACTACACGGCCGCCCTCATCGGGGGTGCGATCCGGGTTGCTCCGTATGCCGTGTTCGGCAGCGGCGCACTCGGCGACGCCGTGGCCGCGGCCCTGACCGGTCGCACGGCCGCCCTGATGCGCAACCACGGTTCCGTCGCATACGGCGACGACCTCGAGTCGGCTTGCGACCGTATCGAACTCGTGGACTGGCTCGCCGAGCTCTACCTGCGTTCCGCGGCGATCGCGCCGCCCGCGGACCTCACCCATGACGACGTCGTCGACGTCGTGGTCACCGCGACACGACGGCAGTATTCACCGTTCCCCGGGAGGAATCCATGAGAGTGGCCACGTTCGGAGCACATGTCCTCGACGTGCTCGCACAGCCTGTGGACGAGATCCCCGGCGGTCAGGGCGCTGCCCTCGTCCAGAACATCCGGATGTCACCGGCCGGTCCGGCGGGTGGCACCGCGGTCACCCTCGCCAAGCTGGGCGTCGAGGTCTACACGGTGGGCGCGATCGGTCGCGACGACCCCGGCGACCTGTTGACGACGATGCTCGAACGCAACGGTGTGAACACCGACCATCTCGTCACCGTCGACCAACCGACATCGATGAGCATGCTGCCGATCCGCAGCAACGGCGACCGACCCGCACTGCACCTGCCGGGCGCCAATCTCGCCTACCCACTCGACAGCACCCCATTCGAACTCCTCACCGGGATGGACCACGTACACATCGGTGCACCGGAGCTCCTCAACCCGCCGGAACTCGCCCCTCTGCTCGCCGACATCCGCGCCACCGGGACCACCATTTCCGCTGACATCCTCGCCGACGGCGACCCGGGTCTGCTCGCGTGGATCGAACCTGTTCTGCCACAACTCGATTACCTCCTCCCCAACGACGACCAGGTCCGCGGATTCACCGGCGAGTCCGACCTGATCGCCGCGTGCCGACGCCTCATCGACCGCGGGGTCAGCTGCGTGGCGGCCACCGCAGGCGCCGACGGAGCCCACGTGGTGACCGCCGAGGACGCGGAGCACGCCCGCGCCCGGGATGTGAACGTCGTCGACACCAGCGGTTGCGGCGACTCCTTCTCGGCGGGCTTCCTCGCCGCCCGAGGACACGACATGGGACTCCTCGCCGCCGCGGAGATCGGCTGTGCGGTGGCGGGGATCGTCGCGACCGGCCTGGGCAGCGACCACGGCGACTTCACCTGGGCGTCGATCACGCGCTGACGTGTCGTCGATCGATCGCATGACCCCCAGAAATCTGGGCCGAGAAATCCCCTGCTGATCGGGATGGGAATGGTCGTGCGCACGAGCCAGTCTCGAAGGCGTGAACACATCCACTCCCACCACCGCGCGGATCAACCCGTCGACGTGGAATGCGCCGTTCCGCTTCGATCACGCCCAGTTGCGACCGGCGCCACGCGAAGTGCTGACCATCGCGGGTCAGGCCTCCGTCGACGACGACGGGCGTGTCCTCCACGAAGGTGATGTCGCGGCGCAACTCTCACTCGCCGTCCACCACGTCGAGGAGATCCTGGCACGCGTCGGCATGACGCTCGCCGACACCTTCTCACTGACCATCTACACCACCGACATCGCGGCGACCCTGGCCGCCTACGAGGCGCTCACCGAGCGGCTCGACGCGCACGACGCGACGCCGCCCGCGGCACTCGTCGGCGTCGCCGCCCTCGCCCTCCCCGGTCTCGCGGTCGAGATCACCGCCCAGGCCGGCCGCTGAACCTCCACGTCATGTGGTCTCGATACGCCCCTCGCCTGGCGGCTCGTGACTACTCGACCATCCGAAAACCTCGATTGGAGAACGCATTCCCCCGATCAACCACGCAGCCAGCAATTCCCGCCGATCGAGTAGGCAGCGAGCGCAGCCACCACCTCCCGCCGATCGAGTAGGCAGCGAGCGCAGCGAGCCGCCGTATCGAGATCACCTCCACACCCCTCCCACCACCAGGAGAAATCCATGTCCCTCACCACCCCCGACGCCACCACGGTGACCGGCCCCGTCCTCACCCCCACCGATCCCGGATACGCCGACGAACTCGCCGGCTTCAACCTCGCAGGCGTCCAGACGCCGGACATCGTCGTCGGTGCCACATCGGCCGACGATGTCGCGGCGGCGGTCCGCCATGCCCGCGGCCACGGTCTACGAGTCGGCGTTCGCGCCACCGGTCACGGTCCGGTCATCGAAGGCGACGGACACCTCACCATCACCACCTCCCGGATGAACGAGGTCATCGTCGACCCGGCCGCGAAGACGGCGCGAGTCGGCGCGGGCGCCCGGTGGCGCGACCTGGTCGCCGCCACCGCACCTCATGGGCTCACCGGCCTCGTCGGGTCATCGTCGTCGGTCGGTGTGGTCGGGTACACACTCGGTGGCGGACTCAGTCCCCTCGGACGGCAATTCGGCTATGCCGCCGACCGCGTCCGGAGCATCGAGGTGGTGACCGCCGACGGCATCATCCGCACGGTCGACGCCGGCGCCGGGTCGGATCTGTTCTGGGCCCTCCTCGGCGGCCGGGACGGCTGCGGGATCGTGACGTCGATCGAGTTCGACCTGATCGGCCTCACCACGATCTATGGCGGCGGCATCTTCTTCGCCGGCGCCGCGGCCGAACAGGTCCTGCACGCCTGGCGGCGATGGACGCCGACCCTCCCGGCGGAGGCGGGAACCTCGGTGGCCATCCTCCGCCTGCCGCCGGACCCCACGCTCCCGCCTCCGCTGCAGGGGCAGATCGCGGTGCACGTGCGGTTCACCTACACCGGAGATCCCGCGGTCGGTGCGCAGTTGCTCGCCCCGATGACGACCGCCGGACCGGTGCTGCTGGCCGACGTCGACGTGATGCCGGTGGCCGCGCTGGATGCCGTGCACATGGATCCGCCGGGCCCGATGCCCAGCATCGAACGTGGCAGCGCCTTACGGGAACTCCCGGCCGAGGCCGTCGATGCGGTCCTCGAGGTGGCGGGCCCGACGGTCGCGAGTCCACTCGCCATCGTCGAACTCCGCCTGCTGGGTGGGAAATTGACCGCACCCCAGGGTGTTCCCAATTCGGTCACCGCGCGATCGGCGGCTTACAGCATCCTCGCCATCGCGGTCCCGGCAGGCCCTGCCGCGGAACTGGCCGGCCCGCACGTCGGCGCGGTGAACGATGCAGTCGCACCATGGGCCGACGGAGCGCTCCTGAACTTCGCCGGCCGGACACCGGCCGCGGACTTGCCCACGTTGTGGTCGCCGGACGATCGTGACCGCCTGTCCGCCATCCGCGAGCGCCACGATCCGGACGGGATGTTCCGCCGGACCGTATGACCCCCGAATGTCTGCCCCACAAATCTGGGATGGACATCTGACCTGCGACGACGGAAACTGATGACCATGGCCACAGCAGCCTTGAACGCCGAGCGCGTACGCCGCGACATCGACGTGCTGGCTCATGCGGGTCTCGGGGTGAGCGACTTCATCGGCGAGGCGATCGAGTCGCTCACCCGTGCGGTCCCGCACGCCGCGGCGTGCGCGGCCACCGTCGACCCGAACTCGTTGATCCTCACGAGTGTTCGCAAGTACGGATCGTTGGTCGGTCGCAACACCCACGACGACGAGTTCGGACTGATGGAATACGGGCGGGCGGAGGACTCGTCGTTCCGTGAACTCGCACTCGCCCAAGTCGACGCCGTGGGCGTGCACGAACTGACCGGCGGCGACCACCGGCGGTCGCCCCGGATGGCCGAATTCATGATGCCGCACTTCGACTTCCGGGACGAGGCACGGCTGATCCTGCGCGACGGCGCGCAGGTGTGGGGCGCCATCGCGTTCTTCCGGGAATCCGGGGAGGCTCCGTTCGACACGGGCGAGATCGACTACCTCGACACCTTGTCGCAGACCATGGCACGCGGCGTCCGGACCGGGCTGCTCACCACGATCGTCGCCGAACCCCAGGTCACCTCCACCGGACCGTGTGTCCTCATCGTCGACAGCACCAACCAGATGATCCAGATGAGCGCGGGCGCCGAAGAGCGACTCGACGACCTGCTGACCGGAAACAACAGCGGCGCAGCGAGTTCGGTGATCACCTCGCTGGTGGGTGCGGCGCGGCGTTACGGTCGGGGCGAGACCGACGTCCCGCCCCGATTGCGCGTCCGGGCGGCTTCCGGCATGTGGTTGGTGGTGCACGCGTCACCGCTGTCGAACGCCGAGGGACGAGTCGGCGAGGTGGTGGTGACGATCGAGGAGGCGCGGCCACCGGAGATCGTGCCCATGGTGGTCGCCGCCTTCGGGCTGACCGCCCGTGAACGCGACGTCACCCAGATGGTGCTCCAGGGCGTGGCGACCAAGGACATCGCGACCACTCTGCACCTGTCCGCCTACACGGTCCAGGATCACCTCAAGTCGATCTTCGACAAGGCCGGTGTGCGGAGTCGGCGCGAACTCATCGCACGTGTCTACTTCGACCAATATGCGCCGCGGATGAACGAAACGTTACTGCCGTCGGGGTCGTTCGACGTCGCCGGCGGCTAGCGCCTATCTGACCATCCGCACCGCAAGGTCGCCGTAGGCGTGGCCAAGGGCCTCGGGGTCACGATGCGTCCGCGACGGAAACCAGCGGCAGACGTCGACGCACAGAGAGGACAGCGCCAACACCGCATCGTCGGCCGCGGCGACGGTGAACTCCCCGGACGCCACGCCCCTGCTCACGATGGCGCCGATCACGTCGGACGTATCCCGACGGATCGCGGTGATCTCGCGGTAGTGCTCGTGGGTCAATCCGTGCAGTTCGTACTGCACGACTTTCGCGAGCTGGTGGTGCTCCGCCTGCCACCGGGCGAATTCCCGCACGACCGCCCGTAACCGCTGGTCGTCTGGCGCCGACTCGTCGTCGACGGCGCGCAGTGCCGCCAGCACGCCGCGGTGGCCTTGGAGCGCGATCGCGTAGAGCAATTCCTCCTTCGATCGGTAGTGCGGATACATCGCCGCGGCGCTCATGTTCAATCGCTTGGCGATCTGCCGCGTGGAGGTGCCGCCGTATCCGACCTCGGCGAAGGACGCGATCGCCGCCTGACGGATCCGTTCGGCAGCCACCGAGTCGCCCGCACGCGTCACGGCCATCTCCCACCTCGCTCCCGACCACAGCCCTGTTGACCAGATCGCACTGTACGGTGCATCATAAGCGAGCGCTTAGAAATGAGCGAGTGCTTAGTTGCCGAAGGAGTCCCATGGCCGCCCCGATCTCCCGCCGCGATCTCGAGTTCCTGCTCTACGAGTGGCTCGACGTCGAGAAGCTGACCAGTCGCGAGCGCTTCCGGGAACACTCGAGGGAAACCTTCGACGCGGTGCTCGAACTCAGCGAGGACCTGGCGACCAAGCGTTTCGCCCCGGCCAACAAGCTCGGCGACCAGAACGAGCCGTATGTCGGCGACGACGGGAAGGTCGTGCTGCCCGCAGAGATCTCCTCGGGCATCGCCGAGTTCGTCAAGGCCGGCCTGATGGCGGCTTCGTACGACGAATCGCTGGGCGGCATGCAGCTCCCCACCGTGATCAGCCGGGCTTCGAGCGCCTGGTTCCAAGCCGCCAACGCCGCGATGTCCTCGTACACGTTCCTCACCGTCGGCAATGCGAATCTGCTCGCCGAGTACGGCACCCCCGAGCAGCTCGACACCTGGGTCCGCCCCATGGTCGAGGGCCGGTTCTTCGGCACGATGTGCCTCTCGGAACCGCAGGCAGGCTCGTCGCTGGCCGACATCACCACCAAAGCCGCGCCGACACCCGACGGCACATACCGGATCACCGGCACCAAGATGTGGATCTCGGCCGGCGATCACGAACTCGCCGAGAACATCGTGCACCTCGTGCTCGCGAAGGCACCAGGAGGCGGGCCCGGCGTCAAGGGCATCTCCTTGTTCATCGTGCCCAAGTACCTGGCGGACGGCACCCGCAACGACGTCGCGCTCGTCGGCCTCAACCACAAGATGGGCAATCGGGCGACCACCAACACGCTGCTGAACTTCGGTGACGGAACCTTCTCTCCTGCAAATGAATCCGACGCTGACCCCGACCAGCCCGCTCGCTCCGCTCCCGGCGCTGACCCACACCAGCCCGCTCGCTCCGCTCCCGGCGCTGACCCACACCAGCCCGCTCGCTCCGCTCCCGGCGCCGACCCACACCAGCCCGCTCGCTCCGCTCCCGGCGCGGTCGGCTACCTCGTCGGCGAGGAACACCGAGGCCTGAGCTACATGTTCCACATGATGAACGAGGCACGGATCGGGGTCGGATTCCTGGCCACGTCCTTGGGGTACGCGGGGTACCTCGCATCGCTCGAGTACGCGAAGGTCCGCACTCAGGGCCGTCCGGTCGACCAGAAGGACCCGGCGAGCAAACCTGTACCGATCATCGAGCACGCCGACGTCAAGCGGATGCTGCTGGCCCAGAAGTCCTACGTGGAAGGCGCTCTCGCGCTCGGCCTGTACTGCAGCAAACTGGTCGATGAGCAGTCCACCAGCAGTGGCGATGAGCAGGCTCGGGCGGGTCTGCTCCTCGACGTGCTCACACCGATCGCGAAGAGCTGGCCGTCTCAATGGTGCCTGGAGGCCAACAGCCTGGCCATCCAAGTACACGGCGGCTACGGCTACACAAAGGAATTCGACGTCGAGCAGTACTACCGCGACAACCGGTTGAACCCGATTCACGAGGGCACCCACGGCATCCACGGGCTCGACCTGCTCGGCCGCAAGGTGATCATGCAGGACGGCGCGGGCCTCGGCCTGCTCGCCGAGACGATCGGCGCCACCATCGATCGCGCGGCTGCCGGCGAGGCCACCGCCGAGTACGCCACCGACCTCCGGAAGGCTGTCGACCAGCTGGTCACCACCACGGCACAGGTGTGGTCGGCCGGCGATCCGGCGTTGTCGCTCGCCAATGCCACCGCGTATCTGGAAGCAGCCGGACACATCGTCGTGGCCTGGATGTGGCTCGAGCAGCTCCTCGCGACCGCGGACCGGACGGGCGATTTCTACGACGGGAAACGTGCTGCGGCCCAGTACTTCTTCCGTTACGAGTTGCCGAAGACCGCTGCCCAGCTGTCGCTGGTCGCAGCACTCGATCGCACCACCCTGGACACCGAACCTGCCTGGTTCTGACCGGCCGCCGCACCGACCCTAGGAGTCACAGATGTCACTGTTGGACATGTTCGACCTGACCGACAAGGTCGTCGTCGTCACGGGCGCGTCGTCGGGTCTCGGGGTGTCATTCGCCACCGGGTTCGCCGAGGCCGGCGCCGACATCGTGCTCGCCGCCCGGCGTGCCGAGCGGCTCGCCGACACGGCGGCCAAGGTGGAGGCCCTGGGCCGCCGAGCGCTGTGCGTGCCGGCCGACGTCGCCGATCCGGACCAATGCCAGGCCGTCGTCGACGCCGCGATGGAAACCTTCGGCCGGGTGGACGTCCTGATCAACAACGCCGGTGTGGGTACCGCGGTCCCGGCCACCCGCGAGACGCCGGATCAGTTCCGGTCTGTCGTCGATGTCAACCTCAACGGTTCGTACTGGATGGCCCAGGCATGCGGTCGGGTCATGCAGCCCGGCAGCGCGGTCGTCAACATCTCCAGTGTCCTGGGCATCACCACCGCCGGACTCCCGCAGGCCGCGTACGCGTCCAGTAAGGCAGGCATCATCGGACTCACTCGCGATCTCGCCCAGCAATGGGCATCGCGCAAGGGAATCCGGGTCAACGCGATCGCACCGGGATTCTTCGAGAGCGAGATGACCGACACCTACCACGACGGCTATCTGGAGTCCCAGTTGCCGCGCGTTCTCCTCGGCCGGATGGGACGGGGCGAGGAACTCGCGGCCACGGCCGTGTGGCTGGCCTCGCCCGCTTCGGGTTACGTCACCGGGCAGACCGTCGCGGTCGACGGCGGCGTCACCATCACGTAGAGACCGGAATGTACGGGGGCACAATGCGTTACGTTGCTGTTGGGGACAGTTTCACCGAAGGCGTCGGCGACGAGCCGGACGGCATCCATCCTCGTGGATGGGCCGACCTGGTCGCGGAAGGACTCGCAGCCGAGCACGGCGGAGTCGAGTACGCCAACCTCGCGATTCGCGGCCGCCTCCTGGAGCCGATCGCCACCGAGCAGATCGACGCGGCACTCGCCCTGGATCCGCTGCCCACCCTGCTCACCTTCAACGGTGGCGGCAACGACATGCTGCGCCCCGGCAGCGATCTCGCCGGACTGATCGAACTCACGCGCGCAGCAGTGCGCCGGTGCACTGCGGCCGGCATCGAGGTCGTCTTGCTCGCCGGCGCGGATCCGTCGTCGGGACTGCCGTTCGGGGAGAAGATCCGTGGCCGCGGCGAATACCTGACCACCGAGATCGCCACCCTGGCGGCCGACGAGGATCTGACCTTCGTCGACATGTTCCACGACAGCGAGATCCGGCGTCCGGCCTATTGGTCCGACGATCGACTCCACCTCAATCCGATCGGCCACCAGCGCGTCGCCGCACACGTCCTGCGCGCTCTCGGCGTCCACACCATCGCGATACCCGACCGGCCGACCGCACCGATCAGCGGATACCGATGGACCGAGGATCTGCGTTTCACGCGCAGCCACCTGGCCCCGTGGGTCATCCGGCGGCTCCGGGGCCGGTCGTCGGGCGACTCCCGGGAGGCGAAGCACCCGATGTGGACCGCCGTCGAACCACGAGGCGCATCGCGGTAGTCGCTGCACTCGGAGCCCGACGGACTGGCACGATGCCCGGGTCCCGACACCGGGGCTTCGGGTTCTGCACCGATCTCGAGCGGATCGGCGCCTCCATTCATCCCCACGCCGAAGGAATGGCCGCCATCGCGGAGAGCAGGCGCGCGTCGCTCGGCTGATCCCACCGAGCACCGTTTGCCCACAACGACAACCGCGTCCCGCCTTTCACCGACGCACCACGCACCTCGACAACATCGCCGCCTGAGGTCTCGATACGCGTCCTCACTGCGTCAGGTCTCGATACGCGTCCTCACTGCGTTCGTCGTCTACTCGACCAGCGGGCTGGGAAAGATACGCACATCAGCGCAGCCGGGTCGGATCGAGAACGACGCATCAACTGTCGAATAGACTCGGCCGAGATGGAACCCACACCGCCGTTGCTGCTTCGCGAACCCGTCCATCAGGTGGATCCACGCGCTGTCACCATGTGGCGGATGACGCCACTGCTGACGGGTATCCCGGTCCTCGCCGCGGCCGTCGTCGTCGCAGCACTCGCTGATCAGGTGCGTTGGGCGGCACTTGCCGTCGCGGTGGTCGCCGTGGTGCTCACGGCGTTCTTCGTGGTCGTGGTGCCGGGATGGCGGTATCGCTTTCACCGGTGGGAGATCAGCGACGACGCCGTCTACACCCAGTCCGGCTGGTTCGTGCGCAGCCGCGTGATCATCCCCATCGCTCGCATCCAGGTTGTCGACACCGCGGCCGGCCCCATCGAACAGACACTCAACCTGGCGACGCTGACCGTCACCACCGCGTCGTCGGCAGGAACGATCCGGATCGTCGGGCTCGATGCCACCGTCGCGCGGAACGCCGCCGCAGATCTCACCGCTCGCACCCAGGCCCACACCGATGACGCGACCTGACAATCCACCCGCGGAGATCTTCCGCGACGACGGCCCGGAGGTCTGGCATCGATTGTCCCCGTGGATGATCGCGGTCAGGCCGATCGAGCAGTTGCCTCAGCTCATCCCGCTGGTCATCGCGATCGTCTTCGCCGGCCGCGGCGCGCCGGACATCAGCATCATCCTCACCCTGATCGCGGTCCCGCTGATCACGATCGTGCCTTGGCTCGTGACCCGTTACCAGGTGACCGACGAGCATGTGCGGGTACGGAGCGGCCTGATCACCCGCAAGGTCGCGACTGCGCGACGAGACCGGATACGCAGCGTCGACCTCACCGCGTCGGTACCGCATCGGGTCCTCGGCCTCAAGAAGGTCCGGATCGGCACCGGAGGCGACAAAGAGTCGTCGGTGGTGGAACTCAACGCCATCCCTGCCGCGGAGGCCGACACGTTGTACCGCCACCTGATGGCGACCGTGGCGCGGACCACGCGCCCGTCGGTTCTCACCGAAGTAGCACCGTCACACCGATCCGCGCCGCCGGAACAACTGTCCCGACTCCAGCTCTCGTGGTTGCGTTTCGCGCCGTTCTCGTTGACGGGTTTCGCCGCGGCGGCTGCCGCGGGTGGCCTCGCGGCACAGTTCGCCAACGAAGCCGGCCTGTTCGAGCAAGGTGCCACGGCCGCCGAACACGCGATCGACCGCATCCGTGACATCCCCGTCTCCCTCGTGGTGACCGCGTCGGTGATCGTCGTGATCGCGGTGGGGGCGCTGCTGTCCTTCGGCGGCTACGTACTCGCGTACTGGAACTTCTCGCTGGTCCGAAACCACCGGGACGGGACGCTCCTCATCCGCCGTGGCCTCCTCACCACCAATGCGAGCAGCCTCGACGAGAACCGTGTCCGCGGCGTGCATCTGCACGAGCCGGTACTCATGCGCGCGGTCCGCGGCGCCCGGCTCAACGCGATCGCCACCGGGTCGTCCAAGAACCCATTGCTCCTGCCACCTGCGCCGTTCGACGAGGCCGTCCGGGTGGGTCAGTTCGTCGCACACGACGGCGACGAGCTCACGTCGCCCCTGAACCGACATGGTCGCGGCGCGCTTGTCCGGCGCCTGACCCGCGGATTCTGGGGTGGCCTGTTGTTCGCAGTTGTCGTGGTGATCGCGGTGATCGGACCGCTGACCTGGCCATGGCTGTTCCTTGCCGCGGTCGTTGCCTTGGCGTCGTCGGCGCTCGGCGTCGTTCGGTACCGGAATCTGGGCGTCCGCGTGACCGCGACTGCTGTCGTGATCGCGCCCCCGCGTGTCGCACGGCACCGCTACGTCGTCAGCCGCGAGGGAGTTGTCGGGTGGGCGTCCTCGGCATCGTTCTTCCAGCGACGTCGAGGCGTGGAGACCACGGTCGTCGCCACCGCTGCCGGGGCCGAAGCCTATGCCGCCGTGGATCTCGACCCTGCCGCGGCAGCCGAGCTGATGACAGCGGTCTCACCAGACCTGTTGGCACCCTTCGTCGTGTCCCGATGACGTACCACGTCCTCGGGTGATCACCCGGGTCGACGTCGTCGCATAGTGAGACGATTGACCAACTTTTCTGAGACTTTTCGTCGATTCAGTCCCAGCCCCGCTCCAAAGAGTGGTAAACCTCACAATCAGTCAGTACTGACTGATTTGAAGGGACGGGGACATGGACGACGACCACTACGACTTCTCCCGACGCTCGGTGCTGAAGGGCGCGGCCGCCGCGGCCGTGCTGGCAGGGACCGCCGTGGCGCTACCGAACGTGAAAGTACCTTCGGCGCAGGCGATTCCACGAACCGGAATCCGTCGTCGGCGCGAGGTCGCCATCTTCGGCGGCGGAATGTCGGGGCTGGCCGCCGCCCACGAGCTCGTCGAACGGGGCTTTCGGGTCACCGTCTACGAGCCCGCCTTCCTCGGCGGCAAGGCGCGCAGCCACGACGTCCCGGGCACCGCTCGCGGCGGTCGGCTTCCTCTCCCGGGAGAGCATGGCTTCCGGTTCTTCCCGGGGTGCTACCAACACGTCACCGAGTCGATGGAACGCATCCCGCTCGCCGGCGGCGGCAACGTCAAGGATCGCCACCTCATCAACGTCGAGACCGCGGTCATCGCGTTCGACGAAGCCGGGTACGCGCCCACCACCGCTCCGGCCTCGATCATGGGCTTCGTCGACCACGCATCCTCGATCGTCGAACTGGACAACCTCCGCAACGCGCTGACCACCGGCCTGAAGTTCGTCGTCGACGTGCCGCCGCAGGAACTCGCCTACTTCGTCACACGCGAGCTCATCATCGCGACGAGTTGCCAGGAAAGGCGCCTGGGTCAGTGGGAGAAGCAATCCTGGATTCAGTTCGTCAAGGCGAATGGGAAATCGCCCGCCTACCAACGCTATCTGGCCGGGGCCCTCACCCGCGCCCTGGTGGCGGCCAAATCGCAGACCGCGTCAGCGCGGACGATCGGGCAGATCGGCCTGGCGCTGGCCACCTCCGCAACCGGCTTGCTCAGCCAGTACGACGCCGGCCTCGTCCATGGCGGCGTTGATCGAATCCTCAACGCCCCCACCACCCATGCGTGGATCGATCCCTGGGTCGCACACCTCCGACGGCTCGGGGTGAGTTTCGTGATGGGCGAGGGAGTCGCCGACTTCCAGATCTCCGGTGGGCACATCACGGGTGCGCGCCTGCAGTCCGGTGCTTCGGTCTCCGCCGACTGGTATGTGGCGGCGATGCCGCTCGACCGTCTCCGAACGCTGCTCACGCCGGCGCTGCTGACTGCCGATCCCTCCCTCGCCGGAGTCGGACACCTCGAAGACGACTGGATGGTCGGAATACAGTACTTCCTCTCCCGGCGCTCGGACCTGCCGCCGGGCCACATCGCCGCGCTCGGCACCCCATGGGCTCTGACCGGGCTCTTCCAGGCACGCCCCTGGGGCGTCGACTTCGCCAAGACGTACGGGGACGGGCGGGTCCGCGACTGTCTTTCCATCGACATCTCCGACTGGGAGAAGCCGGGCATCGTGTACCGCAAACCCGCCAAGCAGTGCACGAAACGCGAGATCGCCCGCGAGGTGTGGGCGCAGATGAGCCGGGCGATGAACGCCGGCGGCAGACGAATCCTCCGTGACGAGGAGATCGTCACCTGGTCACTCGATCCCGGCGTCACGTGGTCCCCCCAGATCGCCAACGCGACACCCTTGATGGTCAACACCGCCGGGTCTTATCAACACAGGCCCAACGCGTACACGACGATCCCGAACCTCTTCATCGGCGGCGATCATGTCCGCACCAACATCGACCTCGCGACGATGGAAGGCGCCAACGAGTCGGGGCGCCGGGCCGCCAACGCCATCCTGGCAGCGGCGGACAGTCCGGCTCGGCCCGCGCCGGTCCTCCCCCTGTGGGAGCTGCCGATGCTCGACCCGATCAAGGCCGAGGACCGCAAACGCTATCGAGCAGGGCTACCCCACTTCCTCGACGTCTGATCAGTCCCCTGCAGGGCGGTTAGGATCAGCGAGTGGGCCGATCGGAGTTCGACGCGACACCGCAGGCCGCGGGACCGGCGACACCGGGACCAGCGGCACCGGGAACGGGCACACAGCAGCGCGGCGACCGCACGCGCACCCGCATTCTCGATGCCGCGATCCGAGTCCTGGTCGAGCGCGGATACGCCGGTGCGAGCACGCTGGCGATCCAGGCGGAGGCCGGAGTGAGCCGCGGTCGCCTCCTTCATCACTACCCGTCGCGCGACAAACTGCTGATGGCGGCGGTCGACCATCTCGCCCGGACACGTATCGAGGCGATGCCCGCGCAGGTCGACTGGCCGCAGGATCCGGCCGAGCGGATCGGTCCGGCGATCGACCTGGGTTGGACCACATTTCACCAGCCGTACTTCGTCGCCTCGATGGAACTGTGGACCGCGGCCCGCACCAACGTGGTGCTGCGCGATGCGCTGTTGCCCACCGAACGACGACTCGGCCCCACCGTCCGACAGGCCGTCGCAGGGTTCCTCGGACCCGAATTGACTTCGCGTCCACGATATCCCGAGTTGTATCCGCTCTTGCTCTCGAGCATGCGTGGGGTTGCCGCGACCTACCTGATCGATCCGCGCGATCCGACCACCGACCCACACCTGGACCTGTGGAAGGCGATGACAGCCACCTACCTGCTGTGAGTCCTGCCGTGGGTCAGGCGCCCGGCACCTCGAGATGGTCACGCAGCCGGTCGACGAACTCGGCTTGGGCCGGATTGAGCTTGCTCCGGGCGGTGTCGGGGGTGACCCACTCGGCGCGATCGATCTCCGGGAAACTCTGCATGCGCCCCGACCGCGGCGGCCACTGCATCTCGAAGGTGTTGCTCACGACCGTCGACGCGTCCAGGTCCCCCTCGACGGCGAACCCGGTCACCACTTTCCCGCTCGCCAGCGTGACGTCTCCGAGGTCGAGGACCGGCCCGTCGGGTGCCGGTGTGCCGATCTCCTCGGCGAACTCGCGGCGCGCCGCGTCGAGCGGCGACTCGTCCGGTTCGTAGAGTCCCTTCGGGAGTGACCAGGCGCCGTCGTCCTTCTTCGCCCACAGAGGACCACCGGGATGGGCGATCAGCACCTCGAGCGAGGGCCCGGCTCCCCGATACAGCAGCATTCCCGCACTCCGTCGTCTCGACTCTTTCGCCATGACCCCATTGTGTCGCCTCTGGTCAGCGTTCCGGTCCGCCGATGCAGACGGTCGGTTCTCGACGCGCGGGACCTGACGCCACGTCGAGCGGTTCAGCGACCCTTCGCCCAGTTGCTGGCGCCGTAGAAGTCGACGATGACGGCAGGTTCGTCACCGACCACCCAGGCGTCGTGCCCGGACGGCAGCGAGGTGAGCTGGCCGGCCGTCGCGTCAAACTCGGTGCCGTCGGCCATCACGATGTGGAGGGTGCCGGACACGTGATATTGGAAATGTGGTGCCTCGCAGAGGTCGGTCCCGGCAATCGGTTTGACGTCATTCGACCAGCGCCAGCCGGGCTGCAGCGTCATTCGGCCGATGTCGTCTCCACCGACGGTGAGCACTTCCATCGCGCCGTGCTCGAAAGTGCGGACCTCGTCGGCGTCGGCGAAGTCCCGGTGTTCGGTCTTCTGATGTGTCGTGGTCATGGTTCCTCCGGTGTGGTCACGCCGTCGTCGGCTCGGACCGACGTGGTGGGCTCCCGTAGGTGTGGGAACGTTTTCGACGTTAGGTCTGCGGCCTTGCGGTTTCCTTGCGACGAGCGAAGGATCAGTTCATGATCGGCGGCGAGCCTGCCGAGGTGACTGTCGAGTTCCGGCTCTTCGGTCGTTTCGTGGCGCTCACCCACGGCCGGGAGGTGCCACCGGCGGAATTCGGTGGCCGTAAAGTGCGTCAACTCGTCCGCATCCTGCTGACCCGTCGTGGGGGCCATATCAGCACCGATGCGCTCGCCGAGATGCTCTGGCCTGCACGTATGCCCCGTGACCCGGCGGCGAACCTGGCGGTTCTGGCGGCCCGCGCCCGGCGGGCGATCGGTGCGCGTGACCTCATCGTGTCGGGTGACGCCGGATATCGGAGTGGCCTGACCGAACAGCGGTGCCGGGTCGACACCCACGACTTCGTGTCGCTGGTGACGGCTTCACGGACTGCCGACAACGCCCCCGCACTCGGCGCCTGTCGACGTGCGCTGGCCCTCTGGACCGGCGACCCGCTGTGCGAGGATCAATGCGCGATGTGGGCGGTCGAGTATCGAGACCTGTTGTCGCAGTATCGTATCGAGGCCCTGGAGCGCGGCATCGGACTCTGTCTCGAACGGTTCGACACCGCGCAGGCGATCGAGTGGGCATCGTCGGCGATGAGCGTCGCGCCACTGCGCGAACGGTCGGTGGTCCTGGCGATGAGATCGTTCGCCGCTCATGGTGACCGGTGCCGGGCGCTCGACCTCTACGACCATTTCCGGCGCGAACTCTCCGCAGAGCTCGGCGTCGACCCCTCACCCTCGGCCGTCGAGACCTTCGATGGGCTGCTGAGATCGGCGAGGTCCGAGGAAACGCAGTGGCGCTCTGTGCGGCGGCCACAGGACACCACACGGGCACCGTTCTGACGCAGCTCGCCGTGAAATGCGCCGTGGCAGCTTATCGTGGGTGCATGTCCGACAGCCCACGTCACGACCACGACCCGGCCGACGCCCTGACCGACGACGATCCCGACATGCCGCACGAGTACGAGCACGACTCGGCCTTCGCATTCGGCGACGCGACACCGATCGGTGAGACCGACCGGATCGCACGGGAGAAAGCCATCTACGAGGCGGCGCGGCACGGCAACGACCTCAATCGCGGACATGCCCTCGGCGGCTCCGACGGGACCACCGAGGGCCAATAGACGTGGAGGTCCTCACCAGCCGGGTCCTGCTGCGCACGCCCGACCCGCAACGATTGCAGCACTTCTACCGGCACCGCCTGAAGCTCGCCGTCGCACGTGAGTACCCGGGTGGTGTGGTGTTCCACGCAGGCAACGGACTCATCGAGGTACCCGGACACATGAGCGATGACGTCGGTGACGGCGGTGGGGCCGATGCCGCTCTGTGGCTGCAGGTCCGCGACGTCGAGGCGGCCGAGCGCGAATTGCGCGCCGCCGATGTGGCCATCGTCCGGGAAGCACGTACCGAGCCATGGGGCCTGATCGAGATGCACATCGCCGATCCCGACGAGCGGACCATCATCGTCGTCGAGATCCCACAGGACCACCCCCTGCGGCGTGATACGCGATGACCGGCCCCGGCCCGGAGCCCGGAGGCCCCGCAAGGTTTGGCTGCGGCCGTCATCGGTCATGACAAACTGGAGCGCATGAGTATCTGGAGCGCGCCCGTCGCAACCTCGCCGGTGGTCGCAACCGTCGAGTTGCCCGGCTCCAAGTCCATCACCAATCGGGCCTTCGTCCTTGCGGCGTTGGCCGACGGCCCGTCGACCGTTCGCGGCGCGCTGCGCAGTCGGGACACCAACCTGATGCTGAACGGGCTCAGCGAGCTCGGGATCGGGGTGCAGGTCGACCCCGACGACGAGACCACGGTCGCCATCGAGCCCCGGCCCATGCACGGTGCCGATGTCTACTGCGGTCTGGCCGGGACCGTGATGCGATTCCTGCCGCCGGTGGCGGCGTTCGCCGACGGCGTCGTCTCCTTCGACGGAGACGGGCAGGCACGCACTCGTCCACTCGCCACGATCCTCGACGGCCTGCGCGGTCTCGGTGTCGAGATCGTCGGGGACCGACTGCCGTTCACGGTCACGGCCGCAGGTGCGGCACGCGGAGGCCAGATCACCATCGACGCATCCGCATCGTCGCAGTTCGTGTCCGGCCTCCTGTTGTCGGCGGCGCGATTCGACGACGGCGTCACGATCCGGCACGTCGGTCCACCGGTGCCGTCGATGCCGCACATCGACATGACCCTCGAGATGCTGGGCACGGCCGGCGTCGACGTCGAGCGCCCCGGCCCAGACGAATGGCTGGTGTCACCGGGGCCCATCCGCGCCGTCGACTGGGAGATCGAGCCGGACCTCTCGAACGCGGCGGCGTTTCTCGCGGCAGCAGCCGTCACCCATGGCGCCGTCACCGTGCCGAGGTGGCCCGCGACCACCACGCAACCGGGTGTGCAGATCGTCGACATCCTGGCCGAGATGGGTTGTGCCATCGAACGTTCCGACGGAGCACTGACCGTCCGAGGCCCGGAGAAGCTCACCGGGGTCAGCATCGACCTGCGAGAGGTCGGCGAACTGACGCCCACAGTCGCCGCCCTGTGCGCCCTGGCCGACGGGGAGTCGGTGCTGTCGGGCATCGGCCACTTGCGCGGCCACGAAACCGACCGCCTCGCCGCGTTGTCGACCGAGATCAATCGGCTCGGCGGCGACTGCACCGAGACCGACGACGGTCTGCGGATCAGTCCGACGACGATGCACGGCGCGGTCTGGCAGTCCTATGCCGACCACCGCATGGCCACCGCCGGCGCGCTCATCGGGCTCGTGGTGCAAGGGGTCACCGTCGACGACGTGGAGACCACCTCCAAGACCTTGCCCGACTTTCCGGGTATGTGGCAGAAGATGATCGGGCACGTGTGACGTGACGCGCCGCGCCTCGAGCTACGACGAATCCGACGTCCGGATTCGTCCTGGCAAGGGCACCCGGCCCCGCACCAAGACGCGACCGAGTCACGACGACGCCGAAGACGCGATGGTGGTGTCGGTGGACCGCGGCCGGTGGGGTTGCGTGATCGGCGGCGATCCGGATCGTCATGTGGTGGCGATGCGGGCACGCGAGCTCGGTCGCACTCCCGTCGTCGTCGGCGATCGGGTGGCGATCGTCGGTGACCTCACCGGACGCGCGGACACATTGGCGCGCATCGTGAAGGTCGCCGAGCGGAGCACCGTGCTACGGCGGACCGCCGACGACACCGACCCGTACGAGCGCATCGTCGTGGCGAACGCGGATCAACTGCTGATCGTGACGGCACTGGCCGATCCGCCACCGCGCACCGGGTTCGTCGAGCGCGCGCTCGCCGCGGCATTCGTCGGCGGACTGACGCCGATCCTGTGTCTGACGAAGTCCGATCTCGCCGACCCCGCCGAGTTCACCCGGGCATTCGCCGATCTCGATCTCCCCATCGTGCTCGCCGGGCAGTCGGACCCACTCGATGCGGTGTCGGGCCTCCTCGCCGAACGCATCACCGCGCTCATCGGACATTCCGGGGTGGGAAAGTCGACTTTGGTCAACCGACTTGTGCCCCATGCAGATCGGGCGACCGGAGTGGTTTCCGGTGTCGGCAAGGGCCGACACACGTCGACCCAGTCGGTGGCGCTGCCCCTGCCCGCCAGAACCGACCCGCGGGGTTGGGTGATCGACACCCCCGGCATCCGGTCGTTCGGGCTGGCCCACGTGACCCCCGACGACATCGTCGCCGCCTTCGACGACCTGCGCGATGCGATCGAGGACTGCCCGCGGGGCTGCACGCACCTCGGTCCGCCTGCCGATCCGGAATGCGCGCTCGATCAGCTGGAGGGCAACTCCCATCGGCGCGCGATGGCGGTGCGGGCACTACTCGTCGCGGTCACCGACGCCCCCGCGACTGACGCAGCTCGGATGCACGACCCGTCCTGACCTCCCCCACGCGGGATCCCCGCCGAGCGGGCACCGTGGGACGCGATCGGCGTGCACGTGCGTCCGATCGGCAGGGGTCAGCGGTCGACGACGGTTGTCTCGAAGAAGTAGCGATCGGCACGGTAGGCGTGCCGCCCGACCTCGACGACCCGCCCGGCATCGTCGAATGCCGTGCGCTGCATGGTCAGCAAGGGCGCACCGACCTCGTCGCCGAGCAGAGCGGCCTCGTCGGCATCGGCTGCCTTGGCCCCGATCCGCTGCCGGGCGAGGCGAATGTGCACGCCACGTCCGCGCAGCCCCTTGTAGAGGCCACCGTTCTCGAGCTCACCGGCCGGCGGGCAGATGTCGGCGGGCAGGTGATTGATCATCAGCGCCAACGGGTCTCCCCCGGCACTACGCAACCTCTTGACCGTGACCGCCTCCGCGCCAACCGCCATCCCGAGTTCGGTGCGCAGGTCGTCGTCGGGCACCCCGATCCGATACTCCAGCAATTGTGTCGTCGGATGCATTCCCGCCGTGGTCAGGTCGTCGTACAGACTGGTCAACTCCACCGACCGGTGGACCGGGTTCTGCACCACCTGCGTTCCCACGCCACGCTTGCGGACGACCACACCCTTGTCGACCAATTCCTGGATCGCCTGCCGAATCGTGGGGCGGGACAATTTGAGCCGACTCGCCATGTCGAGTTCGTTCTCCAGCCGATCACCGGGCGTGAGGTCACCTCGCACGATCGCGGCCTCGATGGCCTGCGCGAGCTGATGGTAGAGCGGAACCGGGGTCGACCGATCGAGTTCCACCGGGATGGGCGTGATCACCTCGACACATTAACACCAGTGACATGGACATTAATATGTCTTGACAAGAATCGATATGAGGAGATCAGTCGGGCAGATTGTGCGGGGTGATGACCTGGATACCGGACACCCGCGGCGGTTGATCGCCGGGTAACGCGCCGTGGAACCGCATCACCGACTGCGCCACCTGCCGCATGTCGGCGCGCAGGTCGTGGTGTAACACCGCGGTCAGGTGCCCACTGCGCAGCAGTGCCCGGTTGGCGTCACCGAGGTCGTGTCCGATGAACGCCTCGCAGGTCCGGTCGGCGGCAGCGAACGCCGCGACGATGCCCCGGTTGCCGCCGCCGATCGAGTAGACCGCGCCGATGTCCGGGAAGTCGCGCAGGGCGCGGGCGGTGAGCGTCCCGCAGGTCGCGTCGAGGCCGTCGGAATCCGACACCTCGATGACTCGACGGCCGGGATCATGGGCACGCATGGCCGACCGGAATCCCATCTCGCGTTCTTCCTCGCCGCGGAACATCGCACTGCTGGTGATCACCAACACGTCTGCGTGGACATGACGGAGCCATTGGCACATCAGATATCCCGCCGTCGCACCGGCGGCACGGTTGTCCATCCCGACATAAGCGATCCGCGTGCTCATGGGCACATCGGTCACCAGCGTGATCACCGGTACGCGGGCGGCGGTGAGCCGACCGATCGCCGCCGCGACCTCGGGTGTGTCCGGCGCCTTCAGCACCACCGCATGACTGCCCTGCCTGCCGATCGCATCGAGCTGGGCGATGAGGTCGTCGGTCGCCCAGGTCTCCCTGAGGTGATAGCGCGCCCGCATCACCGCGGGCCGCAGGCCCGGGAACTCCTGTTCCATCGCCTCCCGGACCAATCCGGAGAACTGGCGCGGGGTCTCCATCACCAGGTCGATCAGAAATCTGCGCCCGGACAGTCGCAACTGGGTGCGCTGCCGATCGAGGTCTGTGATGGCCTGTTCGACCTGCAACACGGTTCCCTCACGCACACCGGGCCGCCCGTGGAGCACACGATCGACGGTCGCCTCGCTCACCCCCGCCTGCCTGGCGATCTCCCGGACCGGATATCGATGTGGCACGGAACACTCCTGAGGGATTCTTGATGGATAACTGCTCTTGTCCGGACAATAAGATCTTGCCATTCTGGTCAAGTGATCACGGCGGAATCGCCGAGGGCCCGATCTCGCACCACCGACCTTCGTCCCGAGAGGAGCGCACGCACATGACACTGCGCAGCGCCAGCCCCGCCACCGCCGTCCGCGACACCGACCGGAGCCGGGCCAACCGGATCACCGAGGCCGAGTGCGATCTGGAGGAATTCGTCGCACTCACTCAGCGGGCCACCGACCTCACCGACTATCCGCACGCCGACTCCACCGATCGCGGTGTGCTCTTCTACGACTCGGCCTCCGTCGCCTCGGCGACCGGTGAGGTCCGCGAGGCGCTCGCCGACGAGTTGGCCGATGCACTGCTCAACGGGCCCGGCATCGTCGTCTTCTCCGGCGCCTTCGACGAGCGTCACGGACTCACCGAGATGACCACGCTGTTCGGCGAGATCATCGCCGACCAGAAGGCCTCCGGCACCGTCGGTGGCGATCATTTCGCCAAGCCCGGCGCAAACGATCGGATCTGGAACGGAGTGCAGAAGGTCGCGCTGCGATCTCCCGAACTCTTTGCCCGCTACTACGCCAACGACGTGCTCGCACTCGTCAGCGAGGCCTGGCTCGGCCCGATGTATCAGGTGACGTCACAGCCCAACGTGGTCAACCCGGGCGGCACGGCCCAGAACCCACATCGCGACTACCACCTCGGCTTCATGAGCACCAGCACCGCAGCCCGGTTCCGGGCGCACACCCATCGTGTGTCGCCTGCCCTGACGCTGCAGGGTGCCATCGCCCACGTGGACATGCCGATCGAGTCCGGCCCGACGATGTATCTGCCCTTTTCGCAGCTCTACGAGGCCGGTTACCTCGCCTTCAACCTGCCGGAGTTCCGTGCGCACTTCGAGAAGAACTACGTCCAGTTGCCATTGCGTGCCGGTGACGCGGTGTTCTTCAATCCCGCGTTGTTCCATGCCGCGGGGCAGAACACGTCCGCCGACATCAAGCGCATGGCCAACCTGCTTCAAGTGTCATCGGCGTTCGGTCGTGCCATGGACGCGGTCGACCGCAGCGCCGTGGTGCGCGCGCTCTACCCGACACTGCTTCGCCTCGCCGAGCATGGCGACACGAATGCGGTGCGGAACGTGATCGCGTCGTCGGCCGAGGGATATGCCTTCCCGACAAACCTCGACATCGACCAGCCGATCACCGGACTGACCGGCGAGACACAGGCCGAACTCGTGGCGCGGGCAATCGCAGGCCGATTCGATGTCGACCGGTTCGAGCGTGAACTCGCCGAACTCGACGCCCGCCACACGGCCTGAGCCGAAAGGACTTCCACGATGACAACCCCATCGGTTCTGACCGACAAAGTGCTGTTGGTCAGCGGCGGAACACAAGGCATCGGCGCGGCAATCGTCCGTGCTGCCGCCGAGGCGGGAGCCCGGGTCGCGTTCAGCGGGCGCAACGCCGAGAAGGGCAAACAGCTGGCTGCCGAATTCGATGGCCGCCCGGTCGTCTTCGTCCAGGCCGACCTGTCCGATCCGGCGGCGGCCACCGAGAGCGTGGCCGCGACGATCGCCGAGTTCGGCCGCATCGACTGCCTGGTGAACGCCGCAGGTACCACCACTCGGGGCAGCCTGCTCGCCACCACCCCGGAGCTGTTCGACAGCCACATCGCGATCAACATGCGCGCTCCGTTCTTCACCATGCAGGCAGCGGTGAGCGACATGATCGGCCGCAATGCACCGGGCAGCATCGTCAACATCATCACCATGTCGTCCTACGGTGGGCAGGCGTACCTGGCCCCGTATTCGGCGTCGAAGGCAGGACTGGTCGGATTGACCAAGAACGCCGCGCACGCGCACCGCTGGGATCGCATCCGGATCAACGGGCTCAACATCGGGTGGAGCGAAACCGAGGGTGAGGCCGACGTCCAGAAGCGATTCCACGGCGCCGACGACACCTGGATCGACCAGGCCAACGCTTCGGTGCCGATGGGCAGACTCGGCCAGCCCGACGAGATCGCCGACTTCGTCGTGTTCCTGCTGTCCGACCGCAGCGGGGTGGTGACCGGATCGGTCATCGACTGGGACCAGATGGTGATGGGTGGATTCGACTGATGGGACTGACAATCGGGGTCATCGGCCTCGGGCGGATCGGCGGATTCCATGCCGACACACTCGCCGCCCTACCCACTGTCGAGGACCTCGTGGTCACCGACGCCCACCCGGCCGCCATCGACGCGACCACTGCCCGGCTCAGCACTGCCCGAGCGGTTTCCGACGCCGACACACTGTTGAGCGCCGGAGTCGACGCGGTGGTCATCGCCAGCGCCACGCCGACGCACGCCGCACTGATCGACAAGGCCGTCGCCGCCGGAGTTCCGACGCTGTGCGAGAAACCGATCGCTTTGTCGGTCAAGGATTCTGCCGAAGTGGTTCACCGCGTCGCCGACTCCGGGGTACCGGTGCACATCGGGTACAACCGACGGTTCGATCCGGCCATGGCCGCGGCACGTGCTTCGGTGGCGGCCGGCGACCTCGGTTTCATCACCACCGCGCGATCGACCACCCTCGACCCGGCGCCGCCGCCACGTGACTACATCGCGGCCTCGGGCGGCATCTTCCGCGACTGCGCGGTGCATGATTTCGACACGCTACGTTGGCTTCTCGACGACGAGGTGGTCGAGGTGTACGCCGCGGGCGGCAACCAGGGCGACCCGCATTTCGCGGAGGTCGGCGACGTCGACTCCGCGTCGGTCCTGCTGACCTTCGCATCCGGCACCATCGGTGTGGTGTCGGTGACCCGCTACAACGGCCGCGGCTACGACTGCCGACTCGAGGTGCACGGCAGCACCGATTCCGTCGTCGCCGGCTGGGATGACGGCACCCCCGCCCGGAACCTCCAGCCGGGCTGCGGCTTTCCCGGCGGTACCCCGCACGCATTCTTCATGGACCGGTTCGCCGCCGCCTACCGCGCCGAGCTGACCGCATTCTGCGACACCGTCGCCGGTGACGGGTCGCCCGCGCTGTGCACTGCCCGCGACGCTCTCGAGGTCGCGGTGATCGCCGAGGCGGCCACCCGATCGGCCACCGCCCACCGACCGGTCCGCACCGATGAGGTACGGGCGCATCACGTTACCGCACAACGACAGTGAGGACCCCGACATGACCAGCGCCGACACGACCAGCGGAAGACTTCGTATCGCCGCCGCGCCCATCTCCTGGGGAGTCTGCGAGGTCCCCGGATGGGGACACCAGCTCAGCCCCGAGCGGGTTCTCGGCGAGATGCGCGAACTCGGCGTCACCGCCGCCGAAACCGGCCCCGAGGGGTTCCTGCCCACCTCCCCCGCAGAGTTGCGGGACACCCTGGCCTCCTACGACCTCCGCTGCGTCGGATCGTTCGTGCCGGTCGTCCTGCACAAGTCCGACCACGATCCGGCCCCGGCGGTGAACGAGGTCCTCGACCGGCTCGAAACCTCCGGCGGCGACGTCCTCGTCCTCGCCGCCGCGACCGGTGTGGACGGCTACGACGATCGGCCGGATCTGTCCGAGGAGGAGTGGACCACGTTGCTCGCCAACCTCGATCGCCTCGGCGACCTGGCGACCGAGCGCGGTGTCACCGCCGCCCTGCATCCGCACGTGGGCACGATGATCGAGAAGCGCGACGAGGTCTACCGCGTGCTCGAGAACTCGACGATCGGCCTGTGCCTCGACACCGGCCATCTGTTGATCGGCGGTACCGACCCGCTCGAGCTCACCGAGGCGTTCACTGACCGCATCACACACGCGCACCTCAAGGACGTCCGGGTCGAGCTCGCCGAACAGGTGCAGCGCGGTGAGGTCACCTACACCGACGCGGTGGCCCAGGGCATGTATGTGCCGCTCGGCGCCGGGGAGGCGCGTATCGCGCGTGTGGTGAGCACTCTCGTCGACGCCGGGTTCGACGGCTGGTATGTCCTCGAGCAGGACACGATTCTCGCCGACGAGTCCGACGGCGACGCCGCCGCAGGCAACGTCGCGGTGTCGATGTCGTTTCTGCGCAAGGTTGCTCAGCGGCCGGTGCGGGTGTGAGCGCCGCATCGGCCCGCCCACTGCGGATCGGGGTGCTCGGCGCGTCCCGTATCGCCGAGTCGGCGATCGTCGGCCCGGCACACGCGTTGGGCCATCGCCTGGTCGCGGTGGCCGCGCGTGACCGCGGCCGGGCGGAGGCGTTCGCGGGCAAGTACGGCGTGGAGCGCGTCCTCGACACGTACCAGGATGTGATCGACGATCCCGAGGTCGACGTCGTCTACAACCCGCTGGCAAACGCGTTGCACGGACCGTGGAACCTCGCCGCGGTACATGCAGGCAAACCGGTTCTGTCCGAGAAGCCCTTCGCACGTAACGCATCCGAGGCGAGGCAGGTCGCCGCAGCTGCCCGGGCCGCAGGCGTTCCGATCCTCGAGGGATTCCACTACCTCTTCCATCCGCTCATGGCGCGGACCTTCGAGCTGCTCGACAGCGGGTCGATCGGCGCGGTGCGTCACGTGGAGGTGGTGATGGCGATGCCCTCCCCCGGCGACGGGGATCCGCGGTGGTCCTACGAACTCGCGGGCGGCGCGTTGATGGACCTCGGCTGCTACTCACTGCACGTCTCGCGCGTCTTGGGCGCCTGGTGCGGTGGGGCACCGGAGGTCGCGGGCGGACGAGCGGTGCTCCGCGGACCTCAGATCGACGAATCCGCGGTTCTGGACATCCGATATCCCAACGGCGCGAGCGGAACCCATGCGATCTCCATGGTCGCGGGCGAGTACGTGTTCAGCCTCCGGATCGTCGGCGACGACGGGAGTCTGTATCTGCACGACTACCTCGCCCCCAGCCGCGACGACCGTCTGACCATCGTGTCGTCGTCGGGTGGGACGGTCGCCGTCGAACACCTCGGCACCCGCTCGACATACACCTACCAGCTCGAGGCGTTGGCGATCGCGATCGCGCACGGCACCGCGCTACCCATCGGTCTCGACGACGCCGTCGAGAACATGCGGTATCTCGACGACGCCTATCGCGCAGTCGGTCTCGATCCGCGGTGACGTCGAGACCGGAGCGCTAGTCGATGGCGACACCCCGCACGAGCTTGCCGGCCTCGCGCGCCTTGATCGTCCAGACCTCCTGGGCATCGACGGGTAGCGCGATGTAGATCGCATCGATCTCCGGGTCGTCGATGAGGTCTTCGTAGAGCCCGTAGCTGACCAGGATGCCCAGCCGGTCGGCGATCTCCCACGCGACGGCGGTGGACGCGCTCGCGACGACCTCGATCGGGCCCGAGACCACGCCCGGTGTACCCAGCTCGCGAACCAACGCGTCGTCGCAGGTGTCCGCCAACAGCCCCCAGCGGACGCGTTCGCGGCCGGCATCCACGAGATCGGGATCCATCCCGGCGGGTGATGCCGTCGTCCCGCGCACCATCAACTCCGGCTCCAGCGCGATCGCCCCGTAGAACCCGAGTCCGCCCGTGTTCGGGGGGCGCCCGGAATCTCCGACGAGCGACGCGACCGCGTCCACGGCGGCGTTGCCAAGTCCCGCCACGTCCTGGCGGATCGTCGTGAGGTTCACATGCCCGAGCACCATGTGCGGGCCGTCGTCGTAGCCGACCACGGACAGGTCGTCGGGGACACGAATACCGTTGTGTCGCA
Source organism: Gordonia hankookensis (assembly GCF_014673215.1). GTDB lineage: Bacteria > Actinomycetota > Actinomycetes > Mycobacteriales > Mycobacteriaceae > Gordonia > Gordonia hankookensis. Next base: position 762,620 of record NZ_JACWMS010000001.1, read on the forward strand.
TGACGTCGATGAATCCGACGGCCATCCGGTCGTTGGCCAGGAAAACCGCGGTCGGCAGGTTTCCCTCGGCGAGCAGCCGCTCGGCTGCCAGCGCTCCGGCCTCCTCGGTGTAGTCGCCGACCAGGGTCCGGCATTCGTCACGGAATCCGGCTGCGGTCATCGCGCCGAGGTATCCACGCAGGCGCTCGGCAGCGCAGGGATGGTCGCCGCCTTCGATATGGACGATCGCGGTGTGCCCGAGGTCGATCAGATGCTGGACCGCCATCTGCGCACCACGCCATTCGTCGGTTCCGACGGTCACGGCGATGAGATCCGGGATCCGTTCACCGACCACGACGATCGGCACGTCGCACACGAATCGATCGCCGTGTTCGGCGCCCACGACGACGATCGCCGCACACCCCTGATCGGCGAGATCCGCCACCGCACGTGTCCGCGTCCGTTTCGCGCCGTGCAGTGCCAGCGACAACCGGTAGCCGACCAGGTCCGCCGCCGCATACAGTTCGGCGACCAGATCCGCCTCGAACGGGCTCGACGCACCGAACACCACCCCGACCAGACGCTGGTACCCGCCCGACTTGTCCCCCTGAACCATGACCGGTCCTTTCTCCTGCCTCACAACGTATCCCGACCGTTCACCGGAATGTGGTGGAAACGCGATCCCGCCCGGTCCACGGATGGGCCGGGCGGGATCACATCGGACTCGTGTCAGCGACGCAGTTCGTGACTCAACGTGTCGAGTTCGTCGCCGCCGGCCATCTGCTGGGTGAGCTCGTCGAGGGTGATCTCGTCGTAGGTGCAGTCCAGCTTCTGGCGCCCGCGGTTGAGCAACACGAAGTGGTCGCCGACCATGTGCGCGTGATGCGGATTGTGCGTGATGAAGACGACGCCGAAACCCTGATCGCGCGCTGCCGAGATGTACCGCAGCACCGTGCCCGACTGCTTGACGCCCAGGGCTGCGGTCGGCTCGTCGAGGATCAGCACGCGGGCGCCAAAGTAGATCGCTCGCGAGATCGCGACGCACTGACGCTGACCGCCCGAGAGTGAACCGATCGGTGCGTCCACGTCGGGCAGGTCGATGCCCATCTTGTACAGCTCTTCCTTGGTGGTCGCCCGCATCGCCTGGATGTCGAGCATCCGGAACGGCCCCTTGCGCAGCTCCTGACCGAGGAAGAAGTTGCGCCACACCGGCATCAGACCGACGACCGCGAGGTCCTGGTACACGGTGGCGATACCGGTCTCGAGGGCGTGCTTGGGAGATTCGAGCCTCGTCTCCTCGCCGTCGATGAGCAGTTCACCTTCGGTCTGCTGATGCAGGCCGGCCATGATCTTGATCAGGGTGGACTTGCCTGCGCCGTTGTCGCCGAGCACGCAGGTCACCTCGCCCGCGTTGACCCGCAGACTGATGTCCTTGAGCGCGATGATCGCGCCGTAGGATTTGCCGACGTTGCGCAGCTCGATCAGTGGCACCTTGCCGCCGCTGGATTCCGATTCGGGTCGCGTCTCGATTGCTGAACTCATAGTCTGCTCACCTCTTGGCCGCGTAGTTGCGGAAGCTGTTGTTGGCGATCACCGCGAAGAGCAGCATCGCGCCCATGAAGAACTTGAACCAGTCGGGATTCCAGCCCGCGTAGACGATGCCCTGGTTCACCATGCCGAAGATGAAGGCACCGATGGCCGCGCCGACGGCGGTTCCGTACCCGCCGGTGAGCAGGCAGCCGCCCACCACCGCGGCGATGATGTAGAAGAACTCATTGCCCACACCCTGCCCGGACTGCACCGTGTCGAAGGCGAACAGCAGGTGCATGCCGACGAACCAGGCGCAGAACCCGACGAACATGAACATGCCGATCTTGACCTTGGTGACCGGCACACCGACGGCCCGTGCCGAGTCCTGGCCGCCACCGACGGCGAAGATCCAGTTGCCCACGCGGGTGCGCATCAGGACCCAGGTCGCCACCAGCGTGAACAGAATCCACCAGACGACGGTGATGCGTACCGACACCCCGAAGAGAGTGAACGAGGAGGCGAACACCTTCTGCGCTGAATCGAAGCCCTGCATGTCCGAGATGGACGGCGTGGCGACCTGCCCGGTGACCAGCTTGGTCACCGCGAGGTTGATACCGGTCAGCATCAGGAACGTCGACAGCGTGATGAGGAACGACGGGATCTTCGTCTTCATCACCAGGTAGCCGTTGAAGAATCCGACGGCGAGCGCCAGCACGAGGGCGAGGACTGCTCCGAGCCAGACGTTGAGGTGCAGGTTGTAGGCCAGCATCGAGGCCGCGAGCGACGAGAACGTCACGGCGACACCGGTCGAGAGGTCGAACTCTCCACCGATCATCAGGACCGCGACACCGCAGGCCATGATGCCGATCGTCGAGCTCGCATACAGGATGGTGGCCAACGCCTCCGGCGTCCGGAACGGCGCGGCGACGATGCAGAAGAAGATGAAGATCGCGACCGCGCCGAACAGGGCGCCGATCTCCGGCCGAACCAGCAATCGCTGCCACGGCTTCTGCCGCTTCACCCGTTCATCGGTGACGACCTTGTGCGTTGACAGGTCGAGATCAGTTTGTGTACTCATCGGATTCCTCGTGGTTCCTGTGGCGGGACCCGCGTCAGCGAGTGCCGCCCTTGGCGTACTCGGCGACCTTGTCGATGTTCGACTTGTCGATGAAGGCAGGACCGGTGAGCACAGCTTCACCACCGCCGATGGTGTTCCCGTTGGTCAGATAGAGCCACAGCGAGTCGATCGCTTCGTAGCCCTGCAGATACGGCTGCTGGTCGACGGCCCACTGCACGTCACCGTTCTGGATGAGAGGTACCAGGGCGGCGTTGGTGTCGAAGGTGACGATCTGGGCGTCGGAGCCGGCGTTGCCCTTGGACTGGACGGCAGTCTGCGCGATCGGTGCGCCGAGGGTCACGACCGTGTCGATGGACGGATCCTGCTGCAACTTCGCGGTCATCGTCGCCTCGACGGACGGCATGTCCTTGCTGTTGACGTTGAGGATCTCGAAGCCGCCGCCGGTGAAGCCCTGCTTGACACCCGCACAGCGGGATTCGAGGGCCACCTGTCCCTGCTCCTGGATGACGCACAGGACCTTTTTGCGCCCCTCCTTCGCGAGGCGCTCGCCCGCCGTCTTGCCTGCGAGGGTCTCGTCCTGACCGAAGTACTGCTGGACGCCCATCGCCTTCCAGTCGTCGTAGCCGGAGTTGAACGCGACCACCGGGATGCCTGCGTCGATTGCCTTCTTCACGGCCGGGGCCATCGCGTCCGGCTTGGCCAGCGTCAGGGCGATGCCGTCGACCTTGCTGTCGATCGCCGTCTGCACCAGGTTCGCCTGGTTCGGCGCCTCGGGATCAGCGGAGTACTGGAGCTTGATGTTGTCCTTCTTGGCGGCCATTTCGGCGCCCTTGCGGATCAGATCCCAGAACGAGTCACCCGGGACCTCATGGGTGATCATGGCGATGGTCTTGGTCGGCGTGCCGGCATTGCCCGCGCCACCGCCCCCGTTGTCGTTGTCGTCCGGGGCACCGCCGGTGCTGGAACAACCCGCGACGATCAGCACCGCGGACGACAGGGCGGCGGCGATTGCGATCAGCCGACGCGGCCGGCCGATCCGGCGACCTTCCGTGGAATCCATCGTTGTCTCTTCCCTTCGCTATGCAGAGTGTTCGAAGGAGCACTCCCCTGGTCATGATGTAATACCCGTCACATGGCTGCTGTCAAGACTTTGTAAAGACATTCTGATCTGAAGAAGAGAATTCATCGCGGCCCGACGGCTCGTGCGCCCGCCCCGGAGGGCAGCCGCAGGACGCCGAGCACGCACACCACCATCACCATGGCCAGCAAGAGGAAGGCGGCCGAGTACGCGCCCGCCGGCAGCCCGTCGGCGACCGCGAACGCAGACACCGCAACGGCCCCGAGAGCGACCCCGAACGCGGCACCCAACTCCTGGACCGCCGCGTGCACGGCATTGGCGTCACTGAGCTCATCTGCGTCGACATCGGCGAAGGCCAGCGTGTTGTACGCCGAGAAGCCGACCGAGCGCAGGGCGCCCGAAATCACCAGTACCGCCGCGATCAACACGGCCGACGTCGCCTCCCCCAGCACCGCGAGACCGACGAACGCGACGACCGACATCAGCAGGTCGATCAGCAGGACCCGCCGGATGCCCCACCGCCGCATGATCGGTGTCGTGAGCGGTTTGACGACGACATTCCCGGCGAACAGCGCTGTCACCATGGCGCCCGCGGCGACCGGCGTCCACCCGAACTGCAGCTGGAACATCAGCGGCAACAGGAAGGGGACGGCGCTGATCGCCATCCGGTACACGGTTCCGAAGCCCACCACGAACGCGAACGACGACACATGCAGCACCCGGAGATCGAGCAGCGGATGCGGCGAGGTCCGCATTCGCCGCACCGCGGCCGTACCGAGGATCGCGGCGCCGCCGACACCCGCCGAGACCACCGTCCACCGCGGAGAGTCGGACGAGACCTCGTGCGCGGCCACCATCGCGGCGCCGACCGCCAGCGTCGTCGATGCGACCCCGAGCAGATCGAGAGGTCGACGACCCACGTCGGTCTCCGTCGGCCGGCACCAGACGGCCGCGGCCACCAGTCCGGCCGCCCCGATCGGGATGTTGATGGCAAAGATGAGCCGCCAGTCCGCGTGCATCACGATCAACCCACCGATCAGCGGCGCCACCACCGGCGCGATCAGGGCCGGCCACGTCAGGTAGGCGATGGCGCGGACGAGCTGGGCGCGCTCGACGCTGCGCAGCACGGCGAGTCTGCCAACCGGCACCATCATCGCGCCGCCAACCGCCTGCAGGACGCGCATCGCGACCAGGCTCGAGAGATCGGGCGCGAGCGCGCATCCCGCGGATGCGATGGTGAACACCGCACCCGCGGCGAGGAACACCCGACGTACTCCGAACCGGTCGGCGACCCACCCCGACAACGGGATCACCACGGCCAGGGTGATCAGGTAGGCGGTCACCACGATGCCGGCGTCGAGCGGCCGGGCCCCGAGATCTGCGGCGATCGCCGGGAGCGCGGTGGCGACGATCGTGGCGTCGAGAATCTCCATGAAGAGCGCGCCCGCGCCCAGCAAGGCGAGCGCGTAAGGGAATTCCACGGGTGGAGACGCTCGGGACGGGCGACCGGACCGGTCGATCACCCGTGCGTGTCGGGCGAGACCCAGGTGCCCTCACGGACCGATGTCGTCATCGCGTCGAGCACCTGGGCGCTGCGGACCGCGTCGTCGATGGTCGCGCCGTGACATGTCTCGTCGCGTACCGAGGCACAGAATCGGGCTGCCTCGATGACCTTGAGGTCGTCGTAGCTCATGGGATTGGCGGCGCCGGGCTGGAACGCGGCGTAGTCACCCGCACCCGGTCCCACGAATCTGGTGGCCACCGCCAGGTCCTGATAGTCGTGACCGTTGCCGACCTCGAGTTCACCCATGCGTCGATAGTCCCAACGCACGACGCCCTCGGTGCCGTGGATCTCGAAGCCGTAGGAGTTCTGCGCCCCCACCGACACTCGACTCGCCTCCAGCACGCATCGCGCGCCCGAGGCCAGCCGCATCTGCGCGGAGACGTAGTCCTCGTTCTCCACCGGGCCGCGGTCACCGCCGGATGCGAGTTGGTGACCCGAGGTCGAACCGGTCGGCCGTGGTCGTTCCGGGACGAAGATCGCCGTGTCGGCAACCACCGATTCGATGTCGCCCAGGAGGAACCACACCAGGTCCGCGCCATGCGACGCGAGGTCGCCGAGGACTCCGTTGCCACCGCGTGCACGCTGGAAACGCCAGCTCAGGGCACCGTCGGGGTGGGCGGCATAATCGCTGAACAACCGGAAACGGGCATGGGTCACCTCGCCGATCCCGCCGGCGGCGATCATCTCGCGGGCCGCCGCGACAGCCGGCACGTTGCGGTAATTGAAACCGACCGCCGTCCGCACTCCCGCGGCTCGCGCCGCGGTGGCCACGGCTCGCGCGTCGTCGGCGGACAGACCCACCGGCTTCTCGATCCAGAGGTGTTTGCCCGCACCGGCGACCGCACAGCCGATCTCCCGGTGAAGGAAGTTGGGGGCGGTGACGCTCACGGCACCGATCGCCGGGTCGTCGACCACGTCGTGCCAATCGGCGACGGTGGACGGTACGTCGAATTGAGCGGCGGCATCGGCGGCCCGTTCGGCGACCTCGTCGGCGATCACCATCAGCTTCGGCACCGGCGTCAGCTGCGGATAGTGGTGACGAACCCGTGCGTAGGCCTGCGCATGGGCGCGACCCATCCAGCCGAAGCCGATGATGCCGACAGGCAGGATCACGCCTGCGTCCCCGAGTTCGGTGGCGTCGGCGGTGGTAGCGGTGTCCACTGTCATCTCCAGTTCCCTTCAACAGGGCCCGATCGGGCCGTGTGATCTCGGACACCACTATGCCAGGTAAGAATGTCAGGACAAAGTCTTGACTTTGCCTTGTGAACTGACGCACAGTGGATGGCACTGGACGTCCCGGCCCGCATGTCCCATCGAGGGCCCTCACCCGACCGACCACGAACAGGGAGCAGTACGTGACCGCACAGCAACAATCCCGTCTGGGCGAGACATCACACTTCGATGTGCTGGCCATCGGCCGCAGTGGTGTCGACATCTACCCGCAGCAGATCGGGGTCGGCCTTGAAGACGTCACCAGCTTCGGCAAGTTCCTCGGTGGCAGTGCGGCGAACGTGACAGTGGCCGCAGCGCGACTCGGCGAGCGCAGCGCACTGATATCGGGCGTCGGCGACGACCCGTTCGGACGGTTCGTGCGCTCGGAACTGGTTCGCCTGGGGGTCGACAATCGGTTCGTCGGAATCGACGACGAGTACGCCACTCCCGTCACCTTCTGCGAGATCTTCCCGCCGGACGACTTCCCGCTGTACTTCTATCGCAAGCCGACCGCCCCGGATCTGCAGGTCGCGGTCGCCGACATCGACACCTCCGCGGTCCACGACGCGCGTCTGTACTGGTCGACGGTCACCGGCCTGTCCGAAGAGCCGTCGCGCAGCGCCCACTTCGCGGCGTGGGAAGCCCGCGGGCGCCAGTCGCTCACCGTTCTGGATCTCGACTACCGGCCGATGTTCTGGTCCACGCCGCAGGCAGCCACCGAGCAGGTCCGTCGCGCGCTGTCACATGTCACGGTCGCCGTCGGGAATCGCGAGGAGTGTGAGATCGCAGTCGGCGAGACCGATCCCCACGCCGCGGCCGATGCGTTGCTCGATCTCGGTGTCGAGCTGGCGATCGTCAAGCAGGGTCCCAAGGGAGTGCTGGGCAAGAGCCGGACAGAGACCGTCGAAGTCGCGCCCATGCCGGTCGACGTCGTGAACGGACTCGGCGCGGGCGACAGCTTCGGCGGCAGCCTGTGTCACGGATTGCTCGCGGGCTGGCCGCTGGAGAAGATCTTGCGCCACGCCAATGCGGCCGGGGCCATCGTGGCCGGCCGACTCGAGTGTTCGACCGCCATGCCCACCGCCGACGAGGTCGCCGAGCTCGCCACCACCACTGAGGAGAAGATCAATGTCTGAGGTCGCGACGCCCGCAGGCCCACCCGGAGCCGTGACCGACCGCAACGGCGTCGCGACGGCGCGGTGCTCGACCTATGCCGAGGTCACCGCGGTCCGGGCTACCCACCCGCAGGCCATCGCCGAGGCGTGGGCCCGACGGCGCCGACGCGCGACGGTCACCGGTGTCGACCGCTTGATGATCGTCGCCGCCGATCACCCGGCTCGCGGCGCCCTCGCCGTCGGATCGAACCCGATCGCGATGAACAGCCGTTCCGATCTGCTCGACCGCCTGCGCACCGCTCTGGCGAACCCCGGCGTCGACGGCGTGTTGGCGACCTCCGACATCTTGGAGGACCTGCTGCTGCTCGGCGCGCTCGAGGACAAGGTCGTGTTCTCTTCGATGAACCGTGGTGGCCTCGCGGGTGCGTCGTTCGAGCTCGACGATCGGATGACCTCGGCCACCGCGGCCTGGACCATCGATGCCGGCCTCAATGGCGCGAAGATGCTGTGCCGGGTGGACCTGGGCGACGAGGGCACGCTGAACATGATGACCGCGTGCGCCGCCGCCGTCGACGAGCTCGCCGCCGGTGGATCGATCGCCATGCTCGAGCCGTTCCTGTCGTCACGGATCGACGGCAAGGTGCGCAACGACCTGACCGCAGACGCGGTGATCAAGTCGATGCACATCGTGCAAGGACTCGGTTCGACGTCGGCCTACACCTGGCTCAAGTTGCCGGTGGTCGACGAGATGGAACGCGTGATGGATGCCACGACGCTGCCGACCCTGCTGCTCGGCGGCGACCCGCAGACCGCACCGGACGAGACATTCGCGAGTTGGGAACGCGCCCTGCGTATCCCATCGGTGCGCGGTCTGATCGTGGGCCGCACACTGCTCTACCCGAGCGACGACGACGTGGCCACCGCGGTCGACACCGCGGTCAACCTGGTGAGGTGAGCCGATGAACAGCAAGTACTACATCCCGACGCGGTCTGCCACCGCCCCCCTGACGGTCGATGTGACGCCGGAATCGGCGGGCTGGACAGAATCCTCCCTGTTCGTCGTCGAACTCGGTGCCGGCGAGACGATCACGCGACGGTCCGGTGAGGACGAGATCATCGTCGTGCCGCTGTCCGGCTCGGCGACGGTGACCTCCGACGGCCACTCCTTCGAGCTGGCCGGGCGCGCAAGCGTGTTCGATGGTCCGAGCGACTTCGTCTACGTCGGCCGGGATTCCGAGTTCACGGTGACGAGCGAGCCGGGCGGCCGCTTCGCCCTCTGCGGCGCCAGGGCCGCGACGACACTGCCGTTTCGGCACGTGCCTGCAGTCGATGTCCCGGTGGAGCTGCGCGGTGCCGGCAATTGCAGCAGGCAGGTGCACAACTTCGGTACCGCAGACGCATTCGAGGCCGACTCTCTCATCGCCTGCGAGGTCATCACCCCTGGTGGCAACTGGTCGAGTTACCCCGCTCACAAGCATGACGAGAACAGCGAGAACGAGTCCCAACTCGAAGAGATCTACTACTTCGAGATCGCCGACGGTCCCGACGGTTCGCCGGGGTTCGGCTATCACCGCGTATACGGCACGCCCGAACGTCCGATCGAGGTGCTCGAAGAGGTACGCAGCGGCGACGTCGTCCTGGTCCCGCACGGCTACCACGGGCCGTCGATCGCCGCGCCCGGCTACCACATGTACTACCTGAACGTGATGGCCGGATCGGGCGAACGCACCTGGAAGATCTGCGATGACCCCGACCACACGTGGTTGCGCGACAGCTGGGCACACCAGGACATCGATCCGCGACTCCCGCTGCACGAGAAGCAGTCCCGCTGATGGATCTCGATACGCCACTCGCAAGCTCGTGGCTACTCGATCGGCGGGAAGACCCCCTCCCGCCGATGGATCTCGATCAGCGGGAAGACCCCCTCCCGCCGATGGATCTCGATCAGCGGGAAGACTCCCTCCCGCTGAAGGATCTCGATCCGCGGAACAGACCGCCGATCGATCTCGATCCGCGGAACAGACCGCTGATCGAGTAGCCACCGAGCGCAGCGAGGCGGCGTATCGAGATCCACCCACCACCCACAGACATCCACACCGACGAGAAAGAAGCAATCGTGGCACCGATCAATCAGGGACGAGACGGCGGCGTGACCGGCGTGCGGACCCCTCACGGTGAACCGACCGTCCGGCTCACCGTCTCCCAGGCGACGGTGCGATTCCTCGCCAATCAGTTCGTGGAGCGCGACGGCGAGCGGACCAAGTTCTTCGCCGGGTGTTTCGGCATCTTCGGTCACGGCAACGTAGCCGGTCTCGGTCAGGCATTGCTGCAGAACGAGATCGACGATGTGGACAACGGTCGTGACCTGTCCCTCAAATACGTGCTCGGACGCAACGAGCAGGCGATGGTCCACTCCGCGGTCGGTTACGCCCGGATGAAGGACCGCCTGCAGGCGTGGGCCGTCACCGCCTCGGTCGGCCCCGGCGCGACCAACATGCTCACCGGTGCGGCATTGGCCACCATCAACCGCATACCCGTCCTTCTCCTGCCTGCGGACACCTTCGCCACCCGGGCCACCTCTCCGGTACTGCAGGAGCTCGAACTCCCGTCGTCGGGCGACATCACGGTGAACGACGCATTCAAACCCGTCTCACGCTACTTCGACCGTGTGTGGCGACCCGAGCAGCTGCCCGGCGCACTTCTCGGCGCGATGCGGGTGCTGACCGATCCGGTCGAGACCGGCGCCGCGACCGTCGCGATCCCCCAGGACGTGCAGGCCGAGGCATTCGACTGGCCGGAATCACTTTTCGCGGAGCGCACCTGGCATGTTGCCCGGCCACTGCCCGAGCGCCGCGTCATCGCCGAGGCCGCCGAGATCATCCGATCTGCGAAGCGTCCGCTCATCGTCGCAGGCGGCGGCGTCATCTACAGCGGCGCCACCGAGTCGCTCGCGGCGTTCTGCGCACGCACCGGAATCCCGGTCGGACAGAGTCAGGCCGGCAAGGGATCGCTGGCCTACGACCATCCGCAGTCCGTCGGGGCGATCGGTTCCACCGGTACGACCGCAGCCAACGCACTCGCCGCCGAGGCCGATGTGGTCATCGGCATCGGTACCCGCTACAGCGATTTCACCACCGCCTCGCGCACCGCTTTCACGGGTGACGGTGTGCGATTCGTGAACATCAATGTGGCGTCCCTGGATTCGGTCAAGCACAGCGGCTACAGCGTGGTCGCCGACGCGCGCGAATCACTGGACGCGCTCGACGAACTGCTCGCCGATCACACCGTCGACGACGCCTACCGCGAGAGGGTCTCTGAGCTCGCGGCCGAGTGGGACACCATCGTCGAGGAGGCTTACTCCCCGACGGTTGTCGGCACCAACATCGCCAGCGGCGAGGAGGCACTGACCCAGGGAGCGGTGATCGGACTGGTGAACGAGACCTCGGACCCGCGCGACGTGGTGGTCTGCGCGGCCGGCTCCATGCCCGGTGATCTCCACAAGCTCTGGCGCACGCGCGATTCCAAGGGATATCACGTCGAGTACGGCTACTCGTGCATGGGCTACGAGGTCGCAGGCGGACTCGGTGTGAAGATGGCCTGCCCGGACCGCGACGTCTTCGTCATGGTCGGCGACGGCTCCTACCTGATGATGGCGACCGAACTGGTCACCGCCGTGCAGGAAAATCTCAAGGTGATCGTCGTCCTGGTGCAGAACCACGGTTTCGCATCGATCGGCTCGCTGTCGGAATCGCTGGGCTCGCAACGCTTCGGCACCAACTACCGCTACCGCGGCGACAACGGCCGACTCGAGGGATCGACACTGCCGATCGATCTGGCCGCAAATGCCGCATCGCTCGGCGCCGACGTCATCCGCGCCACCTCGGCCGCCGAGTTCACCGATGCGATCAAGGCGGCCAAGGCCGCCGAGCGCACCACCGTGATCCACGTCGAGACCGATCCGCTGATCGGCGCGCCCGACAGCGAATCATGGTGGGACGTACCGGTGTCGGAGACCTCCACGCTGCAGTCCACGCAGCAGGCCCACGACGTCTACACGAAGTGGAAAGCCGTCCAACGTCCATATCTGAACCCAACAAACGGAGAGTAGAAATGCAAGACTTGCGCATCGCCGTCCTCGGCGTCGGCATGATGGGTGCCGACCACGTCGCTCGCATCACCGAGCGCACCAAGGGCGCCACCGTCACCGTGCTCAACGACTACTTCCCGGAAAAGGCCGAGGAGCTGGCAGCGAGCATCCCCGGCTGTCGGGTGATCAACGACCCGCTCGACGCCATCGCCGACCCCGAGGTCGACGCGGTCATTCTCGCGACTCCCGGTCCGACGCACGAGAAGCAGCTGCTCGCATGTCTCGAGGCGGGCAAGCCCGTCATGTGCGAGAAGCCGCTCACCACCGACGTCGCCACCTCGCTCGAGGTCGTCAAGCGCGAGGCGGAGTCGGGCCGCAAGCTGATCCAGGTCGGGTTCATGCGCCGCTTCGATCATGAGTACGAGCAGCTGAAGGGACTCATCGACGACGGCACCTTCGGCCAGGCCCTGATGGCGCACTTCGTCCATCGCAACCCTGCGGTACCACCCAGCTTCGACAGCTCGATGATCGTCAAGGACTCCCTCGTCCACGAGGTCGACGCGACGCGGTTCTTCTTCGACGAGGAAATCACGTCAGTGCAGATCATCGCGCCGGGTGCGAACCCGAATGCCCCGCAAGGACTGAAGGATCCGCAGATCGCGATCTTCACCACCGAGTCCGGCCGGCACATCGACGTCGAGTGCTTCGTCACGACCGGCGTCGCCTACGAGGTGCGCACCGAACTCGTCGGTGAGCTCGGATCGGCGTTCATCGGCTTGGATCAGGGTCTGATCCGCAAGCAGCGCAACCCGGTCCAGTCCGACACGGGCGACGGCCGCAAGATCGCCGGGATCGCGACGGGTGACATCACACCGTCCTTCGTCGAGCGTTTCGGTGTCGCCTACGACGTCGAGATCCAGCGCTGGGTCAACGCGGTACGGGCCGGGACCAATGTCGACGGTCCTGGCGCGTGGGACGGGTACGCCGCCGCAGCCGTGTGTGCCGCAGGTGTCAGGGCGCTGGAGACCGGAGAGCGTCAGGCGGTCGACATGGTTTCCCGGGCGTCGATCCCGGGAGCCTGAGCAGGCGGCGCACGTAGGTCTCGATACGCCACTCACTCCGTTCGCCGCCACTCGACCACCAAGAGCACCCGCCGATCGAGTAGGCCTCGATACGCCACTCACTCCGTTCGCGGCCACTCGACCACCAAGAGCACCCGCCGGTCGAGTAGGCCTCGATACGCCACTCACTCCGTTCGCGGCTACTCGACCACCAGAAAGCACCCGCCGGTCGAGTAGGTCCGAGCCACACCCCACCGCCGGTCGAGTAGGTCCGAGCCGCCAGGCGAGGACCGTATCGAGACCCCGCAACAAACCTCGAAAGCCGACCAGCGCACAAACCCCAACAGGAGAACCACCATGTCCACAACCATCGGCCACTGGGTCAACAACAAGCCCTATCCCGGCACCAGCAGCAATTCCGCACCGGTCACCAATCCGGCCACCGGCGAGGTCACCGGCGAGGTGGCGCTGGCCAACACCGAGGACGCCCGTGCGGTGATCGACGCCGCCGTCGCGGCCTTTCCGGCGTGGCGCGACACGTCGTTGGCCAAACGCACCGCGATCCTGTTCAGGTTCCGCGAACTGCTCGAGGCCCGCAAACCCGAGTTGGCCGAGATCATCACGGCCGAACACGGCAAGGTACTCTCCGACGCCCTCGGCGAGATCAGCCGCGGCCAGGAGGTCGCCGAGTTCGCTTGCGGCATACCACATCTGCTGAAGGGCGGATTCACCGAGAACGCCTCCACCAAGGTCGACGTCTTCTCGATCCGCCAGCCGCTGGGCCCGATCGGCATCATCAGCCCGTTCAACTTCCCGGCCATGGTGCCGATGTGGTTCTTCCCCATCGCCATCGCCGCCGGCAACACCGTCGTGCTCAAGCCGTCGGAGAAGGACCCCTCGGCATCGCTGTGGCTGGCCGAGCTCTGGAGAGAAGCCGGACTCCCCGAAGGCGTGTTCAACGTCCTGCAGGGCGACAAACTCGCCGTCGACGAGCTGCTCACCAACAATGCGATCAAGTCGATCAGCTTCGTCGGGTCCACACCGATCGCCCAGTACGTCTACGCCACCGGGACCGCCGCGGGCAAACGCGTCCAGGCATTGGGCGGCGCCAAGAACCACGCCATCGTGCTGCCCGATGCTGATCTCGACCTCGCCGCCGACGCCATGGTCAACGCCGGCTTCGGCTCCGCAGGCGAACGCTGCATGGCCATCTCCGCCTGCGTCGCGGTCGGACCGATCGCCGACGACCTCGTCGCCAAGATCACCGAACGCGCCAACACCATCACAACCGGTGATGGCACCAAGAACTCCGACATGGGACCCCTGGTCACCAGAGCCCACCGCGACAAGGTCAAGTCCTACGTCGACGCCGGCGAGAAGGACGGCGCCACCATCGTTGTCGACGGCCGCCAGGTCGAGCCGGATGGATCCGCCGACGGATTCTGGCTCGGTCCGACCCTCATCGACAATGTCACCACCGACATGAGCATCTACACCGACGAGATCTTCGGCCCCGTTCTGTCGGTCGTCCGCGTCGACACCTACGACGAAGCGCTCGAACTGATCAACTCCAACCCGTACGGCAACGGCACGGCCATCTTCACCAACGACGGCGGCGCGGCACGCCGCTTCCAGAACGAGGTCGAGGTCGGCATGGTCGGCATCAACGTGCCCATCCCCGTCCCGATGGCCTACTACAGCTTCGGCGGCTGGAAGAACTCGCTGTTCGGCGACACCCACGCCCACGGCATGGAAGGCGTCAACTTCTTCACCCGCGGCAAGGCCATCACCAGCCGCTGGCTCGACCCCAGCCACGGCGGCCTCAACCTCGGCTTCCCGCAGAACGCCTGAGAGACGGCATCGGCCCACAGACGTCGCCGTCCGGCTCGCCCATCGAGCCGGACGGCAACGTCGTGTTTGACGCGATCCGGTCAGAGCCGCACGGTCACGCCACCGGTCGCACTGGCCCGCGCTGCGTCGAGGACCTCGAGCGTGGCGATCGCCTCGCGAGCCGGAACCGGTTGCGGTCCTTGCCGGTCCACCGCCGCTGCGAACTGCCGGTAGAACTCGTCGTACCGTCCCTGCGCCGACGGCACGGTCTGAGCACCATTCGCGGTGTACAGCACGCCGAGCCGATCCGGACGCTCATGGCCCCAGGTGGCGAGATCGTCGACCGGCCGCAACCCCTGCTTGATCTGATCGGTCTGGACGTCGGTGCCGTCGCTGACGTAGCTGCCCTCGGCGCCGTACACGCGCCATTGGCGGGCAGCCACGTGGTTGATCTTGCTCGCGCTCACCGTCGAGAACACTCCGCTCGCATGCGTCATCGAGACGGAAAAGCCACAGTCGGTTCTCCCCCTGTGCTGATCGATCCAGTCCAGATGAGCGGAGACCGTCTCGACCGGGCCGAACAGCCAGAGCATCTGATCGACGAGATGTGCCCCCAGGTCGCGGAGCAGGCCACCGCTCGGCCCGGCGTCGAGGCTGCCCGGTTCATTCAGATCAAACCGCGACTCACAGCGCCACGCGGTGCCGAGGCCTGCCAGCACGCCGGACAACGTCCGGAGATCGGTGTCCCATCGACGGTTGTGGAAGACGCTGAGCAACACCCCCGCCGAGTCCGCCGCGGCCGCCAGTTCACGTCCACCGGCGGCATCCGGCGCGAAGGGCTTGTCGGCGATCACGTGGACACCGCGGTCCACCGCCTCGAGGACCAATGCCCGACGGGTATCCGGCGGGGTCGTGATGGTCACGGCGTCGACGCCCGCGTCGAGTAGATCACCGAGCGAATCGAACACCGCGACGCCGGGGAGGTCCGTTGCCACCTCACCCCGGCGTTCTGGATTGCGGGTCACCACGCCGACCAGCTCGATCTCCGGCACCGCACGGATGTACGGGGCATGGAACAGGCGTCCGCCCGCTCCGTAACCGACGAGGCCAAGTCGCATCACTTCTCCCATTTTGTACGGACAATTAAACTGTCTCACCGAGTGATCGCTGCTCGATTTCCTGCTGATATACAAGAAATTCCCACGAAGACCCTTGACACATTGTTAGGACATTATGACAGTATCGAAGTAGACCGACCGTGACCAGGGTCACGAGCACGACGATGTAATGCACCAACCAAGGGAGTCTCCATGTCGACAGCCGAGAAGTCGGGACTGGTCCGAGAACGCGTCGCCCTGCCGCCTCTGGGGCACGGCCCCTTCCGCCGTCGCCTGCATGCGGTGGCGCTGATCGCGACGCTCGGCGGTCTCCTCTTCGGCTACGACACGGGCGTCATCAACGGCGCACTGGAGCCGATGAAGGAGGACCTCGGGCTCACCGCGTTCACCGAGGGCGTGGTGACCAGCTCGCTGCTGTTCGCGGCCGCCTTCGGCGCGATGATCGGCGGACGTATCGCCGACGCCCTCGGACGGCGCAAGACGATCATGGCGTTGGCCGTGTTGTTCTTGATCGGCACCGTCACCTGCGTGTTCGCGCCGGGATTCGGTGTGATGGTCCTCGGTCGCGTCATCCTCGGCCTCGCGGTGGGTGGCGCCTCCACCGTCGTCCCGGTCTACCTTGCCGAACTGGCGCCCTATGAGATCCGCGGATCCCTCGCCGGCCGCAACGAACTCATGATCGTCATCGGCCAGCTCGCGGCATTCATCATCAACGCGATCATCGGCAACGTGTGGGGCGATCACGACGGAGTGTGGCGCTATATGCTCGCCGTGGCCGCGCTGCCGGCGATGTGCCTCATGGCCGGCATGATGACCGTCCCCGAGTCCCCGCGCTGGCTGATCTCCAAGGATCGCGTCGGCGAGGCCACCGAAGTCCTGTCCACGATCCGGTCGCAGCAGCGCGCCAAGGCCGAGGTCGACATGATCACCGAGATCGCCGAGATGGAGAAAAACCGCGTCAAGGGCAGCTGGTCGTCCATTCGCGACAGCCGGTGGGTCCGGCGCATCCTGTTGGTGGGTATCGGACTCGGGGTCTTCCAGCAACTCACCGGCATCAACGCGATCATGTACTACGGCCAATCCGTGCTCAAGGACGCCGGTTTCGAATCGAAGGCCGCACTGATCGCCAACATCGCCCCCGGGGTCATCGCGGTGATCGGCTCCGTCGTCGCCCTGTGGCTGGCCCAGCATATGAACAGGCGCACCACCCTGCTCATCGGCTACAGCCTCACCACGATGTTCCACTTTCTCATCGGTATCGCGTCGGTTGTACTGCCACAAGGCAATTCGTTGCGCCCATGGATACTCCTCCTGCTGATCGTCCTGTTCGTCGGCTCGATGCAGACCTTCCTCAATGTGGCCACCTGGGTACTGCTTTCGGAGATCTTCCCGCTGCAGATCCGTGGCCTGGCCATCGGCATCTCGGTGTTCTGCCTGTGGATGGCCAATGCGTTCCTCGGTCTGTTATTCCCGACGATCGTCGAGGCGGTCGGCATCACCGGAACCTTCTTCATGTTCGGCGTGATCGGACTGTTCGCCATCGCGTTCATCTACACCCAGGCACCCGAAACCCGCGGCCGCACACTCGAAGAGGTCGAGGACGACGTCACCACGGGTGCGATCTACACACATCACCTCCGAGACAAGGCCGAGGCCTGATCCCCGGAGGACCCTCGAGCGCATCCACCGGCCCCCAGCATCGGTCAGCGGCGAACAGGCGCCGTGGTCGCACGCACGACGAGTCGGGGACGACGCACGATCCGAGGCGGGGGGCCGCCGTCGATCATCCCCAGCGCACCCGCGACCGCATCCGCAGCCAACTCGCCGGCATCCTGCGACACGGTCGTCAGCGGTACCGGCGCACGGGATGCGAGCCTCGCGTCGTCGTAGCCGATGACCGAGACATCCTCGGGCACACGTAATCCGGTTCGGATGAGCACATCGATCACCCCAGTGGCGCACTCGTCGTTGAACGCGACGACAGCTGTGGTCGACTCGTCGGCGGCCACCAGATCACGCGTTGCACGGGCACCATCGATCTGCGTGAGACCGCCCGCGACGATCGACGCCTCGGACGACAGGCCGCGCTCTCCCATCGCCGACGAGAACCCCGCACGACGGTCGGGCGCACCGGGAGCGTCCCCGCCATCGATGTGCACGATCCGCCGATGACCCAGTCCCACAAGATGGTCGACGGCCAGCCCGACGCCCGCGGTGTCGTCACTACGGACATGACCGACCCCGGGCACGTTGCTGTCGCGGGCCACCACCACGACCGGAAGGCGTTCGGCGAGTCCGGCGAGTGCGTCGTCGGACAGGCGGGAACCCAGCAGGATCACCGCCTCGCAGCGCTCCCGCACCACGGTGTCGAGGGCGGCAGCCTCAGAGCGACTGGGCGCGACCGCGCTGATCACCACGTCGTAGTCGACGTCGGCGGCCACCCGGTAGGTCTCCTCCACCAGATCGCCGTGGAACGGCTCACGGAGTTCGAAGGTCACCCCCAACAGCCGCGACGACGCCTGCCGCAACTTCCGGGCGCGTTGATCCGGGACGTACCCCATCTCGCCGGCGATCGACAACACGCGCTCGCGGGTCTCGTCGCTCGCACCGGCCACTCCGCGCATCACGATCGACACCAGCGCCGTCGACACCCCGGCGGCCTGCGCGACGTCGGCGAGAGTCACCCGCCCACCTCGTCTCGCACTCATCGAATCCTCCTTGACCGTGTGTGAGGCAGGGCACTACTCTAACCTAGAACGTTCTACTAGAACGTTCTAGTACCTCGAGACCTCGGAGCCTTCATGACCACCAGCACCTCCCCGACCGCGCTCGCATCCGACACCGGGATCGCCACGCCGGTCCGCGTCGCCACCATCGGCGCCGGCCGCATCGGCAGCAGCCATACCGAACTGATCGCCCGACACGTGCCGGGTGCCGTCGTGGCAGCCGTGGCCGACCCGGTCGACGGTGCGGCCGAGCGGCTCGCAGGGGCGGTCGACGCCGGGTTCGCCACCGCCGACATCGACGTGGTGCTCGCATCCCCTGACGTCGATGCAGTGCTGATCACCGCACCGGCGCGGAGTCACAGCGAATTGGTCTGTCGCGCAGCGGCGGCCGGCAAGCACGTCTTCTGCGAGAAACCGATGGCGGTGACCCTCGACGAGGCCGATCGGGCGATCGCCGCGGCATCGGACGCAGATGTGGTGCTGCAGGTCGGTTTCAACCGGCGATTCGCCTCCGGCTTCGCGGCTGCCCGCCGGGCGGTCGACGACGGGCGGGTCGGCACCCCGCAGTTGCTGCGCTCGTTGACCCGCGATCCCGGCCCGTGGCACGTGGATCCGGCCCGGGTTCCGCAGTGGACGATCTTCCTCGAGACGCTGATCCACGATTTCGACACCCTGTGCTTCCTCAACCCAGGGGCCCGACCGGCGTCGGTGCACGCGTTCGCCGATGCCCTGATCCGTCCGGATGCGAAAGCGTCCGGACACCTCGACACCGCGATCGTCACCATCGCGTTCGACAACGGCGCCATCGCCACCGCCGAGGCCAGCTTCTCCGCCCTGTACGGATATGACGTCCGCGGCGAGGTCTTCGGCTCGGCCGGTATGGCGACCGCCGGTGACGGACGCACCAGCGACATGACGTTCTACGGAGCCGCCGGGATCGCGATCGACACCGCCCGGCGCGACACCGTCCTCCTGCACAACGCCTACGTCGGCGAGCTCACGGCGTTCGTCGAGTCGGTGCGCAGCGGATCGCCCGCCGTGGTCGGCGGGGCCGACGCACGGACTGCACTGCAGATCGCGTTGGCCGCGATTCGCAGCGTCGAGACCGGTCGCACCGTCACTGTCGACGAGGTCGACTGATGACCTACCGACTGGCGGCCAGCGCCGAGATGCTCTACCTGGACCTGCCTTTCGTCGACCGGGTCCGCACCATCCACGATCGCGGACTCCTGGTGGAGATCTGGGACTGGTCCACCAAGGACATCGACGCCCTGGTCGCCACCGGCGCCGAATTCGCCTCGATGACCGGGTACCTGACCGGCAATCTCACCGATCCCGGCGGCATCTCCGCTTTCCTCGACTCGGCAGAGGAATCGATCACGGTGGCCGCCCGTCTCGACTGCCCGAGCCTGAACGTGCACGGCACCGGACTGGGCCCAGATGGCCTGCCCGTGGTTCCGGTCGATGTGGTGACGCCCGAGATGTGGCTCACCGCGGCCGACACCCTGCGCCGGCTCGCGGAGATCGGCGAGCGTCACGACCGGGTCTTCACCCTCGAGAACCTCAATCTCGGCGTCGACCACCCGGGGACCCCGTTTGCCACCGCGTCGGACACCATGACGCTGGTGAGGGCCGTCGACTCCCCGCACCTACGGATGAACCTCGATCTCTATCACGCTCAGATCGGTGAGGGTAACCTCATCGAATTAATCAGGACGGCAATGCCTTTCGTCGGCGAGATCCAGGTTGCCGACGTTCCTGGCCGGTGTGAGCCGGGCACCGGGGAGATCAACTACCCCGCGATCGCCACGGCGCTCACAGAGATCGGCTACACCGGCGTCGTCGGCCTCGAGGGCTGGGCGAGCGCCGACCCGGACGACGCCGTCGACGCATTCATGACGGCGTTCGGCTGACCCGTACCGGCCGTGCCAGCTCGAGCACGATGTCGAGGACGGCCCGGGCCGCTCGGGACGGCGTGCGGGTGGACGAGTGCGCGATCGCTATGTCCCACATCAGCGCGGTGTCCGAACACGGCACGATGGCCGCACCTGCGTGCATGTGTGCCACGCCCAGCGGGACGAGTGTCACGCCGAAACCCTTGACCGCCAAGCTCATCCCGAAGAACTGATCGGCCACCTCGATCACCGTCCGCCTGTCCGGGATGTCGCGGTCGACGACCGCGCGGGTCCCCCAACCGGGCGGATAGTCGATGACGCGCTCCTCGGCCAGGTCGGCGGTCGCGAAGGAACCGGCCTGCGCCAGACGGTGATCGGGCGAACACACCAGTACCAACGGTTCCTGCGCGAGCCGGTGAACGGCGATGCCAGGGATCAGGTCCGGATACGCCCCCAGGAATGCGAGGTCGAGGGTGCCTGCGCGCACCCCGACGATGTTGCCGGAGCTGCCGCGCGGATTCTGGCGCATGGCGATCGTGATCCCGGGATGGCGCCGATGGATCTCGGCGAATGCCTCGGCCAGGTCGATGGAGACGACGTTGACGAGCGCACCGACTGCGACCTCTCCGCGGATGTCGCCGCGAACTCCGTCGACCGCGTCGAAGATGTCGGCACGCGCGCGCAGGGCCGCGCGCGCCGGACCGACGATCGCGCGACCGGTGTCGGTCAGCACGAGCACAGTGGGGGTGCGATCGAAGACGCGTTCCCCCAGCTCGCGCTCCATCTTGGCCACCCCCGTGGAGACCGCAGACTGCACGACGTCGAGCGATCGCGCGGCAGCAGTGAACGTGCCCAGGTCGCAACAGGCAAGGAAATACTCCAGGTGACGCAACTCCATCTCGGCCTCCATCGCGATCAGAGATGTCTGTATCGAAATCTATCGCTTTTCCTGAAGGCTAGACGGCCCGACAATGTATGCATGGCCACCACCCTCTCTGTCCCCGATCGAGCACAGACCCGACTCAGTCGCGTCGTGGTCTTCCTGTTCGCGGTGACTGCGGGCTCGTCGGCCGGCTGTCTCTACTATCTGCAACCGCTCTTGCACGAGATCAGCGTCGACTTCTCGATCTCGACCGCGACGGCCGGTCTGCTGATCGCGGTGACCCAGATCGGTTATCTGCTCGGCCTTGCCCTCGTCGTCCCGCTCGGCGACTTCGTCAATCGCCGCCGGCTGGTGACCGGCCTCCTCGCCGTCTCGTGCGTCGCCCTGGTGGCCGCCGGCCTGATGCCCGCATACGGCGGCCTGCTGACGATGGTGTTCGCGGTCGGGGTCTCGGCGTCGGCCGCACAGGTCGTGGTCCCGTGGGCGGCCGCGATCGCCGCACCGAACGAGCGCGGCGCGGTGGTCGGCAATGTGATGAGCGGACTGCTCATCGGCATTCTGTTCTCCCGAGTCCTCAGTGGGCTGGTCGCCGAGGTAGGTGGCTGGCGGGCGATCCTGTTCGTCGCCGCGGGACTGCAGGTGGCGATGGCGGTGGCGGTCTGGTTCCGCGCTCCCGAAGCGCCGCCCGAGGCTGCCGGGTCGGGTCAGAGCTACCCGCAGGTCCTCCGGTCGATCCTGACCCTCGTGCGCACCCACGACGTGTTGCGGCACCGCATGTTCCTCGGTGGGCTCACCATGGCGGCCTTCAGCTGCATGTGGACCGCGATCGCCTTCCTGCTGGCCGGCGCCGGTGACTCGACCTACTCGTACTCGGAAGCGGAGATCGGCCTGTTCGGACTTGCCGGCGTGGCAGGTGCGCTGGTCGCGCCGGTGGTCGGCAAGCTGGCCGATCGGGGCTACCTGCGCCACACCCAGTACGGCGTGTGGGGCGCGCAGATTCTCGGGTGGCTCCTGCTGTGGGCCGGTGCACATCAGGTCGTGGTGCTGGTGATCGCCCTGCTCGTCTTCGACTTCGGCGTCCAGGGCGTCCAGCTGGCCAATCAGACAGGCGTGTATTCGCTTGACGGCCGGGCTCGTTCACGGTTGACCACGGCGTACATGGTGGCCTACTTCGCCGGCGGCGTGATCGGCTCGACGGTCGGCGGCTGGGCGTACCAGGCGGGCGGCTGGCCCCTCGTGTGCACGATCGGGACGGGTTCGGCGATCGTCGGGCTCACGACGTGGGCGGTCTTCTCCTGGACCGAACGCGGGCATCCGGTGCAGGGCCGAGCGGCGCATGCCGAATTGCGAGCGGCGGCTCGGGGCTGACGGTTCCCGGTTCGGTGGGAGCCGTTTCGATACGCCGGCCCGCTGCCGCTCGCCCACTGCGCGACCAGCGGGGCTCGTCGGCCTCCCAACCGATCGGCAGCGAGATCACCTACGTGACAGCTTCTTTCGCCGCAGATCGGCGATGGCGGTCTTGAGGCCGCGGGTCCTCGGCATGCCGGCGAAGCGACGCTCCGATGCCGTCTCGGGAGCGTCGTCGGCGGTGTCGCGCAGGAACCGATCGGGCAACGCGAGCTTGTTGATGGTCCGCAAGGTCTGCAGGTACTGCACGAACAGCGAACCGGTCGTGTACGGCAGGTCGTACTTGTCGCACAGCGCGCGAATCCGCACCGACATCTCGGCGTAGCGATTGCTGGGCAGATCCGGATACAGGTGGTGCTCGATCTGGTAACAGAGATTGCCGCTCAGGAAGGCCGTCGCCGGGCCCGCGTCGAAATTGGCGGTACCGAGCATCTGACGGAGATACCACTGTCCGGGAGTCTCGTCGGTGAGTGAATCGACGGTGAACTTCTCTGCGCCGTCCGGGAAATGCCCGCAGAAGATCACCACGTACGCCCAGAGATTGCGGATCAGATTCGCGCTGAGATTCGCGGTCAAGGTATGCGCGAAGTTCGGACCGGTCAACACCGGGAACAGCACGTAATCCTTGCCGACCTGCTTGCCGATCTTGCGGAGGAACACCTTGATCTGAGGTACTGCAACATCTTTCGGCTTCGTGCCGTTGATGACCTCTTTGAGTTCGAGGTCGTGCAGACCGATTCCCCACTCGAAGGTGGCCGCGAGGACCAGGTTGAAGAACGGCTGGAGTATGCGCCGCGGCTCCCACGGCTCGTCGCGGGTCACCCGCAGGATCTTGTACCCGACGTCGTGATCCATCCCGACCACGTTGGTGTACTTGTGGTGGATGTAGTTGTGCGAGTGCTTCCAATGCGGCGACGCGCACACCATGTCCCACTCCCACGTCGTGGAGTGGACCTCGGGATCGTTCATCCAATCCCATTGCCCGTGCATCACATTGTGCCCGAGCTCCATGTTCTCGATGATCTTGGAGAGTGCGAGCGCACCGGTCCCCAGCAACCACAGTGAACGCTTGTGACTGCCGAACAGCGCCAGCCGACCGGCCACCTCGAGTGCGCGGTGGGCGAAGATCGTCCGACGCAGGTAGCGGACATCACGAACACCCCGGTCGGCTTCGATCTCACGTCGAAGGGCGTCGAGTTCTGCGCCCAATGCCTCGACGTCCGCATCGCTCAGATGGGCGTAGGCATTGATGTCGGTTATGGCCATCGGCACCCATTATGCCCGCCCCGCGGACGGAGGTTCCACGGACCTCGGCCGCCACACATCACCAAGGTCAGGCCGCCGGACGCTGCCGGACGGGCACCTCGGTTCGTGCGGCGGACACGTCTGCGCGCCGTCCACGACGCAAGGTCCGGATGGCCGAACGCAGACCACGTCGGCGACCGGTCTCGGGATCGACCGAGGCCATCAGCCGCGCGCCCTCGGGAAGCCCCTGCTTGAACCGGCGCTCGGAGGCGGTCTCCGGCGCATCGTCGACGGTCGCCTTGAGGTATTTGTCCGGCAACGACAGCTTCGCGATGGTGCGCCACGATTTCGCGTACTGCACCGGGAACGAGCCAGTGGTGTACGGGAGGTCGTACTTCTCGCACAACGCCCGCACGCGCACCGAGATCTCGGCGAGCCGGTTGCTGGGCAGATCGGGGAAGATGTGGTGCTCGATCTGGTAGGACAGATTCCCGCTCATGAACGCCAGCGCCGGGCCGCTGCGGAAGTTCGCGCTGCCCAGCATCTGACGCAGATACCACTCACCCCGCGTCTCACTGTCCACGTCCTGCTTGGTGAACTTCTCGGCGCCGTCGGGGAAATGACCGCAGAAGATGACCGCGTTGGTCCACACGTTGCGGATGAAGTTGCCCATCAGGTTTGCCGTCAGAGCCTTCCGGAAGGCGTGTCCGACGCCGACGCTCCGGCCGGTCGCCCCGGCCACCAGAGCCGGGTAGACCGCGTAGTCCTTGACGACCTGCCTGCCGACCTTCTTGCCGACGTCGGCGAGGTCGCGGCGGAACTGCTCCTTGGCCTCGGGTGTCTTGCGCTTCTTGCCCAGCTCGAGATGCTGTGCGGCGACACCGTATTCAAAGCCGGCGGCCAGGACCGTGTTGAAGAAGAGGTTGCCGAGATAGAACGGTCGCCAGCGCTGGTCGCGCGTGACACGCAGCAGCCCGTAGCCCACGTCGTCGTCCATCCCGAGGACGTTCGTGTACTTGTGATGGATGTAGTTGTGGGTGTGTTTCCAGTGCGCCGACGGGCCGGTGTTGTCCCACTCCCAGGTCGTCGAGTGCACCTCGGGATCGTTCATCCAATCCCACTGCCCGTGCATCACGTTGTGCCCGAGCTCCATGTTCTCGACGATCTTGGCGACGCCGAGTGCGCCCGCACCTGCCCACCACATCGACCGCTTCGACGATCCGAAGATCAGCGCCCGTCCGGCCAGCTCCAGACCGCGCTGGAAGCGGATTGTGTTGCGGAGATAGCGCGCGTCGCGCTCACCGCGATCGGCCTCGATGTCGGCGCGGATCGCATCGAGCTCCACGCCCAACGCCTCGATCTCCACCTCGGTGAGGTGCGCGTACTCAGGGATGTCGGTGATCGCCATGGTGCTCCCGTTCGCATCGACCTACCAAACCGTAACTTACGCAAGCGTAGGTTGGCTGGTTCGCCATGTCCACCCCCGGCCCGAGATCACCGGAGGAATGTGACCCAATCCACCCTCGCAGTCAGTCGCGGAGCAGTTCGAACCCGATGAGGTCCTCGAAGACGCCGGCCGAACTCGCCGCGAGCTGCTGTGTGCCGAACTCACGGAACCCGGCCGACTGCGCCAACGACTTCGAGCCCGTGTTGCTCATCGCGGCGAACATCGTCAACCGGCGCAGGCCCATGACGCCGAATGCGTGATCCACCACGGCAGGGAATGCCTCGGCCAGGACACCGCCGCCCCGCGCATCCGGGTGTGTGTAGAAACCCGCCTCGGCACCGGTCACCGCGTCGATATCGAGCAGGGTGATGTCGCCGAGATAGGTGTCGGTCGCGAGGTCGGCGACCACCCACGTACACGTCTCACCACGCGCGGCCGTCCACCATTTGCGCAGGCGTTCGGCAGCGGCGTGCTCGACGGTGAGCGGAACCGGACGCTCGAAGAGGTACTTCCGCGACACCGGGTCATCGAGGGTGTCCCGGACCCGCTCGTCGTCTCTCTCGGCAAGCGGTCGGAGGCGGAATCGTTCGGTGTCGAAAGTCGATGCGTGCCACGTGGTCTTCGGCGCAGGCGAATCATCTGGACGCAAGGTTGCCACCCATGCGTCACAGATCGCGTCACCGATCTCGAGCCCGTCGCGGACGACGGCATCGAGAGTGAATCCGCATGCGTGTGCGACGCGAAGACTCGGGAGATTGCCGACCGCCGCCTGCCACCGCACCGCTCGCTTGCCCACACCGAATGCGTGATCGACCGCCAATCGCACCGAACGCTGCATCACACCGAGGCCCCGGGCATCGGGATGGAGCGCGAAACCGATGTCGACGATCGCACCCGCGCCGCGGATGTCGACATTGCCGACGTACCGACCGCCATGGTCGATGGCCCAGCCCATCCCGGTTCCCTCGTCCCATCCGCGCGGGATGTCGTCGAGCGCGAACTGCTCCGCGTCGCCCCGTCCGTACGGGGTGGGCACCCGCGTCCAGCGGATCATCTCGGGGTCGGTCGCCATCTCGACGATCCGGCCGAGGTCGGAGGATCGATGACCACGCAGCGTGACGACTCCGTCGCCGAGGACCGGGACGTCGGGCGACCACGAGAGTTCAGCGGGCACCCGACTCACTCCGCACAGCTGTGTTCACGCGGTCAGCCTAACCGGTCAGACCGGTCATACGCCGAGTGTGCAGTCCCCTGCCGCGGCGCTGATACACGTCTGGATCCGCTCACCCTCGACATGCTCTGCTCCCGACCGCAGATCGCGCACACACCCTTTGTCCAGCATCACGACGCAGCTCTGACAGATCCCCATCCGACAGCCGAACGGCATCATCACACCTGCGGATTCGCCCGCCTCGAGCAGTGTTGTCGCGCCGTCGATCTCGGCGGTTCGTCCCGATCGGCCGAAGGTGACCGTCCCGCCCTCGGCACCGACCGCTCCTCGTTCGAGGGCGAACCGCTCGATGTGCAGGTGGTCGTCCGCCCCGGCATCGGCATACATCCGGTGCACGGCGTCGAGGAACGAACTCGGTCCGCACGCCCACGTCTCGCGCTCGCGCCAGTCCGGCACCAGATCCGCGAGTCGGTCGGGCGTCACCTTGCCGTCGGTGCGCGTGTACTGGATGTGCAGATCCACCACACCGTCGGCAGCCAGCGTCGCCAGTTCGTCCCCGAACAGCAGGTCCGCGGCTGTCGGCGTCGAGTGGATCACCCGGATGTCGGCGCGCTGCCTGCGGTGGCGGACCATCCGCAGCATCGACATGATGGGCGTGATGCCGCTCCCGGCAGTGACGAAAAGGGTCTTCGGCGGCAACGGCTCCGGCAGGACGAACTCACCGGCAGGCGCCGCCAACCGGACCACGGTGCCCGGTTGCAGACCGTTCACCAGATGCGACGACAGGAAGCCCTCGGGCATCGCCTTCACGGTGATCGTGATCGTCTTGCCGTCGTCGCCGTCGCCCGAGCCGACCGGCGCGGAGGTCAGTGAGTACGACCGCCAGGTCCACCGCCCCTCCATCAGGACTCCGATCCCGACGTACTGGCCGGGCCGATAGTCGAGCGAGAACCCCCAGCCCGGGCGGATGCGGATGGTGGCCGAGTCCTCGGTCTCCGGCGTGACCGAGACGACCTTTCCGCGTAGTTCCCGGGCCGACCAGAGCGGATTGGCGAGATGCAGGTAGTCATCGGGCAACAGCGGCGTGGTGATCCGGGCGAATGCCGCCCGCGCCCACTGCGTGCCACGGGTGCGAGCCGCGACACCGGCCACCGGTTCCTCGAACCGTTCGAGCCAACCCACCTGAGCACCACCTCACTCGCGTGCCCAGGGGCCGCGCATCGACAACCTACGCTTCCGTAGGTTACGCGACCGCGGCCGAGCTCGCGCAGATGGTCAGAGCGACGCGAGCAGGATCAGAGCAACTCGAGCAGGAACGGGAGTTCCTGCGTGGCATACCAGGCGAGGTCGAAGTCCTCCACATCGCCGACGGCCAGCTCCGCGTCCTGATCACCGAGGTCGGCGGCGTCGATCACCACGACGGCGGCCCGGACCTTGTCCTCGGCCTCGGCGACGTCGACGTGGACGGACGCGATGTCACGCAGCGGCACCGGTCCACTGATCTTGACCACCGCGTCGTCGAGATCGGGACGCAGACTCACATCGTCGACGTCGGCGGCGACCACCGCGCGGCGGGGCGGGAGCCTGGGGGTGTCTCCGGGTTTCGCGGTGCGCTCGTCCTCGACGAGATCCGCGTCGCCGTCGACGTCACCGGGTTCGGACGCCTCACCGGCGAGCAGGCGCAGCGATGCTCGCGCCGCCTCCCGCATCGCCACCTCGGCCAGCTCTTCGTCGTCGCCGGCGAGGAACGATTCACGCAACGCCGGGGTGAGCGCGAAGCCCGTCCCACCGATGGCCCGGAACTCCCCACTCTCACTGAGCTCCATCAACATGGCCAGTGTCGCCGGCAGATAGACCCGCATCGCAACCCGTCCCCTCACCCGTTCACCACAACTCGTTCACACAACTCGGCCAACCCTATCCGCAGAGGCCGGCGTCCGGCGTCGGCGCCGGTCACCGACCTGCGTGTCTGCCGGAATCGCTCACTTGGCCGCCTCGAGTTCCTCATAGGCCTCCGTCACGTAATCGGTCATCGCCGGCAGATCGCTCAGCACTCCGCGATCCGCGATGAAGGCGAACTGGAGGCTGTTGCGATAGTCGACGACACTGATCGCGAGAGCCCGTTGGGCCAGGAGGGCCGGGATCGCGTACACCTGCACCACCGGACATCCGCCGACATAGCGCGCGGCCACCGGCAGGGTCCCCATCCCCACCGGCACGTTGTAGTTGCGCCGGTTCAGACTGCGGAACGCCCGTGAACTGAACTCGGGGAAGGGCACCATACCGAGCTCGGGAAGCAGCGGCCGCGGCCCCATCGAGAGACGCCGTGACGACTGCGAATACCGATTGGCGAGGCCGGCGACCTGGGCAAGCCGGACTGCCGGATTGTCCTCTCCCACAGGCAGATCCGTGACAAAACTCGCCTTGCCGACGGTGATCCACCGCCCATCGGCATCGACCCGACGCTCCACCGCCGGGTCGCGCGCCGACAGTGGCAGGACGACGCGCACGGTGTCACCCGCCTCCACCGACTCGTCGTAGGAGAGCATCCACCGGCGCATCGCGCCAGAGATGATGGCGAGCTCTACGTCGTTGACGGTGCAGTCGTAACGGTCGGCGATCTTGGCACACCCACGCCGCGGGACCGAGGCCACCGCGAAGGTCCGGGTGGACGTGGTCGAACTGTTCAACCGGCTCGCAGGTGCCGAGTCGGTCATCTGCTGAACCACACTCCCCACCCGGCGGAGAGCGCCTTCGGCCGTCGATCGGAGGTCCCCGACGACGGAGTTGTTGTGCACCAGCGAATCCACCAGATCACCGGGCCGCGACAGCGCCTCGGCGATGGCGCCCAGCGCGAGACTGGTGCTGCCCGGGGGTGAGCCGGGCATCCAGAGATCTTCGGGCAGCGGCTCGACCGTACGGGTGTCGTCGCAGATCACCTCGCTGATCTCCATGGCGTCATGGGCGTCGACCATGCACCGGTGGGTTTTGGTGAGGATCGCGAGCTTGCCGTCGGGCAGCCCTTCGATCAGGTACATCTCCCAGAGCGGCCGCGTGCGATCGAGAGGCCGCGACATGACCCTGGCGATGAGGTCCTGCAACTGGACGGTGTCGCCCGGTCGAGGGAGACCGGAGCGGCGGATGTGGAAGTTGATGTCGAAGTCGCGGTCGTCGACCCACACCGGCCTGGCCAGGCCGAGCGTCACCTCACGAATGATCTGTCGGTAGCGCGGCACCAGCTGAAGGCGATTCTCCACCAGCGCGACCAGGCGTGAGTAGTCCAGCACCGGGGCGGGCGGCTTGTCTTCTGACCCCGCCCCGCCCGCAACGCCCGGGCCGGTCGTCGGCGCCTTCCTGGTTCGGGAAGCGCCCGTGCCGGCCCGTTTGTCCGTGTGGTTCGGGTCGATCACCAGGAGAGCTCCCAGATGCGTCGTGGAACCCGACTCGTCGAGGAAGTAGAACATCGCGTCATGCGCGGAGAGCCGGTTCACCACGAGGACGATCCTAGTGGCCTCGGCACATCTCGCCCGTCGGATGCCGCGTCCACGCACGATCGCAGACAAGCGTCGACCCGGCCGCGGCCCCGAGGTGGGCTCGGCACGGTCGGTATCGGCCCCCGCCTTCGACATCGCAACGCGACCGCGGTGGGCGAACCTCGTCTCGCCGTCGGGTGCCCGTGTGCGACAGCCCGCCAGACCACGCAGCGGTCATCAGACGAGGGTGAAATCAACCAGTTGCCAACGATATTCGACGTTCCGCGGCAACCCGGGACGGTAGTGTCCCGAGGCACCACGGACTCGGCAGGGCAATTGTTCGATCCGCGCCGCGAACGCGCGGACCCGATCGCCGCGACGACAACTGCCGAACACCTCGGCGATGCCCGGACCACGCATCTGTACGTGGACCCGGCGCAGGGTCGCCGCGTTCTCCACGACCTGCGCCACTGCACCCGCGGACGGCCGCACCAGGCCGTGGACGCGGGCGAGAGCCGTCAGCTCCACGAGCAACTGCTGTGTGACGACGCCCTCGAGCTGATTGACCCCGCGCCGGCGGTCGAGCACCTCGAGGACCAGCGTCACGGTGCCGACCGCGAATCTTCTCGCCTCGACGGCCTGCGCCGACGACCGGTCGGGTGCAAACCGCCTGCGCGCGCCGGCCGGGACCGGAGTCGGCCCATCGGCGGACCCGTCGACCTCCACGGACCGGACCGGTGGTTCGTACGGCGGAGCCGGGCGGATCAGGACTCGAGGCGTCTCCATGAGTATCGGACGCACCGGAGCGCCGGCCGGTTCCCCGTCACATCGGACAGATCCGACGACATCGTGTCAGCGGCGCTTCTTCTTGGACTTCGGCGGCTTGGCGCGGCTGCTGCCCTTCGAGTTCTCACGTGCAGCGGCACGACGCTCACGACGGCTCGCCGAGACCAGCGCCGGGTCCTCGTGTTCCTCTTCTTCGGAATGGGTCTCGGTTCCGCCACCCTCGGACGGGCCCGAATACGTCATCGGGACCTCGGGCTGCTCGACGCCCACCGCACGCAGCGCGGCCGGGGCCTCCTGCTCACCGCCGACCGGTGGGGGCGCAGCACCGTTTCCGGCACCCGCCAACGCCGGCGCGACGGCCGGTGCCGGTGTCGGCACAGCGGCCGGCGCCGCCTGCTCGGTCTGCACCTGGACGTTGTAGAGGAACTGCAGCGTCTCCTCCTTGAGCCCCTCGAGCATTCCGCTGAACATGTCGAAGCCCTCGCGCTGGTACTCCACGACCGGATCGCGCTGGGCCATCGACCGGAGGTGGATGCCCTCGCGGAGGTAATCCATCTCGTAGAGGTGGTCCTGCCATTTGCGGTCGAGGACCGTCAGCAGGATGGTGCGCTCGAGCTGGCGCATGGCACCGTCGCCCGCGATCTCCTCGATCTCGGTCTCGCGCGTCTCGTAGGCCTTGTGCGCATCGCTCACCAGGACCTCTTTGAGCTCGTCGGCGTCGACGTCGTCGCGCTCGCCGAACTCGTTCTCTCCGACGACCTGCTTGGGATCGAGGTCGATCGGATAGAGCGTGCTCAAGGCCTTCCAGAGCTCGTCGAGGTCCCAGTCCTCGGCATAGCCATCGGCGGTGGCACCCTCCACATAGGCGCCGACCACATCGTCGATCATGGTCTGCACCTCGGCCCGGTGATCCTCACCCTCGAGGATGGTGCGGCGCTCGCCGTAGATGACCTTGCGCTGCTCGTTCATCACCTCGTCGTACTTGAGGACGTTCTTGCGGACCTCGAAGTTCTGCTGCTCGACCTGGGTCTGCGCGCTCCGGATGGCCTTGGTGACCATCTTCGCCTCGATCGGCACGTCGTCGGGCAGGTTCACGCGGTTCATGATCGACTCGAGCGCCGCACCATTGAACCGCCGCATCAGCTCGTCACCGAGTGAGAGGTAGAACCGGGATTCGCCCGGGTCGCCCTGGCGACCCGAACGTCCGCGCAACTGGTTGTCGATACGGCGCGATTCGTGACGCTCGGTGCCCAGAACGTAGAGACCGCCTGCCGCCTTGACCTCCTCGGCCTCCTCGGCTGCGGCAGCACGGGCGACCTCGATGGCCTCCGGCCACGCCTGCTCGTACTGGTCCGGGGTGTTGACCGGGTCGAGTCCCGCCTTACGCAGCCGGGCATCGGCGATGATGTCCGGGTTGCCGCCGAGCACGACGTCGGTACCACGACCGGCCATGTTGGTGGCCACCGTCACCGCACCGGTACGACCCGCCTCGGCGATGATCTGCGCCTCTTGCTCGTGGAACTTCGCGTTCAGCACGTTGTGCGGGATGCCACGCTTGGTGAGCTGGCGCGACAGGTATTCCGACCGCTCGACGCTGGTGGTACCGATGAGGACCGGCTGGCCCTTCTCGTGGCTCTCGGTGATGTCGTCGACGACGGCGTCGAACTTGGCCTCTTCGGTCTTGTAGATGAGGTCGACCTGGTCCTTGCGGACCATCGGCTTGTTGGTCGGGATGGGCAGCACACCCAGCTTGTAGATCTGGTCGAACTCCGCGGCCTCGGTCTCGGCCGTACCCGTCATCCCGGCAAGCTTGTCGTACATGCGGAAGTAGTTCTGGAGCGTGATCGTCGCCAGGGTCTGGTTCTCGGCCTTGATCTCGACGTGTTCTTTCGCCTCGATCGCCTGGTGCAGACCTTCGTTGAACCGACGTCCGTCCAGCACGCGACCGGTGAACTCGTCGACGATGAGGACTTCGCCGTTGCGGACGATGTAGTCCTTGTCCTTGTAGAAGAGTTCCTTGACCTTGATCGAGTTGTTGAGGTAACTCACCAACGGCGAATTGGCGGCCTCGTACAAGTTGTCGATGCCGAGTTGGTCCTCGACGAACTCGACGCCTGCCTCGTGCACACCGATCGTCTTCTTCTTGATGTCGACCTCGTAGTGCACGTCCTTCTCGAGCAGCGGAGCGATCCTGGCGAACTCGGTGTACCACTTGCTCGACCCCTCGGCGGGCCCCGAGATGATCAGCGGCGTGCGCGCCTCATCGATGAGGATCGAGTCGACCTCGTCCACGATCGCGTAGTTGTGGCCGCGCTGGACCAGGTCGGGCAACGAATGCGCCATGTTGTCGCGCAGGTAGTCGAAGCCGAATTCGTTGTTGGTGCCGTAGGTGATGTCGGCGCCATAAGCCTCGCGACGCTGGTCGGAGTTCATCCCGGTGAGGATCACCGCGGTGTCGAGTCCGAGGAAGCGGTGCACGCGACCCATCCACTCGGAGTCACGTTTGGCGAGGTAGTCGTTGACGGTGACGACGTGGACGCCGTCGCCCGAGAGCGCGTTGAGATAGGCGGGCAGCACGCAGGTCAGGGTCTTGCCCTCACCGGTCTTCATCTCGGCGATGTTGCCGTAATGCAGCGCCGCGCCACCCATGATCTGGACATGGAAGTGCTTCTGCTCGAGCACGCGCCAGGCGGCCTCGCGGGCGACCGCGAAGGCCTCGGGGAGCAGCTCGTCCAGGGACGCGCCGTCGGCGTGTCGCTCCTTGAACTCGTCGGTCTTGGCGCGCAACTCGGCGTCCGTCAGTGCCTCGACCTCGTCGGACAGGCTCTCGACATGCGATGCGATCGCACCGAGTCGCTTGACCATCCGGCCTTCGCCGACGCGTAGCAGCTTGTTCAGCACCGTGGATCGAGTCCCTAACTCTTGTCGACTACACACGAAATCCGGCCCGCAACCTGCACAGGCCGGATTCCATGGTACTCAGCTTGTCTTAGTACAACCTGATCGGTGCCCCGATCAGGTTGTACGTCGTCATCCTCGGCGAGGGCCACGGCCCTCGGGGTGTCGGCTCAGGCCAGACGGATCAATCCGTAGTCGAAGGCGTGGCGCCGATAGACCACCGAAGGCTTGTCGCTCTCCTTGTCGTGGAACAGGAAGAAGTCGTGGCCGACGAGTTCCATCTCGTAGAGGGCGTCGTCGACCGACATCGGGATCGCCTCGTGTTCCTTGACGCGCACCACCTGGCCCGGGTCGTGATACTCCACGCCGTCGTCCCAGGAGTCGGCGGTATCGCCGGACCCGGCGTCGGGTTGCGCGCTGAGCTGGTTGTCGCGCAGCAGCGGCGCACCGACCTCGGTCGCCTCGGCGACCGAGAGCGGTCGCCGATTGCCATAGGAGACGCGACGACGGTCCTTCACCCGCCGCAGGCGCGACTCGAGCTTGTCGAGTGCGCCCTCGAGCGCGGCGTAGAAGTTCTCGCCGCACGCCTGCGCGCGGGCCTTGGGGCCCTTGCCGATAGCCGTGATCTCGACTTGCTGACACACCTTGGACTGCCTGCGGTTGCGTTCGTGATTCAACTCGACGTCGAAACGGAAGATGGAGGGGTCGAACCGCTCGAGTCGGGCGAGCTTGTCGCCGACATAGACACGGTAATGATCGGGGATGTCGACGTTGCGGCCGCTCATGGCGACCTTGGCATTGGGTTCGGCAGGTTCGTCGGCATCGACGGTGCCGGGTGGTCGGACGAAGGCGAAACTGGGATCGAATGCCTGGTCGTCGAGGGATGAGGAATCGGGCGAGGCGTCGTGTTCGGAGTCGTTCTCGGGCGGCCGGGCGTCACCGATCTTGGATTCGCGATGGCCTTTGCGGTGGATGACTGTTGACATATACAACTTCCTCCTCTTGATGGTTCCCGGCCGACCACGCGGAAGCTCATCGACGCGACCCGATCTCGACCACCCGTGGTAGTGGCGGCATGGTGCCGCTGGTGGGACCGTCACGCCCGTCGACCGCCAGTTCTCGAGCGTGCCTGCGGGATGGCCGCGGCGTCCCGGGGCGCAAGAACTGTCTGGGCCGACAGCGCGCACGTCGAATCTGTTGTCGCGCTGAGACTTTGTCGTCGGATAGGAATCGTGGCCATGCCAGCCGACGGCTGACACTCAGGAGCAGGGGCCTCACCTCCTCGCGAAAAGCGGCGGCTACCTTCTGTGCCTTCGACGGTAGCCCGAAGTTCGCCTACTGGCCACGTTTCCACGCAACATGAGCGATGTCCGTCGAGGTCGGGCCCGAAGTCCGGATCGGCGTGTACGGCATGTCGGCGGCCGGAACGGTTGTGCACAGATGCGGGATTGTCCACAGGAGGCCAGACCCGGCCCCCGGCGGCGCGTTCGAGGGCCGTGTGCGTGGCACCCTCGAGCCGTGTCCGTCAGCCGCCGCAGCCGACCCGCGGTGACCATCGCCGAGATTGTCCGATCCGGCTCCGATCTCGTCGTCCCACTGGAATGCGGAGGCTGCTCGACCCCCGGCGTCCGATGGTGTTCCGGCTGTGCCGCCACGCTCTCCGACGACCCGGTCGCGTTGAGTCCGCGCGTGGACGTCGGCGTGGACACGTGGGCATTGGGTCGCTATCGCGGCCCCTATCGTGCGGCGCTGATCGCGATGAAGGAACAGGGCAGGCGTGACCTCACGGTGCCGGTGGGCACCGCGTTGGCACGCGGCATCGCGACCCTCGCGCGCTGGGGCGAGCTCCCGGACACCCACGACCTCACCCTGATCCCGGCACCCACACGGCGTTCCTCGGCGCGACGTCGCGGTGGCGACCCGGTCACCGCGTTCGCACGTGTGGCGGCGACCCGACTCGGCGCACGTGTACGCGTCTCGGAGCTTCTCGTCACCACCGCGCGGGCACGCGATTCGGCCGGGCTCGACGCCCGTCACCGAGTCCGCAACCTCTCTGGCTCGATCACGCTGCGCAGGACGCGCACCGCACCGCGCGGCACGATCCTGCTCGTCGATGATGTCCTCACCACGGGCGCCACCGCATCCGAATCGGTTCGCGTCCTGGCGCGCCACGATTGGGCATTGCACGCGGTGATCGTCGTGGCAGGAGCCTGACGAGCCCGGCGGCCACGCGACACCACCGCGCCTCACCCGATCGGGGCCGTATCAGGGCAGGACCGGGATGACGTCGGGAGCCATGGCGGGCTCGACCTCCGTCCAGTACTGGTCGGGCTGACCGTTCGCGCTGCCGAATCGCAGCACTCCGCGGGTATCGCCGGCGTACACCGTGGATTGATCGGCCACGACCGCTCGCACCGGAGGCGAGAGATTGCCGCTGAGCAGGCCGACCGCGGGCGTGCCGTTGATCGAGAGCTGCACGACCGGCGACTCCACCGCATCGCGGGCGACCATCAATGTCGTCGGCGACGCCCAGTCCAGCGAGACCGCACGATTCCCGACGTTGTAGGCCGCGATCCGGGGGCTGGTCAATGAGACCGCCCCCTCGGCGTTTGTCGAGACCACCGCGAACACGACCTGCCCGCCGACGAGCAGCGCCGCACGAACACCGTCGGGCGACACCTGCAGTTCGGTGATCGGCCCGCGCGCGACCGTGGCGATCGATGACGCGTCGACGGTGGTCAGCCGGTCGCTGTCCCCGGACTCCTCACGCACCCACTGGACCGGACGACCATCGATCACCGCCCAGATCGTGTTCTCGTCCGGCCCGAAGGACGGACGGGTGATCGAGTTCCCGGACACCACCGTGCCCATCGCCCCGCCGTACGGACCGATGGCCAGGTCGAGCCGTGGACCCGCGCCACTGTGGGCCAGCGCGGCGGCGACCCGCTGCCCGTCCGCCGAGATGGTCGCCGATCGGACCGCCTGCCCGGTCCCCAACGGGCCTCCCACCGCTACGGTGCCGTTGTCGGTGACCTTGAGCAGGGCGCCGGAGCGGATGATGTTGAGTCCGACGTCGGTGGACGGCACCGCGGTCGGATCAAAGGCCTGCACGTCGGCGGTCTGCCATCCCGAGGCGCGCTCCGGGATCAGCGGGCCACCGTCGGCGTTGATCACGTACGGGCCCCCGATGTCGGCGCCGTCGAGCGTCCAGATGATCTGGGCGGCAAGGACGGTCCGATCGCGAACGGATGCCGAACCGATGCCGGTGAGCTCGACGCGAACACCGCCACCGGACAGCGGTGACACCGGCCCGCGCAACGCGGCGCCGTTCGGGAACCCGCTGTCGACGGCGCCGTCGAGGTCGGCGGCCTGCCCCGCGATGAGGTGATTGATCAGCTCGGTCGGCTCCGATGCCTTGCCGCCGTAGAGCCAGCGCGGGTCCGCCACCAGTCGCTCGAGGCTCCGATCGGTGAAGTAGAGACTCACGGATCGGTAGGTGGCATCGAACTGACTGCGATCGATCATCGTGCCGTTGGGCAGCGGGCCGTCGATCCGCCACTGATCGCCGGAACGTACGAGCGTCAGTGCGGTCTCCACCCGGCCGGTGGCGGGCAGCAACTGACCGTTGGACTTGAGCGTCCCGACGTTGTCGCCGATCAGGCGAAGTCGTACCGCATCCTCGTTGCGCTGGTCGACGAAGACGTTGACCTCGTCGACCACCAGCATGTCGCCCCGGTCGTCCCACTGCTCGGAGGCAGCCGGCGTCAAGAACTTCCGGGCCGCGCGATGACCTTCTTCGGGATCGGCAGTCGCCTTGAGGTACGCGCGTACCAGTGATTCCGGATCCATGTCCGACTGCGGGACCGGGACGGCGTTGGTCGGCGCCTCGCGCTGGAACGCGGTGATCGGTTGTGGCGACGAACTGTTCGGGATCGATCCGCAGGCGCTCAGGATGCAGGTCGTCAGCAGTGCGACCACCAGCGGCCACCGTCGACGACGCCGCGACCTCCGGAAGACGGAGTTCGGATCAGGACGTGGCACCGCCACCTCCCCCGGAATCGTGCTCGACGGCCGGCGACGGGTCGTCGTACTCCATGTCGGCTTCGTTCCGGACCGCGGTGCTCTTCGATGTGCTTCGGGTGAGCGCCGCCGACCTGCCCACACCGCCGACCGGTTTGAGCGGCAACGGGCTGCCGAGTAGTTTGTGCCCCCGCACCAGCGGAAGGGTCAGGCGGAAGCTGGCGCCCTTGCCGGGCTCTCCCCACGCCTCGAGGCGTCCCTGGTGCAACCGGGCGTCCTCGATGCTGATCGCCAGTCCCAGCCCGGTGCCGCCCGAGCGCCGGAAGCGCGACGGATCGGATCGC
Source organism: Gordonia hankookensis (assembly GCF_014673215.1). Classification (GTDB taxonomy): domain Bacteria; phylum Actinomycetota; class Actinomycetes; order Mycobacteriales; family Mycobacteriaceae; genus Gordonia; species Gordonia hankookensis. The sequence continues at coordinate 800,567 of NZ_JACWMS010000001.1, forward strand.
CAGAACCGGTTGAACACGAGCTTCTCTTCACCTGGACGCAAGCCGATGCCGTGGTCGCGCACGGTCACCGCGACGGCGTCGCCGTCCGACCGCATGGTCAGCGTGACCGGGTTGCGCTCACCGTGGTCGATCGCGTTCGCGAGCAGGTTGCGCAAGATCCTCTCCACGCGCCGGGGGTCGATCTCGGCGATCACCGGCTCGGCAGGCAGATCGAGGACGAGCTCGGTGCCGGTCTCCTCGGCGAGATGGCTGACGGTGGCGAGGGCGCCGTCGATCGGAATCGCCATGTCCATCCGTTCGGCAGCCAGTTCCGCCATGCCCGCATCGTGCCGGGAGATCTCCAGGAGCTCGTTCAGCAACGTCTCGAAGCGATCGAGCTCCTTGTCGAGCAGTTCGACCGAGCGTTTGCGCACCGGGTCCAGTTCGTCGCGGCCCTCGTACAGCACGTCCGAGGCCATCCGGACCGTCGTGAGCGGCGTCCGCAGCTCGTGACTCACGTCGGAGGTGAACTGCCGCTGCAGTCCACCGAACTCCTCGAGATGCGTGATCTGCTTGGAGAGGCTCTCGGCCATGTCGTTGAACGACATGGCAAGTCGCGCCATGTCGTCCTCGCCCCGCACCGGCATTCGTTCCTTGAGCCGGCCGTCGGCGAAGCGCACCGCGATCCGCGACGCGGACCGCACGGGCTGCACCACCTGGCGCGAGACCAGCCAGGCGATGGCGGCCAGCAACCCGAGCAGGACCACGGCGCCGGTCAGGAGTGTGCCGCGGACGAGGTCGACCGTGTTCTGCTCGCTGGTGAGCGGGAACACCAGATACAGCTCCAGGCCGGGTACGGACGCATTGGTCGGGGTGCCCACGACGAGTGCCGGCTCGGTGCCCCCCGACGACGTCGGGATCGAGGTGTACTGATAGGCGACCTGGCCGCCCTGGACCATGTCGCGCAGGTTGTCCGGGATCTCCGTGGCCGGTCCGACCCCGCTGTCGCCACCGTCGTCATCGGTGCCGGGCACCAACAGCACCGTGTCGAAGGTTCCGACGCTGCCGGAGCTGTCGGTGGCGTCCACATCGCGGTCGGTGAGCAGCGACCTGGTCTGCCGGAGCCGGTTCTGGACCGAGGTGTTGCCGTTGCTGCCGCCGAGGTCCCGTTCGACCGAGACGCGCGCCCGTTCCACCTCCTCGGTGGCCGCGGTCAGCTTGACGTCCAGCAGACGATCGGTGATCTGGCTGATCAACACGAAGACGAGGATCAGGATCACGACGAAAGACAGCACCAACGTGGACACCACCACGCGGAGCTGCAGCGATCGTCGCCAGATTCTGCCGAAGGCTCGACCGGCACTGCTCGCGATGCGGGTGATGCGCCCGAAGGTGCTGTTGACGCGGCGGCGAGGTCTCCCGATCACGGCGGGCCGGCCTTGTAGCCGACCCCCCTCACCGTCAGGACCACTTCGGGATTCTCCGGGTCGGTCTCGACCTTCGCTCGCAGACGCTGGACATGCACGTTGACCAGTCTAGTGTCCGCCGGATGGCGATAACCCCACACCTGTTCCAGCAGGACGTCACGGGTGAAGACCTGCCGCGGCTTGCGGGCCAGGGCGACCAGCAGATCGAACTCCAGCGGGGTCAACGAGATGGGCACCCCATCGCGGGTGACCTTGTGCGCGGGCACGTCTATCTCCACCGGACCGATCGACAGCAGCTCGGCGGGCTCCTCGTCGGTGCGACGCAGGCGTGCCCGGACCCGGGCGACGAGTTCCTTCGGCTTGAACGGCTTGACCATGTAATCGTCGGCGCCCGACTCCAGGCCGAGGACCACGTCGACGGTGTCCGACTTCGCCGTGAGCATCACGATGGGCACCCCGGAGTCGGCGCGCAACACGCGGCACACGTCGATGCCGTTCATGCCGGGGAGCATGAGGTCGAGGAGGACGAGGTCCGGCCGGATCTCGCGCACCGCGGTCAGCGCCTGCGTCCCGTCGCCGACCACGAACGGTTCGAAACCTTCACCCCGCAGCACGATGGTCAGCATCTCGGCGAGAGCGGCGTCGTCGTCGACGACGAGGATGCGAGGCTTCATGTTCCCAATGGTGACACTTTCGTGACCCAACCGCGGAGATGACGCGCCGAACCCGCCGCGACGGCCTGGCGGGAGACCGCGGCGCCCGGTCGATACCATCGCCATCGTGGGTCAACTGATTGCGGTCGAGGGTCTCGACGGCGCGGGCAAGAACACACTGGTGACCGCGTTGGTCGACCGGTGGCGCGACAACGGATTGCGCGTCTGGACGTTGACGTTTCCCCGATACGGTGCGTCCGTCACCGCCGATCTGGCCGCCGAGGCCTTGCACGGACGCCACGGCGATCTGCGCGACAGCGTCTATGCCATGGCCCTGATGTTCGCGCTCGACCGCGCGGGTGCCGCCGACGAGATCCGGAAGGCGCTCGGCGAGCACGACATCGTGGTGCTCGACCGTTACGTCGCATCGAACGCCGCCTACAACGCGGCTCGACTCGATCAGGACGCCGACGGGGAGATGGTCAGCTGGGTGACCGATCTCGAGTTCGATCGTTTCGGGCTCCCGGTACCCGATCGCCATGTGCTGCTCGGGGTACCGCCCGAGGTCGCGATGGATCGCGCGGCCCATCGAGCAGCCACCGATTCCACTCGGCCGCAAGATCTCTACGAGCGCGACCGCGACCTGCAGGTCCGCGTCGATTCGGTGTACCGGCAACTGGCCCATGCGCAATGGATGTCACCCTGGGTGGCGACGACCGACGGTGACGTCGAGGAGCTCGTCCGCCGTCTGTCGGCCGAATGAGGATCCGTGCCGATCACCGGGGTTTTCGCTAGCCTGAATTGACCCCACCCGTATGGAGGACGCCGTATTAAGGACGCCGCATGACCCACCAGCCAGCGCAAGGCGGAGGGGCTCACCAAGGTCCCGACCCGGGTACGAACGGTCCACCGTGGTCCGAGGTCGGCGCGGCTGAGCAGAACGGTCCGGCCACCGGCGATTTCCATGCACCCCGGCACGGACAGCCTCCGACCGGTACCTCGCAACCGGGTACGTTCATGCCACCCCCGCAGCACGGGATGCCCACCGGCGGCCACCCGATGCATGCGGCCGTTCCCGGTCCACCGGCGGGAGTGCCACTTCCACCACCATCCGGCCCGTCCGGGTATCCACAGTTCACGCCCGGCAGCTTTCCACCCGGCGGATATCCACCGGGCCCCTATGCGCCCGGCCCGATGCCGGGGATGCCGTTCCCACCACCCCGCCGCCGACAGCACACCGGTGCGATCATCGCCGCCGCCGTCGTCGGCATGCTCGTGGTGGTCGCGGCGGCCGCGCTGTTCGTCACCGCCGCAGTCCGTTCGGTCGACTCGAACGACAACGACGTCGCCGTCAACACACCGACAGCGACCGACGGCCAGCCGCGAACGGGCTCGCCGGGCTCCGGCGGGACCGCCGCCAACCAGGCCGAGATCACCGCCATCCGGTCGGCGATGCAGAACTTTGTCGACGCGGTCAACTCACGCGACGTCGGACGGATTCAGGCGTCGGTGTGCAGCGTGGTGCGCCCGCAGGTCACGCACCCCCTCGACCTCACCGGCAATGTCGTCCTCGACGAGTTGTCTGCGGTCACCGTGACCGGCGACTCCGCCGAGTCGACGGTGAGCACACATCTCGAACTCGGGAACCAGCGGTCGACACCCAAGCAGAATGCCGAGAGCTTCACCCGCGAGAACGGCACCTGGTTCGTGTGCCCCGGCGCCGAACCCGATATCGGGACGTAGCCCCCTCCGTCGATAGCAACCGACTTCGCGTCGAGGGCAACACGTTTCGTGCCCGGGGCAACACGTTTCATGCCGCGGGCAACCACAGATACGCCGACAGCACCCGGGTCCGAAGGGAACCTGGGTGCTGTCGGGTTGCGGCTGTCAGTAGCGGTAGTGCTCAGGCTTGTACGGCCCTTCGACATCGACGTTGATGTACTCGGCCTGTTCCTTCGTCAACTTGGTGAGAGTGCCACCGAGCGCCTCGACGTGGATGCGCGCGACCTTCTCGTCCAGATGCTTGGGCAGCCGGTAGACCTCGTTGTCGTACTCGTCCTTCTTGGTCCACAGCTCGATCTGGGCGATCACCTGATTCGAGAAGCTGTTGCTCATCACGAACGACGGATGCCCGGTTGCGTTGCCCAGGTTCAGCAGTCGCCCCTCGGACAGCACGATGATCGACTTGCCGTTCTCGAAGATCCACTGATCGACCTGCGGCTTGACGATGATCCGCTTGGCTCCGGAGCCTTCCAGTCCGGCCATGTCGATCTCGTTGTCGAAGTGGCCGATGTTGCCGAGGATCGCCTGGTTCTTCATCGCCCGCATGTGCTCGAGAGTGATGATGCCGAGGTTGCCCGTGGACGTGATGACGATGTCCGCGTTGCCGATCGCCTCCTCGACGGTGACCACGTCGAATCCGTCCATCAGCGCCTGCAGCGCGTTGATCGGGTCGATCTCGGTGACCTGGACCCGGGCACCCTGCCCGGCCAGCGACTCTGCGCAGCCCTTGCCGACGTCGCCATATCCACAGATGAGGACCTTCTTGCCACCGATGAGAACGTCGGTGCCGCGGTTGATCCCGTCGATCAGGGAGTGGCGGGTGCCGTACTTGTTGTCGAACTTCGACTTGGTGACCGAATCGTTGACGTTGATGGCCGGGAAGGTGAGCTCGCCTGCCGCCGCGAACTGGTACAGGCGCAGGACACCGGTGGTGGTCTCCTCGGTGACGCCCTGGACCGACTCGGCGATGGTCGACCACTTGGACTTGTCGGCCTCGAAGCTCGTGCGCAGGAGTTCCAGGAAGACCTTGTACTCGGCCGAATGATCGTCATCGGCGGGCGGCACGAGGCCTGCCTTCTCGAACTCAGCGCCGCGCAGCACGAGCATGGTGGCGTCGCCGCCGTCGTCGAGGATCATGTTCGCCGGCTGATCGGGCCAGGTGAGCATCTGCTCGGCTGCCCACCAGTACTCCTCGAGGGTCTCGCCCTTCCACGCGAAGACCGGCACGCCCTTCGGCTCATCCGGTGTGCCGTGGGGCCCGACGACGATCGCCGCCGCCGCATGATCCTGCGTCGAGAAGATGTTGCACGACGCCCACCGCACCTCTGCGCCGAGGGCGACCAGGGTCTCGATGAGCACGGCGGTCTGGACCGTCATGTGCAGCGAGCCCGAGATGCGGGCGCCCTTGAGCGGCAGCACGTCCGCATTCTCACGCCGCAGCGACATCAGGCCCGGCATCTCGTGTTCGGCGAGCTCGATCTCCTTGCGGCCGAAGTCCGCGAGGGACAGGTCGGCCACCTTGAAGTCGATCCCGTTGCGGCTGTCGGCGTGCAATGCCTGCGCAGTCGTCATGTGATCCCCTTGTCGTTCGCTGTCGGGCACTGCTCGTGCAGTGCGGAAGGCGTTCGACTCAGGCTATCGGACCCGGTCCGGCGGGCCGCCACCCTACCGGCGTGACCGGTCGGGTGAGAGGTGTCGGGCGTCGCTATCGCCCTTCTTCGGTCCCCACCGGATCGGCGATCTCACCGCGCTCCCGTTTGCCGACCATCGAATGGCGCTGGCCATAGAGGAAGTAGACGGCCACACCGATCACCATCCAGACGACGAACCGGATCCAGGTGAGGGCCGAGAGGTTCAGCATCAGCCACAGACACGCGAGGATCGCCAATACCGGGATCACCGGACCGCCCGGCACGGTGAAGCCCCGGTCGAGGTCTGGCCGGGTCCGGCGCAGCACCATCACGCCGCCGGCCACCACGATGAAGGCGAACAGGGTGCCGACGTTCACCATCTCCTCGAGCTTGTCGATCGGGAAGAACCCGGCGACGATGGCGACCACGACACCGATGAGGATCGTCAGGCGGGCGGGTGTCCCGAACCGGGGATGGGTCTTCGACATCGCACGCGGCAGGAGGCCGTCGCGGCACATCGCGAACAGAATGCGCGACTGACCGAGCATCAGGACCATCACGACCGTTGTCAGGCCCGCGAGCGCTCCGATGGCGATAACCTTCTCCGCCCAGGTCACCCCGTTCAGCGCAAAGGCGTCCGCGAGATTCGCCGCGTCGCCGTCTTCGGTGGTGGCGAGCTGCTTGTAGCTGACCATGCCGGTCACCACGATCGTGACGAGAACGTAGAGCACCGTCACGATGGCCAGCGAGCCGAGGATGCCGCGCGGGACATCCTTTCTCGGGTTCTTGGTCTCCTCCGCGGTGGTCGCGACGACGTCGAACCCGATGAACGCGAAGAACACGATGGACGCGGCGGCCAGCACGCCGTACCAGCCATAGGAACTGTCCCCACCACCGGTGAGGAGCGAGAACAGGGTGGAGTCCACGGACTTCTCGGTGCCGGCACCGTGCTCCGCCGGAGGCACGAACGGCGTGTAGTTGTCGGCCTTGACGTAGAAGAAGCCCACGATGATCACCATCAGGACCACGGCGACCTTGATCGCGGTGATGATCGCCGACACCTGCGACGACAACCTCGTCCCGAGGACAAGCAGCGTCGTCACGATGGCGATGATGACCATCGCGCCCCAGTCGACGTCGTGTCCCCCGATGTCGACGGTGCCGCCGGCGAACCCGAACACGCTGCCGAGATAACTGGACCAGCCCTTGGCCACCACCGCGGCGCCGACCGCGAACTCCAGGATGAGATCCCACCCGAGGATCCACGCCAAGAACTCGCCGAACGTGGCGTAGCCGAAGGTGTAGGCCGAACCGGCAACCGGGACCGTCGAGGCGAACTCGGCGTAGCAGAGCGCGGCGAGCGCGCAGGCGATCGCCGCCATCACGAACGACACCGAGATGGCCGGACCGGCCTTGTCGCCGGCGATAGAGGCGGTGATGGTGAAGATGCCTGCACCGATCACCACCGACACACCGAAGACGACCAGGTTCCAGGCGGAGAGATCCTTCCGGAGTCTGTGCTCCGGTTCATCCGTGTCGGCCATCGACTGCTCGATGGTCTTCCTGCGGGTGAGCGGATTGGCCATCCGATGGACCTCCCGTTACCCGAGCCGGCGACAGGATCGCTGCCCGACTCGATCGTCGCGAACGTCTGGTGAAGCGATTGCCTACGCTAGCCCACAGTCACGGGAGACGCGGCACGAATGCCGGTTCGCGTGTCCCGTCTGGCGGTCGCCGTGGTTCTCAGTTCCCGGTGCCGCGGTCGATGTCGGGTTCGAGATAGATGACCCGCGCCTGCGGCACCGCCGAACGCACCCGGACCTCGGCCGCATCGATCGTGTGCGCGACAGTGATGGCGTCGGCGCCCGCCGGAATGGCGATCTTCGCGGCGACGAGAAGTTCCTCGGGCCCGAGGTATTGGGTCTTCATGTGGATGACTCGGTCGACGCCGGCTGCGGCCAGTGCCGTCAACAACGCCTGTTCCTCGTCCTCGGTCGCCCCTTCGCCGATCAGCAGGCTCTTCATCTCCACGATCAGGACGGTGGCGATGACACCGAGCAGGACGCCGATGGCCAGGGTGCCGATGCCGTCCCACACCGCGTCTCCGGTCAGCATCGTGAGTCCGACACCGGCCAGCGCGAGCGCCAGGCCGATCAGTGCGCCGGAGTCTTCGAGCAGCACCACCGGCAACTCGGGCGACCGTGAATTGCGGATGAAGCGCCACCAGCTCGCCTTGCCCTTCAAGGGCTTCGATTCACGGTAGGCGGTGGTGAAGCTGTATCCCTCGAGGCAGATGGCCAACCCCAGGATGATGACCGCCACGAGCGGCGACTCGAGATCGTGGTCATGGGCATGCTGGATTTTGTGGATGCCCTCGTAGATCGCGAACAGCGAGCCCAGGCTGAACAACACCAGGGCGACGACGAAGGAGTAGAAATAGCGGCTGCGCCCATACCCGAAAGGGTGCAGCCGGTCTGCCTTCTTCTCGGCGCGCTGCTGGCCCAGCAGGAGAAGCCCCTGGTTCGACGTGTCCGCGACCGAATGCACCGCCTCCGCGAGCATCGACGACGACCCGGTGATCAGGAACCCGACGAACTTCGCCAAGGCGATACCGGCATTGGCCAGCAGCGCGGCGATGATCGCCCGCTTGGAGCCCTCGACTGACACGTTGTTCTCCTTGGTTCGCGCGGCCGACCACGCAACTGTCGACTGTCAGACGGCCCGGACGGACTGTACCGATTTGTCGGTTTCGGCGAGAACTGAACCCCACCGAGACAGGCCCTTCGAGGAAATGAGCCTGTAGAAAAATGACCAAGGGGCCACCGAGCGCCGGTGGCCCCTTGTACGTGATCCGTCGGTCAGAAGGTGCCCTTGAAGGTGTTGCCGATCGACCTGTCGGTCTCGCCCATGCGATCCGAGGCGTTCTGCACACCTCGGCCCAGTCCGTTGAGCTGCTCGCGCGCCTGGCCGAACAGGGTGTCCCACCGGGCTTGGGCGTCCTGGTAGTGAGCGGCGGCGTCGGGTGATGTCCAGTTGCCCTGCAGCTGGTGGACCTGCCGCTTGAGCTGGCCGGCGAGCTGCTCGAGGGCATTGAACTGCTGGTGGATGTTGCCCGACAGATCACCGAGATTGCCGTGGTCGTAACTGATCGCGCCTGTCATGATGTCTCCTTGAGAGTGGTTTGGACGGTTGGTCGACGGTGTGCGCTGCCCGGATCAGATCCTCAGGCCACCGTCGATGCTCGCGGTGATCGCCTGTCCCACACTGTGGTCGAGATCCTCGTAGCCGCTGAAGCCGCTGGTCAGATTGTTCTCGATCTCCTGGAGGATGGCCTGCAGTTTGGCTGCCGATCCCTGCCAGTCGCTGCTGGTGTTGCCGAATGCGACCTGCGCGATGCCCTTCCATCCGACCTGGCCGTTCTCGGTGTGGCCCTGGATCGATCGCAGGATTCCCTGCATCTCGTTCACGATCTGGCTGATCGCCTTTGCGGACGCGTGTGCGTCGCCCAGATCGACTTTGACCACACCGTGGCCGCCTGGTTCGGTCATGTTGTGTCTCCTTCTGTGTTACGGCACCGCACGGCGATGCCCCGTTGGTATCCGAATAGAGCGGCCCGCTCGCGGTGCTCCCGGCGCCGATGACACAGATACCCTGACAATTCCCCCGCCCGGGTCATGGCATCCACCGTCCCTCGGGCAAGGTCTCGATCAGCAGGCCGATGGCCTGACCGATGCGATGTCCACTGCCCGGGGAGAGGGTGGTCCACACCCGCCCGTCCGGAGACTTGCTGGGACTGGCGACGATTCGACCCCGATCGGTGTCGAAAACTGCCAGTGCACCAGAAGATTGGGCGCAGGCACCCCCGGTCCAGGAGACCGCGACGATCTCCGATCGGGCGTGACAGCTCATGAGCGCCGATGCCATCGCGATGGCATCAGAACTCGGAGCGCCGAGCGCGTGCAGTGCGTCGGCGGTGTCGTTCGAGTTCCGACAGTGGGCGAGGCGCGTCGCCAGTTCATCTGCCGGAGCGCTGAATCCGGCGATGTCGGCACCGACCGCCTCGCCGAACTCCCGAGCCACGATGGCCCCCAGCTCGGTTGCCTGGGTCACCGCCGGCCGCCCGATCTCGATGCGTGATCCCTCACGACGAGCGAGCACATGGTCGTGCCCGTTGCGCGCCAAGCAGATCCGCTGAATCCCGCCGGTCGGACCCGGACTGGCCGGCATGGTCCGGATCTCGAGCTGACGCTCGGGCGCGGACAGCACTCGCAGTGCGGCGGCGAGCCACCCCGTCGGCTCACCGCCGTCGAGGAGCCCGAGTTCACCGATCGTCTGGTCCGCACCCACGGTGGCAGCAGCGTGATCGTCGAAATCCGAGTGAGCAGCCCACAGGTCCAACACGACCGGCCAGGTCTGTACACCCGCGCGTTCGCCGAGTCGCCTCAGGACGTCCACGTCGAGCGTGACCCGCTCCTGGGATGTCACACCGTGCACGTCAGCCTCCCCGACGCTGGTCGAGGGAGAGGGTCTCGGTGAGATATCGCGGGTCGAGTGACCGCGCTCCGGCATCCGAGACATGGTGCGCAGCAGGTTGTTCGGCGACCGCGAGCTCGGCCCATGTGGACGAGGACCGCTCGTCGGCCGCCGACGCCGACGGACCATGCGAGTCGTCGGTCTGCTCCGAGACCATCGGCCCGCGCGCGACGGCACGTTCCGTCGCGGCCGCTGCCGGGTGCGTGGCCATCGGCCCCATCGGGGTGTTCGACGCCGGGGACCCGGACGGTGTGGTCGCCGCCGGAACGGGCGTGCCACCACCGGCCCCGCCGGCGAGGATCGTCGGCGCGTAGCCGGTCTTCTCCGGCGGCGGCGCGACACCACCCATGGGTATGCCGCCCATCGAGACTGGCGCCGACACCGTCGAAGGCGCCGGATGTGTGGCCGCACGTGCCGCCGCCTGCCGCGCGGCGCGCTCAGCCCCCAGCGGACCCGCGGACACGAGATCAGGAGCAGGCCGGGAGTCTGTCCACGGGCGCGCCGCAGATTCGGTGGCGGCCTCGTAGGTCTCCATCACGCGCGCAGCCCGCAATTTCTGGTCGTGCAGCGCACGCTCGGCATGTGCGGCAGCACCGACGAGGGCCGGTGCGAGCGCACTGACGACCGTGGCCGCGTGCATCGCCTTCTCGGCGACGTCGACCTCGACGATGTTCGGCATGGTCAGGCGGGCCACCGTGACCGCCGCCGCCTGACCTTCCGCACGCCCGGCATTGCGACCGGCCGCGGCGGCCGTCTCGGCGAACCAGGGTGCGAGTCGCGTCAGCTTCTCGAACGCCGCGCTGGTGTGCGGTGATCGCCAGTTCAGCCCGAGCGCGGCCAGGATCGAGCCGTACTCGGTGGCCGCGGACGCCAACTCGGCGGACACCGTGCCCCAGGCGAGGCCGGCATCCGTCAGGGGCCCGGGGCCGGGGCCGTCGCCGAGGTCGAAGGCGAGCTTCTCGGTGGGACGTGCGTCCCAGATGACTCCGGTGAAGCCGGTCAACTCACGCTCCTCTCGTCGATCGTCGGATCGGATGGCCAGATCTGCATCGGCCGTGGCGTCAGGCGTTCGCGCTCCGGATCACGGATGCCGCGTCGTCGTCGCCCGCCCGGTACCCGGTCGACTGAGCGCGCAGCACCGCGGCGATCTTGCGGAGTTCCTCGACCCCGCGGGCGGAGTCCGAGGCGAATGTCTCGGCCACCGCGTTGAAACTCCTGGCCGATGTCTCCGACACCTCGTCCCGGCCGGCGGCGTGCACGGTCAGCGCAGGCGCGGCCGCTCCCAGTGACTGCTCGAGCCGATCAGCGAGCCGGTCGAGACGCCCGGCCGCCGAGATCAGTTCTGCCGGGTCGACATCGAGCTGCGCGTCAGTCATCTCGCCGGTCATGTGTCCTCGTTCCGGTCGGTGTTCTGGTCGTGGTCAGGGTGTGGTGCCCGGGACTCATGCCCCGGTGGTCGGACCGCCTGGCGGCGGTCCCAGCCGGAGCTCGATGTCGGGCGACGGCGGGCTCTCCGGTTCGTGCTCGTACCCGAGTACGGCGGGAACAACATCGGGTACCTCGCCGACCACCTGCTGTCCGTTGTCCTCGGTCACCAGGTAGTCGGGCACCTGGTGTTGTTCGTTGGACGCACCGGCGCCGCGTGCGGTTCCCGCCGCCCCCATCGGCGCCATGGACGCAGGCATCGCGTTGGTCGAAGTCACGGTCCCGCGCGTGGCCTGCTGCGGGCTGTAGCCGGCCGGTTCGGTCATCCCGAGGGCGGGGCTGCTGAACGGGCGCGGCGCCAGAGGTGCCGCTGCGGCACCGACAGCGCCGATGCCGCCACCGCCGCCCGCATGCCCTTTGCCGCCACCGCCGCCTGCATGCCCTTTGCCGCCACCGCCGGCGCCCCCACCGCCGGGACCGCCGCCCTTGCCCGCGGCCGGCTCCCCCTTCGCGGACGTGAGCGGGTCCACCTTGGCGCTCGACAACATGCTGCTCACCGGTGACGCGATCATCGACGGCAGTTCGGACGCCGACGACACGGCCGGGGATGCGCCGTCGAGGACCGCGCTGGCGACCGCGAACGGCGACTGCGCCGAGCTCGCGGGTGTGGGTGCGTTGGTGATCGGCACCGGTGCGCCGTTCGTCGTCATCTTCGCCGTGGGTCCCAGCAGCTGCGCACGGGTGAGGGCGACTTGAGCGGTCGCCTCGGCGAGACCCTCGGTGGCGAATCCGACCGCCGCGCCCTGCCCGAACGGCGTCATGATGAGCGGGATGGTCGCGGAGATCTTGCCGATCGTCGCCGCGATGATCGCCTGCACCGCCGCGAGACCCGCCCCGACGATCCCGGCCGCGGCCTGGATGTCGAACGACATCCCGGTGCCCTGCGTCGTGACGTTCGCGGTGTCGCCGGTCGCGATCGCCGATTTGCCGACGGCTGCGGTCGACGCGGTCCCGGTCCAGAGTTTGTCGAGCGCCTTGACCGCCCCGGAACTCATGGACATCGTCGTCTCGAGCACTTTCGACAGGCTCTGGAAGATCGCCGAGGGATCGAAATCGCCGGCCCCGAGGTTTCCGGTGCCGAATCCGCCGAGCAGATCGGTCAGCGGTTTGATGAGGATGTCGAGGTTGATCGGCGGCAACGACGGCAGCCCCGGGAGCGGAGCCGACGGTGGCGGCATCACCGGCAACGCGGGCAACCCGTGACCGGCCAGGACGTCGGCGACCGACTTGTCCAGGATCGGACCCAGCGGCGACGCGTTGATCATCTCCTGCACCGTCATGTGCGACATGGCAGGTACGTCGGGAATCCCGGCCGGCACCGGGCCGGGAAATGGCGTGCCCGTCACCGGACCGATCGGATCGCGGAACCGGCTGCCGCATCCTCGGATTGGAACTCGGCCAGACCCGCGAACGTCGCTGCTGCGGTTCCGGCATGGACCGCGGCGAGGTTGCCGACCGACATCAGATGATTGGCCTGCGCCACTATGAACGACGCCAGGAACTCCTGGCCGATGAGTCCGAACACCGGGACCATCACGGCGGTGTTCGCCGCGGCGTTGATCGACCCGGCGGCACCGACCGCGGTGGCCATGGCAGCACTCGTGGCACCGAAGGCCTCGACCACCTCCGGCACAACCGTCACATCGCTCATCGCTGTTCCCTCCCGTTCACGTCCATGGACGTTGCGATCATCTCGTTGATTCCTCGATCAGACGCATCCGCGACCGATCTGGTTCCCACCACGTGTCACCGGAACGGGTCATCCGCTCCCCGGTCGGGAGTCGAGCAGTTCCGCGAACGATTCGTTGAACTCCTCGGTGATCAGGGCGCGCTTCGCGAAGGCGCGCTGAGCCGCAAGCGCGGCGGTCCCGACGATCAGTTCACCCAGGCGTTGGCCGCCGACCTCGTTGGCTCCCGGCGCCAACCACAGACCGGTCATGGCTCCGACGCCGTCGACCTCGACGGTCACCAGATCATCGGCCGACGTCTCCCGCACACTGATCGCCGCGAACTTCTCGTTCAGCTCGTACATGCTGTTCAACTGCGCGTTGGCCCGGGCCTCGAGCTCATCCATCGCCCAACTCATGCCGTCTCCCTCAGACCGATCGCAGCCAGGAGGCCGGCGCATCGTGGTCACGGTCGTCGAGCTGTTCGGCTCGAGCGAGGTCGTCGGGTCTGGGCAGTTTCATCGCGTCCACGACGTCACGGGCGACCCCGGAGGCGACGAGCTGCTCGCGCAGACGGATGCCTGCGGCCATCGCCGATTGCTGACAGAGCCGGAGAATCTCGCCGGCGAGGACCGTGGGCTCCTTCGACAGGGCCGAGTTGTCGATCCGCACCGACATCGGCAGTCCCTGCGGCGTGGTGACCACCGAGACAGCACCGGAGCGCGATCGCGCCGACGACAGCGCGTGCGCCGCATCGACATCGTTCTCCTCCGCCGATCGCCGGGTCACAGACGCCCCCGCGTGAGCGGACACGGCGCCGCCATCATGAGATGTCATGGCGATGTACCCCCCTTCATGACACTTGGACGCGACCCGGCCTCGATCGGTTCCCCGAGCCGACGAACTGTTCCGGATCCCCCGATCGACCGCGCACACGCCATGTGGGTGTCTGCACCACGACGACCGGAGCGCACAGATGTGTTCCGGTCGTCTGTGTTCCGGTTGTCGTCGGACGATCCTGCCATAGCAGTCGCCGAGCATCCACACAACATCCGGGTTTCCCTCTGTTCGAACGACCGTGGGGCGTCAGGCTTCGCCAGGGGCGCGATCCGGTGGGGATCAACCGTCCCCCGCACGCCCTCCTCGCATCGCGATCGGCGATGCTGTCAGGGTGACCAACACCGACGTTTCTCTCCCGGGTGCACTCGACGGTCTCCGCGTCCTCGAACTGGGCACCCTCATCGCGGGCCCGTTCGCCGGACGCCTCCTCGGCGACATGGGCGCCGAGGTGATCAAGATCGAGGCCCCGGGCTCCCCCGACCCGATCCGGACCTGGGGACAGGCCGAGCAGGACGGCGAGCGGGTCTATTGGACGGTCCACGCGCGCAACAAGAAGGTCATCACCCTGGACCTCAGGGCGGCAGCGGGCCGCGAGGTCTTCCTCGACCTCATCGATCACGCCGACATCGTGGTGGAGAACTTCCGGCCCGGCACCCTCGAACGATGGGACCTCGGCTACGACGTGCTCTCGGACCGAAACCCCGGGGTCATCCTGGTTCGGGTGTCCGGGTACGGACAGACCGGACCGGCCGCGAGCCGAGCCGGGTACGCGTCGGTCGCGGAGGCCGAGAGCGGTCTGCGCTACCTGAACGGTTACCCGGGCGAGGCCCCGCCACGGCTGGCGTTGTCGCTCGGCGACACGCTCGCAGGGATGTTCGCCGCGCAGGGTGCGCTGGCCGCCGTCTACCGGCGGACGGTGACCGGCAGAGGGCAGGTGGTGGACACCGCTCTCACCGAGGCCTGTCTCGCCGTGCAGGAGTCGACGATCGCCGACTACGACCTCGCAGGCGTCGTCCGAGGCCCCTCCGGGACTCGGCTCGACGGCATCGCGCCGTCCAACCTCTATCAGGCCGCCGACGGGCTGCGCGTCGTGATCGCGGCGAATCAGGACACCGTCTTCCGCAGACTCTGCGACGCCATGGGCCGGACCGACCTCGCGACGGACCCGCGATTCGCCGACCACCGGGCTCGCGGGATCAACCAGGACGAACTCGACGGGATCATCGCCGACTGGGCCGGCGTGCACACCAGCGCCGAGCTGATCGAGATCCTCGGTACGGCGGGTGTCGTCGTCGGCCCGGTGAACACGATCGCCGAGGTGGTTCGTGACCCGCAGATGCTGGCCCGCGACATGCTGGTGCCGCATCACGACGAGCGTCTGGGACGTGACGTGCTCGGTCCCGGCATCGTGCCGAGACTCTCCGAGAGCCCCGGTCGAGTGCGTTCGGCCGGTCCGCCGCGGCCGGGCGCACACAACGACGAGATCTATCGTGGGCTCCTCGGCCTCGACGACGACGCGGTGTCCGAGCTCACCGAGCACGGTGTCATCTGAACGGTCGTGTCTGAGCGGTTGCGATCGCCACGCGCCGGCGAATGTGGCTGGTCAGCGCCCCGTCACAAGTCCCCGGGAATCCGGCGGCGAATTCGACCTTCGGTAGACTCCTGCAACGATGGCGTGCACTCCATCAAACGATCTACAGGGGGACCATTCCGCATGACGTACGACGACTCCCGGAGTGTGGACGATTCCGGCGTACCGGCGCCCCCGCCGTGGCTCCAGTTCGCCGAACCCGAGCCACCCGCGGCGCCCGAACCCGCACCTCATGAGCAGTCCGCGTATCCGTCTGCGGCAGAGCCGATGCGTCAGGACGTGCCCGCAGGCCCGACACGCGCGGATCATCGGGATCCGCGGTCCGACCATCAGGCGGCCGCCGATCGGGGTGTCGGACAACCGGAGCAGACCACCGGGCTCCCGACTGCCGAGAGCGGCGCATGGCCCGCCGACGGCGCCGCTACGCAGCGACCGCCCGGCGGGATGCCGCAGGCACCCGGGCTGCCACCCCGGGGCGTGCCGGCGCAGTACCCGCCACCGGCACCCCCTCAGCAGAACCATCCACCGCAGATGCCCCCGGGCGGGCCCGTGCCCGCACCCCCGTTCGGTCCGGGCGCGCCCTACGGTGGCCCGTTCGGCGGTCCCCCGATGGGTGCTCCCGGATACGGCGACCCGCAGGCCGGACCCGGACTCGACGAGGTCGCCCTGATCCGCAAGGCCCGCCGGGCGCCGAGCCGCGGGTGGCGCCGTGCCGTGCACACGATGTCGGCAGGCGCGATCAACCCCGGCGAGTCACCTGCCGACATCGAATACCAACACCTGCTCGACCGGGTCAATCGGCCGGTTCGCGGTGACTACCGGATCGCCGTGTTGTCTCTCAAGGGAGGCGTCGGCAAGACCACCACCACGGTGGGATTGGGTTCCACGTTCGCGTCGTTGCGTGGCGACCGTGTCATCGCCGTCGACGCCAATCCCGACCTCGGGACGCTGGCCCAGCGGATCCCGCAGCAGACCCGCTCCACGGTGCGCGATCTGCTCGCCGACCCCAACGTCTACCGTTACTCCGACGTCCGCGCACACACGTCCCAGTCGCCGAGTCGGTTGGAAGTCCTTGCTTCCGAACGTGATCCGGCGATGGCCGAGGCATTCAGCGACGAGGAGTACCGCGGCGTCATGCGGATCCTCCAGCGCTTCTACAACATCATCATCACCGATTGCGGCACCGGTCTGAGTCATTCGGCGATGAACGGTGTCCTGGACATGGCCAACTCGATCATCCTGGTCAGTTCACCGGCGATGGACGGGGCGCGCAGCGCGGGCGCCACTCTCGACTGGCTCGAGGCGCACGGCTACGGCCGTCTGGCCTCCCGCGCCGTCGTCGTGCTGAGTTCATCGCGGCCGGGCGCATCCACGATCGACACCGATCAACTGGGTCAGCACTTCCTGACCCGATGCCGCGCTGTGCATCAGGTCCCGTTCGACGACCATCTGTCCGAGGGCGCGGACGTGGACCTCGATCTGGTGAGCAAACAGACGCGGCGCGCCTTCGCAGAACTGGCGGCCACCATCGCCGACGACTTCGCATCGGCGTCGTCGGAGCGCGAGGAGCCCTTCTACCCGTAGGAATCCCGGCCTCAGGCACGCGGGTCCTCACCGACCGCACCTCGGGATCGATGCCAGCGGCGACCGAGATGGATCGCGGTCGGAATCACCACCGTCAGCACCGACGCGATGATGAACAGTTCGATGTTGTCCCGGATGATCGCCACCTGTCCGAGGAAGTAGCCGAGGAGGATGATCCCGGCCGCCCACACCACGCTGCCGAGGACGCTGAACAGGGTGAAGATCCGATAGGGCATCCCGGTGAAGCCTGCGACCACCGGCGTGAGGGTGCGGATGATCCCGACGAAGCGTGCGAAGAACACCGTCAGAGCTCCGAAACGGTCGAAGTACCGATGGGTTCGTTCCAGCGGCTCCGGACCGATCCAGCGCATCAGGCGACCCTCGACGACACCGGAGCCGAGACGCCGACCGATGAGGTAACCGAGTTGGTCGCCGAGGATCGCCGCCAGCGGGACGGCGACGCACAGCAACCACAGCGGCGCGAACGGATCCGGTTGCGCCGCAAACACCCCCGCAGTGAACAGCACCGAGTCGCCGGGAAACACGAATCCGATCAGCAGGCCGGTCTCGACGAAGATCAGGATGCACAGACCGATCAGCCCGCCGGTCGCGAGGAAGGTGTCGATGTCGAACGGGTTCATCGCCTTCAGCCTACGGAGAAGCGCCGCCTCGCCGCCTGATCCGGGCCGTCGGATCCGGTGTTCGACGGCCGGAGGTTAACTCGATGCAACATCTCGCGCAGATTGTGCCAACGTGCGGTTTACTCATGGGTAACGACGCCCGGCGGCCGGTGTCGATCCACTCCCACCGCCGGACCGAACAAGCGATCACACCGATGTGAAGACGAGGAGGCCCTGTGTCCGGTTCCACGCACCAGCCCGCCACGGGCTCGCGGCCCCACACCCGCACCAACACCGGAAAAGGGCCCGCGCTCCGGCCGGTGAGTGACACCCAGATCCGCGTCGAGTACCTCACGATTCACGGCTATCGCCGCGCCTACCGCATCGCGGGCAGCGGACCGGCGCTGTTGCTGATCCACGGCATCGGCGACAACTCGTCGACCTGGGACGACGTGATACCGACCCTGGCGCAGCACTACACGGTGATCGCGCCGGACCTCCTCGGACACGGCAAGTCGGAGAAGCCGCGCGCCGACTACTCGGTGCCTGCCTTCGCCAACGGGATGCGCGACCTGCTCGTGGTACTCGGCCACACCAAGGTCACCGTCGTGGGCCACTCCCTCGGGGGCGGCGTGGCCATGCAGTTCTGCTATCAGTTCCCACGTTTCGTCGAGCGACTGGTACTCGTGGCCGCCGGCGGCGTGACGCGTGACGTCAATCCCGCGCTTCGCCTCGTCTCGATGCCCGTGGCACACGAGATCCTCACCATGCTCCGGGTGCCCGGCGTGCTCCCGACGCTGCGCACGGCGGCACGGAGCCTCGCCGCGGCTCCCGCGGTGCCGGGCGCCCCGTCGATGTCGTTGCGACGGCTCCTCAACGACCACGAGGATCTGGTGCGGGTACTGGGCGACCTCGCCGATCCGACGGCGTCGGCGGCATTCCTCCGTACCCTGCGCGCTGTGGTGGACTGGCGTGGACAGGTGGTCACGATGATGGACCGGAGCTATCTCACCGAACGTCTTCCGGTCCTGCTCATCTGGGGCGACGAGGACCCGGTCATCCCCTACCACCACGCGCAGCTCGCACACTCGGCCATTCCGCACTCCGAGCTCGAGACGTTCTCCGGCTGCGGACATTTCCCGTTCCACACCGACCCGGAACGGTTCACCAAGGTCATCATCGATTTCATCGAGCAGAACGAGGCGGTGGTGTTCGATCCCGCCAATTGGCGCCAACTGCTCTCCGAGGGGCAACAACGGGGTGGATTCGCCGGCGACGACGAGACGGTCGAGGCCGTCCTCGAAGCGATCGAGGACGAGCGCAGCGCCACCTGACGACCCGGTCACACGAATGATTCACGGGTCGCGGTCCTCATGCGATGATGTGCCGATGACCTACCCGGGACAACCCCCGAACGATCCCCGTCACGACCCGGACGGCTGGTCGCAGGCCCCCTACGGCCGCCCGTATGACCCCTACGCCCAGGGAACCCCGCATCCAGCCGGTCCATACCCGCAGGCACATCCGTACGCCTCCGCACCGGGCACGCAGCCCTACGGCGCCGGGTACCCGGGCATGGATCCGTGGGCGCCCTTCGGGCGCGACCCGATCACCGGACTGCCGTTCTCCGACAAGTCCAAGGTGGTCGCGGGACTGTTGCAGATCTTTCTCGGCAGCCTCGGTGTCGGACGGTTCTATCTCGGTGACTTTCAGACCGGTGGAATCCAGCTCGGACTCACTGTCATCGGCTGGATCACCGCGATCTTCTTCGTCGGATTCCTTGTTCTCCTCGGGGTGGGCATCTGGGCCCTGATCGACGGGATCATGATGCTCACCGGGAGCGTGCGCGACAAGAACGGTCTGCCGCTACGGCCCTGATCCAGATGCCGCCACCGTGGGATCGACGGCTCGGCGGTGCAGCTCGGCGGCAACCCGGGCCGGCGAGTTCACCTCACCGTATCCGCGATAACCGTTGCGGCGACAGACGATCTCGAAGAACAGGTCCTCGCCGATCGTCGGTGTGAAGAAGTGAAAGAACTCGCCGCCGTCGTCATCGGCGTCGTAGAGGACATCGAAGGTACGCATCTGTTCGATCATCGCGTCGGACAAGTCGAATCGCGCGATCAGATCGTCGTAGTAGTTGTCGGGGATGGGCAATGCGCGCAGCCCGCGGGCCCGACATCGTCGCGCAGTGTCGAAGATGTCGTCGCAGGCGAACGCGGCATGCGTGAGACCGCCGGGGCGGCGCAGGGGGCCGTGGTCATCGAGCTGGGTGGGCACCATCGACGCGACGATGCGGACTGCCGAGCCCGACGAGGTGGGCAGCGTCAATGCCTGACTTCGCATGGTGCCCACGGCATCCGGGATGTCGAGACCGTCATCCACCCACATACCGAACACCGAACGCAGCAGCAGCATGGCGCCTTCCCAGTCGGCGGTGGGGATCCCGAGTCCGACATGGTCGACCCCGGTGAAGAGTTTCGACGGCGGCGCGGCGCGGCGCGGCACGAGGTCGAACCGCTCCTGCCATTCCGACGCGGAGGCGACGGCGCGCAAGTCGATGGCCAGCGTCTCCGTCACGTCGAGTCGCACCACCTCGTCGCCCGACGCCGGGGCCACCGTGCCCGGCGCGGGGACCGGCGCGACGGCGACGTCGAAGTCGGCGGCACGCTGCTCCCACGCGGCCGGATTGTCACTGCGAAGGCCTATCTGCGCAATCGTCGGCATGTCGGCGGGCACCCCCGGAGCCGTCCACACGGTGCCCGCGGTCGCATCGACGACGACCGCGATGTCGGCGTCCCGGTACAGCCGTAGTCCGGTGACGCTGTCGACGCCTTGGAGGTCGAATCCGATGTACGACAAGCACTCCGCGATTCGCGGCGCCAGCACCGGACCGGCGGCCACCCGGACCGAGACGATGTCTCCGGCCGCGGCGGGGCCCCGCGACGGCACGTCGACGACTCCGCCTGCCGCTACGGCGTCGGCAGCGGCCCCGACAATCGGGCACGCACCGGTCTCGTCGGCGATCTCCGCGAGATACCGCAACGAACGATGGGCGTCGCGCGCGGTGCGGCCGGCATCCGCGTGCCGGAAGAGATCGCTGAACACCTCCAGCGACCATGGCCCACGATAACCGCTCGCCTGCACGGCCCGGATGAACGTGGCGAGGTCGAAGTTGCCCTGACCGGGCAGGCATCGGTGATGGCGGCTCCACTGCAGGAGGTCCATCCGCATCGCCGGGGCGTCCGCGAGCTGAAGGAAGAACATCGAATCCGCGTCCATCTCCGCGATCCCGGCGGGATCGTCACCCCGGGACAAGATGTGGAAGCTGTCGAGACAGTTCCCGAGAACCGGATCGCCCACCGCGGCGACCAACCGTGCGGCGTGGCGGTAGTCGTTCACATGAGTTCCCCAGGCCAGCGCCTCGTACGCCAGCCGCTTGCCCCGACGCCGGGCGACCTCGGCTGCCGCGCCGAGCTGCGCAACGAGTCGGGCGTCGTCGGCGACGGCCCCCGGCAACGGCGAGGAACAGACCAGCAACAGATCGCATCCCAACGCGTCCATCAGGTCGAACTTTCGCTCGAGCCGGATCAGGTTTCGCGCGAATCGTTCGTCGTCGGCGCTGTCGAGGTCACGGAACGGCTGGTAGAGGTCGATGGAGAGCCCGCGGTCGGCGGCGGCGGAGGCGATCCGGTGCGGCGAGAAGGGCGACGCGACGAGGTCGGGCTCGAAGATCTCCACGCCGTCGAAGCCGGCGGCCGCAGCGGCGTCGAGCTTCTCGTCGAGGGTGCCCGACAAGCACACCGTGGCAATGGACGTGCGCGGCAGCATATCCCCCCGGTCGGGAACCGTCTGCTGAGTCCGCCTGGCGGCTGTGGTCATCGTCAACCTCCGTGAGTGACGTGGGACACTAGGGCGACCTAAATGTACCAAACAGTTCATTAACGCGCCCATACTCGATCGACGATCGCACCTTTCACAACCCGTTCACCTCTGCAAATAGAGTTTTTATGAACTATCTGGTTAGTTGTCTTGACGCCGTGGAACCAGCTTTGTAGTCTCAGTCACACGCCGCCCACGTGGTGGCGCCCACCACACCTGGAGGACCGATGACCACCACCCATCACGACCTGCCGGCGCCCGCGCCGCGTAAGGCCGCGCTGGCCAGCTTCATGGGCAGCTTGGTCGAGTACTACGACTTCTTCATCTTCGGCACCGCATCAGCATTGGTGTTCAACAAGATCTTCTTTCCCGAGTTCAGCTCCGGCGCCGGAACTCTCGCAGCATTCGCAACCTTCGGTGTCGCCTACGTCGCCCGTCCTGTCGGCGCGGTGATCCTCGGTCACTTCGGTGACCGGATCGGCCGGCAGCGGGTCCTGGTGTTCACGCTTCTGCTGATGGGCTCGGCCACATTCCTGATCGGCTGCCTTCCCGACTACGACACCATCGGCATGGCCGCCCCGATCGCCCTCGTCACCCTGCGCCTGCTTCAGGGTCTGTCGGCCGCGGGCGAGCAGTCCGGCGCGAGTTCACTGACCGTCGAGCACTCCGACTCTGGCAAGCGCGCGTTCTACGCGAGTTGGACGCTGAACGGGACGCAGGCCGGACTCCTCGTCGGCACCCTCGCATTCATCCCGGTGGCCGCCCTGCCCGACGACGCCCTCCTGAGCTGGGGCTGGCGCATTCCCTTCCTGTTCAGCGCCGTCGTGATGATCGTCGCCTACCTGATCCGTCGCACGATGCCCGAAACCCCGGTGTTCGAGGCCCTCGAGGATGCCGACGGGGTCTCCCAGATCCCGCTGTTCAACCTGCTGCGCAACCACTGGCGTCCGCTGCTCCGCGTCATCGCCTGTGCGCTGATCTCGACCATGAGCACACTGTTCTCGACGTTCGCCCTCAAATACGCCACCGACGACTTCGAGGTCTCCAAGAGCTCCATGCTGATCGTCAGCGTCGTCGCGAACCTGACGATGCTGTTCACGCAGCCGCTGTGGGGGCTCGCCTCCGACCGCATCGGCCGCAAGCCGATCTTCATCGGCGGTTCGGTCGGCTGCGCACTCCTGGCCTTCCCGTATCTGTTCCTGCTCACCACCGGCTCGTTCTGGGTGATCCTGTTCTCCACCCTCGTCATCCAGTCCCTGGTCTACGCGGCCGCCAACGCGATCTGGCCGTCCTTCTACGCGGAGATGTTCCCCGCGCAGGTCCGCTACTCCGGCGTCGCGATCGGCACCCAGATCGGGTTCATGAGCAGCGGCTTCCTCCCGTTGATCGCCGCCGCCATCCTCGGCGACGGACGTATGGGCTGGGTACCGGTCGCGATCGTCGTGGCCGCCTGCGCACTGGTCGCCGCCGGCGCTGCATCGACGGCCGTGGAGACACACAAGACCGACACGATGAAGCTCGGCGAGAAGGTCACGCGTCCGGGGGCGTCGACCGACGAGCCCCGCGTCCTCAACGGCGCCTCGGCCTGAGTATCCACCACCGATCGAGTAACCCCGAACATCGCGCAACCACCACCCACCGATCGAGTAACCCCGAACGTCACGCAACCACCACCCGCCGATCGAGTAGCCCGGAGCGTAGCGAGGGCGTATCGAGATCCCCACCCGACCAGAGAGATCCCCATGTTCCAGTCTGAATTCGACACCGCTGCACGGCGAATCAACGATGGGGCGATGGTCTGCGCTCTGGTCGGGCAGGGGATCTCGCGGTCACTGACCCCGCCCATGCACGAACGTGAGGCGGCCATGGCAGGCCTGGATCACACCTACCTCGTGCTCGACGTCCCGGCCTCGGAGTCGGCGACGACGGACCTCGGTCGCCTGCTCGACCGGGCCCAGCAGGTGGGGCTGCGGGGACTCAACGTCACCCACCCGTTCAAGCAGCGTGTCCTCGCTCATCTCGATGCGTTGTCGCCGGGCGCCGAGCGTCTGGGTGCGGTGAACACCGTGGTGTTCGACGACGGCCGACGCATCGGGCACAACACGGATTGGTCGGGCTTCGCGCGGAACTTCGACCTCGGTTTCGGCGACGACAGCGAGACCCCGGTACCGCGATCGACCGTCGTGCAATTCGGTGCAGGCGGTGCCGGTGCGGCGGTGGCCTACGCGATGCTGACGCGGTCGGTGCGACGATTCCACCTCGTCGACGCCGATCCGCAACGCGCGCGGTCCCTCGCCGCCTCGCTGCAGCCATTGTTCCCGGCCACCGAGCTGACCTCAGGCGGCACCGACAACGCCGAGATCTGGATCGCTGCGGCCGATGGTCTGGTCCATGCCACACCGATCGGCATGGCCGATCACCCCGGAACGGCGGTTCCCGCCTGCCTGCTCCGTCGCGACCTCTGGGTCGCCGAGGTGGTGTACCGCCCGGTGGTCACCGAGCTGATCGCGAACGCTCGGGCCGCCGGTGCGCGCACGCTGACAGGTGACGGCATGGCCGTCCATCAGGCGGTCGATGCTCTGCGTCTGTTCACCGGACTCGAACCCGACGCGGGCCGGATGACCCGGCACATCGGCGATCTCATCGCCGCGGAGAGCGCTGCAGTACTGCGCAGTGCGTGATCACAGACGTCGCGAGCAATGAACGAACGATAGAGTTCATGAGGTGACCACCGAGACCGTACGCCGCCGCGACAGCGAACGCACCAGGGCAAACATCGTCGCCGTGGCCACCAAGGAGTTCGCCAACAAGGGGTACGCGGGTGCCCGTGTGGACGAGATCGCCGCCAAGACCCACACCACCAAGCGGATGATCTACTACTACTACGGCGACAAGGATGGCCTCTACGAGGCCGTCCTCGAGACCTCATACGGGAAGATCCGTCGGCTCGAACAACGCGTCACACACATCGAGGACGACCCGGTCACCGCCATCCGGCAGCTCGCGGAGATCACCTTCGACCACCACGACCGCAATCCGGACTTCATCCGCATCGTCGCCGGCGAGAACATCCTCAAGGGTGCGCACATCAAGAACTCCGCGGCGGTGCAGGAACTCGGCAGTCCCGCGGTCGACATCCTCGGACGCATTCTCGAGGTCGGACGGGATCGTCGGATCTTCCGGACCGACGTCGATGCACTCGACGTGCACCTCGCGATCAGCAGCTTCTGCTTCTTCCGGGTTGCCAACCGCTACACCTTCAAGACGCTCTTCGACCGCGACCTCACCGCCCCCGACCAACGTACGGCTCAGCGAAAGATGCTGGGCGACATGATCGTCGCTTATCTCACGGACACCGAGGTCAGCGCCGACGCCGTCGTCGAGGCCACCCCTCCCCCGCCGACAGCAACCTGAAACCCGCCGTCGGCGGGGTGGGCGGGAAGTCAGCCGCCGCAGCATCCTCCCGACGCCGAGTCCCGGACATCACGCGTGATCGCATTGCGGGCGGCGAGCTCGTCACCGCCCGGATAGTCGACGCCGACCAGGCACAGGCCACGCGCCTCGGCCACCGGTATCCGGCTGTTGCGCGACGTCTCTGCCAGGAGTCCGCGGCACCACTCCACGTCACGCCGACCGTCGCCGACGCTCGCAACCGCCCCGACCAGTGAGCGGACCATGGACCAGCAGAAGGCGTCGGCGCTGACCCGGCCCACGAGCACACCGTCGGCGTCGGCTGCCCAGTCGAAGCGCTGGAGATCGCGGATCGTCGTCGCGCCCTCCCGGCGGCGACAGAACGCCGCGAAGTCGTTGAGACCCAGCAACCGGCGCGACGCGTCGTTCATCGCGTCGATGTCGAGTGACCGGGACCAGGCCGCGGTGGTCCGTGCCGCGACCGGTTCCGCACCCCACCGCGCGTCGGTGAGCCGGTAGACGTAGTGCCGGCGCAGGGCCGAGAACCGCGCATCGAAGTCTTCGCTGACCGGTCCGATCGCGCGCACCCGGACGTCGTCGGGCAGCATCTTCGCCAGTCGGCCGACCAGGCGGGACGGGTCGCCGTCGATCGACCTGGTCTCCAGCGCCGACTGCGGGATGTCGGTGTGTGCGACCTGTCCGGTGGCGTGTACCCCCGCGTCGGTGCGCCCGGCGACGGTCAGCCGGACCGGCACGCGCAGGACGGTGGCCAAGGTGTCCTCGAGCAGTCCACAGACGGTGCGCTGGCCGATCTGCCGTGCCCACCCGGCGAAGTCGGTCCCGTCGTACGAGACCTCGAGGCGTAGTCGCACGGACGGGCTCGGCACAGGACGAGAGAACCCGCCGTCACCGGGTGCGGTGACGGCGGGTTCTGACAACTGCTCTGGACTCAGTCGTCCGACTTCTTCTCGTCGGCTGCGGCGTCGTCTGCCGTGGCCGCACTCGACTGGTCGTCGACGGCGTCGGCGACAGCGTCGGCGTTCTCGACCTCGGCGTCGGTGGCGTCGGCCTCGACGGCCTCCACCACGTTGTCGGCATCCGCTGCCGCGACGACCTCTTCGGTCGCCTCGAGCTTGTCCTCGGCCGCCTTCTTGGAGGCCGCGACGCGGGTCGCACGGCTGGCCTCGCTGCTCGCGGTGGACTCGCGCACCAGCTCGATCACGGCCATGGGGGCATTGTCGCCCTTGCGCGGCAGCGTCTTGATGATGCGGGTGTAGCCACCGGGACGGTCCGCGAAGAACGGGCCGATCTCGGCGAACAGGGTGTGCACGACATCCTTGTCACGGATGTCCTTCATGACCTCGCGACGGTGGGCAAGCGACCCGGCCTTCGCGTGGGTGATCAGCTTCTCGGCGTAGGGGCGCAGCCGCTTCGCCTTCGCTTCGGTGGTGGTGATGCGGCCGTGCTCGAAGAGCGAGGTGGCGAGATTCGCCAGCATCGCTTTCTGGTGGCTGGCCGACCCGCCGAGGCGGGCACCCTTGGTGGGCTTGGGCATTGTCTTCTCCTAGAAGAAACTCACGATCTCACGACCGGAAGTCAGGGTTTGGCGACAGCCTTACAGCTGCTCGGTTTCAGCGAAATCCTCACCGGAGTCGGCGTCGAACGACGCGTCATCCGACCACGTTCCGGTAGCCGGGTCGTAACCGGCGACCTGCGACGGGTCGAAGCTGGCCGGGCTGTCCTTGAGGGACAGTCCGAGTGCGTGCAGCTTGACCTTGACCTCATCGATCGACTTCTGGCCGAAGTTGCGGATGTCCAGCAGATCCGACTCGGTCCGCGCCACCAGCTCGCCGACGGTGTGCACACCCTCGCGCTTGAGGCAGTTGTAGGACCGGACGGTCAGCTCGAGATCCTCGATCGGGAGGCTGAACGACGCGATGTGGTCGGCCTCGGCAGGCGACGGCCCGATCTCGATGCCCTCGGCCTCGACGTTGAGCTCCCGGGCGAGCCCGAAGAGCTCCACCAGGGTCTTGCCCGCCGAAGCGAGCGCGTCCCGAGCGGTGATCGAGTTCTTGGTCTCCACATCGAGCACGAGCCGATCGAAGTCGGTGCGCTGCTCGACACGGGTGGCCTCGACCTTGTAGGTCACCTTGAGCACCGGCGAGTAGATGGAGTCGACCGGGATCCGGCCGATCTCCGCACCCGATGCCTTGTTCTGCACGGCAGGCACGTATCCGCGGCCCCGCTCGACGACGAGCTCGATCTCGAGCTTGCCCTTGTCGTTCAGGGTGGCGATGTGCAGATCGGGATTGTGCACGGTGACACCGGCCGGCGGCACGATGTCGGCGCCGGTGACGGTGCCCGGACCCTGCTTACGGACGTACATGGTGACCGGCTCGTCCTCTTCGGAGCTGACCACGAGGCCCTTGAGGTTCAGGATGATGTCGGTGACGTCTTCCTTCACCCCGGGGACGGTGGTGAACTCGTGCAGGACACCGTCGATACGGATGCTGGTGATCGCAGCGCCCGGGATCGACGAGAGCAGGGTACGACGCAGCGAGTTGCCGAGGGTGTAGCCGAATCCCGGCTCGAGGGGCTCGATGACGAACTTCGAGCGGTCCTCGGCGATGATCTCCTCGGTCAGAGTGGGTCGCTGTGAGATGAGCATTTCGTTGATTCTCCTTGTGGCCGACCGCTATTTGACGGCCTAGAAGGTGGACCGAACAGCTGTTGCTGTCTGGCGTGTCTGTCGTTGTGTAGTCGCGGTGGCGATTACTTCGAGTAGAACTCGACGATGAGCTGTTCGGTGAGCGGCACATCGATCTGCGCGCGCTCGGGCACGTTGTGCACGAGGATGCGCAGGGTCGACGGGACCACCTGCAGCCAACCCGGGACCGTACGGTCGCCCTGGATCTCCTTGGCGATCTGGAACGGCACGGTCTGCAGCGACTTCGGACGGACGTCGATGATGTCGTACTGGCTGACCCGGTAGCTGGGCACGTCGACATTCACACCGTTGACGGTGAGATGTCCGTGGGTGACCATCTGACGGGCCTGACGACGGGTCCGGGCCAGGCCGGCCCGGTAGACGACGTTGTCGAGGCGGGTCTCGAGGATCTTCAGCAGCTCGTCGCCGGTCTTGCCGTTGCGACGGTTGGCCTCCTCGTAGTAGCGACGGAACTGCTTCTCCATCACTCCGTAGGTGAAGCGGGCCTTCTGCTTCTCCTGCAGCTGCTGCAGGTATTCGCTCTCCTTGATCCGCGAGCGGCCGTGCTGGCCGGGCGGGTAGGGGCGACGCTCGAACGCCTGATCGCCGCCGATCAGATCGACGCGAAGACGACGGGACTTCTTTGTTGCGGGGCCGGTATAACGAGCCATGGTTTTCTAGTCCTCCCTTTCCCGCTAGACCCGGCGCCGCTTGGGCGGACGGCAGCCGTTGTGCGGCTGCGGGGTGACATCGGAGATGGTGCCGACCTCGAGGCCGGCGGCCTGCAGCGACCGGATGGCGGTCTCACGACCCGAGCCCGGTCCCTTGACGAACACGTCGACCTTCTTGACGCCGTGTTCCTGGGCCTTGCGCGCAGCGTTCTCCGCAGCGAGCTGTGCCGCGAACGGGGTGCTCTTGCGCGAGCCCTTGAAACCGACGTGACCCGAGGACGCCCAGCTGATGACGTTTCCGTTGGGGTCGCTGATCGACACGATGGTGTTGTTGAACGTCGACTTGATGTGCGCGCTGCCGTGCGGGACGTTCTTTTTATCGCGACGGCGGGTGCCCTTCTTGGGGCCTGCGCTACGTGACTTAGGAGGCATTACTTCTTCTTCCCGGCGATGGTCTTCTTCGGGCCCTTGCGAGTGCGGGCATTCGTCTTGGTGCGCTGGCCACGGACGGGCAGGCCACGACGGTGGCGCAGACCCTGGTAGCAGCCGATCTCGATCTTGCGACGGATATCGGCCTGCACCTCGCGACGCAGGTCACCCTCGACCTTCACCGAGGCCTCGATGTACTCACGCAGCTTCGCGACGTCTGCGTCGGTGAGATCCTTTGCACGAAGGTCGGGGCTGAGCCCGGTACCGTCGAGGATCTCCTGGGAGGTGGTACGCCCAACTCCGTAGATGTAGGTCAGTGCGATCTCCAGCCGCTTCTCGCGGGGGAGATCAACACCAGCAACACGTGCCATGTGGCGGATTTCCTTTTCTTGTCAGAGGTCTGCTCCCAGTCCGTCCCGAATCTGTTGCCGGACCGTTGTGTCCGGCCATTCGGGCTCCGGCCTCTGAACCGGAGGTGGGCGTCGACCCGTTTGTCGACACTGGTGTTGGGAGTGCTTCGTCGATATTCAGTTGTCCTTCAAGCGACCCGGAGGGTTGCCGTGATCAGCCCTGACGCTGCTTGTGACGCAGGTTCTCGCAGATCACCATGACCCGACCGTTACGGCGGATCACCTTGCACTTCTCGCAGATCGGCTTGACGCTCGGCTGAACCTTCACGTCCGCTTCTCCTTGAATGGTCGGGCACGGCAGTGCCACGCCCGTCGGTGTTTTCCTTCAGCGGCGACTGCGCCGCCGCTGTGGTTCTTACCCGTGTTCCGGGGAAGTCTTACTTGTACCGATAAACGATGCGGCCACGACCGAGGTCGTACGGCGAGAGTTCCACGACGACCCGGTCCTCGGGCAGGATGCGGATGTAGTGCTGCCGCATCTTGCCGCTGATGTGGGCGAGAACCTTGTGACCGTTCTCCAGCTCAATACGAAACATCGCATTGGGCAGGGGTTCGATGACTCGTCCCTCGACCTCGATGGCCCCGTCTTTTTTCGCCATGTCCTCCGCGATCCTGGCTGCTCACCCGGGGCTTCCTCGTTCTGACCCGTAGGTCGGAAGCCCGGTTGAAACCGTGTTTATCCGTTAGTGTGATGACACCGAATCGGGTGACCGGTCTCATCGGCGGTGAAGCGCGTCGGACCCTCGACGCCACTCGGCGAACTGCCGGATGACACGCAAGGACCGGCGTGCGATGCACACCGACGTTCTATGTTACGCGAACTGGCAGAACAGTCCAAACCGCCAGGAGTGACGAGACCACCGACGATGGTCAGGGCCGCACCCGGTCGGCCGGATCCAACCGGACCCGGTGGTCGAAGATCCACGCTTGCGACCGTTCGGTGACCAGGTAGCGGAAGACCAGAGTCATCACGGCGTCATTGAGCATCCGGGCCAGTCCCGTCGGCGTCTTGGCGCTGCTCGACCGGGCACCGAGCGCCACGATCTTCTCCACCCGCGCCCGGCGGGCACTCTCGAACGCCACGAAGCCCGCCTCGACGTCGCCCGATCCGGCCAGCGAGGCGGCCATCACCACGGCGTCTTCGAGTGCCATCGACGCACCCTGCCCGGAACTGGGCGCAGGCGCGTGGATGGCATCGCCCACCAGCCCGACGCGCCCGCGGTGCCACACCGGCACCGACGGCAGGTCATAGGTGTTGTCGGCGGCGAGTTCGAGCCGACCATCGCCGATGAGCCCGGCGAACGGACCGTCATCCGCCTCGGCCAGGTCGACCAGGATCTCGCGCCACCGCTCGTCGGAGGTGGCGGCCCGCTCCGTCTGCGAGATCGCGTCGCGCGGCACGTTGACGAACCACACGACGTCGCCGTCGGGGGTCGGCAGCGCACCGAAGAACGCCCGCCGCCCGAACACGAAATACCAGGATTCAGCGGGCAACGAGTCCGCGGTGGCCGGCCCGCGGGTGACACCGCCGAAATTGGCGAGCCCCACGTACCGGCCGCGCGGGGTGCCCGGGTCGATCGCCGCGCGGACGACCGAATGGATTCCGTCGGCCCCGATCACGAGATCACCGGTCAGCCGACGTCCGTCGGCGAGGGTGACCGACGCGTCCTCGCCGGTTCCGTGGACCGCGACGACCCGCGCGTCGTCGCGGACCTCGACGCCGCGGTCGCGGGCCTCGTCGCGAAGCGCCGCGGCGAGTTCGGATCGCTTGAAGGAGAGGGCGGGCGTGCCGTCGGCCAACGGGGATCCCAGAGGGAGCACGCCGAGCCGCCTGCCCGTCGCGCCGGCCATCACGTTGTGGCGACTGGGTACGCCGAGTTCGCGAACCGCCCCGAGCGCCCCGAGCGCGTCGAGCGCCGCAAGCCCGTTCGGCGAGATCGTGAACCACGACCCGGCGCCATCGCCACCGGCCGGGCGTGCCTCGAGGATCACCGCGTCCATACCGATCGCCTGCAACGCCATCGCCGTGGCCGGACCGGCGATTCCACCACCCACCACCAGTGCCCGCATGACATGATCCCTTCGTACGAAACTCGTATGATTCGAATCTCAAATGTTTTGTATTTCGAAAGGAAAGCACGATGTCGCGGTCTCGTCAAGCGGCGCTCGACGACGTCGGGCGGGCGCTGCAGGGCTATCAGCGGACAGTCCAGGCGTTCGACGACGTGGTGGCCCGCCGGCTCGGAGTCGGGCCTGCCGACCTGCGATGTCTCGATTGGCTGAGCGAGAGTGCGCGCACGGCGGGCGAGCTGGCCGTCGCGACAGGCCTGCGTCCCGCCGCGACCACGGCGTTGATCGATCGGCTCACCGAGAAGGGATTCGTCCGCCGCAACGCGTCGTCTACCGACCGTCGGCGGGTCCTCGTCGAACTCACCGACGATGGTCGCGAGCGCGTCTGGGCGGCATACGGTCCCATGGTCACCGAGGGACAACACCTGTTCGACGGTCACTCGTCCGCCGAATTGGATGCGTTGCGAGACCTTCTCGAGTCGATGTCGGAACTCACCGAACGCCACCGGTCCCGCCTCGAAACGGGACAATAGGCGGCATGGGCACCGTCGACGACTACCTTGCCGGACTGGACCCCGACGATCGCGACGCCATCGAGCGTGTCTATTCGATCGCCCGTGAGCTGGTCCCCGACACTGAACAGGGCACCAGCTATGGCATGCCGGCGCTCACCTACCGCGGCAAGCCGCTCCTGTCGGTCATGCGGACGAAGAAGCACATCGGCGTCTATCCGTTCAGCCAGGACGCGGTGGCGGCGGCCGCTCCGAGACTCGACGGCTTCGACCTCGACAAGGGCACGATCCGCTTCCAGCCCGACACACCCATGTCCGACGAGGCCGTCCGGGCGATGGTGAGCGCCCGCCGAGATCAGATCACCGGCGGCTGACGGTCGTCGGGCGCCGACGACTCGTCGGGCCAGGCCGCCATCACCGCTTTCGCATCATCGCCTGGCACACTGTTGGCCATGTCCGCGTTCTTGATTCGTTCCGCATTCACCGGATTCGCGCTGTGGATCGCAACCCTGATCGTCCCGGGTCTCGACTTCGTCGGCGGCTCGACGAACTGGGAGAAGTTCGGGATCGTCGTCGTGGTGGCACTGATCTTCGGCGTCGTCAACGCGATCATCAAGCCGATCGTCCAGATCCTCTCGATCCCGCTCTACATCCTCACGCTCGGCCTCATCCACGTGGTGATCAACGCGTTCATGCTGGAGATCACCGCATGGATCACGCGTAACACGACCCACTGGGGCCTGGCTGTGGATGACTTCTTCTGGTCGGCGATCTTCGGCGCGATCGTGATCTCGCTCGTCGGCTGGGCCGTCGGCCTCGTCCTGAAGGAGCCGGTGTGAGCACCCTCGGCGCGCGGTTCGCTCGTGTGGTGGCGTTCGCCGCTGTCGTGGTCGCGGTTCTCGGCGTATCCGCCTGCGGCAGTGACGACAACGGCGACAAGCCACGCACGGTGACGGTCGTCGGCAGCGGAAAGGTCACCGGCACACCGGACACCCTGCGTGCCGACATCGGCGTCGAGGCCACCGCGGCCGATGTGTCCAGCGCCCTGAACGAGGCGAGCGCGAAGGTCAAACAGGTGACCGACGCCGTGGTGGCGGCAGGCGTGGAGCGCAAGGACATCCAGACTCAACAGGTGAACCTGAGCCCCCAGTACTCCAGCCCCCTTCCCGGCGGCACCGCCGGCGTCTCCGGCTATCAGGCGACCAACACCATCCGGGTGACCATCCGCGACATCGCCAAGGCGTCCGACATCTTGGCCGCCGCGGCCGACGCAGGCGGCGACAACACCCGGATCAGCAATGTCAGTTTCGCCATCGACGACGACGCGGAACTGCTCAAGAAAGCTCGTGAGTCCGCATTCGACGACGCGCGCAGCCGTGCTGACCAGTACGCCTCACTCGCCGGCGACTCCCTCGGCAAGGTGCAGACCATCTCGGAGGCGACGAGCGGCCAGGATCAGCCGGCACCGCTGCAGCGGGATTCGTCGGTGGCCGCAACGCGTGTCCCGGTCGAGCCCGGCGAGCAGACCTTGACGTTCACCGTCACCGTCACCTACGCGCTGAGTTAGGCTTCCCACCCGGCACCGAGCGGCCGGAGTGCAACCAGAATGGCGTCCGAGGGCCCCGTATCCCATATGTCGTATCCCTTTGTCGCGGAGACGGTCTCGATACACCGAGACGTCAGTCGGCGCGCAGGATGGCGGCGAGCGGCGGTACCGGGTCGCCGTCGCCGAGTACCTGGATCGCAACATGATCGGCACCCGACGACAGGTGCGCGTCGACCTGGGCTCGCACCGACACCGCATCACCATGCGCCACAAGTGTGTCGATGAGCGCATCGCTGCCACCGCCGGAGATGTCG
This sequence comes from Gordonia hankookensis, assembly GCF_014673215.1. Taxonomy (GTDB): domain Bacteria; phylum Actinomycetota; class Actinomycetes; order Mycobacteriales; family Mycobacteriaceae; genus Gordonia; species Gordonia hankookensis. Next base: position 834,311 of record NZ_JACWMS010000001.1, read on the forward strand.
TCGTCGGTCCAGCCGAGCCTCTTCAGGTTGGCCACGTAGTTGCGCAAGTGTAGGTAGGGCTTGTCGACCGGCGGGCGCCCGATCGCACGGGCAGCCTGCGGATCGGTGTCGAGCACCACCTTGTGCTCGGGCGCCAACAACACACCGGGGCCGAGGATCTCGCGCGCCTGCTCGGTGTGGGCAGGCGGCGTCAGATACGGATGCGCACCCAGCGCGCGATCGGCGGAGAGCCTCAACATCTTCGGGCCCAGCGCGGCGAGCAGGCGACGCTCGGCGGGCACGTCCTTGCTGTCGAGCACGTCGAGATAGTCGACGACCGCTTGGTACGGATTCTTGTACTCTGCGGTCGCCTCGGGGTGGCCCGCCCCGATGCCGAGGTAGAACCGTCCCGGGAAGTCGGACTCGAGCTCGAGGAACTCGTCGGCGATTGTCGCGGCGTCGGTGTTCCAGATGTTCACGATGCCGGTGGCAACGGTGATGCCCTCCGTGGCCTCGAGGACCTTGCGGATCGGCCGCAGATTCTCGGGCGACCCACCGAGCCAGATCGTTCCGTATCCGAGCTCCTCGATCCCCCTCGCCTGCTCTGGTGAGAATCTCCCCCACCACCCCCAGGTCCCGTGGGTGCCGAATCGTGCGACATGGGCTGCTCTGTCCGAAGTCATGTCCGTGGCAACCTCCCGCTCCGGCGCACTATTCCATCCACCGGATGGGACAACCGTCGAACAAAAGCCCACCGGGAACTTAACGGTTGGCCGAAACCGGCAACCCGGTCAATGTGTTGAGTCGACACCCACCCTCATGATTTCCGAGAAAGCAGCACCGTGAGAATTCGAAGAACTGCGAAAATACTTGCGGCCGTGCTCCTGTCGAGTGCCATCGCGGCGGGCGTGACATCCTGCGCACTGCCGGAGACCACCGCGCTCGACACCAGCACGCCACTGCCGACCAACATCCCCGACGGCACGCGGATCGTGGTCGCCGACCAGCAGAATCTCGTTCAGACGCTGCTCCGGGCAAGCGGACTGGACAAGAATCTCCCCTTTTCGATCGAGTACGCGAACTTCACCGGCGGACCAGCCGTGCTCGAGGCGTTTCGGGCAGGGACCGCGGATGTCGCGCCGGTCGGCGACGTCCCGCCCATTCACGCGGCGCTGACGGGTCAGCAGGTGCCGATCATCCTCGCTCGCGAGGTCAAGCCGACCAACGTCGTGCTCGCCACCAAACCGCACGCGGGCATCACGTCCCCATCCGATCTGCGAGGCAAGAAGATCGCGTACGCCGAGGGCACCGCGCAGCAGGTCAACGTCCTGCGAGCGTTGGCGAATGCCGGGCTGGCCACCGACGACGTGACCCTGGTCCGTCTGCAGCTGTCGGAATTCTCCGAGGCCCTCGGCGCAGGTGAGGTCGACGTCGCGCCACTCAACGAACCCCGGTTGACCCGCTACCTCCGCGACTACGGTTCCGACGGAGCGGGTTTCATCGACCAGCAACGCGCAGGCAAGATCTCCGAAGGACTCAGTTACGTGTATGCGCGGGCCGAATCGTTGGCCGAGCCCGCCAAGGCCGCCGCGCTGCGCAGCCTCGTGACCACACTCGTCAAGGCGTTCGCCTGGGTGAACTCTCATCCGCAGCAGTGGATCCAGAGTTACTACGTCGACGATCAGAAGGTGTCAGCCGACGACGGCTGGCGCATTCTGCAGAGCACCGGCACCACCGCGATCCCGCCGCTCGACGACACGCTCATCGCCCGCCAGCAGGGCACTATCGACGTGATCGACAAGGCGGGCGAACTTCCCGCGCCGGTGTCGGCGGGTGACCTGTTCGACCGTCGATTCGCCGACGTGATCGACCGGGCGGCACAGTCGGCCGACATCACCCGATCGCCGGAAGAGGTGTCGCGATGACCACCCTCGTACGCCCGCCGAGCCGCGTCCGGGACCGCCCGGCCGCCACCGTCACCACCGAAGGGCTCGAACGCCGAACCGGGACAACGCGTCCCCGCCACCTCGGGCCGGGACGCCCCATCCCCGGCGGCTGGCTCATCGGTCCGACCCTGCTCCTGGCGGTCTGGGTCATCGGCTCGGCCACCGGCTTCATCGACCCGCGGACGCTGCCGGCACCACTGACCATCGCCGACACCGCCGGTGAGCTGTGGGCCGACGGCCGGCTACCGGAGAACATCCTGGCGTCGTTGCGGCTCGCATCGGTCTCGCTCGTGATCGGGGTGGTGCTCGGCGTCGTGCTGGCGCTGATGTCGGGGCTCAGCCGGGTCGGCGAGGCGGTCATCGACGGCCCCATCCAGATCAAACGCGCGATACCCACACTCGCGATCATCCCGCTCGCGATCCTGTGGTTCGGGATCGGCGACTCCATGAAGATCACCATCATCGCCACCAGTGTGCTGATCCCGGTCTACATCAACACCCACGCACAGTTGCGGGGAGTAGACGTTCGTTACGCCGAACTGGCCCAGACGGTGAAACTCTCTCGGTGGCAGTTCATCCGACGTGTCGCGCTACCCGGCGCCGTACCGGGGTTCTTCACCGGCCTCCGCCTCGCGGTCACGATCTCCTGGCTCGCGCTGGTGGTGGTCGAGCAGGTCAACGCCACCCAGGGCGTCGGCTACCTGATGAACCAGGCGCGGGTCTATGGACAGCTCGACGTCGTCGTGGTGGGCCTGGTCGTCTATGCGGTCTTCGGCCTGATCGGCGACATCACCGTGCGCACCGTCGAGAGGAGGGCGCTGTCATGGCGACGTTCACTGGGCAGCTGAGGGATCGCGCGGGCCGAGACACCGACCCGACTGATCCGGAGGTGCAGGACCCGATACCGGGAACCGTGCTCTCCACAAGGGATCTCACGCGTCGCTACGGTGACCGTACCGTTCTCGACAGCATCGACCTCACCATCGCCGCAGGTGAGTTCGTGGCACTCCTCGGCCGCAGCGGCAGCGGGAAGAGCACGCTGCTGCGGGCGGTCGCGGGACTCGACGCAGGCGTCGACGGCTCCGGCGTCCTCGACGTGGCACGCGAGACGTCGGTGGTCTTCCAGGACTCACGCCTCCTGCCCTGGGCACGCGTCCTGCCCAATGTGACCCTCGGACTCACCGGCCACGACGCCCGCCGGTGCGGCCTCGACGCGCTCACCGACGTCGGTCTCGCGGACCGTGAACGGGCCTGGCCCAACGAGTTGTCCGGCGGCGAGCAACAACGGGCCGCCCTCGCACGTTCTCTCGTCCGCCGTCCCGCCCTGTTGCTGGCCGACGAACCCTTCGGCGCACTCGACGCCCTGACCCGTCTGCGGATGCACGAGTTGCTGCGACAGCTCTGCGGGAAGTACCGCCCTGGCGTGCTGCTGGTGACCCACGACGTCGACGAGGCCGTCGCACTCGCCGATCGCGTCCTGGTCCTCGACGACGGCCGTTTCGTCGCCGACCGCAGTCTCGCGGCCTTGGGTTCGCAACGCTCACTGCGAGATCCCGAGTTCATCGCGCACCGGGAGGCACTCCTCGCCGCCCTCGGTGTCGACACCACATCGAACGGATAGGAATCCATGAGTTCACAACCGACCCGCCAGCTGCATCTCAACGCCTTCATCTACCCGGCAGGCCATCACGAGGCAGCGTGGCGCCATCCGCTGACCCAGCCCGAACGCGTCTTCGATGCCGACTACTATCAGCAGATCGCGAAGACCGCGGAGGCAGCCAAGTTCGACGGCATCTTCTTCGCCGACGGACCGGCGCTGCGCAGCGAGGCGCGGTACAACGCGGCAGGCAGACTCGAACCGATCGCGCTGCTCTCGAGCGTGGCGGCCGCGACCGACCGCATCGGCCTGATCGCCACCGCGTCCACGACCTACTACGAGCCCTACAATCTCGCACGCCTGTTCTCGACCCTCGATTTCCTCTCCCAGGGTCGCGCCGGATGGAACATCGTCACCACGTCGAGCGAGGCCGCAGCGGAGAACTTCGGACTACCAGCACATCCCGATCCCTCGATCCGCTACGAGCGCGCCCGTGAGTTCGTCGATGCCACCGTGCGTCTGTGGGACAGCTGGGAGGACGACGCCGTCGTCCTCGACCGCGACGCAGGCCTTTACGCCGATACCGACAAGATCCACCGGGCCGAGTTCGTCGGCAAACATCTACAGGTCCGTGGTCCGTTCAACGCACCTCGCTCGCCGCAGGGGCATCCGGTCCTGGTCCAGGCGGGCGCCTCCAACGACGGCCGGGCGTTCGCGGCCCAGTACGCCGAGGCCATCTTCACCGCACACCAGACCCTCGACCACGCACAAGCCTTCTATGCCGATATACGCTCTCGTGCAAAGGCATTGGGACGAAATCCGGATCATGTCAAGATCCTGCCCGGCATCAGTCCGTTCATCGCCGACACCGAACGGGGCGCCCGGGAGCTCGAGCAGGAGTTCAACGAGCTGACGGTACCCGCCTACGGCCTCTTCCAGCTACGTGGCATCACCCAGGTCGACCTCTCGGAGATCGATCTCGACGCCTCCGTCCCCGAGGACATCTTCGGCGATGCCGGCGACGTCACCGACAACAAACGCAGCCGCAAGCAGGTGGTGGCCGGCATCGTCGCCCGCGAGAAGCCAACTGTCCGACAACTTCTCCACCGCCTGGCCGGCGCCCGCGGCCACCGCGTCGTGGCCGGTACCCCGGAGCAGATCGCGGACACGATCGAGGAGTGGTTCACCAGCGGTGCCGCAGACGGATTCAACGTGATGCCGCCGTATTACCCGGGCGGACTCGAGGTGTTCACCGACACCGTCGTCCCGCTATTGCGGGAACGCGGCATCTTCCGTACCGAGTACACCGGCACCACCCTGCGGGAGCACCTCGGTCTCCCCCGGCCGGCGAGCCAGTTCGCCGGTGACCGCGTCGGCTCACACGCGAGTTGAGACAGGTCGCGAACACCAGCGCCACAACACATCCGATCGCCACGGGGAACGCAGGCCCGGCGGGTCTGCTGCTGCACGTCCACGTGCCCAGCGCCCTACTCGGGGCCGGGATCGGGGCCACCGCACCGATCATCCCGCTCGTGGCTCTCGACCACGGCGCCTCGGTCGCGGTCGCCGGGTTGGTGACCGCGGCGGGCGGTCTCGGGACGGTCCTCGCCGATCTGCCCGCCGGGCGTCTGGTGGTGGCGATCGGCGAACGGGGTGCGATCACGGTCGCCAGCCTGATCGGAGTAGCCGGGGTGGCATTCTGCCTCGCCGACGTCACGCTCGCGGTTCTCGTCGCCGGCGTACTGCTCGTGGGTCTCGCGCAGGCCGTGTGGGGGCTGGCACGTCAGTCATATCTCTCGGTGGCGGTCCCACCCTCACACCGGGGTCGGGCGATCTCGGCGATGGCAGGCATGCACCGGCTGGGCAACTTCGTCGGACCGTTCATCGGCGCAGCGGCGGTCAGCCAATGGCATTTCACCGGCGCGTTCGCCGTCCAACTCGTCACCGTCGTCGTGGCAGGCGTGCTGATGGCCACCCTGCCCGACGATCCCAGGGCCGATCCCCCTTCGTCGCAGGATCTCTCGTTGTCATCGGTGCTGATGGCGCAACGGCGTCCACTGTGCACTCTCGGTGCGGGGGCCTGCGCGCTCGGCGCGCTCCGGGCCTCCCGGCTCGTCGTCCTGCCACTGTGGGCCGATCACGTCGGGGTCCCGGGTCCGGTCATCGCGCTGCTCTTCGGTGTGGCCGGCGCCGTGGATGTCGCGGTGTCCTACCCCGCCGGGATCGTGATGGACCGCTTCGGTCGACGCGCGACGGCGCTCCCGGCGATGTCGTTGTTCGCCGGATCGCTGATCGCGCTGCCCGCGGCAACGACCGTCGGGTGGATCGGTGCGCTCGCCGTCACTCTCGGTCTGGCGAACGGGTTGACCAACGGACTGGTCATGACGATCGGTACCGATATCGCGCCACCGGACGCGCGGGCGCAGTTCTTGTCGGCGTGGCGACTGATGCACGACGCAGGCGCCTGCGCCGGTCCGGCGGCGCTGGCAGGCGTTGCCGCGGTCGCCGGCCTTGGCCCGGGCGCGGCAGTGCTCGGCGCAGTGGCCGCCGCCGGTGGTGGCGTCTTCGCGACCTACCTCCCTCGACGGTCGCGCCCCACACCCGCGCACCCCACCGAACCCGTTCATCCCACCACGTCCGCGACAGGAGAATCGTGACCTCACACGCGTCCACGACCACGGCAGCCGTTCACACCGACGACCTCATCCGAGCGCGCTATCGCGATCCGGAGGTGACGTCGCTGCGGCTGCGGTCGCCGACCATCGATCTGCAGCTCGCCCATCGATCGGTACGCGCCTTCCTCGACGCCCCGGTCTCCGATGATCAGCTCACGTCGATCATCGCGGCCGCACAGTCTGCGTCCACATCGTCGAACCTGCAGGCGTGGAGCGTGATCGCCGTCCGGGATGACGCACGCCGGAGCCGACTTGCCGATCTGGCAGGCGGACAGGAGTTCGTCCGGTGCGCTCCCCTGATCCTGGTGTGGCTCGCCGACATCGGGCGGGCCACACGATTGGCAGCGGGACGCCGATCGGTTCTCGGGGCGTCGGATTACCTCGAGACGACGATCCTCGGGTTCGTCGACGCGACGCTCGCAGCCCAGAACGCCGTCGTGGCGGCCGAATCACTGGGCCTCGGCGCGACATTTGTCGGGGCGTTCCGCAACCACCCCGACCAGATCGCCGCCGAGCTGGCGCTGCCCGACCAGGTGTTCGCGACGTTCGGGCTCGCGGTCGGATCGCCCGATCCGACCGAGTCGGCCGGGATCAAACCACGGCTGCCGCAGAGCGTCGTGGTCCACCACGAGACGTACGACGCGAAACGGGACGCCGGCGTCGACGACTACGACGGACGCCTACGGTCCTATAACGAGGAACACAGCAGGACGGCCGGCTGGATCGATGCGGTGCTCGCGCGTCTCGCCGACCGGCAGAGCCTGAAGGGGCGAGACGAACTGCGGCGACACCTCGGCGGTCAGGGTCTGCCGTCACGGTGATCGGGTCCGACATGGCACCCTGGTGCGCATGCGTGCTGTGGTCCAGCGAGTCACCGAGGCATCCGTGTCCGTCGACGGGCAGACGATCGGCGAGCTCGACCTCCCCACCGGCCGACAGGGACTCGTCGCCCTCATCGGCGTCACCCACGACGACACGACCGATCACGCCGCACGACTCGCGGACAAGATCTGGCGGCTGCGCATTCTCGACGCAGGCGATGAGGGACGCGAGCGGTCAGCGGCGGACGTGAACGCGCCGATTCTCGTGATCAGCCAGTTCACCCTCTACGCGAACACCGCCAAGGGACGCAGGCCGTCGTGGAGCGCCGCGGCCCCCGGGCCGGTCGCCGCACCCCTGGTCGACGCCGTCACGACCGCCCTTCGAGATGCCGGCGCAACCGTGGCCACCGGCGCCTTCGGTGCCGACATGGACGTCCGGCTGGTCAATGACGGCCCGGTGACCCTCGTCCTGGAGGTCTGAGGCGCATCGCCCTCACCGGTGTCGGTCGTCCCGGGAGTAGCCTGACCTTCGATGGGACGTATAACCGCTCGACGGCGGGTGACCAGAGTCCGCGCCGGCGCGGCGCCCACGACCCGTGCCGACGTACTGGCCGTCGAGGAACCGTTGGAGATCCGGGTGGGCGGCTCGTCGCTGGCCGTCACCATGCGTACGCCCGGCGACGACGTGGAGCTCGCGGCGGGTTTCCTGGTGTCCGAGGGGCTCCTCACAGCCGTCGACGATCTCCGGACCGCGCGTTACTGTGCGGGCGCGACCGAGGACGGAACCAACACATACAACGTTCTCGACCTCACACTCGCCGACCACGTCGGCGAGCCGGACGCCGCCCTCACCCGGAACTTCCTCACCACGAGCGCCTGCGGATTGTGCGGGAAGTCGAGCATCGACTCGGTCGTGACACGTTCGGCATTCGATCCGGCAGACGACGACCTGACCGTCGACAGCGCCACCGTCCTCGCGCTCCCGGACCGTCTTCGCGACGGACAGGCCGTGTTCGACAAGACGGGCGGACTCCATGCTGCGGCCATCGTCGACGGCCGGACGGGCCAGATACTCGTGCTACGCGAAGACGTCGGACGCCACAACGCCGTCGACAAGGTCATCGGGTGGGCGTTGCTCCACGACCTGCTCCCCCTGACAGGTCACATCCTGCAGGTCTCCGGTCGTGCCAGTTTCGAACTGGTGCAGAAGGCATCGATGGCCGGCATCCCGATGCTCTCCGCGGTCTCGGCGCCGTCATCGCTGGCCGCCGATCTCGCCGAGGAACGCGGCATCACCCTCGTCGGCTTCGTGCGCGGCGAGTCGCTGGTGATCTACACCCGCCCGGATCGCATCACGGCAGCCGGGCCGGTGGCCAACGGTGCAGACCGGTTCACCCCAGACGCGTCGTGAGGATCCTCGGACCGTCCGCTGTCACGGCGACGGTGTGCTCCCAGTGCGCCGACCGCGAACCGTCATCGGTGACAACGGTCCAATCATCTTCCAGCACAGAGGTTTCGGTGGTGCCGAGCGTGAGCATCGGCTCGATGGCCAGTGTCGATCCGATGACCAGGACCGGTCCGCGATTCGGTTTGCCCTCATTGGCCAGGAAGGGCTCCATATGCATCTCGCGACCGATCCCGTGTCCGCCGTAGCCTGACACGATCCCGAACGAACGGCCGAACTTCTGTTCCGCCGCAACCGTTCCCGACTCGATCGCGTGGGAGATGTCGGTCAGCCGCGCACCCTCGACCATGGCCGCGATCCCCGCTTCCATGGAGAGTCTGGTGGCCTCGGAGAGATCCGAGTCGGCCTCGGAGAGTTCACCCACACCGAAGGTCCAGGCGGAGTCGCCATGCCAGCCCTCGAGAATCGCACCACAGTCGATCGACACCAGATCGCCGTCGGCGAGGATCACGTCGGCGGACGGAATCCCATGCACCACGACATCGTTGACGGAGCTGCAGATCGATCCAGGAAATCCGTGATAGCCCTTGAACGATGGGACAGCGCCCGCCTCGCGGATGACGGTCTCGGCCACCTGATCGAGGTCGAGCGTGGTCACGCCGGGCGCGGCGGCCGCGCGTACCGCGACCAGGGCGGCGCCCACGACGGCACCGGCCGCGGCCATGGCATCGACCTCACCGGAGGTCCGGAACGGAACCGGCTTGGGTTTGCGAAAAGCCATGGGCGCAACCGATCTCTGTCGTCAGTTGGGCGAGATCAGGACACGCCTGCGCCCAGCGCGCTCAGCACGCGCTGATGCACGTCCTGCACGTCGCCGACCGCGTCGATGGTCTTGACCTGCTCGCCGTAGTACTCGAGCAACGGCGCGGTCTCCTTGGTGTAGACCGCCATCCGGTTACGGATCACGTCTTCGGTGTCGTCGGCGCGACCGCGTGAGAGCATCCGGTCGACGACGACATCCGCATCGACCTGGAACGAGAGCACGGCGTCGAGCGAGGTGTCGAGATTGGCCAGGATGTCCTTGAGCGCGTCGGCCTGCTCGGTCGACCGCGGGAATCCGTCGAGGATGAACCCCTTCGCCGCATCGGGCTCGCCGGCGCGGGCACGGACCATGTCGACCGTGATCTCGGACGGCACCAGGTCGCCTGCGTCGAGATACCGCTTCGCCTCGATGCCGACCGCGGTCCCCTGGGAGATGTTGGCACGGAAGAGGTCTCCGGTGGAGATGTGCGGGATGCCCAGTGCCTCGGACAGCAGTTCCGCCTGAGTGCCCTTGCCAGCGCCGGGGGGGCCGAGAATCACGAGTCTCACTTGAGGAACCCTTCGTACTTGCGTTGCATCAGTTGACTGTTGACTTGCTTCATCGTGTCCAGACCCACACCGACCATGATCAACACGGCCGTGCCCCCGAATGGCAGGTTCTGGGCACCGCCGCTGTTCCCGATCTCCAGGAACAGGTTCGGCAGTACCGCGATGATACCGAGGTAGATCGAACCCGGCAGTGTGATGCGGCTCAGCACGTAGCCGAGATAGTCCGCGGTCGGCGATCCGGGACGGATGCCCGGGATGAACCCGCCGTACTTCTTCATGTCGTCGGCGCGTTCCTCCGGATTGAAGGTCACCGCCACGTAGAAGTACGTGAAGAAGATGATCATCAGGAAGTAGACGAGGATGTAGACCCAGCTGCTTGGATCGGTCAGGTACTGACTGATGTAGCGCTGCCAGGTCGACTGCTCACCTTGCGAGTTCTGCGTCAACTGCAGGATCAGCTGCGGCAGGTACAGCAGAGAGGACGCGAAGATCACCGGGATGACGCCGGCCTGGTTGACCTTCAGCGGTAGATAGGTCGACGAGCCGCCATACATCTTGCGGCCGACCATCCGCTTCGCGTACTGCACCGGGATACGCCGCTGGCCCTGCTCGATGAACACGACACCGGCGACGATGACCAGCGCCGCAACACAGACGAGGCCGAAGACCAGGCCGCCGCGGGTATCGAGGATCATCTTGCCCTCGGACGGGATGCGCGCGGCGATACCGGCGAAGATCAGCAGCGACATACCGTTGCCGATGCCCCGCTCGGTGATGAGCTCGCCGAACCACATCACCACACAGGCACCGGCGGTCATCACCAGCACGATGATCGCGAGGCCGAAGATGGACTGGTCGTTGAGGATCTGATCGGCCTGTGAGCAGTCCTGGAGGAGTTGTCCACGATCGGCGAGCGCCACGATGCCGGTCGACTGCAGCAATGCGAGCGCAACCGTCAGATAGCGCGTGTACTGCGTCATCTTGGCCTGGCCGGACTGGCCCTCCTTGCGCAACTGCTCGAAGCGCGGGATGACGACGGTCAGCAACTGCACGATGATGCTGGCGGTGATGTACGGCATGATGCCGATCGCGAACACCGACAGCTGCAACAACGCACCGCCGGAGAACATGCTGATCAACGAATAGATGTCGGCGGAGCTGCCGTGCGACACCTCATCGATGCACGCGTGAACGGCTTTGTAGTCGACACCGGGGGAAGGAATGGTCGCACCCAGTCGATACAGCACGATGATGCCGACGACGAAGAGGATCTTCTTCCTCAGATCGGGCGTCCGGAAGGCCGCGACGAGGGGGGAAAACACTAACTCCTCCTAGGAACGACCACGCGGATGGACTCGGACGTCCCCCCACGTGCTCGGCAATCGACGTTGATCGAAGCGTCAAGACAACGCTTGAACTCTAACAGTCACGCCATCGGCCCTCGTCAGCGCGACGGGGTGATGTCCGCCTTGTCCGATGGCCTCATGACGCCGAAACCGTCGGCGGACGGGCAGCTCCGTTCTGTGCTGCCCGCCGCCGACGGTATGTGGCTCAGAGTTCGGTGACGCTGCCTCCGGCAGCGGCGATCTTCTCCTTGGCCGAGGCCGTGAACTTGTTGGCGGTGACGTTGACCGAGACACCCAGGTCCCCGTCGCCGAGCACCTTGACCAACTGGTTCTTGCGAACCGCACCGGCCGCGACGAGCTCGTCGACCCCAATGGTGCCGCCCTGCGGGAACAGCTTGGCGATGTCGCCGACGTTGACGACCTGGTACTCGACCCGGTTGCGATTGGTGAAGCCCTTCAGCTTCGGCAACCGCATGTGGATCGGCATCTGGCCACCCTCGAACGCGGCGGGCACGTTCTTACGGGCCTTGGTGCCCTTGGTGCCGCGGCCTGCGGTCTTACCCTTGGACCCCTCACCGCGACCCACACGGGTCTTGTCTGTCTTCGCGCCCGGAGCGGGGCGAAGATGATGGAGCTTGATTGTCATTACTTGACCTCTTCGACTGTCACGAGGTGCCGAACCACGTTGATGAGGCCGCGGTTGATCGGGGTGTCCTCGCGGGTGACCGACTTGCGGATGCCCTTCAGGCCGAGGGTCCGCAGGCTGTCACGCTGGTTGCTCTTGGTACCGATGGTGCCCTTGATCTGGGTGATCTTCAGCTCTGCCATCACTTAGCTCCCTGACTCAGCGCACGTGCACGCAGCATGCCTGCAGGCGCAACATCTTCGATCGACAGCCCGCGACGTGCCGCGACCTCTTCAGGGCGCTGCAGCATCTTCAGCGCGGCAACGGTGGCGTGAACCACGTTGATCGCATTGTCACTGCCGAGACTCTTGGCGAGGACATCGTGCACACCCGCGCACTCGAGCACGGCACGCACCGCGCCACCGGCGATCACACCGGTACCCGGGCTGGCCGGGCGGAGCATCACGACGCCTGCCGCGGCCTCACCCTGCACGGGGTGGGTCACGGTGCCGCCGATCAGGGGCACGCGGAAGAAGTTCTTGCGAGCCTCTTCGACGCCCTTCTGGATGGCCGCAGGAACTTCCTTGGCCTTGCCGTAGCCGACTCCGACCATGCCCTGACCGTCGCCGACGACCACGAGGGCGGTGAAGGAGAACCGACGTCCACCCTTGACCACCTTGGAGACACGGTTGATGGCGACGACGCGCTCGAGCTGGTTGCGATCCTCGCGATCGCGACCACCACGGTCGTCGCGGCGGCCACGGCCGCCGCCACCGCGACGGTCGTTGCCGCCGCCTGCTGCGTTCGAGTTGTTGTCGTTTCCGGCGGGTCCGTTTCCGCCGTCACGCTGACGTCCGGGCATCAGAGGTCCCCTCCGGTCATGTCGGTAGTGCTGGTGTAGATGGTCATCAGAAGCTCAACCCTCCCTCGCGGGCGGCGTCGGCGAGCGCGGCGATCCGGCCGTGGTAATCCTTGCCACCACGGTCGAACACGACGGCCTCGACACCGGCGGCCTTGGCGCGGGCGGCGATCAGCTCGCCGACCTTGCGGGCCTGCGCGGACTTGTCGCCGCCGGCGGCACGCACGTCTGCCTCGATCGACGATGCCGCGGCCAGGGTCTTGCCTGCCAGGTCGTCGATGAGCTGCACGTGGATGTGGCGCGAGCTGCGCTTGACCGCGAGACGCGGACGCTCCGGGGTGCCGCTGACCTTCTTGCGCAGGCGGAAGTGACGATTCGTGGTCGCGGTGCGACGACGAGTCGAGATGTCCCGGCCGAGCGGCTTGCGGGTGCTCTTGGTTGCTGTGTCAGTCATGGCTTACTTACCCGTCTTTCCGACCTTGCGACGGATCTGCTCACCCTCGTAGCGAATGCCCTTGCCCTTGTAGGGGTCCGGACGACGCAGGCGGCGGATGTTCGCCGAGATCTGGCCGACTTGCTGCTTGTCGATACCCGAGACCGAGAACTTGGTGGGCGACTCGACGGCGAAGCTGATGCCGTCGGGTGCCTCGATCGGCACGGGGTGGCTGTAGCCGAGGGCGAACTCGAGGTCGCTGCCCTTGGCCTGCACGCGGTAGCCGACACCGAAGATCTCCATCTTCGTGGTGTAGCCCTGCGTGACGCCGATGACGAGGTTGTTCACCAGCGACCGGCTCAAACCGTGCAGTGCACGGCTGCGGCGCTCGTCATTCGGCCGGCTGACAACGACCGCGTTGTCTTCCTTGGCGATGGTGATCGGCTCCGACACGGTCAGGCTCAATTCGCCCTTGGGGCCCTTGACCTTCACGTTCTGGCCGTCGATCGTGACGTCGACACCAGCGGGGATCTCGATGGGGTTTTTACCGATACGCGACATGTGAGGACTCCCCTACCAGACGTAGGCGAGGACTTCGCCGCCCACGCCCTGGTTGGCTGCCTGACGGTCGGTGAGCAGGCCGGAAGACGTGGAGATGATCGCCACGCCGAGGCCGCCGAGAACCTTGGGCAGGTTGGTGGACTTTGCATACACCCGAAGACCGGGCTTGGAGACGCGGCGCAGACCGGCAATGCTGCGCTCACGGCTGGGGCCGTACTTCAGGGAGACGACGAGGCTCTTGCCGACCTCCGCATCCTCGGTGCGGTAGTCGGTGATGTAGCCCTCGCGCTTCAGGATCTCGGCGATGTTCACCTTGATCTTCGACGACGGGAGGGTCACCTCGTCGTGGAACGCCGAATTGGCGTTGCGCAGACGTGTCAAGAAGTCTGCGATCGGGTCAGTCATGGTCATGGTTGACCGTCAACCTTTCTCGTAGCGGTTCCCATACAGCGCCTGCCGGGGTTTTGATCCCCTGACCTGCGGTGGGCCTTCCACGAAGCGGATAGTTGTGTAAAGGTTCTTGCCGCCGATGCCCTTGGTTTTTCACCGGCACCGGAGACTATTCGGTTGTGGCGTGCGCGCCCCGGGGAAGACCGCAGAGCGCAGGCAACCGCTCTAGTGTAGAGAATTCGCTGGCCAGACCCAAATCGCTGCGATCGGGTCCGCCTCAGGTGATCTCGCCACGCCGTCGCGCACACTCACCCCAGCACGAAGTCGAACCTCGAGGTCGGCACCACATCGAGGTGGCGGTCCGCACCGAATCGGCTGACGCTCTCGAGCATCCGCGTCATGCGGCGCTCGAGTTCCTGCTGCTCACCGTCGCTTCCATAAAAGGCGTGGACGTCGGAGACGGCGGCCATCGGGAACAGCTCCTCGACGATGGCGTCGACCGCCGGGGCGTCGGCGGTCAGTGGTCGGCCGACGATGTTCTGGTAGTACCCGAAGGTCGCCTGGGTGTCGATGGCCACCTGCGTGTGCTCGTCAAGCCACCGGTGCAGCCAGTCGCCGCGCGCGAGGTCGCCGGGCCGTCGGAGGAACGCGACGTTGCTCAACGCCTCTATCCGGGTGCCGTCGGCGGGGAGTACCGGATCCAGCGGTGCGCGCTCATCGACCTCCCACGCGGCAAGTCGCGCGACCCGCCCGGCGAGCACATCGAGCACCGGGGCCAGATCCGCGGCCCAGACACTGACGACTGCATCGATCGGCGGATCGAGCTCGTCGATGCGCATCGCACCGGCGACCGAATCGTCGCCGACGTTGACCTGCAGACGTCGCGCACCCGCTGCCGCGCACTCCTCGACCAGATCCGGCGCACGCAGCGTCGCACTCAGATCCTCGCCCCACACCGCCGCAATCGCCTTTGAGTCCATGACGCGCCACGGTAGCCGCCCGAAGCGACGTGGCTCGGCAGAACCGGGTGAGCGCGCTGCCTGCACAGACCGGGCATATCCGGCACCATCGGGGAATGGACCGGCGACAGTTCCTCACCGCAGGGGCCGTCGCGGGCCTGTCGCTGGCGGCGTGCGCCCGCACCGAACGCGCACCGACGACACCGATGTCGTCGCCGACATCGGCCCGACCCGGTCCCGAAGCTCCCCGGGTGTCGACCGTCGCCGACGGCCTCGACGTCCCGTGGGCGATCGCCTTCCTTCGCGACGGGAGTGCACTGGTCACCCAACGCGACGACGCCACCATCGCCCACGTCTCGCCTGACGGAACCGTCGCGATCGTCGGTGACGTGTCGGGCGTGGCCCCGCGCGGCGAAGGCGGCCTGCAGGGCATCGCGATCGCACCGGGTGACGAGTCGGCAGTGTTCGTCTACTACACCTCCGAGGACGACAACCGATTGGTGCGGATGGAGTTCGACGGGCGCCGCGTCACCTCTGCCCGCCCGTTGCTGACGGGGCTCGGCGCCGCCTACAACCATCACGGCGGGGCGATCGGGTTCGGTCCCGACGGGCGCCTCTACGTCGCCGTCGGCGATGCGGCGCAGCGCGACGTGGCGCAAGATCTGCGCGAGCTCAACGGCAAGATCCTCCGGCTCGGCCCCGACGGACGCCCACCCTCCGACAACCCGTTCGGAAACGAGATCTGGTCGTACGGGCACCGCAACGTGGAAGGACTCGCCTTCGACGGCGCAGGCCGTCTCTGGGCAAGCGAATTCGGTCAGGACGACGAGGACGAGCTCAACCTCATCCGGCGCGGCGGGAATTACGGGTGGCCGGAGATGGAAGGGCGCACGATGCGTACGCGCGGCACCGCCGACCCGGGATTCATCGCCCCGGCGTTGACCTGGACGACGGACGAGGCGTCGCCTGCCGGACTCGCCATCGTCGGGACCACGGCCTACGTGGCCGCACTGCGTGGCCGCCGGTTGTGGCGGGTGCCGCTCGACGGCGATACCGCAGGACCACCGACGGCCATGTTGACCGGCCGTCACGGCCGCCTTCGTGCGGTCGCCGCCGCGCCCGATGGCTCGGTGTGGATCAGTACCAGCAACACCGACGGCCGCGGACGACCCGACGAGCGGGATGATCGGATTCTGCAACTGACCGTGTGACCCGGCGCCGGGCTGCCACAGTTGATGACATGGACGCCACCCGCCTTCCCGAACTCGTCGACCGACTCCTGACCACCGCCCATGCCGCCCGCAGCGGTCGCGCGGCACACACCCTCTACGGCAGCGCCGATCACCGCCTGCGACAGACCGTCATCGCGTTGGTCGCCGGTCACGGCCTCACCGATCATGAGAGCCCCGGCGAATCCAGCCTGCAGGTTCTGCGGGGCCATGTGACCCTCTCGACGAAGGACGCGCAGTGGGAGGGGGTCGACGGAGATCTCCTCGCCATTCCGCCGGAGCGACACGGACTTACGGCTCAGCAGGACTCCGCCGTCCTGCTGACCGTGATCACGGGTTGATCGCGATCGCCGCTGTTTCGACATCAACCTCACAACCCGGCGTCACCAGTTGTGAAGTGATGCGTGGCCGGAACTGAGAGACCTATTGTCACCAACCGATTTCCGGCATTTCACTTCCCGGAGGCCGAAGGGCCGTATGGTTTTCGAGTGTGAGCCGATCATCCGGAGTTGACGGCGAAGCGGCGAAGGCTCTGCTGGACGTCGGCAGATTCTTCACCCGGTGGGACGAGAGCGACGACGGCCGTGCGGTGTTCCGTCGTGGCGGGCGGGCGGGTGATGTCTTCTATCGTGACCGGTGGAGCCACGACAAGATCGTGCGGTCCACCCACGGGGTCAACTGCACCGGCTCGTGTTCCTGGAAGGTCTACGTCAAAGACGGCATCATCACCTGGGAAACCCAGGAGACCGACTATCCGTCGGTAGGACCCGATCGACCCGAGTACGAACCCCGCGGATGCCCACGCGGCGCGGCGTTCTCGTGGTACACGTATTCCCCCACCCGCGTGCGCTATCCCTACGCACGCGGCGTGCTGGTGGAGATGTTCCGGGAAGCGCGAGCCCGGCTGGGGGACCCGGTCCTCGCGTGGGCCGACGTGGTCGGGGATCCGATGCGGCGTCGGTCCTATCAACAGGCGCGCGGCAAGGGTGGCCTGGTGCGGGTCACGTGGGACGAGGCGATCGAGATCGCGGCCGCCGCCCATGTGCACACCATCAAGACCTACGGACCCGACCGTTGTGCCGGCTTCTCCCCCATCCCGGCGATGTCGATGGTCTCCCATTGCGTGGGAACACGATTCATCCAGCTGATCGGCGGCGTGATGACGTCGTTCTACGACTGGTACGCCGACCTCCCGGTCGCCAGCCCGCAGGTGTTCGGCGACCAGACCGACGTCCCGGAATCGGGCGACTGGTGGGATGCAACGTATCTGATGATGTGGGGCTCGAACGTGCCCGTCACCCGGACGCCGGACGCGCACTGGATGGCAGAGGTCCGCTATCGGGGCACCAAGATCGTCACGGTCAGCCCGGATTACGCCGACAACACCAAATTCGCCGACGAGTGGCTACCTGCCCAGGCGGGCACCGATGCCGCGCTCGCCATGGCGATGGGGCACGTGATCCTCACGGAATTCTTTGTGCGCAAACGTACCCCGTTCTTCGACGAGTACGTGCGCACCTACACCGACCTGCCCTTCCTGATCCACCTCGAGGAACGTGACGGTGACCGGGCACAGGGCTACGTACCGGGCAAGTTCCTGACCGCCGACGAAGTGGGCGACGCGACGAGCGCTGCCGAGGAGGACGTCTGGAAGACGGTGATCCTCGACGAGGCGACCGGACAGCCGGTGGTGCCCAACGGTTCCATGGGTTTTCGCTATGCCGACTCCGGTGTCGGACAGTGGAATCTCGACCTCGACGGAGTCGTCCCGGCGCTCACGCTGCACGGTGATTCCGCCGAGGCCGTGCCGGTGAGTTTCCCGGCGTTCGACGCCCCGGACGGCAGCGGTTCGGTCGTGCACCGTGGCGTGCCGGCGGTCCGTGTCGGTGGTCACCTCGTCACCACCGTGTTCGACCTCATGCTCGCGCAGTACGGCGTGGGGCGTGACGGACTGCCCGGCGACTGGCCCAGCGGCTACGACGACGTCGAGACCCCGTACACACCTGCATGGCAGGCCGAGATCACCAGCGTCCCGGCCGAGGCGGCCATCCGGATCGCACGCGAATTCGCCACCAACGCCGATGAATCCGAAGGCCGGTCGATGATCATCATGGGCGCGGGCATCTGCCAGTGGTTCC
The DNA here is from genome assembly GCF_014673215.1 of Gordonia hankookensis. Classification (GTDB taxonomy): domain Bacteria; phylum Actinomycetota; class Actinomycetes; order Mycobacteriales; family Mycobacteriaceae; genus Gordonia; species Gordonia hankookensis. The sequence continues at coordinate 852,645 of NZ_JACWMS010000001.1, forward strand.
ATGGCGACGCCACCTACCGGTCGATCCTGTCGTTGTTGATCCTCACCGGCTGCATGGGCCGCAACGGCGGGGGGTGGGCGCACTATGTCGGGCAGGAGAAGTGCCGTCCCATCACCGGCTGGATCTCCCTCGCCAACGGGCTCGACTGGACCCGGCCGCCCCGCACGATGACCGGCACGTCGTACTGGTACATGCACACCGACCAGTGGCGCAACGACGGGTATTCGGCCGCCTCTCTGACCTCCCCGCTGTCCCGCGGGGTTCTCGACCACCAGCACACCGCCGACACGATCGCACAATCGGCTCGGCTCGGGTGGATGCCCTTCTACCCGCAGTTCTCGAGCAATCCCCTCGACATCGCCGAGTCGGCCCAGTCCGCGGTCGATCGCGGCGATGCGGAGAACATCGGCAGCTATGTGGCGCGCGAGCTGACGTCGGGCGGCCTGACCCCGGCGATCTCCGACATCGACGCAGCCGAGAACTGGCCCCGCACCCTGGTGCTGTGGCGCTCGAACCTGATGGGATCGTCTGCGAAGGGCAACGAGTACTTCCTCCGTCATCTGCTCGGCACCCATCACAATGTGCTCGGCACGGAGAACCCCGATGCTCCGCGTCCGCGCGACGTGGTGTGGCGCGACGAGGCACCGGAGGGCAAGCTCGACCTGCTGATGTCGGCCGATTTCCGCATGACATCGACCACTTTGCTCTCCGATGTCGTGTTCCCGGCGGCGACCTGGTACGAGAAGCACGACCTCTCGTCCACGGACATGCATCCGTTCGTGCATGCCTTCTCGCCTGCGATCGACCCGCCGTGGGAGGCGAAGACCGACTTCGACATGTTCCATCTGCTCGCCACGAAGTTCTCGGATCTGGCGCGTACCCATCTCGGCGTGCGTCGCGATCTGGTGAGTGTGCCGCTCCAGCACGACACCCCCGGTGAGACCGCCCAACCGCATGGGCGGGTGGCCGACTGGTGGGGTTCCGACGGGGCGGTGCCCGCCCGTCCAGGACGCAACATGCCGAACTTCAGTGTGGTGGAGCGTGACTACACGGCCATCGCGGACAAACTCGGCACCGTCGGCCCGCTCGCCGATTCGTTGGGATTCACGGTGAAGAACGTGACCTACGAGCTCACCGATCAGACCCGCAAGCTCGCCGAGTCCAACGGGGTCATGCTCGGCGGCGCAGGCGACGGACGTCCGGCGATCGACACGGACGCCAAACTCGCCGAGGCGATCCTGACGCTGTCCGGGACCACCAACGGCGAACTCGCCGTGCAGGGTTTCCGCACCCTCCAGCGACGGGTCGGTTTCCTGCTCGACGATCTAGCTCGTGGGTCCGAGGAGAAACGCATCCGGTTCGCCGACACACAGCAGGCCCCGGTGCCGGTGATCACCTCGCCCGAGTGGTCCGGATCGGAGACCGGTGGGCGACGCTACGCGCCGTTCACGGTGAACATCGAGCGGCTCAAGCCCTTTCACACCCTCACCGGCCGGATGCACTTCTACCTCGATCACGATTGGATGATCGACATCGGTGAGTCACTGCCGATCTATCGGCCGCCACTGGACATGCACCGGCTCTTCGGCGAGCCGAGACTCGGACCCGACGGCGACCGGCAGATCACCGTCCGCTATCTGACCCCGCACTCCAAGTGGTCGATCCACTCCGAGTACCAGGACAACCTGTTCATGCTCTCGCTCTCGCGCGGCGGGCCGACGGCGTGGCTCAGTCCCGACGACGCCGCGTCCATCGACGTACACGACAACGACTGGATCGAATGCACCAACGCGAACGGCGTGGTGGTGTGCCGGGCGATCGTGAGTCACCGTATGCCGAACGGCGTCTGCTACGTCCATCACGCGCAGGAGCGCACCATCGATGTACCGAAGTCCGAGGCGACCGGACGGCGCGGCGGTATTCACAATTCGGTGACACGTCTGCTCGTCAAGCCGACGCACATGATCGGCGGCTACGCGCAATTGTCCTACGCCTTCAACTATCTGGGCCCGGCAGGCAATCAGCGCGACATGGTCTCGACCATTCGCAAACGCAACCAGGAGGTGACGTACTGATGCGGGTCATGGCCCAGATGGGCATGGTGATGAACCTCGACAAGTGCATCGGGTGCCACACGTGTTCGGTCACCTGCAAGCAGGCGTGGACGAACCGTGCGGGTACCGAGTACGTCTGGTTCAACAATGTCGAGACACGTCCCGGGCAGGGTTACCCGCGTCGACACGAGGATCAGGAGAAGTGGCGCGGAGGTTGGCACCTCGACAAGAAGGGGCGCCTGCGGCTCCGCACCGGCGGCCGGCTTCAGAAGCTGTTGACACTCTTCGCCAGCCCCGTGCAGCCGACCCTCGACGACTACTACGAACCGTGGACCTACGACTACCAGACCCTGGTCGATGCACCCCTCGGCGACGACTTCCCGGTGGCCCGGCCCAAGTCGCTCATCACCGGCGCGGACACCAAGGTCTCGTGGTCGGCCAATTGGGACGACAACCTCGGCGGTGCGCCGGAGATGGGCGCCCTCGACCCCATCGTCGAGAAGCTGCGCCGCGAGTCCGAGGATGCGATCACATTCAGCTTCGAACAGACGTTCATGTTCTATCTGCCGCGGATCTGCGAGCACTGCCTCAATCCGTCGTGTATGGCGTCCTGCCCGTCCGGTGCGATCTACAAGCGATCCGAGGACGGGATCGTCCTCGTCGACCAGGATCGTTGCCGCGGCTGGCGTCAGTGCATCACCGGATGTCCTTACAAGAAGATCTATTTCAATCACAAGTCCGGCAAGGCCGAGAAGTGCACCTTCTGCTACCCGCGTATCGAGGTGGGACTGCCAACCGTCTGTTCCGAGACCTGTGTGGGGCGTCTGCGGTACCTCGGGCTGTTCCTCTACGATGCCGATGCGGTGACCGCCGCAGCGTCGGTGCCCGATGACAAAGACCTCTACCAGGCACAGTTGGATCTGATGCTCGATCCCGACGACCCCGACGTGATCGCGGCGGCACGAGCGGAAGGAATCCCGGACGACTGGCTCGACGCCGCCCGACGTTCGCCCGTGTACGCCCTCGCCAAGAAGTACCGCGTCGCACTGCCCCTGCATCCGGAATATCGCACCATGCCGATGGTCTGGTACGTCCCGCCGCTGTCCCCCATCGTCGACCTGTTGTCCGAACAGGGACATGATGCAGAAGATCACCGTAACCTGTTCGGCGCCATCGACTCCCTGCGTATCCCGCTCGACTATCTGGCCGAACTGTTCACCGCAGGCGACACAACGGTGATCGGTGACGTCCTGCGGAAGCTGGCCGCGATGCGTTCGTACATGCGCGATGTCACCCTCGGGCGCGAACTCGATGCGTCCATACCTGCCCGTGTCGGCATGTCCGAGGAGCAGATCTACCAGCTGTACCGGCTGATGGCCATCGCGAAATACGAAGAGCGCTACGTGATCCCGACGGCTCATCTCGAGCAGGCGCACGAGCTCGAGGAGATCGGATGCGCCCTCGACTACGACGAGGGCCCCGGCATGTTCGACTCGTCCGCGTTCGGGGAGGCTAGCGGACGGCCTGCACCGGTGTCGGTGGAGACCTTCCATGCCCTGCGGCAACGCCAGACCAGTGACACCGCAGCGGGGTCGGACAGCATGTCGGGCCGGACCAACCTGCTCAACTGGGATGGCAACGGGGTCCCCGACGGCATGTTCCCGCACAGATCGGAGGGACGATGAGATTCGCACGTCACCGCACGCCCGATCCGGCGATCATCCACCAGTGCGCGTCGATCTGTCTCGGGTACCCCGACGACGAGATGATGGCGATGGTGCCGCTCCTCGACGCCGCGCTCGGACGGCAACCCGCGGACGTCGCGATCACCGGACTCCGGTCATTTGTCGGGCATCTACGGGAGTCGGAGCCGAAGATCTTGCGGCAGAACTACATCGACCTCTTCGACCTGTCCCGCAAACACACACTGTACCTGTCGTATTGGACTGCAGGCGACACCCGCAGGCGCGGGGAAGAGCTCGGGGCATTCAAACGGCACTACCGCGACAGTGGCTTTCTGGTCGACCTTCGGGGCGAACTCCCCGACCACCTTCCGATCGTCCTGGAGTTCGCGGCCCGCGTCGACCCGCAGGCGGGAGTCCGCCTGCTGCAGGAGTATCGGCCCGCCCTCGAGCTCCTGCGTCTGTCGCTCCTCGATCGGCAGACACCGTACGCGGACGTCGTCGCCGCCGTGTGCGCAACCCTGCCCGGCGAGTCGCCTGCGGACCGTCGCGCCGTGATGGCGATGCAAGGGGCGCCACCGCCCTCCGAGTCGGTCGGGCTCGAACCGTTCGACCCCAGGCTCCTCCCGATCGCCGGAACGAGGTGACGAGGTCATGGACGTGGTGGCGTGGGGTGTGCTGCCGTACGTGACGCTGCTGCTGCTCATCGGCGGCACGATCTGGCGGTACCGCTACGACAAGTTCGGCTGGACGACACGCTCGTCGGAGCTCTACGAGTCGCGCCTGTTGCGTATCGGGTCTCCTCTCTTCCATTTCGGAATCCTTGTGGTGATCATCGGGCACGCAATGGGTTTGGTGATACCGGAGTCGTGGACCGACGCGATCGGTGTGTCCGAGGACATGTATCACATCACCGCGGCGCTCTTCGGGTTGATCGCCGGGATCGCCACCCTCGGGGGTCTGTCCATCCTGATCTACCGACGGCGACGCTCCGGCCCGGTCTTCATGGCCACGACCACCAACGACAAGGTGATGTACGTGGTTCTGACGGCCGCGCTGGTCCTCGGTCTCTTCATCACGCTGATCGGCACCGTTCCGGGCGCCGAGGGAGTGAACTACCGCGAAACGGTGGCACCGTGGTTCCGCTCCATCTTCTACCTGCAACCCGACGTCCACGCGATGAGCGAGGCACCCCTGCGCTTCCACATCCACGTCCTCGTCGGGATGCTCGTGTTCGCGATGGTGCCGTTCACGCGCCTCGTCCACGCCTTCACCGCGCCGGTGCACTACCTCTTCCGGCCCTACATCGTCTATCGGAGCCGAGACGCTGCGCGAGCTCCCGGTAGTCGTACGTCCCGGCCCGGTTGGGCGCCCGTCGGAACAAAGGATCGCCAGCGATGACCATCACCACACCGACGCCTGCTGCACTACGCGCCGGCCAGACGCGCAACCTCGCACTCGCGACGCTGGCCTTCTGCATCAGCTTCTGGGCCTGGAACCTGATCGCGCCGCTCGGCGTCCGGTATGCCCAGGATCTCGACCTGTCGTCCACGCAGAAATCCGTGCTGGTGGCCATCCCCATCGTCGTCGGCTCACTCGGGCGCATCCTCACCGGGGCCCTCACCGACCGATTCGGTGGGCGTCTGATGTTCCCCGTCCTCCTCGTGGCGACCGCACCCTTCGTCGTACTCGTCGCAGTGGCAGGCGAACTCGGTTCGTACCCGATGATGCTCATCGTCGGGTTCTTCCTCGGCATCGCCGGCACCACCTTCGCCGTCGGCATCCCGTTCGTGAACGCCTGGTACGAGCCGTCGAAACGCGGTTTCGCCACCGGCATCTTCGGGGCAGGGATGGGCGGGACAGCGCTGTCGGCGTTCTTCACGCCCCGGTTCGTGAGCTGGTTCGGGTACGTCACCACCCACGTGATCATCGCGATCGCACTCGTGGTGGTTGCCGCCCTCGTCTGGATGTTCATGCACGACTCCTCCGGATGGCAGCCGAACCGTGCGGCGGTGACACCCAAGCTCGTCGCCGCCGTGAAACTGCCGATCACCTGGCAGATGTCGTTGCTGTACGCGGCCACCTTCGGTGGTTTCGTCGCCTTCTCCACCTATCTGCCGACGTACCTCAAGGACATCTACGACTTCGACCTGCAGGCCGCGGGAACCCGTACCGCCGGATTCGCCGTCGCGGCCGTGATCGCCCGGCCGATCGGCGGTGTGCTCTCCGATCGTTTCGGCCCCCGCGCGATCACGTTCATCTCCTGTGCCGGCGCCGCGGTGCTGGCGATCTGGATGATCACCGAGCCGCCGCTGGAAATCCCCGCCGGCATCAACTTCGTGTTGATGGCGGCCTGTATGGGCCTCGGGTCGGGCTCGGTGTTCGCCTGGGTGGCGCAGGCCGCGCCCCCCGAACGCGTCGGATCGGTGACCGGCATCGTCGGCGCCGCCGGCGGGATGGGCGGCTTCTTCCCGCCGATGGTGATGGGCGCGACCTACAACGCTGCCGAACACAGTTACACCATCGGACTGACGCTACTCGTCGTCTTCGCGACCGGCGCCGCGCTGTTCACGCTGTTCGGGATCAAGCGCAAGCCGGTGCCGCAGTCCACCGTGTGACGCGCGCGTTCACATTCCCTCGATCTCATCTCGTGCGGCCGACATCCATCCAGGTCGGCCGCACGAGATGACACCGCGATACCGCGGTGGCGCATCCTCGGGCCCCTCGACCCGAGCCGCGGTCGGCGCGGACCGATATATTCCTCAACGATGACCGCCGCACCCATGCCGCCGGCCGCCTCGAGGAGCCACTGACGTTGGAACACCATCCACTGACGCCGTCGCAGAGCGCTGTGTTGTTCGTGCTGATGTCGCAGGCACGAGATGTGTCGAACCCGGAACTCCGGACCCTCGCGCCCGAACTGACCCGCCCGAGCCGGCAGAAGCTCATCGACCTGGGCCTCATCGAATCGGCGAAGGGACCACGCAACAGCTACGTGCACAGCCTGACCGATCGCGGGTGGGCTTGGTGTGCAAGAGAACTCGACGAGACACCGCCCAAGGGCGCGCAGCCGCCGATTCGTGCGCTGTATGCGGTGATGGCGAGCATCGGGCGGTACCTCGTCGCCGACGACCTGCGCCTGCACGAGGTGTTCCGACCTCCCGCATCGCCTCCCGTACCGGTACCCGTCGCGCCCCCGGCAGCACCCATCGCGCCCGACGACGACGTCGACCGCCGGATTCGTGCCGCCTATACGCACTCGGCGCGCGGGCCCGGCGCCTGGGTGGCGATGACCACGCTGCGGGCCGCTCTCCCCGATGTCGAGGCGGCCGAGCTCGACGACGCCCTCGTCCGCCTGCAGAGGCGACCGGGGGTGAGTCTCATCCCGCAGGAGGATCAGATGCTGCTGACCGACGCCGACAGGTCGGCCGCGGTGCGGGTCGGCACCCAGCTGTGTCACCTCTTCGCGATCGAGGACCTCTGATGGACGAACCCACCCGGCAAGCGCTCGAATCGATCCGACTCGATTGGGCCGCCACCCCGGACGACGTCTGGGGATCGCAGGCGCCACTGCATGTCCGGGGATTGCACGAGCCAACCGTGGACGAGATCATCCGTGCCTTCGACGACGCCAGACGCAGCAGCGGCGCGAGTCCGCTCGGTGTGGCCGTGCGGGGACCGGCAGGTGCGGGCAAGACCCACCTGCTCGGCCAGGTCCGCGAACGTGTCCAGGCGGCGGGCGGATACTTCTTCCTCGTCAAACTCCTGGACGGCGAGGATTTCTGGCGTTCGGTTCTGGTCGCCATGCTCGAGGATCTGAGTCGGCCCACTCCGACCCACCGATCCCAACTCGCCCAGCTCCTCGATCAACTCGGCCGCGACACCGGGGTCGCGGCGGCCGATCTGGACGCCGTGACCGGCACCACCGAGGTGACCCCCGAGATCCTCGACCGCTTCATCACGTCGGTGTACACCAAACACTCGCGACACCGCCGCAGATCCCAGCACATCCTGCGCGCGCTCGTGCTGACCGAGGCGGACGACTTCGCCACCAAGGATCTCGGCGAGGCGTTTCTGCACCTCGACGTCGACGACGGGCAGGAGTTGGCCGTCTGGGGTATCCGCAACGCCCGGCTCGGCTACCACGAGATCGTCGAGAACATCTCCCGGATCATCGCCTTCGACAACGCGTCGGTACTGGCCATCGACCAGATCGACACGCTCATCGAGGCCGCGAAGTCGGAGAACCGGCACGACGAGAACGCAGTCGAGAAGGTCGCCCACGGCCTCATGTCCATCCGCGAGACGATGAGCCGTACGGCGGCGGTGGTCTCGTGTATCACGGCCGCCTGGGACTATCTGGAAAACCGGGTCATGGCGTCGGCGACGGACCGGTTCCGTCAGCCACCCAACCTACAACGGCCCTCGACCGCCGACTTCGGACGCGCCCTGCTCGCCAAACGTTTTGCACCATGCTTCGCCGAGGTCGGCTTCCGCCCTCCTTACCCCACGTGGCCGGTCACCGACCGGGCGCTCGTGGCATCGGTGGATTTCACTCCCCGCGAACTGATGCGCACCGCGGACCGTCACATCGGCGCCTGCCTGCGCGCCGACACCTTCACCGAGATGACGTCGCTGACCGCCGATCAACAGCCCGAGTACACCTCGCAGTCGGACGAGAATCCCGCGCTCGCGCAGCTCGATCGGCGTTTCGACGAACTGCTCGATGCCACCGACCCGGCGCCGGCTGTGGCCCCACAGAGCGAGGATCGCGTCGTCCCGCCATTACTCCAGGCGGGACTGGCCTCGTGGATCGAGGCACTCGGAGACGCCGGGACGGCCTTCAAACAGGATCCGAAGCCCAGCCCCAAAGCCGTTCTGCACGGGCGCATCCGACGTATCCTCGATCCGGATACCGACGCCGAGCAGTCGTGGGCGTTTCGTGGACTCTCGGCCACCCATCACCGCGCAGTGCAGGCCCGACTCGCCAACGCGACGACAGCGGCCGGACTCTCTCTCGGGACTGCGGCCCGTGCACTCATCGTCCTCCGACGTGAACCCTGGCCGTCGGGCGCCAGGACCCAGGAGATGGTGGCCGAGTTCGAGCAACGCGGTGGCCGAGTGATCTCCTGGACCGATGAGGACATCCGCGTCCTCTCCGCGTTGGCCCGGATACGTTCGGAGCGTTCGGAATTCCTCACCGAGTGGATCGCGCGACGCAACCCCGCGGCCCGCGTCGGCTTCATCAAGGAGATCCTCGAGCCGGCCGTCGACGCAGCGCCGCCCACCCTGGATGTCGTCCCGACCCCCACCGCTGCCGTACGGCCCGATGGCCCTCGCGGCTGGACCGCACCGGAATCGTCCCGCCCTGTCGACCGCTACGCCGTTCCCGCGCTCAGCGAAATAGCCCAGAACGTGGTCCTCGGCGCCTTCTCCACCGTAAAGAGCTCGGCCCCAGAGGTTTCGGGGGAAACGGGTGCGGGAGTGACGCAGCAGACCCGCGCGACGTCACCGGACGGCACCGCCATCCCGCTCGGGACCGTGGTCGGCGACGGCCGTCCCGTGCACATCGGCCTCGAAGCCCTCCGCAAGCACACCGCAATCTTCGCGGGTTCGGGTTCGGGGAAGACCGTGCTGATCCGCCGGATCGTCGAAGAGGCTGCCCTGCAGGGCGTCTCGTCGATCGTGCTCGATGTGAACAACGACCTCGCGCGGCTGGGTACGGCGTGGCCGCAGGGGACCCGCGACTGGCACACCGGCGACGAGCGCAAGGCTGCCGATTACCTCGCAGGCACCGAGGTCGTGGTGTTCACCCCCGGCCGGAGCAACGGGAGACCGCTGAGCTTTCGTCCGCTGCCGGATTTCGCGGGTGTCCTCGATGACCCGGACGAGTTCACCGCCGCGGTCGAATCCGCCGCGGCCGGTCTCATCCCCCGAGCCATGGTGGCAGGCAAGACCGCCAAGTCGGTGCAGTCGCGCGCGGTCCTGCACGATGCACTCCGGTACTTCGGCAGACAGGGCGGCGGTGCGATCGCCGACTTCATCGACGTGCTGGCCGATCTGCCGGACGACGTGAGCGGACTGATGAACGCGCGCAAGTTCGCCGGTGAGATCGCCGAGAACCTGAAGGCGGCACGCGCGAACGACCCGATGTTCGGCGGGCACGGCGTCCCGGCGGACCCCGGCCTGCTGCTCACGCCGTCGCCGGGCTTCCGGGCCCGGGTGTCGGTGATCAACCTCGCGGCACTGAGCAGCGACGACAAGCGCAACAACTTCGTCAACGAGCTGCAGATGGCCTTGTTCGCGTGGATCAAGAAGAACCCGGCGGCACAGCTACCGCTCGGCGGACTCTTCGTGATGGACGAGGCGCAGAACTATGCGCCGTCGGATCGGACGACCCCGTGCAGCCAGAGCACCCTCGCCCTGGTCTCCCAGGCCCGTAAGTACGGTCTTGGTCTGGTCTTCGCCACCCAGGCGCCGAAGGGCCTGGACAACAAGATCCCCGGCAACGCGTCGACGCAGTTCTTCGGCCTCCTCAACTCCCCCGCCCAGATCTCCGCGGCCCAGGCGATCGCGAAGACCAAGGGCAGTGTCATCCCGGATGTCGGACGACTGTCGACGGGCGTGTTCTACACGGCACTCGACGGCGGAGTGTTCGCGAAAACGCAGACTCCCTTGTGCCTCTCGTACCATCCGAAGAGCCCGCCGACGGAGGACGAGGTCGTCGCGATCGCCCGAGGCGACCGCTGACCTGCTGCGCGCGGTTTCTGTCGGACCCGTTTGCTCTACTCGAGTGCATCTTCGAACAAAGGAGCGAATCATGTCCGACCATGCCGCCGCCATCCGGGGACTGCGCCGCTGGCATCCGAACCCGTTGGTTCAGGACACGATCAACCGAATCCGAGCACACGGATGGGCGGTGACCGCGATCAGTGAGCAATGCTCCTGCCCGTCCGACGAGTGCCATCCGCCGGATTGCTCCTTCGCCTACACCTCGGGGATGGGTCTGCACAGCATCCCGGAGCTCGCCGTCTACGGGCTCGACGCCTGGACCAGCCGGGAGTTGCTCAACGAGCTCGGTGACATCTTCCACACCTACGACTGGCGGGACGCGGTCGATCGAGGTGTCGAGATCATGGTGAGCTCCCTCGACGTCCCGGTCCGCGTCATCGAGATGATCGACAAGGACGATCTGGTCGTGACGGGCGAGTTGTTCCCGGACGCGCCGGCACTGCAGGCGGTCTGGGCGGATGACTTCGGGAAATACCCGTGGGACGAGGGCTATGCGCTCACCGAACTCGATCAGAAGCTGACAGGCGTTGCCGGCACGGGCGCAGATCGGGTCCGGGCACAGCGGGTGATCAACCGCGGGGCCGGCCCCAATCGGGCGCAGCGCAGAGCAGCCTTGCGCAGGCGCTGAACGCACGAACGGCCCCACCTCTCGCCTGAGAGGTGGGGCCGTTCGAACTGCGTTGTGCCGCTGGTGGTCTCGATACGCCCTTCGCTACCGCTCCGGGCCACTCGATCAGCAGCGAAAAGTCACCAGCTGGACTTCTGCACGCCCGGGAGCTCACCGGCGTGTGCCATCTCACGCAGGCACACACGGCAGAGGCCGAACTTGCGGAACACCGAGTGCGGACGGCCGCAACGGTTGCACCGGGTGTAGCCCCGCACGGCGAACTTGGGCTTTTTGTTGGCCTTGTTGACCAGAGCCTTCTTTGCCATGTCAGTTGTCCTTCACGGAGTTGTCTTTGAACGGGAAGCCCAGCGCGCGAAGCAGTGCGCGGCCTTCGTCGTCGGTGGTGGCCGAGGTGACGACAGTGATGTCCATACCCCGCGGCCGATCGATGTTGTCGATGTTGATCTCGTGGAACATCGACTGCTCGTTCAGGCCGAACGTGTAGTTGCCGTTGCCGTCGAACTGACGATCCGACAGTCCGCGGAAGTCGCGGATACGCGGGAGGGCGATGGACACGAGTCGGTCCAGGAACTCCCACATCCGGTCACCGCGCAGCGTGGCACGGGCACCGATCGGCATGCCCTCACGCAGCTTGAACTGCGCGATGGACTTGCGGGCGCGACGGATCTCCGGCCGCTGACCCGTGATCAGGGCGAGGTCGGAGACCGCGCCGTTGATCAGCTTGGCGTCGCGGGCGGCGTCGCCGACACCCATGTTCACCACGACCTTGACCACGCCGGGGATCTGCATGACGTTGTCGTAGGTGAATTCCTTGTTGAGCGCGTCCTTGATTTCCTCGCGGTAGCGCGTCTTCAGCCGAGGCTGGACATTCTCAGTAGTGGTCATGTCAGATGTCCTTCCCGTTCTTGCGGGAAATCCGGACCTTCTTGCCGGTCTCCGCATCCTCGCGGTAGCCCACGCGGGTCGGAGTTCCGTCGGAGTCGACGACCATCACGTTCGAGACGTGGATCGAGGCCTCCTGGGTCACGATGCCGCCGGAGGCTGCACCACGCTCGTTCGCCGAGGCGGCGGTGTGCTTCTTGATTCGGTTCACGCCCTCGACCAGGACCCGCTGCTCCTTCGGGAAGGCCTGGATGACCTTGCCCTTGGCGCCCTTGTCCTTGCCCGAGATGACGATCACGGTGTCACCCTTGTGCACCTTCATGTCAGATCACCTCCGGTGCCAGCGACACGATCTTCATGAACTTCTTCTCACGCAGCTCACGGCCGACCGGGCCGAAGATGCGGGTACCACGGGGGTCGCTCTCACCCTTGAGGATGACGGCGGCGTTCTCGTCGAAGCGGATGTAGCTTCCGTCCGCACGACGGCGCTCCTTGGAGGTGCGCACGATGACCGCCTTGACGACCTCACCCTTTTTGACGTTGCCGCCCGGGATGGCGTCTTTGACAGTGGCGACGATCACGTCACCAATGCCGGCGTAGCGCCGCGAGGAACCGCCCAACACGCGGATGCACAGAATTTCCTTTGCACCGGTGTTGTCGGCGACCCGCAGGCGAGATTCCTGCTGAATCACTCGTCAATCTCCTTGACCTGGATGTTGATGTCCGCCGGATTGCCGACCCGACGCACACGGTCTGTCACCACCGGACACGCGCCTGCCTGGGGTTTTGCGTCCAACATGGCGTCAGAGCGGCCATCCCAGTGGGTTCACGAGCCGATTCGCGACACATCTGTGCCGCAGGCAACCCCACAAGTGTAGGGGAAACCGCAGGTCGGAACCAAATCTCGGCCGATCCGGTCGTTCTCCCAACGATATCGCGGTTGCCGTCGCCGAGATTTCGGTTGCCGTCGGCGAAATGTCCGTTTCTCGTCGACGCGATGCCGCGACGATCCACGCCGGCCTCGATCCGGACCAATCTGCGACGCCCGCTCACGCGAAACACCGATAGACGGCCGACGCACCGGCAACCCGCCGGGCCAACAGCCGACCAGAGGGAGGACCGCGTGACCACCGACAACGCCATCCGGACCGACATCGGTCACATCGCCCCCCAGGGCGCGATTCCGATGACCGCCGCACAACGCGGCATCTTCTACGCCCAGCAACTCGATCCCGAGGTGCCCATGTCGGTGGCGGCGTTCGCGGAGTTCCGCGACGACGTCGACGCCGATGTGATGGAGCGCGCGGTCGCCGCCACGGCGCACGAGACCGAGTCGGGACGCCTGCGGCTGATCGCCACCGACGACGGCGAGCCGGTGACCCTGGTCGACGACGACCGGACGATCATCCTCGGCCGCCGGGACTTCTCCGACGCCGACGACCCACGGGCCGCGGCGATGGCCTGGATCGACGATCACCGCTCACATGCCACCGACCTCTACAACGACGAGCTGCTGCAGACCTACCTGCTGCGCCTCGGCGACAAACACCACATCTGGTACTGCTGGGGCCATCACCTCGCCTTCGACGGCTACGCCGCGATGTACATGATGATGCGCGTCGCCCAGCATTACACCGCGATCGTCGGCGACGGTGAGGTGCCGCCAGCCCAGATCGCGTCGATGGCACAGATCGCCGGCTTCGACCGCGAGTACCGCTCGTCCGAGGCCTTCGCCGATGACCGGCGTTACTGGGCCGACCACCTTCTCGACGACGCAGGCGCCCTCCCCGAGATCACCTCGCTCTCGACGGCGACCGCGGCGGCGGCTCCCACCGCAACGGTGCGGGCGCACACCCTCCCCCAGCCCCTCGTCGAGCGCATCCGCGAGATCGCCCGCGATCACAGCGTCCGGCCAGCCTCGGTGATCACCGCGGCGGTGGCCGTCTACCTCGCGCGTTTCGCCGATCGCGACGAGGCGATGCTGAGCCTGCCGGTCGCCGCCCGCGACCGCGACATCCTGCGGACGTCGGCAGGCCTGACGTCCAACGTCGTGCCGGTGCGCGCCCGCATCGACGGATCCGGCGAGCAACAGGTCACCCTCGGCGATTTCCTGCGCACGGTGAATGCCGACGTCAAACAGGCTGTGCGCCACCAGAAGTTCCGCCACGAAGACATCACCGGCGACGTACTCGGATCGCCCGGCGGACGTCGCGGCTTCTTCGGGCCGATGGTCAACGTCATGCTGTTCTTCGAGCACATCGACTTCGGCACGCTTCGCGGCGAGCTCAACGTGCTCTCCACCGGGCCCGTCGAGGACGCGTCGATCAACGTCTACGACGGTTTCACGGGCGGCATGCGTCTCGACCTCGAGGCCAATCCGAATGTCTATTCGCCCGAGGAGATCGAGCGCCATCACGACCGGATCGTGTCCTTCGTCGAGCGGTTCGTGCTGGCCGATCCGGGCCGAGAAGTCACCTCGATCCCGTTGCTCGCCGACGACGAGGGACCCGTCGCCCGCCGATTCGCGACCGGTGACGCCGTCGACCTCGGCGACACCACCCTGGTGGATCTGCTCGCCGACTCGTTCGGGAGGCACGCCGCGCAGACCGCGATCATCGACGTCGACGGCGGGACCCTCGACCACTCGGAGTTCGCCGCCCGCGCCCAATCGGTGGCCGAGGGCCTGCGCGCCCGCGGGATCGGGCCCGAATCGGTGGTGGGCGTGGGGCTCCCGCGCAGCGTCGATCAGATCGTCGCGTTGCACGGGGTGACCCTCGCCGGTGGGGCATTCCTGCCGATCGATCCTGCCGAACCGGCGGCACGTCTGCAGCACATCCTCGACACGGCGCGGCCCGCCGTGGTGATCACCCCGGACGGCGCCGCCCTGCCCGACCACGAGGTCGACACCGTCGGACTCGACGAGCTCCGGACCGATTCCCGTCCCGGCCGCGGTCGCCACGCGGTGCACACCCCTCGCGCCGCGCAACTGCACGCCGATCATCCCGCATACGTGCTGTTCACCTCGGGCTCCACCGGAAAGCCCAAGGGCGTCATCATCAGTCACCGGTCAATAGTCAACCGGTTGTCGTGGATGCAATCCCGATACGGCCTCGACAGCACCGATCGCGTGCTGCAGAAGACACCGGCCACCTTCGACGTATCCGTCTGGGAGTTCTACTGGCCCATGATCACCGGGGCGACGATGGTGATCCCGAGCCCGGACGGCCATCGCGACCCGTGGTATCTGCGCGACGTGATCGCACGGCACGCGGTCACCACCACCCACTTCGTCCCGTCGATGCTCTCGGCCTTCGCCGCCGCACACGGCGGGGACGACGGAGTGGTCGACGATCTGCGGTCACTGCGCCGGATCGTCACGAGCGGCGAGGCACTCACCCCGGAAACCGTCGCGGCGATCGGACGTCTCACCGACGCCCCGGTCCACAATCTGTACGGCCCCACCGAGGCGGCCGTCGACGTGACCTTCCACGACCACTGCGCTTCCGATGCCGGCGCGGTACCCATCGGCGCGCCGGTCTGGAACACGACAGTCCAGGTCCTCGACCACCGCCTGGCACCCCAGCCCATCGGCGCGATCGGTGAGCTCTATCTGGGCGGGATCCAGCTCGCCCGCGGCTACCGCAACCGCCCCGATCTGACGGCCGGGCGGTTCGTGGCCGATCCGTACGGCACCGGCACTCGTCTCTATCGCACGGGCGATCTGGTCCGCCGCCGCGCCGACGGCGAGCTGGAGTACCTGGGCCGCAGTGACTCTCAGGTGAAGATCCGCGGACAGCGAGTGGAACTCGGCGAGATCGAGGCCGCGTTGAGCAGCCTGGCCGGCGTCCGCGCCGCTGGCGTGGTCGTCCGAGACGACGTGGTCGCCGACTCGGCGGCGGTCGTCGGCTATGTCAGCGGCGACGATCTGTCTGACCGCACCCTGCGGACCGAACTCGCCGACCGTCTCCCCGAGCACATGGTCCCGACGACGATCGTCGTGCTCGACGAGCTGCCCACGACCGCCAACGGCAAGCTCGACCGGCGCGCGCTGCCCGCACCGCCCCGGCCCGACTCCGCCGAACATGTGACACCGAAGGGGCCGATCGGCGAGCTCGTCGCCGACACGGTCGCCGCGGTGCTCGGCGCCGCCGACGTCTCGATGTCGGACAACTTCTTCACGCTCGGCGGCAACTCGCTGTCGGCGACCCGCGTGGCGGCCCGACTCTCCCGCTCCATCGGACGACGGATCGATCTGCGCACCGTGTTCGACAGTGCGGACCTCACCGGCATCGCCGACGCCATCGCCGCGCTCGGAGTCGACGCGCAGACCCTGCGCTCCGGTGCCGTCCGCCACGATCCGGCCCCCGAGAGCGTCGACGGGCCCATCCCGCTCTCACCCGCCCAGTACCGACTGTGGCTGGCCGCCCGCCTCGACCCGGAAGCCGCTGCCACCTACAACATCCCGTTCACGGTGCGACTGGTCGGCGAGCTGGACGTCGATGCACTGCAGGCGGCATTGAACGATGTCGTCGGACGCCACGAGCCGCTGCGGACGACCGTGTCCGAGCGCGAGGGCATCGCCTGCGCCGAGGTCGCCGACGCATCGGAAGCCCATGTCACACTGGATGTCTTCGACGCGACCGCAGGCGACCGGGCCGAGATCACGAGTGCACGCGAGTATGCCGCGGCGCCGTTCGAACTCGTGCGGTCCCTGCCCATCCGGGCCCGCCTCGTCCGGACCGGCGACGACGACCACCGGCTGACCGTCGTCATCCACCACATCGCCGCGGACGGATGGTCCCTCGCGCCGCTCGCTGCCGACCTGGCCGCCGCCTACCGCGCACGTCGCGACGGGTCCGAGCCCGACTGGCCAGCCCTGCCGCTGACCTACTCACAGGTGAGCGCGGCACGCCACGCATGGCTGACGGATTCGGGTCCCGACTCGCCCGTCGAGGCGGATCTCGAGTACTGGACCGAGCGCCTCTCCCACTCCCCGCGGGAGACCGAGCTCCCGTTCGATCGTCCCCGGCCGCGCACTCCCGATTCTGCGGGTGCCACCCTGCACGCCGGGATCTCGGCACCCCGCCATCGCGGATTGCGAACGCTGGCCGCCGACAACGACGCCACCACCTTCATGGTGCTGCACGCCGCGGTCGCCGCACTGTTGCGCACGCTGTCCACCTCGTCCGACATCGCGGTCGGCACCCCGGTCTCCGGTCGTGGCGACGCCGAGATCGACGGTCTGGTCGGCATGTTCGTCAACACGGTGGTCCTGCGCACCGAGGTGAACAAGGGAGCGGGCTTCACCGACCTCCTCGCCGACGTCCGCGGTCGCGACCTGGAAGCCTTCGCCCACGCGGACCTTCCGTTCGACCGCCTGGTCACCGACCTGAACCCGGATCGGTCCGGCAACATCCATCCGTTCTTCCAGGTCTCGGTCGCCGTCGAGGACAGCTCGGCGATCGAGCTGGAGTTCGCCGGACTGAGCGCCACCGCGTCGCGGGTGGAGATCGGGCAGACGAAATTCGATCTGCAGTTCACCTTCACCGAACACACCGACGCCGACGGCGATCCCGGCGGACTCGGCATCGACATCGACTACGCGACAGCACTGTTCGACCGCGAGACGATCGCAGGGCTGTCGGCACGACTGGTCCGGCTCATCGACGCCGTCACCGCCCGCCCCGAGATCTCCATCGGTGACATCTCCCTCCTCGACCCGCACGAGCAACTCGACCTCGTGCCCGCGGTCGGTGCGGGCAGGCGACCGGTGGAGCACCTGAGCCGCATCCTCGCCCGCGCGGTCGACGCCGAACCCGACCGGGTGGCCGTGAACGACGGTACGTCGGTCCTGACCTACCGCGAGCTCGACGCGGCGGCCAACCGCCTGGCGCGGCTGCTCATCGCGCACGGCGCCGGTCCGGAACGCTATGTGGCCGTGTCGTTGCCGCGTAGCGCCGACTGGATGATCACGCTGTGGGCCATCACCCGCACCGGGGCGGCGTGGGTGCCGGTCGACCCGAACTACCCGCCGGAGCGCATCGCGTTCATGGTCGGCGACTCCGGCGCGCGGCTGCTCGTCACCGACACCGAATCCGCGGCATCCGGCGACGTCGCCGACGATCGCGATCCGGGCCGCGACCTCCACACCGTGATCCTCGACGATCCCGCCACCGATGCCGCGCGAAAGGCACTGCCCCACGGCCCGATCCGCGCAGGCGAGCTCGACGGCCCCACGTCCGTCGACCATCCCGCCTACCTGATCTACACCTCGGGCACCACCGGCACCCCGAAGGGCGTGGTGGTCAGCCACCGCGGTCTCGCGGATTTCGCCGCACAGCAGGTGGTCCACTTCGGCCTCACCCCGCGCTGCCGCACCCTGCATCTCGCGTCCCCGAGCTTCGACGCCTCGGTCCTCGAGGTGCTGATGGCCGTGTCCGCCGCGGCGACGATGCATGTCGCGCCCCCGACCATCGTGGGTGGTGCAGAACTCGCCAACCTGATGCGTTCGGAGCGGATCACCCACGCCTTCCTCACCCCTTCGCTGCTGACCACCATGTCGCCCGAGGAACTCCCCGATCTGGCCGCACTGGTCATCGGCGGCGAACATCCCAATCCAGAAGTGGTGCGGCGGTGGTCGGCCGGCCGGGCGTTGTTCAATGCGTACGGCCCGACCGAGACCACGGTGGTGGCGACGATCTCCGAGGACATCACCCCGGACGCCCGTGCCCTCACCATCGGCCGCCCGATCCGAGGGATCGCCGCCATGGTGCTCGACGAACGGCTCCAGCCCGTCGCGCCTGGTGCCGTCGGGGAGCTGTACATCGCGGGACCCCACCTGGCCCGCGGCTACCACGGTGTACGACCGCTGACCTCCAAGAGTTTCGTCGCCAATCCGTACGGCGACCCGGGTGACCGCATGTACCGCACCGGCGATCTGGTGCGATGGAATACCGACCGGGAGTTGGAGTTCCGTGGTCGCGCCGACCATCAGACCAAGATCCGCGGTCACCGCATCGAGCTCGGTGAGATCGATGCCGCGCTGGTCACCGACGACGCGGTGCGGGCGGCGGTCACCACCACCACCGGTGAGGGCGCACAGGCGCGCCTGGTGTCGTACGTGGCCATCGAATCGGCTCAGACCGACGGCGCCGCCCCGCCGGCGGCCGGGGACACCGCCCGGGCGATCCGCGAACGACTCGCCCGCCGCCTCCCCCGGCACATGATCCCGCACACGATCATCGAACTCGACGAGATCCCGACCACGCCGATCGGCAAGGTCGACATGCGGGCACTGCCGGATCCCGCGACCGCGAACGGCTCGACCGTCGGCGGCGTGGACCATGTCGCGCCGCGTACCGATACCGAACGGACGGTCGCCGCCATCGTCGCCGACCAGCTCGGCCTCGACACCACCGACGTCGGTCGCCACCACGACTTCTTCGATCTCGGCGGGAACTCGTTGTCCGCCACGCAGATCGTCGGGCAGCTGGAACAGATCGGCGGGCGCCGAATCGCGGTCCGCGACATCTTCGACCACTCGACCATCGAGGAGCTGGCCCGACTGGCGGCGCCGGCCGGCACCGACACCGACTACGCCGACCACCGGCCACTGGCCACCCTGAGTCACGACGCCGACCTCGTCATCGCTCCCGGACCGGCACAGCAACAACTCTGGTTCCTCAACCAGCTGGCCCAGGACCCGACCGGTACCGACGCCGAATCGGGGACGGCAGGCCAGTACAACATCGCCTTCGCGCTCGACCTGCGCGGCGACCTCGACGTCGCCGCACTCGACGGCGCGCTGCGCCACGCGATCGACCGGCACGAGCCGTTGCGCACCATCTTCCCGGCCCATGACGGTCACCCGGTCATCGACATCCTTCCCGCCGACGCGGTGTCGGTGGATCTGACGCCGACCGAGATCCGCGGCGACGACTGGGTCACTGCCTCGGAGCAGCTGGCCCGCAAGGCCTTCGACCTCACGGCCCAGGCACCGATCCGAGTGGTGCTGCACCGCATCACCGATCCCGACGGTCAGGATGCGCAGGACCGACACCACAAGCTGACCATCGTCGTGCATCACATCGCTGCCGACGGATGGTCCATGGCGCCGCTCGCGCGTGACATCGCCGGCGCCTACGCGGACCTGCGAGACGGTCGATCACCGTCGCAGGCCGCCCTTCCGGTCGGTTACCGCGACTATCTCCGGTGGCAGGCCGAGAATCTGGAAGGCCGGCTCGACGAGCTGGCCGGGTGGTGGGGTCGAGAACTCGACGGTCTCGACTCCACCCCCATCCTGATCCCCGAGCCCGCACCGGACGCGGAATCCGCGGACGCCGACCCCACCACCGCCGCGGCAGACGTCGTCGAGGTGGAACTCGACGGTGCGTTGCGTTCGGCGCTCGGCGCCATCTCCGACGGCCGGACGACGGAGTTCATGACGATCCACGCCGTCTTCGCGGCGCTCCTGCACCGGCTGCACGCCGACCCCGACACACACATCGGCGGAACCCCGTCGGATGTGGTCATCGGCACCCCGGTCGCCGGTCGCACGGACCCGCGGCTGTCCGATCTGGTCGGCATGTTCGTGAACTCCGTCGTACTCCGCACCCCGGTGGACGGCTCGGCCGGGTTCACCCACCTGCTCGACGAGATCCGGCCCCGCGATCTCGAGGCGCTCTCGCAGGCCGACATGCCGTTCGAGAACGTGGTGGCGACGGTCAATCCGCCTCGCACGGGACGCCATCCGATCTTCTCGATCGCACTCGCATTCGACGCGGTGCCCGGAGTGTCGGACTCGGCGCTGGGCGTCGACGTGCACCTCGACGGACTCGAGGTGACTGCACAAGAGGTCGAGACCGGCGCTGCCCGCTTCGATCTCGAGCTGCGACTGCGTGGCGACACGGCGCGGTTCACCTACGCCACCGACGTCTTCAGCCGCCGACGTGTCGAGGCGATCGCCCGGGGCCTGGTGGAGATCACCCAGCAGATCGTCGCCGATCCCGAGCGGCCGATCGACGATCTCCCGCTGTCGGTCGACGGACCCGAACCCGTTGCGGCACTGTCGGAGCCGTGCCATCTGGCCGACATCCTGCGGTCCGCGGTCGCCGAGCATCCCGACGCGATCGCGCTGCGCGACGGCGATACGGCATTCACGTATGCCGAACTCGACCGACGCGCCGGACGCTGGGCCAATCGTCTGAGCGTGCTGGGAGTCGGCGCCGAGGACGTGATCGCCGTGGCATTGGACCGGTCCGCGGAATCGGTGGTCGCCACGTGGGCGGTCACCCGTACCGGTGCGGCCGTGCTCCCGCTCGATCCTCGTTACCCCTCCGATCGCGTCCGCCACATGCTCGATGACGCCCGGGCCGTCGTCGGGATCACCGATCCGGACCGGTTCGGCGAACTGCCGCATCATCTCTGGTGGCTGACCACCGACGAACTCGACCTGCTGCCCGTGCCGACCGACGGCGGAGACATCGATGCCGACGACGTCCGGCGGAATCCGGACACTGTGGCCTATATCGTCTACACCAGCGGCTCGACAGGGAAGCCCAAGGGCGTCACCGTGACCCACCGCGGTCTCGCAGCCTACGCCGCGGCGCAACAGCAGAACGGCGAGATCGCCGAGGGCGACCGCACCCTGCACTTCGCCTCACCGGGCTTCGACGCGTCCATGCTCGAGTTCTTGATGGCGTTCGCCACCGGCGCGACCATGGTCGTGGCCCCGCCGTCGATCTACGGTGGCGACGAGCTCGTGGACTTCCTGGCTCGTGAGCAGGTGACCCACGCGTTCATCACCCCGGCCGCGCTCGCCGCGGCGACCACGTCCGACCTCCCTGCACTGCGGGTACTCGGCGTCGGCGGCGAGGCATCGAGCCCGGCCCTGGTGGCGCAGTGGGGCGCCGACCGGCGCTACCTGAACCACTACGGGCCCACCGAGACCACGATCGTCTCGACGATCTCCCGGCCACTGCGTCCGGGCGACCCGATCACCATCGGGACCCCGATCCCCGGCTGCAACGCCCTCGTCCTCGACCATCGCCTGCAACCGGTGCCGTCGATGGTGCCCGGCGAGCTCTACCTGTCCGGCCCCGGTGTCGCACGCGGCTACCTCGGCCGCGCGGACATCACCGCATCCCGATTCGTCGCGGCGCCGGACGGCTCCGGCACGGTGATGTACCGGACCGGCGACATCGTGCACCGCGACCCCTCCGGATCGCTCGTCTACCACGGCCGCACCGACAATCAGGTGAAGGTGCGAGGCTTCCGCATCGAACTCGACGAGGTGTCCGGCGCACTTGCCGAACACCCCGACGTCGACTTCGCGACCACGCTCGTCCGGGGCACCGGGGCCGACGCCGTGCTTGCGTCATATGTGACGTTGCACGAGCACACGGATCCGGCGGCTGCCCCCAGCGGTACCGATCTGCGGAACACGGTGCGCGCTCGGCTCCCCCGCCAGATGGTGCCGTCGTCGGTCACGGTGCTCGACCGGATTCCGTTGACCACCAACGGGAAGTTGGACCGGTCGGCGCTGCCCGAGCCGGTGGCCGTCGCCGATCCGGGTGGCCGGGCACCGTCCACCGAGGCCGAGACCTCGATCATCGAGATCCTCGCGGACGTACTCGGCGTCGACGCCGGAGTCGTCTCCGCCGACGACGACTTCTTCGGCCTCGGGGGTACCTCGCTCCAGGCGACCACCGTGGTCGGTCGGCTGAACAACGTGTACCCGTCGGTGGACTGGCGGGTGCGGGACATCTTCGACACCCCGACGATCGCCGGGCTGGCCGGGATGATCCCGGCCGGTGCACCGACCGCTGCGGTGCCCGCACCTGAGGAGCCTGCTGCCGATCGGCCCCGACCGACCCGCGTACCACTGGCACCGGTCCAGCGTCGCCTCTGGTCACTGGCACGCACCGCTCCGGACGCCACCGACTACCTGATGCCCTTCGCGGTCCGCCTCACCGGCACACTCGATCCGGAGATCCTCCGCGACACTCTGATCGACCTCGTGAACCGGCATGCCTCCCTGCGCACCATCTACCCGGTGGTCGACGACACACCCGTCGGCGTGGTGCTCGACGACGCGTCCGGCATCGTCGGCGATCTCACCCCGATCGCGGCCGACGACGCCACACGCGATCGCCTGCTCGCACCGATGGATGTCACCACCGCTGCGCCGATGCGCGCCGCGGTCATCGAACGCGCCCGCGACGAGCACACCCTGGTGCTCGTGATCCACCACATCGCCGCCGACGGCGCCTCGCTGCCGGTGCTGATGGGTGACCTCGTGACCGCCTACGCCGAGCGCGTCGACGGGCGCACACAGATCTGGCCCCCGGCGATCGTCGACTACCGGGATTACGCATCCGAGGTCGCAGGCGCCGGAGACGTCTCGGATTCCGTCGAACAGGACCGGCGCTACTGGGCCGACGTCCTCGCCGGTGCACCGGCCGAGACGACGGTGCCCGTCTCGTCCCCGGCCGATCGACCCGACGGCGGCGAAGGAGCGTCGGTGGTGACAGCGGTGGACGACGACCTCCGCGTCGCGCTCGCCGAGTTCGCCCGTGAACGCTCGACGACACCATTCGCCGTGCTGCACACCGCACTCGCCGTGCTGCTGCATCGCCTGGGACTGGGAGACGACCTGGTCATCGGCACCCCGGTGGCCAACCGCGCACCGCGTGGATCCTCGGCGGGCTACGAGCGTGTGGTCGGTATGTTCGTGAACACCCTGGCGCTGCGCACCCGCCTGACACCCGAGGAATCGGTGACGCATCTGCTCGACGCGACGCGGGCCGCCGACCTCGAGGCACTCGACCATCTCGACGCGCCTTTCGACGACGTCGTCACCGACGTCAACCCCACCCGCGAGATCGGCAGGCATCCCCTGTTCCAGATCGCGTTGTCGGTGCACGACTTCGCCGAGTCCTCGCTCGCGGGTGGCGGGTCGATCCCGATGACCGACGGGCTCACGCTCGGGCTGTCCGAGATCGGCACGCGCACCGCGAAGTTCGATCTGCAGTTCACCGTGACCGGGATGGCCCCGTCGGCGTCTGAGGCGGCCGTCGAGCTGACCTACGCGACCGCACGGTACTCGAAGGCCGATGCCGAGCAGATCGTCACGCGACTGTTGCGCGTCGTCCGCGCCTTCATCTGCGACCCGGGCCGTGCGGTCGGGGACATCCGGATCACCGACCCGCTCGAGGTCGCCGCGGTCAGTCCCGCCACCGGCCCCGATGCGCCGCCGCAGGCCACCTTCGGCGAACTGCTCGCCGACGCCGTACGGCGCAATCCGGAGGGCTGGGCCGCGGTCACCGACGGCGATGCGATCACCTACGCCGACCTGGACGCACGATCGAACCGCCTGGCCCGGGTCCTGCTCGGCCGCGGGGTCGGTGACCGACCGGAAACCGTTGTCGCGATGGCCATCCCCCGGTCGATCCAGGCGATCGTGACGATCTGGGCGATCATCAAGTCCGGCGCCGCCTATGTGCCGGTCGACCCGACCTACCCGCCCGAGCGAATCCGCCACATGCTCGACGACAGCGGAGCATCGATGGTGGTGACCACGTCATCGAGCCGCGTGAGCTTCGGCGACGACCTCCACCTCCCGATCCTGCTGCTCGACGACCTGTCCACCCGGACCCGGTTGGGCCATTCCTCGCCGACCCCCATCCGGGAGAGCGAGCTGGCCGCGCCGATGCGGCCGGATCAGTTGGCGTACATCATCTACACCTCGGGTTCCACCGGCCGCCCGAAGGGCGTCCTGGTGCCGCACAGCGGACTCGCGGCCGTCCACGCGGAGCTCCGGACCCGGATGCACCCGGACAGCGAATCGCGCGTCCTGCACTTCGCCTCGCCCAGTTTCGACGCGTCGGTGCTGGAGTTCCTCATGGCCGCCGCAGGCGGTGCGGCCCTGGCGATCGTGCCGCCGGGGATCTACGGGGGCACCGAACTCGAACGCTTCATCGCGCGCCATCAGGTCAGCCACGCGTTCATCACGCCTGCCGCGGTGGCCACCATGGACCCGGCCGCGGTGCCGCGCCTGCGCGAGCTCGCCGTCGGCGGCGAGGACTTCGGCTCCGAGCTGGTCCGTCGCTGGGCGCCCGGCCGCATGATGTTCAACGTCTACGGTCCCACCGAGACCACCGTGATCATCACCGGCAGTACCGCATTGGACCCGGGCGGGCCACTGACCATCGGAACCCCGAACAACGGGGTCGGCGCCCTGGTGCTCGACCGGCGACTGCATCCGGTGCCCACCGGGGTGGTCGGTGAGCTCTACCTCATCGGCGACCAGGTCACCCGCGGCTATCACCGGCGGCCACAGCTCACCGCCACCAGGTTCGTCCCGGCGCCGATGGTCACCGGCGACGCCTATGCCGGCCGGCGGATGTACCGCACGGGCGACCTGGTGCGGTGGACCGCGGACGGCCGCATCGAGTACGTCGGCCGCGCCGACAACCAGGTGCAGGTCCGCGGGTTCCGGATCGAGCTCGGGGAGATCGACGATGCTCTCGCCGCCCATCCCGCAGTCGATTTCGCGGTCACCGTGGTGGACGAGTCCGCCGGCGCCCCGACGTTGCGCAGTTACCTGACCACCTACCCCGGCGCGACGATGGACAGCGACGACATCCGCGCCCATCTCGGATCGCGGCTGCCGCGGCACATGCTGCCGTCGTCGATCACCCGGCTGGACGAGGTACCGCTCACGCCGACCGGCAAACTCGATCACTCGGCGCTGCCGGCCGCCTCCGGGTCGTCACCGTCCCGCGCGCCGCGTCCGGGCATGGAACAACAGATCGCCGCGGTCTTCACCGACGTGCTGTCGCTCGACGACAACTCGGTCGGCGCCGACGACGGCTTCTTCGACCTGGGCGGCAACTCGCTGATGGCCACTACCGTCGCCGCCCGACTGGGCGACCTGCTCGGCTGCGAGGTGCCCGTTCAGACGTTGTTCGCGGCGCCGACCGTCGCCGAGTTGGCAGCGGTGACCGAGACCGCGGGCCGCCGGGCCGGTGCCGATCCCGATGGCACGCCGTCGATCACCGGCGTCGGTTTCGATCCGCTGCTGACGCTGCGGCGGACACCTGCAGGCCCGGAGCCGGCACAGCCCCCACTGTTCGTGATCCACCCGGCGATCGGCCTCTCGTGGAGCTTCGCATCGCTGCTGCCGCACGTGGCACCAGACCGGGCTGTGCACGGACTGCAGAATCCACTGCTCACCGGTGGGCCTGCGGCACAGACCATCTCCGAGCTGGCCGCCGACTATGTGGCCCGAATCCGCACCGTCGCCCCGCACGGGCCCTATCACCTGGTGGGCTGGTCACTCGGCGGACTGATCGCCCACGAGGTGGCGATCGCCCTGCAGGCAGCAGGCGACGAGGTGGCGCAACTGGTGCTGCTGGACTCGTTCGTGCTCGCCGACCGCCCAGACCTCGCGACCGAGCCCTCGGTGGCGGAACTGCTGGCCGAGTTCGGCATCGCCGCCGCCGACGACGGGCGCGAGCCGTCGGTCACCGAGGCGTGGCAGGCCGTGCGCGCCGCGGGCGGGCCCCTGGCCGGACTCTCCGAGGCCGACTTCGAGGCCGTCCACCGAACGTTCCGGCACGCGACACCACTCGCCGCGCACTGGCGTCCCGGCATGTTCCGCGGCGACATGACGTTCGTGACGGCGGCCGGTGACCCACCGCCGGGGCGACCTGCGGTGGACGACTGGCGCGATCACGTGAGCGGCAAGATCGCCGAGACCGTGGTGCATTGCACGCACGCGCGAATGCTGCTGCCCGAGAACGTGACCGGATTCGCGGCCGCGATCGAGGGGACGGCGGCACCCGCCACCACAGATCTGAACACCGATGACGGAATCGCCAACGAGGAGGAAGCATGACAAATCCGTTCGACGACACCGAAGGGGTGTTCTTCGTACTGGTCAATGACGAAGGGCAGCACTCGCTCTGGCCCGAGTTCGCACCGGTACCGGAGGGCTGGCGCATCATGCACGGCCCCGCCGGGCACGATGACTGCCTCGCCTACGTGGAAGAGCATTGGCGCGACATGCGGCCGGCCAGCCTGATCCGGGCGATGGAGTCGGCCGCCGCAGCAAAGGAGAGCGAGGATCGCATTGGGACGGCACAGCATGATTGACGCCACCGATCACACCGACGACACCGACACCGGGACCGGGACCACCGGTGACGCGCACGCCCTCCGGCTGATGGGCGTCCGGAAGACCTACCGTTCCGGACTCTTCGGGCGCGGGCCGCGGGTCCATGCACTCGACGGTCTGGAGCTGACGGTTCCCACCGGAACCGTCCACGCGCTCCTCGGACCCAACGGCGCAGGCAAGACCACCACGGTCCGGACCGTCGCGACCCTCCTCCGGCCGGACGAGGGCGAGGTGGAGGTCTGCGGACTCGATGCGGTTGCCGAACCCGACGCCGTCCGTGCCCGGATCGGCGTCTCCGGCCAATATGCCGCCGTGGACGGCACTCTCACCGGTTTCGAGAATCTCCGCCTGGTCGGCCAGCTGTACAAGCAGTCGCGCGGCGAGGCCTCCGATCGCGCCCGCGAACTGATCGCGGACCTCGCGCTCGAGGACGCCGCCGACCGGCCGATGCGTACCTACTCGGGTGGCATGCGCCGCAGGCTCGACCTCGCAGGCGCGCTCATCAACCGACCGGAACTGATCATCCTGGACGAGCCGACCACCGGTCTCGATCCCCGTGGCCGGCGTCAGATCTGGGAGGTGATCGAGACCCAGGTAGCGGCAGGCACGACCGTGTTGCTGACCACCCAATACCTCGAAGAGGCCGATGCGCTCGCCGATGCCATCACCGTCATCGACCACGGGCGCGTGCGGGCACAGGGCACCGCCGACGAACTGAAATCGACCACGGCACAGTCACTCCTGACCATCGAGGTTCGCGACACCGACGATTCCGACGAGCGATCCGGCCTGGTCGCCACCACTCTCGCCGAGGTCGGACTCGGGATGCCGAGCCGGCTGGGGCCCAACCGCTGGTCGGTGCCGGTCGCCGACGGCACCCGAAGCGGCGTCGATGCCGTGAAGATCTGTGACCGTGCCGGGATCGACGTGGTCGACGCCGAGGTGACCACGCCGACTCTCGACGACGTGTTCCTGCGTCTGACCGGCAGACCCGAGGACGACGACCCGGACGCAGGCCAGGCCCGGGCCCGCACCGAACGATTGGAGCGAGTGTGATGTTTGCCGACACCGCCGTCATCGTCGAACGCAATCTCCTGACCGTCCGACGTATCCCGACCCTGCTGGTGAGCGCCACGATCCAGCCGCTGATGTTCGTGTTCCTCTTCGCCTACGTGTTCGGCGCCACCTTCGGTGGCGGATCGTATCGAGAGTTCCTGATGGCCGGGATCTTCACCCAGACCGTCGTCTTCAATGCCGCATTCACCACGGTCGGCCTGGCCAACGACATGTCCGATGGCATCATCGACCGACTCCGGTCCCTGCCGATGTCCCGGCTCGGTGTCATAGCGGGCCGGGTCACCTCGGACATGCTGCTCGGGATACTCGGTCTCGGGGTGATGGTGGCCTGCGGCCTGGCCATCGGCTGGCGCGTGCGCGGCAGCGCTCTCGACGCGGCCATCGCATTCGGGGTCCTGTTGCTTTTCGCACTCGCGATGGCCTGGATCGGTGCGGTGACCGGATTGGCTGCGCCGAATGTCGAAGTGGCCCAGAGCATCGGGTTCCTGTGGATGTTCCCGGTCACCTTCTTGTCCAGCGCGTTCATCTCGGCGCAGAGCCTGCCGGGATTCCTCCGGCCGATCGCGGAGTGGAATCCGGTCACCGCCGTCGCCACCGCCTGTCGCCAGAAATTCGGCAATGCCTCGCCGCCCGATTTCCCGGCACCCACCGGCTGGGTGGCCGAGCACGCGGTGAGCTATTCGATCGGCTGCAGTGTCGCCATCCTGGCGATCTGTATCCCGTTGTCGCTCATTCTCTACCGCAAGTCCACCGCGTAGGGGTTCCACCGCGTAGGGGTCCACCACAGCGGACCACATGGGCGTCCCCGCGTCGGCTCACGCCGGCGCGGGGATGCTTCGGTCTCGCACACCCGGGAGTCGCTAGATCGGGATCTGGCTGAGGATCGGCGTGGTGGGCTGAGCCGACCCGCCCCGGGGTTCGATGGTCACCGCCAACACCTTCGAGTTGTCGAGTGCGTCGACGAGCGTCGGTGCGTTCGCCCCGCCGGGCGGGATGTGTCCGGCCGAGACCGGATTGTCCGCCTTGCCGACGAGCCAGAGTTGGTATTCGCGGTCGTCGGGAATCGGATTGCGCAGGTCGCGCAGAAGGGCGACCGCCTGATTGCGTTCGCGCGAGGTCACCACGGACATCGTGCCGCGGTCGTCCTGCAGGTCACCGACGGCCAGTTGGGCGTCGGGCGCCTTGAGCACGTCGAGCACCTGCTGATCCGATTCCGCCACCGTGGAGGCCGGAGGCGTCTCGGGAGCGGTTGTCCGGCCGACGATCACACCGGCACCGAGCGCGACGACGACCGCGGCGGCGGCCGCCGCGACGACGGCCCACCGTCGGCTGCGGCGATGGGCGTCCATCGACACGACATTGCCCGCTGTCGGCGCATCCGGCTGACCGCTCTGCGAGGGTACGGGTTCGACTGGCCCGCCGACCGCGGCGCCACCCGCGTCAGGTGCCCCGGTGTCGACGGTGGCCGCGAAAGCGGCCTCGAGAACGCGGTCGCGCAA
Source organism: Gordonia hankookensis (assembly GCF_014673215.1). GTDB lineage: Bacteria > Actinomycetota > Actinomycetes > Mycobacteriales > Mycobacteriaceae > Gordonia > Gordonia hankookensis. Next base: position 882,437 of record NZ_JACWMS010000001.1, read on the forward strand.
TGTGTTCGGCGGATCGAGCGCGTATGAGCTCGCGAGATCGGCCATCGCCGAGCGGGTGTCGGCGATGCGGCCGTCGTAGATCCGACGCTCCACCGGCGACAAGCCGTCCAATTCGCGCTGTACCCGGGCGTTCTCGGCTGCGGTGAGGATGTCCACGGCGAAGAGTTCGACGTGGTCGTCGAGCCAGTCGGTGTCAGGCATCGTTCTGGCTCCTCAGGCAGTGGCGCAGCTTACGCAATCCATCCCGGATACGGGATTTGATGGTGGGCAACGGTGTCGAGGTCTGCTCCGCGACCTCGGGATAGCTCATTCCGCTGAAATAGGACATCTCGATGCTATCCCGTTGCAGATCGGTGAGCCGGTTCAGACACGTCCGGAGTTCGTCGTTCTCCTCACGGTCCACCACGATCTCCAGCGGCGCAGGCGTTCCCGCGGGCGACTGATTGGTGGCGCCGTACTCGGCGACCTTGCGGTGCTGCAGCTCTTCGGTCCGCACGCGGTCGACGGCCCGTCGGTGCGCGATCGTCATCATCCAGCTGATCACGGTGCCTCGCGCGGGGTGGTAGTCGGCGGCCTTCTGCCAGAACACAAGATAGGCCTCCTGAACCACCTCCTCGGCGTAATTGCGGTCGCGCACGACGCGGAGGGCCAGGCCATAGATTCGGGCGCTCGTGAGGTCATACAGACGCGCGAATGCACCTCGGTCGCCGCGCGCCGAATCGGCCAGTAGCGTTCGGAGGAGATCGGTGTCGTTACCCGCACCTGTGGAAGTCACTCCACCACGGTAGCCAAAGAGTCCCACCTCATGCGCGGGTTCACCGTGTCCCGAGCGGCTCACGGAACGGTCAGGTTCATCACCTAGACTGAGCAGCCAAGCTCTCGTATCAGAACGGATGTACATCGTGGGTAGATCTCAGCGCCTCCTCGTCGGGGCGATCCTGACGGTGGTCGCAACCGTCGCGGCGCTGGTCGCAGCCGTTCCCGGCATGGCAGCGGCGTCCACGACGTCGCATGTCGTGAGCCGCTACGACGACGATCCCCAACAGGTCACGCTGATGGTCTACTCGGCATCGATGGGACGCACCATCCCGGTCACCGTCCTGACGCCGCGCAACCGATCCACCCCGAGCCCCACCCTCTACCTCCTCAACGGCGCAGGCGGCGGTGAGGACTCGGCGACCTGGGACGCCCGGACCGATTACAAGAAGTACTTCGCCGACCAGAACGCCTACGTGGTGACGCCCATCGGCGGTGCATTCTCCTACTACACGGACTGGCAGCGCGACGACCCCGCACTCGGGCGCAACAAGTGGCAGACCTTCCTCACCAAGGAACTCCCACCACTCATCGACGCCGAGTTCGACACCACCAAGCGCAACGGCCTCGCCGGGATCTCCATGGCGGGTACCTCGGTGCTCAACCTGGCCATCGCGGCACCCGGCCTGTACAAGTCGGTCGCGGCCTTCAGCGGCTGCGCGCGGACCAGCGATCCGATCGGGCAGGAGTACATCCGCCTCGTCGTGCAGGATCGCGGCGGCGCGAACATGACCAACATGTGGGGACCGCTCGACGGTCCCGGATGGCGTGCGAACGATCCCTACCTCAACGCCCAGAAGCTGCGCGGCACCAAGCTCTACATGACCGCAGGCACAGGGCTGTCCGGACCGCATGAACGACTCAACGATCCGGGTGTGAAGGGCGATGCGTTGTTCCTCGCGAACCAGGCCGTACTCGGCGGTGCGATCGAGGCCGCCATCGACCAGTGCACGCGAGCGATGGCCACCCGACTGGCCGACCTGCACATCCCGGCGAGCGTCAAGCTGCGACCGACCGGTACCCATTCATGGGGTTACTGGCAGGACGACCTGCACCAGACCTGGCCGCGGATGGCCGCCGACCTTCGCTGACGACGCGGTCGACGACCGCAGGCCGTCACCACCGATCGAGGCTGGTGTAACCGTCCTGCAGCGCCCGGGCGAGCAGATGCGTCTTGGTCGGGGCATCGCGCCCGACCGCCGAGTACTTCGCCCGGATGCGTGCGAGATGCGTGCTCACCGTCGATGCCGAGATGAACAGGGCCGTGGCCGCGTCCTCCTTCGACTCGGCCGCCAACCAGGCGAGCAACACCTCGACCTCACGCGCCGAGAGCACCGGTCGTCGGTGCGGCGTAACCCTGCCGTCGAAATTCCGATGGTCGGAGATCCTGGCGACACTGCGATCCGCCCTCTGCTCACCGGACGTGAGGTTCTGCGGCGCTGGTACGCCGATCTCGCCGCGGCGGGCATCGGCGCCCCCCGCCAAGTGAATGGGCACTTGTGAAATGGCGGTCACTGGTCTTCCTTCGCTCTGCACGACCGCACGTGTAATACGGTCTGTTGTCCCACGGAGCGCCCCAGCCCCCCCGACAAGACCGCACCACAGGTAATGAACATTAGGCACTCGTCGCCGTGATCGTTAGACCCAGAACTGGGGACATCGCGTGTACACGTGATGGTGCACGGCGCGTGCAACTGGTACGACCTGGCCGATTCGGCCGCGGCGGGTCACTCGTCGGATCGACCGGGCCCGTCACGGCGCGATTGCCGGTCCACGGCGGCCCCCAGGCCGGGCACCGGCAACCAGCCGTCCTCGACCGCTCGCTTGAACAGGTCGAGCTTCGTCCTGGTCGGCCTGCCCGCGGCCGCGTACTTCTGACGGATACGTTTCAGGTACTCGTTGACCGTTTCCGCGGTCACCCCGAGCGCCGCGCCGACCCCGGCCGACGTCTCACCCGACGCATACAGGGTGAGGACGCGCTGCAGTTGCGGACTCAGATCGACGGCCGCGAGCTCCGGATCGGCATCGATCGCGGCCGCCCACTCGGTTGTCAACACCTCGTATCCCGAACCTGCCGACCTGATGGCTGCGACGATCTCGTCTTCGGATGCCGACTTCAGGACCACCCCGAGCGTGCCGGCCCGAGCCGCCGAGCGCAGCAGAGAAGGGTGTTCCCCGGAGGTGTACACCACTGTGCCGATCCCCGCCTCAGTGAGCCGGGTCACGTTCTGGCCAGGTGTGGTCCCGTCATCGAGGCGCAGATCCAGGATCACGATGTCGGTCTGGATTCCTTGTTCGAAAAGGCCGCTGACGGTGGACGCCGAGCACACGAGATCCATGTCGGATTGGCGATCCAGGATGCGTTCGATGCCCCAGACCGGCGAAGGGTGATCGTCGACCATTCCGACCCTGAGCACGGCCGGCACATCCGGTGTCATCGCCATCCCTTCCGGTCTACCCTCCTCCGTCGAGGATATCGGCATCCCCGCCCGCAGTCCTGCGCACCTGAGGACCTGGCGGCCCTGTATCCATCGACCCACTGGCTCCGCGACGACCGACCTGGCACCATGAGCAAACGAGAACGTGTTCTAGTGACACCCGATTACCGGTCGACCCGAGGAGAACCCCGTCGATGGCTTCCGCCGCATCCACTCACGACGTACTGGGCACCACTGTCACCATGCCGGTCGAGATCCGGCATGCCCGGTGCTTCGTCGCAGGCTTCACCGCCGACAGTGACGCCGTCGAACGCGCGATCCGCGCCGGTGGCGACGCGGGCGACGCCCACCCGCGTCCGCTGCGCATCCGGCCCGGACGCACCATGTGCATGCTGGTGTTCGTCGACTACGTCGACGGCGACCTCGGACCGTACAACGAGTTCGGCGTCTGTTTCCTGGTCGAGGACCCGACCCGGCCCCCCTCGTCACCGATCCGTTCACTCCGGTCGCTGATCGGCGGCGATGCCCGTGCGCTGATCCATCACCTGCCGGTGGACGGTGACTTCACCCTGGCCGCGGGCCGCGGCATCTGGGGTTTCCCCAAGACCCTCGCCGACTTCGAGGTCGATCATGATTCGTCGACCAAGCACGGCCGCGTCGTCGCGGACGGACAGCTCGTCGCGGACCTGACCGTCCGCCCGGGGATACGGGTCCCCGACTCCTCCCAGGACACCGTGCTCAACGCCTATTCCCAGCTCGACGGCGTCCTGCGGATGACGCCGTGGCGGCTCACCTCGGCATCGGGCACCCGCACCCGCATCGGTGGTGCCGACCTCGTGCTCGGCACTCACCCCATCGCCGACGAGTTGCGGTCCCTGAAGCTGAGCAGGCATGCGCTGATGGCGTCGTCGGTCTCCCGGGTCACGATGGCCTTCGAGGACGCGACGGTCATCTCCGCCACACCGTGACCACCCTGTAACACTTCGCCGTCGCGGACCGACTACTTTGTGAGTTCGTCCGCCCGCCAGCTGTGGGCCGCCCGCCACCCGTGGGCCGACCGACCGTGCCGAGCCCGCCACGGTCGCATCCCCGACCAGAGGAGTGAATCGCACTGTGAGCCTGCTCAGGCGCTGGACAACGGTCCTGTTGATCGTCGTCGGCTCGGTGGCGTCATTCCTCGCCACCACCGGCACCGCCCAGTCCGCGCCGGCGAAGCCGTCGCAGATCGTGAAGGTCGTCCATGACGGACCACAGCAGGACACGCTCACCGTCTACTCGGCCGCGATGGGCAAGTCCTTCCCGGTCGAGGTGCTCACCCCGCGCGACCGCAGCACGCCGTCTCCGGTCTTCTACCTGCTCAACGGCGCAGGCGGCGGCGAGGACGGGGCGACATGGGCGGCCCGCACCGATTACAAGAAGTACTTCGCGGACAAGAAGACCTTTGTCGTCACCCCGGTCGGCGGCGCAGCGTCGTACTACACCGACTGGATCCATGACGATCCCGAGCTCGGTCGCGTGAAGTGGCAGACCTTCCTCACCAAGGAACTCCCCCCGCTGATCGACCGACATTTCTCGACCACCGGGCGCAATGCCATCGGCGGCATCTCGATGTCCGGGACGTCGGTGCTGAATCTCGCGATCGCCGCACCGAAGCTCTACCGGGCCGTCGGGGCGTTCAGCGGTTGTGCACGCACCACCGACCCCCTCGGTGAGGCCTACGTCCGGATCGTCGTCGAGAGTTTCAGCACTCGCAAGGTCTCGAGCATGTGGGGCCCGCCCGGCGGTCCGGTGTGGCGCGCGAACGACCCATACCTCAATGCCGCCAAACTGCGGGGCACCAAGATCTACATGACCAGCGGCAACGGATTGCCGGGTCCGCACGAGACCCTCCAGGATCCGTCCGTCAAGGGCGACGCCGCATGGCTGGCCAATCAGACCCTGGTCGGTGGAGTCCTCGAGAGCGCCGTCGGCCAGTGCACCGGTCAGATGGCCCGACGCCTCGCCGATCTCCACATCCCGGCCGACGTGTCGGTGCGTCCCAACGGCACCCATTCCTGGGGGTACTGGCAGGACGATCTCCGCCGGACATGGCCGAAGATCGCCCGCGACCTGGCTTCCTGACCACGCACCTGCGTCGGGATGACACCCGCCCGTGCCGAATGCGGCGTCAGCGCCACTCGGCGGTCATCGGTGACGCCCGCTCGTCCTCGCGCGCGAAGAGTCGCCACGGGCGCCACGTCCGCGTCTGCGGATCGAACGGCTTCACCCGCAGCCACCAGATGAACAGGGACGTGTACAGCAGCGGTGACTGCGCCACCATGACGGCCGCCTGGCGGCGGCGACCGTGGACCCTCGTGGTCTTCACCGCGGCAGCCCGATACTTGCGATTGGCCCAGGGGCTCATCCGGAATCGACGAGGCGACACCGCTGCCAGCATCGCCGGCACCACCCACACGACCGCATCCTTCTCGCGCAGTGTGAAGAACAGATCGATGTCCTCATGGGTACCGGGAAGATTCGGCACATCCGACCTGACCGAACTCCACGCGGTACGGCGAATTGCCATGTTGTTCCCCGACAGCGTGAACGCCTCCCGACCGTCTGCGAAGCGTTCGGCGTTGCGGCGCTGACGCTTCTCGAACCGATGCTCGAGCGGGACGTCGTAGAGATAATCGAAGCCGGTGACCGCGGCGACCTCTGGTCGCGCGGTCATGAACTCGACGAGGGCTGCACACCAGTTCGGGTCCAGTCGCGTATCTGCGTCGATCCGGCCGATGACGTCGGTCGACGACGCGTCGAAACCGGCATCGCGAGCCCACACGACGCCTTGGCGCGGCGCGGTGACGACGCGGATGGGGAGCCGATCGGAGAACGACTCGGCGATGGCGATCGTCCGGTCGCTGCAGTTGTTGTCGACGACGATGCATTCGTCCACCGGAAGCGTCTGGGCCACGAGGCACTCCAGACACGCGCCGATGACATCTTCTTCGTTGAAGACCGGGATCACCACACTGACGGTCACCATCTCGCCTCTCCCTCGCTGCCGGTGCTCGTCGCATGTTAACCAGAGCGGCCCCATGCCGCGCCGGCAGTGCGGCGAATCAGGTGACGGATTCACCCGTCCGAACCCGTCATCCGAGCACCGACATCGACCGATCAGTACCAGGGTTTCTCTAGACTGAGACCACCAGCCCATTCGTCGAAGGATGCCCATGAGCAATCTCGAGGCCCAGCCCGCCGAGCTCGACTGCCGTTCGGGTGCAACAGATTCCTCGCGGGAGCAGGGCAGGCCGGCCGTGGAGGTGCTGACCGCACGCGACGTCCCGCTCGGCGGGCCGCGGGCGATGACGGTGCATCGCACGCTCCCCCAGCGCAGGCGATCGCTGATCGGCGCATGGTGCTTCGCCGACCATTACGGCCCGGACGACGTCTCGACGACCGGCGGGATGGACGTCCCGCCGCATCCCCATACCGGCCTGCAGACCGTGAGCTGGCTGTTCTCCGGCGAGATCGAGCACCGGGACACCATGGGCAATCACGCGATGGTCCGGCCCGGCGAGCTGAACCTGATGACGGCGGGTCACGGGATCGCGCACACGGAGGTCTCGACCCCGGACACGACGCTCCTGCACGGTGTTCAGCTCTGGATCGCGTTGCCGGCCGCCGCAGCCGACACGGCCAGGGATTTCGCGCACCACGTACCGGACGTGATCGAGCGGCAGGGTGTTTCCGTGCGGGTGTTCCTCGGGGAACTGCTCGGCGAACGTTCGCCCGTCGAGACGTTCACTCCGCTGATGGGCGCCGAGATCACCATGGCACCGGGCGCCGAGATCGACCTGCCGGTGTCACCATCGTTCGAACACGGGATTCTGGTGGACGCCGGGCGTATTCGACTCGTCGACTCCGCAACCGAGCCGCTCGAACGCACCGAATTGGGATACGTCGGCGTCGGAGCGACACATCTGCGGGTGCGTAACGATGCCGAAGAGGATGCGCGCCTGGTGATCCTGGGCGGCACCCCCCTCGAGGAGGAGATCATCATGTGGTGGAACTTCCTCGGCCGCAGCCACGACGACATCGTCCGATACCGGCAGGAGTGGACCGATCACAGCAACCGATTCGGTCAGGTCCAGGGCTATCAGGGCGAGGTGCAGCACCTGCCGGCGCCGGCCCTGCCCACCACGCACCTGCGGCCCAGGCGCAACATTCCCGGCCGCGCCTGAGGCCCGCTCAGTCCTGCTCCCCCAACAGCTTTGCGAAGTTGGCGATGCCCGCCTGCTCAACCGCCGACCGGTGGGACCCGCGGCGATCGAACCCATCGGTGTCCGACCGGTTCGCCGGCACACGGCCGCCGGGGGCGACCTGTGTTGACCGCAGAGCGGCGACGAGTTCGGTTGCCGCACGACGGATTCGGTCGGAGAGCAACGCGGTGTCGCCCGAAGTGCCCGCCCAGTCCTCGGCCGCCGCATAGACCGCGGTCGGCAGGACCACCGCACGGAGATAGGCGAACAGCGGGCGCATGGCGTGGTCGAGAACCATCGAGTGCCGCGGGCTGCCGCCGGTCGCGGCGATGACCACCGGTACGCCCTGCATCCGATCCACCTCGACGAGGTCGAAGAACGACTTGAAGAGCCCACTGTAGGACGCGTTGAAAACCGGTGTCGCGACGATCAATCCGTCGGCCGCGTGGACCGCATCCACCGCCGCACGCACGCCGCCGACCGCGAATCCGGTGGTGAGCGAACGGGCGACGTCGACAGCGAGATCCCGGAGGTCGATGACCTCGACGTCGACGGCCGGCCCGTCACGGACCGCGCGCTCGGCGACGGCGTCCACGAGCCGGTCGACGAGCAGCCGGGTCGACGACGGGTCACCGAGTCCAGCGTTGACCGCGACCACACGCATGCTCACGAGCGCACCGCCTCCGGCCGTGCCGGGTCGGCATCCTCGGCGGTCGCCGCGTCACGGGCGGCCAGCAGCGACGCGTGCGTCGGCGCGTCTGGGACATCGGCCGGGCGATCCTGGGCGAAGCCGGCCCGCAGATCCGGCAGGACCTCGCCGAGCAGGTCGAGTTGCTCGAGCACCGTCTTGAGCGGGAGACCGGCGTGGTCCACCAGGAACAGCTGACGCTGGTAGTCACCGAAGGTCTCGCGGAAGGAGAGCGTCTTGTCGACGAACTCCTGTGGACTGCCGACGGTCAACGGTGTCTCAGAGGTGAATTCCTCCAGAGACGGACCGTGTCCGTACACGGGTGCGTTGTCGAAGTACGGACGGAACTCGCGCACCGCGTCCTGCGAGTTCTTCCGGATGAAGAACTGCCCGCCGAGACCGACCACGGCCTGATTCGCCGCGCCGTGCCCGTAGTGCTCGAACCGCTCGCGGTAGAAGCCGATCAATTGCTGGAAGTGTTCCTTCGGCCAGAAGATGTTGTTGGCGAAGAAGCCGTCACCGTAATAGGCGGCCTGCTCCGCGATCTCGGGGCTGCGGATCGATCCGTGCCAGACGAACGGGGCGACGCCGTCCAGCGGCCGCGGAGTTGAGGTGAAGGAGGTCAGCGGGGTGCGGAACTTGCCCTCCCAGTTGACCACGTCCTCGGTCCAGAGCCGGTGCAGCAGATGGTAGTTCTCGATCGCGAGCGGTATGCCCTGCCGGATGTCCTGACCGAACCAGGGATAGACCGGCCCGGTGTTCCCCCGGCCGAGCATGAGGTCGACCCGACCGTCCGCGAGATGCTGGAGCATCGCGAAGTCCTCGGCGATCTTCACCGGATCATTGGTGGTGATCAGGGTGGTGGCAGTCGACAGCTGGAGCGTGCTGGTCTGGGCTGCGATGTATGCGAGCGTGGTGGTCGGCGACGACGAGAAGAACGGCGGGTTGTGGTGCTCGCCGAGCGCGAACACGTCGAGGCCGATCTCCTCGGCCTTCTTGGCGATCTCCACCACTGCCCTGATCCGCTCATGCTCGGTCGGCGCCACCCCCGTGGTGGGATCGACCGTGATGTCACTGACGCTGAAGAGTCCGAACTGCATGTCGCGCCTCCTGTGTCTGATGCTGGTGGGAAACCTCATCCCATCTAACCGGACCGCGGTCCGATTAATTCCGCGATGGAGCTCCCAACTGCGTAGGTTAGTGTTGGCTCATCCAAGAGGAGGAGACGAAATGAAGGTTCGGAAGTCCGTGGCCGCAGCGCTGCTCGCGGGAGCGACGATGCTGGTCGTAGCCGGCTGTTCCGACGAGACGAACGACACCGTCAGCAGTGCGGCCAGCGGCGCGTCGGCCGCGGTGGCGTCGGCCGCCAGCGATGCCAAACAGGCCGTCGTCGGACTGAGCACCGACGATGCCCAGGTGATCCTGCGCAAGTCGGTCGACCCGGCGACCTCGTCGACGGAACTCGACGCGGTGGTCGACACCACGAACCCGCTCACCAAGGCCGCGATCCAGGGCTACGCGAAAGCCTCGAACATGGCCGGCTACACCCCGGAGGTGTACACGGTCAAAGAGGTGAAGGCCGACGGCGACGACAAGGCGGTCGCGACCGTGTCGATCAAGAGCCCGCATGCACCCCAGCCGGTCGACGTCACACTCGCCTACGTCAAGGCCGATGGTGACTGGAAGCTCGCCGGAAGCGCGGTGACCCAACTGACGTCCATGGGTGGCCAGCACGGCGGCTGATCCCAAGACATCGGACGAATCTCGCCGCATCCCGCTCGGGGTGCGGCGAGATTTCTGTCTGATGGACCGTGCGCATTCGTGACCTGCCCACACACTCGGTCACCGGCGGACGCGAGGGTAATCAGGAACAATGGACCGGCGGCCCGGAATCTGCTCGCCGCGCGTCAGGAGGTTCGCCATGCGGGTGACCGAACACCCAACCCAGCCGATCGATGCGCCGGTCACCGACCGCCACCTGCGGTGGCCACCGCCCGAGGACGCCGACCTGCCGTCCGCGGAGGATCTGCCGATCGCAGACAACCCGCCCACCGGCGAGACCATCGGACATGTGCCCGATCAGATCATCGCCGCGCCGCAGGTCCACGCACCGTTACCGAGAGTCGGCGAGATCTGGGATCTGCCGGTGCACACGGTCGACCCGGCCTGGGCGGATCCCGCATGGACCGCGGCCGCATCCACGTACGGAACGAGCTACCGACCGAAGAAGCGGCCGGCACCGGGCTCGGCGACGGCCGCCGTGGTGGCCTCATCGGTGTCCCTGCCACTGGCGCTCCTCGGAGTCGGCGCAGTGCTCGGGTTCCTCGGCGTCGTCCTGGGTATCGCGGCGCTCGTGCAGATCGGATCGGGCGCGCAGCGACGTCAGGGAACAGGTCGAGCGGTGGCCGCCATCGTCATGGGCACCGCGAGCGTCGTCGTGGGCACGCCGATCCTACTGGTGATCCTCGCCGTCCTCGCCATCATCTGAGGACGCCGTCATCTGAAGACGCTGACGACCCGGGTGTCTCAGCCGACGGCACGCAACCCGTTGTCGGCGCCACCTTCGATGTCACGTCCCAGCCAGGCGACCACCTCGCCGACCACACGATTGCGCTCGGTGGTGCCGTCGATACGAGTCAGGGACGGCATGCAGTGGAGCAGGCCTGCATGGAATGCAGCGTCGCGGGACAGACCGTGGCGGTCCATCACGGACTCGTAGGACGAGATGCTCTCGTCGAGTGCGCCATAGGTGACGACGTCGTCGCCGAAACGCACGGCCGTCAGACGCGGCGTCACCTGCGCCCGCCTCTGAATGTCGTTCAGCACGTCAGTCATCGTCACAGCCACTCCCCCGACCTTGTGATGTCGACCCTGGCCACTCTGCCTCCCAGTTCGAGCTGGCACCGGGTCCTTCTTATATAGCTTGCCTTGCTAACGGCAATTTGGAAACCGGTGACGCGGTATCTGTCGGCGATTCCACAGAAACTCTGTGTTAATTGCCATGCTCAGATGTTACGTCCGGGATCAAAGTTATTGGAGTGACCAATGAGCTTGATGTGCAAGCGTTATCGCTGCGACATTTCGCTGCGATCTCACTCCGTCGATCTCACTCCGGGGCCGAGCCGCCCTGCGCAGCCTTGTCCGCCTCCATGGCGTCGATCAGGCTCTTCGGCCGCAGATCGGTCCAGTTCTGCTCCACGTACTCCAGGCACGCCGCACGGCTGTCCTCGCCGAAGACCTTGGTCCAGCCGGCCGGGATGTCGGCGAACGTCGGCCACAACGAATGCTGGTTCTCCTCGTTCACCAGGACGAAGAAGCGGCCGTTCTCGTCATCGAAGGGATTCGTCATAGTCGGTCCTTTCCACTTTCACCGGTCACGAACTCGTGACCATCATCGGTCGATAGTCAACCACTGGTCCAATTCGGGCCCGATCACCTCCAGCGCCGAAGCGTTAGCCAGACCGAGGTGGTCGGCGTCGACATCGACGTTCGCGATCGAACCGTTGACGTAGGGTTCCCAGCCGCGGGCGACCGCGCTCGGGTCCTCTTTGTCCCTGGTGGCCGTGAACACCAGCAGCGAACCGTCGAACAGTGCTGGTCGGAACTGTTCCACGAGTGCCTCCCCGGTGGCAAAACTGTCCATGACCCACTGCACCTGATCGGAGCTCAACAGGCCCATCGACGATATCTGCTGCCGGATGATCTCCGCGACGTCCTCGGCGGACTCGGCATGGACGTCCTCGCCCAGGTCGAAGAGGTCCCGCCAGCCGCCCAGGAAGTCGCCGACAAAGTCTCCACCGAGTCGGACGCCTGCGGATTCCCCGTCTGATCCCGGTACCGGTTCGGGTGTCGGTGAGGAGTCCATCACGCCGAGGAATGCCACCTCCTCGCCCTCGGACTGCAGCGCCGTGGCCATCGCGTAGGCGACGTAGCCGCCCAGCGACCATCCGAGCAGGTGATACGGCCCCTCCGGAGAGATCCGGCGGATCTCGGCGAGGTAGCGCTCGGCCATCTCCTCGATCGATTCGGCACTCGGTTCCCCCGCCACCGCGTGTGGATCCTGCACGCCGTACACCGGACGATCCTGGAGATAGGGCACGAAGCCGCCGTAGAACCATGCCAGCCCGCCTGCCGGATGGATGCAGAACAGCGGCGCCCGAGAACCCTGGGCGTTCAGCGTGATGACCACATCTCCCCCGGCTCCCGCCGCCCCACCGATCCGGGCCCCGAGACCGCGCGGAGTCGGATCGTTGAACAGCCAGGCGAGCTCGACCTCGGCACCCCGCTCACGAAGCCGTCCGATCACCTGGGTCGCCGACAGCGAGTTCCCGCCCAGGTCGAAGAAGCTGTGGAGCGCCCCGACCGCGTCCACGCCGAGGACGTCGGCGAACACACCGGCCACCAACCTCTCGTCGTCGCTCGCGGGTTCCACATACTGTTCGGCATCGGTCCCGATCACCGGTTCCGGCAGCGCGCGCTTGTCGAGTTTGCCGACCGGCGTCAGTGGCAGCGAGTCGAGTACCGCGATGCTCGCGGGCACCATATGCGAGGGCAGCCGCCCTCCGACGAACTCACGCAGCATCTGGACGTCGACCGCGGCGTCCGCGACGACATAGCCCGCGAGCGCCGTCGTCACCGATCCGCCCACACCCAGCACCACCGCGGATTCGACCGACGGATGCGATGCGAGGACGGCCTCGATCTCACCCAGCTCGATGCGGAGCCCGCGCAGCTTCACCTGATCGTCGGAACGACCCGCGTACTCGACCACGACGTCACCGGCGCCGTCGCGCCGCCACCGCACGACGTCGCCGGTCCGATACATCCGGGCGCCGGCAGCCCCGAACGGGTTCGCGACGAATCGCTCGGCGGACAGTCCCGGTCTGTCGAGGTAGCCGCGCGACAACGCGCGACCCACTGCATACAGCTCGCCGGGGACCCCGACGGGGACGGGATGCAGCCGACTGTCGAGGACGAGCAGTTCCACCCCCGCGAGAGGCCGGCCCAGGCGGACCGGCCGGCCGGCCTCCATCGCGGTGCTGAGCGTGATGCCGATCGTCGTCTCGGTCGGTCCGTAGAGGTTGTGCACCGGTACATGTGGCGACCACGCCTCGACCAGTGACGGCGGCACCGCCTCACCGCCGGCCATCAAACCCTCGAGGTCCGGCAGCCCGGCCGGGTCGAGGGTCGACAGCACGGTGGGTGTGAGGAACGTGTGGGTCGTGCGGTGTTCGCGCATGAAGTCCTGCAGTACCGGACCACCGACGGCATCAGCGGGCCGGTAGGCGACCGTACCGCCGTTGACGGTCGCGAGCAGATACTCGAGCACCGACGCGTCGAAGCTCGGCGAGGCGAAGCCCAGCACCACCGGGGCATCACCCACCGACAGTCGCTCCGACTCCTGCGCAGCGAAGTTGGCCAGCCCGGTATGGGTCACCGCGACGCCCTTCGGACGTCCTGTGGAGCCCGAGGTGTAGATGACGTACGCAACGTTCTCCGGCCGGACCGGTCCACCCTTCTCGCCGGCGCCGAGCCGATCGTCGCGCAGGCTCCCGATCTCGGCGCCCACCGCGTCGTCGTCGAGACGCACCCAGGCGAATCCCTGGTCCGGCAGGTCGCCGGTGGCGATGGTCAGACCCAGGATCGCGCCGGAGTCCTCCACCATGGTGGCCACCCGCTCGGCCGGATAGCCCGGGTCGATCGGCACATAGCCGCCGCCGGTCTTGGCGACCGCCCAGATGGCGGTGAGCAGTTCCGCCGAACGTCCGATCGCCAGCGCCACCAGGGACTCGACACCGATCCCGCGCGAGATCAGCCACCGCGCAAGCCGATTGGACCGGCGGTCGAGCTGATCGTAGGTCAGAGACGTGCCGGAGCCGTCGATCACCGCGACCCGGTCCGGGTGCCGGGCGGCCACGTCGGCGAACATCTCGGCCAGCAGACGTGGCTCGGTGCCGATACCGCCGGCGACAGGTGCCAGAGCTCGTCCGTCGACGGCACCGACGAGTGAGATGTCGGCGGTGAGCATGTCCGGCCGGGTCGCGACGGTGCGCAGGATCTGCACGAGCGCATCGATGAAGACCTGGATCTGGCTCTCGTCGAACGCCGCGGGCAGATACTTGAGGGTGAGCGAGATCCGGCCCCCGGGGACCGGTGACGTGGACATGTTCAGCGGATAGTGCGTCGCATCGGTGCCCTGGAAGTCCTGGATCTCGAGGCCACCGGTCAATGCCGCGTCCGTGGTGGACAGCGAATCGGAGTCGACCGGATAGGACTCGTGCACCGTCAACGTGTCGAACAGGGCCCCAGCGACTCCCGACAGCGCCGTCAGCTCCGGCAGCACCAGATGCTGATGGTCGAGCACCGACACCTTCGCCTCCTGCAGGTGCCCCAGCACGTCCGAGATGGGCGCAGTCGGATCCACGTCCACCACGGCCGGGAGCGTGTTGATGAAGAGCCCGACCATCGACTCCACCCCCTCGAGGTCGGCGGGCCGCCCCGAGACCGTCTCGGCAAAGGTCACCACTCGGTTGCCGGTCAGACGCGACAGCAGCACAGCCCACGCGAACTGCAGCACCGTCGCCACCGTGGCCCCCTCGGCCCGCCCCACCGCGTCGATCCCCGCGGTCAGTTCGGCGTCCAGGATCGTCGAACGGTCCTGCGGCAGCGATTCCGCCGTGGCCTCGACGCCGGGCGCGAGGAGGGTCGGTCCCTCCAGCGGAGCCAGCACCTCCCGCCAGGCCGCCAGCCCGGCAGTCCGTTCGACCTCGGCGAGACGACTCAGATGGTCCGCGAAATCTCCACTGCCCCTACCGATCTGACCCGTATAGGTAACACCTCCGGCGTAGAGCGCCAGCAGGTCGGCGAGCACCAACGGACCCGACCATCCATCGATCAGGATGTGGTGATTGGTGACCACCAGGTGTGCGGTGTCGCCATGGCGAACCAGAGCGAACCGCATCAGCGGCGGTGCCTCGAGGTCGAACGGCACCGAGCGCTGCCTGTCCGCGATCTGCCGGACCACCTCGTCGACAGGTCCGCCTTCATCCACGTCGTCGAGGTCGATGACCTGCCAGGGCAGGTCGACCGACTCCGGGATCACCGCGACGACCGCTCCGCTGCCGGTGCGGACGAACCCGGACCGCAGCGCACGATGATGCGCGAACAGGGCTTCGGCCGCGCTCTGCAGGCGGGAGATGTCGATCGTGCCGCCGAGCTTCAGGATCGACTGCACCACATAGACATCCACCGGGTCCTCGGTGCGGTCGCGGCCGGCGATCTCCGACTCGAAGTGGAGTCCCCGCTGCAACGGCGCCAGTGGCCAGATGTCCGCGCGGGGATACCGCAGGGCGAGGGTGTCCAGGTCGCCCTGAGTGACCCCGGTACCCGGCACATCCGACGGCGACAGCCCCGGATCGTCCTCGTGCACCGACTCGACCACGGCCGCCAATTCGATCGACCATCGCCGGGCGAGGTCGGCGGCGTCCTCCGCCGATATGATCCCTTGCACGAACAGGAAGTCCGCCACCAGTTCACGGCCCTCGTGGGCGGTCCCGGCGCCGGGAGTGCGCGAGCGGGCGGCCTGGGTGCCAACGTTCACCGACAGCACGTTCATCGCCGTCATCGCCCCCCTGACCGACGCAGGCAGCGACGGAGCATCCGCGTCGACCATGAACGGGAGTTCGATCTCGTCTCGGGTGCCACGGGAACCTGCGCCGAAGAAGTTGAAGCCGATCGACGGCAGCGAGCACCGGGCCAGTCGTGGATCGCCACCAAAGCGCAACAGTCCGAAGCCGATCCCGCGGTCGGGCTGGCTCAGCCTCTCCTCCTTGGCCGCCTTCACCGCGTGCACGATGCTGCCGGACGGGTCGATCGTCATCGGTGTGATGGCGGTGAACCAGCCCACCGTCCGCGACAGGTCCGCGGCCCGCGGGTCCGAGCTCCGCTCCACGACCTCTTCGTACCGGCCGTGTCCCTCCATCAGCACCGACACCGCCGCGTCGTCCGTGATGTCCCGTGACCGCTGCCAGGATCGGACCGCCCGCGCCAACGCCGCGACCAGAGCATCGTTCACATGACCGGCGAACGCCTCCGGTACCGTCGTGAGCAGCGCCTCCGTCACCGTCGAATCGATCCGCACGCGTTCCGCGGCAACGGAATCGAAACGATCCCGGGTGCGGTCCAACGCCGCGCCGAAACTGGTCGGCTCCCGTTCAACCCGGGCCAGCCAATGACCCACCTCGGACTCGCGGGCGGCGACCTGTGCCCCGAGCGCCGCGTGCCACGCGCGAGCAGAGGTCACCTCGGCCCGAACCGACGGCTCCAGACCTGCCTGCAGCTGGCTCCAGACGGTCACCACGTCCTCGATCAGGATCGGCCACGACACCGCGTCGACGGCGAGATGGTGGATCGCCAACACCACGCGTGCACCATCCGCGGCCCTCACCAGAACCGCGGACACCAGCTGTCCGACAGCCGGATTCAACTGTTCGAGCGCGACCGCGTGCGCCGCGTGCAGCGCCCGGTCGAACCCGGCCGAGGGGACCGCGGCGTCGGTGCTCGTCTCGGCGACCGCACACCCCGGACCGTCACCGGTGGTCGCCACCCACCCGGCCGAACCGAGGACGAGACGTGCCGACATCGCGGGATGCGCCGCCACCACCGTCCCCAGCACCCGGCGCAGGCCTGCGATGTCGAGCCGATCCGGCGCCACCAGCACGACCGACTGGGAGAAGTCGGCGAAATCCTCTGCGGAGTCCGACAACTCGAGCATCCAGGAAGCGACCGGACCGATCACGCTCTCGCGCTGGTCACCGGCAGGCTCTTCCAGGAGCGCCAGTTCCTCGCCGCCGGCGGCCACGGCTGCCGCCATCGCCCGTACCGACTTGTGTTCGAACACATCTCGCGGCGACACCACCACACCGGCCGCGCGGGCGCCCGACGACACCTGGATCGCCAGGATCGAATCCCCACCGAGCGCGAAGAACGATTCGACGACACTCACCCGGTCCAGGCCGAGCACACCGGCCACGACCTGTGCGAGCGTCTCCTCCACCGACGACTCGGGTGCCACGTAGCCTTCACCGCCGCCGGCGATCTCCGGCATCGGCAGGGCACGCCGGTCCAGCTTGCCGTTGGCCGTCAGCGGCAGATGACCTATCCCGACGATCAGCGCCGGCACCATGTACCCGGGCACCGCGCGTGCCACGGCGTCACGCACCGACTGCGGGTCCGGTGCCACATCGGGCTCGGTGACCACATAGCCGATGAGCTGTTCACCACGACCGGGCAGGTCGACGACGGCGGCGGCAGCCGCGGTCACACCGTCGACCCCGAGTAGGGCCGCCTCGATCTCGCCGAACTCGATCCGGAATCCGCGCAGCTGCACTTGCGCGTCGCCGCGTCCCAGGTACTCGATGTCGTCGCCCACCCGGCGGGCCAGGTCGCCGGTCCGGTACATCCGGTCTCCGTCGTGCCCGAACGGGCTCGCGACGAACCGCGTCGACGACAGGCCGGGCCGTCCGAGGTAACCCTGCGCCAACTGGCCACCGGTGACATACATCTCGCCGACCACGCCGGGCGGTACCGGATGCAGTCGCGCGTCGAGGATGTGGACGGCGAGCGAATGCAGCGGGCGACCGATCAGCGAGGCGTCGCCCGCGGCGACCAGCGCACGGTCCAGTGGGCGGAAGCTGACATGCACGGTGGTCTCGGTGATCCCGTACATGTTCACCAGCTGCGGGGAGTGCCCGGGGTGATCGTCGAACCATCGACGCACCTGATCGAAACTCAGTGCCTCGCCGCCGAACACGAGATAGCGCAGCGGGAGATCCACGGTGCTGCGGCGGCGCGCGTCGATCAGCTGATAGAAGGCCGACGGCGTCTGACTCAGGATCGTGACGCCCTCGTCTGCCAGCAGCTCGACGAACGCGTCGGGATCACGGGCCAGCTCGCGGTCGACGATGACCAGCCGACCACCCGACAGGAACGGCCCCCAGAGCTCCCAGACCGAGAAGTCGAACGCGTAGGAATGGAACATCGTCCACACATCCGTTGGCTGGAAATCGAAATCGCCTGCTGCGGTGTCCATCAGGGTCACCACGTCCCGATGGGTGATCTCCACGCCCTTCGGCAGCCCCGTCGACCCGGAGGTGTAGATCACGTACGCCCGCGCCGACGGCGGGATCTCGACCGGCGGAACGGCCTGGGCGGCACCCTCGGCGACGAGATCGGCCACGTGGACCGTCGCCACGTCTGCAGGCAGCACCGTGAACAGGTCATGCCCCGCGGTGGCCGCATCCGTGATCACGGTGCCCACCGCGGCGTCCGAGACGATGAACGCCAGGCGTTCGGCGGGATTCGTCGTGTCGAGCGGTAGGTACGCAGCCCCCACCTTGAGCACACCCAGCACGGCGGACACGAGATCCACCGTGCGCGCGGTGGCCACCCCGACCAGATCGCCCACCCCGACACCACGGGCATAGAGCGCGGCGGCGACCGCGTCCGAACGCGTCTGCAGCGCCTCGTACGAAAGGGTGACCCCGTTCGCCGTGACCGCCTGTCGCCCGCCGTGTGCGTCCACGGTCGACAAGAACAGATCGACGAGCGAGCGAGCGGCGTTGACGGTGTCGACGACGGGTGCGGGCAGCGCCGACAACTCGGCGACCTCGGAGACCGACATGAGGGCGACGTCACCGACCGGGCGGTCGACCGACTCGGTACACCCCGCCAGGACCCGCACGAACCGGTCCGCGATCGTCTCGATGGTCGACCGATCGAAGAGGTCGGTGGCATAGACGATCTGGGCCGGCCAGTCCGTGGCCGACGCATCGGCCGCGATACCGAAGGTCAGGTCGACCTTGGCCGGGGTCTCGGGGGCCTCCACGGGCGAGATCGTGAGGCCGGCCACCGTGGTCGGGCCGACTCCCGCCGCGAGCTCCGGCAGGTTTGCCTGGTGGAAGGTCAGGAGGATCTGGGTCAGTGGCGCGAACGCCTCCGACCGGACGGGGTCCAGATGGTCAACCAACGCCTCGAACGGAACATCCGCATGGGCGAAGGCGTCGAGATCGGTCACCCGGACCTGGTCCAGGATCTCGGCGAAGGACATCGTCGCGTCGATCTGAGTGCGCAACACGAGGGTGTTGACGAACATGCCGACCAGCGCGTCGAGCTCAGGCCGGCCGCGGCCCGCGACCGGCGTGCCGACCGCGATGTCGTCGGTTGCCGACAGCCTCGCCAGCAACACCGACAACCCGGCGTGCACCACCATGAACGGGGTCACGCCGAACTCCGTCGCCACCGTTGCGATCCGTTCGACCACCTCGGCGGGAACACGGAAGGGGACCTGGTCGCCGCGTTGGCTCGCCACCACCGGGCGTGGGCGGTCCGACGGCAGTTCGAGGACGTCGGGCACGCCGGACAGCTGCTTGGACCAGTACGAGAGTTGTTGCGCCACCACGGAATCTGCATCACCCGGCGCGCCGAGTACCTCATGCTGCCAGATCGCGAAGTCCGCGAACTGCACCGCGAGCGGCGCGAATTCCGGCGCAACGCCTGCCGAACGCGCCGCGTACGCGGCCATCACGTCGCCGATCAACGGCGCCATCGACTCGCCGTCGGCCGCGATGTGGTGGACCACCAACGCGAACACCCACTCGTCGCCGCCGACGTGCCACAGCCGCACGCGCAGGGGCCGGCGCGAAGTCACGTCGAAGCCCGTGGTCACGTCCGCGTCGAGCGCCGCGGCGGAGTCGACGATCGCCCAATCCAGCTGTTCGGAGATGTCGTCGACGGGAGCGATCTGCTGGATCGGCGCCCCGTCCACCGACGGGAACGTGGTGCGCAGCACCTCGTGTCGCGCCACCACGTCGACCAGCGCCGAGCGCAGCGCGGCGACGTCCAGCGCACCCGTCAGCCGCAGTACCACCGGGACGTTGTAGGTCGACGCCGAGGGATCGAACTGATTGATGAACCACATGCGCGACTGCGCGAACGACAACGGCACCCGTTCGGGACGTGGAACCGCCGCGGTCACCGGTGCCAGACCCAGCCCCCGACCGTCCAGGGACCTGGCCAATGCACGGACCGACGGCGCCTCGAAGACGTCGCGGACGGACACCTCGACCCCGGACACGTCCGAGACACGGGCCGCCACCCGGGTCGCGGAGAGCGAGTTGCCCCCGAGGTCGAAGAAACTCTCCACGACGCTCACCGGCCCGATCCCCAGCACGTCGGCGAACACCCGCGCCACCGACTCCTCCGCCCCGGTGGTGGCGGCCACGAACTCACGGCGGCCGTCGGTCTCCGGCTCGGGCAGAGCGCGCTTGTCCAGCTTGCCGACCGGTGTCAACGGCAGCGCGTCGAGCACCGTCAGACTCGACGGCACCATGTGCGATGGCAGGCGTTGCGCCACAAAGGCCCTCAGCTCGTCGGTGTCGACGTGATCCCGGAGTACGACATAACCGGCCAGAGCCGTGGCCACCGAACCGCCGACGCCGATCACGACCGCCGATTCGACCGCCGGATGGACGCCGAGGACGGCCTCGATCTCTCCCAGCTCGATGCGCAGACCACGGAGCTTCACCTGATCATCGCTGCGACCCAGGTAGTCGAGCGCGAGCACGTCGTCACCGTCCCGTCGCCACCGCACGACGTCGCCGGTGCGATACATCCGCTCACCGTCGACACCGAAGGGGTTCGCGACGAACCGTTCCGCGGTCAGGCCGGGCCGGCCCACGTACCCGCGGGCGAGTACCGCACCGGCGATGTACAACTCACCTGCGACACCCACCGGCACCACGTGCAGCCGCGAATCAAGAACCAGGAGAGCGACTCCCGGGATGGGTCCGCCGAGCGTCGTCGGCACGCCGGGTCGCATCGCGTCACTCATCGCCACGACGATGGTCGTCTCGGTGGGGCCGTACATGTCGTGGAACGCGACCAGCGATCCCCACCGATCGACCATCGCCGGCGGTACCGCCTCGCCACCGGCGGCCAGCACCCGCAGATCCGGCAGTCCCTCGGGTTCCAGGGTGGCCAGGACCGTCGGCGTCAGGAACGCGTGCGTCACCCGCTGCGCACGCATGAAGGCGGCCAGCGGTTCCCCGCCGAGCGCGTCTTCCGGACGATAGACGAGTGTCGCACCCGCACCGACGGCCATCAGCCATTCCAGCACCGAGGCGTCGAAGCTCGGTGAGGCGAAACCCAGCACCCGTGATTGATCGGTGACGCCGAAACGGTCGACCTCGGTCAGCGCGAAATTCTCCAGTGTGCGGGCGGTGAGTTGCACACCCTTCGGTGTGCCGGTGGAACCCGACGTGTAGATCACATAGGCGACGGCATCCAGATGGGGCGTGCCGATCAGTTCGTGCTCGGCAATCGGGGCCGGACTCATCCCGTCGATCACCGCCTCGATCTCGGCGGAATCCACGGTGGCCCAGTCGACCATCGTTCCCAGGGCACCTCGATGACGCTCGGCGGTGAGGCCCACCCGAACGCCGGAGTCGGCCAGCATGTGCTCGATGCGCTCGATGGGATAGCCCGGGTCGATCGGCAGATGGCCGGCGCCGGTCTTGGCCACTGCCCAGATCGCGGTCAGCAGCCCAACCGATCGGCCCACGGCCAGAGCCACCAGCGATTCGACGCCGACGCCCTGCGAGATCAGCCACCGGGCAAGCTGATTGGATCGGGCGTCGAGAGCGTGGTAGGTCAGCGCCGCCCCCGTCGCGTCGACCACCGCGACTCGGTCGGTGTGGTTCTCGACGACATCGGCGAACATCGCGCCGAGCAACCGGGGTGGTGCGGCGGGTCCACCGCTGACCGGCACCAAGTCGGTCACCTCACCCGCTGCCAGCAGATCGATGTCGCCGACCGCGATACCGGGATCGTCCACCATCGACTCGACGATCCGCAGCAAAGACGCCAGCAACCCTCGAACCGTCGACTCGTCGAAGATCGAGCGCGCGTAGACGACGTCGACGGTCATCGGCGAATCGCCCACCCGACCGGTCACCGCAACCGACAACTCGAACTTGGCCACCTGTTCGGCCAGTTCGAGTGGTTCGGCACGCAGTCCCGCCATCTCCAGGGCCGCCGTTCCAGGATCGGCGTCGACGTGGGTGTACGCGATCTGCGCGAGGGGCGGGAAGGCCGTCGATCTGGTCGGCACGATCTCGTCGATGAGCTCCTCGAACTGGACGTCGGCGTTGGCGAACGCGTCGAGATCGTCGATGCGCACCTTCGCGACGAGGTCGGCGACCGTCTGTGCCGGGGCCACCGCGGTGCGCAGCACCAACGTGTTCACGAACATGCCGACCAGATCACCGAGCGCCGCATCCGTGCGGCCTGCGATCGGCGTACCGATCACCACGTCGTCGGTCGAGGCCAGTCGTGCGATCAGGATCGCCAGTGCCACATGCATTGCCATGAACGGGGTGACACCCTCGGCGCGTGCGAAGTCTTCCACCCGACGGGCCAGATCGTCGTCGACGGTCATCGACACCACCCCGGCCGCGGTCTGCATCACCGCCGGGCGCGGGCGATCCATCGGCAGGTCGGTCACCGACGGCAAGGCCCTCAGGTGCTCACGCCAGTAGCCGAGCTCCTGTGCCACTCGGCTCGTCGCGTCGTCGACATCGCCGAGCATCTTCCGTTGCCACAGTGCGTAATCGGCATACTGCACCGCGAGCGGACGCGCGGCCGGGACGGAACCGTCGACCCGTGCGAGGTATGCGGACAACAGGTCGCGGACGAACACCGCGGTCGAGGATCCATCGAACGCGATGTGATGAGCAGTGAGTACCACGTCGTGGGTGTTGTCGGCGCAGCGGCGCACACACCCACGGATCGGCAGGTCGACGGTCACGTCGAAGCCCTTCGCCGCCGAGGCCATCACCTCGCGTTCGTCGTCCACCACACGCCAATCGAGCACATCGCGGGCCCGATCGGCGGCGAGAACTCGCTGGACGGGTCCGTCGCCGTCGAGCGGGTACAGGGTGCGCAACACCTCGTGGCGTTCGATCACGTCGCCCAGCGCGCCCATCAGATCGTCCAGGTCGAGATCGCCGGTCAGACGCAGCGCCATCGGGATGTTGTACGCGGGCGACGCGGGGTCGAACCGGTTGATGAACCACATCCGCGACTGTGCCATCGACAGCGGCAGCCGATCCGGCCGCCGGGCCGCCACCAGGGGCGCCACGGTCTGTGCACGACCGCCCACCGCCTCGATCAGCGCCCGCACCGACGGGAACTCGAAGAGGTCACGTACCGACACGTCGACACCGAGGTCGTCGGCGACCCGCGCGGCGACACGCATCGCCGACAGTGAGTTCCCGCCGACCTCGAAGAAGGATTCGGTCACACCGACCCGCTCCACACCGAGCACCTCACCGAACACCTCGGCCACCATCACCTCGGCCTCGGTGTCCGGTGCCACGTACTCGCCGAGCTCGAACACCGGGGCGGGCAACGCCTTCCGGTTGAGTTTGCCGGAGCTGTTGAGTTCGATGTCGTCGAGGAGCATCCACACCGTCGGTCGCATGTACTCCGGCAGTGCCTCGGCGACAACCCTCTTCACCGCGGCCTCGTCCACAGATGCGGGTGCCACATACGCGACGAGATGGTGACCGCCGATGGGTGCGTCGACCACCGCACATGCCGCGTGCACCACGCCGGGTGCCGAGGCGATCACCGATTCGATCTCGCCGAGCTCGATGCGCTGCCCACGCAGTTTCACCTGGAAGTCGGTGCGGCCCAGGTACTCGATCTCGCCGCGATGATTCCAACGGACGAGGTCGCCGGTGCGGTACAACCGCTCACCACCGCGGCCGAAGGGATCGGCCACGAACCGTTCTGCCGTCAGCGCGGGGCGTGAGGAGTAGCCGCGAGCCAGTTGCATACCACCGAGATAGAGCTCACCCGGCACGCCCTGCGGGACCGGACGCAGGCGCGGGTCGAGCACATACGTCGACGTGTTCCACTCCGGCCTACCGATCGAGACCTCTTCGGCGCCGGTCACGTCGACGGCCGTCACGTCGACCGTGGCCTCGGTCGGACCGTAGAGGTTCACGATCTGCACGCCCGGGAGTGCGCGGTGCGCGTGGGACGCCACCGAGACGGGCAGCGCCTCACCCGAGGTGAGCAGCCAGCGAAGCGTTCCGAGCCCGTCCAGCTTCTCGGCGGGGACGACGTCCAGGAAGACCGACAGCATCGACGGCACGAAATGGACCGACGTCACGCGTTCGTGCGCGATGAGATCAGCGATGTAGACCGGTTCCAGGTGGCCGCCGGCGCGCGCCACGATCGTCGTGGCCCCGGTCATCACAGGAGCGAACAACTCCGGCACCGACACATCGAAGGTGACCGGCGTCTTCAGCATCACCCGCTCGCCTGCGGTCCATCCGAAGATCTCCACGCACCACCGCATCCGGTTCACCAGCGCGCGGTGCGACACGGTCACCCCCTTCGGGCGGCCTGTCGATCCTGAGGTGAACAAGGTGTACGCGGCATCATCAGCACGCAAGGGCGCCAACCGATCCGCATCGGTCACAATCGGTACCGACCGGTCGACCTCATCCGACGCGTCCACCTCGATGGTCCGCACGCCGTCGACCGTCGCGGCGACGGCTCGTCCCGCACCGACGACGAGCAGGCGGACGCGGGCGGTGTCGATCATGTATTCCACGCGGTCGACCGGGGTGTCGGGATCGATCGGGACGTACTGCGCGCCTGCGGCGAGGACGGCATTCACCGCGACCACCATCTCGACCGAACGCTCCAGCGAGACACCGACGGCCACACCCGGTCCCGCGCCTGCGGCAATGAGATCGCGGGCCAGCACGGCGATCCGCGCACCGAACTCGGCATAGGACACCGTCCTGCTCCCGAACACCAGGGCAGCCGCATCGGGTGTGCGGAGAGCTTGCGCGGCAACGACGTCCGGCACCAGATCGGCGGGCACGTCGACGACGGGCCCCAGCGACCAGCCCTCCACGACGGCCCGCTCGTCGGTGGAGATCAGATTCACATCGCCGACCGCGGTGGCCGGGGTCGCGACCAGTTCGGTCAGCACCGACACGAAGCGGTCGGCCATGATCTCGACGGTCGGGTGGTCGAACAGATCGGTCGCATAGACGATCGAGCAGGCCCAGTCGTCGTCGGTCGCCGAGCTCACCGTCACCGACATGTCGAGCTGCGCGGCAACCCACGACGGTTCGATCGACTGCACCGACAGACCGCCGACCGACAGCTCGGCCGACTCCGCCGACGCGGCCGGATCGAAGGACAGCATGACCTGTGCCAGCGGCGCGAATGCTTCCGAACGCGTCGGATTGAGGGCCTCGACGACGGTCTCGAACGGGACATCCGCATGTGCAAAGGCATCGAGATCTGTCAGTCGGACATCGTCGAGCAGTGCAGCGAACGTCGTCGCGCCCTCGACCCGGCTCCGCAGGACCAGAGTGTTCACGAACATCCCGACGAGCGGGTCGAGCGCTGCCTGGCCGCGCCCCGCGACCGGGGTCGCGATGGTGACGTCGTCGGTTGCCGAGAGCCGCGCCAGCAGGACGGCGAGACCGGCGTGCACCACCATGAACGGCGTGACCCCGAACGCCGTGGCCACGACGCGGATCTGCCGGCCGAGTTCGGCGGGCAGATCGAACCGGACGCGTGCGCCCCGATGCGACGCGACGGCCGGGCGTTCCCGGTCCGTGGGGAGTTCGAGTACGTCTGGCGCGTCGGCGAGTTGATCCCGCCAGTACGACAGTTGCCTGGCGATCACCGTGTCCGGCGCATCCGGCGACCCCAGCACACTGTGCTGCCAGATCGCGAAGTCCGCGAATTGGATTGGCAGCGGCGCGAAGTCGGGTTCCCGGCCCGCTTCCCGTGCGACATATGCGGATACGACATCGGTCACCAGCGGCAACATCGACTCGCCGTCCGATGCGATGTGATGTGCGATCACGACGAGCAGGTACTCGTCGTCGGAAACCGTGAGCAGCCGCACCCGCAGCGGCCACTCGGCGGTCACGTCGAAACCGGTCGTCAGCGCCGTCTCCACGTCGGCCTGCCCGGCAACCACGGCCCAGTCCAGCCGTTCGGCGACCTGGTCGGCGGGATCGACCACCTGTACCGGCAGACCGTCGACGGCCGGGAAGGTCGTCCGGAGCACCTCGTGACGCTCGACGGTGTCGACCACCGCGGCCCGCAGGGCATCCACGTCGAGAGCGCCGGACAGACGCAGAACCGCCGGGATGTTGTATGTTGCCGTGCCGGGCTCGTACCGGTTGATGAACCACATGCGGGTCTGCGCGAACGACAATGGGATGGGGGCCGGACGCGGGGTGACCGCCACGAGGGGCGCCAGACCCGCGCCACGCGACGAGACGGCGGCCGCCAGGCCACGGACCGTCGGGGCGTCGAAGATGTCACGGACCGACACCGCGGCACCGAACTCGTCGGCCACCCGCGCCGCCACCCGCATCGCCGACAACGAGTTGCCGCCGGCGGCGAAGAAGGATTCGGTCACGCTGACCTGCGCCACACCGAGTACCGTCGCGACGATCGCCGCGACGGATTCCTCGGCACCGGTGGCCGGCGCAACGTACTCGGCGGCCTCGAAGACCGGGGCAGGCAGCGCCCGCCGGTCCAGCTTGCCGGCGCTGTTGAGGGCGATGTCGTCGAGCAGCATCCACACCGAGGGGCGCATGTACTCGGGCAACGCCTCGGCGACCGCCGCCTTCAGCGCACCCTCGTCGACCGTGGACGGGGCGACATATCCGACGAGATGCTGCCCACCGCCGTCGGTCTCGATGACCGTGCAGGCCACGTGCACCACTCCCGGCGCCGAGGCGATGACCGACTCGATCTCACCCAGCTCGATGCGCTGCCCACGCAACTTGACCTGGAAATCGGTGCGCCCCAGGTACTCGATCTCCCCGGTGTGGTTCCACCGGACGAGGTCACCGGTGCGATACAACCGCGCCCCCGGGGCACCGAAGGGATCGGCCACGAAACGTTCGGCCGTCAGTCCGGGCCGCGACTCGTAGCCTCTCGCCACCTGGACACCACCGAGGTAGAGCTCACCCGGGACGCCGGGCGGCACCATCCGCAGGCGGGCATCGAGCACCAGCGTCGACGTGTTCCACACCGGCACACCGATGGGTACCACGTCGGGCGCGTCGGTCACGTCCACGTACGCCACCTCGACGGCGGCCTCGGTCGGACCGAACAGGTTCACTATCGCGGCCTGCCCGAGCAGCCGGTGGGCGTGTGCCACGACCGGCGGCGGCAGCGCCTCACCCGAGCAGAACAACCACCGCAACGAATCCAGCGCGGTGATCTTCGCGGCCGGCACGACATCCAAGAACACCGAGAGCATCGACGGCACGAAATGCACCGACGTCGCGCGCTCGCGGGCGATGAGGTCGGCGATGTACACCGGGTCCGCATGCCCGCCCGGACGCGCCACGATGATGGTGGCACCCGTCATCACCGGGGCGAACAACTCCGGCACCGACACGTCGAAGGTGAACGGCGTCTTCAACACCACCCGGTCGCCGGTCGACCACGGATACTGATCCAGGCCCCACCAGAGCCGGTTCACCACCGAGCGATGCGAGACCGTGACGCCCTTCGGACGGCCGGTCGACCCCGAGGTGAACAGCGTGTAGACCGCGTCGTCGGCGCGCAAGGGGGACAACCGATCCGCATCGGTCACCGGCACGGCCGACAGGTCGGCGGCACCCGAGGCGTTCACCTCGATCACGGTGGTGCCCGGGCCGAGGGCGTCCACCGACGCGGGCGCACCATCGCCACCGACCAGCACCACACCGACGCCCGCGGTGTCCACCATGTACTGCACGCGATCCGCCGGGATCGCGGGATCGATCGGCACGTAGTGCCCGCCCGCCGCGACGACGGCGTGGATCGCGACCACCAGCTCCACCGAGCGGTCCAGCGAGACCCCCACGGCCACACCCGGAGCCACGCCTGCCGTGATCAGCTCACGCGCCAGCACCGACACCCGCGCACCGAACTCCGCATAGGTGAGTGCGCGGCCGTCGAAGACGAGTGCGGTCTCGTCGGGTGTTCGAAGAATCTGCGCGGCAACGGCATCGGCCACCGAACCAACCGGGACGCGGACGTCGGCGCCGACCGACCCGCCGGCGATCACCGCCCGTTCACCGTCGGTCAGCAGAGGCACGTCGGCGACGAGCGTCGCAGGCGTGGCGGCAGCGGCACGCAGGATCTCGACCACGGCGTCGGCGAACACGCGGATCTGGTCGTCGGCGAAGGCATCCGGCAGATACTTGATGGTGATGGACAGCCGATCACCCATCGGCGAGGTGATCATGTTCAACGGGTAATGCGTCGAATCGCTGACCACGGCCTCCTGGATGTCGAGGCCGCCGGTGAGAGCGGCGTCGCTGGTCGAGAGCGACTCGGTGTCGACCGGATACGACTCGTGCACGGTCAGCGTGTCGAAGGAGCCCACAGAATCTGTCAGGGCCATCAGTTCCGGCAGCCCCAGATGCTGATGGTCGAGAACCGACACCTTCGCCGCCTGCAGGCGCGCGAGCACCTCCGAGATCCGGGCCTGCGGGTCGACGTCGACCACCGCGGGCAAGGTGTTGATGAACAGTCCGACCATCGACTCGACACCCTCGAGGTCGGCCGGGCGGCCCGACACCGTCTCTCCGAAGGTGACCACCCGGTTGCCGGTCAGCCGGGAGACCAGCACCGCCCACGCGAATTGCAGCACCGTCGCCACGGTCGCGCCCTGCGCCCGCGCGAGCGCCTCGACGGCCGCAGTCAACTCGGCATCGACCACCACGACGTGGTTGCGCGGCAACGACTCCCGGGTCGCCACGATGCCCGGCGCCACCAGCGTCGGACCCTCGACCGGCGCCAGGACCGCACGCCACGCGGCGAGGCCTGCATCGTTGTCGATACCTGCGACGTGCTCCAGGTAGTCCTCGAAGTCGCCGCCGCCCGTGCCGATCCGGCCGGTGTAGGTGGCGCCCGAGGCGTACAGCGCCAGCAGGTCGGCGAGCACCAGCGGACCGGACCAGCCGTCGAACAGGATGTGATGGTTCGTGATGACGACACTCACGCCGTCGGCATCGCGGGCGAGCACGACACGCAACAGCGGCGGCCTGGACAGATCGAACGGCTCGACCCGCTCCCCCGCGGTGATCTCGTCGACCCGAACCTTTCGCTCGTCGTCGTCGACCGCACCCAGATCGACCGTGCGCCAGGGCACCCGGACCTCGTCGGGTACCACCGCGACAACCGCACCGCCATCGGTCTGCACAAAGCCCGACCGCAGCACGCGATGATGGGCCACCAGGCTCTCCACCGCTGCCCGCAGACGCGACTCGTCGACGTCGCCGCCCAGTCGGAGGACCGCCTGGCTCACGTACACGTCGACGTCGTCGGTGCCCGCACCCGAGGAGAGGGCGGATTGGAGGTAGAGCCCCTTCTGCAGTGCGGACAGGGGCCAGACCGGTGCACCGGGATGACGCTCGGCGAGCACATCCAGGTCGGCCTGTGTCACCCCGGAACCCGGGACATCCGACGGCGAGCGCCCCGGATCCTCACCACTCGTGACCACATCGACGATGGCCGCCAGCTCGGCCGACCACCGGTCGGCGAGATCCTCGACATCCGCCGCGGACACGATCCCACCGGCGAACAGGAAGTCCGCCGACAGTTCACGGCCGCCAGGCGTGAGCTGCGTCCCGACGTTCACGGTGATCGTGTTCATCGCGGTCATGCCGCCGGTCGCCGACGACGGCAGTGCCGGAGCATCGGTGTCGACCATGAACGGGACCGCCACCGTGGCGGCGTCCGCGCCGCGGCCGCCGGCACCGAAGAAGTTGAATCCGATCGATGGCAACGGTCGTCCGGCCAATCGCGCGTCCCCGCCGAATCGGAGGGCCCCGAAACCGATTCCGTGATCGGGCTGGGCGAGCCGCTCCTCCTTGGCCGCCTTCACCGCGTGCACCACGTCGTCGGCCGGGTCCAGGAGCATCGGGGCGATCGAGGTGAACCATCCCACCGTCCGCGACAGATCCGCGGTCCGCGGGTCGGCACCGTGCGCGAGCACGTCCTCGTACCGGCCGTGCCCTTCGACCAGCACACCGACCGGCGCGGAGTCGGAGATCCCCCGCGCCCGTTGCCAGGAGCGCACCGCACGCGCCAGGCCCGCCAACAGCGCATCGTTCACATGACCGGAGAACGCCTCGGGGACCACTGTCACCAACGCCTCGGTGACTGCCGCATCCACTCGATGCGACACCGAACCCACCGTCGAGAATCGGTCGCGCGCAGGGTCGATGGCAGCGCCGAGGTCGGTCGGGTCACCCGACCGCGCCAACCAGTGGCCGACCTCGGCCGGACGATCGGTTCGCCGGTGCGCCAGCGCCGTGTGCCATGCGCGCGCCGAGGTGACCTCCGGCCGCACCGTCAGCTCGTCGCCGGACACCAGCTGTCCCCACACCGTGATCACGTCTTCGATCAGCACCGGCCACGACACCGCGTCCACGCCGAGATGGTGGATGGCCACCACCACCCGCGCACCGTCGGCACCGGCCACCAGCACAGTCGAGACCAGCACGCCGTTCGACGGATCCATCCGGCCCAGGGCCTGGGCATGCGCGGAGCGCACCACGTCGGCGAACTCCGGTGTCCCGGTCGCCGCTGCCGTCCTGACCTCGGCGACCACCGGGGGATGACCGACTCCCGCGGTCTGGCACCACCGGCCCCCGGTGAACACCAGGCGGGAGGACAACATCGGATGCGCGTCGACGACTGTGCCGAGCACCGCACTGAGCACGGCGGCGTCCAATGCATCCGGCGCCACCAGCACCACCGACTGCGAGAAGTCGGCGAAATCCTCAGGCGTGCCTGCCGACTCGAGCATCCAGGACACCACCGGCGACAGTTCCACCTCGCCGGTGGCGCCGCCTGCCGGTTCGTCGATCATGGCCACCCGGTCGCCACCGGCCGCGAGCGCGCGGGCCATCGCACGCACGGACTTGTGTTCGAACACCTCTCTCGGCGACACCGACAACCCGGCAGCGCGGGCCGCCGAGGACAGCTGGATCGACAGGATCGAATCACCACCGAGCGCGAAGAACGACTCGACGACGCTCACCCGATCGACGCCCAGAACTCCCGCCACGATCGCTGCCAGCGTCTCCTCCACCGACGACGACGGCGGGACGTGGTCGTCGGCTCCGGTGGCGATCACCGGTGCGGGCAGGGCGCGCTTGTCCAGCTTCCCTGCGGGGGTCAGCGGCAGGGCGTCGAGCACCGTGATGCTCGACGGCACCATGTGCGACGGCAGGCGTTCGGCGACATGATCGCGGAGCGATGCGACGTCGACCGACCCGTTGGCGACCACATAACCCGCCAGCGCACTCGCCACCGAGCCGCCGACGCCGACCACCACGGCAGACGAGACGCTCGGATGCGACTCCAGGACAGCCGCGATCTCCCCCAGTTCGATGCGCAACCCGCGCAGCTTCACCTGGTCGTCACTGCGTCCCACGTATTCGAGCACCAGCTCGTCCGCCTCGGTGCGGCGCCAACGGACGACGTCGCCGGTGCGATACATCCGATCGCCCCGGTCGCCGAACGGACTCGCCACGAAACGTTCCGACGTCAACGACGGGCGTCGCAGATAGCCGCGGGCGAGCGCCACGCCGGTCGCATACAGGTCACCGGGCACTCCGACGGGCACGGGATGCAGCCGGCCGTCGAGCACCAGCAGACCCACACCGTCGATCGGCCCGCCGATGTGGACGGGCGACCCGGCGGTGAGCGCACGACTCATCGCCACAGCGATCGAGGCCTCGGTGGGACCGTAGGCGTTGAAGAAGGACGGCCCGGCCGACCATCGGTCGACCAGGGTCTGCGACACCGCCTCGCCACCGGACATCAGGACGCGGAGGTCCGGCACCGACTCCGGCTCGAGTGTCGCGAGCACCGTGGGGGTCAGGAACACGTGGGAGAGTCTCTGGTCGCGTATCAGCGCCGCCAGCATGTCGCCACCGAGCACACTGTCCGGCCGGTACACGAAGGTCGCGCCGGACGTCGACGCGAGCAGCCATTCGAGGATCGACGCATCGAAACTGGGAGAGGCGAATCCGAGAACCCGAGACGATGAATCGACGCCGAACCGGGCGACCTCCGCGACCGCGAAGTTGTGTATTCCGCGATAGGTCACCGACACCCCCTTCGGGGTGCCCGTCGAACCCGACGTGTAGATCACATAGGCGATGGCGTCGAGGCGCGGTGCGGCGAGCAACTCGTCGGCCCGCAGCGGCGCGTCGTCGAATGCACCGAAGCCCCCGGACCCGATGTCCTCCACCGGACTCCACCGCACCTCCGTCGGCAACGCCGACCGCAGCCGCGTGGTCGTCAGGCCGGTCCGCACCCGCGAATCGGCGAGCATGTGCTCGATCCGCTCGGCCGGATAGTCCGGATCGATCGGCAGGTAGCCGGCACCGGTCTTGGCCACCGCCCACATCGCCGTCAGGAGTTCGACCGATCGCCCGATCGCCAGCGCCACCAACGATTCCGTGCCGATTCCCTGGTCGATGAGCCATCGCGCCAGCTGGTTCGAGCGGGCGTCCAGCTCGGCATAGGTCAGTTCGGCCCCGTACCCGTCGGACACCGCGAGCCGACCCGGGTGTGCTCGGGCGATCTCCTCGAACACCTCCGCCAGCAACCGCGGGGCAGCCATCGGACCGCCGGTCACCGGAAGCAGCGCCGATGCCTCGTCGTCGGCGAGCAGAGGGGTGTCACCGATGGGCAGAGCGGGATCGAGGGTCAGCTGGTCGAGCAGCCGGACCAGTTGTGCGGCCATGCTCTCGGCGGTCGGGGCGTCGAACAGATCGACCGCGTAGATCAGCGAGCCGTGCCACCTGTCACCACCGTCGGTGATGCCGACGGTGAGATCGACCTTCGCCGGAACACCCTCGACAGCAATCGAACTCACTTCCAGGCCGGCGACGTCCTCGGCGAGGACGCCACCCTGGGCGAACTCCGCGAGCACCGACTGGTCGAAGGACAGCAGGACCTGCGTGAGTGGGGCGAACGCCTCCGACCGTACCGGTTGCAGATGCTCCACGACAGTCTCGAAGGGCACATCTGCGTTCGCGAATGCCTCGAGATCGGTGAGTCGCACCTGATCCAGCAGGTCGACGAACGACATGGCCGCGCCGACGCGCGTCCGCAGCACCAGCGTGTTGACGAACATCCCCACCAGAGGGTCCAGCACCCGCTGACCGCGACCCGCGATCGGCGTGCCCACCGCGATGTCGTCGGTCGCCGACAACCGGCCCAGCAACACCGCCAGCCCTGCGTGCACCACCATGAACGGCGTCACGCCGCGCTCGCGTGCCAGCACCGAGATCCGGTCCACCACCCAGGTGGGCACCTCGAACGAGACCTCAGCGCCACGCTGCGACGCGACCACCGGACGAGGCCGGTCCACGGGGAGTTCGAGCACGTCGGGCACCCCGGCGAGTTGCAACGACCAGTACGCGAGCTGACGTCCGACCACCGAATCGGCGTCGTCGGCAGAACCCAGCACCTCGTGCTGCCAGATCGCGAAGTCCGCGAATTGCACGTCGAGGGGCGCGAACTCGGGTTCGGCACCCGACACCCGCGCCGAGTAGGCCGCGACCACATCGGCGACCAGTGGCCCCATCGACTCACCGTCGGCGGCGATGTGGTGTGCCACGACACCGAACACGTACTCGTCTGTCGCAGTGCGCCACAGTCGTGCCCGCAGCGGCCAGTGCGACGTCACGTCGAAGCCGGCCGCTATCGCGGCCTGCAGTTCGTCGCCCGAATCGACCACCGCCCAGTCCAGTCGTTCGCCGACGGTCTCGGCCGGATCGACCACCTGCACCGGAACGCCCTGCCGCGCGGGGAACGTCGTGCGCAGCACCTCATGCCGGATCACCACATCCGTCAGGGCGGCGCGCAGCGCGTCGACGTCCAGAGCGCCCGCCAGGCGCAGCAGCACCGGTATGTTGTACGTCGACGCCGACGGATCGAACTGATTGATGAACCACATCCGCAGCTGCGCGAACGACACCGGCACCTCGTCCGGTCTCGGCTGCACGGGCGTGACGGGCGCGAGCGCGACGCCCCGACCGCCGACCACGTCGGCCAGGCCGCGCACCGACGGCATGTCGAACACATCGCGCACCGACAGATCAACGTTGAAGGCCTCACCGGCGCGCCCGACGATGCGGGCCGCGGCCAGGGAGTTGCCGCCGAGATCGAACACCGAGTCGGCGACGCTGACCCGTTCCAGACCGAGCACGTCCCCGACGATCTCGGCGAGGATCTTCTCGGTCTCGGTACCGGGTGCGACATACTCGGCCACCGTGAGGATCTCGGGCTCGGGCAATGCCCGGCGATCCAGTTTTCCGTTCACGGTGAGCGGCAGCTGATCGATCAGCATCACCACGTCGGGCACCATGTAACTCGGCAACGCTCCCGCCGCTGCGATGCGGATCTCGGATGCGGCGACGTCGGTGTCGGCCTCGAGCACCACGTAACCCACCAGGAGTTCGTCGCCGTTGTCACGCTGCCGGACCGCCACCGCGGCCGCGTCGACCCCCTGGGTGGCCAGCAGCGCCGACTCCACCTCGCCGAGCTCGATGCGGAAGCCGCGCAGCTTCACCTGCGCATCCGAACGGCCGAGATACTCCAGGGTCCCGTCCCGCCGGATCGCGAGGTCGCCGCTGCGATACATACGCGTGCCGTTGCCGGCGAAGGGATCGGCGACGAATCGTCCCGACGTCAGCCCCGGCCTGCCGAGGTAGCCCCGCGTCACCTGGGTGCCACTGACATAGATCTCGCCCGGCACTCCGTCGGGCACCGGACGGAGCCGGTCGTCGAGCACGTGAATCGTCAACGCGGGCAGGCCCTCACCCACATCCGAGCCTTTGGCGGACGCGACGAAGCCGGGGTCCAGCGCCCGGAACGTGGAGTGCACCGTGGTCTCGGTGATCCCGTACATGTTCACCAATACCGGGCCAACTGCCCCCTGCGCGTCGAGCCGGTCCTGGTACCACCGGCGCACCTGCGTGAAATCCAGGGCCTCACCGGCGAACACCATGTACCGCACACTCTCGGGCAACCGGTTGCGCGACGACGGTCGGACCGCCGCGGCCAGCTGGTAGTAGGCCGACGGCGTCTGCGAGACCACCGTGACCGACTCCGTGTCGAGCAGCTCCGCGAACTCGTCCGGACTACGGGTGGTCAGGAAATCCACCACCACCAACCGTCCACCGAACAGCAGCGGTCCCCACATCTCGAAGACCGACACGTCGAACGCGTACGAGTGGAACATCGTCCACACGTCGGCCTCGGTGAACCCGTAGTGCCGCTGAGCCGCCGACATCAACGCGATCACGCTACGGTGTTCCACCACAACCCCTTTGGGGCGACCGGTGGAACCCGACGTGAAGATCAGGTAGGCGGCTTGCCGCGGGTCGATCGATGCCGGGAGCGAGTCGGTCCCCGCCGCGCGTGCCGCCATCAGTTCGTCGACGGTGCTGCGCTCGACGTCGAGGAAGCCGAGTGTCTCCCGTCCGTCGTGGTCGGTGATGATCAGCGACGGTGCGGCGTCGGCGACGACGAACGCGAGACGCTCGGCCGGATGGGACGTGTCCAGGGGCAGATACGCCGCGCCGGACTTCAGGATGCCGAGGATCGCGACCATCACGTCGACGGTCCGTGGGGTGGCCAGTCCGACGACGCCCCCCTCCCGCACCCCGGCAGCGAGCAGCCCGGCGGCGACGGCATCCGATCGCTGGTCGAGCTCGCGATAGGTCAGCGCAGCGCCGTCGAGGTCCGTCACCGCCACGCGCTCGGGGAACCGGTGGACCGCCGAGCGGAAGACCCCCGGCAAGGATCCCCAGTCCGAGGTCCCGGCCACCGCGCAGGCGCGGCTGCGGATCTCCTCGAGCGCATCCTGTGTCGCGGTGGCGATCCCCGCCGGGTCGAGACCGTCGCGAGGGATCAGTGCGGTCACGATGGCACTCACCGCGGCCTCGGTGTCGAGGCCCCGGGCGGCGAACACCGCGGCGGTCGCACTCACACGCGTGTTCAGATCGGCGAAGGTGGTGGCGCCACCGGCATCCGACAGCGCGACGGTCTCCGGCTCGATCTGCGCCGCAATGGTGATCAGGTCTCGCGTCGGCGGACGCCGCCCCCATCCCGTAGAAATGTCCACCGCGTCCACACCGGTCCCCGTCACGTCCGTTCGCTACCTTCCGCCTCAGCCGAATCCGTAGGGTTTGCGCGCGCGGCGTCCCGGTCCCGGCGGGCACCGGCGATCACGCCGTGGGCACGCTCACGAAGCTCGGCCAGGAGTCCGTCGAAACCCTCCGGGCCGGATTCCGCCAGCCCGGGAACAAGTGTCATGAGAGCCATCGTCAGCGCCGAATCCGCATCGGATGCTGCAGGATTCATCGCGCTGGTCATCATCTCCAGGTCTCCGAAACCGAGTGCCGCACGACCACCGACCGCGGTGGCGGTGCGATCGATTGCGGCGGCCTCGAAGACCAGTGCGGCCAGACTCTCGTCCGCATCGTCCACCGGCGATCCGGCCGCGGCCACCACCTCGTCGTCGAGGCGAATGCTCACGTCACCGACCACACATTCCGGATCGTCCGCGACCGCCTCGAGCAACTGCAGATATCGTTGGGCCATCCGCTCGATCGTCGCCCGATCGAAAAGATCTGTGGCATAGAGGAATTGTGCGCGCAGCGCACCCCCGTGCTCGTCCCGTTCCGGATCGTTCGGGAAGAGGGTGAGCTGCAGGTCGACCTTGGCCGATGCCAGCTCCTCGTGGATCGGTTCGACAGTGAGCCGATCGAACTGCAGCGTAGGGAATTCCACGTCCTGGAAGGCGAGCATCACCTGATAGACCGGGTTGTAGGAGGTGGGGGGTTTGGGCAGCACCCGGGACACGATGTTCTCGAATGCGACATCGGTGTGCGACATGTCGGCGAGATCGTCGTTGCGCACGCGCTCGAGCAGATCGACGAACCGCTCACCCGGGCGCACCCGGGTCCGCAGGGCCAACGTGTTGACGAACATCCCCACCACATCGTCGAGGCTCTGCTCGCCGCGGCCGGCGAACGGTGTTCCGATCACCAGGTCGTCGCGTCCGGAGATCCGATTCAACAGCATCGCGAACGCGGCGTGGATCACCATGAACGACGTGGTGTGATGCTGCCGCGCAACGATGTCCAGATTGGCCACCACAGACGCGGGGACCTCGAAGTTCACCGTGTCACCGCGGAAACTGGGCGTCTTCGGCCTGGAGTGGTCGTGGGGCAGCTCCAACCGCTCGGGCGCCCCCGCCAACCGCTCGTCCCAGTACGCGAGTTGACGCTCCTCCTCGGTGACGCCGTCGCCGTCGGTGACCGCGAGACGTTCGGACAGCCAGAGGCTGAAGTCCGCGTACTGCACCGGAAGGGGTTTCCATGCCGGCTCGGCCCCCGCGCTGCGCGCCGCGTACGCCGTCATCAGATCCCGCGCCAGTGGCGCCATCGACGCCCCGTCCGCGCTGATGTGGTGGACGACGAAGACCAGGATGTGCTCATGCGCCGAGACCTTGAGCAGCACGGCACGTACCGGCGGCCTGGTCGTGATGTCGAATCCCTCGCCGGTGACCTGACCGACGGCCGACTCGATCGATGTCGTGACGGTGCGCTCCTCGATGGTCAGTTCACTCTCGACCACGTCGGCAGGCATGATCACCTGGATCGGCTCGTCCTTGATCATCGGATAGGTCGTACGCAGCGATTCGTGCCTGCGGACGATGTCCGCGGTCGCGAGTTGCAGCGCGACGACATCGAGATCGCCTGCCAGCCGCAGCGCCATGGCGACGTTGTAGGCCGCGGACCGGGGATCGGCACGGTTGACGAGCCACAGTCCACGCTGCATTCCGGACACCCGAACGAGCTCCGCGCGACTGCGCGCGAGCAACGGCGGGGCGCCATGGCCGGTCGGGCCACCGGCGAGAGCATGCGCGAGCGACGACACCGTCGGACGCTCGAACAGCAGCTTCACCGGTACTTGTCGGTCCAGGAGCGCGGAGAGCCGGGAGGTCACTTTGGTCGCCGAGAGTGAACTGCCACCGAGGTCGAAGAAATCGGCATCGGCACCGACCCGATCCTGGCCGAGTACCTGGCCGAAGATGCCCGCGACGACCGCCTCCATCTGCGAACTGGGCGCCCGATACGGCGCGGACACGGTGAAGTCCACGGGCGGAAGGGATTTCCGGTCGATCTTGCCGGCCGTGGTCAACCGGAACTCCTTCACGATCACCACTGCGTGCGGAACCATGTATCCGGGCAGTTGCGCGGCCGCGTGCTCGAGTATCCGCTTGGGCTCGACCGTCGCGCCCTCGACCAGCCGCGCGTAGGTCACCAGCACGTCGTCGCCGCCCGGTCCGGGCACCCCGAGGCTGACCACCTCGGTCACCATCGGGTGATGCAGGATCGCGGCGTCGACCTCGCCCGGCTCGATACGCAGTCCGCGGATCTTGAGCTGGAAGTCGGTGCGGCCCACATACCGGAGATTCCCCGAGGTCGTACGTACGGCGCGGTCGCCCGTGCGGTACATCCGATCTCCGGCGGAGAACGGGTTCGCCACGAATCGGGTGGCGGTGAGATCGCTTCGGCGGTGATAGGCACGGGCGAGCTGGGCCCCGGACAGATACAGTTCGCCGGGTACCCCTACGGGGACCGGGCGAAGAGTGTGATCGAGCAGCAGACCGCCGACTCCCGGCACCGGCTGCCCGATCGTGACCTCGTCGCCCTCGTGCAGTGGCCCCGCAGCGGTGGCCCAGATCGTCACCTCGGTCGGGCCGTAGAGGTTGAAGAACGCCCGGCCGGCCCGCGCCCACTTCCGCATCAGGTCGGGGGGACATGCCTCGCCGACGCTGATCACGCGGCTCAGGCTGGGTACGGCGGCCGGTTCCAGCGTGCCGAGTGCGGACGGGGTCATGACCGCGTGGGTGACCCGATGCCGATCGATGAGCTCGGCGAGCTCGTCGCCGCCGAACACCCCCGCCGGGCTGACGACGAGCTCGGCACCCGTGCACAACGCCATCAGGATCTCGAAGATGGACGCGTCGAAACTCGGTGACGCGACATGAAGCACCCGCGACCGCTGGTCGAGGCGCAGGATCTTCTGCTGATTCGCCACCATGTTCGCGAGCCCGACATGACTGAGCGCGGCTGCCTTCGGGCGTCCGGTGGAACCGGAGGTGTAGATCAGGTATGCGAGGTCGTCCACGCGCGGCGCACTCCGGAGCTCACCGGCGTGCACGCGCGCACCACTGTGACCGGCCAGTTGCAGCTCGACCGCTGCGTCGTCGACCTCCAGCCAGGACACACCCTCGGGTGCCTTGTCCCGGACAGCCGTCGACGTCAGTCCGAGGACAGCACCGCTGTCGGAGAGGATCTCCGCGAGCCGCGACGGCGGATGCCCGGGGTCGATGCTGACGAACGCGGCTCCCGACTTGATCACCGCGACCATCGCGAGGACCGAGAGATGCGACCGCGGGATGCAGATCGCGACCAGGTCACCCGGGCCGAGACCACGGGCGACCAGTTCGCGCGCGAGTTGGTTCGACACCACTTCCATGGTCGACCAGGTGATGGTGGACGTGCCGCTGATCGCCACTGCCGCCGGATTCGCCTGCGCCACCCCGGCGGTGAGCAGGTCGCGCAACGTCTCCGGGATCACCCGCGATTCCGGGGGCGCGATCAGTGCCGCCCGCTCCGCCCCTGCCACCAGATCGATCGTGCCGATGGGCCGGGCAGGCGATTCGATCATCGTCCACAGGACCGTGACGAGTTGAGTCGCGACCCGCTCGATCGTCCGGTGATCGAAAATATCAGCAGCGTAGGCGAATTCCACGTCCAGACCCGCGGCGCCGACTTGATCGGTGACGGTGACGGAGAGATCGAACTTGGCGGCGGGCACCCGTGCGTCGAGCATCTCGGCCGACTCGACCCAGTCCCCGAGCGCCGTCGCCTGACCTGGATGCATCGTCAGAGCCACCTGGAACAACGGGGTGTGGGCCGCCGATCGTTCGGGGGCAACGGCTTCCACGACCCGCTCGAACGGGATGGACGAGTGCCGCATCGCCCGGGTACGGGTGGTGTGCGCCCGATCGAGCAGCTCGGCGGGCGTGTCCTCGGGGCGCATCGAAGTCCGCAGCACCACGGTGTTGACGAACATGCCGACCAGGTCGGCGGTCGCGGGCTCGTCGCGACCGGCGACGGCCGTCCCGATCGCCACCTCGTCCACCTCCGCCCACCTCGCGAGCAACACCGCGAATGCGGTGTGCACCACGGAGAACGGGGTGACATTGTGGTCCTGGGCGAGTGAGCGGATACCGGCCGCGAGATCGGCGTCGAACACCGTGTCGACGTAGCCGCCGTTTCCCGTGGCGACGTGCGGCCGCGGATGGTCGGTCGGCAACGGCAGGAAGCCCGGGAGCCCGGAGAGTTCCTCCTCCCAGAAGGCCAGACCCTCCCGGGCGAGCGGGGTCGGGTTCTCCGGGTCACCGAGGAGCCGATGCTGCCAGATCGCGAAGTCGGCGTACTGCACCGTCAGCGGCGGCAATGCCGCGCTGCCGCCGGAGCGCCGCCCGCTGTAGGCCACGAAGAGATCGCGGATGAGCGGCACCAACGAGAATCCGTCGCCCGCGATGTGGTGGAGCACCACCACCACGACGTACCCGGTCTGATCGCGGAGAATCCGCGCGCGGAACGGGATGTCGTGCGCCAGGTCGAATCCTCGGGCCGCCTCCGCGGCGACCGTCTCGTCGACCCCCTCGTCGACGACCGCGACCTCGATGTCCAGAAAGCCCATCGCCTCGGTTCGCGACAAGATCTCCTGCACGGGCTCGCCGCCCACGGATGCGAACCTGGTGCGCAGGGTCTCGTGGCGATCGATCAGGTCGCCGAGTGCTCCTTGCAGGGCAGCGACGTCGACCTCGGTCCCGAGCCGGACGGCGCCGGGCATGTTGTAGGTGCTCGCCACCGGATCCATCCGGTTCACGAACCACAGCCGGGTCTGGGAGTGCGACAACGGGATCGTGTCGGGACGCTGCTCGACCCGGGTCAGTTCGGGACGGCCGTCGGCCCCGCCCCGCCGTGAACGCTCCGCGATCTCGCCGACGTCGACCGAGGTGAACACGTCGGTGAGGTCGATCCGCACATTGTGTTCGACCCGCGCCCTCGACACCAGGCGCGCGGCCATCAACGAATCACCACCCAGTGCGAAGACGTTGTCGCGCAATCCGACACGTTCGACGCTCAGGAGTTCACCGATCAGCGATGCCAGCGTGTGCTCCACGGGCGTGCGCGGCGCCTCGTAGGCGATCACCGGTCGCAGGTCCGGCGCAGGCAGTTGCTTACGATCGAGTTTGCCGGTGGCGTTGATCGGGAACTGATCGAGCAGCACCGCCGCCGACGGGACCATGTGCGACGGCAGGTGACGACGACACCAGGACAGTGCGGCGGCCTCACTGACCGAATCGTCGTCGGACCGCAGATACGCCACCAGCACCGGCCCGGGCGCCAGGTCGGTGCGTGGCACCACCGCGGTGGCATCCACTCCCGGCATGCTGTCGAGCACCGACTCGATCTCACCGGGTTCGATCCGCTGCCCGCGGATCTTGACCTGGAAGTCGGTGCGCCCCAGGTAATGCAGCTGGCCATCGGGGCTCCAGCGAACCAGGTCACCGGTGCGGTACATCCGGGAACCTCTCGGGCCCAGATGATTTGCGACAAAGCGGTCAGACGTCAGGTCCGACCGACCGACGTAGCCGTCGGCGAGCTGACATCCCGCGAGATAGAGTTCGCCCGCGACACCGGCGGGAACGGGCCGCAGACGGGTGTCGAGGACGTACACGTCGGTGTTGGCCACCGACC
The DNA here is from genome assembly GCF_014673215.1 of Gordonia hankookensis. Taxonomy (GTDB): domain Bacteria; phylum Actinomycetota; class Actinomycetes; order Mycobacteriales; family Mycobacteriaceae; genus Gordonia; species Gordonia hankookensis. Next base: position 924,609 of record NZ_JACWMS010000001.1, read on the forward strand.
TGCCGATCGGCACCGGGCCGTCGTCGGGGACCACTCGATACTCGGTGACATCGATCGCGGCCTCGGTCGGACCGTAGAGATTGACCAATTCGGCCGACGAACCCTCCAGCACACGGTCGGCGAGGAGTCGCGGCAGCGCCTCGCCGGAGGTGAAGACCCGCCGGACAGTGGGCGGCAGCAGGGTCAGATGTCCGTCGTTCTGCAGGACCTCGGTGTAGACGTCGAGCATCGACGGCACGAAATGCAGGACGTTGACCTGCTCTTCGGTGATCAGGTCGAGAAGGTATTCCGGATCTCGGTGCCCGTCCGGCCGGGCGATCACCATCTGCGCTCCCTGGGCCAACGGCCACAGCAGCTCCCAGACGGACACGTCGAAGGTGAACGGCGTCTTGTACAGCACCTTGTCGCCCGCGGCCAACGGGTAGTTGTCCTGCATCCAGGCGAGCCGGTTGTGCACCGCCGCGTGCGACACCTGCACTCCCTTCGGGGTGCCGGTCGATCCCGAGGTGAACAGGACGTAGGCGGCCTCGCTGCCGCCACCGGTCACACCGGCAGAGGCGGGCTCGGCAGGTGCCTCGGGATTGTTCGCTGCGGTGTCGAATCCGATGGAACCGAGCAGTGCGGCGTCGACGATCAGGTGGGCGGCGACGGTCTCGGCGATGAGACGGCGTCGCTCCTGCGGCTGCGCGGGATCGACGGGGACATAGGCCGCGCCGACGGAGAGAGTCGCGTAGATGGCGGCGACCTGTGCGATACCGCGGTCGAGGGCCACCACCACGTGATCGCCACGTCCGACGCCCGAATTGACCAGGTGCGCTGCGATGAGAGTCCGGAGGCGATCGAACTGGGCGTAGGTCCAGCGTCGTCCTCCGGACTCGATGGCGACATCCTCGCCCCGGTCACGAACCCGCCGAGCGAAGGCGGCGAGCAGGTGTGCATCGGGATCCGGCGGTGTGGCCTGCGGTCCGACGCCGAGACCGACCATCTCCTCGCGTTCACCGTCGAGCAGCAGGTCGACGTCGCCGATCAGCATGTCCATCTCGGAGAAGATGCGGTCGAGGAAGGCCAGGAAGCGCTGGAGGTGTCCCTCGAGCTCGACGGTCGAGTAGAGATTCGGATTCCCGTGGAAGTCGACCACCAGCCGGGCGCCGGGGCTGGCCTGATACACGTTCAACCGCAGATCTTCCAGAATCCCCGATGTGAGGATCTGGTAATCAACTGTGGCGCCGGTCAATTCGATCGGCTTGTCGAAGAACATCAGATTGATGATCGGGCCGAACGACGCCGTGTTCGCATCCTGCAGGCCGGCGTCGATACGGATGTCCTCGAACCGGTACCGCTGGTGGCGGAGGGCGCCGGTCAGCTCGAGCTGCACCTGTTCGATCAGGCCGCGCATCGTCAGCCGTGAGGCGTCGCAAACCCGGACCGGAAGCATGTTGGCGAGCATTCCGCTGGCGCGCTTGATCTTTGCCGTCGCGCGGCCGGTGACGGGGAGACTCAGCACCACATCGTCGGTGCCGGCCATCCGGGCCAGGTAGGCCGAGAAGCCCGCGGTGAGGAGCACTGCCGCCGATGTGTTGGCCTCGGCTGCGACCCGGTCGAGATCGGACTGCTGGGATGCGCTCAGCTCCGATCCGGCGACCAGGTTACGAGGTGACAGCTCCGCGGCCACCGATCGATGGGCGAGGGTGACGCGCTCGGGCAGATCGCTGACCCGGTCGATCCAGTAGGCACGGTCGGCCTCCCGGCGGGTGCCGGCGATGTACTTCTTGTCGTCCTCGACCAGTTCGGCCAGTGAGGCGCCCCGATTCGACACGTACTCCGAGCCCGCGACGGCCGCGTTGTACCTGTTCACCGCATCGAGCACCCCGGTCAGCCCGGCATAGCCGTCCATCGCGATGTGATGAGCCCGCACGTACCAGAAAGAACGGTCGTCGGCGACCCTGATGAGCGTCGACACGACCAGATGGTCGCGTCGCAGATCCATGTGTTGCTGATAATCGTCATTCATCCATCGGTGCGCTGCACCGACGGGATCCGCATGGTCGCGGAAATCGAGGAAATCGAGATCGTTGTCGAGACCTTGATCGACGATCTGCATCGGTACGCCGTTGACTTCCACGATCCGGGTGAAGGCCGACTCGCGTTCACGCGCATTTCCGACGACCGCCTCCCGGAAGAGATCACGATCGAGTGGTCGGTCTTTGTCCCGGATATCGAGATACTGAGCAACGGTAACGGAATAGTCGGATGAGAGATTCTCGGCAAACCACATCCCGCGCTGCGCTGCGGTCAGCGCGAAGGGGACCAGTTCTGCCCCGCTCTCGGTGTCTGTCTCAGTGGCGTCATGGGTGTTCTCGACCGAACCCATAGCCCCTCTTTCCCAGGTCAGCGGCCAGCCCGGCCCGACGGCGGCTGACGATCAACCGACGCTCGGGTCGTTGTGGGCTGTCTGTTCGCGGGAACTCCGTTCCCAGGCAACAGTGTGCGTCATTATCCACCTTTCCCAACGAAATTCACCATGATTCGTTTGAATGCAGGAACCCTTGCCCGCGCGGACGAATCTCAGGTAAACGGCTAGCTCACGATAGGAATTCGGCGGCGTGCCCAAGATCGTTACGCGCCCGAGTCCGAAGTCGTCCAAACGTACGAATGCGGTGCGCGGCGGCGTAATGATTCGGCCGCCGAGAGCGAGAATCTTTCCAGACCGTTCAAACAATTTCGGTAGCATCGCCCACACCCGATGCTCGGAACCGCCCGCGGGCATGCGCCTCGCGTCCCCACTGTCCGCGGTGTCGCGTGGCCCGAGAAGAGTGGTGCACACCCGCCCCCGACTCAGGCGACCGGGACGCCCGAGAGGAGCTGTCGATGGCCGAGCAGTCCGGCGGGCCCACGGCCGCCCGATCAAGCCTGCCGGCGACTCCCCGACATGCGGCGGTCGTCGCCGACGAGGCGCCGACGAGGCGCCTGCTCGCGGCGCCGACCGATGACGAGGGCCGGCCGACCGGCAACGGCCCGGCACGAGACGTCGCGTCCGGGTGGAACATCGTCGAATCCTCGGCACAGGCACAAGCACCGACCGCGATCCCGGATACCGGGACGCCGCGGAGACCACCGCCGGTACCGGCCACCGTCGATCCGACCGCAGAAGACGACTCCTCGGCGCGTCCAGCCATCGAAGTCGTCAACCTGCACAAGCGATTCGGGGACAATGTCGCCGTCGAAAGTGTCAGCTTCTCGGTCGCGAAGGGGACCATCCTCGCGCTCCTCGGGCCCAACGGCGCGGGAAAGACGACGACCGTCAACATGTTGTGCACCCTCCTCAAGCCCGACGGCGGCAGCGCAATCGTCGCCGGACACGATGTGGTGTCCGACGCCGCGGGGGTACGGCGATCGATCATGCTGACCGGCCAGTTCGCCGCGCTCGACGAAGCGCTCAGCGGTCGGGACAATCTGATCCTGTTCGGGCGGCTGATGGGTCTGTCCAGGGCGATGGCCCGGTCGCGAGCCGACGAACTGCTGACATCCTTCGAGCTGACCGCCGCCGCCAAACGCAAGGTCGGTGAGTACTCGGGTGGTATGCGGCGCCGGATCGACATCGCGTGTGGCCTCGTCACGCAACCCGAGATCGTGTTCCTCGACGAGCCGACCACCGGGCTCGATCCGCGGAGCCGCCAGGAAGTCTGGAAGCTCGTCGAGTCCCTGCGGCGACAAGGCGTGACCACACTGCTGACCACGCAATACCTCGAAGAGGCCGATACCCTGTCCGATCACATCGTGGTGATCGACAAGGGCCGCGTGATCGCGTCCGGTACCGCCGACGCGCTCAAGACGGCGACCGGCGCGTCGCACTATCAGGTGACCCCCACCGATCCCGACGACCTGGATCGCCTGCTCGCGTGCCTGGACGGGATCGCGGTCGACGGGCAGGGTGTCAGGCGAGCCACCGAGGACGAGCCCGACGGGCCCGCCACCTTTGTCACGGTGCCGGCCGCCGACGGCGCAGACACGCTGGTCGAGATCGTCCAACGGACCAAGGACGCCGGCATCCGGTTGTCGGACGTGGCTCTCTCCCGCCCGAGCCTCGACGAGGTCTTCCTCGCCCTGACCGATCCGGCCGGCACCACGGCGGTGTCGGCCTCCGATGACGAGCAGAGCCCGGCCGGATGACCCTCGAGGCTGCTCACCTCATCCGGCCCCGCACCCGGGCAGGCGCGCAATGGTGGACGCTGACCGGTCGGGGCGTCTCGTCGATGGTGCGCAACGGGGAGATCATCTTCGCCTTCGTCGCGCCGGTGCTCCTCGCGATCTGCTTCTATGTCCCGCTGCGCTCGATCATGAACGCGGCCCCCGGGATGGACTACGCGGACTTCCTGATGCCGATCATCTCGTTGCAGTCGGTGAGTTTCGTCGCGTCATCGGCGGCCATGAGATCCGCGGTGGACGCCACCAAGGGCATCAACACCCGGTTCCGGACCCTCCCGATGCCGCCGGTGATCCCGCCCCTTGCCCGGATGGGCACCAACACGGTGCTGCTGGTCATCTCCATCATCTGCGCGACCGCGACGAGCCTGGTGATGGGATGGCGACCGAACGGCGGGGTGCTCGACACGATCGGGTTGTTCGCGGTCGTCCTGGTGGTCGGTGTCCTCATCGCCGTCCTGGCCGATGCGGTCGGGTTGCTCTCCAACAGCCCGGAGGCCACCAGTCAGGCGCTCTCGCTGCCGATTCTCATCCTCGGCATGTTGTCGACCGGATTCGTGCCCGAAAGCCAGTTCCCGGAATGGATTCAGCCATTCGTGCGGAACCAGCCGATCTCCCAGTTCGCGACCGCGATGCGCTCGCTCAGCGACGGCACCGCCACCCTCGATCTGCTCACGCCCACGATCTGGTGGTGCGTCGGCCTGGCCGTCGCCGGGGGCCTGCTCACCGTGCTCGGTGTGCGCCGGGTGGTGCGATGACCACCCTCACGCAGGCACCTGCCGGACGGCTCGCCGTCGAGCGGTCGGCGCGGGCGTTCGTCGAGCAGAGCGCGGTGCTGGCGTGGCGCCAGATCTCGGTGATGGTGCGGGACCGGGGCACCTTCCTCCAGCTGGTCCTCGTCCCGCTCCTCACCCTCGTCATGTTCAAGGTGGTGCTCGGTGACGCGATCGGCAGTGCCACCGGGCAGGACAGCACCTACGGCACCGTGCCGCTGGTGATCCTGGTGAGCGCCATGTTCGGGTCGGTGGCCGCCGGCATCCGCCTGAACCAGGAGCGAGGAACCGGGCTGCTCGCGCGACTGTACGTGCTGCCGATCAACCGCGCCGCCGACCTCACCTCGCGGCTGTTGAGCGAGGTCGTCCGCATCGTCGTGGTGACGGCACTCCTGATCGCCGTCGGCTCCACCATCGGTTTCGAGATCACCGGTGGTGTGGTCGCGGTCCTCGGGATCTTCGGGGTCTCGCTGATGTTCGGCGTCGCCTACGCGATGCTCGTGCTCGCCCTCGCGGTCAGCGCGCGTCCGTCGGCTCCGCTGGTCCCGCTGTTGTCGCTGGTGTCGAGCGTCCTGATGTTCTTCAATTCCGGGTTCTCCCCCGTCGAGGCCTACCCGGGCTGGCTGCAGCCGATCGTCGAGAACCAGCCGATGAGCCCGGCCATCGAGGTGATGCGATCACTGGCCGCGGGTGGCCCGATCGCGGAGAACATGATCAAGGTGGTCGTCTGGACGGTGCTCATCATCGCCGCCTGCATCTACCCGGCCCTGCACGGGTATCGCAGAGCCGCCACCTCTCGATGAGCGGAGCGGCATCAGCCGACCGAGCGCAACATCCCGTAGTCGTCCCCGATGTCGCGGGCAAGCCACTCCACCACCTGCCCCACCGCAGTGGAGACCGCAGACGGCTCGTCGAGCGACCCGATGCGCGGCAGGCAGTGCAGGATGGCGGCGACCAGCGACGAGCCGACGCCGAGGCCGTTGCTCTCGGCGACGAGGTCGTAGCTCGTGAGGGCGCCGGCAAGGTCCTGGTAGGTGGCCGAGTCACCGCTGTGTCGGACGGCGGTCAGGCCAGGGGTGATCTCGGCGCGGCGATGGACGTCGTCGCACGTCGCCCTCAATCGCGGGAAGTCCCACGATCCCATGTCACCGTCCATTCCTGACCTGCTCTCCGCCAGTCGAAAAAGCGTCCGACAATCCTCCGGATCTGGGAAATCGCTGTGTGCAAATGATGACAGATACTCCTTGCGATTGTCACCGGAGGCCGATGAGAAAATTCACCGGTCGCGATGTCGGGTACACCACGGTGGCATGTACCCCGGATGACTGCCACGACCGGATCGTCCCGTTCGGTCAGCCTGCCCGATCCGCCTCCATGGCGTCGATCAGGCTCTTGGGCCGCAGATCGGTCCAGTTCTGCTCCACGTACTCCAGGCATGCCGCACGGCTGTCCTCACCGAACACCTTGGTCCAGCCGGCCGGGATGTCGGCGAACGTCGGCCACAACGAATGCTGGTTCTCCTCGTTCACCAGGACGAAGAAGCGGCCGTTCTCGTCATCGAATGGGTTGGTCATGATCGGTGGTTCCTCTCGTTCGGGGACGGCCGGCCGTTCGGCCGGCCCGGGATTGCGATCTTCTGGACGTCGTCGGTGCCTATATCGTCATCGGTCCCCCAGGCGTTCCGCGAGCCAGGGCCCGATGATCTCGAGCGATGTGGCATCGGCGAGTCCCAGGTGATGTGCATCGACATCGATGTTCGCGATGGTCCCGGTGACGTATCGGCGCCAGGACGCGCGGACCGCGGCGGGGTCGGTCTTGTCAGCGGTGGCGGTGACCACCGCCAGTGGCCCGTCGAAGACGTCCGGACGATGGGTCGTCACGATGGTCTCGGCGGCCTCGAAGCTGTCCATCACCCACTCGACCTGCTCGGCGCGGAGCAGGCCCATGGCGGCGATCTGCTGGCGGACCACCGCGGCGACCTCCGCGGGCGTCCGTGCGTGGACGTCGTCGCCGAGATCGAACAGATCCCGCCATCCGCCGAGCATGTCGCCGACGACCCCGCCGCCCGCCGGGTCGGCCGGGTCATCCGGTGCACCGTCAGGTGCGGGACTCGCCGGGGTGGGCTCGGCGGGCGCGGCGGCATCCATGATGCCCAGGAACGCCACCTCTGCGCCGTCCGCCTGCAACATCGTCGCCATGGCGTGGGCGACGTGGCCACCGAGCGACCAGCCGAGCAGGTGGTACGGACCGTCCGGCGACACCCTCCGCATCTCCTCGACGTACCGGGCGGCGAGTTCGTCGACGGTGGCCGCGCTCGGCTCTCCGGACACCACATGCGGGTCCTGGAGACCGTAGATCGGCCGATCGCGCAGATGAGGGGCGAGCCCGCCGTAGAACCACGCCAGCCCGCCTGCGGGGTGCACGCAGAACAGCGGTGCCCGGCTGCCGACCCGGCGCAGTGGCAACACGACCTCGCCCATCGCGCCGCCATCGGCATCACCCGTGATACGTCCGGCCACACCGCGCACCGTGGGATCGCTGAACAGCCACGACAGTTCGACGTGCGGGGCGTGATCGCGCAGTCGTGACACCACCCGGGTGGCAGACAACGAGTTCCCGCCGAGATCGAAGAATCCGTCGGTGGCGCCCACCTGATCGACATCGAGGACGTCGGCGAACACGGCGGCCACGCGGCGCTCCGTGTCCGTCGCAGGCTCGACGTAGACGGTCGGTTCGGTCACCGGTTGCGGCAGAGCCTGCTTGTCGAGCTTGCCGACCGGGGTCATCGGCAGGGCCTCGAGGACGGTGAACGACGCTGGGATCATGTGCCGTGGAAGATGTTCCGACAGATGGTCGCGTACGTGCTCGACGTCGAGGTCCGCGTCGCCGACGACGTAGGCCGTCAGCGCGGTGACCGGTTGTCCGACACCGAGTACCACGGCCCGCCGAACGTCGGGATGCGCACCGAGGACGGTCTCGATCTCACCGAGTTCGATCCGCAATCCGCGCAGCTTCACCTGGTCGTCGCTGCGGCCGACGAACTCGATCGTCTTCACGCCGTCGCGGTCGAGGACCCAGCGGACGATGTCACCCGTGCGGTACATCAGTTCGCCGGGGTGGCCGTACGGAGTGGCCACGAAACTCGCGGACGTCTGCCCAGGCCGTGCGAGATAGCCTCGTGCCAGCGCCTTTCCGATGACGTAGAGCTCGCCGGAGGTTCCCACGGGCACCGGGCGCAGGCGTTGATCAAGCACGACCAGCCGCACACCGCGGAACGGGCTGCCGACGTAGACCGGCTCACCGGCCGACATCGGCGGTGTGTAGGTGACGGCGATCGTCGCCTCGGTCGGTCCGTACGCGTTGTACAGGTCGACATGCGGGGCCCAGTCGTCCACGACGGTCTGCGGTACCGCCTCGCCACCGGTGGTCAGCGACTTCATGTGCGGCAGGCCGTCGGGCCGCACCGTCGCGGCGACACTGGTCGGCAGGATCGCGTGGGTGATCTGCTGCTCGGCCAGATATCGGTGCAGATCATCACCGCCCACCGCATCGGCCGGTCGATAGACCAGGGCGCCCCCGCCGAACATGGTGACGATCAACTCGAAGATCGAGACGTCGAAACTCGGCGACACGTATCCGAGCGTGCGCGAACCCGGTTCGTACGGAATCGATTCGATGGAGCCCATGGTGAAGTCGTAGAGCCCTCGGTGGGTCACCGCGACACCCTTCGGCCGTCCGGTGGATCCCGATGTGTAGATCACGTACGCCAGGTTGTCCACACGCGGAATCCCGCGGAGTTCGGCGGGCGAGAGCGGGCCCGTCGAGATCGGACCGTCGGGAATCACGCCGAGCCGGCCATCGCTGCCATGGATCTCGGTGCCGACCAGAGTCAGCCAGCGCGGACCGGTGTCGGTGAGGTCGGTGATCCCCGGCACGGTCACGCCCAGCTCGGCGCCGCAGTCCTCGACCATGGCCACGACGCGATCGCGCGGGTAATCCGGGTCGATCGGCACGAACGCACCGCCGGCCCGCGTGACCGCCCAGATCGCGGTCATCAGCTCGACCGAGCGTGGGATCGCCAGGGCCACGCGCGAATCCGGCCCGACGCCGGCCGCGATCAGCACCCTCGACAACCTGTTCGCCCGTGCATCCAGCTCGGCATAGGTCAGCGTGTTGCCCGACGAATCGGCGACCGCCTCGCGGTCGGGCCACGCCCGCGCCGCCCGGTCGAACATCTCGCCCAGCAGCACCTGGCCGTCGGACGCCGGCCCCGACACCGGCACCAGCTGCGCGCGCTCGGTGTCGTCGAGCAGATCCGCGTCGCCGACGGCGAGCTCCGGCGACGCGGTCATCGTGTCCAGCAGCGCGACCAGGCGGCGCGCCAGTGCGGCGACCGTCGACTCGTCGAAGATGTCGGTGGCGAAGACGATCGATCCGGTCCACGGCAGACCGTCCGGCGCGGCCGACACGGCGACCGTGAGGTCCACTTTCGCCGAGACCCCGGGGGCGGCGAGCGGGCTGATCTGCATGCCGTCGATGTCGGCTCCGGCCAGGGCCGCAGGCGCGAAATCCGCGACCGCCGACTGGTCGAAGGTGAGTGACACCTGCGTCAGCGGCGCGAACGCCTCCGATCGCACCGGGTTGAGTCGCTCGACCACTGCCTCGAACGGCACGTCGACGTGCTCGAATGCGTTCACGTCGGCACGGCGGACCTCATCGACCAACTCCCCGAACGACATCGACGGATCGACCGGCGTGCGCAGCACCAGTGTGTTGACGAACATGCCGACGAGATCGTCGAGCACGCGCTGTCCGCGTCCGGCCGTCGGTGTGCCGATGGCGATGTCGCCGGAGGACGACAACCGCGCCAGGAGCACGGCCAGCGCACTCTGTACCACCATGAACGGGGTGGCCGCGTGGGCCTGCGCGAGGGCGGCGACCCTGCCCGCGACCGTGGTCGGGATCTCGAAGTGCGTCAAGGCTCCCCGATGGGTGGCCACCGGCGGCCGTGGACGATCTGTCGGCAGTTCGAGGACATCGGGCAGGCCCGCGAGCTCATGGCCCCAGAAATCGAGTTGCCTGCCGATGACCGACCGGGGGTCGTCGGGTGAGCCGAGTTCACGTCGCTGCCAGAGTGCGTAGTCGGCGAACTGCACGGCGAGGTCCGGCCGGTCCGGCGCCGCGCCCCGACGGCGGGCGGCGTAGGCGGTCATGAAGTCGGCGACGAGCGGGGCGATCGACTCGCCGTCGGCCGCGATGTGGTGCACCACCAGCGCGAATACGTGATCATCTGCCGCGGCGCGCCAGAGACGCACGCGGACAGGTGATTCCGTCGTGACGTCGAACCCGGCGGACAGGGCGGCCTCGAGGTCGGCTCGATCGTCGACGACGGCCCAGTCAAGTCGCGCCGCCCCATCGTCGGCGTCGTGGACCAACTGACGCGGGATGCCGTCGGTCTCGGGATACGTCGTCCGCAAGATCTCGTGGCGCGCCACCACGTCGATCGCCGCCGACTGGAGGGCCTCCACGTCGAGAGCGCCCTTCAGGTGGAGGACGATGGGGATATTGTAAGTCGCCGCGGCCGGGTCGAACCGGTTGATGAACCACATCCGTTGCTGCGCGAGGGACAGTGGCACCTCCGCCGGGCGCGGCGTCACCGCCACGATCGACGACGCCTGCTGACCCGAACCGGGCGCCACCCGTGCGACCAGTTCCCGCACCGACGGCGCGTCGAACAGCATCCGCACCGGGATCTCGGCATCGAGCGCCTCGGCGACCCGCGCCGCCACCCGGGTGGCCGACAGGGAGTTGCCGCCCACGTCGAAGAAGCTGTCGGTGACGCTGATCCGGTCCGCGCCGAGGACGTCGGCGAACACCTGCGCCACGGTCTGTTCGAGCGGCCCGGACGGTGCGACGAACTCGCCTGCTCCGGCGAAGTCCGGTTCCGGCAGTGCGCGGCGATCGAGTTTGCCTGCGGTGTTCATCGGGATGTCGTCGAGCAGGGTCCAGATCGACGGACGCATGTATTCGGGCAGCGCCTGCGCGACATCACGTTTGACGACGTCGAGGTCGATGCCGTCGCCTGCCAGATAGGCCACGAGATGTTCACCTCCGCCGGGCGCGGTCGCCACGGTCGCCGCCGCGTGGACCACACCCGGCGAGCCGGCCAGGACCGACTCGATCTCGCCCAGCTCGATCCGCTGCCCGCGGAGCTTGACCTGGAAATCGGTGCGGCCCAGGTACTCGAGTCGCCCGTCGTGATCGGCCCGCACGAGATCACCCGTCCGGTAGAGGCGCTCGCCGGGCTCGCCGAACGGATCGGCGACGAACCGCTCAGCGGTGAGGTCCGGACGTGCGGCATATCCGCGCGCGAGTTGGACACCACCGACGTACAGCTCCCCCGCCACGCCTGCCGGTACCGGCCGAAGCCGGCCGTCGAGCACGTGGGCCGTCGAATTCCACACCGGCACACCGATCGGGGTCGTCGAGTCGTCCTCGTCGATCGCCTCGACACGTTGATAGGTGACCTCGACGGCGGCCTCGGTCGGGCCGTACAGGTTGAACAGGTCCGCACCCGGTATCTGCGCACGCGTCTGGGCGGCCACCGCAGGCGGCAGCGCCTCACCGGTGGTCGACAGGATCCGGACACTGTCGAGGGCGGCGAGCCGGTCGGGGCCGGCGAGTTCGAGGAACACCGACAACATCGACGGCACGAAATGGACCATGGTGGCGCGGTGCTCGACGATCTGGTCGGCGACATACACCGGGTCCAGATGTCCGTCGGCCTTCAGGACCAGGGTCTGGGCTCCGATCATCAACGGCGCGAACAGTTCCGGCACCGAGCAGTCGAAGGTGTACGGCGTCTTGAGCACAACGGTGTCGGCACTGCCGATCGGCAGCTGATGCAGACCCCACCACAGCCGGTTCAGGACCGCGTCATGCGCAAGTGTGACACCCTTCGGCCGGCCGGTGGAACCGGACGTGAAGATGGTGTAGACGGCGTGGTCGGGTCGCAGCGGCGCGAGCCGGTCGGCGTCGGTGACCGGTGTGGTGTCGCCTGCGAGGCCGGTCGCCGCGTCGACGGTGACCAGATCGACACCGACATCGGTCAATGCGGGCGGCGTCGAACCGGGCGCGACGAGTACCGATACGACCCCGGCGGTCTGCACCATGTAGCCGATGCGATCGGCGGGCGCGGAGGTGTCGATCGGGACGTACTGGCCGCCCGCGGTCACGACGGCATGAACGGCGACGACCATCTCGACCGAGCGCGGCATGCAGATCCCGACCGCGACGTCGGGACCGACCCCGCGCGAGATCAGTTCGCGGGCCAGCACATTGACCCGACCGGCGAACTCGGCGTAGCTGACGGCACGGTCGGCGAACCGCAGCGCGGTGGCCCACGGGGTGCGCTTCGCCTGCCGCGCGACCACCTCGCCGATGAACTCGTCGCCGACGAGCACATCGGCTCCCTGTGCATGCTCGGCGGCCTCGAGCAGCTCCGATCGATCGAGGATCTCCGCGTCGCCGACCTGTCGCCGCGGATCCGCGGTCAGTGTGTCGAGGAGACGGACGAACCGGTCGGCGACGGTCTGCACCGTCACGCGGTCGAACAGATCCGCAGCATAGACGATGTCGCCACGCCAACCACCGTCGGCGCCGTTGGTGGCGACCCCGACCGACAGATCGAGCCGGGCAGGCGGAACGCCCTGATCGGCAACCGGGGTCACCCGCAGCCCGGGTCCGTCGTCGACCGGGTCCTCGAACGCGGCGAGCGACTCACCTGCCCGCACCAGGCTCTGATCGAAGGAGAGCATCACCTGTGCCAGCGGCGCGAACGCCTCCGAACGGACCGGATCGAGCTTCTCCACGAGATACTCGAACGGTACGTCGGCGTTGGCGAGTGCGTCGAGGTCGGTGCGGCGGACGAGGTCGAGCACCTCTGCGAAGGTCGCCGAGCCCGCGACGTCGGTGCGCAGCACCAGGGTGTTGACGAACATCCCGACGAGGTCGTCGAGCACGGCCTGTCCTCGGCCGGCGGTCGGTGTGGCGATCGCGATGTCCGAGGTCGCCGACAGTCGGGCCAGCAGCACGGCGAGTGCGCCGTGCAGGATCATGAACTCGGTGACACCGTGGTCGCGGGCCAATGTCTCGATGCGCTCGACGACGTGTCGCGGAATCGAATACTCGACGAGTCCACCACGCATCGACGCAGCCTGCGGACGCGGACGGTCGGTCGGGAGTTCGAGCACATCGGGGAGCCCGGCGAGCTGATCTGTCCAGTATCCGAGTTGCCCACCCAACACCGACGAGGGGTCGTCGGCGGCGCCGAGCGCTCGCTCCTGCCAGAGCGCGACGTCGGCGAATTGCACGGTGAGTGGCGCGAACTCGGGCTCGCTGCCGGCGGCCCGCGCCCGGTAGGCGAGCACCAGGTCGCGCACGAGCGGGCCCATCGACTCACCGTCGGCGGAGATGTGGTGGGCGACCAAGAGCAGGGTGTGGTCGGCCGGAACGGTGGCGAGCAGACGTGCCCTTATCGGGAGGTCGACGGTCACGTCGAATCCGACGGCCGCGGCGGCGAACAGCTCTCGTTCGGTGTGGGCGCTCTCCCAGTCGAGTCGGTCCGCGGCATCGGCGGGTGCCAGGATCCGCTGGACCGGGTCGCCCGCGACCTGCGGATAGACGGTCCTCAGCACCTCGTGACGGGTCATCACGTCGACGAGCGCCGCCCGCAACGCGTCGCCGTCCAACGGCCCCTCGAGGCGCATCGCCACCGGGATGTTGTAAGCCGGTGACCCACTGTCGAACTGGTTGATGAACCACATCCGCTGCTGCGCGTTGGACAGGCGGATGCGGTCCGGACGCGGTCCGGCGGTGAGCGGTTCGACGGCCCGGGTCCCCGGGGTCAGCCGTCCGGCAAGGGCGCGCACCGTCGGCGCCTCGAACAGGTCACGCACCGCGAGGTCCACACCACGCGCCTGCGCCACCCGGGCAACGACCCGGGTCGCCGACAGTGAGTTGCCGCCGAGCGTGAAGAAGTCGTCGGTCGCGCCGATCTCGTCGACGCCGAGGACCTCGGCGAACACCTCGGCGACGGCTCGTTCGTCGTCGCCGTCGGGCGCCTGGAACACGGTGGTCTCGAGCACCGGTTCCGGAAGCGCCGCCTTGTCCAGTTTGCCCACCGGCGTCAGCGGGAGCGCATCGAGGAAGGTGAACGACGACGGCACCATGAACGCCGGCAGCCGTTCGCCCAGAACGGTTCTCAGATCGTCGACGTCGACCGGCCGGTCGGTGACCAGGTAGGCGGCGAGCGCGGTGGCCACCGAGCCGCCGACGCCGAGGACGACCGCCGACTCGACGCCTGCGCAGGTCGTGAGGACCGACTCGATCTCGCCGAGTTCGATACGCAGACCGCGGAGCTTGACCTGGTCGTCGCTGCGGCCGGAGTACTCGACGACGAGGGCATCGGAGTCGTCGCGACGCCAGCGGACGACGTCCCCGGTCCGGTACATGCGTTCTCCGTCGCGGCGGTACGGGTCGGCGACGAATCGTTCCGCGGTGAGACCCGGCCGGTCGAGGTACCCGCGCGACAGCGCGAGCCCGGTGGCATACAGTTCGCCGGTCACTCCTACGGGGACGGGACGGAGACGGTCGTCGAGGATCATCAGACCGATGCCTGCGAGCGGTCCGCCCAACCGGACCGGGGCGCCTGCCGGCATCGGTGTCGACAAGGTGAGGCCGATGGTGGTCTCGGTCGGCCCGTAGAGATTGTGGACGGCGACGTGCGGCGACCAGGTGTCCACGAGCGACTGCGGGACGGCCTCACCGCCGGCCATCAGTGCCGACAGATCCGGCAGCTCTTCGGGATGCAGGGTGGCCAGCACCGTGGGGGTCAGGAAGGTGTGGGTGATCCGGTGCTCACGCATGAAGGCCTGCAGCACCTCACCGCCGACGGCGTCACCCGGCCGGTAGATCACGGTTCCGCCCGCAACGGTGGCGAGCAGGTATTCGAGCACGGACGCATCGAAACTCGGTGATGCGAAGCCGAGAACGCGGGGCGGCCCGCCGTCGTCGGAGACGCCGAGTCGGGTCATCTCCTCGGCGGCGAAGTTCGCCAGACCCGAGTGGGTCACCGAGACGCCCTTCGGACGTCCGGTGGAGCCCGAGGTGTAGATGACGTAGGCCACGTTGTCGGGGCGGGTCGCGTTGCGGTGCTCGGTGGGCAGGGGCGATGCGTCGAGCCCGTCGACCTGCGCGGCCACCTCGTCGCCGTCCAGCTGCAGCCAATCGAATCCCTCGTCGGGCAGCGATCCTGTGTCGGACACCGTGAGACCGAGTTCCGCACGCGAGTCCGCCACCATGGACGCGACACGCGCGGACGGGTAGTCGGGGTCGATGGGCACATAGCCGGCACCGGTCTTGGCGACCGCCCAGATCGCGGTGAGCAGATCCGCCGACCGGCCGATCGCCAGGGCGACCAGGGATTCGACGCCGATCCCCTGCCCGATCAGCCACCGCGCCACACGGTTCGACCGTTCGTCGAGCTCGGCGTATGTGCGTCCCACACCGTGCGCATCGTGGACCGCCACGCGATCGGGCCACCTGCGGGCCGCGCCGGAGAACAGATCGGCGAGGACCACGGGTTCGGTTCCCGGGCCGCCCGACACCGGTGTGAGATCGGCGGATTCGCCCTCGTCGAGAAGGGGCGCGTCGCCGATGGCCCGCTGCGGGGCGGCGGTGACGGCGGTGAGAGTCCGCACCAGCCGGTCGACCATCGATCGCGCGGTGCCGGCGTCGAACAGATCGGTCGCATAGATCATCGAGCCGCGCCACGGCCTGCCGGGGCCATCGGTGGCGAATCCGACGGTCAGGTCGACCTTCGCCGATTCGCCACCCGGGTCCATCGGCTCGATGGTCAGACCGTCGGCCGTCACGGTGGACATCGACTCGTCGGTCGTCCGGTCGGGTGGTGTCGCATCGACCGTCAGGAGGACCTGCGTGAGCGGCGCGAAGGCTTCGGACCGCACCGGATTCAGGTGGTCGACGAGCTGTTCGAACGGAATGTCGGCGTGGGCGAAGGCATCGAGGTCGGTGGCGCGGACAGCGGCGACGAGATCGGCGAACGGCATCCCCGGCTCCGCGGCCGCCCGCAGCACGAGCGTGTTCACGAACATGCCGACGAGATCGTCGAGTGCCGCCTCGCCGCGACCGGCGATGGGGGTTCCGATCGCGATGTCGGTGGTCGACGACAAGCGGGCCAGCACTGCTGCGAGACCCGCGTGCAGCACCATGAACTCGGTGGCCCCGTGCTCCCGCGCGATGTCACGCACCCGGTCGGCGACATCCGCCGGGATCTCGAAATGGACTGTCGCACCGCGCATCGACGCCACGGCCGGGCGCGGACGATCGGTCGGCAGATCCAGCACGTCCGGGAGACCGGCGAGTTGGGTGGCCCAGTGGTCGAGCTGTTCGCGCACCGGCGACGACGGATCCTCGGGGTCGCCGAGGACCCGGTGCTGCCAGAGCGCGAAGTCGGCGAATTGCACGGGCAGGGCAGGCAGGTCTGGTCGGTCGCCGCGGGCCCGGGCGGTGTACGCGGCGATCAGATCCCGAGCGAGCACCGGACCCGACTCGCCGTCGGCCGCGATGTGGTGGACGACGAGGACGACGAGATGGTCGGTGTCGGCGAGCGTGGCGACTCGCCCGCGAATCGGGAGTTCGGTGCGGACGTCGAATCCCTGGGCGATCACCGACATGGCGTTCTCGGAGGTGTCGGTCACCGCCCAATCCAGCTGCGAGACAGCTGACTCCACATCGATCACCCGCTGGTACGGCCGACCGGCCTCGGCCGGGAAGACCGTCCGCAGGACCTCATGGCGGGTCACCACGTCGTCGAGCGCGGCCCGCAGCGCGGCGCGGTCCAGGTCTCCCGTCAACCGCATGGCGACCGGGATGTTGTAGGTGGGTGACGAGGTGTCGAACTGGTTGATGAACCACATCCGCTGCTGCGCAAACGACAGCGGCGGCCGCTGCGGGCGTGCGCCGGCGACCAGCGGTGGCCGCGCCCGGCCACTTCCGGGCACCAGCGTGGCCGCGAGTTCCCGCACCGTCGGCGCGTCGAACAGGCTGCGCACCGCGACGGTGGAATCGAGCGCGTCACCGATGCGCGCCGCCACCCGGGTCGCGGAGAGCGAGTTGCCGCCCAGATCGAAGAAGCTGTCGGTCACCGACACCCGCGCCATGCCGAGCACATCGGCGAAGACGTCGGCGATCGCACGCTCGGCATCGGTGGCGGCCGGGACGAACTCACCCTCGGTGAAGACCGGTTCCGGCAGCGCGCGCCGGTCGAGCTTTCCGGCCGTGTTGAGAGGGATCTCGTCGAGCACCATCCACACGGTTGGCCGCATGTACTCGGGCAGCGCACCGGACACGGCGTGCCTGACCTCGTCGAGGTCGAGATCGTGCCCCGGGATGGCCGCGACATACGCGACCAGATGTTCCGCGCCGCCCGGTGCGGCCGCCACGGTGGCCGCGGCATGGACGACGCCGGGTGCCGCGGCGATGGCCGCCTCGATCTCGCCGAGTTCGATGCGCTGGCCGCGCAGTTTCACCTGGAAGTCGGTGCGCCCCAGGTAGACGATCTGGCCGGCACCGTCGACACACACCAGATCGCCGGTGCGATAGAGGCGGCCGCCGGGCGTGCCGAAGGGATCTGCGACGAACCGCTCGGCGGTCAGGTCGCTGCGCGAGGCGTATCCCCGCGCGAGTTGCACACCGCCGAGGTAGAGCTCGCCGGGGATGCCCGGGGGCACCGGTCGCAGTCGGGAGTCCAGCACGTGGGCCGTCGAGTTCCAGAACGGTAGACCGATGGGCACCGACGTGGCGGACTCGTCGACGGTGTCCACCCGCTGATAGGTGATCTCGACCGCAGCCTCGGTGGGGCCGTAGAGGTTGTAGAACGCGGCGCCGGGCATCATGGCGCGGGCCTCGGCCGCGACCGCGGGCGGCAGCGCCTCGCCGGTGGTGGAGAGGTACTTCACCGACGTCAGGCGCGAAAGACGTTCGGGCCCGGCCACATCGACGAACACCGAGAGCATCGAGGGCACGAAGTGCACCATGGTCGCCCGGTGTTCGGCGATCAGGTCGGCGAGATAGACCGGGTCGGCGTGTCCGCCGGGCCGGGCAACCAACACCTGTGCGCCTGCGACGAGCGGCGCGAAGAGTTCGGGCACCGAGCAGTCGAAGGTGTATGGGGTCTTCTGCACCACGACGTCGTCCGCGGTGAGCGGGAACCGGTCCAGACCCCACCACAGGCGGTTGAGCACCGCCGCGTGGGTCAGGGTGACGCCCTTCGGCCTGCCGGTCGAACCCGAGGTGAAGATGGTGTAGACCGCGTTGTCACCGGTGATCGCCGCAGGCCGGTCGGCGCCGGTCACCGGCTCCACGGTGTCATCGACCGGCGACGACGAATCGACGACGACGATCGGTGTCCCGGTCGTGCCTGCAGCCCTGCGCACCTCGTCGGCCACCGCATCGTCCGGACCGGTGAGGAGGACGGCGACGTCCGCGGTCGTGAGCATGTACTCGGCACGATCGGCGGGGGTGCCGACGTCGATCGGCACATACTGCCCACCGGCCGCGACGATCGCATGGACGGCGACCATCATCTCCACCGAACGCGGGATGCTCACGGCCACCGCGACATCGGGCCCGACACCAAGCCCGAGCAGTGCACGTGCCAGCACCGAGACCCGCGCGCCGAACTCCCGATAGTCGACGACCCGATCCTCGACCACGAGCGCCGTCCGGTCCGGGGTGGCCGCGATCTGGGCGGCGATGAGCGCATCGACGGTCTGGGGTCGAACGGCGACCTCGTCTCCGGCCGCACGCACCAGAGCCGCGGCGCGCGCCGGTGCGCTCAGCAGATCGATGTCACCGATCACGGTGTCCGGGCCCTCGACGACGTGCCTCAGGATCGCCACGACGGCCGCTGCGAAGCCGGCGATCTCGTCGGCGGTGAACGCGCTCGGAAGGTACTTGAGATTCAACCCCAGATCGTCACCCGCCGGCGTGCTGAACAGGTTCAGCGGGTAATGCGTTGCATCGGTGAAGTCGATGCCTGCGATGCGCAGCCCGGCCGCCCGGCTGCCATCGGCGACGGCGTCACCATCGATCGGATACGACTCGAAGATGGTGAGTGTGTCGAAGCCGACCTCGCCCACCGCCGCCGCGATCTGCGGCAGTCCCAGATGCTGGTGGTCGAGCAGTCGGGTCTTGCTCTCCTGCAGGGCGCGGACTGCGTCGGCGATCGTCGTCTGCGATCCGACGGACACCGCCACCGGAAGGGTGTTGATGAACAGGCCGATCATCGACTCGACGCCATCGATCTCGGGGGGCCTGCCGGACACCGTCTCACCGAAGGTCACGGTGTCCTGGCCCGTCATCCGGGACAGCAGGACACCCCACGCGAACTGGACGACCGTCGACAACGTCACGTTGGAGGTGCGCGCGAACTCCTCCAACCGGCGGGCGGTGTCGGGGCCGACGAACACCGCATGCTCGGCAGGCATCTCCTCGACGGTGGCGGCGGCGCCCGTCGAGACGAGGGTCGGACCGTCGACGATGGACAGTTCGTCACGCCACGCGTCCACTGCGGCGGCACGGTCCTGCCGGTACAACCAGTCCAGGAAGTCGGCGTAGTCGGTTGCCGACGAGCGGGTTTCGTCGTCGTCGACGACGTAGCCCTCGATCAGGTCGGCCAGGACGAGCGGTCCGGACCATCCGTCGAAGAGCAGGTGGTGGTTGGTGACGATGAGCGCGGCACGTGGCCCGGACTCGCCCGGGAGGGTTGCCAGCACGAACCGGATCAGCGGAGGTGCGGCGAGGTCGAACCGCTCGACACGCTCAGCGACTGCGATCTCGTCGAGAAGCACATCGGCCGCAGCCACCGTCTCACCACTCAGATCAACGGTGCGCCAGGGAATTTCGACGGTCTCCGGCACCACCACGGCGAGCGCACCGCTGGACGGTTGCACAAAGCCGGACCGCAGCACCCGGTGCCGTTGCAGGAGGCGCCCTGCCGCGCGGCGCAGGCGGTCGGCGTCCTGATCCCCGTCCAGCCGGATGACGGACTGGGTGACATAGACGTCGACGGAGGCGTCGGTTCCGTCGTGCCGGGCCGCCTCGACGTACAGCCCTTGCTGCAGAGGCGACATCGGCCAGATGTCGGCGGCGGGATACCGCGCGGCGAGGTCGTCGAGGTCGTACTGGGTCAGATCGGCACCCGCTACGTCGGAGGGCGTGAGCCCCATGTCGCCGACCCGGTCGACCTCGTCGACGAGTACTGCCAGAGCGTCCTCGAATGCGCCGGCGATCTCGGCGACCTCAGGGCCGGTCAGTACGTCGGCGGGATAACCGAAGTCGGCGACGATCTCGCGCCCCCGCGCACCGCCACCGACATGGACGTGCACGTTGAGCGCGGCGAGGGCCCGCATGTCGCCGGTGATCGTACCGGGCAGCGCGGGCGCGTCCGTCGCGAACGTGAATCCGGCATCGTCGGCGCCCGGGCCCGACTCGACAGGACCTGTTCCTGCGACGCCCATGAAGTTGTAGAGGACCGGCGGCAACGGACGATTGCGGAGTTCGCTTCCGGCGGCGTGGCGCAGCGGTGCGAAACCGATGCCCTTGTCCGGGGTGTCGGCGAGGAGTTCCTTGACCGCCCGCACCGTGTCCGTCGGCACTCGATCGCCCACCGGCGGCGTCACGGTGAGCGGGGTGAAGGCGGTGAACCAGCCGACGGTCCGCGACAGGTCGGCCCCGGGTTGGATCTGCTCCTCGCGCCCGTGCCCTTCCAGCAGCATGGATACGCCCCTGTCGGCGTCGCCCGAGTCTGGCTGCGCCCCCTGCCAGCGCTCGATCGCAGTGATGAGCGCGGCGACGAGGATCTCGTCGGTCCCGGTGTGGAAGGCAGCGGCCACCCGGGACAGCACGGCTTCGGAGACCGTTGCATCGACAGTCGACGTGATGGTGGTGACGGTGCGTTCGCGGTGACGCGTCCGGTCCAGCCGGCGACCGAGAACGGTGTCGCGCTGCGGCAGTCGCTGCTGCCACAGCTCCGCCTCGGCGGGCCGGGTCTGCGGGAGTTCGTCGAGCACACCCGCCCATCGCCGGGCGGAGGTGACCTCTCCTGGCAGCTCGATCGGCAGGCCCGCGGTCCGCTGTGCCCACGCCGTGGCGAGCTCGGTCGCGACGACGGGCCAGGAGACGATGTCGATGGCGATGTGGTGCACGGACACCAACAGGCGGCCGTCGCCTCCGGACCGCGGGCGCAGACCGGTGACCTCGACGAGCCGTCCGGCTGCGGGGTCGAGCCGGCTCAGAGCGGCTCGGTGCTCGGTGTGCAGCAGGTCGTCGAAACCGGCGGTCCCGAGATCGGCGTCGGCCTCCACGATGCGGACGGCGACGGTCGGGTCGAAGTGGGCCGCGCCTGCGGTGAGGACCCATCCGTCGTCCCGGGAGTCGACGAGCGTCGCCGTCAGCATCGGATGGTTGGCCACCACGGCGTCGAGCACGGCCCGGAGGTCGTCGACCCCCGCCGCCGCGGGCAGGGTCAGTGTGACGGTCTGCGAGAAGTCGGCGAAATCCTCGGCCCGATCGGAGAGCTCGAGCATCCAGTGCACACCGGGGGTGAGCGCGGTCGGTCCGACACCGCCTCCCTCGTACTCCGGCAGGACCGCGGCCTCCCGGCTCGTGGTCGCCCGGGCGATGGCACGGATCGTCTTGTGTTCGAAGATGTCCCGCGGGCTCACATCCAATCCGGCCGCCCGCAGCATCGACGAGAGCTGGATCGACATGATCGAATCGCCGCCGAGACCGAAGAACGATTCGGTCACCGACACGTCGTCGACACCCAGGACGCGGGACACCACGTCCGCGATGGCTCGCTCGGCGTCGGTCGCGGCCGGTACGTGACCCACCGCGGGCGCACCGAACTCGGGTGCGGGCAGGGCCTTCCGGTCCAGCTTTCCGGCCGAGTTCAGCGGGAGCTCGTCGAGCACGGTCCACGCCGTGGGCCTCATGTACTCGGGCAGCGCGGTGTCCACGACAGTGCGGATCGACCCGAGATCGAGGACCGCGCCGGGGGCGCCCGCGAGATACGCGACGAGGTGTTCGCCGCCGCCGGGCGCGGTGGCCACCGTGGCCACCGCGTGCACGACGCCCGGCGCAGAGGCCAGCACCGCCTCGATCTCACCGAGTTCGATGCGCTGACCACGGAGTTTCACCTGGAAGTCGGTGCGGCCGAGGTAATCGAGTCGGCCGTCGCCGAATCGACGGACGAGGTCGCCGGTCCGGTACATCCGTGATCCGAGCGGGCCGAACGGGTCGGCGACGAACCGTTCCGCGGTGAGGTCGGGACGGTCGGCGTATCCGCGAGCCAACTGAACACCGCCCACGTAGAGCTCGCCCGGAACGCCCGTCGGCACCGGCTGCAGCCGGCCGTCGAGGACATAGGCGGTCGAGTTCCACACCGGCGCACCGATGGACACCGAGGTCTGGTCGACGTCGACCGCCTCGATACGTTCGAACGTGATCTCCACCGCCGCCTCGGTCGGCCCGTAGAGATTGTAGAAGTCGATGTTCGGCAGCAGTTCTCGGACCCGGGCGGCAACCGACGGCGGGAGTGCCTCACCGGTGGTCGAGATGATGCGCACCGTGGACAGCCTGCGCACTCGATCAGGCCCGACGACGTCGAGGAACACCGACAGCATCGACGGCACGAAGTGGACCATGGTGACCCCGTGGCGGGCGATCTCGTCGGCCACGCGGTTCGGGTCGAGGTGTCCGTCGGCCTCGAGGACGAGCACCGTCGCGCCGACCATCAACGGCGCGAACAACTCCGGCACCGACACATCGAAGGTGTACGGGGTCTTGAGCATCACCGTGTCCGACGGACCGATGGGCAGTTCGTCCAGACCCCATCGGAGTCGGTTCACCACCGCGTGATGGGTCAGGGTCACACCCTTCGGACGACCCGTCGAACCGGAGGTGAAGATCGTGTACGCGGCGTGTTCCGGGCGCAGCGGCGCGATTCTGTCGGCATCGGTCACCGGATCGGTTTCCGGCACATCGGTGCCCGAGCAGTCGAGCACCACCGTGTCGACCGCGACCTCGCCGACCGCGCTCTGTCCGTCGCCGACGATCACGAGCTCCACTCCGGCGGTGGTCAGCATGTACTCGACCCGGTCACGCGGTGCCGCGACGTCGATCGGCACATACTGCCCGCCCGCGGTGATCACCGCGTGGATCGCGACAACCATCTCGACCGACCGTGGGATGCACACGCCCACAGCCACATCGGGACCGACACCCCTGGCGATGAGATCGCGCGCCAGTGAGTCGACCCGTGCGGAGAACTCACGGTGATCGAGCGTGCGCGTACCCGCGCGCACCGCGGGCGCGGCGGGATGGGCGCGAGCGAACTCGCCGAGCGCATCGGTGAGGAGCATGCTGCCGATGTGGCCGCCTGCTCCCGCGGACGCAAGGAGCTGCTCGTCGACCTCAGCATCGGTGAGCAGCGCGATGTCGCCCACCGCGCCGTCGTGCCGATCGGCGATCGCCCCGAGGATCCGCTGGAAACCGCGGGCGAGTCCGGCGACCGTGGAGTCGTCGAAAAGATCCGCCGCGTAGACGATCTTGCCGTCGAGCCGGTCGCCCCTGTCCTGCACACCGAACGTCAGATCGAACTTCGCGGCGTCCGCGTCGGGATCGACCGCGCTGAACTCCACGCCGTCGATGTCGGTCGGGGCGGTGTCGCCCGCGACCCCGCCGCCGGCCTGCTCGAGGATGACCATCACCTGCGCCAGCGGCTCGAACGCCTCCGATCGCACCGGATCGAGGGCGTCGACCACCTGCTCGAACGGCACATCCGCGTGTGCGAACGCGTCGAGATCCACGCGCCGTACCGCGTCGATGAGTCCGGACACGGTGGTCTCGGGGTCCACCTCGGTGCGCAGGACCAGTGTGTTGACGAACATGCCGATCACGTCGTCGAGAGCGGCGTGCCCACGACCGGCGATCGGGGTGGCGATCGCGATGTCGCGGGTCGCCGACATCCGGGCGAGCAGGACGGCCAGTGCCGCATGGATCGCCATGAACAGCGTCGCACCCTGGGCGCGGGCCGCGGATTCGACGGCGCGCGCGACGTCGCCGTCGACGACGAACTCGACTGTGCCGCTGCGCATGCTCGACACCCGGGGGCGAGGCCGGTCGGTGGGCAACTCGATCGCGTCGGGCAGGCCGTCGAGCTCCGATCGCCAGAACGCGAGCTGACGGCCGATCACGGATTCCTGGTCGCGCGGATCGCCCATCTGATCGCGCTGCCACAGTGTGTAATCGGCGTACTGCAGCGCGAGTTCGGCCCATTCGGGCGCTCGTCCGTCGTGACGTGCCACGTAGGCGGTGATCAGATCGCGCGCCAGTACCGAGCAGGACTCGCCGTCGCTCGCGATGTGGTGGGTCACCAGCACCAGGACATGATCGACGGGGTCCTCGCCGACGCGGGCGATCCTGGCGCGGATGGGCATCTCGACGGTCACGTCGAATCCGCGACTCACGATCCCGAAGGCATCGTCCTCGGTGCCGACCGCCCAGTCGACCGTCGTGCCGGCCGGGAGAATTCGCTGGAAGGGCAGCCCGTCGGAGCCCACCGGATATCGCGTACGCAGCACCTCGTGCCGAGCGACGACATCCTCGAGTGCGCGCCCCATGGCGTCGAGATCGACCTCGCCACGCAGCCGCAGCACGACCGGGATGTTGTAGGCGGGCGAGTCGGGTTCGAGTTGATTGATGAACCACATCCGTTGCTGCGCAAACGACAGCGGGATCTGCTCGGGCCGCGGTTGCGGTGACCGCGCCGGGCCGGCCGGAGTGTGCGGGCCGGACATCTCGGCGTCGACGAGGGCAACGGCCAGATCACGTGGTGTCGGGGCGTCGAAGAGCGCCCGCACCGGCACCTCAACCCCCAACGCCTCGGCGACGCGGGCGGCGACCCGGGTGGCCGACAGCGAATTGCCGCCGAGATCGAAGAAGCCGTCGACCACCGACACCCGGTCGACGCCGAGCACATCGGCGAACACACCCGCGACGGTCCACTCCGCGTCTGTCTCCGGCGCCACGTACCGGCCTGCGGCGAACTCCGGTTCCGGCAACGCCCGGCGGTCCAGCTTGCCCGCCGAGTTCAGCGCGATGTCGTCGAGGACCATCCACACCGACGGCCGCATGTATTCCGGCAACGCCTCTGCCGTCGCCGACTGCACCGCGGACAGGTCGATCGAGCGGCCGGGCGCACCGGCCAGATATGCGACGAGATGCTGCCCTCCGTCGGGTCCGTCGACGACAGTCGCCGCCACGTGGACGACTCCTTCGGCATCGGCGATCGCCGCCTCGATCTCACCGAGTTCGATCCGCTGTCCGCGCAACTTCACCTGGAAGTCGGTGCGGCCCAGATACTCCAGCTCATCGCGCGAGTTCCACCGGACGAGGTCACCGGTGCGGTACAAGCGGGTTCCCGGCTCACCGAACGGATCGGCGACGAACCGCTCCGCCGTCAGGTCCGGCCGCGCCGCATACCCGCGCGCCAACTGCACACCGCCGACGTAGAGTTCGCCTGCGACGCCCATCGGGACCGGATGCAACCGCACGTCCAACACGTACGCCGTCGAATTCCACACCGGCGCACCGATGGCCACCGACGGGACGTCACGGTCGATCGCCTCGATCTCCTGATAGGTGATCTCGACGGCGGCCTCCGTCGGGCCGTAGAGGTTGTAGAACAACACCTCCGGGAGCAACGCGCGCGTCTCGGCGGCCACCGCGGGCGGCAACGCCTCTCCGGTCGTCGACACGATCCGCACCGAATCGAGGGAGCGTACCCGTTCGGCGCCCGCCACCTCCAGGAACACCGACAGCATCGACGGCACGAAATGCACCATCGTGACGCGGTGTTCGGCGATCTGCTCGGCGACGTGCACGGGGTCGAGGTGACCGTCGGCCCGCAGGATCACCATGCGCGCGCCGACCATCAGGGGCGCGAAGATCTCCGGGACGGAACAGTCGAACGTGTACGGGGTCTTGAGCATGACCGCATCGGTGGCGTCGATGGGCAGCTCGTCCAGGCCCCACCAGAGCCGGTTGACCACCGCGTCGTGCGGCAGGGTCACGCCCTTCGGGCGGCCGGTCGAGCCGGACGTGAAGATGGTGTAGACCGCGTGATCCGGCCCCAGCGGTGCGCCGCGGTCGGCGTCGGTCACCTCTGCCGAGGCAGGATGGTCGGGATCGACCTCTGCGGCGGCATCGACCTCGACGATGCGCAGCTCTGCGGCGAGGTCGTCGATCGCCGCCGGGCGGTCGGTGTGCGCATCGACCAGCACCACCCCGACGCCTGCGGTGTCCACCATGTACCGGGCACGATCTGCGGGCACACCGGGATCGACCGGGACATACTGACCGCCTGCCGTGACGACGGCGTGGATGGCCAGCACCATCTCGACGGATCGCGGAATGCACACGGCCACTGCGGTGTCCGGGGTGACACCGAGCGCGATGAGGTCGCGGGCGAGGACGTTCACGCGCGCGGCGAACTCCCGATAGGTCAGCGTCCGGTCGCCGGACACCAGCGCTGTGGCGTCCGGGGTGTCCGCTGCCTGCCGGACCACAGCGGCGGGCACCGTGTCGCGTGGCAGGTCCTTGTCGCGACCTGCCGACAGCGCCCGTCGACGCCTGCGGTCGCTCTCGGTGAGCAACTCCACATCGCCGACAGGAGTGGCGGGGGCGGTGACGAGCTCGCCGAGGAGACGCCCGAAACGGGAGGCGAACTCGACGATCGTGGCCTCGGTGAACAGGTCGGTCGCATAGATGATGTTGCCGCCGAGGGCCGCAGTCGGGTCGTCGGCGCGCTCGGGCGAGACCTCGATGGTGAGGTCCACCTTGGCCGAGGGCGCGCCGGCGTCGACCGGGGTGACGCTCAGACCGGGCAGGGCGATCTCGTCGGAGAGCGCTCGCTGGTAGGCGAGCATCACCTGGGTCAGTGGTGCGAACGCCTCGGAGCGCAGCGGATTGAGCTTCTCGACGAGGTGCTCGAACGGCACATCGGCGTTGGCGAAGGCGTCGAGGTCGGTGCTGCGCGTCGCTGCGACGACGTCGGCGAATCCGGCAGCGGAGTCGATCTCGGTGCGCAACACCAGGGTGTTGACGAACATGCCGACGATCTCGTCGAGTTCGGCGCGACCGCGACCGGCGACCGGGGTGCCGATGGCGACATCCGAGGTGCCGGACAGCCGTGCGAGAAGTACTGCCAGACCGGCATGCAGCACCATGAACTCGGTGGCCCCGAGGTCGCGGGCGAGGTCGATGATGCCGCGCCGGGTGTCACTCGGAATGGTGAAGCGGATGTTCGCCCCGCGCATGCTCGCCACCGGCGGCCGGATGTGGTCGGTCGGCAGGGTGAGCAGGTCGGGCAGCCCATCGAGGGTGCGAACCCAGTGCGCCATCTGTCGCCCGAGCACCGACCTCGGATCGTCGGTGTCGCCGAGCACGCGCTGCTGCCAGAGCGCGAAGTCGGCGAACCCGACCGCGAGCGGAGCCAGGTCGGGGCGCTGTCCGTGGCGACGTGCCTCGTAGGCGGCCAGCAGGTCGCGCACCAGCGGCCCGGTCGACTCCCCGTCGGCCGCGATGTGGTGGGTGACGACGAGGAAGACGTGATCGTCGGTGGCCAGTCGGGCGATCCGCGCACGGATCGGCATGTCGGTGGTGACGTCGAACCCGGTGGTGGCGACCGTGGCGATCGTGTCGAAGGTCGTTGCGGGATCGTCGATCTCGGCCCAGTCCAGCTGGCTGCGCGCCTCGTCGACGCCGACGATGACCTGATGCGGGCGTCCGTCGGCGGCCGGGAACACCGTGCGCAGTGTCTCGTGCCGCTCGACGACGTCGCCGAGCGCTGCCCGCAACGCCTCGACGTCGACCTGTCCACGCAGCCGGAGCGCCACCGGCAGGTTGTAGGCCGGGGAGCCGGGTTCGAACCGGTTGATGAACCACATCCGCTGCTGTGCGGTGGAGAGCGGGATGACGTCGGGGCGCGGGCCCGCGACGAGGGGTTCGACCTCGGTGTCACCGGTGTGGATGCGGCGCGCGAGATCACGGACGGTCGGTGCCTCGAACAGATCCCGGACACCGACATCGGCTTTGAGAGCACCGCCGATGCGCGCGCTCACCCGGGTGGCCGAGAGCGAGTTGCCGCCGAGGTCGAAGAAGCTGTCGGTGACCGACACCCGATCCACGCCGAGCACCTCGGCGAAGACCAGCGCGATCGTCTCCTCGATCTCGCCGTCCGGTGCCACGAGTTCCCCCGCCGCGAACTCCGGCTCCGGCAGCGCACGCCGATCGAGCTTGCCGGTGCTGCCGAGCGGAACGTCATCGAGCGGCATCCACACGGTGGGACGCATGTACTCGGGCAGCGCACCGGCAACCCGGTCACGCACCGCGTCGAGATCGAGGCGCTGGCCGGGTCCGGCCGCCACATACGCGACGAGGTGCTCGCCGCCCCCGCCGCCCCCGGCGGCCGTGGCGACGGTGGCGACGGTGGCGGCCGCGTGGACGACGCCCGGCGCCGAGGTCAGTACCGATTCGATCTCGCCGAGCTCGATGCGCTGGCCGCGCAGTTTCACCTGGAAGTCGGTGCGGCCCAGGTATTCGATCTCTCCCGACATGTCCCAGCGGACGAGGTCGCCGGTGCGGTAGAGCCGACCGCCGGTGCCGAACGGATCTGCCACAAAGCGCTCGGCGGTGAGATCCGGGCGCGCCGCGTAGCCGCGGGCGACCTGCACGCCGCCGAGGTACAACTCGCCTGCGATACCCGGCGGCACCGGCCGCAGCCGGTCATCGAGGACCCACACCGCCGTGTTCCGGATCGGTCCGCCGATCGGCACCACCGTGCTGTGCTCGTCGACGGTTCCGATGGCATGCGCGGTCACCTCGACGGCGGCCTCGGTCGGCCCGTACAGGTTGTGCAGCGCCACGTGCGGGAGTCGTTCGCGGGCGGCGCGGGCGAGGGCGGGCGGCAACGCCTCCCCCGCGATGTAGAGGTGGTGCAGTCCGGTCATGGCGGCGAGTTGCTCGTCGTCGACGACGTCGAGGAAGGCGGCGAGCATCGAGGGGACGAAGTCGACGGCCGCGATGCCGTGCATTGCGACGAGGGCGGCCAGGTAGGCGGGATCGGCGTGTCCACCGGGGCGGGCGACGATCACCCGCGCACCGATCATGAACGGTGCGAACAGCTCCGGCACCGACACGTCGAAGGTGTACGGCGTCTTCAGGATGGTGGCCGACGACCCATCGACCCCGTCGAAGGTCTCCAGTCCCCAACGGAGTCGGTTGACGACCGACCGGTGGGAGACGGTGACACCCTTGGGGCGGCCGGTCGACCCGGAGGTGAAGATCGTGTAGGCAGCGTGCTCCGGACGCAACGGTGCACGGCGATCGTCATCGGTGATCGCCGCACACGCATCGGCCGGAACACTCGCATCGACCACGATGGTGTCGACGCCCGCAGCGGCGATCGCCGCCGGTATCCCTCCGGGCCCGATGAGAATCGTTGTCACCGAGGCGGTGTCGGTCATGTAGCGCACGCGGTCGGCCGGCGCCTCGGTGTCGATCGGCACATACTGACCGCCGGCGACCGTGATCGCGTGGACCGCCACCAGCATCTCGATCGACCGTGGCAGACAGACTCCCACGGCGTCGTCGGGTCCGATGCCCGCCGCGATCAGCGACCGTCCGAGCGCATTGACCTGCGCGTCGAACTCGCCGTAAGCGATCTCGCGGTCGCCGTCGATCACGGCGACGGCGTCCGGTGTGAGCGCGGCCTGTGCGGCCAGACCCGCGCCCACGAAGTCGCCCGGTTCGTCGACCCGGTGGCCGTGACTCCACTTCTCGATGAGGTCGCGGTCCGCGGGTGTCAGCAGGTCGACGTCGCCGACACGACCGGGATCCGTGGCGCTGAGCGCGATCAGGATCTGTGTGTAGGCGTTGCCGAGATGCTCGATCTGGGCTTCGGAGAACGCGTCCGGTAGGTACTTGAGCTGCAATGACACTCCCGACGCGGCGGCGTCGGCCGTGGCGCCCGAGGTGTCACGTGCCGGTGCGGCGATCAGGTTCAAGGGGTAGTGCGTTGCATCTCCGGTGCGGATCGCCGTGATCTGGAGGTCGTCGGACTGTCCGTTGTCGGCGATCGTATCGGCGTCGACCGGGTAGGACTCGTAGACGGTGAGGGTGTCGAACAGCGCGTGGTGGCCGGTGGCCGCGGCGATGTCGGCAAGGCCCATGTGCTGGTGATCGAGGAGTCGGGTCTTGGTGTCCTGCAAGGCGCGTACCGCGTCGTCGATCCCTTGGTCGGGGTCGACGGTGACCGCGACGGGCAGCGTGTTGATGAACAGGCCGACCATCTGCTCGACGCCGTCGATGTCGGCCGGGCGACCCGACACCGTTTCGCCGAAGCCGACCGTCGTCTGCCCGGTGAGCCGGGACAACAGGACCGCCCAACCGAACTGGAGCAGGGTCGAGGTGGTGACGCCGAGTCGCCGAGCGGCGTGCCCGAGGGCGATCCCCAGGTCGGCACCGGTGTCGATGACGTGCTCACGGGGCCGCGCATCCTCGGTGGCCACGCGTCCGGGGGCGACCACGGTCGGGCCGTCGAGGCGGGCCAACGCGTCCGACCAGACCGCACGAGCGGCAGCGTCGTCCCGCCGGGCGAGCCAGCGCAGGAAGGTGGCGAAATCTCCGCTGTCGGTGGAGGTCAGCGGGTGACCGCCGAGATACATGGCGAACAGGTCGCCGACGATCAACGGTCCCGACCACCCGTCCACCACGAGGTGATGGCTGGTGACGACGAGCGCGGCGCGTGATCCGGGCAGCAGCACCATCGCGAATCGGATGAGGCCGGGCTCGGAGAGGACGAACGGGCGCCGCATCTGATCGACCGCGATCGAGTCGAGGCGCTCGTCGGACTCCCCCGTCTCGTCGCGGAGATCGATCGTGGCCCAGTCCGGATCGATCCGGGGCGGCACGACCGCGACGACCGCCCCCTCGACGGTCCGCACGTACCCCGAGCGCAGCACTCGATGGTGGTCCAGTAGACGTGTTGCGGCAGAACGCATCCGCTCGACATCGACATCGCCCGCGAGTTCGATCACGGCCTGCGTCACATAGACGTCGACCTCTGCGGTCGCAGATCTCTCGTCGCCGGACGTGGCCCCGAGTTCGGCCTGGAAGTAGAGCCCCTGCTGCAGCGGGGTCAGTGGCCAGATCTCGGCACCCCGATAGCGGCGACCCAGGTCGTCGATCTCGTCCTGGCCCAGACGCGGTCCGATGAGATCTGACGGGGACGGCCCGGGATCCGCGGCCTCGGTCGCCGCGACGATGGCGGCCAACTCGGTGGCCCAGCGGGTGCCGAGATCGGTGACCTCGTCGTCGGTGAGCGAACCGGGCCGATACGCGAACGATGCGCGCAGCCGTCGGTGCCCGTCGATGACGACGGTCTGCACGTCCACCGACAGTGCATGCGGCATCACCAGAGCGCCGCTGAGCGTCGACGGCAGCTCGACGTCGTCGCCGGACGGCACGAATGCCTCATCGGCGGCGTCGGTGTTCTGCGCGCCCGACGCGGCGACATTTCCGAAGTAGTTGAACGCGATCGAGGGCAGGCGCCTGCGCGCGAGCTCGGCCAGGTCGGCGAGGGTCGTGGCATCGGTGTGCGGACCGGCGAGAACACGGGGCGCGAGATAGCGCAGCAGGCCGAATCCGAGGCCGTGGTCCGCACGACCCCGGAGCTCCTCCTTGGTCTCCTTGACCGTGCGCACGACGTCATGGTCGCGGCCGAGCGGGATACGCACCGGGGACATCGTCGTGAACCACCCGACGGTTCGCGACAGGTCGACGGCGCGCGGATCGTCACCGCGGGCGGCGATCTCGGTTTCCCGGCCGTGACCCTCGACGCCGAACACGACTGCATCGTCGACTTCTGCGTCGTCGACACCCGCTGCCTGTTGGCCGGTCCACCCGTGGACGGCCCGGGCCAGCGCAGCGAGCAGGGCGTCCTGGGTGCCTGCACCGAATGCGTCTGGCACGGTCGTGAGCAGCGCGCGTGTGATGTCGGCGTCCACCAGCAGCGGCACCGTCACCGGCTGCACAGCGCGGGTCGCGGCGCGGTCGAGTTCGCGGCCGATGCGCGGTGGGTTCGCCGGCAACCGCTCCAGCCAGTACGGCAGTTCGGTCAACCGGTCGGCCGCGTGGTCGGCGAGCAACCGGGACCACCGACGAACCGATGTGCCTTCGGGTTGCGGCGCCAGGGCGAGACCGGATTCCCGCTGCGACCACATGGTCGCCAGGTCGACCACGATCGTCGGCCACGAGACCGCATCCACCGCGAGATGATGGATGACGATCAGCAGCCGGGCGCCTGCCCCGACCGCGGTGCCGCCGTCGGGGATCTCGACCGTGTCGGGTACCACCACGACGCAGCGCAGGATGTCGCCCGTCGCGGGATCGAGTTCGGCGAGTGCCTCGGCGTGCAGGTCGGTGATCGCGCCGGCGAACTCCGCACTTCCGGGCGAGGAACCGACCGCTGCGGTCCGCACCAATTGCCCGGTGTCCACGGTGGCTCCGGTGTCGAGGTTCCACTCCCCCTCGACCCGGTACAGCCGAGCGGTCAGCATGGGGTGGGCGGTGACGAGTCCGGCGACCATGTGCCGCAGATCATCTCCGGTCAGTCCGGCGGGCAGATGCAGGAGATTGGCCTGCGAGAAATCGGTGAAGTCCGCGGGCGAATCGGCGTGCTCGAGCATCCAGTCGACGATCGGCGTGATCACCATCTGTCCGGATGGCCCGTCGGGCAGTTCCGCGAGTGGTTCCACCGCCGCGCCGACGACGCCCGCCGCCGCGGCCATGGCGCGGATCGTCTTGTTCTCGAAGATGTCCCGAGGGGTCAGGGCGAACCCTGCGGACTTGGCCGCGGATGCCAGCTGGATGGACATGATGCTGTCGCCGCCGAGGGTGAAGAACGAGTCGGTGGCACCCACCCGCTCGGCACCCAGCAGGCCGGCGACGATGCCTGCCAGGGTGCGCTCGGCATCCGTCGCGGGTGGCACGAACTCGGTGTCGGCGACGAAGTCCGGGGCCGGCAGGGCGGCCCGGTCCAACTTGCCCGCGGGTGTCAACGGCAGCGCATCGAGCACGATCAGCTGTGCAGGCACCATGTGAGCGGCCAGTCGCCTACCGGCCTCGCGCGACACGGCGGAGGTGTCGAGGACCGTCTGGTCGTCGGCGACGAGGTAGCCGACCAGTCGGGTCCGTCCGGCGGGGTCCTCGGCGCCCAGGGTGAGCGCATGGGCAACGCCCGGAGTGGCGGCGAGAACGGCGTCGATCTCGCCGAGTTCGACTCGCTGGCCGTTGATCTTCACCTGATGGTCGGCACGCCCGGCGAACTCGATCTCGCCTGCGGGGGTCCGTCGGACCAGGTCGCCGGTGGCGTAGAGGCGCGACCCGGGCAGTCCCAGAGGATCGGCGACGAACCGCGCGGAGGTCAGGCCTGCCCTGGCGAGGTACCCGCGCGCCAGACCGGGCGCCGAGAGATACAGCTCACCGATCACACCGTGCGGCACCGGGTTGAGGCGCTCGTCCAGGATGTAGGCGGTGAAACCACGGATCGGCCGCCCGATGGTGACCGGTCGGCCCGGCAGCGATCGGCCCGCGGTCGCCCAGATCGTCGTCTCCGACGGTCCGTAGAAGTTGAACAATGCCCGCCCGTCGACTGCCCACCGCTCGATCAGGTCGGGTGGGCAGGCCTCGCCGCCGGTGGCGAGGTGCTTGAGCGTCGTCAATCCGGCCGGGTCGACGGTGGCAAGCACGGTCGGCGTGATCAGTGCATCGGTGATGCGGTGCCGCGCGATGAGGGCGGCCAATTCGGCGCCACCGTAGATCTCGGCAGGCGAGACCACCAGCGTGTGACCGGATCCGATGGCCCAGATCATCTCCAGCATGGAGGCGTCGAAGCTCGGCGACGCCACGTGCAGGACCCGCGTGGCAGGGCCCGATGACACTTCACGCAGCGCCTGTACGAGGTCGGAGATGCCGCGGTGGTTGACGGCGACGGCCTTGGGGCGGCCGGTCGAGCCGGACGTGTAGATCAGGTAGGCGAGGTTGTCGAGGCGTACCGGTGCGAGCCGATCGGCGTCGCTCACGACGTCCGTCGACTCCCGGCCGGTCGCCTCGATCAGGTCGGTGTCGTCGAGGACCAGCCAGTGCGGCTGATCGCGGTCGCCGAGCGTGACGCGGTCGGCGGTCGTCGTGAGGCCCAGGGCCGCACCGGAATCCGACAACATGTGGTCGATGCGATCGTCAGGGTAGGTCGGGTCGATCGGCAGGTAGACGCCGCCGGCCTTGATCACCGCCCAGGTGGCGATGACCGACTCCATCGACCGTGCGATGCCGACCGCGACCACCACGTCCGGTCCCACGCCGCGACGGATCAGGGTGCGGGCGAGCCGGTTGGTCCGGGATTCGAACTCCTGGTAGTCGATCGTCTCCGCGTCACTGATGAGCGCGGCATGCTCAGGATCGAGGGTGCGGTCGACGAGGACCTCGGGCAGGGTCTTGCCGCCACCGAAGGTCTCGCTCGCCCGGGCCGCCGCCGCGAGTTCTGCTCGGACGGCGTCCATCTCCCGCCGCTGGGCGTCGTCGAGCAGATCGATGTCGCCGACGGCGGCGGTCCGGTCGCCGGTGACCGCGCCGAGGACCCGCAGCCAGGTGTCGGCGAACCCGAGGATCGTCGGCTCGTCGAACAGTGCTCGCGCATAGAGGAACTCGGCCGTCAGACCGGGGGTCTCGCCGCTTCCGGGATGTTCGAGCACGCCGACGGTCAGGTCGAACTTGGCATCCTGTTCGGCGAGGTCGAGAGGTTCGATCTCGAGTCCGGCCCCGGTGAACGCCGCACGACCTGACGTGTCGTCGGTCGCATAGGTGAACGCTATCTGGGTCAGCGGTGCGTGCGCTGTCGACCGTTCCGGAGCCAGCGCATCGACGAGTTGCTCGAAGGCGACGTCGCTGTGGGCGAAGGCGTCGAGGTCGACGGCGCGGACCTCGGCGAGGAATTCCTCGACCGACACTGCCGGGTCGACCGCGGTCCGCAAGATCAACGTGTTGACGAACATGCCGATCAATTCGTCGAGTACGGCCTGTCCGCGGCCGGCGACCGGCGCCCCGATCACCACGTCACGTGTCGCGGCGAGCCGGGCCACGGTCAGGGCGAGGGCGGCGTGGCACACCATGAACGGCGTCAGGCCGGTGTCGGCGGCGGTGCGGTGCACGGCCGCCGCGAGATCTGCGGGTATGTCGATGCTCGCGCGCTCGCCGTCGGCCTCGAGCACCGACGGCCGTGGCCGGTCCATGGGCAGGTCGGTGACCGCAGGGATCTCGTCGAGAACGGACAGCCAGTGCGCGAACTGCCTGCCGATGGGTGAGGTCACGTCGTCGGTGCGGCCGAGTGTCCGGTGTTGCCACAACGCGAAATCGGCGTACTGGACGGTCGGCGGCTCGGCGGCCGGACCGCCGCCGGTGCGCGTCAGGTAGGCACGGACCAGATCTGTCGCGAGAACCTTGGCAGACTCCCCGTCGAAGGCGATGTGGTGGCACACGACGATGACGTCGGTGGTCGCCGAATCCGCTGCCCGCCAGACGCGTCCGCGAATCGGGAGGTCGCGCGCGACGTCGAAGCCGCGGGCGGTGGCATCGCGCAGGTCGCCGGATTCGCGGGCGAGCGACCAGTCGAGATGCTCGGCGGCGGCGTCGACGTCCAGGACGCGTTGTGTGGGTCGTCCATCCACGGTGGGATACACGGTGCGCAGGATCTCGTGTCGTCCGATCACGTCCAGCAGCGCATCGAGAAGGGCGTCGTGATCGACATCCCCGGTCAGCCGCAGACCCAACGGGATGTTGTATGCCGAGGAAGCCGTGTCGAACTGGTTGATGAACCACATCCGCTGCTGGGCGAACGACAACGGGATGACGTCGGGCCGGGGCTGCGCGACGATCGGAGCCGTCGCACCGGTTCCCGGACGGACCCGTTCGGCAAGCGAGCGCACCGTCGGTGCGTCGAACAGGTCCCGCACCGAGACGTCGGTGTCGAGGGCGTGGCCCACGCGGGCGGCCACCCGGGTGGCGGACAGCGAATTGCCGCCGAGGTCGAAGAAGCTCTCGGTGGCCGATGCGCGGTCAAGGCCGAGGACCTCGGCGAAGACACCCGCGATGGTGCTCTCGGTGTCGGTGGTGGGCGCCACGTACTCGGCGCCGCCGCGCTCCGGCGCAGGCAGGGCACGTCGGTCGAGCTTGCCCGAAGCGGTGAGCTCGACGCGCTGCAGCGGCATCCACACCGTCGGCCGCATGTACTCCGGGAGCAGGCGGGCCGCGAGTGCCTCGACCTGGCCGAGATCGATCCCGGCCTCGCCGGATTCCTCGGTGCCGCCTGCGAGGTAGGCGACCAGATGTTCAGAGCCGTCGGCGGTGGTCGCGACGGTGGCCGCGGCGTGCACCACACCCGGCGCGGACACGAGCACCGCCTCGATCTCGCCCAGCTCGATGCGCTGACCGCGCAGCTTCACCTGGAAGTCGGTGCGGCCCAGGTATTCCAGATCACCATGGGGATCGTGGCGGACCAGGTCGCCGGTGCGGTACATGCGGGCACCTGCCGGCCCGGCCGGGTCCGCGACGAACCGGTCGGCGGTGAGGTCGGTGCGTGAGGCGTACCCGCGGGCGAGTTGCAGGCCACCCAGGTAGAGCTCGCCGGGCACCCCGATGGGGACCGGATGCAGTCGGGCGTCGAGGACGCGGGTGGTGGTGTTCCAGACCGGCCGGCCGATCGGCACGGTGGTGTCGCCGTATCGCACCTCGTGGTAGGTGACGTCGACGGCCGCCTCGGTGGGTCCGTACAGATTGTGGAGCCGCACGTTCGGCAGCGCGTCCAGCGCGGCTGCGGCGACCGAGGGTGCCAGCGCCTCACCGGAGGTGAACAGCTGCCGGATCGACGACAATGCGGAGAGCCCTTCGGGGCCGAGGACGTCGATGAAGGCCGACAACATCGACGGCACGAAGTGCGTGGTGGTCACCCGTTGCTCGCGGATCAGCTGCGCCAGGTAGGCCGGGTCACGGTGGCCGTCCGGGCGCGCGATGACGAGGGTCGCGCCGACCATCAACGGCCAGAACAGTTCCCACACCGACACATCGAAGGTCACGGGTGTCTTCTGCAGCACGACGTCCGCGCCGCGCAGTCGGTAGGAGTCCTGCATCCAGGCCAGGCGGTTCGCGATGGCCGCGTGGGTGATGACGACGCCCTTGGGGCGGCCCGTCGAGCCGGAGGTGAACAGGGTGTAGGCCGCGTGGTCGGCGGTCAGCGGAGATATGCGGTCGGCATCGGTGACCGGAGACGAGTCCGCGGGAACCGGCGCGGACGCGTCGGCGACCACGAGGCGACGCTCCGAGTCGGCGAGCACGTCCGGCACGCTGCCGGGTCCGACGATGACTGCGGCCACGCGTGCGGTGTCGAGCATGTAGTCGATGCGGTCGGCAGGCGCATCGGGGTCGATCGGCACGTAGTGGCCGCCCGCGGTCACCACCGCATGGATCGCGACCAGCATCTCCGCGGAGCGCGGGACCGCCACGCCGACCGCGACGTCCGGGCCCACGCCCGCCCTGATGAGCTCGCGCGCAAGGCTGTTCACCCGGGAGCCGAAATCGGCGTAGGAGATGCTCCGATCGCCATCGACGAGGGCGGTCGCGCCGCGGTGTGAACGGACCGCAGTCGCCATCGCATCGGGCAGAACCGGGGCGTCGGTGTCGACATCGAGGCCGACCGACCAGGCCCGGAGCTTGCCGTGCCCGGCCGAATCGACGAGCGGCACATCGCCGACCACCGTCGTCGTATCGTCGACCAATGCGCGCAGGATCGCGACATACCAGTCGGCGATCCGGACCGCCGTGTCGTGGTCGAACAGGTCGGTCGCGTAGACGATCGAACCGTCGAGGGCGGTGAGGCGGCCATCGTCGGTACGCGTGGCGGACAGGCCGACGGTCAGGTCGAAACGTGCTGCGGGCTCACCGGGTTCGGCAGGTGCGATGCTCAGGTCCGGCAGGTCCACCCGCGATTGCGCGTGCTGTTCCAGCGTGAACATGACCTGCGCGAGCGGTGCGAAGGCCTCCGATCGGGTCGGGGCGAGTCGTTCGACGAGGTACTCGAACGGGACGTCGGCGTGACCGAAGGCATCGAGATCGGTTCCGCGGGTGGCGGTCAGCAGGTCGCCGAACGACATCGCGGGGTCGATCCCGATACGCAGGACGAGGGTGTTGACGAACATGCCGATCACGTCGTCGAGGGCGGACTGTCCACGGCCTGCCACCGGCGTCGCGATGGCGACGTCGGTGGTGTCGCCGATGCGGCCCAGCAGCGCTGCGAGGGCTGCGTGCAACACCATGAACGGTGTCGCACCGTGGCGCCGGGCGAGATCGTCGACGGCGTGGACGAGATCGGCGGGGATGTCGAATGCGGCGAGGCCGCCCCGCAACGACGCGACGTCGGGACGCGGGCGATCGGACGGCAGTCCGATGACGTCGGGCAGGTCGGCGAGCTGCTCGGTCCAGTACGAGACCTGCCGGCCCACGATCGAGTCCGGCTCGTCGGCGGAGCCGAGCACCCGCTGCTGCCACAACGCGAAATCGGCGTACTGGACGGACAGGTCCGGCCATCCCGGTGCGGTGCCCGCGGTCCGTGCGGTGTAGGCGGTGACGATGTCGCGCAGCAGCGGGGCGAGCGACTCACCGTCGGCGGCGATGTGGTGGATGATCACCACGAGCAGGTGGTCGTCATCCCCGGTCGCGACCAGCGCAGTACGGATCGGTAGGTCGCGGGTGACGTCGAATGGTTGCCGGGCGAGATCACGCGCAGCGGCGATGTCCACGGGTCGGCTCCACCAGGATGTGTCGGTCGCCAGGATCGCGGGATCGAGGATCTCTTGTACCGCATCGCCGTTCTCGTCCGCCGGGAAGACCGTGCGCATGCTCTCGTGGCGGGTGATCACGTCGGCGAGCGCGGCGCGCAGGGCGTCCACGTCGAGGCGGCCGGTGAGTGTCAGCGCGAACGGGATGTTGTAGGCAGGCGATGACGGGTCGAACCGGTTGATGAACCACATCCGCTGTTGTGCGCTCGACAGCGGGATGCGTTCGGGGCGTTGGCCTGCGACCAACGCTTCCGTTGCCGGTCCGGTGACATCGGCGACCAGGGCGGCGAGCGCACGGACAGTCGGCGCGTCGAAGAGGTCGCGCACGCCGACCCGGATACCGAGGGTCTCGGCGATGCGGGCGGCGACGCGGGTCGCCGACAGGGAATTG
The DNA here is from genome assembly GCF_014673215.1 of Gordonia hankookensis. Classification (GTDB taxonomy): domain Bacteria; phylum Actinomycetota; class Actinomycetes; order Mycobacteriales; family Mycobacteriaceae; genus Gordonia; species Gordonia hankookensis. The sequence continues at coordinate 964,067 of NZ_JACWMS010000001.1, forward strand.
CCGCCGAGGTCGAAGAAGCTGTCGGTGGCCGACACGGTGTCGACACCGAGGACATCGCCGAACACTGCGGCGACGGCGCGTTCGACATCGGTTCGGGGCTCGGCGTACTCCCCGGCCGCGAACTCCGGCTCGGGCAGTGCGCGCCGATCGATCTTGCCCGCGGTGTTGAACGGCATCACCTCGAGCAGAGACCAGACCGTGGGGCGCATGTACTCCGGCAGCGCCTGCGCGGCCGTCTCGCGCACGGCGTCGAGGTCGATCGAATCGCCCGCGACGTAACCGACGAGGTGTTCGTCGCCGCTGGGTGTTGCGGTGACCGTGGCCACCGCGTGCACGACGCCGGGCACGGATGCGAGGACGGCCTCGATCTCACCGAGCTCGATGCGCTGGCCACGCAGCTTCACCTGGAAGTCGGTGCGGCCCAGGTACTCCAGCTCGCCGTCGGAAGTGTGCCGCACCAGGTCCCCGGTGCGGTACAGACGCGTGCCGGATGCGCCGAACGGGTCGGCAACGAAGCGGTCCGCGGTCAGATCGGGTCGGGCCGCGTATCCGCGCGCGAGCTGCACGCCACCGAGATACAGTTCGCCTGCCACGCCGGGCGGAACCGGACGCAGCTGCGGATCCAGCACGCGACCGGTGGTGTTCCAGACCGGACGGCCGATCGGCACAGCGGTGTCGCCGGGCGCCACCTCGTGCGAGGTGACGTCGACGGCCGCCTCGGTGGGTCCGTACAGATTGTGCAGCCGTGCGTTCGGCAGCGCCTCGAGTGCCGCGGCGGCCACCGGCGGAGCAAGTGCCTCACCCGAGGTGAACACCTGACGGATCGACGTCAGCTCGGCGAGACCGGCGGTCCCGACGACGTCGATGAACGTCGACAGCATGGACGGCACGAAGTGTGTGACGGTGACCCGCTGCTCGCGGATCAGTTCCGCCAGGTAGACCGGATCGCGATGGCCGTCGGGACGGGCGATCACCAATTGCGCGCCGACCATCAACGGCCAGAAGAACTCCCACACGGACACATCGAAGGTGGCCGGCGTCTTCTGGATGACGACGTCGCCGGCGTCGAGCGGGTACGACGCCTGCATCCAGGCGAGTCGATTCGCGATCGCCTCGTGCGTCACCGTGACGCCCTTGGGGCGGCCGGTCGATCCGGACGTGAAGAGCGTGTACGCGGGACTCTCGCCCCGCAGCGGGGTGATCCGGTCGGCGTCGGTGACCGGCGCGACGGTCGTGTCCGGCGCCTCGGACGGGACGGTGACGACGTCGACCTGCTGTGCGCCGGCAACGCGTGCGGTGGCGTCGGTCACGAGCACGAGCGCCGCGCCCGACGTGTCGAGCATGTACCGGGCCCGGTCGGCCGGGGCGTCCGGGTCGATGGGCACGTAGTGGCCGCCTGCGGCGAGGACCGCATGCAGCGCGACGAGCAGTTCCACCGACCGAGGGATACACACGCCCACGGCTACTTCCGGCCCAACGCCGCGGGCGATCAGGTCGCGCGCCAGGGCCGACACCCGCGACCCGAACCCGGCGTAGGTGACCGCGTCGCCCCCGAAGACGAGCGCGGTCGCATCGGGTGTCGCCCGGACCTGCGCGGCAACATGATCGGTGATGAGGCCGTCATCGACACCGACGTCGGCGCCCTGCGCCCACCCGGTGACCAGCGCCCGATCGGCGTCGCTGATGGTGTCGACGTCGGCGATCAGGCGGCCGGGTACCGCGACGAGCGTGGCGAGCACCGTGTGGACGTGGTCGGCCACGCGCACCACGTCGTCGTCGCCGACCACGCTCGGCAGGTACGTGAAGGCGAACCGCATGCCGTCACCGGCCGGCCCGACGATGAGGTTGAGCGGGTAGTGGGTGGAGTCGGCGAAGTCGACGCCGGTGATGTCCAGACCGGCCGCGCGACTTCCCGACGCGAGGGCGTCGGAGTCGACCGGATAGGACTCGTAGACGGTCAAGGTGTCGAACAAGACCGGGTGCCCGGCGATCTCGCCGATGTCGGCGAGGCCGAGATGCTGATGATCCAGCAGGCGGGTCTTGGCGTTCTGGAGTACCGATGCGACCTCGCCGAGGGTCTGCGCGGGATCGCAGTCGACGATCACCGGGATGGTGTTGATGAACAGGCCGATCGCGGCCTCCACGCCGTCGAGCTCGGCGGGACGGCCGGAAACGGTCTCACCGAAGGCCACCACCTGCCGGCCGGTCAGCCGGGACAGGGTGAGGGCCCAGGCGACCTGGATCGCGGTCGACGGCGTGACCCCGTGGTCGCGGGAGAAGCGATGCAGTCCGGCGACCAGTTCGGGGTCGAGGTCGACGTCGTATTCGGCCGGTGTCTCGGCGACCGTGGCCCGCTCGGGCGCGAGGAGGGTCGGTCCGTCCAACGGCGCCAACGCATCTCGCCACGCATCCCGCGCGGCGGCACCGTCCCGGTCGGCCAGCCAGCTCAGGAAATCGGCGTAGCCGGCGCGGGGCGCCGGCGGGGTGGGCACCGCACCGTCGCCGAGGTAGGCGGCGAACAGGTCGGCGATCACCAGCGGCCCGGACCACCCGTCGAGCAGGATGTGGTGGTTGGTGATGATCAGCCGGTGATCACCCGACGGCATCGCGACCGCGACGAACCGGATCGGGCCGGGTCGTGCGAGGTCGAAGCGGGTGGTGCGCTGCTCGCCTGCCAGGTCCGCAAGCCGCGACTGCGCCGTCTGGTCATCGACAGAACTGAGATCGACCGTCTGCCAATCGGGTTCGACGACCGGCGGCACCACCGTGACCGGTGTGCCGTCGGCTGTGCGCACGTAGGCCGATCGCAGCACCGGGTGTGCGCGGAACAGTTCGCCCGCCGCCCGACGCATCCGGGACACGTCGATGCCGCCGGCGATCTGGATGATCACCTGGACCGAGTACACGTCGATCTCACCGGGGCGGTCGACGATCTCGGACTGGAACAGCAGCCCGTTCTGCAAGGGAGACAACGGCCAGAGGTCCGCCGCCGGATACCGGCCGCCGAGTTCGTCGATCTCGTGCTGCGCGAGTCCGGTGGTCACCACATCGGATTCGGACAGTCCGGGGTCGCCGACGGCCTCGAGGTCGGCGACGATGGCGGCGAGCCCGTGCTGCCACCGTCGCGCGATCTCGATGACCTCGTCCTCGTCGAGGACCGCGCCCGGGAAGCTGAAGTCGGCCCGTAGGTTCCGGCCGTCGACACCGGCGACCGCGGAGACGTTGACCGCCAGGGTCGACAGCGCCACCATCGCTCCGGACACCGACGGGGGCAGCACCGGCGCGTCGGTCGCCGGCAGGAAACCGGCGGCATCGGTCGCCGCGACCTCACTGCCTGCGGCAGGGTCGGCCGGTCCACCGACATTGCCGAAGTAGTTGAAGCTGATCGACGGCAGAGGCAGGTCTGCGAGCGGTGAGCCGTCGCGCAGGTAGCGCAGTGACCCGAATGCCAGGCCGTGGTCGGGCATGGCGGCCCGGGCGTCCTTGACGGACTTGACCAACCCGGTCGTGTCGGCCGTGCCACCACCGCCTGCGGGGACATCCACGGTCAGCGGTGCGATGCTGGTGAACCACCCGACCGCGCGCGACAGATCGGCGCCCGGCGCGACGGGTTCCTCACGTCCGTGGCCTTCGAGCAGGATGGCGACGCGACCATCGGTGGCCGCGTCCGCCACCGCCAGGGCCAAGGCGGCGAGCAATGAGTTGTCGGCACCGGTCCGGTAGGCGGCCGGCACTCGGGTCAGCAGGGCTTCGGTCAGGTCGGTGGGCACCGTCCACGAGACGGTCCGGACCGTCGCCTGCCGGTCTCGGCTCCGGTCGAAGGGCCGTCCCACCTGCTCGGCCCCCGGCGCCCGCAGGTGCCCGGCCCACATCAGGAGTTCCTCGTCCCGGCCGGCGAGATCGGCGAGCACGCCTGCCCAGCGCCGCATCGACGTGCCGGTCGGCTGCAGCGAGATCTCCTGTCCCGCCGAGCACTGCGCCCATGCCGTGACGAGATCGGTGATGATCGCAGACCACGACACGGCATCCACCGCGAGGTGATGGATGGCGACGACGAGCCTGCCGCGCCCGTCCGGGCTCCGCAGCCCGACGGCCTGGAGCACGGCACCCGTGCCCGGGTCGAGACGTCCCAGCGCCTTGGCGTGCCCGTCGCGGACGGCGTCGGTGAAGGCATCCGAATCGATCGGGGCGTCGACGGCATGTATCCGCACCGCGGTCTCGGCGTCGAACTCGTTGCCCGCGGCCAGCTCCCACTCGCCGTCGCGCTCGCCGAGCCGGGCACTGAGCATCGGGTGATGTGCGACGACGGCGGCGACCACTGTGCGCAGTTCGGATTCGGTGATGTCGTCGGGCAGGATGAGCACGCTGCTCTGCGAGAAGTCGGCGATGTCGGACGGCTCGTCGGCATGGTCGAGCATCCAGTGCACCGCCGGGGTGAGCGCGACCTCGCCCTCTCCCCCACCCGGGTATTCCGCCAGGTCGGCGACCGCGTCGGCACCGGCCGCGATCGCGAGGGCCCGAACGGTCCGCCGCTCGAAGATGTCGCGGGGACTCACGGTGTAGCCCGCGGCCCGCAGCGCCGACGCCACCCGGATGGACATGATCGAGTCGCCGCCGAGGGCGAAGAAGGACTCGGTGACCGAGATCCGGTCGACGCCGAGGGCACCGGCGAAGATCCCGGCGATCGCACGCTCGTCGTCGTCGGCCGGTGCCTCGTAATCGGTGTCCAGCGCGGTGAAGTCCGGCTCCGGCAATGCGCGGCGGTCCAGTTTTCCGGAGCTCCCCAGTGGGATGGCGTCCAGCAGAGTCCACACGGTCGGCCGCATGTACTCCGGCAGGGCCTGTGCCGCCGCGGCTTTCGCCGGCTCGGGGGTGGCCGGACCGACCAGGTAGGCGACGAGGTGTTCGGCACCGGTCGACGAACGGGCGACGGTGACCGCGGCGTGCACCACGTCGTCGACTGCGGTGAGCACCGATTCGATCTCGCCGAGCTCGATCCGCTGCCCGCGCAGCTTCACCTGGAAGTCGGTGCGGCCCAGATACTCCAGCTCGCCGACGGAGTTGTGGCACACCAGGTCGCCGGTGCGGTACAGGCGCATCCCGGGTGCACCGAACGGGTCGGCCACGAAACGTTCTGCGGTGAGATCCGGGCGAGCCGCGTAACCGCGGGCGATCTGCACGCCGCCGAGGTACAGCTCGCCGGGCACGCCTGCGGGTACCGGGCGCAGCCGGCCGTCGAGCACCCAGGTCGTGGTGTTCCAGGTCGGGTGCCCGATCGGCACGACGTCGCCGACGGTGGTCAGATCCTGATGGGCAACCTCGACCGCCGCCTCGGTGGGACCGAACAGGTCGTGCAGACCGGCCCGCGGCAATGCGGTCCGGGTGGTCTTCGCGACCGCAGGCGGCAGCGCCTCACCGGAGGCGAAGACGTACCGCAGCGAGGAGAGATCCGCCAGCGTCTCGTCATCGACGACGTCGAGGAACACCGACAGCATCGACGGGACGAAATGGACCGATGTCACCTGCTCCGACTCGATCACCGTGGCGAGGTATCCCGGATCGGTGTGGCCGCCGGGGCGGGCGATCAGCATCCGCGAACCGGCGAACAGCGGCGCGAACAGCTCGGGCACCGAGACGTCGAAGGTGTACGGCGTCTTGAGGATCACCGTGTCCGAGGCATCGATCGGGAAGGTGCTCAGACCCCAGTGCAGACGGTTGAGGACGGCACGATGCGACACCGTCACGCCCTTGGGCCTGCCGGTCGAACCCGAGGTGAAGATCGTGTAGGCGGCATGATCCGGATGCAGCGGCGCTCGCCGGTCGGCGTCGGCGACGGGATCGACGTCGCGGTCGAACGGTGCCGTGGTATCGACGTCGAGCACGGTCACGCCTGCGTCGGCGAACGCCTGCCGGGACGAGCCGGGCCCGACGAGGACGAGTGCCACCTCCGCGGTGTCGAGCATGTGGCGCACACGATCGGCAGGGGCCTCGGTGTCCATCGGCACGTACTGGCCGCCTGCGGCCACGATGGCGTGGATCGCGACCACCATCTCGACGGATCGCGGGATACTCACGCCGACTGCGTCATCCGGACCGACGCCGCGCGCGATCAGATCCCGCGCCAGGCTGCTGACCCGGGCCACGAGCTCTGTGTAGTCCACGCTTCTGTCCTCGAACACGAGGGCGGGCGCCGACGGTGTGCGTCGCGACTGCTCGACGATGGCGGTGTCCAGCGTGGTGTCGCGGACCGCCACGTCTGGCCCGACGGAGAGCCTGCGGACCTCGCTGTCCTCTCGGTCGGTGAGCAACGGGCGGTCGCCGACCGCGGCCGACGGGTCCAGCGCGAGATCACCGAGGAGATCGACGAATCGGGTGGCCAGTCGCTCGATGGTCGCCGCGTCGAAGAGATCCGTCGCGTACGCGATCGAACCGCGCCAGCCGTCGGGACCGTCTCCGACGGCGATGTCGATGGTCAGATCCACTTTGGCGGACGGCTCGCCCGCCGGTGCCGGTGACACGGTCAGCCCGGGCAGATCGATGCTGCCGCGCGACGGGTCCCCGACCGTCAGCAACACCTGGGACAGTGGCGCAAATGCTTCCGAACGAGTCGGATTCAATTGCTCGACGAGATGTTCGAACGGCACATCCGCGTGCGCATATGCGTCGAGATCGGTGCGCCGCACCGAGTCGAGGAGTTCGGTGAACGTCGTCGACGAGTCGACCTCGGTACGCAGGACGAGCGTGTTCACGAACATGCCGACGAGGCCATCGAACGCCGCATCGCCACGACCGGCGATCGGCGTGCTGACGGCGATGTCGGTGGTGCCGGACAATCGGGCGAGCAGTACCGCGAGCGCGGCATGCACGACCATGAACGACGTGACGCCGCGATCGGCGGCGATCGCGGTGACCGCTGATGCGACATCGGCGGGGATCTCGACCTCGACGGCCGCGCCACGCAACGTCGCAACGGCCGGGCGCGGACGGTCCGCCGGCAGTCCCAGTACATCGGGTAGCGCCGCCAACTGTTGTGTCCAGTAACGGGTTTGCGCCGCCATCGCCGAGTCGGGATCGTCTGGTGAACCGAGGACCGCGCGCTGCCAGAGTGCGTAGTCGGCGAACTGCAGCGGCAGCGGTGCCCACGTCGGCGCGGCACCGTCGGTCCGGGCGCGGTAGGCCGTGAGCACATCGGCGAGCAGTGGTGTCATCGATTCGCCGTCGGCGGCGATGTGGTGGACGACGAGGGCGAGCACGTGCCGTCGACGGTCGGCCACATCCGTGCCGAGTACCGCACGCACCGGCAGCTCGGCCGCGATGTCGAATCCGGTGGTGACGGCCTCTGTCACGGCGGCGGCGATCTCCGCGTCGGAGCCGTCGAGCTGCTGCCACCGCAACGTGGCCGACAGGTCGGTGGCCGGATGCACGGTCTGCACGGGCGTCCCGTCGACGTCCCCGAACGTGCTGCGCAGCACCTCGTGTCGGCCCAGCACGTCGGTCAGGGCGTGGCGCAGCGCAGCGATGTCGAGGTCGCCGTCGAGGCGCAACACCAGCGGGATGTTGTAGGCAGGCGACTCCGGATCGAAACGGTTGAGGAACCAGATCCGCTGCTGCGAGTACGACAGCGGAAGGTGTTGCGGCCGTGGGATCGAACCCGGCTCGACGGATGCCGGCGTGTCGGTCGCGGCACGGCTCACCACCCGGGCGAGATCTCGCACCGTCGGGTGGTCGAAGACGTCACGGACCCGCACGGTGGCGCCCGTGGTCGCGGCGATCCGCGCCGCGAGTCGGGTCGCCGACAACGAATTGCCGCCGAGATCGAAGAACGATTCGGTCGCACTGACCCGGTCGCGGCCCAACAGGTCGCCGATGATCTCGGCGACCCGGGTCTCGCCGGGGCCGACCGGTGCGACGAACTCGTCGGCCGAGAGGCGGTCCGGGATCGGCAGTGCACGTCGGTCGAGTTTTCCGCTGGTGGTCAGCGGCAGGGCGTCGAGGACGACGATCGCCGACGGCACCATGTACCTCGCGAGCCGCTCGCTCACCGCACTGATGAGTGCGCCCGGGTCGAGTGCGGCCGGGCGGTCCGCCTCCGGCACCACATAGCTCACGAGACGAATGCCGGTGGCATCTCCCCCGACGCCCTGGGTGACCGCCGTGTCGACGCCGGGTTGCGTCGTGAGGACGGCGTCGATCTCGCCGAGCTCGACCCGCTGACCGTTGATCTTCACCTGGAAGTCGGCCCGGCCGACGAACTCCAGCCGATGAGTGCCCGTGTGCGCGTCGGGCATCCAGCGGACGAGGTCGCCGGTGCTGTACATCCGACTGCCCGGTGCACCGAGAGGGTCGGCCACGAAAGCCGACGCCGACAGACCGGGCCGATTCAGGTAACCGAGGGCGAGGGCATCTCCTGCGAGGTAGAGCTCACCGACGGCGCCTGCCGGAACCGGGTGCAGCCGCTCGTCGAGCACCGCCACCGAGAAGCCGCCCACCGGTCGTCCGATGGTGACCGGTTCGCCGGGGACCACCGGGGCCGCTGTCGCCCACACCGTCGTCTCCGACGGTCCGTACAGATTGAACATCTCCCGGCCCGGCGCCCAGGCCTCGACCACGTCGGGTGGACACGCCTCACCTGCCGTGGTGAGGTGACGCAGCGAGGTGACGCCGTGGGGCTCCATCGTCGCGAGCACCTGTGGGGTGATGACCGCATCGGTGACGGCACCGTCGATGATCACCTCGACGAGCGCGGGTCCGGCGAAGACGTCGGCCGGGGAGATCACCAGGGTGACGCCGAGTCCGATGGCCCAGGCCATCTCGAAGAATGCGGCATCGAAGCTCGGGGACGCCACGTGCAGCACCCGGATGTCGGACCCCGTTCCCGAGATTCCCTCCCCCGAGATCGCCCGTTGTGCGGCAAGCAATTCGGCGACGCCTCGATGCGATACGGCAACGGCCTTGGGCTGTCCGGTCGAGCCCGAGGTGTAGATCAGGTACGCGAGATCGTCGAGCCGGACGGAGCGTGTCCGTTCGTCGTCGGCGATCGGTGCGCCCGAGATCGCGTCGAGCCGTGCCTGGGTCGACGGGTGATCGATCGCCATCCAGCGGACCTCGCCGAAACGCTCGTCGAGTCCGGTGTCGCCGGTGGTGAGTGCCACCGCCACACCGGAATCGGTGAGCATGTGAGCGATACGGTCGGCGGGCAGCGTCGGGTCGATCGGCAGGTACGCGGCACCGGTTGCCAGCACCGAGAACACCGCGGTGACGGACTCGACAGACCGAGCGATCGCCACCGCCACCACGTCTCCGGGTCCGATGCCCTCGCCGATGAGCATGCGGCCGAGTCGGTGCGTGCGATCACCGAACTCGTCGTAGGTCACCGACCGGTCGCCGAGGATCAGTGCTGCGCGGTCCCCGGTCACGTCACGAGCAGCGAGGATCTCGGTGATCGTGCGCGGCGATGCGGCCGCGGGCGACGTCATCGGCGCGAGTGCGGCACGTTCGTCGGCCTCGACGAGCTCGATGTCACCGACGGCACCGTCCGGTGCGGCCACGAATCCGGCCAGCAGCGTACGGTACAGACCTGCGATACGAGTGATCTCGCTGTCCGAGAAGGCATTCGGGAGGTACTTGAATGTCAGGTCGATGTCGTCGCCCGACGGTGCGGCGGCGAGGTTGAGCGGATAGTGGGTGGCGTCGGTCAGCGACACCCGCCCGATCTGTAGGCCGGCCGCCGAACTGCCCGCGGTGACCGCATCGGCGTCCACCGGATAGGACTCGTAGACGGTGAGCGTGTCGAACAGCACGCGATGTCCGGCAGCCGACGCGATGTCGGCGAGGCCGACATGCTGGTGATCGAGAAGCCGCGCCTTGGTGGCCTGCAGGGCGGCGAGGCCGTCGCGTACCGGTTGTGCCGCATCGACATCGACGACCACCGGCAACGTGTTGATGAACAGGCCGATCATCGACTCGACGCCGGGCAGTTCCGGCGGCCGGCCGGACACCGTCTCGCCGAAGGTGACCGTGCTGCGTCCGGTCAGCCGGGACAGCAGCACGCCCCAGGCGTATTGGAGGACGGTCGGGACAGTCGTGTCGGTGTCGCGGGCCAACCGTGTCAGTTGCGACGAGAGATCGGTACCTGCGGCGACCGTCTGATCGCGGGGCAGTTCGTCTGCGGTGGCGGTGAATCCGGGCCGTACCAGGGTCGGGCCGTCGACGTCGGCGAGGATCTCGCGCCACGACCTACGTGCCGCGTCGTCGTCCCGCCGGGCGAGCCAGTCGAGAAAATCGCCGTAGTCACGGCCGGCCGTCTCGTCGGTACCCGGAAGTTCGAGGCCACCGTAATGTGCGAACAGTTCGGCCAGCACGAGCGGATTGGACCAGCCGTCGAGCAGCAGATGGTGGTTGGTGACGACGAAGCGGGTCACGCCGTCGGGCAGGTGGATCAGCCGGAATCGCAGCAAGGGCGGCGCGGCCAGGTCGAACGGTGTGACCCGATCGCCCAGAGCCAGTTCGTCGGCGCGGCGTTCGGCGTCGGCGGCGGCGAGTTCGCGGAGGTCGACGGTCGCCCAGTCCGGGTCGACGTGTGGGGGGACAACCGCGAGCGGTGTACCCGACTCGGTCCGCAGGTAACCCGAGCGCAGCACCCGGTGATCACCCAGCAGCCGGCGTGCCGACTCGTGCAGACGATCGCCGTCGACCCGTCCGTGTATGTCGATGACGCCCTGGGTGACGTAGACGTCGAGGCCGGTCGCGTCGTCCGCCGGTTCGTGATCGGCCCGGGCGTGTTCGGACCGTGCCAGTTCGGCCTGGTAGAACAGACCGCGCTGCAGCGGGGTGAGCGACCACAGGTCGGCGTCCGGATACCTGATGGCGAGCCGGTCGATCTCGCGCTGGGTGAGGCCCGTGGCCGCGACGTCCGACGGGCTCAGACCGGGGTCGCCGACCTCGTCGACGTGGGTGGTGATCTCGGCGAGCGCACCGGTGAAGCCTGCGGCCAGCGATGCCACTGCCCCGTCGTCGAGAACCGTTGCCGGCGCGCTGAACTCGACCTCCAGGACACGCCCGTCGGCGGTCGCCACCGTGTTGACGTTGACCGCGAGCTGCGCGAGCGCGGCCATCGCGCCCGAGACGGTACCGGGCAGGCGCGGTGCGTCGGCGACCGGTGCGAAGGCGACGTCGGCGTCGAGGTCGCGAGCGGCACGTGCGGGACCCGAGCCCGCGCCTGAGCCCGCGCCGAGGAAGTTGAACGTGATCGGCGGCAGCGGCCGAGAGGCCAGCGGCGAATCGGATCGGAGGTATCGCAGCGCGCCGAAGGCGATGCCGTCGTCTGGCCGCTCGGCGATGGCTTCCTTGGTGGCCTTCACGAGCGCGACGATGGGCGCGGTCGGATCGATGTCGACGGTCAGGGGCGAGACGCTGGTGAACCAGCCGACGGCCCGGGACAGGTCGGCGGGCGCATCACCGACGTGTTCTTCGCGGCCATGACCCTCGAGCAGGATCGACACCGGGACCGGGCCACCCTGATGGCGGGCCACGGCGAGTCCGAGTGCGGCGAGCATGATGTCGTCGGCCCCGGTCCGGAAGGCGGTGGCGACGCGGCCGAGGACCGCTTCGGCGAGATCGGCCGGCACCCGGAATGTCTGGGATCGGACACCGGACTGCCGGTCCCGCTCTCGGACCGTCGGCGCCCCGAGCAGCGTGGGATGCTGCGGCAGGTGACGTTCCCAGATCGGCAGCTCGGCGGCGCGGGAGGTCGCGAGGCCGTCGAGAACATCTGCCCACCGCCGCATCGATGTGCCGTTGTCCGGCAGTCTGATCGGCTCGCCTGCACTCTGCTGCGACCAGGCGATGGCGAGGTCGGTGATGATGGTGCGCCACGAGACGGCATCGACGGCGAGGTGGTGCACGGCCAGGATCAGGCGGCCCGGATCGTCGCCGTCGCCGCGCACGCCGGTGCAGGCGATCATCTGCGCCGCCGCCGGGTCCAGGCGACCCAGCGCATCGGCATGAGCAGCACGGACGAGTCCGGCATGGTCGGCGGCCCCGGCATGCCGGGCGGCGTCGTGGGCGCTCCACATCGTGAGGGCGTCGGCACCGGAGAACGGCTCACCGGCCCGCATCGACCATCCGTCGGCGGTCCGCGTCAACCGCGCCGACAGGGCGGGGTGGTGGGCGACGACGGCGTCGAGTACGGCGCTCAGCCCGGCCTCGTCGACATGCGACGGCAAGGTGAGGACGACGGCCTGCGAGTAGTCCGCCACATCCGACGGCTCGTCGGCGTGCTCGAGCATCCAGTGGACGGTCGGTGTGATGGTCACATCTCCGACGGCGCCGCCCGGCAGCTCGTGCAGGAGATCGCCGGGCGAGGTCTCGACGGCCCTGGCGAGGCCACGAACTGTCTTGTGTTCGAAGATGTCCCGTGGGCTGAGCGGGAACCCCGCACCGCGCAGCAACGACGAGACCTGGATCGACATGATCGAGTCGCCACCGAGCGCGAAGAAGGATTCGGTCACGCCGATCCGATCGGCGCCGAGCACCCCGGCGACGATCTCCGCGATCCGGCGTTCCGTCTCGGTCCCCGCCTCAACCGCCTCGGTGGATTCGGTCGTCGAGAAGTCCGGCTGTGGCAGGGCACGACGGTCGAGCTTGCCTGCACTGCCCAACGGCAACTCGTCGAGCACCGTCCACACGGTGGGCCGCATGTACTGCGGCAGCGACTCGGCGACGGCCCGCCGCGTCTCGTCGACGTCGACCGTCGACGCCGGGGCCAGGTAGGCGACGAGGTGCTGGGTGCCGCCCGGCCCGGTGACGACGGTCGCCGCCGCATGGACGACTCCCGGCACCCCGGAGAGTACCGATTCGATCTCGCCGAGCTCGACCCGCTGACCACGTAGCTTGACCTGGAAGTCGGTGCGGCCCAGGTATTCCAGCTCGCCCACGGAGTTGACGCGGACGAGATCGCCGGTGCGGTAGAGCCGTCCGCCGGACGCACCGTACGGGTTGGCGACGAATCGGTCGGCGGTGAGGTCGGGTCGGTTCGCATAGCCGCGCGCCACTTGCACACCGCCGAGGTAGAGCTCGCCCGGTACGCCGACCGGCACCACCCGCAGTCGTGCATCGAGCACCAGGGTCTGGGTGTTCCAGGTCGGTCGGCCGATCGGCACCACGTCGCCGACGACGTCGAGGGCCTGATGGGCGACCTCGACGGCGGCCTCGGTCGGGCCGAACAGGTCGTGTAACCCGGCGTGCGGGAACCGATCCCGCGCCGCGGCGGCGACCGAGGGCGACAAGGCCTCGCCGGAGCAGAAGACGTAGCGCAGTCGGGTCAGCTCGGCCAACTGCCGGGCCGGGACCACGTCGAGGAACACCGACAGCATCGACGGGACGAAATGCACCGACGTCACCCGGTGCGCCAGCAGTACGTCGGCGAGGTAGGTCGGGTCGGTGTGCCCGCCGTGGCGTGCGACGAGGAGTCGGGCCCCGGCGATCAGCGGCGCGAAAAGTTCGGGTACCGAGACGTCGAAGGTGTACGGCGTCTTGAGGATCACCGTGTCGTCGGCGCCGAACGGGAAGGTCGCCAACCCCCATCGCAGCCGGTTGAGCACCGAGCGGTGACTGACCGTCACACCCTTCGGCCTGCCGGTGGAACCGGAGGTGAAGATCGTGTAGGCAGCGTGATCGGGATGCAGCGACGAGGTCCGATCGGCGTCGGACACCCGTTGCGCGTCCGGGGCATCGAGGTCGATCGGGTGATCCGCGTCGACCACGACGACGGGCGTCGCGTTGCCGTCGACGGGCGCCGGCCGGACACCCGGAGCGACGAGAAGTACCGTCGCACCAGCGGTGTCGATGATGTACGCGGCGCGTTCGGAAGGCGCCTCGGTGTCGATCGGGACGTACTGACCGCCTGCGGTGACCACCGCGTGGATCGCGATGACCATCTCGACCGACCGCGGAATGCAGATGGCCACCGCCACGTCCGGTCCCACACCGAGCGAGATCAGCGCTCGGGCCAGTATGTTCACCCGGGCGGCGAACTCGGCGTGGTCGAGCACGCGGTCGTCGGACAGCAGCGCCGGGGCGTCCGGGTGGAGCGAAGCGAATCCGCTCAGGGCCTCGGGCAGGACCTGGGCAGGCAGGTCGACGCGCGGCCCGGTGGCGCCTGCGACGCGCCGGGACGCCTCGGCATCGTCGACGAGGGCGAGATCACCGACTGCGGGATCGGCGCCCGTGGTGGCCGCCGTCGCGAACTCGACCAGCAGGCTGCGGAATGCAGCCGCGATGTGCTCCGCTCCGGCATGATCGAAAAGGTCTGTCGCATAGATGATCTTGCCGGTGATCTCGCCCGCTGACGTCTCGGTCATCCCGACCGTGAGGTCGAACTTGGCGGCGTCGGCACCCGGATCCTCGGCGGTGATCTCGAGGTCGCCGACCGCCGTCGGTCCGAGGCCGCTCTGGTCGAGGACGAGCAACACCTGGGCGAGCGGCTCGAACGATTCCGATCGCACCGGGTCCAGCGCCTCGACGACCCGTTCGAACGGAACGTCGGCGTGCGAGAAGGCGTCGAGATCGACGCGGCGTACCTGGCCAAGCAACTCGGCCAGCGACTGGCCGGGGGTCACCTCGGTGCGCATCACCAACGTGTTCACGAACATGCCCACGAGGTCGTCGAGGGCGACGTCGCCTCGGCCGGCGACCGGCGTCGCGACCGCGATGTCCGAGGTTGCCGACAACCGGGCCAACAACACGGCGAGCGCGGCGTGCACCACCATGAACCTCGTGGTGCCATGGGTACGCGCGAGCTGATCGAGACCGTGACCGATGTCCTCGCCGAGTCGGTACTCGACCGTCCCGCTGCGCATCGACGCCACTGCGGGACGTGGGTGATCGGTTGGCAGTTCCAGCACGTCGGGAAGCCCGGCGAGCTGCGTCCGCCAGTGCCCCAGCTGTCGGGAGATCTCCGAATCGGGGTCACGGTCGTCGCCAAGCGCGTCCCGTTGCCAGATCGCGTAGTCGGCGTACTGCACCGGCATAGGCGCCCATTCCGGTGACCGTCCCTGTGCGCGTGCGGTGTACGCGACGGCGAGATCGCGGGCGAGCACCGGACCGGACTCCCCGTCGGCGGAAATGTGGTGGACCACCACGACGAGGAGGTGTTCGTCGGGGCCGACCGCCGCGAGCCGGGCCCGGATGGGCAGTTCACCCGCCACGTCGAAGCCGCGCCACAGGAGTTCACGCGCCTGCGCCTCGTCGCAGATCCCCCAGTCCAACAGCGGGATCGCCGCTGCGACATCGGAGATCTCCTGATGCGGCGTGCCATCGGGGCCGGCCGGATAGGTGGTGCGCAGCACTTCGTGACGCGCCACCACATCCGCGAAGGCATCTCCCATCGCGTCGGCGTCCACCGGGCCGCGCAGCCGGAGCAGCACGGGGATGTTGTAGGCAGGTGATGTCGTGTCGAACTGGTTGATGAACCACATCCGCTGCTGCGCGAACGACAGTGCCGGGGGCTCGGTTCTGAGCCGTGATCCGGCGACCGATGCGAGCGCCGCGATGCCGGTCGGCCGGACCTCGGCGCCCGAGACGAGTTCGGCGAGTTGACGTGCCGTCGGTGCATCGAACAGCGACCGCACGGGTACGTCGGCCCCGAGCGCGTCGGTCACCCGGGCGGCGACGCGGGTCGCCGACAGTGAGTTGCCGCCGAGATCGAAGAAGCTGTCGATCACCGACACCCGGTCGACGCCCAGCACGTCGGCGAACACACCGGCGATCTTCGCCTCGACATCCGACTCCGGGGCCACGTACTCCCCTGCACTGAACTCGGGTTCCGGCAGGGCCCGACGGTCGATCTTGCCCGCCGAGTTGAGCGGGAGGTCGTCGAGGACCATCCAGACCGTGGGACGCATGTACTCGGCCAGCGCCTCCGCCGTCACCGACTTGACCCGGTCCAGGTCGATCGGCTGACCGCTCGCACCCGCCAGGTAGGCCACGAGATGATCTCCGCCTGCCGGCGCGGCGGCCACCGTCGCCGCCGCGTGCACAACGCCGGGCGCCGACGCCAGCACCGACTCGATCTCGCCCAGCTCGATGCGTTGACCCCGCAGCTTGATCTGGAAGTCGGTGCGGCCCAGGTAGTCCAGCGATCCGTCGCGCCGGTGACGTACCAGGTCTCCGGTTCGGTACAACCGCGATCCCGGCGGGCCGAACGGATCGGCCACGAACCGTTCCGCGGTCAGATCCGGACGGGCGGCATAGCCCCGGGCCAGTTGGATCCCGCCCACGTAGAGCTCGCCGGCAGCACCTCTGGGCACGGGGTGCAGTCGAGCGTCGAGCACGTGCGCGGTCGAGTTCCACACCGGGGCACCGATCGGCACGGATCCGAGCGACGGGTCCACATCGTCGATCTGCTGATAGGTGATCTCCACCGCGGCCTCGGTCGGGCCGTAGAGGTTGTAGAACAGCACCTCCGGCAACAACTGCCGCGTCTCGGCCGCCACGGCAGGCGGCAGCGCTTCACCTGTGGTGGACACGATGCGCAGCGAATCGAGCGACCGAATCCGTTCCGGACCGGCGACCTCGAGGAACACCGACAGCATCGACGGGACGAAGTGCACCATGGTCGCCCGGTGCTTCGCGATCTGCTCGGCCACGTGGACCGGATCGAGATGTCGGTCGGCGTCGAGGACCAGCAAACGGGCGCCGACCATCAACGGCGCGAACAACTCGGCCACCGAACAGTCGAAGGTGACCGGCGTCTTCAGCACCACGGTGTCGGACGAGTCGATCGGCAATTCGTCGAGGCCCCACCGCATCCGGTTGACCACGGCGTCGTGCGACACCGTCACGCCCTTCGGCCGTCCGGTCGATCCGGACGTGAAGATCGTGTAGGCCGCGTGGTCCGGGCGCACAGGCGCGCGCCGCTCGTCGTCGCGCACCTGTGTGTCATCGCCGACGACCGGCGAATCACATTCGACGGCAACGATGTCCGCACCGGCCTCGACGACCGCGATCGGCGGGGCACCCGGGCCGACGATGACGACCCCGGCGCCTGCGGTGTCGAGCATGTACCGGACCCGATCCACCGGGGCGGCGACGTCGATCGGCACATATTGCCCGCCGGCCGCGACCACGGCGTGAATGGCCACCACCATCTCCGCCGAGCGCGGGACACACACGCCAACCGCGACATCAGGGCCGACCCCGCGTCGGATGAGATCGCGTGCCAGGACGTTGATCCGGGATGCGAACTCGCCGTAGGTGAGGGTGCGGTCGTCGGACACCAGCGCCGGCAGATCGGGGGTCGTCACGGCCTGGCGGGCCACCGCGTCGGCGATCGTCTCGGTGCGCACCGGCATCATCGCTCCGGCGGAGAGCTCTCGGCGGCGCTCGATGTCGGCCGCGCCCAGAACCTCGAGGTCACCCATCGCACGATCGGGTTCGACGACGACCTGCCGGATGACCCGCTCGAAGATCGCGATGAACCCGGCGACCGTGTCGCGGTCGAAGAGATCGGTCGCGTACTCGATGACACCGGAGAGCATGTGACCGCCACCGCCACCCTCGATCAGCGTGATCGCGAGATCGTGATCGGTCAGGTCGCGGTACTGCTCGACCAATTCCGCTGTGACGCCGGGCAGGTCGAACCGCGCGGTCTGTGCGTCCTGGAGAAGCAGCAACACCTGGAAGATCGGCGAATGTGCGGTGCTGCGGGTCGGCTGCAGCTTGTCGACGACCATGTCGAACGGGATGTCGGCGTTGCCCAGTGCCGCCAGATCCCGGTCGCGGACATCCCCGACCAACTCCCCGAAGCCGCGTGCCGGATCGACGGGGGTACGCAGCACGACCGTGTTCATGAACATGCCGACGAGGTGTTCGAGCGCACGCTCGCCACGACCGGCGTAGGGCGTACCGACGACCACGTCGCGGTCACCGGTCAGGCGGTGCAGCACCAACACCCAGGCGGCGTGCAACACCATGAACAGCGACGCATTGTGCGCGTGCGCGAACTGCCGGATGGCGGCAGACAATTCGTCGTCGATCTCGAACGTCACGGCGTCGGCGTGGTTGCCCTGCACGGGCGGTCGGGGCCGGTCGGTGGGCAACGCGATCAGTTCCGGCGCGCCGTCGAGCTCCCGCTCCCAGAAGTCCAGTTGTTGTGCGGCAAGTGAATCCGGCGCATCGGGTGCACCGAGGACGCGACGCTGCCAGACGGTGTAGTCGGCGTACTGGACGTCGAGTCGCGGTCGGTCGGGGTCGCTCTCGCCTCGGCGGGCGACGTAGGAGGCCACCAGGTCCTGTGCCAGCGGGGTGAGTGACGCGCCGTCGCTGATGACATGGTGGGCGACGAGGACGAAGACGAACTGGTCGTCGGCGGTCTGGAACAGTCGTGCGCGGATCGGCGGCGCCGCCCCGAGGTCGAAACCGACGCCGATCACGCCGGCGAGGGCCGCATCGACAGCGGCCGGGTCGTCGGCCGGGATGCGGATCGCCGGGGTGATCTGGAGATCGGGGCGGTAGCTGCCCTCGCCGAGGACATCCTGTTCGGGCACCCCGTCGGTCGACGGGAAGCGGGTGCGCAGTATCTCGTGCCTGGCGAGGAGGTCGCGGACGGCGCCGTCGAGCGCCGACGGATCGAGATCTCCACCGAACCTGAGCACCAGCGGGATGTTGTAGACGTGGCTGCCCGGGTCGAGGGTGGCCAGGAACCAGATCCGCCGCTGCGCGTACGACAGCGGGATCGGCGACGGCCGCTCGGTCGCGACGAGTTCGGGTCGGTGGACGTGCTTGCGACCGGCCACGCGCTCGGCGAGTTCACGGACCGTCGGTGCTTCGAAGATGTCCCGGACGGACACCACAAGGTCCAGATCGTCCTTGCACCTCGCCGCGATCTGCGCGGCCACCAGGGAGTTGCCACCGATGCCGAACAACGACTCGACGACGCTGATCCGATCGATGTCGAGGACCGCCTCGAACACCGTGGCGATCCGACGTTCCGCCTCGTCGCGCGGCGGCACGTACTCCATCGCGCTCACCGGCGTCGGCACCGGGAGCGCCTTGCGATCGAGCTTCCCGTTGACGTTCAGCGGCAATTGGTCGAGAACCATCACGACGTCGGGAACCATGTAGTCGGGGACCCGCGTCGAGACCGCGGACCGGATCGCGGCGTGATCCAGATCGCCGCCGTCGGCACCGTTGCCGACCACGTAGCCGACCATCTGCTCGGGCTGGTCGTTGCGACGTTTGATCGCGGCCGCCGCGGCGTCGACGCCGGGTACGGCCAGGAGCGCGGCCTCCACCTCACCGAGCTCGATGCGGTATCCCCGGAGTTTCACCTGGGCGTCGCTGCGACCGATGTACTCCATCCCTCCGCCGCGGGAGATCACCACGTCGCCGGTGCGGTACATGCGCGCGCCCGGTTCGAACGGATCTGCGACGAACCGGGTCGCGGTCAGATCGAACCGGCCGAGATATCCGCGGGTCACCTGTCCGCCGGCGATGTAGAGCTCGCCTGCCACGCCCTCGGGCACCCGGGCGAGACGCTGGTCGAGAATGTATGCCCGACTGCTCTCGATCGCCGCACCGATCTCCGACGCGACGGTGTCCGCGACGAAATCGACGGTGAGCTCTCGCCTGGTCACATAGACGGTCGTCTCGGTGGGCCCGTACATGTTGTGCAGCGACGGTCCGGAGTTGCCGTCGGCCTGCAGCCGGTCGTCGTGCCATCGCCGCACCTGACCGAAATCGAGTGCCTCGCCGGCGAAGATCATGTGGCGGATCGACTGTGGGAGAAGATCTCCGGCAGGGGGCCGGACGGCCGCGGCCAGTTGATAGAACGCCGACGGGGTGAGGTGGACGACGGTGATCTGTTCGCGTTCGAGGACCTCGACGAAGTCGGCGGGTGACCGGGTGGTGATGTAGTCGAGCACGACGAGGCGACCACCAAAGCTCAACGACATCCAGATCTCGCCGACCGAGACATCGAAGGCGTATGACTGGAACATCGTCCACACGTCGTCGCACGACAGGTCGTAGGTCTCGCCGACCGACCGCAGCAGGGTGACCACGTCGTCATGGGTGACCACCACGCCCTTGGGTTTGCCCGTCGAGCCGGAGGTGTACATCACGTACGCGGGGTGGGCCCCGTCGATGCGCTGCGGGATGCGATCTACGCCGTGATCGCTGCCGGCGTCGGCGACCGTCGACAGGGACACCTCGAGGACCTGCCAGGTCTCGATGGTCTCGTCGTCGGCGAGTACCAGCAACGGCCCGGCGTCGTCGATGATCGTCTGGAGTCGTTCGAGTGGGTGGGACCGGTCGAGCGGCAGGTAGGCCGCACCCGTCTTGATCACGCCGAGCAACGCGACGATCAGTTCGGCCGATCTCGGCATCGCGACACCGATCAGGACCTCGGGACCGGCGCCGGCTGCGATGAGCCCGGCCGCCAGCCGGTCCGAACGCTCGTCGAGTTCCCGGTACGTCAGCGCAGCGCCGTCGAGGTCGACGACGGCGGTGCGGTCGGCGAATCGGTGAGCAGACGAACGGAACAGACCCGGGAGCGAGCCCCAGTCCGAGGAGCCCGACATCTCGAACGCGATGGAGCGGACGTCGTCGACGACCCGGTGCGCCTCCGCGGCGATCTCGGCGGCGGCCAGCCCGGCCTTCGGGATCAGGCCGGTGACGGTACCCACCACCGCCGACCCGGCGTCGAGCCCGCTCGCGGTGAGCACGCTCGCGGTGGCGGCGACCTGCGCCTGGAGTGCACCGAAGGTGACGGGGCCCGACGCGCCGGTGAAGGCAGTCCGCTCCGGCGCCATGGCGGCCGCCATGGCGATCAGGTGCAGGGTGGATGGCCTGGGGCCCCACCCGGAGGAGAGGTCCCACTGGCCGTGGTCGGGGGCGCTCACGCGCGATCGGCGCCTCTCACGGGGATCTCGCCTCTCACCGGGACAACCGTGCCATCGAGCGTCTGGGCGCCGGGCACCTCCTGATGGCCGACGACCTCGGCCGCCCGAAGCCGTAGTTCTCGGACCACGGAGTCGAGGGCATCAGGACCGGACGTGACCAGGTCCGGGACACTGCTCATCAACGCCATCGTGAGGCCGGCGTTCGAATCGTCGGCGGGGAGCCCGGCCGACATGGCGGTCGTGATCGCATCGAGGTCGCCGAAGGCCATGACGAAACCGTTCCGCTCGACCGCGGTCGCCGTCGGCTCCGCCGCGGCGGCCCGGATGACGAGATCTGCCAGGGTGACCGCGTCCTGCGCGGTGCTGGTGGCGTCGGTGCTGGTGGCGTCATCGGCGAGATCGAGCACAATGTCTCCCACGATACAAGTCGTGTCGTGGGCGACTGCCTCGAGCACCCGGACATACCAGCCGGCGATCCGCTCCACCGTGCTCTCGTCGAAAAGATCGGTTGCGTAGAGCAACTGGGCCTTGATGGCACCGTCGGACGTCTGCCCGGCCGGATCGTTCGGGAAAAGCGTCAGCTGCAGGTCGACCTTGGCCGAGGAGAGCTGCTCGTCCTCCGGCGAGATCCGCAGGCCTTCGAGTTCCAGCGTGGGGAACTCGATGTTCTGAAACGCGAACATGACCTGGAACAACGGGTTGTACGAGGTGGGCGCCACGGGCAGTACGCGTGACACGATCTGGTCGAAGGCCACGTCGGTGTGTGCCATGTCGACGAGATCCTCGTTGCGGACCCGCTCGAGAAGCGTGCCGAACTGCTCGCCGACCGACAGCCGGGTCCGTAGTGCCAGGGTGTTGACGAACATCCCGACCACGTTCTCGAGTGCGGAATCACCGCGGCCCGCGTAGGGCGTGCCGATCACCACGTCGTCGTTGCCGGAGATGCGGCTCAACAGCAGGGCGTAGGCCGCGTGCGTGACCATGAACAGGGTGGTGTTGTTGACGCGCGCCACCGAGTCCAGCGCCCGGACGAGATCTGCGGGCAGATCGAACTCGACGGTGCGCCCCTCGAAGCTCGGGGTGCGCGGCCGCGGGCGGTCGGTCGGGAGATCGATCTGGTCGGGCACGCCCTCGAGTCGGTCTGCCCAGTACTGCAGCTGACGGTCCCCCTCCGTGACATCGTCGTCGCCTGCGGCCGCCAGGCGATCGGCCTGCCACAGGGTGAAGTCCGCGTATTGCACGGGCAGCGGCGCCCAGGCCGGCGCTGCCCCGCCGAGTCGCGCCGCGTACGCGGTCATCAGGTCACGGGCGAGTGGCGCCATCGATGCACCGTCGGCGCTGATGTGATGGACCACGAACACCAGCACGTGCTCGTCGGGACGCACCCGCAGCACCGACATCCGCAGCGGCGCCTTCGACACGATGTCGAATCCCTCGCCGGTGACCCGGGCGATCGCATCGGTCAGGTCCCCTTCCACATCGGTGACACGCAGATCGATGTCGTCGACCATGTCCTCGGCCGGGATGATGATCTGGATCGGCAGGGCGTTGACCATCGGATAGGTCGTCCGGAGCGACTCGTGGCGCCGGACGAGGTCGCCCATCGCCGCCCGCAAGGCATCGGTGTCGAGCTCGCCGGACAGTCGAAGCGCCAGCGCGACATTGTAATTGGCCGCATCCGGGTCGGCGCGATTGAGCAACCAGAGGCCGCGCTGCACACCCGACACCGGGACCATCTCGGCGCGGTTGCGGGCGGTCAGCGGAGGTTCGGACCGCCCGGTCATCGTCGAGGTCAGACGTGCCGCGAACTTCGCCGCGGTGGGCTTCTCGAACAGATCCTTCACCGGAACCCGGCGATCGAAGACCGCCGCGAGGCGCGACACCGCCTTGGTCGCCGACAGCGAGTTCCCGCCGAGTTCGAAGAAGCTGTCGTCGACGCTCACCCGGGAGACGTCGAGGACCTGCGCGAAGACGTCGGCCACCACGGCCTCCATCTCGCTGCGCGGCGCGACGAACTCCTTGGACATCGTGAAATCCACCGGCGGAAGCGACGTCCGGTCGATCTTGCCGACCGGCGTGAGGTCGAAGGACGCCACGACGACCACGGTCTGCGGGACCATGTAGGCGGGCAGGCGCGCCGAGGTGTGCTCGAGGATGTCCGCCGGTGCCGGCGATGCTTCGTCGGCCGCCGTCACGTAGGAGACGAGAACGGTCTCGCCTGCGGGACCGGGCACGCCCAGGCTGAGGGCGTTCGCCACGGCGGGATGCTCCATGAGCACCGCGTCGACCTCGCCCGGCTCGATCCGCTGTCCGCGGATCTTGAGCTGGAAGTCGTTGCGGCCCTGATAGATCAGGTCGCCGTCTGCCGTGCGGACGACCCGGTCGCCGGTGCGGTACATGCGAGCGTTCGGCTCGTGCGGATTCGCCACGAATGCGCCTGCAGTCAGATCGGGACGGCCATGGTAGCCGCGGCCGAGCTGGACACCGGTGAGATACAGCTCGCCCGGCACCCCGACGGGCAACGGCCGCAGACCACGATCCAGCACCAGTGCGCCCACACCGGGCACGGCCGGGCCGATCGTCACCGGGTCGTCGGCGCGCATCGGCCCCGCCGCGGTCGCCCAGATCGTCGCCTCGGTCGGCCCGTACAGGTTGAAGAACCGACGACCGGCACCGACCCACCGACGCATCAGATCCGGCGGGCATGCCTCCCCCACACTGACGACGGTCGACAGGCTCGGGACCCGAGACGGCTCGAGCGTACCGAGAGCCGACGGGGTCATCACCGCATGCGTCACCCCGCCGTCGGCGATGACCTCGTCGAGTTCGGCGCCACCGAAGACACCTGCCGGGCTCAGCACGAGCCGCCCGCCCGAACACAGCGCCATGGCGATCTCGAAGATCGATGCGTCGAAGCTCGGCGACGCGACGTGCAGGACCCGGGCGGCCGGCCCCACGGACAGCGTCCGCCGCTGGTTGGCGACCATGTTCGCGAGTCCGCGATGGGTCACGGCGGCCGCTTTCGGCCGTCCCGTGGAGCCCGATGTGTAGATGAGGTAGGCGAGGTCGTCGAGGCGCGCGGCCGACACGAGCTCGCCGTCGTGAATCCGGTTCCCGCAGTGACCCGCGACCTGCAACTCGATCTGCTCGTCGTCGATCACGAGCCAGTCGACGTCGCCGGGGACGTCGTCGGCGACGTCGCGCACGGTGAGGCCGATGATCGGGGCAGCGTCGACCAGCATGTCGGCGCGTCGCTCCACCGGATGGCGAGGGTCGATGTTGACGAATGCTGCACCGGTCTTCGCGACCGCGACGGTCGCGATCACCGATTGCGCGGACCGACCGATGGTGACAGCGACCACCGACCCCGGTCCGACGCCGCGTGAGATCAGTTCGCGCGCCAGTTGATTGGTGCGGATCTCGAAGACGTCCCAGCTGGTCGTCGAGCCGTCCCCGACCAGTGCGGGCGCAGCCGGGTTCGCCGTGTTCGCGCCGCGCGCCAGGAGCTCCCGCAGCGTCTGCGGCGCGGCACCCGAGGGCGACCGCTCGGACAATGCCGCGACCTCGGCGGGCGGCAGCAGGTCGATCTGGCCGACGGGCGCGTCGGCGTCGGCGACCATCCCCCGCATCATCGTGATCAGCCGATCGCCGATCGCCGAGACCGTCGATGCATCGAAGAGGTCGGTGGCATAGGAGATCTCGATGTCGTAGCGGACGTCGTCGGGCAGCCCGTCCGCAGCATGCTCGGTGACGGAGAAGGCGAGGTCGTACTTCGCGGCGGGCACGCGGGCATCGATCACCTCCGTCGACTCGGCCCAGTGCCGCAGGTCGCCGGACTGATCCGACTGCATCGTCAGGGCGACCTGGAACAGCGGGGTGTGCGACGACGAGCGCTGCGGTGCAACCGCATCGACGACCCTCTCGAACGGGACGTTGGAATGTGCCATGGCCGTGGCCCGTGCCGCGTGCGCGGTCGCGAGCAGATCACTCACCGTGGTCGCGGTGCCGATCGGCGTGCGGAGCACCACCGTGTTGACGAACATCCCGACCAGGTCGGCGGTGAGTTCGTCGTCCCGCCCCGCGACGGCGGTGCCGATCGCGACATCATCGGTGTCGCCGTGGCGCGCGAGTACCGCAGCCAGGGCGCCGTGGATCACGGTGAAGGGGGTGACCGACACCCGTCGCGCGAGCGACCGGATACCCGCCACGAGTTCACCGTCGATCGACACGTCGACGTAATCGCCTGCACCGCCTGCCACCTCGGGTCGCGGACGGTCGGTCGGCAAGGTCAGGAGATCGGGCATGCCGGAGAGTTCGGCCCGCCAGAAGTCGAGTTCTCGGGTCTGGAGTTCACTCGGCCGCTCGACGTCGCCGAGCATGCGCTGCTGCCACAGGGCGAAGTCCGCGTACTGGATGGGCAACGGGGCGAACCGGGGCGGTTCGCCGTCCCGGCGAGAGCGGTAGGCCGTCATCAGATCCCGGATGAGGGGCCCGAGGGAGAAGCCGTCTGCGGCTATGTGGTGGAGGACGACCACCGCCACGTAGCCATCGGAATCGGCGAACAACGCCCAGCGGAAACCGATCTCGTCCACCAGGTCGAAGCCGCGAACCGTCTCGCTCGCGACCGCGTCGTCGAGGGTGCCCTCGACCGCACGCACCTCGACCTCGGCACAGTGCCCGAGGTCGGCGACCGGGACCACCTCCTGCACCGGTTCACCGGCGACAGACGGATAGCGGGTCCGCAGGGCCTCGTGTCGCTCGAGCACGTCGAGCATGCCCTCACGCAGTGCGGCGAGGTCGGCATCGGGTCCCAGACGGATGGCACCCGGCATGTTGTAGGTCGCCGCGGCCGGGTCCATGCGGTTGATGAACCAGAGGCGGGTCTGGGCATGGGACAACGGGATCGTGCTCCCGCGGTCGGCCACCGGACCGAGCGCAGGCAGGTCGGCATCGGCTGCGTCGTCGGCCCGCCGCGCGATCTCGCCGAGGTCGGAGCTGTCGAAGATGTCGGTCAGCCGCAACGACAGTGCGTGCTCCGTGCGCGCCCGCGACACCAGGCGGGCAGCGGTCAGCGAGTCCGCACCGATCGCGAAGATGTTGTCGCGCAGGCTGACCCGATCGGCGCCGACCAGGTCGGCAACGAGACCGGCCAGCGCGATCTCCACCGCCGACTCCGGGGCCTCGAACGGCACGTCATTACTCGACGTCGGTGCGGGCAGCGCCGACCGATCGAGCTTGCCGGAGGCGTTGACCGGGAAGTCGTCGAGGATCACCACCGCCGACGGCACCATGTGCGACGGCAGGTTCTTACGACAGAACGCGAGGACCCGTTGTTCCTCGACCGTTTCCGAGGTCGAACGCAGATAGGCGACGAGCATCGGTGCGGCGCCGTCGTCACTGCGGGCCACCACCACGACGGCGTCCACATGCGGCACATCGGCGAGTACCGCCTCGATCTCTCCGAGCTCGACCCGCTGACCCCGGATCTTGATCTGGAAGTCGGTGCGCCCCAGGTACTCCAGCTCGTGGCGATCGTTCCATCGGACGAGATCGCCGGTGCGGTACATCCGGGTGCCCGCAGGCGCGAACGGGTCCGCGACGAAGCGGTCCGCGGTCAGGTCCGGCCGGCCCGCGTATCCCCGCGCCAGCTGCACCCCTGCCAGATACAGCTCACCGGCCACCCCGATCGGGACCGGTCGGAGGCGAACGTCGAGGACCCGGACGTCGGTGTTGACCACCGGACGGCCGATCGGCACCGGGCCTGCCTGATCGGTCACCCGATGCTCGGTCACGTCGACGGCCGCCTCGGTGGGGCCGTACAGATTGCACAAGTCGACCGAACTCACGGCACCGACCTTGTCGGCGAGGGCCCGGCTCAGTGGTTCACCCGAGGTGAACACCTGACGCACGGTGGGTCCGAACACCGTTCCGGCGCCGGGCATGTCACCCGACGGCGCGGTGCTGCTGCGGTCGCGCTGCGAGAGGATGTCGACATACGCATCGAGCATCGACGGGACGAAATGCAGTGTGGTGACGCCACTGTCCTCGATGAGACGGGCGAGATATTCCGGGTCGCGGTGACCGTCCGGGCGGGCGATGACCATGCGGCCGCCGGTTCGCAACGGCCAGAACAGTTCCCAGACCGAGACGTCGAAGGTGATCGGCGTCTTGTAGAGCACCGCGTCGTCGGGGCCGATCGGATGACCGTCCTGCATCCAGTCCAGGCGGTTGATCGCCGCACGCTGGGTGACCTCGACGCCCTTGGGGACGCCGGTGGAGCCCGAGGTGAAGATGACGTAGGCGCAGGCATCGCCACCGCGACGCGGTGCCACATTCACGGTCCGCGGCGCGGGGCTCCCGTCGTCGAAGCGAGCCCAGGTCAGATACGCGGAATCGATCACGACCTCCGCGCCGACGGCGTCCGCGATCAGCGCACGGCGACGGGCCGGTTGCCCCGGATCCACCGGCACGTATGCGGCGCCGGTCGTGAGCACCGCATAGACGGCACAGACCTGTGCGAGGCCACGCGGCAGCGACACCACCACCCGATCGCCTGCGGCCACCCCGTCGTCGACGAGCCGTCCGGCGAGACCGAGACGAAGCGCATCGAACTCGGCGTAGGTCCACGTCCGGTCCTCGAACTCCACCGCGACCGCATCGGGAGTGAGCGCCACCTGGCGCTCGAAGTCGTCGAGGAGCGTGGTGTCGTCGCCCGGGAGCTCGGCCCGCGGCCCGGCCCCCGTCTCGAAGAGGGTGGCGGCCTCACCGTCGAACAGCAGGTCGACGTCGCCGATCGGGGTGTTCGGCTCTGCCATCAATCGATCCATGAAGATCAGGAACCGCCGCAGATGCCGATCGAGCTCGTCCTGTCGGTACAGCTCCGGATTGCCGTGCAGATCGACGACCAGACGCTCACCCGGTCCGGCCTGGTAGAGGTTGAGCCGGAGATCCTCGAGGATGCCGGAGGTCAGGATCTGATAATCCACCCGGGCACCGGTGAGTTCGATGGGCTTGTCGAACATCATCATGTTGACGATCGGCCCGAACGACGCCGTGTTCGAGTCCGCCATCCCGGCGTCGAGCCGGATCTCCTCGAACCGGTACCGCTGGTGGCGCAGGGCTCCGGTCATCTCCAGCTTCAGTTGGCCGACGAGATCACCGGTGGTGAGACCTGTCACCTCACGGGCGACGATCGGCAGCATGTTGGACAGCATCCCGCCCGCACGCTTGATCCGTGCGGTCGCGCGACCGGTCACCGGCAGGCTCAGTGCCACGTCGTCGGTGCCGCTCATCCTGGCCAGATATGCGGAGAACGCTGCGGTCAGCAGGACTGCGGGCGAACCGCCGATCTGCGCCGCGCGCTCCTCCACCGCCTCCTGCCGAGCCGTGTCGAGCACGCTGCCGGCGATCAGGTTGACCGGATGCAACGGCGCCACGGCGGCGCTGACCGCGAGGCTGACCCGCTCCGGCAGCTCCGCGGCGCGCTCGGTCCAGTGCGCACGGTCCGACTCGTGCCGAGTGCTCTCGGCATACGCCTGATCGTCGTCCACCAGGTCTGCCAGCGATGCGTGCGGCCGATCGGTGCGGGTCCGGCCGTCGACCGCCGCGTTGTAGCGCTCGAGTGTCTCCTGCATGGCCGTGAGTGCCGCGTAGCCGTCGATCACGATGTGATGGGCGCGCAGGTACCAGAGGGCCCGGTCATCGGCGACGCGGATCAGGCTGGTGACCGTGAGCTGATCGGCGACCAGGTCGATCGTGCGCTGGTAGTCGGCGTTCATCCACCGGGTCGCGGCCGCCATCGGGTCCGGGTCGTCGCGCAGATCGACAACCGCGAGGGTGAAGTCGACCGCCGGGTCGACCACCTGCATGGGCACGCCGCCGGACTCGATGATCCGGGTGAACGGCGACTGCAGATCCCACCCCACCTCACGCACCACGCGCGCGAAGAGTTCGATGTCGAGCGGACGGTCGTCGTCGCGGATGTCCAGGTAGTTGGCAACGGTCACCGAGTAATCCGGGGACAGGTTCTCGGCGAACCACATTCCCCGCTGAGCTGCGGTGAGTGCGAGTGGCTGGTACCCCGAGACGTCCGCTACGCGTTCATCTTTCGGGTCCATTCCACTCACTCTCGTCTGGGCGGTGTCGCGATCGGCGCCGACCGGGCCGTCCTCCGATCTCGCGAATCCATGCTGGCGAACATGTCATTAGTGATCGTTACTAAGTACTGCAATACACAGGTATTTCGCGCCGGGACCGTCGACCGTTACACGGCATCTCGCAGATTCCTGACCACGAACCGTAACGAACGACGAGTCGAGGACGGTAATCACCACGTCCTTCTTTCGACCGATCGCGGCATGTCCGCCCAGGTCACGCTTGCCTGCCGGCCCGCCACGAACTGTTCACAACGGGAACTGTAGGAGCCGAACCTGTGGAAAAGCTGTCTGAAGATTGTCAGGTGGCCCCAGATGCACGATTGCGCACCCACACACGACACCGACCACATCCCACCTCCCGGGTCGTCGCCTCGGCCGCCTGTTCTGCGTAAGTTTGACTTGGTAACAGCCCCGTCACGCTCGAAAACATCGATCCGGAAGAGGAGCGGAATGCCTGAGCAATCACAAGGGCGTCATACGGTCGATGACCTGTACCGCCCCGAGGACGCCGATGCCGACGCTCACGGCGACGACGTGGTGACGCCGCCCGCGGAACTGCACCGCATGTGGGACCCCCTCACGGATCCGCTCGATCCGGCCGATCTGTTGCCGCTCGACGAGCCCGGCGATCCCAGTTTGTGGGAGCGTGACCTGCACCCGCGCGAGGCCATCACCTGGGAAGAGTTCACTGCACGTGCCGAGTCCGCACCGGAACGCCGCGACGTCGGCCCGCTGGAGAACTCGAACGGCGTGCCGTCACATCACGGAGACGAGTCGACCAGCTCAGCCGTGGCTGCGCAGCCCGCCGCCGGTGCCGCCGATCCGAATCCCGGCCGGCCTGCGTGGCCGGGTGGCCCTGCTCCGGCCGATCCGCATGCGGCGGTGTCCGAGGCGATCCAGAACACGGTGACCGACCGGATTCCGCGAACACCCGAACCCGCCGTCGCCGCGGTCGGCCTGCAGAAGCGTTTCGGCGATTTCGTCGCCGTGTCCGATGTCACGTTCTCGGTCGCGAAGGGCACCATCCTCGGCCTCCTCGGCCCCAACGGCGCGGGCAAGACGACCACCGTCAACATGCTGTGCACGCTGCTCAAGCCGGACGCTGGTAGCGGCCTCGTCGCCGGTCACGACATCGTGCACCAGGCCGCCGCGGTCCGTCGTTCGATCATGCTCACCGGCCAGTTCGCCGCGCTCGACGAATCCCTGACCGGGCGGGAGAACCTGATCCTGTTCGGGCGCCTGCTCGGTCTGACGAAACCGACGGCGGCCGTCCGCGCCGACGAGCTGCTCACCGCGTTCGGATTGACCGACGCCGCCCGCCGACGGGTCCGCGAGTACTCGGGTGGCATGCGTCGCCGGATCGACATCGCGTGCGGTCTGGTCACCCGTCCCGAGGTGGTGTTCCTCGACGAACCGACCACCGGCCTCGACCCGCGGAGCCGTCAGGAGGTGTGGCAGCTCGTGAAGAGCCTGCGCGACCAGGGTGTGACGACGGTGCTCACCACGCAGTACCTGGAAGAGGCGGACGAGCTCGCTGACCAGATCGTGGTGATCGACCACGGCCGCGTCATCGCGCGAGGTACCGCCGACGAGCTCAAGTCACAGATCGGCACGTCGGTCTATCAGGTCACCCCCACCGATCCCGAGCAGGTGCCCGCGGTCCGAGAGGCCCTCGCCGATCTGTTGGCCGACTCACCCTCACCCGGGGCATCGTCGCCGGAGACGAAGGGTCGCAACGGCGACCAGCCGATCTCCGTGTCGGTGCCTGCCCCCGACGGCGCGGACACCCTGGTCCAGATCGTGCAGCGGACGAGCGCCGCCGGCATCCGTCTCTCGGACGTCGCGTTGCGGCGGCCGTCGCTCGACGAGGTCTTCCTCGCCCTCACCGAACCGTCGACCACGAAGGTGCCCGTCCCCTGATCACGCAGACCACCCCGGAACCGACCGGACCGACACAGGCCGCGGAGCCACAGATCCGCCCACCGCAGCAGTGGTGGGCGCTGACCACCCGCGGTCTGTCCGGCATCGTGCGCAACGGCGAGATCATCTTCGCGATGATCGCTCCCGCATTCCTCGCGGTGTGCTTCTACGTGCCGTTGCGGTCGTTGATGGACGCCTATCCCGGCATGAACTACGCGCAGTACCTGATGCCGATCATCGCGCTCCAATCAGTCGGCTTCGTCGCGTCGGCGTCGGCCATGCGTTCGTCGATGGACGGCTTGCGCGGCATCAACCTGCGCTTCCGGGTGATGCCGATGAACTCGCTGGTCCCGGTCGCCGCCCGCGGGTCGGCCAACGCGGTCCTGCTGGCGATCTCACTCGTCTTCGCGACCATCGCGAGTCTGCTGATCGGCTGGCGTCCCCACGGTGGCATCGGCGGGACCATCGGCCTGTATGCGGTGGCCTTCGTCGTCGGCCTGCTGGTCGCCGTGATCGCCGACGCGCTCGGACTGTTGGCGGGCAGCCCGGAGTCGACGAGCCAGATGCTGGGACTGCCGATCCTCATCCTCGGCATGCTGTCGACGGGATTCGTCCCCGAGAGCCAGTTCCCGGAATGGATCCAGCCGTTCGTCCGCAATCAGCCGGTGTCGCAGTTCTCCGGAGCAATGCGGGCGTTCAACGACGGCACCGCGACGTGGTCGGTGGTGGCGCCGACGGTGTACTGGTGCCTGGGCATGGCCGGACTGGCGGCCGGCCTGCTCGTCTGGGCCGAGCGGAGGCTGCGCGCATGACGACACCACCGCAGATGGGTTCCACCGCGGCGGCGGCCGCGACGATGCCGACCGGCGACGTCCCACCGGAACACTCCACCGATGCCTGGACGACCCAGACCCGAATCCTCACCGGACGACAACTGTCGGTGTGGGTACGCGACTACTCGACGCTCGGCCAGAGCCTGCTGTTCCCGGCACTCTCGATGGTCATGTTCAAGGTCGTCCTCGGCGATGCCGTGGGCAACGCGACCGGCCAGAACAGCGCATACGGAACCGTGCCCCTGGTGATTCTCGTGGGAGCGATGTTCGGCTCGATGGCCGCGGCGGTGCGGCTCAACACCGAACGCGGCACCGGCCTGCTCGGCCGCCTGTATGTGCTGCCGATCAACCGCGCCGCCGATCTCAGCGCACGCATCATCGCCGAGCTCGTCCGCATCCTGGCCTCGACCGTTGTCCTGTTGGTGGCGGGGCTGTTCATCGGTTTCCGCTTCACCCAGGGGGCGTGGGCCGTCTTCGGCATCATCGGGGTCGCGCTGCTCTACGGCATGGCGTTCTCGACGATGGTCCTCGCGCTCGCCGTCAACGCGAGACCCGCCGCCCCGATCGTGCCGATGATCTCGCTGTTCTCGAGTGTCCTGATGTTCTTCAACTCGGGATTCAGCCCGCTCGAGGCCTATCCGGGTTGGCTGCAGCCGATCGTCGCGAACCAGCCGATGACACCGGCGATCGAAGTGATGCGGTCACTTGCGGTTGGTGGACCGATCACCGAGAACCTCATCAAGGTGATCGTCTGGTCGGTCGTGCTCCTTGGCGTCTTCGTCTACCCTGCGCTACGCGGCTATCAGCGCGCCGCCACCGATCACTGACGGCCCCGACGCGACGCCGGAACCACTCGAGGGCCGTAAGCTCGCACCCATGGCCACCGACAAGACCGGAGCCCACACCTCCGTCGCCGACAACCCGGCCGAACGCCGCTACGAGATCACCGTCGAGGACGCCGGCGAACCTCGGGTGGCCGGGTTCACCGCCTACCGCGACCGTGACGTCGACGGCACCGGGCAACGCGTGTTCTTCCACACCGAGGTGGCCGAGGAGTTCGGTGGACGTGGTCTCGGCACCATCCTGATCCGCGAAGCGCTCGACGCGACCCGGGCCGAGGGGCGCGTCATCGTCGGTGTGTGTCCGATGGTCGCGGCCTTCCTGCGCAAGAACCCCGACTACGCGGATGCGGCGCGCCCGGTGACCCCCGAGGTGCTCTCCTGGCTGGAGACCGCGCTCAACTGACCGAACCGTCCCGACGGTGACGACGACCAGGTCACTCGTCGGACGTCGCGACCGGGACGGTCGGGCTGTGTTCCGACATCTCGCCGCCGACACCGTATTCGATCCGCCTGATGGTCGGTCCGGTGTTGACGACGATCGACGCGACCAGCGAGCGGCCCGGCGGCAGGACCCGCGCGGTGACCTGACCGCTGTCGACCGCCTCCAACTCGTCCACCAGCACATCGCACAAACGGTGCATCAGGTCGCGGTCGGGCGCCACGCTCAGCGCACCGTCGTCGAGGAGGAGCACCGAGACACCGCGCCTGCGGGCCTGCCACACCGCGTCACGAACCCGGTCGGACTCCCACGCGGGAGCTCGGATCCCGTCGCGCAGCTGCGCCTCGGTCAGCCGGACATCGGCCACCTCGCCGATCGTGAACTCGTGCCCGCCGACGATCTCGCTCAGGATCGGTCGGGCACGACGCTCCAGTTGAGAGAGTTGCCGGCCGCGCTCGGCGGCGGCCGCCGCCGTGGCGGCCTCGGTCGCGGCCTGCGCGACCGCACGTTCCCGGAGAACGTGGATCCGTTCCGCGAGCGGGCGAGCCATCAGCACGAACAGCATCGCCAGCACCAGGACCGGATAGCAGAACGCCGTGTTTCCCGCGCCGGTCACGAATCCGAAACCGATGGCTATACCCCACAGGCCGGCGATCAGGGTGCCGCACACGGCACCCGCCCAGGCGAACGACGGCCGACCATGCACCGCGAGCAGGGTGAACACGATGGTTGCCGCGGAGACCGGCGGCGCCGTCTGGAGCTGCAGATAGGAATCCGCGGGCAGACTCCACAGCGAGATGGCGAGTCCGCAGACCGCCAGCACGGCCGCCGAGATCGCCGCGGAGATCGGGAACCGCGGACCACCCGTTCGCTGGACGATCAGGGTGGCGACGGCGAAGATCATCAGACCGGCGACCAGGCCTGCCCAGCTGTGCACCGACCTGATGTGCCATCCGGCAGCGATCGTCACGACGGTGTAGACCACCGCGAATGCCCACAGTCCTCGCGTGACCGTCGACGAGCCGAGCCCGAAGAGATCGACGGTCGCATCGTCGAGCTCCCGGTCCTCGGAACGCGGATTCGGCATCACGGACGCCGCCACTGGACGACGACGGTCGTCCCCCGCCGGGGCGCGCTGATGATCTGCGCGACGCCGCCCGGCAGCGATGCCATCCGCCCCCGGATTCCGGTGGCGATCCCGTACCGCTCCGGTCCTACCGATCCGGGGTCGAACCCCACCCCGTCGTCGGTGATCGTGACCCGCACGGCGTCGCAGGCGAAATCGCCGCCGACCACACAACGAGCCGCGCCGCCCGCGTGCCGGTGCCAGTTGCGCACCGCTTCTCCCGTCGACGCGGTCAGCGCCGAGACGACGTCGGCGGGATAGGCGACCGAGCGATCGTGCACGAGCAGCTCGCTGCGAACATCGTCGCTGACAGCGGCGACAGTTGCCCGGATCCGCTCCGCGACCTGCGGCGCCGAGACATCGCCGAGGTCGTTGTCGTCACTGCGGTCGAGTTCATCGAGCGCCGACGCCGCCTGGCTCGCGAGGCGCGGGTCGGGGCGCCCCGGTGTCACCGCGAGCAACGATGCGATCACCCGGTCGTGGATCACCGCGGCGAAGCGCGCGCGTTCGGCTTCCTGTGCCATCTCCGCGGCACCGGTGGCAGCCGAGGCCAGGATCTCGGCCCGGCGGGCATCGAGTAGTCGCACGTTGGCCATCGTCGCGATCGCCACGGCCAGGAACACACCGCTGAGCGCCATCGTCAGGGGTGCACTGAGCAGCGCGACCGGCCGGATCTCACCGAAGCGGCCGACCTGGTTGGCCGCATGCACGGCCAGGGTTGCCGTGACGAGATGCGCAATGGCCCAGCGGGCACGCGACACGAGCACGAGTCCGATACTCGACACCGACGGGAACTGCACCATCCACACCGCCCAGTGCGCCGGATCATTGGTCGTGCCATTCCATGCGACGAACCAGAGCAGCGTCGCAAGCACGTACCCGAGCGCGGACAAGTACATCAGGCCGACGTGGCCCCGCGGCACCGGACGGAATGACGCCAGCACGAGCAGGATCGCAGGCCCGACGATCAGCACCATGCTGACCGGCGTCCACCAGTCGGCCGTGAGATCCGCGCACCGGATGGCCAACGGAATGGTCACCACCGTGAACGTGAGGAGACCGAGGCCGATGAAGCGGGCGCCGCTGCGTTGCATCCGGAGGAGATCGGAGTCGTCGCTGACGGCATGCGCACGCAGACCCCGCGGCCGGCCGGCCGCCGCTCGCCCGGCCTGTGTGTGATCGATCACCATGAAAGTCCATCAGACTCCATGGCAGATCTGCCAGCCCCCGTTCGGACGGTCATCTGATCGTCATGACCCGGGTGCGGCGCCACATGCCGACGGCGGGCAGACCGGCACCGCCGCCTACCCGAATGCGGCACCGTCCCCGATGCGCGACCACGCGCCTGCGACGATCTCGCCTGCCTCGGTCACGTCGTATCGCCGCGAGGCGTCGCCGACGTTGACGACGATGGTTGCGCGGGTCGCACGTCCCGGTGGCAGCACGCGCGCCGTGACCCGGCCGCCACCGAGATCCTCGAGCTCGTCGACGAGCGCATCGTCGAGACGCTGCTGCACCGAGTCGTCGCCGATCAGCCCACCGTCGTCGAACAGCACGACGGACACGCCGCGCTCACGCGCCCGCCATACGGCTGCCCGGACCCGGGCCGAATCCCAGGCGGGCGCGCGGATGCCGTCGCGCAGCTGCGCTTCCACGAGACGGGCACGCTGCACCTCGGTCCGGCTGAACTCGTGGCCGTCGGCGACCTGTTCGAGCAGGGGCCGCGCCTGCCGGTCCAGTCGGCCGATCTGCCGGTCCCGTTCGGCGGCCGCGGCCAGGGACGCAGCGTCCGACGCGGCATATCCCAGCTCCCGATCCCGCAGCGTGCGGATGCTGTCGGCCATCGGCCGCAGCATCACCACGAACAGCGACGCGAAGATCATGACCGGGTACACCCACAAGGTGTAGCCGAGTCCGGTCACGAACCCGAGCCCCCGGAAGCCTCCCCACAGCGATGCCGACAGGCTCATCGTGGCGGCGCCGATCCACGCCAGGCCGAGCTGTCCCCGCACGGCCAGCAGCGCGAGCACCACGATCCCGGAGACCGCCGCGGGAAGACATTGCAGGGTCTGGAAGGTGTCGGTCGGCACCGACCACCAAGCCGTCGCGGTTCCGGCGATCATCACCGCCACCGCCACCACTCCCCAGCGGAAAGGGAACGGGTCGCCGACGACCCGGATCAGGACGGCCAGGTCGGCGGCCAGCAGAACGAACGCCGCGGCGAGGCCCAGCCAGTTCGCCGGCCCGCGGATCTCCAGGCCGGAGCCGATCGTGACCACGATGTAGACCGCGCCGAAGGCCAGCAGCGCACCGACCACCGGCAGCGATCGCAGGCCGAACAGGTCGACCGCCTCCCCCGGCGGCCGCATCGCAGGCACGTCACGATCCGCCATCACGGACCCACTTCACGATCACGACGGTGCCCCGGCCGGGTTCACTGCGCACCTCGACGTCGCCGCCTGCCAGCCCGGTCATCCGTCCGCGGATCCCGACCGCGAGGCCCAGCCGTTCGGGAGGCACCCGGTCCGGATCGAAACCCTGGCCGTCGTCGACGACGGCCAGGGTCACCCGATCTGCCCGAAAGTCGCCGACGACGAGGCAGGATGCGCCCGCGCCTGCATGCCTGCGGACATTGCGGATGGCCTCACACATCGCTTCGATCATCGCGGACACCGCCTCGCCCGGATACCGTCCCGACGCGGACCTGTTGATCGACAACTCACGTTCGACGTCGTCGTCGGTCGCCGCGATCGCCGTCCGCACCCGCTGCACGAACTCGTCGACCCCCGTCGTCGCCGCCGGCGGCTCATCGTCACGCCGGTCGAGTTCGTCGAGTGCCGTCACCGCCTGGGTCCCGAGCCCAGGGCGCGGGCGCCCGACGTCGACAGCCAGCAGGATGGCGATGACCTTGTCGTGGATCAACGCCGCGAAGCGCGCCCGCTCGGCCTCCTTGGCCGTCGAGGCCGCCGACGTCGCCGCAGCGTCCATCGCGGCCGACCGCGTCTCGTCGAGCAGGCCTGCGGTCCGCACGGTCACGACCGCGACCGCGAGGAACACACAGGTGAGCGCGATCGTGACCAGTGATCCGAGGTAGAGCTCGGGACGCAGATGCCCATAGACACCGAGCTGATTGGCCGTCTGGGCCAGGAAGGTCGCCACCACGATGTGCCCGATCGCGAGCAGGTAGCGACCCGCCATGCCGAACACCAGACCGGGGACCCCCGGGAACTGGACCAGCCAGACACTCCACCACGAGTGCCCCGGCGCGACGTCGCCGTCCCATGCCACGAACCAGAGTGCGGTCGCCAGCAGGAAACCGATACTCGACAGCGCGGCCAGGGCGGTCTGGTACCTGAGTGTCGGGCGATAGGTGGCAGCGATGACGAGCAGGGCCGGTCCCACCACCAACGCGGCGCTCAGTGGCGGCCACCAGGCATCGGTGAGTTCCGCGCGGGCGGCGATGACCGGCGACAACCCGACCGTGAAGGTGATCAGCCCGCAGCCGACGAACCGGGCCCCGATCCGTTGGACACGGGCGCGATCGGTGGTGTCCGACGGCCCGACGATGCGGTTGCGCCAAGGGTGTGCACGCGCATCGTCCGGCATGGCCGACGCGCGACCGAACGCGCCGGTCGTCGCCGCCCCGCTCATCGGATCATCAGCATCGGTACGCACTCCTCGGGATCGACTCGCTGACCGGCGACACTGCCATGCCGCGTCCGATCGGTGACCGCCCACCGGCAGGCGTGCGCCGACCGCCACATCGATTATCGTCGCCGCACCCCACGACCGCTCCGGTTGGGGGCGATGGTGCTCCCGTGACGACGCGAGACGGCCCGCTCCCCCGGAAGGGAACGGGCCGTCTCGATGTGTCTGTTGCGGAAAGGGCCGCTACTACTTGGCCTTCTCCAGCACCTCGACGAAGCGCCACCGCTTGGTCGCCGACAGCGGGCGGGTCTCCATGAGCCGCACACGGTCGCCGACACCGGCGGTTTCGTTCTCGTCGTGTGCCTTGACCCGACTCGTGGTCCGGATGATCTTGCCGTAGAGCGGGTGGCTCTTACGATCTTCCAGCTCGACCACGATGGTCTTCTGCATCTTGTCGCTGACCACGTAACCGATCCGCTCCTTGCGGTTGTTACGTACCTCGGTCTGTGACGATCCTTCTGCGGTCACTTTCTGGTCCTCACTCATGCGTCATCACCATCCGGTCCCGACGCCAGACCCAGCTCGCGCTCACGCATCACGGTGTAGACACGCGCGATCTCGCGACGCACGGTACGCAGACGACGGTTGTTGTCGAGCTGGCCGGTGGCCATCTGGAAGCGAAGGTTGAACAGCTCTTCCTTCGACTCTTTGAGGCGATCGACCAGATCGGTATCACTGAGCTCACGCAGCTCGTTCGCAGCAACTCCGAGTGCCATCAGAACTGCTCCTCTCTGGTCACGATCCTGGTCTTGATGGGGAGCTTGTGCTGCGCGCGACGCAGGGCCTCGCGAGCGGTCTCCTCATTGGGGTAGCTCATCTCGAACAGCACACGACCCGGCTTGACCGGGGCGACCCACCACTCGGGCGAACCCTTACCGGAACCCATGCGGGTCTCGGCGGGCTTCTTGGTCAGCGGGCGGTCCGGGAAGATGTTGATCCACACCTTGCCGCCACGCTTGATGTGCCGGTTGATGGCAATACGTGCCGATTCGATCTGACGGTTGGTGATGTACGCACCTTCCAGAGCCTGGATGCCGTAGTCACCGAACGTCACCTTGGTGCCGCCCTTGGCCTGGCCCTTGAGGCTGGGATGGTGCTGCTTGCGGTGCTTGACCCGACGAGGGATCAACATGATCAGCCCTCCTTTTCAGTGGCCGCGCCGGCAGTGGCCCCCGCATTGGCGTCCACAGCCGGAGCATCGGCGGCACGACCCGCTTCGGTGCTCGTCGCGGTGGTACCCGAGGAACCGCTGCGACGCGGCCGGCTGGGCCGGCGCGGACGGCGATCCTCGGCGGCCGGCGCGGCTGCGGACAGCTCACGCTTGCCACCGACGATGTCGCCCTTGTAGATCCAGACCTTCACGCCGATGCGGCCGAAGGTGGTCTTGGCTTCGTAGAGTCCGTAGTCGATGTCGGCGCGCAGCGTGTGCAGCGGCACGCGACCCTCGCGGTAGAACTCACTGCGGCTCATCTCTGCGCCACCCAGGCGACCCGAGCACTGGACCCGGATGCCCTTCACGTTCGGCTGACGCATCGCCGACTGGATCGCCTTGCGCATCGCGCGGCGGAAGGCCACGCGGTTGCTCAGCTGCTCAGCGACGCCCTGGGCCACCAGCTGGGCCTCGGACTCTGCGTTCTTCACCTCGAGGATGTTCAGCTGCACCTGCTTGCCGGTCAGCTTCTCCAGGTCGCCACGAATCCGGTCGGCCTCGGCGCCGCGGCGGCCGATGACGATGCCCGGACGGGCGGTGTGGATGTCGACGCGAACCCGGTCACGGGTGCGTTCGATCTCCACCTTGGCGATGCCGGCGCGCTCGAGTCCCGTGGACAGGAGCTTGCGGATGGCGACATCCTCTTTCACGTACTCCGCATACTGCTTGTCGGCGTACCACCGCGAACTCCAGTCCGTGGTGATGCCCAGACGGAAGCCGTGCGGGTTGATTTTCTGACCCACTACTGGGCTCCCTTCTTCGGCTGACGCGACCGGCCGCGACCGGCGGTGGCCTTCTCGGGAAGGCTCTCCACGACGACGGTGATGTGGCTGGTGCGCTTGCGGATGCGGAACGCACGACCCTGGGCACGCGGCTGGAACCGCTTGAGCGTGGGGCCCTCGTCGGCGAAGGCGGTGGCGACGACCAGGGTCCGGCGATCCAGATCCAGGTTGTTCTCCGCATTCGCGACGGCGCTGGCGAGCACCTTGTAGACCGGCTCAGACGCCGACTGCGGCGCGAACCGCAGGATGTCGAGGGCCTCGTCGACGTTCTTGCCGCGGATCAGGTCGATCACACGGCGCGCCTTCATCGGCGTCACGCGAACGAACTTCGCGGTCGCCTTTGCTGTGGGATTCTCGGTTTGCGTAGTCATTACCGGCGCTTCGCTTTCCGGTCATCCTTGATGTGACCCTTGAAGGTGCGGGTAGGGGCGAACTCGCCCAGCTTGTGCCCGACCATGTTGTCCGAGACGAACACCGGGACGTGCTTGCGACCGTCGTGAACGGCGAAGGTGTGACCGATGAAGTCGGGGATGATGGTCGAACGGCGCGACCAGGTCTTGATGACCTGCTTGGTGCCCTTCTCGTTCTGCGTGTCCACCTTGGCAAGCAGGTGGTCGTCGACGAACGGGCCCTTCTTGAGGCTGCGTGGCATTCTCTAACTCCCTCCTGTGCTTATCGCTTGTTCTTGCCGGTGCGACGACGCCGGACGATCAACTGGTCGCTGGCCTTGTTCTTGCGGGTCCGGCCCTCCGGCTGGCCCCACGGGCTGACCGGGTGGCGACCACCCGAGGTCTTGCCCTCGCCGCCACCATGCGGGTGGTCGACCGGGTTCATCACGACACCGCGGACGGTCGGACGCTTGCCCTTCCAGCGCATACGGCCGGCCTTGCCCCAGTTGATGTTCGACTGCTCGGCGTTGCCGACCTCGCCGACCGTGGCGCGGCAGCGCACGTCGACGCGACGGATCTCGCCGGACGGCATACGCAGGGTGGCGTAACCACCCTCCTTGCCGAGCAACTGGATCGAGGCGCCCGCACTGCGGGCCATCTTCGCGCCGCCGCCCGGACGCAGCTCCACAGCGTGCACCTGGGTACCGGTCGGGATGTTGCGCAGCGGCAGGTTGTTGCCGGGCTTGATGTCGGCGGTCGCGCCGCTCTCCACCACGTCGCCCTGCTTCAGGCCCTTGGGCGCGATGATGTAACGCTTCTCGCCATCGACGAAGTGCAGCAACGCGATCCGCGCAGTGCGGTTCGGGTCGTACTCGATGTGAGCGACCTTGGCGTTGACACCGTCCTTGTCGTTGCGACGGAAGTCGATGAGGCGGTACGCACGCTTGTGGCCGCCACCCTTGTGACGGGTGGTGATGCGGCCGTGCGCGTTACGGCCACCACGGCCGTGCAGCGGGCGGACCAGCGACTTCTCGGGATGGTCACGGGTGACCTCCGCGAAATCCGCGCCGGACGAACCGCGACGACCAGGGGTCGTCGGCTTGTACTTACGAATAGCCATGAGTCTGTAGTCCCTCTACTCTCGAGTCCCGGTCAGCCGACCGGGCCTCCAAAGATCTCGATGGGCTTGCTGTCAGCGGACAGCGTCACGATCGCGCGCTTGGTGGACTTGCGCTGGCCGTAGCCGAAGCGTGTGCGCTTGCGCTTGCCCTGCCGGTTG
The DNA here is from genome assembly GCF_014673215.1 of Gordonia hankookensis. GTDB lineage: Bacteria > Actinomycetota > Actinomycetes > Mycobacteriales > Mycobacteriaceae > Gordonia > Gordonia hankookensis. Next base: position 1,005,651 of record NZ_JACWMS010000001.1, read on the forward strand.
GCGGTGTTGACGCTGGTGACCGTGACGTCGAAGATCTGCTCGACCGCAATCTTGATCTGGGTCTTGTTCGAGTCCGGGTGCACGATGAACGTGTACACGTTGTCCTCGATCAGTCCGTAGGACTTCTCCGAGATCACCGGCGCCAGGATGATGTCACGCGGGTTGGCCTGCGTAGCCATACTCACGCCTCCTCTGTCTCATTGGCGACGGGAGACTTCGTCTCAGTCGCTGAGTTCTGCTCGATGAACGCGTTGAGCGTCTCGACGCTGAACACCACCTCGTCCGAATCCAGGACGTCGTAGGTGTTGAGCTGGTCCGGTGCGATCGGCAGAACGTTCTGCAGATTCGCGACGCTCTTCCATGCGGCGTCGTCCTCACGGCCGAGCACCACCAGGAACTTGCGGCGATCGCTCAGCGCCTCGAGGAACTGGCGAGCCGACTTGGTCGACGGGTTCTGCCCGGCAACCAGTTCGGTGATCACGTGGATGCGCTCGTTGCGGGCCCGGTCGGACAGGGCACCGCGCAGGGCGGCGGCCTTCATCTTCTTGGGGGTCCGCTGGCTGTAGTCACGCGGCTGCGGACCGTGAACGGTGCCACCGCCGGCGAACTGCGGCGCGCGGGTCGAACCCTGGCGGGCGCGACCGGTGCCCTTCTGGCGGTACGGCTTGGCCCCACCACCACTCACCTCGCCACGAGTCTTGGTGGCGTGTGTGCCCTGGCGGGCAGCGGCCTGCTGGGCCACGACCACCTGGTGCATCAGGGAGATGTTGGCGGTCGTGTCGAACAGCTCGGCAGGCAGATCAACGGTGCCGTTGGTCTTGCCGTCGGCCGACTTGACGTCGAGCGTCAGCTTTGTAGTCGTCTCGGTGCTCACTTGGCACCACCCTTCACTGCGTCGCGGATCACCACGATGCCGCCCTTGCGGCCGGGGATCGCGCCCTTGATCAACAGCAGACCGGCGTCGGCGTCGACCTTGTGCACGGTCAGGTTCTGCGTGGTCACGGTGTCGTTACCCATGCGTCCGGCCATCCGCATGCCCTTGAACACGCGACCCGGGGTGGCGCAGCCACCGATCGAGCCGGGTGCGCGGTGCACGCGGTGCGCGCCGTGGCTGGCGCCCAGACCGGAGAAGCCGTGACGCTTCATCGGACCGGCGAAGCCCTTGCCCTTGGAGGTGCCGGTCACGTCGACCTTGGTGCCGTTCTCGAAGATCTCGGCGGTCAGCTCCTGGCCGATCTCGAGCTCCGAGACGTCCGCGATGCGGATCTCGGCGAGGTGGCGACGCGGGGTCACTCCGGCCTTGGCGTACTGCCCGGCGACCGGCTTGGTCACCTTGCGCGGGTCGATGGCGCCGTAGGCGAGCTGGACGGCGGTGTAGCCGTCGCGGTCCGCGGTACGGAGCTGGGTGATGACGTTCGGTCCGGCCTGGATCACCGTCACCGGGACGACACGGTTGTTCTCGTCGAACACCTGGGTCATGCCGAGCTTGGTGCCCAGGATTCCCCGTGTGGCACTTTGATTGCTGGTTGCACTCTGTGTGGTCATATCTCTCGCCCCCCGCCTACTGGATGTTGACGTCGACGCTGGCCGGCAGGTCGATGCGCATCAGCGCATCCACCGTCTTCGGCGTCGGGTCGAGGATGTCGATGAGTCGCTTGTGGGTGCGCATCTCGAAATGTTCGCGGCTGTCCTTGTACTTGTGCGGCGAACGGATGACGCAATACACGTTCTTCTCGGTGGGCAACGGCACCGGGCCGACCACGCGTGCCCCGGTACGGGTCACGGTTTCCACGATCTTGCGCGCCGAAGCGTCGATCGCCTCGTGGTCGTAGGCCTTGAGCCTGATGCGGATCTTCTGTCCCGCCACGCTGTGTCCTCTTCCGTCAGTTGTTCTCGACAGACAAACACCGCGTGGCCTGGTCCGACACTGGAGGTCGGTGGACACATGACCGCCCGCGTGAGATTCGGGGATCGACGCTGTTCATCTATCGTTGTACGTAGGCTCGTCACTTGGTACGAGCCGGTTGTGCTCCGGCACCCGCGGTCGGGCGTGTCGTGTCCGTACCACTGATTCAGGGCACGCGTTACACACCCGGTCCCGGAATCCGGGGCCTGGGAGTCATTCACCCGATGGAGGCCGCACTGAAACCTGCGTCCGCCGCTCAAGGCAACCCGACAAGTATGCACCAGGTCGGGGCCGTAAGCCAAATCCAGTCAGGACGGAGTAGTTGCCGATGAGCGTTGACGTCATCTTACCCATGAGTAAGATCTGCCCCGTGAGTGACTCCGGCTCCTCGAGCCCCACCTATGCCCTGCGCCGCAAACTTCCCGACAACGCGATCGGGCACGCTCTGTTCTCGCTCGGCATGGTCGCCCGGGTGCCCTACTTCGGCACGGTATTGCCGATCGTCAGCGAGATGCGGCCCGGGTTCTGCCGGGTCACGGCACCCAATTGGTTCGGCGTCCACAACCACATCGGGACCTTCCACGCGATCGCGGCGTGCAATCTCGCCGAGGCCGCGATGGGGATGCTCATGGAGGCGACCACGCCGACGAGCCATCGCTGGATTCCGAAGGCGATGAACACGCAGTACCTCGCGAAGGCGACGACGCGACTCACCGCGGAGGCCCGGCTCGACGACACCGTGAGCTTCGACGAACTCGTCGAGGGCACCGATGTCGTCGTCGGTGTCCGCGTTCTCGACAAGCACGGCACCGAGGTCGTGCACTGCGACATCACCACCTGGGTGACCCCGGTCTGACGCGCTCGTCCGGCCGACGACTCACCCTGCCGCGGGCGGCGGTTGCTCCTACCCTTAGACGATGACGCCCGCAGACGCCTGCGCCGGGCCGGCCGACCCCGCCGGCGCGGTCCGCAAGGTCGGGGTCGAGGAGGAGTTCCACCTCGTCGACCTGCGGACGTCACGGCTGACCACTCGGGCTCCCGAACTGCTCGACGTGCTCCCGCCCGGCAGCCCCTATGTCGAGGAGCTGCAGCGCTGCGTCATCGAGGCCAACAGCGATGTGCATCGGCACCTCGACGACCTGCGCGTCAATCTGCAGTCCAACCGGTCGGTCCTCGTCGACGCCGCCGCCGGCCTCGGGATCGGCGTGGTCGCGGCGGGTTCGGTCCCCCTCTCGGTGCCGACCGAGATGCTGGTCACCGAGACCCCCCGCTACCGAAGGATGCTCGCCGACTATCAACTCCTGGCCCGCGAGCAGTTGATCTGCGGCACCCAGGTACACGTCGACGTCACCGACCGCGACGAGGCCGTCGCCATCGCATCGCGCATCAGTCCGTATATACCGTCGCTGCTCGCACTGTCGGCGAGCTCACCGTTCTGGGCCGACGGCACCGACACCGGTTACGCGAGCGCCCGCACGCTCGTCTGGCAGCGCTGGCCGACCACCGGACCGTTTCCCGACGTGTACTCGGCGGCCGAGTACGACGACGAGATCGAACGGCTCATCAACAGCGGCGTGATCACCGATCCGGGCATGGTCTATTTCGACGTCCGCCCGTCCGCGCGGGTCAACACCCTCGAACTCCGGGTCTGTGACAGCTGTCCGTCCGTGGACACCATCGCCCTCATCGCCGCTCTGTTCCGCGCACTCGTGATCCGCGAGGCCCGCCGGCTCGACTCCCCGTCCCCGCCGACGTCACCCGCGCTGTATCGGGCCGCGATCTGGCAGGCCGCCCGTGCCGGACTCGAAGGCGACCTGATCGATGTCGACCACTCCACACCCCGGCCGGCCGCGGACGTGATCACCGACCTCACCGCGTCGTTGCGGAACGAACTCGAGGACTGCGGCGACTGGCCTGCGGTCGACGAGCTCACCCGTCAGGCCCTGACCTTCGGGAGCTCCTCGGCGCGCCAGCGACGAACCCTCCGGCGCCGCGGTCGGTTCACCGCTGTCGTCGACAATCTGATCGCCGAGACGGCCGGGACCCTGACCGAGGCGCCGCTGCCCGACGACCCCGAAGGCCGACTCCTGCACGGGTACCGCCGTCCCGAGCAGCCCGCCGACATCCCGACGGTGGACTCTCCGGACCGCGCGTCCTACGACGAGGCGGTCGCATCCGCAGGCGCGTCGCGTCCCGGCTACGCGGAGATCCTCGCGTCGGCCGCCGCGCTCGGCGCGAACACCCTGCGCAAGAGGCAATATCAGATCGAACGGGAACAGAGCATCGACGGCGTCACGTTCCGGGTGACCGGGCAATCGCGTGCCCAGCTCTTCCCGCTCGACGTGATGCCCCGCTACATCGGCGCCGACGACTGGCAGCGGGTGTCCCGAGGGCTACGGCAGCGTGCGCTGGCACTGAACACCTTCATCACCGACGTGTACGGCGACCAGGAATGCATACACGGCGGCATCCTTCCCCCTGAGGCGCTCGACCGCGCGCCCGGATACCGCCAGACCGGCCGCATGCCGGCATGGCAACGGGTGCGCACCCACATCTGTGGTACCGATCTGGTCTCCCCCGAACCGGGACATTTCGTGGTCCTCGAGGACAATCTGCGCGTGCCGTCGGGAATCGCGTACGCGATGTCCAACCGCACCTTGATGACCCAGTTCATGTCCGAGATTCCGATGCCGGCGGCGACCATGTCGGTCGCCGACGTCCCGCGCATGCTCGGCGAGACCATCGCCGCGGCGGCACCACCGGATGCCCACGCCGACGGCATCGACATCATGATCAGTTCGGGCTGGCAGGACTCGGCCTGGTTCGAGCACACCATCCTGGCGGCCGGCGCCGGACTGAGACTCACGACGCCGGAGCACATCTCGGTCGACGTCACCGACGGCCCCGATGCCGGACGCGTGTTCTTCCATCACGGCACCTCCCGTGTCCCGGTCAACACGGCATATGTCCGCATGGACGAGGACATGCTGCTGTCCTCCAACGGCTTTCATGATCAACCATTGCGCGACGGTATTCTCGACGGACTGGGCCGCGGACGATTCGCCCTCGCCAACGCGCTGGGCAACGGTGTCGGCGACGACAAGGCGATCTACCATTACGTCCCTGCGATGATCCGCTACTACCTCGGCGAGGAGCCGCTCCTCGACCAGGTTCCCACATGGCTCTGCGCGGAACGCCATCAGCGCGATCACGTAGTGGACAACCTGGAACATCTGGTCGTCAAACCCATTGACGGCCTGGGCGGCTCGGGAATCACGATCGGACCCGAATGCACCGCGGAGGAACTGTCACGTCGCCGGGTCGATCTGCTGACCCAGCCGGAACGTTTCATCGCCCAGGAGGTGGTGGCCCTGTCCACCCACCCCACCTTCGACGGCAACGGCTTCTATGCCCACCATGTCGATCTGCGCGCCTTCGTCCACCTCCGGGCCGCGGGCGACGAGCGCGTCTCCGCCCACGTCGCCCCGGCCGCACTCACCCGGGTGGCCCCCGCCGGCAGCCTGATCGTCAACTCCTCGCGCGGTGGCGGCGGCAAGGACACCTGGATACAGGGCGCCGATCCGGCACCGAGAGAGGGATGACCGATGTGTGGTGTGTGCGGTGAGATCCGTTTCGACGCGACGACTCCCGAGATCGGCGCAGTGGGGGTGATGACCGGATCGATGTCCCGGCGCGGACCGGACGGATCCGGCGTCTTCGCCAAGGGTTCGGTGGCGTTGGGTCATCGGCGTCTCAAGATCATCGACCTCTCCGAACGTGGCGCACAGCCGATGGTCGACCCCGAACTCGGCCTGGCCCTGGTGTTCAACGGTTGTATCTACAACCATCGCGAACTGCGGGGCGAACTCGAGGCCAAGGGTTACCGCTTCTTCTCACACGCCGACAGTGAGGTCATCCTCAAGGCCTTTCATGCCTGGGGAGCCGACTGCGTCGACCATCTCATCGGGATGTTCGCCTTCGCGGTGGTCGACACCGACAGCGGCAGTCTCACGCTGGCCCGCGATCGCCTCGGGATCAAACCGCTCTACCTCGCCGAAACCCCTGGGCGGCTTCGGTTCGCGTCGTCACTGCAGGCGCTGCTCCGGGCCGGCGATGTGGACACCTCGATCGACCGGGTGGCCCTGCACCATTACTTCAGTTTCCATTCCGTCGTCCCCGCACCCCACACCATCTACAACGGCATCCGGAAGCTACCGCCCGCAACGGTCCGGACCATCACGCCGGACGGCCGCAGCACGGAGAAGCGTTATTGGACGCCGGCCTTCTCCCCACACCCCGATCGTGGCGACTGGGACGAATCGCGGTGGCAACACGAGTTGCTGGATTCGCTGCGCACGTCGGTCCGTCGTCGGATGGTCGCCGACGTCCCGGTCGGCGTACTGCTGTCCGGGGGTATCGACTCATCTCTCGTGGTCGCGTTGCTGGCCGAGCAGGGGCAGACCGACCTCGCCACCTTCAGCATCGGATTCGACTCTGCCGGCGGAGAATCCGGAGACGAGTACGCGTACTCCGATCTGATCGCCGACACCTTCGCCACCGACCACCACAAGATCCACATCGGCACCGAGCGGCTGCTGCCCGCGGTACCCGGCACCATCGCCGCGATGAGCGAACCGATGGTCAGCCACGACTGTGTGGCCTTCTACCTGTTGTCCGAAGAGGTCAGCAAATCCATCAAGGTGGTGCAATCCGGCCAGGGCGCCGACGAGATCCTCGGCGGATACGGCTGGTATCCGCCGCTGCAGCACACCCCGCGCGACGACACCACCAAGGCTTACGCGAGCGTCTTCTTCGACCGCGACCATGCCGCGATCGGCGAGCTGCTCGGCGAGGCCTACCACCTCGAGCAGGACTACGATCCGAGTTGGGAGTTCGCCGTCGCCCACCAATCGGCGCCCGGCGCCCGGACCGCGGTCGACGCGGCACTTCGTCTCGACACCACCGTCATGCTCGTGGACGATCCCGTCAAACGGGTCGACACGATGACCATGGCGTGGGGCCTGGAGGCACGGGTCCCGTTCCTCGACCACGAGTTCGTCGAGCTCGCGGCCAGCTGCCCGCCCGATCTCAAACTCGCCCACGGGGGCAAGGGAATCCTCAAGGACGCCAGCCGTTCTCTGCTCCCGTCCGCCGTCATCGATCGCACCAAGGGGTACTTCCCCGTGCCCGGTATCCGGCATCTCGAGGGCGGTGTGCTCGATCTCGTCGCGGACACCCTCCGCTCGAGCGCGGCAACCACTCGGGGGCTGTACCGACCGGAGGCACTCGACCGCTTGTTCGCCGACCCGAACGGTATCCGGACCACCCTGGATGCCAACGAGTTGTGGCAGGTTGCCATGCTGGAGATGTGGCTACAGAGCATGGAAGCAGTCACCGCCCCGTGAGCGTGAGCAGGGCCATTCCCGTCGGTACCCCCGGCCGCGACGCCTCGATGCCCGCGCACACCGTCCGTTTCGACGACCGCGGATGGCACACCTACGGCGCATCGGTGTCGCCGGACGGAAAGGCGTTCGCCTACATCGTCGACGACGGCACCGGCTATCCACGTGCCGCACAGCGCTCCCTGTCGGTCTCCGGCGTCGGCGAACTCCGCTGGGTGAGCCTGCCGTCGACCGGTCCGGTGCGCAAGATCGTGCACTCGACCGACAGCAGGTGGCTGGCGGTCGAGATCGCACCGAGCGGCGGTGAGCACCACCAGGTCTGGGTGGTGACCACCGATCCCGACGACGACACCACCCATCGCGTCGGCGCGACCCGCCCCGACGGGGATACTCCCGGGCGCCCCGCCGGCGGCACCGGGCGATCCTTCGGCACCGTCTCGCTGGTCGGGTGGGACACCGATTGGGTACTCATCACCGCGACCGAACCCGACGGCACCGCTCATTCGCTGCGGGTACACCCGGGTACGTCGGCGACCATGACACTCGACGTCCGTGTCGGCGGTGCGCTCATCGACTCGTGGAAGGGCGCCACGCTCATCCGCGTCGGTCCGCGCGGCTATCGCGACATGCTGCTACTGCGCCGCAGGCTCGACATCGCATCCGACAGCGTCGTGATGACGCCGCTGCTGCCCAACGATCCCGGCGCGGTCACCGATGACGGTCACATCCTGGACCAGGGTTTCGATCATCCGTCGCTGGTGTTCACCGGCCCCCCGCAGGACGCCGAACGCGATCTCGACAGCGTCCAGGCGATCGTCGTCAGCGATTTCGACAGCAAGTATCCGCGTCTGCTCGGCGTCGAGGTCGGTCGACACGGAGTCCGGTTCCGGGTGTTGGCGCAACGCCCGGACGCCGGCATCGACGAGTTCGTGGTGAGCAACGACCAGTCGACGGTGGCCATGCTCTGGAATGTGGGAGGGCGCAGTGAATTACAGGTCCTCACCCTCCCCGATCAGACATTGCACGATCCCATCGATCTGCCGGGCGAGGTGGCAACCGATCTCTCGGTCAGCGCGGCGGGGAGGCTCGTCGCCGTCACCGTGTCGAGCCCCCAACACTCACCGCTTGTCCATCTCATCCACACCGGGACCGGCGAGGTGATCCCGATCCGCGACGATGTGGTGGCAGGCGAAGGTCCGTCGACCGGACTGGTGCCGGAGGTGTTGGAACTGTCTGCGCGGGACGGGATGCCGCTGTCCGGTCTGCTGTTCCGCTCGAACCGGGTGGGCCCTGGTCCGACCGTCTTGTATTTTCACGGGGGTCCCGAGGCGCAGACGCGCCCCGACTACAACTTCCTCTTCGGACCACTCGTGGACGCCGGGATCACGGTGTTCGCCCCCAACGTGCGCGGATCGTCGGGATACGGGCGACTGTTCTCGCACGCCGACGACCGGTACGGTCGCTATGCGGGTATCGACGACGCGGCCGACTGCGCCGAACACCTTGTCGCGCGGGGTATCGCCGATCCCGGAGCACTGTATTGTTCGGGTCGCTCGTACGGCGGCTACCTCACCCTCGCCTGCCTGACGTTTCACCCGGACACCTTCGCTGCCGGCATCGCCATCTGCGGGATGAGCGACCTCGAGTCGTTCTTCCGCAACACCGAGCCGTGGATCGCGGTGGCGGCGTACACCAAGTACGGTCACCCCGAGTCCGATCGCGAACTGCTCGCCGATCTGTCACCGATCCATCGCATCGCCGACGTCCGGGCACCCTTGCTGGTGGTGCACGGCGCCCACGACACGAACGTTCCGGTGAGTGAATCCCGGCAGATGGTCGACGAATTGCGTGCCCGCGGTGCCGCGGCCGCGATGCTGATGTTCGATGACGAAGGGCACGAGATCGTCAAGCGCCACAATCAGCAACGACTGACCGAGGCGGTCGCCGGCTGGATTCTCGACCACCCGTCGCGGCCCGGACCACCGGCGGCACGATGAGGCACCGCACCCGAGAAGCGCCCCGGAAAACCACCCTCTGGGGCGCCGCGCACCATCTGTCGATGCCCCGCCCGGGGCCGACGCATTTCCGGGGCGCTGGTCAGGAGGCGACCGCTCTCGCGACGGGTGTACGCAATGTGGGGTGTCGATGAGCTCACGCATGACCGACCGGCTGATAGCCCAGCTGGTCGAGACACGATCGGAGAGTGCGCGCGCCAACGTGCTCGAGGAACTCCGGCGGTTGATCCTGTCCGGCGGTGCGCCACCCGGTGCGCAGATCCCGCCCGGCGAGGTCGCGGATGCCTTTCAGGTGAGCCCCATCCCGGTACGTGAGGCTCTCAAGACGCTGGTGGGTGAAGGCCTCGTCGTGCACCAACGTAACGCGGGCTACCGCGTCAGCCAGCTCTCGGTCGACGAACTCCGCGAGATCTATTTCGTGCGAGGAACTCTGGAGCAGGCCGCGCTGGCGCGAGCCGTCGACCTCATCGACTCGGCGGGCCTCGACCGCGCCCGGAGACGGCACGATGAACTGGTGACAGCGGTGAAGTACGACGACCGCAAGGCCTTTCACGACGTCTCGCGCGAGTTCCACCGCGAGCTCACGACTCCGTGCGCCATGCCCCGGCTGTTGAACATGTTCGAGGCGACCTGGAATCTCACCGAGCCCTTCCAGGCGATGCGCGCGGTCGGCCCGGCGATCCAGGAGGCCCTCAACGACGACCACGCCGCGCTGCTCGACGCCTTTGCCACCCGCGACACCGCCGCGGTACTGGAGGTGGGGCAGATCCATCATCAGCGGCTGGAGAGCGCGATCGTCGAGACCGCGGCCGAACTGGGGGTACGCCACGACGACTGACGACTCGAGCCCCCGGGACCGCGCACGACGGGACGCTCGTCAGATCGGTCGCGAGGAGACGTGCGCGGACACCACCTGCCACTCCCCCGCGAACCGCACCCACACCTGGGACTGCCGGCCGACCGCGGCCACACCCTCCCGACGGAATGTCGCGTTGGCGACCGCGTGGTCGGGGCCGAGCGGGGTGATGTCCACCCGGTCAAGCGAGCGATCGAGACCGGCCGACGGGCGGGCCGCACGAAACGCGCGGATCTGGTCGTAGCCGAACAGTTCCTCGGTGGCACCGAATCGGATCGTGCGCGCGTCGTCCCAGAACAGTTCGTCGAGCACCGGTATGTCGTTGTCCACCAACGCCGTTTCGTAACGGCCGAAGGCCCGCCGCACCGCCGCGCGGGTGAGGGCATCCGGCTCGGTCATGAATCCAGTGCGAGCGTGCCCGACGGCTGGACACGCGCAGGTTCGGCCACCGGCCGGGGGAAGGCCAGCCGTCGCGACAGGTAGGCGAACACCGGTCCCAGGAAGTTCATCGCGACCACCGAGACCCAGGCGGCCCAGGGATTGCCCGGCGCAAAGCCGAAGCCGCCGAAAAAGGTCGCGAAGAAGGACGCGAAGCCGAGGAACATTCCCGGTATCAGCGAGAAGGTGGCGAGGCGACCGGTGTACATCAGGGCGGAGTTCACCACGAAGATGATCAGCGCGAGCACGGCATCCTTCGCCAGTTGCCCGCTGCCGGCGATGGTGCCGATCTGCTGGTCGATCAGGACGATGACGAGAGCGAATGTCGACCCGACGGGCATCGTGACCCACAGTCGGCGGGCGTTGGCCATGGACGGGCCGCCCAGGAGAAACGTTCCCGCCCAACTGATGAAGATCGCCCACGGCGGGAGATGCAGAGCCGTGCCGCCGATGAACGCGGTGCAGCCGGCGAGGAAGGAAGCGACGATTTCGTGAGGGATACGGTCACGCACAGAGAACCTCCGCGATGTGTGTGGTTCGGGTGGTCCGTGCGACGACACGGCCACTCTTGATGACATAACAGCGATCTGGTCGATCGAGCAGGATGTCGGCGACGCAGGTCGACGACAGGACCACCATGTCGGCGGCGCGTCCCGGCAGGATTCCGTAGCCGTCGGCGATGCCGACCACCTCGGCAGCCATGTGGGTCGCCATGGTGAGAACCCGGGCGAGATCTGCCGTCCCGGACAGATGGCCGATCTGCGCCAGCAGGAGTCCGATGTCGAGCATGTCCGCATTCCCGTAGGGCGTGAAGGCATTACGGATGTTGTTCGACGAGTAGGCGCAGGTCACCCCGGCATCCCAGAGATCTCTGACCGGCACCACTGCCCGCCTGACGTTCTCGGTGTCGCCGCGACCGCCCAGGTGCATGTCGGTGGCGGGGAGCGGGACCACCGCGACACCGGCCGCGGCGAGATTTCGGAGCACGGCACGTCGCTCGGTCTCGTCGCGCCCGGCGAGGGAGGTCATGTGCCCCAGCGCGACCCGACCGGACATGCCTCGACGATCGGTGGTCTCGGCGATGAAATCGGCCAGCGCGAAGCGGGGATCGTCTGCGTCGTCGGCGAAGTCGGCGTGCATGTCGACAGGTACACCGAACTCCTCGGCCAGGTCGAACACCGTCTCCACGTGCCGGTGGCAGGTGGCGAGGTCGATCTCGTTGTAGGTGCACCCGCCGATCACATCGGCTCCCCGCCGCAGTGACTCGCGCAGCAGGTCCTCGGTACCCGGAGCCTTCAGAATCCCTTCCTGGGGAAAGGCGACGATCTGCAGGTCGACCAGCCCCCGATACTCCTCACGGAGCTCGAGTAGCACCTCGACGCCCAGCAGCCCGACGATCGGATCAACGTCGGGATGGGCACGGATCATCGTGGTGCCGTTGATGATCGCCTTCTCGATGATCTGCCGTGCCCGGTGTCGTACATTGCCGGCGGTGAACTGGCTTTTGAGTTCGCCGGTCACCTCGATCGCGCCGGCGAGCGTGCCGTCTCGGTTGGGTTTCTCCTTGTCCAGCAGCGCTTTGTCCAGATGGAGGTGCGACTCGATCAGGCCCGGGATCACCACCCGGCCTGCGCAGTCGATCTCCTCTCGGGCCGCGGAGCCACATCGTGGCGAGATCTCCACGATCCGCCCACCCTCCACGGCGATGTCGACGAGTGGAGCGTCGTCGACCATCCGCGCAGCACGCAGAATCAGGTCCATTTCTGTTCTCCTCGTGACTCGAACAACAACTGCCACTGTTGCGGCCGAGTGTTTCCGCGGTGCGCGCGAGGAGTAACGCATGAGTTACACTTGGTCATACCAAGAGACCAACTTCATGTCGGGAGGCGCCGTGATACGACGAGGACGCACGCTCAGCGCGAGCACCGCGGCCTATCTCGAGGGCATGATCACCAACGAGCTCAGCCCGGGCGACAAACTCCCGCCAGAACGGATCCTCGCGGAGAACCTCGAGGTCTCACGCACCACGATCCGCGAGGCGCTGCAGGAGCTCGAGCAGCGCCGGCTGCTCGCCAGGACTCCCGGCCGCGGCACGATCGTGCTGCCTCGGTCGGCCAACGCGACGGCGATCCTGGAGACGATGGCCGATGACGCCGAAGAGGATCACGTGGCCGAACTGCGGATGCTGATCGAGCCACAGGTGGCGGGCCTCGCCGCGGACCGGGCCATCGAGTCCGATCTCGTGTCCCTCGAGGACATCCTGGCGTCGAGTCACACCGGACTCAATCCCGCCGAATCGCTCGAACAGGATGTGGCATTCCATCTCCAGCTGGCGCGGGCGGCACGCAATCCGTTGCTGATCTCGCTCTGTCAGCTGAGCAGCGGGTGGGTACAGAACGTCCGTGCGCGCTCACACGCCACCCGCGAGGGCAGACGAATGTCCTTCGACGGCCACAAACAGATCTTTCAGGCAGTACAGAACAGCGACCACGAGGCCGCGGTGGCGGCGATGACCGACCACCTCTCCGATGTCGCGCGACTTGTGAATCGGCGGGCGAAATGACCTTCTCACCACTGCCATCGGTGAACGAGACCGCCATCCTGGCGCAGGGTTCGGGACCGGTCGTCGGCGACGACTATCTCCCGTGCCGGCCCGAGGAGATCTTCTGGGGCGATCTCCCGTGCGCGACGGACCGTCCCGTGATGAGCGTGATGCCGGGCACCACCCTGACCATCGACACCCTCAGTCACGAGGGCATCCTCGCCGATCAGGGTCGCGATCCCCGCAAGTATTTCGGGGCTCATGGGGTCGCGCCCGAATGTGTCCTCGACGAAGCGGTCGCCTTGTGTGCCTCGGATCGCACACACCGCCAGGGCATCGACGGACCCCATGTCACCACGGGCCCCATCGAGGTCGTCGGCGCGATGCCCGGCGACCTGCTCGCGATGACGATCGTGGAGACGCTGCGGCGCGTGCCCTACGGGGTCGTCTCCAACCGCCACGGTCGGGGCTCCCTGCCCGGCGAATATCCCTCCGGCGGAATCACCTACAGCGCATTCGTCTCCGTGCAGGAAGATGCGGACGCGGCATACGGGGTGTTGCCGCTGACCCAGGACGTCGACGGGCCCGCGGCCCGGTTCCCGCTGTCCCCGTTTCTCGGGATCATGGGCGTGGCGGTCGACGGCGACTCCCGCGCCCATTCCATCCCTCCCGGCGCCCACGGCGGCAACATCGACATCAATCTCCTGACTGCCGGCAGCACCCTCTACCTGCCCGTCCAGGTCCCCGGCGCGCTCGCCTACGTCGGCGATCCGCATTTCGCCCAGGGCGACGGCGAGGTAGCGCTCACTGCGCTGGAGGCCTCGCTGCGCGCCACCGTCAGATTCGACATCGTCCGCGCACCGGATGTCGCGGCACGGTTCGGCGACCTGGTTGGCCCCATCGCCGAGACGCAGGAGTTCCTCGTCCCCACCGGTCTCGACACCGATCTCGACGTGGCGGTGCAGAACTGTGTCCGCGCCGCGGTGTCACTCCTGTCCGCGAGATACGGCATGGACCATGCTCAGGCACTCGCATACCTCAGCGCCGCAACAGACTTCAACATCTCCCAGGTGGTGGATGTCGTGAAGGGCGTGCACGCCCGGATCCGGCGGACGGACTTCGCGTCATGAGCCTCGCCGCACGGCTCCGGGAGATCCCGGATGAGCGGATGCATCTGACGCTCATGATCATCCTGACGTTCACCACGGGCATCAACGACGCAGTCGGCTATCTCGGCCTGGACAAGGTGTTCACCGGCAACATGACCGGAAACGTCGTGGTGCTCGGGATGGCCGTCGCAGGCGGCTCGGGTCTCCCCGTCCTCGGGCCTGCGATGGCGTTGGCGGGATTCATGGTCGGCGCGGCCCTTGGCGGCCGGGTCCTGCGCGGTCAGGGCAGGCAATGGACCGCCCGAACCACCGCTCTGTTCGCGACCGTCGCGACGATCATGTTCGCGCTCTCCGCAACACTGTTCGTCACCGGTCAGCATCCGGTCAGGCCGGCGATGATCACCATCACCACGCTCGCGGCGACCGCGATGGGAATCCAGGCAGCAGCGGCCAGAGTGGTGGCGGTCAAGGACGTGACGACCGTGGTGGTGACGTCGACCATCACCGGTCTGGCGGCCGATTCGGTGCTCGGTTCCGGTAAGGGCAGCGGCACCGGTCGCCGGGTCGCGGCAGTGGTGGCGATCATCCTCGGCGCTGCGGTCGGTGCCGCGGTGATGCACGCCCACATGGGCGCCGCGCTTCTGACGGCAGCAGTGCTGATCACGGGTGTCACCGTCACCGGCGCGATCCACGATCAGCGGCGAACCGATGAGAATGCAGACACGGCGGTCGCCGGCCGCACCTGAACGCGGCGGCCCCGGTCAGACGGGCGCCGAATCGGAC
Organism: Gordonia hankookensis; assembly: GCF_014673215.1. Taxonomy (GTDB): domain Bacteria; phylum Actinomycetota; class Actinomycetes; order Mycobacteriales; family Mycobacteriaceae; genus Gordonia; species Gordonia hankookensis. The sequence goes on from NZ_JACWMS010000001.1 coordinate 1,020,702, forward strand.
ACAAGAGGAATGCGGAGATCCGGAAATATATCTGTCCGTTAATTCCCGGGTAACAAACCATTCTTAGCTTGATCACATCAGCGTCCCCGATCATCCGGCGCTGACTCCGTCTGACCGGGAGAGCCACCATGTCTGCACCTTCTGCCGACGTCGCGACCGCACATGAGAGTGCGGCAGGCGAGAGCGTGATCAAGCTCGGGTATCACCAGAACCTCACCAACTCCGATCTCGCGCCACTCAAAGAGCAGAAGTGGACGTGGTACAACATCTTCGCGTTCTGGATGTCCGACGTGCACAGCGTCGGCGGTTACGTGTTCGCGGGCAGTCTGTTCGCACTCGGCATCGCAGCGTGGCAGGTGCTCGTCGCCCTGGTGGTCGGCATCATCGCCGTCAACCTGCTCTGCAACCTGGTGGCCAAACCATCGCAACTGGCAGGCGTCCCGTATCCGGTGACCACGCGCATTGCGTTCGGCGTCAAGGGCGCCAACATCCCCGCGATCATCCGTGGTTGCATCGCCGTCGTCTGGTACGGCATCCAGACCTACTTGGCCTCGGTCGCTTTCGGTCTGCTCGCACTGAAGTTCTGGCCGGGCCTCGAGCCGTGGGGCGACGTCGATCAGCACGGCTTTCTCGGGTTGAGCGTCCTGGGCTGGGCGGGCTTCATCCTGATGTGGGTCCTGCAGGCGTTCGTGTTCTGGAACGGCATGGACACCATCCGCAAGTTCATCGACTTCTGCGGTCCCGCAGTGTATGTCGTGATGGTCGCGCTCGCGGCGTACCTCATCGTGAAGGCGGGGTGGAGCAACGTCAGCCTCGACCTGTCGACCGGACCGGGCTTGTCCGGATGGTCGTCGGTCACCCAGATGATCAGCGCCTTTGCCCTGGTGGTCTCCTACTTCTCCGGTCCGATGCTCAACTTCGGCGACTTCTCGCGGTACGGCAAATCGTTCGCCGAGGTGAAGAAAGGCAATTTCTGGGGTCTTCCGGTCAACTTCTTGTTCTTCTCACTTCTGGTCGTCTGCACGGTCTCGGCCGGCGCAACGGTGATCGGTCACGACGAGGACGGCAACATCATCACCGACCCCGTACACATCGTCGACCAGATCGACAACACCACCGCCGCCGTGCTCGGAGTGCTGACGTTCGCGATCGCCACGATCGGCATCAACATCGTGGCGAACTTCGTCTCCCCCGCCTTCGATTTCTCGAACGTCGCGCCCACCAAGATCACCTGGCGCACCGGTGGCATGATCGCCGCCGTCGGCTCGGTCCTGATCACCCCGTGGAATCTGTTCAACAACCCCACCGCGATCCACTACACGATGGATACGCTCGGAGCGGTGATCGGTCCGCTGTTCGGCATCCTGATCATCGACTTCTACCTCATCAGGAAGCAGCGGATCGAGGTCGACGACCTGTTCAGCATGGACCCGGGCAAGTCCTACTCGTATCGCAACGGCTGGAACCCGGTCGCGGTGATCTCGGTGATCATCGCCTCCATCCTCCCGATCAGCTTTGTCATCTGGGGCACCGCATATCAGGCCAGCTTCACCTGGTTCATGGGAGCCGCCGCAGGCGCGGTGGTCTACTGGCTCGGAATGAGGTTCGCGCCGACGAGTTTCATCTACGACACCGGCGAGGTCCCCGCGGTGTTGCCGACCGCCAAGGACGGCAAGCTCGAACCGTCGGCGCTGTGACGCCGGCGCGGTAACGCCTGAATCCAGAGGAGCAACACAGAGACGATGCGCATCTGCGTCATCAATCCGAACACCGCGACGGCGATGACCGATGTCATCGCCGTCGCGGCGCGTTCGGTGGCCCGACCGGACGCCGAGATCGTCGCCGTCACCTCGTCGATGGGGCCGGCGTCCATCGAGAGCCATTACGACGAAGCATTGGCGGTCCCCGGACTACTCCGCGCCATCGCCGAGCATCCCGATCACGACGGCTATCTCATCGCGTGCTTCGGCGACCCCGGCCTCGATGCCGCGCGCGAGGCGGCCGATGCCCCCGTGATGGGGATCGCCGAGGCCGCCATGCATCTCGCCGCCCCTCTCGGACGCGGCTTCTCGATCGTGACCACCTTGGACCGCACGATCGGCCGCGCGGGAGATCTCGTCGAGCACTACGGATTTGCTCGTCGGTGCCGGGGCATCCACGCCTGCGACATCCCGGTCCTCGAACTCGAGTCCAACCCGGCGACCGCGGAGATCCTCGAGAAGGCGTGCCGCGAGGCACTGCACGCCGACGGCTCCGACGTGATCGTCCTGGGTTGTGCCGGGATGGCCGACCTGGCCCACCGCATCAGCGGCACCATCGGCGCACCGGTGATCGACGGGGTGGCCGCCGGAGTCGGCATGCTGTCGTCGATGGCCGCGATGGGCCTGCACACCGGCACCGCGTCCGGCGAGTTCGCCACTCCCCCAGCGAAGATCTACTCCGGGCCGCTGGAGGACTTCGGGAAGCCATGACCTTCGTCCGATTCGCGTTGCCGTGCTCTACGACACCCCGACCGCTCCGATCGTCCACCGGCTGACGATTGCCGGACCATGCCGTCGACGCTCCGCGAGTTCCGCACCGCCGCCAAACCGAAACCCCGGGGTAACACGGCCGAAACCATTGCGGCAGATAGTCACCAGTGCACATGATCGACCCGTCCGCGACCTCGCGGTGACGATCCGGGTGACCAGATTCCGGGACAGGGTTCCACTCCGCAGCTCCGTGCTGCGGCCTGCCCGGAGGTACCCATGGCCGAGACGCCGTGCGATCTGCTGATCAGCAACGCCTACATCTACGTCGACACCGACTGGGAGGTCCCCGACGGTTGGATCGCCATCTCGGACGGTCGCATCCACAGCATCGGGACGGCCACCGATGAGATACCCGACGCGAGGAGCCGGATCGACGCCCGGGGCAGACTTGTCACGCCTGGCTTGATCAACGTCCACCACCACATGTATCAGAACCTCACCCGTTCGTATGCGCCGGTGGTCAATGCCGGACTCTTCGACTGGCTGACCACGCTCTACCCCCTGTGGGCGCGGGTCGACGACGAGGCCGTCTATCTGTCCACCTGGGTCGCGATGGCGGAACTGTTGCTCGGCGGATGCACCCTGTCGTCCGACCACATGTACCTGCATCCGCGAGATGGGTTGATAGACGCCCAGATCCGAGCGTCCCGTGATCTCGGATTCCGCTTCTACGCCAACCGGGGCTCGATGACCCGCTCCACTGCCGACGGCGGGTTGCCACCCGTGCAGGTCGTCCAGGAGCCCGACGTGATCCTCGCCGATTCCGAGCGGCTCATCGACGCGTACCACGACCCCTCGCCAGGCGCGATGTCGCGCGTCGCGCTGGCACCGTGTTCGCCGTTCTCGGTCACCGCCGAACTCATGTCGGACACTGCGGCGCTGGCCGAGAGTCGCGATGTCCGCCTGCACACGCACCTGGCCGAAGATCACGACGAACTGGCGTACTGCCGGGAGGTGTACGGCATGAGCCCGGTCGACTATTTCGACAGCGTCGGCTGGCTGCAATCACGCTCCTGGGTGGCACATTTCATCTATCCATCCGACGACGAACAGGCCCGTATGGGCGCGGCCGGCGTCGGCGTCGCGCACTGCCCGAGTTCGAACATGCTCATCGGCGGCGGAACCGCCGACGTCGCGCGGCTGCGCGCACTCGGCGCTCCGGTCGGGCTCGGGTGCGACGGGTCGGCCTCCACCGACCACGGGTCGATGTGGCTCGAGGCCCGTGCCGCCCTGACGCTGGGCCGCTACCGGGGCGGATCGACCGCGATGACCGCCCGTGACGTGCTGAACATCGCGACGCGTGGCAGTGCGGCCTGCCTCGGCTGGGACGACGAGACCGGTCACCTGCGGCCCGGCTCGTGTGCGGACCTCGTCATCTGGACCGGATCGGCCATGGCGCTCGCCGGCGCAATCACCGACCCGGTGGAGGCGTGGTTGCGATGCGGCCCCATGTCGGCCGACACCACCATCGTGGCGGGCCGGATTCTCGTCCGCGACGGACAGATTCAGAACTCTGCCGCGTCCGACATCGTCACCGCCCACACCGTCGAGGCTCGACGAATCCAGGGAGTGGCGCTCTGACGGCGACCCCTCTCGGCCCGGTCGGCCTCAGCCGTGCACCCACCTCAGACCTTCATCGTGACGTTCTTCGCCGCGAGCAGTGTGGACAGCGCCTGCGGGACGAGGGCCAGCCCCAGCACGGACATCGCCAGATTCCAGGACCCGGTGACGTCGTGCAGGGCGCCGATCGCGATCGGACCGATCGCGGCCACCACATAGCCGACCGACTGGGCCATCCCCGACACCTGGCCGGTGGCCACCGTCGACGGGCTTCGCAGCACCATGAACAACAGCACCAGGCTGATCGAGGCGCCCGGACCGAACATGATCATGATGACCCAGAGCGTCGTCCACACATGAACGGTCACCAGCCCGACGAAACCTGCCGCGCACACGGCCACCACACCCAGGGTGATGGCCCGTTGATCGGCGAACCTTCCGGCGACGATGGGGATCAGCAATGAGGCGGTCAACGCCACGACCTGGCCGATGGCCAGAGTGGTCCCGGCCTCGCCCGCCGTCCGACCGTGGTCGATGAGGTACTGGGGCAGCCACGCACTGAAGGTGTAGAAGATGATCGACTGTGACGCCATGAAGATCGTGATGGCCCAGGCGATCCGGTTGCGCCACAATGACGTGGGCGTGCTGCTGACCGCCACTCGATGGACCCGCGTCAGCTGCGGAATCCACACGACCAGCGCCACCACCGCGAGCAGCGTCCACGACGTCAGCGTCAGGCGCCAGTCGCCGTCGTCCAGATCGTCGATCGGGATGGTCAGGGCGGCGGCGACCGCCGCCCCGCCCGAGAGCGTCATCGAGTACAGCCCCGTCATCAGACCCGACCGGTGTGCGAAGTCGCGTTTGATGAGCGCGGGCAACACCACATTGCAGATACCGATCGCCGTTCCGATCACCGCCGAGCCGACGAGCAGACTCGCGATGTTCGGTACGAATCGCAGACCCATGCCGAGGATCAGGAAGATCAGTGAGCCGAAGATGGTCCGTTCGATCCCGAACCGCGCGGCGATGCGTGGCGCGATCGGGGCGCTGAACCCGAAGAACAGGACCGGCAGGGTGGTCAGCAATCCGGCTGCCGCACTGCTGAACCCGAGGTCGCCCATGATGTCGTCGACCAGCGGCGCCACCGAGACCACCGGCGGGCGAAGGTTGGCGGCCACGAGCATGATGCCGACCGCTGCGACGACAGCTGCGATCCCCCGCGGGGCATTGTCGTGCGGGGGCACGTCGGCGATGCGCTCCGGCGCCGTCAGGACCGACGACTCCGCCTGCCCATCGCCGGTCACGCCAACCCCCGCAGCGCCGCGTCGAGGTAGGAATGGACCGCGGCACGGGCGGCGGCGGCATCACCGGCCTCGATCGCGTCGACCACGCCGACGTGCCCGGATGGATGATCACCGGTCGCCACGGTGGCCTCCACGACACTCTCGTGCAGGCGCTGCATGACCTCCACGATGCCGTCGTAGAGTTCGAGCAGCAGACGATTGCCCGAGATCTCTACAAGCATGGCGTGAAATGCTATGTCCTCCTGCGTATATCCCGCCACATCACCGGTGGCGAAGGCACGCTCCGCGGCCCGCAGGCGCACGCGCAGCCCAGCGACCTCCTCGGCCGAGGCACTCTGGGCGGCCGCGGCCGCGGCCTCGACCTCGATGGCACGACGCGCTCCGAGCAGGTCGTGATGGGCCGAACCCGGAACGCAGCTCTCGATCGCCGCCGCAAGCAGGTTGCGACTACGCACATAGGTACCGTCGCCGCGCCGCGGGACGAGCATTCCGGCATGTTCCAGAGCTCGCACCGCTTCGCGGATCGTGTTGCGCCCCACACCGAACAGCGCCACGAGGGCGGGTTCGGGAGGGATCCGCTCACCTACTGCCCACTCACCGGACCTGATGAGATCCCGCATCCGATCCACCACGAGCTCGCTGGTCCGTCGCGGCGGGGTGATCACGTCGTTCATGGCAAACACCCTAACATCCCATGTTTAACGCCGAGGAAGCGTCCACGCATGGGGCGAGGGACATCACCCCGAGACGTCGAGCGAGGCGATCACCCTGGTCGGCTCGATCCACACCACGAGTTCACCGGGGACGCCATTGCGGCTGCCGAACTCCTCGGCACGGTCGGCTCCCATGTAGCGCGCACCGCAGAGTGTCGCGATCCGCTTCACCTCGTCGAGATCGTCACCGGTCACCGCCCGGCCCTGGATCTGAACGAAAGCGTACGGCGGCTCGGGGAGGTCCACCGTCAGCACAACGCGCGGATCTCGGTGCACGGCAAGAGCTTTCGATGTGTCCGACCCCGTGTTGAAGGCAATGCGATCCCCGTCCAGCACAAACCAGACCGGCGCGGCGAGTGGCCTGCCGTCGGCGGCAAGGTAACCGAGGTGGCCCGTCCGGGTACCGCCGGCCAGGAACTCACGGATGTCGGGATCGTCCAGAGATGCGGGCATGGTCCCACCATACGACGCAGGCGCGTCGGCACACGGTCAGCGATCGGCCAGCACGGCAGCGATCCGGCTTGCGAGCATCATGACCGTGGCGTGCGGCCCGCTGCGCCCGGCCGTCGGCAGGATCGATCCGTCGACGATCCGTAGTCCGCGGACCCCGGCGACACCGCCGAGCCCGTCGGTGAGGGTTCCCATGGGCATGCTGCCCCACGCGTGCTGTGAGGTCCGTACGACGGGGTCGACCGCCACCGAACCGGACTCGACGATGTCGGCGAACGCGGCGGACCGGAGCATCTCGGTCACCGCCGCCACGCCCCGCTCGAGCCGGGCCGCTTCCGCCACGTCGACGACACCGAGATCGACGATCGGAGCGCCACCGACAATGCGCACCGTGCCTCGGGTACCCGGACGCATCACGGCGACGCCGATCGCCGGCCCGACCGGCGGAAGACCCTCGATGTAGCGGGCCATATCACTGCTGTAGCAACGTATCTCGAGATCATCGACGGTGTGGACCACCGACTGCAGCAACGCGGTCGGCGGGCCGTCGACACGGCTGCGGTAGTGCACCAGCACCTCGCGGTGCTCACGGACGGCCAGCACATCGGGATCGGCACCCCCCGCGAGTCCCGACCTCAGCAGGATCACGGCAGTGCCGATCGCGCCTGCGCAGAGAATCACCTCACCCGCACCGACCACGGTGTCACCCACGACGACCCCGGTGACCTCGGCGCCGGACCATCGCAGCGCGTCGACCTCGGCGTCCGCGCCGATGGTGAGATTCGGCCGGTCCAGCGCGCCACGCAGGTAGGCCTCCGCCGCAGTTCGCCGCACCATGCCGTCCCGGTTCGACCGCACCCGGTTGAGGCCGACGATCGGCCACGCGTCGGCCGGGGGTCGCACCGGAACGATGTCGCTCCAATAGGATTCGAATCGGGTCGTGACCTCGGCGAGCTCGTCGTCGGCGAACGGTGACACGCTCATCGTCCCACCGCGCCCGTCCAGCTCCGCGTAGGAGGCGCCGATCTCGTCGATACGCCACCCGGACGGCCAGTCCACGAAGTCGTCGGCGTGCCACCTCATGAAATAGCCGCCGTTCACCGAGGACGACCCACCCAGTCCACGACCGCGGACCACGGCGAGCCCCGACGGCTCCTCGTGCGACACGGCATAGGGCGAACCGAAGCCGATCGGCAGGCCGCGGAGATCGCGAACCGCTTCGGTGGGCCATTGCGACGATCCGCGTTCGATCAGCAGAACGGTCCGGTCCGGGTCGCGGGACAACCGCTCCGCGACCACACAACCCGCGCTCCCGGCGCCGACGATCACCACATCGGCGGTCGCGGGGAGATCGCCGAGGGTCATGTCTTGTTGGTGATCACCGGCCGCAGGGCACCGAAATCACGGTGGCTCCACGCTCCTTGCCACAACCCGGCGCCATAGGCGAGATCGTCGAGACGCCGGAAAAGGGTATAGGCGACCGGACCGAGTGCCGGTCCGGCTTCGGGCTCGGCCACCACCTGCCGGACCCACGAGACCATGCCCTCCGCGATCGCGACCTCCACCGCGAGTCGACGGAACCGCGCGGACACGATCGCGAGGATCACCGCCACCGGCCAGTAATGGCGGCAGATGGCCCCCGCCGCTTGCAAGAGCCCGAACCCGACCGCTCGTCCGGTCATCTGTGTCGCGACGATCGGCGCATCGGGCAGCTCGCCGAGCCGCCGTCGAAGGCGCATACCGATCTGCCCGAGGATGATCATGGCGATCGCCAGGCCGATCTTCGTCCGGGTCATCAGCGCGACCACCGCGGCGGCCATCGGCACCGACATCACGACCGGGGCGGCGAATCCGCCGTGCCGGTCCGCGAGGTAGGACGCGCCGGTTCCGTAGTACCGACGACGGTCGAGCACCGACCGCATCCCGGTCCGGTGGTCGTGGCACACCTGGGAGACCGGATCGTAGCGGACCCGCCAGCCCGCCTTGTGCGTCCGCCAGCAGAGATCGACGTCCTCGGCGACCCGCATGGACTCGTCGAAGGACTGAAAAGCACTGCGCCGCACCAACATTGCAGCACTGGGCACATACGGGACACGGCTGCCCGGAACCACGGAGCACTCGTCGGGCCCCATGTCGAGCGACGAATATCCGTTCTCGTAGCGCTCGGACAGCGAGACATCGCAGTCGTCACGACTCAGCCCCACGATCCGGGGTGCCACGATCGCGACCGCCGGATCCGAGAAATGCCCCAGCAGCATGGTCAGCCAGTCCGCGGGAGGCACCACGTCCGAGTCGAGGAAGGCGACGAAATCCGTCGTCGCCGCCGCCGCCCCCGCGTTGCGGGCGGCCGAGGGGCCGCGATTCTCGTCGAAACGGATCAGCGTGACGTCCCGGCCGCATGCCCGCAGCGGTACGTCGGAGCCGTCGTCGACGACGATCACCTTCGCACCGGAGACGGCCTGCAGCAGGCGATCGACCCCCGACTGGTTGCCGCGCACCGGCACCACGACCGTGACGTTCTCGGGTCGCGGCCCGAACATGGGGCGGGGGTTGGCAATTCCGCTGTCGAGCAGTCGACGCGCAAGACTCCGGGTCGCCGCGTCGACAACCTCGATGCGGCCGTCGGCCGATGTCATCCCCAGCGCGGCGTCGGTCAGGCGGAGCATCCGGGTGGGCGATCCGCCGACGAGATAGCGGAGATCCTTGTGCGGCGCGCACCGCATGTCGATCTGGACCTGGAAACCGTCCGGCAGACTGTGCTCGACGGCAGAGGTCGGCGGCAGTTCCTTCTCCACCGCGGTCATGCGAGTCGTCCCGACTCTGCGACCGACCACGATCCGACGGCCGTGACCAGCGTGGTGACCAGCGCGTCGGTCACGCTCGCGCCGTGCTCCGCGCTCGCACCGGTCGGATCACCCAGCACGCCGTTGGTGCTCACCGCGGCGACACCGCCTGCGCGCATCGCGGGCAGCAACGCGGAAACGGGGGTGACGTTCCCGGCCTCGGCGAGCGAAAGGCTGACATCCTCCGGCGAAAAGTGCAGCAACACAGAGGTTTCGGTGATCCCGGCGTGTGCATCAGCGCCCGGGGTGGCACAGGGGAACCAGGCGGCGTCGCGACCTTCGTAGCGCAGGGTGTCCACCGCGGCGGCCAGCGTCGGACCGTTGCCACCGTGTCCGTTGACGAAGACCAGACGGTCCGCCCAGCGGCAGGCGCTGCGTCCGTATTCCACCAGGAGGAGGTGCAGGGCCTCGTGTCCGACCGAGATGGTCCCCGGGAAGCCCTCGTGCTCACCGCTCGCGCCGTAGTTGATGCCGGGGGCGGCCACCACGAGCCGGGGCTCCTCCCCGTCGTCGGCGACTGCGCTGGGCCCATCCTCGGACAATCGTTCGGCGGCGCGGCAGGCGACGGTCGTCGCGATCCTGCTGTCGGTGTCGAGTGGGAGATGCGGACCGTGCTGCTCGGTGGCGCCCAGCGGGACCAGAAGGGTGACCGATCGATCCGACAGTTGAGGCCAGCACAACTGTCCCAGTGCGGCCCGACGCTCCATTCGTTCAACTCTAGCGACGCGGTCGATGCGTGTTAACCGAGTCGGTGCAATTTGTTTGATTCGATTTCGATGATTCCCTGATTGCCCAGGCCCAGCTGTCCGAGCGATCGATCGGTTATGGGATGCTGGTCCGACAGACGTGAGACCCGACACATCGGGCGGGTACGGACCGGGAGGACATCATGACGTCAACGACGCCGCGCAGCAGCGGAAAGAGTGGGCCCCTCAGCGCAATCCGTGTGGTCGAGTTCGCGGGCATCGGACCCGGCCCACATGCGGCGATGCTGCTGGCCGACCTCGGGGCCGACGTGATTCGCGTGCAGCGACCGGGCTCGCTGCCTGCACCCGACCGCAACGCGGATGCGCTCCTGCGTGGCCGCCGGGTCGTCGAGGCGAACCTGAAGGATGCCGGCGACCGCGACACCATCCTGCGCCTGGTCTCCAAGGCCGACGTGGTGCTGGAGGGCTTCCGGCCTGGGGTGATGGAGCGACTCGGCTTCGGACCCGACGATCTGTCGGCCATCAATCCGGGCCTGGTCTACGGGCGCATGACCGGCTGGGGCCAGGAGGGCCCGCGTGCCGACCGCGCCGGACACGACATCAACTACATCTCACTGACCGGAATGCTGCACGCCATCGGCCGGAAAGAGGACCGCCCCGTGCCGCCGCTCAATCTCGCAGGCGATTTCGGCGGCGGATCGATGTTCCTCGTCATGGGGGTCCTCGCCGCGCTCCTCGAACGGCAGACCTCGGGCAACGGACAGGTCGTCGACGCCGCCATGGTCGACGGTGCGTCGGTGCTCGGCCAGATGATGTGGGCCTTCCGCGGGACCGGACTCTGGAGCGACGCGCGCGGCGTGAACATGCTCGACACCGGCGCGCCGTACTACGAGGTCTACGAGACCTCCGATGGCAAGTACATGGCGGTCGGTGCGATCGAACCGCAGTTCTATGCCGAATTGCTGACCGGACTGGGACTGGCCGACGCCGACCTGCCCGGCCAGAACGATATTGCCAACTGGCCCAAGCTCAAAGAGGTGTTCACCGATACCTTCCGGTCGCGGACCCGCGACGAGTGGACAAAGGTCTTCGAGGGTACGGACGCCTGCACATCACCGGTCCTCGACTTCGGCGAGGCGCCCGCCGATCCGCACATGGCGGCACGCGCCAACCTCGTCGAGATCGACGGCGTGATGCAGGCACAGGTCGCTCCCCGCTTCTCCCGTACGTCGCCGGAGACCCCGACGGGCCCGGTTCGCGAGGCAACCGACCCCGCCACCCTCTGGCAAGACTGACCCCCACCCTCCCCCTCCCCTCCCACCAAACCCCCATCGCAGCCGCGACGGTTTCCGTCAACCGCGCCGGGTAAATGGGGGCGCGGTTGACGGGAACCGTCGCGGCTGCGGTCTGGGCGCGGCGGTGGAGTGGGGTGTGGACAGTGTGGTGGGTGGTTCGGGGTTGTACACAGATGTCGGCGCGGGCGTCCGAACGAGGCATGACCGGCGGATCATCGCGGCATGGACGAACACTACGACACCTCGTCGTCGGACATGTTCCGCAGGCGCGACGCGCTCAACGCCCGTGGTTCCGACGACCGGCGACTGCGTCAGGAACTCGACGGCGGCACGTTGATCAAACCGTGGCGCGGCGTCTATCTTCCTGCGCCGGAATCGAGTTCCGCCGACGCCGCCTACCTGGCCCGGGTATTGGCCGCGTGTGAGGTCGCGGAGATCGACAAGGTGGTCAGCCATCAGTCCGCGGCCGCACTCCACGGCCTGCCCCTGCTGCACCCCGACCATTCCCGTGTGCACTTCACCGTGAACCGCGCCTCCGGTGGTCACCGCCGGGGACAAGTCCTCCACCCCGTACGACTCGCCTCCGACGACGTCGTATCCCTCGACGGCCGTGCGGTCACCTCGCTTGCCCGCACCGCAGCCGACATCGCACGAACCGGGAACTTGGTCCAGGCCGTGTGTGTCTTCGATTCCGCACTACGTGCGGGAGCAACAGTCGACGAACTCCACGACGTCGTGGCCCGTAACCGCGGTCGGATCGGCAACACCGTGGCGCGCGCGGCCCTGCCACACGCGAACCCGAAGTCGGAATCCATCGCCGAATCATTCAGTCGGGCACTGATCGTCGGCTTCGCCGACGTCCCGACCCCCGTCGTGCAGCACGAGTTGTTCACACCCTCGGGGCTCTTCGTCGCCCGCGTGGACCTCTACTGGGAAGGAGATCGGATGGTCGGCGAGGTCGACGGCCGCGCCAAGTACACCGCCGATCTCGAGCCGGGAGAGCACCCCGGCGACCGGGTCTGGGATGAGAAGCGTCGCGAGGACGCCATCCGGGATCTCGACGAGACCGTGGTCCGATGGGGATGGCAGGAGTGCATGCACCCCGAACGACTCCACGCACTCCTCCGCCGCGGCCTCGAGCGCGCCCGCAAACGCCGCTGAACCGCAGCCGCGACGGTTTCCGGCATCCGCGACGGGTAATCGGGGGCGCGGATGCCGGGAACCGTCGCGGCTGCGGAGGAAGAAGAGCTCAGACTTTGGAGTTGCCCATGTCGATCTGGAACTCCGCCCCGGTGATCGCCTTGGCGCCGTCCGAGGACAGATACAGCACGGCGTCGGAGATCTCGTCCAACGACGCCACCGGGTGGTAGTCGAGCACAGAGGTCAGATGTGGTGTCACCCAAGGCATGCCGAAGATCCGGTGGGCCTCGGTGTCGGCGACCCCCATCGGGGTGTCGACCGCGTAGGGGTGGACGCTGTTGACGCGGATCCGGTAATGCCCGAGTTCCTTGGCCGCCGTCTGGGTGAGACCACGCAGTCCGAACTTCGAGGCCGAGTACGACGCCTGCATCGGCATGGCCTTCAGCCCGGCCACGGAACTGATCACGACGATGGATCCGCCATTGCCTGCCTCGAGCATCGCGGGGATGGTCGCCTTGAGGGTCTTCCACGTGCCGACCAGGTTGACGTCGACGACGTCGGTGAACTGCTCCTCGGAGAGTTCCCACACCTTGCCCCACGTGAGGATGCCTGCGTTGGCGATCACGTGGTCGAGACCGCCGAACTGCTCGACCCCGTCGGCGACGAGTTCTTGCTGGAACGCGAGGTCGCGTGTATCACCCTGGCGGGCAAGAATCTTACCCCCGGCCTCCTCGACGAGCCGGATCGTCTCGGCGAAGTCGCCGGTGGTCGCCGACGGATAGGTGGCGTGCTCGGCGACCGGGCCGGCGATGTCGAGACCGATGATCGCCGCGCCCTCGCGTGCGAATCGCAGGGCATGATTCCGGCCCTGCCCACGTGCGATACCGGTGATGTAGACGACCTTGCCGTCGAATTGGCCCATTCGCCGAGTCCTCATTCTCTCGTTCTGGTCACCGGTGGCGATGGCCCCGTCTCCGCACCCCTGGCACCGGAGAAACGCGAACACCCGCCACGGGTGAACTGTGTCGCAAAAACTGTAACACGTTCTACTTTGTGGCGGGCGTTCGCGAGACCCGAGAGATCAGTTGTCGCCGAAGGTGCGTTCGAAACCCTCCGGGATGATCAGGTCGTTCCGGGACAGTTCGTGAACACTCTTGTGTCCCAGCCCCATGACCACCCCGTCGAGACCCATGCGCAGCAGGTCGAGGACGTTCTCGACACCGGCCTGACCGTTCGCCGCCAGGCCCCAGAGGTAGGCGCGGCCGACCATGACCGCCCGGGCGCCCAGGGCCAGGGCCTTGGCCACGTCGCTGCCCCGGCGGACGCCGCCGTCGAGCAGGACATCGACCTGATCGCCCACCTGATCCGCGATCGGACCGAGGAGCCGGATCGTGGCCGGCGTGCCGTCCAGGTTGTTGCCACCGTGATTCGAGACGGAGATCGCCGACGCACCGATGTCGACAGCACGCTTGGCATCATCGAGTCGGGTGATGCCCTTGACCATGAAGGGCCCGTCCCACTGCTCGCGCAGCCATTGCAGGTCTTCCCAGGTGGGCGGCGGAGTGTTCATCCACTGGCCGTAGGCGCCGAAGAACGTCGGCCCCTGCTCCCCCTTGGGCGTCAGGTTGGGCGCCGTGAGGTCGGGGATCTCGATCTTGCCACCGCGGACCCAGTCGAGCGCGTAGCGAGGTTTGACCGCGATCTCCGGTGCCAGTTTCAACAGCGCCTGGAAGTCGACCTTCTCCGGGATGTCCGGGCTGCCCCAGTCGCGACCGATGTTGAACACCCAGTCGGTGGTGACGATGAGACCCTGGGCGCCCGCCTCCTTGGCTCGCTGTGCGCGAGCGAGGATGTCGTCACGTGTGCCCAGCCAGTAGATCTGGAAGAAGACCTTGTCGTTGACGGCGGTGACCTCTTCCACCGGATGCGATGCGAAGCTCGACAGCCCCATGGCCGTCCCCCGCGCGGCTGCCGCCCTGGCAACCGCGACCTCGCCGTCGGGGTCGACGGCCTGCACACCGGTCGGCGAGATCATCACCGGGAACGAGAGCTCCTGGCCCATCACCGTGGTGGACAGCTCGCGATCGGGCTGTGCGCCGACCACGTGCGGCGCGAAGCCGAGTTCGGAGAACGCATTGACGTTGTCGCTCAGCGTGATACCGGCCTGTGTACCGGCGACGAGGGACGAGTACACCGACTTCGGCAGCCGCTTCTTCGCACGACGCTGCGCCTCGTGAACGGTTTCGAACCACGGGTTGCGGGCCCAGGGATTGGCCATTGTCTTTCCTACCTACTTCATTGTGTGATGGCAGCACGGATCACCCGATGGGTCGGGCATCTCGTCGCTACGGGGTGGGTCAGAGCGTGAAGCCCGCGAGCGGGTTCTCGTCACAGCTCTTCGACGGCGGGGCACCGACCGGCAACAGGTCGCCATCGGCCTGACGGGTCATCAGAGTCAACGGCGTGCCACGTGAATGATCTTTGTTCGCAGTCGGTTTGGAGCGCTCGCCGGCCAGCAACTGCTCGCCGTAGCCCTGCACGCACTCCGGGTCGGGCCCGGCCAGGGGCAGGCCGGTGAAGAATTTCGCGGCCATGCACCCGCCGCGGCACGCATCGAAGTGGGCGCACTTCGTGCAGGCTCCCGCGTTCTGCGGTTCGCGCAGTTCGGTGAACAGATCCGAGTGCTGCCAGATCTGCTGGAAGCCGCCGTCGGCGAGGATGTTGCCGGCGAGGAAGTTCTCGTGGATCGCGAACGGGCAGGCATACACATCGCCGACCGGATCGATGAGGCACACCACGCGTCCGGCACCACACAGGTTCAGCCCCGGGAGTGCACCACCACCGTCGGTCCCGCCGAACGCGGAGAGATGGAAGAACGAGTCACCGGTCAGCACCCCGTCCCCGTGCGCGACAAGCCAGTTGTAGAGCTCACGCTGCTGTTCGGGCAGCGGGTGCAGATCGTCCCACACATCGGCTCCGCGACCCGACGGACGCAGGCGGGTGATGCGCAGCGTCGCGTTGTACCGGTCGGCCAGCGCCTTGAACTCGTCGAGCTGTTCGACGTTCTGCCGCGTCATCACGACGCTGATCTTCGCGTCGGCGAAACCCGCCTCGTGCAGGTTCTCCAGGGCGCGCACCGCCATGTCGAAGGAACCCGGGCCACGGACCGCGTCGTTGACCTCCGCGGTGGCACCGTCCAGCGAGATCTGTACGTCGACGTAATCCGAGGCGGCCAGGCGCTCCGCGACTGCCTTGTCGATGCGTAATCCGTTGGTGGAGAACTTCACCCCGACCTGGTGGCTGGTCGCGTAGTCGACCAGCTCCCAGAAGTCGGGCCGAACGGTCGGTTCGCCGCCACCGATGTTGACGTAGAAGACCTGCATGCGCTGCAGCTCGTCGATGATCGCCTTGCACTGTTCGGTGGAGAGCTCGCGCGGGTCGCGCTTACCCGACGACGACAGGCAGTGCACGCACGCGAGGTTGCACGCGTAGGTCAGCTCCCAGGTCAGACAGATCGGGGCGTCGAGGCCCTTCTCGAACTGGTCGACCAGCCGTCCCACCTTGGGAGTCTTCGGGACAGGCGGCGCAGATGCGGCGAGATCCGTTGCGGTGGGCGGAAGTTCCAATGTGGTCATCGGGCGTGACTCCTCAGGGCTGGACGAGGCGAGGGACAGTACTCAGGCGGCGCGGGGGACGATCATGCCCGAATCGGCGAGCGCGCCGAGCGCCTGCACGTAGAGCGCACGATCGGCTTCGCCGATGCCTGCGGCGGCCAACGCGTCCGAGGCAGTGGCGTGGTCGCCGAGTGAGGACACGATGTCCACGACTGTCAGGTTCTTCAGGAAGGACAGCTTGCGGGTGCCGAAATGGTAGAGCAGCGCGCCGAACGGCTCGGGCCGCAGAGCGACCTTGGGATTGAGCGTCCATGCCCCACCGGAATCGAATTGCGGTGCCGGGCCGGTGCCGGCGGACGCGTCGAGGCGGCCGCCGGACACCGGTGCGGATGTCGGGGTCGACATCAGTAGACCCCGCACATCCCGTCGATCGACACCTCTTCGACGAGGGACTCGCCCACGAGCTCGGTGTCCTGCGTCGTGGCTGACTGATCGGCCATGATCCAACCTCCAATTTTTGCCGGTAGTGATGCGGATCACCGCATACTATAATGGCACTCGGTGCAGAAAAACACCCCCGCGCCAAAACTGACCGGACGGACAGGTGACGATGAACCCATCAGACGCGGTGCACCCACTCGTACGGACCGCGCACGCAGGTCGCCGACCGGTCACCTCGCGAGCCCAGATCAGCACCGTCGCGATCGACCTCTTCACCGCCAGAGGCTTCGAGGAGACGAGCGTCGACGACGTCGCAGACGCGGTCGGCATCGCCCGCCGCACACTGTTCCGCTACTACCCGTCCAAGAACGCGATCGCCTGGGGCGATTTCGACGGTCATCTCGCCGAGATGCGCGCCCTGTTGGCCGAGATCCCCGACGATCTGCCGATCGCCGAGGCCCTGGGGCGCGCACTCATCTCGTTCAACGAGGTGCCCGACACCGAACTCACCGCCCACCGCCGCCGGATGTCACTGCTACTGGGAGTGCCGGCGCTCCAAGCACACTCGATGCTCATGTACGCGGAGTGGCGTCAGGTGATCGCCGACTTCTGCGCGCACCGCCTCCACCTCGGCGAGGACGAGCATCTCCCCCAGACGATCGCCTGGATGTGCCTGGGCACCGCACTTGCCGCCTACGAGCAGTGGCTCGCCCACCCGGGCTCCGACCTCGAAGCCCTGATCGTCGCCGGTACACGTACTCTGTCGCAAGGAGTCGGCGCGCTGTCGTGATGGGCTCCCCATGCGATACGCTGGACTAGAACGTGTTCTACTTTTGTTCCGGAACGGCGATGCCCGGACGCCCGTCCGGACATGCCGGCCAGACATGGAGAGGTGGCGAGATGACCGAGTTGACACCGCACGGCTCGCGCAGTGTGATCCTCACGGTCGCCGAGGTCATCGACGAGACCGCGGACGCCCGTTCAGTGGTCTTCGAGATCCCGGACACTCTCACCGAGTCCTTCACGGACTACAAGCCCGGCCAGTTCCTGACGCTGCGGATTCCGAGCGATCAGACCGGATCGGTCGCGCGCTGCTATTCGCTCGCGTCCGCGCCCGGCACCGACAAGCTGCCGAAGGTCACCGTCAAACGCACGGTCGACGGTTACGGATCCAACTGGGTCTGCGACAACCTCACCGCAGGCGCCCAGATCGAGGTGCTGCCGCCCTCCGGTGTCTTCACCCCCAAGGAACTCGACACCGAACTGCTGCTCATCGCGGCGGGCAGCGGTGTCACCCCGGTGATGTCCATCCTGAAAGCGGCCCTGCACGGCGGTTCCGCCCGGGTCACCTTCTTCTACGCCAACCGTGGCGTCGACGACGTGATCTTCGCCGATGAGTTGCGCGAACTACAGCAGGCACACGCCGATCGCCTCACGGTGATCCACTGGCTCGAGTCTCTCCAGGGCCTGCCGAGCCATGAAGTGCTGGCCACCACCTTCCGGCCGTACTCCGAGCACGCCGCCTACATGTGCGGTCCCGGTCCGTTCATGGATGCGGTCCACAAAGGGCTTGCGGGCGCCGGATTTCCGCATCACAACGTGCACACCGAGGTATACAACTCGCTGTCCGGGGACCCGTTTGCCGATGTGGAACTCGACGAGGTCAGCGAGGCCGAGGACGCAGAGGCCGCAACGGTCGAGGTGGAACTCGACGGCGAGACACACAGTCTGAGATGGCCGCGGAAGCGGTCGCTCGTGGACATCATGCTGGCCGCGGGTCTCGACGCGCCGTACTCCTGCCAAGAAGGCGAATGCGGTTCGTGCGCCTGCACCCTCAGCGAGGGTACGGTCGAGATGGAGAACACGGGGGCACTCGATCCGGAGGACATCGCCGACGGTTACATCCTCGGATGCCAGGCGCACCCCACGTCGGACTCGCTCAAGATCGAGTTCTGACCCACCACCGCGCGAACTCGACGAGAAGGACCGACAATGACTACCGAACGACTGGCACGTGGCCTCGGCGGCATGCTGTTGACCATCGGCACATTGCATTTCGCCGCACCGAAGCCGTTCGACGAGATCATCCCGAAAGAGATCCCCGCCGATCCACGCACGCTCACCTACGCATCCGGTGTCGCCGAGGTCGCCATCGGCGCAGGCCTGCTGGCACCGCGCACGCGACGCCCGGCTGCCGCACTGGCCGCCGCCCTCTTCGTCGCGGTCTACCCGGCGAACATCAACATGGTGCGACTGTGGAAGGACAAGCCTGCTGGGATGAAGGCCGTCGCCATCGGCAGACTGCCGCTGCAGTTCCCGATGATCTGGGCCGCGGTCAAGGTGTTCCGTTCCACACCGCAGAGTCGCTGATCCACAACCACTTTCGGACCTTTCGAGGTCTCGATGACGGAGTCGCTCAGCGTAGCGACCGCAGATGCGCCCGTTCACCGGGATCGAGGTGCTCGGTCGCGTAACTCAATGCGGTACGGCCCATCTCGGCAGCATGAGCATTCAGGTAGTCGGTCAGCACGGTGCGGTCCACGCGCTTCCCGAGTTCGCGCAACATCCATCCGGTCGCCTTCTGGATCAGATCGCGTCGATCGTGGATGACAACCGGGATCACGGCGAGCGTGGCATCGGGAGATCCGTGCTTGAGGAACGCGAACGTCCCGACGATGCCAGTCCGCCGGCACCACAGGTCGTCGGTTTCCGCCAGTTCGACAAGCGGCAGGTGGTCGCCACGTGCGACCAGCCATTCACCCAGGATCGGGTCGGCCGACGAGTCGACGAGATCCCAGTTGTCCACCCGCCCGTCGTGCAGGGCGGTCAGGTAGAGCTCGACCCAGGCGGTCTGCTCGGTGCCGGACGGAGCCCTCTCGAACTCGGCACGGAGCAGGAAAAGAGCGAGCAGGCGATGCTCGTGGATCGGCGAGTCCAGCAGCTCACGGATCACGCTCGGCCGCACTCCGCGAAATCGCTTGGCCACCTTGCGTAACGGCGGCACCGCCACACCGACGAACACATCCCCCTCGCCGTACTCGCCCGGCCCGGTCTTGAAGAAGCGCGCGGAGCTCACGGCCCGGGCGGGATCCGCGAGGTCGGCGACCGCGGCCACGATCTCCGTTGCCGAGAACGCGGCGACCATCGTCAGCCGATGACGTCGGCGATCGGGGTGCGTGTGAGGAGTTTCGGGCGCGTCTTCATCACCGCGCCGACCTTACCCGCGCCGACCACACCGGTCAGGATGCCGTCACGGCTGTAGTACGCCAAGAACTTTCGGCCATCGTCGTCCACCACGTGAACCTCGTCGGTCGACTCCGGGCGGCCGAGGACCTGGATCTTGAGATCGTACTGATCGCTCCAGAAGTATGCGGGTGTGGCGGGGATCATCGCGTCCGTCTTCGCGATCCGGTGCGCGACGACGCTCGCCTGCTCGACCGTGTGCGTCCAGTGCTCGACCCGCCGTGTGCCACCGTTCTCGATGCGCCAGTTGGCCACATCGCCGAGGGCATAGACGTCGGGCGCCGACGTCACGCCGTGTTCGTCACAGGCGATGCCGCCACCGACCTCGCGGGGGGCGACCTCGATGCCCGAGCCGTCGAGATAATCGATGACGGGCGCCGATCCGATTCCGACCACCACAATGTCGGCGTCGATCTCCGCGCCGTCGGACAGGCGCACACCGCGAACCCGGAAGCCGTCCGACAGCACCTCGTCCACGCCGACGCCCGTGCGGACGTCGACGCCATTGGCGACATGCAAACGGGTGACCAATTCACCGATCTCGGCACCAAGCGCCGCGACGAGAGGAGTCGGTGCCGGCTCGACCAGGGTCACCGTCAGACCACGCTGGACGAGACTCGCCGCAACCTCGCAACCGATGAATCCGGCACCCACCACGACCGCCCGGGTCGCACCCTCGAGCTCGCCGCGCAGGGTCAGAGCGTCATCGATGCTGCGCAGGACATGCACACCCGGCACGTCGTGCGCACCGGGCAGCGACCGGGGCCGCAGCCCGGTGGCGAGGACCAGGGTCTCGTACGCCACGATCTCGCTGCGTGCCGGCTCGTCGAAACGCTCGACGGTGACCGTGTGATCATCGGGAGAGATGGCACTCACCCGCTCCCCGACCCGCAGGTCGATCGACGAATCGCCGAAGAACTCGGCAGGCTTCAGGTCGACGCGGTCATCCTTGCCCAGCAGCACCGACTTCGACAGCGGCGGGCGATCGTAGGGCGGGTGGGGCTCTGCCCCGATCAGCGTGATGGTTCCGGCATAGTTGTTGGCGCGCAGGCTCTCAGCGACGCGGATCCCGCCGAGACCCGCTCCCACCACGACCACACCCGCGGTTGACCCACTCATCTGCGTCCTCCCATGACGTATTCAGATCCGCGCCCACGAGGTGCGACCCGGCGCCGCGACGTCGACGCGTTCCGCGTCGCCTGCGGTCGCCGGCCACCGTGAGCCGGCCGGAGATGCGCTGGACGCACCCCCTCATCGGGTGACATCGCCGACCATCTCGAGGTCGGCGAGCCGCCAGTTGCCCCCGACATTACGCATAGTGGCCCACCGAGCGGTAGAGGTGCGTTCGCCCCCGGCGCCGGCGGATGGGGTGGTCACGCCGGGAAACCGCACGGACTGATCGGTGAACACCATCATCTGGGCCTGGTCCGCGGCGTACGAGTTCACCCCGACACCGACCACCCGTACCGTCATGCTCGCTCCGCCCGTCACGGCACCGGGCAACACGACGTCGGGCCCTTCACTCCGGTACCGGAGGAGCAACGAACCCGTCAGATGCGTGGCCACCGCGGCGCGCTCGGACGGCGTGGAACCGGGCCCGAATGTCATCAGCGCCGTGACCGCCTGACTCGTCGCGGCCTGCACGGCGTCGCGCTGGTCCTCGTCGGGAACCGGGCGGGCGTGGTGGGCACCCACGAATCCGGCGATCGCGACGATCGTCGCGATGACCAGCACCGCCACCGCCATACCGAACCAGCGCCGTCCACGACGGGTGAGCTGCAACCTGCCGGTCATGTCAGCCCCGCCTGGCTCATCAGCCACCCGGCGGCTGTTCGTGTCATCGTCACCTCGATGGTCACACGACGGTCGTCATAGTCCCCACCGACCAAGGTCGGATCGGTTGCCTCAGCGACCATCAGAACGCGTGCCTGCGCGCCGACGTCGTCGGACGGCGGGTCGGTGATCAGACCGGCGGACAAGACCTGCCCGGTACTCGGCTGGTCCTGGCGACCGACCTCGGCGACGAGGGCGTCGCGCGACGTCACGAGTCGGTCGTGTTGAGCCCCGGTGGTCACCGCCAGCACCCGGTCGATATATCCGGCGGGGTTCTGGGGGTTCGCGGTCAGCAGCGTGGTCACCGCCGATCGTGATGCATCGAGTGCCGCCGTCGCGGCGTCGGCGCGTTGAGCCGCAGCTCGATTGTGCACCGCGACCCCCACGATCACCGCGACCAGGACCACCACGACGGCCGCGGCGACCGCAGCCCCGATCATCAGGCGCCGCGACCTGCGACGTGCCCGAACGCGCAGCGGTCCCGCCGCCGCGATACGCGCCAGCCGCGTGGCCCGGGTCGCCTCGTCAACCCGGTGCCGTGCCTGTGCCAGGCGCCCCTCAACGACCTCACTCACGAGATCACCTCGACGCGGGTCAGCAGCCAGTGGTCGGCGTTCTTGTCGAATCTCGCTGTGACCGATACCTTCTCGGCGATCGGGGTATCTCCGGACACCGCGGGCGTCGTCACGATCTTCGCGCGGATCAACACGTCCCCGCTGTCGGGTCCCGCGTCGACGATGCCGACGGCCTCCGGCGTCCACACGACGCTGCGTGCACCATCGGCAGGCGGGCGGGCGAGTTCTGATGCATACCGGGCGGCGAACTCACCGCCGACCAGTCCCCGGGCCCTGACCCGATCGGCCCGCCATGTCGCACTGTCGACCGAGAATACCTGCGCCACAACTCTTCCAGCGGTCTTGCGCAGTTCATCGCGGCTGTGCTCGGTGGCGGAGTCGGTGACCGAGTTCCGCCACTGCCAGGCCAGTACCGCGAGCAGGACGACGAGCACCGTCCCGATCGCGCAGCCGATGACGACCGCCGATCTCCTCGAGACGATCCGGGAATGGCCGCCCGAAGCGTCGGCACGGGTTTCGGTCATGGGATGTACTGCACCGCCGAGAGTTTCAGCTGGCCGCCGTCGGGCGAGACCAGCACACGTAGCCGGAACTGCCGGATCGCGGCGGCGCGTCCCGCGGCCGCGTCACCGGAGAACTCGACCGTCGCGGCAACCAGAACCGCGGCTTCGTCCCCGGACCGGCCGGAGACCCCGGCGCCATCCACCATGCCGCGCGCCACGGTCCCCTGGCTCTGGACGAACCGGCTGTAGCCGTCGGCGGATTGCGCGAACTCGTCGTAGAACGCGCCGGTCGCACCGTCGAGGATGCGCCGCGCCTGATCGGGCCGTCGATGATCGGGACTGAGCAGGAGAGACACCCTCGCCACCGCCGCCCGCTGGAAGTCGCTGTCGGTATAGGCGCGCTCGGCGCGCACCCACAACGTCCCTCCGACGACTGCCGCGACCACGGCGACGACGGTCAGGACCGCCATCAGCCACCGGATGCGGGACGGGCGCCGCTCACCGGCCTCGATCTCCGCCGTCCGCAGTTCGTCGACCGCGCTGCGCAACTCGGCACGCGCGGTCCGCTCGTCGTCGAGCAGACGGTCGCCGGCCATGCCTCGTTCCTCTCACCGATGGCACCGACGCCATCGTCGGGCCGTGTCCCACCCTAACGGTGACACCGGACACAGCCACAGGGGCATGGTGCGCTCGAACGCGCTACCGCCCGTCGGCGCCGATACGCTGCGAGTATGCCGCGCGCTGATCGTGGTCGTAGTCCAAGAACATGCTGTCCAGCTTGGTCATTCGGCGCGACATCCGCTTCATGCGCTGCGGGATCGTCGCGTTGGCGTGCACCCAGGCCATGGACCGGGGGGCCGTCACGCGAACCCTCGGCCGGGCGATGATCGACACGACCTCGGCCGCGACGTCCTCGGGATCGACCGGCCGAACGAGCGAATTGGTCCGCAGTCCCGAGATCAGACCGGTTCTGGTGAAGGTCGGCAGCACCGTACTGATTCGCACGCCGGTGGATGCCAACTCCGCATCGAGGGCCTCGGAGAACTCGATGACGGCGGCTTTCGCGCCGTTGTAGACGGTCAGTCCGGGAGTGGGCAGACGTCCGGCGACCGATGCGATGTTGACGACCTGGCCGCGCCCCCGCGTCACCATCCGACGGGCCGCGAGCTGGGTCCCGGTGATCACCCCGATGACATCGATGTCGAAGGTCCGGCGGATCAAGGCCTCGTCATAGGAGAGGAAATGCCCGACGGGCATGATCCCGGCGTTGTTGATCAGTACGTCGATCGGGCCGAGGGAATCCTCGACGCGCGTGAGGAAATCGTCGAAGGATTCGCGGTCGGTGACGTCGACGGAGAATCCCTCGACCCCGAGGTCGGCGGCAGCCTTGCCGACCGCCTCCTCGTCGACATCGCCGAGGGCGACGACGGCGCCCGCATCGAACAACTGTGTAGCCGTCTCGAATCCGATGCCGCGGGCACCGCCGGTGATGGCGATGATCTTGCCACGCAGAGCGGATCGGACCTCGTCATGATCGGGGTTTCGGCTGAGCCGGTTGCGCAGGGACATCGCTGATCCTTTGGTGCTGAACGGAATTGAGGAGACGGTGACCGGATGCGGTCACCAGATCATCGGGGCCAGATACTTGGCGGCGAGTGCTCGGACCGCTTCGGGTTGCTGCCGGCTCTCGTCGGAACTGGGGACCTCGAGATACGAGATGACCAACCGGACGTGGAGCTCCACCGCCTGCAGCAGATCATCCGCGGGCATCGTGGCGCCTGCCTCCCGTAGCGTGGCGGCGACCCGATCGGTCACCATGTCGATGAACAGGGCGGTCACCGACGCGGTGATGCCCTTCATCTCCGAGTCGGTGAGCACCAGGCGGCGCATCAGCGGATCCTCGGACACCATCAGCGCGCCCTCGGCGAAGGCCTCGACCACCGCGTCGGCGGGCCCGAGCCCGACGACCGCCCGTTCGAGGCGGCGCATCCCACGTTCGTAGAGTTCGTCGGCCACCGCCAGCAGCAGCGCCTCCTTGTTCGGGAAGCGGCGGTAGAGCGTGCTCCGACTGACGCCCGCTTGCGCGGCGACCTCATCCATGTTCGCGCGCCGGACCCCGACCGAGGTGAACTCGGCCCCGGCCGCCGAGAGGATCGCCTGTTCCTGATCCTCCGGTGACGAGGTGTTACGCGTCTTACGCGGCGCCCGTGTAGTCGTCATCGGCGTCGGATGCTCACGGGGAGCTTGTCTTTGGGCACGGGAAGGGAGCTGTAGTCCATCGGCATCGTATAGGTCTCCGGCACCGACCACTCGTGATCGCGTACCAGATGATGCAGGATCGTCTTGATCTCCATCTGGCCAAAATACAGGCCGATGCACTTGTGCACGCCACCACCGAACGGCATCCACGCCATCCGGTGGCCCTTGTCCTCGGCGCGGCCCGCCGAGAAGCGCTCGGGATCGAACATGTCCGGGTTGGTGAAGAACTCGGGGTCCCGGTGATTGGTGAGCTGCGGCACCGAGACGAAGCTCCCCTTCGGGACGAAGTATCCCTGGACCGAGGTGTCCTTGATCGCCATCCGCGGCTGCGCGGGCACCGGCGGACACATCCGCAGGGATTCCTTCATCACTGCGTCGATGACCGTGAGCTTGCCGAGGTCGTCATAGCCGAGCTCGCTGTCGAGTTCCATCGACTGCTCGTACGCCTTCTGTTGCCACTCGGGCGCTTTCGCCATCCGGTAGGCCATCTGCGTCAGCGTGATGGTCGACGTGTCGTGGGCGGCCATCAACACGAAGATCATGTGGTTGACCACGTCCTCGTCTGTGAAGCGATCGCCGTCGTCGCTCTCGGCATGGCAGAGCACCGAGAACAGGTCCGGCGTCTCACGCGCTCGTTTGGCCGGGATGTTCTCGTAGAAGAACTCCTCGAGGACCTTGCGAGACCGCAGCCCCTTCCACCATCGGCCGCCGGGAACCGGCTTGCGCACGTAGGCGACTCCTGCACGGACTGTCTCGATGAAGGCCTTGTTGAGCCTGTCCGCATCGTGTTTGGGCAGTTCGACGCCGAGGAAGACCTCGAGGGCGACGTCGAGCGTCAGCTCCTTGAACTCGCTGAACAGCTTCACATCGCCGGTGGGAAAACGCTCGATCCGATCGGCGATCATCGGCGCCATCTCCTGCATGTAACCCTTGAGCGCCGACGGGGTGAACGCCTGTTGGAGGATGTGCCGGTGATGCCGGTGCTCGTCGAAATCGAGCAGCATGATGCCGCGATTGAAGAAGGGGCCGATGAAGTAGCTCCAGGCGGGACCGTTGGCGAAGGCCTTATCGCGGTTCATGAGGATTTCGTCGGCGGCCCTCGGACCAGACGCGATCACCATCTGGATACCCAGCGCATTGAGCCCGGACACCTGGCCGAACCGTGCCAGCCGGTCGTCGCCGAACGCAAACGGATCACGGCGCATGGACATCATCTCGAGGATTCCGTTGCGGTCGGCGCACGGCACCTCGAGCAGGTCGCTGCCGGCCGGGGACTTCGCGAACACCGTCGTTGTCATGCCACGTCTCCTCACACCCACAGATCAGGCACAGATTGTGACCCCGATCGCGTTCAGTCGAACCATTGGAACAGAATATCGAAAATGTTTCTAGTCCCGGCCGCGCCCGGGGCCCCGGGCGGACAGCAATGCATGACAACGGACCAGGCGGTCGCGCCACCACTGCTCACGCGGCCCGTCGGCCAACGGCACGCCACTCCGATCGATGATGTGTTCGGGCCCGAACCAGCGCGTGGTGACCGCCCCTTCGGTCGGCAGGAACGGCACGGCCACATCGGCACCGAAGAGAGCGCCGGTGCCGAGCCCACAGGCATGGTCGAGGGTCGGCAGGGCGGCCGCCGCAGCCACTCCCGCAGCGATGCCCACCGCCGAGTCGAGCGCCGACGACACCACGACGGGCAGACCGATCGAGTCGGCGATCTCCAGCGTCGCCCGCATCCCACCGAGGGGCGCGACCTTGACGATGGCCACGTCGGCGGCATCGGCGGCGACCACCCGATAGGGATCGGCCGCCTTCCGGATCGATTCGTCCGCGGCGATCGGGACGTCGACGGCACGGCGAACCTCGGCGAGTTCCTCCACGGTTGCACACGGCTGTTCCACGTACTCGACTTCGCCGATCGCCCGGATCGCCCGGATCGCCTCGGCAACAGTCCATTTGCCGTTTGCATCGACCCGCACCCGGGCCACCCCGGCGCGGGCGGCGGCCACCCGCGCGACGTCGTCGTCGAGCGTCTGCCCGGGTTCGGCGACCTTGACCTTCGCGGTCGAGGCCCCTGGATAGCGAGCCAGAATGCCTGCGACCTCGAGCGCCGGCACCGCAGGCACGGTCGCATTGACGGCGATCACGTTGCGGACCCGCGGTGGCGGCCCCTGGTAGGCCGCCTCGATCCCGGCCGCGAGCCAGGCCGACGCTTCGTCGTCGTCGTACTCCACGAACGGACCGAACTCCCCCCACCCGGCGGGCCCGGCGAACACCATCGTCTCGCGCACGGTGAGGCCGCGGAACCGCGTGCGCATCGGCAATCGGACCACCATTGCCGTGGCGAGCAGGTCGGCCGTTGTGGGCAGTGCGTTCCCGGACATCACCGGTCCCTTCTCACGAATCCTCCTTGGAACAAATCTTTCACTTCGTTCCAAGCTGGGTTAGTCTCCTCCCATGTCAGTCAATCAGGACTACGAGCAGTCGATCCGTGAGGCCGAACCGGTCATCGTCGACGACGCGGCCGATACGGCGCTCCCCTCGCCGCGTCTCGGTGCCGATTCCCTCGTCTGGAAGTTCTACGGCGACAGTCGCGGGATCCTCGGCTTCCAGCGTCTGGCCGGCACCGAGAACTGCATCGAACAGCTCGGCCAGGCAGTGCTCGACCACTCCGTCATCTTCGACGACTTCCTGGGTCGCGCGCGGCGGACCGGACCACCGGTGATGAAGACCGTCTACAGCACCGAGCCGCAGAAGTGGGGACGGACGGTTCGCGACTTCCACCGCGACATCAAGGGCACGATCAGCGACGGATCGCGATATCACGCACTCAATCCCGAGCTGTTCTATTGGGCGCACGCGACGTTCGTCGATCAGGTGCTCTACATCACCGACACGTTCATCCGCAGGTTGAGCTACGCCGAGAAGGTCCAGATCTTCGAGGAGAGCAAGATCTGGTACGAGCTCTACGGGGTCAGCGCCCGGAGCCAGCCACAGACCTACGAGGAGTTCCTCGCCTATTGGGACGACATGCTGAACCGGTTCGTCCCACACAAGACCGTCGTGTACGCCACCGGTTACATCCGCCAGGGCCTCCCCCGGCCCAAGAAGGTTCCCGCGCCGGTGTGGAGGGTGGCTTCGGCCCCGCTGAACGGATTCATCCGCACCGTCATCGTCGGCACGATCCCGCAACAGATGCGCGACGTGTGCGGTCTCGAGTGGGATGCCAAACGGGAGAAGCGCTTCCAGCGTTTCGCGGCGGCCATGCGGGCGGTGAATCCGGTGTTCAACCGACTGCCGCTGAAGTGGCTCTACGTGCCATGGGCCTACCAGGCCTGGCGCGAGATCGGTGTTGACCCACGACCGTTGTACAACAAGAAAGTTTCGTCGTAGGACGACTCCCCCGGTGACCGGAGGCGCGGCGCGGGCCCGAGGTCGCCGCCGTCGAGCGCCCTGCTGATCGATGGTCCGATCCGCGCGACGCCGGCTGCCGCCGTCGAGCGGCGAGTTGCTCCGCCCACCAGGGCCGGTCGAGGCCTACGGCGACCGGAGGAATTCACCTGCGGCGGAGCCGAAGTCGGCGGTCCGATCCCGGTGCACACTGTGTCCGGCGCCGATCACCGTGAATCGCCCGCCGGGGAGCACCTCGCTGAGCGAGCGGAGATGTTGCGGCGGAAGGAAGCTGCGCCGCCCACCCGAGATGACCAGGGCAGGTGCCGTGACCGCCCGTAGGCGCGTCCACCAGTCCGGGTCGGCGACCTCGAACTGGGTCGAGACCTCGGTGGCCACCCGCCGGTCGAATCGGATGATGGGAACCGGATTGCGCACGGCCCAGCCCAGACCACGTACGCGTTCGCCGAGAGATGCCGCGACGACGATGTTCTCGTCGAGATCGTGTTGATCGCGCGGCATCGGCGGGATCTCCTCGAGGACGATGCGCCGCACGCGGTTCGGCACATCCATCGCCAACCTGAGCGCGGAGTGCGCCCCGAGCGAATGCGCGACCACGTCGGCCACGTCGATGTCGAGGTCATCGAGGACGAATCTCAGGTCGTCGCGGAAGTCGTCGAGCCGGTAGGTGGCGGCGTGCCCGCTGCGGCCGTGACCGCGGAGGTCGACAGAGACAACCGACCTGCCCTCACGTCGTAGCGCCCTGGCGAACGTGCGCCAGGTGCTGTGGTCACCGGCCATCCCGTGCACCAGCACGACGGGCGGACGATCGGGGTCGACCCCGGCGACCCGGACATGGAGTGCGAGGTCCCCCGAAGCGGTCGGTCGATGCAACACGCGCATGCCATCGAGGGTAATGAGCGGTGCTGCCGCCGAGATTCCGGGTGCTGTCGGCGGATCAGTCGCGGAACCAGCCGCTCTTCTTCGCACGCATCACCATGTCCTGCCAGTAACCCCACTGATGGGTACCGAGCGCCGGATAGTCGGTCGTGATCCGCACGCCCGCAATCGCCGCCCCGACCTCGAACGTGCGGGTCTGCGCGAGCGAGATGACCTCGAGCGGGGTGCCCTTGATGGATCCGATCGCATCGGTGTTGTACTTCCCCCACACACCCGATGCCGCGCCCACCCGGATGTGCATCCCACGCATCCGGGGGATCTGGACGAGGGCGTCGTTGCGGACCCACCGCTCGTTCCACGGCAGACCCCACATGGCGTCGGCGCTGAACGGACCGACCCCCGCGGCCATCCCGGCGTCGATCAGCGCCAGCCGCACCGCTTCCCGCATGGTCGGCGCAGACAGATTGAGGAAACCCGACATCGAGAAGACATGGGAGATCCGCTTCCGGTGGTATGCACCGTAGATCATCGCCGCGTTGCCGCCCATCGAGATACCCATCACGGCATACTTACCCCGCGGCCCCACCGCGAGACCGCGCGCATCCAGCTCTCTCACAATGGTGTTCAGGCGACACGTCCACCGATACCGGTATTTGATCCTGTTTCCCGGGCTGGCGGCATTCCAGTCGGTGTAGAAGCTCGCCAGTCCGCCGACCGGTTCCACCACGTTCACGCCGGTGTTGGCGATCCGCTGGATTCGCGTCTCATGGCGCCAACCGCTCTCGTCGTTCGTCGCCCGAAGCCCATCGAGCGCGATCACCGTCTTGTAGTTGCCCCATCTGGTCCACATGTCCACCGGCGTCGAGGGCATCCCGCAGCCCGACACGTAGAAACGACCGAAGGAGGCCGCGTTCGCGGTTCCCGCAGCGACCACTCCCGTCCCGGCAGCCGCGGCGAGCGCGAGCAGAAACACGAGGAAGCGTCGCCGCGCGACGGCAAAGCGCCCGCGGTCGGTGAGAACTGGCACCGCAGCACCGTAATTCGCCCACACCGGCGATCGCCATGGTTGTGACCACAGCTCCCACACATTGCAATCACGGTGTTACCAAAGTGACGCATGTGGCCCGTGTTACTCGCTTTTGTGCCCGCACAGCGGACCGATGAACGCCATGGATATTTCTGGTCGTTCAGACTTCGCGCCTGCGGACTCGGTGGCACACTTTCGCCTCAGAGATGAGCCGCCGGAGCTCACCGGTGAGAGGATCGCGATGGACGAGGCAGCGAACGCGAAGGTGGGAGTCAGCCGTCGGACGTTTCTCACGACGTCGGCCGCGATCGGCCTCGGCGCCACGGTGGCGACGAGCACCGGGGTGCGATCGGCCTCGGCCGCACCTTTGGGCACCGGCTCGGCGATGGTGGGCGGTGGCCCACCCCCTCCGCCGCCGGGATGCGGGAGCGTCAATTCCGGCGACTTCCTGTGGAAGTCGGTGAAGGACGCGACCGTCGCGAACCCGGGAGCCGGGAATCGTGTGGTCGAGCCCCAACCACAGCCGACAACAGCGTTCACGCAGCTCTACGCGGTTCGCCACGGCGGTGACAAGCCTTCCTCGGCATTCGACCAACTGCTGGTGCCGACCCGCCGGATCTCGGGCATCGAGTGCGAGACCCTCTGGCAACCGGACATGCTGAACCTGTGGAAATACGCGTGGATCGAAGCCACCGGCGTTCTCCCGACAGCGGAGGAGAACATCGTCGTCGGCGTCAACTCGCAAAAGGCTCGCAGACTGAACCAGCTACACATTCATCTGTCCCGGTTGTACGCAGGCACCCGTAAGTCCTTGGACGGGGTCGGGGGCCTACCGACCCAGCTCGCGGACTGGACCAAGCCGAAGGCGAACGTCGAACTGGCGATCGACGACCCCAATCGCACGTCCGCGCATTTCCGCGTCGTTCACCTCGACGCACTCCTGCCCAACCTCTTCGCCACCCTCCATCAGGCGGTCGGCGCGAAGGGGATGGCCGCGCAGATGATCGCGGTGACCAAGGCGCCCAAGGGTTTTTACGTGATCAGCAGCGAGAGCGGTTTGCCGCACGGGGGGACGAGCACCTGTGACGGCCTGTTCCACATGTGATCGGACCGACCGCCGTCCCGACCGGGTCATAGGTTCTGATGAGCAGCGCAGACGACGAAGGCGCCCGGTCACTTTCGTGACCGGGCGCCCTCGTGTGTTCGTCTAGATCAAGGTGAGTGACAGGGTCACTTGTTGATCTTGGTGACGCGGCCGGCACCGACGGTGCGGCCACCCTCGCGGATCGCGAAGCGCAGGCCCTCGTCCATGGCGACCGGCTGGATGAGCTTGACGCTCATCTCGGTGTTGTCGCCCGGCATGACCATCTCGGTGCCCTCGGGGAGGGTCACGACGCCGGTCACGTCCGTGGTGCGGAAGTAGAACTGCGGACGGTAGTTGTTGAAGAACGGGGTGTGACGACCACCCTCGTCCTTGCTCAGGATGTATGCCTGGCCCTCGAACTCCGTGTGCGGAGTCGTGGTGCCGGGCTTCACGATGACCTGACCGCGCTCGACGTCCTCACGCTTGAGGCCGCGCAGCAGCAGACCGGCGTTGTCGCCCGCCTGTGCCGAGTCGAGCAGCTTGTGGAACATCTCGATACCGGTGACGGTGGTCTTGGTGGACTTGTCGCGGATGCCGACGATCTCGACTTCCTCGTTCACGTTGACCTCGCCGCGCTCCACGCGACCGGTGACCACGGTGCCGCGGCCGGTGATGGTGAAGACGTCCTCGACGGGCATCAGGAACGGCTTCTCGGTCTCGCGGACCGGATCCGGGATCGACTCGTCGACAGCAGCCATGAGCTCCTCGACCGACTTGGTCCACTCGGCGTCGCCCTCGAGCGCCTTCAGCGCCGAGACCTTGACCACCGGGGCCTCCTCGTCGAACTCCTGGGCGGCCAGCAGTTCGCGGACCTCCATCTCGACGAGCTCGATGATCTCATCGTCGTCGACCATGTCGGCCTTGTTCAGGGCGACCAGGATGTAGGGCACACCGACCTGGCGGGCCAGCAGCACGTGCTCGCGGGTCTGCGGCATCGGACCGTCGGTGGCGGCGACCACGAGGATCGCGCCGTCCATCTGAGCCGCACCGGTGATCATGTTCTTGATGTAGTCCGCGTGACCGGGAGCGTCGACGTGCGCATAGTGACGCTTCTCGGTCTCGTACTCCACGTGCGAGATGTTGATCGTGATACCACGAGCCTTCTCTTCCGGAGCCTTGTCGATCTGATCGAACGCGAAGCTCTGGTTGAGTTCCGGGTACTTGTCGTGCAGCACCTTGGTGATGGCCGCGGTCAGCGTGGTCTTGCCGTGGTCGACGTGACCGATGGTGCCGATGTTCACGTGCGGCTTGGTCCGCTCGAACTTCGCCTTCGCCACTTGATTGTCCTCCTGGACTGTTGTTGCTCTGTTGGGTGGATCCCAACAGCTCTGTTCGGTTACTTACGTTGTTGCGCCCGCTTGTGATGTGGCCGGCGCGTGTCGCGGGGCGACCGACTTACTCGCCGGTGGCCTTCGCGATGATCTCCTTCGACACGTTCGCGGGAACTTCCGCGTAGGAGTCGAACACCATGGAGTAGTTTGCCCGGCCCTGGGTCTTCGACCGAAGGTCTCCGATGTAGCCGAACATCTCCGACAGCGGCACCTGCGCCTTCACGACACGGGCACCACTGCGCTCCTCCATGGCCTGGATCTGGCCACGGCGGGAGTTCAGGTCGCCGATCACGTCACCCATGTAATCCTCCGGAGTCGTGACCTCGACGGCCATGATCGGCTCCAGGATGACCGGGCTCGCCATCCGCGCGGCCTCCTTGAGGGCCTGCGAACCGGCGATCTTGAAGGCCATCTCCGAGGAGTCGACGTCGTGGTACTGACCGTCGAGCAGGGTGACCTTCAAGTTGACCAGCGGGTAACCGGCGAGCACGCCGTACTGCATGGCGTCCTGCGCGCCGGCATCCACGGAGGGGATGTACTCACGCGGAACGCGACCACCGGTGACCGCATTGTCGAACTCGTAGGTGGCGCCGTCCTCGGCGTCCACCAGCGGCTCGAGCTTGATGATGACCTTGGCGAACTGCCCCGATCCACCGGTCTGCTTCTTGTGGGTGAACTCGTGCTTGTCGACAGCCTTCTTGATGGTCTCGCGGTAGGCGACCTGCGGCTTGCCCACGTTGGCCTCGACCTTGAACTCCCGCTTCATGCGGTCGACCAGCACGTCGAGGTGCAGCTCGCCCATACCGCCGATGACGGTCTGGCCGGTCTCGTCGTTGAGCGACACCGTGAAGGTCGGGTCCTCTTCGGCGAGCTTCTGGATCGCAGTACCGAGCTTCTCCTGGTCGGACTTGGTCTTCGGCTCGATCGAGACGTTGATGACCGGGTCCGGGAAGCTCATCGACTCGAGCACGATCGGCGCATTCGAATCGCACAGGGTGTCGCCCGTGGTGGTGTCCTTCAGGCCGATCATCGCGTAGATGTGACCGGCCCAGGCCTCGTCGACCGGGTTCTCCTTGTTGGCATGCATCTGGAAGAGCTTGCCGATGCGCTCCTTCTTGCCCTTGGTGGCGTTGAGCACCTGGGTGCCCGGCGTCACGTGGCCGGAGTACACGCGGACGAAGGTCAGCTTGCCGAAGAACGGGTGAGCCGCGATCTTGAACGCCAGCGCCGAGAACGGCTCTTCCGACGAGGGCTTGCGCGACAGGACCTCTTCCTCGTTGCCCACTGCGTGACCCTCGACCGAGGGGACGTCGAGCGGCGACGGCAGGTAATCGATCACCGCGTCCAGCATCGGCTGGACACCCTTGTTCTTGAAGGCGGAGCCACAGATCACCGGGTAGTACTCGCGACCGATGGTCAGCTTGCGGATCGCGCCCTTGATCTCCTCGGTGGTCAGTTCCTCTCCACCGAAGTACTTCTCCAGCAACGCCTCATCGCTCTCGGCGACGGTCTCCATGAGCTTCTCGCGGTACTCGGCCACCTGGTCGACGAGATCCGCGGGGATCTCCTCGATGGTCGGCTCGGCGCCGATCTCGACGGTGCCGCGCCAGGTGATCGCCTTCTGCTCGATCAGGTCGACGATGCCGTCGAAGTTGTCCTCGGCACCGATCGGCAGCTGCAGAACGAGCGGCTTCGCGCCCAGGCGCTCCTCGATGGTGCGCACGGTGAAGAAGAAATCCGCACCGAGCTTGTCCATCTTGTTGACGAAGCAGATACGCGGGACCTCGTACTTCTCCGCCTGCCGCCAGACCTGCTCCGACTGCGGCTCGACGCCTTCCTTGCCGTCGAACACGGCGACCGCACCATCGAGAACACGCAGGCTGCGCTCCACCTCGACGGTGAAGTCGACGTGCCCGGGGGTGTCGATGATGTTGATCTGGTTGTTGTTCCAGAAGCATGTCACCGCTGCGGAGGTGATGGTGATCCCCCGCTCCTTCTCCTGCTCCATCCAGTCGGTGGTCGACGCACCGTCGTGGGTCTCACCGATCTTGTAGTTGACACCGGTGTAGAAGAGGATTCGCTCGGTTGCGGTGGTCTTGCCGGCATCGATGTGGGCCATGATGCCGATGTTGCGAACCTTGTTCAGGTCGCTGAGCACTTCCTGTGCCACTTAATTGCCTCGCAATTTCGCTAGAGCTGAATTGGTTGTGGTGAGCGTCGGGCCGATGATGATCCATCGCCGGCCCGACGACGAGATCACCAGCGGTAGTGCGCGAACGCCCGGTTGGCCTCGGCCATCTTGTGGGTGTCCTCGCGACGCTTGACCGAAGCGCCGAGACCGTTGGAGGCGTCGAGCAGTTCGTTGGCCAGACGCTCGACCATGGTCTTCTCGCGACGCTGGCGGCTGAAGGTCACCAGCCAACGCAGTGCGAGGGTGTTGGCGCGGTTCGGCTTGACCTCGATCGGCACCTGGTACGTGGCGCCACCGACGCGGCGGCTCTTGACCTCGAGGGTCGGCTTGACGTTGTCCAGAGCGCGCTTGAGGGTGACGACGGGGTCGGTACCGGTCTTGTCGCGGGCCTGTTCGAGCGCCTGGTAGACGATGCGTTCGGCGGTCGACTTCTTGCCGTCCAGCAGGATCTTGTTGACCAGCTGGGTGACCAGCGGCGAGCCGTAGACAGGGTCGTTGATCAGGGGGCGCTTGGGTGCGGGTCCTTTACGTGGCATGACTTATCAGTTCCCCTTCTTCGCGCCGTAACGGCTGCGGGCCTGCTTGCGGTCCTTGACACCCTGGGTGTCGAGCGAGCCGCGGATGACCTTGTAGCGAACACCCGGGAGGTCCTTCACACGACCGCCACGGACGAGCACCATCGAGTGCTCCTGAAGGTTGTGACCCTCACCCGGGATGTAAGCGGTGACCTCGACGGAGCTGGTGAGGCGCACACGGGCGACCTTTCGCAGCGCGGAGTTCGGCTTCTTCGGGGTGGTGGTGTAGACGCGGGTGCACACGCCGCGACGCTGCGGGCTCCCCTTGAGGGCCGCGGTCTTGGTCTTCGCGGCCTTGTCGTGACGGCCCTTGCGGACCAGCTGATTGATGGTTGGCACTAGGTGTTCTTCCTTTGTCGGCAGTTCCCGTCGGCGTCTCGTCAACGCTGTCGGCGGGCTTGTAGTTGTCGTGTCGCGGTTTGTGCTCCGGGCAAGCGCCGCGGATCAGAATTCGATCCCGTTGCTTCCACAACTCGCCCCACCAGCCCGTATGTGCTGGTCAGTACATTATCGCTACCCCGAGGTCGGGCGTGTCAGACACTCGATCGCGGTCTCGCTTGTCAGGCCGCGATCGCCCGGTTGCCGGGCATGCGGACTGGCCCAGCATGTGCCGGGCACCGGCGATCCACTCTACCGATCGAGTTTGCACAGGTCAAAAAACGGATTCACCCATCACGACGACGACCAACGGATGGTGAACGCGGGGTGTCCTGTCCGGTTGGTCAACGGACGGCGGCGGAACTTTGTTCCGCATGGTGCCGCTCGACACGGGCCGCCGACTCCTCGTCGCCCCAGAGCTCGAGGGTCTGCACCACCCAGAAGGCCGCGAACTCGGCCAGCAGCACCACCTCGACCCAGAACAGCCACGACGCGCCGACCGGGCCGATGCAGACGATGCCGATGAGTGTCAGAGCCATCACCACGGCGATGGCCGCGTATGCCAACGGATACCAGGAGCGCGCTCCCCCACCCTCGCGGTCGGCCAGTGCCGCAAGGCCATTGAAGACCACGACGAGGATGAGGCCGACGAACATCGACACCGCGGCGACGTCGTGGGTCGAACCGGGAATCCAGGTCCAGTGTCCGAACAGCCGCACCACGACGAGGATCACGGCCGCCACGCCGAGGCACCGTGCGACGATGCCGATCCACGTCCGGTGCGGCGAGGATGCGTAACCCCGGAGCCTGCCGAAGACGAACCACAGCACGAGCCCGGCCGCGGTTGCGGCAAAGGCCGCCCACACGTTCCACCGGACCCAGTCCGGGCTCGTGAGCGCCCGCTGGTCGGCCCGGACGGGTGTCGGGATGAACGCGACCAGGAACGCGAGAAACCCCGCGTAGTTGAGCAGGACGTCCTCGACCTCTGAACGACCCTTGTACGCCATGAGCATCGCACCCATCGCGCACAGTGCGCCGATGAAGACCGCGTGGACCGAGGTGTAGTAGTACCGGCTGATCGACGACTCGAGCCGGCCCTCCTCGATGCTGTCGATGGCGATGGCCACCCCGAGCATCAGGATCAGGGAGATCATCCCGACCCGGATGTTGCGGTACGTGTCGATGGTGTCGCCGCGACGTCGCGGCTCCACGTGGTCGTCGGCGAACCTCCTCAGCTTCCTGACACCGGATTCGACGATTCCCATGCCGACGTTGTCCATACCGAGGCCCCTTCGCCGTTCGCCGGTTCGACCAGACCGATGCCATCCATTGGATACGCACCTCCGGTGACGCGACAGGCTTTCGCGGATTCTGCGTCCTCCGCCGACACGAGGTTCGGGCCGGCCCGAGTTCACCGGGCCGGCCCGAACGGAGCAGATCTCGATACCGCCCTACGGCGTGTTCCACCACGTGACGATGGACGGCCAGGCCTTGGGATTGGACGTCTGGTAACCGATGTAGGCGCCGATTGCCGCACCGATCGCGGCACCGGGGACGGTCCAGATCAGGAAACCGATCAGACCACCGATCAGCGTGTACAGGGGCGTGTTCCCCTTCCAGCCGGCGTTCAGTTCTTTCCACATCATGTCGTAGCGCTGCTGCTTGCTGATGCGCTTCGCACGCGGCTTGGCCTTCTGCTTGTCGGCCGCGTCGGTGGCCGCCGCCTCGAGAACGGACCGGTATCCGGCAGGCACGACGGGCATGAACGTCGCCGTGCGGCGATCGGCGCTGACCGACCAGCGCAGCGGCACCCGGAAGCCGTCCATCGTGCCGCCCAGCGGCATCGTCTCCACGACCCGCCCCTCGATGTCGCGGACCTGCAACCCGGTGCCCGCCGCGGTCGGCGAGAAGACGCCGTCGCGCAACGTCGCGACGATGCTGTGTCCGTCCGCCGCGTACCCGGCGGTGACGAACGGAGTGGTCGTCACCCGGGTCGGCGCGGCGTGTGCGTTGGCCGACGGGATGACGAGGGCGACCGCGGTGACCGCGGCGATCGCCAGGAGAACACGGTGAATGTGCTTCATTGACCCCAACTTCGATGTGAACCCTGACTGCCCTCAGGCGAGATCCTGAGAGACGGCTGAACAGTAGCCCGGCATCCGGACAAAACCGCCCCGAAGGCCGGGCACGTGCGCCAGATCACACCGAATGTCGACCGATGAGACGACAGCGGCGAACTCCGCTCGGAGCCAAGGTTATTCGGTCGATTGGGGCAGCTTCACCTTCGCGGCGCCACGCTTCGCGGGGTTCGACGGCGGCGGCACGACCGGGCCGATGTCGCCGTCGGGCGCATTGTCCAGATCGACGACGACCGGTGCATGGTCACTGGGTTTGCTGCCCTTGCGCGCCTGCCGGTCGATCCACGCCGATGCCACCCGATCGGCGACGGGCCCACCGGCGAGGACGAGATCGATCCGCATCCCCAGGTCCTTGTGGAACATCCCGGCCCGGTAATCCCAGTAGCTGAAGACGCGGTCGTCGGGCCATCGCTCGCGGACCACATCGCGCAGACCCAACTCCTCGAAACCGGCGAGCGCCCGGCGTTCGGGCACCGTCACGTGCGTATGGCCTTCGTAGGCAGCCGGATCGAACACGTCGGCATCGGTCGGCGCGATGTTCATGTCGCCACAGAGCATCGTGCTGTCGGCGGTGGCGCCACCCGATGCAGCGGCGACACTGTCCCGCAGACGCGCCAACCACTCCAGTTTGTAGTGGTAGTGGTCTGAGTCGGGCTCCCGGCCGTTGGGTACGTAGAGCGAGTACACCCGGACGCCGTCGCAGGTGGCCGACACCGCACGCGCCTCGGTCGGCGAGTCCGGCTCGGGATACCCCGGAATCCCGTCGAAGCCCGACCGGACGTCGGCGAGTCCGACTCGCGACAGGATGGCGACACCGTTCCACTGCCCTTGTCCCACATGGGCGACCTCGTAGCCGCGCTCCGCGAGGTCTGCGCCCAGCACGTCATGGAACGCGTCGTCGGAGAGCTTGGTCTCCTGCAGGCAGACCACGTCGGGCGCTCGTTGGTCGAGCCAGGGCAACAATCGCGGGATCCGTTGCTTGACCGAGTTCACGTTCCAGGTCGCGACGCGCATGGTGTCAACCGTAGTCGCGGGTGCCCCACCCGCCGACGGCCTGCCGGTCACCGCGCGCAGCGGGCCCCGGGGCTGGCGCAGCGGGGTGATGTGTGTCACGTTAGGGCATCGATCCACTCGCCCACCCCTCCGAATCGTCACCCCCGCGCCCGGTCATCGAGCACTCGTGGCGTCGATCGGCCCTGTCCGGGGTTCGCCCCGACGACGCGACCCCGACCACCCTGGTCGACATCGCGTCGGCCGATCCCCTGCTCGATGCCGCCCGACCGATCCTCGACGACGCCGCCACGCGGCTCGGTGACACGGACATGAGCCTGTTGCTGGTGGACCACGAATGCCGGATGGTCTCCCGGGTGGCGTCCGGCAGCGCGCTGGAACGCAGACTCGACGATGTGGGAGCGGCACCCGGTGTGCCGTTCGGCGAGGACATGGTCGGTACGACGGCACTCGGTACGCCGGCCGAGATCCGCGGCGGGATCGCGATCAACGGGCGCGAGCACTACCTGGAGCAGTTCAAGTCGCTCAGCTGTTTCGGTCAGCCGATCATCCATCCGACCACCAGGCGGCTGGCCGGCATCATCTGCATGACGGAGATCTCCGACCAGATCAACCCGCTGGCGGTGCCCTTCGTCAACGGGATCGTGGCCGACATCGCCGACCGGCTGCTGGATCGTTCCCGAGCCCATCAGCGACGGGTGCTCGACGCGTTCCAGCGCGCGGCGCCACGGCGGGACATCGCGGTCGCCGCGATCGGCGACGATCTCCAACTGACGAACGCGCTGGCGGCCGAGTTGCTCTCGCCCACCGACATCGGCGCCCTTCGCATGGTCGCCGCCGATCCCCGTCTGCGCGAAACCGTCATGCCGCTCACCCTGGTGTCCGGCATCGACGTGGAAGTCCAGGTCGAGCCGGTTGCCGGCGCATCCGGGGCGGCGCTGTTCCGTTTCCGTCCGATCGTTGCCGCCCCGGCCACGCCGTCCGTGATCGCCACGGCGCCTGCGTGCAGCGTGGCGATCACCGGCGAACCGGGCACCGGCCGGAGCACCCACGCGCGATCGGCCACGGTGGACGCACAGGTCCCGCCGATGGTTCTCGACGTCGCCGACGAGTTGATCGCGGGACGCCACCCCGACGTCCTCGCCGCGCTCGCACTCGCCCGCCGGGAACGCTCGCCGCTGATCATCGACGGCGCCGATCTGCTCGACGACCGATCGGTCGCGATCCTCGGCAAGGCGGCTGCGCAGGCCACCCGGGAGGCTCCCCTGGTGGTCGTGAGCGGACCGCGCGAACACGTCGGCTCCGGCGTCGCGGCCCTGCTGTCCCGCTGTGTCACGCGCATCGACCTCGCGCCGCTGCGACATCGCACCTCCGAGCTCGCGGCGCTCGCGTCCGCGATGCTGACGGAGATCGACGAAGGACTCTCGCTGTCGGGGCAGGCCACCGATGCCTTGTTGTGCCAGGACTGGCCCGGAAACTTCTCCGAACTCAATGCTGTTCTCCGGCAGTCGGCCTCGGCATGCGTGGGCCGGGCGGCCCGGGTCGTCGAGCCGGGCGATCTGCCCGCCGCATATCGCACCACGAGTCGCGCCGCCCACCTCTCGGGCCGCGAGCAGGCGGAACGGACAGCGATCGTCGATGCGCTCGACCGTGCCGCAGGCAACAAGGTCCACGCCGCTCGCGACCTCGGGATCAGCCGCACCACCCTGTACGCGCGGATGCGTGCGCTGGGGATCTGATCCCCAACCGCGGCTACCCCGCCACCCGCCCAGGGCAACCCGGGATTCGCTGACAGCAACGTCGTCTCACGTCGAGAGCAACGTGCTGCCCACCGGACACCGCCCGCGCCGGTCGACAGCGCTGTGCAGGCCGGTGTTCAGATTCTGGACAGGGCGGCCGGTCGCATCGGTGGCAGAAATGAAGCAGGTCACATCTATGACCCAGATCACTCAGATCTCGCCACCTGACCAGGAGGTTTCATGACCGCCGTTGCCACCGACCTGCTCCACGGGGTACGCGACTTCATATCCCGCGACCGACCGATGTTGATCGGCGGTGAGTGGGTGTTCGCCGAATCGGGACGGACCTTCGAGACCATCGACCCGGCCACCGCCCGACCGATCACATCCGTCGCGCACGGCGACGCAGCCGACATCGACCGGGCGGTCCGCGCGGCACGGCAGGCCTTCGACACCGGCCCGTGGTCGCGCATGAAGCCCAACGAGCGCGAGCGGCTGATCTGGAAGGTCGGCGACCTCCTCAGCGAGCGGGCAACGGAATTCGGGCAACTCGAGGCCCTCGACAACGGCAAGGCGGCGACCGTCGCGACCGCAGTCGACATGGCGTGGTCGGCCGACATCTTCCGCTACAACGCCGGACTCGCCACCAAGATCACCGGCAGCACCGTCGACGTGTCGATGCCGTTCGTGCCCGGCGGTGAGTTCCATGCCTACACGTTGCGCGAACCCGTCGGCGTGTGCGGCCTGATCGTGCCGTGGAACTTCCCACTGCTGATGGCCGCGTTCAAGCTCGCGCCTGCGCTCGCCGCAGGCAACACCGTCATCCTCAAGCCCGCCGAGCAGACCCCGCTGACCGCGCTGCTCCTCGGAGAGATCTTCCAGGAAGCGGGATTCCCGCCCGGCGTGGTCAACATCGTCACCGGCTACGGCGAGGCGGGTGCCGCACTGGCCGCCCACGACGACGTGGACAAGATCGCCTTCACCGGTTCCACCGAGGTCGGCAAGAAGATCGTCGAGGCCGCGAAGGGCAACTTGAAGAAGGTCTCCCTCGAACTCGGCGGCAAGAGCCCCAACATCGTGTTCGCCGACGCGGACTTCGAGAAGGCCGTGGCCGGATCGGTCGCGGCGTGGATGTTCAACCACGGGCAGTGCTGCGTCGCGGGCACCAGACTCTTCGTCGAACGACCCATCTTCGACGACTTCACAGCCGCAGTCGCCGAGGCGGCATCGCAGGCCAAGATCGGTCCGGGACTCGATCCGGCCACCGAGCTCGGACCGTTGATCAGCCAGGAACAGTTCGATCGTGTGTCGGGCTACCTGTCCGCGGGACTGGCCGACGGCGCCCGCGCACTCACCGGCGGAAAGCGTTGGGGCGAAGAGGGATTCTTCATCGAACCGACCGTCTTCGTCGACGTCGAGCCCAGCTTCTCGATCGTGTCGGAGGAGATCTTCGGTCCCGTGGTGGCCGCTCTCCCGTTCGATGCCGACACCGGGGTGGCCGCCGCCGCCAACGACTCGATCTACGGACTGGCGGCAGGCATCTGGACCACCGATCTGTCCAAGGCCCACAAGACCGCACGGCAGGTCAAGGCCGGTTCGGTGTGGGTGAACCAGTACAACGGTTTCGACACCGCGATGCCGTTCGGCGGGTACAAGCAGTCGGGCTGGGGTCGCGAACTCGGCAGCTCCGCGATCGATCTGTACACCCAGACCAAGGCCGTCAACGTCGCGCTCTGAGCCGACACCCAATTCGCAAAGGAGCACTCACACATGTCCATCACCACCAAGGCGGCCGTACTCACCGGCCCGGGCAAGCCGTTCGAACTCGTCGAACTCGATCTCGACGAGCCCAGGGACGGCGAGGTCCTGATCAAATACACCGCTGCCGGACTCTGCCACTCCGACCTCCACCTGACCGACGGCGACCTGCCGCCGCGTTATCCGATCGTCGGCGGCCACGAGGGCTCCGGCATCATCGAGGCGGTCGGCCCGGGCGTCACCAAGGTCAAGCCCGGCGATCACGTCGTCTGCAGCTTCATCCCCAACTGCGGCACCTGCCGCTATTGCTCGACCGGTCGACAGAACCTGTGCGACATGGGCGCCACCATCCTGGAGGGGTCGATGCCCGACGGGTCGTTCCGCTTCCATTCCGGCGGAGACGATTTCGGAGCGATGTGCATGCTCGGGACATTCGCCGAGCGGGCCACGATCTCGCAGCACTCGGTGGTCAAGGTCGACGAGTGGCTGCCGTTGGACAAAGCGGTCCTCGTCGGGTGTGGCGTGCCGTCGGGATGGGGTACCTCGGTCTACGCGGGCGGCGTGCGCGCGGGCGACACCTGCGTCATCTACGGCATCGGCGGCCTGGGCATCAACGCGGTGCAGGGTGCGGTCTCGGCAGGCGCCAAGCACGTCGTGGTGGTCGATCCGGTGGCACTCAAGCGTGACACCGCGATCAAGTTCGGTGCGACACATGCCTTCGCCGATGCGGCCGAGGCAGCGGCGAAGGTCGACGAACTGACCTGGGGCCAGGGAGCCGATCAGGCGCTCATCCTGGTCGGTACCGTCGACGAGCAGGTCGTCGCGAACGCCACGGCAGTGATCGGCAAGGGTGGCACGGTGGTCATCACCGGCCTCGCCGACCCGACGAAACTCACTGTCCAGGTGTCGGGAACCGATCTGACCCTGAACCAGAAGACGATCAAGGGCAGCCTGTTCGGGTCGGCCAACCCGCAATACGACATCGTCAAACTGCTCCGGCTCTACGACGCGGGCCAGCTCAAGCTCGATGAGCTGATCACCCAGACCTACACCCTCGACCAGGTCAATGA
The DNA here is from genome assembly GCF_014673215.1 of Gordonia hankookensis. Lineage (GTDB taxonomy): Bacteria > Actinomycetota > Actinomycetes > Mycobacteriales > Mycobacteriaceae > Gordonia > Gordonia hankookensis. Next base: position 1,064,365 of record NZ_JACWMS010000001.1, read on the forward strand.
GGGCTATCAGGATCTGCGTGACGGCAAGAACATTCGCGGTGTGATCATCCACGACGCCTGATCGACGGCGACCGACCCCGGCCCGGACACGACGAATCTCCCCTTCCGTGTCCGGGCCGGTCCACGTCGGTTCGGTCTCGTCACCATTCAGCTGACCGATACGTTCCACACGGCCAGGAGCCAGGGAACCGAGAGCGCCACGACCAGCGCGAGGTTGAGCCACCGGTGCTTCCACATGATCGCGGCGAACTCGCGAACCTCGGCGTTCGGGACGAAGTACGACGCGGTGCGCGCCCCGGTGGCGAACCCGTCGATCTCATTGCTGCGCATCAGCATTGCGGCACGCAGCGCATGGAAGTCACTGGTGACGACGGCAATCGGCCCCGCAACCGCTCGATCGGCGAGAAGCTCGGCCGAGAAGGCGATGTTCTCGGCGGTGTCGGTCGAATCATCCTCGGCCAGCACGGCATCGCCACGTATCCCGTGGGCCAGCAGATAGTCCGACATCGCTGCCGCCTCGGACATCTCCTCGTCCGCGCCGCGCCCACCGGAGCAGATCATGATCGGTCGGCGGCCCGACGCCTCAGCCAGGTCGAACACCTCATGAGCGAGATCGAGCCTGCCTGCCAGCAGTCTCCCCACCCGGCGTCCGTCGATGAGGCCTGCACCCAGCACGACCACGGCGCCGACCGGATCGCGCCGGACCCGTCGTCGAGCCCATGCGTCGTAAACGACCGACCAGAGAACCAGCGCCAGGAGCGCGAAGCCGAGATAGGCGCCAGGCACACCGATCGCCGCGAGGACGACCAGCAGGCGGTGGTCCGAGGTCGGGATCAGCCAACCGACCACCAGGCCCATGGCGACGCCGACGACATAGACCAGCAAGAGCGTCCCCAGCGTGGCCGACAGCATCATCGACGGGCGAAGGCCCTCCCTGCGCACCAGCTCGACTCCGGTGCGAACCAGGTACACACCGAGCACGGCCGCGGCGACCAGCCCGGCCACCGCCACGACCGCGAGCACCATGGCACCCGACAACTCGCGTCCGCGGGCACCCACCACCGCAGCGACCACCATCATCGCCACGACCACGACCGCGCCCGTTCCGAAGATGCCCGGCAACAATCGGCGCGGCTCACGCCAGGCACTGATGCCGGCGCCGAGCGCGAGGAGAACGAGCGCTATCAGCAGTGCACCCACGTCGGCAATCATGGCAGCCGCGCAGGCGCACATGAGGTCATTGGGGCGGACGAATCGATGGCCGTGGCCCCACCCGGTCATCGGCGGCCGGTCGGCGCCCGGTAGGAAGGAGACGAGGGCCGGCGACGGAGGTGAAGGTGTGAACAGGACCGTGACGAGATTCTGGACGTCATCGATCGTCGTCGGTGCGTGTCTGCTCGGTGGGACCGCATGTGGTGGGGAGCCGGCGTCGACACCGACCTCGGAGTCCGGCGTCGCGACCCAATCGGTGGTGGACAACCCGATCGATCCCGGATCGGTCACGCAGATCGCCGATGCCGTCCGTGGTCAGAACCTCGAGTTGACCGGCGAAAAGGACGTGACCGCCCAGGTATGTCCGACGGCCGGCTGTACCGGCGCCACGGCATTCGATCAGGCGACGTTCCTGAAGTTCCCGACCACCGGCCGGGCCACGACATACGCGGGTGCCCAGGACTCCGCCTACCAGGTGCTCGACCTGGTGGTGACGTTCCCGGAATCGACACCACCCGATGTGCGTACGAAATACGAGAACGCGGTGCGCGTCACCGTGCGCTGAATCGGAGTTCGCCGGGCCGCGACGCCACCGTGCTCAGCCGTGTCCCGCCGTGAGCAACCGGTTTCCCGCCGACGGCACCGGCGCGCCCGGTGAGTCACACACCTTCGGCCGACCGTAGTGCAGCGGCCACCAACTCTGTCCACGTCGCGACGACCTGCGCGCGGCGTTTCGAGTCGTCGGAGAGCGTGTCGGCCAGCCCGAGTCCGCGGGCGAGGTCGAGGGTGACCTGCGCGACGTTGTGCGCCTGCGGATTGGCGCCGTCGGGGTCCAGCGCCTCCACCGTCATCTGATGGGCCGCGTGCGCGAACCTGTCCTCCATCGGCAGGATCAGTTGACGCAGCGCGGGGTCTGAGGCCGCCGCGGCCCAGACCTGCAGCGCCGCCTTGAATTCCGTACCGGTGTAGATTCTGACCGCTCGGTCGACGGCCGCGGCGATCCGGTCCGGCCCCGCAGGCATCGCGGTGATCGCGGTCGATGCGGTCGAGGTCATGTCCTCGAAGACCTGCTCCAGAGCAGCCGTGATCAGGGCCTCCCTGGTGGGGAAATGATGCTGCGCCGCGCCTCGCGACACACCGGCCTGTTCGGCGACCGCTGCCACCGTTGCCGCCGACCAGCCGTCGTGGGCGAGCGCCTCGATGGTCGACCGCAACAGTCGCTCCCGGGTGATGCGGGAACGCTCCTGACGCGGCTCGCGCGGCGGCGGCGTGCGGGAGCCCACGGTCATCTCGTCATCGATTCCACTGCATCATTCCTTCTGCGTCATTCCTTCTGCGTCATTCCTTCTGCGCACCCAGGTCCCACCGCGGCGAACGCTTCGACAGGAACGCGGTCATGCCTTCGCGGGCCTCGTCGGAACCGAACAGGGCGGCCGACTCGTCGGCGCGCTGGCGGGCCAGACCGCGGAAGCTCGACAACACGGTCGCCGTGGTGAGCATCTTCGATGCGGCGAGGCCCTGCGGCGAGGCACGCCGGATGCCGGCCAGCACCGAGGTCAGACCGGCATCGAGGTCGTCGGCCGAGGCGAATGCCTCGGTGACGAGTCCGATCTCGACCGCGGCCGACGGGTCGAAGGTCTCGCCGGTGAGGAAGTACCGGCCAGAGGCCCGCGCGGTCATCTTCGGGAGCAACACCAAGGAGATCACCGACGGCGCCAGGCCCAGCCTGGCCTCGGTGAGCGCAAACGTGCACCGCGGTCCCACCAGCGCGATGTCGGCGGCACCGAGCAGCCCGAAGCCACCGGCGCGGACGTGTCCGTCGACCTTGGCGATGACCGGCTTCGGCATCTCCAGGATGACCCGCATCAGGTCGAGCATCGCCGACGTGCCGGCCGCCGACGCCTCTTCGACGTCGGCGCCGCGCGCCAGTGCCTCACTCAGATCCGCACCGGCACAGAATGTCCCGCCCGCATGCGTCAGCACGACGGCGCGGATGCCAGGGTCTCGTTCGGCGGCGCGCAAACCGTCGAGAAGCTGCGCCACCAGCGCCTCGCCCAGTGCGTTGCGATTCGCCGGAGAGTCCAGTGTGAGCGTGAGGACCTCATCGGCGATATCGGTGTGGACGACTTCGGTCATCGGCGACCTCCTCAGTACGACTTGGGCAGACCCAGGCTGGTCTGCGCGACGAAGTTCAGGATCATCTCCCGGCTCACCGGCGCGATCCGCGCGATACGGGCCAGGCTGAGCATCGGCGCCAGCCCGTACTCACTCGTCAATCCGTTGCCGCCCATCGAATGCACGGCGTGGTCGACGATCCTGACGCACGCCTCGGCGGCCGCGTACTTGGCCATGTTCGCCGGTTCGGCCGCGCCCCAGTCATCACCCGCGTCGTACAGCGTGGCGGCCTTCTGCATCATCAGCTTGGCCATCTCGATCTGGACCTTGCCCTCGGCCAGCGGATGCGCAATCGCCTGATGTGCCCCGATCGGCGTCTTCCAGACCGTTCGGTCGTTCACGTAGGCGACGGCCTTGTTCAGGGCGAAGCGGCCCATTCCGACCGCGGACGCCGCGGCCATGATGCGTTCGGGATTGAGCCCGGCGAACAACTGGCTCAACGCAGCGTCCTCGGAACCGACCAGTGCGTCGGCAGGCAGACGGACGTCGTCGAGGAAGAGCTGGAACTGCTTCTCCGGGTTCTGTAGTTCCATGTCGATCATCGTTGCTTCGAAACCCGGTGCGTCGGTGGGCACGATGAACAGCGCGGGCTTGAGCTTGCCGGTCTTGGCGTCCTCGGTGCGCGCGACGATGAGCACCGCCTCGGCCTGGTCGACACCGGAGATGAAGACCTTACGACCGGTCAGCAGCCACTCGTCACCGTCGCGGCGCGCGGTGGTGGTGATCTGGTGTGAGTTCGATCCGGCGTCGGGCTCGGTGATGCCGAACGCCATCGTGATCGTGCCATCGGCAAGGCCCGGAATCCATTGCTGCTTCTGCTCATCGGTGCCGAAACGGGCGATGATGTTGCCACAGATGGCCGGTGAGACGACGAGCATCAGCAACCCGGTACCGGCCGCGGCGATCTCCTCCATCACGATCGACAGTTCGTACATCCCGGCGCCACCACCGCCGTACTCCTCCGGCAGGTTGACCCCGATGAAACCGAGTTTCCCTGCTTCGGACCACATCTCGTCGGTCTTGCGTCCCTCACGGGCGCATTCCCGGAAGTACTCTTGACCGTACTTCGCGGCGAAGGCCGCCACCGAGGCCCGCAGGTCCGCCCGCTCAGGGCTCTCCACGAACGGGTTGGCGGCAATGTCATCCAGGTGTGCGGTCATCCGACTCTCTCCTCTTGGTTCGGGTTGTCCGAATGGTCCTCTACGGTGCCGGTGCCGGCGTCATTCCCGTCGTCGGCGCTGATCACCGCCAGTACGTCACCGACGGAAAGCTGTTGTCCGGGTTGGACCGACAGCGTGGCGACCACGCCGTCGGCGGGTGCGGTCACGGTGTGTTCCATCTTCATCGCCTCGAGCCAGAGCATCGGCTGCCCGGCGACCACACGCTCCCCCTCGATGACCGCGACCCGGATGACGGCACCCGGCATCGGCGCGAGCAGTGAGCCCGGGCGCGCCACCGCGGACGGATCGACGAAACGCGGCACCCGCCGCAGTGACACTGCGACACCGGGTCCGTCGACGAAGACGTGATCGCCATGGCGCGCGACGGTCAGGGTGCGGCGGACTCCGTTGACGGAGACGACGACCCGATCCGGGGACGTCCGGAGGACCGAGACACCGGGCAGGTCCGGCAGATCGATGCCGCCGCGCCCATGCCGGTAGCGGACCTCCATCTCCGGATCGTCCGCGCGCGTGTCGAGGTACCGCTTGACCTGATACCCCGACGCCAGATTGCGCCACCCCGCGGGCAATCCGGCCTGCACTGTGGCCCGGCCGCGTGTCTCCGCCGCATCCGCAAGCGCTGCCGCGACGGCTGCGACACGCACGTCCTCACCACCGGCGAGGGACCTGGCCAGCACGTCGAGACCGATGCTGTCGATGAATCCCGTGTCCGTGCGGCCGGACCCGAACGCCTCGCTGCGCAGGGTGTTGACGAGCATGTCCCGGTTGGTGACGGGACCGTGGATACGTGCGTCGGACAGGACACGCGCCAGCATCGCCGCCGCCTGCCGTCGGTCCTGCGCCCAACTGATCACCTTTGCCAGCATCGGGTCGTAGAAGGTCGAGATCTCGCTGCCCGCCTCGATACCGGAGTCGACCCGGATGCCCGGGCGGTCGAGGAGGCCGAACCGGACGTCGTCGGCGATCTCGATCGCGTGCACGGTCCCCGACTGCGGTTGCCAGTCGGCAGCGGGGTCCTCGGCGTAGAGACGGACCTCGATGGCGTGCCCGGATGCGGCGGGAGGTCGGACGTCGAGATGCTCACCCATCGCCACTCGCAACTGCCACGACACCAGGTCGGTGCCCGTGGTCAGCTCGGTCACGGGATGCTCGACCTGCAGTCGGGTGTTGGTCTCCAGGAAGAAGAATCGGCCGCTCTCGTCGGCGAGGAACTCCACTGTGCCAGCTCCGGTGTATCCGATCGCCGCCACCGCGGTACGCGCCGCCGCGTAGAGACGGTCGCGCAGGTCGCCCCCGAGACGCTCGACCAAGGGGGCAGGCGCCTCCTCGACCACCTTCTGGTGCCGGCGCTGAATGGAGCACTCGCGTTCGCCGACCGCCCAGACCGCCCCGTGCCGGTCGGCCATCACCTGGACCTCGATGTGATGCCCACGCTCGACGTAGGTCTCACAGAAGACCGTGGGATCGCCGAAGGCGGACTCCGCCTCTCGCGCGGCAGCGGCGACCGCGTCACCCAATTCGTCGAGCGAACGAACCACCCGCATCCCGCGACCACCACCGCCTGCTGATGCCTTGATCAGCAGCGGCAGGTCGTCGGCCGTCACGGCGGCCGGATCGATGTTGCCCAGCACGGGTACCCCCGCGTCGGCCATCAGCTTCTTCGCGTTGACCTTCGAACCCATCGCCGCGATCGCGGCCGGTGGCGGACCGATCCAGACGAGCCCGGCATCCATCACCGCCTGCGCGAACTCCGCGTTCTCCGAGAGGAACCCGTAGCCCGGATGGATGGCGTCCGCTCCGGCCGCCTGTGCCGCCGCGATGATGAGGTCGCCGCGCAGATACGTCTGCGCCGACGTCGAGCCGGGCAGCGCGACGGCGGTGTCGGCCATCTGCACATGCGGCGCGGCCTCGTCGGGATCGGAGAACACGGCGACGGCGCGCATACCCATCGCGCGGGCGGTGGTGAACACGCGGCAGGCGATCTCGCCGCGGTTGGCGACGAGTACAGAGGTGATCGTGGTTGTCATGTTCGCCTCACATCCGGAAGACGCCGAAGTTGGACGTGCCCTCGACCGGGCCACTGTCGATGGCCGAAAGGCACAGCCCCAGAATGGTCCTGGTGTCGCGCGGGTCGATCACGCCGTCGTCGTAGAGCATGCCGGACAGGAACGCCGGGACCGACTCGGCCTCGATCTGCGCCTCGATCATCTGCTTCATCGCCGCATCGGCTGATTCGTCGACGGTTCCTCCCCGCGCCTCGGTGGCGGCCCGGGACACGATGGAGATGACGCCCGCGAGTTGGGCCGCACCCATCACCGCCGACTTCGCGCTGGGCCAGGCGAACAGGAATCGTGGGTCGTAGGCGCGTCCGCACATGCCGTAGTGCCCGGCACCGTAGCTCGCTCCCATCAGCACCGAGATATGCGGCACGGTGGAGTTGGACACCGCGTTGATCATCATCGAGCCATGCTTGATGATGCCGTTCTGCTCGTACTCCTTGCCGACCATGTAACCGGTGGTGTTGTGCAGGAACAACAGTGGCGTATTGCTGCGGTTGGCGAGCTGGATGAACTGGGTCGCCTTCTGCGACTCCTGGCTGAACAGCACTCCCTGGGCGTTGGCCAGGATCCCGACCGGATACCCGTGGATGCGGGCCCAACCGGTACACAGTGAACTGCCGTAATCCGGTTTGAACTCATCGAAGTCGCTGTCATCGACCACGCGGGCGATCACATCGCGCGGATTGAACGGGATCTTCAGATCCGACGGGACGATGCCGAGCAACTCCTCGGCGTCGTAACGTGGTTCGAGCACCTCGGCCACCGGACCGGGTCCCTGCTTGCGCCAGTTCAACCGGGACACGATGCGCCGGCCGAGCCGGACGGCGTCCTGCTCGTCGGCGGCGAAGTAGTCGGCCAGACCCGACTGACGGGCGTGCATCTGGGCACCGCCGAGAGACTCGTCGTCGCTGTCCTCGCCGGTCGCCATCTTCACCAACGGCGGTCCGCCGAGGAAGACCTTCGACGCGTTCTCGATCATCACGACGTGATCACTCATGCCGGGAACGTAGGCGCCGCCCGCGGTCGAGTTGCCGAAGACCAGCGCGATGGTCGGTATCCCCGCAGCAGACAGCCTCGTGAGGTCGCGGAACATCCGGCCACCGGGGACGAACACCTCCTTCTGGGTGGGCAGGTCGGCCCCGCCGGACTCGACCAGCGAGATCATCGGCAGTCGATTCTGCAGCGCGATGTCGTTGCAGCGCAGAATCTTCCGTAGCGTCCACGGATTGGACGTGCCGCCTTTGACGGTCGGGTCGTTGGCCACGATCATGCACTCGACGCCTTCGACCACGCCGATGCCGGTGACCGCCGACGCCCCCACCTGGAAGTCCGAGCCGTACGCCGCCAGCGGGCACAACTCGAGGAACGCCGAGTCCTCGTCGATCAGCATCTCGATGCGCTCGCGGGCGGTCATCTTGCCACGCTCGCGATGCCGGGCGACGTACTTCTCGCCCCCACCGGCGAGTGCCTTGTCGAACTCGGTCCGGATCTCGACGAGCTTGTCACTCATCGACGAACTCGCCGCCCGAAAGTCCTCACCCGCCGGGTCGAGGGTGGATCGGATCGCCGTCATCGCTGGTACCCCAATCGTTTTGCCGCGAGACCGGAGAGGATCTCGGTGGTGCCGCCGCCGATACCGATGATCCGCATGTCGCGGTACTGCCGTTCCACCTCGGTGCCGGTCATGTACCCCATCCCGCCGAACAGCTGAACCGCTTTGTTCGCCACCCACTCGCCGGCCTCGACCGCGGTGTTCTTCGCGAAGCAGACCTCGGCGATCAGATCGTCGTCGGAGGTCACCTTCCGTTCCACGACGGCGCGGGTGTACGTGCGTGCGATGTCGATGCGGCGGGCCATCTCGGTCACCGCCTCCTGCACCGATTGGCGTGCGATCAAGGGCTTTCCGAATGTCTCCCGATCACGGACCCAGTCCAGGGTGAGATCGAGGCACCGTTGCGCGCTCGCGTACGCCTGAACGGCGAGGCCGGATCGCTCGGTGACGAAGGCCGTCGCGATCTGCGCGAACCCGGAGTTCTCCGCACCCACCAGACCGGCGACCGGTACGCGGGCATCGACAAACGACAGTTCGGCGGTATCCGAACTCCGCCAACCCATCTTGTCGAGCTTGCGGGTGACGCTGAGTCCTGGTGTGTCCTTCTCGATGACGAGCAGCGAGACGCCGGAAGCGCCCGGGCCACCCGTGCGGACCGCGGTCACGACGAAGTCGGCGCGCACGGCGGAGGTGATGTAGGTCTTGGCGCCGTTGACCACGTAGTGATCTCCGTCGCGGACCGCGGACGTGCGCAGGTGCCCGACGTCGCTGCCCCCGCCCGGCTCGGTGATCGCGAGGCTGCCGATCTTCTCGCCTGCGAGGGTTGGCCGGACCCAACGGTCGATCTGATCGGGATCACCGGCCCCGATGAGATGCGGCAGCGCGATGCCGTGGGTGAACAGTGATGCGAACACACCGCCTGCGGCTCCCGCGTAATGGAACTCCTCGCCCAGGATCGAGCCGTCGACGAGATCTCCACCGGACCCGCCGACCTCCTCGGGGATTCCCAGACCGAACAGCCCGAGCTTCGCCGCCTCGCGATGCAGGTCGCGCGGGATCAACCCGTCGCGCTCCCACTCGTCCTGATGGGGCAGCACGTGGCGCTCCACGAATGCCCTGACAGTGGAACGCAGTTCGAGGCGCTCAGGGGTGTCCCACACCGGACTGGTGATCGTCACTTGCTCTCCTTGCTGTTCGTGAAGGCGATCGGGATGGGCACCGGACGCGAGCGCAGCCACTCGCCCATGCCCTTGGCCTGTGGATCGAATCGGACGTTTTCGGCGACCCCGCGTCCGAGCACACCGTCGATCACGAAGTTGACCGCATTGAGGTTCGGGAGTCGGTGACGCCGCACCGGGAGATCGGCGATCTCGGGCAGCAGCTTTCGGAGCAGGTCGACGTCGAGGGTGCTGTCGAGCCAGGGGAACTGCTCCGGGTCGCGCACCCACACCCCGATGTTCGCGCTTCCGCCCTTGTCACCGCTGCGCGCGCCTGCCACCGTGCCCAGCGGCAGCGACGCCGTCGGGCCCCAGTCCGCGGAGGTCTCTGCCGGCCCGTCGTCGGAGTCCTCGGGCACCTCGGCGCGTAAGGGGCTCGGCGGGATACGTTCGACCACACCGGTTTGCAGGGCCACGCGGTGGTCGACAGCCGTGGCATCCACGTACCCCGGCTCGAACACGCCGTAGGGGTTGCCGTGTCCGGGAGGTGCGGTCGCCGCGAACCCGGGATAACTTGCGAGCGCGAGTTCGATGGCAGTCGACGAGAAAGCCCGGCCGACCTTCTTCGCGTCGGGATCACGCACCACGCAGCGGAGCAGCGCACTCGCCTGTTCTTCCGTCTCGGCATCCGGACGGTCGAGTCGCGAGAGTTCCCAGTCGATCTCGGCGGGCGCGGTGGGCAGGGCCGCCGTGAACTGATCCTTGAACAGCTCGGCCTTCGCCTCGATGTCGAGCCCGGTGAGGATGAGGGTGATCTCGTTGCGCACTCCGGCAAGGCTGTTCAGCGACACCTTGGTGGTCGCCGATGGCGCTTCGCCCCGCACGCCGCCGATGGCCACCCGATCGTCGCCTGCCTGCGCGAGCTCGATGGTGTCGAGCCGCGTGGTGACGTCGGGACCCAGGTACCGAGGTCCGCCGACCTCGTAGAGCAGTTGCGCGGTGACCGTCCCGACGGTGACCGCGCCGCCGGTCCCGGGGTGCTTGGTGATCACCGACGACCCGTCGGCGGCGACCTCCGCGATCGGGAAGCCGAGGTGACCCATCCGGGGCAACTCACGGAAGAACGAGTAATTGCCCCCGGTCGCCTGGGCGCCGCATTCGATGATGTGCCCCGCCACCACCGCACCGGCGAGTGCGTCCAGATCGTGGTATTCCCAGCCGAATTCACTGGCTGCCGGACCGACGGTGAGTGACGCGTCGGTGACCCGGCCGGTCACCACGATCTCGGCGCCGGCGTCGAGCGCGGTCTTGATCCCGAACGCTCCGAGATAGGCATTGGCGGTGAGGGGGTCCCCGAGTTGCAGCTCGGCTGCGCGGTCGAGGAGGTCGTCGCCGTCGACAAAAGCGATGTCGGCGCTGATGCCCAACCTCTCCGCGAGTTCACGCAGCGCCACCGCGAGCCCGTGCGGATTGAGACCACCGGCATTGGTGACGATGCGAACGCCCTTGTCGATGGCGAGACCGAGACAGTCCTCCATCTGACGCAGGAATGTCTTGGCATAGCCCGATCTCGGGTCCTTCATCCGGTCCCGGCCGAGGATCAGCATGGTCAGCTCGGCCAGGTAGTCACCGGTCACATAGTCCAGATCGCCACCCTCGAGCATCTCCCGCATCGCGGAGAATCGGTCGCCGTAGAAGCCGGAGGCATTGCCGATCCGGACGATCCTGCCTGCATTCGTGTCGGGCATGACTCAGTGGACCTCTCGTTCAGCAGTGGTCGACGGCCTCCCCGGTCCGGGTGGTCCGGCGAAGGCCTGGGCGATGCCCGCCCATCGCGTCGCGTCGGAGCCGATGATCTCCAGATCGAGATCCGCCAACGCACGTCGCTGGGTCACCAACTGGCAGAAGTCGATTGCCGGCCCGCGCACGACCTCGGCTGCGTCGTCGGGCCCCCAGGTCCACACGTCGCCCGACGGCGCGGTGATCTCATATCGGAACGGCGTGGCCGGTGGCGTCAGTCCGTTGACCGCGTAGGCGAAATCCCTGGTGCGGACACCGATGTGGACGACACCCCGGATCCGGTCGGTGGGCACCATCGTCACGCCCAATGCGTCCGCGACGTCGAGACCGTGTGCCCAGGTCTCCATCAATCGTGCCGTCGCCATCGACGCCGCTGACATCGGCGGGCCGAACCACGGGATCTTCACACCGTCGGGGACGGCACACAGTGCGTCGGCGAGGTTCACACGCGCAGTCCGCCAGCCCTCGAGATTGTGTGTGGGTGACGCGGTCGCCCCCTCCTCGGCTGCCTCGTCGACAAAACCCGTCGGGTTGTCGGCAGCCTTCTCGAGGGCCGCGCCGAAGGCATCCGGGTCCGTTGCGGCCATGGTCGCCATCCGGTCGGTCCACGACAGGTGGGCGATCTGATGCGCCACCGACCATCCGGCCGCAGGCGTCGGCAGCGCCCACTCGGAATCGTCCAGAGCGGCGACCAGGGTGTCGAGCTCCGCCGATTGCGCCGTCAGATCTGCTACGAGCCCCTCCACTATCGACATGCGATCAGGGTCACACAGCCCGCCAGAAAAATCAATCACGCGTGATTGTTTTTGCGCCGGCCGCACCCCAAATGCGCGACGAATCCGGTGCTTTGTCGACGGCGAGGAATCGACGTTGCTGTCGGCGGGATCTCGGTTGCCGTCGGCGGGCGGTCAGCGGTAGTGGACGTCCGCGGAGCAGCGACTGAGCAGCGTCCCGTCGTGCGCATGCATGGCGGCGTCGAACGACGCGACCCGACGACCGATCTTCACCGGCGTCACCTCGACGACGACGTCGGCGCCCTGCACCGCAGGCGACCGGAGAAAGCAGATCGCCAGATCGGCGACCTGGTAGTCGCGTCCGGCCGCCGCGTTCGCCTGGCCGGCAAACGAGCATCCCTGCGCGACGGCGGCAGCGATGATGCCGCCGTGCATCGTGCCGAACACGTTGCCCATCCACGGTTCGGTGCCCACGGTGAAACGCACACCGGTGCCGAGCGGGTGATCGACGGTGTCGACCCGACCGTTGAGCAGTTCGGTCAGATTGCCCGCGGCACGCGTACCCGCGGCGATCTGCTCGATGATCACCCGGCCATCGAGACCGGGCTCGATGGCCGGCGGCAGCGGCAGCCCCGGTAGGTCGGAGTTGCCGGGTGGAGCCGCTGCGCCCCGATCGCCGGTCGGGTTGTGGTCGAAGGTCCGACCCACTGCGACGTTGCGAGCGGTTCCAGAAGAGCAGATCCGGCCCGTCGACGTCACGATGTCGACGCGGGTGGTCCCGAATGCCTCGTCGTGCATGAGGAGTTCGGCATTCGCCGTCAGCCGGTCCCCCACATCGACACCACCCTGCATCGAGATGGCGAGACGGGCCTGCACGCATGGCGACCCGTCCGGATCGGAGGCGAAGTACGGCAGGCCACCGAGGTGATCGAACAACACCGCGAGCGCCGGTAGATCGATTCGGCCGCGGTGGTCCACGAGGTCCGTACTCACCTGCTGCTCGGCGCGCACGGTCGTCGGTCCGGTGGTCGCGACATTTCCGATGCCGAACGCCGTGACGGGATCGCGCGGCACGATGCGAGTGGATGAGGCCCTGTCGACAACCATGTCTACGGTCCTATCAGCACAAGCATCCGACCGACGAACCGAGCGGACGCTCGGACGAGCAGATGAGACACCATTCACATCTGGTGTCCTCACCAGCACCTCCCGCCCCGCAGGCAACCCCCCGCGGCAGTCTCGGATCCATAACAGAACCTGCGCACATCTGTACGCCCAGACCCCGCTCCGACACCCTGACAGACACGGAACGTGCTCGATCGGACTGGAGGGAACCTCAGATGACGGGACGTCGGACAACGATTCGGGCCGCCGCCTGCGCAGCCGCGGCCGCCGGCATGGCGATCGGCGTGATCGCGGGCGGTGGAACCGCGAATGCGGCACCGAAGATGCTGCGGGTCGACCAGGTGCCGAATGTGGGCGTCACCGTCGACCGGAACGGGCTCTCCGGCGGCTTCGCTGCCACCCTCGCGGCCACCGCCACAGGTGCCGACACCACCCGACTGCGGATTCTGCCGGTGGGCGACGCATGCTCGCGCAATCTCGGCCAGACGCGGGTCGCCATCACGTGGCGGAACGAACGCACGAACCACACCGACGACGTCGTGTTCGCCACGTGCACCGCGGGCAAACCATCGCCGGGGGCCGAGATCCGCGCCGGTCACGGCCGCATCTCCTTCACCACCACCATCATCGGCAAGGCTGATCGTGCCTTCACCGTGACACCCGGCGTCGGATGGTTCATCCGCTGAACACAGCGGCCGCCGGGCCACGAGTAGACATTTTTCAGAATGTGTTCACAAGAAATGAGAACACGTTCTAGAGTGGCGGCATGGCCGAGACCGTGACCCAGCTCCTGCAGGAGCGCGCAGACGACGACAACCTGGCGATCACCTACGAGGGCAGTCAGTGGTCCTGGCGCGAGTACGTCACCGACGCCAAGCGCGCTGCCGCAGCGGTGCTCGGCCTCGCCGATCCCACGCGTCCCATGCATGTTGGCGCCCTGCTCGGCAACACGCCGGACATGCTCATCGCGCTGGCCGCAGGGGCCCTCGGCGGATATGTGACGGTCGGCGTGAACAACACCCGCAGGGGCGACGGACTCGCCGCCGACATCCTCCGGGCCGACTGCCAGATCCTGATCACCGACGCCGAGCACCGTCCGCTGCTCGACGGTCTGGACCTCCCGGGCGTGCAGATCCTCGACACCTCGACACCCGCCTGGGACACGGCAACCTCCACCGCAGGCGAACTCGTCCCCCACTCGGTACCCACCGCGACCGACACCTTCATGCTGATCTTCACCTCCGGCACCAGCGGCAACCCGAAGCCGGTCCGGTTCGCGCACATGATGATCCCGTTCGCCGGACCGGTTCTCGCGGACAAATACAGCATCGGGCCCGGCGACGTCTGCTACTTGTCGATGCCGCTGTTCCACTCGGCAGCACTGATGGGCGGCTACTGCGTTGCGCTATGTGGCGGTGCCGCCATCGCGCCGGCGAAGTTCTCGGCGTCGACGTTCCTCCATGACATCCGGCGCTACCACGCCACGTACATGAACTACGTCGGCAAACCGCTGGCCTACATCCTCGCGACCGAGGAACGACCCGACGACACCGACAACCCGCTGCGAGTCGCCTTCGGCAACGAGGCAACCGACCGCGACATCAACGACTTCTCCACACGGTTCGGCTGCACTGTCTGGGACGGTTTCGGCTCGACCGAACTCGCCATCATCATCACTCGCGAACCCGGCACCCCAGAGGGATCGATCGGCCGGGGATTTGCCAATGTGGCGGTGTACAACTCGGAGACACTCACCGAATGTCCCCGGGTCGAGTTCGACGAGAACGGCGCCCTGGCCAACGCCGACGACGCGATCGGCGAGTTGGTGAACGTCGATGGCGCAGGCATGTTCATGGGCTACTACAACGACGAGGAATCCACCAGCGAGCGCCTGCGGCACGGCATGTACTGGTCGGGCGATCTCGCGTACAAAGACGCCGAGGGCTGGATCTACCTGGCCGGACGCACCGGCGACTGGATGCGGGTGGACGGTGAGAACCTGGCCGCCGGGCCGATCGAACGCATCCTGCTCCGCCTTCCGGAGGTCAACCGCGTCGCGATCTATGCGGTCCCCGACGAGCACGTCGGCGACGCGGTGATGGCCGCCGTCGTCCTCCAGGACGACGAGGAACTCACCCCCGAACGATTCGCCGAACAGCTTGCCGCACAGGCAGACCTGTCCCCCAAGGCGTGGCCGCGCTATGTGCGGATCGCCGGCGACCTGCCGACCACGGCAACCAACAAGATCCTGAAGCGGGAACTCAAGAAGGAGGGCCCGAGCGCGGGCGACGGCACGCTCTGGGTGCGCGAGGGCCGATCGAGGGACTACGTCGTCGTCGGCGCCTCGACGGCCGCGGTCTGAGGACCGATGACGATCTCACACGCCGGTGACGCCCGCCGATCGACCATCCCCACCGACGTCGATGGTCTGACCGCATCGTGGCTGTCAGACCTGTTGCGCTCGGCGGGGAACGACGCCGAGATCGTGTCTGTCGAATCCGAGCCGGTCGGGTCCGGCCAGATGGCCGGTTCATATCGGCTCACCCCGACCTGGGCGGCTCCCGGCGACCTGCCGAGGACGATGGTCGCCAAACTCGCGATCGGTGAACGTGCGCAACGCGAATTCGCAGCAGGTGTCTTCCACAACGAGGTGCTCTTCTATCAGCAACTGGCGCCCACCCTGACGGCCCCGATCCCGCTGTGTCACGCAGCGGTGATCTCCGACGACCACACCGAGTTCGTGCTGCTGCTCGAGGACATGGCGCCGTCGGTTCAAGGCGACCAGATCATCGGATGCACCCCGGAGCAGGCTCATGCGGTGGCCCTGGCAGCGGCAGGCCTGCACGCACCTCGGTGGTGCGATGGCACCCTCACCCTCCTGCCCGGCCTTGCGCTTCCCACGCACGACGACCGACTCCTGATGGACTCGGTTCTCGGTCCGATGGCCGATGCGTTCCGTTCGCGATTCGACCTCTCCGGTCGCGAGGCCGCCACCATCGACTGGCTGGTCGCGACTGCCGGGGACTGGCTGGAACGGGATCCTCGACGGTTCTCTCTGATCCATGGAGATCTCCGCATCGACAACATCCTGTTCGGACCAGATGATTCGGTCACGATCGTCGACTGGCAGACCATAACGCTGGGAAATCCCCTGCGCGACATCGCATTCTTGCTCGCCACCAGCCTGGGCACCGACGATCGTCGTGCTCACGAACGGGAGATGGTGGCGGCCTATCATGCTGCGCTGCTCGCGCATGGCGTGACCGACTACTCCCTCGACGACTGTTGGTCCGACTACGTCGACTCGCTGATCCAAGCGCCCATGATCATCGTCTTCGGGTGTGGCGCGGCGATGCCGACCGAGCGCGGTGACCGAATGTTCACGACCATGCTCGAGCGTGCCGCCGCTGCCATCGACGACTTGAATCCCGGTGTGCTCTCGTGAAACTGGTGATCGGCGCGAGCGGATTCCTCGGCTCGCACGTGGTGCGCCGTCTCGTGGAATCCGGCGAGCAGGTCCGCGTGCTGGTCCGCGACACGAGCGACACTCGCGGCATCGACGATCTCGCCGTCGAGCGGGTCGTCGGCGACCTGTTCGATGCGACGACCGTGTCCACCGCCCTCGATGGCTGCAATGACGTCTACTACTGCGTGGTCGACACGCGCGCCTGGCTGACGGATTCGGAACCGCTCTTCCGCACGAATGTCGAGGCGCTGCGCGCTGTCCTCGACGTGGCAGTGCATGCCGACCTGCACTCGTTCGTGTTCACCAGTACCCTCGCGACGATCGGCCGCGTCACGGGCCGCGCGGCCAGCGAGGCCGACGAATTCAACTGGGGTGACAAAGCATCGGACTATGTCCGGTCGCGTGTCGCGGCCGAGAACCTGGTCGTGGACTACGCGCGGACGCGGGGATTGCCTGCAGTCGCCATGTGTGTGTCCAACACCTACGGTTCAGGCGACTGGCAGCCGACACCGCACGGAGCCTTTGTCGCGGGAGCCGCCCTGGGCAAGATGCCCTTCACGGTGCGGGGCATCCGCGCGGAGTCGGTCGGCATCGATGATGCCGCCGACGCGTTGGTACTCGCGGCCGCACGCGGCAGCCGAGGCGAACGCTACATCGTGTCGGAGCGCTTCATCGATCTCGGCGAGATCATCGCCGTCGCCGCACGCACCGCCGAGCGCAGACCGCCCCGCCTCGTCCTGGGTCGGTTGTCGCTGTATGCATGCGGTGCAGTCGGTTCGGCGCTCGCCAAGATCACCGGCCGACCGCGACAACTGACCATCACCTCGGTGCGGTTGATGCATTACATGTCCCCGATGGACCACGGCAAGGCCGAACGCGAACTCGGCTGGCGCCCGAGCCCGGTCACCGACGCAGTCGCCGAGGGTGCCCGGTTCTGGATCGACCGTTCGGCACGACGCCGCGCCGACCGTGCCCGCGCCGGAGACCGACGCGGGTAGGTGACTGTTCCCGGGTCGGGGGCGACGTCACGCCAACAGGCCGGTCAACTCCGCCAGGCTGTAGGGCGCACTGTCCTGATGGTCGCGGTACGCGATGAACGTCGCCTGCTGTGGTTCGTACCGTCCGATGAAACCACCTGCAGCCGTGAATATCTGCCCGCTGATGCCCTTGGCGGCGTCACTTGCCAGGAACACATACAGGGCGGCCACGTATTCGGGCGGCGCCGGGTCCAATGCGGCGTCCCTGGTGAGATCGTCGAGGATGCCGCGACGGTGCAGACTCTCGATGTGCGCGATGTAGTCGTCTCCACTCGACAGCCGCGATTTGGCCCCTGGCATCACGACATTCACCCGAACGCCATGATCTGCGAGATCCGCACCGCCCGCCAGCGCGAGCGCGTTGACGCCTCCCTTTGCGGCGGGATAGCCACTCCCACCGAAGATCCCGAGCGACGCCGCCGAGCCGGTCAGCACGATCGATCCGGTCCGTTGCCGGGAGAAGATCTGTCCGGCGGCCCGCATCAGATGGAAGGCACTCATCAGGTGCGCATCGACCTGTTCGCGGAACTCGGCATCGGTGATGGTGAGGATGGTGGAGCCGGCGGGTTCGGCGATACCCGCGCAGTTGACCGCGATGTCGAGGGCGCCGTACTCGGCCAATGCGGTGTCCACCATCTGCTGGGCCACGCCATCATCGCCTGCCGACCCGACGACTCCGACGGCATAGCCGCCGCCCCCGCGGATCTCGGTGACGGTCTCCTCGACCGCCACCGGATCCCTGCCGTTCACCACCACCGACACGCCGCGGCCGGATAGCGCGTAGGCCACCGCGAGACCGATACCACGGGTGGCACCGGCGACCACGGCCACCCGCCCGGACAGGCTCAGATCCGGGTGGTACTCCGCGGACGACGATGTCCGGCCGTCCTCCATCAGACGCCGCTACCCACCGGTGTGATCGGGAGCGAACGTCCCCGGTCCGTGAACTCGAAGGAGGCACCCGAGCTGAATCGTGCGATCGCGACCTCGCCGGACTCCTTGTGCGTCTCGCTGCCGCGGATCATCACGAACTCGATCGCCTCGTCCGTCTCGTCGCTCGATCCGACCGTCCAGTGCGCATCCACCGCAGTTCCGATGGCCTGCAACGGCTCGTGGTGTTCGCTCTCCAACAGGGTGACCCACCCTCCGTCGGTCACGGCGTCGGAGCTCTTGGGTACCCGGACCACCACATCGCCGTCGCGGGCCTCGGCGGTCACGCCGGTGTACTGCCCGGGTCCGAGGACCGGGTGCAGGTTGATCACCGCGGCCAACCCCTCGGCATCCGGTGCGAGCCCGAGTGCCGCACGCAGCCGATCCGCAGACAGGCCCGCGATTCCGGTCAGCTGTTTGCGGAAGATCTCACGCGCCTGCTCCTCGCTCTCCGCGTGCCGGCGCACCGACAAGAGAAACCCGAGCGAGAGCAACTGGTGTTGCAGTGCAATCTCTTCGGCGATGCGTGCCAGCGCCGAACGTGACCATTCCCGGAACTGGAGATCGGCGACGAGAGGCCCACGATAGTCGGTCAGTCCGTCGCCGGATGACGAGTCGATCGGCGTGAGGACCGACTGCCCGGCTCGGGTGGTGAACATCTCGGCGGCATCGGCCGGCAGCGGCAGTTCCTCCCGGTCCGGTTCGATCGTCACCGTCCACTCACAGTGCGGCATACGGTCGACAGGCCGCCGCGGCGGACGGTGGATCGGCCGGATGCGCGCGCGGCGATTGGTCGCGATGGCGGTCGCGTCGAACGTCGGATCCTCGATGTCATGGCACATCGTCGTCACGTAGTCGTCGCCCATCGGCTCGACGTCCATCAAGGCGCCACAGTGTTGCAGGAAGAAGGAGCCGTGGTATTTGTCGGTCACCTCGTAGCGGAAGTCCATGAACTGAGGCGGAGCTCCGATGTCGAGTTGGAGGCATTTGAACATGTCCTCCACCCCGTCACCGTCGATCCCGAGCGCGGTCCGCATGCGGTGGGTGTACACCGGACTCGCCGCCATCCATTCCTCGATGGCGACCTCTCCCATCACCTCTCGCCCGAAGGCGCTGATGAGATGGGCCATCCCGCTACGGTCGATCAACTGCCCGGAGAGTAGTAACTCGGGCACCAGGATGGCCAGCTGATCCTGACTCAGGCCTTGGTAGGCCGGGGCTGTGTGAGTCATGGGTCAGATCACCAGAACGGGACGGGCGCTTTGCCGAACGGATACCAGCCGGGCAGGTCGCCCGGCGCCGACTTCTCGATCCGCTTGAGCATGCCGTCGCTCATCGCATTGGCCTTCAGTAGTTCCACGAACAGCGCCGACACATTGCCGAAGTCGAAGAAGTCGCGCTGCCAGGAGAACTGGAAATTGCCGGCGTACTTGAACCAGCTGCCCTGGATGCCCTCCAACGCATAGTTGGTGCCGTCCTCGCGTTTACGGTCGTAGACCTGCTTCCACAGTCCGATCATGTCACCGGTCTTCTCGTCGATGACCCACGCCTGGTACGGGTACTCCCACCCTTCGAGGCCCTCCATCTCCTGGCCGAGGGCGAGGTCACGGATCTCGTCGCGACCGACGGCCATGAAGTCTTTCTCGGGACCGTAATTCCATCCGTACGTGGCGTCTTCGGTGTAGAACTCGGCCAGCGGCTTCCAGTCACCCGCCTTCTCCGCGACGACGTTCGCATCCAGCCACCGCTGTTTCATTTCTTCCAGTTCGGCACGATCAAAAGACATGTCACTCCACTTCACTCGTCGTCTTCGACAATTCTCAGAGCTTGGGTCGGGCAGTACATCACCGCGGCCTCGACCTCGGCGCGGCGACTCTCGTCGGGTTCCTTGTCGAGGATCTCGACATGGTCGCGGTGCGCCTCGAAGACGTCGGGCGCCTCCATCTCGCACATCCCGTGCCCTTGGCACAGATCCAGGTCAACCTCCACACGCACTGACGATCACCGCTTCCGGTACTTCACGCGGCATGGTTGCTGGAGCTGAACGACCATCTTGGAGTGGTCGTTACGATAGGTCTCCGATGGCTGCAGCATCTCGAACTCGTAGTTCTGGAACAGCACCGAGAAGATCGCCTTGAGCTGCATGATGGCGAATTGCGCTCCCACACAGCGGTGCCGACCCGCGCCGAAGGGGATCCAGGTCCACCGATTGGCGATGTCTTCCTGCCGCGGCTTGTCGTAGCGGTCGGGATCGAAGGTGTCCGGTTCCGGGAAGTCCTCGGGCAGACGGTTCGAGATCGCGGGCGACACGGCGATGGACTGCCCGGCCTTGACCTCGAAGTCCTCGACATGGAAGTCCTTCTGCACCACGCGCATCAAGATGATGAGCGGTGGATGCAGACGCAGCGCCTCTTTGAGTGCATTCTCCAGCTGAGGCATCTGCCTGGTGTGCGCGAACGTGTACTCGGGACGCTCGCCCGCCGGCGTTTCGCCGTAGATCTCATCGAGTTCGCCGTACACCCGAGACATGTACTCGGGATTGCGCAGCAGCTCGATCAGCGTCCACGCCGCAGTACCCGAGGTGGTGTGGTGCCCGGCGAACATCATCGAGATGAACATCCCGGTGATGGTGTTCGCATCGAAGCCGACCTGGACGAGCACGTCCATCAGATCGCGATCTTCTTTGTTCTCGGTCGGATTCGCGATGCGGTCGTTCATCACACCCTGGATGAACTCGACCAACTCTGCACGGGCCTCGTCGCGCTTGCGGAAGCTCTCGATGTCGGCCTTGTAGTCGACATAGGCGATCGGGTCCGTGCCCTTTTCCAGATCATGGAACAGGTGCGCGATGTGTCCGTTCAGGCTCTCCCGGAACTTCCGGCCGATCAGGCATGCCGACGAGGTGTACAGGGTCAGCTCGGCAAAGAACTCGAGCAGGTCGATCTCGCCCTCGTCACCCCAGTCCGCGATGATGCGCTCGACCTCGTTGGGGATGGTCACCGCATGCTGTTTCATGTGCGGGCCCTTGAGGGCCGCATTGTGGATGGCCTTGGAGCGCTCCTCCGGGTCGGTGTCGAAGACGACGCCCTCACCGAAGACCGGTGTCATGAACGGATACGCGGCCGCCTGGTCGAGGTCCTCTTCCGGCGCCCGGAAGAACTCTTCGTTGGCCGCGGCACCGGAGACCAGGATCACCTCGCGATCGGCGAGCTGGAACATCCCGACGTCGCCGCACTCCTCGCGGATCCGCCAGAACAACGAGATCGGGTCGCCGGCCAGCTCGTCGAGATGCCCGTGTTCGCCTTCTCCCCGGGAGACGCGCTTCGGTTGGGTCAGAGCAGTCATCGCTGTTCTCCTTCAGGCTTCTTGTCACGTGTGAGGGCGCCCTCGGCCTCCACCTCGACCACACGCATGTGCGCTCCCCGCGGCATGGTCACGATCGCGGTGACGGCCTGGGCGATATGCCCGGGCTCGAGGAAGTTGCCGTGTCGGGCGAGTCCGTGCCGGATCCAGTCGTTCAGCATCTGTTCGGTGGTCTTCTGGTCGAGATCCATGCCCATGCCGGTCAGCACCTGACCGGGCCGGATCACGCTCGCGCGCACGCCCGTTCCTTCCAGCTCCAACTGGGCGGTGGCGACGAGACCGTCAATGCCGGCCTTGGCCGCCACATATGCCGACGACCACGGTCGCGGATGAAGGACGACGTCGGAACCGATGAAGACGTAGTCGCCACGGCGCCGCTCGATCATGCCCGGCACGACGGCCCGATACAGACGGTGGGCACCCACGAGATGGATGTCGATCTGCGAGGCGAAGTCCTCAGGGCTCACCTCGTAGGACAATCCGACCGCGAGGTCACCTGCGCCACTCACGACGATCTCCAGATCACCCAGGGCGGCTTGCGATTTCGCAACACACTCGGCGACAGATCCCTCGTCGGTGATGTCGAGCGGGACCGCAACCGCTTCCCCGCCCGCGGCCGTGATCTTGTCAGTCAGTTCTTGGAGCTTCTCCACCCGCCGCGCGGCAAGCGCCACCGGATAGCCTGCGGCGGCGAGGACCTCGGCGGTCGCGGCACCGATGCCGGACGACGCGCCGGCCACCAGCACGGGGCGACGATCGGGATGAGGAATGAACGCCATCAGCGCACCTTCACTTTCACGGGGAGCTCTGCGAATCCGCGCACGTTCACCGAGTGGACGCGGACCGCGTTGTCGATGTCGATGTCAACACTGCGGATGGAACGCGCAACCTCACCCAGCCCGATGTTGGACTCCAGTCGGGCCAGGTGTGCGCCGAGACAGAAATGTGTACCCATACCGAAACTCAGCAACGCCTGGCTGCAGTCCCGGCCGATCTGGTACTGGGCGGCATCGGCGCCGAAGACGTCGGTGTCCCGGTTGGCGGCGCCGACCAGCAACAGGACCCGCTCACCCGCGGGGATGGTCCGGCCGCCGTACTCGACATCGGACAGCACTCGACGCAACACCATCTGAGTGGAGTTGTCGTAACGCAGCGTCTCTTCGGTCCAATCCGCGACAGCGTCGGGATCGGCCAGCGGCTTCGCCAGCTCGTCCGGGTTACGCCAGCCCCAATACAGGGCATTGGCAAGGAGTTTGGTGGTCGTCTCGTTACCTGCGACCACCATCAGGACCATGAACCCGACGATCTCGTCCTCGGTCAGGCGGATCTTCTCACCGGTGGCGTCGTCGTCGACCTCCGCCTCGATCAGCGCCGACACCAGATCATCCCCGAGATTCTTCCGGCGATCGGCGATCAGGTCCGAGTAGTACTTGTGCAGCTCGATATAGGCGTAGACAGCCGCTTCCGGGATGTCGAGAACGCCTTCTTCCCGATGCAGCAGCAGATCTGACTGGTGCCGCAGATGCGCGCGATCGGCCTCCGGGACACCGAGGAGTTCGGAGACCACGTCCATCGGCAGCAGACCCGCGAAGTCGGCGATGTAATCGAACTCCCCCATGTCGAGACACTTGCTCCAATGCTGATGGGTGAGCGCCGTGATCCGTCCGGACAGATCACCGACCCTGCGGGGGGTGAAGCCCTTGGAGACCAGCTTGCGGATCCGCATGTGCTTCGGATCGTCCATGGCCAGGAATGACATCGACTTGTGCGCGTCCGGACCGTACGAGGACGGATCCATCGACACGCCCCAACTGTTGGACAGGTTCACAGCGTCCCGGAATCCGGCGCGGACATCTTCGTGACGGGACAGCGCCCAGAAGTCCATCGCCGCATTGTGATAGACAGGCGCCTCGCGGCGAAGCCGGTCGTAGGTCGGGTACGGATCCTCGTGGAAGTCGTACTCATACGGGTCGAACGGCACGAGATGCTCCATCCCCGTTCCCGTGGCGGTTTCGGTCATCACTTCTCCATCAGTAGATGTGCGGCTGCGACAAGACGTTCGGAGGTCTGCTCGTACGTCATGTGGCCCATTCCCGCGTGCACCAGACCGCCGGCGTAGATCATCTCCAGCGCATCGAGGAGTGGGCCCGGATTCTCCGGCTCCACCTCGAGTGCCTCGGCGAGCCGTCTGCGGATGAAGCCACCGATCCGCAGGCGGAGGTGTTCCACGTCGGGATCGGTACCGAGGAGCGCCATCGTGACCGCGCCACCGAGCTGCCCCTCCCCCGCGACGACCATCGACACCTCACGAAGCACCTGCGCCACCCGCTCGGTCGGCGTCGTCGTCAGGTCGGGCTCACCGACACCGGCACTGAGTCGGCGCCAGAAGACCTCGGCGACCAGATGACTCTTCGACGAGAAATAGGTGTAGGCGGTCGCGGGTGCGACACCCGCCAACTTGGCCACGGTTCGGACTGTGAGTCCGTCGAATCCCTCGTCGTTGAGCACCTCGACCGCCGCATCCGTCAATCTCGTGACGGTCTCGGCCTGCTGCTGTGTCAGTCTCCGGCGAGTGGATTCCTGGGATACAGGACTGGACATGTGAGCGAGGCTACACTAGGTTTGAACTTGAGTCCAGACACCTGTCCAGATGGAGTTCCAGCCAATGTCCTTACGTCCTGCATCGTCGTCGGAACTGCTGATCGACGGCAAGCTCACCCCCGGCGGGGGCGGCACCTTCGATGTCGTCAACCCGGCCACCGAGGAAGTCCTCGGCCAGGCCGCCGATGCCACCGCGGCCGACATGGACGCAGCCATCGCCGCCGCCCGAGTCGCCTTCGACACCACCGAATGGTCGCGCGACCACACACTGCGGGCCCGCTGTCTCCGCCAGCTGCGCGACACGCTCCTGGCCCATGGTGACGAGCTGCGCGACCTGACGGTCGCCGAGGTCGGTTGCCCCGTGTTCCTCACCAGCGGACCGCAATTCGAGGGACCGGTCACAGATCTCGGCTATTTCGCAGATCTCGCCGAGTCCTATCAGTGGACCACCGACCTCGGTCGGGCCAAGCCGATGGGAATCAAGAACGTCCGGGAGATCCGCAAGGAGGCGGCCGGAGTGGTCGGCGCGATCACACCGTGGAACTTCCCACACCAGATCAACTTCGCCAAGATCGGTCCGGCTCTGGCCGCAGGCTGCACCGTGGTGCTCAAACCTGCGCCGGACACCCCGTGGTGCGCTGCCCTGGTCGGCAAGGTCATCGCCGAGGAGACCGACTTCCCGCCAGGCGTAATCAACATCGTCACCTCCACCGATCACTCGCTGGGCGCGCAGCTGTCCACGGATCCGCGCGTGGATCTGGTGTCCTTCACCGGATCCACCGCAACCGGCAAGAAGGTGATGGCCGGCGCTGCCGAAACCCTCAAGAAGGTGTTCCTGGAACTCGGCGGCAAGTCCGCCTTCATCGTCCTCGACGATGCAGACCTCGCTTCCGCCTGCTCGATGGCCGCGTTCAACGTGGTCACCCACGCCGGGCAGGGCTGTGCCATCACCACCCGCCTCGTCGTGCCACGAGAGAAGCTCGACGAGGCGATCGCCGCGACCCGTGACTCGCTCGCCGGGCTTTCGGCAGGTGACCCGACCGACGCCGGAACCATCTGCGGACCCCTGATCTCCGCCACCCAGCGCAATCGTGTCGAATCCTACATCGAACTCGCGAAGACCGAGGGCGGCACCGTCGAGATCGGCGGCGGCCGGCCCGCCGACAAGGCCAAGGGCTACTTCGTCGAGCCGACGTTGATCTCCGGCCTCGACAACTCCGCCCGTGCCGCACAGGAGGAGATCTTCGGTCCGGTGCTGGTCATCCTCGCGCACGACGGTGACGACGACGCCATCCGCATCGCGAACGACTCACCGTATGGGTTGTCCGGTGCCGTCTGGGGTACGGACCCGGCACGTATCGACCACGTGGTCAACGGCGTTCGGACCGGAACGATGGGGATCAACGGCGGCATCTGGTATTCCGCCGATGTCCCGTTCGGCGGATACAAGCAATCCGGCATCGGCCGCGAGATGGGCGTCGCGGGCTTCGAGGAGTACCTGGAGTCCAAAGCGGTCGCGACGCCGGCCTGAGTGATCGACCCTTCCGACGCTCGCGAGCTCGCTCTTGCGGGACCGGGCAATCCCCAATGAACAGAAAGCAGGACAATGAGTTCCGACAACCGCTCGAACCGCTTCGCCGGCAAGACCATCATCGTGACCGGTGCCGCCGGAGGCATCGGTGAGGCCTACGCCCGCGCACTGGCAGGCGAAGGCGCCAATGTCGTGGTCGCCGACCTCAACGACGAACAGGGCAAGCAGGTCGCCGCCGACATCGGCGGTCTCTACGTCAGCACCGACGTCGCCGACGAGCAGTCGGCGCAGGCCCTCGCCACCGCTACGGTCGACGCCTACGGCACCATCGACGGACTGGTGAACAATGCCGCGATCTACGGCGGTATGAAGCTCGATTTCCTGATCACCGTGCCGTGGGACTACTACAAGAAGTTCATGAGCGTGAACCTCGACGGGGCGCTCAACGTCACCCGCGCGGTCTACCCGCACATGAAGGACGGTGGCGCCATCGTCAACCAGTCCTCCACCGCCGCTTGGCTCTACAGCGGCTTCTACGGCCTCGCGAAGGTCGGCGTGAACGGCCTCACCCAGCAGCTGGCCACCGAACTCGGCGGCCAGAACATCCGCGTGAACGCCATCGCGCCGGGTCCGATCGACACCGAGGCGACCCGCTCGACCACACCCAAGGAGATGGTCGCCGACATCGTCAATCGCCTGCCGCTCAAACGTTTCGGTACCCCTGAGGATCTCGTCGGCATGTGCCTGTTCCTGCTGTCCGACGAGGCAGGTTGGGTCACCGGACAGATCTTCAACGTCGACGGCGGACAGGTCATCCGATCATGACGGTGCGCCTGGGTTACGTCGGTCTCGGCAACATCGGCGGGCCGATGGCTGCCCGCCTGGCCAAGTGGGAAGGTGGCCTGACCGCCTTCGACCTCTCCGAAGAGGCGCTCGGGAAGGTCGTCGACCAGGGGGCCACCGCCGCCACCTCACTGGGCGACCTGGCGACAAAGGCAGACATCATCGGCATCTGTGTCCTCGATGACGCCCAGGTGCGGACCGTGGTCGCCGGCGACGGCGGCCTGCTGAGCGCCGCCGCACCGGGGACGATCATCACCGTCCATTCGACGATCGGCCCCCAGACCGCCGTCGATCTGGCCGCGGAATGCGCCGAACACGGTGTGACCCTGCTGGATGCGCCGATCTCGGGCGGCGCAGCCGGTGCCGAACAGGGCAGACTGGCCATCATGGTCGGCGGAGACCGCGCTTCCTACGAACAGCTCAAAGAGCCCTTCGGTCTGGTCGCGGGCATGCTCGTCCACGCGGGCGACGATGTCGGGGCCGGCACCAAGATGAAGCTGGCCCGCAATCTCCTGCACTTCATCTCGTTCACCGCAGCATCCGAGGCAGCCAGGCTCGCAGAGGCCGCCGGGATCAGTATCACCAAGCTGGGCAAGGTCGTTCGGCACACGGATGCGATCACAGGTGGTGCCGGGTCGATCATCCTGCGCGACACCACCGACGAGATCGCACCCGACGATTTCTGGTATGACATCTTGACACCGGTACGCAGGCTCGGTGAGAAAGACCTGTCGCTCGCACTCGAACTCGGACGTGAGCTCGGCGTCGATCTGCCGCTCGGCGACATCGCACTCCGCGACTTCGCCATCGGGCTGGGCGTGCCGCACCGAGAAGGAGAGGACGCATGACGTCAGCTGACGAGACCACCAGCCCGCAACGCCGAAAGGGCCTGGACATGATGTCCAAGGTCTACGGCTGGGAGATGTCGGACGGACCGGGAGACTTCTTCGCTCATACCGCCGACCAGGTGTTCGGCGAGGTCTGGACGCGGGAGGGACTCTCGGTCCGCGACCGCCGCCTGATCCTGCTCGGCGCCCTCGCCCAGGCGGGCCAGATCGACGTGGCCGAGATCCAGGCCGGCGCAGCGCTGGCGAACGGTGAACTGACGGCCGAACAACTCGAGGAGATCAGTCTCTTCCTGTGCTACTACGTCGGCTGGCCATTGGGTACCAAGATGCATTTCATGTTCGGGAACGTCATCGGGAAACACCAGAAGAAGCAGAAGTGACTGCTGGAGTCGACTTCACGGAGCTGACCGGGGGCGGCGGCTGCTCGATCATGAGCGCCACCCCCGGCCCCGACCTGGAGGCCAATGGCTTCCAGGAGAACGAATATGCCGCATCCGGGGTCGCGACCCGCTACGCCCACGCGGGCCCCGGATCGGTGGTACCACTCGGCGAGGACAAATTCGCGACGCGCGTCCTCGTGCGCAGACCGCGTCTCGATGCCGATTTCAACGGCACTGTCGTCGTCGAGTGGCTGAACGTCAGCAGCGGGTCGGACGCGGCACCCGAATACACCTACCTGGCCGAAGAACTCGTCCGTGGTGGTTACGCGTGGGTCGGCGTCTCGGCTCAGTACACCGGCGTGATGGGCGGGTCCGGCTCGGTGGGCGGTCTCGGCGAAAGCACAACGGCCACGCTCGCGGCCAAGGACCCGGAACGCTATTCCGGCCTTCATCATCCGGGAGATGCATACTCTTACGACCTCTTCGGGGCCGTCGGGAGGTCGCTGCAGTTGCCGTCCGCTGCGGGCGCCGGGCATCCGCTACGCGGACTGTCCGTTCGGCGACTGCTCGCCGTCGGCGAGTCACAGTCGGCAATGGCGTTGACGACCTATGCCAATCTGTTCGCCGCCGAGCACGCGGTGTTCGACGGTCTGTTGATCCACAGCCGCGCGGCCGCCGGGCTGTCGCTGGGAGAGGCAGGCACCGCCATCGATGTCGATACCGTGTTCGCCCAGGAACCGGTGACCATCCGAACCGATCTGCCCATCCCGGCCTTCATCGTTCAAACCGAGACCGACGTGCTGACGAACTTCCGCTTCTACCGGGCACGCCAGCCCGACACCGATCGGCTGCGGGTCTGGGAGATCGCGGGCACCTCGCATGCCGACCTCCACCAGATAGGACCGTACGAGCACATGCTCGGATGTCCGACTCCGGTCAACCGCGGGCAACAACGATTCGTGTTACGCGCCGCATTGCGCCATCTACGCGACTGGGCCGACGGCGGGCCGGTGCCCCCGGCTGCGGCGCCCCTGGAGCTCGACGACGTCTCGGACACAACGCAATTCGCTCTCGACGAGGTCGGGAACGTCCGAGGTGGCGTCCGCACACCGTGCGTGGACGCGCCGACCGAGATCCTGAGCGGCATCGTCGGCGACGACGTCCCGCGCATCTGCGTGCTGTTCGGCTCCACCTTGCCGATCGCACCGGAGATCCTGGCCTCGCGATACACCGGACGCGCCGATTATGAGCAGCGCTACCGGGCGGCCACCACGGCAGCGGTCCAGGCGGGTTTCATCCTGGCGGCCGACCGTGACGAGGCTCTGGCCGACGCCCGTCCCGACGTGATCCCGGACTGACCCACTCGCTGACGGCAGGAGACAAGGAATCATGGAATTCACACTCGAAGACATCTCCGCGCAGGAGTTCGAACGTCGTCGTGAGCTGTTCGGTCCTCTCGCAGATTCCGTTCGCGAACTGATCGACGCGGTGATCCGCACCGAGGTCGACGAGGACATCGTCCATGACGCCCACGCTCAGATCGTCTCGGTGGTGGAATCATTGCGCACCAGGCAGATCGAGGGCTCCTTCGGCGTGCGGCACACCGCCGACATGAAGGGCATGCCGTGGGGAAATGCGGTGATCGGCCTGCGGAACGCGGTGGCTCCGCCCTTGCAGTTGACCAGGCAGGACAACGGTCTGGTGACCACCGATTTCACCCTCGGGGCCGCATATGAGGGGCCGCCGGGCTGTGTGCACGGCGGGGTGTGCGCGATGGTCCTCGACCACGTCCTCGGTCAGGCCGGCAGCGCCGACGACGTCCCCTGTTACACCGGCACCCTCACGATGAGATATCTGCGCCCGACACCGCTCGGCCGATTGCATGCAGAGGCCATCATCGCCGAACGCGACGGGCGCAAGAAGATCGTCCGAGGAGCGATCTCTGATGCGCATGGCGAGACCGTCACGGCTGAAGGCGTTTTCATCGTCCCCAAGGACTGGGCGGGCGTCATGCCCGAGACTCCGCGCCCACCGGCCCGTTGATCCGGGCTGCGCAGACCTGATGCGCCACGCGTAAACCTGATCATCGACGCGCAGAACGCAATAGCCGACACCACAATGGGTCAGTCGGAGCCGCCGAGATACGCGTGCTCGATCCGCCCCAGGTCGTGGGCCAGCACAGACGAGTCATCCGTCAGCCTCACCTGGCCGTGTACCAGCACGATGGCACGGTCGGAGACCTCGAGGGCGAGCCGAACATGCTGTTCGACCAGGATCACAGCCGTGCCACTCGCCGCGACATCACGCAGAACCGGCAGAATCGACTGCACCACAACCGGTGCGAGACCCATGCTGAGCTCATCGATCAGCAGAACCCTCGGCCGCTGCAGCAATGCTCGGGCGATCGCCAGCATCTGCTGTTCCCCGCCTGACAACTGCCCTGCGGCCACTCCGAGCCGCGGGTTCAACGCCGGAAAGTGCTGGAGTACTTGCTCGAGAGACTCGCGCGCAGCGCGGCGCCCTCGCCCCCGGATCGCCAGTCGCAGATTCTTCTCGACGGTCAGTCGGCGGAACAACGCACGGTCGTCGGGGACCAGGACCACGCCCGCGCGGACCGCAGCGCGTGGCTTCCCCGAGGGCAGTACCGTGCCCGAAACCGAAACCGAACCACCCAGACCGGGCAACAATCCGGCCAACGACATCAGCAGGGTGGTCTTACCGGCACCGTTCGGCCCCAGGAGCGCGACGACCTCGCCGGCCTGCACCGTGATGTTCAGGTCGCGTACGCACGGGGCCGAGCGCGCGTAGCCGGCGTCCAGATCCGTGCACTCCAACAAGGTCATGACGGCACCTCCTCGGTCGTCGCCGCGGGCGAACTGTCCATCTGCTTCTCCGCAACGTGGTCGGACGATCCCACAGGCGCGCCGAGATAAGCACCGATCACCGCCTCGTTCGAGCGGATCTCTTCCGGTGTCCCGGTGGCGATCACCGACCCGAGGTCCAGGACGATCACGCGATCGCAGATGCTGAGGACCAGGTCCATGTCGTGGTCGACGAGCAACACGGAGACGCCGAACCCACGCGCTGCCCGAAGGCGCTCCCCCAGCCAGCTGCTCTCCGTGCTGTCGAGCCCGGCCGCGGGTTCATCGAGCAATGCGACCCGCGGCCGCCCCGCCAGGACCCTGGCCACCGAGACCAATTGCCGCTGTCCCTGGGAGAGATCTGCGGCCACGACATCGGCCAGATGCCGGATCTCCAACAATGTCAGCACGGTGTCGACGACGTCGGTGGTGTCTCCCGACAGGCGCGCGGCGCCGACGGTCACGTTCTCGGCCACGGACAACTCGTCGTAGAGCTCGATGTCCTGGAACGTGCGGCCCAGCCCCAGACGGCCCCGCCGATGGGGTGCGAGTCCACTGATCTCTGTGCCGTCCAGGACAACTCGACCGTTCGATGACGCAAATCCGGAGATCGCATCGATGAGCGTCGTCTTGCCCGCCCCGTTCGGACCGATGAGACCGATGATCTCGCCCTGCCGGAGGTCGAAACTCACGTCGTCGACCGCAACGACGGGACCGTAGTTCACGCTCACCCCCTCGACCGAGAGAACCGTCTTCGCACCCACGGCCGGGGCCTGATCGATCACCGATGTCATCGACGACCCCGGAACGGGTGGGGTGTCGACCACCGCGCTCCGCCGGGCGACGGCCGGAACGCGGATTCGATGGAGGTACCCGGCAAGGCCATCCGGACTGGTGACCACGGTGAGCACCAACAGGATTCCGCTCGCGAGCATGTAGTAGTCACCGAAGGCCAGGTAGCGATCGGAGATGAAGTAGAGGACGCCTCCCGGGGCCAGTAACCCGGCCAGGAGCCCGCCCGATACCGACGTCACGCCTGCCACGTAGAAGACTGCGAACAGCCCGATGCCGGCGAAGACGGTGTACGAACTCGCGGTGGCGATCGTCTGCTGATAAGCGAGCAAAGCGCCACCGAGACCGGCAACGAACGACGCGATGGCGAAGGCCGACAACTTGGTCACACCCACATTGATCCCCGCGGCTGCTGCGGAGCGTTCGTTGGCCCGCACTGCCAGCATCGAGGCCCCGAGCGCGCTGCCACGCAGCCCTGCCACGCACCACGCGACCGCTGCGAGTACGACGAGGCAGACCAGCCCGAACGCGACTCTCGGATATCCCTCGCCTGACCCGATTCCCAGATCGAGGCCGAACAGCGTCGGCGATTCGATCGGCGCACCCTGCATGCCGCCGTTCATGCTCGGGTTCCGGAACCAGAAGGCCTCCAAGAAGACCGCGAGGGCCAGCGTCGCGACCATCAGCGGCAATCCACGCACGCGTAGAGCCGGAAGGCCCACCACGACACCGATCACCATCGCTGCGCACGCTGCCAGGATGGGCGCGAGCGGGAACGGGATGCCGAGGTCGGAGGTGAACCGGCTCAGTCCGAAGGCGCCAACGCCCGCCAGCGTGAGCTGAGCGAGCGAGACCTGACCGGTGTAGCCGGTCACCACCACCTGGGACAGAGCGATGACCGCGAAGATCATCGAGGCGATGACGGCGAGGCGCAGGCTGCCCGACGTCGCGAACAGGACGGCGACGGCGACCAGACACCCGATCAGTCCGGGGACCACCACGCGGCGAGGGCGTGGCGATCGCCCGAGATCGTGGCGCGTGAGCGAACCCCGACCCGGTATGGCCTGTCCCCGGACAAGGAGGAAGACGACGATCAGCAGGAGTGGAACAGCCTCTGCCACGCCCGCATCGGGGAACCATGCCAGGGTGGCCTGCAGGTTGGTGGCCTCGGATTGGAGCATCCCGATCACGAGTCCGGCGCCGACCGTCAGCGCGATGGCGGAGAAGTTGCCCACCAATGCCGCGGCCAGTGCCGGCACGATGAACATCGTGTAGGCAACCGGATTGAGCGGGACGATGGGCGCGATGACGATCCCGCCGAGGCCGGCCGTTGCCGACGACAGCGCCCAGTTGCTCACCGCGATCCGATCCGGCGAGAGGCCGGTGACCAACGCACCCTTCTCGGACTCGGCGGCCGCCTCGGTCGAGATGCCGAACCGGGTGTAGCGCAACACGAGTCCGGCACAGATGGCCAAGCCGATGACCACCGCCGCCAGCCAGAGGCGATCCGTGGACACCGCACTGTCGCCGATCCGGATGACACGCGGGGTAAAGATCGCACTCACGGTCGGGGTCTCGGTGCCGACCCGCAGTGCGATGAGCGCCTGGATCACGAGCATCAAGCCGATCGACGCGACCGCCTTGGCCAATGCCGGGGCCGTTCGCATCTGGCGGAATACCAGCAGATAGAGCACGACACCGAGCAGCGCCGAGATCAGCACCGAGACAACCATCGCCGGCAGAATGGACCAGTCGCCCCCGAGGTCGATCGTGGCGGGGAACCCCGGGATCGGGTTCAGGAGTTCGCCATGCCGCAGAAAGCCGTAGGTGTAGGCCGCATACAGAGCGACGGCGCCGGTCGCGAAATTGACGACGCCCGAACTCTTGAACGTCATCACCAGAGCGAGTCCGAGTGCCGCGTAGACCGCGCCGTTACCGAGGCCGAGCGCCAGGAAAGCGAGATGTTGAGTCATGTACGCCCCCGATCGGGGGCCGCGCTGCGGCCCCCGATCCTCCAGAACTAGTTGTTGACTGCGACGGTGTTCTCGAGCTTCGTATCAGCGTTGACGTCGCTGACCAGAATTGACTTGCTGCACAGAGACTTCAGTTGCGGAACGGCAGTGCCGTCACAGCTGAAGGTGAGGCCCGGTGCGGCAGGCAACGGAACATTCTTGGCGGACGACAGTGCCGTCATGAAAGCCTGTGGCGTGACCGGTCCGGTGAGCGACTTGCCGACCTCACCGAGCGACATCATCACCTGATAGCCGAGGTAGGCGAGGCCCGCCGGATCGGTGCCGGCTGCGTAGGTGGCCATCACGCTGCGGTACAGCTCCGAGGAAGGATCATCCGAGTCGAGTTTGACCGTGGTGAATGCCTTTGCCCCGGTCACTGCGTCGGCGCCCACACTGTCGATGACCTGCTTGTCCAGGCAGCTGGCGATGAGGTACTTCTTGACCGTCGGCGCCGCGGTCTGCAATGCCTTGATCGTCGAGATGCATTGGCTGGTCTCACCCAACACGGTGACGGCACCTGGATTGTCGGCCAGACCGGCGGTGATCTGAGGTGTCGGGTCCGCGGCAGACGCCGGGATCGTGATGACGTCCATCTCGACACCCGCCTGCTTGAATGTCGGCACTCCGATCGCCTTCACCGAGGACGCGGCATCGCCCGCGTCCGAGATCACAACCGCGACCTTCTTGACTCCTTCTTTGGCCGCAGTGGCGGCTTGACCTGCAAATACAGCGAGGATGCCGCCCGAGAGCATGAACGAACCAGGCGTCATCATCTCGACCTGCGAGACGGGCGCCTGGGCCACGTAGGGAATGCCGGCGCCCGCAACGATCGGCAACATGACCGCACCCTGTGAGCCGAACGGTGCGACGACGACGGAGACCTTCTGTTCGACCATCTGGTTGGCACAACTCGTGGCCGACGCGGGGTCCTCCTGCTCCTTGCAGACGACCAGGTCGATCTTGTGACCACCGATCCCGCCGCCGTTGTTGTTCAGGTATTGCGTTGCGGCCTCACCACCTTCGCGGACCATCGGCACCGTGATCGGACCACCCTCCGGGGTGATGAAGCCGACCTTGATCGGGCTTCCGGTGGCTGCGTTCGACGGCAATGCCGAGGTGGCACCCGCGGAAGTGGTGGAATCCGAGGAACTGTCGTCGGCGCACGCCGACAATCCCCCCAGGGCGAGCACGGCGACGGCGCCGACCGTTGTCGCCGTGCGGAGGGCACGCTTGACCGATTGCGATGGTTTCACTGCTGGTCCCTTCAGAGGTGAACGACGGACCCGGACGGTTCACGAGCCGCAGTGGAGCCGCCGGCCGAACATCGCGCTGGTCATGCAGCTTCCGGCAGAACTGTAACGCGTTGCACTTGCCGTTCGGCTCGAATTGGAGAAACCCGACAACCCTGCCCCGCCGATCCAAGTTGGTCACTCGCCCAACATATTTAGCGCTCACGCCGGCACCCGCACGGCACGTCCGCGGCCCACCGGCGTTGGCATCTCGGTGACCACCAGCTTGCTCATGACTCACCCGAGCACCGGGCCGCGGACCGCGCGACCGTCGACGGTAGTAGCGTCGAAGGAGTGAACAGCGCTGTTCCCGACCGACCCGCATCCGCCGCCGAAAGCCTGCCAGAACCCTTCAGTTCGGCGGAGACCCAGCGTCTGCGTGACGCCTGGCAACACCTCGGCGTGCCCGGCCTGATCGACGTCCACACCCACTTCATGCCGAAACCGGTGATGGACAAGGTGTGGGCGTACTTCGACTCCGCGGGTCCCCTGATCGGACGCGAGTGGCCGATCGCCTACCGCGCCGACGAGGACGTCCGCGTCGCGACCCTGCAGGACTTCGGGGTGCGCGCGTACTCGTCCCTGGTCTATCCGCACAAACCGGACATGGCCGAGTGGCTGAACGGGTGGGCGGCCGATTTCGCGGCGCACCATCCCGACTGTCTGCAGACCGCGACGTTCTATCCGGAGGAGTCGGCGCCCGCCTACGTCTCGAAGGCCATTCAACACGGCGCGCGGGTGTTCAAGTGCCACATCCAGGTCGGCGACTTCTCACCGCTGGACTCTCTCCTCGACGGCGTCTGGGCGCAGATCGCCGACAGCCAGGTCCCGGTCATCATCCACTGCGGCTCGGGTCCGGCTCCCGGGACACATACCGGTCCAGACCCGATCGCCGCACTGCTGCACCGTTTCCCGTCGCTGCCGCTGATCATCGCGCACATGGGAACTCCCGAATACGTCGAGTTCCTCGATCTCGCCGAGCGCTATCCGGAAGTACGGTTCGACACGACCATGTCGTTCACCGATTTCTCCGAGGAGGGCGCGCCGTTCCCGAAGAGCGAACTCCCCCGGTTGCGCGACCTCGGCGACCGCATCATGTTCGGCAGCGACTTCCCGAACATCCCGTACCCGTATACCCACGCACTCGAGGCCGTCGCGCGCCTCGATCTCGGCGACGACTGGCTACGCGGTGTGCTCTATGAGAACGCCGCCGAGTTGTTCGGGGTCGGCTGAGGCCGGCAGCCTCTCACAACACCTGAGACAGGAAGGCGCGCAGTCGTTCTGATTCCGCTGCGTCGAAGATCTGTTCGGGATTGCCGGTTTCCACCACGGCGCCGTGATCCATGAACAGGACGCTGTCGGAAACATTGCGGGCATAACCCATCTCGTGGGTGACGACGACCATCGTCATCCCCTGCTCGGCGAGGTCGGCCATCAGCGCCAACACCCCTTTGACGAGTTCCGGGTCGAGCGCCGACGTCGCCTCGTCGAAGAACATCACCTGCGGTTCCATCGCCAGCGCCCGGGCGATCGCCACGCGCTGTTGCTGTCCGCCGGACAGACTTCCCGGCCGCGCGTCGGCTTTGTTGGTCAGGCCGACGATCTCGAGCTGGCGCATCGCGACCGCACGGGCCTCCTCCTTGCCGAGACCGCGCAACTTACGCGGCCCGAGTGAGATGTTGTCCACGACGGTCTTGTGCGGGAAGAGGTTGAAGTGCTGGAACACCATGCCGATCCGACGCCGGAGCTCGTCGGGATTGTCCCGCAGGACCGATCGGCCGTCGAGGAGCACGTCGCCCTGATCGGGTTCGTGCAGCCGGTTGAGCACTCGCAGCAGCGTCGACTTCCCGGACCCCGATGGCCCGATCACAGTCGTCGTGGTCCCTGCATCGACCTGGATGTCGACCCCGCGCAATACGTGGTTCTTGCCGAACGACAGGTGCAGGTCGGTACCGGTCAGGGAGACCGCCTCGCGTGCGGTGATGGTGTCCATTTCGCTCATCCCTTCTCGACCGCGGTCACCGGCAGCGGGTCGTCTTCGACGTCGGCCGGACGGCCGGTGCGCAACCGGTTGTCGATGTGGTTCACGAGGTGTGTGAGAGGAATCGTCAGCACGAGATAGACGATGCCCGCCGCCACCAGCGGCGAGAGGTTGCCGGTCTGCGCGTTGAGGTCCCGACCGACCGCGAACAACTCTCGTTGACTGGCGAGCAGGCCGAGGAAATAGACCAGTGAACTGTCCTTGATCAGGCTGATGAACTGATTCATCAGTGCTGGTAGGACGCGCCGCACACCCTGCGGGATCACGACGAGCCGCATCGACTGCCGATAGCTGAAACCGATGGCGCGTGAGGCCTCCATCTGCCCGTCGTCGACGCTCTGGATACCCGAACGGAAGATCTCGCCGATGTAGGCAGCGGCGAGCAGTGCCAACGCGACGGCGCCGAGCCAATAGGGGTTGTTTCCGGTGAGGTTCTTGACCACCGGGCCCACCCCGAGACCGACGAGCAGGATCACCACCACGGCGGGCAGGCCGCGGAAGATGTCGGTGTACACGCGGGCAGGCCAGCGCAGCCATCGTGAGCGGGAGATGCCGGCAACGGCCAGCAGCATGCCGATGATGGTCCCGAGGACACCGGACACGAGCGACAGGATCAGGGTGTTGACCAGTCCGGTCTTGATCAGGTCGGGGAAGGACTCCCGGTAGAGGTCCCAGTTGAAGAACGTGCTGCCGAGTTGGGCGAAGGTTCCCTTCGGCGCGGTCGACTCCTCCGCCTTGCCCGCGTTCTCGGCTTCGTTCTCCTTGGCGATGGCGGCGAAATCCGGCAGTTTCGGCTCGGGTGCTGCCTTGCTGCCGGGTTTCCAGCCGTCCGGCAGTTCACGCGGTACCCAGTCGGTGTACAGCTTCGCATAGGTGCCGTCGGCGATGATGGCGTCGAGTCCGGAGTTGAGCGCCGCGACGAGTTCCGGTTTGTTCTTGCCGACCGCCCAGGCAACGAAGTTGTTGACGCTGAAGGTGTTCTCGACGATGGCGGTGCCGTCACCGTCCTTCACCGCTCCTTCCGCCTGCTGTGAGGGCGCCACCCAGGCGTCGATCTGGCCGCTCTTCAGGTTCGCGTACGCGGTCGCATAGTCGGGGAACTTCACCGGGTCGAGCTTGAGCGTGTTGATCACGTAGTCGTCCTGGACCGTGCCCTGGACGACGCCGATCCTGGTGGAGTCGCTCAGGTCCGAGAAGCTCTTGATCGATCCGCTCGTCGGTGCGACCAGCGAGAAATAGCCGAAGTCGTAGCCGTTGGTGAAGTCGACCGTCTTGCGTCGCTCGTCGGTGGTGGTGATCGACGACGACCCCACGTCGAACCGGTTGTTGGCCACCTGCGAGAGCAGTCCGGCGAACTCGGTCCCGGAGAACTGGATCTGCAGGCCGAGCTTGGCCGCGACCGCTTTGAGCAGCTCGTTGTCGAAGCCGGTGAAGACACCCTGACCGTTCACACAGATGCTGGGGCCGGCGTCGGACAGCGTGCCGACCGAGATCGTGCCGGGTTTCAGCAGGCCGAGAGCATTGGTGTCGATCTGGTCGACCGGGGTCGTGGTTGCGGTGGTGTAGCGGTCCTCGCCGCCCTGATCCGCCGCCGCCATGTTGGTCGGGGCCGCCGATGCCGACGCCGCACCGGCGGGCGTGCAACTGTCCGGCGGCGCGGCGGCAGCAGGCGGAGCCGCACCACCGACGGCGGCCATCAGA
Organism: Gordonia hankookensis; assembly: GCF_014673215.1. Taxonomy (GTDB): domain Bacteria; phylum Actinomycetota; class Actinomycetes; order Mycobacteriales; family Mycobacteriaceae; genus Gordonia; species Gordonia hankookensis. The sequence goes on from NZ_JACWMS010000001.1 coordinate 1,103,056, forward strand.
CCGATCATGGCCACGACCACCAGGAATGCCAGGTGGCGGACCGGTCTGGGAGCGGAGCGAGCCGAGGCCGGACGGGTGGCAGTCACCTCAGCACATTAGCGAGCGACGACCGCGAACACCCAACACTTCCGCTCATCACTGCGCGAAACCCCGGGTGTCAGACCGACCCTTGTGCCGCCATCCGCGCCCGCACCTCGGGACGGCGCAGCGGCGGCACGGTCTTGGGCGGCTGCCGTCGCTCGGGCAACACATCGAGCAGCGCATGGGTGGCCTCGGTGACCTGCTGCACGGCCATCTCGAAGGCCTCGACGTTGGCCGACGACGGATGCCGGATGCCACTCACCTTCCGGATGTACTGGCGGGCCGCAGCTTCGATCTCCTCGTCGGTGGCCGCGGGTTCCAGACCGCGCAGTTCGGTGATGTTGCGGCACATGGGGGGCTCCCTCGGTTTCGATACGTCTCCTCGCTCCGCTCGTCGACCACTCAACCAGCGGAGGAATCCGTCACCCTCCGCTCGTCGACTACTCGACCAGCGGAGGAATCGCTCAGTCGGCGATCTTGACGACCGCTTTCCCCAGGATCCGCCCTTCGGCCAGATCGGTCAACGCCTTGGGCAGTTCGTCGAGCGAATAGGTGACGTTGACCTGCGGCTGGAGACCTGCCGCGATCATCTCGGCCAGTTCGTCGTGCAACATCTCCGGCACCCCGGGATGGGTTCGCACGTACTCGCCCCACGCGGCACCGACGACGGAGATGTTGCGGAACAGCACCCGGTTGAGCTTGACCGTCGGGATACCGCCGGCAGCGAAACCGATCACCACGTAGCGCCCGTCGGGGGCGACCTGACGAAGGGCCTCGTCGAAGACCTCACCGCCCGATGGGTCGATCATGACGTCCACGCCCTCGGGTGCGACCTCCCGGAGCTTGTCGCCCCAGCCATCTTCGAGCGCGACGATCTCGTCGGCACCCGCACTGCGCAGCAGCTCCTCGGCGCCCTTGCGATGGACGATGGCGATCACCTTGGCGCCCATCGCCTTTGCGACCATGATCGAGGCGGTACCGACGCCACCCGCAGCGCCGAGGACACCGACGATCTCGCCGGGCGCGGTCTGTGCGCGGAGCTTCAGCGCGAACAACGCGGTCTGGTAGTTGATGCCCATCGCCGCACCCTGGTCGAAGGTCAGGCCTTCGGGTAGCGGCAACAACTGCTCGGGCGCCGCGGCGACCTGCTCGGCGAAGCCGCCGACGATGGACGCCACCAGCACCTTGTCGCCCGCCTTCACCGACGAGCCGGCCGGAGCCTCGCGGACCACCCCGGCCACCTCGGTACCCGGGGTGAAGGGCGTCGGCATGCGCAGCTGATACTTGCCCTGACTCATCAGGAGGTCGGGGAAGCAGACACCACACGACTTGATGTCGACGAGGACCTGTCCGTCGGCCGGAGCGGGGTCTGCGACGTCGGTCAGTTCCAGTCCAGCGGGTCCCGTCTCGGCGGTGAGCACTTGTGCTTTCATACGGCTCACCCTACGCGGCCACCGATATCGACCGGATAGGATCAGCGGTATGACTGCATCGTCGGCAAGGACGCCGAACGCACCATCGCCGGAGCGTCTCAAAGTGGCCGAAGAGGCCCCCGGATTCATGCCCCTCGACGAGGCACAGACACTTTTCGAGATCGCGGGAGAGTATCTGGCCCAGCCGAATTCGACGCGGGTGGGGATCGAGATCGGCACCTACTGCGGCAAATCCACCGTCTTCCTCGGCGCTGCCGCCGAACATTACGGGGCGACCATCGTGACGGTCGATCACCATCGCGGCTCCGAGGAGCACCAGCCCGGCTGGGAGTACCACGACAAGTCCCTCGTCGACCCGCACACCGGGACACTCGACACCTCGGCACGCTTCCGCCAGACCATGTACGACGCGGGTCTCGAGAACACGGTGATCGGCATGCTCGCAGGGTCGACCCTCGCCGCAAAGGTGTGGGGCAAGCCGGCCGACTTCGTGTTCATCGACGGCGGCCACAGCATGCAGGCCGCGCAGAACGACCTCGACGGCTGGGCGCCCTGGGTGCGGATCGGCGGCGCACTGCTCATCCACGACGTGTTCCCGAACCCGGAGGACGGTGGACGCCCGCCGTACGAGATCTATCGTCAGGCGCTGGCCACCGGGCAGTTCACCGAGGTGCGGGCCGAGGGCTCACTGCGCGTGCTCCGTCGCGACGGCGGCGAGGTCGGCACCCCGCTGGGCTGACCCGCCCTGCCGCCGGAGGATGCCCGAGGTCCTCCCCCGGTCGTACTTCGTTCTTCGACTGCTGCCGGACGATGAAGCGACACCGGGGACGAACCATCAGGACATCATCGCCCGCACTTTGCCGAGCACGTCGGGGTAGCGCTGGAGATGCGCGCCGCCGTTCACATCGAAGGCGGCTCCGGTGATCCACGCGGCCTTGTCGGATGCGAGGAACACCGCCATGTCCGCGATCTCCTCCGGACGACCACTGCGGCCCAACGGAGTGTTCTCGATGTACTCGTCGGTGAGCCCCGGGACCATCGACAGTCCGGCCGTGAGCGGGGTGTCCACAACACCGGGCTGGATCGCGTTGACGCGAACCCGGCGCGGCGCCATCTCCAGCGCGGCCACCTCGACGAGCATCGTGGCACCGGCCTTCGAGGCACAGTAGGCACCGACACCGTTGCCGGGCTGACGCCCGTTCAGGGATGAGATCACGGTGATACTGCCACCCTCGACGACGCGTTGGCCTGCATGTTTGAGTACCAGAAACGATCCGGTGAGGCAGACGTCGATGGTGGTCTGCCAGTGGTCGAGCGGCAGTTCGGTGATGGCGCCGGGAATCGTCAGACCGGCACAACTCACGACGGCGTGCAGATCCTGCACCGCCTCGAAGCCCGCGGCCACCGATGCCTCGTCCGTCACGTCCATCGTCACCGCGGTGGTGGCACCGCCGATCTCGTCGGCGGCCGTCCGCGCCGCACCGGCGTTCACGTCGGCGATGGTGACGACATATCCCTCGGCGGCCAACGCCCGCGCGGTCGCCAGACCGATACCAGACGCTCCGCCGACGACGACCGCAGCACGCGTGCCGCTCATGAGGCACCGCCTGTGGCGGCCGTCTCGGATGCAGACGTGAGGTGTGCGGTCAGAAATGACAGCTGATGCGCGACAGCGGGTTCGAACCAGTCCCTGCCCGCGAAGACGTCGAAGTGGTCGCACGGGTAGTGCCGCACCTCGGCGCGCGCCTTGAATCCCGCCTTCGCCGCGGCGTGGGGTGGTGCGCCCTGATCGAAGTCGGCGATCTGCATCAGGACCGGCGCGGTGATCGCATCCGCAGACTTGTCGGCGCGGAAGTTGCCGAGTTCCAACCCGATCGACGCGTCCACCTCGTTGCGCCACGACGGGCCGGCGATCGCGAGATAGTCCTCGTAGAAGCCCGGCGACGTCAGCGCGGCCTTCTCCCCCGGCCTCCCGACCACCGGCATCATCGTCGGCGGCCGTCCCATCTTGCCTGCGAGCGCACTACCGATGCCGACGGCGGTCGATCGCGCCATCGCAGCTGCACCGACCTGTGGATAGTGGTGCACTCCGGCCGCGAGACCGTTGACCAGCGGCACCATCGCGATCACCGCGCAGACGTCGGACCGGCCTGCGGCCACGACCAGCGTATGACCACCGGATTGCGAGACGCCCCAGAGGATCACGCGCTCGGGGTCGACCCCCTCCTGACGCTTGGCCGCGACGATCGCCGCGCGATAGTCGTCGGCCTGTCCGGCCATCGAGATCCGTTGCCGTGGTTCGCCGCCCGATAGGCCGAACCCTCGGTAATCGAAGGCGAACACCGCGAGTCCGGCGTCGGCCAGGCGCTGCGCGTACGGCTCCAGACCGGAGTCCTTGGTGCCGGCGAACCCATGTGCCATCACCACCACGGGCCGGCCCGCCGGGGTGTCGAACTCTGACGAGTCGGCGCCCGGGAAGTACCAGGCGTCACAGCCTGTTCCGTGGGAATCGAAGGTGATGGTCGTCCTGGTCGTCGTCACTGCGGTCCTCCCGGTGCGGCCGCCGCGGCGACCATCGGCTCGTCATGTCCCTCGACTCGGGCCCATGCAGGGGCGCCCTGCCCCCTGGCGCGACCGAGACCCGCCGGTATCTCCTTGACGCGGATGTTGTGTTCGTAGAGGTAATGGTCGAGCTGCTGGGTATGCCGTGGCCGGTCGAGCATGTGGCCGGTGAAGAACTGCTGGTCCTCCGCGATCACCCGACGCATCTCCGGCTCCGACGGCAGGCGATAGCGCCCGACGGCGTATGCGCCGAGCAGTCGAGCCTGACATTCGACGAACGGGAACAGTGTCGGAGTGGCTTGCGCGAAGCCGGCGAACACGAGATCGTCGATGCCCGGGTAGAACATTCGCTTGTACAGATCGATCCGATTGTCCGGTGCACTGATGACGTCGGGGTCGAAGAACGGGAAGGTGATGTTGTAACCCGTCGCGTAGATGATGATGTCGAAGTCGTCGGAAGTGCCGTCCTCGAAATGGACAGTGTCACCGTCGAACCGTGAGATGTTGGGCTTCGGGATCACGTCACCCGAGCCGAGGCGCAGCGGCAGCTCCACCGATTGCGTCGGGTGCGCCTCGAAGAACTTGTGATTCGGCGTCGGCAGTCCGAAGTCCTCCGGCCGTCCCGCGGTCATCGGCTGCATGACCTGCATGAACTTCCGCTGCCACGAGAACGGGATGTACGGCGAGGTGTGGTAGTACCGGTCGGCCGGTTTGCCCGCGAAGTACTTCGGCACGATCCAGGCGCCCGATCGCGTCGACAACGTCAGCTTGTTGCCGAGCGCCTTCGACGACAGCTCCACCGCGATGTCGGCAGCGCTGTTCCCGAGTCCGACAACCAGAATCCGCTTGTCCGAGAACTCGTGCGGCGTCTTCGGATCGATGTAGTGGTGCGCATGCATGGTGGTCCCGGCGAACTCGCCGGGGAACTCGGGAAACCTCGGGTCCCAGTGATGTCCGTTCGCGACCACCAGGAGGTCGAACCGGCGTCGCTCGCCCCGTTGGGTCTCGAGTTCCCACCCCCCGCCGTCGAGCCGACGCGCATGGGTGACACCGTTCTCGAACTCGATGTTGTCGAGCAACCCGAACGTCTGCGCGTACGAGTCGAGATAGCGCTTGATCTCCGAGTGATGCGGGAAGTCGGGGTACTCGTCGGGCATCGGGAAGTCACGAAACGACAGCTGGTGCCTGGACGTGTCGATGTGCAGTGAGCGGTATGCGCTGCTGTGCCCGTTCGGATTACCGAACGCCCAGTTCCCACCGATTCGGTCAGACGATTCGAAGCAGGTGTACGGCACGCCGTAGTCGGCGAGCATCTTTCCGGAGGTGAGACCGCTGATCCCTGCCCCGATGACCGCGGTACGCGGAAGATATGTGCTCATGGTTCCTCACCCGAACAGCCCGCGGATCCGGGCGGTAGACAGATTGTTCATTCTGTCTACCGCATTTCCGCGCGAGGGTAAACAGAATCCGGGATTTGTCTACCGATTTGCTAGGGTGCGAACGTGAGCGAGGTACCGACGAACCCCCAACCGACGGGCCCGGTCACTGCCCGACTTCTCGACGCGTGCGAAAGACTGCTCGCCGAGAAAGGAATCCGCTCGACCACGATGCAGGAGGTCGCGGAGACGGCCGGCGTGTCCCGGGCCTGGCTCTATCGACATTTTCCGGACAAGTCCACCCTCATCGGCGCCGCCATCGTGCGGCTCAACGAGTCCTTCTGGGTCGATGCGGTCGGCGAACTCGAGGCGATCGACGGCCTCGATCGGCAAGTGAGCGCCGGCGTGCGTATCGGCCGCGGCGCCTACGACGATCCCGGGACACTGCTGATGCGGTTGCGTACCACCGAACCCGACGAATTCGCCGCCTGCGCCGGTGCCGGAGTTGCCGGGCTGGTACCCGACCTCGCAGCCTTCTGGCGCCCGTTCATCGACGCCGCCGCCGAGCGCGGCGAGATCCACCCCGATCACGACTTCGGCGAGGTGTCCGAATGGGTCGCGCGGGTGCTGATCAGTCTGGGCACCGTTCCCGGCGACGCGGTCGATCCCGATGACTCCGACGCGGTGCTACGGCATGTGCGGCGATACCTGATGCCCGGGTTGCGGACGACCCCGGAGGAGTGAATGGGCATGTGGCGCACGTGGTCTCGATACGCCTCTCGCCTAGCGGCTCGACGCTACTCGACCAGCGGGTAGACGGCTTATCCGCCGGCGGGTAGACGATTCATCCGCTGGTTGAGTAGCGTCGCACGAGCGGAGCGAGTCCGATGCGTATCGAAACCGAGTCCGATGCGTATCGAAACCGAGTCCGACGCGGTGCTACGGCATGTGCGGCGATACCTGATGCCCGGGTTGCGGACGACCCCGGAGGAGTGAATGGGCATGTGGCGCACGTGGTCTCGATACGCCTCTCGCCTAGCGGCTCGACGCTACTCGACCAGCGGGTAGACGGCTTATCCGCTGGCGGGTAGACGGCTTATCCGCTGGTTGAGTAGCGTCGCACGAGCGGAGCGAGTCCGACGCGTATCGAAACCGAGCCCGGTACGATCGAGCCCCTCAGACCGCGGCCGGGGCGAGGCCGAGTTTCCCGGCCAGCTTCGCGAGGTAACCGCTCGCACGCTCCACACTGTCGTCCGGCAGTCCATAGAGGACGGTGGTCACGCCGATCTCACGCCACTTGTCGAGGCGTTCGGGAACCGGCTTGAAGTCGAGTACGACGATCTGCGGTTCCCCGTCCCGGCCCGCCTCCGACCAGATGCGCTTGAGGAGTTCCACCGAACCCTCGATGTCGTCTTCACCGGGCGTGGTGATCCAGCCGTCCGCACTGCGTGCGATCCACTTGAAGTTCTTTTCGTTGCCCGCCGCGCCGACCAGGGTCGGGATCGACGATTGCGGCGGTTTGGGCCACGCCCAGCTGGCACCGAAATCGACGAACTCCCCGTGGTATTCGGCCTCTTCCTGAGTCCACAACGCACGCATCGCCTCGAGGTATTCGCGCAGCATGGTGCGCCTGCGCTTCGGCGGCACGCCGTGATCACCGAGTTCGTCTAGGTTCCAACCGAATCCGACACCGAGGGTGACACGGCCTCCGGAGATGTGATCCAGGGTGGCCAGCGTCTTGGCCAGCGTGATCGGATCGGACTGCACCGGCAGAGCCACCGCGGTGGCCAGGCGGATCCGCTCGGTGACCGCAGCAGCCGCGGCCAGGGACGTCCACGGATCCAGAGTCCTCATGTAGCGGTCATCGGGCAGCGACGAGTCCCCGGTCTGCGGATGCGCGGCGTCGCGCCTGGTGGGGATGTGACCGTGTTCCGGCACGTAGTACGCAGCGAATCCGGCCTCTTCGATCAGCGGGGCGAGCACATGGGGCTTGAGCCCACGATCACTGGTGAACTGCACGATTCCGAATTCCATGAACCCTCCAACGCCGCGTCGCGAGATGTCACGTCCAACCCTGGACGACTGACTGGACACCAGTCTAGGTCATTCAGCGCCCGACGGCCAGGTTTTGTCGCACGTCGCGGAAGATCCCGTTGGCCGCACTGGTCCGACTGATCGCATCAGCAGCAAGGATGACCGCCGCCGAGGTCCAGCAACTCTTCTCGACCGGCCACCGTTTGCCGTCGGAATAGACCAGCCCGGTCCAGTAGGAGCCGTCGGGATCCCGAAGGTGCTGAATCGATTCCACCAGCGTGATCGCGTCTCCGGTGTCCCCGAGCGCGTCGAGGGCGAGCGCGAGCTCGCAGGTCTCGGCGCCGGTGACCCACGGCCGATGGTCAACGCAGCGAACACCTTTGCCGTCGACCACGAACTCGTCCCACCGGCGTGCGATGTGTTCCTGCCCCGCCCGACCGCGCAACGCGCCGCCGAGGATCGGGTAGTACCAGTCCATCGAGTGATCCGACGGCGGTTCGAAGATCTCCGGCCGGTCGCGGATCGCGTCGCCGAGCGCGGTGTGCGCGCTCACCCACTCCTGATCCGGTTGACCCACCTCGTCAGCGATTCGGATCGCGCAGTCGACGGCCTGGAAAATGCTTGCGTTGCCGGTGATCTGGGCCTGATCGAACATCGCTCCGGTGCCGTGGTCACCGCCCCACCGGAACGCACCGTCTGGGCGCTGGAACTTCATCACCAAGTCGATCGCCGACCACACCATCGGCCACATCCGATCGAGGAACCTGGTGTCACCGGTGATCAGGTAGTGATGCCAGACGCCGACCGCGATGTAGGCGCAGAAGTTGCTGTCGATGTTCGCATCCTCGACGTGGCCGATGACGGTACGGATGGGCCACGACCCATCCTCGCGCTGCAGGCGTCGCGACCACTCGTAGGCCGCTTGCGCCTCCGCGATACGTCCGGTGACCGACAGCGCCATCGCCGACTCGATGTGGTCCCACGGATCGGTCTGACCGCCCGGGAACCACGGCAGTGCACCCGAGTCCTCTTGCATCGCAGCCACAGCGGCGCCCGTGGCGTCCATCTGCTGCGCGGTCAGCACCCCGGCGATCGCCGGAAACCGCGTCACGGTGTCCCGGACTCGGCCGGCTTCCGTAGGTACAGGGCCACCGACTTGCCGATGAACGGGTTGAGTGCCTGCTCCCCCACCCGGGTCAGCCACGGCTTGCTCATCATGTCCCAGACGAGCAGCTGGTGATATCCCTTCACCAGGACGTTGTCGTTGTTCTCCACGCCGACAGCACATTTCAGCCACCAGTACGGCGCGTGAAGTGCATGCGAGTGATCGGTGCCGGTGACCTCGAGCCCCGCTCGGGTCAGCTTGTCGGCCAGTTCGGACGCCTTGTAGATCCGGACGTGACCGCCTTCCACCTCGTGGTACTCGTCCGACAATGCCCAGCACACCTTCTCGGGCCAGTAGCGGGGCACGGTGACGGCAGCGACCCCACCCGGCTTGAGTATCCGGACCATCTCGGCCATCGCGGCTTCGTCACCTGGGATGTGCTCCAGGATCTCGGACATCAGTACGACGTCGAAGCTGTTGTCGGCATACGGAAGACGAAGCGCGTCACCGACCTCGGCCCGCGCTTTCGCGTCGGCCGGCACGTGGCCTTCGGCCATCATCGCGTCGAACATCTCGCCGACGTCGGCCATGTCGGATTCGGACTGGTCGAAGGCGATGACATCCGCGCCGCGCCGGAACATCTCGAAGGAGTGCCTCCCCTGCCCGGCACCGATATCGATCGCCTTGGTCTGCGGACCCACCCCCAGGCGGTCGAAATCCACTGTCAGCACGCGCGTTCCCTTCGTCGATCCATGATGTTGCCGTGGTCAGCCCGCGAGCGGGCCGGGCTCGGTCGCCACGCCCCCATCGCGCGCGACCCGTTCCAGAACGGTTTCGTAGTGAGCCGCGGTCTTGGCGGCCACCGCCGCCCAGCTGTACCGGTCCTCGACGCGGCTGCGGCCGCCCTGTCCGAGTCGACGGCGCAGCTCGGCATCGTCGAGCAGGCGTCCGATCGACTGTGCGAGTTTGCCGGAATCGCCCGGCGGCACCAGCAGAGCCGCCTCCTCCTCGGTTCCGACAACCTCGGGAATCGCGCCTGCGCGGGTCGCGACGAGCGGGGTCGCACAGCTCATCGCCTCGACCGCGGGAAGTGAGAACCCCTCGTACAGGGATGGGACACACGCGACCTCGGCCGAGGCCAGCAGGTCGGCCATCTCCTCGTCCTCGAGGCCCGAGACCACGCGGACCCGATCACCGATGGCCAGGTCGTCGATCATCTTGGCCGACGGACCGTTCGGGTCGAGTTTGGACACCAGTACCAGTTCGACCGGACGCTCCGCACTCAGTTTCGCGATGGCCTCGAGCAGGTACGAGACCCCCTTGAGCGGTGCGTCGGCACTGGCGACGCACGCTACGCGGCCCGGGACACGTTCGACGCCCGGACGGAAGACATCCGTGTTGACGCCGAGCGGGATCGTGGTGATGCGGCCCGACGGGATGTCGAATGCCTTGCGGATGTCGACCTCGCTGCTGCGCGACACGGTGAGCAGTTCGGGGATTCGACGGGAGACGCGACCCTGCATCCGCAGGAACGAATGCCATCGCCACGCGGTGATCTTGCGCCAGCCCTTGGCCGCCTTGACCGCCAGTGTGCGATCGCGGGTGATCGGATGATGGATCGTCGCGATCAGCGGGAAACCGGCCTTCTGGATGTCGAGCAAACCGTAACCGAGGCATTGGTTGTCGTGGACGATGTCGAAATCATCCCGCCGCTGCTTGAGCAGTCGGGCCACCCGCAGACTGAACGTGAGGGGCTCACCGAAGCTCGCGGTCCACATCGACCCGACCTCGAGCGCATCGATCCAGTCGCGGTACTCGCCCGGTCGCGGGGTACGGAACGGGTCCGGCTCGTCGTAGAGCGCCATACTCGGCACCTTCGTGAGCTTCACCCCCGCATCGATGGCGACCTGATCGAGTTCCGGATATGGCTGGCCGGAGAAGATCTCGACCTCGTGACCGAGCAGTGCGAGCTCTCGGGACAGGTGACGGACGTAGACTCCCTGACCGCCACAATGCGGCTTGCTGCGATACGACAGCAGTGCGACGCGCATCCCTACTGCACCGGTTCCATGCCGGCGGCGACCTCGAACTCGTTGAGCGAGACGAACTTCACGCGGCGGCGACCGGCGGACTTACCGGCATTCTTCTCGGCGGCATCGATGGCCTTCCAGCCATCCATGTCGATCCGACGGGCACCGCGGTCCGACACGATGTCGGCGACGTCGTCGCGAGACGTGGCCGGGCTCGAGAACGACCCCGCCACATAGTCTTTCAGTACGGCCTCCGCGGTCTCCTGACCACATATCCGATTCATGCCGATCCCCCCGGTCGCACCACGTTTGATCCATCCAGTGACGAAGAGCCCCGGCACGACCTCACCGTCGGCAGCGACCTGAACCCTGCCGTCGGTGTTCGGCACGACGCCGTTCACGTCGTCGAAGGGCAGGTCGATGACAGGTACGCCACGATAGCCGATCGCCCGCAGCACCACTCCGGTCTCGATGTCGAAGTGCTCCTCCGATGGCGTCACCGCCACCCGTTCGGTGCCCGGCGCGTACACGTTGCGCACGCACGTCAGCCGCTCCACGTGCCCGTCGCCGCTCAGCTCCATCGGCGAGACCAGGAAGCGGAACACGATGCGCCGGTTCCCCTCGGTGGCCGGCCGCTCCGCGAACTCCCGCGCCAGGCGGATCTTGGTCGCGATCGTGGAATCCAGGGTGTCGTCCTCGAGTGCCGCCTCGCTGGCCGGGTCGAGGACGAGTTCGTCGGGGTCGATCACGACGTCGACGCCTTCGACATCACCGAGTGCCAGGAACTCACTGTTGGTGTACGCGGCCTGCGCGACGCCACGACGGGCGAGCAATACGACTTCCTTGACATTCGACTCACGTAACGTTGCCAGCGCGTGGTCGGCGATGTCGGTCTTCGCGAGTTCGTCGGGATCGCTGACCAGGATGCGCGCGACGTCGAGGGCCACGTTGCCGTTGCCGACGACCACCGCCCGCTCGGACGACAGATCGACGTCGAGGTCGGCATAATCGGGATGGCCGTTGTACCAGGCGACGAACTCGGTGGCCGGGATCGATCCGGACAGATCCTCCCCCTCGAGCCCGAGACGTTTGTCGGTGGACGCACCGACCGCGTAGACCACCGCGTGATAGCGCTCGACGAGCTCGGCGTGTGTGATGTGCTTGCCGACCTCGACGTTCAGGAAGTACTGGAAGTTCCGCTTTGCCGCGGTTGCCGCAAAGGTCTTCTCGACGCCCTTGGTTGGGGCGTGATCCGGCGCGACGCCGGCCCGGACGAGCCCATACGGCGTCGGGAGCCGATCGAACATGTCGATCTTGACCTGAGGTTTGCGCACGAGTTCCTCGGCCGCATAGAAGGCGGCGGGCCCGGCTCCGATGATGGCGACATGCAGCTCGCCATCGGGCAACTGGGGCGCCTTCTTCGGGGGTACCAGGCCGCCTTCTACGTCGTGGTCCTTGTAGTAGTCGGCGTTGATCTGCAGATACGGCTCGTCGCGTTCTTCGAGTTGGTCATCGGGAAGAATCGCCTCGACAGGACACTCGTCGATGCAGGCTCCGCAGTCAATGCACGTCTCAGGGTCGATGAACAACATCTCCGCCGTGAAGAACTCCGGCTCATCGGGCGTGGGATGTATGCAGTTGACCGGACACACGCTGACACAACTGGCGTCGTTGCAACATGGTCGGGTGATCACATGCGCCATCTGCTGTTTCCTCTAAATCCAACACGTGGAACGTGTTCTAGTTTTCTCGTCCTGCGTATCTTAACTGTAAAGGTACCGGTGGCTGAAAGTAGGGACCGAGTGAGCACCTCGCAAGCAGCGGGAACAACGTTCGAACCATTGTCCGATCGCAAGGACGGCGCGCGATACTTCGAGGCGGGCTATCGCGTCCGGACCGGAGACGTGGATCAGGATATGCGGGTGCGGCTCGATGCCGTCGCGCGCTACCTGCAGGATGTCGCCAATGACAACATCGAGGCCACCGACTACGGCGCCTCCGATCCGTTCTGGATCGTCCGACGGACCGTGATCGACGTGATCCGCCCGTTCTCCTGGCCCGCCGCGGTGACCGCGCAGCGCTGGTGCGGGGCACTGTCCACACGCTGGACCAACATGCGTGTACGCCTGACCGCCGATCACGAGACCAACCGGTTCAATCCCGACGAGCGGGAACCGGGACTCATCGAGACCGAGGCGTTCTGGATCAATGTGAACGATCAGGGGATGCCGTCGCGCATCACCGACGAGATGCTCGAGATGCTCTCGGAGATGACCGATGAGCACCGGCTGCGCTGGAAGTCCATGAATCCGGACAAGGCGCCCGACCCGTCGACGATCGAGCTCGAGGACCGCGAGCACGTTCTGCGCATCACCGATTTCGACCCGTTCAAACACCTCAACAACGCGGCCTACCTGGAGGCGATCGAGGACGAACTCGTCGATCACCCCGAGCTGGTCGACGGTCCGCACCGCGCTGTCATCGAATATCTGCGGCCGATCGTCCCGGGAGTGCCGATCACCCTGCGACGGGTGCGGGAACCCGAACGGCTCCTCGTGTGGATGCTGATCCCGGGTGACGACGGACCGGTGGTAGCGGCGACGGTGTCGGTGTCGAAGCTGCCGAGCGTGTGACCGCTTGACTACTGACCGCCGCTGAGGAGCAGCTCCATCAGTTTGATCGGCGCGGCGCACGGGTCCGCAGGCACGGCTGCCGTGCGCGGTTCGACCCACCACGTGAAGACACCGCGACTCGGCGCACGCGCCGTGACCCCACAGACCGCGGGTCGCTTGGGATCGCGTTGGGTGAATGCCGCCTGGCTGGCCACCTTGATGTTCTCGGTCTCGTAACCGAGCTTCTTGGCGGTCTGCTTCTCGACGTTCGGGTCCCCCCACTCGAACCAGTTGAAGGTCACACTCGCCGACGTGGCGCCCTCGACAAGCCAACGGCAGATCGCCCCGTTGAAGGTGCCGCGGGCGACACTTCCGCCGACCGCCTGCGCGATCTGTGCCGTCGAGAGGACCTCGCATTCGAGGAGCAGCTTGTCGTACTGGTCGGTGTCGACGTTGCCCTTCTGTTCGTTGTCGGCGGCGCCGACGGCCACCGGCTCGCCGTCGATGTCACGGGCGCACGCCGTCCCGAGCCCGAGGACCAGCACGAGAACCGCCATCAGCGTGAACAGTCGTTTCATGAGGCACGCTCGATCGAGAGCCGGGAGAGTTCACGGGTCGAATCGCAGATCTGGTCTCCGGCGGGCGGCGGCTGTGCGCTCCCGAGCGCCTGCGTGCCCGCGCTCACCGACCATTCGAAGAAGTCCGCACCGAAGGCGATACCGATCTCGCAGATCCCCGTGTCGGATGCGATGAATCCCTTGTGCCCGTCGATGTCGATGTCCTTGGTGGACTCGCGCGACAACTGCTCGGTAGCCCGCTCGCGACCGATCGGGGACCCGCGATACCAGTTGAACGAGGCGACCGGCCCGGTGCGGTCGTTGCTGCTGTCCCATTCGCAGACCGATGCGTTGTTCACCGTGTTGGCGAGACCGGCGAAGGTGGTGATCCGGGTGACCTCCTCGGTCGTGACGCCCCCACACGGGCCGAAGAACGGCCCTGCGCCGGCCTTGCCCGGTGCGTCGGCGGTTGTGGGTGCCGCCGGGTCGTCGGAGTCGTCCGAGCAGCCGGCGAGGGCCACGACCAGGACGAGGACAAGCGAGACCAGGAGGCCACCCTGCATCCGCAGGCGGTCGAGTTCGCGCCGTTCCCGCTTGGTCGGTCGCCCGGCGCCGCGATCCCGGCGCGGCTGGCTCGCGACGACCTCGCGCGGGGGTGGTGGTGGGCTGCGGTCGATGTAGCATTCGGCCGCGGCGGGCGCGGATACCCGTTTGACGATCAGCTTGGTGACCTCGACGACCCGCTCGTTGCCGTGCAGGCGCACCCGGACTTCGTCTCCGATCGCGACAGGCTGTGCGGGCTTCGCGGTCACACCGTTCACTCGCACGTGTCCGCCACGGCATGCCGCACCGGCCGCTGACCGGGTCTTGGTGAGCCGGATCGCCCAGATCCAGCTGTCGACGCGTGTGGTCATCGCTCCTCGGGGTCTACTTCTGACGGGTCAGAAAGTAGTAGCCGGCGCCGGCACCCACAAGGCCCAGCAGGATGGCCAGTGGCCAGTTCAGCAGGAACCCGACGAGGAGGAACACCACGATGCCCGGGGAGACCGCGACGAGACTCATACCGGGGTGCTGACGGACGACTTGGGAGACCGCTTTGCTCTTCGCCGGATCTACCGCCATGGCTCCTCCTTGGTGAGCGGAACGGGTGACGCTGAGGTTGTCTCCACTGTAACCACGAGAGCGACCCGTGCCGCGTGACCGACGCTGAGGCGGCGCGGCCCGTCCTAGGAGTCGCCCTCGGAGCCCGACGATGACGACGTGGACGTTGACGAGTCCGCTGAGGATGACGAGTCCGCGGCCGAGCCATCCGAGGTCGCCGACCGGCCGCCCGTCGAGGTCGTGGATCGACTCCCACTCGACGTGGTGTCAGGATCGGCGGCCCCGCCGGCCGGTGAGGCATCGGAGGCGGTGTCGGCGCTGTCGACGGTGTCGGCGCGGTGCCTGCCCACGTAGGACGTGGCCGGATCGGCGTTGTCCGTGCGCGTCCCGGCGCCCGACGACCCTGTGGTGGACGACTCGGGGGTGGACGATTCGGGGGCCGAGGAGTCGACCACGGCTTCCGTGTCGCCGGTCGTCACCGATGCGGATGTGCCCGTGGAACTCTCGCTGACGGGTGGAGCAAACTCGGCCGGCGTGGCTGCCGCCTGCACGCTGGTGGACACGCGATCACCGGAGGGCGACGGTAGGCCGAACGGCAACGCCACCTCCGGGGCGGACACCACCGGGACGACCTCGTCGGTGTCGAGATCCCCGAGCTCGAGCAGCGGCACGCCGAGATGGTTCGGGCGTTCCTGTCCGTTGACGGTCACCACCGGGTTGAGGGTCAGCTTCTGCCCGAGCCACTCGATGGTGGTCGCACCTTGACTGCCGTAGTCGCTGGTGAAGCGAACGAAATTACCACTGAACAGGTCATATTCGCCCCCGAAGCTCAGACGGCCGAAGTCTTTGGCGAGAGTGATGGGCAGGTTGCCGTCGCCGCTGATGTCGGTGATCACGGCGGTGATCACCGAGCCCAGGACGGTGGCCGGGTCGAACAGGACGCCGGTCGGGTCGGTCAGGGCGAACTGCACCTCACCATCGGGAGCCGTCCACCGGAAATCGAAGGTGCCCAGGATGTTTGCGCAGGCGCCGACTCCCTCTGCGTAGGCACCGGTCAGTCCGCCGAAACAACTGATGTGCGTCGTGCCCGGCAGGGTGATCGGCAACGGAAGCCCGACCAGTGACGTGGTGATGTCGTCGGTCGTCGTCCAGGCATTCGCCATACCGACGATGGCGAACGCGTAGGCCTTCCGGCCGTCGCTCGCTCCGGCCGTCGCGAGACTCACCGGCAGGTACGAGATCGCGGTGGCCTCTCCGCCGGTCGAGGCGAACGCGAATTGGAAGCCGCTTCCGACGATCGTCGCGTTGCCGACCGGATCCTCGGGACTCCGGAGAGTCGGGACCGTCTGCAGGCCGGTGGGCAACGCGTTGTCGACGGCGTCGAAGAAGTTGTAGATCCGCGACGCCGCACCCCAGGCGGAAGCCGGGACCAGTTCGATCCGTCCCGGCGCCACGATCGCGAGACCGACGCCGCTCGAGCCCGAACAATCCGCGCCACCATTGACGCCGCCGGACCCGCAGAGCTGGATCCGCCACTGGCCGGCGATGTCGGCGCCACCCCCGTTCACGACCTCCATCAGGCCGTCCTTGAGGTCGCCGAGTTGCCCGAGGCCACTGCTGCCGCCGAGCACATCGGAGACGACGCCGGAGATGATCTCGTCGACCCCCACCGCCTGCGCCTGTCCCGGACCCATCGCCGATCCGGCGCCGACTGCCGCGACCGTCGCCAGCGCCACCACTCCCGCGGCGACGCGGTGCTGCCGCGGGTGTCGCCGGTTGCGGCGTCGCTCCTGCTTTCGCGATCGCCGAATTGCCTTGCGCCCCAAGTCGGTCATCCGTCCCACTCCCCTGCCCGCCCGAACAAGCCGGCTCATTCAAACACGAGGTTCGTGAGGTAAAGGCGATTTCGGAGAATTGGCCGACTCACGTCTGTCGGGGCGACCCTCCCACTGTCACCAGCGCGTTCGGTCCAGTCGTTCCCCGGTTTCGGCCGCGTCTGCCGCACAACCGAATCCGACCACCCATCGGCCATCGGAGAGTTCGACGCTCCCCAGCATCATCGGGGCCGGTAGCTCCGCGAGGAACTCCCCCAGAGCAGTCGGCGACAGTGTCCACACCTCTCCGTGAATGCCCCGACCGTGTTCGGGGTCGCGGACCAGGCCAGGCTTGACGGGGGTGGTGTCCAGCGCCACGAGTCGGTAGGAAGGCGCGGTACAGACCTCACCCGACCACCGCGCTCCGCGGTCAGACAGTTCGTGGGTCAGCGGACCCCCGCGCATGTGCGCACCGAACACCGCGAGTTCGGTTGCCGGGGCTCCACTCGCCTCCGGCCAGGCCGGTCCGGCATCGGCGGTGCCGTCGAGAAACCGGCGCGCGAGATCGGTGATCACCGCATCGTCGTGTGCACGCCCCAGGAATGTGACGCCGAATTGCGCGCGCGTACCGTCGCTCTCGTCGATCTCGCCGGCAGGCACGGCCAGTCCGCACAGGTCGAAGAGATTGCAGAAATTCGTGTAGGTGCCCATCCGGGAGTTCACCCCGATCGGGTCCGCGGCCACCTCGGCCAGCGTGGGGTGCAACGGCGCCGTCGGCACCAGCAGGGCATCGGCATCACCCCACTCCACCATCGACTCGATGCGAAGCCCCCCAAGACGACGACGGGCACGCAACAGCTCCACCGCACCGAAACGTTTTGCACCGCTGATGATCCCGGACACCACATGGTCCAGCCCACACCCGGCGGCGTCGACGAACTCTCCGACCGCATCGTACCGCTCGGCGACCAGGGCATCCTCGTACAGCAGCTTCGCCGCAGCGAGGAAAGGCCCGAGGTCGATGGGCTTGATCCGTAGTCCCGCGGCCTCGGCCCGGGTGACCGCGGCACCGAAGGCATCACGCCACGCGTCGTCGAGTTCGGGCAGGTCTGCGGGTACCGCGACGGTCGGCTGCTCGGCGGCGGCCAGTCGCGTGGTCGGACCGAACGGTCGCGGCCCCTGCGCTCCGGCCATCACCGCCATCGCCCGATTCGCGAGATCGATGTCCGCCGCGAAGATGGTCGCCGTGTCGTAACTCGCGCAGGCGGGCACCACACCCGCTGTCGAGACCACACCCAGCGTCGGCTTGATCCCGATGATTCCCTGCAGGCCCGCGGGCACCCGCCCCGACCCCGCCGTGTCGGTCCCGATCGCGATGTCGGCGAACCCCAGGGCCACGGCGACGGCCGAACCGGAGCTCGATCCACCCGAGATCCGATCGGGACGTCGTGAATCCCGAACGGCCCCATACGGACTCCGGGTGCCAACGAGTCCGGTGGCGAACTGGTCGAGGTTGGTCTTGCCGATCACCACCGCCCCGGCGGAGCGTAGCGCGGCGACAGCCGGGGCGTCGACCGACGGCACGAACTCATAGTCGGGGCACGCGGCGGTCGTAGGGAGGCCCGCGACGTCGACATTGTCCTTGACCGCGAGGACGATTCCCGCCAGGGGCCCTCCCGCGGCCAGCGACTCCCGGTGGTCGGCCTCCACGTCGGCGCAGGGACGCAGAGTGATGAACACCTCCGGACGGTCGGCCTCGTCGATGAGCCGGTAGATGTCGGTGATCCTGCTCATGCGACCTTCCCCTGTTCTGCGACCTCCCCTTGTCCGACGGCGTCGGTCAGTGCATGACCCGCCGGAACTCCTGCGAACTCACCCTGACGCGACCAACGCTCGCGCTCCTCGGCACGCGCTGCCTCCATCGTGGCACGCCTCTCCGCGATCTCGGTGGCGTTCTCATCGAGGAACTGCTGGTGGTCGGCGAGCGAGAAGGTGCCTTCGGTGATCCGCACGCTGTCGCCGCGACCGGCCGCGACGTCTGCCCGCATCTCGAGGAGTTCGTCCGAACTCACCGGATACCAACGGATCTGGTCGAAGAACCGGAGCAGCCAGGGGTGCTCCGGGTCGAACCCCGGCGCAGGCGACGGGTATCGGTGGTTCCACACCTGTGTGGTGCGCCCGACGAACTGGTACCCGCCGGGCCCTTCCATGCCGTAGATGCACATGTAGGCGCCCCCGATCCCGACTGCGTTCTCCGGCGTCCAGGTGCGCGCCGGGTTGTATTTGGTGGTGACCAGGCGATGACGCGGATCGAGCGGCACGGCAACCGGAGCGCCCAGGTAGACATCGCCCAGCCCCAGCACCAGATAGCTCGCGTCGAACACGATCTCGTGGACATCGTCCACGGACCCCAGACCGTTCATCCGGCGGATGAACTCGATGTTCCACGGACACCACGGTGCGTCGGAACGAACACCGAGCATGTATCGCTCGATGGCCTCGCGGGTTGCCGGGTCGTCCCATGACAGCGGTAGATGCACGGTCCGGCTCGGGACGACGAGATCTTCCGCGGCCGGCAACTGGCTCTCGCACTCGTTGAGCCAAGCGAGCATTCGCCCCTGCGACCAGACATCGGGGTCCGCCTTGATCTGCAGTGACCGGATTCCCGGCGTGAGGTCGATGAGTCCGGCTGGACGCTCTGCGTCGATCCGCTCGCTCAGTGCGTGCACCCGGGCGCGCAACGCGAGGTCGAGGTGCATGTCGCCGTACTCGACGAGGATGTTGTCGTCGCCGCTGCGGCGGTAGGTGACCGAGGTGGAGCCGTCCGCGGTGGTGGTGGAGCCGAGGATGCCGCCGTCCGGATCCCCGCCCGAGGAGAGAACATCCACAAAGCACGCGCGGCGTCCCAACCCGGTCTCCGACGGTGACGCGGTCCGATCGCTGCGCACCGGCACGAACGTCACCGTGTCACCGGGCTTGAGCTGTCCGAGCTTCCAGCGCTGAGCGGTCACGACGGTGACCGGGCAGACGAAGCCGCCGAGGCTCGGCCCGTCCGGTCCGAGCAGGATCGGCGTGTCGCCGGTGAAATCCAGCGCACCGACCGAATAGGCGTTGTCGTGGATGTTCGACGGGTGCAGGCCCGCCTCACCGCCGTCGGTCCGGGCCCACTGCGGTTTCGGACCGGTCAGCCGGATACCGGTGCGGTCGGAGTTGAAATGCACCTCGTATGCCGTACCGAGGATGTCCTCGATGTCGGCGGCGGTGAAGAACTCCGGTGCGCTGTGCGGGCCGACGGTGACGCCGAGTTGCCACGTGTGGGTGAAAGCCGGCTGCTCGTCACCGAGGACGCGCCTGGCCGTGCCGGTCGACAGTCGCGCAGGCGTCAGTTCGTCGCCGTCGTCGAGCCTGCGACCGTTGTGACCGCCGAACCGCCCGAGAGTGAAGGTCGACTTGCTACCGAGATAGTCCTCCGCGTCGACCCCGCCGGAGACGGCGACGTAGACGCGCATGCCCAGGTCGGCCACCGCACCGACGTCGAGGACGTCGCCGTCCTCGACCGTGATCGGCACCCATTGCGGCACAATCGATCCGTTGACGGTGACCACCGCGGGTGCACCGGTGACCGCCACCCGCGCCGCCTCCGCGAAGCGCAGGGCGGGGCCCATCATGGTGGCCTCGAGCGCCGCCGCGTGATCGGGATTGCCCACCGCTTGGTTGGCCAGTCGGAACGAGAGGTCGTCCATCGGTCCCGAGGGCGGCACACCGACCTTCCAGTAGCCGACCCGGCCGGGCCAGTCCTGAATGGTGGTGAGCGGCCCCGCACGGAGAACGGTGATGGTGGCCATGGGGAGTCAGCTCCTCGTGTCTGTTCGCGGTCTAGCCCGCTGCGGGACGTGTGACGATGACGCGGACCGCGGTCGGGTCGAATCCGTTGCAGGGGTTGTTGATCTGTGGGCAGTTGGAGATCAGCACCAGGGTGTCGACGTCGGCGCGCAACGCGACCCGCTTGCCGGGTGCGGACAGCCCGTCCACGATGCCGAGGGAACCGTCGGGATCGACCGGCACGTTCATGAAGAAGTTGACGTTGCCGACGAGGTCTCGTTTGCCGAGGCCGTGCCGCGCACCGCCGATGAGGAAGTTCTCCACACAGGCGTGCTGATGTTTGGTGTGGTGGCCGTAGCGCAACGTGTTGGACTCTTGCGAGCAGGCGCCACCGAGCGTGTCGTGATTACCCACCTCGTCGCCGACGATGGTCATCATCGGAGCGGATTCCTGGTCGCGGATCACCGTTCCGGTGGTGAGGAAGATGTTTCCCTGCGCGGCGATGGTGGCCTGTGCGGAGTATCGGATCGTGTGGTCGTGGCCGCCGTAGAAGAGGGTGTCGACGGCCTGGTTTCCGTAGAGGTCGACGATGGTCAGCACGTCGCCGGCGGCGATGACGCCGGACCACGGGGCCCGCTCGCCGACCTCGGCGTCGTCGATCACCGCACCGGGCACGAGGGCCTGGTCGGCCGCGTCAGGTTGAGACATGGTGGTGGTCATGGTGTTCTCCTTGCAGAGTCGGACGGGTGCTCAGAAATGGGCCGCGGCCCAGGCGTCTTCGGAGTTCGCCACGGCGCGCTGGTATTCCGGATCGGTCGAGCCGACCGACGACAGCAGGTCGCCGAGGTCGTCGGGAGCGTGCCAGCCGAGCACCTCGAGGGGGCCTGCGGTGAACACCGGCGCGGGATCGAGGGGATGTGCGGTGTTGACGATCGCAACGATGCACGGCAGATGCAGGATCAGGTCGACGGACTTGTCCAGCCCCGCCGAGCCCTTGGACGTCAGCGTGCCGTCTGCCTCCACCACGACGCCGTGGAAGAACGAGAGCGACGGCGCCACGTCGGCTGCGCCCAGCCCGTTCTTGGCAGCGGCCAGGGTGAACAGCTCTCGTCCGGCCGGGCTGTCCGAATGAGCTGCTCCGGCACCGTACTTGGCCAGATTCGATCCCAAGGTGGTGGTACCGCACAGGGCGTCGTGATGGGCGCTGTCGTCGGCGACCACGGTGGCCAGCACCCGGCCCTGGTCGCTGAGCAACGGGTGCCCGGTGGTGACGTATGCCTGCCACGGCACCTTCACGGTATCGGCGACGTTGAGCCGCTCCCACGGTGCGTCCACACGCCACAGCATCAGGTGTGCGCAGGCGCTGCCGGTGACGTCGCGCAGGCGTAGCCGGGTGCCACGGGCCAGCACCTTGCTGGTGTAGCGGCCGCCGGGAACTGTTTCGGCCCAGGTCAATTGGGATGGATCGAGGTCGGCGGGCGGATTCGGCCAGGCGCTGGCAGGTACCACCGGCATCGAGTCGGTGAGGGTACCGGCCTGTGAGCGTGCATGCTCACGGGCGCCTGCGGTGCTGGCGGTGGTTGCGATGCTGGACATGGTGATGAAACTCCTTGCAGGTGGAATGGGTGGTCGACCGTCGAGACGCTCGCGAGCTCGCTCCTCATGGATCGAGAGACGTGGCGGTTCCGGGCGCCCGGTCCCTCACGTGTGAGCGAAACGAATCACGCAGGGCGGGCGACTACACGCCGACGGTGACCGGCTTGGGGTGTTCCTTGCCCCGCGGGAAGCAGGCGATGCCGACGAGCACGGTGACCGCGATGCAGATCGGACCCGCCCACCGCAGGATCGGCATCTCCCCTGCCGGATCGAACACCTCGGCCCGCGGCCAGGAGAGGTTGACCACCATCAGCGCCCCGTACAGGACCGCGAGGAGGTTCACGACGATGCCGAGTCGACCCATCGAGAACAGCTTCTTGCCCTCGGCATCCACCGCTACGCCGCCCTTCGGCCAACCCTGGAATCGGCGGTAGAGCATCGGCGCGGTGACGGCGAGGTAGGCCAGGTAGATGAGGATGATGCAGACGCTGGCAAGGGTCGCGAAGATCGCCGAATTGCCGACGTTGACCACGAGGATGCCGATGCAGAGCAATCCGATCAGGATCGAGGGTGCAATCGGGGTGCCGGTGCGTTCGTTCACGTGGGACAACGTCGTGGAGAACGGGAGCCGTCCGTCGCGAGCCATCGAGAACATCAGCCGCGAGCACGCCGTCTGGATCGCCAGGGTGCAGATGAAGATGGCGACGGCGACATCGCACAGCAGCACCTTGCCCCAGAAGCTGCCGAGAACCGAGTCGAGAACGTAGGGCAGACCACCGGTGGCGAGTTCGTCGTCAAGGGTGGGTGCCGCCATCAGCGCACCGAGCAGCATCAGTCCGCCACCGATCGCGGAGACCGTCAGGGCGAGACGGATCGTTCGGGGAGCGACCCGGCGTGGATTCCTGGTCTCCTCGGCGAGTTCACCGGCCGAGCCGAAGCCGACCATGACGTAGGCGGCCATGAGGCCCGAGACGATGAACGCCCAGATGTAGCCCGGTTGCTGGCCGGGGATCCCGGTGTCGAAGACGACGTCGGGCCCGCGCTTGGCGTGGGTGAACAGCGCCAGGACCACCGCGACGACGCCGACGAGCTCGCAGGTGACGCCGATGTTGTTGATGCGGCTCATCCAGGAGATGCCGACGCAGTTGATGGCCGTGACGATCACGAGCAGGATCGACCCGAGCAGCACCGCGTTGGCGGCGCCGCTGGTACTGGTCAATGTCGGGTCGTCGCCGATGATCTGGAAACCGCTCCACACCGACGGCAGGACCACCTGCAGTGCGATGGCCGCGGCCGAGGCCGTGACGACCTGGGCGATCATCATGAACCAGCCGCCGAACCAGCCGATCACCTCTCCGCCCATGCGCCGCGACCACTGGTAGATGGCGCCCGAGATCGGATAGCGGGCGGCGATCTCCGCGAAGCAGAGCGCAACCAGGAACTGACCTGCGTAGACGATGGGCCACGTCCAGAAGAATGCCGGCCCGCCGAACCCGAAGCCCAGACCGAACAGCTGAAAGATCGTGGTGAGGATCGAGACGAAGGAGAAGCCGGCCGCGAACGACGCGAACGTGCCGAGCGAGCGGTGCAACTGTTGGTCGTAGCCGAACTCGGACAGATCATCGGCATCGCCGCCCGACGATGTCGGCGGCTCGGCCGGAGGGGTGATGGCGGTGGAGGTCATGTTCGTTCGCCTCTCTGCTGAGGGTCGGGAGCTCCACGGTGAGCTTTTATCTGTCGAGTGACAGATAAACCTCCGGCGATTTCTGTCGAATGACAGAATTGTTTCGAGCCGGAAAACGCGCGCTACGTCTGTGTAACACCACCCCAGGTCAGCGGATCGGCGCGGGTCGTAACGGTGCACTAGGGTGAATCTGTCGACCGACCGACAACAACACGAATGGGAACGAGATGGCGACGCCTCCGGCTTCTTCGCGCACAGCCGCGAGCCCGGGACGGCCACGACTGGTCAAACCCAAACGCCGGGGCGAGACCGCCCGCGAGGAGATCCTCGACGCCGCGGCCGAGTTGTTCACCCGGCACGGGTACACCGGGACGTCGACGCGGATGATCGCCGACGCCGTCGGGGTCCGGCAGGCATCGCTCTATCACTATTTCAAGACCAAGGACGACATCCTGGCCGCTCTGCTCGCGACCACTGTCGATCCCTCACTCGAGCAGGCGCGCGAACTCCTGGCGTCCGAAGGGGAACCGCTGCAACGCCTGCTCGATCTCGCGCGCTACGACGTCACGCAACTGGCGGCGGCACGGTGGAACATCGGAGCGCTCTATCTGTTGCCCGAGCTGGCCGACGACAGGTTCGGTGAGTTCCGCGCCGCCCGCCAGGAATTGTCGGCCGCATATGAAGCGCTCGCCACCGCGGCCCTGGCCGACGTGTCCGACACCCGTGGACTGTTGCCTTTCCGGCTCGTCGAGTCGGTCATCATGATGCGGTCCGACGAGACACGCGGCGAACTCGGCGCTCATACGGTCACCGGACTGGTCGACACCATCGTGGGCGCCATCGAGATGCTGATGGAGCACAAGCCGGCCGACTGACGTCGACCGGCTTGTGCTGGTTCAGTAGGAGTCAGGAGAGACTCCCGTCCGGCTCGAAATCCCACTTCGAGCAGCCGTAGACGACGTTGTCGACGTATGACGAGGTGCTGGCCGAGCCGTTCCGCACGCCGTATTCACCAACCCATGCGCGCGGATTCTGGTCCGCGATCTGCGACAGGGTCAACAGCTTGTCCCTGGTGGGCAAGCCTGCAATGGGGTTCGTGCTCCACCACTGGCCGCTCGCGAGATCCGGGTTCGTCACCCAGCTGTTGGCACCCGCGTTGCCGTTCTTGGAGGGCTGCCAGACGAGCGTGGTGAATCCCCCGAGCACTGAATCGGTCCGCTTCGCATCACGGATCCTGATCTGGAAAGTCGCGGACGTTCCCTTGTACATGAATCCGAGGGCATTCCGTTCCCTCGCCAATTGCGTCAACGGAGTGCTGAATCCGGGATGGAACAGGCTTGCTGGACCCTGACTGTTCTCCAGTTTCAGTGACCCCTTTCCCGAATTGCCATCACCCGGGCCGCTCACGAATTTCGGTTCGTACCCATCCAGTCGAGTCCAGCCCCAGGTGGCGATCGGTGGAGAAACGTTTGTGTGAATGCAGGGGAATCCCGGTGGCAGTACCTGATCGAGGCTTCCGTTGGGACCGGCGTTCGCGGTGGTGACACCGGGGAGGACAGAAAATGCGGCTACCGAGATCGCCGTAATCGAGAGTCGTGCGGCAAGTGACAGACGAGCGCGGGAAATCATGGATACCTCCTACGTAGAAAATGAGCGAGAATACTCGTCGCGCATCAGTTCTCCACACGTCGCGCACGCCCCGTCGAGCGAGGTTCTTCACTCGAATCACGGTGTGGGGATGTCGAATACACTATGACAGCGAAACATCACCTGCCTCAGCCGGCCGAGGGGGAATTCTCCGGTCCATTACCGGGCAATCATATTCCGCTGCCGAAGGCCCCCGTCCGGCGTTTAACGATGATTGATGGTGCGCTTGACATTCTCGAATCGCCGATGGGATCGCAATTATTGCCCGGAAAACATTTCCGTCGAACCTTCGGTCCGCGCCATCCGCCGCGCTGCCGTCGACTCCGCCGGCCCGACCGGCCGAGCACCCACGGCCTCGGCCAAACCCCACGGCGACATCCCGCTGCTCACCGTCTCGTGCTCCCCGATCACGTAGGTCTCGTGCCAGATACCGACGGAATCGGCGTCGGCGAATCGCTTGGCGAACGACCGCCAGGCCGGTAGGTGGGGCCCGTCCGAATCTGCTGCGAACCGTTGCAGCGCGGCAGGTGATCGCCAGTACGAGACGACCATGATCGATGGTCCGAAGTACATGCGATAGGTGAGCATCCCGGCGTCTGCATGCCTGCGCAGATGTATGAGCATGCGCGGCATCGCCAGGACGACCGACAACCACGCCCGGACACGCAGCGGATGGGTCACCCGCATCCCGATGAGGAAGAGGGTCGTCCCCGCGGGAGGAGGGACATTGGTGATCCGGCGGGCATCGGGTGCGGGCATGGCAGCCTCCTGTGGTTCCGAAACGTTCTATAACGTCGTTACGAAACAACGTTATGAAACAATCGCGGGCATGGCAAGACCCAAGGTGCACACCGAGGAACTTCGCGATCGCCTCCTCGACGAGGCGGTTCGAGTGGTGAGCGAGCACGGCCTCGCCGCACTGTCGGTGCGCGATGTCGCCCGCGTGGCGGGGACGTCGACGACGGCGGTGTACTCACTCCTCGGCAACAAAGAGGGCCTCGCCCGCGGAGTGTTGACCCGGTCCTTCGAATCATTCGCCACCGCACAGGAATCCGTGGCCACGGGCGACGACACCAGCGACCTTGTCGGGCTCGGCACGGCGTATGTCGGGTGGGCCCTGGACAACCCGCGGCTCTACGAGATCATGTTCGGAGAAGCCCTCGCGGGTATCGCGCCAACCGCCGAGACGGAAGCCGCGGCGGCACGCGCGATCGCGCCGCTGCGCGACGGGGTCACGGCGGCGATGGAGTCCGGCCTGTTCCGCCGGGCAGACGTCGACACGGTGGTCGCGTCGCTGTGGGCTCAGGTCCACGGCACGGCAATGCTGCTGCTGTCCGGGCACTTTCCTGCCGGAGCGGACCCCGTGGCCGCGGCGAAGGCGGTGATCGACGGCTGGCGCACCGATCCGGTTCACGCCGATCCCGGCGCAGGCACGTCCACAGGGAACCGGGACGCGAACGCGACCGGGACCCTGCGTGGCCACTGACGGCTCATGCAATGGCTAAGGTGATCTGCATGGCAGGCCGCAGCATGCGTTTCGACCCGATCGCCGAAGCGCGTCAGAACTGGTCCGATGCCGGCTGGGCCGACGTCGCCGACGGGATGGTCGCGGTCACCTCGGTCATGCGCGCCCATCAGATCCTGCTGGCCCGCGTCGAATCGGCGTTACGACCCTACGATCTGAGCTTCTCCCGTTTCGAACTGCTACGGCTGCTGGCATTCTCACGACAGGGCGCCTTGCCGATCACCAAGGCGAGTGACCGGCTTCAGGTTCACGTCACGAGCGTCACGCACGCGATCCGGCGCCTCGAGGAGGCCAAGCTGGTGCGCCGCGTGCCTCATCCGACCGATGGACGCACGACTCTGGTGGAGATCACCGACCTCGGCCGCTCGACCGTCGAGGACGCGACCGCGACGCTCAACACCGAGGTGTTCGGCGACGTCGGGATGAGCGACGACGAGATGGCCGCGATGGTGACGGCGATTCAGTCGCTCAGGCGAGACGCCGGCGACTTCTGACCCTCGCCTGACGTCAGAAACGTCATTGCGTGGGTGCGGGTTCAGTGCAGCGACGTGATGATCGCGCTGAAGTCGAGGTCGGAGTGCTGTTCGGCAAAAGCCTTGTACAGCTGGGCCGCATGCGTACCGAGTGGCGCCCGCGACCCGGTGCCGGCCACCGCATCCATGGCCAGCCCCAGATCCTTGTTCATCAATGCCGTCGCGAAGCCGGGCTTGAAATCGTTGTTCACCGGTGAGGTCGGGACCGGGCCGGGAACCGGACAATTGGTCTGGACCGCCCAGCAGTTGCCGGTGGCGCCGGTGATCACGTCGTAGAGGGCCTGGTCGGAGAGTCCGAGCTTCTCGGCGAGCACGAATGCCTCGCCGACCGCGATCTGCTGAACGGCGAGCACCATGTTGTTGCACACCTTGGCAGCCTGGCCTGCACCGGCAGAACCACAGTGGATCACCTTGCCCGCCATCGGGTCCAGCGTCGAGCGCGCAGTGATGAACGCGTCGTCCGCACCGCCGACCATGAAGGCGAGCGTGCCCGCGACCGCACCCTTCACCCCACCGGACACCGGGGCGTCGAGCTGGGCGAAGCCGTGCTCGGCGGCCTGCTGGTTGATCTCTCGCGCATCATCGACCGAGATGGTCGAGCTGTCGATGAAGAGCGCGCCGGTCGGCGACGCCGGCAAGATGTCCGCGTAGCACTTCTTCACGATCGGCCCGCTCGGGAGCATCGTGATCACGACTTCGGCTGCCGCCACGGCCTCGACCGCCGTCGGGAAGGTCTCGACACCGTTCCCCTGCGCAGTCGTCACCGCCTCCGGCACCGGATCGAACCCGTGCACGGTGTGTCCGGCCGCCACCAGGTTGGCCGCCATCGGCCCACCCATGTTGCCCAGTCCCAGAAAGGCGATCGTCGTCATTGTCGAGTCTCCCAATGTGAATTCGGTTGTGCTGGTGAATCAGTTCAGTTCTCGCGATAGCGCGCGGCGATCGACCGTCCGACCACGACGCGCATGATCTCGTTCGTGCCCTCCAGTATCCGGTGCACACGGAGATCCCGGACGATCTTCTCCAGACCGTATTCGGTGAGATATCCGTATCCGCCGTGGAGTTGCAGCGCCTGATCGGCCACCGTGAAGCAGCTGTCGGTGACGAATCGTTTGGCCATCGCGCACTGCTCCACCTTGTCGGGTGCGCCGGCATCGAGGGCAGCTGCCGCCTGCCACAGCATCAAGCGCGAAGCCTGCAGGGACGTGGCCATGTCGGCGAGCGTGAACCGGATGGTCGGCTCGTCGATCAGCGCACCTCCGAATGCCTTCCTCGAAGCGACATATGTCGCGGCACGGTCGAACGCCGCCTGGGCACCGCCCAGGGAGGACGCCGCGATGTTGAGCCGGCCGCCGTTGAGGCCGTTCATCGCGATCCCGAAGCCGATGCCTTCCTCACCGCCGAGCAGATTGGCGGCAGGCACCCGGACCTCGTCGAGGATGACCTGCGCGGTTGGCTGGGCGTGCCAGCCCATCTTTCGCTCCTGCGCACCGAAACCCAGTCCCGGAGTGTTCTTTTCGACGAGGAAGGTGGAGATCCCACGGGCACCGCTGTCGCCGGTGCGGGCCATCAGCACGTAGACGTCGCTGGTACCCGCACCGGAGATGAACTGCTTGACGCCGGTGAGGACGTAGTCGTCGCCGGATCGGACCGCCCTGGTGGACAGCGCCGCCGCATCCGAGCCCGCGCCGGGCTCGGTGAGGCAGTAGCTCGCCACCGTTTCCATCGACGCGAGACGTGGAACCCAGTCGGCGCGCTGATCGTCGGTGCCGTAGTGATCGACCATCCAGGCACACATGTTGTGGATGGACAGAAACGCTGCGACAGCGGGATCCGCGGCGGCGAGGTGCTCGAAGATGCGAACGCCGTCGAGCCGACGCAGACCACTGCCGCCCACATCCTCCGAGCAGTAGATCGCACCCATGCCGAGCTCGGCCGCCTCGCGCAACTCGTCGACCGGAAAGTGGTGGTTCTCATCCCATTCCAGCGCGAACGGCGCCAGCCTCTTGGCCGCGAATCCGGCCGCGGTCTCGACGATGACGCGCTCGTCCGCGTCGAGACCGCCGTCGGTGATCATCGTCATCGACATCAATCCATCGTCGGGATGACGAACTCGGCGCCATCCTTGACACCGGACGGCCATCTGGTCGTGACGGTCTTGGTCTTGGTGTAGAACTGGACCGATGCCGGGCCGTGTTGGTTGAGGTCCCCGAATCCGGACCGCTTCCAGCCACCAAAGGTGTAGTACGCCACCGGAACCGGGATCGGCACGTTCACGCCGACCATGCCGACGTTGACCCGCGCGGTGAAGTCGCGGGCGGCGTCGCCGTCCTGCGTGAAGATCGCGACACCGTTGCCGTATTGGTGATCCGAGGCCAGCGCGAGCGCCTCCTCGTAGTCGGCGGCCCGCACGATCTGCAGCACCGGGCCGAAGATCTCGTCCGTGTAGCTCGTCATGTCCTTGGTGACATGATCGAAAAGCGTCGGCCCGATGAAGAACCCGTTCGAGAGGTCCTCGTCGCCGTACTGCTGCTCGTCACTACTCCGCTCACGCCCGTCGATGACGAGTTCGGCACCTTCCTCGACACCCTTGCCGATATAGCCCTTCACGCGCTCGAGCGCGGCGGCCGTGACCAACGGCCCGTAGTCGGCCTTGGGGTCGAGGCTGTGACCGACGCGCAACGCATTGACCTTGTCGACGAGCTTGGCCCGCAGGCGTTCTGCGGTCTGCTCACCGACCGGAACCGCGACGCTGATCGCCATGCACCGCTCGCCGGCACTGCCGTAGCCGGCGCCGATGAGCGCATCGACGGCCTGATCCATGTTGGCATCCGGCATGACGATCATGTGGTTCTTGGCGCCCCCGAAGCACTGTGAGCGCTTGCCGTTCGCGGCGGCCGTCGCGTAGATGTACTGCGCGATGTCGGAGCTGCCGACGAATCCGAGTGCCTGCACGTCAGGGTTGTTCAGCAGCGCATCGACCGATTCCTTGTCGCCGTGGACGACCTGGAAGACGCCGTCGGGCAGACCTGCCTCGCTGAAGAGTTCGGCCAGCCGTACGGGCACCGATGGATCGCGCTCACTGGGCTTGAGGATGAACGCGTTGCCACAGGCCAGCGCAGGCCCCGCCTTCCACAGCGGGATCATCGCCGGGAAGTTGAAGGGCGTGATGCCGGCGACCACGCCCAGCGGCTGGCGGATCGAGTGGACGTCGATGCCGCCGCCCGCGCCCTCGGTGAACTCACCCTTGAGCAAATGCGGGATGCCGATCGCGAACTCGATGACCTCGATACCGCGCTGGATGTCACCCTTGGCATCGGGATGGGTCTTGCCGTGCTCGAGCGAGAGCAGGGTGGCCAGTTCGTCGGCATTCTGGTTGACCAGATCGACAAAGCGCATCAGCACGCGGGCACGGCGCTGCGGGTTCCAGGCCGCCCACTCACGCTGCGCCTCGACGGCGGTGGCGACCGCGGCGTCGACCTCGGCGGTGTCGGCGAGCGGAACCCTGGCGGCGACGGCGCCGGTGCTGGGATTGAAGACGTCGGCGAAACGACCGTCGGTGGCGGTCACCAGGGCACCGTTCAGGAAGTGCGGAACGGTACGAACGGCGTCGGTGTGGACGTTGGCTGCATCAGTTGCGGACACGTGTAGATCACCTTGATTCACAGTCGGATGGCGAGCAGGCCGATGTGGCGTGCATCTCCCAATAGTAGGACATCCAAGTAAATCTGCAACCCCCTCCCATCTGCGAACTACCACCAGGCAGCGAGTTAGGGTAGCCTACCTTCAACTATGTGGTCGTGACCTCCGCGAGGCGAGGTCGAAAGGGGTTCTGTCATGTCGGTCGTCATCTTGTACGGCACGGAAACAGGCAACTGCGAGTTGGTCGCGGACGCCATCTCCGATGTCCTCGCGGTGAATCACGACCCGTCGATCTATGACATGAGCGAGTACTCGGTGGAAGATCTCGATCCCGCCGACTTCCTGATCATCGTGTGCTCGACCTATGGCGAGGGCGAGCTGCCCAGCGGTGCCGAACCGTTCGCCGAGGAACTCGACGATGTGGAGCCGGACCTGACCGGCGTGCGTTTTGCGCTGTTCGGGCTCGGCGACAGCGTGTACGGCGAGACCTTCAACCACGGCGGCGAGATCATCGCCGAGAAGCTGGCCGCGCGCGGAGCCGTGCAGGTCGGCGTTCACGCACGTCACGACAACTCGTCGGCGGTCAAACCGGCCGCACTGGCGGCCGAATGGGCCGAGGGCATCATCGAATTCGTCGAGCCGGTCAACGCCGGCTGACGCGCCACCTCACGGGACGACGACCTCGTCGGCCGCGGCCTTCCGCGTTCGGCAATTGGCCTCGTCGGCACGGACCGCGGCAAGTTTGGCGAGTTCGAGGACGGCACGGACCATCAGGGCGAGCACGACGCCGAGGAACAGCGCGGTCGGCACCGAGACATTGAGGTTCTCACCGAGCAGCACGACACCCAGTCCCATCGAAACCGCGAGTTCGATCACCGTGAGTGCCGGGAACGACGTCTGCAGCTCGCCGGCGCCGAACGCCCGCTGCTGGGCGACGACACCGCCCGCGGCCACCACGAGGAACATATAGAACTCCGGCTGGAGGAACGCTCCCACGAAGTCGTGGATGAACTGGTAGGCGATGGTCTTGACCAGCAGCGCCGACATGCCGAACAGGGCTCCCGCGGTGACGCCGTACAAGAGCGCCTTGTAATGCTGATTGGACCGTTCGGCCGCCAGGACGCAACCGACCAGGACGACGATCACCGCACCGATCGTCACGACCATCAGCAGTCCGCCCGGCCGGCGTAGCGACGGCTCGGGTCGCGAGATGGCCAGGAAGACCGTCACGCAGACCACCAGCACTGCACCCCATGTCCACTCCGGCTTCAGCGGCCATCGGTGATCGGCCCACGCCTCCATCGGCAGGGCGAACAGTATCGCGAGCACCACGAGGGGTTGCACGAGCAGAATCGATCCCAGCCCCAGGGCCGCGACCTGCGCCGCGAATCCACACAGGGCCACGGTCGCACCGATCCACCAGCCCCGACCGATGGCGCCGCTGGCATGGGACGCGCGCTGACGCATCACCGTACCGCCGGCGATCAGTACTGCTGCGAGGATCGACAGCAGCGCGGGAACCCAGGAGTGCACCCTGTCCAGGCTATCGGTTGGCGAGCGTGGTTCAACCTGTCCGGATCGACGCGGGTCACGGTAGGTGTCCACCACGATGTCACGGTGTGTGTCCACCACGATGTCGGCTCGGCGTCGTAGGTTGGGTGCATGCGGTACCAGGCCGAACTCGAACGTCTCACCACATTGGACGCCGACGCGATCAGCCGCGCCTGTTCGTCACGGGAGGCGGTCATGGAACTGATCGAGGTGGCGATCGACGAATGCATCGAGTACGACGAACTCGCCGACGAGCACCTCGCGACCGGTGACCACGAGGACGCCGCCTATTGCCGACAGGAGGCTGCCGCGTGGCGCGCCACCACGGCCGTGCTGCAGACACTCGGGGCTGCGACGTTTCGGCCGCGCCGTCGTTCCGCGGGCGCGGCATGACGCGCACGCTGGTACTGATGCGGCACGGGAAGTCCGGCTACCCATCGGGGGTCGGAGACCATGAGCGCCCTCTGGCCGACCGCGGCCGACGTGAAGCCGCCCTCGCCGGACGATGGATGGCCGACGAGGGGCTGGCCATCGACGCCGTTGTGTGCTCGACAGCCACCCGGACGCGCGAGACCTTGGATCGCACCGGCATCTCCGCGCCCACCACCTACGTCGACGACATCTACGGTGGCGCACCGCACGAGATCCTCGAGGCACTGAGGATCCACGCGCCCACCGACGCCTCGACGGTACTGGTCGTCGGACATTCGCCCGGCATGCCGACCACGGCCCTCACCCTCGATTCCGACGGATACATCGAGCGTTTCCCGACTTCGGCCTATGCCGTGGTGACGATCGGACTCCCCTGGGACCGGATCGGAGTCGATGTCGACCCGGACGCCCATCTCATCGGCGTACGCATCCCCCGGGCCGCCGACGACTGACCGCCGCGTCGAGGCTCTCCGCGTCGTGACGTCCACCGAGCATCCCGATGCGGTAACGTCCGGATCGGATTGCGGAATTGCGCAATCCGTGTATCCGTCAAGCCATGGGCCCGCCGCTCCCGGATCGTCGCTCGCAAGGAGATCTCCACGTGCCGACCACGACCTCGACCAGCTCGGATGGTCCCGAGCGGCCGCTGTACGAGATCAAGGCAAACCTGTTCAAGGCACTCGCCCACCCCGCACGCATTCGGGTTCTCGAGGTACTGAGCGCGAACGGGGATCCGACGGCGGTGAGCGAGCTGCTCACGATCACCGAGATCGAGCCGACACGACTCTCGCAGCACCTCGCCGTGCTGAAGAGGCACCACGTGGTGGCCGCCCAACGGGTGGGCAACTCGGTGTTCTACGAACTCGCCCATCCCGAGATCGCCGAGCTCCTGGTGATCGCCCGGACCTTCCTCGCCGCCACGCTGGGCGCACGCCGCGACCAGCTCGACGCCATCGCGTCGTTGCCGCCTCTGACCAGGTCGTGACGGCTCCCCCGGTCAACCACCCGTGTAGGGCGGTACCGCAACACACGGCACCGGACGCGGATGTGCCGAATCCAACGCATTGAGCACCATCGTCGACGATCGGCGATTGGCGACGATCGAGAGGTGATCGGAATGATCTTCCGGACAGCCTTGCTGCACAACGATATTTGTCACCTGCGTCCCGGGCGGACCCGCGAGGAGCCCATTGCTGTAGGGCGTCACGATCTCGTCGTCGCGGGTCGTGATGTTGGTGTAGCGAACACCCGGTAGGTACGGGGTGCCCCGACGCACCGCGTGATTGAAATCCGTGTCGGACGGAGGTGCCGAGCAGTCCGCGCAGTGCGGGGGCGTCAGCGGCGAGATACCCAGTCTCCGCTGCACGAGCGACACCATCGCGCTGCGGGCATCGTCTTCGTCGGGCCCCTGCCGCCAGTACGGGGCGAGCGACACATAGTTCGCGACCTTGTCACGCCCACCGAGGTACTTCATCCAGTAGGTCGGGATCTCGGTGCCCAGCGAATGGCCCACGATATCCACTTTCTCGGCGCCGGTGGTGGCCAGAACACGGTCGGCGAATGTCTTGATCTGCCAGGCACCGTCCTGCTTCACCCCGAGCCCACCGAGTGCCGAGGCAGGCCACACGGTGGACAGCGCCCCGTAGGTCGGCGCGTAGACACAGTAGCCGGCGTTGGCCAGTACCGGCGCGAGCGTCGCCCAGTTCGTCTGTCGGCCACCACCGCTGCCGTGTACCAGGATCACCGGTCGTGGATGGATGCGTGAGGGTCGGCAGCGAAAATTGTTGGTACCCGGTAGCGATCCACCCGGGTTGCCGAGTTCGGCGGTGACCCCGGCGAGGAAGTCATAGGTCACCGGTAGCGGTTCGGGCCGCGCTGCCGCCTGCCCCGGGGCCACGAACCCGATGAGCGCCAGCAGCCCGGCCACCGCCCACACCAACCGCCGCATCATGATTCGTCCTCCGCCTCATCCGATTCGTCGGTGACCAGGTCCAACCGGACGCCGAGGAGCCGGACGGGTCGATCCCGTTCGAAGTCGTCGAGCAGTGCGACCACGACGGGCTCGATGTCGTCGTACACGGTGGTCGGTCCGGCCAGCTTGCGGGACTTGGTGCGGGTGAAGAACGTCGACGTCCGCAGTGTCACCGCAACCCGGAAGACCACCCGCTCCTCGGTCAGTACCTGGTCGAGCACCTCGCGGGCCAATACCTTTGCGGCTGCGCGCATTTCCTCCTGATCGACCAGGTCGACGGGAAACGTCCGCGACTTCGAGTGCGAACGGGCCAGCCACGGCTCCTCGGTGATCGTCGCATCGCCGCCCCCACGACACAGCACGTACAGCCAATTGCCCTGATGGGGACCGAAGATCCCGATCAGATCCTCGCGAGACGTCGCGATCAGCTGGTGCACGGTGTCGACTCCCTGTGCGGCGAGTTTCGCGGCCGTCTTCGGGCCGACGCTCCACAGATCGCGACACGGTCGGTCGCCCATCAACTCCAGCCAGTTCCGGGAGTCGAGGAGGAACACCTTGTCGTCGGCGGACTTCTTGGCGAAGCCGGTGGCCATCTTCGCGCGCTGTTTGTTGTCGCTGATCCCGATCGAACACGCGAGGCCGTTCGCGGACAGGACCGCCGCCCGGATCTCTTGGGCGATCTGGCGAACCCGCGTATCGTCGATCTCCGCCTCGGTGACGTCGGCAGCCCCGCCGGCCAGGATCGGCTCGACGCCCACATAGGCCTCATCCCACCCCCACACCTCGACGGGATGTCCGAAACTCCGTAAGACCGACATCACCTCGCCCGACGCGACGTCATAGGCCGGGATGTCCAACGGCAGATAGACCGCGTCGGGCAACTTTCGATGCGCGGCTCGCAACGGCATCCCCGCTCGCACCCCCACATCGCGCGCCTCATAGGACGCGCAGGTCACCACTTTTCGCGCCTCGGTGGGAACGCCGTTGCCACCGACGATCACCGCGACGTCGACGAGCTCTGGGCTCCGCAACCGCTCGACCGAGACCTGGAATTGGTCGAGGTCCACGTGGAGCAGCCAGCGGTACCGCCGTGGAGTGTCAGCCACGATCTCAGGGTACGACGACCGACTACGACGGCCGACCGGCTGCGATTTTTCGGGTCGGACCGGGCGCCGACGGCTGTACCGCCCGACGGTCCGATCCGACCCGACCCCGCGACGACGCCCTCCCCTGCGTCGACGTCGACAGGCCTTGATGCGCGGTTCGCAACGAACGCGCGGCACACTGCGGTTCACGCCAGGAAGGCGATTTGCGGGTGAGACCGGACAGCATGCCACCTCCACAAGATCCCCTGACGTGCCGAAACCGCCACCCCCGACGGTTACCCCCGAGTAGGTTACCGTTGCGTAAGCTACCGCATGGTAAGTCGGCCTGTCCAGTGGTCTGCGACACTTTTTCTTCCAGCTGTGATCCAGGCGGTCATTGTCGGGGCGAGATCCGCAGCTCCCGGGCGTCGAGACCGACACCGCGGCAGGCTTCGCGCAGCGCATCGGGGTTGTAGACGAGCAACGACGATGCCGAGGTGTCACGTTTGCCGCCACTGAACGGCACCGACCACCGGTCCGCGCCAGGGTCGGCGAAGAAGATGCTGGCCTTGCTGATGTAGATCGACAACAACTGGCGGGCATTCGCACTGAGGCCGGGTAGCGCCTCACCCAGCACTCGCCGGAGAAGAGCCCGGTCGTCGTGCAGGGGACGCGGTCGCAGGTGCAGAGCCCGCGACGCTGTTCGACAGTCGGTCGGGTCAGTCAGCGCGTGGACGGCGACGAACGCGAACGCGATCCGGACAACCGCGACCCCGTCGGGATCTGCCGACCACCTGGGGTATGCAACGATCGACTGCACTGCCCGAACGGGCAACGCGGACGGGATATGCGCGAGATGCCTTGGACCGCAGCCGCTTTCATCAAGCGCCTCGACGACCATCTGCTTGAGGATGCCGACCCGTTGCCCGTGCTTGCGCAGCATGCCGGACAAGGCGATCGACGACTCGAAGCTCAATGCGAACTGCTGGGGTGCGTCGAGTACGGCGTCGAGCCCGGGAATGACGACCAATTCCATGATCTCGATGGCCTCGAGTAGTTCCAAGGGCCGCCGGAAGGAATCGTCGGCCAGACCGCGCATGCGGATGGTGGTGAGTGTGTCGGGCATGGGTCCCCCTTGCGTTGATCCTGAGTGTTGTCCTGAGGACGTCACGCCATGACCCCGCCCCGACACGTGACGCATGACGAACGACCCGCCGGCTCGACGACCGGCACCGGATTGTGAGTCGTGATCGAAACCTCTTGCCGGAGATGACACCTCGGTCCGGTTGACGACAGACGCCGCCGGTCGAGATGAAAACCGACCCCCCAGCGCCCCTTACTGCTCAGTAACTTGCGGACGCGTAACGCTACCGTAGGGTACGGAAGCCGCTCTGTCCAGAGGCAAATCGGGCCACTACCTCGGGCTTCGGGCTATCGAACGTTCGGTCGCGGCGGCACCGCGACCGTTGCCGATGTCAGTAGAGGTCCGGTCGCCTATCCGCGAGGTAGGGGTAGCGCCGTCGTGACTCCACGAGGATCGAGCGATCGAGATCGGCGACGACGAGATCAGGCCCGCGATCGGCGGCAGCGAGGACCTCCCCGGTCGGGGCGACTATCTCGCTACGACCGCCGTAGACCAGATCCCCTTCCCTGTCACAGTAATTCGCATACGCCACGAAGGTCTGGTTCTCCAGCGCCCGAGCGCGGAGGAGAACATCCTGGACGGCGTCGTACTCGATCATGTTGGCGGTCGGCACGCACACGACGTCGGCACCACGCACGGCCAGCGACCGGACCAACTCCGGGAACTCGACCTCATAACAGGTGAGAAGACCCAGTCGCCAGCCATCCAGATCGGCGACCGGGGGCATGGCACTGCCGGGTGCGACCATCGCGCGGTCGAGTTCGCCGAACAGATGGGTCTTGTGGTGTGTGGCCACTCGGGAACCGGTGCGGTCGACAAGCCGGATGGCGTTGTACACCAATCCATCCAGCCCCCGCTCGGCGCATCCGTACAGAACGCCGATGCCGTGGCGTCGCGCCATCGAGCTGACCTGCTCGGCGATCGTGCCGCCCGGCGGGTCTGCGAGACGACCCGCCGCATCGGCATCGAGGTGATATCCCGGGACGACCATCTCCGGCGTGATCAGGAGGTCCACCGATCGCCGAGCGGACTCGGCGAGCACGGTGTCCAGACGCGCAAGGTTTCCCGCGACGTCGCCGGTTCGAGGTACGCACTGCCAGAGGGACATTCGTAGGCCGTGTGGAGTAGTCGTCAATTCCGTCACCCCCCGATGTCGATCGGACCGAGTTCGTCGTATCGGTCCCCGGGGCCCGGATTGTCGGGGTGCGACGACCCGCCGAAGTGGTGGATCACGCCCCACACGGCGTTGAGCGCGGTCTGCACGGCGCCCTCCACCCAGGCGGGCATGAACGACACGTCGTCGCCGGCGATGAAGATGCCTCGCTCGGCGGCCGGCAGTTGCTCCTGCCGGTGGAAATGCCCGTACATGCGGGTGTTGTATCGGTAGTGGCCGGGCAGGGCTCCCTTGAATGCGCCGAGGAAGTGCGGCTCGGCCTCCCAGGACACGGTCAGGGGGCGACCCACGATGTGTTCGGCGATGTCGACGTCGGGGTAGATCTTGCGTAAAGCATCGAGTGCCAACGAGACCCGTCGGTCCACGGGGTGTGGCAACACCTTGAGTGCGTCGCTCATCCAGGTGTAACTGAGACAGATGACCCCCGGCCGGTCGGGTCCGTTGTCGAAGAGGTAGGTGCCGCGCGTCAACCGGTCGGTCAGAGTCATGCTCATCGTGTCGCGGCCGGTGGTCGGGTTGCGATCGGTCCAGAACGGCCGGTCGACCATGACGAACGTCTTCGACGACTGCATGTATCGCGTCCGATCCAGCGCCATCCACAGATCCTGACTGAAAAGGCTCTCGTCACACTCGATCTCCGTGGACAGCAGCCATGCCTGGCACGTGGCGATCACCGCCGGGAACTCCCTCGAATCGCCCCAGTGGTCGATGACCTCGATGCGATCGGGGCCGACACGCCGGATCGCGGAGACCCCGGCCCGCGGGACTCCGCTGTGCAACGACGACAGACTGGTACCGACCGGCCAGTGCCGGATCCTGGCAGGGCTGTCGGACCACAATCTGCGCGGCACCTGCTCGGCCCCGCCGACGATCAGGTGTTGGCTGGTGTCGCAGTTGGTGACCACCACGCGAAGGATCTCCAACATCGAATTCGCGAAGTCGGAATCCCAACCGCCGGTGCCGAATCCGACCTGCCCGAAGAGCTCGCGGTGGCGGAAGGACAGCGATCCGAACTCATCGGAGGTGGCCAGGAAGTCGTAGAAGCTCCGATCGTCCCAGTCGACGACGAGGCGGTTCCACAGCTCCTTGAGTCGCGGGACGTCACGTTCCCGGATCGCATCCTGCAGCGCGGAGAATCCGGCGACGCGTTCCAGCGCACTGTCCCAGGCGTTCTCGATCTCGGTGTAGATCGGCGGCAGGTCGTCGAGGGTGCGGGCGTACAGGGTCTCACCGCCCAGGTCGATCACCGTGCTACCGGCCGCCTCGGTGAGCGGGTTGGGAAACGGCCGGCTGCGGAGACCGAAGGTGTCCACGTAGTGGAAGAACGTCGACGACGATGCCGGGAACCGCATGCCACCGAGTTCGGCGACCTCGGGCTCACCCGGAACGAAGTGCTCCGATCGCAGCCGGCCGCCGATCCGCTCGGGTTCGTAGACAACCGGTCGCAGCCCGACCTTCATCAACTCATAGGCGGCGACCATCCCGGCCATTCCCGCCCCGATGATCGCGACCTCGGCGCCCAGTGCGTCGGCCGGTATTGATCCGGTACCGGCGGGATGCGTGATCCAGTCATCGTGGGCGAACGGGAAATCGGGACCGAAGATGGTCACGGGCCGGTCGGGCTGCACCGTCCCAGCGTATGGCCCGAATCCGATCGGCGCGTCACACATCGTCCACTGGCGCGTCGGGACATCATTGACTCAGCCCTCGAATGCGGACGTCAGTTGTCCGCTATTTGGAGCAGACTCAATGTGTATCGAAGCTCGACCCGCACAATCGCCCCATAACAATCACCACAGACAGAGAGAAGATCATGGACTGGACACTCGAGGTTGCGTTTCTGCCCGTCACCGATGTCGACCGGGCGAAAGACTTCTACACACGGATCGGTTTCAATCCCGACCACGACCAGTCCCCCACCGAGGGCATCCGGTTCGTCCAGATGACGCCGCCCGGATCGAGCTGCTCGATCGCGTTCGGCAAGGGCATCGTCGATGGCGGTCCGCCGAATCCGGGAACGCTCATGCTGTGCGTCTCCGACATCAACGTCGCCCGCAAGCACCTCCTCGAGGCCGGCGTCGAGGCCAGTGAGGTCGACGAGCAGGCGTGGGGACACTTCGTCTACTTCGATGATCCGGACGGGAACCACTGGAACGTGCAGTACCTGCCGTATCGGTAGGCGAACTGAGTGGCGGGTGGTGACATCTGGGATCACCTCCTGAGAGTTGGGTCCACCTACCGATCCGATCGGCCACCAGATGCTCTAGAAGACACCGGCTGCCTATTGGAGCCGGGACGCCCGACGAACAGCCTTGGCGAACAGTTCGTTGAACTGCGCTGTGTCCGGAGCGGCGCCCAAACCGTCTACCTCTTGATAGAACTCGACCTGCACATTCCCGAGTTGAGCAAAGCCAACGACGGTCTGCCGTCTCCGCGGCGCTTCGCCTGATGACGGTGACGGGTCAGTCGTGACGTCGATCTGGATCACGAGGCAGTCATCCGCGTCAATTCCGAGGGGAGCGGGCACGACTGTGTACTTCTCCAGGGTCTCTCCAACTCCTGGAACCATCGAAACCGCCGACCTGCATACCTCGGCCAACGCTCGCTGGTCGTCGAGCGTCTGGCCGTTTCGGATGATTGTTTCTGAATAACGTGCGTCATCCGGACGCTTGGGTATGGCGACAACCCCGGTTCGCTGCGACTTCGCAATGAGAGGTACCTGGTCTGCCGTCAGCTTCGCGCACGCGGCGTTCTTGTTGACCCGTCCGTTGACCAGATCTGACTGGCTTCGAGCGCGCTCCGCTGAATCTACATTGCCGGGACTCGTCGTATAGCCAGGCGGAAAGTCATTCTGTCCCAGCAACCTTGCCTGATCTGGATTCCGCGGAGCCGACGAAGTTTCGACCGAGCGCCCAGTAACGCCACACGACGCGCTCGCGAACGCCAAGACGATCAGGGCGAAGATGCCCAGAACGCGCTGCAAATCGACTGCCCCCAATTTCATCAGTTTGTTCCTGGGTCAGGCAACGAAACCCCGCGCTTTCCCAGCGCACTCGCCTCCACTGTTGGACGCACACGTGGGCCGCGAGGTTCCACCAATCTCTCACGGACGCAGATCGGCCCCCACGCTGGGCGTGGGGGCCGATCTGACGAGATCTCGTAGCAACAGCACGCGGAAAGCGCGTGTTATTGCTACGGATTCGAACTAGCGGTAATCGTTGGAGAACCCGTAGTCGTCCAGCGGCACTGCAGCGCCGGCGGGGGCACCGAAGGTGCCGTCCGGGCTGTAGTACGTGTCGTCGTAGGACGGCACCGCGTAAGCTGCGGCACGCGCTTCCTCGGTCGGCTGAACCTGGATGTTGCGGTACCGGTTGATGCCGGTACCCGCGGGGATCAACTTACCGATGATCACGTTCTCCTTGAGACCGATCAGCTTGTCGCTGCGACTGTTGATGGCCGCATCGGTCAGGACACGCGTGGTCTCCTGGAACGACGCCGCCGACAGCCACGACTCGGTCGCCAGCGATGCCTTGGTGATACCCATCAGCACCGGACGTCCGGCCGCCGGCTCGCCACCCTCGGTGACGACGCGACGGTTCGCGTTCTCGAACTCGGCACGCTCGGTGAGCGAACCGGGCAGGAACTCGGTGGCACCGGAATCGATGATCGTCACGCGACGCAGCATCTGACGCACGATGGTCTCGATGTGCTTGTCGTGGATCGACACACCCTGGCTCCGGTAGACCTCCTGGACCTCGTTCACCAGATGCACCTGCACCTGACGCGGTCCCATCACGCGCAGCACCTCATGCGGATCGGCGGCACCTTCCATGAGCTGCTGACCCACCTCGACGTGATCGCCGTCGGCGAGCAGACGCTCACTGCCGTCGTCGTGCTTGAAGACACGCAGACGCTGACGCTTGGAGATCTTGTCGTACACGACCTCCTCGGAACCGTCGTCGGGAACGATGGTGATCTTGTAGAAACGATCGTCGTCCTCGAGGCGAATCCGGCCGGAGACCTCGGCGATCGGAGCCTTGCCCTTGGGCACACGGGCCTCGAACAGCTCCTGGACACGCGGCAGACCACCGGTGATGTCCTCACCGACGCCACCCTGGTGGAACGTACGCATGGTCAGCTGGGTACCCGGCTCACCGATCGACTGCGCGGCGATGATGCCAACCGCTTCGCCGATGTCGACGAGCTTGCCGGTGGCCATCGAACGGCCGTAGCACATCGCGCACACACCGGTACCGGTCGTACAGGTGAGCACCGACCGAACCTTGACCTCGGTGATGCCCGCACCCAACAGGGCCTCGATCGCCGGATCACCGAGATCGTGACCGCGCTCGACGATCACGGCCCCGCTCTCGTCGAGGGCGTCCTGTGCCAGCGTCCGGGCGTAAGTGGAGGTCTCCACGTGCGCATCACGGATCAGCGTGCCGTCGGCCTGCTTCTCGGCGATGGTGGTGGTGATACCACGCTCGGTGCCGCAGTCGGTCTCGCGGACGATGACGTCCTGGCTGACGTCCACCAGACGACGGGTCAGGTAACCCGAGTCGGCGGTGCGCAGCGCGGTGTCGGCCAGACCCTTACGAGCACCGTGGGTGTTGATGAAGTACTCGGCCACGGTCAGGCCCTCGCGGAACGAGGACTTGATCGGACGCGGGATGAACTCACCCTTCGGGTTGGTCACCAGACCCTTCATGCCCGCGAGCGAGCGGATCTGGGTCATGTTGCCCGCCGCACCCGACTTCACGATCATCGGGATCGGGTTGTTGTCCGGGTAGTGGGCCTCCATCGCCTGACCGACCTCTTCGGTGGCCTGCTTCCAGATCTCCACGAGAGCGTCACGACGCTCTTCCGGGGTGAGGGCACCGCGCTGGAACTTGCGCTCCAGGCCATCGGCCCGCTCCTCGTACTTGTCGAGGATCTCCTTCTTGGCCGGCGGCACCAGCACGTCGGCCATCGACACGGTCACACCCGAGCGGGTGGCCCAGTAGAAGCCGACGTCCTTGAGCTTGTCCACCGTCTGAGCGACCACGATCATCGGGTAGCGCTCGGCCAGGTCGTTGATGATGACGGCCTGACGCTTCTTCGGCATCTGCTCGTTGACGAACGGGTACTCCACCGGGAGCAACTCGTTGAACAGCACACGACCCAGAGTCGTCTCGAGCTGCCACGGCTGTCCGTACTTCCACCCGTCCGGGAACACCTCGGCCTCGATGTCGGCAGGCGGACGCTGATCGGTCAGCCGCACCTTGATCGCCGACTGCACGGTGAGCGCACCACGGTCGACGGCCATGATGGCCTCGGCGGGG
The DNA here is from genome assembly GCF_014673215.1 of Gordonia hankookensis. Taxonomy (GTDB): domain Bacteria; phylum Actinomycetota; class Actinomycetes; order Mycobacteriales; family Mycobacteriaceae; genus Gordonia; species Gordonia hankookensis. The sequence continues at coordinate 1,146,889 of NZ_JACWMS010000001.1, forward strand.
CTGGAGTACACGCCACGCTCGACGTCGTCGGAGTTGGCCGCGCTGTACTCGCCTGCCGCACCATCGGTGAGGGTGGTCAGGTAGTACAGGCCGGTCACCATGTCCAGTCGCGGCATGGCCAGCGGACGACCCGAGGCCGGCGACAGGATGTTGTTCGACGACAGCATCAGGATGCGGGCCTCGGCCTGCGCCTCCGAGGACAGCGGGAGGTGCACGGCCATCTGGTCACCGTCGAAGTCGGCGTTGAACGCCTCACAGACCAGCGGGTGCAGCTGGATGGCCTTGCCCTCCACCAGCTGCGGCTCGAAGGCCTGGATACCGAGGCGGTGCAGCGTCGGAGCACGGTTCAGCAGCACGGGGTGCTCGGCGATGACCTCTTCGAGGACATCCCACACCGCAGGACGCTGACGCTCGACCATCCGCTTGGCGGACTTGATGTTCTGCGCCTGGTTCAGGTCCACGAGTCGCTTCATCACGAACGGCTTGAACAGCTCGAGCGCCATCAGCTTCGGCAGACCGCACTGGTGCAGCTTGAGCTGCGGGCCGACGACGATGACCGAACGGCCCGAGTAGTCGACGCGCTTGCCGAGCAGGTTCTGACGGAAACGTCCCTGCTTGCCCTTGAGCAGATCGGACAGCGACTTCAGCGGACGGTTGCCCGGTCCGGTGACCGGACGTCCACGACGACCGTTGTCGAACAGTGCGTCCACCGACTCCTGCAGCATCCGCTTCTCGTTGTTGACGATGATCTCGGGCGCGCCGAGGTCGATCAGTCGCTTGAGGCGGTTGTTGCGGTTGATGACACGGCGGTACAGATCGTTGAGATCGGAGGTCGCGAAGCGGCCACCGTCGAGCTGGACCATCGGACGCAGCTCCGGCGGGATCACCGGGACGGCGTCGAGGACCATGCCGAGCGGCGAGTTGCCGGATTGCTGGAACGCCGCGACGACCTTGAGACGCTTGAGCGCACGCAGCTTCTTCTGGCCCTTGCCGCTGCGGATGGTCTCGCGCAGCGAATCGGCCTCGGCATCGATGTCGAAGGTTTCGAGGAGCTTCTTGATCGCCTCGGCGCCCATCGCGCCGGCAAAGTACTCGCCGAAGCGCTCGTCGAGTTGGCGGTAGAGCTTCTCGTCGATGATCAGCTCGCCCGGGCTCAGCTTGACGAAGCGATCCCAGATCTCCTCGAGGTCGTCGAGCGCACGCTGCGCGTGATCGCGCATACGACGCATCTCGCGCTCGGCACCGTCGCGCACCTTGCGGCGCACGTCGGCCTTGGCACCCTCGGCCTCCAGCTCGGCCAGATCCTGCTCGAGCTTCTGCTGACGCTCGTTCAGGTCGACATCACGCTGGTCGGCGATCGCCTTCTTCTCGACCTCGATCTCGGCCTCGCGGGTCGAGAGCTCCGCGTGGCGCAGCTCGTCGTCCACCGAGGTGATCACGTACGCGGCGAAGTAGATGATCTTCTCGAGATCCTTCGGCGCGAGGTCGAGCAGGTAGCCGAGACGGCTCGGCACACCCTTGAAGTACCAGATGTGGGTGACCGGCGCGGCCAGCTCGATGTGGCCCATCCGCTCACGACGCACCTTGGCGCGGGTCACCTCGACGCCACAGCGCTCACAGATGATGCCCTTGAAGCGCACGCGCTTGTACTTGCCGCAGTAGCACTCCCAGTCGCGAGTCGGTCCGAAGATCTTCTCGCAGAACAGGCCGTCCTTCTCGGGCTTGAGCGTGCGGTAGTTGATCGTCTCCGGTTTCTTGACCTCACCGTACGACCAGTTGTGGATGTCATCGGCCGTCGCAAGACCGATCTTGAGTTCGTCGAAGTAATTGACGTCGAGCACTTGTTACCTTTCGAGAGCTCTAATGTCGTATGTCGGTGAGGGTCAGTTCGCCAGGTCGTCGACCGTCGCGGATTCGTTGCGTGACAGGTTGATACCCAGGTTCGCCGCGGCGCGCTCGAGATCCTCGTCGTCGGTGTCGCGCATCTCGATGGCGGCACCGTCGCTGCTGAGCACCTCGACATTGAGGCAGAGTGACTGCAACTCCTTGAGCAACACCTTGAACGACTCCGGGATACCCGGCTCGGGGATGTTCTCGCCCTTCACGATCGCCTCGTACACCTTCACGCGGCCGACCACGTCGTCCGACTTGATGGTGAGCAGCTCCTGGAGGGTGTAGGCGGCGCCGTAGGCCTGCATGGCCCAGCACTCCATCTCACCGAAGCGCTGACCACCGAACTGCGCCTTACCACCGAGCGGCTGCTGCGTGATCATCGAGTACGGACCGGTCGAACGAGCGTGGATCTTGTCGTCGACCAGGTGGTGCAGCTTGATGATGTACATGTAGCCGACCGACACCGGGTACGGGAACGGCTCGCCGGAGCGACCGTCGAACAAGGTCGCCTTGCCGTCGCCGTTCACCATGACCTCGCCGTCGCGGTTCGGCAGCGTCGAGGACAGCAGTCCGGTCAGCTCCTCCTCGCGCGCGCCGTCGAACACCGGCGTGGCCGTGTTGGTGTCGGGCTCGGCCGAGTACATGTCCTCGGGCAGCTTCGACGCCCAGTCGGGCACACCGGAAGCGACGTTGATGTTCCAGCCGGCCTTGGCGACCCACCCGAGGTGGGTCTCCAGGATCTGACCGATGTTCATACGACGCGGCACACCGTGGGTGTTCAGGATGATGTCGACCGGGGTGCCGTCGGGCAGGAACGGCATGTCCTCCTGCGGGAGGATCTTGCCGATGACGCCCTTGTTGCCGTGGCGGCCGGCCAGCTTGTCGCCGTCCTGGATCTTGCGCTTCTGAGCGACGTACACACGCACGAGCTCGTTCACACCGGGGGCCAGATCGTCGTCGTCGTCGCGGCTGAAGACGCGGACGCCGATGACCTTGCCGGTCTCACCGTGCGGCACCTTGAGCGAGGTGTCGCGGACCTCGCGCGCCTTCTCACCGAAGATCGCGCGGAGCAGCCGCTCCTCCGGGGTCAGCTCGGTCTCACCCTTCGGGGTGACCTTGCCGACCAGGATGTCGCCGTCACGGACCTCGGCACCGATACGCACGATGCCGCGCTCGTCGAGGTCGGCGAGGACCTCGTCGGAGACGTTCGGGATGTCCCGGGTGATCTCCTCGGCACCGAGCTTGGTGTCGCGAGCGTCGATCTCGTGCTCCTCGATGTGAATCGAGGTGAGGGTGTCCTCCTCCACGAGCCGCTGGCTCAGGATGATCGCGTCCTCGTAGTTGTGGCCCTCCCACGGCATGATCGCCACGAGCAGGTTCTTGCCCAGGGCCATCTCACCGCTCTCGGTGCACGGACCGTCGGCCAGGACCTGTCCGACCTCGACCCGCTGACCCTCGTCCACGATCGGACGCTGGTTGGCGCAGGTGCCGTGGTTGGAACGCGCGAACTTACGCATCCGGTAGGTGTCGCGGCTGCCGTCGTCGGCCATCACGGTGATGTAGTCGGCGGAGACCTCCTCGACGACACCGGTCTTGGTGGACACGACCACGTCGCCTGCGTCGACCGCGGCGCGCAGCTCCATACCGGTGCCGACCAGCGGCGACTCGTTACGGACCAGCGGCACAGCCTGACGCTGCATGTTCGCACCCATCAGGGCACGGTTGGCGTCGTCGTGCTCGAGGAACGGGATCATCGCGGTGGCGACCGACACCATCTGGCGCGGCGAGACGTCGAGGTACTCGACGTCGCCGATGCCCACGAACTCGACCTCGGAGCCCTTCTTGCGGACCAGCACGCGCTCGTCGGTGATCCGACCCTCGAGGTCGTAGGCGGTGTTCGCTTGACCGATGAGGTAGCGGTCCTCCTCGTCGGCGGTCATGTACTGGATGTCGTCGGACACGACACCATCGACCACCTTGCGGTACGGGGTCTCGATGAAGCCGAACGGGTTGACCCGTGCATAGACCGACAGCGAACCGATGAGGCCGATGTTCGGGCCCTCAGGGGTCTCGATCGGGCACATGCGGCCGTAGTGCGACGGGTGCACGTCTCGCACCTCGAGGCCGGCGCGCTCACGGGACAGACCACCGGGGCCCAGCGCCGAGAGACGACGCTTGTGGGTCAGACCCGACAGCGGGTTGTTCTGGTCCATGAACTGCGACAGCTGCGACGTGCCGAAGAACTCCTTGATCGCCGCCACGACGGGACGGATGTTGATCAGGGTCTGCGGGGTGATCGCCTCGACGTCCTGGGTGGTCATGCGCTCACGCACGACACGCTCCATACGCGAGAGGCCCACGCGGATCTGGTTCTGGATCAGCTCGCCGACGGTACGCAGACGACGATTGCCGAAGTGGTCGATGTCGTCGACCTCCACCGGGACCTCCACGCCGCCGGGGACGGTCATGTAGGAGGTGGTGTGCGGGTCGGCCTCGTGCAGGCGGACCAGGTACTCGACGGTCGCGACGATGTCCTCGCGGGTCAGCACCGAGTCGCCGTTCATCGGGTTGGCGGCCAGACCGAGCTTCTTGTTGACCTTGTAGCGGCCGACGCGGGCCAGGTCGTAGCGCTTCTCCTTGAAGAACAGGTTCTCCAGGAGGTTCTCCGCGGACTCACGGGTCGGCGGCTCGCCCGGACGCAGCTTGCGGTAGACCTCCAGCAGCGCCTCGTCCTGGTTGGCGGTGTTGTCCTTCTCCAGGGTGGACATCATGATCTCGGAGAACCCGAAACGCTCGGCGATCTCCTCGTTCGTCCAACCCAGCGCCTTGAGCAGCACGGTGACCGGCTGGCGGCGCTTGCGGTCGATGCGGACGCCGACGGTGTCGCGCTTGTCGACGTCGAACTCGAGCCACGCGCCGCGGCCCGGGATGACCTTCACGGTGTGGAGGGTCTTCTCGGTGGTCTTGTCGATGTTGGAGTCGAAGTAGACGCCGGGGCTACGGACGAGCTGGCTCACCACGACACGCTCGGTGCCGTTGATGATGAAGCTGCCCTTGTCGGTCATGATCGGGAAGTCGCCCATGAAGACGGTCTGCGACTTGATCTCGCCGGTGTTGTTGTTGATGAACTCCGCGGTGACGAACAACGGCGCCGCGTAGGTCATGTCCTTGTCCTTGCACTCCTCGACCGAGGCCTTGACCTCGTCGAAGTGCGGATCGGTGAAGGACAGCGACATCGAACCGGAGAAGTCCTCGATCGGGGACAGTTCGTGAAGGATGTCCTCGAGGCCGCCGGTGGGGTTGTCGTCGCCGCGGGCGATCGCCTTGGCGCGCCACTCCGGCGAACCGACGAGCCACTCGAAGGAATCGAGCTGGAGGTCGAGGAGGCCGGGGACCTCCAGTGGCTCACTGATCTTTGCAAAGGATGCGCGCTTGGGCGCGCCCGGGATGGTTGAGGTGGACTGGCGGTCGAGTGCCAAGATCTGTCCTTCCAACACGAAGTGTTCTACCTAGCTCGGTGCTTGGCTTGATGGGCCGTTCGCTGGTGACACCCTGATTTCGGCGATCACCACGAGCACACACAGCAAAGGTGGCTTGAGGAAGGATCGAGAGGTGGACAGGAGGCAGCCAGCGCAACGTCCAACTGTAGCAGAAAATAGACGTACTTTGTCAAGCCACGCCTGGAAGCGAGTACGCGCTGATGGCTGCCTGCACGTCATTCACTGGTGACAGCCTGGCCCGACAACGCAATTTCGTCAAGCGCTACGCGCATCTTTTTGCCGAAGATTTGCCGACCGGGTGCACACGCACGCGAGACAGGCGGATGCCGCAGGTCAGAAGGCTTCCACTTGACTGATGAGCCAGTCGTCGCCGTGCTTGACCATGGAGAACTGATACCTCGGCGCGGCGCTCTGACCCGCGATGCCTGCTTGTTTCTGGCTGACGATCAGGTTCGCCACCACACGTGCGGTGGCTCCGTCGCCCCCGCCGGAGAGGTCCGCGACACCGACCGACTCGACCCGGCAATCCGCGACCTGCTTGGTCTGGTTGAGGATGTCGCGCTGCTGGGGCAGGTACTTGTCGAACTCGGTGCGGGCGCTGCCGGTGAGCACCGATCGCGCCTTGCCGGCCCATGCGTCGACGTCGAGCGTGTCGACGGTCAGCAAGCAGGCCTTGCTCTGCACCTGAGATGTCAGCTCGGTGGTGGCGGGCTGATCGACGAAGGCCTTGTTGGAACTGATCGACGCCCCCGGATGGAGTCCCGCGATCAGTGCGAAGATCCCGAGCACCACGGCGACACCGATCAGGATGCCGATGGCGCGGCGACCGAACGGGAACAGTCCCGACGACGTCGAGGACTTGGCCGCCGTCGTCGCGTTCTTGTCCGTCGTTGCGGCCCGGGTCGTCGAGGATGCGGAATCGCCGGTCCGCAGCGTGGAGACGCGCGCGACCGGTCGGGTCTTGCCGGCCGGCTTGGGCTTCTCGGCGGGATCCGTGGTGCCGTCGGCGGGATCGGTGGCGCTGTCAGCGGGATCGGTGGTGCCGTCGGCGGGATCGGTGGTGCCGTCGACGGGGTCGGTGGTGCCGTCGACGGGGTCCGAGGTGCTGTCGACCGGAATGGGGTTGCTGTCGACGGGATCGACTGCCTTCGAGTCGGTCTCCGGGACCGCATCGGTGGGACGCTGACCACTGCCTGCGACGCGCGGGGTGTAGGGCTTGCGTGCGGTCTTCTTACGCGGCGGACGCGGGTTCTGCGGCGCCATCAGTTACCTCCCCCTGGTGTGCCCGCTGGAGCCGTTCCCTGCCCGCCCGGGGCAGCGCCACCGGCCGAAGCGCCCGGATCCTGGTAGGCCAGCGACTCGAGTGGGGCGATGTCGTCCGCCTTCCACGTGCCGCCCTCCTCGGTCATCGAGACCGAGAAGCCCATCGTCTGGGTGACACCGGCTTCGTTCTCGCGCTTCGACGTCGCCGCGACGTAGACGAGCACCTTGGCCTTTCCGTCGTCCGCGTCGACCTCGGTCGGCGCGCTCCGGAGCAACCGTGAGGAGAGCGCCGCGGCCTGCGGACCCGCCTGCGTGATCATCGAGTTGAGGTTGCTGACGTCCTGGCTCGTGATCTGCTCACGCGCCTTGCCGGTCAGCGAACCGTCGACGCGCCGCTTCCATCCCGCGGTGTCCTTCGGATCCACGGTGGTCACGTTGATGATCGCCTGCTCGGCCCCATCGATGGCGCCGTCACGTGCATCCTGGATCGGCTTCTGCACGAAGTACGCCTGGTACCCCTGGTAGCCGAACCATGCCGCACATGCCGCCGCCGCGACCACGAGGAGCAGGGCCAGCACGCTGGCCACCGTCCGTCCGCGGTCACGGCCGCCGGTCGAGGCTGCGGAGCTGTCGCGGCTGGCTTGGGGTGTGTCGCTAGTCATCGGCCGTCACTGTAGTGGTTGGCACCTGAGAGGAGGCAAAGCGAGCTGCACCCGCCGGCCCCCTGACGTGGTGAGATCACTTCGGGTGGACCCCCATCAACGCCGCCAGCTGCTGCGCCAGCGGGTTGAGGTTCAACCGGTCCGGATCCTTCTTCGGGGTGTTGTCCCAGGGTTGCTTGTAGGCGGGATTCGCGAGCGCCGCACGACCGGCACTGCGCACCCCTGTCGGGTTGCCCACCGGCACCGAACACTTCGCATTCGTGTTGAACGGGAAATCGTCGTAATGGATGTCGAACGACGGATCCTTGCGCTTCATCTCCCGGATCATCGCGTCGGTGCCCTCATAACCCCGCGTACACGCGGCAGGGTTGTTCGTCTCCAACACCACTCCGAAATGGATCTGACCATCACCCGGCGCGGGCGAATGGCTGCCGGCCGAGAGCGCAGACAACATCGCGAAGGTGGTCGACGTCGCGAAACTGGTCGGCTCGATGGTCCGCAAGGTGCTCGACAGCTGCTTGACAACCGTCGAGATGTCACCGCCACTCTTCTGCAGCAACGCCGAGATCTGCGTCGCCGACGCCGTACCCGTCGTCAACAACCGCCGCAGATCCGGATCCGACGACGCCAACGTCGCCGTGATCAGATCCAGATTGTGCGACCACGACAAGATCGCATCCGACTGATCGGCCTGCGTCGCCAGCACCACATTCGAATTCTGGATCAACGAGATCGTCTGATCCAACGAGTCATAACCCGACCGCGACAACTTCGACAACGAATCCACCAACCGCGTCAGATTCTCACCCTGACCGTTGAACGCCTTACCCAACTCCGTGATCACCGTATGCAGATCATCCACCGGAATCGACGACGTGAAATCAATCGCCGACGACACCACATCCTCCAACGGCGGCGGCACCGACGACTTCGTGATCACCGACCCATCCGACAAAAACGGACCCGCCGACGACGTCGGCTGCAAATCCACGAACTGCTCACCGATCGCCGACCGATTCGCCACCACCGCCGTCGCCGACGCCGGAATCTCCGGACCCCCCGAATTCAACTCCAACGCCACATCCACACCCGACTTGGTCAACGTCAACTCCCCGACCCGACCCACCGGAACACCCTGATACGTCACCTCGGCATTGGTGAAAATCCCACCCGAATCCTTCATCGACGCCGTCACCGTGTACTGGCCGATGCCGGCGAGGCGGTCCAGCCGGGCGTACTTGGCGCCGACGTAGACGAGCGCCACCAGTCCGACGACGACGAACACGATCAGCTGAATCCGCGCAACCTTCGACAACATCACTGGGCTCCGATCCGGGACACCGAGGTGATCGGGAGCCCGGTTCCGACGAAACGTGCGGTGTGGTTCATCACTGGGCTCCGATCATGCTGAGCGGACCGTCGATGAACCGCTGTCCCGGCTGTGCCGGCGGCATCAACGTGTACTGCTGATCGTCGTCATGCTTCTTCTGCGTCTTCGCCGATGCCGGCGCCTTGGCGGAGCCGGATGCGGGATTCATCGGATAGGTGCCACCCGACGGTGGGGTGTTCGGCCCCGGCCGTGAGTTCGCCGACGGCGGGAGCAGGGTGATGGTCGGCCAGCCGTAGCGCGGGCCGTTGCCCCCGACATACGGGTTGCTCGGGTTGACCGGCACGCTGACGCGCTCCGGCGGCGAGTACTTCGGCGTCCCCTGACCGACGCCCAGAGCCTCGAGCTGATTGAGCGTCCGCAGGTCCAGCGTCATGAACAGGTTGGTCGCGTCGCCCTTCACACCCGGCAAGAGCCAGTCCGGGAACGGGACGGTCAGCATCAGCGGCGCAGCCGTGATGAGTTCCGGGGCGGCCTTGGAGAGCTGTGTGAGCACCGGACGCAACGCCTTGAGATCGGTGATCAACGCCGTCCGCGACTTGCCGAGGACGTCGGTCCCGACCTTGCCGAGACCGTCGAGCTTCTTGAGCAGGTCCACCAGTTGCGGACGCTGTTCCTCCAGGACCGCGACACCGGCAGGCAACTCCTTGAGGATCCGATCGATCTGCGTCTTCTGATTCGAGGCCCGTGTCGACAGGCGTGCGAGTCCGTCGATGGCGTTGACGATGTCGTCGCGCTGCCGGTTGAGACCGGTGATCAACGTCTGGCTCTGTTCGAGCAGGCTCCGGAACACCGGGCAGCTCTGTCCCTTGGGGGCCACGTCACACGGCTGGCTCGTCGATCCCGCCAACGCCTTGTTGAGTTCCGTCACGATCGGTTCGAGCTGGTTGATCCCGCCACCGTTGAGCAACATCGACAGCGCGCCGAGGACCTGCTCGATGTCGGTGGCCGTGCGGGTGCGATCCAGCGGGATCGGCTGCGCCGGGTTCTGTCGCGGCAACGACTCGCTGTCCTTCGGCTCGCTGAGCGCGACGAACTTCTCGCCGAGCAGCGACGTCTGCTGCACCGCCGCGATCGACTTGTCCGACAGGTCGATGTCGTTCTTCACCTTGATCTTGACCTGTGCGTACCACTCGTTGTCGGGCACCTCGACCGACTCGACGCGTCCGACCGGGATGCCGTCCTTCTTGACCATCGACTGCGGGACGAGGTCCAGGATGTCGGCGAACTGGATCTGGTAGGTCCGTGCGTTGTCGCCGGTGTCCACGCCGCCGGGCAACGGGATCGACTGGATCCCGTTCCCGCACCCGGACACCGCGAGCACGGCAGCCACCATCGCTGCGCCGAACACGGCGCGAATCGACTTACGCGACAGAAGTTCTCGCATCATCAATTCCCACCTGTCCCGGAACGTGCGGACGGTCGCGTCGTGGTCGGCGCGCTCGACGGCCTCTTCGGCGTCGACCCGGGGCCGGTCTCCAGATTCGGATCCGGGTTACCTGGATTGGTGCCCGGCGACGGATAGCGCTGCAGCTTGTTGTTGCTCATGATCCCGAAGGGCAACACGGGCAGCAGCGGATCGAGCACGCCCTTGGTGATCTGCTGGCCCAGGTTCTCGCACTGGCTGATCAGCGGACTCAGCGTGGTGCTGAACTGCTTCGCCGACGGGTTGCCGGGAAGCAGCTTGCCGAGGTCCAGCAAGCGACACTGCGCGCCGATCAGATCCTGCAGGTCCGGGATGGTCAGGCGCATGGCCAGGGTTCCCGACTCGGCGTCGTAGGCGTTGATCAGGTTGTTGATGGTCACCGGCAGGACCGTGAGGACCTCTTTCAGATGATCCTTGGTGTCCAGCAGCGCCTTGGTGGTCGGTTGCAGATCCTTCACCGTCTGCCCGAGTTTGTCCCGGTTGTCCTCGACGAAGGTCGCGACATCCCCCAGAGCGACGGACAGCTTGTTCAGCGAAGCGGACAGCTGGGTCCGCTCCCCCGCCAGGAACTTGTTGAACGACGCCATCTGCGTGTTGAACTGTCGGACCTGGGAGTCGTTCTCGCGCAACGCACCCACGAACACGTTGAGGTTCTTGACCGTGTCCACGATGTTGCCGCGCGAGTTGCTCAGCGTGGTCGACGCCTTGGAGAGTTGCTCGATGGCGTCGCCGAGCTTGGCGCCGTTGCCCTTCAGGTTGTCCGCGCCGGTCGCGATCACGTCGCTGACCGCGCCGTTCTTGTTCGCACCCTGGGGCCCGAGAGCCTCGGACAGCTTCTGCACGCTCGAGTAGATCTGGTCGACCTCCACCGGGACCATCGTCTGGTCCTGGGAGAGGGTGATGTCGTGAGGCGCCTTCTCGCCGCCCGTGTAGGCCGGTGTCAGCTGCACATACCGGTCCGCCACGACCGACGGGATGATCTGGACGGCGCGGACGTCGGCGGGCAGGTCGATCCCGCGATCAACCGTCATGGTCACCTTGACGGTCTTGCCCTCGGGGGTCACCGAGTCGACCTTGCCGACGGGCACGCCCAGCACGCGGACATCAGAACCCGAGTAGATGCCGACGCTGCGCGTGAAGGTGGCGGTGATCTTGGTGGTCCCCATGAGCGAGAACGCCCACCACAGGACTCCAGCGGCGATCAACGCGAGGATCAGACCGATCACCAGCATCACGATGTGACGCGGGGTGAACCACCGGCCGGGACCGGAGGTGCGACTGAGGTCGGGAGCTGTGGTCATCAGCCGGCCTCCGTTCCACCGTTGTTCTGGAGCTTCTGCTTGTTGGGCGGACGGGTGGTGTTCTGCTGCGGCAGACCAGGCGGCAGCAGGTTGGTCACCACGGACTCGAACCAGCGTCCGTTGCCCAGGACGTTGGCGTAGAGCCGATAGAAGGGCGCCATGTAGGTGATGGTCTTCCGCAGATTGTCGTTCTGGGAGATCAACAGCTTGTTGACGTCCTGGAGCGAGTCGAGGGCAGGACCGATCTGTGCCTGGTTGTCGCGCACGATCCCCGACAGCGAATCCGACAGGGTCGTGGTGGTGGACAGCAGCGTCGAGATCGCCTTCTGCCGATTGTTCAGCTCGTCGAGCAGCTGACCTGCGCCGGCGATGAGCCGGACGAACTCCTGGTTCCGGTCGGCCAGGATCTTCGACGTGTCCTTCGTCGCCTCGAGGAGATGCTGGACCTCCTGGTCGCGGCTGGCGATGGTCTGCGACAACCGCGACAAACCGTCCAGCGACGGACCGATGTCGCCCGCGGTACCGGAGAAGGCCTCCGACAACGTCTCCATCGAGTGGGCGAGCTGGTCGGTGTTGAGGTCATCGATCTGATCGGCCGCGTCGGAGAACGCCTCGATGACGTCGTAGGGCGAGACCGTGTCGATCAACGGGACGTCGGGGTCGGCGGGTTCGCTGCCGCGCGGGTTCAGGGCCAGGTACTTCTGCCCGAGGATCGTCTTGATCTGGATCGATGCCTGCGTCTGGTTTCCGATCCAGGTGTTGGTCACCCGGAACTTCACGTTCACGCGGTCGCCGTCGAGGGTCACACCGTCGACCTCGCCGACCTTGACGCCCGCCACGCGGACCTCGGCACCCGACTTGAGTCCGGCCGCCTCGGTGAACTTCGCCGTGTAGCGCGCGCCGGCACCGACCAGCGGCAGCTGATTGAGGTAGAACGCCGAGATCGCCATCATCAACAGCACCAGGATGCCGATGGCACCGATACTCACCGGGCTGCGGCGCCCACCGAATCGTCGATGGGAACTCTGCGGCGGCGGTGCGCCGCCGTCGTCGGTGCCGGCTTTGCCGTCCGCCGCGTCGGCCTGCGCGGCCGCGTGACGCACCTCGTCACTCGAGAACTGCTCGGTCCGGGCATCGTCGCCCTCGGGCTGAGCGTGCCGGTTCTGTTCGTCAGCCACAGATCAGCCCCCCGGCCTTTCGTCTTTCCAGCAACGGGTGGCCGCACTGGTGTACAGCACATGGTTGATGTCGGGCAGCGGGACCACCGGCTGCGTCAGCAACGGCGACTTGCCGTTGCCTGCGACGACATCGATACCGCAGAGATAGAACTGGAACCAGGAGCCGAAGGTCGCCGCCCGGCCGATCTTCTGCAACTTGACCGGCAGGTTGGTCAGAATCTGTTTCACATCCTCGTCGCGCGCGTTGATCTGGTCCGACAGCGACTTCAACCCGGCGATGTCACCTTGGATGGCGGGTCGGGTCGGCTGCAGGATCGACGCGGTCACCGCGGTCAGGTTCGACACCGAGCTGATCGCCGAACCAACCGAACCGCGTTGCGCGGCAAGGCCGGTGACAAGCTTCTCGGTGTTGTCCAGCAACGCCGTGAACTGCTCGTCGTTGCGATTGACCGTGTCCAGCACCGTGCTCAGGTTGGTGATCAGCTGCCCGATCACCTTGTCCTTGTCGGCGATCGCGTTGGTCAGGTCGGCGGTGCTGCTGATCAGCTGCGAGATCGTGCCGCTCTCCCCCTGGAAGACCTTGATGATCTGCTCCGACAGCTTGTTCACGTCGTCGGCGGACAGCTCCCGGAACAGCGGCTTGAAACCGTTGAAGAGTTCGGTGAGGTTCACCGCGGGATGGGTGTCCTGGTGCGTCGGATCGGTACCGAACGTGTGCCCGGTGTCGACGGTCTGGTCGGGATCGCCCGCGCCTTTCTCGAGCGCCAGATACCGCAGCCCGGTCAGGTTCCGGTAGCGGATGTAGATCTGCGTGCCCTCGGGCAGACGATCGCGGTTGACGTTGAACGAGACCAGCGCCTGGTTGCGGTCATGCACCTCGACGTCGGTGACCTGCCCGACGCGCACGCCCGCGATACGGACGTCGTCGCCCTTGTTGAGCAGGGCGGCGTCGGAGAACACGGCCTTGAAATCGCTGTCTCCGTCGCCACCTGCGTTGGCGATCGTCAACGCCAGCAAGCTGGTGGCGACCACGGTCACCACCGCGAAGACGATGAGTTTGATCAGTGGTCCGGTGATGGATTTCATCGGATGGTGACCTGCGCTCCCTGTAGCGATACGCCGCCGATCGTGGTGACCCAGGTCGGAACCTTCTCAGGGTCGGTGCCGTTGGCTCCGCCGTAGATGACCTTCAGTTGCTTCACGTAGTCGGGATCGTCGAACGGGTTCGCAGGGCGATTCCCCGTCGCTCCGCTCGCCCGGATGGTCCCCGCCGGAGTGGCGGAGAACTGCGGCTGCGGCAGCGTCGGCATCGTGCGCGGGCCCGGATTGCGCGACGGTGGCTGGTACGAGCCGTCGGCTAGACCCCCACCGGGGTACTGCGGGAACGGACGTCCGTTTGTCGGCGGGTCGTAGCAGACCGCAGGCGGATCGGTGTCGAGGAGACGCGGCTCGTCCTGATTGGGCAGGTAACGACCGCGCGGGTTGACGAACTGGAGGTTCACCCGCACGCCCGGATTCGCGGTGCCCTGGCCGACGATCTTGCGCGATTCGGGAATGAGGGTCGCGAAGTTGTGGGCAGTGCAGACGAATGTCGGCGACTGCTTGGCCAGGCCCACGAGGAACGGTTCCGAATCCACTGCGAGGTCGATCAGGTCGGCCCGGTTCTGCTGCAGGAACTTGGTGGTGTCCGTCGCCGCCACACCCAGAGTCGAGATGAGGGTGCGCAGATCGCCTTGACGCTCGACGATGGTCTTGTTCGTGGTCCGGAAGTTGTCGAGGGCGTCGATGACGTCCGGCAGCGCATCGGAATAGGTCTTGGAGAAGCTGGCGAGCCCACGCAGCGTGCCCTGGAGTTCGGGCATGTTGTCGTTGACGCGCGTGAAGATCTTGTTGAGCTCGTCGAACGTGACGCCGAGCTGTTGTCCCCGTCCGGCCAGCGCCTGCGACAGAGATGTCAGCGTGACGTTCAGGTCCTGCGGTGGGATCGCCTTGAGAACCGGGAGCAGCTTGTCGAAGAGGTCCTGGACCTCGCGTGCGTTGCCGCTCTGGTCGGTGTAGATGGTGTCGCCGTTGGCCAGAGTCGCGGCCGACGGATCGTCGGTCGGGACCTGCAGCGCCACATAGCGTTCACCGAACAATGTCTTCGGGAGGATGCGCGCGGTGGTGTTCTGCGGCAGTTGCGACGCCATGTCAGGCGTCAGTCCCAGGGTGACCGCGACGCTGCCGTCGGCGGCGGGTTCCACGTCGCGCACCTCGCCGACCACCACGCCGCGCGCCTTGACGTCGGCGTTGGTCGGCAGTGCATTACCGGTGGAGTCGGTCTTCAGGGTCACGTCGGTGAACGTCGTGAAGCCGTCGTTGAACTTCGTGACCGTGACGACGAAGAACAGCGCCACCACGACAAAGAACACCAGCCCGAGCAGCCGGCGACGTAGCGTCGACATCGGTCAGCCTCCCACTCGCACAGTCGTCGTGGTGCCCCAGATGGCGAGCCCCAGGAAGAAGTCCAACACCGCGATCAGCACGAGCGCAGCACGTACGGCATGTCCGACGGCCACACCGACGCCCGCCGGGCCGCCGGTCGCGTAGTAGCCGTAATAGCAGTGCACGAGAATGATCACGAAGGCGAAGACCAGCACCTTGCCGAACGACCACAACACGTCGCCGGGTGGCAGGAACAGATTGAAGTAATGGTCGTACGACCCGCCCGACTGCCCGTTGAAGACAGTGGTGATGACCCGCGACGCCAGATATGCCGAGAGCAGGCCGAGCACATAGAGCGGGATGACCGCGACGAAACCGGCGATCACGCGCGTGGAGACCAGGAACGGGATCGACGGCACCGCCATGGATTCGAGCGCGTCGATCTCCTCGGAGATGCGCATGGCACCGAGCTGCGCGGTGAATCCACATCCGACCGTGGCCGAGAGCGCGAGACCCGCCACCAGCGGCGCGACCTCACGGGTGTTCACATATGCCGAGAGGAAGCCGGTCAGCGCCTGCGAACCGATCTGGTCGAGCGCCGCATATCCCTGCAGCCCGACGACGACGCCGGTGAAGCCCGACATCAGCACCATCACGCCGATCGTGCCGCCGATGACCGCCAGCCCACCGGACCCGAAGGCGACCTCGGCCAGCAGCCGCAGCACCTCGCGGGTGTAGTGGACCAGCGTCTTGGGGATCCACCCGAGCGTGCGCCCATAGAACGACATCTGCTCGCCCGCGCCGTCGAGCAATTTGAGCGGCTTGCGCAGCTGCTTTCGGGCTTCGTACAGGTAGTACTCGGGCCGCGACTTGGAGATCGTCACACCACCGGCCATCGCTAGCTTCCCTTCGGCGGAACGATCTGCAGGTAGACCGCAGTGATGATCAGATTGGCGAGGAACAACAGGAGGAAGGTGATGACCACGCTCTGGTTGACCGCGTCACCGACACCCTTGGGCCCGCCCTTCGGGTTGAGTCCCTTGTAGGCGGCGACGACACCTGCGAGCACACCGAAGATGGCGGCCTTGAGCGTGGACACATAGAGGTCCGGGAGTTGCGCCAGCGCACCGAACGAGGCGAGGTAGGCGCCCGGAGTGCCGCCCTGGACGACGACGTTGAAGAAGTAGCCACCACCGATACCGACGACCGCGACCAATCCATTGAGCAACATCGCCACCAGCACCATCGCGATGACGCGCGGAACAACGAGGCGCTGGATCGGATTGATGCCGAGCACCTCCATCGCGTCGATCTCCTCGCGGATGGTGCGGGACCCGAGGTCGGCGGCCACCGCAGATCCCGCGGCGCCTGCGATCAACAGCGACGTCACCAATGGCGATCCCTGCTGGATCACCACGAGCACGCTGGCCGCACCCGTGTACGACTCGGCACCGAGCTGCTTGATCAGCGAACCGGTCTGCAGCGAGACGATCGCGCCGAACGGGATCGCGATCAGAGCGGTCGGCAGGATCGTCACACTCGCGATGAACCAGGCCTGCTGGATGAACTCACGCCACTGGAACGGACGCACGAAGGATTGACGCGCGACGTCGACGAAAAGCTGCACGATGTTGCCGGTCTGGGCGAGCGCGCCCGTTCCGGCCTGAGCTATCCGATCAACGCCACGCGTGGTGGCACTGGTCATCCTTACGAACTCCGACCGTCGTTGGGCTGCCGGAACTGGCCGGTTTCGATGGGCTGGGTGACGGTGTTGTCGTTGGCGTTCTGGCCAACCGGAGGTGTCGCCCAGCTCTGGGTGGGCGCGTCACTGCCCGCGTAGTCGCTGCCTGCGGCATGGGCCGGTGTCCACTCGCCCGCCGCGTGCGCGGCCCCGACCGGCACGTTCTCGGTGTCCTGATCGGCGGCATGCGCGTCGGCCTCCGAACGCATCCGGTCTTCCTCCTCCATGCTGCGACGAATGGCCTCCTGCGCATTCGGCGGCATCGTGTGCAGCATCTCGTGCACTCGCTGGCGGTGGCGAGCGACCGCCTTACGTTCGGGCATCCCCGGATTCGGCTGCACCTGCGGGATGATCTCGGAGAAGTCGTCCTTGGTACCACCACCACCGATACCGGCAGCCTGCATGGCCTCCTCGGCCTTCTGCACGCCCTCGTCCTTCTCCTCCGACATACCGATCGGCCCGAACCGATCACCGGAGAGGAACTGCTTGACCACCGGCTGCTCAGAGGTCAGCAACTGCTCACGCGGACCGAACATCACCAACTCCTTGCGGAACAACATCCCGATGTTGTCCGGAATCGTCCGCGCGATGTTGATGTTGTGGGTCACGATCAGGATCGTCGCATCGATCTGGGCGTTGATGTCGATCAGCAACTGGCTGATGTAGGCCGTACGCACCGGATCCAGACCGGAGTCCGGCTCATCACACAGAATGATCTGCGGATCCAACACCAACGCACGCGCCAGACCGGCACGCTTACGCATACCACCGGAGATCTCGCCGGGCAGCTTGTCCTCGGCACCGGTCAGACCGACCAGGTCGATCTTCTCCATCACGATGTCGCGGACCTCGTTCTCCTTCTTCTTCGTGTGCTCACGAAGCGGGAACGCCACATTGTCGAACAGACTCATCGAGCCGAACAGTGCGCCATCCTGGAACAACACCCCGAACAACTTGCGGATCTCATACAGTTCCTTGGCCGAACACTGGGTGATATCGGTGCCATCGATGACCACCGACCCCTGCTCGGGATGCAACAAGCCGATCAACGTCTTCAGGAACACCGACTTACCGGTACCCGACGGCCCCAACAACGCAGACACCTCACCGGACGGCAACGTCAACGTCACATCACGCCAGATGTTCTGCGATCCGAATGACTTGGTGAGCCCCTCAACACTGACCTCTACACCCACTGCATCCTCCCAGACATTCGCTGCCCCCTGCGGCGGTCAGGGCGACCACTCACGATCCGGTGGCATTGTGGTTGGGGTCACTGTAGCGGACGCCCGCTGATCCCCACACCCGCCCGCACCCCTCGATCCCCCAATCGAGACCAGGCGCGTGTCGGTTCCTTACCCACCGGTAACTTCCCTGCCGAATGAGCGTAGCCCATGCCACGCGGTTCGCAAAGTGCGCCGACCATCACAATCCAGGGACAACAGTGGCCCGTGGGGTATCTCACCCACGGGCCACTGTTTGCGTGCTCGCCGATCCCGACGGATCGGCACAACACGGCCGTACTTGCTCGGCCGGAGACCGTCTTACTTGACGGACACCGAAGCGCCGGCCTCTTCGAGCTTGGCCTTGGCAGCGTCGGCGGCTTCCTTGTCGACCTTCTCCAGGATCGGCTTCGGAGCACCCTCGACGAGGTCCTTGGCTTCCTTCAGGCCCAGGCCCGAGACGATCTCACGGACCACCTTGATGACCTGGATCTTCTTGTCGCCAGCGCCCTCGAGCACGACGTCGAACTCGTCCTGCTCGGCAGCGGCCTCGGCGCCACCGGCAGCCGGAGCACCGGCAGCGGCAACGGCGACCGGAGCGGCCGCGGTGACCTCGAAGACCTCTTCGAACTTCTTCACGAAATCGCTGAGCTCCAGCAGGGTCAGTTCCTTGAACTGATCGATGAGCTCGTCAGCGGTGAGCTTCGCCATGGTGGCGTCCTTCCTGTCAGTCCCCAGACGGGGCTTGGTTCATCCCGGCACGGATTCGCCCGCCCAAGGATTGGTGTGTTGCGGCGAGAATTACTCGCCGGCTTCGTTCTTCTTCTCCTGCAGGGCCGCGGCGAGGCGCGCCACCTGCGAAGCCGGCTGGTTGAACAGGCCGGCAGCCTTTGCCAAGTTGCCCTTCATGGCACCGGCGAGCTTGGCCAACAGAACCTCACGGGTCTCCAGGTCGGCGATCTGTTCGATCTCCGCCACGGACAGCGCACGGCCGTCCATGGTGCCGCCCTTGATGACCAGAGCCTTGTTGTCCTTGGCGAACGTCTTGATCGCCTTCGCGGCCACAACCGGCTCGCCTTCGATGAAGGCGATCGCGGTCGGACCGGTGAACAGCTCGTCGAGCCCTTCCACGCCCGCCTCGGCGGCGGCACGCTTCACCAGGGTGTTCTTGGCGACGGAGTAGGTTGCACCCTCACCGAGGGAACGACGCAGCTCGGAGATCTGCTTGACGGACAGGCCACGGTATTCCGTGACGACCGTTGCCGTGGATCCCTTGAACTGCTCGACGATCTCCGCGACTGCGGCGACCTTTTCGGACTTGGCCATACTTCGCCTCCTCTCTCATCACTAGAGTTGGGTCGGGCCCAACCTGAGCCGAGAGGGGCGAGGTGACGTCGAGAACGACTGCCATCCATACAAAAACGCCCCGGCACGCAGAAGGTCCGGGGCGTGAACAGGCGCACGAGCGCTCTGCCAATCCTCGTTCTCCCTGCGTGGGCCGCCGACCTCGTCATCGTCGATGACATCGATCGGACCTTCGGTCGGGATCTCTCCCGACGACCGACGGTCTCTGGTTGAACCGATACGGCACACGGTTGTGTGCCACACCAATCCGAAAGGTTACCCGACCGTGGCGGATGCAACCAAATCAGCGGCCGGCGGACCTGCACCGACGACGGCGAACGAGCGCGCCGCGGCGGCCGCCGCGGCGATCACCGACCGCCATCTGAGGCGGATGTTGTGGACGCCCGGCACCCGGCTTGCCGCGGTAGCGTGGCCGATCGGGGCGGTCGCGGGACATTTCGGCATGTGGCACTACTGGTGGCATGCCCACTTGGTGGACCTGCTGGTCGACGCGGCCATCCATCGCCCGGGCGATGGCACCGCCGACGTCGTCGGCCTGCTGCTGCGCGGTATCAACCTGCGCAACCTCGGCAAATGGACGAACAACTATTTCGACGACATGGCCTGGCTCGGCCTCGCCATCGAGCGCGCCGACCGTCATCTCGGGCTGAGCCACGACCGGGCGGTCCGCACGCTCTCCGGTCGCATGGTCGACGCCTGGGTACCCCATCTCGGTGGCGGAATCCCGTGGCGCACGATGGACCTCTTCTTCAACGCACCTGCGAACGGCCCCGCGGCAGTCCTGGTGGCGCGGACCGGTCACGTGGAGCGGGCGGCGGCCATGGCGGACTGGATCGACGCACACCTCGTCGACGCCGACTCGCACCTGATCATCGACGGCATCAAACCCGCCATCGCGCCTGGCGAGATGGAACGGGTCACCGCGATCTATACCTACTGCCAGGGCGTGGTGCTCGGTGCCGAGCTCGAACTCCTCAGGCTCACCCGGCGCGAGGTGCATGCCGAACGCATCGACCGGCTCCTGCATGCGGTGCAGACACGGATGTGTCACGACGGGGTGATCCCGGGAGCCGGCGGCGGAGACGGCGGACTGTTCGCTGGCATTCTCGCGCGCTACCTCGCGCTGGTCGCGACCGATCTGCCGCCGATCATTCAGGGGGCCGACGACATGTGCCGGCGAGCAGCGCACATCGTGACCACGAGCGCCGAGGCCGCCTGGCTCAATCGCACCGAGACCGAGGACGGCCCGGTCTTCGGTGCCGACTGGCGCAGACCTGCGGACAACCCGTCCGGTGGGGGCGCAAAAGCCCAGTTCGTCGAGGGTGCGGTGCAGTCGTCGCAGGTCCCGGAACGCGACCTCTCTGTCCAGCTCTCGGCGTGGATGGTGCTCGAGGCGGCAGCCGCCGTCGATCTGCGGTTACCGGAGCATGTCCAAAAAGAGGCTACCTAGTTAGCAATCCGATATCGGGCCTGAGATACCCTCGTCCGGCGAGGTGAGGAACGCCACATGTGTAACGTCCGTCACCTGGTGGCCGACACGAATGGTGTCGGGGAATCGAGTTTGGCGACGATGCCCTCGTGCATGACCTGAGCGGCACCGAGCCTGGGCAGGGTGATGCACCATGACGTACCAGTTGGACCAACCCGCGCAACCACGCCGCGGACGCACCACCGCACGACCGGTCGGAACCGGCAGCGCACCGCATTTCGGCTCGCTCCCGCTCGGCGACCCCACCGGCGGATCCGACGGCATCCGCTGGCGTGAGCAGGTCGACGGCAAGCAGCTGTATCCGCGGGTGGCGATCGACCGGGACGTCGTCCTCACGATGAGCGACGGTGTGCGATTGCGCGCGACCGTGGTCCGCCCGGCCAACCGATTCGGCCAGACCGTCCTCACCCCCTACCCCGCAATCCTCAACATCAACCCGTACAACCGGGTCGCGATCGACGCGCTCGACCACGCCCTGCACGCACCTGGGCTGGGCAAGGCGCTGCACACCGCCTCGGCGACCATGGACGGGACGGGTACGGGACTCGAAGGCCTGACCACTCTCACCAAGACCCTGTCCGGCGGTGTGTTCGACGTCTTCGGGATCAACCGGAACCTCGTCCGCAGCGGTTATGTGCAGATCATCGTCGACGTCCGGGGAACCGGCGCGAGCCAGGGCAAGTGGCAGATCCTCGGCGCCCGCGAGCAACAGGACTCGGTGGAGATCATCGATTGGGTTGCCGAGCAGGAGTGGTGCAACGGCGCCGTCGGCCTGGCCGGGTGGTCGTACTCGGCGATCAATTCGCTGCAGGCGGCCGACAAGCGTCTGCCCGCGGTCAAGGCCGTCTTCGCGGTCGAGGGCTGCGACGACATCGTCCGCGACATCTACATCACCGGTGGCATGCCGTCGGCGTTCATCCCGACCTGGCTGTCGGTGGTGAATCTGCTGAAATGGCTGCCGAATCCGTCGAGCCCGGTCCGCGACGTCTTCCGCGGGGACACCGCGCGCTGGCTGCGCGACCGATTGAAGTCGCCCGCCACCGAGATCACGTCGCTGCTGTGGGGATTCCTCACCGCCCGCGACGACCGCATCTTCGATGACCCCTACTTCGACGAGCGCGATCCCGTGGTCGACCGGATCACCGCCCCCACCTTCACCGTCGGCGCCTGGCACGACCTCTTCGGGCGCAGCGCGACCGGCGTTTACGAACGACTGCAGATGGAACCGGGCCGCAAGCAGATGGTGGTGGGCGACGGCTATCACGTCGACGTCGGTTCCGGATACGGCGGCAAGTTCGCGCCGCCCCGTCTCGACGTGCTCGAACGGGCCTGGTTCGACCGCTGGCTGAAAGGCCACCGCAACGGCGTCGAGTACTACGGCCCGGTCACCATGCTCCAGCAGGGCGGAGCGTGGACCTCCGGCCCGAGCTTCCCGCGACCCGGTGTGGTCCCGCAGCGGCTCTACCTGACCGACACCCCGTCGGGCACCGCCGATCACGCCACGCACGACGGCTCGCTGGCCATCACGCCCGTCGACGACCTGTCGTCACTCACCGTGCACCCGGATGCGCGGGGCGCCGTCTCCCGCGACATGACGCAGGTGACCGCGGGCGCCGCGATGATCTTCGGACGCTCGTTCACCGCCGACGCCCGCTTCCAGGAGCGAGGTGGGCTGTCGTTCACCACTGAACCGGTCACCGAGTCGACCACCATCAGCGGTCCGATGAACCTGCGGCTCAACGTGGCCACCACGGGTCACGAGGCGATCTGGGCGGTCACCGTCAACGACGTCGCGCCGGACGGGACGTCGACCGTGCTGACCAACGGCGCCCTGTCGGCGTCGAACCGGGCCCTCGATCCGTCCCAGTCGACCTATGCCTCCGACGGCAACCTGATCTCGGCCCACCACTACTTGTCGCGCAAGCGGAAGCTGCCGGTACCGGCGGACGAGCCGGTCCGCATCGACGTGGACCTGGTCCCCACCGACGCCGTACTCGAACCGGGACACCGGCTGCGCGTCGACGTCTATGCGGCCAGCTTCCCGCGCTACCTGACCGTCGTGCCCGATCTGATCAAGGCGCGCGGTCGTCGTCAGCGCCTGGTGCTCGATCCGCGTCATCCGAGTCATTTGACGTTCTGCTCGAGCGGGACCTGGTAGCGACGACGGCACACGTCGTCGTCGATCGGCGATCACACCACCCCGCTGTCGCCGAACACCACGCGATAGACGAAACCCGCCTCGGGCCCCAGCACCAGACCGACCAGATCGGTGAGCCCGACGGCGAATTCGCGGCCGTGCGCCGGGCCCGACGAGTCGTCGAGGTGATGGGCGATCTCATGGAGCACCACCAGTTCGCGCAGCGCCCACCGACCGTCCGCCGACGACGGGATCGCGATCTGCGGATCGGCATCACCGGAGCGCAGATACTCGGCCGACCGGTGACCACGACGCTCCCGAACCCGCACCGGCCGCGCGGCGCGGCGGAATCGGGCGCGGACCGACGGCATCGCGAGCACGCGGTCGACGTAGTCGCGTACGGAGGCCACCGACCCGAAGTGGGCCTCGACCGGCAGGGTGAGCTCGGTACCGGCGATCTGCACCGTGCGATTCGACGCGGCACGATCGAACATGTGGTGCACCAGGCGTTCTGCCTCGTAGAGCCGGGCGCGGCCGGAGTCCCGCGGACGCGTCGTCACACACCCACCCGCCAGACCACTCTCGACAACGGCACACGCATTACGATCTGACCGTCGGTCACCTGCCCCGGCAGGCCACCGGAAAGGAGACGTCGACTGTGAGTTCTCCGTCCCTGGGCGCTCGGGCCAAGGCCCGCGGCCTGGCGATCGCCGATCGTGCTCGACAGGTCCCCGGTGCGAGCCTGGTGCTGCGCATCCTGCGGGACCTCGCGGTCAACGATCTGACCGATCGTGCCATGACCCTCGCAGCCCAGGCCTTCACGTCGGTGCTGCCGATCGTCATCCTCCTCACTGCTCTCCCGAATCACACCTACCTCACCAAGGCCCTCGACGGCCTCGGCATCGATCCGAGCCGGGTCGACGTCGCGTCCACCAGCACCCCGGAATCGTTCACCGCCTTCGGCATCCTGGGCGCCCTGATGACCATCGGCGGTGCGACCTCGCTCTCGCGCGCCCTCGGACGCATGTACGTGTCGGTGTGGGAGGTGAATAAGCTCCCCATCTCCGGATGGTGGCGTTGGGTGGTGGTGATCTTCGCGATCCCGCTCGGCGTGGTCGCGCAGGGGCTGACCGCGTCGCTGCACGACGTGTCGGTCACCGGCATCACGATCGGCGGATACGGGGCGCTGGGTGTGGTGCTCGAGGTGGTGGCCACCTTCCTCATCTGGTCTGTCATGTGGACGACGTTGCCGCGCCTGCTGGTGAGTTCGCAGGTGCCGATGCGCCTGCTGGCGCTCAA
The DNA here is from genome assembly GCF_014673215.1 of Gordonia hankookensis. Classification (GTDB taxonomy): domain Bacteria; phylum Actinomycetota; class Actinomycetes; order Mycobacteriales; family Mycobacteriaceae; genus Gordonia; species Gordonia hankookensis. Next base: position 1,171,177 of record NZ_JACWMS010000001.1, read on the forward strand.
TGGCGCCGTGACCGGCATCTTCATCACCGTCCTGCTGGTGGGCAGTCGGCTCGCCCTGCCGACGATCATGGGTGAGACGACCCACCACTACGGCACGCTCGGCATGGTGTTCGTGGCGATCAGCTGGCTGTTCTTCTTCGCCGGCATCGTGGTGGTCTGTGCTGTCGTCATCCATTCGCTGATCTCTGACGAGGGGATCGTCGGGACGTGGATGCGTACTCATGTCGGGGCTCCCCGGCCCTCCCAGCGCGTCCAGCGCACGGACTTCTTCACCCTCGAATCGGCCGCCGACCAGTCGGCCGGCGGGTAGCTCGTCACCCCTCCAATTCGCCGCGGGCACCGCCGAATTCGCGATCCGCCCCGATTCGCGCCCGGCGTCCCGCGCGATCGCCGGCTCGCCGAGCCGCCTCGGAGTAACCCGCCGAGGCACTCGCCGGACGCCACGTCCCCCGCGCCTTCGACTCCGACCGATAGAAGTCGCTCACCTCGATCTCCTTGTCCCGCAACGCCAGCGCCGTCGACGACGGCTTCCGGTCGCCGTCCGGGTCGGCGCGCAGCGCCTCGGCGCGGGCCTCCTCACGGGCCTCGCTCAGTCGTTTGCCGATCCGCTCGGCGAACGCCGACTGGAAGTTGAGTCGTGCGGTGATCGGCGACAACGGTTTCGTCTCGACGACCCGTCGTGCCCGCCACCCGGTCCCCTGCGTGACGACCCGGGAGAACTCCTCACCCTTGTAGGCGCCCGACCTCAGGTAGGCATCGCTCGCCGCGACCATCTGCACCACCAGCGACGTGTAGAGCGTCTCGCAGGTGTCGATGTCGGAGCCGAATCCGTAGGCCATCACGAACGTCGAGTTGCCGGCCACGTCGACGGTCACGTCGTTGGCCTGTGCGATGGCAACGAACAGCTGGACATACGTGCGCAGACCCCGTTTGCCTGCGGTGCCGATGGAGATCTGCCTGGTGACCGGTGCGGTGTCGCGGCGGCCCGCCGGGTCGTGGGAGCGGGCCACCGCCAGATCGATCGATGCCGCGGTCGCCAACCGCTGTGCCGCCTGCATGAACGTCTCCGCCTCGTGCGGATTGTCGGTGCCCTCGGCCTGTCGTAGCAAGGCCGAGATGCGGGTGAGCAGCTTGTCGTCACGCATATGTATCAGACTATCGAGCGGCCCGATCGGTTCCACTCGACGCGAAATCGCTTCAGCTCCCGGGCGCCCATCGTGCGATGTCGTCGTCGGAGATCTCGCGGTCGTCGGTGCGCTGGGTCATCCGGATGTGGTTGCCGAAGGGGTCGCGGAACGCACAATCGATGCCGTACGGCTGGTCTTCGGGTTCCTGGGTGAACTCGACTCCCTTGGCCAGCAACTCGGCGTAGGTGCCGCGACAGTCGTCGGTGGCCAGGATCGTCGTCCCCAGCGCACCCTGGGTCAGCAGATCACGGACGGTCGCGGCCGCGTCGTCGGAGATCGCAGGCGGCCCGGGCAGCGACAGCAGGATCTCACGGTCGGGCTGATCGGGCGCGGCGATCGTCAGCCACCGCATGAATCCCATGTCGACGTCGGTGGTCACCACGAATCCGAGTCTGCCGACATAGAACTCGAGTGCGGCGTCCTGGTCGAGGACGTAGATGGAGTGGATGCTGATTCCGTTGATCATGCGCCCGACGATACGACGATCGGGCGTGGCCCGGCTTCTCCGAAACTGCTCGGATCCGGTCGGTTCGAATCCTGTCGGGGTCGGGTCCAGTCCTTCACGAAACACGACGGCACCGGCGCAGGCTCGGCGGTCCGACGGTACTCGGTGGGACTGCGCCCGATGATCGCAGAGAACGTGCGTCCGAACGTGCCGAGACTCGTGTATCCGACCGCGCAGGCCACCCCGGTCACCGGGAGTTCGGTGTTGCGTAGCAGCGCGCAGGCCCGTTCGATGCGTCTGCGCTGCAGGTAGCGATGCGGTGTCTCACCGAACACATCCCGGAATCGTCGGGTGAAATGCGCCGGGGAGATCAGCGCGATACGCGCGAGGGTCGCGACATCGAGCGGTTCGGCGAATGCGCGGTCGATGGCATCGCGCGCACGCAGTAGTCGCCGGTTCTCGTCCTCACGTGGGGTGAACACACCACTCAGTGTCGCTCACAGGTCAGTGAGCTCCCAGGTCAGTGTCGTTCGCAGGCGATGCCGTCCTTGTCCCGGTCGTGCGACGATTCCTGGCGGTAGACGTTGTCGTTCACCGTGAAGTTCGTGACCGGTGTCCCCGACGTCGAGTCCACGGCCCCGGACTGTCCGACGCCGTGCGGGTAGTCGGCGTTGAGGGCTTTGCAGTTGGCATATGCCGTTGCCTCCGCCGGCGCTGCCACTGCCAATGGCGCGACGACGAGTGTCGCCGCCGCCAGCATTCCGACGACGATCTTCCGTGAGCACTGCATGGCTGCCTCTTCCCACATTCTTCGATGAATGCGGTGACGGTAGCCCCGCCTGCGGTGTCCCGGATCCCGAATCGGACCGGGTTACTCCGAATGACTGAACGGCTAGAGACCGAACTTCGCCTGCATCCCCCGCAGGGTCTCCGCCGAACGCATCAGGCCGGACAGCTCGTCATCGGACATGGGCATCTCCAGACGGGTCTGGGCTCCCGCGCGGTCGACGATCGTCGGCAGCGAGAGGCAGACGTCGTCGAGGCCCTCGTAGCCCGTGGCGACCGTTGACACCGGCAGCACCCGATGCTCGTTGTTCAGCACCGCCTCGACGATTCGGGTCGCCGCCAGACCGATCGCGTAGTTGGTCGCGCCCTTGCCCTCGATGATCTTGTACGCGGCATGGACCACCTCGTGGTGGATTCGCTCGCGAGCCGCAGCATCGATGGCCTCGCCCGAGCCCAACGGCTTCCAATGCAGCAGTGGCACACCGCCGATGCTCGCCGAACTCCACAGCGGGATCTCACTGTCACCATGTTCGCCGACGATGTAGGCGTGCACGTTCTGCACCGCGACGTCGCAGTGCTGCGCGATCAGGAACCGCAGTCGCGACGAGTCGAGCACCGTTCCCGAACCGAACAGCTGATTGTTCGGCAGGCCACTGTATTTCAGCGCCGCATAGGTGACGATGTCGACCGGGTTGGTGACCATGATGTACACGGCGTTGGGGGCAACCTCGAGCACCCCGGGCATGATCTTCTTGGTCAAACCGATGGTGGCCTCGGCCAGTTCGAGTCGCGACTGCCCTGGCCGCTGCTTGGCCCCTGCGGTGAACACCACCACGTCAGCGTCGGCGCATACCGACACGTCGTCGTCGCCGATGATGTCGGCCCGCGGGACGAACTCCAGCCCATGCGACATGTCGAGGACCTCGGCGGTCACCTTCGCGGTGTTGATGTCCATCAGCGCGATCGTCCGTGCCACGCCCCGGATCAGCGACGCATACGCGACGGCGGTGCCGACCGCTCCCGCTCCGATGATCGCCAGCTTCGTCGGTCGTACGTCCATCAAGTCACCGCCTGGTCTCGTCGGCCCGCCCCTGTCGGCGATTATTCCTGCCTCGCCGGGTGGCCGCAGCGTTCTGCGTCGACGATTGACTTTCCCAGTGGGAAAGTGGACGATTACTTTCCAAGTAGGAAAGTCAAGCAGGAGGAGGACCTGATGACCGACATGACGCCCGAACAGGCGCGCGCCGCACTCGCCGCGGCCGATCGTGCCCGGCGCGACGTCGCCGAGGAGATCGGTCTGCCGCGGGGTTACTGGTGGGCCATGGCCGGCGGCTGGCTGGTGCTGGGTCTGCTGGGGCAGTTCGCCCCGTGGTGGGTTGTGACCGTGGCGACGGCGTTGTTCGGCGCAGGCCACGCCGCGGTGGCCTCTCGGCTGCTGGACGGCCGTCGTCGCAGTTCTCGACTCCAGGTCAGCCGCACGGTCGCCGATCGTCGTATCCCGTTGATCGTCGTCGGGATTCTGCTGACCGCGGTGGCGTTCACCATCGCACTCGCGTTCGCGCTGCAGGCCGACGGCGCCGGCCACCCGTCGTTGTGGGCGGCGGTGATCACCGCCCTCGTCGTCGGGTTCGGCGGTCCCGCAGTGTTCACGGTTGCGCGACGATGGATCGGTGCATGACCGCCGAAGCCGACGGCGCAGCCCGTTTCGACGAGCTGATCCACCCCAGCACCAGGCTCGCGCTGGTGGCCACGCTCGCCGCCGCAGATTGGGCGGAGTTCGCCTTTCTGAAGGAGCACCTGGCGCTCTCGGACTCGGCGTTGTCGAAACAGCTGTCCACGCTGGAGGAGGCCGGATACCTCAGCACCGAGCGCCGTCTCACCGGCAGGCGACGAACCGTCCGGGCCCGGCTCACCGCCGCCGGGCGCTCCGCATACACGGGCCACATCGCCGCGCTGCGCGCCATCATCGGCGACACGACCTGACCTACGACCGAACCGGGAAATGACGAAGCCCCCGACCACAATGTGGTCGGGGGCTTCGGGCTTGCGAGCGCTGCGCTCCGAGGAGTGAGCAGACGAGCGTCTCGAAAGGTCAGGCCTGCGGGGCCTCGGCGAAGTTACGGGTCACCAGCGGGTCGACCGGGATGCCCGGGCCCGTCGTGGTGGAGACGGTGACCTTCTTGACGTAACGTCCCTTGGCCGCCGACGGCTTCGCACGCATGATCTCGTCGTAGGCGGCGCCGTAGTTCTCCGCCAGCTTCTCGACGTCGAACGATGCCTTGCCGATGACGAAGTGCAGGTTGGCGGCCTTGTCGACGCGGAAGTTGATCTTGCCGCCCTTGATGTCGTTGACGGCCTTGGTGACGTCGGTGGTCACGGTGCCCGTCTTCGGGTTCGGCATCAGACCACGCGGGCCGAGCACACGCGCGATGCGTCCGACCTTGGCCATCTGGTCCGGGGTGGCGATCGCGGCGTCGAACTCCAGCCAGCCGCCCTGGATCTTTTCGATCAGGTCCTCGGCGCCGACCTCGTCGGCTCCGGCTGCGACGGCCTCGGCGGCCTTGTCGCCTGCGGCGAACACGATCACGCGGGCGGTCTTACCGGTGCCGTGCGGCAGGTTGACGGTGCCGCGGACCATCTGGTCGGCCTTGCGCGGGTCGACGCCCAGGCGGATGGCGACCTCGACGGTCGAGTCGGTGTTCTTCGACGACGTGTCCTTGGCGAGCTGCGCAGCTTCCAGCGGGCTGTACAGCTTGCTCTTGTCGACCTGCTCCGCGGCTGCGCGGTAGGCCTTGCTCTTCTGTGCCATTGCTCTGTTCTTTCTCCGTGAATGATGTTCGGGTTAGTGGTTGCTGGGCCGAGCCGGCCCTCCCACGCGGGTGATCTCGATACGCCCCGGTCTCGCTTTCGCTCGATCGTGGCTACTCGATCAACGAAAATCAGCCCTCGACGTTGATCCCCATCGACCGTGCAGTACCGGCGATGATCTTCGCGGCCTGGTCGATGTCGTTCGCGTTGAGGTCTTCCTGCTTGGTCTTCGCGATCTCACGGACCTGGTCCATGCTGACCTTGCCGACCTTGTTGGTGTGCGGCTCGCCGGAGCCCTTCTGCACACCGGCAGCCTTGAGCAGGAGCTTCGCGGCCGGCGGGGTCTTCAACTTGAAGTCGAACGAGCGATCTTCGTACACGAAGATCTCCACCGGGATGACGTTGCCGCGCTGCGACTCGGTCGCCGCGTTGTACGCCTTGCAGAACTCCATGATGTTCACGCCGTGCTGACCGAGCGCCGGACCCACGGGCGGAGCCGGGTTGGCCTGGCCTGCCTGGATCTGGAGCTTGATGATCCCGGCGAGCTTCTTCTTCTTGGGAGGCATCTAATGTTCCTTGTTTGTTTTCTTGCAGATCCACGTCCGCTGGAGACGTGAAAGTCCTTTGTCTGTGCGCCCTCGCGGACGCACTGGTCAGATCTTCTCGACCTGATTGAAGCCGAGTTCGACCGGGGTCTCGCGACCGAAGATCGACACCAGCACCTTGACCTTGCGCTGTTCCGCATTGACCTCGCTGATCGACGCGGGCAGGGTCGCGAACGGGCCGTCCATGACGGTGACCGACTCGCCGACCTCGAAGTCCACCTCGATGACCGCGGTCGCCGCAGCGGCAGCAGCCTCGACACCCTCGGCGCCGGCCTTGGTGGCAGCGGGCTTCTTGGCCTCGACGCGCGGCATCAGGAACTGCAGCACCTCGTCGAGCGACAACGGCGACGGCTTGGACGTCATCCCGACGAAACCGGTCACGCCGGGTGTGTTGCGCACCGCGCCCCACGAGTCGTCGTTGAGGTCCATGCGCACCAGGATGTAGCCCGGCAGCACCTTGCGGTTGACCTTCTTCGGCTGACCGTTCTTGATCTCGGTGACCTCTTCGGTCGGCACTTCGACCTGGAAGATGTAGTCGCCGACATCGAGGTTCTGCACACGGGTCTCGAGGTTGGCCTTCACCTTGTTCTCGTAACCGGCGTAGCTGTGGATCACGTACCAGTCACCGGGTGCACGGCGAAGCTGCTTGCGCAGTTCCTCGACCGGATCGGCGTCCTCTGCGGGCGCCTCTTCGGCAGCGACCTCGTCGGCCACGTCCACTTCGTCGGCGACGGCGTCCTCGATGGCTTCCTCGACGACGGCCTCGCCGCCCTCGACGGCTGCTGCGTCATCCTCGGCGGCCTCGACCTGTGCCTCGACACCGGGATCGTCGGTCTCGTCAGCGGTGTCCACCGCCGACGTGTCGACCTCACCGATCGACTCTGGGGTCGGTTCGATCTCGTTCTCCGGGGTGCTCACTGCAGCCCACGCTCCTCTATCGGTTCCGGTCGTCCTGGCCTGGCCTCTGCCCCACTGATGTGGTCGGCATCAGCCGAACAGCCAGAGAACTCCCTTGGCGAAGGCGAGGTCGAGGCCGGAGATGAAGGCGGTCATCACGATCACGAAAATCAGCACGACAATCGTGTAGGTGATCATCTCACGGCGGGTCGGCCAGATGACCTTCTTCAGTTCGGCGACGACCTGCTGCAGGAAAACCCAGATCCGAACGAACGGATTGCGGCTCTCGCCGGCAGGTGCCTTCTTCTTGCGTTCTTTGACCGCGACCGCGGATCCGGTGTCGGAGTCCGCGCCGCCGTCGGTGCTGGAGGCACTTGTCGATGAACGACGACCCCTCGACGAGCGCTTGCCCGACGGACGCAGTTCACCTGACTCCGCGCCGTCGACGTCTTCGCGACCTTCGAGCTCCTCCACCGACTCGGCGGAGGTGTCCTCCGCGGCGTCTTTGGCGCGGGCAGCTCGATCTCGCTTGCTCACCTTCGAGGTCCTCTCGTCTACGTGTGCCCTCACCAGGGCAGGGGCGACAGGACTTGAACCTGCAACCTGCGGTTTTGGAGACCGCTGCTCTGCCAGTTGAGCTACGCCCCTTTGCGACTGTGCGTGGCTGATAGCCACGGTACAGCTGCCTTCTCGACTTCCTCAGATCGGAGAACTCCCGACAAAACCAACGCGCCACCCTATGGGCAGCGCGCAAGTCTGAGTCAATCCAGACACTTCAGTGTAGATCACTGCCCAGGACAAACCCAAAACGGGTTCCCGCCACCACCGCAGATGTTGCCCATGGACGCGGTGGGCGCACCCATCGGCAACCTTCACCTGGTCGGAACCGTAGGCCGGAGAACACCGTCCAATTCTGCATGGGTGTCAACGATGCGATCTGGCAGCACCTGGCGAATCACGACGGCGTGATCACCATGGCAGAGGCGTGTTCGCGCGGATCGAGCAGGCACAGCGTCGCGCGACGCGTCACCTCCGACGAATGGGTCCGGGAGGCCAAGGGCGTGTATCGAGGGGCGGATCACCCGAAGACGCTGCGTGCGCGGGTCAGGATCGCGGTTGCATCGGTGGGCCCCACGGCCGTCCTGAGCGGGCCGGCAGCTGCCTGGTGGCTCGACCTCGCCTCCGCCTTCCCGCCGACGATCACCGTGATCGCGCGGGCGAAGGGACGCCATCGCAACGCCCGGCCCGGCGTGGCGGTCACGCATCGAAGACTCGCCGACACCGATGTCGAGGCATCGGACGAACTCGAGGTCACGTCCGTCGCCCTGACGGTCCTGGATACCGCCGCCGAGATGGGTCCGCAGGTCGTCGACAATGCACTGCTCCTCGATCGCGTGACCGTCGAACAACTGGCCGAGGCCCATGCTCGCTATCCGTCCCGCACCGGCGCAGGTCGGACGCGATTGATCCTCGGCTCCCTGGCGTCCGGCGCCCGATCCGAGGCGGAGCGCGTCACGGTCGGCATCTATCGCGATCACGGGATCACCGGCTGGTCCGCGAACCGAATGGTGGAAGGCCATCTGGTCGATTTCGTCTTCGCAGAATCGATGGTCATCATCGAGATCGACGGATTTGCCTTTCATCGCGACGCGGCCACCTTCCAGCGCGATCGGACCAAGCGCAACAAGCTGATCGCATCCGGCTGGACCGTGCTCAACTTCACCTGGGACGACATCACCCGACGACCCGGCGACGTCGCCGCCCAGGTCCGCAGCGCCACCACAGATGTTGCCGATGGACGCGGTGGGCGCACCCATCGGCAACCTTCACCTGCGACTACAGCGCTCCCGCCAGGATCTCCACCGCTTCCGCGTATCGGTCCGGTGATGCGGCGGCGAAGTTGAGTCGGATGAACGGACCGGTCGGCTCGGTCGGAAACCATTCCCCGCCTGCCGAGATGGACAGCCCGCGGGCGAGCGTGCGGGCTGCGACGAGCTCCGCGTCGGTCGGTGTCCCATCGGAGCCCGCCGCGGGCAGAGCGGCCCACAGATTCAGTCCGCCGCGCGGCACGCGTTCCACCTCGATCATCGGCGCGCCGGCAGCGAGTGCCCCGACCAGCGCGTCGCGACGTGCCTGCAGCGCTAGACGTAGACGCAGCAGATGAGTGCGCCACGCGGGCCTCGACACCACATCGAGCGCAACAGACTGCAGGACGGGCGCGACATACAGATCCGACACGGTCAACGCGTTCTCGATCCGTGTCCGGGCGGGCCCGCGCGCAAGCAGCGCGGCGACCCGAACCGTCAGCGACAGACTCTTGGTCAGCGATCGGATGTAGACGACGTGCCCTTCGGTGTCGGAGCAGACCAGTGGCCTGGGCGTGGTCTCCATCGCGAAGTCGTGCGCCCAGTCGTCCTCGACGACGAATGCGCGGTGCGCACGGACCACGGCCAGGACATCGTCGCGCTGGGCCGCCGTCCACACGTCACCGGTCGGGTTGGCAAACGTCGGCTGCACATACCCGAGGCGCGCTCCCGATGTCGCGAACGCCTCGTCGAGATCGGCGGCCGCCGGCGCCCCGTCGGTGCGTGGCACGGGGACGATGATCAGCCCGGCCTGACGTGCCGCTGCTATCGCGCCCCAGTAGGTCGGCGACTCCATCACGATGGGATCGCCCGGTACGGCCAGAGCGCGGAACGTCGCCGCGAGCGCTGCCTGACCGCCGGAAGCGATGACCGCATCCGTGTCCCGCCAGCCCTCCGCATCGAGCTCGTCGACGAACCAGCGACGCAGGTCGGGCAGCCCGGCCGTCGGTGGGCGATGAAAGCTCTCCTCGCGCCGCGCGACGCGAGCGAAAGCACTGCGGACCTCACGGACGGGCAGGAGGTCGATGTCGGGGTAGCCGCTGTGCATCGCAATGGTGTCGTGCGGGATCTGGCGCATCGTCGAACCGATCGGCGACGAACCCGCACGTTCCGGTCCGAGCGCCGCGGTCTGCCACGTGACGTCCGCCCGGTCCGGGACGACGGATCGTGACCGCACGAATGTCCCGGAGCCGGATCGGGTTTCGACGACACCTTCGGCCACGAGCTGCGCGAGGGCGCGCTGCACCGTCACCGGCCCCGCGCCGAAACGCGATGCCAGCTCACGCGTCGAGGGCAGTCGGGCACCTGCCTCGGCGGTCGCGGCGACAGAACGGAGATGTTGCGCGATCCGATGACTGCTATCGTCAGACATGAAACTGGATAGTAGCGCTATCGCACTGGCCGTGCCGGTGCTATCGCGGCCGGGGACGGCGTGGGGTCTCCTCGGCGTCGTCGCCTTCTCCTTCACCGTGCCGTTCACCCGGGTCGCCGTTGCCGGCCTCGACCCGCTGTTCATCGGGTGTGGTCGGGCCGTGGTCGCCGCCGGGCTGGCAGCAGTCGCCCTGTCGATGGGACGCGCCCGAATCCCGACGACCCGGCAGCTCATGAGGCTCGTGCCGGTGTCGATCGGCGTGGTGGCAGGCTTCCCCATCCTCACGTCGCTCGCGCTCCGCGATGCGGGGGCCGGGCACTCGGCGGTGGTCATCGGTGTGCTTCCGGCCGCCACCGCGGTCGTCGTGGTGATGCGCACCCGGGAACGACCCAGCCGTCGGTTCTGGGTGGGCGCCACGCTGGGCGTGGCGACCACCGCCGTGTTCACCCTCGTCGGGCACGGCGATCTCGGCGCCGCAGGCATCAGCGATCTGTATCTGTTCGGTGCAGTCGTGCTCGCGGCGATCGGCTATGCCCAGGGCGGCCTGATGTCGCGCGAACTCGGGGCGTGGCAGACGATCTGCTGGGCGCTGCTGCTGGCGTTGCCGGTCGTGCTGGTCGCCGCGCTCATCGTGACCGAGGGGCGACTGCCGCACGCCACCACCGGCCAGTGGGCGGCGTTCGCGTACCTCAGCGCGGTGAGTATGTTTCTCGGCTTCTTCGCCTGGTACCGGGGTCTGGCCATCGGCCCGATGACCACGGTCAGTCAGATCCAGCTCGTCCAGCCGGTGCTGACCGTCGCGTGGGCGGTACTGCTGCTCGGCGAACAGCTGACCGTCTCGCTGGTGATCGGCGGTGCCGCCGTGATCGGTTGCGCCGCGTTCACCGTGCGGAGCCGGGTCGTCGCGCCCTCAGCCGACACGACAGCGCGGCACGAGGCGGATGATCCGTCTCGTGCCGCGCTGCGGTGATGTCTGGTGTCGGTCCGTCAGTTGAACTGAACGTGCGCCTGCGCGCGGCCGAAGATCTTGCGGTCACCCTGCTTGGCGACCATCGCGATCACGCCGCGGCGGGTCTCCGGGTCGAGCGACTTGATCTTGCCGGTGAAGTCGACCTGCGCGTAGCCCTCGGCGGGCACGTACACCGGGCTGGTGAACCGCACGTTGTACTCGAAGATCGCGGCCGGGTCGCCGACGAAGCTGCTGATGAAGCTGGCACCCAGCCCCATCGACTGCATGCCGTGCGCGACGACGGTCTCGAGGCCGATGACCTTCGCGACCTCGTCGGAGAAGTGGATCGGGTTCGGGTCGCCCGCTACACCGGCGTAGTTGACCAGGTTGCCGCGCGTCAGAGTCTTGGTGACCGGCGGCAACTCCTGACCGACACTCAGGTCGTCGAAGTCGATCGCCGAGTACGCCTTCGGCTCGACCTCGGGATCGGGGAGGTCGTAGCGGTCGAACGGGCCGTGCACGGTGTGCGGCATGACCGGCTCACGGTCGACCTTCATCATCACGTGTTCGAGCTTGTCGAGGACCTCGGGATCGGCCTCGACCGCGGGCCGGGCCACGAGGCTCGTCCAGGTCGTCATGACCGGTTCGTCGCGCTGGTTCCAGATGATGTTCTTGGTGATCAGCACGTCGGTACCGGCCATCTGGCGGAACGAGTCGAGCGAGACGTCGCAGATGAGCTGGTCGCCGACCTTGATCGGCTGGTGGAACACCAGGCGCTGGTCGGTCTGCATGATCTGCCACAGGTCGTATCCGGTGACGACGTCCTCGAACAGACGACGCTGGGCGATGATCCCGAGCACCGATACGAACGTGGGCGCGGCGATCAGGGTCTCGTGCCCCATGTCCTGCGCGGCCTTCTCGTTCCAGTGGACCGGGTGGTCGTCCTGCACGGCGCGGGCGTGCTTGCGGACTTCCTCACGGCCGACCTCGTAGTAGTCGTCGACCGTGTAGTTGAAGCCCACCATCTCCTGGGTGTGGGCGGCGATCTCCGCAGGGGTGAGCTTCACGCCCTTCTTCAACGCGTCGATCCGTTCCTGCACCTCGGCCTCGCTGACTGACATCGGATGCCGCTCCTTTGCTCGGCCACTGCGCGCATGGCCAGGATCTCGTGGACGGTCCCTCGTCGGACGAGGGTCGGGCGTGGTCCACGGCGGTAGGCGTCGCGTGAAGGACAACTCCTGCTACCGCTGGTTGTGTGATGCTGTTCGTTCTCTTACCGGGTCCGGTGACGGAGTCCCCTTGCCACGGTAATGGCTGCGGGCCACCTCATCAGAGGTAGCCCGCGTATTTGCCATACTTTGCTGATCGCTCAGCGCGATTCCTTGTGCGCCTGATGCTTGCCGCAGTTCGGGCAGAACTTCTTGATCTCGAGGCGATCGGGATCGTTGCGACGGTTCTTCTTGGTGATGTAGTTGCGGTGCTTGCACACCTCGCACGCCAAGGTGATCTTGGGGCGAACATCTGTTGAGGAGGCCACTTCGTTGCCTTCTTTCGGGTGGTACGTGGCGGGCTCGGCATGCCCTTTGCGTGTCGGCTCCGAGCTGGTCGGCACCGATGTGTAGCGGTGGAGGGACTCGATCCCTCGACCTCACGATTATGAGTCGTGCGCTCTAACCAGCTGAGCTACACCGCCATGTGGACTGGAGGTCCAGCGAGCCCCCTGACGGAATCGAACCGTCGACCTTTTCCTTACCATGGAAACGCTCTGCCGACTGAGCTAAGGGGGCGTGCCCGAACGAACCCGTGAGCCGTTCGAGAGCCTTAACGAGGTTACACACGAACCCAGGCGCTCACCAAATCGCTGGTCAGCGACCGGTGGCGAGCGCCATGAGTTCAGCGTGAGACCACGTTGTGGCAGGTATAGGATTCGAACCTATGTAGCTTGCGCGACGGATTTACAGTCCGCTCCCTTTGGCCGCTCGGGCAACCTGCCGTGCCGTCCGTCGGACCGGTGACCGGCCGTAAGAACAACGCCGTGAAGAATACAACGAACTCTCGGTGTCGACGCAAACCGGCTGCTCAGCGCCGTCTCCTGGTCCCGGCCCGGACTCCTTCGTAGCGACGCGGGCGCAATTGCGCCGACGGTGCGCAGTCGTGTGCCGAGCGTGCGCAGCCGTTCGGCCACCGCACCCGGAAGCACCACACCGCGGGGCCGATAGGGTGTGACCCATGGCAGATTCATCGTTCGACGTGGTGAGCAAGGTCGACCGCCAAGAGGTCGACAACGCCCTCAATCAGGCGGCCAAGGAGCTGTCGCAGCGCTACGACTTCCGCGGCACCAACACCGGAATCGAGTGGTCCGGCGAAGAGAACATCGTGATCACCTCCGACGCCGAGGAGCGGGCTCAGGCCGGCCTCGAGGTCTTCAAGGAGAAGCTCATCCGCCGCGACATCTCGCTCAAGGCGTTCGACGCCGGCGAGCCCGCCGCATCGGGCAAGACCTTCAAGATCAGCGGCAAGATCGTCGAGGGCATCGACTCCGAGCACGCCAAGAAGATCTCCAAGAAGATCCGCGACGAGGGCCCCAAGGGTGTCAAAGCCCAGATCCAGGGCGAAGAACTCCGGGTCTCGAGCAAGAAGCGCGACGACCTGCAAGCCGTGATCTCGCTACTCAAGGGTGAGGACTTCGGGATCGCTTTGCAGTTCGTGAACTACCGGTAGCGGCGACCAAGCAACCGCACCCCCTCGCGACAAAGCAACCACACCCCCCTCGCCGATCGAGTAGCCGCGACGAAGGAACCCGCCCTTCTCGCCGATCGAGTAGCGGCGACCAAGCAACCGCACTCCTCTCGCCGATCGAGTAGCGGCGACCAAGCAACCGCACCCCCCCCTCGCCGACCGAGTAGCGGCCACCAAGCAACCGCACTCCTCTCGCCGATCGAGTAGCGGCGACGAAGGAGCCGCGTATCGAGATCGCCTCCCCTACACGATGCCCAACTCGCGCGCCCGCACACCGGCCTGGAACCTCGACTGCGCACCGAGCGCCGACATCAGGTCCGCGACCCGTCGCCGATAGGTACGCACACCGAGGCCGAGGCTGCGCGCGGCCGATTCGTCCTTGACGCCTCGGGAGAGCAGGTCGAGCACCTGCGGTGCCAGCCGACGGATGTCCGCGATCCGCGCGTCGTAGGTGGCGAGCTCCGTCGCCGACCGCCAGGCCGCCTCGAACAGCGACGACACCCCCTGCACGGTGGCGGCCTGCGTGATGACGCTGTAACTGCGCCCGCCTGCGGTCCGATCGCCTGCGAGGATCACCAGGCGACGGTCGAGGATGATCGTCTCGTTGATCTCGTCGGTGGTGACTCGGATCTCCGCGCCGAACTGGTCCCGGCGTTTGGCCAACTCGTGCGCCGCCACGGGGTCGAGCAGTGTCCCGGCCTGGTAGATCTTGCGAACGCGCTGATCGGGCCTGCGCTGCTGCGCGGCCGTGTCCGCGAGTTCCCCCGCGCCGTGTGACCAGGCGAAGGTCCACAGGTCGTTGGCCGCACACGCCACCTCGACGGCCGACGCGAACAGGTGCGCGGTCCGCGCGAACAGTTCCTCCTCGCCACGCACCACGGTGGCGGAATCAGTGCTGTGCATGGCCTCAATTGTGCGCCGGACAGGCCTGACAGCGCAGCCATGGCAGCTTGTTGCCATCGCCTGCGCGGTCGACGACGACAGAGCAATGCTGGTTTCCATGACAACTGAACCGACCACCTCAGCCACCATCACCACTGCCGACGCCGCAGGCACCTGGCAGCTCGGCGACCGCACCGTCAACCGCATCGGCCTCGGCGCCATGCGCCTGGGCGGTATGCCATGGGAAGCGCCCCGGAGCCGCGCCGACGCACTCGCCGTTCTCCGTCGGGCCATCGAGCTCGGCGTGAACCACATCGACACCGCCGCGTTCTACTTCACACCGACCCGCTCTTCCAACGAGCTGATCAGTACGGCCTTGCAGCCCTACCCGGAGCATCTCGTGATCACCACCAAGGTCGGACCGAGTCAATCCCGGGACGGCGAGTTCGAGCCGATGGGACGTCCCGAGCAGTTGCGCAGTCAGGTCGAGGAGAACATCCGTCAACTGGGCCTCGACCAGCTCGATGTGGTCAATCTGCGTTGGGGAACGTCGATGGACAAGATGGAGGGGTCACTGGCCGACCACCTCGGGGCGCTGGCCGAACTGCGCGATGCGGGTCTGCTGCGCAACATCGGCATCTCCAACATCACGGCCGACCAGCTGACCGAGGCGATCACCATCACGCCGGTGGTCAGCGTGCAGAACCGATACGGCCTCACCGACCGCGATGACGACGCCCTGCTCGAACTGTGCCGCGAACACGGCATCGCATTCGTGCCGTTCTTCGCCGTGGCCACCTCGACCTGGGCCTCCCCTGAGGGACCTGACGACACCGGGGAGGCCGAGATCGCCGCCGTCGCCGAGGCACACGGCGCCACCCCGGCGCAGGTCCGACTGGCGTGGACCCTGCATCGCGGGCCGCATGTACTCGCGATTCCCGGCACCGGAAATCCAGCCCACCTGGAACAGAACATCGCGGCAGGCGGACTCCGATTGACCGCCGACGAGGTCGCCGCACTCGATCGCATCGCCGACGCGGGGGCGTAGGAGCCGCGCGGGCCGGTCGCCCCTTGACCTGGGACTACACTGGACTTGTCGCGATTGCGGCGAGTATCCGGAAGGTCACCATCACCAATTCCCCCGCCCCGATCGATGTGTACCTCGTCGAACCCGAGCACGACTGCCCCCGCACCGAATCACTGCGTGCCGACCCCCTTCGCACCAAGGTGCGCCGATCGGCCCCGACCGGACGAACGTCCGATGTCGTCCGATCCAAGGGCCGTCTCGCGTTGATCAACACAAGCACCACGCCCCACCAGGCCATGATCGAGGATCTCCTCTTCGTGCGCGACGCTCTCGACAAGGCAGGCATCGCCTACCTGCTGGTTCGGGGGAACGACGAACGTCCGGTCCTGGCGATCGACTGGGCGCAGCGCAAGCACCTTCGATCGGCGTTGGCCGCCGCATGCACCGACCTTCCGTTCTACGCCAAGGCGGTTGGCGCCAAGCACGGCCGACCCGCTCTGGTCGCCGACGGCGCATTGTCGGCGCACCGCAAGGCGCGCGTCTTCCGTCTGTTCCGACCGCGCGTCCACCTGGACAGTGGCATGATGTACGGGGCATCGACCGGTGTGCAGATCGAGCTGTGGTCGAAGGCAGGCGACGATCTGCTGTTACCCGTGGCGAATTCGTTGACGCGGCGCACGGTTCCATCACAGGAAGCGATACGCAGCGAGGTCGAGAGGTTCGGCCGGACGTGGCCGACGTTCGAGAAGATGTTCGCCCACCAGGCCTCCGACATCACCTTCGACATCGATCTGGTGTTCTCCTGGGTAGACGGGTCGTCGAAGGAGTGGCAGGCCCAGCGCGCCGAGAGAATGCAGGGTTATGTGGTCGGCGAGGGCGACGATTCCGAAGCCCGCTTCCGCCAGATCGACGAGCTGCGGTATGCGTTGCGCAGCGTGCACATGTACGCCCCGTGGATCAGGCGGATCTTCGTCGCGACCGATTCGCCAAAGCCGGCATGGCTTTCCGACGATCCGAGGGTGACGTTCGTCCGCAGTGAGCAGTTCTTCGCAGACCCGTCGGTGCTTCCCACCCACAATTCACAAGCCGTCGAGTCCCAGCTGCATCGCATTCCCGGTCTCGCCGAACACTTCCTGTATTCCAACGACGACATGTTCTTCGGCCGTTCGGTGAGCCCGCAGATGTTCTTCTCGCCCGGCGGGGTGAGCATGTTCATCGAGGCGCCCATCCGAATCGGGTTGGGCTCCAACAACGATCAGCGCAGCGGATTCGAGAACTCCGCACGGGTGAACCGCGGGCTGCTCAGGGATCGGTTCGGCCTGGTGACCACCCGCCATCTCGAGCATGCTGCGACTCCCCTGCGCAAGAGCGTGATGGCGGAGATGGAGGACCTGTTCCCGGCCGAGTTCGCAGCCACCGCGGCCAGTACCTTTCGGGCCGAGACCAACATCTCGGTCACCAACTCGCTGTATCACTACTTCGCACTCATGAGCGGACGAGCTGTGGTGCAACGCTCTGCCAAGGTGAAGTACGTGGATACCACGAGGGCATCCGGTTTCCGCCAGATGGATTCGCTCTTGAAGAAGCGGTCGATGGACTTCTTCTGCCTCAACGACGGCAGCACTCCCGAGGTCGATCTGAACGTACGCGCCACCAAGGTCACCCAGTTCCTGCAGAACTACTTCCCGATCCCCGCACCCTGGGAAGCCGTCTGAGTGGTTACCTCGGGGCCCGGTATGCGGACCTCCGCCTCGATGAGTCGCCGCTCGGTCTCCGCCGACGTCACATATTCGCCGACCGTGTCGTAGTCGCCCACCGGAGCCACCGAGTGGACGACCGTTTCCGGATAGACATGCACCAGATTGAAGCCCTGGGCGCCGTTGCGACCACGCAATGCACCCGCCGGACCGGTGAGATCCTGCGTGTAGCAGGTGGCCGAGGCGACCGAGACGGGGATGCCTGCGAACATCGCGGTCGTCGAGTAGTGCAGGTGCCCGGCGAGGATGGATCGCACATCACTGCCCCGGAGAACGTCGGCCAGCCGACGCTGGTCGCGCAGCTCCACGATCACCGCTAGGTCGAGAACGCACGGCACGGGCGGATGGTGCATGGCCAGGATGGTGCCGTGTGGTGCGGGCACAGACAGTTCGGTCGCCAGCCATTCCAGCTGCTCGTCACCGATCTCGCCATGGTGGCGCCCCGGCACCGAGGTGTCGAGCGTGACGATACGCAAACCGTTGACGTCGTGGACATGGTCAACAGGCGCCGCCGTGGGCGCCTCGTCAAGCAGCTCCGCCCGGAACCGGGCACGATCATCGTGATTTCCGATGGCCCAGATGACCTCCGCGCCAATGGAATCGGCGACCGAATCGACGATCGACCGTAGCTTCCGGTACGCGGCCGTCTCTCCTCTGTCGGCCAGGTCGCCGGTGAACAACAGGGCGTTGGGGCGCACGTGCGAAGCCTCGACCTCGGCGAGGATCTGTCGCAGCGTCACATCACTGTCGACCGCACCGTACAGCGGGCCGTCATCGCCGACCAGATGCGTGTCACTCAGGTGCAGGATCAGGTGCGACGGATGGGGGTACTCCGACATCCGAATACCGTCTGGACCCCAATTGCTCATCGGTCTCCTGCTTCCGCCCGCCCGATGTGCAGAGCCCGATTGGGCGCCTGCCTGCCTCAAGCGTAGACGCGTTCGCCGGCTTCACGTGTTCGCGCGGCGCATGATGTGATTAATCACGACACGGGGTGCCGCACCGGCGGCTGAGACCACACCCGCCGAACCTGTCCAGTTAGCACTGGCGAAGGGATGTCCACATGAATGCGCTCGCTCCTGCACTCTCCGAGCAGATCGTCCTGGTCACCGGTGGCGCCCGGGGTCTCGGCGCCGCGATCAACAAGGCTTTTGCCGCACAAGGAGCCCGGCTGGTCATCAATTTTCACCGCAGCGCCTCGGCCGCGGCCGCGCTCGTCGATGAACTCGGTGGCGCCGGGCGGGCCGTGGCCCTGGGCGCCGATGTGACCGACCGCGACGCGGTGTTCGACCTCGTGGCACGGGCCCACGAACACTTCGGCGCGCCGGTCTGCACCGTGGTCAACAATGCGCTGGCCGACTTCTCGTTCAACGGTGATGATCGCGCCAAGCCCGACACCATCGATTGGCCTGCCTTCGACGCCCAGTTCCGGGGAACCGTCGCGGCCGCGCTCAACACCACGCAGGCGGTCCTCGGCGACATGCGGTCGGCCCGATTCGGCCGCATCGTCAACATCGGCACCAACCTGGTGCAGAATCCCGTCGTCCCCTATCACGACTACACCGCCGCGAAAGCCGCGCTTCTCGCGCTGACCCGAACGCTCGCCGCGGACCTGGGTCCCGACGGCATCGCCGTCAACATGGTGTCCGGCGGACTCCTGCGCACCACCGATGCCAGCGCCGCCACCCCGCCTGCGGTCTTCGACGCCATCGCCGCGGGCACGCCCCTGCGAGCCGTCACGACACCAGACGAATTTGCCGATGCCGTACTGTTTTTCGCGTCGCCGTGGTCGCGGGCGGTCACCGGTCAGAACCTTGTCGTCGACGGCGGGTTGGTCATGGACTAGAAACCAGGGCTGATCAGAACCAGGGCGACGGGACGCCGGTCACCCTCGACCCGAACGCCTCGCCATCTCCTGCAACCGTGCGATGCGGTCGGGTGTCGGCGGGTGGGACGAGAACATCTTCGCGACGTTCCCGCCTCGGAACGGGTTGGCGATCATCATGTGCGACTGCGACTCGATCTTCGGGTCCGGTGGCAGCGGCGCCTGATCGATCCCGCCGCTGATCTTTGCCAATGCCGAGGCCAGGGCCAGCGGATCGCCGGTGAGCTCCGCGCCCGACTCGTCGGCCTGGTACTCACGCGACCGGGACACCGACATCTTGATCAACGAGGCCGCCAGCGGTCCAAGCAGACTGATCATCAGCACGCCGAGGATGCCGGGGCCGTTCCCGTCGCGGTTACCGCCGCCGAAGAAGAACGCGAAGTTCGCCAGGCCGGTGATGACCGACGCCATCGCACCGGCCACCGACGAGATCAGGATGTCGCGGTTGTAGACGTGCGACAGTTCGTGGCCGAGCACCGCGCGCAGCTCCCGCTCGTCGAGCAGACGCATGATGCCCGCGGTGCAGCAGACGGCGGCGTTCTTGGGATTGCGGCCGGTGGCGAACGCATTCGGCGACTCGGTCGGGCTGATGTAGAGCGCAGGCATCGGCTGGCGGGCCGTCGTCGCGAGCTCGCGGACGATCCGGTACAGCACCGGCGCCTCGACCTCGGTCACCGGCTGCGCGTGCATCGAGCGCAGCGCGAGCTTTGCCGAGTTGAAATAGACGTAGGCATTCATGCCGACTGCCGCCAGCACCGCCAGCAGCAAGATGGTCGGGCTGCGGAAGAGCGCCCCGATCCCGACGATGATCGCCGACATCAGCCCCATCAGGGCCGCCGTCTTCAGGCCATTGAAGTGCATCTGTCCCTCGTTCTGAGCATCCGACCCGGCGCCCGTCGCCAGGTCCTTCACGTACCGAACGAACAGATGCGCGCCTGAGGTTCCCCGGTCTACCCGGTCCGGTCGATCGTGTACCGCACCAGCGACGACAACGCCGTGTGCGCGGGCCCCTCGGGCAACTGCGCGAGCTCGGCCTCCGCCTCGTCGGCGTAGGCGCGCAGACGGTCGTGTGCGGCCACCATGCCCGACGACGCGTTGAGCACCTCGATGGCCTCGGTGACCACCGCGTCATCGGTCACCGGACGGGCCGCCCCGGTCTGCGGATCGCAGAGTAGTTCGCGCAGCCGCGTGGATGCCGCATCGTCGGCGCGCAGGGCATAGAGAACGGGCAGCGTGTGCACGCCCTCACGCAGATCGGTGCCCGGGGTCTTGCCGGAGTCACCGGTTGCCGAACTGATGTCGATGATGTCGTCGGACACCTGGAAAGCGGTGCCGATGATGTCGCCGAGCCGCGACAGCCGCTCGATGCGGTCGGGCGCCGCATCCGAGGCCATGGCACCGAAGCGGCCGGCCGCCGCGATGAGCGAACCGGTCTTCTCCCACACCACCTGCAGATAGTGATCGATGGGATCGCCACCCTCGCGGACCCCGACGGTCTCGCGCATCTGACCGGTGACCAGTTCGGCGAATGTCTCCGCGATGATCCGCACGGCATCCGGGCCGAGTGTCGACACCAGTCGCGATGCGCGAGCGAACAGGAAGTCGCCGGAGAGGATCGCCACGCTGTTGGTCCAACGGGCATTGGCGCTGGGTGCACCGCGCCGCAACTGCGCCTCGTCCATCACGTCGTCGTGATACAGCGTCGCCAGATGGATCATCTCGACGACGGTGGCCGAGGTGATCACCTCCGACGCCCCGGGTCGTTCGCCGAACTGCGAGGCCAGGATCGCGAACATCGGGCGGAACCGCTTGCCCCCGGCCTTGGCCAGATGGGTGGCCGCCTCGGTCATGATCTCGTCGCCTGACGACAATTCGGTCAGTAGCAGGTCCTCGACCTGGGCCAACGATGCGCGCACGGTGTCGGCGAACTCGTCGGTGCCCAGGTCCAGCCCGGCGAATGTGGACTTCACGCGTTCCACCGCTCCATCTCGTCGTCGGTCTCGAGGGCCGCCGGTCGCTCTCGGGGCCTGCTGCCGAGCCTAGTCGCTGAGCGGGGCCGACATACTGGTCGGGTGAGTAGCGACATACCCCCACCCCGGATCCCGCAGCGCGCCGAGGTCCTCGTCGTGGGTGCCGGGCCGGGAGGATCCGCCGCGGCCGCACACGCTGCGACGGCGGGGCACGATGTGGTCCTGCTGGATGCGGCCACGTTCCCCCGCGACAAGACCTGCGGAGACGGACTGACCCCGCGCGCGGTCGCCGAGCTCGATCACCTCGGCCTCGGACGCTTTCTCGACGACCGGCCGCGCCTCGACGGCCTCACCCTGCACGGCTGGGGCGCCTCGCAGCAGATCCGGTGGCCGTCGGGTCGCTTCCCGTCCTTCGGCAGCGCCGTCTCCCGTGTCGAGCTCGACGAGGAGATCCGCGCACTCGCGGTGGCGCGGGGCGCACACATGGTCCAGGGAGCAAAAGCGGTCGACGTCACGATGCGCGACGGACGGATCGCCGACGTGGTCGTCGACACCGCCGAGGGCGCCCGGACGATCGCGGTGCGCGACGTGATCGTCGCCGACGGCGTGCGATCCGGACTCGGGAAGGCCCTGGGGCGCGAATGGCATCGCGACACCGCGTACGGGGTGGCCGCGCGCGCCTACGTGAGGTCGGGGCGCGCCGACGACAACTGGATGGGCTCACACCTCGAACTCCGCGGCCCCGACGGCGCACTCCTGCCCGGCTACGGTTGGGTGTTCCCCCTCGGCGGCGCGGGAGACAACCTGCTCAACGTGGGCGTCGGCGCCCTCGCCACCGCGAAACGCCCGGCGCACATGGCGTTACGGCCCGTTCTCGAGCATTACGCACACATGGTCGGCGAGGAGTGGGCCATCGAGGGCCCACCGCAGCGCCTCACGTCGGCACTCCTCCCGATGGGGGGCGCGGTCTCCGGCGTCGCCGGACCCAACTGGATGCTCATCGGCGATGCCGCGGCCCTGGTCAACCCGCTCAACGGCGAGGGCATCGACTACGCGCTGGAGGCCGGTCGCCTCGCCGTCGAACTGCTCGACGACACCGCCCGCTCCCCCGACCACACCACTCGCTGGCGTGATGTCCTGATCGGCCAGTACGGCCTGGCGTTCTCTGCAGCCCGACGGCTGGCCGGGCTGCTGACGGTCCCACAGGCCGTGCCCACCCTCGGCCGCCCCGGCATCCGCTCGGCACACCTGATGTCGATGGTCGTCCGTGTGATGGGCAACCTGATCACCCCCGACGACGCCGATCTGGTCGCCCGTGCATGGCGCACAGCCGGGCGACTGTCGTCGCAGATCGACCAACGCCCACCGTTCCGATGACACATTTTCGGTGATATGTTTCAACGATGAGTGCAGCCAGCCTTGCCACCCGCGGGCTGAAATTGCGCGGCCTCGCCATCCGGCTCGTCGCACGGCCCCGTGCAGAACCGCTCTACGGCCGTCAGACCAACCAGGTCCGCGGCTATCCGCGCGGCTACCGGCTCGAGGAACTCGGCACGTTCACCCCGGGCTGCCCGGTGCCACACCACCGCGCCGCCCCCGCCGACAGCAACCAGGATTCCGCCGACAGCACCACATAACCGACCCGCGGCCGCTACCCGCCGGTCGAGTAGCCGGCAAGGCGGCGGCCAAGCAGGCGTCCGAGTCCTCCTCAGCGCACCGCGGAATGAATCGCCGCGATTCCGCCGGTCAGGTTCTGCCAGGTGACATCCGAGAATCCGGCCGTCCGGAGCAGCGCCGCCAGGTGGGCCTGGTCTGGCCACGCGCGGATCGATTCCGCGAGATACACATACGCGGCCGGATTGCTCGACACCTTGGTCGCCACCGCAGGCAGCGCCCGCATCAGGTACTCCATGTAGACGGTTCGGAACGCGCGGATCGTCGGGGTGGAGAACTCACAGATCACCAGGCGCCCATTAGGTTTCAGAACCCGTCGCAATTCTGCGAGCCCTTTCGGCGCATCGTGCACGTTACGCAACCCGAACGAAATGGTCGCAGCATCAAAGGATTCGTCCGCGAACGGCAGGGCGAGCGCGTCGGCCGCCACCTTGGGCACGTCCCGGTGTGCGCCCGCCTTGAGCATCCCCAGCGAGAAGTCCGCGGCGATGCAGTGCGCGCCCGACGTCGCGAGCTCCACCGTCGACACCGCGGTACCGGCCGCCAAGTCCAGCACGACGTCGCCGGGACGCAGATCGAGGGCCTTGCGGGTCTTGCGTCGCCAGCCACGATCCTGCCCGAACGACAGCACCGTGTTGGTCCGGTCGTAGCGCTTGGCCACACCGTCGAACATGGCCGCGACCTCGGCCGGATCCTTGTCGAGCGTTGCGCGTTCCTGCGGCCCGGTTCCCATGTCGACTACGCTACCGGCCCCCGGGCGAGCAACGAGAACCGATATGAATGCAGTCTCAGCGAGAGCCCACGACAATAATCTCCTCGTCGGCGCGCTCACACCGCATCCGTATCCCGATCGCCGACGCACTCAGCCCGCGAGTGGGCGAATCGCCAGGTCACCATCGATGACGGCGAGGTAATGCCCGAGCAGCTCGTCGCAGGTCACCGGCCACGTACGCGCTCGGACCGCCGACAGCGCGGCACGACCCATCTCCGCCCGGAGCGCGTCGTCACGCAGCACCGCGACCACCGCGGGCAACCGGTCGGCATACTCCGACGGAGGCAGCAGGTAGCCCGTCCGGCAGTGGCTGACCAGGTCACGCGGGCCGCCGGCATCCGGACCGACGACCGGCAATCCGCTGGCCATCGCCTCCTGGATCGTCTGACAGAACGTCTCGTGCTCACCGGCGTGCGCGAACACGTCGAAGCTGGCGTAGGCCCGCGCCAGAGCGGCACCGCGGAGCTCCCCGGTGAACACCGCCCGCGGCATCAGGGCTTCGAGCCGAGCGCGTTCAGGCCCGTCGCCGACGATGACGAGTTGCACCGACGGATCGTCAGCCACCGAGGCCAGCCGCTCCACGTGCTTCTCGGGCGCCAGCCGGCCCACGAAGCCGACGATCAATCGGCCCCGGCCCCAATCGGAACGCAGTCCCGCATCCGCGTTCGCCGGGTCGAACTGTTCGAGATCGACACCCCGGCCCCAGTGATGCACTCGCGGAACACCCTGCGCGGCGAGCATTCTCATCGTGTCCGTCGAGGGCGCGAGGGTACGGTCGCACATCTCGTGCAACCGCCGCGTGTAGCGCCACGCCAGTCGCGACGTGACCGCGAGCCCGTAGCTGGCGGCAAATCCCGCGACATCGGTCTGGAACACCGCGACGGACGGCAGATCGAGGCGCCGGGCCGCGGCGGCGCCTGCCGCACCGACGACGAACGGCGAGGCCAGATGGACGACGTCGGGTCTCATGTCGCGCAATGTGCGATACAGGGTCGGCGTCGGCACTCCGATCGGCAACGACGTCACCTTGGGGACCATCACCGACGGCACCAGGTGCACCGGGGTCCGACGTCCGATCAGTCGTGGTGCCGCGTCCTCACCTCGCGGTGTGTCCGGAGCGATCACCAGGGCCTCGTGGCCGGTGCGTTCGAGGTGCTCGACGACCCGCAGGACGGAATTGACCACTCCATTGCACTGCGGCAGGAAACTCTCGGCGACGATCGCGACCCGCATGGCCCCATGGTGCCTCGACCGCCTGTCGGATCCGGTCGGCCGCGGTGAGTGCCGCCCGAACAATCGGTGAACTCTCTCCGATGTGCGCCCAGACGTTCAACGGTCCCGGTCGATCAGTTCCTCCAACACCGCGAAGCTGTCATGTGCGGTCACCCCCGCGACAGCACGCTCGACCCCCACCCGCGACACCTCGAACGGCTGCATGCGTTCACCGGCCTCTGCCGTGCACACCGCGGCCAGGAACATCTCGGTGATCACGGCGCGGTACAACGTCCACATGCGTTCCGGGTCGGCGTGCACACCCTTCGCGGCGAGGCGTCCGACGTAGCGTTCGACCAGGTCTCTCTCGATGACCCGCAGCAACTCCGGCTCCACCGACGCTGTGGCGAAGTACGCGACGTCGCGGATGCCCACCCCCGCAGATGCGATCTGCCAGTCGAGAAACCCCGGTCCATCTGCCTCGAAAAAGAAATTGCCCAGGTGCGGATCGCCGTGGATGAGTGTCCGGGGTTGCGCCGCCCAGAACGCGTCGATGTCGCCGCTGCGTTCGTAGAAGATGCGACACCGCCGCTTGGTGTCGTCGGGGATCAGATCCGCAGTGTGCCCGCTGATGTCGGCGATGAACCGGCGTCGGATGAGATCGGCGACACGGATCTCCGACGACGACCGATGCGCGAGCGGGTACAGGTCGCCGTCGAAACGCGCAGTGTCCCAATAGGTGCCGTGCAGATCCGCCATCGCGTCGACGACGGCCTCGGCCTCGGCCCGGTTCACCGAGTCGACGCAGGTCCGGAATTCGGCGGTGCCCGAGAGATCCTCCAATACCAGGGCACTGCGCCGCCGGAGCCGGTCGGCCTGCGCCACGTGACACCGCGGCACCCGGATCGGGGGGTTGTCGCCGAGCGCACGGTACGCGACCACCTCACGAGCGCCCAGTCGGAAGACATTCATGAGCACGTGCTGTAAGTAGTTGCGCGGCGGCAACTTCACGAAGAGCGTCTCGGGCAGGTCGGTGTCGGACTTGACCGCCACCCGCGCACGCGCGGCGGTGCCGGAATCCTGATCGAGTACATCCAGGGACGTGATCGCGCCGGGCGGCAGACCGAGAGCGCCTGCCAGCCATTGCGAGGTGACGTCGTCGATGCGCAATGGGATGCCTGCGCGCGCGGAGATGCTGCGATCGAGTCCGGCGCGGGCTGCCTCGGTGACCGCCAGGCCGACGCCCAGGACCGTGCCCAACGTCTGTGATGCCATCTGATCCCTCGTCAGTTCTGCGGACCGCCGGCCGGAACCTCCGGTGCAGGCGCCCGCTCCTGCGCAGCGGCCTGCGCCTGGGCCTTCTGACGTGCCTCACGTTCCTCCTTGTGGCGGACGAGTTCCCGGAATCCGATCCGGTCGAGGCCCGACTTGGGCTGGACTCCCCAATCGTCCTTCGCGGTGTCCCTGCCCGCGCCTTCGGGCGCTCCGCCGAAGGGCGGGCCCTTGATCGGGTACGGGCTGTCACATTCGGCGTTGTCGTCGGCCCAGCGCACCTTCATGAACTCGTCGCAGATCTGGGTCAGTGAGAGGGTGGGCCAGCCGTAGTAGATGGCCAGCGCAGGCACGGTCATCGACCCTTCGATGACGAGGACGACGAGGCAGGTGACGATGCCGCGCTTCAGCCACTTGTGCATCCGCGAGAACTGTCGGGTGGTACCGAGTGGCAGATCCTCCTCGGCGTCGGTGCCGGACTGGGCCGATGGCGTGGTCTTGGTCATGATGTTCTCCTCGGAGAGAAGGCGATGGTGGGCGGACAGTTCAATCCGAGAAGATCTCGCGGTTGACCGTGTGTAAGTACGGGATCGCCAGGAACGGCGTTATGTAGAAGATGTCGTAGAGCCACCAGCCGATGACGGGCAGCACGGTGCCCTGGAACCTGATGTCGCCGTACATCGTCATGTTGACGATGTAGCCGACCCAGATGACCACGCCGAACCAACAGGTCACGGTCAGCCACTGGTGTCCCCAGCGCTTCATCTGCAAGAACGCGATCGCGGCGGCGATGCGCATCGGGAAGACGACGAAGATGCAGGCGATCTCCCAGCCCTTCTCGCCAGGGGCACTGGACCCGCCGATCCACAGCTCGTTGTAGTGCCAGAAGTAGCCGTTGTCGACGAGATTGCCCCACGCGGTGAAGAACACCCGGTCGATGAGGGTGTGGTTGGCGAGGACGTCCATCACCCAGCCGATGCTGTTGAGGAAGGCGTCGAGGATCACCAGATATCCGATCAGGGTGACCATGATCGGGCGCACCGACAGGCCCTCCTGCTGCGCTCGCCGCTGAAGGTACAGGCCACGAAGGAAGATCGGGAGTCCGATCAGACCCAGGACGAAGGTGCCCATCAGCGCCGTGCCGACGATGAGCCAGTAGTCGGCCCGCCGCTGTGCGCGGCGACTGTCCTCGTCGTGCTCGTCGTAGGTCAACCCGGTCGTGGGCGATGCCTTCACCGCGGCGCCACCGGAGTCGTTCTTGCGATTGATCGTCGGAAAATTCACGTCGGCCTACCAATCCCTGGTCAAGGACATGTTCAGCTGAATCAGGAACATGCACAGCAGGAATCCGTACATGACGATCTGGAACACGATGAGTGCTCGCCTGCGCCTGCGGTCCTGTTCGTTCACGGTGTTCTCCTCGAGATGTCGGAAGACGTGGAAAGGTGTGCCGCCGCGATCTCGCGAAGGCCTTCGTGGATCGCGCCGTCGCTGCTCAGCGGCGCGAGGATGCATGCCTCGACGGCTTCCATCTCGCCGGCGCCGGCAGCGATGAAACGTGCCGCCGCGACGAGCACACGCGTCGACGGCGGCTCGAAGTGGAACACGTCGTCGGCGGACCGAATGGTGCCGGCGCACTCGACCAGTCGCTCCGCGACAGCACGGTCGACCTGCGCCTCGGCCAACAGCACCTCGACCTCGCGTTCAGCAGGTAGGTAGTCCATCGGCACGGTCACGAAGCGTTGACGGAACGAGGGTTTCAGCTCCTTGAGTGAACTCCGATAGGCCGGGTTGTAGGAGCAGACGAGCATGAAACCCTCGGGAGCCTTGATGGTTTCGTTCGCACGGTCGAGATACAGCGTGCGCCGATGGTCGGTGAGCGAGTGCAGGATCGCCAGCGAATCGTGACGTGCCTCGACGACCTCGTCGAGATAGCAGATCGCCCCGCTCTTGACCGCCATGGTCAGCGGGCCGTCGGTCCAGATGACGTCGCCGCCCGTGACCATGAAGCGACCGACCAGATCGGCACTGGTGAGATCGTCGTGACAACTGATCGTGATCACCGGGCGGGACAGCAGATGTCCCATGTGCTCGACGAATCGGGTCTTCCCGCAACCGGTCGGACCGGTGAGCATGACCGGCATGTGCTGGGCGAAAGCCCATTCGAACAGCTGCACCTCGTTGCCGTTGGAGAAATAGAGATCGTCGTTCATTGCGCAACCAACTCTCGGTGGATGTGGGCCAGGACCTCGGGGAGGTCGTCGGGACGCCGGATACGGCGAGACCGCCTCTCTCCGAACACCTCCGGCAGCGGATCGACGCGGACGGACCCGATGCCGATGTAGTACACCGAGACGCCCGCCTCTGCGGCCTCGAGGAGGGCATGCGCCACATCGGCCCACGCGTATCGGCCCTCGTACCCCTCGTCCGACATCAGTCCGTCGCCGATGATGATCAGCAGCCGCCGCTCGGACGGCTGATCCAGCAGTCGTCGGGTGAGGTGACGGATCGGTGCACCGAGGCGCGTGTAACCACCGGTGTGCAACCCCAGGCTGCTCGGGTCCGCGAAATGCGGATCGGCGAAGTCCTTGAGGCAGTTGACCTCCACTCGGTGCCGGGTATTGCCGGAGAACACGAAGATGCCGTGCTTCTCTCGGGAGAGCGTCATGGCCCGCGACAATGCGTCGGCGCACGCCAGTTCGGTACGGAAGGCACGTCCGCCGTTCGAGCTGAGCGACGAACTGCCGTCGAGCAGCAACGCCGTGCTGACGTCACGCGCGCTCGGCAGCAGCTCGCGGAACACCCGTGGCTGTCCTGCCTCACCCGTGAGCGTGTCGATGTAGTGGCTCACGTACCGGTCCACGTCGATGTCGGAGCCGTCCTCGAGACCGCCGCGCATGGCTCGGTGCGTGTGCTCGGCGAACCACCTCCGGATGTCCGGTGAGACCGGCGCGACGGAGCTGTTGCGAGCCGGCTGTCTGCGTTCGAGCACCGCGACGTGATCGATCAGGAACTCGTCGCGCCACATGTTCCACTCGGGGTACGGAATCCCGGCTCGCTGGTCGGCACGTATCTCGATCTCGTCGCTCTCGGGTTTGCTCGGCGGTGGCAGATTGGAGTTGCGTGCACCACCGTCGCCGCCCACCGGCACCGACATCAGCCGCTTCGCGTCGGTTCGCGACGACGTCCACGGCATCCGCCCATAGGCACGCCGGACCGTGGATGAGAGCGCGCCTCGCGCGGGCGCACGCAGCGGGAGATCCCCGAGCACGGGGTGACCGTCAAGTCGAGTCCGCGAGCGTGCGAGTGACAGGGCCCTTTCGATGATCTCCGCACCGTCGAGATCGTGATCACTGATCTCGAGATGCGGTATCCGGCGCCGGATCTCGGGCAGGAGACCCGGGAGTCGGTCGGCGATCCAGCCCGCCGCCACACTGCCCTCGACCAGCGACAGCGCGCCACGCTGCCGGGCATCGAGCTCGTGGAGTTCGTACTGGGCAATGCGATCCTTGGACGGGGAACACTGCAGTGCGACACCACAGGTGAGCGTCGAACGCCCCCAGTCCGGGCTCAACGGAGGGTACGGGACGTGCACGATGGTGCGGCCCGGATTCAAGCCGAATCCCCGACGCGATCCCGTCATCAGCCGAACGCCCTCACGACGTCGTTCGGAGAAGGCGACGGCCGTGAGTCCACAGCTACGTTCGACCGTCATCGCGTGCGTTTCCTCTCGGACGGTCATCGCACGCTCACCGCGACGGGTACCGACCGGGCACCGGGGCGCACATCGGTCAGAACGTTCCGATGTTGCTCATGATCCAGTACCAGAACGCGATGACCCCGATGATCAGGCCCCACGCAAAACCGAGTCGTACGATTTCCTGCCACATGTTCGGCTCCATCTCTGTCGGTTCGGTTCATCGAGGCTCCAGGCCGCGGATCGCGGTGGTCAGATAGTTCTCTATCGCCAAGTCGCGCAACGGCTTCGCATCCGAGGTGACCGCCAGCATCGCGTAGAGACCCAGGAGGAAGAAGACCGCGCTGTGGTATGGGTCCACGACGACCTCGGCTTCGCCGGCGTCGCGGGCCCGTTCGATCATGCCGACCACCAGTACGATCACCCGGTGTCCGCGCCATTCGTCGGTCAGCGGCCTCGTGGGCGAGAAGTGCACCGCGAGAACGTCCTTGAAGAGGCTCCTACCCAGCCTGCCCTCCATCGCAAGGATCAGGCGCACGGTCTCGGTCAGCGAGGTCCGGAGGTCCCGCGGTCTCGCGAGGAACCGATTCAACTCCCGGGCGATCCGGGCCTCTTCGCGTTCCTCGAGTTCGAGAAGTACGTGCTCCTTGGTCGGGAAGTGGAAATAGAAGGTTCCGCGCGCCACGCCGGCCGTTGTCGCGATGGCACCCAGATCGGCATCCGCCATCCCCCGCTCCCGGTATTCCGCGACCGCCGCGTCGAGCAGACGTTCACGCGTCTGCAGCCGCTGAGCTTCACGGCCCCTTGGCATTTCCCGCTCGATGCTCATGTTCCGCTCGTCACGTCCTCGTCGACAACCAGCAGCAACGGTAGGCACTGGTGTGCATCCCGTAAGCCCAACTGGAGTGATATTGACAGATGTCAGTGACAGGCGTCAACGAAATTGCGAAATCAGTTGTTTCCCATCCGGCGTGGCAGGCTGGTCGGCATGGCCGAGATGCTGCTGTTGAGTCGATGGCTGGGAGCGGTTCCCGCCTTCCTCTCCGCTCACGCTGTGGCCCCGAATGCGCGTATCGGCTTCGTGCCGACGGCATCGTCGATCTATTCCGACCGGGCCTGGATCGATCTGGATCGCAGCACGCTACGGCACCAGGGGTTCACCACCGTCGAGCTCGACATCGAGACGATGCCGACAACGGATCTGGCCGTCGCACTCGACGGCCTCGACGCGGTCTTCGTCTCCGGCGGCAACGTCTTCCACCTGCTGGCTGCGCTGCGCCGGACCGGGTTCGCCGAGATCCTCACCGAGCATGTCCGCGCAGGCCTCCCCTACCTCGGTGCGAGCGCGGGGGCCTGCGTCGTCGGACCCGACATCGAGCCGCTCGGCATGCTCGACGACCCGGCCGAGGCGACCGGCCTGCACACCACGACCGGACTCGGTTGGATCGATGAGGTGGTGGTGCCGCACGCCGACGGCATCGTCAGCGGAACGGCCGTGGTCGACGAGCTACGCGCCCGCTTCGCCGATCGGTTCGCGTTGCGATTCCTCGACGACGATCAGGCGTTGCTGGTCTCCGGTGACTCGGTCTCGGTGGTTGCGTCCTGATCCGGGTCGTCGGTGATGTCCTGGTGGGTGTTGTCGTGCGATGACGAGCGGGACAGCATCCGACGATTGATCTCGGACAGCGCGATCATCACCGCACCGACGACGAGCCACCCGACCACCGCGATCGACAGCGCCGGGATGATCGCCAGTGTCCAGCTACGGCCGGCCGGTCGCGCCAGGTCCGGGTTGGTGACGTCGTACTCGACACTGATCCGCTGGCCCTGGGTCAGCTCCGTCGGATAGAGAAGGCCGAGCCGAGGGCTGTGGAACTGTCCGTCGGGGGTCTGGAAGTTGACCGCGGCATGGAGCCGATCCGCCGACACGACGTCGGCCATGACCATCGCACGGTTCTCATCGATCTGCCGGTCATTCCGGTGACACCCCGCAACGAGGACCAAGCCCATCGTCGTGACCACCATGCCGAGTACGAGCAGCACGATCTGTACACGGCGCAGGATGGTCGGGTTCATGAATGACAGGATAGGACCTTCGGCGACCAGGGCCGTAAGCTGCTCGAGTAGTGGATTCCGTTCCGTGGGGGACATGGTTACCTTTGCCGATCTGAGAGACGCCCGACCGGCGCTGTGGGAAGCCGCCGCGGACGACATTCTGAACGTCAGCAAGCAGGCTGAACGCACCGCCGACAACATCCATGCCAACGGGGTGGCACCCCTGATGGACGATTGGCCCGACCATACGGGCGCCCAAGCACCGGGGACCCTCACGCAGTGCGCCATGCCGGGCGACGTCGTCTACTTCAACTATGCGCAACCGCACGCGTCCGGGGATGTCAGCCACCACACCGCGGTGGTCACGGGCGTATTGCCGGATGGCCAGATCCTGTACACCCAACACACACCTGGGGCGGCCAACTTGAGTGTGCAGGATCGTCTTCCGATGATCGAACAGAGCGAGGGACAACAATCGATCACCATCGTCCGACCATCGGAGACATGGTGAACGACTCCGGGGTGCGAACGCACCGCAACCAGAGCTGGTCGGCGTGCGCGATCGGCGTCGTGGCCCTTCTCGTCTCGGTCGCGAGCCCGGCGATCCTTCAGATGCGCAACGACGCGTGGGTCGACGACGCACTCCGGACACGGTGCCGAGATCTCGCGGAGCTTCCCCCGGCGACACTGTTCGGCGCACTTCAGATCACGTTCGCCGTGATCGCCGCGATCGCGTTCGTCGTGTCGTGGCGGCGCGCCCGACCCGCCGGTGCCCCGACCCTGCTGATCGCGATCGCGGCGGTCCTGTTCGTCGTCGCCGTGCTCGTCATGGTCTACGGTGCGCTCATCGTCGTCGATGCCCCCACCTCGCCATTCGAGGGCGTCGACGGCAGCGGCGTGCCCTGCGGTAGTGGATGACTCGAAACGCGAACACACGAGGTCAGCAATGAACGAC
Organism: Gordonia hankookensis; assembly: GCF_014673215.1. Classification (GTDB taxonomy): domain Bacteria; phylum Actinomycetota; class Actinomycetes; order Mycobacteriales; family Mycobacteriaceae; genus Gordonia; species Gordonia hankookensis. Next base: position 1,203,988 of record NZ_JACWMS010000001.1, read on the forward strand.
AGAATCACCATCGATCCGACGGCAGTGCGCAGCGCAGGCGGCGCGGTGGACATCGAGGCCGGTGAGGCGACCGCCGCGCTGAAGGCGCTGTTCGATTCCGCTCAACCCGCCGAGGGCATCAGCCGGATCGCCACTGCGCTCAACGATCTCGGCAACGACCCGTTGGCAGGTCAGTAGGGCGAAGCGAGGGTCGGCCAGAACCGCACCCCTACTCCAACCTCGCCGCGATCGCCGCGTGCACGTCACGCAATGCCGCACGATCGGTGGTCACCTCGACCACCTCGACGCCACCCGCAGGCGCAGGCTCGCCCAGCACCGACGACAGCTCGCCGAGCGCGACCCGACGATGCGGGATATGGAAACCGGCACACAGCGACGCGAGGTCGGCGCGGTGCGGCGTCCCGAAGATCCGTTCGTAGGCGCCCGCGTAGGGACCGCTGTTGAATCGCGGATCGCCCTGCTCCAGCAATCCGAAGATGCCGCCGCCGTCATCGTTGGCCACGACGATCCGCAGCGACGACGGGCGCGGCTCACCCGGGCCCACCACCAGCCCGGTGACGTCATGGATGAAGGTCAGATCGCCCATCAGGGCGATGGTGTGCGCCCCGGGGTCGGACCGATCCAGCGCCAGCGCCGCTCCGATCACCGTCGAGTTGGTGCCGTCGATCCCCGCGACACCGCGATTGGAGAGCACTCGGACGCCCTCGGTGACCCGTCCGGCCAGCGCGACGTCGCGGATCGGGTTGCTCGCCCCGACCACCAGCTGGTCGCCCGGTCGCATCGCGGCGCTCACGACGCGGGCGACGTGAAGTCCGGTGGCGGCATCCGGATCGTCGAGCAGCAGGCTGTCGAGCTCGGCGTCCACGGCGCCCAGCACCCGCTGCTGCGCCGCCGCGCACTCCTTGAGCCACTCCTCGCGGGCCTCCCCGATCGGTTCGACGCGCGTGCCGGTGGCGTACACGTTGCCGGACACATCCGGCCAGCGCGGACCGGTGGTCAGCGCATAGACACGCACCTCCGGGTCGGCCAGCAGCTGCGAGACGCCGCGGTGCAGCGTCGGACGACCGCAGATGATCGCCTGCTTGGGCCGCAACGACCCGAGCGCCAACGGATGCAGCGGCGTATGCGCTTGCGGCGCAGTCGGTTCTGCCACCGTCGGGATACCGGCGAGCGCGGGATGGATCCCCGCCCCATGCCCCGAGACGACGACGGTGTCGAGCGACAGGTCGATCGGGATCGGCACGTCGAGCTTGCCGACCGGGGCCTGCGTCCACGGAAGTCCGTCGGGGCGGCCGGCGAAACTCCCGAGATCGTCGTCGGGTCCGGCGCTCGCATCGGGCACCAGCGGCTCGCGCAACGGGATGTCGAACTGGACCGGTCCGGCGTTGCCGGTCCGGGCACCGCGGGCGGCCGCCAGCACGCGACCGACCGCCGACCGCCACTGGCTGTTCGTGTCGAGGTCCTGTTCGGCCAGGCCGAGGCTGATCGTCGCGCGCACCTGGGTGCCGAAGATGCCGAACTGTTCGACGGTCTGGTTGGCTCCCGATCCCAGGAGCTCGTACGGCCGGTTCGCGCTGACCACCACCAACGGCACCCGCGCATAGTTTGCCTCGAACACCGCCGGGCTCATGTTCGCCACCGCGGTACCGCTGGTCATCACGATCGGTACCGGCTGTCGCGACGCCACCGCCAGCCCGAGGGCGAGGTAGCCTGCCGACCGCTCGTCGATCCGCACGTGCAGCCGAAGCCGGCCCGCCGTGTCAGCCGCATGCAGTGCGAACGCGAGGGGCGCGTTGCGCGACCCCGGGCACAGGACCGCCTCGGTCACGCCGCCGCGGATCATCTCGTCGACGATGACCCGGGCCTGCAGAGTCGAGGGATTCATTCCATCAGCGTAGGACTGCTTCCGGTTGTCATCCGAACGGCCTGACGACAGTGGTGCCCGTCACATGGTTGCGGCAGGATCGAGGCATGGGCTTCTACGACGATCGCGTCCTTCCGCACCTGATCAACCTGACCTGCGGGATGTCGGCGCTGACGCCGTTGCGCAGGCGCACCTGCGAAGGGCTGTCCGGAGACGTCGTCGAGCTGGGATTCGGCTCCGGCCTCAACGTCGACGTCTATCCCGACACCGTGACCCGCGTGTACGCGATCGAACCCTCCGACGGTGGGTGGGCAATCGCCGCCGACCGCGTCGCGTCGTCGCGCGTCCCCATCGAACGAGCCGGCCTCGATGGCCAGCGTCTCCCTTTCGACGACGACACCTTCGACGCCGCGCTCACCACGTTCACGATGTGCACCATCCCCGACCTGCCCGCCGCGCTGTCGGAGGTCGCGCGGGTGGTGAAGGGCGGTGGCACAGTGCACTTCCTCGAGCACGGCAACGCGCCCGACGCCGCGGTGCGTCGCTGGCAGCACCGGCTGGAGCCGATCCAGCGCCGGGTGGCCGGAGGCTGTCATCTGACCCGCGACATCCCCGGCGCACTCGCCGACGCGGGCCTCACCGTCACGGCTGTCGACCGCTTCTATCAGCCGGGCACCCCGAAATCGTTCGCCGCGATGAATCTCGGCGTCGCGCGGGTCCCGTGATCTCGATACACCCGCTCGCCGTCTACTCGATCAGCAGCTGACGCATCCCGGCAGTCGAGTGTCGACGCGCGAGCATCCCGAGCTCGTCGCGTACCGAAACCGAACCCGAGACCCAGGCCACACCCACCCCACCACCTACTCTCGACCGAGTGCGTCGCTGGATCGTGTTGGCCCTCCTCACCGCGATCGCGACCTACCTTCTCGAACTCCTCGAAGTGGACGCGGCCGCGTTGTTCGCCGGACTCGTCGTCGCAGGCACGCTGGCCATCGCCGGTGTCGCCCCGCGCCGACGGACGCCACCGCGTGCGGCTGCCGAGGGCGATCCCGCCGACGACTCCGCCCCGCCCGCCATCCCGCGGCCGGCGATGCTCGCAGCCCAGGGCGTGCTCGGTGTCTACATCGGGACCATGGCCGATCCGGAGACCCTGTCCGGACTCGGGTCGTCCTGGCTCCCGGTACTCGCCATCGGCCTGGGCACGCTGGCCCTCTCGGTGATCGGCGGCGCGCTGCTGGGTCTGCATCGTCTGGTCGATCCGTTGACCGGATCTCTGGCCCTGGTGGCCGGCGGCGCGTCCGGGCTGGTCGCGCTCACGAGGGAGCTCGGCGGCGACGAACGTATGGTCGCGGTCATCCAATATCTGCGGGTCGCACTGGTCACCATCACGATTCCGCTGGTGGCCTCGGTGGTCTTCGACGCACATTCGTCCGGCGCCTCGGTGGCATCGCCGAGCGGCGGTGACCAGGCCTGGGGACTCCTGTTGCTGGCGGTCGCCCTGGGCATCGGCATACCGGTCGGGCGGCTCGTCCACCTGCCCGCCGCCGGACTCCTCGGCCCGATGGCGGTGGCCACCATCGCCGAACTGACCGGGCTGGCAGGCGACGCCGCGGTGTCGACGATTCTGCTGACCGTGGCCTACGCGGTGATCGGGTGGCAGGCCGGACTCGGGTTCACGATGGACCGGCTGCGGGCCATCGGCCGTGTCCTGCCGGCCGCGCTCGTACTGATCCTGGCGATCGGTGTGGGCTGCGCGCTGCTCGGGGTGGTGCTGTCGGCGTGGACCGGCGAATCGATGTTCGACTGCTACCTCGCCACCACTCCCGGCGGCATCTACGCCGTGCTCGCCGCCGCCACCGCGGCCGGCTCGAATGTCGCGTTCGTCGTCGCGGCCCAGATCCTGCGCGTGTTGCTGATGCTGTTCGTGGCGCCCTTCGCGGCGCGTGCCGCGGCCCGCCGGTTGGTGCGGTGACCGGCGACCTCGACCGGGTACCGGCACCTGACTAGAGTCGGGGGCATGAACGGGGATGCCAGCTCACCAGCACCAGGATCGAATGCCCGCGAGTTCGACGTCGTCGTATTCGGTGTCACCGGGTTTGTCGGCGAACTGACCGCCCGATATCTTGCCGAGCACGCGCCGACCGGCACCCGGGTCGCGTTGGCGGGACGGTCGGAGACCAAGCTGGCGGCCACCCGCAAACGGCTGCCTGCCCGCGCGCACGACTGGCCGCTGATCGTCGCCGACTCGTCGTCGCCTGCATCGCTCGACGCGATGGTCGCCCGCACCCGCGTCATCTGCACCACTGTCGGGCCCTACCTCCGCTATGGCGAGGCGCTCGTGGTCGCGGCGGCGAGCGCAGGCACCGACTACGTCGACCTCACCGGCGAGGCCCCCTTCGTCCACTTCTCCATCAACAAGGCGCACGAGACGGCCGTCGCGACCGGCGCAAGGATCGTCCATTCCTGCGGGTTCGACTCCGTTCCCTCGGACCTCGGTGTCTACCTGCTGTACAACAAGATCGCCGACGACAAGGCGGGCGAACTCACCGACACGACCTTCGTGGTCAAGTCGTTCAAGGGCGGCATCTCCGGCGGCACCTTCGATTCGGTGCGGGTCATCGCCGAGCAGTCGCGCGACGCGGAGACCCGGAGGTTGCTGCTGAACCCGCACTCACTGTCGGGTGAGCCCGGCAACACGCCGCGGGTGTCGATGTCGTCGGAGCCCAGCGACATGACGATGATCAGCGCCAAGAAGGTCGATCCGTCGATGCGCGGGACCTTGGCCCCGTTCTTCATGGCGGCGTCCAACACCCGGATCGTGCGCCGGACCGACGCCCTGCTGAACAACCCTTACGGCAAGGACTTCCGGTACGCGGAGACGATGTCGGTCGGCCAGGTCCCCGGTGTCTCGACACTCATCGCCGGTGTCGTCGCGGTGGGCACGGGCGTCTTTCTCGGCGCGATGAGCTTCGGTCCGACCCGCAAACTCCTCGACCGTCTGCTCCCGAAGCCCGGCGAGGGACCGAGCGTAAAGGTCCGGGAGAAGGGATCTTTCGTCACCGAGACCTACACAACCACGACCACCGGCCGCCGGTACCGCTCGCAGATGCGCATGAAGGGCGACCCCGGTTACAAGGCGACCGCCATCATGCTCGGCGAGAGCGCACTGACACTGGCCCTCGAACGCGACCGGCTCTCGAGCCTGACCGGCGTGCTGACCCCGGCCGCGGCCATGGGCGACGTCCTCGCGAATCGCCTCCGCGCCGCCGGCGCGACCCTCGACGCCGTCGAGCTCACCTGAGCGCCGCCAAGGCAACCGGAATCTCGCCGACGGCAACCGCTTTCGCGCCGACGACAACGTCAGACGACGACCGCGGCGGGGTCGATCGGCTTCACCCCGTCAACCGTCCGCCGCGTGATCGACGAAATCCCGTCCCCGGGCAGCGTGTCGGTCTCTGTGACAGCCGGACCGGCGGCCGTGCCCTGGGCAACAAGCGTGCCGTAGAGCCTTGGCTCACCTCGGGCGTCCCGCTCACCCTGCACCGAGGTGACCGCGTACGAGCCTTCGGGGAGATCGATGCGATGTGTCCCACCGGCCTCGACGACGTAGAAGTCGGTTTGCGGCAACGTGTTCGACGCCGCGCCACCGGTGAAAACGGTGACCGCGATGTCCTGATCGCTGTCGTTGTGGATGGTCAGCCCACCGGCGTCGGTCGTGTAGTAGACACCGTCCGCCGCCCCGTCGGCGCCGGTCGCGAAGGTCGGCCACAGGATGCCGGTCGCCACACCGTCCGACGGGTCCCAGAACCGGTCATCCGGATCCGCGACGGGATCGGCGGTATCGCGGATCGCCCCACCGAACGGATTGAAGTTGTAGCTCAGCGTCTGGTCATCCTGCACGACGACCATGCCGTAGATGATGGCGCGGCCGGCCGAATCACGTTGTCCCTGCATCACATAGCCGGAGATGTCGCCGGAGGCGTCGATCGTCGTCGAGCCACCCGCGGGAACCACGTACACGCCGTCACCGTGCGGAACGTTGAACTGATCGACCGCGATGATCGCGACATCCGTGTCGGTCGTGTTGGTGAACGTGATCGTGTCGGCGTCCGCGTCGTAGGTGTAGGTGATGCCGTCATTGTCGACGATCCGGTAGTTGTCACCGATCAGCACCTGGAAGTCCGAGGGGTCGAGGTACTTGTTCTCCGGATCGATGCCGGACCACACCAGCCGTGCGGTGAGAACCCTGATCGCCTGGGCAAACAGCGAATCGTCGGTGCCCGCGGCGGCCGGCCGGGTTCCCGACGACAGCTCCGCGACGGTCTGCGTCGGTAGGGTGAACCGCTCGCCAGGCCCCAGCAGACCGACGTAGTCGGTGCCGTCGTCGCGGCTGCGTCGGCTCAGCACGCCTGCCGTCACGAGACTCTGGTTGAGGAAGATCAGGCCGTCGCGCCCGGGTCCGTTCACCAGCCGGTAGAAAACACCCGAGCCGAGCGCCGCGAAGGCGGTAGCGGTGCCCGGTTCGCCGACGAACTCGTCGACCGGTTCGATTGACGACGATGCCGCGGTGCCGGCATCGGATGTCACCGCCGCGGCGGGGTCGGGCGACGTCCGTGTCTCGGAGGCCGGCGGACCCTTGCGATGGCGGCCCGGCGACGTCGGGTCGGCACGGTGACGACCCGGAGTACGGGTGCCGGCATGATGCCGCCCCGGCGACTCGGACTGCGCAGGCGTCGTCGACTGCGTCGTCGGAACCGACGACTCCTCGGCGGGCCGCTGCTCCGGCGTCTCGGGAGCGGCTGTCTCAGAAGCGGGCGTTTCGGGAGATGCGGTGTCGCCGGGTGCGGCGCCCTCGGGGTCGGCCTGGTCCGTCGATCCCGCATCGGCCTCGGGCCCGGTCGCGCCGCCCGTCTCTCCGGACGGCTCCGCTGTGCTCGGAGCGTCGGGTGCAGAGGTCGACTCGCCGGTCTCCCCCGTCGAAGGCACGTCATCGGTGTGACCCGCGCCCACCTCCGCCGTCTCCGATCCCGAGCCCACCCCAGACGGCGCCGAGACGCCAGAGTCGGTTCCGGCACCATCATCCGCGGCGGCGATCGCGGCGGGCGCAGCGATCACCAATGCGGCAGCAATGCCCGATGTGGCGACGATTCGCCGGGTCCGACTCAGCCTGTGCACCGACGATCTCGTCATTTCAGCCCCTCAGCGTCACGACCTCACCGAATCCCGGGAAATTGTCGCCGGGATGGTCAAGAGTTCGATCGCGAGAAAGGCCGGTGACGTTACCGATTCGACAGGTCGCCGGGCGAATCGCTATTGCTGGCCGGGATTGAGCTTGATGAAAAGTGCGTCCATCTCGGCGCAGAGTCGGTCACCGTCGTGGATTGTGCCTTTGATGAACACCTTCCGGCCGTCGACCTTCTCGGCCCAGGTCCGGCATTGCAGAGGCGTGTTCAACGGGGTGATCGATCGGTACTGCACGGTGAGATAGGCGGTCCGGCTGACGCCCTGGATCGCCACCGCCGACGCGTATCCGCCGAGATCGTCGAACGCCACCGCCACCTGACCACCATGCGCCGCCTTGTTGCCACCGAGATGGAAATCGCGGAAGGTCACGGTCGCGAAGACCCCATCATCGTTGACGTCGGTGACCTCGAACGGCGGCAGAGTGATGTTGCCGCGAGCTGGCAGATCAATGCGTGTTCCGGCAGGTGAATGCCACTCGTCGATGCGGACCGCCGCAAGCTTGTCGTTGATGGCGGCGAGCTGATCAATCAGTTCGTCGGTCAGCTCGGGCGTCGGGCAGGCGTAGCGCGCGCGGTCCATGAGCGTGCGGACCTGCTCGCTGAACTCTCCGTACCGCGGGCCGCCTCGTTCGGTCGTGATGGCCGTGTGCGCGCGGAAGCCACCCTCGTGGGGATCCTCGATCTCGGTGGAGGTATCGGGACTGACGGCACCATCGCTCATGGAGCAACCGTATAGAACGGACAATCAGCGGTCGCGACCGACTGTTGTGTTGCCGGCGTATACCGGACTGACGTCAACGACCAGTCAGTCGATCCGGTCGAATCCCGAAGGCGACGGACCTGAGGCCGAGGATTGAACGCGGGAGGATCCGGAATGGTCTCTCACATGGACCACGCGACCGACGACCAGCGCCACGACGAGCGCGACTGTCACCCACACCGTGAGTGCCAACACGATCGCGATCCAAACGGACATATCGTTACTCTTGCAAATAACGAAAACCCCTGCAATGAATTTAACGATAAATAACCGGCAGCTCCGTGTCACAAATGGCGCGCCCGCTTGCCGCCGACACCCCGGCGATACTCTGGCCTGATGGACGTCGATCATCCGACAGAAGACCAGCAGCCCTTCGACACCTCCGCGTGGGCGCCCATCCGCGCCATCGGGGACTTGACCGACATCACCTACCACCGCCACACCGGCTCAGGCCGCGAGTACGGCATCGTCCGCATCGCCTTCGACCGGCCAGAGGTCCGCAACGCGTTTCGGCCACACACTGTCGACGAGTTGTACCGTGCGCTCGACCACGCTCGCCGGTCCCCCGACATCGGCACGGTGTTGCTCACCGGCAACGGTCCGAGCCCCAAGGACGGTGGCTGGGCGTTCTGCAGCGGTGGAGATCAGCGGATCCGCGGCCGCTCGGGTTACCAGTACGCCGCCACACACGATTCCGACGTGGCCGGCGCCGGCGCCGACACCGTCGACGACGCGCGCGTCAAGGCCGAAGGCGGCCGTCTCCACATCCTCGAGGTTCAGCGCCTGATCCGCACCATGCCCAAGGTCGTGATCGCGGTGGTCAACGGATGGGCCGCCGGCGGCGGTCATTCCCTGCACTCGGTGTGCGATCTGACGCTCGCCTCACGTGAGCACGCGCGGTTCAAACAGACCGACGCCGACGTCGGCTCCTTCGACGCCGGATACGGCAGCGCCTACCTCGCCAAGCAGGTCGGCCAGAAGTTCGCCCGCGAGATCTTCTTCCTCGGCGAGGCCTACGACGCGGAGACCATGTATCAGATGGGGGCAGTCAATCGCGTTGTCGCACATGCCGATCTCGAGGCGACCGCCATCGAGTGGGGCCGCAAGATCAACGGCAAGTCGCCGACGGCGCAGCGCATGCTGAAGTTCGCGTTCAACCTCACCGACGACGGCCTCATGGGGCAACAGGTCTTCGCCGGCGAGGCGACCCGACTGGCATACATGACCGACGAGGCGGTCGAGGGACGAGACGCGTTCCTGGAGAAGCGATCTCCGGACTGGGACGCGTTTCCGTACTACTACTGAGCGCGACCTACCCGACGATCTCCCGCAACACCCGCATGTCCTCAACACGTTCCTTGTGCGACCCGGCCGCCGGCGTCCCGAGGATGCAGCCGACCCCGGCGGTACGGAAGGCCTCGACACGTTCCGCCACCAGCGAGCGCGAACCGATCAGCGACATCGCACGCACCAGCTCGTCCGGGACGGCTGCGGCGGCTTCCTGCTTCTTGCCGTCGAGGTACAGGTCCTGGATCAGCTTTGCCTCGTCGGCGTAGCCGTAGCGGACGGCGAGCGCGTTGTAGAAGTTCTTGCCCCGAGCACCCATTCCGCCGATGTAGAGCGCGGCGTGATGGCGGACGGTCTGAAGTGCGTTCGCGACCTCTTGTTCGTCGTCGGAGATCAGGGTCGCGGCCTGCACGACGATCCGCAGCGGCGGCAGCGACGGATCGCGCTTGGCCTTGCCCGCGGCGAGCGCTTCGCCGAACGCGACGTCGACGTACTCGGGATGGAAGAGGAAAGGCTGGAACTCCTCGAACAGTTCGGCGGCGAGCTCGGTGTTCTTGGGGCCGATCGCCGCGAGCAACATCGGGATCTTGTCGCGGACAGGGTGGTTGATGATCTTCAGCGGCTTGCCCAGCCCGCTGCCGCCGTCCTCCTCGGTCAAGGGGAGGCGATAGAGCTTGCCCTGGTAATCGGTCTTCTCGCGACGCCAGATCTGGCGGCAGATCTCGGCGTGCTCACGCGCCCGGCCCAGCGGGTAGTCGTACTTGACGCCGTGGAAGCCCTCGATGACCTGCGGGCCCGATGCGCCGATGCCCAGGATGGCGCGGCCACCGCTGATGTAGTCGAGGCCTGCCGCGGTCATCGCCAGGTTCGACGGTGTGCGCGAGTACATCGGCAGGATCGCCGTCTGCAGTTCCATGCGCTCGGTCTTCGCGGCGATGTAACCGAGCTGGCTGACGGCATCGAAGCTGTATGCCTCGGGGACCGCGATGCGGTCGACGCCGACCGATTCGAAGTCGGCGAGGTTGTTGATGGTCTCGCGGAAATCGCCCGCGTAGTTGATCGGCATTCCGAGCGTCATCGCAGCAGTCATGGTCGGATTCTTCCACAGCTGTCGTGCGGGTCACACAGCTGCCCGAGCGGTCGATCTGTCCCGCCGCAGGCGCGTGGGGGCAGGGAGCCCGCCCGTGCGGTGGCGGATTGGCGGCGGCAACATGAACAACGGATGAACATATCGAGATTCTTGGCAAACTCCCAGGTCAAATCGAACAATTCGGGTGTTCAAGGGTTAGGTGACCGGGCCTGCCGGACCGCATCATATGAACATGACCGGAGAGATGCTGATTCTTGTGCTGCTGGTGATCACGGCACTTGGCTTCGACTTCACCAATGGATTCCATGACACCGGCAACGCCATGGCGACCTCGATCGCGACCGGTGCGCTCAAGCCCAAGGTCGCCGTCGGGCTCTCGGCGATCCTGAACCTGGTCGGCGCTTTCCTCTCCGTGGAGGTCGCGGCCACCATCACCAAGGAAGTGCTGAACATCCAGCAGACCTCCGGTGACGACAAGGGCGACATCGTCAGTGGACTGACGCCCACCACCGCACTGCTGATCATCTTCGCCGGCCTCATCGGCGGCATCCTCTGGAACCTCTTCACCTGGCTCTTCGGCCTGCCGTCGAGCTCGTCGCATGCACTCTTCGGCGGCCTGATCGGCTCAGGTATCGCAGCGCTCGGGATGTCCGGCATCAACTGGCACGGCGTGCTCTCGAAGATCATCGTGCCGGCGTTGCTCGCGCCCGTGATCGCCTGCCTGGTGGCCTCCTGCGGCACCTGGATGGTCTTCGCGATCACCAAGAGGATCGCCGAGAACAAGAAGGAGGAGGGCTTCCGGTACGGCCAGATCGCCAGCGCATCACTCGTTTCCCTCGCCCACGGCACCGGCGACGCCCAGAAGACGATGGGCGTCATCGCGATGGCCCTGATCGTGACCGGTCACCTGGATGCATCCTCGGTCAGTCACGGACTGCCGTTCTGGATCGTGTTCAGCTGCGCAGGCATGATCGCCCTCGGCACCTACCTGGGCGGCTGGCGCATCATCCGGACCCTGGGCAAGGGCCTGGTCGAGATCAGCTCGCCGCAGGGCATGGCGGCCGAGGCATCGTCGGCGGCGATCATCCTCACCTCCAGTGCCGCGGGCATGGCGCTGTCCACGACGCAGGTCGCGACCGGCTCGATCCTCGGCTCGGGAGTCGGCAAGAAGGGCGCGCAGGTCCGCTGGGCTGTCGCGGGCCGCATGGCCATCGCATGGGTGACCACCCTGCCGGCCGCAGGCCTGGTCGGCGCGCTCTGCTTCGGCATCGCCCACCTGCTCGGCAACACCCTGGGTGCGGTGGTGATCTTCGGACTCCTGATCGTCGCATCGGGCTACATGTACTGGCGCGCACAGCAGAACAAGGTCGACGCCAGCAACGTCAACGCCGAATGGGACGACTCCACCAACTCGATCATCCCGGCCGAAGCGGCCATCGCCGAAGCCAAGGCCCCGGTCGCCTGACCACTGTCGCCTGACCGGCCTCTGACGCCGTCAGACACGAAAGGACACACCCCGATGGACATCGTCGAAGCGATCGGCAAGGTTCTGATCGTCGGACTCATCTTCGGCGCCGGCCTACCCGCCCTGTTCGCGTTCGGACTCCGGTTCCACGCCGAGGGTGCATCCGAGACCAATGCCGACGGCACTGTGTCGCAGGGCAATCCGGCCTTACGAGCGCTGGGATACGTGATCTTCGGGGTGGTCGGTCTGCTGATCCTGATCGGCCTCCTGTGGATCACCCGGCAGACGATCTACTACTACACCGACATCAAGATCTTCCCGTTCGGCTACAAGTAGGCGTTTCCGTCGCCACGGTTTGCTCATCGGCCAGGTTTGCCCATCGTCCAAGACTTCTGATCGTCACTGTCGGGATCTTCGCCTGACCACATACAATCGCGGCAGAAATGTCTGCGCTGCCATCGGGGGAGAAAGGGGGCCGCATCCGTGGATCGACCACAGTTCCTCCAGCGAATCGTCGAGTGGCTGCGCGCCGGTTACCCCGACGGAGTGCCGCAGGGTGACTACATCCCGCTCGTGGCGCTACTACGGCGCCAGCTGACCGAAGACGAGGTCCAGGAGGTGTCCGTCGACCTCATCGCCGAGTCCCCGCCGCCCCCGGAACCCATCTCCAAGATCGATGCCGCGGTCCGGATCACCAAGGTCACCCACGAACTCCCCCACGAGGCGGACATCGCCCGCGTCCGTTCGCACCTCGAGGCATCGGGGTGGCCATTCGACGACAGCCCCCTGACCTCGGCCACGCCCGACAATCCATCGACGGACCTCGGCGACCCGCCGACGGCAACCGATGATCCGTCGAGCGGGCGAGACGAGACCGACGAACCCGACGGTGATGAGTCCTGAAGACTCTCCACGCCCTGCACTTGCCTGCCCGACCCGAGGTTCTCGACCGCCTCGGTGACCTGTCCACGATCCTCGACGGTTCCGCCGCATTCGTACCGGTACCCGATGACCCTCGTGAAGTCGCCGTGCTCCGTGACGCACTCGGCGTCGGCGAGGTGATCGACGACGAGGTCTCGCTGGTGGTCTCGACGTCGGGGACCACCGGGGTTCCGAAGGGCGCACAGCACAGTCCTGCCACCCTGGCCGCATCGGCCACCGCCACTGCGACTCGCCTCGGCGGCCCGGGCAACTGGCTGCTCGCACTCACCCCGCACCACATCGCGGGAGTGCAGGTCCTGTTGCGCGCCTTGGCTTCTGGATTCACACCCGCAGTTCTCGACGTGACCGGAGGCTTCGATCCCGATGCATTCGCGGACGCCCTCGACAACCTCGATGGCCCTCGCCGCTACACATCGCTGGTGCCCACACAGCTGATCAAGGTGCTCGACTCTCCTCGCGCCACCGCAGCGCTACGTGAGGCCGACGCACTCATGGTCGGCGGCGCGGCAACGCCGATTCCATTGCTGCGCAGAGCTGTCGACGCCGGAGTCCCGATCACCCGCACGTACGGGATGAGCGAGACCGCGGGAGGCTGCATCTACGACGGCATACCACTCGACGGGGTCACCGTGCGTATCGACGACGCAGATCCGGAAGGTGTGGGCCGGGTGATCCTCGGTGGGTCCGTCGTCGCGCACGGCTACCGCAATCGCCCCGATCATCCCGCCTTCGTCGAACCGGGCTGGTTCCGAACCGACGATCTCGGCCACCTCGACGACGCAGGTGTCCTGTCGATCGTCGGCCGCGCCGACGAGGCGATCTCCAGTGGCGCACTGACAATCGTGCCGCAAGTGGTAGAGGCAGTGATCCTCGACGACCCGGCCGTCGCCGAGTGCGCTGTCGTCGGAGTACCCGACGACCGGCTGGGCGAAAAGGTCGTCGTGTTCGTGGTCGCCTCGGGCACAACAACTCTCGACCCCGAGCGGATTCGGGGCGCGGTTGCCGAGCGACTCGATCGTTACGCCGCGCCACGCGAGGTCATCGAACTCGCCGACCTCCCGACGCGCGGACCGGGCAAGGTGGATCGTCGGGCGCTGCGGGAGCGGTACAGCTGATGACGTCGATGGTCCATGTGTCAGCTCGCGTTTGACGGCACATGGTTTCGCCACGGTCGACCCGTCTGACGATAGAGCGTCTTGTAAGCGTGTTTTGCCCGCTCGACCCCATGTAGCCGAGGGCGAAGACGATGTAGTTCGTCGGCAGTTGTCAGAGCGTCGGCGTACGACGTTGCCCTGCGCTGCAACAACGGATCATCTGTCGGAAATGCGGCGCGAACCGCAAAGTAGTGGTACACAACATCGTTCGCCGCCCGCAGTCTGGTCTTTGTCTGCATGAAATAGCTCAACGCGAATTGCTCGACGTTGTGAGAGAGCTGGTACTCCGACCATATCTGGTCGATGTAATGAACGCTCTCGCGCAGCACATCGACATCCGATCGACTGAGACCGATGACGCCGGAATTCCACATCTGAGTCTCCGGTCCCACAGGGATCGGACGGCCGGATCGGTCCGAGAACGGACGTGACTGCAGGACGTCGAGCAGGGATTCGTTGCTGGGATTCGGGTATGCCGTCAGGCCGCCCTCGCACATGTGCATCGCCGACCTGCCTACGCCCACTCTGTCGATGAGGTGTTGAGCCGATTTCGCGAACCAGGTATCTGTGTCCAGCATGACAACGGGGCCGTCGGAGCGCTCGAGTGCATCGATCATGGCCATCGGCTTCCGCCGGAAGATGTACTCGTGGGACCCGCATCGACCCCACTCGGAGAATGATTCGCTGGATACGACGTCCAGCTCGACCGGTAGATCGTCATAGTTGCGTGGTTGATCGGTCATCATCGTGATCGTGATCGATGGCGAGCGGCGGCAGGCGCGGACCGCAGAGTACAGCGCAAAGCGGGCTTCTTGAACATGCCGCGGATCGGCACCCCAGGAAACGTATAGCAGCGAACCGCTCGAATCCGACACAGGTACAGCTTAACTGGCTGGTCGGATATTACGTTGGCGCTCGAGCACCTTGGCTGACGCCGCCTGGCCGGCAGGTTTGCGATCAGTCAGGAACTGCCACCATTGCCCGTTCGATCGATTCGGCACGTTCCTCGAGTAGATGTCGGCGGCGGGACATCGCCGCGGTGTCACCGAGATCCGCTGCCGCGAGTATCTGCCCCCATCGATACACGTGATCGTGGCGCCGAAGACAATTCGCCACATTGGACTGTGCAATTCTCTCGAGCCGATCTGGATCGGAGGTCAATGCGTCGATCACCTCGGACACGTCCGGTGAGTCGAACGGCAGTGAGATGACCGCATCCGGCCAGCCGAAATCGTCGTCGAAAGAAGCGTTGCGCGGCGCCTCACCGATCAGAACGGCACCACCCGCGGCACCCTCCACATACCGGTAGCCCAGTTCCTGCTGTCCGCCCGTTCGGTCTGGGTCGTCGCAACGAGCAGGATTCACCAGGAAAAAGCGCGATCGCTTGATCATCTCGGCGAAACGGTCACGATGTTCGACGTGATCTGCGATGGGGCAATTGGGGACCGTGTCATAGAGGTAGTAGAAAGCAGGATCCTCCGCCAGTCGCATCAATGCGGCGTGCGTCTTCGGCGGTCGCCTGCCCATCGCGTAGAAGTCGATCAGCCGTTTCGGCGGATCCGGATAGGGGCAGAAGTTGAGAGTGTCCGTGGAGGGAGCAAGATAGTGGCACGGACGCCCAGTGGCCGCGGACAGTGTCTCGACAGTTCCCTGACACCCCACAAAGATCTGGTCGAAGCCCTTCAAGATCCCCAACAAGTCGCCGAGCGCAGGTACGTCGGGCGAATACAGCTCCTGGACGTGACAGATGGTCTGCGGAGCCAATGCTCGCCACATCGCCGACGAACCGATGCTGTAGAGATCATGGACACCCTCGACACTCACGAAGACCAAGTCGTATTCCGCTGCCGCGCCGGGCGGACGCCGACGCGGCAGGACATCGGGCAACAGCACTTCGGATTTCACCTGCAGGCGACGGATCACCTTCACGGCCTCTGATTCGATGGTTCGAATGCTTGCGCCAAGCGAACTCGCCGCCCCTGCAGGGTCCACCTCCGTGGGCGCGATGACGTCCACGGCGTCGACCGCGGCGACGAGGTCCTCGAACTCGTACCGGATGGAACGCGAGATCGTGTGGTCGATCGCCCGATACGAGACACAGAGAATCCGAGGCGACTCAGATCTTGCGCCGAAGCGATAATTTCTCATCAGTGCACACCCCAGTCACTCACATGGTTCTGACGTTCTCGCCTATGCCTCACTGACCCTCTTGAGCCAGATCTCACGCCACATCGGATAAGCACCTCGCGGACAGAACATATAACCGGGGTTATAGCAGCCCATGCACACCGCATCTTCGAGGATTATGGCAGGAGTCTTCATCGTGATCATTTCGCCGCTGCCCTCGTCGAGTAATCTGTCCACGCGCTTCTTCACGCGATAACGCTTGCCGCAGAACGGAATCATCTCGGTGGTGAAAAGCATGCCACGATTGCTGCCCTCGACATTCAATGTCCGCATGATTTCCTGATTGGACTTCACCTCGACGATTTCCCCGGGTTGCAGGTCAAGTGACTCGGTCGGGGTCTTCTTTCCTTTGATCAGGCCGTTGACCATCGGATACTTCCGTCCATGCCCGGACCTGCCGACGATTGTGTTGTAAACGGCGAGCGGCATGAACCGCATCATCGTCCACAGGGTCACGTTCCTGGAGGTCAGGTCCCGCCAATATTGCCGAACGTCTGTCTTGCCCAGCGGCGAACTGGCATCGAAGAGCTTCGTGGCCTGACACGAATACCTGACCGAAGACTCGTCAGGACCTGTTTCGGCGGACCTGGACCCCTGGTCGATCACGGCCCGCTCAGCAGGGTCCAACTCGACATCGGCGGAGTGTTCGTCCGCACCCCCGGGACCGTCCACCGGTTTGATCCACGACGTCTTCCAATACAGCAGACAGCCGGCGTCGCATCCCCCATGACTACTGCCGTCACACCGGACACCGAGATGTACGGCGTCATCGACCTTACGATTCTGAAAGGTGTTGACGATGTCGCAGGCCTTGTGGGCAGAGGCGGACACCTGCAGGCGTGTGCCCGCGAATTTGAGCATCTCGGGCATGAATGGCATGTTTTCCAGCGCGCTCTTGTCATCCAAGGTCTGGAAGATCTCTTCCGGGCTGAGTACCTCCACCCAGTCGCCTCGACGATACGTCTCGCTCATGCGCACCTTCCACGTTGAAATTTGCCACCGGGCAGAGGTGACGCCCAAACACGCTTTTCACCCTGCATTTTAGCGGGATATCGACGCGATGCGCACCGTGAGACGAGCTCACGAGACGTACCATCGACCGATTTATCGCACGCCCGATTCCGGGCTCACACCAAGCGTTTCGTCAAAACCCTCGGTCGCGTTACGTGCCGGATCGAGTCCATTTCCCGACACTGTTTGACGCACAGCCAGGACACAGTCAGGTGAGAAAAGTCAGCTCTGGCATGAACCGGACAAAACGTGCATTCCGGTGGCGGGCCATCGCCAGTTGCTCCATGATCTGAGCGGCCAGCGGCCACACGAGAATCACAATGTCATCTGCCGCCGCCTCCTCGATGGCGGCCGGGTCACGAATGGGTATGAGTGCCCGCGGAAGGAGGCGTCCCTGCTTCGCTGTCGACCGGTCGGCGACCAGCGGGAGGAGGTCGGTTCCGATACCGGCGATGTTGATCAATGCCGTGGCACGGGAGGCGGCGCCGTAGCCGACGACACTTCGACCGTCGCGCCGGCAGCCACGAAGAAACTCCGTCAGATCGTCACACACGTGCCGAGCACGTCGCCCGAGGTCGCTGTAGCCGGACGCGTCGGTCACCCGCTCCGCGCGCTCGACTGTGCGAATCCGCTCTGGGTCGAAAAGGCCGTCAGCAACCTGCGTCGACGTTGCGGCGGAAGCCGCGAGGACGCGCACCGTTCCCGCGTACTCTGAGATCTGCTGAGCCGCAATCGTTACCAGTCCATTTCGCTCAAGCGCGTGCTCGAGACTGAGCAGCGAGAGATAGCTGCGGTGCGAATGGGAGACCACGTCGAACTGGCCTTGCGCAAGGCCGAGAACATGATGAAAGTCGATCGCAACGAGTCCGTGCGGTGCGAGCACGGCCGCCGCTTCGGCGATGAGCCCGTCGAAATCGTCGACATGCGCCAGCGCATGCCCGACGAGAACGAGGTCGACCTGGTCACGCAATTCCTGTACGGCCCCTGCCACGTGTCCGGTACCGGCGAGTGCTGTCGCGGGGAGACCACTCGAACCATCCACATCCCACACCACCATCCGATCTCGGCCGATCGTTTCCGCGATCAGGCGCGGCCACGGATCGTCCACGGGCAGAGCCATCGAGTGTCCGTGCTCGGGTCGCGGACCGATCGGGCGGTCCCCAACGAGTTGAACGAGTGCGCACGACGAGCAGATGGCGAGCTTGACCGGGGCTTCCGGGGCCGGCTCGGAATCCGGCCTGTCACGTAACGCGTCCGGGTCCGGCTGGTCGCCCAGATCGAGGATCGGCGACAAGACCAGACCTCCACACGAGCAGCAACCGCCCGCGTCCACGGGTATCGACGTCAGTCCGGGGTCATTCACCTCGATCGGTCCACCGCATCGATCCGTCGAGCGCACCGCGCTCCTGTAGCGACTCCAGCCGCGCCAGGCGAGTGAATTTCTTCGCGAAATCATCGGATTGCAGACCCGCTGCGGTGTACTCCTTGTAGAGCTCTGCGGCTCCATCGGAGACCGACCACTCGGCGTTGAAGCCGAGCGCAGCGCGGAAACGGGAGAAGTCCACGCGGTAGGAACGCGGATCCGCCCCCGTTTCACCGGTGATGAGGAGCTTCGCCCCGGGGACCGCGTCCACCACGGACTCTGCGATGTCGGCCACCGTGAGATTGTTGGCCTCGGAGCCGACATTGTATGCCACACAATGGATCTTGTCGATCGGCGCCTCCAACGCGGTTCGAAATGCTGCGGCGATGTCGCGCGCGTGTACCAGCGGACGCCAGGGCGTCCCGTCCGAGAGGACGCGCACGTCACCGGTCAGGACCGCATGGGCGACAAGGTTGTTCAGCACGATGTCCACCCGCAGTCTCGGCGAGAAACCGAACGCAGTTGCATTGCGCAGAAACACCGGGGAGAAAGAGTCGTCAGCGATCGCAGCGACATCATCCTCGACGCGGACCTTGCTCTCGGCGTACGGGGTGAGCGGGCGCAACGGCGCGTCTTCACCGACCAATCCGTCGCCTGCGGCACCGTAGACCGAACATGTCGAGGCATATAGGAATCGGCGCACGCCGGCTTCCTTGGCGACGCGTGCCAGACGCACCGAGGCCAGGTGATTGATGTCGAAGGTGATCTGAGGGGCCAACGCCCCGAGTGGATCGTTCGACAAAGCGGCGAGATGAACCACCGCGTCGAACCCCTGCAGGTGCTCCACTGTCACGTCCCGCAGATCCACCTGAAGTCCCGGCGGATCCGTCGGCCACGTGCCGAGAACGCAGTCAGCGAAGAACCCGGTGTCCAATCCGGTCACGTCGTGCCCCGCCGTCTGGAGCATCGGCACCATGACCGTGCCCAGATATCCCTGATGGCCCGTGACCAGAACCCGCATTTCGGTCTCCCTATGACGTGCGGGTGTCACCCGCGGACAAAATCGATGACAGATTTTTCGACGACGAACGCCTCGGCATACCGGGCGTGGCACTGAACCCCACGCAGCCTCGACAACCCGAGAAATGCACTTTCGTCGAACCAGTCGCGACCGACCTGCGACGGATAGTGCCGATGAAGCAGCTCCACCTTCTGGTCCATGATGTCGTGGTCGAGTGGGTGATACATCGATGGTCGCGGTGTGTCGCCCTCCCACTTGAGAATCTCATAGCCCAGCACGAGATGATCCCGGAACTCGGTCGGAAGGAGCTCGGCCAACAATCGGTGGTCCTGATGAGCATCCCCGCGATGCGGGCCGAACACGACCTGCGGTTCGCACGAGAGGCGAAACTCATTGAGCTGCTCTTTGATTCGATTCCAGTTCGCCGGCCCACGACCGTCTGGGATGTCCGCCACCGAAACCGTCAGATCGGCGCCCGGGCAGAAGGCGGCAAGAGCGTTGCGCTCTTCGACCTCGCGCTCGGTCGACCCACCTGAGAGAACCAGGGCGCGCACTCGCACGCCCGGATGGTGACGGCAGATCGCGAGCAGCAAACCGCCCATACCGATCGCGATATCGTCGCAATGCGCCCCGAGAACTGCGATCTCATCGAGTCCGCCGCCGACTGCGAGCCCGATCATTCCGATCCCACATCGCCACCGATTCCCGATGGCTTCTCGGCACTCTCCCACAACATCCACGGACGGTCCCCGAGGTGGTACCTCTCATCGAGCTCGGCTCGCTCTTTGAAGGTGTCGGCAGGCTTCCAGAAACCGTGGTATCGGTAGCCGAAAAGGCGCCCTTCCGCAGCCAGCGCCGCGCAGCCGTCGGCGACCAGGTCTCCTCCGCGTGGGATGCAATCGAAGATGTCATCCGACAAAACGAAATAGCCTCCGTTTATCCACACCTCGGCCATCTCCGAGAGCGGCGTGATTCCGCTGACAGCTCCCTCCTCGTCAACCCGGACACAGTGAAAGGAGGTCTCGGGAGGAACGATCACCATCGACGCGGCCGCCCCCGACTGATGAAACCGTTCGACGATCTCGTCCAGTGGCGCGTCGGTCAGGACGTCCGCATAGTTCGCCAAGAAGTGCTTGTCCCCGTCGAGAAACGGCCGGACGCGGTGGAGACGTTCACCGATGGCCGATTCGAGGCCGGTGTCCACGAAGGTGATGCGCCAGTTACTGATGTCGGAATGCATCAGCTCGACCTGTCCGCCGTGCATCACGAAATCGTTGGAGGCGGCTTCCTGGTATGTCAGGAAGTAGTCCTTGATATGCGACGCGCCGTACCCGAGGCACAGGATGAACTCGGTGTGCCCGAAGTGCGCGTAATAGTGCATGACATGCCAGATCAGCGGCCGCGGGCCCACCATCTGCATAGGTTTCGGCATACCGGAGCCGACGGAATCACGCATGCGCATTCCGTAGCCACCACAGAACAAGACGACCTTCATGACACTCCCTCATCTGGCAACAACTCCGCGCCACCCACCACGTGCAACTCGGGCAACGGGTAGGCCAAACGTCCGCCCCATTGCGCAATATGGGCCAGTTGTGCCGTCAACTCTGTCTCGAGATTCCAGGGCAGTACCACCACGACGTCCGGACGGTCCTTGTCGATCTGCTCCGGATCGCGGATCGGAATCCGTGTGCCAGGCGTGAACCGGCCGTGCTTGTACGGGTTGCGGTCGACGGTGTACTCGATCAGGTCCGTACGAATCCCGCAGTAGTTCAACAAGGTATTGCCTTTGCCGGGGGCCCCGTATCCGACGACGCGCAACTCGTTGTCGCGGCAGCCGAGCAGAAATCTCAGGAGGCCCTGCCTGACCGCTTCTGCCCGCGGACGCAGCGCCAGGTAGCCATCGACCTGGTGCAGACCCGACCGTTCCTCAGCGCGCAGCACCTCCTCGACTCTGTCGCTCGGTTGTCCGGCGGCCTCGGCGGGGCGGGCCCACACCCGCATGGACCCACCGTGCGTGGGGATCAGTTCCACATCCACAACGGCGAGGCCGCCCGTCCGTAGTGCAGCAATGGCCGAGTACAGCGTGTAGTACTGGAAATGCTCGTGATAGATCGTGTCGAACTGCCCGAGACCCACGAGATTGAGAGCGTGGTGCACTTCGATGCTCAACCACCCGTCATCGGCGAGCAGCGCGCGAAGGGAACGCGTGAATCCGAGCAGATCCGGGATGTGAGCGTAGACGTTGTTTGCCACCACCAAATCGGCGGCTCCATGCTCGCGCTTCACATCCGCGGCCAGGTCTTCATTGAGAAATGCAGTGCGCGTGGGGATTCCACGATCACGCGCGGCCGATCCCACGTTGACCGACGGTTCGATGCCGAGGCAGGGTATTCCCGCCTCGACCACATGCTGGAGTAGGTACCCGTCGTTGCTGGCGACCTCCACCACCAACGACTGTTCGTCGAGTCCGAGACGTCGGCGAGCGTCCGATACGAAAGTTCGGGCGTGCTCGACCCAACTGTCGGAATACGACGAGAAGTACGCGTACTCGGTGAAGGTGTCCTCCGGAGCGATCAATGCAGGGATCTGCAACAGAAGACAGTCTTCACACAATCGCAGATGCAGTGGATAGGTCACCTCCGGCGCATCGAGTGCGTCAGCGGTCAGGAATGCTTCACACGGTGGGGTGGCACCCAGGTCGAGAACACTGAGCAGGCGATCCGAACCGCACAACCGACAGTTCATTGTTCCCCTCTGGGCGCGGTCCGACGGAATCGAGAGCGTCGCACGTGACGCACCTTTCGCAACGAGATTGACAGATCGCGACCATAGCAGTTATTCGTTGTGCGCGCGCTAGATTCGACCGTTTGGATGCGGAATTCGTGTGACCTTCACAGCGCATTTCCGCGCCCCCGGATTCAACCTGGACGGCCCGTTGCGAGCAGGCTCCGGACGAGCGGATAGATCCGATCGGCGAAGACGAGATGAGCGCGATCTGTCGGGTGGACACCGTCGCCACCGACCATTCCCTGCCGATCACCGAGCCAATCCTCCGCAATAGGGTCGGCAAACTCCGCACCGTCATGTCGTGCAACATCTTTCAGAGTCCCGACCCGAGCGAGAAGCTGACCTGTTGGCGGCTCGAACCGCGACCAGGCGGGTCCGATCACGAGGATTCGGGCGCGTGGCGAACGGTCACGGACGATCGTGTACGCGCGCGTCACCGACGCAGCGTAATCACCCGGCGCATCGGTGTCGTTCGCGCTCCCGAAGAAGACGACCAATGCCGTGTCCTCGGTGACCGTTCGTTCGGCTTGCGAAACGAAAGTTGTTCCCTGCGTTCCGGGCAAGAGGTAACCCGCACCTCCTTTCGCAGAGACCACGAACCGGACACCGAGGCGATCGTCCTGCGCCCGTCGCTCGGCGATCCTGACCCAGTTCGATCGACCGAGACCCCCGTAGCGCGTTCCGGACGTTGTGCTGTCGCCGATGACGACGACAGTCGGTCCGAGGCTCACGATCTCGGGTTCCGAGCATCCCGACACGCCCACCGCCAGCAGGATCGATGCCACCCACATCACCAGCGACCTCATCGACCATCCCCCACTCCGCGAGCAAATGTGATCATCATGACCAGGACGACCACCTGCGACACGACCGGCACCATCGCCAGCACTCCCACACCGCCTGTGGACCGGGCGCCCAGCACCACCAACATCACCAGGGACACGCCCGCGCCGGTCAGCACGGCGGCTGTGGCCAGACCCGGGCGGCCGACCGCCAGCAACTTCGCGTTGAATCCCTGCGAGCAGGCACTCAACCCCGCACCCACGATCGCACCTGCCACCACCGGCATCGCGTCACGGTACTGCGGGCCCGCGACGTCAACGATCACCCAGGCCATCGGGACGGCCGCCACCACGACGAACGCGGCGTAGCCCGAGCAGACGCCGATCAGCAGGCGGTACAGATGTTCGAAATCCTTCCACCGATGCAGACGCCTGGCCAGTTCGGGAACGAGGACGACGGTGATCGAGGCGGTCACCAGGGTGATGGGCCCGACCACACGCGTGGCCATGGCAAACGCCCCTGCGGTCGCCGTCGTCGCCACGGCGGTGAGCGTCGGAACCTGTAGTTGCGTCGCCACCGCCGAGCCTGAGTACGCCCAGTACCCCAACGAGCTCCGGAAGAGACCCTCGATCGGCCCGACTCCGAACGCCCGAGCGCTGCGCAGTGGAGCTACGACACCCAACGCCACAGGAACAGCGAAAGCAACTGTGACGGCCGGAAAGCTCACCTCCCCGACGTCCAGGTACCAGATCACCACGACGCACAGCGGCACCAAGCGATGAAGCAGCACAAGCACGTTGGCGGAAGTGAGTCGTCCCAGACTGGTCATCTGACCCTGGGCATAGTTCTGTACCGTGTCACCGAGAGCGAGCATCAATCCGGCCATCACCGTCCACGTCGGGATCGTCACTGCAGCAACGAAGAAGGCCATTCCGAAGGCGGTCGTGACCAGGATGGTGTGGACCGAGTAGAGGGTCCCGTAGACGGGACGGTCCTCCCCTGGTGCACGCAGCACGCGCGTCGGCGCACCAATACCTGCTGCCAGTCCGACGATGATGCCGATCGAGTATGCGGTCATCATTCCGCCGAATGCAGTGATCGAACTCCCTCTGGCGACCAGCAACAGACACACGCCGAGCGATGCCGAGCTGACGACTCGACACCCGACACGGACCAGGGAGTTCATGGCGACGCGTCGATCTGCATCCCGAGCAGATCGACCGCCGATGCGGTGAACCGGCTGCACCGCTACCCCGTCACGGAGCCGGCTCGGACGAGGAGCCGACGCGCTCTCCGATAGCCTGCGGTGAGTCGGAGACGGAAGACCGGCCGGGTGGCGACATGGATCGCCGTGGCCAACAACCCGCGTGCTCGTATCCGCCAGGAATCGGCGTATGACAATCGGACCCGATGACTCTCCCGCACGAATTGCGCCCACACGTTGGCCGTCTTTGACCCCTCGTGGAACCGAAGCGCGCCGACCGGCTCGGGGATCACAACCTGTCTGGGCAGACGGGCGGCCATCCGGAACTGCAGTTCGAGGTCCATCACTGCATGCAGATGGTTGTCGAAGCCTCCGACGCTCCGAAGGAACTCGGTCTTCATCGCGATGGAACCGGAGAACGCCGAGCATCCCCGCACCACCAGCCGGTCGACCCTCAGTAGATGACCGGAGTAGTTGTCCACCAACGAACCATCCGCACGAATGATCTGGTGCCCACCGATAATCACGTCGATATCGTCGCAGGAGCGAATCACCCGCCGGATCGCTGCCACGCCGCCGTCGACCACGACGTCGTCGGCGTTGAGCCAGATCGTCCACTCTCCGATCGCACGGTCGAGGCATCGGTTGAGCGCGTCAGACTGACCACTGTCCCTCTCGAACACACACCGCACGCGGGCATCCTGGCGTCCGATGGCCTCAAGACACTCACGACTGCCGTCGGTCGAGAACGCGTCCTGCACCACGAGTTCGTCGTGGACGCCGAGCTGCGCGAGGACGCTGCGGATTGCGGGCAACAGATAAGGCCCCGGGTTGAACGAGGGCATGATGACACTGAGAGAGCCGGGCTGCGGTCGGGATGTCATCGCCGGATCACCACGTGGCCCGGACCCACCGAACTCGCAATCACGGTCCCGGCACCTATCGTCGACTGCGCTCCGACCGTGACGCCTCGCAACACTGTGGCGCGGACCGCGATCCAGACTCCGTCCTCGATCCTGATAGGCGACGAATCCCGCTCGAAACTGGGCGAATTCGGATCATGCCCGCCTGAACACAGCATGGCCTCCTGCGACACGCAGACGTTCGAACCCAGCGCCACGGACTCGGGGTTGATGATCCACACGCCTTCGCCGATCCAGGAATGATCGCCGACGCTCAACTTCCACGGCATGTCGATGCGGACCCGCGGACGGACGATACAGCCGCCGCCGATCGACGCCCCGAACAACCGGAGTACCGCCACGCGGACCCGGTTCGGGACCCACCACCGCATCAGGATCGACGTCGAGACCATCAGCCACAGGCCGCGTACCCACATGGGGCGCCCCCGGTCGATACCGGTGCCCGTGTACGCCGACAGATCTCGCGCCGATGCCCGCGCATCGTCGTCAGACACCGTCGACCTTCTCGTGCTTGCCGGCCTCGTTGACCATCACGTCAGTCTCTGTGGACGTGTCACCGACAGCCCGTTCGTCGGGGTGGTCGCCCGATTCATTGTCGGCTAGTGCGTCATTCGACGGCCTGTCGTCGGACACCTGGCCGGATCGCGGCCGCCTCGACCGCGACGGCCATAGCCTGAAGCGAGCCGGGATCACCAGGGCGAGGAACACACCTACGGCGAGCCCCGCGATCGTGAAGATCGCCACCTTCAGAGGGTCGATGGCGGGGATCTTCTCGATGCCTGCGGCCGCGGGCTGGAGAATCAGCAGGCCGATGGAACCGCCTGCGCCGTCGATGGGTTTCTCCGCTTCCGACACCAGCCCCAGCAACTCATCCGCCACTGCTTGCGCCCTACGAGCAGCCGACTGAGCGGAGTCGGCGGTCGCGGATACATCGATCAGGACGGTTCCTGGTGCCGAGGAGACGGTAACGGTCCGGGCAAGTTCCGCGCCGGTGATGTCTTCTCCGGATTGCTGGGCCGCACGATTCATCAACTCAGGACCCGTGGCCAGCACGAGGTAGGTGGGTATTCGGGCCTGGGCCGCGAGAGTCCCTTGATACGCCGATGTGACGTCCTTCGCCGTCGTTGCCACGAACAGTCTCGTGGTCGCGCGATATGAGTCGGCCGCCGTTATCGAGATGAGCATCGGGATGAGGAACGCGACCAGGCCACACGCGAGCACCAACGGCCATCGACGTACGAGTGTGCTCAGCAAACTGATCACAACATCTCCTCCTGATCGACGGCTGCCGGGCGCCGTTGCAGATTTCTTCCCGGCTGTCGAATGCGATCGGCCTGCACAACGGCCGAGATCGAATCCTGATTCCTGCCGAGAGCCTTGATCCCGAGCCATATGTCGCGTTTCGGTTCCGCACCGAAGGCCGAGTCGCCTCGGCCCACAAAGAACGGAAGGAGCGCAGCAAACGGGGCGACGATTCCGAGAAAGTAGGGAACGAAGACGGACTCGAGGGTGGATATCGCGAGCAGGACGCAAAAGTACACAATGAGCGTCTCGCGTTCACGTCTCGATGCAAGGCAGACAAGCAGCACCGCTGATCCGACCACGACGAGAATCCCCCACAGCCCGACCGACACGCCCATGTCCAGCCAGGCGTTGTGCGGTGAATAGTTCGCCTTGATGATCGACGAGAAACCGAAGTGTTCCCACGCGGTCGGGCCCTGTCCGAATAGCGGAAAGTCCACGATCATCGCCTTGGCACGGTTCCACAACACTCCCCGAAGGGCGAACGCCTCGTCGCCGTACACGAGAACCGCTGGCATCAGGGAGATCGTGAGAGTGCTGAAAAGGCCGAGCGCGAGGATCACATCGCGCATTCGACCGTAGGCCACCCGCAGGGCGAAATGTAGGACAGTCACCACGGCGATACCCAGCAACGCCGTACGGCTTCCCGCGAGGTCGGCGAGGAGGGCGCTTGCGAGCACCAGCATCGCCGCCCGGCCCACTCGAGTGCCGGCGAGCGCAAACGGCAGCATCAGCGCGAGCGTCAGACCCAATACGTTCCCGTTTCCGGAGAACGGCGACGTGATCGCATGGCCGGCGAGTCCGCATTTGTCCACGCGACAGTTGGCCACCACGACATCCGGTTCACAGACGACAGCAACCGCAATACTCGGCGCAGTCAACAAGACGCCTATCCGGCATCCGACGGCGACGGCGGACAGTCGGACGCCGCGGCCCGTGGTCAACACTGCAAGCATCAGAACCACCCACACGCCCCAGCGCAATACTTCGCCGCCTCGTCCATCGTTCACGAGCGGTAGCAAACTCATCGGCAGCAACGTCATGAGCAGGACAACGGGGATGCGGACGCGGCAGGCGGGAGCATTGACGTTCGCGGCCAGGATCACGACCGCGACACACATGGCCGGGGCGAACCAGATGAACGGGAAGAAGTGGGATCCCGGGCCGCCGAGAAACATCGGCCCGAAGAGGAATGTCCATGCCATCGGCCACGCAGTGATCGCGACGACGAAAACGATCACCCGAAGTTCTTCGCCGTCGAAGTCGGCGGGCCGTGGAAACGGCACCACGGCGATGAGGACGATGACCACCGCTGCGACGGCAAAGGTGAGGGCCATCAGTCCGCCGCCCAGATCCGGGTCAGGGTGGCGCCGACATCACCGGCGTTGTTCTCGAACAGTTCCCACACCGCGTACCGACCCGAATACGACCCGATCCGTGAATCGGACACCGACTCCATCCGCCCATCGGGTAAAGCGATGTGCACCGTGTCACGGCGACGTGTGACATCAATGCTGAGAATTCCGACAAGAACGGGGTCGAACGAGCCAGAGGCCAGCGTACGTTGCCCAAAAGACCGTTCCCACACCGACATCTCCCATGTACGAGCATTGACGACAAGGTGCACCCCGGCATTCGGGAAGTCACTGTCGAACCTCGCAGGGGCAGAAGGTAGCCCGCGTGCGGGAAGCACCAGTGCAACAGAACCACTGCCCGATCGCCCGAAATCGACGGATGCACCGATCCTGCCGACCGGACTGGCGAACTCACGTTGGAGATAGACGGCGGCGTCCGGTGCGCGGGCAGCGCCGTGCCCGAGTCCCGAGTCGCCGATGGCCACGCCCGAGAGGTTCCTGTTCCGGTCGATGACCGTGAGTCCTGCGAGGCCCTGGTGCACCGGGGTGAAATCCCACGTTTGCACCCGAAGCGCATCATCGGTCCTCCACTGCGTCGCGGACGCCGCGGCAACACCGAGGCCGAACAGAAGTGCGACAGCCACACAGCAACCGATGGTGCGTACTCCAAGGAACCGTCGTCGGCGGCGGGTCGGCTTCGCTGCGGCATCGGCTGGTTGTTGTACCGGTCGCTCATGCTCGGTCATGAACGAGTCGTCCTTTCCCGTGACAGGTGTGTGCACATGCTCGCGGGTCATCCACGCAGCGTCGTCGATCGCCTTCAACCGCCTCGCAGGCGTTCCTGCGTACAGTCCGGGACTCGCGTCGTCGTCGAGTTCGGTCCATGTCGCCCCGGCGGCCACCACCGTCCGATCCGGGATTCGCGCACCTTTCAACACCAGCACCGCAGTCCCGGTGAACACGTACTCCCCTATGTCTATCGTCCCGATGCTCGTCGCATTGTCGTACAGATCGAGCTCATGTGACTGAATGATCGAGCGGATTCCACCGATCATCGACATGCGACCTATGCGCACAGAACCCGAGCAATCCAGATAGTGGCGATTGACGACGCCCGCACCGTCGGCCAGGAACAACCGGCCTGCCTCGCGGTGGTACTTCTGATAGGCCGGTGCTGCCGTGATCTGATTCCAATTGCCGATGAATGCCTCATCTCCGAGCGACACCGCACCGAGATTCCGGAAAACGTTCATCGAGCCGATGCTGGCGCCACTCCCGAGTGTGAACCGACCACATCTGAGAACAAGATTCGGTCCCACCCGGACGTCGGCTGCCACGGTGTTGCCGAGTGCGCGCAGCAGACGGTTCTTTGCGCGGATCGGTGGAAGGAGCCAGACAACCGAGGACAGTATCCCTTGTACCCGCCCGATCAGCTCGCCGATGATCATCGCGACCTCCCGATCATCGACCGCTGCGAGTACGACCGCCACAGCGCAGCGCCGAGGGCCACCGTGAGCCCGGCCACCGCATAGCGGACCAGGTAGAGCAACGGGCTGTTGTTGAACGGCGCACTCGGCACCGGCGCCGTCGCCACAACCGTTGCGCGCACGGGCAACAGGTTCTCCCGCTCCGGGATCACCTTGGTCAATTCGCGTGCAACAGCGTTCGCCTGGTCGGCGGCGACGACCGGGGAGCTCGCGCGGACCGTGAGGTCGAGCAGGCCCGTGCCACGTGGTGAACCCACGTAGAGGCGGTCACTCAGGTCTCCCGCCGATACCCTGAGGTTGTTCATCGTGACGACGCGTTGCACAAAGGAGTCCGTCACTGCGAGCGCGGCGTATTCGTCCACCCGCGAGTCGAGGAACTGTACGCGCCCAAGCGCGCCTTGGTCGAGCGGGCCACTGTCGGCGGACGTCATGACAGTGGCAGTCGATTCGAATGTCGAAGCTGTGAGCGACGAGGCGACACCGCCGAACACTGTGCCGAT
Source organism: Gordonia hankookensis (assembly GCF_014673215.1). GTDB lineage: Bacteria > Actinomycetota > Actinomycetes > Mycobacteriales > Mycobacteriaceae > Gordonia > Gordonia hankookensis. The sequence goes on from NZ_JACWMS010000001.1 coordinate 1,233,719, forward strand.
CGCCGCGCCGAAAAGGAGCAACCAGAGGTTCGCCCGCAGGAAGCCCGGAATCACCGACATCCTCATCGTCGAACCTCCGACGCTGACGTGACCTCGTGGTAGATACGTTCCAGATTGTCCACGACCGATGGAAGGGCGAACTCGGTGCGCGCTGCCACCAGGCCGCGCCCACCGGCCGACCGCGCCTCATCCGGATTGTCGAGGTAGTACCGAATCGCCTGTGCCAGAGACTCTTCTGAATCATCAACTGTGACGCCGCATCCGTGGCGCTCCACCGCCTCCGCCAGTCCGCACGATCGCCCGACGACAACCGGCCTGCCCACCGCCATCGCCTCCAGCACCGACATCGGATAGGGCTCCTCGACGGATGGCAGAACGTACAGCGACGCTGCCGCCAGCCGGGCGGGCACATGGTCGGGAGCTATCGGCCCCTCGTATCGAATGGCGTCAGAACCCGCTGCCGCGACCTCGTTCTGGACTTCACGTTCGGCGCCACCAGGTGGGCCCACGACCGCGAATCTGGCTGACACGCCGTCCTCGAGGAGCCGGCGGGCAACTCGCACAAATGCCGCTGCCCGCTTTCGCGGGTGAAGTCTGGCGAGAAAGATCACCTCCGGCACCGGGCCAACCGGCCACGCCCGATCCCCGGCAGGCGGAACACCGTTGCCGAGCAGCGCGACCGGCAGCGCGTGTCCACCGAACTCCTCCAGCCGTCGAAGCTCGGTTCGGGTCAGATAGAGTACGCGGCTTGCGCCGCGGAGAGCGGGACGCGTCCACAGCCGGTCGAGAGGAACCGCCAGGAGTCGGGACGAGGCATCGACCATCCCGTGGGGCTGCACGACGTAGGGCACTTTATGATGGCGCGCCATCAGTGCGACCGGGAGTGTCACGAAGTCACGGGCCAGATGAACGTGGACGACGTCGTACTCCGTTATCTCGGCCCGGATCTTTCGCAACAGCCCGTGCGCGGCCAGCCCCGCGAAGCCCACACCGGGGACCACTGTCCTCGCGGGAAACCATTGACATGCAACACCATCAACCAAGCCAGGCACCACGTCGTAGCCCGAGGTCGCGCCGGCCAGGGTGACCACGTGACCTCGATGAGACAGTTCAGCAGTCAGATTGAGCGCAACCCTCGCCGGGCCGCCGTAGGCGCCCGCTGCGTCGAAGAGTGACGCCACATGAAGCACCTTCATCGGCGGCCCGCCGATCGCACCGGTACGTCTGACAGACGCGCACACCAACTCTCGTACCTGTCGAGTGCGGCCTCTCGATCGAACATCTTCGATGCATAGATCTGTCCCGCTTCCGCGAGTTCGGCACGTCGGGCGGGGTTGCCGGCCAACGCGAACACCGCACGCAACAACGCCTCCGGGTCACCGGGACCGATGAGCTCGCCTGCGGCTGATTCTCTGAGCACCGCGGCGGTCACACTGTCGGCCTCCGTCGCCGCAAGCACAGGCCTTCCGGCGCTGAAGTACGAAGTCAGCTTGCTCGGGAGTGCCATCTGAGTGAGCCCAGGGTGCTCGTTCACCAGGAGCACGTCAGCGGCATCGAGCACGGACATGTACTCATCGTCGGGCACCGGAAGGATGAACTGCAGTCGATCGAGCCGGCGACCCAGCCTTTCGAGTTCGTCCCGCTGGTTTCCGTCACCCATCAGCACGAAACGAATCGCGAGGGATTTCTCGTCGGCGATCCGCGCGGCCTCGACGACGTTCTCCAACCCCTGCTTCATACCCATGTTGCCCGTGTGGAGGACGACGATCTCGTTCTCGCCCCACCCGAAACCCTCACGAACATCCGTACGCCCACGACCGACCCCGTGTCGCTCCACATGTGTCCAGTTGGGAATCACGGTGAGGCGGTCCCTCCGCACACCGATCGTTGCGAGGGTGTCCACAAATCTGGCGTGGATGACGACGGCACCGGCGGCCAGATTGATCGAGCGGGTTTCCATGCGAGCCAGCAGCCACGAGACCGCGACGGGCGCACCACCGATCTCGTGGACGCCTGCGCTGTAGATGTCCTGAACGACCACGCCGACCGGCACACGGGCCAATCGCGCCCGCAGGACGACGAGCACCGCCGTGATCAATGACGGGCTGACGGTCACGACCAGGTCAGGATTCTGCTGCCAGCGTCGTAGCAACACGGCTCGCGCAAAACTCAACTCCATGCGTATCCGCCCCAGCACGCGAGGGCGCCTCGGGACATAGTGACGAAGCCGACGGATACGTGCGCCTGAATCGAGTTCCATGTATTCACGCTTGCCGGCGTACCGCCGGTCGACCGTCCACGACGGGTAGTGCGGCAGTCCTGTCAACATTTCGACGCTGTGTCCGCGCGCGACCAGCCCACGGGCTAGGTCCGCGGTGTACGGCGCAATCCCGGTTGTTTCGGGCGCATAGTTGATCCCGATGATCGTGATACGCATCATTGTGCGGCCATTCAGGACGACTACCTCCGAAACACATCGTATACAGCCACGTCAATCGACCTTTTACGATCGAGAACCGGGCTCTGGTCGACAGCACGGAACCGATTTCGCTCCGCCCATCGGTCAGTTGGGGTCGGCACCCGTAATGCCGCTCCAGTATGGGTCGGATCGGCGTGGTACGTGTGGGGGATTCATCGTCATTCCGCAGCAAGAGGTTACGAAGGACCGATCAGCGGCATGGTCCGGCAGGTGTGTCGGCAGAGCAGTCCTGTCTACACATATCGCCGGGTGTGCTCAAGATAAGGTGTGGCAACAAGTCGAACCGGCGCGATGGAGCGGCAGATGACGCAGGATCTCGATCATGTTCTCCTGACCAGATTCAACTTGCCCTCGGTCGGTGCCGAAGGTGTCATCCGTGCACAGGACGGGTGGCTTCGTGACCGAGTCGCGCTCTTCGAGCGCTACTGCCTGCCTTCAGTTCGGTCTCAGACCAACACCGACTTCCAGTGGATCATCTATTTCGATCCGGACTCACCGCAGTGGCTCCGGGAGCGCATCGACACGCACGGGACGACATATACGGCGATCTTCCGGGAGTCCGTCAGCAATGCGCAGCTCCTCGCCGACATCCGGTCGGTGGTCGGTGACAACCGATCCTGTCTCATCACCACAAATCTCGACAATGACGACGGGCTTGCGAACGACTTCATCGACCAGATCCAGTCCGCGGTCACCAGGTCGTCCCGGACGGCCATCTACCTTGCCAACGGATTGATCACTCAATCTCGGCTCCTGTACCTGCGCAATGATCGTTCGAATGCTTTTTGCTCGGTCCGCGAACTCTGGGACGGTGCGCGCACATGTTGGAGCGATTGGCACAACTTGCTGGGCACCAGCATGCCGGTCGTCGTGGTTGATGCCGAACCCGCGTGGCTCCAGGTCGTTCACGCCAGAAATGTGAGTAATCGGGTCCGAGGCAAGCTCGTGTCACCGAGCCCGTACAGATCACGGTTCGTGGGATTGCTCGACGGCGTGGCTGCGCCAACCCCACGAGAACAGATGGCAGACCTCCTACTCGAGCGTCCCAGCCGATTTGTTCGTGAATCAGGGCGTGCCGCCGCCAAAGGCATCATCATGCGTCTGTTCGGAAAAGACGGCCTGGGGAGACTGAGGAATCGCCTGGCAGCCTGAGCTGTCCTGTCTGCACAGCGATGCGCCCGCGCTCACCGGGCAGCCGTTGGTCGGGGTAGCTCGAAGAGTTCGGCGAATGCCTCGCCCCGCTTCTCCCACGTGTTCTGAGAAGCGAGTGCACGACATCGTTCGGCGACCTCCGGGTCCTGCGTTCGGGCGTACAGATCGCGCGCGGCACGCCGGTACTCCTCCACGCCTGAGGCGGTGACAACCACGTCCGAGTCGAGCCACCGCATGGACGACAGAGCGCTCGAGAGGACGGGCTTTCCACACGCCAGGTACTCGAACGTCTTCAGTGGAAAGCTCGACTGATTGAACTCTGTGTCGGCGTACGGGATCAGCCCGATATCGGCCTGTCTGATGATGTCGTTCAGCGCCTCGTCCCGGCGCGGCTCGAACCTGATGAACCCGTCCTTGCGAGACAGAGCGAGCCATTCGCCCATCTTCGAAAAGGTCTCCTGCACAGGGCCGACGAAGAGAACATCGAATCCGTCGTCGACGAGGCAGTCCATCAGACCGAAGTCGATTCGGTCGGAAAGCAAACCGATGAACACCGCGACCGGACGATCCGACCGGGCCCCGGACACGGGTGCTGCGGGGGCCGGGAGGAGGCATCCCGCCGGGACAACCGTAGAACGTACGCCTCGTTTCAGTACCTGCTGCTGAAGATGAGGCGACACGACGACAACCCGGTCCGCGTGCCGCATCATCCTCTTGAACTCATTACGTATCCGGCGCACAGACATTCCCAGCAGCGCGCTGGCCGCGAGGTAGTCATCCAGGATCAGGAAGACAGAGCGCCCCTTGGGCAGAAGCGCCCACGCACTCGGATGAATCCCGATGACCAGGTATCTCAAGCCGCCGCGTGGTGCTCTCCCCCTGAGCACGAACGCCCAGATCTGCACAGCGATCAGCGGTCCGTTGATCACCGACGACGGCCACCAGCCGCCGAATGGGGCACGAACCGGGGAGAACACCGTGAGCCGCCCGTTCTCGCGCGTGCCAACTGTCGGCCGCCAATGTGGCCGCCCGATAGTCCGTGCAGGCTCGACGAACACGATGTCGGCGCGGTCGGCCAACACTCTGGCGATTCGTTGATCGTAGAGCTGGTGATCGTCGAATGTGGTCCCGCCCAGGACAACGATCACCTCACGCCCGCGCTGTGTCATTTCAGCATCTCCTCGAGCAATGAGGAGTGGCGCTTGCGCCAAGACAGGCTTTCGACTCTCGCGATCCGTTCGTCCTCCGCGATCGGCCCCGTCGCGAGCGCAGCCAACGCCGCGGCACCGAAATCATCACCGTCATCCACGAATCGAACCGCTTGCCGCAACACCTGATCCCCCTCGATACCGGCCAGCCGGCTGCTCACGACAGGTCGACCCGAGCACGCGTACTCGTAGGCTTTCAGCGGCGACATCGACTCCGTGAGCCTGGAACGCCGGTGCGCGAGAAAACACACATCGGAGCTCATGAGCAGTTCGACAACCCCGGTTCGCGAGAGATTTCCCACCAGCTCGACACCAGGCATCGTCTTCAAGTCCGCGCCGACCTCAGAGTCGGCCACCGGCCCGGCAAGCCGGACGACGAAACCGCTGGCAACGAGTTCGCGGACTGCATCGACGTCGAGCCTCTTGTCGATCGTTCCGGCGTACGCAGCCACGGGCGCGCCTCGTTCGTCGCGGCGCACCCCGCGAGGAGCCCTCAGCCACAAGGCCGGATCGATGCCGTTCGGCACCACCACCCCGTTCGGGACTCCGCCGATGCGATCCAGGAGGACTCGGGAGACCGCAACCACTCTCGTTCGCTCCGCTGCCAGCTGGTAGGCGCGGTCGAGGCGCCGGGCCACCGCCGCGCTGGTCTCCGGGAACTCCCGCTCATCGTCTTGGGCATAAAAGTAGACCCGCCGATAGCTTTCGTGGTTTCCGTACGCTGCGTGCCAGACATTGAACGTGACGAGGACCGGCGAAGTGATGTGCCGTCGCTTCATCGCAACATCGACCTGTCGGTCGTAGATCCGGTAACGGCGCGTCACCGCCTTCTCGCTGTCGGGCAGTTCGGTCCGGACCGTCAAAGGGCGCACCCCCGACAGGAACGAAGTCGACGGCGCGGGGCGCTCACCCGCGGCCCGCCGCTTGAGCTGAGAGAGAATGCCTCTCGGATGATCGGCGACAAGAAGTTCGCGGACCGAGCCTTTGTCGAGAGCGGAAAGAATGAACTGATCCTCCGTCGTGTAGAAATCTCGCCGTTCGGCATCCACCCACGTGTCCGACACCATTGCGACCACGATTGCGTCTGGGGTCACGCCGCAGCACCGATCCTGGTTGCGTGGGTCCCAGACTGTCGATCGCGCTCCGGGACCAACGTCCATGCGATTCCCATGAGCAAGAAGAAGAGATATGTGACCTGAGGGAACGCGAATGTGTCGAAGAGAAACATCGAGACGAGAATGGCGCCCACCGACGCACCGATGGCGAACACGAGATCACGCTCCGAGCGGCCGGTCGCCCGACGAGATGAGACAGTCAGCCCGATCAGGCATGAAAGAATCAGCAAGATGACCGCTGCCACTCCGGCAATGCCCCCCATGACCAGCTCCTGGAGCCATTGGTTGTCGAGATAGCGGCTGTGCTGGGGGATCGTGCTCGCCGGTCCATGACCAAAGAATGGTTCCTCGCGAAACAGTTTTCCCACGTACGCATAGTCGTCCGTTCGCGACTCGATACTGGGATCCTTCGATGCCCCGGTGAACAAACTGATCACGGCGTCGAACAGGTCAGGGGCGACAACGAAGTAGACGCCGACGATGGCCACCAGGGCACAGATTCCGGCGACGATGAACTTGACGGGCTGAGCCAGCAGGTAGATCACGAGTGCGACGACCAGGGTGACATACGCCGTCCGGGACACGCTCGCCGGCACGGCAACGAGAAGCAGCGCGGCACCGACATAGGCAATTCGGCGCGTCATGGGGGTCGCCGCGAATCGACTGTAGTGGAAGGCGATCGGCAGAAGTGCTGACACCATGACGGCAAACTCGATCGGATGTCCGGCGGTCCCGATGACTCGGGTGAATCCGTCGCGCTCCGCAAGTTGCGTCTCGGTCAGCAATGTGAAGCCGGGCGGGACAAGCAGTGTCCGATAGTCGATGTTGGCGAGGCCCTGAACCAGGCCGATCACGGTCGAGATCGCTCCACCGGCGAGCACCGCGAACAACACCGCGTCCCGAATCCGCTCGGTGGTGACCGTCGAGATGGTGTACAACACGATGCCGAAACACGCTGCCGTGGTGAGCAAGAACCGCAGAGTCGTAGCCGCCGCGTCTGGCGGATCCGACGGACTCGTGGCTCCGTGAACGTAGATGACCAACCGCAGCGCGAGATACGCCATCATCATCGCCACCGCAACCATCTTCGGCGATGTGGCGAGACTCCTCAGGCGCACGACCTGCCCGTCACCGCGAACAGCCGGTACCAGAAGCGAAATCGCGACGATCGCGAACATGACCAGCCCGAGTAGCCGCGCAGGAGAACCGTTCCCGCGCAGCGGGCCGGGAATCACGGCCTCAGCCGGTAGCGCCAGCAGTACGAATGCGAAGACGATCAGTGTGATCGGCAACGTGGCATCGCGCCGGCGCGTCGTCGCGCCGGCTGTCATGTCGAGCGAATCCCGGCCGATGGGCCGTCAACGGCCTCATGCGTCCCGTCTGCATCTTCCGAGGCCACACCGTCCTTCGGGTCCGCGTCGCGTCCCGATCCTGTCCGACGTCTGCCGACCGCGCGCAGGACCGCGTCGACAACCACCGCGAGCACAACGGCAAGCAGCACGCCGATCAGGAGCGTCGCGATGAGCTTGCGAGTTCTGGACGGCATTCCACCAATGGGCTGGAAAGCGTCGGCAACCGTGAATGTCGTGGCCATCTGCCCAGGCGGAATTCCCGCGGCAACCTGGATGTTGCGTAGTGCTTGGTTGGAGTATTGCGTTGTGAGCTTCACACTTTGCATGACCGCATAAGGGCTCTCGCCAGTGGCGGTGATCTCCACAATCGGAACCGCCGCGCCGCTCTGCTCGGTCTTCACACCGGTGGTCACCGGCGCGGTGCCGCCACCGGCGACCACCTTGGTGGTGATGTCGGGCTGAACAAGTGCAGTGGACAGCAGGTTTGCCAAGAGCGGATACCCGCCTGAATCGGTCAATCCGTTGCTCGTCGTGAGTGTGGAACCATCCGACCTGGTAGCCGGAATCACCTTCACACTGGGGGCGGTGATCCCGACGACGGACGTCGAATAGTACTGCGGTCGTACACTCGAGTACTCCGAATACGCGTACAACAACGTGAGCGCGATAACGGGTAACGTGACCCACCACCGACGAAATGCTATTCGCGATACATCGAACAGATCCATTATTCCGCACGCCTTCCCGACAAGATCTTCATCGCCCCGCGCCCCTGGCAGCGTTACATCCTCTCGTCAGGGATCCGCGTCGTCGGCGGCCGTCGAGCACCGCGGTGGCCGCTGTGCCCATCACGGTAGGCGACGAGCGCATGTGACACCCGGTGATCACCATCCTCGGCGCCATTCCGCTCTTTGCTGCCACAGCCCGTTCCATCCACGCGAGCGCCGAACGCCGAACCGCCGGTCCAGCACTGCCCGCAGGAACACCCCCGTCTGCAGAAGTCCGAGTTCGATGCGGAGCCTCAATCCGGCCGACCGCTTGGTGATGAGAGTCGCTTTTCCGCGGAACAGGAGGACCTGTTTGGCCACGACGCTCGCGGACGATGCACCGATTGCGTGCACGGCACGTGCGTCGGGCGTGATCGACGGTCGGTATCCGAGCTGACCTGCCCGCCAGCACAGGTCAGCATCTTCTCCATACATGAAGAATCTCTCGTCGAAACCACCGAGATCTTCGAACAGTTGCCGCGTCATGAGCATCAGACAACCCGTGATGACCCCGACCTGGCGCACGCTGTCACGCTGCCACGAACCGAGCCCTTCCGGATTCGCCACCCGGTTGCGGGGTAACACCGTGGACAATCCCGACGCAAAGCACGCGAGACTGTAGACGGTCTGGTGTCCCCAGCACGATCCGTAGTCCAGTTCTCCGTCCGGCGCGGTGATCCGGCCACCCACGATTCCTCGTCGCGGGTCCTCTTCCAAGAACCGGACGAGAAGATCCCCACACCGTGGCTCCATCACAGCATCGGGATTGAGGAACAACAGGTATCGGCCACGCGCGCGCTCGACCGCCCTGTTGCATCCCGGTCCGAACCCCAGGTTCGTGTCCGAGAAGACGACGGTCGCACGCGGCCCCGCCCATCGTGTCAGCTCATCCCGGTCCAGACTCGTCGATGCATTGTCGAGGATGATGAGCTCATAGTTGCGCTCTGAAAACGCGGCGCCGACAGCAGCGAGCGAGCGTTGCGTCCAGCCCGCTGCGTTGTAGGTGATCATGATGACCGAGACCTCGGGGCCGGGACCCGAACGATCTGAAGCCGACTCCAATTCATCCGCTACCGTCACAGCACTTCCTCATCTCGCTGCCTGCGTGCTGCCCGCCATACCAGTTGAGACAACACCCTCACCTCGGTTCTCAGTGGCCGGGACACCGCGATGATCGCCGCCGCCACGGCCACCTCCACTCCGACCGCGAGGAGCGCGCGGGGCCAGGCGGCCCCTTCGTCCACCCCGACCACGAGCCGCGCCACCAGGTAGGCGAACGACCATGCCGCAAATGGCCGGGAGAAGGCATTGAGCACGCCACCGACACGGATGAATGTTCCCCGCGCTATCCACCAACCGCTCACGATGACCGTGACAAAGGTTGCGCAGACGTATGCCACAGCGACTGCGAACACACTGTGGGCAGAAGCCGCGAACAAGACGCCAGCCGTGGCAACCTGTGTGGCGACTGCCGCGACGATCTGGCGCTTCATCTGCCCGATGGCGGTTGCAGCGACTTCGATGAGGACGAAGAAGCCGCGGATCGTTCCTGCGAGAGCGAGGACCACGAGCAGAGTTCCTGCCGCGGCCCACTGAGAGCCGTAGACCATCGTCACCGCGGGGACGGCGACCAGGCTCAGTATCGTGAAGGCAGGGGTCAAGACGTGACTCATCACTGACACCGCCCGCTCCAACGCCGATTGAAACCGCTCGTGTTCGTCCTGGAGTTTGCTCAGTACAGTCAGTGCCACCGACGACACGGCAGCCATGATCTGTGTTTCCACGAGGCCGACAACCTGGGAAGCCCGGTTGTACAAGCCGGTTTCACCGGTCCCGTGGAAACGGCCGACGGCGACCACGTCGAGTCGCCCGGACAGATAGGTCGTCGCCTGGATGACCGTGATCTGCGCCCCCTGGGTCACGAGCTCCCGGACCTCTCGAAACGGCGCAGGCCGGCACAGTCGGATTCGCGACAACGAGAAGAGGACCACCGCTCCGCTCAGACTCCAGACCAGGTTTCCGATCACCAGCGACCAATAGGTGAGTCCGAACAACGCCAGCGCGACGGTGACCACGAACTGGAGTATCCCGATGCCCAAGTGGGTGAGGGTGATGGCGCCGAAACGCAGGTCGCGCAGGAGGTTGGCCTGCGGCTGACCGCCCAGAGACGCGAACAGGAAGGTCAGCGAGACCGCCCGCGTGACGTTGGCGACCTCGGGCGCGTGGTAGAAGGATGCCAGCGGAGCCGCGAGGAGGAACACGACCACCGCAATTGCGAGGCCCATCAACACATTCAGGAGATAAATGGTCATCTGCTGAGGTGGAGTCAGGTCACGGGCGCGAACAGCCGCGGAACTGAGCCCGAAGTCCTGGAAGATCACCACGAACCCGCTTACGGCGGTCACCATCGCGACGATTCCGAAATCCGACGGTGTCAGTAATCGCGCGAGAACGACCGACGACACCAACATGATGATCGTGTTTCCCCACCGACCGAGGAGCGTCACCACCACCCCGCGCATCGCGCGCTGCCCCAGGCCCGACGTCACTGCACGGCCTCCTGGACACGCTGTCGCCGCTGGTTGTGCATTGCGTGCTCCGCAGTCCCAAAGTACTGTTCACGCCGGGTTTCCAAGGTTCCGACCAGAAGCGAGGGAGCATGCGTTGAAGTCTCCGGCCGCACCCCGCAGACTCTTTTTCTGGGGCGTCCCCGTCGATGTGCTCTCACGCCGCGACGCCCTTGCCCGGATCGCGCAGCTCGCCAAGGGCGACCGTTCCACCTTCGTGGCTTTCGCGAATGCGCACGTCCTCAATCTCGCCGCCGACGATCCCGGGTATCGCCTTGTCCTGCAGGGACAATCGCTTGTTCTGAACGATGGCGTCGGCGTCTCGATGGCCGCCCGAATGTTCGGTGTTCGATTCCCCGACAATCTGAACGGCACAGATCTCAGCCCAGAGATTCTCAAGGGAGCCGCCGAACGTGGTGACCGCGTCGCATTCATCGGCGGGCGACCGGGAGTCGCAGAGGCTGCCGCCCGCAATCTGCAGGCTCGCATCCCGGGACTGATGATCGAGTTCACGTCGCATGGTTTCGTCTCCCCCGAGGGGGTCGCCGATGTACTGAAGGAACTCGCTGAACGCCGAGTGAAGATGGTGTTTGTCGCAATGGGGTGCCCCTTGCAGGAGAAGTGGTCGCTCGAACACCTCTCCGGCACATCCGTGGCGGTATCCGTCGCTGTCGGCGCGTTCCTCGACTTTGCCGCGAACAATGTGCCTCGAGCACCACGCCTTGCACGAAAGGCCCACCTGGAGTGGGTATTCCGGTTGCTCAACGAACCACGCAGACTCTTCGGCCGATACGTCATCGGCAATCCGCGATTTCTCATCCGTGCGGCCAGGTATCGCTTCACTCACTCGCCTGCTGAGGCCTCGGGACATCACTAGGTATCAACTCGCGAGGTGAGATCGGTCGACCATTCATTGGACGTGCCCACGATCCGCCGAACTCGGGCGAGCATGATCGCAGCTGTCGTCACGATGAGGTAAACGCCGACATCCCAGGGCCGGACACGCGACGCGGAGACGGCAGACAGAATGGACCCGAGAGAGGTGTCACGACGACCGCTGGCAGGAACTCGGTCGATGAGATCTGCATTTCCCACAGCAACCCGGGCGCGACGTCTGATCAGTGCACCAACCGTCCGCGGAGCGCACATCGTGAAGCAATCGGCCGAGTTCAGCCGCTCATGGTCGCCGAAGATCGACCTCACATACTCGTCGTCATTCAAGACGTCCGGAAAGGCGCCCTTGCGTACCCATCCGGCCTCGTTGACCGCATACACCCCTGATCCGATCAAGCCTTTCCGGACGTATGGCAACTGCAGCCAGACACGATCGTAGGCTCGGACGGCCCACGGAGAAGATCGATCGTCGATCCGGATGTGCGGGCTCGCAACGCGTGGGGCGTCGGCGGCGGCGAGGACTGCGATCAGATCGCGTGCCGCTTCGGTCGACAGAACGACGTCGGCATCGAGATAAACGCGAGGGAAGCCATGAAGAACCTCATCCCCGGTCCGTAATGCCTCGATCTTCGAGGGCTTTGGCAATTCCACCACGCTCGACCACGCCCGATTCTGCAAGGCCTGCCTTGCCACATCCGCCGTGTCGTCGGTTGAACCGTTCGACACGACGCAGATTTCGAATTCGGTGTCCTCGGCATCGGCCAGGAGGGCACTCAGACAGCGTTCGATGACGGCCGCCTCGTTGTGGGCAGGTATGAGAATGGCAGGCGGTGTCACCATCGGGCTCCAGTCATGTCCGACGCTGCTCGCGTGGCAGGGCCGGACGGCGCGCGCACTGCAGGTTCAACCATCCGACCCTCCTGCCGCGGCGGGCGATTCGCGCCTACCGCGATATCCATCGACCGCGCCGACCACCGTGTTACAACTCGTCATGGCGGCGACCGAGGTCCTCGTTCGAGCGTAGGACAGCACGTTGGGGCCAACAACTCGATTCGACGACATCGTGCGCTCCGCCGATCGCTTCACCTCACTCGGGCGAAATCCGCAAAAACCTTTCATGACCTCGGCTGCTTACCCGTCGAACCCCGGCAGGCTCAGGCACAATGGCGACGTGGAATCGAGCGGAGACGATACCGCGTCGGGCCCGTCCCGTGACGATACCCAGACACCGCGGCACAGGTGGCTACGCCGGACGATGTGGACGATCTACTTCACGGTGATCGCTGTGATCGCGGCCGGCGTGCCGGTCTATGTCTTCCCTCAACGAGATGAACTGCGCCACGCCGACGCGATCATGGTGCTCGGTGGGCCTGGCTACGAGCGATACCCCTACGCGTTCGAACTCGCCGCCGCTGGTTGGGCTCCTGCTGTCGCGGTATCCAACCCGATCGGCGCCGCGGACCCGTGGCTCACCGAGTACTGCGCCCAGACACATCCGGGCTTCACACTGCACTGCTTTGTGCCCGATCCACCGACGACAAGCGGTGAGGCCCGCGAACTCGGGCGGCTCGCCAAGCAATACGGCTGGCGCACCATCATTGTGGTCACCTTCCGTCCACACATATCGCGTGCCCGATACATCCTCGAGCACTGCGTCGACGCAGAACTGATCATGGTGGACAGCCCCACGCACGTGTCGGCGCTTCGTTGGGTGCGGGAGTACGGGTACCAGACCGCCGGATTCGCGCGTGCAGCGCTGCACGGAGGTTGCTGAAGCGGTTGGATCGTCGTCGGACTGTGCTGGGCAGCAACCACATAGACGACGTCCGTGGCAGATGTGAGGGAACCATGTTCACGACGAAGGACGTCAGGCGCATCTTGTCTGCGATAGCATCCACACGTCGGTTCCCGCACCTCGGCCATCGCGTCGAACGCAGCAATCATGATGAGGACGAAGTGAAGAAGGCACTGATCACTGGCATCACCGGCCAGGACGGCTCCTACCTTGCTGAACTGTTGCTGTCGAAGGGTTACGAGGTCCATGGCCTCATCCGTAGATCTTCGACATTCAACACATCCCGGATCAATCACATGTACGTCGACCCCCATGATCCGAGCGCGAGACTCTTCCTGCACTACGGCGACGTCAGCGATGGGAGCAGACTGATACCCCTCATCTCTGAGATCGATCCCGACGAGATCTACAATCTCGCCGCTCAGTCTCATGTCCGTGTGAGTTTCGACGAGCCCGAGCACACCGGAGACATCACCGGGCTCGGATCGGTTCGGGTACTGGAAGCAGTTCGGCTCGCGGGGGTCGACTGCCGCTTCTTCCAGGCATCCAGTTCGGAGATGTTCGGCGCCTCCCCGCCTCCACAGAATGAGGGCACACCTTTCTATCCGAGGTCTCCCTACGGCATCGCCAAGGTGTTCTCGTACTGGATCACCCGAAACTACCGCGAGGCGTACGGCATGTTCGCGGTCAACGGCCTGCTCTTCAATCACGAATCCCCACGCCGCGGCGAAACTTTCGTCACGCGAAAGATCACACGCGCGGCCGCTCGGATCAAAGCCGGCGTCGAACAGACTCTCTACCTGGGAAATCTCGATGCAGTGCGCGACTGGGGTTACGCACCGGAGTATGTCGAGGGCATGTGGCGGATGCTCCAGGCCGACACCCCAGAGGACTTCGTACTCGCGACCGGAAGCGCTTACACGGTCCGAGATTTCCTCTCCACGGCGTTCGATCACGTTGGCCTCGACTGGCAGAAGCACGTCAGGTTCGATGAGCGCTACCTGCGCCCCACCGAGGTCGACGCCCTCATCGGCGATGCGGGCAAGGCTGAGCGCGCTCTCGGGTGGCGACCTACCGTGAAGGCCCTCGACCTCGCCCGCATCATGGTCGACGCAGACACCGCGGCCCTCGATCACGAATCGGAGCCATGGATCGACCGTCCCGCCCTACCGAGTTGGACATGATGACGTGAGCGGGTTCGGTTCCATCGAATCGATCGAAGGTTCTCCGGCGCGGTCTGCACGGATCTACGTCGCGGGCCATCGCGGACTCGTGGGATCGGCCGTGTGGCGACTGCTGGAGACCCAGGGGTTCACCGGGCTCATCGGTCGCTCCCGAGACGAACTGGACCTCACCGACCGGTCGGCCGTGTTCCAATTCTTCGATCTGGTCCGACCCGAGATCGTCGTACTGGCAGCCGCAAAGGTCGGAGGTATCCTCGCCAACGACGCACACCCGGTGGAGTTTCTGTCAGAGAATCTGCAGATTCAGACCAACGTTTTCGATGCCGCTGTTGCACAACGAGTTCCGCGGCTCCTATTCCTAGGATCGTCGTGCATCTATCCCAAATTCGCCGAGCAGCCCATCCGCGAGGAGGCATTGCTCACCGGCGAACTCGAACCTACGAATGACACCTATGCGATCGCGAAGGTCGCGGGAATCCTCAATGTCCGAGCCGTCCGCAAACAGTATGGACTGCCGTGGATCTCTGCCATGCCCACAAACCTGTACGGTCCGGGCGACAACTTCTCTCCGACCGACTCTCACGTCCTGCCTGCGTTCATTCGCCGTTACGAGCAGGCCCGACTGCGGGGCGCAGAATACGTTGTCAACTGGGGAAGCGGAACTCCGCGCCGCGAATTCCTCCATGTGGACGACGCAGCGTCCGCTTGTCTCCATCTGCTGCAACACTACGATGGGGCGCAACACGTGAACGTGGGAACCGGAGTCGACCATACGCTCCGCGAGATCGCCCGGATGGTGGCCGCCGCGGTCGGATTCGACGGAGAAACCCGGTGGGACACCAGCAAACCGGACGGTACGCCACGCAAGCTGCTCGACGTGTCGAGGCTCAGGGGTGCAGGGTGGGAGCCATCGGTCGACCTTCAGGACGGGATAGCCGAAACCGTGGCATGGTATCGCAACCACGGCAACGCATTACGGCCGTGACTTCATGCGTCACCATCAGTCGCATCGGACCGCCAGGACATCCGACGTCCGACAGAACTACCCGCGTGCTTCAGTAGGCTCCGTCTTTGGAGATAACGGCTTTGGAGGTGCGCCACAGGATCACCAGATCCTGCATGATCGACCAATTCTCCACATAGGAGAGATCCAAACGAACCGACTCCTCCCACGACAGGTCCGATCGCCCCGAGACCTGCCAAAGCCCGGTCATCCCCGGCTTGACGAGCATCCGCCGCGCCGCGCGACCGTCATACTGTTCGACCTCTTCGGGGAGGGGAGGTCGCGGGCCCACCAGACTCATGGTCCCCCCGAGCACGTTGAACAACTGTGGGAGCTCATCGATGCTGTACCGGCGAATGAATGCGCCGACGCGAGTGACTCGCGGGTCGTCCCTCACCTTGAAGAGAACACCGCCGGCGCCCTCGTTGAGGTCTCTGAGGTTGCTCTTCATCGCGTCGGCGTCGCGCACCATCGAGCGGAACTTCCACATCGGGAACTGAAGGTTCCCGACCCCGACCCGGTTGGCGCGATAGAACACCGGGCCGCGTGAGTCGAGCTTGATCGCCACCGCCACGGCCAGCAGCACGGGCAGGATCATCAACACGATGAGCGAGGCGCCTGCCCGGTCGACCACCGCCTTCCGGAATCGGTTGGCGCCCTCGTATTGCGGTTTGTCGATGTGCAGTAGAGGTAGCCCGGCCACCGGACGGACCATCATGCGGGGTCCCGCGATATCGGTGACACCGGGCGCGACGACCATGTCGACGTCCAGACCTTCGAGGTCCCACGACAGGTTCTGCATGGCTTCGTGCCCGAGGGCCTCCGCAGAGGTCACCGCAACTGTGGTGGCACCGCAGCGAGTCACGGCCTCGACGACTTGGTCGAATGTCCCGCACACCGGAACCGTTCCATCGCCAATCTGAATCTGTGTGCGATGCCCGGCACGCTCAGGAACGCAGAGCCCGACGACGCGATAGCCGAGGACCGGCTGCGCGCCGAGACGCTCGATCAGCGGGATCGCGGACCTCAGCCCACCGACCACAAGTACATTCTCGAGATTGCTCCCTCTGCGGCGCTGACTGACGAGGCGACGGCGCCACAACCATCGAGACCCGAGCAACGCTCCGGTCCCCACGGGGAATGCGATCACCAGAAACCCTCGCGCGAGGTCGAGTTTGAAAGCCAGATCCACCATCGCCATAAGGCCGAAGACCGACAGACAAGCCGTCGTCACACGACTGTATTCCTGAGATCCCGACCCGATGATCCGCCGGTCCGCGGTGTGGAATATTCGCAGCCAGACGATCCAGACAACGATCAGCAACGCCGATACCGCGCCGGCAGGCAACGAACTTCCGTTGGGGACCTGGCTGCTACTCGGTCCGAAGCGGACCCATTGACCGGCCATCACCGCTCCGGCGATGATCAGCGCATCAGACCAACCAAGGCGGGCGACGTAACCGTCAACCCACGATCGTGACCGTTCACGAGCGCGACCGACCAACAGCAAACGGGAAACCACACCTGGCGACCCAGAGCTCTGCGCCACTGCTCCGATAGCGGACTCACCGGTCACGCTGCCTCCCCTACTCGTCGAGGTCTGGCCCAAACCAACACCACCGAAACCGATCCGCTTCGTCAGTAGCGCCGCTCCGTCGATCGCAGAACCCCGACCTCGACCAACAACGAGAAGACTAAGCCACGGAGCCGACACCAACAACCACTTATCGGCTTAATTCACAACGTTTGTTACACATCAAATCGCGACGTGGGGAAATGGCCGAAATCGCTGTAGTCCGAACGGACCAATCCGGCCACCGAGGTCGCGTGACAAAGTCTTTAGCAAGACGAAATATGTTGTTGCACAACACTACTGGCAGGTCAGAAAGGGTGATGCGACATGGCCGATCTTGGCTGAATTTGCCAAGACGAAATATACGAAATTTCCCCCAGAAGGCATCAAGAACGCCCGGGCGTGAATGCAATAAGGGTCCATCCGGCCCGTAACGAAATCGAGCAAATACGAAGAGCTATTTCATCGTCCGGAAGATCTGCACCCGAACAATTCTGCCCTGACCCCTTGTGGGGCACCCCCGCCCCGGCCTCCCGTTCAGTGCCTCTGCCGACCGACGGCTCGTTCACCGACGGCCTACTGCCAGACCGCAACCGATGAACTTCGGCAAGGCTAGAATTTACGGCATCGGAACCGGACCGGCAACCCAAATGCCGCCGTCGTTGCACGTAGATGTCGATTTCCGGTCTGCGTCTCCGTGATCGACCGACTCGAGTCTCCCCTCTGGGCTCGAGTCTCCGCTCGCGGCCTCCAGGGCAACACAGCAGCGAACGCCATATCGGCAAGCGACCTGACAGCGCCCGCTGAGATCTGCGCTCACTCCGGGCGCCGGGAGGCCTTGCGACACTGCCCGCCCGCCCGTTCGGCCGGGAGTCACCGTGTCCCAAGAACACTCGTTCGCAGACAGCACGGTGGGTCCGAGTCCGAACATGGTGGCGCGACGACAGATCGCGCGGCAACGCTGGGCACACCGATCGATGCGTTCGCACGGACCTTGTGCGGTGTCAGCCAGTCGAACCAATGTCTCTCGATATCGAAGCCGGCATGTGAGAAAATCGTCCTCGAGCCCGCGGCCGGAAGGACAGTTTTGCACTGCGGCGGGCCAGGGCGACCCGATTACTTAGTGTGGGCAACGAAACGTCGTGAGACTTGTTGAGGGCGTTGCACAACGAACGATCAGCGGTCTGATGTCGATCTCGAGTATCTCCAGAACAGAGCAGCCATGTCCACCAGTATCCGAAGAGTCGCCGCCGGCATCGCCGTCGGCGCGGCAGCGTCGATGTCCTTGGCACCCGTCGCCATGGCGGCACCAACAGACGCCGCTGTGACCGCACCGCACGATGCAGCCACCATCTACGTACCAGACCTCCCGGTACCCCTTCTCCCGGTTCCACTTCTCCCGGTGCCCCTCGTTCCGATCTTCCCGATCCCCGACGCACCGAAGTCCGTGTGCATCACGATCGTCTGCTTCCCGGTGTCCTGACGCCGTTCGGCTCAGCGCCGCCGAACGTGAACCGAAACCACCTCTACTCGCAGGCGACGCCGTCGCCGTCTCGATCCAAACCGGACCGATAGCCTGGCTCGCCTGCACGAATCGGCGCAGCACCGGCCGCGCGCACCGCTGAGCAGTTCCGGTAGTAGGTGCTGCCGCCGTCATCCGCCGCGGGCGCAGGCGCCACGTACACCGGCTGGGTGGGGCTCGGCGGCGGCGTATAAGTGGGCGCGGGAGTTGCTGTCCTCGTTGCGGTTTGCGACTGATCAGACATCTGAGTGGTGACCGGCAGGCCACCACAACCACTGAGGACCCGCACCATCGCGTCCTTTTCTGCCTGGGTCACCCACAGGCGATAGAGCACCTTCACGTCGATCTGACGGGATACATAGGCGCAGCGATACGACTTGTTCGGCGGGAGCCACGTCGCGGCGTCACCATCGCTCTTCTGCTGATTCGCGGGTCCGTCGGCGGCTTGCAGGTTCCGCGGATCATTTGCGAGATTGCGCCGCTCCACCGGGCTCAACTGCTGGGCGCCCTTCTGCCACGCGTCCGACAACGCCACGATGTGATCGATCTGCACCGCCGACGACGTGGTCTTTCCCCGCACGAACGAAATGACTTTGCCCGTGTACGGGTCGTTCAACGTGCCGGTCTGCACGGCGCATCCGTTAGAACCCGTCCTCAGGGAGATCGCCATCAGGTCGCGGCGCAGGATGTCGTTGCGGGTATCGCAGCCGTTGTGTCCGCCGGCCACCGAGACGTCGTCGGTCCACGACTGTCCGAACTGCTCGCGGGAGTAGCCGGTCTTCGGGGCGCGGCCCTTGACGGCCAGCGTCTCGAGCTTTGCGAGCGACCCGTCGGACGGATTGGCCGAGACCGCGGTTGCCCCGACGGCGACACGTTGCACGGTCGGCCCGCCCGACGACGCCGTCGTGGTCGCGACCGAGGTCGTCGACGACGTGGCCACCGGTTCCGACTCACCCGGTCGACAGGCCGTGGCGAGCACGACGACACCTGCCAGCACGGCGACGCCGACTCCCAGAGCGGACCGACTCTTACGCGAGATTCTGGACTCTGACTGCGCGTTCACAACTCAAACCCTTTGTTCCTTGGCATTCCCACCCACTGATCGGCGGAGGCCCCCAGCCCGTTACCTCGGGACCGGGCACTGCGCCGATGCATCCGCGCAAACAGGTAGTCGATTACTCGCGTCACACGCTACCCGGATACCGATACTGCCTTTGTGTCACGAGCGACCCTGCTCCGTCGCCCCACAGCCCGTGCGGCGATGTCACTCTGCGCGGTCACAGCCATCGTGATGATGTGCCAGGCGTCCTTCCCACCTTCCGCACCCGTACTGGCACAGCCGACCACATCTGGGTCAGTGGGCTCCGACGCCGGCCGAGTCGGCGATCGCGGGAAGCGGGCCGGCGACGAGGTGGTGATCAGCAACGAGAACGAAGGGGTGACCGACGAGAGCTCAGAACCGAACACGGACGGGCCGGTTGTCGAGCACCCTGACGAAGCCAAGGACCTTATGGCCCTTGACATCACGAGCGGCCCTCGCGGCGCCACGGTCACCGCGACGTCGGCCACTGTCTGCCCGTTTCCGATGACTCTTCGATGGGACGGTGGCGTCGTGACCACCACGGGTCCGGACCAGTCCACCGTTTCGTTCAGGGTCGGCTCGGACGAATCTGCCGGCGGGCACCTCGTGAGTGTGAGTTGCGGTCGGCTTCCCATCGGGAGCCAGACGTTCACAGTTGAGGAGCCCACCGTCATCGGACCTGCCACGGCCGCCGTCCGACCAGACCGCGTGGTCCCGGATCGGCGCGTCGCGGTCACCGTCGACGATTTTGCCTGCCGTCGTGACCGCGTCGTGGACTTCTCGTGGGACGGCGGAGCGTCGTTGGGTAGTGCGGTCCTCGACGGATCGGGGCACGCCGATGCCGAGGTTCTGATACCCGGCACCGCCACGATCGGGCCGCACGCGATTCACGTTTCGTGTCCGGACGGACCGACGGCGGTCGAAGTGGCCATCACCGTGCTTGCTTTCCCCCTCCCTACTCCGGCGCCTACCACCCTCGATCCGAACGCGACCAGCGCGGCGACAGACCTCACGCCCGGCATCTGGACGATTGCGGTGATCATCGTGGTCGCGACGATCACCGGCCTGACCTATTTGCGGATCCGCCACCCCCGACACTCCAGACCGCGGACACGACCCGACGTCGAAGCCGAGATCCGTTGGACGACTCCGCCGTCGGCAACGATCCGCGAGCACGCCCGCCCGAACGAGGCCACCCAGGTCGTTCGGGTCGAAACCCGCTGGGACACCGGCACTCAGACGATCAGAGGGGTCGACGATGACCGCAACCGCCTTGATTGACACAACGACCGTACGTGATCTCCTCTTCGCCGGTCGGTCGATCGAATCCACCGGTGCAGTCGACACGATGTTGCAGGAACACGGCGTCGTCAAAGCCCGGCTGACCGATCGGCCCAACGTCGGGAGAGCTGCGCATGACGCGGTCGCCGCGTCCGCAAACCAGTTCCTTTCGACCGATCTCATCGACCTTGCCGTGGCCGGCTGGAAGCGTCACCGCGCACTGATAGATGCTGCCCGCCGCACTGCCGCCTCGCCGAACAGCGAAGAGATCGTCGAGTTGGTCACGCACACCATCGATTCTGTTCAACGCCCGAAGATCGAGTTGGTGGTCAACGGCGTCCCGGTGGGAACGATCGCCCTTGATCTCCGTGTTTCCTTCGCACTGACCGGCGTAATCGCGGTCGTGCGCCGCGGGTGCCTGACCCATGTCCGTTCGGGTTCAGGCGTCATCAGCGGGCGCCTGACCATCGAGGGCTTCGATGCCGTCAGGCGTGAACGGGAGTACGTCATCCCCGGGGTTGTCCAGCTACCGGTTCCCGTTCGACTGGCGGCACCGTCGCCGCAAACGCGCCGCTGAACGGATTGTCCCGTATCGTCCACGACGATCACAGCGATCGGCTCCTCGATGGAATCCCATCTCACCGATCGAGGCCGACGGTCCCGGTGGAAGCCGGATGCCACCGACACCCCGCCACAACTGCGTGGCAGGATCGACGTCGTGGCAACCCCGAAGCAGTGGCTAGAAGGAGCGCGCCCGCGCACGCTGCCCAACGCGATCGCGCCGGTCGTCGTCGGCGTGGGAGCGGTCCGCGAACTCGGCGATGTCGTCTGGTGGAAAGCAGTACTCGCACTGCTGGTCGCGGTCGCCTTGATCATCGGCGTGAACTTCGCCAACGACTACTCCGACGGGATACGCGGCACCGACGACGATCGGGTCGGTCCGATGCGACTGGTCGGCTCCGGCGCGGCTTCTCCCGGTGCGGTGAAGCGCGCCGCGTTCGCCTGCTTCGGGGTCGGGGCGATCTGCGGGTTGGCGCTGGCCATCAGCACCGCCTGGTGGCTGGTCGTGGTGGGCGCGATCTGTATCGCCGGTGCCTGGTTCTACACCGGCGGCCGCACACCGTACGGCTACATCGGGCTCGGCGAGGTCGCCGTGTTCGTCTTCTTCGGGCTGGTCGCGGTACTCGGCACGCAGTACGTGGCCGGCGACGCGGTCGACTGGGTGGGCCTGCTGTGTGCGATCGCGATCGGCTCCATCTCGTCGGCCGTGCTGGTGGTCAACAATCTGCGCGACATTCCCGGCGACACCGAGTCCGGCAAGGTCACCCTCGCGGTTCGGCTGGGCGACAAGAAGACCCGTACCCTCTTCGGCGTACTCCTCGCCGTCCCACTCGTGGTGAGCCTGGCGCTCATCGCTGCGACGCCGTGGGCGCTGCTGGGACTGCTCGCGGCCCCGTTGGCGTGGCTTGCCTACAAACCCGTGCGGGCGGGCGCACTCGGTCCCGGACTGATCCCGGCGCTCGGCGGTACCGGACAGGCCATGCTCGCGTGGGCGGTGTTGTCGGCGGTCGGTCTGATGATCGGCTGACGGGACTCCCGTTCGGCCACCCAACGGTCACGGCTTGTACCGGGCGATCATGCCCTCCAGCCATTCGACACCGACCGGGTTGGCACTGTGCACCCGAACCTCCTCGGGCCACACCCCGTGTTCACACATCCACAACACGATGGGGCGCGTCGTGTCGTCACCGCCGAGATCGTGATCCAGCGAGAGTTCGTCGACTGGTTCTGATCCGCTCAGCGCGTCGATGGCAGCAGCGCTGGTGGTGCACCACCGCCAGCCGACGGGTGCCGGGCGGAGATCGTCGACCCAGAGTTTCATCCGACCACGGTGACAGACTCGCAGGTCCGGGGCGAATGAATATCTGCACTCCCCTCACCTGCCTCGGCGCTGTCGCTGCGGCGGAGCTGTATCCGCAGGCCGCAGTGCCCAGCCGGGCACCCAGTGCGTCACCTTCTCCTCCCGGTCCTTGGCGGCGATCGTGTAGCTGACCTTGCCGTACCACTCGCCCCACTCCGACCGGGCCCACGCCGTCAGTACACCGAGGTGCACCGACCGAATCTGCAGGCCGTCCGGAAAGTACTCGCCCGTGTAGTGCGGGGTCTGTGGGTACAGGGCGTTGAGGTCGACGAGCACCGCCTTGTGGCCGACCGGGAAGTACACCGGTCGTCGTGGTTGGCCGCTGTCGCCGCCGATCCACTTCATGCCCACTTGTCGAACACTAGTTCGAATCGAACCCATCGACAAGCCGTCCTCCGCACCGGTCACGGGATGGACCCCTCAGGCCGATCAGGCGATACCGAAGCGCGTGATCACATCGCGCCCTGCGGACGTCGTCAACGGCAATCGCAGCACCCGTCGCACGCACCGATCGGTCCACATCTGTTGCACGCCAGTACTTTCTGACTCACGTGCACCCCCGGGCAGTCGCGGCCGGCACGCGGTGTGACGTCCCATGATCGGGGGCACAGAGGTGGCCTCGCGAGGGTTCGATTCGACGGCCGCATCTCCGTGTCCCCAGTTATGGGACGAGTACCGCGACGAAACCTGTTCACGCCCTGACGGTCACCATGTCACGTAGTCGGCTACGCATGTGATGACCGCCGAACTCACCGACACTTGTAGTGGACCCCACACCCATCACCTGGAGGCGGACATGTTCAAGAGCCTCGAACGAGTCAGCGTCCCGTCCGACAGCACACCCAAACCGGACGGGTCGGCCGACCCGAAGAGCCCGATCTATCTCGACCGCAAGAGTCTGACCTTTGCGGGTGTGACCGGCGCATGCCTCGTCATCGCGCCGTTCCTGGACTGCGTCACGTCGATGTCCGACCTGTGGCTGGCCTTCTCCATCACGGTGCCGGTCAGCATTCTCTTGACGCTCATCGGGCTGACCGTCGACTTCGGACCGAGACTCACGGCCAACTATCTGCTGAGTTCCGTCCTGATCGCCGCGATCAACTGGTCGCTGCTGTTGATCTCGGCGTACGGCGCCATCGCTCTGACCCCGTAGCGAAAGAGATCGGCCGGCCGCCCTCGATCACGAGGACGACCGGCCGATCATCTTGCGCCGCTGATCATCTTGCCGGCGTCACACGCCGGCATCGACCTCCGGCAGGCTCGCCAATACGGCGGCCTTGAGATCATCGGCACTGGTGGCCGACTCGATGACGGCGCGCGATGCGTCGTCACCGGCGTCGATGATG
Organism: Gordonia hankookensis; assembly: GCF_014673215.1. Taxonomy (GTDB): domain Bacteria; phylum Actinomycetota; class Actinomycetes; order Mycobacteriales; family Mycobacteriaceae; genus Gordonia; species Gordonia hankookensis. The sequence continues at coordinate 1,257,959 of NZ_JACWMS010000001.1, forward strand.
CCGATCAGGAGGTACTCGGGGCGCAGCCGCCGGTCGCCGCGCTCACGCGCGAGCTCCACGGCCTTTCCGAACACCTCTCGGGTCTCGGCGGCGAACCGGGGACGCGACCCACGACCACGCGGTCCGCGTCGTCCGCGACCCGGCTCCCAGGGCCCCTCGTCGTCGGCGAACGGCCCACCCGGACCAAAGGGGCCTGGGCCGAATCCGCCACGGCCGAAGCCTTCCGGACCGAAGCCCGGGCCACCGGGGCCGAAGCCGCCAGGGCCGAATCCACTGGGGCCGAAGCCCTCAGGACCGAAACCCTCCGGACCGAACCCGTCCGGGCGAGGTCCACGACCCCGATGCGGGCCATGTCCGTGCCGGTGTCCTCGGCCACGGCCGCGGCCATCGGGCCCGCCGCGGCCGCGTCGGCCGTATCCGCGGTCCGGGCGTTCGGCCCAGCCCTCGGATACGTCTTCACCGAATCGGCCACGGACGGCCTCGCGCACCTTGTCGAGGTCGATGCCGATGCTGCGCAGGGCATCTCGGTCCTCTTCGTAGCGTTGCTTCGCCGATTCCTCGACGCCTGCGTCGGTGGACTCGGCGGTGTCGTCGTGCTCGGCGTGATACTTCTGCGCCGCCTCGCGTGCCGACGTCAGGGTCAGGCCCTGCTCGCCGAGCAGCGTGAACAGCGGACTCCGGGCGTTGCAGAGCATGCCCAGGATGAGGTGATCGTTGCCGAGTTGCCGGTGACCCAGGTCGCCGGCCTCCTGCATGGCGAAAGCCAGCAGCATTCTGTCATCACGGTTGAATCGCTCAAACATTGTTGATGTCTCCTTCTGGCCCACTCGCGCGGGCCTCACGTTGTGAATGTTTCTGGTGCACGGCTTGGCGGCTGATCTGCAGGACTTCTGCGATCGACTGCCAGCTCCATCCGTTGGCGCGGGCATTGGCGACCTGGACGTCCTCGAGACGGTCGGCCAGGGTGCGCAACGCCCGTACCGCGGCCAGCCCCCGGGCGGGGTCGCTGCTCGCGGCGTCACCCGCGAGGTCGGCGCCAGTGGCGTCGTCATGTGCCGTATCGGTCGGATTCTCTTCGTCGTGCATGGTGTCAGGTTATGTTGACATCACACGATTGTCAAGAATTATTGACAACGAAGGCTCGCAAGCGGCTGCCGAGCGGCTCACCAGGGCAAACGCAGTGGAATATCCGGGATGGGACCCGGCAGGTCGATGTCGCCGTCGAGCAGATCACCGAGCGGACCGAGACCGTCCCTGATGATCTGCCTGCCGCCCTCGACCACGATGTCGAGCAGCCCCTCGGCGTACGGATCGGTGGGCCGATCGGGCGCGCGCTCGATGTATGGGGTCGGGTCGTCGCCGTTGATGACCCGGACGATGTTCCGGAAGGCGTCGGAGTTCGGGTCGTGCCAGTAGGAGCCGTGTGAGCTCGTGCCCTCGATCAGCGTGCGCTGCCCGTTCGCGTCGGGCCCGGTGAATCCGGTGTCCATGCGGACGACCCCCGCCGCGGTGTCGGGGTCGGAACCATGCGGGTTGCCGGGCACCGACTGGATGTACTGGATCGGGTCGCCCGGGGCGGTCAGCGAATATCGGTCGACGTCGGGGTTCGGGTTGCGCCACGGGCCGTCGAACACCCCGGTACCCGCCGCCGACGCGTAGACGACGCGGTCGGCGCGCAACCCGAGTTGTTCGGCCGACCCGACGACCGACCCGCCGTAGGAGAATCCGATGAACGTCGTAATCGCCTCCGGCGCGCGCTGCTCGAGTTCGGCGTCGAGGGCCGCGCCGAAGCCGACGAGACGTGGGGCCATGTCCCGCGCGAAACCGGTCTCGACTGCGGAATCGTCGATCGACGCGGCGAGGCCCGATCCGATACCGAGAAGCCCGGCCACCGCTCCCCTGCCGACTACGTCGGGCAGCCCCTCGAACCCCACCTTCTGGGGGAGGTCACCGTCGAGGTAGACGAACACGGGTCCGCCGGTTCGCTGTGCGAGATCTTGTGCAACGCCGTGGGACTCCGCGCTCCGGTTCATCGAGCTCCGCGTGCCGGGGACATACACGGTGGCATTGCGGGTGCCTGTCCCGACTGCGCCGACCATCTCGATGAACCGTCCGTCGGCGGTGTTGTCGAAGGCGATGAACCTGCGTTCCGCGGTCCCATCAGGACCCCGCTGCGCGAACTCCTCGAGCACCGCCGCGCGCGGACCGCCCCCGCGCCCGGCCTGCCGCTCCTCGGTCAACGCGTTCCGGATGTTGATCTCGTTGGCGTCTGCGCGGGTGTCGAAGTCGACACCGTCGAGGTTGCCGATGGTCTGGGGATCGGCATGCATGACCCGGCGGCGGTCGTCTGGGGTCATGCGCGACCACAGTTCCCGGCGCGCGGTCGCCGTCATGCTCCGCAGCATCACCACCACATCGTCGGGATTGACGGTGTGTTCGTCGGGGAGCCGGAGCCCTGGGCGGCCGGTTCGCATTGCGGCGAGGTCGTCGGTGAGCCGTTCGAGGCGCGCACCGTGGTCGTCGTCGATCTGCTCGATCACATCGAGCGCCCTCATGATCGCCACCCCGAGCGCCTCGGCGTCAGCCTCTTTCGACATGTCGACGGACGCCACCTCGCCGAGATCGGTGACGACGAATCCGTCCGCGAGCGCGGTGTCGACCACTCGGAGCACGAGTTCTCGTGCATGGGTCAGATCGGCACCGGCGTCCTCGGCCTCGTCGGCGATCCGGTGCAGGATGTTGCGGATCTCGTGCACGTGTCCGCGCTCCCGGGTAACGGTCAGATCTGCCGCACAACGGCTCTCGCCACACCAATCCGACGTGGCGTCGATCGCACGGATCGCCGCATCCATCGCACCGTCGAGGGTTTCTGCCGCCGAGGCGGCGGCCGCCGCCGCCTCACCGAACCGGTGCGTACGCCAATTGCGCAGTTCGGAGATCGTCGGTCGCATCAACGTCCGGCGAGGTCGGTGAAAGGTGTCGCGACCGCACGATCCTCGCTGTCCGAGTCGATCCGCAGGCGATGCAGGGTCATCCCCAGTGCCTCCAGCCGTTCGGCGACCGCGGCCGTCGCGTTCCTGGCTGCCACTGCCGCAGTCCGCAATGCCGACGCCACCCGACTCGACGGGCACGAAACATGCTCCAGCGCTTCGAGGTCGACACCTCGGATCACCGCCGCCTGAGAACGCCAGGTATCGGCCGACCTCGCGACCTCCTCATGGCGGAATCCGAACCTGTCAATGGGCGGGTATCGCCGATCCGAAGCCATCGTCGACCTCCTTGGAAGCGGATCGGCACAACGCCGATGGGATCTGTCTGGAGATACGACGCAGTGCCCATCGTCGGGGTTCCATGAGCGCCGGTTGTCCACAGATGTGCCACGAGCCCGGTGTGCCGGCACATCCTCAGGTGACACTCATCGCCCCGACGTACATCGGGGTGGACCACTACGCCGAGCTGATCGCCAACAGGTTGACACGCAAAGAGATTCGGCGGCGAGGCACGACGACGGACAGCAGGAGCCGACTACTCGGTCAGAATCGACTCGCTGATGTTCATCCGGGACGCCCGCTGGGCCGGCACCAGCGCCCCGACGATGCAGAGCGCACAGGCGACGCCGACGAACAGCAGCGTCGATGGACGGGGCGAGTACGCGATCTCGATCGACGTTGTCGCGGAGAGGATCTTGTCGGAGAGAAAGTGCAGCGCACCGCCGAGCACCAACCCGGTGACCGAGCCGATCAGCGCGATGCCGGCCGCCTCTGCCACCACCATCCGCGAGATGAATCGGCGCGATGCGCCCATCGCTCGCAGCACGCCGAGTTCCCGCCGACGCTCGATCACGGAGAGCAGCAAGGTGTTCAGCAGTGCGACCGCGGCCGCGAGCGCCACGATCCACTGGATGGCGATGGTGAACGCACCGGCCTGTTGGGCCTGTTCCTGGGCGGCCGACAAGGCCTCCGCTCCCGACTCCACGGTGACGGCCTGGCCCCCGGCCGACGGGTTGGCCGTCGCGACCTCATCGAGCCGCTCCCGGATCCGGGCCTGGTCGGCGTTCGGGTCGGTGGAGACCTGGAGGTAGGTGTTGTAAGGGCGGTCGAACCAGTCGGAGAGCACCGCGTTCGACATCGCCGCGGTACCCGAGCCCATCGAGATGTAGTTGACGGTCTCGATCACGGCGACGTCGCGGTAGCCGCTCGGGGTGGCCAGCCGCAGGGTATCGCCCGCGTGCGCGTCGAGGGTCCGGGCGAGCACGTTCGACAACAGGATTCCGTCGCCGGCCAGAACCCGCTGCAGCGCTTGCGGACTCGCCTTCTTCACAAACGGCGCCAATGATCCAGGCTCGAGTCCCTGCACGTATACCGCGGCCTCGCCGATGTTGAGGCTCGCCCATTGAGCGCCGACAACCTTCGTCACGCCCGGCACCTTCGCCACCTCGGACTCGATCTCCGACGACATCGGCGGCCCGGTGGGCAGGCCACCGCCGGCGTCGGAAGACAGATAGAAGTCGGGGTCCGCCAGACCGTCGAGCGAATTCGATATCGACCCGACCAGGTTGTCGAGCGCACCCGAGGTACCCATGCCGACTGCCACGGCGACCGCGACGGTCATCAGGGTGGCCCACGCACGCCGCGGTGCCCGTTCGGTGTTCACCGCCGCGAGCTGTCCCGGCCCGCGGAACCGACGCGTCAACATCACGACCAGCGCGACGAGTTGCTTGGTCAGCGCGTAGCAGAGCAGAAGTCCGCCGACGGCGTAGACAGCCCCTGCCAGGATGGCGGGACGACCGGGCACGGTGGTCGCGACGAACCACGCCGCCACCAGCAGCGCCACCCCGACGACTCCGGAGATCCACACGGCGCGTCCGGGTTTCGTCGAGTTGTCGGCGACCTCACCGGCGATCATCGCCTCGACGGGCGACACCGCGAACACCGACCGCGCGGCCAGCGACGTCGCTGCCACACACGCCACGACGCATGCGACGATCGCGATCACCGGCGCGTAACCCGGCAGGTGATAACTCACCGCGGTCGCCAAGGTATCCGTGTCGGCCTCCGGAATCCTGCCGATCGCCCATCGTCCGGCGAGGATGCCGATGGGTACCCCGATCAGTCCGCCGACGAATCCGAACAGCGCCGATTCGCCGAGCAGGTCACCGACGAGATGTCCGCGCCGTGCGCCGAGCGCACGCATCATCGCGAGTGACTGCCTGCGTGACGCCACGGCCATGTTCATCGTGTTGAACACCAGGAAGCCCGCGATGACCAGTGAGATGAGCGAGACGAGGAGGGTCGCGTCGCGGGTGACCGAACTGGCCACTTCTGCCTGCTTCGCACGGAAATCCGGGTCGACGACCACCGCACGGCCGTCGACGACTCGCGAGACGTCCGACTTGAGGGCCCCGATGTCGGCTCCTGGTCTGGCGACGATGAGGATCGAGTCGACCTTGTCGGCCCGCGACGCCAGACGTTGCGCGAGGCCCAGATAGGCGAAGATGAAGTTGCCCTTGTTGAGTACCGCCGCCTGGTCACCCTCGACCACCGAGATGACCCGCACCGGAACATCGTTGATGGTCAGTTGCTGACCCTTGCGCAATCCGGTCCCGGCACCGACGACGATGCCGTTCTCGAGATCCTGCTGTCCGATGCCCGAGGATTGCTGGGCCGAGACCGCTTGCCGCAGTTCGCCGGACAGCGCGGTGACCCGGAAGTCCGAACCCAGCAGAGCGGTCTTGCGGTTGTCGATCACCACCGAGTCACGGATGAGCGGCACCACAGACTTCGCCGCGGGCACGCCGCCGCGGATCTCGCCGGCCAGCCCTTCGTCGATACCCGAGTCGGCGATCGACGCAACCTCCACCTGGGCGGTCCCGGTGATCGCCGCATTCACCTGGCGCACCGACTCGGTCAACGACCCGTACAGGCCGAGCACCGAGATCAACAGCGCCGACGCGACGACCACCACCAGCAGTGACGTGACCACCCGCAGTCGGTGGGTGCGGATCTCGCGAAGGTTCAGCACCCGAATCCTCGACAACCCGGACGCAACCGAGCGGAGCGGATTCGCCTGCCGGCCCACGGTCCTCACCGGGCGAGCATTCACGCGATCTTCCCGTCGCGCACCGTGATCGTGGTGTCGGCGACGTCGGCGGCATGCGGATCATGGGTCACCATCACGACCAGACGATCGGCCGTGTCGTGGGCCACCTCCGAGAGCAACGCCAACACCGAATCCCCTGTTGTCGAATCCAGGTTCCCCGTGGGCTCATCGGCCAACAGAATCGTCGGATCCATGATCAACGACCGGGCGATCGCCACCCGCTGCATCTGCCCACCCGAGAGCTCCGACGGCCGGTGATCGACACGATCACCCAGCCCCACCCGCTCCAGGAGTTCGATCGCACGCGGCTTCGCCTTGCGCAACGACTGACTGTCCAGCAACCGCGGCAACGCCACGTTCTCCCACGCCGCCATCGTCGGCACCAGATTGAAGAACTGGAACACGAAACCAACGCGGTGACGCCGGAACGCCGAGGCCTGCTCGTCGTCGAGCGAGCCGAGATCGACTCCGTCCACCGAGATCGTGCCCGACGTCGGAGAATCCAAGGCACCCAACACATGCAGCAGGGTGCTCTTGCCCGCGCCGGACGGACCGACGATCGACGCGAACTGCCCGCCGTCGAGGGTCAGATCCAGACCGTCCAACGCCCGCACCAGCTGATCCCCCATCTGGTACTCGCGCACCAGACCAACGGCCTTGACCAGCGGTTCACCCTCGACATCGCCCACACGCGAATGCTATCCCACGGGGATGAGGTAACCCTAAGTGCGGCCCTGCGAGATGGTCGCGAGCTCGCTCCTCGGGGAGCAGCGGGGACGCCGCTCCTCGGTGGCCGGGCGCGTGGTCAGGAGACGGCGGCCGTCCACTTCCCGGACGCGAAGAACTCGTCGAGTACTGACGTCGCCTCGGTCAGGTCGAATCCGTGCTCGCCGAGCCACCCGTCGTCGAAATAGGTGTTGCCGTAACGGTCGCCCGAATCGCAGAGCAGGCTGACCACACTGCCGGACTGCCGCTGTGCCACCATGTCGGCGACGATCTGCAGGGCTCCCCACAGGTTGGTGCCGGTCGACGCGCCGACGCGCCGACCGAGCCGATCGCTGATGCGGCGCGCGGTCGCGATGGACGCGTCGTCGGGAACGCCGATCATCCGGTCGATCACCTGGGAGACGAACGACGGCTCCACGCGCGGACGGCCGATGCCCTCGATCCGCGAACCGATCTCGGAGGTGAGCGTGCCGTCGGCGGTGTCGTAGGCCGGCAGGAAGACCGAGTTCTCCGGGTCGACCACGGCGAGCCAGGTGGGATGCCGCCGGTAGCGCACGTAGCGGCCGAGGGTGGCCGACGTGCCACCGGTTCCCGCCCCGACCACGATCCAGGTCGGGATCGGATGATCCTCGTCGGCCATCTGCGCGAAGATCGATTCGGCGATGTTGTTGTTGCCGCGCCAGTCGGTTGCCCGCTCGGCCATCGTGAACTGGTCGATGAAATGGCCGTTCAGTTCGGCTTCGAGCCGGAGCGCCTCGGCATAGACATCACCCGCGCGTTCCACGAAGTGGCAGCGGCCGCCCTCCCGCTCGATGAGTGCGGTCTTCGACGGAGAGGTAGTCGACGCCATCACCGCGATGAACGGGACGCCGATCAGCTTCGCGAAGTAGGCCTCACTGACCGCGGTCGACCCGGACGATGCCTCGATGACGGTGGTGCCCTCCCGCACCCAGCCGTTGCAGAGTGCATAGAGGAACAGCGAACGGGCCAGCCGATGCTTGAGCGAACCGGTCGGATGGGTGCTCTCGTCCTTGAGGTACAGGTCGACGCCGACGTCGTTCCCGTCGTCGGCGGTCCACCTGGACCAGTTCGGCAACAGCACCCTGTGCAGATGTGTGTCGGCGCTGCGGCGGCCGTCCGCCTCGATCAGGCGTACCGCGTTCTCCGACCACGTGCGGTCGCCGCGATGGTCGACGATCCTGGTCGGCTTCATACCGACTCAGTCGGCCTGGCCGCGCAGGCGGGATTGCAGGTCGTCGTGTCGTCGTCGACGGGCGTCGTCGACGGCTGCGATCTGCCGGTTCACCCGCAGACGCAGGGACTTGAACAAGACCATGCCCAGTGGGAGGGCGATCAGGACACCGAACACGGCGGCCACCAACAGCGGCACCTGGACGCCTGCGATCGCGCCGCCACCGATGATGATCGCCGCCACCACGACGACCAGCGCCAGCCTCGCGAGGGTGTAGAGCGCCAGCGACAGCGCAACGCTGCCTGCGGTCGCCTCGCGGTCGGTACTCGTGTCCACTGTCTTGTCTTCACTCACGGTGTCAAGGGTACTGCCCGTGAGGTCGCCCATTTTCGCCCATTTGCGGCGATATGGACGTCTCGAATGTCGGTTTTGCACTCTCTTTACCAATTGCTGACCGTTCGAGTACCCAGGCATCCGGCGTGTATCCATGAACCAGACCCCACATATTTCATTCGTTGCATGTTCATCGTTGCAGGCGAGAGAAGAGGAACACACATGACGGTCATCGACTCAGCCACCCACGGCATCATCACCCCAGGCCTTGCGAGTCAGCACACCCTGACGCCCGGCCAGGTCGCTTCCATGTTCAACGTCAACCCGAAGACCGTGGCCCGCTGGGCCAGCTCCGGCCTGCTGGGATCGATCCGCACCCCGGGCGGTCACCGCCGCTTCCGCGAGGCAGACGTCGTCGAACTCCTGAACCGCCGCACACACTGATCCTGTCGGCCGACGGGGTCCGCCCCACCCGATGGCAACCTCACGTACGCTTGTAGACGGGAGGTTGCCATGACGTTTCTGTTCGCTTTGATCGGCATTGCAGCGATCGGTTTCCTGCTCTGGCGCGCCTTTGGCCCCCAACTCGCCGATCGTGACGATCACGACGACCGACCCACCCGGCCGATCGGCCCGGTCGGGCCCGATGACGACCCCGATTTTCTCCTCGATCTCGACCGCCGCACGCGGGGGCCCAATGGGTCCGATGCCGACGACGCCTGACGCCTCGACGCAAGATCGGTCCTGACGTGGCGAAATCCCGGACTTACGCCCGCGTACCCTACTTGCAGGTAGGGTAATCTCTTTCCATCACGCAGTGCGGATCCACCATGTGGAACGCCGGCGAAAGGTGCAGGAGATCAACGAATCACGCGCGGACAACCGACGTTGACGCCCCAGCTGGGGCGCCCGACGCCCGACGACGAACCCGGCTTCGCAGAGAAGCTGGGCTACCTATTCGAGCACTCACGGGATGAGAACGGCGCGCCGTACACGGGCAAGAAGATCGCCGAACGGGCCAACGACCTCGGGTATTCACTCTCGGACGCCTACATCTCGCAGCTCCGGACGGGTAAGGCCCGGACACCGTCGTTCCGGACCGTCGAGGCCATCGCGCGCGCCTTCGAGGTGAGCGTCACCTATTTCCTCGCCAATCCCGACGAAGACCTCGAGCGCGTCCGCCAGCAACGCGACTACGTGGAGATGCTGGCGACCACCGGAACACACTTGTCCGGGATCGACGTCCGCTCGATCTGCCCGGACACCATCGATGTCGTGATCGCTCTGCTCAAAATGGTCAAGGCGCAGGCTGTGGAGACCCAGCGGACCCCTCCCGGCGAGGACAGCGGTCAGAGTCCCGCGTAGGAGTGCAGGCCGGAGACCACCAGGTTGATGATGAACAGGTTGAACAGCAGCGCCACAAAGCCGGCGACGTTGATCCAGGCGGCCGCGTTGCTCCGCCAGCCGGCAGTCGCCCGAGCATGGAGATACGCCGCATAGATCACCCAGGCGATGAACGACACCGTTTCCTTGGGATCCCAGCCCCAGAACCGGCCCCAAGCCGACTCGGCCCAGATCGCACCGCAGATGACGCCGAGACCGAACAGCGGGAATCCGAAGACGACGCATTTGTAGGCGAGTCGATCGAGGGTGTCCGCGTTCGGGATTCGGTCGATGACCCGTCGCACACCCGCGACAAACCCGGACCCGCCGGCCGCGAGATCGTCGCTCTCCGGGCGACCCCACCGCATCTTGATCAGGTAGAGCGCACTGGCCACACCCGACACCAGCAGCACGCCCGACGACACCGAGATGATCGAGACGTGAATCGCGAGCCAGTAGGACTTCAGCGCGGGGACCACGGGCGCGGCCTGCGTGTACAGCCAGCGACCGCCGACGAACATCAGCAGCGAGACCGGTAGCAGCACGAAGGTCAGCAGCGGCCGGTGTTCGGGCTTGCGCAGCACCACCAGGCCGGCGATGACACAGGCGGCGCACGTCAGCGAGATGAACTCGTACATGTTGCCCCAGGGCGCACGGCCGGTCGCCATACCCCGCAGCACGATGGACGAGATGTGCGCGATCAGTCCGACGACCACCACCGGATACGCCATGTTGCCCAGCCGGTCGCCGAGGTTACGGCGAGGGGTGTCGGCGATCTTGCCGGGTGCCCGATCGTCCACGGCCACCCCGGACCCACCCGCGGTGACCAGTTGGGCCGACGACGTCAGCTTGCGACTACGGGCACCGGCGAGCGCCGCGAGGAACAAGAACATCGCGAGCACGTAGATGGTGATGGCGGTACCGAACAGGAGATCGGAATACCGCGCCAGTGTCTCGTCGACGTGCATCGAACCGGTGTTCATCGCACTCGTCCTCTCAGTCGCTTACAGTCGCCGCCCGCGTATCCGACGTGCCCTCGAGGTGCGCTCGGCGTTCGGGTCGTCCTGGTCGCGCACCAGGTCGTGAGCCTGCTCCTCGAATCCCTCGCCCCAGCCCGCCTGATCGGTGCGTGCCAGACCGGCAATTTCTACTACAGTACGTCGTTCGCCGGCGTCTCCGGAAACCGAACCGGGCACGGGCACGAGCCGGACCCAGATGCGCCGGCGCCGGATCAGCAGCGACACGAGCAGGCCACCGAGCATCACGATCGCCGACACCAGCACCCAGACCTGCGAGGGATCGTGCGAGACCTGCACCGACACCCAACGCTGATACCCGTCGAATCGCACCGAGGTGCCGTCCGCGAGTCTGTGCGTCTGCCCCTGCGCCAGATTCACCTGCGCGCGCTGCTGCAGGCGTCCCTGCTCGATCAGAGTCTGGTCCAGGGAGTACGCATTCTGCGGTTTGCCGGTGTCGAGTCCGGTGTCGCCCTCGTAGATGCGGATCGCCACCGCCGGATCCTTGGGAATCGGCGACGACGAGGTCAGCAGGGTGCCGTGGTAGTTGGCGGTCGGGGCGAACAGCCCTTCCAGAGCGACCTGATGTGAGCGACGCTCGTCCTCGTTCGGGTAGAGCCCGGCCGGGGTGTCGAAGCGCGCCGCCCCCGACGACATCATCGTCTGCATCTCCTCCGGGATGAACAACGCCGTCTGCTGACGTTGCTGACCGTTCGGGAACGTGACCGTGAACGTCGGGGCGTAGCCGTTGCCGAGCACGTAGACGCGATCGCCGGCCACCCGCAGCGGGTCGTTGACCCGGATCGTCGTCGACTTCCAGCTCGACGGGTCCGTCCGCTGGGTGCCCTCGGTGTAGCGCACCTTGGCGGTGTACATATCGGGCTGCCCGTTGGGCAGGAAGGTCGCGTCGAATCCGTCGACGCGGAAGCAGAACGGGTTGAGGTCGGTGCCGTCGACGAGATTGCCCGCCTTGAACGAGTCGTAGACGGCGGTCGAGGTGTTGCAGAGACCCTGCTCGCCGTCGGCGACGAGGCTGCGGGTGCCCTCGTAGCCGTACAGCTTGCCGAAGGCGATCGACACCAAGAGCGCGAGCAGCGCGAAGTGGAAGACCAGGTTGCCGAACTCGCGGAGGTAGCCCTTCTCCGCGGAGACCTCCACCACGCCGTCGTCCTTGACGACGGTGGTGCGTCGCCATCCGCGGAGATTGCCGGAGATACGTCGCGCCAGGCTTTCGGGGTCCCCATCGACCTCGTGCTCGACGTGTCGCGGTAGGCGCTTCAGATTCCGCGGTGCGGCAACGGGTTTGGCGCGCAGGCTGTGAAAGTGCTCGATCATCCGCGGCGTCAGGCACCCGACGAGCGAGATGAACAGGAGTACATAGATGGCGGTGAACCAGGCGCTGGCGAACACGTCGAACAGCTGGAGCCGGTCCATCCACTGGCCGAGCCAGCCGTGTTCGTCGATGTAGGCCTGCGTCTTCTGCTCGTTCAGCGGCCGCTGCGGGAGGAGTGCCCCGGGGATCGCGGCGAGGGCGAGCAGGAACAGCAGCACCAGCGCGGTCCGCATCGAGGTGAGTGAGCGCCAGAGATTGCGAGCGGGCCAGAGCACCCGGCGGAAGATCCAATGCGGACGGGACGGACCGGGCGTCGGGCCGGACACCTCGGCGTCGGGGGTCACGTCTGTCTCGGTCATACGGGCAGCTCCGTGTCGGTGATGAAGGCCTCGCGGACCCACACGATGAATTGATCCCAGAGCCCGGTCACCAGGGCGACCCCGACGGCGATGAGCATGATCCCGCCGAAGATCTGGATCGCTCGTGCGTGATTGCGCAGCCAGCCCAGGCTGCGCAGAGCCCAGGCCGACGAGAACGCGAGCACGACGAACGGGATCCCGAGGCCCGCACAGTAGGCGACGATGAGTGCGACACCCTTGGCGGCGGTCGCGCCCTCGGTGCCGCTGGCGGTCGCGATGACCGCGGCGAGGGTCGGCCCGAGGCAGGGTGTCCAGCCGAGGGCGAACACCGCGCCCAACAGGGGCGCCCCCACCAGGTTGGACATCCGGCGGGGCGCGAAGCGGAACTCGTGCTGGGCCATCGGGACCAGCCCGATGAAGACCAGTCCCATCAAGATGGTCACGACGCCACCGATACGTTGCAGCACTTCGCGATTCACCACGAATGTGTTGGTGATACCGAGCACTGTCGCGGTGGCCGCGACGAAGACGACAGTGAATCCGAGGACGAAGAGTCCGGCGGCGACCGCGACCCGCGAGCGACCGCGTTTGGCCGGTTCGCCGACGGTGACGGCCGGGGCCTCGGCCCCGACGAGCCCGGCGAGGTAGGACAAGTATCCGGGCACCAGCGGGACGACGCAGGGTGATGCGAAGGAGACCAGCCCGGCAACGACACACGCGGCGAGCGCCAGCAGCAGCGGCCCGCTCGACACCGTGGTGGCGAATGTGTCACCGATGGACGCCTGAGGTGCGAGTTCGATCATCGTCATGGTCGGCCCGGGGCCGGTGGGGCCGACGACTGCGGTGCAGGCGAACCCGGTGCGGCCGACGCCGGCGTCGACACCGACTCGGCAGCGACCTTCCGGACGGTCGCGTCGAGTTCGTCGGCCGTGACCGCCTTCAGGAACACCGCGGCAGGCCGATGCTGACGATCCAGGACGACCGTGGTCGGCACCACGGCGGTCGGAGTGGTGAGGCTCGAGAGCGTGATGCCGTCGTAGTCGTAGATCGACGGAAACCCGACACTGCGGTCGGCGACGAAGTCCTTGGCCGACTGCCGATCGTCGCGCAGATTGATTCCGAGGAACTCGACCCCGAGGCCATTGGTCTGCTCGTAGACCCGCTCGAGGTCGTCGGCCTCACCGCGGCACGGCCCACACCACGAACCCCACACGTTGATGACGACGGCCTTGTCGCGGAATCGTTCGTCGGACAGCGAAAGAGGTTGGTCGGTGACGAGATCCGGCCCCGACAGATCGGCGACCTTCTTGCGGTCGGCGGGCGGATAGGTGATCACGGTCTGCCCACCCGGGGAGACGAACTGGAATGTGTCCCCCTGGGCCACTGCGTCATCGCCCGTGCCGCAGCCACTGATCACCCCGATCAGGGCCGCCATTACCGCAACCAGCAGGCAGAACCTTCGCACGCTCGTCCTTACGCTCCCGTTGCCAACGGGTCCGACGCACCGGCGGGCTCGGAGTAGATGATGTCGACGAGGGCGTCGCCCTCGTAGATGAGGCTGGTCAGCGAGGCCAGCGAGCACTGCCGGCGACGCGGGTCGTGCCAGAGCCGCTGGCCCTCGAGAAAGCGACGCAGCGTGTATACCGGCAGCTGGTGGCTGACACAGACGGCCTCATGACCGCGGGCGGCGTCGCGCGCCTTGTTGGCGGCGGCCAGCATGCGGTGCGCGAGTTGGATGTACGGTTCGCCCCACGACGGGGTGAACGGGTCACGCATCTTGGGCCAATGGCGGGGCTTGCTGAGGGCGCCGTCGCCGACCGAGACCTTGAGACCCTCGAAGACGTTGTCGGCCTCGATGAGTTCGTCGTTGGTGACGATGGTCAGCCCGCGGGCGCCTGCGATCGGTGTCGCCGTCTCCTGGGCGCGCTGCAGCGGCGACGCGAACACCGCGGTCACGTCGTGGTCGGCGAGTGTGTCGGCGACCTTGTTGGCCTGCGCGCGACCGCTGTCGGACAGCCGGAACCCGGGCAGGCGCCCATAGAGGATGCCGTCGGGATTGTGCACCTCGCCGTGCCGCATCATGTGGACGATCGTGTTGGTCACTGGGACTCCCCCGTTGCACTGGCCGATGCGCTTGCTGCGGCCCGGGCCGCGGCCGGCAACGCGTCGGCGATTCGTGAGAAAGCATCCTCGTCCAGCGCCGCGCTGACAAACCAGGCCTCGAAGGCGCTCGGCGGCGGATAGACCCCGCGCTCGAGCAGCGCGTGGAAGAACGGCGCGAACCGCCAGGTCTCGGTGGCCTTGACCCCGGCATAGTCGGTGATCGGGTCGGCACGGTCGGTGAAGAAGACACTGAGCAGATTGCCCGCGCTCTGCACGCGGTGCGCCACTCCCTCGGCGCTCAGCGCCTCGGTGAACAGGGCTGCCAGTCGATCTGCGTTGGCGTCGAGAGCGGTGTAGGTCTGCGCATCGGCGTGCCGGAGGGTCGCGAGTCCGGCGGCGACGGCGACCGGGTTCCCCGACAACGTTCCTGCCTGATAGACCGGCCCGGTCGGGGCGAGGTACTCCATGATGTCGGTGCGGCCACCGAATGCCGCCGCAGGCAGGCCACCACTCATCACCTTGCCGAAGGTGTAGATGTCACCGGCCACGCCCTCGATGCCGTACCAGCCGGCCGGACTCACCCGGAAACCCGTCATGACCTCATCGATGATCAGCAGCGCGCCGTGCCGGCGGGTCAGTTCCCGCAGACCGGCGTTGAAACCGTCGTGCGGGGCGATAGCGCCCATGTTGCCCGCAGCCGCCTCGGTGATCACCGCGGCGATCTCGTGGCCGAACTCCTCGAACGCCTTCGCGACGGCCTTGAGGTCGTTGTAGGGCAATACCAGGGTGTCGTGGGCGGAAGCACCGGTGACCCCGGGTGAGGTGGGCAGACCCAGCGTCGCGACGCCCGAGCCGGCGTCGGCCAGCAGCGCGTCGACATGGCCGTGATAGCAACCGGCGAACTTGATGACCTTGGACCGGCCGGTGAATCCACGCGCCAGCCGGATCGCCGACATGGTGGCCTCGGTGCCGGAGTTGACCAGGCGAACGCGCTCGACCGGGTCGACGCGGTCGATGATCTCCTCGGCCAATTCGATCTCGGCCTCGGTCGGGGCACCGAAGGAGAGTCCGCCTGCAGCGGCCTTCTGGACTGCCTCGACGACGGCGGGATGGGCGTGGCCGAGGATCATCGGCCCCCACGAACTGACGAGGTCGACGTAATCATTGCCGTCGACGTCGGTGAGGTGGCAGCCCTTGGCCGACGCGATGAACCGGGGATCTCCGCCCACCGCGGAAAACGCCCGGACCGGGGAGTTGACGCCGCCGGGAGTGGCCGCCGTGGCGCGGCGAAAGAGTTCTGCGGACTTCGCGGCGGCATCAGCGGATCGGGTCACGGCCTCCAGTGTTCCAAACGGCGCCGACGGGGCCCAAATCGTTCAGGCTGCTCTCAGCCTGCGGCAACAGGTCGGTGACGGCGGTCACCCGCGGTGAGATTCGGTCGGCCGGCCGCGATATGGATGCGGTGTCAGCGGGTACTCGCGACAATTATTGATCCGAGACGCCGCTGACGCCGCATTCATATCTGGGCGGTCAGCCGGCGAGCTGCTTCACATGCTCACGCCGGCGAACGAGGTCGAGCACCGTTGCCTCCGCCTGTGCCCACTCGTGCACCACACGCCGGTAACTGAAGCGCAGGGTGACGTAGCCGAGGCGGGCCGCCTCCTCATCCCGCCGACGGTCCTTCTCGATCTGTTCCGGCGACCGATCGTGGTACTCCACACTGTCGATCTCGATGATGAGACGGTCACCGACCAACAGGTCCACCCGGCCCACGCCCGTGATCCGGTGTTGCACCCGCACCCTCATGCCCAGAGCGCGCAGGCGACATCGCACCATCGTCTCGGTGCCCGACTCGGCACCGGGATCGCAGCGGTCGAGGAGGCGACGGATGCGACGAGGAGCGCCGATGAACACCTCGTCGAGGTCGGACCTCTCCAGCATTTGTTGGTGAAGGATCGAGTCGCAGACGACGACGATGCCCTCCTCGTCCAGACACTTGAGCGCATGCCGTAGTGCGGTCCGGATCCCGTCGACGGCGTCGACCTCCCGCTCCGGGGGCGCATACTGCTTGCAGTACCGATGCGCACCGGATCGATGTGCCGCCTCACGACCACGAATGTGCATCTTGCGGGGCCCGGGCGGAATCCAGACCCCGTGGAGTTTCAGCGCCGACACACAACTGACCACACCACCGGCGGCAACAGCCGCCGCCACCGAGGTGTTCGCCGACCTGGTCGCATACCAGCCGCGCCGCAACAGCCGGAGATCGCCGTCCTCGCACGCCCGCCGGAGGCGGCTCTGGGTGACACCGAGGCCTCGCAACTGCGCCCACGATGCGACTCCGTACGGGAGGTGGAGATCACTGAGGTCCATGGAGTCAGCGTGGTGCAGAAATGCTCACGGAACTCGGCAGCGACGGGCAGGATGGCCGATCTGTGAATTGTTCGGTGACTGTGGACAAGTCGCAGCGCGATATGGATGCGGTGTCAGCGAGTGTTCGCGACAACTATTGATCCGAGCCCCCGCTGACGCCGCATTCATATCGCGGCGGCGACGACCGGCCTACCGCAGGGCCGCCGCCACCTGGTCGGCGATTGCCTGCTGGCCCAGCTCGTTCGGATGAGCCGGGGCGGCGCCGGTCGCGCCGACCTGCGGCTCGATCCAGCGCGTACCCACCGGTGCACAGGCGTCGTGCCCCTCCGACACTCCGGACATGTCGACATAAGTGACACCGGCCTGTTCCGCGGCCCGCTGCACCGATCGGTTCAGAACCGCCTGCAACTCACGGAGATACGGCACATCACCGGCCGCCACACGCATCGTCGGGTAGCAGCCCGTCTGCGCCGGGAGGATCCATGGGTAGCCGACCGCCAGCACCTGCGCGCCCGGCGCCTTCGCCCGCACCGCCGCGAGTGCGCGCGCCAACGCCGGGTAGGTGCGATCCCGGACGATGTCGACGTACTCCGCCCCGTGCGCGGCACGGCACGGTGACCCACCCGGATCGGTCGCAGCCACGTCTGAGCACGCACGGATGGCAGTGGTGTAGACCGCGCTGTCGTTGCCGCCGATCATCACCGTCACCACGTCGGGGCCGCCGGCGAGTGCATCCAATTGGGCGGGCACACCGGCGTATTGCGCCGTGAAGAAGTCGGTGGTGTCGGCGCCGCTACAGCTGACGTCGTCGAGCCGGTAACCACGTGCCGCCGCGAGCAGGTGCGCGAAGTTGCGGGATGACCGGAGACACAGCACGGGCGAATCCTCCACCAGCGGCTGCACTCCCGCCGCGGCGCTGTAGCTGTCGCCGAGATTGACCTGCCGAGGCGCAGGCATCGGCGAGCTGCCGGCAGCGGACGTGGGGGTGGATGCCTGCGGCTCGTCGGCGGTGGTCGTGCAGCCGCCGAGTACCGAAGCCACAAGCACCAGAACCGTTGTCACCACCTTCCTCACGCGTCCGCCCCCAGCAGCATCAGCAGCAGCTCGGCCCGGGTCCGCGCGTCGGAGAGGTCGACCTCCAACATGTCCTCGATCCGCTCGATCCGGTGCCGCAAGGTGTGCCGATGCACCCCCCGCGCCGCGGCCGCGACACCCCAGTTGCCGTTCGCCTCCAGGAATGCCAGCAGGCTCTCGCGCAGATTCGTACCGTGCTGTTCGTCGTGGGCGATCACCGGCGAAAGGCGTTGTGCGGATGCATCGGCCAGCGCCTGCCGGACCGGATTCATCGTCAGCAGTGATCGGCTGCCGCACAGGTCGACGAGCTGCCCGACCGCCGCCGACCGACACGCGAGCCGAGCCTGTCGCACCGATTCGCCCACCTCACGCAGCTCGCCCGCCGGCCCGATCCCGCCCGACACGGGGGCACTGCGATTCATCATGGCCAGCAGCCCGACGGCGAACTCCACGTGATCGTCGCCGCGCAACAGGGCGATCACCTCGACGTCGTCCCGATGGACGAACACCGGTCGCCATCGGTGATCGAGGTCGTCGACGAGCCGACGTCGCCCCTGCGCTGCCGCCTCCGGGTCGGCAAAGGTGAAGACCGCGGCGCGGACCCGGCCGGCCCGGTCCGCTGCGCGTCCCAATATCCGGCGCAGTCCCGGTCCGCTGACCGAGCCGCCGATCGCGAGGGCCAGCGCGTCGTCGTGCAGATCCACGACGTCGCGGGTCACCTGACGCGGTTTGGCATGTTCGATGGCGAGCAGCGAGGTGGCGTGCCCGACCAGCATGCGCGCGACATCGTCGAGCGCCGACGTCCCGACGACACCGAGATGCCCGTAGGTCCGACCACCCGAGCCCACCCGGGCAACCGTGATCGTCGCGTCGTCTGTCATCCACACCGCGCCGGCGGATGCGGGATCGCGCACCACCAGATCGCGAATCCGATTGAGGTCGGCGGACGGGATGGTGCGCGGTGCCGTCGCGACCACGGCGAGGCCGGTGTCGAGGAGCACAACATGCTGGTCGATGGCCTCGGCGAGCTCACGGACCAGCGCCGCGGAACCGCCGGACGCGGCCGCGCGGGTCATTCGCGGTTGCGCCTTGGTGGCCGTGACCAAGCGGGCCGACCGTTGTGCGGCGATCTGATCGAGCACGGCCCGGGTCACCGCGGAGAACGGGATCGGCAGCGGCACCTCGAACAACGGCAGACCGAGCTCGTCGGCGGTCTCCGCCATGTCCCGGGGTACCTCGTCGAATCCGAACCCGACACCGAGCCCCACCGCCGCGACACCGACCCGGTCAAGGCCCGCCAGGTACGCACGGCGCACGGCCACATCCTCGCCGAGCCGCAGCCCGGTGGTCAGCAGCACCTCCCCGCCCGACAACCATTCTCCGGCGTCGGCGAGCTCCGAGGACACCGCGCAATCGAGCGAGCGGCCCAGCCCGTCGGCCCCGCCACGCAGCGCCAACTGGAGCCTGCGCTGCGCCAGCAGCCACCGGACGGTCGTCACACACTTCACCCTAGCGACGAATGGACATGATGGAGTGAACTCCGCCTGCGCCTGTACAGAATGTCAGGCCGCGTCACGCCACGGACAGGCGAAGACTGGACCCATGTCCGCACTGCAGAACTACATCAACGGCGAGTTCGTGCCGTCGACGTCCACCGAGACCATCGACATCATCAATCCGGTCGACGAATCCGTCGTTGCCGTGTCACCGGTCTCGACCGCAGCCGACGTCGACACCGCGATGGCCGCGGCCACCGCGGCTTTCGCCGGCTGGAGCACCACCACGCCGTCCGAGCGCCAGAAGGCGCTGCTGAAGCTCGCCGATGCGATCGAGGCCGGATCGGATCGACTCGTCGCGGCGCAGGCCCGCAACACCGGCCAGCCCGAGGAGCAGATCGCCGACGAGGAGGTCACGGTCGGCGCCGACCAGGTGCGGTTCTTTGCGGGCGCGGCCCGCATGCTCGAAGGCAAATCCGCGGGCGAGTACATGTCCGGCCACACCTCGTTCGTCCGGCGGGAACCCGTCGGCGTGATCGGCCAGGTGACGCCGTGGAACTACCCGCTCATGATGGCCATCTGGAAGATCGCGCCGGCCATCGCGGCGGGCAACACCGTGGTCCTCAAGCCCTCGGACACCACGCCGGAATCCACTCTCGTGCTTGCCGAGCTCAGTCAGGGCATCCTGCCGCCGGGCGTGCTCAATGTGGTGCTGGGCAACGGCGAGACGGGGGCGACCGTGGTGGGCCATCCCACGCCCCGGATGGTGTCCATCACCGGCTCGGTACGGGCCGGGATCGCCGTCGCGGTA
Organism: Gordonia hankookensis; assembly: GCF_014673215.1. Taxonomy (GTDB): domain Bacteria; phylum Actinomycetota; class Actinomycetes; order Mycobacteriales; family Mycobacteriaceae; genus Gordonia; species Gordonia hankookensis. Next base: position 1,278,257 of record NZ_JACWMS010000001.1, read on the forward strand.
TCCGCCGCGCAGCAGCTCAAGACCGCACATCTCGAACTCGGCGGCAAGGCCCCGGCGGTGGTGTTCGCCGACGCCGATCTCGACAAGACCATCGAACCGCTCGCGGCGGCCGCCTTCTTCAACGCCGGCCAGGACTGCACGGCGGTCACCCGCGTCCTGGTGCACGAATCCATCCACGACAAGGTCGTCGACCTGCTCGTCGCGGAGGCGGAGAAGGCGACCGTCCCGCCCCTCAACAACGTCAACCACTTCTCCAAGGTCACCGCCATCCTGGACGGGATCCCGTCGCACGCGACGGTTGCGACCGGCGGAAAGCGCAAGGGCGACAAGGGGTTCTTCGTCGAGCCGACGATCATCACCGGAGTCCGGCAGGACGACAAGCTGGTGCAGGAAGAGACCTTCGGCCCGGTGATCACGGTGCAGCCGTTCACGGACGAGGCCCAGGCCGTCGAGATGTCCAACGACGTGGCCTTCGGTCTGGCCTCGAGCGTCTGGACCACCGACCACGGTACGGCGATGCGGATGTCGGCCGCACTCGACTTCGGATGCGTCTGGGTCAACTGCCACATCCCGCTGGTCGCCGAGATGCCGCATGGCGGCTTCAAGCATTCCGGCCACGGAAAAGACCTGTCGCTCTACGGTATCGAGGACTACACCCGGGTCAAGCACGTGATGAGCAACATCGAGTGAGGTGAAGGCGATGACCACCATGGCCCACCGGCTGCCGCAGAAGCGGCATCTGGTGACCGAACTGCCCGGACCGCGGTCGAGTTCGTTGACCGTCCGCAGGCGGGCCGCGGTGGCGCCCGCCGTCGGGTCGGCGGCACCGGTGTATGCGGTCGACGCCGACGGTGGCGTGGTCATCGACGTCGACGGCAACTCGCTGATCGACCTCGGGTCGGGCATCGCGGTGACCACCGTGGGGGCGAGCAATCCGGCAGTGGCCGACGCCGTTGCCGCGCAGGCCCATCAATTCACCCACACCTGCTTCATGGTCACCCCGTACGAGGGCTATGTCGCGGTGGCCGAGAAACTCAACGAACTCACCCCTGGCGATCACGAGAAACGCACAGTGCTGTTCAACTCGGGCGCAGAGGCCGTCGAGAACGCGGTCAAGATCGCGCGACTGGCCACCGGTCGCGACGCGGTGGTCGCGTTCGACCACGCCTACCACGGTCGCACCAACCTCACGATGGCATTGACCGCGAAGACGATGCCGTACAAGCACAACTTCGGGCCGTTCGCCCCCGAGGTCTACCGGATGCCGATGAGCTACCCGTACCGGGACCCACTCGCCGCCGACGGCGTGGCCGCCGCGGATCGGGCGATCAGCATGATGGACAAGCAGATCAGTGCCGACAGTCTGGCCGCGGTGATCGTCGAACCCATCCAGGGTGAGGGTGGATTCATCGTTCCCGCACCGGGGTTCCTGCCCACGCTCGCGCAATGGTGCCGCGCCAACCGGGTGGTGTTCATCGCCGACGAGGTGCAGAGCGGTTTCTGCCGCACCGGTGACTGGTTTGCCTGCGACCACGAAGGGGTGATCCCCGACCTGGTCACGATGGCGAAGGGGATCGCTGGCGGCATGCCGCTGTCGGCGGTCACCGGGCGCGCCGAACTGATGGACGCCGTCCATCCCGGCGGGTTGGGAGGCACCTACGGCGGCAATCCGGTGGCGTGCGCCGCCGCACTGGCGGCGATCGACCAGATGACGACCCTCGATCTGCCGGCACGCGCCCGACAGATCGGCGAACTCATCCTGTCGTCGCTGTCGGCCACCGCGGCGTCGCTGGCCAATGACGGACGTGACGTGATCGGCGACATCCGCGGCCGGGGCGCGATGGTCGCCGTCGAACTGGTCAGGCCCGGAACAACCGAACCCGATCCGGAGCTGGCCAAAGCCGCGGCCGCGCACGCCTTCTCGCGCGGCGTCATCGTGCTCACCTGCGGTACATTCGGCAACATCCTGCGATTGCTTCCGCCACTGGCCATCGACGACGAACTTCTCCGTGAAGGACTCGACATCATCGGCGAGGCGCTCGCCGCCGACTGAACCGCACGGTATCCGACGAACAGCACGCGACGAGCACGGCAACCGACGAGCAAGGAGACCGCCCATGACGGACACGGCAGCTCAGGCAGCAGATTTCGGACACCCGCTCGATCCGCTCGACGCCGACGAGTTCCGGGCTGTCGCGGCCCTTCTCGCGCACGAGCACGACGTCGGCGACGGCTGGCGGATCGCCTCGATCGAACTCGCCGAACCGACGAAGGCCGAGCTCGCGGCGTACGCGGCCGACGGCACCGTGCCGGCGCGCCGGGCCGTCGTCATCTGTCTTGACTCCGGGCAGAATGCCACCTACAAGTCATTTCTCACTCTCGGCACGGATCCCGACGTACCCGGCACCGTCGATTCCTTCGACCATCTGCCGGGCGTCCAGGCGAATTTCACCGTCGACGAGTTCGAGGAATGCGATCGTGTCCTGCGGGCGCATCCCGATGTGCAGGCTGCGCTGGAGCGTCGCGGCATCACCGACCTCGACAAGGTCTTCATGGACACCTGGACCTATGGCGGCGCGGTGATCCCCAAGGAGTTCGAGGGGCGCCGACTCGGCTGGTCGGACACCTGGGTCAAGGATGCCGACGGCGCGAATCCCTACGCCAATCCCGTTGCGGGACTGCATTGTGTGATCGACGTGAACACCATGGAGCTGTTGCGCATCGAGGACAGCGGCGGATTCGAGCAGGCGGAGGTGATGGGCGAGTACGTGCCCCGCCACATTCCGCAGCGTATCCGCGACGAGTCCCGCCGTCCGCCTCTGAAGCCGCTCGAGATCACCCAGCCCGAGGGTCCGTCGTTCACCCTCGAGGGCAACCTGCTGAGGTGGCAGAACTGGTCGTTGCGGGTCGGTTTCAACTATCGCGAGGGCATGACGCTGCACACCGTCAGCTATCACGATGCCGGACGGGAACGCAGTGTCGCGCATCGCCTCTCGTTCGCCGAGATGATGGTCCCCTACCGGGACCACTGCGAAGACCATTACCGCCGCACCGCATTCGACATCGGCGAGTGGGGACTCGGCTTCATGACCACCTCATTGGAGCTCGGCTGCGACTGCCTCGGCGAGATCCGCTACCTCGACGCCGTGCTCCACGACAGCGCAGGCGAGCCGTTCACCATCACCAACGCCATCTGCATCCACGAGGAGGACAACGCGGTCCTCTGGAAGCACGTCGACCACGACGCCGGTGCCGAGGTCCGGCGAATGCGCCGCCTCACGGTGAGTTCCCATGTCACCGTGGCCAATTACGAGTACCTCGTCTACTGGCGGTTCTATCAGGACGGCAACATCGAGTGCGAGGTGCGGGCCACCGGCATCATGGTCACCACCCCGATGCCACCCGGTGTGACGTCGAACCCGCACGGCACCACCGTCGACAACCGTACCTACGCACCGTTTCACCAGCATTTCCTGGTCGCCCGGCTCGACCTCGACATCGACGGCACCGACAACACCGTCTTCTCGTCGGAGACCGTCGCCGAACCGATGGGTCCCGGCAACCCGCTCGGGTTGTCGCTGATCCAGCAAAACATCGCGTTGCGCACCGAGTCGGAGGGCATGCAGAACATGAACTTCGCGACGCAGCGGGCGTGGAAGGTCGCCAACACCAACGTCACCACGGCGCTGGGGCACCACCCCGCCTACAAGCTGGTACCCACCGGCGCGCTACCGCCCATGTTCGATCCGGCGTCGCCGATCTTCCGGCGGGCGACGGTGATCGGCCACACCCTGTGGGTGACCCCGAATCAGCCCGATGAGCGTTGGCCGGCAGGCGAGTTCGTGAACCAGTCGGATCACGACACCGGGCTCGGTGAATGGACCAAGGCCGATCGTCCGATTCTCGACACCGACGTCGTGCTCTGGTACACCTTCGGCATCCATCACATCACCCGCCCCGAGGACTGGCCGGTGATGCCGGTGGACACGGTCTCGTTCTGGCTCAAGCCCTTCGGCTTCTTCGATCGGAACCCGGCGCTCGACGTCGAGCCCTCGCCGGGTTCGCACAGCTGCCACGGCGACGACTGATCGCTGCCCCGCACCTGCTCGCACGCAACTGACAAGGATGTGAGATCCGATGAGCAACAACGACGTGGTGGACCCGCAGGCCGTTCTCGACGGCGTCCCGACCGGACTCTGGATCGACGGCGCGTCGGTGCCGTCGACGGCAGGCGGGACATTCGCCGTGTACGACCCGGCCACCGAGGAGGAGCTGGTGTCGGTGGCCGACGCGACGGTCGAGGACGCGCGCCTGGCGCTCGACAAAGCGGTGGCGGCGGCCGACGACTGGGCGGCCACCCCACCGCGCGAGCGTGGCGAGATCCTTCGCCGGGCGTTCGAGCTGCTCACCGACCGCGCCGACGACCTCGCGTTGCTGATGACGCTCGAGCTCGGCCGGGCACTGCCCGACAGTGCCGCGGAAACCAAGTACGGCACCGAGTTCCTGCGGTGGTTCGCCGAGGAGGCGGTGCGCATCGACGGCCGGTTCACGCGATCACCTGCGGGCACCGGGCGCATCCTCGTCTCGCACGCGCCGGTGGGGCCGTGCCTGGCGATCACCCCGTGGAACTTCCCGCTGGCGATGGGCACCCGCAAGATCGGGCCGGCGCTGGCCGCCGGGAACGTGATGCTGGTGAAGCCCGCACACGAGACGCCGCTGACGATGCTGGCACTCGCCGAGGTGTTCGCCGAGGCCGGGCTGCCCGGCGGCGTGTTGTCGGTGCTGCCGACGAGCAGTTCCGGCGACCTGTCCACGGCCATCATCACCGATGACCGGATCCGCAAGATCAGCTTCACCGGCTCCACCCCGGTCGGCCGGAACCTGCTGGGGCAGGCGGCCGAACGCGTGCAGCGTACGTCGATGGAGCTGGGCGGCAACGCCCCGTTCCTGGTGTTCGACGACGCCGACGTCGACGCCGCGGTCGAGGGTGCGTTCGCAGCGAAGATGCGCAATGGCGGAGAGGCCTGCACGGCGGCCAACCGATTCCTGGTGCAGGCGGGTGTTGCCGAGGAGTTCACCGCCAAGCTGACCGAGAAGATGTCGTCGGCGCGCCTCGGCCCCGGCTACCAATCCGGGATCACGCTCGGGCCGCTGGTCAGCGCCAAACAGCGCGACAAGGTTGCCGAGGCCGTCGACGGCGCCGTCGGCGACGGCGCGCGAGTCCGGCTGGGCGGCAAGGTGCCCGAGGGCAAGGGCTTCTTCTACCCGGCAACCGTGCTCGATCAGGTCGACGCGTATGCCCCGGTGACCCGGGGCGAGATCTTCGGTCCGGTCGCCGTGATCAGCACCTTCGAGTCCGAATCCGACGCCGTGAAGGCCGCCAATTCCACCGAATACGGACTCGCCTCGTATTTCTACAGCCGCGACCTCGACCGCTGCATGCGTGTCGCGGAAGCCCTCGATTCGGGCATGGTGGGCGTCAACCGGGGCGTGATCTCCGACCCCGCCGCACCGTTCGGCGGTGTCAAGCAATCAGGCATCGGACGCGAGGGCGGCAGTGAGGGCATCGAGGAGTATCTGTCGGTGAAGTACATCGCGCTCACCTGACCGGCGCTCCCGGGCCGTTGACGTGCGTTCCGTGCATGACACCGTGAATTTTGTACACTCGTGCACATGCGTGTCAGGGTCACCGCCGTTCTCGTATCACTCGTCGCCGCACTGGGCCTCACGGTCGCCGCGCCTGCCCAGGCCGCGCCGGGTCCGGGTAGTTCCGATCTGTTGTCGCCCAACAGCCTGTTCCTCTGGCAGAGCCCGCCGACGCGCTACATCGTCGTGCTCGGGGCGAAGATGGGGACCTTCGGACAGACGCCCGGCATCCTCGAGCAGCGGATGAACGTCGCCGCCGGGCTCGCCAAGTCCCATCCGTTCAACCGCATGATCGTCTCCGGAGGCAACACCTGGTGGCTACCGGTGTCGGAGGCGCAGTTCATGAACGTCGGCCTGCTGCGGCGCGGTGTGCCGGTCTGGCAGATGGTCAACGAGGGTGCGTCCACCAGCACCGTCCAGAACGCCGGCAACACGGTCGGCATGCTCAAGGCGATGGGCGCCTCGGGTGCGCTGATCGTCACCAACGGTTTCCACATGCCGCGCGCCATGAAGGATTTCCGCGACGCGGCCGCCAAGGCACACGTTCGTCTCGACTTCCGTCCCGCATACGCCTGACCATTTCAGGAACCCACTTCTCGCGACAGACCGTTGACGCGCGAAAGGTCTTTTGCGAGAAGTCGGGTCTCTCCGTCTCGTGAGCCGCAGATGCAACCGGCGGCAGGTCCGGTGCGTCTGATATCGCATGGACGGTTTCGCATCACTGCAGGGCGCGGCCACTCGTGCTGAACTGATCTCCGCCGGCTATGCCGACCACGAGATCCGGGCGGCGCTTCGGGCCGGCGTGCTGACCGCGCTCGGGGCCGGGGTGGTCATCCCGGCAGACTTGCTCGACGGTACCCCGGAACAACAGCATCGCGAGCTCGCACTGGCACGGGCCCGCTGCACTGCGACGCCTGGCCGTGCCCTGGCCGGCGCGTCTGCGGCCGCAGTGCTCGGGCTCCCGGTATGGGGCCTCGACACCAGCCGCGTCGCCATGGTCGAGAACGGCACAAAGTCGCGGTCCAGATCGACCGGCGTCATGCGCGTGGTGTCGGATCGGCGTCCCGCCTCGACGGTCGTGGTCGGCGGCGTACCGGTACTCGCACCCGCACGGGTCGTCGTCGACATCGCCCGGCGATCGCCACGGATTCCTGCGATCGCGCTCGGAGATGCGGCGCTGCAGGCCGAGTTGTGCAGTCCCGACGATCTGGCGAACGAACTGGACCTGATCACCGGGATGGCCGGCGCGGCCAGTGCCAGACGGATCATCGGCGAACTCGACGGCGCGGCCGAATCGGTTCTGGAATCGCGCAGCCGCATCGAGATCCTCGACGCCGGGCTGCCCGCGCCCGAACTCCAGGTGGATCTCTACGACGCATGGGGCAAGTGGGTCGCGAGGGTGGACTTCTACTGGCCGCGGCATCGGGTCGTCGGCGAGAGCGACGGGAAGTCGAAGTACTCGGGGGCAGACGGTGACGGCCGCCTGCTCTACGAAAAGGGGCGGACCGATGCGCTCGTCGAGATCGGCAACCGCGTGATCCACTGGGGCTGGGACGACGTCGACCAGCGCGTGCGCTTGATCGCACGACTCACGACGATGTTGTCGGTGTCGAAGGCATCGTGACGACAAAGAAACCTCACCTGGCGCCAGGGACCTTCCGCGTGACGGCGGTCTGTGGCGACAGGTGAGGTTTCCGATGCAGGGGAAGGGTCAGCGCAGCAGCGCGCGACTCATGACGACGCGCTGGATCTGGTTGGTGCCCTCGTAGATCTGGGTGATCTTGGCGTCACGCATCATGCGCTCGACCGGGAAGTCGCGGGTGTAGCCCGCGCCGCCGAAGAGCTGCACGGCGTCGGTGGTGACCTCCATGGCGACGTCGGAGGCGAAGCATTTGGACGCCGCGGAGATGAATCCGAGGTTCTTCTCGCCGCGCTCGGCGCGCGCAGCCGAGGTGTAGACCATCAGGCGAGCGGCCTCGACCTTCATCGCCATGTCGGCGATCATGAACTCGACGCCCTGGAACTTGCTGATCGACTGACCGAACTGCTTGCGGTCCTTGACGTATTCGATCGCCTTGTCGAGCGCACCCTGCGCGATACCGACGGCCTGCGCGCCGATGGTGGGGCGGGTGTGGTCGAGCGTCTGCAGCGCGGTCTTGAAACCGGTGCCCTCATCGCCGACGATCCGGTCCTCGGGAATGGTGCAGTCCTCGAAGTAGAGCTCGGCGGTCGGTGACCCCTTGATGCCCAGCTTCTTCTCCAGCGGTCCGACGGTGAAGCCCGGATCATCCTTGTGCACCATGAACGACGAGATGCCGTTGGCGCCCTTCTCCGGATCGGTCACGGCCATCACGGTGTACCAACTCGACTTGCCACCATTGGTGATCCAGCACTTGGAGCCGTTGAGCATCCAGCTGCTGCCGTCCTTGCGCGCGCGGGTCTTCATCGAACCGGCGTCGGAGCCGGCCTCACGCTCGGACAGTGCGTAGGACGCCATGGCCTCACCGGACGCGATCGACGGCAGCACCTGCTTCTTCAGCTCGTCGGAGCCGTTGAGGATCAGGCCCATGGTGCCGAGCTTGTTCACGGCCGGGATCAGCGACGACGACGCACACACGCGCGCGACCTCTTCGATGACGATGCAGGCGGCGACGGAGTCGGCACCCTGACCGTCGTACTCCTCTGGCACGTGGATCGCGTTGAAACCGGACGCGACGAGTGCGTCGAGGGCCTCCTGCGGGAACCGCGAGTTCTCATCGACGTCCGCGGCGTGCGGTTCGATCTCCTTCTCGGACAAGGCACGGATCGCCTCGCGCAGCGCCACGTGCTCCTCGGGCAGTTCGAAGACGTTGAATTCCGGGTTACCGAATCCCATGATCTCTCCTTACAGGTCTGTGCACTGGGCATGGGGATGACACTGCGTGCCATCGGATAAGTCGAGGCTAACGCACTGCGGCACTCAGTGCCAAGCTGTCCTCACGCTTTCTGTCATTGTCCGCGATGTCGCTGCTCGGCACCCAGTTGTTCGGCGACCTGCCGCGCTATCTCATCCGCCGACGTCCCCGACGGGTAGGTGACCACCGACACCACCGCCCCGGCATCGACCACCGCACCGGTCGATCCGGATTCCTCTGCCGGCGCGGACGCAGCGAAGCTTGCGCGCACCCGTCCGAGTTCGGCGCGCAACCGCTCCATCGTGGCGTCGGCGTCGCCGCGGATCATCGACCGCAGCAAGTAGTTGTGGGCGCCCGTGATCGCAGCCGCGTACGCGACGACACGCACCGGAGACTCCCCCGGCAACCGGGCGCGCAGGAAGTCCTCGAAGAGCCGCTGATATCGATAGGTGGTCACCAGTTCGCGGTCGCGGAGCGCCGGCACCTCCTGCACCACCCGGAACCGTCGTACGGCCAACTCATGGGTGTCCCGGAAGTGCGCGAACACCTGCTCCGCGGCCGAGCACACCACGACCCACGGATCGCCGTCGGCGCCCTCGAGATGCGCGGCCACCTGCGCCAGGAGCGCCTCGTGGTCGGCGAAGATGACATCTTCCTTGGCGCCGAACTGCCGGAAGAAGGTGCGCCTCGAGATGCCCGCGGCCACGGCGATCTGCTCCACCGTCGTCGATTCATAGCCCTGCTCGGAGAAGAGCCGGATCGACTCGGCGACCACGTGGACACGAAAGTCCGCCGGATCGGGGCTGATCGCATCCGTTGCCGTCGACATGGGTTCAGTATCGCCGACGCGCCCACCTTCCCGCTTCCGGCCGCACATACACCCCACTGGCCGCACTCCGATCCCGAGCCGGAACACGAAGGTGCGGCCAGAAACACAGATCGCACCGGGGGTAGCAGCCGCCACAAACCCCTCAACCCGCGCCGGTCCGGTACGTAACGTAGGGGCATGGCAACTCCCATCGAGAGTCCCTCCACCACCGTCGCGGAGACCGACGTCACCGACGACCCCGAGGCCGTCACCCCACCCACCGACGACCTGACGTCCGACGAGCGTGCGCTGCTCGTCGACAACCTCAGGTACGTCCTCGACGGACGGTGGCGCGCGACCCGCGACCTGGTCCGTGAGAGCGCCGATCGTTCCGATCTCCTCCCCGATCCGTCCCGCACCCTCGACGAGGCCCGCACGCGCATCCTCGCGGAGATGCGCGAGTTGGCACAGAACGGTTTCGCCGCAGCCGGATTCGCGGCCGACCACGGCGGCTCCGGCGACGTCGGCGCATCCATCACGGCCATCGAGATGCTCGGGTACGCGGACTTGTCGCTGATGGTCAAGGCCGGCGTCCAGTGGGGACTGTTCGGCGGTGCCGTCGAGAACCTGGGGACGGCGCGCCACCACGATCGCTACGTCACCGCCATCATCAACCTGGATCTGCTCGGCTGTTTCGCGATGACCGAGACCGGCCACGGCTCCAATGTGCAGGCGCTGGAGACGACGGCGACCTACGACGCCGCGACCGAGGAGTTCGTCATCGACTCGCCGACACCGTCGGCGCGCAAGGACTACATCGGCGGCGCAGCCGAGCACGCCCAGGTGGCCGCGGTGTTCGCCCAGCTCATCACCGGCGGTCCGGGCGAGGAGCCGTCGAGCCGCGGCGTGCACTGCTTCGTGGTGCCGATCCGCGACGAGAACGGCGACGATCTGCCCGGCGTGACCACCAGTGACTGCGGATACAAGGGCGGACTCGCCGGTGTGGACAACGGCCGGATCACCTTCGACCAGGTACGCGTCCCTGCGGAGAACCTCCTGAACCGCTACGCCGACGTCGAGGCCGACGGTACGTACACCTCGCCCATCGAGAATCCGAACCGCCGCTTCTTCACCATGCTCGGCACGCTGATCCGAGGCCGGGTCAGTGTCGCCGCCACCGCCGGCGCGGCCGGTCGCAAGGCCCTGACCCTGGCAACGCGATATGGGTTGGTGCGCAAGCAGTTCGAGGCCCCTGAGGGGACCGACGAGATCGTCGTGATGGACTATCTGGCGCATCAGCGCAAGCTGCTGCCACTGATCGCGAAGTCGTATGCGATCGCCTGCGCGCAGAACGAACTCACCTCCGAACTCCACGAGGTGCAGTCGGGCAGCGCCGGCAGCGGGCCGGATGGCCGTCCGGCCGACGATTCGGATGCCGGCCGTCAGCGGCAGCTGGAGAGTGACGCCGCCGGACTCAAGGCGTACGCCACCTGGCACGCCTCGCACACGATCAACGTGTGTCGTGAAGCATGCGGCGGCGCAGGCTATCTCGATGAGAACCAGCTCTCGATCATGCGCGGCGACATCGATGTCTTCACCACCTTCGAGGGCGACAACACCGTGCTGACCCAGCTCGTCGGCAAAGAGCTGCTGTCCGCCTATGCCGACGATGTCCAAGGCCTCTCGACGGCAGGTTGGGTGCGGTTCGTCGTGGGGATGGCTCGCGACGTGGTGGTCGAGAAGACCGCCGCGCGCCAGGTGGTGCAGACCTTGCTCGAGGGCTCCGACGAGGACACCGAGAAGTCGAACCTGACCAACCGCGGCACCCAGATCCGGCTGTTCCGCAACCGGGAGGACCACCTGATCCGTACCTGCGCGCAACGTCTGCGGGTCGCCCTCGACGACGGCAACGACGCGTTCGAGGTGTTCAACAACGCCCAGGACCATTTGCTCAAGGTCGGGCGGGCCCGCACCGAACGCGTCGTGCTCGAGGCATTCATCCAGGCCATCAACGACTGTGATTCACGCTCGGCGGCGGAGGTTCTGGGCAAGGTGTGCGATCTGTTCGTGTACTCGGCCCTCGAGAGCGACCTGTCGTGGTTCCTGATGCACCGCCAGGTGTCCGTGGAGCGTGCCAAGGCGATCCGCCGCGGCGTCAACGAACTGTGTACGGAGCTGCGGCCGCACGCGCGGAGCCTCGTCGACGCCTTCGGGGTGCCTGAGGAACTGCTCGGCGCCGCCATGCTGTCGAACGGCTGAGGGACGAGAGACGGGCTCAGCTGTCGTCGCGTCGGCCGCGCGGCGGCAGCCCCATCTGCGCGGCCTGGTGTGCGACGGTCAGTTCGTCGCGGAACCGCCCGACGTCGCGGGCCCACGCCTGGGCGAGCCCGCCGTCGGCGAGCTTCACGCCGACACCCTTGCGGCGGCGGGGCACGGCGGGGAGTTCACCCAGCGCCCGTGCACTCTCCCACGTCTGATGTTCCGGACCGTTGTTCTCGGGATAGATCTTCGCGATGTCGGTCAACGGCAGCTTGCGCGTGCCCTGCTGCAGGGTCACCTCGGTGAGGCGGACGCTGACATGGGTGCGGGCCGCGTGGACCTGCACGAGGGAGAAGCCGACGAGGATCACCGCGAAGATCATCATCACCGGCCAGTGGACCTGGCCGGGTCCGGCGATCTCCGTCGCGAGTACGGCGCCGATCAGGATCGGGCCGATCGACACCACCCACCAGCTGCCACCGGGTTCGTAGAACAGCACCTCGCCCTCGTCCACCGCCTCGGCAGTGTCGTCGTCGGTCGCGGTGTCGTCGGCGGCCGCGGTGTCGGTGTCGTCGGTGTCAGCGGTGTCGTCGGCGGCCTCAGCCGTGGCGTCTGCCGCGTCAGCAGCGGTCTCCGCGACGTCGGGGATCTCGTTAGCCTCGTCGTCGGGGCGCGACTCGTCCGGTTCGGTCACGTCGGGGCGGCTCACTTCTTGCTGGGCTTCGGCGGATTGGTGGCGGCGTACCAGGCCTCGGATTCCGGGCGGTAGGCCAACAGGGAGCCGAACAGACCCACCAGCGCCGCCACCAACGCGAACGCCAGGATCGGGAGTCCGAAGCTCACGATCAGCAGCATGATGACCACCACCAGGGTCAATGCAGAGAGCGATGACCGCCACCGGGCGTCTCCGACGAAGGCCTTGCTCCCGATGAGGAAGTAGCAGACACCGATGACGGCCACGATGATGCCGACACCGATGGGCAGCAGGGTCGGGCCCGAGGAGACGATGCCCAGCACGATGAACAGGACTCCGAGCGCGACGAGAAGTCCACCCGACACCGTCCAGCACCGATAGGCCCAGACGACGAGTTTCGGTCGCTCGGCGGGATCAGGACTCACCACGTGATTCGTTTCCTTCGTTCGACTGCGGACGCGTGGACTGGGGCTCCGGAGGAGAGTGTTGCCCGTCACCATACGGCCACGATTGCGGCGTTGCCCTGTGGTGGTCTCCTGGACTCGGCGACCACTGCGGCCCGCCTGTGGGCGGTCCCGGCTGGTGTTGTGGCTGTTGAGGATGGTGGGGGTGCTGCGAGTACTGGGGATGTGGCGGGTACTGGGGATGTTGCGGGTACTGGGGTGGCTGCGGTGGGCGTTTCCGGTGAGCGGCCATGTCGCGGCAGTACTGCTCGGATTCCCGACGGAGCAGGAGCACCGACGCACCGACGCCCGCGACCCCGCTGATGATCATCGGGATCATCACCCATCGCGGCGCGACGTCGCCGAACAGACTGAACACCAGATTGACCGTGATGAACACGCCCATGGCGGCCACGATCAGGCGCGCCCAGTTGTAGCCGTTGCGGGTCAGCAGGACCAGGCCGGCGGAGACGACCGTCAGCGCGACGCCGAAGATCGCGAGGACGACGATCAGGGTTCCGTTCGATGTGAGGAGGTCGACCTGCTCACGCGGAGTGTCGGCGGGCAGGGTCCGGATCTGCCGGTCCCACGCGTCCCGCAGTGACGGGTACTGGCCGATGAACGCGACGATCTGACCGATGATCACCACCGCCCACAGCTCGGTGGCGATGGACATGGCGTCCGGGCGATCGGGCCGTGTGCCCTGATCGGGTGGCGCCGGCTGAGTCGGTGCGGTCATGGCTCCAGGGTAATGAATGGCCGAACGCGCTCACCATGTCGATCGCGCCCAGATCTCCGGGAACCGATCGCGTCGGGCAGGCCTATGCCAACCAGCCCGCGACCTCGGTTGCCCACCAACCACACGCGGCAGGCCTATGCCAACCAGCCCGCGACCTCGGTTGCCCACCAACCACACGCGGCAGGCCTATGCCAACCAGCCCGCGACCTCGGTTGCCCACCAACCACACGCGGCAGGCCTATGCCAACCGGCCCGCGACCTCGGTTGCCCAATACGTGAGGATGATCGAGGCGCCTGCACGCTTGATCGAGGTCAGTGATTCGAGGATGGCCCCATCGCGGTCGATCCAGCCACGTTCTGCGGCCGCGGTGATCATCGCGTACTCGCCGCTGATCTGATACGCCGCCACCGGGACGTCGGCGATCTCAGCGGCATCCCGGACGATGTCGAGGTAGCTCATCGCGGGTTTGACCATCACGAGGTCGGCGCCCTCCTCGAGGTCGAGGCGGATCTCGCGCAGTGCCTCGATCCGATTCGAGGCGTCCTGCTGGTACGTCCGGCGATCCCCTTCCAACGACGACCCGACGGCCTCGCGGAACGGGCCATAAAAGGCCGACGCGTACTTGGCGGCGTAGGCCAGGATGCCGGTGTCGGTGAGCCCCTCGGCGTCGAGACCGGCGCGGATCGCGGCGACCTGACCGTCCATCATGCCGCTGGGGCCGAGTAGGTGGGCACCCGCGCGAGCCTGGGCCAGCGACATGGACACATACCGGTCCAGGGTGGCGTCGTTGTCGACCCGCCCACGGTCGTCGATGACCCCGCAGTGCCCGTGATCGGTGAACTCGTCGAGACACGTGTCGGCCATCAGCACGGTCGAGTCGCCGAGGTCGGCCGACAATGTCCGCAGGGCGCGATTGAGCACGCCTTCCGGATCGTCGGCGCCCGATCCGACGGCGTCCTTGTCGTCGGGGGCCGGGACACCGAACAACATCAGCCCCCCGACACCGGCGCGGACCGCCTCGTCGGCAGCCTTGCGCATTGAGTCGGGCGTGTGCTGGACGACGCCGGGCATCGACGAGATCTCGCGCGGCTCGTCGATGCCGTCGGCGACGAACATCGGCAGGACCAGATCCTGCGGTGCGACCACGGTCTCGGCCACCAGGCGCCGCAGCGCCGGAGTGGACCGCAGTCGGCGGGGACGGATCACCGGTGCCATGGACGCATCCTCCTTTGGTTGCGAGCCCTTCGAGACGCTTCGCTCCTCAGGGAACGGCTCACGCTTCGCTCCTCAGGGAGCGGGTTCAGGACCGCGACCGCCGCGACTTCTTCCGCGGAGGCGGCAGCGCGCCCTCGGCACGCAGTCGCGCGGCGTGCTCGGCGAGTGCGTCCACCAGTTCGGACACCGAGGCGCTCTCCGGCTGCACGTCCACGCGCAGACCGAATTCCGTTGCGGTCTCGGCAGTCTTGGGGCCGATGCACGCAACAATGGTGCGCGCGTGCGGCTTTCCGGCGATACCGACGAGGTTGCGGACGGTGGAGCTCGAGGTGAAGCACACGGCGTCGAAGCCACCGGTCTTGATCATCTCGCGCGTCTCGGCGGGCGGCGGTGCGGCCCGGACGGTGCGGTATGCGGTGACGTCATCGATCTCCCAACCGCGTTCACGCAGCCCTTCCGACAGGGTCTCGGTTGCGATGTCCGCGCGGGGCAACAGGATTCGGTTCACCGGATCGAAGACGTCATCGTACGGCGGGAAGTCGTCGAGCAGTCCGAGCGAGCTCTGCTCGCCGGAGGGAATGAGCTCGGGCTGGATGCCGAAGGTACGCACCTTCTCCGCGGTCGCCTCGCCGACGCAGGCGATCTTGACACCGGAAAAGGCCCGGGCGTCGAGACCGAACTCGGCGAACTTCTCCCAGACGGCGCGCACCGCGTTGGTGGAGGTGAACACCACCCACTGGTAGCGGCCGTCCACCAATCCCTTGACAGCCCTTTCCATCTGGGCCGGACTCCGCGGCGGCTCGACGGCGATCGTCGGTACTTCCTTGGGGATGGCACCGTGCGACTGCAGGCGATCGCTCATGTCGCCGGCCTGATCCTTGGTACGCGGCACCAGCACGGTCCAGCCGTACAGCGCGCGCGATTCCCACCAGGAGAGCTTGCCGCGGTGGCCGACGACCTTGCCGATGGTCAGGATCAGCGGGCCGACGAGCGCGTTGCCCTGTTCGTTGAGCGAGGCCAGCGTCGACTCGATGGTCCGCTGGGCGCACGTGGTGCCGTTGACGGTGATGGCGACCGGGGTCTGGGCGGCCATACCGTGTTCGGTCAGCGCGCTCGCGGTCTCCGCGAGGTGTCCGGCGGTGGCGTGCAGCACCAATGGGCCGGGGGCCGCGGCGAGCGCCGCCCAGTCGACCCCCTCCGACCGCACGTCGGCCTCGGTGTGACTGGATCCGAGCGGCATGCCTGCGTAGCTCGGCACCACGGACGCGGCGGGGAGTCCGGGCAGAACCTCGAACTGCACCGACGACCGCGCCACGGCATTCACCTCGGCGAGCACCGAGTCGGTGGTGAGGGGATCCCCCGAGACCACTCGCACCACATCGTCGCCCGCCCTGGCGGCTGCCACGAGGGTCTTGGCGACCTCGGCCGGATCGCCGAGGGCCGGATGGACCACCGATGTCTCGTCCGAGTCGCCCGCGACGTCGGGGTCGGCGGCCTTCGAGGTTTCGGCGTCAGTCGGATCGGACTTGCCCGGGTCGTCCGTGGTGGCGGCGTCCTTGGTGGCGTCCTTGCCCGTCTTCTTGCCCGACCGCGTCGACGACTCGGACTCGACGCGATTGGCCGCGCCGATCATGTCGACCACACCGGCCGGGACGTCGGGATCGATGTAGGCCGTGGTGGCCTTCTCGATGACGTTTCGGGCGCGCACGGTCAGCAGGTCGGGGTCACCTGGTCCCGACCCGACGAACAGGATCCGTCCCGGATTGACCTTTTTCGTACGGCTCATGAGTTCGCACTCTCCTGCCCCTGTCGGAGCTGCAGTTCTCTCTGCTACCGGAGTTGCGAGGGTGAGTGGGCTCGATTGTCGCGACCCGCTCACCAAGGGCGCCGAGGGCGCCGCTAGGCTTGCGAACCGCGGCCGACGAGCACGCCCGCTCCCAGCTCCAGCAGTTCGGCGGCGAGATCCTTGCCGAGTTGCTCTGCACGATCGACGGGTCCCACCACCGAGGCACGGATCACGTCCGATCCGTCCTCGGCCGCCACTGCCGCGCGGAGCGACAGTTCGGCGAAGATGCGCCCGTCGTCGTCGATCGACTCGACCACCTCGGCGATCGCTCCGACCGGGGCGGTGCACCCGGCCTCGAGGGCCGCGAGCACCGATCGCTCGGCGTCGATCGCCGTATGTGTGGACGCGTCGTCCAACTCGGCGAGTATTCTCACCAGTTCGGCATCGTCGGAGCGGCACTCCACGGCCAAGGCCCCCTGTGCCGGCGCCGGTAGCATGACCACCGGCTCCAGGGCCTCGCTGACCTCATCGGCCCTGCCGATGCGTACCAGACCGGCCCTGGCGACCACGACCGCGTCGAGTTCACCGCTGGCGACTTTGCCCAACCGAGAGTCAAGGTTGCCTCGTAGGGGGCGGATTTCCAAACCGAGACCCAATGCTCTAAGCTGTGCCGCCCGGCGCGGCGCCGAGGTCCCCACCGTGGACCCGGGAGGCAGTTCCCCGAGCACCATCCCATCCCTGCTGACCAGTGCATCTCTGGGATCCTCGCGGGGCGGGACGGCGGCGATGGTCAGTCCGGATTCGGGTGCCGTCGGCAGATCTTTGTACGAATGGATCGCGACGTCGATCTCGTCGTTGTGGAGCGCGACGCGGATCGCCGTGGTGAACACCCCGACACCGATCTCGGCCACCGGCGCCTGTGAGGCATCACCGGCGGTGCGGATGATGACCAACTCGGCCGGGTGCCCGGCGGCGACCAAGGCATCGGCGACGGTCTGGGCCTGGGTGGTGGCCAGCAACGAACCACGGGTCCCGATCCGGATCACGGTGCTGTCGGCTCCCGCGCTCACTGCTCGGTCCGGCCGGCGTCGCCCATCTCCGGCGCCGAGACCGATTCCGCGGCACCGGGTCTGAGCTCGAAGAGTTCGCGCAGCGCCTCGGCGTAGTGGTCGCCGTTCGGGGTCGAGGCGAGTTGCTTCACCCGGACGGTCGGGGCGTGGAGAAGCTTGTCGACGACGCGTCGCACCGTCTTGGCGACCTCATCGCGCTGCGGGTCGTCGAGGCCGGGCAGTCGGGTCTCGAGGCGCAGGATCTCCGCCTCCACCACGTCGGCGGCGCGCTGACGCAGCGCGGCGACGGTCGGGGTCACCTCGGCCTGACGCTGGTGGGTCAGGTAGTCGGCGAGTTCGGCGGCCACGATGGACCGCGCGGCGTTGGTGTCGTTCTCCGCGGCCTGGGTCTCGGCATCTCCACGCAGGCCCTCGATGTCGACGACGTGGACGCCGGGCAGCCGTCCGGCAGCCGGGTCGACGTTGCGTGGCAGCCCGAGGTCGCAGATGACCAGCGGGCGCCCATCGGTCCGGGCGGCGAGCGCCGAGTGCACCTCGCCGACGCTGACCACAGTTCCGACCGATCCGGTGCAGGTGACCACGACGTCGGCGACGGCCATCGCGGCCGGCAGCTCGTCCAATCCGGCACCGCGAACCGCGATGCCGTGATTGGCGGCGATGTTGCCTGCGAGGTGTTCGGCGTTGGCGACGGTGCGGTTGACCACGACGAGATCGCGGACACCTTCGCGGGCGAGCTGTGCGGTCGCGAGGCCGCCCATCGCCCCGGCACCGACCACGACGGCCGAACGCAGCCCCGAGGTGGCCTCGGTGCCCTCTGAGCCGGACAGAACGGCCTGCGCCCGATGCAGGGCCACCGAGACGACGGAGGCGCCCGCCCGGTCGATCCCCGTCTCGGTATGGACGCGCTTGCCGACGCGCAGCGCCTGCTGCGCGAGTTCGTGCATGACCCGGCCGGTTGACTGATTCGCATCCGCGTCCAGATAGGCGTTGCGGATCTGCCCGAGGATCTGCTGCTCGCCGACGACCAGCGAGTCGAGGCCGGCGGCGACGGTGAAGAGATGTTCGACGGCCGCCTCCGAGTAGCGGACGTAGGCGTGGCGGGTCATCTCGGTGACCGTCATCCCCGAGTGGTCGCCGAGAACCGCGCCGACCGCTTCGAGTGCGGGGTGGAACGCGTCGACCACCGCGTAGATCTCCACACGGTTGCACGTCGAGACGAGCATCGCCTCGGAGATGGCCCGCGACGACAGCAGTGCGTCGACGAGCTTGGGCCGATCGTGGTCGGAGACCGCCAACCGCTCGAGCACCTCCACGGGTGCACTGCGGTGCGAGACCCCGAACAACAAAACACTCACGCCGTCACCGTTTCCTCACCCGTGGGTGAGCCCATTCGATTCATGCGGGCCCCACCCATCGCGGGTTTCCTGTTCGACGCACGCACACCCGTCGTCCGGCCGGCCGAGGCCGACCCGGGACGCGTTCGCGTCGCGTTGAACGCCAACACCTGTAGCTCCAAGGCTAGATCAACCTGTCGGACGACAACATCGGAGTCCGTCCTCAGTGTCATCTGAGTGACGTTGAGCAGTTGCCGGACCCCGGCCCCGATGAATGCGTCGCACGCGTCCTGAGCGGTGGTGTCGTCGGTCGCGATGACCCCGATCTCGATCGTGTCGGCGCCGTGACCTGCGCAGACATCAGAGATCGTGGACAATGGCGCGATCACCGGACCACCCGGCTCGATGACGCTGCCGATCAGGGTCGGGTCTGCGTCGAACATCGCCACGACCCGGAATCCGTGACCGAATCCGGCGTGTGCGAGCAGTGCACTGCCGAGCCTGCCCGCCCCGGCGAGCGCCACCGCGTGCGCGCTGTCGGTGTGCAGGGCGAGGGAGATCCGTGCCGTCAGCCGTCCGACGTCATAGCCGACCCCGCGCACACCGTTGGCGCCCACATGGGACAGGTCTTTACGCAGGATCGCCGAGTTGACGCCGGCAGCCGTGGCCAGCTGAAGGCTCGAGGCCACCAGAACGCCCTGCTCGCTGAAGGACCGAAGCACGTGAAGATAGGTGGCCAGGCGGGTCACCGTCGGTTCCGGGATGTCCGGGCTCACCGCGGGCGTGTCGTCCGCCGAGGACATGGACACCGAGTTGTCGGATGTGGGGGCCTCAGGGCCTGTCGCGCCGCCGCTCACGGTCTGGTCATCCTCCTCCGGCCGTCGGCGGAAACCACCCGCCATCCCCCATCCAGATCCCCGTACCGGACCTCAGCGTATACCGCAGGAGAACCTCGTCCGCCCCGGCCCACCGAGTCCCGTCAGCCTCACTGTTCTCAGCCGTCACGCCTCGCCAGATCGGCGCGCAGGCGGGGCTCGTCGATCTCCCAGTAGCTGTGTTCGTCGCCGTCGAGCAGCAGCACCGGCAGCCGGTCGCCGAACTCCGCTCGCACCGTGGGATCGCCGTCGGCGGCGGCCCGATCCACGTCCACTTCGTCGAACCCGGTCCCGAGTTCGGAGCAGATCCTGGTCAGGTCGGCTCGTGCGGTGGCGCACGCCGAACAATCTGCTCGCGTGAGCAACGTCAACGGTTTGGCGCCCTCCATCGATCACCTCCATCGCGGCCGCGTGGTCGTGCTGGTTCCGTCAGCCTTCTCACAGCGCCAGTGTGACACCCTCACGATCGGGCCCGACTAGTCTGGACCGTGGCTACTGTGGACATCCGGAGACGGAACCGAAGGCGTGGGAGGTTGACCTGTGGGCGAAGCTCCGGACGGCGCCGGGAGCGAAGCGAGCGGGCCACAGCACCACGGCGCCGGGAGCGAAGCGAGCGGGCCCCAGGGTGACGGCGCCGGGAGCGGGCCCCAGAGTGACGACACCGATGCCACCATCCCGGCCCTCGATGAGACCGCGCTCGACGGTGAGGACTGGGAGACCCACGCCCAAAGCATCGATCCGTCCGGAACCGGCGGCGACGACGGGCTCGACGACTCGCGCGACGACGACACCGTCGACGATGACGAGGACGCCTCACGGGTCGCCACCTGGATCTCCGAACGTGCCCGGGCCACCAGCGGCCGCTTCCGACAGACGGCTCACGAACTACGTCAGGCCCTCGCCGGCGAGGCGAGCGCCCGGGTCGCCGTCGACACGCTCCGCGCCCGGCCACCGTCGGACGAGGAACCCTCGGAGACCCCGCGGGATCTGACGGCTGCTGCGTTCTTCGACGTCGACAACACTCTTGTCCAGGGCGCGTCGATCATCCATTTCGCCCGCGGCCTGGCCGCACACAAGTACTTCACCTACGGCGACATCCTCGACTTCGCGTGGACGCAGGCGAAATTCCAGATCACCGGCAAGGAGAACCCCGACGATGTCGCGGAAGGTCGCGAGAAGGCACTCTCCTTCATCGCCGGTCGCCAGACCTCGGAGCTGATCCGGCTCGGCGAAGAGATCTACGACGAGTACATCGCCGACAAGATCTGGCCCGGCACAAGGGCTTTGGCACAACGTCATCTGGACGCGGGTCAGCAGGTGTGGCTGGTGACGGCCACGCCGGTGGAACTCGCACAGACGATCGCCGAGCGCCTGGGGCTGACCGGCGCTCTCGGCACCGTCGCCGAGAGTGTCGACGGCGTGTTCACCGGTCGACTCGTCGGCGACATCCTGCATGGTCCAGGCAAGGCGCATGCGGTGCGCGCGCTGGCGATCCGCGAGGGCCTGAACCTCAAGCGCTGCACCGCATATTCGGACTCGCACAACGATGTGCCCATGCTGTCTTTGGTCGGGACGGCGGTGGCGATCAACCCGGACGCCGACCTCCGCGAGGTGGCCAAGGTGCGCGGCTGGGAGATGTACGACTTCCGTACCGCCCGCAAAGCGGCGAAGTACGGCGCGACGACCGCGTTGGTGCTCGGCGCGGCCGGGGCGGGTGCGGCGACCGCGACGAGGTTCTGGCGGCAGGCCAGGGGCTGAGGGCCCAGTTGCTGTCGGCGGGAAATCGGTTGCCGTCGGCGCAGTTTCGGTTGCGTCGACGGGAAATCGGTTGCTGTCAGCGGGGGCTACAGCGTCGCGACATCCGACATCGGATCGATCAGCACCTTGGCGTGATGCTCGGCGCCCGCGAGTGCGTCGAATGCCGCGGCCACCCCACCGAGTCCGACAGTTGCGGTGATCAACGGGCTCGGGTCCACCTCGGCGTCTGCGATCATGTGCAGGGTGTCGCGGAATTCGCCTGGGTCGTAACCGAAGACGAAACGCAGGTCGATCTCCTTGTTGATCGTCATGGCGGGCCGGAAGGTGTCGGGTTGCATACACACACCGACCACGACGACCCGTGACCGGAACGGCGAATGGGACACGATGTCCTCGATGATGCCGGGTACGCCGACACACTCGAACACCACCGGTCCCCGCGGCGTCGCACCGACGCGTTCGGCGAGGCGCATCACCTTCCACCACGGCACACCGCGGATTCGCTGTAGTTCGTGCATCGCGCCGAACGCGGTGTCGAACAAGTCGCTCGCGCGGGTGAGGTAGTTGCGCTTCTCGGTACATGCGTCCCACGGCGACTCGACCGTCGGGTCGACGACAACATCTGCCCCGCAGCGTCGCGCGAGCGCCCGGCGTCCGGCCGAGAGATCGCTGGCCACCACCGATCGGACGCCTGCCGCCTTCAGCATCAGGATCACCGCGAGGCCGATCGGTCCGCAGCCGATCACCACCGCGACGTCACGCTTGCCGACGTCACCGCGCCGGACCGCGTGATGGGCGACCGCCAACGGCTCGGTGAGGGCGGCGAGATCCGCCGTCACGTTGTCGGGCACGGGCATCGTCAGGTCCTCGGCCACCAGCAGCAGGTCGGCGTAGGCGCCCGGCGCATGCACGGACAGACCGGTGAGGTGGGCGTCGTCGCCGTGCTTGATCATCGGCATGGCCACCACCGATGTCCCCGGCGCCCAACGCTTTCGACAACCCGGACCGTAGGCGACCACGTCACCGGTGAACTCGTGCCCCATGACCACCGATTCCGTCGACCGCATGAATCCGCCGTAGCCGACCTCGTCGGCCACGTCGGCGCTGGCGTCGCATTGCGTACGCGCATGGAGGTCGGAGCCACAGATTCCCGCCCTGATCACGCGGATCAGTACCTGCCCAGGTCCCGGCGTCGGTATCGGGAGCTCGACCACCGACAACTCACCGTCGTGGCATGCCACAGCCTTCATCTTCGGCCCCACCCTTCGTCGCCTCGCTGCTGTCTTCCGGCGACGGCCGGGTTCGATCAGCCGAAGTAGACGCTACCGCGACGGCTGAGCATACGGAACAAGGTCTGCTGGATTTCTTCACGGACGTGATCGGTCAGGTCGAAGACCACCATCGGATCGTCGGCGGAACTCTCGCCGTAGGAGCCGGTGTCGATCGGGCGACCGAAGTGGATGTGCCATTTCGACGGCAGCGGGACCACCCCGAGCGGACCGAGCCACGGAAAGGTGGGGGTGACCGGAAAATACGGCAGGCCAAGCACTTTCGCGACCGGCTTGAGGTCGGCGAGCATCGGATAGATCTCTTCGGAGCCCACGATGGAGACGGGGACGATGGGAGCGGCGTTGCGCAGGGCGGTGGTCACGAAGCCACCACGCCCGAACCGCTGCAGCTTGTAGCGGTCCTTGTACAACTTCCCGATGCCCTTGTAACCCTCGGGCCACACCGCGGTCAGTTCGCCTGCCCGCAGCAGCCGGTCGGCATCATGATTGCAGGCCAGGGTCGCACCGATCCGCCGGGCGACCTCGCTGACGCCTGGGGTGTCGAATGCCATGTCCGCCGCCAGAACTCGCAGATGGCGTCCGGTCGGGTGATTGTCCCGCACGGCCAGCGACGTCATTATCGCATCGATCGGGAGCGTGCCCGCGTGGTTCGCCACCAGGAGCGCCCCGCCCTCGGTCGGCAGGTTCTCGATCCCCGAGACCTCGACCCGGAACCACTTCTCATAGACCTGCCGGATCGCCGGGAACCAGACCGACTCGGTGAAGTGCGGATCGAAACCGAACTCGTCGACCTCGTACTCACCGGTCATCCGTTCCCGGATGAACCCGGCGGTCGCGGTCAGAGAATCTGCGACCGCACCTCGGATACCGGAGAGCGAGAAGAGCGGACTCGACCGCGACGGGCCCAGGTGCTCGACGAGCGATTCGGCGGGCAGGCGCACGTCTTCGCTGATCGGTGTCACGGGCGCGGGCGGTAGCCCGAAGCCATCGGTGTTGGGGTGCCCGGTTTGTGCGCCTTGCCCGGAATTCCGTTGCGCCGTCATAGTTCTCGCGGCCGGTCGGGCGCCGGCCGGCTGCTGACTCGGGTGGCGCGCACGGCCTTGTTCACGCGCGGCACGACGGCTCGAATGTGGCGGGTCGACACCGTCGCCCGGCGTCGCGTAGAGCTGGATCACCTTTGCAGTACGTGCGTCGTTGGCGCCACCTGCCAAGAATCTCACCCCTACGTTCCACGTTGTGTTCGAGCCCCGACAGCCACGATGGCATCTCAGCGATTATGCTACGCGCTCACCGGACTGGGTCTGGTGTCCAAGTCTAAGGCCTGGGTCTCGTTCGTGCACGGGTGTGTGCGAAGTCACGCGGCCGAGTCGGGCGCGGCGCCGATGCTCATTGGAGCTGGTGCGCGGCATCGACCACCCGTCGTTCGAGTGACCGCCAGGAGTCGGGCGCGACGACGGCCGACAACCCGCCGCGTTCGATGAAGTCGTCGACGGTCTCCAGTGTCGAAAACCGCGGCGCGAAACCGAGTTCCGAGCGCATCCTGGTGGTGTCGAGGACGCGCCCGTAGGTGAGATATTCGGTCTGGCTGGAACGCAATTTGGCCGACCTGAGGTCCTGGAAAACGCCGGTGATCGGCGCGAGCAGACTGCTCGGCACCGGGAGTTCGATGTGGCCGATACGCCGGATCGCCTGGGTCAACGTCACCACTCCCTCACCGGAGACATTGAAGGTACCGGGCTTGCCGGTGAGGGTCACGTGCTCCATCGCCGCCAGCGCGTCCTCCTCGTGGAGGAACTGCAGCCGCGGTTGATAGCCGATCACGGTCGGCACGATCGGCAACGAGAGGTAGGAGCCCATACGCGTGTTGATCCGTGGCCCCAGCATCGCCTGCGGCCGGACGATGGTGACGTCGATGTCCTGCCGGCGGCGCCCCAGCCCGCGGACGTAGCCCTCGATGTCGAGGAGGTCCCGACCGTACCCGCGTTTCGGCTCACGGCGTGCAGGTGTCTCCTCGGAGAAGTGCGACGGATCGTGCGCACTGGCGCCGTAGACCATCGCGGTCGAGCGCAGGATCAGCCGCTTCACCGATGGACTGCGCTGGCAGGCCGCGCACACCTGCATCGCGCCGACGACGTTGAACTCCTTGATCGCGGCCGAGTGCGGTGCGGTCTCCATGATCGAGGTCGCCGCGTGCACCACGGTGTCGACCTCGTAGCTCGCGATCGCCTTGGCGATCGCCGGTCGCCGGATGTCGAGACGCAGGAACTCGGCGCGACCCATACGGCGCATCAGGTCTTTGCGCGGCAGTCGTGAGTCGACTGCGAGCACCCGCTCGATATCGGGGTTGGCCGCCAACCGCGCCACGAGGTATCCGCCGAGGAAGGTGGACGCCCCGGTGACCAGCACCGTTCGCGGCGTCGCGGTGGCCCGCTCGTCTGACATGCCCCAAGGCTAGCGGGCCGTCACGCGGTCCGCTGCGCGCAGCCGATCAGCTCAGAGGTGCACAAACACGAAGAACCCGCCATGAGCGGGTTCTTCTCGGCAGGTCGCCGGTCGTGGAGCCGACGACTATTTGCCGAGCTTACGACGCTGCACCCGGGTCCGCCGCAGCAATTTGCGGTGCTTCTTCTTCGACATGCGCTTGCGGCGCTTCTTGATCACAGAACCCATCGGGGTGCTTCCTCACGGTTGACGCTTCTATTTCTGACAGTCTGGTGTGCCCAGCCATGCGTGGCGCAGCGCGTAGGCATCAGCACGCGAAGTCCCACATTACCGGTCCCCGGTGGTCAAGCGAAAATCAGGTCGTCAGATGCCACAACTCCCCCGGCCGAGTCGCGCCGACGAGCGCGCTCCGCCGAGGGAGTGGAGATGTCGTTCGGACCGGATGACGTCCGGCGCCCGAGGGACCGGCGATCAGCCGACGTCGAAGTACGAGGTCTCCAGGTAGTCGTGCACGGCCTTGGCATGCACCCGGAACGAGCGGCCGACGCGCACGGCCGGCAACTCGCCGCTGTGCACGAGCCGGTACACCGTCATCTTCGATACTCGCATCAGCGATGCGACCTCGGCGACCGTGAGGAACTGCGACCCCGAGGCCGCATTGCTCACCGCGCCAGTCCTGTCACCAGGCTTTTCTGCAGGTGCCATGAATTACTCATACCTCCGGTGCACGCGTCGCGGCCGCCGGCTTCCCCTCCGGCGGACATCAGACACGCACGTGCTTAAAGGAGCTTAGCGTGGCTGATGTGAAAAAAGCGACGTGAGTTGTGTGAATGTTGCGGCAAATTTTGCGTCAACCCCTACATCCTGGGATTTCGCAGGCCATCGACCACAAATTCAGGGGGTGTCGGAATCGGTCCGACGCCCGTTCGCACCCGACAAACCCTCAACGTCGGGTCGATGTCCGGCCTTCGCACTCGCCTGTGCGCATGCCCGCGTCGCCTCGTAGACGCCGTGCCGAAAGCCGTTGGCCTCGAACTCGCGGATCGCCGCTGCCGTGGTACCGCCGGGTGACGTCACCGCAGCGCGCAGATCGACCGGCGACAGTCCCGATTCGCTGAGGAGCAGACCGGCACCCCTGATGGTCTGCACCGCCATCTCGCTGGCCTGCGGCCGGCTCAGGCCGAGGGCCACACCGGCATCGATCATCGCCTCGGCCATCAGGAAGACGTAGGCGGGCCCGGAGCCGGAGACCGCGGTCACCGCATCCATCTGCTTCTCCGGCACCACTGCGACCTTGCCGACCGATTCGAGGAGCCCCACGACCGCGGCGAGCTGTTCGTCGCCGACGTAACGCCCCGCCGACACCGCCGACATCGCCTCGTTGACCAGCATCGGCGTGTTGGGCATCACCCGGATCACCGGGGTCCCGGCCTGCAGCGCGTTCTCGTACCGGGAGATCGGGATACCGGCCACCAGGGTCACCGTGACACGCTCGGAGTCGGCGCTGTCGTCGGCGCTGGCCAGCTGGCGGAGCACCGAGTCGACATCGTCCGGCTTGATCGCCAGGAACACATAGTGCGCGCCCTCGGCGGCCGAGGCCACGTCGGTGACGAGGACGCCGTACTCGTCGGCGATCTCTTTGGCCCGACTCGACATCCTCTCGGCGACGACGAGGTTCTTGGTCTGTTTGCCGGACTGGATCAAGCCGGCCAGCAGCGCCTCTCCGATCTTGCCGCCGCCCACGATGGCGATGCGTTCGGTCACGAGTGATGCCTTCCTGAAGTCTGATGTGTGAGCTGGTCGCGGTGGGTACCGCGAGCGAATGCTGCCCGGTGTTCCGAGCCCGATGGTCCGGGCCCGGCGCTCCTGGCTCGATGCTAAGAGCGCTGCGGGATGAGGGCGAGTTGTCGCGACTGCGCGACGATCGTCCCGGTCGAGTCCACCACGAGATGGTCTTCCTCGAACATCCCGGGTCCCACCTCTGTGCTGGTCGCGGCGAATCGCAGCCACCCGGGTGCCGGATGACGGCGGATGTAGGTGGTCAATTGGACGGTGGGAGCCCAGCCGAACAACGCCAGGTTCATCACCACCGGTGGCGAGATGTCGCAGACGAGCACGGCGAAGTTCGTATCCGGCTCCCCACCCTTCGGGCGGACCCACCCGCGCACCACGGGCTCACCGGTCTCGCCGCGGGCGATCGGGAAGGTCTCGGGGTCGAGCACGAAATCCAGCGCGGGCCCGAGGTGGTTGACCTCGGCGATCGGTGAATCGTCGAGTGCGATACCGCTGGCCGGTGGCTCGTCGGGCGTTCCGTCGAGCACCGTCGGAGCCGTGTGATGCGGCGCCCCGGCATCAGGGCGCGCGCAGGTGACCGACGACGACACCATCGTCCGACCGCCCTGCACGGCGTCGACTGTCATCACCGTGACCGTCCGGCCGCGCTTGCGCAACAGCACCTCGAGGTCGATAGCCGCGGCGTCCGGGGCGGCGAGGTAGTCACTGCTGATGGCGACCGGGATCTTCGCCGCCTCCGCGTCGTCGTCAGAGGCCCCCTGCGGGGAGAGGTCGGTCAGCGCCTGTCGGGCCGCATGCGCGACGACCATCTGCAGACTGCCGCCGTGCACCTTCGGTCCGATGGTGAACACGGGGTCCATCACCGCGCGGTAGGTGATCCGGTCGTCGCCCGACCTGCCCACCTCGGTGAGGGCCAACACATCGGCCAGCTTCTGGGTCATCGATCCGCTCTCTGGTTCATGTCGGGCGGACTCGACCGGTGCGTTCACACCTGGTCGGTCCGGACCCGTTCGGGGCCGTCCGAGGGCAGCGTCCGTCGGAGATGCTGCCGCGCAAAATCTAGCGAATGGGCCAACAGTGCACTGCGTTCGGGTTTGTTGCGGGCGGAGCTGGTGGTGACCTCCAGCACGACGGCACCGTCGAAGTCACTCTGCGCGAGAAGCCGGCAGACCTCTGCGCACGGCTGATTGCCGTCGCCGGGAAGCAGGTGTTCGTCGGTGGCCGCGCCGTCACCGTCGGCGAGATGCAGGTGGTTGAGACGCGATCCCATCCGGTCGAACATGGCCAGCGCGTCGACGCCCGCGGTCGCGGTGTGGGAGAGATCGAGGGTGTAGTTGGCGTAGCCGTCGTCGGTCGGGTCGATCGACTTGCCGAACGCCGACGCCGCGAGCCCGGGACCGCCACCGCGACCGGCGAGACGTTTCGCCGAACGCTCGCCCGCTCCGAACAGGCGGTCGGCGCGCATCGGGAACATGTTCTCCACGGCGATCGCGATCCCGCTGTCCTCCTCGAGTTCCGCGACGAGATCGTCGAAGGCTTCGACATAGGCCCGCTGCCAGCGAAACGGCGGATGCACCACCACGGTCTGGGCGCCGAGGTCCTCGGCGGCCTGCACCGACCGCGCCAATTTGACCAGTGGGTCACGACCCCAGACGCGCTGGGAGATCAGCAGACACGGTGCGTGGATCGACAGGACGGGCACCTGGTAGCGCTCGGACAGGTATTCGACGTGCCGAATGTCCTGGCTCACCGCCTCGCCCCACACCATCAGCTCGACCCCGTCGAATCCGAGTTCCGCGGCGTAGGCGAATGCCGCCTCGGTGTTCTGCGGATAGACCGATGCCGTCGACAACCCGATGGGGATGTCGCGTGTCTCGGGTCGTGTCGGCGATGGCACGGCGTCTGTCACGGTGGGACTCAGGTGGCCAACAACACCAGTGGGCCGATCGTCACGATCAGCCCGACGCCCAGCGCGAGAAGCGTGGTCGTGAGATCTTTCGTCCGCCGCACTAGATGCGCGAAGGTGACGATGCCGAAGATCACCAGCACGGCCAGCACCAGCGCGAAGTAGACGTTCCACTTCCACAGTTCGGTGAAGCCCCAGAACAGTCCGATGCCGATCGCGAGACCGGCGATCGACTGTCCGATGACGACAAGCCACGCCACCGTCGGCGAGTGCTTGCTCCCGTCGCTGTCACGCTTGTCGTCGGTCTGCTCGTCGGCCGTAGGCGTGGCCGCCGGAGCGACGTCGCGATCGCTGGTCGTCGCGACCGGGTCGAGAGCCTCGGCGCGAGCGGTTTCGATCGCAGCGGCCCGACGACGACCTGCGCGGGTGCTGAGATCGTCGGGGCCCGGGCCGTCGGTCTCGTCCAGGTCGGTGTCGGTGTGTTCGGCGTCGATGTGAGCCGTGTCGATGTGGGCCGTGTCGGTGTCCGGACCGTCGGCGAGGTCACCGATGTATTCGGTCCGGGCCTCCGCGGGGTCCGACGGCTCGGCTACCGTCGGTGCTGCGAATGCCGCGGTACCGCCCACCGACAGATCGTCGACGTCGGGCTCCCGGTCGGCGTCTGCGACCTGGTCGGGTTCATCGAAGCCGGGCTCGTCGGCCACCACCTGCTCGCGCGCACGCGCCGCCGCAGGACGGGAGGACCGGTCGGAATTCTGTTTGTTCTTGAGCCAGCCGAAGCGCCGCTTCGGGGGCTCGGGCTCCTCGTCGATGTCGGCGAACGCACGATAGGCCTCGAAGTCGTCGGCCGATTCGGGCGTTTCCTCGATCACCTCGGGCGTTCCGGACAGGGAGGCCAGGTCGTAGCCGTCGATGTCGTCGGGCTCCACGACCACCAGCTCGTCGTCATCCTCCACCACGGGGATGATCCCGGTCACCGCATTGGCGTTCTCCGATTCGGCGGCCGACGGACGGCCCCGCGGTGCCGGTCCCGGCCGATTGGCGCCGGTCTGGGGCGCGAGCCGACCGGTGACCGAAGAGGCGCTGAAGTCACGGGTGGAGGGCGAGGCATATCCGGGCATCCCGCTCGCGGTGGGACCGGCCGGCCGGTTCGACGGCGGCGGCGCGTCCGGGCCGGGCTTCTGAGATGGGAATGGGGAGGGCGCCCGATCTGCGACCGGGCGGTCATCGGCATAGCGACGTGCGACCGGGTTCGCCGACCGCGGGAAGGCGCCCGCGTCGTCGCGGCGCTCCTCCGGCGCCGGCGTTTCCGGAGCCGACCGGCGATTGCCGCCGGTCTCCGGCTCGGCGGGACCGGCGTCGGTCGCATCGGCCGACCGGACGCGCGGGATCTCACCGGTCAGTTCCGACACGGACACCGAACCCTCGCGGCCGACGCGGCGCCTGCCGCGGCCTTCGCGGGTACCGCCGGTGGCGGCACCGCCCTCCTCGCGACTGCGTGCCAGCAACTCCGACACGGAGATCGGCCGTGAGTCCGGTGCATCCGGTTCGTTCGCCATCAGAGTGCGCTCTCCGTCCTCGAGATCAACCCGCCCCCTCGCGGGACATCGTCAATTGTGTGTCCGATGTCCTCCGCGCCTGCGGATCGGGAACACCGGTCATCCAACGCCGCGGTCCACCCCCCTGGTTCCCACGGCTCCGTTTCCGATGGACTCTGCCGATTCCGCCGGCTCCGAGTCGAGCCGACGCAGGATGACCCCCTCGCGCAGCGCCCACGGACAGATCTCAAGTGTATCGACTGACAGCGCCCGCATGGCCGCCTCCGCCACAAGCGCGCCTGCGACCAGCTGACCTGCGCGATCTGCGCTCACGCCCTCGAGTTCGGCACGATCATCACGAGTCATCCGCGAGATGAACGAGATCAGTTGACGCAACCCACTCGACGTCAGCTGGCGTTTCACTCGGGGGCCTGCGCTCGACGGCGCCGCCCCGGTCAGCCGGGCCAGACTCCGGAACGTCTTCGACGTGCCGACCGCGAGATCGGGTTTGCCCGGGTCGATGAGTTCTTTCGCCGCGGGCCGCAGCTCCGCGTCGAGCCAATCCCGCAGCACCGACACCCGACGGCGGTCCGGTGGGTCGCCGGGCAGCCACTCCCGCGTCAGCCGGCCGGCACCGAGTGGCACCGACAGCGCCACCTCGGGTTCCTCATCCACCCCGTTGGACATCTCCAGCGATCCGCCCCCGATGTCGAGCGCGAGGATGCGGCCTGCGCTCCAGCCATACCAGCGCCGCACCGCCAACGACGTCAGTCGCGCCTCGTCGGGACCGGAGAGCACGGTGACCTGCACGCCGGTCTTGCGTGCGACCTCGGCGAGCACCTCGTCGCTGTTGCTCGCGTCGCGTACCGCCGACGTCGCGAAAGCCATGATCTGCTCACAACCCGACGTCGATGCGATGTGGGTGAACTCGTCCACCGACTCGATGAGCTTGGCTGCCGCGCGATCGGACAGGCGGCCGCGGTCGTCGATCTGCTCGGCGAGGCGCAGCACGGATTTGGTGGAACTCATCGGGGTGGGGTGGCCACCGCGGTGGGCGTCGACCACCAGCAGATGAACCGTATTGCTGCCCACGTCGAGCACTCCTAGACGCACGTCCTCACACCCTACTGCGTCGTCGGCCACGGCACACCGGAGACCCTTGCCCCGGTCCCCGGCGCGGCGCGTACCCGCTCGACATGCGAAGACGCCGCCGGCGGTTACCGTGGACACCATGGCCCGCACCGAAGCATCGACGCGCATGAAACCGGCGCCCGAGGTGGATCTCGACTTCCCGCGTGAATGGTACGAATTCATCGATCCCGACAATTCCGAACACGTCATCCGGGCGGACCTGACGTGGTTGCTCTCCTACTGGACATGCGTGTTCGGGACTCCGGCGTGCCAGGGCATCATCGAGGGCCGTGAACACGACGGGTGCTGCAGTCACGGCGCCTACCTCTCCGACGAGGACGACCGTCGGAAGCTGGCCGAGGGCATGGCCATGCTGACCGCCGACGACTGGCAGTTCCACAAGAAGGGCTCCGGCAAGGACCCGCTCGGCCCCCGCGGCTACCTCGAAGAGGGCGACCTCGACGACGAGCCCGCGCTCAAGACTCGAAAGTACAAGGGCGCCTGCATCTTTCTGAACCGACCCGGCTTCGAGGGCGGCGCCGGGTGCGCATTGCACTCGATGGCGCTGCGTCGGGGACTCGAACCGCTCACCGTGAAGCCCGAGGTGTGCTGGCAACTCCCGATGCGTCGCGAGGAGAGCTGGGTGGAACGCCCCGACGGCACCGAGATCCTCCAGACCACCATCACCGAGTTCGACCGACGCGGCTGGGGCGAGGGCGGACACGACCTCCAGTGGTATTGCTCCGGATCGCCGGACGCGCATGTCGGCGCCACCCAGGTCTGGGAATCCTACGGCCCGGAGCTCACCGAGCTGATCGGCCGACGGGCCTACGAGGAGCTGGCTGCCGCATGCCGGCGCCGAAACGGATTGGGCCTGATCGCGATTCACCCGGCCACCGCCGCCGCGACGACCCGGCGGGAGACCGACATCAAATACGAACTCCTCGAGGACTGACCGGCCGGGGGCCACGACTGACCGCCCCGGGGCTACGGCTCGAACTTGTAACCCAGACCGCGAACCGTGACGAGGTGTTTGGGAGTGCCCGGATCGGGTTCGATCTTGGACCGCAGGCGCTTGACGTGGACGTCGAGGGTCTTGGTGTCACCGACGTAGTCGGCGCCCCAGACCCGGTCGATCAGCTGCCCGCGGGTGAGCACGCGTCCGACG
This sequence comes from Gordonia hankookensis, assembly GCF_014673215.1. Classification (GTDB taxonomy): domain Bacteria; phylum Actinomycetota; class Actinomycetes; order Mycobacteriales; family Mycobacteriaceae; genus Gordonia; species Gordonia hankookensis. Next base: position 1,311,047 of record NZ_JACWMS010000001.1, read on the forward strand.
TTGCGCAACAGGTACTCGAGGAGGTCGAACTCCTTGAGTGGCAATGTGGTCGACTGGCCGTTGACCGCGACCGTGTGGCGCTCCACGTCCATCCGCACCGGTCCCTCCTCCAGCACGCCGATTGCCAGATCCTCCTCGCCCGCGTCTCCGCCGCGGCGCAGAACCGCACGGATGCGCGCGATCAGCTCACGCGCCGAGTACGGCTTGGTCACATAGTCGTCGGCGCCCAGTTCGAGTCCGACGACCTTGTCGATCTCGCTGTCACGGGCGGTCACCATGATCACCGGCACACCGGACCGTGCCCGCAGTGATTTGCAGATCTCGGTGCCCGACATGCCGGGCAACATCACGTCGAGGAGAACGATGTCCGGGCTGACGCGGTCGAACGCCGTGAGCGCCTGAGCCCCATCGGTGACGACGCTGGCCTCGAAGCCCTCTTTGCGGAGCAGGAAGGCCAACGGGTCGGCCAACGATTCCTCGTCCTCGACGATCAATACGTGCGTCACCTATGCAATTCCTTCGGTCGGGTCGGGTGATCCGATTCGGCGTTCGACGCCGGATCGAGGTGTGCGGGCAGGACCGGATCGTCGTCGGGAAAACCGGGGGTCAGATCCTGCGGGATGCTGAGGGTGAATGTGGAGCCGGTGCCGGGCTTGCTCCACAAGCCGATGTTGCCTCCGTGATTGGCGGCGACGTGTTTGACGATGGCCAGACCGAGGCCGGTGCCACCAGTGAGGCGCGAACGGGCCTTGTCCACCCGGAAGAACCTCTCGAAGACGCGTTCCTGATCGTCGGGTGCGATGCCGATACCGCGATCGGTCACCGCCAGGGCGACCATCGGGCGACCGTCCGTGGTGGTGATACGACGACTGATCGAGACGGTGGTGTGTTCCGGCGAATATGCGATGGCATTGACCACGAGATTGGACAGGGCGGTCAGCAGGAGCCTGCGATCGCCGCGAACGGTGAGTCCGGACGGCTCGTCCGCGCGCAAGGTGATCGAGACCGCTTCGGCATTGGTCGTCGAACTGTCGATCGCCTCGGAGACCAGCTCGTCGACGTCGACCGGGGCGAACTCCGACGTCTCGCCGCCTTGCAGCCGCGAGAGGGCGATGAGTTCGCTGACCATGTTGCCCATGCGGTCGGATTCGACGAGCACCCGACGGCCGAAGTGTTCGACGGAGTCCGGGTCGTCGGAGGATTCGAGGAGAGCCTCGGCCAGCAGGCCGATCGCCCCGACCGGGGTCTTCAACTCGTGTGAGACGTTGGCGATGAAGTCGCGACGAGTCGCCTCCACCCGCGAATGCTCGGTGTCGTCGACGCCGTAGACCACGGCGTAGCGCTCGTCGTCGTGCGCGACGAGTCGCACCAGGCAGCGCACCGACTCCACGTTGCGCGCGGTGGTGCGGCCGGTGGAGATGAAGCCAAGCGACGACTGGGTCGGAGTGAACTCGAAACGCGCCTCCACCTCGGTGTCGAGGACCTCTTTGGCGGCATCCCACACGGCGTCGGCGAGCAGGCGTTCACGGACGACGCCGAGCTCGACGGCCTGATGGTTGTAGAGGACGACGTCGCGGAAGCGGTCCACCACCGCGACCGCGCTCTCACTGTTGCGCACGATGAGACTCAGCAGTCCGGCCTTGGTCATCCGCCCGTCGTCGGTGGTCACGTCGACGTCGGTGTCGCGCAGTTCGGCCGCCGCGTCCACCTCGCGCGGCGCGTGCGCGGCGAACATCCGCGATTCGAGCAATGAGGTCGCCACCTGGGCCGAGGTCGCCTGCGGCGAACTCGTCCTGGGGGCGGAGAACGGTCTCCACGCACGGCCGGCGCTCCAGCTCCGTCCGCGCCAGCCGAGTCCGACGAGCACTCCGCAGACCAGCGCGAGCGCGAAAGCCGCGACCAACAATGCAACGGTCACAATTGCAGCTTACGGCGCAACAAACGCCCACTGCACATTCCCGGCCATTGTTCCGCGGCTGTTCACCCGGTGTTCGACCATTCCCTCACACCCGCCACCAGGTCGTTGCTATGCCGCGTGATCCAGCAGTCCGCAGACGTACAGTCCGCCGGTCACTGCGGTACGGGAACCGCCATGTCGGCGTACTCGGGATGTTGCGAGATGAAGCGCTGCACGTACGAGCAGACCGGCATCACCTGCTTGCCGGTTGCGCGGATGTCGTCGAGCACGTACCGAACGAGTTGTCCCGCATAGCCATGACCGCTGAACTGCTCGCGGACGACGGTATGGGTCAACACCACCTGATACGGCTCCGAGACATAGTCGAGATAGCCGACCATCTCTTCGTCGCCACTTCCGTCAGCCGCCGGATCCGGTGTCAAGATCGCTTCGTACCGCTCCTGAGCAGGGGAATGGGTGATGCGTAGGGTCCCGACATTCGCCATGGCATCCAATGTAGCGCGCGTCACAGCATCGGCACCATGACGATTTTGTTACAGCTGGCCGGAACTACTTCTGCCCTTGGGCCGCAACGGCTGCGGCGCCCGCTGCGGCCGCTTCCGGGTCCAGGTAGGTCCCGCCGGGATTGAGCGGCTTCAGGTTCTCGTCGAGGTCGTAGCGCAACGGGTTGCCGGTCGGGATGTTGAGGCCGGCGATGTCGGCATCGGAGATGTCGTCGAGGTACTTCACCAAGGCGCGCAGGGAGTTGCCGTGGGCCGCGACGAGCACCGTCTTGCCTGCCCTGATGTCGGTCGCGATGGTCTCGGTGAAGTACGGGATCATGCGTGCGACGACGTCCTTGAGGCATTCCGTCAGCGGCACCTCGGCGAGATCGCCATAGCGCGGATCGTCGGATTGGCTGTACTGCGCGTCCCGCTCGATGGGCGGCGGCGGCGTGTCGTAGCTGCGGCGCCAGAGCATGAACTGCTCCTGGCCGTACTTCTCGAGGGTGTCCGCCTTGTTGAGCCCCTGCAGGGCACCGTAGTGACGCTCGTTGAGTCGCCAGTCGCGGGTCACCGGAATCCAGTGGCGATCGGCCTTGTCCAGTGCGATCTGCGCGGTCTGGATGGCCCGACGCAACAGCGACGTGTAGAGGATGTCGGGCAGGACGTCGTGCTCGACGAGCAACTCACCGGCACGGACCGCCTCGGCCTCGCCCTTCTCGGTGAGCGCCACATCGACCCAGCCGGTGAACTGGTTCGACGCGTTCCACTCGCTCTCGCCGTGCCGCATCAGAATCAAGGTGCCGTTGCTCATGGGAAGAGTTTCGCATAATCACCACGGGGCCACCCGTCTGCTCCCGAACGGCGACGAACCGGCCACAGAAGGATCAATAACGCGCAATTCGGGCAAAACGGATCTACCTTCTCTACATGACCGTCAGCGCGGAGACCGGCGCGGCCGGTGCCGGAGAGTCCAAGCAGCCCGAACTCAGACGTGTCCTCGGGTGGAAGCTACTGCTGCTCTTCATCATCGGCGACATCCTGGGAACGGGCGTCTACGCCCTCACCGGTCAAGTGGCAGGTGAGGTCGGCGGCGCGGCCTGGGCACCGTTCCTGATCGCCTTCGCGGTGGCCACCCTCACCGCGTTCTCCTACCTCGAACTGGTGACCAAGTACCCCCAGGCAGCGGGTGCCGCCCTGTACGTGCACAAGGCATTCGGGGTCCACTTCATCACCTTCATCGTGTTGTTCACGGTGATGTGCTCGGGCATCACGTCGGCCACGACGGCGTCTCGCGCGTTCGCCGTCAACATGCTCACCGCGTTCAGCGGGGGCGACAAACCGGATGCCACGAGTCCGGCCCTGCTGTTCTTCGCGATCGCATTTCTGCTCGTCGTCATGTTCATCAACTTCCGCGGTGTCGCCGAGGGAGTGGGCACCAACGTGGTGCTCACGCTCGTCGAACTGTCCGGCCTGCTGATGGTCATCTTCATCGGCTACTGGTTCATCGTCGGCGGCAACGCCGAACACTGGGATGCGGTGGTCGCCTTCGAGACACCCGACGACAAGAACGTCTTCGTCGCCATCACGGCCGCCACCTCACTGGCGTTCTTCGCCCTCGTCGGATTCGAGGACTCGGTCAACATGGCCGAGGAGTGCAAGGAACCGGTGCGCATCTTCCCGAAGGTGATGCTCAGCGGTCTGGCGATCACCGCGGTCGTCTATGTGCTGATCTCCATCTGCGCGGTGGCGATCGTGCCGGTCGGCGTGCTCGCCGAGAGCGAGACGCCGCTCGTCGACGTGGTGCAGTCCGCTGCGCCCGACTTCCCCATCGGCGATCTCCTGCCGTGGATCTCGATGTTCGCCGTGGCCAACACCGCACTGATCAACATGATGATGGCCAGCCGCCTGCTCTACGGCATGTCGAAGCAGGGCGTGTTACCTGCGTTCCTCTCCTATGTGCACCCCGGTCGACGGACTCCCGTGGCGGCCATCATCTTCACCACGGTCATCGCCCTCTGCCTGCTCGTGTACGTGAGCGCCGACCCGGAGAGTTCGGTGGTCGGCCTACTGGGCGGCACCACCGCGCTGCTCCTGCTCGCGGTGTTCACCGTGGTGAACGTCTCGGTGCTGGTTCTCCGGCGTAAGCCGGTGCAGCACAAACATTTCCGCACCTGGACACCGCTCGCGGTGCTGGGTGCGATCACCTGCGGCTACCTCACCCTGCCGGTGACCGGACGTGACTCGGAGCAGTACGTGATCGCCGGGTGGCTGCTCCTGCTCGGCGTCATCCTGTGGGTCGTGACCTACCGGCACCACAGACGTCAGCACGTCCCCGAGGGACACCTCGAGGACGTGAACTGACGGGTCTCGATACGCCCTCGGCCAGCGCCTCGGGCTACTCGACCGGCGAATACGTTGTCCGCCAGATCCGTTATCCGCTGGTCGAGTAGCCCGCGAGCTGCCAGGCGAGCGGGCGTATCGAGACCACCTGCGTCCGAGGCTACTTACGCAAGTCCTTGCGCAGGATCTTGCCCGATGCGGACTTCGGGATCGCGTCGATGAACTCGACCACCCGGACCTTCTTGTGCGGCGCGACCTTTGCCGCGACGAACTCGATGACCTCGGTCTCGCTCAGCTCCGCATCGGGCTGCTTGACGACGAAAGCCTTCGGGATCTCTTCGCCGTCGTCGTCGTTGACGCCGATGACCGCGGTGTCGGCGATCCCCGGGTGCGTGAGCAACAGCGCCTCGAGCTCGGCCGGTGGGACCTGGTAGCCCTTGTACTTGATGAGCTCCTTGAGCCGGTCGACGATGTAGACGCACCCGGTCGGGTCGACCTGTGCCATGTCGCCGGTGTGCAGGTAACCGTCGGCGTCGATGGTGTCGGCGGTGGCCTGCTCGTTGTTGAGGTAACCCAGCATGACGTTCGGGCCCTTCACCCAGAGTTCCCCGGGCTCCGAGAGACCTTCCGTCGGCAGGTCGATCTCGTCACCGGTGGCCGGGTCGACGATCTTGTTCTCGGTGTTGGGGATCGCCCAGCCGGTCGACGAGAGCGGCGGCTCGTCGTAGCCCAGCGCGGCCTTGGTGTCGATCGGGATCAGATGGCTGACCGGCGACAACTCGCTCATGCCATAGCCCTGCAGCATGTGCAGGTCCAGCCGCTTCGCGACCGCCTTGCCGAGCTCGTCGTCGAGGGGGGCGGCGCCCGACATCATGACCTCCAGCGACGACAGGTCGTAGTTGTCGATGATCGGATGCTTGGCCAATGCGACCGCGACCGGCGGCGCGATGAAGGCCTTGGTCACTTTCTGGTTCTGGATGTTCTCCAGGAACTCGACCAGGTCGAACCGCGGCATGATCACCAGGCGCCCACGGTTGTAGAGCGCGGCGTTGAGCAACACCGTCATCCCGTAGATGTGAAAGAACGGCAGGACCGCGATCACCACGTCGTCGTTCGTCACACCCTGCAGCGGCTTGATCTGGGCGACGTTGGCGACCAGGTTGCGGTGGCTGAGCGCGACACCCTTCGGGTTGCCCGTGGTGCCCGAACTGTAGGGCAGCGCCGCGACGTGGGTGGCCGGGTCGATCGTGATGTCCGGCGCCGGCAGATTCGGGCCGAGCAGATCGACCGCGTTCGGATGACCCGAACTCTCCTGCCCCTCGCCGTCGAGGACGATCAGGTTCTCGTCGGCGATGCCGACTTCCTTGGCGGCCGCGGCCGCCTGCTCGAGCATCGGCGAGATGGTGATGAGCATGGTCGCGTTGGCGTTTGTCAGCTGCTTGGCGATCTCGGGTGCGGTGAACAGCGCATTGATCGTCGTCGCCGTGCCGCCGGCCCGCAGGATGCCATGGAAGACCGTCGCGAAGGCCGGGATGTTCGGCGACAGCACGCCGACCACGTCGCCGACCCCGATCCCGCGCGCCGCCAGGGCGCCTGCCGCTGCGTCGATCTGGCCGATCAACCGGCGATAGGTGGTCTCGTCGCCCGACTTCGGGTCGACCAGCGCCACCCGGTCGAGATCCTCGTCGGCGATCGACCCGAACAAGAAGTCGTAGACACTCACGTCGGGGATCTCGACGTCGGGATAGGGACTCTTGAAGCTCATGACACCTCCGTTGGTGATCTTTCGGGCGCAATCGTAGCAATACTCGTTGTCGAGTTCCGCCCGAACGCGATGTCCGCATCGTCCGATTCGTCCGCATCTGGCGATCCGGTCCTGCGCAGGCACAACTCTACGAGACGACCACGATCACTGTGAGGGCGCCCACACCTTCGGTCGAACGGTCAGCGCCGTCATCAGTCCAGGTCATCGGCCGAACCGTCCGACCGCTCCCCTACCGAGTCGACCGACGTCACGCCCGGAACATAGCGGTCCGGCAGCGGTTCGCCGGGTTCGGGCAGTGACTCCTTGTCGATCAGGTGCTCGAACGCGAGCAGATTGCGCAGGGACTCGCCACGCGACACCCGCCACGCCCACTCGCGTTGGATCGAGGCGAGGAATCCGATCTCCAGAAGTGTGTTGAAGTCGCCGTCGGCGGCCTCGAGGACCTGACCGAGGACCCGGTCGAGTTCGTCTGCGCTCAATGCATCACCCGAGATGCGGCCGACCAGGTAGATGTCGCCGGTGTTGTCGATCGTGTATGCGACCCCGTACAGCCGACGGTTGCGCCGGAGCAGGTAGCGATAGACGCCCTCGTGGTTCTCGTCCGGACGCCGGCACACGAACGCCTCCACACGGACGCCGTGCGGGCCGGCGGTCAGGAGGACGGTGGTCGTCAGCTTGCGCTCGCCGGGCAGTTCCAGCACGAGGTGATCGGCCTGGGCGCCACCGGCATCCTTGCGACTGAACGAGATCTCCCGTTCGGTCAGGGCGGTTTCGAGCAGTTCGACGATCTCGGCCTGGTTCACTCGTTCATCCTTGTCCCACACTCATCTTGGACCGGCGTCTGCGCCAGCGCCGGGAGCCGCGCCGCACGGTGGCCGCCCCGGCGGCGCCCGGATTCCGGGTGGCAAACGACTGCATCGCGGCCGAATAACTGGAGAGCAGTTGGGTCGAGGTGTGCTCCCACGAGAACTGCTCGGCGTGCGCGCGGGTGTTCTGCCGCATCGACGCCAGGCGGTCGGGATCGGCCAGCAGCGCTCCGATCGCACGCGACCAGTCCTCGACGTCGTGCCCGTCGACCAACACACCGGTCCGGCCGTCCGCCACGGCGACGCTCAGACCCCCCACGTCGGCGGCCACCACCGGGGTACCACAGGCCTGCGCCTCGATGGCGACGAGCCCGAAGCTCTCCGAGTAGCTCGGCACGGCAACCAGATCCGAGGCGCGGTACACCTGGGCGAGCCGATCCGCGGATTGGGGCGGGAGGAAGGTGACGGAGTCGGCGATACCCAGGTCCGCGGCCAGGTCGATGAGGGCGGTGGGCTGCGCGAGGCCGGTCCCCGACGGCCCGCCGACGATGAGGACCCTGACCCGGCGCCCCTGCCCACGCGACAGCTCGATGATCGGGGCGGCGGCCGCCAACAGAACGTCGGGAGCCTTGAGTGGCTGAATCCGCCCAACGAAGGTCAGTACCGTCTCGTCGTCGCGAAGGCCCAGTTCGGCGCGCGCCAGGGCACGCGGCCCCGGCGAGTAGACATCGAGATCCGCGCCGGGCGTCACCACGTCGATCCGCGCGCGGTCGGCGTTGTACATCGACACCAGCTCGGTCGCCTCGGTCTGGGTGTTCACCACCATGCGATCGGCCTCGTCGACCACCTGCTGCTCGCCGATCACCCGCAGCATGGGTTCGGCCGTGTCGCCTTTCGCCAGCGACGCGTTCTTGACCGCTGCCAGAGTGTGCGCGGTGTGCACCAACGGCACTCCCCATCGATCCCGCGCGAGCCAGCCGACCTGGCCGGACAACCAGTAGTGCGAGTGGATCAGGTCGTAGTAGCCGGGCTTGTGCATCGCCTCGGCGCGCAGGACACCCGCCGTGAACGCACAGAGCTGAGCAGGCAGATCACGTTTGTCGAGACCCTCGAACGGTCCGGCCACGACGTTTCTGACGGTCACGCCGGGTGCCGCCTGCACGCTCGGCGCGTCCGACGACGACGTCGCGCGGGTGAATATCTCGACCTCGACCCCGCGACGGGCCATCCGCGTCGCGGTCTGCCAGACGTAGACGTTCATCCCCCCGGCGTCGCCGGTACCCGGCTGCGCCAGTGGTGACGTGTGCACGGAGATGAGTGCGACGCGCCTCGGCAACGGGGGGCTGGTCATCCCTCCACCTTAGAGAAAGTCGACAGGGCCATTCGGCCCGGCCACGTCGGCGCCCTGAGCACACCCTTCCACTCGCCCGGGCGCAGTTCTCCGCCGTGCGGGCGGGGTTCTGCGCCCGCACGGCGAAAGCGGTTGACACTTGATTCATAGTGTCTCACCATCAATACATGTCAATCGGAGTGTCTGAGCGCGCGGAGTACGTCTTACGGTCGGGGCCCTCGTGGGCGGATCCGCACCCGATGTACGCGGCCCTGCGCGAACGGTCGCCGGTGCACCGGGTGGTCGCCGATGCCGACAACGGCGCCGCGGGCGACTTCTGGGTCCTGACCCGCCACGCCGACGTGATGGCCGCGGCGAACGACACCGCGACCTTCTCCTCGGCGCAGGGCCTCACGGTCACCTATGGCGAACTCGATGCCATCGGGATGGCCGACCACCCCCCGATGGTCATGCAGGATCCGCCGTCGCACACCGAGTTCCGCAAGCTGGTCGCCCGCGGCTTCACTCCTCGGCAGGTCATCGAGGTGGAGCCCAAGGTCCGCGAGTTCGTCGCCGAACGTCTCGACCGACTACCCACCGATGGTCCCGCCGACATCGTCGGCGAGCTCTTCAAACCATTGCCGAGTATGGTGGTCGCCCACTATCTCGGTGTGCCCGAGGAGGATTGGTCCCGCTTCGACGGCTGGACCCAGGCGATCGTCGGCGCCGCGTCGGGCGTCGGGGGGATGGCGGCCGCCGGCGAATCGGCGGGCGCGGCGACGATGGAGATGCTCTCGTACTTCACCGAACTCGTCGACCACCGCAAGCGCCACCCGGCCGACGACACGGTCTCCCAGCTCGTCGCCGCGGGCCTCGCCGACGACCCCGACGATCCCGGGGGCCTGCTCTCGATCCTGGCATTCACCTTCACCATGGTGGCCGGCGGCAACGACACGACTACCGGCCTGCTCGGCGGCAGCGTCGCGCTGCTTCACCAACACCCGGATCAGCGACGACGGCTCGTCGAGGATCCAGACCTGATCCCCGGGGCCATCGACGAGTTGCTCCGCCTCACCTCCCCTGCGCAGGGATTGGCGCGCACCACGACCCGCGACGTCTCCTACCCGGCGCCCGACGCGCAGAGGGTCGGCCATCTGCCGCCCGAGGCGGCCGACGGCGCCGTCACGATCCCTGCGGGTCGCAAGGTATTGCTCTGTTACGGGTCGGCCAATCGCGATCCCGAGGTGTACGGGGCCGACGCCGACGTCCTCGACGTCACCCGCCGGCCCCGCAACATCCTCACCTTCAGTCACGGCAACCATCACTGTCTGGGCGCCGCAGCGGCACGGATGCAGGGACGGGTCGCGCTGACCGAGCTGCTCGCCCGCCAACCCGAGTTCACGGTCGACGTGACCGGGATCGAATGGGCCGAGGGCAACTACGTTCGACGACCGACCTTCGTACCGTTCCATGTCTGACACGACCACCGACTGGCTCGCGCCGGAACGGGCCGAGCTCGCCGCACAGCACATCCTCGACATCGCCGAGCGGATGTTCGTCGAGAAGGGGGTGTCCGCGGTGACCATGCGTGACATCGCCTCGGCCGCCGGATGCTCGCGTGCGACGTTGTATCGCTACTATCCCGGCAAGTCGGAAGTCCTTGCCGCCTATGTCGATCGGGCCGCGGCCGAGCTTGGGACAGCGGTCGGCACAGCCACCCGGCACGAGTCCGATCCGGGTGCCCGACTGCTCGCCGCAGTGACCACCGCCGTGGCAGGCGTGCGGTCGAACCCCGCGCTGTCGGCATGGTTCGTCCCCGATGCCGCCGGGCAGTCGGCGAATCTGGCTCTTCTCTCGCCCGCCATCGAGGAGATCGCGGTGGGGTTCCTCGGCGACATCGCGCCGAGCACCCGACCGAACGAACGACGCGACCGCGCACGGTGGGTGGTGCGCGTCATCGTGTCACTGTTGACGAGCCCCGGCGAGACCGCGTCAGACGAGCGAGAAATGCTGCAGCGCTTCGTCGTTCCGGTCGTGACGACCGCAACGCGAGGCCCGGTCGACTGATCCGACCGACCGATGCGTCACCGGCCGCGGTACTTCCTCCGGTACTCGTCATAGAGGTCGGCATTGCGATCCCGCTCGAGCTTGTTGACCAGATCTGGATCGAGACCGTGCTGACTGAGCCGGTGTCGCCGGTACACCCGGTTGAGAGCGATCGAGAAGAAGATGTACGGAATGATGATCGGGATCGTCATGTTCAGCCGCACCACCAGATCCGCAGGCACGAACATCATCGGGGTGATCAGCAGCAGACAGGGGATCGCCCAGCGGACGACCATCCGGACCGTGGCGCCGGGACCCGCCAGATCGCGGGTGACCCAGTCGTTCATCGATGGTGGGAGTTTCGCGCCGTAGGCGTAGCGCACGTACTGCTGAGCCGTCGGGGTCGTGCGTTGCCCGGTCATGCGACACCGTCACGTCGCATCGTGCGGATACGCCGACCCATGTCCAAGCTCCTCCTTGCAGATGCCCCGCGATCCGAGCGTAGCCACCACGCTCCGCTTCGGCCGAATTCGATAGTACACGATTGAATCGATGGCAACTCGCCGCCGTGACGCCTGACCAGCCGCCCGATTCGCCGACCGGGCCGACGCTCACCTACACTGCTTTCGGTAACGATTGTCATTTGCGTGAGGCGGAGACACGATGAGGCGAACACTGGCTGCGACCGCGGCCCTGCTCGGAGCCGGGGCCCTGGCCCTGACCGGGTGCTCGGGCACCGACGACGGCAACCCGTCCGGCACACCCACGGTGGTCACCTCGACGAATGTGTGGAGTTCCGTCGCTTCGGCGGTGGCAGGCGACAAGGCCACCGTCACCTCGCTGTACACCAACTCCGAGGGCGATCCGCACGAGTTCGAGCCGTCGGCAGCCGACACCGCGCAGGTCACCGACGCCGACGTCGTCGTGCTGAACGGCGGCCACTACGACGCGTACATGGAAGACGCCGTCAAGGGCTCGGACGCGACCGCGATCAATGCCTACGACATCCTGGCGGGCGAGAATCACGACGGTGGCGACCATTCCGACATGAACGAGCACGTCTTCTACGACCTGTCGGTCGCCGGACAGGTGGCGACCGAGGTCGGGGACGCACTCGCCGCCAAGGATCCCGGCAACGCCGATGCATTCCGGGCCAACGCGAGGGCCTTCAACGAGAAGATCACCGGTCTGCGAGGACAGCTGGCCGCCATCAAGGCAGCTCACGACGGGACCAAGGTCGCGCAGACCGAGCCGCTGGCGGGTTATCTGCTCGACGAGGCAGGGCTGGTCGACGCGGCGCCCGCCGGATTCGCCCAGTCGGTCGAAGAGGGCCAATCCCCGTCGGCCGCCGACCGGGCCGCGATGGAGGATCTGCTGACCTCACGCACCGTCGGTGCGCTCGTCTACAACACCCAGGCGGTGGACTCGGTCACCGAGAGTGTGCTGCAGACCGCCCAGAAGGCCGGCGTTCCGGTCGTCGAGTTCACCGAGACCCTGCCCGACGGCGTCACCGACTACATCACGTGGCAGTCCGGCCAGATCCAGGCGTTGGGCGCCGCACTGGGTGAGCATGCCGCACACTGACATCATGGCTGATCCTGACCACAGGACCGACCCGGCGGTCACGCCGACGACCGACGTCGGGCCGCGACCGGATACGGTCGCCACCTTCGAGCACGGCCGACTCGCCTTCGGCTCGCGGGTGCTCTGGGACGACCTGAATCTGCGCATCGCGCGCGGCGAGTTCATCGCGGTGCTCGGACCGAATGGTTCCGGCAAGACCTCATTCCTGCGCTGCCTGCTCGGCCAGTACCCCCTCGACGCCGGCACGCTCGACGTCACCGACGCCATCGGCTACATCCCGCAGCAGCATGCCGACGATGCCGACCCGATGGCCATGCGCGGCCGCGACCTCGTCGGCTTCGGCGTGGACGGCGGCCGGTGGGGCATCGGGCTGCGCGGCCGATCGCGTCGCAGGCGGCTGGTGGACGCCGCCTTGGCCGAGGTCGGGGCGACCGCATACGCCGACGCCCCGATGGGGTTGTTGTCCGGTGGCGAGCAGCAACGTCTGCGGGTGGCCCAGTCGCTCACCGGCGACCCGACGTTGCTGTTGTGCGACGAGCCGCTGTCGAGCCTCGACCCGACCAATCAGCAGCTCGTCGTCGAACTCATCGATGAACGACGGCGCAAAGCCGACACCGCGGTCGTGTTCGTGACCCACGAGATCAACCCGATTCTCCCCTATGTCGATCGGGTGCTCTACCTGGTCGGCGGGCATTTCCGGATCGGCACACCCGACGAGGTGATGACCACCGAGACGCTCTCGAATCTCTACAGCAGCGACGTCGAGGTGTTGCGGGTCAACGGACGACTGTTGGTGATCGGCGGCGAGGACGCCCATCACTGCGACCATCGGCCCGAGCCGGCGACCGCCACCACCCAGCCGGAGGACGACGGAGGGCGGTCCGGCCTCACATGACCGTCGCAATCCCTCAGGCGGCCGCAGAGATACAGATCAGCAAATTCTGGGATTTCAGCGAGACCGCCGAACTCCTCGGGCGTGGCTTCGTCCAGCAATCGCTCATCGCAGTCGCGCTCCTCGGCCTGCTCGGCGGCATCCTCGGCCCACTCATCGTGGCGCGGCAGATGTCCTTCGCGGTCCACGGCATCAGCGAGTTGTCGGTGACCGGCGCCTCGGCCGCCCTCCTGCTCGGCATCAGCATCAACGTGGGCGGGGTGATCGGTGCGGTCGTCGTGGCCGCGGTCTTCGGCTACATGGGCAACCGCGCGCGCGAACGTGATTCGGTGATCGGCGTGGTGATGGCCTTCGGCCTCGGCCTGGGCGTGCTGTTCCTGTCGCTCTACGGCAGCGCACGAACAGGTTTCGCGATGCTGACCGGACAGGTGGTGAGCGTGGGCACCGGCGGGCTCACCGCGGTCGCGATCACCACCGTCGTGGTCGTCATCGGCATGGCGGTGATCTATCGCCCATTGCTGTTCTCCTCACTCGATCCGCGGGTGGCCCGCGCTCACGGCGTACCCATCCGGACCCTGTCGGTGGTGTTCGCCGTGTTGATGGGTCTCGCGTGCGCCCAGGGCGTCCAGATCATCGGTGCGCTGCTGGTGATGTCGTTGCTGATCACGCCGGCCGCGGCCGCCGCGCGCCTCACCGCGAATCCGACGACGGTGCTCGTGCTGTCGGTGGTGTTCGCGGAGGTCGCCGCGGTGGGCGGGCTGATCCTGTCGCTCGCGCCGGGTCTACCGGTCTCGGTGTTCGTGACCACGATCTCGTTCGTGATCTATGTCGTCTGCCGGTGGGCCGGACACCGACGGCATTTCGCGACCCGCTGACGTCGGTCGGAGTTCCGTCATCTCGCCGAGCGGGCGCAGTTCAGCGCACGCTCGACGACGGACTGCGCACGACCGGCGAATGCGGTCACTCCTCCGGCGCGCCGGGATTGCACCGCGTCTCGATCATCACCTGCTCGGTGACCACCGGGCGCGACGGCTCGATGTTCCAGCTCGGCTTGTCGGGCTCCACGGCGCGCGCGAAGTTCCAGTGGCAGTCGAACTGTGCACGCATGCCGGGGGTCTCGGCATCGGGTGCCATGGCGAGCACCTCGGACCAGGCGATGTCCGCACCGCGCGGGTTGTCGGTCCGGCGGCCAGACGACGTCGGGTGGATCTGCAGGCTCGCCCCGACGTCGGTCTGCACCCAGTCGACGTGGTCAACGTAGGGCGGTGGGAGCACCGGGGTGGTCACAGCGGCGCCCGGGGCGCTGGTCGAGTCACTGGTCGACGCAGCCAGAGCGTCATCCGGAGACTCGGCGGGCCCGTCCCCCGACGACCCGCATCCGGCCACCGCGACGATCGTGGCCGCGACGCAACCGATCGCTCCGACCATCCGGACGACCCGCCGGGCACGTGAGGGACGAATGAGATCGACATTCATATCTCGGACCCTACGTCGACAGCGGAGTAGTCTCCGTCTGTGCACAGGCTCCGGACGGTTGCCTCACTCTGCGTCATCCTGGTTGCGGCGTCCGTCGTCGCAACCGGTTGCTCGCCGTCCACGCCGGAACCCTCGGGCGAGTCGCCCGCGCATCACGTGCTCAGCGGCCGGGTCTCCACCACCCCCACCGGGTTGCTGCTCGACGGACACGACTGGTGGCCGTCCGGATTCAACGCCTACCAACTCGGCACGGATTGGTCGGTCAACAAAGGGTGTGGTGCCGAGGTGGACCTCGACGACTATTTCGGCGCGCTCCCCCCTCATGCACTGACGCGGATCAGCTTCTTCTCGATGTTCGTGGTCGACAAAACGACGGGTTCGGTGGATTTCGGTCCACTCGACGCGGTCCTCGCCGCAGCCGAGCGGCATGATCAGCTGATCCTGCCGGTGCTGACCGGCAGTACCGGAATCTGTGAAGACGACCAGTTCAAGGACCGTTCCTGGTACATCGACGGTTGGCTAACCCGTAAATCGCTGGGCGGCATGACCTTCGCCGACTGGATCACGGCCGCGGTGACCCGATGGAAGGACGAGCGGGCAGTCGCAGGCTGGGAACTCGTGGGTGAACCCGAGACCAGCGTCTGCGGGACCAGCGGGTGCGACTGGCAGGCACGCCGATGTCCCGACGGTGGTGCGGCGGTGTTGAAGTCGTTCTTCGACGACGCAGGCGAACGGTTGAGGTCGATCGACCCGGGTCGTCCGATCTTCGCAGGGCTCATCGGGGGCGATCAGTGCGGGACGGAGGGCACCGACTACGCCGACGTCGGGTCGTCGCCGCAGATCGACGTCCTCGACTTCCACGACTACGGCGGGGGTCCCACCGACTACGGACCCGCCGGCAGCGATCTGCCCACCCGGATCCGGCAGGCACATTCGCTCGGCAAGCCGATCATGGTCAACGAGATCGGCATCAAGGCCGGCTCGTGCCTACCGATCGCCGCTCGTGCGGATCGATTCCGCGACAAGCTCTCCGAACAACGTTCCGCGGGCACCGCGGGCGGCCTGTTATGGGCGTTCGTTCCCGATCCCCGTCCCGATCAGTGCACCTACGACATCGGTCCCGACGACCCGGTCTGGACGGTCGTCGACGGGGCGGTCCACTGACCCGTCACTCAGCCCGTGGCATCATCGTCGGAATCACCGGAGGCCTCGGCCTGATCCGTCTTGAGCTGTTCGCTCTCGGTCAACTCCGCTGCGGGAGTCACGCGGTAGACCCGCCAATCCGGCAGATCGACGCCCTGGTTGGGGGCCTCGAGCATCAGTACGCCGATCCCTCCGCCGTTCTCATACAGAGTCGGATACCGGATGTTGAGCGCGTCGGAGGCTCCGCGCCCCGTCACCGGCACCGCCAGCATCAACCGGACACCATGTGCGGCAGGGTTGTTCACGGTCTCGTCGAAATCCTCGTCGGACGGGATCACGAACCGTTTCGGATGTCTCGACTGCGCGATCACGGCGAATCCGTACACGGTGTCGCAGAGCACGCTGCCCTGCGGGAGATCGAGGCTGTCGAGATACTGGGCCAACGAACGTTCAGTGGAGAAGGATCTCAGGGTCCGTTGCGCGTCGAGGACCTTCTGATCAGTCGAATCGGGGTCGGGGAACACCACCTGCTGTAGTGCGAACTCCTGGGGCGCATACTTCGTCGAAGTCATACCCCAGGCGGTGACCGGGACGGCCACCACCATCGCGATCACCGCGGCCACCCCCAACGCGAAATGACCTTTTGTGCGGGCCACCACCATGTCGGGCATCCGCGCGTTGGCGCCCTTCCGTCGGAACGGCGTCGATCGACGCGCCGGAACCGCGATCAGTGCGGTGATGGTCGCCAGCAGCACCACGGTGATGTAGAACCGCAGGAACCCGAACGTGGTGCCCCGCGCATAGCTCCAGATCTGGAAGAAGAGCACGCCACCGATGAGCGGCACCGGCGCGAGCAGCGGACCCATTCTTCCCCAGCGGCGCCGGACGTTCCAGACGATCGCCAGCAGCAGCGGGAACAGCGGCGCGAGGATGAGGACCTCGACGATCGAGAACTTCAATGCCTGGAAGGCATTCGCCGAACCGCTCCCCCCCGACAGTTCCAGGATGGAGGCGTTGCCGTACTGGGAAGCCACCTGCGCGAAGAACTCCCCGGTGATCAGCCAACTGGTCAGCGCCCACCCGAGAAACGCGACCGCACTCGGCAGCGCGACGAGTCCCATGTCGAGGATGGCGCGGGTGACCCGGGTGGCCCGAGGGGAGCGGCGATACGAGACGACGGCGACAACGATACCGGTGGCCAGCGAGGCTGCTGCGCCGTCGTAGCGCGTCAGATAGGCGAACCCGAGGGCCATTCCGGCGGTGACGAGTTCGTGGACGTCGTCGGTGTCGATCCAGCGCATGCCGCGCCGGGCCCCCCAAGCGAGAAAGAACAGGTACGGCGCCTCGCTCATACCGTTGGCCGCGTAGAACACGATCATCGGATTGATCGCGTAGCAGATGGTCACCGGGATCAGGATGCGCCGTTCGATGCCCCGATCGCGGCCGATCCCGGACAACTGGATCACCGATCCGGCCATGAACGCCGACGACATGACGGCCGCAGAGATCGCCGACGTCGTCATGGCCGGGAAGATCGGGCTGAGGGCGGTCAAAGGCAACTGGATGATTGCCGTCAGCGGCGTGAAGATGAAGCCGATCGCGGAGACGTGCGGATCACGACTGAACAGCACACTCTGCGCCGACTGCACGCGGGACAGCGAGTCGCCCATGAAGAATCGGACGTCGGTGGCCAGATAGACACCCAGGGTGAGATAGATGATCCACACCACCACGAACAGCGCGATGATCTGCCGACGGGTCATGCAGTACCCGCACTGCCCGCCGCGGACGCCTCTGCGCCCTCGGTCGTCTCGGCCTCCTCGGCACTGGTCGACAGGCCGTGAAAGGTCTTCTCCCAGTACGACGGGTTGAAGAGCATCTGCCACATCCCCTTGATGGCGGCAACGCTCATCATCACCCAGTAGGCCGGCACGATCAGGGCCGACCACAGCAGCTTGCTCCGATCGTCCTCACGGATGGCGACCAGGTTCATGTAGATGGCCGCGCCGTTGCCGAAGATCAACGAGATCAGCGAGAGATAGTAGATCGGTCCCGGGAAGATGTCCGCGAACACCTTGGGCTGGCCCGCGATCCACACCACCATGATCAGCCAGAAGATCATGTTGACGCAGGCGATCGCCGGGGTGCCCGCGATCAGCAGTGTGAACCGAAACCACCCGACCGGCCCCAGGATTCGCCACAGCGCGACGGGACGGCGCATATGCACCAGCCACGTCTGCATGTAGCCCTTGTACCAACGCGATCGTTGTCGTATCCAGTTGATCGGGTCGACGTTGGCCTCCTCCAGCGTCAGCGAATCGAGCACCGCGGTGCGATAACCGCGGCCGGCGATCCGCACGCCCAGATCCGCGTCCTCGGTCACGTTGAAGGGATCCCACGCGCCGATGTCGTCGATCACCTCCCGGATGAAATGGTTCGACGTGCCCCCCAACGGGATCGGTGAACGACTGACCATCAGTCCGGGCAGCAGGTAACTGAACCAGATCCCGTAGTCGGCGGTGAACCATTCAGTGAGGATGTTGTCGCGCGAGTTGTGGAAGTTCAGCTTGCCCTGCACACAAACGACCCTGTCGTCGGAACCGCGGAACGCGGCGACCACACGTCGGAGTTGCAGAGGGTCGGGCAGGTCCTCGGCGTCGTAGATGGTCACGATGTCACCGGTCGCGAAATGTAGCCCGTAATTGCACGCCTTCGGCTTGGTCCGCGGCTGGGCGGGCGGCACCAGCACGACGGTCACGAGGTCGTGGTGGCCGACGTCTCGGGCCGCCTCGATCGTCGGCGCGTCATCCTCCTCCAGCAGCAACAGCACTTGCAGCTTGTCGTGTGGGTATGCGAGCGATTCCATCGCCGCGATCAGGTCACCGACGACCTCCGGTTCCCCGTACGCCGGCACGAGCACAGTGTACGGCGGAAGGTCGTCGTCGGCGATCGCCCGGGCCTCGTCGTCGTTGATCGCGATCGCACCGCTGACCAGGCCGCGCCGGAAGATGAGAACGCGGTCCAGCAGGGACACGATGTAGACCAGCGTGGCGATCGACACCAGGACCGCGACCGTCACGATCGGGAACAGGACGAACAACACGGCCACGACCACCACGAGTGAGATCCCGATGATCTTCTGACTGCGACTGAACGGCAGCGAGGCCGACATCTCCGGGTCCTCGTCGCGGAGCCGTTCGACGGCGTCATACAACGCCGCCTGGCGATAGTCCGGATCGGCCAGCAACTCCTCGACACTGCGTGTCTCGTCGTTGTTCATCGCGACTCCTCCCCGATCGCGCCCACTTGTGCGTTGATCAGGTCCGAGGCGCATCCGACGAGCAGATCGCGGTCCTTGAACTGGGGCTCGAGGTCGACCGTCACCGAGTTGCCCCGGAACAGCACCGTCATGAAGGTCGCCAGATTGCGTGCGACGGTCAGGTCCGGGACCGGGAAAGCCGCGTCGGGGTCGTGATTGTCGACCGAGAGCAGACTGACCCGCTGGGTACGCTGGCCGTCGGTCCAACTCCAGTACAACCTGGTGAAGGTCAGGTAGCTCTCGTCGTCGACGATCGTTTGGAGATAGCCCGTCACACCATGCGGCAGAGGCACCTCGATCGGTTCGCTGAATCTGTCTCCGACGAAGTCGTAGACGAAGATCGCCGGATACACCTCGAACCTCAACGGGGTCGTGGCCTCGACCGCGTTCACCTCCACTCGCCGGGGACGAGCGAACTTGTCGAAATCGGTACTGCCCTCGGCCTGGAAGAGGTCTTGGACCGTCATGGTCGACTCGGGTCCGTAGAGACGTTCCACCCAGTCGTATCGGGTCACGTTCTTCTGCACCCATCCCGATGGCACGACCAGCGGGGGGCGGGTGTCGAGTCCATCGATCTCCTGGTTGGGCGTCTGCCCGTAGGAAGGGATCGGGATGAAGAACATCGCGACCGCAAACACCACCAGCGCCAGACCCGGACGCCCGACCTTCCGGACCGAGACCGAGTACATGGGTCGGCCCAGGGGAGTCCATGACTCGTGTCGACGCCGGTGGTCGACGTACAACAGGGCACTCGCCACGAGTGCCGCGCCCACGGCGGGGACGGTCTGGTAGACCACCCGAGCCGCATGCGGGAAGATCAGCCACACGCCGATCAGGGCGACCACGCCGACCACGCCCGCGATCGCCGCGCCGGCCAGCCCGCGATTGAGCGTCCGCCCGGTCGCCACACCGGTCGCGATGGCGCCGAACGCCACCATCACCACTCCCGCGGCGAGCGAATCACCGCCCAGTGGCAGCACGATGATCCGATACGGGACGGGGAAGATCACCAGCAGCAGGAACCAGGCCCCGCGATACCGCGCGATCGGCCGTAGACCGAACACCATGCATGCGCCACCCAACAGGAACACCCACAGCGCCAGCAGGTCCACATGCGTGGTGAGGTATTCGCCCGGATACCGGAGGTTCATCGCCTTCACGGAGATGGAGATCACGAGCAGAACAACTCCGACGATGACGTCGGTCTGGCGATCGTAGATCGGCAATTCCGTTGCGCGACGCCATGAAATGCCGACCGCGGCGATCACCACGAGCACGACCGCCGCGGGCAGGTAGGTGATGATCGTCCCCGCCACCATCTCGGTGGCGACCGCGCCGAGCGTCTGCCAGAAGGCGATCACCGCCGTCACCAGAACCAGGCCCCAGCGCAGCGCCACGACCACCGCGGGGTTCTCCGCCAGCCGCTCGTGGAGCCCCGGACCTCGCGACGCGGATGCCGGTGCGGTGCCGGTGACCGTCATGGCGTCTGTGTGGGCGAACCGCGGTTGCGCCGCCTGCGCAGCAGGATCGTGCCGAAGATCACCAGCCCTGCGAGCAGCGCGCCACCCGCGACCACACCGACGATGGTGAAGATCCTCGTCGCGGTATCGGTATCCGACGTCGGCGCGCCCGCATTCACCTCGTCCGCCGCGACCGTGACCGGATCGCGCCCGGCCGCCTGGAGAATCGCGTCTCCGTCGACCGCCGACCAACGGGTGCCAGACGACAGCCAGTCCAGCAGTGCGTCGAGGTCCTTCGAATCGTTCGTGGACGTCGCGACCAGCAGACTCCGATCACCGGTACGGGTCACCTCGAGCCCGCCGAAGTTCACACCCGGATTCAACGTGACCGAGGAGGTCTGCTGCGAATCGCCCGATCCCGAGACGACTTTCAGCGTGCGGCCGTCGGATTGCAGCGGCAGGTTCAGGCTCGGGAGGCCGGCACCGTCCGCCGAGATCAGGATCGCCGGCTGGCTCGACGACCCGGCATCGTTCATCGACACCACGTCGATGCCGAGCGGTACGGCGGACATCTTCTGCAGACCCGACGCGATCGACACCGCGCGGGCTACATCGGCGGGATCGCCCTTGGTCCAGGCGAGTTGGGTCCGCGGCATCAGCGCCTGCGGCAACGACTGGAACCCGCTGGGCTGGGGTGGATCGGCCTCGTCGGCCTGGACCTCTCCCGCCGAGCTCAGACTCAGTGTGCTGCGGTAGCCGGTTCCACAGGTCTCGCCGAGGTTGCCGTGCTCGAGAGTCACGGTCAGCTCGGTGTAGCGGCTCAACAGGTCGTCGGGGATGTCGACCCAGGTGTCGTAGGTGCCGCTCTCGTCGGCCGGGATCGTCGCGATCGCCCGGTCGCCGATCTTCACCGAGATGAGACCGTCGGCGTTGGGTGCGCCCGGGCTGTAGGAGCCGGTGAGCTGGACGCGGATGCCCTTCGACGGCCTGCCCATCCGGGTCTGATCGATGCCGACCGTGAGGCTCGGCCACGCCGCCGACGTCACGCTCTGGTTCGTGACACCGAGGTCGGAGAGGTTCTGCACATCGGGTGCGATCTGCGGCGCCGAATGGAGTGCGCCGGCCACCGCCGACGAGCTCATCGCGATGGGCGCGAGGCTGGAGGTGAGGAACTGGGTCTGCGTGACCAACTCATCGGGCGAGCCGCCGATCTCGAGGTAAGCGGAGCCTTGATTGTCGTGCAGGCTCAGTCCGGGAGGGGCGTCGGTGCTGATCATGATCTGCCGCTCGAGCGGGCCGGGCACCGTCGGCGGGGTCGCGCCGCGCGGCAGGGCGACCGTCTCGATGGGCACCGGTGCGGACCCGTAATTCGACACGACCGCCGTGGCGAGGTTCACCGCGGCCTCACCCTCGGCTTCTTTCACGTCGTCGGGGATGTAGATGGTCAAGCCGCGCAGGACCGGCGGCAGGAAGTCCGCGACGTCCGTCGGGATCGCCTCCCGCCCGGCGTAACTGACCGTAGTGTTGGTGATGCGCAATGCGTGGTCGGCATCGAACTGGCAGAAGCCCTCGGCACGGAGATACCCGCGAAGCACGATGTCGGCAGCGTTGCGGTCCACCCGCACCCCCCGCAATGGCAACTCGATCGGGGCGTTCGGTGTGGTGGTGAGCGGCGTCCGGGAGATCAATCGGTCGCCCTGGAGGACATCGATGCTGCCGCCGGTGACGAACGCGGGGAGCTGCAGGTTGCCGCGGAGCGCCGACGGACTGAGGTCCCTCGGCACCGGCAGCGTCAGACTGGTCTCGCCCTGCTGACCGGGCAGTGAGATCGTCGACGACGACCCGAGGTCGTCGAGACGCATCGGAGGGGGCGGATCGCCGGGAGCTGCCGATGCGATGCCCCCGAACGCGCTGAGCGCGGCGATCATGCCGACGACGACGATGACGACAACCGGCACCAGACCGGCACGACGAGACCTCTGATCAATGCCCATCGGACCCCTTCATGGGCGCACGACCCGACGGTGGCCGTCCGCGCTCTCGGCGAGACATACCCAGTGTCACTGAAGTGAACTTAATCGACTCGCCGCCGATGTGTCAGAGATAATCCCGTTCTCGTCTTGTCGCCACGGTTTCGTCGTTGTGGATTCGTCGTTGTGGATTCGTCGTTGTGGATTCGAGTCGAAACCGTTCCCCTACGGGCTGCCGCTTCTGGAACGATGGCTGGGTGTCGAGCGTGACCGCGGGTGAACAGGTCGACGGCGGCGTCTATGTGGACGTCGACGGACGGCGGGTGTGGCATTTCCATGGGGGCGACCCCTCTGGCCAGGCCATTGTGCTGCTGCACGGGGCCTTCGGGTCGGCGGCCACCTGGGGCTCACAGATCGCCGATTTCACCGGGGTCGGATTGAACGTCTACGCCCCCGAGCGCAGTGGACACGGCCACTCACCCGATCACGACGGCCCGTTCACCTACGCCGACATGGCCGCCGAGACCATCGACTACCTCGAGAACGTCGTGAGCACGCCGGCCCACCTGGTCGGCTGGAGCGACGGTGCGGTGATAGCGCTGCTCGTCGCCCGGCAACGGCCCGACCTGGTCAACCGCATGGTGCTGGTGGCCAACTACGTCAACACCGACGGCCAGGAGGCCGCCGAGTTCTTCAGCCTGATCCAACAGCGGAATCCGTCCACGGTGGAGTTCCTGCGCAGCGGCTACGTCCCGATCTCGCCCGATGGGCCCGACCATTTCGATGTCGTGTACGAGAAGACGGTGGCCATGCTCAGCCGTGAGCCCGAATACGATCTCGACGATTTCGCCGACGTCGCGGCCCCGACCCTGGTGGTCGCGGCCGATCGGGGCGTCGTCCGCATCGAACACGTGCTGGCCCTGTCCCGGGTGCTGCCCCACGGCCGGTTCGCGGTACTCCCGGGCACGCACATCCTGCCGGTGGAATCGCCCGAACTCTTCAACCCGCTGGTGGTCTCGTTCCTCGCGGCCGATCCGGCCAGTCACTGGGCCCCCTGACCACCGACCGACCACCCGCATCCGCACCCGCCGACGGCAACCTCTTTCCCGCCGACGGCACCGTCGGTCACGCCGAGGCGTGGACCTTCTGCCAGGCGGCGCGACGGGCGCCTTCCGGGTCGGTCTGCACCCGGTCGGGATCGTCGATGATGAGCACCTTCCGGCTGCCGGACTCGTAGGCCGGCCACCCCACCCCGGGAACGCCGCCGGTGGCGAAGGCACCCCAACGATCCTGCACGTCGGCGATCACCCGCCCGGTCGACCGCCAGTCCCCGACCGCGAGGCCTGCACCCAACGCCGTGCGATAGGCACCGAACACCGCGAACAGTTCGGTGGCGTGGGTGGCCCCGACACCGGTCGCGGCCAGGATGCGAGTGTGGAAGTCGTAGCGATAGACGTAGGTCGGCGCGACCCGGCTGTGTCCCTCGGCGAAGGCCACCATCGGCGCCCAGAACACCGCATCGGCCGCCAGCTGGACGTCGTCACGCTGACCTCCGTTGTACAGCGCCCGGATCTCCCGACGGTCCTGCTCGTCGGTGACCCGGACCAGGGCCTTCTCTGCGTCCGGCAACACATTCCAGAACTTGGTGAACAGTTGCCCCTCGTCGTGATTGCTGCCGATGATCAGCGGCACCGGGAGCGTCGTGCCCGCCGCGGCCGCATCCAGCGGCGATGCCGGCAGATAATCACCGTCGACCACCGGTCCGTACGGGATCGCGTCGTCGACGCCTGCGGCGGCGGCGAACTTCATCAGACGATCTCCGGCACGGTGGATCTCGTTCGCCGACGACCGCGCGAGCAGCGCCTGGGCGTCGGCGGCCGAGATCGGTTCGGCCTCGGTGTCGATCTGCGTCGACCGACGCTGCGGATCCCGCAGCAGGCGCAGGAACTCGTCGGCGTAGATCCGCGCGGAGTCCTTGCCGATGACGAGTTCGGTGGCCGGACTCTCCGCGATGGCCCTCGTGAACAGCCCGTTCGCGGCAGGGGTACTCAACAGACTCACCACCGACGTGCCGCCGGCACTCTCGCCGAAGACGGTCACGTTGTCGGGGTCTCCGCCGAACGCCGCGATGTTGCGCTGCACCCACGACAGCGCCGCGACGTGGTCCTTGAGGCCGAGATTCGAGTCGAACGGCCGGTCATCGGTGGCATACGCGCCGAAGTCGAGGAATCCGAACGGGCCGAACCGGTATTGAACGGTCACGACGACGACATCTTGCGCGCGGGCGAGCAACGACCCCTCGTAGAGAGGTGTCGCCGCGGTGCCGAGGATGTACGCGCCGCCGTGGATGAAGAACATGACCGGTCGCGGCGTCGACGACGGGCGGTCGGGTGCGAACACGTTGAGGGTGAGGCAGTCCTCCCCTACCGGCTGATACTTACCGGGAGCGACCGCGGTGAACTGCTTCTCCTGGATCGCCGCCTTGGCGAACCGGGTGCAGTCGCGGACGCCGGGCCACGGATTGACCGGCTGCGGATCGCGAAAGCGCAGGCCGGCCACGGGCGGCGCGGCAAATGGGATGCCTTTCCAGCTGATGGTGCCGCGCCGGGTGCGTTTTCCCCGCGCGCCCTCGACGATGCCATCGGCGGTGGTAACCCTGCTATCGATCGATGTCATGTACCCCAACATAGACGACGCCGTCTCACCGGCGTAGCCGTCGGCGACCTCAGGCCGAGACCGAGATACCGGCCTCCCGAAGCGCGTCGCGGACGGCACGCGCGTGTGCGACGGCGCCGGGGGTGTCGCCATGCAGGCAGACGGACTCGGCGTCGACGGTGATCACCGATCCGTCGACGGCGGTGACCGTGCCGTCGACGATCAGCCCGACGACACGTCGCGCGATCTCGGCGCTGTCGGTCAGCACGGCCCCCTGCTCGGTCCGCGGGACCAAGGTGCCGTCCGGCCGATAGCCACGATCGGCGAAGGCCTCCATGATCACCGGGAGCCCGGCCGCCCCGGCGATCCGCAACGACACCGAGCCGGGCAGACCCATCAGCGGCAACGAACCGCCGAGCCCGACGATCGCCGCCACCACCGCGTCCGCCTGCCCCTCGTGCCTGACGATGGAGTTGTACAGCGCACCATGCGGTTTCACATACGACACCTCTGCGCCGACCGAGCGGGCGATGCTCTCGAGGGCCCCGATCTGATAGATGACATCGGCAGTCAGGTCGTCGGGCGCGATGTCCATGAAGCGCCTGCCGAAACCCGACCGGTCCGGATAGGAGACCTGGGCACCGATCCGCACACCGGCGTCGGCCGCCGCCCGACATGTCGCGATCAGTTCCGCGGGCGTTCCGGCGTGAAAGCCACAGGCCACATTCGCGCTGCTGACGACCTCGAGCATGGCCTCATCGTCGCCGACACCTTCACCGAGGTCGGCGTTCAGGTCGATGACGAGATCCGCCGGCACTCCGCGTCCACCCATGCCGCGCAGTCTAGCGGCCGCGGCGGGGCTACTGCCGTCGCTGACGTGCGAACTCGGCGAGCACGACGCCTGCCGCGACCGAGGCGTTCAGGCTCTCGACATCGCCGGCCATCGGGATCGACATGATGGAATCACAGGTCTCGCGCACCAGCCGCGAGAGGCCTTTACCCTCCGACCCGACCACGATGACGGTGGGTCCCGTGCCGTCGTACTCGTCGAGGGTCACATCACCCTCGGTGTCGAGACCCACCAGCTGGGCGCCGTCGGCCGCCCAATCCTTCAGCGTGCGAGTAAGATTCGGCGCCTGCGCGACGGGCAGTCGAGCAGCAGCCCCGGCGCTGGTCCGCCACGCGACCGCCGTGACACTGGCACTGCGACGTTGCGGGATGAGCACACCGTGGCCACCGAAGGCCGCGACCGAGCGGATGACCGCACCGAGGTTGCGCGGATCGGTGATGTTGTCGAGCGCCACCAGCAGCGGCGGCGTCCCGCTGTCGACGGCGTCGCGCATCAGGTCGTCGGGGTGGGCGTACTGGTACTCGGGCACCTGCAGGGCGATGCCCTGGTGCAAACCGTTCGACGACAGGCGGTCGAGTTCGTTCTTCCCCACCTCGAGGATCGCGACACCGAAATCGCCTGCCATCTTCACGCTCTCGGCGACCCGCTCGTCGGGCTCGGAGTTGGTGGCCAGGTACAGCGCGGTTGCCGGCACCCCGGCGCGCAGGCATTCCAGCACCGGGTTGCGGCCGAGGACGTACTCGGGACCGTCTTCCTTGCGGGTACGGGCACCGCCACGACCGGTGGTGGTCTTCGCCGCCGCCTTGGCCCGCTTGTGAGCAGGGTGATACGGCCGGTCGACCGCCTTCGGTGTGGCACCGCGCGCCTCGAGTCCGCGGCGTCGCTGCCCGCCCGAACCGACCGTCTGCCCCTTCTTGCTGCCGGTCTTGCGCACCGCGCCTTTACGTTTGGAGTTTCCTGCCATGTCAGGACGTTCCCTTCAGCGACCACTGCGCACCATCTGGTGTGTCGGTGACCTCGATGCCGGCCTCGGCGAGTCGATCGCGGACCGAATCCGCGGTCGCCCAGTCTTTTTCCGCGCGCGCCCGCGCTCTGCGATCGAGTTCGGCGCGCACCAGGACATCGAGTGCCGTGGTGGCCGCACTCTCGTCCGCACTGTCGTCGGACCAGTGATCGTCGAGTGGATCCACGCCGAGGATGCCCATCATCGCGCGCACCGACGACGCGGCCGCGAGCGCGGCGGTCCCGTCACCCGACTCGAGTGCGGTATTACCTTGTCGCACAACGCTGTGCACCACCGCGAGCCCGGCGGGTACGCCGAGATCGTCGTCGAGTGCGTCGGCGAACTCCGCGGGAATCTCCCCGACCGCCACCTCACCCACGCGCGACGACACCCGCGTCACGAACGACTCGACTCGCCGGTATCCCGCAGCCGCCTCGGTGAGCGCGCCGTCGGAGTATTCGAGCATCGACCGGTAGTGCGCACTGCCCAGGTAGTAGCGCAGCTCCACCGCGCGTACCCGCGAGAGCATCGCCGGGATCGCCACCACGTTGCCCAACGACTTGCTCATCTTCTCGCCGCCCATGGTCACCCAGCCGTTGTGCAACCAGTAGCGGGCGAACGGATCTCCGGCACCGTGCGCCTGCGCGATCTCGTTCTCGTGGTGCGGGAAGATCAGATCCATTCCACCGCAATGGATGTCGAACTCCGGACCGAGAAGCGACGTGGCCATCGCCGAGCATTCGAGATGCCAGCCGGGACGGCCGGGCCCCCACGGCGTCGGCCACGACGGTTCGCCGGGTTTGGCCGCCTTCCACAGGGTGAAGTCACGCGAGTCCCGTTTGCCGGTCCCGGCGCTCTCCCCCTGATGGACATCGTCGAGCCGGTGCCCCGACAGCGATCCGTAGTCGGGCAGGCTCAGCACGTCGAAGTAGACGTTGCCGTCCGATTCGTAGGCATGTCCGCGGTCGATGAGTCGCTGCATGTACTCGACCATCTGGGTGATGAAACCCGTGGCGCGCGGTTCGCTCGACGGCGCGATCACGCCCAGCGCGTCGTATGCGGAATCGAAAGCGCGCTCGTGGGTCGCCGCC
Source organism: Gordonia hankookensis (assembly GCF_014673215.1). Lineage (GTDB taxonomy): Bacteria > Actinomycetota > Actinomycetes > Mycobacteriales > Mycobacteriaceae > Gordonia > Gordonia hankookensis. The sequence continues at coordinate 1,339,180 of NZ_JACWMS010000001.1, forward strand.
CACTCCCACCAGGGACGACCGTTGTCGTGCGCCTTGCGGAGGATCTTGTCGTCGATGTCGGTGACGTTGCGGACGAACAGGACGTCGAGGCCCTGATGTTCGAGCCAGCGCCGCAGCACGTCGAACGCGATCCCGCTGCGCACATGGCCGATGTGGGGTACGCCCTGGACGGTCGCGCCGCACAGGTACACCGACGCATGTCCGGGGTGCAGCGGAACGAAGTCGCGCACCTCTCGGGAAGCGGTGTCATACAGGCGCAGGGTCACGACGTGCCATCTTACCCGGTTTGACGTCGGCGAACGCGCGCGGCCCGCCGCCGTTCAGCAGGCGCTTCCGGTGTCCTGCCCCTCGTAACCACGCAGGGCGTCGACCTTTGCCGCCGACGCGCTGGTCGCGTCGAACTCGTAGCCCAACCACTCCCTCGCCAGGCGACGCGCGAGTTCCAGCCCGACGACACGCTCGCCGAAACACAGGACCTGCGCATTGTTGGACAGGACCGAGCGCTCGACCGAGTAGCTGTCGTGGGCGGTGACCGCACGGATGCCCGGGACCTTGTTGGCGCTGATGGCGACGCCGAGCCCGGTGCCGCAGACCAGCAGGGCGCGGTCGGCCTTCCCATCGGCCACCATTCGCGCCGCCGCGACCGCGACATGGGGGTAGTCGGTGTGGTCGTCGGATCCGACTCCGACGTCGGCGACCTCCCCGACCCTGTCGTCGGCCTCCAGGTCGGCTTTCAGCGCTTCCTTGTACTCGTAGCCCGCGTCGTCCGATCCGACGACGATACGTAGTTCTGAACTCATCGCATTCCTTCCGGCGAGGTGTTCTCGGCGACGCCGGCAATGGTGTCGGCAACCGTTTTCAGGCACATGGCCAGCGATGTGGCACCCGCATCGGGCGTGCCGACACTCCGTTCGGCCAGTGGCCGCGCCCGCCCGATTCTGGGGCGAAGTCGAGCGGTGGCCTCCGCTGCCTCCGCGGCGACATCGGACGACGATCGCCAGGCAGCGCGCCACTCCTGCCCATCGGCCACGCGCTGCTCGAAGTCCTCGACGAACGGCAACAGGGAGTCCAGCATCGTCTTGTCGCCGGGCGCGGCACCGCCGAGTGCGATCAACGCGTCGTATCCGTCCCGGAGACCTCCGGCGACGGCATCCGGGTCCGGACGACCGGTGTCGCCCAGTCTGGTCCCGAGTGCGCCCAGCAACGCACCCCACAGGACGCCGGACGTCCCGCCCGCCCTCGCGGCCCAGGCCTTGCCCGCCTCCGAGAGCACCGACCCCTGACCGGCACCGGCGGCGACGGCCAGGTCCGCGGCGGCGACCGCAGCCGCCGATCCCTTGACCATGCCGCGCCCATGATCACCATCCCCGGCGACGGCATCGATCCGGCCGAGTTCGTCCTCCGCTGCGAGCAGCACCTCGGCCATGGCGGTCAGCGCCCGCGCCGCGACGATGCCGCCGGCGCGGCCGTCGTCGTCGGCCGACGCCGCGAGGTCTTCTGGCCGCTGTCCGGACATTCCCTCGTCCACGGCGCGACGTTCGCCACCGGCAGTCCGCGACAGCGCCCCCTTGCGGTACGCCGGGGTGTCCGCGGGCGCTCGCCAATACTTCTCGAGCTCGTCGTCGAGCCACATCACCGTCAACGAACAGCCGGCCATGTCCAGACTGGTGACCAGTTCGCCGACCTCTGGTTCCACGATGGTGAATCCGCGATCCCGCAGGAGTCCGGCAACCGTCGACCAGACGACGAAGAGCTCCTCGTACTTGGTGCGGCCCAGGCCGTTCAGGATCACCGCGACGCGAGTCGACGACGTCTGCGGAGCATGCTCGAGGACCCCGTCGACCAGCGTCGCGGCCAACTCGTCCGCGCGCGGCAGCGGCTCGTCGGAAACCCCGGGCTCCCCGTGGATTCCGAGGCCGACACCCATCGTCCCCTCCGGCACGGTGAACAACGGGTGATCGGCACCGGGCATCGTGCAACCGCCGAAGGCGACACCGAGAGTGCGGGTCGCGGCGTTCGCGGCCTCCGCAACCCGCACCACCCCGGTGATGTCGAGACCGTCCTCGGCGGCGGCGGCCGCGCACTTGAACACGGTGAAGTCGCCGGCGATCCCCCGACGCTTCTCCTCGCTCCCCGCGGGCGCGCTCGCGACGTCGTCGGTGACGGCGAAATAGTGTGCGTCGACACCTTCGGCACGCAACTCCGCCACCGCCAGACCGAAGTTCATCACGTCGCCCGCATAGTTCCCGGTGGTCAGGAGGACTCCGGCATCGCCGTGCGCGGCACGCGCCACTGCCGCGGCCTCATCGGCCGACGGCGACGTGAAGATGTTGCCGACCACAGCGCCGTCGGCAAAACCCGCGCCGACGACGCCGCAGAACGCCGGGTAGTGGCCGGACCCGCCCCCGACCACCACCGCCACCTTGCCCGGACGTGTGGTGGTCGCCCGGACGACACCGCCGGGCACGCCAACCACCTGCTCCGCATTCGCGTCGAGGAAACCGGCGAGCATGTCCTCGGTGAACCGCGCCGGATCGTTGTACAACTTGGTCATCGCAGTCGATCTCCGTTGTCGGTGTCGAACAGGTACACACGCTCCGGCGATGCGGTGAGGACGACCCGCTCCTCCGCCTCGTGGATGTCCTGCGCAGGGGTGACGGTCACGATGCCCTCTTCCATTCCCCGCACGGTCGACGTCGTCAACCCGAACTCCAGGAGGTGCTCGAACCAGGCGACCTCGGCCCCGACACCGGCCCCGTCCTCGCGAGTGCCCCGAGCCAACGAACAGTCCTGCGGACGCACACCCACGGTCACCGATTCCCCGTTCCGAACCGAGCTCGCCGACGACTCCAGATACCCGGCGCCGGAGCCGATCTCGACACGGGTACGGCCGTCGACGATGCGCACGACCCCGGGCAGTACGTTGATCTGCGGCTCGCCGACGAACTGGGCGACGAACAGATTGGCCGGGTCGTCGAAGACCTCGTCGGGCGTTCCGAACTGCTGCACCACACCGTTGGCCATGACGGCCAGGCGGTCGGCGAGCGACAACGCCTCCACCTGATCGTGGGTCACGACGATCGTGGTGTAGCCGAACTCGCGCTGCAGGACCTTCAACTCGCGGCGCACCCGATTGCGCGCCGACGCGTCGAGATGGCTCAGCGGTTCGTCGAGGAGTAGGACCGGGGGGTTGCGGACCAGTGCCCGGGCCAACGCCACGCGTTGTTTCTGACCGCTCGAGAGCGCCGCGGGGCGCAGCGACAGCAGGTCTTCCATCTCGAGACGGGCCGCGATCGAATCCACCATCTGCTCGGCGCCGGCGACCTTGCGGGCCTTGAGCCCGTAGAGAAGGTTCTCCCGGATCGACATCGGCGGGTAGAGCGCATAGCTCTCGAAGCCGACCCCCACACCTCGCTTGGCCGCGGGCAGATCCGAGATCTCGCGGTCCCCGATCGTGATGGACCCGCTGGTGACCGTCTCGAGGCCCGCGATCATCCGCAGCGTGGTGGTCTTGCCGCAGCCGGACGGGCCCAGCAGTGCCACCAGTTCCCCCGGCTCGATGGCAAGGTCGATTCCCTTGACCGCGGTGAACTCCTCCCGACCGCGTGCCGCGTACGTCTTCACCAGCGAGTCGAGGGTCAGACTCTGGGCCCCTGCTGCGCTGTCCGTGGTGATGGTCGCTGCGTCGCGGCCACGGGTGAAACTCATCGTGCTGCCTCCACAGATGTCTCGTACGGGTTTCCGAGGCGGATGGTGTCCCCGTCTCCCGCGGCGAAGAAATGAACGTCCGAGCGGGCGATGGACATCACGGCGTCTGAGCCTTCACCCACCCCGTGGCGCCCGGTGGTCAGCGCGATCAACTGTTCGCCCGCGACATCGACGGTTAGCTCGATGTTGCGGCCGAGTCGCTCGGCGAGGACCACATGCCCGCTCAGCGCGACATCGACCGAGGTGTCGACCTGTGATCCACGGACATGGAAGTCACACGGCCGCATTCCGACCCGGACCCGGTCACCGCGGGATACGGGCAACCCATCGGGTATCGCCACCTCCAGCTCACCATCACCGAGCCGGACCACCCCGTCATCGACGACGCCGTCGAGGAGGTTCATCTCGGGCTGGCCGAGCGAGCGCGCGACGAACGTGTCGGCAGGTCGGTTCCAGAGTTCTGCCGGTGTGCCGATCTGGACGAGTCGCCCCTCGCGCAGCACCCCGATCCGGTCGCCGAGCGCCAGTGCCTCCTGGTAGTCGTGCGTGACGTAGACCGTCGTGGTGTTCGACATCGCACCCAGTTGTTTGAGTTCGGCCCGCATCGCGGCACGCAGCTTCGCGTCGAGATGACTGAGCGGTTCGTCGAGGAGATACACGTCGGCAGGACGGACGAGCACCCGCCCCAGGGCCACGCGCTGGCGCTGACCGTTGGACAGCTCACGCGGAAACCGCTTGAGCAAGTGGTTGATGCCCAGCGTGGTGGTGACCTGATCGATCCGCTCCGCACGCTCGGCCTCGGAGTACTTTCCGGTGCGGCCCGACTTGAGCGGTGACGCCAGGTTCTCGCTGACGGTCTTCTGTGGATACAGTGCATAACTTTCGAAGGCCATCGCGACGTTGCGGTGATAGGGCTCGACCCGCGTCATGTCGACGCCCCCGATGTGCACCGACCCGCCGTCCACGTCCACCAGTCCCGCAATGGATTTCAAGGTGGTGGTCTTGCCTGCGCCGCTCGGCCCGAGGATGACGAAGAACTCGCCGTTCTCGATGGCGACCGACAGGTCGTCGACCGCGGTGACCTTTCCGAACCGTTTGGTGATCTGCGAGAGATCGAGTGTTGCCATCAGGCCTTCACCGCCCCGAATGAGAGTCCACGAACGAGATAGCGCTGAATCGTCAGCGCCAGGATCAACGGAGGCAGAGCCGCGATGATCGCGGCCGCTGCCGTCAGGTTGTAATACGCCTGCCCGCCGCCGCCGAGGAACTTGGTGATCGCGACGGTCACCGTGCTGGCATTGCTGTCGGCGAGGATCAACGGGAAGATGTAGTTGTTCCACGCGAAGATGAAGGCCAGCAGGGCGGCGGCCGCGATTCCTGGGCGGACCATCGGCAGGGCAACCATCACGAACGCACGCTTGCGCGTGTATCCGTCGAGCAACGCGGCCTGCTCGAGATCCTCGGGGAGATCCTGGAAGTATGACCGCAGAATCCACACCACCAGCGGCATGGTGACCAGTTGCAGGACCCAGATCATGCCCACCTTGGTGTCGAAGAGCCCGATCTGGTTGTAGATCACGAACAGCGGGACGATGACCATCAACTCCGGCGCGAACCGGAACGAGAGCATCTGGAACATCAGGTCATTGGAACCCCGGTACTGCCAGCGGCCCGCCGCGTAGGCCGCGGGGATACCGATGACGAGCGACACGATCACCGCGCCACCGCAGTTGATGAGACTCGTCAGGAGAGATGCCTTGAAGTCGACGCTGGTCAGCTCGGTGCCCCGGCTCGACAACACCGTGCCGAAGTTCTCCCAGGTCGGACTGAAGTGGAAGAACGTGGTGGTCTGCTGTTCGTCGTTCTTCAACGCCAACAGGAACATCCAGACGATCGGGAACAGCGAGAAGACGAACCACACGAGGATCGTGAGGTCGGCTGCCACCGAACCTGCGGTGAATCTCTTTCGCCCCGGCAGCAATTCGGCCGGCGCGAGCGACGGTTTCCTCAACTTCGGCATCTCAGGACTCCGCTCCGGCAGCACGACGCTGCGCTTTTCCGAGCACGCTCACGAGGATGCGCGCGGTGATGAACACGATGATCCAGAGCAGCAGCATGTACGTGCTGCCGCGCGAGTAGTCGAGGTTGATGATCGAATCCTCGAAGGCCCCGATCTGCAGGGTGCGCGTGGCCACGCCCGGACCGCCCGCGGTGAGGACGTAGATGTGGTCGAACACCTTCAGGTTGTCCATGAACCGGAAGATGACGGCGACCAGGATGTACGGCCAGATCATCGGGAGCATGAGCTTGCGGAACATGTAGAACCAGCTTGCGCCGTCCACCTCGGAGGCCTCGAACGGTTCCTTGGGCAGCGACCGGATGCCGGCCAGTACGAGGATCGCCACGAAGGGCGTGAAGATCCACAGGTCGACGAGGATGACCGACCAGAGTGCGTTGGAGCTCGAGAGCCAGTCGAAGGTGTTTCCCAGTCCCAGAACATGGTTGAGAATTCCGAACTGGGGGTTGAACATGAGCTTCCAGATGACGCCCGCGATCACCGGCGCGATCATCAACGGGAGGATCAGTACCTTCTCGAAGATCCGTCCGACGAAACTGGATCGATTCAGCAGCAATGCGAGCCCGACGCCGAGCGCCGTCTCCACCGCGGTGGCGACGACCGCGAAGATCGCGGTGACCGACACGCTCTTCCAGAAGATCTGGTCGCCGAGGACCGATGCGAAGTTCTTGAACCAGACGAAATGCGGGTCCGGGTTCACCGCCGCGTAGTTGAGAAACGCGTAGTAGGCGCCGACGAAGAACGGGTAGAGGATGCCGATCACGATGATCAGCGCGGGTAGCGAGAGAAGGTATGGTCGAGCCTTACGTCGCCAGCTCGGCACTTCCGGAAGGTCCCTGGCCGCCGTCTGCGATGGTTGCTCCGGCGTCGCGGGAGGCGCCTTGGGGGTCTGTGTGGTCATGGATGCCAGAACTCCTACAGGTTGACCTTGGACGTGTTGGTCTTGGCAAGGCTTCTCAGCCGGGACGACGCATCATCCCCGCCGTAGATGTCCTGCAACGCGACGGCCCAGTCCTTGGTGGTGTCGAAGAACTTCTTCTGGGGCGTGAACTGGATCTTCGAGGAACCGATCACCGTTTCGAAGGTCTCCAGATAACCCGGCTGATCGGCCGCCACCTTCTTGAAAGTCGTGTCGAACACCGACTTCCGCACCGGATCGGCATAGATGCCACCCTCGACGGCCTTGTTCATCGAGTCTTTCCCGGTTGCCCACTGCATGAACAACCATGCCGGGAGTTTGTTGGCGGAGTTGGCGTTCATCGCCCAGCTCCATGTCCACAGGTTGGTCTTGTGGTTGCCGTCCGGGCCGGCCGGACCCGGGTACCAGCCGAGATTGCCCGCCTGGGCACTGGCCCCAGGCTTGTTCTTCGGGTAGGTCGCCGAGTCGGCGTCGTAGACCATCATGGCTGTCCCGTCGCCCAGATCACCGGTCGCATTGGGGTAGTCGTAGGTGGTCCACGACGTCGGCCCGGCCTTGTGCTGCATCTCGATCCACTTCTCGGTGAAGGCGACAGCTTTGTCACTGTCCATCTCCGCGACCAGTTCGCTGCCGTTGAACGAGTAGTCGACAGCGCCCTCACGGGTGTACTGCGTCATGAAGCCGGGATGGATGGTCGCCCATGATTTCGATCCGCGCGTGGCGATCCCATATCGGTTGGCGGACCGGTCGGTGAGGTCGATGGCCAGCTGGACGAAATCGTCGAAGCGGTCGGGCAGCCGGATTCCGCGTTTGTCGAAATATGCCTTGTTGTACGCGACGACGTTGTTCTCGAATCCCCACGGAATCGCCCATTGACCGCCGGTCCCGAGTGGGCTCCCTGTCTCGAAATCCCAACGCGTGGAGGTCCGTAGACCTTCGAAGATGTCATCGAAGTCGTATTCGGCACTGGTGGCCGACGAGTTCTGCAGCCATGGTCCGAGATCTTCGATCCATCCGGGGGGCCCGTACTGCCAGATGAAGTACGCACCGAGCATGAACGCGTCGTGTTTGCCCGTACCACCGGCGAGTTCGGTGTTGAGCTTCGTGAAGTAGTCGGCCTCCGGGACGAGGTCGACGTTGACATTGATGCCCGTGAGCTCGGTGAACTCGTGTAGCAGCGGCTGATACGACTGCTGGTACGGGTGCGGGGTCTGCAGGATGTTGATGGTCGACCCGGATGCCTTGCGCCAGTCGAACCCACCGGTGACCGCAGAAGCGCCGTTCGGCGCATCGGTGCGACCGCCGATCCCGCAGGCGCCGAGCACCGGCACCGATGCGGCCGCGACACCGGCGAGTCCCAACGCCCGCAACATGTTCCGGCGCGACATCTGCGGTCCGCCGAACCGTTCTCCACTCATCTGACCCCTGTCCTCCGTGTAGCTGTCATGTAGCTGTCGGTGATGTCCGCACCCGTCTCGGTCACTGCGGGATGAGGGAGACCTTGACCGACTCGGTGCCCTTCGCGACGAGATCCAGACCCTTCTGGAACTCGGCCAGTGGGAGCTGATGGCTGCAGATCTCGTCCATCGGCAACACGCCGGACTCGATCATGCGGATGGCAGCAGGCCAGCAATACGGCCCGAGATGGGCGCCGAGCACATCGAGCTCCTTGTCGTCGCTGATGATGCTCCAGTCGACGCTCACATCACTGCCGAAGACTCCGTACTCGACGTAGCGGCCGAGCTTGCGCAGCAGGTTGAGGCCCTGCGGCACCGCCGAGGGGTGCCCGGTCGCCTCCAGGTACACATCGGCGCCGTAACCGTCGGTGAGCTCCCGGATGATTGCGCCCGGATCCTCCTCGGCGATGTTGATGACCCGGTCGGCCCCGCACCTGGCGGCGAGGTCGAGTTTCGCAGGCGCCATGTCGAGGGCGACGACGTGCATCGGGTTCTTGGCACGGGCACCGGCGACCATGCCCAGACCGATGGGGCCGCAACCGGCGACCACCACGACGTCCTCGAAGGTGATCCGGGCTCGTTCCACCGCGTGCAGCGAGCACGACAACGGTTCGGTGAACGCGGCATGATGTGCGGGGATGTCGGGGGACACCCGGTGCACCAACGCCGCGGCCGGATAGACCATGTAACTCGCCATCGCACCTGGCGTCCGCCGCTTGAAGCCGTACAGATCGTGCGGTGCGCACATGTGATACTCGCCGCGCTTGCAATACCGGCACTCCCAGCACGGGACGATCTGCTCGGAGACCACCCGGTCACCGACCGCGATGTCCCAACGGCGCGTGGCGGCCTCGTCGACTGCGACGACCTTGCCCACGAACTCGTGCCCGGGGATGACCATCGTCTCGGCCCACGCAGGCCGATTCTCGTCGCCCCAGAACTTCGCGGCCCCGTGGTAGCACTTCAGATCGCTCGCGCAGATACCGACGGCCTCGACTCGGACAAGTGCCTCGCCCGGCCCGGGCCGGGGTACCGCCACTTCCTCGAGGCGGTAGTCCTCGGGCCCGTGGCAGACCACTGCCTGCATCTTCTCGGGAATCTGGTCGAGCATGAGTTCTCCTTCTCCGCGTGGATGCCGACCGACCTCACGCACCCCGCCAGGTCGGTCACAGCGCACCTGTCATGTGGTTGGTGTCACACTAGCCAGCGGCCGTAGCAAATGTCCAGAACCAATGTTCAGAGAATTCATTTCACGATCATCTGTTCAGTGCCATACTCGTCAGCGTGGGACGGTCAGCACAGAACACCCGGGTCTCCGGCGTCCAGGCAGCCACGCCCGACGCCGAGAACGGTCACTTCTCCCCTGCGCTGCTCTATGCCGCGGCAAAGCTGTACTACTCCGAGGACGCGACCCAGGCCGAAGTGGCCGCCCAGCTCGGCACCAGCCGCGCAACCGTCAGTCGCCTCCTCGCCGAGGCGAAGCGACAAGGCATCGTCCGCATCGAGGTCGTCCCACCGACCGGCGCCGAGGACGGCGACCTCGCCGAACGGGTGGCACAGGCGATCGGGCTGACGTCGGTCCACCTGAGCCTTCCGCTGCCGGCTCCGGCACCCGGTCGTACCGGCGTCGACGTGATGGGTGGGACACTCGCCCCGGTGGTCGCACGGGCGCTGGCGGGCGCAGGCCTACTTCCCGGCGACGTCTTGCTGGTGTCGTCGGGCCGGACCGTCTACGAGGTCGCCCAGTTCGAGCTGACCTCGCTGCCCGGTGTGCTCGTGGTCCCCACCGTCGGAGGCAACGATCAGCCCGAGGCCTGGTATCAGACGAACGAGATCACTCGACTGATCGCCGACCGAGTCGGCGGACGTCCCAACTACTTGTTCGCACCGGCGCTTCCCGGGCCCGACCTGTACCGGTCGCTCTTGAACGACCCGGCCATCGAACGGATCATCCGCCTCTGGCCGCACGCCCGCGCAGCGCTGATGGGCGTCGGCGCCCCACCGCTGCTGCGCTCGGACATCCCGCAATTCGTGCCGACGTCCTCGGTCTCCCTCCGAGATTCGGTTGGCGACGTGTGTTCGCGATTCTTCGACCGCGACGGTGCCGCCGTCGATTTCGAGGGTGGCGACCGACTCATCGCCGTCGAACTCGAGCTCCTGCGCCACATCCCCGTCGGTATCGCCGTGGCCGTCGGTGCCGACAAGGTCGAATCGGTCATCGCCGGCGCGCGGGGCGGCTATTTCAACCAGCTCGTGACCGACCCGGCGACGGCGCTCGCGATCGCCGAGCGCGCCGAGGCCCTCCCGGACAGCACCCCCACCGGCGCCTGACCTCCGCTCCACCCGAAACGCTTCCCCCGACAACCCCCGAGGTGACCAGTGACGACCATGCCCAGCGCTCAGCACACCGACGACCTCGCGCTACGCGGCAAACGCGCCTTGGTCACCGGAGCCACCAAGGGGATCGGCGCCGACATCGCGCGCCGGTTGGCCGCGGCCGGGGTGAGGTTGGTGTTGACCGGCCGAGACGAGGCCGAACTCGCTTCGGCCCGAGACGATCTGACGAATGAGTTCGGCGTGGACGTCGAGACGGCGGCCGTTGATCTAGCGGACGCGTCGGCACCGGAACATCTCGCCGGTGTCGCGATCGCCGCCTTCGACGGACTGGACGTGTTGATCAACAACGCCGGGGTCTCCTACCCCGAACCGGCGATCGTCACCGACCCCGGCCATTTCGATACGACGATCGCGATCAACCTGCGGGCCCCGGCGCTGTTGGCCGCGGCGGTCGGTCGCCATCTCGTCGAGCAAGGCACCGGCGGCTCGATCGTGACGGTCGCCTCCGCCGCCGCCCTTGCACCACTGCCCGAGCACTACGCGTATTGCACCGCCAAGGCCGGATTGGTCATGGCCACAAAGGTTCTCGCGCGCGAACTCGGGCCGCACGGAATCCGGGCCAATTCGGTGTGTCCGACGGTCGTCCTCACCGAGATGGGTCAGCGCGTCTGGGGCGACGAGGCAAAAGCGGCCCCGATGCTCGCACGAATTCCTCTGGGCCGATTTGCATTACCGCACGAGGTCTCGAACACCGTCGCGTGGCTGTGCTCGGATTCCGCGAGCATGATCAACGGCGTCGACATCCCTGTCGACGGCGGCTACACGATGGGTTGATGTGCCGAGGTGGCGATCTCGGTCAACCGGTGGACCTGCGGCCGGGTTGCCGGGTAGAGCTCCTGCCACGTGGCATAGAGGTCGTCATACAGCGCACGATACTCGGGACGGGGTTCGACGACCCGGGCGATCCTGGCCCAATCCGTCTGCGGGGGAACCAATCCGACACCGATCGCCGCCAACAATGCGTCCCCGTAGCTGGCTCCGATGGTCTGTTCCGGGATGAACTGCGGACGCCCGATGACGTCACTCATCGTCTGCACCCAGACGTCGCTCCGCACTCCACCACCGACCGCGACGCTGCGCATCGCGACATGCGCATCGTCGAACCTGTCGAGGATCTGGCGGATCCCGAACGAGATCCCCTCGTAGGCGGCTCGGAACAAGTGACCACGAGTGTGCCGCAACGTCATCCCGGCCACCACCCCGCGCGCCTTGGCATCGAACACCGGGGTGCGCTCACCCGCCAGGTACGGCAACACCAGCAAACCCTCACAACCGGGCGCGACAGCTGACGCCTCGGCGGTGATCTCGTCGAATGCGGCTCCCCCGGTGACGGCCTGCAGCCAGTTGATGAGACTGCCCGCGGTCGAGGTGCCCGCCGCCAGGGCGAGCGTGTCGGGCTCGATTCCCGCCGTCGTCCAGAGCGCCGAATCGCTGTGATAGGCATCGATGATCTGAACGAGGAACATCGTCGACCCGTACATCAGCATCTGGTCACCGGACTTGCGGACGCCAACCGAGAAGCCTTCCGAATACGCGTCGACCGTGCCGGCGACGACCGGCGTACCCACGGGCAGCCCGGTCTCCTCTGCGGCCTCGGCGTGAACGTGGCCAACGACTTCTGAGGGCCACACGAGCCGCGGCAGCGGCAGATGCCCGCAGATCCGCTCCGCCCACGTGTCGTTCCACCGGAAATGCCGGGTCTCGTAAAGCGGGTCGCACTGACTTGCCGTGTGATGATCGATGACATACTCGCCGGTGAGTTTCGCCGCGACATATGAATTGGAGCCATACCAGCGACGGGCGCGCGCGAAGATCTCGGGCTCGTGACGGCGAACCCACTCGATCTTCGGTCCCACCGCCTGACTCGACAACACGGTGCCGGCCCGTTCGAGGATCTGGTCGGCACCGAGTTCGGCGGTGAGGATGTCGATCTCCTCGGTGGCGCGGGTGTCGATCCCGTAGAGAATCGCCTGCCGGCATGGATTGAGCTCCTCGTCGCACAGCACCAGGCAGGGGCCCACCCCACTCACGCATACTCCAGCGATCCGGGACCCGCGCGGCGCCTGCTCCACGAGACGCCTGCTGAGTTGGCACACCTCTGCCCACCACACCCGCTCAGGATCGAATTCGGCCCATCCGGGCCGCGGCAGCGATACATCGTGGGACAACGTCTCGGTGGCGAGAACCGAGCCCGAGGTGTCGACGATCACCCCTTTCGAACTACCGGTACCCATGTCGATTCCGAGCAACAGATCCACGTGCAACACCCTAACGGCCGTGATTCAGCGGCCGTCGAGCAAAGCGGTCGCCACGGCCGCCACGCCCTCGCCCCGACCGGTCATTCCCAGCCCGTCGGTGGTGGTCGCCGACACCGACACCGGCGCGCCGAGCGCCGCACCAAGCACCTGCTGCGCCTCGTCACGACGAGGTCCGATCTTCGGTCGGTTGCCGATCACCTGGACCGCGGCGTTCACCACATGGAAACCGGCATCGGTAACGAGTTGCCGCACGTGCTCGAGCATCGCCACCCCGGACACGCCCGCCCATTCGGGGCGGCCGGTCCCGAACACCGAGCCGACATCGCCGAGTCCGGCCGCCGACAGCACCGCGTCACACAGGGCGTGCGCGCCGACGTCACCGTCGGAATGACCTTCGCAACCGGGTACCTCGGGGAAGTGCAACCCGACCATCCAGCACTGCGCTTCCGCGTCCACCCGGTGCGCATCGGAGCCGATACCGACTCTCATGAGGGTCGCTCCGTGCGGTGGTCTCGATACGTCTCCTCGCTACGCTCGTCGACTACTCGACCAGCGGGAGTCGAGTGCTTGTCGACTACTCGACCAGCGGGAGTCGAGTGCTTGTCGACCACGCGACCAGCGGGCGATGTCTCCGCCACGACGTCGCGCGCGATCCGGAGATCCCAGGGCGTGGTGATCTTCATGGCCAGCGGATCGCCGGCGACCACGTGGACCGGAATCCCGGCACGCTCGGCGAGTCCCGCATCGTCGGTGGCGAGGCCGGAGGCATCGGCATGAGCCTGCATCAGCGCCGCGCGGGTGAACCCCTGGGGGGTCTGGATGGCACGGAGACGTTCACGGTCGACGGTTCGGATCACCGCCTCGCCTGTGTCGTGCCCGGCCGACGCCGGATCGACCTCTTTGAGCGTGTCGGCGACCGGCAGTCCGGGGACCACCGCGAGATGTCCGTGACGCACGGCGTCGACGACCCGATGGAACACATCGGGCGGTGTGAAGGGGCGAGCGGCGTCGTGGACCAGCACGATGTCGGAGTCCGTCCCGGCAATGCCTGCCCGGACCGACTCGGAGCGGTGAGAGCCACCCGCGACAACGGTGGCGGCCGGGACCAGACGCTTCGCCTCGTCGATCAGGTGCACCGGAACCACCACGACGACGGTGTCGGCAACCCCTGCTCGCAGGATGCCGTCGACACAGTGTTCGAGAATGGTGGTTCCGCCACCCAGATCGACAAAGGCCTTCGGGACCGCCTCACCCAGCCGGGTGCCCGACCCCGCCGCCGGGACGACCACACTCACCGTCATACCGGCGCCACCAGGACGTCAGTCACGTGCAGTTCGGTGCGTCAGGACGCCGCGGCCAGCACCTCGTCGAGAATGCTGGTCGCCTTCTCGTCGTCGGTGTTCTGCGCCAGCGAGAGCTCGTCGACCAGGACGCGACGGGCACGGGTCAGCATGCGCTTCTCACCTGCCGACAATCCTCGGTCCTGCTCACGACGCCACAGGTCACGAACGATCTCGGCGACCTTGATGATGTCGCCCGAGATGAGCTTCTCCTGATTCGCCTTGAATCGGCGTGCCCAGTTGGTGGGCTCTTCGGTATGCGGGGCGCGAAGCACCTCGAAGACCTCACCGAGCCCCTCTGCGCCGACGACGTCACGGACGCCGACGTATTCCAGCTTCGTCGAGGGGATCTGAACGGTCATGTCACCATCGGCAACCTTGAGAACGAGATATTCGATCTGTTCGCCCTTGATGGTCCGAGTCACGATGTCCTCGACCCGAGCAGCACCGTGATGTGGGTAGACAACGGTGTCGCCAACTTTGAAATTCAATGTTCCGTGCCCCTTTCGAGTAGACCCAGTCTAGCACGGGCGTCCGAGAGGGCCCACACAACGGTGCAGGTCAACGCGCTGTACCGTGCCCTCCGGCCACACCTCGCGGGGCGACGGACCAGCACAAACCGGGCCGTGATCGTCCACACACGGGCACTGTCGAAACCCCCTCCGGCACATCATCGCACCACCCTCGACGGCACCGATCCGACACCCGATCGGACTTTTGCCACCGCCGCCCACTACGCTGCGTAGTGCAGGGTTCACGCATGTGCGTATCGGCCTTTCGAATACCTGGGAGGAACGGGTGTCAGTGCTTCGGAAAACCGCTCGGCGTTCGGCTGTCCGGACGCGCATGGGGCGTACGGCCAAGGTGACCGCAATCGCCGCGGCGGGCATCGCTCTCGCACTCGGCACCACCGCGTGCGGCGCGGGCCAGATCTCACAGACGGCGAGTCAGGAACCCGCCGTCAACGGCAACCTGGCGAACGTCGGTTCGATGCAGCTGCGCAACGTGCAGATCATGTACCCGACCGACAAGGCCGACGAGGTGTTCGGCAACGGCGGACCCTTCGAGATCTCGTTCGTGATCAGCAACGTCGACCCGGTCCTCAACGACCGTCTGGTCGGCATCGACGCTCCCGACGGCGGCAAGGTCACCATCGTCGGTGACACGAGCATCGCTGCGGGACAGGCACTTCGTGCCGGCAAGCCCGTCGGGCTGCTCGAGCCCGAGAACGTCCAGAGCACCGACGAGGAGAAGCGCCTCACGGTGACACTGTCCGGCGCAGGCGACTCGGTCGCGTCCGGTCTCACGACGCCGCTGAAGTTCCGCTTCGAGAAGTCCGGTGAGGCCACCGTCGACACCCCGGTCGACTCCGGCGCCACCCTGCCCCGGCAGGACAAGATCCGCCAGGCCGAGGCCCCCGCCGTCGAGCACTGAGCTCCCGAGCACTGAGCTCCCGAGCACTGAGTTCCTCTTCCGGCGGTCGCGCTTCGCATGGCTGTCGGGGGCCCTCACTAGGCTGACCGGGTGGCCAAACCGAAGTCGTCCTTCCGCTGCAGCGCCTGCGGGCACTCCGTCGCGAAATGGGTGGGCCGCTGCCCGGACTGCGGCGAATGGGGCACGGTCGATGAGGCCGCCACCACGATCGGCAGCCGTGGCAACGCGGTCGGCGGCGTCACGCCGACCAGCCCGGCACGGCCCATCACCGAGATCGACGCCAACGCGTCGGTGGCGATTCCCACCGGTATCGAAGAACTCGACCGCGTCCTCGGGCGTGGCGTGGTGCCCGGATCGGTGATCCTGCTCGCGGGCGAACCCGGCGTCGGGAAGTCGACCCTGTTGCTCGAGACGGTCAAGCACTGGGCACATCGCGGCCAGAAAGCCCTCTACCTCACCGGCGAGGAGTCGGCCGGGCAGGTGCGGATGCGTGCCGAGCGCACCGATGCGGTCCACGAGAACGTCTACCTCGCGGCCGAATCCGACCTCGCGACCATCCTCGGCCACGTCGACGAGGTGAATCCGTCGCTCGTGGTCGTGGATTCGGTCCAGACGGTCGTCGCGACCGGAACCGACGGTGTGACCGGCGGTGTCACCCAGATCCGGGCGGTGACGACGGCACTGGTGTCGATGGCCAAGAACCGCGGGATCGCCGTGGTGCTCGTCGGGCACGTCACCAAGGACGGGGCGGTCGCAGGCCCCCGCTCGCTCGAGCATCTGGTGGACGTCGTCCTGTCCTTCGAGGGCGACAAGCATTCGAGCCTCCGGATGGTGCGGGGCATCAAGAACCGCTTCGGCGCCGCCGACGAGGTCGGTTGCTTCGAGCAGCGCGACGACGGGATCCATCAGGTACCCGACCCGTCCGGGATCTTCCTCCATCAGCGCGACGCCGACGTCACCGGTTCGACGACCATGGTCACGATGGACGGCAAGCGCGCGCTGGTGGGCGAGATCCAGGCGCTCGCCAACAAGAGCACCATGGCGACTCCCCGGCGTGCCGTCTCCGGCCTGGACTCGGCCCGTGTGGCGATGGTGCTGGCCGTCCTACAGGCCCGGCTCGGAGCGCCGCTCAACGACCAGGAGGTCTACCTCGCGACCGTCGGCGGGATGCGCGTCACCGAGCCGGCCGCGGACCTCGCGATCGCGCTGTCGGTGAGTTCGGTGCTCGACAACACCCCGATCCCACACACCACCGTCGCGATCGGCGAGGTCGGCCTCGCCGGCGAGGTGCGGCGGGTGTCCGCGGTGGCCAAGCGGGTGACCGAGGCCCGACGGCTGGGTTTCCGCCACGCGATCATCCCGGCGGGTACCGACGAGAACCTGCCGTCGGGAATCCGGGTCACCCGGGTGGGCAACCTGGATCAGGCGGTCCGCGCCGGACTGGCGAGTGTGGTCGAGGCGCCGTTCTGAACGGGCTCAGGGCCGCGAGAGTCGCTGCTTGTACTCGTCGGAGATCTGACTCTTGTCGATGTGCTCGGCGAAGTGTTCGCGGGCGTTGATCGACACGAAGATGGCATGGGCCGTCGCGACCGGCTGATCGGGGTCACCGATGTGCGCGACGCCCTCGGTGTAGAGCTTGCGGCGCTGCCGCCCGAGCAACGTCGCGCGGAACTGCAGCGTCGATCCGACCGGGATGGGGCGGAGGAAGTCGACCTCGAGGTGCACGGTGACCGCCGACGGCCCGACGAGCAGCGGGGCCATCCCCATCACGTCGTCGAACGCAGTGGTCAGGATGCCGCCGTGCAGCACGCCGGGCCCACCCTCGAAATGGGTCTCGACGGTCATCGCCGCGGTGACCGTGAAGTCCTCCCCGGCATACATCTCGAGATGCAGACCGTGCGGTGAATCCTCCCCGCACCCGTAACACATCGGGTTGTGCATCCTCATCCGCTCACCCGGCCGTACGGCCTTGGGATGACGCTCGATGGGGTCCAGGTCGGTGGGCACCACAAAACCGCTCTTCACGTCCCGATACCCTAGTCCGTACGCGGTACCACCCATGCGACGTGGTGGGACCGGAAAGGGCGAGATGGCCGAGATCGCGAAGTCGGAGCTGACCAGGGAGACCCTGGCACGGGTGGCCCCGGGCACCGGTCTGCGCGACGGGCTCGAGCGCATCCTGCGTGGCGGGACGGGCGCCCTGATCATCCTCGGGCACGATTCCGACGTCGAGAAGATCTGCGATGGCGGATTCCACCTCGACGTCGAGTTCGCCCCGACCCGCCTGCGCGAGCTCGCGAAGATGGACGGAGCCGTAGTCCTGTCCACCGACGGCAAGCGGATCGTGCGGGCTAACGTCCAGCTCGTGCCGGATCCGTCGATACCCACCGAGGAGTCCGGTACCCGGCATCGTGCGGCCGAACGCACCGCCGTCCAGATCGGCCACCCGGTGATCTCGGTGAGCGCGTCGATGTCCATCGTGAGCGTCTACGTCGACGGCGTGCGCCGGGTGGTCGAGAGCCCGGACCCCATCCTGTCGCGGGCCAACGTCGCCCTCGCGACGCTCGAGCGGTACAAGACCCGACTCGACGAGGTCATCGCGGGACTGTCGCGGGCCGAGATCGAGGACTACGTGATGCTGCGCGACGCCATGTCGACCGCACAGCGCATGGAGATGGTTCGGCGGGTGTCGGTCGAGATCGAGGAGTACGTCCTCGAACTCGGCGCGAACGGCCGCCAGGTCAGCCTGCAACTCGAAGAGTTGCTCAGCGACAACGACACCATGCGAGAACTGCTCGTCCGTGACTACTACGCGAGCCCGGAGCCGGCGAGCACCGAGGAGGTCCGGCAGGCGCTCGAGAGCATCGAGCAGCTGTCCGACACCGACCTCCTCGACCTCACGCTCCTCGCGGGCGCATTCGGCTATCCGACCACCATCGAGGCCCAGGACACTGCGATGAGCCCGCGCGGTTATCGGCTCCTGGCGCGCATCTCACGTCTGCAGTTCGCCCACATCGACCGTCTGGTGCGGAGTTTCGGCACCCTGCAGGCACTCTTGGCGACCAGCGCCGCCGACCTGCAGGCCGTCGAGGGCATCGGCAGCATCTGGGCCCGTCACATCCGCGAGGGACTGTCCCGGCTGGCCGAGAGCAGCATCGAGCGATACGAGTAGTGGGGGCTGGGACAGCTCACACTGCGTCGGCGAGTGGATCGTGCTCGTCGAGGCGGGGTGGCGCGCAGCGGTAGGTCACCGGGGTCCCACTCATCCGGATCGGGTTGGCCACCTGCCGGATCGGCGTATCGCGTCGCGGGTCGTCGATGGTCACCACCGGTGTGAGTTTGAGTCGCTCGGCGAGCGCGATCGCGTCGGCGATGTCGTTGAGCGGCCCGCAGGGCACACGAGCACCGGTGAGCGTGACGAACCAGTTGTCGGCGGTGTCCTGTGCGAGAAGCGAGTTGAGGACGTCGACGAGTTCGCTGCGATGGGCGACGCGATCGGAATTGGTGGCGAACCTCGTGTCGGAAGCCATCTCCGGCCTGCCGAGAGCGTCGACGAGCGCAGCGAATTGACGGTCGTTCCCGACGGCGAGGACCAGTGGCCGATCGGCGGTGCCGAAGACCTCGTACGGGGCGATGCTCGGATGCCGATTGCCCATGGCATGCGGCACCACCCCCGCCGCCACGTATCCCGACGTCTGATTGACGAGCGCCGAGAGCAACGACGAGAGCAGATTGACCTCGATACGCTGCCCCTCGCCGGTGCGGTCGCGATGACGCAGCGCCGCGAGGATGCCCACCGCGGCATGCAATCCGGTGATGACGTCGACCATCGCGACGCCGACCTTGGTCGGGCTGTCCCGGTCGGGACCGGTGATGCTCATGAGACCGCCGACAGCCTGGATGAGCAGGTCGTAACCGGGGAGCTGATTGTCTCCGCCGAAGCCCGTCACCGAGCAGTAGACGATGCCGGGGTTGTCTTCGCGCACAGTGTCGTAGCCGAGACCCAGCCGGTCCATCGTGCCCGGCAGGAAGTTCTCGACGACGACGTCGGCACGCTCGACGAGCCGTCGGGCAGCGGACAGCCCGTCCGGGTCGGTGAGGTCGAGGGCGACCGAGCTCTTGTTGCGGTTCACCGACAGGAAGTACGACGACTCCGCCGCGTCGGGATCGCCGACCCATGGCGGCCCCCAACTACGGGTGTCGTCGCCGACACCGGGCCGCTCGACCTTGACGACCTCGGCACCGAGGTCGGCGAGCAGCATCGTCGCGTACGGTCCGGCGAGCACCCGACCGAAGTCTGCGATGACCAGCCCGTCCAACGCGCCGGTGGGGCCACTCACCGGAATGCACCCTCGCCGGTGAGCGCCTTGCCGATGGTCAGCTGATGGACCTCTGAGGTGCCTTCGTAGGTGAGCACGGACTCGAGGTTGTTGGCGTGGCGGATCACCGGGTATTCGAGCGTGATCCCGTTGGCGCCCAGGATGGTTCGGCATTCGCGCGCAATCGCGATCGCCTCGCGCACGTTGTTGAGCTTGCCGGTGCTGACCTGCTCGGGGGTGATCTCGCCGCGATCCTTGAGACGGCCGAGGTGATAGGCCAGCAGGTGCCCTTTGCCGACCTCGACCGCCATGTCGGCGATCTTCGCCTGGGTGAGCTGGTAACCGGCGAGCGGCTTGTCGAACACCTGACGTGTCTGCGCGTAGTCGACCGCGACCTCGAGGCAGTCCCGCGCGGCACCCATGGAGCCGAAGATGATCCCGAAGCGTGCCTCACCCAGGCTCGTGAGCGGCCCGCGGAGTCCCTGCGCCTCGGGCAGCATCGCCGACTGCGGCAGGCGGACGCCGTCGAGCACCAGCTCGGATGTGACCGACGCGCGTAGCGAGACCTTCTTGTGGATCTCGGGGGCCGAGAAGCCCGGCGTGTCCGTCGGCACCACGAAACCACGGATGCCTGCCGCACCGTCGGCGAGATCGGTCTGCGCCCACACCACCGCGACGTCGGCGATCGATCCGTTGGTGATCCACATCTTGGTGCCGTTGAGCACCCAGTCGTCGCCGTCGCGCTTGGCGTGTGTCCGCATCCCGGCGGGATTCGACCCGAAGTCGGGTTCGGTCAGGCCGAAGCACCCGATCGCGTCGCCTGCCGCCATCCGCGGCAGCCACTCCTGCTTCTGCTCCTCGCTGCCCCAATGGTGAATCGAGAACATGGCCAGCGAACCCTGCACCGAGACGAGACTCCGGATGCCCGAATCGACCGCCTCGAGTTCGAGGCAGGCCAGCCCGTAGGTCGTCGCGCTGAGCCCCGGACAGCCGTAGCCCTCCAGATGCATACCCAGCGCACCGAGGGAGCCCAGTTCCTTCGCGATGTCGCGGGCAGGCAGCGTCGCCTCCTCGAACCAGTCCGCGACGTACGGACGCAGACGCTCGTCGGCGAACTTCCGGACGGTGTCCCGGATCGCGATCTCCTCCGGCTCGAGAAGCGAATCGAGGGCGAAGAGCTGGCTCAGGGTCTGCGGTCGGGACATCGGTTCCTCCGATTGCGAGAACGATTGCGAGAACGTTTGCATCGACTAATGTAGGGCTGCCGGGCTGAGTTCGTCAACCCGCATCCGGAGGGAGGTGAGCGAGCATGCGCGACGGAAACCGGGCGCCGACTCTGAAAGAGATCGCCGAACGCGCCGGCGTGCACGTGTCATCCGCCTCTCGAATCCTGCGCCAGACCGAGCCCGCCGACGGATGGTCTGAATCAGCGCTCCGCGTCCGACGGGTGGCCGCCGAACTCGGCTACCAGCCCAATCTCTGGGCGGCCAGCCTGCGCACGCGCAGGACCACCACCCTCGGGGTCGTGATGACCCGGCTCACCGACGGGGTGGTGGCAACGACATATCAGGGCATCGAGGAGGCCGCGTCCCGCGCGGGGTACTCCGTCCTGCTGTCGAGCCCGCCCGACGATCTCGACGCACAACGGCGTGCCATCGAGCTTCTCGTGGGTCGCCAGGTGGACGGCCTCCTGCTGAGCAGCCTGCACAATCCGGGGCGGCCGTTCATCGACACGCTCCGGATCGGCAACGTCCCCATGCTCGCGGTGACGCGCCACGCCGAGTCCGGGCTACCCTTCGTCGGCGGCGACGACGTACACGGCGGTCGACTCGCCGCCCGGCACCTGCTCGACCGCGGGCACACCGACATCGCCGTCGTCGCAGGCCCGCATCACGCCACCACCGCAGGCGACCGGCTCAACGGGTTCCGCGCCGAGCTGCGCGACGCGTCCGTCGAGCTCCGGGCGGACCGGATCGTGCACTCCACGTTCGAGGTCGACGGCGGCATCGAGGCCGGCCGGGCCCTACTCGACCCATCGACACGTCCCACTGCGATCTTCACGGTGTCCGACACCATCGCCATCGGCGTCATGGGCGTCGCGCGCGACCTCGGACTGCACATCCCCGACGATCTGGCTCTGGTGGGCTACAACGACATCCCCGTCGTCGCGCAACTACCGGTCCCGCTGACGACCGTCCGGTCGCCTGCCCAGGAGATCGGGGCGACGGCGGCCCGCCGATTGCTCGATCTGGTGGCCGGTCGCGAACCGGAGACCGTCCGGCTACCGGTCGAACTCATGGTGCGCGCGACCACCTGACCGATTTGGTGGCAACAGTCCGCGCTCACCGCGGATCGTTGCCACTGAATCGAGGCGTTCAGGGCTGCGCGGGCGCCACCACGTTGAACGTGATCGGCGCGGACTCCTTCTCTCCGATCTTCCCGATGGCCTGGTAAGCCCCGACCGCGATCGGCACGCGCGGCTTGTCGCAGCCGGGGCTGCTCGTGGTGCCCGACCATGTGATGGTGTCGCGCACCTGCTGCGAGGGTTTGAGATTCACGTTGTTGACCGTCTGAAGGGGCGAGCAGTCGCGCGCCGACCAGAGGGTCCGGGTGCCGTCGAGGGTGCGGACCACCACGTTCTGCGCTGCCTTGCCGACGTCACGGGTGCAGTCGGTGAGTCCGGCGTTGGTGGTGACGATCGTGAAGACCGGCTGGTCACCCGTGCTGTAGGTCGGCTTGTCGGTGTACAGGACAACCGAGATGTTCGCGTCGGGGCACAGCCCGGACGGCGGCACCGGTCCCGGAGCCTGCGCGACGCCACTCGGCGCAGGCACCGACGACGACACGGCGGCCGAACCACTTGCGCCTGCCGCGGCGTCGCCCCCGGGAGCTCCGTTGCTGGAGCTGTTGTCGGTTCCGCCACCGGTTCCGCCGCCGGAGACCTGACCACTCGCCGATGGATCGGAGGACTCCGCTGTCGGCGCGGTCGAATACGCCGTGGACGACGCGACCGACGACGCGGCCGCGGTATTCGACGGATTGTCGCCGTTGCTCCCGGTGGCCCAGATGATGAGTCCGATGATCAACGCAAGCACGACGGCGGCACCACCGAAGGCGACGATACGACGTCGCCAGTAGATCTCAGGTGGTAGCGGGCCTTGCGGTTCGATCACGGAACCCACGCTAACGGCCCCTGTTGACGCCGCGTCCGACCGCGCTCGGCGTGTCGCACAAACAGCACCTGACCGGCCAAAAGTCTAAAGTCGGGGTTCAGCCCCGGACCCTGTCACCCGCATCGGCGCTCACGAATGCGCGAGGGTGCGTCGATACCGTTCGGGTCAGGCGTCGACGGTCTCGATACCGTCGAGCTGACCGATCACGCCGCGCACCTGCGCGCGTCCCTCGCCGAGCTGATAGGTGAGCCCGACGATCGCGAGGCGACCGTCGGCGACCCGATCGGCGATGATGCGGCTACGTTCCATGAGCTGCTTGCCGGTCTCGAGGACGTGCCGCGACTCGAACTCGTCGACACGGGTCAGCCCTTCGCTGCGGCCGGCCAGGATGCTCGGGCTCACCTTCTCGACGACGTCGCGGATGTAGCCGCCGGGGATCTCCAGGTTGTCGAGGGCGTTGAGGGTGGCCTTGACCGCCCCGCAGCTGTCATGGCCGAGGACCGCGATCAACGGAACCTCGAGCACCTCGGCGGCGAACTCCAGCGAGCCCAGCACCGCCGAGTCGATGACCTGGCCCGCCGTACGGACCACGAACATGTCGCCGAGCCCCTGATCGAAGATGATCTCGGCGGCGAGACGCGAATCCGAGCAGCCGAAGAGCACCACGTGCGGGTGTTGTCCCGACGTCAGACGCTCCCGATCCTCGATACCCTGTTTGGGATGTTGAGACTCACCGGAAACGAAGCGATCGTTCCCTTCCTGCAGGATCTTCCAGGCCTCGGTCGGCGTCACTTGGCTCATGGCCACTAGTGTGCCACCGGCCGTTCTGCTCGGCTGGTTCGACCTCCACGAGCGCGATCTGCCCTGGCGTGAACCCGGGTTGTCGGGCTGGCAGATCCTCATCAGCGAGATCATGTTGCAGCAGACCCCGGTCTCGCGCGTCGTCGGACCGTGGCGCGAATGGATCGAGAGGTGGCCGGTGCCGTCGGCGATGGCTGCGGCCTCGGCAGGCGAGGTACTACGCGCGTGGGGCAAACTCGGCTACCCGAGGCGGGCGCTGCGGCTCCACGAGTGCGCGACCGTGCTCGCCGAGCAGCACGACGATCGCGTCCCCGACGACGTGGCGACGATGCTGACCCTGCCCGGCATCGGCGACTATACCGCCCGCGCGGTCGCATGTTTCGCTTACGGGCAGTCGGTTCCGGTGGTGGACACCAATGTTCGACGGGTCATCGCCCGGGCCGTGCACGGACGCGAACAGCCCGGTAATCCGTCTCGCAGCGATCTCACCGACGCCACCGCTCTCCTGCCGCGCGGCACCGACGGCTCGGTCGATGCGGCGGCACCACGGTTCTCCGCCGCGCTGATGGAACTCGGCGCCCTGGTGTGCACGTCCCGCAACCCGAAGTGCGATGACTGCCCGCTCCCCGACTGCACCTGGGTAGGGCTCGGTCGGCCGGCCCACACCGGACCGGCGCGCAAGGTACAGAAGTTCGCCGGCACCGACCGGCAGGTGCGAGGACTCCTGCTCGACGTCCTGCGCGGTACCGATCATCCGGTGGTCCGGGCCAACCTGGACACGGTCTGGACCACCGACACCGCCCAACGCGACCGTGCCCTCGATTCGCTGCTCACCGACGGACTGGTGGAGCTCACCGCCGACGGTCGGTTTTGTCTTGCCGGGGAGGCGAATTGATGATCCATCCGGCCGAGGTGGTCGGCATCCCGGCCAGAAACGCCTCCAGCGCACCGCGATAGATGTCCGGGGCGTCGTCGTGCACCAGATGTCCGGCGTTCGGCACACGCAGGTACTGCGCTGCGCTGTGGGCCGAACACATGGTGCGCATCTGCCCGGGTGGGGTCACCGAGTGCTCGGCCTCGATCACCAGCGACGGCACCCGCACCGAACTCCATTCGGACCAGAACTCCCGACCGCCCCACTCTTCGGCGATCTCCGACCAGATCGGCAGCCTGCCGTGCAACCGGCCGTCGTCGAAGGCCTCGTAGAAGTAGCGGCCGGCGACCTCGCCGAACATCTCCTGCGCATGCGACATCGACACGAACCGCTCGGGCCAGCTGTCGAACCACGGCGTCCAGTTGCGGGTGGTACGGCCGCGGAAGTCCGGCGCCATGTCTTCGATCACCAGCGCCGACACCATCTCCGGGTAGGCGGCCGCCGTGCACCACGCGTGCAACGCGCCCATCGAATGACCGACAAGGACTGCGGGGCCCTGATCGATCCAGATGAGGACCTCGGCCAGATCGGTGACGAATCGCTCGGTGCTCAGCTCGGCGGGATCATCCGGCATCTCGACGTCGGCGCCGGTATGGAAGGCCGCGTCGAGGGTGAAGACACGGCCGTGCCGTCGCAACCATGGGATCTGACGCCGCCAGGTGCGTCCGCGCCCCATCAGGCCGTGCAGCAGGACGATCGGGCCGACACCGCGGACAGGGTGGCCGTCGGAATCGGTCGGTCCGCCGTGATCGAGCAGACCGATGTCCGCGGTCCCGGTCTCCGGCGTCGGCGCGGTTCGAGTGGCGGTCACGGCTGACAGGTTATTGCAGTCGCCGCCGATCAGCCCGATGCCGCGTCGAGGTCGACCGACACCCGACCCGGATAGAACGCGACGTGGTCGGCGATCTCCGCGACGGCGTCATACGGGGACCGGTACACCCAGACCGCGTCGGTGAGCACCTCGTCCCCGAGAGTGAGGTCGTAGTAGTTGCACTCGCCCTTGTACGGGCAGAAGGTGGTGGTCGTACTCTCGCGGAGCAACGACGGGTCCACGGATTCCCGGGGTATGTACTGCACGGGCGGGTACTCCGCCTCACGAAGGGTGAGCGCGTCCACCGTCCGCGCGACGACGGTGTCGCCGACGCTGACGACGACGCGATCGCCCGTCGGCGCCACCGTGATCGGGTGATCGGGCCCCGGTTCCAGTCTTCCGCGTGCCATGACACCTCCACTGCGACGTCGTGCGGGCATTGAACTGTCGATACCTCACTCCAGCATGCCAGTAGGGTGGGTCCATGGCAGTTGTGAAGATCAATGCGATTTCGGTACCCGACGGCGCCGGACCGGAACTCGAGAAGCGATTCGCGAATCGCGCCCATTCGGTCGACGGCTCACCGGGATTCCTCGGATTCCAGTTGCTGCGTCCCGTGAAGGGCGACGACCGGTACTTCGTGGTCACCCAGTGGGAGTCCGAAGAGGACTTCCAGGCGTGGGCGTCGGGCCCGGCCAAGGAGGCACACTCGGGTGAGCGTGCGAAGCCGGTGGCGAGCGGCGCCGACCTGCTCGAGTTCGAGGTCGTACTCGACGCCAAACCCAGCGCCTGACGGGCGTGCCGCGCGCCTCGGGCACGCCGATGTTCCCACTGGGAACCGCACTCTTGCCCGGTGAGCCGCTGCCCTTGCGGATCTTCGAGCCGCGATACCGCCAGATGCTGGCCGACTGCCTCGACGGCGACGATCAGGAGTCGCCGTCGGCCACGCCCCGTGACGCGGGGTTCGGAGTCGTGCTGATCGCGCGTGGCCACGAGGTCGGCGGCGGCGACGTCCGGCATGATGTGGGCACCTTCGCCCGCATCGAGAACCTGATGCGCCGTCCCGACGGCCGGGCATCGCTCACCTGCACCGGCGCAGCGCGAATCCGGATCACCGAGTGGCTCCTCGACGATCCTTATCCGAGAGCTGTCACCGAGGCCCTCCCGCAGCCCCGAATCGGCCCCGACGACCATGCCAGGGTGATCGACCTCGGCCTGGCGCTGCGCGCCTTCGTCGACGAGGTGGCCACCACCCGGCCCGAGGCGGTACCGGTCGGTCTTCCGGATTTCGACGTCGCCGACCTCGCCGAACACGGCCTGTTCGAGTGGGCCACCCGGCTGCCCATCGGCCCGGCCGACCGGCAGCAGCTGCTCGAATGCGACACGGTGGCTGAGCAGATCTCCGTTCTCGACGATGTCGTCGAGGGACTCACGGCGATGATCCGCTTCGGTCGCTGACGTCTGCCGGGCGAGAATGCCCGGTTCGGTCGACGCAGGTGGCGACCACCCCTGGCCCCGAAGTTAGAACGTGTTCTAGTATCGGTTGTGGAGTAGTTCACACCACCACTCAGGAGCACATCTATGACCGAGACCGTCGAGTCCCGTCCGGCATCCGACCTGGTCGGCGCCGGCGACCAACCGCAACTGTTCATCGGTGGACAGTGGGTGGATCCGCATTCGACCGAGACGCTCGAGGTGTTCTCGCCCGCCACCGGCGAGCGGGTCGGTTCCGTACCGCTCGCCGACGAGGTCGATGTCGACACCGCGGTCAAGGCCGCCCGGGCCGCATTCGCGTCGGGCGTCTGGCGCGACACCGCACCGGCCGATCGCGCCGCGGTCCTCAACCGCGCGGCCGATCTGATCAATGAGCGCATGGGCGAGATCAGCAGCCTGGTCTCTGCCGAGATGGGCGCCACCCCCACCGATGTCACCACCCTCCAGGGGCTGGCCGGCACCGGAGTGCTGCAGGGATACGCCGCCGCCACCACCGACTTCGCGTGGGAGGAGAAGCGCGCCGGACTGTTCGGTGAGACCCTGGTGACCCGCGAGGCCGTCGGCGTCGTGGGCGCGATCATCGCCTGGAACGTCCCGCTGTTCCTGCTGTGCAACAAGTTCGGTCCCGCGCTGGCAGCCGGCTGTTCCATCGTGCTCAAGCCCGCTCCCGAGACGCCACTGAACGCGAACCTGCTCGCGCAGCTCTTCGTCGAGGCGGGCGTTCCCGAAGGCGTGATCTCGGTGGTGCCCGGCGGGGTCGCCGCGGGCCAGGCGCTGGTCGACCATCCCGACGTCGACAAGATCACCTTCACCGGCTCCACCGTCGCCGGCCGTGCGATCGCCGCGCGCTGCGGCGAGACCCTCAAACGCTGTTCGCTGGAACTCGGCGGCAAGTCGGCCGCGATCGTCCTCGACGATGTCGACCTCGAGGCCAACATCCACATGCTGGTCTTCTCGGCCGGCCTGATCAACGCAGGCCAGGCGTGCGTCGCCCAGACGCGCGTTCTGGTCCCACGCTCGCGCCACGACGAGATCGTCGATGCGATGGTCGCCACCGCCAAGACCTTCACCCCGGGACTTCCGACGGCCGAGGGCACCGGGCTCGGCCCGATCATCACCGCCAAGCAGCGGGACAAGGTGGAGGGTTACGTGGCGAAGGGCAAGGAGGAAGGCGCAACCGCTGTGCTCGAGGGCACCCGCCCCGAGGGGCTGGAGAACGGCTTCTACGTCACCCCGACGATCTTCACCGGTGTCACCAACGACATGACGATCGCGCGCGAGGAGATCTTCGGCCCGGTCATCAGCGTGATCGCCTATGACACCGTCGACGAGGCCGTCGCCATCGCCAACGACTCCGATTACGGTCTGGCGGGGTCGATCTGGACTGCCGACGTCGAGCGCGGCGTCGAGATCGCCAAGCAGGTCCGCACCGGAACGCTCGGGATCAACTGGTACGCCATCGATCCCGGGTCACCCTTCGGCGGGTACAAGAACTCGGGCATCGGACGCGAGAACGGCCGCGAGGGGCTCGAATCCTACGTCGAGCACAAGTCGATCCTCATGCCGATGGGATACACTTCCGAATCCTGATCTCTCACAGGGGAATCGGGGCCGGTCGCCGAAAGGTGACCGGCCCCGTTTTTCGTCTGAGCCGACGCACCTGCCCAGAAAAGCGGGCGGGACAAGTCCGAACCAGCTGCCGATCGAGTAGTCCCGAGCTTGCGAGGGAGCGTATCGAGGTCGCCGCAGCAGGCCTCGATACGCCTCGTCGCAAGCTCCTCGACTATTCGACCAGCAAACGACCGCGGAGTCGGCTCAGCCCGCGGGGGGAGCTGACGGGGCAGGCGATGCCGACGGAGTCGCCGACGACGGGTCCTTCGACGTCGGCATGGGAACAGCGCCGGGCGGCGGGGTGTCCGTCTGCTCGACACGGCTACGGAACGAGTCGTCGGTGATCACGTCGATCCCGTTGATCATCCACCGATCGCCCTGCTTGACCATGCTGAACGTCAGCCTGCTCGGGTCAACGCGGACGAGTTCCTTGTTGTTGCGCGTGACCGACTGGTTCATGAAGATCAGCACCTTGGAGGTGTCCTGGGTGTTGGTCACCACGCCGGCGTCCTGGATGGTCACGGCCGACACCACCCCTTGCTTGCGCACCTCGGCGGCGAGATTGTTCTTGGTGACCAGGTCGTCGTAGGTCGGCTTCGCCGCACCGGTCAACACCGACTTCGACTCAGCGATGTGCTGATCGACGTTCTGCGGGGTGTACCCGAACATGGTGGTGGCGTAGCCTTTTGCCGCATCCAGAGACGAGTTCCGCGCGTTCTCGGTTGCTCGGTCATCGAAGAACCGGATACCGAGGAACACCGTCACCGCCGCAGCCGCGACCAGCAATATGACAAGTGTTGCCGCGACGACGCGGCCGGTGGTGATACGCATCTACGTCACCCACTCGAAGTTCGTCATCTTCAGGTCGCCGTTGATCCGGGTCATCTGCACCCGCCACCGGAACGTCTGAACGATCGTCTCCTCCTTGGGATCCGGATTCTTCATCTGCCACCCGTAGACGACGATGGCAGTTCCCTCGTCCGGCTCCGCCTTGGTCACGGCCTCCGACAGGATCGTGGTCTTGGTGTCGATCTTCTGGTCCTTGACCAGACCGACGGCCTGCTTCATCGAGTCCTGCATCTGCTGCTGAGCCTTGCCACTCGTCTTGTCCTGCAGCGTCTTCAGAGCACCGTCGACATTGTTGGGGTTGAGTGTGGTCAGGTTGACGATCATCTGCGAGGCGAAATCCGAGTACTCGGCTCGCAGATCGTTCTTCGTGTCATAACGGTTGATACCGACCGCGAAGATCACCGACACCGCAACGCAGGCGACGATCACGACCCCACACACGGAGGCCAGGACGATGCGCTTGGTCCGCGACGAATCGGTGCCCTTGTAGCGCACCGCCGAGCCGTCGCCTGCAAGACGATCGTCACGGCTCCGGCGCGACGCGGCATTGCGCGCACGCCGACGCTCCCGATAGGTGAGCTGATCACCCGCCACCGGGACGGATTGTTCCTCGGAGTCGCTCTTGCCGGCGTCGCCCTTCTCGGCGTCACTCTTGTCGGCGTCACTCTTGTCGGCGTCACTCTTGTCGGCGTCACTCTTGTCGGCGTCACTCACGCCGGTGCCGCCGTTGGCAGTGTCGCCCTTGTCTTTTTCCTCTGCGTTATCGACGGCGTCGGACGACGGCTCCTCGGCAGGCGCCGCGGCCGCGCCGGACGTCGCCGAACTCGGAGGCTGTTTCCGCCCACGGCCGAGCGGCGCCTTGCGAACTGGCGCCTTGCGAACGGGCGCGCGACGAACAGGCCTCGACGGGGCCGACGCCTGTTCCTCCGTATTCTCCGGGCTGGGGTCGGGCGTGGTGTCCTCGGGCTTGTCCGAGGTCACTTCTGCACCGTGCTGCTGATCATGCTCTCCCACGTACTGTCTTGTCCTTGTGAATCCTGCCCGAGACCGGCGTTGTAGGTCTTGCCGTCCGGACCGATGTAGTCACCCGTCTTCGGATCGTACGGGGTGGCATACACCGCGGCGCCAGGCGTGTAGCTCGACGGGGTCGCCTCGGCGGTCTGACCGGTCGGTGCCCTGGCCGAAGACTTGGCAGGCGACTTGGTCGACGCATTCGCCGGAGCTTTCAGCCCGAACGGCAGACCGTTCGGGAAGGCCACGTTCTCGCCCTTCGGCTTGTACCCCGTTCGGCATTCCTCGGGTGTCGGCGCCCGACGGCCCGGGAACTCGGCGCAGGGGAAGTTGCGGGCACCGCGCACCGCGAGGTTCGAATCCTGGGGCACGCGGCACAGCATGCCCGGCGGGATGTCGCGCGGGGTCTGGATCGCCGGCGACCGCCATTGCGAAGCGGGCATGAAACCCATCGTGCAGGTCCCCGGGTCCTGGAAGCCCAGCGCGAAGTCCACGTTGGCGCCGTAATGACCGTTCTCGGTGTTCAGCGCCGTGACGAGTGCGGCTATCAGTCGCGGATAGAGCACCACGATCTGCTGGAGATTCGGATGGTAGACGGCCAGCGTCTTCGCCGACACGCCGAGATTCGCGATGAGCATCGGCAGAGTCTGGTTCATCGACGAGAAGAGCTCCTGCGTCTGCGACGCGGTGGAGGGCCCCTTCTCCAGGATGTCGGTGACCTCCGGGTTGTTGGCCCGCAGCTGGTCGGTGAACTTGGTGACGTCCGAGGTCCAGGAACGGATCTCGTCGGTGGTCTGCGACTGCGTGGACAGCAACGGCCCGGCCTGGTCGATGAGTTTCATCAACGGCTCGGTGTTCTTCGATGCATCGCCCACCAGCAGCGTCATCGAGTCGAGCAGTCGCTGCAATTGCTCGCCGGTGCCGTTGAAGGCATCGAAGGCCTCATCCATCACCGAGCGAAGCTTTGTGTTCCCGACCTTGTCCAGCAGCGCGTTCGCCTGGTCGAGCATGGTCGAGATCTCGACGGGCACCTGGCCACTGTCCACCACCGACCCGTCGTAGAGGTGGCCGGAAGGTCCGTTCGGGACCGGTGTGAACTCGACGTACTGCTCGCCGATCGCCGACACGCTGCGCACCGCAGCCTGCGACGACGCCGGGATCTCGGTGTCGCTGCCGATCGACAGGTCGGCGACCACGCCGTTCTCGGTCAGCTTGACCGCAGTGACCTTGCCGACGTTCACGCCACGGAAGCTGACGTTCGCGTTCTGGTAGAGCCCACCGCTACTCGGCAACTTGAGCTCGACGCGGTACTCCCCGATCCCGAACATCGACGGGATGCGAATGTAGAAGATCGCCATCGCGACCAGCGCGATCACCGTGACGATGGCGAAGATGAGCAGCTGGATCCGGACGAAGCGAGTGATCTTCATCAGTTACCCCCGCTCTTCTTGGGTGCCGGGGCCGAGGCGGTCGCCGGGGTACGCCCGTTCGACTGCTTCTTGTTCGGCTGCATCCCCTCCGGGCTCAGCGGTGAGGTGAACGGGTCGAGGCCGCGCTTGGCGGCACCCGCCTGCTGCCCGACGATGCCTTCCGGGCCGACCAGGCCGACCGACGACAACAGTCCGCGTGACAGGCGTCCGAAGGTCAGATCGAGGACGAGGTCGGAGTTCACGTAGTCGCCCTTCACGATCTTCGGGATAGCCGACTCGTAGAACGGGAACGTCAGGAATATTCCGAGCGACTGTGTCAGCGCGGGCCCGGTCGCCTGCAACTGATCGAGCACCGGGGCGAGATTCGACACGATGGTCTTGATGTCCTTGTCGTTCGCGTCGATGATGTCGTTGCTCGTCTTCGAGAGCTTGCCCAGCGCACCCAGGGTGTCGGTGAACTGTTGCTTCTGCTCGTTGAGAAGCCCGAGGATCTGCGGTCCGTCGGCGAGCGCCTTCTCCACGGTCGGGGTCTGCTCGTTGATCGACGCAGCCAGGCGATCGAGGCCCTCGGTCGCCCGGATGATGTTGGCCTTCTGGTTGTTCAGGTCGCCCACCAGGGTGTTCAACCGCGGTACCAGCTTGCTGATGGTGTCCTGACGACCGGTGAAGACCGAGTTCATCTCGTGCACGATGTCGCCGAACTGCGCCAGACCACCACCGTTGAGCACCACCGACAACGAACTCAGCACCTGCTCGGTGGTCGGGTAGGTACACGCCGCGACCTGCTGTGCCGAATTGATGTCGGGCACCGACGGTGCACCGGGACTCGTGGTGATGTTGCTCTGCTCAGGACATTTGGTGAGCGGGATCTCCTCGCCTGCCGCCATCACACCG
This sequence comes from Gordonia hankookensis, assembly GCF_014673215.1. Lineage (GTDB taxonomy): Bacteria > Actinomycetota > Actinomycetes > Mycobacteriales > Mycobacteriaceae > Gordonia > Gordonia hankookensis. Next base: position 1,372,097 of record NZ_JACWMS010000001.1, read on the forward strand.
CCGGTCGGGTTTTCCGGCTGGACGATTTGCAGGTGCGACGACCCGAGCACACTGGTCATCCCGACCATCACATGCGAGCCGCGAGGCACCGTGACACCCGGGTTGAGACGAATGTCCACGTGGGCGTTCCAGTTGTCCACCGTGATGGGCCCGACGCTGCCGACCGTCGCGTCGTCGATCATCACCGGCGCATTCGACACCAGCCCGGCAGCCGTCGGGATCATCGCGGAGATCTGGTACGACCCGTTGCCGGTGCCCTGCGCCCCCGGGATCGCCATGCTGTTGAGTCCCTGGAAACTGCACCCGGACACACCGGCGATCAGGACCGCGGCGATGACCGCAATTCTCGCCCGACGCATCAGTTCTCACCCCCGAACGGCACGAGCAGGTTGCCCAGGGCACTGCCACCGGTGTTGTCGTTCTTGCGGGTCTGGGCGTCCTGCTCGCGGATCCCCGCCTGCGCGCGCGCCTTCACATCGGCGTTCTGGTACTGGATCTGATCGGGCCGTGCGTTGATACCCGTCACCGGGTTGGTCAGGAACGGCGGGTAGTTCATCGAGATCGAGGATAGGACCGGCGCAAGGGTGTCGACACACTTGTCCACCTCGGCCTGACTCTGCCCCGGCCGGTCATTGGCCTCCATCGAGCCACACAGGAGCGTGATGAGGTTGGCGCCCATGCCCAGCCCGAAGATGCCGGAGAGGGACCCGGTCATCGGGTTGTAGATGTTGTAGAAGTTCGCCAGCTGGTGCGGCCCCGAGTGCAGCAGACCGCGAACCTGTTCGTCCTTGTCGGCCAGGATCTTCGTCGTATCGGAGAGGTTCTTCACCGAACCGGAAAGTGCCTTCCCGTTCTTGTTGATGAAGTCCTGCACGTCCGACATCGCACTGTCGAGATTGTGCAATGCACCGTTGAGTTCGTCGGTGTTGTCGCCGAGCACCTTGCTCACCGAGGCGATGCGACCGTTGAACTGGACCATCTGTTCATGGCTCGCCGCCAATGCGTCGGTGAGTTTCTGGAGACTCCGAACCGTCGAGAACAGGTCTCCGCGGCCCGCCGACAGCGTTCCCATCACGTCGGAGAGTTCCTTGATCGACGCATTGATGGCCGCTCCGTTGCCGTCGAGGTTCTTGTCCGCGACGTCGATCAGCTTGGCCGCCGAACCGGGGTCGGCGCCCTTGGGGCCGACCGCCTCGGTCAGTTTGGACAGCTGCTTCTTGATGTCATCCCATTCGACGGGGACCGCCGTTCGGTTCATCGGGATGTCCGCGCTCGCAGCCAATTTCGGCCCACCCGCGTAGACGGGCGTGAGTTGGACGAACCTTCCCGACACCAGACTCTGCGCGACGACCACCGCTTTGGCGTCGGCAGGGATGGGAGTGTCCTTGTCCACCTGCATCTTGATCTCGACGTCCCCGTCACGCGGCGTCACCGAGGTCACCTTGCCGACATTCACACCGAGGACCCGGACCGGGTCGCCGTTGTACAACCCGCCTGCCGACGGGAAGTATGCGGTGATCGTGTTGTTGGTGGCCTTGTTGAAGCCCACGTAGCCGACGACGATCACCAGGATCGCCAGCACCACCGCGGCGATGGCCTGCCAGACGCGTTTGCCGATGCCCATGTCAGCCCCCCTGCCTCGGTGTCGAGGCCGGAGCCTTCGGATAGTCCAGTTTCGGCGCCTTCGGTTTCGGCGCGTTCGGGTCGTACCCCGGCACCAGCTTGAAGCCGTTCGGGTCCACCGGGTTCGTGTAACTGAAGGCCTTCCAGATCTCCGGGTACTTCCGCTGCAGGGTCTTCATGAACACCGCCGTGTAGTCACCGAAGGTGGGGATGCCGACCAACGAGGAGAAGTACGGTCCGGAGGCCACCGCTTCTCCGAGCACGTTTGCGTAGGGCCCGAGTTCGTCGATCGCCGCCTTGAGGCTCGATTCGTTGTCGGTGAGGATCTTCAGCACTCCGTCGAGCTTGGTCAGGACCGGGGCCAGCTGCGCGTTGTTGTCCTTGATGAAGCCGCTGATCTGCATGCTGACGTCACGAGTGCCCGAGATCAGTTGCGCGATGGCGGCCTGCCGCATCTGCAGCTCACCGAACAGCGAGTTCGCGTCCAGCAGAAGCCGATTGATCTGTTCGCTGCGGTCACCCACGATCTTGGTGACCTGATTTGCCTTGCCGAGCAGCCCTCGCAACGCGTCGTCACGGTCGGCCACCGACTTGGAGAGTCGGGCGACACCGTCGACGGCGCCGCGCACCTGATCCGGCGTCTGCGAGAACGTGTCGGACATGACGTTGAGCGCCTTGTTGAGCTGATCGGAATCCGTCTCGGCCAAAGTGTCGGTCGCGCCCTCGAGGGCGTCGGTGAGCGAATACGGCGCGATGGTGTTCTCGTTGGGGATCTCACCGCCGGGACGGATGCGGTCCGGACCGTGCGGCAGGATCGTCAGGTTACGCCGACCCAGGACGGTCTCGGTCTTGATCGCCGCCTGTGAGTCGATCCCCATCATGACCGTGTCGTTCATCCGGAACGTGACTTGCGCCTTGGTGCCACCCTTGGTGCTCGCGAGCGAGACATTCTGCACCGTACCGACATTCACGCCGGACACGGTGACGATGTCACCGGAGACCAGACCGCCGGCGTCGTCGAAGTAGGCCTTGTAGGTGCTGATCGGCGACAGGTACGGCAGCTTGTCCATCTGCATGGCCACGATCACCACGAGCGCGGTGATCACCACACCGATGACACCGATCTGGGCCCGACTGCGACCGCCGCGCTTGTCTTCTCGCGCGACGTCCGCCTCGTCCGAGGTCGTGCGCTGGTTGCGGAACATTCCGCCGAACGGAAGGCTCATGTGATCGGGCACCTCCCCCCGGGTCCGGTCGTGTCACCTGTCGCGTTGATGTTGGACCACTCGATCTGCTTTCCGCCCGGTCCGGTAAAGATCAGGCGGACCTTGCAGAGCCAGATCTGCAGCCATGCACCGTAGCTACCGAGATTCGACAGCTTCTTGAAATCGCCGGGCAGCCGTTTGAGCAGGCCGCTCACGTAGTCGCCGCCCTTGAGGAACTGATCCGACGTCTTACCCAGATTCGTGGTGGTGGCCTGGATGTCGGGACGGGTGGACACGAGCAGATCCGACAGACCGTTGGTCAGCTTCGATGTCTGGGTCAACGCATTGCCGATCGTGCCCCGCTGCGCGGACAGGCCGGTCACGAGCTGCTGCAGCAGATCGACGCTCTGGTCGAAGCCCTTGCGGTCACCGTCGAGGGTCGTCAGGGTCTTGTTCAGATTGTCGATGACCTGACCGATCAGTGCGTCGCGATCGGCGAGGGCGTTGGTGAACTGCGAGGTGTTCGACAACAGACTGTTCAGCCCTGCGCCCTGCCCCTGGAACACGTCGATCAATGACGCCGAGAGTTCGTTCACCTCAGCCGGATTCAGCGTTCGGAACAGCGGCTTGAATCCGCCGAGGAGCTTGTCGAGGTCGAGCGCGGGTTGAGTGTGCGAGACAGGAATCTGGTCGCCGGGCGACAGCGTCTTGTCGGGGTCGCCGGTGCCGCGCTGCAATTCGAGGTAGCGGTCACCGGTGAGGTTCTCGTACCGCACGAGCGCCTGGACGGAGGTCGGCAGCGGAAACTTCTGGTCGACGCTGAAACCGATCTCGGCCTCGTTGTCGGTGGTCAGCGACACCTTCTTGACCGACCCGACCTCCACGCCTGCGATCTTCACCTTGCTTCCCGGCTTGATCGCCGACGCGCTGGTGAACAGCGCCGAATACTGCTCGGACTTGCCCGAGCGGTATTGACTGAACACGACGACGAGCGCCACGAACACCAGGACCATCACGACGGTGAATGCCCCCAGTTTGATGAGAGTTGCGCGGAACGCGCGGGCACGGTTATCCACGGGGCGGTGCTCCGAACAGCAATTGGAAGATCTTTGTCTTGTCGGCCTTGGGGGTGGTGCGGGGCTGGTATGGGGTGTTCGCGGTGTCGCTCACATAGAACGGCACGTGCTCGGTGGAATCCTGGTTGGTCAACCCGCCCTCACATGTCGGCGGTCCGTTCGCCGCCACTTTGGGGAGGTCCTCCGGGTAGCGGTAGGGCTCCTTGCCGGGTAGCAGACCCGCGTTCAGTTTCAGCAGGCCGTCGTTGACGCCGAAGACCGGTGCCGCCTTCTGGCCGGCGACTGCGGTCGCGGTGATGAAGCACTTGAGGCCGGGGGCCTGATAACCGAGCAGCCGGGCCGTCGGATTCAGGTTCGACAGCGCCGAGATCAGGGTCGACTTGGACGGGGCGATGATCCCGTTGATCGTGTTGGCCATCCCGGTCGCGTTGATGAGCAGCGCGTCCAGATTGGCGGTGTTGTCGACCAGGGTGTTCCCGACGTAGGTGAAGTTGTCCACCGTGCGCATCAGGTTCGGCATCGAGTCCGCGTACACATTCGTCACTGTGGCGGTTTGCCGGAACAGGGCATTGAGCTCTGGAAGGTGCTTGTTGGTCGTACCGACCAGCTTCGACAACTGATCGACCGCGACGCCGACCTGCTCACCGCGTCCCGACAGCGCGGTGTTGATCGCACCGAGGGTCGCGTTCAGCTTCTCCGGCTGCAGCTGCGCGAGCACACCCACCAGCTGCTGGTACACCGTGTTGAGCTCGACCACCACGTGATCGGCGTCGATGGTCTGTCCCGACTGGATCGTCCCCGACGCCCCGGAGGCCGGGACGACAAGGTTCACTGCCTTCGCACCGAAGATGGTGTTCGACTTGATGTCGGCGCTCACGTTGCCCGGGATCTTCGACATCTGGTCGGACGCGATGTCGAGTTTGACAACCGCGTGGTCGCCGTTCTCCGAGATCGACGCGACCCGGCCGACCTCCACACCGCGCAACTTGACCTTGGCGTCCGGGTTCATGACCAGCCCGGCGCGCGGTGCCTGCAAGGTGACCGGCTGGGTCGATGCGAACCAGCCGAGGAACTGACCCGCCGCCGCCGCGATGACCGCGACCAGCGACACGACCATGACGGTCGCCGCCGTCCGGCGGACCGCTCTGCTGCGCTCCTGTCGTCTGACCATGTCCCTTATCCCGCCAAGTTGAACTTGCCGTCGGCGCCGTAAATGGCGAGCGACGTCAAAAGTGTGATGACGACCACAACAACGAGCGATGCGCGAACTGCGTTCCCCACGGCGACGCCGACACCCACCGGACCGCCCGACGCGTTGTAGCCGTAGTAGGTGTGGATGAGCATCACGGCGACCGCCATACAGATCGCCTGCACGAAGGACCAGAGGATGTCCGACGGGATGAGGAACGTGTTGAAGTAGTGGTCGTAGACGCCCGGCGACTGTCCATAGATGAACACCGTGGCGAACCGGCTGGCGATGAACGAGGCGAGTGACGCGAGCGCGTAGAGCGGGATGATCGCGATCAGGCCTGCGACGATCCGGGTGCTGACCAGATACGGGATCGAGGAGATCGCCATCGTTTCGAGAGCATCGATCTCCTCACTGACCCTCATCGCGCCGAGCTGGGCCGTCGCACCTGCGCCGATCGTCGCGGCTAGGGCGATACCCGAGATCACCGGAACCGCGATACGCACGTTGATGAACGCCGAGAAGAAGCCGGTCAGCGCTTCGACGCCGATGTTCGCCAGCGAACTGTAGCCCTGGACGGCGATGGTGCCGCCGGTGAACAGCGTCAGGAACCCGACGACCACCACGGTGCCGCCGATCATGGCGAGCGCTCCGGTCCCCATCGAGATCTCGGCGATGAGACGCAGGGTCTCCTTCTTGTAGTGCTTGATCGCTCGCGGGATCGCGACGATGCTGTCCCAGTAGAAAAGGGCCTGATCGCCGATCTGATCCCAGTCCTCGCCCGCTCTCTTCGCAGCGATGCGGGCAGTGCGGAACCTGGTCGTGAACGGAAGAACCATGTGTCAGCCCGCCGTCGCTTTGAGACCGACCGCGGTCACCACGACGTTCACGACGAACAACGCCATGAACGAATACACGACGGTCTCGTTGACCGCGTCGCCGACACCCTTGGCGCCACCCTTGACGTTGAGGCCCTGATAGCAGCCCACCATCCCGGCGAACAGGCCGAAGAGCGCTGCCTTGACCATCGAGATCATCAGCTCGCCGAAACCGGTCAGCAGTGTCAGGTTCGCGATGAACGCACCCGGGTTCACGTCCTGCAGGAAGACCGAGAACATGAATCCGCCGCCGATGCCGATCGTGCACACAAGGCTGTTGAGCAGGATCGCCACCCCGGTGGACGCGATGATGCGCGGGACGACGAGGCGATGGATCGGGTTGATACCGAGCACCTTCATGGCGTCGATCTCTTCACGGATGGTGCGCGCGCCGAGGTCGGCGCAGATGGCCGTGGCTCCGGCGCCCGCGACGATCAGCACCGTCACGATCGGTCCGATCTGGGTGATCGTGCCCAACGCCGCGCCGGCACCCGACAGATCCTGTGCGCCGATCTCGCGCAGCAGGATGTTCAGCGTGAAGCTGACCAGGACGGTGAACGGGATGGCGACCAGCAGGGTCGGGACCATCGAGACCCGGGCGATCGCCCACGATTGCTCGACCGTCTCGCGCCATTGAAATGGCCGGCGGAACAGCTCCCGTGCGGATTCGACCCCCAGGGCGACGAAGTCCCCAACACCTGACATAGGCGTGGCGAGCTTCTCAAACACCAACACTCCTTACCCCCCTGGGGAACCCCCCCAGTCGCTGTGCCCGCCCCGGCGAACACCGCGAACTTATCACGTGGTCAACACACGTTTGGTCAGTCGACCAATTCACTCGCCGAGAACGTCCGGCTCGCGTCGCGGCCGGCAAAGTAGCTGGTCAGCGTCTTCGCCAGGTCGCCATCTTCCCATGCGGCCCCCACTGCCGTGAAGGTCTCCTCCACGGTCGGGGCGGCCATCAGCATCACCTTTGCCCCGTAGACGACGAAGACCTGTCCGGTGACGCTGTCGGCGTCGCTTCCCGAGAGGTACTTCACCAGCTTGACCACGTGTTCCGGCGCAAGCGGATCGGCACCGTCGTCGGGAGCATCCCCGAAGACGTCCGAGGTCATCGGCGTCCGCGCGCGGGGGCAGATCGCATTGGCCCGGACCCCGTAACGTTCGAGAGCCCGCGATGCCGAAACCGTCAGGGCGATGATCCCGGACTTGGCCGCAGCATAGTTCGCCTGCCCGCCCGGTCCGAGGAGTCCCGCTTCCGAGGCGGTGTTGATCAGGCGCCCGTAGACCGGCCCCCCGGCCGCCTTCGAGGCGCTGCGCCAATGGCTCGCAGCGTTGCGATTGAGCAGGAAATGCCCGCGCAGATGGACCCGGATGACCAGATCCCACTCGTCGTCGGTCATGTTGAACAGCATCTTGTCGCGGGTGATCCCCGCGTTGCTCATGACGATGTCCAGACCACCGAGGTCGTCCGTGGCGGTCCGCATGATCTCCGTCGCGGTCGCCGACTCCCCGATGTCTCCCGCCACCGGGACTGCCCGGCCTCCGGCCGCCGTGATGACGTCGATGACATCACTCGAATCGAGTGACGCCGCAAGGTCGTTCACGATCACCGTGGCGCCCTCGCCGGCCAAACCGATCGCCTCCGCGCGACCGAGACCCCCACCGGCACCGGTAACGACCGCTACACGTCCGTCCAACGACTGACCCACGCCAGTTCCCTCCTCAAGGCTGCAACAAACTAGAACCTGTTCTAGCACGAACGCGCTCAGACCGGAACCGGTTGGTCAGATTCCCGTCGTTCGGCTCATTCCAGCGAGAGTGCGGACTTGGGGCAGCTGGCCACCACCTGCCGCATCTCCTCCTCGCGTTCGGCCGGAACCTCTTCGTTGAGAATCACCAGGTAGTCGTCATCATCGAGGTCGAATACATCCGGCGCCATGCCCACGCACACGGCGTTGGACTCGCAGAGGTCGAAATCTGCCTTGATTCGCATCCTGGCCACTCCTTCGAGACGGTTCGTCTGGTTGACGGGCTGTGTCATTCAGGTTAGAACGTGTTTCAGAAGTTGGCGAGTACCGCCTCGCCATCCCCGGTGGATCACTGTGACATATCGCCGGTACGCCCCATCAGCCCGAGGACACGGAGAGCCCGATGCGCATCGCCTACACCGACCAGCAGACAGACCTTCGTCGGGAGTTGCGATCCTACTTCGCGGCCCTGATGACCGATGAGCGCCGAGCCGCCCTGACCGGCGGCGAAGGTGAACTCGGCGAGGGTGACGCATACCGCGACGTGGTCGCCCAGATGGGTAGCGACGGGTGGCTGGCCCTGGGTTGGCCGACCGAGTTCGGCGGCCAGAACCGATCCATGATGGACCAGCTGATCTTCACCGACGAGGCGGCGATCGCCGGCGCCCCGGTCCCGTTCCTGACCATCAATTCGGTCGCACCGACGATCATGCACTACGGCACGGACGAGCAGAAGGCGTTCTTCCTGCCGAAGATCGCGGCGGGGCAGTTGCACTTCTCCATCGGCTATTCGGAGCCCGGCGCAGGCACCGACCTGGCGGCCCTGCGGACCACGGCCATCCGCGACGGCGACGAGTACGTGATCAACGGTCAGAAGATGTGGACCAGCCTGGTCCCCTACGCCGACTACATCTGGCTCGCCTGTCGGACCGACCCGAGCGCGCTGGAACCGGGCGGGAAGAAACACAAGGGCATCTCCATGCTGATCGTCCCCGCCACCGCGGAGGGCTTCAGCTACACGCCGGTGCACACGATGGCCGGGGTCGACACCAGCGCCACCTACTACCAGGACGTCCGGGTGCCCACCTCGGCGCTCGTCGGCGAGGAGGGCGGCGGCTGGCCCCTGGTGACCAATCAGCTCAACCACGAGCGTGTCGCACTGTGCAGCGCCGCTCCCATCCAAACCGCTCTACGGGAGACGGTCGAATGGGCGCAGAACACCAAGACCGGTGACGGGCAGCGGGTCATCGACACCCCGTGGGTCCAGAGCAATCTCGCCCGCGTGCACGCCAAGGTCGAGTTCTTGAAGCTGATCAACTGGAAGATCGCATCCATCGCTGCATCCGGTGCGTCGCCGAGCCCGGCCGATGCGTCGGCGACGAAGGTGTACGGCACCGAGTTCGCCACCGAGGCATACCGATTGCTGATGGAGACCGTCGGCCCCGCCGCGACCCTGCGGCGCGGCAGCACCGGCGCACACCTGCAGGGCCGCCTCGAGCGGTTCCAGCGTTCCTCGCTGATCCTCACCTTCGGCGGTGGGACGAACGAGGTCCAGCGCGACATCATCGGCATGCTCGCCCTCGGACTGCCGCACCAGCGCCGATAACCCGCCCGACCCCGCCCGAACCCGTTGGTCGAGTAGCCGCCCGAACCCGCTCCCCCGCTGGTCGAGTAGCCGCGCGAGCGCAGCGAGCCGGCGTATCGAGACCACTCCCCCGACCCACACCGAAAGCAGCAGAAGAACAATGGATTTCACACTTCCCGAATCCGGCGAGGACGTCCGCGGGCTCGCACGCGACATCGCCACCAAGATCAGCACGCCCGAGCGGGTGGCCGAGCTCGAGGCCGCCGACGCATCGATGGACGCCGACCTCTGGCGCGAACTCGGCGCCGCAGGCCTCCTCGGTCTGGAGCTGTCGACCGAGCTCGCCGGTGATCGCGGCGGCGACCTGTCGGCGATCGAGAACTCCCTCGTCGCCGAGGAACTCGGCCGGGTACTCGCCCGTGTCCCGTTCACCGCACACGCCTGTGCCGCACTCCCCGTCATCGCGACCCGGGGCACCGCCACACTGCGCGAGTCCGTCATCGTCCCCGGAGCCGGCGGGGACATCGTCGTCACCGTCGCGTTCGAGGAGGATCTCGGCACCGACGTGACGGCACCGATCACCGGCGTGACGCGGGCAGGCGACCGTCTCACCCTCACCGGCACCAAGGTCAATGTGCCCTACGCGGGGATCGCGAACACATTCGTGGTGAATGCGATCGGACCCGACGGTCCGGTTGTCGTCGTCGTGTCCGCCGACGATCCCGGCGTGGAGATCACCGCCACATCGTCGACGGGCAGGATCCCAACCGGTCAGGTCGACCTCACCGACGTGACCGTCGATGCCGATCACGTGCTGGACGGTGGCGTCACCGCAATTCACGACATCGCCGATCGACTCACGTTGGCAATCTGCGCGGAGCAATCCGGAATCGTCTCTCGTGCACTCGAACTCACTGCCGAGTATGCCCGCGAACGGGAGCAGTTCGGTCGCGCCATCGGTTCCTTCCAGGCTGTGGCGCAGCGTCTCGCCGACGGGTACATCGACTCACAGGGGCTCTCGCTCACCACCACACAGGCCGCGTGGATGCTCGCGAACCTGCACGGCGATGCGCCGACCGGCACCGAGACGGATCTGCGGACCGCGATCAACACCGCAAAGTTCTGGGCGACCGAGGCAGGCCACCGCGTCGCCCACACCACGGTGCACGTCCATGGCGGAGTGGGTCTGGACACGAGTCACCCGGTGCACCGATACTTCCTGCGCGCCAAGCAGAACGAGTTCACCCTCGGCTCGTCTCCGGTCGTGCTCGCATCCATCGGCGCCGTCCTCGCCGACACACCGGTGTGACTCTCGCGGAACTGCTGTCCGCGCTCGCCGAGGTCGATGATCGCGGGCTCCGCCACGAGGACGAGTTCGTCTCGTGGCGGTCCCACGTGGCCGCGTCGAACGCGCGGGGTGAGGTCCTACGGAAGCTGTTATCGGCAGATCGTCCACCGCACGTCGGCGTGCTCATGGAGAACTCCCCCGAGTTCAGCTACCTGCTCGGCGCGGCGGCGATGGGTGCGTTCGTCCTCGTCGGGCTGAACACCACCAGGCGCGGCGCAGGACTGGCCGCCGATGTCGCCCGTGCGGACTGCCAGATCGTGCTGACGGACAACCGGACACGACATCTGCTCGATGACGTGGACCTCGATGACGTGCCGGTGATCGACGTGGACGACGAGCAATGGGTGATCTCGATTTCGACAGGCTCAATCCGGCGGATACGCGACTCACTCCGTTCGCCGCTACTCGATCAGCAGGACTTCCGCCGGTCGAGTAGCCGCGACAACGGCGACGCATCCCCCCGCCCGCCGAGTAGCCGCAACCACAGCGACGCATCCCCCCGCCGGTCGAGTAGACGCGACGAAGGAGCGGCGTATCGAGACCACACCCCCGCTCCCGATGACCTCATGATGCTGATCTTCACCTCCGGCACCACCGGCGACCCGAAGGCCGTCCGGTGTACACAGCGGAAGTTTGCCGAGAGCGGCCGCATGCTCGCCGACCGGTTCGAGATCGGCGCCGACGACGTCGTCTATCTGGCCATGCCGATGTTCCATTCCAACGCGGTCATCGCCGGCTGGTCGGTCGCAGTCGCGGGCGGCGCGTCGATCGCCCTTCGTGATCGGTTCTCCGCCGGCGGCTTTCTCCGCGATGTCCGTCGCCACGGGGTCACCTTCGCCAATTACGTCGGCAAGCCACTCAACTACATCCTGTCCACGCCGCAACGCCCTGACGACGCCGACAACACGCTGCGAATCATGTACGGCAACGAGGCGTCGGCGCGCGATCGGGCCGCTTTCGCCGAACGGTTCGGCACCCGGGTGATCGACGGATTCGGTTCCACCGAGGGCGGCGTGGCCATCACTCGCACCCCAGACACCCCACCGGACGCCCTGGGCCCGCTGCGCGCTCCCACCGCGGTGATCGATCCGGCCACCGGCGATCCGGTGCACACCGGCCAGATCGGCGAGATCGTCAATTCATCGGGTCCGGGACTGTTCAGCGGCTACTACAACGATCCCGAGGCCTCCGACGAGCGACTCCGCGACGGCGTCTACCACACCGGCGACCTCGCCTGGGTCGACGAGGACGGCTATCTCCATTTCGCCGGGCGCCTGGGCGACTGGCTCCGTGTCGACGGGGAGAACCTCGGCACCGGTCCGATCGAACGAATCCTGCTGCGCCATCCCGATGTCCGGCAGGTGGCCGTGTACGGGGTGCCCGTGGAGATCGGCGACGAGATCGAGGCCGTGCTGGTCGTCGACGGCGGACTCGACCCGGAATCGTTCACCGAGTTCCTGCACAGACAAGGCGATCTGGGCCCCAAGCAATGGCCGCATCGGGTGCGGCTCACCGATGCGCTGCCCGACACGGCCACCTTCAAGACGGTCAAACGCGTCTTGCGCGACGACGCGGCCGCGCCCACCTGGGTCCGCGAGCAGGGTCGCTACATCCGCGACCAGCGCGCCATCACGAAGCAGTAGATGCCGTAGGCGGCGAGGCCCAGGGCGGCGAGGATGAGCAGGATCTGGCCCGCGGGCAGTCCGGCGAGTGTCTTGACCGCAGCGTCGACGCCTGCGGCCTTCGACGGGTCGGACCGGACGGCGGCCACGATGACCAGGATGCCGGCGCCGGCGAGAACCAACCCTTTGGCCGCGTAGCCGATCACCCCGGTCGTGGTGACCAATTTCCCGCCGCCGGTGCGCAGGTCGTCGAGGAAGTTGCGCGTCACGCCCTTGTAGACGAAGTATCCGCCCACCGCGATGATCACCAATCCAACCACGACGAGAGCCACCCGGCCGCCGGTGTGTTCCATGAGCCGAGCACTCATACCCGCGTTCTGCCGACCGCTCGATTTGCCACTGCCCAACGCGAAAGTGGCGGCAGACCAGGCGAACGCGAAGTAGACCACGCACAGCGACAACGCCTTGCCGCGGTCGAACCAACCACTGAGTCCGTCGTCGTCGGACCGCTGTTCGTTGGCCTTTCCGCCGACGATGGCCTCGGCCAGACGCCACAGGGCGAGCGCCACGAACGCGACCACAGCGATCCACAACGCCACTCGCCCGCCCGGCTCCTTCGCGAACACGGCCAGGGCGCCGGACTGGTCGGCGTTGCCCGAATCGCCGAACGCGAGCTGCGCGATGATGTAGGCGATCAGCAGGTGCAGCAGACCGGTGACGACGTATCCCGCGCGGGCGGCACGTTCGAACCAGTCACTGTCAGTGACGCGATCGACGGCCTGAGTCACCTGATTGCGTGTCATCGAAATCCATTCGTCGGTTGCGACCCCCGGATCGGGTGGCTCCGCCGATTCTGCACTGTCCGACGACCGAGGACCCAACCATCGACATACGACCTCCTGCGCGCGCCCCGACCGTCAGCTCACGGGAGCCTTCAGGGTCTCGTTCATCCGCCCGACGGCCTGCTCGTACTCACCGACCAGATCGGCGATCATGTCGGCGACCGGGACGATCTCGTTGCACCGTCCGACGATCTGACCGGCAGGCATCGCGACGACGTCCGGATCGTCGGCCGCGGAGATCCGTGCATGAGCCTCCGCGACGAGCAGGTTCTGCAACGGCATGGGCAGCGGGTCCGGCGCACCGGGTGCATCCCAGGCGTCGGTCCACTTGGTCTTCAGCAGCCGTGCGGGTTTGCCCGAGTAGATGCGACGACGCACGGTGTCGCGCGACGTCGCCTTCAGCAGCGCCTTCTGGACTGTCGACGGCCCGTCGGCGTCTGGCTCCATGCCCAGTTTGTATTCGGCGGCGGTGAGCCAGTAGGTACCCATCCACACGCCCTGCGCGCCCAGCGCGATCGCGGCGGCGATCTGACGACCGCTGCCGACGCCACCGGCGGCGAGCACCGGCGCCGAATCCTGCACCGCGTCCACGAGTTCCGGCCACAGGATCATCGACGTGACCTCACCGGTGTGGCCACCACCCTCGTAACCCTGCGCGATGACGATGTCGACGCCGGCCTCGACGTGATGCAGCGCATGCTCTTTGGCGCCGGCCAGGGCCGCCACCAGCACGCCATTGTCATGCGAGGTCTGGATGACATCGGAGGGCGGCGAGCCGAGTGCGTTGGCGATCAGCTTGATCTGACCGTACTTCCGCGTGTGTTCCATCGCGATGTCCACGTGGGACCGGGCCACCGAGTGCAGCCACCCCAGCACGCCGGCATCCACCCGCTCGCCGTTCGGCAGCGGTGGGACACCCAGGTCGTCGAGGGTGCGCTCGACGAACGCGCGATGCTCCGGCGAGATCATCGAATCGAGGTCGACCTTGCTGCCCTCGGTCGGGATCTTCGCGGGCATCACGATGTCGACGCCGAACGGCTTGCCGTCGGTGTTCTCGTGCATCCACTCGAGGACCTCGTCGAGTTCCTCGGCGTCGTTGAACCGGACACAACCGAGGACGCCGAGGCCACCCGCACGACTGATCGCAGCCGCCACGTCCTGACTCGGGGTGAACCCGAAGATCGGGTATTCGATGCCGAATCGATCGGCGAGTTCGGTGCGCATGTCAGCTCTTCTCCGGGGCGCCGAGCGCCTCATCTGCGGGACGTTCCTGGGTGATTCCGGCACCCCACCGGTAGTCGGGTTTGCCCGCAGGTGATCGCTTGATCTCCTCGACGAACCACACACTGCGGGGACACTTGTAGCCGGCGAGTTCCTTGCGGACGACGTCGTTGAGGTCGGCCAGTGTGGGACGCGCGCCTCCGCGAGTGGCGATCACCGCGGCGACCCGCTGACCGAACCGGTCGTCGGGAACACCGACGACGACGGTGTCGAACACGTCCGCGTGGGCCTTCAGAGCGCCCTCCACCTCCTCGGGGAACACCTTCTCGCCGCCCGTGTTGATGGACACCGAACCGCGGCCGAGCATCGTGATGCTGCCGTCGGCCTCCAGCTGGGCCGAATCGCCGGGAAGGGAATACCGAACACCGTTGAACTCCCGGAAGGTCTTCGCCGACTTCTCCGGATCGTTGTGATAGCGCAGCGGGATGTGCCCGGACCGCGCCAGCACACCGACCTCACCGCTGCCCGGCTCCACCGGCGTCCCGTCCTCGCGCAGGACGTGGGTCTCGCTGTCGGCGTTCACGCGCGGTCCGCCGGTGTGCGGGGTGTCCTTGGCGACCACGCCCAGCCCACCGAATCCGGTCTCCGACGAACCGATCGCGTCGATGATCACCGCATTGGGGAACCGGTCGAGGAACTGCTCCTTGATGCTCGGCGAGAACAGGCAGGCCGACGACGCGACCGACACCACACTGGAGAGGTCGTAGTCGTCCTTCTGATCGAGCGCCTCGATCATCGGCCGCCCCATGGCATCTCCGGTGATGAAGATGACGTTGACCCCGTGCCGCTCGACCGCCTCCCACGCGGCCGGGCCGCTGAAGTCCGGGTAGACAACGGCTTTCCCGCCGCCGAACAGTGCCTGGAACACCGCCCACTGCGAGCCGCCGTGGATGAACGGCGGTATCGGGAAGCGCACCAGCTGCCCACCGTCGGCGCCCGCACGGGCCAGCTGCCATTCGTCTGCCACGGGTTCGCTTGTGTACCAGTCGATGCCGCCTCCGAGGACACGCCAGACATCTTCCTGACGCCACACCACACCCTTCGGCTTGCCGGTGGTGCCTCCGGTGTAGAGCATGTACAGGTCGTCGCCGGAGCGCTCCTCGAAATCCCGTTCGCTCGAGGACGTGGCGATGGCATCCTCGTAGCCGATCGCATCCCCGTGGCCTGCACACTCCAGAGATGCGTCGGAGCCGTCGGCGATCGCGATCCGGTGCTCGATCGAGGGCGCCTTGGGCAACGTGTTGCAGACCCGTTCGCAGTACTGGCGCTCATGGATGAGCACCTTCATCCCCGAGTCGGTGAAGATGTGCTCGAGCTCGGCCTCCACGTAGCGGAAGTTGACGTTGACCATCACCGCCCGGGCCTTGAAGATGGCGACCATCGCCTCGACGGATTCGATGGTGTTCCGGCTGTAGAGCCCCACCCGGTCGCCCGGCTGCACGCCGAGATCACGCAGCTTGTGGGCGAGCGCGTTGGACCGCGCCTCCAGTTCGGTGTACGTCCGGGACTCCGTACCCGAGACGAGGGCTGTTCGTTCGGGCATGAGATCGACCGCATGCTCGATGAGGTCGGCAATCGTATAGGCCATGGCATCAAAATTAGAACGTGTTATCGTTTCGGGCAAGCAGCAATCACGTACTGGATTCGCGAGGGACGACGATGACCACATTTGCCGGTTCCGACACCACCACCGACCGAGGGCCGGACTGCCTCGTCGAGAAGCGCGGGCACGTTCTGATCGTGACGATGAATCGCCCCGAGGCACGGAACGCGCTGTCGGCCGAGATGATGCGGATCATGGTCGAGGCCTGGGATCAGGTCGACAACGATCCGGATATCCGGGTGGCCGTCCTGACGGGTGCCGGCGGCGCCTTCTGCGCGGGCATGGACCTCAAGGCGATGAACCAGAACTCCCCCGGCGACACCGCCGATTCGGGATCGTGGAATCCCGCCAGCCTGCCCGCCCTGCTCAAGGGCCGCCGTCTCACCAAGCCGTTGATCGCCGCCGTCGAGGGGGCCGCCATCGCAGGCGGTACGGAGATCCTGCAGGGCACCGACATCCGGGTGGCCGGCGAGAAGGCCAAATTCG
This sequence comes from Gordonia hankookensis, assembly GCF_014673215.1. Classification (GTDB taxonomy): domain Bacteria; phylum Actinomycetota; class Actinomycetes; order Mycobacteriales; family Mycobacteriaceae; genus Gordonia; species Gordonia hankookensis. Next base: position 1,388,586 of record NZ_JACWMS010000001.1, read on the forward strand.
GTGTCGCCGAGGCTCGCTGGGGGCTGTTCCCGCTCGGCGGCAGCGCGGTTCGACTGCCGCGTCAGATCCCGTACACGATCGCAGCCGACCTGTTGTTGACCGGCAGGCACATCACCGCCGATGAGGCCAAGGAGTACGGCCTCATCGGTTATGTGGTGCCCGACGGTTCGGCGCTCGACAAGGCGCTCGAGATCGCCGACACCATTGCGGCCAACGGCCCGCTCGCAGTCCAGGCGATCCTCAAGACCATGCGCGACACCGAGGGCATGCACGAGCTCGACGCCTTCGAGATCGAGTCCAAGCTCGGCATCTCGGTGTTCAAGAGCAAGGACGCCAAGATCGGCCCGAAGGCCTTCGCCAACAAGGAAAAGCCCGTCTTCACCGGCGAGTGAACGCCGGAGTTCCGAAACCCGGTCACACCCCAACGGCCGGTCGAGTAGTTCGAGGCGCCAGCCGAGAACGTATCGAGACCTGGCGTCCCGGCCTCGATACGGCGACTCGGCTGGCGCCTCGTCACCTACTCGACCATCGAAGTCGCCAGCTGCTTTCGCGGCTGTAGACCGAGTTCGAAGTCCCGTGGCACCATCGTGAGCCGTTCGTCGACGGCGAGTTCGTAGTCGGGATCGCCGGTCAGGTCGTATCGATGGAGCAGGCAAGCCAACACCAGCACCGCCTCGTGGATCGCGAACTGTCGGCCGATACATGCCCGCAGGCCGCTGCCGAAGGGTTTGTAGCTGTGCGCGGGACGTTTCTTGATGTTCGCCGGCAGGAATCGATCCGGATCGTAGACGTCGGGCTCCTCCCAGACCGAGGGATCGCGGTGCACCTGACCGAGCACGATCACCGCCCAGTCCTCCGGCCGCATCCGGTACCGATCCGCCAGCATCGTCTCCGACCGCGGGCTCCGTGCGAACGCCGGCACCGTGGGCCAGATCCGGAGCGCCTCGTCCAGACATCGGCGGATGTGGCGAAACTTCGGCACCTGCTCGAAGGTCGGCGTCGCCCGGGGATCGGCGCCGAGGATCTCATCGGCCTCCCGCTGCGCTGCTGCCAGCACTTCCGGGTTCCGGGACAGGTAGTAGAGCGTGAAGGACAATGCACCCGAGGTGGTTTCGTGTCCCGCCACCAGGAAGGTCAGGATCTGATACCGAATGTTCAACGGGGACAGCCGCTCTCCGGTCTCCGGATGCGACACGTTGAGCATGATCCCGAGCAGATCGTGCTGATCGGAGGACCCGGTGCGTTCGGCGATCAGGTCGTCGAGGAGCCGATCCACATACGCCTGCTGGTCGGCGTTGCGATGGTCCAGGTAGCGTCCGAGCAACCGACCGCCGGGGGCGGTCAACAGTCCCCCTTTGCGCCGCCCCGTCTCCAGCGCACGGATCATCGCCCCCACGAACGGATGCGGTTGCGACGTGGTGAACGAACCGAAGTCGTGACTGAACGCGGCACGGCTGAGCGTCTCCATGGTCAGCTTGGTCATCGACCGGGTGACGTCCACCGGTCCGCTCTGCCGGTCCCAGTAGTCGAACAGCTCGCCTGCCGTCTCCAGCATTGTCGGGTGATACGACTGCATGGCCGACTTCGTGAAGGCCGGCATCAGGAGTTCATGTGCGAGCTGCCAATTCGGCTCGTCGTTATGAGCCGTGAACAGACCGTCGCCTGCGTACTGGCGGAGCGCGGTGATGGCGGGCGGTAGCGCCTTGCAGAAGCGCGACTCGTCGCACAATTCGGCCGCGAGCTCGACGTTCGAGACGAACACGAAGTTCTGCCGGAATATCCGCATCTCGTAGATCGGCCCGAGGTCGGCTCCCCATTCGAGAAGACTCAGCAGCGGATGTCGGGGGTCGGACACGCCGAGATCACCGATGAAGGGTTTGCGCCGGCCGGCGTGCGGAAAGGCCTGCCCCGACCAATCGTTCTTCAGTTTCCTGCCCACGATTCGACGATGCGCGCGCCGACAACGGATGTCAATCCGCCTATGGGTGGACATTGGAGACGTCTACGCGTGCGCTCGCCGCATCCGCTCCGACCTCGACGGCCGGTGCGACCCACCGGCGCAGGTAGCACCGCAGGCTCTCCCCCGTCCGGGGTGGCTCGCCGGGATCGACGATGAAGGATTGCAGGGTACGCAACATGAACTCGACCAGTTCGTCGAGATCGGTGTCGCTCCAACCCCGGACATGCCAATCCACGTTGACCTCGTCGAGAATCGATCGCCCGATACCGATGGCCTCCGGCGAGGTGACCTCGTCGAGATACCGCGATCTGCCGGTGGCGTTGAACAGCAGGGCGAAACGTTGGTCGGCACGCAGTTGCTCGATCGTGATGGCGATCCCCTCCACCACCGCGTCGACTGGGCAGGCGGTCTCACGCAACGCCGTCGAGAGCTCCAGAATGAACGCCGCCGCCGCCGATTCGGCCGCCGCCAACACAATCGAGTCCGCGCTCGAGAAGTAGCGGTAGACGGTCTCGCGGGTCACGCCGGAGCGCTGCGCCACCCGTCGGATACTGACCGACTCGCCACATTCGATGAGATCGCCGGCGACTTGCACGATGCGATCGATCGCTTCGGCGTCATCGCCGGGTGCGGAGGCGCCTCGTCCGTGTGCCTGGTCGATCATGACTGGACAGTGTAGCCACGAAGTGTATGGTCGGCCCCACGCCAGGCCGCCGTTGCGCCCTCCGACGCCGGATGTCGGAGGCGGATCACCTTGGTGTCCAACATATTTCGCAAGATCCCCGCTCCGCGGATCAGACGAGAGTGGCGAGCTCGGCGATCGTCCCGGTGTCTCGAGCGGTCACCAGGAGCATGCTCACCCCGGCCGCCTCCCACTGCTTGATCTGGGCGCGGACCTCGTCAGCGGTCCCCGCGATCATCGTCTCCCGGACCATCTCGTCCGGCACCGCGGCCATCGCCTCGGCTTTCTTGCCCGCACGGAACAACGCGCCGATCTCATCGACCGCGTCGCCGTAGCCCATCCGGCGATAGAGTTCCGCGTGAAAGTTCTTCTCCTTGGCGCCCATCCCACCGACGTAGAGCGCCGTCGACGGCCGGTACCGCTCGATCGCGGCGGCGACGTCGTCGGTGATGACCACCTGAGCGGTCGCCGCCACCTCGAAGTCGTCGCGACTGCGCCGCGCACCGGGCCGCCCGAAACCTTCGGCCAGCCATTCCTCGTACTGGTCGGCCAGCCGCAGACTGTAGAAGATGGCCAGCCAGCCGTCGGCGATCTCCGCGGTCTGTGCCACGTTCTTCGGCCCCTCGGCCCCGAGCCAGATCGGGATGTCCGCGCGCAGCGGATGGGTGATCGGTTTGAGCGACTTGCCCAGTCCGCTCGATCCGGGCGCATCGTCCGGGTACGGCAGTGGGTAGTGCGGCCCGGGGTTGCGTACCGGCGCCTCGCGCGCCAGCACATCCCGCACGATCTGCACGTATTCCCGCGTCCTGGCAAGCGGCTTGGTGAACGGCTGGCCGTACCAACCCTCGACGACCTGCGGCCCCGACACCCCGAGACCCACGATGTGGCGTCCGCCCGACAGATGGTCGAGCGTCAGCGCGTGCATCGCCAGCGAGGTCGGCGGCCGCGCGGAGAGCTGAGCCACGGCGGTGCCCAGCCTGATGCGCTCCGTCGCCGCACCCCACCACGCAAGCGGCGTGTAGGCATCCGACCCCCACGATTCGGCCGTGAAGACCGCCTCGAAGCCTGCTTCCTCGGCGGCCGCGATCAATGCAGGCGCATTGTCGATGGGGCCCTGCCCCCAATATCCGAGCTGTAGTCCGAGCTTCATCTGGCGTCCTCCAACGTCGCCCCGGCCACGGCGGGTCCGAGTCTGTGACATGCACCTTGTGCCTCAATACTAGAACGTGTTCTACTCGATGCGTGAGCACCAGCACAACAGCACCCCGTCCGGCCCCGGCCAGCCCCGTCGCGGCGGTACCCGAGCCGGAGTCCCCGATCCTCACCGCTCCCCTGAAGAACTCGTTCGAATACACGCGTTCCCTGGGTCCGGTCCTGAGTCAGTTCGCACTCGCGTTGCGCGACGGTCGCATCGTGGGCTCCAAGAGCAGCGGTGGCACCGTCTCGGTTCCGCCCGTCGAGTTCGATCCTGCCGGCGGCGCCCCGACCACCGAATTGGTCGACGTCGCCCCGACCGGCACCGTCGTCTCCTGGTCGTGGCAGCAGGAACCTCTCGACCCCCAGCCCCTGGACAAGCCGTTCGCCTGGGCGCTCATCAAGCTCGACGGCGCCGACACGTCCTTGCTGCACGCGGTCGCCGTCGATTCCCCCGGCGACATCTCGACCGGCCTTCGCGTGCACGCGGTCTGGCGCCCCGCTCGGATCGGCCGGATCGACGACATCGCATACTTCGCTCCCGGCGAGTCCGGGGATGCCGCTCCCGCCAACGAGGCCGACAATCCCGAGGGCGACCTCGTGGTCATGACGACGCCGATCACCACCGAGATCGCGCACTCCGCAACCGAAGAGGAGTCCTGGTACCTCGAGGGGCTCAAGGCAGGCAAGCTCTACGGCTCCCGAATCGGTTCCGGAGTCGACGAGGGACGCGTGTACTTCCCGCCCCGCAAGGTCAGTCCGGCCGACGGGGCCGCTGCGGCCGAGCGGGTGGAGTTGGGCCACACCGGCATCGTCACGACGTTCTGCATCGTCAACGTGCCGTTTCAGGGACAGCGGATCAAACCCCCGTACGTGGCCGCCTACGTCCTGCTCGACGGTTCGGACATCCCGTTCCTGCACCTCATCCTGGACTGTGCCGCAGAGGACGTCCGAATGGGTATGCGAGTCAAGGCCGTCTGGCTTCCGGAGGACGAATGGGATCATTCGATCGGCAACATCAGCCACTTCGCACCGACCGGTGAGCCCGATGCCGAGTACGAGACCTACCGCGATCACCTCTGATCGATCAACTGACCCTTCTTCTCTGAAGAACTAGGAGCTCTTGTGACACTCCCCCGGATTGCGATCATCGGGTTCGCGCACAGCCCGAACATCGTCGGGACCCATGGCACCACCAATGGTGTCGAAATGCTGATCCCCTGTTTCCAGAAGCTGTACGCCGACATCGGCATCTCCCGCACCGACATCGAGTTCTGGTGCAGCGGATCGTCCGATTATCTTGCCGGCCGCGCATTCTCGTTCATCTCCGCGATCGACTCCATCGGGGCCATGCCGCCCATCAACGAGTCGCACGTCGAGATGGACGCCGCGTGGGCGCTCTACGAGGCGTGGGTCAAGATCGCCACCGGCGAGGTCGACCTCGCCCTGGCCTACGGCTTCGGTAAGTCCACCGCGGGCAACATGGATCAGACCCTCGCCCTGCAGACCGACCCGTACACCGTGGGGCCGTTGTGGCCCGACGCGCGTTCACTCGGCGCCCTGCAGGCCCGCGCAGGCATCGACTCGGGTGCCTGGACCGAGGCCGACATGGCCGCGGTCGCCGCACGTACCACCGGTGCATCGGTCGACGACCTGCTCTCGGCCGATCTCGTCGCCGATCCGCTTCGCGCCCACGACATCGCGCCGTACACCGATGCCGCCGCGGCCGTGATCATCGCGAGCGAACGACGGGCCCGCGAGCTCGTCGCCAACCCGGCATTCATCACCGGGTGGGATCACCGCATCGACACCCCGAACTTCGGCGCGCGAGATCTGACCGTCTCACCGTCGACGTCGCTCGCCGCCGACACCGCGTTCCGTCATCGCACGCGAGCGGTCGACGTAGCCGAGATCCATGCACCGTTCACGCATCAGGAACTGATCGTGCGCAACGCGATCGGCCTGCCCGATTCGGTGCGGATCAACCCGTCCGGTGGCGCGCTCACGGGGAACTCGCTGTTCTCGGCGGGGCTTCAGCGGGTGGGCTATGCCGCCCACGAGATCCTGACCGGCCAGGCAGAGACCGCGCTGGCACACGCGACGAGCGGGCCGCTGTTGCAGCAGAACATGGTGGTCACCCTGAGCGCAGACGAGAATGCGGGAGACGAGAACTGATGGCACACAACAATCGCGCAGCGGTCCTGGGCACCGGCCAGACCAAGTACGTCGCCAAGCGCCACGACGTGACGATGGCGGGCATGTGCCGCGAGGCCATCGACGCCGCACTGGCAGACGCGAAGGTCTCCATCGACGACATCGATGCGATCGTGATCGGCAAGGCCCCCGACCTGTTCGAGGGCTCGATGATGCCCGAACTGGCGATGGCCGAGGCCATCGGCGCGGTCGGCAAGCGGATGATCCGTGTGCACACCGCCGGTTCGGTGGGCGGCTCCACCGCCAACGTCGCCGCGTCTCTCGTTTTCGCCGGTGTTCACCGGCGGGTCCTCGCCGTCGCCTGGGAGAAGCAGTCCGAGTCGAATGCCATGTGGGCGTTGTCGATTCCGGTTCCCTTCACCAAGCCTGTCGGCGCGGGAGCGGGCGGCTTCTTCGCCCCGCACGTCCGGTCCTACATCCGGCAGTCCGGTGCGCCGTCACACATCGGCGCCATCGTCGCGGCCAAGGACCGGCGCAACGGCTCCAAGAATCCACTGGCTCACCTGCAGCAGGCCGACATCACCAAGGAGAAGGTGATGGAGTCCCAGATGCTGTGGGACCCCATCCGTTACGACGAGACCTGCCCGTCGTCGGACGGCGCGTGTGCAGTGGTGATCGGCGACGAGCAGGTCGCAGACGACGCTGTCACCGCGGGTGATCCGGTGGCCTGGATTCACGCCACGGCGATGCGCACCGAACCGCTCTCGTATGCCCACCGCAATGTGGTGAGCCCGCAGGCCGGCCGCGACGCCGCCGCGGCGCTGTGGAAGGCGGGCGGGATCAGCAATCCACTCCAGGAGGTCGACGCGGCCGAGATCTACGTGCCGTTCTCCTGGTTCGAGCCGATGTGGCTGGAGAATCTCGGGTTCGTCGCCGAAGGCGAGGGCTGGAAGCTCACCGAGGCAGGCGAGACCGAGATCGGCGGGCAGCTGCCCGTCAACGCATCCGGTGGCGTGCTCTCGTCGAACCCGATCGGCGCGTCGGGCATGATCCGCTTCGCGGAGGCCGCCATCCAGGTGATGAACAAGGCGGGCGATCATCAGGTGCCCGACGCCCGCAAGGCGCTCGGCCACGCGTATGGCGGTGGCTCGCAGTACTTCTCGATGTGGCTGGTGGGCGCGGACAAGCCCACTCACTAGGCGACCCATTGTCGGTCGAGTAGCCACCGGCGAGGCGGCGTACCGAGTCCACTCTCGACGAGTGATCTCGATACGCCGCCTCGCTTCGCTCGGTGGCCACTCGATCGGCGGGGCAAGTACTTCGGTGGTCAGGCTTCGGGCTCCGGCAACGCGCACGCGGCGCCGTCGGACATACCCGTCGGGCGGACGCCGAGTGACTGGTTGAGCCTGGCACGCTGGTTCTCCCACGCGATGGTCGCCGCGAGTTCGGCGATCTGCCCCTTCGACAGCTCTCGGGACAGCTGATCCCGCAGCTCCGCCAGGTCGTCGCCGACGGCCGGCGTCACCGTCATCGCCTCGGCGTAAGCGAGTACCGATTTCTCCAGATCGGTGTAGGCGTCGCTCGTCCGGAAATTCGGGAGATCGCGCATCTGCTGCTCGGTGACCCCGGCGCCGCGCGCCAGCGCGGACCCGATGTCGAGACAGAACTCGCAACTGACGAGACCGGCGGTCTTCAGCTCTGCGAGCTCTTTGAGCTTCGGGTCGAGGCGATTGCTGAACAGCAGCGCCGATTCGTAGACGCCGGTGGCCGCGAGTAGTTGCGGTCGGCGGCCCAGCCACCCGGCCAGGTCACCACGATGTCGCTTCGACGACCCCAAGGCGTTGACGTAACCACGGATACGCTCGATTGCACGCATGGCTCCACCCTTGCAGCTGCTGGTATGGGGCGATGCGGCAAACGAATCCACCCCACCTCTCGTCATCCACCTTCGTCCGAGACGAGGTGGAAAACAAGAGATGGGGTGGAAAAGTGGTGGCTACCTCAGGCAGGCTGCCGCCTCAGGCAGGCCGGACCGATTTGATCGTCTTCTCGACTTCCCAGAAGGCCCGCAGCGCACTCAGTTTCCCGTCGGCGTCGGCACGGTAGGTGAACACCCCGTGCGCCTCGGAGACATGCCCGGCGATGTGGGTGACGATCTTGCCGACGTAGGCGACCTCGCTGCCACAGATGATCTCGTCGTCGAAGACGAACTCGATGCTCTCCGTGGTGGCGATCGATTTGTCCCAGAACTCCGCGATCTCGTCACGACCGTGGAATCCCTTGCCTTCGGGATCGAACATCGACGGCCCGACCGGATCCTCCACCGACCCCTCAGCGGCAAAGTTGTCCAACCACGCCTGCTTGTCGCGTGCCGCGACCAGCTCACGTGATCGCCGACCCGCCACGACCGCGGGATGATTCTCGCGGTCGATGTTGAGGTAGGCGGGCGAGTCGTCGAGTCCGGTCTCCTGCGCGGTCATTTCGTGCCGTAGTCGACCCGGAGTTCCTTGACGCCGTTGATCCATCCGTGACGGAGACGACGCGGGGACTCGAGGCGGCTGATATCCGGGACGAGGTCGGCGAGCGCGTTGAACATCAGGTTGATCTCCATGCGGGCGAGGTTCGCTCCCACGCAGAAGTGGGCACCGTTGCCGCCGAAACCGACATGCGGGTTCGGATCGCGCAGGATGTCGAACGTGAACGGATCCTCGAAGACGTCCTCGTCATAGTTCGCCGAGCCGTAGAACAGACCGACGCGCTGACCCTCCTTGATGTCGACCCCACCGATCTGGGTGTCGCGCTTGGCCGTGCGCTGGAAGGTGTTCACCGGAGTGGCCCACCGGACGATCTCGTCGACCGCGGTGGCAGGGCGCTCCTTCTTGAACAGCTCCCACTGGTCGGGGTGCTCGAGGAAGGCGTTCATGCCGTGGCTGATCGCGTTACGCGTGGTCTCGTTGCCGGCGACCGTGAGCAGGATGAAGAAGAATCCGAACTCGGCCTCGTCGAGGCTCTGGCCGTCGATGTCGGCATTCACCAGCGTCGAGACGATGTCCTCGACCGGATTCTTCCGGCGCTCCTCGGCCATGTTGTAGCCATAACCGAGGATCTCGGCGGAGGCCATCTGCGGGTCGGCCTCGAAGTCCGGGTCGTCGTAGTTCATCATCGCGTTCGACCAGTCGAACAGCTTCTCGCGGTCCACCTCGGGAACGCCGAGCAGGTCGGCGATCGCCAGCAGCGGCAGATCGACGGCGACGTCCTCGACGAAATCTCCCGTGCCCTTCTCGGCAGCCTTGCCGACGATGGTGCGGGCCGCGGTGTCGAGCTTGTCCTCGAGCGCCTGCACGGCACGCGGCGTGAAAGCCTTCGACACCAGCTTGCGCAGACGGGTGTGATCCGGCGGATCGTGGTTGATCAGCAGCGCCTTGGTGACGTCGAGCTGCTCCTGGGTCATGTCGTCTTCGAACCGCATGATGACGCCATTGGGCGACGTCGCCCAGTCATCGTTGTTCTTGGAGATCTCCCGGATATGGGCGTGCTTGGAGACGACCCAGTAGCCGCCGTCGTGGAACCCTCCACCCTTCCCCGGCTGCTGGGCATTCCACCACACCGGAGCCGTCTTGCGGAGTTGGGCGAATTCCTGGACCGGAATCCCCTTCTCCAGAAGGAACGGGCTGGTGAAGTCCCAGCCTTCCTCTTCCATGAACGAACTACTCGCCGCAGCGCCCCCGATATCGGCGCCGGCTGTCGCACCCTGAGCCTGGGTCACGTCACACCACCTCGCTGTGAGATTAGAACCTGTTTCAATCCCATTAGAGCACACTGTGACCCAAAAGACAGTCCCCAATGAGAACTTGTTCTAGTTTTGCTCGCCGAGCAGGTCTGCGAGGTGGGAAAATGCTACCAACATTCATTGCAACATCCGGCCCGAGGGGCCGGTCACGAGGTCAGACCGGCCGACATCCCGCCCGCGTCCACCCAACGCCATTCCGGCAGAACGCGTTCTGGCCGCCGGCGTGATCACCACGTGCCCGGCCGTAGACGCGAATAGGAACTTGTTCTACTTTGAGGAGGTCGAAGTAGAACAGACCTGAAGAGGAGTTTGGCATGGGTGTGCCGGTTATCGTCGAGGCAGCGCGGACGCCGATCGGCAAGCGGGCCGGGTGGTTGTCCGGCCTGCATGCCGAGGAGCTCCTGGGACTCGCACAGAGCGGCCTGATCGCCAAGGCAGGCATCGATCCGGGCATCGTCGAGCAGGTGATCGGCGGCTGTGTGACCCAGGCCGGGGCGCAGGCGGGCAACATCACCCGCAAGGCATGGTTGTCGGCAGGCCTTCCGGAGCACGCAGGCGCCACCACCATCGACTGCCAGTGCGGGTCGGCCCAGCAGGCCAACCATCTCATCGCTGGACTGATCGCCACCGATGCGATCGACGTGGGCATCGCGTGCGGAATCGAGATGATGTCGATGGTCCCCCTCGGGGCGAACGTCGGCACCGACGCCGGTCCGTATCACGCGGATTCCTGGGCGGTCGACATGCCGAACCAGTTCGAGGCGGCCGAGCGCATCGCGACACGACGCGGCATCACCCGAGCCGACGTGGACGCCCTCGGCGAGCGCAGCCAACGGCTCGCCAAGCAGGCGTGGGACGAGGGACGGTTCGACCGTGAGGTCTTGGCGCTGAAGGCGCCGGAGCGCACCAAGGAGGGGGAGCTCACCGGAAACGTCCTCGACGTCAGCCGGGACCAAGGCCTGCGGGAGACCACCCTGGAGTCACTGGCCGGACTCAAACCGGTCCTCGACGGCGGCATCCATACCGCGGGCACGTCGTCGCAGATCTCCGACGGCGCCGCCGCGGTGCTCATCATGGACGAGGCGAAGGCTCGCGCGCTCGGCCTGACTCCCCGTGCACGGATCAAGGCCCAGGCGCTCGTCGGCGCCGAGCCGCACTACCACCTCGACGGGCCCGTCCAGTCGACCGAACGCGTACTCGCCAAGTCGGGAATGGCGTTGTCGGACATCGATCTGGTCGAGATCAACGAGGCCTTCGCGTCGGTGGTGCTCAGCTGGGCCCAGGTCCACAAGGCGGACATGGACAAGGTGAACGTCAACGGCGGCGCCATCGCACTCGGACACCCGGTGGGCAGCACCGGTTCCCGGCTGCTGACCACCGCACTGCACGAACTCGAGCGCACCGACGGCCAGACCGCGCTCATCACCATGTGCGCCGGTGGTGCTCTGTCCACCGGCACCATCATCGAACGCATCTGATGCCGGTCATGGATCCCGATTCACGGCCGAAACAGCTGAGCTCGCCTGCCGTGGCGGCGCTGATCAAGGTCGGCTCTCGCCTCAACGCGAAGGTGTACAAGGCCACCGGTGGGCGGCTGGGCAACACCTGGCGAATCGGCGCAGGTCTACGCAAACCCGTCCCGATGTGCCTGCTCACCACCATCGGACGTAAGTCCGGTGAACCCCGGACGGCGCCGTTGCTCTATCTCCGCACGGGCGACTCGTTCGTCGTGGTCGCGTCGCAGGGCGGGTTACCGAAGAATCCCGCGTGGTATCTCAACCTCGTCGCGAACCCCGAGGTGACCATCCAGGTGGGCAGGCAAACCTTCGACCTGCGGGCGCGTACCGCGTCGGATGCCGAACGCGACGACCTCTGGCCGCAACTCGTCGATCTCTACGCCGACTTCGACACCTACGCGGCGTGGACCGACCGGAAGATCCCGGTCGTCATCTGCGAACCGCGCTGACCCGGTTCGGCCGCGCCCCTCGCCGGGGCGCGGCCACCAGGCCACGTATCGACGCACCCATCCACACATCCAGGAACTCCCTGAGCTCCGATGCCGAGCGACCCGGCGAGCCCGGGTCGATGACCATGGATTGCAGTGTGCGCAAGACAATTTCGACCACGATGTCAAGATCGCGGTCGGCGTAGCCCGCCCCCGCCCAGTCGACGTCCATCCGATCGACCATCGACCGCGCGAAGACGCGGCCGATCTCCGAGGTGATCTCGCCGACGACCGGCACGCTGAGGCGGTCGTCGCGGAGCAACAGCCCGACGTAATCGTCGTCGCGGAGTTCTTCGAGCACGCCCGCAACGCCTTCCACCACTGCACCGTCGGCTGCCGTGATCCCGCGCAATCGCTCGGTCATCCGATCCAGGAGCGCACCGACGGCGTCGAGTGCGGTTGCCGAGAGCAACACCTCGGTGCTGGCGAAGTACCGGTAGACGGTCTGACGCGTGACGTCGAGCTCACGGGCGACATCGGCAATGCTCGTCGATGCCCCGCGTCTGTCGATGACCGTCCGGGTGGCGGCGAGAATCCGCGCGGTGGCCTCGTCGTCGTTGCGGGGCACCCGACCGCCCCAACCATGCGTCCTCATCGGCCTGCACCCGTCGACGCGATCCGGACCGGATTCATGGGAACAGACCCTACTGCCAGGCATGTTGTCGCGTCGAACCGCGCGGGCGATCGACCATACGCATGAGATAAAGATGTATGGTGTAGTGGCATCGGCCACACCGCGCGTGGTCCATCGCGACCCGCGCAGGCAAGAGCAGGGAGAACTCATGACGGCAACCAGCAGCGGAGTCTGTCCATTCGGCGAAGGCTATGACTTCACCGATCCCGACGTGCTCGAGCAGGGCATCCCCCGGGAGGAGTTCGCCCAACTCCGTCGCACCGCGCCGGTCTGGTGGAATGCACAGGCACCGGGCACCTCGGTGTTCACCGACGGCGGCTACTGGGCGATCACGAAGCACCGCGACATCCGCGAGATCTCGAAGCGCAGCGACGTGTGGTCGACCAACGCGAAGGGCGCCATCATCCGGCTGCCGGACTACATGACCCCCGATCAGCTCGAGTTCACCAAGGCACTCCTGGTCAACCACGACCCGCCCGAGCACACCCGTCTCCGCAAGATCATCTCCCGCCTGTTCACACCCAAGGCCGTGAACGCGCTCTCCGAGGTGCTCACGGATTACGCACGCGACATCGTGACCGAGGCCGCGTCGAAGGACACCGGAAACTTCGTCGACGACATCGCCATTCACCTACCGCTGCAGGCGATCCTGGATCTGATCGGCGTCGCCGAAGCCGACCGGTCACGAATCCACGTCCTGGTCGACGCCATCATCAACACCGACGATCCGGACCAGACGATCGACCCGACGATGGCCAATGCCGAACTGCTCGGGTACGCATACAACCTGGCAGAGGATCGGCGTAAGAACCCGACAGACGATGTGGTCACGATGCTGGTCAACGCCGATATCGACGGCGAGGCCCTCGACGAGACCGAATTCGGGTTCTTCGTCATCCTGCTGATCACGGCGGGTAACGAGACCACCCGCAACGCGACCACGCACGGGATGAATGCGTTTCTGGAGAACCCCGCGCAATGGGAGCTCTTCAAGCGTGACCGGCCCAGCACCGCCGTCGACGAGATCCTCCGCTGGTCGAGCCCCGTCAACGCCTTCCAACGCACCGCCCTGGTCGACGCCGAGGTGGGCGGGGTGGCGATCCGGGCAGGCGAGCGTGTCGGATTGTTCTACGGCTCGGCCAACTTCGACGAGGACGTGTTCGACGCGCCGTTCACCTTCGACGTCACACGCGATCCGAACCCGCATCTCGCATTCGGTGGCAACGGCCCGCACTTCTGCATCGGGGCCAATCTCGCCAGGCTCGAGCTCAATCTGATCTTCACCGCGATCGCCGACACCCTGCCGGACATCAGCAAGGTCGGCGACATGCGGCGCATCCGCTCCGGTTGGCTGAACGGCGTCAAGGACCTCCCGGTGCGCTATGGGGTCTGCCCGGCCTCCTGAGCCGTCCCACGAGTGCCTCGCGGGCACGGCATCGCGACCATACAGCGTCGAATTCGGTGTATTTTCGAGTGACGTGGGCCACACTCGGGCCACGACACGACCCGCGAGGACGACATGACTGCATCGGCCACCCGCAAGCTCGAGGACATCGACTTCACCGATCCCGACCTGCTGGAACGCGGTCTACCGCTGGCCGAGTTCGCCGTTCGCCGCGCAACCGCGCCCGTCTGGTGGAACAAGCAGGCGCTCGGCCAAACCTACTTCGACGACGACGGATTCTGGGTGATCAGTCGACACTCGGACATCAGGTCGATCTCGAAGGACACTGCGACGTGGTCGAACTGGGCCAAGGGCGCAGTGATGCGGGTGCCCGAACATGCGACGCGCGAGCAACTCGACGCATCGAGGTGCTTCCTGCTCAACATGGATCCGCCGGAGCACACCCGCATGCGCAAGATCGTCTCCCGCATGTTCACCCCGCGGGCGGTGGCATCACTCGTGGAGTCGCTGTCGTCGGCGGCGCGCGAGATCGTGACATCCGCAGCCGAGAAGGGCAGTGGAAATTTCGTCGACGACATCGCAATCCACCTGCCGTTGCAGGCGATCCTCGGTCTGCTCGGCGTGCCGGCCGCCGACCATGACCATCTCTGCGACCTCGCAGATTCGATGGTCAATCCCGATGACCCCGACTCCAAGTACGACCCGCTCACCGCCAACACCGAGATGCTCGCCTACGCGTATGCCATGGCCGAGGATCGTCGGAAGAATCCCCGCGACGACCTGGTCACCACGCTCGTCGAGGCCGACATCGACGGTCACGCACTGAGCGAGCTCGAGTTCGGCTTCTTCGTGATCCTGCTCGTCATCGCGGGCAACGAGACCACCCGAAACGCGATCTCGCACGGCGTCAACGCATTTCTCGACAATCCCGATCAGTGGGCCCGCTACCGAAGCGATCGACCGGCGACCACCGTCGACGAGATCATTCGCTGGGCGACGCCGGTGCACTGCTTCCAGCGCACCGCGATCACCGACACCGAGGTCGCAGGAGTGCCGGTCGCCGCCGGGCAGCGCGTCGGGTTGTTCTACAGCTCGGCCAATTACGACGAGACCGTGTTCGACGACCCGTTCACCTTCGACATCACGCGAGATCCCAACCCACACCTGAGTTTCGGCGGCAACGGCGCCCACTTCTGCATCGGCGCCAACCTCGCCCGGCTCGAGATGAACCTGATGTTCGGCACCCTCGCCGACATCGTCCCGGACATGTCCAAGATCGCCGAACCACAACGTGTCCGGTCGGGCTGGCTGAACGGGGTCAAGGAACTACGCGTCTCGTACGTTCCCGGCTCCTGAGACGCGCGGCACTCCCCCGCCGGTCGAGAAACCACCCCCGCCGGTCGCCCGCGAGAAACCACCCTCGCCGGTCGCCCGCGAGAAACCACCCTCGCCGGTCGAGTAGCCCGCGAGGAACGAGCGTGCGTATCGAGACCACCCACAACATCCCAGGTCTCGATACGCCACTCGCCTAACGGCTCGCGACTACTCGACCAGCGAGTCAACAACGGCACGCAACCACGTCGCCGGTCGAGTAGCCCGCGAGGAACGAGCGTGCGTATCGAGACCACCCACAACATCCCAGGTCTCGATACGCCACTCGCCTAACGGCTCGCGACTACTCGACCAGCGAAGGTGGTGACGACCCTCAGCCGACCCCGCGCTCCGAGTTCTCCCAAAACTTCGCGCGCAGAGCCTTCTTGTCCGGCTTACCCAACGCCGTCAGCGGAAGCGATTCGACGAAGACGACCTGCTTGGGCGACTGCACCGCACCCTTGCGGTCCTTCACCGACTGCTGGATCTCCTTGGTCACGAGCTCCTTGGCCTCGTCGCTCTGATCCGCGTCCCCGCGCAACACCACGACGGCGGTGACGGCCTCACCCCACTTGTCGTCGGGAACCCCGATCACGCCGACCTGACCGACCGACGCATGCTCGGCGACAACGTCTTCCACCTCGCGCGGGAACACGTTGAAGCCGCCGGTGACGATCATGTCCTTGGTGCGGTCGACGATGTACCAGAACCCGTCCGCGTCCTCACGGGCCACGTCGCCGGTACGCAGCCAGCCGTCCCGGAAGGTCTCCGCCGTCTGCTCCGGCAGACCCCAGTACCCCCCTGCCAGCAACGGCCCGGCCACGCAGATCTCGCCGGGCTCGCCCTGAGCCACCGGCTTGTCGTCGGGCCCCAGCAGCGCGGTCCGCAGGAATGCCGAGGGGCGGCCGCAGCTACTCAGCCGCCGGGTGTCCTCGCCGGGTTTCGGGTGGTCGTTCTTGCCGAGATAGCTGATGACCATCGGCGCCTCGGACTGCCCGTAGTACTGCGCGAAGATCGGACCGAAACGTTCGATCGCCTCCGCGAGGCGCACCGGATTGATCGCCGACGCACCGTAATACACGGTTTCCAGCGACGAGAGGTCGCGGGTGCGGGAGTCCGGATGATCCATCAACGCATAGAGCATCGACGGCACCAGCATCGTCGCGGTGATGCGCTCCTCCTCGATCACGCGCAGCACCTCTGCGGGATCGAACTTGGCCATGACGACCATGGACCCACCCTTGATGAGCGTCGGCACGAAGAAGGCCGCGCCGGCATGCGAGAGCGGCGTGCACATCAGGAATCGTGGGTTCTCCGGCCACTCCCACTCGGAGAGCTGGATCTGCGTCATCGTCGACATCGCACGCGCCGTACCGATGACGCCCTTCGGCTTGCCGGTGGTGCCGCCGGTGTAGGTGATCGAGACGACATGTTCGGGCGGAAGGTCGGCGGCGACGAGCGGCCTGGGCTGATAGTTGGCCGCCTCCGCGATCACGTCACGGCCGTAGGCGGCGAGTTCCTCGGGAACCGGCCCGAGCGTCAGCACCTGCTTGAGGCTCTCGACACGCTCCATCAGCGCTGCGGCACGCTCGACGAACATCGGGACGGGATCGATGACGAGGGTGGTGACCCCGGCATCGGAGAGAACGTAGGCGTGGTCGTCGAGGGAGCCGAGCGGGTGCAGCGCCGTGCGGCGCCACCCCTGGGTCTGCCCGGCACCGATCACCAACAGCACCTCGGGCCGATTGAGTGCGAGGAGCCCGACCGTCGAGCCGGTCCCTGCCCCCATCGATTCGAACGCCTGCTGATAGCGACTGACCGCGTCGGCCATCTCGCGTCCGGTGAGCTCGGTGTCACCGAGGAACAGCACCTTGCGGTCGGCGTGGCGGCCCAGCGCGGCCACCAGCAGGTCGCCGAGGTGGGTGCCGCCCCGCAGATGGTCGAAGTCGGTCGTCGCATCCTGAACATCAGTCATGGTCATCAAGACTAGGACGTGTTACAGACCAAGGGAAGCACCGGACCCATATTTGCCGCTATGACATGGTGATATGTCGACCTTGAATCCGGCAACCAAGACATAGAACACGTTTCAATTCCGAGTCCTCGGTCAAGACGTCTCCCGCACACACGCGCACCCACTGAACTACGATCATGGGCATGACCGATCTGGATCTGGCGACCACTCGCCGCGACATCACCGACGCTCTCCTGACCGCGCTGGAGCGCCGCCACGAAGTACTCGACGCCATCGTCGACGCCGAGAATCGCGCCGAGGCCGTCGCCACCGTCGCCACGCTGCTCGGCAAGTCGAAGCTCGGCGCCGAGGCGATCCTCGGCATGTCTCTCGAGCAACTCACCAAGGACGAGCGCCGGAAGAACCAGGCCGAGCTCGACGACCTGAACAACGCATTGACCTTCACCCTCGCCGAACGCCCGGCCAGTAGTGGCGACACGCTCGAACTCCGCGCATTCACCGCTGACGACGCAGACCTGTTCAAGGTCCGTACCGAGGAATTGAAGGTCGCGGGCGACGGTTCGGGTAGCCCTGCGGGCGACCTGTCCGACGAGATCGCGAAGGCCACCGAGCGCGTCGACAACGAGGACGCCGTCTGGCTGGTCGCCCTCGAGGGCACCACCAAGGTCGGGCTGGTGTTCGGCGAACTCATCAACGGCGAGGTCGACGTGCGGATCTGGATCCATCCGGAGCACCGCAAGAAGGGGTATGGCACCGCAGCCCTTCGGAAGTCCCGCTCGGAGATGGCGGCGGACTTCCCCGGGGTGCCGATGGTGGTGCGGGCCCCGAGCGCCTGACCTCTGACCTCGAGAGCCGATATGAATGCGGTGTGAGCGGGCGCCGACGACAACTATTGTCGCGGGTGCGCGCTCACACCGCATTCATATGTGCGGCGTCAGGACTTTCGCCGCGGCACCCCGAACCGAGCGACGATCGCCCGGATCTTGTTGTCCTCGTCGACGACGAAGGACTCGGTCACCTGCGCGGCCAGGCCGAGCGTCTTGGGACGGACGTGCACCCAGAATCGCGTCGACACCATGTGCCCGTCCACCTCGGCGGTGAAGCCACTGATGCGATGGATCAGCCGGAACTGCGGGCCACGTGCGAGCCCGCGTGCGATGTGGGCCCCGTTGCGTCCGGTCTTCATACCCATCTCGGTACGCGTGCAATCCGGATGCAGGGCGACCCCTGACGGGTCGTGACTGACCAGCGCGTCCACGTAGGCCCGCGCCGACGCGATGAGCTGCGCTTCGCGCTCGGGGCCGGCGGTCGGTGTCACGTCTACCGTGCGCCGTAGACGGGCACCGGGACCGGCGACTTCGCCAGGATCTCGTCGACAACGGGCCCGAGTTCACCCGGCGTCCATTGCGATCCCTTGTCCTGCTCGGCGCTGCGCTGGAATGCGTCGACCACGGTGATCTTGCCGCCCTCGACCTCGAAGACGCGTCCGCTCACCGACGACGACTCCGGCGATCCGAGCCAGACCACCAGGGGCGAGATGTTCGCGGGGTCCATGGCGTCGAACGACCCGTCTGCCGGCGCGGCCATCTGTGCGGCCATCGCCTCGCCCGCACCCATGGTCATCTGGGTCCGTGCCGACGGTGCGATCGCGTTCGCGGTGACGCCGTAGCCGCCCAGCTCTGCAGCCGCCTGAATGGTCAGGGCAGTGATACCGGCCTTGGCGGCAACGTAATTCCCCTGCCCGACCGACCCGAACAGTCCTGCGCCCGACGAGGTGTTGATGATCCGGGCCGCGCGCTGCTCACCGGCCTTCGACTGCGCGCGCCAGTACGCGGCGGCATGGTGCAGCGTGACGAAATGCCCCTTGAGATGGACGCGGATCACCGCATCCCACTCGTCCTCCGACATCGCCACGAGCATCCGGTCGCGGACGAATCCCGCGTTGTTGACCAGGATGTCGAGGCAACCGAATTCCTTCACCGCGGTCTCGACCAGCGCAGCACCGTCGGCCCAGTCGGCGACATCGGCCACTCCAGCCACGGCGGATCCACCCGCATCGGTGATCTCGCCGACCACGGCGTGCGCTGCGTCGGCGTCGAAGTCGTTGACCACGACCTTGGCCCCGTCGGCGGCGAAGGCCAGCGCATGCGCGCGGCCGATCCCCTGTCCAGCACCCGTCACGATCGCGACGCGTCCCTCATTCAGCTTGTCAGCCAAGACTTCTCCCCTTGTGTCGATTGTTCGGTGTCAGTGCGTGATCGGATCACACCTGATTGTCTGCGGTGGCGACGGCCAGGAACGCCGGCTTCTCACCACCACCATGCACGGTCAGTGTCGATCCGGTGATGTAACCGGCCAACGGGCTGAGCAGGAACGCCACCGCGTTGCCCACATCGGCGGGCATCGCGAGCCTGCCCATCGGGATGGTGGCCCCCACCGCGGCAACCCCGTCGTCGTCGCCGAGGTGTAGGTGCGCCTGCTCGGTCAGCACCGCCCCACACACCACCGAGTTGACGCGGACCTGCGGTGCCCACTCGATCGCGAGTGAGGTCATAGCGTTGTCCAGACCTGCTTTCGCCGCACCGTAGGCCGACGTGCCCGGCGACGGCCGATGTCCGCTCACACTGGACACGTTGACGATCGCGCCGCCGGTCTCCTGTTGCCGCATCACCGCGTGGGCGGCGCGCGCCACGGTCAACGGTGCCAGCAGGTTCAGTTCGACGATCTTGCTCGTGAAGCGGGGGGACGCGTCCGCCGCGAGCGCGAACGGCGAGCCGCCGGCATTGTTCACGACCCCGTCGAGTCTGCCGTGCGTCTGCGCGATCCCACGGATCATCTCGTCGACGGCATCGGCGTCCCGGACATCGCAGGGGACGAACTCGACATCCGTGTCCTCACCGGGATTGCGCCCGCACACGACCGGGACCGCGCCCAGCTCGGCCAACACCCTCGTGATGCCGGCGCCGACGCCACGCGTGCCGCCGGTCACCAGGACGACCTTCTTGTCGATGCCGAGGTCATGGCCCTGACCTGCGGCCTGCGACTGTGCCTTCATGGGTGCTACCCTACCAAACAACCAAGCACTTGCTTGGTTCCAGCTTGGTTCACAGGCAGTACCCGAGAGGAGCTGGTGTGCCGATCACCACGACACACACCGAGAACGGCATCGTGACCGTCACGGTGGACTACCCACCGGTCAACGCGTTGCCGTCGGCGGCGTGGTTCGAACTCGCCGACGCCATCACCGCCGCGGGCGAGGACATGTCCACGCACGTGGTGATCCTGCGAGCCGAGGGCCGCGGCTTCAACGCGGGCGTCGACATCAAGGAAATGCAGGCGACCGACGGCTTCGACGCCCTGATCGGAGCCAACCGCGGCTGCGCTGCAGCCTTCTCCGCGGTGTATGACTGCGCGGTGCCGGTGATCGTCGCGGTCAACGGCTTCTGCGTCGGCGGCGGAATCGGACTCGTCGGCAACGCCGACGTCATCGTCGCCTCCGACGATGCGGTCTTCGGCCTTCCCGAGGTCGACCGTGGCGCCCTCGGTGCCGCGACGCACCTGGCCCGGCTGGTGCCTCAGCACATGATGCGCACGCTGTACTACACGGCGCAGAACGTCACCGCCAAGCAGCTCGAGCACTTCGGCTCGGTGTACAAGGCCGTCCCCCGCGAAGAGCTCCTCGACACCGCGCTCGAGGTCGCCGAGAAGATCGCGGCCAAGGACACCCGCGTCATCCGGGCGGCGAAGGAAGCGATCAACCACATCGATCCTGTCGATGTGAAGGCCAGCTACCGCCTCGAACAGGGCTTCACCTTCGAACTCAACCTCGCCGGAGTCGCCGACGAGCACCGGGACGCTTTCGTCAGTACCGGTAAGACCTTGAACACCAATGGAGGACGCGCCTGATGACGCCCACCCCGACCGACAAGACCAGCTCCCTCGACGACGTCATCGGCGAGCTGCGCGACGGCATGACAATAGGCATCGGCGGCTGGGGCTCACGCCGCAAGCCGATGGCCCTGGTGCGCGCGCTGGCGCGCTCGGACGTCAAGGACCTCACCGTGGTCACCTACGGTGGGCCCGACCTCGGATTGCTGTGCGCCGCAGGCAAGGTCCGGCGTGCGTACTACGGCTTCGTGTCGCTGGATTCCGCACCCTTCTATGACCCGTGGTTCGCGCAGGCACGTACGTCCGGCGCCATCGAGGCGCGGGAGATGGACGAGGGCATGGTCAAATGCGGTCTCGAGGCCGCGGCCTCGCGCCTGCCGTTCCTGCCGATCCGTGCGGGACTGGGCTCCGATGTCCCGACGTTCTGGGACGGTGAACTCAAGACGGTCGCCTCGCCTTACCCGGCTGCCGACGGCCGCACCGAGACCCTGATCGCGATGCCTGCGCTGCGGCTCGACGCCGCATTCGTCCACCTCGACCTGGCCGACAGTCGCGGCAACGCCGCCTACACCGGCGTCGACCCGTACTTCGACGATCTCTACTGTGCCGCCGCGGAACGGCGCTACCTGGAGACCGATCAGCTGGTCTCCACCGAGGTCTTGGTGAAAACCGTTCCCACGCAACGGCTGCTGCTCAATCGCATGAACGTCGATCGGGTGGTTCACACGCCGAACGGTGCACATTTCACCTTCGCAGGCACGGCAAGCGAAGCGAGTGGTCCGAATGTCCACAGCGACTACGGCCGCGACGAGAAGTTCCAGCAGTTCTATGTCGAATCCGCCAAGGATCCCGAGAAGTGGGCGGCGTTCTCGCGCCGATTCCTCGAGGTCGACGAGGCCGCCTATCAGCGTGCGGTCACCGAATGGCAGGGCGAGCAGGAGGATCAGCAGTGAGCACCAGCACGAGTGACCCCAAGACGGTTGAGCCTGTCGAAACCACCCGGGCCGAATACTGCGTCATCGCCTGCGCCGAGATCTTCGCAGGCGCCGGGGAGATCATGGCCTCGCCGATGGCACCGACCCCGCTGCTCGGCGCACGGCTGGCCCGGCTGACCACCGAGCCCGATCTGCTCATCACCGACGGCGAGGCACTGATCCTCGCCGACACCCCGGCGATCGGCAAGACCGGCCCCATCGAGGGATGGATGCCCTTCCGCAAGGTATTCGACGTCGTGGCCTCGGGTCGCCGTCACGTTGTCATGGGCGCCAATCAGATCGACCGGCACGGCAACCAGAACCTCTCGGCCTTCGGCCCGCTGCAACATCCGACCCGCCAGATGTTCGGCGTGCGTGGCGCTCCCGGCAACACGATCAACCATCCGACGAGTTACTGGGTGGCCCGCCATTCGTCGCGCGTCTTCACCGACCAGGTCGACATCGTGTCGGGCGTCGGCTACGACAAGGTCGACGCCGACAACCCGGCCTACCGCTACCTGAACATCCCGCGTGTGGTGACGAATCTCGGCGTCTTCGACTTCGAGGGCCCCGACCACACCATGCGCGCAGTGTCATTGCATCCGGGGGTGAGTGCCGACGAGGTCGCCGAGAACACCGGCTTCGAGATCGCAGGCCTCGAGTCCGCGCCGGCAACCCGCAACCCCTCCGACGAGGAACTGACATTGATCCGAGATGTGCTCGACCCCAAGGGCGTCCGGAATCGAGAAGTGAAGTGACCGGACCCGAGACGGGCCGCCCGGGCGGTGTCCCCGCCCGGGCAGCCGGGCTGTCGACCAGATTCACCGAGCTCGTCGGTGTCGAGTACCCGATCGTCCAGACCGGCATGGGCTGGGTGTCGGGGCCGTCGCTGACGTCGGCGACGTCCAATGCGGGTGGTCTGGGCATCCTGGCGTCGGCGACCATGACCTACGACGAACTCGAGGCGGCGATCGCCAAGACGAAGTCGTTGACGGACAAGCCGTTCGGCGTCAACATCCGCGCCGACGCCACCGATGCCCCGGAGCGGATCGATCTCCTCATCCGCGAGGGCGTCAAAGTGGCGTCCTTTGCACTCGCCCCGAAGAAGGAGCTGATCGCCAAGCTCAAGGATCACGGCGTGGTGGTTATCCCGTCGATCGGCGCGGCGAAGCATGCCGTCAAGGTGGCATCCTGGGGCGCCGATGCGGTGATCGTGCAGGGCGGCGAGGGCGGTGGACACACCGGTCCGGTGGCGACCACCCTGCTGCTGCCGTCGGTTCTCGACGCCCTCGGCGACAACGGGATTCCCGTGGTCGCAGCGGGCGGCTTCTTCGACGGTCGCGGACTCGTGGCGGCGTTGTCCTATGGCGCCGAGGGCGTCGCGATGGGCACCCGCTTCCTGCTCACCTCCGACAGTGCGGTCCCCGACTCGGTCAAGCAGGAATACATCGGGCGCGGCCTGGGTGACACCGTGGTATCGGTCAAGGTCGACGGCATGCCGCACCGCGTGCTGCGTACCCCGCTCGTGGAGGCGCTCGAGAGTGGCAGCAAGGCCAAGGCGCTCTACGCCGCGGCGCGGAATGCCAACGAGTTCAAGCAGTTGACCGGGATGAAGTGGACGACCATGCTCCGCGACGGTCGCACCATGCGCAAGTCCGGCGAGCGGACCTGGCAGCAGGTCATCATGGCCGGCAACACACCGATGTTGTTACGCGCCGGGCTCGTCGAGGGCGACACCCGGGCAGGGGTGTTGGCATCGGGCCAGGTGGTCGGCATGATCGATGACCTGCCCAGTTGCGACGAACTGATCCAATCGATCATGACGCAGGCGCATTCACGATTGAAGGCGCTCGGCTCGCTGTCCTGACGGACGCTCGTTGTCCTGGTCGATCACCCTGATCGATCAGGGCACCAGCACCGTCCGGACACCCGGCACATCGGGCTCTGCCCAGATCCGCTCGACATCGGCGAGCGGGACGGTACGGGTCTGCACCCCGATCCGTCCGGCATCGATCTCGTCCACCAAGGCCGGTAACTCGGCCAGGTAGCCGCGTGGTGTCACCGAGCCCTGTCCGCTGCCCTGCAGCCGGAAGTTGGCCGAACGCAGTACCGCCGAGGGCAACTCGAGCGTCGGCCCGGCGGTCGAGCCGATCTCGATCCAGTTCATCTCCCGTCCACGGTCGGATCGGGCGGTCACCAATGCGACCATCGCGTCGGCAGCGGGCCTGCCCCAGACAAAATCGAGCACGATGTCGACATCGGCCGCGGCGTCGGCGAGTGCTCGTGCGGTCGCCTCGCGGTCGTCGGTCAGGGCGACGATGTCGTCCACGCCACGATCGCCGAGCGCGTCGAGCCGCGCCCGGTCACGGCCCGCGCCGACCACCCGCCCGGCGCCGAGCAACTTCGCGACCTCGACGGCCATCGAGCCGGCATTTCCGGTGGCGCCCAACACCAGTACGCTCTGCCCAGGCTCGATCGGCACACGCGTGCGTAGCGCCACCCACGACGACATCGCCGGATTCATCGCGGCCGCGATGGCGACCACGTCCGCGTCCGGGGGAAGTGCCACGCTGCGCCGGGAATCGATGACCGTGCGCGCGGCGAGAGTGCCGATCGTGTCGTCGTCGGCAGCGAAGTAGACCAGCGTGCCGTCGGCGCGACGACCGACGCCGTCGATCCCCGGAACCATCGGCAGGACGCCGGTACTCGTGTAGTGAGTGCCCGACGCTCCGGACCGGGTACGCGGGTGCAGCCCGACGGCAAGTACCTCGACCACTTCCTGCCCGCCGCCGACCGCCGGCAGTTCGAACGGTTGATGGTGCGGCGGCTCGTCGAAGGACGTCACCACCGCGGCATTGACCAGTACCATTCCGACCTCCTAATAGTTGGTGACACGTACCAATATAGTTTGTCTCACGTACTATGTCCAGCTAGACTTCCGCCATGGCACGTGCACCCGACCCTCTGAACGACGTCGACGCGTTGGCGCAGCTGTCCTTCGTCGTGCAGCAGAAGCTCCAACGACGTTCCGCCGACCACGACCTCTCGATGATCCAGACACGACTGCTCGGCGTCCTCCGCGATCGGCGGCCGACCATGAAAGAGCTTGCAGAACTGCTGGATCTGGACAAGTCGAGTATCAGTGGCCTGGTCGACCGCGCCGAGCAGCGCGGACTGGTGACGCGCAGCCCTGACGACACCGATCGTCGCGCCATGCGGGTGTCGCTGTCCGACGCGGGCGCCATCGTCGTCGCCGACGTGACGGACAGGTTCTCCGACGACATGTCCGCGTTGCTCGATCCACTCTCGGCCGCCGACCGTCGGAACCTGACCGAGTTGATCAGCCGGATACTGCCGAATCCGTAGCCAGCTCCGCGTGCCGGACGCGCAGATCCTTCTTGAGGATCTTGCCGCTCGGGTTCTTCGGCAGCGCGTCAGCGAAGACCACGAATTTGGGACGCTTGAAACCCGCGAGAACGCCGGCAAGGTGGTGCTCGACGGCCTCCTCGGTCAACGTGGCACCATCCTTGGGCACGACGACGGCGGTCACCGCCTCGATCCATTTCGGGTGTGGCACACCGAAGACCGCGACCTCGGCGACTCCGTCGAGCAGGTAGATGGCCTCCTCGACCTCGCGGGAGGCGACATTCTCGCCGCCGGTCTTGATCATGTCCTTCTTGCGGTCGACCACCGACAGGTACCCGTCCTCGTCGACGATGCCGAGGTCACCGGAATGGAACCAACCGTTCCGGAACGCGACGGCGGTCTTCTCCTCGTCGTTGAAATACCCGAGACAGGCATGCGGGCTGCGGTGCACGATCTCACCGACCTCGCCGACCGGGACGGGGTTGTCCTCGTCGTCGACGACCCGCGTCTCCACGTTGAGCGCGGCCCGGCCCGCGGACCCGGCGCGGTCGATCTGCTCATGCGGCTGCAGGATGGTTGCGAGCGGCGACATCTCGGTCTGGCCGTAGAAGTTCCACAGCGAGACGTCCGGCAGACGCTCCGACATCTCGCGGAGCACCTCGACCGGCATCGGTGACGCGCCGTAGTAGCCCTTGCGCAGCGACGACAGGTCGCGGGTGTCGAAATCGGGATGCCGCAACAACGAGATCCACACCGTCGGCGGACAGAACAGCTTGGTCGCCCGGTGCGATTCGACCGTCGCGAGGATCGCGGCCGGATCGGGACCGGGCAGGATGATGCTCGTCGCACCCAGGTAGACGTCGACCGACAGAAAGCAGTCCAGCTGTGCGCAATGGAAGAGCGGCAGCGAGTGGACCTCCACGTCGTCACCGCTCATACCGCCGTCGACGATGCACGAAACGTACTGATTGATGAGCGATTTCGACGACAGCAGCACACCCTTCGGACGCGACTCGGTGCCGGAGGTGTACATCAGGCGAAGCGGATCGTCGTCGGCGACGGGCACCTGGGGCGGCGTGGGGTCACCGGCGAGCATCCAGTCGTCGACGCTGTCCCAGTCTGCGCCCGGCGCGCCCCCACCCATCGTGATCACACCCGTGATCGCGTCGGTGACGCCGGACAATCGCATCGCCGTGGTCACCGTGGGCACCAACGCGTCCTCGGCGACCACCGCCCGCGCGCCCGAGTGATCGAGGATGTAGGCGATCTCCTCGGGTCCGAGTCCGAAGTTCACCGGCACCAGGACCACCCCGAGCCGTGCGGTCGCATAGTGCAGCACCGCGAACTGCCAGCAGTTGTGACTCACCAATGCCAGACGTTCGCCCTTGACCAGGCCCCGCGCGGTGAGCGCGTTGGCACACCGGTTCACGGCCGAATCGAACTCGCCGAACGTGAGCGTCATGTCTCCGCTGATGATGGCGGCCTTGGTAGGGCTCCGCAGTGCGCTTCGACGTAGCAGATCACCGAGGGTGTGTTGGCGGGCAGTGTCGATCGCGGCCGCCGTCGGGGATGTGAAGCGCTCTGCCATGGGTGTCCTCCGCTACGTTCCGGACCATCGGTGTTATCCGGGTCACAGTACCGAACGCGGGGCAGCCCGGTCAGCGCGGCAGGATCCCGTCGAGGACGATCGACAGATACTGGGCGGCGATGTCGTCGGCCGACAACGCACCGCCCGGGCGGTACCAGCGCACCGCGACCCAGACCGTGTCGCGCAGAAAGCGATAGGCCAGCTCGACGTCGAGGTCGGCGCGGAACTCGCCGTCGTCGACGCCCCGCCGCAGGACGGCATGCCACAGCAGTCGGAACTCCGTGTTGCGCTCCCCGATGTAGGCGAACCGCTCCTGTCCGGCAAGCCGTTTGGCCTCGTCCTGATAGATCGCGACGGCATTGCGCTGCTCGTCGATGGCCTCGAACGACGAGACGATGAGGCCGCGCAATGTCTCGGCGGCGGTCAGTCCGGCGTCGGCGATCACCCGGTACCGTGCGAAGAGGTCGTCGAGAAAGCCCCGGAGGATCTCGTCGACGATGGATTCCTTGGAGTCGAAGTGATGGTAGAGGCTGCCGGACAGGATGCCGGCGGCATCGGCGATGTCACGCACGGTGGTGGAGCGCAGGCCCTGCTCGGCGAACATCTTTCCCGCCGTGGTCAGCAATTCGTCGCGCCGAGTGGAGCCGGAGACGGTGCCGCGGGGTGCCATGCAGTCACCCTAGCAAGCGCTTGGCCGGTTTCGTGGACCGTCGCGGCACGGTCGAGCGTCCCGAACGCGACATCGGCCGGGCACAGTGGATGCACCCGGCCGATGTCGGTGAGGATCAGCGCTTCTTGAGCTTCTTGATGGCGCGCTTGTTCAGCCGCCTCCAGAGTTTCATCTGACCGTTGGTCATCTTGGCGTCGCGGGCCGTGAACGGCGGCGACATCATCTCGGCGACCTTCAGCGGCATCGAGGACACGGCGATCGCACGCGCATGACTGAACGTGTCGAAGCCCGTCTTGCCGTGATAGCCGCCCATCCCGCTGCGACCGACACCGCCGAACGGGAGTTCGGCACCGAACATGTGCAGGGCGAAGTCGTTGGCGTTGATCGACCCGCTGCGGGTGCCGTCGGCAAGACGAGCGAGGTTCTCGTTGTCGTCGCCGCACCAGTACATGGTCAGCGGGTGCGGATGCGCGGCGATGTAGCGGATGGCCTCGGCCAGATCGCGGTACGGGTACACGGTGAGGACCGGCCCGAAGACCTCGTCCTCTTCGATCTTCATGCCCGCCTTGACCCCGGTCAGCAGCGTCGGCGCGATCTTGCGCTTCTCGGCGTCCGGCAGCGGCTCGCCGGCAGGCACCACCTGGCGGACGTCGGCCCCGAGTTCCTGCGCGTCGGCGATCAGCCCGAGGATGCGGTCGTAGTTCTTCTGGTTGATCGTCGCCGTGTATTCGGGGTTGTTGCGGACGGTCGCGAAGTTCGCCGTCCAACGCGCTATGACCTTGTCGGTGAACTCGCCGACCTTGGCCTCGGGCACGAACACGTAGTCGGGGCACAGGCAGACCTGGCCGCCGTTGACCATCCGCGCGTCGGCGAGCATCGTGGCCGCCTTGTCGATGTCGGCATCCGGATCGACGACCGCGGGGTTCTTGCCGCCGAGCTCCAGGGTGACGGGCACCAGGTTCTTCGCAGCCTCCTGGGCCACCGACGCTCCGACCTCCGGTGACCCGGTGAAGAACATGTGGTCGACCTTGAGCTTGGCGAAGTCGGCGCCGCCACCGTGCTTGCTGGTGATCACGGCGAGCTCTTCGATCGAGAAGTAGTCGGGTGCGTGCTTGGCGATCACATCGGTGGTCCGCGCGGTGATCGACGACGGGCGCATGAGCACCCGGTTACCCGCGGCGAAGGCGGCACCGGCCGGGACGAAGGTCAGCTGCAGCGGGAAGTTCCACGGCCCCATGATGCCGACGACGCCGAGTGGATCGTGTCGGATGCGCTGCTTGAAACCCAACGCCCCCTGCACTTTTGCGGTGTTGCTCTCCTGCATCCACTTCTCGACACCACGGCGCTGATGGGTCAGGTCGACCATGCAGCCCGCGACGTCGGCGGCGAGGGACAACTCACGCGGCCGGGTGCCGAAGTCCTCGTTCAGCGCCTCCGCGATCTCGTCGGCGTTGTCGAGAAGCAACGACGAGAGGCGAGTGATCCGGTCGATACGGGTCTTGGCATCGGGGATGCCGTCCCGCAGGAACGCGGCGCGCTGGATGTCCAGCAGTTCGGGCATGGTGTGCGCTTCCGACGACACCCGGCCCGAAACCGCGGTGTTCACCTCTGCTGGCTTGGTCATCGAGATCCTCCGATAGTGCTGGTGGCGAGCGCCCTCAAGAGACGAACTCGCGCGTTTGTTCCAGCATAGTATGCGTCAGATCACACGGTTCTGGCCACATGCGTTTTCAGATGATCTCGATACGGCACCTCGCTGATCTCGATACGGCACCTCGCTGATCTCGATACGGCACCTCGCTTCGCTCGGGGCCTACTCGATCAGCGGAACCAGCGCCCGCCCCTCCGCCGGTCGAGTAGCCGCGAGGCGCCAGCCGAGCAGCGTATCGAGACCACCCGCCACGACGATCTCGATTCGAGCACCCACTCGACCAGCAATACGGGCGGTCCGCCGGTGAGCTCAGGACAGGCGTTCGATGATGGTGACGTTCGCGGTTCCGCCACCCTCGCACATGGTCTGCAGCCCGTAGCGGCCGCCGGTGCGCTCGAGTTCGTTGAGCAACGTCGCGAACAGCTTGGCGCCGGTCGCCCCCAGCGGGTGGCCGAGCGCGATACCGCCGCCGTTCGGGTTGACCTTGGCCGGATCTGCGCCGGTCTCCTTGAGCCACGCCAACACCACCGACGCGAAGGCCTCGTTGATCTCGATGACGTCGATGTCGTCGATGGACAGCCCGGTCTTCTTCAGCGCGTATGCGGTCGCCGGGATGGGCGCCGACAGCATCATCACCGGATCGGCACCCCGCACCGAGAGGTGGTGGATGCGCGCCCGCGGCGTGAGGCCGTACTCCTTGAGCGCATTCTCCGAGACGACCAGAGTTGCCGATGCGCCGTCGCAGATCTGCGACGCGACGGCCGCGGTCAATCGCGAACCCTCGGCGAGCGGATCGAGTCCGGCCATCTTCTCCAGTGAGGTCTCACGGGGGCATTCGTCGACGACACAGTCGCCGAGCGCGACGAGTTCGGAGTCGAATCGCCCCTCGGCGATGGCCTGCTTGGCCCGCTGATGCGACTGCAGCGACCAGCGCTCCATGTCCTCGCGGCTGATGTCCCACTGGGTCGCCATCATGTCTGCGCCGTTGAACTGCGAGATCGCTGCGTCGCCGAACCGTTCGCGCCAGCCGACGGATTCGGCAGTGGGCGTGGTGAACCCGAACTCCTGGCCGGCGATCATGGCCTGCGAGATCGGGATGGCACTCATGTTCTGCACGCCACCGGCGAGCACCACATCCTGCGTGCCGCTCAGCACACCCTGCGCGGCGAAGTGGATGGCCTGCTGCGACGACCCGCACTGACGGTCGACGGTGGTGCCGGGGATGTCCAGGGGCAGACCGGCGGCCAGCCACGCCGTACGCGCGATGTTCCCGGCCTGCGGGCCGATGGCATCGACGCAGCCGAACACCACGTCGTCGACGACATCGGGGTCGATGCCGGTGCGATCGATGATCGATGACATGACGTGCGCACCCATGTCGGCGGGATGGGTCTTGGCGAGCGACCCGTTACGCTTGCCGACCGGGGTCCGGACGGCGTCGACGATGTAGGCCTGTGGTGTGGACATGTGGTCCTCCTGGTGTGGATGGTGTGTGAAGGTTCTTGCGGCCTAAGCCCTCTGGCTGGAAATCGAGACCACCTCGCCGGTGAGATAGGTGGTGTAGTCGCTGGCCAGCATGGCGATGGTCGCGGCCACCTCCCACACCTCGGCGGCCCGTCCGTAGGCCTCCCGCGACGCGAGCTCGTCGAGGAGTTCGTCGCTGGTGACCTTTGCGAGGAACGGGTGCTTGGCGATCGACGGGGCGATGGCGTTGATCCGCACGCCGAAGTCGGCTGCTTCCACCGCGGAGCATCGGGTGAGCGCCATGACGCCTGCCTTCGCCGCCGCATAATGCGCCTGCCCGCGCTGGGCGCGCCAGCCCAGCACCGACGCGTTGTTGACGATCACACCGCCGTGCTCGACGGCCCGGAAGTAGCGCAGTGCCGCGCGAGTGGCCCGGAACGTGCCGTTGAGTGTGATGTCGAGGACGCGGTCCCATTCGTCGTCGGTCATGTCGGCCACCGGCGTCTCGCCGCCGAGCCCGGCATTGTTGACCAGGACGTCGATGCGTCCGAGTTCGCCTGCGGCAGCGGAGATGAGCGCGTCGACCTCGGCCGACTCCTGCACGTTGCACACGACCTGCCCGACGGTCTGGTCGCCGAATTCCGACGCCAGCTTGTCGCGCGCCTCCCCCAGTCGTCGTTCGTGCCAGTCGCTGATCACCACATCGGCGCCTTCGAGCAGTGCACGACGCGCCGTGGCGAAGCCGATCCCGGTACCGGCGGCCGCGGTCACCACCACCTTGCGGCCGAGGAGCAGGCCGTGCCCGGGGGTCTCCTCCGGCGCCGTGGCCAGCGGTGAACGATTCTGTGCGACAGTGGTTTCAGACACTAGCGGGCCTCTCGCGGTAGGCCGAGCACACGCTCGGCGATGATGTTGCGCTGCACCTCGTTCGAGCCGCCGTAGATGGTGTCGGCGCGCGTGAACAAGAAGAGTCGTTGCCAGTCGTCGAGTTCGACGTTGTCGGGGTCGGTGATGTCGTTGACGACGCCCTCGACCGTGGCGGTCGGTCCGATCAGCGACGGCGCCCCGACCACGGCCATCGCCAGCTCGCCGAGGTCGCGATGCCAGTTGGCCCACAACAACTTCGCGACCGAGGCCTGCCCGGCCTCGGAGACGATGTCACCGGCCAGGGTGCGCTGTGCATGAGCCCGCATCACCTTCAGCCCGATCCAGGCCCGGGTGATCCGCGACGCGATCTCCGGATTCTGCGCGGACCCGTTGGATTCGGCGATCTCCATGAGATTGCGCAGTTCCCGGTCGAAACCGACCTGCTGACCGAGCGTGGAGACACCGCGCTCGAACTGCAGCAGGCCCATCGCGACCTTCCAGCCGTCACCAGGCTCGCCGACGATGAGGTCGGCGTCGGCGACCGCGTCGTCGAAGAAGACCTCGTTGAACTCCGAGGTGCCGGTGAGCTGTTGGATCGGCCGGACGGTCACACCCGGCTGATCGATCGGCACCAACAGAAAGCTCAGCCCTTTGTGCCGCGTCGAACCCTTCTCGGTACGGCAGATGACAAAGCACCACTGTGCGACGTGCGCGAGGGACGTCCACACCTTCTGGCCGTTGATGATCCAACGGGCGCCGGACGCGGAGGGCGCGGACCCATCAGTACTGCCGTCGTCGAGGCGCGCGGTGGTGGACACGCCTGCGAGGTCGGAGCCGGCGCCCGGCTCGGAGTAGCCCTGGGCCCAGAGTTCGGTGACATCGACGATGCCCGGCAGGAAGCGCTGCTTCTGTTCCTCGGTGCCGTATTCGATCAGTGTCGGACCCAGCAGTTCCTCGCCGAGGTGATTGACGCGTGCCGGAGCGTTCGCCCTGGCGTACTCCTGGTGGAAGATGATCCGCTGTTCCAGCGTCGCGCCCCGACCTCCGTATCGGGTCGGCCAGCCCAGACACGTCCATCCGGCGCGGGCCAGATGACGGTCCCAGGCCAGCCGGTCGTCGAAGAACTCGTGTTCGCTGCCCGGCCCGCCGCGACCCTTGAGGTGCGCGAACTCGCCTGCGAGGTTCTCGTCGAGCCAGGCGCGCACCGCGGTGGCGAACGTCTCCGCCGCATCCGGCGTCGTCCGCGCCCATTCGCCGAGGTCAACCGACCGATCGGCAAGGTTGATCGAGGTCATGACCGCTAGCATAACGCACCAAGCAAGTGCTAGGTTGGGGCCATGGAGGCGATCCTGACGACCCCGGCTGCCCTGCGCCGGGCCGCACAGACCTGGCCCGACCGAACCGCACTCGTCGACGAGCAGTGGGCTGAGCGTCCGACGGTCGAGCTGACCTGGTCGGAGTTCGCCGAGGCCGTCCGCACGTTCGCGGCCGCGCTCGTCGCATCGGGCATCAACGCCGGCGACCGCGTCGCCCTCTGGTCGCCGAACAGCCACCACTGGCCGGTCGCGGCGTTGGGTATCCACTACGCGGGGGCCACACTGGTCCCGCTCAACACCCGGTACACGAGTGGCGAAGCGGTCGAGATCATCGAGCGCTCCGATGCGCGTGCCGTCGTGGTGTCCGGCGAGTTCCTCGGCGGCGACCACCTGGCCGACCTGCTCGGCGAGCACGCGGCGGCCATGCCCGACGTCGTGGTCGGGGTGACCCTCGGCGCGTCGTCGTCGGTGCCCGACGGTGCTGTCGAGTGGGCGGAGTTCCTGGCCCGGGCCACCGAGGCCACCCGCGCCGAAGCTGACGCGCGCGCCGATGCCGTCGCTCCCGACGACATCTCCGACATCCTGTTCACGTCGGGTACCACCGGGAAGTCGAAAGGCGTGCTGGCCGAACATCAGCAGACGATGGCCGGATCGCAGGCGTGGGGGGCCAACGGCCGGCTCTCCGCCGACGACCGGTACCTGATGGTCAATCCGTACTTCCACACCTTCGGCTACAAGGCCGGCATCCTGCCGTGCATGCTGTTCGGCGCGGCGATGCTGCCGTTGGCGGTCTATTCCCCCGCCGAGGCGATGAAGCTGGCCGGCGCTCAGCGGGTGACGGTGTTCCCCGGTGCGCCGACGATCTTCCAGACCATCCTCGACGACCCGGCACGCCCGGATCACGACCTGTCGTCGTTGCGGCTCGTGGTGACCGGTGCGGCCATCGTTCCGGTCGTCCTCATCGAGCGGTTGCAGCGCGACCTCGGCGTCGAGACGGTGGTCACCGCATACGGACTGACCGAAGCCAGCGGTTTCGTCTCCACGTGTACCCCCGAGGACGACGATCAGACCGTCGCCAACACCTGCGGCCGGGCCTTCGACGGCATGGAGATCCGATTGTCCGACGAAGGCGAGGTGCTGGCGCGCGGCAAGATGGTGATGCGCGGTTACCTCGACGACGAGGCCGCCACCAAGGAGACGATCGACCCCGACGGCTGGCTGCACACCGGCGACATCGGGACCATCGACGATCGCGGCAACCTCACCATCACCGACCGCCTCAAGGACATGTACATCTCCGGCGGATTCAACGTCTATCCCGCCGAGGTCGAGCAGACCCTCGCGCGGCTGGAAGGCGTCACCGAGTCGGCCGTGATCGGTGTCCCGGACGAGCGCCTCGGCGAGGTCGGTCGCGCCTTCCTCACCCTGCGCGATGGCGTCGATCTCGATGAAGCGGCGGTGATCGCCTACTGCAAGATCCACCTCGCCAACTTCAAGGTCCCCCGCTCGGTGGTGTTCGTGAACGCCTTCCCCCGCAACGCCGCAGGAAAGATCCTCAAGCGCAACCTCACTTAGCCTCCCGCCCCGCCCGCGATGTCGTGGCAACAATCCGCGGCTGACGCGGATTGTTGCCACGGATCGCGTCAGAGGCGCGGCTTGACCAGCGGGAACAGGATGGTCTCACGGATACCGAGACCGGTCAGCGCCATCAGCAGGCGGTCGATGCCCATGCCGGTGCCCGCGGTCGGGGGCATACCGTACTCGATGGCGGTCAGGAACTCCTCGTCGAGCTGCATGGCCTCGTCGTCGCCCGCGGCGGCGAGCCGGGCCTGATCGACGAAGCGCTCACGTTGGATCACCGGGTCGACGAGCTCGGAATAGCCTGTGGCCAACTCGAATCCGCGGATGTAGAGGTCCCATTTCTCGACCACACCGGGCACCGAACGATGCGATCGGACCAATGGCGAGGTCTCCACCGGGAAGTCACGGATGAATACCGGCTGCATCAGGTGCCGGCCCACCATGTGCTCCCATAGTTCTTCGACGAGCTTGCCGTGGCCGTAACCCTTGTCCTTGGGGACCTCGAGTCCGACGCGGGCTGCGATGGCGAGCAACTCGTCGACCGTCGTCTGCACGGGGACGATCTCCTCCCCCAACGCCTCCGACAACGACGGATACATCTCCAGCGACGTCCACTCGCCGGAGAGGTCGTAGTCCGATCCGTCCGGCATCGTCGGCGTGAGGGTGCCGAGTGCGTTCTGCGAAACCTCCTGCACCAGTTCACGAGTCATCACCGCGGCGTCGTCGTAGGTGCCGTAGGCCTGGTAGGTCTCCAGCATCGCGAACTCGGGTGAGTGGGTGGAGTCGGCACCCTCGTTGCGGAAGTTGCGATTGACCTCGAAGACCCTCTCGATGCCGCCCACGATGCAGCGCTTGAGGAACAACTCGGGCGCGATCCGCAGGAAGAGATCGATGTCGAACGCGTTGGAGTGGGTGACGAACGGCCGGGCGGCGGCACCCCCGTGCAGGGTCTGCAGCATCGGCGTCTCGACCTCGAGGAAACCCCGATTGCCCAGTGCCTGACGGAGTTCGGCCATCACCGCGACGCGGGTGCGGGCGATGCTGCGCGCTTCCGGCCGGACGATCAGGTCCACGTAGCGCTGCCGCACCCGCGATTCCTCGCTCATGTCCTTGTGCGCGACAGGCAAGGGCCGCAAGGCCTTCGACGCCATCTGCCAGTCGTCGGCCATCACCGAGAGCTCGCCGGTGCGGGAGCTGATCACCTCGCCGTGGATGAAGACGATGTCGCCGAGATCGACCTCGGACTTCCACCGCCCGAGGGACTCCTCGCCGACTCCGTTGAAACTCACCATGGCCTGCAGCTGGGTGCCGTCCCCCTCCTGCAGGGTCGCGAAGCACAGCTTGCCCTTGTTGCGCAGGAAGATGACACGGCCGGTCACGCCGACGATCTCGCCGGTCTCCGTTCCCGCCTCGAGGTCGGGGAAGGCGGCGCGGATCTCGGCCAGGCTGTGGGTGCGCGGGATCGCAACCGGGTACGCCTCGCGCCCCTCGTCGAGGATGCGGTCGCGCTTCTCCCGACGAATCCGGATCTGCTCCGGGGCGCCGTCGTCGGTGGCGTCGGACACGGGCGCGTCGGACCCGCCGGCCCCGCTCCCGGCGCCTGCGTTCGTGGTGGTGGGGCTGTTGCTCACCCCCCGAACCCTATCGGATCGCCGAGTGGCCGGATCGTCGGCCGGTACCGCCTCAGAAGGGATATCTCTCGATCTCCGCCTGCATGGTGACCCATTGCAGATCGCAGAACGTGTCCAGATTCGCCGAGGTCCCGAAGTGTCCACCGGTACCCGACGCCTTGGTGCCGCCGAACGGCGCGACGGCCTCGTCGTCGACGGTCTGGTCGTTGATGTGGATCGCGCCGGAGCGGATCCGATCCGCGAGGTCGAAGGCCTTGAAGGCGTTGGCGGTGAGGATCGACACCGACAACCCGTATTCCGACGAGTTGATGATGTCGATCGCCTCGTCCACGCTCTGGTAGGTGCTGACCGGAGCGACCGGACCGAAGATCTCCTGCGTGAAGGCCTGGGCGTCGGTCGGGACGTTGCCGAGAACCGTCGGCCGATAGAACAAGCCCTGGTAGGTGCCACCCACCTCCAGCGTCGCGCCCGCCAGCACCGACGACTGCACGATCTCGTCGACCTTCTTCAGCTGGCCTTCGTCGATGATCGGCCCGAGTGCGTTCGCGGGGTCGGTGGGATCACCGACCGGGATGTGGCGGGCCTTCTCGGCCAG
This sequence comes from Gordonia hankookensis, assembly GCF_014673215.1. Lineage (GTDB taxonomy): Bacteria > Actinomycetota > Actinomycetes > Mycobacteriales > Mycobacteriaceae > Gordonia > Gordonia hankookensis. Next base: position 1,425,347 of record NZ_JACWMS010000001.1, read on the forward strand.
CTTCGCGGTGTACTCGTCGGCCAGCGCGGCCGGGACGAGATGACGACCGGCCGTCATACAGATCTGGCCCTGATGGAGGAAGGAGCCCCAGGCGCCTGCGGACGCCGCGGCATCGACGTCGGCGTCCGGCAGGACCAGCACCGCGTTGTTGCCGCCGAGCTCGAGATGGACCTTCTTGAGCAGCGGCGCGGCGGCCCCACCGATCGTGCGGCCCGCGGCCGTCGACCCGGTGAAGGAGATGCACGGGATGTCGGGGTGAGCGACGAGCGCGGCTCCGACGTCGGCGCCACCTGGGAGGACATGCAGGAGACCGGCCGGCAGGCCCGCATCGGCGAGCAGTTCCGCCAGGGCGAGTCCACCCGCGATCGGGGTGCGCGGATCGGGTTTGAGGATCACGGCATTCCCCAGGGCGAGCGCAGGCGCGACCGACCGCATCGAGAGGATCGCGGGGAAATTGAACGGACTGATCACCCCGACGACGCCGACGGGGACGTGCCTGCCGATCGACATACGCGGCTTCTGGCTGCGCAGGACCTGCCCGTACGGCTGCGATGCCAGCCCGGCCGCCTCGGACAGTTCGGATGTGACGAGTCCGGCCTCGAAGGCCGCCTTGCCCTGACCGGAACCCGACTCGGGTACCAGCCATCGGGTGAGGCGCGACGGATCGTCGCTGAGCAGCGCGGCGGCCCGGGTCATCACGGCGGCGCGTTCGGTGTAGGGCAATGCTGCCCAGGTGCGTTGGGCGGAGGTCGCGGCGCGCGCCGCGGCGTCGAGGTCGTCACGGTCGGCGGCACCAACGGTGGCCAGCACCTCGCCGGTCGCCGGAGCGGTGACGTCGAGGGTTCCCGCGCCGCCCGCGATCCACCCGCCGTCGAAGATCTTCTCGTCCCAGGGATTGCTCGAGGTGCTCATACCTCGACCATAGATAAGAGGTCCACAGTGCGGTCGGGGATTCGGTCGGCGCAGGGTGGTGGCCCGCTCGGATGTGTGGCACACTGTTCGCCGTGATCAAGAGCTGTCTGGAGTGTTGTCAGGGCTGAGTACCGCATCTGCGGCCGCCCTTCTTCGACGACCCCCGCTCATCTCGATCACCTTCAGGACCTCTCATGACCGCCGTTCTCGCATCCCTCGATGCCGCCGTTGATCCCTCCCATCCGATCGTCGCAACCCCGACCGACGCTCCCCTGTCGATCCAGGGCGTCGAATACGCCGAGCATGTCGTCGACGGGGCAATCGCCGTCGACGTACGCAGCCAGCGCAAACGCCAGACCGACGGGGTGCTCACCGGCGCACTCGCGATCGATCCGACCGACGTTCTCGCACGCCTGACGCCCGGCGATCCGGAGTCGTTGCGCGGTGCCACCGCCGATGCGCGCTGGCTGCTGGTCAGCGACGACGGGCACGAGGCCGAGTGGCTGGCCTGGCATCTGCAAGCGCGTGGCGTCACCGGCGCGGTCTTCGTCGTCGGCGGTTTCCGGGCGCTACGTCGGGCGCGGGTTGCCGGTCGTTTCAGCGATCAGGAACTCGCCGCCATCTCCGCTCACTGAAGCCCGCGGAACTGCGCACGAACGGCGAGTGATGGTCTAGCGGCTGCGGCCGCGCTGTTGCTTCGACCGCTCGTGCACCAACCGGAGACCGTCCAGCGTGAGATAGGGATGGTGGACGGTGAGCGTCTCGCACTCCTCGAACATCAGCGGCGCCAGGTAGCCGGTGGCCACCACCGTCACGTCATCGGAGTCGAATCCGTCGACCGTGTCGCGCACCCGGTCGACGAGGCCGTCCACCTGCCCGGCGAAACCGTAGAGGATGCCCGATTGCAATGCCTCCATGGTGTTCTTGCCCAGCACGCTGCGGGGTGGCATCAACTCGACCTTGCGCACCGTGACGGTGTGATCCGACAGCGCCTCGACCGCGAGGTTCACACCCGGCGCGATGGCACCACCGAGGAACTCCCCCTTCGCCGAGATCGCGTCGACGACCGTTGCCGTCCCGAAGGCCACCACGATGACCGGACCGCCCGGATAGTTGTGATGCGCCGCAACACAGTTCGCGACGCGGTCGGTGCCGACCTCTTTCGGGTTGTCGACGAGCAGCGGAACCCCGGTCCGCACACCGGGTTCCAGCAGGACATGGTGGTGGCCGTCGCCGTAGTAGCGGGGCACCATCACGCGCAGCTCGCGCAGCAACGACGGCACGGTGGACAGCGCAGCGACGCCGGTCACCTGCTCGACGTCGGAACCGAGCAGGCCGCGGAAGAGCAGTGCGAGCTCATCCGACGTCAGATTCGGCTCCGTGTGAATTCGCCAGTCGCGCACCATGGTCGCGTGTTCGCCGCTGCCGGCGAACACGCCGAGGTGGATGTTGGTGTTCCCGACGTCGACGGTGAGCAGCATGTCAGGCGGGCGCCTGCACGAGCTCGCGCGGATCCAGCAGCCCGGAGCCGTCCGGCACACGGGCCGGGTCGGAACCGGATTCGAGAACGCTGTTCCGGTCGTCCACGAAGACCACCGACGGGGAGTACTCGCGCAGTTCGGCCTCGTCGAGGATGCCGTAGGCGATGATGATCACCAGATCGTCCGGATGAACGAGATGAGCTGCCGCACCATTGATCCCGATGACCCCGGACCCACGCTCGCCGGCGATCACGTAGGTCTCGAGGCGGGCACCGTTGTCGATGTCGACGATGGTGACCTGCTCACCCTCGAGCAGGTCCGCGGCGTCGAGCAGATCCTGGTCGATCGTCACCGACCCGACGTAATGCAGGTCGGCCTGGGTGACCCGGGCGCGGTGGATCTTCGATTTCATCATGGTGCGGAACATCTGTCGGGTTCCCTTCGTGGGTCGATCTGTGGTCAGTTGGCGGTCTGTTCGGGGTCGCGGCCGGCGAATCCGGTTCCGATGGCCACGCCGACGTTGTCGATGAGTCGCGCCGCACCGATACGCGCGGCGATCAGCAGGCGGCCGTCGCCACGTTCCGGCGGTTCCTCGAGCTGTCGGCCGGTGAGGGCGAGATAGTCCACCTCGATGCCCTGGTGAGAGTCCAGCACCGACTGTGCCGCAGCGAGAATCGCGTCGCGACCACCGGCCGCGGCATGAGCGCCTGCGAGCAGTGCCGCCGACAACGTGGTGGCGAGCTCGCGTTGCCCGGGGTCGAGGTAGCGGTTGCGCGACGACAGCGCGAGGCCGTCGGACTCGCGAACCGTCGGTACCCCGACGATCTCGATGTCGAGGTCGAGATCGTCGACCATCTGCTTGATCAGGACCAGTTGCTGATAGTCCTTCTCACCGAAGAAGGCCGCGTGCGGTGCCGCGATGTTGAGCAATTTGAGGACCACGGTGAGCATCCCGGCGAAGTGCGTGGGCCGCGCCACCCCGTCGAGGACGCCACCGGCAGGACCGGGCTGCACCATGGTCCGCCGGCCATTCGGATACATGCCGGCTGCGGTGGGCGCGAACACGAGTTCCACGCCAAGCGGACGCAGCAGCGCGCAATCGTCGTCGAAGGTGCGCGGGTAGGCGTCCAGGTCCTCGTTCTCACCGAACTGCAAGGGATTCACGAAGATCGACACGATGACGACGGTGTTGCCGCGTGACTTGGCGGCGCGGACGAGTTCGAGGTGGCCCACGTGCAGCGCGCCCATGGTGGGCACCAGCACCACCCGTTTACCCGCCTGACGCAGCGCCCGGCTCACCCGCTGCAGCGTCGCGGGATCACGATGGACAGTCAGTTCTCCTGGGGTGTACGACTTTTCACCCAGACCAGATGTCATCTCGCCTCCAGAACATCGAGGAGATCGTCGGGGGCATCGGTGTAACCAGCGGTGCGGCGGGCCAGCACGCGGTAGGCCTCGGCGATGTCGGTGTCGCCTGCCCGGTCGGCCGGTAGGGCGCGCAGGGCGGCGAGGTGATCGGCGACGGCGGCGGCGTCACCACGGGCCACCGGACCGGTCAGGGCGCCCGGCCCGAGTTCGAGCACGTTCTGCAACGCTGCGCTCACCAGTGGGCCGAGGATGCGCTCGGCAAGACGGATGCCGTTGCCGTCGACGGTCGCCGCGTCACGCGCAGACCGGCCGTCGAGACCCTCGATGGCCGTGTTGAGGGCGCGGACGGCGTCCGAGATGAGGGTGACCAGGTGGTTGGCGCCGTGTGCCAGAGCGGCGTGGTACAGAATGCGATCCGATTCCGCGATGCGCACGGGCTCGCCACCCATCTCCAGCACGAGGGCCTGCGCGATGGCGTATCCGACCTCGTCGGCTGCGGTGACGGCGAAGGTCGCCTGCCGCAGACGGTTGGTGTCCTCGCCGGTCCCGACGAAGGTCATCGCGGGATGGATCGCCAACGGCAACGCGCCACGTTCGGTGAGCGGTGCCAGGATGCCGATGCCCTTGGCACCGGCGGTGTGCGCCACCAGGGTGTTCGGGCGCAGCGTTTCTGCCTTCACGACGTCGTCGATCACATCGGCGAGCGCGGCGTCGGGGACGGCGATGATCAGGAGTTCGGAGCGGGCGACCACTGCGGGGAGGTCGAGGATCTCGGATTCGGGCAGCCGGTCGGCGGCGCGACGGCGAGATCCCTCCGACCGCGCGACCACCGCGCCGACCACGTGACCGGCCTGCTCGAGTGCGGCGCCGAGCGCCGTCCCGACGCGCCCGGCCGCGATCACGCCGACGGTGAGCCGGGCAGGCGCGGGCAGATTGGAGAGACCGGACAGGTAGCGGGAATCATCATCACGGCCCATGCCGGGGCCGAGACCATCGCTCGGTGAGGTCACCGCTGTCCTCCGAATTGAAAGTTCCAGTCCCGGCTTCGGCTCGGGTACCAGACGTTGCACAGCAAGGTTAGGCCTTGCGAGCGCTCAGAGGCCAACGCCTGTGACAGGCCTCACGCGACGCCATGGTTGCGAGCCGCACACACGCGACGAGGAGCCGATGGGCGCGATCAGTCCTCGCGACGGCGACGGCCACCGCCCGGTGAGCCGGACTGGCGCAGCTGACTCAGCAGCTCCGACACGGGCAGGCCGGCCGAATGAGCGCTGTCGCCGTCGTCATCGTCACGCCGACGACGTCGTCCCTGCTGCAAGACCGGGCTGCTGCTCTCCCCCGACGACTCGTGACGGCCCGAGGTGGTGGACGCCGGCTCGCCTGCCGCCTCCTCCTCGACGACCTGCTCCTCGCCCGCCTGCTCCTCGCCCGCCTGCTCCTCGACGGCCTGGGGCTCGACGGCCACCGGGACCTCGGTCGCAGGGACCTCGGTCGCGGGGGCCTGGGCGGGTGCGGCCTCGGCGACGATGGTCTCCTCCGCATCGACCGCGACGTCGTCGGGGTCGACCGGAGCTCCCGACCGTGCCGCCACCTTCCACTCGTCGGTCGGCGTCTCGTCGACGTATCCGGCCGGTGTCGGCTGCGCGGGTGCAGGCGGTTCGGGCACGGATGTGGTGACGAACGACCCGGACGGCGGGCCCACATCCTCGGTCTCGGCCAGCACGGCGTCCTCGACCTGCTCGTCGATGGTGTCCTCGGGCACCTCGGTCGCGATCCGGCCCGACATCGGGTCGTCGTCGGTGATCACGGGGATGACCTCGGTCATCTCGTTCGGATCGACGTCGGCGGGCACGTGGCGGCCCGCGGCCGCCGCAGGCGCGGTGGCCGCGAAGTCGCGGGCGGCCAGCACGCTGTCGTCGGTGCCGAAGCTCTGGCCGTACGTCGAACTCGTACTCGGGCGCTCACCGCCGATGCCGGAGGCCAGCTCGCGCAGTTTCTCGTTCGGCAGGGCGGTGCGTTGCTCGGGCAGCGATTCGCCGAGCAGCATCTCCAGACTCGACCGCAACGCCAGCACCTGCTGCTTGAGCTCGGCGAGTTCCTCATTGGATTCCGCGCTGACCTCTTTGCGGATGGTGGTCTCGACGTCGAGTTCGTACTGACGGCGTGCGGCGATCTCGCGCTCGAGCTGGAGCTCGTAGACCAGACGCAGATCCCGGCTCTTCGACTCGGCGGTCTCGGCCTGCCGCCGGAACTTGGTGACCAGGATCGCCCCGATCACCGCCGCCCAGAGCGCCGCGATCACCGCGAGAGAGCCCGACACGGACAGCTGATCGGTGAAGACCATCAGAATGCTGGCGACCAGGGCGAGCACGATGAGCAGACCGAGCAGCCACTGTCCCACCGATCTACCGGATCGCCGCGACTCGGTGGAACGGCCGTTCGAGGTCGTCATGTTCGTGAACATACCGCCTGACAGCATCGATGTCGGCGAACCGGAGCGGAGAGTCCCCGATTCACGATCTCCCGCGGGCCCCTGTCAGGCCGGCCCCGGATGGCCACCGACCGGGTCGTCGGTCGGATCGTCCGGCGCCCGGCAGCAGTACTCGAGCCACAGCGCCGCGACCACCAGCACCACGCCGCCGACGACCCCGACGATGGAGCCGGGCAGGTCGTGATCGGCCGCCGCCAGATCGTGTCGGGTGGCGAGGAAGATCAGCAGACCCGTCCAGACACCGACCGCGATAGCGCCCAGGATGGCCGACGCCTTGGCCAGCGCCAGGACGCGGGCCGCCGTGATCGGGTGCAACTGTCCCCGCGCCCGCCCGACGTCGCGCGACGCGACCCGGGCACGGACGATGAAGGCGATCAGCACCTCGAGGGCGGCCAGGACGTAGAGCACGATCCCGGCGAGCAGCGGCATCGGCGGAAGGCTGCCGTAGTTGTAGCGCACCAGGACGAAAGCCGTCACCGCGACGATGACGGCGATCACCGTCAGATCGCGCAGCCGGGTCGGCCCGAGCCCCGGCTCTTCGTCCTGATCGCGGCGCGAGCGCCGTCGTGGCTCGGTCATCGGCGCCTCGCGACCGGCAACTGTGCCACCGGCACCACCCCGGCACACTCCGACGGATCGATCCGATCGACCAGCGCCGCCACGGGCTGCGTGCCATCGGGCGTCCACAGGGTCGCATCCGGTTCGATCACGAGCCACGGGATGAGCACAAAAGCCCGTTCGGCGGCCCGGGGATGCGGGAGCAGCAGCCGCGGATCGTCGCTGCGCACCACCTCGTCGCCCTCGCTCACCGTGATCACGTCGACGTCGAGCGTCCGTGGACCCCACCGGACCTCACGCGTGCGGTCGGCCGCCTGCTCGAGTTCTGCGCCGATCGTCAGCCACTCGTACGGACCGCGCCGCCCCTCGACGATCAGCGTGATGTTGTAGAAGTCCTCCTGCTCGACCCCACCCCACGGCGGCGTCGAGTACACCGGTGACACGGCGACGAGGTCGTCGGCGAACCGCTCGACCACCGAGTTCAGGTGGCCGAGCCGGTCACCGATGTTGGAACCGGCCGACAGCACGGCCCGCGTCGTCGTCATCGGGACATGCCCTTCCGGGAGCGTCGCGTCACCACCGCGACATCGCCGAACTGCAGCGGGATCGGCGCGGACGGCTTGTGGACGGTCACCTCGCACGCCGCGATCCGCTCGTCGTCCATGATCGATTCGGCCACCTCGCCACCGACCGCCTCGATGAGATTGCGCGGTTCGCCCGCGACGATGTCGTGGGCCTTCTGCGCGAGCGCACCGTAGTCGACCGTGTCGTCGAGATCGTCGGTGGCCGCGGCGACCGCGAGGTCGAGCCACAGCGTGATGTCGAGGATGAACTCCTGGCCGTCACGTCGCTCATGCTCGAAGACGCCGTGATTGCCGCGGACGACGAGTCCCCGCAGTTCGATCCGATCGGCCATCAGTGGCTCACCGCTCCTGTGTCGTCGGCTCCCTGGACTTCTACGTCCCGGAGAGCGGCCTCGTTGGCCTCGGTGTCGCGGTGCGGGAGGCCCGTTCCCCTGCTACCCCCGCGGCGCCAGGCACTCGCCACGGCGACCGCATCGCGGCTCTTCTCGACATCGTGCACCCGCACGGCCCAGGCCCCGTCCATCGCGGCCAGCGCCGAGATCGACGCGGTCGCGATCTCCCGGCCGGCCGGTGGACGCAGCTCGCCGTCGCGCGCGAGCAGCGTACCCAAGAACCGTTTGCGCGAGGCACCGACGAGTACCGGGAATCCGAGACCGACAAATGTGGGGAGCGCGTGCAGCAACGCCCAGTTGTGTTCGGCGGTCTTGGCAAAGCCGAGGCCGGGGTCGAGCACGATGCGGTTGGGATCGACCCCCGCCGACACCGCGCTGTCGACCTGCGCCAGCAGTTCACCCGACACCTCGGCCACCACGTCACGGTATCCGCCGACTTCCCCGATGCCGTGTGTGAACGCACCGTCGCGGTTGTCGCGGTCGATCGGTCGCCAGTGCATCAGAATCCATGGCAGGCCGGCATCCGCGACCACACGGGCCATGTCGGTGTCGGCGCGCCCGCCGGAGACATCGTTGATCACCGCGGCACCGGCCTCGATGGCCGCTGCCGCGACCGGTGCGCGCATCGTGTCGACCGAGATCGGCACCCCCGCGCCTGCCAGTCCCGCGATCACCGGCGCAACACGCTTCGCCTCGTCGGCGGGATCCACCCGGCTGGCTCCGGGCCGCGTCGACTCACCACCGATGTCGATCAGATCGGCACCCTGTGCGATCAGTTCGTGCCCGTGCGCGATGGCCGCGTCGTGGTCGAGGTAACGACCACCGTCGGAGAACGAATCCGCCGTCACATTGATGACGCCCATCACGAGCGTGCGGTCGGCCGGCGCGAGCACGCAGTCCCGTTGTTCTGACGGCATCGGTCGGCGAACCGCCCTCAGGTCCGCGAGATCAGGTCGAGGGCCTCACCGCGGGAGACCGCACTCGTCTTGAACAGACCACGCACGGCGGAGGTGGTGGTGGTGGCGCCCGGCTTGCGGATGCCGCGCATGGCCATGCACAGATGCTCGGCCTCGATGATGACGATCACCCCACGCGGATCCAGGCGCCGCACGATCGCGTCGGCGACCTGACTGGTCAGCCGCTCCTGCACCTGCGGGCGTTTGGCGTACAGATCCACCAGTCGCGCGAGTTTCGACAGCCCGGTGACCTGGCCGGAGACACCCGGGATGTAACCGACATGGGCCACACCGTGAAACGAGACGAGGTGATGCTCGCATGTCGAGTACAGCGGGATGTCCTTGACCAGGACGAGCTCGTCGTGGTCCTCGTCGAACATGGTGCCCAGCACCTCGCTGGGATCGGTGTAGAGACCCGCGAACATCTCCCGATACGCGTTGGCCACGCGCTTCGGCGTGCGCTGCAGCCCCTCTCGGGTCGGGTCCTCGCCGACCGCGATCAGCAACTCGCGGATCGCGGCCTCGGCGCGCTCCTGATCGAAGTGTCTACCCTGCGGCGTCGTGAGCTCGCTTCCGGCGGCTGCATTCGCACCGCTCGGCCCGCTCGCTTCGCTCCCGGCGCCGTCCACACCGTCGCGGGCGTTCACGCGGGCGTCCTGATGTTCACTGACCGTCATCGTTCATCTGATCCGTTCTACGAACGTGTGTGCGGGCAGCCGACCGGTTGGCCGGCGCCCTGATCAACCGCCGGGGTTCTCGGAATGTCCCTGGTGGCCAGAGCCATTCGTTCCATTGCCATTCGACCCACCGCCGTTGGTGCCTGATCCGTTGGGACCGCCCGGCGAGGGGGTGGAGTCCTGCGGGGGCCACCCCGGCGCCGACCAGTCGCGCGGAGCGCCGTAGTCGGGTCGCGTGCCATGGGTCGGCTGACCCGGATAACCCTGCGGCCCCGGGTGGCCACTGTGTTGACCTGGATAGCCTCCGCCGCCGTACTGCTGACCGGGCGCCGACTGCGGCGGGTAGGCAGGCGGATATGCCTGTCCCGGAGTCGGATTCGGATAACCCGAACCCGGCTGCCCTGCTCCGCTTCCGGCGCCGCCCGAATGCGGCCCGCTCGCTCCGCTTCCGGCGCCGACCGGCTCCGGCACCGGGTCCGGGGTGACCGGCTCGGGCGGCCACGGCTCGCCACGCTCGATCGCGAGTTCGCCCGGCGTCTTGACCGGCGGCTTGTCACTCGGCGTGCGTTCACCGAACTCGTTGAAGGTGGTTATCCGCGGGCGCTTCTCGACGCCGGAGAAGATCTTCTCGAGATCCTTGCGGGTCAACGTCTCCCGCTCGAGGAGTTCGGTCGCCAGCACGTCGAGGGTGTCGCGGTACTCCGCGAGGATCGCCCACGCCTCGGTGTGCGCGGCCTCGATCAGCCTGCGCACCTCCTCGTCGATCTCGCTGGCGATCTCGGCCGAATACGAGGCCTGGTTGCCCATCGAACGCCCCAGGAAGGGGTCACCCTGTTCTTGCCCGTAGTGGACCGCGCCCAGCTTGGCACTCATGCCGTACTCGGTGACCATCGCACGCGCGATCTTGGTGGCCTGGTCGATGTCCGACGACGCGCCGGTGGTCGGCTCGTGGAACACCAGTTCCTCGGCCGCCCGGCCGCCCATGGCCATCACCAGACGCGCGATCATCTCCGACCGCGTCATCAGGTCCTTGTCCTGTTCCGGCACCGCGAGCGCGTGACCGCCGGTCCGCCCGCGGGCGAGGATGGTGACCTTGTAGATCGGGTCGAGGTCGGGCATCGCCCACGCGGCGAGGGTGTGGCCACCCTCGTGGTAGGCGACGGTCTTCTTCTCGTGTTCGCTGATGATCCGGCTCTTGCGGCGGGGCCCACCGATCACCCGGTCCACGGCTTCTTCGAGCATCTCGGCGGTGATCGTGTTCTTGTTCTCACGGGCCGCGAGCAGGGCGGCCTCGTTGACCACGTTGGCCAGATCGGCACCGGACATGCCCGGCGTGCGCTTGGCCAGACCGTCGAGATCGGCATCGGAATCGATCGGCTTGCCCTGGGCGTGCACCTTGAGGATGGCGCGACGACCCGCGATGTCGGGGTTGCCGATCGGGATCTGACGGTCGAAACGGCCGGGACGCAGCAGCGCGGGATCGAGGATGTCGGGACGGTTGGTCGCGGCGATCAGGATCACGCCGGAGCGGTCACCGAAGCCGTCCATCTCCACGAGCAACTGGTTGAGGGTCTGCTCACGCTCGTCGTGACCGCCGCCAAGTCCCGCACCGCGCTGGCGGCCGACCGCATCGATCTCGTCGACGAAGATGATGCAGGGGCTGTTGTTCTTGGCCTGCTCGAACAGGTCGCGCACGCGGGATGCACCGACACCGACGAACATCTCGACGAAGTCGGACCCGGAGATGGTGAAGAACGGCACGCCGGCCTCACCGGCGACGGCCCGTGCGAGCAGCGTCTTACCGGTACCGGGCGGACCGTAGAGCAGCACGCCCTTGGGGATCTTGGCGCCCAGCGCCTGATACCGCGCCGGATTCTGCAGGAAGTCCTTGATCTCGTAGAGCTCTTCGACGGCTTCGTCGGCACCGGCGACGTCGGAGAAGGTGGTCTTCGGCATGTCCTTGGTGAGCTGCTTGGCCTTGGACTTGCCGAAGCCCATCACGCCGCCCTTGCCGCCGCCTTGCATGCGGTTCATCACGAAGAAGAACAGGCCGAACAGCAGGATCATCGGAAGGATGAAGATGAGGATCTGCCACAGTGCCGACTGCTGACTGACGTTGGTCTGGTACGGCGCACCCGTGGTGGTGACCGAGTCGAAGACCTGCTCACCGGCCGACGCCGGGTACTTGGCACTGATCTTGGTGACGTCGTCGCCGTCGACCTTGATCGGATTCTTCAGTTCGATCCGCAGGGTCTGCTCGCGGTCGTCGATGTCGATCCGGTCGGTGTTCTTGACGTTGAGCTGGGTCAACGCGACCGAGGTGTCCACAGACTTGTACTCGCGACCCGAGTCACGCATCACGCTCCAGCCCCACAGGGCGAGCACGATGAGCGCCACGATGGCGAGGTTGCGGAAGACTGACTTTCGGTTCATGCCTGTTGGTGGTGGTGCGGCTCGGCTGGTGTCCTGCCCGCGCCTTCCCACTGTCCTTCCCGGTCGACGTCGTGGACAGCCTCAGGTGTCTTCTGTCCGGCTGTCCGTATTAGAGGCTACCGGTCAACGAACAGCCAGGGAAAACCGTTCCGTGCCGTGCCGGCGGCACCTCGCCCCTGGTAGGACGTCAATTCTGGTACACCGACGGGCGCAGCCTGCCGATGTAGGAGAGATCGCGGTAGCGCTCGGCGTAATCCAGCCCGTATCCCACGACGAATTCGTTGGCGATGTCGAACCCGACGTCGGCCACGTCGACCGGGGAACGCACCGCTTCCGGTTTGCGCAGCAGGGTGCACACCTCGAGCGACTTCGGGTTCCGGGTGGCCAGGTTCTTCATCAGCCACGAGAGGGTGAGACCGGAGTCGATGATGTCCTCGACGATCAGGACGTCGCGGCCGGCGATGTCGCGGTCGAGATCCTTGAGAATCCGCACCACACCGGACGACGAGGTGGCCGAGCCATAACTCGACACCGCCATGAACTCCATCTGCGACGGGATCGGCAACGCCCGCGCGAAGTCGGTCATGAACATGATCGCGCCCTTGAGCACGCCGATCAGGACCAGGTCCTCGTCGATGTCGGCGTACCGCTCAGCCACCGACTCGGCGAGCTCCTTGGTGCGTTGCCGGATCTGTTCCTCGGTGATGAGGACTGCTTCGATGTCGTCGCCGTACGGGTCTGTGCCGCTGAGACTTGGGGACTGCACGCCTCTAGCTTGTCATGCCGGGAACGGGCTGCGTCGGCGACCGCGCGGACCCACCTCTCCCCGGACCTCCGTGACCACCGCGTAACGATGTAGGGCGTTTGTACGACATCCCGCACGAGAACGGTGTGTCGCTGATCACACTCAGATCACGAATGGCAACATATCTTCACACGCGACACATTTCTCTCCTGAGATGGCCGCGAATTTGTGAAGGTGAACTGTCCGCAGAGAAAGCGATTAAAGGGGGCCTGATCCTTTGTTCTGCGAACGAAAATTCACCAGTGCCGACAATTTCCCCAGGCTCGTGTCGACGGAGCCGATCACGCGAAAGACTTTCCTATGTTCACAGCCCGGCGCACCGACGCTCCCCGGCGACACACCCGCCCTCACCTCACTCTCCTGGCAACGATTTCCCTTGCAACCGCATTGATTACGGCCTTCGCCGGGTCGGTACAGGCGGCACCGGCGAACGCTGCGCCCACCACCTACGACGTCTCCGTCGGAGCGGGTTCGTTCAGTCTCACCGTGCACAACGGTTCGATCAGCACCAATTCCGGCGCACTCGTCATTCGTAATTCCGCCGGCGCGGAAAAGTTCCGGATGCCGCTCGCTTATCGCAAGGAATATCAGCAATTCCCCATCGATGCCAGGAACGTCGGAAATACCGCGACGCTGATACCTTCTCGAAATGTTGCGAGGTCGACGCCGGTTAATCCGATCGAGGTGGAGGGCCTGCGCACGCTCGCTGCCGCCCAGAAAGCAGACGCACCACAGACCAAGCAAGAGCGGGACGATCAGGCCCTGGCGCGCTTCAATCAGATGGCTTCGGCCGGATTGACGATCTCGTCGCTTGTCGGCTTGGTTCTTGGCGCTGTTGTTGGGGGCGTTATCGGATGCTTAACCGGATTGATCGCCGCGATTGTCGGTTGCCTTCCAGCAATACCGCTCGGTGCAAGTCTCGGATCAATTGCAGGCCTCTCGATTGGAGGCGGAGGATCCGTCATCGGAGCAGCGATCCAGTACTTCAACACCATCAACTCGCCATTCGTCCCACCCCGGCGTTAGAGAACCACCCACCCCGACGGTCCGCCTCAGCGTTCGACGAGGCGGGCCGTCAATCTCTGACCGATTCGGTAGCCTATCCGGGTCACCGTGGCACCCGGCGGACCGTCAACCGCGGTCCGGACCTCGCCACCACGTGCCGGGCCGTCGGATCGCCACCGATCGCGACCTGGGCGCGGGACCGCGCGTCGGTCACGAGGTCGTCGACCGCGGAGATCACCCGATGGGTCGGTTCGGTCGCCCCGATGTCGAGCAGCCATCGGCGGAGGACGCGAGTGCGTACCGCGGCAGGCACACCATGCAGCCCGCCGAGGTCGAGGTCGCCCGCAGGCACCTCGTCGCCGTGGGTGAGGCGTCCGTAGAGGTCGTTCGCGAGGTCATCGAGTGCATCGTTGTCGGCGCGCACCGACGACGCGGTCCGTCCCAACGCCTCCACCACCCCGCCGTGGAGGACGTCGTCGAGCAGCGGCAGCACCTCGGCCCGCAGCCGGACCCGGGTGAATCGCGGATCGCGGTTGTGGGGATCGTGATGTGGCCGAAGTCCGAGTTCGATACATGCGGCGAGCGTCTGAGCCCGACGGATTCCCAGCAGGGGCCGTCCCCACGGCGCATTCCACGGACGCATGCCCGCGATGGACCGCGCCCCCGAACCACGGGCCAGGCCGAGCAGCACGGTCTCGGCCTGATCGTCGGCGGTGTGGGCGAGCAGTACCGGGCATCCGTCGCGTGCATCGTCGAGGGCGCCGTACCGCGCCTCGCGCGCCGCGGCCTCCAGACCTCCGGTCCGGCCGACCTCCACGTCGAGCACCTGAGACCGGGCACCGAGCCGTCGGGCCGCAGCAGCGGCCTCCGCGGCGACGTCGTCGGAGCCGTCCTGCAGCGCGTGGTCGACCACCAGCGCGCGCACCGACAATCCGGCACGGATCGCACATGCGGTGAGCGCCAACGAGTCCGGGCCTCCGGACAGTCCGACGCACACCGTTGCGCCGGACTCGAGGTGGGTCGCCGCGAACTGGGCGACCGCGCGGGTCACAGCACCCGTTGCATCCATACCCGCGGCTCGTCGATCTCGTTCGGCCGGGGCATCGTCTCCGGCGACGTCCAGATGGTGTTGAACGTCTCCATCCCCACCGCCCCGACGACCTCGTCGACAAAGGCCTTGCCGCGCACGTACTGCGCGATCTTGGCGTCCATGCCGATCAGCGCACGGATGATGCGCTGCACCGGATTACGCGGGGCGCCACGGCGTTTGTCGAAGGCCGCCCGGATGCTCGCCACCGTCGGCACGTGCACCGGCCCGACCGCATCCATGACGTGGTCGGCGTGGCCCTCGAGCAGGGTGCCCAGCATCATCATCCGGTTGAACGCCTCGAACTGCTCCGGGGTCTGCAGTAGTTGCATGGCACCGAGTACGCCCTTCTCCCTGGGCTTTTCGTCGGAGCCGCGCAGCGTCGAGGTGATCCGGGCGACGATCTCGCTCGTCGATTCACCGGAATCGGAGGTCAGGATCTCCAGATTGTCGACCATGTACTGGCGCAACCACGGATTCGCCGAGAACTGGACGCGATGGGTGACCTCGTGCAGACACACCCAGAGCCGAAAGTCGCTGGGCACCACACGAAGTGAACGCTCGACCGAGATGATGTTGGGCGCGACGACCATCAGTACGCCAGGATCACCGGTTTCGGGATCCGGGGTGAACGGGTCGTACTGGCCGAGGATCGCTCCGGAGAGGAAGGCCAGCAGTCCGCCGGCCTGCAGCCCGCCCGCCTTCGCGGAGAATCCGGCGAGGGCGGCCTCGATCGCGTTGGGCGAACCTCCGTCATCATCGTGATCGGTGGCATCCGGCCCGCTCCCGGCGCCGAGCCCAACCGGCCCGCTCGCTCCGCTCCCGGCGCCGTGTCCATCCGGCCCGCTCGCTCCGCTCCCGGCGCCGAGCCCAACCGGCCCGCTCGCTCCGCTCCCGGCGCCGAGCATCGACTGCATCGACTGCGCGGCCGCATCCACCCATTCCTTGCGGTCGAGGATGCGGGTGGTGGGCACGCGAAGACCGTCGGCGAGGCCGGTCACCTCACGCACCGGCGCCTCGGCCCGGGTGGCCGCCTCGGCGAGTTCGGCGTACGCGGCGTCGAGGGTGTACGCCGTGGTCTTCGGGCCCGGGCGCGCCAGGCGCTTTCCGGTCGCGGCCGCCAACCCCCAGTCGATCCGCGCGCCGATCGACTCGGCGTCGGCAGGCCCGCGATCCGCACCGGGCGCATCACTGCTGGTCAGATCACTGCTGGTCAGCTCGCTGCTGGTCATCGGCACCCACATTCCCTCAGCTCGCCGGCCACGTTGTCGAGCGCGGGCCGAGCGTCGGCAGGAGAGGTTCCGCCCGACATCAGCGCGAACGACAGCACCCGGCCGTCGATGGTCTGGACTATCCCCGTCAACGAACTCACCCCGGTGAGGGTTCCCGTCTTGGCCCGCACCCAGCCGGCCCCCGGATTGGAGGTCGGGTCGAAGCGATCAGCCAGGGTGCCGGTGCCTGCGGCCACCGGCAGTCCGTCGAGCATTGGCCGCATCAGCGGCTGCGACGGCCCGCTCGCCCCGGCCATCAGCTTGTCCAGCAGCGTGGCAGGCACCTTGTTGGCGTAGGAGAGCCCCGAGGCGTCGTGCAGGGTGACCATCGACATGTCGAAACCACGTTCGGTCAGTGTGCTCTTGACAGCGGCCACTCCCCCGGCGAGGGACGCCGGACCACCCTTGGCCACCGAGAGCTCCACCGACAATGCCTCGGCGAGCACGTTGTCGCTGTAGCGCAGCATGTCGTTGACGCGTGTCACCAACGGTGCCGACGTCACCGAGGCGACGGTCTGCGCGCCGGTGGGTGCGGTCTGTTCGGTGACCGGAGCGTTCACGCCGAGTGCCTTGGCGAGCGCCTCGCCGGACGTGATGGCGGGGTTCGCCACCCGCGGCGAGTACTCGTCGAGCGGCTCGATCCGGCCGCCGTCGGCGATCAGGGATTCGATCGGTGTGATGTCGCCGCCTGCGATGTCGCCCTTGTCCCAGGTGCTGTCCATCGTCGGACCGCTGAACGCACTCGTGTCCACGGCCACCGACGTCACCGGGACACCGGCCTTGCGGATCTGCGCGGCGAGGTCGGCGATACGCGGCGCGTTGGTATAGAAGGTGTCGGCACCACGCGGCTGGGCCGAGAGGGTCGGGTCGCCCGCGCCCTTGAGGATCACCTGACCGTCGGCGCCGACGACGACCGTCGTGGTCAGCCGCTTCTCGTGTGGCAACGCGAGCAGCGCCGCGCTCGCCGTCAGGATCTTGGCGTTCGACGCCGGGACCCGTGGCTGGGTCGGTCCGTCCGACCACAGCGTCGCGCCGGTGAGGGCATCACTGATCTGTCCGGTGAACTGACCGAGCGCGGGGTCGCGGACCGCCTGGGCGATCTCGTTGCGCACCCCTGCGGCGGTCGGCTCGGGAGCATTCGCCGAGACCGACTTGATCTGCGGGTTCACCGCGATCGCGGCCGGTTGCGGCGGAATCCCGGGCGGGAGTTCGTCGGAGTCGTCGAGCCGCAACGCCACCGCGACCGAGCCGACGGCGATCAGCGCCAGGACCACCACCGAGACGACCGTCCACAACATCATGCGTCTGGTCGACCTGCGCCGTGCGCCCACAGAACCTCCGGATCAGTGCCTCGGGGTCCGGCCCGGCCCCGACCCCTCTCGACTTCCCACAGTATCGTTGAGGCGATCTGCGCAGGCGACCCAGCGGTGACGTCGGGCCGCGTGCGATCACCACCAGCGAACACTTGCCAGGAGGAACCGTGGAATTCGATGTGACCATCGAGATCCCCAAGGGCGGACGTAACAAGTACGAGGTCGATCACGAGACCGGAAAGGTCTATCTCGACCGTTACCTGTACACCTCGATGGGCTACCCGGCCGACTACGGGTACATCGACAACACACTGGGCGAGGACGGCGATCCGCTGGACGCGATGGTGTTGCTCCCCGAGTCGGTGTTCCCCGGCATCATCGTGAAGGCGCGCATCGTCGGCATGTACACGATGACCGACGAGGCCGGCGGCGACGACAAGCTGCTGTGCGTCCCGGCAGGCGACGTCCGCTGGGATCACATCCAGGACATCGGCGACGTCAGCGAGTTCGAGCTGGGGCCGATCTCCCACTTCTTCGAGCACTACAAGGATCTCGAGCCGGGCAAAGAGGTCCAGCCGGGCGGTTGGGTCGGCAAGGACCAGGCCGAGAAGGTCGCCCAGGAGGCCATCGATCGTCTGAAGGCACATCCGGAAGAGGTCAACGAGCCGTCGCGCGGCTGACTGCTTTCGCGCCGGCGGCAACAGCGAAAACGCCGACAGCAACCTCAGGAGGTTGCTGTCGGCGTTTTTCGTGTTGCTGTCGGCGGGGTTGTGCGCTGACTCAGGCCGCGTCGACGGCCTCCGGAGCCCCGATCGGTTTGCCCTGTCGCAGCGGCAGCTCCTTCCAGGTGATGGTGCCGACGATCGCGAGCAGCGACATGATCGACACCGCGAGGAAGACCCGGTCCATCGAATCGGCGAATCCCTCCTTGATCGGCGCAGCGAGCTCGGTCGGCAGCTTCTCGATCACCGACGTGTCACTCATCACGCCGTCCGACGACGACGATGCCGCACCCGGGTTCTGCGAAGCCGCGACCAGCGACTTCCCGAATCCACTGACCTGCGGATCGCTGCTCTGCGCAGCCTGCACCACGGCCGTGCGGTACTCCGGCTGCGAGGCCGCCGACGTCATCTCGTCCTTGATGTTCGGGCCCATGAAGGAGAACAGCAGGGAGAAGAACACTGCGACGCCGAGCGTGCCACCCATCTGCCGGAAGAACGTCGCGGTTCCGGTGGACAGACCCATGTCCTTGGGCGGCAGGATGTTCTGCATCGCCAGGGTGATCGGCTGCATCAGGTTGCCGAGGCCGAAGCCGAGCAGCGCCGCCATCAGCATCACCAGATAGACCGGTGTCCCGGTGCCGACCAGATGCAGCAGGAATGTCGCCGACGTGATCAGCACGGCACCGATGATGGTGAAGACCTTGTAGCGCCCGGTCCGCGAGATCAGCTGGCCGGACACGATCGAACCGGTCATGAGCCCGAGCACCATCGGCAGCATCTGGAGGCCTGCGACCATCGGGCTCGAACCCCGCAGCACCTGGAAGTACTGCGGCAGCATCGAGATACCGCCGAACATCACCGCACCGACGATGACGGACACCACGATGCCCTGGCTGAACACGCGGTTCTTGAACACCCGCAACGGGATGAGTGCCTGGTCGCCCATCGTGTGCTCGACCCAGATGAAGGCCCCGATACCGATCACGCCGATCGCGTAGCAGAGCAACGCCAACCCGGAGGTCCAGCCCCACTCACGACCCTGCTCGGCGACGATCAGCAGTGGCGCCACGGCCACGGCTAGGGCCGTCGCACCCCAGTAGTCGGTGCGTCCGCCGACGCCCTTCTGCTGGTCGTAGTTGAGCACCTTGTAGACCACGAACAGCGCGACGAGCCCGATCGGGACGTTCACCAGGAACACCCAGCGCCAGCCGGCGACCCAGAGGATCGACGCCTGCCCGGCGAACAGTCCGCCGAGGACCGGGCCCAGCACGCTGGACGTGCCGAACACGGCCAGGAAGTAACCCTGGTACTTCGCACGTTCACGCGGCGGCACGATGTCGCCGATGGTGGTCAGCGCCAGCGTCATCAGACCGCCTGCGCCCAGGCCCTGGAACGCGCGGAACGCGGCGAGCTCGTACATCGACGTCGCGATACTGCACAGCAGCGATCCCACGATGAAGATCGAGATGGCCAGCAGGAAGAACGGCTTACGACCGTAGAGGTCGGAGAGCTTGCCGTAGAGCGGTGTCACGATGGTCGCCGTGACCAGGTACGCGGTGGTCACCCACGCCTGCATGTCGTAACCCTGCAGGTCGTCGGCGATGGTGCGGATCGCGGTCGACACGATGGTCTGATCGAGTGCCGCGAGGAACATCCCCATCATGAGGCCCGCGAGGATCGTCAGGATCTGACGATGTGTCAGTCCCGCCCCCGCGACCTCGTCGGGAGCCGCCGTGTCCACGGCGGCCGTTGATTCTGTCATGCCTTTCCTTTCACAAAGTCTGTGATCGCCCGGGGCGCCTCATCGGTCTTGGCGCACGACGGCACGATGACGGATTCGGCGGCATCGACGAAGCGACTGAGCAGACGCACCAGCGTCCAGAGCTCGTCGTCGGTCCAGTCCGACATCGCATCGTCCATCGCGGTCCGGCGCACCATCCGCATGGCCTCGACCCGTTCGCGCCCGGCATCGGTGATCACGAGCAGGGTCGCGCGGCCGTCCGCGGGATCCGCCTCACGCCGCACCAGCCCGAGTTCGACGAGCTGCGCCACGTGGCGGCTGACCGTCGAGGGATCGGCGTTGAGGCTCTCCGCCAGCTCACGTGAGCGCATGGACTCGCGAGCGAGGTGGAAGAGGCCTTTGAACGCGGCCGTCTCGAACTCCCCGTCCGCGGTCTTGAACGTCGTGTGGACCGCACGGTCGCGCAGGCGCATGTACCGGGAGAGCACATCGAACAGATCGTCGACGGCTTTTTGATCGAGCATGCCCGTCACCTCCCCGAGATCAGCGATTTTACTTTCTCTTTGCAATTAGTTGCTTATTGCAATTAGTTGCTGGCCGCAAGTATGCGCTCGCCCTTCGGCTCAATGCAAACTGGCCTACGATGAGAACCCGTGACTCCCCAGCCGCCGGCCGCCGCGGGCAACCGCCCACATTTCACTTCCATGCCTGACCTGGCACTTCGCGACCTCGGAGGCGCGGTGGTGTGGACCAACGACGACCTGTTCGCCGAGGCGCAGAACCTGATCAAAACCGCACCCGCCCAGTATCAGCCGGCGACCTTCGGCCACAAGGGACAGGTGTACGACGGGTGGGAAACCCGTCGCCGCCGGGTGGGTGGCGTCGACCAGGCCATCGTGCGACTCGGCGCACCCGGCGTGATCTACGGCGTGGTGGTCGATACGTCGTGGTTCAAAGGCAACTACCCACCATTCATCTCCGTGGAGGCAGCCGCCGTCGAGGGCGTCGTCTCCGTGGATCAGCTTCTCGACGACGTCGAGTGGGTGACGATCGTCGAGAAGACCGCCGCTGAGGGCGACACCCGCAATCCGTTCAAGGTCGATGCCAAGGATCGCTTCACCCACGTCCGGCTGACCATGCACCCCGACGGCGGAGTCGCGCGCTTCCGGGTCCACGGGCGCGGCGTACCCAATCCGCAGTTCTTCCGATACGGCCATTTCGACCTCGCGGCCCTGGAGAACGGCGGCCTGATCACCGCGTGTTCCAACATGTTCTACAGCTCCCCCAACAATCTGCTGATGCCCGGGCGGGCACGCAACATGGGCGAAGGCTGGGAGACCTCACGCCGTCGCGACGAGGGCAACGACTGGGTACAGGTCCGCCTCGCCGGGCGCGGGCAGGTCAGTCTCATCGAACTCGACACGAGCTATTTCCTCGGCAATGCACCCGGAGCCGCCATGATCCGCGGTCGCGACGGCGAGGACGGCGAATGGTTCGAGATGTTGCCGCGCACCGACTTACAGCCCGATACCCGGCACCGGTTCGTCATCGACCTCGATCGCCCGATGACCGAGGCCCGGATGGACATCTACCCCGACGGCGGGATGGCCCGCTTCAAGCTCTACGGGACGCTGACCCCAGACGCCGAGGCCGATCTCGTCGAGCAGTGGGAGCGCGGGGAGGCCTGAGGGCGCGGGAACGGTTGCCGTCGGCAGGATTCCGGTTGCCGTCGGCGGGACGCGGGCCAGGACACGGTGACCTTCGTGTGCTCGACGGCGTCACCGAGGATCTTGTGCAGGTTGTAGATCGGACGATGTGATTCGAACTGGGTCTCGTAGGGGACCTTCATCTGCGCGACGAGTTGCCCGTAGTGATTGTTCACCATGTCCTGATAACGCGGCAGCAGTTCGGTGGTCACGTACTTCCAGCGCAGATCGAACACCGACCAGTCCCAATCCGGGATCGGGGTCGCGATCGTGACGGTCCGGCCGTCGGCCATCCGGCCGTCATAGGTGTAGGAGATGAAGTCGCGCAACGCCGGAACTCCCGCGACCGACGGTGATCCGGCGAGCGTCATCGCATAGGTGAGCGCCGAGCCGACACCGGCCGACTTGCGGTAGTTGCGCACATTGTCGAACTGCCAGCCGACCACGTCGTACTGTTCGCGGCGCAGCAGCGTCCCGTTGCCCTCGGAGACCCGGGCCGGGTTGTTCGACGCGATGTCTCGCCAGGCGGCGGCGACGGTGTCATCGATGATGCCGGCGCGGTGGAACTCGTCGATACCGTCGAGGCCGTCCCTGACGAAGGCGACGTGCATCGGCATGAGGTCGGAGAAGATCGCCTTCTGCATCACCAGGATCTGCTTCGAGAACCAGGCCAGGTCGGCCGGGGTGATCTCGTCGGCGTGGTAGGCAAGGTTCTGCAGGCCTCTCGGGAACTGTCGGATGACTCCCGGTCCGGCGACCTGGGTGGCCTTCTCGATGATCTGGGCGGCCAGCGGTTGCAGACCGCGGATGCCGTAGATGTCGCCTGCGAGGACCACATCTGCAGTGCCACCGCCGAAGTCGGCACCGACCATGCCGGCCATCCCCGCCCACTGCAGGTTCCGGTGGGCGATCTGGAAGTTCTCGTAGTAGCGGTAGCTCTTGATCATGGTCGCCCGTGTCGCATGGAATCCCTTGGCCGGATCCCACGTGGCGAGGTCGATACCGGCGTCGGTCGTCGCCTGCACGAGGCGGTACTGGAACAGCAGTGCCGCATAGCGTTTCGGCGCGATGCCGCTCGCGCGGGCCTCGCGCACCAGCTGTTCGAGTTGGTGGAGATCGGTCGGCAACGCCCGATTGACGCCGCCGCCGTACTGGTCGGCGAACCGGTTCGTCAGCGGCAGGTCGAGGTAGCGCGTCACGGAATCGGCCTGCGCGGGCGCCGCCAGCGAGACACCGCCGATCAGCGCGGCCATCACGGCAACGACGGCCACGGCCAGTCGGCCTGCCCGTGACACAGAACTTCCCCGATGCATACGTTCCCCCTCGCCGGTCATCCCCTATGACCGAGACGGCAGAACCGTACTGACCAGTGCGAAGCAGTGTCAACACAGCCCGCGGTGAGACGAAACACATCGCCGGTCTCACTCCCGGGCCATCGATCTCGAGACGTCAGGCGACGCGTCCCCGAGCGGGATCCAGGACGGGAAGCACCTGCTCGCGTACCCGGGCCGTGGTGGCCGAACCGTCGAGCGGCACGATGATGACCGCGTCGGCGATCTCGGCCACATAGATGTCCCGGATCAGCGAGACCAGCCCGTGTGGCGTCCCGACGTACCGGATCGTCTCGGGTTCGTCCGCGACCGCCGGGTGGTCGTCGAGATCGGCAGACGCGCGCGCAGATGCCGGATGCGGGGCGATGGCCGCCTCCACCTCCAGCGCGACGACGAAGTTCGCCTGATCATTCACGCCGGCCCGCAGCAGCGACCGCGCCCGCTGCGCATCGCGTAGGGTCGGCCGCCGCACGACGATCGGGAACGCCCTCGCCGAGGCGTCCCCCGCCAGCGCGACCTGCAGTCCCGGGCGCCCGATGCTGATCGTCGACGACGGGCGTGCGTACTCGATCGTCCCGGTTCGCTCGATTGTCCCGGTTCCCTCGACTGTCATCGTGCCCTCGCTCTCGTGGTCAGTGTCGCCAGCGCGCCGACGAGGCGGTCGATGTCGCCGGAGCCGGTCCCGAGTCCGAAGCTTGCCCGCACCGCGCCGTCCGGGTACCCGAGACGGTTCAACAACGGGTGCGCGCAGAACTTCCCGTCGCGGACACCGATTCCCGCTCTCTCACTGAGGAACACGGCCACCTCACGCGGCGTGTGGCCGTCGACGTCGAAGCCCGCGATACCGACGCGGTCCGTCGAGTCCTCGAAGATCCGCAGTTCCGTGACACCGTCGATCGTGGCCAGCCCGTCGTCGAGGCGTGCGCGCAGTAGTTCTTCGTGCAATCCGATGTGCTCGAACCCGACGGCGTCGAGCGCCTCACAGGCGGCCGCGATGGCCACGGCCCCCAGCACATTCGGCGAACCCGCCTCGTGACGGGCCGGGCCGGCATGCCACGCGATCGCGGTGTCGGTACCGGTGTCGCCGAAGGAGACGCTCGCCGATGCGCCGCCGCCGGCCAGGTAGGGCTCGGCGGCATCGAGCCAGTCCTGACGTCCGATCAGCACGCCCGCCCCGAACGGCGCATAGAGCTTGTGTCCGGAGAAGACCAGGTAGTCGATGCCGTGTCCGACCATCGACACTCGACGGTGGGCGACGAGCTGGGCCGCATCGATGAGGATGCGCGCGCCGTTGCGGTGGGCGATCGATGCCAGTCGACCGATCGGCAGCACCTCACCGGTGACATTCGACGCCGCGGTGACGGCCAGCAACGCGGCAGGCGCCGCGGCGAGTTCGGCCTCCAGCGCCGCGAGGGTGTCGTCGATGGTCGCGCACGCACCGACCACCCGCACCCGCGACGACCCGTCTCGTGCGGGCGCGCACCATGGCAGCAGGTTGGCGTGATGTTCGATGTCGAGCACCACCACGTCACCGCGGGTCGCGTGGGCTGCGAGGTTGATGGCGTCGGTGGTGCCGCGCGTGAAGACCACGGCGTCGTCGGCGCGTGCCCGGACGAAGTCACGGATCACCTCACGCGCCTGCTCGTACCGGGCCGTGGTGACCTGGGACAGGTGACCGGCACCCCGGTGGACGCTGGCGTACTGCGACAACGAGTTCGTGACGGTCTGCGCCACCGCGGCCAACGCCGGCGCGCTCGCCGCGTAGTCGAGGTTGGCGTATCGCACTGTCTCGCCGGTCGAGCACGGCACGCACTCGTCGGCACCGACGACCTGCGCCAACGGCGGGATCGTCTCGGTGTCGACGACCGGGGTGTGGCGAGGCGACGGCACCGGTGTGGTGAGAGGCGCCGGAGTGGTGAAGGGCGCCGGAGTGGTGAAGGGCGCCGAGAGGACAGCAGTCATGACAAATAGCTCCTGAGGAATCCGCACTTGCCGTGATCACTTCGAACACGGCCGGGTCGTCACCCGGAGCACCCCACCGCGGAGGAGGGTTGCCGACCAGCGAGCCGGGGCTTGTCACTGGCACTCATGACCCACGTCAAGATTCACTGATGGCGCCTCGACGTGTCAATTTTCACTCACCGTGCGCAAAAGCCCGGCGGTAGCGTGAAGCCATGGCCAACCCCGACGCCGACGGCGCGGATCCCGATGTGTTCATCCTGTCGCGGCCGACCGGCTCGGTGGTGGCGAACGGTGTTCGTCGTGGTTTCGTCGACGCCCGCGCGGCCGCCGAGGCACTACGCACGGGGGCCGTCGACGCAGTCGTCGGCGCGATCCCGTTCGACGTCGACGATCCCGCCGCCCTGATCACCCCCGGCACCCTCGTCCACTCCGCACGGCCCGTGGCCGGATCGCCGGGTGCGCCGCATCAGGTGCTGTCGATGTCGCTCCACCCCGATCAGCCGACCCATCGTGACCGGGTCGAACGCGCGATCAAACAGATCGCCGACGGCGAGCTGGACAAGGTGGTGCTGGCACGATCGGTCGATGTGACCCTTGATCCGGCGGTCGACGTCGACGACCTGATCCGGGCTCTGGCGCAAGGCAATTCAGAGGGCAACGCGTTCGGCGTCGACGTCGGGGCAGCCCGAGGAAGCGGCGGGTGGCTCGTCGGCGCGAGTCCGGAGTTGTTGGTGCGCAAGCAAGGCCGGACGGTGACCTGCCATCCGTACGCCGGGTCGGCGCCGCGTTCGGCGGATCCCGCAACCGACCGTGCCGCCGCAGACGCGCTCGCCGCGTCCGCCAAGGACCGGACCGAGCATGCGTTCGTCGTCGACTACCTCCGCGATCGCCTGACCCCGCACTGCGTGGAGATCACCGTGCCGCCGTCGCCGGAGTTGCGCTCGACCGGCGAGATCTGGCATCTGGCGACGCCCATCCACGGCACCCTCCGCGACGAGGACATGACCGCCCTGGACCTCGCCCTGTTGCTGAGCCCCACACCGGCGGTCTGCGGAACACCCAGTGACCTTGCCGCCCGGTTCATCCGGGACGTCGAGGGCGAGCGCGGCCTCTACGGCGGCGCGATCGGTTGGTGTGACGGCGCAGGCGACGGCGAATGGATGGTGACGATCCGCTGTCTGGAGTTGACCGCGGATCGACGCAGCCTGCGCACCTGGGCGGGAGGCGGCATCGTCGCGCAGTCCGACCCGGGCGCCGAGGTCGACGAGACAACGGCCAAACTGCGAACGGTGTTCAACGCCCTCGGGATCGAGACCCGCCCCAACCCCTGATCGGGTAGGCACCACAACCCCACGGCCCGCCGATCGAGTAGGCACCACGACCACCAACCGCCGATCGAGTAGGCACCGAGCGCCAGCGAGGCGCCGTATCGAGATCCCCTCGACCGGCCGCTACCCCAGCGCCTGATCGAGATCCGCGAGCAGATCCTCGACACCCTCGAGGCCGACCGACAGGCGCACCACCGAGTCGGTGACCCCGATCGACGCCCGGCCTTCGGGCCCCATCGCACGATGCGTGGTGGTCGCGGGATGGGTGATGAGCGACTTCGAATCGCCGAGGTTGTTCGAGATGTCCACCACGCGAAGCGCATTGAGAACTTCGAAGGCCCGCTTCTTGCCCTCGACGCCGCCGCGGTCGGCGATCTCGAAGGTGACCACCGTGCCGCCACCCGACATCTGCTTGTGCGCGAGCACATGCTGCGGATGTGATTGCAGGAACGGGTATTTCACCCAGCGAACCCGCGGGTCGTCTTCCAGGAACTGCGCGATGCGCAGAGCCGAGGCCACCGAGGCGTCGAGCCGCAGGCGCATGGTCTCGAGCCCCTTGAGCAACGTCCAGGCATTGAACGGACTGAGCGCCGGACCGGTGTGGCGCATCAGCGTCTGAACAGGTCCGTCGATGAATTCCTTCTCGCCGAGCACGGCTCCGCCCATCACCCGGCCCTGACCGTCGATGTGCTTGGTACCCGAATACACGATCACGTCGGCACCCATGTCGAGGCCGCTCTGCAGCAGCGGCGTGGCGAAGACGTTGTCCAGCACCACCTTTGCACCGGCGGCGTGGGCGAGTTCCGAGACCCGCACGACGTCGACCAGTGTCTGCATCGGATTCGACGGCGTCTCGAAGAACACCGCCGTCGTCGGCTTCGACAATGCCGCTTCCCACTGGTCGAGGTCTTCGCCGTCGACGAAGACGGTCTCGACACCCCAGCGGGGCAGGATCTCGTTGCACACGACGAAGCACGAACCGAACAGGCTGCGGGCGGCGACCAGCCGATCGCCCGCCTTCAGCAGTGCACCGAGCGCGACGAAGACCGCCGCCATGCCGCTCGCGGTGGCGAAACACGCCTCGGCACCCTCGAGTTGACGCAGTCGTTCCTGGAACATCTCGACGGTCGGATTCCCGTACCGGGAGTAGACGAACCGGTCGTCCTCACCGGTGAAAGCGCGCTCGGCGGCCTCGGCCGACTCGTAGACATAGCCGCTGGTCAGGTAGAGCGCCTCGGAGGTCTCGAAGAACCCTGACCGGTCGAGCCCGGCGCGAACGGCGAGCGTGTCCGGCGAAACCCCTTCGGGCAGTTCCCTGCTCACGACTGCCGCCACGGGAGGTCGAGCGCACGCCAGCCCCGGCCGCCGCGATGGTCGTTCTCGTCGAGCCCGCCCTCGAAGCCGTCGAGGATGTTGTAGGCCGCACCGATCCCGTCCGCGGTGGCTGCCTCGGCGGCGCCGATGGAACGATGTCCCGACCGGCAGATGAAGATGACCTCGTTGTCGTCGGTGACGCCTGCGTCGCGCAGCTCCTCGACGAAGGCCTCGTTCGGCGTACCGTCGGGGAACGTGGTCCACTCCACGAAGAGGGCCTTCTTGCCGATCACCTCGAGGTCCGGAACTCCGACAAAGGCCCACTCTGCCCTGGTCCGGCAGTCGACCAGCACGGTCTTCGGATCGTTCTCCAGTTTCTCCCACGCCTGCAACGGCGTCAGATCACCCGAATAACTCACGACGTACACACCTTCCAGTCCCCGTCCTCACGCACCACGACCGTGTCGGTCACCTGTTTCTGGTCGGGCTTGTCATCGAAGTGCCAATGTACCTGCGCCCTCGCCCGGTCTCCCGACACCGTGATACCGGTGATCTCGGGGATGACGATATGTCCGTTCTCATCGAACGACTTGCGGTTCTGGTCCACGAAGGTCGACTCGTTCGGGAACGCCGCCGACGCCACGTCCGCTGCGCAGGTCGACGCGCGATACTTCTGGTAGTCGACGTCGTTACGGGCGGTGTAGGCGTCGTTGATGGCGTGCTGGACCTGCGCGTCGGTGCTCATCCGCTCATCGGCCGGCCTGATCAGATACGAGATCCCGATCCCCGCCGCCGCGACCACCACGACCCCGAGGGCGACCAGGACGGGCCACGCGTCCTTCCACGACCGCTCGCGGTCCTGCGCGCCCTCTGTCATGGCGGGCAGTCTATCGACCACCGTCGATGCCGCGTCCACGGGCGCTGCCCGTGCTCGACCGTGCCCGTAGTTAGGGTGGGGTAAGTCCGACATCCATCGACCTGAGGCTCCCGTTGCGCACATCCCGAGTACAACTGACCCGTCCGATCCGACTGGCGGCCGTCGGGCTCACCGCTGCCGCGGCCCTGGTGGTCGGCGCCTGCAGTGCCCCCGACGAGGATTCGGCGACGTCGTCGTCGATGCCCACCGCCGAGGCGGGCTCGATCCCCACGACGATCCAGCACGCATACGGTTCGACGACGATCTCGAAGCAGCCGTCCCGGGTGGCCGCGATGGGCGTCGGTGACGCCGACACCCTGCTGGCGCTCGGCGTCACGCCGACCACCGTCGCTCCGTTCGGCGATCCCCCGGCTCGCAGCACGCCGTGGAACGCCGACCTCCTCGGCGACGCCCAACCGGTGGTCCTGCCCAATGCCGCGGCCGATTTCGGCAACCAGATCCCCAACGCGCTGGCCACCAACCCGGACCTGATCACCGCGATCGGCGCGGCACCCACACAGGAGCAGTACGACGTCCTGACCAAGGCGGCACCGACGATCGTGCGTCCCAAGGAGTATCCGGACTGGCAGATCCCGTGGGATGTGCAGACCACCGAGATCGGCCGGGCCGTCGGGCTGCCGGCCACCGCGCAGCGCAAGATCGACGAGACCAAGGCGTACCTCGCCGACGTGCGGGCGAAGCATCCCGAGTTCGCCGGAAAGACGGCCGCCGTCGTCTCCGGTCTGCCCACCGGCGCGGTATCGATCTACAGCGCCCAGGACGGGCGCGGCCAGACACTGACCGACTACGGCTTCAGCTTCCCGGAATCGCTGAAACCGGCCATCACCAATGGTTTCTACGGCGAGATCTCGGCCGAGAACCTCTCGATGCTCAACGATGTGGACGTGGTGGTCGCGGTGGACTGACAGGGCTCCAACGCCCGGCTGAAGAACGATCCGACGTGGAGCAAGCTGCCCGTCGTGACGCAGGGGCGGGCCGTCTATCTGGACCAGCAGGTGGGCGGCGCGATGTCGGTGCCGACGGTCCTGACCCTGCCCTGGGTCGCCGACCAGTCGGTGGGTCCGATCTCCGAAGCCGCCAAACGCTGACACCCGGCAGGTGGCACAAGTGAGGTAATCCTCACAAACAGATTTTGGCCACGCGCGTCGAACGCCTACCGTAGAAGGGATAGGCGCCGCGTGAGCGGCCACCACCAGCGACTCTTTCGCCAGAGTCACACGAGAGCCACGGAAAGCACCTACTCCATGAGTGACACCAGCCGCCCGTTGCGGGTTGCCATCGTCGGTGCAGGTCCCGCCGGGATCTACGCAGCAGACGCGTTGATGAAGTCCGACACCGCCAAAGACCGCGGAGTCAGCATCGACCTGTATGAGCGCATGCCCGCACCGTTCGGTCTGATCCGTTATGGCGTCGCGCCCGACCACCCGCGCATCAAAGGCATCATCACGGCGCTGCACAAGGTTCTCGACAAGCCCCAGGTCCGGCTGCTCGGCAACATCGACTACGGCACCGACATCACCCTCGAAGAGCTGCAGGATCTCTACGACGCAGTGATCTTCTCGACCGGCGCCACCGACGACCGCGTCCTCGACATCCCCGGCATCGATCTCGACGGCAGCTACGGCGCCGCCCAGTTCGTCGCCTGGTACGACGGCCACCCGGACTTCCCGCGCACCTGGCCACTCGACGCGGAGAAGGTCGCCGTCATCGGCGTCGGCAACGTGGCGCTCGACGTCGCGCGGGTGCTCGCCAAGACCGGCGACGAGCTGCTCCCGACCGAGATCCCGGCCAACGTCTACGAGGGACTCAAGGCCAACAAGGCGATCGAGGTCCACGTGTTCGGTCGCCGCGGACCGGCCCAGGCCAAGTTCACCCCGCTCGAGCTCAAGGAGCTCGACCACTCGCCGAACATCGAGGTCGTCGTCGCTCCCGAGGACATCGAATACGACGAGGGATCGGCCGTCGCGCGTCGCGGGTCGAAGATCACCGACCAGGTCGCCACGATCATCGAGAACTACGCGATCCGCGATCCCAAACAAGGCGCCATCCACAAGCTGTTCCTGCACTTCTTCGAGAATCCGGTCGAGATCCTCGGTGAGGACGGCAAGGTCGTCGGGCTGCGCACCGAACGCACCCAGCTCGACGGAACCGGCAACGTCAAGCCGACCGGCAAGCACACCGACTGGGATCTCGGCGCGGTCTACCGCGCGGTCGGTTACCTCTCCGACAATCTGCCGAAGATCCCCTTCGATCAGCAGGCCGGCGTGATCCCGAACGAGGCTGGCCGCGTCTTCGACGAGGGGCAGCACCTCACCGGCATCTACACCACCGGCTGGGTCAAGCGCGGTCCCGTCGGACTGATCGGCCACACCAAGGGCGATGCCAACGAGACCGTCGACTGCATCCTCGAGGACATGACCAACGGGGCGCTGCTCTCGCCGGGCAAGCCGTCGGAGGACGCCGTCATCGAACTGCTCGAGGGCAAGGGCATCCCCTTCACCACCTGGGACGGCTGGTACCGCCTCGACGAGCACGAGCGCAGCCTCGGCGCTGCCGAGGGCCGCGAGCGCGTCAAGGTCGTCGAGCGCGAGGACATGCTCGCGGCGTCCGAGCCGCACAAGGTGTCACGCCCCGGCAACTGACACCCGGCGAGAACTCGACAGGACAGCAAAACGGCGACCGGTGATCCGGTCGCCGTTTTGTCGGGTGAGAGGGGCGTGAGACGAGCGGCCTCGCCTCACGCGGCCCCTCGGGGTCAGTTCCCGGCGGTGGTGCCCCCGGTGTTGTTCGCCGGGGGGTTGTCCTGGCGTCGGAAGTTCTGCCAGTAGCCGAAGTTGTTCGTCAGGTTCTCCGCCTCGTTGGCGAAGGTGAAGCCCGAGATCGACGACGGGAAGCAGCCGAACCAGCGGGTCTCGACGGGACGGACCCAACGGTTGGCCTTGCTGTCCCACTTGGACAGTGATGCGCCGGGCTTGAGTTCCTTGACCCGGACCGACTTCCCGTTGATCTCGTTGAGGATCACATCATGCATGGTGGTGCCGCCGATGTTCCGGACGGTCATCCAGCGGTACATGTACCAGGCCTGGTTCCACGGCTGGCCCCACTGCCCGAAGTGGCATTCGATGCCCCCGATGATCTCCAGGTCGCCCGGCGTCGCCGCCTGCGCGGGCGTGGTGCCGGCCAGGGTGCCGGCCGCGATTCCGACGGTTGCCAGGACTGCGGCACCCGCGCGCTTGAGCGATGCTCTCATCAATCTCTCCTACTCCGGTGTCCTCGTGACGTTCTGGTTGGACTATCGACCCATGCCAAGCGAATCGTTACGCACCACTCAGCCTCTTCACAGCTCCGTAGATCTTTCGTTATGCAAACGACATCGACGGCCGGGAGCGCTGTGAGGGCCCATCGGAGCGAGGACAGCGAGCAGGTAAGGTAACCCTTCATGCGCCGAACGACCGGGATCCTGCTGCTCATCGCGGTGGTCGTGGTGGCGCTCTTCGCGTCGATCGCGGTCGGCACACGACCGCTCGGAATCGGCGAGGTGATCGATGCGCTGCAGGCCGGCGGCTGGCCATCACTGAAAGTCACCGACTTCCACGGCATCCCCTGGATCGTGCTCGAGGCGCCGCCTGCACCGCCGGGGGCCTCGGACGTCTACGGCATCGTCTGGGATCTCCGCTTCCCACGGACCGTCCTCGGACTGGTGATCGGCCTCGCGATCGGCGCCGCAGGCGCGCTCGCGCAGGGGCACACGCGCAATCCGCTGGCCGATCCGGGGATGCTGGGGGTCAACGCCGGCGCGGCCTGCGCCGTGGTCGCCGGCGTCTATCTGCTGGGGATTCAGAGCCCGATCGCTTTCATGGCCTTCGGCCTGATCGGCGCACTCGTCGCGGCGAGCGCCGTGTTCGGTCTCGCCGCGCTCTCCGGCGCGAGTCCGCTGACCCTGATTCTCGCGGGCACCGGCCTCTCCGCGCTGTTGTTGGCGATCACGTCGGGAATCGTGTTGTCGGACAGCGTCACCCTCGACGCCTGGCGTTTCTGGAACGTCGGCGCCACCACCGGCCGAGGGCTCGACGTGTTCTCCGCCGCCCTTCCCTTCGTCGTCGTCGGCCTCGTGCTGGCGCTGGGCAGCGGCTACTTCCTGAACGTGCTCAGTCTGGGCGACGACATGTCCAAGGCACTCGGCTCACGTGTCGTGCTGATCCGCGTCATGGGCATCCTCACCATCACGTTGCTCGTCGGCGCGGCCACGGCCGCCTGCGGTCCGATCGTCTTCCTCGGGCTCGTCGTCCCACACATCGCACGCGCGTTCACCGGATCCGACTACCGGTGGATCGTGCCGTATTCGGCGCTGCTGGGCGCAATCCTGGTGCTGGTCTGCGACGTCATCGGTCGGGTCATCGCCCGGCCCGGTGAAGTGCAGGTAGGTGTGGTCCTGGCACTCGTCGGCGCGCCGTTCCTGATCGCCCTCGTCCGCAGACGGAAGTTGGCCAGCGTATGACCACCGACGTCCGACCTGGCCCGCTGGGCCCCGAACCGCAAGCACCGCAACGGACGCGACATCGCCGCATCCTGCGCGTGGGGTCGTCGTCGTGGGTCGTCCGCCCCCGGATGCTGGTGACGATGGCCGCCGCCGTCGCGATCACCCTGCTGCTGTTCTTGCTGAGCGTCGGGATCAGCGACTACCCGATGAGCCCTGTCGACGTGGCGCGCGTGCTACTCGGCGGTGGCACCCGGATCGAGAACGTCGTGGTCTTCGACGTCTCGCTGCCCCGCGCACTCGTCTCGCTGCTGGTCGGTTTCGGTTTCGGCATGGCAGGCGCACTGACCCAGCTGATCGCACGCAATCCACTGGCCACGCCGGACATCCTGGGCATCACCGCGGGAGCGAGTGCCGCCGCCGTCGCGGCCATCGCGTTCTCCACCTCGTGGGGAGCCTGGCTCGCCGGTCTCGGGGTGCCTGCGGCCGCTCTCATCGGCGGCTTCGCCACCGCGATCGTGATGTACGTGCTCGCCTGGCCGGGCCGGTCGGCGAACATCGGCATCGACCCGTTCCGGCTCGTCATCATCGGCGTCGGGGTCACCTGGATGTTGCAGGCGCTGACGTCCTACATGCTGACGCGTGCTCAGATCGCCGACGCGGCGCGCGCGCAGACCTGGCTGGTGGGTTCGGTCTCCCAGGCGACCTGGTCCGATGTATGGCCGGCCACCATCGCGGTCGGGGTCGGTGTGGTGGCGGTGATCTGGCTGTCGCGGGCCATCGGCATCCTCGGACTCGGTTCCGAGGTCGCCCGGGGCCTGGGCATCAATGCGGGCCGGGTGACCACGATCCTGCTGATCGTCGCCGTCCTGGTGGCCGCACTCTGCGTCTCGGCGGCAGGCCCGATCGCGTTCGTCGCGCTACTCGCCCCGCAGATCGCGTTGCGTCTGACCGGCTCGTCGCTCCCCACGCCGCTCGCCTCCGGCGTCATCGGCGCAATCCTCGTGCTGGGCGGCGACCTGCTGTGCCGCACGGTCCTGCCGGGCGGTCTGCCGGTCGGCATCGTCACTGCGGCGATCGGCGGCCCGTGCCTCATCTACCTCATGATCGCGATGTCCCGAAAGGCCACGGTATGACCCACTCCGACGCGGCGATCACCGAAGCCCCCACCTCGCCGTCACGACTGCGCGCGGCGGGCCTGCAGGTCGGCTACGACGACCGCACGATCATCTCCGACCTCGACATCGCGATCCCCGACGGGGAGATCACCACCATCATCGGCCCCAACGGGTGCGGTAAGTCGACGTTGCTGCGCGCGCTGTCCCGGCTGTTGCCGCCCCGGGCGGGGACGGTCTACCTCGACGACGCCGACATCAACCGGATGCGGCCGAAGGACGTCGCGCGGCGGCTCGGACTGCTGCCGCAGAATCCTGTTGCACCGGAAGGGCTCATCGTCGAGGATCTGGTCGCCCGGGGACGACATCCCCATCAGCGGTGGTATCAGCAGGCGTCGGCCGCCGACGAGGCCGCGGTCGCGCTGGCCATGGAGCAGACCGCGACCACCGACCTCGCCGATCGCCCGATCGAGGCACTGTCCGGCGGGCAGCGGCAACGGGTGTGGATCGCGCTCACCCTTGCCCAGGAGACCGACCTCCTGCTCCTCGACGAACCGACCACCTACCTCGACCTCGCCCATGCCGTCGAGATCCTCGACCTGGTCCACACCTTGCGCACCGAGCACGGCAAGACGGTGGTGATGGTTCTCCACGACCTCAATCTCGCTGCGAGATACAGTGATTCGCTGTTCGTGATGAGGTCGGGCGAGATCGTCGCGCACGGTCGGCCCGATGAGGTGATCACCACCGACCTCCTCGAAGCGGCCTTCGGCCTGCAGTCGCATGTGATGACCGATCCGGTGTTCGGCGCTCCGATGATCGTGCCGCTGGGTTCGCGTGCAGGTGTGCGTCTGCCCTGATCACCAGATACCCGCGCCCACCAACCAGACCGCCGTGGCCAGCAGGGCCGCGAACAGCTCGATCCCCATCGTGATCAACGCCGCCTTCGACGCCGACACCGTGCCTCGCCAGGCGGCACCCATGCTGCGTGTGCGGATGAGTTCGGCGAGCATGGCGCCCAGCACGAACCCGATGAACAAGCCGATCACCGGAATCACGAAGAACCCGACGATGCCCAGCACCCCGCCGACCGCAATGGTGACGTTCGGGATGCCCGCCGACTTCAACGACCGACCGGCGACCACGTACTTGACCACCTCGCCGAGCAGGATCAGCGCTGCGGCGACACCGAAGATCGCCCATGCCCAGCCACCGACGATCGCCGCCCAGACACCGATCGCACCGAGGACCAGCAGGCCGCCGGGCAGGACCGGGAAGACGATCCCGAGCAGTCCGACGAGGATGACCGCTCCGACGAGCAGCTCCCCACCCAGCGACATCGGTGGCCCGCCGGTCTAGCGCAGGCTCAGTCGACCGATGCGCGCGTCGGGTTGCCCGACGGCCGGGGCGGCGGCGGTCCGGCCGGTCGGCCGGACGCCGGTGGAACCGGTCGCGGCGGCGGGCCGGCCGGTCGTGCGGGTGCACCTCGTGGCGGCATCGGCCCGCGCGGCGGAACCGGTCCCTGTCGCGGACCGGGCGGCTGCGGGGGTCCGGGCGTGCCGCGTGGCGGCGCGCTGGGCCGCGAGGGTGCAGGTGGCAGAGGCGGCGCCGGCCGCGACGTCGTGGGCGGGACCACCGGCTCGGCCATCGGGACCGGGGTCGACCGCTCGAACGGCCGTCCCGACACCGGGGTCACCAGGGACGCCGCGTGGACGGCACGCTGCCGGGCGACGGCGACATCGTCGGCGGTCGCGGTGATCACGCCCATCCGCCGGCGATGGAAGCTCTCCGGCTTCCCGAACAGGCGGATGTCGGTCTCCGGCACCGTGAGTGCCCGGGCGACGTTCTCGAATCCGATCGCGGGCTCGTCGAGCTGGCCGTAGATCACCGCCGACGCACCCGGCGACGCCAGCGTGACGTCGACGGGCAGGCCAAGGATCGCCCGGGCGTGCATCTCGAACTCCGACAGACGCTGGGTGGCCAGGGTGACCAGGCCGGTGTCGTGCGGGCGCGGGCTCACCTCGGAGAAGTAGACGTCGTCGCCCTTGACGAACAGCTCGACACCGAAGACACCCCGGCCCGCGAGCTTTCCGTCGCCGAGACCGGTGGCGATCCGTGCCGCGATGGACGTGGCCGCACCGAGCGCGTCGGTGGACATCTCGTGTGGCTGCCAGCTCTCGACGTAGTCGCCGCCGACCTGCTGATGGCCGATGGGCGCGCAGAAGTGGGAGGCCAGCCGCCCGGTGGCGGGATCGATCGCCCGCACCGTGAGCAGGGTGATCTCGTAGTCGAACTCGATGAATCCCTCGACGATGACCCGCTCGCCCTGGACGCGGGCGCCGGTGGTCGCGGTGTTCCAGGCCGGCCCGATGTCGGCCGGCGCGCGAACCACGGTCTGGCCCTTACCCGACGACGACATCACCGGTTTCACCACGCACGGGAAGCCGATCTCCCCGACCGCCTCCTCGAGCTCCTCGTGGGAGGACGCGAAGAGATAGGGCGACGTCGGGAGTCCGAGTTCCTCGTCGGCGAGACGTCGGATGCCCTCGCGGTCCATGGTCGCGACCACGGCTCGCGCCGTCGGAATCACCTCGGCCAGTCCGCGCTTCTCCACCTCGACCAGTGCGGGAGTGGCGATCGCCTCGATCTCGGGCACCACGTAGTGCGGCTGGTGGCGCTCGATCACGGCCATCAGTGCATCGGCATCGGTCATGTCGACCACCTCGGCGCGGTGGGCGACCTGCTGGCCGGGCGCGTCGGCGTACCGGTCAACGGCGATCACCTCGACGCCGAGTCGCTGGAAGGCGATGATCACCTCTTTGCCCAGTTCACCGGCGCCGAGCACCATCACCCTGGTCGCGGTCGGGCTCAGCGGAGTCCCGAGCACCGCGGGTGGTCCGACCGCGACATGTCCCACCTGCTTCACCGGCCCGCCCTGCACCGGTGCGGCCTCTCCCTCGGCCGGCACCGACGCCTCGGAAGCACCTTGGCTGTCTGACGTCATGCCCAAATCCTACGTGCAGTTCAGTACAGGCCCGCGGCACCCACGGAACCCTCGCTCAACCCGTGACCTCGTGCACGTAGCACCACCGCCACACCTCGCCGGGCTCGGCCGAACGCATCACCGGGTGGCCGCTCTCGTCGAAATGTGCGGTGGCGTGACGACGCGGGCTGGAATCGCAGCATCCGACATGACCACATGTCAGGCAGATCCGCAGGTGCGCCCAATGATGTTCGCCGAGCGCGGTGCACTCCTCGCACGCCGCGTAATCACCGGCGCGCGGCGCGGGGTCGGCGTTCGAGTCGACACCGTAGGTCGCGAGCTCGTCACATCGTGATCCGACGCCCGACGACCCACCCCCACCCGTGGTCTCGGATCGATCGTCTGCACCTCGCCGGAAGATACGCATGTACGCCATTATCCGGATCGTCGCGACCCCCGCGACGGGCGATGCCGAGATAGGTTCTTCGCGTGAGCGCATCGCTGTTGTTGGTGGCGGTGGTCGCCGTGGTCCTCGCCGCACTGTGCCGGCGTTACGGATTGTCGGCACCACTGATCCTCGTCGTCATCGGGCTGGGCATCGGCTGGATCCCCGGCACCCCCGAGGTGACGCTGGAGCCGGAGCTGGTGCTGTTCCTGATCCTGCCGCCGCTGCTCTATTCGGCCGCGCAGGAGAGCTCCTACCAGGCGATCCGCGCCAACCGCCGGGCGATCGGACTCCTCGCCATCGGCCTGCCGCTGTTCTCCACGGTGATCGTCGGACTGGTCGCCTACGCGACGGTGCCCCACCTCCCGCTCGCCGCGGCGCTGGTGCTCGGTGCCGTGGTGGCACCACCGGACGCGGTGTCGGCGCAGGCGATCGGGCGGCGCGTCGGTCTCCCCCGCCGGATCATGACCCTGCTCGGCGGTGAGAGCCTGCTCAACGACGCGACCGCCCTCACCGCCTTCCGGGTCGCCCTCGCCGCCGCGGTCGGCGCGACCGCGTCGGTATGGGAGGGACTGTCCACCTTCGCCATTGCCGCCGTCGGCGGGCTCGTCATCGGGCTGGCGGTCGGATTCGCCGTCTCCTGGCTGCGGCTCTGGCTCACCGACCCGCCGATGGAGACGGCCATCGGCCTGGTGGTGCCGTTCGGGACGTACTACGTCGCCGAGGAGATCCACGCGTCGGGCGTGATCGCGGTGGTGGTCGCGGGGTTGTTCCTCGGTCAGCGGTCGGTGCGGCTCGGCTACGCCACGCGCCTGCAGGACGACGCGGTCCGCAAATCGATCGACGCTCTCCTGGAATCCTTCGTGTTCCTGCTCATCGGGCTGCAGCTGCCGTTCCTCATCCGCGGTCTCGCCGGTGAGTCGTGGGTCCAGATCGCCATCGATGCCGCAGTGGTGCTGGCCGCGACGATCCTGGCGCGGTTCCTGTGGGTCTATCCCGCCACCTACCTGCCGAGGGCCCTCTCGTCCAAGATCCGTCGGCGGGAGGAGCGCCCGACGCCACGTGCGGTGTTCATCGTCGGGTGGGCAGGCATGCGAGGTGTGGTCTCGCTCGCCGCCGCCTTCGCCATCCCGCTGACCACCGACGACGGCGGGCCCTTCCCGGCGCGCGCCGAGATCCTTTTCCTCACCTTCGTCGTCGTGGTCGGCACGCTGCTCCTGCAGGGCACCACCCTGGGCTGGATGATCCGCCGACTCGGCATCGGCGCCGACGACGCCGCGAAGGACCGACTGGCTTATGCATCCGCGCAGGATCGTGCATCCCGCGAGTCCGAACGACGACTCGACGAGCTGGCCGCCGAACTCCCGGAGAACGACCCGCGCCGACATCAGGTGGCGATGTTGCGGAAGTGGGTGACCACCCAGCGCAACGTCGGCTGGGAGGAACTGGGTCGTGGGCCCGAGGACATCGGCGAGAGTCCGACGGCGGCCGGTAACCGGATGCGCATGGACCTGTTGCAGATCCAGCGGAAGGTGTTCATCGAGGAGCGCGACGACGGCCACATCGACGACGAGGTCTTGCGAACCGCGTTGCGCCGGTTGGATTTCGCGGAGGGACAGATGGATCGGGAGGTCGACTAGCGTACCCTGCACCCATGTCCGAGCCACCTCCTTTCAGCCCCACCGTGATGCTGCTGACGGTGAGCCGTGTCTGGGAGGCCGCACTCGCCGAGGCGTTGAGGCCGCTGGGTCTCACCACCCGCAAGTACGGTCTGCTCGGCCACATCCGCGGGACGCCCGGCATCTCGTTCAGCGAACTCGCGCGGCGGTCCCGCATCACCGTGCAGAGCGCACACACCGCGGTGACGTCGCTGGCCGAGGCCGGGCTCGTCGACGACGGCACCGCACATGCCGGCTCGGCATCGAGTCTCCAGATCACCGCCGCCGGCGAGGCGCTGCTGGGCCGGGTGGCGACGGAGGTCGACCGCCTCGACCACGATTTCGCCGCACGACATCCCGACCTGACGGAAGCGCTGCGAGCCCACATGCGCAGCGTCCTCGCCGAGGGCACCTGACGGTAGCCCCGAGCGCAGAGATGACACCTGAGCGCTCCACGAGGGCGGCATTCGACACGGCGGCCCGCTCAGGTGTCATCTGTGTCTGTGTCATCTGTGTCGGAGTCGTCTGTGTCGGCGATCCGGGCGGCATGGACCACCGTCTCCGCGGTCCGGCCGCGCAGCGTGACGGCCTCCTGCCGCTCCCATCGCGCGGCCTCCGGCCCGGCCGCCGCCACTGCATGACCGGACGCGAGCGGACGCGCCGGATCCCGCTTGGCCAGCTCCGAGAGCCGCGCACTCTCGTTCACCGCGTCGCCGATCACCGTGTACTCGAATCGTTCGATGGCGCCGACGTTTCCGGCGACGACCCGCCCGTAGCTGACACCGATGCCCGCGGCCAGATCGGGCACGTCCCGGGCGAGGCCGTCGGCGATCTGCCGGGCGGCCGACAGCGCGGCGCCTGCCGGGTCGTCGAGGTCGATCGGCGCCCCGAAGATCGCCAGCACCGCATCGCCTTCGAATTTGTTCACCAGACCGTGCCGGACCTCGACCGAAGCGACGATCACCCCGAAGAACGTGTTGAGGATCTCGACCACCTCGGTCGGGGTGTGCCGCGACGCCAGGGTGGTGGACCCGATGACGTCGACGAACACCACCGCGACGACGCGTTCGGAACCGCCGAGCTCCGGATCTCGTTGCAGCGCAGCAGCAGCCACATCCCGTCCGACATGCCTGCCGAAGAGGTCGCGCATCCGTTCGCGCTCACGCAGACCACCGACCATGCTGTTGAACCCCACCTGTAGGTCGCCGAGTTCGGTGCCGTCGTACACCACGAGATCGACGTCGGAGACCTCACCGCGTTGCACCCGGTTCATCCCGCTGCGCACGCTGCGGATGGGCGCGGTGACGCTCACGCTGATCAGCACGGTGAGCAACAGCCCGGTGGAGAGCGCGATGACCGCCAGGACGGTGACCCCGACGAAGAGATCGACCTTCGAGGTGTCGTCGCGGAAGGCGCCGAAGAACACCACGAGCAGGATGCCGACGATCGGGATGGCCGAACCGACCATCCAGGACACGATCGACCGGGAACGGACGCCGCTGCGCTTGCGCCTGTGGTAGCCGGCCGTGATGACCTCGGCGGCCACCGGCCGGAGCGCGAACTCGATGAGCAGGTACGAGACCGCCACCACGACAAAGCCACTGAGCCCGACGACGAAGAAGGTCTTCGGGATCAGGTCCGGGTCGAGCACGCCGTACATGATCGTGAACATGACGGTGGCGACACCCCAGAGCACCCCCTGGATCAGCACCAGCCGCCACGGGGCCCGCTGCGCCCGCCGCGCGTCCTTGGCCGTCGGCTTCTGATCGCGGATCGCCCAGCGCAGATCGCGGACCACCACCACCGTGCCGAGGGCAGTACCGACCACGAAGGCCACGACGACGTACACCGGGACGGCGATGAAGTTGACCCACCACAGTTTCGACTGGAACACCGTCGGCTGCGGAATGCCGACCGCCGACAACGCGATCGCGAGCACCGCCCCGATCAGGTTGGCGACCACGATGAAGACGGTCAACAGCGTCTGGATGCGAATCCGCTGTTTGACACCGCCTTCCGACGCCGAGCCGAGCAGGATCGATCCGTAGTCCCGGCTGCCCCGCGCCATCGCGCCCCCCTGGTTGTCGGTGTCGCTACACGATGTCGCGACGCACGATCGTCTGCTCGCGGCCGGGTCCCACACCGATGCACGAGATATGTGCTCCGGCAAGCTCTTCCAGTCGCAGGATGTAGTTCTGGGCGTTCTGCGGCAGGTCCTCGAAGCGCGTGCACTCCGAGATGTCCTCCCACCACCCGGGCATCTCCTCGTAGATCGGCTTCGCGTGGTGGAAACCGGTCTGCGTCATGGGCATCTCGTCGATGCGTTCGCCGTCGACCTCATAGGCCACACAGATCGGCACCGTGTCCAGGCTCGACAGCACGTCCAGCTTGGTGAGGAAGTAGTCGGTGATGCCGTTGACCCGAGTGGCATACCGCGCGATGACGGCGTCGAACCAGCCGCAGCGACGGGCGCGCCCGGTGGTCACGCCGACCTCGCCGCCCGTCTTGGCCAGATACTCGCCCCACTCGTCGAAGAGTTCGGTGGGGAACGGTCCCGACCCCACACGCGTGGTGTAGGCCTTGAGGATGCCCAGCACGGTGGTGATCTTGTTGGGACCGATCCCGGAGCCGACGGCTGCGCCGCCGGATGTCGGATTCGACGACGTGACATACGGATACGTGCCGTGGTCGACGTCGAGCAACGTGCCCTGCGACCCCTCCAGCAGCACCGTCTCGCCGTTTTCGAGTGCCTGGTTCAGCAGCAGCCGGGTGTCGGCGATGCGATGCTTGAAACCCTCGGCCTGCTCGAGCACCTCCTCGACCACCTGCGCGGGATCGAGGGCACGACGGTTGTAGATCTTCACCAGGATCTGGTTCTTCAGCTCCAGCGCGGCCTCGACCTTCTGCGCCAGGATCTTCTCGTCGAGCACGTCGGCGGCCCGGACACCGACACGGGCGATCTTGTCCTGATAGCAGGGCCCGATGCCGCGGCCGGTGGTGCCGATCTTCTTGTTACCCAGGAAGCGCTCGGTGACCTTGTCGATCGCCACGTGGTACGGCATCAGCAGATGCGCGTCGGCCGAGATGAGCAGACCCGAGGTGTCGACGTCACGGTCCTCGAGGCCGCTGAGTTCGGTCAGCAGTACGCCCGGATCCACCACCACGCCGTTGCCGATGACGTTCTTCACCCCGGGGGTGAGGATTCCGGACGGGATCAGATGAAGTGCGAAGGTCTCCCCGTTCGGGAGGACGACGGTATGTCCGGCGTTGTTGCCGCCCTGATACCGAACCACCCACTGCAGCTTTCCGCCGAGCAGGTCGGTTGCCTTACCTTTGCCCTCGTCCCCCCATTGGGCGCCGATAAGCACGATCGCGGCCATGGTCGGATGCTCCTTTGAGTTGGCGCGCTGAACAACAGGCCAACCTTACTTGGTCGGAGGCGCATCCTGAGCGGTGGATACGCTATCCGCGTGCCGATTGTCCCGATCACCGAAGCGGAGACGACCGCGGAGAAGCGGGCGATCCGCGCCGCCGTCGCCGGAACCCTGATCGATCCCGACGTCTCACGGGTCGTCGTGACCCCGCTCGACGGGGCCGGTGCCGACGCCTACCTCGCCCAGGTCGTGGCCGCCCTGATGATCAGTGATCGCCTCGATGTGGAGGTCGCCTATGTGGCGCCGTCGCCGACCCGTGCCACCGCCGTCTATGGCCTGCCCCACGGCGTCGGCGCGACGGCACTCGCCGAGCGGGGCCGGGCGCAGGCGGTACCGCTGATCCGCGACGACGCGGCGACCGTACTGGTGGGCCGGGCCCGGCACCTCGGTGCCGACGACGCGAAACTGCACGGCGAGACCTACGTGGACAACGAGCGGCTCTTCACCGGCGAGGTCCTTGGGGTGGAGATCGAACCCCTGCGCGACGCACCCGGGCTCCGGGCGCGGCGGGTTCGCCCGCTGGTCAAGGGCCGTTGGCACCTCGGACGGGCCGCGCAGACCGGCGGCACCAACATCGTCGTCGAGCGTGAGGGGACGATCACGCCGCGGGTTCTGAAACGGTCGACGTTTTACCGGCATCATGTGGACATGAACCTGGTGCTGCTGCCATGACCACGACGACCCGCGAGATCGCCCGCGCCGTCCGTCCCGGCCCGGTCTTCCTCGGACTCGTCGTGGTGGCGCTGATCGGCGGGTGGATCGTGGCCGGTTCCGCGCCCGGACGCAATCTCGAGTCGGTCGGCGGGACACTACTCGTCGTCCTCGCGGGCTGGGTGATCTCACTGTGTCTGCACGAGTTCGCACACGCGGTCACCGCGTTCCGGTTCGGCGATCGCAATGCCGAACTGCGCGGCTACCTCACCTTGAACCCGTTGCGCTACACCCATCCGGGGCTGTCGCTCGGACTGCCGCTGCTGATCATCCTGTTGGGCGGCATCGGCTTTCCCGGCGGCGCGGTGTACGTGAACCAGCACGGGTTCACCCGTGCGCAGCGCACGATCGTGTCGCTGGCCGGCCCGGCGACCAACGCATTGCTCGGCGTCGCTCTCCTCCTGACAGTCCGGTTCGCCACGCCGGACTCCTACGGCGCGCAGGGGTACGGTTCGCCGTCGAACATCCTCTACATCGTCGACGGGCTGAACCTGTGGGCCGCGCTGTCGATGCTGGCGTTCTTGCAGATCACCGCCGCGGTGCTGAACCTGCTGCCGGTGCCCGGTTTCGACGGCTACGGCGCGATCGACCCCTACCTGTCGGATCAGACCCGCGCCTCGGTCGCCAAGATCGCCCCGTACGGATTCCTGATCGTCTTCGCGCTGCTGTTCATCCCGTTCCTCAACCGCGCATTCTTCGACCTCGTGTACTGGCTGTTCGGCCTGTCCGGGGTGCCGAGCGTACTCGCGTCCTACGGCTGGGATCTGTTCGTCTTCTGGCGGTAGAGGCCGGCAACCGACGCAGGCAGTTCGCCATGGGTCTCGGTGACCGGCTCGTCGTAGACGATCCGCATCGGGATGTGCCCGGTCCAGCCGACCGCGTCGGCATCCGGTCCCGGCCCACCCGACCGCGCCTTGGCCAACCACTGCCCGTCGACGATGGGCAGAGCCAGGATCACGGTGGCCGACAACTCTTTTCGCGTGTGGTCTCGGACCTCTGCACTGCGGCCGGGCAGCACCGTGTCGGAGAAGACGTCGAGGGCGCGCGCGGCATCGGCCG
This sequence comes from Gordonia hankookensis, assembly GCF_014673215.1. Lineage (GTDB taxonomy): Bacteria > Actinomycetota > Actinomycetes > Mycobacteriales > Mycobacteriaceae > Gordonia > Gordonia hankookensis. Next base: position 1,469,603 of record NZ_JACWMS010000001.1, read on the forward strand.
GGTCGACGCGCTCGAGCGTGCCACGCACGACCACCGACCGGTAGTTCATCGAGTGGTCGAACAGAGTGCCGGCGACGACGAGGCCGTCGACGACGAAGGCGGTGAACGTCGCAGCCGCACCCGCGGCGACCTGCCGCAGCGCGCCCGCACCCGAGGACCCGTGGATCAGGAGCCGGTCGCCGTCGCGGGCCACCAGCATCGGCACCGACCACGGGAACCCGTCGTCGGAGACGGTGGACAGCACTCCGACGTGGGCTTCGTGGAGAACCTCGTCGAGCAGCGCACGATCACCGGCGCGATCGGGTTTACGGGTGAGGGATGCGAGGTCGGGGCCGTCGGACATGGAAGCCAGCATGACCGGACCTCGGCGGATTGTCAGCCGGGTTTCCCGTCGCGGTGCTCACCACCGCAGTTCGTCGTGGCACCGCTCCCGCACGTCGTGCGGATCGACCTGGATGGTGGCGTGCTCGAGACCGTGCCGGGTGAGCACGGCCTGGGCGGCGGTGAGCACCTCGCGATTGGACCCGTTGCTGCCCAGGTGGACCGTGGCCACGTCCATGCCGGTGGTGAGCGTCCAGACGTGCAGGTCGTGAACGTCGTCGACGGACGGGATCGCGGCGAGCTCCTGCCGCAGTTCGTCGACGTCGACGTGCGGGGGCGCCTGCTGGTTGAGGATGCGCAATGCCTCGAGGGCCAGCCGCACGGCGCGCGGGACCACCCACAGTGCGATGAGGACGGCCACCACGACGTCGGCGTAACCCCACCCCGTGGTCAGCGCGACCACGCCGGCGATCAGCACCCCCACGCTGCCGACCGCGTCGGCGAGGACCTCCAGGTAGGCGCCGCGGACCGCGATCGATTCCTGTGCGTCCGCGCGCAGCAGAAGCATCACGGCGAGATTGACGAGCAAACCGATCAGGGCGACGACGATGAGCGTGAGGCCGGGCACCTGCGGGTCGGTGCCGATCCGTTCCACCGCCTCGTAGAGCACGAAGGCCGCGACCCCGATCAGCAACACGGCATTCGCGACGGCGGTGAAGACCTCGGCACGGTGCCAGCCGAAGCTGCGGTCATCGGTCGTGGAACCGTGTTTGGCCAGCAGCAGCGCGACCAGACCCATCACGAGGGCGACGACGTCGGTCAGCATGTGTCCGGCGTCGGCGATCAGGGCCAACGAATCGACCAGCAACCCCACCACGAGCTCGATGACGAAATAGCCACCGATGATCACGACGGCAACCGCCATCGGCCAGATCCGGCGATTCGCCACGGATCCGGTCGTATCGGCGTGCGTGTGTGAGTGTGAGTGGCCCATTTGTCGTCAATATATGCGCGTTTTCGCATATATGACAAGAGGTGACCCTAAGTTGTCGCCGGTTCTCCGCGGTCGGGGCGATTCAGCGCAACGTGGCCATCGCCGACGACCTGCGCAGTCCGGCGATCATCAGCATGTCGATCAGCAGGGACCGCAGCTCGGCCATCACCGCCGTCTCCGACAGCGTGCTGCCTGCGACGAGTTCGGCCTTCGCCTTGCGCGCGACCGTGCGGATCACCCGCGCGGCGTCGGCCTGATCGGGTTCCTCGCCCGGTTTGGCGATCATCATCTCGCGCAGCACCTCGAACGCCTCCGCGACGTCGGCGATGATGTCGACGATCTCGGGTCGCAGAGGTTCGTCGCGCTGGGTCATCCCGAGTGCCCGCCGCGCGATGATCCGGAAATTCCGGACGGCGTTGTCGATGGGATCGGCCGTCGCCGATATACGTGCGAGGCGCTCCCGCGCGTTCCAGTACAGCGGCGACAGCGTGCTCACCTCGCGACCGCCGCGCATGTCGGCACGCATCTCGTTGATCGCGTCCTGCGTGCCGCGCGCCGACACGAGCGCAGCGGTGACCGTGTCGGCGTCCATGTCGCGCAGCCCGGCGACCAGGGTGCGGGCCGAGTCGCGCATCGTCGCGAGCAATCCCGCCGCGTCGCGGCGGGCCCGGTGGGCCGGATTGACCGGGAACAGCGCCACGATGATCATCCCCACCACCCCACCGATCAGCGCATCGATCGCGCGGTGGAACCCGCCGATGCCCCCGGGTGGAAGCAATGTCGCCACCAGGACGCCCGACGACGCGGCCTGCATCGGGATCAGCGGGCCGTTGTCGAGGAACACGGCCACCGACATCGCCAGCGCGACGACCACCATGATCTGCCACGTACCCGACCCGATCTGCGAGACCAGGACGTCGCCGATGAGAATCCCGAGCGTGACGCCCGCGACGAGTTCGACCGACCGGCGCCACCGTTTACCCAGCGACAGGCCGAGTGAGACGACGGCGGCGATCGGCGCGAAGAACGGCTGCGGATGGCCGAAGATGTTCACGGCGATCCACCAGGCCGCGCCCGCGGCGAGCGCGCACTGTGCGATGGGGACCAGCGACAACCAGAGTCGCCGAACCCGCTGCCGCACCGGCGGCGGTAATCCGTTCAGCCGTCGGCGCAGCCAGTCGGTCAAGCGAGTCCGAGGTGCTGTGCCGCCGTCGGGTCACTGTCGTTGAGGAGATCAAGACAGCGCAGATATTCGTCTTCTTCACCGACCGATCGCGCGGCGCGCGCAAGCGCACCGACACAGCGCAGGAAGCCCTGGTTGGGCTCGTGGCTCCACGGCACCGGGCCGAAACCCTTCCAGCCGTGCCGGCGCAGCTGGTCGAGGCCACGGTGATAGCCGGTGCGCGCATACGCATAGGCCTCGATCACCTTGGGCGTACCGGCTCCGGCGTCCGCCGCGGCCAGGGCCGCATCGGCCAGGTACGCCCACGCGATCGAGGCAGTGGGGTGGGCGGCCGCGGTCTCGGCCGGATCTGCTCCGTTGAGCAGGTCCGATTCGGCCTCGTCATCGCCTGTGAGCAGGACCGGCTGCGGTCCGAGCAGATCTCCGAAGGAAGTCACGTCTACATTGAATCACTCCAGAACCGCAGGAGCGCCCTGGCCGCGTACGGCGTCGACGGATCGTCGACCATGCGACCGGAGTACGTCACAGCCCGCCGAGTACTGCACACAAAGGGGATTCGCTAGGGTGAGTGGCGCGATCGACCACAGCGCAACCGACTCGGCGGTGTGACGGCGGGCATTCGGGGCGGCGACCACATCGATTCGGGAGAAGGCGGGGTGTAGAACACGATGCCTCCATCACGGGACGACAAGGACTCACTGCTGGGCCGCGCACGCTCCGCGTGGCGCAATCGCGGTAACGACCACGCGGCTCAGACCGGCCGCCGCGGCCCGGATGACTCCTGGGTCGCCAGTACGAAGGGCGACGACGCAGCGGTGACCGACGCGACGAACAACGAGGATGTGACCGACACGTCGGCAGACGACTCTGCGCCTCAGGACGAGACCGGGCAGGACGAGGCAGCCCAGGACGAGACCGGGCACGTCGAGACGGTCGACGAGACGCCGTCCGCCGAGACCGCGGACGAGCCCTCGACCGACGACGCGGAACCCGAGACGGACGCGCCGGAAGAAGCCGACGAATCCGAATCAGCGGACACCGGGTCGGGTGAGGCGACGGACTCCCCCGCGACCGACACCACCGACACCGACACCGACGCCACCGACACCGAGGCCGAGTCGGCATCCGAGGCCACTCCCGACGAATCGCAACCGGCCGCCACTGAGCAGACCCCGGAGCAGACCGCAGACGCCCCCAAGGCGGCCCGCCCGAAGCCCAAGGGCGGACGCGGGATCGATTCGGCCACCAAGGTGATCCGCCGCGAGGACCTGCCCGACATCAGCGAACTCGACGACCTCGAGAACATCGAGGCGGAGGGCGGTTCCGACGCCGAGGCGGAGGCCGAGAAGCCCGCCACCGACAGCGGCGAGAAGGCCCCGTCGGACACACCGAAGACCAAGCGGTCGGGTATCGGTCCGAGCGATTCGGCGACGACGGTGATCCAGCGCGGCGACCTCCCCGATTCCGCAGACCTCGACGACCTCTCCGAGATCGACGCGCTCGGCGGCGCCGCCGCGGCCGACGCCGACAGCAACAGCGAAGGCGCCGACAGCAACGACGATCCGGCTGCGGACGGGTCCACCACGGCCTTTCCCACCGGCACCGCGGCCACCGGCACCGAATCCACTGACACCAAGTCCACCGGCACCAAGACCACCGGCACCAAGTCCACTGACACCACCGCCGAGCCGGCGGAATCCGACGATTCCGAGACCCGGCCGGTGACCAAGGCCGCCGCGGCAACGGCAGCAGCAGGTGCGGCAGCAGCGGGCGGAGCAGCAGCGGGCGGAGCAGCAGCGGGCGCGGCCGGGGGCACCACATCGGCCGCCCAGGGCTGGTCGACCACCGCCCACAAGCCAACCGTCTACCCCGGCAAGGACGACACGTCGAAGCCGAAGCCCGAGTCCTCCGGTCGCCGCCGATGGCCACTGCTCGTCGGTGCCGCCATCGTCGTCGTGATCGCCGTGATCGGCGGCATCTTCGCGTACCTGAACCTGCGGTCCCCGGCCCCGGCCGACGAGGCAGCCGACGTCGCGAAGGAGTTCTCCACGGCGCTGTACGAAGGTGATCTGAGCACCCTGCGCTCGACCACCTGCGGTGAACGCCACGAGTTCTACACAACGATCAGCGATGCCGATTTCCAGAAGATCTACGACGGCCAGAAGACCCGGAACGAACTCATCCAGGTCAATGACGTCAAGGCCGTCAAGGTCACCGGCGACGGTGATCAGGCCGTGGTCGAGGTGTCGGCGCTGCACAGCAGCAAACCGGACGCACCCCAGACCGTCACCATCAACCTGCAGAAGTCCGGCGATGATTGGAAGGTGTGCACGCCTCAGTGACCGGCAACGGACCGACCACCCGACTGCCAAATCGCAACACCTCGGCACAGCGCGACACCTGGGTTCAGCACAACGCCCCACCGCCCCGGAATCCGCACGCCCCACATCCGCTCGATGAGCCGCCGCAGGCCTACTTCGAGCCCGCGACGCGTCCGCTGCGGATCGAGCGACGGACCGCCAGGACCACACCGCCGCCACGTCTGCACCGACGTCGGATCGATCCCACCGTGGTGGTTGCCGCGATCGTGATGATCGCCCTCGCCGTCGGGGTCGTCGTCGGTCTCGTGACGCTCTGATCCGCCCGCACCCCGTCGACAGCAACCGAAAGTCCGTCGACAGCAACACCTCTCCCACAGCACCCGGTCTCCGGCCGGAGAAACACCCCGAGACGCCGACAGCGCCCGGCCGTGGCCGGACGCTGTCGGTGATGCGCGGCGTCGGCCGGGAGACCGACGAGCGGGCGGTTCGGATCAGGCGCTGATCGACTTGCCCGTCGACTTCAGATCGGTACACGCCTCGACGACACGCTCGGACATCGACGTCTCGGCCTTCTTCGACCACACGCGCGGATCGTAGGTCTTCTTGTTTCCGACCTCACCGTCGATCTTGAGCACGCCGTCGTAGTTGGAGAGCATGTGGCCCGCGACCGGACGGGTGTAGGCGTACTGGGTGTCGGTGTCGACGTTCATCTTGACGACGCCGTAGCTGAGCGCCTCCTCGATCTCGCTCTTCAGCGAACCGGAACCACCGTGGAAGACGAAGTCGAACGGCTTGCTGCCGTCGGCCAGCCCGAGCTTCTTGGTCGCGACCTCCTGGCCGGTGCTCAACACGTCGGGGCGGAGCTTCACGTTGCCGGGCTTGTACACGCCGTGCACGTTGCCGAAGGTGGCGGCGAGCAGGTAGCGGTTCCCCGAGTCGCTCGCGCCGAGCGCGTCGAGGGTCTTCTCGAAGTCTTCCGGGGTGGTGAACAGCTTGTCGTTGATCTCGGCCTCGACGCCGTCCTCTTCACCGCCGACAACACCGATCTCGATCTCCAGGATGATCTTCGCCGCGCCCGCCTTGGCGAGCAGATCCTTGGCGATCTCCAGGTTCTCGCCGAGCGGGACCGCGCTGCCGTCCCACATGTGCGACTGGAACAGCGGGTTCTGGCCCGCGTCGACGCGCTCCTGCGAGATCGCGAGCAGCGGACGGACGTAGGTGTCCAGCTTGTCCTTCGGGCAGTGATCGGTGTGCAGGCCGATCGTCACGTCGTACTTCGCGGCGACCACGTGCGCGAACTCGGCCAGCGCGACGGCGCCGGTCACCATGTCCTTGACGCCGAGTCCGGAGCCGAACTCCGCACCACCGGTCGAGAACTGGATGATGCCGTCGCTACCCGCGTCGGCGAATCCCTTGATGGCGGCATTGATCGTCGACGACGACGTGCAGTTGATGGCCGGGAAGGCGTATCCGCCCTTCTTGGCCTTGTCGAACATCTCGGCGTACTGCTCGGGGGTTGCAATCGGCATTTCTCGTCCTCCAACCGGATCGGTTTCGCAGTCGTGGTTCACGCTGTCGGAGCGGTCACTCCCGTTCAGTATGGCAAGTGCCGTCCTCACGCGTGCGACGCCTGGTGCCCAGGCGATGTGAGGCAGCGCAATGACCGATATGCCGGATTGTCGGTACGATGGCCGGCGATGTCCACGAACCCGACGACCGTCGAGACCCACCTCTCCCCCTCACCCGGGCCCGACAACCCCACCGACCGGCCAGGCCGACCACGAGCCATCGCCGCCAACGTGATCCGCGGTGCCCTCATCGGTGTGGCCGAGACCGTGCCCGGCGTATCGGGCGGCACGGTCGCTCTCGTGTCCGGCATCTACGGCCGGCTCATCGCATCGGTCAAACACGTCCTCGACATCCCGCGGCTGCTCGTCACCAGAGGCGACTGGCGCGCGAGCACGCGGCAGGTCGACTGGTGGCTGCTGCTCCCGGTCTGTCTGGGTATGGCCGTCACGGTCTTCTTCATCGCGGGCGTCATGGAGAGTTTCGTGACCGATCAGCCGGTCGCCTCCAAGGCACTGTTCATGGGCATGATCGCGATGTCGGTGATCATCCCGTTCCTGGAGATCGACAACGGGGCGCTGACGACCCGCCCGGCCAGATTCCGGGCGGTCGGGGTGTTCGCCATCGCCGCCACCGCCGCGTTCGCGCTCACCTCGCTGCCCCGGTCCGAGCTCGTCGACCCACCTCTCATCCTCACCTTCGGTGCGGCGGCGATCGCTGTCTGCGCCCTGGTCCTCCCCGGCGTCTCGGGCTCGTTCTTCCTCCTCGTCGTCGGGATGTACGCGCCGACGCTGGCCGCCGTCGACACGATGGACATCCAGTACCTGGCCGTGTTCGCCCTCGGCGCGCTGGTCGGGCTGATGTCGTTCGTCCGCGCGCTCGAATGGCTCCTGGAGAACCACCACACGCTCGCCATGGTCGCCGCGGCCGGCTTGTTGTCGGGCTCGCTGCGCGCGCTCTGGCCGTGGCAGACCGACGACGGCGGCCTGCTGGGTGTCGGCGACGACTGGCCGATGGCCCTGCTCCTGTTCGCAGTGGGCGCCGCGGTCGTCGGCGTGGTCGCGCTCGTCCAGCGCCGCCTCTCCATCGCCGACGCCTCGGCGGTTGACGTCGAGCATCGCGACGCCAGGTACTCTGGGGCCCCGTGATCGACTCCGCGCTCGCCCAGACCACGACGAACGTCGCCCTCATGCCGGGTTTCCTCGACCCGGTGACCCTCCTCGGCTATTTCGGCGCGTGGGCCTTCTGGGGTCTGCTGCTGGTGATCCTGATCGAGTCCGGAGTCCTCTTCCCGGTCCTCCCGGGTGACTCGCTGCTGTTCGTGGCCGGCATGGTGGTCGCCGCGGGTGGCAAGGAGGGCATCGACAAGTTCGCCTCCCTGTGGCAGTTGCTGATCTTCGTCCCGATCGCCGCCATCATCGGCGGCCAGATCGGCTACTGGATCGGCCGCTACGTCGGCACCAACATGTTCAAGCCGGATGCCCGCTTCCTGAAGGAGCGGTATCTGACCGAGGCCCACGAGTTCTTCGACCAGCGCGGCCCGATCACCATCTTCCTGGCCCGCTTCGTGCCCATCGTCCGCACCATCGCCCCGATCGTGGCCGGCGCGGCGCGGATGAAGTACTCGGTCTTCATCATCTACAACGTCGCGGGCGCCATCGTCTGGGGCGCGGGCATCGTGCTGCTCGGATATTGGCTCGGCCGTTTCGAATTCGTCCAGAACCTCATCGAGCCCATCTTCATCGTGATCGTGCTGCTCTCGGTGTTGCCGATGTTCATCGAGTGGTACCGCAGGCGTCGTTCGGCAAAAACCGACGCCAAACAGCAAGCGAGCTGATCATCGGTAGATTCGTGCGCCGATTCCGGCGCCCGGATCACCACCGCAGGCGACTCAGGGCGACACCGCGTACGCCGCGGCGAGATCGATACGCAGCCAGCCGCCGTTGCGCCCGGACTGATCGAGCGGGTAACCACTTCGGATCGCCGTGCGACGCAGGATGTCCAGACGCTGCGCGTCGGTCAGTCGCGGGAACCGGCTACGCAGGAGGGCGGCGGCCGAGGCGGGGATCGCGTTGCGCTGGCCGGGCGACACGACCGGAAATCCGTACGTCATCATCCCGCGGTGCTCGGTGACCGCCTGCTGCGTGGTCAGGTACGGGGTGTCACGGGCGATGAAGTCATCGAGCGGCATGCCGACCGAGCGGCCGAGCTGGGTACGCAGCTGCGCACCGGCCTGCTCGACGAGGCGGGCGAACCGCGGGTCGGCCAGCCGAGCGGCGGCGATGTCGGTGCCCATGATCCGGCCGCCCATCACGTCCAGTGGATAGTGCACGCCGAGGACCATGCGGCTCCGGCCGATCTCACCGGCTCGCGCGATGATCTGCGGACCGAGCTCGGGCAGCCAGTACGCCAGCAGCGCGCCTTTCCAATAGGCCATGTTGGCGTGGCCCGAGGGGTAGGAGCCGTTGTTCGCGAGGTCTGAATAGAGGTCGCCACCCGGCTTGTTGTACTTCTTGATCGAGTTGGGCGCCACCACGAACGGTCGCGGATTGTCGTAGTACTGCTTCTCCAGGAGTGTCGTGCCGAGCGGGAGCCCCGCCCGAGCCGTGTCGCCACCGGCCAGCGCATCGACCTTGGGCAGCTTGCCCGCCGCGAGCAGCTGACGGAAGACGGTCCCCAATCGATCGCCGAGGGCGTCGGACAGCGACACCAGCCGGTCGTCGTAGTTGATCGAGATGGCGTCGGCCTGTTGCGCACGGGTCGCGGAATTGTTGATTCCCTTCACCTTCTGCAGGTTCGACGCGATGATGTCCGGACGATCCCGCCGAAGCCCCGCGAACCCGTCGAGGACGGGGATGTAGGTGCCCGACGACGGTACGTCGGAGGCGTAGGGTCCGACGAGCTCGGCGGGAGTGAACGGGGCCGGGGTGGCCACGGTCGGGGCCGCGGTGGCCACGCCACTCGCGACGAATCCCGTGACGAGGAGAATCGGGGTCAGGACAGAGATGACCGCAGAGCGCAACCGCAGAGTCGACACGGCTGGTAACTCTTCCCCGGTCGTGTTGATTGCGCAAGTGAACGATCGGTTACGGTGTGCGGCACAGCAGCGCGCGTGCGCGGCAGACCCGAGGTGATCGATGAGCAGCACCACCGCACATGTCACACAACTGTGGCGGCACCCGGTGAAGTCCATGGCCGGAGAACAACTCGAGACCGCCACTGTCGGCCGTCGAGGCGTGCTCGGCGACCGACTGTGGGCACTGCACGACGTGGAACGCGACACCACCATCTCGGCGCGGCGATTGCCCGCGGTCCTGCGTTTTGCCGCCCGCTATGTGAGCGCTCCCGGCCGCGACGCCGGACCGGGACAGGCACCGGCCGTGATCGTGACGGCACCGGACGGCACCGAACACCACAGCGACGATCCCGGCATCCACGCCGCTCTGTCGTCGCGACTCGATCGCGACGTACGCCTGGTCCCGCTGCCCGACGATCCGCGCGCGCATCGGCTTCCGTGGCGAGAGCGTCTCGGCACCCTGACACCCGGCGCCCTCGCCCGTGATCTCGGGATCGCCCCCGACGAGAAGATGCCGAAGATCTCGGACATGAATGCGAGAGCCCTCGCCACCCTGGCCCGGAATGCCACTCCGCCAGGGAGTTTCGTCGATCTCTGCCCGGTGCATCTGATCAGCGAGGCGAGCACCGCGACCATCGCCGACGCCATCGGCGACGACCATGTGGACCCGCGGCGCTTCCGCCCGAACATCGTCATCGCCGGGACCGCGAGCGGACTCCCGGAGGCCGAGTGGCCCGAGGCCACGATCGATCTCGGCAACGTGCGATTGCACGTCGTCATGAAGACCGTGCGCTGCGTGGTCCCGAGTCGCGAACACATCGACCTGCCACTCGACAAGCGGCTGACCCGGGCAGTCGCCTCGAGGGCCGACCGCTATCTCGGCGTCTACGCCGACGTCGTGCTGGCCGGTGAGATCCGCGTCGGGAACGTGCTCACCGTGACGCCACCGCGGCCGCCCAACCGCTTACAGCGCCTCGCGGGCACCGGACGCACTCTGGCCCTCGACGGCGCCAACCGGGCCGTCGAGCTCCTGCGGCGCCCCTGATCCGCACCCTCGCACCGACTTCCGGCTGCCGGCCCGGGTCACCAGGCCCGATCGGGATCCGCGTGCTGCCGTATCCAGGCATGCATCGCAATGCCCGCTGCCACACCGGCATTGATGCTCCGCGTCGACCCGAACTGCGCGATGGACACCGTGAGGTCGGCGTGACGTTGGGCGTCGTCGCTCACCCCGGGTCCCTCCTGACCGAAGAGCAGAACGCATTCGCGGGGGAGGTCGGCGGTCTCGAGTGGCCGTGCCCCCGGCGTGTTGTCCACCGCGACGACGGCGATCCCTTCCCCACGCGCCCAGTCGATGAGGTCGGCGACCGACTCGTGGTGCATCAGATGCTGATAGCGGTCGGTCACCATGGCCCCGCGACGATTCCAGCGCCGCCGGCCGACGATGTGCACGGCGGCCGCCGCGAACGCGTTCGCCGTCCGGACCACCGTCCCGATGTTGGCGTCGTGCGCGAAGTTCTCTATCGCCACGTGAAACGGATGCCGGCGGGCGTCGATGTCGGCGACGATCGCCTCGCGTGTCCAGTAGCGGTACGCGTCGACGACATTGCGGGTGTCGCCGTCGGCCAATAGGTCGGGATCGTATCGGGGATCTGTCGGCGCAGGCTCATCCCGCTCGTCGGCCCACGGCCCGACGCCCACCGCCGGCCCCGACCGTGGTTGCCACTCGGTCGGCCCGGGCTCGTCCACGCCTCAGGCCAGTCCGAGGTCGCTCAACCCGAGCAGCGAGCGGTACGGCACGCCGAGGGCGCCGATCACCTCGTCGGCCCCGGTGGCGCGGTCCACCACGGTGGCCACGCCGACGACCGTCGCCCCGACCTCTCGAGCTGCTTCCACGGCGGCCGATGGCGACGCGCCGGTGGTGGACGTGTCCTCGACGATGAGGACGTTCCGTCCGGCGATGTCGGGCCCTTCGATCCGACGCTGCATACCGTGGGTCTTGGCCGCCTTGCGCACCACGAACGAATCGATCTCGCGACCGGCCGCGTGCATGATCGAGGTGGCGACCGGGTCCGCGCCGAGGGTGAGACCGCCGACGGACAGGTAGTCCCAGTCGGCGGTGAGCTCCCGCATGAGGCTGCCGATCAGACGGGACGCCTCGTGATGCAACGTCGCGCGACGCAGGTCGACGTAGTAGTCGGCCTCCTTGCCCGACGACAACGTCACACGACCGCGCACCACGGCGAGTTCGGTGACCAGCTCGGCCAGTCGGGAACGTCCATCTTCGTTGACGCTTGGCGGCACAGGCGCGGACATGTCACGGCTCATTTCTCGCTGATGTTCTCCGGTGCGTGACGGACCGTCCGCAGCTCAGTTGCGGCGATGACGATTGGGGCGATCCGTCGGGGCGTTGGTGCCCGGGGGCATATCGTACGGCCGCGCGGGACGTCCACCTGCCGGTGGTGGCGTCGCGGCGCCCTCCCCCGGTTCCGCGGGTGGTCGCGGCCCTCCGGGTGCCTGGGCCGGCGGCTGCGACGGACGACGTACCGGCATCGGTTGCATCCGCCTGCCGCCGGTCGACGGTGTCCCCGACTTCGGCGCCGATGGCGGAGCGGAATCCGGCACCGCGCTCCACGCCCGCGTGGGTGCCTGCGGTGCTGGTTCGTCGGCGGGCGCGTTCTCGGCGGCCGTGATGCGTGCACGACGCTGCTTGTCACGCATGTTCTCGGTCTTCTCGTCCGCGAGCTCGGCACGGGTCGGTCCGTGCGGATCGCGCGGGTCCGGGGCGTCCTGCGGATCGGTGATCGGCGGCAACACCCGCAGCAGATCCGCGAACCGCCGGACCACCTCGAGTCCGGTGTCGAGATGATCGGTGTCGGTGGTCAACGGCATCGAGCCGAGAACCCAGTTCCCTTCGTTCCAGAGCACCTCGATGTAGGACGGCGTGGTGTTCGCCAGCGCAACCATCCGCCGGTCACACACCCTGCGGGCCACATCCAGGTTGTTGGAGAACATCACCCTCGGGCCCATGGCTCCGAGCAACTCGACGTCCTCTTCGGCCGGGGCGAGTACGTCCTCGTGCCGTAGGTCGACCACCACGGCCGACGCGACCGCGCGGCGGACCGCCACCACGGTCGCGGTGTCGACGAGGTCGAACACCGCAGCCTCCGCACCGGAGTAATGGCCGAATGCGACATCCTGGACCTCGACGTGGTCCGGCACGTTCATCGTCGCGCGATGAAAGACCTTGCGCAGTTTGGTATCCGACTCACGGAACTTGAACTCGTGCTGATCTCCCCAGACCGCGCGCTGATGTCGCGCAACACTGGAACGCTGGTGATCCAGCCACAACAGGACGCCGGCACCGGCCAGCGCCAACACGGCGATCACGAAATACACGATGGTCATCGCGCTACAGCCTACTATCGCCGCCGCCGTGACCCGTGCTCACGACATAACCTCGCTCCTTGTCGACGATGTTTTCCAGCACGTCGGACGGGGATCGCCCGTCCGAACCCAGGTAACGGCGCAGATTCGCGAGGAACAGGCGGGCGAGTTCGTCGCGCCAGCCCACCACGTCACCGCTCATATGCGCCGAGATCGCGACATTGTCCATCGCCCAGAGCGGGCTGGACGGATCGAGGGGCTCGTCGGTGAACACGTCGAGCGAGGCCGCACCGATCTCGCCTGCCGACAGCGCCTCGATCATCGCCGGCTCGTCGACGAGTTGACCGCGCCCGACATTGATCAGATGGGCGTCGTCGCGCATCGCCCGCAGAACGGTCGCGTCGATCATCCGATCGGTCTGCGGCGTCAGCGGCGCGATCGCCACCACATTGTCGAAGTCACCCACGAAGGAGGCGAGATCCGACGTCGGCAGCACGGTGCCGAAATCGGCGTCGGATTCGCGAGACGTCCGGCCCGCTCCGGTCACCCGCAGACCCACGGCGCTCAGCAACCGGGCGGTCGCCCGACCGATCCCCCCGGTCCCGATCACCAACGCAGACGAGCCCTCGGTCCGCACGGTCTCGCGATGGCGCCACACCCGCTCCGACTGCAAGGCCTTGGAAAGGTGTAACTGCTTGTCCCGAGCCAAGATCGATGCCAGGACAAACTCCGCGATCGGCCGGTCGAAGACGCCTGCGGCGTTGGTGACCACCACATCCGCCGAGCGCAGATCGTCGAACAGCAACGAGTCCACGCCGGCCGCACACACATGGACCCACCGCAGGTCGGCGGTCGCGGGCCCCCAATTGTCTTTCAGCGCACGGGAAAAGAAGTCCCACACCAGCAAGATTTCGGAGCCGGGAAGGGCATCGGGAAGCGTGTCGGCGGTGCAGTTCCGGATGGTCGCGAGGTCGGCGATCTCGTCCAGGTTGGTCGGTGGCGGGACCCCCGGGGCCCCGAGGAGTGCGATGGTCGGTCGTTTGGTGGCCACGCCCCCACCGTAACCAGATCCCTCGCTCCGCCGCCTCCGAGCGCGCCCGACGCCCCGCGCGGATCGGCGACATGGGGTATTGACAGCATCCTGTCACATTTGACAGAATGCTGACATACCGATCAGAGGAGTGCGAGCCATGCAAACCGTTCATCTGGCCATCTATCCGACCCTCGCCGACTGGGAGTACGGCTATGTGGCGGCCGGCATCAACAACCCCGAATACCAGCGCGAACCGGGCGCCTTCCGGATCGTCACCGTCGGCGCGTCCCCCGACCCGATCCGCACCATCGGCGGCCTCACGATCGTCCCGGACACCACGCTCGACGACGTGTCACCGAGCGACAGCGCCATGCTCGTCCTGCCCGGCGCGCAGATCTGGGACGCCAACGACGAGTTCGTCGCCGCCGCCCGGCGCTGGGTCGAGGCCGGCGTACCCGTCGCGGGAATCTGCGGCGCGACTGTCGGATTGGCCCGAGCAGGCCTCCTCGACGACCGGGCTCACACCAGCAACGCGGCCGCCCAGCTCGAACCCACCGGATATGCGGGCGCCGCGAACTACGTCGACGCTCCCGCCGTGACCGACCGCGGGGTGGTCACGGCGGCGGCCGTGGCGCCCGTCGACTTCGCCCGCGAAGTGTTCGCACTGCTCGGCGTGTACGACCAGAGCGTCCTCGACGCCTGGTACCGGCTCTACGCTCACCAGGACCCGAGTGGCTTCTACGCCCTGACCGGACCGGAATGAGTGACAATCTCCAGCGCCTGCTCTCCGACAGCGCGCTGACCACATTCCGCCTGAACGGCCAGTTCCTCGCCCTCGCCGAGGAACTGGCCCGGCCCGCGGGCATCACCGCAACGCGATGGCAGGTCATCGGCGCGGTCCTCGACGATCCGCTCACCGTCTCCGACATCGCCCGCGCGATGGGCATCACTCGCCAGAGCGTCCAGCGGACGGCAGATCTGCTCGCCGACGACGGCCTCGTCGAGTACCGCGACAACCCCGGCCACCGTCGCGCCAAACTCGTCTACGTGACGCCCGCCGGTGTCGAGGCAAACCATCGCATCAACCCGGACCACCGGGCCGCGGCGGACCGAATCGCCGAGCACATCGCGCCCGCCGAGTGGCAACGGGCAGTGGACGCGCTCCACGCCCTGAGCAGGGCACTCGATCGCTCGCAGTAGTCGCGCACATCGCCGTCGGTGACGTTCCCGGCCGCGCATCAGCGGGACCACTGTCGAATTGTTGACAATCCGACGATCGACCGTCACCGTGGACGCATGACCGTCACCGCCGAATCCATGCAGACCGCCCAGACCGCGACGCTCAGCCCCGCACTCAAACAGGCCACGCCCGTCGTGGTCGACCATGCGCTCGGCTCGTGGATTCACGGAACGGACGGCAACGACTACCTCGACTTCACCACCGGCATCGGTGTCACCAGCACCGGCCACTGCCACCCACGCGTCGTGGCGGCCGCCCAGGAGCAATGCACCAAGATCATCCACGCCCAGTACACGACCGTGATGCACCCGCCGCTGCTCGAGCTGACCGAGAAGCTCGGACACGTCCTGCCACTCGGACTCGACTCCGTCTTCTACGCGAACTCGGGGTCGGAGGCCGTCGAGGCGGCGATCCGCCTCGCCCGCATGGCCACCGCACGCCCGAACATCGTCGTGTTCCAGGGCGGGTTCCACGGGCGCACCGTGGCCGCTGCCAGCCTGACCACCGCGGGAACCAAGTTCTCCGCAGGCTTCTCGCCGCTGATGGCCGGCGTCCACATGTCGCCGTTCCCGTACGCCTATCGCTACGGCTGGGACACCGACACCGCCGTCGACTTCGCGCTGCGCGAGCTCGACTACCTTCTGCAGTCGCGGGTCGCACCCAACGACACCGCCGCCTTCCTCATCGAGCCGGTGCTCGGCGACGGCGGCTACCTGCCGACGCCGCCGCGCTTCCTGGAAGGGCTGCGAGAGCGCGCGGACCGCCATGGCATCGTGCTCATCCTCGACGAGGTGCAGGCGGGCTTCGGCCGCACCGGCAAGTTCTGGGGTCATCAGCATGCCGCCGACCTCACTCCTGACATCCTCATCACCGCGAAAGGCCTGGCCTCCGGGTTCCCGATCTCCGCGATCGCCGCGTCCACCGAACTGATGAGCAAGGCCTGGCCGGGCTCGCAGGGCGGCACCTACGGCGGCAATGCGGTGGCCGCGGCGGCCGCTGTCGCCACCATCGACGTCATCCACGACGAGAACCTCGTGGACAACGCACGTGTCCGTGGCGAGCAGATGCTCGCCGGACTGCAGCAGATCGCCACCGGGTTCGACGCGATCGGCGACGTCCGCGGTCTCGGCCTGATGGCAGGCATCGAGTTCGTCACCGCCGGCGACGGCACCACGCCGGTGCCCGACGCGGCCGCCGCCGCGGCCGTCCAGCAGGCCACCACCCGGCACGGCCTGCTGACCCTCACCTGCGGGCCCGCCGGCAATGTCGTGCGGTTGATCCCTGCGCTCGTGGTCACCGAGGACGAGATCGCGACGGGCCTCGACCGATTCGCCGCCGCCCTGTCAGACGCGCTCCCACGCGATACGCTCGGTTGAGATGACACATGCCCCCACCGCCGGCGGTACGCAGACCGATGTCGCCGGAGACCTCGACGCCCTCGGCGTCGAGGTCGACTCCTCGTCGCGGCGTCTCGCCGAGTACTCCTACGACGCCTCCAACTACCGGATCCGTCCGGTCGCCGTGGTGTTCCCCCGCGACGCCGATGATGTGGCGCGCACGGTGTCGTACTGCCACCGCCATCGCATCCCCCTGATCCCGCGTGGGGGCGGCACCTCGATGGGCGGCAACGCCATCGGACCCGGCATCGTGATGGACCTGTCGCGCCACATGAACCGGGTTCTGTCGGTCGACACCGAAACCGGGACGGCCGTCGCGGAGTCCGGCATCGTCCTGACGACGCTCGCCGCGCAGGCGCGCTCCGCCACCGACGGCAGGCTCACGTTCGCGCCCGACCCGTCGTCGGCGTCACGCGCCACTCTCGGAGGCGCCATCGGCAACGATGCATGTGGGAATCACTCTGTGCGCCATGGCCGTACCACCGACCACGTAGAGGAGCTGTTCCTGGTCACCGCGGACGGTCAGCGCCTGACCGCCACCCGTCACGGCGTCGAGGCGACGGACCCCACCGACGAAGCGGCGGCCGAGCGCGCAGCGGAGCTCACCCGCCGTCTGAGCGACCTCGCAGCCCAGCACATGGCGATCCTGCGCACCGACCTGGAGACCATTCCCCGTCAGGTGTCCGGATACCACTTGGCGAAGCTGTTGCCGGAGAACGGCTTCGATGTGGCCCGTGCACTCGTCGGCAGCGAAGGGACCTGCGCCGTCGTGGTGGGCGCGCGGGTCCGGCTGGTACCGGTCGCCGCCTCGCCACTGCTGATCTGCGTCGGGTATCCGACCGTCAGCGACGCCGCGCGCGACATCCCGGCGATCCTGCCGTATGCGCCATCGGCGGTGGAGGGCATCGACCGCAAGATCGTCGCGACGATGGCCGCACGCCGTGGTCGCGACACCGTGTCCGCGCTACCCGGGGTGACCGACCGCGACTGCACCGCATGGCTGTTCATCGACATCGACGAGCAGAGCGCCGCGCGCAAGTCCGAGACCGATGTCGGTGCCACCGCGAAGCTGCTCCTCGACGAGCTCCGCTCGCAAGGGCGGATGATCGCGGGCACCACGGTTCCCGATCCGGTTGCGCGCAAGACACTCTGGCGTGTTCGTGAGGACGGCGCCGGTCTGTCGTCCCGGCTCGCCGATCCCGACGACGAGAGCGTCGGCGCCGACTACGAATCCTGGCCGGGGTGGGAGGACGCCGCCGTCGCCCCCGAGCGGCTCGCCGACTACCTCGACGACTTCACCGACCTCCTGGACCGTCACCGCCTCACCGGGGTGATGTACGGGCATTTCGGCGCGGGCTGCATGCACGTGCGGATCACCTTCGATCTACGCAGCGACGAAGGGCGCGCCGTGATGGACAGTTTCTGCACGGACGCAGCACGACTCGTGGTCGCACATGGTGGGTCACTGTCCGGCGAGCACGGCGACGGACGCGCACGGTCGGCGCTGCTGCCCATCATGTACACGCCTGCGATGCTGTCCACCTTCGCCGAGTTCAAGCAGATCTGGGATCCGCAGGGGACGCTGAACCCGGGTTCCATCGTCGATCCGCCGCCCATCACCGACGATCTCGCACTCGCAGGCGTCCCACCGCGCACCTGGCCGACCATGTTCCGGCTCGGTGTCCCCGATCCGTCCGCCCCGGGTGCCGCACCGGACGGCGCACACACAGCCCCGCCCGACCCGTTCGTGCACGCGGTGCAGGGCTGCATCGGCGTCGGCCGCTGTCGGTCAACCTCCGGCGGAGTCATGTGCCCGAGCTACCGCGCCACCCGCGACGAGAAGGACTCCACGCGCGGTCGCGCGCGCGTCCTGCAGGACATGGTCCGCACCGCGCCTGACGTCGAGACCGGCTGGCAGTCAACCGATGTCGCCGAGGCGCTGGATCTCTGCCTGTCGTGCAAGGCATGCTCCACCGACTGCCCCACGGGCGTGGACATGGCCACCTACAAGTCCGAGTTCCTGCATCACCACTACCGCGGTCGCCGTCGGCCGATGTCGCATTACTCGTTGGGGTGGATGCCCGCATGGCTCGGTGTGGCGGGCACCCTGGCGCCCGCGATCAACGCGGCGTTGAAAAGTCCGCTGCGCCGCCTGGCCGCACGCACCGGAGGCCTCGACCCGCGACGAAGCATGCCCCGATTCGCCACCAGGCGCGCTCGGCGTGACCATGTGGCCGCACTGCCCCCGGTCACCGCGGCCACCGACACGGTGCTGTTCGTCGACTCGTTCACCAAGGCGTTCCGCCCGCATGTCGCCACTGCCGCCGCCGAGGTGCTCGGGTCGACGGGCGATACGGTCGGGTGCAGCGCCGACAACTGCTGTGCCCTCACCTGGATCTCCACCGGCCAATTGACACATGCCCGCAAGGTGTTGTCGCGGACCGCCCAGAACCTCGACGACGGCACCGACCGCCCGATCGTGGTGCCGGAACCCAGCTGCGCGGCTGCCCTCCGCAAGGATCTGCCGGAATTGGTGCACACCGATGCGGCGCACCGGGTGTCGTCGCGGGTGCACAGTTTCGCCGACCACCTGTCCCGCCTCGTGGAGGCAGGCTGGCGGCCCGAAGGCCTACCCGACGCCGTCACGCTGCAGACCCACTGCCACGAGCACGCGGTGTTCGGCGCGACCACCGGAGCCGCGGTCCTGCAGTCGCTCGGCGTCGAGGTCCACACCGCCGACGGATGCTGCGGCGTCGCCGGCAACTTCGGCTTCGAGCAGGGACACTACGAGGTCAGCGTGGCGGTCGCCGAGCATGCGCTTGCCCCGGCGCTGCGCACTGCACCCGATCGACCGGTGATCACCGACGGTTTCAGCTGCGCCATGTCCGTCGACCACCTGGCCGCCACCGATCCGGCCATCTCGTCGACCGGCCTGCACCTCGCCGAGCTCCTCACCAGGGGAGCCACCCCCCGACCGCCGACGGCAACCCCAACCGAACCCACCCACCCCGAAGGAGCGTGACCATGACCGCCACCATCTCCCCCACCGCTGCCGCCCAGGCGATCTCGCGCATCCACACCGACCTCTTCATCGACGGCCGATGGTCGCCTGCCGCGTCCGGCGCCACCTTCACCGTCGAGAACCCGGCCACCGGTGAGGCGCTCGCCGAGGTCGCCGACGGCAGCGCCGACGACGCGCGCCGCGCATTGCAGACCGCTGCCGACCACCAGGCCGCCTGGGCCGCGACATCGCCCCGCTCGCGCAGCGAGATCCTCTACCGCGCCTACCAACTCATCATCGACCGCGCCGACGAGATCGCGTCCGTGATGACCGCGGAGATGGGTAAGCCCTTCGCCGAGGCGCGCGGCGAGGTCGCCTACGGCGCCGAGTTCTTCCGCTGGTTCGCCGAGGAGGCGGTCCGCATCGGGGGCGACCACACCATCACCGGCGACGGCGCCAACCGCGTCGTCGTCAGCAAGCAGCCCGTCGGCCCCTGTGTCCTCGTCACGCCCTGGAACTTCCCGCTCGCCATGGGGACACGCAAGATCGGGCCCGCGGTCGCCGCCGGTTGCACGATGGTCTTCAAGCCGGCCGAACTCACCCCGCTCACCGCGCTGCTGCTCACCGAGATCCTCGCCGAGGCAGGGCTTCCCGACGGCGTGCTCAACGTCGTCACGACCTCCGATCCGAGTGCCGTCGTCGGCGAGTGGATGACATCGGGCAAGGCCCGCAAGGTCAGCTTCACGGGGTCCACCGAGGTCGGCAAGATCCTGCTCGGCCAGGCCGCCGGTACGGTGATGCGCACCTCGATGGAACTGGGCGGCAACGCGCCGTTCATCGTGTGCGCCGACGCCGACGTCGACCGTGCCATCGAGGGTGTGATGGTGGCGAAGATGCGCAACATGGGGCAGGCGTGCACCGCCGCCAATCGGATCTTCGTGCACCGGGCCGTACTCGACGAGTTCACCGAGAAGCTGAGCGCCCGGATGGGCGGCCTCGTCGTCGGCGACGGTAGCCACGACGGCACGCAGGTCGGTCCGCTCGTCGAGGAGAAGGCCGTCGACAAGGTGACCGCCCTCGTCTCCGACGCCGTCGAGCGTGGCGCACAGATCGTCTGTGGCGGCGAACGTCCCGACGGCGCCGGGCATTTCTACCCGCCGACCGTGCTGACCGACGTCGACCCGGCCGCCGACCTCATGCACACCGAGATCTTCGGGCCCGTCGCCGCGATCATCCCGTTCGGGTCCGACGGCGCCGGCGCTGCCGCGGGTTCCTCCGACGACGACGAGGTCGTCCGGCTCGCCAACGACACGCCCTGGGGCCTGGTCGGCTACCTCTTCACCCGCGACATCGACCGTGCCGATCGGCTGTCGACCCAGCTGGAGGTCGGTATGGTCGGCGTGAACACCGGACTCGTCTCGAACCCGGCGGCGCCCTTCGGCGGCGTGAAGCAGTCGGGCCTCGGACGCGAGGGCGGCCGCCTGGGGATCGAGGAGTTCCTGGACGTCAAATACATCGCCCGACCCATCCCGACGCCGTAGTCACCGTCCCCACCCAGATCAACCTGACAGGAGACCCGGATGTACCTGGGCGCTCAGCTGTTCACCGACAGCGAGTACGAGCAGCGGCTGACCCGTGTCCGCGAAATGATGGATCGGCAGGGGCTCTCGGCGATCATCGTCACCGATCCGGCGAACATCTTCTATCTGATCGGCTACAACGCGTGGTCGTTCTACACCCCGCAAATGCTGTTCGTGCCGGTCGACGGCGAGATGGTGTTCTTCGCCCGTGAGATGGATGCGCATGGCGCACACCGCACCACATGGCTTGCCGAGGATCAGATCGTCGGCTATCCGGAGAGTTACGTGCATCGCCCGCACGTCCATCCGTTCGATTGGGTGGCATGGGCACTGCGCCAGCGATTCCTCATCGCACCGGCCTCCAAGGGCTCGGTCGGGTTGGAGATGGACTCACACTTCTTCTCCCCCAAGGCCTATCGCGCGCTGTACAACGCGATCCCGGAGTGGAAACTCGTGGACAACTTCGAGTTGGTCAACTGGGTGCGGTCGGTGAAGTCCGATGCCGAGGTGCAACTCATGCGACAGGCCGGGATGGTCTGTTCGGAGGCCATGCGGGCGGCGATCGACACCATCGATGTCGGTGTGCGCCAGTGCGATGCCGCTGCGGCCATCTCGCAGGCGCAGATCACCGGAACAGACGACTTCGGCGGCGACTACCCGGCGATCGTGCCGATGATGCCGACCGGCGCGGCGGCCGACACCCCACATCTCACCTGGCATCAGGGCACCTTCGTCGAGGACGAGGCCGTCGTCATCGAGCTCACCGGCGCACACAAGCGCTACCACTGTCCGCTGGCCAGGACCGTGTCGCTGGGAAAGCCGTCCAAGGATCTCGACTACGTCGCCAACGCGACCGCAGAGGGTCTCAACAACGTGCTCGACACCATCCGCCCAGGAGTGGCGACGCGAGAGCTCGCCTCCACGTGGAACTGGACGCTCGCCAAGTACGGGCTGGAAAAGCCCTCGCGCCTGGGATATTCGATCGGCATCGGTTATCCCCCCGACTGGGGTGAGCGCACCATCAGCATCCGGACCGAGGACGAGACGATCCTCGAGACCAACATGACCTTCCACATCGTCTGCGGAATGTGGATGGACGACTACGGTTTCGAGCTGTCCGAGTCCGTCCGGGTGAGCCCGACCGGCGTGGAGACGTTCACCAGCTTCCCACGCGAACTGATCCGCAAGTAGAGATCCACGAGCTCCAGCACCGACGAATTGAGGTGACCACGATGACCGCCACCACCGAACCCACCACCCACGATCTGCGACGATCGGCGCCAACCCTGCCACTGGCCGGACGGGCCAAAGACCTGGTCGGGTCGATGATCGATTCGTCGACGTCACTGCTGGCATCGCAATCCCACGACATCGTGCGGTTCGCGATGGGCTCGCCTGCCGACGAGGCGGTGCCTGCGGACGAGTTCCGTCAGATCGCAGGCGAGATCCTCGACAACTCGTCGTTCACCTACGGCGCCACCGAGGGTGAGCCACGCCTGTTACAACTGCTCGTCGACTATCTCGCGACCACTCCGGACCCGTCGAGTCATGAACGACTGGTCATCACCACCGGCGGCATGCAGGGACTCGACCTCGCGTGCAAGCTCTTCGTCGATCCCGGCGACCTGGTGATCGTGGAGTCACCGACCTACACCAACGGCAGCGCGACGGCCCTCTCCTACGGCGCACAACTGCTCGAGGTCCCGGTCGACGAGGACGGCATGCAGGTCGACGCGCTGGAAGATCTGGTCGCACACACCCGCCTGACCCCCAAGGCGATCTACACGATCCCCACCTTCCAGAACCCGTCCGGCGTCACGCTGTCGGAGGAACGACGACGCGAACTGCTGCGGCTGGCCCATCAGTGGGGCTCGATGATCATCGACGACGACCCGTACGGGCTGCTGCGGTTCGCCGGCACCGACATCCCCACGTTCCAGACACTGAGCCCGCAGGACCCGCTGGTGTTCTCCGTGCGCACGTTCTCGAAGATCCTCGCGCCGGGCTGGCGGGTCGGCTGGGTCGACGCCGACCCGTCGTTGCGACAGTTGCTGATCAATGGCAAACAGGCCATGGACACCTGCACCAACGTGCCCAATCAACACATCGTCGCGGAGTACATCGCGCGTGGCGGCCTCGAGGATCATCTGGCCGGGATCCGAAACCTCTATCGGGAGCGCAAGGAGGCGATGATCGACTCCATCCACCGGCACCTCGGTGACCGCGTCGACACCACCGACCCCGAGGGCGGGTTCTTCCTGTGGGTGACGCTGCGCGAGGAGTTCGCCGAGATCGACACCCGCGAGCTGTTCGAGGTGGCCCTGGCCGATGGAGTGGCCTTCATCCCGGGTCCGGCGCTGTCGCCCGGCGGTCGGTTCCGCAATGCGCTGCGCCTGTGCTTCGCCTCGAGCACCCCGGAGCGGATCGACGAAGGTATCCGCCGGTTGACCACGAGCCTCGAGAAGATGGCTCATACTCCATGAGTGATCGAAGCACGACGAACGGATGAAAGGTGATGCGGTGTCGCTGACCGAGGCAGAGGCCGGCGTACTCTCCCACATCAACGCCGACACCATCGCGATGCTCACGGCCTCGCTCGTGGAGGCCTCCAGCGAGAACCCGGGCGGTACCGAGGGTGCTGCGGTGGACGTGCTCCAGAAGGCCTGTCGCTCGGCAGGCTTCACGGTGAGCACCCACGATGTGGCCTCCGAACGGCCGAACCTCGTGGCGACGCTACCGGCAGGCGACGGCCCCGGTCTGATGGTCCTCGGCCACTCCGACGTGGTGCCCGCGGGACCGGGCTGGACGTCGGATCCGTATCGACCGCGGTTCGCGGACGGACGGATCTACGGCCGGGGCACCACGGATATGAAAGGTGGCCTGGCCGCGGCGGTGATCGCGATGCAGGCGCTGTCGCACGCGTCGGCTTACGGGGCGGAACTGTCGGGCCCGGTCCAGCTCGTCTGCACTGTCGACGAGGAGGAGCACGGCATCGGCGTCCGCGATTTCGTGACCCGCAGGCCGGAGCACTCCTTCGCGGGCTGCATCGTGGCCGAACCCACCGATCTGACCGTCGTCCGCGGGTGCCGCGGCGCCTCCTACATCGAGATCGACATCACCGGTCGCGCTGCGCATTCCGGTCGTCCCGCCGACGGGCGCAACGCCATCGAGGCTGCCGCGTCGATCGTCGATCTCATCCGGTTCGACCATCAGCAACTCGCGATGGACGCCGACGACCTGCTCGGCTCCGGTACCTGGAATGTCGGCACGATCGAAGGCGGACAGGGTATCTCGGTGGTCGCGCCGACGTGCCATCTCGGCATCGATCGGCGCCTGATGCCCGAGGAGGATCCGCACGCCATCGCCGAGCGACTGCGGGCGGCAATCCGGGAGTCGGCCATCGACACCGACGGTGTCACCGTGGACGTCCGGGTCACCATGGAGATGCCCGGCTTCGCGACGGCCGCCGACCATCCGCTGGTGACGACCACGGTCTCCGCGGTCACCGACGGCGGGCGGGCCACGTCGGTAGGCGGCTGGAGCGCGGCCTGTGACGGCGGATTCGTGCACCGCGATCTCGGGATTCCGGCAATCGTCTTCGGGCCCGGCGACATTCACGCCGAAGCGCATCAGCCAGACGAGTCGGTGTTGATCGCCGATCTGGAGAGCGCCGCACGCGCATACGCGCTCACCGCACTGCGCCTCCTGCGCTGACAAAACAGTTCCCGCTCCCCCGGGTGTCGAGGGAGCGGGAACCGTTGTCGGTGCGCGACCGCGCGTGCTACGGCTTCATGCCCTGCAGCATGCTGAAATCGTTCTCCTTGCTGGGGATCTCCGTGCCACGGATCGAACAGCCCGCAGTCTCCTTCAGGAACACCATCGCAACCAGTCCGATCGCGCAGGCGCCCATCATGTACACCGCCGGGAACAGGTTCCAGCCGGTGTTCTCGACGACGGCGTCGTTCACGAGCGGGGCCGTGCCACCGAACGCAGCGGTTGCCACGTTGTAGGAGATCGCGAAGCCTGCGTATCGCACCTGCGTCGGGAACATCGCCGGGAAGGTGGCCGAGATGGTGGCCAGCTGCGGTATGTAGAGCAGGCCCAGGATGACGAAACCGACGATCGCCCAGGCGAATCCCTGACCCATGAGCCAGTAGAGCGGCAATGCCAGGATGAACAGGCCGATCAGCGACCCCCACCACATCGGTTTTCGGCCGGTGGAGTCGGACCAGCGCCCGAAGAACGGGATCATCGCCATCATCACCACCTGCCCGATGAGCACGACGACAGAACCCGAGGTCTCGGACAGGCCGATCGTGTTCTTCAGATAGCTCGGCTGATACGCCAGCAGCGTGTAGTTCACGACGTTGAGCGCGATGACCATCCCGAACATCACCAGGATCGGGTGCCAGTAGTTGGTGAGCAGGTCCTTGAATCGTGTCCAGGCGGTGCCCTTGATCTCGTCTTCCTGCTCGAGCTCCTGGAACACCGGGGTGTCCTCCATCTGCGACCGCAGATAGAGACCGATGAGACCCATCGGCAGCGCGATCAGGAACGGGATGCGCCAGCCCCACGTCTGCATCTGATCGTCGGTGAGCAGCAACTCGAAGAGCAGGACGATCGCCGTACCGGCGCTGAAGCCGGCCAAGGTGCCGAACTCCAGGAACGAACCGTATCGCCCGCGCTTCTTGTCCGGGGCATATTCGGCCATGAACGTTGCGGCACCGCCATATTCACCACCGGTGGAGAAGCCCTGGATCACCCGCAGCAGGATCAGCAGAATGGGTGCCCACACCCCCGCGACCGCATGCGTCGGCAACACGCCGATCAGCGCCGTGGCTCCCGAGATCAACAGGATCGTCATGGCCAGAACCGATTTGCGGCCGATGCGGTCGCCGATCGGACCCCAGACCATCCCGCCGAGTGGGCGGAGCACAAAGGAGATCGCGAAACCCAGCATGGTGCCGATGCTTCCGAGGTCACCGGGAAAGAATGCCTCGGTGAGATATGTCGCGGTGGCGGCGTAGACGCCGTAGTCGTACCACTCGGTCGCATTGCCGATGGCGGATGCGCCGATGGCCTTGCGGAGCAGCGATCTGCCCTCTGGGGATTCCGGGTCCGGGGCGAGTTCGTCATACGTCGCCGGTGAGGATGCCTCAGTCATCTGTGCCTTCCTGAAGGATTCGTTCGGCCAGTTGTCTTCTAGCTCAACTCACATCGGTGGACAGAGATCGGTGAAGCAGTGGATCAGGCGGTCGAAGCGGCCCCCGATGACTCGCCTGCACCGACCAGTCGGTGCAGACCATCCTTCATGTGTTCGATCATCAATGTGTCAGCAGCCGTTGCGTCCCCCGACGCTATGGCGTCCACCAATGCCTGGTGCTCGTCGATCCGCTCCTTCCCCGATGAATATGTCCCACGCATAGCGCGCAGGCACATCCGCGTTTCCACGAGAATAGTCTCGTGGAGACGTGAAAGCCGCTGACTATGCGCATGTTCCACCAAAATCTGATGAAACTCCATGTCCGCCTCGGCCATTTCGGCACTGTTGGGATCGTCGATGAACCCACGCATCCGCGACACCGCGGCATTGAGGTCGTCGATGGCGGCCTGATCCCCGCTGACGATCACCTGTTCGATGGCCGCCCGCTCGATCGCCGTCCGCGCCACATACATGTCGCGGATGTCGTCCTCCTCCATCGACACCACGAACAACCCGCGGTTGCGGTGGCTGACCAGCAACCCCTCGGCGGTCAGTCGCTGCATCGCCTCACGCAACGGTCCGCGGCTGACCCCGAGGTCGGCCGCCAGGCCGGACTCGGTCAACTGCGAGCCAGGCGGGAAGTTACCGCTCGCTATCGCGTCGTGCAACTTCCGGGCGATGATCGCAGGTGTCGACTCCTGCACCAGTGGTGTCAGAATTCTCTTCCGCCCTTGGCTCTTGTCCTGCGAAACACTCATCGACATTACCTCTAGTTCTTACCCTGATGCACGCGCATAGGACAGTACTTCGCCCCGGGCACCGCCCATCCAGACGTCGTTGCAAGCCGCGGCGAACTCGTCGAGGCCGGAGACAATGGTCGCGAAGACGTTGCCCGGAACCCATCCGACATCGCCGTTGACCAGCAGGTTGTTGCGTCCGTAGAACACCGCGAGATCGATGAGCAGCTGATGCTCGCCCGGCGCGGACCCGGACTCGTATCCATACGCCGGATTGGTCAGAACCCCGTCAAACGTGAAGTAGCAGAGGTCTCCCGGAATGGGCGTCACCGTGGTGTTCTCCGGCCCCGGCTCGGCCGGGGCGAACGATGGAAGTAACGCGTAGATCTCATTTCGGGCAAATTTCCCGTGATACACCTGTCCGCCGAGAGGCAGCGCGTCCCATACCGCGGCGGCGGTGCGGGGCGCTTCGTCGTCGAGCAGGCGTGCCACGGCTGTGACGTCACGCTGCTCGAGGCGAACGGAGATGAACCGGTCGGTCATCGAACTCCTTCCAGGGTGGCCGATCGCGCCACGGATTCGTAGGCCGCTGCGACACGCAGGACCATGTTGTCGTGATGTCGGGCTCCGACGATCTGCAGTCCGGTGGGCAGACCCGCCCCGTCGTCGGTGTCGTCGAATCCGCTCGGCACCGTGATGGCGGGCTGTCCGGTGAGATTGAACGGATACGAATACGGTGTCCACGACGTCCAGTCGGAACTCTCGGAATGTGCCGGAACATCAACGCCTGCTTCGAAGGCCACCGTCGGCATCGTCGGGGTGACCAGCACGTCGAACTCCTCGTGCAGCTTGCCCGTCTCGACACCCATCGACATCCGCAATGCGGTGGCGTCGAGGTAGTCCGCGGCGGTGAATCCACTGTGCCGCAACAGAGCTTGCCGGAGCCCTGGATCGATCTTCGCCATCCCTCCGGGCCCGAATGCACGCACCACCATCTCCGCACCGCTGAACCACAGGATGTGATAGGCCCACGCCGGGTCCTCCCACTCGAGGTCCACCACGGTCACGTCGGCGCCGAGATCACGCAGAACTTCCACTGCGGCGTCGGTGTTCCGTTGGACAGCAGGGTCATTCGACCCGTAACCGAGGGTGGGACTGTATCCGATCCGCACGCCTGCAAGGTCCGGCGGCACCTGCGCCAGCAGGTCGGAGGTCCGCTGCGTCGGAGTGGGCATCGCCGACCAGTCGCGGGAGTCGAACCCGCTGAGCACGTCGAGCATGGTCGCGCAGTCGCCAACCGTACGGGTCATCGGCCCGGCATGGGCGAGCGTGCCGAACGGGCTTGCCGGGTAGAGCGGGATGCGACCGTACGTCGGTTTGAAACCCACGATGCCGCAAAAGGATGCCGGGATGCGAATGGAGCCACCGCCATCGGTGCCGACCGAGAGCGTACTGAGGCCCGCGGCGACCGCGGCCCCGCTCCCGCCACTCGACCCGCCGGAGGTTCGGTCGGTGTTCCACGGATTTCGCGTGACGCCACATCGCAGGCTGTCGGTGACACCCTTCCACCCGAACTCGGGAGTGGTCACCTTGCCGAGCAGTACGGCACCCGCCTCGCGCAGTCGTGCGACCGCGGGCGCGTCGACGTCCCAGTCGAGGTCGTCGGGTTCGATCAGCTCCGAACCACGCAGGGTCGGCCAGCCGGCGGTCAGCAGAAGGTCCTTGATGCTGACCGGGACACCATCGAGAGGGCCCAGCGGACGACCAGTGACGTACCGCTGCGCCGAGGCACGTGCGTCGGCGAGCGCCGAGTCGGCGTCGACCAGGCAGTAGGCGTTGATCGCGGCGTTTCCGGCACCGATCGCGTCGAGATGTTCGGAGGCCACCTCCACCGGCGACAACTCGCCGGAGGAGAAGCCGGACACCAGGTCGGCGGCGCTGAGCCAGCGTGCGGTCGTTTCCATCGGTTCCTTCGGCACATCTCGACGTTCTTGGTAGATTGTTGACAATCTACTCGGGAGGTGAACGGGTGACAACCAGAACGCCCACAGTCGTCATGCTGTATCCAGGACACGCCGCGGAGGACGACTACCCGCTGGCCGAGAGCGTCCTCGGCGGTGCGGCGTCGTTGCCGGTGATCATCACCGACATCGAGTCCGACGACCACACGGTCGAGGCGATGCGTGCGGTCGGGACCGGGCAACGACTTCTCGACGGGGCCCGGCAGGCCGCGAGACACCACCCCGATGCGCTCATGTGGGCCTGCACCTCCGGCAGCTTCCTGTACGGCTGGACGGGTGCGCACGAGCAGGTCGCCGAGATCTCCGATGCGACCGGGCTCCCGGTGTCCTCGACGTCGCTGGCGTTCGCGGCCGCGTGCCAGGAACTCCAGGTCACCTCGGTCGCCGTCGCGGCGACGTATCCGACCGCCGTCGCCGACGGATTCAGCGCGTTCCTCGCCGATGCGGGCGTCGCGGTGGTGTCCGCCGCCGCGCACGACATCGAGACCGCGACCGAGGCCGGCTCCGTCGACGGCGACAACCTCTTCGAGATGGCCCGGGCTGTCGACACCGATGACGCGGAGGCCATCCTGCTGCCCGACACCGCGTTACACACGATCGGATGGATCGAGGACCTGGAACACGACCTGGGCAAACCGATCCTCACAGCCAATCAGGTCACGATCTGGCAGGCACTCCGGCTGGTCGATCGACAGGTCCGCGCCGAGGGACTCGGCCGGCTCTTCCGCGACGTCGGCGTCACCGCACGAAGCGGTACCCCATCCCCGATTCGGTGAGGAGGTTCTTCGGATTCGTCGGGTCGTCCTCGAGTTTGCGACGCAGACTGGCCAGGTAGACCCGCAGATAGTTGGTCTGCGTGACATACGTCGGTCCCCATACCGCGGTCAGGATCTCCCTCTGCCCCACCAGCTTTCCTTCGTTGCGGACAAGGATCTCGAGAATCCCCCACTCGGTCGGCGTCAAGTGCACCGGCACACCGTCGCGTGTCACCGACTTCGCCGCCAGGTCGACGACGAACCCCCCTGCCTCGACGACCGGGATGGCGGGTCCGTCGACCGAGGCCGCGCCGCGTCGTACCGCGGCACGGAGCCTGGCCAAGAACTCCTCCATGCCAAAGGGTTTGGTGACGTAGTCGTCTGCGCCTGCGTCCAGGGCGGCCACCTTGTCGGCCGCGTCGGTGCGGGCCGATAGCACGATCACCGGGACATTCGTCCATCCCCGCAGGCCTTCCAGAACGGTCAGGCCGTCGAGGTCGGGCAGGCCCAGGTCGAGGACCACGACCTGTGGGTCCGTTCGTGCAGCAGCCGTCAGCGCGTCGGTTCCGTTCGACGCCGTGGTCACCGAGAATCCCCGGGCGTTCAGATTGATCCGCAAGGCGCGCAGCAGTTGTGGCTCGTCGTCGACCACCAGCACCCGGACGTGCGCGCTCATCGGGCCGCGTCCGCGTCGTTGCGATCGGCCGACATCGGTAGCGAGACCACCATCGTGGTACCTCCGCCGGGCGTCTCGGCTGCCTCGAGGGTTCCGCCGATCGCGGTCACGAAACCGCGTGCCACCGACAGCCCGAGCCCCACGCCCGACGACGCACCGTTCTGGTCGCCGTACTGATGGAAGGCGGTGAACACCCGCGCACGCTCGTCAACCGGGATGCCCGGACCATGGTCGACCACCCGGATGACGCACCACCGCCCGCCATCTCCGGTCCCGTCGTATGGGGTGGGTTCCGCCGACGACCCGTTCGCGTTGCCGATCCCCGCGGTCACCGAGACCTCACCACCGCCATGGCGTACCGCGTTGTCGATCAGGTTGGCCAGCGCCCGTTCCAGTAGGCCCGCATCGGTGTACGCCCACGCCTGCTCGAGTTCCACGGCGACAGTGGGCGAGTCCGGGTCCCGGCGGTACACGGCAGCCATCGCCCGATGCACGACCTCGGCCAGGTAGGTCCGATGCAGTTCGGGACGCACCGCACCGGCCGCGAGTCGGGAGGAGTCCAGCAGGTTGCCGACGAGTGCGGCCAGTTGATCCACCGATTCCTCCACGGTGGCGAGGAGTTCCGAGGTGTCCTCGGCGCTGAAGGTGACATCGGTGCTGCGCAGACTCGACACCGCGGCCTTCGCCGCCGCCAGCGGCGTGCGCAGATCATGACTCACCGCCGACAACAGGGCACGCCGTAATTCGTCGGCGTGTGCGATCGCACCGGCCTCGGCCGCTTCGGCCTCGAGCTGGTGCCGTTGGACGGCACCGGCGGCCTGGGTCGCGACCGTGGTGAGGACCCGACGGTCCCGACCGCCCAGCTTCGGTCCCGCCAACCACAGTTCGTACTCCCCGCCGGGTACCGGACAGATCGTCACCGCGTCGTTCTCGACGATCGGTGCGTTCGCCCCGACATCCGAGGCCACCTCGATCAGTCCTCGGTCCCGTCGGCGGATCAGCGCCACCCCCTCCTGGTCGTATGTCTCGCGGACCCGTTCGAGCATTCCGGGTACGTCAGCACCGCCGAGCACCGCACTGGAGAACAGTGACAACAGCTCGGCGTCCCGCCCGGCACGCTGTGCCTGGACACGTCGTTTCGCGGCCGAGTCCACCAGTGCGGCAACGGCGATCGCGATCACCAACATCACCATGATGGTGATCAGGTTGTCCGGCTCGTCGATCGTGAACGTGAAACGGGGGTCGGTGAAGAAATAGTTGAGGAGCAGGCCCGACACCACCGCCGACAATGCCGCAGGCCCGATACCGCCGAGCAACGACACCGCCAGCACCGCGACGAAGAACAGGGCCGACTCGCTGGCGAACCCGAGCCAGCGGTCGAGCCACGCGAGGACGCCGGTCACCACCAGCGGGACGACGACCGCGGCCAGCCAGCTCAGCGGCCGATGAAAACGCGTCTCGCGGATGTCGAGGCGGTTGCGGCGACGTGTCTCCTCGTGCGTGACCATGTGCACGTCGATGCGACCGCTGTCGCGGACCACGGTGGTGCCGACGCCTTCGTCGAGGATGCGCTGCCACCGCGGTCGCCGCGACGTACCCAGGACGAGCTGCGTGGCGTTCACCCCACGTGCGAAGTCCAGCAGCGTCACCGGGATGTCGTCGCCGACGACGGTGTGGATCTTGGCACCGAAGCCGGCGGCGAGCTCGCGAAGGGCTGCCATGTCGAGGGATACCGGATCGGCGAGCCCATCTCCACGGACGACGTGGACGGCCACGAGATCGGCGCTGGACCGGGAGGCGATCCGGCTCGCGCGGCGCAACAACGTCGACGATTCCGGTCCCCCGGTGATGGCGACGGCCACCCGCTCGCGGGTTTCCCAGGTATCGGTGATCGCATGTGCCGCACGGTAATCTGCCAGATTGTCGTCGACCTGGTCGGCCAGCCACAGCAGTGCGAGTTCACGCAGCGCCGTCAGGTTCCCCTGCCGAAAATAGTTCGACAATGCCCCGTCGATCCGTTCGCCCGGGTAGACCTTGCCGGCGGTCAATCGTTGTCGGAGGGCCTCCGGCGCGATGTCGACGAGTTCGATCTGGTCCGCGGCACGGACGACGTCGTCGGGCACGGTCTCACGCTGGGTGATCCCGGTGATCTGCGCGACGACGTCGTTCAGGCTCTCGAGATGCTGGATGTTGATCGTCGAGAGAACGTCGATACCGGCGTCACGAAGCGCTTCGATGTCCTGCCAGCGCTTCGCATTTCGCATTCCCGGCGCGTTGGTGTGAGCGAGTTCGTCGACCAGTGCGACCTGCGGCCTGCGCGCGAGGACCGCTTCCAGATCCATCTCCGCGAGGACAGTGCCCCGGTGCTCCACGTCGCGTCTGCCGATGACCTCGAAGCCCTCGACGAGCGCTGCGGTGGCCACCCGTCCGTGTGACTCCACCACGGCGACAACGGTATCGACACCCTCGTCGACGAGCCCACGGGCGGTGGCGAGCATCTCGAATGTCTTGCCGACGCCCGGAGCACAGCCGAGGAAGACCTCGAGACGCCCCCGGTCATCACCTGCCGCGGCCATGTCGACCAGTGTATCGGCCGACGACCCGGTCGCGGGTCATCGGTGACATGACGGCGCTGTGCGGCCCAGCGCGAGGTTGACCTCCACGACGTTGACCCGGGACTCCCCCAGAAAGCCCCACTGCCGCGCACTGGTGTTCTGGTCCACGATTGCTCGCACCTGCTGCTCCGACATGCCGTTGGTGCGGGCGATCCGTGGCACCTGCAGGGCCGCATACGCCTCGCTGATGTCGGGATCGAGGCCGGAGCCGGAACCGGTCACCGCGTCAGCGGGGACGGCGGACGGGGCCACACCCTCGCGTCGAGCGATGATGCTGCGCCGAGCATCGATCCATGCCCTCAGATCCTCGTTGCCGGGTCCCTTGTTGCTCGCGGCCGACGCCGCCGGATCGCCGGGCGCCATCGGATCGTCGGCGGAGCCCAGTACCCGCGCATGCAAATAGGGATCCGGCTGCCCGGCAGGCGCGTGTGGGTCGACACCGATCAACGACGAACCGACTGCGCACCCACGCGCATCGACGAGTTGGGAGCCCTCTGCGGAGCCGGCACCGATGCGTGAAACCGCCCACACCGCAGCCGGATACGCGACGCCGAGCAACACCGTGAGCGCGAGGAGCACGCCGACTGCCGCGACACATTGGCGCGTGAGACCTGATACGACCGTTTTCACCGGACTACCCCATTCCCGGGAGAAGACGCACGACGAGGTCGATCAGCCAGATCCCGAGGAACGGCGTGATCACTCCCCCGACGCCGTAGATGAGCAGATTACGGCCCAGCAGTCTCGATGCCGATGACGGGCGATAGCGGACGCCCCGCAGCGACAACGGGATCAGCGCCACGATGACGAGCGCGTTGAAGATCACCGCCGAGACGATCGCCGACTGTGCCGAGTGCAACCGCATGACGTTGAGCGCATCGAGCTGCGGATAGATGCCGCCGAAGAGCGCAGGCAGGATGGCGAAATACTTGGCGAGGTCGTTGGCCAGCGAGAATGTGGTCAACGCGCCACGGGTGATCAGCAGCTGTTTGCCGATCGCGACGACGTCGATCAGTTTGGTCGGATCGGAGTCGAGGTCGACCATGTTGCCTGCCTCTTTCGCCGCCGACGTCCCGGTGTTCATCGCCAGCCCGACGTCGGCCTGGGCGAGCGCCGGAGCGTCGTTGGTGCCGTCCCCGGTCATGGCCACCAGACGACCGCCTGACTGTTCGGTACGGATCAGTGCCAGCTTGTCTTCCGGCGTCGCCTCCGCGACGAAGTCGTCGACCCCGGCTTCCGCCGCGATCGCCTGCGCGGTCAGCGGGTTGTCGCCGGTCACCATGACCGTCCGGATGCCCATCGCACGGAGTTGCGCGAATCGCCCGGCCATCCCCGGTTTCACCACATCCGACAACCGGATCACGCCGAGCACGCGCGGCACACCCGCATCCCCGCCGACAGCACCGCGCACTGCCACCACCAGAGGCGTTGCGCCCCCCGACGACACCCGCGCCACCTGCTCGTGCACGGCCTCGGGAACCGTCCCACCATGGCCGCGCACCCACCGCACGACGGCGTCGGCCGCTCCCTTGCGGTACTCGACCGTGCCGCCACGCCCGTGCACGTCGATACCGCTCATGCGGGTCTCCGCGGTGAACGCGACCGCGTCGTACTCGGGATGCTCACGCGAGCGCGCGGCCACGACCGTCGAATCGTCGATCGTCTCGATGCCGTACTCGTGGACGCAGAGGCCGACGATGCTGCGGCCCTCGGGGGTGTCGTCGGCGAGACTGCACCGGTACGCCACCTCAGCGAGTTGTGTGGTCTCCACACCTGGCGCACCGGTCAGCTCGGTCGCACGCCTGTTGCCGAACGTGATGGTCCCCGTCTTGTCCATCAGCAGGGTGTCGACGTCGCCTGCCGCCTCCACCGCCCGCCCCGACATCGCGAGCACGTTGCGCTGCACCAACCGGTCCATGCCGGCGATCCCGATCGACGACAGCAGCGCCCCGATCGTGGTCGGGATCAGGCACACCAGCAGCGCGATCAGCTTGATCGGGTCGGGCGATTGCCCGGCGTATTGCTGCATCGGGCCGACGGCCACGACGGCGAGCAGGAAGATGATCGTGAGGCTCGTCAGCAGAATGTCGAGTGCGATCTCGTTCGGCGTCTTCTTCCGAGAAGCCCCTTCCACCAACGCGATCATCCGATCGACGAAGGTCGCACCGGGCGCCGTGGTGATCCTGACGATGATCCGGTCCGACAACACCACGGTGCCTCCGGTCACCGCGGAGCGGTCGCCGCCGGATTCCCTCACGACCGGGGCTGATTCGCCGGTTATGGCGGATTCGTCGACCGTGGCGATCCCCTCGACGACGTCGCCGTCGCCTGCGATCACCTCACCCGCCTCGACGACGATGAGATCGCCGATCCGCAACCCGCCGCCGGGGACCTCGACGGTGGAGCCGTCCGCACCGAGCCGGCGGGCCATGGTGTCGCGCTTGACCTTCCGCAGGCTGTCGGCCTGCGCCCGGCCACGTCCCTCGGCGACCGCTTCCGCCAGGTTCGCGAACACCACCGTGAACGAGAGCCACACCGTCACTGCCCAGGAGAACCAGCTCGGTTGCCAGATCGCCAATGCGGTGGTCACGATCGCACCCAGGTAGACGACGAACATGACCGGATTGCGGGCTTGGGCACGAGGGGTGAGTTTCCGGACGGCCTGCGGGATCGACGCGACCAGTTGGCGGGCATCGAACGCTCCGGTCGTCACGAGGACCGTCGAGCGTCCCGCGTCCGCCTCAGCCGCGCCGTCCGGCCGCCCGTCCCCCGAGGAGCGAGCCTGCGAGCGTCCCGCGGCTTCCCGAACAGTCTCCAGCACAGGATGATTCACAACACTGCCTCTGCAATCGGTCCCAGCGCCATCGCAGGGAAGAAGGTGAGCCCGGCGACGAGCAGAATGGTGCCGAGCAGCAGCACGCCGAACAGCGGGCCATGGGTCGGGAGGGTCGACGCGTCGGAATCGGCGGTTGTGGTGGACGCCTCGGTCCGGGCGAGAGTCATCGTCGCGAAGCCGTTGTCGCTCGCCGACGTGCCGGACTCGACAGAGCCAACGGGCGCGAGAGCGTGATCCCCGACCGCGACATCCCGCGATCGCGGACGCTGCTTGGCGAGCCGCCCCGCCAGCGCCAGCACGAAGATGATCGGCAGAAAACGACCCAACAGCATCGCGAGACCCAAGGACGTCTGGAACCAATCACTGGTCACCGTCAACCCGCCGAAAGCACTGCCGTTGTTGTTCGCAGCCGAGGCGTATGCGTACAACACCTCGCCGAATCCGTGGATCGACCCCGGCGTGCCCGGATCGCCGCTGTTGCCCTGGAATCCGGTCGTGGATCCGAGGATGACGGAGACCGCGGTACCGGAGAGAACCAGCGCAGGCATCACCAGGACGTACAGCGCCGCGAGGGTGACCTCGTGTTGTCCGACCTTCTTGCCCATGAACTCCGGAGACCGTCCGACCAGCAGCCCGCCGACGAACACCGTGATCACCGCCATCACCAGGATGCTGTACAGACCGGCTCCCACTCCACCGGGCGCGACCTCGCCGAGCAGCATGTTCCAGATCAGCGCGCCGCCGCCGGCCGCGGAGAAACTGTCGTGCGCGGAGTTCACCGCGCCGGTCGAGGTTCCCGTTGTCGAAACGGCCCACAAGGCCGACGCCGGGATTCCGAACCGCTGTTCCTTGCCTTCCATCATCGCCCCCGCGGCGTTCGATGCGACTCCGTCGGTGCGTGATTCGAAGATCCACACAACGGTGAGCATCGTCGCCCAGATGGTCGCCATCACACCCAGCAGGGTGTGACCTTGACGCCGGTCCCCGACCAGGGTGCCGTAGGTCCGGGTGAGACACACCGGGATCACCAGCAGCGCAAGGATCTCCACGACGTTGGACAGCGGTGTCGGGTTGGAGAACGGATGTGCCGAGTTGACCGACAGGGTTCCACCACCATTGGTCCCGAGTTCCTTGATCGCCTCCTGCGACGCGAACGGCCCGAGCATGCTGTGCGCCTGCCGCCCGTCGAGCGTGGTGAAGTCGAAGCCGGTCCGCAACGATTGGACCGCACCCTGGGTGAGCAGGATGATTGCGACGATGATGCTCAGTGGCAACAGGATTCGGACCGTGCCGCGCACCAGGTCGACCCAGAAATTGCCGACCTCGCCAGTGCCGCGTCGGTTGACGATGCCACGGATGAACGCGATCGCCACGGCCATCCCGACCGCCGCCGACAGGAAGTTCTGCACCGCCAGACCGAGCATCTGGGTGAGATTGCTCATCACCACCTCAGGCGAATAGGACTGCCAATTGGTGTTGGTGACGAACGAGATCGCCGTGTTGAAGGCCATCGACGGCGAGACTCCCGCCTTGCCGTCCGCCCAGGGCAGCACGCCTTGAACCCGTTGGAGCACATACAGCAACACGAACGAGACCAGCGAGAAGGCCAGTACCGCGAGAGCGTATGCCACCCAGGTCTGTTGCCGGCGCGGGTCGATTCGGCCGATCCGGTAGAGGAGCCGTTCTCCGCTGAGGTGGCGATCCGAGTGGTACACCCGCGCCATGTAGTCCCCGAGCGGGACATACAGGGCGCCCAGCACGATGATCACCATCGCCAGCTGAAGGAAGCCGGCAGCTGTCACGGACACGTCAGAACCTCTCCGGGACGATGAGTGCCACCAGCAGGTAGACGACGACCACGGCGGCCACTACGACGAGGAGCACGTTGATCACCCCATCGGCGGTCATCGGCTCGTCCTCGCGTCGATACCGCGGACGGTCAGCAGGCACACCACGAATCCTGCGATCGCCGCGAGTAGATACAGCACGTCAGCCACTTCCGCTCCACTCCTGTGTCGGTGCCGCGCAGCACTTTCTGCGCAGCCGCGCTTCACAGGATCACTCTCGATCGCAGCCGGCGACAGAACCCTTAACGGAATCCATACGCCCAAAACCCACTATTTGACGCCCCCCCACACGCCCCTTCCCACGACCCCCACCCCCCAGCCGCGACGGTTCCCGTCATCCGCGACGGCATTCAGGGGGCGCGGATGACGGGAACCGTCGCGGCTGCATGTGGGGGTTGGTTGGGGGGGTGGGTTGGGGAGGTGGGTGGGAGTCAGGGGGTGGGGGTTATGGAGAGTCCGACCGTGCCGCTCTTGCCGCGGCGCAGGAGGCTGCCCTTGACCGTCAGCCACCCGAGAATCCCGTACTTGCCGATGATCAGGCCACGGATCTTCTCGGGGTACCGGCGTCATCGAGGATCTCGGCGGTGCCGTTCACCGCCGCGCCGGTGGTCTTGCGACCCCGTGCATCACATGCCTGCACGACGACCCTCGGATCGCGGCGAATGCGCTTGACCTTCCACGAGTCCGCGGCGGTCCACATCGTCAGTCGCTCACCGTCGATCGCCGCCCACAATGGCGTGGCCACCGGCGTGCCGTCCTTGCGGAAGGTGGTCAGCTGCACGTACTTGGCCTGCGCCGCCTCGCCGAATGGCGTGCGCGAACTCTGATCGGTCACATGGGTCAGGCTACCCGGGCGAACAACGATTGCCCGTCGTTGACAGACAGAGACTCCGCCGCGACACCCGCCTCGGACAACGTCGCCCACGCCGTGACCTGATTCGCCGACAACACCGGTTTGCCCAGCTCGGCCTCCATCACTCCCAGGACGTCGTAGGTCCAGAGATTGGTGCAGGACACGAACACCGCGTCGGCGTCGGGGTGGTCGGCGGAGCGGATGAGATCACAGGTCACCGCGTACGGAATGGTCCAGATCTCGTGATCGCGCCCGAGCCCCGACTGCGCGACGACGCTGCGACCGGACTCGGACAGGAAATCGCAGAGCAGTCCGGTGAGCGCCGAGGTGTAGGGCGTGGCCACCGCGATCCGACCGATGCCCATCATGTCCAGGGCGCGGACGAGGGCCTCTGAGGTGGTCACCGCGGCAGGCGCACCGGCTGCCAGCATGCAATGGGAGAGTTCCTGCGCACCGGCCATGCCATAGACGAAGCTCCCCGAGGCGCACGCGTACCCGAACACCCGTGGTCCCACCGCCAGAACGCTGCGTACCGCTGCGGCGATCTCGGAGTGATTGTTCAGGTCGCGGCAGAGGTCGACGTCGACAGGAGCGTCGAGAAAGCCTGTCCTGGTGAAATACAGCGACACCGAGTCGGGCATCCACCGCCACAGCTCGCGGTCGAGAGCCATGTCGAAGGGACACACCATCCCGATGCCCACCTGCTGTTGCGGTGGGTTACCTGGGAATTCGACCGGTTTCATGCTCGAATGATGACATATTGTCAGATTGTCAACAATCCTGATTCGATGACGTTTGTGTTACCGGCATCGGTGCAGGTCGTGCCGGACGTCACCCGATCGGTCACGGCACCCCGAACGCGATCACGCGGAGGGGATGTACCCGGATCAGCGCGTCATCCATCCCCGACCGGTTCCCCGTGCCGCCGATCACCTGCTCGCCGCGCCCCCGGATCTCCACCATGCGCACGCGCCACGGATCGAAAGACGCGATGTCGTCGACGACGAAGGCCACCCGGTCGTTTCGGACGAGGTTGCGGAACTTCCGGCTCCGCGTCAGGTTCCAGCCACCGATGTCGATGGTGCCCAATTCACGATTGATCCGGAAACCGACCGGACTGTTCTGTGGCGCACCGTCTTTGTCGACGGTGGCCAGCCGACCGAGCCGCTGCGACGCGAGATACTCGAGGATGTCGGGGTTCATCAGCTCGGACTCGTTCATCGCCGGCCTCATCGCGTCGGCAGCGTATCGACGATCGGCGTGTTCTGGGCGCCTGCCACCCACCATCGCCCCGCTCGCTCCACGAGCACGTACATCGCCATCTCGGAGAATCCGCCATCGATCGCATGCCTCCCGACCTGTGCGACGACGACGCCCGGCGCGGGCGCGATCGCCTGCGCCGCCTCGAACCTCGACTCGGGCGCCACTTTCGCAGGAACCATCTGCCGGTGGATGGCGTTCAGTGGTGCAAAGCCCTTCAGAACCCGGCCTTTCGGGGTCCCCCAGAGGATGTCGTCGGCGAACATGTCGTCGTAGGTGTCCGCGGACGCACCGTCGAGCCCACCGTGCAGATGGTCGAGCAGTTCGCCGACCACCGTCCCGACATCGACGGACTCGTCATGGAGCGCGGGACGACTCTCCCGGCCGGATTCGATCACTGAATTGGTCATGGTCGCGACGCTAAGACCTCAAGTTCAGTTGAAGTCAAGCACGCGAAGGTCAGGCGTTCTCGGTGCGTGCCGGGCGACGAACCGACGACCGGGCCGTTGCCACTCGGGGCCGGATCACGCACTCGTGCGCGTGGTCGTTGACGATCCCACTCGCCTGCATCAGCGCGAACATGGTGGTCGGGCCGACGAACTTCCAGCCGCGCTTCTTGAGGTCCTTGGACAGCGCGATGGATTCTGCCGAGGTGGTCTGGGTCTGTGGCTCGGGTTCGGATTCCGGTTCGTATCGCCAGAAGTACGCCGACAGTGACCCTTCGCTCTCGATGAGTTCCTCCGCACGTCGTGCGTTGTTGATGACCGCCTCGATCTTGCCGCGGTGACGAACGATCCCCGCATCGGCGAGCATCCGTTCGACGTCGGACTCGGTGAACCTCGCGACCTTCTCGATGCCGAATCCGGAGAAGGCCGCCCGGAAGTTCTCGCGCTTGGTCAGGATGGTGCGCCAGCTCAGACCGGACTGGAAACCCTCGAGGGCCACCCGTTCGAAGAACGCGTCGTCGCCGTCGAGCGGAAAGCCCCATTCGTCGTCGTGGTAGGTCGTCTCCGGTTCGACGCCCGCCCACCCGCACCGCGTCACGCCGTCGTCGCCGGTGGTCACAAAGGCCATGGGCCCTCCTCGTTCGATCGCCAACCGCACCCTACCGCCGGCGCCCGACAGTCGTGCCGCGACGTATTCAGGCGCCTGCCTCCGTTCACCCTGTTGCCGGCCGAGTAGCGGCGAACGGGGTGAGTCGCGTATCGAGGCCGACCTACCCTGGACACGTGACCCCGCATGAGTACGTCCTCAACAGCCCGGACACATTCATCACCGACGCACTGCGCGGCTTTGTCGCCGCCCACCCGTCGATCGCATGGCAGCCTGACCCCGGCTTTCTCCACCGCCGCGACGTGTCGGAGGAGCCCCGGGTCGGCGTCATCTCCGGCGGCGGATCGGGTCACGAGCCGATGCACTCGGGGATGATCGGCGCGGGCATGATCGACGCCGCGTGCCCCGGCCTCGTGTTCACCTCACCCAATGCCCTGCAGATCGTCGGCGCAACCCGGTGGGCCGA
Organism: Gordonia hankookensis; assembly: GCF_014673215.1. Lineage (GTDB taxonomy): Bacteria > Actinomycetota > Actinomycetes > Mycobacteriales > Mycobacteriaceae > Gordonia > Gordonia hankookensis. The sequence goes on from NZ_JACWMS010000001.1 coordinate 1,511,024, forward strand.
CCGTGGCAAGGGCGTTCTCCACGTCGTGAAGAACTACACCGGCGACGTGATGAACTTCCGGATCGCTCGCCACATTCTGCGCGATGACGTCGCCACCGACCACGTCGTCGTCGCCGATGACGTCGCCACCGAATCCGAAACGGGTCCGGGCCGACGTGGCACCGGTGCCACCATCATCGTCGAAAAGGTCTGTGGCGCAGCGGCTGCACGCGGACTCGACCTCGCGCACGTCGCCGAACTGGGCAGGCGGACCGCCGACAACGCACGCAGCATCGCGGTCGCCTATCGAGCCTGCACGGTCCCCGGCGCCGACGGGCTCACCTTCGAACTCGATCCCGGCGAGATGGAGTTCGGTGTCGGAATCCACGGTGAAGCCGGCGAGGAGCGCACCACCCGGGTGGGCGCTCACGAATTGGTTTCTCGCATGCTGGAACGGATTTCGGAATCCTTGGGCCTGCAAAGAGGTGAGCGGGTCATCTGCCTGGTCAACGGGCTGGGCTCGGCCCATCCGCTGGAACTGTCGCTGGTGTTCGGGGAGGTCGCTGCCGAACTGGATGCCCGTGGGATCGCCGTCGAGCGATCGATGGTCGGAACGTTTGTCACCGCCCTGGACATGACCGGCTTCTCGATCACACTCGTCCGGCTCGACGACGAGGTCCGGTCGCTTTTCGACGACGAGACCGACGCTCCTGCATGGCCATCGACCATTGCGCGTGGTCGTCCCGCGATCTCCGACATCACCTTCGCCGAACCAGACGACTCGGCCGCCGACGGCACGGAATCCGCGTGGTTATCCGATTTCGTCGGGCAGGTGCTGGGATCGATCGACGATCTGACGACCCTCGATCAGCAGGCAGGCGACGGCGACTTCGGCACCAACATGAAGGCCGCGCTGGGCCACTTCGATCTGCCGTTACAGGGGACCGATGCCGAGGTCCTCACCGCCATCAGCACGTCGTACCTGGTGCGTGCGGGCGGCACGTCCGGCGCCGTGTTCGGCGTCTTGTTCCGTGAACTGGCAGAGGCTTTCGCGGATTCCGACGACTTCGCGACCGCGTTGCGGGTGGGAACGGAATCGGCGCTCACCGAGATCCGAGACCTCGGTGGTGCCGAGGTCGGCGACAACACGGTGGTCGACGCGCTCAGCCCGGCCGCCCGGGCCTTGTCCAACGATGAGGCGTTGCCCACCGTTGCCGACAAGGCAGAGGAGGGCGCCGAATCCACCAGGGACACCACTGCTTCCAAGGGACGAGCGAGTTACGTCGGCGAGAACGCGCGTGGTGTGGTCGATCCCGGTGCGCTGGTGATCTCGTGGCTCTACCGGGCCGCGGCCGAGTCGACCTGACGTCGCCTACTCAGGGGGCGCCCGCACGCTCAGACGCTCTTGACGACTTCGCGGAATGTCTCGTAGGTCGCGGCCAGGGTCTCCGCAGCGACTGCCGAATCAGCAAGCGCGCCCGCCTGGTCACATCGCCAGGCGTCCATCGACAGGTGCATGAGCGACATGTACACCGCGACGACGACCCGCACCCGGCTGTCGTCGGCGGGCAGTTCCATCCGCTCGGCGACCTTGTCGGTGATGCTCCGGTACTTCTTCTCGGCGAGTTCGGTGTTGCGGCCGCTCACCGACGGCGCGCTCTGGATGATCCGATTCATGGTCTCGAATCGGGTCAGGTCGACAGCACCCGTGGGACACTCGCCGCAGAAGATCTGAACCTGCGCGTTGACCAGGGCCTCGAAGGGGTTTCCGGTCCGCGGTTGCGCGTCGAGGGATGCGGCCATCGCGGCGATCATGTCCTCGGCGGGCGCCAGGATGACGTCCTCTTTGGTGGCGAAATACCGGTTGAACGTACGCGGCGAGATGTCGGCTGCGTCTGAGATCTGCTCGACTGTTGTCGACTCGAAACCCTGCGTATCGCACAGATCCAGGGCCGCGGCTATCAGCCGATCGCGCGTCTGCAGCTTCTTGCGCTCGCGAAGACCGGCCTTGAGCTGGCCTGTTCGGCATTCAGCAGGTGTCACGACGAGATTGTAACTCTTCCGGCCAAGAATTTCTGCAGCGTGCGCCAATTGACTGACTCCGTATTTTGTCTCTTGACGACTTCTGTCTGACTCTGCCACTATTGGCTCGCACCGATAGTCCACCTCTCAGGATTGAGGACCTCTTGACCACATCGGACACCGCTCTCTCGCGAGATCTCCCCGACTCCGAACCCTCGTCCGCGCCTCCGGCACACTCACGTCGCTGGTGGGCGCTGGGCATCATCGCGCTGGCCCAACTGATGGTGGTGCTCGACGCCAGCATCATCACGATCGCCCTACCCTTTGCCCAATCCGATCTCGACATCTCCGATGCCAATCGCCAGTGGGCGCTCACCGCGTACACGCTGATGTTCGGCGGACTCCTGCTCCTGGGCGGCCGAATGGCCGACTACCTGGGGCGCAGGCGGATGTTCCTCATCGGGCTCGCCGGTTTCGCCGCGTCGTCGGCGATGGCCGGATTCGCCTGGGACGGTATGTCGTTCTTCGCCGGACGCGCCCTGCAGGGGGTGTTCGCGGCAATGCTCGCGCCGGCGGCGCTGTCCCTGATCACCGTCACGTTCACCGAACACCGCGAGCGGGCCCGCGCCTTTGCGGTCTACGGTGCCGTGTCCGGTGGTGGCGCCGCGATCGGCCTGATCGCCGGTGGTGCACTCACCGAGTTCTTCTCCTGGCGCTGGACCTTGCTGATCAACACCCCGATCGCGATCGTTGCCGCGATCGGCGGACTGATCCTGGTGATCCGGGACGTGCCGTCCGCACGGACCGGCCACTACGACCTCCCCGGTGCGGTGACCGTCACCCTGGGGCTCGTCAGTCTCGTCTACGGTTTCACCAGAGCAGCTGAATCCGGCTGGGGCGCACCATCGACCATCCTGTTGTTCGCTGCCGCCGCAGCGCTGTTGGTCGCATTCGTGATGATCGAGCTGAGAAGCACCAGCCCTCTGCTGCCGCTACGTATCCCGGGTGACCTGAACCGCGGCGGGGCCTATCTGGTGGCGTTCATCGTCCCGACCGCCATGTTCGCGATGTTCTTGTTCCTCAGTTACTACTTCCAGAACACGATGGGCCACACTCCATTGCAGGCGGGTGTCCTGTTCCTGCCGTTCCCGGCGGGGATCATCGTCGCGGCCGCCGCGGCCAGCTCGCTGCTCCCCCGATTCGGACCGCGGCCGCTGATGATGGCGGGCACACTCGCCGGCGCTCTCGGCTACCTCTATCTGGCGCAACTGGATTCGGACTCGACGTGGCTGGCGCACATCCTGCCCAGTGAGCTCCTGATCGCGCTCGGGATGGGCCTGGTGTTCGTCTCGATGCAGTCGGTGGCCTTGCACCGTATCGACGAGAAGGACGCCGGTGTGGCGAGCGCGCTGGTCAACACATCCCAGCAGGTCGGCGGCTCGGTCGGCGTGGCACTCCTGAGCACGATTGTGGCGCAGGTGTTGTCCAACGACGGCCGCAGTGCCATGGCGCTCGATCGCTCCACCGGACAGCCTGTTCCGGTGAACCCGGAGGGCTTCATGGCGGCGAGTATCCACAGCTACGACGTGGCCTTCTACTGCGGAGCGGGGTTCATGTTCCTGGCGTTCCTGGTCATCACCGGCATGATCCGGATGGGACGCCACGAGTTGGGCGACGAACCGCAGAATGCGGCGGTCGTCGCGGCCTGATCGCGGACACACCACTACCGGCGGCCGAGAGCCCCTGCACCGTTTCGGTGCAGGGGCTCAGTAGCGAGCACCCGCTGATAGAGCGCCCAGCACCCGCTGGTTGAGTAGCGACGAACGAGCGAAGCGAGTCCGACGCGTATCGAAACCACGCCGGACCCACTCCGCCCACACGACCCCGGATCAGCCGAGCGCCAACGATTCTCCGTCGGCACCGACATCGACCGGCACCACGTCGCCGTCGTGGATGTCGCCGGCCAGCAACGACTTCGCGAGCTGATCTCCGATCGCCTGCTGCACCAGCCGGCGCAGCGGTCGCGCTCCGTACAACGGATCGAAACCACGCTCGGCCAGCCATTCCTTGGCCTTCGGCGTCACCTCGAGTTCCAGTCGACGCTGCGCGAGGCGCTTGCCGAGCTGTGCGAGCTGGATGTCGACGATGGACACGAGCTCCTCGGGGCTCAGCGCGTCGAAGATCACGACGTCGTCGAGGCGGTTGATGAACTCGGGCTTGAAGGCTGCGCGGACGGCCGCCATCACCTGGTCCTTGTCACCACCCGAGCCGAGGTTCGAGGTGAGGATGAGGATGGTGTTGCGGAAGTCGACCGTGCGGCCCTGACCGTCGGTCAGGCGACCTTCGTCGAGCACCTGCAGCAGCACGTCGAACACGTCCGGGTGCGCCTTCTCGACCTCGTCGAACAGCACCACCGCGTACGGACGTCGCCGCACCGCCTCGGTCAGCTGACCGCCGGACTCGTACCCTACGTAGCCGGGAGGTGCACCGACGAGCCTTGCGACGCTGTGCTTCTCGCCGTACTCACTCATGTCGATCCGCACCATGGCACGCTCGTCGTCGAACAGGAACTCCGCCAGCGCCTTCGCGAGCTCGGTCTTGCCGACGCCGGTCGGTCCGAGGAACAGGAACGATCCCAGCGGACGGTTCGGGTCCGCGACACCGGCACGTGCCCGACGCACCGCGTCCGACACCGCCTGGACCGGCGCCTTCTGGCCGATGACACGTTGTCCGAGTTCATCTTCCATCCGCAACAGCTTGGCGGTCTCACCTTCGAGCATGCGGCCTGCCGGGATACCCGTCCACGACGACACGACCTGCGCCACGTCGTCGGGGCCGACCTCCTCCTGCAACATCACGTCCTGGCCGGGATCGGTGCCGGTCTTCTCCAACGCGGCAGCCAGGTCCTTCTCCAGGCTCGGGATCTTGCCGTAACGGAGTTCCGCCGCACGGCCCAGATCGCTGTCACGCTCGGCCCGATCCGCCTCTCCACGAAGCTGTTCCAGCTGCTCCTTGAGGTCACGGACCGCATCGATGGCAGTCTTCTCCGACTGCCAGCGCGCGGAGAGTTCGTTGAGCTTCTCCTTCTGGTCGGCCAGTTCGCCGCGCAGCTTCTCCAGCCGCTCCTTCGACGCCGCGTCGGTCTCCTTCTCCAAGGCGACCTCCTCGACCTCGAGCCGACGGACGATCCGCTCCACCTCGTCGATCTCGACGGGACGGGAATCGATCTCCATGCGCAGCCGCGACGCGGCCTCGTCGACGAGGTCGATGGCCTTGTCGGGCAGGAAGCGCGCGGTGATGTAGCGGTCCGAGAGCGTCGCCGCCGACACCAGAGCGGAGTCGGTGATGCGCACGCCGTGGTGCACCTCATAGCGGTCCTTCAGACCACGCAGGATGCCGATGGTGTCCTCCACCGTCGGCTCCCCGACGTACACCTGCTGGAACCGGCGTTCCAGCGCTGCGTCCTTCTCGATGTACTGGCGGTACTCCTCGAGCGTGGTGGCGCCGACCAGTCGCAGCTCACCGCGGGCGAGCATCGGCTTGATCATGTTGCCGGCATCCATCGCGGAGTCGCCGGTCGCGCCTGCACCCACGATGGTGTGCAACTCGTCGATGAAGGTGATGACCTGTCCGGCCGAGCCCTTGATCTCGTCGAGCACAGCCTTCAGCCGCTCCTCGAACTCGCCGCGATACTTGGCTCCGGCGACCATCGATCCCATGTCGAGGGAGATGACCGTCTTGTTCCGCAGCGATTCGGGGACGTCGCCCGCGATGATCCGCTGGGCCAGCCCTTCGACGATCGCCGTCTTGCCGACGCCGGGCTCGCCGATGAGAACCGGGTTGTTCTTGGTGCGGCGCGAGAGCACCTGCACGACGCGGCGGATCTCGGTGTCACGACCGATGACCGGGTCGAGCTTGCCCTCACGCGCAGCCGCGGTGAGGTCGGTGGAGTACTTCTCCAGCGCCTGATAGGTCTGCTCGGGGTCGGGTGTGGTCACGCGGGCATTGCCGCGCACGGCGACGAACGCCTCCTGCAACGCCTGGGGTGTCGCGCCCGCATTGGCCAGCAACTTGGCAGTGTCCGAGTCGCCGGTCGCGAGACCCACGAGGATGTGCTCGGTGGAGACGTATTCGTCGCTGAGCTCACCGGCCAGCTGCTGAGCTGCGGTGATCGCCGCGATCGACTCGCGGGAGAGTTGCGGCTGCGCGCTCGCACTGGCCACTGTCGGCGCCCGATCCACCAGCCCCTGGGCCTGCGCACGAACGGTCGACGGATCCACGCCGACCGCTTTGAGCAGCGGTGCGGCGATGCCGTCGGACTGATCGAGCAGCGCCACCAGGATGTGAGCCGGACGTACGTCGGAATTGCCGGCAGCGGCCGCCGCCTGCACAGCAGTACTCAGCGCTGCCTGTGTCTTGGTGGTCGGGTTGAAGCTGTCCACTCGCGTACCTTTCTCTCTTTAGTCTAACAGGCTCAAGTATGAGCCATACGAGACTGAGAACGCCAGCAGAGTTGAGTCTATTCCGCTCAAGTTCTGCTGCTGACGACGTATGTGCCCGCGGCGCTCGGTTCGGCCAGTATCGCGACAAGTCCGGGCCCGACACCTCATGGAGGAGTCGGGCCACCCTCGGCATCACCCCTGTTGTCCCATCCGTGCTCTTCGGCCAGACTCGCCAGATCGAGCTGACGGCGAACATTCGACAGCGCGGACACCGTCGCGATGCCAAAAGCGCCGTCGCGGTCGAACAGGTACGCACTGCCGACCGCGACTCCCCGGCCCATCAACTGATCGATGGCCAGCAGACCGAAATCGGCGCTGTGCGGCATGCGGGACAGCGCGACGGTGAGGTCGGAGTTGATGAAACCGACGCCCTCGGAGCCCCAGTTGCAGACCATGCTGGTGTTCTCGGCGACCATCGCCGCCCGCACGAATCCCGACGACTCCTCCCCCTCGATCAGATGACCCTGGTCCTGCCAGACACTCTTGCGCAGCGCGTTCTGGTTGCTGAGGTAGTCGGTGGACCAGTCCTGATCACCGCTCCGGAACAGCGGGACGTCCCCGCCGTCGCGGGCGGTTCGATCGGGCGGAGTCAGCAATTCGTCGACCGGCGCATGCCACGTCTCGCCGCGCGGATCGTCGGCCGCGGCGGCGATCACCGCTGCGGCCCGCGCCCGTGGCTTGCCGTCCTGCACGATCTCCGCGTCCACCACCACGATGCGCGACCCCTTCCGCATGACCTCGGTGTCCACGGTGAACGGTTGTTTGAGGACCGGGCTGAACATGTCGACCGTCAGGCGGATGGGGATGAAGTCCGGTGGCACATGTCGTTCCAGCGCCCGCGCGAACGCGCCACACACCACCGGCCCGCTGATCTGTTTCTCCGACCACGGACTGCCGGCCCACTTGGTGGGGGTCAGGGTCTCGCCATCGGCGCTGGTGAAGTATGTCGGCATCCACTGTGTCTATCACCTGAGGGCGGTCATACCCCGCGAACCGGTCCGATCCCTAGCGCAGCGGGTCGCCCCACTGCACCTGTTCGCGAATCCTCTTCTTGAGCAGCTTTCCACCGGCGTTGCGCGGCAGCGTTTCTCCGGACACCACCGCGAACTGCGGGATCTTGAAGTCGGCCAGGTTCTCCCGGCAGTGGTCGAGCACCGCATCCAGGTCGAGTTCGCCGGACTCGGAAACCAGTAGTGCCCCGACCTTCTCCCCCATCACGTCGTCGGGCACCGGAACCACCGCGGCGTCCACGACACCAGGCGCCGAGAGCAGCACGGCCTCGACCTCGATACTCGACACGTTCTCGCCGCCGCGATTGATGATGTCCTTGATCCGGTCGACGATGTGGACGCGTCCGGCGTCGTCCACGCGAACCACGTCTCCGGTGTGCAGCCAGCCGTCGACGATCGTCTCGGCGTCGGCGTCGGGTCGCTCCCAGTAGCCGGTCGCGACGTTGGCTCCCCGAACGACCAGTTCGCCGATCGTCGGGTCGTCGGAGATCGGCACGATGCCGATGTCCACCGACGGCACCGCGTATCCCACCGAGTCGGCATGCTCGACGGCATCCCGGTCGGGCAAAACCGTGACCAGGGAGGCCGTTTCGGTCATTCCGTAGCCATTCATGACAGTGGCGTCGCCGAACGCCGCCTGGATCTCCTGCACCGTCGACGGCGCGATCGGCGCGCCGCCATACCCGACAACGCGGACACCGGAAACGTTCGCGTCCACGAAGGCCGGATGGCGCAGCAGGAGCGCATACACCGCGGGCACGGTGACCATGTAACCGATCTTCTCGGCCACGAGCACCTCCACCAACGCGCCGACGTCGAGCTGCGGCATGATCACCGACGTCCCACCGACGTAGGTGGCGACGAGGAGCTGCGAGTTGCAACCGGTCACGTGGAACAACGGCACCGAGATCAGGGTCCGATAGTCGGCGCCCACATCGCGGGAGAGACCGGAACAGCGAATCATGTTCTCGGCGTTGGCGACAAAGGCTTCATGTGTGGTGGGGACGCCCTTGGGGCGGCCGGTGGTGCCCGACGTGTAGAACAGCGCCGCGACGTCGCCCGCCGTCGCCGTGTCGACGGCGTACGGTTCGCCATCCGGGAGCGCCGTACCCGGAGCCAGGTCCAGTGTGACCCCCGCGTTCTCGAGGACGAACGCCACCTCGGGCTCAGCCGATCGGGTGTTCACCGCGACGGCGATCCCGCCCGAGAGCACGGTGCCCCAGAAGCCCAGTACCCAGTCCACGCCTGCCGCGTAGCGGACCGAGACACGATCCCCGTTTGCCACGCCCTGAGCTCGCAGACCACCTGCGACGCGCGCGGCCGCGTCCCAGAGCTCGGCATAGGTCAATCGGCGACCACCGAGTTCGACCACGGCCTCGACATCCGGCTGGGCGGCGGCCCGCTCGCGGAGAACGTCGATGAACGTCGCCGGGACGTCCGCGTATCGCAGGATCCCGGTGGCGTCCCGCACCACCCCGTCCTGGCCGAACGGATTGTGGTCGCGACTGATCTCGATGACGGCGTTGTCGGTCATCACCTGTTTGTACTCCGCACCGTTCGATCCGCGTCGGGTGTCGGCCAAATGCCCAGGCGCGTCGGCCGATCCGGTCGTCGTCAGTCGGTGGACAACTCCCCCGCCGCCTGGCCCAGCCTGCTCAGCAGCGCCCGGGCCGTCGCCCCACCGCCGTCGCCGACGGCTGACCGTAGAAACGATTCCTCCATCGCACGGATCTGCCGCTTGACCCTCGCATGCGCCTGCTGTCCGGCGATGGTCATCGAGACCGTCACCCGCCTGCGATCAGTGGATCGCGCCCGATCGACCAGTCCCCGGTCGGACAATGCGTCGAGGAGGTGACCCAGCCGGGTCGGGTCGCGCCGCGTCCGCTGCGACAGGTCTGCCTGCGAGATCGCGGTGGCGTCGGCGAGCGCATCGAGCACCACGTACTCCCACATGGACAGCCCCGCCTCGTCCAGAATCGGCGTCTCCGCGGCCACCATCGCGCGGGCCAGCGCCCCGGCCGCGGCGCCGAGATCCATCCCACGATCGTCACCCGTCACGAATTGCCCCTTCCAATTTCATCTACCGTGGTAGATGATTACCCCATGACGACATTCACCGAACTCCATCGTCGCGCACTGACCGATGCCGACGACATGATCGACGCACTCACATCAGCGATGATGCCCAACGCAAGCCGCTGCGTGGGCTGGACGATCGAAGATCTGGTCTGCCACATGGTGGGCCAGAACTTCGGGTTCGCCGACGCGATCGCCGACGGCGACGCCGACCGGTCCGCCTACCGGCCGCGATCTCACACTCTCTGGGATGAGTCGAGGATCGCACTGACCACGGCCATCGACGGTGATCCCGCCGGCGAGGTACGCCTGGTCGAGATCACCGATGAGGTGTTTCCCCTCGATGCCGTCCTGGCGATACATACGCTCGACCTGGCAGTCCACGTGTGGGACGCTCTCGGAGACGCTTACCGACCATCCCCCGACATCGTGGAACTCGTTCTTGCACAAGCAGAACGAATCCCGACAGATCGAGGGGCCGACGCGGTCTTCGGCCCGGTCCGCGACGTCGTGGACGGTGACGCGTGGCATCGCGCGCTGGGACTTCTCGGCCGGAGCAGTCAGACGAGTGGTTCGTCACCGCTGGTTGAGTAGCGTCGCACGAGCGGAGCGAGTCCGATGCGTATCGAAACCCTGCGAACCGATCCGACCCTCGTCACGGCCAGAAGATCGTGCCGTTCAGGAAGTCCTGGGCGTAGCGTCCACCCACCTTGTACTCGCCTCCGAGTGGCACGCCGTAATACCCGGCCGCACCCTTCTGTGCCTGCCACTTCTTCAGGATTCCGCCCCGGACGACCTGAACACCGCCCGAATCGCTGAAGCAGATGACGCCGCCCTGGAAGTTGTTCAGGCTTCCGCTACCCACCTTGAGTTCACTGCTGGTCGGGTACCCCATCGGACCGCGTTCCGCGCCCATCCGTTGCCACCGCTGGCGGATGGCGCCACCCACCTCGTGCGGCTTGCCGTCACCCACCGACGGATGCCAGTAGAACGACGCGTCGCGTTTGAAGTTCTGAAAGCGACCGCCCTTGGCCGCGGCATGTTCGGGGCCGGTCGGCATACCCCATTTGAGGATGCCCCCGCTGAAGATGTATGCGTCCCCGATCTTGCCTCCCACGGAGTGACCGCCGAGAACCATGTCCGCATTGGCCGGCGCTGCCGGACGCGCGACACCGAGAACGCCCCCGACGGCGGAAACGGCGAGAATCAGCGACGCCGCGAGGGCTCGCCGCGTGGCGGACGAGCGCCCGGCCGGACGAGAGGGAGAGATCGCGGAAGGGATCGGCCGCAGCGAAGTCTGAAGTCTCGACATGTTCCGGAGTCTACGTATGCGGGCCTGCGAGCCGGATGCGGGGTGAAATGTCGGATTCAGAAGGTTTGAGCCGCAATAGTATTCGCTGGTCAAGCCGGTTCCGGGATGATCAGGAAGGCGCCACGGGCCCGGCTCCGGTCCGGAAGTCCGCCCGCTCGACCAGCCTCGATACCACCAGCCCCGCGATCAAACCCCAGAATGCCGAGCCGATGTTCAAGAAGCTCAGGTCCGAGATCGAGACGAGGAACGTCACCAGCGCACCCATCGTGAACCGCGAGCTGAACGCCGATCGGAATGCGTTCTGGAGAGCACCCAGCAGCGCCAGCCCGCCGACGGTGGCGATGAAGGCCGCGGGCATCGCCTCCATCAGCGTGACGAAGAGCGGGGCGAACAACCCGACCGCGATGGCGAGCACACCGAATGTGAGTGCGGCGGTGTACTGGCGCCGTCGTTCTCCGCCGGCGACGAGCAGCGCATTGGTCGGTCCGGCAAGGCAGCTCGAGATCGCCCCGACTGCCGACGACAGGATCGACCACACCCCGCACGCGACCGTGACGACGTTGACCGGTGGCTGGTGGCCTGCCGACTTCAGCACGGCGACTCCCTGACCGTTCTGCACGACGATCACGGTGATCACCAGCGGGACCACCAATTCCAGCATTGCGCGGACACTGAAGTCGGGCGCCTGCACCAGTGGGGTCGCCAACCAGGACGCCGTCTCGTGGCCGAGGTGGAACTTGCCACTCACCGCCACGGCCACCGCGCCTGCCAGACATGCGCCGATGATCGGCGGCATCCACCGGGACAGGGTGCCATGGCACTGCAGGACGAAGAATGCGATCACGATCGGAAGCGCCACAACCGGATCCGCACCGACGGAACGCACGATGTCGATACCGAACTGGAGGAAGACGCCCGCCACCATCGCCATCACGATCGGTGTCGGCAAGGCCGACATGACTTTTCGCACGCGCCCGGTCAGTCCGATGGCGAAGATCAACAGTCCGCTGACGAGAAACGCGCCGAGCACCTCGGCCCAGGAGAGGTGTTTCAGGGATGCACCGACGAGTACGGTCCCGGGGATCGTCCATGCAAACGCCAGCGGCATGCGATACACCCAGCTGGCGATCAGGGTCAGGACGCCGTTGAGGACGAATACACCGAAGATCCACGACGACAGGACCGTCGCGTCGAGCTTCCCGGCGGACCCGGCCGCCAGGATCACCGCCACCGGGCCGGAGGCCGAGAAGATCAGCCCGACGACCCCGTTGACGATGTAGGTGCCGCCGAGGTCGCGGAGCACCTCGCGAGGTCGGAGGAGCCGACCGCTCGGACGCTCCACGACCGAACCGGTCGAGTGATGACGGTCCTCGGTTGTCTCCGCTACGGACTCGGGCGCGGACATGACGTGAGATCTCCTCGTCCCGCCGGTTGCTCCAACACGGCGCTTGGTGGCCGATGTTCGAGCGTAGGTCGACGATTGTTGGACGAGAAAGACTCAGTTTCGCCCCATTGATCGATGACGACTATCGGTAGAGGTCACCCGCGTCAGCCACACTCCGGTCAGCGCGGGTACGTGATGATCTCCTGTCCGGTTCTGGGGTTGCGCCAGGTGATGGTGCGGTCGGTGTGCATGGTCGGGAGCCAGAAGCCTTGGTGTTTGCGCTGATGGTCGGGCCGGCACATCGGTGCGAGATTTTCGGGCACGGTCCAGCCACCGACGTGCGGCTCACGCGGGTCGAAGGCCACCAGGTGGTCCATCTCGCACTGATCGGCAGGCATGCCGCAATACGGGTATCGGCAGTAGTGGTCCGAGAGCAGAATCTCGCCACGTATCCGTGTCGACGGTGTGTAGATGAGCGCTCCCGGCGGCGGAAGGTCGAAGCCGCCGTGCCCGGTCCGATCGACCGGTGGTGCGGGGCCGCGGTCACGGACCAGCAGTCCTGCCGACCGATCTCGAGGGTCTTCCGGCAGCGATACGACCCGGGCGCGGCTGCTCAGATCCGCCGCCAAGACCGGGTCGATCGCGCCGTAGCCCCGTAGCCGGGGGACCTCGATGCCGAGGGGATCGATGACGACGGTCAGTTCGGGCAGCACGAGCTCAGACAGCGGTTCTGCTTCGATGGATTCGGCCCGCTCATCCGATTCGTCACGGCGATGAGGCCGATGCCGGGCGGTACCGGGGTCGCCCGCCGCCTGCGAATCGGCGTTGCCGACGCAGCAGCCGTCTCCGCCGCAGGTGCAGTGCAGTCGGCCGCCCAGTCCGGCCAGTTCGGCGAATGCTGCCACGCGTAGTCGGCCTATTGTGCGCCGGTCGTTCCGGCACACCCTGGCCGCGATCAAGGCCGCGATCTGTTCCCGCAGGGCCACGCCGTGTTCGGCCGGCACGCAGGCGTCGATGTTCGCGTGTCCGGAACTGTCATTGGTGATGGTGAGGTTCTGCCAGGTTTCGGTGAACCCCTCGCGGGTCTCTGCCGCGGCTGCCGGGTCGAGACTGATGACCAGTGCTTCGAGTTCATCGCGCAACACGGCGTCGGTCGATGGATGCGAGGACAGTTCCAGCGCACGGTCTTCCAGATCCGGCGGAGCATCCTCGCCAGATGCGTCGCAGGGATCACCGCACTCGTCGTCGGCCGGCCCACCGGAGTCGAGATCGTCCACCTGGGAATCATCGATCGACGTCTCGGGGTCTGAGGCCTCGGCATCCGACTCGACAGCAGGGCTCGGCACTGGCGCCGACTCGAGGGCGTGCACCATCACCGACATCCGGTGCGTGCTCACGTCGCCGGCGAGATAGGCCAGGCGGATCTTGGGGTGACGTTGCAGTGCATCGCCGAGCTTGTACCAGGTGCCTGCTTTGATCCGTGACATCGCCAGTTGCAGAGAGATCTCCCCGACGGCGGCTTTGTCGGCCTGATTGCGCACCATCATCTGCCGCTCCGCCGACAGCGCGAACAACACCTCGTCATGAGCCGCCTGCCCGATCCGAAAGGCCAAGAGCACCGCCCGCGCCTCGGCCTGCCGACTCAACCGCACCAGGTCTCGAGCCGCATCGGCCACCTGATCACCCCGCAGCGACGACAGCATGGCATCGCCGGCTGCGGCATGATCGGCTGCGGCATCATCGGCAAAGGCATCCGAGAAGGTGCACACGGTGCTGGACTTTCGTGAGACCCTCGCGGACACCGCGAAGGACAAGATCGACAGGACACCAACAACATTCGCCCGTCAACAAGAGAAGCACACCCGCGTCACATCAACTACGACAAGACTAAACCGTCCCACCGACAACTCGGATACGACGAGATCAACGCGTCCACACGGAGCGCGTCTCGGCCTGCATACAGAGACGGACCTCGTCGGGAAAGGCGTCGGGTATCCCATCGTCCACCGACGGATCGACCTCCGCGGCCCAGCACCATCGCAGGCATGCCTCGTCCGTCACCGTCGCATCACGAAGTTCGATGTGCGGTCGGGCCATACGCCTGACTACTCCTTGTCACACCCGGGAGCCGGCGCGTCCTCCGACAACGGCTTGCCCAGCGGGAGGAGGTACAGCACGTCGAGGACAACCGGAGTGTTGCCGAGATTGCGACCGGCGTGAGTGTTGGCCTGTCCGTGCGGCTCTCGGATGATCTCCCCCGGGCGATAGATCGTCGGGACACAATCGGGCCCGGGATGGGTGAAGGTACCCGAGCGGATCAGTCCGACCAGATCGCCGTCGTGATAATGCCAACCGGTTGTCCCGCCCGGCGCGACCGTGATCTCACGGACCGCGACATGGACACCCTTGGGGACAAAGGGCAGGAGTCCGGCCGGGATGTCCCCTTCGGCGAGGGTCACCGCCGAGATACCCGACGACGGCGTCGCCGCCGCCTGAGCGGGCAGGAAACCTGCGACGACGGTCACTGCGACGACACCCACGATGGCCCTGATGAGCTGTTTCATCACTGGACCGTACCGCCGTCACCGGGCAGGGCAGCCGATTTCGCGCGCACACGCCGGGCCGCGCCGACAATCGGCTCCGTGGTCTATGCGCTCTGGCGTTCCTCCAGCCGCGGCGCACTCTCGTCCGGCTGCGACCCTTCGCGTGGCCGCCCGAGACTGTCGAGCACACCGATCGCGTTGCGCGCGAACACCTGTTGCTCGGTGATGGCCAGCTGAGTACGGCTGCGGCTGGTGAACGCGAAGAACCAGTCGACGAGCGTCGTGAAGCGGTTGCGGAACCCCACCAGGTACAGCAGATGCAGGAACAGCCATCCCAGCCAGGCGACGAAGCCCGAGAACTCGATGCTGCGCGAGGTGCCCGGGATGGGAATCTTCGCGACCGCACTGAAACGGGCGATCGTCGCCATCGAACCCTTGTCCCAGTAGGAGAACGGCTTACGCGACGCCGGATCCGCTCCACGCAGTCCCGCACGGATCGCCGCCGTCGCGTACTTCGCCCCCTGGATCGCTCCTTGCGCCATCCCGGGTACGCCATCGACCGCCATGAGGTCGCCGACGACGAAGACGTTCGGGTGGCCGGTCACGGTGAGGTCGCCTCCGACCTTCACGCGACCGGCGCGATCGAGTTCGACCCCGCTCTGCTCGGCCAGCTGACGACCCAGTGGGCTGGCCGCGACACCGGCCGACCACACTTTGCACTGGCTCTCGATCCGGCGCGTGGTGCCGTCCTGGTCCTTGACCACGAGACCGTGGTAGTCCATGTCGACCACCATCGCTCCGAGCTGGATCTCGACCCCGTTCTTCGCCAGACGTTTCGCGGCACGCCGGCTCAGCTTGCCGCCGTAGGGCGGCAACACAGCGGGCGCGGCGTCCAGGAGGATCACCCGCGATTCGGTCGGATCGATGTTGCGGAACGATCCCCGCAGTGTCTTGGTGGCCATCTCGGCGATCTGTCCGGCCATCTCGACGCCGGTCGCCCCCGCGCCGACCACCACGAACGTGAGCAGACGCGCTCGCTCATCCGGGTCGTCGGAGAGTTCAGCCTGTTCGAAGGCGCCCAGGATGCGTCCCCGCAGCTCGAGGGCATCGTCGATGGTCTTCAATCCAGGTGCGTACTCGGCGAACTGATCGTTGCCGAAGTACGACTGGTCGGCCCCCGCCGCGACGATCAGACTGTCGAACGGCGTCTCGGTGACGCGCTCGAGCAGCCGCGACGTGACACTGCGCCGCTGGAGGTCGATGGTCTCCACCTCACCGAGGACGACCGTGGTGTTGCCCTGTTTGCGCAGCACCACACGAAGCGCAGGGGCGATCTGGCCTTCCGAGATCAGGCCGGTGGCGACCTGATACAGCAGCGGCTGGAACAGGTGATGGGTGGTGCGGGCGATCACGGTGACATCGACGTCGGCCTTGGCCAGTTGCCGCGCAGCGGTGAGTCCGCCGAATCCCGAGCCGATGATCACCACACGATGACGTGCGCCGTCGCCACCGATCGGTGCCTCGATGGGTTGGTCGTCGACGGGTTGGTCGTCGTTCATGCAGCTGCCCTCCAGAAGAGTTCTCCGGGACACCCAGGCGGACGATGCCTCTGACAGTTGCGCTCCACGCCGGTTGATTCCGGCCTCGCCAGTCGCAATTCCCAGAGTAGCGAAGAACCCGCCGGACGGCGAACCGTACATTCGATGCACGTCGACCGTCGGTCAGGATGCTGCCAGGATGTTCTTCAATTGGTTGATATCAAGTGTCGCAGCAAGATCCGCGATGGTCACACCTGCCAGCGAGGCCCTCCAGGCCTGCTCGGCTGCGGCCATCACCTTCGCGATACCGCACGCGGACACGCACTGTTCGGGCGGTGCGGCGAGGATGCCCCGCTGCCTGATCTCGGTACATCGGAATGCCGGCTCCTTGCCGTCCACCGCCTGGACCACGTCGAGCACCGTGATGGCGCCGGGAGCACGCGTCAGCGCATATCCGCCGTCGCGCCCCTCGGCCGGGAGGATGAGGTCCGCGCGCGCCAATGCCTGCAAGTGTTTCGCGAGGTAGGTCTTGGACACTCCGTGCAACTCCGCGAGGCGGCCCGCCGGCACCGGGTGATCGGACTGACTCAGCACCACACAGCAGTGCAGAGACCATTCCACGCCGGTCGAGAGCTTCATGGCGTCAGCCTATCGGCGCGCGTGAATCGAGCCAGTCGTCGAAAGTGGTCGGCGCGATCCAGGCATCAGCGCCCGGCGTGGGGACGAGTGCCACATTGTCGAGGATCGCACCGAAATACCCGGCGCCGAGGTCGCTCTGCACAGATCGTCGATCGCCCGTCGAGCTGAACAACCGCCGGACCAGTTGGTCGATACCCAACGCCTCGGGCCCGGCGATCTCGACGGTCCCGTTGACCGGCGTCCCGAGCGCGATGTCGCTCACCCGCTCGACGACGTCTCGCGAGGCGATGGGCTGCAGGTGCGCAGGCGTCGCGTGCACCACGTCGCCGCGAGTCCCCGCGTCGGCGATGCCGGCAACGAACTCGAAGAACTGCGTCGACCGCACGATCGAGTACGGGATCGGCCCGGCCTCCACCAGCTCTTCCTGCGCGAGCTTGGCGCGCATGTACCCGGAGTCGGTGAGCCGGTCGGCACCCACGATCGACAGGATCACGTGATGCCCGACCCCGGCAGCCCGCTCCGCGGTGAGCAGATGGCTCGTCGAGGAGCGGAAGAACTCCAGGACGTCGTCGTCCTGCCACGACGGCGAGTTGGTGAGGTCGACGACGACGTCGGCACCCGCGACCGCTTCGGCGACGCCCTTGCCGGTGGTCGTGTCCACGCCTGCGCTGCGCCCGAGCGCCACCACGTCGTGCCCGGCCGCGGCCACCTTCTCCACGACCTGGCTCCCGATCAGCCCGTTCCCGAAAATGACGATCTTCATCTCACATCTTCTCCTCGATTACTCGGATATCAATAGTCCTAGTTTACTACGACACCAACTATCCGAGTCAATGTCTGGTCGATCACGATTGACGCGTCGGATATCTCCGACATATTCTTTCGTCCCGTGACCACCTCCGACGACGTCTTCCTGGCGCTGGCCAATCCGGTCCGCCGCCGGTTGTTGGAGTTGCTCGCCGCCGAACCCACGGCCGCCGGCGAGCTCGGTGCGCGTTTCGCCCTGAGCCGCTCGTCGGTCGCCGAACACCTGAAGGTTCTGAAGGACGCCGGGCTCGTCACCGACGAGGCTCGCGGGCGGCACCGGATCTATCACCTGACCGCAGCCCCGCTCGCCGACCTGAGCGACTGGCTCCACCCCTTCGAACGCTTCTGGCGTGCCCGTCTGACCGATATCGCCGACATCGCAGAGGATCTCGAATGACCACCGATTCCACCGACCAGCACGCGGTGATCCGCGTCGATCAGTTCGTCGCGGCCCGCCCCGAAACCGTCTGGCGCATCCTCACCGAACCGGAGTTGGTGCAGCGCTGGTGGGCGGCCGGCGACATCAGGCCTGAGGTCGGGCACGAGTTCACCCTGGACATGCCCGGTTTCGGTCATCAGCCGTGCCGGGTCCTCGAGGCCGATCCGCCCTCCCGGTTCGTCTACACGTTCACCGCCAACTGGACGCTCACCTGGACCCTGGTGCCGGAAGGAAAGGGCACCCGCCTCCTGCTCGTGCACTCCGGCTTCGACCTCGACGACACGCGCATGGCCGCGGCATTCGACCGGATGGGCCCGGGGTGGCGCGAGGTCGTCCTGCCGCGGATCGCCGATCTCGTAACGGAGATCTGATCCCGTCCGGCACCGCGGAAAGCCGCAGCACCGATATCCTGACGTGCATCGCGGAGTGCCCGTCCCCGCCGATCGGAGGCCGCAATGACATCTGCATCGATCGATCCGGACGTCCCGCCGAGTGGTCCGGGCTGCGTCGAATGCACCAGCGACGGCTCGTGGTGGGTGCATCTGCGTCGCTGTGCGCAGTGCGGTCACATCGGCTGCTGCGACGACTCACTGCACCGCCACGCGCGCCGGCACGCGGAGGCGACCGGCCACCGCGTCATCCAGAGTTACGAGCCCGGCGAGGAGTGGTTCTGGGACTTCACCACCGAGGAGTTGTTCGCCGGACCTGCTCTGGCTGCGCCCACCGAGCACCCGGCCTCGCAGGGTGTGCCGGGTCCGCGCGAGCGGCTACCCGAGGACTGGCGCGCCGAGTTGCGGTCACGGGAGTCCTGACCCGGCCGCGTGGCCGACACTCACCACTCCGGCACTGACCAGTAGCGATACACCTCCGCTGAGGGTTCTCCCAGGAACGGTCCGTACACTTGCCCGACGCAGGGGAAGGGATCCGATCGGGGAGGTGCGGTTGCAGACCGTCGACGACACCACAGAACAGTTACATACAGACGCCGGACCGCCGGGGGGCGGCTCGACCGGCGTCGCGGCGGAACCCCGGAAGAAGCCGTCATCGGGCCGCGCGCACACCGCCGACTTCGTGCGCGTCCTGCTCTTCGCAGGCGTGGTGGTCGCGCACAGCGTCAACGCCATCAACACCACGCCCGACGTGATCCGCTCGGCCAACCTCGTCGGCACGATCTGCCACCTCACCCGCTACGGCTTCGTCGCCGTGACGTTGTTCGTCCTGGTCCTCAGCACCCGCGGCAAACCGATGTCACCCGTCGCGTTCTGGCGACGCCGATTCGGCATGGTGGTCGGCCCGTACCTGGTGTGGACCCTGCTCTACTCCTTGACCGATCACGTGATCATCGCCGACAACCCGTGGCCCACCCCGGCCCGGTTCTTCAGCGATCTCGGCCAGGACATCGTCACCGGCGAGGGCAAGTACCAGCTCTACTTCCTGCTCATCTCCATGCAGATCTACCTGGCGTTCCCCTTGGTCTCCTGGATTCTCGACCGCACGGCTCACCGCCCGTGGCGGGTCCTCGGCGTGGCCGCCGTGATCCAGCTGGCGGCGTTCGTCTTCTACCAGTACCTCCCCCGGCCGGCCGGACCGACGTGGACCCTGGTCTACGACAACCTGTGGAAGACACTGCCGATGTACGCCCTGTTCATCGCGATCGGAGCGTTGGCCGCCGTGCACCACGAGGCGATGAACGAGTGGCTGCGGACCCACGCGATCGCAGTGATCTCCGCGTGCGGGATCGGTACCGCTTTCAGTGTCGGCGCCTACCTCCTGGCCACCTCCCCCGGCAACGTCCCGTTGCAGGCGAACACTCCGTGGAATCCCGTCAACCTGCCGTGGTTCCTCGCCGGTCTGACGCTTCTCTGGATGCTGGCGCTGGTCTGGAACGCACGCCGGGAATCGGGCCGCGCGATGTCGTCGAAGGCGGTGTCGTATGCGTCGTTCCGCGCCTTCGGCGTCTTCGCCGTACATCCGTTGATACTCGACATCCTCGGCCGGACCGGCTTCATCGGGGCACTGTTCGGCTGGTTCCCGCACTCCGCGGCGATCCGCACCACTCTGCTGACGGCGGTCGTCCTCGCGCTGTCGCTGGTCGTTGTCGACATCCTGCTGCGCACCCCGGTCAGCAAATGGCTCACCGCACGACCCCGAGTCCCCGTGCGGCGACCGGCGAAGCCCGCCGTCGCCACCGTCGTGCAGTCGGTCCCGGATCCGCAGGAGAGCGCCGCCGCGAGTCCTGCGCCAGGGCACTAGACCGCGAGACGGCCGAAGCCACTCCGGTGAAAGATCAACGGGCTGCCGGACTCCGGATGCTCGACAGCATGGAGTTCCAGTAACACGATGATGTGATCGCCAGCCTCAACCTCGCGGTAGATGGTGGTGTCGAACCGGGCGAGCCCCTCGTCGAGCGTGACCGCGCCGTCGCCCGACGCCTTCAGCGCGATGTCGTCGAAGCGGTGCTCGACCGGACCCGCCAGCTGACGGCAGACCTCGCCGTGATGGTCGGCCAGGATCGTCACCCCGAGGTGTTTCGCCCGGCGGAGATCCGGCCAGGTCTTGGACGTGTTCGCCACCGAGAAGGACACCAGCGGCGGGTCGAGGCTGACACTGCTGAAGGAACTGGCCGCCAGCCCGGTCAACGCCCCGTCCACTTCGGCCGCGACCGCGACCACACCGGTCGGGAACACACCGAATGCCTTGCGCAGCTTCGCCGGATCGAGATCCTGATTGGTGCGCAGCTCACTCATGAACGCCCTCCCAGCAATGCGGTGACCGTCGGCCCGTTCTCGGCCAGCCACTGCGCGTAGGCCTGCGGATCGTCGTACGCGGCATCCACCACATAGAGCGCGCGGCCAGGCACGGTGCCGCCGATCTCGGTGAGAACCGGCCGAAGCGTCAGCTCGGGTGACAGCGAATGGGCAGGACTGCCGCCGAGCATCAGGGGGATCGCAACCCCCGACAGCCCGGTACCACCCGCGAACCGGTCGAGGAACAACTTGAGCAACCCGGTGTAGGCGGCCTTGTAGGTCGGGCTCGCGAACACCACGAGATCGGCCTTCCCGACCTGCTCCACCAGCGCGGCGATCCCGTCGTCGGACCAGTCGAGGATGGCCGCACCGAGCGTGGCGAGATCGACGATCAGATCCGGCTCGGCGCCGCTGAGTTGGGTGGCGACATAGGTTGCCGCGGTGAGTGTTCGGCTCGCGGGCTTGGGATTTCCGACGACGACGGCGGTGACGGTCACGACGCCGCCACCCGCGCGGTGGGTGCCGCACCGAACGGCACCGCCGAACGCCCGACGACCGGTGCGGGATGTTCCCAGAGGCCGCGCCGGGTGAGTTCGGGGAGAACGCCTTCGCCGAACCAATACGACTCCTCGAGGTGGGGGTACCCGGAGAGCACGAACTCCTCGATACCGACCTCGCGATACGCCTCGATCAAGTCGGCGATCTCGGTGAAGGAGCCGACCATCGCAGTACCGGCGCCGCCGCGGACCAGGCCGATCCCCGCCCAGAGGTTCGGATAGATCTCCAGACCGTCTTTCGAGCCCTTGTTGAGTGCGAGCATTCGCTGCTGACCCTCCGAAGCCGAACGCTTCAGCCCCGATTGGATACGGGCAACCTCCTCGTCGGAGATGTGCCGGAGCAGCCGGTCGGCTTCGGCCCACGCGTCGTCGGAGGTCTCTCGCGCGATGGTGTGCAGGCGGATGCCGAAGGTGAGCTCCCGCCCCTGCTCGGCAGCCGCCTTACGCACCCGATCGAGCTTCTCCGCGACCGCTTCCGGGGGCTCGCCCCAGGTGAGGTAGACGTCGGCGTGCTTCGCGGCGACGGCGATGCCGGCCGGTGACGATCCCCCGAAGTAGATCTTCGGCAGCGGATCCGGGATCTGGGCGAGCGTGGCGTCGGCGACCGACAGGTACTCACCGTCGAAATCGACCGTCTCACCGGTCCACAGGCGGCGGACGATCTCGAGGAATTCGTCGGCGCGGGCGTAACGCTGTTCCTTGTCGAGGAAGTCGCCGAACATCTGCTGCTCGTGGTCCTCGCCACCGGTCACCACGTTCAGGAGAAGCCTTCCACCGGAAAGGTTCTGGAAGGTACCGGCCATCTGCGCCGCCAGGAACGGCGCGACGACACCCGGCCGGAAGGCGACCAGGAACTTGAGTCGCTCCGAGAGACTGCTGATCATCGCGGTCGAGATCCACGCGTCCTCACACCAGGCACCGGTCGGCGTCAGCGCCGCCTCGAATCCGAGTTGTTCCGCGCTGCGCGCGATCTGGCCCAGATACGGCACCGAGGCCGGCCGGCCCGCATCGCCTGCCGACACCCCGTGGCCACCGCCGACCACGTTGCGGCCGTCACCTCCATTGGTCGGCAGGAACCAGTGAAACGTCAATGAACTCATGTACTTCGTTCTCTTCCTTCGTCTCTCGTGCGGTGTCGGAATTCGTGTTGCGGCCGGTCAGAGTTGACCGGTGCGGGGCGGGAGAATGCCTTCGGCCGCCCAACGGCCGAGGTGCTGCACTTTCCACGCCGCCGGGTCGTGCAGTGTGTGGGTGCGGGCGTTTCGCCAATGCCGATCCAGCGACTCCTTGGCCACCGCGGAACGTGTCCCGGCGACCTCGAACAGTCGGCTCGCCACATCGACGGAGCTCTTCGTGGTGGATGCGCGGGCTGCCGCGACGGCAAGGGTGGCGGCTGCGGCGGTCGTCTCGTCGAGATCCGCGTCGGCTCGGTCGACGGCGCGGCCCGCCTCGGCGAGCAGGGCCTCGGCGCCTCGGACCGCGAGCTCCATCTCGCCGAACGCATGCACCACCAGCGGATCGTCGGCGGCGCGCTCGACCCCGGCGTCGGGGTGGGGCCGGCTCTTGGTGGTCACGAACTCAGCGGCATCCTCGAGTGCGGCGCGTGCGATGCCCGCGTCGATCGCGGCGTGCAACAACTGGGCGAACGCGCCGTACGTGGTCGGCCCCGTGAAGGTGGCCGAGAAGTCGGTGATCAGGTCGGCGGTGACCACCACGTCGGTCAAGCGCACCGTCCCGCTCGCGGTGGTCCGCTGACCGAGGGCCTCCCAGTCGTCGACGACCTCGACACCGTCGGCATCACGCCGGACCCAGGCGACGTGCAGCGGACCGTCCTCGCCGAGATGCGCCAGCGTCGGGATCCAGTCGGCGAACAGCGCGCCGGTGCAATAGAACTTCGTCCCGTTCAGACGCCAGAGGCCGTCGTCGCCGCTCGGATCCGGTCGGAGCGTGGTGGCGTAGTCACGGATGTGTCTGGTGCCGCGCTCGGACTGAGCGTTGCCCAGGGTCTTGCCGGCCAGGACCTCGGGAAGGATCCGCGCCTGTTGCTCCGGGCTGCCCTGGAGCAGCAACTGATTGATGAACACGAAGTGGCTGTGCGGGATCTGTCCGATGTTGGGGTCACCCTTGGCGATCAGACGGATCACCTCGGCGACCGTGCTCGCGGGGAGCCCCGCACCACCGAACCGGTCGGGCACCGTGATCGCCGTCAATCCACTCGCGGCCAGCTTCGCGACCTGCTCGAACGGCAGGATCTTCGACCGATCGCGTTCGGCGGCGCCCTTCGCGAACTCGGCGCCGAGTTCAGCCGCAATGGCGATGGCCTCATGGTCGCCGAGGACGGGGACCTCATGCATGTCTCACTCCTCGCTCGTCCGGGACCGAAGTTCGTGGCCACTTCCACGGTTCGGCGGCGGCCATTTCCTCAACCCTCACATCAAACGCCGGTCGGACGGCCCTGGCCACACTTTCCCGCCCGCTGGGTCAAAGATCTCGCCGTCGGCGCGACGGCAGCGGACACCGACCGGACGTCTGCCAGATACACGTTTGACCAGCATGAACCGCAGCGCTGTGTCACCGTTTATCCATGAGCAGCCCCGAGTTCGACGTGAACAAGCTGTTCCCCGGCAAGTTCTTCATCAGCACCGCGCTCGACGTCCTCGAGTCGAAGAAGAAGATGACCGGGCATCTGCGGCGCCGCTACATCCAGCGCGCGGCGATGGCCGGCATCATCATCGGGATCTTCTACCTCGTCAACTACTCGATCGTCGGCGCGTTCGACTCCATGGGCGAGGACCCGGAGCAACTCCATGCCATCGGCAAGCTGCTCGGAGCTCTCGCGTTCGGCTGGGCGCTGGTCTTCATCTACTACTCGAAGTCCGAACTGCTCACCTCGACGATGATGATCGTCTCGATCGGTACGTACTACCGCCGTGTCACTCCCCTGCTGGTGCTGCGCATCCTAGGATTCTGCTACCTCGGCAACATCATCGGCGGGCTGTTCGTGGCGTTGTTGCTGCGCGGCACCACCCTGATCCACGGGCCGGTGCTCGACGCGATGAATCATGCCGTCGATGTGAAGACCGGCTATCTGTCCGAGGGGTTCTCCGGCTGGCTCGACCTCTTCATCCGCGCCATCCTGTGCAACTTCATGATCAACATCGCAATGCTGTTGGTGTACAACGGATATCTTCACGACGACATGGCGAAATGCCTGACGATGATCGCCTCGGTCTTCGTCTTCGCGTTCCTTGATTTCGAGCACTCGGTGGCCAATACCGTGCTGTTCATGATCGTCGGTCTCCAGGACGGCATCCCGATCGGCCCGGCCCTCGGGAATCTCGGCATCGTCCTCGTCGGCAACTTCGTCGGCGGTGGCGTGCTCATCGGCTTCTACTACGCCTGGGTCAACGACGAGCGTGACACCCATCTCCCCCGTCTGCACCGACGTCGTCGATGACCCACGCGTACCCTGGCGCACGTCATGGCCTACTCGTTCGCACGCGTCACGGCTGCCGCCGACCTGAATCCCCGTCTCCGTCGAATCCGTTTCGAGGTAGCGGACCTCGAGATGCTCGGGCTACCGGGTGTCGCGGACGAAGCGGTCGGGATCTACTTCCCTCGAGACGGCGAGTCGGCTCCGCCGCCCATGCAACTCCGAGAGGGCGTGTGGGCATATCACGACGTCGAGCCGATCCCCGATGCCCGCAACTACTCGGTTCGGGCGATAGATCCCGAGAACCGTTCGATGACTGTCGATTTCGTGGTCCACTCACACGGCCCGGCCACGGTGTGGGCGCAGCATGCGCAGCCGGGGCACGAGGTGGTGATGTCGCACGCGCGCGGCTGGTATCGACCGCAGGCCTCCGCCGGATGGCACCTCCTCGTGGCCGACCTGGCCGGCATGCCGGCGTTGGCCCGCATCCTGGAGGACCACCGGGGAGCGGCAACGGTGACCGCGCTCGTCGAGGTCGCCGCCGAGGACGACCTCGCCTACCTCGACGGGTGTTCGACGGCAGCTGAGATCATTCCCCTCGTCGGCAGCGGGAACGGGCTCGGCCCCAGTGTCCTCGGCGATTCGATCCGTCACCTCGATCTGCCCGGGGGGACCGGCTATTGCTGGTTTGCCGGCGAAGCGGCCCAGTCACGGGTTGCGCGAAAGTACTTCCGCCAGGAGCACCGTTGGCCGAGGGAGAGCTACGACATCATCGGCTACTGGCGCGCCGAGGGTGAGAGGTGGGCCCGGCGCTACGCCGAGCACGGTGACGAGCTCTTTGCGATCTATCAGCGCGCCATCGCCCGGGGCAAGGGCGAGAAGGCCGCCGCCGAGGAGTTCGACGAAGCGCTCGAGCGCGCAGGCCTCTGAGCCGTCGGCCATCTCCGGGCTCGGGTGCCCGGCGGGTCAGGCGGTGGCCTGGTCGTTGTCCTTCATCGAACCCCACCCGTGCCAGCGTTCGATCTCGACGACCGCCGTCGTGCGGGGCCGTACCCGATCGGGATATGCACCGCCGGCGTAATGACGGGAGATCCGGTCGATGTCGGTGAGGCCGTCGTCGTCGCGGAACTCGATCACGCGGCCCAGCAGCGTGATGTGCGTGTACCAGGTCTCCTCGTCCAGCACGGTGAGCGTGACCCGGGGATCACGACGCAGGTGCTCGAGGCGCACCCGGCCGTTGTCCATACTCAGCAGGACGCGGTCGCCGTCGAGGAGATACCAGGTGGCCGCCGAGACCGGCCCGCCGTCGGAGCGCAGGGTCGCCATCACACACGGATTGGGCTTGGCGAGAAGCTCTCTGGCGGCCTCGGGAAGCGGTGGTCGGGACATCTAATCGGCCTTTCCCAGTCGTTCGACGAGGGCACGCGCAAGCGGTCCCGAGGATGCCGGATTCTGTCCGGTCAGCAGATTGCGGTCGGTCTCGATGTGCGGCGCCCACGGTTCCCCGGCGACCACCGTCAACCCCGCAGCGGTGAGACGATCCTGGAGCAGCCATGGAGCCTTGGCCGCCAGCCCGCCCTGGTCCTCCTCGGCGTTGGTGAAGCCGGTGACCGTGTGACCGACGAAGGTGTTCTTGCCGTCACCGTCGGTCGCCGAGAGCAGGGCCGCCGGTCCGTGACAGACGATCGCGACGGGACGGTCGGCGCCGTTGACCGCGGTGAGGATCTTCCCGGCCTCCGGGTCGACGGCCAGGTCCTCCATCGGACCGTGCCCGCCGGGCACGAAGACGGCGTCGTAGTCGTCGACCACCACGTCGGACAAGGCGATCGGGTTCTGGAACTCGGGAGCACTCTCGACGACGTCGCGGATATGGGCCGCCGCCTCGGCCGAACCTGTGCGCTCGGCGGTCAGGCTTCCTTTGTCCACCGGCGGCACCACGCCACCAGGGGTCGCGACGGTGACCTCGTAACCTGCGTCTTTGAGGATCTCCAGGGGTGCGACAGCCTCCTCGGCCCAGAAGCCCGTCGCGTGTTTCGTCCCATCGTTGAGGGTCCAATGATCCGATCCGGTCATCACGAACAACACTGTGCGTGACATGTCGACCTCCTCAGTCGTTCGGCTCGTCCGCTCGAGCGCATTCGTCGGTCCGACGACGGCGCCCGCTCATCGCCAACGTACCCATGTTCCCGATGTTTCGTGCGGGGTGCGGTCGGCTCTGGCGTACCTGCAGACGTACACGTTCCGCGGAACTCTCACTCTCCCGTCTCGACCGGCCGCCTCGGATCAGACGACCACTGCGACCACGAGCCGGGGAACAGCGTGCCGGTGAGGCCGGCGATCTCCAGGGCGGCGATCTCGTGGGCCGCGTTGACGCCCGAACCGCAATAGGCGATCACCTCGGAGTCGGCACCGATCCCCAAGGCCGCGAACCGTTCCCGGAGGTCATCTGCCGGCAGGAACGTCCCATCCGAGCTCACATTGGCCGCGGTCGGCGCGCTCAGCGCCCCGGGGATGTGCCCGGCGCGCGGGTCCATCGGCTCGACCTCACCTCGGTACCGTTCCGCGGCACGCGCATCGAGCACCACGCCAGCCGAAGAGGCGACGTCGTCGATCTCGACGGTGGGCAGGTGGCCTTCGGTCAGAGTTACCGAGCCGGTACGCGGAGTGGCATCGCCCGACGACACCCGGAGCCCGGCCGCCCGCCATGCGCCAAGGCCACCGTCGAGCATGCGCACGTCGGTCAGGCCTGCCCAGCGCAACAGCCACCAGGCCCTGGCCGAGGCGAGATTGCCGATGTCGTCGTAGACCACCACCGAGGATCCGTCGTCGATGCCCCATCGGCGCGCGGCCGCCTGGAGATCCGCGATCTCGGGGAGCGGATGCCGACCGCGCTCGGGTGCTGCCGGCGAGGCGAGCTCGGCGTCGAGGTCGACGAACACCGCACCCGGGATGTGCCCTTCCCGGTAGTGGTCGTGGCCGCGGCTGTCGCCGAGCTGCCATCGCACATCCAGGATCACGGGCGGATGGTCGGAAAGCATCGCCTCCGGGAGCTCGTCCGCGCTGATCAATACGTGAGTCGTCGGCATGCTCCCGATCATGCCTGTCCCACCGAACGAGGACGACCGCGGCGGGAACAATCGACCGGCCCGTAACATCAAACCCGTGAGCGGCCACCGACTGGTGGCAGCACCGCACTCACACCCGATCGGAGGTCATGACATGCAAGAGGAGCCATCCATCCTGGCTTCACTCGGCATCGACCCCGCCGCCACGTCACCAGACCTCCCCGACGGGGTCTGGGAGGCCGCACTCCAGGCAGCCTTCGACCCCGACGCGGTCGCCGACCCCGACACCGTGCCCGACATGGATGACACGCCACCACCGGACGACGATGACGACGTCGTCGTGGTGGACGACCATCCGCACGTCGACGACCACGGCACGGCCCACACCGACATCGATCCCACCACCACCGACCACACCGGCACCGGACATGTGACGGATACGGATGTCGACGACGCCGCGCTCGATCAGCCGGGTCCCGACGGCAGTGAGCACCACGAGCCCGACCATTTCGACATCGATCACGGCGACCATGGCCACGACGGCCACCACGACATCTGAACTTCGGTTGGGGGAGTTGATGGACGAAGCGGTGCTGCTGATGCAGGCACGCGAGGGTGATCAGCATGCTTTCGCGCAACTCGTCGCCGCCCACCGCACCCATGTCTGGGCGGTGTGCCTCAACATCTGCGGCAATCAGCACGACGCCGAGGACGCGCTGCAGAACACCCTCGTCGCGGCATGGCAGAACCTACACAAGTTCCGGGGCGAGGCCCGCTTCTCCACCTGGGTGCACCGCATCGCGGCGAACAACGCACTGACCGTGGTACGCCGCCGCAAGGACAACACCCAGATCACCGACTTCACCGATCCCGAACAACCGATCCAACTCGTCGACGACGCGGGCGGATCGAGCTTCGATGAGCGCCTCGCGGTGCGCGATGCCGTTCGTGATGCACTCGCCCGACTCCCCGATGATTTCCGTGAGGCGGTGGTCCTGCGCGAATTCGGCGACCTGACCTACGCCGACATCGCCGCCCACCAGGGCGTTGGCGTCCAGACCGTCAAGTCGCGGCTGAACCGGGCCAGGACCCAGCTCGCGGAGATCCTCCGCGATCAGATCACCACGTCATAGCCGACCGGTCGTACTGACATGTTTGCGGTATTGCCCACAGTTGAGGGCTTGGCTACTCTTGCGCCGTTGTGATCGTCCCCGGCGCCGTGCCGCGGACGACATCCCATCGTCGAAGGAAACCCATGACTGAGCCGGTCCAGGAACCCACTCGCCTCCAGAAGATGTTGACGGCGTTGGCCATCAAGGCCTACCAACTCAAGGAGAAGATCAAGCCGAGTCGGTGAGAACCGGAGGGTCTCGGCGTCCTCACGCCGAGACCCTCGTCGCCACCGCTCGCGACCAGCGGCGCTGCCTAGTTCGCGTTCTGATCCGCCTTGGTGAGAATCACGTATTGTGCCGAGATCGCTTGGTGCACATCCCTTTTGTCCCGCGCACTGTAGTTGCCCACGTAACGCCCCTTCTGCACATAGCACGCGTACCAGGTACCGGTGTCGAGAGTCTTGCTCTGACACTTGGCGGCAGGCAGCCCGACCGGACTCTCCGCATCGGCCCAACCCTGACTGCGGCTCGACGTCAGCGAGGTATCGACGATGGTCTTCGCGCCATCCGGCGTGGACGCCCGGTACACGGTCGATTTCTCGATGGCGTTGGCCGTGGAGCCGACGTCGGTCAGCATGGTGAAGTCGGTCTTGGGATCGCCGCTCATCTGCGCCATCCCACGTGGACCGTAGACGGCGCGGATGCTGCCGCCGGGCAATGCGGCCTTACCCTTCTTGATCTCGTCGTCGGTGTAGGGCAATGCGTAGATCAGGACGTGATTCTGGTCGACGACCGGCGCACTGCTCCCCGTGATACCCCTGGCCTTGGCCTCTTCCTTCGTCGGTGTGGCAGGGAACTTGTCGATCAGCGCGCTCTGGAGGGCCAGGGCCTTACGGACAGTCGGCTCCAGCATGTTCTGCTGGGATGGCGTCGTCTCGAACCACTGATAGAGCACATACGAGTTGTGCGGGGTGAAGGCCATCATCTGCTTGTTCCCACCGCTGCTCCCCTGCACGACCAGTGTGTCCGGCAACCCGGGCAGTGTCGTCACGCGCGATTTGTCGCCGGTCGCCGTGGCGTCGGCCATCTGCCGGGCGGCGTCCTTGGCATCCGCGGGGGTCAGGTAACGGAGCACCATGTTGTTGATGGCCCGCTTGGTCCCCGCGCGCAGGCTCTCGTCCGGGGTCGCAGCCGCGTCGACGAAGCCCATCAGCATCTTCTTGTTGGCGGGCACCTTCGCGGTGTCGGGAGCGAGGACCATACCGAGATTGCTCGGGCCGCTGATCACCATCGTCGGCATGTTCGCATTGGTCAGATCGTCGTCGATCTCGAACGGCACCACCACGAACTGGGCCATCCGCTGCCCCTCCACCTGCAGGATGTTGTCCTGGGTGGCCTTCCCGAAGGCCGGCCTCGGGGCGGTCGGATAGGCGCCGGTGTCCAGGGCCGCGACGTCGACCGACGGCTCGGACGCCGCGCCGGACGCGGACACGCTGGTCGCCTCTCCCTGGGTGGTGCACCCTGCGATCGCCGTGATCGCGGCGAGAACCCCCACCCAGCGCACCACCGGCTGCCACTTCGTCATCGTCCGTGTTCCCCTCGTCGTGTTCAGGCGCGCCGGATCTCCGGTGTTCTGGTTGCCGGCCGCTCGATGATCTATACATTTATTCGATGCGGTGGCGGCCGGAAAGGTTCCCCCGAAACACGCCTTCACGATTGTGTTGTCAGAGTGCAGGGTAGTGCAGTACTGAGTTGATCAGTGCATTCACAGACTGGGTACGCTTCGGCTGGGTTTCTGTGTGGTGAGAACCGGGGGAAATGTCATAAATGGGTGAGACTGCATCGCCGCGGGTTGCTGCGGCGTCTCCAGCAGCGTCGGCCGATGCCGCCGTCCAGGTGGTCGACGGGGCTGTCAAGGTGCTGCGCGCCTACCAGATGGACGCCCTGGCCGATGTCGCGGTGACCAAACTCGACCGTGACGAACAGACGCGGACCGTTGTGGTCGTCGGGGAGGTTCAGCGCGGCAAGAGTTCGCTGGTCAATGCCCTGATCGGACGACGCGACCTCTGCCCGGTCGGAGTGGACGTCACATCCTCGGTGTCGGTCAGCGTCACCCCCGACAGCGGGCTCGGTTCCGACAGCACCGCGGAGCTGTTCTTCCCCTCCGGACCGCGGCCGGTCGCGGCCGACGAACTCGGCCAATGGGTCACCACGGGCGGAGCCCAGGTGTGCGACCCACGGGTCGAGGAGCTGCCCACCGCTGCGGCCGTCGCGGTGCGCGACGCACGGATGACTGATGTGACCCTGGTGGACACCCCGGGCGTCGGCGGCCTCGACGTGGGGCTGGCAAAGCTCGCCACCCGGTCCGCCCAGCAGGCGTGCGTGCTCGTGCTGGTCTGCGACGCGTCGAGCCCGTTGACGGCCCCGGAGATGGCGTTCGTCCGCGAGGCCACCGCCACGGTGGATTCGGTGGTCGTGGTGGTCACCAAGACCGACAAGAACCTCCGCCGGTGGCGGCAGATCGTCGCCGACAACGAACGAATCCTGGCCGAGCAGCTGCATCGGCGCGTCACTGTCGTCGGGGTGTCGAGCCTGCTTGCGGTGATGGCGGCCGACATCGCCGACGACGTCCAGCGTGATCGGCTGGAGACCGAGAGCGGGATCGCGGCCCTGCGCATCGAGCTCGCCCGCCGACTCGACGAGTCGTCGCGATCCCCGCACATCGACGCCGTCCGCACGTGCCTGGAGGGGCTGCGCGTGATCCGCGGCCGGATCGGTCGCGAGCTCGACGCGGTACAGGCAGGCGCGACGTCGCTACCGGACCTGACCGCCGACCGGGACCGGCTCACCGAGCTCCAGGAACAATCCCGCCAGTGGGAGCAATACCTCGCCCGCGACCTCACCCTGCTGCGCCAGTCCGCTGTCGATGATCTCGAACGCCGCCTCGACGACGTGCGCGACAAGTGGACGAAGTACGTCAACACCCACGGCATGCAGGTGCTGCGGCGCAGCGAGCAGAAGTTCACCGCCGACATGCAGACCGATCTGCAACGCGCGATGGCCGAGACGCTGGCGGGGTTCCTCCAGCGATTGCACGACACGATCATCGCGCCCCGCTTCCCCGACGACCCCAGCGTGTGGGAAGAGCTCAGCACGCGCATCGTTGCGTCGATGCAGGACAAGCGGATCGAGACCCATCAGGTGGGCAGCAAACGCCACGGGCTTCTCGATCCGACCCTGCTGACGATGGGCGTAGTCGGATCATCCACGCTCGGTGGACTTCTCGGCCTGTCGGCACTGATGGGCGTCGGCGTGGTGGTCGGAACCGTCTGGGTGGGCATCAATCTGAGCTTCCGTGCGATCCGGACCGGCAAGGCCAACCTGCTGACCTGGTTGCGCGAGACCATCGCGACCACCAAAGCCGCCACCGGCCGCCTCCTCGACAGTGCGGTGGCGCAGTCCCGCCCGGAGATCATCATCCGCTACCGCGAATACCTGCGCGTGAACATCGACGAGTTGCAGAAGACGATCGGCGAGGTACAGAAGGCGGCGTCGGCCGATGCTGCCGCCCGCGAGAAGTCGATCCAGCGACTGACCAGCAACCTGGGGATCGTCGACAAACGCATCACGGCGGCCGAACAGCTCCTCACCGGGGCCACCCGGTGAACGCCCCACGCCCGGTCACCCGGGTCGACACCGATCCCGTCCACGCCACCCTCGATCACGGACTGCACCAATTGGCCGCTCTCGGTGGTGATCTCGCCGCACACGCCAACGCGATCGGCACCATCCTGTGGTCTCCGCCGCGGGTCGTGGTCGTCGGTCGGCTCAAGGCGGGCAAGTCGACACTGGTGAACGCGTTGATCGGCGCACCGGTCGCGGAGACCGCGGCCCTGGAGGCCACCAACGTGGTCACCGTCTACCAGGACGGTTCGCCGTCGCGCGCCGAGGTGGTCGGGGTGGACGGCGGGCGGCATCCGGTTGCGGTGCACCGCGACCACGCCATCCGACTTCCGCTGGAGACCCCCGACATCCAGTTCGTGGACAGATGGTTGCCATCGGCGGCACTACGTCAGCTGACCCTCATCGACACCCCGGGGCTGTCGACGCTGACGGTGGCCAACGACTCGGCCACCCGCCGGGTGATGATCGACGGTTTCGAGCAGACGCGTACCGCCTCGATCGACGCCGACGCCGCGGTCTTCCTGTTCGATGCCGCACCCCGCTCCGATGAGATCGACTTCCTCTCGCAGTTGCCGTTCACGCCACTCAACATGCTGGGCGTGTTGTCTCGGGCGGACTCCTTCGGCGAGGGCGCGCTGGGGCGGGTCGACCCGTTGACCCACGCCGCCCGGCACGCCACGAGGATGGCAGATCAGTTGTCCGACACAGTGAGTGCGGTGGTGCCGATCTCCGGCCTGATGGCCCAGACCAGCCACACCGGGATGCTCACCGAGCAGATGGCCGATGCACTTGCGCGGCTGCAGGGGATGGCACCGCTCGATGTGGTGCGCACCTTCGACAACGACGACGCCGACGGCGTGCTGCCCCTGCCGGTGCGGGAAAACCTGCTCGGACTGCTCGGCGAATACGGCGTGCTCAACGGACGGCAGATCGCCGCGGGCGGAGCCGCCGCCCTCAACGCGTGGTTGACCGAGCGGTCTGGCGTCGGCGGGCTGCATCAGGCACTGAACGCATCCACCACCCGGTTCGCGATCCTGCACCGCGCCCATCGCATCCTCGCGCGTCTCGATCAGCTCGCGTTCACCCATCCGGCCCGAGACCACATCCGGTCGCTGACCATGCAGCTGCGGTCGGCGCCTGCGCTCCACCTGGTGTCGGTACTCGAGGATTACCAACGCATGCTGCGCACCGATCCGCAGGCCCCGGTCACCGAGGAACTGCACACCATCCTCGTTGCCACGTCCCCTGCCGGACGCGTCGGATTACCGGATCGGGCACCCGCGCATGCGATATCCGCCGAAGCCCGACGACGACTCGCGACAGCACAACAACGTTCCCTGGCCACCAGTTCGGCAGCCGAGGACGCTGCCATCGTCACCCTCATCCGAACCTACACACCGCTGACCCACACGTGACCAGCCACCCGAAACCGCAGAGGACACAGGACACTTCGCACATGTCACCCACCACATGGACCCTGGCCATCGACTTCGGAACATCCAATTCCGCTGCCGCGCACTCGGGTGCGACCAGTGGCGGTATCGAGACGCTGTCGCTGACGCATACCAGCAATCTCATGCCGTCAGCGGTCTACGTCGGCGCACCGGACCGCATCACGGTCGGCGACGCCGCGGTCGACCAGGCCCAACAGAATCCCGCCGGCTTCGTGGCCTCCCCGAAGAGGCTGATCGGCAGTGGCCCGATGTGCACCGTCAACGGGTACACCTTCCCGACCTACGTCCTCGTGGCGGCGGTGGTGGGCACGATCCTGCAGCGGGGCAAGGCCGCCCACGCCGGCATGCCGCCCGCCCAGGTGGTGATCACGCACCCGGAGGCGTGGGCACAGCAGCAGATCCGCGTCCTGATCGACGGCGCCGCCCAGGCCGGTATCGACCCGGCCCGTATCACCACCATCTCCGAGCCGCGCGCGGCGGCGGCACACTACTCGCGCTCGCACGCAATGCAGCCGGGCGCCCGCATCGCCGTCTTCGACTTCGGCGGCGGCACACTGGACATCGCCGTCCTGACGGTCACCAACGAGAATGCCTTCGGGGTGGTGGCCGCCCGCGGCAACAACGGTCTGGGCGGCAAGAACCTCGACGCGCTCGTCCAGCGTTGGGTGGAGCAGCGACTCTCCGACCGCGATGAGAATCTGGTCACCTATCTGCGGCGGCAGGCACCGCTCGACGTCGTCCAGAGCCTGCAGGACTCGATCCGGCGCGCCAAGGAGCTGCTGTCGGAGGCACCGTCGGCGACCATCACCGTGCCGGCGCCCGCCGGTCGCCAGACCCTGCAGATCACCCGCGACGAGTTCGACGAGCTGATCACGCCCGCCGTGGACCAGGCGATGCAGTTGACGAGGGCAACGCTGCTCGATGCCGGGATCACTCATCCGGAACAACTGACCGCCCTGTATCTGACCGGCGGGTCGTCGCGGATTCCGCTGGTCCAGCAACGGCTCGGCGAACTCGGCCCCGTTGCCACCCTCGATGACCCGAAAACAGTTGTCGCCCAAGGCGCGTTGGTGACCGCACTGGCCGAGAACGCGCCGAACACCAACGAGCGCGCCACCGTCGTCCCCCGCGCAGGCGACCTCATGCCGTCGTGGCACGCACAGCCGCCCGGCCAGACATCGCAACGCCCGGAAACAGTGCCAGACGGTCAGCAGTACGGCCGGCCTCCATATGTGGTGCCCGAGTTCTCCGGACCCGATGCGGCGGCCACCGGCACCGGCCGACGGTGGGGACGCATCGGCGCGATCGCCGTGGCGGTCGTCGCCGTCGTCGGCATCGTTGCCGGGACCATCGCACTGATGTCACGTGACAACGGCGGCGGGGACGACCCCGGTCAGTCCGGACAGA
This sequence comes from Gordonia hankookensis, assembly GCF_014673215.1. Taxonomy (GTDB): domain Bacteria; phylum Actinomycetota; class Actinomycetes; order Mycobacteriales; family Mycobacteriaceae; genus Gordonia; species Gordonia hankookensis. The sequence goes on from NZ_JACWMS010000001.1 coordinate 1,546,734, forward strand.
CCGCTGCGGCTGCCACCGCGACGGGTGAGACCGGCGCCGACGGCGGCATGATCATGACCGACGCGACCCAGTTGATGAGCACTCTGCCCGGTCCGCTGCGCGAGGCCACCACGAACTGCCGAAAGGTCGGTTTCACCAAGAACGACGCGGTGCGCATGCAATGCAACTTCGCCGAAGACGGCGAACTGGCAGATCTCAAGGGCACCGACACGCTGTCCTATTTCATGACCTTCGAGGTCGACGAGAGCGAGGCGAAGGCCAAGATCGTGGGTATCCGCAACGGCACCTACAGCCAGGGCAAGGGAACGCTCGTCGAGGACGCGGACCGGCTCTCCGCCGCGGACATCGACCTCGCCTCGACCGTGTCCACCGATTACAACATCGACTACGCCAGCACCGCCTCGAGCCTCGTCATCACGGTCTTCGGCATCGGTTCGGTCGACGAGGGCAAGACGTTCCTGACGCGATCCGGACTGATCTCCTGACGCCGGGAACATTCTCGCCGGGCCGCCGCATCCAATCCCTGACAACAGCACAACAGCTTCGTTCACCGAACTCAGGAAGGCGGACCCCATGTCCGACAGCACACAGACCAGCACCGCCACCCCGGATGTCGCCGAGAACCCGGTGATCAGCCCCGACGCCCCGTACGATGCTTCCGCGCCGGAGAACACGAGCTCCACGAGCGCCACTGCCCCGACACCACCGACCACACCGGCGGATCCGGATACGCACGCGACCTCAGGCGGCGAGGCCGGTGTGAAGTCGGCCGTCGACACCGACGGCGACGGCAGCCCCGACGTCGTGCACGCCACCGACGCATCAGGCACCGACATCAACGCCTACCTCGACGACCACGGCAACGTGATGCTCGTGGAGGCCGACACCGACGGCAACGGCACCTTCGACACGCTGGTCCACGCCGGCCAGGACGGCAGCACCATCGTCGAGGTCGACTCGGACGACGACGGGCAGGCCGACACGATCGCGACCCTCGACGCGAACGGACAACTGCGCCAGGTCGACACTCTCGATCACGGACATGTCGTCAGCTCGACGATCGACGTCGACGGCGACGGCACCCCCGATGTGCAACTGGTGGACACCGACCACGACGGCGGGTTCGACGCGACGATCCTCGACGTCGACAACGACGGCAAAGCCGACACCGTCCTGCGCGACACCGATGGAGACGGGCAGGCCGACACGATGGGGCACATCAACGGCGGGGTAGACGACTCAGCGGTGCCGGACAACTCAGCAGCGCCGGACGACTCCGCAGTGCCGGACGACTCAGCCATGCCCGACGACGACCCGTCGGCCCCGGACGACGACCCGTCAGTGCCCGACACCGACGCGGGCGGCTACGACGATCACTCGGCACACGACTCGCACGACATCCCCGACGCGATCTGACCACGCCGCAGGCGACCTGTCACCACCGAGCCCGGTCCCCGGGCGGCTCACTCCCCTCACGGCGGGGGCGGCGACCTCATGTCGCCGCCCCCGTCGGTGTTTCACCTCGAACATCGACCCCGTCGGCAGAACGGAAGCGGACCCGTGACGAACGTGATGATCCCGGCAGTGTGTCCGTGGACGGAGCCCTTCATCCGCTCGGCTCCGCACCGCGCCTCACCGTCGGCCGCCACGTCGACAACGACATCGTGGTCGACCACCCGCTGGTGAGCGACCATCATCTGCGCATCGAGTGGCGTGGCCACGAGTGGTTTCTCGCCGCGGCCGACGCCGGTGCCCCGATGTTCGCCGCCGGCGGGCCCGTCACGGAGATGGCGGTCACCGGTACCGCCCAGATCCATCTCGGCAGTCCGGGGCGCGGTCCCGTGCTGGTCGTCGCACTCGCCGGCGACCAGCACGGACCCCACACCACCGGCCGCGCCTCCCTCGACGGCCCGGTCGGCATCGGGCTCCCGACGCCCGGGCCGTCCCCGATGCCACGCTCGCTCCGCGGCGCACCTCACCTGAGGCCCATGCACCAGAACCTCGACGGCGGGACCGTGCTGGCACTGCGCGACGGCGTGTGCACCATCGGGCGCACCCCCGGCAACGACCTGGTCGTCGACGACATGCTCGTCTCCCGCAGGCACGCCCAGATCACCACGGACCGCGACGGGATCCGGCTCGTCGATCTCGGCGGCATCAACGGCACCCATGTCAACGGTCACCGTGTCGGCGGCGCAATGCTGCACGACGGGGACGTCGTGACCATCGGCAACAGTGACTTCCTGGTGTCCGGACGCGCACTGGTCAGAGGCCACGCGCCCGACGCCGTCGAGACCGGGCTGCACGTGCACGGCGTGAGCCTGGTGGTCGACGGGGACAAACACCTGCTCCGCGACGTCGAGTTCAGCGCGGCGCCCGGCACATTGACCGCGGTGATCGGTCCGTCGGGGGCAGGCAAATCCACGGTGTCGAAGGTCGCTGCCGGGCTCGGGACCCCGTCCACCGGGTATGTCACCTTCGAGGGCCGTGACGTCCACGCCGACTACGACTCGCTGCGCACCCGTATCGGCATGGTCCCGCAGCAAGACGTCCTGCACCACAAGCTCACCCTCCGGCAGGCACTGCGCTACGCCGCGGAACTGCGACTGCCGCCGGACATCTCCACCACCGACCGTGACGCGGTGATCACCGGAGTGCTCGGCGAACTACAGTTGCTCGAGCACCTGGACACCCGAGTCGACAAGCTGTCCGGCGGACAACGCAAGCGTGCGTCGGTGGCGATGGAACTGCTCACCGGTCCGTCGTTGCTGATCCTCGACGAACCGACGTCCGGATTGGACCCGGCGCTCGACCGGCAGGTGATGGCCACGCTGCGGCGCCTCGCCGACGCCGGCCGGGTGGTGGTCGTGGTCACCCATTCGCTGACCCACCTGTCGATGTGCGACCAGGTCCTGCTGCTCGCACCGGGCGGCAAGACCGCGTTCTGCGGTGCCCCCGACCAGGTGGACGCGGCGATGGGCACCGGCGACTGGGCGGAGATCTTCGCGTTCGTCGCCGCCCATCCCGACGCGGCCCACGAGCGACACCGGCGTACCCGGCCGCCGTCACCCGCGGTTCGGCCGCGCAGGCCGTCCGGCCCGTCGATGTCGACGCCACATCACGATCCGGTCCGGCAGGCCGCCACCATCGCCCGTCGCCAGATCCGCCTCATCCTCGCCGACACCGGCTATCTCGTGTTCCTCGCGGTGATGCCGATCGTGCTCGGGCTGCTGACCCTGGTCATCCCGGGGTCGAGCGGCTTCGCGATCAATCGAGCACCCGACACCGCGGGCGAGGCCTTGCAGATCCTGGTGATCCTCACCGTCGGGGCCACCTTCATGGGCACCGCGTTGACCGTGCGCGACCTGGTCGCCGAACACGACATCTACCACCGGGAGCGCGCCGTCGGACTGCAACCCGGCGCCTACCTGACGGCGAAGATCGTCGTGTTCGGTGCGGCCGCAGTCGTCCAGACGTCGGTGATGGTCGCGATCACCTACGCAGGCAAAGGTGTCCCGGCCGGCGGGGTGCTGATACCGGCGGCGCTCGAACTCTTCGGCGCCGTCGCCGTCCTCGCGTGTGTCAGCGCTCTGGTCGGGCTGGCCATCTCCGCTTCGGCGCGTTCCGTCGAGCAGACGATGCCGCCGATGGTCATCGCCGTCATCTCACAGCTGGTGTTCTGCGGCGGCCTGTTCCGGTTGACCACGCCGGGGCTGCAACAACTGTCGTGGCTGTTCCCGTCGTACTGGGGTTACGCGGTGTCCGCGTCGTCGGTGGACCTCAACGCGATCTCACCGCTGGCACCCCAGACCGCCGACGCCCAGTTGTGGGAGCCATCGCTCTCGACCGTCGTGCTCGGATACAGCGCCCTGCTGTTGACCGCGACGATCCTGATCGGCGTCACCGCGTCGAGACTCCGCCTCCGCCGTTGACCGTCGTTATGCGACCGTGACCGACGTCGCGATCGCGTTGCACACCGCGCCCGGTGGCGGCGGGCCGTCCGCGTTCGCACCTAGCGTCGAACCATGACCGCGACCCCACCGTCACACGCACGGACAGACCGATGAGAGTGCTGGTCACCGGTGCCACCGGATATGTCGGCTCACGTCTGGTGTGTGCGCTGGTCGACCGTGGCGACGACGTCGTCGTGACCAGCCGCCGACCGGACTCGCTGCGACGTTTCGGCTGGTTCGGCCGCGTCACGGCGATTGCCATGGACGCCGACGAGAGCGCATCGGCGCACGATGCGGTCGCGGGCGCCGGCGACATCGATGCGCTCTACTTCCTGGTCCACGGGATCGGTCAGCAGGACTTCGACGAAGCCGACACGCGCGCCGCGCACAATGTCGCGGTCGCGGCACGCGCGGCGAACGTGCCCCGGATCGTCTACCTCGGCGGCTTCGTACCCGACTGTGACCACGACGACCTGTCCAGGCATCTGCGCAGTCGCGCCGAGGTAGGCGCCGCCCTCGACATCCCCGGCGGCCCCGATCTGGTGTGGTTACGAGCCGCGGTGATCCTCGGCGCAGGCTCCACGTCGTTCGAGATCATCCGATACGTGGCCGACCGGCTCGCGGTGATCCCGCAACCGGGCTGGGTCGACAACCCGATGGACCCGATCTCGGTCCGCGATGTCATCCACTACCTGGTCGAGGTCGTCGACCCGACCTTCCCTGCAGGGGCCTACGACATCGCAGGCCCCGACGTCGGCGCACGGTACGAGTCGGTCCTGTCGGAGTACCTCCGCGCCATCCGGCAGCCCCGTCTCCGACTGCCGGTGCCCTTCGTGAACTCGCATCTCGCCGGCCGGGTGACCGGCATGCTGGTCCCGGTGCCGAGTTCGTTGACCGCCGATCTCGTCGCCTCGCTGAGCCAGCCGATGACTGCTTCCGAGCACTCCATCCGTGCCCTGGTACCGGAACCGCCGAACGGACTGATCCCGATGCGGGAGGCCATCGAATCAGCCGTACACACCACCTCACCCCGCTCGGTGTGCGCGCTGGCCGATCCCCACCACCTCGCCGACACCGACCCGGGATGGGCAGGCGGCGACCTGATGAGGATCCGGCGTGCGGTCTCCGGCGGGATCGGTTGGATCGTCGGCTTCACGACGCGTCGGGTGCGAGGCGTGGTATCCCTGCTGTCAGGATGACTGTCACTCTCGACGACCTCAGGCGACGACTCAGCGCACCGGCACCGGCCACCCGATTCGACGATCCGGCGACACTGACCCGCCGACGACGGGTGGTCGCGATCTTCCTCGTCCTGGGCGCCGTGATCCTGGGCGTCTCGCTCTCGTCGGATCCGGGCGATTCGTCCTTCTATCCGTTGACGATCGCGCTGGCGGCGATCTGGATCGTCGGCGGGCTGCTCTCCGGACCGATTCGGTTGGGCCGATTCGGCATTCGTGCCGAATCGACGACTGGCCGATCCTCTACGATCGGCGCTGCCACCCTCGGCACGGCGATCGGCCTGCTCGTCGGAGCGGCATTCATGATCGGAGCGCTCATCACCCGGGAGATCCCGGTCCTCTCCGACCTCGTCACCCAGGTCCTCGACCTCGGCGATCGCGGCAGCATCATCGCTGTCACCGTGATCACCCTCGGCAACGGCCTGGCCGAGGAGGTGTTCTTCCGCGGCGGCGTCTACTCGGCCGCACAGAATCACCACCCGGTGCTGGTCTCGACGGTGTTGTACACGCTCGTCACCCTCGCCAGCGGCAACCCGATGCTCGGAGTCGCCGCCGTCATCCTCGGCGCGGTCTGCGCAGTACTACGACGATGCACCGACGGGGTCCTGGCACCGATCTGCACCCACGTCGTGTGGGGCGTCGTGGTCCTGTTCGGTTTTCCGCCGATCTTCGGATGACGGCCCCGTACCACCCGTCATCGCGTCGGGGTCTGTCCGTGGTTCTCGCCCATCGCCTGCGCCCAATCGCAATGCCCGTCGAAACCGTACGACTCCGACAACACGCGATAGCGTCCGACCAGTTCCCGAAACCCGGCGAGGTCGCCGCGCGCCCTGGCCAGAAGCGCGCGCAACCGCACCAGTGAGACCGCTCTGATCGCCGACTCCTGTTCGGCGCGCACCGCTCCCAGTCGTTCGACGGCGGCCTGAGCCTCCGCGAGGTCGTGGTCGCGACCACGAACGAGCAGCGAACCGACCAGGACACCGGTCGCCCACACGCAGTATCCGAGCCGGTCCTCCTCGTGCAACTCGTCGACCACACGACGCATCACCGGTATCGATGCTGCATGACCGTCACGCCTGGCGACCTCACGGGCGATCCACAATTCGGCAATCGGGACATCTTGCAACGCGACATTCTTGTTCATCCAGGTGTCTCTGACCTTGGTCATGGTCATCAGCCCGCGATCACGGTCGGTGGCCGTGTCGCGGCTGAGGAGTGCGATACCCAACCCGTATTCGGCCAGGCTCAATGCCACGTCATTGCCCGACGACTCGGCGATCAGCACCCCATCCCCGAGCGCTCGCACCTTGTCGTCATCTGCTCGAAGCACACCGTTCTGGATCGCGAACGCATACGACCAGGTCAGAGCAGCAGCCAGAGTGGCGGCGTATTGACCTGCAGGCGAGCTGCTCCGGCGGGCCATCGCCACGGCATCATGCAGGTCGTGGCGCCAACCCGCGCGGCCGAGCCAGTAGCGAGCGAACCCGCGCCAGGTCAACGCAATCGCCAATGGCGACCCGACGCCGAAGCCGGCACCGCTTTGCGGATCTCCACCGGCCAGGTCGATGACGATCTGTGACCAGCGCGCGATCTCGTCGATCTCACCGTTCTCGAACCAGGCAGCGAATGCGAGAAAGGACAACGGCATGGTCAAGTCCGGATCCCCGATCGACTCGAGCAGCTCCATCTGTTCGGTGGCGAGCCGCGACCCGGCCCGGATGTGGCCGCCGTACACGAGTTCGGTCAGCGGTCCGGTCATCCCGATGGCCAGCGACACCTTGTCGCCGACCGCGTCGCACAGACCTCGGAGCTCCGCGAAACGGCCGTGGGCCTCGTCGACCGCTCCGCCCTGATAGTCGGTGGCACACAGCATGGTTCGCGGAGCGATACGCATCGCCGGCCGCTCGGGCATGTCCTCGGGTAATCCGTCGGCGATCAGCTGTGCGCGATCCCAGCTGAGCCGTGCAGCCGCAAGATCGCGGGCGGTCGACCAGACCCCGGCGCGCATGTGCCAGCTGTACGCCTCGACCGCCCGGCCGGCAGCCTGCAGATGTCCGGCGATCAGAGCGGCGTTCTCCTCCTCCAAGGGGGGCTCGCTCGCACGCATCGCGACAGCCAGGCGCCGATGTGTCTCGGCACGATCAGATCGCAGCTGCGATTCGTAGGCGACCGCGCGGATCAGAGGATGTCGGAAGATGTACGTGTCGATGGGGGAGAATTGCACCCGGTCAATCAACTCTGCACTGATCAGCTCGTCGACCACCGGCGTGATCCCCAGCGCGGCAAAGAGATCCACGCCGAAACGATGGCCGATCACCGACGCCACGTTCAACGTCTGCTTGGCCGAGGCACCCAGACGGTCGATGCGTGCCGCGATGACGGCCTGAACGGTGGCGGGTACCGTCAACTCGGCGACATCGGCGAGGCAGACATAGCTGCCGGGATCTCCGGTCAGCAAACCGCGTTCGGCCAGCTCACGCACCATTTCCTCAGCGAAGAAAGGGTTACCCGCGGCCCGGACCGCGATGACCTCCGCGACGGCTCGGATCGAGGGATCCGAGCCCAACAACTCGTCGAGCAACGCCGCCGTATCCGAGTCATCCAGCGGGGCGAGCACGATCGACTGCGAATCCCGCAGCTTCGTCAGCGCGCCTTGGTGTTCGGTTCGGGAGGTGATCAGCGCCATGGAGGGCGCGCGCGTGACGACGCCGAGGAGATCGGCCAGCATCGATTCACTGACCGGATCGATCCAATGCGCGTCCTCGATGACGACGAGCGCGGATGTCGTCCGGTTCAGGGACATGGAACCCAGCAACGCGATCAGCCGTCGACGCCGAGCATCCGGGTCGATCTGAGGCACCGGTCGGTCCTGGGCGGCGATCTCGAGCAAATCGTCGAGTAGGTGAAGATCCACCGGGTCGGCATTCGGGAGATGCTCGCGAAGCCTGGCCCGCGCCGCCCGAGCGTCGAGACCCTCGATCCCATTCACCACGCGCAGCAACCGCCGCACAGTGTGGAACGGGATGTCGCGGGCGTGCGACTCACAGAACACCCACCACACCTGCAGCCCGCGAGCGGCCGCGAGGGCCGCCGTCTCGCGTGCCATCCGGCTCTTCCCGATTCCCGCCGGGCCCACCACATTGGCCACCTCGCCGTGGCCGGCCACCGTGCGATCGACCATGGTGGCGAGGGTGGACATCTCCGAACGCCGCCCGACCATGCCAACCTCCGCACGTCGACCACGGCCACCCGGCAGTCCGATCCCGATCAGCCGGCGCGCGAGCACCGGATCGTCACGCCCCTTGATCCGCACGTACTCCGGCTCACCGAGCGTCACGGCGTTCTCGACCAGTCGCGCGGTGGACTCCGACAGCATCACCCCGCCCGGAGGTGCCGCCGACTCCATCCGCTGGGCAAACCCGATCGCCTCCCCGGTGGCGCTGTAACCCAATCTGCCCGAATCGATCTCGTCGGCGATCACCTGTCCCGAATTGAGTCCGATCCGCAACCGCAGTGCCAGCCCGTCTCGACGCTGCACCTCGCCCGCCAGCCGCTGCTCGTCCTCCTGGATGGCCAATGCAGCAAGACAACCGCGAAACGCGTGGTCCTCCAAGGCGATCGGGGCACCGAAGATCGCCATCACCCCGTCGCCGGTGTACTCGACGGTGCCACCGTAGCGGTGGATGACCGTTGCCGATCTCTCCATCAACTCGGTCATGATCTCGCGTAGCCGCTCGATGTCCACCGCGGCGGCGATCCCCATCGACCGCACCACATCGGCGAACAGCACTGTCACCTGTTTGTATTTCGCCGCCCCGCCGGGCACCGCCACCGCAGCGCCGCATTCATCACAGAACTTGGCGTGATCGCGCAGACCGGTGCCACATGATCCGCAGGTCATCCGTGCCGTCATCCGAACACCACCGATCCAGGTGCTTGATCACCCCGATCGGACAAGCGTAGAACGTCTGCCGGACGTTGACGAGCACGATCGGCGGGATGCCTCGGACCTCGACGTCGGAAACCTCAGGCCAGCCACACCGGGACGCCGGTGTCCGCGTGGTCCGGCAGGCGGACCAGCCGAGCCGGGTCCGCCGCAAGGTCGTCGGCCGTGAGGTCACCGTCGCCGAACAAGACGAACGCCACCCCCTCCGCCGACGTGCCTTCCCAGAGGCCGGCAGAGCAGGGCGTCGACGACGGCTCGCGGACCAGGATCGAGCGGCCACGGCCCCAGGTCGCGAAGAACCATCCGGCCCCGGCCTCGATGACGTCTCCGAGCAATGCCCGCCCCAGAAGGTCGTGGGCCCGGTCGAGGTCGGACACGGTCATTCCGACGATCGACATCTCCCGGTCCGGTGTGCCCGCCCGGGGGAAATCCTCAGGCGCGGTCGAGAACGCCCCTTCGGCGACGATGGTCTCGTCGTCGGCCCGCACCACCTGGACGAGGGTTCCGATACCCGATGCCTTCGGATGGATGAAGACCTCGGTCCAGATCGGGTCCGTCCGTGAGTCCCCGAAGGTCGCGAAACCACGGCGGCGCAGGTCTGCCAAGGTCTCGTCGAGGTCGGGCACCTTGAAGGTGAGGTGATGCGGCGATGGTCCCCGCTGCTCCAGGAAGCGGTCCATGAAACTGCCCGGCTTGTCCGGCGCGATGAACTCCATCCGGAGGCCGTCGCCGTAGACGAGCTGGTACGGGGCGTATTCACCGGCGACTCCGCCATATCCCCATCGACCGCCGAGTTCGCCGACGAACCGGGGATAGGCGTCCTCCCAGCGCCGCACACCCACCGCGAGGTGATCGAGGGTCGGCCAGCGCACGTTCGAGACGTTCCCGTCCACCGCCGTGTCGATGCTGTGCGTCGAACCAGATGTCGAGGGCATGGGCTGCTCCTTACTTCCACACGTTCGAGGATCTTCGTGAGACAGTAGTACAGTTTCTGCACAACTGTCTAGCAGGGCAGGTGGCACCGATGACAGCCGAGAAGTCCGCCCTAGACTGGCTGGCGATGGCCGACTGCCACTCGAGGCAACAGCGACGAGGAGAATCGGCGTGACAACCGGATTCGAGGATCTCTGGCCCGCACCGGGCCGAGGCGTGACGTCGACGCGGACGACGGAGACCGACAAGGCGACCGAGGATCGGCTCCTCGAGGCCACCGACCGACTCGTGCGGCAGGTCGGGGTACGACGGCTCAGTATGTCCGAGGTCGCCCGCGCCGCAGGCGTCGCACGCGGCACCCTTTACCGCTATTACGAATCCCGCGACGTCCTCCTGGAGGCGCTGCGGCGCCGGACCACCGAGTGGTTCTTCGACGAGGTCACCGAGGCCCTCACACCGCTACCGACCCTGTCCGAACAGGTGGGCGCGTTCAGCGAGATCATCGCGCGGACGATCAACCCCCCGCGGGATCAGATGCCGAATCATGCCAGGAGCGGGACCAACCCGGCCGCAATGATCCACATCCTGGGGACACACGGCACCGAGGCCGTGGAGCGAACCGCATCGTTCATCCTGCCGTACGTCGAGTCGGCACGTGAGCGGGGAGAGATCCCGCAGCACACCGACATCACCGGCGCCAGCGCGTGGCTGGCGCGAATCCTGCTGTCGTTCACGATCTTCCAGGTTTCGTCGAACCCCGACGACGACGCGCAGCCGGTGAGCGAGCTGATCGTCCGCTACGCCGTCGAGGGCCTGGCCGGACCACGTGGCGGCCGGTGACCACCGAGCATCGCGTGCCGTCGGCCGTCGTCTCCCGATGGCTTGACACGTGGTGGCCGAACAGGTCTCGCAACGCCGCACCCACCTCCGGCCGCCCGGTTGCCGGGTGTGCGGTCCTGGGGTGGGCGGGCAGCGGCGGCATGGCACTCACCGGCGTCTCGTCGGCGCCCCCGCTCATCTCACCCGCCGCAGCGTACGGGGTGCTCGATGCCGCCGTGGGCGAGCTCGGCCGCCTGACGGGCCTCGTCGGCGACGCCGTCCACCTCGAGCCCGGTGCCGTGATCGGTGCCCGTGCCGCCCTGCGTGGGCTGCGCAGGAACGGCCAGATCTCCGCGGGCGGTATGACCCGGCTGATCCGCGCGGCCGACCGATGGATCGCGATATCGCTCTGTCGCCCAGATGATGTGGCGTCGGTGCCGGCCATCGTGGGCGACCAGGGCACCGATGACCCATGGTGGGACCTCGCAGATTTCGCCGCCCGAACCCCCGCGTCCGCGGTCGTCGCCCAGGCGCAACTGCTGGGTGTCGCGGCCGCGGAGCTCGGAAGAGCTACCGATGCGCCGAGCGCGCTCCCGTTCCAGGTGACCGACATCGCCTCCCGAACGAACACTCTCACCGTGCGTGATGCGACGGTGGTCGATCTGTCGTCCCTGTGGGCGGGCCCGCTGTGCGGCGGCATCCTGAGCCGCGCAGGCGCCCGGGTCATCAAGGTCGAGAGCACCGGACGCCCCGACGGCGCCCGCATCGGCGACCCGGAGTTCTTCGAGTGGTTGCACCGCGGACAGGAGTTCCGGGCCATCGACTTCACCTCCGACGAGGGCCGGAATCAACTGGCGCACCTCATCGATGCCGCCGATATCGTCATCGAGGCCTCCCGTCCGCGTGCGCTCGAGCGGCTCGGCCTGTCGCCCGATCGCATGGCACACCGACCGGGGAGGATCTGGGTCAGCATCACCGGGGGCGGTCGATCGAGGCCCATGCAGGTGAACTTCGGGGACGATGCCGGAGTCGGTGGTGGCCTCGTCGGCTGGAACGGCGACCAACCAGCATTCTGCGCGGATGCGATCGCCGATCCGCTGTCGGGGATCGCCGCGGCACTCGCGACGGCCGCGGCCGCCGAAAGCGGCGGCGGCGTCCTGATCGACCTGTCGATGGTCGACACCGTCGCCTCGTTCACCACTGCCGAACTCGCCTGCCCGGGAGACCATGTCGTCCACGACGACGGTGATGGCGACTGGGTGGTCGAATGTTCGCACGAGCGACGCCGCTGTCCCGTCCGAGGTCCAACGGCATCGGGTCTCCCATGCTGATCCGCAACGCCGACACCATGGACGGGGAGGTCGTCGACGTCCGGTGCGACGACGGACTCATCTCCGAGATCGGCTCGCACCTACGCCCCCGCGCGGGCGAACATGACATCGATGCCGCGGGTTGCTGGGTGATGCCGGGCCTGCACGACCACCATCTCCATCTTCGTTCCCTCGCCGCCACCGCGGGCTCCCTCCGCGTGGGACCACCGGACGTGCATTCCGACGACGACCTCCGCGCCGTATTGCAGGCCGCGGACCTGACCAGTACGCCTGGAGAGTGGTTGCGCGCCTTCGGCTATCACGAATCCGTGGCCGGCACCCTCACACGTGACGTCCTCGACACCACGGTGACCGACCGTCCGGTCCGGGTCCAGCACCGCTCCGGCGCCCTGTGGATGCTGAACAGTGCAGCCTGCCGGGAATTGGGCGTCGATTCGTGCACCCTCCCCGGCGTGGAGCGTGATGCCGCGGGCAATGCCACCGGCCGCCTGTGGCGGATGGATTCCTGGCTGGGCGACAGGTTGGGTGATACCTCGCCGGCGTCCCCGCCCGATCTGGCGACCATGAGCCGACGTGCCGCCGCACGCGGCGTCACCGGGTTCACCGAGGCCACACCCGACCTCTCGCAATCGTCGATCGACGCCCTCGCGGCGGCGGTGCACGACGGCGAGATCGTGCAGCGCGTCCACTGCATGAGCACCCCGGGCATTCGCCCACCCGCCGATCGGACGCCGGGCAGGCGAACCGCGTTCACCCTCGGGCCCACCAAGATCCTCCTCGACGACGACCGGCTGCCAACACTTCCCGAACTCACCGAGACCATCAGTGGGATCCACCGCTCCGGCAAGCCGGTCGCCGTCCATTGCGTCACGCGTCTGCAGCTCATCGTCACGATGACCGCACTCGATGACGCCGGGGTGGTGCCCGGCGACCGGATCGAGCACGGCGCCATCATCCCCGCGGAGTGTTTCGGCTGGCTGCGCGATCACCGGATTCCGGTCATCACCCAGCCGAACTTCCCTTTCGAGAGGTCCGAGCAGTATCGCGTCGAGGTCGACGCCGGCGAGCAGGCCGATCTCTGGCGACTGGGGAGCCTGCTGGCAGCGGGGATCCACCTCGCCGCCGGAACGGACGCCCCGTTCGGCGACTCGGACCCGTGGACAGCGATCCACGCGGCCACCATCGACCACTCCGGCCGCGACCCCCGGGAAACCGTCACTCCCGCCACTGCGCTCGGGTTGTTCTGGGGCACAGCCGAACAGCCCACGAGCGCCCGCGTGATCGAACGCGGCGCGATCGCCGACCTCACCGTCGTCCGCGGTGCACCGGAGGACGTCCGTCACGACCCGGCGTCCGTCGAGGTCGTCGCCACCGTCGTGGGCGGCGTCCCGGTTCATCCGAGTTGATTCGGAACGCAATCCCACTGCCATTACAGTAACTATTTCAGTATCATCGTCGGACAAGACCGCTCATCGACGAGAGGACCGAACGTGGAGCATCAGGGGACGGTGGCGGATACCGTTGCCGACGACTTCGCCGACGAGTTGTCCGCACATCTCGCGCGGTACGGGGACCGCCCGTTCATCGAGTTCGAACGGCGCTGGTATTCCGGCGACGAGGTCACCCAGGTCATCGATGCGGTCATCCGCCTGCTCGACGACAACGCCGTCCCGTCCACGGCGCCGATCGGCCTGGTGGCGCGCAACCGGCTTCCCCATGCGGCCGCGGCACTCGGCCTGATCGCGGCGCGCCGGCCGGTCGCGATGATCTACTCGTACCAGTCCGAGCAGTCGATCGCCCGCGACATCGCCACCCTGGCCCCGGCTGTGGTGATCTCCGATGTACAGGACTGGACGGAGACCACGCTCGCCGCGGCACGTGCGGCAGGGTGCGGTGCGATCGCGCTGTCACTGCGGCCGTTGTCCGTCGAACTGTTGCTCCGCCCGGCGACCGCACACCTCGACACTGCCACCGAGATCGCGGAAACCCCAGGTCTGCACATACTCTCGAGTGGCACCACCGGGCCTCCGAAGCGACTTCCGCTGCCTACCGACGTCCTGAGCCACACCGTCGCCAGCATGACGATGGGCATGACCGGGTGCTACGACGACCCACCGGAACTCGTGTACTGGCCGTTCGGCAGCGTCGGGGTGTGCCAGTTGCTGGCCGCGCCGTTCCTCGACAAGCGGATGGTCCTGCTGGAGAAGTTCACCGTCGACGACTGGGTACGCGCGATCAAGACCTATCGGATCCGACGCGCCGGTGTACAGCCCGCCCTGCTGCGCATGCTGCTCGACGCCGACGTACCGAGAGAGGATCTGGCGTCCATCGAGTACCTGCCGGGAGGATCGGGGCCCCTGGAACCCGAACTCCGGGATGCATTCGAGTCGAAGTACGGCATTCCACTCATGTGGGCTTACGGGGCAACAGAATTCGCCGGTTCGGTGTGCGCCTGGACACCGGAGGACCACCGTCGCCACGGTGCGGACAAGCCTCGCAGCGTGGGGCGCCCGCTACCCGGTGTCCACGTCCGCATCGTCGATCCGGAGACCGGCCTCGAGGTGACCTCCGGCGAGGTGGGCCACCTGGAAGGACGAGTCGACGTGATCGGCCCGGACTGGATCCGCACGACAGATCTCGCGTCGATCGACGCCGACGGGTTCGTGTACCTGCACGGCCGTGGGGACGGTGCCATCAACCGCGGCGGCTTCAAGATCCTCCCGGAAACCGTTCGTGCGGTGCTGATCCGGCACCCTGCGGTCCTGGACGCCTCGGTCGTCGGGGTGCGAGACGACCGTCTGGGTCAGGTGCCGTTCGCCGCTGTCGAGTTGCGCACCGACAGCACCGCTCCGTCCGAGGACGAATTGAAGGATCTCGTTCGCGAATCGCTGCCGAGTCACCATGTCCCGGTGGCCGTCGCGATCGTCGACGAACTACCCCGCAACGCGGCGTGGAAGGTCACCGTACGAGAGGTCGCCGCGCTCTATCCGATCGATCGGTGACGTCGCCGCGTCACTTCGCGGGTGCCACGTAGGTCGGCCTGCCCAGACCGAGGATGTGCTGCGCGATCATGTTCCGGAAGACGTCGATGGTGCCGCCATAGATCCCGAGGAGCGGGGCCCACCGGAAGAGATACTCCGGCCCATCCCCCGGCTCGGCCGATGCGCCAAGACTATTCGCCGGCAGGACCGCCTGCCCGCCGAGGATGTCCATGAGTTCCGGCGCGACGTCGCGCATGGACTGTGCGATGGCGACCCGCCCGAACAGGCTGGGCGTGGCGAGCGCGGCCTCGATGCGCGAATACGCCCGGCCGAGCCGATACGACACGGAGTCGTCGTCGAGGTCCCGCCGCCCGTCGGGTCCCGACCGGGCGGTGATCGCCGTGGCCAGATCTGCCGAGATCGCCATGGACATACCGAAGTTGCTCATCGTCGTGATGTCGGAGAGACCCACGTCGGCCGGATCGGTGGCGCCGTGCTCGGCGGCGAGTGGACCGCTCAGTACCGTCCACCCGTCGTCGACGTCACCGAGCCGGTAGCGGTCGGGAATCCGTACGTCGGCGTAGTAGGTGATCGTGGTGCTGTCCCCGTCGACGGTCCGGAGTCGGTGCACCTCGATCCCTTCCGTCTCC
This sequence comes from Gordonia hankookensis, assembly GCF_014673215.1. GTDB lineage: Bacteria > Actinomycetota > Actinomycetes > Mycobacteriales > Mycobacteriaceae > Gordonia > Gordonia hankookensis. The sequence goes on from NZ_JACWMS010000001.1 coordinate 1,562,585, forward strand.
ACCGGCACGAGGAACATGGTCAGGTTGCGATGACGCTTGCCTGCCGGGTCGGTGTTGGTCAGCAGGAACACGTATTGGCAGACATTCGCACCGGAGGTGAACATCTTCTGCCCGTTGATGACCCACTCGTCGCCGTCCCGGACCGCGCGGGTCTTGCAGGTCGCGATGTCGGAGCCGCCCCCGGGTTCGGTGTAGCCCATGGCGAAGAGGACCTCACCGCTGAACACACGCGTCAGCACCTCGTCGAGCAACTCGGGCGACGCATACTGCCGGACCGCCTGCAGGATCATCAGGGTGGCCCCCCACCGTTCGAGGGGCAGCCCCAGTCGACGGCGTTCCAGATCCCAGATGCGCCTGCGCACCGCGGTGAATCCACCGTCTTCGGCAGTGCTCGCCTCGGCCGCCAGCCAGCCGTCGACGCCCATCGCCCGGTGGAGTTCGACGATGACACCGTCCCCGGTCGCACGTTCGGCGCGCACCATCTCCTCGGTCACGGTGTCGGCCAGGAACGCACGCGCACGCTCCTGGAACGCGCGGTCCTCGTCGGTGAGTTCCACTCGGGCGAAGTCCATTCGGGTGTCCTCTTCTCGGTTATGCGACGGTCATGGTGTCGGCACGAGACGCCGACGCGATCGACGCCGCCCATCGATAATCGGCCTTGCCGTTGGCCAGTCGCTCGACCTTGTCGACCAGGATGATCTTCTTCGGCACCTTGAACCTCGACAGATGCAACGCGGTGAAGGCACGCAGTTCCTCGGCGGTCAGTTCGCCGCCCGGGTCGAGCGCGACCACCGCAACGACCTCGGTGCCCCACCGTGAGCTCGGCCTCCCCACCACAAGTGCGTCGACGACCGCCGGATGGCCGCGGAGGATCTCCTCGACCTCCTCGACGAAGATCTTCTCACCACCACTGTTGATGACGAGCGAATCACGTCCGTGGAGCCGTATCGATCCGTCGGCCTCGAGGTGGGCGCGGTCCCCGGGGATCGACACACGAACACCGTCGATCTCGGGAAAGGTATGCAGGGTCGCGTCCCGGTCGTCGAAGTAGCCGATCGGCACCCGCCCGGTACGCGCGATCCACCCGAGCTCGCCGTCACCGACTTCGAGGAATCGCGTGCGGTCGGCGGAGACAACCCGCCCGCTGGGATGCATGACGAACGTCTCGGCGGGCGAGTCCGTCATCGTGGGGCTCGTCGCCATCCCGCCCGTCTCCGACGAGCCGAAGGTATCGAGGATCACGATGTGCGGCAACAACTCCAGCAGGTCAGACTTGTGTCGCGGGTTGATCGCCGCACCACCGCTCCCGATACCGATCAGGCTCGACAGATCGTAGGACCGGGTACGCAGCTCGGCGACGAGCGGGCCGGCATATGCATCCCCGACGATCGTGAGGATCCGCGCCTTCTCGCGCTCGGCCGTCTCGAGTACCGACCGGGCGTCGAACCGTCCCCGGTTGTCGTAGATGACCGCCGTACGACCGGCGACGACCGCACTGAGCGCCGTCGAGATGCCTGCCGCGTGCATGAGTGGTGACACGGCGAAGAAGGGCTCGCCGGACTCCGGGATGAGCTCCACGAGTGCTTCGGCGGATTCATGCTCCAAGCCGGTCATCGTGGAGATGTAGGCGTCGGCCTGCCGCCACAGCACGCCTTTGGGAAGTCCGGTGGTGCCACCGGTGCACACCATCATCAGGTCATCGGGTGACGGGGTCACCGGTTGCGCGGTCGCGCCGATCGCCAACGCCTCGTCCAGGGAGACCGCACCGGGGAGCTCCGAACCGTCGGCGTCCTCGATCGCCACCAGGACGTCCACGCCCGCAGGAAGTGTCGCCTCCGCGAGGAGATGGGCTAGTGAACGATGGAAGATCACACCCGACGGCCGCACATGGTCGAGCAGTGCCTTGATCTCCCGAGGGGAGTAGTGATGGTTGACGTTGACCGGGATGACCCGCCCGCGGAGGCACGCGACGAAGGCATCGACGTAGAGGTCGTTGTGCATGATCAGCGCCACCCGGTCCTGGCCGCATTCCCAGCGATCGAGATCGTCGCGATGGGTGTGCGCGCCCAGGCCGCGCGACGCCAGATACCTCGCCAGGTCGGTGGTGCGCCGGGCCGATTCGGCGTAGGTGGTGCGACGGGTGCCGCAGATCGTCATCTCGCGATCCGGGACCGCTCCCGCAACAGCGTCGAGGATCTCGCCGACGGTCCATTCCTTCATGCTGCCTCCTGATCGAGCACGTTACTGTCGAAACAACAGTAATGGTTACAACACCGCCGTTGTCCCAACGTACAATTTGCCCACGCCGGATACAAGACCTGCTGTGATATCGCCGACGACAGGCGGTCTCGGAGGTGACGGACTATCTGCCTGCGCCCATCCCGTGGATCACCCCGGTGAGGAACTCGACCATCTCGGCCTCGTCGATCGCGACTGTCTGGGTCCGGACGGTGTACCAGGAGCGGTCGAGCAGTCCGAACGCAGCGCTGCCGACGACCTCTGGCGAGTGGTCGGCCGGCGGGCCGATCGCCTGCCCGAGAATCCACGCGAGCCGCGTCTGCATCCGAGTGTTGCCGCGTCGGAACTCGTCGTCGTCTGGCGCCGAATGTGTCGCCGACATGGCGAACGCACCATGACGATCCAGGTAGCCGAAGTACGCCCGCACGAATGCGCGCACATCCGACACCCGATCCGACCCGTCGAACGAATCCCACGAGGCCAACACCCCTCGGAGGTCCCGGTAGGCCCGGTCACCGAGAAGCCCGAACACCTCACGCTTGTCCTTGAAGTAGGTGTAGAAGCCCGCTCGCGAGATGCCACACGATGCGGTGATGGCGTTCACGGTCGTTCCCGCATAGCCTCGCTCGAGAAACATCCGGCGAGTTGCCTCCAGGATCGCGGCGCGCGTTTGCTCGGCCCGACCATGCTGCGGCCGAGTGGTTTCCACGTCGACGGTGCTCATCGACCCAACATAGCTGACACCATCGTCAGATTCGGTCATCTCAGGTCAGATGGCGGAAGTATCTACTGTTGGCGCTACTGTTGACACTATCGTCAGACAGTGCAAGGCTCGGTTTCAGCTCAGGTGCGACCCCGTCACCGCGAAGGAGTAGACGCATGCCCCAGCCCGACGTCCCGATCCACGACGCCCCCATCTTCGACGCCGACTCTCACATGTACGAGACGGCCGAGGCGCTCACCAAATACCTGCCGGAGCAGTACCGCCAGGCGGTGCAGTACGTCCAGATCGGGCGCCACACCCGCATCGCGATCAACGGCAGGATCACCGACTTCATCCCGAACCCGACCTTCGACCGGGTCGCCGCCCCCGGCGCCCACGAGAAGTTCTTCGCAGGCGACAACACCGAGGGTCTGACGCTGCGTGAGATGCAAGGGAAAGCGATCGAGGCGCCCGCCGCGACCCGCAATCCGGAGGACCGGGTCGTCGAACTCGATCGGCAAGGCGTGCGGGAATGCCTCAACTACCCCACACTCGCCAGCCTGGTCGAGCATTCCGCTGCCGACGATCCCGAACTGACGCTGGCGATCATCCACGCACTCAACCAGTGGATGCTCGAGCACTGGACGTATGCCTATCAGGATCGGGTGTTCTCGACACCGATCATCAATTGCGCCGAGGTCGATGGTGCCCGGCGCGAACTCGAGTACATCCTCGACAACGGCGCGAAGGTCGCGCTCATCAAGCCCGCACCGGTCAAGGGCCTGCACGGTTGGCGATCGCCCGCCCTCCCCGAGTTCGATCCGTTCTGGCGCGACGTCGAGGCGTCCGGCCTCCCGATCGTGTTGCACGCCAGCCAACCCCCGCTCGACGAGTACGTCAACAAGTGGGAGCCGCCGAACACCAAGAACTTCATGGCCATGAGCTCGTTCCGCTGGCTGGCACTCGGCCATCGCGAGATCTCCGACATGATAGGCAGTCTCATCTGCCACGGCACACTGACCCGTTTCCCCGACCTACGCATCGCCAGTGTCGAGAACGGGAGTTCGTGGATTCATCCGCTCTTCCACGATCTGGCAGACCTCACCCGCAAGATGCCGCAGAACTTCCCGGAAGATCCGCTCGACGTCTTCCGTCGCAACATCTGGGTCAGCCCGTTCTGGGAGGGATCGGTCGCAGATGTGGTGGAGACGGTCGGGTGGGACAAGGTGATGTTCGGATCGGACTACCCGCACCCGGAGGGGCTGCCCGAGCCGAAGGGCTTCTGGAAGTACGCCGAAGGCATGGACGACCGGCGAACCTGGGACTTCATGGGCGACAACGCACGTCGCTTCATGGGGCTGCCGATCGCGAATCCCGACCCGGATGCCGCCAGACCACCTGCGTTCGCGACGGTCTGACGCGCGCGACTCCCCGACTCCCCGTCGCTATGTCGTCCGCACGGGTTCGGTCGCGTACACCTCACTGATGATCTCGTCGAGAATGCCCTCCCCGTCGTGGGCCGCGTCGACCTGTGCACGCCAGACGTGCAATTGCCTCCGTCGGACCTTGACCTCCGGCATCGTCAGCTTGGAGTGGGCCGCGGAGCTGAGACTGCTGAGGTGCGAGTCGATCTCCTTGAGCGCTTCGTTCTTGGTCATGTCGTCAATCCTTCCCGATGATGCGCCGGTCGCGCCAGGGTTGTTTCACAGTATGTTTCGATGGTCCGACGTCGTTGTGGACGCCCGACAGAATCCACCGGATGGTCAGCGGCAGGTTGCGCGCCATGCTCTCGGCCTCGGCGGCGTTCTCCGCCGACAGGGCAGGATCGTGCAGAGCCCGCACCTCGACAATCGTGTGGTTGACCGTCACGTTGACCAGCGCGCGGCAGCACTCCGCTGCCAGGGAGGCCGGAATACCGGCATTCCGAGCAACTTTCACCAGATCACCGACGAAGTCGGTGATCACGCGGCGGTCGTCGAAACTCATCAACTCGGTCAGATACGGGTGTGCGCGCAACGTCTCACGCAATGTCAGGCACCAGCTCACCGCGGTCGACTCCCACTCACCGGTATCGCGGAACTCGAGCCGGAGGTTCGCGAAATGCCTCGCGACCAGGGCCCTGATCAACGCCTCTCGATTGCCCACCTGCTGATACAGGGTGCGCGTCGAGATCCTGAGATCTCCGGCCAGACGTCGTGCGCTCAGCGCGTCGACGCCCTCGTCATCGAGCAACGCCAACGCCCGGTCGAGGATGTCATCGACCGGGATCAGCGGCCTGGCCATGCGGTTCCGTCGTCGATCAGGCTTGCCGTGGACAACAATTCGTCCTCCTCTCCACGCCGCGGCGACTGGCCACACCTTGTGGCCCATGCGCGGCTCTGATAAGAAAACAGTGTATTTATAACACTTCGAGCCACGGGAGGGCAGCCAGGTGACGTACGCGGACAGCTGGACCGACACACTCGACGATCTGGAACGGCGACGGCAGACGTCATTGGGCATGGGCGGTCCCGAGCGTCTCGCCAAGCACCACGCCAAGGGCAAGCTCGATGCGCGAGCGCGTATCGAGTACCTCCTCGACCCCGGCAGCTTCCAGGAATTCGGGACCCTCGTCGGTGGTGACATCGCCGCGGATGCCATCGTCACCGGAACCGGCGAGATCGACGGACGACCGGTCCTGATCGGTGCCGAGGACTTCACCACCATCGCCGGCACGATCGCCCCGGGCAGCAATTCGAAGCGATACCGATTGGCCGAGTTGGCGTTACGCACGAAGGTGCCGATGATCATACTGCTCGAGGGCGCCGGTTTCCGTCCCACCGGCGACCACTACGGGCGGACACCGACCGACCTGCTCGCGCAGGCACGCTGCTCCGGCAAGGTCCCCCTGATCTCGGGAGTCCTGGGACCGTCGGCGGGCCACGGGGCACTGGTCTCACCCGTCTGCGACTTCTCGGTGATGAGCCCATCCGGCGCCATCTTCACCGCCGGCCCGCCGGTGGTGAAGCAGTCCACCGGCGAGGACATCTCGAAGGAAGACCTCGGCGGCCCCGACGTCGCGCTGCCGAGCGGGGTCGTCCACAACGTGACCGAGGACGACGAGTCAGCCCTCGACGCCATCCGGCGCTACCTGTCGTACTTTCCGTCCAGCGCCTGGTCGTACCCACCGTCGCTGCCCGTCGACGACTCCGGTGAGCCGCGCGAGACACCCGAGTTGCTCGACATCATCTCCCGTGACAACAAGTACGTCTACGACGCCCGCGACGTGCTCGACGTGGTCTTCGACCGACCGGACTGGTTCGAGGTGCAACCGGAGTTCGGTCCGGCGATCATCTGCGCCCTCGCCCATCTGGGCGGACACCCCGTGGCCGTGGTCGCCAACCAACCGCTGGTGCTGGCCGGTTCGATCGATGCAGACGCCGCCGACAAGGCCGCGCATTTCATCACCGTGGCCGACTCCTTCCACCTGCCGCTGATCTTCCTCACCGACAATCCCGGAATGCTCCCGGGCAGTGATTCCGAGCAGAGCGGCGTCCTGCGCAGCGGGGCGCGGATGTTCGCCGCGCAGACCACCGCCACCACCCTCAAGCTGCATGTGACTCTTCGCAAGGCATTCGGCTTCGGGTCGATGGTCATGTCGCTGTTGGGCTTCGACGATCAGGTGGCGACCTTCGCCTACCCCGGAGCGACGATGGGCGCGATGGGCGCGGCCGCAATGGGCCAGGCGACGAAAGCGGGCGAGGACTTCGCCACGGTGCTGCGCGACATGGAGCTCGCGGCGTCCTACAGCTCGGCCGAGCACATGGGATTCGACGAGATGATCGATCCCCGCGAGACACGCAACAAACTACTCACCGCGCTGCGACGCGGCCTCTACGCGCGTCAGTCCGCGCCCGAGCCGGTCAGCCGCACCGCGATCACCCCGTGAACTCGGTGGACGCGTCCACCCCACGAGCTCGATCTCACCTGCCCAAGAGCCTACCGATGATGTCTATGGTAAGACATACTGTAGAGGTCTCAGAAAGGAGTCCGACGTGGACAAGAACGACATGATCCTGATCAGCGTCGACGACCACATCATCGAGCCGCCGGATATGTTCAAGGACCACCTGCCGGCGAAGTACGCTGCCGATGCTCCGCGGTTGGTGCACATGGACAACGGCGCCGACATGTGGAAGTTTCGCGACCGCATCATCCCGAACGTGGCGCTCAACGCCGTGGCCGGGCGACCGAAAGAGGAGTACGGCCTCGAACCCGAAGGCCTCGACGAGATCCGACCGGGCTGCTACAACGTCGACGAGCGCGTCAAGGACATGAACGCCGGCGGCGTCCTCGCCCAGATGAACTTCCCCTCGTTCCCCGGTTTCGCCGCACGACTGTTCGCGACCGAGGACTCGGATTTCTCTCTCGCATTGGTGCAGGCCTACAACGACTGGCACATCGACGAGTGGTGCGGCGCGTACCCGGGACGTTTCATCCCCATGGCACTGCCGGTGATCTGGGACGCCGAACTCTGCGCGCAAGAGGTGCGACGTGTCGCGAAGAAGGGCGTGCACTCGCTCACCTTCACCGAGAATCCGGCCGCGCTGGGGTACCCGAGCTTCCACGACGACTACTGGGCACCGCTGTGGAAGGCGTTGGTGGACACCGACACCGTGCTCTCGGTGCACATCGGCTCCTCGGGCCGACTGTCCATCCCGGCAACGGATTCACCTCCAGACGTGATGATCACGCTCCAGCCGATGAACATCGTCTCGGCCGCCGCGGATCTGCTGTGGTCGAAGCCGGTGAAGGAGTACAAGGATCTCAAAATCGCCCTCTCCGAAGGCGGGACCGGCTGGATCCCCTACTTCCTCGAACGCGTGGACCGTACGTTCGACATGCATGCCACGTGGACGTTGCAGGACTTCGGCGGGAAGCTGCCGAGCGAGGTGTTCCGCGATCACTTCCTCACCTGCTTCATCAGCGACCCACTCGGCGTGAAGCTGCGCCACAAGATCGGCATCGACAACATCTCCTGGGAGATGGACTATCCCCACAGCGACTCGATGTGGCCCGGCGCTCCAGAGGAACTCGGCGGGGTGTTCGACGAGGAGCAGGTCCCCGACGATGAGATCAACAAGATGACTCACCTCAACGCGATGGACTGGTACTCTTTCGATCCGTTCAAGCACGTGCCCAAACAGCAGGCCACGGTTGGCGCTCTGCGGGCCTCGTCGGCCGATCACGATGTGACCATCCGGGCGCTCAGCAAACACGAGTCGAATCCGGAGCAGAAACTCGCAGCCTGGGAACAGCAGATCAAGGCCGCGACCGGCCACTCGCGCGCCAAGAAGTGATGTCCTGACCACAAGCACACCACCGCCGCAATCGGATGCGGCCGGACCGGGGACCTCCGGGCCGGCCGCATCTGTTGTCTGGCACGACAATCGGCACCACAGACACCGACCGAGTGAAGGAACCGCACACGATGTCGTCCGACCGTATTCTGCCCCTGGTGCTACCCGAGACCGAGTTCTTCTGGACCTCGGGCAAAGACGGCCACCTCCGTGTCCAGGAGTGCCTCGCCTGCGACAGTCTGATCCACCCGCCGAAACCCATCTGCCCGCACTGCCGATCCGGCAGAACACATGAGCGAGCGGTGTCCGGTAACGGAATCCTGTTCGGGTACACCGTGAACGAGCGGTTCTCGATCCCCGGCCTGAATCCGCCGTACGTGGTCGCCGAGGTCGCGCTCGACGAGGATCCCCGCGTCCGCCTCACCACCCGGCTGGTCGGCTGCCAGCACGATGACATCCGACTGGGTATGCCGGTCGAGGTCGTCTTCGAGCACCACGACGACGTCTGGCTTCCGCTGTTCCGGCCGATTCCCTCCGCCGGCACCTCCCCGGACGCCGAGCTACGTGAACTCCCCGACGATCCCATCGCACCCGGGGATTATCCGAAGCATGTCCGCCCGATGGCCTCGCGCGAGAAGTTCGAGGACAAGGCGATTCTCAGCGGCATCGGAGCGTCGGAGATCGGTCGTCGTCTGATGCGCGAGCCGCTGGCGTTGACGATCGAGGCGTGTGAACGCGCCGTCGCCGACGCCGGCCTGACATTCGACGAGATCGACGGACTCTCGACCTACCCGTCCGGCGGTCCCGAGGGCGGCTACAGCGAAGGTGGCATCACCGCACTGGAATCTGCGCTGCGCATCCAGCCAACCTGGTACAACGGCGGCGGCGAGACCTTCGGGCCCGGCGGCTCGGTGATCGCAGCGATGATGGCGGTGGCCACCGGACTGGCCCGGCACGTCCTGTGCTTCCGTACCGTCTGGCAGTCCACCCACGACGAGTTGCTGCGTCAGGGCCGCCTTCCTGCACCCTCCGCCACGCGGGTCAGCGGTCTGATGGGATGGTCGCTGCCGTTCGGTGGCGTCTCGGCGGCGCACACTCTCGCCCAGACCGCGCACCGACATTTCCACAGGTACGGCACCTCACGGGAGACGCTCGGGTGGATCGCACTCAATCAGCGCGCCAACGCGGCCTTGAATCCCGCTGCCGTCTACCGTGATCCACTGACGATGGACGACTACCTCTCGGCGCGCACCATCACCACACCGTTCGGGCTCCTCGACTGCGACGTGCCCTGCGATGCCGCGGTGGCAGTCGTCGTGTCGGCCGCCGACACCGCCGCGGACGTGGCGAAACCGCCGGTCCGCGTAGAGGCCGTCGGCACCCAGCTGATCGAGAAGCTCGACTGGGACCAGAGCACGTCCACGCACGAACCGCAGGTGCTGGGACCGGCCGCGCATCTGTGGTCGCGCACGGATCTCCGGCCGGCCGACGTCGACATCGCCGAACTCTATGACGGCTTCACGTTCAACTGCCTGTCGTGGATCGAGGCATTGGGCTTCTGCGGCATCGGCGAGGGCAAGGACTTTCTCGACGGTGGACGGAATATCGCCCGTGACGGCCTGCTGCCCCTGAACACCCACGGGGGCCAGCTGTCGCACGGACGCACTCACGGGATGGGGTTGTTGCACGAGGCCATCACCCAGTTGCGCGGCGAGGCCGGGGAGCGTCAGGTGAGCGACGCGCGGGTCGGTGTCGTGAGCAGCGGCGGCCTCACGCCGAGCGGCGTGATGTTGCTGCGATCTGACCGGTGATCTCGGCAGCGTCGGCCGTCAGAGATGAACTCGCCGCGATCCCCTCGTCGGGTTCGGGGATTACGTCGACCGGAGATCTGCGACGATCCGCGACTTCGCCTCCGCCGACAGATTCGTGGGCAGTGCGGGTACCGCACGGTCGATCACTCCTGCACACCTGTCGAGGAGCCCGTCGGCGACCTCGTCGACGGGTGCGACGACCGCGAAGGTCGCCAGGATCTCGTCGGTGATCAACTCCCCCATCGTCTCCCATTCCCCCCGCAGCGACAGGTCGTGGAGTTCTGTCTGCAGGTCTCCCCATCCGTGCAGTTCGAGCACCTTCCGATAGGCCGGGGTCGACCCGTAGAAGGCGATCTGACGGCGCGTGGCCGCGGCCGCCTCGACGAAGCCCTGTTCCGTCTCGCCGGTGACCACGAAGACCGGTGAGGTCAACTGGAACCCGGCTCGTGCGCGACCAGATCTGTCGAGGCCGCGCTGAACCATCGGTGATGTCACCTCGTCCAGGAAGCGCCGGGTGGTGAATGGGTGGGTCAGCAGACCGTCGGCAACCTCACCGCACATCTCGGTCACCCTCTCGCCCACCGCGGCCAGGAACACCTTGGGCGCCGGATACGGGTTGGGCTCCGGTGTGAACATCGGCGACATGATCTTGTGGGTGTAGAACCGGCCCTCGAACCGCAGCCTGGTGCCGTCTTGCCACGCCGACCAGATGGCTTGCAGCGCATCGACGAACTCGCGCATGCGCTCGGCCGGCTCGCTCCAGGGCATCCCGAAGCGCTTTTCGATGTGCGGTTTGATCTGCGTACCCAGGCCGAGGTTGAACCGCCCGTGCGAGAGATCCTGGAGGTCCCAGGCCAGACTCGCCACCGACATCGGATTCCGCGCGAACGCGACCGCGATGTTGGTCCCCAGCTCGATACGCGATGTGTGTTCCGCGGCCAGGGTCAATGCCAGGAACGGATCGTGATTGGTCTCGCCCGCCCAGCAGCCGTCGAACCCCTGGTCCTCGACGGTTCTCGCCGATTCGGGGACCCCGGTGAGGCGACTGGCCACCCCGGAATCGATCGCCAGGCGTCCGCGTCCGGGCTCGCCCGTGTGTGTCGTCCCTGTCTGGGTCGTCCCTGTCTGCGTCATTCCTGCGTGCGTCATCCCTCTCTGCGTCATCCTTCCCCTCCCGGCTTCAGCAGGATCTTGCAATGCCTCTCGCGCGCACGGAGATCCGTGAACGACTTCGCAGCGTCCTCCAGCGTGCGCACCCCGGTGATGAATGGCGCGACGTCGATGGTCCCGTCGGCGATCCAGTCGAGCGCTCGCGCGAACTCCTCGGGCCGATAGGCGAACACGAACCGCAGCGACAATTCCTTCACGTTCGCGATCATGGGTGTCACCGTGTCGGGCTCGGTGCACACGCCCACCACCACGATCCGCGTGTGCGCATGAACCGAATTCATCACCTCGGCGAGAATGCCGGGCAGGCCAACACATTCGAAGAGAACGGTATGGGCGCGTCGGTCCGACTCCAACAGAGGCGACGAGGGCAATTCCCGCCCGGCGAGTTCGGTCCACCGACGATAGGGAGAATGATGCCCGGGATCGACCACCACGTCGGCACCGATCCGCTCGGCCACACTACGTCGGCTCGGCGAGAAGTCGGCCGCGACGACCGGCCCGTGCCCGGCGGCCTTCAGCGTTGCGATCACCGCCAATCCGACGGGGCCGCATCCGATGACAAGCGCGACGTCGTCGGTGTCCATCTGCGCTTCGGCGACCGCATGCGCACCCACAGCGAGCGGCTCCGCAAGGGCGGCGTGGTCGGCGATCATCGCCTCGGGCACTGGGAGCAGACGCCTGTCCTGTAACACCATCTGCTCCGAGAGCCCACCGGATGCGAGGGGCGACAGCCCGATCAGTTGCGGCCCGTCGGCTGTGTCGAGATAGGGAACAGAGGTCACGACCGAACCGACGGGGAATCGGCCCCGACCCCCCGGACCGTTGTCGAGGATGCGGCCGACGAACTCGTGGCCGAGGATGATCGGTGGCACCAGATCGGGCATCTCGGCCTGCGTCGACACCAGATGCATGTCCGATCCGCAGATCCCGCAGGCGAGCGGCTCCACCAGAACCTGGCCTGGGCCGGGCAACGGATCGTCGACCACTTCGACCCCGACCACGCCATCCCGGGCGACAACTGCGCGCACGGCAAACTCCTCCCCTACACCGGAACAGTGTATTACTGTAATAGCAACAGTAATCAATGCGATGGCAGCCTGCGACGCATTGACGAATGAAGTGCGAGCGAGTGGAGGCGACGATGGAGGTTCCGTTCACCTGGAAGGTCACCGGGTGGTTCGTGATCGGCTGGTCACCGGAGTTCCCCGAGGGAGAGACGAAACCGCTGCACTACTTCGGTGAGGATCTCGTCGCCTACCGCGACGACTCGGGTGAACTCCACGTGATGACCGGTCACTGCAAGCACCTCGGCGCTCACCTCGGGCACGGCGGCAAGGTGGTCGGCGACTGCGTCGAGTGCCCGTTCCACGGATGGCGGTGGGGCCCCGACGGCTCCAACCGATACATCCCGTATGAGCCCGACCGGCCCAACAAGGTCCTGAGGCTTCAGGTCTATCCGGTCCGCGAGCAGTACGGCATCGTCTTCATGTGGCACCAGCCCGAAGGTGAACCGCCGCAGTGGGACCTACCCGACATCTTCGCCAAGTTCCCGGAGATCACGGCCGGACCGGAAGAGTACTACCGGATCTATCCCGAGTTCTCGCGTCGTGCCGAGCGAGAGCCGGTGCACCCGCAGATCGTCGCGGAGAACGGGCCGGACAGTTCACACTTCCGCTATGTGCACGGCGCGAGCGTCACCCCGGTGTGCCTGGAATGGGAGGCCGTCGACAACGAGTGGCGCTTCCTCACGGGCTGGCCGGACGCGGACAGCGATGATCCCGACACGATGTCGTTGCGTATCCACAGTCACTTCTCGGGACTCGGGTATGCCATGAGCGCCTTCGAAGGCGCCCAGAATCACCGGCTCATCTTCGCGTGCACGCCTGTCGACGACGGTTACTCGGATCTCTTCTATTCGATCTGGTGGCCGAAACGCAGTCTCGACGAGCCCGACATCCCGCCCGAGGACATCCAGCGGAAGGTCGAGGACCGTTTCCTCGTGACCGTTTTCGAGGATCTCGGCATCTGGCGCTACCAGAAGTACGTGGAGCGACCGCCACTCGCGCGCATCGACGCGAAACCGTACATGGCGATGCGCCGGTGGGCGACCCAGTTCTATGACGTACCACCGGCCGACACCCACGCGGGAGTGTGAGCACGACGCTGGCGGAACTCGTCGACCCACGCCATACCGCCATCGTCACGCAGGAGTGCCAGGGTGCGGTCGTCGGGCCGGATGCCGGCCTGAAGGCCCTGGCCGACGAGGCGCGCCGCGAGGCGCTGCCCAACATCGGCAGGCTCCTCGAGGTCGCCCGCGACGTCGACGTGCCCGTCATCCACTGTCTGGTCGCGAGACGCGGCGACGGGCTCGGCTCCAACCACAACGCCAAGCTGTTCGAGGTCGGCCGCAGTCAGGTGTCGATCACACCGGGCAGCCCCGGAGCCTCATTGGTACCCGAACTCGGCCCGGAGCCATCCGATGTGATCCTCACTCGCCTCCACGGCATCGGTCCGATGGGCGGTACCGACCTCGACGCCGTGCTGCGCAACCTCGGCATCACGACCATCGTCGCCGTCGGCGTCTCACTGAACGTCGCGATCCCGAATCTCGTCATGGACGCGGTCAACGCCTCGTATCGGGTCGTACTCCCGCGCGATGCAGTCGCCGGCGTGCCGACCGAATACGGTGAGGCCATGATCCGCAACACCTTACGGATGTTGTGTACCGTCACGACCACCGACGAGTTGTCCTCGGCCTGGGCGCGGGCGTGAGGGCCGACCGACACCGCATGAGATCTCGCCGCCGAGCAGACCGAGGCCGTGTGCGAGACGCCCGTACCGGATCGCGGGCCACCCAAAGGCCCCGGACATCCGGGACGTGCCGTCGGGCTGCCCGCACACGCGGAGTTGGGTTGGCCCGATGGTGAAGACGCTGGGGCAGCAGGGGTATGAGCAGGTCCTGACGGCCGTCTGGACGCCCCAGGCCGGTGTCGAGGTGCCGGAGATCGACCTGCCTGCAGAATGGGAAGTGGCACTACGTCGGGTCGGTCACGACCTGCGCGCCCGCCAATACGCCGGCCGGATCGAGCGCATCGACTGGGTCGGCGAGTACGACGACCACAGCGGTTACGTGGCCGTGCTGAGTTCGGTCACGAGCGAGGGGCGACCCGCCGAAGGTCTGGGCACCTGCGAAGCGGCGCCGCTCGACAGCACCGAGGACGAGATTGCCCGATACCTGGCCTATGTCGTTCAGGATGAAGTGGCCCGGGCTCACGTCGCCTGGCCGTGGGCAGACGGCGGCGGATTCTGCACGCCGCGCCTCGCCGACGACGAAGCGGTGTGGGTCGACGGACGCGGCCAGAATATCGGTCAGATCGGCCGATTGGGCGATACCGCGGGATGAGCAGTGGGCTCGCGAAGTTCTCCAGATCCCTGTCGAAACGGGCTTGCACACCGGCAGACCATGCAATAGACTTCGAACATACGTTCGACTCGATGCTTCCGGGGGGTGCAGCGCGATGGCGTACCACGCCGAGGAATCCGCGATCTCTGCCCGCTACCGTGAACTCCACGCCCTCCTCGACGAGATCGAAGAACTCGAGACCACGGCCGCAACCGACACCGAGATCGTCGCTGCCGCAGAGTCTCACGAGCGCGCGGCTCGGCGGATGAGCTGGATCGGACACCGTCGGGTGTTGGACGTCTCCGACCGTGACGCACACCGCAAGTCCGGCTACCGGTCGCTGGCCGATTTCATGTCCTATCGGCTACGCATCAGCGATCCGCGACGCCGGATGAAGCAGATGGAGGCGGTGGGCCGGATGTATTCGATCGTCGGCGAGCTCCTGCCACCGCGCTGCCCGAACACCGCGCGAGCGCTGGCCGAGGGCGCCATCGGCCCCGCTCACGTCCAGGCAGTCCTGGAGACACTCGACCGCATTCCCGCGGCCATACCCGCCGACGAGAAGGACGCGGCCGAAGCCATGTTCGCCGATCTGGCCCGCGAACACACTCCGCGCGAACTCACCGACCTGGGCGCACGTCTGCTCGCCCACCTGGACCCCAACGGCACCCTCACCGACGACCGCGACCGCAAGAGGCAACGCGGATTGAGCCTCGGCAAGCAGGACGCCCAGTCCATGAGCAGACTCCGCGGCAGCCTCGACCCCACAACCCGCGCCATGTTCGACGTCGTACTCGCTGCCTGGGCGGAGCCGGGAATGAACAACCCCGACGACGACCAATCGCCTGCCGGAATGAAGGACAATGCCGACCCGAGAACGCTGAGAGAAGCTGCCCAGCGCGACAACAGGTCACCAGCGCAACGCAACCACGATGCACTCAAGGCCCTGCTCGAGACAGCTCTGGACGGCGGCGCCCTCGGCACCAGCCACCGCGGCCTGCCACCGCACCTGATCGTCAAGATCACCGAATCCGAACTCCGCGAGCTCGCAGGCGTCGGACACACCGCCACCGGTGCCCGCTTGCCGATCAGCGACGTCGTCGAGCTGGCCGCCCGCGCCCACATGCACTTGGCCGTGTTCGCCGACCACACCGCACAGTCGCTCTACCTCGGCACCGCCAAGAGACTCGCCAACCAGGCACAGCGATTCATGCTCTTCGCCCAGCCCGGCGGGAGCGGCTGCTCGTGCCCCAGCTGCAGCCAACCGTTCACACAAGTCGAAGTCCATCACGCCGAACGAGATTGGGCCGACGGCGGCCTCACCGACATCAACCAACTCGCACCGGCATGCCCCCGGCACAACCGAATGGTCGGCCCCAAACCCGGACAGTGGACAACCCGCATCATCCGAGAAGGGCCCGACGCCGGACACGCCGAATGGGCACTCAACACCGACGGCACCGGCCCACCCCCACCTGCACGCGTCAACCGCGGCCACAGCATCGGCGACGTCTTCCACCGTTACGTTCGCGAAGAGGCGATGACCCCTGCCCACAACCCGGTTGAACCGAGCACACCAACGGCTCGCGACAACCGGTCGATCGCCGAGCGCGGTCTCGGCCGGCTACTCGCCCACGGATGCCCCCAACGCACCCGGATCGATATCAGTCACTGGCCGGCAACGCTTTCGACTCCTTGAATACGAGAACCACATCGCCCACCGACAATGCACCGGCACCCGCCTTCGTCACCAGGACCTCGGCACCTCCCTCATCGACGTAACGCTTGCCGAGCACCGTCCCGCCCGCGAACCGATCATCGAGAGAGACGCCATCAGCCGCCGGAGTACCCACTTCCACCATCGCGACACCGCCGCACCGTAGATCGTCCAGCGAATCCGCCGGGCTGATCACGATGACCTGGGTGTCGCACACCTGGCTCGCCAACCGACTACCAGTCTTGATCATCACATGCTCCTTTGCTATTCAGCCCGCACCGGGCGAAGTTCCGCAACCAGAACGCGCCGCAGAAGTTTTCCGGTCGGGGTGGTCGGCAGATCGTCGCGGAACACCACTCGATCAGGCGTCCGGGAGCCGCGCAGTCGACCGCGGACAAAGGCCCGCAGCTCTTCGGGATCCGGATCGGTGCCGGCCCTCGGCACCACGACGGCGGTCATCGCCTGACCCCACTCGACGTCGTCCACACCGATCACGGCCACCGACCGGACCTGTGGATGCTCCACCAGCACATCCTCCACTTCGGCCGGCGAGATGTTCTCCCCGCCGCGGATGATCGTGTCGTCGGAACGGCCCCCGATGTACAGATAGCCATCCGTATCGAAGCTCGCGACATCCTTCGTCGGAAACCATCCGTCCGCGTCCAGCACGGATCCGATGTCGGAGTACTTCCCGGACACCTGCGGGCCCCGGATGAACAGCTCACCGGTCTCGCCGACGGGCACCACATCTCCGGACTCGTCCCGGATCTGCAATTCGACCCCAGGCACCGGACGCCCTACCGATCCCAGCCGCCGTGCGATGGCAGGTTCGTCTGCGCCGAGAGCGTCCCGATGATCCTGCGGCGTGAGAATCGTTATGGTGGAACTGGTCTCGGTCAGGCCGTAGGCATTCACCAGTCCGACGTGCGGCAGCAACTCCAGCGTCCGGCGCACCAGCGGCAGCGGGACCTTGGCCCCGCCATACGCGAGGTTGCGCAGAGTGGGCAGCGTGGCCTCCTCTGCCTCGATGACGGCGACGATCCGGTCGAGCATCGTCGGGACCACGGTCGCCGTCGTGATGCGCTCCTCTCCCACCAGCCGCACCCATGCGACCGGCTCGAACTGGCGCAGATAGACCATCCGGCGTCCCGCGAAGAGATTGGTGAGCGCCGCCCCCACGCCCGCTATGTGATAGGGCGGGACGCAGATCAGCACCGCGTCGTCAGGGTCAGCCGAAGCGAAATCGACTGTGCCCATGACATAGTTGGTCAGATTCCCATGGGTGAGCTCGACGGCCTTCGGACGCGACGTCGTTCCCGAGGTGAACAGCACCACCGCCACCGTGTCGGGGTCGACGGCGACGCCTGCGACAGTGCCATCGAACTCGGGCAGTGGTTGTTCGAGTGGCGGCGTCTCGAGTGACGCCAGGAAGTCTGCGGAATCGATGGTCTGTATGCCTGCCCCCTCGACCACACCGACATACTCGTAGTCCGCGATCACCACCGGATCGGGCAACCGTCCGATGAGCTCGCGCAACGCCGATTCGCCGAGGCGGTAGTTCAGCGGCGTGAACGCCAGACCGGCGCGCGCCGAGGCAAAGATCAGGAGTGGCAACAGCACCCCTCCGGTTCCGACGTACACCACGTGCCCCGCCCCGGTGGCGGCAATCCGGTCCGCACCTCGGGCACTCATGCGGTCGATGTCGGCCACGGTCACCCGCACGTCGTCTGATGCGATGGCGATCCGTTCCGGGTCGGTCGAGACCGCCATTTCCAGTAGCAAGGGAATACTCATGAGGTCACCTCAGGTCGGATGTGGTCGGTACTGAAGCGGACACGCGCTGACCATCACCACCGAGTCTGCGTCGCGTGCGTCGGCGCGCGCTCCGGATCGTGATGGCGGCGATCGTCCGCGCAGCGCGGCTGAAAGGCTGGACCGCGCTGGACGTGGTCACACTGAACGGCAGGTCCGAACCCACGACGGTGCGATAGTGACTGAACGTGTCGAACCCCGCCTTGCCGTGGTAGGCCCCCATCCCGCTGTTGCCCACACCGCCGAAAGGCGCTGCCGCAGGCAGCATGTGCAATCCGAACTCGTTGCGCGCGACGCCACCACTCCGGGTGTGTCGCACGTACTCCCGGAACGCGGCCCGGTCGGGACCGAACCAGTACGTCACCAGCGGCGCCGGCCGAGCATTGACGTGATCGACGACGTCGGACAGTCGATCGTACGGCTTGACCACCAGCACCGGGCCGAAGATCTCCTCGTGCGCGATCCTCATCCGATCGTCGACGTCGCGCACGATGGTCGGCGGGATCTTCCGTGAGTCCGGATCAGGCAGATCCTCACCCTGCGGGACAACGGTTTCGACACGCGCGCCATGACGGCGGGCATCCTCGATCAACCCGATCACGCGATCGAAATTCGCCTGGTTCACACTCGCCGGATACTGGGGATCATCGACCACCGAGGGAAATGCCGCGGCCAGCGTGTCTTTCGCCTGCGTGACAAAGGCATCGATCTGGCCATTCGGGACGAACACGTAGTCTGGGCAGACACAGACCTGACCGCCGTTCACCATGCGTCCCAGCGCTATCCGTGATGCTGACCGTCTGATGTCCGCATCGGGTGCGACGACGACAGGGTTCTTGCCGCCCAACTCGAGAGTGACCGGGACCAGGTTGTCCGACGCGGCGCGTTGCACGAGCTTGCCGACGCCCGGTGAACCGGTGAAGAAGAGGTGATCGAACGGCAGCGAGGAGAAGTCGGCCGCCGCCATCGCATCCCCGGTGACCACGGCGAGCTCGGCGGGGTCGAAATACTGTGCGGCCAAGGTCTTCATCAATTCCGCGGTCGCGGCGGTGACCTCCGACATCTTGATCATCACCCGATTGCCGGCGGCGAACGCCGCGACCGCAGGCACGATCACCAGCTGCACCGGGAAGTTCCACGGTCCGATGATGCCGACCACGCCGAGCGGGCTCGGCACGACCTCGGCGCGGATCCCCAATGCCCGACCGGCACGCAGGATCTTGCTCTCCCGCATCCACTTCGGGATGTTCGACCGGGTGTGTTCGATCTGTGAGATGCAGCCAACGATCTCCGTCGACAGGGTGCCGAGCCTCGACTTACTGCCGAAATCCTGCACCAGTGCATCGACGAGGGCATCGGCGTTGTCGACCATGAGGGCCACCAGCCGGTCTATGCGGTTGCGCCGCGTGGCCACGTCCGGTGGGCCATCGGCGAGGAAGGCCCGGCGCTGCATCTCCATCAGCGCGAGCATCTCGTCGCGGTGCGAGACCGACGCGGTGGTGTCTGCGGTTCCGTCAACGGTGCTCACAGCCCGCCCCTCACGACAGTTCGATCGGTCCGGCGTCCACGACCGACCGCAGCCAGCCCAGATCGACACCGGCATCCTCGGCCGCCACCACGCACGCCGCGACATCTTTCCGGAGAAAGGGCGAGGCAACCTTGGTGAAGGTCCCGACGTCGCCCAACAGCTGGACCGACGCGAGGGCATGACTCCTCCCACTGGAGACCGCGACCGCCGACAACAGCTGTTCGCCGCCGACTCCCAGCCGCTCGCCGAGTTCCACCGCGGCGGCCACGAGTTGGGCATTCGCGGCGAACAGCATGTTGTTGACGAGCTTCAGGTTGAGGGCACTGCCCGGTCCACCCGTTCGAAGGATCGGATCCGCGTACGCCGCCAGCACCGGCTCGGCCCGCTCCACGGCCGCCTCGTCACCGCCGAGGAGGACGGTGAGTCGGCCGGCCTCGATGTCGGTCGCCGCCCCGCTGACCGGTGCGTCGATGAGCGCCGGTCCGTCGGGGTACTCGGCACCGAGCTTCTCCAAGGTGCTGACGTTGCCGGTGGTGTGCGAGACCACCACACTGCCGGCTCTCGCGTTGGACATGAATCCATCTGGGCCACCGGCCAGATCGGCCAACTGAGCGTCCGAGAACAGGCAGACGATCAGGATGTCGGACCGGGCCGCGACATCGGCGACCGAGTCCGCGAGCCGCGCCCCCGCCTCCGCCAGCCGTTCCCGCACCTCGTCACGTCGTGCGTAGAGCACCACGTCGTGACCGGCACCGAGCAACCGGCGAACCATCGGCTCGCCCATCTGACCCGCACCGATGAATCCGATGATCTCTGGCACCGACGTCACCTCACCTTCCGCTGAAACCGTGTCCCGACCGTTGTCCACCTACCGCTCATCCCTTCCAGGGCACCGACTTCACATAGCCTCCGGCGTCGATCCGCAGCTGGGTGCCGGTGATGAATCGCGCGGAGTCGCTCGCCAGGAACACCACGGCCTCCGAGACGTCCTTGGGTTCGATGTAGGGCACGCGCATGGCCTGCATCGCCGGGAAGGCGACCTCCGCCTCCTCACGTGTCGGATGTTCGAGGTCGGGTCGAAACACCTTGTACATGCCCTCGTTGTGCAGCATGTCCGTGTTCACATTCGTCGGGTGCACCGCGTTGATCCGAATGTTCTTCTTGGCCAACTGCACAGCGAGGTCGTTGACGTAGCGCGCGACCATCTGCTTGGCAAGACTGTAGGCGGACCCACCCGGCCCCTGATTGGTGGCACTCCCCAGTTGCGCAGCCAGCGACCCGGTCGCGATGATCGACGCGCCCTCGCCGAGGTGCGGCAGACTGCCCTGCACCACATTGAAAACGCCGGCGAGGTCGGTGTCGATGGTGTCCGACCAGGATTGCAGGGTCTGCCCCTTGCCCATCGGGCAGATACCGGCGTTCGCGACCACGATGTCGAGTCGTCCGAGCTGCTTCACGCCGTCGGCGATCGCATTCCACACCGCACTGCGTTCACGCACGTCGGCCACGACGGAATGCACACGGACACCCTCCTTCTCGATGAACCGGACGGTCTCCTCGAGATCCTCCGGCCGCGCAAGCGGGTAGGTGTTGCCCTCGAGGTCCGCGCAGAGATCGAGCGCGATGATGTCGGCACCCTCCTGCGCCAGACTGATCGCGTGTGATCGCCCCTGTCCGCGGGCTGCGCCCGAGACGAGGGCCACCTTGTTGTCGAGTTTTCCCATGTTCTGGTGCCTTTCTGTGGTCACTGACGAGCTCGGGCCATGCGAATGTGTGTCACGACTTGTTCCGCGGCAGCCGGTACCCGATGGTCTTGGTCTCCAGATACTGCGAGAACCCCTCGAGGCCGCACTGTCGGCCCACCCCGCTGTTCTTGTAGCCGCCGAATGGTGCGTCGGCGCCGTAGAACATCCCGCCGTTCACGCCGAGCGAGCCGGTCCGGATGCGTCGCGCGACCGCCATGCCGCGCTCGTTGCCGGCGGAGAGGATCGCGCCGGCGAGCCCGAAGGCGCTGTCGTTCGCGATCCGTACCGCGTCGTCGTCATCGGTGAACGGCATGATCACCACCACCGGGCCGAAGATCTCCTGCTGTGCGATGGCCGCGGAGTTGTCGACCCCGGTGATGACGGTCGGTGCCACGAAGTGTCCGGCGCGGAGGTGATCGGGCAGACCGGCGTATTCGACTCCACCGGTGTGGAATTCGGCACCGTCGGTCCGGGCCTGCTCGAGGGCACCGAGCACCCGCTGCTTCTGTGCGGCACTGATCACCGGCCCGACAAAGGTGTCCGCCAGAGCCGGGTCCCCGACCGGGATCATCTGATAAGCCGCAGTCACGTTGGCGACGACCTCGTCGAGCAACGACTGATGCACCAGCAGGCGACTGTTGACCGCGCAGGCCTGTCCCGCGTGCGAACACGCACCCACGGCCCCCATGGTGACCTTGGACGGATCCGCGTCGTCGAGCACGATCATCGCCGACTTGCCGCCGAGTTCCAGGAAGGTCCGCTTCATCGTGGCTGCGCCCTCGCGCATGAGATGGCGGCCGACGGCGGTCGAACCGGTGAACGAGACGAGATCGACGCGTGGATCGCTCGCGAGCAATCCGGCGACCTCGTTGTCAGGGGTGGTCACCACGTTCACCACGCCGGGCGGGAAATCGGTCTTCTCCGCGATCAGGCGTCCGAGTCGCGCTGCGCTCCAGGGCGTGTTCGGATCGGGCTTGAGGACCACGGTGTTGCCTGCCGCCAGCGCAGGCCCGAGCTTGTTGAGGATGACCTCGATCGGATAGTTCGAGGGAGTGATGGCCGCGACCACCCCCGCCGGTTCCTTGACCACGGTTCGCACGTTGCGTGCACCGAACAGCCCGCCGCCGTCGAGGGTGCGCTCCCACTCGAAGTCATCGATGAGTGACGCCGGATAGCGCAACGAGTCGGCCAGCGGCCATTCGAGCTGGGCGTCGGAGGTGGACATCAGTGGGCAGCCGACCTCGGCGACGAGCTCTTCGCGCAGCTCTTCCTTCTCCGATTCGATGGCCGCCTGGAACTGGTCGAGACAACGCTTCCGGAGCGGCCGGTTGGTCGACCAATCGGTCTCGTCGAACGCCCGCCGCGCGGCACCGATGGCACGGTCCATGTCGTCGGCACCCGCAGCGGCCGCCACTCCCAGCACCAACCCGGTTGCCGGACTGAGATTCTCGAAGGTCACCTCACCGGTGGCCGGGGTCAACGCACCGTCGATGAGCAGCCTCGATTCCGATCGCTCGCCTGCGCGACGCCCGAGTTCCACACTCGGCGCCCCGGTACTCTCCACGACTTCGCTCACACAGCCCTCCTGCTCTACGCACATTCGCTCGCGTCCACCCGACCGGATGACTAACTGTAATTCTTACAGTAATATCTCTCAATGCTGTAGTGCCAATCTTTGGAGGGAACGCGGATGTCCGATCTGCTCAACGGTGTGGTGGTCGTGGAACTGGCGTCGTGGACGTATGTGCCCAGCGCAGGGGTGATTCTGCGCGATTGGGGGGCGGACGTGATCAAGATCGAGGACACGAAAGGCGGCGATCCATGCCGCTACCTGACGGTCGGCGGACTCGACCCCGCGGATTCACGTGTCAAGGCCAACTTCATGATGGAGATCGGCAACCACGGCAAGCGCAGCATCGCGATGGACATCAAGACCGACGAGGGGATCGCGATCTTCGGCAAACTCATCGCGAAGGCCGATGTGTTCCTGACCAATTGGCTGCCGGGTCAGCTCGATCGTGCCGGTCTGTCGATCGAGAGGATCCGTTCCTTCAACCCGAATGTGGTGATCGCGCGCGGCAGCGGACAGGGCCCGCTCGGACCCGACCGGGACAAGGGCGGATTCGACGGGTCCTCGTACACCGCCCGCGCAGGGGTGGCCAACGCGCTGTCTCCGGAGAACGCCGAGTTCCCGTTTGCGCAGGGACCCGCCTTCGGCGACCTGCAGGGCGGGAGCACGCTGGCGGGCGGGATCGCCGCGGCGCTCTTTGCACGCGAGCGGACAGGTCGCACGGCAGTGGTCGACGGGTCGTTGCTCGCCCAGGGTATGTGGGCGGTCGCCCCGGACATCTCGGCGGCCGATTATCACGGCATAGAGCGCATCCCGCCGTACGCGTTCGGTGACGCCCCGAATCCTGTGGTGAACCGCTACAAGACCCGTGACGACCGGTGGGTGCAGCTGCTGTTCCTCCAGGCAGACCGGTACTGGAAGGGATTCTGCGAGCGCATCGGCCGGCCCGAACTCGGTGTCGACGAACGGTTCACGCCGCTGGCGAATCTGACCCGCAACAAGGACGAGGCGACCAAGATACTCCGCGAGATCTTCGCCGAACGCGACCTCGACGAGTGGCAGAAGGTCCTCGTCGACGAGCCGGGGGTGTGGGAGACCATCCAGACCCCCGAGGAAGTACTCGACGACCGACAGGCGGTGGCCAACGGGTACCTGATGAGCGTGCCCGACGCCGACGGAAACGTCTTCCGGACCGTCGGTGCACCCATCCAGTTCGACGAGACGCCACCGGCGCCCGGTCGCTCCCCCGAGCACGGCGAGCACACCGAGGAGATTCTTCAGGAGCTCGGCATGACCTGGGACGACATCATCGCCGCCAAGGTCTCGGGAGCTGTTCTCTGACAGCGTCTGTCGGACATATGAATACGGCCCCGGCTCGATGGACCGAGCCGGGGCCGAACTCTGTCCTGTCTCAGACGGGTCTTCTCAGGCGCCCGGACGCTGGAACAGTGGTGCCACGTCGATCGGCTCGACGTCGACGACGGTGCCGTCCTTCTGGGCGGTGCCCAACAACGAGTCGTTGGTGCAGATGTTCGGCGCGATCGCGATCATCTTGCTGCCGCACTGGTACTTCGCGCCCGCGTTGAGCGGCAGGAGCCTGGACTCCGGCATGCCCGTCACCCGCGCAGCGACCGAGGTGCGGTCGATGTCGCCGCTCATCCCTTCGAGGGCCCGCTGGAAGGCGACCAGCGAGAGGTAGGCGGCCGCGCCGTCCTCGGCACCCTGGGCGTCGTACTTCGCGAGCACGGCCTCGAAGACCTTGGTCTCGGCGGCATTCGGATCGAGTGACCTCGACTGGACGACCTTGATGCCCTCGTAGCCGCCCGGGATCTGCGACGCCACGTCGCTGTTGCCTATGCATTGGCTGACCGTCGTCACGGGGGCGTCGGTGTTCAGTGTGCGCATCGCCTTGAATGCAGTGGCGCAGAAGCTGTCGTTGCCCAGCACGTGGAACATGCCGTCACCGTTCTTCAGCGCCGCCTGGATCTGCGGTGTCATGTCCGGTGTGCCCATCGGCACCGGGATGAGGTCCATCGCCACGCCCGCATTTCCGAAGGCCATCGGGCCGATCAACTTGATCGGCCCGGTGGCGATCGGCGCGTCGATGGTCAGGATGGCGACCTTCTTGATGCCCTTCTCCTTGGCGTAGGCCGCGGGGACGCCCACCAGACCCGCCAGGCTGTTGCTCAGCACCGCGGTGTTCGGTGACGATAGCGTCGGCTGCCCACCACCCGAGGAGTCCATGAAGAGCATGCCCGCCTTCGAGGTGACGGCGGTGGTGGTGTCGGGGTTGGAGGGATCTCCGGAGATCACCGCGACAGCGTCGGACGCCACGGCCTTGTTCGCACATTCGCGGGCGAGACTGACCTGAGCCTGATCCTCGCACACCGTGATCGCGAGCGGCCGGCCGTTGATTCCGCCCAGGTAGTCGTTGATGTAGGACACGGTGGCGTCGGCCACCTTCTTCTCCTGCGTGTAGGTGACGCCCTTTTCGCCGGTCGTCTGGAAGACCACGTTCACCGGGTCTCCGGCCGCCTGCTTCGGCGCGCCCAGCGCGGACTCGTCCGGCGTACTCCCGGACGGCGAGCCGGCGTCGTCACCGGAACAGCCGGCGGCGACGAGCACCACCGCGAGCGCCACGCACGGCAGCAGCGACCATCGCTTCGTTGAGGATTTCACTTCATGTTCTCCTGTGTCTGAATGAGCTGGTTCTGAATGAAATTGGCGGATATCGACGAATGCTGCGCGCGAGGCGCCTCGGTGACACAACACGATCGGTTCAGCTCGTTGCCTGCGCCGGCTCACCCCCGAAGTAGGCCTGTTGCAGGCGGTCAGGGTGCTTACGCAGGTCGGCCGCGGGGCCGCGGAGCGTGACGTTCCCATGGACCAGGACGAGCGCCTCGTCGGCGACTTCGAGCGCGAGCCGCACATGTTGCTCTACGAGGACGACCGTGGTCCCGCCGGTGTCGGCGATCCGACGAACCGTCGGCAGGAGGCTCTCGACGATCACCGGGGCCAGGCCCATGCTCATCTCGTCGATGAGCAGGACCGACGGCTTCTGAACCAGGGCACGCGCGACGGCAAGCATCTGCTGCTCACCGCCCGACAGCGCACCGGCCGCCAGTTTCCATCGAGCTTCGAGTGCGGGAAACAGTTCTCGCACCTCGGCGTCCGACATCCCGCCGCGGCGACGTCGCGCGATGGAGATGTTGTCGGCCACCGTCAGGCCGGTGAACAGCGCTCGGTTGTCAGGGACCAACACGATCCCCGACCTGTTGGCGCGAGCCGGATTTCCGCTGGGGAGCTGCTTGTCGTCGACCAGGACCTCACCACCGAGCCGCGGCAGCAGTCCGGCGAGCGTCAGCATCACCGTCGATTTACCCGCACCGTTCGGCCCGAGGACCGCGAGCACCGAACCGTCGGGGGCATCGACGTCGAGGTTGCGCACGATGGGCACCTTCCCGCGCCCCGCAACCAGTCCCCGCACCGAAAGACTCACAGGACCACTCCTTCTGACGGGACGGCTGATTGTGACCGTTCCTCGTGGCGCGTCTCTGTGCTGCCGGTGCCGAGGTAGGCCTCGGCGACCGCCGGGTCACCACGGATCTCCGCCGGCGCACCGCCGGCCAGGAGACGTCCGAAGTTCAGCACCTCGATGCGATCGCAGATGGCGAGCACCAGACTCATGTCGTGTTCGACGAGCAGGATGGTGATCCCGGTGTCCCGGATCCTCTTGAGCCGCTCACCCAGCCAGGCGCTCTCGGTGGTGTCCAGGCCGCCGGCGGGTTCGTCGAGGAGCAGCACCCGCGGCCGACCTGCCAGCGCACGGGCGATCGACACCAGTTGCCGCTGGCCCTGCGACAGTTCGCCCGCGGCCACCTCGCTCACCGCGGAAAGACCCAGTGTCGCAAAGATCTCGTCGAGATCGGCCTCGTCGACGCCGGCCGACATCCCCCGACCTGACAGACCGACCAGCACGTTCTCCCGCACACTGAGGTCGTCGTAGAGCTCGATCGCCTGGAACGTCCGTCCGAGTCCCGCACGAATCCTTCGATGTGATCGCAGTCCGTCGAGTGTGTCGGAACCGAGGGTGATGACTCCGGACGATCGAGCGAACCCGCTGATCGCATCGATCAGTGTCGTCTTGCCCGCACCGTTGGGGCCGATCAGACCGACGATCGCACCCGACGGAACCGAGATCGTGACGCCATCGACCGCGACGACGCCTCCGTAGCGCACGCTGACATCCCGGAGCGACAGCACCGGGTCACCCAGTTCAACCGGACCGTCACCCAGAGTCGAGTCCGGTTCTACAACAGTCGATCCCGTCGTCCGCCCGTCCGTTCCCCGGCCACGCCTGCGAGCCATCACAGAATGCACCGGTCCGACGATTCCCTCCGGGTTGAACAAGACCGTCACGACGAGGGCGACGCCCACGATCACCTGGTAGTAGTCGCTGCCACCGAGAACTCGGTCGAGGAGAAGGTAGAAGACGGCGCCGGTGCCGAGAAGGCCGCTGAGGATGCCACCGGATATGGACGTGACCCCGGCGAGGTAGACCGTGGCGAAGAACGTGACACCGAGGATCACCGTGAACGGCTGGAACGACACGTTGGTCTGCTGGTAGGCGAACAGACACCCGCCGAGTCCGGCGATGAACGCGCCGATCGCGAACGCCAACAGTTTGATCCGCACGACGTCGACGCCCGACGCAGCCGCCGACCGCTCATTGGCACGCACGGCGAGCATTCGAGTGCCCACCCTACTTCTCCGGAGGAACGCCACCCCGAGACCGACGGCCGTCAGGACCACCAGACACAACAGGCCGAACTGAACGCGAGGATACGCACTGCCCGAACCGATTCCGAGTTCGATTCCGAAGATTTCCGGCGCCGGGATGTCGACCCCATCGGCGCCGACGAATGCATCGTTGCGGAACCAGATCGCTTCGATCGTGTACGCCATCGTCAGCGTGACGACTGCCACGGTGAGGCCTCGCACGCGCAGTGCCGGCAGTCCGATGACCACACCGATCACGGCCGCGAGAAGCGCGGCGAGCAGCGGGGCGATCGGGAAGGGCACGCCCCAGTCCTCGGTGATCGGGCCGACCAGGAAGGCGCCTGCACCCGCAATCGTCAACTGCGCGAGGGAGACCTGCCCGGCATACCCGGTGACGACCACCTGGGACAGACCGATGACTGCCAGGATCATGCTCGTGATGACCGCCGAGCGCCAGTCACCGTCGGCGATGATCAGGACCACGACAGCGAGAGCGGCAGGCACGACGCAGCCGATCACGAGTCGACGGGGAGACGGTGCATTCCCGAGCTCGGAGACGATCACCGAACCCCGGGACGGCAACGGCCGCGCCCAACCCACCAATACCACCAGCACAATGACCAGTGGCACCAGTTCGACGAGCCCCGCGGAAGGCAACCAGTCATACACGCGGGGAAGATATGTCGCCTCGGACTGCAGCATGCCGATGACGAGTCCGGCCGTGACGGCGGCCAGCACCGAGGAGAACCTGCCGATGACGGCGGCAGCCAATGCGGGCACGATGAACAGCGTGTAGGCCATTGGGGTCAGAGGGACGATCGGCGAGATGAGGATTCCGGCAAGACCTGCCACCGCAGAGCCGATCATCCAGTTGGTGGCCGCGACTCGATCCGGCGACAGTCCGCTGACATACGCACCCTCTTCGGACTCCGCGGTGGCCCGGGTGGCGAGGCCGAATCGGGTGAAACGGTACGTGGCGGCCAGTGCGATGGCCACGACGACGATGGTCAGCGCGAACAGCACCCTATCCTGCGGGACACGGATCGACCCGAGATCCCAGATGTCGACCGGGAAGATGGCGTCGACGCCTACCGGATTGATCCCGACCTGGGCGGCGGTGGCCGCCGCGAAGACGATCATCACGCCGATGGAGGCCACCGCGCGCGCCACCGGTGGCGCATTGCGCAACGGGCGGAAGACGATCAGATAGAGCGCCAGGCCGAGGAAGGCACAAGTGATCACGGAGATCGCCGCGGCTAGGAAGAAGCCCGGGTCCCCGCCCACGTCGATCGTCTTCGGTGCCCCGGGGATCAGCAGGACCAGCTCGCCCTGACGCAAGAAGGCGTAGACGTAGGCGCCGGTCAGTGCGATCGAACCGGTGGCGAAATTGATGACCCCTGAGCTGCGGTAGACGATGACGAGAGCCAGGGCGAGCGCGGCGAACACGCCGCCGGCACCGAGACCGAGTAGGAGGAACTGGATGTGATCGGTCACTACGGACCACCCTTCAGGCGCGCACGCTGTCGAGAATGTCGCGCATACCGACGAGCCTCGACCGTCCGGGCAGAGTCACAGCCACCGGTTCTCCAGTGTGATGTGAGCCCTTCGGGCCAGCTAGCGTGACGGCGATCACGCTATCACAACGGTATGAGTAATAGTTAGGCTTTCGGTAGGCTTCGCTTCGATTGGTGGAGAAGGCATGTAGCAGTCGTCAGCCCAGCTCACGCGCCATCCACCAGGTCCAACCACAAATGCCGCCCACCGACGGTCGCACCGGGTGGGCGGCATCAATTCAGCTGACCTGGGGCCGGCTGTCAGCGCCTCAGCTTGCGGGGGCCCGGGTCTGCGCGTAACTCGGACGACCGAGACCAAGCGCGTGTTGGGCGATCATGTTGCGGAACACCTCCAGGGTGCCACCGTAGATCCCGCACAGCGGCGCCCATCGGAACAGATACTCGCTCGCGCCGTCGTCGGCCGCTCCGGCTGTCTCGATCGGCAGCACCGCTGCAGGGCCGAGGATGTCCATCAATTCTGGAGCGACATCCCGCATCGCCTGCGCGAGGGCCACCCGGCCGTACATGTTGGGCGTGCTCAACGACGCCTCGACACGGGCGACATTGCGCCCGAGACGATACGACACCGAGCCGTCGTCGATCCGGCGCCGTCCGGCGTCGTCCGGCGTCGACACCGTCGCAGCCACCTTGTCGACCGTGGTCGCCATGTACGAACCCTGGTGCTGGAGGATCGAGACGTCCTCCAGACCGTCGGAGTTCGCCGCCGACACACCGTGTTCGGTGTCCAGTGGTCCGCGCAGGACGGTCCACCCCTCGTTGACCTCACCCAGTCGGTACTTGTCCGAGATGCGGACGTCGCTGTAGTAGACGATGTTGGTCCGGTCGCCGTCGACGGTCCACAGGGGCTGGATCTCGATTCCCGGCGTATCCAGCGGGACGAGGAACATGGTGAGGCTCTTGTGCTTCTTCGCGTGCGGATCGGTGTTGGTGATCAGGAAGGTGTACTGGCAGTTGTGCGCGCCCGTGGTGAACATCTTGGAGCCGTTGACGACCCAGTCGTCACCGTCGCGGACCGCGCGCGTCTTGCACGTGGCGATATCCGAGCCGCCGTCCGGCTCCGTGTAGCCCAGGCAGAGGCGTACATGCCCGCTGAAGACCTTCGACAGCACCTCGTCTCGGATCTCCGGAGAGCCGAAGTTCTCGACCGACCGCGCGACGATGGACGTGGTCCCCCAGGTCACCCAGGGCACATGGACACGGCGCTTCTCGAGCTCCCAGAGGCGCCGCCGGACACGGTCGAAGCCGCCCTGTTCCTCGGTGCGGTACTCGCGTTCGAGGTATCCGGCCGCCCCCATCGCCAGATGGACGGCCTCGTCGAAGTTGTCACCGGTCTCCCGATCGCGCCGGCGCACATCGTCGGTGACGTGCGTGGCGAGGAACTCTCTGATCTCATCCAGGAAGCTCTGCTCGTCGGCTGTGAGATCGACTCGTGAGAAATCCATGCCTCCCCCTCAGACCGCGGCCGGCTCGGCTGCCGGGGCAGCGACATCGCTTCGGCGAGCGACGGTTTCGGCGACGTGCTTGGCCGTCGCGCCCGGATCGCCGCCGGCGAGCGGCCATCCCCGTGCTCGGACGAGATATGCCGTCGCTGCCGCTTCCGTGGAAACGCCCAGACCACCTTGCACATGTACAGCCATGGGCGCCGCCTTCGACGCCTCTTCGGACATGAAGACGAACGCGGCACCCGGCAGCTCTGGTCGGACGTCCGGCTCGACGTCGAGGTACCAGGCCGCCTTGCGCGCCAGGGCGCGGCCGCCCTCGACGGTGATCGCCATGTTGGCGAGCGGATGCGAGATACCCTGCAGCGACGAGATCGGGACGCCGTAGGTGTAGCGGTTCGTCGCGAACTCCGCGGCGATCCGCATCGTCTGCTCGACCAACCCGACCAACGCCGACGCGGTGAGCAGGCGCCACTCATCCAGTGCCCGCTGATACTCCGCGACCGCCGCCGGGCCGCTCGCAAGCGTGACGCGGGCCGAGACCGCCGCCGGGTCGACCCATGCCATGGGCAGGCGACCGAGGTTGTCGACCTTCGGGGGCTTGACGTCATTCGTCAGCAGGACGATGTCGTCGCCCTCCCTGACGACGATCTGGTCCGCGACGGAACCGGTCGGGATCAGGCGCGCCCCTCGTGTCTCGTCGAGTTGTGCATCGAGCCCGATGATCTGGGCACCGGAGACGATCTTCTCGGAGGTCGGGTTGTCGGCACCGAGTGCACCGAGCCTGGCCAGAAGCCGTGCGGCACTGGCATGATCGATCCACGGCACCGGAGCCAGCCACCGACCGATCTCTTCGGCGACGAGGGTGAGGTCGACCAGCGTCGCGCCGTCTCCGCCGACCGTCTCCGGTAGTGCCATCGTGGTCGCACCGGTGCCGCACAGACGTTCCCACAGCGCGCGGTCGATGCCCTCGGGCTCGGCAGACCGGACGACGTCGATGGTCGAGTAGGTCTGGAAGAACTTCGCGTATGCGGTCTGCAGATCCGCCTGGTCGTCCGAGAGGCTGTAGTCCTCCCTGCGCAATTCGTAACGGTCCATCTCACTGCTCCTGTTCATGTGGGCCGAAGAAGAATTCCTGGGCGTTGTCGTGGAGGTACTTGTCGAGGACCTCGGGCGGCAGGTCGAGCGCCTCGGCCTCGGGGACGACACGGCGCTGCGCCAAGACGGGCCAGTCCGAGCCGAAGATGACCTTGCCGGTCCCGCGAGTACGCATGTAGTGGAGCAGGCTCTCCGGCAGCCGCTTCGGCGACCACGCCGAGGTCATCAATCGTAGGTTCGGGTATTTGATCAGCAAGCGAATTGCGATGTCCCACCACGGATCGGCACCGTGGATCATGCAGAGACGCAGTTCCGGAAACCTCACACAGACCCGATCGAGGTGGATGGGATTCTGCACCTCACCGGGAATGGGTGGCCCCGGGATACCCGTGTTGACACACAAGGGGAGACCCAGTTCCGCGCACTTGGCGTAGAGCGGATAGTAGACCGCGTCACTCGGCGGGTACTGTCCGTCGCCCCAGAAGCTCGGCCCCACAGCGGCATAGGACACCGGGAGGTCGCGGACCACCGCACTGAGATCCCGCAACGACGCGACCGGGCGCAGCAGGTTCGCGCCGCCCATCGCGAGGGAGAACCGGTCCGGGCGGGCCTCGACGAACTTCCGCGCGGTGACCGACGGCTTGGTCAGGTTGTCCATCAGGATCGCCTTGCGAACCCCCTGTTCGTCCATCTCGTCGAGGAGTTCGGACATGTCGACGGCATCGAACATCGACGCGCCGCCCTTGAAGTAGTTGTCCCGCACCGCCAGCATCCACCCTGGCTGCTGTTCGGTCTCACCGAAATGGACGTTGACGAGACAGTCGATCACATTGCGTGGCATGGCACTCCGATTCTTCGCAATCCGGCCGGCATCTCAGGGGATGGAGGGAACCGACACTCCCAGCAGGTCGAGAGCGTTTCCGCGCATGACCTTTCGGATCTCGTCATCACTGCTGAGTCCGGCGAGGTCTTGGACATAGGAAGTCGGGTCCTCGAGCCCTTCGCCGTGGGGCCAGTCCGACCCGAACAGGATGCGATCGGTCCCGATCGTGTTCGCGAGGTGCTTGACATCCTCCTCGTAGTACGGCGCGATCCACACGTGCTCTTTGAGTTCGTCGACCGGGTTGTCGGCGAACGACTTCGGGTACTGGTTGGCGAGCTTGTGCAGTCGCTTGATCAGGCGATGCACCCATTCGGAGCCGTTCTCGATGCTCGCCACACGCAGCTTCGGATGCCGTACGAACACCCCGTGCACGATCAGGGAGGCGATCGTGTCATGAATCGCGCGGTCGTCGACGACGACCTTGTCGAACGGATCGGTGGTGCCGAAGCCCTCGAAGTTCTCCTTGCCACCCCACATCGCCGCGATCCCCAGATATCCACTGTCACCGAGATGGAACGCGACGGGTACGTTCGCCTCGGCGAGTCGCGCCCACACCGGATCGTGGCTGGGATGACCGAGCGACCGCGGCTTGGGGCTGCCGGGCACCGGTGCCGGACGCATGTGGACCAGCTTGGCCCCCCGTTCGATCACGAACTCGACCTCGGCGAGCGCTGCCTCCGGATCCGCGAGCGAGATCATCGGAGCCGTGTAGATCTTGTGATCCGGGCGGTCGAAACCCCAGTCCTCGTCGAGCCAGAGGTTGAAGGCATGCAGAGATGCCATGGTCGCGGGGATGTCCTTCTTGAGCGCTTCTTCGACACCGCAGCCGAACGTCGGGAACATGAAGATGGATTCCAGTTCCTGGTTCTCGAGCACCCTGATGCGCGCATCCCGGTTCTGATACTCCGGGCGCAGTCCAAGCTCTTCGACCTTCATCAGCGACGCGGGATCCACCCCCTCCGGGATCTGCCCGCGGAACATCAGATCGAGGCAGCCCGGCTCGATGATGGGATCGAAGGTCGGATTGGGGATGAATCGGTTGACCTTCTCCCCCATGACCGCGACGGTGTGTTTGCCGTCCTGCAACATCCGCACACCGCGCCGCCGGAACTCCTTCGGCAGATGCCGCGTGAACGCATCGAGTGGCTCGTAGTAGTGGTTGTCGACGTCGATCGACAGGTATCCGAGTTCATTCATGGTGTGTCCTCCGGTTTGCGAATCGTTCGCGGGCGATCTGTTGTGTGTGTTCGACCCCGCTGCCGCGCATGTGTCACGGCAGCGGGGGAAAATGTGGGGTTCGCTTCTCGAGGAACGCGGTGATCCCCTCGATCACGTCGGGCCGCGTCAACGACTGCGCCATCGCGGCCTCGGCGCGCGTCATGGCCTCGTCGACATCGCCCTCTGCATCGGCGAAAAGCTGTCGCTTGATCTGGTCGAGTGAGACCGGCGAGCACTGCGTCGCCATCTCCTCCGCATACGCCACCGCATGCGTGCGCAGATCGTCGGCCGGCAGCACCGCGGTCACCAGGCCCAGATCGCGGGCCTCGTCGGCGAGGAAGGTCCGGCCACTGAGCAGCAACTCTCGTGCCACCGCCGGGCCGGCCACCCGCGGCAGAATCCAGGAGATCCCGTGCTCGGCGATGAGACCACGGCGCGCAAAGGGAGCGGCGAACTTCGCACCGGACGCCGCGAACCGGACGTCACACATGAGCGCGTGGGTGAGGCCGATACCGACGCATGCCCCGTTGATCGCCGCGATCACCGGCTTGCGCAGAGCCATCAGGAACTGCGCGGGCCGTTCCCCCACGGTGGCACCGACATCCACGGACTCGGCGTCGGCCAGTGAACCAACCTGCTCGACCGTTCCCATATGAGCGCCTGCACAGAACGCCCGGCCCCTCCCGGTTATCACGATGACCCGTACGGCGGGATCGGCTTCCGCATTGTCGATGTGCGCGTACAACTCCTGCGCGATGTCTGCCGCCCACGCATTGAGGCGGTCCGGCCGATTGAGCGTCAGGACGGCCACACCGCCGTCGGTCAGCTCGGCGAGAACGGCGGGTTCGCCGACCGTGCCGGCCTGTCGGTCGCGGTCCTCGGCGACACTCACCGGACCGTCCGTCCGGACGGCTCGATCGAGTCCATTCGGGTGTCTCCTCCTGCACCGACACTGTTCTTGAACATGCCTACTGTATACCTATCGGTAGAGCGTTCCGCAAGACGCCCCGCGCCTCCGCCCCGACATGACGGAGCACGTCGATTCGCCGGATTTACTGTACCGTTTACCGTAACCTCAACCGAGGTTCGGCCGGGCACGCCGTTGCCGGTACACCGGCGACTCGCATCGAGCTCGGGCCCGGTTGGATTCGCAGCTGACGCCGCGACGATGCGGCAGATCACGGAAGGTGGCGGCATGGCGAGGCAGACGGCGCCCAAGCGGCGGCGACGCGAACGCGGTTCCATCGACCCCGACGACATCGTCGCGGGTGCCTTCGAACTCGCCGACGAGGTATCGATCGACAATCTGAGCATGCCGATGCTCGGCAAACATCTCGGTGTCGGTGTCACCAGCATCTACTGGTACTTCCGCAAGAAGGACGACCTCCTCAACGCGATGACCGACCGGGCACTGCGCGAGTACCTGCTCGCGGTTCCCCTGCCGAAGTCCGAGGACTGGCGTGAGTCTCTCACCCAGTACGCGCACACGATGCGGAAAGCCTTCCTCAGCAACCCGATTCTCGTGGACCTCATCCTGATCCGGGCCACCCTGGGTCCGCGGTATTCCGAACTCGGGGCCAAACACATCGAGGGCCTGGTCGCCCGCCTGGTCGACGCCGGACTCACGTTCGACGACGGCTTCGACACCTTCTCCGCCCTGCAGTTGCACCTGCACGGCTCGATCGTGCTGACCCGCCTGCACGAGAAGAGCAAGGCGAGCGACCCCGATGCCCGCACCTACTACGAAGATCTCGCCATCTCGCCGGAGTCGACGCCGATCCTGGCCCAGGCCGCTGCTCACGGGCACACCGGCGGCGCCCCGGACGATCGGAACTTCGAGTTCGGACTTCGCTGCATCCTCGACCACGCCGAGAGGCTGATCGAGTCACGCAACGCCGAGGCGACGCCACGCGGTGCCGCGTGATCATCGCGCCCCGCAGCTGACAGGTCGGGCGGGTCCGAGCGTCTGAGCACATATCCGTCGTAGCGAACCCCTGGAGCCATCTTGTCCGTTCTGGTCCATCAGCAGGGCGCCGTCCGCACGGTCACGGTGAACCGCCCCGAACAGCACAATGCCCTCGATGCCGAGACGATGGCCGAACTCGGGCAGGCGTTCGCCGACGCCGAGGCGGACGCCTGCGTGGCCGCCGTCGTCCTGACCGGCGCCGGGGAACGGTCGTTCTGTGCCGGGCTCGATCTCATGTCGTTCGCGACGCGGGGCCTCGCCGCCGACGGTCCCGGACTCGACGTCCTGCTGACCCGCACCTACCCCAAGCCGATCGTCGCAGCGGTCAACGGCCGCGCGCTCGGGGTCGGATTCGAGCTCGTCCTCGCCTGCGACCTGGCAGTGGCCGCCGACCATGCGACCTTCGCCCTCCCGGAGGTCACCCGGGGACTCGTCGCCGCGGGAGCGGGGATCTCCGAACTCCCGCGCCGCATCCCTCTCGCCATCGCCCTCGAACTCGGGCTGACCGGCGCACCGATCGATGCCGCCCGGGCGTATGGCCTCGGCCTCGTCAACCGCGTGGCACCGGGGCACGACACCTTCGACGCCGCCCACCGACTCGCCGAGACGATCGCGGCGAACGCCCCACTGGCGGTGCAGTTCACCAAACGACACATGTACGCCGCCGCCGACCACGATGCCGATCACCGGAACCGGATGCGCGAGGGCCTCCCCGAGATCCTCGCGAGCGACGACGCACGCGAAGGCGCGAGGGCCTTCGCCGAGCGCCGTCCACCCTCGTGGACCGGTCGATGAGTCGGCGAGCCGCACCGCCGGGGCTCGACAATTGGCCAGAGGGTCTATCGCAAGCCTTTCCGTATTGCTTACAGTTACTATGATCACCGCCTGCGTGCAGCCCCCGACAACCCCAGGAGCAGAACGTGCCCGAGTCCGCGACCACCACGACCACCCGCGAGTTCACCGTCCCCGAGGTAGCCGACGCGGTCGCCGCGGCGATCCCAGACCGTGAGCTCATCGCATTCCGTTCGCGTCGCCTCACCACGAGCCAGATCGCGGATCGGTCCAAGCGCCTTGCGTCGTACCTGCACTCCCAGGGCCTCGGCGCGCACACCGAGAGGTCGGAACTGGCCGGTCACGAGGTGGGACAGGATCTACTGGGCATCTACGCCTACAACGGCAACGAGTACGTCGAGACGATGCTCGGAGCATTCCGCGCGCGCGTCGCGCCGTTCAACGTGAACTACCGCTACGTGAAGAACGAACTGCACTACCTGCTGACGGACTCGGGCGCGACCGCCCTGGTCTACAACGCGGCATTCGCTCCTCAGCTCGCGGAGGTACTCCCCGAGTTGCCGAACCTGCGGGTGCTGATCCAGATCGCGGACGACTCCGGCAACGAGCTTCTCGAGGGTGCAGTCGATTACGAAGAGATCATCGCGACCCACTCGGCAGCTCCCATCCCCGTCACGCCCTCCCCCGACGACCTGTACGTGCTCTACACGGGCGGTACCACAGGCATGCCGAAGGGCGTGCTGTGGCGTCAGCACGACATCTACATGGCGGGTGGCGGCGGACGTGACGTCTACAGCGGCGAACTCACCACGTCTCTCGACCAGGTGACCGAACGGGTCACCGCGGGAGAGGGATTGAAGGTCTTCGTCCTGCCGCCACTCATCCACGGCGCCGCACAGTGGGCCATCATGACCGCACTGACCTCGGGGCAGACGGTCCTGCTGTCCCCGGTCGTCGAACGCCTCGATGCCGAGGCCGTGGCGCAGACCATCGAGGCCGAGAAGCCGATGGTCCTGATGATGGTCGGCGATGCGATCGCCCGTCCTTTGGTCACGGCCTTCGAGCGCGGTGAATGGGACATCTCCTCGATCGCCGTGCTCGCCAACGGCGGCGCCGTCCTCTCGCCGACGGTCAAAGAGCGTCTGTTGGCAGTACTGCCCCACGCCATCATCCTCGACGGCGTCGGATCGTCCGAGACGGGAACACAGATGACACACGTCTCCAGCACCGGCGCCGTGTCGACCGGCATCTTCAATCCCGGCTCCAACACATGCGTCCTGACCGATGACATCGGTGCGATCGCGCAGCCAGGCCACGACGATCTCGGATGGCTGGCGCAGCGTGGTTTCGTCCCGCTCGGCTACAAGGGCGATGCGGCCAAGACGGCAAAGACGTTCCCCGTCGTGAACGGTGAGCGATTCTCGCTGCCAGGGGACCGCGCACAGCTTCTCGACGACGGCACGATCCATCTGCTCGGCCGGGACTCCGTGACGATCAACTCGGGTGGCGAGAAGATCTTCGTCGAGGAGGTGGAGATGGCCATCGCCACACATCCCGCCGTCGGCGATGTGCTCGTCGCCGGTCGGCCCAGCGACAAGTGGGGGGAGGCCGTGGTCGCGATCGTGGAACTCGCGGACGGCGCCGACGCATCAGCCGACGAGCTCATCGAGCATGCCGCACAGTCGATCGCGCGGTACAAACTCCCGAAGACCATCCTGTTCCGGACGGCCATCCAGCGGAGTCCGGTCGGCAAGGCCGACTACCGCTGGGCACGCGAGCAGGCAGCAGGCGTCGGCACGGACTGAGTGGCCGATCAATCACCCGATGTGAGGAACGACAGATGCAACGAATGATCGC
Source organism: Gordonia hankookensis (assembly GCF_014673215.1). Taxonomy (GTDB): domain Bacteria; phylum Actinomycetota; class Actinomycetes; order Mycobacteriales; family Mycobacteriaceae; genus Gordonia; species Gordonia hankookensis. The sequence continues at coordinate 1,601,227 of NZ_JACWMS010000001.1, forward strand.
ACCAGAGATCTCGACATGGCCCGAGGCGGATCCCCATCTGCTCGGTAGCGTCTGCGATGACTGCGGCGCAACCGTTTTCCCGGTGCAAGAGCTCTGCCCGCGGTGCAGCGGCCCGTCCATGACCGAGACCGAGCTGCCCCGGCGAGGAACCCTGATCGCCTGGACCACCCAGGGATTCCTGCCCGGCGCGCCCTACCTCGGCGATGAGACGCCGAAGACCTTCGAGCCCTTCGGAGTCGGTCTCGTCCAGTTGGGGGACGTGATCCGGGTCGAGGGCAGACTCACCGAAAATGACCCAACCAACCTCGAATTCGGTATGGATGTCGAGCTCACGATGGTGCCGCTCGGCACCGACGCCGAGGGCACCGAGGTCCTCACCTTCGCCTTCCAGCCCGTCTGATCGACAGGAGTTCTCTCATGAATGATGTAGCCATCATCGGCGTGGGCATCCATCCCTTCGGCCGGTTCGAGGGCAAGACCGCGATGCAGATGGGCACCGATGCCATCCGCGCGGCTCTCGCCGACGCCGGGATCGAATGGAAGGACATCGAATTCGCGGTCGGCGGCAGCTGGGAGGTCGCCAATCCGGACGCGATCGTCAGCCTGATGGGATTGACCGGCATACCCTTCACCAACGTGTTCAATGCCTGCGCGACCGGCGCCAGCGCGACCGAGGCCTGCGCCGACGCGATCCGATTGGGCAAACACGACATCGGCATCGCGATCGGGCTCGACAAGCATCCCCGTGGCGCCTTCACCGTCGACCCGACCCTGGTCGGCATGCCCAAATGGTATGGCGAGAACGGCCAGTACCTGACGACCCAGTTCTTCGGCATGAAGGCGAATCGCTATCTGCACGATCATGACATCTCACCGGAGACCCTGGCCAAGGTGGCGGCCAAGAACTATCGCAACGGTGCACTGAACCCCAATGCGTTCCGCCGCAAGCCCATTCCGGAGGAGGACATCCTCAACGCACCGATGCTCAACTATCCGCTGACCCACTACATGTTCTGCGCCCCGGACGAGGGTGCGGCCGCGGTGATCATGTGCCGCGCCGACATCGCCCATCGGTTCACCCCGAAACCCGTCTATGTGCGCGCCGTGGAGGTGCGCACACGGACGTACGGCGCGTACGAGGTCAACACCACCTTCGCGCCCGTGGAGGAGGTGGCGTCCCCGTCCGTGTTCGCATCGCGAGCCGCATTCGAGTCGGCAGGCATCTCACCGGGTGAGGTCGACGTGATCCAGCTTCAGGACACCGACGCAGGCGCCGAGGTCATCCACATGGCCGAGGCAGGCTTCTGCGCCGATGGTGACCAGGAGAAGCTGATCGCCGACGGTGCCACCGAGATCGGCGGAACCATGCCGGTCAACACCGACGGCGGGCTGATCGCGAACGGCGAGCCCATCGGCGCATCTGGTCTGCGACAGCTGCACGAACTCGTCCTCCAGCTCCGCGGTACCGCGGGTGATCGCCAGGTGGCCGGAACACCGAAGGCCGGCTTCGCCCTGCTGTACGGCGCGCCGGGCACCGCCGGGGCAACCGTGGTCACCACCTGAACGCCCTCTCGCCCGGACACGACAGTGGGGCAGCCGGTGATCCACCGGCTGCCCCACTGTCATCTGGGCGCAACCGTACCGACGGGACCCCTCTGCCGTCGGTACACCTCCATCTGTCTAGCGCACGAGCTTGACCGGGACATGGTCGTAGCCGGCGACATTCTGCATGCTCACCCGCGTGCAGTTGTCGATATCGACCTCGAACTCCGGCATGAAATCGAGTATCCGCTCGAGGGCGATGGCGCTCTCCATACGCGCCAGGGCCGCACCGAGACAGCTGTGGATGCCGAGACCGAACGCGAGGTTCTGCGCTTCGGACCGGTCACGATCGATGTCGAACGTGTCGGCGTCGGTGAACGCATCCGGATCCCGGTTGGCCGAACCGAGCATCAGGAACACCGGTTTCCCAGCCGGTATCGTCACCCCGTGCAGGGTGACCTCCTTCATGGAGTACCGCACGTTGTACTGGTTCGGCGACTCGAAACGAAGCAACTCCTCGACGGCGTCGGGGATCTTGGTGCGGTCCTCCTGCAGCTTCTTCCACTGGTCGGGGAACCGTGAGAACGTCACCGGTGCACCACCGATCAGCTTGGCCACGGTCTCGGCGCCTGCGCCGCCGAGCAGCGACGCGAACATGGCGATCTCCATGTTGCTCAATGTCGGCGGTTCGTCGTCGTCGCGTTCGATCTGGGCCCGGGTCAGCTTGGTGATCATGTCGTCGCGAGGATTCTTGCGGCGATCGGCGGCGAGACCGTAATAGAACCTCGCCAGTTCGACGACGGCGTTGAACCCGACCTCGGACATCTCCATCTGCCCGACCTCGCGCTGAAGGAGGTCGTCGGTCCACAGACGCACCTGTGTCCGCGAGTCCTCCGGCACGCCGAGCATCCGAGAGATGATCTCGATCGGGAACAACGCCGAGAAGTCGTGCACCATGTCGAAGCCGTCCGGATCGACCGCGGCGAGAAAGCGATCGATCTGTTCGGCAGCCATGTCCTTCAGCTCCGCGATCGCCCGCGGTGTGAACACCTTGCTGACCAGTCGCCGCATGTGACGGTGTTCCGGTGGATCGAGCACGATGATCGACTTGTGCGGCGGGATCTTCCCCTCCCGGACCGTGGCGAGGTCGATGCCGCGCGCAGACGAGTACGTCTCGAAGTCCCGATAAGCGGGAGCCACGTCCGCATGCCTGCTCAGCGCGTAGAAGTCGTACTCCTCGCTGTGATAGACGGGCGCCTCTTCACGCATCCGGCGATAGATGTCGTAAGGGCCGTCGAAGAACTCCCGCGAGAAGGGGTCGAAGACAAGCTTCGTGTCGGTCACTGCATCCTCCTGTACGGCATGGTCCTCGCGATGTCCACCCGAGATACTGTAAGCCATACTATAGTGCATTCAAAGTACTTGTCGGGAAGTCCCCAACCTCATACAGTGACACGCGGGTCGCCTTCCCCTCGCGCGGGTCGGTTCGGCTCGCGCGGGTGGTCGACCACTCGCGTGAGGCTGGACGACCCGCGTCCCACAACAGCACCCGCCCGTGCGTCGCATGTTGCCGATCCTCATACAGTCGCATTTACAGTAAACGCATCCCGCCGTGGGCGGGCCGGTCCGCGAGCAAACGGAGAATCATGGGATACGAACAACGCAAGGTCGTCGTCGTCGGTGCCGGGTCCGGCATCGGAGCCGCCACCGCTGCTCATTTCCACAGTCGTGGCGATCATGTACTGGCGGTGGACATCAAGCCCAACGACACACCTGCGGCCGAACACCGCGAAGTGGATCTGCGCGACCTCGCCGCAGTCACCGCTCTCCTGGAATCGATGGGATCGGGCTGGGACCTGTTGGCTCACGTGGCAGGTGTCCCCGGGACCGCTCCGGACACCGATGTGCTGCGCATCAACTACCTCGGTGCCCGTCACATGATCGAGGGCATGCTCCCGCTGCTGAACCCCGGAGGCGCCATCGTCGCGGTCGCGTCCACCGCCGGCATGGGATGGACGCAACGCACGGAGCTTCTGGAAGGCCTGCTCGAGGCCGATGACGCGGACGGGGTCGACAGGTGGCTCGCCGCGCAGGAGCCCGGTTACCCGGCGTACAACACGTCGAAAGAAGCGTTGCTGATCTACGCCAAGCGCGTGTCCGGGCCGGCGTTGGCCAAATACGGAGTGCGCGTGAACACGGTGAGCCCCGGCCCGGTCGAGACCCCGATCCTCACCGACTTCGAGGAATCGATGGGCAAGGACACGCTCGAGATGGTCCGCGCGACCGTCGGACGCCACGGCAACGTCGACGACATCGTTCCGGCGATCGACTTTCTCGGCTCCCCTGACGCGCGCTGGGTGAACGGACAGAATCTCGAGGTGGACGGCGGCTTCATCGCGTCGATGATCGCCGGGGCCCCGATCCAGCTCTGAGTCGACCCGGCGCTGGGACACAGTTCGGCCCGCCGATCGTGACAGTGGTGACGATCGGCGGGTATTCGGTTGCCGTCGGGTCAGGTGAAGTCGGTGCCACCGTCGACGTTGATGTTCGCGCCGGTCATGTACGAATTGCGGCGAGAGGCCAGGAACGCCACCACCGGCCCGATCTCCTCGGGCAGGCCGACACGAGGCAGATGCGCCGGATGGCCGAAATGCTCGGTGATGGCCGACATCAGGGCATAAGGGTCCGTCGTCTCGACGCCCACCGACCGCGCCCAGGCGATCAGCGAGTCGGATGCGACGCTGCCGGGCGAGACGACGTTCACCAGGATCTCGTCCGGCGCGAGTTGCAGCGACAGATTCTTCGAGATGCTCGTCACCATCGACTTCGCCGCGGTGTACGCGGCCAACGACACCGTCTGTCGCTGGGTGGAGCTGGCGGCGAAGTTGACGATCCTGGCCCACCCCGCCTTCCGCAGCAACGGTAGCGCAGTACGCACGCAGTGGACGAGGCCGAGCACTCCGTCGTCGAATGCCACCCGCCATTGGTCGTCAGAGAGATCCTCGACGGTCCCCCGGACGTTGGGGCCGACGGCATTCACCAACACATTGAGCCCACCCCAGCGGGCATCGAGATCCGCGAACACCTGTGTCACCGCGGCATCGTCGCGTATGTCGACCACCAGTCCGACGGCGTCGGGACTTCCCCGCTGTCTCAGCTCGACGACGGTCTCGTCCAGATCCTGTTGTGTGCGTGCGAGTATCGCCACCCGGGCACCCTCGTCGGCGAAGCACCGGGCGGCGGCCCGGCCCATGCCGCGACCGCCGCCTGCCACCACCACCGTGGCGCCGTCCAATCCCAGATCCATGTGTTCTCCGGCCGGGGTGCCTAACGCATCTGGAAACGCTGTGCGCCGTCGATCCGGACCACCTCACCGTTGATGTAGGTGTTCTCCAGGAGATACTGCGCGAGACCGGCGTACTCCTCCGGCGTACCGAGACGCTTGGGGAACGGGATGCTGCCGGCGAACTTGTCCAACGCCTCGTCGCCGAGCAGCTCCAGCAGCGGAGTCCGCATGGTGCCGGGAGCGATGCTGTTGAGACGGATGGCGACCGAACTGAGATCCCTTGCCCCGGTGAGGGTCAGCGATATGACGCCTCCCTTGGCCGCGGAATATGCCGACTGTCCCATCTGGCCCTCGAAGCCGGCGATCGAGCTCGTCATCACGATCGCGCCGCGCTCGCCGTTGGCCTTCTTCTCCTGTGTCGCCAGTTTGGCGGCGGTGAGGCGGAGGACGTTGTAGGTGCCCGTCAGGTACAGCGAGATGGTGTCGGTGAATCCCTTGCTGCTGTGCGGACTCCCGTCACGATTGACGATCTTCTCCAGCACACCGATTCCACCGTGGGCGATGACGGCGTACCGCAGGGTCCCGAGTTCGTCGGCCTTGGCAAGGGCGGCGTTGACCGAGTCGTCGTCGAGTACGTCGGTGTGGACATAGAGAGCCTTGTTGCCCAGTTCGTCCGCCAGCTTCTGCGCCGGTTCGTCGTTGACGTCGGCGATGACGACCGCCGCGCCTTCGGCGTGCAGTTTCCGGACGGTTGCGGCTCCCAGGCCTCCGGCGCCACCGGTGACCAGGACCACCTCACCTTCGAATGACATGCATTTTCTCCTCAGCATCTGTTGTGATGAAAGTACTTACGCGACCACGACTTCGGTATCAGGCCCCGGTCCAGTTCGGCTTGCGCTTCTCCGCGAAGGCGATCGAGCCCTCCTGGGCATCTTTGCTGGCGAAGACCGGCACGATGGTCTCGATGAGCTTCTGCCACTTCTCGTCTTCGCTCCAGCTTCGCGACTTCGCGATGACCTCTTTCGTCGCGGCGATCGCCAGCGGACCGTTCTCGGTGATGCGCTCGGCGAGGGCGATCGCCTCGTCGAGAGCGCTGCCGTCCTCGGCGAGAACGTTGATCAGGCCGTACCGCTCCCCCTGTTCAGCGGTGAAACTGTCGCCGGTCAGCGCCAACTCGAGGGCCTTCTGATACGGAATCCGTTCGGGCAGACGGAACAGACCGCCTGCGCCGGCGACCAGACCACGCTTGACCTCCGGGATCCCGAACTTGGCCGATCGCGCCGCGACGATGAGGTCGGTCGCGAGCACGATCTCGGTTCCGCCGGCCAGGGCGTAACCTTCGACCGCGGCGATGATCGGCTTGGCGGGCGGCCGTTCGGTGAAACCCATGCCCCGGCCCTCGATGGCGACGATCTCGCCGGCCGCAAAGGCCTTCAGATCCATTCCGGCGCTGAAGTTCCCGCCCGCGCCGGTGATGATGGCCACCGACAGGCTCGGGTCCTCGTCCAACTCGTCGACAGCATCGGCGATGGCCTGACTGGTGGCACGGTTGACGGCGTTGCGTGCCTCCGGTCGATTGATCGTGATGATCAGGATGCGACCGCGACGTTCCAGCAATACCTCGTCGGACATCGTCTCCCCCTCAGCCCTCGACCTCGACGACGACCGCGCCGCCCTGACCGCCACCGGCACACATGGCCGCGACGCCGATACCGCCACCACGGCGCTTGAGCTCGTAGAGCAACGTGGTCACCATCCGCGCGCCGGATGCGGCGATCGGATGTCCCAGGCTGCAACCGCTTCCGGAGAAGTTGACCAACTCCTCGTCGATCCCGTGCTCGCGGCATGCCGCGATGGGCACCGACGCGAACGCCTCGTTGATCTCCCACAACGCGACGTCGGAGACCTTCAGTCCGGCACGCTCGAGCGCCGGTCCGATCACCTTCACGGCTCCGAGTCCGCAATCGCGGGGTGGCACGCCAACCGATGCCCACGCACGAACCGACGCCATCACGTCGAGGCCGTGTGCCGACGCGTACTCGTCATCGACGACGGTGACCGCTGCGGCCGCGTCGTTCATGCCACTGCTGTTCCCGGCCGTGATCGAGAATCCCTCGATCTCGGGATGCAGCACCGGAAGTGCCGCGAGCTTCTCCATCGACGTGCCCCGGCGCGGGAACTCGTCGACGGCGAAGTCGACCATCGAGCCGTCCGGCAGTTGCACCTTCAGCGGCAGGATCTCGTCGACGAACCTCCCCTCGTCGATCGCTGCGATGGCACGCTCATGGGAACGGACCGCCCACGCATCCATCTCCTCGCGTGTGATGCCGACCTTCTTCGCCGTGTTCCACCCGACGGTGATGGCCATGTCCAACGTTGGCGCATCCGGCGTCTCGGGGTGGCTCGGCGGAATCCAGGGCTCGGTGAAAGTCATCTCCTCGCCGGGCGCCGGTACGCGCCATTTCATCAGCGGACCGGTCGAGAGCGACTGCACGCCGCCGGCGACCACCACTTTCTCCATTCCGGAGCCGACCTGTGCGGCCGCGTTCCCGATGGCGGTCAGGCTGCCCGCGCAGTGGCGACTCACCGCCTGGCCCGGCACGTCGTCCATGCCGTTCGCCGCGGCGGCGTAGCGCGCCATGTCACCTCCGCCGTAGTTGGTCTCGGCGAAGATGATGTCGTCGACCTCGGCGGGCTCGATGCCGGAGCGACGGATGACCTCCGGCAGGATCGTCGTGGCGAGTTGTTCGGTCGGGGTGTTCACGAGCGTCCCCTTGAAGGAACGCCCGATCGCCGTACGTGCGGCGCCGACGATGACGGGTTTTGACATCAGATCTCGACCTCGGGTGGACGGGCTGTGTTCACAGCGTGATGGACATCGGGTATCAGTTCACGGCAGACAATATCATCTACCGTATGGGCAACAGTATAGGTCTTCGCGACCCCGCCGAAGCCTCGGCGGCCCCATCCGTCAGGACAGGTCGGGCTCAGGCACATGGAAATGCTCGTCGCGGAGCCGGAAGGCCTCCTTGGTGCCGTGCTCGGCACGGGTCTTGACGAAATTGAACTCACCGGGCGAGAACTGCAGGTTGGTCCCGAAGGCGTGGAACAGATAGCTGGCCACCTCCTCGCCCTGATACGCCTGACTCTGCTCGACGAGTCGAAATGCCTCCTTGGCGATCACGACGCCGTCGGCAGGCATCCTGGCCGCCTTCTCGGCCCAGTACCGCGCGCGGGCGGTCACGTCGGCCCGATCGCAGGTCTCGGTGAACACACCGAGATGGTCGACGGCAGCGGCGTCGATGATGTCGCCGGTCAGCAGCAGGCGGCGTGCCAGGACCGGCCCCAGCCGGTGGAAGAACATGTGCAGGCTGCCGAGCGCCGGCCCGAGGAACCGGGTGGCGGGCATGCCGATCCGGGTGTCGCGGGCGATCACCGAGATGTCGGTCATCAATGCCATCTCGAATCCGCCACCGAGCGCAAACCCACTGATCTCGCCGACGGTGACCTTCGGGAACCCCAGGAATTCGTGATAGAAGTCGAATGTCTTGCGGTCCACGATCAATCGTCGCCGCTGACTCGGCCTGTTCTTCGCCGGGCGACTCGCCCCCTCGGCCGACCCGTTGCCGTCGCTGCCGTACCACCCGTAGGCGTTGTTCATGTTGGCCCCGGTGCTGAACACACCGTCGGCACCGCGCAACAGGACGACGGTGATGTCGTCATCGTCGACGACCACATCGAGGCACCGGGCGACCTCGTCGCGCATCGCCTTGTCGTAGGAATTGCGCTGCCCTGGATTGTTGAAGGTGATCGTCGCGATCCGGCTGTCCTTGTCGAGATCGAACAACACCCGGTCGTCGGCGCCCTTGGCGTCGGCCATGGTGATTCCTTTCTGGTCAGGCTGTCTGGAAGATGTCGGCAAGGCCCAGTTCGGCCAGGATGCGGTCGTTGTCGGCGCCGAGGTCGGGGATCGGCCCCAACGCCACATCCCATGCCGAACTCGGCGCGGGCGGCAGCATGGTGGGCAGCACACCGACGGGCGATTCGACCTCGACCCATCGGCCGCGCGCGCTCAGCTGCGGATGGTCGACGAGTTCGGCCACCGAGTTGATCCTCGCGCAGGCGAGCCCGGCACCGAGGATGAGCTTCTCGGCCGCGGCGAAGTCGAGTTCCGAAAGACGCTCCACCACAAGCCTGTCCACTTCGTCCCGGTTCTCGACGCGCGCACCGTTGGTGGCGAAGCGAGGGTCGTCGGCGAGATCGTCGCGACCGAGCACCCGGCGCGCGAGACGCACCCACTCACGGTCGTTCTGCACACTCAGCGCGATCCGGCTGCCGTCCCCGACCGGATAGGCGTCATACGGCGCGATCGCGGGGTGACTCATCCCGGTCACCATGCGGGGCACCGAGCCATGCCTGGAGACCGTCACCGGATAGCCCATCCACTCCGCCACCGCATCGAGCATGCTGACATCGAGGACGCATCCGCGGCCGGTTCGCTCCCTTGCCAGCAATGCGGTCAGAACGGATGAGTAGGCATAGCAGCCGGCCGCGATGTCGGCGATCGCGATCCCCGGCTTGATCGGCTCATCGACCGTCCCGGTCACCGACACGACCGCCGCTTCACTCTGGATCAGCAGGTCGTAGGCGCGACGGGAGTCATACGGGCCCCCCGTCCCGTACCCAGAGATCTCACACACGATCAGTCTCTGGTGCAGCTCGGCGAGTTCGGTGGCGCCGAGGCCGAGATCGCCTGCCGCGCCGGGCGCAAGGTTGTGCAGGAACAAATCGGCGCGGGCCAGCAGAGCGTCGAGAACCCGCTTGCCAACCGTCGACTTCACATCCAGTGCAAGCGACTCCTTGGTGCGATTGAGCCAGGTGAAATGGGCGCCGAGACCACTGGCCAGCGTGTCGAAGCCGCGGGCGAAGTCACCGCCGTCCACGCGCTCGATCTTGATCACGCGAGCACCCTGATCGGCCAGATGGCGAGTGGCGAACGGTCCGGCGACGGCCTGTTCCATCGCGACCACGAGTACGCCCTCGAGGGGCCTGCGCCGCGCCGTGGCGTCGGAGCCCGCCTCGACCGTCATCGATCCTCCCCTCGCCGCCTGCCGAAATCGCGGGCGGCGAGCTGCTCGGTCGACATGGCCACCGAGTCGAGTTCGCCGGTACAGAGAACCTGGCCGTCGCGGACGAGCCTGCCCGTCGATCGCAGTCCGCGCTCGGTGACCTCGCGGGTGATGTCGAAATCCAGATCGGTGAGCAGGGGTGTCGGTCGGCGATAGGTGACGGTGAGCGAGCGGGTCTTGCCGGCACGTCCCAACGCACAGTTGTGGTGCTGGATGACGCAGTCGAAGAACGAGGCGATGACGCCCCCGTGCACGAGGCCCGGCGGTCCCTCGTAGACGACCGGAAAGGTCACGGTGCCGCGAGCGGATTCGGTCTCGATCCGGTCGAACCGGTACTCGGGGAAGTTCGGGTTGAACGAGCCGGGATCAAACGCATGGTCGAGGTAGACGCGCTGCTGGGCAGTCTGCTCGGGCCCGAACCGCGGCCGGGGATCCCGGGGCGCGGCCAGGGTCAGTTCGTCCTCCCACGATGCGAGCTGCCCGATCATCGCGTCGACCGTCGGATGCTCGTGCTCCAACGACACGAGCAGGCCCGTCAGGCGCCGCAACGCCGCCGATGCCTCGCGGGTCTGCGCGAGCGGCTCCTCACCGAAACGGAGCGCCGTGGGACGGTCGTCGATGATCCCCGCTGTCGGCGAGTGCTCGTCCTGCGCCATGTGCCCTCTTTCTCCGGCGGTACCGGTTCCGCCGGTCGCCATTCCTTGCTAACTTGGGTGAAACATTAACGGTATTGCCTACCGTATAGGTAACAGTATCTCCGCGGAAGGTGTGGTTTCAACGGTGACCGGAAACGGCGGTTCAACAGGTCAAACAGGCGACGTCGGCGTCACCAGGGACGGGGAGATCCTGCGCCTGTGCCTGGACCGCCCGGCCGCACGCAACGCGATGACGCCGACGATGGTCGAGACGATGGTCCGTGAGCTGACCGCAGCCGCGAGCGACGACTCGTTGCGCGCCGTGCACATCAGCGGGAGCGGCTCGGACTTCTGCGGCGGCGCGGATTGGGTCGCCACCAACTCCGGCGATCGTCAGCGTCCGCGCACCGGTGATCTCACCCGCCGCATCCCGCACACCGCGCATCGCGTCATCGAACTGGTCCACGACATCCAACTGCCTGTCGTGTGCTCGGTCCGCGGCTGGGCCGTCGGACTCGGGTGCAACCTGGCCCTCGCTGCGGACTTCACCGTGGCCGCCGACGACGCGGTGTTCTGGGAGCCGTTCATCGCGCGCGGCTTCAGTCCGGACTCGGGCTCCACGTGGCTTCTTCCCCGACTGGTCGGACTAGCACGAGCCCGCAAGATGCTCCTACTCGGCGACAAGGTCAGTGGTACCGACGCAGAGAACTGGGGGCTCATCCACAGCGCCGTCGCACCGGACGAGCTCGACGGGGCGGCCGACACACTGGTCCGGCGGCTCGCCGACGGTCCGACGGTCGCACTCGGTCTCGCCAAACAGGGCATCAACCACCAGCGCGGCACAATCGGCGAGGCCATGAACTCCGAGCTGAACCATCTCGAACTCGCCTGCCGTACAGGTGATTTCAAAGAAGGTCTGGCAGCCTTTCGCGAACGGAGACCACCCGGTTTCCGAGGCCGCTGAGCTCGGTGATCCGCCACTCATCAGCCCATCGCCGTCGCGACGTCGAGCGCCGGCCCCATGGACGAAGGGAAGCACGAATGTCGTTCGACACCATCAAATACGAGGTCGACGCCCACACCGCGATAGTCACCCTCAATCGACCCGACGCACTCAACGCACTGAGTCCGCACATGATCTCCGAACTGCGGTCGGCCTACGCCGAGGCCGAGAACGACGATCAGGTCTGGACGCTCATCGTGACCGGCAGCGGTCGCGCGTTCTGCACCGGCGCCGACGTCAAGGAGATCCCCGGCGACGGCAAGGTCATCAACGAACGTCCGTATCTGTCGACGTATGAGCAGTGGGAGGCACCACAGGAGGGCACTCCGCCCTTCCGCACGATGGCCAAGCCGATCATCGTGGCGATCAACGGGATCTGCTGCGGCGCGGGGCTGGACTGGGTCACCACCGGCGACATCGTCATCGCGTCCGACAAGGCGACCTTCTTCGATCCCCACGTCAGCATCGGGCTCGTGGCGGGCCGCGAGGTGGTGCGTCTCGCGAGGGTGCTGCCCCGCTCGGTGGCGCTACGGATGGCCCTGATGGGCAAGCACGAGCGGATGGGTGCCGAGCGCGCGCTCGACCTGGGGATGATCAGCGAGGTCGTCGAGCACGAGCAACTCGTCGAGCGCGCCCGGGCGATCGCCGACATCGTCAATTCCAATGCACCGCTGGCCGTTCGCGGAACCCGCATGGCCATCCTCAAGGGCCTCGACCTCCCGCTCCACGAGGCGGAGATGCTGGCAGAGTCCTTCCGCGAACGGGTCACGCGCACCGAGGATGCCCTCGAAGGCCCCCGTGCGTTTGTGGAGAAGCGTGCACCGGAATGGCAGTGCCGATGAACGTGGGATCGACGAACGGAGGCGGGTTCGAGACCATCCTGGTCGAGGTCGACGCGGACGACCATGTCGCCACGATCACGTTGAATCGTCCCGATCAGCTGAACACGTTCAATCGGACGATGTGCCAGGAACTGCAACGTGCCTGGCACACGATCAAATTCGATGATCGGGTGCACGCCGTGGTCCTCCGCGCCGCCGGGGATCGGGCCTTCAGCGCCGGCCTCGACGTCAAGTCGTCCTACGGCCAGCCGGACAACATCTGGAACCACGAGGATCCGGGCGAACTGCTCAGCCCGAAGTGGCAGAAGATGTGGAAGCCGGTCGTCTGCGCGGTCCAGGGTCTCTGCACGGCCGGTGCGCTGTACTTCGTCAACGAGTCGGATGTGGTCATCTGCTCCACGGCGGCGACGTTCTTCGACTCACACGTGACCGCGGGGTTGGTGTCGGCCCTCGAGCCCGTTGGACTGATGCGACGGATCGGACTCGGCGAGACGCTGCGAATGGCCTTGATGGGCAACGACGAACGCGTCGGCCCCGACACCGCGCTGCGCATCGGCCTGGTCTCCGAGATCACCGGCCCGGACGAACTCTGGGACCGGGCGCACGAGATCGCGGCGTCCATCGCCGACAAACCCCCGACCGCAACCCAGGGGACGGTGAAGGCCATCTGGGAGTCGCTGGACAAGCCGTACCGGGCCGCGATGGACCAGGGACTCATCTACACGCGGCTCGGCAACCCGATCGCCAAGGCAGAATTGACCACGCCGGCGCCCGGCACCGGTGCGTCCCGCCCGTCGGCCACTCCGAGGATCCGCTGATGACCGAGCCCGGACTGACCGACACCGGCACCGCGCACCGCCTCACCCGACGAATCGCGTCGGTGCTGACCCTGGAGCCCGATGCGGGAGCCATCGAGTACGACGGCCGATGGACCACGTGGGGTCAGCTCGCCGGGCTGGCCGAACGCATCAAGGACATCTGTCTCGAGACCTCGACCGGTGACGTGCCCCGTGTGGGGATCCTGCTCCGCAACCGGCCGGCCCACGTTGCCGCATTCCTCGGCGTTCTCCTCGCCGGCGGCTGTGTCGTGGTGATCAACCCGTCCCGCGGAGATGCGCGAACCCGTTCCGACATCGCCGATCTGGAGCTTCCCGTCGTGATCGGCGAAGCCGACGACCTGAGGAACCTCGTCGATCCGCAATCGACGACCACGGTGGTCACGATCACCGACATGACCATCGAACCAGAGGTCGCGTCGGCCACCGCCAACTCGCGCGGTCCCGCCCACGACGGCTCGGGCACCGCGGTCCTCATGCTGACCAGCGGCACCACCGGACCGCCCAAGCGAGTCGCCCTCACCTACGACATGCTGGCCCGCAGTGTGCTGGGAGCCGACCACCGCAGTGACGACAACCGCAGTCCCGACACCGACAGCAGCGCTCCTGCCCGGCTGAGTTCCGGAGTTGCGATCGTCAACGCTCCCCTCGTCCACATCGGTGGCGTCTTCCGGACGCTGCAGTGCATCGTCGCGGCGCGGCCCTATGTACTGCTCCCGAGGTTCGAGATCGGCTCCTGGGCCGACGCCGTGCGCCGGTATCGGCCACGTGCGGTGTCCCTCGTTCCCACAGCGGTCCGGATGGTGCTGCACTCGGACCTCACCCGAGCCGATCTCGCGAGCATCCGAGTGGTCACCTCCGGCACCGCGCCGCTGTCCGCCGAGGACGCCGATGCATTCACCGACAAGTTCGGCATACCTGTGCTCACCTCCTACGCAGCCACCGAATTCGGTGGTGGGGTTGCCGGTTGGACACTCGCGGACCATCGCGAGTTCTGGGAGGCCAAGCGCGGCAGTGTCGGCCGAGCCAATCCCGGCTCCCGGCTGCGCGTCGTCGCCGACGACGGCACCGTGCTCGGCCCGGGCGAAACCGGATTGCTCGAGGTGGTGCCAGGCCAACTCGGGCCGTCGTCGGACTGGATTCGTACCACCGACCTCGCCCGCATCGACAGCGACGGCTTCCTGTGGATCGTGGGCCGGGCGGATCAGGCCATCATCCGCGGTGGTTTCAAGGTGATCCCCGAAGACGTTCGCACCGCACTGGAGAGCCACCCGTCGGTGGAGGGCGCGTCGGTTGTCGGCCGCCCCGACGACCGGCTCGGCGCGACGCCTGTCGCGATGGTCGAACTCCGCAGCGGCGAGGCCGTCACGGATGGCGAACTGGCAGAGTATCTGTCCGATCGCCTGGCGCGCTACGAGATCCCCACCGCGATCGTCATCGTCGACGCCATCCCGCGCACGCCCTCCGGCAAGGCGGATCTCACCGCCGTCCGGAGCCGACTGGAAAGTGGTGAGTGACGCCATGATCGACGAAACCGGGCGAACCATCGCGACTTTGATCCGCGAACATGCGTTCCGACGCCCCGACCAGCCCATGGTCATCGACCCGGTCAACCGGGTGAGTTACGGTGAACTCGATCGCACCACCCGGGCTCTCGCCGCCGGATTCGCCGAAGCCGGGATCGGTCCCGGCGTGCGTGTGGGTCTGATCATGCCCAACAGTGCGCGATGGGTCCAGATTGCCCTGGCACTGACCCGGATCGGTGCCGTGCTGGTGCCTTTCAGCACTCTGCTGGCGGCCCGCGAACTCCGCGCTCAGCTCGAGGTCTCCGCCGTCTCCCACCTGATCACGACCGAGGAGTTCCGGGGACACCGCTACCTCGACGACCTCGCCGGCACCCTCGGACGTGACGCGATCACCTCGGGCGAGCTCATCGATCCGGGCCTGCCCGCCCTGCGCCACATCTGGACCGTCGACGACGTTCTCGCAGCGGGCCGTTCACCCGACACCGAGAAGGTGGTCGATGCACTGTCCGATTCGGTCACCCCGGGCGACCCGATGATCATCATCTTCACTTCCGGCAGCAGTGGAATACCCAAGGGGGTCATCCATTCCCACGGTGGCGCGCTCGGCGCAGTCGCCGCCGGGCTGGCCGCCCGGTGCATCAACTCGGACACCCGGCTCTACCTCCCGATGCCGTTCTTCTGGGTCGGCGGGTTCGGCGCCGGGATTCTCTCCGCCCTGCTGGCCGGTGCAACACTGGTCACCGAGGAGATCCCTCGCCCCGAGACGACGCTGAGACTCCTCGAACGTGAACGCGTCACCCTCTTCCGCGGCTGGCCCGACCAGGCGGCGGCACTGGCCCGGCACTCCGGGACGGTCGGCGCCGACCTCTCGTCGTTGCAGGTGGGTAGTCTCGACGCCCTCCTGGCGCCCGAACTCCGCGCCGAGCGCGGCGCACGCGCCAATCTGTTCGGCATGACCGAGTCGTTCGGCCCGTACTGCGGGTACCCCGCCGACCGGGACATGCCTCGCGCGGCGTGGGGAAGCTGCGGAAAGCCCTTCGACGGCATGGACGTTCGGATCGCCGACCCGGAGACCGGCGCTCCGCTGCCCACCGGCGCCACCGGGGAGATCCAGCTGCGTGGGCCACACATCCTGCTCGGTATCTGCCGCCGCACGCGTGAGGACGTCTTCACCGCCGACGGTTTCTACGCGACCGGAGATCTCGGCCACCTCGACGACGGCGGGTTCCTCTTCTATCACGGCAGATCCGACGACATGATCAAGGTCAGCGGGGCCACCGTCTACCCGAGCGAGGTGCAGTCCGCACTGAAAGCCGTCGACGGCGTCGACAACGCCTTCGTGACCCACGTCGACGGCGAGGCCGGTCCTCGGGTCGCAGCAGCGGTGGTGTGCCGATCCTCGATGACGGAGGACGAGCTGCGGTCGGCGGCCCGGAACATGCTGAGCTCGTTCAAGATACCGTCGGTGTGGCTTCTGCTCGACTCCGACGACCCGATCCCGCGAGGCGGCACCGGGAAAGTCGACGCCCGGGGGCTACGAGAGTTGCTCACTCGCGCCCATACCGCCACCGGCGATCGGCAACCAGCGGCTGCCGGCGCACCGACACGGATCGGTGACCGATGAGCCTCGCAACACCGGAAGACATGTCGCACCACACCGGGGCCTCGAACGCGGCCGAGCCATCACCGATTCGAGAACTGTTCGCACACATCGGATTCGGCGAACCGATCCGGGACGGCGACGAACTCGTGGTCGAACTGCCTGCTGCGCCTCACGTGGTGAACACACGCGGCGGCATCCAAGGCGGGTTGATCGCAACCCTCATCGACGTCGTGGCGGGCATGCACGCGCTCGAGGACTGCCCGCCCGGCATCGGTGTGGTCACGTCGGACATGAACATCCGCTACCTGCGCGCGGTCACGACGGGCGTCGCCAGCGCACGATCCCGGATCGTCCATTCCGGACGACGTTCGGTCATCGTGCAGGTCGACGTGTACGCCACGGAGTCAGATGAGTTGGCGGTGATGGCCACCGCCAATTTCGCCAAGACGCCGCGTACCGACCGCTGACTCAGATCCGGTAGTCGCGGAGTAGTCCTTTGCTGATGATTTGTTTCTGGATTTCGCTTGTGCCTTCGCCGATGAGGAGGAAGGGGGCTTCGCGCATCAGTCGTTCGATCTCGAATTCTTTCGAGTAGCCGTAGC
>NZ_JACWMS010000002.1 GCF_014673215.1 Gordonia hankookensis
GCTACGGCTACTCGAAAGAATTCGAGATCGAACGACTGATGCGCGAAGCCCCCTTCCTCCTCATCGGCGAAGGCACAAGCGAAATCCAGAAACAAATCATCAGCAAAGGACTACTCCGCGACTACCGCGAGAAGTAAAGGGGAGAACA
Organism: Gordonia hankookensis; assembly: GCF_014673215.1. GTDB lineage: Bacteria > Actinomycetota > Actinomycetes > Mycobacteriales > Mycobacteriaceae > Gordonia > Gordonia hankookensis. The sequence goes on from NZ_JACWMS010000002.1 coordinate 149, forward strand.
CATGCAACGCAGCATCTTCACCGACGACCACGAGGCCTTTCGCAAGACCATCCGCGACTTCATCGCCAAGGAAGTGGTACCCGAGTACCACGAATGGGAGAAGCAGGGCCACCCACCTCGGGAGTTCTACAACCGGCTCGGCGATCTCGGTGTACTCGGGATCGAAGCACCCGAGGAATACGGCGGTGGCGGCGTCGCGGACTTCACCTATTCGATGGTGATCGCCGAGGAGACCTCGGCAGCGGGAGTCACCTTCGGCAGCTACTCCGTGCACAGCAACCTCATCCTGCCGTACCTGATGGAGCACGCCACCAACGATCAGAAGCAGCGCTGGATCCCCGGATTCTGCTCCGGCGACATCATGTTCGCCATCGCGATGACCGAGCCGGGCACCGGATCGGATCTGGCGAACATCTCGACCACCGCGAGACTGTCCGAGGACGGCAGCCACTACATCCTCGACGGCGCCAAGACGTTCATCACCGGCGGGGCGCTCGCCGACCGGGTCCTGGTGGTGTGCCGGACGTCGCCGTTCGACACCGAGAACCGCCGCGCCGGGCTGTCGATCCTGGTGGTCGACACCGCGTCGGAAGGCTTCACGGTCGGCCGCAAACTCGAGAAGATCGGACTGAAGGCCTCCGACACCGCCGAACTGTCGTTCAGCTCGGTGAAGGTGCCCGTGGAGGACCGTCTCGGCGAGGAGGGCGCCGGGTTCTCCTACCTGACGCACAATCTCGCGCAGGAGCGGCTCACCATCGCCATCGGCGCCTCGGCGACCGCGGCCGCCGCCGTGCAACACGCGCTCGACTACACCAAGGAACGTGACGTCTTCGGTCGCCCGGTGGCGTCGTTCCAGAACACAAAATTCGTGCTCGCGGAATGCTCGGCCGAGGTCGAGGCGATCCGACATCTGGTCGACCGCGCCCTCGAACTGCACAACGCGGGCGAACTCTCCGTGCCGGATGCGGCGCGGGCCAAGCTGTTCGCCACCGAGACGGCCGGACGCGTCATCGACAAATGCCTGCAGTTACACGGCGGATACGGCTACATCGTCGAATACCCGATCGCCCGGCTGTATGCCGACACCCGGGTCTCGCGCATCTATGGCGGCACCAATGAGGTGATGAAGACGATCATCGCGAAAGACCTCGGCCTCTGACCCATTAGGCTCGGGGTGTGTCTGTCTACGAGCACGGATTCGCACGGGTGAGCGGGGCGGTTCCGACCGTCTCCATCGCCGACCCGGCGCGCAATGCCGAACGAACGGTCGATGCACTCCGCGCCGCCGCCGACGACGGTGCCGCGCTGGTGGTGTTCCCCGAGCTCGGGCTCTGTGGGTACAGCATCGACGACCTGGTCCAGCAGGACGCCGTGCTGGATGCGAGCCTGGCCGGCCTGCGGACGGTGGTCGAGGCGAGCACGGGACTGCGCCCGCTGATCGCCGTCGGGCTGCCCTTGGTGGTGGGCGACGGTCTGTACAACTGCGCGGCCATCGTCCACGACGGAGCGGTCCTCGGCGTCGTACCGAAGTCGTATCTGCCGAATTACCGGGAGTTCTACGAGCAGCGCTACTTCTCCGCGGCCCGCGACGCCGCCGTCACCACCGCCACGGTGCTCGGTGCGGAAGTACCGTTCGGTCCGGATCTCATCTTCGAGGCCGACGACCTCCCCGGCTTCGCCGTGCATGTGGAGATCTGCGAGGACGGCTGGGTGCCCATCCCCCCGAGCACCTGGGCGGCACTGGCAGGTGCAACGGTCTTGGCGAACCTGTCCGGCAGCCCGGTCACCGTGGGCAAGGAGTCGTACCGGAAGTCGCTGTGCAGCAGCCATTCCGCCCGATGCGTTGCTGCGCACATCTACGTGGCCGCGGGATTCGGCGAGTCGACCACCGACCTCGCCTGGGATGGCGACGCGCTGATCTCGGAGAACGGCACCCTCCTGGCCCGCACCGAACAGTTCTCGATGACCGATCAGCGCATCACCGCCGATATCGATCTCGATCGGCTCCGCCAGGAGCGGATGCGGATGATCAGCCTGCGTGACCAGGTGGGTGACTATGCCGGCGATCTGAAACCGCTGCGCCGCATCCGGTTCCGACTCGGCGCCATCGAGGAGGTCGATGACACCCTGCGCCGCGAGGTGCCGCGATTCCCGTTCGTCCCCGCCGATTCGGCCGATCGCGACTTCCGCTGCCGCGAGGTCGGGAACATCCAGGTGCAGGGTCTGGCGGCTCGGCTGCGCGCCACCGGGATCGAGAAGATCGTCATCGGCGTCTCCGGCGGCCTCGACTCGACGTTGGCGTTACTTGTCGCCGTCGACACCTTCGATCGCCTCGGCCTGCCGCGGCAGAACATCCTCGCGTACACGATGCCCGGGTTCGCCACCGGCACCGCGACTTTACGTCGCGCCCACGTGCTGATGGACTCGCTCGGGGTGAGCGGCACGGAACTCGACATCCGTCCGTCCTGCGAACAGATGCTCGCCGACCTCGGGCATCCCTACGCCCGCGGCGAGAAGGTCTACGACGTCACATTCGAGAACGTCCAGGCCGGGGAGCGGACGTCGCACCTGTTCCGGCTGGCCAATCACCACGGCGCCATCGTGCTCGGCACGGGCGATCTCTCCGAACTCGCACTGGGGTGGTGCACCTACGGTGTGGGCGACCAGATGTCGCACTACAACGTCAACTCGTCGGTACCGAAAACCCTGATCCAGCACCTGATCCGGTGGATGATCACGACCAGCGCCTACACGCAGGAGACCACCGACACCCTCGCCGAGATCCTCGACGACGTGATCTCCCCCGAGTTGGTCCCGGCAGGTGACGACGGCGCGATCCAGAGCACCGAGGACACCGTCGGACCGTACGAACTGCACGACTTCTTCCTCTATTACCTGACCCGATTCGGTTATCGCCCGGCGAAGATCGCCTACCTGGCGGCACAGGCGTGGGGTGACCGTGAACGCGGCGCGTGGTCGGAGATGATCGTCACCCAGCGGCGCAACCAGTACGACCCGGCGACCATCGAGCGATGGCTCACCGTCTTCCTCAAGCGGTTCATGAGCAATCAGTTCAAGCGCACCGCGATGCCCAACGGTCCGAAGATCGGTTCCGGCGGGTCACTGTCGCCGCGCGGCGACTGGCGGTCGCCGGCCGACGCGAGCTCACGGGCCTGGCTCGACAGCCTGTGAGCCGACCGCACCGCCGGTGACGCAGATCAGTCGCACCGCTCGAGCAACTGCTTGAGCTGCTCGTCGAAGGCCTGAGCGATCGCCTGGACATCAGGGGCCTGATCGGTGCACGCGAGGATGCCGACATTGAGATGGCCGTCGGCGGAGAAGACGGTGATGTTCAATCCGAGCCCGTGGAAGATCGGCCCGAGGGGATAAACCCCCGTCACCCGCGATCCCAGGAAGTACAGGGGGAAGTCGGGGCCGGCGACATTGGAGACGACGACGTTGAACACCGGCGGATGAGACAGCGAGAGTCCGCGATCACCGTAGAGCTTCATGACGTTCGACATGGTGGTCCCCGGGGCGAACTGTGCCCACGCCCGAAGGATGTTGGCATCGATGTCGGCGTGATGCTCTTTCGACTTGCGCGCCATCTCCGAGGCCTGCTCGACCCTCTCGACCGGGTCCTCGAGATTCGACGGCAACAGCGTGAACATCCCGGTGACCTTGTTGGTGCCACCGGTCACCAGTGAGCTCTCGTCGGCTCCGTGCACCGACACCGGCACCATGGCGACAAGCGGCTGCTCCGGGAGTTCGTCGTGCTGTTCGAGATAAGTGCGCATCGCACCGCCGGTGATGGCGAGCACGACGTCGTTGATCTTCACGCCGAAACGGTTCTTGACCCGTTTGACGTCATCGAGGGAGAGCTGGGTGACCGCGAGTGACCGGTGCGGCGTGATCGGCGCGTTGAAGCGGGTGCGCGGAGCCTGGAACGGAGCGGGCATCGCCGTCTTCGATCGGGTGCGGCGGAACCATTCGATCGGCACGCCGACGGTCTCCGGTAGAAGCTTGGCCATCGCGATCGGCCGCTGGACGAAATAGTTGACCGCCCCGGTCAGCGCCATCGTCGTCCGTGACGACCCGCCCGCGGTCTGCTGCATCTTGTCCGCGTCGAGATCCGGCGCCTCCGGTGTCATGGTGCAGAGTTCGGCGAGCAGGTCCGCACCGGTCACCCCGTCCACGCCTGCATGATGCATCCGCAGCATCGCGGCGACCTTGCCCTGTGCGAGACCCTCGATGATCCAGAGCTCCCACAACGGTTTGCCGCGATCGAGGGTCTGGCCTGCGAGGTGGGCACACAGCTCGGCCACCTGCTCCTCACCGCCGGGGGCGGGCACCGCGACACGATGGACGTGACGTTCGATGTCGAAGTCCGCGTCCTCGATCCAGACCGGGTGGTCGATGTTCAACAGCGAATTGTCCAGTTTGCGACGGAAATTGGGCATCGCGCCGATACGCCGCTCGAGTTCGTCACGCAGCTTGACGAAACTGTATCCACCCGGCATCGTGCTCGGATCGATCTCGATGAGACCGATGACGTGCATGAGCTGCGACCTCGTCTCCAGATAGAGAAACGACGCATCGAGACCGCTGAGACGTTGCATGGACCCATCACCCCTTGCGCTACCGACGTCACTGCCGACCTCGTCACCCATCATCATGCGCGCCCAGGCGAACAGCCCGCGCGCGCATGCACAATCATGCCCCAAGGATGAGTCGGCCAGGCATCGATTCGGCGTACGTTGAGCCGATGGAACATCACCTGAAAGTCGATCGCAATGACGTCGCCGACCTTCCGGTCTCGGCGAACCCGCTGTTCACGCGCCGTGGCGAGGCCACCGAGTTCCCCCGCTTCACGCTTCCCGAGACCGAATCGTTGCCGGAGACCGCCTATCAGATCGTCCACGACGAGGCCATGCTCGACGGCAACGCGCGCCAGAACCTGGCCACCTTCGTGGGAACCTGGATGGACGATCACGCCAATCGGCTGTACCTCGAGTCGGCCGACAAGAACATGATCGACAAAGATGAGTATCCGCAGACAGCTGCTATCGAAACCCGTTGTTGGACAATGCTTGCCAACCTCTGGAATGCGCCGGACGCGACCAAGGCGATCGGCACGTCGACCATCGGCTCGTCGGAGGCGGCGATGCTCGGCGGGATGGCACTCAAACGCCGCTGGGCCGAACGCCGCAAGGCCGAGGGCAAACCCGTCGGCACCCCGAACCTGATCATGTCGTCGGCGGTCCAGGTGTGCTGGGAGAAGTTCTGCAACTACTTCGAGATCGAACCGCGGTACGTGCCGATCTCCGAGGAGCATCCCGTCCTCGACGGGCACGACCTCGCGTCCTACGTCGACGAGAACACCATCGGTGTCGTACCGATCATGGGCGTCACCTACACAGGCGCCTACGAACCGGTCACCAAGATCGCTGCCGCCCTCGACGAGATCCAGGCGAATACCGGCCTCGACATCCCCATCCATGTGGATGCGGCCTCCGGCGGGGCGATCGCCCCGTTCCTGCAGCCCGATCTGGAATGGGACTTCCGCGTCGACCGGGTCGCGTCGATCAACATGTCCGGCCACAAGTACGGCTTGGTCTACCCCGGCATCGGCTGGGTGGTCTGGCGGGACGCGTCGTTGCTCCCCGAGAGCCTGGTGTTCCGGGTGAGCTACCTCGGCGGCGACATGCCCACCTTCGCCATCAACTTCTCGCGGCCGGGCGCCCAGGTGCTGCTGCAGTACTACCAGTTCCTCCGGCTCGGCTTCGAGGGCTACCGCGCCGTCCAGCAGAACTGCCAGGACGTCGCGCTGTCCCTGTCGTCTCAGATCGGCGCGATGGACCAGTTCGTGCTGCGCAGCGACGGCAGCGACATCCCCGTGTTCGCCTGGCAGCTCGCTCCCGGACACTCCGAGAACTGGAATCTGCACCACCTGTCCACCCAGCTGCGCGAACGCGGGTGGCAGGTGCCCGCCTATCCCCTACCCGACGATCTCGCAGATCAGTGGGTGCAGCGGATCGTGGTGCGCAACGGCTTGTCGCACGACCTGGCAGATCTCTTGATGCGCGACCTGCGGAGTTCGGTGGAATACCTGGACAGCCTCGACACCCCGATGCCGACGCCGCACGCCACCCGCGGATTCCATCACTGATCGGCATTTTTTCTAGAACAAGTTCTAGTACGCTCATGCCTCGATGAGCACATTCACGCATTCCGAACTCGACGAGGCCTTCGGCCGCTTCCAGCGAACTGTCGCCGAGATCGCCGTCACCCGCGACTGGGACCGCTTCGCCGAGCTGTTCACCGAGGACGCCGACTACGTCGAGCACGCCCTTGGCACGATGTCCGGCCGCGAGGAGATCAGGGCCTGGATCTGGAAGACGATGACCGCCTTCCCCGGCAGCCACATGACCGGATATCCCTCGCTCTGGCATGTGGTCGACGCGCCGACGGGCCGGGTGATCTGCGAGGTCGACAACCCGATGCGCGATCCAGGTGATGGAACGCTGATCACCGCGACCAACATCACCATCCTGACCTATGCCGGCAACGGGCTGTGGAGTCGGGAAGAAGACGTCTACAACCCGATGGAGTTCGGGCAGGCGGCGATGAGATGGTGCGAGAAATCGGCCGAACTGGGTACCCTTGACGACGACGCGGCCCGGTGGATGGAGACCATCGGGGTGATGTTCGCTCGGCGTCGGTGACGCCGAGGCCTCGGGGGGATTCGCGGAACGGCACGTGGGACCTGCGAATCGGCTGTGAATCCGCGTCACGCAGGGGGAAGACGTGCCCCGATCGGCGATGATCGATCGGCACGTGAGAGCCGTCGTCGGTGACAATCGCCGATCGTGACCGACGACACGTGAGAGGAACGTAACGGCGTACGCCCATGGTTACGATTCCGTAAGTACGGACTTGGGTCGGGTCGGCAGGTGTCGTACCCTGAACCACTGACCACCATGTCAGTCCCGCGCCGAGCTCACCACTGACAGGCATGACATACGGACCACCACCGTTCGGAGGAAAGAATGGCACGCGAGCTGACCCAGCTTGAACTGCTCAAGGAGCTGGCACCGGTTGCCGAGGACAACGTCAACCGGCACCTCAAGATCGCCAAGAACTGGAACCCGCACGACTACGTGCCCTGGGACGAGGGCAAGAACTTCGCAGCGCTCGGCGGGGTCGACTACGACCCCGAGCAGTCGCAGCTCGACGAGGTCGCCAAGGCCGCGATGATCACCAACCTCCTCACCGAGGACAACCTGCCGTCCTATCACCGCGTCATCGCCGACAACTTCTCGATGGATTCGGCGTGGGGCCACTGGGTTGGACGCTGGACCGCCGAGGAGAACCGGCACGGCATCGTCATGCGCGACTACCTGGTGGTGACCCGTGGTGTCGATCCCGTCGCCCTCGAAGAGGCGCGGATGATCCACATGACCAACGGCTACGATCCGATGCTGGCGGCCGCCGGACGCACCGAGGAGCTCGAGGAATACGCCGACGAGCTGGGCATCCTGCACTCGGTCGCCTACGTGACCTTCCAGGAACTCGCGACCCGCGTGAGCCACCGCAACACCGGCAAGGCCTGCAACGACCCGATCGCCGACAAGATGCTGCAGCGCATCGCCGCCGACGAGAACCTGCACATGATCTTCTACCGCAACATCTGCGGTGCGGGCATGGACATCTCACCCGACCAGACGCTGCGCGCGGTCACCGACATCGTCACCAACTTCCAGATGCCCGGCGCCGGTATGCCGAACTTCCGTCGCCACGGCGTCCTGATGGCCAAGCACGGCATCTACGACCTGCGTCAGCACCTCGAAGAGGTCATCATGCCGGTCCTGCGGAAGTGGAAGGTCTTCGAGCGCGAGGACTTCACCTCCGAGGGCGAGAAGACCCGTGAGGAGCTCGCGGCCTTCCTCGAGCAGCTGGAGAAGGACACCATCCGCTTCGAGGAGATGCGCGACCGTTCGCTCGCCCGCGAGGCCAAGAAGCGGGAGCAGCAGGCATCCTGAGCACCGTCACGACCTCGGCCGCGCCGGCGCCCTCGATCTCCGAGGGCGCCGGTTCGGCGTCGGCTGCCTTGCGCATCGGGTCGATCGAGCTGGCGAGCCCGGTGGTTCTCGCCCCGATGGCCGGCGTCACCAACGTCGCATTCCGCACCCTGTGCCGCGAACTCGAACTCGCGCGCACCGGCACGGTGTCGGGGCTCTACGTGTGCGAGATGGTCACCGCCCGGGCGCTGGTGGAACGTCATCCCGTGACGATGCACATGACGACCTTCGGACCGGACGAGTCGCCGCGGTCGATCCAGCTGTACACCGTGGACCCCGAGAACACCTACGCGGCTGCCAAGATGATCGTCGACGAGAACCTCGCCGACCACATCGACATGAACTTCGGCTGCCCGGTCCCCAAGGTCACCCGCAAGGGCGGCGGGTCGGCAATTCCCTACAAGCGCAACCTGTTCCGGCGGATCGTCGCAGCGGCGGTGCGTGCCACCGAGGGCACATCCGTGCCGGTGACGGTGAAGTTCCGGATCGGTATCGACGACGAACACCACACGCACCTCGACGCCGGGCGCATCGCCGCCGCCGAAGGCGCCCAGGCCGTCGCCCTGCACGCGCGCACCGCGTCGCAACGCTATTCGGGCACCGCGGACTGGGATGAGATCGCCCGGCTCAAGGAACACGTGACCGAGGTTCCGGTACTCGGCAACGGTGACATCTTCGAACCCGTCGACGCCGTCGAGATGATGCGGCATACCGGCTGCGACGGCGTGGTGATCGGTCGCGGCTGCCTCGGACGGCCGTGGCTGTTCGCCGAACTCGCCGCCGAATTGAACGGATTCACGGCTCCAGCCGCCCCGAATCTCGGCGAAGTGTCGCAGATCATCGTCCGGCACGGTGAATTGCTCGCCGCACACCACGGCGAGGGCAAGGGTATGCGCGAGATCCGCAAGCACGTCGCCTGGTATCTGCGCGGGTTCCCGGCAGGCTCCGATCTCCGCAACCGGCTGGCGCTGGTGAACACCCTCGACGAACTGCGCGAACTCGTCGGCACGCTGCCCGCCGACGCCGAATTCCCGGCGGACGGACATGGGCCTCGCGGTCGGCAGGGATCGCCCGCCAAGGTGGCGCTACCCGACGGCTGGCTCGACGACCCGGACGAGGACATCGTTCCCGATGGCGCCGAGATCATGCATTCGGGCGGCTGAACACGGAAATGCAACCCGCCACGCGGTAGCTGAGACAAGTTCTCAGGTGCAATCAGTAATATGACTCGAGGTCTCGCATGGGCGGGGCCATGCCATGGTGCGCCATACCAGCCCAACGGCGGTCGCACTGGAAGGTCGGGGTTCAAGGGGAATGTCAGTTGAGTCGTAAGTCATCGGGACCGGACGAGCCGTCCGACGAGGGCAGTACGCCTCGTCGTAGTCGGCGGGCCGGTCGCTCCGGTGGCGCCAACGACTTCAAGGAGATGTTCGGCGACCCACCGGTGAACGGTGGCTCCTCCCACGGCGCCCTCCACGAGCCACGCGGGACCGATCGCTATGTCCGCGGCCGAACCCGGCTCACCGTGCGCGAGCTGATGGAGCAGATGAACGCGGCCGGGGCCGACGCGCAGCCCACCGGGCCTGCGCAGCCGGGACAGCCCGGAAAGCGGCCGCCGCGGCGTTCGCCGGAGCCACAGCCGCCCGCCGACGAGAATCCGACCACGGTCCATCGGTTCGGGAACCTCGACGAGGTTCCCAACGCGAACGACGTGACCCAGAAGATCCCGACCATCCCCGACGTCCCCGACGTCGACGTCGACCTCTCCGACGATGCGACACGCGAACGGGTCACCGAGGAGTCGCGCGGGCAGGGCAGCCGTGCCCGGCCGTTGCAGCCGACCCCCGATCTCTCCGACACCATCCCACCGCGGTCGCGCCCGTTCCGACATCCCGGACCGAAGAACCGGCGCCGAGATCTCACCCGAAACGTCACCGTCACCGGCCGGGTCATGGTCGCGGTCGCCTGTGTGATGGCGCTGGTCGGCACCGGCTTCGTCTGGGGCTACCTGCAGTCGTGGGACGGCAACTGGAAGACCATCAACGCGGTGAACCCGGACGATTCGAACATCCGCAAGAAGGATGCCCAATACGGCGACGAGAACTATCTCATCGTCGGCACCGACACCCGTACCGGGCAGAACGGCAAGGTGGGCGCAGGCACCACCGCCGACGCCGAAGGTGCGCGCTCGGACACCGTCATCCTGGTCAACGTGCCTGCCAATCGCAGTCGTGTCGTCGCCGTCTCGTTCCCTCGCGACCTCCAGGTCGACCGGCCTGAATGTCAGCAGTGGGACAACAGTGCGGGCACCTACGGAGACCCGATACCGGCCGAGACAGGAGTGAAGCTCAACAGTCTCTACGCAGATGGCGGACCGAAGTGTCTGGTGCAGGCCATCACGCAGATGAGCGGTCTGAACATCAACCACTTCATCGCCATGGATTTCTACGGCTTCGAGAAGGTGGTCAAGTCCGTCGGCGGCGTCCAGGTCTGTTCGACGTCCCCGCTCTACGACTACGAGCTGGGCCAGATCATCCGCAAACCCGGAAGTCAGAAGCTCACCGGGCGCCGCGCGCTGAACTATGTCCGTGCCCGCAACATCGCGTCCGAGGGCACCGGCGACTACGGCCGGATCAAGCGGCAACAGCTGTTCATGTCGTCGCTCCTCCGTTCCACCTTGTCGGGCAACGTGTTGTCGAACCCGAACAAGTTGAACGGCATCGTCAACACCTTCATCCAGTACAGCTTCGTGGACGGTGTCGACACCAAGTCGCTGCTCAACCTGGCCGAATCGATGCAGGGAATCGAGGCCGGGCGTGTCACCTTCCTGACCATCCCGACCTCGGGCACCACGACGGACGGTCTCAACAACGAGATCCCGCGGACCGAAGCGATCAACGCGATCTTCAATTCGATCATCGACGACGACCCGCTGCCCGGCGAGAAGGCGAAGAAGAAGGCCGCGAGTTCGGCCAGCAAGTCGCCGTCGAGCAGTGCGGCCGCACCGTCGAGCGAGGCTGCACCGACCAAGCTGAGCGCGACCGCCCAGAGCCCCGGCAACGTGGGCGTCCGCGTCCTCAACGGAACCGACCGCAGCGGCGTGGCGTCGGAGGTCTCCGACCAGCTCGTGTCCGAGGGATTCGACGTCCGCGGTGTCGCCGACGCCTCGGAGAACCGCGACGAGACCGTCATCCGCTACGGCGCGGGTGAGCAGGATTCAGCGGCCACGCTGGCCAAGATGTTCCCCGGCGCGTCGATCCAGCAGGACCCGAACGTCAAGTCGGGCGTCGAGGTGATCCTGGGTTCGAACTTCGACGGGTCCCTGGATTCCACCCCCGCGACCGGTAGCACCATCTCGGCCCAGCAGCTGCCGGCGTTGTCGGCGTCGTCGGGCCTGCCGAACGATCTCGCAGTGACCAACGCGGGCGACACCACCTGTTCCTGACCTGATCGAAAGCGGCAAAGCGGGCGCGCACCGGCCGTTCACGGTGTGTTCATCCGCACTGGCCGGGTGCCGGTCGCGCGACCAAGTATCCTGGATGCCATGCGTACCGCGTACCACGAGCAGCTTGAGGTGCTCAATTCGATCCTGGGCGAGATGTGTGACCTCGCCGGCGCGACCATGGCACGCGCCACCCAGGCACTGCTGCAGGCCGACCTCGCCGTCGCCGAGGAAGTGATCACCGACAACGACCGGATGAGTGAGTTGTCGGCCCGCGCCGAGGAACAGGCGTTCGCATTGCTCGCCCGGCAGGCCCCGGTGGCCGGTGATCTCCGCGGGATCGTCAGCGGATTCCAGATCGCGGCGGACGTCGACCGGATGGGCGCACTCGCCCTGCACGTGGCGAAGGTGGCGCGGCGTCGCCACCCGGCCAAGGCGCTACCCGAGGAGGTCAACGGCTACTTCGCCGAGATGGGCCGGCTCGCGGTACAGCTCGCGGAGACCGCGCGCGAGGTCCTGACCACACAGAACCCGGAGGAAGCAGTCCGTCTCCAAGAGGACGACGACGCGATGGACGACCTGCACCGGCACCTCTTCACGGTTCTGATGGACCGGGAGTGGAGCCATGGGGTGGCCGCCGCCGTCGACGTCACGCTGCTCGGCCGGTACTACGAGCGGTTCGCCGACCATGCGGTGCTGATCGGGCGACGCGTCGTGTTCCAGGCCACCGGACAGACACCGGAGCAGTTCCTCGAGGTCTCTTGACCACTCGGGACGTAGATCCTTCACGCGGTCCGGATGCGATCCGGACCGCGTTTTTTCTGCGATGAGATGGCGCTCACCTGGAGCGCCTTCGGATTTCGTGGCCCGGTGGACGCGGCGTTAGGGTGACGCCATGGCTCAGCATCCCTCTGCGGAACGAGACTTGGACCCGGGCGCCGGGAGCGCAGCGAGCGGGCCCACATTCCACCCGGGCGCCGGGAGCGCAGCGAGCGGGCCCACATTCCACCCGGGCGCCGGGAGCGCAGCGAGCGGGCCCAGATTCGATACGGGCGCCGGGAGCGCAGCGAGCGGGCCCAGATTCCCTACCGGGAACGCGACGCGCGACATGCCCCTCTTCGGGCCGGGCGCAGCGAGCGGGCACAATTCCACCGACGATGAGCAGGCTGCGGCGGCTCATCGTCGCCAGATCCTGAGCTACCTGGGATTCACTCTTGTTCTCATCGTCGCGTTGATAGTCCTCGTGCTGAACATGTGACCGTCGCGGTCCCTGAGGACGGAGCAGGCGAAGCGTCACGAAGGACGCCCCTCAGGGTGGCGCCACGAGACGGGCCCCGCACGGCGTCACCGTGCGGGGCCCTTCGTCGTTCGAGTGCGCTGCTCAGCCGAAGCGGCCCGAGATGTAGTCCTCGGTCTCCTGCTTGAGGGGGCTGGAGAACATCGTCTCGGTGTCGTTCAGCTCCACGAGCTGCCCCGGCTGACCGATGCCCTCCAAGTTGAAAAACGCGGTCTGATCGCTGACGCGGGCTGCCTGCTGCATGTTGTGGGTCACGATGACGATCGTGTACTCCTTCTTGAGCTCGCCCATCAGGTCCTCGATCGCCAGGGTCGAGATGGGGTCGAGCGCCGAGCACGGTTCGTCCATGAGCAGCACGTCCGGCGACACCGCGATGGCTCGCGCGATGCAGAGCCGCTGCTGCTGACCACCGGACAGACCGCCACCGGGCTTGTCGAGCCGGTCCTTGACCTCGTCCCAGAGGTTGGCGCCGCGCAGGCTACGCTCGGCGACCTCATCGAGCTGGGCCTTGTTCCGCACGCCCTGGAGCTTGAGGCCGGCCACCACATTGTCGCGAATCGACATGGTGGGGAACGGATTCGGCCGCTGGAAGACCATACCGATGGTTGCGCGCACGCTCACCGGGTCGACACCCTTGGCATAGATGTCCTCGCTGTCGAGGAGCACCTTGCCGGTCGCGTAGGCCCCGGGTGTCACCTCGTGCATGCGATTGAGCGTGCGCAGCACCGTGGACTTGCCACAGCCCGATGGGCCGATGAAGGCCGTGATGCAACGCGGCGGCACCTCCAGCGTCACGTCCTTCACCGCGTGGAATGCGCCGTAATAGATGTTCAGATCTTTGATGTCGAGGCGCTTGGCCATTGTCTCAGTCCGTTCTCGCGGTGGAGGTCCCTCCGCTCCCCGAGGGGCGAGCGAAGCGGTTCTCGAAGGGTCAGGAGGTCTTGGGGGCGAACAACTTCGCCACGGCTTTGGCGCCGAAGTACACGATCGCGACCAGGATGACCAGGGTGAGCGCCGCACCCCACACCTTGTCGAAGGCCCCGGGACCGTTGTTGTACTGCTGCACCATCATCAGCGGGAGCGATTCCTGGTTGCCGGCGAACGGATTCCAGTTCATCGCCCGTGTCGATCCGACCAGGATCAGCACCGGGGCGGATTCGCCCATCACACGCGCGATGGCCAGCATCACGCCGGTGATGATGCCTGACAACGCCGTCGGCAGGACCACTCGCGCAATGGTCTTCCATTTCGGGATACCCAGTGCGTATGACGCCTCTCGCAGATCCTGCGGGACGATCTTGAGCATCTCCTCGGTCGCGCGGACCACCAGCGGCACCATCAGCAGCACCAGTGCGAGCGACACCACGAATCCCATTCGCGGCAATCCGAGCGACGTGCGCCACACGGCATAGATGAACAGGGCGGCCACGATCGACGGGACACCGGACAGGATGTCGACCATGAAGGTCGTGGTGCGCGCGAGGAACGACTTGCCGTTGCTGTACTCGACCAGGTAGATCGCCACGAAGATGCCGAGCGGAACAGAGATCACCGCGGCCAGCGCGGTCTGGACGAGGGTGCCGACGATCGCGTTGGCTGCCCCGCCCCTGCGCTCGGCCGACAACCACCATTGCGGGTCGAGGATCGGTTCGATCCCGCGCGCGATGAGCGTCACGACCAGCCATATCAGCGGTACCAGCGCGATCAGCAGCGCTGCCGACACCAGGACCCGGGTGGACTGATTGACGATCTTGCGCCGGGTGGCCACCGGCTGGAATCCGGATGGGCGCTTCTTGACGGGTTCGCTGGGCCGCGAATCGATGGTCGCTGTCATGTCACTTCTTCCTCCGGGCGACCACCGCGCGGGCGGCTGCGTTCACGACGAACGTCAGAACGAACAAGGTCAGGCCTGCCGAGATGTACGCGCCGGTCTTCGACGGTGAGTCGAACTCGGCCGCATTGTTGGCGATCTTCGTCGCGAAGGTCTCGCCGCTCTCCATCAGGTTGAAATCGATCGGCCCGGCCGTCGAAATGATCAGCAGCAGGGCCATCGTCTCGCCGAGCGCACGGCCGAGGCCGAGCATGCCGCCGCTGATGTATCCGGAGAACCCGAACGGGAGCACCGAGACCTTCACGACCTCCCACTTGGTCGCACCGAGCGCGAGAGCCGCCTCCCGGTGGGCCGTCGGCGTCTGCATGAACACCTCGCGGGTGACCGCGGTGATGATCGGCAGGATCATGATCGCCAGCACGATGCCCGCGGTGAGCATGGTGCCGCCCGTCGACATGTTGGCGACCTGGCTGGGTTCCTGGAAGAACGGGAGGAAGCCCAGGTTGCCGACCAGCCAGTTGTTGACCGGGACCAGCGCGGGTCCGAGAACGAGGATGCCCCACAGGCCGTAGACGATGGACGGGATCGCGGCGAGCAGATCGACCGTGTAGGTGATGGGCCCGACGAACCGTTTCGGCGCGTACTCCGTCACGAAGATCGAGATCCCCAGCGCGACGGGCATGGCCAGGACCAAGGCGATCACCGACACGACGACGGTGGCGTAGAAGAGTTGCGGGATACCGAACTTCAGTTCGGTCCCGGTGGTGATCCACTCGCCCTGGTAGGTGAAGAAGTTGGCGGTGTTCTTGGCGAGCGACGGAATCGCTTGTGCCAGTAGAAAGATCGCGATCAGAGCGATGACGATCGAGACCAGGACACCCGAGCCGACCGACAGCGTGCGGAAGATCTGGTCGCCGAGCCTGCTGTGCTTGGCGGTGGTGAGTTCGCTGGGCTGCGCCTCGGGTGGAAGGTCCGGCGACGGCGCTGCACCCAGCGGACCACCCTCGGCGTGCTCGCCCTGATTCTGGCTGAGTGAGGTCATGCGTCCTTCTGGTTCTGCTCTGGTCATCGCGCCACTTCCCGGATAGTGGATCGGCCTAGTGTCTCAACCGTGGTCGCGGGGCCGCAAATGCTCCGGCCCCGCGACTCACGATGCGTTGTCTCCGTCAGGAGTTCTGGCCGCCGGCACCACCGGTCAGGCTGTCGATCGTGCCCTGCAATGTCGCCTTGTAGGCGGCCGGCAGCGGCACGTAGCCGATCTCGGCAAGGCCGTCCTGACCCGAGTTCAGGGCGGTGGTGAAGGCCTCCTTGAGGGTCGAGCTGATGTTCTCGTCGGAGTAGCCCGTCGAGCACACGATCTCGTAGGTGGTCAGCATCAGCGGGTACGCCCCGGCGGTCTTCGACGCGAAGAGCGCGTCGGTGTCCACCACGAGGTCCTTGCTGCCCGGGGTCTTGAACTTGACCGAGTCCAGCGCCTTGCCTGCCGACCCGGCATTCAACGCGACCGGTCCCGCACCGAAGTCGATCTGGGCCACACCCAGCTTGTTCTCGGTGGCGAAGCCCCACTCGACATAGGTGATCGCGCCCGGGGTCTTCTTGACGGTGTCGCCGACGCCGGTCGACTTGGCCGCAGCGGAGCCGCCCTTGCCCTGGAACTCCTTGCTGTGCTCATACGGCCAGGCCTGCGGTGCCGACGCCTGGAGGAACTGCTGGAAGTTGTCGGTGGTGCCCGAGCTGTCGCTGCGGTGAACCGGCACGATGTTCTCGGCGGGCAGGGCGACGCCGGGGTTCAATGCGGCGATCGCCGGGTCATTCCACTTGGTGATCTTGGAATCGAAGATGCCCGCAAGCACCGTCGGGTTGAGCTTGAGGCTGTCGACCCCCTGCACGTTGTAGGCGACCGCGACCGGGCCGGCCACCAACGGAATGTGCCACGCGTCGTTGCCGTTGCAGCGTTCCTTCGCCGACGCGGCCTCCTCGGGCTTGAGTGCCGAATCCGAACCCGCGAAGTCGACGTCGCCCGCGATGAACTTCTTGATGCCGTCCCCCGAGCCACTGCCCGTGTAATCCATCACGATGTCGCCGTTGTCGGTCACCACGTTGCTGAAGTGCTCCATCGCCTTCTGCTGCGCAGTCGAGCCCTCGCCGCTGATCGTCTTGGTGTCCCCGCCACTACTGCATGCGCTGACCAGGGCGACCATCGCAATGGTCGATACCGCCGCCAACGCACCGTTCCGATTGATCTTCACCGCTACACGTGCCTTTCGATCGATGACCCCGGCACTCCGGAGTGTCCGAAATGACGCTAGGCCGGGCTGGTGGACTGATCACCGACACCAGATGAACACACGGTGAATTGGCCGGGGCGTGGTCCGACAAGTCCTCGAGCGGTCGAAAACGCCCGGAGAGCCCACGACCGGTAGAGTTCGGCCAAGACCCGAAGTGCCGGACATCTGACCGACTGCGTGGGGAGCGACGTCCGTGACGAACGAGTACAACCATCTCGACCTGCACGGCGACCGAGTCGCCTATCGCGATGCCGGCGACGGCGACGCACTGCTGCTCATCCACGGGATGGCCGGCAGCTCCGCCACCTGGGATGCCGTGATCCCCGCCCTCGCCCGGCGCCACCGCATCATCGCGCCGGATCTGCCCGGGCACGGCGACTCCGACAAGCCCCGGGGTGACTATTCCCTGGGAGCCTTTGCGGCCTTCCTGCGCGATCTGCTCGACGAGATCGGGATCGACAAGGTCACGGTCATCGGCCAATCGCTCGGTGGCGGGGTCGCGATGCAGTTCACCTACCAACACCCTGACTACTGCGAGCGCCTCGTGTTGATCGGCAGTGGCGGACTGGGGCCAGACGTCAATTGGATGCTGAGGTTCCTCGCCGCCCCCGGCGCGGAACTCATCCTCCCCGTCATTGCTCCGAAACCTGTTCTGCGGGTCGGTGAGACGGTTCGGTCGTGGGCTTCGTCGGCCGGTATCCGTTCGCCACGGGCGGACCAGACCTGGCGGGCCTATGCGTCGTTGTCAGACGCCGCGACGCGCCGGGCGTTCCTCCGGACACTGCGCGCGGTGGTCGATCACCGCGGCCAGGCGGTCAGCGCCCTGAACCGGTTGTACCTCAACGCCGAGTTGCCAACCCAGTTGATCTGGGGCGACAAGGACAACATCATCCCGGTCGCGCATGGGATCGCCGCCCACGAGGCCATCCCGGGGAGCCGTCTCGAGATCCTGCCGGGTGTGGGCCACTATCCGCACGCCGAGGCGCCCGACGAAGTGGTGCGGATCCTGGACGACTTCCTGACCGAGGCACCGGCGCGGGCGCGGAAACTCGGCTGAGCAGACCGCCGGTCGTCGCCGGCCCGGCGTCACCCGTAGGCGACGTCGATCGCGTACCTCGTGAAGCCGAGCCGCTCATATGTGTGCAGCGCGGCCACGTTGTCGCCCTCGACGTACAGTTCCACCTCGCCGATGTGGCGATCGGCGAGATGATGCAGTCCCGCCAGGGTCAGCAGCCGGCCGAGTCCCCGGCCCTGGGCCGCGGGATCGACGCCGACGATGTAGACCTCGCCCAGACTCGGGTCGTGCACCTTCGTCCAGTGGAAGCCGAGCAAGTGTTCCGGGCTCCCGGCGTCGAATGCGAGGAACAGCCCTTTCGCGTCGAACCAGTCACTCCGGACCCGTTCGGTGATCTGCGCCTGGGTCCATCCACCTTGTTCGGGATGCCAGTCGAACGCTGCGTTGTTGACCCGCAAGATCTCGGCGTCGTCGGCGGGACCTTCGTAGGTACGCAACACGGTTCGGTCGTCGAGCTCGAGAGGCGGCAGTGCGTCGCCTGCCGGCGGGAGCGGCCGACGTAGCTGCAACAGTTCGCGGCGCCGGGCCAGACCCAGTTTCGCCGCGAGCGCCACCGCACCGGGCAAGTCGCCATGCGCCCAGACCCGCGGCGCCGGATCGGCGGTGACGTCTCGCGCCACGTCGAACGCCTCGACGAGAAGCGCCCGACCGTGGCCTGCCCGTCGACGGGCCGGATCGACAACGGCCTCGATCATGGCCGGTTCACCTGATCGGCCGGCAATCACGTTTGCATAGCCTGCGTCCGAGAAGACATGACGCACAATCTGATCCGACGATCCGTCGATCACGGCCACCGATTGTTCGGACAACGGCACGACCCCGTCGGCGTCGGTCGCCGACCTCACCAGCCTGTGCGCGAAGTCGACGGCCTCAGGGGTCAGATGGTCGGCCACCGTCAGTCCGGCGCCGGTTCCGTCAGTTCCCATTGGTGGTGGCACTGAACTCCTCGTCGAGCGGTCCATCGAGATCATCGGCAGCGAAGCCGTCTGCCCCGTCGGGCATCACGTCCATCGAGTTGTCGGTGTCCGCCGATCCCCTGCCGCGGTTCGGACGCACCGCCTTGTACCCGACGTTACGTACTGTACCGATCAGGGATTCGTGCTCGCTGCCCAGCTTCGCGCGCAGCCGACGGACGTGGACGTCGACCGTGCGGGTGCCACCGAAGAAGTCGTACCCCCAGACCTCCTGCAGCAGTTGCGCTCTCGTGAACACACGACCGGCGTTCTGCGCAAGGTACTTGAGGAGTTCGAACTCCTTGTAGGTCAGATCCAGTGGGCGGCCACGCAACCGGGCGGTGTAGGTGCCCTCGTCGATGATCAACTCGCCAAGCGTGACCTTGCCGCTGGCCTCCTCGGTGGTCATCCCGCGCGTACGGACCACCAGCAGCCGCAGACGCGCGTCGAGCTCTGCGGGTCCGGTACCGGGAAGCAGGAATTCGTCGAGACCCCAGTCGGCGTTCACCGCGACGAGCCCACCCTCGGTGAGTACCGCGGCCACCGGCGCGGCTGAACCGGTGCTGCCGAGCAGCCGGCAGAGTCCGCGGGCCGCGGCGAGATCGGTCCTCGCGTCGACGATCGCGACGTCGGCGTTGCCCGCCTCCATCAGCGACGAGACCTCGGTCGGCGCCACCCGCACAGTGTGTGCCAGCAACGACAGGGATGGGAGGACGGACTCCGGATTCGGATCGGCTGTCAACAGTAAGAGATCCATGTAGTACTCCGATCTCGTCGTTCCCCAACCCGTGGACACCCGAACCCGACCCTCGTGCGGACCGGTCCGGCACTGCTCACGTGGCCGACGGTTTGTTTACGCCGCCTTACCAACGTGTGCGCGATAGGTGACAGAATAGCGCCAATGTCGCGTTTCGCTGTTAACAAGGCGTCCGGGGGAGGCCGACAGCGTGTATCCCGGCGCCGACACGGGCACCGGCACCGGGGACGTCGGATTCTGGGTGTCGGCATCGTCGGGGTGGTCGTGGTCGCCCTGGTACTGCTTCTCACCGACACCGTCGCGGCGATGCGCACCGAACACGATCTCTCCCGGGCATTGCTCGCGTCACCGCGCGTGACCTATGAGCCAGAGGTCACCATCAGCGGGTTTCCCTTTCTGACCCATGCGCGCGCCGACGACTTCGGCGGCGCGGTGATCACCGCCCGCGGCGTCGCGGTCACCTGCCCGTCTCCGGCCGGCTGCCGTGCCGAACTCGGCGCCACCTTGGGCCGGTGGTCGACGCCGGACGCCTTCGACATCGAATCGGGTGACGTACTGCACACCGCGTCGGTGGACGCCTACACACGGCTGGATTCGGTGAATCTCGGACGGATGCTCGGCATCCTCGATCTGACGGTCAACACCCCCGCACCGGAGGACAAGGCGGGCGGCGGTGGGCCGGGCGACGGACTCCTGCGCCGCACCTCGGGGGTGTTGCTGACCGGAACCGTTCCCTTGCCACCGATTCCCACCGGAACACGGATTCCGCCGTCGGCGTCGGCGTACCCCGGTCCGAAGGTGAAGGTCAGCGTCGCGGTGGACCTCTCCGTGGTCGACGGCCGCCTACGCATCTCGGCAACCGACTTCTATCGCGGCCCCGAGGAACACGTCGACGCCGACGTCGCGGACGATCTCCGCGGATATGTGTTGTCGCGGTTCACGGCAACGCTCCCTCCGATGCCGTTGCCCTGGCAGACCACACCGACCGAGGCCCACAGCGAGGGCAGTGACGTACTCCTGACCGGTACGCGCGGCGCGACCGACCTCGTCCCGAGCGACTTCTGACGGCTCGCCACTCACCACGCCGTCGATCGGCGACGATGGCGGGAGCCGTTTTGGGGACGCCGGTCACCGCTGTGTACCCTCGTTGGCATGCAACTGCGCCGTGAGTTCATGCTCACTCGCCGTCGTGCGATCGACTTCTGTCGCGTCGCCGATTGTTGCTGTCGTTAGTCTCTGAGAGCGCGGCGCCCGTCGGCGCGTTCTACTGACGATGGTGGCCGGTGCGGTTCCTTGCATCTCTGACATCTCGCGTCTCATCCGGACATCTCCGGTGACCAGAACCATCCGCGACGAATCACCCGGTCGGCATCATCGGCGTTTCACATCTCTCCACAAATATCCGCAAGTATCTGGGAAGGACCCAACCATGGCACGTTCCGACGTCCTGGTCAGCGCCGACTGGGCTGAGCAGAACCTCAACACCGACGGAATCGTCTTCGTCGAGGTCGACGAGGACACCTCCGCCTACGACGGCGGCCACATCGCCGGCGCCGTGAAGATCGACTGGAAGACCGACCTGCAGGATCCGGTCCGTCGCGACTTCGTCGATGCCGAGCAGTTCTCCAAGCTGCTCAGCGAGCGCGGCATCTCCAACGACGACACCGTCGTCCTCTACGGCGGCAACAACAACTGGTTCGCGGCCTACGCCTACTGGTACTTCAAGCTCTACGGCCACAACGACGTCAAGCTCCTCGACGGCGGCCGCAAGAAGTGGGAGCTCGACGGCCGTCCGCTGTCGACCGACTCGGTGAGCCGTCCGGCCACCACCTACAAGGCCGCCGAGCCGGATCTGACCATCCGCGCGTTCCGCGACGAGACCGTCGCCGCCATCGGCAACAAGAACCTCGTCGACGTGCGCAGCCCTGACGAGTTCTCCGGCAAGATCCTCGCGCCTGCCCACCTCCCGCAGGAGCAGAGCCAGCGTCCCGGCCACATCCCCGGCGCCATCAACGTGCCGTGGAGCAAGGCCGCCAACGAGGACGGCACGTTCAAGAGCGACGAAGATCTCGCCGAGCTGTACTCCGAGGCGGGCCTCGACGGCGAGAAGGAAACCATCGCCTACTGCCGTATCGGCGAGCGTTCCAGCCACACCTGGTTCGTGCTGAAGGAACTGCTGGGCCACCAGAACGTGAAGAACTACGACGGCAGCTGGACCGAATACGGCTCGCTGGTCGGCGTGCCCGTCGAGCTCGGAGAAGGAAAGTAACCATGTGTGCTGCACCCAAGCAAGGGCAGAAACTGCCCGCAGGCGTCGACGTCGAGAAGGAGACCGTCCTGACCGGTCAGGTCAACGACTCCGATGGCACGCCGGTCGCCGGCGCGTTCGTCCGGCTGCTCGACTCGACCGGTGAGTTCACCGCCGAGGTCGTGGCCAGCCCGACCGGCGACTTCCGCTTCTTCGCCGCCCCCGGCACGTGGACGCTTCGTGCGCTGTCCTCGGTCGGCAACGGTGACGTGACCATCTCGCCGGAAGGCCCGGGCGTGCACGAGCACGACATCGTCGTCAAGAAGTAGATCGCTCCACGCGACCGAAGGCCCCCGGGTTCAACCCCGGGGGCCTTCGTCATGGTCGGTGACAGCCGTCGGACGCCCTGATGCGACCGAAACCCGTGCCGTCTATGGCTTCTCCGCGATCGCGGCCAGCCGGTCGATCGACGACCGCAACCGATCCGACGTCGTGGCGCGCGCCCGGACCAGGCGCTGCGGGTCCTGCAGGTCGGTCCAGTCGTAGGTGTGGATCACCAGGGTCGATGCGTCGCCGTCGGGCTCGAGTTCCCACCGCCACAGATGTCCGGGCGGTTCGGAGCCCTCCTCCGCTGGTTTCCAGGCGATGCGCCGACCTTCCTCGAACTCGACGACGTGGTTCTCCCGGAGGGCGCCGGTCGTCAGGGTCATCGCGAACACCTCGCCCGCCGCGGTCACCCGACGGCCGGACGGCGCCTGCGACAGGTTGTCGTTGCCGTCCCATTCGGGCTGCCGCGCCGGATCGGCGATCAGCTCGAAGATGCGTTCGGCCGGGGCCGCGATCCGGCGGCTCGCCGTCGAGATGCGCTGTTCATCGCTCATGCCACCATCCAAGCATCGGACCAGACCACCTCGGGTCGATGACGGCAGAACTCGCGCGCTAGACTCTGCGCGTGGTCATTTTCTTCGAGATCCTGCTGATCCTGGCATCGATTCTGATCGCCTGGTTCGGTGTCTACGTCCTCTACCGTCTGATCAACGACGAGTCGTGACCCGGCCTGCGGATGAACCGGACGGCGCGGCGCGCCGTTCCGGCGACGACGCGATCAATCAGGCGGCCGAACGTGCCCGGGAGACCGCGGACCGCAATCTCCCCGAGTGGGGCGAGCTCCCGCTCCCCCACGACACCGCCAATCTCCGCCAGGGCGCCGATCTGCATTCCGGCCTCCTCGCACTTCTGCCGATGGTGGGGGTCTGGCTGGGAGAGGGTGAGGGCAACGATCCCGACACCGGCGCCGACTACCACTTCGCGCAACAGATCATCATCAGTCACGACGGTCAGAACTTTCTCAACTGGCAGGCCCGGTCGTGGGTGATCGATGACGACGCACGTTTCGTTCGTCCCGATCTGCGTGAGACCGGGTTCTGGCGGATCGGCGACGACGACACCATCGAACTGCTCCTGGCCCATGCGGAGGGTTCGATCGAACTGTTCTACGGTCAGCCCCTGACCCAGACCTCATGGGAACTCGCCACCGACGTGGTGATCAAGGCCGATTCCGGCCGCCGCACCGGTGGCGCGAAACGGCTCTACGGACTCGTCGAGGACGGCGACCTCGCCTATGTGGAGGAGCGCGTCGACGCCGACGGCGATCTCATCCCACGGATCTCGGCCAAGCTCCGTCGCTACGCCGGCTGACGTATCGGGTTTCTCAACCGGCTGCCCGCCGTAACCACCGACGACGGTCAGACCACGCCAGGTAGAGGTTCTTCTTGGGCACGGCGCTGTAGACCACCGTGCCGAGCATGATCACGACCGAGCCGAAATTGGTTGCGGTACCCGGTGTGCCACTGGTTCCCGGGATGACCGCGCCCGACGACGCGAAGCTCGCCGACCGGCCGGGCCTGCTGTCCACACGCTCGCCGACGACGGAGAACACCTGGCCGGTGTCGGCGTCCGCGCACACCGGGAAGGTCATCCGGGTGCCCGCCGTCACCTCGGCGACGACCCGCTCGCCCTCACGGTTGTAGATCACCGCTATCGACTCGTCGCCGGTGTTGCGGATGGTCATCCGGTCCGCGCCTGTCCGGTACTGGTAGGTGACGCCACTCGCCTCGGCGTCGAGATGGATCTGCTGCGGATAACCGCAATCCCAGTCGGCGCTCCACGGGGTCAGGTAGTGGTAGTCGAGGTGGTCGCGCCGCGAGGGAATCGGCAGCACACTCGGCATCAGCTCTCCCGAGCGCAGCCACATGACACCCAATAGCGTTGGGCTGCAATCGGTTCGGGGCGTCTGCACGTAGCACACGGCGTCTCCGGGCGGAATCGGGACCGACTCGCCCGGGCGCGCGACCACGAGGTCGAGCGGGCCGTCGGCGCCGACGGTCAGCACCGCCACCTCGCTGTCGCCGTGATTGTGCAGGGCCACCTCACCGTCGATGCGCGTGTGGTGGACACCGTGCGCGAACGGATCGGCGAACACGAACTGCGGCGCGGTCGGCGCACCGAAGTCGATGTCGCCCGGCTTCCAGTAGACATCGTCGGGGTCGAGCGCTGCCCAGTCGACCTCGTCCGGGGCCGGGCCGTCGAGCATGAACAACGGCTCGGTGCTCTCCGGATCACGCCCGGCCACGATCTGTCCGACGAGGACCGGACGGTCGCCGACCCGGGCGGTCTGCAGGATGTGCGACTCGGCGACGGGCAGATCGACCGACGTGCCGCCCGGCAGATGCGTGAACACCGTTCCGTCGGTCCCCGGCAGTTCCGGAGTCGACAACACCCCGAGGTCGCGCGCGCCCCGGTTGTGGAGTACGAGCTGGTCGGAGCCCGACGTGTGCGAGTAGGTGAGACCCGAAACGTGGCCGCTGGTCCAGGTGGCCGCGCCGTCGTTGGTCCAGTCCGGGTCGTCTGGCGTCAGGAATCGGGCTCGGACCTCGGTGTCCACGTGATCGGCGGCGATCTCGTGCGGGAGGCCCACGGGCATACGAGGCACCGATGATGCCTCGTGATCGGATGCCACGTGAGCATGTGTCGCGGTCATGTCGGGTCTCCCTCGCCGAAGATGTTCGGTCGACTGTGGTTCGCGTCGCGACCCGGTACGGATGGGTCGGGCCTGATCGGGTCGATCACGGACTGGTGTCAATTTCACGCCGGAGTCGGTGTCGGAGCACGAGTAGTCGACTACTTGAATTACCGATCGGGATCACGGTGACGCGCGTTACACACGCCTGATTCGTGGGAGTCACGTTCGGACCAGACAGTGACCCCGGACGGAAACGACCCCCGTACCGCCCGTCAGCAGGGCCAGGGCCGATCGGACTCGATCGGGGTACGGGGGTCGGGTGACCATCTGGGATTCGCCGGCACGGAGGGTGCGGCCTGACGGCGCACTCCCATGGCAGTGAATGCCACGATCCGCGCTAGCGGATGGTCACCTCACGTGTCCAATAGTCATACAACTTCGAACCACCTCCTTCCTCGTGTACAGCCGAAGATACGCCTGCCCACGACCGGGCGGCAACGCCTTTTTCACCGGGTTGCGACAGGTTCGATCTCGAGCACCGCGCAGCTCGGATTGGCAAGTGAAAGATCTTGCGCCCCAGCATGATGCGTGACGATGACCACGGTCTTCGACGACGCGAACAGCCCGCCCTCGGCGGCGATCAGCCCGCGCAGGAGCATTGCCGCATCGTCGGCGTCGAGATGCTCGGTCGGTTCGTCGAGCAGCACGACCGGCGCCGGATGCAGCAACGCCCGGGCCAGGAGCAGCCGGCGTCGCTGACCGCCGCTGACCGCATCCGCTCCCCCGGTCAGTGCGGTGTCGATACCGTCGGGCAGCCCGGCGACCCAGGCTCGCAGCCCCACCGCGTCGAGCGCCGCGATGAGCTCGGCATCGTCGGCGTCACCCCGGGCGACCAGCAGATTCTCCCGGACCGTCGTGGAGAAGACGTGGCCCTCCTCGGCGACGTAGCAGACCGCCGCACGCAGATCGACAGGGTCGGCGGTGCCGTCGCGGCAGCCGACCGTTCCCGCGCGAGCCTCCAAGAGCCCGGCCAGGGTCAGCATGAGTGCCGATTTCCCCGACCCGCTCGGCCCGACCACCATCATCCGCCCGCCGGGCGGCACGGTCATGGACAGCCCGTCGGCGGGACCCGTGACATTCGTCGACGACCAACCCCACCGCAGCGCATCGACGTCGATCGTCACCGGACCCGGATGGATCTCGCGGTCCCACGGGCCCGGGTCGTGTGCGGCCACTCCGCCTGGCTCCGAGCCGACCTCGGACGCACCTGCGCCGTCGACCAGCGCCATCACCCGGGCCGCGCTCTGACGACTCCGCTCGATCTGGATTCCGGCCTCGGTGAGCGGTCCCGTCGATTCGAAAGCGGACAGCGGCAGCAGGATGAGGACGCCGAGGATCATCGGGGTGAGACCCTCGCCCGAGGCCACGGACGCCAACGATCCCGGCACCGACGACACGAGCCCGATCCCGATCAGGCAGGCCGCCAGCACCGAGATACCCACCGACAGGGGCGTTGCCGCGGCCGCGGCGGCCTCGTGGCGCAGTCCCCGATCGGCCGCCGCCAGCGCTTCGGTGTCAGCCGCCCTGGCGGCGGCGAGTACGTGCTCCCGGCGCCGCGCGACGGTCAGCTCCGGAGCGTGCCAGAGCGCGGCGAGGGCCGCCTCCGACGAGCGGGTCGCGGCCGCCGACGAATCGCCGATCGATCGCGCGGAGCCGCGGGCCGCCAGCCACGGCGCGACGAGCCCGCTGACCACCAGGGCGACCGCGAGGATCAGGGCCGCCCACCACGACACGAGGCCCATGATGATCACCGCGGCGACACCGGTCACCGCGCCGACGGCGATCGGGACCACGCCCCGGATCAGGGCATTGCCGATCTCGTCGATGTCGTCACCGGTGCGGGCCAGCAGGTCTCCGCGACGCAACGTCACCGAATACGCGGGATCGCCGGCGGCCAGCCTGCGATAGACGCGTTCACGCGCCGTCGCCATCGCGCCGAGCGCGAGGTCGTGTGTGGCCAGGCGCTCGAGGTACCGGAAGACCCCGCGCGAGATGCCGAGGGCCCGAACCGACGTGATCGCCACCGACAGGTAGAGCACCGGCGGCATCTGCCACGCACGCGTGATCAGCCATGCCGACAACGCCGCCAGGCCGAGCGCCGACAGCGATCCGCCCACACCAAGCAGGATCGATTTCGCCAGCGGCCGACCCTGCAGCCCGAGGAAGGCGAAGGCCCGTCGCAAGGGATCGGGCGTTCGCCCATGGCGGGCGGTACCGGTCGGCCAGGGTTCATGCGCCACGGTGCACCCCGCCGATCTCGACGATCCGGTCTGCGTGCGCGCGCGCGAGCGGCTGGTGGGCAACCGCCACCACGGTGTCGCCTGCGCGGGCCCGGGCCGACAGCACGCCGAGCACCGCAGCCGCCGACCGTTCGTCGAGATGCGCGGTCGGCTCGTCGAGGAGCATCAGCGGCGACGGCGAGGCCAGCACCCGGGTGAGCGCGAGTCGTTGCCGCTGGCCCGCCGAGAGCCCGACGCCACCCGCGCCGAGCACGGTCTCCACACCATCCGGCAGTCCGTCGACGACATCGTCGAAACCGGTCGCCTCCGAGACACGTCGCAGCTCTGCCGGGTCGAGGACTCCGAACAGCTCGAGATTCTCTCTGACCGTGCCGGGAACGATCACCGGCAACTGCGGCAACCATGCGATCTGCTCGTGCAGCGCGGCAGGATCGAGTTCGGCGACCGAGATCGAACCGATCAGCACCGAACCCTCATCGGGTTCGATGAGGCCCATGACGGCCAGCAGCGTGGTCGACTTTCCCGCCCCGTTCGGTCCGGTCAGCACCGTCAGCTCGCCCGGCCCGATCGTCACGGCGAGTCGATGGGGTGCCCAGCCGTCTCGCCCGTGCACACCGACGTCGAGGAGTCTGATCTGTTGCCCGGCAACCGAACAGGTGCGGTGGCCGGGATGAGATGCCGCAGAGGCGTCGGCCGCCTCGATCAACTCGACGACCTCGCCGGCCGCGGCGACCCCGTCGGCCGAGTTGTGGAACTGGGCACCGACCTGCCGGAGCGGGTGGTAGGCCTCCGGAGCCAGGATCAGCGCGAGAACGCCTGCGTACAGACTCATCTCGCCGTAGACGAGACGGATTCCGATGCCCACGGCCACCAGCGCCACACACAACGTCGCGAGCAACTCGAGGACGGCGCCGGACAGGAACGCGACCCGCAACGCCGACATCGTGGTCCGCCGGTGGGTGCGTCCGAGCTGGGCCACGCGTTCGGCCGGCCCGCGTGACCGGTTCAGTGCCCGCAGCGTCGGGAGGCCGGCGATCAGGTCGAGCAGTTGCGCGTTCAGACGACTCATCGCCTGGAGTTTGCGGTCGGTCCGGTCCCGCGTCATCAACCCGATCAGCACCATGAAGAGCGGTATCAGCGGGAGCGTGATCAGAATGACCAGCGCCGACGGCCAGTCGGTGACAGCGATGACGAGGACCACCGTCGGGGTGACCGTGAGGGTGAGGATCAGCGCGGGCAGGTAGCCGGCCAGATACGGTGCGAGACTGTCGAGCCCGCGCAGCAACACGGTGCTTGCGTGCTCGCGCCGCTCCGCGAGGTCGCGCGGTGACGTGGTCGCGGGGTCGGTCAGGACGTCGAGAGCGCGTGCGCGTAACTGGGCGATGACGCGCGCGGACGCCCGCTGCGCGTACCGGTCGTGCAGGTAGGTCATCGCCGCCCGGGCGACCACGGCACCTGCCAGGACACCGAGGTGAACGTGTTGGGCGGCAATGGATCGCCGGCCGGGATCGACGATGAGTTCGGACACGATCGACGCCGCCATCGCCGCGGTCACGATGATCGCGATCACCGCACCGAACGAGAAGACCGCCGTGACGACCACATACCAGCGGGCGGCGGGCGAATACCGCAGCAGGCGTGGGTCGACCGGCCCGGCGCGGCGTGCCGGTGCGCCCGCCTCGGCGGTGTCGGCCTCCCCGGTGGACGCGGTGGTGCTGGCAGCCCGCGTCATTCAGTCGGCACACGCAGCGACGAGAGGCCGGTCGGCGCGGGGATCTGTTCCACCGAGATCCGCTTGCGGAACACCCAGTAGGTCCACGCCTGGTAGGCGATGACGACCGGTGTGATGAGTACCGCGGCCCAGGTCATGATCGTCAGCGTGTAGTGGCTCGACGACGTGTTTTCGATGGTCAGGTTGTAGGCCGAATTCGTGGTGGACGGCAACACATTCGGGTAGAGCACCGAGAACAGGGTGGCCACGGTCCCGGCGATCGCGACGCAGGTCGCGAAGAACGCGACGCCCTCTCGTCTCACCTGGGTCGCCAACACCATCACCACCGCCGCCACGGCCGCGACCAACACCGGAATCCACGTCCACCCGTTGCCGTACGCGAATTGGGTCCACAGCAAGAACGCCGCGGCCACCACCAGGGTGGGGATGGCCAGCAGGGAGGCGTACTTCATCGAATCCTGTTTCAGCACACCGCTCGTCTTCAGCGCCAGGAAGACCGCGCCGTGGGTGAGGAAAGCCAGCAATGTCGTCAGGCCGCCGAGCAGCGCGTACGGGTTGAGCAGATTGAAGAACCCGGCCGTGTACTGCGCATCGGCATCGATGGGCAGGCCCCGGATGACGTTCGCGAATGCGACGCCCCACAGGATGGCCGGAATCCAGGACCCCAGCCCGATCCCCACATCGGCCCACGCGCGCCACTTCGGCGAATTGATCTTGCCCCGCCATTCGATGGCACACACGCGGGTGATGAGCCCGACCAGGATCAGGAACAGCGGCAGATAGAAGGCCGAGAACATCGTCGCGTACCAGCCACCGAATGCCGCGAATATCGCGGCGCCACCGGTGATCACCCACACCTCGTTGCCGTCCCACACCGGCCCGATGGTGTTCAGGATCGCTCGGCGACGACTGTCCGGATCGGCGAGGTCTTCGGTCGGCTCGACCTTCTCGTCACCACCGGTATGGCTGCGCCCGAGGAAGGGCATCAACATGCCGACCCCGAAGTCGAAACCCTCGAGCACGAAATAGCCGACGAACAGTATCGCGATGATCAGAAACCAGAACTCCTGAAGTCCCATCGGTCATCTCCTCAGTACGCGAACGAGAGTTGTTTGGGCTCACCGGAATCGGAATCGTCCGGCGACGGCTCATCGGGTGGGACCGCATCGTAGGTGGCCGGCCCCTCGATGATGTAGCGGCGCTGCAGCATGAACCACACGATCCCGAGTGCCCCGTAGAGAACCGTGAACCCGATGAGCGTCACCCAGACCGTCGCCGCCACATGATTGGAGACACCGTCCTGGACGAGCATGTGGATCCGCAACGGGTCCAGATCCTCGGCCCAGTTCGGTGCGACCACCCAGGGCTGGCGTCCCATCTCGGTGAAGATCCAGCCGGAACTGTTGGCCAAGAACGGGGTGGGGATCATCCACAAGGCCAGCAAGCCGAACTTTCGCGACTCGACAACCCGCTTCTTCCGCGTCAGCCACAGTCCGCCCAACGCTAGCACCGCCGAGCCGAGCGCCCAGGTGATCATCGCCCGGAAGCCCCAGTAGGTGACGAACAGGTTCGGCGCGAAGTTCTGCCCGGGCATGTCGAGCGCCTCCTGGTACTGCACCTGTAGCTGGTTCACGCCCTGCACAGTGCTGTGGATGTCGCGATTGGCCAGGAACGACAACATGTTGGGGATCTCGATCACCGGATGGACGTTGTCGCAGTTGTTCTGCCGACCGACGCTCAGCACCGAGAACGCGGCACCGGTCTCGGTGTTGCACAGGGATTCCGCCGATGCCATCTTCATCGGCTGCTGCTCGAACATGATCTCGGCCTGGATGTCGCCGGTGATGAACAGGGCTACGCCCGAGACCACGGTCACCCACAGCGCGAACCGGGTCACCGGGCGCCACATCCTGCGTGCATCATGCTCGAGATCCTCGGGCGTGGCGTCGATCTGACTGGGTGACGTCGCCTTCGGCATCCCGGAGGTGTCACCGGTCTCGATGGCCACGCGAAGTTTCTTCGCCCGCCACATGTTCCGCGCCATCCACCAACAACCGATGGCCGCTACGAAGGTGCCTGCGGTGAGCAGCGCGCCGGCGATGACGTGCGGGAACGCCGCCAGCGTGGTGTTGTTGGTGAGCACCGCCCAGAAGTCGTTCATAGCCGGACGATTTCGTTCGTTGTCCCACTCCACACCCACCGGGTGCTGCATCCACGAGTTCGCGGCGATGATGAAGTAGGCAGATGCGTTGACACCGATCGCGGCCAGCCAGATACAGGCCAGGTGGACTCGCCGCGGCAAACGACCCCAGCCGAAGATCCACAGACCGATGAAGGTCGATTCGAGGAAGAACGCGACCAGGCCTTCGAAGGCCAATGGCGCACCGAACACATCGGCGACGTACCGGCTGTACTCGCTCCAGTTCATGCCGAACTGGAATTCCTGCACGATGCCGGTGGCGACACCCAGCGCGAAGTTGATCAGGAAGAGCTTCCCGAAGAACTTGGTCGCGCGCAGCCACTGTTCGTTGCCGGTCACGTGCCAGACCGTCTGCATGACAGCGATCATCGGCGCCAGACCGATGGTCAGTGGGACCAGAATGAAGTGATAGACGGTGGTGATCCCGAATTGCCATCGGGAGACATCAAGAGCGTCCATGTCGCCTCTATCAGAGTCGGTGCATCGGGCTGCGATGCACGGGCCGGGCCGCGGTGTGCGACCTCCTGACTGCCGAACCCTCACCTACTACATTTCGTAGTAGTCGTGCCCGACCCACGCTACGCTGCGCGGTTGGGCAAGTTCAAGCACCCAAAGTCCTGATCGCACCTGGATGAAATTGTGGTCTGGATCCCGTCCGCCCGCCCACCGGCGACGGGTCACCGGTCAACGCACGCACGTCGCTCTCATTGTCAGTCAACGCAAATCGCGCGGTCCACCAAATCAGCGAATTCGTCATCTGTCGTTGATGTCGGCATCACATACCGATTGAGCGATCTGACCCGCGCGGCCAAGGTGACACTGCTGATCAGCCAGACCGAATCGGCGCCGATGAGGTCTGCGCGCCGAAGGGTCTGCGTCGCGGTCGTCCAGCCCTCCTGCTCCGCGATGTCGAAGACCGCGCGCTGCGTGGTCCCGGGCAGGATGCCGGTCTCGGGCGGCGGGGTGGCCAGGGTCTTCCCCGTCACGGTGACGACCGTCGATCGCGGCCCCTCCAGCACCGCTCCCTCACTGCTGAGGTAGATCACGTCGTCGAAACCCTGCTGTTCGGCATGACGCAGGGCGGCCATGTTGGTCGCGTAGCTCAGCGACTTGGCACCGAGGAGCTGCCACGGCGCGGTCTCGGCGAGATCTGTCGAGTAGCCGCGGTCCAGTGTCACCACCGAGAGTCCCTCCGAGCGGGCGTGCCGTACCCGCTCGGCGACGGCACCGACGACCAGATACGCCGTCGGCCCGGCATCCGGCGCACTCTCCCGCCCTCGCGAGTAGATCAGCCGCAGCCACGCCTCGCCGTCTCCACCCGCGACCGACCATTCCTTCTCGGCCACCTCGATGGCCGACTGCCATGCATCACGATCGGGCTCGGGCAGATCCATCATCGCCGCGCTCCGTCCGAGACGATCGAGGTGCGCTCCCACCCGCCGCGTCCGGCCGGACCGGATCAGCAAGGTCTCGAACGCACCGTCGCCACGCACCGCCGCCAGGTCGTCGGCATGGAGGAACGGGACGTCGGGATCGTGCACCGTGCCGTCGAGGGTGACCAGAATCTGCTGCGCCATGGACTCGAGGCTAGGTGAGGTCCGTCCGCCACGACCGGCACTCGCCGGTTCGTGTCGCCCCGTAGACTCGACATGTGACCGCGTCGCGCATTCTGACCAGGTATTCCACTCAGGGCGCCGTGCCCGGGCCACCCCAGGACGGTGATGACGACCTCGTCCGGGTCGCCTGGCATTACGGAGATCCCCTCGGAGAGCAGCGGACCGCGGAACGTTCCGCGGCGGTCGTCGATCGTTCGGACCGGGCGGTGATCGAGTTGCCGGGTGCCGATCGACTGACCTGGCTGCACACCATCTCCAGTCAGCATGTGGAGTCCCTCGCCGACCGGACCAGCGCCGAGAACCTGTCGCTCGATGCGAACGGTCGCGTCGAGGAGCACTTCGTGATGACCGATGTCGACGGGGTGACCTGGGTCGACTGCGAAGGTCGGCGCGGGCCGATCCTGCTGGACTTTCTCACGAAGATGGTCTTCTGGGCGAAGGTCGAGCCGGCTGCCCGGCCCGACATGTCGGTGCTCACACTGATCGGTCCGGACATCCTGCACGGCCCGATCGCCGACCTCATCGACCTCACCCCCGACGCCCCGATCTACACCGCGGGCGATCTGCCCGAACTCCACCACGAGGAGGAACCGCTCGGTTTCTGGCGGGTGATGCCGCCGATCGGCGAGGGCGCACGGCTGCCCGTGATCGACCTGGTGATCCCCGAATCCGCCGTCGAGGCGTGGTGGACACAACTCACCGACGCCGGCGCACGGATGGCAGGCGGCTGGACCCACGACGCGCTGCGGGTCGCCGCGTTGCGCCCCCGACACGGTGTCGACACCGATGACCGCACCATCCCGCAGGAGGTGAACTGGATCGGCGGCCCCGACGAGCTCGGGGCGGTTCACCTCGACAAGGGTTGCTACCGCGGACAGGAGACCGTCGCGCGGGTCCACAACCTCGGCAAGGCGCCACGTCGCCTCGTGCTGCTCCATCTCGACGGGAGCACCGACGAACGACCGTCGACCGGCGATCCGGTCAAGGCAGGCGGACGCGTGGTCGGCCGGATCGGGACCGTCGTCGACCATTACGAGCTCGGTCCGATTGCGCTGGCGCTGGTCAAACGATCGGTCGGCCCTGAGGTCGACCTCCTCGTCGACGGCGAGCGCCCGGTGAGTGCCCGGATCGACCCCGACTCCGTCCGCGACGACGATCGCGTCCAGGCAGGCCGCGCAGCGATCGACCGGCTCCGCCACGGCGGGGTCTCGTAGTCGTGACCGCCGGCGACCCGCCGACCGGAGTCGTCCTGGCCGTGTGCGCCGCGACCGACGACGTCATTCTCGACGCGATCGGGGCCAGCGGGATCGACAAGCGGCCACTGGCCGGCCGCATCTCCGTCGGAGAACTCGGGCTGGTGCCCGACCACGTCGTCGACACCAAGCACCACGGCGGCATCGAGCAGGCGGTCTACGCCTACAGCGAACGCGAGGCGCTGCGCTGGGCCGAGGAGCTCGGCCGCGAACTGCCGCCCGGCTGGTTCGGCGAGAATCTGCGGATCGACGGGCTGCCGATCACCGACGCGGTGGTCGGGGAGCGCTGGGAGATCGGCGATGACGGCCTCGTCGTCGAGACGACGATTCCACGCACGCCCTGCCGCGTCTTTGCCGCGTGGGCGGAAGAAGATCAGTGGATCAAGCGGTTTCTGGATCGCGCCGACACCGGCTCCTACCTGCGGGTTGTCACCCCGGGCAGTGTCGGCGCCGGGGACGCGGTCCGTCTGGTCCATCGACCCGATCACCGGGTCACCGTGCGTGATCTCCTGAGCGGCACCGCCGCCGATGCGCACGCTCTCGCGACCCTGCTGGCCTGCGAGGACCTCGGTCCCAAGGTCCGACGGGAGGCCTCGCGCAAACTGGCCCACGCGTGACCTGACTCCCCGCTTTCCGACTCGCTGCGGCACAGTCGGCAGGGCGATCCGCATTATCGGAACGAGCGCGCTAAACTGGTGCCACGACAGATTCATTACCTAGAGAACGGGGCCGCCAAGCGTTTGGCCGCCCCGTCATTGTGCGAGGGGGTCCCAAATGGGCCGCGGCCGGGCAAAAGCAAAGCAGACGAAGGTTGCTCGTCAGCTGAAGTACTCCACTCCGAACACCGACTTCGACAGCTTGCAGCGCGAGTTGTCTGGGTCGGAGGACTCGGCGGAACGCCGGGATCCGGTGGACGAGTGGGTCGACGAGGATGAGTGGCGTCGAGCCTGACGCTCCTGAGTCGTCGACTCCACCCTCTCCTCTCGGCACCGATCTCGGTGCACACCAACGCAACAACCACACCTGAGCAGTTCGCTCGTGGCCATCGTCACGCGCGAGATGCTCAGGTGTGGTTGTCTGCTGTCGACGTCGGGAGCACCGACGCACGCCGACCAGGTGGCTTCGATCTCGATACGCGACTCACTCCGTTCGCCGCTACTCGATCAACAGAAGAACCGCAGCTCCCCCCGCCGGTCGAGTAGCCGCGACGCCCCCCGCCGGTCGAGTAGCCGCGACGCCCCCCGCCGGTCGAGTAGCCGCGACGAAGGAGCGGCGTATCGAGACCAGCCGCGCCGACGCGCAAACCGTCACACCGGCAGTGCAGTGGTCAGAAGCGCGGATGCTCGCCGGCCAGCACCACCCGGGGCAGCTCGGTGTTCTTCGGCTCCGTGGACCGTTTGACCGCACCGAGCACCCAGTTGTCCACGTGCCGGGCGGTGAGCACCGCCTGCGCGCGCTCGGTGTCCTCGGGCGCCACCACCGCGACCATGCCGACACCCATGTTGAACGTACGCTCCATCTCCTCGCGCTCCACCCGGCCACGCTGGCCGATCATGGCGAACACCGGTGCCGGGGTCCAGGTCCCGCGCTCGAGCTCGGCAACCAGACCCGACGGGATCACCCGCGCCAGATTCTCGGCCAAGCCGCCACCGGTGACATGCGCGAAGGTGCGGACATCGGTCTCGGCCGCCAACGCGAGGCAGTCGCGCGCATAGATCCGGGTCGGCTCGAGCAGCTCCTCACCGAGTGAGCGGCCGAACTCCTCGACATGCCCGGCGAGGTCCATGTGGCCCCATTCGAGGAGCACCTTGCGAGCGAGCGAGTAGCCGTTGGAATGCAGGCCCGACGACCCCATCCCGATGACCACATCACCCGGACGTACACGCTCGGGCGAGAGGATCTGGTCGGCCTCGACGACCCCGATCGCGGTGGCCGAGAGGTCGTAGTGGTCTTCGCCCATGAGGCCGGGATGTTCGGCGGTCTCCCCGCCGAGCAGTGCACAGCCGGCGTCCACACAGCCGTCGGCGATACCCGCGACGATCTGCGCCACCGTCTCCGGCACCACCTTGCCGACGGCGATGTAGTCCTGCAGAAAGAGCGGCTCCGCCCCGCACACGACCAGGTCATCGACGCACATGGCAACCAGATCGCGACCCACGGTGTCGTGCTTGTTCATCGCCTGGGCGATGGCGAGCTTGGTGCCGACGCCGTCACTCGCCGCGGCGAGGACAGGCTCTCGGTAGTTGCCCTTGAGCGCGAACAATCCGGAGAACCCGCCGAGACCGCCCATGACTTCTGGGCGGGACGCGCGCTTGGCATGCGGTGCAAACAGTTCGACCGCGCGCTCACCTGCGTCGATGTCCACGCCTGCGGCTGCGTACGAGGCACCACCGTCGCCGGCGTGCGGGTTGTTTGCCGGATTGTCGGCAGCCGAATCCCGATCGGTCATCTAGCTGAGCACCCCTTGTCGAAATCCAGGTTGTCGGACCTCCGGGTGATCGGAGGCGCCGTCGTCGCGCATGATGTAGGCCGTGGTCCGGTGGCCCGCGATTCCGACGTCGGCACAGCGAGTCACCACCGCTCAAACACGGTACCCGACCGTGGTGCGGCCGTACCGTTCGGTGCGGGGCGTCGGCAGTGGATCCGGCAGCCCGAGATCAGGGCCGCATCACCGCGCTGACGTTGTCGTTGGCAACGGTCAGCGGGTCGACACGACCGTCGCCGGCAGCGCTGGCGAGCATCTGCTCGAGCACCGCCTTGCCCATGGAGGTCTCCTTGGGCAGGTCGATGGGATAGTCCCCGTCGAAGCACGCCGCGCACAGATTCTCCGCCCCCTGCTCGGTGGCCCCGATCATCTCGTCGATGCTGATGTAACCGAGCGAGTCGGCGCCGATCGCCTGCCGCACGCCCTCGACCATGCCGGCCTCGGATTCCATGCCGTTGGCGATCAGTTCGGCAGGCGACGCGAAGTCGATGCCGTAGAAGCACGGCCACCGCACCGGGCTGGACGCGATCCGCACATGCACCTCGGCGGCACCCGCCTCGCGCAGCATCCGGATCAACGCGCGCTGGGTGTTGCCGCGGACAATCGAATCATCCACGACCACAAGACGTTTGCCGCGGATGACCTCTTTGAGCGGGTTGAGCTTGAGGCGGATGCCGAGTTGACGGATCGTCTGCGACGGCTGGATGAAGGTACGTCCGACATAGGCGTTCTTCATCAGGCCCTGTCCGTACGGGATGCCCGATTCCTGCGCGAAACCGACTGCGGCGGGTGTGCCGGACTCGGGCACCGGGATCACCAGGTCACCCTCGGCGGGATGCTGCCGCGCCAGCCGGCGACCGATCTCCACACGGGTCGAATGCACCGACCGGCCGTGGATCACGCTGTCCGGTCGTGCGAGATAGACGTACTCGAAGACACAGCCCCGGGGCTTGGCCTCGGCGAATCGTGAGCTGCGGACGCCGTCGGCGTCGATCGCGAGGAGCTCGCCCGGCTCGATGTCACGCACGAACGACGCGCCGACGATGTCGAAGGCCGCGGTCTCGGAGGCGACCACCCATCCGCGATCGAGCCGCCCGAGCGACAGCGGACGCACCCCGTGTGGGTCGCGCGCCGCGTAGAGCGTGTGTTCGTCCATGAACGTGAGGCAGAACGCACCCTGCAGCGTGGGCAGCAGATCCATCGCCGCCTGCTCCAACGTGCTGTCCGCAGCGCCATGGGCGAGCAGGGCGCCGACCAGATCGGAATCCGACGTCGCAGCCGAACTCATCACGCCGAGCGCACGCGCCCGGCTGGCCAGGTCGGCGGTGTTCACCAGATTGCCGTTGTGCCCGAGGGCGACCCCGGTGCCCGCATCGGTGGTCCGGAAGATCGGCTGCGAATTCTCCCAGGTCGTCGACCCGGTCGTCGAGTAGCGGCAGTGCCCGATGGCCACGTGGCCGACCATTGCGCCGAGGGTCTGCTCGTCGAAGACCTGGCTGACGAGCCCGAGATCCTTGAACACCAGGACCTGCGATCCGTCACCGACGGCAATGCCCGCCGCCTCCTGGCCGCGGTGCTGCAGAGCATAGAGCCCGTAATAGGAGAGCTTGGCCACATCCTCGCCCGGTGCCCACACCCCGAAGACACCGCACTCCTCGCGAGGCTCGTTCTCGACGTCGTCGGCGGGCTGTGCGGTACCGCATGATCGCGTGGGAGCGAGGAGGTTTGTGCTGTTGATCGACAAGTCGGTCATCAATGGGCTCCCTGAGATCGAGGACGCAGGTGGGCTGGGGAGACGCACCAAGCGTACCGACCGGTAGCGGCGTTACGCGAATCCGGCAACGGCGCGCCGACCGGCCGTATTCCGCCCGCCCGCGGCCAGTCGCAGGCGCGGCACGCCGGATGTGCGCGGGCTACCTTGTCCCGGTGACGATGCCGCTTCCCGACCACCCGCCGCGACGACCCCTGCGACAGCTGACCTATCTGTGGTTCGCGGTCGTGGTGATCGTCTACCTCGCGATCATCCAACTCGGCGGGCTGGCGGTCGAACACGCGAGCGGGCTGACGGACATCGTCACGACCCGGGGCGTCGTGTTCACGATGATCATCCCGCTCGGAGTGGCACTGGCCTTCACGTTCCTGGTGGTGAGCCGACTCGGGTGGTGGCGGCCGGTCCTGCACGACGAGCGCCCTGTGTCACGGTGGGTGTGGATCGTGCCGGTGTTGATGCTGGTGGCGATTGCCGCAGGCACCGACTATCGGGCCCTCGCCGACAAGGATCTGATCTTCGTCCTCACGCTCCTGGTCGCCACCCAATTCGTCGGGTGGGGCGAGGAGACGATGTTCCGTGGGATCGGTGTCACGGCGATGCGTGAGCACGGCCTCGCGGAGGGACGGGTCGCGCTGTGGTCGAGCATCGTCTTCGGGGCGGTCCACCTCACCAACGCGATCGGCCACGGCGTCTCCGCGATTCCGCAGGCGATCGCCGTCAGCCTCGCCGGCTACTTCTTCTACCTGATGAGGCGGGTCTCGCGGGGCAATGTCCTCAACTCGGTCGTCCACGGACTCTTCGACTTCTCGATCCTCACCGGGACGTCGATCCTCGTCGACCAGAGCGGCTACGTCGGATCGGTCGCCGCGATCCTGGTCTATCCGATCCTGGCCGTCATCCTGATCATCCGACGCAAGCAGATCGAACCTGCACCCACCCCGGTGGTGTCCTGACACCTCGGCCGGGGCACTCCTCACAGCGGGAACAGCGGCATCCAGTGCGCGACATCCCCGGCCCGCGATCCGGATGCGGTGACCTCACCGTCGTCCACCAGATCCGTCATGTCCCGGATTCCGGTGACCATCCGCATCCAGCTCCGCGGGTCCGTCTCCACCACGTTGGGCGGTGTTCCGCGCGTGTGCCGCGGACCTTCGATGCACTGGACGGCCACATACGGCGGCACCCGCACCTCGACGGAGTTGCCGGGTGCGACGTCGGCGAGCGTACGGGCGGTCAGTCGGACGGCAGCGGCGACCTCCTGCCGGGCGGGAGCCTCGACGGTGTCGTCACGAATCCACTCGGCGACGGCGACGACCGCCGCCCTGGCCTGCGCCGGATCGATCGGTTTACGCGCTGCCACGCCGACCATCATGCACCATTGAGCGATGGGAACCGACGTCTCGAAACGTGAGTTCACCGGCGAGGACCGCGTCCGGTTCCGCAGGCAGGTGAGTCGCGGTACCGAGGCGATCGCACGCATGCTTGCCGAGGGCCTGTTCACCGATCACGGTCGGCCGCCGGAGCCGTTGCTGGGCATGGAGGTGGAACTCAATCTCGTCGACGACGACATGAATCCGGCGATGGCCAACGCCACGGTCCTCGACGCCATCGCCGATCCCGACTACCAGACCGAGCTCGGCCAGTTCAACATCGAGATCAACGTCTCCCCGCGCCCCTTCGTCACCGACGACACCATCTCCCTCGAGCAGGCGCTGCGCACCTCGCTCAATCGCGCGGAGAAGCGGGCCGCGCAGACCGACAACCATCTCGTGATGATCGGTATGCTCCCGACCCTCAACGCCGAACATTTTGCTCACCAATGGATTTCGGCCAATCCCCGATACGACCTGCTCAACGAGCAGATCTTCGACGCCCGCGGCGAGGCGATCGAGATCGACATCAGCGGGATTCCGCTGGGCGACGGGCACCACACCGATCGTCTCCACACCACGACCGACTCGATCCTCCCCGAGGCGGCCTGCACATCGTTGCAGTTGCATCTGCGGGTTGCCCCCGAAGACTTTGCCGCGCATTGGAATGCGGCGCAGAGCATCTCCGGGGTACAGGTGGCACTGGCGGGCAATTCGCCGTTCCTGGCAGGCGCCGCGCTCTGGCACGAGAGCCGCATCCCGGTGTTCGAGCAGGCGACCGACACCCGGCCCCTGGAGCTGAAGAATCAAGGTGTCCGGCCGCGGGTCTGGTTCGGCGAGCGATGGATCAACACGATCTTCGACCTCTTCGAGGAGAACACCCGATACTTCCCGGCGCTGCTCCCCGTCTCCACCGATGTCGATCCGCTGGCCGAACTCGACGAGGGAAAGACCCCGTCACTCGACGAGCTCCGCCTCCACAACGGCACCGTGTACCGCTGGAACCGGCCGGTGTACGACGTGGTCGACGGGCACGCCCACCTGCGCGTGGAGAACCGCGTCCTACCCGCCGGGCCGACGGTCGTCGACACCATGGCCAACTCGGCGTTCTACTACGGCCTGGTCCGCGGCCTCGTCGAGTCCGACCGCCCGCTGTGGTCGCAGATGTCCTTCAACGCCGCCGCGGAGAACCTGCAGTCGGGCGCTCGCGCAGGCCTCGAGGCGCAGTTGTACTGGCCGAATGTCGGGTGGGTGCGTCCGGACGAACTCACCCTGCGACGGCTGCTCCCCCTCGCCGACGACGGCCTGCGTTCCTACGGCGTCTCGTCCAAGGCACGCTCGCGCTACCTGTCGGTCATCGAAGGGCGCTGCATCAACCGGCAGACCGGTTCGGCATGGCAGCGGCGCGCGGTCCTGGCCCGCGAGGCTGCCGGCGAGGACCGCGACGCGGCCCTGCACGGCATGCTCGGCGACTACGTCACGCTGATGCACGAGGGCGAACCCGTGCACACCTGGCCGGTCTGAGCACCCGGCCCCAGGGGCACGACGACGCCCGCCCGGGGTACCGGTCAGGCAGATGCCTTCGGAGGCCGGTGGAAGGCGGCCAGCTGTGCGGCGGCGGCACCGAGACCGAGCCCGGCGGCGAGCGCGGCAGCGCGGTTGCCGGTGAG
Organism: Gordonia hankookensis; assembly: GCF_014673215.1. Taxonomy (GTDB): domain Bacteria; phylum Actinomycetota; class Actinomycetes; order Mycobacteriales; family Mycobacteriaceae; genus Gordonia; species Gordonia hankookensis. The sequence continues at coordinate 41,540 of NZ_JACWMS010000002.1, forward strand.
CTTGCTGTCGAGCCCGAGTGCACGGTCGACGCTCCACTTGCCCGGCCCCAGGGCGGCGAGCGCGATGGCGGCCACCGACAGATTGGCGACGTACTCCCATCCTTCGGAGGTGATGAAGAAACCGTTGGGAAGGTGCACCGAACGAGCAGCGACGGCCATCGTGCCGACAACGGCCGACGCGGCCACCGGTGTACCGGCGCCTGCGACGATGGCGGCGCCCGCCCCGACCTCGACCACTGCGGACGCCTGGGCCTGCAGCTTGGGTTGCTTGAACCCGATGGAACCGAACCAGCCTGCGGTGCCGTCGAGGCTGCGACCGTGTTTGACGCCGTGGGCGATCATCGTTCCGCCGATGGCCGCACGCATCAGCAATTGCACAGCGGTGTTGTCGGGCGACGGTCTGGTGAACAGGCGGGTCATCTTCTCGTGCACCTCGTGTGAGTCGGTGGGAACAATTCGGTCTGCAGCAACATTGCCGCCTCGGAAGTTTCCGTGCAAGCCCACGAAATCACCGGGCAGGCAAGGTGATCTGACAACGCGTGGCCTCGACCAGTGGATACGGTCAACGGAGTTCGACCCCCGCGGCCTGTTCGAGGACTCGGACGATCTCGGTCTGATCGGCGCCCGGTCCGACCGCCTCGGTCGCCGATGCCCATGCCCGACCCAGCGCGGACCCGATGTCGAGGTCCACGCCGCAGTCGCGTGCGAGGTCGAGCGCGATGCCGACGTCCTTGTTCATCAGCGACGCCGTGAATCCCGAGTCGAAACCGCGGTTCAGCACGAACGTCCCGAACTTGGCCTCGGTGGCCTGATTGCGACCGCTACCCGCGTTGAGCACCGACAGCAGTGTCGCGGGGTCGATGCCGAATTTCGTCCCGACGACGAGCACTTCGGCGGCCGCGAACAGTCCCACCGCCGACAGCAGGTTGTTGAGCGCCTTGGCGGCATGCGCTGATCCGGTCGGACCCACATGGATGATCTCGCGCGCGGTTGCCGCCAGCAGGGGCCGCACCGTCTCGACCGGCCCGTCGTCCCCGCCGACCATCACCGCCAGATCCGCGACGACTGCACGGGCCACCCCACCACTGACCGGAGCGTCGACGACGGCGACGTCCGCCACAGCGGCCGCATCCCCGAGTGCACGGGTGCGGGCCGGGACACTGGAACTCATGTCGACGATGATCGACCCGGGCGCCAGGCGGTGGAGCAGTCCGTTCGCGCCGAGAACCACCTCGTCGACCACATCACTCGTGGGCAACGAGAGGACCACCACGTCGCAGTCCGCGGGATCGCCAGGTGCCACCCGATCGGGATGTGCGGCGAGGAATTGCCGAACCGCGGAGGGCACGGCGTCGGCGACGATCAGCGGCTGCCCCGCCGCCACGAAGTTGGCGGCGATCGGCGACCCCATGGCGCCGAGGCCGATCATGCCGACGCGCCGCTCCGGGATCGGGATGTCAGCCATGGCTTCCCTCTCGTGATGCGTCGGTGTCGGGACGCTCTCCCAGTTCGCGGATCAGGACGTCTTGCGCGACCCGCATCGCTGCGATGCCCGCCGGTACGCCGCAATACGCGGTGGCATGGATGATCGCCTCGACGACCTCGTCACGGGTCAGGCCGTTGCCCAGCCCCGCGCGCACGTGAACGGCGAGCTCCGCATGATGATTGAGGGCGACCAGCATGCCGATCGTCATCAGGCTCCGGCTCCGCCGGTCGAGACCGGGGCGCGTCCAGACCGAGCCCCACACCGACTCCGTGACGAACCGTTGCAACGGCTCGCCGTCGGAACCGACGTTGCGGGCCAGCGATTCGGCCACGTAGTCGGCGCCGACCACCTCGGATCGGACATCAAGGCCCGCCTCATAGAGGGCACGATGCGCTGCCGCCACCGGGTCGTCGATGTGCACCGTCGGATCCTGCTCGATCACTTGGCGCGCTTGAGAACCCGGTCGGCCGCCGCCCAGTGCTCGTCGGCCACCCACAGGTGCGCGAACTCCTCGACGGCCTCGCCCGGCTCGACGCCGCGGATGACCTTCTTGATCGCGGTGGCGGGCGCCGTCGCGAGCGATTGCGCAATGGTTCGCCAACCGTCGTCGAACCGGGATCGTTCGATGACCTGATCGACCAGCCCAACCCTCATCGCTTCCTCCGCGGACAACTTTCGCCCCGATCCGGCGAGCAACAGGGCCTGCGACGGGCCGACCAGGGTGGTGAGCCGTTCAGCCCCTCCCCACGCCGGCATGATCGCCAGACTCGACTGATTGAAGCCGATCGTGATGTCGTCGGCCGCGAGCCGGATGTCCGCGGCCACCGCGACCTCGGCGCCACCACCCAGGGCGTGCCCATTCAGCGCGGCCACCACCGGCCCCGGGAAAGCGCTGATGCGATCGCATATCCGCCGCATCCGCCAGGCCATCGCCCGGGCCTCGTCCAGGGTCCGGAGCTTCGCGAGTTCCTTGAGGTCGCCGCCGGATACGAAGACACGGTCGCCGCCGCCGGTGATCGCGAGCGCCCGCGCACCGGCCGCCGCGTCGATCGCCTCGTCGAGCTCGTCCATCGTCGACGGCGCTATCGCGTTCCGCGCCTCCGGCCGATCGATCGTGATCACGGCCAGGCCGTCGACCGTCTCCATCTTCACCATAACCGCTCGCTCTCCGGAAGTGAGATTGCTATTCTCGTTCAAAGAGAACATTATCACCATCGAATCCGGGGTCGACGGCAGTTCTGCCGGGACAGCGGCTCCGGCCGAGCGCATGGGGGCTTCATGACCAGGCAGGTACCGACCGAGCTCGCCGAGAAGTACGTCGCCAACGGGTGGTGGACGGACGAGACCCTCGGCGACCTGCTCAGGGACGGTCTGGCGGCATCCCCCGATGCCCGCTTCCTGGTGCACTCGGCAACCCGCCCCTGGTCGGGGACCTTTCGCGACGTCGAGATCGTGGCGCGACGGCTGGCGGCCGGATTGCGCAGGCGGGGTGTGGGACCCGGCGATGTCGTCGCATTCCAGCTGCCGAACTCGATGGAGGCCGCTGCGGTGTTCTGGGCGTCGGCCTTTCTCGGTGCGGCGGTCGTGCCGATCGTGCATTTCTATGGACGCAAAGAGGTTTCCTACATTCTCGGCGAGGTGACACCGAAGGTCTTCATCACGCCCATGAGTTTCGGGCGGATCACCTATGACCTGTCCGTGTGCGCCGACGTCCCGATCGTCGGGGTGATCGACAAGGACTTCACCGACCTCCTCGACGACGAGCCGCTGGCAGGCGTCCTCCCGGTGGATCCGTCCACCTGCGCACTCATCGCGTTCACCTCCGGCACCACGACCAACCCCAAAGGTGTTCTGCACAGCCATCGCTCACTGGTCCACGAGACGCGCCAGCTCTCCGCGATGTACCCCGATGACCGTGGCCGACAGCTCACCGCGGCACCGGTCGGGCATTTCATCGGAATGATCAACGCCTTCCTCATCCCGGTCCTCGACGGCACCGACGTCAATCTCGCCGACGTCTGGGATCCCGGCGATGCCTTGCGTCTAATGCGGGCCGAGAACGTCACAGTGGGCGGCGGCGCGACGTACTACATGACGAGCCTGATAGATCACCCCGACTTCACCGAATCCGATGTGCCCCACATGAAGTACGCGGGCCTCGGCGGATCGTCTGTTCCGGCGGCGATCACCACACGGCTGGCCGCACTCGGCATCACGGTGTTCCGTTCCTACGGCAGCACCGAGCACCCGTCGATCACCGGTTCGCACCCCAGCGCCGCGGAGGACAAGCGCCTCTACACCGACGGTCGGCCACTGCCCGGGGTCGAGATCCGGCTCGGCGAGGACGGCGAGATCCTCAGCCGCGGACCGGATCTCTGCATGGGATACACCGACGCGGACCTCACTGCCCACATGTTCGACGACGACGGCTGGTATCACACCGGGGACATCGGCGTCCTCGACGAGGACGGCTACCTCAGCATCACCGACCGCAAATCCGACATCATCATCCGCGGTGGCGAGAACATCAGCGCCCTCGAGGTCGAGGATGCCCTGCTCGGGATGGACGTCGTGGCCGACGCCGCCGTAGTCGCGGTTCCCGACGACCGGCTCGGCGAACGCGCCGCCGCCGTCGTGCGAGTCCATCCCGATCGAGGCTCCCCCACCATCGAGGACCTCCGCGTCCACCTGGCCGCGGTCGGTCTGGCCAAGCAGAAATGGCCCGAAGAGGTCCACGTGGTCGACGACTTCCCCCGCACCGCCAGCGGCAAGGTGCAGAAATTCCGAATCCGCACGGCATTGCACGATGCACGTTCAGGAGAATAGTATTCTCGAAAGTAGCAAAGGAGAGTTTCACATGTCACCGAGCCAGCTGCCTTACCCGCTGTTCGACGCGGACAACCATCTGTACGAGACCAAGGAGGCGCTCACCAAGTTCCTGCCAGACAAGTACAAGAAGGCCATCCAGTACGTCGAGGTCGAGGGCCGCACCAAGATCGCCATCCGTGGCCAGATCAGCGAGTACATCCCCAACCCGACCTTCGACGTGGTCGCACGGCCGGGTGCCATGGAGGATTACTTCAAGAACGGCAATCCCGAGGGAAAGAGCAAGCGGGAGATCTTCGGTAAGCCGATCAAGGCGATCCCCGCCTTCCGCGAGCCCGCACCGCGGCTCGAGCTGATGGACGAACTCAAGATCGACCGCACCCTGATGTTCCCGACGCTGGCGAGCCTCGTCGAGGAGCGCATGCGCGACAATCCGGAACTGATCCACGCGGTTGTCCACTCCCTCAACCAGTGGCTCTACGAGACATGGTCGTTCAACTACAAGGAGCGCATTTTCACCGTCCCGGTGATCAGCCTCCCGATTGTCGACAAGGCGATCGAGGAACTCGAATGGTGCGTCGAGCGTGGCGCCAAGGCGATCCTGGTCCGGCCCGCACCGGTGCCCGGTTTCAAGGGTCTGCGGTCGTTCGCACTGCCGGAGTTCGACCCGTTCTGGAAGCGGGTCGTCGAACTCGACGTGCTCGTCACCCAGCACTCGTCCGACAGCGGTTACGCCCGCTACAACCAGGATTGGGAGGGCAGCGGCGAGGAGATGCTCCCCTTCGTGACGAACGCCTTCCGCATGGTCAGCGAATGGCGCCCGATCCAGGACGCCGTCTCCTCCTGGGTGTGCCATGGTGCGCTGCTGCGCTTCCCGGAGCTGCGGATCGCCGTGATCGAGAACGGTGCCAGCTGGCTGCCGCACGTGCTGCAGACACTGACCGACGTGTACAAGAAGGCTCCCGAGGGCTTCGGCATGCAGGACCCGGTGGCCGCCATCAAGAAGAGCATCCACGTCAGCCCGTTCTGGGAGGAGGACTTCAGCAAGCTGACCGCGCTGATCGGCGCCGAGCGCGTGCTGTTCGGTTCGGACTACCCGCATCCGGAAGGCCTTGCCGAGCCCACCACCTACATCAGCCACATCGAGCACCTTCCGTTCGAGGACCAGAAGCTCGTGATGGGTGGCAACATGGCGCGGCTCCTGAAGGTATGACCTGGAAGACCATCCCCGAGATGGTCCTGTCGTCGGCCGACCGCTTCGGCGATGCCGAAGCGGTCGTCGACGGGTCCCTGCGGCTCACATTCCGCGAAGTGGTTCATCGAATCCGCTGTGCAGCCGGATCATTTGCCGACATCGGAATCCACAAGGGCGACCGGGTCGCGATCTGGGCTCCCAACTCGGCCGAGTGGATCATCGCCGTCTTCGGGCTCCTGACGGCGGGCGGGACATTGGTCCCGGTCAACACCCGCTACAAGCGCGACGAGGCCGCCGACATCATCACGCGCAGTGGAGCGAAGGCCGTGCTGGTCCAGAAGGATTTCCTCGGAATCGACTTCGAGGTGCCGGCCGGCGTGTCGGTCATCGACATCAAGAGCGACTTCCTCTCCAGTGGAACGCCTTTCACGGCTTCTATCGGTCCGTCAGACATCGCCGACATCATGTACACCTCCGGCACCACGGGTCGCCCCAAGGGTGTCATGATGAATCACGAACAGGTGCTGCGACTGTTCTCGGAATGGTGCGATCTGGCCGATCTCCGTGAAGGTGACCGATACCTGATCGTCAATCCGTTCTTCCACATGTTCGGTTACAAGGCGGGAATCGTCGCCTCCTTCATCCGTGGCGCGACGATCCACCCCGTGCCCGTCCTCGACGTCGGACGGGTCCTCGACCTGATCGAGACCGAGAAGATCACCATGCTCCCGGGCCCGCCGACCCTGTATCAATCCTTGCTCTCGGCGAACGACGGTTCACGGGATCTCTCGTCATTACGCGCCGCGGTGACCGGATCCGCCGACATACCGGTCGATCTCATCCGCCGAATCCACAACGAGCTCCCGTTCGAGACGATCATGACGGGTTACGGACTCACTGAGGCCGGCACCGTGACGGCATCCAGATCCGGCGACGCCTTCGATCAGATCGCGACGACCGTCGGAACGCCCTGCGCTGACATCGAGATCCGCGTCGCAGACGACAGCGAGGTGCTCATCCGCGGCTACAACGTGATGCAGGGCTACCTCGACGACCCGGATGCGACCGCCGAAGCCATCGACGTCGACGGGTGGTTGCACACCGGCGATCTCGGCGAGATCGTCGAGGGGGGGAGATTGCGGATCGTCGGGCGCAAGAAGGACATGTTCATCGTCGGCGGCTTCAACGCGTACCCCGCCGAGATCGAGAGCTACCTACTCGAACATCCCGCGGTCGACCAGGTCGCGGTGATCGGGGTTCCCGACGAGCGCCTGGGCCAGGTGGGCAAGGCGTTCGTGGTCGCGGCCGCCCCGGTCACCGAGGGCCAGCTCGTCGAGTGGAGTCGCACACGGATGGCGGGCTTCAAGGCACCGCGCACGATCACCTTCGTCGATCGGTTACCCGTCAATGCCACCGGAAAGGTGATGAAGAGCGAGCTCCGCTGAGCACCACCTCTCGAATGGTCTCGATACGCCACTCACTCCGTTCGCGACTACTCGACCGGCGAGACCCCACCCGCCAGACGACCACTCGACCGGCAAGAACCCCACCCGCCGGACGACCACCCGACCAGCAAGAACCCCACCCGCCGGGCGGCTACTCCCGCCGATCGAGTAGGCACCGAGCCGCCAGGCGAGGCGCCGTATCGAGATCACCGGGGACCGAGGCGTCACGCCGGACCACGCAGGATCGTCACCGCCGCGACAGATGTCGGGCCACCGACGTTGTGCGCCAAACCTATCCGCGCGCCGTCGACCTGATTCACCGCCGAGCCCCGGAGTTGTTCGAACAGCTCCACACACTGGCCGATGCCGGTCGCACCCGGTGGATGCCCTTTGGACTTCAGACCCCCACTGGTGTTCACCGGAAGGGAGCCCCCGATCGTCGTGTCGCCCGCTTCGAGGAGCTTGTATCCCTCGAACCGGTTGGCGAAGCCCAGATCCTCATAGCTGATGAGCTCGATGCCGGTGAAGAAGTCATGGACCTCGGCGACGTCGACGTCGGCCGGGGTCACTCCGGCCATGGCGAACGCCCGCTGCGCGGCCCGCACCGTTGCGGGGAAGGTCGTCAGGTCGGTCTTGTGCTGGTGCATCATCGAATCCAGCCCGAGGCCCACCCCGGCCACCCACACGGGGCGGCTGGTGTAGCGGTCGGCGATGTCTTCGGATACCAGGATCATCGCGGCGGCGCCGTCGCTCAGCGGTGCGCAATCGTAGACACTGAACGGTTCGACCACGGTGGGCGCCGACAACGCTTGCTCTGCGGTGATCTCGAACTGCAGCCTGGCCTTGGGATTGTTGGCGCCGTGCCGATGGTTCTTGACCGCGACCATCGCCAGATGTTCGCGGGTGGCAGGCGATTCGTGAAAGTACCGGTTGACGTGCAGTGCGACGCCGGCCGGGGCGACGAGGCCCAGTGGATACTCCCACGCCATGTCGCGGGAGATCGCCTCCCACTCCCAGACCACGTTCTTCGACGCGGTCTCGCGCAGCTTGTCGGCGCCGGCGACCAGCGCCACGTCCACCGCACCAGACCCGATGGCGTACACCGCGTTGCGGATCGCGTCGTTGCCGGTGGCACAAGAGTTCTCCACCCGGGTCACCGGGATCCCCTCGATGCCGAGGGAATCGGCCACGATGCCCGATGCGAAACCATCAGTCGCACCCACCGCTCCGAACCACGCGGCCTCGATGTCGTGCTTGTCGATCCCCTTGTCCACCGACGCAACGCAATCCGCGAACGCCATCGGGACGAGATCCTTGACACCGAGCGCGAAATGCTCCGCGAACGGTGTCATTCCGGCCCCGACGACCGCGACGCGCCTCATGCTGCCACCTCTTCGGGTTCGAAGGCGTATCCGTAGTCGGGCACGCCGGATCGGATGGCCAGACGACGCAGAACGAGCCGTCCCCGATCTCCGATACCCACGAGTCCCACGTGGGCACCGGCCACCTTCACCAGCGCGCGGACACCCACGTCGTCGAGCTCGACGAGGACGAGGGAGTAGGGCGATGGCAGGCCCGGCACCGGAACGTGCACGGTCGCCTCGGAGTACACCACGCCTGCGCGCGGCAGCGGGACGAGTTCGTAGTCGGTGCGCAGGGCCCCGTCGGCACCCACGTGATAGCGCGGCGGAAAGTCGAGTGTCTCACTGTCGGCGAACTTCCCGGCCTCCCACCGCACCTTGGCCTCGAAGGCCCGCTCGTACGCGGCCAGCGAGATGCGTAGTTCGTCATCGGAGGCGACCGGTTCCTCCGATTTCGAACGTGGCGGCTGCTCGCGCCGAGAGACCATGACCTCGGCGGCGGTCACCGAGATCCCGGACAGACTCGCCTGTTCGACAGCGACGAGACTGCCCGACACCTGCTGCTCGGCCATCGCGGCCAGCGCGAACAGACCCGAGCTGGCACCGAGCGTCGGGACTTCCGCATCGACCTCGGCAAGCCGCGCGGCCGCCTTGCGGTCGACCCCGGCCACCACCGTCGGCTTCTCCAGCCACGACGCCGCCAACGACGCGACCAGCCCGCGGTCGTGCAGCAATCGCGGGTCACCGTAGTCGTGGACGGCCCCCGTGGTGTTACGGGTACGCACCGGCAGGCTGCGCGCCACCCGTGCGCTGGTCCGGACATTCAGACCACGATCGGCGGTCAACACCGCTGCGGCACCGGCAGGTTCGAGATCGACACCGATCACCAGCGTGCGTGAGCGGGCCGAGCTCAGCGCATCCAGCGTCGCCGGTGCACCACCGAGACGCTCGGTCACCTCGAGTTCCGGGTCCAGGTCGAGGCCTGCCAACAGGACCGCCGCGTTGCTGCTGTCCGTGAGCGGAAGGTCTCGGCTGACCAGCACCACCGATTCCACCGAAGCACCACCGCTCAGTGCGGCCCGTCCGGCCTCCACAGCCAGTGTGATGGCGTCCTCGTCGTCACCGGCGACGCGGTGGTCGACAACACCCCAACACGGGAGATAGGTTCCGATGGAGGTGATGTTCGGCATCGTCTGCTCCCGTCAGGTGACCGCGCCCGCGGTCTTCAATTCGATGATGCGGTCCCAGTCCATCCCGAGTTCCTGGAGGATGTCGTCGGTGTCCTCGGCGAATCCTGGCGCGGCCGTGACCGACGACGCCTCGACGTCGAACTGGACGGGGTTGCCCACCAGTTCGAGGTCACCCGCGTTCACGATGTAGTCGTTGGCACGGATCTGCGGGTCGTCACCGACCTGCCGCGAATCCTGCACCGGGGCCCACGGCCCCGCGAGGGTCGCAAATCGTTCCGTCCAGTCTGCGAGAGTGCGCTCGGCGATGATCTCCCGCAGGATCGCCACTGCTTCGGACGTGTTCTCCGCCAACAGTTCTGCGCTGGTGAACCGCGGGTCCTCGGCGAGCTCCGGATGCTCGACGTGTTTGCACACGTCGGGCCAGAACTTCGCGGCCTGCAGCATGACGAAGGAGATGTAGCGGTTGTCCGCCGTCTTGTAGAGTCCCGACAGCGGATTGGTCGGCGACCCATGGCCGCCTTGCGCCGGAGCCTCCATCGGCTTGTCGAGGTGCAGTGAGAGCGCCACGGTGTGACCCATCGACCACAGTCCGCTGCCCAGCAGAGAGACGTCGACCACCGACGGCTCTCCGGTCCGTTCCCGCTTGAGTAGCGCGGCCGCGATGCCGCCGGCGAGATTGGTCCCCGAGATCGTGTCGCCGAACGCCGGACCCGGCGGGCTGATGAGGCCCTCGGTGTCGGGCGGCGTCAGGGTCGCCGCGATGCCGCCGCGCGACCAGAAGGCGGTCATGTCGTAGCCGCCCTTGTCGGACTCGGCACCCCTCGGGCCGAGCGCACTGCCCCGCGCATAGACGATCGACGGGTTCACCGCGCGGATGTCGTCGACGTCGATCCCGAACCGCGTGCGCGGACCGGGCAGAAAACTGGTCAGGAACACGTCGGCCTTGCGCACCAGTTCGTAGAGCACCTCGCGCCCCTCCGGACGTGACATGTCGATCCCGATGCTGCGCTTGCCCCGATTGGCATGCTCGACATTGGGATTGGGGTCGCCCTCGACGCGAAACGTGCCGGTCTGGCGCAGGCCGCGTTGCGGGTCACCGGTCACCGCGTGCTCGACCTTGATGACCTCGGCCCCCCATTCACGCAGAACCGCGCCTGCCGACGGCACGAACCCGTACATCGCGACCTCGAGGATGGTGAAACCCTCCAGCGGCCTCACGCTTCCACCGCCTCGGCGAAGGCCTTGATCTCGGTGAACTCGTGCAGACCTGCGACGCCCATCTCCCGGCCGATGCCGGATTCCTTGTACCCGCCGAACGGCACGTCGGCAGAGAAGTAGTTGCCGCCGTTGATGCTGAACGTGCCCGTCCGGATCGCGCGGCCGACCGCCGCACCGCGGGCCGAGTCGGTGGTGAGAACGCCGCCCGACAACCCGTACCGCGAGTTGTTGGCGATCGCGATGGCGTGTTCGTCGCCGTCGTGCGGGATCATCGCCAGTACCGGCCCGAAGACCTCTTCCTGCGCGATCTCGCTGTCGGGGTCGACGCCGGCGAGCAGTGTCGGCGCATAGAAGAAGCCGGGATCGATGCGCTGTCCGCCGCGTACCAACCGGGCGCCTGCCTCGACCGCACGCTGGACCAGGCCGTCGACCTTGTCGCGCTGTCGCTCGCTGATCAATGGGCCCATGTAGGTCTTGTCATCGGTCGGGTCTCCGACGGTCACGTGGTCGAGCATCGCCCCGACCATCTCCGCGAGCTGATCGTGCTTGTCGCGCGGCACGATCAGCCGGGTGGTCAATGCGCAGCCCTGGCCCGCGTGGCTGCAGATCGTGAACGCCGCGAACTGGGCCGCCTTCATCAGATCCGCGTCGTCGAGGACGATGAGCGCCGATTTACCGCCCAGTTCGAGGAATACACGCTTCAACGAGCCCGCCGCATCGGCCATGATCTGCTTGCCGACCGGTGTCGACCCGGTGAACGTGACGACGTCCACGTCGGGATGGGCCACCATCGTCTGTCCCACCTCGACCTTCGACGACGTGATGATGTTGACGACGCCTGCCGGGATGTCGGTGTGTTCGGCGATGATCTCGCCCAGCGCGAGCGTCACCAGCGGCGTGTCCGGAGCGCCCTTCAGCACGACGGTGCATCCGGCCGCCAACGACGGCGCGAGCTTCGCCAGGGCCAATTGGTTCGGGTAGTTGTAGGCGATGATGGCGGCCACCACGCCCGCGGGTTCACGTTCGGTCCACCGACGGTGCTGCTGACCCCGGATCTCGATCTCACCGAGATCCTCGGTGAAGGAGTGGTTCTCGAGGAGATCGGCGTAGTAGCGGACGATCTCGATCGGCGCATCGAGCTGATTGCCCTTCGTGAGCATCTTGGTGGCGCCGACCTCGGCGATCGTCAGATCACGCAGTTCCTCGGCATGGGCGAGCAGAGCCTTGTGCAACTGATCGAGGCACCGCGCGCGGAGCGTGACGTCGGTCGCCCACCCGGACTTCTCGAACGCGGTACGAGCCGCGGCGATCGCCGCCGTCGCCTCGTCCACGCCGGCGTCCGGCGCCGAGCCCAGCACTTCCCCGGTCGCCGGGTTGATCGTCTCGAAGGTCGTCGCCGACGTGACGAGCTGTCCGTCGATCAGCAGTCGCTTCTGGATACTGCCGGAAACCTGACTCGCATCGACCGCACTCGAGCCGCTGGTCGTCATCGTGTCCTGGGCCACCACACGCCCTCCCACTCCCTTGTTGAAAATGTCATTCTCGTATATGACTAACGTCACATTCGCATAGAATCACCGAGGACGCAAGGTCGCGAGGTGACCGAACGCTCCATCGCCGCCGAGGCCCCGAGTCGGCGTCCGGCGCCGGTCGAACCACTCGAACACTTGCCGATTACTGATTTCCGAGAGTACCGTTCTCACCCATGGAAGGGAGATTCTTGTGATCGAGACCTCAGCCCTCACCCCTGCGATGGGTGTCAAAGTGTCCGGAATCGACGACCTACGCGATCCCGCGGTGATCGGTCGTTGCCTGGAAGCCTTGAAATGGCGCGGTGTCCTGCTCATCCGCGGCCTACATCTCGACGACCCGGCCCAGGTCGAGTTCAGCAAACAGCTCGGTCCGGTGCTCGCGCCCGCCGGCAAAGAGGTGTTCGTGGTGTCGCTCGACCCGGCGAAGTCCCGGTCGGCCGAATACCTCAAGGGCACGTTCCACTGGCATATCGACGACACCACCAACGACGTGCCGGCCAAGGCGACCATGCTGACCGCACGCCACGTCGCCATGGTCGGCGGCGGCACGGAGTTCGCGAGCACCTATGCCGCCTACGAGAACCTGCCCGAGCAGGACCGCAAGCGCTACGACGGGCTACGCGTGGTGCACACCTTCGAGGCATCGCAGCGGCTGGTGCACCCCGATCCGACCGACGAGCAGCTCGCCGCCTGGCGCACCCTGCCCTCGCACGAGAGTGCGCTCGTGTGGCAGCGCCGCGACGGCCGCCGGTCACTCGTCATCGGTGCGACCGCCGACCACATCGTCGGGATGCGCCCCGAGGAGAGCCGTGAACTGCTGGACGAACTGCTCGCCTGGTCGACTCAGGAGCGCTTCTCCTACGTCCACGAGTGGGAGAAGGACGACGTGGTGATCTGGGACAACACCGGGATGCTGCATCGCGCATTGCCGTATGACCCGTCCTCGGAACGGACCATGCACCGGACGACCATCGCCGGAGACGAGGCGTGGTCGTGAAGAACGCTGTCGTCACCGGCGGCGGCTCCGGCATCGGACTGGCGGTCGCCGAACGCCTCCGCAGCCAGGGCTATCACGTCGCCACCATCGACCTGAGACCCACCGACGAGTCGTCCGCCGAGGCCGCCGACGTCACCGACCGCGAGCAGGTCGACGCCGCCATGGCCAAGATCCGCGAAACCCTGGGCCCGATCACCATTCTGGTCAATGCCGCAGGCGTCGACGGATTCAAGCGCTTCGCAAAACTCGACTTCGCGGAGTGGCAGAAGGTCATCGACGTCAACCTCAACGGTGTCTTCCACTGCACCCAGGCGGTCCTGCCGGACATGGTCGACGCCGGCTGGGGGCGCATCGTCAACATCTCGTCGTCGAGCGCCCATTCGGGTCAGCCGTACATGACGCACTATGTCGCCGCCAAGTCCGCCGTGAACGGACTGACCAAGGCGCTGGCCCTCGAACTCGGCCCGCAGGGCATCACCGTCAACGCGGTGCCGCCCGGCTTCATCGACACCCCGATGCTGCGAAATGCCGAAGGGCACAAGCGACTCGGCGGAACGGTCGACGACCACATCGAGCGGACACCGGTACGGCGGGTGGGCCGTCCGGAGGACATCGCCGCCGCCTGCGCCTTCCTCATCTCCGATGAGGCCGGCTACATCACCGGACAGATCCTCGGCGTCAACGGGGGCCGGAACACCTGATCACTCCGGCTCCGGAGCCGACCGGGAGCCGACCACAGACCGCCGCGGATCGCGTAGAACGTGGCACCACAGAAGGAGATTCGACATGGGACGCGTTCAGGACAAGGTTGCCTTCATCACCGGAGCCGCACGTGGGCAGGGCCGCAGCCACGCGGTGCGTCTGGCCGAAGAGGGCGCCGACATCATTGCCGTCGACCTCTGCAAGGACATCGACACCATCGGATATCCGATGGCCACTCCAGAAGACCTCGAGGAGACCGCACGTCTCGTCGAGAAGGAGGGGCGACGGGTCGTCGCAGTCCAGGCCGACGTCCGCGAGGCCTCACAACTGCGCACCGCCCTCGAACGCGGTATCAACGAGCTGGGCAAGCTCGACATCGTCGTGGCGCAGGCAGGCGTGGCCGGGATGAAGGGCGAACCGGCCACCCAGGCATGGTGCGACGTGGTGGACACCAACCTGATCGGCACGATGAACGCGGTGCAGGTAGCACTCCCCCACCTGAGCGATGGCGCATCGATCATCGCCACCGGATCGATCGCGGCGCTCATGGACATCAGCAAGACCGACGTCCCCGGCAAGGATCTGGGCGGCGTCGCCTACGTCTTCTCGAAAAGAGCTCTCTCCCAGTACATCCACGAACTGGCCACTCACCTCGCACCCCAAGGTATCCGCGCAAACGTCATCCATCCCACCAACTGCAACACCGACATGCTGCAGAGCGAGCCGATGTACCGGTCCTTCCGCCCCGATCTGGAGAACCCCACCCGCGAAGACGCGACGCCTGCGTTCTATGTGCAGCAGGCGATGAAGACACCGTGGATCGAACCGTCCGACATCAGCAACACCGTGCTCTACCTCGCCTCCGAGGAGGCCCGCTACGTGACCGGTATGCAGATGCGCGTCGACGCAGGCGGCTACCTCAAGTGGTACGACTTCAAGATCTGATCACCTCCGCATGACCCACAGCCCAGCAACATCTTTCATCCACCGATAGGAGGACGATCGTGAAGGTTCACATCGACGGCGACCGCTGCCAGGGACACACCCTCTGCGCCATGATCGCTCCGGAGATCTTCGAGCTCAGCGACATCGACGGCCACGCCTCGCCGGTCTCCGAGGACGTACCGGACGGATTCGAGGACAAGGTCCGTGAGGCCTCGCGATCCTGTCCGGAACAAGCGATATCGGTGTCCGAGCGTATCTCCTCGGGCACCGAGTGACCCGACACGACGACAGGAGACGACACGATGAGTCTTGACAGCGTCACCGATGACGACGCGCGAAAGCGGAATCGTTATCCCTTCGAACGCCATTCGACCGAGTATCGGGAGAAGTTCCTCGAGACCACGCAGGAGATGCACGAGAAGTGCCCGGTGGCGTGGAGCGACACCTACGGAGGTCACTGGGTCGCGGCGAGCAGTGAGGCCGTCTTCGAGCTCGCGCGGTGCCCGTATGTGTCCAACGACCATGACGTCCGCAACGAACGGCGTGGCTACAAGGGCATCAGTGTGCCGACGGCCGACCGCGCGGCGGGCGTCCGGGGCGGCATCCTGGAGATGGACGAACCCGAACACAAGTACTTCCGCTCCATCCTCAATCCGTATCTGGCACCAGCTGCAGTGAAACGGTGGATTCCCTTCATCGACAAGGTGATCCACGCGTGCATCGACGAGAAGATAGAGACCGGTCAGATCGATTTCGTCGACGAACTGGCCAATGTGGTACCGGCCGTCCTCACCCTGGCGATGCTCGGCATCCCGGTGGAGAAGTGGACGATCTACAACGAGCCGGTACACGCCGCGGTGTACACACCGCCGGACTCTCCAGACGCGCCCCGAGTCGCGGAATTGCACCGACAGCTCGGGATCGACCTGATCACAAACCTCTTCGAGATCAGGGAGAATCCGCGCCCCGGAATGATCAACGCGGTGGCCAACGCGAGTATCGACGGCGGCGCTCCCGACGACATGGAGTTGCTGGGGATTCTGAGTCTCGTGATCGGCGGCGGCTTCGACACCACGACCGCCCTGACCGCACATTCACTGGAGTGGCTCTCGGAGAACCCCGACGAGCGCGAACGCCTCAGCGCCCACCGCGACGAACTCCTCGACGGCGCCACCGAGGAGTTCCTGCGCTACTTCACCCCCGCCGCAGGCGACGGACGGACCATCGCCGAGGACTTCGAGGCCACCGACGGCACCGATTTCCGCGAGGGCGATCGCCTCTGGCTGTCCTGGGCGATGGCCAACCGTGACACCGAACTCTTCGAGGATCCGAACCACGTCCACCTGGACCGGACCGGCAACCGTCACTTCAGTTTCGGCCTCGGTATCCACCGCTGCATCGGATCGAACGTCGCCCGTACCGTCTTCAAGCGCATGCTCGTCGCGGTGCTCGACCGGATGCCCGACTACCGGTGTGATCCACAGGGCGCGGTGCACTACGACTCGATCGGGGTGATCCAGGGGATGCGTCACCTGCCCGCGACATTCACTCCGGGGCCGCGCACCCACTCGAGCCTCGCCGACACCCTCGTCGAGGTGCAGAAGATGGTGGACGACGAGAATCTCGCCGAACCTCTTGCCCTGTCCCGAGCGCAGCAGAAAGGGTAGGGCGCGTGCCCGAGACCCCTACACGCCCCCTTCCCCAGCTGACCCCGGCCAACGAGTTCTACTGGAAGTCGGGCGCCGACGATCAACTGCGCATCCAGGAGTGCACCGGCTGCCGGGAACTGCTCCATCCGCCGCAGCCGGTGTGCCGCTATTGCCATGGGACCGAGCTCGGCGAACGTGTGGTGTCCGGCCGTGGCATCGTCGCAGGCTTCACCATCAATCAACGGTTCGCGCTGCCCGGTCTGTCGCCGCCCTACGTCGTCGCGCAGGTCGCGTTGGCCGAGGACCCACGAATCCGGCTGACCACCAACATCATCGATTGTGACCCCGAGGACGTCTATCTCGGGATGACCGTCGAGGTCGACTTCCTCGAGATCGGGGACGTCTGGCTACCCCTCTTCCGACCCGTCGGCGATCAACCGTCCGAACCCGCGGAGTTGCCCGACGACGAGATCGACCCCGCCGACTTCGCCCGGTATGTCCGTCCGATGGTCACGACCGACAAATTCGAGGACAAGGTCGCGCTCACCGGGGTCGGGATGTCGCAGATCGGCAGGCGTCTGATGAGACCGCCACTGTCGCTGACGATCGAGGCCTGCCAGGCGGCGGTCGCCGACGCGGGCCTCACCATGGCAGACATCGATGGCATCGCCACCTATCCCGGTGGCGGTAACGTCGGCGGCTTCGGAGAAGGCGGCGTCACCCCGGTGGAGGCAGCCCTCGGGATCCAGCCGACCTGGCACAACGGCGGCATCGAGACCTTCGGTCCGGGAGGCTCGGTCATCGCGGCCATGCTGGCCGTCGCCGGCGGCCTCGCGAGACATGTGTTGTGTTACCGCACGGTGTGGGAATCCACCTACGGTGAGCTCCTGAAGAACGGCACGATCGTCCAACCGTCCGGACGGACATCGAGTTGGATGGTGCCCTTCGGGGCGACCTCCGCTGCCCACACCCTGGCGCAGAACGCGCAGCGCCACTTCCATCGCTACGGGACCACCAAGGAGACCCTCGGCTGGATCGCACTCAACCAGCGCGCCAACGCCGGGCTCAATCCGACAGCGGTGTACCGCGATCCGATGACGATGGACGACTACCTCGGGGCCCGTCCGATCACCACCCCGTTCGGCCTCTACGACTGCGATGTACCTTGCGACGGTGCTGTCGCGGTGATCGTGTCCGCCGTCGAGGCCGCGAACGACCTGGCCCATCCCCCGATCCTCGTCGAGGCCGTCGGTACCCAGATCATCGACCGGATGGATTGGGACCAGAGCACTCTGACCCACGAGCCACAGGTGCTCGGACAGGCCGCACATCTCTGGACCCGCACCTCGCTTCGCCCCGAGGACGTCGACGTCGCCGAACTCTACGACGGATTCACGGTGAACTGCCTGTCCTGGATCGAGGGCCTCGGGTTCTGCGGCATCGGCGAATCCAAGGAATTCCTCGACGGCGGGAAGAACATCTCACTCCAGGGTCAGATCCCGCTCAACACGCACGGCGGGCAGCTCTCCCATGGCCGCACGCACGGCATGGGGCTACTCCACGAGGCCGTCGTGCAGTTGCGCGGTGACGGCGGTGACCGGCAGGTCGCCGATGCACGGGTCGGCGTTGTCAGCAGCGGTGGGCTCACCCCGAGCGGCGTGATGTTGCTCCGGAGCGTGGCGTGACCGCCGAACAATGGCTCGACGACTCCCCGGATGTCGTCCGTTCCGGCGTCGTCGACGTCGACGGCGTGCCGATGTCGGCGCTGATCGCCGAGGCACCCGACCCGCGGGCGGTGATCGTCGCGATCCACGGCGGTGCCACCAAGTCCGCATACTTCGACTGCCCCGGACATCCGGCCGCGTCCCTGCTGCGCGTCGCGAGCGCCGCAGGCTACACGGTCCTCGCCCTCGACCGACCCGGTCACGGGACCTCGAGACCGCATGCCGCCGAGATGGATGCCACGCGACGGGTGGAGCTCACCTATGGTGCGATCACCGGACACCTGACGGGCCTACCGACCGGTGCAGGAGTCTTCGTCTGGGCGCACTCGGTCGGCTGCGAACTCGCCGTCCGTATGGCCGCGGACGAGGCCCGCGCCGCCGAACTGTTGGGGCTCGAGTTGTCCGGGACCGGATTGGCGTATCAGACCGCGGCACAGGAGATCCTCGGGAGCCACGAGCGCAACGCACCGCCGGCCGGAGTGCGAAAGCTCTTGTGGGAACCCGCGGCTCTCTATCCACCCGGCATGCCCGGGGGTTCCGCCCTCGCCTCACCCACTCCCCCGGGCGAGGGAGCGGTGATACGTTCCTGGCCGCGCCGGGACTTTCCGACGCTGGCACCCGCGGTGGCGATACCGGTCCATTTCACTGCGGCCGCGCATGAGCGCATCTGGCGCAAGGACCCCGACGCTCTGCGCGACATCGCGGCACTGTTCACCGGTTCGCCTCGGGTCGTTGTCGACGAGCTGGCGGGCGGCGGCCACAATCTGAGCCTCGGCCACATGGCCCGCGCCTACCATCTCCACGTCCTCTCCTTCGTCGAGAGCTGCGTGGTGGGACGTATGCACCCGGATCTACCGTTCTCCTGACGTCGACCCCGGAAAGGGATGAGAGACATGCGAATCGGATTCATCGGATTGGGCAGCCAAGGTGGCCCGATGGCCCGACGGATCATCGATGCCGGTGAAGAGGTGGCCCTCTGGGGGCGGCGGCCGGAGACCCTGGTCCGGTACGCCGAGACCGGCGCGAAGATCGTCGGCAGCCCGGCCGAGGTCGGTGCCGCGAGCGATATCGTCTGTCTCTGCGTGGTCGCCGATCAGGACGTCCTGGACGTCGCCACCGGCCCCGACGGCGTGCTGTCCGGAATGAGCAATGGCGGGATCATCGTGGTGCACAGCACGGTTCACCCCGACACATGTCAGCGACTCGCCGACACTGCCCGCGACGTCGGGGTGACCGTCGTCGACGCACCGGTCAGTGGCGGCGGGCGGGCCGCCGAGACAGGCGACCTGCTGGTCATGGTCGGCGGCGCCGACGACGACGTGGCGCGGTGCCTGCCGATCTTCGAGATCTACGCGAATCCCGTGGTACATCTGGGGGATCTGGGTAGTGGCCAGACCACCAAACTGCTGAACAACCTGCTCTTCACCGCCAACCTCGCCACCGCCGTCGACACGATCGGGCTCGGAGACGCCCTGGGCGTGGACACCGCACGCCTTGCCGAGGTCATCACCCACGGCACCGCCAACAGTTTCGCTCTCGGACGCGTCGCTTCTGCCGGGGGCACGCTCGACCGGATCGCGATGCACGCGGGCGGACTGCTCCGCAAGGATGTCGGGTTGCTCGAAGGCATTGCCGGGGAACGGCGGAGCCACGGCGAGGCGGTTCTCGCCGCCGCCCACGCGGCCTTGCAGCGGATGGGATCGGAGTCATGACCGAGGTCGCGTGCGTCGGAGTCGGGCGGATGGGTCTGCCCATCGCCGATCGCCTCGTCCGGGCCGGGCACACCGTCACCGCATTCGGCCGCACAGCCGAGACACGTGAACGGCTACACACCAAAGGGGTTCGCGCTCACTCCGACATCGCCGACGTCGCCACGCCGAGCACCGACATCGTGCTGGTCACCGTGCTCACCGATGAGCAGGTGCGCGAGGTGTGTCTCTCCGGCCCACTCGGTTCTCGCCTGTCGCCCGGGTCCACGATCGTGATCCACACCACCGGTAGCCCCACTACCACCGAGGAGATCGCGGAGGTGATGGCGCGCCGCGACATCCGGGTGATCGACGCCGCCGTCAGCGGTGGCCCGCACGACATCGCAGCCGGTGGGCTCACCCTGTTCGTCGGTGGCGACAGCGACACCGTCGATCACCTCCGACCGGTTCTCGGCGCGTATGCCGACCCGATCCTGCATGTCGGCGCGCTCGGCAACGGGCAGCGCGTGAAGCTCGTCAACAACGCCCTGTTCGCAGCACAGATCGGGCTGGTCCGGGCCGGCGTCGGCCTCGGCGCCCGACTCGGCATCGACGAGTCGACCCTCTTGACGGCACTTCCCCATGGCAGCGCCGACAGCCGGGCTCTGGCCGGCATCGCGCGTCGCGGATCGGTCGACTCGTTCGCCGATGCCGTCGGCGAGTTCGTCGGCAAAGACCTCGAGATCGTCCGGTCGGTCGCCGCCGAACTCGGTGGCGATCTCGGCCCGATCGAAGCCCTTCTGACCGAGACCGCACGCTCGATCTGAGATGGCTGAGGTCATCGTGAGTTCGATCTTCTTCCGCTCCGACGACGAGGACGACGGCCCTGCGATCCGAGAGTTGCTGATGGACGCAACCCTGGCGGTGATGCAGTCCGACGGATATCCCGCCGTGACGCCCACGAGGATCGCCGCCACCTCTGGTGTGGCACAGGCCGTGGTGGCGCACCACTTCCCGAGCATGGACGCACTGTTCGTGGCCGTTCTGCAGCGTGACGCCCAGGCGGCCCTCGGGCGATGGCGTCGAGCGCTCACCGACGACGATCCGCTCGGCGCTCTGTGGCTGATCAACAGTGAGAGCCGGACGACCCAGCTGAACGCTGAATTCATGGCCCTGGCCATCCACTGCGAGGCCGTGGCGGTCGAACTGAGGACCTACGCACGCCGAGCACGTGAGATCGAGACGGCCGCTTTCGACATGGTGCTCCGTGCCCGCGGCATCGACGTCCAGAAATATCCCCCGGTGGTCCTGGCGACGATTCTCAGCGGTATCGGCCGGACCATGACCGGCGAGGCGGCGCTCGGCATCACCGGAGCACATGCAGAGACCATGGAGTTCATCGAGCGTTGTCTGCGACAGTTCGAGATCGCCTCGGCCTCGGACAGATAGGCCGAGGCGACTCGTAGGCTCCTACTTGAGCAGGCTGCCCCCGTCGACCGGGAGTGCGACACCGGTGATGAAACGGGACTCGTCGGACGCCAGGAACAGCACCGCGCTGCTGACGTCCTCGGGCTCCACCCAACCGATCGGCAGCACGTGCATCATCTGCGCGACGATCTTCATGTCCTCGGGTCCCGGGTTCTCCAGATCCGGCCGGAACAGTTTCATCGTCCCCTCGTTCATGAACATCGGGGTGTTGACGTTGGTGGGGAGGACGGAGTTGACTCGGATCGATTCCGCGCCCAATTCGACGGCAAAGCTCTTCATCAGGCCGATCACGCCGTGCTTGGCGGCGATGTAGTGGCCGGTGTTCGGGTACGCCTTGGCGCCACCGACCGAGCTGGTCAGCACGACCGACCCGCCGTTCCCCGTCGCGAGCAGATGTGGCACAGCCGCTTTCACGGTCTTCCAGACGCCCGCCAGGTTCACGTCGATCATGTCCTGCCAGTCCGACTCACTGGTCTTGTCCAGCGTCTCACCACCGTTGCCGATGCCGGCGTTCGCCACCACCACGTCGAGGCGGCCGAGCTGTTCCACTCCGTTGTCGAGCGCGGCCTTCAGCGCGTCGTAGTCACGGACGTCGGCCTCCGCCGCGACGATACGACGATTCTGGCCCTTGACGAGCTCCACCGTCTCCGCGAGATCGGCCGAGGTCGCTGCAGCGATCGCCGAATCGGCGGTCACCGGTCCGCAGACGTCGACGGCAATGATGTCCGCGCCTTCGGATGCCAGCCGGACCGCATGACTGCGTCCCTGCCCTCGTGCTGCCCCGCTGATGAAGGCTACCTTGCCTTCCAGGCGTCCACCCATGTCTCCCAACCTTTCATCTTCAATCACATTCGGTCTGTTCAGGTTCCGTCGCGCCGGACGACTCCTCGCGGCAGGATCAAGGGGAGATCGTTGTAGGTGACGATCCCCGGCGGGGCCGCGACGACAGCGGGTATCGCGTTCAACGGCGGAATCGCCGTCATGATGTGCCCGAGCACCATGAACTCTTCCATCGTGGTCGCCTCGAAATCCGGCGGTGGCAAGAATCCCACCGTCATCCTCACCGTCGGCCGACCGGCCACCTCGATGACCCAGCCGTCCTGATCGATCTTCCAATCGGGTTGCAGCGTCTGGCCCTTTCGCCACCGCACGTTGATCTCCACCGCCGTCTGGTCACCGGCGATGCCCTTCCAACTCGCATGAACCCCGGCGACACATCCGGCCGGAATCGACCAGGAACCGAGGTCCAGATCCTCTGTGGTCTGCGCATATTCGGCATCGCAGCGCACATCGTCGAGCTCGATCCCGAGTGCGTCGGCGACCATGCGCACGGCCTCGCCGAACACGCCGGTACCCTGCGCCGTCATGACCGGCAATTCCGGGTCATCGATGGGCCTGCCGAAACCGACCGGTTTCTCCGTCTCCGGGGAGTCGTAGAAGGTGGTGTCGGCGGCCTCGTTGACCGTGATGCGGTCGACCCGATCGCAGATCCCGGCCGCGACGATGGACAACTGGTTCACGTAACCCGGACTGATGCCCGACCCGAACATGCTCGATCCGCCGCGCAGGCACGCCTCGGCGATGCGCTCGCGCCCCTCGCCCTGATTGTGCCCGGTGATGAACGACGCGGTGGCCACCACATTGATCCCGGACTCGAGGATTCGGACCAGCTCGTCGACATCGATCCACATCGGGTTGTAGACCACGACATCGGGTTTGAGCCGCAGGAGCGCCGCGACGTCGTCGGTCGCCGCGATACCCAGGGGCCCGACACCGGCGAGCTCACCGACGTCCCTGCCGACCTTGTCCCTCGACCAGGCGTAACACCCGACGAGCTCGTAGGAGGGATTCGCCGCGATGGCCGCGACCGAACTGCGGCCCACATTGCCGGTGGTCCACTGCACCACCCGGTGGACGGGTTTGTCGGACATGCGATCTGCTCCTTCGTGTCGGCCGGATCAGATCTTGGTGTAGACGGTCTTGGTCTGCAGGTAGGCCTCGATACCTTCGCGACCGAACTCGTGTCCCCAACCCGACTGCTTGTAGCCGCCGAACGGCATCGCGTGGTCATAGACCATCTGGCAGTTGAGTGTGACCGTGCCCGCCTCCAGTCGCTTGGCGAGTCCGTGCGCGCGACTCACATCATTCGTCCATGCGGTGGCCGCGAGTCCGTAGCTCGAGTTGTTGGCCATCGCGATCACCTCGTCGTCGTCGTCGAACGGCAGGATGGCGACAACCGGTCCGAAGATCTCACGTTGGAACAGACGCATCTCGGGATCGACGTCGGTGACCACGGTGGGATGCACGAAGTAGCCTCTGCGGTCCAGGCGGTGCCCACCGGTGACCACCTCGACCCCGTCTTTGCGTCCCTCGTCGATGAAGCCCATCACGCGCTTGAGTTGCTTCTCGCTGATCAGCGGACCGATGTGCACGTTCTCTTCCTTGGGACCGCCGAGCTGCAGACCGTTCGCCACACCCGCGATGCCTTCCACGACCTGCTCGTACACCCCGCGCTGCACAAAGATCCGCGACCCGCAGATACAGCCCTGACCGGAGTGGATGAAGATTCCCATCGATGCCATCAGGATCGCCTGATCGAGATCGGCATCGTCGTAGATCAGGACCGGGGACTTGCCGCCGAGTTCGAGTGTGACCCGCTTGAGGTTTCCGGCCGCGGCGGCCACGATCTGTTTGCCGACCTCGGTGGAACCGGTGAATGCGATCTTGTCGACATCAGGGTGCTCGGTGAGCGCCTTGCCGGCCGTGTGGCCGTACCCCTGCACGAGATTGACGACTCCCTCGGGGACGCCCGCCTCGTCGAGGATCTTGTGCAGCAGCATCGCCGACAAGGGGGTCTCCTCGGCGGGCTTGACCACGCAACTGCAGCCGGCAGCAAGGGCGGGAGCCAGTTTGGTGGCCCAGTTGAAGACGGGTCCGTTCCACGGGAAGATCAGCCCGACAACGCCGTACGGTTCCCGCAGGGTGTAACCGTGCGCGTTGGAGAACAATTGCGCGACCCCGCCGGTCATCTGGATGTCGTGGGCGATGCCGTTGATCTTGGTGCACCATCCGGCGTAGTACCGGAACATCTCGGCGGCAGTACCCATGATCGCCTGCGCCTGGTCGACCGGCATCCCGGTGTTGAACGAGTCGAGTTCGGCGAGGTCCGCGGCGTGGTCATCGATCAGATCCGCGACGCGCCACAGGATCTTCGCGCGCTCGCTGGGGGCCTTTCCCACCCACACCCCGGATGTGAAGGCATCCCGTGCCCTGGCGACGGCCTCGTCGACGGCCTTGGCACCGCCGTCGGTGAACTCGGCGATCTGCTCCTCGGTCACCGGATCGATGACCGGGATGACGTCACCGTAACCGGCGCGTTTTCCGAGCTCATCCACTATTGTCTGTACAACCATCCTCGCTACCTCACTTGACTCGGCTGACCCCGCGGACTACACCACGAGGGAATCGTGATCGGACCAATACTGTTCGCGCAGTCTGCGTTTGTAGAGCTTCCCATTGGGATCCCTGGGTAGGGATGCGACGAAATCCATTGCACGCGGGCACTTGTAGCCCGCGAGGCGCGATCGGACGTATGCCAGGAGCTCGGCGGCGAGTTCCTCGCTCGTTCCCGCGCCGTCGACCGGTTGCACGAGCGCCAGCGCAGACTCGCCCATCTCGTCATCGGGTACCCCGATCACCGCGACATCGGCCACCGACGGATGGGTGGCGAGTACGTTCTCCGCCTCCTGCGGATAGATGTTCACCCCGCCGGAGATGATCATGTGCGCGGCCCGATCGGTCAGGTAGAGATAGCCGTCCGCGTCGAGTCGCCCGATGTCACCGAGCGTGCGCCACCCTTTGTCGTTGGTCGCCGCCGACGTCTTGCCCGGGTCGTTGTGGTATTCGAACGGCCTGCCCCCCTCGAAGTAGACCTCGCCGGTCTCACCGGGCGGCAGCTCGGACCCGTCGGGGCCGACGATGTGACACGTCTCCATCGGTCGCCCCACCGATCCGCGATGTGACATCCATTCCTGCGCCGTGATGAAGGTGGTGCCCACATCTTCGGTGCCCGAGTAGTATTCGCTGATGATCGGGCCCCACCACTGGATCATCTGCTCTTTCACTCCGATGGGGCACGGTGCGGCGGAATGGATCACACTTCGCAGGCTCGACAGATCATGGCGCTCCCGCTCCGCCGTGGAGAGCCGGAGGAACCGGGTGAACATGGTGGGCACGAATTGCCCCGTGGTGACGCGATACCTGTCGATGAGCTCCAGGCCCTGCGCCGCATCGAAGCGCTCCATCACGACCACCGTCGCCCCCAGCCGTTGCCATGACATCGAAAAGATCAGGGGCGCACCGTGGTACAGCGGGGCCGGGCACAGGTACACCGCGTCGTCGGTGTCGCCGGTCATCGCCAGACCCGCTGCGATCTGCACGGTCGGCGCGGAGGGATCGCCCAGAGGCGTCAGCGGCAACGGCTTGCGGACGCCTTTCGGTCGGCCGGTGGTTCCCGACGAATAGAGCATCTCGCGTCCCTCGCACTCACCGTCGATCGGGCCGGGTGGCGAATCGCGCAGCAGTTGCTCATAGCACTCGAAGCCGTCGACCTCGCCGTTCGCAGCGATTCGCACCGGGATCCGACTCAGGTCGAGGCCACCGATCACATCGGCCAGCTGCTCGCTCGTCACCAGGGCCACCGCCCCGCTGTCGTCGAGGATGTACTGGACCTCCTCGGCGGTCAGATGCCGGTTGACGGCGGTGAAGTACAGGCCGCTGCGTTGTGCGGCCCACGTGACCTCGAGATAGGAACGGTTGTTCTCCATGAGGATCGCGACGACTGAACCCGTCTGGACTCCCCGCTGCCGCAATACGCCGGCCAGTTGCCTCGATCGCACCTCGAGATCTCGGAAGGTGACGGTCTCGCCGTCGGCTCCCATCACGATCGCCGGCCTGGTCGGCGTCCGCAGGGCATGCCAGGCGAGGGTCATCGGCGCGGCGTTCACGATCGGCACCCCCTCCGGAGAAGAACAGAGTTCTGTCAGAACAAGAATGGCATTCCGCGGCGGGATCGACAAGCGTTTCGAGAAAGAATCCTGAGCGAGTGCTCAGCAGGGTGTGGCGGTGCGGAACGTCCGCCGACACAGCCACGCGGGCAGACCGCGCAGACGCGGGCCGTCGACCACCCTCGCCCCCGGCCGACCCCCGTTCAGGACGTCACCCGAGAAGCCGAAAACAGGCCGAGACGATCCGTGAGATGTCGTGGGCAGTAGGCGAGACCTTGCGCCACAGGTAGTCCGACAGCGCCCCGACAGTGGCGTTGGAGATCAGTCGCGCATCGAAAACGGGGTCCCCGCTGCCGAGTTCGCCGAGTGGCTCGTGCAGCAGTTCGGCAAGACGCGCGTTGACAGACGGAGGTGACGACATGACCTCCTGGTTCACGCTCCCGACATTCCACAGCACCGCACGAGTCGTCTGCGCCGAATCATCCTGCGCCTGTGACAGCACACCTTCCACCCACCGAACGACCCGTCCGCGAGCAGTCCCCTCTTTTCCCATCTGATGGTCCAGATAGCTGCAGAGACGATCGGTGCCGTCCTCGAGGATCGCGGCGATCAGGTCGTCCTTCGAGCGGAAGTGACGATAGAAGGCGTCATTCGACAGTCCGGCCGCGGCCACGATGTCGGCAACGCGAGGCACCGACGCGTGACCCGACCCGGCCATCACCGTGCGGCCGGCATCGATGAGCCGACGGATCTCGTCGGCATAGCCCGACTCGCGCTTGGCGACGGACCGTGCGGCGATCCGCCGAGCCACTCCCGATCCGTCCGACATGCGCGTTCCCCGATCCGTCGACTGTTCTGACAATTCAGAATTGCATTCTGTGGTTCGAGAATTATATTCTCATTGTGGAGAGGGGACAACATGGCATGGGATTTCGAGACCGATCCGGAGTATCAGGCGCAACTGGACTGGGCCGACGAGTTCGTCCGGAATGAGGTGGAGCCGCTCGACCTCATCTGGCCGCACGAGCAGTTCGTCCCGTTGGACGGCGCTCGCCGAAAAGCGATCGACCCACTGAAAGAACGCGTGCGGCAGAAGGGCCTGTGGGCCACGCACCTCGGCCCAGAACTCGGCGGTCAGGGACACGGGCAGCTCAAACTGGCGCTGCTCAACGAGATCCTCGGACGGTCGTCGTGGGCGCCGGTGGTGTTCGGCTGCCAGGCTCCCGACACCGGTAACGCCGAGATCATCGCGCACTTCGGCACCGCCACACAGAAGGAGCGTTACCTCAGGCCCCTGCTCGAAGGCGAGATCTTCTCGTCCTACTCGATGACCGAACCCCAGGCAGGAGCAGACCCGGCCAGGTTCGAGACGCGTGCGACACGCGACGGCGACGGGTGGGTCATCAACGGCTGGAAGTACTTCTCGTCCAACGCGGCCACATCGTCGTTCCTGATCGTGATGGCCGTGACCGATCCCGACGTGAGTGTGTACAAGGGCATGTCGATGTTCCTGGTCCCGTCGGACACGCCCGGCATCGAGATCGTCCGGAACGTCGGGTTGTACGGCGAACCGATGAACGGCGGATCGCACGCGCTGATCCACTACGACAACGTCCGGGTTCCCGACGACGACCTGCTGGGCGGAGCCGGGCAGGCGTTCGCGATCGCCCAGACCCGCCTCGGCGGTGGCCGAATCCACCACGCGATGCGCACCATCGGGCTCGCGCAGAAGGCACTGGACATGATGTGCGAGCGAGCGCTGAGCCGCGTCACCGCCGGCAGCGCGCTGTCGGACAAGCAATTCGTCCAGGGGTACATCGCCGATTCGTACGCGCAGCTCAAGCAGTTCCGGTTGTTCGTGCTGTACACGGCGTGGGAGATCGACAAGTACCAGGACTACAAGCGCGTGCGCAAGGACATCGCCGCGGTGAAGGTCGTGATGCCCACCGTGCTCCACGACATCGCCTGGCGTGCCATGCAGGTTCACGGCGCACTCGGGGTCACCAATGAGATGCCGTTCTTCACGATGATCCACGGTGCCGGAGTGATGGGCCTCGCCGACGGCCCCACCGAGGTGCACAAGACCACGGTCGCCCGGCAGGTGCTCCGGGATCACTCACCGACCGACGACATCTGGCCGAGCGAGTGGATCCCCAAGAAGCAAGGGGCCGCACGCGAGAAGTATGCGGAGTTCCTCGAACACGAAGTGGGTAACCGATGATCGACACCGAACGACTCGCAGACTGGATGGACGGTACCGGCCTCCCTGGCAAGGGTGAACCGATCGAGGCCCGATTCCTTTCCGGTGGAACGCAGAACGAGATCTACGAGATCACCCGCGGCGCAGAGCGTTGCGTGATCCGCATACCACCCGCGGCAGCGCCCCGGGATCGGGACAAGGGCATCCTGCGCGAATGGCGCATCATCGAGGCACTCGACGGCACCGACGTCCCGCACACCACCGCGATCGCGGCGTGTGAGGACACCACCGTCCTCGGCAGAGCGTTCTATCTCATGGGATTCGTGGACGGTTGGTCACCCATGGAGCACAAACGCTGGACCGAGCCCTTCACGTCAGATCTCGCGCTGCGACCGCAACTCGGGTATCAGCTCGCCGAGGGCATCGCACTTCTGTCCAAGGTGGATTGGCGCGCCCGCGGTCTCGACGGACTGGGCAGGCCAGAGGGATTCCATGAGCGCCAGGTCAGCCGCTGGACGGGCTTTTTCGAGCGCATCAAGGGCCGCGATCTCGACGGTATGGATGTCGCCACCCGGTGGCTGGAGGACAACCGCCCGATCGACTTCATTCCCGGTCTGATGCACGGCGACTACCAGTTCGCAAACGTCATGTTCCGCGACGGCACGCCCGCACGCCTCGCCGCCATCGTCGACTGGGAGATGGGGACCGTCGGCGATCCCAAGCTCGACCTCGCATGGATGGTGCAGGGCTGGCCGGAGGACACCTCCTCCGAGAAGGCTTCCGAATCCAGCTATGTCGACCTCCGCGGGATGCCCTCCCGAGATCAGATGGTCCAGCACTATGCCGAGGTCTCCGGTCGCCAGGTCGACGATCTCGACTATTACCTCGTGCTCGCCAAGTGGAAGCTGGCGATCGTTCTCGAACAAGGTTTCCAACGTGCCGGCGACGATCACAAGCTCCAGGCCTTCGGCGCGATCGTGCCCGAGCTGATGCGGTCGGCAGCCGACCTCGCGGAATCCACGGACTACCGGTCATGACGACGGCGACCGAGGAACTCCTGCAGGAGCGACACGGCGAGGTCATCGTGTTGACTCTCAACCGCCCCGACGCACGGAACGCCCTCACCGGCAGCCTGATCCGCTCCATCGGAGAAGCCCTGCTCGCGGCCGAGAGCGATACCGACACCCGGGCGATCGTGCTGACCGCGAGTGGCGACCGCGCGTTCTGCGCCGGCATGGACCTGCGCGCTTTTGCCGAGGGCGGTGACGTCGGCAGCGGGTCGGATCCGGCCACCGAGGCCTACTACCGACTCACCCGGGGAGAGACACCGATCCCGGTCATCGCTGCGGTGAACGGTGCCGCCACCGGCGGCGGTCTCGAACTACTTCTCGGCTGCGACCTCATCATCGCCTGCCGTGAGGCACGATTCGGACTGCCTGAGGCCAAACGCGGCCTGTTTCCTGGTGGGGGCGGCACGAATATCGGCACCCGAATCCCGCTCGGCGCCGCGCTGGAGATGACCATGACCGGGGAGTTCGTCAGTGCACAGCGAGGTTACGACCTCGGGCTGGTGAACGCGGTGGTCGATGCCACCGAACTCGTCGCCACCGCCCTCGACTACGCGCGGCGCGTGGGTGCGTGTGCGCCGTTGAGTCTGGCCGCGTGTAAAGAGTTGGTCCGGCTGGCGGTGACCGACCCGACGAAGGTCGCCGAAAGACTGCCGCATTGGCAGTCCGTGGTCTTCACCAGCCAGGACGCCATCGAAGGGGCGACCGCATTCATGCAGAAGCGGGACCCACTGTGGAAAGGCCGTTGAGGTGACGATTCGTGCGGCACTCTGCACGAGCCACGGACCGCCGGAAAACATTACGGTCCAAGAGATTCCATCTCCCACACTGGGTGACGGTCGAGTACGGATCCAGGTCGAGTTCGCCGCCGTGAACTTTCCCGACGTGCTCGTCGTCGCCAACGACTATCAGGTGAAGGTCCCGACCCCGTTCGTACCGGGCAGTGAGTTCGCCGGAATCGTCTCCGAAGTCGGCGGCCACGATGTCGGATTCGCGATCGGTGACCGGGTGATGGGGACAGGTCTGTTCGGTGCGTTCGCTGCTGAGGTGGTGACCGAGACCCGTTCGCTCAGCCATGTCCCGGATGGCATCGACACGCGTCTGGCGGCCGCGTCCGGCGTCGCATACCGCACCGCATACCACTCGCTACGCTCGGTCGCCCGGGTCGAGGCGGGCGATTCGATCGTCGTGCTCGGCGCCGGTGGCGGTGTCGGCCTCGCGGCCGTCGGCCTGGGAACAGCTCTTGGAGCCGACGTGATCGCAGTCGCGTCATCGCAGGAAAAGCTCGACGTGGCAAAGCGATACGGAGCAACAGGGCTGATCAATCACCGAGACGCCGACCTGCGCGCATCCCTGAAGGAGCTACTCCCCCAGGGCGCGGCAGCGGTGATCGATCCGGTCGGCGGGTCGCTGTCGGAGCCCGCGCTGCGTTCCCTGCGCCGAGGAGGCCGATTCGTGACGATCGGCTTCGCTTCGGGGGAGATACCGCGAATCCCGCTCAATCTGGTCCTGGTCAAGGGAATTCACATCCTCGGGTTCCAGTTCGGCGATGTCGCTCCCGACGAGTTCACCCGCAACGAGGAGGAACTCCGAACGCTCCTCTCCTCGGGTCAGGTCGTGCCCCACGTGGGGGCGGAGTTCCCCCTCGCCGAGGCCGCGCAAGCCCTGCGCACCGTCGCGGACGGCCGTGCGGTCGGGAAGGTCCTCATCCGCGTCCGCGGAGACTGACCGCGATCACCGGTCCACAGTTGACGACGGCCCGAACTCGTCGTGGTGCCGGGGAGATCGCCGACACCGTACGTCGCCGCACCGATTCTCGGAGCGGTGCGGCGACGTCCCCCGACCGTGTGACCGACGTCAGGGTGTCAGCTCGCCGGCACCAGGTGCGGCGGCGTCATGGCATGGTCTGCCGCGGTCCTGAACGACTCGATCGCGGTGAGCGAGTCCGGATCGACGTGAGCCGCCGCGAACGCCTGTCGTTTGAATGCCTGCGCCGCACAACTGAGCCGGTGTGACGTCGTCAGACAACGCTCGTCCAGTTCCAGCGGCAACCCCTCACCCCACAGCCGGATGTCGGCGAGTCCCCGATCGATCACCGATGTGGCCCCTGCCCGAATCCGCTCGTCCGCCGCGAAGACCTTTGCCGATATCGCCAGGGCCTGTGGCCACGGGCCCGCGCCGGGCTGATCGAAAGCCTTTCGGTTCACCAAGGAGTCGTGGAGATCGAAGAGTGGTGCGCCGAGGATCGCCAGCGGTCGGGTGTCCCCTTCCTCGATCACATGGACAGAGACATCCCAACCTGCCATCGACTGATCGAAGAGCCAGCCACCCGCGTGTTCGATCGCCTCCAACGGGTCGGTGGCGATCACCGCGAGCCGGTAGCGCAAGGGACGACGCCGCGCGACAGTTCGCGCTCGAGAGATCTCGTGTACTCCCGGAATACGGGCACCAGTGGAATTGACGGATCGAGCAACCATGATGTTTCCATTCCATTGATAAAGGCGATGACTTCCACGGCCTTTGCGGCCACATCCAGGTCCGAACGGAAGCGCCCCTCACGCTGACCGCGCCGAATTCCTTCGGCCACGGTCTCGACCGCCGCGTGATAGCGGAACAACAGCCGGTCGTGGAGCGGTGTGTCCGGTTCGAGGTTCTCCGCCTGTAACACGGTGAACATCCGAACCTGCTCCGGTGACCGTTCGAATCGGAGTGCGACGTTCTCGAGTTGCTCGAGAATGTCGCCCGTGCGATCCGCGTGCTCGTCGTCATCGGCGTCGCGAAGCTCCAACACCGCATGGAGCAGCTGCGCCTTCGACTCGAAATGATGCAGGAGACCTGCAGGCGTGACGCCCGCCTCCGCCGCGATCTGGGCCAGCGTCGTATTGCGCCATCCGTTTCGGCCCAGCAACTGCTGTGCCACTTCCAGGATGCGCCGCTTGCGCTCCTCACCTTTGGCAAGGAGTGCGTCATACGGACGTGTACCAGACGCCTGACTCACAATTTTCGTTCCTGACTGACCAGCGAACAAGTTCGGGGGGCTGCCCGAATCCAACCTAGTGAACACATAGTAGGTAGGTTCCGGGCATGTGACAAGCGTCTCATCTGACATCGATCACTGTCACGGTCACACCGCGCGACCGAGCGGGATAAGAGGCGTCCGATCGCAATTACGAGAATCACCCTCTCTTGTCACGATAGTATCGTTCTCAACAGGACGGCGCGAGAGGATCGCCGAAATCCTGCGACCGCGGCCGGTAACGCTGCACGTCACAGCTCTATCACGAGGAGATCATGCGTTTCATCTATCACTACCCCGAGACCAGCGGGCCCGACGGCGATCTCTTCGCTGCCGGCGGGATCAAGGAAGTGGCCGTCCACGCGGAACGAGCGGGATTCGAAGCATTCTCACTCAGTGAACATCCGGCTCCGGGCGCCCGGTGGTTGGCCACCGGTGGCCATCAGACCCTCGATCCGTTCGTCACGCTGGGATATGTGGCCGCCGCAACCGAACGACTGAGACTGCTGACCTACCTGGCGGTGGCGCCGTATAGGAACCCGCTCTTGCTCGCGAAATCGGCGGCCACCCTCGACACGCTTTCCGCCGGCCGGCTGATCCTCGGTCTCGGAGCCGGTTACCAGAAGAGCGAGTTCCATGCTCTCGGCGTCGACATCGCGGAGCGCAACGCATTGCTCGACGAGGCCCTCGACGTCCTCCCACTGCATTGGAGTGGCGAGGCGTTCACGTTCCAGGGCAGGCATTTCAGCGCACGCGACGTGATGTGCCGCCCCCGACCCGTGCAGTCGCCTATCCCGATCTGGATCGGCGGGAACTCGCGGCTCAGTCGTCGCCGGGTCGCGCGGGCAGGTCAGGGATGGATGCCGATGACCGGTGGCGCACAGTTGAGTTCGACTGCCCGAACCCCGATGCTCGATCCGGGTTCGCAACTCGGCGACATCATCGCCGAACTGCGTGGTGCCGCCGACTCGGCGGGCCGGACGGAGCCGATCGACGTCCTGTACTCCTATCAGGCAGAGGGGATCTCCGACCCCGCCGCCGACGCCGAGCGACACCGGGACGCATTCGCCCAACTCGAGAAGGTCGGTGTCACCTGGATCCTGGTATCGAGCCGGACCACCGACATCTCCGCGACCGCCGACTTCCTGGATGCCTTCGGCGCCACGTACCTGGCGCCCGGGCAGCGCTGATCTCGTGAGCTGGTTCGACGATCGGAGCGGGCTCGACGACACGGTGTCGGTGATCACCGGCGGCGCAGGCGGACTCGGCGAGAGCATTGCACTGGATCTCGCCGCCAACGGCGTTCGCCCGGCGGTGATCGACATCGATGCCACAGCGGTGGATGCGTTGCGCCGAGTTCTCACCGAACGGGGCCACGACGCGATCGTGCACTGCGGGGACGCACGGGACCCGCAGGCACTGGAGAAACTGTTCGGTACAGCGGCCGAACGTTGGGGACGAGTGGACATCCTGGTGAACATCGTGGGTGGCACCTTCCGTGCCGACTTCGTCGACAGCACCCCCAAGGGGTGGGATGCACTCCTGCGCACCAATTTCCACCATGTCCTGCATGCGTGCGCACTGGCGGTGCCGCGTATGCAGGCGGCGGGGCGAGGCGGCAGCATCATCAACATCACCACCATCGAGGCACATCGTGCCGCACCAGGGTTCGCCGTCTATGCGGCGGCGAAGGCTGCCGTCGAGCAATTCTCCCGGACGCTGGCGGTCGAGGTCGCGCCCGATCGGATCCGGGTCAACAACGTCGCACCCGACTTCGTGCCGACCCCCAATCTCGCGAGGTTCGGCCACGGAGAGACCCCGCCGATGGCCACCGCGGCAGGCGCTCGCATCGCGATCCCGATGGGGCGCGTCGGCGAGGTATCGGACGTCTCGAACGCCGTGGTGTTTCTCGCCTCGGGTCTGTCGAGCTATATCACCGGCACCACTCTGCACCCGGACGGCGGGACACTCGCCTCTTCTGGCTGGCTCAACTGGCCCGAGAGCGGCTGGGCCAACTATGCGCCCACATCCGTTCTCGCCCAGCTGAACACCGAAGTCATGGATGGTTCCGAAGCATGAGCGCAGTCTGAGGAGCGCCGGTCCGATCAGCCGATCGGCCACCCCTGATCTGCCCGGGCAACCAGTTCACGAACTCGATGCTTCTGCACCTTGCCCGACGCAGTGCGTGGAAAGTCCTCGACCTCGTGAATCTCCTCCGGCCACTTCTGGCGTGCCACGCCGGATTGTCTGAAGTGCCCTCGTAGGTCTTCCATGGTGGGCATCGGATGACCACTGCGCAGTCGCACCACCGCCGCAACACGCTCGCCGAGACGCGGGTCGGGGGCAGACACCACCACCGCGTCCGCGACCGCGGGTAGGGTCAGCAGAACCTCTTCCACCGCGGCGGCACTCACATTCTCTCCACCGCGAATGATCATGTCGGACTTGCGATCGATGATGGACAGGTAGCCATCGGCGTCGATCACGCCGATATCTCCGGTGTGGTACCAACCTTCGTCGTCGAAAGCACCGGCGGTCAGGGCTTCGTCGGTATAGCCCAGGCACAGGTCAGGACCGCGACTGAGCACCTCGCCGTCATCGCCCAAGCGGATCTCGACCCCTGTTCGAGGGGTTCCGTCCGTACACAGTCGCTTGTCCTCCGGCGCGGAACCGCTCGTGCCGGTCACAGATGGATGTTCGGTGCTGCCGTACGCCCGCGTCACGGTGATCCCCAGGCCGGTCAGACGCCGCGTCACCGCAGCGGGAATCGTGGAACCCCCGAGTCCGATGTGACTGACATACCTCAGGTGATCATTTCGGAAGTCCGGGTGATCGAGCAGACTGGTGACGAAGTACGTCGGTCCGCCGCCGAAGCCGACACCGTCGGAGTCCATCAGGCCGATCACCACTTTCGGATCCCATTCGTCGCACAGGTCGACCGCGGTGCCTTCGAGGATCGGCACCAGGAACGCTGTCAGCATGCCCATGAAGTGACCAACCGGAAGCGCATTGAGCTGGCGACCGCGGTCCCGCTGGTAGTTGGCGATCTGCTGACGAGTCTCGAATCCGAGGGTCTGGTGTGTGTGGACCACACCTTTCGGGTCGCTGGTCGTCCCTGAGGTGTAGGCGATCAGTGCCGCATGGCCGGGGTCCACGTCGAGGACGCCCTCCAACGGTTCGTCGGAGAGCAGCCCATCGAAACTGCTGCCGACGACACCGACGATGGGTACGTCGGCACTCACTGCCGGATCGTAGGTCATACGTCCGTGCCGCTCCGCGGTGACAAAGACCCTCGGCCGCGCATCTGCGAGGATGAATGCCACCTCCTTCGGTCCGTAGAAATGCACGATGGGGACCACGACGGCACCGAGAATCGATGAGGCCCAGAAGGTTGCGGCCGCTTCCATCCAGTTCGGCAACTGACAGGCGATCACGTCTCCGGGCCCGACACCGCGCGCCCTGAGACCCGCCGCCAAGCGACGGGCCACCATCTCCACATCGGCGAGCGTTCCTGCGTATGGCCGCACTTTGGAGTGGACGTGAAACCCGAGGTCTGCGTGCTCGTGCAATCCGCGGCTGAGTATCGTCCCCAGCGACTCATCGCTCCACCACCCCATCGCCAGGTAGTGGCTCCTCAGATCGTCGGGAATCGATCGCATCGGGACCGTGATGCTCACCGGCCGATCACAATCCCAACGATTTCGCGACGATCGTCCGCATGACCTCGCTCGTCCCCGCATAGATCCGCGCCACGCGCGCATCCGTGTAGAGGCGGGCGATCGGGTACTCCATCATGTACCCGTAGCCACCGAACAACTGCAGGCATCGATCCACCGCACGAGCCTGCATCTCGGTGCAGAACAGCTTCACCCGCGCGGCATCGGCCCCCGACAGTTCACCGTCCACCAGGGCCAGCACTGCCTGGTCGAGCATCGCCTGCGCCGCCTCCACCTCCGTCGAGACCGATGCCAACTCGAACTTGGTGTTCTGGAAGCCGGCGACCGGTTTGCCGAATGCCTTGCGCTCCGAGACGTATTCGATGGTCGCCACGAGGGCCGCCCGCGCTTGGGCGACCGACCCGGCCGCCACGGTCATCCGCTCCTGGGACAGATTGTGGCCCAGGTATCCGAAGGCCGCGCCTTCCTCGCCCAGGACGTTGGACACCGGAACCCGCACGTCGGTGAACGACAACTCCACGGTGTCCTGGACCTTGCAACCCATCTTGTCGAGCACCCGGCCGCGCTCGAAACCCTCCATCCCGTCCTCGACGACGAGCAGACTCAGTCCGGCACGGCGGTTCTCCGGATCTGTCGACGTCCGTGCGACCACGATGACCAGGTCCGCCAGCAGGCCGCCGGTGATGAAGGTCTTGGCGCCGTTGAGGACGAAATGATCGCCATCGCGTACCGCACTGGTGCTCACGCCCGCGAGATCCGACCCGGTCCCGGGCTCTGTCATCGCGATGGCCGTGAGCAACTGGCCGCTCGCCAGGCCGGGGAACCACCGGTCACGCTGCTCGGCATTCGCATAGCGCAGGAAATACGGCAGGATCACGTCGAGTTGGGTGCGCACGGTCGAGAGGGTGACCAGCGCCCGGGAGGCCTCTTCCTGCAGGATCACGTTGTAGCGGAAGTCCTCCTGTCCTGCCCCGCCGTACGCCTCCGGAATGGCCATGCCCAGCACGCCGAGTTCGCCGAGCCGGCCGAAGACGTCGCGGGGCATCTGACCGGCCTTTTCCCACTTCGGGTACTCGCCGACGACCTCTTTCGTCACGAAGTCCCGGACGAGCGCGCGGAACGCCTCGTGATCCTGGTGGTAGATCCCACGTCGCATGTCGGATTCCTCTCAGGCCGTCAGCTCGACCAGGGTGGCGTTGGCGGTGCCGCCGCCCTCGCACATGGTCTGGAGTCCGTATCGAATGTCGTTGTCGCGCATGTGGTGCAGCATTCGGGTCATCAGGATCGCGCCCGAGCCGCCGAGTGGGTGTCCCAGAGCGATCGCCCCGCCGAGCGGGTTCAGCCGTTCGACAGGAGCACCGGTCTCGGCGAGCCACGCCAACGGCACGGGCGCGAAGGCCTCGTTGACCTCGAATGTGCCGACGTCACTGAGCGACACACCGGTTTTGGCGAGGACCTTCTCGGTGGCCGGGATGGGGCCGGTCAGCATCAACACCGGGTCCGAGCCGGCCACCGCCCCACCTCGGTAGTGCGCGAGCGGAGTGAGGCCGAGATCGCGCGCACGTTCGGGTGTGGTGATCAACAGAGCCGCGGCGCCGTCGGAGATCTGAGACGAGTTGCCCGCGTGGATCACCCCGTCGTCGCGAAACGCCGGCCGGAGACCGGCGAGCTTCTCGACGGTGGAACCGCGCCGAACCCCTTCGTCGACCGACACCGTTCCGGCACCCGTCGCGACCGGGACGATCTGCTCGACGAACGCACCTCGATCGATGGCCGCGGCCGCCAGTTCATGTGACCGGACCGCGTACTCGTCGAGGACTGTACGGGACAGACCCCACTTCTCGGCGATCAGCTCGGCCGAGATCCCCTGGTTGAAGGTGAAATCGTCATAACGGGTCAAGACCCTGGGGCCATACGGCATCCCGGTGGAGCGCGCAGAACCGAGCGGCACCCGACTCATCACCTCCACACCGCCCGCGACGACGACGT
Organism: Gordonia hankookensis; assembly: GCF_014673215.1. Classification (GTDB taxonomy): domain Bacteria; phylum Actinomycetota; class Actinomycetes; order Mycobacteriales; family Mycobacteriaceae; genus Gordonia; species Gordonia hankookensis. The sequence continues at coordinate 79,941 of NZ_JACWMS010000002.1, forward strand.
CCTGCTGGCCCGACATCACGGCCTGGGCGGCGAAGTCCAGCGCCTGCTGGCTGGAACCGCACGCGCGGTTGATGGTGGTACCCGGGATCGACTCGGGCCATCCGGCCGCCAGCACCACGTACCGCCCGATGTTGCTCGACTGGTCGCCCACCTGCGAGACACAGCCCCACACGACGTCGTCGACGATCGTCGGGTCGATGCCCGTACGACGGGCCAACTCCTGCAGCACCACCGCGGAGAGATCAGCGGCGTGCATCTCCGACAATCCGCCGTTGCGTTTGCCGACCGCGCTGCGCACGGCTTCGACGATGACGACTTCACGCATGTCCACTCTCTCCGATCTCGTTTCCCGGCACGCTCCCCGGCGGAGGTACTGCCCACCGCCCGGTGAACGCCGGCTGCTTCTTCTGTGCGAACGCGGCGTACGCCGTGCCCGCGTCCGAGGTCCCGAAATTGATCACCTGCGCGCGCGACTCACGGGCCAGTGCTTCGTGCAGCGAACCGTCGGCCCCTTCGTTCAGCAGGGATTTGATCTGGGCAAGCGCCACCGGCGGACCTGCGGCCAGTTGCTGCGCGATCGTCTCGACAAAACCGTCGATCTCGTCGGCATCGACCACCCAGGTCACCAACCCCAGCGCGTGCGCCTGCACCGCATCGATCATCTCCGCCAGCAGCGCAAGACGTTTCGCCTGCTGCAGCCCGACGAGACGTGGGAGGTGCCACGATCCACCGAGGTCCATGGACAGGCCCCGACGAGCGAAGATCTGCGAGAAGCGGGCATCGGGGCTGGCGACCACCAGGTCACAGCCGAGGGCCAGATTCCACCCGGCACCGACCGCGACACCGTCCACCTTGGCAATCGTCGGGATCGGCAGGTCATGCACCGCCATCGCGACATCGGCCAGGATGCGCATCTTGTCCACGGGATGGCGCGGATCGGGTTTCGAGATGTCGGCGCCCGAACAGAACGAGCCACCGGCGCCGGTCAGGACCAGGGCCCGAGGACCCTCCGCACGTGCGGTGTCCTCCAGCACATCTCGGAGTGCGCACCACGCGGTCCAGTCGAGGGCGTTCTTGCGACCGGGCCGGTTCAGCGTCACGGTGCGGACGCCCGACGCGTCGTCGGTGACCACCACCCCCGTATCCGCGTCGTGGGTGCTCATCGGTCGAACGCCGGACCGACTGCCCCCTGGGTGCGCAACTCGGCGATGTCGTCGGCGCCGAGTCCGAGGCCGGCCAGCACGCTGTCGGTGTGCTCCCCCAGTCCGGGGATCGGACCCATGACGGGGTCGAAACCGGCGATCACCGGCGGTGGCAGGATCGCCGGTATCGGCCCGTTCGGGGTGTCGACCTCCCGCCACCGGTCACGCTCGGCGAGATGCGGGTGCGCGATGACATCGCTCGGAAGGTTGAAGCGTGCATTGCCGATACCCGCCGCGTCAGCGGCCTTCTGGATGTCGAGGAGATCGTGCTTCGAGCACCAGTCGCCGATGGCCGCGTCGAGGATGTCGCGATGGTCGACCCGTCCGGCATTCGTGGTGAATCGGGGGTCGGCCGCAAGATCGCCGCGCTGCAGGATCTCTGTCGCGAGTCGTTGCCATTCACGATCATTCGTGGTTCCGAGTACGACTTTCTGCGCATCGGCCGTGGGGTAAGCGCCATACGGGGCGACCGCAGGCGAACCCATACCGCGCGGCTGCTGGTCGATCCCGGTGTGCCGGGTGTAGTTGAGCGCGTAGCCCATCAGCTCGGCCATCGTGTCGAACAGGCTCACCGCCACGGCACCCCCGCGTCGGGGCCGTTGCGTGTCGCGTCCCTGTCCCACCATCAGCGACAGGATGGAGATGGCCGAATAGAGCCCGGAACAGACGTCGGCCATCGGCGGCCCCGGCTTGGCAGGCGCGTCAGGGTATCCGGTGATCGCGCACGCACCCGACTCTGCCTGGGCGAGAAGGTCGTAGGCACGCTTGTGCGACAGCGGACCGCCCGGTCCGTACCCGTCGATCTCCACCACGATCAGCTCGGGATGACGGTCCGCGAGATCATCTGGGCCGATGCCCATCTTCGTCGTGGAACCGGGTGCCAGATTGGACACCAGGACGTCGGCGTCACCGAGCAGCCGGTGCAGCACGGCCATCCCGCCGGCCGACTTGAGATCGATGGTGATGGACTCCTTGCCGCGGTTCACCCAGACGAAGTGGGCGGCCATGCCGTTCACGACGTCGTCGTAATGGCGTGCGAAATCCCCACCGTTGGGGTTCTCGACCTTGATCACCCGGGCACCCAGATCGGCGAGGGTCCGCGTACACATCGGCGCGGACACCGCCTGCTCGAGAGCGACGACGGTGATACCGGCGAGCGGCCCGTCCGATGGCGTTGCGGCGGTGTCGAATGCCTCGACCGACGTCGACATCACATCACCATGCCACCGTCGACCGGCAGCACCTGTCCGGTTATGAACGACGCCGCATCAGACGCGAGGAAGACGAATGCGCCTGCGACCTCGGACGGTTCGGCCCAGCGCCGCAACGGAATCCGGTTGAGCATGGTCGGCGCGAAACGCTCGTCGGTGCGAATGGTCTCGGTCATCGGCGTCGCAGCCAGCGGCGCCAGGGCGTTGACCAGGATCTGCTTGCGCGCCAGCTCGCGGGCGAGCGATTTGGTGAGTCCGATGATCCCGGCTTTGGCCGCAGAGTAGTTCACCTGCCCGAGTGTTCCGGTGATCCCCGCCGACGACGTCACGTTGATGATGCGGCCGGTGCCGTCGGTCGCCAGGTGGGGCAACGCCGCCTGTGCACAGTTGAACGCGCCCATCAGATGGATGTCGAGCATCCGCCGGATGCTGTCCCCGGTGGTGTCGGCGAACATGGCAGGTGCCGTCACCCCGGCATTGTTGACCACGATGTGGACGTGCCCATCCCCCAGTGCGGCCGCACGACTCATCACGCCGTCAGCGGCGTCGCGGTCGCTGACGTCGAGTGCCATGCTGTCGGCCTTGCCGCCCGAGAGCGAGATCTTCTCGGCGACCTCGGCCGCGGCCGATTCGTTCACATCGGTCACCATGACCGCCGCTCCCGCGGTGGCCAGTGCCGCGGCCACCGCCGAACCGATGCCACCGGCGGCACCGGTGACGACGGCTGCGCGGCCCGTCAGGTCGAACATCGTGTTGTGGCCCATCAGTAACTCCTCGGCATGCCCAATGTGTGCGATCCCAGATAGTTGAGGATCATTTCCTGACTGATCGGAGCGATCCGCATGACACGCGCCTCGCGGAAGTAGCGTGCCACGTTGTACTCCTCCGAGTACCCCATGCCGCCGTGGGTCTGAAGAGCACGGTCGGCGGCGGTGAAACCTGCTTCCGCACAGAGGTACTTGGCGGTGTTGGCTTCGCGGCCACAGGGTTTCCCGTTGTCGTAGAGCCAGGTGGCCTTGCGTAACACCAGTTCTGCCGCATCGAGGTGTGCGAGGGAGTCGGCCAGCGGGAACTGGATGCCCTGATTCATCCCGATCGGACGGTCGAACACCTCACGTTGCTTCGCGTAGGTCACGGCCCGGTCGAGTGCGACGCGGCCGATGCCGAGCGCCTCCGCTGCGATGAGCATGCGTTCCGGGTTGAGTCCGTCGAGGAGGTACTTGAAGCCCTTGCCCTCTTCTCCGACGCGATCCTCCTCCGGCACGTACAGGTCGTCGATGAACAGCTCGTTGGAGGTGACCGCATTGCGGCCCATCTTCTTGATGGGCCTGATGTCGACGTGTTCCCGATCCAGATCGGTGAGGAACAGCGTCATCCCGTCGGTCTTCTTCTCGACCTGGTCATACGGCGTCGTGCGGGTGAGCAGGAGGATCTTCTCGGCCTCCATCGCCTTCGAGATCCACACCTTGCGTCCGTTGATCACGTAGCCGTCACCCGTGCGCCGCGCTGCCGTGGTGATGCGCGACGTGTCGAGGCCCGCACCCGGTTCGGTCACGCCGAAACACACATGCAGGTCGCCGTTCACCACGCGCGGCAACGTCCGCTGTTTGAGTTCTTCGGATCCGTGGACGACAACCGGTTGCATACCGAAGATCGAGAGATGGATCGCAGTCGCCGCGTTCATCGCGCCGCCCGACCGCGAGACCTGTTCGAGGAGGATGGAGGCCTCCGTGATCCCCAGGCCGTGCCCGCCGTACTCCTCCGGGATGGTCATGCCGAGCCAGCCGCCGTCGGCGATGGCCTGATAGAACTCGGTCGGGAACTCGTGTGCGAGATCCTTCTCCATCCAGTACTGGTCGTCGAAGCGACCTGCCAACTCGGCAACCGACTTCCGGATCAGCTCTTGATCCTCGGTCAGATCGAAACTCATCCCTGCCGACATGCAGGAACCTCCTCTCACGAAGTGGCGGACACATGTCCGCACCGGCTCATGCCCAGTGGCGCGAGCCGGTGCGACATCGGTCCGTCAGTCTGATGCGGGCAGCGATTTCGCCGCTTTGAGGCTCATCGCCTCGCCGTTGCACTCCAACGATCCCGATCCGGAAGACGTACACAGGAGCTCGACCGTCTCGTCGCCGGTGACGTACCGCTTGCCGATCAGCGTCGCGGGCTGCGATCCGTCGGGTGCCGGCGATGTCACGGTCTTCGCAGCCTGCAGAACAGTTCCACCGCAGGTGATCTCCGGATTCACCTCGGATGTCGCGGCGACCACGACCACCTTGGTGGAACACGTCGAGCAGGCCAGTTGTTCACCCGCGCGCAATGGCAGCACTTCCGTGGTCATCGTGAATGCCCTCCTTCACCTGTGTCGAATGTGCACCGACCGCCGGGGCACTGCCCGTGACGAGCCGGTCACCGAAACTGTCGAGATCGAATGCCTGCCGCGCCAGCCAGAACCGCAGGAAGTTCGTCAGGGAGTACCTCAGGAACACTGCCGAGCCCACCACCGCCACCGCGATACCGGTGAGTGCGATCGTCAGCGCATCCCGCTGCACCAGTGGGTCGGACGTGTTGTGCGACATCAGATAGGCGATCACCCCGAGGGCGATCCCCAGCACCATTCCCACGACCCCGAGCCTGACCCAGAGCTGGGATCTGGCGGCGGCCGGATCCGGGATCTTCAGCTTGTCGAGTTCTCGCGTGAATCGTTCTGCCCGGTCATCGGATGCAGCGGTCATGTGGCGCTCCCTAAGTAGAGGTTGGCGAGTTCGTTCCTGAGTGATCGGCCGGGTGGCCCGTCGTATTCGACCCGTCCGCGGACGAGGACGGCGGCATGATCGGCCATGTCCAGGACAGCCGACGCGAATTGCTCGACGACGAGGACCGCGACACCGTCGCGCGCGATCTGCGCGACCTGCTCGTAGAGCTTCTCGACCACCAGAGGAGCCAGGCCCATGGACAATTCGTCGAGAAGCAGCACAGCTGGGTCCGTCACCAACCCACGCGTCAGGGCGAGCATCTGTTGTTCACCGCCCGACAGGGTGCCGGCGGTCTGGGAGGCTCGTTCCTTCAGGATCTGAAACCTGGAGAATGCGAGTTCTTCGACCTCCTCTCGCGACTTGCCGGTGAACGTCATCATCCAGAGGTTCTCGCGGACGGTCAGATTCGGGAATACCCCGCGGCCCTCGGGGATCAGACAGATACCGGCCGACGCGGCATCCCTGGAAGCGATACCGGTCACGTCACGACCGCCGTACAGTAACCGTCCCGCATCGGCCGGATGCACTCCCGCTGCCACTTTCTGGGTCGTGGTCTTGCCGGCGCCGTTGGGTCCCAGCAACGCCACCACCTGACCGGCACCGACACTGATGTCGACACCGTGCAGGGCCGTGATGCCTCCGTAGCCGGCACGGACGTCGCGGAGTTCGAGTAGCGGTGGAATCATGCTGTCCCCAGATACGCGTCGAGTACTGCAGTGTTCTGCCGCACCGTCTCCGGTGGACCTGACATGATGATCGTCCCCAGATCGAGGACGTGGACCTCGTCACAGACACCCATGACGAGTTCCATGTCGTGCTCGACCAGCAATACCGCTACGCCGTCCTGCGCGACCGAACGTAAGATCTGTGCGAATCGTTCGGTCTCGTCGGCGTCCTGTCCGGCCGCCGGCTCGTCCAACAGAATCAGATCCGGTTTCGTGGTGAGAGCCCTGGCCACCTCAACCTGACGGCCGACACCAGTCGGCAGGGAATCAGCCAGCCGGTCCACATACGCTCCGAGCTGCACCCGTTCGATCACTCCGTCGACCATGTTGGCCGCGTCGCGGCCGCTGTGTCGGAGTTCGGCTGCGACGAGCAGATTGTCGCGGACGCTCAGCCGACCGAAGAGCTCCAAGCCCTGGAACGTCCGTGCCATTCCACGCTTCGCGCGTTGCGCCGGTCCGAGGCGAGTGATGTCTTCGCCGTCAAGGAAAACAGAGCCCGAGCTCGGCCGCCGCAACCCCCCGATGACGTCGAACAACGTGCTCTTTCCTGCGCCGTTCGGGCCGATCAACCCAGTGACGTGTCCACGCTCGGCGGACAGCTCGACGTCGGAAAGCGCGCGGTGCGCGCCGAACGACACGGATACATCGTCAACTCTCAGTAGCGATGGCACGATCCAACACCTCCTCATCGTCGTTCACCCACGGACGGCTGATCCCCCACCATTCGACGGGGATCTCGGCATCGGGATATTCAGGTCCCTCACCGTTGGAATGGGCACGCCGGTCTCGCCATCCGGCGATCGCCGGGGTCAGCAAGGCAGCGGCAAGCATCGCGACGAAAAAGAGGTAGCCGTTGATGGCATCGGCGAGTCGCAGCAACCAGAACACCAAGGTCCACACCACCAGCGCCGCCATGACGAGGGGATCCGCGAAGGCGGCGTTCCATTGCTTTCGCATTGCAGCGATGCCCCCCTCCTTCACCGCCTTGGCTCCGAATGCGATGCCGAGGAGTGCCGGAATCGCCTGCGACACCTCCCGCAGCATCGGCCACAACACTCCGATTGCGTTGAGTGGCCCAGCGAGCGCCGCACCCGTGAACAGGCCGCTCCCCACTGTTCCCAATCCGGCCAACACCACGACCAGGAAGATCGGAAGTCCAGAGATGAAGCTGAACTGGTCTCCAGTGACCGAACCGAGTTGCATGCCGTACAAAGCGCCTCCGAGTCCCGCGAGCGCGGAACTCAAACCGAAGACAAGCATCTTGGATAGCAGCAGATTGCCGCCAAGAGTCGCGTAAGCCGCCTCACTGTCTCGCAGCGCGATCAGCCTCCGCCCGAGGCGTCCTCGCCGCAAGAGCGCCACACCGAACGTGGCCACCGCGAGGACAGCCGCGGTGAAAACGGTGATGCGCTGCGGAGTATCGATCGCGTACCCGAGCAGAGTCGGCCCCGGCACCTCCACCGAACCCTGATCGAAGAACGAAACCCGCAACCCGAACAAATCAAATGATGGGAGGGTGAAAATCCACCGGTCGAAGATGACCGCGATTGCGGCCGTGCCCAGTGCGAGATAGACCCCAGACAACCGCAATGCCGGCAGCGCGATCGCTGCTCCCACGATCCCGGCGATCACCATGGCTGCGATGATTGCCCACCACTGACCGTTCGCGCCGAGATGACCGCAGACGATCGCACCGATACCGGCGAGAGTGATCTGACACAACGAGATCTGGCCCGCATACCCCGCGAGTGGTACATACGACAGGGCCAGCACACCGAACGCGAAGATCTGCCCATAGGTGATGAGGTCACTATCGCTGAGCACCGTCGCGAGAATCAGACCGGACCACACGGTCACGAGCGCGAGGAAAACCGCTCCTCGAAGGGACGGCAATGGCACCGGGCTCAGTTGCCGATCCCTACCCCGCAACCGTCCGTGCGGGAACGCAAGTAGGGCAAGCAGGAGCAAGATCGCGGGAGCCGCCAAGCGGATTCCGGGCAGGTACGCGTTCTGGGGGAGGTAGCCCGTCAGGTAACTCTCCATGCACCCGACCACTACCGCGCCGAGGAAGGTGAGCGGAAGGCTCTTGAGGCGACCGAAGATCGCCGCGGCATACGCGCTGACGATCACCAAGGAGAGTGACATCGCATCCAGCGCGACAACCGGGGCGATCAGAACACCGCCGATGGCGGCCAGTTCGATCCCCAGTATCCACGCGATCCGATTTGCCCGCACCGGGTCTGCTCCGGTGAGCCCGACGAGCGATCGGTCGTCAACGGTTGCACGCATCTCGGTACCGGCCCGTGTACGGAACAGCAGCACTCGAAGTCCCACGGCAACCAGGATGGCAACGATCATGGTGAGTGCTTGATGCCATGTCACCGTGGCGCCGAAGACATGGAACGGCTGCTGGTCGGCGAAGAACTGCGGCAGGTTGCGCGGTTCGTTCGGATCCCAGATCCACCGCGCGAGCGCAATGAGGCCGCTCAACAACGCAACCGTCATCACCAGCTTCTCGGCCTCACCGAGAGGCTGCACCGGACGCATCGCGACCTCGACGAGCAGTCCGAACAGCGGCGTCAGCACGCCGAGTACCACCACCAGCGACAACCAGACAGGCCAGCCCCAGCCAATGCTGAACTGCCAGTATATGAATGCCGCCATCATGCCGGCGGCACCATGAGCGAAGTTGAAGACACCTGTGGTGGTGTAGGTGACGACCAGCCCGCCGCTGATCACTGCGTAGATCGCGGCGGTGCTGAGTCCGACCACGCCAAAGGCGAGGAATTGATCCATTACTGCACGTCACTCATGCTCTTGCCGACATCGGTCAACTTCATTCCGTTGCCGTATTGACCTGTCCACTTCTTCACTGGGATGTTGCAGCGGTACGCTCCCTGGTCCGCACCGAAGTCGGCAGGCTCCCAACCGTTCGCGGTCGTCTTCTCGACGTTGAAGCACGGCGACGGCGCCGCACCCGGCGTGAGATTCTGCGGTGCCTGCAGGCCACCCGCGGTCCATTGCGTTTCCTTCGTCGCGGCGCTCATCAAGCACGATCGCGTCAGATTGTCACCGCAGCTCGCGGCGGACTTCGCGAACACCAGCCACGACGAGAAGGCGCGAAGTGAAGGAAGGGTGATGGTCGCGCCTGGAGCATATTTCTTGTATAGCTCCTTGAGCTGGTTCATCACCGGTTCGGTGCTCTCTATCGGCAGGACACCACCGAGGTCGACGAGGTTGTTCTGCTTCGCCGCGGATGAACCGATCAGATCGAGGAACGCCTGACTGTAGGCGTTGTTGTTCGCGTCGATCCAATCCGGCTTGTAATTCATACTGGTCAACACGCTTTCGAGCTTGGCGAGTTGGTTGTACTGCCCGAAGAAGATCAGCCCCTTGACCCCCTTGTTCTTGATTGCCTGGGCATAGGGGGTCCAGTCGGAGACTCCTGCGGCCGGGTACAGGTCGTTGTATACGAAGGTGCCGCCGGCGGCCTTGACGGTCTCGGTCTGGATGTCGCCGAGGACCTTGGTGACCGGCGAGTCCCCGTTGATGATGCCGATCGCGTTCGCGGACTGCGGATAGGCATCCTTCAGCAGCCACTCGCGGAACTGATAGTAGGGCAGATACCCGAAGACTTGCGACGGCGAGGCCTGCACGCTGAGGTCCGCACCTAGCTCGGACATTTGAGCGACCTGCGCGGGAAAGTTCGGAAGCAGACAGGACAGTCGTTCTTTGGTGCCCAGGCCATCCAGAGCGGCGCCGCCGCCGACAAGTGCGAAATCCTGCTTGCAGGCCTCAGACATCTGCTGTCGCACCGCCATGAGCTTGGTGTCATGAGTGTTGGCCACGATCTTGCGGCCGTTGATCCCGCCATTGTCGTTACACCACGAGGTGAAAACCTTTGCAGCGTCCACGAATTCCGCATTCTTGGTGAAACCGACGTCGGAGAGCACGCCGACCTGTATCTCCGAATCGCTGACGCCCTGGGCGGTGGCACCTTTTGCGGCCCCCTTCTTGCACACATCCGTCAGATCACCGAACGAACTCGAGACGCTCGACGAGGACGCTGTACCCTCTGTCCCGGTTTCCTCGGACCCGCTGCCATCTCGGCCACCACATCCTGCGGCCGCAAACGCCACCACCACCATGGCGGTCGCGAATATTCGCTGTGCTTTCACCTGATTCTCCTCAATGACGTCTCCGGGCCCGCAAATCCCACCGGGATCGAGAGCGTCTGGCGAAGGCTGCCGAACAAGCACCGCAGCACAGCCATGACATCGATGCTCTCGCTAATGAGAAACTAGCTTCTCGTAAACGAAGAATCAACAGATTTGGAGACCCAGATCACAAACGATCCCAACCCCGACCTCGCGACGTCGCCGAACGCACCCGACCCCCTGAGACCGGGCCCACCCCGTCCGCCGTCCCCGCCACGAAGTATGCGCCGATGGATTGACTCGAGCGGCAACTCGTGAAAACGTAGTACTCGTCAATGAGAATATGATTCTCCAAAGGAGGGCCGGATGCGGCTGACACCCTTGCCTGGCGAACAGTGGGACGACGACGTCGATGCTGCACTGGCCGGAATGCTGCCGAAGCGACGCCGAAACCCCCAGGGCGCGGGAAACGCGCTGGCAACCCTCGTACGTCATCCAGATCTGACCAAGGCCTTCATGCCGTTCAACGTGCACTTGTTGTTCCGGTCCACGCTGTCAGACCGGATGCGAGAGGCCGCGATCCTCCGGGTGGCGGAACTGAGCGAATCGCCCTATGAGCTCGAGCACCACAGGGGGATGGGCCAGGCCGCCGGAATGACACTCGAGGAGATCGAGGACGCCCGCATGGGCGTCGCGCTCGAACCCGTCGAACAACTCGTCCTCGATGCAGTCGGTGAGCTCGATCGTCACCACGCGATCCTCGACGGGACCTGGGCTTCCCTAACCGAGCATCTGACCGACCGGCAGATGATGGACCTGGTCTTCACCGTCGGCGCCTACGCCACCTTGTCCATGGCATTCAACACGTTCGGCATCGAGCCGGATCGCGAACTCCAGCCTGAATACGAAAGGTAAACCATTGGCACACTTCAAGAAACCCGCCGAGGGAAGTTGGACCGAGCACTTCCCCCAACTCGGGACCGATCCGGTGGACTACACCGACTCGATCGATCCCGCGTTCTATGAGAGCGAACGTGAGGCGATCTTCAAGAAGACCTGGCTCAACGTCGGCCGGGTCGAGCGGCTCCCGAAGAAGGGCAGCTACTTCACGCGCGAACTGGCGGCGGCGAACACGTCGTTGATCATCGTCAAGGGCAAGGACGACGTCGTCCGGGCCTTCCACAACGTCTGCCGGCATCGTGGCAACAAACTGGTGTGGGACGACTTCCCCAACGAGGAGACCTCCGGTACCTGCCGGCAGTTCACCTGCAAGTACCACGCCTGGCGGTACGACCTCACCGGCGATCTGAGCTACGTCCAGCAAGAGGGCGAGTTCTTCGACCTCGACAAGCAACAGTTCGGACTCAAGTCGGTCCGGTGCGAGATCTGGGAAGGGTTCATCTTCATCAACCTCGACCCGAACGCCGAGTCGCTCGAGGACTATCTGGGCACCTATGGCAAAGGGCTGCAAGGCTATCCGTTCCACGAGATGACCGAGGTCTACAGCTACCGCGCCGAGGTCGGCAGCAACTGGAAGCTCTTCATCGACGCCTTCGCCGAGTTTTATCACGCCCCCGTCCTGCATCAGAAGCAGGCGGTGAAGGACGAGGCCGACAAGCTCATGAAGGTCGGTTTCGAAGGCCTGCACTACGACTTGCAGGGCCCTCACTCGATGGTCTCGTCGTGGGGAGGCATGGCTCCGCCCAAGGATCTGAACATGGTCAAGCCGATCGAGCGCATCCTGCGGTCGGGCCTGTTCGGTCCATGGGATCGGCCCGACATCGAGGGTCTGGATCCCTTGCCGCCCGCGATCAACCCCGCAGGCGCGGTCCCCTGGGGCGTCGACGAGTTCGAGTTCTTCCCGAACATGTCGCTGCTGTGCTGGGCGCCGGGCTGGTATCTGACGTACCACTATTGGCCAACCGCGGTCGATCGGCACATCTTCGAGGCCAAGCTGTACTTCGTGCCGCCGAAGACCGTCCGCGAGCGCCTCGCCCAGGAGCTGGCCGCAGTCACCTTCAAGGAGTACGCGTTGCAGGACGCCAACACCCTCGAGGCGACCCAGAAGATGATCGAGACCCGCACCGTCACCGATTTCCCCTTGTGCGACCAGGAGATCCTCCTGCGTCACCTCCACAAAACGGCCGTCGACCACGTCAAGGAGTACGAAGATGCCAAAGCTGCCAGCTGAATTCGCCGAATTGGAGAAGTACTCGGACTGGTGCCTGCCCACCGAGGCGCAACGCTATGCCAAGCGGCTCGAGTCGAGCATGGCGGACATGCAGGAATTCTACGACGCGGCGATGAAGCGCCTGGACGACGCGTGCGTCTTCGGTGACAAATTCCCCCTCGATGACCTGCCCGAGGACGTACGTTCGCTGGTCCACCTCATGCAGTCGCTCGTGATGGTGTCGTTCCCCGTGGAGGTCTGGAAGCAACCGCGTGTCCCCGACAGCGGTGCCGCCTGGGCGGAACTCGTCTCCGAACCCGTGGTCTGATGGTCACTCTCAAGGCGGCCGGTCTGGTCGACGTCGACACGGGTGAGCTGATCACCCCAGGCATCATCCGTGTCGACGGCGATCGGATCGTCGGAATCGGTGGCGAGCCCGACGGCGAGATCATCGACCTCGGCGACAACATCCTCCTCCCCGGATTGATGGACATGGAGGTCAACCTGCTGATGGGTGGGCGGGGCGAACGGCCCGTCTACTCAACGGTCCAGGATGATCCGCCGACCCGGATGCTGCGTGCGGTGGGCAATTCCCGCCGCACGCTGCGGGCCGGCTTCACCACCGTCCGCAACCTCGGACTCTTCGTCAAGACCGGCGGATACCTGCTCGATGTCGCGCTCGGCCGGGCCATCGACGCCGGCTGGGTGGACGGCCCCCGTGTGGTGCCGGCCGGACACGCGATCACCCCGACCGGCGGACACCTCGACCCGACCATGTTCGCGGCCTTCGCGCCGCACGTCATGGAGCTCACCCTCGAAGAGGGGATCGCCAACGGGGTCGACGAGGTCCGCAAGGCGGTGCGCTATCAGATCAAGCACGGCGCCCAGCTGATCAAGGTGTGCGTCTCCGGTGGCGTGATGTCCCTGACGGGAGCACCGGGGGCGCAGCACTATTCGTTCGACGAGTTGTGCGCGATCGTCGACGAGGCCCACCGCAGAGGGCTACGGGTCGCCTCGCACACCCATGGCGCGGAGGCCGTCAAACAGGCGGTCAAGGCCGGCATCGACTGCATCGAGCACGGCTTCCTGATGGATGACGAGGCCATCGAGATGTTGGTCGCCAACGACAGCTTCCTCGTCCCGACGACGCGCCTGGCCGACGCCATGGATGTCTCGCACTCCCCACCGGAGTTGCAGGCGAAGGCTGCCGAAATGTTCCCGAAGGCCCGGATCTCGGTGAAGAAGGCCTACGACGCCGGGGTCAAGATCGCCGTGGGCACCGACGCGCCCGCGATCCCGCACGGCAAGAACGCCGACGAACTCGTCGCGTTGGTGGAGCGCGGCATGCCGCCATCCGCGGTGTTGCGCGCCGCCACCGCGACAGCGGCCGAGCTGATCAACGTCGAGGATCGGGGCCGGCTCGCCGAAGGTCTGCTCGCGGACATCATCGCGGTTCCGGGAAACCCCCTCACGGACATCACCGTCACCCAGGATGTCCGATTCGTGATGAAAGGCGGCAAGGTCTTTGTCCAGAAGTGACACCTCCAGAAATGACGACCTGATCGAGATCGAGCAACTGCTCGCCAAATACGCGGTCACGATGACCAAGGGCGACACCGACGGCGTGGTGTCGGTGTTCACGCCGGACGGCACCTACAGCGCGTTCGGTGAGATCTACCCCCTCGACCGTTTTCCGCAACTGGTCGCCGCGGCACCCAAAGGCCTCTTCCTGACCGGAACGGCCCTCATCGACCTCGACGGCGACGGTGGCGAGGACACCGCAACCGGCACCCAGCCACTCTGCTTCATCGACCACACCCAGCAGGACATGCGCATCGGTTACTACGACGACACCTACGTCCGCACCGACGACGGGTGGCGATTGCGCACCAGGGCGATGACGTTCATCCGTCGCAACGGTGAGCACAATTCCGGTCGGCCCCACGCGATCTCCTTCACCGGGGAATGAACACACAGGAGTTCCGGGCGGCGGTGCGCGGGTGGCTCGACACCCATGACCTGTCCCCCGGTGACGACCATTCCTTCGACGCCCAGGTCGCCCAGCTGTCCCGTGTCCGACGGGCTCTCCACGACGCCGACTGGATGCGCTACGGATGGCCCGCCGAGGTCGGCGGCCTCGGCGGCGAGGCGGTGCTGCGGGCAGTGCTCGGCGAAGAGGTCGCGACACGCAACCTGGCCGAACCCGGCATCTACTCGATGATCGAGGTGCTCGCGCCGACTGTCATCTCCTACGCGCGGCCCGAGTTGGCTGCCGAGATGGTGCCACGACTGCTCAACGGCGACGAGCAGTGGTGCCAGGGCTTCTCCGAACCCGGATCCGGCAGCGACCTGGCCTCCCTGAGTACGCGCGCTGCACCGGATCCCGACGCAGACACGTGGATCATCAACGGCCAGAAGGTATGGACCAGTCTCGCCCAGTTCGCCGCCCGGTGCGTGCTGCTGACTCGCACCGGCCCCGGCCACGAGGGCATCACCGCGTTCTTCGTCGACATGGACACCCCGGGCATCACGGTGCGACCGCTACGGACGATGCACGGCGTCGACGAGTTCGCCGAGGTCTGGTTCGACGACGTCGTGGTACCGGCCGATCGGATGCTGGGTCGGCCGGGCGACGGGTGGCGGGTCGCCATGGACCTGCTGCCACATGAGCGATCGACGTGTTTCTGGCATCGCATCGCCTACCTGTACTCCATCCTGGACAATCTTGTGCAGCAGTCGGATCCCGCTGACGACCTCGATCTCGGCGCGGCCTACCTCGCGGCGCACACCGTCCGGTCCCGCTCGTATGCGACGCAGCAGCGGCTCGGCGCGGGCGGGCGTCTCGGGCCCGAGACGTCGGTCGACAAGGTGCTGCTGGCGACCGCGGAACAACAACTCTTCGACACCTGTCGCGATCTCGTCCCCGGTGCGGTCGAGTGGACTGACCCGGTGCTGCGTTCGGAATATCTCTATTCACGTGCAGCGACCATCTACGGCGGCACGGCCGAGATCCAGCGCAACATCATCGCGCGCCGACTACTCGATCTGGGAAAGGGCGACAGTGGATAGCGCCGAACAGGATCTCTTCGCCGACACCCTGCGCAAGGTCATGTCCTCGAGTTCCGGGCCTGTCCTCGACAAGGCGCTCGGCGAACTCGGATGGTCGGAGATGCTGGCCGACATCCCCGACGTCGCCATCCCGCTCGTCTTCCGCCTACTCGGCGAAACCGGCACGCACAGTTCCGTTCTCAACGACGTGCTGTTGATCGACCACGACGGAGAACCCGGATCCGTGGTACCGCTGCCGTTTGTGGGCCGGCGGTGGGTGGAGTGGGCGCGAGAGCACGCAGACGGGCATGACTCGATCGATCCGGAGCTCCCCCTTCACGAAGTGGCCCGTGGCGTCGAGGTGCCGATCGCGCGGGCTCGTCTGGCGCTCGGATGGTGGCTGCTCGGATCCAGCCGGGCCATGCTCGATCTGGCGCGGACCCACGCCCTCGACCGCACACAGTTCGGTCGACCGATCGCCGCCTTCCAAGCGGTTCGTCACCGACTCGCCGAGACCTTGGCGGCCATCGAGGGGGCCGAGGCCACTCTTCTGGTTGCCCAGGACGACTTCGGCGCGCTTCTCGCCAAGGCAGCGGCCGGCCGGGCCGCCTCGATCACGTCTCGTCATGTCCAGCAGATCCTCGGCGGGATCGGCTTCACCGCCGAACACCCGTTCCATCGACATGCCCGCAGGGTCATCATGCTCGATTCGCTGCTGGGTACTCATCGGGAGCTGACACGCGAGGCCGGTGCCCGGATCCGGGCCTCGCAGACCGCTCCGCGGTTGATCGACCTCTGAGCACGGGCGTCTCACCCACGTCGCCATCGCATACCGGTCATCACACACTTCGGGCCGGCCTCGAATCGATGCCGGCCCGAAGGGGTTTCCGTGTGTCAGGCACAGGCAGGAATCTGTCCCCCGTCACCCTGCACCGCCATCAACGCGCAGAAGGTGTCGGCGGAGACCTTCCACTTCCCGTCTTCCTTGATCGCCTGTCCGGTCTGACCCGGCATCACCGGGTTGGCCTGCATCAGCAGGTCATACGTGACGTCGGCATGGTCGGCGTCGGTGACCTTCACGTCCTTCACCGCCACCGTCGTCTGCATGGACTGCGGATTCTTCGTCAGCCCCTGCAGCACCGGCAGGAACGCGTCGCCGTTCTCGATCAACGCGGCCCGTTCCGCAGGCGGGGTCTGACCGTTGAAGAAGACCACATATGCGTCGGTGATCTCCTTGGTGGTGGCCGGGTCCGCGGCGGCCGCGGCCATCGATGTCGATGCCATCGAACTGGTTGCGCTCGAGCCGGAATCACTCGAGTCCGAGTCGCTACAACCGGCAGCGACGCCGACGATCATGACCGCCCCCGCACACATGGCCAGAGCCCGCGCGGTGAAAGTTCTGCGCATGGTGGTGTCCTTTCTCGTGGACGCTCGACATCACGAGCCGCCCAACTGATTCATGAAGCGTCGACGGCAGTGGGTGCCGGCGACCGAGTGTGATAATCACATTCTCTCCCTAGAGAATAGGACAATCACCTGCTCGTTTCTGCCGAAACTGAGAATTTCCTATGAGCAATATTGTTGCCGCGCGGACCATTTGACCCCGCCCGACCGACTCAGCCCATTCGGCCCTTCATCTCGTCGAGATGGACGAGCACAGGAAAACCACTCATGCTCAGCGCATTTCCGTGTCCGGTCTGATGGATGTCGAACACCGACTGGATCGCCGCATAGAAGCCCTGGACATCGAGCGTCTGGTTGACCGCCCGCTTGGCCTGACGCAAGGCGAAGGGAGGCATGGTCGCGATCTTCGCCGCCATCTCCGCGGTACGCGCATCGAGCTCGTCTCGTGGAACCACGAGGTTCACCATGCCGGTCTGCTCCGCCTCCGCGGCCGTGACCGGGCGTCCGGTGAAGAGGATCTCCTTGGCCTTGCGCGGGCCCAGTTCCCAGGTGTGGCCGTGATATTCGACACCACCGATACCCATCATCACGACGGGATCGGAGAACTTGGCATCCTCCGATGCGATGATCAGGTCGCACGGCCAACAGAGCAGAAGGCCACCTGCGATGCAACGACCCTGCACCGCAGCGATACTCGGCTTGGGGATGTTTCGCCAGCGCAGGCTGTAGTCGAGGTATCGTCGGGACTCCGTGCCGTAGACCATCTCCAGAGTGATCTTGTCCGGCCTCGGGCCACCACCGTTGAGGTCATGCCCGGACGAGAAGTGCTTGCCCTCGCCGCGCAAGACGATGACGCTCACGTCCGGATCGTCGGCCGCCCTGGTCCACGCCGCGTCCAGCTCGTCGAGGAGCTCGGCGTTCTGGGCGTTGGCCACCTCCGGACGATTCAGCGTGATCGTCGCGATCCTGTCCTTCACGTCATACAAGATGTTCATCTGTGTCCTTCATCGATACCGCCTCAGCGCCTGGGTAATCCGAGCACTCGCTCCGCGATGACATTCCGCTGGATCTCCGAGGTACCACCGGCGATGGTGTAACCGAAACTGCGCGCATAGCGTTCGAACCAACTGGTGTACAGCATCTCGAGATCCATGTGGTTGTACGGTGCGGTCAGCCCGGGGTGCGACAGCCCGGCCTCGCCTGCGGCGGCGAGTGCATGCTCGGTCGCGTTCTGCACGGCTTCCGAACCCATGAGCTTGAGCACCGACAACGCGGGCACATCCTGCTCGCCCCGGGCCGCCCGGCCCAGCGCCTTCGAGCCGAGCAACCTGAGTGCGTACGAGTCCATCACCAGCGTCGCGTACCGATCGCGGTCGAGTACGGTCTCCGGTCGGTAGTCGCGGAGCAGATCCTCCAGACGCTCGGCAAAACTGAGCCACAACAGGGTTCGCTCGTGACCCAGCGACCCGTTGGCGACGTGCCACCCCCCGTGGAGCTCACCGATCAGATTCTCGGCAGGCACCCGCACATCCTCGAAGAAGACCTCGTTGAAGTCGAGATCCGTTGGAGACGAGATCGCCCCGAACGGGCGACGGGTCACGCCGGGCAGATCAGTCGGGATCAGGATCGCGCTGATGCCCTTGTGTTTGGGCGCATCGGGGTCGGTGCGCACAAAGGTCAACAGGACGTCGGCGTCATGGGCTCCCGACGTCCAGACCTTCTGGCCGTTCACCACGAACTCGTCGCCCTCGAGTCGCGCCTTGGTGCGCAGGGAGGCCAGATCGGAGCCGGCCCCCGGCTCACTCATCCCGAGCGACGCGGTGATCTCGGCACGCAGGATGCGCACCGCCCACCTGCTCTTCTGCTCCGGGGTCCCGAAGGTCAGCAGCGAAGCCGCGATGATGCCAAGACCCTGTGGGTTGTAGCTGTGGTAGATGCGCCGTCGCGACAGCTCGACGAGATGGACGTATTGCTGCAGGATTCCGGCGTTGCGTCCCCCGAACTCTGGCGGGTTCCCGGGCTGTAGCCATCCGTGATCGAATTGCAGGCGTTGCCACTCACGTGCCCAATCCGGTATGTCCGAACTGGATTTCGTCCTACGGACGGCTTGCGCCTCCGTCGGGAGATGCTCGTCGAGGAATGCGACGAACTCCGCCCGGAACTCCTCGACATCGGTGTCAAAGTTGAGTTGCACGATACTCCTCGGTGATCAATGCCCGGTGTTCGTCGGAACCACCGAGCATCAGTTCTCCTGCCTTGGCACGCTTGAGTGGGAACTGCAGATCGTTCTCCCACGTGTATCCCATCGCACCGAACAGCTGATAACCGTTGCGGAAGACCAGCGACTGACACTCTCCCGCCGAGGCTTTCGCCATCGACGCCGCCAGTCGCATGTCGGCGCTGCCCGTCGCGATCGTCAGCGCGCTGTAGTACGCGAGCGCCCGGGCCCGCTCCACCGCGACGTGCATGTCGGCCGCCTTGTGCTTCACGGCCTGGAAGCTGCCGATCGCGACACCGAACTGCTGGCGATTGGTCACATGCTCGAGGGCGAGGTCGAGGATGCGCTGGCACGCACCGACCATCGTGATGGACATCCCCATCAACGCGACGGCGCGTGCACGCGCGACGTCGGGAACCGGATTGCGCCGTGAATCCGGGACGCGAACAGACGGAAACGTGATATCAGCGACATGCATCAGCGGGTCGAAGCACGGCACCCGCGTCACGATCGCGACATCCGCGGGGATCACGAACACCCCTGCGGCGGTCACCACGGCGAATTGCTCGGCGCGGTCGCCATCGAGAACGGTCCGGCAGGTACCCGAGAGCAGCCACCCCTCGTCGTCGAGATGTGCGGTGACACCGGTCGGAACCGCCGCACCCGTCCTGCCGGGTTCGGCCAACTCTCCGGCCAACGGCGCGAACTGTGTCACGGTCGCGAGGAACGGCGTCGGATCGGTCGCCGCGCCCATGCCCTCCAAGGCGATGGCGAGCTCGACGGATTCGGCGGGTTCCACCAGTTCCGTCCAGCCCTGATCGACATACGTCGCCCAGAGTGGCGCCGGATCGACGTCGTCGTCGACCACCTGCCGGATCCATGCCGGCGAGCATTCCTTCGCCAGCAACTCCCGCACGGTCTTACCCCATAGCCGCTGGTCGGAATCGAACTCTACGAGCACGGACACTCTCCTCTCGGCTTCCTGTGTGCCCCGACGACTGACGACGACGGAGAGACTGATCTATCCACAAATTGAGAATAGCGTTCTCCATTTGAGAATGGAACACTTTCAACTTGTAGAGCGCCCTTCGCCGCGATGCATTGTTCACTCAGCTAAACTCGGCCTATGCATAGGCAACTCGGCGGAAATCGGGCGCTATGACAAGCGCGAACGAAGAGCCCGCATGGAAGCAGCGCGCGGTCGAGCGGTCGATCAAGACCGCCAAACTGCGTGCCGAACAACGCGTACAACGCTTCCTCGACGCTGCGCAGGCGATCATCACCGAGAAGGGCACGACCGAGTTCACGGTGCAGGAGGTCGTCGAGCGGTCGAAACAGTCCTTGCGGAGTTTCTATCTGCAGTTCGACGGCAAGCACGAATTGCTCCTCGCGCTGTTCGAGGACGCGCTGAGCAAGTCCGCCGACCAGATCCGAGCGGCCGCGGCCACCGAGACCGACCCCATCGAACGGGTCCGGGTCGCGGTGACCCTGCTGTTCGAGTTGTCCCGACCGGACCCGAATGCCAAGCGGCCCTTGTTCAGCGACTTCGCACCGCAGCTGCTCCTCACCCATCCGACCGAGGTGCGCGTCGCACACGCGCCACTGGTCGCCCTGCTGTCGGAATTCCTCGAGGAGGCCTCCGCCGCAGATGAATTGCGCGAGGGCCTGAATCCACGGCGGGTGGCCGCGATGGTGATGCAGACGGTCATGTTCATCGCTCAGTCGAGCGCGCCCACCGAGGACCCCGACAATCATCCCATCACCGCCGACGAGGTCTGGGAGTTCTGCGCGCAAGGATTCAGTCGCGACGCCTGACGTCCGAGAATCGTATTCTCATTTTCGCAATCTGCGATTACACTGCCGTCATGGCAACTGACTGGCGTGAGCTGATCTCCGTTCTCGACCTGCGTGACTGCACACCGATCGGTGTCGGCGCCTCCGATCGTTCCTCGGCCACCACCGGGGCTACGTCGGTGCCCACCGCGAGTTGCTACCGCGGCACCAACCTCTCGCTCCCGTATCGGCGTCTGTTCGGCGGGCAGTTGCTCGCGCAGTTCGTGGCGGCGGCGGGCGTGGCCAGTCCGGAGAAGACCATCAGGTCGATACACGCCAACTTCTTGCGAGAAGGAATGGTCGACGAAGACGTCACCTACGAGGTCGACCATCGACACCGCGGACGTTCTTTCGACACCTTGCAGATCAGTGCCACCCAGACCGATCGGCTCATCGCCGTGGCGACGGTGGCGATGCATGTCGCCGACGAGGGGCCCGACATCCAGACGATCGACCCCGTCCCCGATCTGCCCGGCGCCGAGGACGAGATCACCGTCGGATTGTTGCCCTGGGAGATCCGGTCCCTCGACGACCTCGACGACCCGGCCTCTGCCGCACCGCACCACGAGATGTGGATGCGAACACCGCCGGCCGATGACGACCGTGCGTATCCCTGCGTCGCCGCATACGCCACCGATCTCACCGTCATCGGTACGGCGCTGCGACCGTTGGACGGATTCAGCCAGGGCGGCAACGGAACCGCCTTCCATTCGGCGGTGACCTCACACACGATGTGGTTCCATCGACCCGTTCGCACCGACCAGTGGCTCCTGATCCGACAGGACAGCCCGATCATCGCGGGCGGACGGTGTTACGGCCGAGGTGACATCATCACCGAGAGTGGCTCGCTGGTCGCCTCTTTCGCGCAGGAGGCAGTTGTCAGGATGGCGTCGTGACCGCGGCCGCCGTCTCGCCCGCGGTAGCCGGTGCGACCACACCACGTCGTCATCGGTGTGTCCAGTGGGCCACCGGCAACATCGGCGCCCGCTCGCTGCGCGCGATCATCGAGCACCCCCACCTCGAACTCGTCGGGGTGTACGTGACCTCGCCGGAGAAGCACGGAGCCGATGCAGGCGATCTGTGCGGAGTGGCAACGGTCGGGGTGAAGGCCACCGACAGCGTCGATGACATCATCGCGCTGACACCCGACTGCGTCGTGTACATGCCCGCTGCGCTCGACGTCGACGAGGTCGCCCGGCTCCTCGAAGCCGGGATCGACATCGTCACCACGCGCGGCGAGTTCCACCGTCCCGCGAGCATGGACGCCGGCCTGCGTGAGCGTATCGAGCACGCGTGTCTCGCCGGTGGTACGTCGATCCATTCGACCGGCAGCAGCCCGGGGTTCATCACCGAGGCGATTCCGTTGGTACTCAGCTCCATCCAGCGCCGCGTCGACATGATCGCGATCGACGAGTTCGCAGATCTCTCCCGTCGGAACTCCCCCGACCTGCTCTTCGGCATCATGGGCTTCGGCGGCCAGGCGCGCGAATTCGAGGACTATCGTCTGGAGTACCTCCGCGGCAGCTTCGGTCCCTCGCTCCAGCTCGTCGCCGAGTCGATCGGGATGCCGCTGGATGCGGTCGAGGTACACGGTGAGGTCGGGCTGACGACGCACGAGGTGTCGATCGCCGCGGGTATGCTGCCCGCGGGTTCGGTCGGCGCCCAACGGATCACGGTCTCCGGCATACGCGGCGGCCGGGAGATCCTCCGTTTCCGCGCGAACTGGTACTGCACCTCCGACATCGAACCACGGTGGGATCTGCTGGCCACCGGCTGGCGCGTCGTCGTCGACGGGGACGCGCCGCTGTCGGTCGACATCAACATGCCGATCGACCTCGATCACATGGCCGAGACCACGCCCGGCTACACCGCCAACCGAGCGGTGAACGCGGTACGCCACGTCTGTGCGGCCGCTCCCGGAATCCGCACCTCGGTCGACCTCCCGCAGATCGTTCCCGACCTCTCCTGAACCGCCGACAGCAATCCGGTTGCTGTCGGCGGAATTCGGGTTGCTGTCGGCGGGTTCGCTAGACGGGGGCGATCAGTTTCTCGGCCGCCGTGTACGGATCCATCCCACCGGACACCACGGCGTCGACGAGCTCCGACAACGCCGGGTGCGTGCGCAGCCGGGTCATCGCGAGTGACAGGATCTGACCGCGCAGCCGAGCCGCGCGGCGCACCGGGTCGTCGTCGCGACGATGATTCTCGATCGCCTCCACCAGCTCGCTCACCCCCTCCCCCCGCGAGGCGACGAGCGTCATCACCGGCACCGACGACTCCATGCGCAGGTCTCGCACCGTCTGATCGGCGCCTTCCCGATCCGCCTTGTTCACCACCAGTAGGTCGGCGACCTCGAGCAGACCGGCCTTCGCCGCTTGGACTGCATCGCCCGCACCAGGATTGAGGATTACGACGGTGGGATCGGAGACCGCGGACACCTCCACCTCCGACTGGCCCACTCCCACGGTCTCGACCAGGACGACGTCGTAGTCGAGTGCCTCGAGGAGCCGGATGGCGGCCGGTACCGCGGAGGCGAGACCCCCGAGATGGCCGCGGGTCGCCATCGACCGGATGAACACGTCCCGGTCGTCGATGTGCTGGGTCATCCGGATCCGATCGCCCAACAGGGCGCCTCCGCTGTACGGCGAGGTGGGGTCGACCGCGAGGACCGCGACCCGCTTTCCTGCCGATCGATAGGCGGCGACAAGTGCCGTGATGGTGGTGGACTTCCCGGCACCGGGCGGCCCGGTGATCCCGATGGCGGAGATCGACTGCGCCGCGGGTCCGATCGCCTCCAGCACCACGTCCCGACCGGCACCCTCGACGAGGCTGAGCAGCTTACCGGCCGCGCGCGCCGATCCACCCCGCGCAGCCGCCAACTGATCGTCGACGGACGCGCGCAGCGATCTCTCGTCAGCCATGGACCTCGACGACCGTCGCCGATCCGATGCCGCCGCCCGCACACATCGATGCGACGCCGATACCCCCGCCACGCCTTCTCAATTCATAGACCAGCGTGGTCAGCATCCGGGCGCCACTCGCCGCGACCGGGTGCCCGAGCGAGCACCCACTGCCGCTCACGTTGACGATCTCGGGATCGATGTCGAGCAGCTTCACGCATGCGACACAGTTCGCGGCGAAGGCCTCGTTGATCTCGAACAGATCGACGTCCGACAGTGAGAGTCCCGCGCGCTTGAGCGCTTTCGGGATCGCGGTCACCGGCGACAGGCCGGTCTGCGCCGGATCGACACCCACCGACGCCCACGACCGAACCGTGGCCAGCGCCGGCAATCCGAGTTCGTCACTCGCGATCGCGAGCACCGCGGCCGCGTCGTTCGCTCCGCTGGCGTTACCCGCGGTGATGGAGAAACCTTCGATCTCGGGGTGGAGCGGTTTGAGCGATGCCAGCTTCTCCAGGCTCGTCTCCCGCCGCGGATGTTCGTCGACGGAGAACAGACCGTGGACGGTCTTGATCGGCACGATCTCCTCGTCGAACCGCCCGGCATCGATCGCGGCGATCGCGTTGCGGTGCGAGCGCAGCGCCCACTCGTCCATCTCGGTCCGCGAGATGCCCGCCGCAACAGCCGAATTCCAACCGACGGTGATCGACATGTCCTTGTTCGGCGCATCAGGCTGGTTGGGATGGGTCGGCGACATCCAGGGCTCGATCCACTCCTCACCCACCCGGAACCTCGACTTCGGCGAGGTGGACGCGGAATTGACGCCCCCGGCCAGGATCACGGTGTCCATGCCTGCCCGGATGCTGCCGGCCGCGGTCTGCACCGCGGCTAGCCCGGCCGCGCAGTGCCGGTTGACCGCGAGGCCCGGTACGTCGACCAGGCCCGCTGTGATCGCGGCGTGACGCGCGATCACGCCGCCGCCGTAGAGGCCCTCGCCGAGGATCACGTCGTCGACGGGCGCGGAACCCAGGTCCTCGACGACGGCCGCGACGGTGTGTTCGGCGAGGTCGAAGGCATCGGTGTCGCGCAACGTTCCCTTGAACGCGGTTCCGATCGGCGTCCGGCGAGCGGAAACGATGACGGCATCAGGCATTGTTCTTCTCCAGTTCGGTGTTCTGCTCAGCGGTTGCCAGGTCATTCATCAGAGTGCGGCGCAGCAGTTTTCCGGTTTCGGTGCGTGGCAGGACGGGCGTGAACACGATCGAGTCCGGGGTCTTGGACGAGCGCAACCGGTCGCGGACCCAGGTCCTGATCTCCTCGGGATCTCCCTCGCCGACGACGACGGCCACCAGCCGTTGTCCCCACTCCGGGTCCGCCACTCCGACGACCGCCGCCTCGGCGACGGCGGGATGCTCCATCAACACGTCCTCGATCTCGGCCGGGGCGATGTTCTCACCGCCCCGGATGATGGTGTCGTCGGCGCGGCCCTCGATGTAGAGGTACCCATCGTCGTCGAGGCGGCCGAGATCACGTGTCGGAAACCATCCCTCGTCGTCGAGCACGCTCCGGCCCCCGTACTCACCCGAGATCTGATCCCCGCGGACGAACACGAGCCCCTCGACCCCGGCCGGCAGGTGTTCGCCGTCCTCGTCACGGATGGTGACCTCGATGCCGGGCAATGGGCGGCCCACGGAACCGAGACGACCGCGGATCGCGGCATCGTCGGATCCGATGGCCACCCGGTGGTCGTCGGGAGCGAGCACCGCGATCGACGACGCGGTCTCGGTGAGTCCATAGGCATTCACGAAATTCGTGTCCGGCAGCGCCCGCAGCGCACCCTCGATCACGGATCGGGGCGTCCGCGCGCCGCCATAGGCGAGATTCTTCAGGGAGGGCAGCCCCACACCGTCGGCAGGCAATGCGTCGATCACCCGGGCGAGCATCGTCGGCACCAGCATGGCGTGGGTGACCGATTCGGATCGCACGGTGTCGATCCATTGCGCGGCATCGAATCCCGTCGCGTAGACGATCCGACGTCCGGTGTAGAGATTGGACATCAGGTTCGTCAGTCCGGCGATGTGATAGGGCGGCACCGCGACGAGCGCCGCGTCCTCGACCGCCGCGGAGTTGAACTCGAGTGTGTTGAACACATATGCCAGCAGGTGCCGCTGGCGTAGCACCGCTGCCTTGGGTTCCGACGTCGTCCCGCTGGTGTAGATCACGACGGCGACCGAGTCGGGATCCGACAGGTCTGCGGTGAGTTCGTCCGGGGCCGGGTCGGGACGATCGTCGAGTCCGGTGAGCCAGCGGTCGAGCTCGCCTGATCGCAGGATCACGGCGTCGGGATGCTTGCCCTCGAGTCCCGTGAGCGCGGTGTCGCTGAGCCGGTAGTTGAGTGGCACGAACGGGATACCCGCGAACGCCGCCCCGAAGAGCGCCACCGGGTAGGCGAGGTCGTTGACGCCTTCATAGAGCACCGCCGAGTGCCCGGCGAACGAATGTGCCGCCCGCCGCGCCAGCACGGCGAGCTCCACCGCGGTCACGGAGCGTCCGCCAGAGGTGATGACCAATCTGTCATCGACTTCTGACGCCATTTCGAGGATCATGGTGATGTTCATGAGAACATTATTCTCTCAGAGAGAGAGTCTTAGTCGCAAGAAGGGAAATGCGAATGGATATCGCGGGCACTTCAGCACTGGTGGTCGGCGGAGCCGGCGGACTGGGCGAGGCCACGGTCCGCCGGCTGCACGCGGCCGGAGCACATGTGGTGGTGGCAGACCTCGCCGACGAGAAGGGCAAGGAACTCGAGGCCGAACTCGGCGTGCGCTATGTCCGCACCGACGCGACATCGACCGATGACGTCAATGCCGCGATCGCCGAGGCCGAGGAGGCCGCGCCGTTGCGGATCTCCGTCGACACCCACGGCGGGCCGGCGTCGGGTGGACGACTCGTCGGAAAAGACGGCAGTCCTTTGGATCTCGACGGTTTTCGGACCACCATCGACGTCTACCTGACCGGCGTCTTCAACGTCATGCGACTGTCGGCGGCCGCGATCGCACGCCAGGAGGCGACCGACGCGGGTCGCGGCGTGATCGTGAACACCGCGTCGATCGCAGCCTACGAGGGACAGATCGGACAGCTGCCGTACTCGGCGGCCAAGGGCGGTGTGGTCGGCATGACACTCGTCGCCGCGCGCGACCTGTCGCCGCTCGGCATCCGGGTCGTCACGATCGCGCCGGGGACGTTCAACACCCCGGCGTACGGAAAGCATGCCGATCAGCTGGAGGAGCACTGGGGCAAGCAGGTTCCCTGGCCCAAGCGCATGGGACAGTCGCCCGAGTACGCGGCACTCGTGGAGCACATCTGCTCGAACGACTACCTCAACGGCGAGGTCATCCGCCTCGACGGCGCGCTGCGCTTCCCACCGAAGTGACCGTCCTCGACGGCAAGGTCGCCTTCGTCGCCGGCGCGAGCCGGGGCATCGGGGCGGCCGTCGCCGCGGCACTGGCCTCGGCCGGTGCCGCGGTGGCGGTGGCGGCCCGCACCGAGACGGTCGGACGCGTCCCGGGCACGATCCACGATGTCGCCCAGTCGATCACCGCGGCGGGCGGTAAGGCGCTCCCGGTCGCGTGTGACATCACCGACGAACAATCGGTGGCCTCCGCGTTCGACACCACCGCCGACGCATTCGGCGGTATCGACATCGTGGTCGCGAACGCCGGTGTGCTGTGGCTCGGGCCCGTCGAGTCGACACCGCTCAAACGGTGGCAACTCTGCCTCGATGTGAATCTGACCGGGACGTTCCTGGTGACCAGGGCCGCGATCCCGCATCTGCGGGCGCGCGGCGGGGGCTCTCTGATCGCGGTCACGACGAGTGGTGTCGGGATGATCGACCGCGGGGCCAACGCGTACTGGGTTTCCAAGGCTGCGGTGGAGCGGCTCTATCTCGGTCTGGCACACGACCTTCGCGACGACGACGTCGCGGTCAACTGTCTGAGCCCGACCCGGGTGGTTCTCACCGAGGGCTGGCAGGCCGCCGGTGGCGGACGGGAGATTCCGCCGGAGATGGTCGAGCCACCGGAGACCATGGGCCATGCCACGACGATCCTGGCCGCACAGCGAGCCGACGGCATCACCGGAACGGTCCAGCGTTCCGAGGAACTGCTGGCCGCTCACTCCCCAGCCGCCCGGCGGTCCTGAACCTCCCGGGATTCTGGCCGCACCAGCGTCTTCCGGCGTGCAGCTGATGCTGCAGCCAGAGGCCGACGGTGCGGCCAGAACGGCCGACTCAGCTCTTGGGCGCCGTCAGACGCGCGATGGTGGCCCGGAAGTCGTCGGTCTGGAACGAGAGATCCTCGGCCGCATTTGCGTAGTCGAGGCTCGCGAGCACCGCTCGTTCGAGGTGGATGTTGAGCATTCGCTTGGTGGACTCGACGGCCTGCTGCGGCAGCTCCATCATCTTCTTCGCGCACGCGACCGCCTCGGCGAAGGGGTCGTCGGCCACGTGGTTCGCCAGCCCGAGTCCGACCGCCCGTTCCGCCGAGATCCGGGTGCCGGTCAGCGCGAACTCCTTGGCCTGCAACAGACTTATCTGCAGTGGCCAGGTCAGCGGACCCCCATCGGCCGCGACCAGGCCGACCTGGACGTGCGGGTCGGCCAGGTAGGCCGCCGGATTCATGTACACCATGTCGCTGAGGGCGACGAGAGTGCATCCCAGCCCCACCGCGGGCCCGTTGACCGCACTGATCACCGGGACCCGGCACCTGGCCATGCCGAGCACCAGTTCACGCCCGTGCCGAATGGTCTTGGCCCGCAGAGCCGGGTCCTCACCGAGCTCCTTGAGATAGCCGAAGTCACCTCCCGCCGAGAACGCCTTGCCACGACCCGTGAGCACTGCGGCGCGCACCTCCGGGTCCTCACTCAGGCGCGTCCACAGGTCGGCCAGACCGGAATGCAGGGCGTCGTTGACCGCGTTGAGTGCGTCGGGACGATTCAGCGTGATGATCCGCAGTGGCCCCTCTGCGGTGACCTCGATCTCCTCGGGCATCCCGTACATGTCACACTCCCAATCCGAGCAGTCTCGATGCGATGATGTTCTTCTGGATCTGCGACGTACCGCCCATGACACTCTGTGCACGGCTGTACAGGTACGCGCTCAACAGTTCCGGATCCTTGGTCCCGCCGACCGACACAGCCGCGTGGCCGACGGACTGATCGACCCAGGTCATCAAGAGTTTGTCCAGCGATCCCTCCGACGTGTGCGAGACACCGTCGAGTTGTTCGGACAGGCGCCTGCGCACGTGCAGTCGCAGCATCTCGGTCTGCACTGCCGCCCAGGCGATCTCTTCCGAGTACTCGTCCGAGCGCTTGGCCAGCTGGCGCACGAGTTTGCCGTAGCGGGCCACATATCCCAGCGTCGAGGGCTCCCGCTCGTGCCCGACGACGGTCATCGCGAGCGGCCATCCTTCGCCTGGTGCGCCGACCATCTGATCAGCCGGCACCCGCGCGCCCTCGAAGAGCACCTGGCCGAATTCCGTGGTGATGCCGCTCATCATCTTCAGTGGCCGCTGTTCGATCCCCTCCTGCTTCATCGAGATGATGAACGCGGAGATGCCGCGGTGCCGAGGGGCCTCGGGATCGGTACGGGCCAACAGCAGACACCAATCCGCCACGTCGGAATAGCTCGTCCAGATCTTGTGCCCGTTGATCACGTAGTCGTCGCCCTCACGGGTCGCGGTGGTCCGCAACGACGCCAGATCCGATCCTGCGCCGGGTTCCGAGAATCCCTGGCACCAGCGCTCGGTGCCGTCGATCATTCCCGGCAGGAACCGTTCCTGCAGTTCCGGACTCGCATGGCGCCCGAGCCCGTGCAGCAGATAGCCCAGGCTCGGCCGCGGCGGCGCGCCGGCACGGGCGATCTCCTCGTCGAGGATCACGTCGTAGACCGGCGCCAGGTCGTGGCCACCGAATTTCGCCGGCCAGGAGAGGCCGAAGAAGCCTGCCTCGTAGAGCGCCTGGTGCCACTCGCCCTGGCGGGCCCAGTATTCGTCACCGGACGTAGGGAACTCGGCGGCGTGCTCGGAGAGCCAGCCCCGCAGTCGTTCCCGGAATGCGCTTTCGTCGGTGGAGTCACGATAGTCCAAGGTCGATCTCCTTCAGGCTCACCGGAAAGTTCTCGGTAGACACCAGAACTCGCCGCAGATGGACGTGGGCGAGGCATTCCCACGTGTTGCCGATGCCGCCGTGCACTTGAATCGAGTTCTCGCACACGGTCCGGGCGGATCGTGCGCAGTACAGCTTGGCCATCTGGGCGGCACCGACCGCTTCGGCCGGTGCCAGTTCGTCGACCGCCCACGCCGCGTGGCGGAGAATGCTCGCCGAACCCTCGAGTACGGCGAGACTCTCGGCCAGCATGTGGCCGACGGCCTGATAGGAGCCGATCGTCTTCCCGTACTGCTCCCGGATCTTGGCGTAGTCACAGGCCAGGGCCTGGGCGCCACGGGCCGCTCCGAGGATGTCGGCGGCGGTCACCACCAATGCCAGTGCACGAAAGCGTTGCGCGTCGTCGGCCGACAGCGTCGCGATCGACGAATCATTCACCGTGTCAACGTTCTTGGCGACCCGTGTGAGGTCTTCTGACGGCACGATCCCGCCGGCGGTCCCCTCCCGGACGGAGGTTCCGTCCAGGGTCACCACGCGGTCGAGACCATCGGCGTCGGGGGCGAGGCCGTCGATTGCCAGGGTTGCCGCGGCTGCACCGTCTCCGGCGTGCCGGAGCAGATCGTCGGCGAGGATCGGTCCGAGGAAGGCCGCGTCGACCAGTCCTCTGCCGAACTCTTCGGCAACGATCGCGACCTCGACACCGGTCGCGCCGTCGGACCGGAGACTGCGCCAGCCTGTTCGGTCGATCGTCGCCGCGAGCCGATCCCGCCTGGTGCCGTCCTCGAGGTCGGCGACCGCGCCGGGACCCAGATCGTCGGCCAGTTTGGCTGCGGCGTCGCGCAATTGCGATTGCTCACTTGTCAGACGTACATCCATGGCTCTCCTCCAACACTCTGTCTCTCACCACCGTGTCTCTCAGCACGCGGCGCAGCACCTTGCCCGACGGGAGCCGGGGTATGTCGTCGACGAACACGATCGCGCTCGGCCGCTTGTAGGTGGCCAGCGATGCACCGACGAGGTCGATGAGGTCGCCGGGTTCGATCGGCGTGACCGTCCGCACCGCGGCGACGATGCGTTCACCCCCGACTCCGTCGTCGACGCCGAACACCGCGCAGTCGGCAACCGCGAGATGCCCGTGCAGCACCGCTTCGATCTCCGCCGGCGCCACCTGGAAGCCACGGACCTTGATCATCTCCTTCGAGCGATCGACGAGGGCGATCCAGCCATCGTCGTCCACCACACCGACGTCACCGGTGCGATACCAGCCGTCCACGAAGGCGTCGTCGTTCTCGGATTCGGGCAGATAGCCCGCCATCAGGGACGGGGACCGGACCACGATCTCTCCGGGCACCCCCGGCGGCGACGGCGCACGCGTCTCGAGGTCGACAGCCCGGACGTGCACGCCGGGGACCGCACGGCCCACGGTGTCGAGACGCGCCCCGTCGATCGGGTTGCAGGCGATCACCGGGACTTCGCTGGCACCGTAGGCGGGCAACCAACCGACACCCGTACGGCGGGTGACCTCCTCTGCGACACTCGTCGTCACGGGCGTTGCGCCCCACATGATGTACCGGAGGGAGGACAGATCGAAACTCTCCAGATCCGGATGCGATGCGATCGCCAACGCGATCGGTGCGACCGCCATCTCGACGGTGATCCGGTCGATCTCGATGTGCCTGAGCATGGTGTCGAGGTCGAAACGGCGGTGCAGCCGAACCCAGACGCCCGTATCGAGTGCGGTGACGATGTTGAGAAGGCCGAGGATGTGCGACGGCGGGGTGAGCACCTGGATGCGATCCGCGTCGGTCAGCTCCAGCGCAACCCGCCAATGCCGGACAGCGGCACCAAAGGACGCATGGGTGTGCCGCACGGCCTTGGGCAGACCCGTGGTGCCCGAGCTGAACACGAACACAGCGTCGTCCTCGGGGTCCGGTTCTGCGAACGCCGCACCTCCGCGCGGGATCGTCTCGTCGAGATCGCGCATGGTCATCAGACCGGCCAGGACCGCGTTGTCGCCGACCGCGTGGGTGGCGCCCGAAACGTCGAGCGCATGAGTGACCTCGACCGTTCGCCACGCGGGACTGATCAGCACCACGGCCGCACCGAGCCGCCAGATGGCACGCACGGCCACGACGAATTCAGGGCGATTGGAGGACATCAGGGCGACCCGCGAACCCCGTCGCACCCCGGCCGCCGAGAGTTCGGCGGCAAGGCCGCCTGCCAGCTCATCGAGTTGGCGAAGGGTGTAGGTCGCGTCGTCGAAGGCGAGGGCCACTGCCTCCGTCACGCCATCACCCCCTTCGGACAGATTCCGGTCGAATCACCGGGATCTCCCACAAGCACCTTGAGAAGATCGTACCTCAATGAGAGAATATAGTTCTCACAGAGGCAGAATCTCAATACCGAGAGGATGGACCGTGGCGAGAGCACCACTGTTCCAGCAAGCGACCGTGACCCGGGTCGTCAAGGAGACCGACGACGCGCGTACCTACGTACTCGCTCCGGAGACGGGGCCGGTGACCTACAGGGCGGGCCAGTTCTGCACCTTCCGCGTGACCGTCGACGGCGAGGAGCTCTACCGCTCCTACTCCATGTCCAGCTCGCCCGAGACCGACGACGAGCTGGCCACCACCGTCAAGCGGGTGGCGGGTGGGCGGGTGTCGAACTGGATCCTCGACAACATCGGGGAGGGCGATGTGATCGACATGTCACGTCCCGCCGGGCTCTTCTGCCTCACCGACGACACCGCGCCGATCCTGGGTTTCAGTGGTGGCAGCGGGATCACCCCGATATTCTCCATCGCCAAGAGCGCGCTCGCGACAACCAACCGTGCGGTCCGACTGCTCTGCGCGGACCGCGATCGGGACGCCGTCATCTTCGACGCGGGGCTCGCGGAGCTCGAGAAGCGTTACCCCGGCAGACTCTCGGTGATCCGCAGCCTCGACGAGCAGAACGGCTTCCTCACCGAATCGGCCGTCCGCGATTTCATCGGCGACGATCTCGACGCGAACTTCTATGTCTGCGGCCCGGAACCCTTCATGGATCTCGTCGAGTCGACCCTGCCCGAGTCCGCATCCATCCACATCGAGCGCTTCGGCGCCGCCGCAGCCCTGCCGATCGCGGAGTCCGACGAGGCGGAATCGACCGTGCGGGGAGGCGACGACCTCGAATCCGGTGCGGCCACCACGTCGTCGGACTCCACGCCCGACGACGGTGTCACCGGCACGATCACCATCAAACTCGGGCGCAAGAAGGTCACTGTCGACCGCCAACCGAACGAGACCCTGCTCGAGTCGGGGCGGCGGGCCGGACTGACACCACCGTTCTCGTGCGAAGCCGGCAACTGTGCCACCTGCATCGCCCACCTCGACGAGGGCACCGCCACGATGCGGGTCAACGACGCCCTCGAGGACGACGAGATCGAGGACGGTTACGTGCTGACCTGCCAGGCCGTACCCGACACGGAGACAACGGTCGTCGACTACGAGGCCTGATCGCTCGTCACCTCGCGACATCCACACCGCACCACATCATCGACAGCACGAGAAAGGAATCACACATGCCCAAAGGCATTCTGATGGTAGAAGGTCGCCCGAGCTCGCCGGACCGCGCCGAGGAGTTCGGCCAGTGGTACGACGAGGTGCACATGCCGGAGGTACTGAAACTCGACGGCTTCGTCTCGGGGCGACGCCTGCGTCCGATCGATGACGACGGCACGCTCGTCTCCCTCTACGAGATCGACGGCTCCGATCTGAAAGATGCTGCCCGAGGGCTCTTCACAGCATTTCGCAACGGCGGGTTCACCATGAGCGATGCCATGCAGATGGACCCGCCGCCGGTCATGCGCTTCCTCGAGGTCGTCACCGAGAGCTGATCACCGACCGGTGCCGAGATCCTTCGCCGGCACCGATGAGCGCATCGGCGGGCATCCCTCTCAGCCCGTCGGTGCGTTCATCTCACCGAGCGTCGGCGCGGGCGTGTAGTCCGGCTCGTATCCGTCCACGTGTATCGGACATCCCACAGCGCTGCGCGGGCCGACCGCGACCACCGCCTCGGGGGTGTCGTCGAGCGCTTCGGGCAGGGTGCGCACCGCTGCCGCCGGCACACCCCACTTGCGCAGTCGTTCTTGCCAATTCACGGCGGAATCCGCTGCCAGGGCGGTGGTGACCAGATCGATCACGGCATCACGATTGGCCGCGCGTTCGGCCATCTGCCAGAACCCGGCGACACCTGCTTCCTCGGCGAACGACTTCCAGAACGAATCGTGGGTGATGAACAGCGCCAGATGTCCCTCGGCGGTCGGGAAGATCTGCGCCGGTACATAGAACGAATGCGCACCGTGCGGCCGACGCACCGGTCTCACACCGGCGTCGAGGTAGGCCGAGGCGTGATAGTTGAGTTGCGACAGCATCACGTCCCGGAGCGAGACGTCGAGCTGTCCACCACGCCCCGAGACGATCTGGGCGAGGAGGCCGAGTGCGGCGGTGAGTCCGGTCGAATTGTCGGCAGACGAGTAG
This sequence comes from Gordonia hankookensis, assembly GCF_014673215.1. Classification (GTDB taxonomy): domain Bacteria; phylum Actinomycetota; class Actinomycetes; order Mycobacteriales; family Mycobacteriaceae; genus Gordonia; species Gordonia hankookensis. The sequence continues at coordinate 114,247 of NZ_JACWMS010000002.1, forward strand.
CCCGGCAGGGTCGGCGGCCCATCCGGGTCACCGGTCATCGCCGCCACTCCGGTCGCCGCCTGCACCACGTAGTCGAAGGCCGGATCGTCGCCGCCGTTGAGTCCGAAGCCGGTGATCGCGACGCAGACGATGCGTTCGTTGAACTCTCGCAACGACGAATACGTCAACCCGAGACGGTGGATCGCCGACGGTTTCAGATTGACCAGCAACGCGTGCGCGGTCCCGACGAGCTCGCCGAGGCTCTGCCTCCCCTCGGCCCCCGTGAGATCCAGACACACACTGCGTTTCCCCCGGTTCAGACTGGCGAAGTACTCGTCACTCACCTGCCGGGAGATGTCGCCGCCTCGCGGCTCGATCTTGATCACCTCGGCGCCCAGGTCCGCGAGCATCATCGTCGCGTAGGGGCCGGCCAGCATGGTGCCGACCTCGAGGACTCGGATACCGGCCAACGGACCGGCAGCCGTGGTCTTCCCGGCACCACCGGGACTCAACGCAGTTCCTTCACCAACTCGGCAACCACCTCGCGGGTGCGGTACTTCGACGCCACCAGTTCGTCGCGCGTGTCACCGATCGGGAGCAGACGCATCGACAGATCGGTCACGCCCGCGTCGGCGTAACGACGGAACTGCTCGAGGATGGACTCCTCGTCGCCGGCCACACACAGATCACCGACGTTGCGCGCCTCTCCCTGATCGAGCAGGCGCTGGTAATTGGGCGAGTATTCCGCCTCGGCCAGAATGCGATTCGCACGCTCACGCGCCTCGTCGACCTCCGATGGGCGGCACAGGCACACGGGCAGACCCGCGACGACGCGCGGAGACGGACGGCCGACGTTGTCGGCGGCCTTGGTGATCCGGGGAACCACGTGATCGGCGATGGCGCGGTGGTCTGCCATCCACAGGATGGTGCCGTCGGTGCGTTCGCCCGCCAGATTCAGCATCACCGGCCCGAGCGCGGCCAGCAGCACCGGCATCGGGCTGACCGGACCGAGTTCGAGGGGGTTGTGCACGGCGAACGAGTCGTTCTCGACATCGACGGCCCCCGGCCCGGTCAATGCCTTGTCCAGGACGTCGAGGTAGTCACGGGTGAAGCGAGCCGGTCGCTCATACGGCAGACCGAGCATGTCCTGCACGATCCAGTGATGAGACGGCCCAACCCCGAGTGCGAGTCGCCCGTCGGCCACCGCGTGCGCGGACAGGGCCTGGCGCGCCAGGGCGACGGGATGTTGTGCCTGCAGCGGGACGACTGCGGTACCGAGTTCGATCCGCGAGGTGCGCGTCGCCATCATCGTGACGGTGACCAGTGCGTCGAAATCGGACGGCACCTGCGGAATCCACGCGGTGTCCATGCCCGCGGACTCCGCCCATTCGATGTCTTTCAGCATTCGACCGGCTTTGCGGGCGGAATCGCCCCGCTCCGGCCCGATCATCACTCCGACGCGCACGATTCCTCCAGGTCTCCGGCACTTCTCGATTCGGTTGCGGTACAGATCGTCACGACGGCGACGCCGCCGCGGTGAGGGCCCGGACCTCGGTGACCAGTGTGTCGAGCGGTGTGCCCGTCGGGAACACCGCTGCCGCACCGGCTTCCATCAGGGTGTCGACGTCGGATTGCGGAATGGTGCCGCCGACGACGACCGCGATGTCGCCGGCGTCGGCCGCCCGCAGGGCATCGACGGTTCGCCGGGTCAAGGCCACATGCGCGCCGGACAGGATGCTCAGGCCGACGACCGCGACATCTTCGTGCAGCGCGATCGAGACGATGTCCTCGATCCGCTGCCGGATGCCGGTGTAGATGACCTCGAAACCGGCGTCGCGCAACGTCCGGGCGACGATCTTCGCGCCGCGATCGTGACCGTCGAGACCCGGTTTGGCGACCAGGATGCGGGCGGTCATCAGAAGACCACCGGCTGCCGGAACTCGCCCCACACACCCTTGAGTGCCGACACCATTTCTCCCACGGTGCAATACGCGTTCGCGCAGTCGATCAGGCGATGCATCAGATTCTCGTCTCCTTCTGCTCCCCGCGACAATGCAGCAAGCGTGTTCGCCACGTCGTTCGCGTTCCGTTCGGCCTTGACCTTGGCGAGGCGCTTGAGTTGCACCTCGCGCCCCTCGGGATCGAGCTCGTAGGTCGCGATCTCCGGAGCGGGCTCGTCGGCCACGAACCTGTTGACACCCACCACCGGTCGCTCACCACCCTCGACCTCCTGATGGACCCGGTAGGCCTCGTCGGCGATGAGACCCTGCAGGTAGCCTTCCTCGATCGCACGGACCATGCCGCCGTGTGCCTCGAGGTCGGCCATCACCTCGATGATGCGTTGCTCGGTCGCATCGGTCAGGGCCTCGACGAAGTAGGACCCGCCCAACGGATCCGCAACGCGGGCAACACCTGTCTCGTACGCGAGTATCTGTTGTGTACGCAACGCCATCGTCGCCGATTCCTCGCTGGGCAGGGCGAAGGGCTCGTCCCACGCGGCGGTGAACATCGACTGCACACCCCCGAGCACCGACGCCATCGCCTCGTAGGCGACGCGGACCAGATTGTTCTGTGCCTGGGGCGCGTACAGCGACGCCCCGCCGGCGACACAGCCGAATCGGAACATCGCGGCCTTGTCGGTGGTCGCCCCGTAACGCTCGCGGACGATCGTCGCCCAGCGACGCCGCCCGGCGCGATACTTGGCGATCTCCTCGAAGAAGTCGCCGTGGGTGTAGAAGAAGAACGAGATCTGCGGCGCGAACTGGTCGATCGTCATCCGCCCGCGCTCGACGACCGTGTCGCAGTACGTCACACCGTCTGCGAGCGTGAACGCCATCTCCTGCAAGGCATTGGCGCCCGCGTCGCGGAAGTGCGCGCCGGCCACGGAGATCGCGTTGAACCTCGGCACCTCCGCCGCACAGAACTCGATGGTGTCGGCGATCAGGCGCAACGACGGTTCAGGAGGCCAGATCCAGGTTCCGCGCGAGGCGTATTCCTTGAGGATGTCGTTCTGGATCGTGCCGGTCAGCTTGGCCCGCGGAACGCCCTTGCGCTCCGCAGCCGCCACGTAGAACGCCAGCAGGATGGCCGCCGTCCCGTTGATGGTGAAGCTGGTGCTGATCTTGTCGAGCGGGATCTGGTCGAACAGGATCTCGGCGTCGGCCAGGGTGTCGACCGCGCAACCGACTCGGCCGACCTCCTCCCCGTATTCCGGATCATCCGAGTCGTACCCGCATTGCGACGGCAGGTCGAGCGCAACCGAGAGCCCGGTGCCACCCTGATCGAGCAGATACCGGTAGCGGCGATTCGACTCTTCGGCGGTACCGAATCCGGAGTACTGCCGGAAGGTCCACAACCTCCCCCGGTAGCCCGTCGGAAAGTTCCCCCGGGTGAACGGATACTCCCCCGGCGACGGGGGGACCGCGGAGTCGGGGCTCGGCCCATAGGCAGGGTCCAGCGGGATGCCGGAGGCTGTTTCAGTCTGTGGTTCCATCAGCGGATACGATACTTGCAGAAAATGAGAATGCCAATACCACGGCGTCGTGAGATGAGGTGTCGCAACCGCAGCGGCCGGGACGCGGACCGCGCGGCGACCCCCGTGATCTCGACGGTCACGCTGCGCCACGGCGATCTTCGGCCTCGACAGGGTGAGAATAAGATTCTCACTGAGGGAGATCACGATGCTATCGTTGGGGCATGCAACCGGCCAGCATCGCGCCCGACGGCGGTCCAGGTGACCCGCTCGGCGATCTGACGGCAGCGTCCCGGCAGTACCTGAAAGCGATCTGGGACGCGAGCGAGTGGGATCGGAATCCGGTCACCACCAAGTCGATCGCGGAGCGCGTCGGCGTCTCGCCGTCGACTGCATCCGACGCGGTTCGGCGCCTCGCCCACAAGGGACTCGTGAAGCATGAACCCTACGGCGCGGTGGCACTCAGCAGCCGTGGTGAGGCGGCGGCCGCACACATCATCCGGCGCATGCGGCTCATCGAATCCTTCCTCGTCCGGGAACTGGGCTACGGCTGGCATGAGGTTCACGACGATGCCGACACCCTCGCCCATGCCGCCTCCGACGACTTGATCGAGCGCATCGATTGCCGACTGGGACACCCGACGCGGGATCCACACGGCGATCCCATTCCCGCGGCCGACGGTCGGGTGACCACTCCCGCACTGCGCCCGCTGTCGACCTGCGAGACAGGAGACACCGGCACGGTGGCCCGGATCGCCGACTCCGATCCGGCGATGCTCGAGTACTTCGGTTCCGTGGGCCTCACCCTCGACTCGGGAGTGACCGTCCACGCCAAACGGCCGTTTGCCGGGACGATGCGCATCTCCGTCACAGGCTTCGCCGAGATGGAACTCGGCGACATCGCGGTCCGGTCGGTCTGGTTGACCACCGCTGACCGCGGATGAACACAGACAGAGCCGGGAACCACCGGCAATTCCACCAGCCACGAAGGAGAGTGTCATGAACATTGACGACCTGGTGCTCATCAGCATCGACGACCACGTGGTGGAACCGCCGGACATGTTCCTCCGCCACGTCCCGGACAAGTACCGCGATCAGGCACCGGTCGTCATCACCGACGACAAGGGCGTCGACCAGTGGATCTACATGGGCAAGCAAGCGGGGGTCAGCGGACTCAACGCGGTGGTGTCCTGGCCTGCCGAGGAATGGGGCCGCGACCCGGCCGGATTCGCCGAGATGCGGCCCGGGGTCTACGACGTCCACGAGCGCGTTCGGGACATGAGCCGCAACGGGATCTGGGCGTCGATGTGCTTTCCCACCTTCGCCGGGTTCTCCGCACGTCACCTGAACCAGCACCAGAGCGACATCACCCTCGTGATGGTGTCCGCGTACAACGACTGGCACATCGACGAGTGGGCCGGCGCCTACCCCGATCGCTTCATCCCGCTGGCGCTGCTGCCCACCTGGAATGTCGACGCGATGTGTGCGGAGATCCGGCGGGTGGCGGCCAAGGGCTGCCGAGCGGTGACCATGCCCGAGCTCCCCCACCTCGAAGGTCTGCCGAGCTACCACGACCTGGATTACTGGGGTCCGGTGTTCGAGACCCTGTCGGAGACGGGTCTGGTGATGTGCCTGCACATCGGCACCGGCTTCGGCGCGCTCAACCTGGCCAAGGATTCGACCATCGACAGCCTCATGGTGCTGGCGTCGCAGATCTCGGCGCTCGCCGCGCAGGACCTCCTCTGGGGCCCGGCGATGCGCACCTATCCCGACCTCAAGTTCGCGTTCTCCGAGGGCGGGATCGGTTGGATACCTTTCTATCTCGATCGCTCAGACCGCCACTACACCAACCAGAAGTGGCTCCGCCGCGACTTCGGGGACAAGCTGCCCAGCGAGGTCTTCCGGGACCACTCGCTGGCCTGCTACGTCACCGACAAGACCTCCCTGCTGCTCCGTCACGAGATCGGTATCGACAACATCGCGTGGGAGTGCGACTACCCGCACTCGGACTGCTTCTGGCCGGACGCCCCGGAGCAGATGCTCAGCGAGCTCCAGGCCGCCGGTGCCGACGATTCCGACATCAATCAGATCTCGTGGGAGAACTCCGCGCGCTTCTTCAACTGGAATCCGCTCGACAAGCACACCCGCGAGGAGATCAACGTCGGTGCGCTGCGTCGGTCCGCAACAGATGTCGACGTGTCGATCCGGTCGCGCGACGAATGGAAGCGGCGCTACCACGAAAAGCACATGGCGCAGGCCTAGTCCGCACTCGCGTGTGGCTGCTCACCACCGCTGGACGAGCAGCCACACGTAACCACACCCCCCACCGCTGGTTGAGTAGCCACGCGCGAGCGCAGCGAGCCCGAGGCGTATCGAAACCCCCGTGCCTAACCCCCGGCGACCAACCCCCGACCACTCACCATCGGCAGGTCCAACGCGGTCACCAGACCCGGCTTCGCATCCACCACGGCGGCAACGGAATTGACCAGCCGCATCGCCGTCACGATCATCCCCGACACATTGTGGTCACCGTTCTCACCGTGGTGGACGAACTCGACCTTCATCTCCGGTTCACCGGAGATGAGGACGCGGTAGCAACCGTCGCCCTCGGCGGGGGTCGGCCAGTCGGGACACTGCCGAGGATCCGTGCGGGTGTAGTGCTCGAGTACGACGCGATCGACGCCGTCGACCTGCCCGACCACCTCGAAATGCAGTGCCGCCATGGTCCCTTCGCGGATCTCCACGGACACCGTCGAATAGTCGCGGTCCGCTGCCACCCGGTCGTGACGTTCGATCAACGGCTCGTCCAGGGTCAGCCCGAGTCCGGCGGCGATCTGCCGGACCACGCTGCCCCACCCCATCGCCAGCACTCCCGGCAGCAGGAGCAGGGGCGTCGCATCCATCGGCTGCCCGAACCCGAAGATGTCCTTCATGACCACCGGCTGGTAGTAGGTCGAGTAGTCGGCGATCTCGAGGCAGCGCACCTCGTCGATCCGCTGCGAGAGGCTCGTCATCGCCAAGGGCAGAACGTCGTTGGCGAACCCGGGATCGATGCCGTTCACGTGCAGGCTTGCGTTGCCGGATTCGCCTGCGGCCGCGATCCGGTCGAGCAGTTCCTGGTTGAGGATGCCCTGCGGGAACTGAAGCACCACCGGGCCGCTCGACACGACGTTGATCCCGTTCTCGACGAAGAAGATGAGATCGTCGATCGCCTCGAAGATTCGATCGTCGGTCATCGCGGTGTGCACGATGCAGTCGGGCCGCAGGGCGATCAGCGCGTCACGGTCGTCGGTGGCGATGACACCGAGTTCTCGATCGAGCCCGGCGAGGTCGCCGGCATCCCGGCCGACCTTGGCCGGGTCCGACACCCAGACCCCGACGAGCTCCAGATCAGGCCGGGCATCGATCCCGGCGATTGCATGCCTACCCACGGTTCCGGTCGACCACTCGACCACACGAAGAGTCATGACCCCAAGGTAGAACATGTTCCAATTCTGCCGTGTGATTTTGCCGATCCCGGTGGCCCCCGCGGGGATTCACCTCTCGTTTGCCGAGGTCACGTACGGTCGGTGAGGTGACCGATCCGCCCGCACCGACGGCCGTCGTCCACGACGGCCACACCACCCAGATCAAATGGCACCGGGCGCGTCGTCGTGCCGACGACCCCGCTTTCACGACGTCCCGCATCGTCGAGGGCATGACGCTCGGCGCGAGTGTCGAAGTCGACCTGGTGATCCATGCCGATCGTGGATTCGCGGTCCTGCACGACCGCGACGTCGCACACGCCACCACGGGAACCGGCCGCATCTCCGAACTCCCGGCGAGCTATGTCCGCACACTGTTCCTGCGGTCCGACACCGGGGTTCCGCTCGATGAGCCGGTCCTGCTCCTCGAGGACCTCTCCGACGTCATCGCCCGGCCGACCGTTCATCCGGACGCGTTGCTGCAGTTGGATTTCAAGGAGGACGCCAAGGCATTGGACACCGCAGCGATCGACACCTTCGCGCGTGCGGTCGCCCCGATCGCGCGGAATGCGATCCTCTCGTGCGGTGATGCAGAGGCCGTACGCCTGTTGACCGACCCGGTCCCGGGCATCCGTGTCGGTTACGACCCCTGCCATCACGGCGCCGTCGACCGGGTGCTGCGCTCGGGTGATTTCGCGGCCTTCGTCGAGCGCGCGGTCACGGCGTCGCCCCGCGCCGAGCTGATCTACCTCGAACGCCGGTTGATCCTCGAGGCGGATCGTCGCGGGTTCGACGTCATCGCCGCATTCCACGCCTACGCGCGCACCGTCGACGCCTACACGCTCCAGCGCGCCGACGACGAGTCCGTCCGACAGGCGCGACGGCTCGTCGAACTGCGGGTCGATCAGATCACCACCGACGACCCGGAGGGGCTGATCGCGGCATTGACCGGGTGAGCAGCCGGCCTCGGCGACCACGCTCCCCGATGCACTGTCCCCGGGTCGACCACGCCGCACCGATCCTTGCCACCGGCATCCGACGTGAGTAATCTGCGTCACATTCAGGGCAACGGCGCCCGGCCATCTCCCCAGGTCACGGCAGTGCACCTCGTCCGGTTCGCCTCCCCCGCGAAGGAAGTCGAGGTATCTCATGCTCGTATCGTGCGCCTTCCCGACCGCCCTGGACACTCCCGACAACATCGTTGTGGCCGAACAGCTCGGCTATCACCGTGCCTGGGTGTACGACACCCCGCAGCAAAGTGCAGACGTGTGGATGACGCTCGCGCTGGCCGCCGACCGGACCGACCGGATCGGGCTCGGCCCCGGCGTCCTGGTGCCGAGCCTGCGACACCCGATGGTCAATGCCGCGGCCACCGCCACGCTCTCAGCGCTGGCACCCGGTCGCGTCGCCGTCGCCTTCGGAACCGGATTCACCGGTCGCCGCGCAATGGGCTATGGGGCGGTTCGATGGTCGTTCATGGCGTCCTACATCCGTGCGTACCGGGCACTGCTGCGGGGCGAGGTCATCGAGTGGGAGGGCGCGACGATGCAGATGCTCCATCCCGCCGGACACGCGCCCGCCCGACCGATCGAGGTCCCGATCTACATCGGCGCTCTCGGCCCGAAGGGCAACACGGTCGCGCGCGATCTGGGCGACGGACTCTTCGCCACCCTCCAGTCACCCGAGTTCATGTCCGAACACGAGCATGTCGCGTTCCTCGAATGGGGCACGGTTCTCGACGACGGCGAGCCGACCGATTCCGAGCACGCGCGCGACGCCGCAGGCCCTGGCTGGGCATTGTCGTTGCACGGCGCGTACGAGTTCGCCGGCCCCGACGCGGTACGCACGCTGCCCGGCGGCGACGAATGGCTCGACATCGTCGAGAGCCACCCCGACGGCCGGCGGCACCTGTTCGTCCACGCCGACCACTGCGTGGCTCTCAATGCCGCCGACGAGGCTGCCTGGCAGGCCGGTGGGCACCGCACCCTCCGCGAGGTGACCCTCAGTGGAACGCGTGAGGAGATCCGGCGCGCCCTCGATGCCCACGAGGCACACGGCGTCACCGAGATCGTGATCCAGCCCTGCGGACCGGCAGTGGATCGAGAGCTCGAGAGATTCCTCGACGCGGCCCGCATCTGAGTCCCATCGAATCGACAACCGTCCGACCCACCGTCCAGGAGGACACCGCATGAGCATTGCCGGCAACGCTTCGAGTCGTGGCATCACCACTGTTGCAGACGGATTCGCGTACCTCGAATGCCCGCGGTGGCACGCCGGACGCATCTGGTTCGTGGACTTCTACACCTACCGCGTGTGTTCGGCAGCCGAGGACGGCAGCGACCTGCGGGTCGAGGCGGAGGTGCCGCAGCAACCGTCCGGGCTCGGCTGGCTGCCCGACGATCGGCTGCTGATCGTCTCGATGCGCGACGCGCGGATCCTCCGTCGCGAGCCGAACGGCGAGCTGGTGACACACGCCGATCTCTCCGGATACGTGACCGGACATCCGAACGACATGGTCGTCGACCCGTCATCCGGACGCGCCTACGTCGGCGAGTTCGGATTCGACCTCATGGGCGGTGCACCACTGCAGACCGCGGTGCTCTTGCGAGTGGATCCCGATGGGTCGGTCACTGTCGCTGCCGACGACCTGTGGTTCCCCAACGGCAGTGTGATCACCGACGACGGGGTCCTGCTGGTCGACGAGACCTTCGGTAATCGGGTGACCGCCTTCGACATCGGCGACGACGGCGGGCTCACCAACCGTCGGGTCTGGGCTCAGTTCGGCGAGTTGCCCACGGACACCGAGATCGAGAAGGCGCTTCCCCAACTCTCCGTGGCACCCGACGGTTGCTGCCTCGACGCCGACGGCGCGCTCTGGATCGCCGACGCGCTGGGCGCCCGTCTCGTCCGGGTCGTCGAGGGCGGCGACATCGTCGATGAGGTCCCGGCGGGCACCGGCGTGTTCGCCTGCATGCTGGGCGGATCGGACGGGCGCACGTTGTTCGCCTGCGCCGCACCCGATTTCCACGAGGAAGCCCGCAAGAACGCGCGCGAGGGAAGCCTCATCGCGATGTCGGTGGACGTACCCCACGCAGGAACGCCCTGAAACCGGGCGGCCGTGTCAGCCGAACAAGGTCGGCAGCGTGCCCTCGTAGACCTCGCGCAGTTCGGTGAGCGGGATCTCGAACTGATCCTGCACCGACACCGCGTCGCTGCCCTGATCCACCACGCCGACCCGGGCCCACGGCATGCCGCGTGCGTCGAGCATCGAGGTGAATCGTGACTCCTCGGTGCGCGGCACCGCGACGACGGCTCGACCGGCCGACTCGGAGAACAGCCACACGAATGGATCGGCCCCCTCGGGAAGCAGGATCCGACAACCGGTCTCGCCGGCGAGCGCGGACTCGACGACCGCCTGGATGAGTCCGCCCTCGGACAGGTCGTGCGCAGCGGACACGAGACCGTCCCGGGAGGCCGCCATCAGGATGTCGGCCAGCAAGCGCTCGCGTTCGAGGTCGACCTGCGGCGGCACACCGCCGAGATGGTCGTGGACGACCTGCGCCCAGATCGAGCCGTCGAACTCGTCGAGGGTCGATCCGAGCAGGATCAGGGTCTCCCCCGGCTCGGTACCGAAACCGGTGGGGATGCGGCGATGCACGTCGTCGATCACACCCAGCACACCGACCACCGGCGTGGGCAGGATCGGGGTCGAGCCGGTCTGGTTGTAGAAGCTCACGTTGCCGCCCGTCACCGGGATGCCCAGCTGCGCGCAGCCGTCGGCGAGCCCGCGCACGGCCTGCTGGAACTGCCACATCACCGCCGGGTCCTCGGGAGAACCGAAGTTCAGACAGTTCGTCACCGCCTTGGGTGCCGCACCCGACACCGCGACGTTCCGGTAGGCCTCGGCCAGCGCGAGCTGTGCGCCGCGGTAGGGATCGAGGAAGGTGTAGCGACCCGACGCGTCGGTCGCCAGCGCGATGCCGCGGCCCGAGCTCTCGTCGATCCGGATCATGCCGGAGTCGGCGTTCTCGGCGAGCACGGTGTTGCCGCGGACGTACCTGTCGTACTGCTCAGTGATGAACTTGCGGCTGCACAGGGCAGGCGAGCCGAGCATCTGCAGGGTGGTCGCGCGCAGTTTCTCCGCGGTGTCCGGACGCGCCAGGTGTGCGGTCGTCGACTCGATGACGCCGTCCTGCCACTCGGGTCGCAGAACCGGACGATCGTAGACCGGACCGTCGTGGGCGACGGTGCGGGGCGGGACGTCGACGACGGTCTCACCGTGCCAGGTGATCTGCAGGTGTTCCCCGTCGGTGACCTCACCGATCACGGTGGCCAACACGTCCCACTTCTTGCAGACCTCGAGGAACGCGTCCACGTTGTCGGGGGTGACCACGGCGCACATGCGTTCCTGCGACTCGCTGGAGAGCACCTCCGCCGGGGTCATGCCCTCGGCACGCATCGGCACCTTCTCCAGATCGATGTGCATGCCACCGTCGCCGGCGGCAGCGAGTTCCGAGGTCGCGCAGGACAGTCCGGCGCCGCCGAGATCCTGGATGCCGACGACCAGACCGGCGTGATAGAGCTCGAGGCAGCACTCGATGAGCACCTTCTCGGTGAACGGATCGCCGACCTGCACGCTCGGCAGCTTCTTGCGATTGGGACCGGCATTATCGCCGGAGTCGTCGAAGGTCTCCGACGCGAGCACCGACACGCCGCCGATGCCGTCGAGCCCGGTGCGCGCACCGAACAGGATGATCTTGTTGCCCGCTCCCGACGCGAACGCCAGATGCAGGTCCTCGGTCCGCAGCACGCCCGCACAGAGGGCGTTGACCAGCGGATTACCGGCGTAGCTGGCGTCGAATACGGTTTCGCCGCCGACGTTGGGCAGTCCGAGGGAGTTCCCGTAGCCGCCGACACCGCGGACCACGCCGTCGACGACGCGGCGGGTGTCGGGCGCGTCGGCCGGACCGAAGCGGAGCTGGTCCATGACCGCGATCGGACGTGCGCCCATCGCCATGATGTCGCGCACGATGCCGCCGACACCGGTCGCGGCGCCCTGGTAGGGCTCGACATAGCTCGGGTGGTTGTGCGATTCGACCTTGAAGGTCACCGCCCACCCGTCCCCGACGTCGACGACACCGGCGTTCTCACCGATGCCGGCCAGCATGCCTGCCCGCATCTCGTCGGTGGTGGTCTCTCCGAAGTAGCGCAGATGCACCTTCGACGACTTGTAGCTGCAATGCTCGGACCACATGACCGAATACATCGCGAGCTCCGCATCGGTCGGCCGACGGCCCAGGATCTCGCGGATCCGGGCATACTCGTCGTCCTTGAGACCGAGTTCGCGGAACGGTTGGGGTTGATCTGGGCTGCCTGCAGCGGCTGAGACGGTATCCACCTGCGCATTCACTCTAGCCAGTGTAGGTGAGGCACCATCTCGGGCGCGTGGTGGCGTGGCCCATGCCACCGCTAGGCTGACTTCGGACACGGACAGGTCGCCGACGTCGACGACGGCCTGCACGAGGCATGTATCTGGGGGGCCTGAGATGGCAGACGTCCGCAAGGCGCGGCAACTGTTCGAACTCGGCGTGTTGTCGCTGGGCATCGCGGTCGAGGGTCAGGAACCGATCGACAATCGACAGCAGGCGGCCAAGGCCTTCACCCGCGCCAGCGAATGGGACCCGACGATGGGCGACGCGTGGCTGGGCCGGCTGGCCTGTGGCGAGGACACCGACGAGATCCTGCTCGCCCTGTACCGCAATCGCACCACCATCGGCCTCGAACAACGGCGTCTCGGGCTACCACACGGCACGCTGGCCGGGCGCTGGGTGGTGGGCGACATCAGTTATCACCTCTCCGATGTCACCGAGGCCACCGCCGCCTACGCGTCGTCGTTGGCGCGCGGCAAGGACTTCGCCGGGGCCCAGGAGGTGCTGGACGAGATCCCGGCGGCCCAACGCGTGCCGATCGTCGAGTTCGTGCAGGCGACCCTGTTCATGTCGACACAACGCTGGACGGATCTGTTGACCGCGCTGCGCCGCTCGGAGCGATGGGATGACACCTTCCTCCACGCCGCCGCAGACTTCATGGCCGGCACCGCGTGCATCCAGATGGGCATGTTCGGGGAAGGAATCCGACGACTGCAGAAGGCCGTCGACGGCCCCATCCCGGCGCTCGCCACCGAGGCGATGGTCGCCCACGGTATGGCGCTGCGCGAGCAGGGGCAGGAGGAGAAGGCCCGTGCGTTGTTCGAGCAGGCGTACGCACGCAACCCGAACTCCATCGCGGGTCAGGCACTGAGATCTCCGAGCTTCCGCCTCGTGATCACCTCCCCCGACGAGATCGCCGAACGCCGCGACCCGTGGGACCCCCGGTCGGTCACCGACCCGGTCGAGACCCTCGTCGCAGATACCACCGGACAGCCCGAGATGGCGGAGATGGTCGACGACGCCCAGCGTGAGCTCGGCGCTCAGATCGGCCTGGAATCCGTCAAACAACAAGTGGCGAAACTACAGTCGGCCGCAACCCTGGCGAAGGTCCGGGCCGATCGCGGACTGAACACCTCGGCGCGGAGCCTGCATCTCGCCTTCACCGGCCCACCGGGAACGGGCAAGACGACGGTGGCGCGGATCGTGGCCAAGATCTATTGCGGGCTCGGATTCATCAAGACGGACAAGGTGATCGAGGCGACACGTCGCGACCTCGTCGGCGAGCACCTGGGGTCGACAGCGCCCAAGACGTCGGCGGTCATCGACTCGGCGATGGACGGGGTGCTGTTCATCGACGAGGCCTACACGTTGATCCAGCAGGGGTTGTCGGGCGGCGATGCGTTCGGCAAGGAGGCCGTCGACACCCTCCTGGCCAGGATGGAGGACGACCGCGACCGACTGGTGGTGATCATCGCAGGCTACGACTCCGAGATCGACCGTTTCCTGTCATCCAACGACGGCCTCGCCTCCCGCTTCGCACGCCGCGTACGATTCGACTCCTACACTCCCGAGGAATTGGCCCGGATCGGTGAGTTCATTGCGCGCAAACGGGATTCGCTCCTCACCCCGGAGGCGGTCGCAGAGATCGAGTTGGCCTGTACCCCGCTCTACCACGATGTACGCGGCGAGGGGCCTGCGCGGCGACGGGCCAGCGACATCGCAGGCAACGGGCGCTTCATCCGCAACATCATCGAGGCCGCCGAAGAGGAGCGTGAGTACCGCCTCTCCGCTCTCGGCGATCTCGACTCCCTGTCACATGACGATCTGATGCGCGTCGAGGTGACCGACGTCCGAACCGCGTTGTCGGGGGTGCTGTCGGGTCTGCAGTTCAGCCATAACCGATCGATGCGATGACGTGGTGCCGGTGGGGCTCCCCCTCCAGCTTGTGGAGGTACCGCTCGATGAACTCGAACGTCTCACGATGCCCCTTCTCGAACCCCAGCCACTTCTCCATCATGACCAGCCGGGACACGCTGGTGATGATGACGATCAGCACCTCTGCCGGCAGCTCCCGCGAACTCACGCCGTAGGTGGGTAGCAACTTCGTGATCGCCTCCTGCGCCTGGTCACGGAGTTGCTCCGAGTAGCGGGCGATCTCGGTGCGGAGTTCCTTCCGGTGATTGGCGAGCGCGAGGAGCTCGGTCGTGAACTGGGAAACCGACGGGTCGATGCTGAACTGCCACAGCGCCCACAGCGGCTGCGGCGACTCGAGCAGGGCACGCTGTTGTTCCAGCCCCTGATCGGCCCGGCGCCGGAACATCTCCAGGAACAGCTCGTCCATCGTGCGGAAGTAGTAGTGCACGAGTTGCGGCTTCAGACCGGCGGCCTGCGCGACCTTCCGTGAAGTGACTGCGGCATAGCCACTTTCGAGCATGAGAACCTCAGCCGCATCCAACAGGATCGACCTGTTCTTTGCCTCAACCGATCCGAATCTGCGCTCGTTCACACTCTCCACCTCTCCTGTCGCGCCCCGGACTCACCCTAAACCGGAAACGGGATATGTCCATTTTGAGAATGTGATCTTGACCTCACTGATCGGAGCATGGTAACAAGTATTACACCCCGCTGAGCACTCGCTCAGCATCTTTACCCAGGGTTCCCAGCCAACACAGCCCTTACGCACCCTCTCCCTGACGAGAGTTGCCGCACAGGAGGTTTCCGGTGAGCGATCTGACCGAACTGAATTACTTCACCGACGAGAGCCTGGTTCCCGACCCATACCCCTACTTCGACGAGCTGCGCAGCAAGTGCCCCGTGACCAAGGAGCCTCATTTCGGCGTCCTCGCGATCACCGGCCACGCGGAGGCGGTGACCGTCCTCAAGGACCCCGCCACGTTCTCGTCCTGCCTCGCCGCCACCGGCCCCTTTCCGGGCCTGCCGTTCGAACCCGAGGGCGATGACGTCGGCGAGCTCATCGACCAGCATCGCGACGAATTGCCCCTGCACGAGCACATGGTGACCATGGATCCCCCGGACCACAGCCGTGCTCGTAGTCTGCTGAGCCGCCTCCTCACGCCGCGGCGGATCCAGGAGAACGAGGAGTTCATGTGGAAGCTGGCCGACGAGTACATCGAGGAGTTCGTTGCCAACGGTGAGTGCGAACTCATGTCGGACTTCGCAAAACCTTTCTCACTCTTGGTTATCGCCGATCTGCTCGGCGTTCCGGAAGAAGACCACGAGGAGTTCCGCACCGTTCTGGGCGCGCCACGTAAGGGGGCCCGGCCGGGCGCCCTGGACTCGGAGGTCATGTCCGACAACCCGCTGCAGTGGCTCGACGACAAGTTCACGAAGTACATCGAGGACCGCCGCGCAACACCCCGTGGCGACGTCCTCACCGCCCTGGCCGAATCGAAGTACAAGGACGGCAGCACACCCGAGGTCGTCGAGGTGGTGCGCACCGCAACATTCCTCTTCGCCGCGGGCCAGGAGACCACCACCAAGCTGATCAGCGCCGCGCTCCGGGTGATCGGTGAACGACCCGACATCCAGCAGCGACTGCGCGACGAGCCGGAGCTGATCCCGATCTTCATCGAGGAGACACTGCGACTCGAGAGCCCGGTCAAGAGCGGCTTCCGGGTGGCGCGCAAGACCACCACGGTCGGCGAGACCGCCGTGCCCGCCGGCACGACGCTGATGTTCTGTCCGGGCGCTGCCAATCGCGACCCCGACCACTTCCCGGACCCGAACACCTTCGATCTCGAGCGCACCAATGTGCGTGAGCACCTGACCTTCGGCCGCGGGATCCATTCGTGCCCGGGTAGCCCGCTCGCCCGCATCGAGGGCCGCGTCACCGTCGAGCGCTTCTTGGCCCGCATGGCCGA
Organism: Gordonia hankookensis; assembly: GCF_014673215.1. Classification (GTDB taxonomy): domain Bacteria; phylum Actinomycetota; class Actinomycetes; order Mycobacteriales; family Mycobacteriaceae; genus Gordonia; species Gordonia hankookensis. Next base: position 130,472 of record NZ_JACWMS010000002.1, read on the forward strand.
CATCCGCGTGTCCGAACAACACCACGGTCACAACGGCCACCGCCATTACGACTTCGAACCGACCTACATCCTGCGTGGTCTCACCACCCTGCACCTCGATTTCACCCCGAAGGCCTGAGGAGCAGACATGCCGACCACAACTGCGACAGCCACCATCCGCACCAGCGTCGTCACCGGTGGAGGATCGGGGATCGGGCAGTCCGTCGCCGAGCATCTCGCGGCGGCCGGACATCGCGTCGGTGTCCTCGACCAGAACGCCGACGCCGCCGAGAAGGTGGCTGCCGACCTCCGCGCCAGTGGTGCCGAGGCCCTCGCCCAAGCCGTGGACGTGAGCGACCGGACTGCGGTGGAGAAGGCCATGGGTGTGGTCCGGGAGAGGTTCGGCCCCATCGAGATCCTGGTGACCAGCGCAGGCATCGAATCGCAGATGCCCTATCCGGAGATCGCGCAGGACGAGTGGGACCGCATCATCGCGGTGAATCTGACCGGCACGTTCAACTGCACGCAGTCGGTCATCGGCGACATGCAGGCCGGCCAATGGGGACGCATCGTGACGATCTCATCCTCCAGCGCCCAGTCCGGCGCTCCCGAACGCGCCCACTACGTGGCGTCCAAGGGCGGTGTCATCGGGCTGACCAAGGCACTGGCATTCGAATACGCGCCGCATGGCATCACCGTCAACACGATCCCGCCGTCGATCATCGCGACGCCGATGGCCGAGAAGGCCGTCGAGGCAGGCCTGGTACCCGCGATCGAGGACCTCGCAGCCATGACACCGGTACGCCGAGCGGGACTGCCGGGCGATGTCGCGGCCGCGGCAGCGTTCCTGTGCTCGGATCAGGCCGGCTTCATCACCGGACAGGCCATCGGCGTCAACGGCGGTTGGTACATCTGACGCTCGACTTTCCCGAGTGAGCACCCTCAGCCCGGGGTGCGCACCCCTGACCATCACCGCCGATGGTCTGGCCTCCGCATGCCGAGGATGAACCGGGCCCGAGAGGGGGAACGGTGTCCACCGTCAACAGCGACATCACCAGGCACGTCGCCCCTGCCGACGATGATGCGCCGACCCGGCCGATCTCCGCCGGTGGCGTCGACCACTCGTCTCCCCCGCGGTCCGGGCCACCACCGACGCCCGAGACGACACCCAGGGCCACCGACGAGATCACCTCGTGGATGGCCGGTTATGTGCACCGCCACCCGCGGGCATCACTGGAAACCGTTGGCGGCCAGTTCGTCCTGGGCATCCGCGCGATCCAGCACCTCATCGTCGATCTCCTGACGTTCCGGTTCCCGGTCAAGGAGTTCATCCGGCAGTCGACCTTCATGGCCTCGGCCTCGGCGCTGCCGACGATCTTCGTCGCCATTCCCATCGGCATGACCTTGTCGATCCAGTTCGCGCTCCTGGCAGGTCAGGTCGGCGCGACGTCGCTCGCAGGTGCGGCGAGCGGCCTCGCCGTGATCCGGCAGGGCGCGCCGATGGTCTCGGCTCTCCTGATGGCCTCGGCGGCGGGCTCCGCCGTCTGCGCAGACCTCGGTTCCCGAAAGATCCGCGACGAGATCGACGCCATGGAGGTGATGGGTCTCTCGGTGATCCGGAGGCTGGTCGTCCCACGATTGGCGGCGGCGATCCTGGTCAGTACCGCACTGACGGGAGTCGTCTGCTTCGTCGGCTTCCTGTCCGGCTACCTGTTCAACACGTTCGTCCAGAACGGGACGCCGGGCACGTTCGTCACCACCTTCGCCTCGTTCGCGACGCTCTCCGACTTTTACCTGACGATCGTGAAATCCATTGTGTTCGGTGCGATCGTGGCGATCGTGGCATGCCAGAAGGGACTGACCACCCGTGGCGGTCCCGCTGGCGTCGCCAACTCCGTCAACGCCACCGTGGTCGCCTCCATCATCCTGCTCATGCTGGTCAACGTCGGCTTCACACAGATGTACGTACTGCTCTTCCCGAGGACGGGGTTCTGATGGCGGCAACGTACTACCCGACCGGGCTCCGCCCTCTCGTCCGCGCGACCGACGCGGTCGGGAGCGTCATCCTCCGCATCGGGCACCTCGCCGCGTTCCTCGGCCGCGCACTCGTCTCCATCCCTACAGCCCTGCGCCACTATCGCAAGGAGTGCCTGCGCATTCTCTCCGATGTCACCTGGGGCAACGGCTCCATCGTGGTCGGCGGCGGAACCGCGGGCGTGATCATCGTCCTCGGCGGCGCCGCAGGCGCGATCGTGGGCATCGAGGGCTACAACGCGTTGCACCTGCTCGGCATGGAGCCGGCGACCGGCATGGTCGCCTCCACCGCCACCACACGCGAACTCGCACCGATCATGGCGTCCTTGGCCTTTGCCGCACAGGCGGGCTGTCGCTTCACCGCTCAACTGGGGGCCATGCGCATCTCCGAGGAGATCGATGCGCTCGAGGCCCTCGCGATCCGGCCGATTCCCTACCTCGTCTCGACCCGCCTGTTCGCCTCCATCGTCGCCGTGATCCCGCTCTACCTGGTCTGTCTCGCGGTCAACTACGTGTCCGTCCAACTCGTCGTCGGACTGAGCGGCGGGTTGTCGGGCGGTACGTATCAGCACTACTTCGAGCTGGTCCTCAACCCCACCGACATCATGTACTCGTTGATCAAGGCTGTGATCTTCGTGGTCATCACCACCACCATCCAGTGCTACTACGGTTTTTATGCCCACGGCGGCCCGCAGGGTGTCGGCACCGCGTCCGGCCGTGCGATGCGAGCCAGCATCTCGGTGATGATCGTCGCCAATCTCCTTCTCACCGTGGCATTCTGGGGAGTCGGAAGCGGAGCAAGGTTGAGCGGATGAACGCACCGAGCATCTACGACGCGGGACCGCACGGTCTGTCGAACCGGCAGCTGCTCATCAGCGGCATCATCGCCATCGCGGTGATCGTGGCAGTTCTCGCGGCGATCGCACTCAAGTCGGGTGGCACCTTCACCCCGAAAGTACCGGTGACCGCCCAGCTCGCCGACGTCGGCGACGGTCTCCCGGTCAACTCCGACGTCAAGTACCGAGGTGTCATCGTGGGCACGGTCACCGGGGTGACACCGGCGATCACCGGCCCCGACAACACGGTCGACATCTCGATCGCACCCGACCGCGCGCCGCAGATACCTCGCACGGTGACCGCTCGCGTGGTGCCGAGCAATGTCTTCGCCGTGTCCTCGGTGCAGCTGATCGACAACGGCTCCGCGCCGGCGATCGCATCCGGTGACGTGATCTCTCAGGACACCAACGCCTCGACGGTGCAATTCCAGACGGCGTTGTCCAAGCTGCGCGCCATCGTCTCCGCGACCGCACGCGCCGGGAGCGACCGCACGGTCGGCATGCTGGCTGCGGTGGCCACCGCCACCGATCGGCGGGGTTCCGACATCTCCCGCGCCGGTGCACAACTCGACCGCATCGTCGGCGAGCTCGACCGTGTCGTCGCGCCCGACGGAGGGCCGTCCACGCTGAGGTCACTCAGTTCGGCGGTCACCGGCCTGCGGAAGTCCGCACCCGATCTCCTCGACGCGTTGCACAGCTCGGTCGGACCCATGCAAACGGTCGCTCGCGAATCCGGGGCGCTCTCCGACCTTCTCGGCTCCGGCATCGCCACCACCGCGCGGGTCAACACGGCATTGGAGCGCAACACCGCCCAGATCATCCGAATCACCGGCCAGGCCGCCCCGGTTGCGTCGGTCGTGGCTGACGGCAGTGCCGGCTTCACCTCCATCGTCATGAACATCGGTGTCATCGCAGACAAATGGTTCTCGGACTTCTGGCCTGCGGGCCTGGCCAACGGGAGGGGCAAGTTCCTCTTCCAGTTCACCCCCCACAAGCTCTACACCCGCGCGGACTGCCCTCGGTACGGAAATCTGCAGGGCGCCAGCTGTTCCACTGCACCGAGCAGCGTGTCGCCGCCGGTCCTGAAAGGCAACGAGCGCAAGAGAGTCACCGCCGGATACCAGACGGCGAGCATGGGCGGCAACGTCGGTTCGGTCGGCAGCGCCGATGAACAGGCCACGCTCGGCAAGCTCGTCGGTGGTGGCCCCAACAGCGCCAACACACTCATCCTCGGCCCCGTCGCCCGCGGCGAGTCCGTCACGGTGTCCCCCGACGTCCAGAAGGGGGCACCATGAGCATCCGCAAGCCTCTCATCGGTTTGATTCTCTTCCTCCTCGTGTCGCTGGCATTGACCTCGACGGTCTACGTCACCCTTCAACGTGACGTCTCGGAGGACACGAAGAGCTACAGCGCGGTGTTCACCGACATCACGGGACTCAAGGCAGGCGACGACGTCCGCATGGCCGGGATCCGTGTCGGACGGGTCGACTCGGTCGGTCTCGACGGGACCGCGGCACGCGTCTCGTTCCGAGTCGACTCCGATCAGGTCGTCGACGGGAGCACCAAGGCGTCGATCGTCTACCAGAACATCGTCGGGCAACGTTACGTCGGCCTGTCTCGCGGAGAGTTCCCCCACCCCGCGCCGCTGAAAGGCGGCGAGATCCCCCTCGCACACACCGAGCCGTCCTTCGACATCTCCGCATTGCTGAACGGATTCGAACCCTTGTTCAGCGTCCTCGATCCGAAGCAGGTCGACAATGTCACCGAAGCCCTCATCCGGGCCCTGCAGGGAGATTCGTCATCCATCACCACCCTCGTCGCCGAGACGTCGTCCCTGGCCGAATCGGTCGCCGGACCCGATCAGGTGCTCGGCGACGTCATCTCCAATCTGTCCCGCGTGGTCGGGACGTTTGCGGCCCAGCGCAGCAGTATCGACACCGTCCTCGTCAGCTCTCGCCGGATCTTCGAACAGATGTCTGCACAACGTGATTCATTCATCGGCTCGCTCGACAAAACCGCGCAGGTCGCCGATCGGGCATCGACGCTCGCCCGTGGCGCGCTTCCCGAGGCGCAGCAGATGCTCTCGCGTCAGCCCGGATTCCTCGGCCACTTCCTCGCCAACAAAGACGAGTTCGGCTACCTCGGTTTCAATCTCCCACCGCTGCTGAAAGGCCTGGCACGGGTCACACAGGCGGGCGCCTACATCGACACCTACCTGTGCAACTTCAACGTGACCCTGGTACCCGCGTTGAGCACGGTGATCCCGTCGATCGTCGCCCATGCGACACCGGGTGGCCACGTCACACAATCCCCGATCTGCAGGTGAGACGATGAGATCCTTCACCCAGCGTGTCCGCAACTCGTTGTCCCAGCCCATCGAGAACTGGAACAAGGTGATCATCGGTGCCGTAGCACTGCTGGCCATCGTGGTGGTGGCCCTCGGGCTGATCAAGATCGGCTCCGCCGGCATCGGCAAGCACTCGGTCCGGGCACAGTTCGCCCAGGCCGCAGGCCTCACGCCCGGCGATTCGGTCAGTGTCGCAGGCGTTCCGGTCGGCACGGTCAAGGACACCCGGCTCGACCACACCTTCGTCACCGTGACGATGGAGGTCGGCGACGACGTTCCGTTGGGATCGGACACGCGAGCATCGATCAAGCTGACGACGCTGCTCGGCTCCCGGTACATCGAGCTCTCACCTGCCGGTCGCGGCTCGCTGTCCGACGATCTCATCCCCCTCTCCCACACGGCTGTCCCATACGACCTGCAACAGGTCATGCAAAACGCGACAACGACTTTCGAGCAGGTCGATGCCGAGAAGATCGGGACGTCGATGACCACGTTGTCGCGGCAGCTCGACGGCACCCCCGAGCTGGTCCCGCAAGTCCTCACCAACATCCAGAGTCTGTCGACGATCCTCGCCGATCGCCGGGGACAGATCGGTTCCCTGCTGACCAGCACCCAGAAACTCACCGCAGTCGTCCGCAGGCAAGAATCCGGTCTCGGCCAGCTCATGACTCAGGGCCGTGATCTGTTGCGTGCATTGCTGACCCGACAGGTGATGATCGATCGGCTCCTCAACTCGACAACGGTGCTGGCCAATCAGCTCCGCCAGGTGGTCGTCGCCGACCGGTCGGGCCTCGACACCTTGGTCACCAACCTCGACGGCCTGCTGGACAGCCTTCGCCGCAACGACAATCTGCTGCGCAACACGCTGCAGATCCTTCCCGTCCCGGTCCGGAACTTCGCGAACGTCACCGGGACCGGCAACGAGACAGACTTCACCTCCCTGACGGGCCCGCTGATCGATTCGTGGATGTGTGCGATCTCCAAGCAGGCCGACCTCGCCAACCTCCCGCCCTACTTCAAGGACTGCCGATGACCCGGGGTCGAATCATCAAGGTGGCACTGCTGGCCGTGGCGGTCTTGCTGGTCGTCGGTGTCGCCCGGTCGTGCACCGACGACGACCACACGATCTCCGTCGTCGCGCAGTTCGACAACGCCTCCGGACTCTACGAGGGCAACGCGGTCGCAGTCCTCGGGATGCCGGTCGGCAAGGTCACCAAGATCACCCCGCACGCCGGATTCGTCGACGTGGCAATGGACATCAGTTCGGATACACCGGTTCCGGCCGACGCGTCCGCCGTGACGGTGTCGACGTCGGTACTGACCGATCGGCACGTGGAACTCACCCCCGTATATCAGGGCGGCCCCCGACTCCAGGACAACGCCCACCTGGGCCTGACCAGGACCAGGACCCCGGTCGAGGTCGACCGGATGCTGGCCATGGCCGACAAACTGTCCGTCCAACTACAGGGCGACAATCGCGGTGGCGGACCGGTCGCCGACCTGCTGAACGTAAGTGCGGCGATGACGTCGGGGAACGGGCCGGACATCCGGTCGGCCCTGGGCTCGCTGTCTCGTGCGCTGGCGATGGGCTCCGATCACGGAGAGCAGACTCGTAACGCCATCACCGACATCGTCGACGACATGTCGTCGCTCTCGGCAACCGCAGCCCGAAACGACTCCACCATCCGCGAATTCGGATCGTCGGTCCAGAAGATGTCGGACCTGTTCGCCGACCAGAACATCGGCTGGGGCACCACCGGCGCCAAGATCAACGCGGTCCTCGGCGAGGCCACCGACCTCATGCAGAAGCGTCGCAACGACGTCGCGGACACGGTCTCAGGCGCAACGACCGTCACACGCGCGCTCGCGGACTACCGGAGATCGTTGTCGGAGTTCCTCGACGTCGCGCCGCTGGTGATGGACAACGCGTACAACACGATCGACCAGAAGGCAGGCATCGCCCGGGTCCATGCCCAACTCGAGAAGGTCTTCTTCGACGGACGACTCGTCAAGGAGGTCTGCAACGTTCTCGGAATGCGTCAACTCGGCTGTTCGACGGGAACTCTGCGCGACTTCGGGCCCGACTTCGGCATGGACGGGATGCTCGAAGCGATGGCGGGAAAGCCGCAATGAGGTACTCGACGATCGTCCGGCTGTTGGTGGCAGCACTCTGCATGTGCACGCTCGCCGGCTGCGGCGTCGGCCTCGCCGACCTCCCGTTGCCCAAGAAGGGGACCGAATCGGGCGCGACCTATACGCTGCACGCCGAGTTCGCGAACGCGCTGAACCTTCCCGAGGAGGCGAAGGTCAAACTCAATGGCGCGGACGTGGGTTCGGTCCAGAGTATGTCCGTGCGCGACTACGTCGCCGTGGTGACCATGCACGTCGCGGACGAGGTGAAGCTGCCACGCGGCACCCGAGCCGAACTGCGCTCGGCCACTCCGCTCGGCGACGTCTTCGTCGCGCTGCAACCGCCGAAACCGCTCACGACAGACACCGCCGACCTCGGCGACGGTGACACGATCTCGCTGCGCGACACCGGCGCCGCGACCACCGTCGAGGAGATCCTCTCCACCTCGGCGCTGCTGGTGAACGGGGGCGTCTTGCGCGACCTGACGAAGATCGTCAACGGCCTGGGGCGAACCGTGGGCAATCGTGGTGACCAGTTGTCGGACCTCATCGCACGATCGACCCGGTTGATCTCCGCGCTGTCCGCACGATCGGGCGACATCCGTAATGCGCTGCGCCAGACCGACGCTCTGGTCTCCACCCTGTCGGCGCAGCAGAAGACGGTCAACGATTCGCTCGCCGCCGGCGGACCCGCCCTCGACGTCATCTCGTCGAACGCGGATCAGATCCTGACCCTGGTCGATCAGATCGGACAGATCAGCACACAGCTGTCGCGCTATCCGTCGATCGCCACCGGCAAGACACAGAATCTGATGGCCAACCTCAACACTCTGTCGAAGGGACTCAACGACGCCGCGACGGCACCCGGGGCAGACCTGACCAAGATGAACTCGTTGCTCGCCCCGGTCATCAAGATCACGAATTCCACAGCGGCGCACGTCAATGCCGACCTGGAGGACCTGTCCATCGGTGCGTTGGCCGACCCCCGACACCGGGCCGACCCGGGGGCCCGACTACCCGACGTCACCGATGTCGGGAACTTCGTCGGGACCATCACGTACACCCTGGAGAAGCTGCGCAAGAAGCTGGAGCCGCCGCGATGACGTCGACAACCGAAGGCACGTCATTCGCGACACCGGCCACCTCGGCCTTCCGCACCGGCTTCCTGGAGGTCCCGGCTCGCGGCATCGTGTCGGCCACCCGCCGGGGCCGGCGACATCGACTCGGATTGTCCGCCATCGGGCTGTTCGTCGTACTCATCCTGGGCATCGGGTATCTCGTGTTCGGCGTCTTCCACAGCTCGCCCGCAGCTTCTCCGATCGTGGTCCGCGTGCAGCTCAAGGAATCCGGTGGGCTGCTCGCCGGCCAGAACGTCACACTCCGCGGCGTTCCGGTCGGCCGGGTGCGGCAGGTGGACCTCACCCGCGACGGTGTCGTCGCGCAGGCCGAGATCGACTCGAGCGTCCAGATCCCGGTGCAGGGCGAGGTCCGTGTGGCAGGCCTGTCGCTGGCGGGCGAACAGTATCTCGACTTCCGTCCGACCACGTCGTCCGGTCCGTTCCTCGCCGACGGGACGGTGATCTCGGCGGACCAGACCACCACCCCGGTCCCGCTCGCGAATGTCCTCGACGATCTCAGCGGCACGCTCGAGCAGATCGACCCGGAGAAGTTGCGGACCATCACGCATGAACTCGGCGTCTCGTCGCAGGGTTCGGAGAGGCTCGCCGACATCATCGACGGCGGGACGTTCCTGATCTCCACCCTCGATTCCGTTCTGCCTCAGACGGTGAGCCTGCTGAAGACGAGTCGCACCGTGTTGACCACCCTTGGCCAGGGAGCACCGGCCCTCACCGAGACGTCCAAGGATCTCAGCCATCTGATGGCAGGCGCGGCGCGAAAGCAGAACGGCTACCGCACGCTGCTGGCCCGCACCCCGGCGGCGCTGAAGGCCACCGATGCCATCATCGCCGACAACGCGCCCACGATGGTGCAACTCCTCGGCAATCTCGCGACCGTGACGCAGATGGCCTACGTGCGTATCCCGGCTCTCAACGAATTCTTCTTCCCCAAGGATCGGGACGGGTCCACCCTCGGCGCACTGAGCACCACCATGCGCGACGGGGGCATCTGGGCCGCGGTGAACATCTATCCGCGCAACACGTGTGATTACGGGCTGCCGCGCCTGCCACCGTCACAGCCCGATCACCCGGAACCCTATCTGTACACGTACTGCAACAACCCCGATCCGTCGGTCCTGATCCGGGGTGCCCGGAATGCGCCCCGGCCGCCCGGCGACGACACCGCGGGTCCGCCACCCGGCGCCGCACCCGACGCCCGATCGAGCCCCTCACCGACTGGGCCGCAATCGATTCCGCTGCCCTTCGCCGGACCCGCATTACCGTCCACACCCTGACCACCGGAAGATCGATCGAAAGGACAATCGTGAACTCCACGACGACCAAGGCACCGAACAAGTCCTCGTCTGTGCGTCCGCCGTCCGCACGATCCACGGCGAAGCGGATCGCAGGCGCAGCGCCGTCGGTGCGCCGCGAGAAGTCCCCCGAGTCGCCGAGCGAGCCCGCGACCGCCTCACCGCCCGACGACGACGTCGTCGTGGCGGATCCGGCACAGGTCACCTCCGATCCGCCGGAGGTCACCGCAGGCGACGAAGCGGTCGCCTCCGATCACGAGGAAGAATCCGCCGCATCCCCGACGCGTCGTGCGCGGGTCCGGGCGGCCCTCACCGGCCGCCGAACCCGCCGGGTCGTCGCCGTCGTCGTCACTCTGGTCGCCATCGTCGGGGTGGCACTTGCCGGTTGGTTCGGCATGGAGTGGAAGCAGTCTCGCGACGTCGACAACGCCGCCATGGCCGCGAAGTCGGTCGCCGAGCAGTACGCGGTGTCCCTGACCAGCGTCAGCGCCGACAGCGTCGACAAGGATTTCGCCACCGTCCTCGGCGGCGCCACCGGCGGATTCAAGGACATGTACGCGAAGTCGAGTGCGCAGTTGCGTCAGCTGCTCGTCGACAACAAGGCGGACGCGCAGGGAAAGGTGATCGCATCCGGCATCCAGTCGGCGACCACCGACAAGGTGGTGGTGCTCCTGTTCATCGACCAGACGGTGCGTAACGCGTCCACTCCCGAGCCGCGGATCGACCGCAGCCGTGTGGTGATGACGATGGACAAGGTCGGTGACCGATGGCTCGCGTCCAAGGTCGATCTGCCGTGATCATCCGCGACTGACCCTGCGTGGGTGGAACGGTCGACGCGAACCTGCGGATGTCTACGCTGAGTTCATGAGCTTCGACATCCCTGCCCTCACGGGGTCGATCGACGCGCGATACGACGAACTCGTCGAGGTGGCCCGCGCGTTGGTGGCCGACGAATCCGACCTGGTCGCGAATGCCGCCAATCTGTCGGCGCTGGTGTTCCATTCGCTTCCCGAACTCAACTGGGCCGGGTTCTACTTCTACGACGGCAGCGAACTCGTCGTCGGCCCGTTCCAGGGGCGGCCGGCATGTGTGCGCATCGCGCTCGATCGCGGAGTGTGCGGGGCCGCGGCACGAACGCGCACCACGCAGCGCGTCGCCGACGTCCACGCGGTCCCCGACCACATCGCCTGTGATGCGGCCAGTCGCTCCGAGCTGGTGATACCGCTGATCGGGACGGAACTGATCGGGGTGTTCGATCTCGACAGCCCGGTCCCCGATCGATTCGGCCTCGCCGACCAACGAGGTCTCGAGGCGATCGCGCAGGTCCTCGTCGACTCCCAGCGGTGAGGCTCAGGCGTCGGCAGAGGTGATCCCGATGATCGCGTCCCTCAGCTCCGGCCGGCAGATCACCAGGTCGGGCAGGTAGGTGTCGTCGCGGTTGTAGACGAGCTCCGAGCCGTCGATCCGACCGCACCACAGGCCTTTCGCCTGGGCGACCGCAACGGGTGCTGCCGAATCCCACTCGTACTGGCCGCCCGCGTGCACGTAGGCGGCGGCCTCGCCCCGGACGACCGCCATGGCCTTGGCACCGGCAGATCCCATCGCCAGCACCTCGCCGCCGATGGCGTCGGCGACCGACGCGGAGAAGGCCGGCGGACGAGAAGCGCTCACCACCACGCGCGGCCGATCCCCCGCGGGCACCGCCGCGAGTCCGCCGGTCGGAGTGACCGGTTCGGTGTCGTCGAGATAGGTGACGCCGAGGGCCGGGAGTGCCACCGCACCCGCGATCAAACCGTCGGTCGCCGACCACAGCGCGACGTGGACCGCCCAGTCGGTGCGACCTTCGGTGCCGTATTCCCTTGTGCCGTCGACCGGATCGACGATCCAGACCCGCGGTGCGGTCAATCTCTGCTTGTCGTCGGCTGATTCCTCGGAGAGCACCGCGTCATCCGGCCGCTCGGCCCTCAGTCGCGCCAGGATGAACTCGTCGGACCGGAGATCGCCTGCCTTGCCGAGCTCCTTTCCTGCCAGCCCGCTGGTGGCACGGATCTCGACGAGCAGTTCTCCTGCGGCGGTGGCCAGATCACCGGCGAGCACACGATCGGTGGACAAGACGCTCTCCTACAGTCCCAGGTTTCGGATGATCGATTCGGCCACGTCGACCGGCGAACCATCCGATGGTGTCACCACCACGTCGGCGTGGCCGGGACGTTCGTAGGGTGAGTCGATTCCGGTGAACTGGCTGATCTCGCCACGACGTGCCTTGGCGTACAGGCCTTTCGGGTCACGTTCTTCACACACTTCGAGCGGCGTGTCGACGAAGATCTCGAAGAACGGCAGTCGCCGCTGCGCATGGATCTCGCGCGCCCGCTGCCTCTCCTCGGCGAACGGACTGATCAGCGAGACGATCGCGATCGCCCCCGCATCGGCGAACAGGGCGGCGACCTCACTGGTTCGGCGGATGTTCTCCCGCCGGTCGTCGTCGGAGAATCCGAGGTCGACGTTGAGACCATGCCGGAGGTTGTCGCCGTCCATCAGGTACGCGGGGCGGCCCTCGGCCACCAGTCGGCGTTCGAGTTCGACGGCCAACGAGGACTTGCCGGAACCGGACAGCCCGGTGAGCCAGATGGTGGCACCCTGATGCGTCCGCTGTTCACGCGACACCTTGGTGGTCTGCCACACCACGTGGCTGTCGTTGCTGACCGGCGCGGTGATCATGCCCGCCGCGACCGTCTTGTTGCTCCCCTCGTCGATGAGGATGAAGCTGCCGGTCTCCCGGTTCTTGCGGTAGGCGTCGAACATCACCGGCTGCTGGGTGTGCACCGTGATCCGCGCGATCTCGTTGAGCCCGAGGCTCGTCGCCTCCTCGTCACGGTGCAGGGTGTTGACGTCGAGCCGATAGTTCAGACCACTCACCTGCGCGCGGGTCACCCGTGTGCCGCACATCATCTGATAGCGGTTGCCCGGACGCAGTTCGGTGTCGTCGGCGAACCAGCACACCATCGCGTCGAGGTCACGGCCGATGTACGGACGGTTGTTCGGGCGCGCCAGCATGTCGCCACGCACGATGTCGATCTCGTCAGCGAGTTCGATCGACACCGCCATCGTCGCGAACGCCTCGTCCACCTTGGTGCCGCCGGGCCCCCAGATCTCGGTGATGGTCGTGCTGAATCCCCCTGGCAGGACGACGATCTCATCGCCTCGCGAGAACACGCCGCCGGCCACCGTGCCCGCGTAGGCACGGTGGTCGGCACCGTCGCTGCGCTGCGGCCGGATGACGTACTGCACCGGCATCCGCGCGTCGATCAGGTTGCGGTCCGAGGCGATGTAGACGTTCTCGAGGTGGTTCAGCAACGGCCGCCCCTCGTACCACGGCATGTTCACCGACTGCTCGACCACGTTGTCGCCCTGCAATGCAGACATCGGGATGAAGGTCAGGTCGACGACGTTCAGCTTGGCGGCAAAGGCGACGAAGTCGTCGCAGATCTCGTCGAAGCGCTCCTGCGACCAGTCGACGAGGTCCATCTTGTTCACGCAGATGGTCAGGTGTGGGATGCCGAGGAGTGAGGAGAGGAACGCGTGCCGCCGGGTCTGTTCCAGCACCCCTTTGCGGGCGTCGATGAGGATCATCGCCAGGTCGGAGGTCGAGGCGCCGGTGACCATGTTGCGCGTGTACTGCACATGTCCAGGCGTGTCGGCGATGATGAACTTACGCCTCGGGGTGGTGAAGTACCGGTAGGCGACGTCGATCGTGATGCCCTGCTCGCGTTCGGCCCGCAGGCCATCGGTGAGGAGTGCGAGGTTCGCATACTCGTCACCACGCTCGGCGCTCGTGCGCTCGATGGATTCGAGCTGATCGGTGAAGATGCTCTTCGAATCGAAGAGCAGTCTGCCGATGAGCGTCGACTTGCCGTCGTCGACCGATCCGGCGGTGGCCAGGCGGAGCAGTTCTTTGGCGTGCCGACCGGGCCCGCTCACTTCGTTCCCGGCGCCCACCACACCGGGCCCGCTCACTTCGTTCCCGGCGCCCACCACACCAGGCCCGCTCACTTCGTTCCCGGCGCCCACCACACCAGGCCCGCTCACTTCGTTCCCGGCGCCCATCACACCAGGCCCGCTCACTTCGTTCCCGGCGCCCATCAGAAGTACCCCTCCTTCTTCCGATCCTCCATACCCGCTTCGGAGATGCGGTCGTCGGCGCGGGTGGCACCCCGTTCGGTGACCCGGGTGATCTCGATCTCCTCGACCACCTTCTCGATGGTGTCGGCCCCGCTGAGGACACAGCCGGTGCAGGTGGCGTCGCCGACGGTACGGAAGCGGACCATCTCGGTCCGCGTCTCCTCCCCCGGGTACTGCTGCAGGAATCGGGTGTTCGCGAGCAACATGCCGTCGCGCGGGATGACCTCACGCTCATGCGCGTAGTAGATCGGCGGGAGTTCGATGTGTTCGGCGCCGATGTACTGCCAGATGTCGAGCTCGGTCCAGTTGCTCAGCGGGAACACCCGGATGTGTTCGCCCTTGTGATGTCTGCCGTTGTAGAGGTGCCAGAGTTCGGGGCGTTGGGCGCGCGGGTCCCAGGCACCGAACTCGTCACGGAAACTGAACACCCGCTCCTTGGCCCTCGCCTTCTCCTCGTCGCGCCGGGCACCGCCGAACACCGCGTCGAAGCGATTCTCGGTGATGCCACGAAGGAGTGCGGTGGTCTGCAGCCGGTTGCGGCTCGTACCCGGACCGGTGTCCTCGACGACACGTCCGGCATCGATGTCATCCTGGACGGAGCTCACCACCAGTCGCACACCGGTCTGCTCGACGACGCGGTCACGGAAATCGATGACCTCATCGAAATTGTGTCCGGTGTCGACATGCATCAGCGGGAACGGCACCGGGGCCGGCCAGAATGCCTTGCGCGCCAGGTGGAACATCACCACCGAGTCCTTGCCACCGGAGAACAGCAGTACCGGGCGCTCGAAGGTGGCGGCCACCTCGCGAATGATGTGGACCGACTCGGCCTCGAGCGCATCCAGATGGGTCAATTCGTACCCGTGGTGCACGCGATAGCCTGTCGCGTCTGCCGTGCTCGACACTGACCATCTCCTTGACATGTCGGATATTCGACACTCAGTATTGAGTATGTGACACAAACCGTAGGTGAGTCGTCTGGCGCGAGTCAACCGTCGCGCGCCGGCACCTCACCTCCCACCGCCCGCGTCGTCAGCATCATCGAACTCCTCGCCGATCCGGACAGGCAATCGATGACGCTTGCTGAGATTGTCCGCCAGATCGGGCTGTCGCGCGCCACCGCCCACGCGATCGTGGGCGAGCTCGTCGAACACGGCTGGATGTTCCGGGACCCGGCGTCGAACACCTACGGGATCGGTCCGGGATTCGTCGCGCTCGCCCGGTCTGCCGACAATGCCGATCACCTGAGTCGCTGGGCGGGTACCGCCGCACGCGAACTGAGCGAGCGATTGTCGATCCCGTGCTTCGTCGCCCGACGCACCGCACCCGATTCGATCACCGTGTCCGAACACGCCGTTCCCGATCACCTCACCGACGACGGAGACGCATCGCCGTGGTTCCGGCATGGCCAGCGCATCCGCCTGCGCCCACCGATCTGCCGCGAGTTCCTCGCATGGGAGACGTCGGAGGTCCGGGCCGAATGGATCGCCCAGGCTCCGGAGACCACACGGACGCGACTACGACTGGTCCTCGACGTCGTCGCCGAGCGTGGGTACTCGATCGAGCGGATGACCGACGATCACGTCGCCATGGTCGACGCGTTGAGCTCACTCGACACGATGTCGGACGGCCTGCGCGCCAAGGTCGGCGACCTGCTGACCGAACTGTCGGTGATCGACTACCTCCCTGACGAGCTGACCGGCGACGTCGCCGCGGTCACGATCGGCGCTCCGATCAGGGATGCGAACCGTGGCGTCGTGGCTTCGATCGTCGCCTGCCCCAACACGACGATGGCGGCAACCGAGCTGATCGCCGTCGCCGACGCGACGCGGTCGGCTGCCGACCGGATCTCCGAACAGCTGCGATAGGGGAATCAGCTCAGCTCCTCCGTTCATCTGACACACCAGTCACGACAACATCACAGTTCCCATAACTCGCAAACATCCGATAACGGGCAGATCGGCTCATCGACTACCGTCCCCGGCATGCCCCAGCTCCCTCACCTCACGACCACGCCTTCCGCGACTCTGACCCCGGTGCGCGGTCGCCGCCCGTTCCGCCTCGCCATCGCCCTCCTCGCCGTCACTGCCGCGATCGGACTCGGCGCCGTGGCGCCCGCGACCGCGTCAGCCGAGACGGTCGTGCCGCTCGACCGATGCTGGGGAGTGAGTCCCAACATCGTCGACCAGCCGTTCAGTACCGCTCGACTGTTCGTGAGTCCGAACGGGCGCGGCCGGGTCACCGCTGCGGTCCGCGACGTCTCCAGCTTCTGGACACCCACCGGCGGGTACCAATCGGCCGGACGCCTCGACTGGCACAACCTCTCGACCGGCGCGAAGGGCGTCGCGGTGAACACCGCGCAGATCAGGCTGTTCGTCGGCGGACCCACGTTCCGGCTCGACACCGGGCCCGGAACGGTTCGGGTCACGTTCAGCGCAGTGAATCGCAACGCGTTGTGGGCGATACCGAGCACCTCCTGTAGCGGAACCATGCGCGTGGGTTGACCGAGTCCCCGACCACGCTGCCCGGATCGAGCGACACCCGACTACCAACCAAGCACTTGCTAGGTTAGGCTCGGGGCATGAGTGATGCCGTCATCCCGCCCGCACTCGGCCCCGACGACCTCGGGCCGGATTCGACACCCGTCGCCTACGAGGTCGGCGGTCCCGAAGGCGCTGTCGCCTACGTGACGCTGAACCGGCCCGATTACCGCAACGCCCAGAACTCGGTGATGACGTATTCGCTCGATGCGGCCTTCCGCAAGGCCGTCGACGACGCGGCGGTCAAGGTCGTGGTGCTCCGCGCCAATGGCAAGCACTTCTCGGCCGGTCACGACATCGGTACGCCCGAACGCGACTTCGACACGTACTACGACAACGTCGCCACCCTGCATTGGGATCACACCGACAAGTCGGGGGCAGATCAGCGTCTCGCGCGCGAGATGGAGGTCTACATGGGCATGTGCCGCCGTTGGCGTGACATGCCCAAGCCGGTCATCGCCCAGGTGCACGGCGCCTGCATCGCGGGCGGTCTGATGCTCGCGTGGATCTGCGACTTCATCGTGGCCTCCGACGACGCTTTCTTCTCCGATCCTGTTGCCCGCATGGGCATCCCGGGTGTGGAGTACTTCGCGCACGCCTACGCACTCGGCACCCGCCGTGCGAAGGAGATCCTGTTCACCGGCGAACGGTTCACCGCAGCGCAGGCCGCCGAGTGGGGCATGGTCAACCACGTCGTGCCCCGGGATGAACTGTCCGCCAAGGTCGACGCGATCGCCGAGAAGATGATCGCGATGCCGATGCAAGGACTCTTCCTGAGCAAGAAGGCCGTCAACATCTGCGAGGACCAGATGGGCCTGCGGAACTCGATGGACTCGGTGTTCGGGTGGCATCACTTCGCGCATGCGGCCAACTCCGAATCGGGCGGTGATTCGCTCGGCGGCATGGACGCCAAGTCGATGAAGGCGAGTGGGGCGTCGGCATCCAACGGGTCGGGGAGCTGACATGGATCTCTATTTCGACGACGACGCCGAGGAATTCCGCACCGAGGTGCGTTCGTGGCTTGCCGAACACGTTCCCGCCGAGCCACTCCCGTCGATGGACACCGCGGAGGGCTTCGAGGCGCACCGGGATTGGGAACGAACGATGGCCACCGATCGGATGTCGGTGGTGAGCTGGCCCGAGGAATACGGTGGCCGCGACGTCCCCCTGCTGCACTGGGTCATCTTCGAGGAGGAGTACTACCGCTCGGGTGCGCCCGGCCGCGTCAGCCAGAACGGTATCTTCCTCCTGGCCCCCACCTTGTTCGAACATGCCAACCCCGGCCAGCTCGCCCGCATCCTGCCCCGCATGGCGCGCGCCGACGACATCTGGGGCCAGGCGTGGAGTGAACCAGAGGCGGGCAGCGACCTCGCCTCGCTACGGTCGACGGCGACCCGCACCGACGGCGGATGGCTGCTCAACGGGCAGAAGACCTGGAGCTCGCGGTCGAGCTTCGCCGACTGGGCGTTCGGCCTGTTCCGCACCGACAAAGAGGCCAAGCGCCACAAGGGCCTGACCTACTTCATGTTCGACCTGCGCAGTCCGGGCGTCACGGTACGGCCGATCGCGCAGCTCGACGGCGAGCCCGGCTTTGCCGAACTCTTCCTCTCCGATGTCTTCGTCCCCGACGACCCGGCCGATCCCGGTGACTCCGGCGTCATCGGTGAGATCGACAACGGCTGGCGCGTGGCCATGAGCACCGCGGCCAACGAGCGCGGGCTCTCGCTGCGTTCTCCCGGCCGCTTCCTGGCCGCCACGGACCGACTCGTCGATCTGTGGAAGCGCAATCGCGATTCGGTGCCGTCGACGGCGAATGTCGATGCCCGAGTTGCCGATGCATGGATCGGTGCCCGCGCCTACGAGCTCTCGACGTACCAGACGGTCAGCCGCCTCGCCGCCGGCGGCCAGCTGGGTATGGAATCGTCGATCAACAAGGTGTTCTGGTCGCAATGGGACATCGCCACCCACGAGACCGCCCTCGACCTCCAGGGCGTCGACGCCGAACTCGACGACAACTGGATGGACGGTTACCTCTTCTCGCTGTCCGGACCGATCTACGCCGGTACCAACGAGATCCAGCGCAACGTCATCGCGGAACGCCTCCTCGGCCTCCCGCGTGGGGACAGGTGACACCATGGAATTCCTCCTCTCCGATGTGCACGACGACCTGGGCTCCACGGTCGACGCCCTGCTGACCAAGGCCGATGTCGCCTCGCGCGCCCGCGCGTGGGCCGACGGCGATCCGCAACCGGCGACCGAGGTCTTCGCCACCCTGGCCGAGACCGGGATCAGCGGCCTGCTGATCGACGAGTCGTCAGGCGGCTCTTCGGCCGGCGCCATCGAGATGGCCGTCGCCATGGAACAGATCGGACGCCACGCCCTGCCCGGACCGGTCATCGAGACCATCGCGGTGCTGCCGGTGTTGTTCCACGCCGCGAACATCACCGGGGAACGTCTGAGCGCCTTGGCCGAGGGCGCGATAGCCACCTGCGCCATCCCACCGATCGCGCCGATGGCCCCCGTCGCCGACGTCGCCTATCTCGTGCGCGACGGCGTGCTCAGCACCGCCACCGTCGGCGAACCGGTGGCGACGGTGGATCCCACCCGCATGGTCGCCGAGCTGACCCCGGGCGAGGTACTGGCCGACGGGGTATCCGTCGACGACGCGATCGACATCGGGATCCTGGCGGCGGCGGCACAGCTGCTCGGCATGGCAGGCGCAATGCTCACCCTCGCCGCCGACTATGCACAGGCGCGCAAGCAGTTCGGCCGTCCCATCGGCTCCTTCCAGGCGGTCAAGCACCACCTCGCCGACGTCGCGATCGCGATCGAGATGGCACGACCGCTTGTGCATGCCGCCGCTCTCGGGATCGACGGTCTGGCGCCGGAGGACACCGACATCCGTCGGGACGTCGCCGCGGCCAAGGTCGCGGCAGGCGACGCCGCCCACCTGGCCTCGCGCCGGGCGCTGCAGGTGCTGGGGGCCATCGGCTACACCACCGAGCACGACCTGTCCCTCTACCTGACCAAGACACGTGCGCTGCTCACCGCGTGGGGAACTCCCGCGGTCTTGCGGCAGCGAGTACTGGAGTCGTTGTGACCAGTGATGTGATCGCCCCCGCAGCGGTCTCGGCGCAGGAGCGCGAGGCGCTCGCCGAGGCCATCCGCGATCTGGTGGCCCGCCGCGCCGACTCCGCGTCCGCCCGAGCGGCGATGCGCGCGACGCCACGCATCGATCGCGGGCTCTGGCAGACGTTGTGCGCGGAGATCGGCGTCTCGGCCCTCCCCATCCCGGAAGATGCCGGCGGTGCAGGCGCATCCTTCGCCGAGACAGCGGCCGTTCTCGAGGAACTGGGCCGATCGCTGAGCCCGGTACCCGTCTTCGCAACGGCGTTGGCCACTGCGGCGATCCTCATCTCCGGCGACGACGAGGCCATTGCGGGGTTGCTGCCGCCCATCGCGTCCGGCGAGCGCATTGCGACGGTGTGTTGGGCGGGCCGCGACGGATGGGACCGGCCAGGAGTGCACGCCGACGGCGGACTGCTCTCCGGCACAGCCGACTACGTGATCGACGGCGAGTCGGCAGATCTCCTGCTCGTCCTCGCCGGCAGTGGCGACGGCACCACCCTGCACGCGGTGGACGCCGACGCCGACGGGGTGACGGTCACCCCGCTTCCTGTGGTCGATCCCAGTCGACCCCTCGCGAGGATCGACTTCGACGAGGCACCGGCGGGCACGATCGCGTCGGGCCCGGACCTGCCCGGCCGGCTACGCACCCACGCACGGGCTCTGCTGGCGGCCGAGCAGGTCGGCGGCGCCGCGGCAGCACTCGACCTCACCGTCGACTACACGAAGTCTCGCAAGCAGTTCGGTCGGATCATCGGATCCTTCCAGGCGCTGAAGCACCGGATGGCAGACATGTACGCGTCGGTCGAGACCGCTCGGTCGATTTCCCGGGCTGCCGTGTCGGCGATCGTCACCGGCGATCCCGCCGCCGACGACCTGGCAGCGGCGGCACATGTGTACTGCTCGGAAGCGTTCGCACGTGTCGCCGGCGAGGGCATCCAGCTCCATGGGGGCATCGGGATCACGGCCGAACACGACATCCAGCTCTACTTCAAGCGCGCGCACGGCAGTGCCCAACTGTTCGGGCAGCCACACGAGGTGATCGCCGAGCTGAGCCGACGTCTCCTCGCCTGAGACGCCCGCAACCCTGCGAGCAGCCGCCTTCGGCTCACGCAGGTCTGCTCGGCTCACGCGGGTCTGCTCGGTTCACGCGGGTCTGCTCGGCTCACGCAGGTGGTCGACGACCCGCGTGAACCGAGCGCACCCGCGGTCCGCTGTTCGACCCGCGACACCCTGCGACCGAGGCCTCCCGACCTCACTTTCTCCGCCCTCGCCTTGACTCCCTCACACCACCGGTCTAGTGTTGCCGCCATCACAAATTGAAACGTTTCAAATCAGTTCGCCCGGAGACCGGAGGAGATGTCATGAGCGACCGACAGCGGGTGTGCTTCCTCTTGCACTTACGTCCCGAGCGGGTCGACGACTACCTCGAGGCCCACACCGAGGTCTGGCCCGAGATGCTCGACGCCCTGCGTGCGAGCGGTTGGCACAACTACTCGTTGTTCCTGCGGCCCGAGGACGGCATGGTGGTCGGCTATCTCGAGACCGACGACTTCGCCGCGGCGACCGCCGCGATGGAGGCCACCGAGATCAACGCGCGCTGGCAGGCCCAGATGTCGGAGTTCTTCCGCCCGCCGGGCACCCGCCCGGGCGACGACGGAACGCCCGGCGCGAACCCCGACACCATCCGCACCGAGCTCGTGGAGTACTTCCACCTCGCCTGACGCACCGGACGGGAGCCCGCACATCGACGACACCGGCTTGACCTCCTCGATCTTCACCCTCTGTACTGAGACCCGACGCAAGGAAGCACCATGAAAGTAGGAGCGCGCTCCACCACCGGCTGGCGGGCGACCATCTCGGTCGCCATGTCGAACTACATCGAAGCCGGCTCCATCATCGCGATCGCGACCAGCCTGACGTTCTGGCAGGACCAGTTCGGCATCAGCAACTTCGCGGTTGGCCTGCTCGCGGCCTTGAGCGCCAACGCCTTCGGCGCCGCAGTCGGGGCCGCCGTCGGTGGCCCCCTCTGCGACCGTTTCGGACGTAAGGCGATCTACACCTACGACCTGCTCGTCTACATGGTCGGTGTGCTGCTGGCCGCGTTCGCACTGAACTTCGGCATGCTCCTCGCCGGCTTCGTCATCACCGGCCTCGCCGTCGGCGCAGGCGTCCCGGCGTCGTGGACCTACATCGCCGAACAGGCGCCATCTGTCGAACGCGCGAAACATGTCGGCACGGCACAGCTGGCCTGGTCCGTGGGACCGCTGATCGGTTTCGCCCTCGCCGCGGCACTCGCACCGCTCGGGCTGTGGGGGTCGCGCCTCATCTTCCTCCACCTGTTCGTCGTGGCCGCAGTGGTCTGGTGGATTCGTCAGGGTCTGCACGAGTCGAAGATCTGGCAGGACGAGGCTGTCGACGAGACACGGCAACTCACCTCGTCGGTCGGCGCACGCGGCGTGAAGGGCCTCTTCGCCAAGAAGGTCAACATCATGACGCTGCTGTTCCTCGGCGGCATCTACCTGTTCTGGAACACCGTCGCCGGCCAGGCAGGCATCTTCATGCCTCGCGTCTACGAGACCGCAGGTCTCGAGAGCGCCGTCCAGCAGAACCTCCTGCAGGTGCTGGTCTGGGGTTGCACCGTGCTGGCCACGTACTTCGGTTTCATGCGTTACGCCGACCGTGTCTCGCAGAAGGCCCTCTATGTGTTCGGCGCAGCCCTCGGCATCGTCGCGTGGATCGTCCTGGTCGCGTTCACCGACAGCGGCATCGCGACCATGCTGATCTTCGCCATCCTCTGGGGTGTGTCCTCAGGCATCGGCGCTCAGGCCTTCTACAGCCTGTGGGCCAGTGAGATGTTCGCGACTCCGTACCGGGCCAGCGCCCAGGGCGTCATGTTCTTCGTCTGCCGCTGCGCGACCGGTCTGCTGAGTTACTTCTTCCCGACGATGCTCGCCGCGACCGGACTCACCACCGTCGGCACCCTCCTCGTCGGCCTGCTCACCATCGCACTGGTCATCGGTGCCATCTGGGCGCCCAAGACGCAGGGCAAGACCCTGCAGCAGATCGAGGCCGAGCGCTACGGGGCGCCCGTGTCCCCCGAACTCGTGGAGGATGCCGCGACGGCACCGACGACCCGCGACATCTCGGTGGCGGCACCGAGCCGCACCTCCGCCTGACCTGCCCGATTGAAACGATTCACACACCTCCCCGCCGCCGGCGACTCCCCCGCCACGCCGGCGGCGGGGAACCACAACCGAAAGATGTTCACCATGACCACCTTTGACGAGACGATCCTCGACAACCTCGAGATCGAACTCCCCTCCTGGGCATTCGGCAACTCCGGCACCCGGTTCAAGGTGTTCGGTACCCCCGGCACCCCACGCACCGTCCACGAGAAGATCGCCGACGCCGCCAAGGTCCACGAGCTCACCGGCCTGGCACCGGCGGTCGCACTGCACATCCCGTGGGACACCGTCGACGACTACCGCGCACTCGGCGCCTACGCCAAGGATCTCGGCGTCCGCCTGGGCACGATCAACTCGAACACCTTCCAGGACGACGACTACAAGTTCGGCAGCCTCACGCACACCGACAAGACGGTGCGGCAAAAGGCCATCGACCACCACATCGCCTGCATCGACGTGATGAACGAGACCGGTTCGCGCGACCTCAAGATCTGGCTCGCGGACGGTACCAACTACCCGGGGCAGGGCGACATCCGCGGACGTCAGGATCGCCTGGCCGAGTCGCTCGCGACCATCTACCAGCACATCGGCGACGATCAGCGACTCGTGTTGGAGTACAAGTTCTTCGAGCCGGCCATGTACATGACCGACGTCCCTGACTGGGGCACCTCCTACGCGCAGGTGACCGCACTCGGCGAGCGCGCGATGGTCTGCCTCGACACCGGACACCACGCGCCGGGCACCAACATCGAGTTCATCGTCGCGCAGTTGCTGCGCCTCGGGAAACTCGGCTCGTTCGACTTCAACTCCCGCTTCTATGCCGATGACGACCTGATCGTCGGCGCCGCGGATCCGTTCCAGCTCTTCCGGATCCTCTTCGAGGTCATCCGCGGCGGAGGGCTCGACACGGGCTCGCCGGTCGCACTGATGCTCGACCAGTGCCACAACGTCGAGGAGAAGATCCCCGGCCAGATCCGGTCGGTGCTCAACGTCCAGGAGATGACCGCACGCGCGCTCCTTGTCGACACCGACGCGCTGACCGCGGCGCAGGAGTCCGGAGACGTACTGGGCGCCAACGCGATCATGATGGACGCCTTCTACACCGACGTCCGCCCGATGCTCGCCGAGCGTCGCGAGGCACGCGGCCTGCCCGCCGACCCGATGGCGGCCTACGCGTCGTCCGGACACGCCGCGCGCATCGCCGACGAGCGAATCGGCGGCACGCAGTCCTCCTGGGGCGCCTGACCTCCACCCGCCCGACACCGTCTGACACATCGAGGAGAACCCTCCCATGACCAACCCGACAGTTGCCGCGCTGATCGCGCGCTCCAACCGACTCGGCTCCGATCCGAAGAACACCAACTACGCCGGCGGCAACACCTCCGCCAAGGGCACCGACACCGACCCGGTCACCGGCGAGGACGTGGACCTGCTGTGGGTCAAGGGTTCCGGGGGCGACCTCGGCACCCTCACCGAGAACGGCCTGGCCGTACTGCGTCTCGACCGCATGCGCGCGCTCGTCGACGTCTACCCCGGCCTCGACCGCGAGGACGAGATGGTCGCCGCCTTCGACTACTGCCTGCACGGCAAGGGCGGCGCCGCACCGTCGATCGACACCGCCATGCACGGTCTCGTCGACGCTGCGCACGTCGACCACCTCCATCCCGACTCCGGCATCGCGATCGCGACGTCGGCCGACGGTGAGGCCTTGACTCAGAAGATCTTCGGCGACCGCGTCGTGTGGGTTCCGTGGCGTCGTCCCGGCTTCCAGCTCGGTCTCGACATCTCCGCCATCAAGACGGCCAATCCGCAGGCCATCGGCTGCATCCTGGGCGGTCACGGCATCACCGCGTGGGGCGACACCTCCGACGAGGCGCAGGCCAACTCGCTGGAGATCATCCAGACCGCCGAGCAGTACATCGCCGCCAACGGCCGCGCACAGCCGTTCGGCCAGGAACTCGACGGCTACCGCGCTCTGCCGGCAGACGAGCGTCGGGCGAAGGCGGCCGCGCTGGCGCCGTTCATCCGCGGCCTGGCCTCGATGGACCGCCCACAGGTCGGGCACTTCACCGACGTCGACCCGGTGCTGGAGTTCCTTGGCGCCGAAGAACATCCGCGTCTGGCCGAACTCGGTACCAGCTGCCCGGATCATTTCCTGCGCACCAAGGTCAAGCCGCTGGTGCTCGACCTCCCGGCGACCGCATCGGTCGACGACTGCAAGGAACGGCTCGCCGAGCTGCATGAGGCCTACCGCGCCGACTACCGCGGCTACTACGAACGCCACGCCACCCCCGACAGCCCGGCGATGCGGGGTGCCGACCCCGCGATCGTGCTCGTCCCCGGGGTCGGGATGTTCAGCTTCGGCAAGGACAAGCAGACCGCTCGAGTGGCAGGCGAGTTCTACCTCAACGCCATCAATGTGATGCGCGGCGCCGAGGCGGTCTCGACCTATTCCCCGATCGATGAGTCCGAGAAGTTCCGCATCGAGTACTGGGCCCTGGAGGAGGCCAAACTCGCCCGCATGCCGAAGCCGAAACCGCTCGCCACCCGCATCGCGCTGGTCACCGGCGCGGCATCAGGAATCGGCAAGGCCATCGCGCAGCGGCTGGCCGCCGAAGGTGCCTGCGTCGTGATCGCCGACCTCGATGTCGAGAAGGCGCAGGCCGCGGCAGACGAGATCGGTTCCGCCGACGTCGCGATCGGTGTGGCAGCAGATGTCACCGACGAAGCCGCCGTCCAGGCAGCGATCGAGGCGACCGTCCTCGCGTTCGGCGGCATCGACCTGGTGGTGAACAACGCCGGCCTCTCGCTGTCGAAGTCGTTGCTGGACACCACCGCTGCCGACTGGGATCTCCAGCACAACGTGATGGCACGAGGTTCGTTCCTGGTGAGCAAGGCCGCGGCACGCGCACTGATCGATCAGAAGCTCGGCGGCGACATCCTCTACATCTCGTCGAAGAACTCGGTGTTCGCCGGACCCAACAACATCGCGTACTCGGCCACCAAGGCCGACCAGGCCCACCAGGTGCGGTTGCTGGCCGCCGAGCTCGGTGAGCACGGCGTCAAGGTCAACGGCATCAATCCCGATGGCGTGGTGCGTGGATCGGGCATCTTCGCCGGCGGCTGGGGCGCACAACGTGCCGCGGTCTACGGCGTCGATGAGAAGGATCTTGGGAAGTTCTACGCGCAGCGCACCCTCCTGAAGCGGGAGGTGTTGCCGGAGAACATCGCCAATGCCGCATTCGCCCTCTGTACCTCCGACTTCTCCCACACCACCGGTCTGCACGTGCCGGTGGACGCGGGGGTCGCCGCAGCGTTCCTCCGATGAGCAGCTCGTCACGGTCCGCCCAGGTCGCCGCGATCGACCTGGGCGCGACCAGCGGACGCGTGATGCTCGCCGACATCTCGCAGGGTCGGCTGGAACTCGAACAGGTCGCGCGATTCGACAACGGTCCGGTCCACATCTGGAACGGGAATCGCACGGCGCTGCACTGGGATCTGCCCGGCCTGTTCCGCGACGCCTGTGCCGGGCTCGCGGAGGCAGGCCGTCAGTCCGACAACCTGGTCGGTATCGGCGTCGACTCGTGGGCCGTCGACTATGCACTCCTGCGTGAGGGCCGGATGCTGGGTCTTCCGCATCACTATCGCGACGCGCGGACCACCGGCGGCGTCGAGGCGGTACACGCCGAACTCGCCCCGGTCGACCTGTATCTCCGTAACGGCTTGCAGTTCCTCCCCTTCACCACCGTCTACCAACTGGCGGCGGAGAAGCGGGACGGTCTGCTCGACGACGCCGACAGCGCCCTGCTGATCCCCGATCTGATCACCTATTGGCTCACGGGCAGACGTGGAACCGAACGCACCAACGCGTCGACCACGGGCCTGCTCGGGATCAACGGCGAGTGGGATCTCGCGATGATGGAACGGCTCTCCCTACCCGTCGGTTTGTTCCCCGACATCGTCGAGACCGGGACCGATCAGGGCCCACTGCTCACCGATGTCGCCGATCGCCTCGGCCTCGTCGAGCGTCCGCACGTCACCGCGGTCGCCTCCCATGACACCGCATCCGCGGTGGCCGCGATCCCGATGGATCCGTCGTCGGCGGCGTACATCTCGTGCGGCACCTGGGGTCTCGTGGGTGTGGAGCTCGAGGCACCGGAGGTCTCCCGGGCCGGCTGGAAGGCCGACTTCACCAACGAAGTCGGTGCCGACGGCCGAATCCGCTACCTGCACAACGTGATGGGATTGTGGTTGCTCAGCGAGACGGTCCGGCAGTATCAGCGCGACGGCTACCGTGCCGATCTCGCGGAGCTGCTGGCCCAGGCAGCCGAGGTCACCCCTGGGTTCGAGGTCTTCGACACCGACGACGCGCGGTTCCTCCCACCGGGAGACATGCCGGGCCGCATCCGCGACTGGTACGACGAGCGGGGCATGCGACCACCGATGACGCGTCCGGAGATGGTGCGCGCCATCGTCGAGAGCCTCGCCGCCGCGTTCGCCCATAGCGTGCGCACCGCAGCCGAGCTGTCGAGAAAGGATGTCCGCACCGTGCACATCGTCGGCGGCGGTTCGCAGAACCGACTGCTGTGCCAGCTCACCGCCGACCGGCTGGGCCTGCCCGTCCAGGCCGGGCCGGTGGAGGCGACCGCGCTGGGCAACGTGCTGATCACCGCACGAGCCCACGATCTGATCGATGGCGATCTGGAGGCGATGCGGACCATCGTCGCCGACCGGTTCCCGCCGCAACACTATGCACCCCGACGTTCCCACAGCGTGCGTCACCACGCTGCGGTCGGAGCAGGAAAGGCATGACCATGCAGGGCAGTTCCCCCATGAGGCGCCGAGTTCCCAAGCCTCGCGATCTCGCACCGTTGATGCAGTTCAAGAAGCCGCAGTTCGACGCCAAGAGGCGTCGGCTCGACGCGGCGTTGACCATCGAGGACCTCCGCACGATCGCCAAGAGACGGACGCCGAAGGCCGCGTTCGACTACACCGACGGTTCGGCCGAGGCCGAGTTGTCGATCGCCCGGGCCCGTCAGGCGTTCAGCGACATCGAGTTCCATCCGGCGATCCTGCGAGACGTCTCCAAGGTCGACACGAGCTGCACCGTCCTCGGTGATCGGTCGGAGCTGCCGTTCGGTATCGCTCCCACCGGTTTCACCCGGATGATGCAGACCGAGGGGGAATACGCCGGGGCGCGCGCTGCCGCACGCGCAGGCATTCCGTTCTCGTTGTCGACGATGGGCACCGCGTCGATCGAGGACGTCAAGAGCGCCAATCCGCACGGCCGCAACTGGTTCCAGCTCTACATGTGGAAGGACCGCGAACGGTCCATGGCACTGGTCGACCGCGCCGCCGCAGCCGGCTACGACACGCTTCTGGTGACCGTCGACGTTCCCGTCGCCGGAGCACGCCTGCGCGACAAGCGCAACGGCATGTCGATCCCGCCTGCCCTCACCGCCAAGACCGTGGTCAACGCATTGCCGCGCCCGCAGTGGTGGATCGACTTCCTCACCACCGAGCCGTTGGCGTTCGCGTCGCTGGACCGGTGGTCGGGAACAGTCGCCGAACTGCTGGACACCATGTTCGACCCCACTGTCACCTTCGACGACCTGGCGTGGATCAAGTCGCAGTGGCCGGGCAAGCTGGTGGTCAAGGGCATCCAGACTGTCGAAGATGCCAAGGCCGTCACCGAGCTGGGTGTCGACGGCATCGTGCTGTCGAATCACGGTGGGCGTCAGCTCGATCGGGCACCGATACCGTTCCATCTGCTGCCCGACGTCGCACGCGAGGTCGGCGAGCGAACCGAGATCATCCTCGACACCGGCATCTCCTCGGGCGCCGACATCGTCGCGGCCCTCGCCCTCGGTGCCGACTTCACCCTGGTCGGGCGTGCCTACCTCTACGGCCTGATGGCCGGTGGTGAGGCAGGCGTCGACCGGATGATCGAGATCCTCTCCGAGCAGATCGCACGCACCATGCGCCTTCTCGGTGTCGCCTCGCTCGAGGAACTGACACCGGCTCACGTGACGCAGTTGGAGCGGTTGGTACCGCGGTCCCGACCTGTGGCGCCCGGATAGCGACGAAGCTACCGCGACGTTCCGACCCGTCGCTCGGCGAACTGGTCGGCCAGCCCGACGACCAGCGCGACCAGCACCAGCAGCGCCGCCGTCGAGAGCCCGAGTTCGAACGCCTTCGACCAGTCGCCGTGCGTACTCGCCACCTGCGCGAAGAACACTGCTCCCACCACCGCGATACCGGCGGCCGAGCCGATGCGCTGACCGGTCTGCAGGACGCCACCCGCGATGCCCGCCTTGGAGACCGGGACCTCGTCGAGACTGAGGGTGAGGTTCGGCGAGATCACCAGTCCCGATCCGACGCCGGTCACCAGCAACGGAAATGCGGCGGCGTAGCCCACGTTGTCGCCGGGTACCAGATGAACTGCGAACACGGTCGCCACCATGCCGACGACGACGAGCAGCAGTCCGAAGACGACCAGCCTGCGCCCGAACTTCCCGACGATGTTCCCGCCGATGCCCGCCGACACCGCGGAACCGAGCGCGAAGGGGGTCACGGCAAGACCGGCCATGAGTGCCGAATAGCCCAGTCCCTGCTGCACATAGAGGGTGTAGATGAAGAAGACCGTGGTGAAACCGGCGAAGTACACGAGCGCGATGACACAGCCGAGCGAATACGAACGCAGCGAGAACAACGAGAGGTCCACGAGTTGCTGACGGCCCCGGCGCGCCTGGTACCGCTCCCACCACACGAAGACCGCCAGGAGCACCGTGGCGACGACCAGCAGCAACCACTTGCCATTGCCGTCCCACTGCTGTTCCTGGACGAGCGGCAGCATCAGGGCGACGACGCCGATGCCGAGCAACAGCACCCCGATGGGGTCGAACGACGAAGCACGCAACGGCTGCTTGGTCTCGACCGGCCGGGCCGGTATCAGCCGGACTGCCGCGATGAAGGCGAGGATGCCGATCGGCACGTTCACGAAGAACACCCATCGCCAGCCGTGCTCCTCGCCGCCGATCTGGATGAGGATGCCGCCGAGCAGCGGCCCGACCGCGGTCGAGATACCGATGGTCGCGGCGAACATCCCGAACGCCCGGCCCCGCTCGGCGCCGCGGAACAGGAGCTGGATGAGTCCCGACACCTGAGGGCTGAGAATGCCGCCTGCGACGCCCTGGATGAGCCGCGAGATCACCAGCATGCCCGGCGCTGGTGCCAGGCCGCACGCCGCCGAGGCCAGGATGAACAGCGTCAATCCGACGAGGAATGTCGTCTTGCGGCCCCGGGCGTCCCCGACGCGGCCTGCCGGTACCAGTACGAGTCCGAAGGTCAGGGCATATCCGGAGACCACCCACGACAGGTCGGCCGACGTCGCGCCGAGGCCCTCCTCGATCGACGGCAGTGCCACGTTCACGATCGAGACGTCGAGCAGGGTCATGAAGCCGACCACCAGGCACACTGCCAGCGCCTTCCAGCGCCGCGGATCGGGCTCGTACTGATCGGAGAGCGGGCCGGCCGGCATCGACATGTCTGTAGTGAACCACCTCCGACCGTGTCGGGCGTGCGACTCAGGCCCCCGGGATCTGGTGAGATGGGCCCATGGGAGTGAGCATGCGCGAGGTCGCGGCCGCGGCGTCGGTCTCGGTCGGCACCGTCTCCAACGTGCTCAACTCCCCCGACAAGGTGGCCCCGGCGACGGTGATCCGGGTGCAGGCCGCGATCGAGGCGCTCGGGTTCGTCCGCAACGACGCGGCACGGCAGCTTCGGGCCGGCCGCTCCCGGTGCGTCGGCCTCGTCGTGCTCGACGTCGGCAACCCGTTCTTCACCGACATCGCCCGCGCCGCTGAGCGACGTGCGGGTGATCACGATCTGACCGTGCTGCTCGGAACGTCCGACGACGACGAACGACGGGAGCACGCCTACATCGACGCCTTCGACGAGCAGCGGGTGTACGGACTGCTGGTGTCACCCATCGGTGACGACCTGGGACGTCTCGACCTGCTCCGAAGGCGCGGCACGCCGGTCATCCTGGTCGACCGGGATGCCGATGGCACCCCCTTCGACTCCGTGGCCGTCGACGACATCGCCGGGGGTCGCCTGGCGGTGTCGCATCTCTGCTCGATCGGGCGCCGCCAGATCGCCTATGTCGGCGGGCCGGCGGGACTTCGCCAGGTCGCCGATCGGCGACGGGGCGCCGAGCAGGCCGTGGCCGAGGTCGACGGCGCATCGCTGGAGGTGGTGGAGACCTCGGCCCTCAGCGTGCTCGCCGGACGCGAGGTCGGGGAATCGCTGCAGCGCAGGAGCCCTGCCGCCCGGCCCGACGCCGTGTTCTGTGCCAACGACCTCGTGGCGATAGGCGTCCTGCAGGCCTTCACCATGTTGGGTGGCGATGTTCGTGTCCCCGACGACATCGCCCTGATCGGCTACGACGACATCGATTTCGCGGGTTCGGCGGTTGTCCCTCTGTCATCGGTCCGGCAGCCGACCTCCCTCATCGGCGCAACCGCTGTCGAGCTCCTGATCTCCGCAGCCACCGAGTCGCCGCAGCGACACCGGCCGTCGAATCCCGTCTTTCAGCCTGAGCTGGTGGCCCGGGCGTCGACCCTCGGTTGAGGGCACCACCCGTTTCATCTCCGCGACTTCTCGGCCCCTCGATGACGAAGTCGGGCAAGCAGTTTCTCCACCGGCCCCGACAGGAACAGCAGCAACAAGGGCCAGACGTCCGTCGCGGGATAGATGATCGCGACGACCATCGCGACCACCAGCAGAAGGAATGTGCCTGTACCCGAACGCTGTTCGAGCCACGGCTCGATGTCCTCACCCGGCTCCAGCAGGTCACGATGACGTGCGCCCCAGCCGGTCATCGTGACCAACGAGAGGATCGACACGGCGAGCACCCCCATGTAGACGGCATTGGCGCGCTCGATGTGCCGGTTGTCGAGCATGGCCGTGGCGAACGGGAGCACCACGATGGTGAGCAGCCAGACGAAGTGGAGTTCGAACAGCACGCGGTCGTAGATCCGGAAATGCTCCATGATCCGGTGATGATTGCGCCACAGAACCCAGATCACGATGAAGCTGATGGCAAAACTGATGATCTCCGGCAGGTACTCGGAGAACACATCACCGACCGTGGTGTCCTGCGTGACCTCGCGAGCGATGTCCGCAAGCGGCAGCACGAGGAGAGTCAGCGCGATCGCGACCACTGCGTCCGAGAACGCGATCAGCCGCCGGAATCCCTCCTCGGTTCGACGAGACTCGTGGTCGGCCATGCTCCAGACAGTACGATGACCCGCGAGCGAGTGCTCGGCTTGCGGCGAATCCCACGCTTCGCAGTCACCGACCGGCCACGGAGGCCTTCACGAACTCGGCGGCCGCAAGCGCTTTCTCCAACTGCCCGGCCTTGACCAAGTCGTCAGCGGCCGAGGGTGTCTGCCACTGCGCCACCGGGCTGAGCTCGCCGTCGAGGAATTGCTGTCTGCACATGCCCCGCTGGATCTTTCCACTCGACGTCGTGGGGATCGAGACGCGCTCCACGAGCACCACCGAGTGCGTGTCGATTCCGTACCGCTCGGTCACGGTGGCCCGGACCTTGTCGATGACGGGGGCAAGCTCTGCTGCATCGATCCGATCGCTGTCGACCTCCTGCACGATGACCAGTCGCTCGACCTGCCGCAGGCCCGGTGTGAACGCAAAGGCCGCACCTCGACCGGACACCAACGCCGGATGACAGCCCTGGACGGTCAGCTCGATGTCGTTGGGATAGTGGTTGCCGCCACGGATCACGATGAGATCCTTGCAACGGCCGGTGATGAACAGCTCGCCCGCGGCCAGGAACCCGAGATCACCGGTACGCAGGAACGGACCTTCCGACGTATCCGCCGTCGATGCCGCGAAGGTGTGTTCGGTTTCTTTCGGGCGTGCCCAATAACCCTGGGCGACACCGGGTCCGGAGAGCCAGATCTCGCCGACCTCGTTCACCTCGCACCGACGCCGGGTCACCGGGTTCACGATGGCGACCTCACCCGCCCGCGGCCGACCGCAACCGACCACGGCGACCGATCGGTCGCCCGCGACACCGTCGACGATACGGTCCCGAGTCAGCGCCTCGCGGTCGACGTGACCGACCAGCGGAAGGTCGGAGTCCGACCCGCCGGATACCAGCAGCGTCGCCTCTGCCAGTCCGTACACAGCAGAGAAGGCCTCCGGTCGGAATCCGGCGGAAGCGAAGGCCGCGGCGAATGCCTGCAGGGACGCGGCCCGGACCGGCTCGGCACCGTTCATGGCGGTGGTCAGGCTCGACAGATCAAGCGCCGCGCGCTCTTCGGCGGTGCTGTGCTCGACACACAGGTCGTAGGCGAAGTTCGGTGCAACCGTGTAGGTGGCTCGATGACGGGATATCGCCTCCATCCACCGCATCGGCCGTTTGACGAAGGAGGTCGGCGACATCAAATGGGTGGAGCACCCGAGGTAGACCATCGAGAAGACGCCACCGATGAGCCCCATGTCGTGGTGCGAGGGCAACCAGAGGCACCCGATATCCGTGTCGTCGCCCGGCCAGGACTGACGGATGGACTCCATGTTGTGCATCAGGTTGCGGTGCGTCAGCACGACACCCTTCGGCGACGTGGTGGACCCCGATGTGTACTGCACCATGGCCGTTGCGTCGGCATCGACGTCGGGTGCCACCCATTCTGCGGCGTCGGCGGACACCTCGTCGAGCAGACCCCACTGCAGGTCTTGCCCCTCGCCGAGCCCGACCAGGGCGGACTTGATGCTCTCGTGCGTCTCGGCCACGCCCAGTGCGAATCGCGCTCGGGCATCAGGGACCACCGACGAGAGCCTCGGGGCCAGCCGCTCGTGGACCGGCACGGCCACCGCGCCCGCGTAGATACAGCCGAAGATCCCGGCGATGTGATCGAGGCCAGGCCGGCACAGCACCAGCACGCGTTCACCCGCGGCACCTTGCGCCTGCAGGCCCGCCGCGATCGCCCGAGCTCTCGTGTCCAGCTCGCGATACGTCAGCCGGCGAGAGTTCTCGTCGTCGCCGTCGTAGGAGAAGCCGAATGCGAGCTTGTCCTCGTAGGTATCGGCCCGCCGGCGCATCATGTCCAGAAGGGTCGCCTCGACGGGCGTTGTGTGGTTCTGCATCCGTCACCTCATCGTTCGTGCTGACCCGCGCGCTCCGATGTCGCCGGCCGAGACCAGACGACCGACTGTGGTCACCGTTGACCTCGGGTGCGAAGTGACCATACCCGAGGAACCGTTCGGCGCCACTGTTTTTGGCCCGGCCCCGACCGGTCTCACGCACGCCCACTTTGAGCGCCCCCCGACGCCCGGATCCGCTCGAGAGCGAATTCCCCAAAGCTCTCCCGTTGTGAGACTGCTCAGTCTATGTTCAGGGAGTTCTTATGTTACTTATGCGTACTAAGGAGTACCCGTGCAGCGCTCAGCCCCCGTCGCCATCGATGCCAAGGAACCATGTAGCCGCCCCTCCACCCGCTCCTGGGTCACCGCAGGCGTCGCCGTTGCCGGCGTCGGCATGATCGCGCTTGCGCCGAGCCTGACCTCCACGGCACCGCTCGCACAGCCGGCCACAGAGACGGCCGCGGTGCAACTCGCTGCGGACTGGAAACCCTTCACCGCGTACATCGACGCGTTCAACAAGACATCGGCCAATGCATCGACGCTGTTCGGCAACTTCATGTTGGCTCCCGGTGTGTCGCTGCAGCAGGCGATCGTCAACCAGGCGGGCTACCTGCAGCAAGTGATCGACGACCCGTCGAGTGTCGACACCGTGATCGACTCCATGCGCAGCAATCTCAAGGCGATCGCAACAGGACTGACGCTGATCGGGGCGGATGCGGACACCACCAGCACGGTCACGAATCACACCGTCGAGGGTCTTCACGGCCTGATCCTTTCCCTGCTCCCGCAGT
This sequence comes from Gordonia hankookensis, assembly GCF_014673215.1. GTDB lineage: Bacteria > Actinomycetota > Actinomycetes > Mycobacteriales > Mycobacteriaceae > Gordonia > Gordonia hankookensis. The sequence continues at coordinate 165,219 of NZ_JACWMS010000002.1, forward strand.
TCTTGCCCGCCGACGGGGGTATCGACCCCGCCGTCATCTCCACGGTCATGAACGTGCTGGCCTCGCCTCTGAGCGGCGTCCTCATCGGTCTCGCGGGCCCGGCGGTCAGCCCCGCGGTCGCTGTTCTCAACAGCGCCATCAGCATTGCGGCAGCGGTGCAGGCAGGCGATCCATCGGCCGCATTCTCCGACCTCTGGGATGCGCCGGCAAATGTGGTCGGATCGTTCTTCAACGGCGCGACCCTCGATCTCACCGGCCTGACGCCGATGATCAACGATGCCGGGCTACTGGGCGGCACCACGCTCAACAGCCTCGACATCGCCTTCGGTGGTCTGTTCACCCCGGGCAGCATCGGGCGTGGCACCTATGACGTGAACGGTGGCACGATCGCCGCAGCCGGCGGCTCGATCCTCAACAGCATCGGGCTGAACCTGACGACCGACGCTCTGGGAGCCCCGTTCACCCTGGACATCCCCGGGCAGGCGGTCGGTCCGATCGGCGCTCTCGAGGGCATGTCCCAGACCATCGGAGCGCTCCTCGGCGACAACTGGGATGGCAAGAACGGCAAGGTTGTTCCCCCACTGGCCGGACTGGAGTTCCCCCAGCTGCCCGGCGGCTCGACGAGCACCACCGACGCGGCGGACAGGCTCGCGGCCGCGTACGCCGACACCACCTCGGCATCGTCGACGAGTGCTGCCGCCTCGGTCGACGCACCGGCGGTCAAGACGGTGAAGCTCGACCTCGGCTCGCCTGCCGACGACGCGACGTCGTCGGACATCTCGTCGGGCACCAGCCCGTCGGGCACCACCGCGACGACCTCTCCGGCAACGGAAACCACCAGTCCGGCGGCGTCCGGTTCTGACAGTGGATCGTCGGCCGGCTCGCACAGCGACTCCACCGGCGGCCAGTCCGCCTCCGGGACGCACAGCGGATCGACGTCGAGCGACTCGACCTCCAGCGACTCGACGGCGAGCGAGCCATCTTCCGGCGGATCATCCTCCGGCGACTCCTCATCCACTGCCTCGTCGTCCGGTGACTCATCATCCAGCGGGTCGACGTCAGGGGGGTCGTCGTCGAGTTCGGGCGGATCGTCCTCCGGTACTTCGTCATCCAGCAGTTCGTCATCCAGCAGTTCGTCGTCCAGCGGTTCGTCATCCAGCAGTTCGTTGTCCAGCGAGTAGCAAACCGATCGGTAACCATGTGAAACGCTCGGCCCGCAGACGCGGGCCGAGCGTTTCATGCCGGGTGCCGATCACTCCCCAGGGCGCCACTCAGCGGGCGAAAGCCTCCGCGACGGCGCCTTCGGTCAGTCCGTAGTCGGCAAGACTGTACTGGTGCTGCGGTTTACGTGCACCCGACCGACTCTCGGCATCGAGGGCCTCCATCGCACTGCGCGCCTCGGTGGTGTACTCCGCACCCAACGCCGAGTACACCCGCTCGACGGTGCCGAACGGGTCGCTGCGCAGATCTGCGAAATCGATGTCGAGGAACTGCGCCGGGTCATGGTTGCGGCGCGCGGCCTCGAACTCGCGCAGCCCTCGCGACCAGAGTTCGAGCTGCGCCTCACCGATCTTGTCGCCGACGAAGGTGTTCGACCATCCCGGGGTCGCATGCTCGGCCAGGCTGCACATCGACGCGATGATCGTCTCCGGGGGCCGGTGGGTCTGGATCACCAGCGCATCGGGATAGGCGGCCATCAACGCGTCGAGCGCGAACATGTGGCTGGGATTCTTGAGGACCCAGCGCTTCTCCGGATCGTTGAGTCCGATCATCTGCAGATTACGGCGGTGCCGCTGATAGGTGGGCGTCCAGTCCTGCTGCGCGAGCCAGCCGGAATAGGTGGGCAGGTGGGCCAGCGACTCATAGGAGATCGACATGACGTTCTGCCGCAGCAGTTGCCAGCACTCCTCGACCTCACCGGCGTCGAGGTAGTGCAGACCCATGAACTCGGGGTTCGCCACGTGATGCTTCTCCAGTCCGGCATTGATCTGCCGATAGACCGGATTCGACGCCCAGGTGTCGCGCGGCGGGCGCGGCTGCGGGAACTCGGCGAGCCACATCTCCAATCCCTGATGTGCGGGATCCGCGGTGAGAAGTCGGTGCAGGGCCGTGGTACCCGTCCTCGGCAACCCGGTCACGAAGATCGGCCGCGTGACGGGCACGTCCGCGTAAGACGGATTTGTCTGCCACGACGACTCGGACAACAGCCGGGCGATCAGCGCTCCTTTGAGGAAGAAGCGGAACATCTTGCTGCCCAGTTCGGTGAGATCGGCGTCCCGTGCATACGATTCGAGCAGCACCTCCAGCGCCTCACGGTAGTCGTCCGGGTCGCCGAAGTCGTCCAGACCCGTTGCTCGCATGGCAGATTCGTGCAGGTCTGCGCTCGTACCGACATTGAGACGCGGCCCGCTCGCCGCACTCCCGGCGCCTGGCACACGAGCCGCACTAGTCATGGTATTCACCACAGTTGACGTCGAGGGTGTGGCCGGTGATCGCGCTGGCCATCGGTGATGCCAAGAACACCACCGCCTCGGCGATCTCGTCCGGCTCGGGCAACCTCTTGAGATCCGATTTGCTCGCGGTCTGTTCGTAGACCTGCTCCTGGGTGATCCCGTACTTCTTCGCGACCTCACCGAAGTACCACTTCAACTGATCGTCCCAGATGTATCCGGGCGCCACGGTGTTGATCCGGATACCCTTGTCGCCCAACTCGGTCGCGAGTGTCTGTGACATCGCGAGCATCGCCGACTTGGCCAGCTTGTAGCTTCCGTAACGCGGTTCGGAGTGCCGGATGACCATCGAGTTGATGTTGACGAAGGCCCCGTCGGTCTCGGCGAGCGGATCGGTGAAGGCCTTGATCACCCGGAGCGTACCCAGGACGGTGAGGTCGAGGCTCGCGGTGATGTGATCGAAGTCGGTGCGCGCCAGCGGTTTCATCGAGGGCAGTGCGAACGCGTTGTTCACCACCACATCCACCCGCCCGAACTCGCCGATCGTCGCCGCCACCAACCCGTTCACCGCATCGTCGTCGGTGATGTCGGTCGGTACCACGAACGACGTGCCACCGGCATCGTCGACCTCGGCGGCGACCTCTTTCAGACGCGATTCGGTACGCGCGGCCAGCACGACCTTCGCGCCAGCGGCCGCGGCGCGCAGACAGATCGATCTACCCAGACCCGGACCCACCCCCGACACCACGACCACCTTGTCGGCGAGCAGTCCTCCGGACACCGATGACGTCATCCCAACATCCTTTCGGCAAAGGCACGCTGGCGCGCCGCGATTCGTTCGGCCCATCCGGCCGCGTCGATGACATTGTCGGACCAGTACGGCAGATGCGCCTCGACATCGTCGATGTCGATCACCTGTGCCGTCGGTCCGCCTTCTGACGGTATCGGGTGATCGGTGCGCTGCCAGCGGAACTGCATTATCCCGGTGGTACGTCCGGTGGTCTCGATCCAATTGGCGACGCCCGGATTCCGCCGCGACACGACCATCCGGATCATGCCGTCCGGATCGACCTGCGCCTGCGCAGAATTGAGGCTCGTCTGGTGATTCACGTAATCGAGCGAGATGTACCACATGCTGCCCAGTTGGAAACCCTGGTAGGGCGCCTCCGACTTCGGCACGGTGATCACCATCGCCTCGTTGTCGGCCAGGCGGAAATGTCCGACCGACGACGACTGGGTCGCCAGCCCGCCAGGAGTGAGCCGCGGCGCGGTGAAGGTGTTGACCGGCTCGTCCAGGTAGAACCACTTCGGAAAGTTGAACCAGGTGTTGATCCGTGAGGTGAGCATCTTGCCCGCCGTTGCATATCGCCGCGTCACGCGCGCGAGATCCGGTTCCTCCGGGGCGGTTCCGACGGTGTCCATCCGTTCGATGGAGATGGACCCCTTCTTCTGCGTCCAGTCGCCATACACCTCACGCACCGCGAGCATCGAAGCGCCGTCGGCCAGCACGAAGTAGTCGTCACGCTCCTCGTCGATCGGCGGGCCGAAGGTGATCTCGAAGTCTCCGTCCGCGTCGATCGGGATACGGCGGTCGTCGAACGCATCATCGCCGCCGGGGACATTCGACGCCGTGTAGTCGCCCGCGAGCACCTGGAAGCTCAGATCGACTGTGCTGCCACGCCGTCCGCGCACCACATACGTCCCGTCCGACTCCACATCCGCGTGATAGTAGAGCGTGTCCGGGTTGTCGAGGCCCATCTTCGTCGTCGGTCCGGTCGACGTGATGAAGTTCGGGTGGCTCTTCTGCCGGGTCCGCACCAACTGCACGATCGCGGCGATACTGCCCCCGAGGTAGTCGTACCCCTCGGCGAGATCCTGCTCGCTCTCCACGAACTCGGCCGAGGCGATCAACCTCTCTGCCTCGGCGATCGCATCGGTCAGTGGCCGCGTGACATCGACAGGACGCACGATCCCCGTGTCGGTTGATTCGCTCGTCGGTGAGCTCATAGCCAGGTGTCGCCTCCGGTCCAGGTGAGGAAATTCTCCAATTCGGCCTGTGCGGGCGTCACCCGCGGATGCTCGGTAGACAGGTATCCGCCGCGGTAGAACAGCAACGGCTTGTCCTGCAACACATCGCCCAAGGTCAGTGCACGACCGATGACGATGTGATGATCCCCGCCATCGGTGACCCGCTCGACGTCGCACTCCACCCACGTCAGGGCGTGCCGGATCACCGGCAGTCCCGCCGGTGACGGGTCCCAGGTGATGGTGCGGAACTTGTCGTCACCGGGTGCCCCGAACGCGGCGCTGACGTCCTGCTGGCGGTTGGACAGCACGTTGACACAGAACTTGCCGGTCTGCTCGATGACCTTCCAGCTCCGCGAGGTCTTCATCGGGCAGAAGATCACGAGCGGGGGGTCCAGAGACAGCGCGGCGAAGGACTGGCAGGCGAATCCGACCGGCGCCCCGTCCTCACCGATCGTGGTGATGACGGTGACGCCGGTACAGAACTGCCCCATCGCAGTCCGGAACTGCCTCGAGTCGAAGTCCGCCGAGCCATACGGTGTGTGTGTCATCTCAGTTCTGGAATCCGACAGTGAAGTCATGTCCCCACAAACTCACGGCGGTGCTCTCCCGCGCCACCCACTCGTCGTCGACGACGGTTCTTCCCTCGCAACCGAACTCGACGTCGAAGCCACCTGGAGTCTTCATGTAGAAGGAGAGCATCAGATCGTTGACGTGTCGCCCGAGGGTCGCCGACATCTTCACCTTCTTGCGCAGCGCGCGATCCAGACACAGTCCGACGTCGTCCGAGTTCTCCACTTCGAGCATCAAATGCACGATCCCGGTGCTGTTGGGAATCGGCAGGAACGCCAGCGAATGATGGCGCGGGTTGCAGCCGAGGAAGCGAAGCCATGGCGACTCGTCGCCCTCCTCCCTGCCGACGGCCTGCGGCGGTAGGCGCATCGAGTCACGGAGACCGAACCCCAGCACATCTCGGTAGAACGCCAGCGCCGCCTTGTCGTCATCACACGTCAGCACGACGTGCCCGAGTCCCTGCTCGCCGGTCACGAACTTGTGACCATAGGGGCTGACCACCCGGCGATGCTCCAGCGCCACACCGTGGAACGCCTCGATGGTGTTACCCGCCGGATCGGTGAAGACGATCATCTCGACCACGCGGCGGTCCGCGAGTTCGTCGTCCTTGCCCTCCCGGAAGATGACTCCGGCCGCCGACAGGCGATCCCGCACATCCTGTAGGGCTTCGGCATTCGGACATTCCCAACCGGAACTCGCCAGGCGGTCGTGTTCGCCCGGGACGATCACCAGCCGAGCCGGGAAGTCGTCCATCCGAAGGTAGAGGGCGCCGTCGGTGAGTCCCTTCCCCTCGACCATGCCGAGCACCTTGAGACCGTAGTCGCGCCAGGCGTCGACGTCGGTGGCCTCGATCCTCATGTATCCGAGAGACCGGATCGGACTGTCACTCATCTGTTCTGACTCCTACTGCTCGTTCCTCGCTCTGAAACGTCTGAATCAGACCATGCTGTCGCCGATGGGGATGCCGAACTCGCCGTTGCCGAAGGCGACGTAGGCGCGCTCGGGATCGTTGGCCGCGTGCACACGTCCGCCATGGGCATCACGCCAGAACCGTTGGATCGGCGAATCGAGGTTGAGCGCGCCACCGCCCGAATTCTCGAAGAGCGTGTCGATCGCGGCAACGGCACGGGCGGTGGCCCGCACCTGATCACGACGCGCCGCGAGGCGCAGCTCCATCGGCGGCTCTTCGCCCGCGAGGATCAGGTCGTACTCGTCCTGCAGGTTGCCCGTGAGCTGACGCCACGCGGCGTCGATGTCGCTCGCCGCGCCGGCGATCCGCACCTTGGCGAACGGATCGTCCTTGCTCTTCTCCCCGGCGTATGCCGCGCGCACACGCTTGCCCTGATGCTCGACGTGCGCCTGGTAGGCGCCGTAGGCCATTCCGACGATCGGCGTCGAGATGGTGCTCGGATGGATTGTCCCCCAGGGCATCTTGTACACCGGTGCAGTGTTCCGCTCGAGCCCGGGGCTCTGGTAGGTGGCCATGGTGCGCATGCTCAGCACGCGATGGGTCGGCACGAACGCGTCCTTGACCTCGATCGTGTTGGAGCCGGTGCCCTTGAGCCCCACCACATGCCAGACGTCCTTGATGTTGTAGTCCTCGCGCGGGAGCAGGTAGGAGACGAAATCCACCGGTTTCCCGTTCTTGATGACGGGACCACCCACGAAAACCCAATCGGCGATCTCGCATCCGGACGAGAACGCCCAGTTTCCGTTGACCTTGTATCCACCGTCGACGACCTCGCCCATACCCATCGGGGCGTACGACGAGGAGATGCGAACCGAGGTGTCCTTGCCCCAGACGTCCTCCTGGGCCTGCTGGGTGAACAGCGCGAGGTGCCAGTTGTGGATCCCGATGATGCCCGACACCCAGCCCGTCGAGCCGCAGGCGGTCGAGATCCGGCGAACGGCCTCGTAGAACGTGACCGGGTCGACCTGGTATCCACCCCATTGCTCCGGCTGCATCAGCTTGAAGAAGCCCGCGCCTTCGAGGCTGGAGACGGTCTCGTCCGGGATGCGACGCAGGTCTTCGGTCTGCTGAGCCCGTTGTTCGATCTCGGGAAGCAGCGCGTTGATCTTCTCCAGGACCTGCTCGGCCGCTTCGCTCCGCTGACTAGGCATGTCGCCTGCTCCTACTCGTTGCTCGACGACCATCGAGGTCGCCCCTGGTTCTCGTTCGTGTTTGAGATTAGAACACGTTCTCATTTATGTCGAGCACTGGGCCTTTGTGCCCATTTCCTGCCCCGATCTACACCTCGGTGGGCGATTCGTTCCTCATTTTTGTAACATGTTCTAGTATTGGCAGTGAGCCGATTCGCACCGAACGGGCGAGTCACGCGTCAGATGACAGGAGTAATGGATGTCTGCGACACCCGACACGAAGGCCGGCGCCACAGCCCCCGCCGGTGACGATGTCGACGTCCGGGAGATCGACACGGGCGCACCCCCCACGCGATTCGCACGCGGCTGGCACTGCCTGGGCCTGGTGTCGGAGTTCACCGACGGCAAGCCGCACTCGGTGCAGATCTTCGGGACCAAGCTGGTCGTGTGGGCCGACGAGGACGGCAATGTCAACGTCCTCGACGCGTATTGCCGGCACATGGGCGGCGACCTCAGTCAGGGCAGCGTCAAGAACGGCAATGTCGCGTGCCCGTTCCACGGCTGGCAGTGGAAGGGCAACGGCCGGTGTGCCACCGTGCCATACGCCAAGCGCAACCCGAAGCTCGCCAAGACCCGGGCCTGGCCGACGATGACCCGTAACGGACAGATATTCGTCTACAACGATCCCGAGGGCAACCCGCCGCCCGAGGATTGCATCATCCCGGAACTCGAGGAGGTCGGCTCCGAGGAATGGACCGCCTGGACCTGGAACCGGATCGTGATCGAGGGCTCCAACTGTCGCGAGATCATCGACAATGTCGTCGACATGGCGCACTTCTACTATGTGCACTTCGCCCTGCCGGACTACTTCAAGAACGTCTTCGAGGGAGAGATCGCCGCGCAGTACATGAACTCGCACGGGCGACCCGACATCACGCTGGGCACCAACTACGGCGACAGTCGACTGGAGTCCATCGCCGCGTACTACGGGCCCTCCTACATGCTCAATCCGATGGTCCAGTACTACGGCGGATACGCGGTGGAGACCATCTTGACCAACTGCCACTACCCGATCGATGAGAACTCGTTCGTGCTCATGTACGGAGTGATGGCAAAGGTCCCGGATGGCCTCACCGCCGAGCAGGCGTCGAAGATGGCCACGAAGATCTCGGCTGGTGTCGAGGTCGGCTTCCTCCAGGACGTCGAGATCTGGAAGAACAAGACCCGCATCGACAATCCGCTCCTGGTCGAAGAAGACGGTCCCGTCTATCAGCTCCGTCGCTGGTACGAGCAGTTCTACGTCGACAAGGCCGACGTCACCGATGAGATGTCCGAACGCTTCGAATACGAGATCGACACCGAGAAGGCCCTCGAGAGCTGGGGCGTCGAGATCCAGGAGAACCTGCGCCGCCAGGAGGAGGAAGCCGCTGCCGATGGCCGCAACGCCGACTCCTCGGAGAAGGCCGAGGTCTGAGACGATGACGCGGGCAGCCGAGCGCGGCGGGATCACGGGGTCATCGGAATGGGCCAAGGCGCCCGACTTCCATGCCGATCCCGACCGGCGCGCGGCTGTCCACGACGCCACCGAGCGCGACCGAGACCACTACCTGCGCGGTGGTATGCGCGAGATCGAGTGCCGTAGCTGTCATGCCTGCGTGCTGGTCAAGAAGACCAGTTCGTTTCACACCAGCGTCCAGTGGAACACCGAGGCACGCGCCAGGTGCAACGAACTCGAACCGGACCGCGACGTGGGCCGGGCACTCCTGCCGGGCGCGATGATGCCGACATGCCCACGGATGTCGGCCAGCATCGATCACGGCGTCGCCGAAGGGATCATCCCGGGTGAGTCGCCGGACAGCGACCCCGACGGCTACTGGTAAACCGCCCCACAGGCCACTTCAGCCACTTCTGCCACGTTCTCAACCAAAGGTTGAGCCGATTTCTGCCGGGTCGGTCACTGTATTGGCATGCAGAATATTCGACGTCGTGTAGCCGGCATCGCGTGTGCGGCCGGTATTGCGATCGGCGCGTCATTCGCGGCGCAGCCCCCCGCCCTGGCGGATACCGGTTCATCCGGTTCGTCGGGATCGATGGAGATCTACCTACCGGTCTCCACACCGGCAGGTATGCAGGCCCTCAACGCGGCCGTGACGCAGATTGGCAAGCCGTACAAGTGGGGTGGAACCGGGCCCAACTCGTGGGACTGCTCAGGCCTCGTCCAATGGGCGTTCCGTACAGCCGGGATCCAACTCCCACGGGTCAGCCAGCAGCAAGCACGCGTGGGTCACGCCATCCCGTTCGGGGCCCTGGCTCCCGGCGACATCATGATCTTCTGGCCGGACGCCAGCCACGTGGGCATCTACGCAGGCTTCGGCCAGGTGTTCAACGCGTACGGCCCTAACGGGGTGCCGATCGGCTTCACGCCGCTCAATCGCATGCCCCCGCTCAAGACGATTCGTCGGCTGGGCTAGCCACGTCCGGTCCGGTTGCGGAATCGGCCACCGTGTCTCGCCCGATGATCGCCGTCGACATCATCAGGCCGAGGAGCACCACACTGACGACCAGCACTCCGACCAGGCCGTACCCGACCGAGATGATCGGTGTGTCCGCATCGATGGCGTCGGTGACCCGGGATTCGAACAGATGCTTGCCGGGATCGGACAGCGTCACGACGGCTACGACCAGCGAGACGACCGACGCGATGCCCACCACCACGACGGCGGGCCACCGCAACGCCGATCGCCACCAGGCCAGCGCGGCGGCGATCGCGATCACCACACCGACGGCGACAGTGATCAGCCCCGGCCTGCGGGTGAGGTCCTCGAGGAAGGCCACATCTTCGGGCGCCGCGCCCGGCACCGAGACCCGGCCCAGGCCGGTCACCGACGGCTTGACCCCCTGATCGGACACACCCCACGGGACGAGGCTGAACGCGACGAGCAGTAGTCCGCCGAGCACCCCGGCAGGCCAGGTCCATCGGCGCACGTGGTCGGGCCGTGATCGGTCGACTCCGTCGGTCATTCCTCCAGGGTGCCATGCGGCCAGAACGGATCGCGGCCGGTCAGCCCCGCCAACCGATCGACGAGTCTGGCGTCCTCCGGGACCTCGACGACCGGCCCGAACATCCCGTCACGCTCGTTCTGCGGCTGCGGGGGATGGTGGAAGTCGTAGACGACCTGCAGGATGCCATCGGGTAGTTCGAGATCGACACCGATACTGCGCGCCACATCCCACCCGTGGAGGACGAGTTCGGAGAGCGCGATGGTGCCCATGATCGCCCCCGGCGCGTCGACTCCGCCTGCCTGCGTCATCCCCTGCCACGCGTCGGGACGCTGCCAGCTCGCCGCGAGGTCACGCAGCCTGGACGGCACGACCGTCCGCCAATCGTCGGGCAGGACGCTCTCCGACACCTGCGGCGCCGTGGATGTCGACGGGCCCAGGTCTTTTCGAGCGGCGGCGGCAAAAGCCTCGCTCAGCCCTATCACGTGCGCCATGAGCGCACCGAGGTCGGTGCCCGCGCATGGCGTCGGTCTGTGGAGCATGTCGTCGTCGACCTCGGCCGCCAGGCCGAGCATCACGTCGGCCGCGGTGGAGATCTGTGCTGCATAGGTGACATCGGTGGACTGCATGTGGACTCCTCGTTCCGGTCTGACGACGGTCGGTTGAAGGTGTCGACCGCGCAGGTCCCCCGTTCTCATCGGTGTCCGGCAAACCCGGCATGTCGTCGATGATTTTCCGCCACGCTTGAGGTCAACAGTGGTGAACGATCCCAACCCGTGAGAGGACTCGGCAATGAGCGACTATTCGGCACCGGTCGGCGCACCGATCTGGTTCGACCTGATGAGCAGTGATCCGGCGAAAGCCGTGGAGTTCTACGGCGCACTCTTCGGCTGGGATGTCGAAGGCCCCCCGCGTGAGGAGTTCGGCGGTTACCAGAACTTCACCAAGAACGGTAAGCGGGTCGCGGGACTGAGTCCCTACATGGCCGAGGCGGGTGGGCCGGCCAACGTGTGGTCGGTGTACCTGCACACCGACGACCCCGCGGCCACCGGCAAGGCGATCGAGGAGGCCGGCGGAAGCGTCATGTTCCCGCCGATGGATGTCGGCGACGAGGGCACCATGATGGTCGCCACCGACGCCGCAGGTGCGGCCATCGGCTTCTGGAAGCCGAACCAGCACCACGGTTTCAGCCAGTGGGGCGACCACGGAACGCCGTACTGGTTCGAGTCCCACTCCAAGGACTACGCGAAGTCGATCGACTTCTACAAAGCCGTGCTCGGTGCTCGCATCGAGGAGGTTGGCACCGGGGGCGATCCGGATGCCGTCGGACCTGATCACTACGGGCAGATGTTCATCGGCGACAGTTCCTACTCCGGGATCATGGACGCGGCCAAGATCCATCCGGCCGAGGTGCCCTCCTTCTGGCAGGTCTACATCACCGTCGATGACGTCGCGGCGTCGGTGTCCCAGGCCGAGTCACTCGGCGGCACGATCCTGATGCCCGGCGAGGTGACGCCGTACGGCACGCTGGCTGCCGTGACCGACCCGATGGGCGCCGTCATCTCCCTCGGAAATCCGCCTGCCGGGATGTAGGCCGCAGACACGCGGGTCTGGTCGGTTCACGCGGGTTGTCGACGACCCGCGCGAACCGAGTTCACTCGCGGCCTCCGAATCGACCCACGCCATCCGCCGGTCGAGTACCCGCGAGCCGCCAGTCGAGTAGCCGCCATCCGCCGGTCGAGTAGCCGCGAGCCGCCAGGCGAGCGGCGTACCGAGACCGCCTGAGCCACAAGCGGTCTCACGCACGATCAACCGGCGATCTGCGAAATGGCTTCTCGCGTATGCAGATCGGCGTATGCCGCGGAATACCGTCGGGCGAGCGCCCTGGCGATGTCGGGGCGCTGCCACAGTTCGCCGGCACTCGCGGTGCAGAGCCACAACGTGAGACCATGTGCGGCCGATGCCCGATAACCCAGGAGGATATCGTCGGGGCCGGGCTTCTCGCTCTCGGGCATCGCGAGCGCATCGCGGTACTCGGTGAGCAGATCCCGCTCACTGCGGCGTCGATCGTCCACCGTCAGCGCGCCCTGCAGGAAGTACCCCAGATCCAGCGACCAGTTGCCACGCCGGACCACCTGCCAGTCGAGGAAGCCGACCTCACCGTCGGGTAGCAGGTAGGTGTTGCCGATGTGCGGGTCACCGTGCAGCAACGTCTGCGGCCCGGCGGTCAGTGTGTGGATGTAGGGCTTCCAGATGTCATCGATCAGTTCACCGATGCTCAGCGACGTCACCTCGTCGGGCGCATCGTCGCCGAGATGGGCGTACGCCTGCTCGATCGGCGCCGCATCCATGCCCTCCCACGTCTCGAACGGCTCGAGCCAGGCCAGCGATCGCTCCGACGCGATCCGGTGCCCCCAGAAGCGACCGTGCAACCGGGCCAGAGCGCGCACCCCGTTGGCCGCCTGTTCGACGGTCATCGGCCGGGTGGCGTCGCGCATGTCGGCGCCTCGCGCCGCCATGTCCTCCATCACGAGGCAGAAGTTGTCGCCGTCGGTGTCCATCAGGGCGGCGTAGGTCAGCGGACACTCGATCGGCAACGTCACCCCGGAGTTGAACAGGCGGGGCTCATGAAAGAGGCCACTCGTGAGTTTGTGTAGCACGACGTGTTCCGGATCAGCCGACTTGGCGAAAACCGTCGCCGGTCCGACTCCCTCGGCGTACGTGATTGCCAGACGGGCCCGACGATTCGTGCCGTCGTCGCGGAGTGTCACCTCGACTCCGGACACCTCCACGTCAGGATGGTGCGCGGCAAGCACAGCGGTCATCCATTCCGGGGTGATGTCGCCCCAATCGCTCGGCACGGTCAGCTGCGCTGCGGTCATCTGCCATCTCCTGAATTCGTTCGGACCGATGAGAATGCGGACCAGGTCTCGGCGAGCAGTCGGCGTTCGGAACGACGGTGCGCTCCACGGCACGAGCGGGGCGTCGGCCTCGCCATGCCGGCGCCCCGCTCCGTGCAGCCACGTGTGCGGGCGATTACATCTGCGCCCAGACGGTCTTCGACTGCAGATAGGTGTCGACACCCGCCTTACCGGCCTCATAACCCCAGCCGGACTGCTTGTATCCGCCGAACGGCATCGAGTGGTCGAACTGGAGCTGGCAGTTCAGCCCGACGGTCCCGGCCTTCACCCTCTTCGCAAGGCGATGCGCCCGAGCAAGATTCGAGGTCCAGATGGTCCCGGCGAGACCGTAATCCGTGTCGTTCGCGAGCGCGATGGCCTCGTCCTCGTCATCGAACGGCAGGACGGTGACGACCGGCCCGAAGATCTCCTCCTGGAACAGCCTGCTCGTGGACGGATCGACCTTGGTGGCCACCGTCGGGTGCACGAAGTACCCCTTCCGGTCGAGGCGATGTCCACCCGTGACGAGTTCGACGCCGTCGCTGCGCCCCTGATCGAGATAACCCATCACGCGCTTGAGCTGCTTCTCACTGATGAGCGGGCCGATCATGGCGCCCTCATCCTGTGGCCCACCCAGCAGCAGGTTGTTCGCCATCGTGGCGATGCCCTCGACGACGCGTTCGTAGACACCCCGCTGTGCGAAGATCCGCGAGCCCAGCATGCACACCTGCCCGGAGTGCAGGAAGCAGCCGAAGCCCGCCATCGCGATCGCCGTGTCCAGGTCGGCGTCGTCGAAGATGAGAACCGGCGACTTGCCGCCGAGCTCGAGTGTGACCTTGTTGAGGTTGCTGGACGCGGAGGCGTGCATGATCTCCCTGCCGACCTCGGTCGATCCGGTGAAGGCGACCTTCTCGACGTCGGGGTGCGCGGTGATCTGCGCACCCACGGTGTGGCCGTAGCCGTTCACGAGATTCACCACGCCCTCGGGAACCCCTGCCTCGGCCAGGATCCGGGTGAGAACGAGCGCCGAGAGTGGTGTCTCCTCAGCGGGTTTGACGACCGTGCTGCACCCAGCCGCCAACGCGGGCGCGAGCTTGGCACAGAAGTTGAACACCGGTCCGTTCCACGGGAAGATCAGTCCCACAACACCGTACGGCTCTCTCAACGTGTAGGCGTGCATATGCGACTCGACGCCCGTCAATCCACCCGTGTTCACATCTCGTGCGATTCCGTCGATCTTGGTACACCAACCGGCGTAGTAACGGAACCACTCCGAACCGACCGCCGTGATCACCTTGGCCTGGGACGGCGGGATGCCCGCATTGACCGACTCGAGATCGGCGAGCAGATCGGCGTTCTCGTCGATCAGGTCGGCAACCCGCCACAAGATCTTCGCACGGTCGTAGTCGGGCACACCCGACCACACTCCGGAGTCGGCGGCCTTCTTCGCCTGCGCGACCGCGTTGTCGACTGCTTCTGGACCGACGTCGGTGAACTCGGTGATCTGCTCCTCGGTCGCCGGGTCCACGATGGGGATCACCTCCCCTGTCCCCGGTAGGTCGCGGATCTCGTCCAGCACCGACTGCACCGTCATCTTCGTCCCCTTCGCTTCTCGGTGATTCTCTGCGGAAGGCCCACTCTTCGGACCGCTCTCGCGAGAGCGTGATCCACCGGCACAGGGGATGTCCAGCACCATCTCGGTGGTCGGGAGTGCCCTTGTCATCGAGCTGCGACGCCACGTAGGAACTGGGAGGAGTGGTTCGCACACGACTGTTCGGAATGCGGATGCCGGGGCCGCGGAGGGGCGCGAAAGGAGAAATGGTGAGCCATCCGAAACGGAAGAACGCAGAAGACCATGGCAGCGTGGGGGGCTCCGAATCGTTGGTGGCCCAGCCCTACAGCGGCGCCGGGACATCCACCACGATGCGGGGGACATGGACATGACGCGATCGCTCCTGAACGGGTCGGACGGGGTTGCACCGTCCGCCGATCCATCCGAAGAGGTCACCGATCTCGAAGTGGCCGAGGCCGAGGTCGCGGCCGCCGAGGCGGAGGCGGCCGCGGCTCGCGCCCGCGCAAATGCCGCTCTCGCCCGGGCCCGGATCGCGCGCACTCAGCGCGAGAACCCCGACGAGAAAGTCGCCGACGCAGAACCCGACCCCATTCGGTCCCAGCGTGATGCGACAGACGACGCGCTCGACGATGTCGATCCGGCTGACGCCACGCACGTTGCCGCCAGTGCGATGGTGACCATCGCCGAGCCCGATGTCCGCGAGCCTGAACTCACCGAGCCTGAACTCACGGAGTCGGATGCTGTGGTGGACCACGATGCCACCGCGGAACCCGGCAGAATTCGCCGGTTCGCGGCGGCCGCTCGGCATCGGATCGCGCCACTTCGACGTCCGACGAAACGAGGCATCGCGGTGACGGTGATGTCGGTGATCACCATCGCGGCACTGGTGACAACGGGCCTCATCGGCTGGCATCACCACACGACGACATCCGAACACGAACGTGCAGACACCTTCACAGCCGCTGCCGACCGTGGGGTCGCGGCGATCACATCACTGGATTTCAACAACGCCCAGCGCGACGTACAGCGCATCCTCGACCAGTCCACCGGCAGCTTCTACAACGACTTCAAAGGCCGGGCAAAGGACTTCACGTCCGTCATCGAGCAATCGAAGGTGACGACGAAGGGCAAGGTCACCGGGTCGGCTGTCGAATCGGTGAACGGCGATGACGCCGTGGTCTTGGTCTCGGCCAGCTCGGACGTCACCAACGCTGCAGGCGCGAAGCAGGAACCGCGAACCTGGCGACTGCGCGTGACCGTGTCCGACGCAGACGGAACGATGAAGATCTCGAAGGTGGATTTCGTACCATGAGCAAACCCAGAACGCCCGAGTCCGACACAGATCTGAACGACGATGACACCTCGGTGACTCCCGCGCAGAGTGCGCCCACAGTCGACCCGGATCACGGCAGCACCGCTGAGGCCCGTTCGGATGACACCGCGCCCGACGCGCCGAACACGGCACCGGCGGGCGGGATGCGCAACGTCCGCTCGTCATTCCGGCGGCGATTCGTGCCGATCGCGTTGGGTGTCTCGATGGTCGCGGCCGTGGCGGCGGCCGGCACCGCCTACGCCACCGTGTACCGCGATGACGTGGCCGCCAACGGTGATTCGGCACGCGAGGCCGTGGCCGCGGCGAACGATGGCACCGTGGCGTTGCTGTCCTACTCGCCGAAGTCCCTGGATGCCGACCTCGCGAAGGGTCAATCACACCTGACTGGTCAATTCCTCACGTATTACAAGGAATTCACCGCAAAGGTGGTCAAACCCGCGGCCACCGAGAACAACGTCGAGACCAAGGCGCAGGTGGTGCGATCAGCGGTGTCGAAGCTGTCCGCGGACGACGCGGAGGTCCTGGCCTTCGTCAACCAATCGACCACGAGCAAGACCAAGCCTGATCCCGAATTGACCTCCAGCAGTGTCAAGATCGCCCTCCACCGAGTCGACGGCAACTGGCTGATCTCGTCTTTCGATCCGGTCTAGCCTCGTCACGACTCCACGATCCACCGCTCGTCTCGGCGAGCGGTGGATCTGTCTATGTGATCGCCCACCGCCGGCACGATCTGGTGAGTGAGACGGACGACCGGAGATGTGTCGCACCGATTCATCGGACAAGCGCAGTCCCGATGACCGGCGACGCTGCGCCGACTCTTTCGCCGGGAAGGGCCGAGCACCGGTCTCGGCCCTCGTCGTGTCAACGGTCGGTCGGGCGAGACCTCATCGCGGCAACATCCCCTGCCACGACGACGCGCGACCCGGCTGTGTGAGGTTGGTCTGCCGGTATGCGGTTCCGTCGGCGCCCACGTAAGTGCCGTCGTCCGGATTGTACTGTGCAGCGCCCACCGATGGTGTCGTCGACGATCCGCCGCCGCTGTAGGACGAGGGCGTGATGCCCTGCCGCTGCAGATTCGGATCCGGAGGATAGGGCCCGACCACGGGTTGACGGGTGGCCAGCGGTGTGAACTCCTTGTCGCTGTTGCACATCGCCGCGGTCGCCGCACGTTTGCCCGGATGGCCCAGGCACGGGATGTTGCGTGCACCACGTACCCCGATCGGGCTGTTCTGCGGCAACTTGCAATACAGATCGCTCGGCGTATCGATTGTGGTGGTGTCCTCCGGTGGCCGCCACTTCGACGGCGGCAGGAACCCGACAGTACAGGCCGGCGGGTCTGAGGTTCCGCTGATCCGGAAGGTCCCCAGTCCCCACTGAGTACCGTTACGATTCGGCTGTACCGCCTGGATCATCGAGATCGCCGGCGGCAGAAGGACGAGGATCTGCTCGAGGCCTGCGTTGTAGGTCACGGCGAGCTGGCCGACCGTGGTCAGATTGGCGAGCAGGACCGGCAGGGTCAGCTTCACCGAATCCAGCGTTTTCTCCACCTCATCGGCAAACCCGGGACCCGAGCTGAGCAGCCTGCGAACCTGCGGCGTGTCGGTGACCACCTGCCCCGTGAATCCCTCGAGGTCGGTCGTCCACATGCGAATCGCATCGACACTGTCGACCTGCGAGTCCACCAGTGGCACCGAGTCTTTCAACAAGGTGCTGGTGTCGTCACCGACATCTTTCAGTCCGGCTGCGAGCGTCGACGACGAGGTGAGCAGTCGTTGCAGATCGTATCCTCGCCCGCCGAGACTGTCGTTCAGTTCGTCGACGAGTGTGAACAAGCGGTCTTTCGGAATGCTGGTGACAAGACCGTTGAGCTTCTCCAACATGGGCGCGACCGGAGGCGGGACGTTCACCTCGCCGGATTCGATGACCGAACCGTTGTGCAGATACGGAGGATTGTTCGTCTTGGGCCGGAGATCGACGTAGAGCTCGCCGATCGCCGACATGCTCCGGATGTCCGCTTGGAGATCGCTGGGGATGTGCTGGTCGCTGTTGATCGACAGGGTGGCCTTGATTCCCGTGTCGGTCAGTGCGACATCGGTGACCTGGCCCACATCGACGCCGCGATAGCTCACATTCGCGAACTTGTAGAGACCTCCGGTGTGATCGGTCTGCAGCGTGACATCGATCCGGCCGACTCCGATCTTCGACTGAACCTTCATATAGGAGAACAGCATCATCCAGGTCGCGATGAGGGCCATCACCGTGAAGATGACCAATTGGGCACGCACGAAGCGCGAAAGGATCATCGGGCACCTCGACTCTGGGGGGCGACGGGGAAGAACAACGGATTGTGAGTCGGTTTCCGGCTGTAGCCCGGGTCCCCTGGCGCGAAGGGCACCGTTTCGTTCGGATCGCCCAATGGTGTTCCCAGCAAGAGTTCCTTCTTCAATCGCGGCACCGTCAGGTCGATGGTGGCGTGGAGATTCAAGTAGTCGCCGCGCACGGCCCGGTCGATCACGCTCTGCCCGTACGGGAAGACCAGCGCATACGCCAGTGCTGCGTTCATCTGGGGCCCGACGTCGGCCAACGATCTCAGTGTCGGTTGCAGATGACGTAGGTCGGTCAACAGATCCGACTGAACCTGCGTCACCACCCCGGTGGTGGTGTCGGCGAACACCCGAAGACGGTCCACTGCTGAGGTGATCTTCGGCATCTGCTGTTCCAGGACCGCCAAACCGGGCGGAATCTTCTGCAGCGCGTTCTCGATCACGTCGTTCTGGGCGGCGAAACCCGAGCTCAGACGACGAGCCTGCACCAGCAGGTCCACGAGATCTCCGCGTTGCCTGTTCAATGTGTTGACGAAAGTCGACATCCGTCCCAGGAGTTCACGGGTGTCGTCCTCGCGCCCGCCGAATCCATCGTTCAGCGATCGGATGATCCCGCCCAATTGGCCCATACCACCGCCGTTCACCACCGACGACACCGCTGCGAGGGTCTCTTCCGTCGACGGGTATGCGGCCGAACGAGCAAGGGGAATTGTCGATCCGGGCGCAAGCCGGCCCGCCGGCGGCTCGCCTTTGGGCGGATCGAGGGCGAGGTGCATGGAACCCAACAAGCTCGTCTGGCCCACCGTCGCTTTCGCATTGCCAGGCACCACGGTCCCGCGCTTCACCCGGACATCGACCACCGCATGCCAGGCACGAACAGACATGTGCCCCACGCTGCCCACTTCGACGTCGTCGATGAAGACGGGCGAATTCTCCGACAGGGTACCGACATTCGCGATCTCGACACCGATGTGGTAGTCCTCACCCGAGGTCCCGACCGTTCCCGGCAGCGGCAGCGAGTTCACGCCGTTCCACTGGCATCCGGTGCCGAGTATCGCCACACAGAACAAGGTCAGAGCCACTCGCACCAAGCGTGTTCGGCGAGATCGTCCGATCATCGTCGGCCTCCCTGTCCCGGCAGGAGAAGCTGATCCCGCGATCGCGCACTCGCTT
The DNA here is from genome assembly GCF_014673215.1 of Gordonia hankookensis. Classification (GTDB taxonomy): domain Bacteria; phylum Actinomycetota; class Actinomycetes; order Mycobacteriales; family Mycobacteriaceae; genus Gordonia; species Gordonia hankookensis. Next base: position 184,670 of record NZ_JACWMS010000002.1, read on the forward strand.
TCTGCGGTGTGCTCGGCATCAGGCTCTTCTCGCTGTAGATCACATTCGACGCATCCGGACCCAGCACCGGATTCACCGGCACGGGAAGATAATTGAATGCGAGCATCGGCGCGATCGGACCGAGGTATTTTCGGCATCTCTCCGCGCCCTCGGCGGCGGTCAGGTTCTCGATGCTGGCCACCGACGAGCAGATGAACTGGATCGGGTTGGAGAAGTTGTTGACGGTGAAGACCCCCGTCTCGGTGCCGGTGTCCGGGTTGTAGATGTTGTAGAAGTTGGACAGATTGGTCGGGAACGCATGCAACAGCTGCTCCACGTCGGCATCGTGGTCGACCAGGATCTGTGTCACCGATGCGAGTCGCCGTACCTGTTCTGATGCAGCATCGCGGTTCTCGACCACAAAACGTTGTACGTCCTGCACTGCGCGGGCCAAGGTCGTGAGGGCCTTGTCGAGATCGGATCGGCTGCCGTTCAGCACCGATGTCAGCGTTGCCAGACGATTCTCGAATTGCACGATCTGGGTGCCGCTGTCGCGCACCGCGCTGACAAAGGCTCGGACGTTGCGGATGGTGTCGGTGATGTTGCCGGTGTTCTCTCCGAGCAGCTGTGCCAGGTTGCCGAGTTCGCCCAGCGTGTCGCCGAGCTTCCGGCCCTTGCCGTCGAGCGCACGCGAGGTGCTGTCCACGAATCGACCGACCGAGCTCCCCGACACGCCGCCCTGGGGTCCCAGATCTGTTGCCAGACGAGTCAGTTGGTCCTTGACCTCATCCCATTCGACGGGGACAGCGGTCCGTGTGCGCGGGATCGTCGCTCCGTCGTCGATCACCGGGCCAGTCGTCGCGTACGCAGGCGCGAGTTGCACGTAGCGGTTGGCCACCAGATTCTGGGCGACGATGATGGCTCGTGCATCTGCCGGGATCTTGACCCCGTGATCCACGCTCAGCGCCATGCGGACCGTCTCACCCTGCGGCTCGATGGCGGCGATCTTGCCCACCTTCACACCAGAGACTCGCACGTCGTCGCCGACATAGATCCCGGTGGTGGTGTCAAAGATCGCATCGATCGTCGTCGGCCGGGTCAGCTGGCGATACCCGACGATCAGCCCCGCGACCACCACCACGATCAGGACGGCGGCGATCACGGTCATCCGTGTCTGCCTCGTCATCGGTGTCAATCGCCTCATCGGCCACCACCTGGCAGCGGGAACTGTGCCCCCGGCAACGGGAACTTCGCCTCCGGGTGCACGCCGAAGGCCCTGTCGATGAAGGGTTGAAGGAGTGGACCGGGCAGCAGGTTGGCGACGTACGCCTGGTAGAAGGGGCCGCTGGACACCGCTTCGCCTTGGGTCTGGGACACCTTGACATACCCGGAGATGGCCTTTGCGACGTCATCGCGATTCCGCTCCAGCATGGCCAGGACCGAGTTCAGCGACGTCAGTGTCGGCTGCAATTGTTTCTCGTTGTCGGCCACCAGGTTCGTGAGTTCCCGCGACACCGCCGCGGTGTTCACGAGCAACGACGAGATCTGCTGACGCCGATCGACCAGAACATCGAGGAGCATGTTCGCGTTGAGTATCAGCGAGTTGATGCGATTGGCACGCGACCCGATCACCGAGGTGACATCGCTGGTGGTCGACAGCAAGGTCCGGAGGGCCTCGTTGCGAGAGTTGATGCCGCGCGACATCTCCGTGAGTCCGTCGAGGGTGGGCGCCAGGTCCGGCGACACATCGTTCATGGTCTTCGACAACACATTCAGTGATGAGTTCAGCGAGGACGTGTCGATGCCCTTGGAGTTGGTCGTGAGATCGTCGACGGCCTCGTTCAGTGAGTACGGCGAGGAGGTGCGGGACACCGGGATCACCTCGGTCGGACCGATGGTGCCCGACCCTGACGGATCTACTGTCAGAATGCGTTGTCCCAAAAGCGATCCCGTTCGTATCTGCACCGTCGTGGTCTGTCCGAGTCGGGTGGATTGGTCGACCGTGAACGTCACCCGCGCCTTGCCCTGCGCCAACGTCACGTCGGTCACCGATCCCACCCGCGCGCCGGAGACCATCACGTCCGCACCGCCGGCCAGGCCGGCGGCCTCGTCGAAATCCGCCTGGTAGGTGGCCGAGGTGAACCAGGTGGTGAACTTGGTCATGTTCAGGCCGGCCATGACCAGCAAGACGATCAACGCCAATCCCACAAAGCCCGACCTGATGAGCCCCGCACCGCGATATCGCAACATCAGCCAGAACACCTCCCCTTCGTCTGCTCGATCCACGGAAGGGTGACGACCTTGCCGGACGGATCCGAGACCCGGACGCTCACCGCGCAGACGTAGTACTGGATGAAGTTGCCGTATGTGCCGGTTCGCACCAGCTTGCGGAAGTTCTCCGGAGAACGCTGTATCGCCTTCTCGAGCGTCGGCATGTCGTGAGTGAGATTCGGTGCCAGCCTGGACAGTTGGTCGATCGATCCGGAAAGCGGTGGCCGTGCCTGCGTCAAGAGGTTCGACACGGTGGCGGTCCCGTTGTCGAGGGCGGTGATCGCCGCGCCGATCGGATCGCGGTCCCTGGCGAGGTCACCGATGACCGTGTCGAGTCGATCGATGGCTTCGGCGAAGCGGGTCCGATTGCCGTCGAGGGTGACCATGACCTTCTTCAGTTGATCGATCACTTGCTCGATGACCCCGACATTTCGGCCCAATGTGGTGAACAGCGACGAACTTCCCTCGAAGAGGGAGCGGACCGTCCCGCTCTGGCCCTGCAGCACATCGAGAATCGAGGAGCTCAGGGCGTTCACCTGTTTGGGTTCCAATCCGGCGATCACGGGTTTGAGTCCACCGAGCAGCACGTCGAGATCGAGAGCGGGCTTGGTCCGCGTCGATGGAATCTCGCCACCACCGTGCATCACCGACCCTGAACCCTCGGTGACCTCCAGGTACCGATCTCCGACGAGGTTGAGATAGCGGACCGCGGCACCACTGCCGGTGGGTAGCCCGATCGAGCTGTCGACGTCGAACGTGACTCGGACCTTGTTGTCGGGCCGGAGGTCCACGCCGTGCACACTGCCAACGCGCACCCCGGCGATGCGCACGGTGTCCCCTGATCTCAGTCCCGAGACGTCGGTGAACACAGCGTGGTATCGGGTGGTGTCGCCGGACCGGTGGTCGCTGAACACCAGCAGCAGGAAAGCCGCCACGACCACCATCACGGTCGTGAACGCAGCGAACTTGATCGTCGTGGAATCGACTCGTGTTCTCACTGCGGAGCCCCGTCCGGCATCGGCCCGAACAACGCCTGCTGAAGGCTCTTCACATTCAATTCCAATGACTTTCGTCCCTCGCCGTACGGGTTGGCGCCGGTATCGGTCACCACGTATGGAGGCCTCCCCTGATATTTCACCGGCAGCACTGAGCACTGCGGGCCACCGGAGGCAGCAACCTTCGGCTTGTTGGTCTTCGGGTCGTACGTCTTGGCGCCCCAGAGGAAATTCGCCGACAGGCCCAGTCCGGGCACGTTTGCGGGCGGCGACACCGCCAGGTTCCCGAATCCGTCCAGGGCGCAGGTGATCGCCTTGTTGTACTCGTCGGTGAGTGCAGTCGTTGGCACCAGCAACTTCAGCGCCTTGGCCAGGCCCTGGCGGTTGTCGCCCAGGACGCGGTTGCCGGTGTTCGACAGCCCGATCACACTGGTCAGGAATGCGTCGAGGTTGCCCTGTTCGGCCACGAGGGTGTCACTGATGTCGCTCGTGTGGTTCACCGCGCCCAGCAATGGCCGGCTTGTATCGGCGTACACCCGCATCATCGCCGGGGCATCATCGAGGAGCGAACGGAGTGCGGGTATGGCCGAGTTCGTCTGGCGCATGAAACCGTTCAGATCGGTGAGCATCTGACCGAACTGTTCTCCGTGACCGCTCAACCCGGTCGAGATCGCGCTGAGCGCCGCGTTGAGTTCTGCAGGCCGAATCTGCGCCAGGACCTGGGTGAGCTCGCCGAAGACCGTGTTGACCTCCACCTCGACGTGCTTGGCGCTCAACATCTGGTTGTCGTGCAGGTGCCCGGCCGGATGATCGGGCACCACCAATTCGACTCCCTTGGCACCGAATACCGTCGGTGCAGCGATGCGTGCACCGACGTTGCCCGGGATCCTGGTGAGTTCGTCGGGCGCGATCTCCAACGTCAGCTGTGCACGGTCCACCTGGTTGTAGTCGATCTTCGACACCCGGCCGACCGTGATCCCCCGCATCTGGACCTTCGCATCCGGGTCCATCACCAATCCCGCTCGTGGAGCGGTCATCGTGATCGTGGCGGACCTCTGGGTCACACCGGCGAACATCAGCACGGCGACAGCGACCAACGCGATGATGACCAGCAGCATTCCCGCCCCGGCCAGCGGCCGGAGGACTCCCTTAGACAATGTCACGCCTCAGCCCGATAGATTGAAGTTTCCGTTGGAGCCGTAGATGGCCAGGGCCACCAGCAGCGTCACCGTCACCACGGCGACCAGCGATGTGCGGACGGCGTCACCGACCGCCACACCGACGCCTGCCGGCCCACCGCTCGCGAAGAACCCGAAGTGCGTGTGGATCAGCAAGATCAGCAACGCCATCACGAAGGCCTGTACAAACGACCAGACGAGGTCCAGCGGGTTGAGGAACGTCGAGAAGTAGTGCGCGTACAGGCCGGACGACTGGCCGAGCAGTATGACGGTGGTGAACCGGCATGCCGCGAACGATGCGATCAGGGCGATCGCGTACAGCGGAGCGATCACGACCATGCCGGCGGCGATCCGGGTGCCGACGACGTAGGCGACCGGATTGATGCCCAGCGATTCGAGGGCATCGATCTCCTCACTGATCCGCATGGCTCCGAGTTGGGCCGTCGCACCCGCACCGAAGGTCGCCGCCAGACCGATACCCACGACCACCGGCGCCGCGATTCGCACGTTGATGAAGGCCGACAAGAACCCCGTCAACGCTTCGATGCCGATGTCGCCGAGCGTGCTGTATCCCTGTACCGCAAGCGTGCTGCCGGTTGCGAGGGTGAGGAACCCGACGATCACCACGGTGCCACCGATGAGCGCCAGGTTCCCTGCGCCCATACTCGTCTCGGCGATGAGCCGGATCGTCTCGCGCCGGTAGTGGAAGGCCGCATGCGGCACACTGCGCAACGCGCGGACATAGAAGATCGCATGATCTCCGATGCGGCCCAGCGCGCCGACCGGGCGGCCGATCTCGCGGCGCAGGCGGGGATGAATCACGCTAGGACTCGACCCGTGGCGTGCGATCTTCGGTGATGATATGAGTGACAAGACCATTCACCTCGCCGTCAATTGAACACCGATGGCGGTGATCACGACGTTGACCACGAACAGCGCCATGAACGCGTACACCACGGTCTCGTTCACCGCGTTGCCGACGGATTTGGCCCCGCCCGAGACGATCAGCCCGCGGTAGCACGCGACCACGCCGGCGATCAGCCCGAACACGAGCGCCTTCACCGATGAGATGATCACCTCGGCCATACCGGTCAGCAAGGTGATCCCGGCGGCGAACGCGCCAGGGTTGACCCCCTGGACGAAGACCGAGAAGACATAGCCGCCACCGACACCGATCAGGCAGACCAGGCTGTTCAGCAGCAACGCGACGAGCCCGGATGCGAGCACTCGAGGTGTGACGAGTCGTTGCACCGGATTGATGCCGAGAACCTCCATCGCCTCGATCTCTTCCCGGATCGTGCGCGAACCCAGGTCCGCGCACATCGCGGTGGCGCCCGCACCGGCCACGATCAGCACGGTGACCATGGGGCCGACCTGTGTGACGGAACCGAATGCGGCGCCCGCACCGCTGAGATCGGCGGCTCCGAGTTCGCGAAGGAGGATGTTGAGGGTGAAGCTCACGAGCACCGTGAACGGTATCGCCACCAGAACGGTCGGCATCAGCGACACCCGGGCGACAAACCAGGACTGCTCGATGAACTCGCGCCCCTGAAACGGCCGGCGGAAGGCGAACCCCACCGCATCCGCGCCCATCATGAACAGTCCGCCAACCGCTTTCAGGGGAGCAGCCGAGTAGCGGGCAAGCATTCCGCTGACCGCGGGTGCGTCGCGGGTGCCATGTGCCGGGGTCACCGGTACGTACTCACCGACGCCGCGGGCATTCGCATGTTCATCTTCCCTCAACCCCTCCCGGAGAACGTGATTCTCATCGATGGGAATCGCCATGGCATATGCGATCTCAGACCTGCACGCCAGATCTGCGGCGCGCGTTGATATCTCGGAAGCGTGCCACACGCTCTTGGCTTCGCGAGCCCTACTCTCGCTCAGTGAGATCACGGTTGTTCACCGATGCCGCCTACCCCAGACTGGGCGAAGGTGCCGATCGCACAGCCGCGATCGACGCTGTTCAGATCCGCAAAGCAGTCCGCGCGAGAGGCCATCCCCCAGTGACGAGCAGTACGACAAACGACGTCCGGTACGACCCGTATGACGTCAAGCTCAATGCCGACCCGTATCCGATGTTCAGAGCTCTTCGCGAACAGGCGCCGCTCTATTACAACTCCGAGCACGACTTCTACGCCCTGAGCAGGCACGAGGACGTCACCGCCGCCCTCAACGACTACGAGACATTCAGCTCCAGCCGGGGCGCGATCCTCGAATTGATCAAAGCCAACATCGACATCCCGCCAGGGGTGCTGATCTTCGAGGATCCCCCCATTCACGACATCCACCGCAAGCTGCTCGCCCGGATGTTCACCCCCCGCAAGATCTTCGCTCTCGAACCACAGGTCCGGGAGTTCTGCGCGGCATCGCTCGACCCTCTGGTGGGAACCGGCACATTCGACTTCGTGAAGGACCTCGGCGCGCAGATGCCCATGAAGGTCATCGGCATGCTGCTCGGCATCCCGGAGGAAGACCAGGAGGCCATCCGAGACTTCGCCAATGACCAGATGCGCACCGAAGAGGGCAAGCCGATGAAGGCAGCCGAGGAAGGAATGGTCTCCGGTGACATCTTCGGCGCCTACATCGATTGGCGCGCCGAGCATCCCTCCGACGACATCATGACGGAACTGCTCAACGTGGAGTTCGAAGACGAGACGGGCACGGTCCGCAAATTGAGCCGCGACGAACTGCTGACCTACGTCAACGTGGTGTCCGGTGCCGGCAACGAGACCACCACCAGACTCATCGGCTGGGCAGGCAAGGTCCTCGCAGAGCACCCCGACCAACGGCGTGAACTCGTCGAGAATCCCGATCTCATCCCCAACGCCATCGAAGAACTCCTGCGATTCGAGGCACCTGCTCCGCACGTCGCCCGCTACGTGACCCGCGACGTCGAGTTCCATGGACAGACGGTGCCGGAGGGCAGTGTGATGATGATGCTCATCGCCTCGGCCAACCGCGACGACCGTCAGTTCCCGAACGGGGACGCCTTCGACATCCACCGGAAGACCAAGCAGCACCTGACCTTCAGCGTCGGAACCCACTTCTGCCTCGGCTCCGCCCTGGCACGTCTCGAGGGACGCATCGCGATCGAGGAGATCCTCAAGCGGTTCCCGGAGTGGGACGTCGATCTCTCGAAGGCATCACTGTCACCGACCTCGACGGTTCGTGGTTGGGACACACTGCCGTCCACGTTCTGATCCCACCCGCCCGACAGAGGCCGGGCACGTCACCATCGAGAAGGAGAATCTCAATGACCGGAAGAGTAGACGGCAAGGTCGCCTTCATCACCGGCGCCGGACGCGGCCAGGGCCGCACCCACGCCGTACGTCTGGCCGCGGAGGGCGCAGACATCATCGCTATCGATGTCTGCGAGCCCATCGACGGTGTGCCGTTCGATCTGGCCACCGAAGACGATCTGGCGGAGACCGCCGAGCTCGTGAAGGCCCACGATCGCCGGGTGGTGACCGCCAAGGTCGACGTCCGTGACCTCGACGCATTGACCCAGGCCGTCCAGACCGGTGTCGACCAGCTCGGGCGCCTCGACATCGTGGCCGCCAACGCCGGTATCGCCACCGGTGGATCGTCGCTGGAGGACATGGACCGCAAGACCTGGCAGGACATGATCGACGTCAACATGACCGGGGTGTGGCACACCGCGAAAGCCGCGATTCCGCATATCGTCGCGGGTGGCCGTGGCGGGTCGATCGTGCTCACCAGCTCCGTCGGCGGCCTCAAGTCCTATCCGTTCTGCGGGCACTACGTCACCGCCAAGCACGGTGTCATCGGGATCATGCGGACGCTCGCCATCGAGCTGGCGCAGAACAACATCCGCGTCAACTCGGTCCACCCGACCCAGGTCAACACCGCGATGATCATGAACGACGCCACCTACAAGATGTTCCGTCCGGATCTGGAGAACCCCGGCCCCGACGACTTCGCTCCCCTGTCTCAGATGATGAACACGCTGCCGGTCCCGTGGGTGGAACCGGAGGACATCAGCAACGCCGTCCTGTTCCTGGCCTCCGACGAGGCCCGGTACATCACCGGCGTCACATTGCCGGTCGACGCAGGCGCCTGCCTGAAGTAGCCGACGCGGCGGGTGCGGGACTTGTCCCCATGGGAGGCGAGTCCCGCACCCGCCCAAAGTCTTTGAGGATCAGCATGAAGATCGACGTGAACTTCGGCGTCTGTGAGAGCAACGGCCTCTGCGTGGGCGCCGCGCCCGAGGTCTTCGATCTCGACGACGACGACAACCTCCACCTGCTCCGTGACACCGTGACCCCGGAGATCGAGGAGGAGGTCCGCGACGCGGTGCGCCAGTGCCCGCGCCGGGCCATCTCGATCGAGGATTAGCCCAGGTATCGACACCACGCGTACAGATCGGCCACCAGGCCACAGCCACAGTCCCCGGACAGGATTTCCGTCCGGGGACTGAGTTCTGCTGTGCGGCAAGGTGTGCTACGGCCGAGGTGACTCGACCCGGTCCGCCGCGTCTTCGGCCGCCACATAGGAGAACACCACCGACGGCCCGATCGTCGCACCGGCGCCCAGGTACTTCCGCCCCATCACCGACGCCGTACAGTTGCCCGCGGCATAGAGCCCGGAGATCGGCCGCCCGTCGTCGGTCAGAACTCGCGCATTCTCGTCGCAGAGCAGTCCACCGTTGGTCCCGATGTCGCCCGGGTACATCGGCACCGCGTAGAACGGGCCCTTGGCCACCGACCCGAGGCAGGCGTTCGGCTTGTGCGTGATGTCACCCTGATACTTCTCGTGGTCGCCTTCTCCGCGATGAAAGTCCTCATCCACACCGGATTCCGCGAAACCGTTGAACCGGGCGACCGTCGCGACGAGACCCTCCGGGTCGATACCGCATTGTGCGGCGAGATCCTCGAGAGTCGCTGCCTTCTTCATCGCACCACTGGCAATCCAGTCCTTGGGAGTCCGGCCGGGTGGCGCGAACCCGAACACGTATCGCGATCGGTGTCGGGAATCGATGATCAGCCACGTCGGCAGGGCCCCACCGACGGTCCGTTCGTGCTCGAACATGCATTGTCCGGCCTCCTGGTACGCGATCGCCTCATTGAAGTATCGATTCCCCTTGGCATCGACCATGATCGAGTGTGGCTTGCTCCGTTCGCTGATACACATCGACGGCACGCCGTCGGGCATCAACCAGGACGGCAGCCACCATGCCTCGTCCATCATGTCGGTGGCCGCCCCGTGCTTCATCGCGATCTGCAGCGCCTCACCCGTGTCCCCGGGATTCGCACTGGTCCATTCCGGCCGGCCGGGCTGGCCGCCGGAGAACTCGTCCCGCATCACGCCGTTGTGCGCGAACCCGCCTGCCGAGATCAACACACCTGCGCGAGCACGCACTCGCAGGCTCGTACCGTTTCGGTCCACCACGGCGCCACGGACCTCACCGTCTTCGACGATCAACTCGACGAGTGCGGTCTCCGGCCACACCGGGACGCCTCGGTCGAGCAACGCCTTGAGCAGATAGCCGATCAGGGCCGCACCGTTGGTCACGTTCTTCTTGCCGCGCAGCCGTCCCAGCGCGGTCCGCGCCATGACGCGCGTCATCACCGACATACCCTTGCGGGTGAAGAGATTCGAGGCATACGCCGCCTCCCCGGTGTACATCGTCATGTTGCCGGCCACGGGTGGGCGCAGGCGCGCGGCCCATTCCCCGAGCTGTTTGACGTCGAAGGCCGGCGTCTCGACCGACCGCGACCGGGCCTTGCCACCCACCACACCGCGGACTCCCGCGTAGTAGTCGCTGTACCCGTCGATACGGAGGAACGGGACACCCTCACTCTCGAGGAAGGAGAACATCTTGTTGCCGGCCACCAGATATGTCCGGCGCCGTGCGTCCGACGCCGCCGGACTGGATTCCGCGGCCGTCCCGACCACGGAATCGAAGTACGCCGTCGCCTCCGCGAGCGAATCCGCGGCACCGTCGCGCGCCATCAGCGGGTTGTCCGGGAGCCAGATCACGCCTCCGGACATTCCCGTCGATCCGCCGATCATCTCGGACTTCTCGGCGACCAGGACGTCCATACCCAGGGCAGACGCGCGTAGCGCCCCGACCAGGCCTCCTCCCGATCCGATCACGAGAAAGTCGGTCTCGTAGTCCCATTCACGCATTGCAGTACCTCATTCAGCTCTGAGACTCAGCGGTTCTCGGTGCGCCGGGGTCTACCACGTCATGGGTAGCGCGTAGACGCCGTAGGCGAGACGGTCCGATTTGAACTCGATCTCCTCGCGCGGGCATGCGACCCGCAGGTCCGGAATGCGACGGAAAAGGGTCTTGTAGACGATCTGCAGCTCCACACGTGCCAGTTGCTGGCCGATGCACTGATGCGGACCGAACCCGAAACCCGTGTGATGCCGTGCGGAACGGGTCAGGTCGAGTTTCTCGGGCTCAGGGAAGGCGGCCGGGTCCCAGTTCGACGACCCGAGCTCGAGGATCACACCGTCGCCCGCGCGGATCTGCTGTCCCGAGATCTCGATGTCCTCGGTGGCGATGCGCCGCTGTCCGTTGTGGATGATGCCCAGGTAGCGCATCAACTCCTCGACCGCGTTCGCGATCACCTCAGGCTCATCGGACTCGCGCAGCAGTGTGAGCTGTTCCGGATTGTCCAGCAGAGCAAGAGTGCCCAGTGCGATCATGTTCGCGCTGGTCTCGTGTCCGGCGATGAGCATGCCGAGGCCCATCTGCGCGGCCTCGGCAGGCTCGATCTCGCCGTCCTTGGCACGTCTGGCGAAGTCGCTCAGGACGTCGTCGGCCGGGTCGGTCATCTTCTGCTCGACGAGTTCGTTCATGAACATGAACATCGCCGCGAACGCCTGCATGTTGTCGTCCGGCGTCGCGTACCGGTCCACGCTCTTCACCGAGTTCTCTTGGAAGAAGGAGTGATTCTCATACGGCACGCCGAGCATCTGAGAGATGACGATCGACGGGAGTGGCAACGCGAGCGCGGTGACCAGATCGCCCGGCTTCGGACCGTCGAGCATCGCGTCGATGAGTTCGTCAGTGGTCTGCTGGATGAACGGTCGCAGGGCCGTCACCCGCTTGAAAGTGAAGGCCCGGGTCATCATCCGGCGAAAGTGGGCGTGTACCTCTCCGTCCGAGTTGAACACCGACTTGGGCCGCATCGAGACGTTGGCCGCCATGCCCTCGTTCCAGTGCGGGAACCCCGGGAGCGTCTCGTCCACGCTGATCCGCGGATCGTTGAGCAGAGCCTTCTGCTGCTCGTGGCCGGTGACCAGCCACGGCTTGGAGCCGTCCCAGATCTCGACACGACTCACCGGGTTCTTCTCCCGAAGGACTCGAGTGCCTTCCGGCGGGGCGAAGGGACACCGCATGTCCCGGTCCATCGGGAAGTGCGGCGCGGTCTCGTTGCGTAGTTCGGTTGCCGTGTCTGACATCAGATGTGATCCTTCGTGTGTCGGCTGTGCTGGAAGTTGTCAGTCTTCGACGAGAATCGCCAACGCAGGACATACGGCAGCGGCGTGCCGGACGTCGTCGGCTTCGTCCTCTGGCGGGTCATCGTTGACGAGGAAGGCGATACCGTCTTCGTCTCGCTGATCGAAGACGTCGGAGGCCGCAGCCACGCACTGGCCCGAAGCTATGCATTTGTCCTGGTCGATCGTGATCTTCATCGATTTCTCCTACCTGGGTGTCGCTCGCAGGCGAACGTGATGCCGTCGCCCGAGAGCACGCGCGACGACACGGGGCTGTTCCGGTGGCGATGGACACGGTTGTCGGCGCCGTATGCGCTCTGTTCACGCGGCGCCCTCGTCCACATCGGGCATCGCGCTTCCGATCCGACCGCGATGTCGTCGGGATTGCTTCGGCATGTTCCAACCGAGAATCCCGGTCACCACGCCGTCACGCTGGAAACTCGCGACGAACCGTCCGGCCGACGGATCCCCGTCGAGAACCGACATCTCGGCGTCGCGGGGGATCGATCCGTCGACCTGGATCTTCACCCCGAACTGATCGGACCAGACGTACGGGATCGGGGTCGCAGGCGTCGAGACCCCGAGGATGTCTGCCGCCACCGCGATGCCCTGTTCGGTCGCGTTGGTCCGGTTCTCCCGGCGATACGACATTCCGGTCGTCGCGTCTCGGATCCGTGCGACGTCACCGGCGGCGTGAATTCCGTCGGCGGCCCGACACCGTTGATCACACACGACGCCGTCGTCGACGTGCAGTCCACTGCCCGACAGCCAGTCCGTGGCGGGAACGGCACCGATCGCCACCACCACGACGTCGGCGGGCACGGTGTCGCCGGTCGCCGATCGGACTCCGGTCACCCGCCGACCTGCCTCGGCAAACCCCACGACCTGGGTGTCCGGACGAACCCGGACACCCTGTGCGACATGATGTTCCGTGAGCATGCGGGCCACAACGGGTCCCAGCTGGGATTCCATCAGTCCGGCCTGCGGTCCGACAACGGTGACGTCGACACCCATGCCGCACGCCGTCGCCGCGAGCTCGGCACCGAGTACCCCGTCACCGACCACCACCAACCGGCCGGCCTCCAGAAGATCGCCACGCAGCGCCGAGGCGTCGGCGAGCGAACGGAATGAGTGCAGCCCCGCCAACTCCGGCTGCTGAGGAAGTCTCCGAGGGTGCGCGCCGGTGGCGATCACGACGTGGTCGGCGGTGACCGCCCGGCGGTCGGTCTGCACGGTGCGCGACGCGGCATCCAACGCGACCGCCGTCTCGCCGAGCGCGATGTCGAGAGCCAGCGAATCGATGAACTCGGCCGACCGGAGCTGCGTCCGGTCCGGTGACCATGCCCCCGACAGCACCTGCTTCGACAGCGGGGGCCGATCATAGGGCGCGTGCAATTCCGCCCCGAGCAGCATGATTCGTTTGTCGAAACCGCCGCGCCGCAACGCCTCTGCAGTCGCAAGCCCGGCCGCGGAGGCCCCCACGATGAGAACGTCGGTGTGGACCGTCATGTCAGATCACCCTGCGTCGTCGGCCCTGGGGGCACCCGCGAGCGCTGGTTCGCCATCGGACTGCGGCGACGCTTGGGCGCCCTGCATGGTCTTCGCGGGAGGGCCGGCGACCGTGCCACCGTCAACGGGTAGCAACGTCGCGGTCACGTACCGCGACCGGTCGGTCGCGAAGAACAGCGCCGCCTCGGCGACGTCCTCCGCGCTACCCTCGCGCTGAAGCGGTCGGTTCGCAGCCATCATCGAGCGCACCATCGCGGTGAAGGTCTCCGCGTCGGCACCCATCTTCGCCGCCGACGATGCCAGAAGCGGAGTAGGGATACTCCCGGGCGCAATACAGTTCACACGGATATCATGTTGCGCCAGATCAATGGCGACCGATTTCGAGAAGTGGATCACTGCGGCCTTCGAGGCCCGATACGTCATCACCGCGGCGCCGGCCTGGATGCCCCCCATCGACGAGATGTTGACGATCGCCCCACCGCCCGTGGTCGCCATCTGCCGCGCGGCGTACTTGGTCCCCGCCATCACACCTCGCAGGTTGACGCCCATCACGAGGTCGAAATCGGCCAGGTCGTCATCGAGGTAACTCTGATGCATGGTGCCCGAGACGCCTGCGTTGTTGACCATCACGTCCAGTCGGCCGAACCTCTCGACGACGTCGTCGACGAGTCCTGCGACGTCGGAGGGGTCCGACACATCCGTCCTACGGAAGAAGGTCGAGTCACCGGACGCCGAGGCCAGCTCAAGTCCGCCCTCCTCGTCGACATCGGCGATCGCCACGCGCGCGCCCTCGGCGACGAACTTCTCCACGATGCCCTGCCCCAGCCCCGACGCCCCGCCGGTGACAATGGCGACTTTCCCGGACAACTCATCGGCCATTATGTGGCCACCCTTCGGAATCGATGGTGATATTCATGTGCGAATGGACACGAATGGATTTCTACATCAATTGTTCACGTACAAAAGACACCAAGGCCACAAAAGAATGTCAGTCGGCGCCACATGGCGGCGTGTACATTTTCTTGCCACGGACTGATCGGTTCGAACTGATCGGTTCGAACGCTCATCCGGTGCCGCAGCGCCGCAGATTCGCCGAACGGTGAACGTCTCCGACAGCGATCCCGGTATGTTCGCAGTGTGTCGTGGGTCTCACTACTGTGTTGACAGACTCGCAGCAGCGACCCAAACTTGTCAAGCGATTGATTGAAACTGGACATCACGAACAGCCGGAACGGTGCCCGCGGGACGCAGGCGGCACGTGCGCGATCGCCCTGCATCCTGGGCTTTTGCCGTCCCGGTCACCGAATCTGCGGCGATAACCCCATCGAGCACCGCATATCACGGCGCAGGAGCACCGCCGCGAACGCGGCGACTCCTCGTGTCTACCGGGCCCAAGCCGCCGCCCGAGCCCCGGACGCGCAGCGGTTCACACGGATACCTGCAGTTCAAAGGCACTACTGAAACTTGTTCCGTCGGCCATACGGTAAATCGGCTGTTTTACACATGACCGATATTGGCCTAATTTTGGAGCGAGAACCGAGTCCGGTCGGCATCCCCGGACACGGGGGGACGGTGGCCGAAACGACATGCCCGGACGGGCGAAGCGATGAGCAAGAAAGGTCACCCAACGTGGTCACGATTCCCTCTGAGTCCTCGGGCGGCGCGTCCGAGGAGTGGCAGGCCGACAAGCCTGCCCCGCGCCGGCGCAAGAAGGAGGCCACTCAGGAGCTCATCCTCGACACCGCGGAGCGCTTGTTCGCCGAGAACGGCATCTATGCGGTCTCCAACCGTCAGATCGCCGAAGCCGCAGGCCAAGGAAACACCGCCGTCGTCGGATACCACTTCGGCAACCGGACCGACCTCATCCGGGCCCTGGTCAGCCGCTTCCACCGGGGTATCGAACCCTCGAGGGAGGCCCTCCTCCAACAGATCAGCGGCTCCAATCAGCTCCGCGACTGGCTCGAATGTCAGGTTCGTCCCATCACCAACCGGTTCGACGAACTCGGCTCTCCCACCTGGTTCGCGAGGTTCGGCGCTCAACTCATCTCCGATCCGGAACTGAGCGACATCTTGCTCGAAGAGTCCTGGCGCGAATCGCCGTCACTGCAGCAGACAGTCGACGGCCTCCTGAAATGCCTGCCCTTCTTCCCCACCCAGGTACTGCCCGAGCGCACCGATTGCGCCATGTTCCTCATCATCCAGATGTGCGCACAACGCGAGCGGGCACTCGCCGACGGTTTGCCGCTGATCCGCGCGACCTGGTCCGAGATGGCGACCGGGCTGGTCGATGCACTGGTCGGAATATGGACCGCGCCCGTCACCCCGGTCTGAGATCTCCCCGGTCTGATATCCGCAGGGCCGACAAGCGCCCGTTCGTCCACCCCGCGCGCCGGACGCCGAACCGGTGACCTGCACGAGCAGATGTTTATCCACACTAAGTCAATCGATTGATTGACTTCTCGCCTGTGATGCGGTTCACTTGCACTCATGGGCGCGAGGGCCGGCACAGGACCTTCGCACTCATCCGACCTCGGCAGGATCGGAACCCGATTCGGGCCCGACCGCTAGCCGGTCAATTCAGTGCGCACAACAGATGATATTCGACCACCACATTTCAACCGTGAGCGATCGATCCATTCTTCGACAAGATTCGAAGACAAGGATGCGCATTCATGGGCGACAGGAGGGGTGTCAGCATGACAGACGCATCGACCATTCAGAACGAACGTCCCTCGGCTGAAGAGATCATTCTCTATGACAAGAACCCGGCGACAAAGATCGCAACCATCACGTTCAACCGCCCGGATCATCTCAACGCACCGACGGCCGATGCCCGACTGCGTTACGCGGACCTCCTACATCGCGCGAACGTCGACGACGATGTCAAGGTCGTGGTCATCCGCGGCGTCGGCTCCAACCTCGGTTCGGGTGCGGACATCCCCGAGGCCATGGAGATGGAAGCAGACTCCACCAATCTCGCCCGGATGCGCGAACTCCGCGTCGACGACGAGTCTGCGATCAACTTCCCGCCCCCCGGCTCGTTCCGTCACGGCGCCACGCTGACGCAGTGGTACGCGAACTCCGCGGCAGGCTGCCGCAGCCTGCAGGAGTTCAAGAAGATCAGCATCGTCGAGGCCAAGGGCTACTGCTATGGGTGGCACTTCTATCAGGCTGCCGACGCCGACCTGCTCATCTCCTCTGACGACACGTTGTTCGGACATCCGGCATTTCGCTACATCGGCTTCGGTCCCAGGATGTGGACGTGGGCGCAGACCATGGGGATTCGCCGATTCCAGGAGATGGTCTTCACCGGCAGGCCGTTCACTGCCCAAGAAATGTACGACTGCAACTTCGCCAATCGGGTGGTTCCTCGCGACCAGCTCGAGAGCGAGACCGACAAGTACGCGCTCGCCTGTGCGCGCACCCGACCCACCGACACCGTCTTCATGCAGAAGATGTTCTTCGAGATGATGAAGCAGTCCCAGGGCGAATACCTGGGAAGCATGTTGACCGGACTGTTCGAATCCCTTGGCGGATATGCACATCCGGACGCACAAGACCTGGTCTTGGACGAGGACACGGTGTCGGGCGGAATCAACAATGCGGTGAAGGACAACGACGATCTCTTCCCACCCGACTTCAGGTTGAGCAAGTCGGGCCGACGACGGGCCGATTGAACCACCATCACTCTCCCGAACCCGGCACATTCCCGCTCGAACCGGAAGGTCAGCTACCGCGATGTCCACCACGCACCTCCCCCTCGACGAATACGTCGTCGTCGATCTGTCGGCCGGTATCGCCGGCGCCTACTGCACGAAAGTGCTCGCCGACGGCGGCGCAGAGGTCGTGAAGATCGAGCCACCCGAGGGCGATCCGCTGCGCGGTTGGTCTGCCTCAGGTGCTTCGGTCGAGCCGGGTTCCGACGGTGCGCTGTTCACCCACCTCGCCTGCTCGAAGCGCAGTGTGGTGGTCGATCCCGACAACGAGGCAGATCTCGAGACACTGAACGGCGTGCTCGCTCGAGCCGATGTCGTGGTGTGGTCCCGTGAATCACGTTTCGCGGCTCGTCCCGGCTTCGGTCCGGAGGCGATCCGGTCCGCTCATCCGCACCTGGTTGTCACCGCGATCACACCTTTCGGACTCGAGGGCCCCTGGAATGACAGGGCAGCAACGGAATTCACACTCCAAGCCTGGTCGGGCGGCATCGTCGGACTCGGACGTGGGGCACCGGATCGCGCCCCGGTCCATGTCGGTGGCCGGATCGGCGAGTGGTTCGCCGGCGCATACGCCGCAGCGGGCACGCTCACGGCACTGCGCAGGCGCGCCGACTCCGCACAGGGAGATCTGATCGACCTGTCGATGCTCGAGACCCAGATCCAAGGTCTGACCTACCACCCGGTGACGTTCCTCGAGCTACGCGAGCGGCCGTTCCGATCAGAGAGATCGGTTTTCGTCCCCGGTGTGTCGCAGGCATCCGACGGGATGGTGGCGGTCGGGGTTGCCACCGCCCAGCAGTGGTTCGACCTCTGCGTGCTCGTCGGTCATCCCGAATGGATCGACCGGGACAACCCACTGGCCATCACCGAGACCGCGGCGAAGGTCGCCCCGGAGATCTACGAATGGATTCGTGCCCGCACCGTGGACGAGGTGTGCGAGCAGGCCACCGCTTTCCGGATACCGAACTCCCCGGTGGCCAACGGCGCGAACGTCACCGGTATGCCCCACCACGACGAGCGCGGCTCGTTCATCAAGAACCCCTCGAAAGGCTTCAGCCAGCCCGGTCACCCGTACCGGATGAGTGCCTTCGCACTCCCTCAACCGGACAACGCGCCGACGCTGGGAGAGCACACCGACGCGTACCGCACGCAGGCGTCGCAGGCAGGCGACCGGTCCACGGCAGAAGGCGGAGCCCGGGGTGACGCGTCCGCGCTTCCCTTCGAGGGCGTCCGGGTTCTCGACATGACCGCCTTCTGGGCCGGCCCGTCGTGCACGCACGTACTCGCCATGCTCGGGGCCGAGGTGATCCACCTGGAGTCGACCTCACGCCCGGACGGCACCCGGATGATCGCCGGAGTCCCGATGACAGAAGAACTCTGGTGGGAGAAGTCGCCGATCTTCTCCGGCCTGAACACGAACAAGAAGAGCGTGACGATCAACATCCAGACCGAGCAGGGCCAGGAACTGCTCCGAGAGTTGGTCAAGACGTGTGATGTGCTGGTGGAGAACTACACTCCGCGGGTGCTCGACCAGATCGGGATGGACTACGACTCGGTCAGAGAACTCCGCCCGGACATCATCATGGTCCGCATGCCCGGATTCGGGCTCGACGGACCATGGCGGGACAAAGCCGCCTTCGCCTATGTCATCGAGGACGCGGCAGGCCTCACCTGGCTCACCGGACATCCCGACCAGAATCCCGTCGAGCCCTATTCCATCGGGGATCCGAATGCAGGAGTCCATGCGCTGCTGGGGCTGTTGATCGCACTCGAACATCGCCGGAAGACCGGCGAGGGAACGCTCGTCGAGGCGAGCATGATCGACGCGGCGCTCAATGTCACCGCCGAGCAGGTGGTCGAACACTCGGCATACGGCAATCTGCTGACCCGAGACGGAAACCGGGGACCGACTGCGGCGCCGCAGAACCTCTATCAGGCAGCGGGAGTCGACGAGTTCGGGCGCGACGATCGCTGGGTCGCCATCGCGGTCGAGACCGACGAGCAGTGGCTCTCGCTCCGATCCGCACTGGGTTCCCCCGACTGGGCCATGGACCCCGCACTACTGACCGCCCAGGGCCGCCGGCAACAGCACGATCTCATCGACGAACACGTGGCGCTGTGGTGCAGAGAACTCGACGACGACGACATCGTCGAGCGACTCTGGAGTGTCGACGTCCCCGTCGGCAAGGTGATGCAGCCGCACCGACAGGCCGAGTTGCCGCAGCTGCAATCGCGCGGTTTCTTCGCGCAGGTCGAGCACTCCGTGAATGGGACGGCCTCCCACAGCACGTTGCCTCTGACGTTCTCTGCGGGGCGGGGTGAGTTCACCGTCAGAGCGGCCCCGTTGCTCGGCGAGCACAACGCCGAGATCCTGTCCGGTCTCGGACTGTCAGACCGCGACATCGCGCGATTGGAGCACGACAAGATCATCGGACAAACGCTGTCGTTCTGACGACGGACACGGCCGCATCGACGGTCCCGCCGTTTCACAGCACACAGCCAACCGAACAGAAAGGCACACCAGATGAAACCCTCACCCGGCAACGCACTCTTCAGCACCGTCGACACCACTTCCGTCGTCGTGATCCGTTGGGACGAAGGTGATCTCGAACTGACTTGCGGAGGTGCGCCGATGAGCGAGACTCCCCCGGCCACCACGGGTGAACCTCCTCGAACGGGTGCCACGCAACTCGGTAAGCGGTACTGCACCGACGGTGGAGACATCGAACTGCTCTGCACCAAGCCAGGCGACGGCGCGCTTGCCATCGACGGGACTCCGTTGACCATCAAGGCCGCGTCGCCGCTGCCGGCATCGGATTGATCCCGATGAGTGCCGGCTCTCTCCTCGATCTCGGGATGGACTTTGGGGATTCTCTTCAGGACCAAGGTGATTCAGCCTCGGCCCGGGAGGCGGTGTCACGGCTCCGACGCGGCGAGATGGTGATGATCTGCGATGATGTCAGCACCTCGCCCCGCTACGATCTCGTGTGCGTCGCCGATCGCCTGACCACCGAGCACACCGCGTTCCTCGTCCGCCACACCTCCGGATTCCTGCAGGTGGCGCTCCCCGATGCGCGCTGTGACCGCCTGCAGCTCCCACCCGTGGCTCCCACGGTCGACCGGCGGGCCTCCCAGCAGTGCGTCGGGGTGGATGCCGCGGCCGGCACCGGCACCGGTATCTCGGCAACGGACCGGACGCAGACCATCAACACCCTGGGCCGGCGCGATTGCGTGCCGAGCGATTTCACGCGCCCAGGACATGTCCTCCCCGTTCGGGTCGCCGTGAACCCTCCGTGGTACGAACTCGCCGGTCTTGCACTGGGACTGGCCGAGAGTGCCGGTTCGGTGGCAGCGGTGTTCGCCACCCTGGTCGGCACCGGCCGCCGAGCCGACGGGCTCCTCGACAGAGACGAGGCAGAGGTGTTCGCTGCCCGTCATCATCTGCAGATCATCGGCTACTCCGTGGCCGGGCACGTGCGTGGTTCTCGGGCCGGCTGACGACGCCGGTAGTCACTCGTCACCTCACTGCAAAATTCACACATGCGAACCCCAGGCACCCTGGGCCGATCACTTTGGATGGTGCAACATGACCGCATTGCTGACCGACGACTGCGCGGTGAACGTGCAGAACACCTTGCCTCTGTCGATGGTCGAGCGGATGACGCTGATCATGGAGGCATTCGACCGGCCGCTGGCCCGGCTCACTCTCGATGAAGTCACCCAGCACACCGGTCTGCCGCGATCGACGGCACACCGGATCCTGGATCAGCTCGTGCAGTGTCGCTGGCTCATCCACGCCAAGACCCACTACAGCCTCGGAAGTCTCGCGCTCACGCTCGGGGGACGCGAACTCGCTCAGCACGAACTACGTTCGGCGGCTTCGGACACCCTGCAAGCGTTGGCGCTTCGTACCGGCCTGTACGTTCATCTCGCGTCTCTGGCCGGCTCGGAGATCTACTATCTCGACATGTTCGGTGGACGAAACGGCCATCGGGTCCCGTCCCAGGTCGGTGGCCGGGCCCCCGCTCATTGCACTGCAGCAGGCAAGGCAATCCTGGCCAACCTGTCGCCCGAATATGTCGACAATCAGTATGCCAGCGTGATCCGTAGTGGCCGTACCGATTACAGCATCAGTGACATCGTCGTGCTGCACCAGGAGCTCGCCCGGATTCGCGCACGGAACGGTCTGGCCACCGAGCGCGGCGAATGTTTCGGACATCTGGCGTGCGTGGGTGCGGCCGTACGCAACGCCGACGGACCCGTCGGCGCGATCTCCATCGTGACGCGCCACGCAAGCCCTCTGGAGCCCCTCGCCCCGATGGTGCTCCGTGCGGCACGGACGATCTCCGACAAACTCATTCACGGCAGCCGCTTCGCCTGACCGGGCCGCTCCCGGACTGCCGTCACGCAACGACTGCCTCGCAGACACGAGCGCCCGGTGGTGGCCTGCCAGAAGCCTGACACCACCGGGCGCCCGCGAGATCATTCGACCGTCACACCCTCCATGGTCCCGGCGGCACGCCACTTCTCCAGGATCTCGAAGAAGGCGACCGGACCGCCCCCGTATCCCGCGGACAACAGGCTGTCGGGGTTCTCGGTGTCACCTTCCGAATCCAGATAACTCGGTGTGCAGTCGGCGAAGAACTGCTTGCCCATCACCGTGCTCTCGGCCATGGTCTGTACCCATTCGTCCTCCGCCTCCTGGTCGGCCTCCACCAGCGCGCCGCCCTGATTCGCCCACTCCTTGAGGATGTACGCCACATGACGCGCCCGCTCCTCGGCGGTGTGCACGTAATTGGGCGCGATCCCCGTCTGGGTGTATCCCAGGAAGAAGCAATTGGGGAAGTCGTGCGATTGCAGTCCATGGAAAGTGCGCGGCCCCTTGGCCCATTTGTCACTCAGACGCGTTCCACCACGACCGGTGATGTCGAACCCTGCCCGCCTCGTGTAGTTCGTCGCCACCTCGAAACCGGTGGCGAAGATGAGCGCGTCGACCTTGTATTCGACGTCGTCGACGACCACGCCGTCGCGGGTCAGCCGGTTCAGTCCGCGGCCGTCGGTGTCCACCAACTCGACGTTGTCCCGATTGAAGGTCTGCAGGTAGGCATCGTGGAAGCTGAGTCGCTTGCATTGTCGCTTGTACCAGGGCAACAGCCGTTCGGCAGTCTCGCGGTCCTCGACGAGGGACTCGATGCGCCGACGCACGCGCTCCATCGACTTGAAGTCCTCCTCGAACAGGAAATCGGCGATCTCCTCCATCGACATGGCGGTGCCGCGACGCTCCATCTCCTTCATCACCGCGGGACCGGTCAGTTCGAGCGCTACTTGAGTCCACCCGTCGCCCACGAGATCGTCGTCGGCGCCCATACCGCCGGTCACCTGCGTGAAGTTCTCCATCCGTTCGCGTTGCCATCCCGGCTGCAGGCTCGCGGCCCATTCCGGATCGGTCGGCCGGTCGCCCCGGACGTCGACCGCGGCAGGCGTCCGCTGGAACACATACAGCTGGCCGGCCCACTCTCCGAGATGCGGAATACATTGCAGTGCGGTGGCTCCGGTGCCGACGATCCCGACACGTTTGTCGCGCAGTCGATCCAGACCACCTGTCTCGTCACCACCGGTATACGAGTAGTCCCAGCGACTCGTGTGGAAGGTGTGCCCTTCGAAAGAGTTGATGCCGGGGATACCGGGCAGCTTCGGCCTGCTGAGCGGCCCGGGCGAGACCAGCACGATCGTCGCTCTGATCCGGTCCCCCCGATCCGTCGTCACCGTCCACTTCCGTGCGCCGTCGTCCCAGACCATCTCCGTGACGACTGTCTGCAGGAGCGAATTGCGATAGAGATCGTAGTGTTCGGCGATCCTCACACAGTGTTCGCGGATCTCCGGGCCGAATGCGTACCGGCGCTGGGGAATGTAGTCCAGCTCTTCGAGCATGGGCATGTAGATGTACGACTCGATGTCGCACTGGGCGCCCGGGTAGCGGTTCCAGTACCAGGTCCCACCGACGTCACCCGCCTTGTCCACGATCCGGATGTCGTCGAATCCTGCCTCCCGCAACCGGACAGCCGCGATCAGACTGCCCAGCCCGGCGCCGATGACGAGGACCTGTACCTCGTCATCGACGGGGTCGCGCTCGACGAACTCCGTGTAGGGATCGTCCGCGTAGTGCGAGAACTCGGCCGTCACCTCGATGAACTGTCCGACCGCGTCGGTACGCAGCCGCTTGGCGCGTTCGTACGCGTACTTCTCGCGTACCCATTCCGGGTCGTAGGACTCCGGCTGCGGCCCTGGTGCCTGCTCGGGGAGCGTCATCTCGTACTCACCTCTCTCGAGAGAATCTGACCGAAGGTGTTGCCGTGACACGTGATCACTGGGCGTGAGCCTCTTTGCCGTGCCCGATGTTCACGCGCCGAACCGCTCACGGAGAGGACGCGAGTCGGGCCGTCCTCGGTAGATGCCCCGGTCGATCAGACGGGGGACCACCTCATCGACGAACTCACGGATGTCGATGACCCCGGTGGGGAACATCAGGTTGAAACCACCGACGTGACCGTCCGCGTGCCAGGTCGCCAGGTCCTCGACGAAATCGTCGTAGGAACCGATGAACTTACGATGCTGCGCACCACCCCTGGCCAACGAGTGAGCGGTCACATCGCGCACCGTGGCACCGGGATGATCGGTGATCCAGGTGTAGAGGCCGACGTAGTTGCCGTAGGTGCTCTTGATGGTGTCCTGGACGTCTTCGGGCTTCGGGAGCTGGTCGAGCGGGAACGGATCATCGATGCTGTCGAAGGTGTACTCCAGCCCGAACTGGACCAGCGCGAACGGCGCGTACAGCTCGTAGTCGACATGCTGATCGAGCTCGCGCTGCTTCTCCTCGGCCTCGGAGAGCGTCCGGCCGAGATATGGGATCAGACCGGGGATCGCCGGGACGGTACCCTTCGCCCGGCCGGCCTCGGCCAACGCCTGGTCGAGTTGCGCCCGGTACTCGGCCGCCTGCTCACGCGTGTTCGCATTCGTGAACACCATCTCCGCATGCTTGGCCGCGACCTTGATGCCCGGGCCCGAACCCCCGGCCTGGGCGATCAGCGGTCGGCCCTGCGGGCTGGGCGCGACGTTGAGCGGGCCGAGGACCTGATAGTTCTTGCCCTGGTGGTTGATCGGATCGGCGTAGAAGCGCCTGATGCCGTCCGGATCGAACCGCAGTTCGCGGTTCTCCCAGAGGCCGGTCACCACATCGAGGAACTCGTCGGCTATCTGGTAGCGGGTCTTGCGGTCGGGATGGCTTTCCTTGCTGTAGTTCAGCGCCCATTCCTCACTGACGCTGGTGACTGCGTTGAAGCCGGCGCGGCCGTTGGATATCTGATCGAGCGAGCCGAGGAGCCGGGCGAGGTTGTACGGGTCGTAGAACGACGTCGAGGCGGTGGCGATGAGGCCGAGGTATCGCGTCTGGCAGGCGAGCGCCGCGAACGCGGTGATGGGCTCCGGCGGGCCGTGATCCGGCGCGGGCGACCCCGCGGTCCCCGCGATATCACCGAGGAACATCGCCGTACACAGGCCTTCCTCGGCGAGCCTGCCCATCTCCAGGATCGGAAGATAGGCATTGCGCCGGCTCGGGCCGCCACCGTGGTCGCGCTCGTACGCGGGCGCGCCCTGGTGGTGATTGATCTCGTTGCCGACCAGGTTCAGGTGTAGATAGCGTTGGTTGGACATCTGCTCTCCGTCTTCGACTTTGTCCAGATCGAGCTTCGAACGTGGGAATTGTGCGAGTGCCGTGCCCGCGGGTCTTCGGTCAGATTAGAGCGGGTTCGAACCCACGGTCAGACGGCATCCCGGTGGTCGAGATTCCGAATTGGCCACGGCTCCAGCACTTCTCGCTACTGCGCGAAGCAGCCGCCTGCCAGTCGTGGGTCAGGCCTGCCCGACCGCCGCCGCCTGACCGAGCAGCGATGTCACCGACGACACCGAATCGGTCGACGACGCCATCGAGCCGTCCTGCGTGACGTCGAGTTCCTGACCGAACCACGTCATCCCGTCCGGGTTGGTCGGCGTCCATCCCAGCGCTTCCCAATCCGGATCGAAGATGTGGTAGCTACCGGAGTACAGCTCGATCCGATGTCCGGAACCCGGCTCCTCGAGATAGAGGTACATCGCCTGCCCGATTCCGTGTTTCCCAGGCCCACAATGGAATTTGACGTCGAGATCACGAAGCGTGTCCGCCGCCACGAGCAGATCGCTGTGGTTCTCGATGTTGAAGGCGACGTGATGGAGCTGGGCGTCCTCGCCGGTCATGCTCATCGCGATCGCGAGGTCGTGGACCTGCGAGGTCGCCGAGTTCCACGACGCGATCAGCATGTCGTCGGCCTCTGGCATGTAGACGAATTCGCGCCGCTTGAATCCCATGTTCTCGCGCAGCCATTCCTCGGCCTTGCCGACGTTCTCCAGATTGGCCTGGATGTTGTAGTGATCGAGGCGGCGGACGCCGAGTCCACGACGGCGTGACGAATTGCTGAGCAGTTTCGAGCGGATCTCCTCCGGAGCCTTCGGGGCCTCGATGTCGTAGTAGAGCTCGAACGCATGTCCCGCATGCGGCACCAGGAAGCGGATCGCGGTGCCCCGTCCCGATTGGTGGCCGGACGGCAGCTCGACGACCTCCACGTCCTGGGCGACGAGTTCGTTGTAGAACAACTCGACGTCCTGCGGCCGTTGCACCCGGAAACTATACGAATCCACGGTCGCGGTCTCGTTCTGGAACAGGACGAGCGAGTGGTGCTTCATCTCCTGATAACCACGGAGATAGACGGTGTCACCGACCCTTTCGACCTCTTCCATGCCCAATATGTCGCGGAAGAATCCGACTGATGTCTCGAGTCTGGGTGTGCCCAGCGCGATGGCCCCACAATGGGCGAGCCGTGGCCGTTCAGGCCCTGCTTCGGTCATGATCCGTTCTCCTCACACGTTTTCGACAAAGCACCTGACCAGAAGCGTAGGGACACGTGACCGGCGAGACAGCTACGATCTCGCTCACCGGGAACGCCTCGGCGCGTTCACATGTCGGCCCGTCCCGGTGAACGGAATCGCGCACTGGCACCGGTGCGGCGTTCATCACACTGTGAGGTGTCCGCCGTCTGTCGACCCATCTCTCGCAGCGGCACAACCACAATCAAACCAAGGAGACGGTGAAGTGGATGTAGACAAGGGCTACCTGTATAAGTTCCAACGCTTCTCGGCGTGGTCGGGCTTCCTCGTCATGGCCGTGGTCGGCGTGTGCTTCTTCATGCTGTCGAAGGTCCAACCACCCATCGACCCCGAATGGTCGGGCCAGCAGGTCAAGGATTGGATCGTGGACAACCGTTCCGGGATCCTCTGGACCACGGTCATCTGTTCCTTCGTCATCCCGCTCGAATACTTCTTCGTGGTGACCACCAGTTGGCAGATGCGTCGTATCGAGCGCGGCTGGGGAGTGCTCACCATGACCCAGGTCCTCACCGGTGTCGTGGCACCCATCGGGTTCTTCTACCCGATGTTCATCCTCTCGGCGGCCGCCTATCGCGCCGCCGGCAGGTCACCGGAGATCCTGCAGCTGATGACCGACCTGTTCTACTTCGCCTACGTCGGTTTCGCATTCATCTTCTGCCTGCAGTGCGTCGTGATCGGTATCGCGGTGCTCATCGACAGGCGCACCGAGCCGATCTTCCCGCGCTGGTTTGCCTACCTCAACTTCACCCTCGCCGTGGTACTCGCTCCGGGCGCGTTCATCTACGTGTTCACGTCCGGACCGCTGGCCTGGAATGGGTTGTTCGCCTTCTGGCTTCCATGCCTCGCGTACCTGGTCTGGAAGGTGGCGACACCTCTGCTCCTCCTCAAGGCCGTCAAGTCCGAGGAAGCAGAAACCGCGGACGAGGCCGTGCCCGTCCTCGTCTGACCTGTCGGCCTCGCACACCCCGTCGCCGACCCGACCCGAGGTGCTCCCGCGTACTCCGCGGGAGCACCTTTCGTCGTTGCCGACATCGGCCGCACCACGCGGCCCTCGGAGACCGGCCCCCAGAGACCGGGCCGTCCGAGACCAGGCCGTCAGAGACCAGGGAGCCACGGTTCCCTGAGGAACCGTGGCTCGGGCAGGTGGCCGACCTTCACGCCGACACGTCAGCTCATTCCGTGTCATCCGCCAGGTGGAGGGCGGCGCGGTAGGCGAAGGCCAGCGACGACCCGATGGGTGTCCCCGCGCCGAGATACACCGGACCCGACATCGCGGCCATCGTGTTGCCGGTCGCGTACAGCCCCCTGATGGGCTGCCCATCGGCACGCAACACCCGGGCGCTCGCGTCGGTCTTGAGCCCTCCCTTCGTCCCGATATCGGAGAGCAGGATGGTCGCCGCATAGTACGGCGGGGTGTCGGTGGCCGTCAGCAGCGGATTGGGACCTTCGGCGGGCAACGGGACCACGAAGTTCTGCTCCGGCAGGGCCGGGTACCCGACGATGAACTGGAACATCTGATCCCAGGCACTCTCGCCCCGGTGGAACTCCTCGTCGACACCGCCCTCCACATATCCGTTGAAGGTCTTCACCGAATCAACCAGTGCGGCGGGCGGTACGCCGATCAACTCGGCAAGCTCTTCGAGACTGTCGGCCTTCTTGAGTGCTCCTGACTCGAACCACTCTGCCGACACCGGAACATCAGGCCCTTTGCCGCCGAATCCGTCTCGTTCGAACGCCTTGTGGTCGAACACCCAGTACGCGGGAGCGTGCGAGCCTTCGGCCTCACGCTCTCCGTCGCGGATCACATGGCCGGCCTGGTCGTACGGACGGAGCTCGTTGACGAATCGTTCACCGGCACCGTTCACCCAGATACCTCCGCGGATACCGGTCTGGAACACCGGCTTTCCGTCGGGCTGGACGGTGCCGGGCACGTACCAGGCCTCGTCCATCAGGTCCGTCTCCGCGCCGACCGCAATGCCTGCCACGAGGGCATCGCCGACGTTGGAGTCGACTCCGTCCGACCACTCCGCATTGGACGGCAACGTGCCGTACTTGGCTCGCAGTTCGGCATTGTGCTCGAACCCGCCCGCCGCCAAGAGGACTCCTCGCCCGGCTCGCAACCGCACCGGCTCGCCCTCACTCAGCGCCTCGACGCCCACAATCCGGTCACCGTCCACGACGAGTCCGGTGAGTGCGGTGTTCAGCTTGAGCACGCCGTTGCCGGTCGCGAGGAAGGCGGACAACGCTCGCGCGATGAGGGCACGCCCTCCGACGAACATCTCGTCCTCGGTGTGCCCATAGCGCTCCGTGTATATCGACTTCCGCACAATGGAAGCCTTGTCACCCACCTCGTTCACCGCGATCGGCGGTGGGAAAATGCTTCGACCGTGCGGTGTGGCCCCCTCCAGATGCTCGAGATAGTCCGGGACCGGCTGATGCTCGAACGTCTGGAACCACGTGTTCTGTTCGAGTTCGTCGATCAGCGCGATACCGGCCGAGAGGTAGGCATCCTGCAACTCTTCGCGGGCGGGATCGTCGACCGCCTTCCGCATGTACTGCCGCGCCGACTCCAGATCGGAGTCGTCGATGCCCGCTCGCCTGGTGGGCGCACTGCCCGGAAACCACAGGCCGGAACCGGAATACGACGTGGTGCCGCCCACCTGATCCGTCTTCTCGATGACGAGGGTCCGCAGGCCCCGGGAGGCGGCGATGTACCCGCCGATCAACCCGCCGCCGCCGGATCCGACCACCACGACGTCATAGTTCTCTTCGTTGTCCGACATGACTTCCTCCTGTGTTCTCTCGTTGCTCCGATGCCCGGATTCACTCGCGCCGCTCACAGCAGCAGAAATGCGCCTGCGAGTACGACCCACAGTGCTACGCAATAGATTTCGAAGACCCACCGCAGGCCTTTCGGGGCGCTTCTGATCTCCATGAAGTCGAGCCCCACCAATCGGACCTTGTACGCGGCAAGGGCCAGAACCACCACCGCCGCTGCCGTTCCGGCGTGGGTCTCCAGACTGACGATCGGTATGACGACCGCCAGCATGACGAGGATCAGCCATGTCCGTACGTACCGTCGGCCCACCACGTCGCTGAGTATCATGCGATCACGCCACCAGGTAGACCAGCGGGAAGAGCACCATCCACAGCAGGTCGACCATGTGCCAATAGCACGCTCCACCTTCGTAGAACATGCGCCCGCGGCCATCCGCCCGTACCGCCCGACGTGCTCGCAGCAACAGGATCCCGATGACCACCACCCCGATCACGACATGGGAGAGGTGGATGCCGGTGAGGATGAACAACCACATGAAATAGGCATTCGAATCCGGTCCGTCTCCGCCGTGGACGAGGTGGACGTACTCGACCGCCTTGAGCGCGACAAAGAGGATGGCACACGCCATCGCCGTCGCGAAGACCGCTGCCGCCCTGCGATGATCGGCCGATCGCACGCACGTCAGACCGATCGCGACCACGAGCGAGCTGACCAGCAGCACCATCGTGTTCGTCACCGGGATGGTGAGATCGAGCGATTCCCGAGCCGCCCCGAACAGATCCGGGTCCTTGGCGCGATCGACCAGGAAGGCCACGAACATCACCGCGAAAATCACCATGTCGCCCAGGAGGAAGACCCACAGCCCCTGTTCCCCCGGGACGTGCGGCGCACTCGGCGCGCCCGTTGCAGACGCCTCTGGATCCGAGATGACCACGTCGCTCACACGCCGCCCCTCTCCTGACCTGGTTCACCTAGTCAAAGCCTTCACCAAGTGTGGCCGGGTTGCTCCGGGGCGCACATGGACGTTCCACTGAGCGAGATCGGCGCCAACCTCCCCGTCAGGTATCGGATTCGCCGGTTCTCATAGTTGAACAAGTGCTATAAGTAGTGGACGGTTTCCGGCACACCAGGGCGGTTGTGGACGACGCAGGTTCACCGTCCCGGTGTCCGGGATCGCCCGCCCCGCGGTGCACACGGCGGCCTACCGTCGCGTCTGAGGTCTCGGGTACCGAAGACCGGTCGAGCACCCGTGATCGGTAGTGCGCGTGATCGGAATCACCGCAGTGCCACAACAGCTTTCCACGACCCATCCACCGGTGACACCCCGACGAGAGGCCGGAAGACATGACTGCCGAGTTGACCTACGAGACGACCTCCGCCACCACGACGATCGACGGTCTCGATTTCCACTATCACGAGGCGGGGACAGGCCGTCCGCTCGTGATGCTCCACGGCTCAGGCCCCGGTGTGACCGCATGGTCGAACTTCGGCCGCAACCTCCCGTTCTTCGCCGAGCACTTCCGTGTGGTGATGCCCGATCTCCCGGGTTTCGGCGGCACGGCCCTGCCCGAGCTCAAGGAGGTGTACACGCTCGCCGGCGCACGGTGGATTGCACGACTGATGGACGAACTCGGCATCGAGTCGGCGGTGTTCATCGGCAATTCGATGGGCGGGGCCATCGCCGCGGAGATGGCCGGACACCTCCCCGATCGGGTGGAGCGCATGGCGATCATGGGGTCAGGTGGCATGTCGGTGAGCATGTTCCAGACCGAACCGAGCGAGGGCTTCCAGCGACTGTTCGCCTTCCTCTCCGAACCCACCCGTGAGCGCATGGTCGAGTGGATCAACACCATGGTTCACGACAAGTCCCTCGTCACCGACGAGTTGGTCGACGAACGGATGCGCAACGCCACCGCCGACGGCGTCATCGACCGGACACGAGCCATCTTCGGGGCCATGTTCAACCCCACCCTGCGCGAGACCTACACGCCTCTCTGGAAGCGTCCGGATTCCATCACCACGCCAACACTCATGCTGTGGGGCCGCGAGGATCGGATGCTCCCCTACGACCAGGCGCACTTCGCGAACCGCTGGCTACCCGACGTCGAGTTGCACACCTTCTCGCAGTGCGGGCACTGGATCCAGGTCGAGAAGAAGCAGGACTTCGAACGCGTCGCCCTCGAATTCCTCACTCGCGAAACGAGATGAGCGTGTCGCCGGCGGCTGTTCCCACTGAGCGGACAGAACCGGGCGCGCGACGATCCCACACAACAGAATCGGGACATCCTGCCGCCGGGCGGGGAGAAGCACGAGAAGGAAGTCAGAGGTACGACGGCATGGCACACGAAGTCATCAAGCGCATCGAGGAGCTGGGCCCGGAACTGGCAGCCCTGGCCGAGGAGAACGAAAAGCTGGGCAAACTCAGCGACAAGACCGCGGACCTGCTCCGCCAGACCGGTGTCATCAGGATGCTGCAGCCCACCGATTTCGGTGGCTATGCCGCGCATCCCCGCGACTTTGCGGCGGCCGTGATGGCGATCGCCGCCAACGACCCTGCGGCGGGTTGGGTCGCAGGCGTCGTCGGCGTTCATCCCTGGGAGCTGGCACAGATGGACCGGCGCCTCCAGCAAGAGATCTGGGGCGACGACCCGGACACCTGGGTGGCCTCGCCGTACATGCCCAACGGCATCGCCGATCCGGTCGAGAACGATTCGTTCGTACTCAGCGGGCGCTGGCCGTTCTCGTCGGGTTCCGACCACTGCCAATGGGACTTCCTCGGAGCGATGAAGGGCGACGGGTCGGGCAGACCCCTGATGCCGCCGGAGGTGATGCACGTCGTGCTCCCCCGGTCCGACTACCAGCTCATCGACGATTCGTGGGATGTCGTCGGGCTCTGCGGGACCGGTAGCAAGGATGTCGTCGTCGACCAGGCCGTCGTACCCTCCTATCGCACCGTCACCCAGAACGACATCTCCGACGGGACCGCGTCGGCACGCTCGGGACGCGAGGAGGCGGTGTACAAGTTGTCCTTCGGAGTGATGTTCCCGCTGGGCATCACAGCCGCCGTGATCGGCATCTGCGAAGGCGCCCTGGCCACCCACCTGGCAATTCAGAAGGACCGCGTCGCGGTGACGGGTGTCCAGGTCCGCGACGATCCCTACGTACTGCACGCGGCAGGCGAGGCCGCAGCAGAGATCGAGGCGTCGCGGGTGCAGCTGATCGAGGGCATCGGCCGCCTACACGACATCATCGAGAACGGCGGTACCCCGACCACCGAGGAACGATCGAACCAGCGTCGCAACCAGGTTCGGTGCGCGTGGCGGGCCGTGTCCGCGCTCGACGAGATCTTCGCGCGGTCGGGCGGCGTCGCCATCCGCAAGAGCAGCCCCATGCAGCGGTACTGGCGCGACGCCCATGTCGGACTGCAACACATGATCCACGTCGACGGTGTCGCCTACCACTCGAACTCCCTGCACAAGATGGGCCTCGAGACGCCACCCGGGATGCTGGTGACCATCTGAGGGCGACCGCCGCCGAACGCAAAGGACAGGAAAGATGGACGACCCCAACACTGCTCAGGTCTTCGAGGCGCGCTACCTGCGTGACGTCCTCGGCAATTTCCCCACCGGAGTCGTGGCGGTGACCACCATGGTCACCGACGACGAACCGGCCGGAATGGTGGTGGGGTCGTTCACCTCTGTCTCACTGGACCCGCCGCTCGTCTCGTTTCTGGTGGATCGGTCCTCGACCACGCTGCCCAAGATCCTCGACGCGGACCGGTTCTGCGCCAACGCTCTCGCCTCCGATCAGGAATGGCTGTGCCGTCAGATGTCCAAACGCGGCACTGATCGGTTCACGGGGGTGACGTGGCAGCAATCCGAGTATCGCAACCCGATCCTCGACGGTGTCGTGGCCTGGGTCGACTGCACCATCGAGAAGACCGTGGAACTCGGAGACCACTTCCTCGTCGTGGGTCGGATACAGGACCTGACCGTGGCATCCGTGAAACGCCCACTGCTCTTCTTCCGCGGCGGATACGGCGACTACACGTCCACCGCACAGCTGTTGCTGGACAGCCATCTCGGTCGTTGACCTCATCGAGCCTCCACAACGTCGAATCGGCAGGCGTGCTCTCGCGCCTGCCGATTCGACGCATTCGCGACAGCCGAGACTCCTCAGCGCCCTGTCCATCGGGGCGGTCGCCGCTCGGCGAAGGCAGCGGGCCCCTCTTGCGCATCCGCTGATGCGAAAACCGGATCGGTGAAGGCAACCTGGCCCGCAAAGGCCTCGTCGTCGGTCCACGTGCGTGAACTCCGCGCCACCGCCTTGCTCGCCCGGACTGCCAGGGGCGCGTTGGCAGCGATCGTGGCCGCGAGTTCCCGCGCCACCTCGACGGCCTGTCCATCCGAGACCACCCTGTTGATGAGACCGTGACGCTCCGCCTCGGCGGCGCTCATCGGCTCACCGGTCAGGAGCAGCTCGAGTGCAACCGCCCGCGGCAGCACCTGGGGTGTCCGGAAGATGCCGCCCGCCCGCGCGATGAGGCCGCGCTTGACCTCCGGCAGACCGAATTTGGCACTCTCGCCCGCCACCACGAGATCGGCCGCGAGGACCATCTCGAACCCGCCGCCGAGTGCCCAGCCCTCGACGGCCGCGACGAGCGGTTTCGCCGGCGGCGACTGCACCAGCCCGCCGAATCCACGCCCAGCCACCACCGGTCGCTCACCGAGCTGAAAGCGTTTGAGATCCATTCCCGCACAAAATGTTCCACCGCCTCCGGCGAGTACTCCGACCGAGATTCCGGGGTCGTCGTCGAGACGATCCAGCGCAGCGGCGAGCTCCTCGGCGGCGCTCTTGGTCATCGCATTGCGTTGCCGCGGACGATTGATGGTCATGATGAGGACGCCATCGGTCACCTCGGTGAGGATCTCCGGCACCCGCGCACCAGCCGTATCCGCTGTCGGGGCCTGATCTGCCGTCGGGGCCTGATCGGTCATCGCGGGGCCATCCGGATCGAGCCGTCCAGTCGCACCGTTTCACCGTTCACGTAGGCGTTCTGCAACAACGTGAGCGCCATTCCCGCGTAGTCCTCCGGCAGACCGAGCCTCTTGGGGAAGGGCACCGACGCCGCGAGCCCGTCGCGGATGTCATCTCGCAACCGGGCGAGCATCGGCGTGTCGAAGGTGCCGGGGGCGATGGTGTTGACCCGGATTCCGACACTGGCCAGATCCCGGGCGGCGACCAGCGTGATGCCGTGTACCGCCGCCTTGGAGGCGGTGTACGAGGTCTGGCCGATCTGACCGTCGAAAGCGGCCACCGATGCCGTCAGGACGATGGCGCCGCGCTCGGTGTCGATCGGATCATGGCGTGCGATGCGCGCCGAGGCAAGCCGCAGGACGTTGTACGTCCCGATGAGATTCACCTCGAGTACATCGCGAAAACTCTGCAGGGGCGCCGGATCTCCCGCCTTGTCGAGGATCCGCAGGCGGTCTCCGCCGCGACCGGCGCAGTGCACGGCGCCGCGCAACGGACCGTGGGACTCGGTGGCGTCGAGCGCATCGGCAAGGCTCTGCTCGTCGGTCACGTCGACGGGCGCGAACACCGCTGCCGGTCCCAGCCGTTCCGCGGTCGCCTTGCCATCCGACGATTGCAGATCCGCGATGACCACGCGGCCACCCGCACCGACGATCGCCCCGGCGGTCGCGGCGCCGAGGCCCGAGGCGCCGCCGGTCACCAGGAATGTGTGGTCGGTCAATCGCATCCTGATTCTCTCCTTCACGATCCCGTTCGCGGATCCCCGAAAGACGGGACCCGTGGTGGTCAGTTGCCTCAGACCCGGCCGGTCCGCTTGGCGGCGCGTAGTTCGCCGTGCCGCTTGATCATCTGGGCGGCGATCGCCTCGAGTTCGGCCGGCGGCTTGCGCAGCGTCGCCAACCCGGTCTCCCGGCTCGGCAGCGACACCGTGGCGGTCGCCGGGCACGTCACCTCGTCGCGTTGACTGGTGCCACGGAACTCGATGTCGACGAGGTGACGGGTGCCCTCCACCCGTTTCCCGACGACCTCACCGGTGAACGTGTGCGTATCGCCCAGATAGTTGAATCTGCGCATCTGACTCGACATCGAGTCGATCCAGCCGTCGTCGCCGATCCAGTCGGTGAGCACATGCGTGAGCCAGCAGTCCCGCATCATCCCGTAGTCGTAGGACGCGGGCAGCCCGATCGAACGGGCGTACTCGGCATCCCAGTGAATCCGCTGCGCCACATCCGGCACACCCTGCTCGTTGGGAATGTAGAAGGCACCGATGCGCTGGCGATTCTGGTGCCACAGCCGACCTGTGCACGGTGTGTAGGGCGCGAAACCATATCCACCGGAATGGAAGACGACCATGTCGGTTACGGTCAGCGGCCCCTTGGCCATCCTCGGGAGGGATTCGCCGACCTGTACGTCCTCCCAGTACCGCGTCTCGGCACCACGACGTTGCTCGGCGGCATAGATCTCGTCGATCGCGGCTATCTCTTCGGGGGTGTAGGTGGCCCGCTCGATCGTGTCGTACTTCTTGCGCTTCTTCGACTCGTGCCGCTCGGTGTGGATGGTGAGCACGCGCTGGATCTGGACGATCTCGGCCCGTTGGTTGAACTGAACGTGAATCCGGGTCACCAGCAGGGAGCGTCCGGCGAACTCCGATTCCTTCAGTTCCACATTGTCGAAACCTTCGAAGGAATAGATGATGTCGCCGTCGAAGACCGGCCGATACCAGTCGGTGGTGCTGCCGGAGACGAACACATGGATGCCGCGAAACGGCGGTCGCCGCTGTTCCTTCGGGATCGGATCGGCGAGCAGATCCTTGGTCACCGCGATGTTGATCATCGGGGGTGCGATCTGCGCCCCCCAGCGTGTGTCGAGGCCGTAGTCCTCGTCGACGAACAGCGGATTGTCGTCACCGTAGCTACGCGCGAACGCCCGCATGATGTCGGGGCTCGCCCGCGAGAACTGTTCGCGCTTTCGCACTGCGTGGTAGACGCCCACGATGTCCCGCGCGCGTGCGATGTCCTCGTCCTTGAAGGTGTAGATCTCCTCCGCGTCTGCCTTCGCAGCCGTTTCCGTACTCACGGTTAACCTTTCACCACTGTCGGTACTGAGTTGCGGCCGGTTCGCGGTCCACGTGAACCGCTGTGCCGCCGGGCTTCAGAACTGGATGGTCACGTTGACGTCCACATCGGCGCGTATCGCTTCCATCGCGGCGAGCCGACGGGCCATGTCGGCACGGCTCATCACGATGTCGTCGCCACCGACACCCCGGTCGACCCGGTCGATGCGGTCTCGTTCCGCGGCGATCTCCTCGTCGAGAAGAGATCCCGCGAGCTCGCGCGTCAGCAGATCCTGGTCCACCCAGTCGTCTTCAGGTCGCTGCTCGATCGGTTCGTCCATGGTCGGGGTCCGTCCTGTTGTCGCGATCAATTCGTCGAACGACGAGGAAAGTTCAGCAGTCGTCTGGCGTTGAGCTCCACCATCTTGTGCACGTCGTCGTCCGGGATGTCGCGCATGGTGTCGTGCACGATCTTGCGGCTGTTGGGCCAGTTGGAGTCCGAATGCGGGTAGTCACCCTCCCACGTGATGTTGTCGATGCCGACCGCGTGACGGTTCGCCACGCCGAACTCGTCATCGATGAAACAGCCGAAGATGTGCTGGGCGAACAGTTCCGAGGGCCGAACCGACTGATCGATGTTCTGGTAGAAGCGATGCTTCTCCCACACCCCGTCCATCCGCTCGAGCATGTACGGCACCCAGCCGATACCGCCCTCGGACAGCATGAACTTGAGATCCGGGTGCTTGTGGAAGGTCGGCGAGAACAGGAGGTCCGCGGTCGCGTACATCGAGTTGCACCCGAACAGTGCGGTCATCACCGCCATCGGGGCCTCCGGCGCCGTGATCGGAGGCTTGCCCGAGGTGCCGAAGTGGACACACAGCGGCTGACCGGTCTCCACCGCGGCGCGGTAGATCGGATCCCAGTGATCGGTATGGAATGACGGCAGCCCCAGCGGATGCGGGTTCTCGGGAAACGAGATCGTGCGCGCACCCTTGGCCGCCGTTCGGTAGATCTCCTTCACCGACTCCTCGATCGACCAGATCGGGAGGATGACCAGCGGGATCAGCCGGTCCGGGTCGGTGGCACACCATTCATCGAGGACATAGTCGTTCCACGCCTGCAACGACAGCAGCGCCAGTTCTTTGTCCTCGCCCTCCAGGAAGACGGTGCCGGCAAATCGCGGGAAGGACGGGAACGACAGGGTGGCCTCGACGCCGTCGATGTCCATGTCCTTCAACCGGGCGTTGGGTTCGTAGCAGCCCGGGATCATGTCCTCGTACCGGGTCGGCTCGGCGCCGTACTCCTCCGGCTTCTTCCCGGCGACGGCATTGAGCCCGATGTAGGGATAGATCCGTCCCTCGTATTGCCAGACCTCGGCGATCTTCGTGCCGGACGTGCCACGGCCGCCGTCGCCCGAGTGGATGGACTTCGGCATCTCCTTCTCGATGATCTTCGGTCCGGCGTCGAGGAATTTCTTGGGCAGGCGGTCCTGCCACAGACGCGGGTGCTCGATCAGGTGATCGTCTGTCGAGATCAGGTGCATGTGATCCTGCAGCGGCATGGGAGTCCTCCTGAGAGCCGAGTCAATTTTACGGTAACTAGTTTAACTATGTGGGCACGGCAGTGGGCGCGGCACCGCACGCTCGACACCCCCCAGACGAGGCTTCCCTATCGGACCGAAGGGGCCATCCCTGTGTCTCGATCACCGGGACGTCGCCACCGGACCATGGGGTCAGCTGCGATTCTGCCCATATCGGGCGTTGCGGGGATCGCTTCCGCAGCGGTACTAGTTGAACTAGTTTAGATATGTCGAACGCCGGTCGATCAGATCCGACTCGACGGCCAGGAGACAGAACGGAGATCGGACGATGGGCAAGTTGGACGGCAGAGTAGCGGTGATCACCGGCGCGGGGCGCGGTCAAGGTCGCAGTCACGCGGTCACGCTCGCGGCCGCGGGGGCCGACATCATCGCAATCGATCTCTGCGCAGATATCGCGACCAACGAATACGGACTCGCGACCGAGGACGATCTCGACGAGACGCGCCGCCTGGTCGAGAAAGAGGATCGCCGTTGCCTGACCGCGATTGCCGACGTCCGCGAACCCGGTCAATTGCGTACGGCGATCCGGGAAGGTGTCGACGAGCTCGGCGGACTCCACATCGTGGTCGCCAACGCAGGCATCTGCCCGCTCGGCGATGTGGCACGCACCGCATTTCTCGATGCCGTCGATGTCGATCTGGTCGGCGTGATCAACACGGTCAGCGCCGCCTTCCCCTATCTGTCATCCGGCGCGTCGATCATCGCGACCGGGTCGGCGGCAGCGCTGATGAAGGGGAGCGGGATCGACGTGCTGGGCCCGGGAGGATTCGGCTATGGGCACTCGAAACGTGCTGTTGCACAGTACGTTCACGATCTCGCGCTGACGCTCGCTCCGGAGTCCATTCGGGTCAACTGCATCCACCCCACCAACTGCAATACCGACATGCTCCACAGCGGTCCGATGTACAAGACCTTCCGTCCGGATCTCGAGACCCCGACCCGCGACGACGTGGTCGACGCCTTTGCGACCGTTCAGCCGATGCCGGTGCCGTGGGTGGAACCCGAACAGGTCAGCAAGGCGGTCCTCTTCCTCGCGTCCGATGACGCCGAGTTCGTGACCGGGATGCAGATGAAGATCGATGCCGGCACCGCGTTGGCCCACACCAACCCGTACTCGCTGAGGTAGGAGCGGATGTCCATGATCAAGGAGTACCGCCGGCTGTTCATCGGCGGCAGCTGGGTCGACAGCGAGACCGGTCGCGTGGAGCCGGTGATCAATCCTGCCACCGAGGCGATCATCGGCGTCGCACCGGTCGGGAGCCGAACCGACACGGTCCGTGCGATCGAGACCGCGCGACGCGCGTTCGACGAGGGTCCCTGGCCTCAGATGCCCGTCCGGGAGCGCTCGGCGATCCTGATCCGGATGGCCGAGGCCATGGAGAAACGTCGCGAGGAGCTGATCGCGCTCAACATCGCCGAGACCGGCTGTACCCGTGCAGGAGCCGAATCCTTCCAGACGGGTATCCCGATAGCCCATTTCCGCGACATGGCCGAGCGCGTCCTGCCCACGTTCCCACTCGAGGTCGGCCTGCCACCCAACGTCGGCGCCGGCATCGGGCAGGGCGTCGTCCGGCGCGAGCCGTTCGGCGTCGCGGCGTTGGTCTCCGCGTACAACTTTCCGTTCTTCCTCAATCTGATGAAGCTGGGTCCGGCTCTCGCCGCCGGATGCACGACTGTTCTCAAGCCCGCACCGACCACACCCCTGGAGGCCTTTGTCCTCGGCGAGATCGCCCAGGAGGCAGGTCTTCCCGACGGTGTGCTGAACATCGTCACCGGTGACGTCGACGCAGGCACCGAGCTCACCACCAACCCCATGGTCGACGTCGTCAGTTTCACCGGCTCGGACATCGTGGGCCGCAAGGTCTTCGAACAGGCTGCACCGACACTCAAGAAGGTCGTCCTCGAGCTCGGCGGCAAGTCCGCCAACATCATCTGCGATGACGCCGACCTCACGCGTGCCACCCAATCGGTCATCCGGGACACCATCCTGCATGCCGGGCAGGGCTGCGCATATCTCACCCGGACGCTTGTACACCGGTCGCGATACGACGAATTGCTCGAACTCGTGAAGGATCGGCTGGCAGCGGTCACCGTCGGCGATCCGGCACACCCGGACACCACGATGGGGCCGCTGGGTAGCGCGGCCCAGCGAACGCGTGTCGAAGAACTGATCGCCACCGGGATCGCCGAGGGCGCGACCGTGGCCGTCGGCGGTGGCCGACCGTCACATCTGACCGCGGGCTTCTTCATCGAACCAACACTTTTCGTCGACGTCGACAACTCGATGACCATCGCGCGACGCGAATTCTTCGGGCCGGTCATGATCCTGATGCCGTTCGACGACGACGACGAGGCCGTGCGGATCGCGAACGACAGTGATTACGGACTCGCCGGCGGGGTCTGGGCACACGACCCCATCCGCGCCTCTCAGATCGGGCAGAGGCTCCGTACGGGGTACGTCACGATCAACGGCGGTGGTGGCGGCCTGAATCCCGACGGCCCTTTCGGCGGCTACAAGCAGAGCGGACTCGGACGCGAACGCGGCGCGGCAGGCATGGACGAGTTCTTGCAGACCAAGACGATGATCTGGGGCGTCGCGACGGGCTGAGGGCCCCGTCGACCCGCCGATCACACACGACCACGAGGAAACTGTATGGACCACACGCGGATCGGATTCGTCGGAGCGGGAAAGATCGGCGAGCCCATGGTCGAACGCCTGCTCGCCGCGGGCCGGCATCCTGCGGTGTTCGCCCGGCGGCCCGAGGTCCGTGACCGCCTGACCCGGCTCGGCGCAACAATGGTGCCCACTGCCGAAGACCTCGCGACATCCGACGTCGTCATCGCATGTCTCTTCGACGACGCCCAGCTGACCCAGGTCGCCGGCGGGATCATCGAACGGATGACGCCGGGTTCCGTGTTCGTCTCGCACACCACCGGGAGCCCCCGTACCATCCAGCGCCTCAATGGAATCGGCGATCCGCGGGGTGTGGCCATCGTCGATGCGCCGTTCAGCGGGACCCCCGAGCTGATCCGGCAGGGCACGCTCACGGTGTTGCTCGCAGGCGCCGACGACGCCATGAACCGGTCCGCCGAGATCGTCGGGGCGTACGCAGCCACGATTCACCGGATGGGCCCATCCGGCACGGCGTTGTCGGCGAAGCTGCTCAACAATGCCCTGTTCGCCGCGTGCACCCAGGTGACGCTGTCGGCCCTCAAGGCAGCCACCGACCTCGGCATCACCGAGCACGCCTTCCTCGACCTGCTCGCGGATGCGAGTGGCGGCAGCGCCGCATCTCGGTACATCGCCGCCTCCGGCGATGACGCGGAAGCCTACAGCCGTCGTATCTCCCGATATCTGACCAAGGACCTCGATGCCGCGACCACGGCGGCCGATGACCTCGCGGTCGACATCGGTGAGTTGCTCGCCGCCGCCCGGCTCGGACCGATGGACCTCGGCGAGCCGGTGTCGGCCGCACACACCCGCTGAACCGCGCCCCACCCTGGCCACCACCGATCACGACCACAGGAGGAGATCATGAGCACCACCGAACCCGCATCGACGTGCCCGATCCACGAGTTCAATCACTATGCCGAACTGCCGTTCGGCGAGAAGCTCGCCCGCTACGACGACCTCCGTGACGAGGCCCCTGTCATTCGCAACGAGTTCGCCAACGGCCACTACATCGTCACGCGGTACGAGGACATCCTGAAGGCGTACCAGAACGCCAAGGTCTTCTCGAATACCGCAGTGACCGTCTTCAATCCGAACCCGACCTTCCGCTGGATCCCACAGATGCTCGACGGCACCGAGCACAAACAGTGGCGCAAGCAGCTCAATCCGTTGTTCTCGCCGAAGAACGTCGAGGGACTCGAGGACAAGGTTCGCGAGCGTGCCGTCTCGTTGATCAAGTCGATCGCGGCGAAGGGCACGTGCGACTTCATGCAGGACTTCGCACTCCAGTACCCGTCGTTCATCTTTCTCGAGTTGATGGGGATGCCGTTCGAGGACCTCGACAAGTTCCTGCACTGGGAAGACGAGATCCTGCATGTGTCCGGCGACGCCGAGGAGACCGCACGCCGACGCGGGGTGGCGACTGTCGAGTTGACCGAATACTTCCGCGGGCTCATCGACGAACGTCGTGCAGAACCGAAGGATGATCTGATCAGCAAGGCCATCGCATTCGAGATCGATGATGCGCCTGCGACGCAAGAAGATCTGGAGTCCTTCTGCATCCTGATGTTCATGGCAGGTCTGGACACGGTCACCGCCACCCTCGGGACGACCTTCCTCTATCTGTCGACGCACCAGGAGGACCGGCAGGCGATCGTCGAGGATCCCGAGCTGATCCCATCGGCGATCGAGGAGATGTTGCGCGCGTTCGCCATCGTGATCCCTTCGCGAAAGGTCCTCGAGGACACCGAGATCTCCGGATGCCCGATCAAGGCCGGGGAAATGGTGTGCCTACCGCTCAACCTGGCGACCCGGGACGAATCCGTCTACGAGGACGCCAAAGAGGTTCACCTGGATCGCAGCCCGAACAATCACATCGCCTTCGGCGCCGGACCACATCGCTGCCTCGGCTCCCACCTGGCACGGCGCGAACTACGGATCGCCCTCGAGGAATGGCACCGGTACATCCCGAACTATCGGCTGTCTCCGCAATCGCACCCGACGGAGTCCGGCGGCCAGCTCGGTCCCAACGGGAACATCATCCTGGAGTGGGACGTCTGAACCGAACTGTTCGGCCATGACACCGGCCGGCCGCGTGATCGATCATGCGGCCGGCCGGGTCTGTGAGCGCCGTCCCGCCCAGCCCGACGGTACGAGTGCTCACGCCTGTTCGCTCAGGAGAACTGCGCCAGCACCCGGCCGGCAGCCCGATCACGAAGGGATTCTGGTCGCGCGCACCAGGCCTCGTTGGCGAGGGCCCGCCTCAGTAGCAGATGTGCGGGGTGCTCCCAGGTGAAGCCGATACCACCGTGCACCTGCACGCATGACTCGGTCACGCGCACCGCAGCGCTCAGTGCATGAGCCGCGGCCAGCTGCGCCGACAGTTCCGCTTCCACGCTGTCGCCGTCGAGATCGGCTGCCGCGAGGACCTGGTTCCGTGCGCCCTCCGCTTCGACGAGCATGTCGGCGCAGCAATGCGACACCGCCTGGAACGATCCGATGATCCGGCCGAACTGCTCCCGCTGTCCGGCCCAGTCGACGGCCATGGCGAGGGCGCGATTGGCGACACCCACCGAATCGGCGGCGATCGCCAGATGCGCGATCCGCTGTGCCTCTTCGATGCCGCGCCGGGCCTGCGGCCCGACCGCGACCACGTCGCCACGGACACCGTCGAGGGATACCGCACCCACCGACGACGTGAGATCGAGCGGATCCTGGCGGGTGACCATCGCATCCGCGGGCTCGATGACCACCACGGCCACCTCCCCGGAGTCGGCGCTGCGCGCCACCACCACGAGGATCTGGGCGTCGGGTGCCCCGACGACGCGGTCCACCACACCGGTCAGCACTCCGTCGGTCACCGTTGGAGCCGTGTCGTCCAGGCACCATCCGAAGTCATCGACGGCCACGGCGACAGCGCAACGGGCTCCGGCGATCACCGGCGCGGCCGCGTCCTCGGCGCCGCACGCGAGCAGCAGGGCGAGCGCGGCGACGGTGGGGACCAGCGGTACCGGGGCGAGTCGGTATGCCGCCTCCTCGATCGCCGCACACAGCAGCCGCGGCGAAGCACCACCACCGCCGAGGGATTCGGGTGCGGCGAGTCCGGGCAGACCGAAATCCACCAGCGCATCCCAGAGCTCGGCCGTGTCCACACGACCGTGGAGAATCCGATCGGTCTCGACTCGGGAATGCACCACGCCTGCGACCGCCGAACGGACTGCGCGCTCATCGCTCTCCGGCACCGCCAACGGGCGTCCCGGTTCCACGACCGGATCGCGACGGCCCTCACCGCGATGCGATGGCAGGCCGAGAACCGTCTCCGCGATGGTGTTCCGCTGGATCTCCGCGGTGCCGGCACCGATGGTCGAGGCCCGCGACATCAGATACCCGTACGTCCATCGACCACCGTCGACCGCGCCGGCAGACCGACTGCCGAGGGCGGCGCCCGGGCCGGTCAACCGGAGTGCCAGCCCGTGCAGTCGCTGCTCGAACTCGGACTTGACCAGGCGATTGATCGAGGCGACACCACCGGGATCTTCTTGTCGTAGAACCGCACTCAGTGCGCGAGCGCTGTTGGTCGCGATGGTACGGACATCGGTTTCCAGGTCGGCGACGTGCTGCCGGACGAGAGGATCGTCGCGGTGCCCCTGCTCGACGGCCAGACGCAGCACCTGGTCGACGGTCTTGCGGTACCGGAATTCGTCGGCGAGGAACGCGGTCGCGCGTTCGTGCCCGAGAGAGGTCCGCATGATCGACCACCCGTCCCCCTCCTCCCCCACACGGTTCGCCATGGGCACCTCGACATCGTCGAAGAAGACCTCCGCGAAATGGTGTCCGCCTGCGGCGTCGCGCAGCGGGCGCACCTCGACGCCGGGCGAGTCCATGGCGATGAGCAGGTAGGTGATACCCGAGGTCCCGCGGCCGGGCGGCCCCGTCCGCACCAGGGCGAAGATCCAGTCGGCCCGGTCTGCCATCGTGGTCCAGATCTTCTGTCCGGTCACTCGGTACACGTCGCCGTCGGCGACCGCACGGGTGGACAGGGACGCGAGATCGCTTCCGGCGCCGGGCTCGGAGAATCCCTGGCACCAGAACTCGTCGGCGCGCAGCAGTGGTTCGAGGTAGCGATCCCGTTGCTGCTGTGTCCCGTGGACGATCAGGGTCGGGGCGACGATGAACGACAGGCTGCAGGGATGTTTCGGGGTTCGCGCCGCCGAGGTCATCCGGTAGTAGTCGAGCTGATCGTCGAGGTCGAGTCCCATGCCGCCCGCCGACACCGGCCACCCGGGAGCCGCGAGGCCGGCGTCCACC
This sequence comes from Gordonia hankookensis, assembly GCF_014673215.1. Classification (GTDB taxonomy): domain Bacteria; phylum Actinomycetota; class Actinomycetes; order Mycobacteriales; family Mycobacteriaceae; genus Gordonia; species Gordonia hankookensis. The sequence goes on from NZ_JACWMS010000002.1 coordinate 229,212, forward strand.
AGTTCCGATTGCCACGCTACCGCGGCATCGAACCGGGCACGGGAGCTGCCCGGCCGGGGTCGCCGGGAGTAAGCGTCCAGCAATGACGCCAGCCGCTCACGCCACGGTGCAGAACTCTCGCCGAGTGCGGCCCCACTCGTGAGCCGCGTGCTGTCGGTGGTCACGTCAGGAACCCTTCGCCGCCGAGCGCCGCCTGCCGTATCGCTCGGTGATGTCGGAACCCGTCGTACGGAACGACACAGCCGCTTCGGCCTCGAGTGCGAGGGCCTCGGTGACCGAAGCGCCCGCACCGTCCTTCAGCAGACGCAGCATCCGCTGCACGGCACCGGGATGCCCGCCGGCTATCGTGTGTGCGATCTCGAGCGTCCGGTCCAGCAGGCGATCGTGCTCGACGACCTCGTTGGCCAACCCGATCCGCAACGCGGTGTCGGCCTCGATCGGTTCTCCGCTCAGGATGATCTGGATGGCAGCGGCAAGGCCGACCGTGCGGGGCAGCAGAGCGCTGCCACCCCACCCGTTGAGCAGTCCGATCTGTGCATGCGTATCGGCGAAGACGGCCTGTTCCGACGCGATGATGAACGAACAGTTCACAGCGAGCTCGAAACCTCCCGTGTAACAGGGCCCGTTGACGGCGGCGATGACCGGCTTGGAGATGGCGCGCAGCACCTGCGTCGGGGTCGGGCCCTCCGTCCGCGGGGATGGCCCCGAGAGCGCCTCCGGGAGGTCCACACCGGAGGAGAACGAACTGCCCGAACCGGTGATGACCACCACGTGGACGTCCGGGTCGTCGTCGGCACGCCACAGCTCCTTCTTCATCGCCCGGCGCATGTCACGGTTGATCGCATTCCGGCGTTCCGGACGGTTCAGGGTCAAGACCGTCACCTGATCGACGCGTTCGACCAGCAGTGGCGGTGTCTCCGGCACCTCGGGTGCCGCCTCGTCGGTCATCACTTCGACCCTCGCGCGGTGACGAGCGATTCCCCCACGATCATCTTCCCCAGTCCCTCGATCACGCGCTCGGCTTCCTCCGCACTGCGTCGGACCACGTCGCCCGCGGTCGGTACATCATGGATGAGTCCCTGGGCGAGACCGACCGTCCAGATACCCAGTTCCGGGTCGCCTTCGGCGAAAACCCGTCGCCCGCGGATGCCCGCGACCATGTCCTTGATGTCGCGGAACCGCCCGCCGCGCTGCAGCACCTCGACCACCTCCTCGCTCACGGTGTTCTTGGCGACCCGCATGCTGTTCCGCAACTGCCGCATGATGAGCCGGGTGTCGCGCTCCGACGCACCCACGATCAGGTCCTTGATGTTGTCGTGCACGGGACTCTCCCGAGTGCACATGAACCGCGTTCCCATGTTGATCCCGTCCGCACCGAGGGACAGCGCAGCGGCGAGGCCACGGCCATCGGCGAAACCGCCCGAGGCGACGAACGGAATCGAGATGGCGTCCGCGGTCGCCGGGATGAGGACGAGCCCGGGGATGTCGTCCTCACCCGGGTGCCCGGCACATTCGAAGCCGTCTATGCTCACCGCGTCCGCGCCGATCCGTTCGGCCTTGAGTGCATGCGCCACACTCGTGCACTTGTGGATCACGGTGATCCCGTGTTCCTTGAGATGTTCGATGTGCTCGGTGGGATCCGAACCCGCGGTCTCGACCACCCCGACACCCGACTCGATGATCACCCGACGATATTCGGCGAAGGGCGGTGGATTGATCGAGAGAGTGAGCGTGAGGTTGACACCGAAAGGTCTGTCGGTCAGAGATTTACAGCGTTCGATCTCCGCAGCCAGGTCGTCCGGGGTCGGCTGGGTGAGCGCCGTGATGATTCCGAGACCGCCTGCATTCGACACCGCGGCCGCCAGTTCGGCGCGGCCGACGAACATCATCCCGCCCTGCACGATCGGGTGCTCGATGCCGAACAGCTCGGTCAAACGTGTTGTGAGCATTGACAACTCCTAGTACCCGAGCAGCTTCCGCCCTCGGGTGACGGTGGGTCGCGGCACTGCGGTGACTCACCGCGGCAACATATCTAACATAGTTGTCTATGTTGCCCCATGCAACCAGAGCTTCGCCGATCATCCGCAGACTCAGTCGAGTGTCCACACAGAGAGTCGGGACGATCCAGTGTCCTTCGGCACGCTAACTTATATGACCTTCTCCGACTCCCCGATCCAGAGGGCCCCAGATACGGCAGACGCCCGAAGGAATGACCTGAACCTCCGCATAGCCGGGGGATGCCGTCAATCGCCGGTCCCGCCTGCAGAGATAGTTCGATAAACCTGTTCCGTGCGGTCGACCGATGTGCGATAGTACCGAAACATACATAGTTAGCTAGGTCATCTACCGGCGATGCGCATCCGACATCCGACCGCGGTTGCCTGATCCGTCCGTCCGGCGGGACCGACTACCAAAGGAACACCGATGAATCCTCTGCGTGGCCTCCGTCCCGCCGGCGTGCTGGCGGCCTCCATCGTGATCGCAGCGACGGCACTGACCGCATGCGGCGGAGAGGGCAGCGATTCCACTGCTCAGTCCGATGTCGCGGCCCCGCCCGCGTCATTCCCCGGCAAGGCGGCCACCGGTGACGAGATCAAGATCGGGATGATCAACAACGAAGGTGGCCAGGCGATCTCGCAACCCGACAATCGCATGGCCGCCGAGGCCGCGGCTCGGTACGCGAACGAGCAGCTCGGCGGGATCGGCGGTCACAAGATCAACCTGGTGGAGTGCAAGAACGCCGAAGAACCCACGTCGGCACGCGACTGCGCGAACCGGATGGTCGAGGAGAAGGTGTCCGCGGTGGTGGTGACCACGACCGGTCAGGGTGACGTGCTGGTTCCCATCATCACCGGCGCCGGCATACCCTACGTGTCCGCCTCCGGCCAGAGCATGCAGGAACTGACCTCGAACAACGCGTTCCTGTGGACCGGCGGCTTCCCGTCGAGTCTGCAGGCGATGGCCGCACACGCCAAGACCGAGAACATGAAGCACGTCACCGCATACACCATCGACGTCCCAGCGGCGGTCAACGGGCTCAAGGCGATCGGGGCGCCAGCCTTCAAGGCCAACGGTGTCGATCTGAAGATCGTCACCATCCCGCCAGGAACCCCCGACGCCACACCGCAGGTCAGCGCCGGCCTTGCGGACTCGCCAGAAGGGGTGGTCGTCGTCGGCGAAGGCACCCTCTGCACGGCAGCACTGAAGTCGCTCGGGACGCTCGGGTTCTCGGGCGAGAAGATGGGCATCCAGGGATGCGCCACCCCGGATGTCGTCACCGCCGTCGGCTCGAACATCAACGGCACCAAGATCTTCACTGCCGCCCAGACCACCGGCGACAACCCGGAGGCCACCCTGTATCGCAGTGTCATCGCCAAGTATGCGCCGGACACGGACATCTCGGGTTACGCCTACGTGGGGTACCAGGGTGTGCTGGGCCTGGTCCGCGCGACCCGATCTCTCGACGGCGCCGACACCTCCCCCGGCGCGGTCGCCGGTGCGATCCGGACCGCGAAGGACGTCGTGCTCCCGGCCGGCGATGGTCTCACCTTCACCTGCGACGGCACTGCAAACCCGCAGATGAAGGCGGTGTGCGGCAAGGGATCTGTGGTGGCGACACTCCAGGACGGCAAGCTCGTCGATGCGCAGATCGTCGGCGGTCAGTAGCGCGAGCCGAGACCAACCCGTCCGTCGATCACAAGGCAATCCGATGACACAAGACATCCAGTTCCTGTTCCTGGGCCTGGGCAACGGCGCCGTGTATGCGGCCTTGGCCCTCGCCCTGGTCATGACCTATCGCAGTTCCGGCGTGGTGAACTTCGCGACCGGGGCCGTCGCCCTCTACATCGCCTACACATTCGCCTATCTCCGCAACGGTGAGCTCCTCATCCCGGTCCCCGGCTTCCCGAAGACGGTGGACCTGGGGGGAGAGCTGGACGTCCTCCCGGCGATGGTGGTCTCGCTGGCCATCGCCGCGGCTCTAGGAGTCTTGTTGTACTTCGCCGTGTTCCGGCTGCTGCGGACGGCACCCGCGACCGCCAAGGCCGTCGCCTCGATCGCTCTCATGCTCGCGATCCAGGCGTTGCTCGCGGCACGCGTCGGGACCACACCGGTCTCCGTCGATCCGATCCTCCCGACCGGGATCGTCACCTTCGGTGACATCCGGGTCCCCGTCGACCGCCTGTGGTTCGCCGGTATCGTCATCGCGCTCACGGTGCTGTTGATCCTCGCGTTCCGGCTCACCCGCTTCGGGCTGGCGACCCGGGCAGCGGCCGAGACCGAGACCGGCGCACTCGTGACCGGCCTGTCGCCCGAGCGGATCGCCTACGCCAACTGGGCTCTGAGCACCATGATCGCCGGCCTGTCCGGCATCCTGATCGCCCCGATCGTGCCCCTCATCCCCGTGTCGTACACCTTGTTCATCGTGCCCGCGCTGGCCGCGGCCCTGGTGGGCAACTTCAGCGCGATCGGCCCGGCGGTGGCCGCCGGGCTCGGAATCGGTGTCCTGCAGTCGGAGATGACGCACCTGCAGTCGACGATCGATTGGATGCCACAGTCCGGCATGGCCGAGTTGATCCCACTCGTGCTCATCCTCGTGTTCCTCGTGTTCCGGGGAAAGCCGCTGCCCAGCCGAGGCGCGATCATCCAGAACACGCTCGGCGCGGCTCCACGCCCGAGGAACCCACTCGTCATCGGCGCGATCTGGACGGCGATCGCCCTGGTGTTCCTGATTTTCACCCAGGGCAGCTATCGCGGCGCGATCATCATGACGTTCACCCTGGCAATCATTGCGCTCTCACAGGTGGTCGTCACGGGGTTCGCGGGCCAGATCTCGTTGGCGCAGTTGACGCTCGGCGGTGTCGGCGCATTCATGCTGAGCAGATTCACGGTGGACATGGGTATCCCGTTCCCGATTGCGCCGATCCTCGCGGCACTCGTCGCCACTGTCGTCGGAGTCGTCGTCGGCCTGCCTGCACTGCGTATCCGCGGCTTGCCGGTTGCCGTCGTCACGCTGGGCCTCGCGGTGTTCCTGGAGGCATTCTGGTTCCGCAACAACACGTTCAACGGCGGTATCGACGGCGCGCACGTCTCGGATCCGTCGCTGTTCGGTCTCGACCTCGGGATCGGATCGGGAGACTCCTACCCGCGCATCGCCTTCGGGGTGGTCTGCCTCATCGTCCTCGTCGTGACAGCACTGGCCGTGATCCGGTTGCGCACCAGTAGGCTGGGCGCCTCGATGCTCGCGATCCGCGCGAATGAACGTTCGGCCGCGGCCTCGGGGATCAACGTGTCACGAACCAAGTTGGTCGCGTTCGCGATCGGCGCGTTCATCGCGGGTATCGGCGGGTCGCTGATGGCCTATCAACAGACCATGGCCGTTCCGGAGGCATTCACGGCCATCGGCGGGATCGCGATGTTCGCGGTCTGCTACCTGGCCGGAATCACCTGCGTCTCGGGGGCCATGCTCGCCGGCATCATGGGTGCCGGTGGCATCCTCTTCGTCTTCCTCGACCGGGTGGCGAACGTCGGAGACTACTACTCGGTCATCACCGGAATCCTGCTGGTCATCACCGTGATCGCCAACCCAGAGGGCATCATCGCCGACGTCTACAAGCGCATCGGGCAAATCCGGACCCGGCTGGGCAGGTCGGGTGCGACCGCGCTCGGCACCGACCTCGATGTCGAACTGACCGACGACGAGATCTACCGCGGCACAGCCCGTGAGGTCGGCGACGTCGTCCTGTCCACACATGGCATCGGGGTCCGCTACGGCGGGATCACGGCCCTCGACGATGTGTCGTTCGATGTGCACGCAGGTGAGATCATCGGCCTGATCGGACCCAACGGGGCGGGCAAGACGACCTTCATCGATGCGATCAGCGGGTTCGCCGATGCCGACGGCACGGTATCGCTCGCCGGCGACTCGCTCGACGGACGGCGCGCATTCCAACGCAGTCGCGCGGGACTCGGCCGCACGTTCCAGGGCATCGACCTCTACGACGACTTGTCGGTCCGCGAGAACGTGTCGGTGGGTACCACCGCATCACTGCACCGGGGCTCCGACCATCCACCACTCGACGCGGGGCAGATGGACCACTTGTTCGAGGTCCTGCACCTCGACAAGGTGGCAGATCGTCCGGTCCGAGAGCTCTCACAGGGCCAGCGACAACTCGTCTCGGTGGCCCGTGCCCTGGCGGGCAGGCCGCAGGTGGTGCTACTCGACGAACCCGCGGCGGGACTCGACACCACGGAGAGCGTCTGGCTGGGGCACCGGCTGCGGGCGATCCGCGACTCCGGGACCACCATCGTCATGGTCGATCACGACATGGAGTTGGTCCTCGAGGTGTGCGATCGGATCGTCGTGCTCGATCTGGGCAAACGGATCGCAATCGGCACCCCGGACGAGGTGCGCACCAACCCACAGGTCACCCGCGCCTACCTCGGCGCGACCCACAGCGGCAAGGAGGTGACGGCATGACCACGGTTCTGCGATGTGACGGTCTCCAGGCCGGATACGCGAAAGGCCGTCCGTGCGTGCGCGATCTCGACCTGGAGGTCCACCGGAGCGAGGTCCTCGCCCTGCTCGGACCCAACGGAGCGGGGAAGACCACTACGCTGCTGACACTCGCCGGCCTGTTGCCCGGCCTCGGCGGCACGGTCGAGGTGGACGGGACCGTGGTGAAGGCGGGACACGCACGGGCCGCGTCGCGGGCGGGACTCGTCCTGGTCCCCGACAACCGAGAGCTGTTCACCACACTGACCGTCGAGGAGAACCTCCGACTGGCCGTCCGTGCTCGACGCCGATGGACGGCCGAACGCGACGCAATCCTCGACTACTTTCCCGGCCTGCGCGATCGCCTGCGCGTCCAGGCCGGCGCGTTGTCGGGAGGCGAACAACAGATGCTGGCGATCGGTCGCGCATTGGCCCAGCACCCCGGCGTCCTGCTGATCGACGAACTGAGCATGGGACTCGCGCCCGTCATCGTCGAGCGACTGCTGCCGGTGATGCGGCAAGTCGCCGACGAGACCGGCACCGCGGTGATCCTCGTCGAACAGCATGTGCACCTTGCTCTCGAAGTCGCCGATACCGCACTGGTCCTCCGGCATGGGGTGAACGTCCTGCAGGGCGACGCCCGAACGCTCGCCGCGACACCCGAACTCATCGAGCAGGCCTACCTGGGCGTCCACGACGGCAAGGGAGGGAGCACGGATCCCCTGGTTCCCGCCGACTCCGTCCAGTAGCGTCTCCGCGCTTCTGGAACCACCGAAGAAATTGCGAATCCGACCATTTCGCGAACGAAACCGATGAACAGCTCCTCACGTACCACGAAATCGCGGCACGTCGCCGCGACGCCGAAAGGGAACCCCATGAAATCCGTCCGCCGTCCGTACACCGCGCGGATCGTCGCCGCGGCTGCCGTAGCGGTCCTGTTTGCCACTGTGACAGCGTGCAGCAGCGACGACGATTCAGACAACAGCAGCAGCGGCGGCAGTAGCGCCGCCGTGCCCTCGGATGCCTTCTCCGGCAAGGCGGCATCGGGTGCTCCGGTGCGCATCGGCCTCATCGCCAACGAGGGCGGCCAGGCGATGTCGCTGCCGGAGACGCGCGAGGCTGCTGAGGCGGCAACGAAGTACGCCAACGAGAACCTCGGCGGAATCGCGGGCCGCCCCATCGAACTGGTGATCTGCAAGGAGCAGGAGGACCCGGTGTCGGCCCGCAACTGCGCCAACCAGATGGTCGAGCAGAAGGTGCCTGCGGTAGTCGTCACCAACACCGGCCTCGGTAGCATCATCGCGCCCATCATCACCAAGGCGGGCATCTCGTACGTGACTGCCCTCGGTGGCAGTCAGGCGGAGATCACCAGCGACAACTCGTATGTCTGGACGGCCGGCTCCAACACGTCCCAGGCCATGGCGCGGTTCGCCAAAGAGCAGGGCATGAAGTCGGTGGTCGCCTACAGCATCGACAGTCCGGCTGCGACCGGGTCGTTGACGAGGATGGGCGGGCCCGCGTTCGAGGCCGCCGGCATCAAGTTCAAGCTGATCACCATCCCGTTCGGCACCGCCGACGCGACGCCCCAGGTGAGCGCGGGCCTCGACGCGAATCCCGACGGCGTACTGGTCTACGGCGAATCGACGGTCTGCACGTCGGTCCTCAAGGCACTGAACACCCTTGGTTCCAAGGCCATCCCGATCTCACCGCAGACCTGCGCGGCTCCCGAGGTCGTGCAGGCCGTCGGCACCTCGGGCGTCGAGAATCTGCGGGTATTCAGCAGTGCCGACACGGTGTCCGACGATCCGGAGAGCGTCCTGTACCGGACGGTCATGGAGAAGTACTCCCCGGAGACCGCCACGCAGGGTTACGCCGTCACCGGCTACCAGGGCATGCTCGGCTTGGTGCGGGCAACCGCGGGTCTGACCGGCGAGGTCGATCAGCAGACCATCGGGAACGCCATCAGGACGGCCAAGGACGTCGTACTGCCCGCGGGCGACGGCATCACGTTCACCTGTGACGGAACGGCGATTCCCGGCCTGAAGTCGCTGTGCGGCGACACGATGATCGTGCTCACGATGAAAGACGGCAAGCTCACCGATCCGACCAAGGTCAGCGTCGCGAAACAGTGATGTCCCCTGGGTGGTCACGCACCCACGGCAGATCTGCGGCACCGGAGATGTCCTCCGGTGCCGCAGTTCTTTTCGGCCCTCCGATGCCGGCACGGGATGCCGGCCGGACAGGTCAGCCCGGGTGGCGGCTCGCCAGATCGCGGCCGATGATCTCCTTCATGATCTCGGTGGTACCACCGACGATCGTCTGGACACGGGCATCCGCGTAGGCACGTGAGATCGGGTACTCGTCCATGTAGCCGTATCCGCCGTGCATCTGCAGACACCGATCGATGACCCGGTTCTGCAATTCGGTGGTCCACCATTTCGCCTTGGCTCCCAGCGTGGCGTCGAACTCGCCTGCGTTGAGCGCCAGGATGCCCTGCTCGAGGAATGCGCGGGTGATCTCGACCTCGGTGGTCATCTCGGCGAGTGCGAACCGGGTGTTCTGGAAGTCGATGATCCGCGTACCGAATGCCTTGCGCTCGCTCGTGTATCCAACGGTCCAGTCGAGCGCCGCCTCGGCGGCGGCGAGCGCCCGCCACGCGATCGAGAGGCGTTCGAGCGGGAGTTGCGCCGTGAGATGGTGGAAGCCACGTCCCTCGGCGCCGACCAGGTTCTCGGCAGGCACGCGGACATCGGCGAAGGAGATCTCGGCGGTGTCCTGGGCATGCAGGCCGAGCTTCCGCAACTTCCGCCCTCGCGCGAAGCCCGGCGTGGTGGTCGGCACGAGGATCAGCGACAGCTGTGGCCTGCCGTCCTTCTCGCCGGTCCGCGCCGCGGTGAGGACCACATCCGATGAGTATCCGCTCGTGATGAACGTCTTGGCGCCGTTGATGATCCAATCGCCACCGCGGCGAACCGCCGTCGTCTTCATGCCACGCAGATCGGAGCCGGCGGCCGGCTCTGACATCGCGATCGACGCGACCACGTCGCCCTGTGCCATCCCGGGCAGCCAGTCGCGCTTCTGCCGATCGGTCCCGAGCTCGGTGAGGTACGACCCGACGATGTCCTCGTTGATCGAGAAGCCCGAGGCCAGGGACGCTGCACCCACACGCGCGAGTTCTTCCTGGACGACACACCGGAACCGATAGTCCCCGGCACCGCCGCCGCCATACTCCTCCGGCGTTCGCACACCGAGGATTCCCAGAGCTCCGGCAGCCTTCCACACCTCACGTCCGGTTGCGCGATTCTCCTCCCACGCATCCAGATTCGGTGTCACGTCGCGGGCGACAAAGCTCTGGACGACTTGCCGGAATGCCTCGTGATCATCGTCGTAGAAGCGTTGCGGCATGGTTGTTCCCCTCGGTCGGTGTCATTGGTGCGATACGACGACCGCCTGCGGTTCGTCGACGAGCTCGTACAGGGTGGCATTCGCCGTGCCACCGCCCTCGCAGATGGCCTGCACTCCATATCGGATGTCGTTGTCCCGCATGTGGTTGATGAGTCGGGTGGTCAGGATCGCGCCTGAAGCGCCGAGAGGATGACCGACTGCGATCGCCCCTCCGAGGGGATTGACGCGTTCCGGATCGGCACCCAGCTCGATCTGCCAGGCCAACGGCACCGGCGCGAACGCCTCATTGACCTCCACCGCACCGATGTCGCGGATCGAGAGGCCCGTGCGCGCCAACAGCTTCTGAGTCGCCGGGATCGGTCCCGTCAACATCAGGACCGGGTCGTCGCCCACCACCGAACCCGCCACCAGCCGGACGATCGGACGCAGACCCAGCTCGGCAGCCTTCTGTGAGGTCATGATCATCACGCCCGCGGCGCCGTCGGAGATCTGCGATGCGTTACCCGCGTGGATCACCCCGTTCTCCCGGAAGGAGGGCTTGAGACCGGCGAGCTTCTCCGGTGTGGTGCCACGCCGCAGCCCCTCGTCGACGGAGAACACGCCGTCGGCCGTCTCCACCGGCACCACCTGGGCGTCGAAGGCTCCCCGATCGACGGCGGCGGCGGTCAGTTGGTGTGAGCGGGTGGCGTACTCGTCGAGCGCCAGACGGGACAGACCCCACTTCTCGGCGATCATCTCCGCGCCCTGGCCCTGGTTCAGCTCCTCGACACCGTAGCGATCGAAAACGGTTTGACCGTAGGGGAAACCACTCTCCCGTGCGGCTCCGAGCGGCACCCGGGACATGGTCTCGACGCCACCCGCGATCGCGATCTCATACGCCCCGGCGATCACGGCATGGGCAGCCGACTCGATCGCCTGCTGGCCCGACCCACATGCCCGGTTGATCGTCACCGCCGGGACCGAATCCGGCCATCCGGCGGCGAGCACCGCGAATCTCCCGATATTGCTGGACTGGTCGCCCAGTTGGGTGACGCAGCCCCACATCACATCGTCGACGGATCCGGCGTCGATCCCGGTGCGCCGCACCAGCTCACGGAGCACGACTGCGGACAGGTCGGCCGCGTGGATTCCGGAGAGTGAGCCGTTGCGTCTGCCGATGGGCGTCCGGACCGCTTCGACGATCACGGCATCACGGGTCGCCATGTGGGCACCTCTCTCTGGTACGGGCTCCCGTTGCCGGGATCAATGGGTTTCGATGGCACGCTCAGGGCAGGCCGCGACGGCGTCGCGGGCCACCGCCTCGTCTTCTTCCGGCACACTGATCTCTGCGTTCAGTGCGTAGCCGCCGTCATCGATCTCGAACAGTTCTGGCGATGTGGCGAAACAACGAGCATGGCCGGCACACTTGTCGAGGTCGATCGAGACTTTCATCGCGCACTCCGTTTCGGGTTAGGGTATCTCGCTGGCGGACGAATCCGACGAGGACTCCGTCAGGTGACCGCACCGGCGATCTTCAGAGCGATGAGTTGGTCGTCGTCGAACCCCAGTTCGCGGAGAACATCGTCGGTGTGCTCGGCAAATCCTGGTGCGCGGGTGAGAGATACCGGCGCGTTGTCGAACTTCACAGGGTTGGCGACCAGCTTCTGTGAGTTGCCCTCGGCATCGACCATCTCGGCAATGCGCCCGTTGGCGGTCAAGGCCTCGTCATTGCCGAGATCCCAGGAATCCTGCACGACGGCCCATTGCCCGCGAATATTCTTCAGCGCGGCACGCCAGTGGTCGAGCGGTTGCGCACCGATGATCTCCGAGAAGATGTCCAGCGCTTCGGCATAGTGCTGCGTGATCAGTTCATCGGTCCCGAATCTCTCGTCATCGACGAGTTCGTCGTGACCTATCGCCTGGCAGAACTCGGGCCAATACCGTTTGGCCTGCAGCATGGACAACTGGATCCACCGTCCATCGGACGTGCGGTAGGCACCCGACAGCGGATTACCGGCACTCGCGGAACGCTTCTCCGCAGATGGTGCGGGCATCGCCTCGCCGCGCATCAGCGCCATGTTCACGGTGAACTGAGTGGCCCACGCACCCACCGCAAGCAGCGAGACGTCGATCTCCGACGGCTCCCCGGTCATCGCACGGCCGTACAGCGCTGCCGCGATACCGCCCGCGATGGTCATCCCACCGATGTTGTCCCCATATGCGCCTGCGGGCATGAAGCTGACGCGCTCCGCCTCGGCCGGGGTGGTTCCGAAGGCGCTGCCGCCGCGAGCCCAGAATGCGGTCGAGTCATAGCCCCCCTTGTCCGCATCGGGGCCCTCGGACCCGAATCCGCTCCCCGACACGTAGATGATGTCGGGATTGATCGCCCGGATGTCCTCGAGGGTGATCCCCAGCTTGGCTCGCGCGGGGGGTAAGAAGTTGGTCAGGAAGACGTCACTGTTCTTGACGAGTTCTTCGAGCACCGGCCTGGACTCCGACCGTTCGAGCGCCAACCCCACACTGCGTTTCCCACGGTTCGGACCTTCCATGATGGGTGCGAACGACGAACCGGCCAGGTCGTAGCCGAGCACTCGCACCAGCCCTCGCTGCGCATCGCCCTTTTCCGCGTGCTCGATCTTGACGATGTCGGCACCCCAGTCGGCCAGGACCGCCCCGGCCGCCGGGACAAAGGTGAACTGGGCCACCTCGAGAATGCGGACACCTTCCATCGGGCGGTGCATGCTTACTCCTCACGATTCGTCCGGTGTGATCCATGGTGTAACGATCTGGGCGGTAGCGGGTCTCGTCTCCCGGCGAGTGGGACTACGCAGGTCAGCCATGCTGATCGGGCCGACGGGTCGACCTCAGGCCTCGAGCAGTTCGAGAATCGTGGCGTTCGCCTGACCGCCGCCCTCGCACATCGTCTGCAGTCCGTACCGAATGTGGTTGCGTCGCATGTGCGCGATGAGATCGGTGAGGATCCGGGCGCCCGAACCTCCCAGCGGATGGCCGAACGCGATGGCGCCGCCATTCGGGTTCAGGATGTCGTCGTCCACCCCGAGCTCCCGCTGCCATGCCAACGGAACCGTCGCGAAGGCCTCGTTGACCTCGAAGACCCCGATGTCCGACAGATTCAGGCGTGCCTTGGCGAGCGCCTTTTCCGTCGCGGGGATCGGTCCGGTCAGCATGATCACGGGATCCGCACCGGTGACCACAGCCGTGTGCACTCGCGCCAACGGGGTGAGGGAGTGCCGCCGCGCAACCTCCTCACTCATCACCAGCAGGGCCGCGGAACCATCGGAGACCTGGGATGCATTGCCCGCATGGATGACACCGTCCTCGGCGAACACGGGCGCCAGTTTCGCCAAGGTCTCGACCGAGGTCCCGCGGCGGATTCCCTCGTCGGCGGACACGTTGCCGTCGGCCGTCGTCACCGGCACGATCTGCTCGTCGAGCCATCCCGCATCCTGCGCGGCCGCGGCGCGTTCGTGCGATCGGGCCGCATAGGTGTCGACATCGCTGCGCGACAGACTCCATTTCTGGGCGATCATCTCCGCGCCGATCCCCTGGTTCGGGACGACCCCGTCGTACCGCTCGCGATACCGCTGAGTGAACGGACTCTCCCCCACCGATGTCGATGAACCCATCGGGACGCGCGACATCGACTCCACGCCGCCTGCGACCACCACATCGTAGTGTCCCGCCTCGACACTCGCGACCGCGAAGTTCAGTGCCTGTTGCGACGATCCGCATTGCCGGTCGACGGTCACACCGGGAATGGACTCCGGCCAGCCGGCCGTGAGCACCGCGGTTCGGGCGATGTCGATCGCCTGTTCCGAGACCTGTTGGACGCAGCCCCAGATCACGTCGTCGACGATCTCCGGATCGATCCCGGCCCGTTCCACGAGTCCGGCCAGGACGGTCGCGGAGAGGTCGGCCGGATGAATCCCGGACAGACAACCCTTCTTTCGACCCACGGGCGTGCGAACGGCTTCGACGATCACTGCAGACATCGGAATCTCCTGACGGACTGGTTGACCCATTCCACGGGTCGCGCGGTGTGATGTGACCGGACTCAGGCGCTCGACGCCTCGAGCTCGGCGACGAGTTCGAGCAGACGACGGCGATCGACCTTGAGAGAGACACTGCGAGGCAGGGATTCGAGCGCATGGATGCTCACCGGGACCTCGTACCCGGTGAGATGGCCGCGCAGGAACTCTTTCAGCTCGGCCTCGTCCACCACCTGGGTGCCGTCCACCAGTTCGACGACCGCCACCGGAACCTGCCCCAGCCGGTCGTCGTCCTTGCCGTAGACAGTGGCGTCGAGGACCGCACTGTGCTCACGTAACGCGTTGGCCACCACCTCGGGTTGCACCTTGAACCCACCTCGGATGATGGCGTCGTCGGCGCGACCGTCGATGTAGAGGAATCCGTCGTCGTCGACGTGGGCGAGGTCGCTCGTGTGAACCCACTCATCGGAGCCCGACCCGGTCTGACCCGAGCACACCTCGAGCGCACCCGTGACCCCCCGCGGGAGAACCGAGCGCCGGTCGTCGACCACGCGCAGCTGCACACCGGGGAAGGCTCGACCCACACTTCCCCGCTTGGTCGCCCACCATTGCTCGTGCATCGGTTTCGTCCAGCCGGCAACCGCGCCGGAGAACTCCGTCGCCCCATAGACGATGAGGACCGGGATGTCATAGCGCCCGATGAACTCATCGGCCAGATCAGGACTCACGAATGTGGTGCCTGCGGTGACCGCCCGCAGACTCTCGAGCTTCTCACCGGGGATGTCCGCGTTGAGGAGCGATCGCATCGCGGCGGGCGGCAGGCTCGCGATCCTCGGCTTGTGCTCCTCGATGGCACCGACCCACCCTGCCACGGTGAATCTCGGCAGCAAGACAAACGGGCGTGCCTCGGTGAGCGCTTGCAGCACACCCCACATACCGCCGATGTGCACGATCGCCAGGGTCACCAGCGCGACACGGCCGGTCAACGGTCGCCGCGTCGACGACGACGTACCGACGTGACCGTGCACGGCGGACATCGCCGCGTCGAGCTGGCGCCAGGTCAACGGGATCCGCTTGGGCGGGCCGGTCGTTCCCGAGGTGAACATCTCGATCGCCACCGTCGCCGACGCCGTCGCGTCGTCCTCGGCGTCCACGTTCCGCGTCGCCCGTCGCGTCAGCCCGGCGTCGAGGGCGAAGCCGTCGACACCGATCTCGGAAGCAACAGCACTGAACTCGTCGGAGTCCCAGAGTTTCGCAGGCGCCAAGACGACATGCGGACGGGACTGGTGCAGATCCGCGGTGAGGCGCCCGATCGGCTGCATCGGATTGAGGGTCGTGATCGTGCGGCCGGTACTCAGGAGAGCCACCAGTGCCGCGATCGACTCCATACGGTTTCCGAGAACCACACCGATCCGCGATCCCTCGCAGGCGCCGATACCGGTCAGCCCGCGGTCGATGTTCTCGGCGAGGGCGCGGACCTCACCCCACGAATACCACCGTCCGTCTTGCTGGATCATCCGGGCATCGTCTGGGGCGGACCACAATTCGCGGAGTGCCTGTCTGATACCCGTCATGACGCCTCCGTTCCGCGCGAATCCGGTTCGCGCGCCAGAACCCAGTGATCTCCGAGCGGTGACACCGCCCCTCCGACGGCACACTCCCGATACGGGATGGCCAGGCCTATGCAGTAAAGGTATATGACATAGTTAACTATGACAACCCCGTGCGCGGTCGACAAACGAGTCCGAGACAGGATCCGGGACGACGATCAGCGAGGGAGACCCAATCCGCGCTCGGCGATCATGTTCCGCATGATCTCCGAGCTGCCGCCTGCGATGGTGTACGCACGGGCATAGAGGAATTCGTCCTGCCATCTCCCGTGATCGACAGCCGACTCTTCACCGGAGCACAGAATTCCGTCCTCACCGCAGAGTTCCAGTGCACAGGAGGCGATCTCCACCCCGAGCTCGCTGAACATCAGCTTCGTCATCGGAGCATCACCCGCACGGACGTCGCCCCGAGAGACCCGGGTGAGAGCCGCATAGACCAGTGCCGACAACGCATCGGCCGACGCGGACAGAGCACCGAGACGTTGACGAACCGACTCGTCCTCTATCGCCGGAC
This sequence comes from Gordonia hankookensis, assembly GCF_014673215.1. Lineage (GTDB taxonomy): Bacteria > Actinomycetota > Actinomycetes > Mycobacteriales > Mycobacteriaceae > Gordonia > Gordonia hankookensis. The sequence goes on from NZ_JACWMS010000002.1 coordinate 245,223, forward strand.
GGCCGTGGCGCTCCACTCTCCCGGCGAGTTCGATCAGCGCGGATATGTTGCGTTGCAGACGGACTGCGTTGTTCGCCACTCCTGACCGCTCGTGCCCGAGGCTCGAGTTGGCGATCCGCCAGCCGTGGTCGATCTCGCCGATCAGCGCGCTCTCGTCCACCTCGACCTCGTCGAGGAAGACCTCGTTGAAGTCGGCGGTCCCGGTCATCTCGCGCAGCGGCCGGACGTCGATACCCGGCAGGTTCATGTCGATGATGAAGGCGCTGATGCCCTTGTGTTTGGGGGCTTCTGGATTCGTTCGCGCCAGGAGGTAACCGTAGTCGGCCCATTGCCCGTTGGTCGTCCAGACCTTCTGCCCGGTGATCCGGAAGCCACCGCCGTCGAGTCTCGTGGCCCGGGTGCGCAACGATGCGAGATCGCTCCCCGACCCGGGCTCGCTGAAGAGCTGGCAGAAGATGTGTTCGCCCGTTCGGATTCCGCCGAGGTAGGCCTTCTTCTGTTCGTCGGTGCCGTGGTCGATCAGCGCATGGGCGACCAGATTCGCCGCGCCCTGGATGGGGGCAGGCGCACGATGCCGGGCGATCTCCTCGCCGACCACCACATCACGCTCGAGCTGGTGGTCGGGGCCGTTGCCCCCGTACTCGCGGGGCCACGATCCCCCGATGTAGCCGGCCTCGAACAGTTTGCCGGTCCACTCCTTGAGGAGCGCGAGTTCTTCCCGGTCTTCTGCGACGCGGACTCCGGCCTTGGGCGGGATCGCAGGCGCGTGTCGCTCGACGAAGTCGCGCACCTCGGCCCGGAAACCATCCAATTCGGCTGTCACTCCGTACTTCACGATCGACCACCCTTCCGCGTCAGATGCCGTGACGTGCACACAGGGCGATCATCGGATCTCGTAGTCTCGGGTCGCGACCTCGGACCTGTTCACCTGTGCCTTGCCGATGGGGTTGCCCAGCGAGGTGTACGACATGCCCGTCGCCAGCGCCTGGGACCGCCCGGTGTCCCTGGACTCCCAGATCGCCCGGACGCTGCCCTGGATCGCCGCAGGCGGTTTCGCAGCGATCCGCCGAGCGAGCGCATCGGCCCGCGGCCAGAGATCCTGGCGCGCGACGATCTCACTGACGAACCCGATCTCACGTGCCCGCTGCGCGGACATACGTTCGTCGAGGCCGAGCAGGACCATGCGGAGTACCTCACCGATCGGGATCCGGTGCGCGAGGCCGATCGGCTCCAGTGCAGCGACCAGACCGTAGGAGACATGTGGGTCGAAGAACTGGGCGTCGTCACTGGCGACGATGATGTCGGCCTCGTTGAGCCAGTAGAGCGCCCCGCCGGCGACCATCCCGTGGACCGCGCAGATCAGCGGCTTCCAGCACCCGTTGTGCTTGGGAGAGAGATCGTTTCCAGGGTCACGCCGACTGAAGACGTTGTCGGAGATGAAGGTTCCCTCGCGGGTGTCCATGCCGGTCGAGAAGGCACGGTCACCGGCGGCCCGTAGCACGATGACATGGATGTCGTCCTGCTCGCGCGCGTGATCCCAGATCTGTCGGAACTCCGTACGCATCGTGTCGGTGAACGAGTTCAGCCGCTCGGGGCGGTTGAGGGTCAGCGTCAGAACGTGATCGTCGAGCTCGCCGATCACTGTGGTCAGGGCATCGAGGTCCACGATGTCGTCCTCCTTCGTCGGTCTGCGCGTTCACGTGAGTATCGCACCGCCGCAGGACTCGTCACGCCCCGTTCACCGACGCAGGCGCGGACTCGCTCACCAGGCGGTCGACCACATGCCGTCGGACGAGCTTCCCCGTCTCCGTGCGCGGCACCTGGTCCCAGAAGACGAATCTCTCCGGTGTCTTGCTACCGCGCAGCGTCGCACGTACATGCGCGCGGAGACCTTCGGCATCGCGACCGGCATCAGGCCGCACGACCACGACGGCCTCGATACGCTGGCCCCACTCCTCGTCGGGCACCCCGACCACCGCGACGTCGAGAACGTCGGGATGACGCAGGATGACGTCTTCGATCTCGGCAGGCGCGATGTTCTCCGCCCCACGGATGATCGTGTCGTCAGCGCGCCCGCCGACGAAGAGAAATCCGTCGTCGTCGACGAATCCCTTGTCGCGCGTGTCGAAGAACCCCTGCTCGTCCACGACCCGACCGACGCCCGCATACTCCGCCGACACCTGTTCGCCGGAGACGCAGATCCTCCCCAGGTGACCGGCGGGCAGCACCGCCCCGCCTTCGTCGCGGATCTCGATCCGAACCCCCGGCAGCGCTCGACCGACCGAACCGAGTCGTGTGCGTACACGCTCGTCGTCACTCGCCAGGGCATCACGATGATCCTGCGGTCCCAACACCGCGATGGTCGAACTCGTCTCGGTGAGTCCGTACGCGTTCACGAACCCGACATCGGGCCACAGCCGAAGGGCCTGTTCGATGATCCGGGACGGCATCGGAGCGCCACCGTAGGCGAGATTGCGCAGCGACGGAACCGACTTGTCCGCATCGGATTCCACGATCCGGGACAGCATCGTGGGGACCACCAGGGCATTCGTGACGCATTCGTCCCGCACTGTCTGCAGCCATTCCTGCGGGGTGAACTGCTCCAGCACCAGAGTTCTTCGTCCCGCATACAGATTGCTGATGACATTCGCGACCGCCGCGATGTGATACGGCGGAACGCTGACCAACGCGGCTTCCGTCGCATCGGCGTTCGCGAACTCGACCGATCCGAACACGTACGACGTGAGATTCTCGTTGCGCAACAACACCCCCTTGGGCGCCGCCGTGGTCCCGGAGGTGTAGATGATCACGGCAGGTGCATCGATGCCGTCAGACGGCCCGTCCGTGACGGAGGCCGGTGTGGTGGTTCGCGTCTGATCCAGCCACTGCTCGGTGGTGAGCGCCCGGAGACCGGCCTGCTCGAGGATCGAGACATGCTCGGGATCGGCAATCGCCAGGGCCGAGCGGTGATTCGCGAGAAGGGCATCGAGTTGTTCACGCCCCAGCCGGTAGTTGACCGGCACCAACGGCACTCCGGCACGCGCCGCCGAGAACATCGCCACCGGAAAAGCCGGTCCGTTCACCGCGAGATAGACAACTGCGTCGGCGCGCGCCCTCCGGATGACCTCCGCACCCGCGGTGGACATCGAACGTAGGTCCATCGCGGTGATCCCCGCGTCCCGGGTACCCACGACGACCCGGTCCCCGAAGCCATCCGCGGCCATGTCCGACAACAACGCGATGTTCATCCGATACCTCAGTCCTCATCCCGGTTGGCGCGCCGCCACACGACTCTCGCGCAGACGGTGACCGCGCCTCGTCACACGCTGATCGAGCCACGTCGTCCACTCTGCCCGACCGTCCGACATAGTTTAGATAGTATTATAAGTCAGACACAAGTGGAGGCCGCCCGCGTCGGCGGTCGAGAGCAGATGCACAGAGGGCGAGGATCAGCATGGACATCGCAGGGAAATCGGCCGTCGTCGTCGGCGGAGCATCCGGGATGGGTCGCGCGACCGCGCAGGCCCTGGCACAGGCGGGCGCGCGGGTCGCCATCCTCGATCGCGAGGGCAGCGATGGCAAAGACCTCGCCACCGAGATCGGCGGAGTCTTCCATGCCACCGACATCACGGATTTCGACGGCATGGAGGACACACTCTCCGCCGCGGTGGCCGACCTCGGCGGGCTCCACATCGCGGTCAACACCGCCGGCGGCGGCAAAGTACAGAAAACCCTGGGCCGCAACGGCCCTCATGACCTCGACATGTTCCGCCAGGTGATCGATCTGAATCTGGTGGGGACCTTCAACCTGAACCGTCTGCAGGCTCTGCACATGAGCGTCAACGAACCGGTCGACGATGAACGAGGGGTCATCGTCAACACCTCGTCCCTCGCGGCATTCGAAGGCCAGATCGGTCAGGTCGCCTACGCGGCCGCCAAGGCGGGGATCGCCGGCAGCGCTCTGGTGATGGCGCGCGACCTCGGACCTCTCGGAATCCGGGTCCTCGCGATCGCGCCCAGCCTGTTCTCCACCGGCGCCACAGCGGCATTCACCGACGAGCAGGTGGCCCCACTGGTGAAGGATGCCGCCTTCCCCAAACGGATGGGACGGCCGGAGGAGTACGCGAAACTCGCGCTGGCAATCGTCGACAACCCGATGCTCAACGGCCAGTGCATCCGACTCGACGCCGGACAACGGTTCGCACCACGCTAGCGCGGTGGCCTCAGTCCAGCAGATCCTGGACCCGGAGGTCTTCACGGCCGAGCATCACGAACTCCCGCGCAACGCCCATGTGCTTCTGCCAGTGGGCGGACGCCCCTGCACCGTCGCGGGCCCGCAGCAACTTGATGAAGCGTCGCTGGGATCGAACGAACAGCTTGTAGTTCGATTCATGTTGGGCACGACCGGAATCGAGGCGTTCCTTGGCAAACGCCACATGATTGCGTTCGAAGATCTCGTGCACCATGCCGGAGATCAGGGCCAGCGTCGGGCTTCCCGACAGCTGAACCATCCGCAGGTGGAAATCCGCTGCGGCGCGGCCCAGGTGGCCGGACGCGAACTCGGCGGGGACCACTTCGTCGACGAACTGCTCCAACTCGTCGAACGCCTCCTCGGGTCCCTCCTCCGCGAGCAAGCGGGCAGCCGTGGGCTCGACCGCCTCGAGCGCACGGTACACATCGGCGACGGTTGCTCCGGACAACTCCAGCAGAAGCGACGCAGGGCGTGCGACCACCTCTGGACCGGGCACACACACCTTGGCTCCCGATCGTGAGCCGCGACGGACCTCGACAAGTCGCTCTGCCTCGAGCACCCGGATCGCCTCGCGGAGCGTTGGCCGACTGACCGAGAAGAGCTCCATCAGCTCGGCTTCGTTCGGCAGGTGATCGCCGGCCTTGAGTTCGCCGTCGACGACCATCCCCCGCAACCTCCGGGCAACGAGCTCGGCGGTTTTCGGCGTCCGGATACCACGCTCGGCATCATGGCGCGTCGCGAAGACCCGGACAGTCGAGTTGTCGGTCACGTGGGGGTGTCCTCTCCAGTCGACAACGATTACTTGTTAAGTTACCTCACCAGCGCCATTGACAGCGCCTGCCGGCGATCCGCGCCTCGTGTGGCGGTCAACTGCGGAGCAGGATCGCCCCCGAGGGGACACCTCCGCCGGACGTGACGACGGCCAGTCGCGCGTCGTCGACCTGGCGACCGTCCGCCTCCTGCCGCAGCTGCAGCACCGCCTCCCGGACGAACCCGTATCCGTGCAACCGGCCCGCGGAGAGCTGTCCACCATGTGGGTTGAGCGGCAGCCGCCCGCCGAGGGATATCGCACTCCCGTCACCGATGAAATCGGCTGCTCCGCCGGGTTCGCAGAAACCGAGCCCTTCCAGCCAGGAGAGCGCGTTGAAGGTGAAGCCGTCGTACAGGAGTCCGACGTCCACGTCCCCCGGCCCGAAATCGGTACGCGACCAGAGGTGCGCCGACGGGCCGAGACTCTGTGGGAGATGTGTCAACGTGCCCTGATCCCACGACAGCGTCTCCATGATCTGGGTACCCACCGCCTCGACGAACACCGGCGGATGCGGGCAGTCGAGCGCCGCGTCGACCGCCGAGACGATCACCGCGACCGCGCCGTCGACGGGCACGTCGCAGTCATAGAGCCCGAACGGGCTCGAGATCATCCGCGCGGAGAAATAGTCGTCGAGTGTGATCGGGTCCCGGTACACCGCTTCGGGGTTGGCTGCCGCATGTGTCCGTGCGGTGACCGCGATCCGACCGAGCGTCTCCCGACCACCACCGTAACGGTGGAAATAGTGGCTGGCGCACAGGGCGATCCAATTCGCCGCCGACATCGCGCCATACGGCGCACGGCCTTCCATCATCCCGGTCGCCCGCGCATTCGGCGTGTGCCACCGGCCCTCCCGGACCAGCGACGCATGGCTGGACTCCCACACGGTCCGATAACAGAGCACGTGGCGACACAGGCCTGCCGCGACGGCGAGCATCGCCGCGACGATCGAGCCGTTCTGGCCGGGGAACTCGTTGCCGCCGTTGACCCAGGTTGGCCGGATCCGGAGGATCTCCTCGACCGGCATGATCCCACCCTCGGTGAGCCCACCCGCGCTCGCGCCGCCGGGATAGGTCACCAGGCCGTCGATGTCATCGAACGTCAGGCCAGCATCGGCGACCGCGGCCTCGCAGGCATCCACTGTCAGCGTCAGCGGGTCGACCATGAGCCTGCGCCCCACGCGTGACTGCCCGATCCCGGTGATCGCCACCGCCTCTTCGAACTTCGACGACGACGGGCTTGCGCGCAGACGCCCGGACAGGTCCTCCGGTTCCGGCACGGTCCCCCGGTCGGTGGCCTGCGGATCCAGTTCGAACAGCGGAATCCAGATGTCGTCGTCGGCCTTCTCGAAGGTCACCCGTACCCGTGACCCGATGCTCACATCGGCGGCGTCACAGCCGACGATGTTGGTGGTCAGTCGGACGGCCGGATCGTCGTCGAGTGCCACGATGGCGATGACATACGGCGGCGGAAAGGACGGCAACCATTGCTGGTGGTTCACCGTCAACCCCACCACCACCGCGTGCCCCGACACCGCGACCATCTCGATATCGCGACTTCGGCAGTGCGGGCATGCCGCCGGCCGCGGATGGGTCAGTCGCGCACATCGTCCACAGCCGGCGACCCGCAGCACCCCGTCCGCACCGGATGCCCAGAACTCGGCGGAACGCAGTGTGGGCTGCGGCACAGGGCGTCCCGACGGACTGGTCACCCGATCTCCTCACTCCTGCGGTACAGATCACGCCCCTGAGTTATCTATCTTGGTTACCTTACCCACCATGGCCGATTGACCATGCATGCGTTCCCGCTCAGTCGACGAGATCGACCAACGACCGCGGATCCTGATTCCGGTACGTGAGGCGGGCCGACCGCTGCAGGTGTGCGCGCCAATGCCGCTCGGCCTCGGCACCGTCGCGTGCCCGGACCAGGTCCAGCAGCTTCGAGTAGTCCCCGATCAGCTCCGAGGCCAGCTGTGGCGTACTCGGCCGGAAATTCACCGACCGGAGGCTCCGCCGATGGTGCGCCCGCAACATCTCGCCGAGCGCCCGGGCCTGCACAGCCAACGTGTTGTTGCCGCAGTGGTCGGCGATCGATTCGTGGAACTCGCGCGTCATGTCGACCCACGCCGCATATGCGGAGTCCGTTGCGAAGCCGGTGTCGGCGACCTGCCGGAGATCATCGAGTAGAGCGTCGAGTTCGCGCAGCGCGCCTCGCGTACGTCGTTCGGCCAGCAAACGCACGCAGATCGGTTCGAACTCCTGGCGCGCCTCCAGCAGATCCTTGAGGGTTGTCTGCTTGATCTGCAGGTAGTAGCCGATCTGACGGGACACCACACCGAGGTCGGGCACCTGCACGCGCGGCCCGCCGCCCGCGCCGGTCACCACGACGATCAAGCCCTCGCTCTCGAGGATCCGGAATGCCTCACGCAGCGTCGGCCTCGACACACCGAACTCCACCAGGAGTTCCCTCTCGGGCTTGAGCTTCGAGCCGGGGGCCAACTCGCCGCGAACGATCCTCCCGCGCAACCTGCCCGCGATCTGCTCGGCCGCCTTCGGCGCCCGTACCGCGCCGTCCACGGCCAGGGAGTCACGCACTCGGTCACGGTCGGATTGCACGCTCCCGATACTAATCCGCTGCCACCACCTGCAGGTCGACGATGCGACGCCGATGATCGTCCACGGAACCGTCGAGGAGCTCGTCAACCTTGATCCGCCGGATCATGAGGTGAACGTCGTGCTCCCAGGTGAATCCGATTCCGCCGTGGACCTGGAGCGCGAGCTGCGCGACATCGCTTGCGCTCTGACAGGCGAACGCGACAGCCGAGGACACCGCGCGAGCGCGCACCGTGGCATCGTCGCCGTCGAGCGCGAGCGCGGCCGCCCAGAGCGTCGAACGCGACGCCTCCACCGCGAGGGCCATGTTGGCCAGGTGGTGCTTCACCGCCTGGAAAGAACCGATCGGTTTGTCGAATTGTGCTCTCTGGCCGGCATACTCGACAGCAAGGCCGAGGAGCCGATCGGCACAGCCGAGTGCATCGACGGCCCGGAATGTCGCCAGCTGGTCGGTGACGGTACCCACCGTGCCGGTCGGCATCGATGCCCAGTGTTCGGCCGCGATGCTGACGTCGATGTCGACGACCGCCCACGACCGAAGGAGATCGAGGGTGTCGCGCACCCGGATCTCGACGTCGCGAACGGGGATGACCGCCACGACATCACCGCCGTCGGCCGTTTGTGCCACCAGCACGATGCGGTCGGCGTCGACCAAGCCCGTTGCCGGAGCGGTCGTCCCACGAATCCGGAGTCCATCACCCACCTGTTCGGCGTCGAGACGGCCCGACGTCGGCGGACGGACCGGGATGACGATCTCGTCACCGGCCGCGGCGGCCTCCCACGCCCGGTGTCCCATGGTTTCGAGCAGCCCCACGGCGATGGCCACCTCCGCGAGCGGCACCGGGCTGCCCGCCCACCCGTGCGCCTCCACGAGGACCAGGAGGTCGACGTTGGTCGCGCCGACCTCCTTGGTCAGCAACCCCGCGTAGCCGGCCTCGGTCACGTGCCTGCGCATGGTCGACGACACGGCGGCGGGTCCGTCGTCGATCGACGGTCGCCGCTCCAGGATCGGATCATGTTTCTGCAACCACGCACGCTCGGCGTCGGCCAGATCCTGCCGGTCGGTGCTCAGCGCGAAATCCATCGACCCTCCCGTCATCCGTTATCACACATAGTTAACCATGTGACCGGGTGATGCGACACCTCTGGAATTGCGGAGGGTTCCCCGTACGCGGGTCGACCATGCAGACGCGGGTCGTCGACCACCCGCGTTCGACAGGCCGACCCGCGTTTGCTCGGACGACCCGCGTCAGTCGAGTTGATCCGCGTTCCGATATCGGTGGGCACCGATCTCAGCGCTGCTGCGTCCTACGTTCATGACACCCTTCCCCACCGATCGCCATGGCCTGATCCATCGCGCTGCCGTTCTGTCCGCCCACTTCTCGGCCGACGAGTACCGGCGTGCACTGCACACCAAAGAGACCATCTCCGTCGGCCGAGGCGTGTGTGTACCCGCGGGCCAGCGGTCCCCCACCGAATGGCACCGGCTGAAGGCCGTCGCGGCGTCGGTCACGAGCGATGTCGCCGCGACCCTCAGCCACCAGTCGGCCGCAGCGATCCACGGAGTCGAGATGCTGAGACCGAACCTGCGCCGCATCCACATGACCACCGGCTCGCCGGACGGCGGCTATCGAACCACCACTCAACATCGACATGTCGGCACCTTCGGCCCCGACGAGGTAGTCGAGATCGAGGGTCTCCGAGTGACCTCCCTGGAACGCACCGCGGTCGACGTTGCCTGTTCGAGTCCCATGGGATTCGCCGGGGCGTTGGCTGTTTTCGATTCCGCGTTGCGCAAAGGCGCAGACCGCGAGGTGATGGCGGGGCTACTCGGCAGCAGGCGGCGCGGCGCGGCGCACGCGAGGCGGGCACTGCACCACGCGGACGGACTGTCGGAGAATCCGGGCGAATCCTGGGGACGCGCCCAGATGATCGAGGCAGGTCTACCGGTCCCCCGACTTCAGCACGAGTTCCGTGGCACCGGCGCGAACGTCATCGCGCGCACCGACTATGACTGGGCCGGACTTCTGGTCGGTGAGTTCGACGGAAGGGTCAAGTACGAGAAGCTGGTCCGTCCCGGCGAGAGCACCTCCGACGTCGTCATCCGCGAGAAGGCTCGCGAAGACGCACTACGTCGACTCGGCATCGTGGTGGTGCGCTGGACCTGGTCCGACCTGGAGAACGGTCGCGTCGTGGGCGTCATCCGAGAGTGGTTGACCCGACTCGCCATCATCGCGGCGTGATCGGCAGCAGGCGACGCACACGCGGGTGCTGTTGTGGGACGCGGGTCGTCGGGCCTCACGCGGGTCGTCGACCACCCGCGTGGGCCGAACCCACCCGCGCGAGAGAAGACGACCCGCGTGTTGGCACTCAGACGCCGGCGTTCGCGTCCTGCTTCTTCTTCAGTTCCAGCGCGATGTCTATGAGCTGATCCTCTTGGCCGCCGACGAGTTTGCGGTTGCCCGCCTCCAGCAGGATCTCGGCCGCCGACACGTTGTAGCGCTCGGCGTGCCCCTCGGCATGTTTCAGGAAGGAGCTGTAGCACCCGGCGTAGCCCATCATCATCGCCGAGCGGTCGACCAGACATTCCGACGGCATCGCCGGGCGTACCACGTCCTGGGCGGCGTCGGCGATCTTCATGAAGTCCACGCCCGTGGAGATGCCCAGCTTGTCGCACACCCCGACGAAGGCCTCGGTCGGCGTGTTGCCTGCACCCGCGCCGAATCGACGGATCGAGCCGTCGATCTGCTGCGCTCCGGCGCGGATCGCGTTGATGGAGTTGGCAACCGCGATGTCGAGGTTCTCGTGTCCATGGAAACCGATCTGGGCGTCGTCACCCAGCTCCGCGCGCAACGCCTGCACCCGAACGGTGACGTCTTCGAGCACCAACGCGCCGGCCGAGTCGACAACGTAGACGCACTGGCAGCCCGCATCGGCCATGATCCGGGCCTGCTCGGCCAACTTCTCCGGCGGCTGCGAGTGGCTCATCATCAAGAAGCCGACCGTCTCCAGTCCGAGGTCGCGCGCCAGGCCGAAATGCTGGATCGACACATCGGCCTCGGTGCAGTGCGTGGCGATCCGGCAGATCTGCCCGCCGTTGTCCTGCGCGGCCCGGATGTCGTCCTTGGTCCCGAGGCCCGGCAGCATGAGAAACGCGATCTTGGCCTGCTTCGCCGTCTCGGCGGCAGCCTTGATCAGTTGCTGCTCAGGGGTTTTCGAGAATCCGTAGTTGAACGACGACCCGCCCAACCCGTCACCGTGGGTCACTTCGATCACCGGCACGCCCGAGGCATCGAGGGCCGCGACGATATCGCGCACCTCCTGCTCGGTGAACTGATGCCGCTTGTGATGGCTGCCATCGCGCAACGACGAGTCGGTGATGCGGATGTCGAGGGTGTCGGAATACTTGCGTGCGTTCGCCATCATATCGATTGCCGTGGTCATGCCGAGACTCCCAACTTCTGCTTCGCGATCTCTTCGCCGACCTTGGTGGCGGCGGCGGTCATGATGTCGAGGTTGCCGGCGTACGGCGGCAGGAAGTCGCCTGCGCCCTCGACCTCGACGAAAATCGAGACCCGCGCGTGGCCACCGTTGAGCACCGACGGCGGATCGAACTGTGGATCCTGCAGCAGCCGGTAGCCCGGCACGTACGCCTGGATCTCCTTCTCGCGCTTGTGGATCGACTCGGCGATCGCGTCGGTGTCGGCATCCTCCGGGATCGCGCAGAAGATGGTGTCGCGCATGATCATCGGCGGATCGGCCGGGTTCAGGATGATGATCGCCTTGCCGCGGGCCGCCCCGCCGATGGTCTCCACACCCTTCGACGTGGTCGCCGTGAACTCGTCGATGTTCGCGCGTGTCCCCGGGCCTGCCGACACCGATGCGACCGACGCGACGATCTCGGCGTAGGGCACCGGGACCACCGACGACACCGCGTGCACCATGGGGATCGTCGCCTGGCCACCGCAGGTGATCATGTTGGTGTTCGGTGCGTCGAGGTGCTCGCGGAGGTTCGCCGGCGGGACGACCGCCGGACCGACCGCGGCAGGGGTGAGATCCACCGCGGTGATCCCGGCCGCCTCGTACTTCGGGGCGTACTCGCGATGCACGTAGGCCGACGTCGCCTCGAAGATGAAGTCCGGATGTTCCGACGACGACAGGAGCTCGTCGGCCCCGCCGCTCATGGTGATCAGGCCGTGGTCGGCGGCCCGCTTCATGCCCTCGGAGTCGGCGTCGATGCCGACCATCCACCTCGGTTCGATGACCTCGGATCGTTCCAGCTTGTACATCAGGTCGGTGCCGATGTTGCCCGACCCGATGATCGCTGCGGTCAGCTTGGCTGCCACCTGCGCCTCCTTGCTCGTTCGTACATGTCGAAGTTCAGTTGTTCCGTTGTCGGCCGCCGGCCGAGTCGGCACCGCCGCCGGTCGGGCTAGTCGAAGTCCAGGGTCACGCTGCCCAGCCCCTCGAACTCGGCGACGAAATGGTCACCCGAGCTGATGTCGATCGCGCGGGTCGCGGTGCCGGGCAAGATCACGTCGCCCTTGCGGAGTCGCACGCCGAAGCCCTCGACCTTGCGGGCCAGCCAGGAGACCGCGTTCAGCGGGTGCCCCAATACCGCCGACGAGTTGCCCTTGGCGATCACCTCACCATTACGGTGCAGCACGGCGTCGATGTTCCCGGTGTCGATCTCGCTGATCGGGACACGTTGTTCGCCGAGAATCCAGCCACACGACGATGCGTTGTCGGCGATGGTGTCACACAGGGTGATCTTCCAGTCCTTGATGCGCGAGTCGATCAGCTCGATCGACGGCACCACCCACTCGACCGCCTCGATCACGTCCTCGTTGGTACAACCCTCGCCGGGCAGATCGGCGCCGAGGATGAAGCCGACCTCCACCTCGACACGCGGAAAACAGAGCTTCTGCGCGTCGATCGGGGTCTTCTCGAAGTACTGCATCTCGTCGAGCAGATGGCCGTAGTCCGGCTCGTCGACGTTCATCATCTTCTGCATGGCCTCGGAGGCGAGGCCAACCTTGTGACCGGCAACCTTCGCGCCGGCATCGAGCCGTTTGCGGATGTTGATCAGCTGGATCTCGTAGGCGTCGACGACATCCAGGTCGGGATGGGTGTCGGTCGGCCGGTCGATCGCGACCGCGGTCTTCTCCGCGTTCCACAGATCGGCCGCGATCTGCTCACGAATTGCCTGGTCGACCGCCACTTCGTCTCCTTCTCCGTTGCCTTCGGCCCGCCCGATGCGCTCCGGGCGCCATCGAGTGAACGTGTTCTAGTTTAGAACATGTTGCAGATTCGCGACATGCCGCCGCCACTCCCCATCGGTCGAATGACGTCGCCAGATGAGGTCAGGCGTGCGAACCGCCGTCGACCCTCAGCTCGGTGCCGGTGATGAACGCCGCGTCCTCGCTGGCCAGCATCGCGACCACACCCGCCACCACCTCCGGCGGAGCGAAACCACCACCGGCCAGCAGCGGCGTGGGGAACAGTGAGTAGTCGGCATCCTCGGGCAGGCCCGGTCCAACACTCTGTCCGCTCGCCCCGCTGCCGTCGGTCATCCCCGACGAGATCGATCCGGGCTGTACCGCGTTGAACCGGATGCCCGCCTTCCCGTATTCGGAGGCCAGGGCGTGGGTCATCGCCTGGATGCCCCCCTTGCTCGCCGCGTACGCGGCCATGTAGGGATGCGCGAATGCCGCAGAGGTCGAGCTGAAGTTCACCACCGCGGGTGACGATCCCTCGCGCAATGCCGGGATGGACTCACGGATCATCAGGAAGGTACCCGTGAGATTGATCCGGATGACGCTCTCGAACAAATCCACCGACATCTCGTGGCTGTGCGCCGAACGCAGGATTCCCGCGGCGTTGACCAGGACGTCCAGGCCACCGAGCGACTCGACCGCCGCGGCAACACCCGCCCGGACCGATGCCTCGTCGGACACGTCGACGACAACAGTGGTCAGGGTCGCCGAGGCACCCGCCTTGTCCTTGGTGTCGGCCAGGCCAGCCTCGCTCACATCGGCCGCGACAACCTGCGCCCCTTCCTCGAGCATCCGCAGTGTGGTCGCCTGACCGATCCCCGAACCCGCACCGGTGATCAGGACCCGGCGTCCCCCATACCGCTGTCCCACGCGGTGTCGTCCACCGTGTTGCTGTCCGCTGCCTGGCTGCATCGCAGTTCTCCCTTTCTCGGCGCTACCCCAGCGATACCACCAGACGACGTCGTCGCGGGTGCAATCGGCATCCACTCAGCGGGAAGCCGGAATTCCCGCCCACTGACCGGGAAGGAGCCGTTCGGTTGCGACGGGTTCCGACCACCATCGAGAACGTCACCAGTCCGCCTGGAGAGTTGGAGGTCTCGATGCTGGGTCACACGACGAATGGTCAATCCCCCTCGGAAACGGAGGGGTTCAGAACAATCGAAGCGGCGGCCGCACCTGCCCGCTTCGCCCGCGGCTGGCACTGCCTCGGGCTGCTCGACACCTTCCGGGACGGTCGACCTCACCAGGTGAAGGCCTTCGGCACCACGCTGGTGGTCTTCGCGGCGCAGGAGACCGGCAAGCTCCACATCCTCGACGCCTACTGCCGGCACATGGGCGGAAACCTCGCGCTCGGCACCATCAAGGGCGACTCGATCGCCTGCCCCTTCCACGACTGGCGGTGGGGCGGCAACGGTCGCTGCACCGACATCCCCTACGCCAAACGGGTCCCCCCGGTGGCGAAGACCCGGTCGTGGCCGACGCTCGAGCGCAACGGTCAGCTCTTCGTGTGGCATGACCCGCAGGGCAGCAAGCCAACCGACGACGTGACGATCCCCGAGATCGAGGGATTCGGAAGTCCGGAATGGACCGGCTGGACGTGGAACTCATTGCTTGTCGAAGGGTCTCACTGCCGCGAGATCGTCGACAACGTGGTGGACATGGCGCACTTCTTCTACGTTCACTACGCATTCCCCCGCTACTTCAAGAACGTCTTCGAGGGCCACGTCGCCACGCAGTACATGCGATCCACTCCTCGCCAGGACATCGAGGTGGGGACGAACTACGACGATCCGAACTCCACGTTGCGTTCCGACGCATCGTATTTCGGTCCGTCTTACATGATCGACTGGCTGTGGAGCGAGGCCCAGGGCATGACGATCGAGACCGTCTTGATCAACTGCCACTATCCCGTAACGTCGAATTCCTTTGTGCTGCAGTACGGCGCGATGGTCAAGAAGCCCGAGGGCATGTCCGACGAGGCGGCGGCCGGCATGGCCGCGCAGTTCGCGCAGGGGGTGGAGATGGGCTTCGAGCAGGACATCGAGATCTGGAAGAACAAGGCGCCCATCGACAACCCCCTGCTATCCGAGGAGGACGGTCCGGTGTACCAGCTGCGCCGCTGGTACGAGCAGTTCTATGTCGACGTCGACGAGGTCACCGACGACATGACCAACCGCTTCGAGTTCGAGATCGACACCGAGCGGGCGGTACAGAGTTGGGAGGCCGAGGTCGCCGAGAACATCGCCAACAGCAACACAGTGCAAGCGCACGCCTGACCGCTCCGACCACGGGCGCCGGTTTCACCGAACACCACACGAGCACGAGGACACGAACATGAACGAAGCACTCGAGAACATCACCGCGCTGGCCGAGGAGATCCGCGGTCAGGCGGACGAAGCCGAGCGGATCGGCCGGCTGCCCGACGAGACCGCGAAGAAACTCAAGGCCGCCGGACCCATCCGCCTGTTGCAGCCCAAGAAGTACGGCGGCTATGAAGCTCATCCGCGGGAGTTCGCCGAAACCGTGATGGCGGCCGCCGCACTCGACGGCGCGACCGGCTGGGTCTGCGGCATCGTCGGCGTCCACCCGTGGCAGTTGGCTTTCGCGGATCCGAAGGTCCAGGAAGAGGTCTGGGGTACCGACAACGACACCTGGATGGCGTCACCGTATGCCCCGACGGGGCTGGCCGTCCCGGTCGACGGCGGATACGTCTTCAACGGCCGCTGGCAATTCAGTTCCGGCACCGATCACTGCGACTGGATCTTCCTCGGTGCGCTGCTCGGCACGGCCGACGGCTCGATCGCCGACCCCCCGACGATGTTGCACATGATCCTTCCCCGCAGCGACTACCAGATCGTCGACGACTCATGGAATGTGGTCGGCCTCAAGGGAACCGGTTCCAAGGACATCATCGTCAAGGATGCGTTCGTCCCCTCGTACCGCGTGATGAACGGCGACCAGGTGATCGACGGCAGCGCGCAGCGCGAGTACGGCGTCACCGAGACCCTCTACAAGATGCCGTGGTCCAACATGTTCCCGCTGGGCATCTCCTCGGCGGTCATCGGGATCGCCGAGGGCGCGCTCGCCGCCCACCTCGACTATCAGCGCGAACGTGTCGGCGCCCAGGGGGCCGCCATCAAGGACGACCCCTACGTCCTGTTCGCGGTCGGCGAGGCCGCAGCAGACATCAACGCGGCCCGGCAGGAGCTGCTGGCCACCGTCGACACCATGTGGGACATCGTCGACGCCGGCAAGGAGGTGTCGTTCGACCAGAGGGCTGCCGGGCGACGGACCCAGGTGCGGGCCGCATGGCGGGCCGTGATGGCGGTCGATCAGATCTTTGCGCGCTCCGGGGGCAACGCCCTGCGCATGGACAAGCCACTGCAGCGATTCTGGCGCGACGCACACGCCGGACTGAACCACGCAATTCACGTGCCGAGCACGGTCTATCACGCCTCTGCCCTCAGCTCGCTCGGCATCGAGCCGCCCGAGCCGCTGCAGAAGATGATCTGACCGGAAATCACACGGAACAACATGACCGACAAAGGAATCGACATGACAGAGATCAAAGGACTGGGCTACCTCAAGATCCAGACCAACGACATCGACCGATGGCGCACCTTCGCCTTCGACGTGTTGGGGTTCGCCCAGGGCAGCGGTCCCGACGAGAACGCCCTGTACCTCCGCATGGATGAGCGCGCAGCCCGCATCGTCGTCGTCGCGGGAGACACCGACGAGGTCGTCGAGATCGGCTGGGAGGTCCGCGACGGAGCGGCGCTCGCGCGAGTCCAGTCCGCGCTGGAACGGGCCGGCGTTGCCGTGAAGCCGTTGTCCGTCGAAGAGGCCGAGGTCCGCCGCGTCGAGCAGGTCATCTCCTTCACAGATCCGACCGGGGCCAACGTCGAGGTGTTCCACGGACCGGTCCTGGATCACAGCCCGATCGTCACCCCGTTCGGAGCGACCTTCGTCACCGGCGCACAGGGCCTCGGACACGTCGTACTGCCCACCACGGACCCCGTCGGGGCGCTCGATTTCTATACCGATGTCCTCGGGTTCCTGCCTCGCGGAGCGATGCGCCTCCCGGCGCCACCGGAGTTCGGCCCGATGCGAATCCGGTTCCTCGGCATCAACGAGCGCCACCACAGCCTCGCCCTCTGCCCCGCGCCCCACGGCGGAGCACCGGGTCTCATCCACGTGATGGTCGAGGTCGACTCCCTCGACGCGGTCGGCCAGGCCCTCGACCGTGTCGTCAAGGACGGCTTCTCCGTCTCGTCCACGCTGGGCAGGCACACCAACGACAAGATGGTGTCGTTCTACGTCCGAGCCCCCGGTGGGTGGGACATCGAGTTCGGTACCGACGGCATGAAGGTGGACGAGGCCCACTACACGGCCGAGGAGATCACCGCCGACAGCTACTGGGGTCACGACTGGTCGGGCAGCGAGCCGCTGGCCGCGATGTAGCAGCGATCTGCAGTCATGAGACAGGCGGGGCGTTTCACCTGAGGGTGGGACGCCCCGTCTTCGTCACGAGGTGCCGGCCGGGGCCGCCCGAGATTTGTGTGACAGCGCCCACATTATGTGTTACTAATAGGCATATGCCTATTAGGCATAGCGTGCAGCCCGCACTCCTCACCGCTCCCCCATGGAGGTGTCATGACCCTCGAGATGGAGACATCCACCCCGAATGCCGTACTCGACCGCGTATCCCTCGTCCTCGACGCATTCGACGGACCAGGCCGGCTCACCCTCGCCCAGATCGTGCGGCGCACCGGCCTCCCGCGATCGTCGGCCCATCGAATGTTGGAACGTCTGGTCGCGCTGAGGTGGCTACGTCGGCAGGGACGTGACTACGAACTGGGTATCCGCTTGATGGAACTGGGCTCGATCGCAGTCCATCAGGATCGCCTTCACGAGGCGGCCCTCCCGTTCCTGCACGAGTTGCACCGGACCACAGGATTCGTCGTCCATCTCGCGATCCTCGACGGATCCGACGTGGTGTACCTGGAGAAGATCGGTGGCACCCTCGCGGCCGCCATCCCGACCCGGGTGGGCGGCCGCCAGCCGGCTCACTGCACCGCGGTCGGCAAGGCGATCCTCGCGCACTCGGGGCAGGTGGACACCCGGGAACCCGAAGCAGGCGGACCGCTGCCCCAGAAGACGCGCTACTCCATCTCGACGCGCTCTCGGCTCGAAACCGAACTCGTCAAGATCCGCACCCACGGAATCGCCTACGAGCGTGAAGAGTCGCTCCCCGGCATCGGCTGTGTCGCGGCGCCGATCGGCGACATCGACGAGGCCGTCGCCGCGGTATCGGTCTGCGGTCCCGCAGATCGGATGAACTTCGATCACCGGCTGGCGGCACCCGTGCGCATGACGGCCTTGGCCATCTGGCGCAACCTGGAGGGCGGATCGGGCCGGGTGGTGCCCACCCTGCAGCGCAGGCATCAGCATCTCGGGATGCGTAGGGCGTCGGTCTCCCCGATCAGCGGCGCGCCGACCCGCGTGGCGCGATGATCGACCCGGGAGTCGCGGCCATCCTGCCTCGCCTGAACGGGGGATTTCCGCGCGTGGAGACGATGTCGGCCCCGGCGGCGCGGGCAGCCATCCGTGCCCGGCTACAAACCGGTCCGGAGCCCGTGCCGGTGGCCCGCGTCCATGATCGGACGGTCCCCGGGCCTGGTGGCGAGATCCCGGTCCGGATCTACTGGCCCCTGGACGACGACGTCGAGACCGCACGAGCGCTGATCGTGTTCGCCCACGGCGGCGGTTTCGTGTTCTGTGACCTCGACAGTCATGACGACCTCTGTCGTTCGATGGCGAACGGGACCGGCGCCGTCGTCGTGTCCGTCGACTATCGTCGCGCTCCCGAACATCCGTGGCCGGCTGCTGCCCATGATGTCCACGCCGTCACGATGTGGGCGTCCGAGGTGGCCTCCGACCTGGGCGCGGATCCGGAGCGCCTGATCGTGGCCGGTGACAGCGCAGGCGGGAATCTCGCCGCCGTCGCGTCGCTGCTGGCCCGCGAGGCAGGCAAACCCCGTATTCGTGCGCAGGCGCTGCTCTACCCGGTCGTTGCCGCTGACTTCACCAGTGACTCATACGTCCGGTTCGCCGACGGCCACTACAACACGGCAGCCGCGATGAGATGGTACTGGGATCAGTACGTCCCGAACCCCGAGGACCGCACACACCCCCACGCCTCTCCCATTCGCGCGGACCTCGCAGGCCTGCCCCCGACACTCGTGATCACTGCCGGGCATGACCCGCTGTGGTCGGAAGGCGCCGACCTCGCGCGTGCGCTCGACGCGGCCGGGGTCCGCACCGTCCACCATGACCACGCAGGCGCCATCCACGGATTCATGACGATGCCCGTTCTCGACCTGTGTGAAACCGCACGCATACAGGCTTGGGCCGATCTTCGCGCCCTGGTGGATCAGGTCTGAGATCGATCAGTCGTCGTGTTCGGTTGCGCGGACCTGCTTCTCGACCTCGCGCCAGTGTCCCGGTCGTGGGCGGGGGAAGCTCTCACCGTGCTTGCCCGCGGTGAAAATCTCTTCGGCGCCGTCGATCTCGTCGATCAGCTCCAGCGCCAGTTCCCGTTCGTTGGCGTAATAGCGCTCGGCCCATCGCATCGCGATCCGTGCGTACGCCCACGCCGGTTCCGCCTCGGCAGCGGCGGCATCGACGGCGACCCTGTGCTGCAACGCCTCAACCCGCTCCACATGTTCACGGAGCATCGCCTTGACTGTCTCCGGCGTACTGAGGTGGCCGAATGCGGTCCGCAGCAACACGCCGTGCTTGAGCATCGGAGGATCCACCGGTGCATCGAGCGCCCAGATGCGCACCGCCCGCCGGCCGGTATCGGTGATCTTGTAGACCCTACGATTGCGGCCACCATCGCCGGTGGCCATCCGCGACGTGGCGTACCCGTGGTTCTCGATCCGTTTGAGCTCGGAATAGACCTGGCTGAACGACGGACTCCAGTAATAGTGACGAAGGCTCCAGTCCGCCCACTTCTTGATGTCGTACCCGGAGACCTCTTCCTCGTACGCGAGCATGCAGAGGACAGCCCATGAGGTCGGAGGAAGATTGGGCAGGTCCTCGAAGTCGACTTTTTCCGAGGTCACGCGCAAAATGCTACCAACCTGGTGGCCGGAGGCTCGCGACGTGGCCGCGCACTCAGCGGGACAGCCCGTTGATTCGTCGACGCGCGGAACTGATTCTGTTGTAACACGGCAACTTTCGGAGGAATCATGAGTCACGACAAAGTGATCACCAGGCAGCTCGACATCGATGAGGGCAGCCTGCGGCGGGTGTGGGGCAACTTCGCGACCGGCGTGGCGGTGATCACCGCCCACGACGGGACGGAACCCATCGGCTTCACCTGCCAATCCGTCGTGTCCGTCTCCTTGACACCGCCGCTCATGTCGTTCTGCCCGTCCGCGACATCCACGAGCTGGCCTCGGATCCGTGCGATCGGCGAGTTCTGCATCAACATCCTCGCCGACGATCAGCACGAGATGTGCCGCCAGTTCGCCCGAACCGGGACCGAGAAGTTCCGGGGCGTCGGCTGGCGACCCGGTCTCGCCGGTGCTCCCGCACTCGATGACGCGCTGGCCCACATCGACGCCCGTCTGGACGCCGAGCACGACGCCGGTGATCACACCATCGTGGTCGCGCGGATCACCGGGTTGTCGGCGCAGGAAGCCAAGGGCCCGTTGCTCTTCTTCCGGGGTGACCTCGGCACCTTCGGCGATCTCGACGGGTGACCGACGGCGCTCCCCGCTGTGCAACCAACGGGGAGCGCCGGTGTGGTCGGTCGATCTGACCGCGAGCAGGTCAGCCGGGTTCGGGCCGGCTACGGATCAACTCGAAGCCGCGGTACCCGTCCGCCGCCACTTGCTCGACGATGTCGCGATATACACCGAATCCGCCGACGAACGGCATGAACACCCTGGGCTTTCCCGGGATGTTCGCACCCAGGTACCAGGAGTTCGCCTCGGGCATCAATGTCCGAGCAGCACGCTCCGAGCACTCCCGGACCCAACCGTCGACCGCGTCGGGCCGGGCCTCGATGGCGTCGGCCCCGACGGAGTCGAGAGCCGTGAGTGCGTCGGCCACCCAATCCACGTGAAGTTCGGAGTGCAGCACCATGTTCGCCAGGACCGACGGGCTGCCGGGACCGGTCAGGTTGAACAGGTTGGGGAATCCGGCGACACCCAGACCGAGGTAGGTTCGCGGTCCTTCGCTCCAGGCCTGCTTCAGGGTCTCCCCATCACGCCCGACGACATTGATCCGTTCCACCGAGCCGGTCATCGCATCGAATCCGGTGGCCAGCACCAGCGAATCCAGCTCGATAGATCGACCGCCGACGTCGATACCCGAGGGTGTGATCCGGTCGATCGGTGCCGCGCGCACATCGATGAGGTGCACATTGGGACGGTTGAACGTCTGGAAGTAATTGTCGTCGGTGCAGATCCGCTTCGCACCGATCGGATGGTCGCGGGGGATCAGGAGATCGGCCACCGCCGGGTCGTCGATCACGGAACGGATCTGCTGCTCCCAGAACTCCTGGGCAGTCCGGTTCGCGTCGAGATCGGTCAACTGGTCCGGGAAGGTCTTGCTGAACAGCACTCCGCCCAGGAGCCAACGCTTTTCATATGCCTCACGGCGTTCGTCGTCGGACACGTCCAGCGCCGACCGCGGGTGCGGCTGGTGTGGTGAGCCCCCGCCACTCTCCATCGATCGGCGACGACGCTCCGGGTAGCCGGCCTTGTGGGCCGCCCGCGTCGCGTGGTCGACCGGCACGTTTCCGGCCGGGATGCTGTAGTTCGGTGTCCGCTGGAAGACATGGAGCTCCGCCGCGGTCTCGGCGATGCGCGGAATCGCCTGTATGCCCGACGATCCCGTACCGATGACCCCGACACGTCGCCCGGCGAAGTCGACGCCGTCGTGCGGCCACGACGATGTGTGGTGGACATCGCCTGCAAACGATGTCAGGCCGGGGATCTGCGGGATGTTCGCACTCGAGAGCGGTCCGAGCGCGAGTACACAGAACCTGGCCGACACCTCCTCACCGGTATCGGTCCGCACCAGCCAGCGAAGTGTCGACTCGTCGAGCGTCACGTCGATGACCCGGGTGTTCAATGCGATGTCGCGCCGGAGGTCGAATCGGTCCGCCACATGGTTGAGGTATCGGAGGATCTCGGGCTGGGTGGCGTACTTCTCACTCCAGTCCCAGTCCTGCTGCAGCTGTTCGTCGAAAGAGTAAGAGTAGTCGACACTCTCGACGTCACAACGCGCGCCAGGATAGCGGTTCCAGTACCAGACGCCGCCCACCCCGCCGCCGGCCTCGTAGACCTGGACGGAATGTCCGTCACGTCGGAATCGCTGCAGTGCATACAATCCCGCGATTCCCGCACCGACCACGACGACGTCGACGGTACGCACATGTGCGGCTGCTGCTGAGTTGGTGCTCTCCACGTGAGTTCGCCTTCCGATCGCTACGTTTCACTGACCGCCGACGCTAGGATCGCGAGCCCGCCTGCTGCCAGTGGTCCTCCCGCTGATCGGCACACCCGACGGCGGGCACATCACCCTCCCGATCATCGGGACAACGCACCTCCGCAACTCGCCCTGCTCACCTACCGTCGGCAGTGGTTCACAGAAGGGGAACAGCATGCACTGGGACGACGAAGTAGATGTGCTCGTCGCGGGATCGGGTGGCGGACTCGCCGGCGCCTACACCGCGGCACGTGAAGGACTGCGTGTGGCCGTGGTCGAGGCCACCGACAAGTTCGGGGGTACCACCGCGTATTCCGGCGGCGGCGGGATGTGGTTCCCGTGTAACCCGGCATTGCGCCGAGCAGGCACCGACGACACCCTCGATGCGGCACTCGAATACTTCCACGCCGTGGTCGGCGATCGCACTCCGGCCGATGTCCAGCAGACCTACATCCGTCGCGGATCCGACGTGATCGAGTACCTGGAGAGCGACCCCGCATTCGCCTTCGAGATGTTCCCCTGGCCCGACTATTTCGGGAAAGCACCGGCCGCTCGGCTCGACGGTCAGCGCCACATCACTCCCGTACCTCTGCCCGCGTCGGAACTCGGCGACCTACGTGACTCGTTGCGCGGACCGCTCGACACCGATCGGCTCGGCGCGCCACCGCCGGATCTGCTCATCGGCGGACAAGCGCTCATCGGACGATTCCTCAAGGCCATCAGCCGGTTCCCCAATGCGTCACTGCACCTCGACTCGCCACTGGTCGACCTCGTCGTCGAGGACGGTTCGGTGGTCGGGGCGATCGTCGAACACGACGGGACCCGCCGCGCGATCCGGACCTTCCGTGGCGTGCTGCTGGCTGCCGGTGGTTTCGAGCAGAACGCCGAGATGCGTGATCGGTTCGGGGTTCCCGGCTCGGCGCGCGACACGATGGGCCCGTGGGGGAATCTGGGCCGCGCACACCAGGCCGCGATCACCGCGGGCGCAGACCTCGACCTCATGGATCAGGCGTGGTGGTCGCCCGGGATGACCCATCCGGACGGGCGCTCGGCGTTTGCGTTGTGGTTCACCGGCGGCATCTTCGTGAATCAGCATGGGCAGCGATTCGTCAACGAGTCCGCACCGTATGACCGACTGGGCCGCGAGGTCATCGAGTACCTCGAACAGGAATCGCTGACTCTGCCGTTCTGGATGGTCTACGACGACAAGGAAGGTGTGGTCCCGCCGGTCAAGGCGTCCAACGTGTCCATGGTGGAGACCGAGGACTACGAGTCAGCAGGACTGTGGCACTCCGCCGACACGCTGGAGGAACTCGCCGCCAAGATCGGTGTCGACCCGGCGGGACTCGTGGCGACCGTCGAACGCTTCAACAAGTTCGTGGCCGACGGCGTCGATCCGGACTTCGGCCGAGGCGACGAAGCGTACGACCGCGCGTTCTCCGGCGGGGAGCCGCCGATGGTGCCGCTCGATCAGCCGCCCTATCACGCAGCAGCCTTCGGAATCTCCGACCTCGGCACCAAGGGCGGAGTGCGCACCGACAGCGCCGGAGCCGCCCTCGACACAACGGGCCGACGAATCGGTGGCCTCTACGCCGCGGGCAACACGATGGCCGCGGTGAGCGGGACAACCTATCCGGGCGGCGGCAACCCCATCGGCGCCTCGGTCCTGTTCAGTCACCTCGCCGTGCTCGACATGCTCTCCCGCACCGGAGATCCCGACCCCGACATCACGATCTCGAGGAGTTCCGATGAATCCGAATGACCTGATCCGCTCTCGGGTCCTGCAATATCTGTCGGCGATCGGAGCCGGAACGGCCGCAGACATCGCTGCCCTCTACGCCGACGACGCCACCGTCGAGGACCCCGTGGGTTCCGACATCCGAGCCGGCCGAACGGCGATCGAAGAATTCTACGGCGCGCTCAGTGGCGCCGACTGCGACGCCGAACTCCTCACCCTGCGCGTGTCCGGCAACACCGCTGCATTCGGATTCCGCGTCACCACACGCACTCCCGACCAGGTCATCGTCGTCGAACCCATCGACATCATGACGTTCGACGACGACGCCCAGATCACCAGCATGCGTGCGATCTGGGGGCCCGACGACCTGACCATCAAGAACCGATAGAGAGACCGGACATGACCACAGATGACCTGAAGTGGGATCGCGACGTCGATTTCGTCGTCGTCGGGAGCGGGGCCGGCGGGCTCACCGGTGCCCTGGCCGCCGCCGCGGAAGGACTGGACACACTCATCATCGAGAAGGCCTCGGTCTTCGGCGGAAGCACGGCACTGTCAGGCGGCGGGGTCTGGATTCCGAACAACGCAACGCTCCGCCGCGAGGGGATCGTCGATTCACGCGAGAGTGTCCGCGCGTATCTCGACGCCGTCGTCGGCGACCGGGTTCCCTCGGCCAACGTCGACGCCTTCATCGACGAGGGACCGCGAATGGTCGAATTCCTGGAGAAGACCAGCTCACACATGCGTTTCCAGTGGTGTCCGGGGTACTCCGACTATCATCCGGAGCGGCCCGGCGGTCGTCCGGAGGGCCGGTCGATCGAGCCACTGCCTGTCGATCTCAGGCAACTCGGCGAGGACGAGGACCGGTTGCGCCCGGCCGCCCTGGCCACGCCTCCCGGACTGTTCATCACGTCGAAGGACTTCGTCGCGCTCAACATGGTGATGCGCACCTGGAAGGGCAGACGTACCGCGTTGATGACGGGGCTCCGGGCAATCAAAGCGGTTGTCCTGCGACGTCATATGGACACGCTCGGCCGGGCACTCGTGGCCCGGCTCCGACTGGCGCTGAAGGATGCCGGCGTGCCGCTGCTCCTCGACACACCCTTGCAGTCACTCATCACCGACGCATCCGGCGGCGTGATCGGCGTCGTCGCCGACCATCGCGGCGAACAGATCCGCATCCGGGCGCGTGCCGGAGTGCTGCTGGCGACCGGAGGTTTCGAACACAACGACGAGATGCGCAAACGCCATCTGCCGTCCGGAGGCCAGGACGACTACAGCGCGGCGTCGAACGACAACACGGGAGACGGGATCGTCGCAGGCGTCGACGTCGGTGCCGCGGTGGACCTCATGGATGACGCCTGGTGGATGCCGTCCTTCCAACGCCCCGACGGCATCAACCAGGTCCTGGTGTCCGAGCGATCGATTCCGCGTTCGATCATCGTCGATCAATACGGCCGACGGTTCACCAACGAGGCGGCGCCCTACGTGACGTTCGTACACGCGCAGCTGGCCGGCGGTCACGAACCGACCTGGTTCATCTTCGATCGCACCGCGAAGAACCGGTACCCGGTCGGCGGCATCATGCCCGGACAATCGTTCCCCGCCGACTGGTCACAGAGCGGTCTCCTGGTGAAGGCGAGCACCCTCGGCGAGCTCGCGCTCGCCATCGGCGTCGACCCGGCCACCTTCACCGGAACCGTCGAGCGCTACAACGGTTTTGCCCGCAGTGGCAAGGATCTCGATCATGGCAGGGGCGACAGCGCGTACGACAACTACTACGGCGACCCCAGTCTCGACCACCCCACACTCGACGTTCTCGATCGCGGCCCGTTCTATGCGCTCCGCATGCGGGCCGGCGACCTCGGCACCAAGGGAGGTCTCGTGTACAACGCCGACGCACAGGTCCTCCGCGACGACCGAACCGTCATCGACGGCCTGTTCGCGACCGGCAACACCTCGGCCGCGGTGATGGGCAACGACTATGCGGGCGCAGGCGCAACCATCGGCCCGGCCATGGTCTTCGGCTACGTCGCCGCGCGGCGCGCCGCCGCCGACCGCTGAGGCCTGCTGTGCAAGAGTTGACCTGCGGCACTTGCCGAACCACTGTCCTCGCCGAGAAGTTCAGTCCGAGCCATACCAGCATTCAATGGCTCGAGGACGCCAACCACGCCTGCCCCGAGTTCGCTCGCATCACTGCGGCCGGCGAGAACGTGAGCGCCATCCCGACGTGCCCCGCGCTCCGCGATTCCATCGAACAAGCCGCCCGCAGCGGATGGTTGGCGACCGACAGCATTCGGGTCGAGCCGACCCGCGGACTACCCCACCGATCACGCCGCGATCAGAACACCCCAGGAGACTGAGATCATGAGTACTGCAACAACACCTTCGGACACAGCACAATTGGCCGGGAAGGTGATCGTCGTCAGCGGCGGCGCTCGGGGCCTCGGCTCGGCCTTCGCGCACCGCATCGTCGAGCGCGGTGGCAAGGTGGTCATCGGCGACATCCTCGACGACGTGGGCAAGCAGACCGCCGAGGATCTCGGTGACGCCGCGCGCTACGTCCGTCTCGACGTCACCGATCCCGACCAGTGGTCCCAAGCCGTCGCGCACGCACAAGCCGAATTCGGCTCCCTCACAGGGATCGTCAACAACGCCGGGATATCGACGGGAGCATTCGTCGAGCAGGACACCCTCGAGAACTTCCGACAGGTCCTCGAGATCAACCTCGTCGGCGTGTTCAACGGCATCCGCGCCGCCATCGCACCGCTACGGGCGGGCGGCGGCGGATCGATCGTCAACATCTCTTCCGCGGCCGGACTCACCGGGTTGCCACTCACCAGCGGCTACGGCGCATCGAAATGGGGTGTCCGCGGTCTCACCAAGCTCACTGCGGTAGAACTCGCGGCGGATCGCATCCGGGTCAACTCGGTCCACCCCGGGATGACCTATACGCCGATGACATCGTCGATCGGTATCGAGACCGGCGACGGCAAGTACCCCAACACACCGATGGGCCGGGTCGGGCTCCCGGATGAGATCGCCGGTGCCGTGAGCTTCCTCCTGTCCGACGACGCCGCCTACATGACCGGGGCAGAGCTCGCCGTGGACGGCGGATGGACCGCCGGTCCCACCGTCGCCTATGCGATGGGCCAGTGATCGTGACCGTGACGAATCCCGCCGTGGCCCTGCCCGGAGCGACGACACACGAGATCACCACGTCCCGGGGCGTCCTTCGCTACCACGAAGCCGGCGACGGACCGGTGCTGCTACTCCTGCACGGTTCGGGACCCGGTGTCACCGGGTTGCGCAACTTCCGCGGAAACCTGCCGTTCTTCGCCGAGCACTTCCGTTGCCTCGTCCTCGAGTTCCCCGGGTTCGGCGTCAGCGACGACTTCGGCGGCCATCCGATGGTCACCGCGCTGACAGCGGTCGAGGAGTTCGTCGACACGCTGGCTCTCCGGGACGTCGCGATCATCGGCAACTCGATGGGCGGTGGCGTCGCCCTGAGCTATGCGGCCGCCCACCCGGACACGGTGCGGAGCCTCGTCACGATCGGCGGAATCGGCACGAACCTCTTCAGCCCGGGACCCAGTGAGGGAATCCGGCTTCTGCAGGAATTCACCGACGACCCGAACCGCGAGCGACTCGTGCGCTGGCTGCACTCGATGGTCTACGACCCTGCCCTGATCACCGACGACCTCATCGAGGAACGCTGGGCGCAGGCCACAGAGCCCGGCACGCTCGAGAGTGCGCGACGGATGTACGGCTCATCGGCATTCGCGGCGATGATCGCGGCGATGGAGAACTCGGACACTCCTCCGCCCTGGGCCACGATGCACAAGGTCACCGCACCCACTCTGCTGACGTGGGGTCGCGACGACCGCGTGAGCCCGCTGGACATGGCCTTGATCCCGATGCGGACGATCCCGAGCGCCGAGCTGCACGTCTTCCCGCAATGCGGCCACTGGGCGATGATCGAGCAGAAGTCGGCGTTCGAGAGCGCAGTGCTGGCATTTCTGCGTCGGGAGCCCGTCGGCGACGTCGAACGATAACGAGAGCTATCCCGCAGGAGGCCAGGCATGCACGCCACGACCAGATCCGTCCGACCGCTGGCAGCATCCGAGGTCGACGAGTTCACCCACGAAACCGACGTGCTGGTGATCGGATTCGGCTGTGCCGGTGCGGCCGCCGCCCTCGAGGCCGACACCGCCGGCGCCCGCACAATCCTCCTCGAGCGGCAGAGCGGTGGCGGAGGATCGGCCG
Organism: Gordonia hankookensis; assembly: GCF_014673215.1. Lineage (GTDB taxonomy): Bacteria > Actinomycetota > Actinomycetes > Mycobacteriales > Mycobacteriaceae > Gordonia > Gordonia hankookensis. The sequence continues at coordinate 273,679 of NZ_JACWMS010000002.1, forward strand.
CGTTGTCCGGCGGCGAGATCTATCTGGGTGGCGGAACCGGGATCCAGCAGGCGTGCGGATTCACCGATACGCCTGCGGAAATGGAGAAGTTCCTGCTCGCGGCCCTAGGCCCGGACGCCGACGCCGACAAGGTCCGCCACTACTGCCACGGCAGTGTCGAGCACTACGAATGGCTGGTCGCACAGGGCGTTCCGTTCACGCCGTCGCTGTGGGACTCACCCACCTGGGTCCCACCGACCGACGACGGCCTGATGTGGATGGGAGAGAACGCGTATCCCTTCTGTGACCTCGCGACACCGGCACCGCGCGGTCACCGCGTCACGTCGGATGGCTTCGGCGGCAAGGTCCTGATGGCGGTGCTCAGTGACGCGATCGCGGCATCGGGAGTGGCCGTCCACACCGATACCGCGGTCCAACGACTCATGGTCGAGGGCGATCGCGTCGTCGGCGTATCCGCCCGTCATTTCGGCGAGACCGTCACCTACCGGGCGCGACGCGGGGTCGTGATCACCACCGGCGGATTCGCGGACAACACCGCGATGCTCGCTCAGCACGCCCCACAGCTCGTCAGCCTGGGCGTGAACAGCGACGGCGGCGACGACGGTCGCGGTATCCGGATGGCACAGGCCGCCGGTGCCGCGATCCGACACATGTCGGCCGGCCAGGTCGGCATCTCGTTGATCCCCGGAATGATGGTCCGCGGAATGATCGTGAACGAACTGGGCCAACGCTTCATCAACGAGGACGTGTACCCCGGCCTGGTCGGTCAGGCCGCTCTGTTCAAGCACGGATTGCGGGTCTGGGTGATTCTCGACGAGAAAGGGTACGAGGAGGTCCCGGAGAACGAGAGATGGGGTGTGGTACCTCATTTCGTCGCCGAGTCCGTCTCGGAGCTCGAACGCGAGGTCGGCATGCCCGACGGAGCCCTGCAGAACACCGTGGCCGAGTACAACCGGTATGCCGGTGAGGGCATCGATCCCTACTTCCACAAGTCTGCGCGGTGGCTACGGCCATTGCAGGCTCCATTCGCCGCCATCGACGTCCGCAAGGGCATCGCCCCACCGGAATACGGAGCCGCCGGTGGCGGTGGTGCAGAGGTCTTCACCCTCGGGGGCCTGTGCACCACGGTCGACGGCGCGGTTCTGGATCTCGACGGAGAGGCGATACCAGGACTCTTCGCGGCCGGGCGCGCGACGTCGGGGCTGCACTCCTGGGGCTACATCAGTGGCACCTCGCTGGGCGACGGCACGTTCTTCGGCCGACGCGCAGGCGCCGCTGCCTCCTGAGACACGACGTCGCTCCTCCATCCCGAACACTCTCCCTCGATCGAAGCAGCGGGAACGAAACACCACACGGTGTCGCGTATCCGACGCCCACCCATATCACGGTCCTTCGACCCTTCGTGAGTGGTGCACGATACGCGACACCGTATGGCGTCGTTGCCGATCAGGCAGCGCCCAGAACTCCAGCGGTCTCGGCGATTTCGTCAGTCGCGCGTCGTGGCATGGCGAGCGCTGTCAGCGCGCCGACCACCGAGACGATCGCACCGATCACGAAGGCCACCGTGAACCCGTCCGAGTCATAGAACGTGGCGCCTTGCGCAACCATCGCCACGTGCGAATTGTTCAGCACGGTGAACGCGACCACCGACAGCACCGCCGGGAAGATGCTCTGACTCACCGCAACGATGCTGGCCGTACTCGCCTGCAGCGTTGGTGACACGGCCTCGATCACCAGGTTCGGCACGGCCGCATACGACATACCCTGTCCCAGGCCGAGAATCACCGCTCCCAGGATGATCGTCGACTTCTCCGAATGGTTGAACGCCACCACGAGCATGCCGATCGCCATCAAGGAGAGGCCCGCGAGCATGAGCAGCCGCGGAGCGAATCCGCGGCTCACCAACACACCGACGAGCAGTCCGCCTGCCACGATTGCGATCACCATCGGCAGCTGGAACAGCGCGAAATCCTCAGCCGACAGACCCCAGCCGTACCCGAGTCCCATGATGCCGGGAACCATCACCATCATCGGCAACAGAACCGCGAACAGCCCGGAGATCCCATAGGCGACACCGGCACTGATGGTCGTGAGATACACCGGACGACGACGCAGAACGTCCAGATCGACCAGCGGCGCGGCAACTGTTCTCGCCGACACCAGCCATGCCATGAGCAACGCGGCCCCACCGAGGAGGTAGGTGAGGGTCGATGCTGCGGTCCAGCCCCAGGACGGCCCGAAGCTGACGCCGACCAGCACTCCGGCCAGGCCCGCACCGAGCAGCACCGCGCCGACCAGGTCGACGGTTGTCCGCACCCTCAGCGGCGACTCGTCGACCGTGACCAGGATCGCGAAGCCGATCGCGACCACCACGGCGAAGAGAAACCAGAAGATGCTGCGGAATCCGAAGTCGTCGATCAGCCAGCCGGTGAGGAACGGCGCAGGCACCGCAACCAGGCCCATCCCGGTCGTCGCGATGCTGACCGCCAGTGCGACGGCTTTCGGCGGGAACACATCTCGGATCAACGAATAGCCGAGAAACAGGCACGGGACGAGGAATCCGGCCAATGCACGGCCGGCGATCATCACGCCGTACGAGGGTGCGATCGCCGACAACAGGCATCCGGCCGCGGCGAGAGCGACACAGGCGAGCAGGAGCCGCCGCTTGCCGAACATGTCCGAGAGGCGACCGATGACGGGCGCCGTGACCGCGCCGGTGAGCAGGAATGCTGTGAGCAGCCAGGCCCCCTGAGTCGTCTGATAATGCGTGACGATGAACGGTAGTGCCGTCGAGATCATCAGATAGCTGATCGCGAGGACCTCCAGCAACAGCACGATGGACACGAGACCGAGCACGAGCCGGGGCGTCCAGACGCGCTGATGGTCGTCCGATGTCGTCGCGCCAGGCGTGACGCTCGAGCCCTCGCTCGGAGTGGGTTGTACAGGCATCGCGTACCTTCCAGGAAAACCGGCCCGCAGACCGCGGGTCGGAACAAAAGTGATCGACGACCACCGGATGTGGTGCCAGTCACATCACACCGGCACCGAACCACCTGCACCAGCCGAGGTTCCCGCTGTTCGGGACAGATGGTCATCCCAACGCGTCACGAGATGATCTGCACTGCAACATGATCACGGATGGCAAAGTCTTCGACGCAAACGACGACGTGGCCCCGCTGCACACGGGCCACGTCGTCGGTCAGGGTGCGAGTCGCGCTGTCAGCTTTGCGTCGACCCCGCATCGACGGGCAGCGTGACCGCCGTGATGTATCGCGCCTCGTCCGAGGCGAGGAACAACGCGGCGTTCGCGATGTCGACCGATTCGATCCACGGGACCGGCAACATGTTCATCGTCTGGGCCGCGGCTGCGAACTCCTCGCGGGTGGGATTCTCCAGATCTGGCCGGAACGCTTTTCGGACCATGGGGTTCTGGATCATCGGCGTGTCGACGTTGGTCGGGTGTACCGAGTTCACCCGAATGCCGTAGGGCGCCAGTTCATGTGCCAGCGACCGCATCAGGCCGACGACGCCGTGCTTGGCCGACACGTAGTGGGCCACTCCGGAGAGTCCACGCAACCCTGCGATGGAACTGGTCAGGATCATCGCACCACCACCCTGCTCGATGAGGTGGGGCGCGGACGCCTTGCAGGTCTGCCACACTCCCGTGAGATTGACATCGAGCATCGTGTCCCACTCGTCATCTCCGAGTTCGACCGCGGCCCCCTTCGAGGTGATACCCGCTGTGGCGCACACGATGTCGAGGCCACCGAGATCGGCAACGGCAGCATCGACGGTGCCGCGGAGGGCCTCGCCGTCGCGAACGTCGACGACGGCGGAGACCACCCGTGCGCCCAGCTTCTCGGCAAGCACTGTCACCTCGGCGAGATCCTCGGGAGTCGATGGCGGTGTCACCGTCGTCTCCACTGACCGGCAGATGTCGACGGCGATGATGTCGGCCCCTTCTTCGGCGAAGCGCAAGACCTGAGCCCGCCCGATGCCGCGCGCCGCACCTGTCACCAAGGCCACCCGCCCTGCCACGCGGCCCATCACGAGACCTTCGCCACGAGGCCGGCGTCGACCACGACATTCGTCCCGGTGACGTAGCGTGCCTCCGCGGACAACAGGAACAGCACGGCGTTGCTGACGTCTACGGGGCTGACCCACGGCACGCCGAGCAGATTGCGGGCGGCGAGCGCGACTGCCGCGTCGTCCTCGACGGGTGCAGCGAGGTCGGGACGCAGCTTCGCGAAGACGCGCTCGTTGAGGATCATCGACGTACCGACCGATCCCGGATGGACGGCGTTCACCCGAATACCGTTCGGGCCGAGTTCGTTCGCCAACGTCTGGGTCAGCCCGACGACACCGTGCTTGCTCGCGCAGTAGTGCGCCGTCCCGGCCATCCCCTTGAGCCCGTTGGTCGAACCGATGATCACCAGCGATCCGCCCGGTTGCATCAAGGGCACCGTCGCCTTGACCGTGTGCCACGCTCCGGTCAGATTGATGTCGACGACTCGGCGCCAGTCGTCCTCGTCGATCTCCCAGGATGGGCGGGCCTCCGGGTAGACACCTGCGTTGGCGACCACGGCGTCGAGGCGGCCGAGCTCGTCGACGCCGTGACCAACAGCCGCAGCGAGGCTCTCGAAGTCGCGGATGTCGGCACAAGCAGTGACGCAGCGCCCACCCACCCAGTCGACCTCGCGTACCGTGCCGGCCAGGTCGTCGGCCGACGCCTCGAGATCGACCGCGATGACACTCGCGCCCTCCTCGGCGAGCCGCACGCAGTGGCTTCGCCCCATCCCCTTGGCCGCGCCGGTGACCAGGACGACCTGGTCACGCATGCGATTCATTCGGTTCTCCCGGAGCACCTGTGCATGGCCGCGACCCTAAGGCCGTCACCCCCGGACGAGGCCGCACGCCTCCCACTCAGTGGGCGGCCACCGACATCTCTCCCGGACAACAGAATCCGCCACTGCGCGGGGCCGACCCACCACACACCATGACGTCATCACAACGAAGGAGGTTGGTATGACGACGGTTGCCGCCGGCGTGGCCCCGCCGCGTCCAGCGTCGGCCCGGGTCGCACGAGTCATCGACGAGACCCGGGACGCGAAGTCCATCGTGTTCGAGGTGCCGTCCCACCGCGCGCACGACTTCATCTATCGTCCCGGGCAGTTCCTCACTCTGCGCATCCCGAGCGACACGACAGGGTCGGTGGCCCGCTGCTACTCCCTCGCCAGTTGCCCGGTGAGCGACGACGAACTGATGGTCACGGTCAAGCGCACCGAAGATGGCTATGGCTCCAACTGGTTGTGCGACAACGTGTCCGAAGGAGACATCGTCGACCTTCTCCCGCCGTCCGGCGTCTTCACGCCGGCGTCGGTGCACGAGGACCTCCTCCTCTGGGGAGCCGGTGGTGGCATCACCCCGCTGTTCTCGATTCTCAAGTCCACCCTCGCGACCGGGAGCGGGCACGTCACGCTCATCTACGCCAACCGCGACGCCGATTCGATCATCTTCGATGGGCGACTACGCGACCTCGCAGCCCGGCACCCGAACCGGTTGGTCGTGATCCACTGGCTCGAATCCGTCCGGGGACAACCCACCGCCGACGAACTCGCACGGTTGGCCGAACCGTTCGCCGATCGCCATTCCTTCATGTGTGGTCCCGCGGGGTTCATGGCAACGGTTCGCGACGCGATGGCAGGCCTCGGCGTACCGCGGTCACGGGTGCACGCCGAGGTCTTCGCATCTCTGCGCGGCGATCCCTTCGCCGAGAGCGCGTCGGAACCCACCGCGGAGTCTGATCCACTCGCCGCGACCGACGCGGCGACCGCGCAGGTCGTCAGCGATGGGAACACCCACACCATCGACTGGCCGCGATCGCAGAATCTCGTGGAAGCGATGCTCGCCCACGGGATCGACGTCCCCTATTCCTGCCGCGAAGGGCAATGCGGCACCTGTGCGTGCGTCGTCGTCGACGGCGACGTGACGATGACCGACACCGGCGTGCTCGACGAGGACGACCTGGAAGCCGGCTACGTCCTGGCATGCCAGGCCCGTCCGCACAGTGATTTCGCCCGGATCAGATTCTGATCGGCATTCCACTCGAGAAAGAGGTAACCATCCCGTGTTGACCACCATTCGCCGTCGTAACGGCATCCGCCTCGCCGTTGCGGCCGTCAGCATCTGCCTGACGTCCGTCGGCATCGCCACGATTCCGGAGTCCGCACCGTCGGCATCCGCGGCTCCGGTCGCCGGCGCGAGCCTCGGGATCTCGGCCGTCAATGCGCGTGATGTCGGCGGTTACGCGACCCGGGACGGTTCCACCGTCCGCACCGGCGTCGTCTATCGCAGCAATGCACTCAACACGCTGACCGATGCGGACAAGCAGAAGCTCGTCGCACTCGGCGTCACCGATGTCGTCGACGTCCGGTCACCCAACGAGGTCGCCGCGAGCCCCGACAGTCTGCCGCCGGTCCGGTACACCAAGCGACCGATCTGGGATCCCGACAACGATTTCTATCTGACGGTCAACCGGATCATCGGCAGTGGCCCGGCGGCCCAGCAGCAGGCCCTCGGCGGGGGCGGGGCAGCGCGGATGATGCAGGACTACTACCGCTGGATGATCACGGACGCTGCGGCCCGTCGCCAGGTCGGATCGACCCTGCGTGACATCGCCACGTCCACCACACCGCTGCTCTATCACTGCACCTCGGGTAAGGACCGAACCGGTCTCATCTCGGCTTTCCTGCTGACCGCCCTCGGCGTACCCGAGCGGACCGTCTTCCAGGACTACCTCGCATCGAACTCTCGCCTGGCCGCGAGCAACCAGGCGCAGATGACATACCTCGTCGACCGCGGGCTGGTGACCGACCCCTCGCTGTTCACCCCGATTCTCGGCGTCCAGAGGAGCTTCCTCGCTGCTTCGTTCGACCAGGTCCGCCAGTCGTACGGCTCGTTCGATCGCTTCCTGGATCGCGGACTGGGCGTCGACGCAGCGACCGTGAAGGCCCTCCGGACCAAGATGCTGCACCGCGGGGGTCTGCCTCCGCTGTTCGGATCGCTCGACGTCGGGAGCTCTCGTTGACCCGGAGTTGCGGGCCTCCTCTGGCGTACCATTTCTGCAACGTGTTCTAATTCAGAACGAGAACTTGTTGCACCCCGCGGCGCACGAAGGGACTTCCATGGCCGGCGCGATCGATCCTGCACACCAGAACACCACGGCACAGTCGACAGAGGGCGAGACGTACGACGTCATCGTCGTCGGCGCCGGGGCGGCCGGCTTGAGTGCGGCCATCACGGCCGCCGCGAGCGGTCTGAAGACCGTCATCATCGAGAAGTCCCCGTACTGGGGTGGCTCGACGTCGCGCTCGGGCGGTGGCGTCTGGATCCCGAACAACTCGGTGCTGAAGCGCGACGGTGTCGACGACACCACCGACAAGGCCCGCGAGTATGTGCACGCGATCATCGGCGACCATGCGCCCGCCGAGCGCATCGACGCCTACATCGACCGTGGGCCCGAGGCACTGGACTTCCTCATGAAGAACGCCCCGCTCGACCTCGAATGGGTGAAGAACTATTCCGACTACTACCCCGAGGCCCCCGGTGGCCGCCTCGGCGGTCGGTCCGTCGAGCCCCGCCCGTTCGACGCCCGCAAACTCGGCGATGACCTGAAGACCCTGCATCCGCAGTACACCAAGGCTCCACTGAACATGGTGGTGCTGCAGTCGGACTACCGCTGGCTCAACACCGGTCTCCGGCACTGGCGGGGGCCGTTGCGGATGGCCAAGGTCGGTAGTCGGTTCTTCTGGGCCCGCTCGCGCGGCAAGAAGCTCATCGCGATGGGCGCCGCACTCGCGGCCGAACTCCTTCTCGGGGTCCGTCAGCTCGGCGTCCCGCTCCGTCTCAACACCGGTCTCACCGATCTGCTGACCGAGGACGGCCGCGTGGTCGGCGTGGTCGCCGAGTCCGACGGCGCGACCTTCCCCATCCACGCTCGGCACGGTGTGATCCTGGCGTGCGGCGGCTTCGAGAACAATGCCGAGATGCGGCGCAAGTACCAGCGGGAGCCGATCGGTTCGGACTGGACCACCGGCGCACCGTCCAACACCGGCGACGGCATCAGTGCGGGACAGAAGATCGGCGCTGCGGTCTCGCTGATGGACGACGCCTGGTGGGGCCCGACGATCCCGCTGCCCCGCGGTCCGTGGTTCGCGCTGTCGGAACGGTCCGTTCCCGGCACCTTCATCGTCAACGAGCAGGGACAACGATTCATGAACGAATCGTTGCCGTACGTGGAGGCGGTGCATCAGATGTACGGCGGCGAGTTCGGTCAGGGCGAGGGGCCCGGCACCAACGTGCCGTCGTGGCTGATCTTCGACCAGACCTGCCGCAACCGCTATTTGTTCGCGGGAATCAATGCACGCCAACCGCTTCCGAAGAAATGGCTGGAGTCGGGCGTGGTGGTCAAGGCCGACACCATCGCCGAGCTCGCCGAGAAGACCGGCCTGCCTGCCGACGCCCTCGCGGCGACGACGGAGCGATTCAACGGCTTTGCACGCTCGGGTGTGGACGCCGACTTCGGACGTGGCAAGAGCGGTTACGACCACTACTACGGCGACATCACCAACAAGCCGAACCCGAGCCTCGGCGCGGTGGCCAAGGCGCCGTTCTATGCGGCCAAGATGGTTCCCGGCGACCTCGGCACCAAGGGCGGCATCGACACCGACGCATCCGGTCGCGCACTGCGAGCCGACGGGTCGGTCATCGACGGCCTCTATGCCGCAGGCAACACCAGCGCACCGGTGATGGGCCACACCTACGCCGGCCCGGGCGCCACCATCGGTCCGGCCCTGGTCTTCGGATATCTCGCAGCCCTCGATGCTGCGGCAAAAGCGCAGACCGCCGCACCGTCCACGAGCACCACAGGAGCCTGATCACCGTGCCCATCGATCCATCCGTAGCCGTCGGCGCCGATCTCGGCGAGGTCTCCTTCGAATGGTCGGCCTCCGACGTCGCGCTGTATCACCTCGCCGTCGGCGCAGCGGCCGACCCGATGGACACCACCGGGCTCGCCTACGTCGACGACATCGCGCCGAAGGTACTGCCGACGTTCGCCGCTGTCGCCGCGTCGTTCCACATGACCGAGCCCCCGACAGTCAACTTTCCCGGCATCGACATCGATCTCGCGAAGGTGGTGCACGGGAGCGAGAAGATCACCGCACACCGCCCATTGCCTGCGGCAGGCAAGGCGACAAGCCGGACACGGATCATCGAGGTCCAGGACAAGGGCTCCGCGGCGGTCGTCATCCTGGAAGCAGCGACGTCCGACGAGGCCGGGCCGCTGTGGACCACCCAGTGGTCGATCTTCGCCAAGGGCGAGGGCGGCTTCGGCGGCGAACGCGGCGCGTCCGCCAAAGTGACCTACCCGGATCGCGAGCCCGATCATCGGCTGTCGGTGCCGACGCTCCCCCAACAGGCACTGCTCTATCGGCTGTGCGGCGACCGTAATCCGTTGCACTCGGACCCGGAGTTCGCCGCGAATGCCGGTTTCCCGCGTCCGATCCTGCATGGCCGCTGCACCTACGGCTCAGTCTGCCGCGCCGTCACGGATGCCGTACTCGGTGGCGATGTCACCACGGTCCGCGACTACTCGGCGTCCTTCGCCGGTGTTGTGTTCCCCGGTGAGACGCTGGACGTGAATGTCTGGGACGAGGGCGGGCAACTTCTCGTCACGGCGACCGTCGCCGACCGCGACGGCGCGCCGGCACTGGCGAACGTGGTACTCACCGTCGCGCGCTGACGACACGAGACGCGTTCGGCAACACGGGGTCTCGATACGTCGACTCGCTACGCTCGCCGACTACTCGACCGGCGGTTCGACCGACTACTCGACCGGCGGTAGGTAACTCACCACTCACCGGCGGTAGGGATCTCACCACTGACCGGGGGTGGATATCTCACCGGCGGTGGGTATCTCACCGCTGTCGACATCATCCCGCGGGCAACAGGCCGACGAGCCGGCGCAGGTCGTCGTCGGACGGCACCACGCGGACCAACACGATCTGATAGATCAGGTAGCCCGTCCAGCTGTCGACGATGACGTCGATCGGCAGGTCGGCAGGCAGCTCCGATCGTGAGATCCCCCGACGCAGGACCTCTGCTGCCGGCTCGTTCCATGCGCGGAGGATCTCACGCAATTCGAGCTGCCCGGCCTCGCCGCGCTCGGCGAGCGCGCCTGCGACCACGGACGGCCCACCCAGGAGCGTCAGCGCGTGCCTGAGGTCGCGCAGGTAGCCCAGGGCGTCCCCGCCGACCGAACCCGTGTCCGGAGCCGGGGGCGCGGCGAGGTCGGCGGCGACGGCGTCGGTGATGACCGCGGCCTTCGTCGGCCAGCGCCGGTACAAGGACGCCTTGCCAACGCCCGCATGGGCGGCGATGGCATCCATCGTGGTCTGGTGATATCCGACCTCGTCGATGAGCGCCCGGGTGGCATCGAGGATCTTCTCGCCGAGTCGCTCGTCGCGCGGACGACCTCGCCCTCGCACAACCTCATCGTCGACCATCTCAGCTGCCCTCCGGAATAACGGAACCATAAGTCTCGTTATGACGACTGTACGACCCGCCAATGGGACGGGCCGGCCTTTCACGGAAGAAGGTTCGCACCATGACTGCTCGATTCAGCGACAAGATCGTACTCATCACGGGCGCGGGTTCGGGGCTCGGCAGGGCCGCCGCGACTCGGGTCGCCGGCGAAGGGGCCTCGTTGGCTCTGGTGGACGTCAGCGAGACGGGCCTGGCCGGGACTGCAGAGGCCATTGCCGAGGTCGCCTCCGACACCAAGGTGATCCAGATCGTCGCTGACGTCGCCGACGAAGATGCGGTCAGAGGCTACGTCGCCCGGACCGTCGAGACCTTCGGTCGTATCGACGCGTTCTTCAACAACGCAGGTATCGAGGGAAAGCAGGATCTCACCCAGGACTTCGGCACCGACGAGTTCGACAAGGTGCTCTCGATCAACCTGCGCGGAGTGTTCCTCGGGCTCAAGCACGTACTCGCGGTCATGAAGGAGCAGGGATCGGGCAGTGTCGTGAACACGGCATCGGTCGGCGGCATCCGCGGCGTCGGCAACCAGTCGGGCTATGCCGCCGCCAAGCACGGGGTGGTCGGCCTGACCCGTAATTCGGGAATCGAGTACGGGCAGTACGGCGTCTCGGTCAAGGCCATCGCACCGGGAGCCATCATGACCCCGATGGTCGAGGGTTCGCTCAAGCAGCTGGATCCGGAGAACTGGGAAGAAGCCGGCCGACAGTTCGTGAGCGTGAACCCGATGAAGCGATTCGGCCGACCCGAGGAGGTCGGTCACCTGGTCGCCTTCCTGCTCTCCGACGAGTCGTCGTTCATCAATGCGACCGTCATCCCCATCGACGGAGGACAGTCCGAGAAGTACTGATCGAGGAGTTCGAGTGGTCTGCGCCACAGCACGGTGCGCGTGACCCCAACCCGGTCGGCCGGGCAGTAATCTCGACGCGGACAACCGCCGTCGACTTTGCCCGGCCGCCGGGCATCCGCGAGGAGAACTCATGAGTGATTCGCTGCAGTCCCTGCTCGACAACGATCGCCCCGCCGTGGTCGCCGACCTTGTCGAGGTGATCGATGCCGAGGTGTCGGACCAGAAGGGACTCGGCGGCGCCGCCGTGAAGACGGCCTACGCGGCCGCCCAGAAGGTCAAGCCCGGCATCACCGCATCGGCGACCGACAAGATGCTCCCGGACTTCCTGTCGGCGCTTGCACCGCTGTGGGACTCGAAGCCTGCCGGGGTCGCCTTCGGCGATCACCTCGTCGCCAACGGCGATACCGCGTCCGAGGCACTGTTGACAGTCACCGATGATCAGGCTGCGACCGCGAAGCCGTCGCTGGCCAAGGCATACAACTCGTTGCGAGGCAAGGCCAAAGGCTATGTCATCGCGGCGCTCCCGCGAGTGGGCGCCGCAATCGAGAAGCACGCAGGCTGATTCCACCCGCCACACGCGCGCGTCGCCGAGGAGTCCTCGGCGGCGCGCGTTATCGTGTCAGGCGGCAGATGTGACGATGACGAGCAGGCCGACGACCACCGCGACCAACGCCGCCACCATCGAGAGCACACGCCATACGTGCACGCGCACAGGCGAGTAGTCGGTACCTTGTGAAGAGGCGACACGGGATGACGCCATGATCTCCCACTTTCGGTTGTCCGGGTCATGGTCGACCGAACGGCCGACAATCGCCGGGATTTGTTACTGCAGTGATAAATGTGTCACATGTTGCGCTCAGGTTGACGTCGCCGACACCGCGTGTCTCGATTACGAAACAGCAACACCGCGACCGGGGATCTGATGAGGTGAGGCGATGCGCCCGAGTATGAGTCGAGACGACCTCCGGTCTGCGTGGTTGATCTCGATCGCGTGCGCGGCGGTGAGCATGGTCGTCGCGGCGATGGCCGCGCTGAACACGGCACTCCCCGACATCGCCATCGACGTCGGCGCCGACGCCGGACAGATGACCTGGATAGTCGACGGATACACCCTTGCGCTGGCCGCGCTGTTGCTGCCGGCGGGCGCCGTCGGTGATCGATTCGGCCGTCGCGGCGTTCTGATCGCCGGTCTCGTGTTCTTCGGCATCGCATCCCTGCTCGCCATCTGGGTGAGCAGCCCCACCGAGTTGATCGCGACGCGCTGCCTTGCCGGCGCGGCCGCCGCGCTCATCATGCCGACCACCCTCTCGTTGATCACCTCCGGCGTGCCGGAGTCGCGGCGCGCGATGGCTGTCAGCATCTGGGCGGCTGTCGCAGGCGGTGGCGCCATCGCGGGCTTCCTGGTGACCGGCATCTTGCTCGAATTCTTCTCGTGGCACTCGATCTTCATCACCTTCGCCGCGTCATCGGTGATATCGGCGGCGTTGTGCTTCACCATCGGCACCTCACGAGACCGCAATCCCGGCGCATTCGACTATCTCGGCACCGTGTCGTCGGTGCTTGCGGTGACGGCCATCGTGTTCGGTCTCCTCGAAGCGCCGCATCGCGGATGGGATGATCCCGTCGTTCTGGTCTGTCTCGTCGGCGGCATCGCGCTCGTCGGGGTGTTCTGCATCATCGAGTTGCGGCGGGAGTCACCGCTGCTCGACATCCGCCTGTTTGCCAACCGCGCCTTCGGGGCGGGTTCCCTGTCGGTGGCGATACAGTTCCTCGGCTCCTTCGGCATGTTCTATCTGCTGCTGCAGCAACTCCAATTGGTGTTCGGATACTCCGCGCTCAAGTCCGCTCTCGCCCTGCTTCCTTTCGTCGTGGGCGTCGGCATATTTTCACTGGTCGGCAACTGGGCCGCTGTCCGCTTCCACATGGTGAAGTACTTCATCGGCGGCGGCGTCCTGCTCTCCGGGGTCGGCATCATCCTCATGGGGGCCATCGACTACGACGACTATCTCTCGGTCGCATGGATTCTCGGGATCTTCGCCAGCGGTATCGGGCTGGCGAACGCGACGTCGACCACGGCGATCATGTCGAATACTCCCCTGGACAACCAGGGCATCGGGTCCGCGGTCAACGACACGTCTCGCGAAGTCGGCGCGGCCATCGGGATCGCATTGGCGGGGAGCATCGTGGCGGCCGGCTGGTCGTCACGGATCGGCCCGGTGGCCGATGAGACGCGCGCCCAGATGGTCGAGGCCGGTCAGCAGAGAATCGCCGCCGGTGACGCTGCCGGCGGGCAGGCACTGGTTACGCAGGCCGATGCCGTAGCCGACACCATTCGCCGGTCCCTCGCCGAGGCGAGCGCCGTCGCCGACCGTCTCGCCGATCAGGCGGGGCCACTCGCCGCCCGCATCCTCGATGGCGCCCGCGAGGCGTTCATGGGCCCGCTCAGCCAGGCCTACATCGTGCTCGGATCGGTGATCGTCGCCAGTTCACTGGTTCTGTTCTGGCTGGCGCCGATGCGCATCGTGGCGGAATCTCCTGAGGCCACCGACGATTCCGGCCTCGCGGACGCCGACGATGCCGCCCCCGAGGACGCCGGAGCCGTCGACACGCGGCCAGGCGGCTGAATGGTGCCGACTCATCCATGATCTCGCCTGACAACGCGTTCGGCGCGGGGGTGTCGATCGCGCTGCTCGTCGTGGTCATCGCGTTCACCATGACCGCCCGTCGGCTCCCCCCGGCCGTCGCCGCGGTGCCCGCTGCGGTTCTGGTGGTCGCCACAGGGCTCGCGTCGTGGTCGAGCGCCGCCGACGAACTCCACTTCATGGCGCCCACCATCGGGTTTCTGGCGGCAATGCTGGTCGTCGCGGACATCTGCGCTCGCACGGGGGTCTTCGCGTGGGTGGGTTCCCTCATGTCCCGATGGAGCCGGGATTCACCGAACCGTCTGTTGCGCATCGTGTTCGCTGCGGCCGCGATCGTCACAGCAATCCTCAGCCTCGACGCGACCATCGTCTTGTTGACACCCCTCGCGGTCGACACCGCGCGACGTATCGGAGCCCGGGTCGCCCCGGTCGGTTACGCGAGTGCGCACCTGGCGAACAGCGCCTCGACATTGATGCCGGTGTCGAACCTGACCAACCTCATCGCGTTCTCGGCCACCGGGCTGACCTTCCTGGGCTTCACCGCCACCATGGCAGCGCCCTGGGTCGTCGCGATCGTGGTGGAGTTCATCGTTTTCCGAGTGTTCTTCGCCGACGATCTCCGCGCCCGGCCGACGACGTCCGGATCGTCGGGGACGCCGTCGAGCGGCGGCGAAAGCGACACACCCCGTCCGCCACGCTGGACTCTCACCTGCCTGGGGATTCTGTTGATCGGATTTCTCGTCGCCGAACCGTTCGGCATCCCACTGGTGGGCGTCGCCACCAGCGGGGCCGTCTTGATGACGGTACCGCTGCTGGTGGCGGCTCCCCGCTCGAGCACGATCCACGTGCTTCGGGCGGCCAACGTCCCGTTCCTTGCCTTCGTCGCGGCTCTCGGTGTGGTCATCCTGCCTGTGCGCGATGGACCGCTCGGCGACGCGGTCGCAGACCTGATCCCCTCTGGCTCAGGCCTGTTGGCACTGCTTGCCGTCGCGGCCCTCGCCGCAGTGCTGGCCAACGTCCTCAACAACCTGCCTGCCACCCTGCTGCTGGTACCGCTGGTCGCTGATCAGCCCGCGCTGGTACTCGCGGTGCTGCTCGGAGTCAACATCGGACCCAACCTCGGCTACTTCGGCTCGCTCGCGACCTTGCTGTGGCGCGACGTGATGCACCGCCACGCCCTGCCGCCGCCATCGCGGCGCTACCTACAGCTCGGGTTGTTGTCGGTGCCGCCCACCCTGATCGCGGCGGTCGTCGCGCTGTGGATCAGTCTGCAGGTCAGCTGACCCCGCCGACCGCGAGGTGTCAGTGGTGACAGACGGCGCGTCTACGTGGCGGCGCCGGCCGTCTCACTGGCGTCGGCGGCGGCGTTCTTCGCCCACCGGTAATCTGCCTTGCCCGCCGGGGTCCGCTTGACCTCGTCGACGAACACCACGGTTCGCGGAACCTTGTAGCGGGCGAGGCTCTTTCGGCAATGTTCCTGGATCTCCTCCAGCGTCGGCTCGATCGAGCCGTCGGCCACCTGGATGACGGCCGCCACGCGCTGACCGTAACGCTCGTCGGGCACCGGGACGACCAGCGCGTCGGCGACTGCGGGGTGCGCGTGGAGTTCGGCTTCGACCTCTTCGGCGTACACCTTCTCGCCGCCGGTGTTGATGCACTGCGACCCGCGACCGAGGAACACGATCGTGCCGTCGGCCTCCACCGTGCCCATGTCGCCGAGGATCGAGATCCGGGTGCCGTCCGGCAGGGTCGGGAAGGTCTTCGCAGTCTTCGCCTCGTCCTTGTAGTAGCCCAGCGGGACGTTGCCGATGCGCGCGATGTAGCCGACATCACCGGAACCGGGTTCGATCTTGTTGAGCGACTCGTCGACCACCATCATCCGGTCGGTCGGCGGCACCCGGAGGTTCCCGTTGTCGTCCATCATGATCTCGCCGTCGTTGCCCGACTCCGATGCACCGAAGTTGTCGCGCAGCACCAGATCCGACTTCACCGCCAAGAAGCGGTCACGCACATGCTGCGACCAGATCGCGCCACCGGACGTGACCGAGAACAGCGATGACAGGTCGACTTCTCCGGTGCGACGTTCGAACTCCTCGACGAGTGGCATTCCCATGGCGTCGCCGACGATGAGGATGATCTGAACCTTCTCCGCCTCGACCGCGGACACGATGGCGACGGGGTCGAAGTCCCGCTCGATGACCAGCCGCCCGCCGAGGGTGAAGAAGGTGAACAGTGAGTACGACGCGGCACCATGCATCAGCGGCGCCGCAAGCAAGAAGGCGATCGACGGGAAACCCTTGACCGCAGTGGCGATCTCGGCCAGGTCCTGGCGAGCCTCACCATACGGGTTCCCGCCCGACAGCGGCTTCCGGAAGAAGTCGTCGTGCTGCCACATGACGCCCTTGGGGTAGCCCGTGGTGCCACCGGTGTAGAGGAGGTACAGCTCCTCACCGTTGCGCGCCTCGAAGTCACGCTCGGTCGACTTCGTGTCCGCATCGGCGAACGACACGATCTCCACGGATCGGTCACCCGGGAGATCGACTGCGGCGTCCGACAACTCGTTCTCGACCTCACCGATCACCAGAACGGTGCGGACCGAGGGCAGTTCGGGCAACAGGGCCGCGACGCTGCGCTGGTGTTCGGGCAGCTCGACGATGATCGCGCGCGAATCCGAGTTGTCGAAGATGTACTGCAGCTCGGGATTGGTGTAGCGGTAGTTGATGTTCACCGGCACAGCGCGGATCTTCAGCAGACCCAGCAGGCTCGTCACGTGCTCGACGCTGTTCTTCAGGAACAACGAGACATTGTCGTGGGCACCGATACCCGAACCGGCCAACAGATGTGCGACCTGATTGGCGAGCCCGTCGAGTTCGGCGTAGCTGATCTGACGCCCCTGGTAGCTCAGCGCGATGCGCTCGGGCACCGAATCGGCGACTGTCTCGAACACGTCGGCCAGATTGAACTTCATAGTCTTTCTCCCTTTTTGCTGAACTCGCCTAGTTGACCTGAGACCGCGTGAGCACCAGACCGCTGGTGGGGACCCCCGTACCCGCGGTGACCACGATCTTGTCGGCGTTCTCGACCTGATTGACCGAATCGCCACGTATCTGCCGGACCGCCTCCGCGATCCCGTTCATCCCGTGAATGTAGGCCTCACCGAGTTGTCCCCCATGGGTGTTCAGAGGAAGCTCGCCACCGACCTCGAGCGCGCCCGGGCGCCGGACGAAGTCCTTCGCCTCTCCTCGACCACAGAAACCCAACTCCTCGAGCTGCATCAGCGTGTACGGAGTGAAGTGGTCGTAGAGGATGGCCATGTCCATGTCGGACGGACCGAGCCCCGACTGCTTCCACAGCTGCCGGCCCACCAGGCCCATCTCCGGAAGGCCCGCGAGATCGTCGCGGTAGTAACTCGACATGATGAACTGGTCGTCGGCGCTGCCGGCCGCTGCCGCCGAGATCAGCGCGGGCACCTGCGGCAGGTCGCGGGCCCGCTCGGCCGACACGACCACGATGGCGACACCACCGTCGGATTCCTGACAGCAGTCGAGCAGGTGCAACGGCTCGGCGATGTAACGGGAGGATTGGTGATCCTCCAGGGTGATCGGCTTGCCGTGGAAGAACGCGTTGGGATTGACCGCCGCATGTTTGCGATCGACCACCGCGATTCGCCCGAAATCCTCACTGGTCGCGCCATATTCGTGCATGTACCGCTGTGCGACCATCGCGACGAAGGCAGCAGGCGTTGACAGCCCGTGCGGGTAGGAGAACGCATTGTCGGTGCCCGACGAATTCTCTTGATTGGCGACGGCACTGTTGACCTGACCGAATCGGAGGCCGGACCGTTCGTTGAAGGCCCGGTAGGCGACCACGACGTCGGCCACTCCGGTCGCAACGGCCATCGCCGCCTGTTGCACGGTCGCGCAGGCCGCACCACCGCCGTAGTGGATACGCGAGAAGTAGGTCATCTCCTTGATGCCCACCGCACGCGCCACCGCGATCTCGGCGTTGGTGTCCATCGTGAAAGAGACCAGACCGTCGACGTCGGCCGGGGTGAGCCCGGCATCGGCAACCGCGGCCGACACCGCCTCGGCCGCCAGTCGCAACTCGCTGCGCCCGGAGTCCTTCGAGAACTCGGTGGCGCCGATGCCGGCGATCGCGGCCTGTCCGGACAGCCCCGCCATCACGCCGTCCTTTCCGTGGTCTGCTCGTGGGTGAGCGTGACCGTCGAGATCACGTGCTTTCCCAGGGAATTCGTTCCGGTCACCGACACCGTGATCACTCCGTCGGTGATGTCGGTGACCTCACCGGCGAAGGTCACCGAGTCGTAGGCGTACCACGGCACGCCGAGTTTCAGGGAGATCGATCGAATCCGCGCGGTCGGGCCTGCCCAATCGGTGACAAAACGCTCCACCAGACCGGTGTCGGTCAGGATGTTGACGAAGATGTCCTTGGAACCCTTGGCCTGGGCGAGATCCCGGTCGTGGTGCACGTCCTGGAAGTCGCGGGTGGCCAGCGCGGTCGCGACGACGAACGTCGGTGTCGCCTCGATGGTCAGCGACGGCAAGACATCTGCCACCTGAACCGTTTGGGGTGCAAGGGCTGTCACGACTGTCCCTCCTCGACGGGTGTGAATGCGTACAGGGTCCACGGGGAGGTTCCGCGATCGCCGTCGGCCGGGAAATCGAGATATGTCGCTTCGACCGGCAGGCCCACCCGCACCTGTTCCGGCGTGATACCGCGGAGTTCGCCCAGCATGCGCACACCTTCGTCGAGTTCGACGAGGGCCACCACGAAGGGCAACTGACGACCCGGCACCTTGGGCGCGTGGTGGACGACATAGCTGTACACGGTCCCACGGCCCGTCGAGACGACGTAATCCGTCTCCGGCACAACGCCATCCGCCCCGCGTGTTTTCCAGGTGGCCGGGATCGGCGGATGCCGCAACGACCCGTCGGCCACTTTCTGAATCCGCAACTCGTGCTGCGCGACGCCGTCCCAGAAGAACGTGGTGTCGCGTGAAGCGCTCGGCTTGAGCATTTGGGTCGGGTCGAGATCCTCGGGAACCGTCGAGGCCACATCTGCGTCCGCGTCCGCCGATGGCGGCCGGAACTTCAGGATGCGGAAGGACATCTCGGCGACCACCTCGTCGCCGACGGACCACACGTTGCGGGTGGTGAAGAACCATCCCTCGCCGAGCGCCGTGGTCTTGGGGCCGACGACGTCTACGAGTTCAGCGGACAGGTTGACCTCTTCGCCTGGCTCGGTGTAGCGGTGATAGACGGTGTCGCAGTTGGTCGCGACGACCGAGGTGTAGCCCGCGTCGTCGAACAGTTCGCTGGCGCGACCGAGCGGATCGTCGGTGGTGCGCTGTCCGTGCAGTCCACGCATCGTCCAGACCTGCGCCATGGCCGGCGGCGCGACCACGCCCGGATGCCCCGCGGCGCGTGCCACCGATTCGTCGACGTAGATGGGGTTCGCGTCCCCCATCGCCTCGACCCAGTTGTTGATCATCGGCTGGTTGATCGGGTCACGCCCGGTGACCGGTGCGCTGCGGCCGTCGGCCTTGATGGCTTCTGCGGCGGCGCGGATCTCGTCGGCACTCACCGTATCCGGTGCGCTCATCGCTTTGCCCTCGGCAATCCCAGTCCGGAGGTCGCGATCATGTCGCGCATGACCTCGTTGACACCACCGCCGAATGTGATCACCACATTGCGCTTCTGCTGGACGTCCAGCCAGTCAACCAGCGCCGCGGTCTCGGGATCGGTGAAATCTCCATAGCGCCCGACGATCTCGTTGATGAGGCGGCCGATGTGCTGGAGACGCTCGGTGGCGAAGACCTTGGTCGCGGCGGCATCGGCCATCGAGATCGCCTCTCCGGTGGATGCGACCTGCCAGTTCAGCAACTCGTTGATCCGGGCGTAGGCCTCGATCTCGGCCAGCGCGCGACGGACGTCGGGATGCTTCGCGATCACCGTGCCGTCGGATCCGGGCTGTTGAGACCATGCCCTGATCCGGGCGGCCAGCCCGTCGATTCGGCCGGCGGGGCCGAGCATGACGCGTTCGTGGTTGAGTTGCGTGGTGATGAGCTTCCAGCCCCCGCCTTCGTCGCCGACACGCATCGACACCGGCACGCGGACGTCGTTGTAGTACGTCGCGTTCACATGGTGCGCTCCGTCGGCGGTGATGATCGGGGTCCAGCTGAAGCCAGGGTCCTTGGTGTCCACGATCAGGATCGAGATGCCCTTGTGTTTGGGGGCTTCCTTGTCGGTCCGGACGGCCAACCAGATGTAGTCCGCGTCGTGCGCACCGGTGGTGAAGATCTTCTGCCCGTTGACAACATAGTGATCCCCGTCGAGGACAGCACTCGTGGTCAGGGAGGCGAGGTCGGTGCCTGCCTCCGGCTCGGTGTACCCGATGGCGAAATGCACCTCGCCCGCGAGGATGTCGGGCAGGAACTTGTCCTTGAGTTCCGGTGTGCCGTGAGCCTGCAACGTGGGTCCGACGGTCTGCAGTGTCACCGCAGGCAAGGGCACGTCGGCACGAACCGCCTCGTTGGTGAAGATCTGCTGCTCGATCTCACCGAAGCCCTTGCCGCTGTATTCTTTCGGCCATCCGACGCCGAGCCACCCGTCTTTGCCCATCTGCCGGATGACCTTGCGGTAGGTCTCGCCGTGGCGCTCGGTGAGCATGGCCTCGGCGTCGGCCGGGCTGACGAGGTTCGCGAAGTACTCGCGGAGTTCGGCACGAAGGGACTTCTGTTCCGGCGTGAGATCAATGAACATGTGCTGCCTGCGCTTTCGAATCGAGCCGCGCATCGGAATCGTCGGCGACCTCGTCCAGGCGGGCATCGGCACCGCCGATCAGCCGGGCGAGATCCTTGGCAATGGAGAAGTAGCGATGGAGAGGATAGGTCACGTCGACGCCGATCCCACCGTGCAGATGTGTCATGGTGCGCATGGTCGCCGGGATCTCCGCCGCGAGCCAATACGACGCGATCCCGAGATCCTGTGTGGCGTCGAGCCCTTCAGCCATTCGCCATGCTGCCGCGGTGGTTGCGAGATCCATCGAGCGCTCGATCACATAGATGTCGGCGAGCTGCTGCCCGACCGCCTGGAAGAGCGCGATCGGCTTGCCGAACTGCTCACGCCCGGTGACATGGTCGGCGGTCAGTCGGGTCGCGCCGGCCACCAGGCCGTCGGCATAGGCCGACAACACCAACCGGTAGCGATCGCGCAGCACCGAGACATCCGAGGTGAGGACATCGGCCTCGTCGATCTCGACACCGTCGAACCGCACTGTGTACTCGCCCCACCCACTGGAGGTCGGCGTCCGCGAGATGGTGACGCCCGGCTTGTCGGCGGAAACCATCACGACGCCGCCGTCGGTCGACACCACGAGAGCCGTGGCACCGTCCGCGTGCAGCACACCCGTCTTCGTTCCGGTCAGCCGACCGTCGCGGATCGTGGTGCGCGGCGTCGGCGTCAGGGTGTCCCCCTGCTCGCCGATGGCCACCGCATGCCACGCCGCCCCCTGCAACGTCGGACCCCACGTGGCGCGAGATGTGTCCGATGCGTGGCGCAGCGTGAGCGCCGAGGTGAGCGTCCCCAGTGCCGGCGTGACCGCCGCGGACTCACCCATCTTCCGCAACAGCGGCAGGAGATCGATCACGGCGACGTCGTCGCCGTCGAGATCCGCCGGGAGCGGCAACGCCATCAGTCCGGCGTCGGCGATCGATCGCCAGAGAACGTCGTCGAACGCACCCGTCACCTCAGGGCCGAAACCCCGCTGACCGAACTTGGTCTCCCAGTCCGGCTGGTGCCGGGCGAAAACCTCCGCGGCGGCATCGCGTACCGCGACCGCCGTGTCGTCGAGGGCAAAGTCCACCCCACTGCCTCCTTGCCACAATTAGAACCTGTTCTAGTTGTATCAGACGGGTTTGCCCCCGTGTCCGCTACCGGCCCTCATCTGCCAATTCGTGCCGAATTGGCGGATTCGCCGGGGTCAGCCGCGGGGCAGACCGAGAATCCGTTCCGCTGCTGCGGTCCGCAGGATCTGCGTGGTGCCGCCCGCGATCGAAAGGCATCGGTTCTGGAGGAACACGTCCGATGCGTCACCCGCCACCACCGCGTCCGTGCCGAGGAGATCCAGGGCGAACTCCGGAACCGCCTGGCGGTGCTGGACGCCGATCAGCTTCCGCACACTCGACAGTGCACCCGGATCGTGCCCGGCCAACCGCTGGGTCACGGCACGCGCGTCGATCACCTGTCCGACGTGCGCCTCGGCGACGAGTCCGCCTAGGCGCACCATCTCGTCGGGTTCGAGGGACCTGGGCATGTCGATGACCTGCCGCAGCAGGGCGTCCATCTCCTTGCCCAGTCCCGATCCGCCCATGGCCACCCGTTCATTCGCGAGCGTGGTGCGCGCCAGCCGCCACCCCCCGTTGACCTCGCCGACCACGTGGTCGTCGGGAACGAACACATCATCGAGGAAGACCTCGTTGAAGTTGGCCCGGCCGGTGAGCTCACGCAGCGGCCGGATATCGATACCCGCCGAACTCATGTCGATGAGGAAGTAGGTGATGCCCTTGTGCTTCGGCGCATCCGGATCGGTCCGAGCGAGACAGACGCCCCAGGTGGCATTGTGCGCCTGTGACGTCCAGATCTTCTGCCCCTGCAATTGCCAGCCACCGTCGACTCGGGTTGCCCTGGTCCGCAGTGCGGCCAGGTCCGAACCGGCCTCGGGTTCGCTGAACAACTGACACCACACGATGTCACCGGCGAGCGTCGGCCCGACGAATCGGTCGCGCTGCGTGTCGGTGCCGTGTTCGAGGATCGTCGGGATCGCCCATGCACCGATCACCAGGTCCGGCCGCACGACTCCGGCCCGATCGAACTCGCCGTCGATCAGGAGTTGGAGGGCAGGCTCCGCCGACAGACCGTACGGCGTGGGCCAATGGGGCATCAGATAGCCCGATTCGGCCATCGCCTGACGGCGCGCTTCCGGTTCGGCTGCCTTGATCGCGGCCACCGCCTCCCGCACCTCGGGGCGCCGTTGCTCCACCGACGACAGGTCGATCTCGAAATCCCGCCGCGCACCCTCGACACCGAGTTGGCCCAGTTCGCGACGGGCATGGACGGCCTGGCCCAGTGCGGCTCGGGCATTCATCGCCGATCGCAGATACAGATGGGCGTCGTGCTCAAAGGTGAAACCGATCCCGCCGAGCACCTGGACGCAGTCCTTGGCGTTGGCGACCGCCGCCTCGGCGACGATCGTGTCCGCGGCGCATCTGCTGATCCGGAGTTGCCCATGTGCACGTTCGGGTTGCACGCCGAGGAGCACGTCGTCGACGGCGCGCGCGAGGTCCCAGGCCACCGCCGTGAGTTCTTCGCTCCGACAGAGCATGTCCGCGCAGATGTGTTTGATCGCCTGGAACGAGCCGATCGGCGCACCGAACTGCGTGCGCACCTTCGCGTAGTCAACCGCGGTGTCGAGAGCCCACCGGGCGACCCCGCTCTGATAGGCGGCCAGTGCCGCGGACAGCACGCCCGCCACGAGATCCGGGTCGTCGAGGGCGATGAGATCCGACGGTTCGACCGACGTGACGCGAACCCGCGAGACCGACTCGGTGCCACTGACGGACCCCTGGGGCGTCGCTTCGACGACGCCGATCCCGGGCGGCAGGATCCGCCATGCGAGGTCACCGTCGGCGGACCGCACCGGGATCAGCAGCGCACAGCCGTCTACATGGCCGGGGACCGATCCGAGATCGATCTGGCCGCCGCGGAGTTCCGCGACACCTACGCCCGCGAATGCGGTTGCCGGCGCCGCAACGGCCACTTCACCCGCCGCGAGACGCGCGAGCAGACCCCCAGCCCGGTCGTCGTCGGTGCTGCGGGAGAGTCCGAGAGCCGCTGCGACGATGGGACCGATCGGTCCCGGCACGAGGCTGCGGCCACATTGTTCGATCATCGCGGCGACATCGGTGAAGGTGGCGCCGAAACCCCCATGTTCTTCGGGCAGCGCCGCCGCGAACACGCCGAATTCGGCGAGTTGGGCGAGCAGCCCGGTCCATTGATCCGCCGGTTTGTCGATATCCGCGCGGACCAGTTCGGTGGTCTGGACACCATGCGCCCAGGTTGCGATCGCGTCACAGACGGCGATCTGTTCGGTTGACGTGGCGATTGTCACGCTATTCCTCTGTATGTCAGGTTGTGACGGGCAATTAGAACCTGTTCTAATATGCCATGGGTGGTTGCCAACCGGTAGGCACCCTTCAGGAACCGAAATACGTGAGGATGTCTTCGACCACATGGCACGTTCTGCACCGGCAAGCGCCTCCGTCGACACGGCGGCGAACCCCGCCCCGACGGCAGGCACATCGTCGGGGGGAACCGAGACCGGATCGTCGGCCCAGCGCGAACGGCGCCGTCGCATCCTCGACGCCACGTTGGCGCTGGCATCCAAGGGCGGCTACGACGCAGTCCAAATGCGGACCGTCGCCGACAAGGCCGATGTCGCCGTCGGCACGCTCTATCGGTACTTTCCGTCCAAGGTCCACCTGCTCGTGACTGCGCTGGCCAGGGAGTTCGAGCGGGTCGAGGCACGCGTCGATCGCTCGCAACTGCGCGGCGACACCGCGGTCGAACGCCTGCGGCATGTCCTCGACATGATCACGTATGCGATGCAGCGCGACCCCCTGCTCACTGAAGCCATGACGCGCGCATTCATGTTCGCCGACGCCTCTGCGACCGCGGAGGTCGATCAGGTGGCCGGCATCATCGATCGCCTTCTCGCGGGCGCCATGGTCGGCAGCGGCGAGCCAGGTGAAGAAGACCTCGCAATCGCGCGCGTCCTGTCGGACGTCTGGATGTCGAATCTGGTGCAGTGGCTGACGCGTCGCGCCTCGGCCACCGACGTCACCAACCGGCTCGAGCTGACCGTCCGGCTGCTCCTCAAGGACCGCGCCGACTAGTCACCGGGCCGCCTCGGTACCGATGCGGCCGAATCACTTTCGCCGAGCGGGCACAGCACCCTCGCCCAAATCGTCGAGGCGAGGTCAGTGGGCGGAGCGAGCCGCGGGCTTCGCCGCCGCCACCTTCCGGTTCAGATCGGCCGAGAGCATCGGCCAGGTACGCCGCAGATCGGACTCCCAGTACTCCCAGGAATGCGTGCCGGTCGGACGCGAAATGGTCTGCATCGGAACGCGGAGACCACGCATCCGGGTCGCCATCTGTTGCGTACACGAGTTGACCGCGGCCTCGATGACACCGCCGAGCACAACCTGGTTGGCCAATGTCAGAGGATTGCCCTGGATCAGGCGCGCCTCCGGACGGTCGTACGGGCCGGGCAGCCCTGTACCTGCCGTCATGTACACCTTGGTACTCCGCAGCTTGGCGGCGTTGACGAAGGGGTCGTTTTCCCGCCAGCCCGATCCGCCGACCGGTCCCCACATGTTGTCGAGATTGCCCTGGCCGCGGTCGGCGACCACCATGCGGATGTACGCCTGGCCCACCGGATCACTGGTCCGCGCGCACCCGCTGTACGCCGCGACCGACCGATAGAGGTGCGGAGCCGCGATCGCGAGATTCAGCACCGAGGTGCCTGCCATCGAGATCCCGGCAATCGCATTGACCTTCGTCGTACCGAATTCCTTGTCGATCAACGGCGGCAATTCCTTGGTCAGAAAGGTCTGCCACTTGTTTCGCCCCAACACCGGATCGTCGTGTCGCCAGTCGGTGTAATAGGAGAATGCGCCACCGATCGGGGTCACGACGTTGACGTTCTTGTCCGCGAAGAACTTCACGTAGTCGGTCTTGGCCGCCCAGGTCGCCGAGTCCTCACCGCCGCCCGCCCCGTTGAGCAGATAAAAGGTCGGCCGCGGCTTGCTCGTGTCGCGCGGCCGGAGCACGGTGATCGGGATCATCCGTCGCATCGACGCCGAATAGACGATGGCCGTGACCTGCTGCTTGCTGTCGTGGATCACCGTGTCGATTCGGGACACCGCCGGGTCCGGCACCGGGGCGGCCGACGCAGCTGCCGCCCCCATCGTGAGCGCCACGGCCACCGTGGCTGCGGCACTGACCCACGTACCCCATCGAGGACCCCACCGTGTGTCCACCGCCATTCCCTTCAGCCACAAAAGTCACATCTGTCACAGATGCTAGCCGTGGCCCCTCGCAGCCCCAAGTCGTGGAACAGGCTTGTTAGTCAGTTGTGACGTCCCGAGCGCGCGGGACCATCAGTGCGAACATCGGTCGCAGACACTCGGCGAGCCGCGCATCGGGGTCCGCCAACCAGCGTTCGTGGCCAGCCGACGACGCAGCCATCACGGCATACGCGACGGCGAGGGGGTATTCGTCGTCACGCGTTCGGCTCGTCCGTTCCGCCACGAATTCGGCGATCACGATGCGCCATTGTCGATACACCGCGGCGGCCTGGGCCTGCACGGCCGGGACGTACAAGATCAGTTCCGCGCGGTGCCGGGCCCACTCATCTTCGGCGAGGCCGTGGTCGATCGACGCGATGAAGGCGTTTTCGATGACGTCCACGGGGTGAATCGATGCGTCCGACGCCGCGAGAACTCCTCGAAAGTGCTCGAGCTCGGC
This sequence comes from Gordonia hankookensis, assembly GCF_014673215.1. Taxonomy (GTDB): domain Bacteria; phylum Actinomycetota; class Actinomycetes; order Mycobacteriales; family Mycobacteriaceae; genus Gordonia; species Gordonia hankookensis. The sequence continues at coordinate 300,378 of NZ_JACWMS010000002.1, forward strand.
ATCCGACTCGAGCCACACCACGTCGGCCTTGGTGGCGAAGTAGCGGAAGAACGTCCGCCTGCTCACACCGACGGCGGCCGCGATGTCCTCCACCGTCGTCTGATCGAAGCCGTCGCCGAGGAACAACCGCTGCGCCGCGGCCGCCAGCGCGCGGGCACTGGTACTCGCGGGTCGTCCGCCCCGATCGACCTCGACATCCGAGGAAACTCCAGCACCGCTCGGCGTGACCTCGCGACTCATCGGACCATCGTCTCACCCGTCCGGCCGTCGGCACCGGAATCGACACCCTGGCGTTTTGTCACCGTGTGACATAGCCTCGAACTGAGATGTGGATCACACGTCCGCAGCGAAAGGGAGTGCGTCAGATGGGCAAATTGGCGAACAAGGTCGCCTTCATCACCGGTGCGGCACGTGGCCAGGGACGAAGTCACGCGATCCGGCTGGCCGAGGAAGGCGCCGACATCATCGCGGTCGACGTCACCGAGCAGGTCTCGACGGTCCCCTATGACACCGCCCGGCCGGGCGACATGGAACAGACCGTCAAGGAGGTCGAGGCGCTCGACCGCCGCATCATCGCCGCCGCGGTCGACGTGCGTGATCTCGCCGGGCTGCAGAAAGCAGCGGCAGACGGCATGGCCGCGTTGGGGCGCATCGACATCGTCCTCGCCAACGCCGGTATCAACACCATGGCGCCCACCCTCGAGATGGACGAGGAGATGTGGGACACGATGATCGACATCAATCTCACCGGCGCATGGAAAACGGTGCGCGCGGCCGTTCCCCACATCGTCGAAGGAGGGCGCGGCGGTTCGGTGGTACTCACGAGCTCACTCGCGTCACTCGTGGCGAACGAGAACATCGCGCACTACACGGCCGCCAAGCACGGACTGGTCGGTTTGATGAGGGTTCTCGCGAAAGAGTTGGGTCCGCAGAGCATTCGGGTCAACACCGTGCACCCCACAACGGTCGCCACGGAGATGGTCCTCAACGATGCGACCTACCGCCTGTTCCGACCGGACCTCCCGACACCGACCCGAGAGGACTATGAAGTCGCCGCCCGCGAGATGAATCGACTACCGGTCCCGGCGCTCGACCCGGTCGACATCTCGAACGCCATCGTCTATCTCGTCTCCGACGACGGGCGTTATGTGACCGGCACGACCCAGGTGATCGACGCAGGTGGCAGCCTCTGACGCGGATCGACCCGTGGTCTCGACAATCGGCGCGCCTGCCGGCTCACCGCCATGCGACTCTCGGATCGGCGTGATCGAGGGTCAGCTGTGCGTGAACTTCGGGTCGCGCTTCTCCACGAAGGCCGCCATGCCCTCGGTCTGGTCGTCGGTGGCGAACGTGGAGTAGAACAGTGCCCGCTCGGCACGTATCCCCTCGCCGAGACCGGATTCAAAGGCCCGGTTCACCGCATCCTTGGCCAGCGAGGCAGCGATGAACGACTTCGACGCGATCGTGGCGGCCACGTCCTTGGCCGTGTCCAGCGCATCTTCGGCAGGAACGACCCTGGACACCAGTCCGAGCCGGTCGGCCTCGTCGACCTTCATGTTCCTGCCGGTGAGGATCATGTCCATCGCCTTGGCCTTGCCGACAGCCCGTGTGAGTCGTTGGGAGCCACCGATTCCCGGGATCACGCCGAGGTTGATCTCGGGCTGACCGAACACGGCGTTGTCGCCGGCGATGACGATGTCGCAGATCATCGCGAGTTCGCAGCCACCCCCGAGTGCGTAGCCGGTGACGGCCGCGACAATGGGCGTGCGCAGCCGGGACAGTTCGTCCCACGCACCGAAGAAGGATTCCGTCACCACTGCGCTGTAGGACTTCGACGACATCTCCTTGATGTCGGCACCTGCCGCGAACGCCCGGTCGGAGCCGGTGATCACGATGGCGCCGATATCCGGATCGTGATCGAACTCGGTTGCCGCACCGACCACCTCGTTCATCAGGGTGGTATTGAGAGCGTTCAGCGCCTTCGGCCGATTGAGCGTGATGAGACCGACCCGTCCATCGCGCTCTACGATGATCGTCTCCAGATCAGACACTCGAATCCTCCTGTGGTGCAGTGTCGATGGTCAATTCCAGCTCGTCGGGAAGTGGGGCGAAGAATGCGTCGACCTCCGCTGCGGTCACCGCCGAATGGTCGGTAGGTCGCCACGACGGTGTGCGGTCCTTGTCGATCACCTGCGCGCGAATCCCCTCGGCCATGTCCGGATGCCGGAGGCTGCGCAACGAGACGCGGTACTCGCGCGCCAATGTCTCCTCCAGCGTGGGCTTTTCGTCTCGCAACGACCTCAAGGTCACCGCCAGGGCGGTCGGGCTCTTGGCGGCGATCGTGTCCGCCACCTTGGCCGCCTCGTCGGCGCCGACGGCTCGGCAGCGCTCGATGATCTCTGCGACGGTCTCCGCCGCGAACGCCGTACCGATCCAGTTCCGCTGCCCGTCGAGCGCCGACTCCGGTGGCCGCTGCGCATATTCGCCGAGCGCGTCCTCGAGCGGCATCGTGTGGAGAGCCCGCTGGAAAGCCTCGAGGTCGCCTGCGGGCACGAAATGATCGGCAAGGCCGAGCGCGATGGCATCCGCACCCGACAACGAACGGGCGGTGAGGGCGGCATAGGCCCCGAGGCCCTGTGGCACCCGCGCGAGCAGATGGGTCCCGCCGACGTCGGGGACGAACCCGATGCCCACCTCGGGCATGGCAAGGCGGGTGCGGTCGGTGACGACCCGGGTGTTCGCATGCGCGGCGATGCCGACCCCACCACCCATCACGATGCCGTCCATGATCGCTACATACGGCTTCGGGTAGCGCGCGATGTCGGCGTTCAGCCGGTACTCGTCGCGCCAGAACGCTGCAGACGGGCAGGCCGCCGCCTCGGCGTCCCCGGCTGTCGCATCACCGCTCAGTGCGGCGGCGTCGCGGTGGATCGTGACGATGTCGCCGCCGGCACAGAGGCCGCGCTCACCAGCACCGACAAGGACCACCGCGGCGATCGCGTCGTCGGCCGCCCAGGCGCGTAACCGCTGGTCCAGTGCGGTCACCATCGAATGGTCGAGCGCGTTGATCGACTTGGGCCGGTTGAGCGTCAGCGTCGCGACCCGCCCGTCCACCGCGGACAACACCGATGGTTCGTCCACCATCACCTACTCCTCGAACGTCGTCAGATAGTCCACCAGATACTTGCATATCCTAGTAATGAAGTACAGGGCAGACCACTGCAGGCGTTCGGAGTCGGGAGGCCGACTACGGCTGCACGCGCACAAATGCCTCGACGACGAGGGTCATGACGCGCTCGCCGCGCTGGTTGACGAGCTCGGCCCTCGTGGTCACCAACGCCCGACCACGCTCGTCGAAATCGATCGCCTCGATGACGATCGAACCGGTGAGGGTGTCGTCGGGCCGGACCGGCCGCAGGAACCGGACGTCGGTGAGACTCTTACCCGCGATCACACTCCAGCCCCCGAAGACGCCGGATACCGCCAACCGCTGGTAGATGGCCAGCGTGTGGATCCCACTCGCGATGAGGCCTCCATAGGCGCCGGCCTCGGCGATCTCCTTGTCGATGTGGAAGCTCTGCGGGTCCCAGGCCGTGGCGTAGTCGATCACCTCGGATTCGGTGACGGTGTACGTGTCGAGCGGATACCGATCACCGACCTGCAGATCGTCGGCGTAGGTGATATCGGGAGCGTGTTTCACGGTGGCCAGGGTAGCGATGGCCGATCAGAGAGCCACCTCACGAGGTGGCCACGGCGCGGTGGCCGTCGAGCATGAGCGCGGAGACCACGCCGAGCGCCTCCTGCCAGGCATCGGTCATCGCGGGGGTCCAGCTGCCCCCGCCGATCTCGACCATCGCCGCGATCATGCATTCGCCTACCGCGTCATACATCTCTGCCGTGACACCCATGTCGCCGTGACGACGCCCCAGCGCGTGCAGGTTGTCGGTCAGCCAGTCGCCGTCGTCGAGGTGGTCCAGTACCGACACGATCGCGGTCCTGAGCATGGCGGCTTGAACCTTGTTGTCGCGACGGAACATCGGCTCGACTGCTGGATACCGGTCGAACAGGATCTGGTAGAACCGGACGGTCAACCCGTCGTCGGGAAGATCGACGAGCAACAGACCGTCGTCGAGCGCTTGTCTGTCCATCGGGTCAGACCCCCTCGGACCTGTTGTCACGTGGGTCCTCGCGACCATCGTCGTGCATCTCGTTGACCTCGCTCTTGAGAATGCGCAACGAGCTGCCCAGACCCCGCGCGGCGGCGGGCAACTTGCTCGAACCGAACAACACGAGAAACACGATCGCCACCACGACGATATGCCACGGCTGGACCGCACCCATCACCATCTCCGTTCCTCCACAAGACTATTCGCCGATAGCCGCTGACAACTGCCCGACATCAGCCGTCCGCTGACAAGGCCCGACATCAGCCGTACTTGGGATTGTTGATCACCGGGATCTCGATGTTGATGGGCATGTGAAGCTCGGACATGTAGAACAACACGAACTGCCTCAGGAACTCGTCGAAGAGCCAGTAGGCCTCTTTTGGTACGCCGACGTTCAGAGCGCCCTCACGGACTGCCACATAAGGGCCCCACGCGGTCTCCAGCAGCGGACTCCACACCGGCTCCCTCGGGATGTCCAGCCAGTCGGCGATCTTGTCGCCGAGCATGAACCTGGTCAGCGCCCCCAGCACACCCCTCGAGAGCAGGGACAGATCGAGGTTGTAGCCGAGGCCGAGCAGGATGTCGGCCAGCTTCTTACCCTCCGGAGTGGGCGCGAGGATGGGGTCGAGCACCTGCTTTGCCTGCGAGTCCGCCGAACTCCACGACGCCGGGATGTACTGGTCCTGAACGCCCAGCATGGCGGCGCTCACCTGCCACGAGTGCAGGAACCCCTCGGACTCATCCGGAGCGATCGGCACATTCCACTTCTGCAGATTGCGCCACACCGTGGTCGGCAGGCTGTGCCAGGTGACCATGATGTCGGCCTGACTGATCGGCTTCTTCTCCGGCGCCACATGCACCCAGTGCGGCGACTGCGGCAGCAGGTGGCGAACGGCCGCATGCGCCATGCGCGTCTTCACACAGGTGACGATCATCTCGCCATCCGGCTGATAGGCATTGAGGGACCCGATGTCGTATCCGAGCTTGGCGGTCTTGGTGATGCGGTCCTTCATGTCCGCGCCACCCTTGGAGTAGTAGACCGCTCGCGCCTCCTTGGGGATGACCGTGCTCATCATGCCGCTCGCAAAGCCGTACAGCACACCGAGATACGTGCCGCGCTTCTGGTTGAAACGGACCGCCGTCGCGAGCTTCTCGCGGTCGGTCCACGCCGGCAACTGCCGGGCATGCTCCATGAAGTCCCGCAGGTCCGCGGGCAAACCGGCGGGCAGCGGTTGCCCGTTCTTGGTCCACGACCGCAGGATCTTGTTGACCTTGGGCACCTCTCCGCGATCGAGCAACGCGGCGATCACGGCATCGGCCTCCGGATCCCACTCACCCTTCGGATCCGCGCCGCTGCCGACCCCCGGCACGGACTCCGCCGGCGACCACGTCCACGGCGTGGCCGGTGCGATGACCGTTGCCGCACCGAGGGCCCCCAACGTTCCCCCGGTTTTCAGCAGCGTGCGCCTGTTCAGATCTTCCATTCTTCACTCCCGTCGAACGCCCGACTCGATGACGCGATGTAACAATCTCTGTAACCCTGTAACATTGCTACCATGCTTGTGGTCCGCATCACAAGGGGCGGGTAGCCGATCGCGGTCGATAGGCTCATCGGCGAAGGCGGCCGCCGAGGAGGGAAATCGTGCAACCACGTCCGGCGGCGTCAGCGCCCTCCAAATCGCTCCTCGAGCGCGCCTACATCGGGTTGATCTCGCAGGACGACGACGACCCTGACGATCCCACGCGGACCCGCATTCTGGATTCCGCATACGATCAGTTCTGCCGCATGGGAATTCAGCGGTCATCGCTGGAGGAGGTCGCTCGTCGCGCCGGCGTCACGCGCATCACGATCTATCGGAAGTTCGACACGAAGGACACGCTCGTCGAGCAGGTCGTCATCCGCGAGTTCCGGAGATACTTCGCCCGGTTCCTCGACGACATCGCCGGCGCCGATACGGTCGCGGATCGCGTGGTGGCCGGTTTCGTCAGCTCGCTGCGCGCCATCTCCGACAATCCACTCATCGGCGGGCTGCTCGAGACCGAGCCGACCCTGCTGATCGGCTCGATCATCGGCATCGGCGACAACGGGAGCCTGCTCGCCACCGTCCGCGGTTTCGTCGCCGGGCAGCTCCGTAGCGAACAGCAGGCGGGCACGGTCTCCGCTGACCTCGACACCGAACTCGCGGCCGAGATGATGGTCCGCGTCTCTGCTTCGTTCCTGACGGTGCCGAGCCGGATCATCGACCTCGACGACGATGTCCAACTCGCCGACGTCGCACGGCAGTTCCTGGTTCCCATGTTGAACGCACCGGCCACCGGCGACACGATCTCGTCGACCTGACCGGAACCTCATGCTTCATGCTGACGACGTCCGGCAGATCACTGACGTGATGACCGCACAAGTACACCTTCACGGCCGGACGACACGTCCCACCAACTCACGCAGGCGATCGTGCAGTCCGTCCCGAATCCATTCCGGCTCGACGATGCGAAACGTCGACTCCAGATAACCCATCCACAACACCCGCATCGCGTGATTACGATCGGCGAAGCTCAACTGCAGACGAACACCTCCCGCCGTGTCGGCGCGCGTCACCACCTCGGCGAAGCCCGAAATGCGCTCCACATCGCTTGCAACACAGTCGATCACCACATCGACCGAGTCGAACGTGGAGCGGAATGCGGCACGATGCCGCTCCCACACCTCCTCGAGATCCACCGAGGGCTCGCGTTGCGCCGGTTCGTCGAGCACCACCACCCCTGACATCCGCGACACCCGGTACATCCGCTCCACGCCCTCCGAAGTGGCCACCAGATACCAGGTGTCACCCGCCACGATCAGCCCGATCGGATCCAGCACCCGCTCAGCCGACACGCCTCCCCGCCTCTCGTACACGAGACGTACGCGAAGACCCTCGAACACCGCCTGCTGGACGGGCGCCAACGCCTCCAGTTGCTGTGGCGGACGCACAAAACCTTCCGGCCGCACCAGAATCCGCTGATTGGCCTCCGCCACACCACCGCGATGCACTTCCGGCAACGACGCCGCCAACTTCCGCTTCGCACTGGCCGCCGCCGCAGAATCGATCCGACCGCCTCCCGACAACAGCGCGATGGCCTCCGGTAGCGTCAGTCCCGACAGGTCCGTCCGGTACCCCTGCACCAACGCGAATCCCCCATGGCGGCCACGCTCGGCATACACCGGCACGCCCGACAGCGACAGCGCCTCGATGTCCCGCAGGATCGTCCGCTCGGAGACCTCCAACTCGAGCGCGAGTTCGGCTGCGGTCATGTGGCCTTTCGAGCGCAGCAACATCAGCACAGACAGCAGACGTTCGGCACGCATGCCGAAATCATCTCAAGAAAACATGACAGTAGATGTCATGTTTACGCGATTGACTGGTCATCACCAGCCCGAACAACCGAAGGAACAGCGATGACCAGCACCACACCCGCCGACCCCCGCCCCGCCTACGGTGCCGCCACCACGTGGGTCACCGGTCTTCTCGCCGCGGTGTCCGACGACCAGCTCACCTCGCCGACCCCGTGCGAGGAGTTCGACGTCCGCACGCTCGCGGCACATGTGATCGCGACCGCTCAGCGCGCCATCGTGTTGGCCGAAGGTGGCGACGTTCTTGCGGTGCCCCGGTTTGCCGAGACCCACGACGCCGAGTCTTATGCCGCCCTTGTCGCCCGGGCCGTCGAGCTGTGGTCAGACGACGCCAAACTCGGTGCCATGGTGCGCGTGCCGTGGGGCGAGGTCCCCGGGGCAGGCGCGCTCTGGGGCTATGTCAGCGAGACCTTGGTGCACGGATGGGATCTCGCGGTGGCCACCGGTCAACCCGCCGAGGCCGATCCCGAGTTCGTCGGCTCCGTACTGGCAGTGGCGCAGCAGTTCATCCCGGCAGAGATCCGGGGGGACGCCGAGGTCCCGTTCGGGCCCGTCGTCGAACCGCGGCCGGAGGCCGGGCCGACCGAGCGTCTCGCGAACTGGACGGGACGGGACGCGACGACATGGGTGCGACCGACCGCGTGAGGGTGTGGCCTCGATTCGACATGTTCACTCCGACGCAGTCGGGCCCGTGACAACAGCGTGAAGGATCACCAGGAGTTCATCGGCGATCGCACGCGCTGTCTGCTCGTCATAGAGCGCTGTCGCATAGAGGATCTCGATGGCGGCCCGGTCGCGGACCGGAACAACCGATACGTGCAGGTCACACTTGGCGAAGTCCGTGGGCAGAGGCGTGACCGCCAATTCCGATCCGGTGAACGATTCAGTATTCGCCCCCGGGCTCGCGGCCGCATCACCGACGGACAGATCGTCCACGGTCAACATCGCCTGAAACAACGGGTGTGCATTCGAGGCGTGACCACCGAGTTCCGCCGTAACCTCCGAGAACGGCGTCCGCGCATGGGCGTACGCGTGGAGTTCGGCGTCACGAACGGCCGCAATCGTTTCCGAGATGGTGTCTGCGACCGGGCAGACGACGGTCACGGTGTTGACGAACATGCCCACGACTCCGTCCCATCGGCGGTCGTCGCGACCGGATACGAGCGCACCGATGTGCACCGAATCCTGACCACCCCGGGCCGAGAGGCACGCAGCAAGGGCTGCCCGGACGACGGTCAGCCATGGAAGACGATGATGCCGTGCGTAATCGAGCACACGCGACCAGAGTGATTCGGGCACCGTTAGCGTGAATCGACGGCCGTCGTGGTCCACCACAGTCGGCCGCGGCCGATCCGCTCCCGAGACGAGAAGACGCCCCGGTTGTACTGTCGACCGCCAGAAGCTCAGTTCCGACTCACGGACCCTGGCCTGTTCGCGACATGCGATCGGTGCGTAGTCGAGATAGTCGTACCCCGCTGGGGACATGTCTCCGCGGAGCGCAGCGGCCAGCGCCCGCAATGAGTCACCGTCGACCGCGACATGGTGGAACGCGACGGCTATGTGCGTGCACGCGTCACCGCGCCCGACACCGATGCGAAACGGGTACTGGTACGCGAGATCCATTGGACGGTGGAGAAACTCACGCGCCCAATCGAACCCGGAATCCGTGACGTGGACCTCGTCCACAGACCACCGGTCGTCCCGCGCGAGCCCGTCCACGAACATCCGATCGCCCGAATAGGTGGATCGCAGCATCTGGTGGCGTTCGACAGTGACACGCACCATCGCCCGAACGGCGCCGGCGGCGATCACACCCGGGACGGTCAGCACGAACGGGATCAGGTTGGCCGACGACCTGTCCGGTAGCGGGACGTTGCGCTGTGCCGGGGAGAGCGGGACGGGCGTCCCCGCGGTCGCCGTCCACGGTGCACGGAGTTCGTCATCGGGGCGCGGCGTGAGCCGCGCTGCCAGCTCGCGAGGGGTGGGTGCGTCGAAGACGTCACGCACCGAAACCTGGTACTGCGGAGCCAGTTCGGCGACCAACTCTGTGGCACTGAGCGAATTCCCACCGAGCTCGAAGAAATCGTCGTCGACGCCGATCTCATCGGCAACGTCGAGTCGCCGCTCGTACGCAGCGACCACCTGACGCTCCTGCATGGATCGGGGTGCCACGAAACGGGCACTCGAGGCGAACAGCGGATCCGGCAAGCGCGAGCGGTCGACCTTGTTGTTGGCGGTGACCGGGATGTCTGCGATCGGGGTGATGCTCGCCGGCAACAGATAGGTGGGCAGCTCCGACGACAACTCGGTCCGCAGCTGCACGAGTAGGTCTCGGGCCGGTGCCCGAGTGACCACATAAGAATGCAGTTCGGTCAGATCACGACGCCGCCGCGCCACGGTGACGCACGCTGCGACACGTCCGGTTCGGAGTATCGCGGCGTCGACTTCAGCCGGCTCCACACGGAATCCGCGGATCTTGACCTGCTCGTCGGATCGGCCGACGTATTCCACTCGACCGTCTGCGCGGACGATCACCCGGTCCCCCGTCCGGTACATCCGGTTGCCCGGTTCACCCCATGGATGCGCTACGAAACGGGCGGCGGTGACGCCGAATTGCCGTAGATAGCCCAGCGCGAGACTGGGACCCGCGATGTACAGCTCGCCCTCTCCGAGGAGCGGTACCGGCCGCAGGTGTCTGTCCAGGACCAGCAGGCCGGCGCCACTCATCGGGCCGCCGAGCTCGATTCTTCGCCTGGCAGCGGTCGACCCGATCGGCTCGGTCAGGGCCACACTGCATGTCGCCTCGGTGGGACCGTAGGCACATCGAACGATGTGATCCGCGGCCCAGAGTTCGATCAGGGGCGCTGGGCACACATCCCCTCCGACGACGAGATGGGTGACGGTGTCGATCTCGTCGATCGGGAGCGTCGCCAGTGCGGCGGGCGTGATGAGGAGATGGGTGACCCGGTGGCGATTGAGGAACTCCGCGAGTTCCGTCCCGCCGCGGATCTTGTCCGGCACCACGGCCAGGGCCGCTCCCACGAGAGCTGCGGCCAGCATCTCCACCACGGCGGTGTCGAAGCCTGGTGCGGCAAGATGGGCGACCACGCAGCTCTCGTCGAGGTCATACGATCGGACGATCTCTGCGGCAAGATCGCCGATTCCACGATGCGAGACCACCACTGCCCTGGGCTGCCCCGTGGAGCCGGACGTGTGGATGACGTACGACGGGGTGTCGGCTGCGACCGCCACGCGATCGTCCGGCACCCAGCCGCCCGATGGCGACAAGAGCGGTACCGCGTCGACCAGTTCGATGCCGCCCAGCGCAGGCCGGGGGCCGGCGTGGAAGGCGATCGCCGGCCGAACGGTGTCGATCATCTTCTGTTGCCGGCGAACAGGATGTGCGGGGTCGATCGGGACAAAACAGCCTCCCGCGTAGGCGACACCCCAGAACACTGCCACTTCCGCGACTCCGCGGGGCAGCACGGAGGCAACCATGTCTCCCGGGTGCACGCCGTGGCGGCGGCAGACGTCGGCGATTCGGCGCGCAGCTGAGTCGATGTCGGCATAGGTGTATTCGACGTCCGCGTCGACCACCGCAGGCGAGGCCTCACCGGCGTGACTCGCGACGCAGTCCCCGATGGTCGTGAGCCCTGCCTGCGGCCGCGGTTCCTCCGGCCTGGCCGGCCACGGTTGCAGGTCACCGACCACCGCGTCGGCCGCCGATTCCGACAGCGTCCGAACACATTGCAACACACCGTCGGCGATGGCCGCCGCATCGGCGTCGTCGTATCGTCGTGGGTTCGCCTCGACGTCGAGGCGCCAGATGCCGGGCGTTGTCGCGTACAGGTCGATGTTGACATCCGCTACGGGACCCGTGGTCAGGACACGATGACGGGACGTGACCGCATCGCCGAGCTCGAGAGATCGGGCAACCGGTGCGATGTTGATCACCGGCGCGTCGTGCAACGGCGACGACATCCCCGGATGACGGTCGCGTCTCATCTCTTCGACACGAAATTGCTGGTGCCGCAGCACCTCTGAGAGCACCGTCGAAACCTCACCGATCCAGTCCGCGATGCGGGTGCCCGTATCGACCTGCATCGCGACCGGAAGCAGATTCGACATGCATCCAGCGGCCGCTCGCAGCCTCGCCGTCGTACGCCCCGAACTGGCGATGAGCACTGGGATATCGGCACGGTCACGCACACGCGAGAGGTACAGACAGACACCCGCAATCCAGATCGCCGCAACGGCCGTACGATGCGCCCGCGCATACTCCTCTATCCCGGCCGCTGTCGACGCCTCGATGTCGATGCCGGAGAGGACCGATGAGACAACCGGTTCCGCTGGTGATCCGTTCAGCCACAACGGTTCCGGTCGTTTGGCCAGCTCCTCCTGCCAGAATCGTCCATCCCGCCCGAGACGCGACGACGAACGATACTTCTGCTCATAATCCACGATCACCTCCGGCGGCTGCGGGGTGGGACCGTCTGTCTTGGTCTCGGTCCCGATCGCGTGCCGGTACAGCTCGGCAGTCCGGGCCAGCAGTGCTGCAGCGCCGTATCCGTCCACCACAAGATGGTGTGCACGAAGGTAGAAGAACCACCGGCCCTCGGCCTCGATCACCATCGACTCGGTGAGCGGCCCGTCGAGCGGCAGCGGACTCGCCGCGGCCTCCTCCATCAGTCCGAGGGCGTCTGCGACAGAGCTCGCCGACTTGCGCGGTACGGCGTCTGCCACCTCCGACCCGATGGCGAGTCGGGGCTCGCCCTCCACCCCGGTGATGACCCGGCACGAAGCGATGCCGAGCTCGACCGCGGCCTGCGAACCTGCCGAACACAACGCGTCGACGTCCACATCGCCCGCCAATTCGACGTAGTGCGCCACTGCGAGTGGGACGTCACCCAGAGCCTGCTGGGCGTACCAGAGAGCCGTCTGTGCCCGATTCAACGGAGTCATCCTGGATGCAGACATCGGCGTCACCGTCGACGCGCTCGGATCACCACGAGCTGCTCCCACCGTTGCCCTGGTGCGATCAGCCCCCGCTCTTCCATCCACGCCGCACGCCCCAGCATGACCGGCCCGAAAGGTATTGTCCGCGTGTGTGACACCGATACCTGAAAGCCCAGAGCAGACAGTGCGGTCATGGTCCGGTCGGCATCGCTGATGGTCGACTGGACCAGAAGCAAGGTCCCACCGGGGCGAACGAGGATCGGCGCGCGCTCGATGATCGAGTCGATCACGTCTCGGCCGAGTTCACCACCGTTGCAGGCATATCCGAGTGCGGACCTGGTCGCATCGGAAGGCGTCGGCACATAGGGCGGGTTCGCGAGAACCACGTCGGCCGCGAGCGAACAGTCCAGGTCGTTCACATCCGCACAGCGGAGATCCAGGACGACGCCGTTCGCCCGAGAGTTCGACCACATCGCCGCAATCGCCGCCGGGTTCCGATCGACCGCGATGACCGTGGACGCCCAGCGGCTCGCATAGAGGCTCGCGAGACCTGCGCCCGCACAGAGTTCGATGGCCGACGACAACCGGGACGGACGTGACCGGAACTCCTCGGCCAGGCCGAGACACAGCAGAGCGGAGTCGACCGCCGGTCGGTACACGTCGGGATGCTCGACGATCTGGGGCACAGGACCAGGCAGTGCACCGAGGATGCCGTGGGTGCGCCGGTCCAGGACGACCGCGTCACCCATGTGCTCGACGCCCACGCGTTTCGGCCCGGCCGACACTCATGGTGCAGGTCACGACCCTGACACCGCGCAGTGATGTCTACTCTCATCATTGACTCTGGACATGTCATCGACGCTAATGCCCATACACTTAAATTCGGCTGAAACTCACGAGGTAACGCCCTCGAGTGGACGCAACAGCGACGTGTCGGCAGACTCCCAGCATCGCCAGACATGTTCTGCGGCCAGTGCGTCGAAAGCGGCGCAGGCACGGGCACCTCGGATCAACGCTGCCCCGGCAGCAGGATCGCCTGCGGCCAGACGACCGGCCACCTCACGGACGATGAGCTGTTCGTGAACCGAATCCGCCTCGACGTGTTCGTCGAAGAACAGCCGCGTATCGGGGCCGAACCCGAGCCTGGCAAGCCCTCGACTGTACTTCCTGCTCGGTAGCGCGGAGGTCATCTCGACTGTGCACAGGTGACCGATCAGCTCATACCTGAGAGAACGATGCACGCCGAACATCGACAACGCATTAACCCCGGCCAGCGTCGACGCCGGGATCACGTCGACGTAATGCGCGTAGTCGCTGTTCAGCCCCAGTGCACGCATCATCCCCGCGTAGAGGGTCGCGTGCATTCTGTCGACGGATCCACCGCCGTACTCGTCCATCTGGACTTCGACCAGCCCTGCCTTCGCGGCGCCGTGCAAGCGCGGTATCGCCATCGTGTGCACGTCGGCCTCGCGAAGCTGGTGCAACGAGCGGTGTACGACCAGCTCGCGAAAATGATCGCCATCGGCCGTCCGTGCCATGAATGACGACACGGGCGGACCGTCGTCGGCATTTCCGATCTCCCACAGGGCGCCTTCCACGTCGGCCGGCGGCTGCACTGTTCCGACCATGTCATCGATGGCCTCCAGAAAGCGGGCTTCGAGTACTGCGCGCGCCGCCAGCATGTCCGTGTTCCACTCCCAGTCGTCGGACACTCCCGCGATTCCCCTGAGGTGCAGCTCGTAGAGCATCGTCAGCGTGATCGCGATGTCTTCGTCGAGCAGAAAGTCGTTGCCTGTGGGCAGACCCGAAGCCATGCGGTCACGCAGTTGATCGAGTCCGGTATGACCGGCCGTGAGGGTCGATACGAGGGCGCCGCTCAACGGCCCACGTGGCACCGGAAGCGGCATTCGTGGCTGATCTGCACTGGTAGCGTCGACGCCACAGCTGTCGATCGGATGTGCCGAAGGTGAGGACAAATGGACTCCAGCCTCCAAGATGACGACGACGGCGCAGACATGCGCAGCGCATCGACGACGATCGTCGTCTGCGACGACGGACCCCTGCTTGTGCGAGGACCGATAGATCTCTGTCGTTCCGACGGTAGCCCAATCCCGGTTCGACGTTCGACCGTTGCACTGTGTCGGTGTGGACGCAGTTCCATCACGCCGATGTGCGACGGGTCGCACAAACTCGGGCGTAGCACGACTCGATCCAGTGGAGCAGCTCGATGAGTTCGCCCCGAAGTCGGGTCGACCATGGGAACATCTCGACATGCAGCGCATGTCGTACGCACTTTGTGTAAGGGTCAGCGTGCTGGTCCTGTCGGTGGCGGCCGCCGCCGGGATGGCAGTCACCGGATCACCCGCTGCCACGGCGGACACAATGGACGGCATCAGCTACGCACATGCGAGCGCTGCCCTTCCGTATCGTGAGACCAGGCTCTCGCCGAGAAACCTCGTCGCATCGGTGTGGTCCCGATCCATGGCCACACAAGTGCCCGTGCTGGTGCAGGCGCCGGCGAATCGGAACCCCGGCGCGCCGGTCATGTACCTTCTGAACGGCTCGAGCGGAGGCGAACACGGGGACGACTGGACACACGCCACCGATGCCAATGCCTTCTATGGTTCCAAGAACGTGTGGACCGTGACGCCGATCGGTGGTGCGGCGAGCTACTACGCCGACTGGCAGAGAGTGGATCCCGCTGCGAACTTCCGGTTCGGGGTCAAGACCAGCAGACCGCTCCGGTGGGAGACATTCGTGACGTCGGAACTGCCATCGGCATTCGAGAGCGCCCATGGGGGAACAAGTCCCGGTCGTTCGCGTGGGATCGCGGGGATCTCGATGTCGGGCACAGCTGTCGTGCGGATCGCCGAGAACCATCCCGGAAGGTACCGTGCCGTCGGCGCGTACTCGGGGTGTGCCGAGACGGCCTCTGCACAAGGGCAACTCATCGCCCGCATCGTGACCGGGCTCCCCGACGGTGCCGATGCCGGCAACATGTATGGGCCACCGGGCGACCCCGAGTGGGCCGCACAGGACCCGGTCATCAACGCGCACAAGCTCGCTCGGCGAACCCCGGCGCTGTGGATAAGCGCGGCAAGCGGACTCCCCGGAGGTCACGACAACCTCGCCGATCGCAGAATCGCCGGAAACGGCGCCCGCCTCGCGCAGCAGGTAGTGGCCGGCGGAGTCGACGAGGCGGCGGCACGATACTGCACCGACGCCCTCGTCCGGCGGTTGAGCCAACTCCACATCCCGGCAACGGTGAGGTTCCCTGCCACCGGCACACATTCGTGGGGCTACTGGCAGGACCAGATGCACGAGTCGTGGCCGATGTTCGCACGGGCGTTGGGGGCCTGACCGCAGATCTGCGGTGGCACCCTTTCAGCGTTCTTTCAACTTCGTCGGTCTACGTTCATCGTGTGAACACGGTCAACGGACTGCCCACGCACCCGTTACTCGTCCATGCGGTCGTCGTGCTCGTCCCATTGGCGTCGTTGATGGCGGTACTCGCCGTGCTCTGGCCCGGCGCGCGCCGGCGTCTGGGATTCCTTGTCCCACTGGTCGCGCTGGCTGCGCTGATAGCGGTGCCGCTGGCCACCAGTGCGGGTGAAGCACTGGAGACGCGGGTTGCGCACACCGAGGCCGTGGAGCACCACACTCGACTTGGCGAGCAGATGATCTACTGGGCAGGACCGCTGTTCGCGTTCACCGTGCTCTGGTGGGCCGCACACGACGAACGCGTGAGCACGTTCGTCGTCAACCGCCTTCCCGTGTTGGGGCGAGCCGGCCGGGCAGGCGATTGGTTGCTCGGCGCCGCGACGCTCGGCGTGGCAATAGGATCGGTGGTCACGGTCTACCGAATCGGCGACAGCGGCTCGCGGGCGGTATGGATGTGATGCCGCCGGCCGGTAGGCCGATGTGATGCCGCCGGCCGGCCCGGGGAGCGGCCCCTGGTCCGACGGGTAGGGGCACCGAGGCACGAGCCGGGCGGCATACGATGGAAGCCGATGACCGAAGACCGGACGCCCGACGTTTACGAACCGGGTGCTCGGCACCCCGAAGCCGCGACGTCGGCCGCCGGCGGCGCATTCGCCTCCTTGGCCAACCCGAATTACCGGCTCTATTTCTTCGGACAGGCGTTGTCCCTCGTCGGCACCTGGATGCAGGCCACCGCGCAGGCCTGGCTCGTCCTCACACTCAGCGGGTCCGCATCGATCCTCGGCGTCATCGTCGCCCTTCAGGCGCTGCCGGTGCTACTCCTCGGGCCTTACGCGGGGGTGATCGCCGATCGCGTCGATCGGCGACGGCTGATGATCATCCTGCAGTCCGTCATGGGCGGGCTCGCCGCGGTACTCGCCGCGTTGACCCTCTCCGGCCGGGTGCAGATCTGGCAGGTGGCGGTCCTTGCCCTGCTCCTCGGGCTCAACAACGCCTTCGAGAATCCTGCCCGCCAGGCCTTCATCCACCAGATCGTCGGTGAGTCGCTGATCCGCAACGCGGTCACGCTGAACTCGGTGATGGTCAATGCCGCGCGCGCCGTCGGCCCCGCAGTCGCAGGCGTGCTGCTCGCCGCGGTCGGCGCCGGCTGGTGTTTTGCCGTCAATGCCGGGAGTTTCGGCGCGGTTGTCGTATCCCTCATCGTGATGAACACCGCGTCGATCGAACATGAGGAACCGATCGTCCGCGCGCGTGGACAGCTGCGTGAAGGACTGCGCTACGTCGCCGGCTCACCGACGCTGTGGATTCCCCTGGTGATGATGGCGCTGGTCGGCACCCTCGCCTACGAGTTCCAGGTGTCGTTGCCCGCGGCAGCCAAGGAGACGTTCGACGGCGGCCCGCAGGCACTCGGATTCATGACGTCCGCGATGGGCATCGGTGCGGTGGTCGGCGGTCTCCTGGTGGCCGCCCGTGGAACCACGGGCCTGCGGCCGCTGACGATCGCAGCGGCAGGTTTCGGGGTGACGATCGCGATCACCGCCGTGGCGCCCACCTTGCCGGTCGCGATAGCCGCCCTCTTCTTCGTCGGGTGGCTGAGCGTGACGTTCATGTCCACCGGTAATGCGACGCTGCAGCTCAACGCCGAGCCTCGGATGAGGGGACGGGTGATGTCCTTGTGGTCGGTGGCGTTCATGGGGTCTACCCCGATCGGCGGGCCGGCCATCGGGGCGATCAGCGAATCGGCAGGTGCACGCGTTGGCCTGGCCGTCGGTGCCGCCGCATGTTTCGTGGCAGCCGGGCTCGGTGTGCTGGTGTGGCGCCGCCGACGCGTGCAGCGAGTGCGCCTGACTCCCACCGACACCCTTACCGAACCGGATACCGGAAACCGCTGAGCCGAGGACGCCCAACCGGCTAGGGTGATCGCCACGCGGAAGTCGGTCGAATCTGGGGGGCTACATGTCGGGCCGTGCGTTGTCCTCACGTCGGTTGGGCGGTCGCCCCTTCATCGTCGCGTCAGCCGTGCTCACGGTGGGCCTGGTGCTCATCTCGATCCTCGGCGCGGCACCTGCCACTGCCGCCACGCACTACTTCCCCGACATCTCGGAGAAGTCGGTACCGAAAGCCCGATGCGGCCCGGGGGCGCTCGCCGAGCCTGGGCTGCAGGGCGAGGTCAGCGCCGAGGACCGCAACTCTGGTCGCAGTACGGCCGGCTATCGGTGCAACCTGACCCAACTCGGGAACGTGCGCGGCGCCGGCGGCGGGATCGTCTCGGCCACCTTTGACCACTGCAGCTATACGGGCAGTCTGTTCCCGGGCGACAACTTCGTGAAGCAGCCCGGCGTGCAGGTGGTCGATGCCTCGAATCCCCAGCGCCCGCAGGTCGTCGGCTCGCTCACCGATCCCGCCATGCGTGGTGGCACCTGGGAAACGCTGAAGGTCAACCGGCAACGCAAGCTGTTGGCGGCGACGGCGGTGCCGTTGCTGTGGGGTGGCGGCCTCTTCGCCATCTATGACATCTCCGACTGCGCACACCCCGTATTGCTCAATGCCGGTGGTCCCGGCCTCGCCACGCCGTTGCCGTTCACCTCGCACGAAGGCGGGTTCTCCCCGGACGGGCGGACCTATTGGGCCTCCGGACTGTCGCCGGGACACCTGTCGGCGATCGACGTCTCGGATCCGAGCAGGCCACGGGTGATCTGGCAGGGCCTGCACAGTCTGCTCGGGCACGGCTTCGGTATCTCCCCCGACGGCAATCGGATGTACCTCTCGAACATGGCGGGGATCACCGTCCTCGACATCAGTGCCGTGCAGCGTCGCGCCCCCTATCCGCAGGTCCCGCATCTCGCCGCGTATCTGTGGCCGGACGGGCAGCTCAATCAGCATTCGATCCCGATCACCCACCGATCCCGGCCGTACATCATCACTGCCGACGAGGGCGGCTCCGGCGGCGTGAAGATCTTCGACGTCAGCTCGGTCGACCGGCCGAGATATGCCGCACAGATCAAACTCGAGATCAACCTGCCCGACAATCTCGACCGCAACCTGCGCTCGTCGATGGGCGGGTCCCTGTTCAGCAGTAATCCGCACTACTGTGCGGTCGACCGCCCCGCGGATCCGACCACCCTGGCGTGCGGTTGGGAGTCGTCCGGAATCCGGGTCTTCGACATCCGCGACTTCACGCGGATCCGGGAGATCGCCTATTTCAATCCACCCGCACGCAAGGGCGCCACCCTTGTCGATGCGCCCAACTCACCGCACGTTCTCGGCTCGGTCATCGGCGTCCCGGCCGTCGATTTCCTGAGCCTCGGGATGTCGATGGCGCACGGGAAGGTGAAGCTCGGCGACGTCATCGGCCCGCGTTCCGGCATGGTGATCGGCGGCGACATGTCCACCGACTGGTGCCTCTCGCCACCGGAGTTCCATGGCAACGAACTCTGGACGACCTGTGCCGACGGCGGGTTCTACGCACTCGCCCTGAGCCCGAAGGTCTACACGCCGCCCGCCGACCAGCAGTCGACGATCGGATGAGCACCGCCATCCGGGCGGTCGCCACCGCCGCCGTCGCCGTCCTGCTCATCTCGATCGGGGTGGTGGCAGGCGTGGCATGGCAGAGCACTCACGACGGCACCGACACCTCGTACCGGCCGAGCGTCATCGACATCGGGTTCGCCCAGGACATGTCGGCCCACCACGATCAGGCGATCCTGATGGCACAGAGCCTCTCCCCCGACGCCGCACTCGAGATCCGCGGGCTGGCCAACCGGATCGTCGTGTCGCAGACCGCCGAGACGTCGACGATGCGTGGATGGCTGACGTGGTTCGGCATCCCGGTCACCTCGGATCATCCGATGTCGTGGATGGACCACCCGCAGAGCCACCATCACGGTGTGCCCCCGGGCGATGGTCCGCCGATGCCCGGGATGGCGAGCGTCGACGAACTGACGCGGCTGTCGGTCGCCCACGGCCGTGGCGCCGAAATCCTCTTCCTCCAGTTGATGATCCGCCACCATCGCGGTGGGATCGACATGGCCGTGGCAGCTCACAACGATGCCCGGGCGAGTTCGGTGACGAAGCAGCTCGCCCTGACGATGATCAGTGACGAGGGTGACGAGATCGGGCAGATGACCTTGCTACTGCGCGCCCGGGAGGCACTGCCGCTGCCCACCTGACCGGCCGGCCGGGCGAGATCAGTCTCGGCCCGCAGGCGTGCGTTCGATCCATGCGATGAGATCGCGCCGGACCTCGTCGCGATTGATCTCGTTGAGGATCTCGTGACGCGCGCCGGGGTACACCTTCACGGTGACGTCGGTCAGGCCGCCTGCCCGATAGTGATCGGCGAGCAGATTCGACAGGGCCAGTCCTCCATTGACGGGATCGAGGTCACCGACGGCGATGAGGATCGGCAGCGACGACGCCATGCCGCCCACACGGCCGGGGTCGGCGATCGCGCGGGCCTGCATGAACATGTCCTTGCCCGACTCGGCGTCGAGGCCGAAGCCACAGAGGGGATCGGCGACGTAGGCGTCGACGATCGCATCGTCGCGACTGAGCCAGTCGTATTCGGTACGAGCCGGCTCGAACGGCGCATTGAATCCCGACAGGTCGATCTCTGAGTCGAGGTCGAGAGCGGGCTCGAGGCCGTCGAGCGCCGCGGTCCCGCTCAAGACCACCGCGTCGACGGTGTCACTGTGATCGAGGAGGAACTGCTGCGCGGCGAACGACCCCATACTGTGGGCGATCATCGCCACCGGCAGGCCGGGGTACTCGGCGCGCACGCCGGCCACGACGACGCCGATATCGGCGACCAGGCGCTGCCAGCCGTCGGGGCCGAGATCACCGGGCTCCCGACCCGCCTGCACCGACCCGCCGTGACCGCGGTGATCGTAGGCGTGGACAACGAACCCGGCATCGGCGAATGCCTCAGCAGTCTCGGCGTAGCGCTGTGAGTGTTCGCCCATGCCGTGCACCAGCACCAGTGCCGCACGGGCATCGCCGTCCGGAACCCAACGACGGCCCAGCAGCGGAGTTCCGTCGCCGGCGGTCACGGTGAACGTCTCGGCCATGGTGCGCTCCCTCTGTAGGCCCCCGACCTCGTCGTCGGCGGGATTCGCGACTGACGCTAACCCACCACAACGCCCGCCCGCGGCCGTTCACCGAACCATCGTCGCGAAGGCCCCCGGGGTGAGCCGAGAACTCTCAGGTTTGAGGAGTAACCTCTCCGCGGGTCCCTCGGCCATCTGGTGTCCGAGGTGACCGGAGTGAAGCGGGAGGGCCGGGGCATCGTCACACAGGAACAACAGACACAGCCTCCCGAGCCTCCGCCGAATCCGGACGAATCGGACAGTGCGGCAACCCAATTCGCTGCCCCTGCGAAGCCGGTGACCGCAAAGCCGGACCGACACCTCTACCAGATCGATTTCGTGCGACTGGTGACGTTCGCAGCGGTCATCCTCGACCATGTCCTCCTCGGCATCGCGACGGGCACCGATGTCGGCGCCGGGGCCCTCGGGCTCCTGTTGCGCTACACCAGGTACTCGTTCTTCGCGTTGACCGGATTCGTCCTCACATACCAATACCGCGACCGCGAACTCAAACCCCTCACCTTCTGGCGACGTCGATACAAGTTGATCGGCCTGCCGTTCCTGGTGTGGAGCCTCTTCTACTGGGTGTACGGGCGCTATCGCGCGGGCGGTATGACCGCTCTGGGCGATCTGGTCGATTCGCCCCATTCGATCGCGTTGTCACTCAAGAGCATCGCCTACGACCTCGTCACCGGCAATGCCTGGTATCACCTGTACTTCCTGTCGGTCAGCATGCAGATCTATGCGGTCTTCCCCCTCATCCTGATCGTGCTCCGCAAGACCTGGGGATACCACCGGTACCTGCTGCTCATGAGCTTTGCCGCACAGACGACGTTGCTGTACTTCATGGTCCGGCCTCCGCTCGACTTCTTCACCCATGGCCCCCAGCACATGCTGTGGGCACATCTCGTCGCGACGATCCTGCCGTACCAGTTCTTCGTGCTCGCCGGATGCGTTGCTGCGATGCACTACCCGGCGTTCCAGCACTTCATGACCCGGTGGCGTTGGCAGCTGATCGCCGGCGCGGCCCTGGTGATCGCGCTGACACTGCTGTACTACCTGCACGAGACGCACACGGGCGAGACCATCTTCCGGGCCACCAACGTGTTCATGGTGCACAACACATTCGCCTACATCGCGATCATCACGATCCTCTACTGCCTCGGCACGGTCTGGCAGAGCCGCCGCACCAAGGGCTCGGTACCCGACAACTTCATGCGGACCGCCGCCGACCGCTCGTTCGGCATCTACCTGGCGCACGCACTGGCCCTGAGCGAATTGATGCCCATCATCGCCGAGCATCGGAATCTACCGACCTGGCCGCTGATCCTGGTCGCCTACGTGGGCACCGTCGCCTTGACGATCTTCATCGTGGAGGTGTTGCGGCGCAGCCCGATCAGTCTGATCACAACCGGCCGCAGCACCATCGATTGGCGAACCCAGAATGCCGGCCGATCGATGGCCGTGGCGACCACCGCCATCGCTCTGGGCGTTCTCCTGCGCGTCGTGTTCGCTGCTCTCGTGGGCGATCTCATCGTCGCCACGGGCGCACTGCTGCTCGTCTCCGCGGGCCTGGCGTTCTGGCGTCAGCGCCGGGCCGCTACCGCAGCGCTCTGAGGATCAGCTGCGTGACAGCGCTCTTGCCCGTGCGATTCGGGTGGTAGAAGACTCCGCGTTCGAATCCGTACACCCAGGGGCGCTGCGAGCACACAGCGTGGGCAGCACCCGATTTCGATGCGGTGACCAGTACGGCTCCGGTCGACCGCGCGGCGCGGGCGGTGGCCTCGGCCAGACCGTCGAAGACCCGCTTGGTCTCCGCGCGTTCGGAGTAGGTGAGCGGCAGCTCGGAACACGATGTCGAGGTCGTCCCGATCACCGGCGGGTAGTCGACCAGGACGATCTCGGCATGCGGGGCTCGTGCCCGAACGGCCTCGACGGTTCGGGCGATCGTCCGCTCGACCTCGCGGTAGGCGGCGGGCGTCGGCTCGGGAGCGGGGAGGCGCCCTGCGCCGCAGACTCGTTGGGCCACCCCGGCAGCCGCTGGTTGCACCGCGTTGCCACAGCTGAGTGAGGTCAAACGGCCGATGTAGTCGAGATCGTTCCCGCCCGTCGTGATGGTCACCAGGGCCGTTTTCGGGGTGACCGCGGCAACCTGCGGCTCGCTCGTCTTGCCTCGCTGCGCGCGGTCGACGATGTCTACTGTCTTGGCACCTGAGCAGGTCACGTCCACCAGGCGCATCCCACGCGCCGAGGCCACCTGGTGCGGATAATTGTCGGTCGATCGCATACAGGGCGTTCGCGGCGCCGACGACAATTCGGGCCCGGCGGCATAGGAACTGCCCAGTGCCACATACGTCTTGGGAATGTGGCCGGAGCCCGCAGCATTCGCCTTCACCGGAGGGCTGACCGTCTCGGTGATCGCGGTACCGGGGACGACGACGGCGGCCACGGCGGCCACGGACGCGGCAATGGTCGCCGCGCGGGTCACGAGTTCACGCCTCATGACGGATAGTCTCACACAGCGTCACCCACCGGGCGCACAGACCCCGCCGATCATGCCGAAGGTGTTGTGCGCGCGACGTGATCAGAAGATCTGTGGCAGATCTGTCGACACCCGATCGGTGAAGGTGGCGGGTCGCTTCTCCAGGAAGGAGGTGACCCCCTCGGCGACGTCTGGCATGGTGCCGCGGTAGTAGATGGCCTTCGAATCGGCCTCGTGGGCCACGCGGGGGCTCGGCGCACCTGCCATCCGCCACAGCAATTGGCGCGTCAGGGCGACCGACACCGGTGCGGTGCCGGACGTCATCTTCCTCGCCACCTCGATCGCGGTGGCGAGCACGTCCGCCTTGGGCACGACCTGCTGCACCAGCCCCCGTTCGTGGGCTTCGGCCACCGGCACCATCTGTGCACCCATCGTCCATTGCAGCGCGGTTGGCAGTCCCACGAGTCGTGGCAGGAACCAGGTCGAGCACGCCTCCGGGACCAATCCTCGCTGGGCGAACACGAATCCGAACTTCGCATCCTCGGACGCGATCCGGACGTCGGCGGCCAGCGTCATCGTCACGCCGACGCCCGCGGCCGCCCCATTGATCGCCATCACGACGGGTTTCAACGACTCGAAGATCCGGAGGGTCAGTTGTCCGCCCGAATCCGGCGGGATCTCGCCGGGAGCGGGCTCCTCGAGCTCGAACGTCGTGGCGCCTCCACCGAGATCTGCGCCCGCACAGAACGCGCGGCCGTTCCCCGTGATCACGACGGCCCGGATCGAGTCGTCGGCGTCGCACCTGTCGAGTGCGGCCTTGATCTCCTCCCCCATCTCGAACGTGAAGGCGTTGAGGCGGTCGGGGCGGTTGAGCCGGATCACCGCGATCTCGTCGTCGAGCTCGACGGAGATGACACCCTCCGACTCGGCAGCGGACAAGCCAGAAGCGGTCTGATCTGAAGTCACGTTCGCGATACTAACCCTGGCGGAAAATCATTCTCCGTACTGTGTCGATCTGTCGCGAGCCCGTTCGACGCATGGTTGGAGGGCCTCGACCCCGCGGGCCCCGGGACGAAAGGCACGACCATGAAGTACATGCTCATCATGCGAGCAACCGAAGAAGCCATCGCCGCCTCTGCCGAGGTCGATTTCACCGAGATCATCAATGCGATGGGCCGGTACAACGAGGAGATGATCAACGCCGGAGTCCTGGCTGCCGGCGAGGGCCTCAGCGACCCATCCGAAGGCGTCGTGGTGGCCTTCTCCGACGACGACGAACCCCTGGTCACCGACGGTCCGTACGGCGAGGTCCACGAACTGTTCAACGGATTCTGGATTCTGCAGGTCTCCAGCCGGGAAGAGGCGCTCGAGTGGGCGAAGAAGGCCCCGCTCGGGACCGGTTCCAAACTGGAGGTCCGGCGGATCAACGACGAGACCGACTTCGCTGAGTTCGCCGACAACGAGTACATCCAGAAAGAGAAGGGCTGGCGGGAACAGCTCGCCTCGGAATGAACGACGTCGAGATACGGCGCAGGGTCGACGCGGTCTGGCGCATCGAGGGCACCCGGATCGTCGCCACTCTCTCCCGCGTCGTCGGTGACGTCGGACTTGCCGAGGACCTTGCGCACGAAGCCGTCGCCGAGGCGCTCGAACAGTGGCCGCGGTCGGGTGTCCCGCGAAACGCGGGCGCCTGGCTGACGGCCGTCGCGAAGCGACGCGCGATCGACGGGTGGCGCCGACAAGAACGCCTCGATCAGCGATATGAGGTCATTGCGCGCGATCTCGGCACGGTCACCGACGAGGAGTGGGAACCGGTCCGCGACGACGTGCTGAAATTGGTGTTCACCGCGTGCCACCCCGTTCTGAAACGAGAAGCGCAGGTCGCCTTGACGCTACGGGTCGTCGGTGGGCTCAGCACCGAGGAGCTGGCCCGGTTGTTCCTGACGTCGGTGCCGACGATGCAGCAGCGGATCGTGCGCGCCAAGAAGACGCTCTCGGCGGCCCGCGTACCCTACGAGGTCCCCGAACCGCCCGAGTGGCGAGAACGCCTCTCCGGCGTGCTCGGCGTCATCTACCTGATCTTCACCGAAGGGTATGCCGCGACCGCCGGCGAGACCTGGATGCGTCGCGATCTCGCGCAGGAGGCGGTTCGCCTCGGGCGTGTTCTCGCCACCCTGGTGCCCCGCGAGCCCGAAGTCCACGGACTGCTCGCGTTGATGGAACTGCAGGCCTCCCGTTTCGCAGCACGCGTCGGCGCCGACGGGCGACCGGTGCTACTGGCCGCACAGGACCGTCGTCGGTGGGACCGCGGGCAGATCGCCCGCGGACTGACTGCACTCGAGCGGTCCGACGCGCTCGGCCGCGGTCGCGGTCCATATGCCCTGCAGGCGGCCATCGCCGCCTGCCACGCAGGTGCGCCGGCCGTCGACGCAACCGATTGGCCCCAGATCGTCCTTCTCTACGAGGCGCTGGAGCAACTGACCCGCAACCCCGTGGTGACCCTGAACAAGATCGTCGCGATCTCCATGGTGTCGGGGGCCGGCGCAGCGTTGGAGATCCTCGACGCAGAAGTCGACGACAGGGCCCTCGCCGGGTCGCACCTGCTGCCGAGCGTCCGCGGAGAGTTGCTCACGCGGCTCGGCCGGACCGTCGATGCGCGGATCGAACTCGAACGCGCCCGCGAGCTCACCGCCAACGGTGCTCAACGTCGCGTCCTCGAGGAGAAGATCGCGGCGTTGTGAGCGTCGCCCGGCCCCAGAGGAGCGCGCTCGCGAACGCCTCGAAGGGCACGACGAACGGGCCGCCGCGACAATCGCTGTCGCGGCGGCCCGTCTGTGTTCGGTTGTGAGAGTGACTAGTTCGACTCGCCCTTGCTGTCGCCGGCCTTGGTCAGCTCGGCAGGTGCGTCGGGCACCTCGCGCGGCTTCTCGGAACCGGAGAACACGAACTTGGCGTCCTCGCCGTCGTCTTCGCCATCCCAGCCCTCGACGTCGACCAGGATGATCTGGCCTGCGCCGATCTCGTTGAACAGGATCTTCTCCGAGAGCTGGTCCTCGATCTCACGCTGGATGGTCCGACGCAGCGGCCGCGCACCGAGGACCGGATCGAAGCCACGCTTGGCCAACAGGGCCTTGGCCTGGTCGGTCAGCTCGATCGCCATGTCCTTGTTCTTCAACTGTGTCTCCACACGGTTGATCATCAGGTCGACCATCTGGATGATCTCGTCGCGCGTCAACTGGTGGAAGACGATGACGTCATCGATACGGTTGAGGAACTCGGGGCGGAAGTGCTTCTTCAGCTCGTCGTTGACCTTCTGCTTCATCCGCTCGTACTGCGAGCCGTCGGTGTTGCCCTGCGTGAAGCCGAGGCCGACCGCCTTGGAGATATCGCTGGTACCGAGGTTCGAGGTGAAGATCAGCACGGTGTTCTTGAAGTCGACCGTGCGCCCCTGACCGTCGGTCAGACGCCCGTCCTCCAACACCTGCAGCAGCGTGTTGTAGATCTCCGAGTGCGCTTTCTCGATCTCGTCGAACAGCACCACCGAGAACGGCTTGCGGCGCACCTTCTCGGTGAGCTGACCACCCTCTTCGTACCCGACGTAGCCGGGAGGGGCACCGAACAGGCGCGATGCGGTGAAGCGATCGTGGAACTCACCCATGTCGATCTGGATGAGCGCATCGTCCTCGCCGAACAGGAAGTTCGCCAGGGCCTTCGACAGCTCGGTCTTCCCCACACCGGACGGGCCGGCGAAGATGAACGAGCCCGACGGACGCTTCGGGTCCTTCAGACCGGCACGCGTGCGACGGATCGCCTTGGAGACGGCCTTGACGGCATCCTCCTGGCCGATGATCCGCTTGTGCAGCTCGTCCTCCATACGGAGCAGACGGGTGGTCTCCTCCTCGGTGAGCTTGAACACGGGGATACCGGTCCAGTTACCGAGCACCTCGGCGATCTGCTCGTCGTCGACCTCGGCCACGACGTCCATGTCGCCACTGCGCCATTGCTTTTCACGCTCGGCTCGCTCGGCGACCAGCTGCTTCTCCTTGTCACGGAGATTGGCGGCCTTCTCGAAGTCCTGCGCGTCGATCGCGGATTCCTTCTCCTTGCGGGCGTCGGCGATGCGCTCGTCGAACTCGCGGAGATCTGGCGGCGCGGTCATCCGGCGGATGCGCATGCGCGCGCCCGCCTCGTCGATGAGGTCGATCGCCTTGTCCGGCAGGAACCGGTCGTTGATGTAGCGGTCCGCCAGCGTCGCCGCCGCGACGAGTGCGCCATCGGTGATGGACACCCGGTGGTGGCTCTCGTAGCGATCACGCAGACCCTTCAGGATCTCGATCGTGTGCTCGACCGACGGTTCGCCGACCTGCACCGGCTGGAACCGGCGCTCGAGGGCGGCGTCCTTCTCGATGTACTTGCGGTACTCGTCGAGGGTGGTGGCGCCGATGGTCTGGAGCTCACCGCGGGCAAGCTTCGGCTTCAGGATCGACGCGGCGTCGATCGCACCCTCGGCCGCGCCCGCACCGACCAGCGTGTGCAGCTCGTCGATGAACAGGATGATGTCACCGCGGGTGTTGATCTCCTTGAGCACCTTCTTCAGGCGTTCCTCGAAGTCACCGCGGTAGCGGCTGCCGGCAACCAACGACCCGAGGTCGAGGGTGTAGAGCTGCTTGTCCTTGAGGGTCTCCGGCACCTGACCGTTGACGATGGCCTGGGCAAGACCCTCGACGACAGCGGTCTTGCCGACGCCGGGCTCACCGATGAGCACCGGGTTGTTCTTGGTGCGGCGGGACAGCACCTGCATGACCCGCTCGATCTCTTTCTCACGCCCGATGACCGGGTCGAGTTTCGCCTCGGCGGCCGCGGCGGTCAGGTTTCTGCCGAACTGGTCGAGGACCAGCGACGTCGACGGTGTACCCGCCTCGCTGCTGCGTCCGCCGGTCCCGGCCTCCTGCGGCTCCTTGCCCTGGTAGCCCGAGAGCAGCTGGATGACCTGCTGGCGGACCCGGTTGAGGTCTGCACCCAGCTTGACCAGCACCTGGGCTGCCACGCCCTCGCCCTCGCGGATGAGGCCGAGGAGGATGTGCTCGGTGCCGATGTAGTTGTGGCCGAGCTGCAGCGCCTCGCGCAGCGAGAGCTCCAGGACCTTCTTGGCACGCGGCGTGAACGGGATGTGCCCCGAGGGTGCCTGCTGCCCCTGGCCGATGATCTCCTCGACCTGGGAGCGAACACCTTCGAGAGAGATCCCGAGTGATTCGAGTGCCTTGGCGGCGACACCTTCACCCTCGTGGATGAGGCCCAGGAGGATGTGCTCGGTGCCGATGTAGTTGTGGTTGAGCATCCGCGCTTCTTCTTGCGCCAGGACGACGACACGACGTGCGCGGTCGGTGAACCGTTCGAACATTGTTCTCCCTCGTTAGCTAGCGCCCCGGCCGTCGGTGACAACCACAGCGTCGACAACTGCAGCGGTGTCCGTATACATGACGACCAGCCTGCCTCCACTCTAGTGGTCGCTTGGAGTGCAGCTACCGTTAACGTCGGTCGGAAACGATATCCGTCATGGTCACGCCGGGGGTCTGCGCACTACAACCGTGCACGTAGGCGCTCTGTTCCATCGACGCTACGCCGAGAGCGAACGCCTCGTTTCCGCTGTACCGCGGCGACGTTTCCGCACGTATCGGCGCAACCTGCGACATCCGGGCCGTGGCGATCACCTCGCGCGATGCCGCGGGCGGCCTGCCCGCAGCCGTCGTGGTGCCGGTGGTCGTGGGCGCAGGTGGTCGTGGCGCAGGTGGTCGTGGTGCAGGTGGTCGTGGTGCAGGTATCCACCCCGGCCGATCAGATCGATCCAGATCGGCGACCACAGCATCCGGCGAGAATTCGGACATCGCCGGGTAACCTCCGTCACATGAGTGATGACGCTCGGCCTCACCACAGCACCGGCGACGTCATCGATTCCTCACCGAGGGATCAGCCACATCCCGAGGCCGGTCGCAGCTCGGTAGATCTCGGGGTCGTCTTCCTGGGCGCAGGCAAGTACGACCGGTACCTCGGCCCCGGAGAATCCCGACCCGGGTACAGCGTGTTCACCCGGACCGCCATGCTCTTCGCGGCCAGACCAGCGACAGCACGATCACACCGATCTGGGCCGGACGACGGGAGTTGGCACCAACGCCTCGTTGGCACGCTGAGCTATCCGGGGCCGTCGACGACGCGCGAGGCCGGCCCCGACACGACCCCGGCACCATGAGCGACACGCTTTTCATCGACGGCCGGTGGCGTTCTGCGACCTCCGGCGACACCCGTGAGATCCGCTGCCCTGCAGACGGTTCCCTCGTCGGCGTCGTCGCGGAGGCGGGCGTCGCGGACACCGAGGCCGCCATCGCCGCGGCACGCCGCGCCTTCGACGGCGGTCCCTGGCGACAGACCGATGCTGCCGAGCGAGGTGACCTCTTGGTGCACGTCGCGGCCGAGATCGACACGCGCCGAGACGAGTTCGTCCGCGCCGAGACCCTCGACACCGGCAAGCGGCCGTACGAGTCGGATCTCGACATGACCGACATCGCGAATTGCTTCCGCTATTTCGGCAAACTGGCCGCCCAGGATGCCGGCCGGGTCGTCGATGCCGGGTCCCCCGACGTCGACTCCCGGATCGTCTACGAGCCGGTTGGCGTGTGCGGCCTGATCACACCGTGGAACTATCCGCTCCTGCAGGCGGCGTGGAAGATCGCGCCTGCCCTCGCCGCGGGCAACACGTTCGTGCTGAAGCCCGCCGAGCTCACCCCGCACACGTCGATCCTCATCATCAGGGTCCTCGACGATCTGGGGCTGCCTCCCGGCGTGGCGAACCTCGTCCTCGGCGCCGGAGCCGATGCGGGGGCGCCGCTGTCGGCGCATCCCGATGTCGATCTCGTCTCCTTCACCGGCGGCCTCGCCACCGGCAAAGTGATCGCACGGCAAGCGGCCGCGACGGTGAAGAAGGTGGCGCTCGAACTCGGCGGCAAGAACCCGAACGTCGTGTTCGCCGACGCCTGCGACACCGACGACCTGCTTGCCGCCGCGGTCGACAACGCCCTCAACGCCGCATTCCTGCACTCGGGTCAAGTGTGTTCGGCGGGAGCACGTCTCATCATCGAAGAATCCGCACACGACCGATTCGTCGACGAACTGGTCCGTCGGGCCGAGCAGATCCGGCTCGGCCTGCCGTTCGCCGACGGCACCGAGACCGGGCCGCTGATCTCGTCGGCGCACCGCGACAAGGTGCACGCGTATGTCGAGCAGGCCCGCGCCGACGGTGCGCGGATCCGAACCGGCGGGGCCTTCGGCACCGGCGACCACGGCTCCGGAAGCCTCGACGACGGCTGGTTCTACCTGCCGACGATCATCGACGGGGCCACCCGGGAGATGGCCTGCGTTCATGATGAGGCCTTCGGACCCACCGTGACCGTCGAGACCTTCACCGGCGAGGACGAAGCCGTCACCATCGCCAACGACACCGAGTACGGACTGGCCGGTGCGGTCTGGTCCGCCGACTCCGCACGAGCCCGTCGCACCGCGGCCCGACTGCGGCACGGCACCGTCTGGGTCAACGACTTCGGACCGTATCTGCCGCAGGCAGAATGGGGCGGCTTCGGACACTCCGGCGTGGGCCGCGAGCTCGGACCATCGGGGCTCGCCGAGTACCGCGAGGCCAAGCACGTCTACGAGAACCTCCGGCCGGGCGTGACCGGCTGGTTCGCCGATCGAGGAGGACAACGATGACCGATGCCGCGTGGCCGTCGATTCCGGTGGCTGACTGGGCCGACACCCGGGACACGGTGCAGCTGATGACGCAGATCGTCGGCAAGGTCCGGATGGCGAACACGCCGTTGATGAGTCACTGGTGGAATGTCGTGCTCTACGTCTCGGCGCGGGGCCTCACCACGGGTGTCATCCCTCACGGCCACCGCGGTTTCCAGATGGAGTTCGACTTCATCGATCACCGACTCGTCGTCACCACCACGTCGGGAGACAGCCGCTCCGCTCCCCTGACAGCGCGGCCGATCGCCGACTTCTACGCAGACGTGATGTCCGTGCTCGACGAACTCGGGCTCTCGACCGACATCTGGTCGATGCCGGTCGAGATCCCGGACGCGGTGCCGTTCGACATCGATCGCGAGCATGTCGCGTACGACGCCGATGCGGCGCATCGCTTCTGGCAGGCATTGGTGCAGATGAACCGTGTGTTCGACGTCTTCCGGTCGCGGTACACCGGCAAGGTCAGCCCGACGCACTTCTTCTGGGGAGCATGCGACCTCGCCGTCACACGGTTCTCAGGGCGACCGGCACCCAAACACCCTGGTGGAGCACCCAATTGCGGCCCGCACGTCATGTGGGAGGCGTACTCGCACGAGGTGAGCAGCGCCGGGTACTGGCCCGGACCGGACGGCGAGGGCAACTTCTACTCGTACGCCTATCCCGAGCCCGCGGGTTACCGCACCGCCACCGTATCGCCGTCAGGTGCCAGGT
The DNA here is from genome assembly GCF_014673215.1 of Gordonia hankookensis. Taxonomy (GTDB): domain Bacteria; phylum Actinomycetota; class Actinomycetes; order Mycobacteriales; family Mycobacteriaceae; genus Gordonia; species Gordonia hankookensis. The sequence goes on from NZ_JACWMS010000002.1 coordinate 332,400, forward strand.
TCGACGAGAACCTCGGTGAATTCGTACTGCCCTACACCGCCGTTCGAGAGGCGGCCGATCCCGACGCGACACTCCTCGAGTTCCTGCAGAGCACCTACGAGGTCGCCGCCGACCGGGCGGGTTGGGATCGGCAGGCGCTGGAGCGCTGACGACAGACAACGGACAATTCCTGCGTCCCGGGCGGCCGACTCGCATCGTCGCCGATGCCCGGCTAATGTCCGGCGAGTTCGGCGACGACCGGCGCAAACCTGTCGGCCACGTCGGCGCCGAAGACGAAGTAGGAGAAGCCGATCTCTTCTCGCCGCCGCTGGATCTCCTCGATGGCTGCCGCCGGATCGTCCGGGAGCACGGTCATCGCGTCCGCTGCACGAAGTGCGGCCGGGTCGGTGTCGGGCGGCGCCATGTGCGGGGCGACGTTGTCACCGACAACCGGCACGGCGAGCGCGAGCTCGACCTCCCCGACGGTGCGGAAGTCACGTGCCAACCGCTCTACCTCGCCGCGGGGCTGATCCCCCAACGCGAACGTGACCGTGTCGGCGAGCTCGGCCGCCAGTTCTCGCGCCTTGGGTCCGTATACGGCCATCGCCACGGGCGTGTGGCGGTCGGGGCCGTCGAGTTCCCGCAGTGCCCTGACCGCCTCACGCATCTGAGCCAGCCGCTCGTGCGGCGGCGGTACCGCAGGCATTCCCTTGTCCCGGAGCTCGTCCTCGATTCCCGGTCGGCCGGTGCCGATACCCATCTCGAAACGACCCTCCGTCACCAGGGACAACGAATGCGCCTCCCATGCCGTCAGCCAGGCCGGGCGTAGCGGCGAGGCGTAGACCCACGTCCCCACGCGCAGGTCGGTCACGGCCGCCACCGTGGCGAGCATCGGACCGGGAGCCGGTTGCATCTGCGGGAAGTCCGGTACCAGCAGCGTCGAATAGCCGCTGTCGGCGATGCGGTGCACGCGATCACGCCACGTCGGCGGGTCGGTCCTGAGCGGGGCAACAACCCCGAATCGAAACGGCTTGGTCATGTCTGGACTCCTGTCAGTAGGTCGATCCAGAGGTACCGACGACGGGTCGACGCGGAATTCATCGGTGCGGCCGAGATCGCAGGCCACCCCGTCTCGGATTCACCGCTCTGACCGTCCCCCGAACGAATCGACGATTCGGTCGAGGACGACGAGCACCTCTCCGGTGGCGGCGTCCCGGTCCGCTGCGCTCGCGACATACAGCGCCGACTCGTCGAGGGCCCCGATGGCGACATGGGCGAGGGGTCTCGTGGGTTGCTCGTCGATCTGCCCCGCAGCTATCGCCGCCTGCAGGATGCCCTCGATCAACGCGAAACCGAACTCCTCGCCACGCGCACGCCACTCGCTCCAGCCGAGCACCGACGGGGCATCAACCAACGAGATCATGTGGACCGCGGGGTCCGTCACGCGCTCGAGGAACACCCGCACACCGGCCTTCAGCGCAGACAGCGGATCACTGATCGCGAGTTCGCCAACACGATCGGCGACCTCGGCGGTGATGTCCTGCTCGACGTCGTCGTACACCGCCGCGAACAACCCCTGCTTGTCCTTGAACTGGTGGTAGAGGGCACCACGGGTGACACCGGCCTTGTCGACGATCGCCTGAGTGCCGACGTCGGCATAACCGAGCTCACCGAACAATGCGCGGCCGGCCGCGATCAGCGCGGATCGAGTGGCGGCGGTGCGCTCGGCCTGGGTTCGACGATTGACTTTCATACAGGTTGCACGTAACTTTCATACAGAATGTTTGTAAGTTCACGACAAGCGTAGTCGAGAGGGTGAGAGCTCATGACGAGCACGACGACCACCATCGAATTGCCTTCCGGAACCATCGAGTATGCGACCTACGGTCCCGATGATTCGCCACACCCGCCGATCGTCTTCGTGCACGGCGCGGTCGTCGACCATCGACTGTGGCGTCCGGTCGCCGAACTCCTCGCGCAGGCCGGTTACCGGTGCCATGCCCCGACCCTCCCGCTCGGCTCCCACCACATTCCGTGGGGCCCGGACGCCGACCGAAGCCCCCAGGGCGCAGCACGACTCGTCCGCGAGTTCGTCGCCGAACTCGGCCTCTCCGACGCGACGTTGGTCGCGAACGACACGGGGGGTGCGGTGACGCAGTTCGCCCTCGACGCCGACCCGGACTTCGTCGGTGCGCTGGTCTTCACCAATTGCGATGCCTTCGACCTGTTCCCGCCGCAACCGTTCCGCTTCTACTTCGCCCTGATGCGTCAGCGGGCACTGCTCAGGCCTCTGGTCGGGAGCATGCGCATCACGGCGCTACGACACTCGCCGCTTGGCGTCGGCCTGCTGCTCGCCGATCCCGATCCCGATCTGACGCTCTCGGTGTTCGAGCCACTGCGCACCGACGCCCGCATCCGCGACGACCTCATCGCATTTCTGAAGAAGATCGACCCGGCCGAACTCGCGGCGGTGACACCACGTCTCGCACGCATCGACCGCCCGGTGACCGTGGTGTGGGGCGCCGACGATCGGTGCTTCACGCCAGAGCACGGTCGGCGCTTCGCGGCGGTCTTCCCGAACGCGCGCTTCATCGATGTCCCGAATGCGCGGACCTTTGTGTCACTCGACCAGCCGAGTGCGGTCGCCGACGCGATCACTTCGACAACTGCGAGAATCTGACGCGCCGAGATCTGACGCGCCGAGCTGCGAAGATTCTTTCCGGATCAGGCGTCGGAAAACGGGTCCGACACACGACGATGTAGATGTGAGCGGCGAACAGGATGGCCCGCCCCAGGGCGGGGCACCGGCACTGCTGGCGGTGTACGACGATGCATTGCCCGCGGTGTACGGCTATCTGCTGCGCCGATGTTCGGATCGGCGGGTCGCCGAGGATCTCACCTCGGAGACCTTCCTGGCCGCGATGGACACGGTGCGCCGCGACGACGACGCCCGACCGACCACCCCGTGGCTGATCGGGGTCGCGCGGCACAAACTGGCGGACCACTGGCGGATGATGCAGCGGACGCCCGAGCCCGTCGAGCAACTCCCGGAATCGATCGACGACGACTGGGAAGTCCACCTCGACCGGATGGTGGCGCACTACACGCTCGCCAGGTTGTCGCCGACCCACCGCGCAGTGCTGACCCTGCGGTATGTCGACGACCTGCCCGTCGGCGACTGCGCCGCCGTCCTCGACCGCACCGTCGGTGCGACCGAAGCGCTGCTCACCCGGGCCAAGCGGGCCTTTCGCGCGGCCTATCCGGACACCGATCCCCGGCCCGGCCAGCCCCACCACAGCCAGGGAGGAGGTCACGCATGAGCGAGTACAACAACACCGAGAATCGCGGCCGCGCAACGCCGTCCGATCCGCTCGTCGTCCTGCGGGCCGACGATACCCCCGGCTGGACCGAACCCGTCGCACCCGACGCCGAGTTCGCCCGCACGCTGCGGGACCGACTCGAGCGTGGCGCGACCCTGCCCAAAGGAGTTGTCATGAGCACCGCAAGCACCCTCGACACCGAGACCACCCGACCGACCACCCGACCGACCACCGAACCGGCCGTCGAACGTCCTGGCGCACTCCCTTATCTCACCGTGGCCGACGGCCGCGCGGCCATCGACTGGTATGTCGCCAACCTCGGCGCACGCCTGCGCGGCGAGCCGATCGTCATGGACGACGGACGGATCGGTCACGCCGAACTCGAGATCGGCGGTGGTGTCATCTATCTCGCCGCCGAGTTCGAGGACATGGGCCTGCGCGCGCCGAGGCCCGGACACGTATCGGTCAGTCTGATGTTGCCTGTCGACGACACCGACGCCGCCGTCGCAACCGCCGAGCGAGGCGGCGCAGCGGTGACCCGTGAGCCGTACGAGGGCTACGGAAACCGGACCGGCACGATCGTCGACCCGTTCGGCCATCGGTGGATGCTGACCGGTCCGTCGAAGACGGGAGAGCAGATCCACAACCGGATCCACGCGGGTGACATCGTCTACATGTCTCTGCAGACCCCCGACGCCGGACGGGCAGCACGCTTCTACGGCGCCGTACTCGGCTGGAACTACGATCCGGAAACTCGGCAGGTCACCAACCTCGGTCACCGTCTGGGCATCTCGGACGCCGGCGGATACGGCTCGGGCACGCTCTACTGCGTCTACGCGGTGGACGATTTCGATGCCGCGCGGGATGCCATCATTGCCGCAGGCGGGCAGGCCACCGAGGTGTCCGAGGTCTCGCGCGACGGCACGCAGGTCCTCGACGCCACCGACGATTCGGGAGTCGCCTTCTCGGTCCACGTCGCCGCCCCCGGCGAGCAGCGGCCAGACCAGCATCCCCGCGGAGTCGGAGAGATGTCGTATCTGACCGTGCACACCGCCGACAGCTCGCGCTACCGGGCGTTCTATGGCGCCGTTCTCGGCTGGACCTTCCACGGCGGTCGCATCGACGACGGGTGGGAGGTCGACGATGTCCGCCCGCAGGTCGGCATCGCCGGCGGTTCGGACAAGACAGTGGCCGTACCGATGTGGAACGTCGCCGACATGGATGCGGCGGTCGAGCGGGTCGTCACGGCCGGTGGCCGGGTCGTCACCGAGCCCGACCGCCAGGCGTACGGCGTGATGGCTCTGTGTGCCGATGATCAGGGCACCGAGTTCTACCTGGGTCAGCTGTTCTGATCTCGTGCGGAGTCGTACGCGGTCCGCGAGATCGCGACGTCGGGAACACGCGATTCGACGAGTTCGATGATCCCCATCAATCGGGCCGCGACGTCCGCCCCGAGGTCGGTGAGCGAGTACTCCACCTTCGGTGGGATGGTCTGTAGCACAGCACGGTTCACGAATCCGTCCCGCTCCAGCGTCTGGAGGGTGACCGACAGCATCCGTTCACTGACCCCGTCGACCCGACGTCGCAGCGCGTTGAAACGCAGGTCGCCCTCGTTGAGCGCGGCCAGCGCGAGGAGCCCCCATCGGCTCGTCACGTTCTGCAGGACATCGCGGGACTGACAGTCGCGGGCGAACACGTCCGCCTCGAGGGTCGGGTCGCTCGCGACTTCGTCGATCGAGGACGCGGATTCGGAGGCAGCCATGACGACAGTCTAGGCCACCATGCGACGTGTGCTTCTCCTCACGCTTGCACCATACAAAAAGTAAGTGCATGCTGTCGGGGAACCAACACGATCACCAGGAGGACACTCGATGACCACATACGCGGTAACCGGCGCCACCGGCGGACTCGGCGGAAGCGCCGTCCGTTCCCTGCTCGAGCGGGGTGTAGCCCCGGGTGACGTGGTGGCGATCGTGCGCTCCCCGGAGAAGGCCGACGCGCTGCGCGATGCCGGTGTCACCGTCCGCGTCGCCGATTACGGCGACGTCGACGCGCTGACCGCCGCCTTGGCAGGCGTCGATCGGCTGTTCTTCGTCTCCGGCTCCGAGGTGGGACAGCGAATTGCCCAGCACACCAACGTGGTCGCCGCGGCGCGGACCGCAGGGGTCGGACTCGTCGCGTACAGCAGCATCCTCGACGCGGACACCAACCCGTTGACGCTGGCGGCCGAACATGTCGAGACGGAGAAGCTGATCGCCGACAGCGGGCTGCGGTACTCGTTCCTGCGCAACAACTGGTACTGGGACAACTACGTGGCCGGTGCCGGCGCTGCCATCGAATCCGGCACCCTCTACGGCGCGGCCGGCGTCGGCAAGGTGGCCGGAGCCGCCCGCGACGACTACGCCGCGGCGGCCGCTGCCGTGCTGCTGCGCGACGACCCGCGCCCGATCTATGAACTCGCCGGTTCCGAGCGACTCGACTACACCGAGATCGCTGCGACGATCGCGGAGATCTCCGGCACGCCGGTCCGCTACGAGAACCTGCCCGAGCAGGCATACGCCGCCGCTCTCGAGGGGAACGGAATCCCGGCGCCGTTCGCCGGCATCCTGGCCGACTCCGATGCGGGTATCGCCGTCGGCGCACTGGATTCGGACTCCACCGACCTTGCCGACCTGCTCGCACGACCGTTGGTCTCGCTCGCCGACGTCCTGAAGGCCGGGCTCGCCGGCCACGTCTGAGGACCGATCAGCCACGGGTCTGCACCAGACCCACGAGCATGACCGCGAATGCGGCCACCGCCGCGAGCGCCCGGACGATGTTCCACTGCACCCACGGTCGCACGAAATCCTCCCAGACCGTGGGTGCGTCGGCCGCCGACACCGAGCCTGTGCCGTCCAGCCGGGTGTTGAGCGGAACGTTGACGCCCATGGTGATGAGGAGGGCCACGAGGTAGAGGACGACCGCGACGATCAGCCACCACCGCAGCGTCTCCTGCCACCACAACGCGATACCGAGCGCACCGAACAGCAGCCCACCGAAGAAGATCAGTGCGAACACCGGATTGAGGATCGCGACGTTGATGCGCTGCATCGCGACCACCGCGACCTGTGCGTCGGCGCGATCGAGCCCGGGCATCACCGCATACGCGAACGCCGACAACAGGCCCGCGCTCAGGCCCACGGTCGTGATCGCCAGGACGAGAATCCCATCGCGGAGCTGGCTCATCGCGACACCGACTCACCGACAGTGGAATCCACGTAGTCGGCAAAATCTGTCGGCGGGCGACCGAGGACACGCGCGACGTCGCCGGACACCCGTGCATTGCGACCGTCGAACAAGGTGCCGAACAGCGACGACAACAGGTCGATCTCGGCCTCCACGACCCCGAAGCCGGAGAGCAGGTCGCGATACTCCTGGGCGCCGACGCGATTGAAGGAGATCGTCCGCCGATACGCGGCACCGATCTCGGCCGCCGCCTCGGCGAATGTCAGCAGGCGCGGTCCGGTCAATTCGTAGGTCTGCCCGGCGTGGGGACTGCCACCCTGCACCGTCTCGTCGAGCAGGGCGGCCACCGCCACCTCCGCGATGTCCCGGGTGTCCACAAACGGTTCACCCACCTCACCCACCGGCAGAGTCAGTGAGCCCCCGGCGATCTCCGGCGCGAAGCCACCCTCGGAGAAGTTCTGATCGAACCAGGCGCACGAGAGAACAGTCGACTCCGCGCGAGCGGCGTGCACGATACGTCCGGCCTCCTGCGCTTCCCGCTCGCCCCGTCCGGCGAGCAGCACCAGGCGCCTCACCCCGGCCACATCGGCGAGACGGACCAGCTCCGCGATGTCGTCGGTGGCGCCGGGCACGATGAGGTCGGGTTGATATGCGATGTAGACGGCCCCCGCTCCCGCGAGCGCCGGTGCCCACGTCGAACGTTCGGTCCAATCAAATCTCGTCGCGCCGGACCGGCCGGCCCTGCGCACGGACCGACCCATCTTCTCGAGTCGGTCGGCGACGTGGCGGCCGGTCTTGCCGGTCGCCCCGATGACGAGGACGGGTGCTGATTCCGGGTGGTTCGTGTTCTGGTTCATGCATTCAGTTCACCGCGTCCGACCGAGACGATCCATAGTCAATTGGCTCTGAAACATACGAGATCGTCTCGACGTGTCGTAGGCTCGATGCCATGGATGCACTCGGCAGTCTCCTCAACGGCCCCCGCGCACAGAGCCCGATGCTGTTGCGGATGGCGATGAGTGCGCCGTGGTCGGTGCGCATCGAGGACACCGCCCCACTGACCGTCGTCGCGGTCACCCGCGGGACCTCGACGCTCTCCTATGACGACGGCACCGAACACCTCCTCGCGGCCGGCGACGTCGCGCTGATCCGCGGCACGCACCCGTACACGATCGCCGACGACCCGGCACACCAGTGGGTGGCTCGGATCGACGCGAACGGCGACTGTTTCGATCCCACCGGCACGCACAGCGTCGCCGAGGACATGTGTTTCGGCGTCCGGTCATGGGGCAACTGCGCCGACGCCGCATCGGCCGACGCCGTCATGCTCATCGGCACATACGCGAGCGGGGAGGTCAGTCAGCGACTGCTCGACGCCCTCGACAGGTTCACGGTGGTGCCCATGCACGATCACCCGTTGGTGTCATTGATGGAGATCGAGATCGTCCGCGATTCCCCCGCACAGGAAGCCGTGTTGAACCGGCTCCTCGATCTGGTGCTGATCACCGGCCTGCGGCAGGCGATGGAATCCGGGCGGGTGCGGGCGGCACAGTGGTACCGCGCACATACCGACCCGGTGGTAGGTCATGCACTTCGCCTGCTCCACAACAACATCGGTCAACAGTGGACGGTTGCCTCCCTGGCATCGGCAACCGGGGTGTCGCGGGCGGTGCTGGCCCGGCGGTTCACCGATCTGGTGGGCGAGCCGCCGATGACCTACCTCACGCAGTGGCGGCTGTCGCTGGCCGCCGATCTGCTGGCAGACCGCACCAGATCCCTGAGTTCGATTGCCCGCCAGGTCGGCTACGGGAGTCCGTTCGCCTTCAGCGCCGCCTTCAAACGTCGGCGTGGGGTGAGCCCGGCCGCGCACCGTGCACGGATCACCGACGGCGACGACGCGACCCACGTGGGGCTCATGGTTCACTGATGGCCATGTCCATCCGCTCGTCACTCGCCGGTCTCGTGCGGCGCATGCCCTTCGGCATCGGCACGGTGACGATGCTTCTCGTCGCCGCGATGGTCGCGTCGGTCGCGGCGGTCCTCGCCATCGGTACGCCGGCGGACAATACGACCGACTACCGGGACGGGCATCTGCGCGGCTACTCCAGCGAGCCCGACGTCGCGTGGACCCAGTCGAGCGACACGCTGCCCGGCTATCGGGCCGACTCCGGCGTCGAGGTGGTCGACACATGGCGCGACGAATGGCTTCTCGCCTATCCGTCCGGACTCGGTCGCGCCTTCGTCCTGGTGACCGCGAGGTCGGGCTCACCACTGTGGAAGAACCCCGTGGTCGCCGGACTCGGCGGCTGCGGCCTCAACGATCTGGGGCAGGTCGGCTGCGCCATCAAGCTCGGCGGGGTACCGGACGGCTTCTATCTGATCGACGACACCGGCACTCCCACTTCGGGTACCGACCTCGACGACACCGAGCACGTCGTCGGCGTGGGCTCGGACTATCTCCGCATCGATCAGGCCGGATACCGCGCGACCATGCGGGACCCGGCGGGCCACGAGATCTGGTCGCGCACCTTCGCCGCCTCGGCACAGGCCAGGACCCGGCCCGACGGCGTGCTGATCGTCAGCACCGCAGACGGCACACGGTTTGTCCTCGACCCCGCCACGGGAGCCGATCGCCTCTCGTGCAGCCAGTGCGACATCACCTCGTTCGACACCGGCATCACCGTGCAGTACAACGAATTCGGCCACGAGCGGGTGGCGACCTATGCGGTCACCGACGGTGACGTGCAGACTCCCCCCGTCGCCGTCTCCGACGGCCTCCGGGTTGTCGGCGGGCCGTCGACACTGCCCGTCCTGGCCGGCACCGGCGACGCCCAGGTCCAGGCCACCCAGGGCCGATACGAGATCCGCGATCCGGCGCGTGAGGATGCACTCTGGCAGATCACCGACCCGGAACTGTCGAAGGCGAACACCAAGCCATGCGGCACCGAGGTGGCACTCGCCCTCAAGGATCGGACCCGGCTCTTCTACACCCTGGCGGACGGCAAGCGGGTCGGCCGGATGGACCCTCCCGCGTTCGACAGACCGGCAAGCAACATCGACCACCTGTCATGCGTCGGCTCGTCGGGCACCACCATGATCTTCGCCGACCCCGATCAGGTGACGGCCGTCGACACCACGACCGGACAGATCGCCTGGACGCGGTCGGTGATCGGCACCACCGAGGCGGTCGACGGCTACATCGTCCTTCATGAAGGCACCTCGATCACGGTCCTGCGGCCTCACTGATCGAACCGATCGACGCCCCCCGACTGTGCGTGGCGTCACATCACACCCGGTCGTAGACCACTGAACTGCGCCACCTCGAAGACCTTCAGGAACATCTCAGATTTGATAACGGCAAGATAACGGTAGACCCGAGAATTGGTGTACGGTCGGCGACGGTCGATGGTCGCTCTGGGGGGACCACACCGGGTAAGCAGTCCACCGATGTGTTGTTCGCGAGGTTGATTCGTCTTGGGGAAGCATTCCGCATCCACGCTGGGTGCATCGTCGTTCACCGTGACTCCCCCACCCCCACCGCCGGTCGAGTGGGAGCCTGTCGGGCCACCCGACGAGTGGAATCCCTTCGAGCAGGACGAGTGGAATGCCTTCGAGCAGACCGCCCCGCTCTGGCCGAGCGAACCGATCACACTCACCGGCCCCAGGACACCGAAGACGCCGAGAGTGCCGACCAGTCATGCGCGTCGGGAGGTCTGGAAGGTGCGCGCCCCCCTCCTGGCGGCCGCCATCGTCCCCATCGGCGTCATCGCCGCGAGCGCCACCGGCGTCGGGCACTCCACCACCCCGAAGGCGACGGCCTCGTCGACGGAGGTCTCCGCGCAGCCGCTCACCGGAGACGCACAGGCCACGGTCCGACGTGCCGCAGCCACCTTCCGCCTGCCGGCTCCACTCCCGCCGCCACCACCGCCTCGCCCACCGGCCGTCGTCGCCGACGGCCAGGTCCCCGCGCCGAACTACGACGCCTATCAGAGGGCTGCCGACATCTTGGCGAAGACCAATCCGAGCTGCGGGATCCCGTGGCCGGTCATCGCAGGCATCGGCAGGGTCGAGTCCCATCACGCGAACAACGGCGACGTGGACCCGACCACCGGCGAACTGCGCACCCCCATCTACGGTCCGACGCTGGACGGCAGTCTGGCAGCCAACGAGGTCATCGCCGACACCGACGGTGGGCGCCTCGACGGCGACTCCACCTACGACCGTGCGGTCGGCCCGATGCAGTTCCTACCGTCGACCTGGGAGCACTACGGGGCCGACGGCAACGGCGACGGCAAGAGCGACCCGCAGAACATCTACGACGCCGCGCTCACCACCGGGCGGTATCTCTGCGACGGTCACAAGAACCTCCGCAGCACCTCCGAACAGGTGTCCGCCATCCTCCGGTACAACAACTCGATGACCTACGTCGACGATGTGCTGGGCTACGCTCGGAGCTACTGACGCTCACGACCCGCTCAGGAATGCCTGCAGCGCAGCTGAATACATCGGTACATCGTCGGCACCCATGAGCTCGCGCGCGCTGTGCATCGCCAACTGCGGCGCCCCGACGTCGATGGTGGTCAGACCCGTGCGTGCAGCCGTGATGGGGCCGATCGTGGACCCGCACGGCAAGTCGGCGCGATGGGTGTAGCGCTGCATCGGCACGCCCGCCGAGTCGCACGCGATCGCGAACACTGCCTCACCCACCGCATCCGAGGCATACCGCAGGTTCTGGTTGACCTTCAGAACCGGACCGCCGTTGATGCCGATCCGGTGCGACGGCTCGTGCCGGTCCGGGTAGTTGGGATGGGTCGCGTGCGCCATGTCGCCTGACACACAGACACTTGCCGCCATCGCCTGCAGGTATTCGGCACGAGAACCATTGCGGGCCAACACTATCCGCTCGCAGATGGTCGCCAGGAAGTCGGAGGCGGCGCCCCGTTCGGACCCGCTGCCCACCTCCTCGTGATCGAACAGTGCCACCATCCGGGTCTCGTTCGAGGGCTCCGAATCGAGCAGCGCGCGCATCCCGGCGTAGCACGTCCCCTGATTGTCCAGGCGCGGGGCGCTGAGCAGATCGTCGCGTGCACCGATGAGTCGCGACGGCGTGACGTCGTGGGTCATCAGCTCCCAACCCAGCAACGACGACGGCTCGATGCCTGCGTAGGAGGCCACCCACTCCAGGACGTCGGACTCCTCCACGCTCGCCGACCACAGCCCGTCAAGGTGCCGCTGCGGATCGAGGGTGACCCCTTTCCGATCCTCGGACAAGTGAATTGCCAACTGGGGCACTCGGATGACCGGTTCGGTCACGTGGACCAGCACATGCTCGACGCCGGCCCCGACCCGATGGGCCAACCGGCCGGACAGCCCGAGATCGCGGTCCAGCCACGAATTCAGCCAGGCCCCGCCATACGGCTCGAGTGCCACCATGCCCACGCCGGCCGACGCCCGGTCCGGACGCTGCTTGACCCGCAGGTTGGGGCTGTCGGTGTGTCCGCCGACGATCCGAAAGGCATTGCCGTCGCCGGTATCCCACGCGACCAGGGAGCCGCCCCTGATGACGTAGTTCCGACTCGGGGCGGTCGTCCATTCCTCGTGCTCGTACAGCCGGACGTAACCCGCCGCCTCCAATTCGGCTGCGACGGTGGCACACACGTGGAATGGCGACGGTGAGGCATCGATGAACTCGCCGAGCCCCTCGGCAGTGGCAGTGGTCGTGATCAACGGGCACCTCCTACGGTTGCTGATGTCAGCGGCAGCCTGACCCCGCCGACGGCGGCCATGGTCGCGACGACGGCCGCGAGCAGTACGAGTTCGCCGAGGTTTCCTATCCACAGGACCGCGCTGCCGGCCGCTGCCGCGATCAGCATGACGATCGCGCCGATGAAAAGCCAGGGGAAACCCACACGGCGCCATGCCATCACACCGAGGACGATCAGCGCGAGGATGGTGATGATGGCCGGCAGCGGTGGTCCTTGCGCCTGCGCGTTCACGTATCGCAGCGCGTCACCCGCATCTTCGGGGACCAGTCTGGCCCGGACGATGTCCTCGACCACACCGATCGCGATGAGCATCGCGACCAGCGCCCAGCCCGCGAGCGCGATGTTCCGGTCGCGTATCTGCGTCACACCCAGACGACCGACCAGGACCCCGGCGACGACGATCAGAAGCGGGGTGACGATCGCGTGAATCCAGAAGCGCGGCAAGTTGATCGCGAGCAACACGTCGCCGTAACCGATCAGACGACCGATGGCCACCGCGACATTGTCATATGCGAGACCGACCAGGATGGCCGCGACGACCACCGCGAGCCCGCCGACCCGCGCCCGCAGACGCACAGCGACAATGCACAACCCGAGCATGGCGACGCCGATGGCCGCCATGATCAGGGAGGTCATCAGGCGGCGGCGAGCACGGAATCGATCACCGAATAGAAGAGTCCCAGACCGTCGTCGCTGGGTCCGGTCAGCGCCTCGGTGGCGTGCTCCGGGTGCGGCATCAGTCCGACGATGCGGCCGTCGGCGCTGGAGATCCCGGCGATGTCGAGTGCCGAGCCGTTCGGATTGCCTCCGGAATAGGTGAACACGATGCGACCCTCACCCTCGAGCTCCTCGAGTGTGGCCTGCGGTGCGACGTAGCGGCCCTCGCCGGACTTGAGCGGGATGAGGATCTCCGCGCCTCGCTCGAACCGGCTCGTCCACGTCGTCGTGTTCGATTCGACCTTCAGCCATTCGTCACGGCAGACGAAGTGCAGGCCCTCGTTACGGGTCAGCGCGCCCGGAAGCAGCCCCGCCTCACACAACACCTGGAAACCGTTGCAGATCCCGAGGACCGGCATCCCCTTGGTCGCCGCCTCCAGAACCGACCCCATCACCGGCGCGAACCTGGCGATGGCGCCTGCACGCAGGTAATCGCCGTAGGAGAAGCCCCCCGGCACGATCACCGCATCGACATTCTTGAGGTCGGCGTCGCCGTGCCACAGTTCCACCGGCTCGGCACCGGCCAGTCGCGCCGCGCGCACCGCGTCGATGTCGTCGAGCGTGCCAGGGAAGGTGATGACCCCGATACGAGCACTCATGAATCGGCCCTCAGTCCGCGACGCGCGAGACGTTGAAGTTCTCGATCACCGTGTTGGTGAGCAACTCCTCGGCGATACGTTCGAGCGCCAGGTCGTCGACCGAGTCGTCGACCTCGAGTTCGAACCGCTTGCCCTGCCGGACGTCGGCGATCCCGGAGAATCCCAGCCGACCCAGGGCTCCCACGATCGCCTGCCCTTGCGGGTCGAGGATCTCGGCCTTCGGCATCACGTCGACCACCACTCGCGCCATGGGCACTTGCTCCGTTCTCGCTGGTGCGCTGTTCAGCGAACACCTTACCGGGTGGTCGCGGGCCACACGGCGTCTGCATCGCTGCGCCGTGCTGCACGACCGGACACACACTCACATCGATCGGCCCGACTCCCCGCCGATCGGGGAATCGGGCCGATCGACGAGTCGACCTGCCGCCGTTGGGTCAGAGAGCCGCTTCGATGGCCGAGATCACCGCCGGGTCGTCCGGCTCGGTGCGGGGACGGAAGCGATTGATCACCGTGCCGTCGGCGCCGACGAGGAACTTCTCGAAGTTCCACTGCACGTCGCCCGCCTCACCGTCCGCGTCGGTCGCCTTGGTCAGCTCGGCATAGAGCGGGTGCTGGTCCTCGCCCTTGACGTCGGCCTTCTCCAGGAGAGGAAAGGTGACGCCGTAACTGGTCGAGCAGAAGGTGGCGATCTCTTCGGCGGTGCCGGGCTCCTGACCCATGAACTGATTGCACGGCATGCCGACGACGGTCAGACCGCGGTCACCATAGGTCTTCGCGATCTCCTCGAGGCCGGTGTACTGCGGGGTCAGGCCGCATTTGCTCGCCACATTGACGACCAGCATCGGTCCGGGGAGGGCGGAGAGATCGAGCGCGCTGCCATCGAGCGCCTTGACGGGGATGTCCTTGACGTTGCTCACCCCTTCGACGCTATCGCAGCCTGGAGATCGGAGGCGGATATCACCCCCGGTATGACCCCCGTCACTGCGCGGCATCCGTTATGCCGGATCTCACCGTTACTTGCGTTTCCGAAATAGTTGCGTAGGCGTTAGTTTTGTATCCGTGGCCGAAACCCCGACGCAGATCCGCGACTCGTCCCCCGCTCCCGCGGGTTCAGTCGACGCCGCCTGCGACATGCTCACCGGCTTCCTCGACCGGCTCGCCTGCATGGGCAAGGCGCACACCATGGACACCCTCGCCGCCACCGAGCTGACGTTCTCCCAACTGCGCGTTCTGTTCGCACTCGGAGCGCACGGTGACGGAGTCGAGTGCATGTCGGTCCACGAGATCGCCGATCAGGTCAACCTGTCGCTGGCCGCCGCGGGCCGGACGGTCGACAAACTCGTCGGTACCGGGCTCGTCGATCGCCGCGAGGACGCGGCCGACCGTCGGGTCAAACGGGTGTCACTGACCACTGAGGGCCGGCAGATCGTCGACTCCCAGCTGAGCATCAAACAGGACCTGATCCGCGGTTTCATCGGCCGACTTCCCGAGCCGCTGCGACGGGGCCTGTGCGGCGCCCTGAACCCCATCGTCGACAACGAGGTCGACTATTTCTCCGGTATCGGCGACCCGTCCCCGGCCTCCGATCCTGCCCCTCCATCGGACAGTTCACAGAAAGCCAATTCATGACCTCCTCGTCAACGCCGGCGCACGCACACGCGGGCCCGCCGGACACCAAGCTCGACCGGCACATCCTGATCGTCGCCGGCGTGGTCGTGCTGGGCGCGATCATGTCGATCCTCGACGTCACCGTTGTGTCGGTGGCACAGAACACCTTCCAGCAGGAGTTCGGCACCGACGCCGCCGGTGCGGCCTGGACGATGACCGGCTACACGCTGGCGCTCGCCGCGGTCATCCCGCTGTCCAGCTGGGCCGCAGCACGTTTCGGCACCAAGAAGGTCTATCTCACGTCTCTGGTGCTGTTCGTCATCGGTTCGGCACTGTGCGCCCTGGCCTGGAACATCGGATCGCTGGTCGCGTTCCGCGTCATCCAGGGTCTCGGCGGTGGCCTGCTGATGCCCATCGGCATGATGATCCTGACCAAGGCGGCCGGGCCGGAGCGCGTCGGTTCGGTGATGGCCGTGCTCGGCATCCCGATGCTCCTCGGTCCCATCGCAGGTCCCATCCTGGGCGGCCTGCTCATCGAGAAGGCCTCGTGGCACTGGGTGTTCCTGATCAACGTGCCGATCGGCATCGTCGCGATCATCTACTCGTGGTTCGCACTGCGCAACGACGAGGAGACCTCCCGGCCGTCCATCGACTTCGTCGGGCTCCTGTTGCTCTCCCCAGGTCTGGCGTTGTTCCTGTACGGCATCTCGTCGAGTAGCGAGGCGGGTACGTTCATCTCGGCCAAGGTCCTGGTGCCGGCCATCATCGGTGCCGTCTTGATCGCCGGGTTCATCTGGCACGCACTGCGTAGTGACAAGCCACTCCTGGACCTGCGGCTGTTCCGCAACCGCACCCTCACCGTCGCGGTGATCTCGATGACGCTGTTCATGATCGCCTTCTTCGGTGCGTCGCTCCTGTTCCCGCAGTACTTCATCGGCGTCCGCGGTGAAACGACGTTGTCTGCCGGTCTGCTACTGGCGCCGCAGGGTATCGGCGCGATGCTGACCATGCCGATCGCCGGCCGGATGACCGACAAGATCGGTCCCGGAAAGTTCGTGCTGTCCGGCATCGTCCTGATGTTCCTGGGCATGGGCACCTTCGTGTTCGTCGGTGCGGAGACGTCGTACCTCATCCTGTGCGGCGCGCTGTTCGTCCAGGGCCTGGGCATGGGCATGACCATGATGCCGATCATGACCGCCGCCCTGGCGACCCTGACCAACTCGCAGGTGCCTGACGGCTCCACGCTGGTGAACGTGGTCCAGCAGACCGCCTCGTCGATCGGTTCGGCCGTCATCGCGGTGATCCTGGCGACGAATCTCAAGAACGCGCCGGAGGGAATGCTCGCCATCGTGTCCAACACGGCACCGGACAAGCTCCCCGCCGGCATGCAGGGCGCACCCGTTCCGACCTCGTTCTTCGAGGCTGCGGCGAACGCCTTCGGTTCGACCTTCGTCGTCGGCGCGATCCTGATCGCACTCACGCTGATCCCCGCGTTCTTCCTCCCCCGCAAGAAGATCGCATCCTCGCTGACCGAAGAGGACATGGACCGCGCGCCGATCGTCATGCACTGACAGTTCCGGCCGGGGTGGTGACACCTCGAGATCGCCGGCCGGGTACAGAATCTGTGCCCGGCCGGCGATCACCGGTTCGTCAGTCGGGTACGTAGGCCCCGGTCTGCTGGAGAATCCACGCCAGCTCGAAGGCGACCTCTTCCCACTGCTTGTAGCGGCCACTGACGCCGCCATGGCCTGCCGACATCTCCGTCTTGAGCAGCACCAGATTGTCCGAGGTGCTCATTTCCTGTAGACGTGCCACCCATTTCGCGGCCTCGGTGAACAGCACGCGGGTGTCGTTGAGCGAGGTGAGGGCCAGGATCGGCGGATAGGGCTTGGCCCCGACGTTCTCATACGGCGAGTATGTCTTCATGTAGGCGTAGACGTCCGGGTCGTGCAGGGGGTCTCCCCACTCGTCCCATTCGATCACCGTGAGCGGCAACGACGGATCGAGAATCGACGTCAGGGCGTCGACGAACGGCACCGAGGCGAGGATGCCGTTGAAGAGCTCCGGGGCCAGGTTCGCGACCGCGCCCATCAGCAGGCCACCGGCCGAACCACCTTCGGCCACCATCTGTTTCGGCGTGGTCCAGCCGGATTCGACCAGGTACCCGGCCGCATCGACGAAGTCGGTGAAGGTGTTCTTCTTGGTGAGGGTCTTCCCGTTGTCGTACCAGTATCGACCCATCTCGCCGCCACCGCGGATGTGGGCGAGAACGAACACCACCCCGCGGTCGAGCATCGACAGCCTCGACACCGAGAACCCGGGATCGATGCTCGTCTCGTACGACCCGTAGCCGTACAGCAGCAGGGGTGCGGGACGGTTGTCGTCGACACCCTTGCGCCGCACGATCGACAACGGGATCCTCGTACCGTCGGCCGCCGTCGCCCACTCACGTGACTGCACGTAATCGGCCGGGTCGTATCCGCCGAGAACCGGCTGCCGCTTGAGCAGGGTGCGTTCGCCGGTGGCGACGTCGAGATCGAGCAACTCGGTCGGCTCGATGAAACTGGCGTATCCGATGCGCAGTTTCGGCGTCACCCACTCCGGATTGCCCCCAAGTCCCGCCGACGACAATTCCTGCTCGAACTCGATCTCGTGAAAGTCTGCGGGAGCAGGGATTCCGTCGATGGCACGCAGATCGGCAATGGCGAGCTTCGGAAGTGCCGCATGGCGGTAGGACAGCACGAGGTAATCACGGAAGGCGTCGAGATCCTCGATCCGACGCTGCGGGTCGTGTGCGATGAACTCACGCCGGGCCGACGGATCGTCGACCGGTGCGATGTCGATGGCGAAGTTCTCCGCCTTCACCCCGTCACGGATGTCGTTGTGCACGACCACGTAGTAGTCGTCGCCGGAGATCACGGCGTGCTCGACGCTGTATTCGACACCTTCGACCCGCGGCGCGATGCTGCGGAACTCTCCGGTCGGGTCGTCGGCGGCGAGCACGTACACCTCGGAGGTGATCTTGGACCCCACGCCGATCATCAGGTACTTGTCGCTTCGGGTGGAGCCCATGCCGACCCAGTACCGCTCGTCGGGCTCGTGGAACACCCGCACGTCGTCGGTACCCGCACCCATGTCGTGACGCCACACCGTGTCCGGGCGCCATGCGTCGTCGACGGTCTGGTAGAAGACGTGCTGGGCATCCGACGACCACACCGCACCGCCCGCGGTGTCGGCGATCTGGTCGTCGAGGAGTTCGCCGGTGCGAAGGTTCTTGAACCGCAACAGATACCGCTCGTCACCGACGGTGTCGGTACTGTAGGCAAGCCAGTCACCGTCGTCGCTGACCGAGAGTGCACCCAGGCTGAAGAAGTCGTGGCCCTCGGCCTCGACGTTGGCGTCGAGAAGGACCTGTTCACCCGGGAGCGTCGCATCCGCGACGACCTCCGGCGGAGTCCAGTCGTCGTCGGCGGAGATCGGGCAACGACACCGGATCGCGTACTGCTTGCCCTCTTCGGTCCGTGCGTAATACCAGTACCGGCCACGGCGGCTGGGCACCGACATGTCGGTTTCCTGTGTGCGACTCTTGATCTCGCCGAAGATCTGCTTGCGCAGTCCGTCGAGCTGCGCCGTGTGTGTCTCGGTGAACGCGTTCTGCGCCTCGAGATAGGCCACGACCTCAGGATCTTCCTTGTCCCGCAACCATTCGTACTCGTCGACGAAGGTGTCACCATGGTGGACACGTTCGCTCGGCACTTTCTTGGCCACCGGGGCGGCGACGTCGGACTTCACCATCATCTCCTACTCGTGATCCGGCCAGTCGGCGAAGGATCTCTGCGAAATCCACTCGTAGGCCTCGATATAGCGTTCTCGGGTTCGATGCACCACCGAGTCCGGCAACGACGGGGGTGGCTGATCGGCCACCCGATCCCAGCCGGAGTCCGGTCCCGTCAGCCAGTTCCGCACGATCTGCTTGTCGAAACTCGGCTGCACCTCGCCGGGCCGATACGTCGCCGCCTCCCAGTACCGTGACGAATCCGGGGTCAGTACCTCGTCGGCCAGCACGAGCTCGCCGTCGTCGCCGAGACCGAATTCGAACTTGGTGTCGGCCAGGATGATTCCGCGCTCGGCAGCGATCCGCGCGCCGCGCCCGTAGATGTCGAGAGTCACCGCACGCAATCGCTCCGCGCGTTCGGCGCCCTCTTGCTCCACCACCCTCTCGAAACTGATGTTCTCGTCGTGGTCGCCCTGCGCAGCTTTGGTGGCCGGGGTGAAGATCGGCTCGGGTAACGCGCTCGCCTCATCGAGTCCTGTCGGCAGTTCCACCCCGCACACGGCGCCCGTCGCACGGTAGTCGAGCAGGCCCGATCCGGTGAGGTATCCGCGCGCCACACACTCGACCTGCACCATCGGCAACTTGCGGACCACCATCGAGCGGCCGACGCACTCGGCCGGGATCCGCTCGTCGGTCGGCCCGCCTGCCAGATGGTTCGGCACCCCGAGCACATCGAACCAGTAGAAGCTCATCGCGGTCAGGATGCGGCCCTTGTCCGGTATCGCCGGACTGAGGATGTGGTCGTACGCCGAGATCCGGTCCGAGGCGACCAGGAGAAGGGTGTTCGCGTCGATCTCGTAGATCTCGCGGACCTTCCCCGACGCCAGGTGCGTGTACGACTGCAGTTCAGGACGCATGGCTTCGACCCTAGAGGTATGACATCCTGCATCGCATGTCCGGTCCGTTGATCTCCATCACCTACTGCACACAATGCAACTGGCTGCTGCGGGCGTCGTGGATGGCGAGCGAGTTGCTCAACACGTTCGGCAGCGAGTTGGGCTCGGTGACACTGGTCCCGGGCACCGGGGGTGTGTTCCACGTCGACGTCGATGGGCAGCAGGTCTGGGAACGCAAACGCGACGGCGGGTTTCCCGACGTGGTGACGCTCAAACGCCTCGTCCGCGACACCGCGTTACCCGACTGGGATCTCGGGCACGCGGATCGCTCGGCGGATCCTTCGTGACCTTCTTCCAGACGGGTCAGAGGATCGGTGCAGGCGCGTAACCGGCGGCGTCCGGGTAGTCGGCGATGATCTTCTCCGCGGCGGCGACGACGTCGGCCACCTGCTGCTCAGCTGCGCCGACGAACACCGTCTTGTCGGCGAGGAGCGCGTCGAGCTCGGCACGATCGAGCGGAATGCGGTCGTCACCCGCCAACCGATCGAGCAGATCCGGCTCCCGCCCCTGCTCACGCATGGCGAGGGCGACCGCAACCGCGTTCTCCTTGATCGCCTCGTGTGCGGTCTCGCGACCGACACCGGCCCGCACCGACGCCATCAGCACCTTGGTGGTCGCCAGGAACGGCAGGTAGCGGTCGAGCTCGTTGGCGATCACGGCCGGATAGGCGCCGAACTCGGCGAGCACGGTCAGGAAGGTCTCCATGAGCCCGTCGATGGCGAAGAAAGCATCCGGCAACGCGACGCGACGCACGACCGAACAGAAGACGTCACCCTCGTTCCACTGCGCCCCGGCGAGCTCCGCGGCCATCGAACCGTAGCCACGAAGGATCACCTGGAGTCCGTTGACCCGCTCACAGCTGCGCGTGTTCATCTTGTGCGGCATGGCCGAGCTGCCGACCTGCCCCGGCTGGAACCCCTCGGTGACCAGTTCGTGGCCGGCCATCAGGCGGATGGTGTGGGCCAGCGACGACGGACCGGCGGCGACCTGGACCAGCGCCGACACCACGTCGTGGTCGAGCGACCGCGGATAGATCTGACCCACGGACGTCAGGGAACGCGCAAAACCGAGATGATCGGCGACGCGCGCCTCGAGGTCGGCGAGCTTGGTGGCGTCACCGCCGAGGAGGTCGAGCATGTCCTGCGAGGTCCCCATCGGCCCCTTGATGCCACGCAGCGGGTAGCGATCGATGAGCTCACGTAGCCGGGTGAGAGCGATCATCAGTTCGTCGGCGGCGCTCGCGAACCGCTTGCCGAGCGTGGTGGCCTGGGCGGCCACGTTGTGACTGCGGCCTGCCATCACCACCGTCGAGTACTGCGCGGCCCGCTCGGCGATGCGCGCGAGCACCGCGACGCCGTGCGCGTGTACATGCTCGAGCGAGCGGAGGATCTGCAGCTGCTCGACGTTCTCGGTGAGGTCTCGGCTGGTCATCCCCTTGTGGATCTGCTCATGCCCGGCCAGGGCATTGAACTCCTCGATCCGCGCCTTCACGTCGTGGCGGGTGACCCGCTCCCGTTCGGCGATGGATGCGAGGTCGATCTGGCCGACGACCTTCTCGTAGTCGGCGATCGCACCGTCGGGGACGTCGATGCCCAGGTCGCGCTGGGCCTTGAGGACGGCGATCCACAGCTGGCGCTCGAGGGCGATCTTGTGACGCGACGACCAGAGTTCCGCGAGGTCCGCGGAGGCATAACGACTGGCCAGAACGTTGGAGATGGCAGGCTTCGACACGTGCACAGTGTAGTCGCGAGGGCCTCGACCCCTGCGACCGCGGTCACCCGAATGGCGTTTGATCGGCTCAGTCTCGTGATGAGACGTAGAATGACGAGATGCGTCGCGTGTCTTTCTCGCACTGGCCCTGCTCGATGGCTCGGACCGCCGACCTCGTGGGCGATCCCTGGACCGCACTGGTTCTCCGAGAGGCGTTCTACGGAACCCGACGGTTCGACGAGTTCCAACGCGAACTCGGCATCGCCCGCAACACCCTGACGGACCGTCTCCGACGGCTGGTCGACGAGGGCATGTTGGAGCGGAACCCCTATGCGAGCGAACCGATTCGCCACGAGTACGTCCTGACCGACAAGGGGGCCGACTTCTGGGACGTCCTGTTGGCCATGTCCGCGTGGGGTGACCGCTGGCTGGTCGACGATGCCGGTCCGCCGGTGACCTTGCGTCACACCGCCTGCGGACACGAGACCCGCGCACGGGTGGTCTGCGAACACTGCGGCGATGCGATGCCGATCGAGGAGTCCCGGATGTCCTTCGGCCCCGGTTACCCGGTACGGCTGCGGGATCGGCCGGACGTGAAGGCCCGATTCGACCGGATGTCCCGCGACTGACCCCCGGGCCACGATTTACAGGGCCTTGAACTCCACGGTCTCATCATGCAACCATCTGGGTGGGTTGACGTGATCGCGAGAGATTGGATCGGCAATGGAGTGGACAGGAGCCCGATACGCCGACGGGCCGACCGCGCAGGTGCACATCAGGGTGGCGGCGCCGCCCGTCGTCGTGTGGCAGGTCGTCAGCGATGTGGAGGCCATGGCCGAGATGAGTTCGGAGTTGCAGTCGGTCCGCTGGACCGACCCGACTGCCGAGCGGGGGGTCGGGGCGACGTTCATCGGCGCGAGCCGGCATCCCGCGATGGGCGAATGGTCGACGACCTCACACGTCGTCGAATGGACTCCCCTCGAGGCATTCGCCTGGGCCGTCGAGGATGTGGACTCCCCATCCGCCACCTGGCGGTTCACGCTCCAAGCCGACGGCGACGAGACGGTGCTGACCCAGTGGGTGCGGATGGGGCCCGGTAGATCAGGGCTATCCGCCGCCATCGACGCCATGCCGGACAAGGAGCAGAAGATCGTCTTCGTGCGGATGCGCGAGTTCGAGGCGAACATGACCGCGACCCTTGACCAGATCAAGGACCGCGCCGAACTTCTCGCGCAGGGTGCCGACCGGCAGGCCGGCGGCGCGACGACGACACCTGAAGCGCGGTCATGAGGACGGCGACGACCGTCGAGGTCTCCCGGGACGCGACGGAGACCACCACATTCGTCCTGGAAGCCGAGCGCCTGGGACTCGACATCTGCTGGGTTGCCGAGGCGTGGGGTTCGGACGCACCGTCCTACCTCGGCTACCTGGCCGCCCGCACCGACCGAATCCTCCTGGGCTCCGGGATCATTCAGATCGGCACGCGCACTCCGGTGGCGATCGCACAGGCGGCACTGACGCTCGCCGGACTGTCGGAGGGCCGCTTCCTTCTCGGCCTCGGCGCATCAGGACCACAGGTCATGGAGGGCCTGCACGGAGTCGAGTTCCGGCGCCCGCTGACCCGGATGCGGGAGACGGTCGACGTCATCCGGGAGGCGTTCTCCGGTGCCAGGATCTCGTATGCCGGCGAGACCGTGCGCATACCGCGCACGACGGACTCCAAACCGATGCGATTGTCGATCCCTGGCCGCGATGACATACCCATCTACCTGGCATCGATGTCGCCGAAGATGCTCGAGCTCACCGGAGAGATCGCCGACGGCTGGCTCGGCACGAGCTTCGTTCCGGAAGGGTCGGCCGCGTACTTCGATCATCTCGAGGCGGGACTACGTGCGGCCGGACGGACCACAGACGCCATCGATGTGTGTCAGGGTGCCGAGATCGCCATCTTCGACGATGCCGACCGCCTCGCTCAGCACGTCAACGGCCGGAAGAAGGAACTGGCGTTCAGCATCGGCGGTATGGGCAGCGCCGACACCAACTTCTACAACGCCGCCTACGCACGGCAGGGATGGTCCGAAGTGACCGGTGAGATCCAAAGTCGTTGGCAGGGTGGTGATCGCGAGGGTGCGGTGGAACTCGTCTCCGACGAGATGGTCCTGGCGACAACCCTGATCGGGACACGCCCGATGGTCGCCCGGCGGTTACGCGACTGGGCCGCGACCGGGGTCACCACCGTGAGGCTTTATCCCGCAGGCGATACGCTCGACGAACGGCTCTCGAATCTCGCCGACGGGATCGAACTCGCGGCCGGCACGGTCGCGCCCGCCCGGTGAACACCTCAGGTCAGAGCGCGAAACACGCCCATCCGGAGCCGTATCCCTGGTGCACACGCATCACCGCGACCGGCCCGCGGACCCCACCCTGTTTCGCATACAGCAACCGATCGCCGATCCGTCGGGGCACCCATCGGATCGTTGCGATGGCCCCGTCGGCCCGCGCAGCGCCGATGAACCGCTCCGGATACCCCTGCCTGCGCTCCCAGAAGGTGACCGGTCCCGACGCGTTGACATCGACGGTCAGGTTGTAGAGACATCCGGTTCCGTACACCACCGACGAGAACGGCACGCCCGCGTCGATCTTGCCGACCGGTACGGCCCCGGCCGAACCCGGTGGCACGATCGACAATCCGATTGTCGCGAGACCCATTGCGAGAGCCCCGGACAGCGCGGTCCTCCTGCGTCGCCTCACTGTGTGCTGCTTCGACACCTCTCCCCCTCCACTGGTCGCCTCGATCGTCATTCCCGCGGCGCGAGGACGTCGATGACCTCGTGCAGTGCTTCGCGTGCGGCGGCATACGGGCTGACCTGACGCTGGCCGAGTGCACCGACGACGGCGCCGTCCTCCACGGCGATGAGTTGCCGGACGTGCATCGGCTCGGCCAATCGGAACGATTTCTGCAGAACGTCCGAATGCATCTCGGCCAGCAGGACCCGGCGGTCGATCACCACCTCGCGCAACCGCGGATAGCGCGCCGCAAGGGCGATCGTCTCGTAGCGCGCGGCGAGGGTCTGGATGGTCGTATCGGGTCCGATGAACACCTCGGCGAGCGCATCGGCGGTTGCCTGCCCGCCACGTCGTCGTCGGGGTAGGGCATCGCGGCGCGTGGCGATGCACTCTTCGTCGTTGCGGCACACGTAAGCGGCCGCCTCCGCCATCAGATCCTCCAGCGAACCGAAGTAGTAGGTCGTCGATGCGAGCGGCAACTTCGCCCGGTCGGCGACGGCCCGATGACGGACCGCATCGAATCCACCTTCGAGCAGCAACGCGCCGGCGGCCTCGATCAGTCGGGACCGCCGTCGCAGTCCCTTCGGGGTTGCCGCCGACGTCATGGAATCATGCTGCCAAAGGCGTTACCTGCCACGGGTTGCTTTGACAAAAGCCGTAACGCGGTCAACGAATTCGCCCAACGTCGGACCAGTTGTCACGCTGCCTGCGACATGAACGTGCGCCGCGCGCACCGATTCCTGAGACGATGGCCGGATGGACGACGACGCGCTCCTGCGCCATGCGATCGATCTCGCCGCTGCCGCGCGCGCCCGCGGTGACCACCCTTTCGGGGCGTTGCTCGCCGACGCCTCCGGCGACGTGATCCTGACCGCCCAGAACAGCGTCGGCACCGACGACGATCCGACGGCCCACGCCGAGACGAATCTGGTGCGTGCCGCCGGCCGCCGATTCACCTCCGCCGAGCGACGGTCGATGACCCTGTACACCAGTACCGAACCATGTGCGATGTGTGCCGGTGCCATCTACTGGGCCTCGATCCCCACCGTCGTGTTCGCGTTGAGTGAGGCCGAACTGCGATCGATGACCGGCGACGATCCCAAGAACCCGTCGCTCGACCTGCCCTGCCGGGAGGTATTCGCACGCGGCGCTCACCCGACCGCGGTGCGCGGACCCTTCGACATCCCCGCCGCACGTGAGGTCCATGCGGGGTTCTGGCGGACATCGTGATCTGAGGGCGCGTCCCAGATCGCGTGAGGCGTTGTCCGGGCTACGAGTTGTCCGGGCTACGAGATGTCCGGGCTAGGAGAAGTAGTGGCCCGCGTCGAGGTCCTCGATCAGTCCGGGCAGTTCGGGCTTCCAGCCCATCAGCTCGCGGGTGATCTCCGCCGATGTCGGATTGTCCACCGAGACGAATGCCGACAGGAACCGGAACACTTCCGGGGCATCCTCGGGTTTCACTGTGCGCGTGGGAATCCCGACACCTCGACCGATGGCTTCGGCGATCTCCCGGAACGGGACGCCCTCATCGCCGACGGCGTGCAATCGCGTCCCTGCCGGGGCACTCTCCAGCGCGAGTCGATACAGACGGGCGGCATCGCGGGTGTGGACGGCAGGCCAGCGGTTGTCGCCGGTGCCCTGATATCCGGAAAACCCGTTCTCGCGGGCGAATCCGATCAGCGCGGGCACGAACCCGTGGTGGTCGAGGTCGCTGTGCACCGACGGCGGCAACCGGAGAACCGACGACCTGACACCGTGCTCGGCCAGTCCGACGAGCACGTTCTCCGCGTCGATGCGGTAGCCGCCGTCGAACGCATCCGACTCCGTTCCCGGCCGGCCGGTGACGCCCATCATCGGGATCATCGCGGTTCCCGATGTCCCGACCAGCGGCTTGCCCGTTCCGGTCAGCGCCGTCCCCAGTGCGTCCAGAGCCGCCAGGTCCGCGGCTGCGGCCGACGCCAGATCCCCGGCCGCCATCGCGTCGTGTTTGAACGCCAGGTGGATGACCCCGTCGGCGTCGCGCGCGGCATCGGCCAGACCCTCGAGGTCGTCGAGGTCGCCGCGACGGACCCCGGCGCCCAGATCCGCCACTGCCGCGGCAGCGGCATCCGAGCGCGCGAGGCCGACGACCTCGTGCCCGGCCTGCAACAGCTCCGGGATGACGGCAGACGCGACGTGTCCGGACGCACCGGTGATGAATACCCGCATGAGACCTCCTTGGCCCGTGATCCGTGAGCTGGTGACCCACGTTCGGCGATGTTCGTGATGTCATGTTCTGACATCACCGACTGTACTCCTGATGTCAGTTCCTGTCATCACGTATCCTCGGCAGCATGGGACGATGGCCGACGGGCTCGCGCGAGCGCCTGCAGCAGGCGGCGTTGGCCCTGTTCGTGGAGAAGGGCTTCGACCAGACGTCGGTCTCCGACATCGCATCGCGGGCCGGCGTCACCGAACGAACCTTCTACCGGCAGTTCGGCGAGAAGCGTGAAGTACTCTTCGACGGCGGCGAGTCACTCCAACTCGCCATCACCGAGCACCTTTCCACCTCACCCCCCGATGAGCGGCCACTGGAGGCCGCCGAACGTGCACTGATGCACGCCGCTACCGAATTCTTCTCCGACAGACTGCCTTTCGCCAGGAAGCGACAGTCCGTGATCGACGCGAATCCGGAACTGCAGGAGCGCGAGCTGCTCAAGATGGCCTCGCTCGTCGACGCCATCCGCGACTCTCTGGCATCCCGCGACGTCCCCGAGACCGCATCCCGACTCGCGGCCGAGATGGGCGTCGCCGCATTCAAGGTGGCCTTCGGCCGTTGGATCGATCCCGCCAATGGCCGCTCGCTGGCCGATCTGATCCGCGACTGTCTCGACGAGATGCGAGACGTCGCAGCACGCTGACCCTCACCACCGCACGGTCGTTGGCTTGCGGACGGGTCCATCCTTGCTGCCAATATACCCCCAGGGGTATAGTGGCAGCACAGGTACACCTCCCGGGTTCCTCACCCGGCGACTGACAGGACAGACACATGGTCGGCGACGAAGAATCGATCACGGTGGTACTCAACCGATTACGTCGCGCACACGGCCAGTTGGCCGGCGTGATCTCGATGATCGAACAGGGCCG
The DNA here is from genome assembly GCF_014673215.1 of Gordonia hankookensis. Classification (GTDB taxonomy): domain Bacteria; phylum Actinomycetota; class Actinomycetes; order Mycobacteriales; family Mycobacteriaceae; genus Gordonia; species Gordonia hankookensis. Next base: position 359,967 of record NZ_JACWMS010000002.1, read on the forward strand.
CGACTGCAAGGACGTGGTCACCCAACTCGCTGCCGTATCCCGGGCACTCGATCGCGCCGGTTTCAAGATCGTGGCGACCGGACTGCGGGAGTGCCTCACGGGCGACGAGGCCGAAGGCAGCGAACCGATGACCGAGGAGCAGCTCGAGAAGCTGTTCCTCGCACTCGCCTGAGAGCCGCCACCGAAAGGAAAGATCATGCAACTCGGATACTCGACAACGCTAACGACCACCTTCGACGATGCGGTCTCCCGAACACGGGATGCATTGGGCAATCAAGGATTCGGCGTTCTCACCGAGATCGACGTGACCGCCACCCTCAAGCAGAAGCTCGACGCCGACATGGAGCGGTACCTCATCCTCGGCGCCTGCAACCCGTCCCTGGCGCACGGCGCCCTCGCCGTCGACCGGCAGATCGGACTGCTCCTGCCGTGCAACGTCGTGGTGCGCGACGACACCGACAACGCAGGCACCGTGATCGTCGAGGCGATGAACCCGGACATCATGGTCGAGGTCACCGACGCCCCGGGCCTGCGCGACGTCGCCGCGGCCGCGTCGGAGAAGTTGCAGGCCGCCATCGCGGCGCTGACCGACTGACCAAGACCCGGTCCGCCGAAGGTCGGCTCCCAGTTCCACCGATGACTGAGATGACACAAATTTGTGTTATCTCAGTCATCGGTGCATAGTTGAGTCATGCCCGATGACGCACAGCTCACATTCGCCGACCACATGGCCCGCTACTACGCGCGGCGCTTCAGTTTTCCGCCGATGGTCGGACGGGTCATCGGCTACCTGTCGGTCTGCGACCCGCCCGGCCAGAGCATCGCCGAACTGAGCGAGGCATTGCTCGCCAGCCGCAGCGCGATCACCGGCGCCATCGAGAACCTCGAGAACCTCGGGGTCGTCAAACGCACCCGCACTGCAGGCGAACGCATGGACCGCATCGCCATCGACCTGTCGACACCGCGATCACTGGGATTCGACATGAGCGAGTACGAGGAATTGGCGGACCTCGCCCGCGAAGGGCTCGAGGTCATCGGCGACGCAACCGCGGAACGTCGAGCAGCTCTGTCGGAGACAGCGGCGCTCGCGGACTTCCTCATCGATCGCATCCCCGCGCTCTACGAGGAATGGAAGAAACACCGGGCAGCACTGGTCATGTCGGGTGACCTCTACGACCCGAATGCCGACGGCACACCCGACGAGGACGGAGACCGGAAATGAATCCACGAAGTGTGCACGACCTGGCCATCGAGGCCCGCGGTCTGGTGAAACGCTACGACGACAAGCTCGTCCTCGATGGGCTCGACCTGACGATCCCGCGAGGCGAGGTCTTCGCCCTGCTCGGGCCGAACGGGTCCGGCAAGACGACAACCGTGAACATCTTGTCGACCCTGATCGACGCCGATGCCGGACGGGTCGTCGTCGGCGGTCACGACCTGGCCGACAACCCGAACGGAATCCGATCCATCATCGGGGTGACCGGGCAGTTCGCCGCCCTCGACGATCTCCTCACCGGCCGCGAGAACCTCCAGTTGATGGCCGATCTGAATCATCTCGGCCGCGGACCCGGCCGTGCCCGCGTCGATGCACTGCTGGTCGACTTCGACCTGGTCGATGCCGCCGACCGCGCGGTGTCCACCTACTCCGGTGGCATGCGCCGACGCCTGGATCTCGCCATGACCCTGGTGTCGACGCCGGAGGTGATCTTCCTCGACGAACCGACGACCGGACTCGACCCGCGAAGCCGGCGGACCTTGTGGGACACCATCAGCGGGTTGGCACGCGACGGGGTGACGGTCTTCCTGACGACGCAGTACCTCGAAGAGGCGGACCGTCTCGCCGACCGCGTCGCGGTGCTCGACCAGGGCTCGATCGTCGCGCAGGGCACGCCGTCGGAGCTGAAGAGCCTCGTTCCCGGATCGTCGATCCACCTCGTCTTCGCCGACGACGACACCTTCGACCGGGCACGGTCGGTATTCGCCGACGCCACCGCAGTCCCCGGCTCGCGCCGACTGGACCTGTCCACCGACGACACCGTCCGATCGCTGCGAGAAGCGCTGGGGCGCATCGAATCCGAGCAGCTCGACCTCACCGACGTCTCGGTTCACACCGCCAGCCTCGACGACGTCTTCTTCGCCTTGACCGGCCGCGCCGAGCCGCAGGCCGATGACCAAACCATCCCGCACGAAGGAGCCGCATGATGTCCACGCTCACCTATGCCGTCGAGGACTCGACGACGATGTTGCGCCGTAGTCTGCGTCGCATCATCCGCTACCCGTCGATGACAGTGCTGCTCATCGGCATGCCCGTCGTGTTCCTGTTGCTGTTCGTCTATGTGTTCGGCGGACAGTTGGGTGCGGACATGGTCACACCGTCGGGCAACACCGGACGTGCCGCCTACCTCGACTACGTGGTGCCCGGCGTCCTGCTGATCACGGTCGCGGCGGCGGTGCAGGGCACATCGATCTCGGTCGCCATGGACATGACCTCCGGGATCATCGCCCGATTCCGGACAATGGCCATCAGCCGGTCGTCGGTGCTCACGGGCCACGTGATCGGGAGCCTGCTGCAGACGCTGGCCAGTCTGGTCGTGGTACTCGCCGTCGCCCTCGCACTGGGCTTCCGCCCGTCGGCGACAGTGGTCGAGTGGCTGGCAGCGCTCGGCCTGCTGACCCTCTTCTCGGTGGCGCTGATCTGGCTCGCGGTGTATCTCGGGCTGTCGGCGAAGAGTGTGGAGACCGCCAGCAACACCCCGATGTTCCTGACCCTGCTGCCGTTCCTGGGCAGCGGCTTCGTGCCGACCGAGTCGATGCCGCCCGGTCTGCGCCAGTTCGCCGAGTACCAGCCGTTCACCCCGGTCGCGGAGACGCTGCGAGGCCTGCTCACCGGCACCGCGATCGGAACCGGCACCACCGTCGCCGCGCTTGCGTGGAGCATCGGGATCGCCGCCGTCTGCTACGTCGCCGCTCTCCGGACCTACGACCGGCGTCGCGTCGCCTGATCCGAATGCGAGGTACTGCCCGGGGTGATGTGCATCACCCCGGGCAGTACGCGACGCCGAGTCCAGTTGCGCCACATCCGTCACACCTCGGCGTGGCGGATCCGGCGTGTTTCGAACCGGTCGCCCCACACCAGTAATCTGTGGAGTCGATGAAGCCCCAACACGAGCCACCGATGCATCCGGCTGACCCGACCGAGCCCGGTCTCGGCCGGGTCACTCGTCGTTCGGTGCTGGCCGGGGGAATCGGTGCCGCCCTGATCGGCGGACTCGCGGCGTGCTCGGGTGAGGAACCCACCAAGGTCGAGCCTCGCAAACTGGAGACCCGCGCCGCCGACGATGAGCTGCCGTCGGAGACCAGCCCACAGACGATCGCGAGCGGTCCACCACTGGTCACCGGGAGTTTCGTCTCGGCGAAGATGGGCGGACGGCAGACCCGATGGGCAGTCGCCCGGCCGAGTGGTGTCTCGGGCCGGCTCCCCGTCGTGGTCGTGCTGCACGCACTGAACACCAACGAGAAGTCCATCTTCTCCTCGAAGCTCGAGATGCAGAACGTGCTGCAGAAGTATGTCGACGCAGGCAATGCGCCGTTCGCGCTGGCCGCGGCCGACGCCGCGCGCAACTACTATCACCCGCGCGTCGACGGCACCGACGCGGCGGCGATGATCCTCGACGAGTTCCTGCCGATGCTGGCGTCGAACCCTCAACTCGATCTGTCGACCGAACGGATCGGCCTGTTCGGCTGGTCCATGGGCGGTTACGGTGCACTGCGGCTGGCCGCGCTGCTCGGGGCCCCACGCGTGGCCGCGGTCGCCGTCTGTTCGCCGGCGTTGTGGGCGGACCCGCGCAACTACCCGCCCAGGGCCTTCGATTCACTCGAGGACTACCAGGCCAATTCGCTCTTCGGCCAGCAGGCCGCCTTCGCCAAGATCCCGCTGCTGATCTCGATCGGTTCGTCGGACCAGTTCTTCACCTATACCCGGCAGTGGGCCGCCGGACTGCACCCACCGGCTGCATTCGGGACGTCGGCAGGTGGTCACACCAACCGCTACTGGCGCAGTGTGCTCCCCGAGCAGGTCGAGTTCCTGGGCCGCAACCTCGCCCGATAACCCACCCCCAAACCCCCCCTCCGCAGCCGCGACGGTTTCCGTCAACCGCGACGGCATTCTGGGGGCGCGGTTGACGGGAACCGTCGCGGCTGCGGGGGGGGAGGGGGGGTTAGAGGGTTATACGGCCGTCGAGGGCGGCCTTCCCGATGTCGGTGCGGTAGTGCGAGCCGGGCAGCTTGATGTTCCCGATCCGGTCGTAGGCCTGGGCACGTGCCTCGGCGAGGTCGGCACCCGTCCCGACGACGGCCAGCACCCGCCCGCCCGCGGAGATCACCGCGCCGTCACCGTTGCGCGCGGTACCGGCGTGCAGCACCCCGTCGCTCTCGGCGCCGGTGATCACGTCGCCGGTGCGCGGCTTACCCGGATAGTTCTCGGCTGCGACGACCACCGTGACGGCGGCACCATCGGCCCATTCCAGCGGCGGCAACTGGTCCAGCGCACCGGTGGCGGCCGCGTTGAGCGCTTGTCCCAGTGGGGATTTCAGCAACGCGAGCACTGCCTGGGTCTCCGGGTCGCCGAACCGGCAGTTGAACTCGACGACGGACGGGCCCTGCGCGCCGATCGCCAGGCCGGCGTAGAGCAGACCGGAGAACGGCGTCCCGCGCTTCACGAGTTCCGCGGCGACGGGTTTCACCACGTCGTCGACGATCTGCTGGGTCACCGCGTCGGGCAGCCAGGGCAACGGTGCGTACGCGCCCATCCCGCCGGTGTTGGGTCCGGCGTCGTCGTCGCCGACCCGCTTGTGATCCTGCGCGGGAATGAGCGGCACCACCGTGTCGCCGTCCACCAGCGAAAAAAGCGACACCTCGGGTCCGTCGAGGAAGCTCTCCAGCAGGACCGGGTGCCCGTTCTCGAGTAGTTCGGCCGCATGGTCGCGCGCGGTCAGTCGATCTGTGGTGACCACCACGCCCTTGCCGGCCGCCAGTCCATCGTCCTTGACCACCCAGGTCGGGCCGAATCGGTTGAGGGCCGCATCGAGTTTGGCGGGGTTGTCGACGATCTCGCTGTGCGCCGTCGCTACTCCTGCAGCCGCCATGACGTCCTTGGCGAAGGCCTTCGACCCCTCGATCTGCGCCGCCGCGGCACTCGGGCCGAATGTGGCGAAACCTGCGTCTCGCAACGCATCTGCGACCCCGAGGACCAGCGGCACCTCCGGGCCGATCACCACGAGGTCGGCGGCGATGCTCGTCGCCAATGCGACGACCGCATCGGCGGACGCGACGTCGACGGCGTGATTGGTGGCGATCGCGGACGTCCCGGCATTACCGGGGGCGACGTGCAGGGCGGTCACCGAAGGGTCCGCCGACAGTCCGATGAGCAGGGCATGTTCGCGGCCGCCCGAGCCGATCACGAGTACGCGCACGGTGTCGACTCTAGTTCCCCGGTGGCACAGTCATCGAACCCATCCTTGATCATTCGCTTCGACGTCGGACGTCGAAAGGCACGTGCTGGTGTCGACGCAGCCATTCTGTCAGTTCAGCGGAAACGCATGCTCTTCGTGTGCACGGAATCTGCGTACACCGATCGGGGCCATGCCGTGGATCCGCTCACCGACCGATCTCGGCCCCCATCGACGCCAACACCTCGGCACGTCTCGGCACACCCATGACCTCGTCGACGACGACGATCATCACCGGCGCCAGGGTCGTCACGACCACGGCGATCACCACCGACACACCGGCCGCGGCGAGCCAGACACCGACGACGAGAAAAGCGACTGCACCCAGGGCGAGGATCACGCTCAGCGGATCGAACGGCAGCAGGTAGTCGTAGAAGGCGAGCAGACCGAGACAGTAGATGCCCAACGGCACCGCGAGCGTGGCGACGACCGCACCGGGACCGATGTGTGTCTCGTGCTCGATGTAGAGCGCCGCGACGTGCAGACCTGCACCGACTGCTGCGGCAGCCGTGAAGATGAAGATGTGTCCGTACCCCCAGACGAAGCTCTTCTCTCGATGGGCATGCAGCACATCCCCGACCGGGACGATGAAGTACATCCACCACATCGCGAAGGTCACGCCCATGGCGGCCAGGCCGAGAACTGCCGTCTCCACGGACCAACCCTCGGTCTCGATCAGCGCCCCCAGAACGGCAACCGTGCCGACCACACCCTCACCGAGGGTGATGATCGTCAGCAACGAGTAGCGCTCGGCGATGTGATGGGGATGCCAGGGTGTTCCGCCGCTCGTGCGCTCACCGAGGTAGGGCCCGAGGAGTTCGACCAGGATGCAGCCGATCATCGCGAACATGGTTGCCAGCGGCCGCATGTCGGCGATCAGTACGCCGACCCATCCGATCTGCGCGACGAGGGTCATCCCGGCGTAGATCAGCGCACAGCGCCGATGTTGTTCGCTCTGCACGGCGACACGCAGCCACTGCGCGACCATCCCGACGCGCATCACGATGTATCCGATCACCAGCACCCGGTTGTCGACGTGCTCGTGATGGCCCAGTGACTCGAAGATCGGCGGGATACCGAGCGCGATGATCGCGACGCCCACCATCTGGACCAGGGTCACCACCCGGAAGAACCAGTCGTCGGTGTCGAATGCCGAAGCGAACCAGGCGAAGTTGATCCACGCCCAGATCGCGGCGAACGTGCACAGCAGGTAGCCGAAGATGGCGACCTGGTAGTGGCCCTCGGCCAGCTGATGGGCGACCTGGGTCCCCGCAGTGGAGAAGGCGACCACGAAGACAAGGTCGTAGAACAGCTCGAGACTGGTGGCGGCGCGGCCCTCCTCATGGGGATCGCGTCCGGTCATCCGCCGAATGGGGTGTCCGATCGTGAAGCTCACGATCGGAACTCTAACGACATCTGGGGTCGCATCGGGGGCAACCTGGCCTCGCGTGAACGCAGAGACCTCACCCGTCGTCGGAGACCTTCTGCTGGGCAGAGGTCTCCGACGACAAGTGAGGTCTCTCGGCGGTGCCGTCCGGACGGCTCAGTCGGTGGTCGCGGTCAGGTCGTACACCGTGGTCCCATCGACATTCGTCGCGGTGTAGTTCTCCTGCACCCACGCGGCGATCTGAGCCGACGGCCGCGTCGTGTCCGAGCTGCCGAAACCGCGCCCACCGCCGATGAAGTAGTGGATCTTCTTCTCTGCCACCAGTTTCTGGAACTGCTCGAGGGTCGGCGATGGGTCCGTGCCGTTGAACCCGCCGATCGGCATCACCGAGTGACCGGATTCGAGCTGATAGCCCGACGCCTCGTTGGAGCCGACCGCCGCGGCAACCCAGGTGTACTGGTCGGCGTCGGTCCGCAACATCGCGACGAGTTCCTCGCTCGGCTTCGATCCGTTCAGCAGGCCGCCGGGGCCGCCCATGCCTCCGGGCCCACCCTCGGCGGACATGCCACCGGGACCCGCCATTCCACCGGGCACGCCCATGCCGCCTCCCGGCATGCCACCGGGTCCGTTGGCCCAGCCCGGTCCATTCGGGCCACCAGGCATCATGCCTGCCCCACCGGGCATTCCGCCGCGCATGCCGCCTCGGCGATGGTGACCGCCGGGGCCACCGCCACCAGGACCGAACTCGCCGCTGACGCGCGGACCGGCCGAGATGATCGATCCCTCTTTCGCCGTCGACACGGTGTCGATCGTGTAGGCGACCGGGCCGGCGAGTGTCGCAGCGAGCGCGGTGGCCACTGCCAGCGCCGACAGGTACGGCCGGTGCGCCACCAGCATCGCGGCACCGCCGACGACGCCGACGATCAGCACCATCCAGCGCAGCCACGGCACGAAGTCGGGCGACCGATTCAGGAGCGCGAAACCCCAGATCGCCGCGATCCAGACCGCAGCGGCGAGCACGATGCGTACCCAGAGCCGGTCACGAGCCGACCAGCAGACCGCCGCGCCACCTGCTGCCACCGCGGCGACCGCCGGTGCCAGGGCAGCGGTGTAGTAGCTGTGGAAGATCCCCGCCATGAAGCTGAACACCGCCATGGTGACCAGCAACCACAGTCCCCACACCGCAAGATATGCGCGCCGCAGATCGGTGCGGCGGGCCTTGCCGATGACGACCAGCGCGGCGATGGCCAGCACCAGCCCGGTGGGGATCAGCCAGGCGATCTGACCACCTTGGGCCGGCTGGAACATCCGGAGCCAGCCCGTCTCGCCCCACATGCCGCCCGCTCCGCCGGGACCACCACCGGGCGGTCCGCCCATCGCGCCCGCGTAGGCGTTCATGCCGGCGCCGGTGCCGTACCCACGGCCACCGCCGGGGACGACGCTGCCGGTCTCGTTGCCGTTGAGGCGCCCGAAACCGTTGTAGCCGAAGGTGAGTTCGAGGATCGAGTTGTTCTGCGAGCCACCGATCCACGGTCGCGACGACGCAGGCCACAGTTCGACGGTGAGAATCCACCACCCGGCACTGACGATCATGGCGCCCAGCGCCGCGACGAGATGACCGAGACGCTTCACCCAGGAGTGCTGCCCGAACGCGAGATAGGTGATCGCCAGCGGCGGCACGATCAGCATCACCTGCAACTGTTTGGTGAGGAATCCGAATCCGACGAACACGCCGGTCAGGATCATCCACCGGATACGGCCGTCCTCGACTGCCTTGAGCGTGGCCCACACTGCCGCGACCATCAGGAGGATCAGCAGCGCTTCCGGGTTGTCGAAGCGGAACATGAGTGCCGCGACGGGCGTGACGGCGAGCGCCGCACCGGCCAGGATTCCCGCCCAGTGACCGAGGTACTTCCTGGTGATGACGTAGAGCAGCGCGACCGATGCGACCCCCATCAGGGCCTCGGGGATCAGGATCGACCATGAGTTGAGTCCGAAGATCCGCACCGAGATCCCCGGAATCCACAGTGCGGCAGGAGGTTTGTCGACGGTGATGGAATTGGCCATGTCCGACGACCCGAAGAACCAGGCCTTCCATGACTCGGATCCGGCCTGGATGGCCGCCGAGTAGAACGAGTTGGCCCAACCGTTGGCCGACAGGTTCACGATGTAGAGCACACCGGTGCCGACCAGCAGGACTGCGAGCGAGACACGGTGCCACACATGGGCGTTCCGCCCGGACGCGGGAGCGTCGGGCGGAACGGAGGCGGATGCGGGACTGTCGACGACAGTGCTCATTCGGCTGCCCCCTCGGCGATCGGTTCGGGATTCGCTGCGGCCAGGTGTCCGCGGAAGACCCACCGTAGCCCGACGAAGCGGGTCATCGTCGCGACCAGGTTGGCGACCACGAGCACGACCAGTTCCAGATGCTTGGTGGAATCGGGGGCGAAGGCGTGGAGCGCGACCAGGGCTCCCGACGTGACGAGCCAGCCGAACACGAAGACCCCGAGTCCGAACAACTGGTGCCGGACGGCGCCCTCGCGACCCTGGATGCCGAAACTGAAGCGACGGTTGGCCGCGGTGTTGAGCACCGCGGTGATGGCCAGCGCGACGAAGTTGGACACCTGCGCACCCATGAACGAGTGCAGCAACAGGTAGAGCACCGCGTAGGCAATGGTCGACGCGACACCGATGACACAGAACCGGGCGAGCTGACCGACCAGGCCGAACGGCACACCGTCGAGCTGCGGACCGGGAGCCCGGTCCCGGCCGATCGTGTCGCGCAACTCGGCGATCGGCAACCGTCCGGTGGTGAGCGCGTACCCGACGCGGGCGCACCCCTTCAGGTCCGCGACGGCAGTCGACACGATGTCGACCGTGCTGTTCGGATCGTCGACCCAGTCGACCGGGACCTCGGCGATCCGCAGCCCGATCCGCTCGGCGAGGACCAGCAGTTCGGTGTCGAAGAACCAACCGGTGTCCTCGACGTAGGGCAGCACCTGCCGGGCGATGTCGGTGCGCATCGCCTTGAACCCGCATTGCGCGTCGGAGAACTTCGCACGCATCGTGGTCCGCAGGATCAGGTTGTAGGAGCGGGAGATGAACTCGCGCTTGGGACCCCGGACGACCCGCGACGAGCGCGACAGGCGTGTACCGATCGCGATGTCGGAGTGCCCGGAGACCAGCGGTGCGATCAGCGGCATCAGCGCGTTGAGATCGGTGGAGAGATCGACGTCGCAGTAGGCCACGATCTCGGCGTCACTGGCCCGCCACACCGCGTTGAGGGCACGCCCTCGGCCCTTCTGCTCCACGTGGACGACGCGGAGTCCGTCGACCTCGCCTGCGAGTTGCGCGGCGATCGCGAGCGTGGAGTCGGTGCTGGCGTTGTCGGCGACGGTGATGCGCGACGGGTACGGCACGTGGGTGCGCAGGTGATCGCGCAGGCGTCGGACCGATCCGGCGATGTCGGCCTGTTCGTTGTAGACCGGCACGACGATGTCGAGAACGGGCGCCGGCGTCGAACTGTCGGCGACGATCGTCGACGGCGAGGCGGCCATCGGGAGGGCGTCTGGTGTCATGGTCCAAGAATCGGGTGTCAAACTTCACCCACTCTGCGGCGACGCTGTCAGGTTCCTGTGAGCGGATTCGTGTCTGTGCACAACGGTGTGCCCCTGTCACCACCGCCCCTGTCACCACCGCCCGTGTCACCACCGGCCTGTCACCACCACCCGATAGGTTGGCGTCATGTCCTCCGAGACCGCGACCTTGTCACCCGACCAGCAGCGAGCCGCCGACAGGGTGATCGAGAGCCTGGCGGGTCCGGGCGCGCACCTGCGTGAGGATCAGCTGACCGCGGTGTCGGCACTGATGGCACCGGCTGCACGAGTGCTGGTGGTGCAGGCAACCGGATGGGGGAAGTCGGCGGTCTACTGGTCGGCGACGGCGATCCGCCGGGAAGGCGGTGGTGGGCCGACCCTGATCGTGTCGCCGCTGCTGTCGTTGATGCGAGATCAGGTCAACGCGGCCGAGCGGGCCGGGCTGCGGGCGGCGACATTGAACTCGTCGAACTTCGACGCGTGGTCGGCGATCGAGGGTGAGCTCCGGTCGGGCGAGCTCGACGTCCTGCTCGTCTCGCCGGAGCGGCTGGCCAATCCGGGGTTCGGGCGCCGCGTACTGGACGCCCTGGCCGGTCAGCTGGGCCTGCTGGTCATCGACGAGGCACACGCGATCTCGGACTGGGGGCACGACTTCCGGCCCGACTATCGTCGGGTGTCCGACGTGTTGCAGACGCTGAATCCGCAGACCCCGGTACTCGCGACCACCGCGACCGCGAATGCGCGGGTGACCGAGGACGTGGCGGCCCAGTTGGGTGACGACACCCTTGTGCTGCGCGGCTCGTTGGCGCGGAAATCACTTCACCTCAACGTGATCGACGGATTGTCACCGATCGACCGGTACGGCTGGGTGGCGCAGTACCTGCCGAGTCTGCCCGGGTCCGGCATCGTCTATGTGCTCACGGTCGCCGACGCCGACCGGCTGGTGGACGCGATCCGTTCAGTACACGGCGCCGACTATCCGATCGCCGCCTACACCGGGCAGCTGGACGGCGACAGCCGTCATCGGCTCGAGGATGCCTTGCTGCGCAACGAGGTCAAGGCCCTGGTCGCGACGTCGGCACTGGGTATGGGTTACGACAAACCCGATCTCGGGTTCGTGGTGCACGTCGGTTCTCCGCCGTCGCCGGTCTCCTACTACCAGCAGGTCGGTCGCGCCGGCCGTGCGCTCGACGACGCGGTGGTGATGCTGCTTGCCTCGCGGGCCGACGACGCGATCTGGGACCATTTCGCCACCGCGACCATCCCGGACCCGGACCGGATGGAGGTTCTCCTCGACACACTCGCAGGCGCCGACGGCCCGATGTCGGTGCCCCAACTGGAGTCGTCGACCGGATTCCGCAGGGGCCGGGTCGAATTGATGTTGAAGCAGCTCGCCGTCGAGGGCGCGACCGAACGCGGCCCGGACGGCTGGGAGTCGACCGGCAGGCCCTGGACCTACGATCAGGAGCACTACGACGGTGTGCTGGCCGTCCGGCGCCGCGAGGCGGACATCATGCGCGCCTACGTGGCGGGTCGCGAATGCCTCATGCAACTGTTGACGTCGTCGCTCGACGATCCGGCCGCAGAACCGTGTGGTCGCTGCTCGGTGTGCCGCGGCAGGCTCACCGAGCCATTGTCGTCGGAGGTGTCGCCGGAACTCGTCCGCACGATCACCGGGTCGCTCCGCCGATCGGCGCTGACCCTGGAACCGCGAAAGATGTGGCCGGGCGGCGCATTCGGGACCCGTGGCCGGATTCCCGCCGGACTTGCGGCCGAGCCGGGACGCGTTCTGGCGCACGCCGACGCCCCGGAGTGGACCGATCTGCTCGCCGCCGCACGGCGCGGTGACGGGCAGGCGTTGGCAGATCTCGGTGATGCCGCCGTGGCGACGTTGTCGTCGTGGGTGCGCGATGGCGGAATCCGGCCGGACGTCATCGCGTCCCTGCGGCTGACCGGGACCGTAATCGCCGACAAGGTCGCCGATCACCTCTGCGAGGTCGGGCGACGCCCTCGCCTGACGGTGCCCGTCAGGTCAGGAGACGGCGCCGGGAGCGCAGCGAGCGGGCCGAATCAACACGGCGCCGGGAGCGCAGCGAGCGGGCCGAATCAACACGGCGCCGGGAGCGCAGCGAGCGGGCCGAATCAACACGGCGCCGGGAGCGACGGCGCCGGGAGCGCAGCGAGCGGGCCGAATCAACACGGCGCCGGGAGCGCAGCGAGCGGGCCGAATCAACACGGCGCCGGGAGCGCAGCGAGCGGGCCGAATCAACACGGCGCCGGGAGCGGAGCGAGTAAGCACAGCACAGCGAGCGGAGCCACCGAGGCGGTGTACTGGCGTGATCGCCTCGGCGAGATGCCCGATGTCGCAGGTCAGAACGTGTTGCTTGTCGTCGACGAGACGTCGTCGGGGTGGCCGATCACCCTCGCGGCAGCGGCGCTGCGCGAGACGGGCGCCGACACCGTCCTGCCGCTTCTGATCCACCGGACGGTGTAGCCCGATCAGGCGTCGGCGACGTACTCGCCGTAGCCCGTGTCACGCAGGGCCGTGCGGATCTTCTCGGCGGCGGCGTCGAGTTCGGCCGGGTCGGGATCCTTCTGCGCGTTGCCGAGGTCGAAGGCGTCCATGCTCTCCAGCGGAAAGACGTGCACATGCACATGCGGCACTTCGAGCCCGGCGATCATCGTGCCGACCCGCGACACCCCGAATGCCTGCTTGACCGCGCGACCGACCTTCTGCGAGACATCGGCGAGGTGTGCGTAGGACGCGGTGTCCATCTGCTCCCAGTGGTCGACCTCCTTGCGGGGCACGACGAGCACGTGACCCGGGGTCACCGGGTTGATGGTGAGGAATGCGACGGCCTGACCGTCCTGCCACACGAACCGTCCGGGCAGTTCTCCGTTGATGATCATGCTGAAGACCGATGCCATGGCAGTCAGTGTAGGTGCTCACATGTCACGGGCCGTCGTGTTGTCGCGGTGGCTGTCGGGGGTCCATGACATTCTTTTCGTGTGAGTCGCCCAGAGTTCACCAGGACCGTCGTGTCGACGGAGGTCGTCGCGATGGCCCAGCGGTTTCCGCGGTTGCGGTACATGGGTTCCAAGTACCGGCTCCTGCCCCACCTCGAACGGACCTTCGCCGAGATCGGCGGCACGACGGCCGTGGATGCCTTCTCCGGGTCGGGCGTGGTGTCGTATCTCCTCAAGCGACAGGGTTTCCAGGTCATCAGCAACGATTTCCTGAACTTCCCGCACATCATCACCAGGGCGACAGTCGCCAACTCGAGCGTGCACCTCGAACCCGACCTCGTCGAGGAGATCTGCGGACCGCCCGCCGACGACCGGGACTTCATCCAGACCACCTTCGACGGTCTCTACTTCTCCGCCGAGGACCGCGCCTTCCTCGACTCGGCGTGGTCGCACATCGACCGGCTGCGCGGATATCGGCGCGACCTCGCCATCTCTGCGCTCGTGTTGTCGGCCGCGCGCAAGCAGCCGCGCGGAGTGTTCACCTTCACCGACTCGTCCCGCTATGCCGACGGACGCCGTGACCTCCGGATGTCGTTGCGCGACCACTTCCGGCTGCGCGCGGTGAACGAGTACAACTCCACCGTGTTCAGCAACGGGCAGTCGAACCGCAGCGTCAGCGGTGACATCTTCGACCTCGACGTCACCGGCCTGGGTTCGGCTCCCGACCTCGTCTACCTCGACCCGCCCTACGCGCCGCCCACCGACGACAACGACTACATCAAGCGGTATCACTTCCTCGAGGGGCTCAGCGCATACTGGCGCGGTATGACGATCATGGAACACACCAAGACCAAGAAGCTGACCAAGCGCTACACGCCCTTCGCATACAAGCACACCATCGAGGACGCACTGGTCCGGACGTTCGAGCACTTCGAGTCGTCGGGGGCCATCGTGTTGTCGTATTCGTCCAACGCGCTGCCCGGCGCCGATCGGATCATCGACCTGCTCGGCAAGGTCAAACCGTCGGTGGAGGTGGTCGCCATCGATCACAAGTACAGCTTCGGTACCCACGTCGCCGCGACCCGGCGCGACGTGAGCGAGTACCTGTTCATCGGGCGGGACTGACGAAGAGATGCCCTCAGCACGATGAGTGACGCGGGATCATTCGCCGACTATCTGAAGACGCTGGGCCGGTTGACCTCTCACGTCGATCCGACCGCGTCGACACCCGAGGCCGAACGCATCATCCAGGCCACCGGCACGCTGGGCGACATGCTCGACACCGATGTCGCGGGGCTGGCAGCCTGGGTTCGTGACCACCCCGCCGACGTCCCGGTGCTCGGCCTGGCGGTCGGGCTCTCGCAGGAGAAGTTGAAGAACGTGCTGCGAGACCGCTTCGGCACCACGGGCTGGCACGGCGTCGCGCGCTCGCAGCCAGTCGATCTGATCACCTGGCTGGACACCGAGTTCGACCTCGTGCGGATGCTCCGGACCCAGCTGGAACGCACCTACACCTTCGCCGACATCCTGGTGGCACGCGCGGGCAGTCGGGTGACCGCCACCCGGGCGGGGGCGTCCGGGCGCCACATCGAGGACGAGATCGAGGCCATCGCACACGATCTCGGCCTCGATTACGTGACCCGATCCCGGTTCACCGGCCGCAACGGCCGCACCGCGCCGGCGGATCTGATCATCGGCGACCCGGACACAGCCGATATCGTCGTCGCGGCAAAGGGTTTCGATTCGACAGGTAGCAAACTCACCGATGCCGTCCGCGAGATCGAGGAGATGGCCGAGGTGCGTCTGCCGAAACAACTCGTACTCGCGGTGATCGACGGCATCGGCTGGAAGTCACGACAGTCCGATCTCCGCCGTATCCATCAGCTGTGGGCGGATCGCCAGATCGACGGGATGTACACACTGGTCAGCCTCGACCGCTTCCGCGACGACGTCCGCGAGTTCGCAGCGCTGCGCCGCCTGATCTGACGCAGCCGCGACGGTTCCCGGCATCCGCGACGGGTTTTCGGGGGCGCGGATGCCGGGAACCGTCGCGGCTGCAAGGTCACTCGCCGTAGAGCCGCGCGAAGTCGGGTGAGTCGAGCCAGCCCGAGTAGGTCGGTGTCGTCGGCCAACCGTCTGGCATGTCCTGCCATTCCTCGCGACGACCTCGCGGCAGGGTGTCGATCAACGGGAACGTGTGCGAGAGCTGTTCCACCCCACGGCCCGACGTGTGCCAGGTGCGGTAGACCGTGTCGCCGTCGCGGAGGAACACGTTGACGCCGAACCCCTCACCGGGGGCGGCGTCGACGTCGGCGCCGAACGTGCTCTCGGCCGACGAGTACCACGCCATCGCGTTGCCGACTCTCGCCTTGTATGCCAACGCCTCGTCGATCGGTCCATTGGTGACGATCACGAATCGGGCATCGTAGTTGTCCAGGAAGTCGAGCCGGGTGAACTGTGCCGTGAAGCTGGTGCAACCACCACATTGGAACTCGGCGCCGTTCGACCACATGTGGTTGTAGACGATAAGCTGTGAGCGGCCGGCGAAGATGTCGACCAGCCGGATGGGTCCGTCCGGGCCGATCAGCGTGTAGTCGGGCATCTCGACCATGGGCAGTCGGCGTCGCTGCGCGGCGATGGCGTCGAGTTCGCGGGTCGCGGCCTTCTCCCGGACGCGCAGATCCGACAGCGCATCGCGCCACGTTCGATCGTCGACGACGGGTGGCAGGGCATCAGACATGGGGAGATCCTTTCGTCCTCCTCATACTGACCGCGCGGGCGCCGGGTAATCATCGGTTCCGGCGAGGTTGTCGATCAGCCGGCCAGCCGCGGCAGCCGTACCCAGAAGGTCGAACCCTCCCCCGGCGTCGAGTCCACCCCGACCGTGCCCTCGTGGGCGTGGACCAGTGCCGCCACGATGGACAGCCCCAGGCCGCTGCCACCGCCGCCGTCGCCGCGATGACGAGACGCATCACCGCGATAGAAGCGCTCGAAGACGTGTGACGCCTCCTCGGGAGTGAGCCCCTGCCCCGTGTCGGTGACGCGCAGGAGCACGTCGTCGCGGCCGTTCGTCTGGTCGACCCCGACGCCGACCGTGATCGAGGCCTCGGCAGGGGTGTGGGCGATCGCGTTGTTGATCAGATTCCGCAGCACCTGCAGCAGACGCGGCGAGTCACCCGAGACCACCGGCGGTTCCGCCGCGTCCCCGACGTCGATCCGGATCGCGCGGTGCGGCGCCGCAGCTTTCGCGCTGTGCACCGCATCAGCGGCCAGGGTCAGCAGGTCGACCGGCTGATGAGCGATCGGCCGGTGCGCGTCGAGGCGGGCGAGCATGAGCAGGTCCTCGACGAGCAGGCCCATCCGGCCGGCCTCGGCGTCGATGCGTCCCATCGCGTCGGTCGCGTCGGGGACACCGCCCTGTTTGTACAGCTCGGCGAACCCCTTGATCGAGGTGAGCGGAGTACGCAACTCGTGGCTGGCGTCGGCGATGAACCGCCGCATCTTCTCCTCGGAGGCACGTGCCTGCTGCTCTGATGCCGCGGTGCGCGCGAAGGCCCGCTGGATCTGACCGAGCATCGCGTTGAGCGAACCGGACAGACTCCCGACCTCGGTGTTGGGCGGCGCGGGCGGCACCCGCATGTTCAGGTTGCCTGCCGCGATCGCGTGAGCGGTCTCCTCGACGCGACGCAGCGGCCGCAGACTCGACCGCACCAGCAGGTAGCTCAGCACCCCGATGGCCACCACGACGAGGGCACCGATCCCGAGCTGCAACCACATCAGGCGCGACAGGGTGGCGTGTACGTCTCCGAGTGGGGTCGCGACGACGGATTCGCCGTACGGCGTGGACGCCTTGACAACTCGCCAGTCGGGGCCGTCGCCGTCGGCCGAGCCCACCGTGGTCGGCCCACTGTTCCCAGACGGCAGGCCGTCGAGGTCGGGCTCGTCGGAGAAATCGTTGTTGATGATCGTGTCGCCGCTGCCGATGGTGATCATCGAGTAGTACTGCGACGGTGGGCGGCGCGGCCCCGGTGGCATCCCCTGCGTCGGGGCGCTCGCCGGGTCGCGCGGGCGCGCCCACGTCTGGACGGCGTTCGTGAGCCCGTCGTCGGTGCGCGAGAGCAGATCCTGCTTCATCGCCGAGGTCACCGCCAGGCCCGACGCGAGCAGGCCCAGCACGACCAGCACCAGCGTCAACCCGACCAGGGACAACCGCAGTGGTACACCCCGCTTCGGTGTGTGGCCGGTGTCGGGGGCCGACGGCGCAGGCCTGCGGTCGGGAGGTGCGGTGGTGGGCGGACTGGTCACCCGCGGGGCTCGCGCATCACATAGCCCACACCGCGCAGGGTGTGGATGAGCCGCTTGTCGCCGGTGTCGAGTTTGCGCCGCAGATAGGACACATACGATTCGACCACGTTGACCTCGCCGCCGAAGTCGTAGTTCCACACGTGATCGAGGATGCGCGGCTTGGACAGCACCGTGCCCGCGTTCACCATGAAATACCGGAGCAAGGTGAACTCGGTCGGCGAGAGCGACACGAGTTCGCCGGCCTTCCACACCTCGTGGGTCTCGTCGTCGAGCTCGATATCGGCGAAGATGAGCCGCGCCGATTCTTTGGCCTGCTCGTCGAATCCGCTGCGTCGCAACAGGACCTGCAGACGCGCGACGACCTCTTCGAGAGAGAACGGCTTGGTGACGTAGTCGTCGCCGCCGATGGTGAGCCCGTTGATCTTGTCCTCGATCGAGTCACGCGCCGAGAGGAACAGCGCCGGGGCGGCGACACCGTCGGCACGGAGACGACGGAGCAGACCGAAGCCGTCCATGCCGGGCATCATGACGTCGAGGATCAGCACGTCGGGCTTGAAGGTGCGGCAACGGTCGATCGCTGCGGGACCGTTCTCTGCGGTCGAGACCTCGTAGCCCTGGAACTTGAGGGAGACCGACAGCAGCTCGCGGATGTTCTCCTCGTCGTCGACGACGAGCACCTTGGCGCCCTGACCGGCGCCCTGACCCTTCACAGCTTCGCTCATGGCATCACCTTCTCCCACCAGGCTGCCATGAGTCTGGACCATTGCTGGGAGATTTCTGTGAATGCCGACCTGCGGCGATGGTTGCTCTCGGCGGGAAACAGCTTGCTCGCGGCGATCAGCGGCGCATGAACGGTGCCGGATATCCGGGCGAGGGCCGGACGTCGCCGAGCCACTCACCGAGTCGCTCTGCTTCCGCGGCCAGCGCGCGGGTCGCAGCGCGTGGCAGCTTCTCGAGCGGATGCACCTCGATCCGGCCACCGTCCTTGTGTTGTCGCCAACCGCCCACGATCCGGCCGTCCCACCACGCGGTCTGCCCGCCGTTGCCGTTTCGGTCGAAGACGTGCTCGACGTGCGGGCCGAGATAGAAGTCCCGCTGCTTCCAGCCCATCGTGGTCGGGTCGAGTTCGGGGAGGAGAAAAGCGACTGGGTCCGCCGTGTCGTCGGCAGGGCCATCGCCCGGCACGTCATCGGCGAGGACATACCCGATGTTCCCGTCGTCGAGGTCGACCTCGACGACGTCGAGTCCGGCCAGAGCTGTTCGCACCGCCCGTTTCGTCGAACCCAGCCACCAGACGAGATCGGTCTCGGTACCCGGGCCGAACGACCGCAGCCAGCGTTCGATCATCGCGCGGTACCCGTCCTCGACCGACACCACGGGCAGTTGCTCATCGAGCCACGTGCTCATCGACGACCACGACGGCCTCGAAAGATGCCAGCCGGCGGAATTGGGTCCGCGCACGATATCGCCTGCCGCGCTCATCATGTTGAGCACCCTCGGCCCCATCGGGGCCCGCGCCTCCCACTTGGTGCCGACACCGTTGACAACATAACCGTCGAGAGCCGGCAGGCGTTCGCGGAGCTGCGTGGAGGTGCGCAGCGAGCCGTCGGCGAGATCGCCGCGAACGGCGGCGCGCGCGGTGTCGATCCACGTGTCCGGATCGTCGAAGCCGGGGCTGCGGCGGAGGTCGCGCAGCATGTTGGTGCGCTCCGAGGCCGTGACCCGCGGACCCACCGCCCCGACCGCGTCCGCGAGGACCGGACGGGTGAACACGAACAGGGTGCGGCGCATCGCGAGCTGTTTGATCAGGCTGCGGTCCCGATACAGCGCGGCGTCCATCTGCTCCGGCCGGAATCCCGCGATACGGGCCCACGCCGAGAGGTACACGGTCGAGGGGGTGGTCGCGTGGTAGCCGACAAGGGAGTCCGCGAGCTCGGTCACCGATGACGCGTGCCCGCCCGCGCCGAGACGATGTCGGCGGACCAGCCGTGCACGCCGTTGCGCGTCGCTGATCGCGGGCCGAGCGCCCATCAGGCGGGCAGTGCGGCGATCGCTTCGATCTCGACCACCTGTTCGTCGTAGGGCAGGACGGTGACGCCCATCATCATCGCCGGTGGAACGGCGTCACCGAACTGTTCGACGACCGAGTCCCAGGCGACCATGAGGTCGGCCTGCAACTGCTCGGCGACGTAGATGGTCAACTTCGCGACGTCCGACATCGACGCGCCCTGCTCGGTCAGGATCACCGCCAGGTTCTGCAGGCACGTCCGTGTCTGACCGACCACATCACCCGGTGCATCCACGGCACCGCCGGTGGTGAGTGGGCTGATCCCTGCGGTGAACAGCAGCGGACCAGGTGCGACGGTCGCGCTGTAGGCGAAACCCCCGTCGTGCAGAGCGGACGAACCGTTCAGGCGTACTCGCGACATGGGCCGATCCTACGACGGTGGTCCGACGGTCCCGACAACGATCGAGCCCTGCCGGACGTTTCCGGCAGGGCTCGATGTCGACCGTCTGGTCGGTGGTCAGTACTTGGGGAACAAGGACAGCGCCAGTTCGCCTGCCGGGCCCAGCTCCGGATTGGTGGCGACCGCGCGATCGATCCCCAGCTTGATGTTGTCGAGGGTCGGCGCGGCGTTCTCGACCGTCGGCTCGACCTTCGGCAGCGGTGCTGCGCTCGCAGGCGCCGCGGCAAACGCAAGCGCGCCCGCCATCGCCGCTCCGGCGATGCCCGCGCCGATGACCCGCCGTGCGACGCGACCCGAACGCCGCCGTGACCCCATGTTGATATTCCGGTCCATGTCGTCGACCGCCTTTCCCCCGCACCACGCGGAAGTCGTGATGAATGTCTGCAGTGCTCCAATGTATGCGGTCGGCGACGGTTGGCATGCGCCGACATGGGTCAATTCACACATCAGACACCCGGAACCGATGGAACCGACCCCACGAACGCGCATCGTCGATTCGACAACTGCCATCGGGTTTGCCGTTCCCGCCGACCTCGTCTCGCCTATACGGTGAGACACATGACATTTCAGGGCCGGGTGGCGCTCGTCACCGGAGCGACGAGCGGGATCGGACGTGCGACGGCGACGTTGCTCGCGGCGCGCGGCGCCCACGTCGTGGTGACCGGCCGGGACGTCGACCGGGGCCGGTCGGTGGTCGACGCGATCCGCGACGACGGCGCAACGGCCGACTTCGTGGCCGCCGACCTCTCGGGGGCGGCTTCCTGTCAGGCCCTCGCGGACGAGGCGATCGCGACCGCGGGACGGGTGGACATCCTGATCAACAACGCTGCCGTCGGCCCCCTGGGACCCACGGTGTCCATCACCGAGGACGTGTTCGACGCGTGCTTCGCCACCAACGTCAAAGCGCCGTTCTACCTGGTGGGCGCCCTCGCGCCGGCGATGGCCGAGCGCGGGGACGGTGTGATCGTCAATGTGAGCACCATGGTCGCGTCCTTCGGCAGCGCCGGTGCCGCGGTCTACGGGTCCAGCAAGGCCGCGCTCAATCTGTTGACCAAGTCGTGGGCCGCGGAGTTCGGCCCCCGTGGCGTCCGGGTCAACGCGGTCGCACCCGGTCCCACCCTCACCGAGGGAACCGTCGAGGTCTGGGGCGAGGCCGGACTCGAGAAACTCGCGCGCACCGCCCCGGCCCGCCGGGTGGCCGCGCCCGAGCACATCGCGGAGACCATCTGCTACCTGGCCGGTCCGGCAGCAGCCCTCATCCATGGCGCAGTGGTGCCCGTCGACGGCGGGCGAACGGCGGTCTGAACGCCGATCGGTCTAGCGAAAGCTGAGTACCTCGTCGCCCCAGGCGCGACGGATGCCGGCATCGAGGTCGTCGACGACGCGGTCGGTCTCGTCGATGACGAGTGTCGACCGGGTGTGTTCGTCGAACGGAGGCCAGGCAGGGTCGGCCCCGGCGCCCGGGTCGCCGCGATGGGCGAACGACGTCCAGCGACTCTGCATACGTGCCGAGATCTCCTCCCCGGTCTTGCGACCGCCGAGTCTGAACGTGATGTCGGCGGAACCCGCCACCAGGTTGCCCCACACGTAGGGCAGTTCGGTCGCGTGCGTCGCCCCGACCCGCAGCGCCCGCAGCATCCGGGTGGCCCAGTCGAAGCGGTAGAGGAACACCGGCGCGTGACGACTGTGCGACTCGGCGAGCCAGAGGGTCGGCATCCGGAAGGCGATGTCGCGCGCCACCCCGAGGCCGGCGACCTTGGGGCGCATCCCGGAGTAGGCCGAGGTGATCTGTGCGCGTTCGGGCAACGCCACGTCCGGATACTCGGCCATCATCGCCGCGAACATGCGCTCGATGTCGGAGGGCTTGATGGGCATCAACGGTGACTTCATCCACTTGAACGCGGACGCCTCGTCCTTGTTGGTGCCGATAAGCAGGGGGACGGACAAGGACTCACCCGCCCGGAACACGTCCATCGGGTGACGCGGCAGCAGATCACCGTCGATGACCGGCGCGAACGCGATGGTGCCGGGGTTGTCGAGGGGAACCGCGGTGAAGGCAGCCATGGTGGCCGAGATGATGCGGTCGACGCCGACGGTGTCGAGCTCGGCGGTGTCCTCCTGACCGATGCCGATGGCATCGAGGAATCGCTGCGCGATGCCTGCCGACCGCTCGTGGTCGTACATCGAGGTCGCAGGCGAACTCTCCGCGATCGCCTTGTGGAACAGACCGTCGGCAACCGTCATGGTCAGCAGCGTGGTGACCAGACCTGCGCCGGCCGACTCACCGAACACGGTGACGTTGCCGGGATCACCGCCGAAGCCCGCGATGTTGTCGCGGACCCAGCTCAGGGCGAGCAGGACATCGCTGAGTGCGGCGTTGGACTCGAAGCGCGGATCGCCATCGGGATCGTTGAGCGAGGTGAGATCGGCAAAGCCGAGCGCCCCGATCCGGTAGTTGAGGGTGACCACCACCACGTCACCGCCCGATACGAGGTCGGTTGCGTCGTAGAGCGCCTGACTCCCACTCCCGAACACATACGCACCCCCGTGTAGCCAGACCATCACCGGGAACCGGGCTGCGTCGGCTGCCGCGCCGCTCGGCGACCAGACGTCGAGGAACAGACAGTCCTCGTCCATCCGCACGTCCTTGCGGAGCAGGATCGCCGGATTCCGCTCCTGTGGGCAGACGGCTCCGAACGCGTCCGCATCGACGACGTGGTCGTGCGGCCGTGGCGCGCGCGCACGACGCCATCGGAGTTCACCGACCGGGGCGGCCGCGTACCGGATGCCCTTCCAGACATCGCCCCCCGGCCCCGCGGACCCGCGGACCGGTCCGTGGCCGGTGGGGACGACCGGTCGCTGATCTGTCGGCATGAATCCATGGTGTCCCATGACCGGCGCTCTCTGCCGGGACTGCGCAGAACACCGCCCGAGAGAATGCCGGACGTCCGACGGACACCCTACTGTCGGGAGTGTGCCGCTCACCGATGTGATCCCGTTGCCCGGCGGTGTGTTCCGGATGGGCTCCGACCACGACTACCCCGAGGAACGGCCACAGCACGACCGTGTCGTCGCGCCGTTCGCGATCGAGCGCCACCCGGTCACGAATGCGCAGTACGCGGAGTTCGTCGAGGCGACCGGTTACGTCACGGTCGCCGAGGAGCCCATCGATCCCGCCGATTTCCCGGGAGCCGATCCGGCCGAACTGGTACCCGGATCCCTGGCCTTCACACCGACATCGGGTCCGGTGGACCTACGCGACTGGCGGCAGTGGTGGCGCTGGCAGCCGGGGGCGTCGTGGCGTTTGCCGGATGGCGATGCCTCGGCGGTCGACCACCGGCCCGATCACCCGGTGGTGCACATCGCCTACCGGGACGCCACGGCATATGCGCAATGGGCAGGACGCCGCCTGCCCACCGAGGTGGAGTGGGAATACGCGGCGCGCGGTGGGCTCGACGGCCACACCTTCCCGTGGGGCGACGAGTTGCGGCCGGGAGACTCCGACATGGCGAACACCTGGAAGGGACGGTTCCCCTATCGAAACGACGGTTGGGGCACCACCTCTCCGGTCGGCAACTATCCGCCGAACGGTTTCGGCCTGCACGACATGATCGGGAACGTCTGGGAGCGTTGCGTCGACGTCTACGTGCCCCGCCACGTCCGCCCGGCCGACGGATCGGTGGACGCGGACGGCCGCCCTGACCTGCTCGCACCGACCACGTCGCCGCGCGTCATGCGGGTCACCAAGGGAGGTTCCTACATCTGCGCCCCGGAATACTGCCGGCGGTATCGGCCGGCCGCGAGGTCGGCCCAATCCGACGATTCCGCGACCTCGCACATGGGGTTTCGGTGCGTGATCTGACACCGGCGATCCGCGACAGATGAGTCTCGTCACAAGCGGGAACGAGACCGCTCACGAGAAGCGTTTCCCTTCGGGCTCGACGCCGAGGAAAACCGATGGAGCCCCCTGTCAGGATTGAACTGACGACCGCTCGCTTACAAGGCGAGTGCTCTACCACTGAGCTAAGGAGGCCTGCGTGCGCGAGTATATCGGCCGCGCGTTGGGGTACCTGAACCCCATCCACCTCGTCGGTGACCGTCAGGCCACCATCGACACCATCGAGCCCGGCAGCATCATGGTGTCGCCGCGCAAGCCGATCGACCGCTTCGACGTCGCCGCCATCACCGAGGTTCTCGATCTGGCGACGAAGATCGGGGCGGTACTGCTGGATTCGGGCACCGCCGCGACCGACACACAGCGCCAGATCGAATTCGTCGCAGGCGTCTACGGCCTCGAGGACGTCGACGTCGACGTCACGTACAACACCATCGTGGTGAGTGCGCGGCGCGGAGCCACGCTCCCGCCCATCACGACGATGGAACAGGTCTACTACCGCTCGATGGACTTCACCCGACTGGCCGAGATCGACCGGCTCGTGCGACGCATCCGCGACATGGCCCTCACGCCCTCGACGGCGCACCGTCTGGTCGACGAGATCATCACCGCGCCCCACCCGTATCCGCACTGGGTCGCCACCTCGGCGTGGGGCCTGATGGCCGGCGGTATCTCCGTGTTGCTGGGTGGCGGATTACTGGGCGCCGTCCTCGCCTTTGTCAGCACTGTCGCGGTGATCCTCGTGAATCGCCGGCTGAATCGGATCGGTACCCCGGTGTTCTTCCAGCAGTTCACCGGAGGCGTGATCGCAGTGGTGCCTGCTGCGATCACCTTCGGTCTCTCCGAACGCTTCGATTTCGACCTGAGTCCGTCGTTCGTCATCGCGGCAGGCATCGTGGTGCTGCTCTCCGGTCTGTCGCTCGTCGGCTCCGTGCAGGACGCGATCACCGGAGCGCCGATCACCGGTGTCGCCCGGTTCTTCGAACTCCTGCTCATGACCGGGGGACTGATCGCAGGCGTCGGTATCGCGATCCAGTTGTTCGAACATGTGGGCATCTACCTCCCGACGATCACCCCGGGCACCACGTTCCCCGCCGTCGAGCTGCCGTCCCGCATCTTCGCCGGGGCCGTCGCCGCGCTGGCCTACGCACTGGCGAGCTACGCCGAGAAACGCGCTCTGCCCGTGGCGTTCGTGGGTGGTGCCATCGGCGCGGCCGTGGTCGCGGTGGCGACGTTCACCTCGATCGGCGACGTCGTCGCGAACGGTATCGCCGCCGCGCTCGTCGGCTTCCTCGGTGGCCTGATGGCCCGCCGGGCCCTCACCCCGCCGCTGGTCGTCGCGGTCGCGGGTATCACGCCGCTGCTGCCGGGTCTGGCGGTCTATCGCGGTCTCTACGGCATCCTCAACGAACAGACGGTCGACGGATTCACCTGGATCACCAGTGCACTCGCGATCGGTTGCGCCCTGGCCGCCGGGGTCACCCTCGGTGAGTTCGTCGCACGCTCGCTGCGCCGACCTCAGCTGCCGGTCCGACCGGCCTGGATGGCGATGCTCCGACGCAATCGCGTGCACGGACGCTTCCCGGTGGGTGACCGACGTCGCCAGGTCATGGCCCAGCGACCACGACCGAGCAGGTAGAATCGGGTGTCGCGCCCACCACACCAGGCGCGGCGCCGCCAGCCACCGCTGGACACACGATTGCGAAGCAAGAGGAACACTTGCCTGCGAAGACAACCGACATCCCCGACGACGAGTTGGAGCCGGTGGCCGACGAGACCGCCAACTCGGCGCGCCGCGTCGTCGCCGCCTACGCGACCGACGCCGACGAATGCCGGATGCTCCTGTCCATGTTGGGGATCGCGCCGGGCGAGAACGCCTAGCGGGATGGCGGAGTCCGGGCACGTTTCGAACGGCGGGACCACCGCCGAACAACCCAAGGGAGACGCGCAGTTCGTCGTCGTCGCGAACCGTCTCCCGGTCGACAAAGAAGTGCTGCCGGACGGCACCGTCAACTGGAAACGCAGTCCCGGCGGCCTGGTCACCGCACTGGAGCCGATCCTCCGGGCGCAGACCGGGGCGTGGGTGGGATGGTCCGGCATCGCGGACTCCGACGACAACCCGGACATCGAGGGCGTCGAGATCTATGCGGTCCCGTTGTCGACCCGGGAGATCGCCGAGTACTACGAGGGCTTCTCCAACGCGACCCTGTGGCCGCTCTATCACGACGTCATCGTCAAACCGGAGTACCACCGCGAATGGTGGAACACCTATGTCGAGGTGAACCGCCGGTTCGCCGAGAAAACCGCCGCAGCGGCCGCCGAGGGCGCGATCGTGTGGATCCAGGACTACCAGCTGCAGCTGGTCCCGAAGATGCTGCGGATGCTGCGGCCCGACCTGAAGATCGGTTTCTTCCTCCACATCCCGTTCCCGCCGGTCGAGCTGTTCATGCAACTCCCGTGGCGGACCGAGATCGTCGAGGGCCTGCTCGGCGCGGATCTGATCGGGTTCCATCTGCCCGGCGGCGCGCAGAACTTCCTCTTCCTCGCCCGCCGGCTGGCCGGACAGGCGACCAGCAAGGGCTCGGTTGGCGTGCGATCCCGCTTCGGTGTGGTCCAGGTCGGATTCCGCACGGTGCGGGTGGGCGCCTTCCCCATCTCCATCGACTCGGGCGAACTCGACGCCAATTCCCGGTCCAAGCAGATCCGCAATCGGGCGCTCGAGATCCGCGAGGAACTCGGCAATCCGAAGACGATCATGCTCGGCGTCGACCGGCTCGACTACACCAAGGGCATCGATGTGCGGCTCAAGGCCCTGTCAGAGCTCTTGGCGGAGAAGCGAATCGACCCCGAGCAGACCGTCATGGTGCAGTTGGCCACCCCCAGCCGCGAACGTGTGGACAGCTACGTCCGGATGCGCGCAGGCATCGAGCAGCTCGTCGGGAACATCAACGGCGCCTACGGCAGCGTTGGCCAGCCCGTGATCCAGTACCTGCACCGCCCGGTCCCCCGCGACGAACTGATCGCCTTCTTCGTCGCCGCCGACGTCATGCTGGTGACACCCCTCCGCGACGGCATGAACCTGGTCGCCAAGGAATACGTGGCCTGCCGCAGCGATCTGGGTGGCGCGTTGGTACTCAGCGAATTCACCGGCGCAGCAGCAGAATTGCGGAGCGCATACCAGGCAAATCCGTACGATCTCGATGGGGTCAAGGACGCGATCGTCGCCGCCGTCGAGCAGACCCAGGACGAGGGTCGACGGCGGATGCGCGCACTCCGCCGTCAGGTCCTCACCCACAATGTGACGAAGTGGGCGGAGAGCTTCCTGGGCACGCTGTCGTCGTTGTCGGAGACGGCCGCCGACGCCAACCGTGGCGTCCACCTCGTCGACGGCGGTTCCGAATCGTCCGGCCGGGACGAATGAGCGCGACCGGAATCCCGGCCGACCTGCGCGAGGCGTTGCTCAGTGCCGCGCAGACGCGACGCCTGTTGGTGGCATCCGACTACGACGGCTGCGTCTCACCGCTGGTGTCCCGCCCCGAGGACGCGGTGCCCGATCCCGCCTCCGTCGCCGCGATCGAGGCGGCAGGCAGTCTGCCGGAAACCGCAGCCGCAGTCATCTCCGGGCGTGCGCTGTCGGTGCTCGCGGAGTTGTCGGGGCTCACGGCGCCGGTGACCCTGGTGGGCAGCCACGGTAGCGAGTTCGAATCCGGATTCGCGTCGGAGATCACCGACGAGCACCGCGTTCTGCTCGGCCGCATCGTCGACGAATTACGTTCCATCGCAGCCGATTACCCCGGCGCCATGGTGGAGACCAAGCCGGCGAGCGCGGTCATCCATGTGCGCAACGCAACACCTGCCGACGCCGAGACCGCTCTCCGTCGCACCCGATCGGGCCCTGCCACATGGCCCGGGGTCGAGGTCACCGAGGGCAAGGCCGTCGTCGAACTCGCCGTCATCGAGACCAGCAAGGGCCATGCGCTCGATGTTCTGCGCGATCGTTTCGACGCCGACGCGGTGATCTACCTCGGTGACGACGTGACCGACGAGAAGGCTTTCGCACATCTGCGAACCGACGACGGCGATGTGAGCATCAAGGTCGGCGCCGGCGAGACCACCGCCTCCTACCGGATCGAGGACACCGACGACGTGGCGACCGTGCTCGAGTTCGTCACCGGCCGTCGCCGGGAATGGTTGGCGGACAAGGCCTGACCCCGGCCCCGACCTCGCCGCCTGGCACACGATCTCGCCGATCGGTGAAGGCCAGTCAGGCAGACGTCATCGGGACGTCGACGAGGGGGTCGTGGGTATGGTGGCGCTTCGCGGTCTCCCGGATAACCCGGTGCACGAAGCCCAGTTTGCGGACCACCGGCTTCGGGATGTCGAACGGGTAGAGCGGCCGACGACCCATCGCGGCGTTGACCCGGTTGAACATCGTGGACAACCACTTCCAGTCGTAGAGCAGACGCTCGATGGGTTCGTCGGCATACGAGGCCAGCGGGACGATGTCGTGATCCATCGTGAAACGGACCTGGTCACTCTCCAGCATGAGCCCGGATTCCCTTGCGGTGTCTATGGTTCCGGTGATGTGCAGATAGTGGGCGAAGCACTCGGCGAAGTCTTCCCACGGATGCATCGTCGCATACTCCGAGATGAACGAATCCTGCCAGTTGCGCGGCGGCCCGTACGTGTAGTGCCGGGTGATCGCATCGGCGTAGCCGGCCCGTTCGTCGCCGAAGATCTCGCGGGCCTTGTCGAGGTATTCGGTTGCACCGTCGCCGGTTTCGACCAGGATGTGCTCGAAATAGTGCCCGACCTCGTGCCGGAAGTGACCGAGCATGGTCCGATACTGCTCACCGAGATCCACCCGCAGCCGTTCACGGTAGGCATCCATCGACTCCGCGAGATCGATGGTGATCACCCCGTTGGCGTGACCGATCATCACCGGACGCCCGGTGGTCAGACTCGACAGCAGGTCGAAGGCCAGACCGCCGTCGGAGCGCCAGAACGGTTCAACCGGCAACCCGAGGTCGACGAGTTGATAGATCAGCATGCGCATGTCCCGAGCGGTCGGGTTCAGCTTCTCGAGGGCGATCGTGTCGTCGGCCTCGGGGTGGCGACGCACCAGTGAACCGGGAAAGCAGCGGCCCCGCAGCCCGATCGAGCTCTCGTCGACCTCGGCCAGGGTCATCCAGTTGCAGCCGGTACCCGCCCAGTTCGAGCAGCGGACCCATCGTCTGCCGTCGATCTCGACACCGTCTTCGGAAGCCACCACCAGGGAACGCGACGGCAGGTGAACCCCCACCGTGGTGCCGCATCCTGGGCATTCCTGGTTGACGAAACCCGAGAGCGCGTTGCAGATCGGGCACGTGAGTGCATGCATGGCGTCAGCCTATGCGGATTCGCTGCTCTCCGGTGTCGACCGGAAGATCCCCCCGCACCGTCGCGGTGACCTTGTAGTAGTTGAGGTTGATCGTCCCGCGGTGATTGTCGAGAAAGGCGGTGTCGGCGGCGTCGCGGCCGGTGGAGATCCGGACGAGGCTCTGCCGGGGCGCGAGGCGGGTGGCATCCACGGCGACCCATTCGTCGTCGATGATGGCCTCGGCCACCGCGTGGAAGTCCATCGGGTCGCAACCCGGCGCGTAGACGGCGACCAGACGCGCCGGGATGTTGAGCGCGCGCAGCAGCGCGACGACGAGATGCGCGTAGTCGCGGCAGACGCCGGCACCGGCGAGCAGGGTGTCTGCCGCGCCGTCGATCGGGTCGCTCGCGCCCGGTATGTAGTTCAGCCGGCTCTGGACGAACTCGGTCACCTGGATGAGCAGCTCACCGGGCGGCAGGCTCGTGTCGAACTGTCCTGCGGCGAACCCGAAGAACTTGTCGCACTCCGCATACCGGCTGGGCCGTAGGTAGATGGATCGATCCGTCAGGCCGACCGGAATCGGATCGGCCGGTGTGGTGACCGACGCCGAGTACTCGATGGCCACCAGACCGGACTCGATCTGGAGGCGGTGGATGCGACTGCCGTGCTCGCCGACGATCTCCTCCGGCTGCACCGGGTTTCCGTCGATGGTGACGGTCAGACTTTCGGTCATCGTCAGACCGGGCAGCCGGGCGACTGCTATCTGCATCTCCAGCTCGGTGGCGGCGGAGACATATACCTCGAGAGACGCCGCGACGTCGCGTGGGGATGTGGTCATGGCACCACGGTAAGTCATCGACGGTCCGCCGGTACCGCGGGCATTGTCCGATCCGCTCAGTCGGTGGCGGTCGCTCCGACCGGATCGGCATAGATGACGCTGAGCGCAACCACCACCGCCGCACTCTCCTGCACGCGAATTCCGAAGCGGGACGGCGCGATCTCGAGTGGCCGCCGAGTGGTCGACGCCTTGTCGAAGGCGGCCTGCACCGGTGCCAGGCCGTCGGGATGTGCGGCGAACGCGTCGCCGGACACCACGATCGCGTCGGGGTTGATGACGTCGCGCATCATCGCGACAGCGGCGCCGAGCACCTCCGCACGATCGTCGGCGATCTGTGCCGCGTCGTCGGCGATCCCCAGCCGCTCCGCCGCCCGGCGCGCCGGACTGCTGCCGATCACCTGCTGGAGCGTGGCAGCGCCTGTGGGCGCAAGGACCGACGCGTTCACCGGTAGATGCCCGATGGTCCCGGCCCCCCGCAACGGCATGTGGACCTTGCCGTCGATGGTCATCGCCATGCCGACCGTCTCCCGCGCATAGAAGAACAGGGCCGTGCCGTCGAACTCTCGCGGGTAGGTCAACAGCAGTTCGGCCGCCGCCATCGCCTGGACGTGCTCGCAGACAGAGACCGGCACCCCGAGTTCTGCCGACAGCATCGTCCCGATGGGCACCCGGCGCCAGCCGAGCACCGGGTGGTCGATGACGCCGGTCGCGGCGTCCACCAGTCCGCCCGATGCGACACCCGCCCAGAGCAACCGTCGGCCACCGAAACGCGCGGCGAGCTCGCGCAACTGCCGGCAGAGGTCGCCGACCTCGGACTCGTCGTGCGGGGTGCGCACCGCGTGACTGTAGAGCGTGCGACCACCGAGATCGGCGATCGCCAGCAGCGTCCGGCGGGCCCCGATGTGCATTCCGGCGACACAGAGCTTGTCCCGATCCAGGGTCAGCGGATTCTTCGGCCTGCCGATACCGCCGGGGTCGACCAGATCGGGCCGCTCGACGACGAGGCCCAGACGCGAGAGAATCGTGACCTGCCGGTTGATCGTCGCCGGCGACAGTGATGTGGCCGCCGCCAGGTGGTCGCGGGTGACCGGCGCGTTGACCCGGACCGCCTGCAGAACCGCGGCCGCGGGGATCGAACCCACCTGCAGCGCCGCGGGTACGACTCCGGTGGGCAACATGCACTGAATCTAGCAATCCGCGAGCGCCGCTAAGCTGAACGCATGAGTAGCAGCACGGCACAACCAGGTTCGTCGGAGTCCGAGCAGAAGGTCGCGGTGGTGACCGGCGCGAGCTCGGGCATCGGCGC
This sequence comes from Gordonia hankookensis, assembly GCF_014673215.1. GTDB lineage: Bacteria > Actinomycetota > Actinomycetes > Mycobacteriales > Mycobacteriaceae > Gordonia > Gordonia hankookensis. The sequence continues at coordinate 391,595 of NZ_JACWMS010000002.1, forward strand.
GGCGACGGCGCGACAGCTGGCAGCGCAGGGCTACCACGTGGTGCTCGGAGCGCGACGGACCGAATTGATCGACGCGCTTGCGAACGAGATCGGTGGCACCGGTCGACAACTCGACGTGACCGACGAGACCTCGGTGAATGCTTTTGTCGCAGGGCTCGAGAAGGTTCATGTCGTGGTGAACAACGCTGGCGGCGCCAAGGGGCTCGACCCGGTGGCCACCGCCGACCTCGACGACTGGCGATGGATGTGGGAGACGAACGTGCTCGGCACCCTGCGGATCACCAAGGCGCTGATCCCGGCACTCATCGCCTCCGGGGATGGACTCATCGTGACGATAACCTCGATCGCCGCGCTCGAGGCCTACGACAACGGATCCGGATACACCTCCGCCAAGCACGCGCAGGCGGTGATGCACCGCACCCTGCGTTTCGAACTGCTCGGAAAGCCTGTACGCCTCACCGAGATCGCGCCCGGCATGGTGGAGACGGACTTCTCTCTCGTCCGTTTCGAGGGTGACAAGGAGCGGGCGGATGCGGTGTACGAGGGTCTGACCCCGCTGAGCGCAGACGACGTCGCCGAGGTGATCGGCTTCGTCGCGTCCCGCCCGCCGCACGTCGATCTCGATCAGATCGTCATCAAGCCGCGCGATCAGGCATCGGCCCGCCGCAACGTCAAGACCGGCTGAACGACAGCCGGTTCCGGTGGATCAGCCGGGCGGCGCCGGTGCGGGCGCGTTGGACGTCGGCGCGCCGGACGGGGTGGCGGGTGCGGTGACCTGGGACGGGTCACCCTTGATCGCCGACATCCCGGTCCACGAGTTCCAGTCGTAGATCCAATCGAAGATGTCGCCGTCGGCCTCGGACAGGGCGATGCGGGTGCCGGTCACCTCCACCGGGTCGCCGTAGATCGCGGACTCGAAGTACCGCTGCGCGTTCTCCAGCGAGAGGTTGATGCAACCGTTCGTCACGTTCGACGAACCCTGCACGCCAATGGTTTCCGGGTTCGCATGGATGAACTCGCCGTTGTTGGAGATCCGCACCGCGTAGCGCTCCCGGATGTTGAAATACCCCGCGGCCGGGTTGCTCATGAAAAAGTCCTCGTACTTCTCCGTCACCACGTGGATACCCGAACGCGTGACGTTGCGATCGAGGTCTCCCCCGCCGTAGCTGCACGGCAGCGTCATCAACACGCCTCCGTCGCGCACGACGACGATCTGGTGCGACGTCGCCTCGGCCTTCACCACCTGCGATCGGCCGATGGCGAAATCGCTGGTGACATCGGCTGCGCCGTATGCTCCGCCGCCGTGATCGAGGCCGTACAGCTTGGCCGACATGTGCACCTTGGTCCCGGGTGCGTAATACTCCTTGGTCCGCCAATGCGCCCGCGATCCGTTGTCCTCGCCGAGCCACGCCCACGCGCCCTCGGTCGGCGGGTCGGTGGTCACGGTGAGGGCCTTCTCGACCGCTTCCTTGTCCTCGACGGTGCCGTTGAACTTGAGGATGAGCGGCGCCGCGATGCCGACCTCCTGGCCGTCGCCGATGTTCACCACCACGTTCATCTGCGACGCAGGCGACAGCGTCGTGAAGGATCCGGTCACCTGCGTGGCGACCCGGTCGTAGCCGACTGCGCTGCCATGCCAGGTGTACTGCGAGCCGTAGCCGAGCGGCTCGCTGATGGTGAAGGTCTTCCGATCCTCCGACAAGGTGCCTGCGACGGCCTTGCCGCTGGGATTGAGGAGCTTGACATCGGGGTTGAGCAGGCCGTTCTCGGCCTTCACCGAGACTGTCGCGGTCGGGTTCGGGGCGTCGTCGGAATCCAGCGCGGGCGTGTAGACGACCTTGACGGTGGGGGCATCGGGCTTTGCATCGTCGGTGCTGCCGGGCTTGTTGGTGGAACAGGCCGCCGCGGCCACGCCGACGGCGCCGAGACCGGCCGCTGCGAGGACGGCTCGACGTGAGAGGGGAGGGTGCGCGCTCATAACGTGTCCAGCGTACCGATGAAATCCGAGAAAACCCGGCCTGCCTGCTGTGATGTCGCTGAATTCACGTGTGTCCCATCTCGCCCGTCGGCGCGGCGCACGCGTACTCACCCGGGGATATGCGCCCGCTCACCATCGTGATCGAAGATCGACACGATCTCGGCGGGCCCGTCGACCGCGGTCATTCCGTGCGGAACCATCGTCGAGAACTCCGCCGCCTGACCCGGCGGCACCAGGATCACGCGTTCGCCCAAATGGAGGCGAATGGTCCCGGAGATCACGGTGAACCACTCCCGACCAGGGTGAACCCCGAGGTGTTCTGGATCGACGCGATGCTCCGGAGTCACCCGCATCTTGGCCACCGTCACCCCGCCGGGCGTGCCGTCGCGGGAGAGCTTCCAGACGGTCATGCCCGCCGATGTGTGCGGCTCGGGCCGGATCACGACGTCGTCGTCGCCGACCGGTTCGACGAGCTGATCGAGCGAGGTGCCCAGCGCGCGGGCGATGGGCACCAGTTGATCCAGCGCGACCCTGCGGTGGCCGGTCTCGATCCGGCTCAGTGTCGACGGGCTGAGAAAACAGCGTGCGGCCATCGAGTCGAGGGTCCAGCCCTTCGCGATGCGTAGGCCCCGAATGCGCTGACGGACGACGGCGTCGATTTCTTGCTCCATACGCAAGACTATATGCGCGTGGAGCATACCAGCGCTACTCTCGATGCCATGACGCATTCCCACGACACCCATCACCACACGCACGGACACGGGCACACGCACGGACACGGGGATCATCACGATGCCGAGACGATGGCGACGGCCCTCGACCTCGACGCCGCCGTGAACGGGCACTACCTCGACGAGGTCTCCGACCTGATCGCAGCGCTCGTGCCCGAGCCCCGCACCATCATCGACCTCGGCTCCGGAACCGGTACCGGGACACTCGCACTGGCACGGCGATTCACATCGTCGCAGGTCATCGCGCTCGACAACTCGACAGACCTGCTCGAACGCGTTGCCCGCGCCGCGCAGCAGGCCGGACTCGACGGCCGGGTCCGCACCGTGCCCGCCGACCTGGACAGCGCACTCCCCGACGACATCACCGACGTCGACGTCGCGTGGGCGTCGTCGACGCTGCACCATTTCGCCGACGCGCAAGCGCTGCTCCTTTCGACATTCCGGGCTCTGCGGCCCGGCGGTGTCCTCGCCGTCGTCGAGATCGAGCGGCCGCCGACCTTCCTGCCGCGGCACTCCGCCGAGGGTGAGATGGAGCAGCGACTGCATGAGGCGATCCTCGGCCGAGGGTGGAACGGCGGATGGAACGGGAGACCCGACTGGGCACCGACCATCACCGCAGCCGGCTTCGAGATCGTCGAGACCCGCGATATCCCGACCGACCTCGCCAATCCGCCCGCCGCGACGACCGACTATGCGGTCGAGTGGCTGTCGCGGGTGCGGGCCGGCCTCACCGACGTCGCCTCCGCGGACGATCTGGCAGCCGTCGACCGACTCCTGCACGACGACAACCCGGCCTCCCTGCGCCGGCGCGACGATCTGGTCGTGCGCAGCAGTCGCATCGCCTGGATCGCACGACGACCCGAGATCTCCTAGATCACCTGCCGAAAGTGAGAGAAACCATGAGCAGCAACACCTTCGACGTCGCCATCGTCGGCGGCGGCCCCGCAGGCCTGAGCGCCGCGACGACCTTGGCACGATCCCTGCGCTCGGTCGTCGTCCTCGACGCCGGCCAACCGCGCAACGCCCCGGCCGGGCACGCCCACAACGTCCTCGGCCACGAGGGCATCCCTCCCCTCGAGTTGCTCGAGAAGGGGCGCGCCGAGGCCCGCGGTTACGGCGTCGAGATCCGCGCCGCGGAGGTCGTCGACGGAACACGCAGCGACTCCGGCCGTTTCGATCTCACGCTTGGCGACGGCACCGTGATCACCACACGCCGCGTTGTCCTCGCGTCCGGTCTCGTGGACGAGCTACCAGAAGTCCCAGGCGTGCAGGAACTCTGGGGATCGTCGGTGCTGCACTGCCCGTACTGCCACGGATACGAGGTGCGTGGTCGGCGCATCGGCGTGCTCGGCACCAGCCCGATGTCGGTGCACCAGACACTGATGTTCCGCCAGCTGAGCGACGATGTCACCTTGTTCACACACACCATCCCGGAGATCGGAGACGAAGAGGCGGAACAGCTCTCGGCTCTGGGTGTCACGGTCGTCGACGGACTCGTCGACCATCTGGCGATCGCCGACGGCGCGGTGCGGGCCGTGGTCCTGGCCGACGGCTCCGAAGTGGAGCGCGAAGCCGTCGTGGTCGCGCCTCGGTTCGTGGTGCGCTCGGAGCTGTTCACCCGACTCGGCGGCACACTCGCCGATCATCCGATGGGCGGTCAGTACGTCGCGACCGGTCCGATGGGCATGACCGATGTCCCGGGCGTCTGGGCAGCAGGCAACGTCGCCGATCTCGCCGCCACGGTCGCCGTCTCGATGGGGGCCGGGGTGAGTGCGGGCGCAGCGGTCAACGCGGATCTGATCTCCGAAGACGCTCGCGCGGCAGTCGAGTCACGCCGGGTGCGGGCCTAGCGGTCCGGTGCAGTGACTCCTGTGCCGCATCACCATTCGCGATGCACCCGTACGGGCGTGGTCCGCCGCGATTGTCCCAACCGGCTACGCCGGGAAACCCTCCAGCACAGCGCGCGACGACGACAGTCCCAGCCGCGTTGCGCCGGCAGTGATGAGTTCGGCGGCGAACTCGGCGGTTCGGATCCCGCCGCTCGCCTTGACGCCGACGCGATCGCCGACGGCCGCGCGCATGAGCCGCACCGCTTCGACGCTCGCGCCGCCGGAAGGGTGGAATCCGGTGGAGGTCTTGACCATCGCGGCCCCGGCCTGCACGGCACGACGGCACACCTCGGTGACGGTGTCGGGACCGGTCAGCTCGAGCAGTGCCGCGGACTCGATGATGACCTTCAGCACGATGCCCTCCCCGATGGCCTCACGCACGGTCAGCACATCGGCGAACACCTCGTCGAATCGCCCGTCCACGGCCGCCCCCACGTCGATCACCATGTCGACCTCGTCGGCCCCGGTGTCCACGGCCAGCCGCGCCTCGGACGCCTTCACCAGCGAGTGGTGCTTCCCGGACGGGAACCCCGCCACCACGCAGGTCTTCTGGTCCCCGGTGTCGATCGGCAGCATCGACGGCGACAGGCAGACCGCGTAGACGCCCAGCTCGGCGGCCTCCGCGACCGCCGCCTCGGCCGCCGCTCGGGTCGCCTCGGGCTTGAGCAGGGTGTGGTCGATGATGGCCGCGACGTCGCGGCGGGTCAGGTCGCTGGTGGTCACACACACGAGCTTGGCACACTGACAGATGTGGCAGCACCCGAGACGCCCCCCGCAGCGACAACCTCCGACCGAACCGACCCCGAACATCGGTACGTGCTGACCCTCGGGTGCCCGGACCGCACCGGCATCGTCGCGCGGATCTCCGGCTTCCTCGCCGAGATCGGCGGCTGGATCACCGAGGCCGGCTATCACTCCGATGCCGAGACGGGCTGGTTCTTCACCCGTCAGACGGTGCGCGCCGGGTCGGTGGCGATGAGCGTCGACGAGATGCGGGCCCGGTTCGCCGACGAGGTGGCTGCCGAGCTGGGACCCGGGACCGAGTGGCGCCTCACCGACTCCGGGTCTCCGAAGTCGGTGGTGCTGCTGGTGAGCAAAGAGACCCACTGTCTTGTCGACCTGCTGGGCCGCGCCCACCGTGGCGAGTTACCGGCCGACGTGTCTGCGGTGATCGGCAATCATCGCGACCTCGAGGATCTGGTCACGCGGTTCGACGTGCCGTTTCATCATGTGCCGTTCGCGCCGGACAGCAAAGGTGCCGCCTTCGAGGAATTGGGTCGCGTCGTCGACGGCTATTCACCCGATGCGGTCGTGCTCGCGCGCTTCATGCAGATCCTGCCGCCCCAACTGTGCGACGCCTGGGCGGGCCGGGCGATCAACATCCATCACAGCTTCCTACCGAGCTTCATCGGGGCGCGGCCCTATCACCAGGCCTTTGCGCGTGGGGTGAAGCTCATCGGCGCGACCTGCCACTACGTCACGGCCGACCTCGACGCGGGGCCGATCATCGAGCAGGACGTCATCCGGGTCGACCACAGCGACACCGTGGCCGACATGGTGCGCCAGGGTCGCGACATCGAGACGCTGGTGCTGTCGCGAGGACTGCGGTGGCACCTCGAGGACCGGGTCCTCGTGCACGGCCGGAAGACGGTCGTCTTCAGCTAGCGTTTGCCGTCAGAAGTCGAACCCGCCGAAGTCACCACCACCGTCGAAGAAACCGCCGCCGCCGTCACCGCCACCGTCGAAGAAACCGCCGCCACCGTCGCCGCCGAAGTCGCCGCCGCCGTCGCCACCGTCTCCGCCACCACCGTCTGCTCCGCCGCCGTCACCGCCGTCGAGGGCACCGGCATCGGAACCGTCACCGGCACCGCTCTCGAAGGCGTTGGCGTCGTAGTTGACCCCGGCCATACCCGAGAACATCGCGGAGAACAGGAACATCGAACCGATGCCCCAGGCACCGGCGACCAGCGCGGGCTTCCACCACGGCTCGGAGTACCAGCCCGCGGGAACCGGCCGTCCTGCGACGCGACCGCCGGGGTAGTAGTTGGGCGTCCGCGACGACGGGCCAGGTGACGCCTCGACCTGTCGCCCTTCGAAGTCGACTGTCCGATCCTCGGTGACCGCGCCGGCACTCTTCTGGCCTTCCAGTTCCGGGATCGGCGGGCCGGGGTCGAGATTCATCGCTGTCCGCGCGGCGCGGGCGTAGTAGAGGCCCTCGATGGCGGTCTGCTTGGCCAGTCTCGCCTGGGCAACACTGCCGGCCTGCTCGATCTGGGATCCGGCTGCGTTGTAACGCTCCCCGGCATCGGCGAGTGCCTGCTTCGACGCCGGGCCGTCGCCGACCAGCATGAAGACCTGGCCTCCGAGACGTTCGATGGCCTGCCGGGCATCGGCCTTGGCATCGTCGAGCGAACGGGCGGCATTGGCACCCGACCGCTGCTGGGACATCACGACGATGCCGACGACCACCAGGACCACGAGAGCGATCAGGATCAGTGCGCTCATTTTCTCCTCCGTCTGGGTACACCTCACCCGTCAGCTCGGGAGCCGTCGGCATCCCACCAGACCGGTAAAATCGGACATCTCCCAGCGTACCGGCGATCCGCCGACACTCGCGTCGCCGCAGGTCCGGCGTCCGCGCTCAGCCCGGTGGGTGACGCGTCACGCCGCCTTGCAGTCGCCCGAACCGCCTGCGACCTGACCGCTGAGCTTCACGTCGTCGCCGTCCACGGCGAAGTCGACACCCTGATCGGTCACCTTCAGGTTCTTCACGGTGACCTGATTCAGCTGGCCGAAGAGCGAACCCGAGACGCTGTCGACGACCTGCTGGGCGAAGTCTGCGGGGATACCGAAGATGAATGCGTTGGCCTTGACGACCTCGAAGTGGACGTGGCCGTCCTGCAGGGTCGGTTTGATCGTCGTCGACACCGGGATCGGCAGGAACGCGAGCTGCACCGACGAGTCCACCTGGATCGTGCCGTCGGCCGCGTTCCCGGTCATCGAGTCGATGGTGGCGCCCTGCATCAGGCCCGCAGCTCCCGACTGCCCGGCTCCGGACGCAGACGAGTCGGCGCCGGAGGTCATGGATTTGCTCATCGCGACCACCCGGTCGAACGGGACGAAGCCGGTTCCGACCAACGAGTGGATGGTGGAGCTGTCGCCGTCGCCCTTGATGCCTTCTGCTCGTGCGTGCAGGCGCATCTCACCGGGCTTGTCGGCGGTGTCGACCTGCACGAACGGGATGTCGTTGCCAAAACCTTGCAACAACATCGGCTTTCGGCTCAGCGACACCGATGTCTCGGTACCGGTGAGGTCGGAGAAGGCGCTCTGCATGCAGTCGGTTGCCTTGTTGCGCAGGTAGAGCTCACTGCCGACGGCGGCGATGACGAGCAGGATCACGAGGGCCGCCGACGATGCCGCGATGATCTTGCCGGTGCTGCGTTTGCGCCGTGCGGGCGCCGTCGTCACCACACCGGGATCCGCGTTCGGCGGGATCGGGGCAAATCCGTCGGACGGCCCGAATCCCGTCGTCTGACCCTGGTCCTCGAACCGGGTGGTCTCGGCGCGGCCGACCTGCGAGTAGGCGCGCGGGGATTCCTCGGTCGACGGAGGGTCGAACTGGGTCGTGTGCTCACCGGTATCGGCCGCGCGTGGGCTCTCGCTTCCGGGCTGCCGGCCGGCCGGAAGGCCGCCTGCGGGCTGCTCTTTTCCGGTCTGATCGCCACCGGCGCCGCTGTCGGTTGGCCGGTCGCCGGGCTTCTCGCCGGCGGGCGTCTCGCCGCCGGTGTTCTCGCTGTCGGTCATGTCGTGAGGTCCTCAGTTGTCATGGGTGCCGAGGCCGGTCGGATAGGCCGTTGATTGTCGAGAACGGCCAGGGTGTTGCGGGCCTTCTCCACTGCGCGAGTATCGATGTCGTGGACACCGATATGCACGCCTTCGTCATAGTGTGCGACCACGCTACCGAAGGGATCTGTGAGTTGGCTGTGTCCTGTGCCGGTGGGCGCCGACGACTCACGCACCGACGAATCCGCAGGCAGCGCTTGTCCGACCGCCGCGACGAACGCCGTCGAATCCAACGCTCGAGCGGTCGCCAGCACCTCCCACTGGTGAACTTTCCCCGGCCCCGCGCCCCACGATGCCGGCACCACGATCAGCTGCGCCCCGCGCGCCGCCAGTTCGGTGAACAGCGCCGGGAAACGGATGTCATAACAGGTCGCGACACCGACCGTGACATCACCGATCTCGAACGTCAACGGGTCCTCCCCCGGCGCGACCGTGCGGGACTCGGCGAATCCGAACGCGTCGTACAGGTGGATCTTGTCGTAGGACAGACGAGTGCCGTCCGGCCGGGCGATCAGCAGTGTGTTGCGCACCCGATCACCGGCCGGGGTGAACATCCCCGCGACCACGGTGATCTCGTGCCGCGCGGCGATCTCCGACACCGCCGTCGCCCACGGGCCGTCCACGGGTTCGGCCACCGGCCCCAGCCGCACCCCGAAACGGCACATCGTGGCCTCCGGCAGCACCACCAGGTCGGCCCCGCCGTCGGCAGCGGTGTGCGCGGCGGACGCGACCAACTCGAGGTTGGCGGCCGGATCGGTGCCCGACGTGATCTGCGCCATCGCAATTCGCATGGGCACCAGGGTAGCCACCGGCGGACAGCTGACAACCATCCGAACAAACGGCTCCGCCGCGGCATCCGAACAAACGGCTCCGCCGCGGCATCCGAACAAACGGCCCCGCCCCACCTACCTCGGCGCGACCGCCGACCACGGCACCGTCAGAATATTGTCGACGCTCCGCCCCCGGGGGATCACGACACCGGTCCCCTGTGCATCGAGCAGCGTCAGCGCCTGACGCCAGCGAATCCGCGGACCGTAGGCGGCATGCGTCGCCGCCACGTCCCAGCACCGATCCGCGAGTTGCAGGAGCCGGTGGACGGGTTCGCCGGGGACGTTGCGGTGGATCAGCACCTTGGGTAACCGCTCCGCGAGTTCGGACGGCCGTTCGGTGTGCTCGGGCGACCAGCACAACGTCAACGTGCGCGGACCGTCCGCATCAAGGACAACCCAGCAGCAACGACGGCCGATCTCGTCGCATGTGCCCTCGACGATGAGCCCACCCGGCGCGAGTGCCGCCTGCATCTGCGCCCACGCCGTCGCGACCTCGTCCTCGTCGTACTGCCGCAATACGTTGAACGCCCGGACGAGCTGCGGGGTGAGACCGGCCAGTTCGAAACCGCCGAGCGCAAACCGGACACCGGCACGGGGTTCCACCACGCGTTCGGGATCGATCTCGAGACCGACCATCCGGAGTTCCGGAGCCACCTTCCGCAGACGCAGTGCCATCTCGACAGCGGTGTCGGGGCGTGCGCCGTATCCGAGGTCGACGACGACCGGCTGCGGCATGTCAGTCAGGACTCGGACGATCGCATCGTCGTGGACCATCCATCGGTCCACGCGCCGAAGGCGATTGATGTTGGTGGTCCCCCGAGTGATCCGACCGACTCGTTTCATCCGCCGCGCCCGGACGTAGGACTCAGAGGTTCTTGGTGACCCAGTCGGCCGCGTACTCGGCCTCGGCCCGGAAGAGATCGACCAGATTGACCAGCATCAGCTGCTCGAGCTTGCCGTTGACGAACGGGATGAAGACCTTGACCTCGCTGGTCTTACGGATGGTGCAGCCGGTCTCGGTGGGGAAGAGTTCCTGCCAGCCGTTGAGGCTTCCCGGGCCGGCCGGGATGGAGGCGTTGTAATTGCCCTTGGTGTTGTCCGGGTCGAAAACACCGAACGACTCCTCGCGGGTGATGACCATGTCCTTCATCAGGACGGTCTGTGCCAGCGGCGGGAGTTGGTCGCGCCCGATCGTCTGCTTGAGGACGACCTTCATACCGGTCTCGTCGGAGGTGAAGGACTCGACCTCGCAGTGTGGCGAGATCATCTGGAACCCCGCCATCATGTCGTCCCAGTACTGCCGGGTGTTCTGTGCCTGGTAGAGAGTCTCCGCGGGGTGGGTGAAGCGCGCCGAGTAGCTGAGCCGTCGTGCCATGGCGACCAGGCTACGTTACCGATTCGTTGCTTCCCAAGTCACCGTCTGCTCGCGCTCGGAATCGAGGAGTTCGACGAGCTGATCGATGATGGCCTTCTCGATCTTGCCGCCGACGAACGGGACACTGACCTCGACGTCGGCCTGATACGTCGCCGACGCCGGGTCGCCACTGGCCACCAGGGTTCCGTCGACCTTGGCCGGCGCGCCGGCAACCGTGGCGGTGATCTCGCCGGTGATCTGATCGCCGGCGAGGGTGAAGGTGCTCCGGCGCGGGATCTCCAGATCGCCCGGCCGGACCTTGGTGACGATGGAGGGCAGCTTTTCCTCGGGCACACCCTGCTGCATGGTGACCGTGATCGTGTCGTCGGCGAACTCGAACGACTCGAGCTTGCCGTGGCTCGAGTTGATCGCCTCGAGCAGATCGCGCCAGTACTGTTCGGTCGAGAGGACCTCCCAGAGCCGCCGTACTCCGAACGGGTAGGACACCGCGTGCTCCATCTTGCTGGCCATGAGGGGGAGAGTACCGGACCACCGAAATGCCGCTACGGTTACTCGGGTGACCGATTCAGGGGTGAACCGACCCGCGCCGGCGGCCCAGGGCACCCGTCTCGCCGAGCTCACCACGCTGCGCCTCGGTGGTCCCGCCCGCGCCGTGGTGCGATGTCCCGACACCCGCAGCCTGGTCGATGAGATCGCCGCCCTCGACGGCCGGGGCGAACGCACCTTGCTCGTCGGCGGCGGCTCGAATCTGGTGATCTCGGACGACGGTTTCGACGGCACCGCCATCGTCATCCAGAGTTCTCGGATCGAGTTCGGCTCCGGCCGGGAGTCGGGCCGTGCGCATGTCACGGCCGATGCCGGCGTCGACTGGGACACCCTCGTCGCCACCACGATCGGAGAGGGCTTCGGTGGGCTGGAATGCCTTTCGGGCATCCCGGGTGCCGCGGGCGCCACACCGGTGCAGAACGTCGGTGCATACGGAGTCGAGGTCGCCGATCTGTTGCGCAGCGTGCAGGTCCTCGATCGGCGGGCGGCCAAACTGCGGTGGGTGGCGCCGACGGAACTCGGATTGGGTTACCGCACAAGCAGTCTCAAGCACCGCGACGACCACGTCGTGGTGGCGGTCTCCTTCTGGCTCAACGACGATCGGGTCAGCCAGCCGCTGCGTTACCGCGAGCTCTCGTCGGCGCTCGGCGTCGAGGCCGGTGAGCGTGCGGATGCGGGCGACGTCCGCGAACAGGTACTCGCCCTGCGACGCGGCAAGGGCATGGTGCTCGACCCGGGCGACCACGACACGTGGAGTGCGGGATCGTTCTTCACCAATCCGATTCTCGCCACGGGCGCAGCCGGCGTCCTGGAGAAGATCCACCGCCGCGTCGGCCGCGACATCACCGTCCCCACTTACCCGGCCGACGACGGTGTGAAGCTGTCGGCCGGGTGGCTCATCGAACGTGCCGGCTATGCGCGCGGATATCCCGGCCCGTCGTCGCCGGTCCGACTGTCCACCAAACACACTCTCGCACTGACCAATCGCGGCGACGCGACCACCGATGAGTTGCTCGACCTCGCCCGGGACGTCCGCACGGGGGTGCAGGAGGCGTTCGGCGTGACGCTGCATCCCGAACCCGTCCTGGTGAACTGTTCGATCTGACGCGGGCGGTCAGGTCACCGGACTCGAGGCCCTCGCCGACTCCGCGACGATGTCGTCGAGGATCTCGTTGAAGCGCACGTCGGCCTCGATGCTCGACATGTGCCCGACGCCGTCCAGGACGATCAGTTCGCGGAGATTTCCGCTGCGCCGCAACACCTCCGCCATCTGCTCGGCGTGTACCGGCGGGGTCAACCGGTCATCCGTGCCGACGACCACGGTGGTCGGCACGGTGAGCGCGTCGAGTCCTGCGGTCACATCGAGCTTGCCCATCGCCGAACCCCAGCCTGCCCGCGACCGGGGCGGGCAGCCCGCGATCATCTCGTCGACGAAGTCGACATGGGCCTTGCGAGCGTTGGGGCCCAGCGCGATGTAGTGGGAGAACCGCGAACCGTAGGCGGTACGCGGGATCGGCATCGGAGTCGAGGTGAACAGTTTGCTGACGGCGCTCTCGAAAGGCTTGGTGTACCGCGGGAGGTCGACCGGGATCAGCAGATGGTTCTGCATCACGGCCTTCGCCGCGGTGGAGGTGAGCGCGACGCCCGAGACCAGCGAGCCCACCTTCTCCGGGTACTGCGCGGCCCACGACATGATGGTCATGCCGCCCATGCTGTGTCCGACGAGGATCGCACGCCGGCCCTCGGGAACCACCGCCGACAACACGGCGTCGAGGTCCTGCCCCAGCATCGCGATGGTCGGCCGGGTGCGACCGAGTTGACTCGTACCGTGGCCGCGCTGGTCGTAGGCGACCACGTCATGGGTGCGGGCCAGGTGATTGATCTGCGGGTACCAGTAAGCGATGTTGCAGGTCCAGCCATGCACCATCACGACGATGTCCCCGTCGCCTGCTTCCGCCGGCGCGTAACGCTCGACGTTCAGACGGGCACCGCCGACCGCGTCGACCGGGATGCGCTCCGGCTCCACGGTGGGCACCGCGAGCAGATCGTCAGGACCGTCATCGACAGCCCGTTCGGCACGCAGCGCGTCCCGGGCCAGGCCCGCGAAGATCGTTCCGATGCCGACTGCGAGCACGCCGGCCCCCGCGGCCACCACCGCTCCCGTCGTGATCGCCAGTGATCGTTTGTTCATCATCTCCCCCTCGGACCGCCGCAGTCATTCCGTGCGGTCGGCCACGGTCCGTGCCCCGTCGGTGTGTTCACCGACATCCACAGTGTCGGTGTCCTCGCCGCCCCCGGTGATTCCGGCGGTGTCCGGCGCTGCCGGATCCTCGTCCGTCGAGGCGTCGAAATAGGTGCTGGCCTCGCCGATCGCCACGGAGATCTGCTTGTCGAGCGCCTGGCGGAAAGTCGACTCGACGATCTCGTGGGCCATCGGCCGCACGGTCTGGATCAGTTCGGCCATCTTGCTGACCTGCTCTTCGCCCAGGTCCGGCAGGTTCTCGTCGAAGTACTTGTCGGTGATGATCGAGACGAAGCTCTTCGCGACGTCCTCGAGATCGTCCTGCACCCGAACCCAGCGGTCGAGCAGGACGTCGATGTCTACACCTGCCTTGACCAGGGTCTCCGCGCCTTCGAGGAGCTCGGGATTGCGGATCGCATAGTGTGCGCCGTCCTTGGCCAGCAGCCCGAGCTTCTGACTCAGCGCGATCGACCGGTCGGTGGCATTGAGGGTCTTGCGGAGTTCGGTGATGGTGATGGTCGCCGCGCGCTTGAAGTTGCGGAACCGTCCCCCCTTCGGGGTACCGCGCAAGATCTGCTCCACGCGCATCCCGTAATGGGCCGCATGCAGGAGTTCGCTGATGGTGGCGAAGGTGTACCCGCGTTCGAGCATGCGGGAGATCAGGTTCAGCCGGACGAGGTGTTCGTCGGAGTACCACCCGGTGCGCCCACGGATCGCCGGGGCAGGAAGCAACCCGCGGTCTTGGTAGACGCGGATGTTGCGCACGCTGACCCCGGACGCCTGAGCCAGGTCGTTGATCCGATACTCGGCCATTTCGCCAGTGTATTCAGTCGCGACCGATGACCCTAACGACCGGCCGTGACTCGGCCGGAGGGATCCGTCACGCCTTCTTGCTGAACCACCGCTTGCCCTGGATGTCGTCGATACGAGGGCGCACGTCGACGAGGTAGACGAGCATGGCCACCACACCGATCAGGCCGAGGAAGTTCACCGCGCCGAACAGCCAGATGAACAAGGTCGCGGCCGCGAGAATCGCCACCCAGATGACCTTGCTCTGCCGGTCGACGGCAGGAAACGCATCGGACCGTTGGAGAGCTGCATGCACCAGCGCAACTGCCGACGCGACGCCGGCGATCACGGTCAAGGCCAGCAGGATCAGGTTTTGCCCATACGCCATCACACTCAGAAGGTCCACGCCTCCACCTTAGACATGTCCCGCGGTTCGCGATTCGGACGAACCCGTCATGCCTTCTTGGTGGCGGCCTTCTTGGCGGCGATCTTCTTGGTGGCGGCCTTCTTGGCGGGCACCTTCTTCGCCGGGGCTGTCTTTGCCGGGGCTGTCTTCGCCGCCGCCTTCTTCGCGGGCACCGTCGCAGCCGTCGTCTTCTTCGCGGGAGTTTGCTTCGCTGCCACGGCCTTCCTGGCCGGCGCTTTCTTTGCAGCCGGCGCCTTCTTTGCAGGAGCCTTCTTTGCGGGAGCCTTCTTTGCGGGAGCCTTCTTGGTCGCCGCAGCCTTCTTTGCAGGCGCCTTCCTCGCTGCCGGGGCCTTCTTCGCCGGGGCCTTCTTCGCGGGAGCCTTCTTGGCGGGAGCCTTCGTGACCGGCGATCGTTTCGACGGCTCGAGTACCACCTCATCCGCCTTCCCGCCGGTCAGGCCGGCAAGGGCAGCGGCCCGTTCTCCGACCGCGCGAGTCTGGCCCGAGATGCTGCCGAGGGCATCCTCGGTGAGACCCACGGCGTCGTTGTAGACCTTCTCCAACTTGGGCAGGTTCTCTTCGACGAGCGGCTGGGCCTTGATCCGCTCGACCACCTCTTCGCCGCGTTCGGACAGTGCGGTGAGCAGACCGGCCGCGACGGCCAGGTAGGCCTCGGCGACCTTGCGGAGTTCCTCCGGGGTGAACCGGGTGCGCAGGTCCTCGATCTCGGTGGGGAGTTCCACCGGGAGGGAGGACAACTTGGTCCTCGCCTCCTCGAACAGTGCCAGAGCCGAATCCCGCGTCTCGTCGACCCGTGCCTGCGCCTTGCTCTGGGCGTCACCGAGTCGCTTCTGCGCTTCGTCACCGGCGGCCTCGCTGCGCTCGCGGAGGTCGGTGAGCAGGGCGGTCACCTGCTCGATCACGGTGTTCATCGGGTTCTCCGGCATTGGCTTCACTCCTTGGCGTCGGTGTTCTCTCTCCGGAACGACTCATAGATCTCGAGCAGCATCTGTTTCTGGCGTTCGCTGATCGAGTCATCGGCGAGCAATGCATCGCGAACCGGCCCGGCCGGACGTTCCTCGAGAATTCCGGCGCGCACGTAGAGAACCTCGGCGGACAGTCGCAGGCCCTTCGCGATCTGGGCGAGGACGTCGGCCGACGGCTTGCGGAGTCCCCGCTCGATCTGGCTGAGGTACGGATTGCTGACGCCTGCGCGTTCAGCCAGCTGCCGGAGCGACACCTCGGCGGCGACCCGTTGGGCGCGGATGAAACCGCCGATGTCCTGGGCGGCTGTCGCCACCGCATCCTGGGCGGCGGTGGCCACGGCCTCGACTGTTTCCACCGGGCCCGTCGAACTGTCGTCGTCGGCCGATGGCTGCTCGCCTCCGGCCGGGTCGGACAGGTCGTTCTCGTGCGCCGTCATCACACTCCCGTTACATTCCCAGTCGCTCCGCTCGCCCCGGTTCCTGCAACCAGTATCTTCGGGTGTGCTAGCTAGTGCAAGCAGAGTGCTAACCGAAGATCAGCACCGACACCGTATAGATCGCGAGTCCGGCCAACGCGCCGACGACCGTTCCGTTGATGCGGATGAACTGGAGATCGCGGCCGACCTGGAGTTCGATCTTGCGACTGGTCTCATCGGCGTCCCACCCGCGGACCGTCTCGGTGATCACCGAGATGATCTCCTGCGAGTAGTTGACCGCGACGTGGCGGGCCGCGCGCGCCACCCAGCCGTTCATCTTCTCCTGCAGCGGACGGTCGTCCCGGATTCTGGTGGCCAGCTGGATCACCGCGTCCGACAACGAGTTCCGCAGGGTGCTGTTGGGATCGGTGAGCATCTGCTCGATGACGGCCTTGCCGGTCTTCCAGGCCGTCGAGGCCGCATCCGAGACCTCGTCGCGGCCGATCAGTTCCTGCTTGATCGCCTCGAAGCGGGCGATCATCTCCGGATCGTGTTGCAGGTCGTCGGCGAACTGTTCGACGAACTGATGCATTGAACGGCGGAGCTGGTGGTCCGGCTCGGTACGCACCTTGTAGGTGAAGTCGACGAGCTCGCGGTAGATCTTGTCGCCGAGCATGGCGTTGACGAACTTGGGTTTCCACGACGGCCCGACATCCTGGTCGACGACACGGTCGATCAGATCCTGGCTGCCCAGAGCCCACTCGTGGGCACGGTCGCACGCCAGCTGGAACACCGGCTCGAGCCGGTCCTCGGCGATGAGCTGCTCGAGAATACGTCCGAGGGGCTGCGCCCATTCGGGCTCTCCTGCCCATTTGATCGCGTACATGATCAACTTCTCGACGTCTTCGTCGCGCAGCATCTCCGCCGCGAGCGAGATCATCCGCGCCGCCTCATCGGACACCCGCGGGGCGTTGGCCGGGTCGGCGAGCCAGGTGGACAGGCGCCGGGGCAGCTCCAGGCTGGTGGCACGGTCTTCGATCACGTCCGGGGTCATGAAGTTCTCTTCGATGAATCCCCCGAGCTGATCGCCGATGTCGTCCTTCTTCTTACGGATCAGCGCGGTGTGCGGAATGGGCAAACCCAGCGGATGCCGGAACAGAGCGGTGACCGCGAACCAATCCGCCAGGGCGCCGACCATGCCTGCCTCGGAAGCTGCTCGGACATAGCCGACCCAGGCGGCGACGCCCACTCCGTCACGGTGTTCGAGATAGCGGGTGAAGAGGTAGACGACTGCGGCGAAGACCAGAAATCCGGTGGCAACCACCTTCATCTTGCGCAAGTCGCGACGGCGCGCGGCGTCGCCGGCACCATCGGAACCGAAGCCGAGAGATGACTGCGGCGGCTCCTGCGCAGGTGGACGGTCCGGCCCACCGGATACGTCCGATACGACTGTTGGCGGCATTGGACCAGTTTTACCCGCCACCCACTACGCTAGCCAGGTGATGGCCAATCGCCCGAGCCCGGCCGCGGCAGCCCGTGCCGCCGTGGCCGCCGCCACGAACGTGACCCGGGGCCTCGAGCAGGCATTGATCAGTACCGTCACCGAGGGCGTCGCCAAACCCGACGGCCGGCGACAACGCTGGGAGAAGCACAAGGCGGCACGACGGACCGAACTGACCGACGGCACCATCGACGCGGTGCGCACGCTCGGCGCCGACGTCGGGATGGACGAGATCGCCGCACACATCGGTGTTTCCAAAACCGTTCTCTACCGGTACTTCACCGACAAGAGCGATCTCGGTGTCGCGACCGCGGTGCGCTTCTTCGAGACGATGCTGCTGCCACGCCTGACCGAGGCGATCACCGACGATGTCGACGAGTACACGCTGACCCGCACTGCCATCGGTGTCTACGTCAACGCGGTCGCCGACGAACCGAACCTGTACAAGTTCGCACTGACCAGCCCGCCGTCGTCGGCGGCAACCGCCGACTCGGAGAAGCTGGTCGCACAGCTGATGACCGCCGCTCTCGTCCTGCGGATGACCGAGCGCGACGCCGACACCTCCGGCGCCGAGGTGTGGTCCAACGCGTTGGTGGGCGCGATCCAGCGCGCGGTCGACTGGTGGATGACCGAGCGGTCCATCCCGGTGGGCGACCTGATCGACTATCTGACGATGCTGTCGTGGAGCTCCATCGTCGGCATCGCGGCATTCAACGGTTCCCGGGAGGCGTTCGTCGCCGCACCTCCGCCCCTTCCGGAACCACCCATCACCGACAACGGAATCGAGGACACCGAATGAGCCGTACCGCACTGGTCACCGGAGGCAGTCGCGGAGTCGGACAGGGTGTGGCCACCGCGCTCGTCGCCGCCGGGTGGACCGTCTACGTCACCTCACGTCATGGAACCGGGCCGGACGGGACCATCGCGCTGGCCTGCGACCACACCGACGACGATGCGGTTGCCGAGGTGTTCGCCCGCATCGAGCGCGACACCGACGGACTCGACCTCCTCGTCAACAATGCCTGGGCCGCACCGCGTGGCTTCGGCGGCTTCTCCGACCGGTTCTGGGAACGTCCGGTCGACGACTGGGACACCCTGATCGACGTCGGACTGCGCGCCCACTACGTCGCGTCCGTTCACGCCGCCCGGATGATGGTGGCGCGCGGTAGCGGGCTGATCGTGTCCATCTCGTCGTTCGGGTCCCGCGGGCATCTGCATTCGGTTCTGTACGGCATGAGCAAATCGGGGCTCGACAAGATGGCATTCGACATGGGTCATGAGCTCTCCGGTACCGGGGTCACCGCGGTCTCGCTGTGGCTGGGCCTCATCCGGACCGAACTACTGCTCTCCCTCGGGATCGACGAGTTCGCCGGATTCTCGCTGCAACGCGCGGAGGACCCGGAGTTCGTGGGACGCGTGATCGATGCCCTGGCAGGCGATCCCGATCTGGGCGACCACAACGGCCACACTCTCGTCACTGCCGAACTCGGCATCGGATACGGCCTCGCCAACAATGATGGGACCGCACCTGATTCGCATCGCGAGGCCTTCGGTGGCGGACCGTTGTTCCCGCCGGCCACCGCAGCGGCCGAATCGCTCGGCTGACGCTTTCGGACCAGGAGGGCACGACCCGATGGGCAGGCACACCAGGACGGCCGGTTGGACCACGCCCGCTGTGGAGGCGCTGCGCGTGACGGCGACTGGGCCGATCGCCGGATTCGACCCTTCGTCGACCCCCGGCTTCAATGGCGACAAGGAGAGTGGCACAAAGCTTCTCGCCGAGCGCGGCTCCGTACTCGCCGATCTCCAGGAGTTGCTCTACGCCAACGGACGAGCCGGCGACCAGCGGTCGATACTGCTCGTCCTGCAGGGTATGGACACGGCGGGCAAGGGTGGGATCGTCCGACATGTCGGAGGGATGGTCGATCCGCAGGGCCTGACCATTCAAGGGTTCGGCAAGCCGACGCCGGAGGAGTTGTCGCACGACTTCCTCTGGCGCGTGCATCGTGCCCTGCCACCCGGCGGCCGCATCGGCATCTTCGACCGTTCCCATTACGAGGACGTGTTGCCCGTGCGGGTCCACGATCTCGTGCCGAAGTCGGAATGGGAGAAGCGCTACGAGGTGATCAACCAGTTCGAGCGCGACCTCGTGGCATCGGGGACCACGATCATCAAATGCGCGATGGTGGTGTCGAAGCCCGAGCAGAAGTCACGCCTGGCCGAACGCCTCGAACGTCCGGACAAGTACTGGAAATACAACCCCGGCGACATCGACGAACGTGGCTTCTGGAACGACTATCTCGAGGCCTACCAAGCGATATTCGATCGCTGCGACAGCAGCCACGCGCCCTGGTCCTCATTCCATCCGATCGCAAATGGTTTGCCCGGCTGTCGATCTGCGAACTCCTCATCCACGCCCTGGAAGGCCTGGACCTCGACTGGCCGAAAGCCGACTTCGACGTCGAAGCGGAGAAAAAGCGCGTCGCCACCCTGGAGGACTGACTCCGTACACAATTGCAGCGTGAGCGGGGTTCCGCGACAATTATTGTCGTCGCCCCTCGCTCACGCTGCAATTGTGTACGACCTGCCACGGGAAGCCGGCCGCCGGCATCCGACTTCGAGCGAATCCGGCATTGTATCGACAGACGCGCCCGGGGAGTTCTGGAGTACATCAACAAGATTCATGAGACTCGCCCGGCCTGGGCACCGATCACCCGGCACCCACGGGCACGGTGATCGTCACGGTCTCGCCCACCCCGACATCGGGTGGGGCTGCTGTCAGCATGGCCTCGATCTCGGCCGCAGTCACCGCTCGGCCGTCAGCGCAGCACTCCTGAAGGTGATCCAGTGTCGACATGACGCTGTCGAAATCCAGGTTGTATGGGCGCGTCAACAACCGGGTCGAACGGTGTACCCCACTATCCATGCTCTCAAAGGTCACCGAAGGCACGCCGTTGCTCAACTCGCGGAAAACGATCGTGGCGTCGCCGAACACATATCGGGCGCCGTTACCAAACGTGACACCTTCCGAAGAGATCACCAACGGCCCACGATCTCGATAACTTGCCACACCGAGAATCGGGGCAACACTGGCCGCAGCCAGAGCGGGAATGACCAGCCTCCAGGCCTGCGAGGCACCAGTGGCCATCAGCGTGAACATTGCCACCGATACGAAACCACATACCAGCGAGAGCCAGAACGCCGTATTCCGGTGTACCGGCTGCCGGTGCGCAACAACCCGGTCTCCGGTCGCGTCCACTCGGGTCCGCGGAGGAATGAGCAGCGCTACCGGCATCAACGCAATCCCCACAAACGTGACCGACATGAGCGGCATACCGATCATGACGCCCAGCGCTATGCCAGCGATTCCAAGAAGGAAAAGCACCGTGAGACGCTTCATATTGGGCCGATACACAAACGGGCTATGTTTCGTCCACGCATACGAGACGGCGCGGCCTTCACTTTTCAATCCCACAACCAGTCAACACCTTTCGAGGTCAAACGGCACGCGACGCCACCCGCGACAAGCCCGGCAGCAGTCCCGTAGCCCGGACCGAACACATCGTCGCGATCGCGGCACCCGCTTGCGCCACGCAGACGCGCCTCCCCTCCCGGGTGCAACGGCCGCGATCGCCAACAGCGCCGGTGAATCGTGAATCGCCCTGATGCTCAGCCACGTCGCAGCCCGTTGCCCGCCCCGCGTACCCCGCTCGGATCCGTCGCTATTCGACCGGTAACCCACGTGGGTGGAAATCGTGGGCGAAGGGTCCTCCACGGGCTCGACGGTCGCACCGGGAACACCCCCCAGCTCTTCTATGAGATTCACGATCCGCCGCCTACGGGAACGGTCAACTCAACCGACTCGCCAACTGCGATCCCCTCCGGCCGAGCCGCCCGCAGCATCGCCTCGATCTCAGCCGGAGATGTGATGCGGCCCTGTGAGTTCCACGATCGAAGCTGTTCGAATGTGGAGAGCATGGTGTCGAAGTCGATGTTGTAGGGGACGGAAGCAACCAGCAAGACCTTCCCTGTGGGCGGCGTGAGCCTTATCGACGGAGCACCGTGCTCAACTCTCACGAAGTCAATGACTGCAGTGTCGAGCGCCACAGCGTGACCGCTGCCGGAAGTGACCGTTGTTGCCGTGACCTTCAGCGGGCCTCGGTACCTATATGCCAAGACGGCCGTGAGCACCACGCCGACAAGCGCTGGAACGGCGAGGATCGCGATACGCCATGACTGCGTTGCCCCCACTACTACCTGACCGACGATACCGCCCGTCATCGTCATGAAGACAAACGTCATCCATAGCCAGCCGTTCGTGTAGAACGGTTGACGGTAGATGAGTAGATGCTGGGCGCCTGTGCGTAGCTTGGTCCTCTTAGGTAGGTAAACTGGGACGACAATCATAGCCAGTGCCACAAAGACCAGGGCTAACACCTGGGCACCAAGCACAAAGGCAAATGCAACGCCTATGGCACCTAGCGCGACGAGCATCAAGATTCGGCCGTGCGACCGCGGTACTTCGTATGTCGTGTGTTGCTTCCATTCGTATGTGAGACATTCAGAGGTCAATCCCATAGCGCACCAATACCCTTCGATGTGAAGTAGGCGGCAATCTTCGCGATGTCCGCGCGAAGCCGTTTGAGCGATTCCTTGACCTGGCTAATCTCGCCCTCAGCTCTACGAGCTACGTCGGCAACTCTTGTCGCGACCTCACCATGACGATCGAGATGCTTACGGGTCTTGCCGACCGACCCACGAGCAGCGTCGCCTGCAGAACTGTTCCACGTCTCGAACGCGGTCAGTTTCCCCAGCTTGCCGGATGTGTCGAGAGTCACCTTCGTTCTGCCGGGGGGTGGAGTAACGCTGACAAGGAAGATCAGTCGTTCGCGGATGACTGTTGCAGCACAATCGAATCCGCAATGCGGTGCGTCATCCGCGTAGTCTGCTGGGTGGGCGTTGTCCAACAGTTCCTCTGCAGAATCCACCTGTGTCCCCGAAGCGCCCGTCAGCTCTTCGACGAGATTCACGACCCGCCGCCTACGGGCACCGTCAACTCAACGGATTCACCCAATCCCACACCCTTCGGCAAGTCGGCAGTGAGCATCGCTGCGATCGCCGCCGAAGATACGCACCTACTCTGCGAGTCCCACACCTTGAGTTGTTCGAGAGTGGACAAGAGACTGTTGAAATCGATGTTGTAACCGCGCGAAATGATCCTGGCCGAGCGCGTCGGGGCTTCGATATCGGATGTCAATCGCACGGCCGGCACGCCGCTGTTCAACTCGACGAACTCGATGCACGTGCTTCGATACTCGAAGACCGCGCCATTGCCCAGTTCAACTCCCTGCGCCGAGATTCTCAACGGGCCTCGGTCTCGATACGCAAGCACGACAAGGTACGGCGTCACCGCCACGCCGGCGATCGCAGGGATGACCAGCCGCCAGCTCTGGGATGCACCTGCCGCGATCTCCACAACCATCGTGACGGTGATCAAGGCCATCGCAGCAGTGAACACGATCTGGCTGTTGCGATACCACGGTTGCGCGTGCACGACTGCCTCACCACGAGACATTTCGATCCTGGTCGCAAAGGGGAGAACGGTGGCGATCGCCATCAGCGCAAAACCGGCACCACCAGCCACCAACGCCCACAACTCGATCGCGAAACCCAGTATCAACAGAACGCCGCCCAGCGCGAGAAGTCCAACTGCGGCAAACCGCGCTGTCCGGAACACGTGTTTGGTTCGGTTGGCCCAAATGTAGGTCACGTCCGCGCCATCCCTATTCAGTCCCACAGAGCACCGATACCTTTCGATGTGAGGAACGCTGCGACAGCAGCCACGCACACAGACGCAACCTGCCATGACGACCGGGTCTCGAGTTCAATCCGACCCTGACCGAGCTTCCAGCATGATGTCATCAGCGATAGCCGACCAGTCCTGTGTTGCGGTGACCGCGAGTTGGAGTACGGCCAGTTGTCCATCCCCGATCGGGCAAACGACATCGTGGGTGTTCGACACGAGCCCACCGAAAGGTGATGTCAGGGTGCCGAGTAATCGAAAGGAAAATCCCTGGCCTGAAAGACTTTCAGCGTATTGGCTGCGCGTCGACCAGCCCGGCGCCTCGTGGGTCACGTCCGCGACGAGCGATGCAAGCCGAGCAGGCGAGGTCGACATGCCCCCGACGATCCAGCCGATGAGGATTGCGGACGACACGAACTCCTCCCCGTCCACGCCAGTCTCGTCCACGGAGGCGAATGCCGACGAATCCAGCCACGTCACGCCGGGTTGCCCGGCAACCAGTCCGGCCCGGACACGGCGCCATGGCACCGGCAAACCCACTGGGCGGTAACCGAGTTCGAGCGGATCAGACAGTGCATCGAGGGTCACACCCGGGGTGTTCTGAAGTACATCAACAAGATTCATGAGACTCGCCCGGCCTGGGCACCGATCACCCGGCACCCACAGGCACGGTGATCGTCACGGTCTCGCCCACCTCGACGTCGGGTGGGACTGCTGTCAGCATCGCCTTGATCTCGGCCGGTGTCACCGCTCGGCCGTCAGCGCAGCACTCCTGAAGGTGATCCAGTGTCGACGCGACGCTGTCGAAATCGAGGTTGTACGCGCGAGTGAGTAGTCGGGTCGAACGAGTCGACCCGCTCTGCTCACCTTCAAGCGTCAGAGCCGGGACACCGTTGCTCAGGTGGCTGACATTCATCTTGGCATCGTCGAAGGCGTATCGGGCACCGTTTCCGAACTCGATGCCATGTGGAGAGATCACGAGCGGCCCACGATCCCGGTAGCTGGCCACACAGAGAACGGGCACAATGCCCGCCCCGAGGACGGCCGGTATGGCCAGGCGCCAAGCCTGCGACGCACCCGCCGCCATCGCTGCGAAGATGGATAGTGACATGACTCCGCACACCATCGCGATCCACAGCGCTGGATTTGTGTGAAACGGCTGCCGATACAGGGCGACCCGATCTCCTTGGACCTCCACCCTGGTACGCGGCCGAAAGACCATCGGCACAGGAATCAGCGCCATCGCCAGCGACGCGATCGCCAGGAACGGCATGCGAATCGCGAGACTCAGTGCCACTCCACCGATTCCGAAGGCACAGATCACGATCGATGACGACAGCTTCGGCCGGTAGACAAAGGAACTTCTCTTTGTCCATCTGAATGAAACTGTGCGTGCTTCACCATTCAATCCCACAGCCAATCAACACCCTTCGATGTCAGATAGGACGCGACGCCACCCGCGACAGCCCCAACCACAAGCCCGGCAGCAGTCCCATAGCCCGGACCGAACATCGTCCCGATCGCGGCACCCGCCTGCGCCCCCGCATACGCCCCGCCCACCAGACCCGTGGCCGTCGCCGCACCTTCGCGCGTGATCGCCTCACCCCACGAATTGCCGTCGGCCCGGTCAGCGAACACGGAAGGTATTGCGGTGAGCACCCCTACGGCTCCTCCGACGCGCGACACTCGCAGCTTGCCCATCTCTTCGAGCCACGGCGCGATCTTGGCATCGATACCGGTCGGGTTCTCACCGATCGATTTCCGCCAGATGTCTTGAATGATGTCCGTCTTGGTCCCGCTGATCGCGCCGGCACTGCCCATGATCAGGTCGGCCTTGCTCGGCTTCCACTGGACGATGTTCCACTCACCGTCCGCATTCTTGATCGCCGTCGCGAGATCGTGGTCGGCGACGAGTGCGGCTGTCAGCACCGCGGCCAGTTCGAACTTCAAGCGGTCGAAAGTGGCCACATATTCGCGCGCCTGCTCATCGGTCATGTGACTCTTACGCTCGGGGTGCGGGTCTGTGATCGTGTCTGTCTGCGGATCGAGCGCAAATCCGACAGCCGCGATGTCGGCACGTAGCTTCTTCAGCGAGTTCTTGACCTCTTCGACCTCCTGCTCGGCTTTACGAGCAGCGTCTCCGACCTTCGTCGCGACCTCACCATGACGGTCGAGATCCTTACGGGTCTTGCCGACCGACCCACGAGCAGCATCGCCTGCAGAACTGTTCCACGTCTCGAACGCGGTCAGTTTCCCCAGCTTGCCGGATGTGTTGATCGAATGATCAGCGATGTTCGTGGAGATACCGAAGACGTTCGCGATTGCCCCGGTATCCCAGCGGTCGATATCCGCTACGCACAGTTTGCCCATTTTCACCCCCGACGGCACGTCTCACCGAGTACATATCGTGCCATTGCCGATACGCCCGGTCGGTGCCTGGTCATTCAGGCAATGGACCCGGACCTCACATAATGTCCGAAATGCACCCTTTTCCGATGTCCCACTGCCTGTTTCGTGAGTCCACGATTCGACGGATTGTATCGTGGCAATTGAATTGGCCGCGCTCGGCGAAGGGGGATCACAATGGGCGACGAGGCATCCTCGCGATCTGATCAGGTGGCAGTGTCGCCCGACGACCTGCACCACGACGGCTATCGCCTCGCGGGCTGGCAATCGGAATCCGACGACGTGTACTCGGGCGCGCACGCCCAGATCGAAAGTGCGGTGGCGTCGGGGTGGGTCGGGGCATCGGCCGCCGCCATGAGCACCCGCCTGGAGTCGATGCGATCTGCCGCACAGGCATTGACCACCCGGATCGGCGACCATTCGACCCACTTCCGGACCTCGGCGGCGCACTACACCAACACCGACCAATCATCGGCCGGACGAATCGAGGCGACGACCGCCCAGCCGGGCGAATCGACCCTGAACCTCTGATCGACGAGGCGGATGGCCCTCATCCTGTCGTGTCGACTGAACGCCGCGTTCCCGCCCGCAGCACCCCATAGGCCGCCAACCCGATCACCAACCCCCAGAACGCTCCCCCGATACCGAAGAACGTGACCCCGGAGGCCGCCGCGACGAACGTCAGAGCGGCGGGCACACGGGTCTCGGCGGCGGTGAACGCACCGACGATCGCGCTGGCGAATGTCCCCAGAAGTGCAAGTCCGGCAACGGCTTCCACCAGACCGCCCGGCGCGATCGCCGCGATGGTCACCAAGGCACCGGACAGTGCGGCCAGCACCAGATAGGTGATGCCCGCGCAGACGCCGGCGATCCAGCGTCGCGATCGGTCCGATCCGGCCTCGTCGCCGGCGGCAAGCGCCGCCGACAGGGCAGCCAGGTTGATCGCGTGGCCACCGAACGGTGCCGCGACGACGGTGCCGACACCCGTGACCGTCATCGCGGCGCGCCACGGGGTGGCGTAACCGAACGACGACAGCACGGCCACACCCGGGATGTTCTGGGACGCCATGGTCACGATGAACAGTGGCACCGCGAGCCCGACGATCGCGGCGAGGTCGAGGTGCGGCACGGTGAAGGTCAGCGAAGGAAGCCAACTGGTCGGGCCGGCGTCGTCGGCACCATCGACCGCGACGTGGACACCGATGACCACCAGTGCGGTGACCATGGCCAGCGGCAGCGCCCAGCGGGGCAACCATCGGGTGGCCGCCAGCCAGACCAGCAGCACCGGGATCGTCAGCACGGGCGCTTCGACCAGTGACCGCATCGGTGCCAGGCAGAGAGTGAGCAGCACGCCCGCCAGCATCGCCTGCGCGATGGGAGTCGGAATCCGCGAGATCACGTCTCCCAGGGCCGGCACGAGGCCCGTCACCACGATCAGCACACCGACCACCACGAACGCGCCCACGGCTGCCGCCCATCCCGCGTGATAGGTCGCGGCCATGCTGGCCAGGAGTGCCGCACCCGGCGTCGACCAGGCCAGCGTGATCGGCGCCCGGGTGCGCACGCTGAGCACGACGATGCCGAGTCCGAAGATCACCGTCAGCGCCAGAAGTCCGGACGCGGCCTGCTCAGCGCTGGCGCCCACCGCACGCAAACCGGCGATGACCACCGCGAACGACGAGGTGAACCCGACGAGTGCGGTGACGATGCCTGCGACGATCGGCTGCTGCAAACCGGGTTGTGCTGTGCTGGTCACCGGAGTGAGGTTACCTCAATCGTTCCGTAAACAGAACGAGGATCGGAGTGGGAGAATCCAGCCCGTGAGCGTCGAACACCGCAGGCAAGCTGTCGGCAACCGAATCGCGGCCTTACGCGCCGACCGTGGACTCTCCCTGTCCGAGCTCGCCCGCCGCGCGGGTATCGGCAAGGGATCGTTGTCGGAGATCGAGTCCGGGCAACGCAACCCAACGCTCGACACGCTGTACGCGGTCGCCGGGCCGCTCGGCGTCCCTCTCACCGCGCTGCTCGGCGAGGATGCGGGGACCGAGGGCAGCGGCGAGTTCCTGCGCGCACAGATCCTGCACGTCGAGCATCACGCCGATGGGGCGACCACCGAGATCTTCTGGCTCACCGTGCTGTCCGGTGGCACCCGTATCTCGCCCGCGCACGGATCAGGCGTCATCGAGAACGTCCATGTCGTCACAGGCGACCTCGTGGCGGGTGCAGCAGGCAGAGAACAACCCGCCATCGCGGGCGAATCCCTGCAGTGGATCAGCGACACCGAACACACGTATCGCAGCGAATTCGGCGCCACCGCGGTACTCACCATCCACTCGCCTGCACCCTGACGGCGCGAAGTGAAAGGTGTTATCGCACATACGTTTCGGTCCCGCTCACCCCAGGAGGGTGAGCGGGACCGAATTGGCTGAGCGCGAAGCGTTCTCAGATCAGCTGGTCGCCTTCTTGGCCGGAGCCTTCTTGGCGGGAGCCTTCTTGGCCGGGGCCTTCTTGGCAGCGGCGATCTTCTTCGCAGGCGACGCGTTGGCGGTACGACCCTTTGCCTCGACAGTCCCTGCGGCGCCACCGATCTCGTCCGCGGCATCGGCGGTGGAGGACTTGATGGTCTGACCGGCCTCTTCGATGTCGACGGCGACGTCCTCGACCCGGCTGCTCACCCGGCCGGCCAATTTGGCGGCGCGCTCACCGACGACGCGCGTCTGCGACGACACCACACCGAGGGTGTCCTCGGTCAGGTCGACGGCATCGCTGTAGACCTTGCCCGCACGGTCGAGGTTCTCCTGGACGACCGGCTGCTGACGCAGACGCTCGACGGTCTCCTCGCCACGCTCGGCGAGCGAGTTGTAGAACTCGGTGGCGGACTCGAGGTACCCCTCAGCGGCCTTGCGCAGCTCGTCAGAGCTGATCTTGCCGCGCAGCTCCTCGAAGCCGGCCGGAACGTCCTCGGGCAGCGACCCGATCCGTGTCTTGGTCTCCTCGAAGCGCGCAGCCGCGGTGCCACGGGTCTCCTCGAAGCGCGCCTGAGCATTCTCCGATACGGACTCGGTACGCTCGCGCAGCTGCGAGATGATGTCGTTGAACTGGGTGACGACGTAGTCGCCTGCTCCCACGGCCGCGTAGATCGGATTGGCCAGCGTGCGTGTGGATTCACTCACAGCGAACTCCTCATGAGTTGTGATTTGAGATTGTGTGGTCACCAAATACGCCGTGGCACAAATACTGTCGAATGGTCAACGGTCTCGGATCACTCGACAACGCCGTTGCTGTCGATGGCGCATCGGGCCATTTCCTTGGTTCCATCACCCAGTATCCACGTTCTGCTAGCAAATGCAAGCATGCTGCTAGCACTGGTGGCGGATGTCACCGCCAGTTGATCCCCTGGCAACACAGACGATCAGTCGCCGGAGGCGGTCTGCGTTGCGGCGATGCGCCGACGTTCGCGCCGTGCGGCGGCGACCATGTTGCGCAACGACGGTTCGAGGTGCCAATAGTGCCGCGTCTTCAGACCGCCATCGGGGTTGACCCACAATCGTTTCGGATAGATCGCGCTCGTTGCGCGTCGAATGCGCGCATCGATCTCGTCGATGTCGGGGATCGCCGCACTCCGGCTCTCGGACACATCCGTGGACCCTATCCGCAGTTCCCGACCCGATTGGGTGACCTCGGCCCGCTCACCCGATCATGATGAAGGGGCTTGCGCGGCTTACTTGTTCGCCCCGTTCTCGCCATACTGATAGAAGCCGTGCCCGGCCTTCTTGCCGAGTCGTCCGGCCTCCACCATGCGCAGCAACAGCGGCGGCGGCGAATAGAGCGGCTCCTTGAACTCCTCGTACATCTTGTCCGCGATGGCCTTCACCGTGTCGAGGCCCACGAGGTCGGTGAGCTTCAGCGGGCCCATGGGGTGGGCACATCCGAGCACCATCGCCTTGTCGATGTCCTCGACGGTCGCGAAGCCGCTCTCCACCATGCGAATGGCCGAGAGCAGGTACGGCACGAGCAGAGCGTTGACGACGAACCCGGAGCGATCGGCCGAGCGCACGACCTGCTTGCCCAAGATGTCGTGGGCGAAGGCCTCGGCGCGCTCGGTGACCTCCGGCGTGGTCATCAGGGTGGTGACGAGCTCGACCAGCGGGAGCACGGGCACCGGGTTGAAAAAGTGCATGCCGATCACGCGGTGGGCGTTGGCGGTGGCCATGCCCAGCTTCATGATCGGGATCGACGAGGTGTTGGACGCCAGCACCGCGTTCGGGTCGGTGACGACCTTGTCGAGTTCCTTGAAGATCTCGGTCTTGACCGCTTCGTCCTCGACAACCGCCTCGCAGACGAGCTGACGATCGGCGAAGTCGCCGAGATCGGAGGTGAATCGGAGACGCCAGGCGGCTTGCTCGCGCTCACGCTCAGTGAGCTTCCCGCTGGAGACGCCACGATCGAGCGACCGCAGGATTCGGGCACGACCGGCCGCAGCGAGTTCCCGCGTCGACTCGTAGACAAGGACGTCCGCATGCGCGCGGGCGCACACCTCGGCGATGCCGGCACCCATCTGACCGGCGCCGATGACGCCGACGCGGGAGATCTTCTCGGTTGCCATGGTCGGCTCCTCGGATCTGAAAAGTTCGGTGGTGGTCGCTATCCAACCGGCCCCGGATAGCGACGAACCCGGGGTGGGCAGAGGATCACCCCGCCCACCCCGGATGTCATGTCAGGCAACGACTATCAGGCCGCAACGTGACTGCTCAGTGGAACTGCCCCTCTTCGGTCGAACCCTTCAGCGAAGTGGTGGAGCTGGTCGGGTCGACAGTGGTGGCGATGTTGTCGAAGTAGCCGGCGCCGACCTCGCGCTGGTGCTTGACGGCGGTGAAGCCACGCTCGTCGGCGGCCTTGAACTCACGGTTCTGCAGGTCGACGAAGGCGGTCATCTGCTCACGGGCGTAGCCGTAGGCCAGATCGAACATGCCGTAGTTGAGCGAGTGGAAGCCGGCCAGCGTGATGAACTGGAACGTGAAGCCCATGGCGCCGAGCTCGTTCTGGAACTTGGCGATGGTGCTGTCGTCGAGGTGCTTGCTCCAGTTGAACGACGGGCTGCAGTTGTAGGACAGCAGCTGATCGGGGAACTCGGCCTTGACCGACTCGGCGAACTTGCGAGCCAGCTCGAGGTCCGGGGTACCGGTCTCCATCCAGATCATGTCGGCGTAGGGCGCGTAGGACTTCGCACGCGCGATGCACGGCTCGATGCCGTTCTTCACGTGGTAGTAGCCCTCGGCAGTGCGCTCACCGGTGACGAACTGCTTGTCGCGGTCGTCGACGTCCGAGGTGATGAGGGTCGCGGCCTCGGCGTCGGTACGCGCGATGACGACCGTCGGGGTGCCTGCGACGTCCGCGGCGAGGCGGGCCGAGTTCAGGGTGCGGACGTGCTGCTGGGTGGGGATCAGCACCTTGCCACCGAGGTGGCCGCACTTCTTCTCCGAGGCCAGCTGGTCCTCCCAGTGGGTACCGGCGGCACCGGCGGCGATCATGGCCTTCTGGAGCTCGTAGACGTTGAGGGCGCCACCGAAGCCGGCCTCACCGTCGGCCACGATCGGCACGACCCAGTTGTCCACCGAGTCGTCACCCTCGACGCGGGCGATCTCGTCGGCGCGCATGAGCGCATTGTTGATGCGTCGGACGACCGACGGCACCGAGTTCGCCGGGTACAGCGACTGATCGGGGTAGGTGTGTCCCGACAGGTTCGCGTCACCCGCGACCTGCCAACCGGACAGGTACACGGCCTTGAGGCCGGCGCGCACCTGCTGGACTGCCTGGTTACCGGTCAACGCGCCGAGCGCGTTGATGTAGCTGCCGTCTCCGGCGTTGACGCCCTCCCAGAGGATCTCGGCGCCGCGGCGGGCGAGGGTCTGCTCCTCGACGACCGAGCCCTGGAGCTCGGCCACCTGCTCGGCGGTGTAATCGCGCTTGACGCCCTTCCAACGCGGGTTGGTGTCCCAGTCCTGCTGGATCTCCGCGGCGGTGCGTGGCTTTCCGACGTTGCTCATGCCTACTTCGCTTTCGTTGTCCTGCTGCGACCCGGTGGCGCCCGAGCCGGTGTGCTGACAGACAGTGCCCGTGTCGCGTTGAGCCGGTCGCAAATTGTGCGAACAAATCGACGCTGTCCGGTGGTGCCTGTGACAAGGGTGCCACAGAACAAACATGCAGGTCCAATCCCTTTCGTGTGCAAAATTCGGCAAGGATCTGGAAAGCTTTTGCAAAGTTTGCAAACCTGGTCATGTGAACGTTTCGCCCATCGACGCCAAAAAGTACGCGCGTACTGCGTTTTTGTCCGCAGGGAGGGGCGGCGGCCGGCGGGCCCACGCCGTCGTCTGCCGATCGGCGAGGCATCCGGGACGAACCCGATCTGTGAGAGCGTTCACACCCGCGGCGGAGCCCGGTCAGCGGGTGGCGGCCGAGATGGCATCGCCGAATGCCGCTGCGAACTCCGCATCGGTCATGGGCGGGGTCGCCTCTGCCGGCGGCTTGGTGGCGGGGGTCGCCTCGCCACCAACCGTGAGCTGGACGGTGACCGGCGCTGCGCCGGGCCGGGTGACGATCGCATACCCGGCGAAGCCGATCTGGGTACTCACCGCACCGTCGGTGAGGGTTGTGGTGACCGTCGATCGCGTCGCCGTCGACTCCTGCACCGACGACCCGCGGTTGCCCGAATCCGGCGTCGGCAGCGCGGTGTACCGGGTGACGATCCGCGCCCCACGCAGGTTCCCACTGCCGATCACCGTGGTGGTGATCGCGCATCGCCCGGTCGTGGAGCGGATGTCGGCATCGATGTCGCGACGGGCGGTCGAGACGAGTTCGACCAACGAGCCCGCGTCACTGCGTGCCGCCAGTACTGCCGAGTTCGCGGCGGTCAGCTGCGGATTCAGATCCGCATCAGCGGTCGGACGGCATTCCGGCGGGGTGACCACCGCCGATCGCGCCGACTCGATCGGTCCCCGATTCCCCGCCACCAGGTCGGACACCGACAACTGCGCGGGGGTGAAGCCCGCGGGTAGCTCGCCGGGCGACATGAGGAGGTCGGCCGGGACCGCCGCAGGTGCCGGACCGGTCACCGGATCGGCACCCCCACACCCGGCGACCACGGCCGTCACCGCGGCCGCCGCGATGATCGCCGCAGCCGACCATCGGCGCCGGACCAGGACATGCACGCGGTCACCGTACCCTGAACATGCAGGCGAGCAGACCGACGGGATCACGTCCCGACGACCCGCACCCACGCACCCGCTCGGCCCCGGCAGGAGGTTGTCATGACCAAGACCTACGTCGGCTCGCGGCTGCGCCAGCTCCGGTCGGAGCGTGGACTGTCCCAAGTCGCGCTCGCCCAGTCACTGGCCATCTCGCCCTCGTACCTCAACCAGATCGAACACGATGCCCGCCCGCTCACCGTGCCGGTGCTGTCGAAGATCACCGAGGTGTTCGGTATCGACGAGGAGTTCTTCGACTCGCAGGACAGCGTCCGACTGGTCGCCGAACTACGCGAGGTCCTACTCGACGACGACGTCGAGGCCGCGCCTGCGGCGACCGAGGCGCACACCATCAGTTCGCTGGTCGCCACACATCCCGAGATCGCACAGGCGATGGTGAATCTCCATCAGCGCTACCGCATCGCCACCGACCAACTGGCCGCTGCCACCGACGAACGAGGCGACCGGAGCATGCGAGGCTCCATCACGGCTCCCCACGAAGAAGTACGCGACTACTTCTACCAGCGCCGCAACTACATTCACGAGCTCGACGTGGCCGCCGAGGAGATGACGGTACGGATGCGGATGCACTCGGCCGACATCCGCCGGGAGATCGCCAACCGGCTCGAGAACGTGCACGGCGTCAGCATCATCCGCAGAGTCGATCTCGGGGACTACACCCTGCACCGATTCGACCCGGAGACACGCCGCCTGGAGTTCTCCGCCGCGCTCTCGGCGGGACAGCGCACGATGAAACTCGCCGCCGAGCTTGGCTACCTCGAATACGGGGATCTGCTCGACCGGCTGGTCGACGACGGCAACTTCACCAGCGACGAGGCCCGGTCACTGGCACTACTGGGGCTGGCCAACTACTTCGCCGCGGCGGCAGTCCTCCCGTACAGCCAATTCCACGGTGCGGCCGAGGATTTCCGATATGACATCGAGAGACTGTCGGCGTTCTACTCGGTGTCCTACGAGACGATCTGCCACCGGCTCTCGACCCTGCAGCGACCCAATCTGCGGGGCATCCCCTGGTCGTTCGTCCGCGTCGACCGGGCGGGGAACATGTCGAAACGGCAGTCCGCCACCGGTTTCCACTTCTCCTCCAGCGGCGGCACCTGTCCCCTCTGGAATGTCTACGAGACCTTTGGATCTCCGGGAAAGATCCTCACCCAGATCGCCGAGATGCCCGACGGCCGCGACTATCTCTGGGTCGCCCGGACCGTCGAGCGTCGAGCCGCCCGATATGGACAACCCGGCAAGACATTCGCCATCGGACTCGGGTGCGAACTCCGCCACGCGGGCCGGGTCATCTACTCCGACGGGCTCGAGATAGGTCCACAGGCGCAGATCACACCGATCGGGGCGGGCTGTCGGGTGTGCGAACGCCAGAACTGTGCGCAGCGTGCGTTCCCGGCACTCGGTGCAACGCTGCACATCGACGAGCACCGCAGCACGGTGTCCCCTTATATGACGAATTGACCATCAAACCAGTCCAATTGATGTGATCCCGATCACAGTTCAATCACGGTTGCGCATGTCGGTCGTGTGTCCAAGTCAATCGACTTGGACACAGTCGTACGCTTCGGCCAGTGAGGAGGTCAACGGGGATTCCCCTCACACCCGAGAGGGAGTACGCCATGAAGCGGAAACGCTCATACCTTGCGGCCCTTCGATTCCGGGGTGGCGTCGCCACCCTCGGGGCGGTCGCGGTGATCACCACCGCCACCACGATGACCTACGCCGCGCCGGCCGCGGCCGAACCACCGAACATGCTGCCGGTCCCGTCCCAGGTGCCGCACGCCATCAACGGGGCGTTGCCGCCCCCACCCTTCCCGCGACTCGGCAGGATTCCACTGCGCGCACAGGCCAAGGGGTTCGACCACCGCACACT
Source organism: Gordonia hankookensis (assembly GCF_014673215.1). Classification (GTDB taxonomy): domain Bacteria; phylum Actinomycetota; class Actinomycetes; order Mycobacteriales; family Mycobacteriaceae; genus Gordonia; species Gordonia hankookensis. The sequence continues at coordinate 426,474 of NZ_JACWMS010000002.1, forward strand.
GGAGTTGCGCGAGGCCGCCCTGCCGTCGCCGACCGGGGACCCGATGTTCGATCGTTGGCCGACGAATCTCGCGGCGCTGGCACCGGGACAGATCATCGCCACCCGGGACGTGACGGCGACTGCCGCGCCGGTGGTGACCACTCCCATCCGGTTCGCGCGGTTGATCAAGTTCCGCAGCACCGATGCCACCGGTGCACCATCGTTCGGCACCGCGACGATCCTGGTACCGCGCACGTCGCGCTCCACGTCGCGTCCGATCCTCGTCAACAATCTCCCCATCGATTCCCTCGGCACCGCGTGCGACCCGGGATACACTTTGGCACATGGTTTTTCGATAGCAACCAATGCCACTGATCTCATCCCGCCGACCACCCAGCTGGCCCTCTCTCATGGGTATGCCGTGCTCATTCCCGACCACCAGGGTCCACGGATGGCATATGCGGAACCCGTCGTCGCGGGCCATGTCGTGCTCGACGCCATCCGAGCGGCGGGCAATCTCGATCGCCGTTCCTTCGGGGCATCGCGGATCGCCATGACCGGTTACTCCGGCGGGGCGATAGCCACCAACGGCGCGACGAAGCTGCTGGCAGGCTACGCCCCGGAGCTGATCGGCCGCGTCGTCGGCGCGGCGCTCGGTGGGGTACCCGCCGATTTCCGCATGCTCGTCGGCAGCATGAACGCCAATCTCGCCACCGGCCTCTTCCATGCCGCCACCTTCGGCATCGCACGCGAGCGAACCGAGATCCTGCCGATGGCAAATGATTTCGCGCAGTGGCTGGCCACGTCGCCGCTGAAGAACGTGTGCACGATCCCTGCCGCTCTCGCGGGCCAGACATTCTGGCCGATGCAACTCCTGTCGAACAACCCGGATCCGTTCCACTCACCGGTTGCCGAGCACATCTACCGGGTGACCAAGATGGCCGACATCAAATCGGCTGTCCCCCTGTATATCTACCACGGAACGTACGAGTGGTGGATTCCGGCGGCGGGCGCCCGGAGCCTGTATCGGGAGCAATGCCTGCTGGGTGCACGGGCGACGTACCGCGAGGTGTTCGGCGAGCATGTCAGCGCCGCCGTGTTGGGATTCCCGGCCGCCGCGCAGTGGCTCGATCGCCGATTACGCGGAATCCCTGCCGGTGACGAATGTGGCGAAGCACGCGGCCCCCGGTGACCTCCGGACGGGCAACCGAACCGCATTCGGATTCCGCGCGCGGGCACGCACCCCGACCCCTAGGATCATCGGAGATGAATACGCGAGTCAGGGTGCGGCGGTGGTGACCACCGTCGGCCGATCCCGAATCGCCCGCAGCAGTACGAGGAGTGAGCGATGCCGGCGATGAACGGATGGGGACGAGTCCTGCGACGCACACTGACGGGCGCGATGGCGGCAGTCACGGTCATGTGCGCGACGGCGGCCACCGCGACCGCCGATCCGCCGAACATGTCGCCGGTGCCCGCCCAGATCCCGCGCGACATCGAGGACAGCGTTCCGGCGCCGACACTCCCGAACCTGTCGCGCATCCCCTTGCGCGCGCAGACCCCCGGCGCCACCAAGCAACTCCAAGAGCTGCGGGAAGCGATCATGCCGTCGCCGACCGGTGACGACTTCTTCGACCTCTGGCCGGGCGATCTCGCACGACACCGGCCCGGTGACATACTCCGCAGTCGTTCGGTCGCCAAGGTGGCGGCGCCGCTCCTCGAGGTCCGTGTCGGTTATGCGCGACAGATCAAGTTCCGGACCGTCGATGCCCAGAACAGGCCGTTGTTCGCCACCGCAACCCTTTTCGTGCCGCCCACGCCGTGGCAGGGACGCGGTGCCCGTCCAGTGGTGGTGAACAACCCACCGATCGTCGCGCTGGGCACGCGATGCACGACGGGTTACACCTTCGCGCACGGCAAGAGCGGCGACACCAACAACACCGATCTGCGCCCGGAGACCACCCAGGAGTCACTCGCCAGGGGCTATGCCGTGATCGTGCCCGATCACACCGGGGCCAGGATGGCGTATGCGGAACCGTACGTCGCGGCGCACGTCGTCCTCGACGCGGTCCGCGCAGCCGCGTCCTTCGATCGGACGAACTTCGGCGCAGGCCCCATCGCGATGCTCGGCTACTCGGGCGGGGCCATCGCCACGAACGCGACGGCGAAGCTGGTGTCCACGTACGCGCCCGAACTGGTGAACCGGTTCGTCGGTGCCGCGATCGGTGGGGTGCCCGCCGACTACCGGACACTGGCCGGATCGATGAACGCGAACCTCGCATCCGGCGTGTTCCATGCGGCAGTCCTGGGGATCGCCCGAGAGCGTCCCGAACTCCTGCCGATGGCGAACAACCTGGCCCGGCAGCTCGCCACCAACGACATGCTGAAGAATCTGTGCACCGGGACGATGGGCTACTTCGGCTTCACCTTCGCGCCCACCCAGATCCTGTCCACCGATCCGGACCCGTTCCGCTCGCCCGTCGCCGAACGCATCTTCGACATCACCGCGATGAGCGGCGACAAGGCCACGATGCCGATCTACATCTACCACGGCGCACAGGAATGGTGGATTCCTGCGAGCCAGGCGCGCGCACTGTTCGCCGAACAATGCCGGCTGGGCGCCAACGCGAGCTACCGCGAGTATCCCGGGGAGCACATGACGACGGTGTTCGTCGGGTTCCGTGACGCGATGAACTGGCTCGACGACCGGCTGTCCGGTCACCGGCCGGTCAGTCAGTGTCCACGCCGATGACCCGGGACACCGCACGTCGGCTGCAGATCAGTAGACGAGGACCCGGACGTTCTCCGCGACGCATGCCGGCTTCTCGACGCCCTCGATCTCGATCGTGTTCTTGACGACCATGTTGACGCCCGCCGGTGTCTCGTCGATCGAGGTGATCACGGCATTCGAACGGATTCGGGAGCCGACCTTCACCGGGTTGGGAAAACGCACCTTGTTCGCGCCGTAGTTGATGACCAGTTTCGGACCCTCGACGGTGAAGATGCCGCCGGCCAGCACCGGGAGCAGGGACAGCGTCAGGTAGCCGTGCGCGATCGTCGCACCGAACGGGCCGTCCTTCGCACGTTCCGGATCCACGTGGATCCACTGATGGTCGCCGGTCGCCTCGGCGAAGGCGTCGACACGGTCCTGAGTGATCTCCAGCCATTCGCCGGAACCCAGATCCTCGCCGATCGCGGCCTTCATTTCGTCGACACTGGTGAACGTTCGCTGTGTGGTGCTCGTCATAGTTTCGGTAGTCTACCGTGGGCGTCATGAGCACTCCCCACGTCGCGCCCGACGACATCGGCACGCCCCGCGTCGCCCCCGGCGGTCTCCGTGAACTCGGCCCGATCAACTGGGTGTTCGCCCGCGGCGCGGCCCGGGTGATCGGTGTCGACAACGCACGCATCTTCTCCACGCTGGGCCGGGCCAAGGGCCTGTTCCGCGCCTGGCTGCATTTCGGCGGGCGGCTGATGCCGTTCGGCGCCCTGTCGCGCAAGGAATCCGAGATGATCATCATCCGGGTCGCACACCTGCGCGACTGCGATTACGAGCTCGACCACCATCGACGGCTGGGGGCTCGGGCGGGCGTCAGGGGTGAGATCTTCGATCGGGTGCTGGAAGGCCCGGAAGCGGGTTGGGGCGATCGCGAGCGGGCGCTGCTGCAGGCCACCGATGAGCTCGTCACGGCAAAGGACATCAGCGACAACACGTGGTCGGCCCTGCGCCGCCACCTCGATGACGGCAAACTGATCGCGTTCGTCCTGCTCGTCGGACAATACGACATGCTCGCGACCACCATCGGCACCCTGCGGGTCCAGCGGGACACCCGGGTCTGATCCACACCATTGCGGGGGCGACATGGATTCGATCGCGCAGCAGTTGATGCGCAACACGGTGTTCTCCCATGTGTACGAACAACTCTGGCGACCTGTGTTCACCCGGCTGTTCAGCCTCGGCGGGTCCGGAACCGCCGATTTCGACACAGCGCTGTCCGCTTACCTGTCGAGGCCCGGCGATCGACTGATGCTCGACGTCGCCTGCGGCCCCGGCAATTACACGCGCCGATTCGCCGACGGCCTGAGCGGCGACGGCCGATGCATCGGGATCGACTTCTCTCCGTCGATGCTGGCCAAGGCGACCCGGACCAACGCCACTGAGCGCGCGAGTTATGTCCGGGCCGATGCGCACTCGATCCCGTTTGCGGACAACACCTTCGACACCGTCACGTGCCTGGCGGCGCTCTACCTCATTCCTGATCCGCTGCCCGTGGTCGACGAGCTGCTCCGGGTCACGCGCCCCGGGGGCGAGGTGGTCATCTTCACGTCCGTACGGACCGATCTCACCTCGGTGCCGGGTGTCCGCGAGATCGCGGGGATGTCGGGCTATCGGATCTTCGGCAGGCACGAGATCGTCGAGCGACTGCATGCGGCAGGCGCCGAGCACGTCGAGCAGACCATCACGGGCCAGGGCCAGTACGTGCTCGCGACCAAGGCGCACCGACGTCTCGCCGTTCAGAAGTCCCGATAGTCCCGCACCGTCATGCGCGGCCCGCGCCGCTGCGGCCGCGGGCCGTGGAGTTCGATCATCCGGATGATCCGCTGGCGTTGCCCCGCATAGGGTTCGAGCAGTTCGAGCATGCCGTCGTCGTCGACGGGTTCGCCGATCAAGGCCTGCCCCACCAGCGACGGGATGTGGTAATCGCCCACGTTGACCACGTCGGTGTCGCCGACTGCGCGCGCGCGTGTCTCCGCCTCGGTCCATCGGCCCACGCCACGGAGCAATCGAAGACGATCGGGATGGCGTTCCACGTCCATCGAGGTCGCACCACGGATGGTGCGCATCCGCACCGGCTCGATGCCGCTGCGATGCCACTCCCAACTCGGAATCTGCGCCCACGTCGGCTGCGGCGGCGGCACCCGCATGGTGTCCGGCACCGGGCCCGGAGCGCGCTCTCCGTAGCGCCGCAACAGGTATCGCCACGCCCGCCACGCCTCGGTACCGACGACCTTCTGCTCGAGGATGGCAGGCACCAGCGCCTCCCACACCCGGTCGGTGCGCCCCATCCGCAGACCATCGGATTGCCGAACCAGGCGTTCGACGACGTGGTCGCGCGGCGTCAGCGCACTCGGATCATCTTGTGCACCAAGGAAATCCGGCATCTGGTCGAGGAGCCACGCGGCCCCCGCCCCCCACGCGCGTCCCGTGACCGTCGTACCGTCGAAACCGACCGCCAGGGTGCCCGGACCGTCGGGAGTGTGGACCGCGCGCCAGACCGAACCGTCCCGGCCGTAGACAAAGGCGGGATCGCCGCTGCCGCGGCGAAGATGCCCCACCGTCGCACGGATGTCGAGCGAATGCCCCGGAGCCCATTCGCGGGTGCGCTCGCTCATGCTCACGGCGATTCCGTAGCAGTAGTCCGCTGCCGGCGCGGACTACTGCTACGCATCAGGACTCAGAGGTTGATCATGTGGCCGATCGCGCCATGGAACGTCTCTTGCATCGCCTCCGACAACGTCGGGTGGGTGTGCACGTTGCGCGCGAGTTCCTTGGCGGTCAGGTCCCACTTGTGGGCCAGTGTCATCTCCGGGAGCATCTCGGAGACGTTGTCGCCCACCAGATGACCACCGAGCAGCTCGTCGGTGTCGGCGTTGGTGAGCAGCTTGGCGAATCCGGCGGTCTCGCCGAGGCCCTGGGCCTTGCCGTTCGCGCTGAACGGGAACGTGGTGGCCTTGACGTTGTAGCCCTCGTCCTTCGCCTGCGCCTCGGTCAGCCCGAACGACGCGACCTGTGGCTGGCAGAACGTGGCGCGCGGCATGAACCGGTAGTCGCCGAGCGTCATCGTCTCCGCACCGGCCATCACTTCGGCGGCCACCACACCCTGCGCCTCGGCGACATGGGCGAGCATCAACTTCGCGGTGACGTCGCCGATGGCATAGATGTTGTCGACGTTGGTCCGCATGAAGTCGTCGATGGCGATGGCACCGCGGTCGGTCAGCTCGACACCGGTGTTCTCCAGACCGAAGCCCTCCACGCGCGGGGCGAACCCGACAGACATCAGGACCTTGTCGACGGTGATCTCGCCGTCGTTGTCCTTGGCGTCCTTGTAGCTCACGGTGACACTGTCGCCGTTGTCGGTGACGGTCTGCACCTTGGTGGAGGTCAGGACCTTGACCCCGAGCTTCTTGTATTCCTTCGCGATGGCCTTGGACGCGTCGGCGTCCTCGTTCGGCAGCACGCGATCGAGGAACTCGACGATGGTGACGTCGACACCGTAGTTGGCGAGCACGTAGCCGAACTCCATGCCGATGGCGCCTGCGCCGACGATCACGATCGACTTCGGCAGCTCACGGGTGAGGATCTGGGTCTCATAGGTGACCACATTGTCCGAGAGCTCGACACCGGGCAGCAGCTTCACGGTGGAGCCGGTGTTGATGATGACGTTGTCGAAGGTGATCTCACGATCTCCCACGACGATCGTCTTCGCGTCCTTGAACTTCCCGTACCCGTCGATCTCGGTGATCTTGTTCTTCTTCATCAGGAAGTGGACGCCCTTGACGATCCCGTCCGACACCTTGCGGCTTCGGTCGAATGCCGCGCCGAAATCGAACGACACGTCGCCGGACATACCGAACGTCTTCGCCTGATGGTTGAAGATGTGGGCCAACTCGGCGTTCCGCAGAAGCGCCTTGGACGGGATACATCCGACGTTGAGACAGACGCCGCCCCAGTACTTCTCTTCGATGACGGCGGTTTTCATGCCCAGCTGGGCAGACCGGATCGCGGCCACGTACCCACCTGGACCTGCACCCAGGACAACTGTTTGAAAGTGTTCAGACACGTCTGCCAGCCTACGTCGCACCATGTCGCGGCCGCAGGGCGTCCCCATACCGAGCGGTAACCTTCCCACCCTCCGGGAGCATTTCAATCATTGATTGAATCACTGATTGAGTTGTGCTTCCATCGACAGCATGCCCGCGCCGACAGCAACCCATCGCGGTGAACCGACCCGAACGGCACTCCTCACCGCGGCCGAGTCGTTGTTCCTCACCGACGGGTACGAGCAGGTGTCGGTGCGTGCCATCTGCGCAGCGGCCGACGCGAACCCGGCAGCTGTCCACTACCACTTCGGTTCCAAGGATCGACTTGCCGTCGAACTCCTCGAGGACCGGCTGGCGCCACGCTGGGCCGACCCGCTAGACCGGTTCGACCCCGCGACCTCCGACCTCACCGAACTGGTCGACCTGATCCTGGCGCCCTTCGTCGACATCCAGGACGACCCGGTCGGCCGCCTACATCTTCGGCTGCTGGCGCGTTTCGTCCTCACGCATCCACAGGCCACCTGGACTCGCCCATGGTTTCAGCTCGACCGCTGGTCCGGGGTACTCGTACAGCTGATCGACGGCATCTCCGACGACGACGCGTGCCGTCGGTGGGGACTCGCGTTCCAGCTCGTACTCACCCAATTCGGCGGTGAGCAACCACTGTCTCCCGCAGCCACCGCGGCACTCGCGGACTTCGTCGTCGCCGGACTCGCCGAGCCCCCTCGCACATCGCCACGTACAGCCCCACCCGCAGCCCAGCCCAAGGAGAACTCATGACCGCACCCGATCCCTTCACCCCGGCCCGCCTCGGCCCGCTCACGCTGCGCAATCGCCTGATCAAGTGCGCGACCTTCGAGGGCGCCACCCCCGACGCGCTGGTGACCGACGACCTCGTCGAGTTCCACCGTGAGGTCGCCGCGGGCGGCGTCGCGATGAGCACGGTGGCCTACTGCGCCGTGGCCCCCGAAGGCCGGACCGACCGACATCAGATCTGGCTGCGAGACGAGGCGATGCCGGGTCTCCGACGGCTCACCGACGCCATCCACTCCGAAGGCGCCATGGCCGCCGCACAGCTCGGACACGCGGGTCCGGTGGCGAACTCGGTGTCCAATCGCAAGAAGGCGCTCGGCCCCTCCCACATCCCGGCACCGATGGGCATGTCCGTCACCCAGAAGCTCGACGCCGACGGGATCACCGCGATGCTGGTCACCTTTCGTCGAGCGGCCCGCATCGCGGTCGACTCGGGGTTCGACGGACTCGAGATCCATTGCGGCCACAACTACCTGATCAGTAGCTTCCTGTCCCCGCTGCTCAATCACCGCCACGACGGCTACGGCGGCTCCCTGGTCAACCGTGCCCGGTTCGCCCGCGAGGTCGTCGAAGTGGTGCGCGACGAGGTGGGCGACGAGGCCGCGGTCTGGGCCAAGCTCAACATGTTCGACGGTGTGGGACGCGTCGATTCGGACCGCTCGCCGCGGTCCCGGCGCCGCCGCGGCTCCGGTCATGGTGGACGCCTGCACGGCTTCAACATCGACGAGGCGTGTGCCGTGGCGCAACTCCTCGAGTCCGACGGCCACCTCGACGCGATCGAGCCCACCGCAGGCAGTTCACTGCTCAACCCGATGTACCTCTTCCACGGCGACGCGCCCCGCGACGAGTTCGCCGACGCGTTCCGCGGCGCGATGCGCGCCGGGCTGAAGGCGATGGGCCCGATCTTCCTCAAGCATTACGAGTATCACGACGCGTATCTGCTCCCCCTCGCACGACAGCTCCGCGCTGCGGTGCGAATGCCCCTGATCCTGTTGGGCGGCATCACCGATCGATCCTCGATGGAACTGGCACTCGCGGAGGGCTTCGACTTCGTGGCGATGGGCCGGGCCCTGCTGCGCGAACCGGACCTGCCGCTGCGCATCCAGGCCGACCCGTCCACGACGTCGCGCTGTGTGCACTGCAATCTGTGCATGCCGACCATCTACAGTCACACCCGCTGCCCGATCCGGGCGGGCGAGGTGCCCGATCCGCTCGCGGTCGAGGCCGCCGCACGGTGATCGGAAACGTCGGTTCCGGCCTGGATCGGTCGTGCGTCAGCGCGTGAATTCGCCGTTCGACGTCCCGTCGTCGTAGTACTCCACCGTCATCCGCGCGCTCGCTGCGCTCCCGGCGCCGCTCGAACTCGGCCCGCTCGCTGCGCTCCCGGCGCCGGCGAACGAGACCTTGGAGATCGATCCCGGCTCCGCGTTCTCGGTGCGCAGCGTGAACGTAAAGGTGTTGCCATCCCAGTGCGTCAGCTCATGGGTCGTCTTCCCGCCGGGGCCCAGGGCGAGGACGAGTTTGCCGTTCTGCTCGCGGACCACGGCGGGCCCGTACACATCGTTCTGATACGTGCCGGCATAGGTCGACAGCGGCTGCGCCGGTGCCGGGTTCGCCGGCGGCTGCTGTCCGACGAGGCTGCCGGAGGGCTTGTTCATCTCGGCGTAGGCGTGCGCGTACAGGGTGCGCCAGTCGTGGCGCACCTCGCCGAACTGGACGATGTCGGCGAACTCACCGGTCAGCGCGTCCACCGCCCCGATGGGAGCGGCGTTGGACAAGGCGACGATCGCGACGTCGGCCGACGGCATGACCAGGAAGTTCGTTCCGGCCCCCATCGAGAAGGCCCCGGAGTGGCTGTATTGCGTGCGCGCGCCTTCGGTGACCGAGACGTTGAATCCGTAACCGTAATAGCCGGCCCGTGCGTCCGGTGAACCAGCGGGCGACGAGATCATCTCCGGCGTCACCGCCGGTAGCAGCGCATCCTCACCGACGATCTGTTTGCCGTTGTACATCCCGTTGCCGAGCAGCATCGCCATCCAATGCGTCAGGTCGTTCACCGACGACGAGATACCACCGGCAGGCGATTGGGCGTCGGGGTCACGTTGCTGCGGCGTCTTGACCCAGTTGCCGCCGTCCTGCACGTGGCCGACCACCCGGTCGGCTTCGGCTTCGAAGTCGCGGAAACGGGAACTGGTGTGGGTCATGCCAAGTGGTCCGTAAAGTGCCTGCTCGGAGAGCGTCGCCCAGTCCGACCCCGCCTTCCGAGCAACCGACTCGGCCGCCGCGGTCACCCCGAAGTTGGTGTAGTTGTAGGTGACGCGGAACGGGTCCAGCGGCATGTAGCGCAAGCGGGCGAGGATCTGGTCCCGGTCGTAGCCGAGCTCTTCGAGTTTGTCCCCCGCATGATCGGGCAGCCCGGAACGATGCGAGTACATGTCCCCGATGGTGACGTTCTGGCTCACATAGAGGTCGGAGAGTGCAAAGCCCGGAAGATTCGGCGCGACCGGGGTGTCCCATCCCACCACCTTGTCGGTGATCAGCTTCGCGATCACGGTTGAGCCGATCGACTTCGACATCGATGCCAGCGGGAACACCGTATCCGCATCGACTTTTCGGTCGGTGCCCACCTCCGAGACGCCGAATCCCTTCGCATACACCGACTTTCCACCGTGCACCACGGCGACTGCCATTCCCGGGATCTTGGTGGACCTCATCAGCGAATCGACGAGACCGTCCAGCTTTCCGACGGCGGTGTCCACCGCATTGTCCGGGAGAGCCTGCGCAACGGCGGTGTTCGGGTCACCGGGCTCCTCGGCGGCCGAGGCGGCGGGCGACGAGGGACCGGACACCGAGGACGACTCCGATGACGTTGTATCGCACGCGGCGACGGCGGTGGCGGCGACCACCGCGACGACAACGACGGCGGTCGATCGTCGGGTTCGCGCGCGCGATGAGGTTCGAACGCCCATGAGTCCATACCCGCTTCCTCGAGGTGCCCACTGGCCCCGACCAGGCGCGATGCCCGTCCGATCGACCACAGAATATCCGCAATCGGAACTTCTCGGGCGTGGTTGCGCGGAGTCGGCGCACCGAACCTTCCGGGCTCCGGAGGCTGCGGCGGCGTACACGAGTGTTACGCCGGCATTGCGCCGGGCGCCCTGATGAGAACGTCGCGTTACGGTTCCGGAATCCCGCAACCGTTCCTCCGGACCTCTTTGCATCGTCCACATATGCTGTGCTGCAACGCATCACGATGTCATGTCGGGTTTGCCCCATTCCGGCGGACCTGTCGCCTGTTCTCACCCCTGACCTGGGCCTTTTGCACAATCCTCCGCTCGCGGCGAGGTGGGTACGCCGCGATTGACGACGCCCTCAGGACTCCATAGCTTCGCTTTTGGGATCCCAAACGGGTCCCCGGCCACTACCCGGGAAGGCGCCACGCAATGACCGCAGACCACCACGCAGGCAGAGATCTGCAGATGGTGCCGAGCGACGGAACTGCCGGACGCCCTCTGCGCGAATCGATCCGAGACAAACTGCGGGAGCGGATCATCGAGGGCACCTACGGACCCGGCGACCGGATCGTCGAACGCGATGTCGCCGCCGACTTCGGCGTGTCCCGTCTCCCGGTACGCGAGGCGTTACGGATGCTCGACACCGAGGGATTCGTCGAGATGCTGGCCACCCGCGGGGTGATCGTCAAGAAACTCTCCCGACGTGATGTGCTGGAACTCTTCGATGTTCGGGAGGCACTGGAAGGACTCGCTTTCCGCCGGGCCGCGGAGCGACTCACCAAGAGGGACGCAACGCATCTGGGTGCGTTGCGGAGCAAGGCTCGCAAGGCCCTGGAGGCCGCCGACGGTCCGGCACTCCATGGATTCAACGAGGAGTTCCACGACACCGTCAACCGATTGGCGCGTAACGACCTCCTGGCCTCGATTCTGGAACCCCTGGAAGGGCGGCTGCACTGGATCTTCCGTCAGAACGATCGTCCCGATCAGCTCTGGCGCGAGCACGAGGAACTGTTGGCCGCCATCGTCGATCGGGACGGTGACCGCGCTGCCGACCTGGCCGTCGCACACGTGCGCGTGAACCGTGATCGCGTGCTCTCACACCTCTTCGGGGACCATCCCGAAGGCACAGCCGCAGCAGGCTGATCATCGGGTACGCAGCGTCGCGTATCCATCATCGATTCACCCGAATTCCGCATGTAGCGACATGCGGTCTCTGCCAAGGAATCACCATGACTCATGACGTAGGCCAGCAACCCGATCGCCCCGCCGATCTCGGCGAGGAATACGAGCACGAACCCGTTCCCATCGAGGCCCGACGGAGCCTGTCGTCGATCGCTGCCGTGTGGTTCGGCTTCCCGATGAACCTCGGCAATGCCGTGTTCGGCGGGGTGATCGTCTACAACCTCGGCTTCGTCAACGGGATGATCGCATTGCTGCTCGGCAATCTCGTCCTGTTCGGCTATGTCGGCGCGCTGAGCTACATCGCGGGCAAGACGGGACGCAGCTTCTCACTGCAGGCCCTCGCGACCTTCGGCACCACCGGTCGCCTGATCGCCACCGGGTTCCTCGCGACCGTCGTGATCGGCTGGTTCTCGTTCCAGATCGGCCTCACCGGCACCACGATGCATGATGCCCTCGGGTGGTCGCCGATGCTCGCGGCCGCCATCGGTGCGCTGATCTACACAGGTCTCACCACGATCGGAATCCGCGCACTGTCGTGGCTGGGCATGATCGCGACGCCCCTGTTCGTCATTCTGGGCGGCATCGCGCTGTATTACGGCGCAACGGGTAACAACCTGGCCGTCGGCGACGTCGTCGGCTACGAGGGCTCCGGAACCACACTGACCTTCGGCGCGGCCGTCGGGATCGTCATCGCCGGGTTCGCCGATTCCGGCACCATGACGGCTGACTTCACCCGGTGGTCGAAGTCCGGGAAGTCCGCGGTCGCAGCGACGTTCACCGCATTCCCGGTGTCGAACTTCGTCGCCTACGCACTCGGCGGTCTGGTCGTCGCCGTCGGCGGATCCACCGATCCCGCCACCAATGGCGGAGGCTTCCTCGGTCTGTTGACCGGTCACAGCGCGCTGCTGACCGCCGTCGCCGTGTTCTTCGTCTTCGCCAACCTCGGCAGCGTCGCCAGCCACTGCCTCTACAACGGCGCGGTCGGGTGGTCGGGCATCACGAAGCTCACGATGCGCCCGGTGGCCGTTGCTCTCGGCGTCCTCGGCGCCGCGATCGCACTCACCGGGGTGTGGTCGTACTTCCTCGACTGGCTGAACATCCTGGGCATCTTCGTGCCGCCCATCGGGGCGATCCTCATCGTCGATCAACTCGTGCTCAAACGATCCGTGGCGACCGTGACCCGCCTGCGCGCCAGTGCGTTCACCGCGTGGGTGATCGGGGCAGGCCTCGCGACGGTGTCGCACTACCTGGTACCCGGATCGGTCGACGCGCTTGTCGGCATCGTCGTCGCGGCAGCGGTGTTCTGGACCTACGAGAAGGCGCTGGGACGGGCGGCGACTTCGGAGTCCCGGACCGCACCTGCGCAGGCCACGCCCGCGGTGACCGCATGATCGACGGGCGATCGTGGCCACCGGTGGCGGAGTCGGCGGCATCGGTCGGCCGGGGTGAGACCACCGCGACGTCCCTCGTCACCACGGCGATCGACCGGTGGGCAGAACTCGACGAAGAACTCCACGCGTTCTGCACCCCCACCCCGGATCTCGCACTGTCCGGCGCAGCGCGCATCGACGCCATGGTCGCCGACGGTCGGCCGGTCGGGCGGCTAGCCGGTGTGCCGTACGCGGTGAAGGATCTGATCTGCACCAAGGGCACCCGGACGACATCGGGCTCGGTGCGCTATCGGGACTTCGTCCCGTCCGAGGACGACATCGTCGTCGAGCGGTGCACGGGCGCCGGTGCCCTCAGTCTGGGAAAGACGAATGCGAGCGAGTTCGGTTACAGCGCAACGGGTACCAACCCGTTGTTCCCGACCACCCGGAATCCGTGGGACACCCGACTGACACCAGGAGGATCAAGCGCGGGATCCGCGGCGGCGGTGGCGGCCGGCATCGTGCCATTCGCCCTGGGCAGCGACGGAGGCGGATCGATAAGGATTCCGGCCGCATTCACGTCACTGGTCGGGTTCAAGCCATCGATGGGCCGGGTCCCGGTGTACCCGGGCTGCCGGGACCCCGATCATCCCGGCGTGTCCGGGTGGGAGAGCATCGAACACATCGGCCCGATCTGCCGGACGGTCGACGACGTGTGCACCGTGATGGGTGTGCTGGCCGGGCCCGATCCGCGTGACCGGCACACGATCCCGGCCGGCGACGTCGCCTGGCACACCATCGTCGCCGACATGCATGATGATCCGACGGTCGTCGGTGGCCTGCGCGTGGCATACAGCGAGGACTTCGGCTACCTGGCCGTGGACCCCGCTGTCCGAGCGGTTGTCGGGGATGCGGTCGCCCGGTTGTCGGCGGCGTTGTCATGGAACACGACTCGCGTCGATCCGGGCTGGGACGAGCCCGGTGACGAGTTCACCGCCCTCATCATGTCCGAGACCGATCTGGTGGGCATGCGCCGCATGGTCGACGACATCGGCGACCAGATGTCCGCGCACCTGGTCGCCATGCTGCGCAGAGAATGGTCGGCCGAGGATTTCACCTCGGCGACCATGTGGCGCAAGTCGATCGTCAATCGCATGGCCGCGCTGATGGGCGATCACGACATCGTCATCACGCCGACGGCGTGCGTGCCGCCGTTCGAGGTCGGCATCCAGGGACCGTCGGTCATCGACGGACGCGACGTGGCCGACACCGCGTGGCAGGGATTCACATTCGTGGCGAACCTGACCGGTCAGCCGGCCGTCAGTGTTCCGGTCGGTTTCACCTCGGACGGACTGCCGATCGGGATGCAGATCATCGGACGACACCTCGACGACGCGACCGTACTGCGGGTTGCCGCCGCGTGCGAACAGGTGGGAGTCCACCCGATGGGAACTCCGGCCCGGCGCGATCAGGTCGCCTGACGGGTTCCCAGCAACGCCGCTCCCGGCCCCGCGAGCGCGCCGGCGACCACCGGACGACCCGACACCGCGAGCAGCAGATCGATGGCGGTACCGCTCACGGTCGGGCCCGAGCCGTACTCGAGTTCCGTATCCGTTGCCACGAGCCGGAGGTCATCGCGTCGACCGTCGCGGCAGGATCGGCGCGCTTGTTCTTCCGGATACCCGTCTCGTTGTCCCGGTCGAAGTCGAATCGCGCGATGGCCATCCGCCGCACGAATCCGAGCCTGGTGGTCGTCGCGGAGTCGATCAGGTGGCCAGGACATCGTGGACGTCCCAGCCGACGCACAACGAGGGGGTGGTCCAGACCTCGACCGGCGCCGGATCTCATCGCCGCGCTAGGTTGGCGGGAGGAGCTTGGCGTGACCGCAGCAGAGCCGGAGGACATCGATGAGCACTGAGCGTGCAACCGACGACATGACCCACACCGACGACGATCCCTACCTGTGGCTGGAGGAGGTCAGCGGCGATCGGGCGCTGGACTGGGTGCGCGCCCACAATCAACCCACCGTCGACGAACTGACGTCGGATGAACGGTTCTCGGTGCTCGAGTCCGAGACCCTGGAGATCCTCGACACCGATGACCGGATCCCGTATGTGCGGCGGCGCGGAAACCACCTGTACAACTTCTGGCGGGACGCGGCGAACCCGAAGGGGCTCTGGCGGCGGACCACGCTGGAGTCGTATCGAACGGACTCCCCCGAGTGGGATGTCCTGATCGACGTCGACGCGCTGGCTGCGGCCGAGGACGAGAACTGGGTGTGGGCGGGCGCCACGGTGCTCCGGCCCGCGTACCGGCATGCGCTCGTGTCGTTGTCGCGGGGCGGCGCGGACGCGAGCGTGGTGCGCGAGTTCGACCTCGAGACGCGCGAGTGGGTCGTCGACGGTTTCGTCCTCCCCGAGAACAAGTCGAGCGTCGGCTGGATCGACCACGACACCGTGTATGTCGGAACGGATTTCGGCGAGCAGCCGAATGGTCGCGGATCGCTCACCACGTCGGGTTACCCCCGGGTTGTCAAACGGTGGGAAAGAGGCACCGCCCTCGACGACGCGACAACCGTGTTCGCGGGTGAGATCGACGACGTCTCGGTCGGGGCCACCTTCGACAGCACGCCCGGGTACGAGCGGCATTTCGCCAGCCGTGCCACCGACTTCTTCAACGCACTGCGGTACGAGATCCGTGGCGGCCAACAGATTCTCGTCGATGTCCCGACCGACGCACACTCCGGGGTGCGGCACGACTGGCTGTTCGTGATGCCACGGTCGGACTGGACGGCCGGCGGTGCCACCCATGTGGCCGGGACGCTGCTGGTGTTCGACTACGACGACTATCTCGCCGGCGGCCGCGACGCGACGGTGCTGTTCACCCCGGATGCCCACACCAGTCTCAGCGACTACACCTTCACGCGCTCGCACCTCGTCCTGGTGACGCTGCACGACGTACACACCGAGGTCTCGGTGCGTGAACTGGGCACCTGGGCGCCCGTCGAGATGTCGGGCCTGCCCTCACTGGCCACGGTCTCGGTACTGGACACCGATGCCGACGAGAGCGACGAGATCTTCTGGTCGGCAAGCTCGTTCACCACGCCGCCCAGCCTCCTCCACGGAGAGTCCGGGTCGGGGCCCGACGTGATCAAACAGTCGCCGTCGTTCTTCGATGCCGACGATGTGGTCGCCGAGCAGCACTTCGCGACCTCCGACGACGGCACCCGCGTCCCCTACTTCGTCGTGCGACGCAGCGGGGTCACCTCCGGACCCACGCTGCTCTACGGGTACGGAGGTTTCGAGAATTCGCTGACACCCGGATATCTGGCCGTCAGCGGACGCAGCTGGATCGCCCGGGGCGGCATCTATGTCATCGCGAACATCCGCGGCGGGGGCGAATACGGGCCGTCGTGGCACACGCAGGCCCAGAAGGCCGGGCGTCACCTCGTCTACGAGGACTTCGCCGCCGTCGCACGGGCATTGGTCACCGAGGGACTCACCACGCCGGGCCAGTTGGGCGCCCAGGGCGGGTCCAACGGCGGCCTGCTGATGGGCGTGATGTTGACGCGGTATCCGGAACTGTTCGGCGCCCTGGTCTGTCAGGTTCCGCTGATCGACATGCGCCGGTATCACCTGCTCCTGGCAGGTGCATCGTGGATGGCGGAGTACGGTGATCCGGACGATCCGGACCAGTGGTCGTTCATGCAGCCGTTCTCGCCGTATCAGAACCTCCGGTCCGACGCCGACTATCCGCAGATCCTGGTGACCACCTCCACTCGCGACGACCGTGTCCACCCCGGCCATGCGCGCAAACTCGTTGCGCGCCTGGAGGAACTCGGCCACGATGTGGCCTACTACGAGAACATCGAGGGTGGCCATGGCGGCGCGGCCGACAACAAGCAGGCCGCGTTCAAGTCCGCGCTGGCCTACGAATTCCTGTGGAGGACACTGGCCGGGGAGTGACCGAATCGGCGCAGTGTGTCCAGCGGATTCCACGGTGGCGCGTGGCGGGCCTTCGCGAGTGGGTACCAGGCCAGCCCGATCAGCAGCGACGAGAAATGCCCGATCCCGGTGAACGTCACGTCGATGACCACGGGCAGGCCGTATACCGCGAGGATTCCGGCCAGGTAGACCCAGCGCCACGGGTAGGCGATCCGATAGGTGAGTACGCCGACCACGGCGGCCAGGAAGTAGCTCACACCGACGTCGGTCACATCGACCAGCGATGAGCTGGCCATGCCGTTTCTGATCGCCACGCCGAGGATGCCCTCGCTGACGTAGGTGGCGATCACGTGCGCGCTGAGGCCGACCACCAGCCAGCGCAACGATCCCAGCCACCGCTCGGCAGGCACGTGGAAGACACAGAACAAGATCAGGTACGGGAGCCAGAACGACCCGTCGATCCAGAACAGGCTGGTGACCAGGACCTGGACCGGATCGCTCGACAGATGGTGCAGGTTGGTCGACCGTTCGCCGAGGAGCCGGTTCAGTTCGTCCGGGGTCATCGAGTGCTGGATGATCGTGGTGATCAGCAGCACCACCAACCACGCAAACGTGAGTGGCGCACCGCGAACGATGCGCCACAGTCGTACACCGATGACACGTGAACGGGACACCTCGTCGATTATCGTCGCGGCGTCGCGCTCAGGTGCGGTTTGTGCCGACGTCCGCGGCGATGCCGCCCACCCAGTCCGCGATGATCGCCGGAACGCGTGCATCGCGCGCCCACCGATTGTGACCGAGCGGCGCCGCGACATGATGCGTGTCGACGACGCAGTCGGCCAGCTTGGCGGTGAGCGCGCTCATCACCCGTGGCGGGGCATCGGTGTCCGCACCGACCGTGATGGCGCATACCGGGAGCCGCAGCTGCCGCATCGCGGCCTCGTAGTCGACATCGGCATCGCGCGGCGCGAACGTCCCGTTCCTGTTGAGGTACGTCCAGTCGCGGATCAGTACCCGTGATTGCCGCCCGTACCCCTCGATGACCGAGCCGGGCCAGTACCCGAGCGTCTTCGACACGCGGTGCATCGCGGGCGGTCCGACAGCGGCCAGCAGGCCCTGGCCGCCGCGATAGAGCTTCCAGTACGGCACGCCCGACGCGACGAGGATCAGGCCCGCGATCTCCGAATCACCCCGAACGGCATTGCGAGCAGCGAACATCGACGCGATGTGCCCACCCATCGAGTGGCCGGCGATGAACAGCGGGGACGTCGGCGCATGCCGACGCGCGACGGCGACCGCGGCCGGGATGTCTTCGGTGGTCAGCGCCTGCTGACCGAAACGACTGGCCCGCGACGGCCGCGGTCTGCTGCGGCCCTGGCCGCGCAACTCGCCGACCACGACGTTCACCCCCGCGTGCCCGCACCGGCAGGCGAACAGGTCGAAATATGCCGCGGGTACCCCGAGTCCCGGCCACAGCACGATGGTCGGACGATCGGGTGCGGTGACGAAAACCCGCAGGGGCGTCACGGTGCCGTCCGGGAGACGGATCTCCTCGACGACCGGCTCTGCCCGCGGCCCGGGGTCGGTCATCTGCGCGCGGGCGACCGGCCGAAGGCGAGGCGCGCGACGAATCCGACCACCACCACACCGGCGCCGACCGCCCCGACGATCAGGGCCAGATGATGCAGGTCGGCGACCGTACCGTCGATGATCACCCCGGCGACCTCACGGCCCGCGTCCTCGGTGCCGTCGACCTCCTGTTTGGCACGCTCGGCGAAGAAGATACCGACGGCCCATGCGAATGCCGCGGAAGCGATCAATCCGACACCGAGCCACGCGAGTACGGTCCCGCGACGCCGCGCGATGAGCAAGGCCAGCACGCTCGCCGCCACCGCGACCACCAGGGACCAATAGGCCATCTCGGTGATCTGCCGCCCGACGTCGTGATAGCGGCCCGCCTCCAGGCCCGACCCGTCACGGTTGAGGGGTACCAGGATGGGACCCGTCACGCGGGCACCGATGTTCGTCTGCGCGATCACGCGGTTCACCATGTCCGTGATGTCGAGCTGCATGACGGTGGTGTCGCCGGTTTCCGGCGGCGGATCGAACAGCCACGCGTGCTGTTGGGACAAGACGTCCACGAAGTCGGCCTCGAACGCGTCACTGTGTGTGTACGCACGCGCCGCCGGTTCCACCACGGCCGACGCCGCGGGGATGTCCACCTGCTCGGTGACCGACGACGAGATCTGGCTCGCGAGGTAGTCCTGGACCTTCGCGTCCTGAGCCATCGGTGTCACCGTGGTGACGAAGCCCTCGGGATCGACCAGACGTTCCTTCACCCAGAGCGACGGGAAGGCCAACACGATCGCCACCATCGCCACCAGTGTCAGGAGCCCGCTGAGGAATGTGCGCACAGCCACGAGGCTACCGAGGCCGCCGAGCCAACCGCGTGGTGGCTACTCCCCGACCAGATCGCGTGCGCGTCCGACGATCAACGGGTCTGGCTCACCGACGAAATCGGCGTTCTTGCCCTTGTAGTCGAAGAGATTCAGGACGTGGCGCATCGCGTTGATGCGGGCGCGCTTCTTGTCGTTGCTCTTCACCACGGTCCACGGCGCGTACTCGGTGTCGGTGGCCGCGAACATGGCTTCCTTGGCCTCGGTGTAGGCATCCCACTTGTCCAGCGACGCCAGATCCATGGGCGACAGCTTCCACTGCCGGACCGGGTCGATCTGGCGGATCGCGAACCGGGTGCGCTGTTCCAGCGGGGTCACCGAGAACCAGAACTTCACCAGGTTGATGCCGTCGTCGACGAGCATCTTCTCGAACGCAGGCACCTGCTCGACGAACTGGTTGTACTGCTCGGATGTGCAGAAGCCCATGACCCGCTCCACGCCGGCACGGTTGTACCAGGAGCGATCGAAGAAGACCATCTCCCCGCCGGCAGGCAGGTGCTGGACATAGCGCTGGAAGTACCACTCGGTCGATTCACGCTCGCTGGGCTTCTCCAGAGCGATCGTCCGCGCACCGCGCGGGTTGAGATGTTCGTTGAACCGCTTGATGGTCCCGCCCTTCCCGGCGGCATCGCGGCCCTCGAACACCAGCAGGTGCCGTTGACCGGTCTGCTTGGACCACTTCTGCAATTTGAGCAACTCGATCTGGAGATGACGCTTGGTCACCTCGTATTCGCGCCGGCTCATCCGCTCGTCGTAGGGATAGTCCTGCCGCCACGTGTCCACCACATTGCGTTCGGGCAGCGTCAGCAGCACCGGGTCGTCGTCATCGTCGTCGTTGACGGCGAAGGCGGTCGTGTTGTGCAGGTCGACGAGTTGCTGGAGGGCCTCCCGGCCGTTGAGCACGCTGAAATCGGGGCCGACCTCGATGGAGGTCCCCACGGCAGGATCGTGTAGCTCGGTCACCGTTCAACGATATGCGCATCGACGAAACAGCGCGTGGCCACGAGGTGAACCGGCGCGTGTTCCGACTCAGTTACGGAAGTCGATCGATCCCGAGTGGAGGCACGCCTTGCCAGTGGTGCTGTCGTATGCGGTGGCGAATCCGCCCTGGCACACCGTGCCCGCCGCACCGGCGATGGCCTGTCCACCCCATCCACCGATCGCGATGGTGGTGCCACCCTGGCGGGCCTGGGCGAGTGAGAATGCCTTCGGTCCGGTCGTCACCGAGTAGGAGTTGCCCCGGGTGGTGGCACCCGCGAGTGCCGACGATCCGGGCTGCAGGTTGCGCGCGTTCGCGTTTCCGCCCTTGTCGGCGACGGCGATCGCGGTGCCCTGATTGCTCGTGTCCTCGGACTGGGCACTGCTGCCCGGTCCGGCCTTGGCGCCACACCCACCATTGCCGACGATCCGCTGGATCTGATGCCCATCCGTGGCGGCACATGTCGTCGCGGCGCCTGCGGTGGCACCGCCCGCCAGACCGATCATCCACGCCAACGAGGTACCACCGATAACCAGCGCCGCGGCTCGAGCACCGAATTTGTTGATACGCATAGAGATTGGCCTCCTCATTCGCCACGGATCGCAGAGTGCAGCAGCACTGCACGCAAGCGTACCCAGAGGCCGCCGAAACATGGGGCCCGGGTTGGCAAAACGACCCCGGCCGAGGCCGGGGTCGCGCCGGATGTCGTCGGTCAGCCCGCCGCGCGGCGTTGGACCTCGGCGGTCAACCCCTTACGGGCGGTGTCGACCGCCATCTTCTGTGCGCGCTTGACGATCATGCCCGGCAGCTTGATCTTCAGCTCGACGTCGAGGGTGAACTCCACATGTGAGCCGTCGCCATCGGGGGTCACGACATAGACGCCGTGCTGTTCGCTCAGCTGGTTCGCCTCGATCAGATCCCAGGTGCACGAATTGTCGGTCCACGTATAGGTCAGGGTCTGCTCGTCGGAGATGCCCGCCGCGGTCACCACCACCCGAACCTTGCCGGGGGTGCCGTCCTCGTTCTCGCTGAGGATCTCGGCCTCCTTGTGGGGCCCCGACCAATCCGGCAGGGATTCCACGTCCATCAGCACCTCCATCACGACGGACGGCGGAGCGGCGACTTCGAATTCGATCTTCGCGGAGACAGCCATGGCTGAGAACCTACCGTGCGGCGCAAGTGCCGACGCGATGAACCACCGGGATCAGGCCTCGCGGTCGACGAGGTTGAGCGGCCACGCCTCGTCCGGGATGTCGCGCAGCGTGCAGGCCTGGTCGACGGCGGTGAACCAGCCGCGAAAGTGGAGGATCTCCCCGACGACCGGATTGCGGACGGTCGCGTCGCACCGGAATCGCTGCCGCTGGTCGTCCCAACCCTCGATGTATTTCAGCTGCGCGGAGAACAGCCCCTTCATGCCGACCTTCGGGCCACGTCCGAGCCAGCGCATCGGCCCGCTCTCGAGAAGGAGTTCGCCCGCCCTGGTCACCGACGGCTCGATCGGATACAAGAGTTCCGGTCCGTCGCCGAAGTAGTCCACGAGCCCGCCACGACCGGACACCAACAGGGAATTCAGATTGCGGGTCCCGGTCGTGTACTTGAAGGCGCGGAGAACGGCGAGACACTCGCGGCCGATCTCGTCGGCATAGCAATAGTGGCCCTGCGTGAAGGGGACCATCCGGCTCGACTTGGCAGGCAACGCGTTCCGCTTGGCATAGTGCCACCAGAACGGGGGCGGCAGCGCAGAGGAGATGTAGACGGACTCGTAGATCCCGGTGGCCATCTGTGCGACGCCCGAGGTCGAATCGATGCTGTAGCGCCACGCCACGTTGGGGTGGAGACGATCGAAATCCGATCCGAGGATCTGCCGGTACACCGGCGTCATGACGTCTACCCTCCCCATCTCACTCGGGCGCCGACGTGATGTATACCACGTGGACGCACGCGTGTCCTGGGAGTAGAACCTACGCGACACGACCAGGCAACTTGACGCCGGGGAGTGCGGTCAGGCAGCAGCGGCCTCGCACAGGCGTGCCAATTCGCCGATCACCCGGTCGAGCGGTTCGACGGTCCGCTGGGTCTGACACAGCCCGACGGCACCCTCGATCGCCGCGATGATCAGATGGGCCAACGAATCTGCTCGTTGCGCCTCCACACCCTCGTGGACCAGGCGCGTGGAGATCAGCCGCGTCCAACGGCCGAAGATCTGCTCGGCCTCGTCGGCCACATCCGGCTCGGACCGGCGCGCGAGCCCACCCGCCAGAACGGGACACCCGAACTCGAAATCGGTGGTCACCAGCATCCGGCGCCAGACGTCACTGATCTCGGCGACGGCCTCGGCCGGGGTGGCTGAGCCCTCGCTGCTGATCCGACCGGCCATGTAATCGCCTGCATGCCGCACGGCCTCGGTCATCAGCTGGGTCTTGCCGCCCGGGAAGTGGTGATAGATGGACCCGCGGGGAGCCGAACTCGCGGCGATCACGTCGCCGATCGATGTCGCCGCCACCCCGTCACGGCCGATCAGATCGGCCGCATGTACGACCATGCGCTCGCGCGGACCGCGTTCGGCCGCAGGTGGCCGCAACTCCTCCGGAGACCTCGCCTCCGCAGGATGCCCGTCTACCGAACTCATCACACTCCCTATGCAGGTCTTCATAATCGGCGTGTTCTATGCCATCCTACATAGTCATGAGCTCTGATACCGAGATTCTTGACCCGTCCACCTTGACCGGGCTGCAATTGCTGCGGGCGGCGATGAGCAACCCCGACCCCGACCGTCCGGGCATCTGGAGACTCCTCGGCATGAGCGCCAAGGAGATCGACGAAGGGCGGGTGTCGTTCACCGTCACCCCGCAGGCCGACTTCGCGAACCCGTTGGGCACCGTGCACGGCGGCATCTGCGCGACGTTGCTGGATTCGGTGATGGGCTGCGCCGTCCACACGACACTGCCGGCCGGGGTCGGCTACACCACCCTGGAACTCAAGATCAACTACATCCGATCGGTGGCCGTCGACGCAGGCGAACTCACCGCCGTCGGCACGGTCATCCACGTCGGCGGACGCACTGCGACCGCCGAGGGAAAGGTGTTCGCCGACGACGGCAAGCTCGTCGCGCACGGGACCACGACGTGCATCGTGTTCCGCTGACAGACTCCGCTACTTGATGATCCCCTCGGCACGAGCCCACTCCTCGACCCGCGCCATGCCCTCGGGGATGGACACCAGCGGCTGGTAACCGAGGATCTTGCCCGCCTTCTCGATCGAGTAGGTGCCCGGACGGTTGAGCAGCAGCATCGTGCCCTCACAGAGGTCGCTCTTCTGCCCGACGCGACGCAGGACGTTCCCGAGGACCCCGGCCAGCGGCGCCGCGACACTCATCGGGAGGGTACGGATCGTCCCGCCGCTCATCCTGGCGAGATGCCCGAAGAACTTGCACGGCTCAAGGAGAATCCGCACGACGCGAAGATCCTGCTCGACCCGTCGCGGGTCGACGGCTAGGAACGCCTGCCTGCGGATTCGATCGGCGCGCCGTCAGCCCTCGACGAGGTACTGGCTGCGCAGGGCATCCTGCGCAGCCAGGTCGATGCCGAGCGCCTCGGTGAAGTAGTCCGCGACCGTCCCGTATTGGATGGCCACCTCGTCGAAGGCCACGGTGAGATAGGAGGACTGCACCCCCAGCAGCGGTCGCAGCAGATCCGGGTCACCGCCGGCAGCCTCGAAACCGTCGAACACCGCAGCCATCGCGGGCAGGAACTGCTCATTGGTCAGCAGGTAGTCGTCGAACACGTCGTCGCGGCCGACACCCATCAGTGACAGGAAAGCTGCTGCAGCCCAACCTGTTCGATCCTTACCGGCGGTGCAATGGAACAGTGTCGGTGTGCCATCGAGCAGCCCGGAGAAGAATGCCCGATAGGCCCGCTTGGCGCTGGGCAGATTCACCAGCCCGCGGTATGCGCCGATCATGTGCTCGACCCCGCTGCCGGTGGCGAGTCGGTCGTTCGCCTCGGCGACTGCTTCCGGGTCGCCGATGAGTTTGTCCAGGTTGGCCGGAGCGCTGATCCGTTCGGCGTCGGCCAGCACATCGAGTACCACTCCCCGCGCGCCGGTGATCTGAGGATCGGGAGCGGCATCGACCTCGGGCACCGACCGCAGATCGACGATCGTCCGCAGACCGAGGCCTGCGAGAAACGCGCGGTCGGTCTCCGATGCCTTGTCGAGTGCGGCCGATCGGAACAGCCGGCCGGTGACCACCTGCCGTCCGTCGATTGTTCGCCAACCACCGAGGTCACGAAAATTGGCGACGGTGATGAGTTCGAGGCGGTCGGTCTGTTCGGTCACACGCTCCATTGTGGCGGGTTGTCCACGCCGAGATGAACCCCCGGGTGCTCGGGCGTCGAGCTAACGCGGGTCTGTGTCGAGGAGGAGCCGCCGCAGACCCTCCTGATCGTCGGGTCCGACGCCGAGTCCGTCCGTGAAATAGCCTTCGATGCCCCCATAGGTCGCCGCCACCTCGTCGAACGCCGCGTCGAGGTAGTGCGCGTCCACGCCGAGCACCGGTACCAGCAGATCGGGGTTGCCGCCTGCCGCACCGAACTGATCGAAGACGGGTTTGAGGGCGGGCACGAGGCGTTCATTGGTCAGCAGATAATCCCGGTACACGTCATCCTTCGCTACTCCCATCAGGGTGAGCAGCGCTGCGGCAGCCCATCCCGTCCGGTCCTTGCCGGTGGTGCAGTGGAACAACGACGGCGACTCGTGTTCGCCGAGAAGCCCGCGGCAGAGCGCTCGATATGCGTTGAGCGCACTGGGCAGGGTGATCATCTGCCGGTACGTCCCCGCGATGAGTTCCTTGGCCTTGGAACCCGACAGCTCTTTGGTCGCCATCGCCACCGACGCGGGATCAGAGAAGTAGTTCTGCAGGTTGGCGGGTATCGCCGTCCCCGAGTCGGCCAGCACATCGAGGTGGATGTCGACCACGCCGCCCAGGTCGGGATCGGGCAGCGCGGTGCGCTCGACGGCCGATCGAAGATCGTAGATCGTGCGGATTCCGAGTGCCTCGAATCGCGCCAGATCGATCGTTGCCAGCGACGAGAAGTCCGTCGATCGGTACAGCACGCCCGATCGCACCGTTGCACCGTCTGCTGTCGTCCACCCACCGAGGTCGCGGAGGTTGGGCAGGGTGGACACCGGACTCGGGGCGACGGAGTGCGTCATGGGCACAAGTGTGCCGCATGACGAGTGGTGACCACTGCACCTGCTCGGCCTGCGCGACGGCCGACCGTTCTCGGGCACACCGAACGCCGAAGGCCGGCCACCCGTGAGGGTGACCGGCCTTCGGTCTGAGATGCGTTGGATGAACGCAGGATTCTGATCAGGAGGTCAGAATCCCATCCTCGTCGGAGACGAGATCAGAATCCCATTCCGCCCATCTCGTCGCCACCCGGCATTGCCGGGGCCGGGTTCTTCTCCGGCTTGTCGGCGACGACGGCCTCGGTGGTGAGGAACAGAGCCGCGATCGACGCAGCGTTCTGCAGCGCCGAGCGGGTGACCTTCACCGGGTCGTTGATGCCGCGGGCCAGCAGGTCCTCGTACTCGCCGGTCGCGGCGTTGAGGCCGGTGCCCAGCGGGGAGTTGCGAACCTTGTCGGCCACGACGCCCGGCTCGAGCCCGGCGTTGATGGCGATCTGCTTGGCCGGAGCCTCGAGCGCGACGCGCACGATGTTGGCGCCGGTGGCCTCGTCACCGGTCAGCGACAGACCGGAGATCGCAGCCTCGGACTGCAGCAGGGCCACGCCACCACCGGCGACGATGCCCTCTTCGACGGCAGCCTTCGCATTGCGGACGGCGTCCTCGATGCGGTGCTTGCGCTCCTTGAGCTCCACCTCGGTGGCCGCGCCGGCCTTGATGACCGCAACACCGCCGGCCAGCTTGGCCAGACGCTCCTGCAGCTTCTCACGGTCGTAGTCGGAGTCGCTGTTCTCGATCTCGCTGCGGATCTGGGCCACACGGCCGGCGATCGCGTCGGCATCGCCTGCGCCGTCGACGATGGTGGTCTCGTCCTTGGTCACGACGACCTTGCGAGCGGTACCGAGCAGCTCGACGCCTGCACCCTCGAGCGAGAGGCCGACCTCTTCGCTGATGACCTCGCCACCGGTGAGGATGGCGATGTCGGCCAGCATGGCCTTGCGACGGTCACCGAAGCCCGGAGCCTTGACGGCGACGGACTTGAAGGTGCCGCGGATCTTGTTGACGACCAGGGTCGAGAGAGCTTCGCCCTCGACGTCCTCGGCGATGATCAGCAGCGGCTTGCCGGCCTGGATGACCTTCTCCAGCAGCGGCAGCAGGTCCTTGACGGTCGACACCTTGCCCGAGACGAGCAGGATGTAGGGATCCTCGAGGACGGCTTCCTGACGATCGGCGTCGGTCACGAAGTAGCCCGAGACGTAGCCCTTGTCGAAGCGCATGCCCTCGGTGAGCTCCAGCTGCAGCCCGAAGGTCTGAGCCTCCTCGACGGTGATGACGCCTTCCTTGCCGACCTTGTCCATCGCCTCGGCGATGAGCTCGCCGATCGAGGAGTCGCCTGCCGAGATGCCTGCGGTAGCAGCGATCTGCTCCTTGGTCTCGACCTCCTTGGCGCTCTTCAGGAGGGACTCGGTGACGGCCTCGACGGCCTTCTCGATGCCGCGCTTCAGACCCAGCGGGTTGGCGCCGGCAGCGACGTTGCGCAGACCCTCACGGACGAGAGCCTGTGCCAGGACGGTGGCGGTGGTGGTGCCGTCGCCTGCGACGTCGTCGGTCTTCTTGGCGACCTCTTTGACGAGCTCGGCACCGATCTTCTCGTACGGGTCCTCCAGCTCGATCTCCTTGGCGATGGACACACCATCGTTGGTGATCGTGGGGGCGCCCCACTTCTTCTCCAGGACGACGTTGCGACCCTTGGGTCCCAACGTCACCTTCACTGCGTCGGCGAGGCTGTTCAGGCCCCGCTCGAGGCCACGACGGGCCTCTTCGTCGAACGCGATTTGCTTGGCCATGGGTAAGTGATCCTCCGATAGGGGGTGACACCAGGTATCTATGGCCGGAACTCGGTGCCCGCGACGGACGACCGGTGTGTCATTCGGTACCGGTCTCACCGTCCCGACCTGGCACTCACAGCTTGCGAGTGCCAAACTCGTTTTTAGCACTCGACCGGGGCGAGTGCAAGGTGGTGGTTACTTACGCAGCAGCCGCACCAGCACCCCGGATGCATGGGCCTTGGCGGCGCGTTCGGCCTCGTCGGCGTCACCTGCCTCCAGCGCGGCGACGATCCGCCGGTGTTCGGCGACGGCCAGCCGCCGGTTCACGTCGTGCGACCACATGTCCGAGCGGTACAGGTGCGTCTGGGTGTCCAGCCGGAGGAGCGCGTCGCACAGCGGCTTGTTCGCCGACGCCGTGCGGACCTCGGTGTGGAAATCGAGGTCGAGGTCGGCATCACGCCGGTGGTCGGGAGCGGCGTCGAGCAGCGTCTCCTGCTCCCGGACGCGGGCCCACAGGTCCTCGAGCTCGGCCAGGGTGACCAGGGCGGTCGCCTGTCGCGCGGCGAGACCGTCGAGCACCTCCCGGACCTCGAACACATGCCGCAACATGTCCTCGTCGAAATCCGCGACCTTGGCGCCTGCGCGCGGGGTGTAGACGGCCAGACCGTCGACGACCAGCTGCTGGACCGCCTCGCGGACGGGACTGCGCGAGACCTCGAGCCGCGAGGCGAGCCCGGGCACCGAGAGTGAGGTGCCCGGGCTCAACTTCCCGGCGAAGATCTCGTCGCGTAGCTGCCGCAGGACGGCCTGCGTCAACAGGGCGCCGTCGGTCGTGGGGATGCTCATCGTTGCTCAAGCCTAGGTTCTCGCCCGGTACCCGGCCGGAATCTCATCTGGCGGCCATCACGCGCTTCGCCTCACGATCGGCACCGTCGGGTGCCACGCCCGACTTCATACCGGCGAGTTTGGCGTTGATGTGTTCGGCGACGGTGATCGGCGGGTAGTCGGGGCGGTCGGCGATCGCGCACCCGGGCAACGTCTCGATCACCGCGTCGTGGTTGCCGTCGAAGAAGAAGGCCGCCGACCTCCGCCGGATGATCCGGCCGTCGACGACGGGCGGATCGACCCGGTGCACCGTCGAGCGCCACCGGTCGTTGGTCCACCGCGCCATTGCGTCCCCGAGGTTGACCAGCAACGCTCCGTCGGCGGGCTGGACGTCGTGCCAGGTCCCACTGTGGTCCAGGACCTGGAGACCCGGCACCTGATCTGCCCACAACACGGTGAGGATCCCGAAATCGGTGTGGGCACCCATTCCGGTGAGCTCGCCGGCGAGTTCGATGTCCCCTTCCGGGAGCGTGTAGTTGTTCATCTTCAATGCGTCGATCGAATGGTCGACCATGGCGTCGAAATGGCCGGGATCGAGCCCCAGCGCATCGGTGCAGGCGGTCAACAGCACCCGCGACACCGACCGTGCGGCGTCGAACCATGCCTCGACGGCCGGACGGAGTCCCGGCGCCGCAGCCGGCCAGGTGTTGGCGGGATAGCTCGTGACCGGCAGGTCGAACCCGTCGAACCAGGCCTGTTCCGAACCGACGGTGAACGCCTCGTAGAAGTCGTTCATCTGGTTCGCCGCCGCCACCCCGAGGCTCATGCTGAGCGATTCGCTCTTCGGCGGGCTGTAGCCGCGATTCTCGCCCGGGCGGGTGTAGCGCTTCTTGACCTCGAGCGGCAGGGCGAAGAACTCGTCGAGTGCGGCCGCGAGTCCGTCGATCGTCTCCCGCTCGATGCCGTGTCCGACGATCTGGACGAATCCGACCTCACGGCAGGCGGTATCGAGCCGGCGCGCCACGTGCGCACGGTCGCGTGCGGTCCCGTCCGGGTCGACGTACCCGGAGATGTCTACGATCGGTACGGTGAACATACCTGTCTCCCTTGTGTTCTGAAATGTGCCGCCGATCAACGACGGCGGTTGACCATCGCGTTGAGGACGCTGAAGATGCCGAAGACGACGATGCCGAACAGCGACGCGAGCACGATCGCGGCGATGAGGTCGTCGGACTGTAGTCGTGCGCGATAGATGTCGAGCAGCGTGCCGATCCCCGGCTGACCCTTGGCGAAGAACATGTCGCCGATGATGGCGCCGACCACCACGAGCCCTGAGGCAGTGCGGAATCCGGTCATCATCGACGGCATCGCCGACGGGAACTCGAGTTTGATCAGCCGCTGGACGCCGGACGCACGCGACAGCGTGAACAACTCGTGCGCGCCCTTGTCCACCGACACCAGCCCGAAATGTGTGTTGGCGATGATCGGGAAGATCGCGATGATCACACACACGATCGTGCGCGCGACCATCCCGTAGCCGAACCACAGACCGATCAGCGGAACGATCGCGAGGACCGGGATCACCTGAAGCACAACCGCCCACGGGTAGATCGCGCGCTCGAGAAAGGACCCTCTGCTCATCACCACCCCGATCGACACGCCGATGAGAGCCGCGAACAGGAAGCCGACGAGGCTCACCTTCGCGGTCACCATCAGCGCATCGAGCATCGGCTCGACGTGGGCGCGGTCGAGCAATGCGTGCGTCAGCACCTCGTGTGGCGGCGGAAGTAGGAATTGCCTTGCAGGACTGAGGATCACATAGCTGACGAAATACCAGATCGCGATCGCGACGGCAAGGGAGATCAGCGGTGGCAGGCCATGACGCAGGATCGACACCGGCACCGACGTGCGGCGCACGGACGCGGTCGCCTGCCGGCCCGACGGAGCCGTGGCATCAGTGGTCAATGGCGGGATCGTCGCAGCGGTCATCGTTGGCCTCGCAGGGTCTCGGAGATCTCGGCGACGTACTCGGTGAATCGGGCGTCGAACCGGAGATCGGGGTCGCGTGGATAGGGGAAATCGATCCGGATGTCAGCGGTGATCCGGCCGGGTCTGGCCGACATCACGATCACTCGATTGGCCAGGAACACCGCCTCCGACACCGAGTGGGTGATGAACATGGCGGTGAACCGCCGTTGGGCATAGAGCCGCTGCAACTCGGTCTGCATGTCGAGTCTGGTCATCTCGTCGAGTGCACCGAAGGGTTCATCGAGGAGCATCACCTCGGGTTCTGAGGTCAGCGTCCGCGCCAGGGAGCAGCGCATCTTCATTCCGCCGGACAGCGTGCGGGGCAGTTGCGACTCGAATCCGGTGAGCCCAACCGCGTCGATGGCGGACTGCGCACGGGACCTCCTCTGCGCCTTGGGCAACCGCGCGAGCTCGGCACACAGCTCGACGTTGGCGCGCACCGACCGCCACGGCAGGAGTGTCGGCTCCTGGAAGATGAAGCCGACCGACTCGGTGGCGAGGGCGACCGTGCCCTCGGTCGGACGTTCGAGTCCCGCGGCCATCCGCAGCAGGGTGGACTTGCCGCACCCCGAAGGGCCGACCACCGCGACGAAGTCACCCTCGGCGATGTCGAGGTCGATGCCGGCCAACGCCAGGGTTCCCGAGTCGAACTGTTTGGTCACACCGGACGCCGAGACGACAACGCCCTTCGTGAGGTGACGCGCATCCACGTCGTTCATCGTGTCGACGAGGCCCATGAACTCTCCCAGGTTTGAAGTACATGTAGATAGTTGATTTCTCGGTGCTACTCATCATTCGATACATGCATTTCGTTCTCGTGTCGATATGTAAACAGTGCATGACGAAAGGCGTCTCCCGCCGCGTGGCCGAACGTCGATCAATAGCCAATAGCTGCATATATGGCCGAGATTGTGCGTCGGTGAAGGAACTCTCACGCACCAACCACCGGCTGGCCGCCGAGACATTCAGCATTTAGATTTACATGTAGATTGCGAATTGCTCGCGACATTCACCGGCTCAGCAGGAGTTCCCATGACAGCTCGTTCCCTCATCACCGCACGCCGATCGCGCGTGGCCGCCGCCGCAATGGCGACCATCTGCGCGGCCGCACTCGCCGGCTGTACCGACTCCGGCACCGACAGCACCGCCGCGGTCAGCCTCGAACCGGCCCCCGCCGCGCAGAGCCTCGCCGACGTGTGCCCGAAAGACGTTGTGGTGCAACTTCAGTGGCAGCCGCAGTCGGATATGGCCGGAGTGATCGGGCTCCTCGGGCCCGGCTACACGGTGGACACCGAGAAGAAGGCGGTGACCGGCCCGCTGGCGTTCGACGGCAAGGACACCGGTGTCGACATCACGCTACGTGCCGGCGGTCCGGCGATCGGTTTCCAGTCGGTCGCCTCGGCGATGTACGCCGACGACTCGATCGATCTCGGGCTGGTGCACGGCGATCAGCTGATCTCGGCTGCCAAAGAGCAGCGCGTCGTCGGCGTCACCCCGCTGCTGCAGTACAACCCGTCGATCATCATGTGGGATCCGGCATCACACCCGGATCAGAAGACGATCGCCGACATCGGCAGGACGAACGCCAGCGTGGTGGTCTCCAAGGACCAGATCTTCCCGCAATGGCTGGTGGCCAAGGGCCTGCTGAAGCAGAGTCAGCTCGACACCAGCTATGACGGCGCGCCCGCGCGATTCGTCGGCGACCCCACCATCACCCAGCAGGGCTTCGCCAACTCCGAGCCCTACACCTATGAGCACGAGACGCCGTCGTGGGACAAGCCGGTCGCCTACGAGATGGTCAAGGACGCGGGCTACGACGTCTACGCCTCGAACGTCTCGGTGCGAGCCGACAAGCTCGAGCAGATGTCGCCCTGCCTGCAGAAGCTGGTCCCGATGATCCAGCAGACCGGCAAGGACTATGTGAACTCCCCCGACGCGATCAACGCGACGATCGTCGACTGGGTCTCCAAGGACGTCGCGTTCACCCCGTACAGCGCGGGCGAGGCGGCGTACTCGGCCGAACTCCTGAAAGACAAGGCGGTCATCGCACCGGGTACCGACGGCGTGTACGGGAGCTATGACATGGCGAAGGCGCAGTCGACCGTCGACGATCTCGTCCCCATCCTGAACGCAGGCGGTGCGAACCTGCCCGCGCACCTGCCGGCCGATCAGATCTACACCACCCGGTTCATCAGCCCCCAGGTGCGCTGACACAGACCGTGACGACCGCCCGGGGCCACACGGCTCCGGGCGGTTGTGCCATCTGGTCACACGGGAACAGACGACGTCCGCGCAGGCGAGTCGAGACGACCGTCGCGCATGTGCAGCAGGAGGTCAACGCCGCGCCCCGGCGCCACCGACAGGGAATCGAGGTCGTGACTCACGAGCACCGCGGCGACATCCCGGTCCCGGACGAGGGCGCCGATCAACTCGATGATCGCCCTGCCCCGCTGGGTGTCCAGTGCAGAGGTCGGCTCGTCGACGAGCAGCAATGACGGCGATCCCATCAGCGCTCGGGCGATGTTCACCCGCTGGCGCATCCCCCCGGAGAGCTCATGCGGCCTGCGGCCGGCCGCCGCGACCACGCCGACGTCGTCGAGCAGTGCCATCGCCTCGTCCCGATGCCGCGCCGGCTTCTGTCCGCGCAGATGGACGGTCAGCAACAGTTGATCGAGCGCGGTCAGCGACGGCAGCAGATTGTCCTGCTGGAACACGAACCCGATGCGGTCTCTCCTGATCCGGGCCCGCTCCTCGTCGGACAGCCCCGTCGTCGGTGTGCCGTCGATCTCGACGGTCCCCGAGTCCGGGGTCACGAGCGTGCCCGCGACGGACAGGAGACTCGATTTGCCGGACCCGGACGGTCCGGTCACCGCCACAAAACCACCGTTCGCGACGTCGAGTGCGACGTCGTCGAGGGCCGTCAGCCGGCCGCGGCCGTCGGCAAAGGTGAGTGTGACGTCGGAAAGCAGCAGACTCATGGTGGGGCTCCTGTCGGATCGCACGTTCGGAGGTCGTGGGCTCGAGATTTCGTGGGCGCGGGGTTTCGTGGAAGCTGGAATTACGTGGACGCGGATCTTCGTGGACGCGGGGCGATGAGAACCGATCACCGCGACATCGCGACGACCGGATCGACAACGGTGACCCGGCGTACCGCCAGGAGCGCACCTGCACTCCCGAGCACTGTCATCGCGACCACGGGCAGGGCGATGCCGCCTGCGGTCAGGGCCACCGGGACCACCGCCGAAGCGGCGACCGCCAGACCGACCCCGAGGAGCGCGCCGAGGATCTCGCCGACGAACAGGACGAGTGCGGCCTGCCCGAAACCGTCCCGCAGGAGGTACCACCGGTTGGCGCCCAGAGCACGGACCACGGCGAGATCACGCAGTCGCTGCACCGTCCACACGGCGAAGAAGGCACCGACGACCAAGGCGGAGATCGCCAGCAACATCGCCTGGATCGCCACCAGCGACCCGCGCTCCGAGCGGTAACCGGGAACGGTGTCGACGGCTGTCGACATCGGCACGCTCACCGTTCCGGGAGCGTCCGTCGAGCCGCCGGACAGCACCATCGCAGTGGCCTCCTGACCATGTGAGAGTTCGCGCCAGGTGGCCATCGGCGTGTACGCGACCGGTGTGTGGGCGTAGTCGCCCGCCGGGCCGATCCCGTCGACCCGCAGACGTGTCGGGCCAACCGTGACCGCGTCACCGATCCCGACGCCCAACGCGTCGGCCTGCTCGCGGGTGAGCAGGATGCCACCCGATCGCGGTACCCCGCCGACGTCGGGCGAAGGCATCAGACTGCTCCCGGCGCCGAAGACGGCCGCCGTCGAGGTGACCTCGCCGTGCGTGATCCGGGTGGTCGTCACGCCCAGTTCGGATGCGTCACCGCCGTTCTCGTCGACGATGCGACGGACGGTCGGTTCGTCGAGCTCGCTCTGCGACAGCGACGGTCCGTCCGGCCCGGCGGTGTCCTGGAGTACCAGGGTCTGGCCCGGTAACCTGCTGATCGCCGAGATCGACTGGTTCTGCAGGCCGGTGGTCAGTGCCGAGAGCGCCACCACCATGAACGTCATCATCGCGATGACCGCACAGATCAAGACGAATCGTCCCTTGGCGAATCTGATGTCGCGGATGCCGATGAACACCGCACTCCCTTCGTCGCTGTCGATGTCTCCAGCCTCGGCGGCGTCGGGTCGGCACGCATCGGCGCACCGATGGGTTCTGGGGTCTCGTTCGGTCCAGCCGGAAGTCCATCAAAAGTTGGAGGCGGTGCCGGGTGCCCGGTGGGGATACTTGGGGATGTGACCCCGTCCCGCCCTCAGTTCGATCCCCCCGGCACCCCGCCGGGTGATGAGGCGGCCCCCGAGGCCGATCGGCACGTGCTGCTGGCCGGACACGTCTTGTTCGCCGTGCTGCTCGCGCTCGGGGCGGTACGCGCCGCGATGGCTTCGTCCACCCCGGTGGTGCCGGTCCTGGCGGCGCTCGCGGCCGCCGGCTGGTACTGCGTCGGCGCGGTGTGGGTCTCACGCCGACGCGGGCGGATCGCCCGCCTGTGGTTGGCCGGACTGATCCTGATCTGGCTGGGCCTCGTCGCGCTGTCCGGTGAGTTCGTGTGGCTGGCGTTCCTGCTCGCATTGCTGGTCTGGCATCTGTTTCCCGTCCGTGCGGCCATACCCATCGAGGTCACGATCGCGCTCGCGGCGGCGATCGGGTTCGCCGCACACCAGGGCCGGTGGGTGGCGGGAGCGGTCTTCGGCCCGGTCATCGGAGTCGCCTGCGCCGCCGTGATGACGGAGATCTATCAGCGGCTGCGAGCCCAGTCGGACGAACGCAGGCGCCTGCTCGACGAGCTGATGCGTACCCAACAAGCCCTGGCGATCCGCGAACGCGAGGCCGGTCGACTCGCCGAACGCGAGCGCCTCGCACGCGAGATCCACGACACCGTGGGACAGAGTCTGGCGAGCGTGATCATGTTGCTGCGCGCGGCGCTGCGACCGTCCACCCCGACAGATCGCTCGGAACAGCTCCACACGGCGCTCGACACCGCGATCGGTGCGCTGGCCGAGACCAGGCGGTTCGTCCTCGGGCTGAACCCGGCGGCGCTCGAGAGAGACGGTCTCACACAGGCGCTCCGATCACTCGCCGACGACAGTTCCGGGCTCGGGTTGCGCACCGATTTCGAACAGCATGGGACCCCACACGTTGTGCCCATCGACGTCCAGGTCGCGCTGCTCCGCGTGGCACAGGAAGCCTTGTCCAACGCCCGCAGGCACGCCGCGGCCGACTCGGCGACGATGACCCTGACCTATCAGGACGACGAGGTCAGCATCGACGTCGTCGACGACGGCGTCGGCTTCGATCCGGCGGCACTGAACGGCCCACGCTCCGACGGGACCGGCTACGGTCTCACGGCCATGCGCAGCCGGCTGGCAGAGCGGGGCGGAGACGTGACCGTCGAGTCCGAGGCAGGCGCCGGAACCGCTGTCCGAGCGACGATCCCGGTGGACCCCGACACCGCCGCGGAGGAGGCCGACACATGATTCGACTGCTCCTCGTGGACGACCACCCGGTGGTGCGGGCCGGCCTGCGCGCCGTGCTGGCACCGGTCGACGGTATCGAGGTCGTCGCGGAGGCCGGCACCGCTGCGGATGCGCTGGCCGCGGCGCAGCGCGAGACCATCGACGTGGTCCTGATGGACCTGCGCCTCGGCAGCGGCGGTGACGGGGTGCACGCAACCGAATCGATTCGGGCGCTTCCGAATCCACCACGGGTACTGATCCTCACCACGTACGAGACCGACGCCGACATCCTGCGCGCGGTCCGGGCCGGCGCCACCGGCTACCTGTTGAAGGACGCCGACCCCGACGATCTCGTCCGAGCGATCGGATCGGCGGCCGCCGGAGAGACCGTCCTGGCTCCGCCGGTGGCGGCGCGCCTCCTCGGCAGGATGCAGTCGCCGGACACCGCCCTCACGCAACGCGAACTCGAGATCGTCGGCCGGCTGGCGGACGGGGATTCCAACCGTGACATCGCCCGCACACTCACCATCTCCGAGGCCACCGTCAAGTCCCACCTGGTGCACATCTTCGACAAGCTCGGCGTGGACAGCCGGACACGGGTGGTCGCCGAAGCCCGCCGACGCGGTCTGCTCTGAGGGACGGTCTCGCTCAGCGGTCCGTCATTCGCGCGGACGGCCGGGGATGTCCGTTTCGACGGGTTACCGATAGGGTCGGGCGCGTGGAGATCCTGCTGATCGTCATCGTCGCACTGCTGCTGATCATCGCGGTCGTGGTCGTGTTCAACTTCCTGGGCAACCGCAAGTTGCGACAGGCCGAGTCCGACGCGTTGCGGCAGCGGGCGTACCGGCCCGGCGACCCGTTCTCGACCGCCGACGACGACGCGGTCCGCGGTGACCCTCGTGTGCTGAAGCCGAGCGACCTCGTCGACCTCCGCGGCGAGACGTTCGCAGTGCGCGGGACTCTCCGGTTGTCCCAGAGCGGCTACCTCTGGACCGAGAACTTCCTGGACACCGGTACCGGGCGTAAGGCGTGGATCTCGGTCGAGGACGACCCCGACCTCGAGGTCGTGTTGTGGCACGAGCTCACGGGCGTGACGTTGACCCCCGGACCGGACAGTCTGGAGTTGGACGGCCGGCGCTACCGCTCCGACGAATCGGGGTCGGCGGAGTTCACCTCGGCGGGAACCACCGGTCTGGCCGCCCGCGGCTCGATGCGCTACCACGACTACGAGGCAGGCGACGAACGCCTGTCGTTCGAGGATTTCGGATCCGGGTGGGAATGCGCCCGGGGCGAGGTGATCGAGCGTGGCGAGTACCGCATCTACCCGTCCGACCCCACTCCTGAACCGTGATCGGCCAGAACCGATTACAGGTCCGCTATGCCGACACGAGTGCCCGCGGCCTCGCCTTCTCGCTGACCGCCGGACTCCAGGAACCGCTGGCGCGCTGCGATCGGCGAATCGGTGACCGCGGTGTGTCTGTGCGTCTGCTCGGTGCCAGCCACCAGGTGGTGGTCGACGACGGCACCGACCGGCTCTGCGAGACAGTCGCCTGCCTGCCCGGCATGGACGCACCACTGCCGGACACCGTCGTCGAGGACGGTTACACCTTCGCCTCACGCATCGAGCCATGCGATACCGACCGGATGCAGTCGATCGTCACCGAACTCGGGCACCGGGTCGACCGCCACCTCGCCGCCGGTGACCCCGCCGTGATGGGCCACTTTCCCGGACTACCGCTGGCGATCACCGCGGTGATCGCCACGGCACACGCCGACGCGCTCGCCTGGCAGACCTGGCACACCTATCCGCAATGCTCCGAGCTCGTGGTGACCTCGAGTGAGCTGCGCCGGACGCCGGAGCCCGGCAGATGACTCAGCCGCCACCACCATCTCCGCCGCCCGGTTCCGACGACCCTCGCCGCGGCCTGCGCCGAACCCGCAACCTCGCGGTTGCCGCGATCGTGCTGATCGCCGTCCTCGCCATCGTCGGATCCTGCTCGGTGAAAGCGTTCCGAGGCCTCGCGGGCGACGACGCCAACGCACGCAGCTACATCACGTCGCACTACCAGCGCGACACCAGCCTCGACGAAGGCGACGTCGACGCCTACGTGGCCGACGGCACACCCGATACCGTGGCCGCGGAGTTGAGTGATGTGGAGCGGCCCAACGATCAGCGCAGCGGCGACACGGCGAATCCGTCCAACGTGGCGGGCAGCCAGTTCCTGCAGTACCCGGACTATCTGATCGGGCTGTTCCCGTTGGCCGCCAACACGACCCGCGTGATGCTCAGCCGTGACTACCGATCGGGATACAACCACTACCTTCCCTTCATCGGCGCCTTCTGGGTGCCGACACCGAATTTCGGGGGCTCCGGCAGCGGTTACCGAGGCGGCGGGTCCGGCGGGGGCGGCAAATGACCCGTCCCGATCTGACCAAACCGACCCATCGGCGCCCATCACCCACCCAACCGTCCAGCATCACCTGAACCGGAGGACACCGTGCTCACCAGACTCATCGAGAATGCCTACGCGGCAGCGGCGTACGGCGCAACCGGCATGGTCCTCATGCTGCTGGCATTCGCCGTCGTCGACGTGCTGACACCCGGCAACCTGCGCCACCAGCTGTGGGCGGACCGCAACCGCAACGCGGGCATCCTGGTCGGCTCCAATCTGGCGGCGGTCGCGATCATCGTCACCGCCGCGATCGTCGCGAGCCAGGGCAGGTTGCTGGAGGGTCTGACCTACACCGTCGTCTACACGATCATCGGCATCGTGATCATGGTGGCGAGCTTCCTGATCATCGACCTGTTCACGCCGGGCAAGCTCGGTGAACTCGTCGTCCACCCCGAAAGCCACCCGGCGGTCTGGGTCCACGGCGTCACGCATGTCGGCATCGCGCTGATCGTGGCCGCCGCGATCCTCTGACCTCGTGGCATCGACAGAATCATGACCACAACCGAGGAAT
Organism: Gordonia hankookensis; assembly: GCF_014673215.1. Classification (GTDB taxonomy): domain Bacteria; phylum Actinomycetota; class Actinomycetes; order Mycobacteriales; family Mycobacteriaceae; genus Gordonia; species Gordonia hankookensis. Next base: position 465,381 of record NZ_JACWMS010000002.1, read on the forward strand.
CCGCCACGGGCGCGACGGCCGACGACCAGACGGCGCAGCCCACCGGTGGGGCGCGACCTGACGAACCTGTACGCGGCCGATGGCCCCGAGCCGCGCTCCTCGCGGTCGTGTTCGTCTGCGCCGCATGCGGTCTGGTCTACGAGCTCGCGCTGGTATCGCTCGGCTCGTTCCTGATCGGCAACACCGCCACCCAGGCCTCCATCGTGCTCGCGGTGATGGTCTTCGCAATGGGCGTCGGGTCGCTGGCCGCGAAACCGCTGAAATCGCAGGCCGTCACCACGTTCGCGGTCATCGAGCTGGCGCTCGCCCTATTCGGCGGACTGTCGGTGATAGCGCTCTACGCGGCGTTCTCCTACCTGTCGTTGTACACGCCCGCCCTGGTCGCGATGGCGTTCGTGCTCGGCCTGTTGATCGGCGCCGAGATCCCGCTGCTGATGGTGCTGCTACAGCGGATCCGACGCCAGGACCCGGGGTCGGCGGTGGCGGACATGTTCGCGGTGGACTACATCGGCGCGCTCGTCGGCGGCCTCTGTTTCCCGTTTCTGCTGCTCCCACTGTTCGGGCAATTGCGAGGCGCCCTCGTCGTCGGACTGGTCAATGCCGCGGCCGGATGTTTCCTGGTGTTCGTGGTGTTCCGACACGATCTGGGACGTACCCGGGGGCTGGTGCTCGGCGCCGTGGGTGTCGGTGTGGTCGCGACGCTGATCGCGGGACTGGTGTGGGCCGACCGATTCGAGGTGACCGCCCGTCAGGCCCTCTTCCGCGACCCGATCGTCGCGGCCGAACGCACTCCGTATCAGGACATCGTGATCACCCAGCGCCGCACCCCGATCGGGCCCGACACACGTCTCTATCTCAATGGGGATCTGCAGTTCTCGTCGATCGACGAGTACCGATATCACGAGTCGCTGGTACATCCAGCCATGTCGGGTCCGCATCGCAGGGTGCTGATCCTCGGCGGCGGCGACGGTCTCGCGCTACGCGAGGTGCTGACCTACCCCGACGTCGAGTCGGCGACGCTGGTGGAGCTCGACCCGGAGATGGTCCGGCTGGCCCGTTCCGATCACCGGTTGCGAGACCTGAACCGTGGATCGATGGACGATCCGCGCAGCACCGTCGTCGACGCGGATGCGTTCTCGTGGTTGCGGGACAACCGGGACCGTTTCGACGTCATCGTCGTCGACATGCCGGATCCGGATGAGTCCGCCACCGCCAAGCTGTACTCCACCGAGTTCTATTCACTCGTCCGGACCCATCTGGCCGGTGGCGGCCGTGCCGTTGTGCAGGCGGGTTCGCCCTACTTCGCGCCGCAGTCGTTCTGGTGTGTCGATGCGACGCTCCGCGCGGCCGGTTTCGCCACCACGCCCTTCCACGTCGACGTGCCGTCGTTCGGGGACTGGGGCTACCTGTTGGCCGGTACGTCGAAACCCGCTCTGCGGGTTGACCCCCCGGTTCCACTGCGCTTCCTCAGTCAGGCCGAGCTGGCCGCGGCGGCGGTCTTTCCCGCCGACCGACCCCCGGTCGACGTTGCGCCCTCTACCCTGATGGACCCGCGCATCCTGCGATACGCGCAGGGCGAGTGGTCGGTGTACTGAGCTCGGACCTCCCGGTTTGCCGGTCCAGGTGAACACCGGGCCCGGGAGGTGGGATCGTGGAGACCATGTCCGGACAGCTGGCGATCGCTCTCGCGGTGGTGGCCGTGCTCGTCGTCATCGCGGCGGTGGTGCTCATCCGTACCCGTCGCGTGGTCACCACCCCGACCGAGCGGGCCGTCCACTTCGCTCTGCAGACCGCGTCGCAGGCGGCACGATCGCTACGCACGGGACTCTCGTCCTCCTCGGCTCGCGACGCCCTCCCGCACCTGCGAGCACTCACCGCCGCCGATGCATTGGCTCTCTACGATTCCGTCGGCGAGTTGCTGGCCCACGAGCCCGAGGGCGATCGGCTGTGGGATGACGCTCTGATCGCTGCCGCCGCAGAGGCGGCGCGGACCGCGGAGCCGGATCAGCGGCGAGTGCTGGTGAACGATCCGTGTGGTCCGGAATCGCCGGTCCGCGCACTCGTCGCCGAACCGCTGATCGCCGACGGCCGCAGCGTCGGGGTGCTCGTGGTGGCCGCCACCCAGCGTCCGGGCCCAGGCATGCTGGGCGCGGTCGGTGAGGTGGCGCGGTACGTGTCGAGTCAGATCGAATTGGCGGACCTCGAGGCGTCGAGGGCGCGTCTGGATCGTGCGGAGGTCCTCGCGCTGCGCGCACAGATCAGTCCGCACTTCATCTACAACGCCCTCAACACCATCGCGTCGTTCGTGCGGACCGACCCCGATCGGGCCCGGGAGCTCATCCTCGACTTCGCGGATTTCACGCGGTACTCCTTCCGGGCCGCAGGTGAATACACCGTGCTGGCCGACGAACTGCGCAACATCGACCGGTACCTGACGCTGGAACGCGCGCGGTTCGGACCGGCCCTGAACGTGAAGCTCCAGGTGGCGCCCGAGGTGCTGAACGTCGTCGTACCATTCCTCGCGTTGCAACCGCTGGTGGAGAACGCCGTTCGGCACGGGCTGGCGGGGAAGGGCGGGGGCACCATCACGATCATCGCCCGCGACGAAGGCTCGGACTGCGTGATCACCGTGGAAGACGACGGCGCAGGCATGGACCCCGAACTCCTGCGGTCCGGGGACATCGATGCCCTGGCCCCCGCCGAGAACGCCCGCAGCGAATCCGACGGCGCTCACGTCGGGCTCACGAATGTCGATCATCGGCTGCGGGCCGCGTTCGGCAACGATTACGGTCTGGTGGTCGACACCGGAATCGATGCGGGCACCCGAGTCGGCATGCGGGTCCCCAAGTTCCGCGCCGGTATCCGTGCCTGATGTATCCGTGAAAGGGGGTGCCCGAATGTCGTTGGTGGTCCTCGCTGTCGACGACGAGCCTCCGGCGCTCGACGAACTGACCTATCTGCTCGGGCGCCGGCCCGAGATCGACGAGGTGCTCAGCGCAGGCGACGCCACCGACGCGCTGCGCCAGCTCAACGAGCATCGCGTCGATGCGATCTTCCTCGACATCAACATGCCCGGGCTCTCCGGGCTCGAGCTCGCCGGAGTGCTGACCAAGTACGCCGACCCGCCCGCCGTCGTGTTCGTGACCGCCCACGATGACAAGGCGGTCGACGCCTTCGAGGTCGGTGCCGTCGACTATCTCCTCAAGCCGTTGCGCGACGAACGGCTCACACAGGCGATCTCCCGGGTACTGACGATCCGCGAGACCTCCGGCCACGCTGAACCGGTTCCGCCGGGGGTGAGCGGCACCGACGAGGTGATCCCGGTGGAGCTGTCCGGCGTCACATCACTGGTCCGTCGCGACAGTATCTCGTGGGTGGAGGCGGTGGGCGACTATGCCCGGCTACATTCGGATTCGGGCGCGCATCTCGTGCGAATCCCGTTGTCCACCCTGGCATCCCGCTGGCAGGATCACGGGTTCCAGCGCGTCCACCGATCATATCTGGTGGCGTTGCCCATGGTGACCGGACTACGCACGACCGGTTCCACGACCGTCGTGTGCGTACGGGCTCATGGAGCCTCGGCCGCCGTCGAGCTGCCGGTGAGTCGCCGTCAGCTCCGCGAGCTCAAGGATCTGCTGATCCGCGATCCGATGCGCGAGCTCAAGTCGAGCCCGGACGACCCGGCACAGCGATGACAAGCCAACAGCCGCAGCGGGAACGGGTCGTCTTGTCACGACGGCGCGGCGCGCGGATGGTCCGCACCCGGGTCGAGGTCCAGGAACAGACCGAGGTCGGCGACGCCCTGGTGCGTGGACTGATGCGAGCGCAGTTGGGGCTCGCCCTGCGCCTGGCGGTGGGTGTGGTCGCCATCATCGTCGCGATCCCGGTGGTGGGCACCATCTTTCCGTGGCTCACCACTGTGAGTGTGCTCGGAATCCGTCTCAACTGGCTGATACTGGCGTTGGCGCTCTACCCCCTGCTGTACGTCACCGGACGGGTCTACGTGCGATTCGCCGAACAGGCCGAGCGCGACTTCATCGGGCTCGTCGACGACGAACGCGACCAGCCGTGAGCACCGACGTCGACGCTCTCACCGCGGTGGCGCTGGGACTCGCGGCCGTCGCGACCGTTGCCGTCGGCGCGTACGGCGGCCGACTCTCGCGCACCACCTCCGACTTTCTCGTCGCCTCTCGCAGCATCGGTTCTCGCTGGAACGCCGCAGCGATCTCCGGCGAATACCTGTCGGCCGCATCTTTTCTGGGTGTTGCAGGCCTGGTGGCCAAATACGGCGCCGACGCACTGTGGTATCCGGTCGGATTCACCGCCGGGTATCTGGGGCTGCTGTTGTTCGTGGCGGCCCCACTGCGCCGGTCCGGCGCGTACACGGTGCCCGACTTCGCCGAGTTCCGGCTGAGCTCCCCGACCGCCCGGCTCGCCTCGATGACGGTCGTGGTGGTGGTGTGTGTGCTGTACCTGATCCCCCAGCTGCAAGGTGCCGGACTCACCTTGAACATCCTGCTGGGTGCGCCCGTGTGGATCGGTGTCGTCGCGGTGGGCGCGATCGTGATCGTCAATGTCGTCGGGGGTGGGATGCGGTCGATCACCTTCGTCCAGGCATTCCAGTACTGGCTCAAGCTCACCGCGATCGCGGTGCCGGCGCTGGCCCTGCTCGCCGTGTTCTTCTCCGATCGTGCAGAACTCGGTGCACCCGCACCCCCACGCGTGGCGCAGGCCACCACGGTCGACATCACCACCGACGTCACGGTCACCGTCACCGAGACAGCAGGTCTGTCGGTGACGGGGACGCTCGACGGTGAGCACGTCGAGGACGCGCCGATCACCGCCACCGGGCCACACGATCTGGCCGCCGGTACCGTCATCCACCTCGATGCGGGCGCGGCCACCCCGGTGGTCGAGGGCGCCCCGACCACCGGGGCCGACTGGATCGCCTCGGGTGGCGGACTCGGTGGGCGACAGCCATTGTTCGAAGTGCTGTCGCTCATCGTCGCGACGTTCCTCGGCACCATGGGACTCCCCCACGTGCTGGTGCGCTTCTACACCAATCCCGACGGCCGGTCGGCACGCCGGACCGCGCTCGCGGTGATCGCGTTGCTGGCGTTGTTCTACCTGTTCCCCACGCTTCTCGGAGTCTTCGCCAGGCTGTATGTGCCGCAACTCCTGATCACCGGTACCGCAGACGCCGCGGTGCTCCTGTTGCCCAGCGCAGCGGTCGGCGGGCTGGCCGGACAGTTCCTCGCGGCCCTGGTCGCCGCGGGCGCGATCGCCGCCTTCCTCGCCACGTCCTCGGGTCTGCTGGTCAGCGTCGCCGGGGCACTCGCCACCGACGTACTGCGCGGACGCGTCCGCGACTTTCGGCTGGCGGCAGTGATCGGTGGCCTGATCCCGATCGGGCTGTCTCTCGCCGCCACCTCCCTCGAACTGTCGCGGACCGTCGGCCTCGTGTTCGCTGTCGCTGCGTCCACGTTGTGTCCCCTTCTGGTGCTGGGCATCTGGTGGCGTGGCCTCACGGCCCCCGGCGCCGTCGCCGGCCTGGTGGTCGGTGGATGCTCGTCAGGGGCAGCGACGAGCCTGGCGATCGCGGGAGTGGTCGACAACGAGGCGCTCGGCGGCTGGCCCGCCATGATCATCGGATACCCGGCCGCGGTGACCGTCCCCCTCGCGTTCGCCACCATGATCGTGGTGAGTGTTGCCACCCGGCGGCACCTGCCCGTCGACCTCGCCCGCACCTTCGCCCGGATGCATGTCCCCGAACGCCTCGGGATGGGCATCGAACGGTTGCCGAAGGAGTAGTCGTTAGGCGTGGTCGGCCTGGGCTGTGCCTGGGTCAGCGTGGGTGGGTGGTGATCTCCTCTCCCGTGGTGGTGTTGCACCACGTGATGGTGCGGTCGGTGTTCATGGTGGGTCGCCATCGACCGAGGTGTTTGCGGTGATGGTCGGGCGGGCACATCGGAGCCAGGTTGGACGCCAGCGTCCACCCGCCTGCGTGCGGGTCGGCATGATCGAACTTCACGATGTGGTCGAGTTCGCACTTGTGAGACGGCATGCCGCAGAACGGGTATCGACAGATGAGGTCCGACAGCATGACCTCGCGACGCAACCGTGCCGACGGTGCGTGGGTCAACGCGCCGGGCGGTGGATGCTCGAACCCGCCGTGCCCGGTCGGGTCCATCGGCGGTGCCGGTCCACGTCTGCCGACGACGATGAGTCGGGAGCGCCCGCGGATCAGGTGCGGAGGCAGCGTGATCAGCGAGGCTCGCGGAGACAAGGTGTCCGCCAAGGACGGATCGATGGCCCTGAAGCCACGTAGCCGAGGCACCTCGACACCGGTCGGATCGACGACGAGCGTCCACGGCGGCGGTTCTGTGGGTGCCGGTGAACCCTCGTGACGATCGTCCGCGACGTCGGTCGGGACATACATTGCCGGAGCCTGCTCGTCGGTCGTGGCATCTGGCATACGCATCGGGCATTCGTCCAGACCACATGCACACGTCAGCTTCTTGCCAGGCACACCCAGCAGCTCCGCCAATGCGAGCACGCGGCGGCGGCCGATGGTGCGAGGATCGCGGTGACACACCCGCTCGGCGATCAGCGCACCGATCCGCTCACGCAGGAACACCGCGTCCTCGGCAGGCACACATGCGTCGATGTTGGCGTGACCGGATGAGTCGTCGGTGATGGCAACGTTCTGCCACGCGTCGGCAAATCCGTCACGCGCCTCGGCGGCACCCTCCGGATCCAGACTGATCAGCGCCTCTTCGAGTTCGTCGCGCAGCACCTTGTCGGTGGACGGGCGCGACGCCAAGTCCAATGCGATGTCCTCGAAATCGGGTTCTGCGGTGGCGACGGACGCCGATCGTGCCGCGTAGACCATCACCGACATCCGATGCGTACTGAGATCACCTGCCAGATATGCCATCCGGATCTTCGGCAGGCCCCGTAACGCCTCGCCGAGATTGAACCAGGTGCCTGCCTTCTTCCGGGAGATGCCCAGCTGCAGCGAGATCTCGCCGATGGCAGCCTTGTCGGCGGGGTTGCGCACCATCATCTGGCGTTCGGGATCCAGCGACATCAACATCTCGTCGTACACCGACTGCCCGAGCCGATGAGCCGCGAGCAGCGAACGGGCCTCGGCCTGGCGACTCAACCACAACGCGTCACGCGCCGTACCCGCCAGCTCGGACGACGGCGCGCAGGACAGCGCGACGTCGTCGGCGACAGGATCGGTGAACACGAACACGAGCAGGCCTCACTGGACGAAACCGACAGGACACCAACAACATCAGCCCGGTATCGAATGCGTAAAGCCCTCGTGGAGATCAACTGGACACAGACTATCGCGGAGCACCGACAGGAAATTCGGGGTCCGTGAAGGGGTCTCGATACGCGCGCTCACTCCGTTCGCGGGCTACTCGACCAACAGGAGCCACCCACCCTCGCGGGCTACTCGACCAACAGGAGCCACCCACCCTCGCGGGCTACTCGACCAACAGGAGTCGCCCACCCTCGCGGGCCGGCCCGACCGTTCGTCGCCGGACACCGACCGCCCGGCGCACCGTCACCGGACTTCGACGTGTGAGCCACGCCACCCCGTTCTCATGTGACCTGGCCCTCAATATTCTCCTGTTCAGAGTGTCATCACAGTCCCCGTAGGAGGCAGACGTGTCCACCATCGAACAGCCACCCGGCGCGGTACCGCACCCGCCGACCGGCGATCAGTTCCTGGAGGTGCAGGCCAGCCCGCAGTTCCAGGAACTCCGCAGTCGCCTGCGCCGATTCGTCTTTCCGATGACGGCGTTCTTCTTGCTCTGGTACGGGCTCTACGTGTTGCTCGGAGCATTCGCCCACGACTTCATGGCGACCGAGGTCTGGGGCAACATCAACGTCGGACTGGTCCTCGGCCTCCTGCAGTTCGTGACCACCTTCGTCATCACCGGGCTGTATGTACGCTTCGCGAACCGCGACCTCGATCCCCGCGCCGAGGCGATCCGCGACGAGATGGAAGGGCCGGTCGGTTCATGAGCACCTCACATACCCAGGTCGTGGCAGCCGCAGTCGGCAACCCGGCGGCCAACATCTCGATCTTCCTCGCATTCGTGGCGATCACCATGTACGTGGTGATCCGGGCGAGCAAGAACAACAAATCGGCGGCCGACTTCTTCACCGGCGGACGTGGCTTCTCCGGACCACAGAACGGTGTCGCCATCGCGGGCGATTATCTGTCCGCGGCGAGCTTCCTCGGCATCGCAGGCGCCATCGCCGTCTACGGCTACGACGGCTTCCTCTACTCGATCGGGTTCCTGGTCGCCTGGCTCGTCGCTCTGCTCCTGGTGGCCGAATTGCTGCGCAACACCGGCAAATTCACGATGGCCGACGTCTTGAGCTTCCGCCTGCGCCAACGCCCGGTACGCCTGGCGGCCGCGATCTCGACCCTGGCGGTCTCGCTGTTCTATCTGCTCGCCCAGATGGCCGGCGCGGGCGGCCTGGTCGCCCTGCTCCTCGACATCGAAGGCCGCGTCGGACAGTCGATCGTGATCGCGGCTGTCGGTGCGCTGATGATCGTCTACGTCCTCGTCGGCGGCATGAAGGGCACCACCTGGGTGCAGATCATCAAGGCGGTCCTGCTGATCGCCGGTGCCGCGATCATGACGTTCATCGTGCTGGCCAAATTCGGCATGAACCTGTCGAGCATCCTCGGCTCGGCCCAGGACGCGATCTCCGGGTCGGCCGACGAGAAGATCGCTGCCCGTGACGTTCTCGCGCCCGGGGCGCAGTATGGCGGCTCCTTCGAGTCGCAGATCAACTTCGTGTCGCTGGCCATCGCCCTCGTGCTCGGCACCGCAGGGCTGCCTCATGTGCTGATGCGCTTCTACACCGTGCCGACAGCGAAAGAGGCTCGGAAATCGGTGGTCTGGGCGATCGCACTGATCGGCGCGTTCTATCTGTTCACCCTGGTCCTGGGCTACGGTGCCGCAGCCCTGGTCGGTCCGGACAAGATCATGGCGGCGGCAGGCAAGCAGAACTCGGCGGCTCCGCTGCTCGCGTTCGAACTCGGGGGCGTGGTACTCCTCGGGATCATCTCCGCGGTGGCGTTCGCGACCATCCTCGCCGTCGTCGCCGGGCTGGCCATCACCGCATCGGCCTCGTTCGCGCACGACATCTACGGAAGCGTCATCAAGCGCGGCACGGCAAGTGAGGAAGATCAGGTCCGGGTGTCGCGCTACACCGTCGTCGTGCTCGGCATCATGGGCATCATCCTGGGCATCCTCGCCAACGGGCAGAACATCGCCTTCCTGGTGGCCCTGGCCTTCGCGATCGCCGCAGCGGCAAACCTGCCGACCATCCTGTACTCGCTGTACTGGAAACGATTCAACACCCGCGGCGCGCTGTGGAGCATCTACGGTGGCCTGATCTCGACGATCGTGCTGATCATCTTCTCCCCGGCCGTCTCGGGCTCGGAGACGGCGATGATCCCGGGCGCCGACTTCGCGTGGTTCCCGCTGGCCAATCCGGGCATCGTGTCGATCCCGATCGGTTTCATCCTCGGCATCGTCGGAACGTTCACGTCACCATCCGACGTGGGCACGCCGGAACGCAAGGCCGAGATGGAGGTGCGGTCACTCACCGGGGTGGGTGCCGAAAAGGCTGTTTCGCACTGATTCTCACGCTCGACCGACCCAGAGGTTGCATCCTGTTCCGGATACCGGACCAGGATGCAACCTCTGTTCGTGTCAGTCCTGGATGCGCGCGAACGGCCGGGCCGCCTCGATCTCGAAGGCCATCTCCAACAGCAGGCGTTCGCGGCCCAGGTCGGCGCAGAAGTGGACGCCCACGGGAAGCCCATCGGAACTCCGGCTCATCGGGAGACTGATGGCCGGGGTGCCGGTGGTGTTGTTGGCGGGCGTGAAGGCGACATAGTGCACGAGCCGCTCGAAGATCTCGTCGAAATCGCCTCCGGGATCGAGGTAACCGATCCTCGGAGTGGTGTGGGACAAGGTCGGCGACACGAGGAGATCGAACCGGTCGAACGCAGTGCGGAACCTCGCGGTGGCGCGTTTGAGTCCGACGATCGTCGACGGGGTCCGCCAGAACGCTCGCAGATACCGCTGCGACAGGTCAACGGTGAAAGGATCGAGCGCCGCGGCATCGAAGTCCTTGCCCACCAGCAGTTTTCCGAGTCGGTGCATCGAGCATGCGAGCATCGACCAGTAGTCGGTGAACTGCCGGACGAATGTCTCGTCCAACGGGACCGGGGTCACCTCGACATCGTGCCCCAGCGAGGTGAGCAGGTCGACGGCCGACGAGAGCGCGGCCATGGTGTCGGCATCTATCGGGGTCCCGGTCACGGTGTCGTTGATCAACCCGATCCGCAGCCGCCGCGTGCCCGGCCCCTCCACGAGACCCACCGTCGGGAGCTCGGACGGCGGCCGGAACTTCTCGGCATCGTCGATGAAATGCGCTGTGTCGCGGACGGTTCTGCTCAGGATGCCGTTGGAGATGATGTCCACCGGAAGGATCTGACCGGTCGGCGAGGGTGCCACCCGCCCGCGCGACGGCTTGAGGCCCACCAGCCCGCAGGCCGCGGCGGGGATCCGGATGGAACCGCCGCCGTCGTTGCCGTGCGCGACGGGCAGCGCGCCGGCGGCCACCAGCGCGGCCGACCCGCCCGACGACGCGCCGGAGGAGTAGTCGGTGTCCCAGGGGTTGCGGGTGGGATCGCGGTCGACGAACTCCGTTGTCGCAGTGAGTCCGAAGGCCGGCAGCGTGGATGCCCCGACGATGTTGACGCCCGTCGAGAGGAACTGCTCGGTGAACGGTTCGTTGCCCTTGGCGGGCAGGTCGGGCATCGCAGCCGAACCATTACCCACCGGCAGACCCTCGAACAGGGTGTTGTTCTTGATGATCGACGGCACCCGAGCGAACGAGCCGGCCGGGAAATCGTCGTCCGCGGCCCGTTTGCGGGCACGATCCCGATCGTCGACGGCGATCGCGTTGAGCTGCGGGTTGACCGCGTCGATCCGGGCGATTGCCGCATCGAGCGCTTCGGCAGCGGAGATCTCGCCCGATCGGATCGCGGCCGCAACTCCCACACCGTCGAGATCGCCGAGCGCGTCGTCCCCGAATGCGTGGACGTTCTTCATGCGGGGAGCCTAGCCTCCGTCACGGTCGATCGGCCATGGCTCGGCGATGTCGGGCCGGGGTCGGGGTGTCTGATCTCGATACGGCGCCTCGCTGCGCTCGGGGCCTACTCGATCAGCGGGGGGGCGGGGGGCGGTGTGGCGGGGCCTGATCTCGATACGGCGCCTCGCTGCGCTCAGGGCCTACTCGATCAGCGGGGGGCGGTGTCTGATCTCGATACGGCGCCTCGCTGCGCTCGGGGCCTACTAGATCGGCGGGGGTGGGGGCGGGGTGGCCCGGGGCGGGGGGCGGGATCAGCGGGGTGGCTGGGCAGCCTTGGTCATGGCCATCACATCAGCGGCCAGATCCTCCGCGTAGGTGTCGTCGAGGGCCAGACCGAAGACGGCGTGGTGATACAGCGGCGCGATCACGTGGTCGAGGATCTGGCGTGCCGATGGCGTCGTCTCGCCACGTGCAACCGACCGCGCGACCATCTGCTCGGCCTGCTCGCGGCGGATCTCCCAGCAGGGACACTCCTCGACCACATCGTTGCGCGCGAACACCATGGCGCGCAGATATGCCCGCCGCTTCGGGCGCCCGATGTCGGCGGCGATGATCTTCGACCATTCGGCGAGGTCGGCGTCGAGCACACCGGTGTCGGGCAGCGGCTCGCCCTGGGTGAGAGCGGCGACGGCCACCTCTCCGAGCAGCGCCTCGATCGACCCCCATCGTCGGTAGATGCTGGTGGGGTTCACCTCGGCGAGCTCGGCCACCTCGGGGATCGTCATGGTGTCACGCCTGCCGGCACCGACGAGCTGCCCGACCGCCGCGTACACCGCCGACTGCACCCGCGCACTCCGACCACCCGGGCGCCTGGAACCGCCGGGATGGGCATTCGCCGCTGCACTGGAACCACTCATGTCTGCCATTATTGCAAATCGAGTTGCTTTAGTGGGCGGGTGTGGCTACTTTGAATCTAACGCAAATTTGTTTGCTTTAGGGAGATGAGATGACTCGATTGCACCCGCATCGCGCGTTCTGGGTGGTCACGGCCACTTTCGTGATGGTCCTCTTCTCCTCTGCTGCGCCATCGCCGCTGTACCCCGTCTATCAGGAACTCTGGGGGTTCTCGGCGTTCACCCTGACCGCGGTTTTCGCCATCTATGTGGCCACGATGCTGGCGAGCCTGCTCACCGTTGGCTCTCTGTCCGACCACATCGGCCGACGACCCGTGCTCGCGGTGGCACTCGCCCTGTTGATCGCGAGCATGATCTTGTTCGTCTCGGCCGACGACGTCGGCGTGCTGTTGGCTGCCCGTGCCCTACAGGGCCTCGCAACCGGCGCGGCGATGGGGACACTGACCGCGACCGTCGTCGACCTGCAGCCGACACCCCGGCTCGGGTCGGCGATCACCGGGGCCGCTCCGACCATCGGACTCGCAGGCGGCGTCGCGGTCGCCGGTCTCCTCGTCGAGTACGCGCCTGCCCCGCGGTTCCTGATCTACGAGGTGATCCTCGGGTTGTTCGCGGCATTGCTCATCGCTCTGCTCATCGTGCCCGAGACCTCCGAGCGAGTCGGCTTCACCTCCCGGCGACACCTCGTCGCGACGCTCGCTCCGAGAGTGCATCTGCCCGCCCCGGTCCGCCGGGTGTTCTTCACCGCAGTGCCCGCGCTGGTCGCGACCTGGTCGCTCGGCGGGCTCTACCTGTCGCTCGGCTCGTCGGTGGTCGCCCGCGTCTTCGGCGTCGAGAACCACGCCGAAGCCGGAGTGCTGCTCTTCGTCTTCTTCGCCTCAGCGGCCGTCACGTCGCTGATGATCACCGGACGCGAGGCGGGCACCAAGCTCGCCTTCGGCTACCCCGCCCTCGCCGGCGGTGCGGTCATCTCGCTGTCGGGCGTGCTCATGGAGGCACTACCGCTCTACATCGTCGGCTCGATCGTGGCAGGCGCCGGCTTCGCCGCGACCTTCCTCGGCGCGCTGGACAGCATCATCGCGGCGACGCCCGCACAGCAACGCGGACAGGTCTTCTCGTCGGTCTTCGTGGCGAGCTACCTCGCCTTCAGCCTGCCCGCGGTGGTGGCCGGACTCGTGGTCTCCCACATCGGTCTGCAGGAGACCGTCGTCGGCTATGTGGCCTACGTACTGTTGCTGGCGGTCCTCGGTGCACTCGTCACCGCCGGTATCCACCGGCGGTCGGCCAGGAGCGACGGATCGGCGACCGGCGCCGCGGCGGCCGACCGCACCGTCTCGGACCGAAAGATCTCAGTGGGTCGCTGACACGCTCGCCCGCGTTCGCCCACATCGACGTGTCACGTCGGTGAGCGGTCCGCCCGAGCACCGACGATCCGCGCAGCCATCTCCGCCTGGAAGTCACCGATCTGTTCAGGAGTCATCGCGCCGGACTCCCGATACCAGCGCGCCACATCGACACCCATCGACAGCAGCAGCGTCGTGGTCGCCTGCGGGTCGTCGACGTCGAAGGCTCCGCGGGCGATGCCCGTGTCGACGATCGCGCCGACCCGTCGGGCGACCTCCTTGCGCATCACTGCGATGGCTTCACGATGCTCCGCCGAGAGCGAGTCCAACTCATAGTTGACGACCCTGGACCACACATGATCACGAGCGTGATGAGCGGCCAGCGCACCGATCACGGCCCGCAGACGCGCGGCAGGCGGGTGCGCGGGATCGTCAGCGGCATCGATCAACTCCAGGAACGAGCGGTGCCCGGCGTCGGAGAGCTCGTAGAGCACCTCCTCCTTGGACCGGAAGTGCACGTACACCGCTGCCGGACTCATCTGCGCCCCGGTCGCGATGTCGCGGGTGGTCGTCGCGTCGAATCCCTGTGCCGCAAACGCCTCCACCGCGGCTCGCAGCAACCGTGAGCGCGCCGCGACGGCACGGGGCGGCGGTTCCACGACTGACATGTCGCCGGCCTCCGTTTCCGATGATCCGTTGACATTGACATGGGCCACTGGTCGCGGCATAGTGCAGAGTATCACTAAGCAAGCGCTTAGTCAGCAGACGCAACGACCGTCACCTTCGCGTTTCCACGTCTGCATCCCACGCCCGCCGACCAGGAGTAAGACAGAACTCATGCAGCTGAAATTCAGTCCCGAAGAAGAGGCGTTCCGCGATGAGTTGCGGGCGATCTTCGCGAAAGTCCCCGAAGACCTCCGGCGCCGGTCAGAGGCGGGCAAGCTGAATTACCCTGACGACCTCGTCACCACCACCCGCATCCTGAACGAGCACGGCGTCGCGACGCCGGGTTGGCCGGTCGAGGCGGGCGGCCGCGACTGGACCCCCATCCAGAGCCACATCTACCGCGAGGAGATGAGCCTGATGCACGTCCCGGACATGCTGCCGTTCAACGTCGGCATGATCGGTCCGGTCATCGCGCAGTTCGGGTCACCGGAGATGAAGGAACGCTTCCTGGCCAAGACCGCCAACCTCGACATCTGGTGGTGCCAGGGCTTCTCCGAGCCCGAGGCCGGTTCGGACCTCGCATCACTCAAGACCCGCGCGGTCCGCGACGGCGACCACTACGTCGTCAACGGCCAGAAGACGTGGACCACGCTCGGCCAGTTCGCCGATTGGATCTTCTGCCTCGTGCGCACCGATCCGGACGTCAAGAAGCAAGCAGGCATCAGCATGCTGCTGTTCCCGATGGACACCCCCGGCGTGGAGCTCCGCCCGATCCAGCTGATCGACGGCGGATTCGAGGTCAACGAGGTCTTCTTCAACGACGTCCGCGTGCCGGTCGAGAACCTCGTCGGCAAGGAGAACGAGGGCTGGACCCAAGCCAAGTTCCTGCTCGGCAACGAGCGCAGCGGCATCGCCCGCATCGGCTACACCAAGACCAAACTGGCCAAGGCGAAAGAACTCGCGCGCCAGATCACCACCGCGTCCGGCGGCACCCTCTTGGAGGATCCGCTGCTCGCCACCCGTCTGGCCGAGCTGGAGAACGACCTCCTCGCCCTCGAGGTGACCCAGCTGCGCGTGGCCGCGTCGTCGGCAGACGGCAAGCCGAACCCGGCGTCGTCGCTGCTGAAGCTGCGTGGCAGCCAGTTGCAGCAGGAGGCCATGGAGCTGCTCGCCGACATCGCCGGCCCCGACTCACTGCCGGTCGCAGGCCTGGATGCGTCCGCCGCCAACGGTACGGCCGACATCGCGTCGCCGGAGTGGGCGCAGCTGTCCGTACCGACCTACCTCAACTACCGCAAGGTCAGCATCTACGGCGGATCGTCGGAAGTTCAGCGTCAGATCATCGACAAGGCCGTGCTGGGCCTGTAACAGGCCGCCACACAGAACCTTTCACTACACACGAGAACCTGGGTACCTTTCATGGATTTCGCTCTATCTGACGAACAAACGATGCTGCGCGACACCGTCCGCGAGGTGTTGACCCGCAAGTACGACATCGAGACGGTCCGCGCGGTCACCGACACCGAACTCGGCTGGGACAAGGGCGTCTGGAAGTCGTTGGCCGACATCGGCATCCTCGGCCTCACCTTTCCCGAGGACGACGGCGGTATGGGCGCGGGCCCGGTGGAGTTCACCAGCGTCATGACCGAGGTCGGTCGCGCACTGGCCCCCGAGCCGTACCTCGACGCAGTCCTCGTCCCGGGGTCGCTCGTCGCCGCGACCGCCGATGCCGACACTCGCGCCGAAATCCTCGGCGGGCTGGCGTCGGGTGAGTTGCTGATGGCGTTCGCACACCTCGAACCGGGCGACCGCTGGCCGGGCGCGAAGGTCGCAACCACCGCCGACGACGGCAAGCTCAATGGCGTCAAAACCCTGGTCGGACATGGTGATTGCGCAGGCAAGCTGGTCGTGTCGGCACGCACCGACGACGGTGTCGGCCTGTTCCTCGTCGACGCGGATGCCGAGGGCGTCGCACGAACTCCGTATCGCACCCACGACCGCCGTCGGGGCGCGCAGATCGAGTTCACCGATGCCGCAGCGGTTCGCCTGGGCAGCGGCGACGCGACCCAGGTGATCGCGGACGCCGAGGTCGGCATCCAGACCGCGTTGTGCGCCGAGGCCGTCGGCGCCATGGAGCGCGCCCTCGACCTCACCGTCGAATACCTGAAGACCCGCAAGCAGTTCGGTGTCACGCTGTCACAGTTCCAGACACTGACCCAGCGCGCCGCGGACATGTACGCCCAGCTGGAGCTGGCACGCAGCATGAGCCTGTACGCGACGACCGCGTTGTCCGACGGCGTCTGCGACCCGGCCATCGCGTCGCGTGCGAAGCTTCAGATCTGCCGCTCAGGCCGGGTCATCGGACAGGAGGCGGTGCAGATGCACGGCGGTATCGGGATGACCGCCGAGTACCCGGTCGGCCACTACCTGAGCCGACTGACCGCGATCTCGCACACCCTCGGCGACGCCGCCGATCACGTGTCGGCGCTGGCACGCTCGGTCGGCGACCACGAGATGGTGATGATCGGCTGAGTCGGTCGAATTGACCGCGCAGGCCCCCACCTGGTCCGGGAGTGATCCCGAAGCAGGTGGGGGCCTCGGCGTTTCCCGGCAGTCTCATCACTCGTCGCCGCGGCGCTACAGCCAGGCCTCGGCGGCTACCGCCAGGCCTCGGCGAGGAGCTGGTGCGATCGCTTCCGGGCCTCGAAATCGTGTGTGACGCTGGTGATCACCAACTCGTCGGCACCGGTGGCTCGCACCAGGGCCTCGAGGCCGCCGACGACCGTCTCCGGCGCGCCGACGAACTGGGTACGGGTCCGATCCGCGACGACGCGGAGCTGCTGAGCGGTCAGCGGTGGCGCCGTGGCGGGGTCGAGGTAGTCCGTCGCGCCGTGACCGCTACGGATGTCGTACACCCAGTGACCGTAGGTCGAGGCCAGCTGCGCCGCGGTCTCGTCGTCGTCGGCGACGACCACATCCGCCGACACGACGACGTAGGGTTCGGTCAGCCGAGCCGATGGCCGGAACGCGGCACGATAGGCCTCCACGGCCTCCAGCACACTGGCCGGGCTCACGTGGTAGTTGGCCACGAACGGCAATCCGGACGCACCCGCGACCGCCGCGCTCTGCCCCTTGCTGCTGCCGAAGATCCAGACCTGGAGGTCGGCATCCTCACCCGGGACGGCACGGACCTCGAGGTCGTCGATGCGAAAGCGCCCGCCCAGCAAGGCAAGCACGTCGTCGACGGCGTCGGCGAAATCCGGCTGCCGCGCACCCTCGAACGCGAGCGCACTGCTCATCGTCGCCAGCCGCGGCGACGACAGGAGTTGCTCGATCGGAAACGGTTCCGGGATCAGCAGTCCGTCGACCCATCGTTCCGGCTGCGGTTCGGTGACGCGTCGGCCCGCGGCGACGGCCGACAGGGCCTCGGTGCGCCGCTGCCCCGACCGCCCAAGCCCGAGGTCGAGCCGCCCCGGGTGGAGAGCATCGATCGTGCCGAACGCCTCGACCACCGACGCCGCGGTGTGGTGACCGATCTGGACTGCAGCACTGCCTACCCGGATGTGATCGGTCGCGGCCGCGACCAGCGCGATGAGGGTCGTCGTGGATGAGCTGGCCACGGAGACGAAATGGTGTTCGGCCAGCCAGTACCGCCGGTACCCCAACTGTTCGACGTGGCGGGCGAGTTCGATGCTGCGCCGGATCGCGTCGGTGGCGCGACTGCCCTCGGTGATCGGCGCGAGGTCGAGGACCGACAGCGGAACACGCGAGGCACGCACGGTCACCATGCCTCCCCGTGCGCCGGGATGACAGCACCACACGAACAGTCCGGTCCGGCACACAACGCGGTGGCATGCGCGGCCTCGGGTGCGAGCCCTGAGACCGCTCGGAGCAGATAGTTGTGCTGGGAGACCAGCACCCGGGTCAGCCACGACATGGCCACACTCCCTGGGTTCCTCGGCGTGAGATCGATGGCGATCACCCAGTAAGCCGCACCACGAGAGTCTTGGCGAGACTTGCACTCACACTGATCGAGACCCTCCGGATCCGGTTGCCCGGGCGCCGTCGCGACGTTGTCCTCGATGACCACGCGACGTACCACCGATACGGGAAGTGCCCTCATGACCACTCTCGGAACACATCTGGCCATCGCCCTCACCGGTGCCGGCTGGCATCCGCTCGCCTGGAGAGAACCGGACGCATGCCCTGATGACCTGCTCACGGCGGACTATTGGACCGACCTCGTCGGCGAAGCGGATCGGGCCGGGATCGACCTGGTGACGATCGCCGACCGCTTTCGCCTGCGGCCACCGACGACCGACGACCTGGACCGGCCGGCCGCCGAACTCGCCGCCGGACGACTCGATTCCGTGCTGGTGGCCGCACGCGTCGCATCGACGACGTCGCGGGTCGGCCTGGTACCGACCGTGGTCGCGACGCACACCGAGCCGTTCCATGCCGCAAAGGCCATCGCCACCCTCGACTACGTCGGTCGTGCACGTGCGGGTGTCCTCGTCGAGGTGGCCGACACCGACCCGGACGCGCGGCTGTTCGGCAGGCGGACGCTGCCGGCCGAGTCTGCCGAACGGCAACGCGAATTGTTCTCCGAGTCAACGGAATATGTCGAGGTTCTGCGCCACCTGTGGGACTCCTGGGAAGATGGCGCCGAGATCCGGGACGTGTCGACCGGACGGTTCGTCGACCGGAGGAAGCTGCATCACATCGACTTCGAGGGACGCTTCTTCTCGGTCCGGGGACCGTCGATCACCCCGCGGCCGCCGCAGGGTCAACCCGTCATCGCCGCAACGACCGCAGCGGGCGCGGCCGCCGTCGACTTCGTGGGCGCGTCCGCCGACATCGGGTTCGTCGCCGCCCACGATCGTCCGTCCGCGACCCGTGCCGTGGCCGCCGTCCGGGACGCGCAGTCGCGCGCTGGACGCGAGGACGAGCAGGTCCACGTGTTGGCCGACCTTCTCGTCCACCTCGACGATCGCGACCGGACCGCCGAGGCCCGCCGCAATCGGCTCGACGACGTGCTGGGCACGCCGTACACCGGTGGGGTGCCGGTCTTCTCGGGCACCGCTGCCGACCTCGCCGACCACATCGCCGATCTCACCGGCTCCGGGATCACCGGCGTCCGACTGCGGCCGGCGACGGTTCCACACGACCTGCTGCAGATCACCACGAACCTGGTGCCGGAACTCCGACGACGTGGACTGATCCGCGACGCCGACGCACCGAGTCTGCGCGAACGGCTCGGCCTCACGCGCCCGGCCAACCGGTTCACCCTGACCACTGCGACGACGACAGGAGCGGGACGTCGATGACGAAACAGGTCCACCTCGCCGCGCACTTCCCCGGCGTCAACAACACCACGGTGTGGAGCGATCCGAACTCCGGCAGCCACATCGAGTTCGATTCGTTCACCCGTTTCGCCCAGACCGCCGAGCGCGGGCTGTTCGATTTCCTCTTCCTCGCCGAGGGGCTGCGTCTACGCGAACAGCACGGGGAGATCTACGACCTCGACGTCGTCGGGCGGCCGGACACGTTCACCGTCCTCGCCGCACTGGCGGCCGTCACCGAGCACCTCGGTCTGGCAGGCACCATCAACTCCACGTTCAACGAACCATTCGAGGTGGCACGGCAATTCGCGACACTCGACCACCTCTCGGACGGTCGCGCCGCGTGGAACGTGGTGACGTCGTGGGACGAGTTCACCGGACAGAACTTCCGGCGGGGCGGGTTTCTCCCCCAGGACCAGCGCTACCGGCGCGCCCGCCAATTCCTCGAGACCGCCATCGAATTGTGGGACTCGTGGCTCGACGACGACGTGTCGGCCGACAAGGTGACCGGCCGATTCCTGCGTCGCGACGACGCAGGCGCATTCGACCACGTCGACGATCAGTTCGCGATCTCCGGGCACTTCTCGGTGCCCCGGAGTCCGCAGGGACGCCCGGTGATCTTCCAGGCCGGCGACTCCGAGGAGGGCCGCGAGTTCGCGGCGGCCCGCGCCGACGCCATCTTCTCGCGCCACTCCGACCGCGACGCCGGTCGGGCGTTCTACGCCGACGTCAAAGGACGCCTCCCATCGCATGGCCGCCGTCGGGAGGACTTGCTGATCCTCCCGGCAGCAACCTTTGTCCTCGGCGACACCGACGCCGAGGCCGCGGACATCGCCCATGAGGTCCGCCTCGCACAGGTGAGCGGGCAGACCGCGATCGCGTTCCTCGAACAGCTGTGGAACCGCGACCTCTCCGACCACGACCCGGACGGACCGCTTCCCGAGGTCGACCCGATTCCCGGCGAGAACACGGTCGCCAAGGGCAGGGCCAGTGTTCGGATCCACCGCGATCCCCGTGACGTGGCCGCGCAGTGGCGGCACATCGCCGCCGCCGGGAACCTGACCACCCGCGAACTCATCATCGAGGTCACCGGCAGGCAGTCGTTCGTCGGATCGGCAGAGACCGTGGCGCGCGAGATCGATGATCTGGTCCAGGCGGACGCGAGTGACGGTTTCATCCTGGTCCCGCACATCACCCCGGGTGGCCTCGACCGCTTCGTCGACGAGGTGGTGCCGTATCTCCAGGAGTTCGGCGTCTACCGCACCGAATACGAAGGTCGCACCCTGCGGGAGAACCTGGGACTCGGCGCGCGCCGTCGGTCAAACACCCCGGTCCGACTCGCCTGATCGCTACTGTTCTCCTACAGCACACGACACCTGGCGGCAGGTGATCAGGGACGGGAGCGACGATGGATCCACTGCGCGACAATCTCGGATCCGCCGCCGCGTACAGCATCGTCGGGATCGCGGTCCTCGTCCTCGGGTTCGCGGCCCTCGATCTCGTCACGCCCGGCCGTCTGCGCAACCTGATCTGGCTCGATCACAACCGGAACGCGGTGATGCTGGCGACCGCACAGGTGATCGGGTTGTCCATCGTCATGGTCGCCGGGGTGCGCGACTCGGTGACGCTCGAACTGTGGCGCGGCGTGCTGTACACGGCCGCGTACACGGTGCTGGCCATCGCGGTGATGATGTGGTCGTTCGTGCTGATCGACTGGCTGACCCCGGGAAAGCTCGGCACCCTGCTGCTCGACGACGACGAGCATCCGGCCGGCTGGATCTGCGGTGCCGTGTTCGTCGGGGTCGGCGCCGTGATCGGCGCCGCGCTGAGTTTCTGACGGGCGAGGCCGGCGTGCCGAGACCGCGCGGCCGCCCGTTTCCGATCGACGAGGTTCGTCGGCTATTGACGGTTGCTCAATAAGCTCTTAGGGTCATCGCTGACTGGTCGACGACACCGAGGGGAACACCATGGCCGCGCCGCTGATCGAGGAATCCATCGACATCAACGCCTCCGCAGAGGACGTATGGGCGGTGATCTCCGATCTCAAGCGCATGGGCGAGTGGAGCCCGCAGTGCAAGAAGATGATCATCCGGGGCGGAACCGTCGGATTGGGCACGCGGTCGTTCAACATCAATCGTCGTGGCCCGCTGGTGTGGCCGACGACGGCGAAGGTCGTCCGCTTCTCCCCCGCCAAGGAACTGGCGTTCCGCGTGGCCGAGAACCGCACGGTGTGGAGTTACACCATCGAGCCGTCCGGTGCGGGCGTTCGCCTGACCGAGAAGCGTGAGGTCGGCAACGGCACCACCAAGGTGTCGTCGTTCCTGGTCGACAAGATGATGGGCGGCACAACCAACTTCGAGGCAGAACTCAAGCTGGGCATGGCCGAGACCCTCGAGAAGATCAAGCGGACCGCGGAGTCGTCGGCGACTCGGGCGGCCTGACGGGGGTCTCGATACGCCGGGCTCGCTACGCTCGCCCGGCTACTCGACCAGCGGAGGTGGCCCGACTACTCGACCAGCGGAGGTGGCCCGGCTACTCGACCGGCGGGATGGGGATCGCCCGGCTACTCGACCGGCGGAGGTGGCCCGACTACTCGACCAGCGGAGGTGGCCCGGCTACTCGACCGGCGGGATGGGGATCGCCCGGCTACTCGACCGGCGGAGTTGGCCCGGCTACTCGACCGGCGGGAGCTAGCGGTCGGCGAGCTTCTGCATCAGGGCGGGCAGGTCCGCGATCGAGTCCACGATGTGGTCGGGAACCGGGCCGAACTCGTCGCGTTGCAGTGCCCGCAGCGCGTCCTCACGGAATTTCCCCGTTCGCACGAGCACCCCGATGAGGGCGGCGGCCTGGGCACCGAGCACATCGTTGTGCATGTCGTCGCCCACCATCACGACCTGCGTGGGCTCGAGTTGCATGAGTTCGACCGCGGCACGGAACCCGAGCGGCGACGGCTTGCCGATCGCCTTGATCTTCCGTCCTGCCGCCTTCTCCAGCCCCTCCAGGTAGACGCCGGTGTCGATACTGAGGCCGTCCGCGGTTGACCAGGTCATGGACCGATGCATCGCGACCACCGGCACCCCGGCGACCAGCAGCTCGAGAACCTGCGACAACGCGCGGTGATCGAACACCGGCCCCGCGCCGCCGAGGACCACGACCTGCGCCCGGCTCGGTTCGTCGATCAGCTCGACCCCGGTCATGTCCTCGGCGATGGGGCCCTCGTTGAGCACCCAGGCCCGCTTGCCCGGATGATTCGCGGTGAGGTATTCAGCGGTCAGTTTGGCCGCGGTGAGGATCTCGTCGGCGGCGACGTCGAAACCGCAGTCGTTGAGTGCCTGGGCGATCTCACCACGGGAGCGCGAGGTGGTGTTGGTCAGGAACATCCGCGGATAGCCCTGCTCAGTCAGTTCGGCAGCCGCCTCCACCGCTCCCGGCAGCGCTTTCCACGAGGTGACCATCACCCCGTCGATGTCCAGCAGCAGCCCGAGAGTCATGCCCAAAAATCTAGACCCGTCAGCGGCACCCTGCACGGTCGACGGGCCCGGATGGCATGCTGGGCGGATGCGATCGGTGTCGGATCACCAGGCCATTGTCGCCGCGTTGTTCGGTAGCCCCGATCCCGCGACTGCCCGTGTCGCCGATGCCATCGGATGCGTGACGGCGACCGAGGTCGTCGCACCGATGGGACTGCCCGGATTCGACAACTCGGCGATGGACGGGTATGCCGTCATCGCCGATGAGATCTCTTCGGCCACAGACGAATTCCCGGTCCGACTGCCGGTGGAGCAGGATATCCCGGCGGGACGTACCGACCGGCTGACGCTGGCCCCGGGGACCGCTCATCGGATCATGACCGGCGCGCCGATACCTCTGGGTGCCGATGCCGTGGTCCCAGTGGAGGCCACCGACGGCGCGGTCGACCGGGTTGCGATCCGGATGTCGGTGCCGCCGGGAAGACATATCCGCCGGGCCGGCTCCGACATCGAGGCCGGCGAGGCGGCGATACCCGCGGGCATCCGCCTGGGCCCTCCCCAGATCGGCCTGCTCGCCGCGCTCGGCATCACCGAGGTGTCGGTGCGGCCACGGTTGCGGGTCGTCGTGCTGTCCACCGGCTCCGAACTGGTGACGCCCGGAGAGCCGCTGCGCTACGGACAGATCTACGAGTCCAACGGTCCGATGCTGACGGCATCGGCACGCGAGGCGGGCGCCGACGCCACACACCTGCACTACGTCACCGACGACGTGGATGCCTTCCGGTCACGACTCGACGAGATCAGCGACGACGCAGACGTCATCATCACCTCGGGTGGGGTGAGTGCGGGCGCCTTCGAAGTGGTGAAAGATGCCCTGACCGGCACCGGCGTCGAGTTCACCAAGGTCGCGATGCAACCCGGGATGCCACAGGGATGCGGTCACTACTCCGCCCCGGGCGGTCGTCGGGTTCCGATCGTCACGCTGCCGGGCAATCCGGTGAGTTCACTCGTGTCGTTCGAGGTGTTCATCCGCCCGCCGCTGCGCGCGGCGATGGGATTGCCGTCCGAGCGACCGCGGATCACCGCACGCCTCACCACCGACATCCGCTCCCCCGGAGGAAAACGCCAGTTCTTGCGCGGGGTCCTCGGCAACGGCGACGGCGGCACTCCCGTCGTGGATCCGATCGGCCCGCCCGCTTCACACCACCTGCGCTACCTGGCCAGGGCAGACGCGTTGATCGACGTCCCGGCCGCGACCGAGTCGGTGGCCGCCGGGTCTGCAGTCGACGTCATCGTGCTGTGAGATGTCGGGGGCGCCGGGACATCGTTGTGCAGTGCCGGAAGTCGCCGACGCGCGATGAGACCGGGGCCGCCGCCGGGCACGCTCTAAGCTGAGACGAGCGGGCCCGCACGTGCCGAACGCACACCCGTTTGTCGCAACAGGAGGTTGATGGTGGCCAGGCGCCCGCGTCCGGACGGAACGCGCAGCGGAGCAGGTCATCTCATCGACCTGGCGCGCGAGACCGTTCCCCCGGTTCACCGGGCGGGACTGCCCTTTGTCGCAGGACCCGCCGCGATCGCGATCATCGGACGCCGCCACCCGTGGATCGCCCGGCCGGCCGCACTCACCGCTGCCGCCTGCGCCGCATTCTTCCGCCACCCCTCCCGCGTGCCACCGACCACCACCGGTGCGGTCGTGGCGCCTGCCGACGGCACCATCGCTCTGGTCGACGAGGCCGTACCGCCACCCGAGGCAGGTCTGGGCGACGATCCGCTGCCGCGGGTGTCGACGTTCCTGTCCATCTTCGACGTGCACGTCCAGCGGGTGCCGATCACGGGCACCGTCACCTCGGTGACGCACACGCCCGGATCGTTCGTGTCGGCAGATCTCCCGGAGGCCAGCAGCGTCAACGAGCGCACGACCATGACACTGAGCTGCCCGGTCGGGCCACAGACCACCCGCGACATCGCCGTCGTCCAGATCGCCGGGCTGCTCGCCCGACGCATCGTCTGCGATCCCGTCGTCGGAGAGCGCATCACCGTCGGGGACACATACGGGCTGATCCGATTCGGGTCGCGCGTCGACGTCTACCTGCCCGCCGGGTCGGTTCCGCAGGTGCGCGTCGGGCAACGTGCGGTTGGTGCCGAAACCGTCTTCGCGGCCCTGGACTGAGCCATGCCGAACGCCCGCAGGCCTGAGCGCTCGACGTCGCATCGCACCCCGACGACCCATGCGACGCGACGCGCCCGCAGCACCGCGACCTCGCCACACCCACCGACCCGGGCGCAGTCCGAACGCGCCCGCTTCGCCAAACAGGCCGCTGTCGGCCGCATGTTCGTACCGTCGGCCCTCACGATCCTCGCGATCTGTGCCGGTCTGACGGCCATCCGGGTGACAGGCACCGGCGACATCAACGCGGCCATGGGCCTCGTGGTGGCCGCGGCCCTGCTCGACGGCCTCGACGGCCGCGTCGCGCGGATGATGGGCGCCACCACCAGGATGGGCGCCGAGATCGACTCGCTCGCCGACGCCATCAACTTCGGGGTCGTGCCGGCGCTGATCGTGTACCTGCACCTGATGCCCGACGAGGACATCGGCTGGGCGTTCACCCTGATCTACTGCTGCGCGATCGTGCTTCGTCTGGCGCGGTTCAACACCCTGCTCGACGATGACGAGGCACCGGGCTTCACCCGCGACTTCTTCGTCGGCGTGCCGGCACCCGCGGCCGCGATCATCGCGCTGCTGCCGATCGGGTTGTCGCAGCAGTTCGGTTCTGGGTGGTGGACCTCGGTACCCGTGGTGGGCGGATGGCTGGTGTTCGTGGCGCTGCTGGCCGTCAGCCGGGTGCCGACGGCGTCTCTCAAGGCGGCGTCGGTGCCGCCGCGTGCGCTGGCCGGCCTGCTCATCGTCGTCGCCATCGGCGCGGCGCTCTTGCTGACGTTCCCGTACGTCCTGATGATCGTCGCCATCGTCGGTTACCTGCTGCACATCCCGTTCGCGTGGCGCAACCGGCGCTGGGTCGCCGAGCGTCCCGAACACTGGGAGGATCACCCCGCCGAACGCCGAGCGCAGCGTCGGGCCATCGCCCGTGCGCAGCCGGGGCGCAGGCGACGGCTGACCACCGGCGGCAAGTCGCAGGCCAGGCTCGGGCTCCGGCGTCCGACCGGTGTGATCGCCGTTCCCGACGACACGGCCGCCGACGTCGCGCCCCCGTCCGAGTCCGAGTCGCCGTCCGAGTCCGAGTCGCCGTCCGAGTCTGCTGCCGACCCGTCGAGCCAGGAGAATCACTGATGCCGGGCAGCGTCCAGCTCACCCTGACGGCACGGGTGAACCCGTCGGCCGCCGATGCGCGGCGCGGGATCGTACGTGTCCACTCCGAGGTGCTCACCGCGCTGGGCCTGCGTGAATGGGATGCGGTCGCGATCACCGGGGCCCGGGTGACTGCGGCGGTCGTCGCGGAGGCCGGTCCCGGGACGCCGACCGGGACCGCGCTGCTCGACGACATCACATTCTCGAACGCGGGCGTCCGGGAGAACGCTTCGGTGGTGGTGGCACCGGTGCAGGTGCACGGCGCCACCCGCATCACGGTGTCGGGTTCGGCGCTCGCCACGCGGTCGGTCGACGAACCGACGCTGCGACGCGCACTGCTCGGCAAGGTGATCTCGGTCGGCGACGCGGTGTCGTTGCTGCCGCGGGATCTCGGACCGGAGTTCACCGCCGGTGCGGCCACCCGCGCCCTCGCGGTGTCGGTCGGCATCACCTGGACCAATGAGCTCCTGACGGTCGCGGCCACCGATCCGGCCGGACCGGTCAGCGTGCAGACCAACACCGCCGTTCTGTGGGCGGGCGACGATGCCGGGAAACCGTCGTCGCCGACCCCGCCGACGGCGCTGGGATTCGCGGCGTCACAGCCGTCGGCGCCGGCACGCCGGACCTCCGGGAGCACGACCACGCCCGGTGTCACCTCGCACAGATCGTCGTCGACCACCGTGATCCGCCCGGTCTCCACCCTGGTCGGCCTCGACGGCCAGGTCGCCAGACTCACCGAGTGGCTGACGATCACCCTCGACGAGCCGGAGGTGCTGAGGACGCTGGGGGCCGCACCTCGTCTGGGTGTCCTGGTCACCGGTCCCGCAGGTGGTGGCAAGGCCACGATGGCCCGGTCGGTGTGCGCGGATCGCCGGGTGACGACGATCGACGGACCGACCGTCGGTGCGCTGGAGGCCGGCGCCCGACTCGAGGCCGTGCGGTCGGCGATCGCCGATCTCCGTGAGCGCGGCGGTGTCCTGTTGATCACCGACGTCGACGCGCTGTTGCCCGCGCCGAGGGAACCCGCGCCTGCCGAACCGGTCTCCACACTGATCCTCGACGAGTTGCGTGCCGCGATCGCCGACCGCGGCCACACGGCTCCGGGTGATCCCGGCGGCACGATCGCGTTGATCGCGACGACCGCCGAGTCCGTGCGTCTCGACAGTCGGCTGCGCGATCCGTCGTTGTGCGATCGGGAGCTGATCATCGGTCTGCCCGACATGGCAACGCGTGCCCGGCTGCTGGGCGTCATCCTCACCGACGTCCCCACCGAAGGTCACCTCGACCTCGACCTGATCGCCTCGCGCACCCCGGGTTTTGTCGCAGGCGATCTGGCCGCGCTGGCACGGGAGGCCGCGTTGCGCGCGGCCGCTCGGGTGACCGGCGCCGGGAGCGAAGCGAGCGGGCCACATGACACCGGCGCCGGGAGCGAAGCGAGCGGGCCGAATGACACCGGCGCCGGGAGCGAAGCGAGCGGGCCGAATGAGACCCCTGCCGACGACAAGCCACGCATCGCGCTGCGTACCGACGACCTGGTCGGGGCACTCGAGGTGATCCGCCCGGTCTCGCGGATGGATTCACCGGAGGTGGCGCTGGGGTCGCTCACCCTCGACGAGGTCGGCGACATGGTGGAGACCAAGCAGGCGCTGACCGAGGCTGTGCTGTGGCCGCTCCAGCATCCGGACACCTTCACCCGGCTCGGTGTGGAACCGCCGCGTGGTGTGCTGCTGTTCGGTCCACCGGGCTGTGGCAAGACGTTCGTGGTGCGGGCGCTGGCGGCATCGGGCCGGCTGTCGGTGCACACGGTCAAGGGCGCGGAACTGATGGACAAGTGGGTCGGGTCGTCGGAGAAGGCGGTGCGTGATCTGTTCGATCGGGCGCGTGAGTCGGCGCCCTCGCTCATCTTCCTCGACGAGATCGACGCCCTGGCGCCGCGACGCGGTCAGTCCTCCGATTCAGGCGTCGGCGATCGTGTGGTGGCCGCCCTGCTGACCGAGCTCGACGGCGTGGAACCGCTGCAGGATGTGGTCGTACTCGGGGCCACCAACCGGCCGGACCTGATCGATCCGGCGCTGTTGCGGCCGGGCCGTCTCGAACGTCTGGTGTTCGTGCCGCCGCCGGATGCGGCCGCTCGTGCCGAGATCCTGCGCGCCTCGGGCCGCAATGTGCCGCTGGCCGACGGTGTGGATCTCCAGGCGTTGGCCGACGACCTCGACGGCTATTCGGCAGCCGATTGTTCGGCGTTGTTGCGCGAGGCAGCACTGTCGGCGATGCGGCGCGACATCGACGCCGCGACCGTGGGCCCGGCGGATGTGGCGGAGGCACGCGCGCGGGTCCGTCCGTCTCTGGACGCGGCGCAGGTGGAGAACCTACGCGCATACGCCGAGCGGCGTGTGGAGTAGCGCGACCACCCGAGGGCGTGGAGAGGGCGGCCGTCGTTGACGAGCCGGGTCGTGTGCAGCGGTGCACGACGGTCGGCACCGCTGCACACGAGGTCGGAGGCCATGCGGCTCCCGTCACCTCGCTGCTCCCGCCCTGAGCGGGGAGCACGTCAGGACGTGGTCGACCCCTGGGTGGGCGCGGTCTGACCGGGCATCTGTCCCTGGCCCGTCTGGCCGCCGGGCATCTGGCCCAAACCACCCTGGCCGCCCGGCATCTGGCCCATTCCACCCTGACCACCCGGCATCTGACCCATTCCACCCTGACCACCCGGCATCTGGCCCATTCCACCCTGACCACCCGGCATCTGACCCATCCCACTCTGGCCACTCTGACCACCCGGCATCTGACCCTGGCCGCCGGGCATCTGGCCCATACCGCCCTGGCCGCCGGATCCCATGCCACCGCCCGGCATGGTGCCGCCCGGCATGTTCATGCCAGGACCCTGGTCCGACGACGACGAGTTGCCGGCGAAGTAGCCGGCACCGAACCCGATCAGCGCGAACACGACGGCGATCCCGATACCGCCCGCGATGACCGCGTTACGCAGCTTGTCGGTGACCACGGTGGTCGGGGCAGGGCGATCTCCCTGCGGTCCGGCCTGGCCGAACACGTCGGTCGGCGTGGCGTCGGGTCCTGGTGCCGTGGCGTGCTCGGCCGGCTGCTCGGTCGAGGCGATCGTCGCCCCCTGTGGTGTGGACATCGGTGTTGATCTCACTTTCTACGACAGGTGAAAGAGACATCCACCCTGCGGTCGCCGACTGACCGTGCCCTGCCCCGCACCTGTCAGTTCACTGTGAGATCGGACCAATCGGACAGCGAACCTGTCAGTCGACGCTGATCTGATAGAACACCGACGCCCCGCCACCGGCCGCCCCCGCGGCGGTGCCCACCTGCACCCAGTAGGTGGCGCCCGCCTTCTCGGCCGACAGGATCACCACCTTCTGCCCGCCGTCGGAGCTGCGCTGGGATTCGGTGAAGCCGGCATCGGTGAGAGAGGTCACGGCGTTCTCGAGGACATTCCCCGAGTCACGGCCACCCTGCACGGTCACCGACCATCCGTCTGCGCGAGTTCCGTCGGCCGTCAGCACAGTGCCGTCGACCAACGGGACCTGCCCGGTGGGAAAGTCTTTCGGCAATGCCGCACCGTCGGGTGCGTCGTCGCCGTCGGACCCGCAACCGGTCATCAGCAGCGCGGCCGCGAACACGACCGCGAGCAGCATTGACAGCCTGTCGAAGCGCATCATGCCAGCAACGGTAAGGTAGAGCGGGCGGGCGTTGCCCGTGACACCCCGCCCGAATCTGCGAAAGACGGTGTGCCCACTTGATCTCCGTGTTGGCTGCGCTCGCGCTCTGCGCGCTGCTCGCGCCCCCGGTGATCACGTGGCTGGGTACCCGGGGTTTCTACGTCCTCGCACTCGCTCCGGCGGGCGCTCTGATCTGGGTGATCGTCAACTGGCCGCAGCAGGGGCAGCCGCCCGTCGTCGAGACGGTGAAATGGGTGCCGGTCCTGCAGATGGACATCGTCACCAGGTTCGACACCCTGAGCGCGATCCTGTCGGTCCTCATCCTCGGTGTCGGCGCGCTCGTGCTCTGCTATTGCGCCCACTACTTCGACGATGCCCGGCCACGTGTCGCCGTGTTCGGCGGCGAGATGATCGCCTTCGCGGCGGCCATGTTCGGCCTGGTGGTCAGCGACAACATGCTGGTTCTCTATGTGTTCTGGGAACTGACAACGGTGCTGTCGTTCATGCTGGTCGGGTTCTACGGCATCCGCGCCACCGCGCGCCGCGCCGCGACCCAGGCGCTGCTGGTCACCACCGCAGGTGGCCTTGCCATGCTCGTCGGCATCATCATGCTGGGCGAACGCGCCGGCAGTTACCTCCTCTCGGACATCCTGGCCGATCCGCCCGCCAGCAGCGCCTACATCGACTGTGCGGTGGTCCTGTTGCTCATCGGCGCGCTGAGCAAGTCCGCGATCGTACCGTTCCACTTCTGGCTTCCCGGTGCCATGGCCGCGCCGACCCCGGTCAGCGCCTATCTGCACGCGGCGGCCATGGTCAAGGCGGGCATCTATCTGATCGCGCGCCTCGCCCCGGCCTTCTCGACGACGCCGAGTTGGCACATCGCCGTCGTCGTCCTCGGCATGGTGACGATGGTCCTCGGCGGATGGCGCTCCCTGCGCGAACTCGACCTCAAACTCGTGCTCGCGTTCGGAACGGTCTCCCAGCTCGGTTTCCTGGCAGTCCTGGTCGGCATCGGCGATGCGAACGTCGCCATGGCCGGTATCACGATGCTCGTCGCGCACGCGTTGTTCAAGGCCGCGCTCTTCATGGTCGTGGGCATCATCGACCACTCGACCGGTACCCGCGACATCCGCAAGCTGGCCCGGCTCGGCCACCGGTTGCCGGTGCTCGCGCTGACCGCGGCGGTGGCCGGGGCCAGCATGGCCGGGTTGCCGCTGACCATCGGTTTCGTCGGGAAGGAGACGGCCTTCGGGTCGGTGTGGGACTCCGGCGCCTATGTGCCGTGGCAGTCCGAGACGATCGACATCGTCCTGCTGGTCGGTTCGGTCATCACCTTCGCCTACACGTGCCGGTTCCTCTGGGGTGCGTTCGGCCGCAAGGTCCGCTCCACACCGAGCCCGGCGGTCGCCAAGATGCATCCGCCGACGCCGATGTTCCTGGCCGCCCCGATCCTCCTGGCGATCGGCGGCGTGGCGGCGGGCATCTTCAGTCCGCTGGTCGGTGACCTGTTCGAGCCGTACGCGCAGACCCTCCCGAGCTACGGTCACGAGCTCGAGCACCTCGCGATGTGGCACGGCTTCGGGCTGCCGGTCGTGTTCTCCATCATCGTGATCGTCGGCGGGGCGCTGCTGTTCCTGCTGACCCGGCGCCTGCGTGAACAGCTCTTCCGGTACCGCCCGATCCTCAACGCCGACCGCATCTACGACGCGACCCTGCGCACCGCCGACACCCTCTCCCTGCTGCTGACCCGCAACACGCAGCGCGGCTCACTGCCCATCACGCAGGGCGTGATCCTGTCGACGGCGATCGTGGTGCCCATCGCGGCGCTTGGCTGGGGGTCGCGGACGCGCCTGGAGATCGCCGGGTTCGACACCGCGGTGCAGTTCGTGATCGGCGCCATCATCGCGGTCGCCGCAGTGGCCGCGGTCCTGCTGCGCAATCGTCTCGCGGCCACCCTCGTCGTCGGGCTCACCGGCTACGGCTCCGGCATGCTCTTCGCCCTCTACGGCGCACCCGACCTCGCGCTCACCCAGTTCCTGGTGGAGACGCTCACCTTGGTGATCTTCGTGCTGGTGCTGCGCAAACTGCCTGCCGAACCCGAACCCCGTCACGCCACCGGATTCAAACCGCTACGCGCTCTCATCGGCGTCGCGTTCGGCGCGTCGCTGGTGATCATCGGCCTGTTCGCGGCGGCCGCACGGTCCGAGCAGCCGCTGCACGTCGACATCCCGGCCGCTGCCTACGAGTTCGGCCACGGCGCCAACGCGGTCAACGTGCTGCTGGTCGACGTCCGGGCCTGGGACACCCTCGGCGAGATCTCCGTGCTCATCGTCGCGGCAACCGGCGTGGCGTCGATGGTGTTCCGCAACCGGCGGTTCGGTGCGGCCCCTCGCGTCGCCGATGCCGCTCGCCTGCAGGCCGGGATCAACGGTGAGGATGTCGACGACCCGATCCCACCGGACCGCACCCGATGGCTGCTGGGCAGCGATTTCCGTGACCCGCGACACCGCTCGATGGTGCTCGAGGCGACCACTCGACTGATCTTCCCGACCATGGTCGTGCTGTCGGTCTATTTCTTCTACGCGGGTCACAACGCGCCCGGCGGCGGCTTCGCCGGTGGACTCACCATGGGCCTGGCGCTGGTGCTGCGGTATCTCGCCGGCGGACGATACGAACTCGGCGAGGCGCTGCCCATCGAGCCGGGACGCATCCTCGGTGCGGGGCTGGCGGTCTCCGCGGGCACTGCGGTGGCCTCGTTGCTGCTCGGCGCGCCAGCCCTGTCGTCGGCGGTCTTCGAGATGACGCTGCCCGTCCTCGGCCACGTGAAGCTCGTCACCGCGCTCTTCTTCGACCTCGGCATCTACCTCATCGTGGTCGGTCTGGTCCTCGACGTCCTGCGCAGCCTCGGCGCCCGCCTCGACGTCGAGTCCACGGCCGCCGACAACACCCCCGCGCCCGTGCGCTCGACCGTGGGGGAGGTGCCGCAGTGAGCATCAACCTCGGACTGCTGATCGTCATCGGCGTGCTGGCGGCCTGCGGCGCCTATCTGTTGATGGAACGCAGCCTGATCCGCATGCTGTTCGGACTCCTGTTGTGCGGCAACGCGATCAATCTGCTGATCCTCGTGGTGTCCGGAGGCACGGGGAACCCGCCGATCCTGGGCCGGTCGTCGGAGAGCCGCGCCGCCGATGCCGATCCGTTGGCGCAGGCGATGATCCTGACTGCCATCGTCATCACCATGGGCGTCGCCGCCTTCGTGCTGTCGCTGGTCTACCGCCTCTTCGTGATCAACCGCGACGACGACGACCTCGAGGACGACACCGAGGACGTGAAGATCCTCAGCGGGTCGCTGAACACCGCTCCTGACCGCGACCGCAGCGACGACCCGGTCACCCTGGCCGACACCGCAGCGGGCGACCTCTATGACGACCAGGGCAATCCGCTCACACCGGAGGAGTTCGCGGCCCGGCACGCGGAGATGATCGAGACCGACCTGATGCCCGAAGACGCCGACGTGGTCGACGAGAACGTCGACGACGGCGAATCCGCGAGCACCACCTCCGACCCGACCGATGGAGCCCACCGATGATCCCGCAGACGTCGTGGGTCCCGGTGCTCATCACCCTGCCCACGCTGGTGCCGATCGTGGCGGCCGCTCTCACCCTGCTCGGTGGACGAAGCCCGCGCTTCCAGCGGGCGATCGCGGTCGGCGCGATCTCGGTGGCGTTCATCGCATCATGCCTGTTGCTCTACCTGACCAACGCACACGGCACGTTCGCCGTCACCATCGGCGGCTGGGGCGACAAGGGCTTCCCGAACGGACCACTCGGCATCACGCTCGTCGTCGACCAGCTCGCCGCCCTGATGCTGGTGGTGTCGACCATCGTGCTGCTGTGCGTCGTCGTCTACGCGGTCGGCCAGGGTATCCGCGACGGGACGTCGCAGCAGCCGGTGTCGATCTTCCTGCCCACCTATCTGATCCTGACCGCCGGTGTGTGCAACGCCTTCCTCTCCGGGGACCTGTTCAACCTGTATGTGTCGTTCGAGGTCCTGCTCGCGGCGAGCTTCGTGCTGCTCACGCTGGGGGCCAGTCCCGAGCGAGTGCGCGCAGGCGCGTCGTATGTGATGGTGTCGATGGTCTCGTCGCTGATCTTCCTGTCCGGGATCGCCTTCGCCTACGCGACCACCGGAACGCTCAACCTCGCCGAGATGGCCGCCCGCCTCGATCACGTGCCCGACGGCACCCGCAACGCGTTGTACGCCGTGTTGCTCGTCGCCTTCGGCATCAAGGCAGCGGTGTTCCCACTGTCCACCTGGCTGCCCGACTCCTACCCGACCGCCCCCGCGCCGGTCACCGCGGTGTTCGCCGGCTTGCTCACCAAGGTCGGCGTGTACGCGATCATCCGGGCCCACACCCTGCTGTTCCCGGGTGGGTCGATGGACAACGTGCTCCTGATCGCGGGGCTGCTCACCATGTTGATCGGTATCTTCGGCGCGATCGCACAGTCCGACATCAAACGACTGCTGTCGTTCACCCTGGTCAGCCATATCGGCTACATGGTGTTCGGCATCGCATTGTCGTCGCGGTTCGGGTTGTCGGCGGCCATCTACTACGTCGCCCACCACATCCTCGTGCAGACCACGCTGTTCCTGGTGGTGGGACTCATCGAGCGTCAGGCCGGGTCGTCGTCGCTGCGCAGGCTGGGCGGGCTCATCGCGACCCCGGTACTCGCCGCGCTGTTCCTGATCCCGGCCCTGAATCTCGGTGGCATCCCGCCGTTCTCCGGATTCATCGGCAAGGTCGCACTCCTCGAGGCCGGCGCCCA
Source organism: Gordonia hankookensis (assembly GCF_014673215.1). GTDB lineage: Bacteria > Actinomycetota > Actinomycetes > Mycobacteriales > Mycobacteriaceae > Gordonia > Gordonia hankookensis. The sequence continues at coordinate 500,074 of NZ_JACWMS010000002.1, forward strand.
GGACGGCTCTGTGCTGGCGTGGGTGCTGGTCGTCGGCTCCGTGGTGACGAGCCTGCTCACGCTCTATGTCATGGCACGAGTGTGGACCAAGGGTTTCTGGCGTGCCCGCGCGGATGCGCCGGAGGGCGATCTGGCCGACAAAGCCCCGTCGGCCCTGATCGACGAGAGCACCGACATCGCCTTCGACGATCGGGCCGACGTCGGCCGGATGCCGATCGGCATGGTCATCCCGACCGCGGTGATGGTCGCGGCCGGACTCGTGCTGACCCTCTGGGCAGGTCCGATCATCGGTTTCACCGATCGGGCGGCCGCCGACATCGCCGACCGCGGCATCTACATGCAGGCTGTACTCGGAGGTGACGGCCGATGAAGAACCAGTCCGCGGCGCGTCCGGTGCGCGCACGCATCATCACCGCCTGGCGAGTGTCTCTGCTCTTCATCTTCTGGAACGTGGTGAGTGGCTACGTCTGGGTCCGTGATCGGGTGCGCATCCCGCGCTGGCTCGGGAGCGATGGCCGCGAGGTCGCGGTCCGGCTCTGGAGCCTGGCCTGGCTGACCTTTGTCTGGGTGTTGCTCTGGGGCACCATCTCGTGGGCCAACATCATCGGCGGTCTGGTGCTGGCGACCGCCATCGTCACCCTGTTGCCGCTGCCGCGAGTGCCGGTCGAGGGACGCATCCACCCGATCGGACTGCTCGTCCTGATCGGACGGCTGATCGTCGACTTCTTCATCTCAAGCGCCCAGGTGGCGTGGGCGGCGATCCGACCGGGAAAGCCACCGCTCGGCGCGGTGGTGCGGGTCCGTCTGGCGATCAAATCCGATCTGGTCCTCACCCTGGCCGTGGACTACCTCAACCTGGTGCCCGGCACCATGGTGCTCGAGATCGACCACCGCAGGCGCATGCTCTACATCCACGTCTTCGACGTCCGCAACGAGAAGCGTCTGGTGGCGTTCCGCAAGCAGGTCGCGTTCGTCGAGCGGGCGTTCATCCGGGCGTTCGAGCGCGACAGCGAGTGGCATCCGAGTCCGTACCACGGAATCGACGAGGACTACCACCGCGTCGCACGGGCGAACGGGGGTGAGCGATGACCTACGTCTGGGTGATCGTGAGTGCGATGTTGATGATCGCCGCGGTGCTGACCACCATTCGCGTCCTGCGCGGTCCCACCACGCTGGACCGGCTCGTCGCGCTCGACACGGTCATCGCACTGTGTATGTGCGGACTCGGTGCGTGGGCCGCGTACAGCCGCGACTCGACGGTGGTCCCGGCCATCGTCGCGCTGTCGCTGGTGAGTTTCGTCGGGTCGGTGGCCATCGCCCGTTTCCGAGTGAGGGATGACGAGACATGATCGGTGACATCATCTCGTCGGTGCTGTTGCTCCTCGGGGCGACGATGGCGCTGACCACCTCGATCGGCATGCTGCGCTTCCCGGACACGCTGAGCCGTATGCACGCGTCGACCAAGCCGCAGACCTTCGGCCTGCTACTGGTCCTGATCGGCGCGATGATCCGCCTCGGCCGCAACGTCGACGTCGGGATGCTGGTCTTGGCCTGCCTGTTCGCCCTCATCACCGCGCCGGTGATCGCGCACCGCATCGGCAGGCTGGTCTATCAGGAGCAACGGGCACGCGACGGTCTCATCGCACGCGAGGACATGGAGTCCGGCACCCGCGATTAGCGCGGGCGCGATGCCACGCGCCCGGACCCGACCGTCACTCCAGCTCGCCGACCACCGAGTTCACCACCGACCGCAGGTCACCGGTGCGTCGATAGACCTCCCGCTGGCGCTGGTAACTCGTACCGCGGGTGGCGATGTCGGCGACGCGAGAGAGTTCGTCGACGCAGTTCAGGTCCTGGGCCACCGGTGCGAGCCGGGTGAGTACGTCGGCGAGATCGTCGGTCACCAGGCGCTCGGTGCAGTCCGAATCCAGGATGACGATGGCGTCCAGCCCGTATCGCGCTGCGCGCCACTTGTTCTCCTGAACCAGCCACGGCGCCATCTGGGGCAGGTCCTCGCCCGCCTCGAGCCGCCGATCGAGATCGACGACGAGACAATGGATCAGCGCGACCAGCGCCGACAGCTCGCCGAGATTGGTCATCCCGTCGCACACCCGGACCTCGATGGTGCCCAGGTGCGGCGACGGCCTGATGTCCCATCGGATCTCGTTGAGGTGATCGATGATGCCGGTGGTCATCTGATCGGTGACGAAGCCCTCGAACTCGGCCCAGGTACCGAACTGGAACGGCAGACCCGCCGTCGGCAACTGCTGGAACATCATCGCGCGGTTGCTGGCGTAACCAGTGTCCTGCCCTGCCCACATCGGCGACGACGCCGACAGCGCCAGCAGGTGCGGATAGTAGTTCAGCAGAGCGCCGAGGATCGGTAACACCTTGTCGCGGTGGCTGATCCCGACGTGCACGTGCACGCCCCAGATCAGCATCTGACGTCCCCACCACTGGGTGCGCTCGATCAGCTCCGCGTATCGGTGTCCCTCGGTGAGCAACTGCGTCGACCACTCGGCGAACGGGTGGGTGCCCGCACCGTACAGATCGACACCGAGTTCCTCGGTGAGGCCGCGGACGCCGTCGAGTGTGGCGGACAGATCCGCGATCGCCTCGGGCGTGTCACGGCAGACACCGGTGACGATCTCGACGGTGTTGCGCAGGAGTTCCTTGTGTACCTTGCCGCGACGCTCCGGCACCCGCTCGGACACCAGCGCGAACAGATCCGCGGCCGAGTTCGACAGATCGCCGGACACCTTGTCGGTGAGGGCGAATTCCCATTCGACCCCCAGCGACGGGGTCGGTGAACCGTCGAACTCGATCGGCGTGATCATGACAGCGGATCAGACCCGCATCGGATCACTCGTGGGCCTCGATGACCCCACACGCCAGCCGATTACCCGCATCGCCGGTCTTCATCGTCTGCTCGTCCGGCGCCGGAGCGTATCGGGTGGGGATGTTGGCGAAGTTGTCCGCCTTCTCGTGGATGACGATCGCCTTCCCGACGATCTGGCCCAGGTCCACCGCGTCGGTGGTGGTGACCGTCTCGCCGGTGCCGTCCTTCAGGACGTTGATGGACACGAGGTCTCCACTGGACGGATGACCGGTGTGCCCGGCGACCTGGAGGTGGCCGCCTGCGCTCGAGAACGCCTCGCTGCCGCCGGTCTGGCAGACGCCGTTCTGGTGGATGTGCATGCCGTGGAAGCCTGCCGGGATTCCGCTCTCGGCGTTCACGCGCACCGTGACCTTGACCGACGACCCGCTCGGCGTGAACGTCGCCTCGCCGATCGACTTGCCGCTGTCGTCGATCAGGTTCGCGGTTGCGTCCCCCTGGGGTGAATTGCCTGCGCCGTCGGCGTCGTCGACCGCACCGGGAGGCGCCTGGTTCCCGGTCACCACCGACGGGGTGGTGCCGGGTGTGTCGGTCGCCGGCTCGTCGGGAGTACATGCGGCCAACGCCGCGCCGACGATGCCTGCTGCGGCCAGCACGGCCAACGTGCGACGGGTCGAATTGCCGGGTTTCGATCTGACGGTCATGTCACTCCTTGTGATCTGAACGGACCCTGGTCTGGCGGACTGTCATCGGGGCACGGGTCGAGCCGGCGTCATCGGGTGACCACGACGACCGGGATACCGTCCGCGCACTGCGTGAACGACGACGGGCGGGACTCAACGCTCGCATCGCCGCCGAGTGCTGCCGCCACCTCGTCGGCGGCCGCCTTCTGGCCGTCGTCATAGAAGATCGTGTTCTCCGTGATCGACGACGTGGTGATGTTGCCGGGAGAGGCGGTCTGGAAACCCTTGGCCTTCAGATCGTCGGCGACCTGGCCGGCCAGGCCCGACACCGAACCCGCGTTGAAAACGCACAGTTCCGGCGTGTCGGCCGACGCGCCGGTCGACGGTGACGCGGAGGCCGATGCCGCGCTCGGTGCCGCTGCCGACGTCACCTGGCGCTGGGCCTCCTGCAGGTCCTGCTCGGGATTGTCGCCACTGGTCGCAGCGGAATGCCAACCCAGTCCGATGCAGACGATGGCCAACGCCAGCAACAGCATGGCACCGGCGCGGAGCGGCAGCCGGCTCGGTTCACGATCAGGATTCATCACCGAGAACCTTACTTCACATCCGATGGTGCGCCGGGCGCGGTCGCCGCTGCTGCGAGGCCGGTGCGATCAGGTGATCTCGAAGCCGAGGCGACGGGCCGCGCGAGCCTTCTGACGCGACGCCCGCAACCGCCGCAGACGCTTGACCAGCATCGGATCGGCGGCCAGTGACTCCGGCCGGTCGACGAGGGCGTTGAGCACCTGGTAGTAGCGGGTGGCCGACAACCCGAAAAGCTCCTTGATGGCCTCTTCCTTGGCTCCCGCGTACTTCCACCACTGCCGTTCGAACGCGAGGATGTCGTGCTCACGACGGGACAGGCCATCCGGACCGACCTCGTGCGGGTCGGCGGGATTGGTCACATCGGCGGCAGCGTCTGTCTGGGTGGGGTCTGTGGGTGTGGGTTGATCGCCCTGCTTCTGGCTTCGCGCAGCTGCGCCGTCCATCTCGCTCCCTCAAGATCGCCTCGTGCACATCACATCGCGGGATATGGTCCCCCGACCCACCGGCCCGAACAAAACTCCACCGAACCGGATATTCAGGTCGCCGAACAAATCACAGCAATGTGGTTCGGTGATCATCTAACCACGATCGGCGAGCCGGTTCGTGGTGTGACTCGCCACGACACTCCGTTCACCGGATGTGGCACGCTCACATCCACTCCCGTCGCCACGGCGACACATGGATGAGCCGCCCGAGGTCGCTCGGTAATCTGTCCGGCATGGCAATCCTCCCGATCTGCATCGTCGGCGAGCCGGTGTTGCATCACCCCACCGAACTCGTCGAGCTCGATGCGCAGCGTCGTCCGGCGGCGGAGCTCGTGACGCTTCTCGACGACATGTTCGCGACCATGGACGCGGCCAACGGCGTCGGCCTGGCCGCCAATCAGGTCGGGGTCGGCAAACGCATGTTCGTCTACGACTGCCCGGAGGGCGAACGGTACGAGGCGCGGCGGCGCGGCGAGGTGATCAACCCGGTACTCGAGACGTCGGAGATCCCGGAGACCATGCCCGATCCCGACGACGATGACGAGGGCTGTCTGTCGGTGCCGGGCGAGCAGTTCCCGACCGGGCGTGCCGACTGGGCTCGCGTCACCGGAGTCGATCGCAACGGCGACGAGGTCGTCATCGAGGGCACCGGCTTCTTCGCCCGCATGCTGCAGCACGAGGTCGGCCATCTCGACGGATTTCTCTATGTCGACGTGCTGATCGGTCGCAACGCCCGGGCCGCGAAGAAGACCATCAAGCGTCAGGGCTGGGGTGTGCCGGGATTGACCTGGCTACCCGGGGCCGTCGAGGACCCGTTCGGGCACGACGACGCCGGGCACGACGACGAGGACTGAGCCGTGGATGCCGTGACCGGGCTGTCGCGCCGATGAGCGAGCCCTTCGTCGGCGACCGGATCGTCGTGCGCTACCGCCTCGGCGACGCCACCCCCACGGACTGGCGCGGCGATCCGGCGGCCGCACAGTCGGACGTGACGGGCATCCTGCGCGCGGACGGGGATCCGCTGGTCATCGACCGGGACGGCACACCCGAATCCATCCCGCGGGCGGCGGTCACGTCCATCCGGCTCCTGTCCCGGGTGACGGTGCGCAACTCGGAGATCCGGGCCGTCGAGGCAGCCGCTGCGGCGGCCTGGCCGGGCACCGAATCGGCGATGGTGTCGGGCTGGCTGTTGCGGGCGGGCGGCGGGTTCACCCGACGCGCGAATTCGGCGGTGCCGGTGGAGTTCGGTGCCGACACCGATGCCGACGCGATCGCCGCGATGCGCGGCTGGTACTCGGCTCGCGGTCTGCCGACGATGATCGCGCTCCCCGAGCGGCTCATCCCGGCCGGGCACATCGACGGCCGCCCGCGCAGTGGCGAGGTGCAGATGTTGGTCCGCGACCTCGCCGGCGCCCCGGCCGCCACCTCGGAGGTCCCCGTCCGGCTGGCCGCCGCACCGACGGGCCCATGGCTGCGCGCTTATCGCGGCGTCGACGTCGACGTCGAGGTCGCCGCGGCGGTGGTGGCCGCATCGCGCGGACCGGTGGCCTTCGCATCGATCGGCGACGACGACGATCCGGTGTCCATCGGTCGCGCCACGGTCACCGAGTCGACCGACGGCACCCGGTGGCTCGGTCTCACCGCGCTGTGGACCTCGTCGGCCCGGCGCCGCGAAGGGCTCGCCGGAGCAGTGCTGTCGCGTCTGGTCGATTGGGGTGCCGAGCACGGCGCGCAGCGGACCTATGTGCAGGTCGAGGCGGACAACCGAATCGCCGGGACCTGGTATCGCACCCTCGGTTTCGGCCTGCATCACACGTACCGGTACGTCGAGATCTGATGGTCTCGTAGGGTAAATACGTGGTGGCGGCGAGCGCGAGCAAGCGGCGGCAGGCGATCCTGTCGGTGGCCACCGTGGTGGCCATCGCCGTCGTGGCGGCGCTGACCTGGGCCCTCAGCGGCGCAGGCGACGACGGGTCGACGACCGCCGGCTCGTCGACGACGGTGAACTCGCCTGCATCAGGACAATCGAGCTCCGCTGCGCCGGGAGCCGTACCCGCACACGCCCTGCACACCCTCGCTCTGATCGACGCGGGCACCTGGCCCGAGGCCGCCGATGCCCCCGGCACCCGCGGCGGGGACATCTTCCGCAATTCCGAGGGCAACCTGCCGGAGACCGACGGCCGCGGACGCCACATCACGTATCGGGAATGGGACGTCAACCCCAAACAACCCGGGCAGAGCCGCGACGCCGAGCGGATCGTCACCGGTAGCGACGGCAGCGCCTGGTACACCGCAGACCACTACCGCACCTTCGTCAAGATCCGGGGGCCCGACCTGTGACCAGCTCCGAGCACACCCCGATCCCGCTGGCACAATTCGTCTCTGCCGCCGGGCGTTTCGGTCCGGTGGCCGGCGTGCTCACCGCGCCCCGGTTGTCGTGGGTCCCGGACGACCTCACGGTGCGGTCCGTCGACGCCGACCGGATGACCACCGTCGCCGCGCTGTTCGACGAATTCGCCCGGGCCTGGTCGTTTCCTGATCATTTCGGGCACAACCGCGACGCGTTCGACGAGTGCATGCGCCACCTCGACCCGACTCCACCGGACGTGCGCGCGCCGTCGGCCTACCTCACCGTGATCGAGAACGCGCCGCGCCTGCTGAGTCACGAACCCGATGATCTGCGCTGGTTCGCCGGATCCCTCGAGTTCTACCGCGACCATTACCGCGACGTCGCCGACCCGACCGCCGCCTTCGCCGTCGCACTTCTGAGTCCACCAACCCGCCGTCGACGGGTCGAGACACGCTGGCACGACGCAGGCTCGCCGGTCGCCCTGATCGAGAGCTGACATGCGCATCGCCACCTGGAATGTGAACTCCATCCGTGCGCGCTCGGAGGCCGTCGTCGGCTGGATGGAACGCAACGACATCGACGTGCTCGCGATGCAGGAGACGAAATGTCGCGACGACGAGTTCCCGCTGATGAGTTTCCTGGCCGGCGGCTACGACGTCGCCCATATCGGAACCGGCGGGTTCAACGGGGTCGCCATCGCCTCCCGGATCGGTCTCGACGAGGTGGAGACCGGCTTCGAAGGTCAGCCGAGCTTCGGTACCGAACACACCGCACCGGTGCGGGAGGCCCGCGCGATCTCCGCGCGGTGCGGCGCGATACGGGTGTGGAGCCTCTACGTCCCCAACGGCCGGTCCCTCGACGACCCGCATTACCGGTACAAGCTCGACTGGCTGCGCAGACTCCACGACATCGGGTCACTGTGGCTGGCCCACGACCCCGCGGCGCAGATCGTCCTGGCCGGTGACTGGAACATCATCCCGACCGACGAGGACGTGTGGGACCCCGCGCAGTTCGACGGCAGGACCCATGTGTCCGAACCCGAACGGGCCGCCCTGGCAGCAATCCGGGCTGCCGGATTCCACGACTCGGCCCGCCCGTACGCCGATGCGTACACCTTCTGGGATTACACCCAACTCCGATTCCCGCGCGACGAGGGCATGCGGATCGACTACCTGCTCTGCTCCCCCGCCTTCGACGACCGCGTCCGCGGCGCCTTTGTCGACCGCAGCGCCCGAAAGGGCAAGGGTGCCAGCGACCATGCCCCGGTCGTCCTGGAGATCTGAGCATCCGGGACCAGGGCCGACAGCGATCACGACCATCGACGGAAACGCCGGGGTGAGCTTAGGCTAAGCTGCTCGCATGACTCGTCCGTTGCGTGTTTTCTTCGTGATGATCACCGTGCTGGTGACGACGATGCTGGCAGTCAGCGCCTGTAGTGCGCCGGACGAAACCGATGGGGGCGGTGCCCCCATCCAGGTCAACACCTCCAAGGGCTCGGTCACCATCAACGGCGTACCCAAGCGAATCGTCGCCCTCGGCGCGCAATGGATCGACGTCGCACTCTCGTTCGGCGTCACCCCGGTGGCCTATCTCGACAACATCCAGGTCCTCACCGGCAAGCCCGCGCCGTGGTCGAGTGACAAGCTCAAGGATTCGACGGCGATCAGCACCGACGACGTCGTCGCCCAGGTGGCCAAGGCGAAACCGGATCTGATCCTGGCGACCTCGTACATGGCCGACGGTCAGCCCGAGATGTACAACCAGATCTCCAAACTCGCGCCGACCATCCCCGGCATCACCGGCAAGCAGATCGACCCCTGGCAGGACATGGTCACCTTCCTGGGAACCGTGTTGCGACAGCCGGAGAAGGCCAAGGAGATCACCAGTGGCGTCGACTCGAAGATCGATGCCACCAAGAACGAGCTCCCCGGCCTCAATGCCAAGACGTACACGATGGCCTACATGTACTCGAACGATCAGATCCAGGTCCTCGGCGATCCGAACGACGGCGCAACCTCCTTGTTCAGCTCGCTCGGCATGAACATCGCCCCCGCTCTGGTCGCCGGCTATCGACGCAGTGGTCAGCCGCGATACCCCATCTCCACCGAGAACGTGCCACTCCTCGATTCCGACCTGCTGGTCATCACCGCCAATACCGATCAGTTGATGTCGTCGCTGCAGAAACTGCCCGGATATCGCAATCTGCGGTCGGTGCGCAGCGGTGCCGTGAGTCGTCTGACGGTCGCCGAGATCGGCGGGCTGAACGAGCCGACGCCGCTGTCCATCCCGTACCTGCTCGACAAGATGCATCCGGCGATGGAAAAGGCCGCCGGCTGACGACCCGATGACGAACCCGACATCGGCGACTGCGCCACAGACCGTCTACACCCTCACCGATGGCGCGCGTTGCCTGCTAGGTGGCGGCGGCGTCGCCGTCCTGCTGCCGGCCAAACAGCGCCTCGACGGGTTGTCCCCTGGCCAGATCGCGACCCTGCGAACGCTCAACGAGGGACCACTGCGGCCGGCCGACGACCCCGACGCGGACACAGTCGACCTGCTCGACCGTCTGGTCGCCGCCGGGGTGGTCTCGCTGACCGTGACCGCAGGCCGGCGGGATCTCTACTCGCTACGCCCCTTTCGCCGGCCGCCCCGGCCCCGCCCGCTCCCACGCTCGGACGCGTTCGAGCTGTCACGATTCACCGTGGTGCGGCGCAACGGCACCGACATCGTCGCCGAGCATCCTCGATCCTGGTGCGACGTCGCGGTCCACGACCCGGAGACTCTCGCGACGCTCGTCGGGCTCGGGTCCTCCGCCCTTCCTGCGGAGATCCGCGACCGGCTGGCCGCCGATCTGGCGTGGTCGGGTCACGCGGTCGAGCCTGGCGCCGAGGACCACGACTTCGCCACGCGCAGTTGGAGTCCGCACGAGCTGTGGTTCCACCGGCGCAGCACCGTCGGAGATCGCGGCACCAGCTGGGCACATTTCGGACCGACCCGGTGGGCCGACGGCGAGTTCGAGCCGCTGCCGGCGCGCCGCGAACCCTACGACGGCGAGCCGATCTCCCTGCCCACACCCGACCTCGCAGCATTGCGGCGCGACGATACCCCGCTCACTGCCGTCGTCGAGGACCGGAAGTCGGTGCGTGACTTCGATGATCGGCATCCGCTGACCACCGAACACCTCGGCGAGCTCCTCCACCGGTGCGCCCGAACCCGCGCGGTCCGTACCACCAACGCGAATCGCACTGTCCCCGAGGAACTCCCGTCGCGACCGTTTCCCTCGGGTGGGTCACTCTACGAACTCGAGGTGTATGCGGTGGTGCGCATCGCCGACGGCGTCCCGGCCGGGATGTATCACTACGATTCCTTCGAGCACGTGCTGCGTCCGGTGGCGCCGTACGACAGTCCCGCCGTGCGCAGGCTCGTCGCACCCGCCTCACTCACGCTCGCCGACGGCCAGCTCCCGCAGGTGCTCCTCGTCCTCGCCGCGCGACCCGGCCGGATCATGTGGACCTACGAGCAGATGCCGTACGCGGTGATCCTCAAGCACGTCGGGGTCCTGACCCAGACGCTCTATCTCACTTCCACCGCAATGGGTTTGGGCGGTGTGGCACAGGGCTACGGCGACACGGCGGCATTCGCCGAGGCCACCGGCACCGATGAGCTCACCGAGTGCAACGTCGGGAGTTTTGTCGTCGGTACCCCGAAACGGTGAGCACGGCGGCGTAACCGCGGGATGAGATCCGAATCGCCGCAATCCTGGCCCGCGTCAGCCTGATCCACGTCCCACCCGACGATGTCGCAGAGTTCGATCACGCGGTTGCGCGTGCCTGGCGATGGACCGCCCACCGACTCTTCCAGGCGCTGCCCGACGCCGGACCACGACCAGCTACCCGAGGTGCTGCATGGGCCGATCTGTCGGATCGGCACGATGTCGTCCGGTGTGCGATGACGGCTACCGCCCGCCGCGAATTCGCTCTGATCGATCTTGTCGGTGCCATCTCGTAGTGTTGGCACCAGCAGGAAGAAGAAGACGAAGCGCGCCCCGTGTCCACTTGCCGGCCCGTCGCACAGAACACGTAAGCCCTGCTGTCCTGTTCTGTCATTCGGGAGGCCGCAATGTCATCGACCGCATCACTCATCGCCATCGGCGACGCCCTGCGCGCCGTCGCGCACGACCACGCGTCCATGACCGGGCAGAGCGCCTTCGAGGAGATGCGCGCCCTGTACACGGTCCGGAATCTGATCGATCACCACGCAGCACAGCTGACCGGCACACTCGAACGGCTGCGGGTGGCCAAAGACCACGGACGCACTACTCGAGAGTTGTTGATCGTCATGGGCTTCGCCCCGTCAGTGGCGCAGCGTTACGTTCGTATCTCCGGTGCGCTTGCGCTGCTCCCCACCCTGTCGGCGCATGCCGTCGACGGCGCGGTGCCCGGCGAACATGTCGACGCCATCGTTCGCGGTATCGACCACATCGGGAAAAGATCACCGGAACCGATCGATGACGCGCTGCGTCTCAACCATGTGACCGATCTTCTCGGACAACACTTCTCCGGCGCCACCCCCGCCGACATCATCGACCGCGCCCGCACCCGGGGCCACGTCCTCGCCGACCACACCCCCGGCGGGCTGCCCGCCGCCGAAGACCGCTCGATCAACACTCTCACGAACAGCAGACGCACACTGACCCTGGACACCATCGCCGCCTGACCCGTCCAGCGGCTCTCCTTCGACCACACTCCCGCACCCGGCCACGCCGGGACCGCATCCGTACCTTGACAACTCCACAGTGTGAAAACGGCGGGCCCGACCACGCCGCACCGGGTCTCACGTCGCAACCGTCGTGGGCACGAATGTTCCGTCCTAGCCCTCGAGGGCTCCCGCCAACGCGACCACCGATCGCTCCCACATCGCCGTCAGCTCCCCGACCTCGCCGGCGGTCAGCACGGTGTCGCCGTAGCGCCAGTTGGTCACCAACTGCGGACCGTGGTCGGTCGCCCGGATCACCGCCACCACGTCGAGCGCATACCGCAACGGCAGATCCGGTTCCGGGTCCGTCGGCAAGTGCTCGTTGACGTCGAGATCAGTGATGGGCGACCACGGCTGCCACTGCGTGTCCGGCGTGTGCAGATCGAAACGACCGAGATAGTTGAACTCGATCTGCGGCATCGGCGCCTGCAACCCCGGAATTCGGGAAAGATACTTGAGGACACCGAAATCCACTCCGCCGCTCGGGATCTCCGCGACCTGACGGGCAACCTCGTCCAACAGCTTCCGCCCGACGTCCGGTTCGGCGAGCACGTCGTCGGCACCGACCGACCGACCGACACCGAGGCGCACCGGGAAGACACTCGTGAACCAGCCCAGCGTGCGCGACGTGTCGACGCCGGCACCGCCCAGATGGTCCTCTCGGCCGTGCCCCTCGAGCGCGATGTAGGCGCCACCCGTCGCGTCCTGGCCTCGCTGCACCCGCCAGCCTGCGACGGTGAGAGTGAGCGCGGCGAGCAGGAACTCGCGCACGCCGACGGTACGGTCCGCCGCCTTCAGGATCGTCGCGGTGACGTCGATGTCGGTGGTGGTCACCGCCGACCGCAGAGAGGCCCAGGTGTCCGCGGTCGGATCGACCTGCCGGGCCCCGACGGCCGGATCGGGTCCGGCGACCTGGGTGGTCCAATAGTCCTGCTGTGCCAACACATCCGGATTGTCCGCGCGTCCCTCGACGAAGCGGCACCACGCACGGTAATCGGTGTGTTCCTCCGGGAGGGCGGGGATCGTCGACGAGTCGTCGGCGCCGTCGAGCGTCGAGCCTGCCCGCGCGAGGTCCGCGAAGAGCACCTGCCAACTGACCGCGTCGACGGCGAGGTGGTGGATGGCGAGGAGCAGGATGTCGGCGGAGGAACCCTCGGAGTCGTTGCGGCGCATTCGCACTGCCGACACCATCCGGCCCGAGTCGGGGTCGATGCGGTCGTTCGCCGCACGCGCGGCGGCGGTGATGCTGCCGGCGAGGTCCTCGGCGTCACGGACGAACAGCACCGACGCGGCGTCGACCGTGCCGCGGTCGCGGGTGATCAACCCGTCCTCGGTGACGATCGAGCGGAGCATGTCGTGGGCGTCGATCGTGGCCTGCAGGACCGCGATCAGCCCATCGTCGGACACCTCGGCCGGTAGCGCGAACAGCACGGTCTGGGTGAACCGACGGTGATTGCCGTACTCGTACATCCACTCGACGACCGGCAGTGCGGGTACGAGACCTGGACCGGCCGAGAAGGATTCGTCCTCCTCGGCGTTGTCGATCGCGTCGGCGAGGTCGAGCACCGTCGGGCATGACAGCACCATCCGGGGTGTCACGGTGAGGTCGTGTCCGCGCAGCGCGTTCACGGCGGCCATGGCGACGATGCTGTCGAGGCCGAGGTCGAAGAAGTCCTCGTCCGGACCCGGTGCGGTCCCAAGGACGTCGGCGATCACACCGGCGACGATCGTGGCGGTCGGTGTGAGGTCGACGTCGTCGGCAGTGGCGCGTGCCTGCAGTGCGGCGGCGGCCGATTCGGCGAGGACGATGGCGTCCACCTTGCCGTTGCTGTTCATCGGCAGCACCGGCACGCCGACGACCCGCGACGGCACCATGTGCGCGGGGAGCGCTTTCGCGACGTGGGCGCGGACGGCACGGGCGTCGACGTCGTCTCCGGCGGCGAACCCGACCAGTGCCGGCCCGGCGGCCCGGTCGACGACGACGACGGCGGCCGCGGCCACACCGTCGGCGCGTCGGATCGCGGCCTCCACCTCACCGGTCTCGATGCGGTATCCGCGGATCTTCACCTGATCGTCGCTGCGGCCGACGAACAGGATGTTCCCGGCCGCATTGCGACGCACCAGATCTCCGGTGCGATACATCCGCTCGTGGGGGCGGAACGGGTCGGCGACGAATCGCGTACTCGTCATCGCCGGCTTGCGTTGGTAGCCACGGGTCACCTGGGCGCCCGACAGGTACAGCTCGCCGGCGACACCGGTCGGTGTCGGGCGGAGTCGGGAATCGAGGACGTAGGCGCTCATCCGGTCGGTCGGCGTACCGATGGTGGGTACCGCCGAATCCGCGACCCGCGCGACGACCGCCTCGACGGTTGTCTCGGTGGGCCCATAGCAGTTGTGGACGACGGTGTCCGGCAACGCCGACAGCCGGCCCCACAGGGCGGGACCGATCGCCTCCCCGCCCAGGGCCAGCACCGACAGGTGACCTCCGGCCGGCGCCGCGCCGTCCGCGGCATAGCCGCCGACGAGACCGGCCGCGGCCAGCTGTCCGAACATGGACGGCGTGGTGTCGATCATGTCGATCGCGTGCCGGGCCAGATCCGCGACGAGCCGGCCTGCGTCGCGCATCTCGTCCTCACCGAACAGGTGGATCGCGTGGCCGTCGAGTAGCCCGGCCAGCGGTTGCCACGAGGCGTCGAAGCTGAACGTCCAGGCGTGCGCGATCCGCAACGGACGGCCCAGCCGGGCACGTGCGGGGGCGAGCATGTGGTCGCGGTGGTCGCGGCAGTAGCTCATCAGGGCGGCGTGTGTTCCGATGACGCCCTTGGGTTCTCCGGTCGATCCCGACGTGAAGATCAGGTAGGCGGCGCTCGCCGGACTGATCGCCGGTTCGGCGGTCAGAGCAGGCGACGCCGCTCGCGCGGCGATACGGTTGGCCGTCTCCGGGTCGTCCGGGACGACGAGCACGCTGTCGGCGAACCGGCCGGCGTGCGCCCGGTCGGTCACCACCACGGCTGCGCCGGACTGATCGAGGAGGTTCGCGATCCGGGTGTCGGGGAAGGCCAGGTCGATGGGCACATATGCCCCGCCCGCGAGCATCGTCGCGAGGATGGCGACCACGGAACCGGTCGACCGCGGCAATGCCACGGCGACAACGGTTTCGGGTTCAATCCCGTGGTCGCGTAACTCGGCGGCGAGTTGGCTCGCGTGGCTGAAGAGCTCGCCGTAGGTGATCGATTCGTCGTCGGTCACCAGCGCCGGTGCCGTCGGGGTGCGCTCACACTGCCGGACGAAGGCCTCGACGACGGTCGCGGGCAGGTCGGCGGGTGCGTCGTGGTCGGTCTGCTCGAGCGCGGCGCGCTCGGCGGGCAGCAGCACGTCGAGGTGGTCGACGTC
Source organism: Gordonia hankookensis (assembly GCF_014673215.1). Classification (GTDB taxonomy): domain Bacteria; phylum Actinomycetota; class Actinomycetes; order Mycobacteriales; family Mycobacteriaceae; genus Gordonia; species Gordonia hankookensis. The sequence continues at coordinate 515,161 of NZ_JACWMS010000002.1, forward strand.
AGTGTCCGCAGCATCGGGTAGCGCACGCAGCACCGCGAGGATGCGTTCCGCGACGTCGGCGGCGTCGATCTCGCCCAGCGCATCGTCGATCGACTCGGTGATCACGATCAGCTCGCCGTCGAGCAGGTAGGCGACCACCGTCAGCGGATAGTGCGCAAGACTCTCCATGGCGAGCGGCAGGAACCGGGTGCCGTCGGCCGCGGTCACGGGTTCGGTAGCCGCACCGATGGGCGCGTTCTCGAAGATGAACAGGGTGTCGAAGAGCGTGGCGTGTCCCGCCGACCGCTGGATCTCCGACAGGCCCAGATGTCCCTGGTCGCGCATCGACGCCGAGTCCCGTTGCAGCGCAGCGCACACCGCGGCGACGGTCGTCGGCCGGCCATCGTCGGTACCGGACAGACGGACACGTGAGGGCACGGTGTTGATGAAGAGGCCGATCATCTCGTCGGCCCCGGCGAGTCCCTGCGGGCGTCCCGAGATGGTGGTGCCGAATACGACGTCGGTCCGGTCCGTGAGCCGCGACAGCACCACTGCCCACGCGAACTGGGTGACCGTGTTGGCGGTGAGTCCCGACGACCGCGCCCACGACACCAATCGTTCGGTATCCGCGACGGACAGGCGGTGCCGGGTCCGGACGGGCTCGGTGACCGGCACCGTGGGTGCCGCGATCATGAGTGGTTCGACGCCGTCGAGGTGCTCGCGCCACGACGCCCGGGCCGCCTCGACGTCCTGCGCAGCGAGCCAGGCGATGTAGTTGCGGTACGGGCGAACCGGCGGTAGCGACGCCGCTGAACCGTCGGCCGAGTAGATCGCGAGAATCTCGCCGAAGAACAGCGCGATCGCCCAGCCGTCCATCAGGATGTGGTGCGCGGTCACCAGCAGCCGGGAGCGTTCCCCGGGCAGGTCGATCAGCTTCACCCGCAACGACGGTCCACGCCGAAGGTCGAAACGGTCGGCGCGCTCGGCGGCCGCGATGTCGTCGAAGTCGGTTGCGGTGGCCGAGAGTTCCTCCCACGGCACGTCGACATGCGACGGCACGATCTGCACCGGCTTCGGGAGATCCTTGTCCCACAGCGAGACCCGCAGGTTGGGGTGCCGCTCCATGATCACATCCACACTGCGGCGCAAGATCTGCCGGTCCAATGGGCCGGTGATCTCCACGACGAACTGCATCGAGTACAGGTCGATCCCGTCGCCCGACATCTCGGACAGTGCGAACAGGCCTTCCTGCAGCGGGCTCAGCGCCAGGACGTCCTCGATCTCCGGGGCGGCGCTCACCTCTGGGACTTCCATGCCGCCCCGAGCGATTGCAACATGTCCTCGCTCAGGCCGGATGCACTCATCGGCGCCGCCTCCGCGTCGTCGACGCCGCCACCGGTGGTGTCCTGCGCCTCGACGGCATCGACCGCCGCCGCGAGTTCGGCGATCGTGTAGTGGTCGAAGATCTGCTGAGGCGCCAGCGGCAATCCCTCGGCCGCCGCACGGGCAGACCATTGGATCGAGATGACGCTGTCCCCACCGACGGCGAAGAAGTTGTCGTCGCGGCCCAGACCGTCGACGCCGAGCAGGTCGGTGAGGATGCCGATCAGTCGTTCCTCGGTCGGTGTCTCCGCACCACCCCCGGCCGTCTGCGCCATCGCCACCACCGCGGGCGCAACCTGCCCGTACGGATCGGTGAGACGAGAGCCCGGGGACAGGGCCGCAAGCGATTCGGCCAGCGACGAACCGGCCCCCGCCTCGGTGACGACCCATTCTCGGACCGACCCGAGGTCGGTGGACCCCGTGTGTTGCAACGCAGCAAGCGTCCGCGGCGCCGCGTGTACACGGCGTGGACGTTCGGCGACGATCAGACGCGCGAGTGCGGCCGGGTCGTCGCCGTGCCGGTCGGCCGTGAGTACACCAGGAAGGTCAGGCAGGGCGATCGCCGTCAGGGCGGTGTCGGGCTCGGCGCCGAAGGATTCGAGCATCGCCGCGAAGGCCGCCGCGATCCCGTCGATGGTCTCCTGATCGTAGAGATCCGCGCTGCCGACCACGCGTCCCTCGAGCCCCCCGTCCTCGGTGACCGTCAGGATCGCGTTGAGGTCGAGGAACGACGTGTCCTGCTCCACCGACAACAACGTCACGGTCGTCGCGCCGTCGTCGTCCAGCGGTCGTCCCCAGTCGTTCTGATCTCGATCGCGGAAGTGGATCATGCTCTGGAACAGTGGGTTCCGCGATCGTGTGCGGCGTGGGTTGATCGCCTCGACCAGCCGCTCGATCGGCACATCCTGGTGTGCGAAGGCGTCGAGCACCACATCCCGGCTGCGACCGATCAGTTCCCTCACGGTGGGGGTGCCGTCGGTGCGGGTGCGCAACACCACCATGTTCGCGTAGAGGCCGATCAGGTCGTCGGAACCCGGATCGACGCGGCCTGCGACGGGTGTTCCCACCGCGATGTCGTCGCCACCACCGAGCCGGCTCAACAGCCCGGTGAGCGCAGCGGTCACGGTCATGAACTCGGTCGCGCCGGCGGCGTCGGCCACCCGCCGGAGACGCTGCCGAGCCTCCGGCGTGACCGACAAGTCGGCCAGCACACCGGCTTTGGTGAGGGCCTGCGGACGTGGCCGGTCGGGCGAGACCGTGATCTCGTCCGGCTGACCGGCCAGCGCAGTGCGCCAGTGCTCGATCTGCCTGCGCCCGAAATCTGCTGGGCCGTCCACCCCCTCGGGGGTGCCGGTCCCGACCGGGAACACCTGATGCTGCCACAGGGCATAGTCGGTGTAGGTCAGCGTCGGCGCTACGAGCTCCGGTTGTGCGCCCGCCGCGCGCGCACGATATGCGGCCACGAGATCGGAGATCAGCACATCGGTCGACCAGTGGTCGATGACCATGTGGTGGATGATCAGCGACAGGACCTGCGTCGTCTCGTTCTCCCGCAACAACGTCGGCGTCAACAGCGGACCCGCCGCGAGATCGAACACGTGCTCACGCGCGGCCACCAGCGCCGCATCGCGCTCCTCGGCGCCGCCGACGGTGACAACCGGCAGATCGATCTCCGGCCGCTCACCCACCCGGGCCGTGGGCAGCCCGTCGCGCTCCACGAAGGTCGTCCGCAACGACTCGTGTCGGTCGACCACGTCGCACAGCGCGGCTCCGAGCGCATCGACATCGAGGGGACCGTCGATGCGGAGGGCGAGCGGGATGTTCCCCGCGGCTCCCGGCCCCTCGAACCGATGCTGGAACCACATGGCCAGCTGTGAGAACGACAGTGGGACGGCTTCGGGGCGCTCGACGTGCTCCAGCGGCGGCCGACCGATGCTGACCGACGACGTCGCGCCACCCGTCGATGGCAGGTCTGCTCCCACTTCGTCGAGATCCCCGAGCTCGTCGAGGTCGATGCCGAACTCTTCGCGTACTGCGGTGTTCACCGCCGCGGCCAGCCCCTCCACCGTCGGGTTGTCCAGCGGAAGACGGACATCCACATCGATGCCGAATTCGGTGACCAGGGTCGTCACCAGCCGCGCCGCCAGCAACGAATGGCCGCCGAGGTCGAAGAACGAGGACCCTGCCGTGATGTCGTCCCGTCCGAAGAGCTCGGCATAGACCGCCGCCACACGACGCTCCGTCGGCGTGCGCGGTGCTCGATCGGATCGCACGACGGCGGTGATGACGGGCAGCGCGCCACGGTCGAGTTTCCCGTGTGTGGTCAGCGGGATCTCGTCGATCACCGCGAGCGCTGCGGGCACCAGATGATCCGGCACGGCGGAGCGGGCGTGACGGAGGACGTCGTCCAGGTCGATCGCGCTCCCGGCATGCTCCTGCGGGATCACATAGCCGAGCAGGCGTGCGCCGGAATCGGCGGCATCGACGACCGCAACCGCATGCGCGACATCCGGGTGATCCACGAGCGCCGCCTCGACCTCACCGAGTTCGATCCGATAGCCGCGCACCTTCACCTGCTCATCGGCGCGTCCTACGAATTCCAGATCTCCGTTGCCGTTGCGCCGGGCGAGATCGCCGGTGCGATAGAGCCGTCCACCCCGGCCGAACGGGTCGGCGACGAATCGCGACGCGGTCAGCGAGCCCCGTCCGAGGTATCCGCGCGCGAGTTGCGAGCCGCCCAGGTAGATCTCACCCACCACACCGTCGGGCACGAGGTGCAGACCGGCATCGAGCAGATAGCTCGTCACATTGGTGTTCGGCGTGCCGATCGGCACGATCGAGCTGCCCTGTGGCCCGTCCACCGGGTAGTGCGTGGCGGCGACGACCGCCTCGGTCGGCCCGTAGTTGTTGGACAGCGCCGCGTCGAATGTGGTGGTGAAGGAGTCGGCGACCTCGCCGGAGAACGCCTCACCACCGACCGGCACCGTTCGCAGCATCGTCCACTGCTTGACCTCGGGCACCATCAGCAGCGTCGACAGCAGGGTCGGCACCATGTGCATCACGGTCACGCGTTGCCGCACCAGAAGATCGGCCATGTACGAGATATCCTGCACCGCACGTGGTTTGGGAATCACCAACGTTGCTCCGACCGCCAGGGTGCAGAACACCTCGAACATCGACGCATCGAAGCTCACCGACGACGTCTGCACCAGCCGGTCATCCGGTGAGAGCACCTCGCCTGCACCAAAACCGATCAGATGATCGGCGATTGCCTTGTGCGCCACAGGAACCCCCTTGGGGGTACCCGTGGAGCCGGAGGTGTAGATGACGTACGCGAGATTGTCCGGCCGCAGCGGGGTCCGACGAATCCCGTCGTCCGGTGCGTCCGTGGGGCACTCGGCGGCTTCGGTCTCGGCAGCGGCCAGCGCGTCAGCGTCGAGGACAAGACGTGGCGCGGCGTCGTCGACGAGGAACTGCGTGCGATCGCTGGGGTAATCCGGGTCGATCGGCAGGTAGGCGGCCCCAGCCTTGAGTACGGCCAGCGCCGCCACCACGAATCCCACCGACCCGCCGAGACGCAGACCGACCAGGTCCTCGGTCTCGACGCCCGATGCGAGCATCCAGTGGGCCAACCGATTCGATCGTTCGTCGAGCTGTCGGTAGGTCAGCACCACGTCATCGGAGACCACCGCCTCGTGGTCGGCGCGAGCCAGCACCGCAGCAGCGAACAGCTCCACGACCGTGGTGTCCGCAACGTTTGCGCGACGCCCGGTCGATGCCTCCAACACGCGGGCGAACGCGGCGGGGTCGAGTATCTCCAGGTCACGGATCGGCCGGTCCGGTGCCGCGAGGGCCTGGTCCAGCAGGTGGACATAGGCGTCGGCGATCCCCGCCGCGACGTCGTCGGCGAACAGGGCCGCGTCGTACTGCAGCTCGATCTGCGACTGCTCACCGGTGATGACCGCGAACTCGAGCGGCAGCTGGGCGTTCGGGGTGCCGAGCTCGTCGAGGTAGGTCGAGGTGATGCCGTCGAGGGCGAGACCACTCGCCTGACGGCGAGTACTCAGGCTCACCGACACGAGTTGTGCCAGACCGTCACCGCCGGCCCCGCGGTCCGGGTTGAGCGCTCCGACCACGGCATCCACCGGCGCGTTCTGGTGCGCGAAGCCGGTGACGAGACGCTCACCCGCGGCCGCCGTCAGAGCGGCCAGCGAGTCGGTCGGCGCGAGGCGGGTCCGGGTCAGAATGGTGTTGCCGAAGTACCCGATCAGGTCCGCGGCGTCACCGGGACGATGGGTGACCGGCACCGCGACGGTGAAATCGGTCGCCCCGGTGGTCCGGTGGATCAGCGCATCGGTGACCGCGGCGTGCACCGTGAACGGGCTCACCGACGACGCTCGGGCGAAATCCTCCACCCGGCGTCCCAGGTCGGCCGGTAGCGCCCGGGTCACACGTCCGCTCGCCCGTTCCACACGGGCGGGATGCGTACCGACCGGGAGGGCGAGGGGCTCCGGCGTCGGGGTCATCTGGTCGCGCCAGTAGCGCAGATCGTCGGCCACCGACTCGGGGTCGGTGGGTGGAAGGTCCACATACTGTCGTGCGAGCGCCGGCCGTGTCGACGACCCGGCGGCTGCGTGGTAGGCCGAGTTCACCTCGTCGAACAGGACGGACCAGGATTCGTCGTCCCAGCAGATGTGATGCACGGTGAGCATCACGATGTGCTCGTCGTCCGCGAGGCGGGCCAGCAGCAACCTGATGGGGAACTGCGACGTGAGGTCGAAGGCCGTTCCGAACTCACGCCGCGCGAGGACCTGCAGACGCCGGTCGCGGGCCCGTCCGGTCAGTTCGGCGAGGTCGACCTCCTGCCACGGCATGGCACCGGGCGCGTGATGACGTACCACGGGCTCACCGTCGTGCCCCAGTTCGTAAGTGGAGCGCAGCGTTTCGTGCCGGGCGACCACGCCGTCGAACGCCGCGCGCAGACGCCCGGCATCCAACGGACCGTCGAGGCGATACGCGACACCGACGTTCAGCGATGTATCGGACGGATCGCGGTGGGACACGAACCAGAGTCGACGTTGGGCGGACGCCAACGGGGAGGTCGACCCCGCCGGCCGGGCCGGAAGGGCGACAGGTCCCCCGCCGGAGTCCCGCCCGAGTCCGTCGGCCGCGAGTCGCTGTCGCAGCAACTCTTTCTTTCGCTGCAAGAGGTCGTCAGCCATGCCGCTCAGTTTACATAGGCAACCCTAACCCGGGTGCCTCGGCCTGCTGATCGGACGAGACGGCACCCGAGTCAGAGCGAGCAGGGAATACCGCCGTAGGCGCCGAGGTCACAGATCGAGCGGTTGGACAGCTTCCACTGCCCGCCCTGCCATACCCAGTAGAGCGGCATGCGCGCGGGTTGCCAACCGGGAGAACGGAGTTCGAGAGTCGCTTTCATCGTGTTGCCGGTGACGGTCACCGGCCCCGTGATGCGGTAGGTCATGCCCATCGGGCGGAACCGCTGCAGCAGCGTCGCGATGGGTTGCGCCTGACGGACCGCTTTCGCTCCGCCCTCGAGACGCTGCGCCTTCGCGGCCGTCGAGCCGTTGCCGGTCAGGGTGTCGAGATCGTTCTGCAACTGCGCCGGGGACTTCGCCGGATGTGCAGACTGCTGCCGGGCCGGCGCCTGGGCAGCGGGGGCCTGCGGGACGGCCTGCGGTGCCGCCTGCGGCGCGGCGCCGGGCAGCATCCCGCCGCCTGACGCACCTCCCCCGGCAGGCAGATCCGCGCTGCTGCCCTCGCCCGCCGGAGCGGCGGCCGCACCCGGAGCGGCTCCTTGCGCCGGGGCCTGGGGATTCGCCGCGGCCGCCGGTGGTGCCGCCGCGCCCTGCGGCGCAGCGCTCTGTGCCGAGCCGAGGTTGACGACCGTCGGCTGGGCGCCACCGGCCGCGTCGCCGTTGCGGCCGATGTCCGATACCAGCAGCCCCACCACGCCGATCGTCACGACCACGGCGGAGATGATCGCGGAGATGCCGCCGGCCATCATCACCGTCGGCCAGTTGACCCCGCCGCCCCCACTGCCGCCGCCATCGGCGGCGTCACCTGCGGTGTCACCTGCGGTGTCGCCGAGATCGGCGCCGTCAGCTGCCGAATATGCCTGTGGGCCGATGGGCCCGGTATCGGTGTCGTCGTAACCTGACGGCATCTGTGTGTGCGTTCCCGTTGATTCGTAGTCGGTCGCCATGAGACCACTTCCCCTTATTAGGCCGATTAGCCTGACCTTACTTGACGGATGGTGCGGCGCACTCATCCGATGAGATCGACGACCTCGTGCAACGACGCTCCACCGAGAATTGCCTCCACGGGCAGGTCCTGGCCGAGGGCGGTCTTGACACGTTTGCGGAAGTCGAGTGCCTGGAGTGAATCGAGCCCGAGCGCGACGAGCGGCATATCCGGATCGACGTCGGCATCCTGGGCTTGCAGACCCATCGTGACGGCGAGTTCGGCTCGGAGGAGATCCGCGACCGAGGCGCCGCGTCCCGCCTGCGACACCGGTTCGGCGACGGCGGCTCGCGACGGCGTCGGGTCGCTGCCACCATCGACGACACCGCCGACCTCCACCGTCGGATGCTCGGCCGTGATCGGGACGACGACGTCGGTGGACAGATCCGGCAGATCGGCGAGCACCGGCTGATACCCGAACAGACCGAGCAGGTCGCGTAACTCGGTCCAGTCGGCCGACAACACGATGCTGTCGCCGGTCAGATCGGTCAGCCCGGCCGCCATGGCCGCAGCGGGGGCCATCGGCACCACGCCTGCGCCCTCGACCGCGGCAACCCCGTCCGCGTCGAGCGGGCCCTGCACGCGCCAGAGTCCCCACTCGATCGACGCGGCAGCGATACCCTCGTCACGAAGCTGCGCCGCCGCGATCCCGAGCATGCGATTCGCCAGGGCGTACAGGGCCTGATCCCGACCGCCGAGCGAGGCCGCCAGCGACGAGCACACCACCACGGACACCCCATCCGCGAGCGGAAGTGCTCGCACCACGTTCTGCAGCCCGGCGACCTTCGCGCGGATCGAGTCCGTGACGGCGGTCCGGCTGATCTCGTCGATCGACGTCGAGACGTAATTCAAGGCCGCGTGGAGCAGAAGTGTCACCGGCTCGGCGAGCATCTCGGCCAGACGATCCACCCCGGCCTCGTCGGTGACATCACCGGGCACGACGTCGATCACCGTGTCGACGCGCCGCCGCAGCGCCTCGATCCTGCGCACGGCGTCGGCGGACCCGCCGGTCCGGCTCACCAGGGTGATCCGGCCTGCTCCGGCGGACGCGTAGTACTCACAGAACTCGAGGCCCAGTTTGCCCGTACCGCCGGTGATCAACACGTGGTCGAGCTTCGGCAGGGGCCCGCGTGCCACCGAATCCGTGGTGGCCCAGCGCTTCACATGAACCGATCCGCCCCTGATCGCGAGCTCGGGCTCGTCGGCGATGTGCAGTGCGGCGACGATCGCGTCGGCAGCGGGCTCGCCCCGGGACGGTTCCAGGTCGAGGTGACGGAAGCGGGTCGCGGGATGCTCGGCAGCAGCACAGCGCAGGGCCGCCGTGATCGATCCGTGGACGAGGTCGGGTGCGGGGTCGGAATCGGTGACCTGCTCACCGCCGACGGTGATCCACCAGAACTGTTCGGGCAGTGTCTCGAGCCCGGCCCGCCAGCGCGCATCGGCCAGCACGTCTGCCAGCAATTCCGGCGCGGTGGCCGGCGAGCTCCCGGCGCTTCCGGTCAGCAGCACCGCGGTGTCGATGTCGCCTGCCGGTGTCGGATCGTCACCGGGGCCGATCACGGTCACCACCGCGCCGTGCCCGGGGGCCGCCGCCTGGATAGCACCTGCCTGCGCGGCACCTCGGCCCGTCGGGTCGAGGACGACAATCCTCCTGGGTGACAACATCTTCCGCCTGGACAACGGAGACCAGCCACTGACGATCCGGTGCACCGATCGGCCTGCGCGCTGCGCCGCCCACTCCGGCGAGTTGATCGGGTCCGCGAGCCCGGACTCCCGATCGGCCCACAGGTGGGTGCGACGCATGACCGTGTTGGGGAAGTCCTCGAGAGGCACAGGCGGAATCGGGCTCCGGGACTCGGCCATCAGTGCATCCCAACGGAATCCCGCGTCGGCAACGGCCAGCGCCGCGACATTGCGGGTGAACTCGTCGAGACCGTCGGCATCGCGCCTGGAGGTCCCGGTCACCGGTCGTGCCGCGAGACCGTCGTCATCGATGTCCGACAGGGTCTCGCCCATCGCCAGCAACAGTGTCGGGTGCTCGGACATCTCGATGAAGAAGTCGGCCCGGTGTTCGACGGCCGCACCGGCGATGGCCTTGTCGAATCGGACGCGGTTGCGCAGATTCCAGAACCAGTAGTCCCCCAGCGCCATCGATTCGTCGACCGCCGCGCCGAGGGTGGCACCGACGCACGGCAGGTCACCGGAGAGCATTGCGGAGTTCTCCAGGTACGTGCCGAGCGCGTCGAGGAAGGCAGGCTGATACTCGCTCACGATGCTGGTGTGGGCGGGGTATTCGACGCGGATCTCTTTTGCGAACTTTCCTTGTGCGCTCAGCGAATCCACCATCTCGAGGACCGTGTCACGTCTGCCCGACACGCACAGGATGTGCGCGGAGTTCACCACCGACAGTTGCGCCCACCCCGAGTGCCGGGCGAGCATGTCCTCACATTCGTCGACGTCGATCCCGACAACCGCCATCGTGTGACCACGCGGCGAGATGTCGTGTACCAGGCGAGCGCGAATGGTCACGATGGTCAGCGCGTCCGACAAGGTCATCACACCGCTGCGCACCGCGGCGGCGATCTCCCCCTGGCTGTGCCCCACCGTCAGCGACGGTGTGGCACCTGCGGCATCCCACATCGCAGTGAGCCCGACCATCTGCATGAACAGCGCGGGCTGGATCACCCGGACATCGGTGGTCGACGGATCGTCCGGATCGACCTCCCCCAACACATAGTCCCTGGGCGACGACCCGAACAGCCGCACCGATTGTTCATGACAGGCGTCGACCGCCTGCCGGAACGGGGCCGACAGATCGTAGAAAGTCCGTCCCATTCCCGGCCGCTGGCTGCCCTGTCCGGGGTAGGTGTAGGCGACCCGTCGCGCCGTCGCCGATCCGGTACCGCGGACCACGGCGGGGTGGGCGCGGCCACGGGCCAACGAGTCGAGTGCGTCGACGAGTTCCTCCCGATCGCCGGCGAGGACGAGCGCTCGGTATCGGCGCGCTGGCCGCGTCCGCATGAGGTGCGAGCCGATGGCACCGACGGTGACGGCCGGATGAGCCCGCACGTAGGCCAGCAATGCATCGGCCTCCTCGACGACCAGGTCGGCAACATCGGAGGAGACGAGGACCGCTGTGCGGCCATCGGGCAGACGAGGTCCGGTCTGTTCAGCGGCCGGGGGCGGGGTCTCAGACATGATCGATCTCTCTGTCGGTCGCGGGCATCGAGACGATGGCGTGCGCGTTGGTGCCGGCCACCCCGAAGCTGGACACCGCCGCCAGCCTCCGTCCCGCGCGCGCCGGCCAGTCCGCACGCTGCGTCGACAACCGCAGACCACCACCGTCCCAATCGACTTTGTCGGTCGGATCGTCGGCGAACAGACTGGGCACGGTCATCCCATGGCGGCCGCACAGCAGCACCTTGATCAGGCCCATCATCCCGGCGGCGGCCTGTGCGTGTCCGGCATTCGATTTCACCGAACCGAGCAGGACAGGTTCCTGCCCCGACCGCGCCGCGCCGTATGTGTTCTGCAACGCCCGCAACTCCATCGGGTCGCCGAGGGGCGTGCCCGTCCCATGCCCTTCCACCACATCGATGTCGGCCGGGCACACACCGGCGGCCGCGATCGTGCGTTCCACGAGACGCTGCTGGGCCTCGGCGCTGGGCACCACGATCGGGGCGCCCCGCCCATTGTGATTGACCCGCGTCGCCAGCACCGTCCCCAGGATCCGGTGACCCAGTCGACGCGCGCGTCCCTCTGTCTCGACCACGACGGCACCGGCACCTTCGCCCCAGAGCGTGCCGGTGGCCGAGGCGCTGTACGAGCGGCAATGGCCGTCGGCGGCGAGGCCGTTGTTCTTGGCGAACTCGAAGAAGGCAGCGGGCGAGCCCATCACGCAGACCCCACCGGCGATCGCCCAGGCACACTCACCGCTCCGAATGGCGTTCGCGGCCAGGTGCAGCGCGGTGAGCGACGACGCGCACGCGGTGTCCACGGTCATCGACGGCCCGACCACGCCGAGTGCGTGCGAGATGCGACCGGCAACCGCACCCAGCGCCGTACCCGCGATCCGGTGCCCGGAGAACTCGTTGACGGCGGCGGCCCGCGGACCGTACTCGGCCATCGATGCCCCCATGTACACGCCGACCTCCTCGTCGTCGAGAGCAGTCGGGTTGATGCCGGCATTCTCGACCGCACGCCACGCCACCCGCATCGCCACGCGTTGCTGCGGGTCCATCGCGATCGCCTCGCGGGGGCTTATCCCGAAGAACATCGGGTCGAATTCAGCTGCGCCACGGAGGAATCCACCCGCGTCGGCGACGTCGCCCCACCCGTCGATCGACCCGAGAGCGAGGACTTGATCGACAGGCCAGTCCCGGTCCCGGGGAAACGGTTCGACGAGCTCGACGCCGTCGGCGAGCGCGGTGAAGAATTCCGCGGGCGTCTCGATCCCTCCTGGTGCCTCGACCGCCATCCCGGCGATGACGATCGGCTCCGGCGACGACATCATCGGCGTCCGCTCGCCACGGGCTCGGTCAGTACGTCGAGGACTCCCGGACCTTTCTCGTGCAGGTAGAAGTGTCCGCCGTCGAACACACTGACCTCCACATCGTCGGCGTGGACCGACCAGGTGTGCAGATCGTGCGGTTTGATCACCGGATCGTCGGCGCCACCGACCACGGCGATCGGCGCGGCGATCCGGTCGTCGGCGCTCGCCCGATACGCGTCGAACGCCTGGTAGTCGGCGCGCAGCACCGGCAGGGCCATCCGCATCACGGCGTCGCTGCCCATCACACCGCTGCCGGTCCCCTCCAGCACCGAGAGGTGTGCCATCAGCCCCTCGTCGTCGGTCGGGTGCGGAGGCAGCTCCGCGACCCGGCTCGGTGCCGTTGCCGCGGACACCACCAGACGCCTGATCGGCGTCGAGCCCTCCTCGGCGAGCCGGACGAACTCGAAGCCGACCAGCGCACCCATGCTGTGGCCGAACACCGTCAACGGGACGTCGGCCTCCTCGGTGCGATTGGAGTACTCGGCGTAGGCCTCGGCCGCCAGGGCGTGCAGCCCGGTCGCAGCAGGCTCCCGCATGCGGTCCTGCCGACCCGGGTACTGCATGATCAGGACGGTGAACTCCCGGCTGAACAGCTCGGAGAGCGTCCGGTACGCCGATGCCCCGCTCCCCGCGTGGCCGAAGATCAGCAGGGGCGGCGATCCGGGCCGCAACGGTTGATGGAACTGGCGCAACGCGCCGAGGGCTGGTCGGGACTGGGTGTTCTGATTGCTTGTCATCTCATCATTTCCACTGGAGTGCTGAGCGTAGGCTAGCCTGTGCTCGAAAGTCTCTACGAGGTCGAATGGAGCGCCGCTGATGAACACCGCCGACACCCGATCGGGCGCCCCCTACACGATCGGGCGCGAGATCACCGATGTCACTGCGGAAGTCGACGCCGCAGGCCCTCCGGTGGTCCCGGGGCCGACGGGTCGATTCACACTGCGGCCGGTGGATCCCGACGGCGATGACCCGGCACTGCTCGTCTCGTGGTTCGCCCGTCCGCATCTCGTCGAGACCTGGGAACAGGAATGGTCTCCGGAGCGCTGGCGCGCCGACTCGGCGTATCGGCTGGCCGGCGATTATTCGCGGCCGCTGATCGTGTCTCTCGACGACACGGAGATCGGGTACATCGAGCTCTACCGACCGGCGCGCGACGAGATCGCCACCCTGTACCCGGCCGATCCGCACGACATGGGCCTCCACATCGCGACCGCGGAGCCGGGGCTCACCGGCCGAGGGGTGATGTCGGCATGGATGGCCGAGCTGGCGGATGCCCTGTTTCGCGCCGATACTCGTTGCCGCCGAGTGGTTCTCGAACCGGATGCGCGAAACGAGCGGATGCGCAGGGCGTTGACCAAACGCGGCTGGACCGACCTCGGCGAGTTCGATGTGCGGCCCGATCGCAGGATCGCGCTGCACGTGCTCGGACGCACCGCGGCCGACGTGCCGACGATCTGACCTCGCTGCGCCGCCCGCACACATCTGCCTGCCATCCATCAGCTGGCCTCGTCGACACGAGATTCACGGGCACCTCGTCCCTGCCGGACGGCAAGGCGCAGAATTCGATTCGACACCTCACCGAGGCAGCTGAGGTTCGGGAATCCCGGGCCCTGGGCGAAGCCGGCGAGGTTCGGCAGATAGAGCTTGGGCGTGAGCCCGGTGACCGCCAGGTCGTGTCCGATCGACGACTCGATGCGCTCCAGCGTCGGAGGCCAGCCGAGCGTCAGCTCCAGGATGTCGGCGGCATCCTCGGTGAAGAGGTCGAGGAACCAGAGCGGTTGACCACCGGTCGCGTCCACCACGAGGTCGAAGGAGTGGGTCTGTGCAGGCCTGCCGGGGTTGTGCAGTGTCACCGCGATCAGGTCGTCAGCGCGCCGCGCCGATACCACGCGACCCTGGAGGTGGTGAACCCTGTTGTCCCCGAGCAGATTCTCCTGCACGGTGACCGAGAAGACCCCCCGATCCGTGCGTCGGATCACGTCACGTCGCTCCGCAGGCGACAGACTCGGCCAACCGGTCGGATCGCTGAACATGGCGTTCTCGAAGTAACTCTCGCCGCGCGTGTAGATCGTCGCACCGGGCGATATCACCGAGACGGTCATCACCTCGTGGCGCACGAGTTCGTCGAGTGCGGAGCCTGCGGTCTCACCGCCGCCGATCACCGCCGCGCGTGACGCGACCGGCAATCCCCTACGCGACACCAGGTCCCAGAACGCCGACACCGAGAGCACTCGCTCGTCGTCGATCATCGCGCTCCCGCTCGACCCGGGGCCGGTGACCAGCAGACCGTCCCCGACGATCTCGCTGCGACGGCCGTCCGCCCCGACGACATCGAGACTCCACTGGTCCTCGTCGGCCGAGATCGACCGCACGGTACCGATGGTGACATCGAGCTCGATGCGGGTCGCCACCCATTGCAGGTACCGGGCCCACACGTTGTGGTGCGGGTTCGGGCGTCCGCGATCCACCCATTCGGCGTAGGTCTGGTGTTCCACCAGAAACGACATCCAGCTGTAATCCAGCATCCGCCTGCTGATCTCGGCGTTCATCGCGCCGTCTCCGCGGCCCGCGACCGCGGACCGATACGGGAAGCCGATGTCCTTCTCCGGGCTGGTGCCGAGCCGGTGGCGCCCGTCGGTCCATCCGCCGATGGACTGCCAGTTGGCACCCACGGCATGGGCCTCGACCACACGCACCCGCGGCGCCGGGAGGCCCAGGTCACGCATCACCTTCGCCTTGGCCGCGACCGCGAGAGCCTTGGGGCCCGCACCGATGATGATCATCGTCTCCGGTTGTCGGACGCTCATCCGTGGGTCTCCGTCAGTTCGGTGTCGAGTCTCGCCGCGTCGACGGCCTCGTCATCCATCCCGACCACTTCCAGATACAGGGCGGCAACCTGCTCGAGGCGCCCGGGTCGCTCATCTGCTTCATCGATGCGCCGGGCGAGTTCGCGGACCGATCGGGCCGTGAAGATGTCGACGACCCCGACGTGCGGCGCATCCAGCCATTCGCGCACGCGGGCGACGACCGTCGTGGCCAGCACCGAATCGCCACCGATCGCGAAGAAGTCATCGGTGACGCCGACCCCATGCTGGTCGACCGACAGTGTCTCCGCCACGATACCGAGCAGGGCTTTCTCCAGATCGTCTGCGGGCGCGATGCTTTCGGAAACGATCTCGCCACCGTCGAACAGCCCGCCGATCATCTTGCGGTCGAGTTTCCCGTTCGAGGTGAGGGGAAGCGTGTCGACGATCTCGATTCGTGACGGGATCATGTACGTGGGCAGCAGGTTGCGCAGTTCCGACTCGATCGTCGACGACGATGGCGATGACGATGGTGTCGTCGACGACGCAGCATCGTCGACGACGACGGCGGCGACGAGAGTGCGCAGTCCGCCCGAGCCGTCGACCACGGTCGCGACGGCCTGGCGGACACCGTCCACCGATCGCAGCGCGCCTTCGACCTCACCGAGTTCCACCCGGAAGCCGCGGACCTTCACCTGATGGTCGGCGCGGCCGAGGAATTCGATCGTGCCGTCCGGCCAGTACCGGGCGAGATCACCGGTGCGATACCACCGCTGCCCCTCGCGCTCGATGAACCGGTCGGCGGTGCGTACCGGATCATTCCGGTAGCCGTGGGCGACGCCCGAGCCACCGACCCAGAGTTCGCCGGTGACCCAGTCCGGGCAGTCGCGATCAGATGAATCGACCACCCGACACCGGACGTTGCGCAGGGGGGTCCCGAACGGAACCGACGTCCAATGCGCCGGCGGATCGGTGGTCTCGCACACGGTGCCGTGGATGGCGATCTCGGTTGCTCCGCCGAGTCCCGCGAATCGTGTCGCCGGCGCCAGTGCGTGCAACCGCCGTGGCAGATCGACGCCCACCCAGTCGCCGCCCAGAAGCGTTGCGCGCAGCGAATCCCCGAGTCCGCCCGTCTCCGTCTCGGCCACTGTCAGCAACATGTCCAGGGCGCTGGGGACGCAGGTGAGGACCGACGCACGATGCTCACGGAGGAGTTCGAGCCAGGCCGCCGGGTCCCTGGCGGCATCGGCATCGACGACGACCACGGCGCCGCCCGCGCTGAAGAGCCCGAAGATGTCGTATACCGAGATGTCGAATTCGAGCGCGGCGACGGTGAGCGACCGGTCGTCCGGACCGACCGAGAACCGGTCATTGACGTCATCGATGGTGTTCATGGCGGCTCGGTGCGGCACCTCGACGCCCTTCGGCGTGCCGGTGGATCCCGAGGTGAACAGGATGTAGGCCACCGACTCCGGATCGGGCAGGACCGCCTCGGCGAACGGCGTGCCGTGACGCCGCGCCTGATCGAGATCGACGGTGATCACCCCGTCCGGCACGTCGTCGAGGGACGCGCCGCTGCCGACGAGAGCGTTGATCTCACCGGTGTCGAGGATCGTCTCGCGCCTGGCCGACGGCTGGTCGTATCCGATGGGAACCCAGATCGCCCCCGCCGCGAAGACCCCGAGCGTGGCGACCACCTGCTCCGGCCCCTTCGGGAGTTGCACACCGACCGCGTCTCCGGTCAGCACGCCGGCGTGGCGGAGCGCACCGGCCACCGCGAAGGCCTCGCGGGCGAGTTCCCCATACGAGAGGGTCCCGTCGCGCCAGATGAGGGCGGTCCGGTCCGGTTCATGTGTCGCACGCGCGAAGAACTCCTCGTGGAGCACCCGGCCGCTCGTCTCGCCTGCGGTTGCGTTGACACGCTCGCGGACTGCCCGCTGTTCGGGCGGCAGCTGCGGCGCCGATGTCGCCATCCACCCCGCGTCGCCGTGACCGAGCCTGTCGATGGCCGCGGTGTACTGCGCGAACATCGCCTCCACGACGCCGGGAGGAAACGCCGATTCCCGTACGTCCCAGTTGAGCAGCAGCCCACCGCGCAGTTCGGTCACCTGCGCATCGAGTGTGACCTGCGGCCCCTGCGACACGATCCAGGCCGGCTCCCCCAACCGCTCGAGGACGGCATCGGAGAAGAGTTCACCCAGACCCAGCGCGCTGGTGTAGACGACGGGCGCGATCACCTGTTCGCCCCGCGCCCTGCCCAGGTCCCGAAGTACCTCGAGCGCACCGTAACTCGAGTGTGATCCGTTGGCGTGCATCGTTTTCTGCATCGCACGGGTGAGGTCGAGGACGGACTGCGCGTGTCGCACATCGACGTCGATCAGGATCGACGAACTGAAGTCACCCGACACCCGCTCGATGTCGGGATGTACCGGCTCCCGATGGAACAGTGGGACATTCAGGAGGAATCGATCATCGCTCGACCACGCGCCGATGGTGGCCGCGAAGACCGCGGCCAAGGCGATCGCCGGTGTCACGCCCCGCTCGTGCGCGGCCGCGAGCAGCGTCTCCTTCGCCTCCGGACCGACCCAGTGGTGATGCCGGACCACTCGAGCAGCGTCCGCGACCTCGCCGAAACCTTCACTCCGCGTGGGGAGTGCCGGACCTGATGGCAGATCGGCGATCCGCTCGGCCCACCACGCCTGGTCGCGAGCGCGGGCCGGATCAGGATTCGCTGCCCGATGCTGTAGGTAGTCGCGGTAGGTGTAGTCCAGGGTCGGCAGGGTGCCACCGTCGTGGAGAGTGACCAGATCCGCCAGCAGCACACGGTAACTCATCGCGTCGGCGGCCAGCATGTCGATGTCGAGATGGACACGATGGCGGCCGTCCGGCAGGAGTGTGAGGGTCAGATCGACCACCTGTCCGGCCGCGACGTCGAGCAGCTGGTGACTCTTGGCTCGGCGGGTCCGCGCGAGGGCGGCGTCGATCTCGTCGGCTTCGAGAGATCGCAGGTCGTCGACAGCCAGCAGCTCGCGTGCCAACGACGGTAGAACCCGTTGCGTCCCGTCCGGTCGGAACTCCGCACGAAGCATCGGATGACGGGCCACCAGCGACTCCATCGCGGAGCGCAGTCGGTCGGCATCGAGCCCCACGCCGTCGAACTCGACGTAGAGGTGGGCGGCCACGCCACCGAGATCGGCCACCTCGGTCCGCCCGATCCAGTAGGCGTGCTGCATCGGCGCCAGGGCGAACGGTTCCGACTGTGCGGCAACGTCTTCTGCCGCATCCGCGGCGACGGGACCACTTTCGGCGACCGCCTCCGGGGCCTCGGCGACCGGATCGGTCGCGGCCAGCATCGCCGCCCACGCCTCGACCGTCGGCTCGGCCGCGAGCTGCGCGAAATTCAGTCGATGACCGCGCTTGCGCCACCCGCCCGCGATCTTCATCATCCTGATCGAATCCAGCCCGAGTTCGATCAGATCGGTGTCGGACCGGACGTCCTCCGGTGCGATGTCGAGCGCTTCGGCGATCGCGCTGGTGACCTCGTGACGATGGCTGCTCATGATCTGTCACTCCCCTCTGCATGCCGCCGGACCACATAAGGAGCCACGCTGCCGAGCTTCTCGCACGTCTCCTCGAACTCGCGGTCGGGGTTCGACTGGCCGACGATGCCTGCACCGGCACGCAGCCACGCCCGGTTCCCGACCGCGAAGATACTCCGTAGGGTCAGGGTTGCCTCGAGGTCGCCTGCCGAAGACGCCACCACCACGGCACCGGAGTAGAGTCCGCGACTATCGGGCTCCAGGCGGTAGATGGCCTCCAGCGCAGCCGATTTCGGAATTCCCGACGCGGTGATGGACGGGAACAGCACCGCCAGCGCCTGCCACGGCCCGGCCTCGGGCGAGAGCTCACCGCGGACGGTCGATGCGAGATGCTGGACGCTTCCGCGCTCGCGAACCACCATGAACTCGCTGACCACGGTCGTGCCGGGAAGGGATACCGAGGCGATCTCCTCGAAACACGCCTGCACCGACATCGCGTGCTCCGCGATCTCTTTCGCGTCGGCGAGCAGGTCGGCGCGGGCAGCGGCGTCGAGTTCCGCCGACCGCCCGAATGCCCGTGTACCGGCCAGCGGTTCGGTGATCACCGTACCGTCGGGTTCGGTCGCCAGCACCAGTTCCGGGCTGAATCCGGCCGCGGACAACGAGCCGAGATCGAGGAGGTACGACCGCGCCGGATTGTTGCCTGCCCGGCCCCGGGCGTAGGTCGCCGGGATGTCGACATCGAACGGGACGTCGACACGACGGGACATGATCACCTTTTGGTAGTCGCCCCTGTTGATCTCGTCGATGGCCTGGGCCACGCGGCCGCGGTAGTCGTCGTGGTCCACGTCGACGTCGACATGCGTCGGCCCCGGCGGTGTCATTGCGGTCGCCGCGAGCTCGCGCAGGCGCGCGGCCCGGGCGTCGTCGGCGGTGCCGGTGTCGACACCGGAGCCGTCCACGAACGCCTCGAACTCGGGGACCATCAGATGCGCGAGGACGACGCCGTCGGGGACGCTGTCGACAAGACCGTGGAACGGCGCGCAGTAGTCGAACCCGATCCAGCCGTAGACCCGCCATTCGGTGTCCGTCAGCGCGTCCAGCGCCTCGGCCACGGCCGCGGACGGGTCGCCATGCCACGGGGTGCGCACCTGTTGACCGGCTTCGGTGACGATCACCGCGGTCGTGGTGACCACGATCCGCGCGGCCACCCCGGCAGCGAACGTCCACCGCCGATCACGTTCGTACACGACGTGTTCACCGAACTCACCGGATGCGGCCCACGTCGCACAGACCCTGGCGGCGATCTCCGGGGACAACCGAGGGCGACGAGGCGCGCCGGCGGCGTGCGAGTCGACAGTCAACGACATGCGGACTTCCTTCGTTGTGGGGAAATCGAGGACTAATGCATTAGGACAGCCTAAACTATGCCCCTTCGCCCGTTGATTGCGGATAAGGGTAACCTAATTCACTGTGCTCGACCGAGCACCGGAGATCCGACAGACGTCCTGCGTCTCGCCGCAGAAAGGCCCAGCGTGCAGAACCCGACAGCCGACGCCGTCGCGTCCGACCTCACCGTCGGCTTCGCACCGCATCCCGCGTCCGCGGCGAGCCGCTATCGGGAGTCCGGAGTGTTTCCCGGACGGCCTCTGTGGCACGTACTCGGTGACGCAGCCTCGCAGCGGCCCGGTCGGCCTGCGGTGACCGACGCATCTGTGGACGATGCCGTCACCCTGACGTACGCGGAGTTCGAGTCGGCAGCGACCCGACGCGCCGCCGGTTTCACGAGCGCCGGACTGCGCCCCGGTGACCGGGTCATCCTCCAGCAACACAACTCGGCCGGGTTCGCGATCAATCTCTTCGGCCTGCTGCGCGCGGGCGTCGTCCCGGTGATGACGCTGCCCGCACACCGCAGTGCCGAGATCGTGCATCTCGCCGCCGGCTCCGGGGCCGTCGCCTACATCACCGAGGACGATCGCCGCGGATTCGACCACCGTGAGCTCGCCGTCGCGGTACAGGCTGCGGTGCCGTCGATACAGACGGTCTTCATCGACGGCGACCCCGGCCCGTTCGCCGCCCTGCCCGATGCCGACCCCGCCGACGTGCCGCTGCTGGTCGAAGACGACATCGACCCGGACGGTCCTGCCCTCTTCCTGATCTCGGGCGGCACCACCGGCCTGCCCAAGCTCATCGCGCGGACTCACAACGACTACGCGTACAACGCGCGGCGATCGGCGGAGATCGCCGGGCTGCACGCCGACGACACCTACCTCGTGGCGCTGCCCGGCGCCCACAACTTCCCGCTCTGTTGCCCCGGGATACTCGGCATGGTGACGGTCGGTGGGCATGTCGTGTTCACCGACAATCCGAGTCCCGACAACACTTTCGATCTCATCGAGACCCATCGCGTCACCGTCACCGCGCTGGTGCCTGCTCTCGCGCAGGTGTGGTGCGCGGCCACCGAGTGGGAGCCCGCCGACATCAGCTCGCTGCGTCTGCTCCAGGTCGGTGGCGCAAAGCTCGCCGCACCGGATGCGGTGGCCCTCGACGCCGCGCTCGGCGAGGTGGTCCAGCAGGTGTTCGGGATGGCCGAAGGACTCATCTGCTACACCCGCCTCGACGACCCTCGGGAACTCGTGCACGCCACCCAGGGCGCACCGATGTCGGAATACGACGAGATCCGCGTGGTCGACGAGGACGGCCGAGATGTCGCCGACGGGACCGAAGGCGAACTCCTGGTCCGTGGTCCGTACACGATTCGGGGCTACTACCGGGCCGACGAGCACAATCTGCGATCGTTCACGTCGGACGGTTACTACCGATCCGGCGACAAGGTGCGGCGCCTGCCCTCCGGGCACCTCGCCGTGACCGGGCGTATCAAGGACACCGTGGTGCGCGCAGGTGAGAACGTGGCTGCCGACGACGTGGAGGAGAATCTGCTGGCGCACAGGTCGATTCGGCAGGCCGCGGTGATCGGGCTCCCCGACGACGCGCTGGGTGAGAAGATCTGTGCCGTCGTCGTGCTGTCGCACGAACACCCGCGCGGTGAGCCGCTCGAACTGCCCGCCGTCCGGGCCTTCCTGACCGAACGGGGCATGGCGGCGTTCAAACTCCCGGACACGCTCCAGGTCGTCGCGGCTCTCCCGCTCACGGCCGTCGGGAAGATCGACAAGGCGGCCCTTCGGGAGCCGTCGCCAGGCGCCTGAGCCGACTCAGCGTCTCCTCAGCATGCCGGGCGCACAGTGGACGGATGCCCCCCAATCAACTGAGGACCATCACCGGTCTCGTTCTGCTGGCGGCGGTGTGCGTCTTCGGCATCGGGATGATGTTGGACGGAATGCCGATGTGGATCGACGACCTCGTCGCGAACTCGACTCTCGCACATCGTGGTTCCGGCCTGACCTCAGTGGTCAGGGAAGTGACACTGATGTTCAGCCCGCTTGCCGTCACCATCTGGACTGTGTGCGCGGCAGCATTCTTCGTCGTCCGTGACCGCACGCTCCGACGCGCCTTTCCACTGGTGGCGTCGGTTGCCGTGGCCGGCGTGATCGGCGAACTCGTGAAGATCGTGGTGCACCGGCACCGGCCACCGATCGCCTACCAACTGGGCACAGTCGAGACGACGTACTCCTACCCTTCCGGGCACCTCACGGGCACGACGACTTTCGTCTTCGCGGTGGCGCTGATCGCCACCACGCAGTCGAGCAGGATCGTCAGGATCGCCGCACTGTCGGGCGCCGCCCTGATCACCCTGGTGGCCGCATGCACCCGCATCTACCTCGGCGTCCACTGGGTCACCGACGTCGTGGCCGGTGTCTGCGTAGGCGTCGCCGTGGCCCTCGTGGTGCCGATCTGGGCGGAGAAACTCTTGCGCATCGTGGCCGCACACTCCCCAGATCGACTGGGACGCCATATCTTCCCGGCTGTCCCGCAATGACGGGACGGCCATCGGACCGGTCTCGCCGGTCGCGCGCCCGTCGATCGATCAGACGTGCCATGCCGCTGATGCTGATGGCAGCAGCTCTGCTCGTCACTGCCGGTGTAGGCGTCGCACTCATCGGCGACGGGAAATCGACGGCGTCGGTCCGCCACCACGAACGAGCCGCAATCCTCGAAAGCGCGGAGTGGCTCGCCGCTCGGCACCCCGGACTCGATCATCGCGCCCGCAGCGAACATGTCTTCGACGGACATGAGTGACCTCATGTCCCGCATACGGACTCAGCACCTCCTCAGCATCCCGTCGCTACCGTCGCCACCATGATCATGACTTCCGTTGCCGCGGCGACCACGCACGCGAGCGCGATGCCGGGCATCCTCGACCCCGTCTCCCTCCTCGGGTACTTCGGCACCTGGGCACTCGCCGGACTGCTCCTGGTGATCGCCGTCGAATCGGGTGTGCTGTTTCCACTGCTCCCCGGTGATTCACTGCTCTTCGTCGCGGGGATGGTCATCGCATCGGGCGGAAAGGAAGGGGTCCCCGCGTTCGCCTCGCTGTGGCAGGTTCTCGTACTCGCCCCGCCGGCTGCCATCCTGGGCGCCGAGCTCGGCTATCTCATCGGCCGCACCGTTGGCACCCGGTGGTTCGGACCCGACCGTCGAGTTCTCAAGCAGCGCTACGTCGACGAGGCCCATGAGTTCTTCGACAGACGCGGGGCAAGCACGGTGCTGGTGGCCCGATTCGTCCCGATCGTACGAACGATCACCCCGATCGTGGCGGGCGCGGCAGGAATGAAACACCGAACCTTTTTGATCTACAACGTCATCGGTGCCGTCACGTGGACATGCGGTGTCACCTTGCTGGGATACTGGCTGGGACAGTTCACAGTGATCCAGAAGCTGATCGAGCCGATCTTCGTCCTGATAGTCCTTGCCTCGGTGGCACCGATGGCCTGGCAGGCGGTCTCTCGCCGACGGCATCGCCGGGAGACCGAGTCCCGACCGGGTCCGACCGCCGACATCAGTTGAGCATCTGACTTCCACGCCGGCCGGTCGGCAACCGGAGATCCGGACGGGGACCGGCCCGGCTCACCCGAGGTATCCGCCTCCGTGCGGGAAGAACTCCTTTCCGGCGTGCTCGACGCCGTCGTCGGTGCGTAGCCGCTCGATCACCAGACCCTTGCCTCGCCCCAGGTGCGCGTCTGAGCCGGCGACGATCACCATGCCGTCACCTTCGTGGATGAACACCCGTCCTGGCGTGCCACCGTAGACACACCGGGACACAGACGCTTTGGTGATCCTCAACCGCTGACCACGAAAGTGTGTGTACGCGTTCGGATATGGATCGGACTGAGCCCGCACCAGTCGATCGATCTGGTCGGCAGGCCAGTTCCAGTTGATCTCCGAATCGATCTCGGATCGCTTGTGGAAGA
Organism: Gordonia hankookensis; assembly: GCF_014673215.1. Lineage (GTDB taxonomy): Bacteria > Actinomycetota > Actinomycetes > Mycobacteriales > Mycobacteriaceae > Gordonia > Gordonia hankookensis. Next base: position 539,051 of record NZ_JACWMS010000002.1, read on the forward strand.
AGGTCCGGTCCTCGAGGCGCTGCGGCGTCCAGACCGCTGTACCTGCTTCGATCTGCTCGAGCGCATCACCGAGTACGCCGGGGATCAGGTCGATGGTCGCCGCGACGAGTTCGGTCGCCGTGGACGTCGACGTGATCGGAACGGCTCGCTGGAGTACGACGTCGCCGGTGTCGAGGCCGTCGTCCATCCGGTGCGCGGTGAGGCCGACTTCGGTTTCACCGCTGATCAGCGCCCAGATCACCGGCGAGAAGCCGGTGAACTTCGGCAACAGCGAGTCGTGCAGATTCAGGGTTCCGTGGGGCGGCAGGTCGAACAGTTCCCGGGGCAGCCACGTGCGCCAGTTGTTGGCGACGATGATGTCGGGTTCGAGGTGCTTGACCCGCTCGATCAGCTCGTCATCCGGACGTTGGGCCAGGTGAACCGGTATGCCGTGGTCACGAGCAAGATCCTCGACCGAATCCGACCAGATGGTCTCGTATGCGTGTTCGCTCGGCGGGTGCGTCACCGACAGCACGACCTCGTGCCGCGAATCGATGAGCGCCTCGAGTGTCCGATGGCCCCAGGTCTGGTAGCCGAAGGTCACGATCCGCATCCGGTTCATCCTCCCTGTGGCGCACGACAATCGACGCGGTGACGACCGGTGGGGGACATCGCCGGGTTTTGACAGCGTGCGAATGGTTCACTTCAATAACTGAGGTAAGCGTAACCTCATTACCCGGCTCTGTGAAACCGAGCCTCGACATGGCCGCGAGGAACCCCCGTTGAACCCAGGAACGATCGATGATCAGGTCGGTGCCGGTGGACGGCTGCCCGAATCACGTCACACGGTTGACGTCACGTCGCCTCGCCTGCCTCTCACCGCGGCCCAACGGGGACTGTGGTTCGCTCAACAACTGATCCCGGACACCCCGATCGTCATCGCGACCTACGTGGAACTCCACGGCGACCTCGACATCGATCTGCTCGATCGCGTCTGCCGCCGTGGCCTGACCGAGGTCGAGTGCCTGGTCCGGATCGGTGAGGTCGACGGGGTGCCCCACCAGGTCATCGACCGTGCCGCCGACGACGACTTCCCCATCGTCGACGTGAGTGGTCACGACGATCCGTCCGCTGCCGCCCACGAGTGGATGGTCCGCGACTACACCGCGGGTTTCGACCTGCTCTCCGATCGGCTCATCCGCGGTGCCGTCATCCGTCTCGCCGATGGCCATCACTACTGGTACTCGTGCATCCACCACATCGTCGTCGACGGATACGGCGCGATCCGGTTCATGAATCGCGCCGCCGAGTTGTACACCGCCGAGCTCACCGGGACCGGCGAGTCCGAGGAGCGCTACAGCGCATCCCGGCTCGAGGATCTCGTGACCGCAGACTCCGAGTACCGGGATTCGAAGCGGTTCCGGACCGACCGCGATTACTGGATGACCAAGGCGCGCAACCTTCCTGCACCCTTGTCCCCGGCAGGCGTGACCGGCATTCCCGACATCACTCCCCTGCGCGGTGGCGGATTGCTCTCGCCCGACCTGTCGAATCGCCTCGCCGATGCCGCCGAGCGCTACGGCAGCATCGACGCCGCCGTCACCATCGCCGCCGTCGCCGCCTACTTCGCCATCGCCACCAACACCTCCGATGTGGTGCTCAGCCTTCCGGTGACCGGCCGCACCAACGCCGTGCTGCGCAAGGGCGCGGGCATGGTGTCCAACGTCGTACCGATCCGGGTGCAGGTGGGGGCGGCCACCACCGTCGGCGAACTGGTGAAGGCCACCGGCCTCGAACTCACCGGCGCACTCCGTCATCAGCGCTACCGAAGCGAGGACCTCCACGCCGACCTCGCCGCCACCGACCCGGCACGCGCAACCGCAGGCGTCGAGATCGGCGGGCTGTACGGCCCGACCATCAACGTGATGAACTTCCCGACCGATCTCGAATTGGGTTCCGTCGCAGGGCACTTCAATGTCCTGACCTCTGGCCCCATCGCCGATATGATGGTCAACCTCTATCCGGCGGCCGACGGCACCCGAGTCGACATCCTGGCGAACCACCACCTCTACGATTCCGACACGCTCGCACGCCACCACGACCGGATGATCCAGCTCCTCGAGGCCTTCGCCGACGGCGATCCGGACCGTACGGTGCTCTCGGTCGACACGCTCACCGAGACGGAGCGAGCCTCTCTGGTACCGGCGCGAGGCCCGATCGCCCCGCCTGCACGCACGCTCGGGGAGATCATCGAGGAGGCCGCTACCCGAGCCCCTGGCAACATCGCATTCACCTATCACGACGGCACAGGCGAGCACGGCAGGGTCACCTACCGCGACGCCGCGCGCTGGGCGTCGGCCGTCGCAGATCACCTGATCCGACGTGGTGCGCGGCCCGGCGCCTTCGTCGCCGTCGCGGTCGAGCGATCCCTGGACTCCGTCCGATCCGTCTGGGCCGTTGCACGTTCGGGCGCCGGATTCGTTCCGGTTGACCCGGATTATCCGGCCGATCGGATCGGTCACATCCTCACCGACAGCGGCTCGCGGATCGGTATCACCACCCGGGCGCTTCGCGACCGCCTGCCCGACGACGTCGACTGGCTGGTCCTCGACGACATCGGCGACCCCGATGCGACGCGCGACCATCTCGCCGAGCGCGAATCTGCCGGTGCGACACCGCGGACCGCTCGTGTGGACGATGCCGCGTACATGATCTACACCTCGGGGTCGACCGGCACGCCCAAGGGGGTCGTCGTGACCCACCGCGGCCTGTCCGCGCTGGCCGCCGAACGGCGCCACAATTATCACGTCACCGCCGACTCCCGATTCCTGCACAACACGTCACCGAGTTTCGACATGGCTGTTGGCGAACAGGTCTCGGCGTTGTCGGCATCGGCGACACTCGTCGTCGCCGCGCCCGGGCTGACCCCCGACGAGCTCGCCGACGTCATCACACGCGCCGACGTGACCCACGCACTGCTCACTCCGACGGTGCTGTCCACCCTCGCACCCGAACGGCTCGAAGGGTTGAGGGTGCTGGGCGTCGGAGGCGAGGCGGTGAACTCGGATCTCGTCCGGCGCTGGGCGCCCGGGCGAGCGATGCGAAACGGCTACGGGCCCACCGAGGCAACCGACATCGCCACGGTCGCCGCACTGACCGCGGACGCCCGGGTCACCATCGGTGGCCCGGTCCACGATTTCGAGGTCGTGGTCCTGGACTCATGGCTGCGGCCGGTACCTCCCGGCGTACGGGGGGAGCTCTATCTGTCCGGCCCGGGTCTGGCCCGCGGATACCACGGCCTGGCCGCGCTCACCGCGTCACGGTTCGTGGCCTCCCCCCTCGCGACGGGCGGCCGGATGTACCGCACCGGCGACGTCGTGTCGTGGGCGCCGGGCGACCTCGACACCCCGTACCTCGAATACCACGGACGATCCGACAATCAGGTCAAGATCCGGGGCCGCCGCATCGAGCTCGGCGAGATCGAGGCGACCCTGGTGCAACTCGCCGTCGTGTCCAACGCGGTGGTCGCCGTGTGCGACACCGCCGCAGGCGCCCGGCTGGTCGCCTACGTCGTCGGGACACCCGACGCGGTCGTCGATGTGGATGCGGTGCGCGAGTGGTGTGAACAGCGGCTTCCGGCCGGTCTCGTTCCCGATGGCGTCGTGGTCCTCGAGCAGCTTCCCGTCACCCCCAACGGCAAGCTCGATGTCTCGAGGCTCCCCGCACCGACCTTCACCGCCGAGAAGCCCTACCGCGCACCCCGAACATCCGAGGAGCAGATGCTGGCCGAGCTCTTCGGCGAAGTGCTGGGGCATGATCGCGTCGGTGCCGACGACTCGTTCTTCGCACTCGGCGGCGACAGCATCGGCGCCATCGGGCTCGTCTCCCGGGCCCGTACGATCGGTCTGAACCTCACTCCTCGCGACGTGTTCGAGCGGAAGACCGTCGCAGCGCTCGCACGCGTCGCGGCCACCCAGGCCGCGCAACCCGGCCTCGACGAACTCCCCGGCGGTGGCGTGGGCCGCGTGCCGCTGACCCCGATCATGCACTGGCTCCTCGCCCGGCCGGGTGGTATCGACCGCTACGCACAACATCTCGTCCTGCGATTGCCTGCAGGCATCGGGCGAGAGGGGATCGCCGAGACACTCTCGGCCGTGATCGCCCATCACGATGCCTTACGGGCCCGGCTGGTCGACCAGGACACGGCGCTGCGGGTCGACCCCGAGAGCGCGGTGCGGGCCGACTCCCTGATCCGACGCATCGACCTCGACTCCGACGCGGACCTCGCCGAGGTGGCGCGGGTCGCTCTCGACGCGGCCCTGGGCCGGCTCGACCCCCGCGCGGGCATCATGAGCCAATTCGTCTGGCTTCACCGGGAATCCGACGACGACCTGCTCATCGCAGCGATCCACCACCTCGCGGTCGACGGGGTGTCGTGGCGAATCCTCGTGCCCGACATGATGACCGCGTGGTCGGCTGTCGACGCGGGACGGCCCGTCGCGCTCGCACCCGTCGGCACCTCACTTCGCAGGTGGGCACACGGCCTCGCGGAACGCTCCACGGCGATCGCCGAGGCCGACAACGACCGTTGGGCCACCGCACTCGATGCCGCGTCCCCGGCGGGCACCTGGCAGATCGATCCCGCCCGCGACCACGTCGCCGATCTCGTCCACCGCGAATTGCGGCTCGGCCCGGATCTGACACGCTCGGTGGTCGAGTCGATTCCCACGGCGTTCCGCGCGACCACCGAGGACATCCTCGTCGCCACCCTCGCCCTGGCGCTGGCCACATCGTCTGCGACGACACCCGATTCCCTGGTCGTCCAGCTCGAAGGGCACGGACGCGAGGAGTCCTTGCTGCCCGGTGCCGATCTCTCGCGCACCGTCGGCTGGTTCACCACGGCCTTTCCGCTGCGTATCGACCGAGACCGCCTGCATACGAGTCGGGGGACCACTCCCGACGGACCGGCGGCGATCGAGGCAGTCAAGTACGTCAAAGAGTTGATCCGCGGATTGCCCTCTCGTGGAGCCAGTTACGGGATCATCCGACACCTCTCCCCGACCGGCGAGGGCGCGATCACCGCACTCGCCGACGTCACGCCGGCCGTGAGCCTCAACTATCTCGGCCGTATCTCCGCAGACGCCATACCCGCCGAGTTCGCCGGCCTCGGGTGGTTACCCACCGACGAGTTGGGCCGACTCCCCGTCACGCCCGACGCCGGCATGCCCGCGGTGGCGGCCCTCGACGTCAACGCCATCGTGACGGGCGCGCCGAGCACCGGTATGCAGCTGACCGCCGGTGTCGACCATGTCGCACGAATCATCGACGAGAGCACCGTCACCGGCGTCCTCGCACGGTGGGAACAGCTGCTGACCGCGCTGGCCGACGCCGTTCGCGAGGGCACGCACGGATGGACGCCGTCCGACGTCACCCCCGCCCGCGTCACCCAGCGGGACCTGGACCGGTGGGTCGCGCAGTATCCGAACCTGGTGGACGTCTGGCCGAGCTCTCCTCTGCAACAGGGATTTGCCTTCCACACCGCGCTCGCCGCGGAATCCGCCTCGGGCTTCGCGGCATCGGACATCTACGTCTCGCAGGCGACCATCACCCTCGACGGCGCGGTCGACGCCGACCGTCTCCACACCGCTGCCCGTGCGGTGGTGTCGCGACATCCCGCCCTGCGCACGGCGTTCACCACCTCCGACACCGGTGATCTGGTGGCGCTGCTCGACGCCGGAGCCGAACCCGGCTGGCAGGTCGACGATCTCACCGATCTCGAACCCGGGCTGCAGTCCGTCCGCCTCGCCGGAATCCGAGATCGTCAGCGTGCACGCCCCTTTTCACTCGGCGATGCCCCGTTACTGCGGTTCGGCCTCGTCCGCATGGCACCCGAGTCGTTCGCACTCGTGGTCACCGTCCACCACGTCGTCGTCGACGGCTGGTCCATGCCCCTGCTGCTCCGAGATCTCCTCGTCCTCTACGCAACACACGGTTCGGACGCAGCGCTGCCGGATGCACCCAGTTACCGCGACTTCCTGGTGTGGCTCTCGAACCGAGACCGGGATGCGGCGCGGAACGCCTGGTCACAGGCATTCGAGGGTAGGGCGCACGCCTCGTTGCTCGCCCCTGCTGCCGCCACGTCGGTCGATCCGTCGCCTCCACGGCGCGCGGCTCTCGACCTCGGACCCGAACGATGGGCCCGAATCACGCAGTGCGCCAACGATGCCGGCGTCACCGTGAACACGGTTGTGCAATCGCTCTGGGCGATGCTCCTGGGACGACTCACACCTGGCGACGATGCCACGCGCGGTGGCGTGGATGTCACCTTCGGTGCGACCGTCTCGGGCCGGCCCGCGGAGCTCGACCGGGTCGACGAGACCGTCGGGTTGTTCATCAACACGGTGCCGGTCCGGGTGCGTGCCGAGGCAGGCGAACCCATCGCCACTGTCTGGCAACGTCTCCACGACGAGCAGGCCCGCCTGATCGACCACCACCATCTGGGACTCGCCGAGATCGGACATGCGGCAGGCCCGGGTTCCGGATTCGACACGCTGGTCGTCTTCGAGTCGTACCCGATCGACACCGAAGCACTCGACACCGCCAACGGTGTCGACGGGGTGCGGGTCGTCGACGTGGCGATCGACGAGTCGACCCATTACCCCCTCAGCCTGACCGTCGAGATGCAACCGCATCCCCGACTCGTCTTCAGCGCACGCACCGATGTCGTCGACGCACGTGCCCTGACGGGGTTGGTCGAGCGTTTAGATCGCCTCCTGCGCACCGTGTGCACCGACCCGTCGGTTGCCGTGGGTGCTCTGCCTGCCCTGACCGAATCCGAAGAGCAGCACACGGTTCCACTCCGAGGCCTGCCGGCCGAGCCGGCGATGACCCTGCGACAGATCATCCGCCGCGCGGTGGACCGACGCCCGGACGGAATCGCCATCCGCGCGGCCGGCCGATCGATCACCTATGCCGAGGCCGACCAGTGGTCCGACGAGGTGGCATCTCTGCTGTCCGCGGCGGGCGCGGGACCCGAGGACTATGTCGCGATCGCCCTTCGCCGGTCGGCCGATTCGGTCCGCAGCGTGTGGGCCGTCGCCAAGACCGGTGCCGCATTCCTGCCCGTCGACCCCACCTACCCTGCGGACCGCATCGCGTTGCTCCTGGGGGACTCGGGTGCCCGCCTGGGTGTCACGGATCGGCGGACGCGTCCGCACCTCCCGGATTCGATCGAGTGGCTGGTTCTCGACGACCGGCCGACGCGACCGGAGCGTACCGGAGAGCGAATCCGCCTCAGGGAGAACGTCGATCACCCCGCATACCTGATCTACACCTCGGGTTCCACCGGACTCCCCAAGGGGGTCGTGGTGTCTCATCGAGGCCTCGCCAATCTGGTCGGCGAGCGGCGGCACACCTACCTCGTCGACGAGGATTCGCGATTCCTCCACAACACGTCGCCGAGCTTCGACATGTCGGTCGGCGAACAGCTCGCTGCCCTGTCCGCGTCCGCGACACTCGTGATCAGCGACCCCGAGGCCGGCCCGACGTCGCTGCCCGAGTTGGTCGGGCGAGAGGGTGTGACCCACGCCCTGCTGACGCCGACGGCACTGGCCACCATCGATCCCGAAGCGCTCGCCGGAGTTCGCGTCCTCGGGGTCGGCGGCGAGGCGATCGGACGTGAGCTGGTGTCGCGCTGGGCGCCCGGCCGGACGATGCGCAACGGGTACGGCCCCACCGAGGCGACCGACATCGCCACCGTCGCCTCACTCGAACCCGACACGGTCCCGGCGACCGGCACCGTCCCGATCGGTCGCCCTGTCCGGGGTTTCGAGATGATCGTCCTCGATCCGGCGCTGCGCCCGGTCGCGCGCGGCACGGTGGGAGAGCTCTACGTCGCCGGCCCTGCTCTCGCGCGTGGCTATCACGGTCGGCCGGCGCTGACCGCCGATCGATTCGTCGCGAACCCGTTCGGCAGACCCGGTGATCGGATGTATCGGACCGGCGATCTGGTGTCACTCGCCCAGGACGACTCGATCCGATATCTCGGTCGCGCGGACCGGCAGGTCAAGGTCCGCGGGCATCGGATCGAACCGGGCGAGATCGAGGCAGCCCTGCTCCGGAATCCGGTAGTCCGGCAGGCCGTGGCGGTCGGCAAGCCCGGCCCGCACGGCGATACCGTGCTGGTCGGGTACGTCGTCGGGTTCGATTCCGCACACGTCGACGGCGGGGCACCGCAGCCCCGGGAGATCCGCGACGAGCTCGCCCGAACCCTCCCACGGCACATGGTGCCGTCGACGATCGTCGTCCTCGACGCGATTCCGACGACACCGTCGGGCAAGGTGGACGAGCGATCCCTGCCCGACCCGGAGTTCGTGTCGATGACCGCCTTCGCCGCGCCCACGACGCCGACCGAGCAGATCGTCGTCGACGAGTTCGCACGGCAACTGGGCATCGAGCGGGTGGGCACCGACGACGATTTCTTCCTGCTGGGCGGCACGTCGCTGTCGGCGTTCGCGATGGTTGCCAGACTTCGCGATCGGACCGGCTCCCTGGTGCCGATCGCCGCGGTTCTCGACGACCCGACGCCTCGCGCGCTCGCCCGCAGACTCGACGATCCCGATCCCGTCGCGGACGATGCGGCACTGCGCGTCCTGCTGCCGATCCGCCCGTCGGGCACCGGCGCCCCACTGTTCTGCGTCCATCCGGCCATCGGATTGTCGTGGGGTTACGCCGGGTTGCTCCGTCACCTCGACGCCGACCGGCCCGTGTACGGCCTCCAGATCCCGGGAATGATCGACGACGACTCGGTCCTCACCTACGACACGATCGACGATCTGGCCGACCGCTATCTCCGGGAGATCCGGAACGTGGTGCCGCACGGTCCCGTCCACCTGCTGGGTTGGTCACTGGGTGGTGTGATCGCCCATTCGATCGCAGCTCGGATCGTGGCTGCCGGAAGCGTCGTCGCGTCGCTGACCTTGTTGGACAGCGTGATCCCGTCGGCCATGCCCGACCGGGACGACACGATGCGACTGACGGATCTGGTGAGCGCACTGGGCCTCGAGGATCACCCGATCGCGACTCTCGGCGACGAGAGTGCACCCGTGACGCGGGCATCGGTGGATGACCTGCTGGCACAGGTGGAGGACATGCCGCCGGGCCTGCAACCCGAGATCGTGTACTACCTGATCGACGCCGCCGCGCACACTGACCGACTGCTCCGACGGCATGTGCCGCCCGTGTACGACGGCGACGCATTGTTCGTGACCGCCGATCCCGACGACACCGCAGGCTCGACCGCGAAGTCGAGCTGGATGGGCCCCATCGCCGGGCATGTCGACGAGCTCCGCGTCCGGTGCACGCACTGGGAGATGTGCTCCCACGCCGCGATGCGCGCCATCGGCCCGGCGGTCGAGGGGTACCTCGACCGATCCGTTCCGGCGCACCGGAACGGACGTGCGACGCCATGAGCGACCTCGACATGGCACCGGTGGATCACCGCGGCCGGACACCAGACGGCGCCCGGGTCCTGCGTGGCTCGGTCCGGGACAACAGACGCTCCCTGATCGCCTCCACCGCACTCCTGTCGCTGCATCAGTTCTGCGAGGTGTCGGTCCCCGTCCTGATCGGTGTGGCAGTCGATCGCGCGCTCGGCAATGCCGACGTGGCATCGCTGATCCGGTGGCTCACGGTCCTGGCCCTGGTCTTCCTCGTCCTGACCGTCGCGTATCGATACGGCGCCCGGATCGCCATGACGGCGGCTCAAGGCGAGGCACATCGACTCCGGATGCGATGTGCCGCAACAATCGTCGAGGACACCCCGCCCACCGCCACGGAGCTGCGCGACGGTGAGATGCTGAGCATCGCCAACTCCGATGCCGACGAGACCGGGAACCTGCTCCGCTATGTGCCCCAGGCGGGTTCGGCCGTCATGGCGCTGATCGCCTGCGCCGCTGTGCTCATCGGCATCGACACAGCGCTTGGCATCACCGTCCTGATCGCGGTACCTCTGGCACTCTCGGTCGTACAGCTCCTGTCTCCGTTCACCACGCGTCTCATCGGTGCCCAACAGCATCACATCGGCCGTTCCACCGCACTCGCGACCGACCTCGTGACCGGGATGCGGACGCTGCGGGGCATCGGCGCACTCGGCATCGCGTCCGACCGCTATCGGGAGGCCGACGGCCGGGCCCGACTCGCGATGCGGCGCGCGGCCATCGGACACGGCGCGTTCTTCGGCGCGGCCACCGGCGTGACCGGTCTGATCGCGGTCGGGGTCGCCGCACTGGCGGGCTGGTTCGCGTTGTCCGGCCAGATCAGCGTCGGCGCACTCATCACCGTCCTCGGTGTGGCCCAGTTCCTGACCGAACCGCTCGCGATCGCCGCGATGTTGCCGGGCCGCGTCGCGACGGCCCGCGCATCCGCCGAACGCATCTCGACGCTGACCGCCCGACATCGGCTCGCCGGGGACACCACCGTCCCCATCGACCACGACTCGACGACGGTGCCGTGCCCGGGAGAGTTCGTGGCCGTTCGGGCCCCGGACTCCGCCGCCGCCCGCACCTATGCGAGCACGATCGGTTCCGATCACCGATCCGGCCTGCTCGTCGAACCGCATTCGGTCGACCTGTTCACCGGGACCATCTGGTCGAATCTGGTCGTCGACCCGCACGCTGCCCCGCCCCGGGCCACCGTCGTCGAGCTCCTGCGGGCACTGGGCAGCCTGGACATCCTGAGCGGGGGCGGCACAGAGGCTCTCGACACGCCAGTCTCCGATCGCGGGCTGTCGCTCTCCGGAGGTCAGCGACAACGACTCGCGCTGGCGCGCGCCCTCATCCGGGACCCGGGCACTCTCGTTCTGCACGATCCGACGACTGCCGTCGACGCCATGACCGAACGGGTCGTCGCCGAGGCCGTGTACCGGCATCGACACGGCCGGGGGGCGACCCGCTCGACGACCGTGATCACCAACAGTCCCGCGTGGCTCAGGGTGGCCGATCGTGTGGTCGCCCTTCCCGGGTGCGCCACGACGGAGCCCGCCTCATGACGGCGCTGCGGGTGGCCGATCGAGCCGAGGCATCACGCTGGGTGTTGCGGGCCGTGCGGACCCGGCCCGTGCTGACCGCGACCGTCACGATGCTCTGCACGGTGACGGCCGTCTGTGCGGTGATTCCCGTACTCGCGCTCGGGATTCTGGTCGATCGGGTGAGCAGTCACGCGACCGCGGGCTCGTTGATCCCGGTGGCGCTGCTGGCCGCGGGGGCCGCGGCCGTCGGTGGGCTGGCGGCCGGGGCGACCATGTATGGGGTGGCGCGCCTCGGTGCCGACGTGATCGCCGATCTGCGCGCCGAGGCGGTGGACGCCGCTCTGCACCTCCCGCGTGCGGCCATCGAGAAGGCCGGCCGGGGCGACGTTCTCTCGCGCCTGAACAACGACGTCACCGTCATCAATCGTGCGGTCACCACGGTGATCCCGACAGTCGTGACCGCGGCGGCTCTCACCGTGGTGAGCGTGATCGCGATGGCCGGACTCGATTGGCGGTTGGGCCTCGCCGGTTTCAGCGCCATCCCGTTCTACGTCGCGGCCCTGCGGTGGTACATCCCCCGTTCGGCGCCCGTGTACGCCGCCGAACGCGTCGCCGCGGCCGAGCGCGCACAGGCGATCGTCGAATCGGTGACCAGTCGCGACACCGTACTCGCCTACGACCTGCAGACACGTGAGCTCGACCGCATCGAGGTGTCCTCGGCGCGCACCCGCGACCTCGCGGTCTCGGTGTTCACCCTGTTCACCCGCCTGGTTGGCCGGGTCAACAGGGCCGAATTCGTCGGTCTGGCAGCGATTCTCTCGATCGGCTTCTGGCTCGTCTCCACCGGCGACGTCACCGTCGGGGCGACGACCGCGGCCGCCCTGCTCTTCCATCGTCTGTTCAATCCGATCGGGATGATCCTCTACAGTTCCGCGGAGTTGCAGCTGGCGGGAGCCGGTCTCACCCGACTGGTCGGCGTGGTCGAGGCGACGACGTCGGCTCCCGCCGGGGATTCCGGGGTCGACCCACCCGTGTCACAGGTCCCCGAGGTCGGGGTGACATTGCGCGACATCTGGTTCGGCTACACACCCGATCATGCGGTTCTGCGTGGTCTCGATCTCGACATCCCCCGGGGCCATCGACTCGCGCTGGTCGGCGCGAGCGGGGCAGGCAAGTCGACGGTCGGCGGCCTGATCGACGGCACCCTCAGGTGTGATCACGGAGAGATACGCACACCCGCAGGCGCACAGATCTTCACCGTCAGCCAAGACGTCCACGTGTTCGCCGGCCCACTCATCGATGATCTCCGCCTGGCAGCGCCGGACGCCACCCGCGCAGAGGCCTTCGAGGCGCTGGCCACCGTCGGCGCCGACGGATGGGTCCGGGCATTGCCATCCGGGATCGACACCGTCGTCGGCGAAGGCGGCTGCCGTCTCGGCGACGCCCAGGCACAACAGGTCGCGCTGGCCCGTCTGGTGCTCGCCGACCCCGAGATCGCGATCCTGGACGAGGCGACGGCGGAGGCCGACAGCGACCAGGCGGCCGACCTCGATCGGGCCGCCCTGGCGGCGACGGCGGGACGCACGACGCTGGTGATCGCACATCGACTCTCCCAGGCGCTCACCGCGGATTCCGTCGCGATCATCGCCGATGGCGTCATCACCGAACACGGCCCCCCGGACACGCTCATCGGCGCGGGAGGCGAACTGACGCGGCTGTGGAACACCTTCCACGGCCGACACCTCGGCCACCACGATCCTTCTGATCCGATCCGACAGCTCCAGCAGACAATCACCTCCGACGCAAGGACTCACCGATGACCCGCACGACCTCACACAGCCATCGCTTCGATCCGACCGACATCGTCGACATCGGCGGAATCGGCTTCGGGCCGTCGAACCTCGGCCTGGCCATCGCCGTCTCGGAGCTCGACGAACCTCAGATGACACCGCTGACGGCCCGGTTCGTCGAGCGGCAGGCCACCTTCAGTTGGCATCCGGGAATGTTGCTGCCGCGCACCACCATGCAGATCTCCTTCCTCAAGGACCTCGCCACCCAGCGAAACGTGCAGAGCCGCTTCACATTCCTCAATTACCTCGCGCACCGGGGCAGGCTGATCGACTTCATCAACCATCAGACGTTCTTTCCCTCGCGGCACGAGTTCCACGACTATCTCGAGTGGGCGGCACAGTTCGTCGATGCCGACGTGCTGTACGGAACGAGCGCCATCGACGTCGAGGTCGAGGACGATCACTTCGCGGTCCATCTCGACGGCCGGTATCCCGGCGTCCTGCGGGCCCGCAACCTGGTGGTCTCCACCGGATTGTCGGCACGGCTGCCGGACGGGGTCTGCGCATCACGGCGCGTGTTCCACAACCACCGCCTGCTGACCCACCTCGAGGACATGCCGCCGCAGCAGCACAACCGATTCGCGGTGATCGGAGCCGGACAGAGTGCTGCCGAGGTCGTCGAGTACCTCCACACCACATATCCGGACGCGGAGGTCCACGCGGTATTCGCGAAGTACGGATACACGCCCGCCGACGACAGCCCGTATGCCAACCGGGTCTTCGACCCCAGCGCCGTCGACGATTTCCATTCCGCGACGCCGGAATTCCGCCGCCGACTGTTGGGCTATCACCGCGCGACCAACTACTCCGCGGTCGACCTCCCCCTGATCGAGGAACTCTACGGACGTGAGTATGCCGAACGCGTGAGCGGGCAGCGACGACTCTTCATGCACGGCGCATCGGATCTGGCCGGGATCGCCGAGACGCCCGCGGGCGTCGATGTGACGGTGTCCCACGGACCGACCGGACTCACCGAGGTGTTGTCGTGCGACGCGGTGGTCTGCGCCACGGGTTTCCATCAGATGAACCTGCGGAGCTCCCTCGGCGGGCTCGCCGATCACGTCGTCACCGATCCCGAGGGGCCACGGGTCAACCGCGACTACCGCGTCGAGATGAACCGTGAACTGCCGGGCGGCATCTACCTCCAGGGCGGCACAGAACACACCCACGGGCTGTCGTCGTCGCTGCTGTCCAACGTGGCCGTGCGATCCGGAGAGATCGTGCGCAGGATCGCCCGGGATCGCGTCGCCACCCCGGCGCGCGACTGACGATCGCGGTCGCGACTCAGACGACCTTGGCGGCCGCCCCCGCCAGCATCGGGGTGATGCGTTCGAGCGCGTACCGCAGCGACTCCGGGGTCCCGGCGGACATGCCCTGCACGATCGGGTCGGTCTCGGCCAGTTCGACCGCGCGGCCGTCGCGGGTCACCGGCAGCGAGTTGATGAGGTTGTCGTCCTGTAGCTGGGCGAGCGGCATCCCGATCGGCGCGAACACCGCCACCTGAGAGTCGAGACTCGACACCTTCTCCACGGGAACGGAAGCGAAAAAGCCCTGTGCCCGGAGCTGTGCGACCGGCGGGAACTGGATGAAGCCGAGTTCGGCGATCGTGTCGAACCGCGCATCACCCGGTAGGTAGGCACCGTAGGCCGAGCCGAACTTGGCGCCCCAGACAAAGGTCTTGCCGGCGAAGGCGGGGTTCTCCGAGCGGAGTCGGCTCTGCAGGTCGGTGGTCTGTTTGATCTGCGCCTCACCGTCGGAGGACTTTCCGAGAGCGTTGGCGATCAGCTGCGTCTGCGTCTTCCAGTTGACCGCGTAGTCGGGTGCGTTCGCGGGTGCGGTGACCACCGGCGCGATCGCCTTCAGGCTGTCGGTGACCTTGGCGTCCGACTTGGCCCGTACGTTGAGGATCAGATCCGGATTCAGTTCCTTGATCTGCTGATAGTTGAAATCACCCGCGCTCGCAGCGGAGATGATCTCCGGGCTGTCGCTGCCGAATTGGTCTGTTGCCCACGGACCCACGCCCTTTGCCCCGGCCCCGAACGACATCCAGTCATAGATGGCCACCGGCTTCACCCCGAGGCTCAGCGCGATCTCACCGTCGGACCAGCCGAGCGCGACCACACGAGGATTGTCGGGGAGACCGAGGTCGGCGGTCGTCGACGGATCCGAGTACACGGCGTTCTCGGTGTCGTCGGACTGGATGCATCCGGTCATGGCGAGCGCCAGGACGACGACGAGTCCGATCAGACTCGACAGTCGGCGGACTGATGGGGTCATCGGATCTCCTCGGTCGGGTGTTCGGTTGCGGTCGTCACGATGTCGAGTCCCGCAGGATGGCGGTGTCGCCGGGCACGCGGTCGAACGAGACCGCACCGTCGCCGAGCGGGATCACCAGTGGTGTACCGGTCTCCGGATCCTCGATGATCCGGGACCGGACCCCGAAGGTCCGTTCGACCAAGTCGGCGTCGATCACCTCGGCGGGTGGGCCCTGCGCGATGATCTCGCCGCTGCGCATCGCGATGATGTGGGTCGCATAGCGGGCCGCCTGATTGAGGTCGTGCAGAACCGCGACGAGGGTCGTGCCACTCCGGTTCAACGTCGAACACAGCTCCAGCACCTCGATCTGGTGGGCGAGATCCAGATAGGTCGTCGGCTCGTCGAGCAGCAGGATGGGCGTTTGCTGGGCCAACGCCATCGCGATCCAGACCCGCTGCCGCTGGCCGCCCGACAGTGCCTGCACGGGCCGCTGGGACAGCTCGGTCAATCTCGTCACCTGCAGGGCGAAGTCGACTGCATCCTGGTCGGCGTCGGTCCACTGACGGAACATCGTCTGGTACGGAAACCTGCCGCGTGAGACCAGGTCGATGATCGTGATCCCCTCGGGTGCGATCGATTGCTGGGGCAGCAGCCCGACCTCACGGGCGAACTCCTTGCCGCCGAACTTCTTCACGTCCCGACCGTCGAGGAGAACGGAACCACTGTGCGGCGTGAGCAGACGCGACAGGGTCCGCAGGAGTGTCGACTTGCCGCAGGCATTCGGCCCGACGATCACGGTGAAGGACGAGTCGGGAATCACGACGTCCAGCCCGGCGAGGATGGTGCGTTCGTCGTAGCCGACATCCAGTCCGGCGCCGGTGAGCCTGTCGGTGACCCCACCCTCGACCGGGGACGCTGATTCGGTGGTCATGGCCTGGCCTTTCGTGACTGGGCGATGAGGAGCCCCAACAGGTAGATGCCTCCGATCGAGGTGGTCACGACGCCGACCGGGAGCTGCACCTCGGGTGCGAGGATCGTCCGGGCGATCGCATCACAGCTGACGAGCAGGACCGCACCGAAAGCGGCAGAGGTCACCAGCGGGATACCTGGACTCGGCGAGATCCGCGCGGCGAGCTGCGGGGCCACCAGCGCGACGAACGCGATGGGCCCGGCGACGGCGGTGATGACGGCTGCGAAACCGACTCCCAGGATCAGCAACAGGATCTGCGTGCGTGCCACGTCGACGCCCTTGCTCTGCGCGGAATCCGAGCCGAGTTCGAACATCCGCATCCGAGGCGCGACGACGATCAGGAAAGGGACGAGAACCGCCAGCGCGATCACGACCGGGATGGTGTCCGACATCTGCATGTCGTGCAGATCACCCATCCCCCACGAGGCCGCCGCTGCCGCGTTCTGCACGTCGGCCGTGGCGATCAGATAGCCGTTGAACGCGACCAGCATCGCGTTGATCCCGATCCCGACCACGATGAAACGGTAACCGCTTGTCCCACCACGCATCCCGAGGTAGTAAACGGCGACAGCGGTGACCAGCGCCCCGAGCATCGCACCGATCGTGGCGGTCCCGGAACCGCCGTGCATGACCAGCATCACGATCAGCGCGCCGGTATAGGCACCGGTGGTGAATCCGATGATGTCGGGGCTCCCCAACGGGTTTCGGGTGACGGTCTGGAAGATGGCCCCCGACAAGGCCAGCGAGGCGCCCCCGGCGAGGGCGATGATCACCGCAGGCAACGCCGCGGCCACCAGATCCGCGGGAGCTCCCGCGGTCTGTCCGGCCAACACCTGGAGTGTCGTACCGAACCCCAGGCTCGGGCTGTCGGTGGTGCTGACGCCGAGTGACCAGATGCCGACGAGCAGCGCGACCACCACCAGTACGACGGCGATCGCCAGCGCCGCCAGGTCCATTCGGACGCTGACGAACCGAGTGCGCACGAACGTGATCCGGCGCGGCCAGCGGGCCGGAGCGTTCGCCTGCGTGCCCTTCTGCTGCAAGGTCATTCGTCGACCACTCCCTTTCGGCGGACCAGCGCGATCAGGACCGGCGCACCGATGAAGGCGGTGACCATCCCGACCGGCAACTCGCTCGAGGTGGCCACGCGTGCGATCAGATCAGAACCCACCATCACGATCGGTCCGACGACCACGCACATGGGCAGCAGCCATCGGTTGTCCGGTCCGAACAGGATCCGGGCCACATGGGGGACCATGAGACCCACGAACGTGATCGGCCCCAACGCCGCGGTGGCCGCGCCACACAGGACGGTGACGATGACGAAGCCGGCCAGGCGGATCCGTCGGACCCCGATCCCCAGCGCACGCGCACGATCGTCGCCGAGTGCCAGCCCGTTGAGGTACGGGATCAGGAGCATCGACGCCACCGCACCGATGACGATCGGAATCCACACGATCGACACCTGATCCCAGTTGCGGCCGTCGAGCGTACCGACCTGCCAGGAACGGATGGTGTCGAAGGACTTCGGGTCGATCATGGTGAGACCGAAGCCCACACCGCTGAAGATGGAACCCGCGGCCACGCCCGTCAGGACCAGCTTCTCCGGGCTCGCACCGCTGATGCCGCGGGAGCCGACGAAGTACACCAGGGTGGCCGCCAGGAGCGCGCCAACCATGGCCGCGGCCATGTACCCGCCGGTGGTGGTGGTCCCGAACGCCACCGCCGCGACCACCATCGCGAAGTAGGCACCCGAGTTCACGCCGAGAATTCCCGGGTCCGCCAAGGGATTTCGGGTCAGTCCCTGCATGATCGCGCCTGCCGCGCCGAGAGCGATACCGACCAGCACCGCGAGCAGTGTTCGCGGCACCCGGTTGTTGCGGATCACCTCGAGCGTCGTCGGATCACCCTCGTCGAACAGCGCGCGCCATGCGTCGGCGACCGAGTAGTCACCGGAACCGATGAAGAAGCCGAGGAAGGTCAGCACCACCCCCACGGCGATCAGAAGGAGCAGCACCGCCACCCGCGACAGTGACCGGAGGCCCGACGACTTGGGCGCATGCGTAGACGCAGGCCGGTCCGCGGTGTCGACGGTCACGAGGGCCACCGTTCGTCGAGGAACTGTGTCACCCCACTATAAGTTAGGGCGCCCTTAAGTACCGGACATTCGTCTAGGACTCCGGCGCGCCCGCTCGCCAGTACGCCTGTGCCTTCACACCCGACTTGCCCAGTCTGTAATCGTTCTTGAACGAGCTCGACACGGCTCGGGTGGCCTTCATGTCCAGCGCGACCCAGCCGAAATGGCCCGTCGCGTCGAACGCCGCATCACGAACGGCCTCGACCAGGGCATCTCCACCGCGATCCCGTTTGATCCAGTTGATGGTGTCCTGGTCGCGAAGCCGCAACGGCAGCGACTTGTCGGACTCGTGCGCGTACTCGAACCAGACCGTGGCAGCGCTGGACGGATTCGCCGATGCGGAGATCGCGTCGAGCAGCGAGTTGATGGCAGGCAGCGCGGCAGTGTCCCCGGCTATCAGCCAGCCGGCCGGTGCGGGCTCCGGAATGGCGAACTTGGACCCCATGAACGTCGACGAGATCGTGTCCCCGGGTTCCGCGGCCGCAGCCCATCGGGTCGCCGCGCCGTCGTGGATCGCGAACTCGAGGTGGAACGAATCGGTCGCCGGGTCGGGGTCGACCAGGGTGTAGGCGCGCTGGTGCAGCTTGCCGTGCTTGTTCTCGAACCAGATCCGGACCCACATGGTCGGATGTACCGGACGGTCGCTCAGCAGGCCACCACCGGTGAACCCCAAACGGATGTACTCGTCGGTCACCTTCTCGTTGCTCGTGACCGTGAGCAGGTAGTCGTCAGCACCGAGCAGTTTGAGCACAGCCCCCTGCCAGCCACGCGACTTCGCCTTCGTCGACTCCGTCTGATTGAGATTGTCGAAATCGACCATCCGAACGACCCACTTCCCCTCGAGAACACTCCGCGTAGCCTCAGGCTAGCCTATGCTAACCCGGAATCCCCGGGTCCGGCCAGAAGATCACGCGGGCGCGAGTGGCACCAGCCCGGGATGGGCATCGAGGTAGCTCTTGGTGAACGAGCACACCGGCCGTAGTCGGGCACCTTGGGCGCGGACGTAGTCGACGGCACCGCGCATCAGACGCGTGCCGAGTCCGTGACCGGTGTATTCGTCGTAGAGGACGGTGTGCAGGATGGTGATCGTCCGTGTGCCGTTCACGACATCGGTGCTGTATCCGAGGACGCCGACCAGGTCGCCTGCCACCCACAGCTCGAACCGCTCCCGGACCGGGTTGTGCACGACCTGCGATATCTGTTGCAGGATTGCCTGCGCAGACTGCGGTGGCCGATATCGATGTTTCCGTTGCATGAGCCCCTCCGGCCATCACGAGACAACCCGATGACAGGACTCCCCTTCCCACCAGCGAGCTCGGGACCCGTTCTGTGATCCCGGTCACATACCCTACCCTACGATCCCGTAGGGAACAGGAAACGGCGAAGGTTTTTCGCGGTGGTGGGCATCCCATGGCGCGCGTGTGGGTGGTCGCCGCCGGCGATCGGCACGTAGGGTGTCGCATAGGCCGATCGGCCGCACAATTGCACAACGCGGGGGCTCCCACGATCACCGGGGGCTGAGATGGCGACGGGCGGTCGCCGACCGCCCGAACCTGTCCGGATAATGCCGGCGTAGGGAGCCATCATGGGGACACCTGTATCCGAATCCGTCGTGACCACCGGTCCGATCGAGGGCAGCCGCAAGCACTATCGTGAACTCGATCACCTGCGGATTCCCCAGCGACGCATCGAACTCACCAATGGTGAGCACCTGGACGTCTACGACACGTCCGGCCCGTACACCGACACGAACGCGACGATCGACGTCGAGCGCGGACTGCCCCCCACCCGGGATTCCTGGCACCGTCCGGCCGCGATCGACGGTGCGTCGACGCAGCTCGCGTGGGCACGTGCAGGCATCGTCACCGACGAGATGCGGTTCATCGCCGCGCGCGAAGGCGTCGACGAGGAACTCGTCCGTCACGAGGTCGCCGTCGGCCGGGCCGTGATCCCGGCCAACCATCGTCATCCGGAATCCGAGCCGATGATCATCGGCAAGGCGTTCGCCGTGAAGGTCAACGCCAACATCGGCAACTCCGCGGTCACCAGCTCCGTCGCCGCGGAGGTCGAGAAGATGGTGTGGGCGTCGCGCTGGGGCGCCGACACGATCATGGACCTGTCCACCGGCAAGGACATCCACATGACCCGCGAGTGGATCCTGCGGAACTCGCCGGTCCCGGTGGGCACCGTTCCGATCTACCAGGCCCTCGAGAAAGTCAATGGCGACCCCACGGAGCTGACCTGGGAGATCTACCGCGACACCGTGATCGAGCAGGCCGAACAGGGCGTCGACTACATGACCGTGCACGCGGGGGTCCTGCTGCGTTACGTGCCGCTGACCGCACGCAGGGTCACCGGCATCGTCTCGCGCGGCGGATCGATCATGGCGGCCTGGTGCCTCGCGCATCACGAGGAGTCGTTCCTCTACACCCACTACGACGAGCTGTGTGAGATCTTCCGACGCTACGACATCACGTTCTCCCTGGGCGACGGTCTGCGGCCGGGATCGATCGCCGACGCCAACGACGAGGCGCAGTTCGCCGAGCTCCGGACCCTCGGCGAACTGACCAAGATCGCGAAATCACATGGCGTGCAGGTGATGATCGAGGGCCCCGGCCATGTCCCGATGCACAAGATCGCGGAGAACGTGCGCCTCGAGGAAGAGCTCTGCGAGGAGGCACCGTTCTACACGCTCGGTCCGCTGGCGACCGACATCGCGCCCGCCTACGACCACATCACCTCGGCCATCGGCGCAGCGCTCATCGCGCAGGCCGGAACCGCGATGCTGTGTTACGTCACGCCGAAGGAGCATTTGGGACTACCTGATCGCGACGACGTGAAGGTCGGTGTGATCACCTACAAGATCGCCGCCCACTCCGCCGACCTCGCCAAGGGCCATCCCGGAGCGCAGGAGCGTGACGACGCGTTGTCGAAGGCACGCTTCGAGTTCCGTTGGGTCGATCAGTTCAACCTCGCGCTCGACCCGGACACCGCCCGCGAGTACCACGACGAGACGATGCCGGCCGAGCCGGCCAAGACGGCTCACTTCTGCTCGATGTGTGGACCGAAATTCTGCTCGATGCGGATCTCCGCGGACGTCCGCACCTATGCCGAGGAGAACGGACTCGTGACGGCCGAGGACATCGACCGCACGATCGCCGAGGAGATGGCCGCGAAGTCGGCCGAATTCGTCGAGGCAGGAAAACACGTCTACCTGCCGCTCGAGGCGACGACCAGAGGTTCTGCCGCCCGATGAGCGAGGATCTCGGACTGCCGACCGCCGCACCGGGTGTCACACCGGCACGCGTCCTGACGATCGCGGGGTCGGACTCGGGCGGCGGTGCCGGCATCCAGGCCGATATGCGCACCTTCGCGTTGCTCGGCCTGCACGCGTGTGTGGCGGTGACCGCGGTGACCGTCCAGAACTCGTTGGGCGTCCAGGGATTTCAGGAGATCGAACCGGAGACGGTTGCCGCGCAGATGCACAGCGTGGTCGCCGACATCGGGGTCGGGGCGGCCAAGACCGGCATGCTCGCGTCGGCGCCGATCATCGAGGCCGTGGCCGGCGCATGCATCGACCTGGGCATCGGACGCGACAGCGGTGTCCCACTCGTCGTCGACCCGGTGTGTGCATCGATGCACGGCGATCCGCTGCTGGCCACCGAAGCCCTGGACACGTTGCGGTCCAAGCTGATCCCGCTGGCCACGGTCGTCACGCCGAACCTCGACGAGGTCCGGCTGATCACCGCGATCGACGTGGTCGACGCGACGTCCCAACGCGCGGCAGCCCACGCCCTGCACGACCTCGGAGTGCAGTGGGCGCTGGTGAAGGGCGGACACCTGCGATCGTCCGAGCAGAGTCCCGACCTGCTGTTCGACGGCGACGAGTTCCATGAGTTCGTCCACCCGAGGATCGCCACCGCCCACGATCACGGCGCTGGCGACACCCTGGCTGCAGCCATCGCGAGCGCACTCGCCCACGGCTATTCGGTCCCCGACGCCGTGTCGTTCGCCAAGCGATGGGTCACCCGCGGGCTCGAGTCCGCCTACCCTCTCGGCGCCGGGCACGGTCCGGTGAACCCGCTCTGGCGGGTCGCCCGCCCCTGACCGCCCGCCCCGCCGGGTGGGCGGCACTACTTCTGCCAGCCCACGTCCTCCACCGGACCGATGTAGAACTGTCCGGCGCCGTAATTGGCGAGCTTCTCCTTGACCGCGATCATGGCCGGGCCGTTGAACAATGGTAGATCGGAGTACTGGCCGAATGCCTGCCGTTCCACCTTGTTGCCTGCGGAGATCTGTGCCATCGGCTCCGGGATCCGTGCCACCCGAGCGATCTCGGCATCGAGTTCCGGGGACCCGGCGCCAGCCTTGTTCAGCTGCGATCCCTCGCACCAGGTCTGGCAGAGATAGGCCATCCCGAACGGATCACTGGACGAAAATGCTATCAGGAACAGGTCGAATTCCTTGTTGACGACGACCTTCGAGAAGTCCGACGACGGTCGCTGGGAGATCACCACATCCACCCCGATCTGTTTGAGGATGGCCTGAAACGCACGGCCCAGATTCTGGATGGCAGGCGAGTCGGAGAGGATCGGCAGCGTCAACGACAGTCGCCTGCCGTCTTTCACCCGGATGCCGTCGTCGTCATCCCCGACGTGCCAGCCTGCGTCATCGAGGAGCCTGCGTGCGCGGTCGGGGTCGTAGTCGATGACGCCCTTGACGTTGTCCTCGTAGCCGGGCTGGAACGAGTACATCTGTAACGATCCGGGCAGTGGCTCGGTGTAGTTGAGCCCGGTGAATCGGATGCGTGCCAACGTGTTCCGGTCGACACCGCGAAGCACGGCCTCGCGTACGCGCCGGTCTGCCAGGATCGGCGTGTCCAGGTTGACCACCAGCAGTGACTGCTGCGGTGAGGCCGCTGTCCGAATCGTGACGCCACCCATCGTGATCACCTGTGCGCGGGAGTCCTTGCTGCCGACCCCGATCGCATCGAGTTCGCCGTTTCGAAAGGCATTGATGGCGGCCTGGTCCTCCAGTTGCCGGAACACCCGCCGATCGAGTTTGCCGGGGTTGCCCCACCAGTGCGGATTGCGCTTGAAGATGACGACGCCTGCATTCGGATCGTACGAATCGATGGTGTACGGCCCGGCACCCCATTCCGGGTGCGGGTTCTGCAGGTATGTGCGGTTGTAGAGATCGGCGGTGTTCACCTTCGGGTTCAGCAAGTAGTTGAACAGCCCGTCCGGCCACGCCCAGACTCCCTTGAACCGGACCACCGCCTGCCGATCGTCGACTCCCCTGGTGACCGAATCGATCTGGTCGTAGCCATCGGTGGAACTGACGGCGTAATTCGGATCGGTGCCGTTGCTCGAGCGCCAGGTGTTCACGAAGGAGCGATAGTCGATCGGGGCGCCGTCGTTGTAGCGGGCCTTCGGGTTGATGGTGTAGGTGACCACGGTCTTGCCGTCCACCAGTTCCTTGCGGACGTCGGTCAGGTAATCGCGGTTGAACGAGTAGGTGCCGTCGGGCGCGAAGTAGGCCAGGGTCGGGTTGTACCACCGCCAGAGCAGCAGGGTGTAGGCGGAGCCGTCGGCCTGGAAGGTGTTCCATTGCGGACTCACCTCGGTGATCGCGGTGGTGAGGCTCCCGCCGTCCCTGACATTCTCCCGCGGTTGCGGATTGAGGTCGGCACCGGTCGTCGAGATCGCCGAGTCGCCCAGTTGCACACCACATCCGACGAGACTCACGATCGTCAGGGAGATCACGAGCATCGACACGACGATCCTCTTCACGGCGCCTCCTGCGACATCGGCATCCGATCGGTGAAATGGCAGGCCGCACGGTGGTCGGTGCCCGCACCGGCGAGGGCGGGCTCCTGCTCCCGACACCGGGATTGCTCGGACTCACCGAGAGTGGGATACAGCGGGCACCGGCCCGCGAACGCACAGCCGACGATCTCGGCGGTGGGACTCGGCTGCTCGCCGCGCAGCAGGATCGGGGTGCGGGCCCGCTCGGCGCGTGGGTCCGGGATCGGGACGGCCGACAACAGCGCCTGCGTGTACGGGTGTCTCGGTTCGTCGAACACGGCGGCGGTCGGACCGACCTCGACGAACCGGCCGAGATACATCACCGCAACCCGGTCCGCCATATGACGAACCACCGAGAGATCGTGTGCCACCACGAGATACGCGACGTCCCCGTCGGCCTGCAGTCGACGGATGAGATTGACGACGTCAGCCTGCACCGAGACGTCGAGCGCCGAGAGCGGCTCGTCGAGGATGATCAGTTTGGGATCGGTCGCCAGTGCTCGCGCGATGGCGAGGCGCTGACGCTGGCCACCCGAGAATGCCGACGGATATCGGTCCGCGTGCGCCGGATCGAGTCCGACCCGGCGCAGCAGTCCCCCGACTCGGTCCTCGGTGTCCTGTTTGGACAGACCCAGTGCGCGCAAGGGTTCTCCGACGACGTCGAAGGCGGTGAAGCGTGGGTCGAGCGCTTCCGACGGGTCCTGGAAGACGATCGCCATCTCGCGACGCAGGACCCGGGCCCGTCGTCGGGACAGTTCGGCCGGGTCGGTGCCGGACAGTCGGACGACGCCTGGCGGCTGCCCGAAATCCATCACCTCGAGCAGTGTGGTGGATTTTCCGCTGCCCGACTCGCCGACGATCGCCATGGTCTCACCGCGGCGGATGTCGAAGGAGACCCCGTCCACGGCCCGTACCGTCCCGACCCGGCGCTTCATGATCCCGCTGGTGAGCGGGAACTCCTTGCGCAGGCCGGCCACTTCGAGGATCACCGGCCGGTCCTCGCTGTCCGGCGTGGGCGCTCCGCGGGTACCGACGACGGGTTCGCCGTAGACGGGATGTCCGTCGATGGTGGCGTCATCGCCGATCTCGGTTGCCCGGACACACGCCGCCGCATGTGCCCCCGCCCCGGACACCTCATCGTCCCTACCGACAGGTGTCAATTCCGGTTCGTGCTGCAGACATTCGTCGATCACGATCGGACAGCGCGGGGCGAACTGGCAGGCCGACGGCGGATCGATCAGTACCGGCGGGGTGCCCGGGATCGGTGTGAGCGATTGGGCGATCCGGTCGACCCGTGGTACCGCACCGAGCAACCCGATGGTGTACGGCATCCGTGGCCCGTCGAAAAGCGGTTCCGCAGCGGCGCGTTCGACGGCCCGACCGCCGTACATCACCACCACGTCGTCGGCGGCACCGGCCACCACTCCGAGGTCGTGGGTGATGAGCACGATGGCCGCACCGGTCTCGGCCTGCGCGGTCCGCAGCAAGGACATGATCTGCGCCTGGATGGTCACATCGAGCGCGGTGGTCGGTTCGTCGGCGACGATCACCGCGGGTTCGTTCGCGATGGCCATCGCGATCATCACGCGCTGGCGCATCCCACCAGACAGCTCGTGCGGGAACGCCTTGACCCGTCGAGCCGGGTCCGGGATGCCGACGAGATCGAGCAGTTCGACCGCCCGTGCCATCGCTGCCTTGTTTCCGATGTCCCGATGCGCCGTGAGGGCCTCGACGATCTGGGCACCGACGGTGAACACGGGCGTCAGCGACGAGAGCGGGTCCTGGAAGATCATCGAGATCTCCCGCCCCCGGACCGTCGACATCTGCTTGTCGTCCAGCCCGAGCAGTTCACGTCCGTCCAGTGCGACCGATCCACTCACCACCGCGGAATCCGGGAGAAGTCCCAGGATCGCCAACGCGGACACCGATTTCCCGGAGCCCGACTCGCCGACCACTGCAAGCGTGGACGACGCAGACACATCGAACGAGAGGCCGCGGACCGCATCGACCCGGCCTGCCTCGGAGCCGAAGGACACCCGCAGATCCCGCACGGACAGCACGGGTGCGGTTGCGCGGTCCGTCGAGATGCTCATGCGCGGGCCCCCGATCCGGACGTCGGATCCAAGGCGTCGCGCAGTCCGTCGGCGATCAGCGCCAACGAGACGGTCAGCAAGGTCAGCACCGCGGCGGGGAAGTAGAACAGCCAGGGCGATGCGAACAGCGCTCCGGTGCCGGACTGGAGCAGGGCGCCGAGGGTGACGTCGGGGATCTTCACGCCGAGGCCGAGGAACGACAGACCGGTCTCGGCGAGGACCGTCGCCACCACGCCGAGCGCGAAGTTGATCACCAGCAACGAGGCGAGGTTGGGCAGGATGTGGCGGGCGACGATCGTGAGGGGCGGCTCCCCCAGATACCGTGCGGCCGAGACGTAATCACGCTCCCGGATCGACTGCGCCATGGAATGGATGATGCGCGCCAACATCATCCAGCCCGTCAGGGTGAGGACCACGATGAGCCAACGCCAGTCACCGCCGGTCTTGTTGGAGATCAGCGCGAGGATCAGGAAGGTCGGCACCACCAGAAGCAGATAGATGACGCCCAGGATGACCCGCTGCACCCAGCCACCGAAATAGGCGGCGAGCGCACCGACGAACGCGGCGATCACCGTGGTGCCCAACGAGACCGACAGAGCGATGACGAGTGAGCGTTGCAGGCCGTGCACGACCTGCGCGTACAGGTCGTTACCCGCGTCGTTGGTGCCGAACCAGTGCCCGGACGACGGCGGGAACCCGATGGCCAGGAAATCGGTGTCGGTGTAGGAGTACGTGCTGAACAGTCCGCCGAAGAGCGCGAAGCAGACCAGGATCACGAAGATCACCAGGCCGACCAGCGCCGAACGATGACGCGCGAACCGTCGCGCGATGAGTCCGGCGCGGCCCAGTCGCCTGCGGGCGATCGGCGTCTGCATGCTGTCCTCGACCGGACCGACACCGTCGGCGAGCAACCCACCCGTCTCACCCATGATGGGCGCGGTGGCCGTCGGGTCATGAGCGTTCCCGTCGCGGAAGCGTTTCGAATCGGGGTCACGGGGCCGGTCGTTGCGCGACGGTTCCGGAGGCATCATCACCATGTCAGGTCACCCGCACTCGTGGATCGAGGTAGACCACCGCCAGATCGGCGAGGATCGCGCCGACGGCGGTGGCCAGGGCACCGAAGGCGGCCACGGCCACGGCCCCGTACACGTCGTTGGTGTTGATGGACGTGACGAAGTATCGACCCATCCCCTCCCACCCGAAGATCGTCTCGGTGATGACGGCGCCGGTGAAGACCGCCGGGATCGCGAAGGCCACTCCGACGGCCACCGGGATGATCGCGGTACGCAACGCATGTCGTCGCACCGCGACGCCGCGCGTCAACCCCTTGGCGCGGGCGGTTCGGACATAGTCCGCATCGATGGTGTCGAGCAGCAGCGAGCGCTGCATGAGGTGCAGGCCCGCATACTGCACCGCGACCAGCGTGATCGTCGGCAGGATCAGGTGTTTGATCCGGTCGGCCAGCACCGGGAAGAACCCGTGGACGTCGATGCTCGACGATCCCGCCACGTACACCACCGTGTGGCCCACCCGCTGATTGATCGCGATGCCGAGTAGCACCACCGCGAGGCCGGCCACCGCGACGGGGATGTTGATCATCACGATCGAGACCAGTTGCCAAGCGCGGTCGGCCAATCGGTAGTGACGCAGTGCCGTGTAGACGCCGAGCGCGATGCCCAGCAGCGTCGCCAGCACAGTGGCCGCGGCGAGCAGCTGCACCGACGACCAGATCCGGAAGCCCACCTGCGCGTTGACGCTGGTGCCGACCGGCGTGGAACCCCAGTCCCAGTGCAGCAGGATGCCGGTCAGCCAGGTCCACCATCGCTCGAGCACGGGCGTCTTGTCGTTGAGGTTGTACCCCGTCAGCGTGTTGTCCACGACCTCGGGAGGCAGCGGAGGTTTGCGCTCGGCATAGTTCGACCGCGGATCGAGGAACCAGGTCGCCAGGAAGAACGTGAGGTTGGTCGCCACGAAGACAAGGACCGCCCAGGCGGCGATGCGCTTGCACAGATATCCGATCACCTACGACCTCTGACTCCGACTGTCCCGGCCGGGGCTGAATCGGCCGCAGTCGACCCATTGTGTCAGCGCGACGGCCGATTCGCCGGGTTCCGCGCGGCGCGGTGTTCAGCGCGTCCATAATCGGGCCATGGCCTGGAACTACCTCATGGACATGGACGGCGTGCTCACCAGCGAGGAGCACCTGATCCCCGGTGCCGACGCGTTTCTCGCCGAACTGACCTCCAACGGCACACCGTTCACCGTGCTCACCAACAACTCCATCCGCACGCCACGGGATCTGCGGGCCCGCCTGCTCCGCATCGGTCTCGACATCCCGGAATCGGCCATCTGGACGTCGGCGCTGGCCACCGCGCGATTCCTCGACTCGCAACGTCCGGGCGGCTCGGCCTACGTCGTCGGCGAGTCCGGCCTCACCACCGCACTCCACGAGATCGGCTACGTGATCACCGATTCGGACCCCGATTATGTGGTCCTCGGCGAGACGCGCACCTATTCGTTCGAAGCCATCACGACCGCGATCCGCCTCGTCGAGCGAGGCGCGCGGTTCATCGCCACCAACCCGGATGCCACGGGTCCGTCCACGAGCGGGTCGCTCCCGGCGACCGGTGCGGTGGCAGCCCTGATCAGCCGGGCCACCGGGCGCGACCCCTACTACGTCGGCAAACCCAATCCGCTGATGATGCGGTCGGCGCTGCGGCAGATGGGCGCTCATTCCGAGCACACGTTGATGATCGGCGACCGGATGGACACCGACGTCATCGCCGGGATGGAAGCCGGTCTCCAGACGCTGCTGGTGCTGTCGGGCATCTCCACGCCGGCGTCGGTGGAGCTCTACCCCTACCGCCCGACCGAGGTGATCGGCTCGGTGGCCGATCTGGTCGGCCGCACCCAGGATCCGTTCCGCAGCTGACCGCGACGGGATAGACGCCGACAGCAACCCCGAATACGCCGACAGCACCCCCACTCCGACAGGAGTGCGGGTGCTGTCGACGAGCAATCGGGCTCTCGCGGCGTGAACTCGAGGAATCCGTCAGCCGGAGGCCGTCCTCAGATCAGGCGAGTGCCTTGGCCTTCAGGGCCTCGAACTCCTCCTGGGTGATGGTCCCGGCGTCGAGCAATGCCTTGGCGTCAGCGATGTGATCGGCCGGGCTCTTGCCTGCGACCGACTGGATGTAACTGTCGGTGGCCTGCTTGGCTTCCTGGGCCGCCTCGCCCTGGCGTTCGGCCATGCCGCGGCCCTTGGCGAGGAGATACACGATCGAGGTGATGTACGGCAGGATGATCAGGAAGACCACCCAGATGGCCTTCGCCCAGCCGGACGCCTTCTTGTCGCGGAACAGGTCGGTGATGATGAACCAGAGGACGATCAGGTAGGCGACGAACGCGAAGATGACGATCGTGTACCAGATGAAGTCCCAGAACGAGTCCCACATGGGAAATGCTCCTTGCATGTCAATTCCGGCCCGACGGGGATCGCCGGGCCGACAAAAGCTTCTCACAGCCCGTACTCAGGGGCACGGCTTGACGAGGATTCGCTCACCCCGAGTCGGGGCTTGCGGACGCCGACGGCGCGGCAGCGCCGTGCCCAGCGGCCTCACCGACGGCTGAGCGTCACCTGGAAGTCTCCCGCGTCGTCGGTCCACGACTTCACCACGTCGAGGCCCGCGGCCGCGAGTTCGTCGGCGAGATCCCCCGGGTCGAACTTCGTGCTGATCTCGGTCAGCACGTCCGCGCCCCGCGGTAGCCGCCACCGCCGGTCCAGCGCAGCGAAATACACGTCGATGTCGCGGCGCGCCCGGAGCCACATCTCGATGCGGTGGCGGGCGGGATTCCACCGCGCGATGTGATCGAAGTCGTCGACGTAGAGCCCCTGCGCGTCGAGTCCGGTACGCAGCACCTCGATCATGTTGCGATTGAAATCGGCGGTCACCCCGGCCTTGTCGTTGTACGCCGCGACGAGTCGGCCGGTGTCCTTGATGAGATCGGCACCGAGCAGGAAGTAGTCACCGGGCGCCAGCGCATCCGCAAGCGTGCGGAGGAATGCCGCACGCTCGGCCACGTCGAAGTTGCCGATGGTCCCGCCGAGGAAGACGGCGATTCGCGGTCCGGCGGCGGCCGGCAACGTGAGATCCGGACTCGTGAAATCGGCGACCATGGGTTCGACGCCGATGTCCGGATAGTCGAGGGCCAGTTCGGCCGACGACGACTCGAGGATCTCGGTGCTGACGTCGAGCGGCACGTACGTGAACGGCCGTCCTGCGGAGCTGGCCCGCTCGGCGAAGGCGCGCAACAGCAGTCGGGTCTTGGTCGAGGTTCCGGAACCGAACTCGACCATCATGGCCGCATCCGTCACCGCCGCGATATCGGCACTGCCCGCCCTCAGGATCGCGGTCTCCCGACGGGTCGGATAGTACTCGGGTACTCGGGTGATCTCGTCGAACAGCAGGCTCCCGCGCTCGTCGTAGAGCCACTTCGTCGGGAGGGTCGGCGGATCGGCCCACAGGCCTGCCACGGCGTCGACGGCAAGTGCGTCGTCGATGCTGACGGTCATCGGGCCAGCCGCAGGCCGGAGAACGCCCACCGGGCAGGGGCCGGAAAGAAGTTCCGGTAGGTCACCCGCTCGTGGCCCGACGGCGTCACCGCGCTCGCGCCACGAAGGACATGCTGATCGCACATGAACTTCCCGTTGTACTCACCCACCGCGCCGTTGGCCGGGACGAAGCCCGGATACGGCAGGTACGCGCTGGCGGTCCATTCCCAGACGTCACCGACCATCGACGTCGCCGCCCGGCCCGGATGGCATCGCGCCGGATCGAGCAGTTGTCCGCGCGCCTCACCCGCGGTGGCCGCAGCTGCCTCCCACTCGAACTCGGTTGGCAGGCGCGCACCCGCCCACCGGGCGTAGGCGTCGGCCTCGTAGAACGAGACGTGTACGACCGGCTCGTCGAGCGCCAGACGACGACGGCCGGACAGCGTGAACGTGGTCCACTCGCCGTCGCTGTACTGCCAATACTCCGGTGCTTGCCAACCGGTTTCGTGGATGTGTGCCCAGCCGTCGGACAGCCACAGCTCGGGTCGGCGATACCCGTCGTCGGCCATGAACTCGAGCCACTCGGCATTGGTCACCGCTCGTTCGGCGATCTCGAAATCCTCCAGGAAGACGCGGTGGCGCGGGCCCTCGTTGTCGTAGGCGAACGCTGCGTCGGGTCCTCGGTGGGCGCCGATCTCGGTGATCCCGCCGCTCAGTGACCGCCATGTGAGGGGTTCGGAGACCTCGGCGTCATCGGCCTCGCGATCGACGTAGGCGGGCGCGAAGGCGTGTGTGGAGAACAGATGCTTGATGTCCATCAGCAACAGTTCCTGGTGCTGTTGCTCGTGGTTGCACCCGAGCTCGACCAACGCGAGCAGGTCGTCGTCGAGGGCGCCGCGCTCGAGCGCGTCGACCATCGCACTGTCGACGTATTCGCGGTAGTGGGCGATGTCGGCGACGCCGGGACGCGTCACCAATCCACGCTCCGGACGCGGATGCCGGGCACCGACCGCCTCGTAATAGCTGTTGAACAGGTACCGGTAGGTCTCGTCGTACACCGCGTACGACGGGTCGGCGCGGAGGATGAACTCTTCGAAGAACCACGTCACGTGGGCGCGGTGCCATTTGGCCGGACTGGCGTCGGTCATCGACTGCGGCGTCTGGTCCTCGGCGGACAAATTCGCGGTCAAGGTGTCGGTCAGAGCACGGACATCGAGGAATCTGCCGGCCTGGGTCGGCGTAGACGTCGGTGTCAC
This sequence comes from Gordonia hankookensis, assembly GCF_014673215.1. Classification (GTDB taxonomy): domain Bacteria; phylum Actinomycetota; class Actinomycetes; order Mycobacteriales; family Mycobacteriaceae; genus Gordonia; species Gordonia hankookensis. The sequence continues at coordinate 570,977 of NZ_JACWMS010000002.1, forward strand.
ACGATTGGTGATGCTCACTGGTACCTCCCGTATGTCTGTGTGCCCCGGCACCTATTCGACCGGGAGGACGGGCAACCCTGGCATCCATCGTTGCGACGGTGTGCGCCGCTGTCAACGACGATGCCGGGACCGAAGCCCATCGCATCACATGGCACCGACAAGTTCGGGCCACCGGGATGGACCGCGACCGCATTCATCGTCAACTCAAGGTTGACCCGGTGTGCTCGTCAACCTAGTGTTGACGCATGCCGAAACCAGAGAAGCCCATCGTCCTGCAGAACACCCGCCTCGACGACCTGATCGCAGGCATCCGGACCGTGCACGACGATCCGCTCGACCAGCTCGCCTCCGCCGTCGTCACCGCCGAACACCTCGGCGAGGTCGCCGATCATCTGATCGGACACTTCGTCGACCAGGCCCGCCGCGCCGGGGCGTCGTGGACCGAGATCGGGTCGAGCATGGGCGTCAGCAAGCAGGCCGCGCAGAAGCGGTTCGTCCCGCGCACCCCGGATACACCGCTCTCCGAGGAGTCGAACCCGTTCGGGCGCTTCACCCCTCGAGCCCGGAACGTGGTGGCCGAGGCCAACAACCTCGCCATCGGCGAGTACAGCGAGTCCGTGACCCCGGAACACCTCGCCCGCGGCCTGGCCGTCGCGCCCGAGTCGGTGGCCGACCTGACACTGCGTGCGCAGGGCGTCGAACTGACGGAACTGGCCGCTGCGTGCACGCCGGAGACCCCGGCCGCGGGGCAGACCGACGGCGACCGGAAGTCACTCGTACCGTTCGACGAGCGGTCCAAGGCCGTGCTCGAGACGACGGTCGGCATCGCGCTGGAGATGGGCCACAACTATGTCGGCACCGAGCATCTCCTGCTGGCGCTGTTCACGGACCCGCCGGTCGCCGGCACCCTGCGATCACTCGGCGTCGGGGTCGAGCCGGCGCGGACCTTCATCCAGGAGACCCTCGCCGAGTTCACGAAGTGAACCGGTGAGAGATGATCCGGGATCAGACGTGAGCCGGGATCAGTCGCCGTCCCGGTCGGCCTCTTCGGATTCCTCGACTGTGTCGACGTCGATGTAGTGCACCGCGGCCTCCTCGGCCGAGGCGCCCGCCCCGTCGATACCGGCATCGGTGGCGATGGACTCCTGCTCGTCGTCCACCCCGGTGCCCTCGTCGGGCGCGATCAGCCGGCCCGCCCGGCCGCCGCCGGCCTGATCGGTGTCGTCGTAAGCGTCGTCACGATCGGAAGCGTGTGAGCGCCAATCCTTTTCGATGTCGTCGAGCGGGTCGCTCGCGCCGATGTCGGGTTCCTCCTCGGAGAGCCGCTCGTCGAGGGTCTCGCCATCCCGCTGTTCCTGTGCGGTCAGCCCTCGACGTGCGCCGCTCGGACGGTGATCCGGCGGCGAGTAACCCTCGTCGAGGACGTCGTCCACACCACGATCGTCGAGGGTGTCCTCGGGCTGGAGCTGGTCGTCGTCGTCGAGGCTGTATTCGCCGTCGGACCCTTCCGGGGTGCTGCCGATGTCACTCACGACCTTCACGATGCCAGTCCCGACGGGCGGGATCCACCGCGACGGAGAATCGTCGCACCGTCGACACGACACGCATGGACCGTCGTCGAGCGTCCGAAGCATTGTTGTCACTGACACGCCGCGGCAAACCGGAAACACCGTGGTCCGCGGCCGAGGTTCCGTATCCTCCGACCCATGACCACACCGCCCGATCCACGCAATCCCGGCAACCCCGAGCCCGACGACGGTGCCGGATACCCCGGGCAGGCCCCGGAACCCGCTGCCGGAAATCCGCCACCGTCCTCTCCCCCTCCATCCTCTCCGCCTCCATCCTCTCCGCCTCCATCCTCTCCGCCTCCCGGGTCGTACCCACCCCCCGGATCGCCGCCACCGGGATCACCCCCGCCCGCGTCGGGCCCCCCAGCCGGGTCGACCCCGCCGCCTCCCGGCGGCTATCCGCCGCCCGGCTCGTACCCGCCGCCGGGTTCACCGCCACCGGGATCGGGATACCCCCCTCCGGGTGGCAACTACCCCCCGCCCGGCGGCAGCTACCCGCCTCCCCCGCCCCCCGGTGGTCAGCCGGGCGGATACGGGCCGCCCCCGGGTGGGTACGGTCCGCCCCCGGGCGGTGCGTACGGCGCGGTCCCCGGGGCCTCGGGCTACGGCGCACCCGCGACATCGCAGTTCTCCGTGGGTGATGCGATCAGTTACGGCTGGAACCGCTACAAGGACAACGCTCTTCCGTGGATTCTGATGGTCCTGATCGCGGTCATCGTCTCGGGTGTGATCAGCGGGATCGGCAGGGCGTCGTCCGCGCTGTGGATCGAGCTGGTGTTCGGCATCATCAGCGCGATCGTCGGCTACGTGTTCCAGGGTGCGTTCGTCCGAGGCGCACTGGATGAACTCGACGGCGGCAAGCCCGCGATCGGGAACTTCTTCCGGCTCAACTTCGGACCGGTGATCATCACCGCGCTTCTCGTGGCGATCGGCACCTACATCGGCCTGATCCTGATCATCATCCCGGGCATCATCTTCGCCTTCCTCGCCTACTGGTCACTCACCTTCGTGGTGGATCGCGACCTGGACGCGATCGCAGGCATCAAGGCGAGCTTCTCGGTGATCAGCAAGAACGCCGGTCCGCTGTTCCTGCTGGCCCTGGCATGCATCGGACTCAACATCGTCGGCGCCATCGTCTGCCTGGTCGGCCTCCTGGTGTCGATCCCGGTCACCGTGATCGCGAGCACGTACGCCTACCGGTTCTTCACCGGCGGACAGATCGCGGCCGCCGGCCTCGCGGCGCCGCAGGCACCGCCGCCCTACCCGCCCAATCAGCAGTACTGATCTCGCGGTACGGATCTCGGCGCCACCGCAACGGACGAACCGGCCGCCACCCTCGGGTGGCGGCCGGTTCGCCGTCTCGGCACCCGGACGTCAGCCCGTGGCCATGGCGTTGGCTCTCACAATCGTCCGTTGCCACGATGGTGGACGTCTTCGGACAGCCGGACCACGGCGTAATAGAGCTCCAGGGTCACCCGCAGGAATGCGAGGTAGATCAGCCCGATGATCGGGGCCAGGATCAGCGCGACGATGCCCGCACCGATACTCTCCGCGAACCCCGCGATGATGAAGACGATGACGCCCAGGCCGAGGACGATCGTGCCGAGGATGTACACGACCTTCACCAGCGCGGGTGTCACGAAGGAGTTGAACCCGAAGTCGAACAGGGCGGCGAAGAAGCCCTTCGACGACGCCTGGCCGGGGCCGGTCGGCGGCGCGGCGGGGTATCCACCGAACCCACCGGACGGTTGCGCGCCATGACCCGCGCCCGACGGCGGCCCGTAACCGCCACCGGCGGGCTGTGTCCCGTAACCGCCACCGGCGGGCTGTGCCCCGTAGCCGCCACCGGCCGGCGGTGTCCCCCAGCCACCTCCGGGCGGCTGGGACCCGTAGCCGGGCGGCGGGGTGTGACCACCGGGTGGGTTGTACCCGGGGCCGTTCGGATCGTTCGGATTCGTCGGATCTCCTGATGTCATGGCGCGAGGCTAGCAACGGAGTGCGTGATGCGCGGGAGTCGGAACACTTTTGCGCCTTCTCGGACGAAAGCGCTCGCATCCGGGCAGTTTGCGGAACAATCGAGGAATGATCGAGGAGATGCAGGACGAGGCCGAGGCCCTGCTCTCGGCGGGCGAATACACCCATGCCCTCGCCGAATTCTCGGTGCTGCGCGAGATCCGGTCCCGTCGCGAGGGCCCGTACTCGATCAAGTACCTGTCGAATCTCCACGACTGCGTCCGGTGCATGTCGCAGCTGCATCTCTGGGCGGACTCGACGCCGTTGTGCCGTGAACTCCACGGGAAGTACGTGCGGACCCATGGACCGGGCCAGACCGACACCGTCGACGTGGCCAAGCACTGGGCGTGGGCACTGCTCAACCTGCACGACTATCCGCCGGCCGTCCGCCTCTACCTGACCACCGCCGACGCACTGTGGGATGCCGACCCCGACCAGGCCCGGCGGCTGCTGGCAGCGGCGGTCGCCCACCGTACCGACGCCGATCCGCTGGCGATGATCGCCACCGACGACGCCCTCGTCGGCAACACCCTCATCGACACCGCACGGCTGACCCACAGCCACGACGTACTGGTGATGATCAACCGGCTCGTCGACGAGCTCCCGGCCAACGCGGAGTCGGCGCGCGCGTCGGTGACCTTCGACGGGCTCGCCATCGCCTGAACTCCGGGGCGACGGCGAGCCTGCCGGCTCAGATCGTCTGGCTCAGATCGTCGGTTCCTCGATCTTCTTGGGCAGTGTCACCAGCGTGACCACGCTGACCACGATCAGCATGATCGCGGCGACCCACAGGAAGGTGGCCAATGCGAGTCCGGGGATCGCCATCATCACGATGCCCGCGATGATCGCGACGACACCGGAGAGCACCAGCAGCCACCGCGGCGTATGCACCGAACCGGCCACGGCGTGCGCCAGATCGGCGACGCCCTGGAAGATCCAGCCGATACCGATGAAGATCGCCAGGAACACCAGCGACTCCTCGGGATTGAACAGCGCGATGATGCCCGCCGCGAGGATCAGCACCCCGACGAGGCCGAGGACGAACCGCCAGCCACCGGACAACAGGTTGGCCGCGAAGGCCGTATAGATCCGGAACAGCCCGGCCACGATCAACGAGATCCCGAACAGGACACCGATCACGAGCAGCGTCGCGCCCGGCCATATCAGCGCGATGATTCCCAAGACGATTCCCACGATGGACGTCGCGATCATCATCGAGCGAACGGCATTCACCAATTCGTTCGGAATCTGCCTTGCGTAATCTGCAATTGTCATGGAGGCAGGTTAGTACGTCTCGGAGGGTGCGACACCACATTCACCCGCCGAACAGAAGGGAAAATCAGTGTCGCTGATCGCATTCTTCTCGCACGATTCCGGGACGGCCGATTCCAGTGCGGAAGAATCCCGCGGATACACCCCCACCCGATTCGCGGCCAGCCTCTGGGCGCCGTCGACGTTGAACGGTCCCGCGGTGTGCGCGCTCGCCGCCCGCGCCGCCGAAGACGAGTTCGCGACGGAGGGATTCCGCACTGCACGGTTCACCATCGAACTGTTCAAGGTCGCCAGGGACACCGTCACGGTCACGCGGGGCCGACTCGTCCGCGACGGCAGGCGGATCAAGGTCGCCGAGGTCGACGTGATCCAGGCCGCCGACGGTGTCGAGGTGATCGTCGCGCGCAGCACCACCGTGTTCGTCAGGGAGAGCACCGATCCACCGGGCGAACGCTGGAGCAGGCCTGCCGACGCAACCCGGTTCCGGCCGCCCGAGACCGATGCCGACGATCATTTCCCCTGGTACGGGACCACATCGGAACACGGCGGGGAGATCATCTGGAGCCAGGACATGGCCGCCCAGCAGCACGGGCAGCGGAAATGGCTGTGGACCCGTGCCGTCTCCACCGTCGTCGGGGAGGATCCGACGCCGTTCCAGCGTGCGGTGATCAGCGGGGAGTCGACCAGCCTGGTCTGCAATTGGGGCACCGCGGGCATCGCCTACATCAACTGCGATCTCACCGTCGCGTTGTCCCGATTGCCGGTCGGCACCCGGATCGGTGTCGAGGCGGCCACCCACCTGGAGACCGACGGGATCTCGACGAGCACCGCCAACCTCTACGACGTCGACGGACAATTCGGGGTCGGCATGGTCACGGGCGTGGAGAATGCGGCGGCGACCATCGATTTCACATCGGTGAAACCCGGCGAAAGGTATGCCGAAGGCTGACAGACCTTATGTCGCGCTCCGATGACTATCAGGTCTTGATAGGGTCTCGCTCATGATGCGGCGTCTAGGACGATGGAGAACGGCATTCGCGGTTTCCGCCCTCGCGACCACTTTGACGGTGAGCCTGGCAACCACGCCATCCGCCGACGCTTTCCCGGTCGCAGCCGGTAACGGCAAGGTCGTCGCACGCCTCACCGGGCCGGGTTCGATCAACGACACGGTCGGCAGATACAACATCGTCGGTACCGACCTCGGTGTCATGTGGGACAACGGTCACGGCGAGATCATGACCGCCTTCGGGGACACCCAGTCGTTCAACGGATGGTCACTGCTCTACGGCCAGCTCTGGTACTGGCGCTCCAACGTCCTGCTGCGCAGCACCGACCACAATCTCTCCGACGGCATGACGTTCACCGGCCACGCCGGCAGCCCGGGCAACGCCAAGCGACTGCTGAAGCCGGATCTGCGCCGTGAGGTCACGATCATCCCGACCGCGGGCATCGCGGCGAACGGCAAGCAGTACATGAACGTCATGTCGGTGAAGCACTGGGGACCGCCGGGGATCTGGTTCACCAACTGGTCCGGTCTCGCCGCTTCCACCGACAACGGCCAGAACTGGAAGGCGGTGAACGCATTCCGGCCGAACGGCGGCGGCAACCACAAGTTCCAGATGGCCGCCTACCTGAAGGTCGGCAACACCGTCTACACGTACGGAACACCCGACGGACGCTGGGGTTCGGTCTACCTGGCGCGGGTCAACGAGAAGGACATCGAACATCTCGGCAAGTACGAGTACTTCTCGTGGGGTCACTGGGTCAAGAACAATCCGGAGTCGGCCACCCCGGTGATGGCTGCGCCGACCGGCGAGTTGTCGGTCGCCTGGAACGACTATCTCGGCAAGTACATCTCGCTGGGCACCAAGGACAACGGTGTGGTGTTGCGGACCGCCGACAATCCATGGGGTCCGTGGAGCTCCGGTGAGATCGTGGTGCCGGCAAACGACCCGTACTCCGGGTACGCACCCTTCATCCACCCGTGGTCCAAGGGCAGCTCGCTGTACTTCACCTACTCGATCTACACCGGGTATCAGGTCTATCTGATGCGGCTTCCGCTGAACAAGCCCTGACGCGCGACCCGCATCGGGCCGCCACGGCCGGGCACCCCGCCGTGGCGGGGCACCCGGCCGACGGGTCACTGCCCGAGCATCTGCTTCATCTCACCGATCTCCGCCTGCTGAGAGGCCTTGATCTGTTGCGCGAGAGCCCGTGAGGGACCGTCGATGCCACGCGCGAGTTCGTCATCGGCCATCGCGACCGCACCCTGGTGATGGCGGATCATCCCGTCGAGCCACAATCGGTCGAACTCCGTTGCGCGCGCGTCGGTGAGCGCGGCCATCTCGTCGTCGGCCATCATGCCCGACATCGAGTGGCCGCCATCGCCGCCGTGGCCGGCGTGCTCATTCGACTCGGCCGGTTCGGCCGGGACGCCCCAGTCGGCGAGGCGGGTGGTCATCTGGTCGATCTCGGGTTGCTGGGCGTTCTCGATCCGCTCGGCGAGGGCACGGATCGCCTGCGTCGTGGTGCGTTCGTCGACGAGTTCGGCCATCGCGAGCGCCTGACGATGATGCGGGATCATCATCTGGTTGAAGGCGATGTCGGCGTCGTTGTGCGACACCGACTCCGACCCGGCGACGGCCGAAGCGGAGGCCGAGGTCGCGGGCGAGCTCGTCGCCTGGTCGTCTGTGCCGGTCGAACACGCCCCGAGAAGGGCGGTCGCGAGCAGGATCGAGCATGCGGTTGTCTGTCGTTTCATCGAAGAATCCTCTGCAGGAGTGGTGAATCCGACCCGCGCGGCATCCGGGTGGACGCGCGCAGGCAGGGCTGATCGGCGACCGGACACACAGTCCGGCACGAGCCCATCAGCAGCGGATCACCTGCAATCGCAGATGTGTCGGGATGGCCCACGGAGGGGGTCGGCCCGCCCGCAGACGCAGCCACCCGCGCACCGAACGGAGCAACGGCGGGATGGGGAAGCCCCAGGCCAGTACGAGGACGGCCAGGATGATGACGTCGGGATCACCGGCACGGATGAACACGCACGCATGCTGATGCAGCCCGCAGTCGGTACCGCTCATCGTGGTGTCGTCGAGGACCCCGTGCTCTGCCGCTTGCATCACCGACGAGGACGGCGGATGGCCGGCGCCCGAGGGCTCATGATGACCGCCACCGGTCGCGCAATGCGCAACGACGGTGTGCATGATCAGGATCGCCGTCGCCACGGTCAGCAACAGACCGGCTCCGGGCGCGCTGCGGGGCAGCCTGCGGAGACGGACGATCGACACGCCGACGAGCCTACCGGGGCGCAGTCACCCCGGCCTCGGCCCCGGCTTCCGGCTGGGCCTCGGCCTCGGCCGCCTCACGTCGCTGCTTTCGCGGGATCAGCCAGTACTTGTCGACCAGATTCGCGACGACGATGACGAATGCCGCCAACGCCCAGCCGAGCAGGATGTCGAACACGTAGTGCTCGGCGGTGTAGACCAGCGTGAAGGCCATCGCGAGCGCGTAACCCATGAACAACGTCTTGCCCAGCGCCTTGACCCGAGGCCACATGAACAACGCCAGCAACATCGTGAGACCGGCGTGCAGCGACGGGATCGCCGCGACGAGGTTTGCCTTGCCCTGCCCCACCTCGACCAGCGTCGAGGCCGCGTGGATGTTCAGGACGTTCCAGCCGCGGGCCGAGATCCGCTCGACGTACGGCGCCGCGCCGGGCTGCGTGGGCGTGACGTCACCGAGGATGCCGCCACCCGGTGCGCCTGCCTCGTTGGTCATGCACATCGGCTCGCGCGGATGGTCGACCACCTGCTCGGCGGTACAGCGAGCGGCCGCCCACGGCGGTGCGGCCGGGACCAGCGTGTAACCGACCAGCGCGAGGAATGTCGTCGCCACGAAACACGCCGCGTAACGGCGCCACGCCGATCGATCACGCAGCCAGAGCACGGCCGCGGCCGCATACGGGACGATGAAGTACGACATGTAGACGACGCTGGTGATGACCTCCCACCAGGGCGGGGACGCGCCTTTCAGGTGCTCCTGCAGCCACACCGTCGGATTGACGCCGAACAGTGCATGGTCGACGTCGGGTGCCAGATGCCACTGTGTCGGCATGTCGACGATGCGCGCGACGTCGCGGGTCCAGTCGTAGAGCACGAGGATCAACGCGAACGGCAGCCAGTCGATGATCACGCTGATCGCCTTGCGCCGCCCGATGGTGGCGGCCAGCATGCCCAGACAGAGCAGGACGATCAGTTGCGTACGGTCGAAGGCCAGCCCGTTGAGGGCGACCTCGACGACCATGAACACGACCCAGGCAGCGATCGCGACGCGTCGGACCATGGTGAGGTCTCGAGGACTCCCTGGTTCGGGATCGGTCGACGCAGCGGCCGCGATGTCGTCGAGCACCGGTTCGACGCCGGACGGCTCGGTTTCCGGCGCAGATGTCTCGCCGGTCTCGGGTTCGCCGGCATCGGCGGCCCCGGAGTTGTCCGATCCGCTTGTCCCGTCGGGGTCCTCCCCGGACTTCTTGCTCACGGCACGGCGAGACTTCGATCTCGCATCATCGTCCGAGTCCTGGACGTCGACCGCGTCGTCAATGCTCACCCGAGATTCCTGCCCACCCACGCCCCCGCTCGGGGCACCCTGCGTATTCACTTGCCGTCAGCCTAGTGATCATCGGGCGTTTGGTGACCAGCAAACCGCCGCGCGCCCGTCGCGGCCGCCGATTTCCCCTAGGATCGTGATCGGTATCACACCAATCGGACCTGGGGAGGAGTGCCGTGCCCGACCGTTACCTTCGATACGGCGACCAGCGCTACATCATCACCAAGGAGGCCGAGGCGAGACTCGATCGCGCCCTCGACTCGGTGTACGCCGAGGGCAGCCGCGGCCACGAATGGCTCAGTCTCTACAACGGTTCGCAGGCCCCGTGCCGACTCCTGATCGCGACCGGGGTCCCGATCACGATCGAGACGGTGCCGGCCGTCGGCGAGTGACGGCCGGCGCACACTATCGTTGGCCCATGCGCATCGGAGCACATCTGCGTGAGGACACCGACCCGCTGTCCACCGCGAACGAACTCGGCATCGACGTCTTCCAGATGTTCGTCACCGATCCGCAGGGCTGGAAGAAGCCCGCGCCCCGACCGGATGCCGAGGCGATCCGCGATTCGGCCATCGACGTCGTCGTGCACTCGAGCTATCAGATCAACGTCGCGAGTCTGAACAACCGGCTGCGGATGCCGTCCCGTAAAGCGGTCGAGCAACAGGCCACGGCCGCGGCCGAGCTCGGCGCGTTCGGACTTGTCGTGCACGGCGGCCATCTCCGTGACGGCGAGGATGCACGAGAGGGATTCGCAAACTGGCGCAAGCTCTTCGATCGCCAGGTCGACAAGGGCGGTTTCGGCGTGCCGATCCTGATCGAGAACACCGCGGGTGGTGACCACGCGATGGCCCGCACACTGGAGGCGATCGACCGCCTCTGGGAGTCGGTCGGCGATTTCGATCAGGCGGGCTTCTGCCTCGACACCTGCCACGCCTGGGCCGGCGGCGAGGACCTCGTCGGACTGGTGGAACGGGTCAAGGGCATCACCGGTCGCATCGACCTGGTGCACCTCAACAATTCGCGCGACGAGTTCGACTCCGGGCGGGACCGGCACGCGAATCTCGGCGACGGCCACATCGAACCAGCCGTCCTGGCCGCGGTCGCCAAGGCCGCGGGCGCGCCGGTGATCCTGGAGACGCCCGCCGAGGGCATCCCCGACGACCTGAGGTATCTACGCGACGCGCTCTGACCGCAGCAGCTCGACGGCAAGCGATCTCGCCTCGTCGAACGCGTCCTCGACGACGCCCATCCCCGCGGCGACGAGCGCCCCTTCGTGCAGCAGCATCAGTCGCGCCGCGATCGCCCCGGGTGCCCGCGTCCCCGCGGAGTCGACGATCCTGGTGAACAGCTCCAGCATCCATCGCTTCTGTCCGACGATGACGGGATAGGCGGGATGCGCGGGATCGCTGATCTCTGCATGGGCGTTGATCATGCTGCAGCCCTTGGGACCTCGCTCCGCGGCCCAGACGTGGCTCGCGTCGAAGACGGCGGACACCTGTGCGACCACACTGCTGTCGGCGGCCGCCAGCCGGTCGGCCAGGAATGCTCGCCATGAAGCGTCACGGGCGAGCAGGTACTCCACCACGAGTCGCTCCTTCGACCCGAATCGGTCGTAGAGCGTCCTCTTGGTGACGCCCGCCCGCTCGGCGATCGCCTCCACGCCGACGGCGTGGATTCCCTGCGCATAGAAGAGTTCCGACGCGGCGTCCAGAATCGCCCTCGCCTTCGGCGTCCAATCGATCTCGGTGGTCACATGACACAGACTACACCGATCGGTAAAGTCGACCCAATGCCAACTTCACCGATCGGTATATCGGCACGCAGGTCGACTGTGTGGATCAGCGCCTGCCTCTCGATCCTGTTCGTCGCGTCCTGGTCGTCGGGGTTCATCGGGGCCAAGCTCGCAGCGTCCGACGCTCCGGCGACCACGCTGCTGATGTGGCGCTTCGTGCCCGTCGCCCTGGCCCTCGCCGTTGTCGCCGCAGTTCTCGAACGCCGCTCACCCGGCACCCGCCCGGCCCGGCGCGGCTGGGCGGTCCAGGTCGGGGTCGGCGCACTGTCGCAGTGCGGATACACCCTGACCGTGTACTGGGCGATCGGACTCGGCGTCAGCACCGGGACCACCGCGCTGATCGACGGCGTGCAACCGCTGGCAGTGGCCGTGCTGGCCGGACCACTCCTCGGCGCCGCCGTGAGCGGACGGCAGTGGATCGGACTCCTGCTCGGCGCCACCGGAGTGGTGATCGTGACGTGGACAGATGCCGCCACGTCGGCCACGGCCGCACCCTGGTGGGCCTATCTGGTCCCCCTCGCCGGGATGGCGAGCCTGGTCGCGGCCACCTTTCTGGATCGACGCGCGACCACCACCCTGACCCGTACCGAGTCGCTCGCGGTCCACTGCATCACCTCGGCGATCATCTTCACCGCGATCTGCCTGGTCACCGGCACCGCGACGCCGCCTGCCGTGGCGGGGTTCTGGCTGGCGATCGCCTGGCTCATCGGAATGTCGACGCTCGGCGGATACGGCCTCTACTGGATCCTCGTGGACCGCCTCGGCATCACCTCGGTCAACGCATTGATGTTCCTCATGCCGCCGGTCACCACCCTGTGGGGCGCGGCGATGTTCGGCGAACCCCTCACTCCGACGACGGTCGTCGGACTCACCGTCGCCCTTGGTGCCACGATCACCGTCGTTCACCCCCGCCGACGGCGCGAAAACCGTCCGTTTCGTCCGGCCCTCACGGCCGAAGTCCCTGCTGGTGGGCGTCAGTGCTGATCACACCCTGATCGAGTTGGTCTGCGCACGGGATCGGAGGTATCCTGAGGTTACCGGCGAGTAACATATGCGATCGCCGAACGACTCGTAGCCCACCCGGACTTGTCAGAGAAGGAAACTTTCATGGGCCATTACAAGAGCAACATGCGCGACCTCCACTTCAACCTGTTCGAGATGTTCGACCTCGACAAGGTGCTCGAAGAGGGTGACTTCGGCGATCTCGACCACGAGACGGCCGTCGACATGCTTCGCGAGGTCAAGACCCTGGCCGAGGGGCCGATCGCCGAGTCGTTCACCGAGGCCGACCGCAACCCGCCGGTCTTCGACCCGGAGACGCACAGCGTCGCGATCCCCGAGGGATTCACGAAGTCCTACAACGCCCTCGTCGAGGGTGGCTGGGACAAGATCGGCATCGCCGAAGAGCTCGGCGGCCTGCCCGCACCGCGGTCGCTCTACTGGGCCATCGGCGAGATGATCCTCGGCGCCAACCCGCCTGTCTTCATGTACGCCGCGGGCTCGGGCTTTGCGAACATCTTCTTCGACAACGGCACCGACGAGCAGAAGAAGTGGGCCGCCATCTGCTCCGAACGTGGCTGGGGCGCAACGATGGTGCTCACCGAGCCCGATGCAGGCTCGGACGTTGGTGCGGCCCGCACCAAGGCCGTCAAGCAGGAAGACGGCACCTGGCACATCGACGGCGTGAAGCGATTCATCACCTCCGCCGACCAGGACATGACCGAGAACATCTTCCACCTGGTACTCGCGCGTCCCGAGGGCGCAAAGCCGGGCACCAAGGGCCTGTCGCTCTTCTTCGTGCCGAAGTTCCACTTCGACCACGAGACCGGCGAATTGGGCGAGCGCAACGGCGTTTTCGTCACCAACGTCGAGCACAAGATGGGCATCAAGGCCTCGGCCACCTGCGAACTCAGCTTCGGCCAGCACGGCACGCCTGCCGTCGGCTGGCTCGTCGGCGAGGTGCACGACGGCATCGCGCAGATGTTCGACGTCATCGAGCATGCGCGGATGATGGTGGGCACCAAGGCCATCTCCACTCTGTCGACCGGGTACCTCAACGCGCTGGACTACGCCAAGGAGCGTGTGCAGGGCGCCGATCTGACCCAGATGACCGACAAGACCGCGCCGCGCGTCACCATCACGCATCACCCGGACGTGCGTCGTTCGCTGATGACCCAGAAGGCCTACGCCGAGGGTCTGCGCGCGATCTACCTCTACACCGCATCGCATCAGGATCCCGTTGCCGCTCAGATTGTCTCGGGCGCGGATGCCGAGATGGCGCACAAGGTCAACGACCTGCTGCTGCCGATCGTCAAGGGCGTCGGCTCCGAGCGCGCCTACGGCACCCTCGGCCACGAGTCGCTGCAGACCCTCGGCGGTTCCGGCTTCCTGCAGGACTACCCGATCGAGCAGTACATCCGCGACTCGAAGATCGACTCGCTCTACGAGGGCACCACGGCCATCCAGGCGCAGGACTTCTTCTTCCGCAAGATCATCCGCGACAAGGGCCAGGCCCTCGCCCATGTCTCGGGAGAGATCCAGAAATTCCTCGACAGCGAGGGTGGCAACGGTCGCCTGAAGACCGAGCGAGCCCTGCTGAAGACCGCCGTAGACGACGTGCAGGCGATGGCCGCGAGCCTCACCGGCTACCTGATGAACGCCCAGGAGAACCCGCAGGAGCTCTACAAGGTGGGCCTCGGCTCGGTGCGTTTCCTGCTGTCGGTGGGCGACCTCCTCATCGGGTGGCTGCTGCTGCGTCAGGCCGAGGTGGCCCTCGCCGCTCTGGATGCCGGCGCCGGGAGCGCAACGGATGACGACAAGTCCTTCTACGAGGGCAAGGTCGCCGTCGCCAGCTTCTTCGCGAAGTCCATGCTCCCGCTGCTGACCGCCGTCCGCGGCACCGTCGAGAACATCGACGCGGACATCATGGAGGTCGACGAAGCGGTCTTCTGATCGGTTCGTCGCTCACGACACACACCGAGAACTCCCACTCACACACGAAACATCGTGTGTGAGTGGGAGTTTTTCGTGTCGCCGCGGAGGCGTCAGGCCCAGGCCACGGCGGTCTCGGCGGGCACCCGGGGCAGCCGATCGAACCATGGGTTCTCACCGGGATGGCCGATGTTGACCACCAGATGGCTCTTCCACGTCGTGCCGGCAAAGAACTCGGCGTCGACACCCGCGCGGTCGAATCCGCCCATCGGGCCTGCCGCGAGACCGTGCGCCCGCACCGCGAGCAGGAAGACCCCGGACTGCAGAGCGGCGTTGTATTCGGCCATGCTCTCGACGATCTCGTCGGGCATCGACCCGAAGCGTTCGGCGAGCATCTCCGCGCGATCGGGGAAGGTCGTCGAGAAGTGGTCGTGGAACCGGCTGTCGTAGGCGAGCACCGCCACCGCGGGCGAGGCGAGGACCTTGTCGCGGTTGCTGTCCAGCATGTGGGGCGCCAACCGCTCCCGCCCTTCGGACGTGCGGATGAACAGTGCGCGCAGCGGCTGTCCGTTGCCGCCGGACGGCGACCACTTGGCGAGGTCCCAGATGCCGCGCAGTTCCTCGTCGGACACCGGGACATCGGCGAACGAGTTGGCGGTGCGTGCGTCGGTGAACAACAGCGACCGGCCGGTGTCGTTCAGTGGTTCGAGGTCGCTACGGACGTCGATCATGGCATTGCTCCTGTGTTGAATGTAGCTTGCTTTTGCGATGCTACTACTAAATTAGAAGCTACACCGATCCGGATGGTGTTCGTTGATACCATCGACTCCATGACCCCTCGTCGCGCGCCAACGGTGACCCCGGCCCCCGAGGCCGAACCACCTGCCTGCGACGCGACGCTCTCCCGGGCATTTCTGTTCCTCGGCAAGCGCTGGAACGGGCTGCTGCTCGGTACCCTCATGCACGGTCCGGCCGGTTTCGCCGAACTCAAACGCGGCCTGGGGATCAGCGATTCGATGCTGTCGGACCGCCTCAACGAACTGACGAGGGCCAACCTCGTGGAACGCAGCGTCGACCCGGGCCCCCCGGTGACCGTGACCTACGCACTCACCGCCGACGGCAAGGCGATCTCGCCGGTTCTCGAGGCGCTCATCGAATGGGCGAGAAACCACCTCACCGAGGGCGCCTGCAGCGGCGACGACCTCAAACCCTGATCAATGGAAAAATCCCACTGGCACACGAAACATCGTGTGCCAGTGGGAGTTCCGTCCGGATCGAGTGGTCGGGACTACTTCGGTGGCATCCGGATGCCACCGTCGACGCGGATGACCTCGGCGTTCATGTACGAGTTGGTGACCAGCTCGACGACCATCGACGCCAGTTCGTCGGGCTTGCCGAGACGATGCGGGAACAGCACGGACTCGCCGAGCTTCGCCTTGAACGCCTCCGAGGCCTCTCCCTCACCGTAGATCGGGGTGTCGATCAGGCCGGGGGCGATGGTGTTGACGCGCACGCCCACCGCGGCGAGGTCACGCGCGACCGGCAGGGTCATGCCGACGACGCCGCCCTTCGACGACGAGTACGAGGCCTGGCCGATCTGACCGTCGAAGGCCGCGACACTGGCCATCGAGACGACCGCACCGCGTTCGCCCGACTCGAGCGGCTCGTTGCGGCTCATCGCGGTCGCGGCGAGCCGGATGCAGTCGAAGGTGCCGATCAGGTTGATCGCGATGACCTTCTTGTAGGCATCGAGATCGTGGGCCGACGAGAACTCGCCGTCCTTGCCGATGGTGCGCTGGGCCCAGCCGATGCCTGCCGAGTTCACCAGGGCCCGCAGCGGGCCGAGCTCGGTTGCCTTGGTGACGGCCGCCTCGATCTGCGCGGTGTCGGTGACGTCGACGCGCACAAAGGTGCCCCCGACCTCTTTGGCCAGCTCCTCGCCCTTGTCGGCCTGCAGGTCGGCGACGACGACCTTGGCCCCCTTGGCCGCCAGCTGGCGAACCGCCGCCGCACCGATACCGGATGCGCCGCCCGTGACAATTGCACTTGCTCCATTGATATCCACGAGGTGGAGATTACATCGCAGGATGGCATCGCCGACACCCGCACCGAGCGATTGCTCGGTGGCACTCACCAGCGGGCCGTCAGACGCAGGCGACCTTCGGTTCCGGATCGTATTTCACGGTGCGGGTGTGCCGGCGAACCTCCGCGCCGCTCGTCGCGTCGGAGATCACCCGGGTGTTGGACGTGGTGAATCCGCGGCTGCCGCTCGAGGCCATGCAGTCGTCGCCCTTCGGCAGCTTCACCAGCGGCGGCTCGGTGTAGGCGTGGCGGGTGCCGGTGATCGACTCGACGTCCATGGTGGTGGTACTCCACATCCGGACCGTCACGTCCGACGGCGTCCAGTTCGTCTCGATGTAGACCCCATGCGGCGTGTTGTTGCGGAACACGAGGTCGATGGCCCCCTCGAAGACGGTGGCCTCGCGTGCTTCCGGATAGCGGGAGATGTAGTAGGAGTGCTCGGTGTGGTCGACGTCCTCGAGGCCGGCGAAGTACGACGCGTTGTAGAGCGTCGTCGCGAACTGCGAGATGCCACCGCCGACCGCCTTGGCGGCGTGGCCGTGGTCGATGATCGTCGACGTCACGTAGCCCTGTGCGGTCCCACGGGGTCCGGTGTGGGTGTTGAGCGAGAACGTCTTGCCCGGCAGGACCAGCGCACCGTCGACCTCCTCTGCGACGAGCCGGATGTTCTCACCCGACGCGCTGGTGAATCCCGACGTCGTGAACTCGCCGACCACCTCGCGGACACCGAGATTGCGAGCAGCGTCCGTCGTCAGACGCGCCGGGAGAGGCTTGTAGGCCACCGCGACGACACGTTCGTCTGAGGCATCGGCACCGGTCGCCACCGCCGCTATCGAGGCGAAGGTCTTCGTCCAATCGACCCGGGCGCCGTCACGGGCCGGTACCACGGTCGGACTGCCCGTCCGCACCGAGAACGTGGCATCGACGGGCTTGCGCTCGGTGGCCGCGAGCCGGGGACCGAGCAGGGCCGCACCCTTCTCGGGGTCGATGACCGGCCGCAGTCCGCCCTGACCGTCGGGGCCGAAGGACAGGATCGATCCGAGCTGGGCGGGCTCCACGCGCACGGACTTGCCGTCGGAGCCCTTGAGTGTGAGCGGTCCGGCGACGGCGCGGGCGGCGGGGCCGGCCGCGGTGGCACGGACCACGTCGGCCGACACCGTCGGATCGAAATCCTCGAGCGGCAGATCGATCGGCTGCCCGTCGAGCCATCTCTCGGCGAGCGTCGCGGCAGCAGCATCGTGGGCGACCCGCTCGCCCGCGACCGGCATGACCTCGACCGGAGTGACGCCCTCATACCGCACCGCACCCTCGACGGCCGCCTTCTCGAGGGTCGGTTGTCGGTCGTCGAGCGTCCTGTCGAGCGCCGCGCGATCGATGTGCACGACGGGGTCGACCGTCGCAGACATGCCGACCATGCCCGCCAGCCGTGTGAACGGATTCTTCGGCTGTTCCATCAGTCGGTCCAGCGTCGCAGCGGGGTCGAAGGTGAGTCCGAGCGCCTCGGCGTCGACCATCGCGGTGCCCGACTCCGTGCGAAGCCAGACCGGTTCGGTGGTGCGGGCCGACAGTTCGTCGACGACCTTCTGGGCCTCGTCCCGGTCGAGATGCCCCGCAGGCACACCCGCCACGACAACGCCGCGTGCGGTCTGGTCCTTGGTCAGAACGAGATCGGTGGCGAGTACCACGCTCACGACGGCGAGCGCACCGACCATGGTGCGCACCGCGGTACGCGCTGTCGGAAACGTGCTCACGAAATCAACCATATGTGGAGAACCGCAGAAGGGGGTGGCGAGAGGCGCCGGAAAAAGTAGGCGCCCCGGCCGAGCTGCCGGGTCGGGGGTCTGGCAGCTCAGCCGGAGCTACTCGTATATCTACGCTACTTTGCGTTGCGTTACATCTATCCCGGAATTTTTTTCACCGAGCGTGATCGGATCGATGTCGGGGCTGGTGAGGCCTACCCCTCGACGATCGCGGTGACGCCCTGACCACCGGCCGCGCAGATCGAGATCAGCGCGCGACCGCCACCGTTCTCCTTGATCGTCTTGGCCGCCTGCGCGATGATCCGGCCGCCGGTGGCCGCGAACGGGTGGCCCGCGGCGAGCGACGATCCGTGCACGTTGAGCTTGGTGCGGTCGATCGCACCGAGCGCGTTGTCGAGGCCGAGGCGCTCCTTGCAGTACTCATCGGATTCCCACGCGGCCAACGTCGCGAGCACCACCGAGGCGAATGCTTCATGGATCTCGTAGAAATCGAAGTCCTGGAGCGCGAGTCCGTTGCGCTCGAGCAGACGCGGCACCGCATAGGTCGGTGCCATCAGCAGACCGTCGGGCCCGTTGACGTAGTCGACGGCCGCGCTCTCGCTGTCCACCAGATAGGCCTGCACCGGCAGACCCTTCGCGTCGGCCCACTCGTCGGTCGACAACAGCACCGTCGAGGCGCCGTCGGTGAGCGGGGTCGAGTTGCCCGCGGTCATCGTCGCGTCGCCCAGCGAGACCCCGAACACCGGCTTGAGCGTGGCGAGCTTTTCCGCGGTGGAGTCGCCACGCAGATTCTGGTCCCGGGTGAGACCCAGGAACGGCGTGATCAGGTCGTCGAAGAAGCCACTGTCGTAGGCGGCGGCCATGTTCTGGTGACTGGCCGCGGCCAGTGCGTCCTGATCGGCCCGCTTGACGCCGAACTCCTTGGCGGTGATGGCGGCATGTTCACCCATCGACATACCCGTGCGCGGCTCGCCGTTGCGCGGGATCTCGATGCCCAGTTTCGGGAGCAGCTTCAGGGCGGCGAGGGCCTGGTCCTTGACGCTGCGGGCACGGTTGACCTCGAGCATCTGACGACGCATCGACTCCGAGACACCGATCGGCGCGTCCGAGGTGGTGTCCACACCGCCACCGACCGCGACGTCATAGCGACCGGACGCGATGCCGTCACCGACGGCGACGATCGCCTGCAGGCCGGTGCCGCACGCCTGCTGGATGTCGAAGGCCGGCGTGTACGGGGAGAGCGACGACCCCAACACACACTCACGGATGAGGTTGAAGTCACGCGAATGCTTGAGCACCGCGCCGCCTGCGACCATGCCGAGCTGCTCGCCCTGCAGGTTGAAGCGGCTCACCAGCCCGTCGAGGGCTGCGGTGAACATCTCTTGGTTGCTGACCTTTGCATAGGCCTTGTCCTGGCGGGCGAACGGAATCCGGTTGCCGCCGAGGATCGCGACCGGACGCGTGCTGCGGGTCTTGGGTGCTTGAGCCACTTCGATCTCCCAGGGGGTGTAGTTCGATGTCTATGAGCTATTCTTACTCATGAGTAAGTTAGTTGTCGAACGACGCTCACTCAGGCGTCGTCGCACATACCGCACCGTCTGACCGACCTGCCGAAGAAACCTGAGGAGATATCCCGTGGCAGCCACTGGCCTGTACTCGAATTTCGTCCACTCCGCCCCCGGTTCGTTCATCGCCAAGCAGGCGGGCCTGCCGGTCCCACCCACCTTGCGTCGGTACAAGCCCTCCGAACCCGCCCTGCCGGGCCCCGTGCTGCTCGGCGGCGCCGGCCGCGTGGTCGAGCCGCTGCGCGAGATCCTCACCTCGCCCGACTACGACGTGATCCAGAACGCCACCACCGGCCGCAGCGCCGACAAGTACGGCGCCCTGGTCTTCGACGCGACCGGGATCACCTCGCCGGCGGAGCTGCGTGAGCTGTTCGAGTTCTTCGCGCCGAACATGCGCTCACTCGCGCCGTCGGCGCGGTTCCTGGTCATCGGCACCACGCCCGAGCTGATCAGCGATCCGAACGAGCACGTCGCGCAACGTGCGCTCGAGGGCTTCACCCGCTCGGTGGGCAAGGAACTGCAGAAGGGCGCCACGGTCCAGCTGGTCTACGTGTCCCCCGACGCCAAGACCGGGCTGACCGGGCTCGAGTCGACCATCCGGTTCGTGCTCTCCGCGAAGTCGGCATTCGTGGACGCGCAGGTCATCCGGGTCGGCGCCGACGATGCGAAGGCCCCTGCCGACTGGGACAAGCCGCTGGCCGGCAAGGTCGCCGTGGTGACCGGTGCCGCCCGCGGCATCGGTGCCACCATCGCCGAGGTGCTGGCCCGCGACGGCGCCCATGTGATCGCCGCCGACGTCCCGCAGGCAGGCGAGGCCCTGTCGGAGACGGCCAACCGCATCAAGGGCACCGCGTTCCCGCTCGACGTCACCGCCGACGACGCAGGCACCAAGCTCGCCGAACACGCACTCGAGCGCCACGGCGGCATCGACATCATCGTCAACAACGCCGGCATCACCCGCGACAAACTGCTCGCCAACATGGACGCATCGCGTTGGGACGCCGTCATCGGGGTCAACCTGATCGCACCGCAGCGGTTGGTCAACGACCTGCTGGAGAAAGGCGCACTGCGTGAGGGCGGTTCCGTGGTCGACGTCTCCTCCATCGCGGGCATCGCAGGCAACCGCGGCCAGACCAACTACGGCGCGTCCAAGGCGGGTGTGATCGGACTGGTCGACACGTATGCGCCGATCCTGGCGGAGAAGGGCATCACCATCAACGCGGTGGCCCCCGGCTTCATCGAGACCAAGATGACCGCGGCCATCCCGGTGGCCACGCGCGAGGCCGGACGCCTGATGAGCTCGCTGCAGCAGGGCGGCCAGACCGTCGACGTCGCGGAGACCGTGGCCTACTTCGCGAGCCCGGCGTCGAGCGCCATCACCGGCAACGTGGTCCGCGTGTGCGGCCAGGGATTCCTGGGTGCGTGATGGCCAAGACGATCACGCTCCCGAGCGCACCGGGCACCGCGGAGGTGTACTCCAAGGCCGTCGGCGCCATGCTGCCGGTCATCGGCAAGCCGGCCACCGTGCGCGCCGACGCCACCATCCCGGACCGGCGCTACCGCCTGGAGAACATCCGCGTGGATGCGCAACGGCTGCACGCCTACACGCGGGTCACCGGGCAACGGTTCGGCTCGACGCTCCCGGTCACGTACCCGTTCGTGCTGCAGTTCCCGCTGGCGATGAAGGTCATGACCGACAACGACTTTCCGTTCGGCGCCGTCGGTTCGGTGCATGTCGAGAACAGCATCCACCGGCTTCGGCCGATCGGTGTCGACGAGCCGCTGACCATCGACACACATGCGGAGAACCTGCGCGAGCACCGCAAGGGCCTGCTGGTCGACATGATCTCGGAGGTCCGCGTCGGTTCGGAACTCGTGACCACGCAGGTGGCGACGTTCCTCAAGCAGCAGCGAACCAGCCTGTCCGACGAACCGCGTGGGCCGGCGCCCAAGGAGATCGCGCCGCCGCCCCCGGACGCGGTGCTCTCAGTCGACCTCGGGCGCATCCGCCAGTACGCCGAGGCGTCCGGTGACCGCAATCCCATCCACATGGGCAACCTGACGGCCAAGGCATTCGGCTTCCCGAAGGCCATTGCGCA
The DNA here is from genome assembly GCF_014673215.1 of Gordonia hankookensis. Taxonomy (GTDB): domain Bacteria; phylum Actinomycetota; class Actinomycetes; order Mycobacteriales; family Mycobacteriaceae; genus Gordonia; species Gordonia hankookensis. The sequence goes on from NZ_JACWMS010000002.1 coordinate 592,667, forward strand.
CGGGATGTGGAGTGCGGCAGCGGCAATCGCCAACGTCGAGGCACAGTTACCCGACGACGTCACCTACACGGTGCGCTTCGGCAAGCCGATCCTGTTGCCCGCCAAGGTGAATCTCTACACGCGGCGGATCGACGGAGCCGGCGCCGGGAGCGGAGCGAATATGAGCGGCAACTTCGACCTGTCGATCCTCAACCGGCGCAAGGGGTATCCGCACCTCACGGCGACGACTCGGAGCGCCTGAACCTCGTTCACGCAGAACTCCCACGAACACCGGATGCTTTCCGTGATCGTGGGAGTTCTCTGTGTTCAGTCGGTCTGCCGCGACCGCACCTTCCGCCAGACATACCAACTGACTGCGCCGACGATCAGCGCTGCGGTCGCATAGAGCAACAGCGTTGCGCCCAGTGCCGCACCGGCGAAGTAGCCCACCAGCAGCACGGTGGTCGCCCAGGTGGTGGCACCGATGACGTCGGCGATGCCGAAACGGAGCGGGCGCATCCGGGTCATCCCGGCCACCGGCGGCACGAGGGTGCGCACGTATCCGATCCACCGTCCGGTGGCGACTGCGACCATGCCGTCCCGGTCGATGCGTGCCTCGGCACTCCTCCACCGCTCCTCGCCGAACCGACGACCCGCTCGCGACGCCTTCACCCGATGCCCGGAACTGTGCCCGATCCAGTAGCCGGTGACGTCGCCTGCGACCGCGGCCACGCAGACCGCCACCACGAGCGCGCCGATCGAGGTCGGTCCGACGGCCGCCGCGACGCCTGCCGCCAGCAGTGTGGCCTCGCTGGGCAGGATCAGGCCCAAGATGAGGGTGGAGGTCTCGGCGTAGACGACCGCACACGTCACCAGGTACACCGCCCACGACGGCACCGATTCCACCAGCTCGACGAGCCAGTCGGCGATTACGTGCACTGATCGAGGATACTGGGCCGTCCTTCGACAGCACTCGGGGCCGGTACCGGCACCATCGAGCACCCCACGGATCAGCCGGCGAGGTATCCGATGAGCATGCCTGCACCGAAGCCCAGGATCGGGTAGGTGACGAGCATGGAGAACTTCCCGGTGAAGTACGTCTTCATCTGACGCCACTTGCTGGGATTGTCGTCCTGATCCAACGCTCCTCCATGTCTCTGATCTCGAATTCCGTGCTGTCCCAATCGTCGACTGCGGTCGTGGCCGTCACGATCGACAACATGGAGTGGCCGACTGGCGTGAGGTAGGCGAGTTGCGAACGTCGGACACGTAGTCCCTCGCCGTCGGCCCGATACGTGCCCTCGTCCACGCTGAGGTTCCCGTCAGGTCGGACGTCACTAGTCAGGATCCTGCCGCTGTCGAGAGCGCCGATGTCGAAACCGGTGTCGATCTCCGCGAGGTCTATCACGTCGGTCTGGCCGAGATCGAAATACTGGACGGCCACGTTGGGCACAAACCTCGGGGTCGGAGTGGCCGAACGCAGCAGCACTCGACTCGCCATCGCGGCGTGAGCCGACTCGGCATCCAGCTCATACCAACCGGGCGCAGGCGTGAAGTCCAGGGATTCCGTTGTCGCGCACAATGTCACCGTGCAGCCAAAGCGGGCGATCGCGTATTCGGTGGCGGCGATCATGAGTTGTCGGCGATCCTTCGTCTCAGTGGAACAGCGCATCGCCGAAGTACAGTCCGACGATGAACGCGAGACCGGTTGGCAGTACCACCAAGCGGTTGGTGACAAAGCTGATGGACTCCGTGGTGTAGTACGAGAATCCACGGGGAAACGACTTCGCGAGATGACGGGGTTCACGCGTGCGCTTCTTGGAATTGCGAGTCACCACTAGTCGAACCAACCTTTCACGATCTTCGCCGCATCGGATCCGGCCTTGCTGCCAATTGCGGCACCGATACCGGCACCGATCGCGGTACCGACGGGTCCCGCGAAAGACCCGACCACCGCTCCAGCCGCCGCACCGCCGACCATACCGCCGGCGAGCGCCCCGCCCGTCGCGGCGGCAGCGTCGCCTCCGTCCTGCTCACCCCTGTCGTACTTGCTGAATTCGTCAAACCCTGTGACGGCTACTCCAAGGAGACCAGAACCGCGCGCCATGGTTTTGCCCAGTCCATTGAGCCTGGCGATATCGTCAGCGCTCATCCCCGCCTGACCCACCGACCTCCTGGGCCGACTGTAGGCATCGCGGACATCTTTACCTCGCTGTTCAGCGGCAGCCATGGCCGCCGTTACCGCCGGGCTCGTCAGATCACCGTGTGCAGGGTCCGCCGCCAACGCATTCTGGATGTAAGCCAGCCGGGACGGATCGATGTCGACAGGCTCACCGGCCTGCAGCTTGGCCAACTGGTCAGTGGTCAAGTTCATCGCTCGAGCAAATCGGCCGCGTTGCTCCGGAGTGGCCGTGCCATTGCGGATTGCCTCGCTGTCACCGGCGGCCAACGTCGGGTCGATCGCTCCGCGGTTGGCCGCGATCGAGGCGGGCGTGATCCCCCGATTTCCGCAAGCGCCGCGTTGATGGCATCCCTGGAATTGGTCACGGCGGTATCCGCAGCAATGCCCAGGTCATGCAAGGCCGTCTGGTGCTCATGCGCTGTGCCGGTGTCGAACTCGGCGCCGTCGGGTGCGCGACCGGGCTGGAAACTCACGGTGTAGCTACGGCTGCCTCGGTCGAGGATGTAGCCGTCCGCATCGGCGAGCGTCGTCCGATTCGCCAGTGCGGTCATGGCCCCACGGATGTCCGGTGCCCCGGCGTTGAGTGCGGCAGCGAGGTCGCCGTACTCATCGGCCACTCCCTTGAGCCATCGGGTGATCCCGGCGGCCCGGTTGTCGGCGGGCCCGCGTGCCTGCCCCGCCCACTGCCTGGCCGTCAGGTTGAGGACCGGGTCTCCGGCCTTGGGCGCTTCGACCTCGAGATGTGCCTGAACTCTCACGATTCCGTTTGCTATGGAGGTCAAGACGTCAGGATTCCATGCCATCACCTCGTTGTAGCTGGGTGGCATTCGTCACTTCACCGAGAGCAAGACGTCGATCGGGACCGGACGGTCTGTCTGTTGCCCCTGACGAGTGGGATAGGGGACGGTATCTCGCAGCCTGCCGGCGTTCTGCGCGTCGGTGTCGACAGTCGTGTTCTTCACGCCGACGACCAGTTCCGAGAACGCCGAAACCGCGCCAGACGCGTTGGCCAGTGACGCAGAGATCTTCCGGTCCGCGGTCGCGGCGACTGCGGACATATCGCTCGTCGCGCCCTTGAACTGTCCCGCCAGTTGACTGAAGGTCGACGTGGCCCCCTCGAGGCCGGCGTGCGAAGTGAGTTCGAGCGCCATCAGCCGCGAGGCGCAGCGTGATATCTCCGTCGCCGCCGCACCGACGGCGGATGGATCGACCACCAGATCAGACATTGCTCCCCCTTGTTGAATCAATCTCCTGCATAAAGGAGGGGTGCAAATCTGTCAAATCCGACACGGGCATCAGCCGGAGAGGTGGCGTGCGGCTCGGATCCACCGCTGCGACCGAGCGACCAGAGTTTGTCGGTGGTCGAATGTATGTTCGATTCATGTCCACAGGAATGCTGCTCGAGCAGTTGCGTGCCGATGAGGATCATCGCGCCGCCGAGTTGATCGAGGTGTTACACCATTGCGTGGCGGTGAGCGCCTCTGCCGACTTCCGAATGTTGCAGGCCGTCAGCCTGATTCATGACGAGTACGAGGAGGATTACCTCGCAACGGTTGCGGCCGCGGTCGGTTCGGGTGAGGCCACCCCACAGACCATCTCGGCCACCGCGATGCTCGGTCGTGCCGGCGACGACCCTCGCGGACGCTACGGCCCCAACGGACTGGAGAAGACGATCGCCGAAATCGGTGCGGCCCTGACCGTCACACCCGCGCGGGCGCGTGAGTTGATCGTCGCCGGCAGCGTGATGCGCAATCAGTTGCCCTTCGTCGGTGGCATGCTGGCCATCGGACGCATCGACCTGCCGCGGTTCCTGATGGTGGTCAAACGCAGCGAGCTGGTCGATCAGGAGAAGATGGGGTCACTCGACACCGCACTGGTGGGTGAGATCGAGAATCGTGGGCCGATGTCGATGACACGTTTCCTGACGATGCTCGACGCGACGATCGCCCGGACCGATGCCGGGGCCACCCGCAGACGTCGCGAAGTCGTCGCCAAGGATCGGGCGATCACAGTGCGCTCGGATCGGCACACACCGGGCCAGGCGCGGATGTCGGCAACCCTGCCCGCCGAACACGCTGCTGCCGTCAACGCACGACTCGACGCGATGGCCGCCGACGTCCACGACGAAGACCCGCGTACCAGAGCACAACGGCGCCTCGACGGACTCGTGGCCCTGGCCGGCGGACACACAGTGCTCGAATGCCGTTGCCAGGACTGCCTGAGCGGTACTCCCGACACCGCCGACGGCACTGTCGCACAGCCTGATGCATCCGACCAGCCCGAGGAGGCTGCGGCCCCTCGGACAGATTCATGCGATGCATCCTCGGCCCAACCCCGTGACGGCGCACCGCGACCCACATTCCACATCGTCGTGAACCTGTCCACACTGCTCGCACGCGACGACGACCCGGCGTTCCTCGACGGGCACGGTGTCATCGACGCCGCGACCGCTCGCGCTCTGCTGACCGAGGCCCACCGGTCCTACGTCCACACCGACCACGGCAACACCGACGACCACAGACACGGCGACCACGGACACAAGGGCAAGGACAAGGACGATCGCTGGCACAATCCTGCTCACGCCCGGCGTGCGAGGGCCGAACGTCGCTACAAGCCGGGCCGCAAGCTGGCCGAACTGATCAGGTGCGGCGAGTTGTGCTGCACCTTCCCCGGATGCACCAACCCGGTCTGGCGCGCCGATCTCGACCACACAACGCCCCACGGCAAGGCCAGCGGAAGAACCAACCGGCGAAACCTCAAGCCGCTGTGCAGATTCCACCACCGATTCAAGACCTTCGATCCAGGATGGCGCGACTACCAGGACGAGATGGGCACTGTGTTCTTCCAATCACCGGACGGCCACATGTACCTGGGCAACGCCTACACGGGCCGCGACCTGTTCACCAGTCTCGCACCACCCGAACAACCGGCCGACCAGCTCGCGCGACGACGCATCGACCAGATACGTTCACGCCGAGCAGAATCGGCGAAACGCGCCGACAAACGTGAGATCGACCGCTGGAACGCGGAGAATCCGCCGCCGTTCTGATGTGGGTGTGACATCCGGGCCGACGCCTCGGGCGACTGCTCTGGGTGTCGCGCGGGGGACGGAGCGGTTCACTCCGCGACGACGTCGGCGGTCCCCACACCTTTCAGACCGCGCCAGGTGATACCGACCAGCAGATCCGTCGCCGTCTCGAGGTCGACGTCACCCTCGGTGATCCGGTCCGCGACGGCCTCGCCTGCACCCACCAGCGCGACGGCGGTGAGTTCGAAGTCGATGTCGCGAGCGCCCTCGACAGTGGTGCCTGCGCGGATCAGTTCGGTGACCATCTCGGTGACGCGGGCCCGACTGTCGGAGACGAAGTGCGAGAAGCTCGCCGTACCGACCGCGACGCGATAGAGAACCTTCCACGATTGCCGGTTCTCATCGACATAGCGCAGGAACTCCTTGACGACGGTGCGGGCCTGCTCGCGCTGGCGCAACGACGGATCGAAACCGACGCTCATCGCATCGATGAAGCGGCCCGACTCACGCGCGATGCAGGCGCTGAACAGCTCGTCCTTGGAGCCGTAATAGAGGTACAGCATCGGCTTGCTGATCTCGGCCTGCGCGGCGATGGAATCCATCGATGCCTCGCGGAAGCCGTTTTCGGAGAAGACCTTGACGGCGGCGTCCAGCATCTGTTGCTCGCGCACCGCGCGGGGCAACCGTTTGGTCCCGCCTGCCATCACCCCTCCTTGACACCCACACACATTGGACACCCACACACACTTGAGACCCACACACTTGAGTGTCAGAAGCTTACCGGATTACTTACCAGCCGGTAAGTTCAGCAGGTGAGAACGCCCTTCGACCGCAGAATCCGCACCACCGAGCGGTCCACCCGAGCCATCGTGAGCCGCTTCGCCGCGACCTCACGTTGCAACGAGTCGAGAACCGAGCTCACGCGGTCCGTGGCCAGCCACAACGCGATGTCCGAGCCCGCCTTGATGGCCATCGGGACCGCCTGCTCGATGGGATAACGAGCGCTGATGGCGGCCATTCCGGACAGGTCGTCGGAGAAGACGACGCCGTTGAAGGGGGGACCGCCGTAGGGCTGCCCGGTCCGCAACATGCCGATCGCCCGCGGGCTGATGCTCGACGGGGTCTCCGGGCCGGTCAGCCCCGGGACGATCAGGTGGCCGACCATCACCGCGGCATTGCCCGGGTTCTTGAGCAGCGTGCGATACGGCACCAGGTCGCTGCGCTCCAGCGACGACAGCGGCGGCGTCACCACGACACCCAGATGCGAGTCGCCGGAACCGTGCCCATGGCCGGGAAAGTGCTTGTACACCGGGGTGATCCCCGCCGACTGCAGACCGGCGGCGAAGGCCCCCGCGTATTCGGTCACGACGGCCGGATCGTTGCTGAACGACCGGTCGCCGATCACCTCGTCGTCGGCCTCGGCGCTCACATCGGCGTCGGGCGCGAAGTTCACGGTGACGCCCAGTTGCCGCAGCTGCCGGCCCATCGACTGGGCGATGGCCTGCACCTGGGCGGGCGTCTTGGTCTCCGCGAGTTCGCGGGCCGACGGGCTGTCGATGCCCAGCGACGACAAGCGCGAGACGCGCCCGCCCTCCTGGTCGACGGTGACCATCAGCGGAATCCTGCTGTTCCGCGAGATCCGGGCGGCAGCGCCGCTGGACAGGATCGACATGTCGGTCCAGCTGCCGACAAATATCCCGCCGACCTGTTCCTTGTTGACGATGGCCTGCGCATCGGCCGCCCCGGTGACCCCGACGACGAGCATCTGCGCAAGCTTCTGCCTCAGCGTCATCTTTGCGAGTTCAGCTGTGCCACAAGCTGATACCGGTGCAGCAACGGCGCTTGACCGCGGCGACGAGACCGCCGACGAGCTGCGGTACGCCGACGTCGAGCTCTCGGCGGAGCCCGGCGACTCCTCCGACGCACATCCCGCGCCTGCGATCACGACCACTGCGACCATCGTCAGTATCAGTACGCCACGCACCCGTCGACCTCGCTGAGATGAGCCCATGCCTCGAGTCTGGCATGTAATCTGGGCCCATGGACCAGGGTGTCCACCAGACGCTGATGATCGCCTACGACGGCTCGCCGAATGCCGATCGCGCGATTCGTTACGCCGCACAATTCCTCCGCGCCGCAACTGCGCACGTGGTGACCGCCTGGCAGCCCGGCGGGATGTCGCCGGCACGTCTGTCCACCCTCTCCGGCGGGATGCAGCCCTTCCTCGACACCCAGCTCGAGGCCGGCGTCGACCATGCGCTCAAGGAAGAAGCAGAGACCCTCAACAAGAGCGGTGTGGAACTGGCCGTCTCGGTCGGGATGGCTGCGCACGGATCACTCGTCGAGGTGGAGTCGACGGTGTGGGCCGCGCTGGTCGCCGCCGCCGACGCCCTCGACGTGGATCTGCTGGTCACCGGGACACGAGGGGCGTCGGGGCTGAAGGCACTCTTGCGGTCGAGCGTGGCCGAGGCCGTCCTCAAACATTGCCATCGTCCGGTGTTCATCGTGCCCGCCCAGTGCGAGAAGCAGCCGCCGGTGACTCTGTAGTGCAGTTTCCACGCACACAGCAGGGACCTATGTGGTCAATGGTATTTTCGTCGCCATGACCAACAACCGCCTCGTCGCCGGAGCCGTGGCCGGAGTCGCCGGCATCCTGGTGGGACTCGGCGCCGTGTTCCTCGGTGGGTTCCTGTCCACCGAGACGAGCCCGTCGACAGACGTCAACAGCGTCAATCCGAACAGCGGTTTCGTCCAGGGTTCGGTCGACTACGGCACCCGGGGCGATGCCGGGGCCGACAACTGACCTTCGGGCCTGACCTGACCACCGCGGTCGATCGGTCCGACCCGGCACGGATCCGCGATCCCGCCCTCGACCGGACCCTGTCGAAGCGGGGCGTCGCCGTCGCCACGCTCTGCGCGCTCGTCGTATCGTTCCTGCAGTCCCCCGGGCGGATCGCCGCCGACACCAAGCTCGATCTCACAGCCGATCCGATCGGCTTCCTGAGCCGCGCCGCGCACCTGTGGTCCCCCAATGCGCCGATGGGCCAGGTGCAGAACCAGGCCTACGGCTACTTCTTTCCGCATGGCGCCTTCTTCGCGCTCGGCGACCTCGTCCACATCCCGCCCTGGATCGTCCAGCGCACCTGGTGGGCGCTGCTCCTCGTCATCGGCTTCGTCGGCATCGTGCGCCTCGCCGAGGCGCTCCGCGTTGGTTCGCCGGGATCGCGGGTGATCGCCGGGCTCATCTTCGTGCTGAGCCCTCGCGTCCTGACCACCATCGGCTCGATCTCGTCGGAGACATTGCCGATGGTGCTGGCCCCGTGGGTCCTGGTGCCGCTGGTCGGCGTCCTGCGCCGCGAACGCGGCCCGATCTGGCGGCCTGCACTGCAGTCGGCCGCGGCAGTCGCGCTGATGGGCGCCGTCAACGCGGTGGCGACGCTGGCGGCGCTCGGCGTCGCCGTCGTGTGGTGGCTGCTGCACGCGCCCGCCCTCAGCTCTGTCGCGCCGGCGCGCTGGTGGCGGTTCGGGGCATGGTGGGCCCTCGGAATGGCGATGGCGTGCGCCTGGTGGGTGGTACCGCTGCTCATCCTGTCGCGGGTGAGCCCGCCGTTCCTCGACTTCATCGAGTCGTCGCGGGTCACCACCGAGTGGACCTCACTCACGGAGGTGTTGCGAGGCACCAGTTCGTGGACCCCGTTCGTGTCGCCGGAACGCGTCGCCGGCGCGGTGCTGGTGGACCAACCAGCCGCCGTGTTGGCGACCGGCGTACTCGCCGCCGCCGGTCTCGTCGGATTGTGCATGCGGCACATGCCGTTCCGCGGGCGACTGGTCACCGTGTTGGTGATCGGCCTGCTGCTGATGTGCCTCGGATTCGCCGGCGAGCTCGGTTCGCCCATCGCCGAACCGGTCCGCGTGTTCCTCGACGGTGCCGGCGCGCCGTTGCGCAACATCCACAAATTCGAACCCTTCATCCGCATCCCGCTGGTCCTGGGCACCGCGCACCTGCTCGCCCGCGTACCGCTGCCCGGCACGGCCCCCCTGCGGGAGATGTCGGCCGCCTTCGCCCACCCGCAGCGTTCCCGTCCCGTGGCCGCCGCGATCGTCGTGGTGGTTGCCGCCATCGGCGCGGGCTCGTTGATCTGGACAGGACAGCTGGCTCCGGCAGGCACCTACCGCGCGATCCCCGATCACTGGTCGGCCGCATCGAAATGGCTGTCCGCACACGGCAGCCCACCGGGCAGCACCGCACCGGTCCGCAGCCTCGTGGTCCCGGGCGCGCCGTTCGCCGACCAGCTCTGGGGCCTCACCCGCGACGAACCGATGCAAGCCCTCGCCGAGGACCCCTGGGCGGTGCGCGACGCGATCCCGCTCACCCCGCCGGGCGCGATCCGGGCACTCGACTCCGTACAACGCGACATCGCCGCCGGCCGCGGCTCCCCTGGTCTCGCCGCCACCCTCGCCCAACAGGGCATCGGATATGTCGTGCTGCGCGCCGATCTCGATCCGGACACGTCGCGGTCCGCACGGCCGCTCGTCGCCCAGCAGGCCATGGACAACTCGCCCGGGCTGGACCGGGTCGCCACCTTCGGCGACGACGTCGGCCAGCCGAGCGTGCCAGGGGTGGTGCGCGACAACGGTTTACGGCCGCCCCTTCCGGCGATCCAGATCTACGCGGTACACAGCCCGGCCCGATTCCCCGGTACCGGTCCCGTCCTCGTCGACGCCGACGCGACGCCGCGGGTGGCCGGTGGACCGGAAGCGCTTGCCGCCGTGCAGGAACAGCGCGCCCGCATGGGACTCCCACCGCTTGGTCCGACAGTCCTCGACGCCGACGCGCGCCGGGCGGGCCTCGCCGACGGCCGCGGCGTCCTGCTCACCGACACCCCGACCGACCGGGAAACCGACTTCGGCCGGGTCGACGACCACAGCTCGGCGATCCGCGCCCCCGGGGATCCGCGGCGCACCCAGAATGCGGCACCCGACTACCCGGTCGCCGGTCAACCCCTCGTCGAGGGCCAATGGCTCCTGAACAACCAGCCGGGACAGGTCCGGGTATCGACGTCCGGGTCGGCCTCGGATGCAACACAATTGGGGCAGACGTCGCCGGCCAACGCGCCGGCCGCGGCATTCGACGGCGATCCGGACACGGCCTGGGTGAGCAGCGGCCTCGACTCGGCCGTGGGCCGCTGGATGCGTCTGGACTTCACCAAGCCACGCTCCGACCTCGCGGTGAGCATCACGACGAGCAAGGCCCTCGGCTCGGACGTCAGCGGGATCCTGGTGTCCACCGAGGCGGGCAGTTCCGTCACGCAGGGCGTCGAGCCCGGCAAGCCGGTCACCGTGACGGCGCCGAGCGGTCCCACCCGGTGGATGCAGATCCGGGCGATCAGCACGGCAGATGGCCGGGGCGGCAACCAGTTCGCCATCGGCGAGCTGTCGCTGGCCGATCTGTCGAGCCACACGCCACTCACCATCCGGCACCGTGTGGTGCTGCCGCCGCCACCTGCCGGGACCAGGGTGTCGGGGTGGCTGCTCGGCGAAGAACTCGGCGGCCGGTCGGCGTGTGTGACCGACGGCGACTCGCAGCGGTGCGCTCCCGGTCTCGGCCTGAGCCCGGAGACGCCCGGGATCTTCACCCGCTCGTTGTCGGTGCCCGACCCGACCGAGGTCGACCCGAGTGTGGTGCTGCGCCCGAAATCCGGGGACGCGTTGCGCGGGCTGATCTCCGCACCCGGGCAGATCACCGCGGACGGACCGACCGGCGTCGACGACCCCCGCGGCAACGCGGGGGCCGCGGTCGACGGCGACGTCGGTACCACGTGGACCGCACCGGAGACGTCGTCCGACTCCTCGACGGACAGGGCGTCCGGCGACAAGAAGCGTGGCGACAAACCGGAATTGGTGATCCGTCTCCCGCACGCACAGCGCGTCGACCGGTTGCGCATCGTCGCGCCGGAGCGCTACCCCGCCGCCCCGCGGCGGGTGAGCGTCGACCTCGGCACCGGGCCTCAGGTCCGCGACGTCGGGCGGGACGGTGTGGTCGAGCTGGACCCGGCGGTCACCGACCGCATCGATCTCACGGTGACCAAGACCGCCGACCTCATCGACGTCAACAATCTGGGGTTCGCCCGGCCGGCACCTGCCGGGATCAGCGAGGTGCAGATCAGCCCGGCACCGCAAGCACCCCCCGCCGACGATCGGATCGTCGATATCGGTTGTGACGCAGGCATCGGTCTCACCGTCTCGGGGCAGGTGGTCGCGATGTCGGTGCGCACCACGGCGGCCGCGCTGCGGGCCGGCGAACCGGTGGTCGCGCGGCCCTGCTCGCCCGCCGCGGTGAAACTCGGTGGCGGCGAACAGGAGTTGTCGGTCAACCCGGGATCGGCGTTCACCGTCGACCAGGTGGCCCTGCCGGTACACGGCGTGGCCACCGACGGCGGATCGTCTCCGGTCGTGCCGAAGGTCACCGATTGGGCGTCGACCCACCGCACCGTGCAGGTGGACTCCGATGCACACCGGCGTGTCCTGGTCGTCCCGGAGAGCACCAACGACGGATGGCAGGCGAGTCTCGACGGCCGCACGTTGAAGCCCGTGGTGATGAACGGCTGGCAGCAGGGCTGGCTGGTCCCGCCCGGCGCGGCGGGCACCGTGACACTGACATACCGCTTCGACTCGCTCTACCGGTGGTCACTCGGGGTCGGGCTGGCGCTGGTCGCGCTCCTCCTCGCGCTCGCCTGGTGGCCACGTCGCGGCGTCGAGACGCCCGACGACGGCCCGGCGGACTGCGCGGACCGCACGACCCCGGCGTGGGTCACCGCGACCGCGGTCGTGTCGTGGCTGGGCGCATCGTGGCTCCTGACCGGTTGGTGGGGTCTGGCGGTATCGGTCCTGTTGGGCGGCGCCTATCTCTGGATGCGCCCGCGGATCGGTGTCGCGGCGGTGTTCGCCGCCATGCTGCTCGCGACCCTGGGCCTGGCGAGCGGGCCATGGCATGCGGCGGGCGGGTACCACGGCTTCGACTGGTGGGTTCAGCTTCCGGCGTTGATCGCGGTGTCGCTCACGGTCTGGTCGGTCACGCTCGATGGTGAATCCGTGCGGACGCGTCTTCTCTCGCGGCTGCGGAGCCATCGGCGCGCCGGTTCTTCGACGAAGGCATAGCTCGCGGCCGAGACGCCGATGGTCAGCGCCACCGTGATGGTCCACACCAGCAGGAAGTCGCCGCCGAACGGGACGATGCCGAAGAGGGGAAACACCACCGCGAGCACGGCGAGATGCCAGATGAAGATCCCGTAGGACCAGCGGCCGAGGGCGAGCATCGGCGGCGAGTTCAGCAGGCGGAACGGACCGCGCGACATCACCAGTGGCGCCAGGATCGCCAGGCCGCAGATCGCGCCGAGCACCATCTTGGTGGCGAACTGCAGCGGCGAGAGGTCCCCCAGCCCGGTCGGTCCCGCGAGCGGAGTGCAGGCCAGCACATACGCCACCACCAGCACCGCCGCCATCAGCCATCGTCGCGCACCGAGACGTGCCACGACGCGCATCCACCGCGCCACCGGCCGATGCTCGTGCAGCTCGATCGCCCCGACCAGCTCGGCCAGGATCAGTCCGGCGATGAACCACGGCAGGTGTCCGAACACCCAGTTCTTCGGTTCCACACCGGCGGGGACGGGCAATGTCATGGCCACCCAGGCCCAGCCGAGACTCAGCAGCCCCAGTCCGAACAGGGCCGGAATCCGCGCGCGGACCCGCCCGACGCCGTCGTCGCGCACCCGGAGCCGGACGAGGGCGAAGCCGATCAGCGGGAGCAGCGCATAGAACGCCACCTCCACCGACAGGCTCCACATCTGCGTGAGCCCTGCCGTCAGCGACAGCGGGACGAAGACCTGCGTCAGCGTGAGGTTGGCCAGCCAGACCGTGAGGTCGGCGTTCTTCGCATCCGGCAACAGGGTCAGAACCAGGATCACCACGACGACATAGGCGGGCCAGATCCGGATCACCCGATGGGCGAGATAACGCCCGACCGCAGGCCGCGGCAGCGTCGTATGGGCGGCGGTCACCCACGGCCGCCAGAGCAGGAACCCCGAGAGCCCGAAGAACAGCGCCACCGCGAGGTCGAGGCGGCCGAGCGCCGGACCGACGACGGGCAACTCCACGGCGCGCGTCTGGAAGGCGACATGCGTGGTCAGCACCCCGATGGCGGCGAGTGCGCGCATCCCCTCGAGTTGCGGGAAGAAGCGTCGGCTCTCGCCGACGACGTCGGGAGTGTTGTCGGCACTGCTGGCGGTGGTGGTCATGCTGGTCAACCAGGGTACCGACCCGCGTCGTCGGATCGGCCGGCCGCGCGCGATCGGCGGGAACCGGGCACGGTCGGCGGGTTGGGGTGCTCGTCGGGGCGGCCAGTACGCTCGCCGTTATGTCGTCAGCGGGGGAAACGTCGTCGCCGGATGATCGGTCATCGCCCGAGCGCGCGTCGTCAGCGGAGGATCTGACGGCGGAGAATCTGACGCCATCGCGACCGAGCCGACTCTCGACCAAGGACCTCGTGGGACCGGTGCTGATCTTCGTCGGCGGTTTTCTGCTGGCGGCCGCCATCGCGCTCCCGACGCTCTTCGTCGACAACCTGCGCACCATCCCGCTGAGCACCGACGTCACCACCGTCGCACCGGCCGCCTCACCCGCTCGGGTCCTGGACCGGTGTTCGCTGGCCTCCCCGACGGCCCGCGTGGTCGACGCCGACCTGACCCGGCAGCAGCGCTTCGTGGCGGTGCGCCCGGCCGACGCGGATCGGGTGACGCTGCAGGCCGGGACGTCGGTGCGGGCCGAACACCTGAGGATCGACGGCCGTGAGGTCGATCCCGAGGCCCCACGCGCGGGCAGCGACGCCAGACCGGCGGCAGGCGCGTCGGCGTGCACCGATCCGATCATGGGTGCCGTACGCGACCGCATCACCCTCGATCGGGTCACCGCGCTCCCGGACCTGACCGCCGCAGCCGGTCAGCAGGGCAGCTCGGAGATCCAGTACGACAGCAACTCGGCACCCGTCCGCGTTCCCGATCGCGACGGCTACACGTACCTCATGCCGTTCGGGGTGTCGACCGCCGACCACACCTTCTTCGACGTCACGACCCGGCGCACCGTGCCACTGCGGTACACCGGGGACACCACGGTCGCGGGCCGCGACGTCGCGCGGTTCGTCGCCGTCGTCCCCGACACCGACCTCCACCAGATCGACAACGGGGACGCGCAGAGCACTCCGCCGACGATCATCACTCGCCCGGCCGGATGGTTCGGCGTCCCGGGCGTCGACCCCGCACGCAGCGTGAGTGCGACCCTGCACCACAGCGGCCGCTGGGAGCTCGCGGTCGACACCACCACGGGCACCATCGTCGACGCGCACATCGCCGTCGACGAGACTTACCGCTTCATCGACACCACCCTGCCCGACCGGCGGCTCACCAGCATGTCCGCGACATTCGCCTATGACGACCGGACCCAGCGCAGGCTCACCGAGCACGCCACCGCACTCGCCGCGCCGATCACCGTCTGGGGCCGGGTCGTCCCGCTGATCGCCGCGGTCGTCGGTGTCGCGACCATCGTCGCCGGTCTGGCCGTCATCAATCCCGCATGGCGGCCGCGCCGATGGCGCCCGAGTGCTGCCCCGGACGCAGACCCACCAGCGTCGTCGTGACCGCCGCGACCGTCGCGGTGACGGCCGCAGTCACCGCCAGCGCCACGATGCCGTGCACGACGGTCAGGATCACGGCGACCTCAGCACCCACCGACACCCAGGTCACCAGGGAGATGGCGGTGGCCTGCCGGGCGATCGCCGACAACAGCGCGACCTGGAGCACGGCGAGCATCGAGCCCGTGTAGGCGAATAGCCACAACACACCGACCAGGGGCTGATAATCGGGCCGGACGACGATGGGGACCAACGGACCGGCGACCGCGGCCCCGGCCGTGAGGACCACCCCGATCGCCGCCACCACCATCACCGCGTGGGCCAGTGATCGTCGGGAGATCGCGGGATCGGCCAGCCGCGGATAGAAGACGACGCCGACCGCCTGTGGCAACCAGAACGCGACCTTGGTGGCGATCGCCCCCAGGGCATAGATCCCCGCGTCGTCGGCCGACAACACGGTGCGGGACAGGAGCAGATCGACCGACGCCGCGACGATAAGCACCAGTTGCACCCCCGAGGCCCGGACCACGTCGAGCAGATCGAGCCCGCCCGGGATCGACGGACTCACCGCTCCTCGCGCCTGACCTGTCGACCGCACCGCCCAGGCCACCAGGACGACACCGACCGCGGCGCCGAGCGCACCGGCCGCCAGCGCACCGGTCGGTCCGGCACCGGCGGCCAGCACCGCGATCACCGGCACCGTGCGCAGCACCCCGACGGCGGCGAGTACCCAGCCGAGCAGCCGGAACTGTCCCCGACCCTGCAGCACTCCCTGGGCTGCCCCGATCACGGCCAGCATCGGTGCCGCGGACAAGGCTGCCAGCGCCGCATCCACCCCCATCGACGCCGACCAGGCCATCAGCGGGGCGGCCACACCGACGAGCACGATCACCACACCGACGGTCAGCAGGCAGACGCGGCGGATCCGGGCCGGGTCGGCGTGCTGGACGACGGCCCGGGCGACCACGGCCTGCAAGGCCAGGGCCGCCACCCCGAGTACCAGCATCGCCGAGAGCCCGACCGCGAACTCCCCGTACTCTGCGGTGCTCAGCCACCACCGGCTCGCGGTGAGGTGGATCAGGTAGGCACAGACGTTCGCGACCATCGATCCTGCGGCCACCCAGCCGAGGGCACCGGCCAGCGCGCCGCGGTCGGTTCGCTCCACCATGCGGTCAAGTGTGCATGTCGGATGCGTCGCGGAGCCGGAAGGGGCGCTTTGCACCCGACGACGCCGATAGGCAACGATGGTGAGGACAGTGAGCCCATCCGAACGTGAGAAAGCCCGATGTACGACCAGAACACGACCGACGACGTGGCCGACGGGCCGGCCGGATTCCGCATCGATCCCGTACTCGCGCGCAGCTGGCTGCTGGTCAACGGCGCGCAGGCCGGCCGATTCGGGCCCGCCGCGCAGTCCCGCGCCGACATCGTGGTGCTCGACATCGAGGACGCCGTTGCGCCGAAGGACAAGATCGCGGCGCGCGACAACGTGATCCGGTGGATGGCCGACGGCCACTCCGACTGGGTCCGCGTCAACGGCTTCGGGACGCCCTGGTGGGCCGACGATCTGGCGGCCCTCGCGACGACATCGGTTGGCGGCGTGATGCTCGCGATGGTGGAGTCCGTCGACCACGTCAGCGAGACGGCGAAGCGGCTCCCCGACGTCCCGATCGTCGCTCTCGTCGAGACCGCCCGAGGCCTCGAGCGGATCAGCGAGATCGCCTCCGCCAAGGGGACCTTCCGACTGGCCTTCGGCATCGGCGACTTCCGGCGCGACACCGGATTCGGCGACAACCCGGCCACCCTCGCCTACGCCAGGTCACGGTTCACCATCGCCGCCAAGGCCGCTCACCTGCCGAGCGCGATCGACGGGCCGACCGTTGGCTCGAGTGCCCTGAAGCTGTCCGAGGCGACCGCGGTCAGCGCCGAGTTCGGGATGACCGGCAAGATCTGCCTGACCCCGGACCAGTGCCATCCGGTGAACGAGGGCCTGTCCCCGTCACACGACGAGATCAGTTGGGCGAAGGAGTTCTTCGCGGAGTTCGAGCGCGACGGCGGTGAGATCCGCAACGGCTCCGACCTCCCCCGCATCGCACGCGCCACCAGGATCCTCGATCTGGCCCGCGCGTACGGGATCGAGTCGTCCACCGTCTACGAAGACGACCCGGATCACGTGCCGGCGCCGTCGGACACCTACCACTACTGAGCAAGCGACGCCGAGACGAGATGACCTCCCCGCGGCATCTGCTGCCCACTCTCTGTCTCGTCTCCGCCGCGCTGTCGGCGCTCGTCCTGGGCCCTGTCCTGCGCTCCGGTCATCTGCTCTACCGCGATGCGGTCTCCACGCCCCGCTCCTTCGTCACCGATCCCGCCCTCGGCCTCGGCGACGTGGCCGCGCGCGCGGTGCCACAGGACTGGGTGGTCGCGACGCTGAGTCGCCTCGTCGACGGCGGCGCCGTGGTCGCCGCACTCACCTTCGCGGCGCTGACCCTCGCCGGGGTCGGCTACGGCCGGATGGCGATCCGGCTCATACCCTCCGCACGCCTCAGCGGCGCGGTGGCCGCTGCACTCGTCGCGATCTGGAATCCGTATGTGGCCGAGCGCCTGCTGCAGGGTCACTGGAGTCTGATGGTGTCGTATGCGGCGCTCGGCTGGATCGTGGTCGGGGCGGTCGAGGTCATGCGCAGACCCGGGTGGCCCGGGTGGGCGCAACTCGCCGCCGCCACGGCATGCGCCGGTTTCACACCAACCGGATCGATCCTCGCCGCCGCTCTGCTCCTCGTGGTCCTGATGATCCCACTGGTCCGCACACGACGATGGCGCCAGATCGGAACCCTGTGCGGGATATGGCTTCTGGGTGCTCTCCCGTGGCTCACCGCCACCCTCGTCGGGACCGCGCCCGCCACCACCGGCTCCGACGGTTTCACCGTGTTCGGCGCGCGTGCAGAGTCGGGGCTGGGCACGGTCGGTACGGTGCTCGGTCTCGGCGGCATCTGGAATGCCGACGCGGTGCCTGCGAGCCGGACCATCTGGTGGGCGGCGGTGGCGACCCTGTTGTTGCTGACGGTGGTCGCCGTCGGGGCGCGGTGGCTCTGGGCTCATCGGGATCGGCACGACCGGCTGATCGGCGCACTCGCCGTGCTCGCCGGGGTGACCGCACTCGCCGTGACCATCGCCGCGCTCGGCCCGGTGGCCGCCGGACTGTCGCGACTGGCCGCCGACGTCCCCGGCGTCGGGCTGTTCCGGGACACCCAGAAGTATCTCGCCCTGATGGTGCCCTTCTTCGCGGTGGCCGCGGCGGCCGCGGTGCTCGCCGTCCGACGTTGGGTGCCTGCGGGTTTCGCACTCGCGGCGACGGCATTGCTGATCGCCGCGCCGCTCCCGGATCTCGCTTGGGGGGTCGGCGGACAGATCCGTACCATCACGTATCCGGCGGACTGGGCCACCGTGGCGCGCATCGTCCCGGCCGACCGCGGCGCCGTCGCGGTGTGGCCGACCGGTGCGGTACGTCGGTACGCGTTCACCGACGTCCCGTCGCTCGACCCGTTGCCGCGGATGGTGCGCGCGCCGGTCACCGATTCGGGATTGCTCACCGTCGACGGGGTCGTGGTGGACCCGGCGTCTGGTCGTGGTGCCGACGTGGATGCGGTTCTCCACCACGGCGGCTCACCGTCGTCGCTGGCCGCACTGGGCGTCGGCTGGGTGGTGGTGGAGAACCACGCCCCGCCGACTGCACTCGCCGGCCGGGCGACCGCCGTGTTCTCCGGCCCGGACCTGACGCTCTACCGTATCGATGATCCGGTCGCCGGCGCGGGCGCATCGGCGGCGTCACGCGCGGTGGTGATCAGTGCGCATCTGCTCTGGTCGGCGACGGTGCTGCTCGGCGTGGGCGCCGCGATGTGGGCAGCACGTCGTCGAACACCTCGATGAAACCGTCCGCGGTCGCCGACCACGAGTAGCCATCCGCCTTGCGTTGAGCGTTGCCGCCGAGCCGGGCCGCCTCATCCGGGTTGTCGATGAGTTTCCTGGTGGCACTGACGAGTTCGTCGACTCCATCCACCAGAAGTCCGGTCTCACCGTGCTCGATCGACTCGACCAACCCGACCGAACTCCGGTAGCCGATGGTCGGGACCCGGTGCTGTGCGGCCTCGATCACGGCGAGGCCCCACCCTTCCTTGCGGGAGGGCATGAGGTGCACATTCGCCTGGGCCAGAAGTCGGTGTTTGCGGGCCTCGTCGACGTGACCGTGGAACGTCACGTGCTCGTCGACGCCCAGTTCGGTTGCACGTCTGCGTAATTGATCCGACCACCACCCGCCGCCGATCACGTCGAGGTGGACCTCCGGTCGCGCGTGGGCCAGCTCGGCGACCACGGCAAGGGCGTCCTCGACCTGCTTGTGCGGCACGAGACGCGACAGCACACACAGCCGGGTGGCCGTCTCGGCTGCGTGCGAGGCATCGGCGACCGGTCCGGACAGTGGGTCGATCCCGTTGCGGATCACGGTGATCCGACCCTCGTCGACACCGAGGGAGGCGAGCTCGGCGGCCGACGGACCGGAGACCGTGACGTACCGGTTTCCGCGATGCACGCGCGGTGAGACCCACGACTCGAGGAACCAGCCGAGCCGGCCGAGGAGCCGGCCGGCCACCGGCCATTGCTCGCGATGGCAGTGGTGCACGAGGACGATGGTGGGCGCACGCGAGACGAGTGCGGAGAAGAACGGGATGCCGTTCTGGGTGTCCACCACGACGTCGGGGGCGATCCGACCCAGCCGACCGCGACCGAATCTGCCTGCCACGATCGTCGCGAGGGCTCGCGGATAGACCGTCAGACGACCGCCCGCTCGCAGGATGCGGACACCGTCACGGACATCTTCGGCCGGAGCACCGACGTAGGCGGCCGTGAGAAGGGTGACCCGCATACCCCGGGCCACCAGCTCGGCGCCGACGCGTTCCAGATAGCGCTCACTGCCGCCACCTTGCGGGTGGGCGGTGTCGCGCCAGCACAGAAGCAGGACATGGGTGGGATCGGTCATCGCAGAACAAGCGTACCGATCGGGATCAGCTCATCGGAAAGGTTCCCAGGGCCCGTACGTGGCGTCCCCTCCACATCGCGTCCGAACCCTGGGGACCTCATCCAGATGCAGGCTGCATTGCCATTGCGGCTACACTGTAGCCGAAACCCCGACGCGCGTCTACAACAGTAGTTGAGTCGGACCCGTCGCTCCATAGGTGATTCCGCCGCCTCCACCGACAGCTAGGACCACCAGGCCACCCGATGCCCGAAACCACCGAATCCCCCGAATTCGGATCACCAGACTGGTGGCACGAGCCCCCGTCGGAGCCGGCCGACGCGCACCGCGCTGCCGGCGGCCGACCTCCGTTTCCCGTCGACGAGATCCTCACCGAGGCCCTCGGGCTGCTCGCCGCAGGCGGGATCGACGGCCTCGGCATGCGGGCCCTGGCGCGACGACTCGGGTCGTCGACCTCCACCCTGTACCGCCAGCTCCCGGGTGGTCGGGAGGAGCTGTGCACCAGGCTTGCCGAACGCGTGATGTACGAGACGGTGACCGAGATCGCCGCGGCCGACCTGGGTGACGAGTGGAGTTCGGTGATCGAGGGTTCCGCCGTCATCGCGTTCGACGCGCTGTGCCGGAACCCGCACTCGGCCGCATTGTTCGCCGGACAGGTCCACTTCGGCCCGATGGGTCTGCTGCGGTACGAGGAATCGCTGCGCCTGCTGCTCGGCGCGGGACTGTCCCCCACCAGGGCGGCGGCCGCCGACCACGCGCTGGCCAGGCTCATCGTCGGTTATGCCCTGCAGGAGTCCCACGACGCCGCACCGAGGCGTGCGACGATCACCGAGTACTACCGCAGGCTCGACGCGACCCGGTTTCCGTCCGTGACCACGGTCCTGCCTGCCCTGCCCGAGGATCTGCGAGCCGAGTTCGTCTTCGCGCTGCGGACATTCGTGGCCGGCCTGAGACAACTCGTCGCGCAGTCGGCCGGCGATCCGGACGCGGACGAGGAAGGCTGAGACCACCGATGGCCCGCTCCACCAGTGGGTTCGCCCGGCACGCGACATTGTCCAGGGCGGCCCGCCTGCTCAACGACTTCCGTTTCGAACAGAGCGACCCGGCCCGCTTCTACGGCGCCATCGCCGACGACACGGCACAGATGGTCGCGGACTGGCATCCGGCCCCCCTCGACGGCGCAGTGATCCTCGACGTCGGGGGCGGCCCCGGCTATTTCGCCGACGCCTTCGACGATCGCGGTGCGCATTACATCTCGGTCGAACCGGATCCCTCCGAGATGCACGCAGGTGGTCTGGACCACCGCGCGTCGGTCCGGGGGGACGGTCGGCATCTCCCGTTCGCCGACGCGTCGATGGACGTCACCGTGTCGTCGAACGTCGTCGAACACACCTCGGCGCCCTGGGCGATGGCCGAGGAGATGCTGCGCGTGACCCGGCCGGGCGGGACGGTGATCATCAGCTACACCCTGTGGTGGGGCCCCTTCGGCGGACACGAGATGGGTCTGACGCACTACGCAGGCGGGCATCGCGCGGCCCGCTGGTACACCCGCAGGCACGGACACCCACCCAAGAACCTGTTCGGCACCTCCCTGTTCCCGGTGACCGCGGCGCAGGGGCTGCGATGGGCCGCCGACGCCGCCCCGCGGGCATCGCGCGTCGCCGCCTTCCCGCGATATCTGCCGCACCGGCTGTGGTGGGTCATGCGCGTGCCGGGCCTACGTGAGGTGCTCGGGACGAATCTCGTTCTGGTGCTGCGGAAACGCTGAGTTCGACCCCACGAGTCGCCGGGCGCGCCAGAATGTTGTGACGGGGGACACAGCCGATGGTCCCCGAACGCCGGGGAAAGGACGGGCCGCATGTCAGGTGCGCTCGACGCCGTGAAGGACCGATTCGACGACATCGCCCGCAACATCAAGAGTGCAGTGGTGCTGCAACGGACCGGCATCCTCGACTTCACCGATCTCACCGGGATGCTGCGCGGGATCAAGTGGGCCAACACCATGGGTGCGCAGGCGTCGCTGATCCTGCGGAACGCGCAGGAGTATCCGGATGCTCCGGCACTCGCCGACGAGCGTGGGGAACTGACCTACCGCGAGCTCAGCGACCAGGCCAACGCCCTCGCGAATGCGATGCTCGGCGCAGGCATCGGGCCCGGGTCGGTCGTCGGCGTGCTGGCCCGCGACCATCGCGGCCTGCTGCTGGCGATCACCGCCGCAGGCCGGGCAGGCCACAAACTCGCGCTGATGAACACGGGCTTCGCCAAACCCCAGTTCGCGGAGGTGGCCAGACGCGAGAACCTCCGGGCGGTGCTGCACGACAGCGAGTTCATCGACCTGCTCAGCGCGCTCCCGGCCGACATCCCACGCTATCTGACGTGGTCCGACGGCGACCACGACGACTACACCGCCCCACTGATCGAGGACATCGCCGCGACCGGCGACACGTCGTTGCCGCCGCTGCCGAAGAGTCCTGGCGGGTTCATCATCCTCACGAGCGGCACCACCGGCCTGCCCAAGGGTGCCCCGCGCGGCAAGATGAATCCGTTCGCCTCGGCGATGTTCGTCGACCGCATCCCCTTCCCGGAACGCGGCAGCGTGGTGATCGTCTCTCCGATCTTCCATTCCACCGGCTTCGGTATGTGGGGGGTGTCCACGGCGAAGGCCAACAAGGCGGTCCTGCTGCGCCGGTTCGATGCCGAGAAGACGCTGGCCGCGCTCGCCGAGCACCGGGCCGAGATGCTCGTCGCGGTCCCGACCATGCTGCACCGGATGATCGCGCTGGGTCCGGAGAAGATCGCCGAGTACGACCTGAGTGCGTTGCAGGCCATCGTCATCGCCGGGTCACCGCTGACCCCTGCTCTGAGCGAGGCCGTCCAGGATGCGTTCGGCGACGTCCTCTACAACATGTACGGCTCCACGGAGGTCGCCGTCGCATCGGTCGCCCAGCCGCAGGAACTCCGACTCGCACCGGGCACGGTCGGACGATCGACCGTCGCCGGTCGCCTACGCCTCTACGACGACGCCGACCGGCAGCTCACCGACAACCATCAGAGCGGCAGGCTGTTCGTGCGGAGCTCCGCGCCGTTCGAGGGCTATACCGACGGACGACACAAACAGATCATCGACGGCTACATGTCGACCGGCGACATGGCACATTTCGACGAGCACGGACTTCTGCACATCGACGGCCGCGACGACGACATGATCCTGTCCGGCGGCGAGAACGTCTACCCCGGTGAGGTGGAGAACCTCCTGGCCGAGCACGCCGACATCGACGATGTCGCGGTCATCGGGGTCGACGACGACGAATTCGGTACCCGCCTACGGGCATTCGTCGTTCCCACGCCGGGCGCACATCCCGAGGCGCAGGACATCCGCGACCACGTGCGAGCCCATCTCGCCCGCTACAAGGTGCCGCGCGACGTCATCTTCCTCGACGAACTGCCACGCAACCCCACCGGCAAACTGCTGCGGCGGGCGCTCGTCACGTGGCGCGACGAGGGCCGGACGTAGCGTCGTCGCACGCGTCACGCGACGTGATCAACCCGCGGGTATCGGCGCCGAGCAGGTCAGGGGGCCGCCGTTGCTCGTCGACGACGCCAGTAGGTCCCGGCCGTGCAGGATGTTGCAGGTGACCGGGCCACGCACGACGATCGCGTTGAGTTCGGCGGTGGCGCCGGTGACCGTCGCGGCCTGCGACCAGGGGGCGCCTGCCGCGGCGACCACCGTCGACCGGGTGCCGTTGATGTACCGGATCCCGATGACGTCGCCGTTGCCGGTCAACTGATAGACCACCGCGCCCGGTGCCACCGTCGGTGTCGGTGTGGTGGTGGTCGTCTCCTCGGTCGTCGTGGTGGTGGTCGCCGCCTCGGAGGTGGTGGTGGCGGCCGACGACGAGCTCGCGCCCGCGGTCTGCTCGTCGTTGTCGCCGGAGCCACGCGCGATCAGGATGCCGACCAGCGCCAGCACCACCACGGCCGCGATCACCGCGATCACCAGCCCGACCGTGCGTCCGGTGTTCTTCGGTGGTGGCGGGGGCGGCTCACCCGGGCCTGGCTCCCCGTACGGCGAACCGTAGGCGGCGGCTTCGGTGTAGGCCTGAGGCGGGCCGTACGGACCCGGTCGGCCTGCCGCCTCCGGCGGCTGGTCCGCGGGACCGCGGTCGTCGGGTCGGTAGGCGGCCGTCTCGTCGGCGGGGTCGAATCGTCGCGTGTCGGGATGCTCGCGATTCGGGTCCCAACGATCGTCGGGTGGCTGGGTCATGGGACCGATTGTGTCATTGTCTCCGTCTGCGGCCGCGCTCGCGCGCCGCGAGTTCCGAGGTGGGCCGCCTCGATCGACGGCCGCATCCAGACCGAGAGATATGCCCGCAATTCGGCCGGTGCCGGGATCTCGTCGTCGGGGCGATGGATGTAGGCGCCGATCACCAACAGACACCACTCGACGAGTTGGTCGAACATCTCGTCGTCGAATCCCATCCTGCGCCAGTCGAACTCGAGCTCGTCGAGGATCGCCCTGGCCTGATCTCGCGCTGCGGGCCCCGTCATCGACCCGCCGAGGAGGCCGGTACTGGCCCCCGGTCCGAGCAGGAAGACCAGCACCCGGTCGGTGGTGAGGATCTCGATCGCCGACGCCACGAGCTCCACGACGGCCGCGGCCGGATCGGTGATCGCCCGGACGCGATCGATGATGGTCGGTGCGGCCGTCCGTCCCGAGTCGAGGGCCACCGCGGCCAGCAGCTCCTGCACACTGCCGAAGTACCGGTAGACGGTCTGCCTGGTCACCTGGAGTTCCTGCGCCACCAGGGTGACGCTGACCGCGGCGCCCTCGGATTCGATCACCCGCCGCGTCGCCGACAGGATCCGCGCGACGGCCTCCGCGTCGTCGATGGGGAGTTCGCCACCCCAACCCGTGCGTCGTGCCATGACGTCACCCTAATCGCAGCACTGAACATACAGTGGCCTACACATGTATGGTCAGACGATGATCTCGGATCAGCAACGAGCGGATCGGCAGAGCGAGGGCACGGAAACGACGAAGGACCGGATCGGGGCGCGCGGGATCTGGCTGATGTGCGTCGCCTGCGGAGCCCTCTCGGTGGTGGCGGGTGCGATGACGGCACTCAACGTCGCGCTGCCCGAGATCGGACCGTCCATCGGCGCGAGTTCGACGCAGATGACCTGGCTCGTCGACGCCTATACCGTCGCGTTGGCCGCCTTGCTCCTGCCGTGCGGGGCACTCGGCGACCGATACGGCCGGCGCGGACTGCTCGTCGTCGGGCTGGTGGTGTTCGCGATCGCGTCGCTGCCGCCGCTGTGGATCGACGACCCCATGATCGTCATCGCCAGCCGTGCACTGGCCGGCGTCGCCGCTGCGATGATCATGCCGGCGACGTTGTCGTTGCTGACCTCCGAACTCCCCGAGTCCCGACGCCCCCTGGCCGTCGCCATCTGGGCGGGGGTCGCCGGCGCAGGCAGTATCGGCGGCTTCTTCGTGAGCGGATTCCTCCTCGAGTGGTTCACCTGGCGGTCGATCTTCGTCACGTTCGCCGCCGTCACATTCGTGCTTGCCGTGGCGTCCTGCACGATCGCGACCTCCCGCGACGACGAGCCCCGACGGTTCGACTTCCCCGGCGCCCTGCTGTCCACCTCGGCTGTGTTCCTGTTCGTCCTCGGGCTGCTCGAATCACCGAGCCGTGGCTGGGACGACGCCATCGTCATCGGGGCGCTGGCCGCCGGCCTGGTGCTGGCCGTGGTGTTCGCGTTCGTCGAATATCGGCGGGATGCACCACTTCTCGATGTCCGCCTGTTCTCGAACCGGGCGTTCTCCGCAGGCGCGTTCACCATCCTGGTGCAGTTCTTCGCGTCGCTGGGGCTGTTCTTCGTGGTGCTGCAACGCCTGCAGCTCGACTTCGGGATGTCACCGCTGATGGCCGCCACCGCGATGCTGCCTCTGATCGCGGTCATCATGGTCCTGTCCCCGATCGGCGGCTGGCTCGCGGTCCGCTACTCGCTGCGCACCATCCTCGTCCTGGGGGTGGGGCTCACCGGCGTCGCGCTGATCCTGATGGGCGTACTCGACTACTCGAGCTATCTCAGCCTGCTCCCGTTGCTGCTCCTCGGGTCGGCCGGACAGGGCTTCGCCACGGCACCGCCCACCACGGCCATCATGGCCAACACGCCGTCGGCGAACCAGGGCGTCGGATCGGCCGTGAACGACACCTTCCGCGAGGTCGGCGCAGCCATCGGCATCGCCCTGGCCGGAAGCATCGTGGCCGCAGGCTACAGCCGCAACATCGCCCCGATCGCCGACAAGGTGGCCGCGACCACCGGGTCGGCCGAACTCGGCGACCACATCTCGCGCTCCCTCGCCGAGGCACTACACGCCCTCGACGCCCTGGTCACCCAGTACCCCGCGCAAGCCGGTGCGCTCGGGCAGGTCGCCGACCAGGCACGACACGCCTTCGTCGCGCCGCTGAACACCGCCTGCATCGTGATGGGCGTCGTGATCCTCGTCGGCGCCGCCGTCCTGGCCTTCCTGAGTCCCGACGCGATGACGCCTGCCGCCGACGAGCCTGCCGCCGAACCCGAGCGCCAGCCGGCCGCCCGCTGACCCGGTTCCCGGTCGCGATCAGGCCTCGGCGATCGCCTCCAGCGGTCGGGTGCGTGCCGCGCGAACCGCGGGCCACAGCGCGGCGAGGACGCCGACCACCGCCGACGCGACCAGGGTGATCACGATGAGGCTCCACGGTAGGACCGGTGTGCCCAGACCCCACTTGGCCAGAGTCCGCACCAATGCCCAGCCGATGACACTGCCCAGGATCACCCCCAGGATCGCGCCGAAGATCGCGATGAGCACCGACTCCAGATAGATGCTGCGCCGCACCTGGGACCGCAGCATGCCGACGGCCCGCAGCATGCCGATCTCCCGTGTCCGCTCCACCACCGACAGCGCCAGGGTGTTCACGATGCCGAGTACGGCGATCAGCAACGCCAGGCCGAGCATCGCGTAGAGCGTCGCCAGCATCTGGTCGATCTGACTGGAGACCGAGCTCTTGAACTCGTCGCGGTCCTGGACCTGGACGGTCAGATACGAGTCGGTGGCGTTCTCCAGATTCGTGCGCAGCACGTCGGCCTGCACGCCGGGTGCGGGCGTGACGAAGATGGTGGCGCTCACCCGTGCCGACGGCGGCACGAGTTTGTCGTAGACCGTCGGGCCGACCATCCACGGTTGCAGCGCCTCGTTGTCGGCGTACACGCCGGACACCGTCACCGGGATCCGCTCCCCGGTGGGGCCGGTGAAGGTGACGACGTCACCGCGATCCCAGCCCTGCGTGTTCCGGGTGCGTTCGCTGACCAACATGCCGTCGGCCGGAAGGTTCGGGGAGGCACCGTCTTTCATGTCCATGATGGCGACGTCGTCCGGCTGGCCGCCGAGCGCCCCGTATCCGGCCACCGTCTTGTCGTTCACCTCGGCGCGGACGACACCGAAGCTGACCGACGACCCGACGCCGTCCACGCCCTCGACGGCGGTGGCGACCGAGCCCGGGATCGGCAGCTGATTGGCGCCGGCGACGATGAACTCGGCGCGCAGACCCGTGTCGACTGCCGTGTCGATGGTGCCCTTGAACGAGGTGCCGAGGGTACCGATCACGGCGACCAACATCAGTCCCAGGGTGAGCGCGAAGGCCGTCGCCGCGGTGCGGCGCGGGTTGCGCACCGCGTTCGTCCGGGCGAGCCTGCCGATCTTGCCGAAGGGTGCGCCGATGACCGTGCCCAGGCCCCCGACGATCGGCCGCGACAGGGCAGGCCCGGCCAGGACCACCGCGGCGATGGCCGCCGCCGAGCCGCATCCGACCGCGATCGCCGGTCCGAGGCCGACGCCCATGGCACCGATGATGATGGCCGCGAGGCCTGCGACGCCCAGGACGGCCCCCGCGATCGTGCGGGTGCGCAACGGCGCCGAACCCTCGGCCATGCCGGACCGCATCGCCTCAACCGGCGGCACCTTCGATGCGCGCAGAGCAGGCACCCACGCACTCACCATCGTCACGACCACGCCGACGAAGAGTGCTGCCAGCACCGCCCCCGCGCTGATCTGCAATGGCGCCTGGGGCAATCCGGACGCCGAACTCGTCAACGCCTTCAGCAGCGCGGCGAGCCCGATACCGATTCCCAGGCCGACGACACCGCCGATCACGCCGACGATGAACGCCTCGAACAGAACCGAGCGCGACACCTGCTTGCGGCTCGCGCCGACCGCGCGCAGCAACGCCAGCTCACGGTTGCGCTGCGCCACGATCATCGAGAATGTGTTGTAGATGATGAAGGTTCCGACGATGAGCCCGATCGCCGCGAACGCCAACAGGATTCCGGTGAAGATGCTCAGGAACTGATTGACGTTGTCCTTCTCGTCCTGCCGGACCTGATCTCCGGTGCGCACCTTGTACAGGTCCGGGGGCAGGGCCTTCTCGACGCGCTCCTGCAGCTGGGCGGGTGTCACCCCGGCGGCCGCGGACATATCCACCTGGGCCACGTGCTGCCCGTCGGAGAACAGCGTCTTCGCGGTGGTCTGATCGAACTGGACGTTGACGAAACCGCCGGTGGAGCCGGGCAGGTCGAGCAGACCCACCACGGTCACCTCGCGGGGCTGGGCGGAGCCCTGTCCCAGGACGACCTTGGACTTCGAGCCGACCTTCAGGCCTGCCTTCTCCGCCGCCGAGGCGTTCAGCGCGACCTCACCCGGGCCGGTGGGTCCACGACCGCCGGGCTCGAGTTTGCTGGTGTCCGGCGAGAGCGCGACGTCGGGCGGCAGGTACGCGGTGCCGACGCTCGGGGCACCGCCGGTCTGCAGGGCCTTGCCCTCGGAATTGGCGATCGTCACCAGACCCGAATAGTTGGCGACGATGCGGTCGATCCCGAGCTCCGATTTCCGGGCCTCGAGATCGTCGACGACCGTTTGCGGAACGCCCGGCGACTGATTGTTCTCCGGGGTGATCTGCACCGAGACCCCGGGAGCGACGGAGTCGAAGATGTCGTTGAACGCCTTGGAGACGGTCGAGGTGAACACGATGGACCCGGCCACGAACGACGTGCCGAGCACGATGGAGAAGACCGTCAGGAACAGACGGAGCTTGTGGGCGCGCAGGTTTCGCAACGAGACCCGGCGCATCACCGATGACGATGCCATGGTGTCAGCGCACCTCGGAGGTGTTCTCGTCGGCCGTGGCATCAGCGGCCGTGGCATCAGCGGCCGGGGCATCGGCGGCATGCTTGGGCGCATGCGGCTCCGATGCCGCCGGCTCGTCGAGGTTCTTCATGACCTCGAAGACGTCGTCGGCCGACGGGCGCGCCAACTCGCGCACGATCAACCCGTCGGCGAGGAACACCACCCGGTCGGCGTAGGAGGCGGCGCGCGGATCGTGCGTCACGATCACCACGGTCTGGCCGAACTCGTCGGTCGCCGCTCGCAGGATGTCGAGGACCTCACCCGAGGAGCGTGAGTCGAGATTTCCGGTCGGCTCGTCGCCGAAGATGATGTCCGGCTTGCCGACCAGTGCACGCGCACATGCCACGCGCTGCTGCTGACCGCCCGACAGCTCGCTGGGCAGATGGGTCAGCCGGTCGGTGATGCCGAGGCGATCGACGACCGCGTCGAACCACTCCTTGTCCACCTCCCGGCCCGCGATGTCCACGGGCAGCGTGATGTTCTCGGCCGCGGTCAGGGTGGGGACCAGATTGAAAGACTGGAAGACGAACCCGATCCGGTCGCGCCGCAACATGGTCATCGCCTTGTCGGAGAGTCCGGTGAGGTCGACGTCGCCGATGTGCACCTTGCCGTCGGTGGCCACGTCGAGGCCTGCGAGGCAGTGCATCAGGGTCGACTTGCCCGATCCCGATGGGCCCATGATCGCGGTGAACTGGCCGGCGGCGAACTCGATGGTGACCCCCCGCAGTGCCTCGACGACGGTGTCACCCGTGCCGTAGACCTTGGTCAGATCGGCCGCGCCGGCGGCGATCGGGTGTGCTGCGACGTGTGGGCTGTCCGTATGGGCCGATGTCATGGCCTCAACGGTGCCAAATCTCCGGTCCGTTGGCTATCGGGAATATCCCTGAGTGACCACCCCGATGTCCGGGGGTCGGTCGAACACCGACGGATCAGTGTTTGGGCGGATCAGCGTTTGGGCAGCCGGACCTCGAGGACGTGTACGCGCGTCGGGCCCGAGAAGGCGTCATTGGTCACGATGTAGAGCGCCCGCGCCCGATAGGTCATCCACGGATGGTCGGGGAACCAATTGCCCCAGGCCAGTCCGGACATGTTCCCGGCGACCAGACCGGTGAGCGGTTCGGTCGAGAAGATGGACTTCTTCGGCATCGCCGCCTCGCGGCCGGAGAGCTGCTGTTTCCCGGTCACCGACTGCGCACCGCGGGTGGTGGTCCAGTAGATGCGGGTCGCGCGGCCCTTGCCTCGTTCGAGCACCAGGTAGTCGGTGTTGTTGACCGCCAGCACATCTGCCGCGACCTTGTCGCCGTCGGTGCGGTACACGTGCTCGGAGGTGCCGCGGCCGGCCCAGGTGAGCAGGCGGGCAGACGTCCCCGGATCCTGTTTCAGCCCGCCCGCGGTGATGGCGCTGACCCGATCACCGGGTGCCACCGCGACACCGGTCAGTCCGCGCTGCCCGTTCAGGCCGCTCTTGGCGGTGGTGCGGTAGGCGGCCGGGAGCGGCAGATCACGCAGGTGATTGCCGAGCCCGCCGACCACGCGGACGAATTGCTGGTTGCCGCCGCCGACGACGACGTAACCGCCGCCGAGGCGACGGAGACCCTCGAACTGCGCGCCCCCGGGCAGGATCGGCAGATTGCCGGGGCCGAGGACGGTGCCGCCGCCGGTGATCCGGCCCTGGCTCGCCACGCCGGTCGTCGAGCTGAACGGGATCGTCGCGTTGTAGTACCGCGCCGGGCCGAATCGGCCGACATCGGTGGAGATCAGCGCGAAGGTGCCGTTGCCGGTGCGGTCGATGCCCGAGATCCCGCCGAAGGTCGGCAGCCCGGAGATCGTCGTCGAATCCCGATAGAACGACGTCACGCCCGACGACGGGCTCGCCGGCGCCGCGCTGACCCCACCGACCGACACAACGGAAAGTCCTACAGCACAAGCGGACACGAGTGCCGCCCCCCACAAGCGAAACCTCATAGGGGGAGACCTTACCCGATGGCACGACGTCGAGAGAACGTCGAGAGATCGGTGACGTGGTTCAGCCCAGGCGCTGCTTGAGCTGATCCAGCTCGTCCTGCAGCGAGGTCGGCAGCTTGTCGCCGACGAACTCGAAGAGCTCCTCGATCAGCGGGATCTCCTGGCGCCACTCGTCGGCGTTCACCGCGAGCGCCGCCTCGATGTCCTCGGCCGGGAGATCACCCAGACCGTCGACGTCGATCTCCTCGGGCTTCGCGACGATGCCGATCGGCGTGGAGATGCCCTCGTTCTCGCCCTCGATCCGGCCGACGATCCACTCGAGCACGCGGCTGTTCTCGCCGAATCCCGGCCACAGGAAGCGGCCGTCGTCGCCGCGGCGGAACCAGTTGACGTAGAAGATCTTCGGCAGCTTGGCGGCGTCGGCGTTCTTGCCGAGGTCGATCCAGTGCGCGAAGTAGTCACCGATGTGGTAGCCGAGGAACGGCAGCATGGCCATCGGGTCGCGACGGACGGTACCGACCTTGCCCTCGGCCGCGGCGGTCTGCTCCGAGCCGACGGTGGCACCCATGAACACGCCGTGCTGCCAGTCGCGGGCCTCGGTGACCAGCGGGACGGTGGTCTTGCGACGGCCGCCGAACAGGATCGCCGACAGCGGCACACCCTTCGGGTCGTCCCACTCGTCGGCCAGCGACGGGCACTGGTCCAGCGGAGTGCAGTACCGGGAGTTCGGGTGCGCGGCCTTCCCCTCGGAATCCGGCGTCCAGTCGTTGCCCAGCCAGTCGGTCAGGTGCGCCGGCTTCTCGCCGCCGATGCCCTCCCACCAGATGTCGCCGTCGTCGGTGAGCGCGACATTGGTGTAGAGCGTGTTGCCCGCCTCGACGGTCTTCATGGCGTTCGGGTTGGAGTCGTTGCTCGTGCCCGGGGCGACACCGAAGAACCCGAACTCCGGGTTGGTCGCGTACAGGCGGCCGTCGTCGCCGAAGCGCATCCAGGCGATGTCGTCGCCGACGGTCTCGGCGGTCCAGCCCGGGATGGTGGGCTGGATCATGGCGAGGTTCGTCTTGCCGCACGCACTCGGGAACGCGGCGGCGACGTAGTAGACCTTCTTCTGCGGGCTGGTGAGCTTGAGGATCAGCATGTGCTCGGCCAGCCAACCCTCGTCGTGGGCCAGCACCGAGGCGATGCGCAGCGCGTAGCACTTCTTGCCCAGCAGGGCGTTGCCGCCGTATCCGGAACCGAACGACCAGATCTCCCGGTCCTCGGGGAAGTGGGAGATGTACTTCTCGGAGTTGCACGGCCACGGGACATCGGCCTGACCGGGCTCGAGCGGTGCACCGACGGAGTGCAGGGCCTTGACGAAGAACCCGTCGTCGCCGAGCAGTTCGAGCACCTTCGGGCCGACACGGGTCATGATCTTCATGGACAGCACGACATATTCAGAGTCGGTGATCTCGACGCCCAGCTTCGGGTCGTCGGCGCCGAGGGGCCCCATGCAGAACGGGATGACGAACATCGTGCGACCGCGCATGCATCCGCGGTACAGGTCGTTCATCGTGGCGCGCATCTCCGCCGGATCGACCCAGTTGTTGGTGGGGCCGGCATCCTCCTGGGTCTTCGCACAGATGAATGTGCGCGACTCCACGCGGGCGACATCGGCGGGGTCGGACTGGGCCAGGAACGAATTGGGCTTCTTGTCCTCGTTGAGCTTGACCAGCGTGCCTGCGTCGACGAGATGGGTCGTGAGCCGGTCCCATTCCTCGTCACTGCCGTCGGACCAGACGACCCGGTCGGGCTGTGTCAGCTCGGCGACCTCGGCGACCCACGCCAGCAGTCCGGCGTGTTTCGTCGGGGCGGTGTTCGGGTCCAGTCCGGGAATTGTGGCTGAGGTCATGATTGGGTCTCCTCCGAGGTGACGGCCCGATGCATAGCCGTCGGCGATGTCGTCGTCAACTCAGGATACGTTCACCGAGCGGGCGCTAGGTACCGGGGCCAACAGATGGGTGATATCCCACAGTCGCATGTATCGCAAGAGCCCGCAGCCGCCGATTCCCCGAACGTGAGGGAGCCTCAGCCCAGCCGGCCGGTATCGGTCGGCACCCAGGCGCCGCTCTCGGGGTCCAGAGTGCGCGAGGAGAACATGCCCTGCGCGTCGATCTCGGTGATCTTGTCGACCTGTCCGTCGTGGTCGGAGTCGGTGTAGACGGTCATCCCGCCGGCACCGCTGCGGGTGAGTGAGTCCCGTACGCCGTCGTCGTCGGTGTCGACATCGGCCGGTCCGAGATCCCAGACCCGCCCGTCGGAATGCATCCACAGATGATCCTCCGGCGACGAGGTGCCGCCGAGGTCGTCGGAGGGGATGTCGGAGGGGATGAGGTGGGAGACGTGCTGTTGCGCCGCGAACGATCCGTCGTGGTCGACCGACACGCGATCGGCATCGCCGGACGCATCGCCACCGAACCCATCACCACCGAGCGGGTCGCCACCGAGCGGGTCGCCACCGAGAAATGCCATGTCCATCTACGCCGCCTCGATCCTGCTGGGTTCGATCCTGCTGGGTTCAGTCCTGCTGGGTTCAGTCCTGCTGGGTTCGATCCTGAGTCGCTCGGTGCGGCCCCTGCCGCACACCACCGTGATGATAGGACGCAACGCGAACCCGATCGGTTCCGATCGTGCTCAGATGCCCGCGTCGTCGCCGCTCAGCGCCTGCGCAAGCGTCACGAGTTCGCGGTGCGTGCCGCGCAGCCGGCCGAGCTGATCGCGTCGATCCCGGGTTGCCGATCCCGACCGCAGGTCGCGCAGTCTCACGTCGATCTCCGCGACCTCCGCCGACACCTGTCGCGAGCGCCGTTCGTGGAAACGGGTCACCTGACTGGCCAGATGGGCTTCGGCCGCGGCCAGCCGCAGCCCCACCCGGTGTTCGAGCCGCCCGCGCGTCTCGTTCAGCGCGTCGGAGCTCCAGCCGCGCAGGTCGGCGCGCAGTGCCGTGGTCCGGCGCACCCGGATCACCACCGTGGCGACGACGACCCCGAGCAGCAGCGTGAGCGGCATGCTCACCCACTGCAGAGTCTGAACCGCCGCCATCGGCGCGACGATCAGGCGTCCCACGCCGAGCCCGGTCGACGCACCGATCAGGACCAGGAGGGCGTCCTCGCCGCCCCGCCGGCCGGACGGCACCGCCCGCCCGAACGGTGGATCCGGCGCCCGATCATCTGGACCGGTACGGGGTCCGGCGTCGATCTGGGCCTCGATGCCGACGAGCGTCGCCGCCCGTACCTCGTCGATGCGCTCGTCGGTGGCGTGATCCACCCGGTCACGCAACGCCGCCACCTCGTCGGTGAGCCAGCGGACATAACCGTCGACGGCGGCGCGCTTGAGAGTCGCCGACCGCGCCGTCGCCGCGGCGGCGAGACCGCGGGTGCCCGCGGCGACGTCGGCGAGCGACTCGCTGCGTGCCCTCGCGAGCCCGGCTCGCGCCGCGGCGAGCCGGTCCGCGCGACCCCGGTCTCGGGATTCCAGCAGAGCCCGCCGTCGATCGGCCAGCCGATCGACCGTCTCCGACGCCGCATCGGGATCGGTGGCCCGGGTGAGTCCGTCCAGGGTTCGTTCGACGGCCCCGAGCGCCGCGGCGACCCGCACCCGTTCGCGCCGGACCTCCGAGGGTGCCGCGAGACACCCGGTGATCCACTCCATCAGCGCGGGCACCCCGG
Organism: Gordonia hankookensis; assembly: GCF_014673215.1. Lineage (GTDB taxonomy): Bacteria > Actinomycetota > Actinomycetes > Mycobacteriales > Mycobacteriaceae > Gordonia > Gordonia hankookensis. The sequence goes on from NZ_JACWMS010000002.1 coordinate 627,471, forward strand.
ACTCGTCCGCCGCCCCCGACAACGCAGCCGCCGACGAGACCGCGAACACCGGGAGTTGCTCGAACGGGTCGAGCAGGGCGCGATGCGCGCGCAGGATGCGGGGCCAGTCCCAGAAGGCGTCGATCTTGGACCCGACCAGCGCGACGATCCCGAACCGCGACCGCAGTTCGTCGACGGCCTGCTTCTCCTCGTCACCGACCGACGACGACGGGTCCACCACCATCAGTGCGATGCCGACCGACACGTCGTCGGCGCGACCGCCCCAGCGTCCCTCGACCACCGGCGACGCCGGATCGACCATCCGGCACGCCTCGATCAGGCTGGTCACCCCCGTGCCGCCGATCCCGTACACCGCGACTCCGGTTCCGTTGCCTGCCAGAGCCGCGGCATCGAATCCGGTCAGGCCGTGGACGTGGGAGACGGCGTCGGGCACGGACGGCGCGGTGCTCACGCCACCTCACCGTCCCGCAGCAGCTGTTCGATCACATCGCGGTCCCATCCGCGGGCCGCGACGATCTCCAGCCGAGACCGCAACTCCGTCAGCCGCCAGTACCGGACCAGGTCGACCCGCTCCCGGATCGACGTGACGAGCTGATCGATGCCGCTGCGCCCGTGCAGGGCCGTGTTGAGCGCCGAGACGTCGGCGGCGGCCTGGTCGTCGGCGGCCAGCAGGTCGAGCGCGACCTCGATGCCACGTCGATCGACACGGCGCAGCAGACCGGCCCGCAGTACCCGCTCGTCGCCGCGGAACGGGCCGGCGCCATCGGGGGCCGGTTGCCCGGTCAGGGTGGGGGTGAGGAACTGCCCGGACATCGACGGCATCGTCTGACCGGCAGCGACCAGGCGGCGCAGGAGGTCGAACTCGTCGTCGGAGAGATCCGCACAGGCCAGCAACTGCGACACCGCCTGCACCGGGACCCCGAGGTGTTGGGCGCACTCGGCGGCGACGTCGGCGGCGGCATCCGGGGATCCGTGGGTGTCCGCCTTGCCGAGCACCACCACCGTACGATCCGCGGGCATCTGCGCGAGCGCCGTCCGATCCGCAGCTCGCGCCGGTCCCGACAACACGTACATCCACAGGTCGGCGGTCCACGGATCGGCGGTCCACGGATCGGGGGCGTCGACATTCCCGTCGGCCTCGCCCGGGCCGATCGCCGTCACCGACAACCGCTCCCGCAGCGCACGGGCGAACGTATCGCGCCCGGTCCCGGGCCGGCCGCCGACCTGGACCTGCAGGGGTCGGCCGTAGCGACGGACCGCCACGTCGAGCTCGGCACGGGCCGGCGACGACGGGTCGACGAGCGCCACCAGACGACCCGACTCGACGACCCGCTCCAACGCGTTCGTCGATGGGATCATCGGGGCGTGCGACATGCCTGGCAATCTAGCGTCCCGACGCTCGCGCCGTGCCGCTGACCGGCGCAGAATCCGTGTCGACTGTTCCCGGCGGGCACCGATGCGCAACGATGGACCGGTGAGCGAGAGTCTCGATCAGTCACGTCGCTATCCGCGGGTCACCAGTTTCCGGTTCCGTCGCGGCTCTTTGACGTCGGGTCAGCAACGGAATTGGGAAACCCTCTGGCCCCGATTGGGCCGCGACCTGGACATCGGGGTCGACCGGGTTCCCGAGGACGCCGTCGACCTTCCCGACTTGTTCGGCCGCGACGCCCCTGCCGTCCTGGAGATCGGCAGCGGTACCGGTGTCTCGACCGCCGCGATGGCCGAGGCCGAACCCGACGTCGACGTGCTGGCGGTGGAGGTCTACAAACCCGGGCTCGCCCAGCTGCTCGGGCTCGTCGACCGTGGCGGACTGACCAACGTCCGGATGGTCCGTGGCGACGCCGTCGTGGTGCTCACCGAACTGTTGCGGCCGCAGAGTCTGACCGGGATCCGGGTGTTCTTCCCGGATCCGTGGCCGAAATCACGGCACCACAAGCGCAGGCTGGTGCAGAGCGGCACCCTGGAACTGATGGCCGACCGCCTCAAGCCGGGCGGCATACTCCACATCGCCACCGACCACGCCGGCTACGCGGAGTGGATCGCCGAACATCTCGCCACTCAGCGCCCCGATCGGCCGCACGTGATCCAGCTGACCCGGGACGCCCCGATCCTGCTGGACCGGCCGACCACGAAGTTCGAGGGCCGTGCCGAGCGCGAGGGACGCGGCGTCAACGAGTTCGTCTACGTCCGTCCGGATCTCCCCACCCCTCCAGCCACCGAAGGCGGCGACGCATGAGCGACGACTCCACGAAATCGGAGATCATCACTCCCCCACCGGTTCCGGCCACCGGAAAGGGATTCTCGGAGACCATCGCCGGCCAGAGTGCGGCGTCGCGGTTCCTCCTCGTCTGGGACGCCCCCAACATGGACATGGGGCTCGGGGCAATCCTCGGCGGACGCCCGACCGCGGCCCATCGTCCGCGCTTCGACGCTCTCGGCCGTTGGCTGTTGCAACGAACCGCGGAGATCTCCGGACACACCGCCGACAGTGAAGCGCCTCGGCGGGTGGAGCCCGAGGCGACAGTGTTCACGAACATCGTGCCGGGTAGCGCCGACGTGGTGCGGCCCTGGGTCGACGCGTTGCGCAATGTCGGATATGCGGTTTTCGCGAAGCCGAAGCTGTCCGATGACAGCGATGTGGATGCCGACATGCTCGACCACATCGAACTTCGCAGGCACACTGTGGGACTAGCTGGCCTGATCGTCGCCTCGGCCGACGGACAAGCATTCCGGGAGCCCCTGCTCGACGTGGTGTCGGACGGCATACCGGTCACCGTGATCGGGTTCCGTGAACATGCCAGCTGGGCATTGACCACCGAAGAGTTGGAGTTCGTCGACCTCGAGGACATCCCGGCCGTGTTCCGTGAGCCCCTCCCGCGCATCGGGCTCGACTCGCTGCCCGACGACGGGGCGTGGCTCACACCGTTCCGACCCCTGCAGGCACTCCTGCACTGACACCGAATGCACTGATCACCGACACGACGTGTCGACTCAGGGACAACTCAGGACGGCCTGACAGAATCAACGGTCATCCGTCGATGCGACAACGATCGACGAACCCGTACCAACGACCCCGACCCGACGACCCAGATCCCGCGACGAGGAAGGAACCACGGCGTGTTCGGAGCCATCGGCACTTTCGTCTATCGAATGCGCTTCGCCGTCATCGGCGTACTCATCGCCCTCATGGCGGGGCTCGGACTCTACGGCCTCGACCTGTCGAAGCATCTCAGCCAGAGCGGCTGGTTCGATCCGACTTCGGAGTCGTCGCAGGGTTCGGTCGTCGCCGACACCGCGCTCGGCCGAGATCACCGCTCGGACGTCATCCTGCTCATCACCCCGCCCGCGGGCACCAAGGTCGACGACCCGCAATTCGGCGCGAAGGTGGAGAACTTCGTCGACGACCTGATCTCCCAGCACGGCGACGTGGTCAATCGCGAGGATCCAGGCCTCATCGACCCGTTCTACCTGCGTGATCAGAGCGCGACGTCGAAGGCGGCCCAGGACACCATCCGGGCCAGGACATTCAGTCCGGACAAGACACATGCGTTCATCAGCATCGGCGTCAAGGGCGACGACGACACGACGGTCCTGCAGAACTACAAGACGATTCAGCCGTCCTTCGACAACATCCCGGAGAGATTCAACCTCGAGGGGACGAATTTCGAACTCGCGGGCCTGCAGCCGGTGGCAGGCAGTATGGCCGACGGCATGGACAAGGACATCCACCGAGCCGAGGTGATCGCGCTGCCCTTGGTGGCGATCATGCTCTTCTTCATCTTCGGCGGTGTGGTCGCTGCGTGTCTTCCGGTCCTCATCGGTGGTCTCACCATCGCGGGCTCGCTGGGCATCATGAAGGTGCTCGCCCAGATCACCGAGCTCAACATCTTCGCCCAGTCGGTGGTCACCCTGATCGGGCTGGGCATCGCGATCGACTACGGCCTGTTCATCGTGAGTCGCTTCCGGGAGGAACTCGCGGAGGGATATTCCACCAAGGCCGCGGTACGAAGAACCGTGATGACCGCGGGGCAGACCGTGGTGTTCTCGGCGACCATCATCGTCGCCGCCCTGGCGTGTCTGCTGATCATGCCGCAGGGCTTCCTGAAGTCGGTCGCCTACGGCGCGATCGCCTCGGTCTCGCTCGCCGCCATCCTGTCCCTCACCGTGTTGCCTGCGATCCTGAGCATCCTGGGCAAGCGGATCGACGCGCTGGGTCTGCCCTTCCTGCGCCGCACCAAGACCCGCCAGGAGGTCGAGGACGGCTTCTGGGGCCGCCTGTCCGGCTGGGTGATGCGCCACCCGATCGCCACCGCGGTACCGACGGTGCTGATCCTGCTCGTGCTGACCATCCCGTTCGGCGGCATCAAGTTCGGCGGCATCAGCGAGGCCTACCTGCCGCCCGACAACCCGAACCGGGTCGCCCAGGAGAACTTCGACAAGTACTTCCCGACCGAACGCACCGAAGAGATCAAGCTGGTCGTCGCGTATGACCCGAACGACAACGACAGCGGCGACAAGATCAACGACATCGCCAACGAGGCCAACAAGATCCCGGGCTTCACCAAACAGTTCAGTCCGTCCGCCGACAACGGCGCGCTGACCGGCCAGTACGGCGACAACGGGCCACCGGTCATCCAGATGTCGGCAGGTCTGGTGAACCGGGACACCGCCGCGGAGGCCATCAAGGAACTGCGCGGCATCGACACGCACGGCCTGAAGATGTGGGTGGCCGGTACCCCCGCGCTCACCCAGGACTCGATCGACGCGCTGATGTCGCGGCTGCCGCTGATGGCCGTGTTGTTGGTGCTGGTCACCGGATTCCTCATGTTCCTGGCATTCGGGTCGGTGGTGCTCCCGATCAAGGCGGCACTGATGTCCGCGCTCGGCCTCGGCGCCACGCTGGGCATCCTCACCTGGATCTTCGTCGACGGGCACGGTGCCGGCATCGCGAACTTCACGCCCGGCCCGCTGTTCGCCGCCGTCCTGGTGCTGATCATCGCGATCGTGTTCGGCCTGTCCACCGACTACGAGATATTCCTGTTGTCGCGAATGGTGGAGGCCAGACAGAAGGGCGCGTCCACCACTGAGGCGGTACGCGTCGGTACCGCACACACCGGCCGCATCATCACGGCCGCCGCAGCCATCCTCGTGGTGGTCACCGGGGCGTTCGGCCTCTCCGAGATCGTCATGATGAAGTACATCGCGTACGGCATGATCGCAGCGCTCATCCTCGACGCCACCATCATCCGTATGCTCCTGGTGCCGTCGGTGATGAAGCTCCTCGGCGACGACTGCTGGTGGGCGCCCCGCTGGATGCGTGTGCTCCAGCAGAAGATCGGCCTGGGCGAGACCGTTCTCGACGACGAGCCCGACGAACTCCGTGACGGTGCCGTGGCCGCCCGTTCGCGGTCGGTCGGCACGTTGGCGGCCGAGGCACCCACCTCGGCGATGTCGGCAGCACCCCGCGCCGTCGCGCGTCCGGAGACCGCCGCACGTGCGACGACGCGCCCAGAGGCGAACCGGACGGCGGCCCAGCCGGCCCGGACCGTCGCCCAGCCTGCTCAACCAGCCCAACCCGCTCAATCAGCTCAGGCGGCCCAATCAGCTCAGGCGGCTCAGGCGCGGTCGAACCGTCGGGCACCGGACCGCGGGGCCCCCGCTCCCGGCCGACCGCCTGCACCCCGCCCCGACATGGCCGCCGGCCCTCAACCGGGCGCATCCGCGGCACCGGCGAGCGGAGCACGCGTCGGCCCGTCCGCCCCGCCCTCGGGCCCGCAGGGACGGCCCGCCACCGCACCCCCGGCCCCGGCAGCGCCACCTGCCCCGCGCCTCGGGCGGACCGCGCGCGATCGTTCGTCGGGACCGGACACCGGCAGCTGGCGTCTCGGCGCAGGCGGTATCCGTCTGGCCGCCGATGAACCGGCCCGCCCGTCGGCGTCGCAGCCGGCCACCGTGCGTCCGTCCGGACCGCCACCCAAGCCACCGCAGCAGCCGCGGACGCCACCCGGCGCACCGACGTCGCATCCCGGTCCCGGACCGGTACCGCCGCAGGCCAACCCGGGGCGCGACGATTCACCGCTCGGTCGACGTCCCGCGCTCGACACCACCGGCAAGCGTCCGCTGGCCGCGTCGTTGTCGCCCGAGGGGCACCGCTCCGCTTCGCCGTCGCCGCGCTCCGGCGGATCGCCGATGGACCGCGGCCTGAGCGACTCGCACCCGTCCGCCGACGGCGACGAACGTCCGTCCCAGGACGGCCGGCGCCGCGGATCGGACCGGCACGCCCGGTCGGAGGCCGACGGGGACGGTTCGCAGATCAGCGTGCAGGACCTGTTGCGGCGCAGTCGTTCGGACAGCTGAGCTCCCCGGAGCCGCCAATGCTCGCCGGAGTCGTCAATCCCGCGCGGTGCGAGAGCCGATCGGGTTACGTTTGGCCCGAGGGGTCGTACACCGGTTGGGTCGCGGCCCCGGCACGAATCGCATGACCGTCGTCGCACGTTGACGACGGAGCGGGGGGACCACACGGCCCGACCTGCACGCGAGGAGGCACTCACATGTCCGCGTTGGATGTACCGATCGTCGCAGCGGTGGACGGTTCGGAGACATCACTCGGAGCGCTGCGCTGGGCGGCCGCGGCAGCCGATCGGGAGAAGCGGCCGCTGACAATCGTGCAGGCACTCGAGAAACCCACCGCCGAGATCGCACGCGGCGTGGTGTTCAAACAGGGTGTCGTCGACGCTCTGCGCGTCGACGCGGAGAAGGTCGTCCAGGACGCCACCACACTCGCCGAGGAGCTGGCGCCGGGCGTCACCACCACGGGCCGCGTGGTCGACGGCAAACCCGCGCTCGTGCTGCGGGAGGTCTCGGGCCACGCACACCTTCTCGCGATGGGCAGCCGCGGCCTCGGTGGGGTGCGGGGCCTGCTGCTCGGCTCGGTCAGCACCAACGTGACCGCCCATGCCGACTGCCCGGTCGTGGTGATCAGCGGAGATTCGCCTGCGACCGGACCGGTGGTGGTCGGCGTCGACGGTTCGCCGGTGTCGAAGGCAGCGATCGGGCACGCGCTCGAGCAGGCGTCGTTGTTGAACACCTCCGTCGTCGCCGTACACGGCTACCCCGGGTTCACCAGCCAGATGTTCTACGGCCAGGCCGAACAGCTGTTGCGGCAGCTGCACGAGGAAGCCATCGAGTTGGTGGGCGAACAAGTGGCCGGGCATCGCGAAGACCACCCCGACGTCGAGGTCGAAACCGTCGTCGCCGCCGAGCCGGCCGCACAGCGCATCCTGGAGGCCGCTGAGGGCGCACAACTCGTGGTACTCGGCAGCCGTGGCCGTGGCGGGTTCCGCGGGTTGCTGCTGGGCTCCACCAGCCGAGCCGTTCTACACGTCGCGCCCTGCCCGGTGATGATCGTCCGGAGTCACCCGGAGACCTGACCGCCGGGCATCCGACCCCTCACTCGTCCAACCCGTGCTCGATCGCGTACCTCGTGAGCTCCACCCGGTTGCCCAGTTGCAGCTTGCGCAGGGTGGCCTGCACATGGTTCTCGACGGTGCGGTGACTCAGTGACAGTCTCGTGGCGATCTGCTTGGCGCTCAACCCCTTTGCGACATGACGCAGCACCTCGGTCTCGCGATCGGTGAGTGAGGGCCGGAGGTGGCCGGGATCGGGTTCGGCCGACATCCTCCGGTACTCACCCAGGACCAGGCCCGCGAGTCCCGGCGTGAACACCGCCTGACCGTCGGCGATCGCACGCACTGCGGCCACCAGCTCCGCCTTCGACGACGACTTCACGAGATATCCACTCGCCCCGGCCTTGACGGCCTCGAGGACGTCGTCGCGCTCATCGGAGGCCGACAGCACCAGCACCCGTGACGACGGCGACACCTCGAGCACCGCCGCCGTCGCATCCGCCCCGGTCCCGTCCGGCAGCTGCATGTCCATCAGTACGACATCGGGTGTCACCGCGGCGGCCCGACGCCGGGCACTACCCACCCCGTCGGCGGTCGCGACCACCTCGAAGCCCTCGTCGTCGAGGTCCCGGGCCACGCCGTCGCGCCAGATCGGGTGGTCATCGACCACCATCACCCGTACCGCGCGGGCCGACCCTGCGTCCGGCGCACCGGTCCGTGCGTCGTCGGCTGTACTGTCCGTGGTCGCCATCAGGCCTCCCGCTCGACCGGAATCGTCAGTTCCCATTCGGTGCCGGCGCCGGGTCCGGAATCGAGTATCGCCGTCCCACCGAGCGCCTCCACGCGGCCGACAATCGACGTCGAGATCCCCATGCGCCCCTGGCGTCTGGCCTCCTCGACCCGGCCGGCCGGGATCCCGACCCCGTCGTCGCGCACACTCACCACCACGCGATCACCGAGATCCTCGAGCAGCACGAAGGCCTGTGCGGACGCACCCGCATGATGGATGACATTGTCGAGCACGTTCCGTACCGCCGCGCGGATCTCCTCGGCGACAACGACATCGACGACCACAGGCGTCGCGGGTGCGCTGACCGACACCCGCTCGGTGGCCGACCTCCGCAGGATCGCACCGAGGTCGGCCGTCCGCTCGGTGCCGGTGCGGGAGATGCCGGTGCGTGAGATGCCGATCCGGTCTGCGTCGGAGACGAGTTTGCGCAACGCCCGCTCCTGCTCACCCGCCAGCTCGGCGAGTTCGGTGGTGGGACCGCCGATCTCCCGGCCGCGTCTGGCGATCAGCGCGAGTACCTGCAGCACCCCGTCGTGCACTTCGCGCGACAGCCGCTCGCGCTCTTCGGTGGCCGCGGCGATGCCTGCCGCCCGGACCAGGACGGCGTGGGCACGCCGCGCGATCACCGCCGCGAGCCCGACCGCCATGCCGGTCGCCACGATGATGATGATCGTCGCGTTGCGACCGAGGTTCAGGTCGAATGCGCCCTTCACGAATGCACTGGTGCCGCCGACCAGCAGACCCGACCCCATGCCCCAGATCGGTCCGGCGAGCAGCGCAACCGAGATGACCGCGTTGACCGCCCACAGCGTGGTCGGCCACGTCTGATTGTTCAACGCCCAAGCCGTGTCGGCCACATACGACGTGGTGAGCATCAGGCCACAGGCGACCGCGACATCGGCCCCCACCCAGTACCGATTACGGCCGAAGCCCGCGTAGTAGGCGATGCCGCTGACGAGCGACCAGGCCGAGAGCACACCGAACAGCGCCCATGCCACATCGTCGTGGCGGAGGTCATCGTTGACGGCGATCTGGAAGCCGAGGGCATAGAGGTACGAGAGAAACCGGAACAGCTGCGCGGCGCGCCACAACGGGCCGACCGGGTCGGTGTCGGTCTCCGTGGCGAGCAGGCGCGCCCGGCCGGGATCACGCGGTTCGGACACTCGACGGGAGATCACCTGCGTCTCACCCGTCGTCGCGGGGCGTCTGCTCCGTGGATGTCACGTCGTCGCCCGTGTCCGACCGCCCTGATTGGTCCGGCCGGTCATCCTCACCCGACTCCGCCTCGTCGACGGCGGCCCGACGATCCCACTTCGGCTCGTCGGGCTCGGCGGTGTAGAGCGGGCCGGTGGCGCCATCGATTCGCTCGCGTGCCCGTACCGAGCTGCCGGCCAGATGCCGAACCGCGGTGTTGCCGAAAGCGATCAGCGGCACCGCGAGCAGACCTCCCACGATGCCGGCGGAAACGATCCCGGCCGCGATCGCGAGCACCACGGCGACCGGATGCAGTCGTACCGACCGGCCGAGCAGGAACGGTTGCAGCACATGGCTCTCCACCTGCATCACCCCGACCACGATGGCCAGGGAGATGACCGCCGCGATCCAGCCCTGGGTGACCAGGGCGACCACCACGGCCAGAGTGCCCGTCACCAGGGCGCCGACGATCGGGATGAAGGCCCCGAGGAACACCAGTGACGCCAGCGGAAGTGCCAGCGGGACACCGAGGATCGCCAGGCCGACGCCGATGCCCAGGGCATCGACGAACGCCACTGCCACGGTCGCGCGCACATAGCCGACGAGTGTGCCGAACCCGGCGGTGCCCGCGGCCCGCACCCGACCACGCGTCTCGTGCGGCACGAGCTTGGTGACGAACGTCCAGATCTGTCCGCCGCCGTAGAGGAAGAAGATCAGCAGGAAGACCGTGAGCAACGCGCCGGTGACGATCTCGGTTGCCGTGGTGGCGGTCGCCAGGGCACCGCTGGTGACCTTGTCCTGGTTGTGCTGGAGGAAGTCGGTGATGTCGTTGCCGATGTTGCTGACCTGGTCGTCGTCGACCTTCAGCGGGCCGTCGACCAGCCAGTCGCGCGAGCGATCGATGGTGACGGTGATCTGCTTGGTCAGTTCGGGAAAGCCGCGGATGAACTCCTGCACCACGAATGTCATCACCAGGCTGAGCAGACCCAGCGCCACGACGATCGTGATCAGCACCGCGAGCGACCGGGGCACGCGGTGACGATCCAGCCAGTCCACCACCGGCACCAGCATCGCCGCGCCGAGAATCGCCAGGGCCACCGGCACCAGCACTTCCTCGAACTCCTGGAAGGCCATCAGCAGCACGTAGACGACTGCCGCGATGACCAGCAGTCGCCAGCCCCATTCCGCACCGGCCCGAACCAGCGGATGGACCTTCTCGCGATCGACGACGGCCACGTTCAGCGGGCTTCCGATGCGGCCTCCACGACCATCGTCGGCACGGACCTGGGCGCCTCGGTCGCGGGCATCATCGTCCCGCGCGCGGCCGGCGGTGTCGGCATCGCTCACAGGTGCCAGCCTAGCTGTGGATATGGTGTGGGCTATGTCGACCGACAGACCAGAAGCGGGGCGCGTCGCGCCCCGTCGGCGTTTCTGGTGGCTGCGGTGGGTGTTGCTGACCGTCGTGGTGGCGGTCCTGGCCGTCGAGGTGGTCCTCATCTCGCCCAGCTTGGAAGAGGCGTGGCACCGGATCGGCGACCTCGACTGGGTGTGGATCGTGGCGAGTATCTTCGCCGCGCTCCTGTCGATGGACAGCTTCGCCCAGGTACAGCGCGCGCTGCTGCGATCCGCGGGTGTCCGGGTCACCCAGTGGCAGTCGCTCTCGGTGGTCCTGGCCTCCAATTCGGTGAGCCAGACCATGCCGGGCGGCCCCGTGCTCTCGCCCGCGTTCGTGTACCGGGAGACCCGCAAATGGGGCGCCACGCCCGTGGTCGCGTCCTGGCAGGTCGTGATGTCGGGCCTGCTGGCCGGTGTCGGGCTCGCAGTGCTCGGTTTCGGTGGTGCGCTCCTCGCCGGCGCCAAGACCAGTCCGTTCTCCGTGTTCTTCTCCGTCGTCGGGTTCATCGCGGTGGTCGTGGTGTTCCAGTACCTCGCCAGCCACCCCGAGTCGCTGCAGAGCACGCTCCTGCGCATCCTCGACTGGCTGAACCAGATCCGCAACAAGCCGAAGCATCATGGACATGAGCGGGTCGTCGAAGTCCTCGAGCAGCTGCGTGCCGTCCAGCTGTCCCGGCGCGATCTGACGATCTCGTTCGCCTGGAGCATGTTCAACTGGGTCGCCGACGTCGCCTGCCTGGCGTTCGCCTGCTGGGCCGTCGGTGCCCACCCGGGCATCGCGGGCCTGATGGTCGCCTACGCGGCCGGTAAGGCGGTGGGCACCGCGATCCCGCTGCTGCCCGGCGGGATCGGCGTGGTCGACGCCGTCCTGGTGCCCGCCCTGACCAGCGCCGGGATGCCTGCCGCCGACGCCATCACCGCGGTCCTGGTCTACCGGCTGATCAGCTACGTGTTGGTCGCGGCGATCGGCTGGGTCGTGGTGCTGGTGATGTTCCGCAACAGCTTCCGCAAGGGCGAGACGCTCGAGGAGGAGATGGAACACGACATCGACGACGGCACGCCGGATCAGACGACCGAGCCCGACGCGGGCGGGGAGAGTTCCCGCAGACCCGACGACCCGCTACCGTGACAACCATGTCGAGGTCCACGCCTGTCGCCGCGGACGCCGCACCGACGTCGCACCGGTCGCTGCCCATGCCGGCGACCGCGGTGATCGACCTCGTCGCGGTGACCGTGTTCGTTCTCATCGGCCGGTCCAGCCACGAGGAAGGCCTCGCGGTCGTCGGGATTCTTCAGACGCTGTGGCCGTTCGCGGTCGGCGCGGCCGCCGGCTGGTCGATCGCCTACGTGTTCTCCCACGTCCGGTCGAGCGACTGGTTCGGCCACGACTTCCGGCCCGAGCAGATCGTCCCCGCGGGCGTGGTCATCTGGTTCTGCACCGTCGCGGTCGGCATGATCCTGCGCTACCTGCTCCACCAGGGAGTCGCGGTCAGCTTCATCATCGTCGCCACCATCTCGCTCGGTGTCTTCCTCATCGGATGGCGCGCGGCCGCCGGGTTCGTCGCCCGGCGCCGGATTGCCTGACTACCTGATCCGGAAGTACTTCTGCGCGACCTGCAGTGCCGCAGTGCCCGACTTGTCGCCCTCGCAGTAGATCACCAGGACCTTGCCGCCCTGCAGGCCGAGGAACCAGCCCGGCCCCTGCGGGCCGTTGGTGCCGACGAGCGCCCGCAGGCCGGGTGCCCCGGTCAGGTCGCTGGCGTCGCCGGTCTTGGCGGTGGTCGCCATCGCCTGCAGGATCGGTGCCGTCGTCGCGGCGTCGAGTTCGCCGAGCTTGCCGCCGACGATGTTGGTCGGTGCACCCTTGATCACGAACGGCGGCACCGAGCTCATCTGGCCCATCGAGCTGCGCGCCAGCGCGACGCCCAGTGCGCCCATGTTCATCATCGAGGCGTTCAGGTCGCCGGGGCGGAAGTCCACCGTGGTCACACCCGGCTGATCGGCCGTCGGCGCGCTGGCACCGGGGACGGTGAACTGCACACCGAGACCCAGCCGATCCATGATGGCGTCGTTGGATTCCTGGTTGGCCGTTGCCGTCCGATCGACCTCGCCCAGCACGGGATTGAGCGTGCTGCCCACCGGATGAACCGAATCGGCGTTGATGCCGCGTTCGACGGCGTAGCTGTTCTGAGCCATGCCGAGGATCGCCCCGCTGCCGGCGTCGAGGGCCATGATGGTGGCGGGCTGCCCGACCTCCACAGCTGCATCACCGAGGGTGAGCTGCAGATTCTGGTCGATGGTGGTGTCCACGCTCGGTCCCGCCGGGCCCTGGTCGCCTGCCAGCTTGCGGGGCTTGATGCCCGGACCGACCATCTGGACCTGCCACCCGGCGGTCGCGTCCCGGATCGCCTGCCAGTAGTTGGTGAGACCGGGCTCGAGCGGCGACGACAGCCGACGATCGGCCATCACGAGCATGCCCGCCTTGCGTACCGTCACGCCCGGCACCGTGCCCGGATCGGACGTCATGACCTCCATGTCGGGATCACGCAGCGTGACCGCAGTGATCGGCTTGCCCTGGGACTGCGCGAGCTTCTCCGAGATCACCTGGGTCGTCACCAGCGGCGCGATCGGCGCGAGGGTACGGGCCAACGCCCGCGCGGACTGGTTGACGTCCTTGGTCCGGTTCGGATCGAGGATGATCTCGTTGACCGGCTGGAGGTACATGAACGTCTTGCCCGACTGGCTGCGAACCGTCGGGGCCGGAGTCGCATCGGTGCGGATCTCGCGCAGCTGACCGCCATAGGGCAGCCCGGGATAGATGATCGACGGCTCCCAGGTGAGTTTCCACCCGGTCGACAGATGCCGCGCAGTACCCGAGCTGGTCGTCACGAAGGTGCGGTCCTTGGCCCATCGCCATGTCGTCTTCAAGGAGAAGGACGCGGTCCCGTCGCTGTACTCCACGGGTTTCACCACGTTCACGTCGACGTGCTCGGCGTTCATCGCCTGCAGAGTCTGGGTGAGCGCCTCCCCTGCCTGCCCCGGCGCGGTGGTGAACCCGGCGGCGCCACCGGCGTCCTGCCGTTCCATCGCGGCGGCGAACTGTCTGGCCGCACCGGCCACACCGTTGTCGTCCCCGCCGCCGATGCCACATGCGCTGAGCACGACGACGGCGACGCTGCAGGTTGCCGCTGCGCAGGCCATCTTCGGCGCACGCTTCGCCCAGATCTTCATAGTCTCAATTTTCACTCTTGTCACACTGGATTTCGATGCCGCCAGCTTCCATTCGGGGATCCGAGCGGTCACGATCGGGTCTCGGAGTTCTGACGACGTGACGGGGCCCACAGACGACGGCGTCACCGGCGCGGAGTCTGCCCATAATGTGGCATGGACTTTCGAGTGATTCCGGCCGGAGACCGTGCGGTAACGACGACCGAGTGGCTCACGTCCCGCCATGCTTTCTCCTTCGGCGATCACTACGACCCATCCAACACCCATTTCGGTGTTCTGTTGGTGAATAACGATGAAATCGTCGCGCCGGGTGAAGGCTTCGTTACACACCCGCATCGCGAGTCTGAAATCGTCACGTGGGTCACGTCCGGTTCACTGGTTCACCAGGACTCGGAAGGCCACGCCGGAATCGTCTATCCCGGACTGGCACAACGGATGAGCGCCGGAACCGGGATCGAGCACTCCGAACGCAACGACCGTTGGGCACACCGGGCCCAGGCGGGCGTGGCGCCCGTCCATTACGTGCAGATGTGGGTGATGCCCGACGAGCCGGGTCTCACACCTTCCTACGACCAGCGTGACATCGACGACGAGCTCTCGCCGGGCCGACTGGTCGCGATCGCGTCTGGCGACCCCGCCCGCGATTCGGCCATCCGGATCGCCAACCGGTCGGCAACCCTCTACGCCGCCCGATTCGCGGCCGGGTCGTCGATCGACCTCCCTGCCGCACGGCACACTCACCTCTTCGTCACCCGCGGCACCCTCGACCTCGCAGGCACCCGCCTCGACGAGGGCGACGCGGTCCGCGCAGGTGACCTCGGAGGTGAGTCGCTGACCGCGCGCACCGACGCCGAAGTGCTCATCTGGTCGATGGATCGCGATCTGCGCGACCTGATGTCCTGACCCGCCGACGGCAACCGAATTCCCGCCGACAGCAACGGCATTTCCGCCGAGAGCAACTGCGCTGCCCTACCGCACGGTGTCACGTCCGTGCAGATTCTTTGCGGTCGGTGATGCCGGCACCGACGCCGGGTCCGGATACGTGCGCAGCAGGCGGTCGGCCGTACCGGACGTCGTGACGGTGAACCAATAGTGCTCGTTGCGGTAATGATGGAAACGGTGATTGCGCCATGTGGCCCGGTACAGACGCGAGCGCGGTCGGTAGTCGGTGTGGATCAGATAATGCGTCCACTCATAGACGATGCCGAGGACCCCGAGAACGACGAGGAAGGTCAGTCCTCGCTCGACGCTGCGGAATCCGAGGAACGCGACCACGAGCGCCGCGACCAACACCGGGATCAGGGCCCGCCAGGGGATGAAGATCAGCGGGATGTCGCGCGGATCGTTGTGGTGCTCACGGTGTTTGCGCGCCAGCAGGGTATCGAGCGTCACGGGCCCGAGCCGTCTGGGACGCCAGTGCAGGATGAACACGTGGATCAGCCACTCGGCCACCGGGAACACCGCGAGCATCACGACCGGCACCAGCAGGTCAGCCGGCCCCCACCGACCGACCCACACGCGGGCGACCACCGCGCCGACGAGCAGTCCGGCGATCATCCACGGCGACGGATGCCGCACGAATTCTCCGAAGGCCGACCGTAATGTGACGTTCCGGCGACTCGTCCGTAACCCTTTCTCGTCGGCATCGACGCGGCGACGCGCCCGCACCCCGACGGCCTCCCCGACCGAATACGACATCTGCGGTTTCCCTCTACTTCTCGATGGATTCATGGCCGCTCATCCGAGGCGCCAGACGAGTCGACAAGCGCTTCGCACAGTTCGAGGAGCGCCGCGGTCGCCGGCGCGAGCAACGCGCGGGCCGCCACGTCGGCGTCCGGCGACCGATGCTCGGCGATCGCGTCGACCACGGCTCGATAACCCGTGACGTTGCCGACCTCGGGTTCGAGCACCGCCGCGAGCGCGGGCAGCGCCGGCTCGTAGGCGGCCCGCAGCGAGTTGTACATCAAGCGGAAGGCGATCGAGTCCGCCGCGTCGATGACGCGGCTCCAGAACTCCAGCGCGACAACCTGTTGGGCCACCGGGTCGGACTCGGCCGCGAGATCCTCGACGCAGGTCCGGAGAGCCTCGACCTCGTCGTCGCCCGCCCGCCGCGCGGCGAGTTCGGCCACCTTCGGCCCGATCAGTGCCCGAGCCTCGACGATCGATCGCACCACCCCGGGGACCAACTGCCCGTTCCGCACCAGAAGTCGCGGCAACAGATCGAGTCCGCCGGTCATGACCGGATCGAGCACACGGGTGCCCTGCCCCTGCCTGATCGACACGAGTCCGGCGCCCGCGACCCGGCGCAGCGCTTCCCGGACCGCGGGCCTCGACACCCCGAGCACCTTTGCGAGTTCCCGTTCGCTGGGCAGCGTCTCGCCTGCCGGCAGGTCTCCCGACAGCACGCCCTCGACGATCTGCTCGTAGACATCCTCGGGCACGCTGCGCGGTGCGATCGGCTCGAACGGCATGGCGCCCACGCTACGAGCCGCCGGTCAAGTGGTCAAGTGGTCAGACCAGTTAGATCGCGTTCAATGCAACTGTTCGAGCAGCCGCAGCCACACCTCGCTGACGGTCGGATACGACGGCACCGCATGCCACAGCCGGTCGATCCGCACCTCGCCGACCACCGCGACGGTCGCCGAATGGACGAGTTCGGCGGTGTCCGCGCCGACGAACGTGGCACCGACCAGGACGTCGCGCGACCGGTCGATGACGAGCTTCGCGTGACCGGCATAGTCGGGCGACACGAGGTACGAACCGGCGACGGCGATATCCGCCTCCGCGATCACCACGTCGACGCCGTCCTCGCGAGCCTGCGCCTCAGTCCTGCCGACCGACGCCATCTCGGGCCGGGTGAACACCACCTGCGGGATGGCGTCGCGGTCGGCCGATGCGGTGAACCGTGCGCCGTCGAGCGGCCGTCCCTGCGCCCGCGCGGCGATCACGTCGCCGGCCACCCGGCCCTGGTATTTGCCCATGTGTGTCAACGCGACCCGCCCGTTGACGTCGCCGACCGCGTAGAGCCACCGGTGGCCCGGAACGGTCATGTGGTCGTCGACCCGCAGCGGGCCGGAGTCGGTGACACCCAGCACATCGAGACCCAGATCGCTTGTCGCCGGGGCCCTTCCGGCTGCCACCAGGATCTCGTCGACCTCGAGCACCGAGCTGCCGCCCCCCTCGTCCACCGTCACCCGCGCCGCACCCCCGTGGATGCGCCCGTAACCGGTGTCCGCGACGTCGGGCCGTTCGACGGCCGAGATCTGTGCGCCGAACCGGATGTCGACGCCGCGCCGGACGAGTCCCGCGGCCACCTGCTCGCCCACGAAGGGCTCGGCCTTGGGCAGCAGGCGGTCGCCGCGGATCACCATCGTCAGGTCCCGGACCCCGAGGTCGAGCAGCCAGGTGGCGGCCTCGCACGCGACCACCCCGCCGCCGAGAACCACCATCCGTCCCGGGACGTCGAGCATGTTGGTCGCATCCCGCGAGGTCCACGGCCGCGCCTCACGCAGACCCGGGATCGGCGGCACCGACGCCGTGCTCCCCGTCGCGACGACCACCGCCTCCCGCGCGACGATCCGGCGGTGACTAACCTCGACCTCCCGCTCGCCGACGATCCGACCGTGCCCGCGGATCACGTCGATCCTCGCCCCCGACGCCCACTCGACCTGGGAGCTGTCGTCGCGCTGATGAGTGATGGTGTCGCGCCACCCCAGAACGGCATCCACGTCGGGAGTGGGCTGGGTCAACCGCTCCCGCGCACCCGGCAGCCCGGACGCGGCCGCCAGCGCGGCGCCGGGACCGAGCAACCCCTTGCTCGGCATGCACGCCCAGTACGAACACTCGCCACCGACGAGCTCGTGCTCGACGATCGCCGCCGTCCGGGAGCTGCCCTTGATCGCGTACTCGGCGGCATTCTCGCCCACCGGTCCGCCGCCGATCACGACGACGTCATATGTACTCACGTCCGCTGTTCCGGTCATGACACCCACGGTAGAGCGATTGCGCCACGAGCAGAGCCGGCTGACGAATCGCGGATGCAATGCCAGGATGGACGGGTGACCGCTTCACAGACAGACACCACGCCCGATTCCGGTATCGATCTCAGCTGGGTCGACGCCGACGTCCGCGTGCAGGACGACCTGTTCACCCACGTCAACGGCCAGTGGCTGCGGAGCCACGTGATCCCCGACGACCGCTCGGTGGACGGCGCCTTCCACGTCCTGCGTGATCGCGCCGAGGAGAACGTGCGCGACATCATCACCGCGTGCGCCGGTTCCGACCCCGAGAGCGGCACCGACGCTCAGAAGATCGGTGACCTCTACGCCTCGTTCATGGACACCGATCACATCGACGCCCTCGGGATCGGTCCGATCCGCGGCGAGCTCGAGAAGATCGCCGCGATCAGTTCGACCGACGAGTTGAGCACCCGTCTCGGCCGTCTCCAGCGCCATGGCGTCGGCGGCCTCTTCGGCTTCTACGTCGACACCGACGCCAAGCAATCCGACCGCTACCTCGTCCACATCGTCCAGTCCGGTCTCGGGCTGCCCGACGAGTCCTATTACCGCGAGGACAAGCACGCCGAGACCAGGGACGCCTACGTGGCCCACGTCGGCCGGATGTTCACGCTCGCCGGGTACGACGATGCCGACGCCCGCGCACAGACGATCCTCGACCTCGAGACCGCCGTGGCGGCCGAGCACTGGGACGTGGTCCGTCGCCGCGACGCCGACCTCACCTACAACCTGATGACCCTGGCCGACTTCACCGGCGCCGCAGGTGCATTCGATGTCGACTCGTGGCTCGGCGGGCTGGGCACGACCGGCGACGCAACGTTCGGCGAGGTCGTCGTCGGACAGCCGTCCTTCATCACCGGCGCAGCGGAGTTGATTGCATCGCGGCCGCTCGAGGACTGGAAGACCTGGCTGACGTGGCGGCTGCTCAGGTCCGCCGCGGGCTACCTGTCGTCGGAGTTCGTCGACGAGAACTTCGACTTCTACGGCCGCACCCTCACCGGCGCCGAGGCGATCCGCGACCGGTGGAAGCGCGGCGTCGGCTTCGTCGAGGACGCGATGGGCTTCGCCGTCGGGAAGCTGTACGTCGACAAGCACTTCGGCCCCGAGGCCAAGGCACAGATGGACGAGCTGATCGACAACCTCGTGGCCGCCTACCGCCGCAACATCTCCGACCTGGAGTGGATGACGCCCGCGACCCGGGAGAAGGCACTCGCCAAGCTGGGCAAGTTCACTCCCAAGATCGGCTTCCCCGCCCACTGGCGCGACTACGGCACGCTCACTGTCGACCGCGGCGACCTGATCGGAAATGTCGCCCGCGCTTCGTCATTCGAGCAGGACCGCGAGTTCGCCAAGATCGGCAAACCGGTGGATCACGACGAGTGGTTCATGACACCGCAGACCGTGAACGCGTACTACAACCCGGGGATGAACGAGATCGTGTTCCCGGCCGCGATCCTCCAGCCGCCGTTCTTCGACCCCGACGCCGACGCCGCGGCCAATTACGGCGGGATCGGGGCCGTCATCGGTCACGAGATCGGGCACGGATTCGACGACCAGGGTGCCAAGTACGACGGTGACGGCAATCTCGTCGATTGGTGGACCGACGACGACCGGACCGAGTTCTCCGCGCGCACACGCAAACTCATCGAGCAGTACAGCGAGTTCACGCCGGAGGGGCTCGACGAGCAGTACAAGGTCAACGGCGAGTTCACCATCGGCGAGAACATCGGCGACCTCGGAGGTCTGTCGATCGCACTCGTCGCCTACCGACTCGCGACACAGGGCGTCACTCCCCCGGAGATCGACGGACTGTCCGGAGTGCAGCGGGTCTTCTACAGCTGGGCCCAGATCTGGCGCACCAAGACCCGCGACGCCGAGGCGATCAGGCGGCTGTCCATCGACCCGCACTCCCCGCCCGAGTTCCGGTGCAACGGCGTGATCCGCAACATCGACGCCTTTTACGAAGCCTTCGACGTCTCGTCGGGGGACAAGCTCTACCTCGACGAGTCGGAGCGCGTCCGGATCTGGTGAACCCCGTTGAGCGACAATCCGATCGGTGCGGGTGAGAGCCGGGCACTGACGCAGCGGATCGGGCGGAGACAGGTCACCCTGGCGATCGTCCGCCCGATCGTCGCCGCGGCCATCCTGCTGACCGGCTATTTCCTGCTGCCGATCGCCAAGGAGAGCTCGGCGAACCTCATCGGTCTGATGATCGGCGCACTGCTGCTCGTCGCGTTCTGCGCCTGGGAGGTCCGACATTTCGTGCATTCGGAGTATCCGGTCGCCACCGCGGTCGAGATGCTGGTGGCGATCGCCGCGTTGTACATCGTGGCGTTCGCCACCACCTACTACCTGTTCTCCGAGTACGCCGACGGCAGCTTCAACACCCACCTGACCCGGATCGATGCGCTCTACTTCTGTCTCACCGTCTTCACCACGACGGGATTCGGCGACATCGCCGCGGACTCCCAGGCGGCCCGTGTCGCGGTGTCCATCCAGATGGCCAGCACCCTGATCCTACTCGGGTTGGGCCTGCGGTTTCTCAACGTGCTGGTGACCGCACGCGTCCGGCGCTGACGGCCCTCTGGCTGCCCCGACGGCCACCGGCCTAGGCTGGGCACCGTGACCATGAACGACGGAATGATGCCCGACTTCTGGGCGTCCTGGACCGCGACACCGATCGTCTGGGCGCTGATGGCCGTCGCATCCCTGGCCTATGTCGCCGGGGCGATCCGCATCGGTCACTGGCCGGTGTCACGGACCGCGTCCTGGCTGCTCAGCATGGTGCTGCTCGTCGTCTCGCTCAATTCGGGCGTGGCGATGTTCGCTCACCACCTGTTCTGGATGCACATGGTGCTGCACCTGCTGATGATCACCGTGATCCCGCTGTTCCTCGTGCTCGCCCAGCCCATCCGGTTGTCCGCGTCGGCACTCGGCCCCCGCGGCGGCGAGACGGTCGAACGGATCATGACCAGCACCGTGATCCGGTTCATCACCGCGCCGATGTTCACTGTGCCGCTGTATGCGGCCGTGCTGGTGCTGACCCACCTGACCGGTTTCCAGCAGCAGATGGCCGAGCACATGTGGATCCACCACAGCGAGCTCGTGCTCTACCTGGTGAGCGGTTACCTCTTGCTGCTCCCGCTGATCGGCGACGAACTGACCGGCCATGACTACAGCTACGCCGCGCGGTTCGTGACACTGCTGGTGGCGATGGGCGCCGACACCTTCGTCGGGGTGATCCTGATGCTGACCAGCTACGAGATCGCGCCCGATTTCTCGGCCTCACGGGCCGGCTGGGGCGCGGAATCGGTCCTCAACCCATCGGCGATGACCGACCAGAGTGCCGCCGGAGCGATCATGTGGTGGGCGGGCGACGGACTCATGATGTGCCTGCTGGTGTTCCTCGCCTGGGAGTGGATCCGGGCCGAGGGCCTCGGCCGAGGGCGGCAGGACTCCGCGTCCCGGCATCTGGGCAAGGCCCGGCCGTCGTTCCTCGAGTCGGCCCGACGCGATGCGCTGGGCACCGACTCCGTGGACGTGGACGACGACGATGCCGTGCTGGCTGCATACAACGCCCGGCTGGCCGCCATGCACGGACAGCAGCCCGCCGGGACCGAGGGCGGCCGGCGCGCGGGGCAGGACCCGCACGCCGAACCACACCGCGATCAGTAGTCGTCGTCGCCGTAGACGATCATCCCGCGGATGTTGTTACCCGCCAGCATGTCGTCGTAGGCCTCGTTGATCTGGTCCAGACGATAGGTCTGGGTGACCAGGTCACCGAGGTTGAGCTTTCCGGCCCGGTACTCGTGGAGCAGCGTCGGGACCTGGGTACGCGGGCTCGCCCCGCCGAAGATGGCGCCCTGCACCCGCTTCTGGAGCAGCGTCAGCTCGAAGAGGTTCATCTGGGCATCACTGTTGGCGAAGTTGCCCATACCGGTCACGATCACCTGCCCGCCCTTGCCGGTGAGGCTCAGCGCAGGCTGGATCATCGAGCCGTCGATCTCGCCGACGGTCAGGATGGTGGTGTTGGCCATCTTTCCCCAGGAGATCTCACCGATCACCGGGAGCGCCTCCTCCATCGAGGAGAACGTGTGGGTCGCGCCCAGCTTCTCGGCCATCTGCAGCTTGAACGGCACCGGGTCGACTGCGGCCACGATCCGCGCACCGGCCGATGCGGCGCCCTGGACCGCGTTGATGCCCACACCGCCGATCCCGACCACCACGACCACGTCACCGGCATGTGTCGCGCCGATCTCGACCGCCGAACCCCAACCGGTCGCCACACCGCAGCCCAGCAGCGCGGCCTCCTTCAAAGGGATGTCGTCCTCGACCTTCACCAATGACGCCTCGTTCACCGTGATGTACGGCGCGAAGGTGCCGAGCAGGCACATCTGGGTGAGACCGGCACCATCGCTGGTGTGGGCACGATGCGTGTCGTCGGAGATGGCGAGCCCGCTGAGCAGGCGCGCACCTTCGTCGCAGAAGTTCTGATCCCCCCGCGAACACGGCTCGCACACACCACAGGCCGGGATGAAGGCGGTGACCACGTGGTCGCCTTCCTTCAGCCGCGTCACGCCCGGCCCGACCTTCGTCACCACGCCTGCGCCCTCGTGCCCGCCGAGGACCGGCATCGGAGCCGGACTGTCGCCGGTGCGCAGATGGTGGTCGGAGTGGCACAGACCCGAGCTGACCAGCTTGACCTGCACCTCACCGGCCACCGGATCATCGAGTTCGAACTCTTCGATCTGCCACTTCTCGCCCGGGTTCCGGAGGATTGCCCCCTTGGTTTTCATCTCGTACGCACCTTTCTCTCGGACAGCGATATGAGACCTCGTCCACATCGTTGTCCCGTATGCACCAACGCGCATACGAAATGGCTGGTCACGTTGTGGCGGTTGGGTTTTCGGCAGACCGATCGCACGTTCGGGAGACTTCGGCCTGCGCGCCCTCCCCAGCGCCATCTCGTGCCCGCCCTCCCGACATTTCGGACACCGGTTCATGGCGTGTGCCACCGGCCATGACAGGATGGCGCCATGGCGACAAGGCCCCGGCTTCGCTGGCTGATCCCCGCGCTCCTGTTGCTTCTCTGGATCGTCATCGGAGGTGTCACCGGCCCGTACGCCGGCAAGCTGGCGTCGGTCTCCAGCAACGACAACACCACGTTCCTGCCTGCATCGGCGGAGTCGACCGAGGTGAACAGCCTCCTCGGCGATTTTTCGGACACCGACACCCTGCCTGCCATCGTGATCGCCGAACGCACCTCCGGCATCACCCCGCAGGATCTGGAGTTCCTCGCCACCGCGACCCGGCCGTTGCAGGGGACCGCGGGATTCGGTCCGGCGTTCTCGCCGCCGATCCCGTCGGCCGACCGCCAGGCCGCCCAGATGTTCGTCCCGGTCGCGACCGACGGCGAACCCGAGGACGCCGTCGAACAGTTGCGAGACACCCTGGACGGGGCACCGGCCGGGCTCGTCGTGAAGGTGACCGGCCCGGCCGGTCAGGCCGCCGACCTCAGCGACGCGTTCAGCGGCATCGATGGAATCCTGCTGCTGGTGGCCGGGTCCGTCGTGATCGGAATCCTGATCGTCGTCTACCGCAGTCCGATCCTGCCGTTCGTGGTCATCGTCTCCGCGGTGTTCGCCCTCGGCCTGGCCTCCGGTCTCGTCTACCTGCTCGCCAAGGCGAACGTGCTCGAACTCAACGGGCAGAGTCAGGGCATCCTGTTCATTCTCGTGTTCGGCGCCGCGACCGACTACGCACTGCTCCTGGTGTCCCGGTTCCGCGAGGAACTCACCCGCACCGATGACAGATACGCCGCGCTTCGCGGCGCCTGGCGCGCCACCATCGAGCCCGTGGCCGCGTCTGCCGGCACCGTCATCCTGGGCGTGCTCTGCCTGCTCTTCTCCGATCTCAACTCGAATCGCAGCCTGGGCCCGGTGGCCGCGCTCGGCATCGCGGCGTCGTTCCTCGCGTCGATGACGTTCCTGCCTGCGGCACTCGCACTCCTCGGACGCACGGCCTTCTGGCCGTTACGGCCCGCACACACCGACGACTCCGAGCCCGGCAGTGCCCATCGCCTCTGGGCGCGGATCGCCGACCGCGTCGCGGCACGCCCCCGCACGATCTGGATCGTCACGCTCGTGGTCCTCCTCGTCGGCGCCGCCTTCGCGCCCACCTTCAAGGCGGACGGCATCGCACAGACGGACTTCTTCATCGGTTCGGTGGAGTCCGTCGAGGGCGCCGACATCCAGGCCCGACATTTCGACGCCGGGAGCGGCTCACCGACCTGGGTGATCGCCGACGAGGCCGCAGCAGATGACGTGCTCACCGCGGTCCGCGACGTGGACGGGGTCGCAACGGCCGAACTGGTCGAACGGTCCGGCTCCCCGCTGGTCGTCGACGGCCGCGTGGCCGTACAGGCGACGCTGACCGACAATGCCGAGTCCCTGGCCGCGCAGGACACCGTCACCCGTATCCGCGATCGCGTCCATGCCGTCGACGACGCGAACGCACTGGTGGGCGGCAGTACGGCCACCGACCTCGACACCAGGACCACGGCCATCCACGACCGCAACCTGATCATCCCCATCGTGCTGCTGGTGGTTCTGGTGATCCTGATGTTGCTGTTGCGGAGCGTCGTCGCGCCGGTGCTGCTGCTGGCGACGACGGTGCTCTCGTTCGCCACCACTCTCGGCGTGGCAGCACTCCTGTTCAACGGGCCTTTCGGCTTCGCGGGCGCCGACCCGGTGGTACCCCTGTTCGCCTTCGTCTTCCTCGTCGCCCTCGGCATCGACTACAACATCTTCCTGATGACGCGCGTACGAGAGGAGTCGCGCACCCACGGCACCCGGTCGGGAATGATCCGCGGGCTCACCGCCACGGGCGGCGTCATCACGTCCGCGGGCGTGGTCCTCGCCGCCACATTTGCCGCACTTGCCGTGATCCCGCTGCTGTTCCTCGTGCAGATCGCCTTCCTCGTGGCCTTCGGCGTCCTCATCGACACGCTCATCGTCCGGTCGCTGCTCGTACCCGCCCTGACCCTCGACATCGGCAAACGGGTGTGGTGGCCAAGTCGACTGTCCCGCTGAGGATTCCGAACTCGAAGCAACCAGATGCCGACCCACCGGCGCGATCGACATCAAATCGCGATCCTGAGAGTTCGGTGAAATAAACACGTTTGGGTGCCGCGCCGACTAGCGTCGACTTCATCTCTCCCAAATGATCGTTAGCGGGTGATCACCATGACTCTGGCCGAACACAAGTCGCGCGGGCGTGAAGACTTCGCGTCGCTACGCAGCGGCGGCCTCAACTGGGAGTCGTTTCCGTTGCGGCTCTTCATCAAAGGGAACGCCCGGTTCTGGGATCCGGCCGCCATCGACTTCCGCCGCGACAGCCAGGACTGGACCGAGATCACCGACGAGCAACGACGCAGCACCACCTTCCTCGTGAGTCAGTTCATCGCCGGCGAGGAAGCGGTCACCCAGGACATCCAGCCGTTCATGAACGCGATGGCGGCGGAGGGTCGGTTCGGCGACGAGATGTATCTGTCGCAATTCTGCTTCGAGGAGGCCAAGCACACCCAGGTCTTCCGGATGTGGATGGATGCCGTCGGGCTGACCGGCGACCTGCAGTCGTTCGTCGCCGACAATCCGTTTTACCGGCAGCTGTTCTACGAAGAGCTCCCGTCGTCGCTGCAACTCCTCGACAGCGATCCGTCGCCGCGCAATCAGGTCCGGGCGAGTGTCACCTACAACCACGTGATCGAGGGCAGCCTCGCCCTGACGGGCTATCACGCCTGGCAGACGGTGTGCACGCGGCACGACATCTTCCCCGGGATGCAGAAGCTCATCCGCTTCATCGGCAACGACGAGCGACGGCACATGGCGTGGGGCACCTTCACCTGCCGGCGCCATGTGGCCGCCGACGACTCGCTCTGGGATGTGGTCACCGCTCGGATGGCGGAGCTGATGCCCCTGGCCCTCGGCATGATCAACTGGGTCAACGAACAGTTCGAGGTCCAGCCGTTCGGCCTGGACAACAGCGAGTTCATCGCCTATGCCGCCGATCGCGGACAGCGCCGACTGAGCGCGATCGAGTCGGCGCGCGGTCGGCCGGTGGCCGAGATCGATCTCGACTACTCACCGGAGACCCTGGAGGAACAGTTCGGCGAAGAGGACCTGAGCTCCATCGGCCGCTGAGCTGCCCCTCCCCGGCTACCACCCGTGACAACAAACTAGAACACGTTCTACCCTGGTGGACGTGGATGTCTCCTTCGACGCGACCAAACGCGAACTGAACACCGACCAGGGCGTACTGCGCTATCACGAAGCAGGCGATGCCGCCGCGCCGCCGTTGATCCTGCTGCACGGGTCCGGCCCCGGCGTCACCGGCTGGCGCAACTACCGGGGCAACCTGGACTTCTTCGCCCAGACCCACCACTGCTACGTGGTCGAGTTCCCGGGCTTCGGCGTGAGCGATGCCGTGGAGGGCCATCCGGTGCTCACGGCCGGGTCGTCGGTGATCCGCTTCATGGACGCCCTCGAGATCCCGTCGGCTCCGATGATCGGCAATTCGATGGGCGGCGTCGTCGGCGTCAACCTGGCGATCAAGAAGCCCGACCGCGTGGAGAAGCTGGTGACCATCGGCGGCGTCGGGCCCAACGTGTTCAGTTCCAGCCCTAGCGAGGGCCTGCGGTTGCTGCAGGAGTTCACCGACAATCCCGACAAGGACAAGCTCGTCCGCTGGCTGACCGCGATGGTCCACGACCGGAAACTCGTCACCGAGGAACTCATCGAGGAACGCTGGGAAGCGGCGATCCATCCCGACGCCCAGAAGACCGCGCAGATGATGTACGGCTCGGCAGCCTTCGAGATGCAGCAGCAGTTCATGGCCGCCTCCGACACCCCGCCGTACTGGGCGATGATGCACAAGGTCGCCTGCCCGACCCTGCTCACCTGGGGCCGCGACGACCGGGTGAGCCCGCCGGACATGTCGATGGTGCCGATGCGCCTGATCCCCGACGCCGAGCTGCACATCTTCCCCAAGTGCGGTCACTGGGTGATGATCGAGGCCAAGGAGGCGTTCGAGGCGACGGTGCGCGCATTCTTGCTGCGTTGACCCCCTTTCCGCGACCTCATCTCGCAGGTGCGACTTCGGCCGAGGTCGCGAACCCGAGGTGAGGTCGCGGAATGCGAACTACGCAACGATGAGCCCGAGACGGACCAGCCACGGCCGCAGCAACTCGACCAGCCCACCCTTCTCGAGTACCGCCCAGGTCCACCGGATGACCATCACACCGATCGCCCGCAGGTCGTCCTCACGTCGCTTCTCACGCATCAGGGTGTCGCGCACGCTCTCACCGGACCGGAGCAGGCGACCGTACTTGGTCATCCCGTCGAACTCACCGACAAGTAGGCCGTCCCAGTCGTAATCGGCTCGATAGAGCTTGTCGCCACAGCGGTACTCGCGCTGCAACCGCGGCACAGGCAGCTCGCCCTCGATCATCTGCGCTCGGCTCCAGGATTCCCCCACACTCTCCGACAACGCATCGGCCAGTGGTAGCGCCCGTCGCGCCGGGCGCGCCCCGCGACGACGACGATCCAGGATGTCGGCCATCAGCGTCCGGTCGGCGTCGAGCCGGCACGCGGCGTCGAAGACCGTGAGTGCCTGCGCGAAGCTGCCTGCGCATGCCACGTCGACAGCGGTTCGCTCGAGTGACGTGACCGCGACGCCGTCGACGACGACGACCTCTTCCGGGTGCAGGGACCCAGGATGAACATGCCGGAGCCCACGGACGAATCCTCCCGCAGTGAGGCCGTTGGTGAAGTGCACTTTCTCGCGATCGGATGCGAGCGTCGCCAAACCGTGGATCGCGGCCGCCGAGCCGTGACTGAGCGCGGTGCCCCGGCCATCTCGCTCCGAGGTCGCGACGGCGATAGAACGCAACCGGTAGAGGGTGTCCTCTCCGGCGGGACCCTTGAACTCGTCACTCGCGGGTACCAGCACACCCGGGGCGAGCCTCACGAGGTCGCCGCGGCGCTCGGCGGCCGCGAGCTGGTCGTCCGAGATGTCGCGGGCCAACGCCCGTTCGCGCCGTACCAAACCGTAACGGTCCGTGGGAAAGTCGATCATGCAGTGTTGGACGCAGCGCGGCCGCGATCGGTTTCTGTTCGCCCTTCCTGCGACCTCGTCTCGTGCTCGCGACCTCGGCCGAGGTCGCGTCGTCAGAATGAGGTCGCACGACGACAGAGGCCCCGACCGGAACGTGTCCGGCCGGGGCCCCTGTTCAGCTCAGCTCAGAACTTTTCGCCCCTAGAACTTTTCACCACGGGCTGCCTTGTCGACGAGCGACTGCGGCGGTTCGAAGTGCTTGCCGTACTTGGACGCAAGATCCTTGGCACGGTCCACGAAGCCCTGCAGGCCACCCTCGTACTGGTTGATGTACTGGATGACACCGCCGGTCCACGCCGGGAAGCCGATGCCGAAGATCGAGCCGATGTTGGCGTCTTCGACGGAGGTGAGCACACCCTCGTCGAAGCACTTCACGGTCTCGAGGGCCTCGGCGAAGAGCATGCGCTCCTTCATGTCCTCGAACGGGATCTCGGTGGTACCCGACTTGAAGTGGTCACGCCCACCCGTCCACAGACCGGTGCGCTTGCCGTTCTCGTCGTAGTCGTAGAAGCCCTTGCCGTCCTTCTTGGCGGTGCGGCCGTTCTCGACCATCCAGTCGACGACGGCGTTGCTGCCGTGTTCCGGGATCGACTTGCCCTCGGCCTTGAGCGCCGCCTCGGTCTCCTTGCGGATCTTCTGCGGCAACGTCAGGGTCAGCTCGTCCATCAGCTGCAGCGGCGCCGCCGGGTAGCCGGCCTGGGTGCCCGCATGCTCGATGAACGCCGGCTCCACACCCTCGCCGACGGCCGCGACGGCCTCGTTGATGAAGGTGCCGATCACACGGCTGGTGAAGAAGCCACGGCTGTCGTTGACCACGATGGGGGTCTTGCGGATCGCCATCGTGTAGTCGATGACCTTGGCCAGCACCTCATCCGAGGTCTTCTCACCGCGGATGATCTCCACCAGCGGCATCTTGTCGACCGGGGAGAAGAAGTGGATGCCGATGAAGTCTTCCTGGCGCTTCACACCCTGCGCAAGGCTGGTGATCGGCAGGGTCGAGGTGTTCGAACCCAGGATCGCATTCGGCTCGACGATGTCCTCGATCTCCTGGAAGACCTTGTGCTTCACCTCGACCGACTCGAACGCGGCCTCGATGACGAGGTCGACGCCCTTGAAGTCGGCGGCGTCGACGGTGGGCGTGATCCGCGCGAGCAGAGCGTCGCTCTTCTCCTTCGAGGTCTTGCCCTTGGCGAGCGCCTTCTCCTCGAGCTTCTCGGAGTACGCCTTGCCCTTCTTGGCGGCGTCGAGGTCGATGTCCTTGAGCACCACCTCGATACCGGCCTTGGCCGACACATACGCGATCGCCGCGCCCATCATGCCCGCGCCGATGACACCGACCTTCTTGGCCTGGTACTTCGGGTATCCCTCGGGGCGCGACCCACCGTTGTTGATGTGCTGCAGGTCGAAGAAGAACGCCTTGATCATGTTCTGCGCGACCTGACCGGTCACCAACGAGACGAAGTAGCGGGTCTCGATGATGTCGGCGGTGTCGACGTCGACATAGGCACCCTCGACAGCGGCGGCCAGGATGGCCCGCGGCGCAGGCATGTTGGCGCCCTTGATCTGCTTGCGCAGCAACGCCGGCAGAGCAGGCAGGTTGGCGGCGAAGGCCGGGTTGGTGGGAGCACCACCCGGGATCTTGTAGCCCTTCTTGTCCCACGGCTGCGCGGCTTCGGGGTTCTCCTTGATCCACGCCTTGGCGGCCGGGATCAGCTCCTCGATCGAACCGACGACCTCGTCGACCAGGCCGGTCTCCTTGGCCTTGGTCGGGTTGAAACGCGTGCCCTGCAACAGGACACCCATCAGGGCGTTCTGGATGCCGAGCAAACGGACGGTGCGGACCACGCCGCCACCGCCGGGCAGCAGACCGAGAGTCGCCTCGGGCAGACCGATCTGGACACCCTTGACGTCAGCAGCAACGCGGTAGTGGGTGTGCAGGGCGATCTCGAGCCCACCGCCGAGAGCGGCGCCGTTGATCGCGGCGACGACCGGCTTGCCGAGGGTCTCCAGCCGGCGCATCACCTTCTTCATCTTGTTCGTACGCTCGGTGATCGCGGTCGCGATCTCCTCCTTGGACTGGGTCCGCTCAGCGGTCATGTCCTTGAGGTCGCCACCGGCGAAGAAGGTCTTCTTCGCCGAGGTGAGCACGACACCGGTGATGTCGTCCTTCTCTGCCTCGAGCCGATCGACGATCCCGGGCAGCGAGGTCATGAACAGTTCGTTCATGGTGTTGGCGCCCTGGTTGGGGTCGTCCATGGTCAGGACGACGACTCCGTCGGCGTCCTTCTCCCAGTTGAACATGTTGTCACTCATGTGTTTCGACGATTCTTTCTGTGAAGTGAACGGGTCAGAGACG
The DNA here is from genome assembly GCF_014673215.1 of Gordonia hankookensis. Classification (GTDB taxonomy): domain Bacteria; phylum Actinomycetota; class Actinomycetes; order Mycobacteriales; family Mycobacteriaceae; genus Gordonia; species Gordonia hankookensis. The sequence continues at coordinate 658,029 of NZ_JACWMS010000002.1, forward strand.
CTCGATGATGGTCGCGACGCCCATGCCGCCGCCGATGCACAGGGTGACGAGGCCGTAGCGACCGCCGGTGCGCTCGAGTTCGTCGAGGCAGGTGCCGAAGATCATCGCGCCGGTCGCGCCGAGCGGGTGGCCCATGGCGATCGCGCCACCGTTGACGTTGACCTTCTCGTGCGGGATCTTCAGATCCTTCATCCACTTCATGACGACCGACGCGAACGCCTCGTTGAGCTCGAAGACGTCGATGTCGTCGACGGTCAGTCCGGCCTTCTTCAGAGCCAGCTCGGTGGCCGGGGTCGGGCCGGTGAGCATGATGGTCGGCTCGCTGCCGATCTCGGCGAAGGTGACGATGCGGCCACGCGGGGTGAGGCCGTTGCGCTTGCCCGCCTCTTCGCTGCCGAGGAGCACCAGACCGGAACCGTCGACGATGCCGGAGCTGTTGCCGCCGGTGTGGACGTGGTTGATCTTCTCGACCGAGTGGTACTTCTGCAGCGCCACGTCGTCGAAGCCTGCCATGTCCGCGAGCGCCTGGAAGGCGGGCTTGAGCTTGCCGAGGCTCTCGACGGTGCTGCCGGGACGGCGGTGCTCGTCCTGATCGAGCACGATGACACCGTTGATGTCACGCACCGGGACCACGGACTTCGCGAAGTAGCCGGAGGTCCAGGCCTTCTCGGCGCGGGCCTGCGACTCGGCGGCGAACGCGTCGACGTCCTCGCGGCTGAAGCCCTCGATGGTGGCGATCAGGTCGGCGCCGATGCCCTGCGGGACGATGTAGTTGTCGTACGCGGTAGCCGGGTCGGTGAACAGTGCGCCACCGTCGGAGCCCATCGGCACGCGCGACATCGACTCGACACCGCCGGCGAGAACCAGGTCGTCGAAGCCGGACGCGACCTTGGCGGCAGCCAGGTTGGTGGCCTCCAGACCGGACGCGCAGAACCGGTTGATCTGCGTGCCGGGGACACTCTCGGGCAGACCGCTGTTCAGTGCCGCGGTGCGAGAGATGACCGCGCCCTGCTCGCCGACCGGTGAGACGACGCCGAGAACGACGTCGTTGACCTGGGCGGGATCGAGACCGCCGTGACGGGACAGGACCTCGTCGATCAGCCCGGAGACCAGATCGACCGGCTTGATGCTGTGCAGCGAGCCGCCGCGCTGCTTGCCACGGGGCGTACGGATCGCCTCGTAGATGAATGCTTGATCAGCCACGTTGAGTGTTCCTTTCGCATGAACCATGTGTGGTTACTGAACCAGGCTAACGCGGAATAACTTGTTTGGCCATACCGGGTGGTCAGGTGCCCACTCCGCGAGCGAAAGATGCGCTATGGTCGATTCACCATGTCTACCCCGAAACCCGGCAGGCGCACGCGTCCGGCCGATCGCAAAGGACAGCTCGTCGACCACGCGGCGACGCTGTTCCTCGAGCGCGGCTACCCGCAGGTGTCGGTTGCCGACATCGCACGTGCCGCGGGCGTGACGGCGCCGTCGGTGTACCGGCATTTCGCCGACAAGCAGTCGCTCCTCGCTGCCGCCGTGCTGGCCGGTGTGGACGATCTCGAGGCCTGCACCGACCGGGCCTTGAGTGCCGCGCCGACACCGGGAGTGGATCGGCTCATCGCCGCCGTGTGCACCCTGGGCGTCCGGCGCCCGGAGGCGACGTCGCTGTGGCGGTGGGCCAGTCAGCACCTGACCGACGACCAGAACCGTGAGGTCGTCCTGCGCACCCGCGAGATCCTGCACCGGTGGGCGGCCGCGCTGTCCGACGGCACCGACCTCACCGATCGCGAGGCGGTCACCCTCGCGTGGGCCGTCCTCAGTGTCGCCGGGAGTCTCTCGGTGCACAACATCCGGATGTCGGCCGGCCGGGCTCTCGACGGGCTCGACACGCTGGTGCGCCGGGCGATCGCCTTGCACCCTGCGGGGGCCCCACCGCTGCCGCCGATGCCGCCGCCCGGCGCGGGACCGTCCACCCGGCGCGACGAGATCCTCGACGCCGCCGCCGCACTGTTCGCGGTGCGCGGATACGCCGGAGTCGGGGTCGACGACATCGGCGCGGCGGTCGGGATCACCGGACCGAGCGTGTACAAGCACTTCAGTTCCAAGTTGTCGATCCTGCTCGGCATCGGCCAGCGCAGCGCCGCCCGCCTGGAGGCCGGCGTGATGGCCGCCTGGGCGACCACCGCCGACCCGGCGAAGTTGCTTGCGTTGCTGGTGGATTCGTACGTCAACGTGATCACCTCAACTCCGGATCTCTCCGTCGCGTTCAACAACTCGTTCGCTCTGTCGGGGCAGCCGACGGCATCGGATCTCGTCGATGTGCAGCGCCGGTACGTCGCGCGCTGGACGGATCTGCTGCTGCAGATCCATCCCGACCTGACGCGCGACCGCGCCGCTGTCGACGTCCACGCAGCACTGAGCATCGTCAATGATGCGATCCGGATGCGACGCGGCACGCGACGAACCGAATTCGGTGCGCAGATGGCATATCTGATGAAGGGCGTGCTGGCCATCTGAGGCGCGGTCTCGATACGCCGCCTCGCTACGCTCGCCGGCTACTCGACCGGCGGTTCCCCTCGCCGTTCGAACCCACCCCCCACCGGTCGAGCAGGCACCCTCGGCCGGTCGAGCAGGCACCCTCCGCCGGACGAACCCGCCCCTCCGCCGGTCGAGTAGGCACCGAGCGCAGCCAGACCCCCCCTCCGCCGGTCGAGTAGGCACCGAGCGCAGCGAGGCGCCGTATCGAGACCGCACACCCCCACCGTTCTCTATGCTGAATCCGTGACCGGACCCGACGGCGAGACACCTGCCCGCTACACCCGCGACGAACTGATCGCCGAGCTGGGCCTCTCCCCCGAGTATGCGGAAAAAGTCTGGAACGCTTTCGGTTTCGCACGACGGTCGACGCCGGACAAGATCTTCAGCGACGCCGACGTCGCCGCGCTGCGCCTCTTCGCCGATTCCGAGTCGACCATGCCGCAAGAAGCGCAGGTGGCCACCGCCCGTGCGATCGGTCAGACCATGTCGCGCCTCGCGGACTGGCAGGCCGACCAGCTCCGTGAGCTCGACCGCAACCCCGACGTCCCGTGGTCGATCAACCAGATGGCCGGCGCACTCGGGCAGATCCAGCAACTGATCTGGCGCCGACATCTCGCGCTGACCCTCGAACGCGACGTCGAACGCGATACCGACGAACGTCTCGATCTGGTGGTGGGATTCGCCGACATCGTCGGCTACACCAGCCTTTCCCGCCGCATCGCACTCGAGGAACTCGAGGAACTCCTCGAATCCTTCGAAGAGGACACCTTCGAGATCGTCGCGACCAACGGCGGGCATGTCGTGAAAACCCTTGGCGACGCGGTCATGTTCACCTGCCATGACCCGGCATCTGCCGCAGCCATCGCGATCGCATTGCACGAACTCTCCGCCGGAGAACGGATTCCACCGCTACGCGCCGGCATGGCCCGAGGCCGCGTACTGAGCCGCCTCGGCGATGTGTTCGGCGAGCCCGTCAACATCGCGGCGCGGCTCGCCGGATCGGCTCACCCCGGCACCACCCTCGTCGACGAGGCGCTTGGCGACAGTCTCAGCGACGACGACCGTTTCTATCTGAAGTCGGTGCCCACCTTGAGCGTTCGCGGCTACAAGCGACTGCGGGCGCGCGCCCTCGAGTTGAACAGACGTCTCGACGAATCGTGAGCCTCCTGAGCCGACGCGTGGCGCTCTCAGTACACGCGCACCGCACTCGCCTTGACCGCGAAGTAGACGCGAGCACCGACCACCAGCGACAATGCCGCCACCGCGGCGCCGGTGACCTCCGCACCGATCACATGTCCACCGACATCACCCCGCACCACCATCCGATCACCGTGCGGGATCACCTGGGCGACCGACGCGGCGAACACGTTGCGGAAGCTCGCATCCGACGGAGGTGAGGTGAACACCGCGACCACATCGGGCGAGAAGACCGCCGTCGCATGACGACCGGTGTGGACGGGCTCGGCGACGGTGCCCGCGACGGCGATCCCGTCGGTGACCACGCTGGTCCCGTCCCATCGACCGGACACGAGGTTGAGACCGGCCAACCGCGCGACGAAGGAGTTGACCGGGTTGGCGAGGACCTCGGCCGCAGGCCCGCTGTCCACGGCATGCCCGTCATCAACCACCACCATCTCCTCGGCCAGCGTCACCACGTCGACCACATCATGGGTGACCATGATCGTCGTGCGCGAACGGTCGTCGAGCAGATCTCGCAGCAGGGCGCGGAGCCGTCCGGCGACGTCGACGTCGAGAGCTCGAAATGGTTCGTCCAACAGCAGGATTCGCGGCTGCGCGGCCAGCGCACGCGCGATCGCGACACGTTGGGCCTGCCCACCCGACAACTCGTCGGGCTTCCGGTCGGCGAGTTCGGCCACTTCGGCCGCCGCCATCCATCGATCCACCCGGGCGGCGACCTCGGTACGTGAAAGTCGTTGTGCAGATGGCGCGAATGCGACATTCGATCGCACGGTGAGGTGCGGGAACAGCCGCGCATCCTGAGACAGCAGCGCGACTCCGCGGCGATGGGCCGGTACGGAAGTACGCTCGTCGCACAGCATTTCGCCGTCCAGAGATATCGTCGAGCGGCCGCCGGTGACCAACCCGGCGATCACCCGCAGCAGAGTGGTCTTACCCGCACCGTTGGGGCCGACGACGGCCGTGGTGCTACCCGAGGCGAAATCATGGGTGACCCGCAACGACGGCAGCACGTTGTCGATGTCCGCGTGCAGCCCGGAACCGGGCGGCGCGCCGATCACAGCGCACCCCGCCCGACGACACGACCCCCGACGCCGCGCCGCGCGTGGACCGCGACCACGACGATCAGCGATATGGCCACCAGCACCAGCGACAACGGGATGGCTGCCTGTGGATCGTCGATCTCCGCGACGTAGATCGCGAGCGGCGCGGTCTGTGTGATACCCGGCGCGTTACCGGCGAACGTGATCGTCGCCCCGAACTCGCCCATAGCCCTGGCGAATGCGAGCACGACGCCTGCCAGGAGCGACGGCACGATCAGGGGCAGGGTGACCCGCCAGAGCGTCCGCGACGGGCCGGCCCCGAGGGTCGCGGCCACCTCCTCGTATCGCGTCCCGGCCACCCGCAGCGCCCCCTCGACACTGATGACCAGAAACGGCAAGGCCACAAAGGTCTGCGCCACGACCACCGCGGTCGAGGTGAACGCGATGTCGATGCCGACGGCACGCAGATGTTCGCCGACGATCCCGAGCCTGCCGAACGTGTAGAGCAGCGCGATCCCGCCCACCACCGGTGGCAGCACGAGTGGCAAGAGGACCAGCGACCGCAGGATCCGGGTGACGATGCCGTCGTGCCGGGCGAAGACCACTGCCATCGGCACCCCGAGCAGCACGCACAGTACCGTGCTGACCGCCGCCGTCTGCAGCGACAGCACCAACGCCTGCCGCGATGATTCGGAGCCGACCTGGTCGAGGAACGTGGCCCACGGCGTCTGCGCGAGCAGCGCGATGGGGGGCAGCACGATCAACGTGATGCCCAGCGCGGCCGGGAGATACAGCCAGGCGGGCAGCCCGGCAGGGATCGACGGTCGGCGGATCAAGGCTTTCCGAAGCCCGCTTCCTGCAGGATCTGTTGCCCGGCAGGGCTCAGCACCGCGTCGATGAACTCCGTGCCAACCGACTCGTTCGCGGCGTCGCGAACCGTGGTGATCGGATAGGAGTTGACCACTGCCGCGAAAGCCGGGTCCACCACCGTCGCGACCTTGTCGCCCGCTCCCTTGGCATCGGTCACGTACACCACACCGGCGTCGGCCTGCCCCGACGTCACCTTGGTGAGCACCGCGGTGACCGACTGTTCCTCCGACGCCGCATCGACGGTGATCCCGGTGTTGCGTTCCACGGTGTCGGTCGCGTTGCCGCACGGCTGCGCCGACTGGCACACGACGGTGGTCACGCCGGGCTTGTTCAGGTCGGCAAAGGACTTGATGCCCTTCGGGTTACCCGGTGCGGTCACGATCACCAGGGTGTTGGTCGCGAAGACCTTCGGGTCGACGGCCGACTCGCCGAGCTTGGCCATGTTCTTCTCGTCCGCACTGGCGAAGACGTCGGCGGGGGAACCCTGCTTGATCTGGTTCACCAGGGTCGAGGAGCCGTCGAACGACAGCGACACCTTTGTTCCCGGATGCTGCTTCTGGAACTCATCCGCGATCGCGCTGAACGTCTTCTTCAGTGACGCGGCGGCGGACACGTTGAGCGTCGTCTGCGTCGCGGACGACGACGGGGACGAGGCGTCCTCCGACGACGAGCACCCGGAAGCGACCGCCATCACCGATGCAGCAACCGCGACGGCGGCCAGGACCTTCTTCACTGTCCATCTCGTTTCGTCTCGACGATCACGGTGGTGGCCTTCACCACCGCGGTGGCGACCGATCCCGGCGCCAGGTGGAGCTCGCGTGCGGCATCGGCACTCATCAACGAGGTCACCTCGAACGGACCGCACTGCATCGTCACCTGTGCCATCACCCCATCGATCGACACCGCGGTGACCAGACCGGCGAACCGATTGCGCGCCGATCGCAGCACCCCGTCGTCGACCGGCGGCGCCGCGGCACGCTGACGGGCGAGTGCCGCCAACTCCGCACCGTCGACCGCGGTGACCTCCCCGTCACCGGTGGATACGGTCAGCTCGCCTGCGGCGATCCAGCGACGCACGGTGTCATCGCTGACGCCGAGCAGCCTGGCCGCGTCACGCACTCGAATGACAGCCATTCGCTCACTTTATCCGCAACTGCGCCCGAGATGCCTACCAAGATCCGCATACGCGGTGGTTCGCTGTCTGATCGTTGACTTCATGTCCACATGAACTCCTAGCGTGGACACCGGCCATCGACGACGTACCGATGAGTTCTGGATGTCTCCATGGTCTGCACTGATGCCCTCACGGCAAGGTCCCGAGGGCCGAAAAATTAGGTCGCTGGATGTCCGAATTGCACCGTAGTGTGGAGAAACATGAGCTCACCCACCGCCCCCGCCGTAGCGTCACGAGATCGACACGCGACGCAGGACGTCGCCATCGAGGCCGTCGACCTGGTCAAGAAGTTCGGTGATTTCACCGCAGTCGACGGCGTCAGCTTCACCGTGCCGCAAGGCTCGGTACTCGGCCTGCTCGGCCCCAACGGAGCAGGCAAGACCACCATTGTCCGCATGATGACCACGTTGTCGCCGCCGACCGGCGGTTCGGCCACCATCGCCGGCTACGACGTCGCGACCCAACCCGAGATGGTCCGCCGCAGTATGGGATTGACGGGTCAGGCCGCCACGGTCGACGAGATCCTCACCGGACGCGAGAACATCAGGATGATCGGGGGTCTGTACGGCATCGGTCGCAAGGAACTCAACCGTCGAGCCGATCGGCTCCTCGAGCAGTTCTCGCTGACCGAGGCCGGCAACAAACAGGTCAAGTCCTACTCGGGCGGCATGCGACGACGCCTCGACCTCGCGGTCAGCCTGTTGGCCGCGCCGCCGGTGCTGTTCCTCGACGAGCCGACCACCGGCCTCGATCCGCGCAGCCGACAGGAACTCTGGGATGTGTTGCGCAACCTCGTCGCCGACGGCACCACGCTGTTGCTGACCACGCAGTACCTCGAGGAGGCCGACCAGCTCGCCGATGACATCGTCGTGATCGACAAAGGCAAGATCATCGCGCACGGCACGTCGCTACAGCTCAAGCAGCAGGCCGGCGCGGCGAGCCTGGTTCTCACCGTCTCCGACCCCGACGACATCCCCGAGGCGGAGGCGCTGTTGCGCAAGACCGGCACCGAAGTCTTCATCGATCACGGCGCCCGACGACTGACCGCACCCGCCGACGGACTCGGCGATCTCACCCGCGTCGTCGCATGGTTCGACGAGAGCGGCATCGCCGTCGATGACCTGGGGCTGGCCCGACCCAGCCTCGATGACGTCTTCCTGTCACTCACCGGCCACCGCGCCGAGGACGACTCGGCCTCCGAGGAGGAGCAGACCGCATGACCACCACCGTCACCTCCGATCCCCTGGTCGCACAGCGACCCGAGATCCATCAGACAACCATCTGGCAACAGTCATGGATCATGGTGAAACGCAACATGATCCACACCAAACGGATGCCGGAGATGCTCTCCGACGTGACCATCCAGCCGATCATGTTCGTGCTGCTGTTCGCGTACGTCTTCGGCGCGTCGATCACCAACACGGGTGGCGTGTCCTACAAGGAGTTCCTGCTCCCGGGCATCATGGGCCAGACCATCGTGTTCACCGCGTTCATCGTGGCCACCGGCATCACCGCCGACCTGGAGAAGGGGATCATCGACCGCTTCCGCTCACTGCCGATCCGTCGATCGTCGGTGCTGGTCGGCCGGAGCATCGCGAGCCTGCTGCACTCGTCGATCGGCATCGTGGTCATGGCCATCACCGGACTCGCGATCGGCTGGCGCATCCACGGCACGTTCGGCGAGGCGGTCCTCGCCTTCGCCCTCGTCCTGCTGTTCGGCTTCGGGATGATCTGGTTCGGCATCCTCATCGGTTCGTGGCTGAGTTCGGTCGAGGCCGTGAACGGTTTCATGTTCACCACGCTGTTCCCGCTCACGTTCCTGTCCAACGCCTTCGTCCCGACCGCACCGATGCCGACATGGCTGCGGACCATCGCGGAGTGGAATCCCATCTCGGCGCTCGTCCAGGCGATGCGCGTGCTGTGGGGCAACGGGCCGGCCGCAGGACCGGATTCGCCATGGCCGCTGCAGCACCCGGAGGTCGCGACCCTGATCTGGGCGGTTGTGTTGACGCTGGTGTTCGCGCCGTTCGCATTGCGCGCCTACAACAAACGCACCTCCGACTGAGCCCCCTCCCTCCTCTCCCCCCACCTCCCGCACCCTCTCCGCAGCCGCGACGGTTCCCGGCATCCGCGACGCCTTTTCGGGGGCGCGGTTGACGGGAACCGTCGCGGCTGCGGGGTGGGTTGGGGGGAGGAGGGAGGGGGTTTGGGTTGGGGGGGTTAGGCAGTGGCGGCGAGGGCTTCGAGCGGATCGGTGTAGATCGCGTCGAGGGAGACCGCACCGGCGGCTTGCTGCTGCACGGTGGTTCCCGAATGTGACACGCGCACATCACGATTGGCCACCACAGACGTCGTCTTGACGGCCTTCGCGACGGTGGGCAGCGTGGCCGGGAAATCGGTGAATGCCTGACCACCGAGCACGATGTGATCGGGGTTGAAGATATCGGCGATCAGCGCGACGGTCCGGCCGAGGACCTCGGCGCGCTCCTCGAGCAGCGCGCGTGCGGTGGCGTCGCCGCCACGGGCGAGATCGTGCACGCCCTCGATGGCGTCGACCGAGAGCCCGAGCGCTTGCGCGGCGTCCACCACGCCGGTGTCACTGGCGGTCGGCTCGAGGCGCCCGGTCTTCTCCGGATCGAGAAGCGTGGTGGGTCCGGTGGGGAAATGTCCGATGACCGGCGGTCCTGCCGTCGGAGTGTGCACGGTGCCGTCGACGCAGAAGGCGGTACCCACCATCTCGCGGGCATAGAAGTACAGGAAGCTCGACTTCTTCTGATCGGGATTGACGACGAGTTCTGCGGCGGCCATCGCCTCGACGTGCGAGGCGACCGAAACCGGCAGACCGACGGTCTCGGCGATGATCCGGCCGACCGGCGCCGCCGACCAGCCGAGGCGTGGGTGATCCACCGATCCACCCGGAGCGACGCGACCGCCGAGGGCCACACCGGCCCAGAGCACACGGCGACCCGCCCAGCGCCCGACGAATCGGCGAGCACTGACCCCGATCGCCTCGAGGGTCTCCTCCGGGCTGTCCGCGGCAGGCGTGGGGATCTGGATGGCACCGACCACCCGATGCAGGAGGTCGTGGGTGGTGATCGAGGTGACCTTGTAGCCGATGTGGATGCCCAGTGTGAGGAAATCGGCGACGTTGAGTTCGAAGGGCAGTCGCGGGCGTCCGATGGCGCCTGCGGGGGCGAGATCGGCCCGTTCGCGGATCAGACCGGCCTTGAGCAGGGCGCCCACCTGCCGGTTCACGGTCGAGATGCTCAGCCCGGTGTGCTCGGCGGCGTCGTCGCGGAACACCGGCCCGGACAGACGCGCGGTGCGCAGTACCAGCGCGGCAGGTTTCGATGACAGCTGCAGCTGCGGCGTGGCGATGTGAATGGCGGACGCTCCCTTACGCGGTGACCCGTAGGCAAGTGGGCGGGGAACGCGGGCGGCGGGCCGGTGTCCCTGGGGACGATGTCCCTGGGGACGGGGATCTTGACTTCGGTGTTCTTGAGGTCGGGGCGCCGGCGGTCGGGCGGGTTCCGGGTTGGTGGTGCTGCGATGGTCGAGTGTTGCGGTCATCTGTGTGTCCTCATCGAATGTGCCACATCCGAGCCGGGTCGGCGCCGTGGCGCGACCGAGTCACTCGGATGAGCGGAAAGTGAGTGGGCCGCCTTTGGCCCGGGATGAATGCTGAGATCAGCGCATTCGGCAACAACACAGAACACGAGCGAACGGCAGCCGACAGCCCAGAGCGGTCGTCACATAGGTGACCTCTGGGACGTAGGGCTGGCGGCTCGTCATGTCCATCAAGCTAGCAACGGGCGAGGGCCGCTGGCAACCTCGGACGGCCCACCACCGGGTACATCGGCGGCACGCAAATATAGGCGTTCACCGGCGATGATAGGACTGCGACGACGTCCTGGCCTCGGTTGCGCGCAGCCTGATTCAAACCCGCTCCGGACGCACCCGAGCGCCCTCGATCCGCCCGGCAGGCCCGGCGATCCCCCTCACGACCGCCGGGCCGGCGCGGCTCATCCGGTGCCTGCGCACCGGACCTCCATCTGACGCAGCAGACCCGGTTTCGGTTCCGTCGAACGGTCGACTCGAGGGGCTGATCTTGTCGGACCCTTCCCGTAATCTGGGACACATGTCCACCACGACTGCGCCCAACGCGTCCGACGCCGAGTTTCTCGAGGTCACCGAACCGTTCCGGCGCGAGATCCTGGCACATTGCTATCGGATGATGGGGTCTCATCACGACGCCGAGGACCTCACGCAGGAGACCTATCTGCGCGCGTGGCGTGGCTACGCAGGTTTCGATCGGCGCGCGTCGGTGCGCACGTGGTTGCACAAGATCGCCACCAACACCTGCCTCACCGCACTGGGGAGCCGACAGCGGCGACCGCTGCCGTCCGGACTCGGGGGTGACGCCTTCGACCCGACCGACGACCTCCTGCAAGACCACGAGGTCCCCTGGCTCGAGCCGTTCTCCGGCACCGTCGACGAGATCACGCCGGGCGACGATGCCGATCCCGCCTATGTGGTGGGTGCTCGCGAGTCGATCCGCCTCGCCTTCATCGCCGCCCTCCAGCATCTGCCGGAACGTCAGCGTGCCGTCCTGATCCTCCGTGACGTCCTGCAGTGGCGGGCCGCAGAGGTCGCCGACACCATCGGGGTCACCACCGCAACCGTGAACAGTCTCCTGCAGCGGGCCCGAGAGCAGCTGAAGAACACTGCGCCCGAGAAGGATTCGCCGAGCACGCTCGACGATGCCGCAAAACGTGAACTGCTCGCCAAGTACGTGTCGGCCTTCGAACGGTACGACGTCGATGCGATCGTCGACCTGTTCACCGACAAGGCCATCTGGGAGATGCCGCCGTTCACCGGCTGGTATCAGGGCGCCGGCGCCATCGGTACGCTCATCCGCCGCAATTGTCCCGCCGAGAAAGACGGCGATCAGATCCTCCTGCCCACCACGGCGAACGGGCAGCCGGCGTTCGGCCTCTACATGCGCGAGCCAGACGGCGTCCACCGACCGTTCCAGCTCCAGGTTCTCGACCTCGACGCCGACGGCAAGGTCTCCTATGTCGTTGCCTTCTTCAGCGACACCCTGGAGGAGGATTTCGCACGGTTCGGGCTGCCCGCCACACCGTACGAGGCACCCCAGCGCACCGCGCCGAGCCCATTCCACTGACACGGATCACGAGCGTTTCCGCTGCCGAGCCCGGTGTTCGAGCTCGGGCGGCTACGTCGAGGAGTCGTCGTCCGCCGGGATCTGCGAGGCGTCCATCCAGACGACCTCCCACGCGTGGCCGTCGAGATCGCAGAAGCTGCGGCAGTACATGAACCCGAGATCCTCGGGATCACGCAGTGCAGAGCCGCCATGCGTCAGCGCCGCATCCGCGCACCGATCGACCTCGGACCGCGAGCCTGCCGACACCGCCACCAACGATTCACGTCCGACGTATGGGTCAGCCACCGCGCCTGCCGCATATCCCGCGAACCGCTGCGCGGCGTGGAGCACCACCCTGCTGCAGTCGTTGATCTCCATGCAGACGGTGCCCTGATCGCAGAACATCGCGTCGAACCGGAAGCCCAGGCACGTGAAGAACGCCCGCGAACGCGCCACATCGGCCACGGGAAGGTTGACGAACAACATCGTCGACAATTCGGACACTCCTCGATCGCGTGGTGATCCCACGATGTATCGACCGGCCGGACGGCCCGAACTCATCGCGCGCCCGCGCGAGGCCATAAGGTGTGACGCATGGGCGTGATCTATCTGGTCCGGCATGGACAGGCCGACCCCAATGCGTACGGCATCCAGGGCACCGACGATCCGGCGCCCAACGGGCCGGGTGGACTCACCGACACCGGCGTGATGCAGGCCAGACTGACCGGGGCGCTACTCGCCAGTCTGACCGACAAGGTCACCGCTGCGGTCAGCGGCGATCTCCCCCGGCAGTCGCAGACCCTGGCCGGGGTACTCGCGGCCTTCGACTCGGCCCCCACACCGGAGGTCGATCCGGACTGGAACGAATATGCGCTGCCCGCCTTGGTCGGCTCGGCCAGCGCCGAGGAATACCGTGACGGCCGCAGCTACCAGCAACGTCTCGACGCCGGTCTGGCCGAATGGATTGCCGATACTGCCGAACACCACGAGGCCGGCGGCGAGACCTACCGGGACTTCGACGCCCGGATATCCGCTGCCGCCGCCCGGGCCGTCGCCCTGGCCGGATCAGGGCAGACGGTTGTGGTGGTCTCCTCCGCCGGCTCCATCACCCGATGGCTCGGCCAACTGTGGGACATCCCGGCGCAGACCTGGCCGTTGTTGTCCCGCACGATGGTGAACGCCTCGGTGTCGAAGCTGATCGTCGGACGCAGTGGCGTCTCGGTGGTCTCGTTCAACGAACACGCCCATCTCGCGGATCGGGACGGTGGGGTCGCGACGTTCCGCTGAGGTGCATGATATCGATACGGATTCTCGCTCCGCTCGGTTCCTACTCGATCAGCAGTGGGCAGCGCCACCACACTCACGCCCGATGCAGATTGCTCCCCGGACGCGTCAGGATCACGTTGGGCAGCACCGCGAATCGCGACAGCTGGGTCACCGAGTGCGCGATGGTGGCGACATCGCCGACGGTGATCATCTCCGCACCAGGGACCTGATCCTTGAGCCACTCGGACATGTCCGTGTCGACATATCCGGGTGCGATGGTCGTCGCGCTCACTCCGTTCAACGACTCCTCGAGGTTGAACGTCTCGCACAGCGAGATCAGCGCCGCTTTCGTCGACCCGTATGCCGACAGCTCCGGCTCCGGGTAGACGCCGGTGATCGAGGCGACGGCGATCACCTTCGCCACACCGTTCGACCCGGCCGTGGCACGCAGCGTCGGCAACAGTGACTGCAAAAGGATGTACGGCGCACGGACATTCACCTGATAGAGGCGGTCGAAACGACGGACCGGCAGTTCCGCGATGGCGCCCTTCTGTCCCATCCCGGCGTTGATCACCAGGGCATCGCACCTGCCGAATGCCTCGGCATGTCCCGCCGCCAGATCGGCGACGGCATCCGCGTCGGTCATGTCCGCCGGGATCACCTCGACGTGCCTCGCCCCGAGCTCCGAGAGCTCACCTGCCCTGCGTTCCAACGCTTCTCGCCCGCGCGAACTGATGGTCAGACTCCACCCGTCCGCGGCGAATCGCTCGGCGATCGCCGCACCGATACCCCGCGAGGCACCGGTCACCAACGCGACCCTGTCATCCGACATTGCTTGTCCCCCTCAGCTGTTCGAGACCTGCGGCGATGAATTCCGCGGTCGCCTCACCGGCGCTCTCGGCGCCGTCGGACGATGCGCCGGCACGCGCCCGATGCGCAATGCCCTCCGCGACCACTCCGAGCTTCAGATTCGCCAGGGCCAGGTAGAAGTCCCAGTCCCCCAGGTCACGTCCGGTCCGCGTGGCGTAGCGCTGCGCGATGTCGTCGGCCGACGGATAGCGATCGCTGGTCCAGGCCGCTTCGAAGCCGACCACCTGGTCGAAACCGGGACGGCGGTACACACACATGAGCGCGATATCGGTGAGCGGGTCGCCGAGCGTCGACAACTCCCAATCCACCACCGCCCGGACAACTCCCGGGTCGTCGGCCGATGTGATGGTGTTGTCCACCCGGTAATCGCCATGCACGATGGTGTTGCGCGCCTCGGTCGGGACGCGCTCGGCCAGTGCGGTGACGAGCCTGTCGACATCGTCGAGTTCGCGGCTCTTCACGTGCCCCCACTGACGGGCCCACAGCTTCACCTGACGTGCGACGAAGCCATCCGGCCGACCGAACTCGCCGAGTCCGACAGCCTGGTAGTCGACCTCGTGCAGCCGGGCCAGCGTCTCCACGAGACCATCGGCGTTGCGTTCGACATCACTGTCCGACAGCGCCTTCAGATCATCGGCGGTCCGGATGACCGGCCCGTCGACGAACTCGACCACCGTGAACGGAGCGCCGAACACCTCGCCGTCGGAGTCGATCGCGACGGTGCGCGCCACCGGGACGTCGGTGTGCTGGAGGGCACTCGTCACGGCCCATTCGCGGTTCATGTCATGTGCCGACGGGGTGAGCCCACTCGTCGGCGGGCGCCGCACCACCCAGTGCGTCCGATCATCGCGCACACTGAAGGTCAGATTGGATTTGCCGCCACTGATGAGATCCACGTGGAGCCCGCCGACCACGTCGACTCCTCGGCCTACCAGGAAGTCCCGCAGCAGAACCGAATTGAGTGCCGGATGTTCGCTCACCGGTTCGACTCCGACGCAGCGGCGTCTGCCGACCGGGCCGCTTTGCGGGCCCGGCCGATCGCACGGCGCGCGATCGCCCACCGGTGCACCTCCGACGGACCGTCGTAGATCCGGAACGGGCGCAGTTCACGCTGCAGCCGCGCCAATGGCAGGTCGTCGGAGACGCCCATTCCGCCACACATCTGGATACTGCGATCGGCGATCCGCGTGTATGCCTCCGCGGCAAAGGTCTTGGCGATCGACGTCTCGTTCGACGCGTGGTTACCCAGGTCGAGTTCGTGGCAGGCCTTGACCAGCAGTGCGGTACTGGCGGCGAGGTCGATCTCGTTGTCGGCGACCATCTGCTGGATCATGCCGAGGTCACCGAGCTTGCCGCCGAACCCTTCTCGTCGTGACACGTAGTCGACGGCGACGTCGTGACAACGCTGCGCCGAGCCGAACCATCGCATCACGTGGGTCATCCGCGCCGGGCCCAAGCGCACCTGCGCATAGCGGTAGCCCTCGTCGACCTCGCCGAGGATGTCCTCGTCCGGGACGAAGACATCGGTGAAGCTGACCTCACAGTGCCCGCCGATCATCGAGCGGTCCGTCGTCACGATATGGCGATCCACGGAGATACCGGCGGTCTCTGCCGGAGCGAGGAACATCGTCGCACCGCCTCGGTCGCCGGGTGCCCCTGCGGTCCGAGCCATGATGATGAAGAACCCGGCCCCCTCGGCGCCGGTGATGAAGCGCTTCTCGCCGTTGATCTTCCAGCCGCCGTCAACCTTGACGGCACTGGTGCGCAAGGCATTGGGATCCGAACCCGCCCCCGGGGAGGGCTCGGTCATCGCGAACGCCGACCGGACGTCACCGGTCGCGAGAGGGGCGAGATACCTGTGCTTCTGCTCATCGCTCGCGACGTGCGCGAGCATGTGGACATTACCCTCGTCCGGCGCACCGATGTGCAGTGCAACCGGCCCGAACGTCGAGTATCCGGCAGCCGCGAAAACCGGTGCCCGGTCGGACATGTTCAGGCCGAGCCCGCCGAACTCCACCGGCGCGTGCGGCGCGAAGATCCCCTCCGCCTTCGCCTTGGCGTTGAGTTCCCGACGCAGTTCGTCACCACCGGCCGCGGTGATGTCTCCGCCATGGGCGTTCTCGATCGGCAGGACGTGGTCGCGCACGAATCGGCTCGTCTTGTCGACGATCGCCGAGACGTCCGGGGCGTAGCTCAGGTCAACGGGCATCGGATCTCCTCATGGTTCGCCGACCGAGCGATCGTTCGGCGACCGTCACGATGCCAGCCGGAACCGCGACGGTCAAGTCAGGAGGAGGCCACCAGTGGCCGCATCAGCCCGACCCTACGTCGGTGCGGTACCCGACGAGAGCACGCGCGAGCTGCAGGTTGCGGGAGATGAGTTCGTCGGCGCCGAGCTCACCGTCGAGTTTGAACCATGTCGACACCCCGACACACATCGTCGCGACGGCCCGACTCGCATCCTTGGGATACCGGGTGGAGAACACCCCGGCCTCCACCCCGGCGAACACCACCTCGTCGACCATGTGCTGTTGCCGGTCTCGGTGCCCGATGTAGGTCTGCCGGTAGCTGTCGTCGAGACTGCGGATCTCGGTGGACCCCACGAACGCCTGTTCGCGCCGGTACATGTGGAACCTCAGGAGCGACTCGACAACGGCGTCGAACTGGTCCACCGGACGGTCACCCGCCTCGGCGATGGCACGTTCGGACCGACTCAGCAGGTCGGTCATGGTGCGTTCCAGCAGACCCTGGAGCAACGACTGTTTCGACGGATAGTGGTGATAGAGCCCTGGTACAGAAAGATTCGCGCGCGAGGCGATCTCTCGCACCGACGTTCCGTGATAACCCTGCTCGGCGAACGCGGCCAGCGCCGCGGCCAACGGCACCGGGAGCTCCGGCTCACCGTAGTCTCGCCATTCGCCGATGGAGTGTGGACGCACCTCCGCCTCGCCGGCTCCACTACTCATGGCATCCAACATAGCGTCCTCGTGGGTATGGCGGTGCGGCGGTGACACATGTACCGATCGCTAAGCACCGAACCGTTCTACGCCGTCGGCGATGGCCATCATCAGCCCGACGCTGACCTCGACGACGCCGTCGCGGTCGAGGTACAGGTGACCGTCGAGCCACGCGGCCAGCAGGTGGGCGAGACCACCCACCTGGAAATGGGCTGCAGCCAGAGCCTTCGGATGCGACCTGACCTCCAACACCCCCGACGCCGACTGCAACGTCAGTCCGGCGAACAGGGCGGTGGACTCCATCCGCTTGGCCGCGATGGTCGGGCTGAGCAATGACTGGGAGAACAGCAGACGCCCCTTGCGGCGGTCCTCGTCGATGATGCGCACGATGGTGGCGATCGCACCGGCGACTTTGCCCTCGACCCCATCACCCGCGTCGAAAGCGGCGAGCGCATCCTCGGAGATCTCGGCGATCACCTCGTCGAACGTGGCACTCACCAGCGCCTCGATCGAATCGAAGCTCTCGTAGAAGTAGCGCGTGGTGAGACCCGCCTCCCGGCACACACCGCGTACCGTGACCGACCCGCCGTCCGAGGCACCGAGCAGTTCGAGTGCGGCGTCGACCAGTGTGGCCCGACGGCGGGCGACGCGGCTGCCGCCGTCCTCACCGCCGTAGGCACGCAATCTACCGCCGGTAGTCGATGAGCCGGTCGACCCGGTCTCGGAGGTGCTCGCCACGTGTCCATCTTGACACCGATGACCATGACATCGTTGAATGAAAGAGAATACGCACGTTGTCAGAATTCGTGACGGTCATGATCTGTCCGAGCAAACATGGGAGACCTGGTGAGCACTGAACCGATCGTCGACGTCGAGGTCGATGTGCCGACTGCGTACTCGGCGGCCGCGCCGGACACCGAGTACCTGCCCCCTGCGGCCCGAATGACCCGCGGCGAACTCGATGCCCTGCCGACCCGGATGAACGAGATGAAGGGCATCTCCGCTCTCGCCGGACCGGCCAACGTGATCATGCAGCTCGCCATGCCCGCGGTCGGATACGGCGTGTACGAGAGCCGGGTCGACAGCGGCAACTTGTTCAAGCACCCGATCAAGCGCACCCGCACCACACTGAGCTACCTCGCCGTCGCGGCCATGGGCAGTCCGGCCGACCGCAAGGCCTACCGCAAGGCGGTGGGCAAGGCACACGCGAAGGTGCGGTCGACTGCGGACAGTCCGGTGAAGTACAACGCCTTCGACCCCCGGCTACAGCTGTGGGTGGCCGCCTGCCTCTACAAAGGCTGGGAGGACATGCAGCGGATCTACGGAGATCCCGCCGACATCACCGAAGAGGCCTATCAGAACGGCGCGGTACTCGGCACCACGCTGCAGGTGCCGCGCGAGATGTGGCCGGCGACCCGGGCCGATTTCGAGACGTATTGGAACGAGACCGTCGAGGGCTTCGAGATCGATCCGGTCATCCGCGAACACCTGATGAGCATCACTCGCGCGGAGTTCATGCCGCGCTGGTTCAGCGTGCTGGTGGGCTGGTGGTTCGAGCTGCTGACCATCGGCTTCCTGCCGGAGAACTTCCGCGACAAGATGGGCCTCGAGTTCAAGCCCTGGCAACGCGTCGTGTTCGACACGCACAACCGGGTCGCCCGCGCCATCTGTAATCGGCTCCCGAAACCCATGCGCGAGTTCCCGTTCAACCTGTTGCTGTGGGATGTGCGCTTCCGGATCCGGACCAAACGACCGTTGGTCTGAGCTTCTCTGCTGCGGGACCCGGGGGTCTCGATACGCTGCCTCGCTCCGCTCGGAAGCTACTCGACCAGCAGTACGTCCCCTCCGCCGGTCGAGTAGACGACGAGCGCAGCGAGGAGTCGTATCGAGACCAGCAGGACATCACCTCCCGACCAGCAGGACATCCCCACCCGGGGGTCTCGATACGCTGCCTCGCTCCGCTCGGAAGCTACTCGACCAGCAGTACGTCCCCTCCCGACCAGCAGGACGTCCCACCCGCCGGTCGAGTAGACGACGAGCGCAGCGAGGAGTCGTATCGAGACCAACAGCGACATCCCTCCCGCTGCCCTGAGTGGCCGCTGTCACACACGTGTCCGGGGCGGAGCCCGATACGCTGACTGTCACATCGATTGGGAGGTCGCCGTGGCGTTGTGGTTGTACCGGCTCGGGCGTTTCACGTTCCGGCACAAGTGGTGGTTCGTCGGACTATGGCTCGCCGTGATCATCGCGCTCGGCGCGATCGTCAGCGCGGTCGCACCCAAGTTCTCCACCGACTTCGAACTGCCGGGCACCGACTCGGACCGTGCGATGTCGGTGATGAAGTCCGACTTCTCGGCGATCAACGACCAGCAACTCAAGGCGTCGACCAGCATCCTGGTGGCCGCCGACGACGGCCTCGCCAACCACACCCAGCAGATCGACGCCCTGGTCGAGAAGGCCCGGACCCTGCCCAAGGTCCTGGAGCCGCAGACCATCGCCAATCCGGTGACCGCAGCGCAGCAGAATCCCGCGATGGCGTCGGCCGTCCTCGGCGACAACGGCAAGGTCGGCCTGATCCAGATCCGTCAGGACATCCCGGTCCAGGACCTGACTGGTGCGGACATGCAACAGTTCCAGGATCTGCTGGCCGAATTCCGCGGCGGCGGCCTCGACGTCGAGGGCACCGGTTCCCTGATGCAGGTGTTCGAGCAGGGTGGGGTGTCCGAACTGCTCGGCTTCGCGGTCGCCTTCGTGATCATGATTGTCGCGTTCGGCGCGCTGATCGCCGCCTTCATCCCGATCGTCACCGGCATCCTCGGTGTGGGTATCACCATTCTCTTGGTCACGTTGAGCGCCAAGATCATCGACGTCCAGCAGAGCGCGACCACGATCATCACGATGCTCGGCATCGCGGTGTCGATCGACTACGCCCTGTTCATCGTGTCCCGCTATCGATCCGAGCTGAATCTCGGCGGCAGTCGTGAGGCCGCGGTCGGACGGGCGGTCGGGACCGCGGGGTCGGCTGTCGTGTTCGCGGGCCTGACGGTGATGATCGCGGTCGCCGCGCTCGCCGTGGTCGGAATCCCGTTCATCACCCAGATGGGTGTCGCCGCAGCCGTCGCCGTCCTCGTCGCGGTGCTGGGCGCCATCACCTTGATCCCTGCCCTCCTCGGCGCCTTCGGCCGATTCGCATTCACACCGCGCATCCCGGGTATCCGGCACGGCGACGAACCCGACTCGCAGCCGTCGAACGGCTTGCGGTTCGCGCGGTTCGTCACCCGCTACCCGCTGCCGGTGGCCATCATCGGTCTCATTCTCCTGGCCGTCGCCGCGATCCCGATGACCAAGATGGAACTCGGGATGGAGTCGACCACCGACAGCGAATACGCTGCCACCCAGCTCCTCAACCGTGGCTTCGGCGAGGGCGTGAACGGCCCGCTCCTGGTGGTCGTCAGCGATGCAGACGGCGGCGACGTGGCACCCGCGGCGAACGCCGTCGTCGACAAGGTCAAGACCCTCGACAACGTCGCCAATCCGGCCCAGATCACCTGGATCGGCAACGGCACCGACCCAGCGAATCCGCAGGCGGGCGCGAACGCCGCACTCATATCGGTCACCCCGCAGCAGTCACCGAGTGGTCCGCAGACCCACGACCTGATGGAACAGATCCGCGACTACGGCGCGACGTCGCCAGACGGCGCCACCGTCAACGTCGGCGGACAGACCGCGATCATGTCGGACATCTCGTCGAAGCTCAGTTCGGCGTTGATCCCGTTCCTGGTCGTCGTGGTCGGGTTGGCCTTCATCATCCTGACCATCGTCTTCCGGTCCTTGCTGGTCCCGCTCATCGCGACCATCGGTTTCCTGTTCTCGGTGTGCGCGACATTCGGCGCGACCGTGGCGATCTTCCAGGAGGGCGATTTCGGCCTGATCGACCACACCAAACCGATCATCTCGTTCCTGCCGATCTTCCTGGTGGGCGTGGTGTTCGGCCTGGCGATGGACTATCAGGTGTTCCTGGTGACCCGAATGCGTGAGGAATACGTACACGGCGTCTCGGCCAAGGAGTCCGTCATCGTCGGATATCAGCACGGTGCCCGGGTGGTCGCGTCGGCGGCGGTCATCATGATCTCGGTGTTCGCGGCGTTCATGCTGGCACCGGACACCATCGCGAAGATGATGGGCTTCGCACTCGCCGCCGCGGTCTTCTTCGACGCGTTCATCATCCGGATGGCCGTGGTTCCCGCGGTCATCACGCTGCTCGGCGACACCGCGTGGAAGCTCCCCCGGTGGCTCGACCGCATCGTGCCCAACGTCGACGTCGAGGGCTCCGCCATCCGCGAGATCCCGATCGAGACCCAAGTGGATCCGGATCTCTGGGAGCCCGAGCCGGCGAAGGTGTGACGCGCCCTCCTCGCCGGTCGAGTGGCTGACGACAGACCGCGCCCTCACACCGACGCGATCAGCATCGCCCCCATCGCGAGCATCACCACCGCGACGATCGCATCGAGCACCCGCCACGACCTCGGGGACGCGAAGTGGCGGGCCAGCTTGGTGGCTCCCCCACCGAGGGAGGCGAACCACAGGAGGCTCGCGAGGCACGCACCGATGGCGAACGCCCACTTCGCATTTCCGTGGCTGTTCGCGATGGCCCCCATGGTGAGCACCGTGTCCAGATAGACGTGCGGGTTGAGCCACGTGAGGGCCAGCGTCATCCCCACCGCCGCCCACCGGCTCACCGTGTTCGCCTCGCCCGCATTGGTCACGATGGCCTCGCTGCTCCGCAGGCACCGACGTGCCGCCATCAGCCCGAGCACGATGACATAACCGCCGCCGACGACTTTCGCGATCGTCACCACTGCCGGGTGAGCGGAGACAAGGGCGCCGAGCCCGGCGACACCCGCGAGGATCAGGACGACGTCGGAGATCGCGCACACCGCGACGACCGGGATCACATGCGCGCGGGCCACACCCTGCCGGATGACGAAGACGTTCTGCGGACCGATGGCGATGATCAGCCCGGCGCCGGTCAGCAACCCGGCGATGGCGGCAAGGACATACGTACTCATGGCGACGACGGTAAAGACGTCAGGCACAACAATCCAGCGAATGTTTTTCATGAATCATCAGAGCAACTTAAGATCGACGGATGGAGATCAGCCAGGAAGGCCTGCAGACCCTCGCCGCGGTTCTCCGTGAGGGCACCTTCGACGCGGCGGCGACATCGCTGCACATCACTCCATCCGCGGTCAGCCAGCGGATCAAGGCCCTCGAGACCTCGGTCGGACGAGTCGTCCTGCGCCGGACCAAACCGGCCACGGCCACGCCCGACGGTGAGGTGCTCGTCCGCCTCGCCAAACAATGGGAGCTGCTGCTCGAGGAGACCCGCGCCGAACTCATCGGCAGTGGGACGGACGAGGACTCCGCCCGCATCCACCTCCCAATCGCGGCGAACGCGGACTCGTTGGCCACCTGGTTCCTCCCGGTGCTCGCGCAGATGCATCACGAGCACCCGGTCGCCATCGAGGTGGTGCGTGACGACGAGAGCCAGAACACCCGGTTCCTCCGGTCCGGAGAAGTCCTCGCCGCCATCACCTCGGACCCACTCGGCATCCGCGGCTGCACCACCCGGGCACTCGGGTCGATGCGCTATCTGCCCGTCGCCACACCGGATTTCGTGGCCCGTTGGCTCCCCGACGGCCCGACTGCCGAGGCGCTGTCACGCGCCCCGATGGTACTGTTCGACCGCAACGACTACATCCAGCGGGATGTGCTGACAACTCTTGCCGCGCAGCCGGTCTCACCACCGATCAGCTACATCCCCGCCTCCACCGAGTTCCACCTCGCCGTGCAACTCGGCGTCGGCTGGGGTGCGGTGCCGGAGGCCCAGATCGCCGATGCGCTCGACGCGGGCCGGGTGATCCCGATCGTCGACCACCACGTCGACGTCCCGCTGTACTGGCAATACTGGAAACTCAGTTCGCCGATCCTCGACGCCCTGACCGAACTCACCGTCGCCGCGGCCGCCGAGCACCTCGTGGCGCCACCGGGCCCCCTCAGGTGAGGACCTTGGGATTGTCGGTGACCTGAGTCCGCAACGGATGGTCGATCTCGTCACGCCACAGTCGCGCCGCGAGGTAGAAGCACGCCGCGACCGGCACCGGCAGCAGACCGGCCAGCACAAAGGTGGCGGTCAACCCGATCGCGTGACTGACCGGTGCAGCGATCGCCATCGACACGGGCATCAACGCGACCGACACGAAGAAGTCCAGGCTCGCGACCCGCCCGAGCAGCGCAGGCGGGACCCTGCGCTGTAACAGCGTGCCCCACAAGACCATCGGGCCGTCGAACAGAACACCCATCAGGAGCCCGGCGGCCACGAACATCCACGTCCGGTCGGCGAAGCCCATGATCACCAGCGGCACACTGGAGAAGCCCCAGATCGAGAACATCACCGTCAGATAGCGTCGCGGCATCCGGATCGAGGCGAACACCAGCGACGACAGTGCCGCACCGACGCCGAACGCCGCGAGCACCAATGAGTGGTCGCCTGCACCGCCGTGCACACGCTCCCGCAGGGCGAACGGCACCAGGACCTCGATCGGCCCCATGGTGGCGAGCACCAGGATGCAGGCGAAGAACAGCGTCGCCCACAACCACGGGGTGCGCCACATGTACGCGAAGCCCTCGGCGATGTCGGTGACCACCGACCGGAACGGGTGCGCCGTGATCGCGCTGGGCTCGCGTCGCAGCACCCGGACCGGGTCCATCGCGACATAGAACAGCGACGACGCAGCGCTCGCGAGACCCGCCAGCACGATCGAGGCGGCAGGCGACGCGATCGAGATGACGCCGCCCGCCACCATCGGGCCGAGCGCCTGGAAGACCACCGGACGCAGAAACCCCTCGATCCCGTTGGCGGCCTGCAACTGTTCGGCCTCCACGATGCTCGGCAGCAGCGCCGAGTACGCGGGGTAGTACATGCCCATGGTGACGCCACCGACGAACGACGCGACGATGAGGAAGGGCTGGTTCAACGCACCGAGCAGGGCGGCGACACCCACGACGACGAAGGCCAGCAACTTCACGATCTCCAGCGCGATCATGATGCGCCGCTGGGAAACCCGGTCGGCGAGAACTCCGCCGGCGAGGGTCGACACCACCATGCCGAGCGCGGCCACGCCGGTGACGGCCGAGAGCTGTCCCGGCCCGCCGCCCATGCCGATGACCTGCCACACCACCCCGACGGTCCACACGCCGTCGGCGAACATCGCCAGTACCAGGCCGAGTACGAGCAGCCGGTACTGCCGCAGTGCGAACGGTCTCAGCGCTGCGGGCAGGCGATGGTCGGCCGCGTGCCGATCGGACCCGGTGCTCACCCATCGAGCTTGCCGGATCCCCAGGTCAACGGGCTACCGATTTTCGCAAGGGATGATCAGCTGAGCATCACCTGTCACAGGCGCCGGCCGCACCATGGGTTCGGCCCCGCGCGGACGTGATGGCGGGTCAGCGGCCGTGCGACCGGCTCCTCATGCCGACTTCTTCGCGGCCGCCTTCTTCGCAGGTGCCTTCTTGGCGGCCGCCTTCTTGGTCGGGGCCTTCTTGGCGGCCGCCTTCTTGACCGGGGCCTTCTTCGCCGGAGCGTTCTTCGCCGGGGTCTTCTCCGCAGTCTTCTTGGCCGGGGCCGACTTCGTCGCGTCGTCGTCCGACGGCGAGCTCCCGGCGACACCCTTGTCCTTCACCGACGCGCGCAGCGCGGCCAGCAGGTCGGCCACCTCGGAGTCCTCGTCCGCCGAGGATTCTTCCTCGCTTTCCGGGAATGCCTCGGCGCCTTCGGATTTCGCTTCGACGAGTTTGGCCAGCTCGACCTGATAGGTGTCCTCGAACTCAGTGGGATCGAAATCCTTGGCCATCGTCTCGATGAGCGACGCGGCCATCTCGAGTTCCTGCGGGCGGATCTCGGGTTCGTCGCCGAGGAAGTCGAAATCGGCCGCACGGACCTCGTCCGGCCACAGCAAGGTCTGCAGGGTCATGACGCCGTCGACCACGCGCAGGGCCGCGAGCCGGGTCCGGTTGCGCAGCGTGAAGTTCGCGATGGCGAGACGGTCCGTCTTCTGCAGCGCCTGGGCAAGCAGCGCGTAGGCCTTCGGGGACTTCGACGCGGGCTCGAGGTAGTAGGGCTTGTCGAAGTAGATCGGATCGACCTGGTCGGTCGGGACGAACTCGAGGATGGAGATCTCAGGACTCTTCTGCACCGGCAGCATGCCCAGGTCCTCTTTGGTGAGGATCACGGTCTCTCCGGAGTCGGTCTCGTACGCGTTCGCGATGTCGGAGTAATCGACCTCGGAGTCGGTCCCTTCGCGAACTCGGCGATACCGGATCCGTGTGCCGTCCTTCGAGTCGACCTGATACGACTTCCGGTCGTGACTTTCCGTGGCCGAATACACCTTGACCGGAACGTTCACCAGGCCAAAGCTCAGATCGCCCTTCCAGATCGAGCGCATGCGGTTCATTGTGCCACCGGTTCACCGAATCCTCGGCCCGGAACGTGGACAATGGTGATCATGGCGGGCGGTGACAGTCTCGAGGTCGACGGTCATCGCATCCCGATCACCAACCTCGAGAAGGTGTTGTATCCGGCGAGCGGTACCCGGAAGTTCGAGGTCATCGACTATTACTCGCGGATCGCCGATGTCATGCTCCCGCACCTCGCCGGACGCCCGATCACGCGCAAACGCTGGCCGAACGGCGTGGAATCGATGCCGTTCTTCGAGAAGGATCTCCCGGTGTCGGCGCCGGATTGGCTCGAGCGATTCGGCGAACAGCACAGCAAACGGGTGATCACCTACCCCCTCGCGTCCTCGCAGGCCGACCTCGTGTGGTTCGGCCAGATGGCCGCGCTGGAGTTGCATACGCCGCAGTGGCGTGTGCCGGCCTCTGACGGGACCGCGCCGAAAGCCGACCGTCTCGTCCTCGATCTCGATCCCGGGCCCGACGTCCCGCTCTCGCAGTGTGCCGAGGTGGCACTGATGATCCGTGACATGCTGTCGGCGGCCGGGCTGACCGCGTTCCCGGTGACGAGCGGCGGCAAGGGGCTGCACCTGTACGCACGGTTCGACCGCCCCGTCGCGCCGGACGCGGCCCGAACCGTCGCCAAGCAGATCGCCACCAGTCTGGCCGCCGCACATCCCGACTCGATCACCGCGACGATGTCCAAATCGATCCGGGCCGGCAAGGTGTTCATCGACTGGAGTCAGAACAGCGGCTCGAAGACGACGCTGGCGCCGTACTCGATGCGCGGTCGTGACCAGCCATGGGTGGCCGCGCCCCGCTCCTGGGACGAGCTCGGCGACCCCGACATCGGCCAGCTGTTGTTCCACGAGGTCCTCGAAAGAGTTGCCACCGACGGCGATCTGCTCCTCGACCTCGACGACTCGCACGATCCCGCAGCAGCGGATGGCGAGGGGACGCAATCCACCGAGCTCGACGCCGTCACCGCGGCGGCCACAGCTCCCCCGGGGTCGAATCCTGTTGTCAGCCTTGGCGAATACCGCCGCAAGCGCGATGCGGACAAGACACCCGAGCCGTTCGGCGACGAGGCGCACCGTGACCGTGACGACGAGGAGACATCGGCCGGTCCGATCTTCGTCATCCAAGAACATCATGCGCGCCGCCTGCACTACGACTTCCGGCTCGAGCGGGACGGTGTGCTGGTCTCGTGGGCGGTCCCGAAGAACCTGCCCGACGACCCGGGTCAGAACCGGCTCGCCGTGCACACCGAGGACCACCCGATGGATTACGCCGATTTCGAGGGCGAGATCCCGCACGGCGAATACGGTGGCGGGCACGTGGAGATCTGGGACCGCGGCACCTACGAGACCGAGAAGTGGCGCGAGAGCGAGGTCATCGTCCGGCTGCACGGCGAACGGGTGCAGGGCCGCTACGCACTCATCAAGACGGGCGACAAGAACTGGCTCGCCCATCTGATGAGCGACGAGCCGCGGCCGATCCTGCCGGACAGTCTCAGGGAGCCACGACCGATGCTGGCCACCGATGAGTCGATCGACAACCTCGACGGACGCGACTGGGCGTTCGAGGGGAAGTGGGACGGCTACCGAATCCTGTTGCGCTACATCGACGGCGACTTCCGGCTGACATCGCGTTCGGGTATCGACATGACCGCCGACTTCCCCCGACTGCGCTCCATCGCCGACGATCTCGGGCTGATCGACGTCGTCCTGGACGGCGAGGTGGTCGCCCTCGATGCGAGCGGTCGGACCAACTTCACCTTGCTCGCCGCGCGCAACACCACTGACGAGGACCTCAACGTCAAGTTCTACATCTTCGACGTGCTCTTCCTGAACGGCACGTCACTGCTTCGTCGGCCGTGGTCACAACGACGGGAGCTGCTCGAGGAGCTCGCCCCGGCCTTCGCGCACTCGCCCTACGCCGAGGTCCCGCCTCTGCTCGACGGGCCGGGCCGTGCCGCCGTGGAGCACAGCCGCGAACAGGGCTACGAGGGTGTCGTCGCGAAGCGACGGACCTCAACCTATCAGCAGGGCCGGCGCACCACCCAATGGCGTAAACACAAGAACTGGAGCGACATCGAGGTAGTGATCGGCGGATACCGGCCCGGTCGCGGCAACCGGGCGGACACCATCGGGTCGTTGCTGCTCGGACTGCCCGAGGAGACCGGGCTGCGATATGTCGGACGGGTCGGCACCGGCTTCAGCGACGCCCAACTCCGTTCCCTCGCCGAAGAACTCGAACCGCTGCAGATCAAGACCTGTCCATTCGTCGACAAGCTGGACCGGCCGGTCGCGTCGAGCGCGGTGTGGGTGTTGCCCAAGATCGTCGGTGAGGTCCGGTTCATGGACTGGACCACCACCGGTCACCTGCGCCACCCGAGTTGGCGCGGCATCCGTCGTGACAAACTGCCCGGAGACCTCTGAGATCCGTCCACCGTGGAAAGGACAACCCTGTGCCGAGCGAGATGATCACGATCTCCACGCCGGATGGCGTGGCCGACGCCTATGTCACGCGTCCCGACGACGTTGCCGGGCCGCTGCCTGGTGTGCTGTTCGCCATCGACGCCATCGGGCTGCGCCCGCAGACCAAGCAGATGGCCGATCGGATCGCGTCCTGGGGATACGTCGTGTTGGCGCCCAATGTCTTCTATCGCTCCGGTGCCGCCACCGATCTCGAACCCTCCGCCGACCTCACCGATCCGACGAGCCGCGCAGACTTCTTCAAGGAGGTGATGCCGCGGGTGCGGGCACTCACCGACGACCTCTCCGCACCGGATCTGTCGGCCTACATCGACACCCTCCGCGGGCTCGAGGGCGTCTCCGACGGCGACATCGGGATAACGGGCTACTGCATGGGCGGACGCCTCGCGCTGCTGGCCGCGGCCACGCGTCCCGACGTGGTGGGCGCGATCGGCATGTTCCACACCGGCGGCCTCGTCACCGACGACGACAGCAGTCCGCATCGCCGTCTGCCCGACGTCCGCGCTGACGTGCTGGCGATCCATGCCGACGAGGATCAGTCACTGCCACCGGAGGCCGTCGCCGCGTTCGAGCACGCCCTCACCTCATGCGGTGTCACGCATTCGGCGACGGTGTACCCGGGTGCCCACCACGGCTACACCATGGCCGACACCGCGATCTACCACCACGAGGCCACCGAGAAGCACTTCGCGGAACTGCAGGAGCTGTTCGGCCGCGCGCTCCACTGACCGCCGACGATCACGCCGAGCGGGCACCGAATCCCGCTGCGCGTGCGCGCTACAGGTGTTGCCGCTCCCGCTGCGCAGCGACGAACTTCGTCGACAGCTTCTGCATCAGTCCGGGTGCGAGCCGGGAGAAGCGCCACGCCATCCGGGCCTGCGCGGGCACCACCAGCAGCGGCCGGTTGCTCTCGACGGCGTCGAGGGCCTCGGTCGCGAGCCGGTCGGCGTCGTAGGCTGTCCGGACACCCTGCCCGGACAGGTAGAAGGTCCGGCCGGTGAACCCGCCGACGCCGGGGGCATCGAGCAGCGGCGTCTCCACCGCGGCCGGGCACAACGCCAGCACGCCGACACCGTGCGCCGCGGCCTCCGACCGCAGCGCCAGGGACAGGCCGACGACCGCGTGTTTGGTCATCACATAGCTGGTGAGCAACCCGGCAGCGGTGAGCCCGGCCATCGACGCGGTGTTCACGATGTGGCCGGACCGCTGACGGATCATGTGCGGATAGGCTGCCGCCACACCGTGGACCACGCCGCGGATGTTCACGTCGATGATCGCATCCCATTGGTCGGCGGTGAGGAGTTCGGTGTTGCCGCCGAGCGCCATACCGGCGTTGTTGAACATGAGGTCGATGCGGCCCGTCGACGCCACCACCTCGTCCACCAGGTCACGGACCGCGTCACCGTCGGTGACGTCGAGGTACGCGGCACGGGCCGAGCCGGGCGCCGAACTCAGGCCGTCGACCACCCGCTGTGCCGCGTCGACGGCCCGATCGGTACACACCACGTCGGCGCCTTCGGCCACGAGCGCTCTCGTGAGCGCCGCCCCGATCCCGGAGCCGCCGCCGGTCACCACCGCGGTCGCACCCGCATATCGAGTCGTGTCCCGATCCCCGCCACCTCGTCGCCTCATCCGCCGACTTTCATATCTCCGACGACAACTGTCAACACCCGCCACGCGCGGCCGACCGGAGGGGGCAGGGCGCGCGCAGATTCGGGGGGCCTTGCCGCGCCGTCCGCGGCCGATGTGACTAGCCTCAGGTGAGTCCGTCATCGAGGAGCGCGTGTGTTCGTCGTCGCCCACATCAGCGACCTGCATTTCAACGGCACGCGGTACAACCGCAGCCGCATCGAATCGACGCTTGGCTACATCAACGCCCGCGCCGACGGCATCGACGCGCTCCTGGTGACCGGCGACATCACCGACGAGGGCAGCGAGTCCGAGTACCGCGAGGCCTACGGTGTGCTCTACAGCCCCCTGCCGATGCTCATCACCGCAGGCAATCACGACAAGCGGGAGACCTTCAACGCCCACCTGAGAGGCCGGACGACCGCTGACCCGGTCAATCAGGCGGCACTGATCGGCGGTGTGCTGTTCGTGGTCTGCGACAGTTCCATCCCCGACCGCAACGACGGTCTCCTCACCGACGAGACGCTCGCGTGGATGTCCACCGAGATCGCGGCCGCCGGCCCGACGACGCCCGTGCTGATCGCCTTCCACCATCCACCCACCACGTTGGGCATGCCGTTCATGGACTCCATCCGACAGACCGGCGAGGCGCGGCTGGCAGCGATGGTCGAGCAGCACCCGAACATCGTCGCCTTCCTCTGCGGCCACGCCCACACACCGTCGGTGACCACCTTCGCCGGACGACCACTGGCGATCGCGCCCGGAGCGGCGTCCACCCTCAACCTTCCGTTCGAGGGCACCGAGATCGTCAATCGCGGTCAGCCGCCGGGCATCGCGTTCCACTTCCTCGACGGCCTCGGCGGCCCGCCCGACGACTGGCGACTGATCACGCATTTCCGTTCGGTGATGTTCTGACCGAGAGGGTGAGCGACGGTCCGGGAACGCGCCGGACGATCAGGGCAGCGAGGTCTCCGCGCGCGCATCGGTGCCCGCGAGCCGGATCTCGGTGCCGGTGACCTCGAAGACCTGCGCGGTCGGGATGTCGAAGAACAGCCCGACGACTCGCAACCGCCCATCGGTGGCGGCACGTCCGACGACGGGGTCGCGCATGAGGTTCTCCACCTGCTTGGCCACATTGACCACGGCGAGCTGGTCGACCTCGGGGAACCCGCTCTCGGCGGCGGCCCGGCCGGCCGAATGGCCCAGGCGGTAGGCCGCCAGGCTGGGGATGGCGTGGCCGAGCCAGGAACCGATCTTGCCGTCGCCCGCGTCGGCACCGGCGAGCATCGCCTTCATCGCGCCGCACGACGAATGACCGCAGACCACAACCGAACTCACCCCGATCTCACCGATGGCGAACTCGAGTGCGGCGGCCACCGACGTGTCGGTGGACCCGTCACCGGGAACCAGGTTGCCGACGTTGCGGACGGTGAACAGGTCACCGGGGCCACTCGCCGTGATGATGTTGGGCATCAGCCGCGAATCGGAACAGGTCAGGAAGAGCGAGTCCGGGTCCTGGCCGTGGGTGAGGTCGGAGGTGGCCGCCCGCAGGACGTCGGCGTGGTCACGGTGGTACTCCGACACCCCGCCCATGATCGATTGCAGCGAGGCCGGGGTTCCGCCGAGGCGCTGCTCACCGCCGTTCCGGCGGCTACGCCACGGGGTGAGACCGATGATGCCGGTCGTGTGCCGGCGCGGCGGCGCCTCCCGCGCGTGATCGAGTCGTGCCTTGCCCCGTTCCAGTATCAGCACCGAGCCACCTGTCGCCTCGTGCGCCCACTTCCAGTCCTCGATCGCCTCGGTGGCGGCATGGTCGAGGAAGTCGACGTCGAGTTCGAGTGTGACGTGCGCGGATTCGGGCACCGCGGTGAGCGCCTTGTTGAGTTTCGGCAGTGAGAGGAAGCTGAGCGAGCCCCGGGCGCGGATCAGCCACTGGCGTGAGCCCTCGGTGCCGAACGGCTCCGAGGTGATCTCCGCCCGGACGACGCGCCACACCACCAGTGCGATCGCCAGTGCGAGGCCGATGGCGACACCCTCGAGAAGGTTGAGGAACACCACGGAGATCACCGTGACCGCGTACACCCACAGGTCGCCCGTCTTCAGCGCCGTCTTCATGTGGGCGAGCTTCACCAGCTGGATGCCGATGACCACCAGCAACCCGGCCAGAGCCGCGGTGGGGATCTGTTCGACAAGGCCGGTCAGCAGCACGGCGAACACGAGCACCCACACCCCGTGCAGTACAGCCGATGCACGGGTCTTCGCGCCGGTGGCCACATTCGTGGTGCTGCGGACGATGACGCCGGTGACGGGTAGTCCGCCGAGCAGCCCCGAGGTGATGTTCGCGCCGCCCTGCCCGAGCATCTCGCGGTTGAAGTCGCTGCGCGGGCCGGTGTGCATCTTGTCGACGGCGACCGCCGACAGCAGGGATTCGACGCTGGCGATCAGCGCGACGGTGATGATGCCCATGACCACGGCACCCCAGTTGCCGGTGGGCAGTTCGGGGAGTGCGATGGCCTCGAAGAGATTGCCGTCCAGAGAGATTCGTTCGATGTTCAGCCCCAGGATGACGGTCAGTGCGGTTGCCACGACGATCGCGACCAAGGGGCCGGGCACCTTGCGCACCGACACCGGAAGCATGGTCCAGGTCAGCATCATGACGATCACGAGACCGCCGATGACCGCACTCGCCCAGTCGATGTTCATCAGGTTGGCGGGCAGCTGGGTGACGTTGTCCCACGCGGTGCTGCCCGACTCACCGCCGAGCAGGACATGGATCTGTTGCAGGGCGATGGTGATACCGATGCCTGCGAGCATGGCGTGCACCACGACCGGCGCAATCGCCAGCGCTGCGCCTGCCTTCCTGCTGAGTCCGAACACGATCTGCAGGAGGCCTGCAGCCACTGTGATGAAACATGTGACCTTCCAACCGAAGTTGGCGACCAGTTCGGCCACGACGACCGTCAGGCCTGCCGCCGGTCCGGATACCTGGAGCGGACTACCTCCGATCAGACCCGCCACCACACCGCCGACCACTGCGGCGATCAGGCCGGCCATCACCGGCGCGTCGGACGCGATGGCGATACCCAGCGACAGCGGTAGGGCGACGAGGAACACGACCAGTGAAGCAGGGAGGTCGTATCTGAGGTTGGCGCGGAGTTCGCGCAAAGAGGACATCTCCGACATCTGCATGACTCGACCGTACCGACGGGATGTTAAGTCGAGCTTTCCCGAACGCTGTGAATCCTGTGAGAACGGACAACTACCCGGCCGCGATGTGTCTCAGTTCACCATCGAGCCGATCATCACTGAATCATGCATCGTTGCTTATGTTTTCGACGGCAATCACAGCCGGACCATTCAGTTGGCCTCCGACGATCCCGTCCCGAGCAAGGTCTCCAGCAGCTGTCCACCGAACTCGGTGATCAGCCCGGGCCCGGTGTCGGGGAGGTTCTGCGGAAGCGGAAGGCCGAGTTGTCGGGTGGCCGGGATCTTTGCCGTGCGCGTCGCCTCGAGCCGGATTCCCTTCTGCTGCTCGCGGGTCAGCGGCGAGGCAAACTTCGACAGATCCGTCGCAGTGGTCACCGTCGCGACGGTGCGGAGCCCGGCAGCGGCGAAATCTGCTGCACCACGGCGGATGTGGTTGGGCGAGGTGACGAGGATGACGTTGCTGATGCCCTGGCCGCGCAGGATCTCCGCGGTGTTCTGCGCGTTGGCGACCGTGGATCCGGATGCGCCCTCCTCGGTGATCCGAGCCGCGTCGACCCCGTTGGCGACCAACCACTTCTTCATCGCCGCGGCCTCGGTGACGCCCGCCTTGGGCACGCCTCCGGTCACGACAATCGGTGCGGTGGTGGTGGTTTCGGCCTGGGACTTGGCTGCCGTCACCCGCCGGACCAGTTCGGGAGCCATCCTGCCATCGCGATTGAGCCCGAACCCGAGGACCACGATCGCCGCCCGTCCGGCAACGGTCTTGGGCGTGGTGTCGGGGACGATCTGCGCGGCCGCGGCGACCCCGTCGTTGATGTTGCGGGCCGCGGTCGCCAGAGCGGGATTGACCCCGCGGAGCCGGGAGAGCGCAGCCTGACGCGTTGTGGCGTCGCCCGCCTGGTCGGACCAGACAGCTTGCAGAGCAAGAGCATCCGGGTCCACTGGAATGATGGCGAGCGCCTGCTTGATCGCATCGAGGCCACCCGGCACGTCTCCGGCGGCGAACTTCTGCTGCGCCGAGTTGTAGAGCGTCGCCGGGTCCACGGTGGTGGCCGCGGGCGCGACCGATCGCTCCGACACGACGGGCACCGCGCCGACGGCAACACCGCCGAGGCCGGCGAACGCGATCACGGCCAGCGCAGCAGCCCGGCGTTTAGCCACTCTGGTCACATTTGTCACTTGCGTAACACTAAGGTGCCCGCGCAACGCCACGGCACCTGTGTCATCCCAGATCGGTAACGACCGCACCCGGTGCGGTGGTCGAGATCAGGGCAGGATCGAGTCCACGTAACCGCCGTCGACCCGAACCGCTCCCCCGGTGGTCGCCGACGCGAAGTCCGAGCTCAGATACACGACCAGGTGGGCGATCTCCTCGGGCTCGATCAGGCGTTGGATCAGCGACTGCGGCCGATGCCTGCGCATGAACTCGCGCTGGGCCTCATCCCAGGGCAGATCGCGGTCGACCAGCGAGTAGACGAAATCCTCGACACCGCCGGTGTGTGTGGGTCCGGCGATCACCGAGTTCACCGTGACCCCGGTCCCCGCAGCAGCTTTGGCGAATCCTCGCGATGCCCCGAGAAGGGCTGTCTTGGAGGTGCCGTAGTGGATCATCTCCTCGGGGATCACCACGGCGGAATCACTGGCGATGCTCAGAACGCGACCCGCATTGCGCTCGATCATCCCGGGCAGATAGGTACGGATCAGCCGTACCGCACTGAGCACATTGGTCTCGAAGAATCGGCGCCACTCGTCGTCGTCGATCTGCAGAGCAGGCACCGCTTCGAAGATGCCCAGATTGTTCACCAGGATGTCCACCGACGGAAGGGTTTTCACCAGCTCGGCCACTCCACTGTCGGTGGTGACATCGGCGGGAGCCGGCAGGAGCTCGGCACCGGGTACGTCGCGCGAGATCCTTTCGATCGCGTCGGAGACGGAACCCGGAGACCTGCCGTTGACCGCGACACGGGATCCGGCACGCGCCAGTCCGGTCGCGATCGCCGCGCCGATGCCCTGTGTGGATCCGGTGACCAGTGCCGTCTTCCCGGCGAGATCGATGTGCATGTGCCCGCGTCCCTTCATCCATGTCCCGACACCACCACCCTAGCCACCGCGTGGGCCGAGAATCGGAATCCGGAGGGCTGCGCGGACGACGGGATGCCGCCGACGGTGACCGTCGGCGGCATCCCTTGCGTCACTGGATCATCGGCGCAAGCCGACCACCTTCAGCAGGCCCGGGCGACGCAGGATCAGCCCGACCCACATCAACACGCCGACGTAGACGGCGAACAGGGTGGTGCTGACCACCGGCGACTCGATGCGCATGTTGGCGGTCACGGCACCGCCGAGGTATGCGGTGATGCCGAGCGCGCCGAGCACAGCGGTACGCGGGATCGCGTACACCACAAGGCACACCAGCAGGACGGTACCCATGACGTAGGCCTGTTCGATCGGGAATCCGAGCTTGGCGGTGCCCTCGACGACGGCCTCGGGTTGCGTCAGCTTGCCGATGACGTCGAAGGCGAGGAAGGCGCCGATCACGACACTGATGACGACGCCAACGATCTGTCGCACGCCGCGGGCGCCGGCGATCTCGGGGGTGGTCGACGGGGTTGCGGTTGCGGTGACCATGACGAGCTCCTCGGGTGGTGGTGGGGTGGTGGTGTTGTGCTGAGATAGACACCACCCCCGCGGAAAACTCATCGCCGTCCCCCGGCGCCGTTGCCCAAGTGCTGTTGCCCAAGCCACCCAGAAACAGTCAATCCACCTTGGTTCAGAACCAAGGTGGATTGACCTACTGCGTGTATTTCGGCGCTGCGGATATTCGGCGCTGCGTGTGGTTAGAGCGCCTTGAGTTCCTCGATCACGCTGTCGACGCTCTTCTTGGCATCCCCGAACAGCATGCTGGTGCCGTCGCCGTAGAAGAGCGGGTTCTCGATGCCCGCGTAGCCGGAACTCATCGAACGCTTGAGCACGATGACCGAACGGGCCTCGTCGACGTTGAGGATCGGCATACCGTGGATCGGCGAACTCGGGTCGTTGCGGGCGGCCGGGTTGGTGACGTCGTTGGCGCCGATGACGATGGCGACGTCGGTGCGGTTGAACTCACCGTTGATGTCGTCCATCTCCTTCATCGCGTCGTACGCGACGTCAGCCTCGGCGAGCAGGACGTTCATGTGGCCGGGCATACGGCCGGCGACCGGGTGGATCGCGTACTTGACCTCGACGCCCTTGTCCTCGAGCAGTGCGGCCATCTCCTTGACCGCGTGCTGGGCCTGCGCGACCGCGAGTCCGTAGCCGGGTACGACGATCACCTGGTTGGCATATGCCATCTGGATCGCGGCATCCGCGGCCGAGGTGGCCTTGACGGTGCCGCCGGCATCTCCCGCGGCCCCGGCCGGTCCGGCATCGCCGCCACCGAACGAGCCGAAGATGATCGCCGGGATGGACCGGTTCATCGCCTTGGCCATCAGGTTGGTCAGGATCGAACCCGAGGCCCCGACGATCATGCCGGCCACGATCATCGCCTGGTTGTTGAGCGCCAGACCCGCGGCGGCAGCGGACAGTCCGGTCAGCGCGTTCAGCAGCGAGATCACCACGGGCATGTCCGCGCCACCGATCGGGAACACCACGAACAGGCCCATCACCCCGGCGATCACCAGCAGCAGCACGATCCAGAACCACGGCGTCGCCGACGTCGAATCCGCGCTGACGCCGATGTAGACGGCGATCGCGACCGCCGCGATGGCGAGCACGATGTTGGCGAACTGGAACCCCTTGGCCGCCTTGACGAGTGACTTCTCGAAGTTCTTGTTCAGCAGTTCCTGAAGCTTGGCGAACGCGACCAGCGAACCCCAGAACGACACCGAACCGATGATCGCCGCGAACAGCGACCCGACGATCACATGCACGTCCGGGGTCTCACCGACCGCGGTGAACCCGTCGGTCTCGATGTACTCCGACCACGCGATCAACGCGACGGTGCCACCGCCGACACCGTTGAACAGCGCGACCAGCTGAGGCATCGCGGTCATCTTCGTCTTGAGCGCCGGCGGGATGCCCAGCACCACACCCACGGCCAGCCCCACCGCGATGAGCACCCAGTTGACCGTCGGCACCCCGGCATCACCGGCGTTGTTGTAGACACCCAGCAGGGTCGCGATGATCGCGATCCCCATACCGGTCGCCGCGATCCAGTTGCCACGCACCGCGGTCTTGGGTCCGGTCAGACCCATCAGACCGTAGATGAACAACGAGAACGCGACGATGTAGAGGACGGTGACCCCGTAGCCGAGACCCGCCGAAACCTGTCCAGACGATTCCAGGGCGACGTTCAGGCTCGTTGACTGCAGGACGGGCGCGCTCACTTGGCGGTCTCCTTCTTACCCTTGAACATGCCGAGCATGCGGTCGGTGACCGCGAAACCGCCGACCACGTTGAGCGTTCCGAACACCAGCGCCACGAACGCGATGATGCGCACACCCCAGTTGGCGTCGGCGGGCAACGAGCCCAGGACCACCAGTGCACCGAGCACGACGATCCCGTGGATGGCGTTGGTGCCCGACATGAGCGGGGTGTGCAAGGTGTTGGGCACCTTGGAGATCACGGCGAAACCCACGAACCCGGCCAGCACCAGGATCGCGATGTTCGCGAGAAGTTCGTTGTACATCAGGCCTTTGCCTCCTCACGTGTGACACAGGCCCCGGCGAGTACCTCGTCGTCGAAATCCGGTGCGAAAGCACCGTTGTCGTCGAGCATCAACTCGATCAGAGCGAGCAGGTTCTTCGAATAGAGCTCGCTCGCATGCTCGGGCATCGTCGCAGGCAGATTCAGTGGCGACGTGATGGTGACGTCGTGCTTGACGACGGTCTCGCCGGGTTCGGTCAGCTCGCAGTTGCCACCGGTCTCGCCCGCCAGATCGACCACCACACTGCCGGCCTTCATGCCTTCCACCGCGGCGGCGGTGACCAGCCGCGGCGCAGGCCGACCCGGCACCAACGCGGTCGTGATGACCACGTCGAAACCCTTGATCGCATCCTCGAGAGCCTGCTGCTGGCGGGCACGTTCGTCGTCGGTGAGCTCACGGGCGTACCCGCCCTCACCGGCTGCGTCGATACCGAGATCGAGCCACTGCGCACCGACCGAGCGCACCTGCTCGGCCACCTCCGGACGCACGTCGTATCCGGTGGTACGGCCGCCGAGCCGCTTGGCCGTGGCCAATGCCTGCAGCCCTGCGACGCCCACGCCGAGTACCAGCACCGTGGCAGGTTTCACCGTGCCGGCCGCCGTCGTCATCATCGGGAAATACCGGGTGGACAGATCGGCCGCCGCGATGACCGCCTTGTAGCCCGAGACGTTGGCCTGCGAACTCAGCGCATCCATCACCTGCGCACGCGAGATCCGCGGGATCGCCTCGACCGCATACGCCTCCACACCCGCGGATGTGAGCGCGCCGATCTGGTTGTCGGCATTGCGGGGTGCCAGGAAGCCGATCAGCTTCTGCCCGCTGCGCAATCTGCCGATCTCGTCATCCGACGGTGGCGCAACCCGCACCACCACATCGGCCGAATACGGATCGCCGATGGTGGCGCCCGCCTCGACATAGTGTTCGTCGGGGATCAACGCCCCCAGACCGGCACCCGATTCGACGATCACCGGGACGCCCTTACCCACCAGCGAGCCGACCACCTTGGGGACCAACGCCACTCGGCGTTCGCCCGCGGCAGACTCGCGCACGACACCCACACTCATAGTTCTCACCCTGTCTGGTTCACACCGGGCAGACCGGACACCCCGCGGTCGATGCCTGCATCACGTCCGCGTCGGCCGTGATGCACCGGGAGCAGTGCATTTGTCACCCGGCTCACAAAAACGTGCGACGAACATAGCATGGGCTCACCTGAAGGGGGCGACGCAGTCAGATTGGTCACTTTCTCCTTGACCGAACATGTTCCACTACAACTGGACAGTTGTCCAGTCTCTTGTCCAGGTCGCACATCCGGGCCGGCAACCGCGGCTACTCCGCCGATGCGGTGAGCGAGGACGAACGCGACGGTCCGGAGGTGGCCTCGTCCGACTCCGACGCGCCTCCGGTCGACGTCGCGACCTGCGGCTCCGCGGATACGGCGTCGGGACCGTTCGTCGAACCGTCACCTGGTGACGACGTGTCGTCGACGTCGCCCACCGATGTCGGGTCCTCGCGCGCAGAGTCGGCACTCGTCGAATGCGAGGCCCGTGGGTCGTCAGCGGCGGACCCATCCGCCTCGGGTGCGGATCCGCTTGCGGCAGCTACGGTCACACCCGTCGGCGCGCCGGGTGCCGTCACATCCCGCTCCTGCGACCGCGACGACGACTCGGGTCCGGACACCGCGGCGACTCGTTCGACGCGGGACTGCGTCGTGACGGCGGTCGAGGACTGCGCCTCCAGCGCGTCCGGGTCGGTGACCGGGAGCTTCACACCGACGGCCGCGAAGATCTGCTCCTGGATCTCACGCGGGGTCGGCACGGCGAAGCCGGCGACCGTGCTCTGTTCACCCGGCATGGGCACCCTGACCAGCGCGCTGAGCACGGTGTCGAACTCGGTCGGCACCGGCACGCCGAGACCACGCAGCAGCATGCCCCACGGATTGCCTCCGTCGAGGACCACGTAGGTGGTGTTTCCCACCGTCCAACGATCGACCTCGGTGTACTGGTTCACGTAGTCGCCGTCGGCGCCGTGGATGTAGAAACCCGGCAACAGATAGAAGGCGGTCTCGAATGGGTGCACGAGCGGATTTCCGAGACCACAGGCCGAGTCGCCCCGAACGCAGTACGAGATCACCGTGACGCCGCCGGTGTCGCTCTCGTCGCGGGCGCCGTTGGTGTACAGACCGGGAATGAAACTCGGCACCACGACCTCCACACCGGTATTCGGGAATCGGGTGTCGGCGCCGAGAAGGACCACCATGTTCTCATCGGGAATCGTGCCGTCCTTGTGCAGGAGGTAGGCGGCATTCCATGCGATCGGGCCGCTTTGTGAGTAACCGTTCAGGACGAGCATCCGATCCGGATTCGCGGCGTAGGCGGCACGGGCCGCCTCGACGGTCCCGACCGTGCCCACATCCACCGATTCGTTGTAGGTTGCATCGCCGACGAGGTGGATCGGGATCCCGAGCAGGTCGAATCCGAACGCCGCCGGGTACGAGACGATCACGACCTTCCCGGCGTCATACTCGCCGGCGGCGGTGTCGTACATACCGATGTCGACGGTCCTGCGCCATTGGTCCGCGCCGTCCGCGTCGCCGGTGCCCGGCACCAGGATGACCGTCGCGTTGTCGCCGAGGCCGGTGGGCAACCACGCCGCCTTCGACCGGATCTGCGGGGCCTGGGGCCACGACGCCGGAA
Source organism: Gordonia hankookensis (assembly GCF_014673215.1). GTDB lineage: Bacteria > Actinomycetota > Actinomycetes > Mycobacteriales > Mycobacteriaceae > Gordonia > Gordonia hankookensis. The sequence goes on from NZ_JACWMS010000002.1 coordinate 698,324, forward strand.
CCTCGACGCCGGGCCGGGGCACGGGTTCGATCGACATGGCGTGCGCCGAGCCCACCTGACCCACCACCGCCAGGAAAACACAGAGCGACAACAGAACTCGACGCATGGTGACCTCGATCTCGGGAGGGTCGGTGCGCAGAGTTTAACCGTGTTCAATCACCGATGCAGCATAGTTCGACGACGCCGATCCACGTCAGTCGTCGCCGCTACCGGAATCGGACTCTCGCGACGCCGACTGCCCCGACGTCGAGCCTGTTGCCGAGGTGTCGCCTGTTGCCGAGGTGTCGCCCGCTGCCGAGGTGTCGCCGGATACCGAGTCGCTGTCCGCGCCGTTCGATTCGGTCTGCGAGGAGGTGTCGTCGGAGGCACGTCCCGCGGCGCCGTCGCCGGTTGAACCGGTCTGGTCGTTCGACGACTGGTCCTGGCCGGTCGACGAATCCTCCTCGGTCCGACCGGTGGGCGTCTCGGTGGCGCCTTCGGTCGGCTCTTCGTTCGGCTCTTCGTTCGGCTCTTCGTTCGGCACGTCGCTCGCGGTGACCGAGGACCCGTCCGGACCGTCCGATGACTCCGTCTGGCCTGCGGACTGCTGAGATCGGCCGTCAGTGTCGTCGGTGTTCGCGGCCGGGTCCGCACCTGCGCGTTCGCGCGCGTGGGTGGGCACGTCGGTCTTGTCGAGCACGTCAGGGTCGGTCGCCGGGACCGTCCAGCCGAGCCGCTGGTAGATCTGTTCCTGGAGTTCCCGCGGCGTCGGTATCGCATGGCCGCCGATCTCGGCCTGCTCCCCGGGCATCGGGACGGGGATCAGGGTGTTCAGCGCCTCGTCGACTTCCTCGGGTACGGGGATGCCGACGTCGCGCAGCATCATCCCCCACGGGTTGCCACCACCGTCGCCCTTGAGCACCACGTAGGTCGTGTTGCCGTCGTCGCTGTGCCAGGTCTTGATCGGGGTGTAGTCGTTGACATGGCTCTCGAGGAACGCGTGCGTGTAGAAGCCCGGAATCAGGTAGAAGAAGGTGCCGATCGGGTCGGCGAACGGGTTGCCGACCCCGCACGTGGCATCGCCCTGGACGCAGTAGGAGATGACCTTGATGTCACCGGTGTCGGCCGGATCCCGGTCGCCGTTGGTGTACATCCCGTCCATGAAGCTCGGGACGACGTTCTCCACGCCTGTGTGGGGGAATCGCGAGTCCGCCCCGACCACCACGACGACATTCTGATCCGGGATGGCGCCGTCGACTCCGCCGACGTAATCCTTGTGCAGTTCGTAGGCGATGTTCATCGCCACCGGCCCGCTCTGGGAGTAGCCGTTGACGATCACCGTGCCCTGTCGGCCTTGCTTCTGCCAGGCCGCGTAGGCATCTTCGACGCCCGTCGCGGTCCCGGCGTCGACCGAGTCGTTGAACGTCCCGACGCCGGCGAGATCGATCTGGAGACCGAAGACCTTGAGGCCGAACGCCGCCGGGTAGTCGACGGTGGTGATCGGGGGCGCGTAGTAACGACCGTCAGGTGCATCGTAGAAGCCGATGCCATCCGTTCGGGCCATCTGATCGGAGCCGTCGTAGTCGGTGGTTCCGGGGACCATGATCACCGACGCGTTCTCCCCGAGGCTGGGCGGCAACCAATCCGGCTTCGTGCGGGTCAGGTGCTGATCACCGATGGAAACCGGCGGATCGATGTCGGGGAACTGGATGCCCCCGATCCCGAGGGCATGCGCCGAGCCGGGCTGGAAACCCGGCTGGAGAAACAGCCCGACCGACGCAAACACCGTCAGCGACAACAGAACCCGACGCACTCGCCCTACACCCACTCGCCCTCGAACCACTCGCACGACACAAAGTGTGCAGAGTGTATCGGGCACGACCGACCGAATTGGTCCACTCGGGCAAATGCGCGGGGTCGTCATCCGCGCGGACTCGTCCGATCAGGTGATCGTGTAGGTCCGCGAGTCGAGTCCGGTGGCGCCGTCCGGGACCGGCGACGCGTACGTCTCGACCTGCGCGCGACCGTTCTTGTCGGTGGCGCGGCAGGTCACGGTGTGGTCACCCGGCGTCGCGTTCCAGGTGAACCGCCACTGACGCCAGGTGTCCACCGAGTATTCCTCTGCGAGTTGCGCGGGCTGCCAGGCTCCGTCGTCGATACGCACATCAACCGATGCGACCCCGGTGTGCTGTGCCCACGCGGTTCCGGCGATCACCACCTCGCCGCGCGCGTGTTCCGACCGGGAGTCCGGTCGGTCGATCCGGGATGCCAGTTTGATCGGGCCCAGGGCCGACCATCCGCGGGTGGTCCAGTAGGCCTTGGCGTCGGAGAATCGGGTGAGCTCCCAGTCGACCACCCATTTGGTCGCGGACACATAGCCGTAGAGGCCCGGGATCACCTGCCGGACCGGGTATCCGTGCTCGACGGGCAGCGGAGCCCCGTTCATCCCGATGGCCAGCAACGCATCTCGTCCGTCGGTGGCCACCGACACCGGCGTGCCGCAGGTCCATCCGTCGGCACTCGTCGACAAGAGCATGTCGACACCGGGCTGCACTCCGGCCCGGTCGAGAAGCGTCTTCATCGGCACTCCCAGCCAACGCGCGTTGCCGATCAGGTCACCGCCGATGACATTGGACACGCAGGTCAGGGTGACCATCCGCTCGGTCATCGGCATGGCCAGCAGCTCATCCCAACCGATCCGGATCTCGTTGTCGACCATGCCGTGAATCCGTAGCGACCAATCCCCGGTGGTGAGACTGGGGACCTGCAGGGCCGTGTCGATCCGGTAGAAATCGTCGTTCGTGGTGACGAAGGGCGTCGCGCCGGGGATCCGCAGATCGGCCGCGACGGGTACGGGTGGTGCCGCCGACCGCGGGACGGGCAGCAGCACCTTGGTGCGGTCGACGACAGTACGCGTGGTGTCGGCGAGGACACGCCTACCCACCACCCCGGCGGCAACGGCCAGGACGGCGATCCCGCCGGCGGCCAGGAGGAACCGACGGCCAACACCGTCCGGTGGTGACTGTTCGCCGACCTCGGCGCCGGTCGTGTGAGCGATGGTGTCCCCGGCCTTGCGCAGCATGCCGACCAGGATCCGCAGGACGATCACCGCCACGAGCCCTGCGACGACCGACGGGATCGCGAATGTCCACCGGGAGTCCGGACGCTCCAGAGCGGCGATGACCCCGACCACACCGAAGACGGCGACGATCACGGCACCGGTGGGCGGCCGAAGTCGTTCGGCGACACCGCAACCCGCAGCAATCGCGGCGATGATCACGCCCATGCCGACAAAGAGCGCGAGCTTGTCGGACGTTCCGAACGTACCGATCGCCCACTCACGTATCCCGTCCGGCGTGTGGTCGACGACCGCGGAGCCGACGGCGAAATAGGGCGAGGCGCCCGGAGCCACCATGACCGCGAAGAGTTCGCCGATCCCGAGCCCCGCGCCGACAGCGACAATGCCGGCCAGGGCGGCCGCCCAGAGGTGGGCGGATGAACGAGCGGTGGTGGTCACACCCCTTGATACCTCACGAGGCACACGTATGGCCCCGGTCGGACCGGGACGTCATCCTTCGGTCACAACCTCCGAACGGTGAGCCGCGTGCCGGCCGGCACGCCGGCCGAAATATGAGCCCTCTCCGAGCTGCGTTCCGCTCGCATAGCCCTTGCCGTCCTGAGCGAGATTGGCCGCGCAGGCACCCGCGGCGTAGAGCCCGGCGATCGGCGCGCCCTCGCTGTCGAGCACTTCGGCGTCGACCGACGTCGCCATCCCGCCGATGGTGAAGCACGAGTACATCGCCTTGCCGAGACTGAGATCGAAGGCACCCCACGGCCCCTGGTCCTGGGGTGCCAGGAATTCCGCCGACTTGTGGAAGTCCGGGTCCTCACCCTTCGCCGCATTCGCGTTGTACTCGGCGAGGGTCTTCTGGAGTCGACCTTCTGGGATGCCCAGGTCGGATTCCATCTCCGCGACCGTCTCCCAACCGTCGATGAGGTTGATCAGCGGGACCTCCGGGCGCTTCATGTGCGCTTCGTCGACGATCAGGAACGCGGCAGAATCCGGTTGATCCATCACGAATCCCGAGGTCCGCGAGTGGTAGGAGTCCTCGGCGACGAAGCGGTCACCGTTGCTGTTCACGACGATGCCGGTGAGCAGGATGCTCGGCGGGTAGATCGGCGCGGTGACGAACGCCTGGTCCATGTGCTTGAGCGCCGCCCCGACCGATTCGCCGAGCCGGATGCCCAGCCCGTCGTCGTAGGTGCTGCCCAGCGTGAACGGCTTCTCGGCGACATGCGGCACGTAGCGAGCCACCATCTCCTCGTTCATCACGAAGCCACCCGCGGCGATGACGACCGACCGCGCCCGGATGACACCTTCCTCACCGGGACGCTTCCACGTCGCACCGACCACGCTGCCCGACTCGTCGACCACGAGTTGCCGTGCGCCGGTCTCATAGCGGATCTCGGCGCCGAGCTCGGCGAGACGTTTGACCAGGAGGTCGACGACCATCGACGCACCGCCGGTATCGCCGGGTACGGGCACCTTGTGCCCCCGCGGGGCAGGCGTCGCGATGTTCTTGAAGGGCCACACCTTCTCGTTGCCGGTGAACATCAGCCCTTGTGTCTGTGGCTGGATGACGGCCTTCTCCGGGTAGAAGCTGCGCTCGAAAGCGAACCCGAGGCCCTCGAGCCAGTTGAAGTGCTCGACGCTGTCGAAGCAGTAGGCGTGGATCTTGTCCGGCTCGGGCTCACGGGACACCGCGGTGATGTACTTCTCCATCTCCTCCGGGCTGTCGTCGTGCCCGGTGGCGTGCTGCACCGCGGTGCCGCCACCCAGGTAGAAATGTCCACCCGCCATACAGCTGGTACCGCCTGCCGCGGCCGCGCGTTCGAGGACCAGGACCCTGGCCCCGGCTGCCGCCGCTTCCACCGCCGCGCTCCCGCCTGCGACACCACACCCGATGACCAGCACGTCGACGTCGTCGGAGAAGGACTCCACCGAGTCCAGCGCGATCGTGTCGGGGATCTCAGAACCTGCCATGCGCACAGAGTAGACGATGCACTAGAACCTGTTCTAGTTCTCCCCGGGTTCGGTGCGCGAGGGTCAGCGGGGATGAGGGTCAGCGGGGATGCGGACGGAAGCGTCGCAGTCGAAGACTGTTCGCCACCACGAACACCGACGACAGTGCCATCGCCGCGCCGGCGAGCATCGGGTTGAGCAGCCCGGCCGCGGCCACCGGAATCGCGGCGATGTTGTACGCGAATGCCCAGAAGAGATTGCCCTTGATGGTGGCCAGCGTGCGCCGGGCAAGACGGATCGCGTCGACGACGGCCCAGAGGTCGCCGCTGACGACGGTCAGGTCGCTCGCCTGGATCGCCACGTCCGTCCCGGTGCCCATCGCGAGTCCCAGGTCGGCCTGCGCGAGCGCCCCGGCGTCGTTGATGCCATCGCCGGCCATTGCCACCGAATGCCCCTGTGACTGGAGGTCTTCGATCGCGGACACCTTGTCCGCAGGTGAGACCTCGGCGATCACCCGATCGATACCGACCGCCCGCGCGACATGTCCGGCCGCGCCGGCATTGTCGCCGGTGAGAAGCACCGGTGTCAGGCCCATCCGCCGGAATTCGGCGATCGCCGCGGCCGACGACGGCTTGATGCGATCCCCGACGACGACGACACCGACCGCCCGGCCGTCGAAGGACACCACGACAGCAGTGGAACCGGTCCGGTGCGCACCGTCGACAGCACGGGAAAGTCGTTCGGGCAATGCATCTTCCAGGCGGCGCGGACTCGTGACCTCGACGCGGACACCGTCGACGAGTCCGACGACGCCGGAGCCCTCGGACGCCCGGAACCCGCTCACCGGCGGCAGCGGCGCCGACGACCGCTGCGCAGCCCCCACGACGATGGCGGTACCGATCGGGTGCTCCGAGCCCGCCTCGACGGCGGCCGCCGCGATCAGCACCCGATCCCGGCACAGCTGTTCGCCGGCATCCCCGTCGGCCACGGTGACGGATTCGACGGTCATCTCGCCCGTGGTCACGGTGCCGGTCTTGTCGAGCACGATGGTGTCGACGCGTCGGGTGGTCTCGAGTACTTCGGGTCCCTTGACCAGCACCCCCAGTTGCGCACCCCGACCGGTCCCGACCATCAGAGCCGTGGGCGTGGCCAGTCCGAGTGCGCACGGACAGGCGATGATGAGAACCGCAACCGCAGCGGTGAACGCGAATGTGACGCCGCCGGACCCACCCGACACACTGTCCGCTCCGAGCCAGAACCCCAGTGATGCAACGGCAATCGCGATGACAGCGGGTACAAAGAACGACGAGATACGGTCGGCCAGACGCTGCGCCTCCGCCTTGCCCGCCTGTGCGTCGGCGACCATCCTCGCCATCTGCGCGAGGGCGGTGTCCGCGCCGATCCGGCTCGCGCGCACCACCAGTCGGCCGCCGGCGTTCACCGTGGCGCCGGTCACGCCGTCACCTTCGGCGACCTCCACCGGTACGGATTCACCCGTGATCATCGACGCATCGACCGCCGAAGTGCCCTGGACCACCACTCCGTCGGTGGCGATCTTCTCACCCGGCCGGACGAGGAACTCGTCGCCGACCGACAACTCCGACACCGGGATTCGTCGCTCCACTCCGTCCACCACGACGGCGACATCCTTGGCCCCGAGGTCGAGTAGAGCCCGTAACGCATCCCCGGCGCGACGCTTGGCACGCTTCTCGAAGTACCTGCCCGCCAACAGGAATGTGGTGACGCCCGCCGCCGCCTCGAGGTAGATGTTCCCCGCACCGTCGCCGCGCGAGGCGATGAGGTCGAACCCGTGCCGCATCCCCGGCTCCCCGGCGGTCCCGAGGAACAGCGCGTAGAGCGACCATGTGAACGCCGCCAGCGTCCCCATCGACACCAGGGTGTCCATCGTGGTGGTGCCGTGGCGCAGATTGATCCATGCCGCGCGATGGAACGGATAGGCACCCCACACCACGACCGGCGCGGCGAGGGTGAGCGAGAGCCATTGCCAGTAGGTGAACTGCCACGCCGGCACCATCGCGAGGGCAAGCACCGGGACCGTGAGCACCGCCGACACGATGAGCCGCTGCCGCAATCCGCGGAGGTCGCGGTCCTCGGGACCGTCCCGCTGCGCGTCGTCGGTGGCGTCCGGCGGGTCCCCGAGGGCAGGGACCGGGGTCGCGTCGTATCCGGCGCCGCGGACAACCGTGAGGAGATCCGCGGAGTCGAGGGTGGACGGGAACTCGACGTGCGCCTGCTCGGTGGCGTAATTGACCGTCGCGCTGACGCCGTCGAGTTTGTTCAGTTTGCGCTCGATGCGATTCGCGCACGACGCGCAGGTCATGCCGTCGATGTCGAGGTCGATCCGCTCGATGGTGTCCGACATCTCGCTACTCCGTGTGTTGCTGGTGGACGCCCGGAGGTCCCGCGGGGGCGTCACCACCCCACGGATCGACCGCTCGTCCGACCCCGAACGCGACAGCGAAGACCGCCGCCATCGCGATCAGGAAGCCGACGATCCGGGTTCCGGTGGTCATGTGAGTCGGTAGCCGGCCTCGGAGACCGCGGCCGCGATCTCGTCCCGGTCCAGCACACGATCGCTGACGACCTCGACCGCACCGGTATCAAGGGTCACCTCGACACGATCGACACCGGAGATCTCACCGATCTCCTCGCGAACGGACGCCACGCAGTGTCCGCAGGTCATGCCACTGATGGTAAAGGTGCTGGTGGTCATGAAGAATCCCTCCTTGCGGTCGTGATGGCCGCGGTTGTGGTGGCCGGCGTCGTGATGGCTGCGGTTGTGGTGGCCGGCGTCGACGTGGCCCGGTCAGGACCGGACCAGGCGCGTGATCGCCTGCATCGCCTCGTCGACCTTTTCCTGGCCCGCGGCATCGCTCTCCTGTGCCGCATTCACGACACAGTGATTCATGTGCTCCTCGAGGAGGCCGAGTCCGACGGCCTGTAGAGCCTTGGTCATCGCGGAGACCTGGGTCAGGATGTCGATGCAGTAGGCCTCCTCGTCGACCATTCGCTGCAACCCCCGGGCCTGCCCCTCGATACGGCGAAGTCTCCGCAGGTAGTCGTCCTTGCGGCCGATGTACCCGTGCTGTGCATGCTCCATCGGTGCAATCCTCTCGACGTCGACGGGTTACCAATACCCCCTACAGGTATACCAGTCCGGGCCAGATACCGGTACCCCCATAGGGTATCCATCGATCAGCCCGGTACCGGCCGACCTCCACGGACGGCGTGTTCTATGCGTTACGCGATGCGCGCACTGCTGCGGCCAGGTTCTCCAGGGCTGCGGCGACCTCACTCAGAGCTGCGGCGAGATCGGTGTCACCCCGACCCGGCGCGGGCGTCGGCGACGTTGCCCGCGTGGCAACAGCGTGGGCGGGGGTCGCCGACGAGTCGGTCGGCTGAGACGTCGCCGCGGGCTTCTGGTCCGGCTCCTGTGCCTGAGCCGATGGAGAAGCGGGTGGCGGGGATGCAGGCGGCGGGGATGCGGGCGGTGGCGAAGCGGGCGGTGGCGACACCGACGGATTCGGGTTGAGCGGCGGACCGGCAGGCGATCGCGGCGATTGTGGAGTACCGGAGTCGGCGGCATCCGGCAGCCGGTGACGACTTCCCGGTCGGGGCCCAGCGGGGGCAGGCGGCTCGGCATCGGTGGAGCGGCGCCCCGGCCGATACCCGTCGTGCCGACCACCCGCGTTGGCGTGGGCGCCGGACACCGGGGCAGCGGGCCGCGAGGCCGGCCGTCCGCCCGTTCGGGCCGCGTCCTGCGACGGCGATCCCTGGGCGGCCGATTCCTGGCCGGCCGATGCCTGGTTGGCCGATTCGGGAGTCGCCGTCCGGACGACCGGGATATGGGTGTCGGTCGTCATCCGCATGCGGTCGGGTTGCTGCGGGACCTGTCCGGGATGCGTGGGTGGCGCGGGCGTCCGCGGCGCAGGAGGCCCTGGCCTGGGCATCGGCCGAGGGATCTCGCCGGACTGCCCGGGGCCCTGCGCCGGGGCCTGCCCCGTCGGCCGGGGTCCGCGAACCGCGGTCGGAGCGTGACCGTTGGACGGCGCGAAGAGATGCGCGCCGCCGTGACTCTCGAAGTACAGACACGCAGCACCCTGCGGCGACCGCACCGAGCACGGGTTGCGTTCGATGAGCGACTGCGCGTGATCGTCGAAGTCATTCCATTCGAGCCACAGTCGGCGGTCGGCCCGCGGACGGATGCTCGCGTCGGTCGCATGATTGCCCTGATGCCCCGCCGCGAGCCGGCAGTGCAGCAACCACTCCGACTGCCCCGTCAGCCCCAGCGCGGCACGCTCTGCGGGCGTGCATACGACCGTCGACCAGCAACCCTCGCCGTTCATCCGGCCTCTCCTTCGCGCTTCACGCGCATGTGCAATCGATCAAGACAACTTGCCCCCGTTTGTGACCGTGCCGCAGACGAGACGACTCTCGGCCAACGGTCCGTGCGCTCCCGACGCTTCCCCGGCGGCCAGTCTACGAAGGAATCGACCGTCCCCGCCATAGACGCGGCCCATGTCGCCGCGCCGGATGTCGGGCCGATGGTCACGGCGGCGGTCGATGGGGCACCACTGTCGATGGGGCACCACTAATGGTGTGCACCGATGAAGTCGAGCACGACCTGGGTGAAGGCGTCGTTGTCGTCGGCGGCGGCGGTGTGGGCGGCGTCCGCGAGTTCGATCACCTCGGCGGCCGGGACCACCTCGCGGAACCCGGCCACCGCGTCCTCGGGGACGACGTCGGAGAGCTTGCCGCGGATCAGCAGGATCGGGACCGTCAACGACGCGAGCTGCTCCTCCAGATGTTCGGCCCGCACGAATCGGTCGTCGCCCGGTTTCGACGTCACGAACGCCGGGTCCCAGTGCCAGTACCAGCGACCGTCCTCACCTGCACGCAGATTCCGTTTGAGGCCCTCCGGGTGGAAGGTCTTGGCCCGGTGCGGAAGATACGCGGCGATCGCGTCGGCCGCGTCCTCGAGCGTGTCGAATCCACCGACGTTGTCGGTCATGAAGTCGCGAATCCGGGCGCTCCCGGCCTGGTCGTAGCGCGGGACCACATCGACGAGCACCAGAGCGCGTGCTCTCTCGGAGCCGAGTTCGGCAGCCGCGCCGATGCTGCTGAGCCCGCCCATGCTGGCACCGACGAGCGTCACCGGCATTCCGATCTGCTCGACCACCGCGACGACGTCGCCGGTGAACAGTTCCAGGCTGTACCGACCGCTCGGCGACCAATCGCTGGCGCCGTGACCTCGCGTGTCGAGCGACACCACATGAGCGCCGGCAGCCGCCAGGAACTCGCCCGTCTGCTTCCACGAGTGTCTGGTCTGTCCGCCACCGTGCAGGAGCACGATCGTCGGGCCGGCCGCACCGGCGGCAGGCCGCCACTCGTCGGCTCGCAGCGTGATCCCGTCGACGCCGGTGAACGAGACCTGATCGGGCTGGACCACGGGACGCGACATGGGGTCGATTGTGCGCCGGGCCCGACCACCGGTGTGCCCCGGGGCACCGGACCCCGGTTTCACGAACCGAGGAAGCCGACGATGCGGCGATGCACCCGATCGCGCTGATCCAGATGGACGAAGTGGCCTGCGTGATCGATCCGGGCGACCTCACTGCCCGTCGGCAGCAACTCGGTCAATCCGTCGGTGAAGGCCACCTGCATGCATCCGTCCAGCACGCCGTGCAGGTAGAGCAGCGGTGTCCGAGGCGGCCGCAGCCAATCCGAGGCGTGGTCGGCATATCGGGCGTCGACGCGAGGTCGCAGCATGGCCCGGTAATACCCGAGGACCGCCGATCCGTGTGCACGGTTCGGCACCGTGGCCAGAGCGTTGTCGACGTCGTCGACGTCCGGGGACGGCCCCCACCGCCGCCAGAGGGTCGGGATGAGCCACCCGAGAACCCGCTCCGGGAGGAACGGGATCTGGTTGAAACCGATGTACCAGCTCATCGCCATCTGTCGTGGGATGAGACGCAGCTGCGCACGCACCGACGTCCCCGCCTGCCGCATGGCGGCGATCGGCGGCACGGCGATCGCGACGACGCGCCGGAACGGGTGGTCGTCGCGGGCGAGGATCGCATGCGCGGTGAGCGCGCCCCAGTCGTGTCCGATCAGGACCGCCCGATCGTCGCCGCCGAGTTCGCGATGCAGCGCGAGGACGTCGTGGGCGAGTGCCGCCACGTGGTAGTCGCCGTCGACCGGGACCTCCGACGGGGAGTACCCGCGGGTGAACGGTGCGACCACTCGATAGCCGGCCGCCGCGAGCTCGGGGGCGAGGTGTCGCCACGTCCACGCGGAATCCGGGAATCCGTGCAGGCAGATGGCGAGCGGCGCGTCGGGCTCCCCCCAGGCGAGGGCATGCAGACGGATGTGGCCGAGGTCGACGACGACTCGTCCGGGCGCGGTCATGGTCGCCGACGTTACCGCGACCGGTCGGCCGCCGGCTCAGGGCACCGGCACGTGGATGCGGGTGATGGTCTCGCTGCCGTCGCACTCGGTGAGCTCACCGTCGAGCCAGCCGAAACACCGTGTCCGCGCCTGCGGGTCGGTGTGCGGATGGTCGATGCGCGTGTGACAGCCGCGCGATTCGGTGCGCGCTCGCGCCGCCGCCACGACCACCGTGGCGGTCAACGTCAGCGCGGCGTCTTCGATGTCGGTATCGGTGATCGCCGCCCGGTCCGGGATTCGGCTCAGCGCCGTGGCGACGCGGTCGAGGCCATCGGCGTCCCGGCGCAGCGCGACGGATCGGGACATACTGTCCTGCAGCTCTTTCCGTGGCATCGTCGGGTGCATCCCCGGCATCGCGGCTGCGCCCTCACCGGCCCGCCTGCCTCGACGGCCGACGGCCACCGCGGCAGCCCGGCGGCCCATGACCAGTCCCTCCAGCAAGCTGTTCGACGCCAGCCGGTTCCCGCCGTGCAGCCCGGTCCGCGCGACCTCACCCGCGGCCAGCAAACCGGGCACGGCGGTCCGGCCGTCGACGTCGGTGAGTACGCCGCCGCACTGGTAGTGCGCACCCGGCACCACCGGGATCAGGCCGGCGGTCACGTCGAGCCCGGCGTCGGCGACGCCCTCGGTCACCGTGGGGAATCGGGTCGGGAAGTCGGCGATCGACCGGACGTCGAGATACACGCACGGATGGCCGGAGTCGGCGATCCTCGTCTCGACGGCATCGGCGACCACGTCGCGCGGCGCGAGATCACCCATCGGATGCACCCCGGCGGTCACCGGGTCGCCGTCGACGTCGACCAGACGGCCACCCTCACCACGCACGGCCTCGCTGATCAGCGTCCGCCGACCACGCGCACCCTCGACGAACAGCATCGTCGGATGGAACTGGATGAACTCCATGTCGGCGACGACGGCCCCGGCCCGCAACGCGAGAGCGATGCCGTCGGCGGTCGCGCCGGACGGGTTGGTTGTGGCGGCATAGAGGTGACCGCTGCCACCGGTGGCGAGCAGGACGGTCGGCGCATGGACGACGCGTTCTCGCCCCCGCTGCCGGTAGGCGACACCCACCGTCTGACCGTTGGCACGCAGGATCGCGGTGGCGACCGCGTCGTCGTGGCCGGTGATCGCCAGGGATCGGGACGCGGCCCGTAGCCTGCGCTCCAGAGCACGCTGCACCTGGGCACCCGTCGCGTCGCCGCCGGCGTGGATGATGCGGCGTACCGAGTGGCCGCCCTCACGGGTTCGCAGCAGGTCGCCGCCGGGCCCGCGATCGAATTCGGCACCCCAGCCGATCAGACCGGACACGGCAGACCACCCGTCGTCGAGGATGGGTCGGGCGATCCGCGAATCCGTCAGGCCCGCCCCGGCGCCCAGTGTGTCCGCGAGATGGAGGTCGACCGAGTCCGTCGGGTCACCGGGCTCGACCACGGCGATCCCGCCCTGCGCATAGAAGGTCGAGGTCGCCTGTTCGGCGCGATCGGGATGCCATGCGGGCCCCTTGGTCAGAATCACCACGCGCAATCCGGCCTCGGCTGCCCGCAGGGCCGCGGTCAGTCCGGCCACCCCGGCGCCGACCACCACGAAGTCGGCACGCGTCTCGTCACGCTGGTCACGGCTCATCTCGTTCTGGGCCATCTCGCACCTCTCGCGGGGGGAACGTCGATGTGAGGATCAACCACGGCGACCTGTTTTCGATTCCCAGTCGAAAACCATACGCCGTTCCATGCAGCGAGGGGAGCCGCGGTCAGTGCACCGACAGATCAGCCCGACGGAGCAGTTGCGCATTGAGCGCGACCACCACGGTCGAGACCGACATCAGGATCGCACCGACGGCCATGGGCAACACGAAACCGATCGGGGCCAGCACACCGGCTGCGAGCGGGACGGCGAGCAGGTTGTAGCCGGCCGCCCACCAGAGGTTCTGCCGCATCTTGCGGTACGCCTGTCCGGACAGGACCATCGCCGAGACCACGGTGCGCGGATCGTCGCCTGCCAGCACCACCCCGGCCGACCCGATCGCGACATCGGTGCCGGCACCGATCGCGACGCCGACATCGGCGCGCGCGAGGGCCGGTGCGTCGTTGACGCCGTCACCGACCATCACCACGGTGCTCCCCTCGGCCTGCAGGTCGGCGACGATGGACTCCTTGTCCTCGGGACGGACGCCCGCATAGACGCGCTCGATGCCGAGGTCGGCGGCCACCCGTTCGGCCACGTCGCGCGCGTCACCGGTGGCCATCACCGCTTCGACGCCCCGGTCGGCGAGCGCTCGGACCGCCTCGGCCGACTCGGGCCGCACCTCGTCGGCGAGCGCGATCGCGCCCACCACGACCCCGTCGGCGGCGACGTAGAGGACCGTGCTGCCGTGGCCGACGAGTTCGGCGGCATCGTCCGGCGCGGTGAGCTCACGCTCCACGAGCAAACGCGGTCCGCCCACCGCGACTTCACGTCCGTCCACCTCGGCGCGGACGCCGACCGCGGCACTCGACGAGAAGTTCTGCGCCGCAGGCACGATCACGTCGCGATCGATTGCCGCGCGTCGCACGGCCTTCGCGAGCGGATGCTCGCTGTCGGACTCGGCGGCCGCGGCGAGCGCGATCACCTCGTCCTCCGACATCGCCTGCCCGGTCACGACGCGAACCACCGCAGGCTCACCGCGGGTCAGGGTTCCGGTCTTGTCGAACAGCACCACGTCGGCGAGGCGCAAGGTCTCCAGCGCCACCCGATCGGTCACCAGCACTCCCATCGTGGCCGCCCGTTCGGTGGCGATGGCCACCACCAGGGGGATCGCCAGGCCGAGGGCGTGGGGGCAGGCGATGACCAACACCGTGATGGTGCGGATGACCGCGTTGTCGGACTGACCGACCGCGGTCCAGGCGATCGCGGTCACGAGAGCGGTCCCGAGCGCGAACCAGAACAGCCAACCCGCGGCACGATCGGCGAGACGTTGCGCACGGCTCGACGAGTTCTGGGCGTCGGACACGAGGCGCTGGATACCTGCCAACGCGGTGTCGTCGCCGACCGCACCGACCCGGATCCGGATGGCGGTGTCGGCACTGACCGTTCCCGCGACCACCCGGTCACCGACCGTGCGGCTCACCAGCGTCGACTCCCCGGTGATCATCGACTCGTCGACTTCCGCAGTGCCCGAGACGATCTCGCCGTCGGCGGGCACGCGTCCGCCGGGCCGCACGATGACCAGGTCGCCCACCCGGAGGTCGGCAGGCGAGACCGTCTGCACCACGTCGTCGACGACCCGCTCGGCTTCGTCGGGCAACAGGGCGGCAAGGGATTGCAGCGCCGAGGTCGTCTGCGATATCGACCGCATCTCGATCCAGTGACCGAGCAGCATGATCACGATCAGCAGGGCGAGTTCCCACCAGAAATCGAGTTCGTGGTGCAGCAGGTCGAGGGTGGCCCCCCACGACGCCACGAAGGCCACGCTGATGGCCAGCGCGATCAGCGTCATCATTCCCGGTGTCCGCGAACGTAGTTCGCTCACGGCGCCGGTGAGGAAGGGGCGCCCGCCCCAGACGAACATGATCGTGCCGAGGATCGGCGACACCCAGTCCAGCCACCCCCACGACGGCAATCCGTAGCCGATCAGATCGGCGAACATCGGACTCGCGAGCACCACGGGGACCGCGAGCACCGTCATGACCAGGAAGAGCCGTCGGAACATCGCGACGTGCTCGCCGTGACCGCCATGGGCTCCACCGCCGGAATGGCCGTCGTGGGAATCCGTGTGATGGGCGTGCAGGTCGTGGTCGCCCTCGGCGACACTGATCGCGCTGTGGTCGAGGTTGTGGTCCATATGCCCGTTTTATACCCCTGGGGGGTATCAGTCAAGGACGCGTCCGCCACCGCGAACAACGGAAGCCTCGGCGACTAGCGGTACGACAAGGCGTTCACGATGCGCCCACGGACGGATTGTCCAAGAACGCGGCGACCACCCGCGGCCAGGAACGGAGTCGGTGCGGGGTGTCCGCGACCGCCAATCGGGCAGTCGGCAACGTGTCGGCCAGGAGTTCTCCACTGCTCACCGGATGTGCATGATCTCCGGTCCAGCTCAGCACCAGCGTCGGGATCTCCAGGGATGCGAGTACCGAGGGCGCCGGGAGATCCGATTCGGCGGCCCCGCGCAGCACCCAGGGAAAGATGGACGCGCGCACGGCGATCGGGGCGACAAATCGCCTGGCCTCGGCCAGCGCGGGCGAGACCGGTTCGTCCGCACCCACCCGCTCGAAGGCGGCGAGACCGTGCCGATCGATCAGGTCTGCCGACTCGAGGCGCTCGGTGGCCATCGCGCGGCGAGTGCCCCAGATCGTCGGCGGAGTGACGAGGACGAGGCGCCGGAACCGATCCGGTTCGGCAAGTGCCGCATACACGATGGTCGCGGCTCCCATCGACGCCCCGATCGCATCGACGGGCTGGCCCGGCGCCGCGACGTCCAGCAGGCCCAGTAGATCGGCCCCCAGTTCCGGCCAGGTGTATTCGTGGGCCGCCGTGCCGCCCGTCGACCGCCCGTGGCCACGCGCGTCGTACCGGATGAGGCGACGCGTCGAAGAGACCGCCCGCCAGTCGAATTCGCCGGATGACTCCTGCCGGTAGGCACTCGAGCCCAGTCCATGAGCCCAGATCGCCGCGGGCCCGCGCCCGGTCTGGTTCCAGGCGATGCGGGCGCCGCGGACGTCGTCGACCCGGAACGGCGGGGTCATCGGCGGTCGGTGACCTCGACGGTCAGAGCGTCGCCGTGTCGATCACGAAGCGGTAGCGCACATCGCTCGCGACCACCCGGTCGTAGGCCTCGTTGATCTTGTCGGCACCGATCACCTCGATCTCGGCCCCGATGCCGTGCTCGGCGCAGAACTCCAGCATCTCCTGGGTCTCGGCGATGCCGCCGATCATCGATCCGGCAAAACTGCGCCGGTTGGCCGTGACCGCGAAGGCGGGCACCTCGATGGGGTGTTCGGGGAGGCCGAGCTCCACGAGCGTGCCGTTGATGGCCAGCAGTCCGAGGTACTGCTTGATGTCCAGGTTGGCCGACACGGTGTTGATGATCAGGTCGAACTCGTTGCGCAGATTCTCGAAGGTGTCCGGGTCACTGGTCGCGTAGTAGTGGTCGGCGCCGAGTCGCAGGCCGTCCTCCATCTTCTTGAGCGACTGCGAGAGCACGGTGACCTCGGCACCCATCGCGTGCGCGATCTTGACGCCTACGTGCCCCAGTCCGCCGAGCCCGATGATCGCGACCTTCTTGCCGGGTCCGGCCTGCCAATGACGCAGCGGCGAGTAGAGCGTGATGCCTGCGCACAGCAGGGGCGCGGCGACGTCGAGGTCGATGCCCTCGGGAATGCCGCAGACGTAGTTCTCGTCGACGACGATGCCGGTGCTGTAGCCACCATGGGTGGGCTCGCCGTCACGGCCCACAGCGTTGTAGGTGCCGGTCATCCCACGTTCGCAGTACTGTTCCTCGCCGCGGCGGCAGGGCTCACACTCGCGGCACGAGTCCACGAAGCAGCCGACCCCGACCCGGTCCCCCACACGGTGGCGCGTGACGTCGGAGCCGACGGCCGACACGATGCCCGCGATCTCATGGCCGGGGACCACCGGGAACGCCGTGCGACCCCACTCGCTGCGCGCGGTGTGGATGTCGCTGTGGCAGATGCCTGCGTAGGCGATGTCGATCGCGACGTCGTTAGTGCCGAGGTCACGGCGTTCGATGGTGGTGGGGCCGAGCGGCTGGTCGGCGGCGGTCGCGATGTAGGCGTTGACGGTGGTGGGCATGGAAGCTCCCTCGGTTCGACGTCGGATTCGCGGATCGGACGCGTGGTCCCGTGGTTCCGCTGCGGGTCGCCCCGCACCCCGTCCAGTGTTCCGGAGAAGCGCCGGCCTGTGGGACGACGGGCGAATAGATCACATTCGGGAATATTCATATGCGCATGGGTGCGCCGACCTGCTTCAGGTTCGGCTAACTTGCAAGTTCGGGTACCCGAACTTAGAGTTGGTCCATGTCAGCGGCCCGTCGGATCATCATCGCGACACTTGTCGTGGTCGCCGTCGCGTGCACGGCCTGCGACACCCGTGATGTCGCGGACCGCCCGCGGGTCCTGGCCACGTTCACCGTCCTCGCGGACATCGCGCGCAACGTCGCGGGCCACCACGCCGACGTCAGCTCCCTGACCAAGTTCGGCGCCGAGATCCATGGGTACGAGCCCACGCCGGGCGATCTGCACAAAGCCTCTGACGCCTCCCTCGTGGTGGTGAACGGCCTCCACCTCGATGACTGGTTCGAGCGATTCCTCGCCGACATCGACGTGCCGCGGATCGTCGCCTCCGACGGCATCGCGCCGCTGCCGATCAGGGCGGATCCGGGCGGTTCTCCCGCCACCGGTAAACCCAACCCGCACGCCTGGATGTCGCCGCTGGAAGCAAAGACGTACGCCGACAACATTGCTCGCGGGCTGGCCCGCATCGACCCCGGGCACGCCGATGCCTATCACGCCAACGCCGAACGCTATGACGCCCGCCTCGACGACGAGCGGGCTCGGCTCGTGACGGCCATCGATGCGCTGCCCGACAACGAGAGAGCACTGGTCACCTGCGAGGGCGCGTTCAGCTATCTCGCGCGTGACACCGGACTCACCGAGCACTACATCTGGCCGGTGAACTCCGAACAGGAGGCCACCCCACAGCAGATGCGACGCACTGTCGACTTCGTCCGGGACCGCCGGGTACCCGCGGTCTTCTGCGAATCGACCGTGAACAACGCGCCGATGCAGCAGGTTGCGCGTTCCACCGACGCCCGACTCGCCGGGACGCTGTATGTCGACTCCCTGTCGGAGCCCGACGGTCCGGTGCCCACCTATCTCGATCTGC
Organism: Gordonia hankookensis; assembly: GCF_014673215.1. GTDB lineage: Bacteria > Actinomycetota > Actinomycetes > Mycobacteriales > Mycobacteriaceae > Gordonia > Gordonia hankookensis. The sequence continues at coordinate 716,673 of NZ_JACWMS010000002.1, forward strand.
TCCGGCACGACCTGACGACCATCATCGCGGGCCTCACCGGAAAGGACGCCGATCATGTCGTTCCCTGACCACCGCCCACCTCAGGACCGCCCACCTCGGGACGGCACACCCCGCGATGGCGCACCACAGGGTGATTCGGAACCGCCCGCCATCGAACTCACCGACCTCACCGTCCGATACGGAAGCGTCCTCGCCCTCGACAAGGTGTCCCTGACACTTCGACCCGGCCGGATCTGCGGATTGATCGGGATGAACGGCTCGGGCAAGTCGACGCTGTTCAAGTCGATCATGGGGCTCGTGCGCCCGTCGTCGGGAAGCGTGTCGATCGCCGGCGGGACCCCGAATCGTGCACGGGCCCGAGGACTCGTCTCCTATGTCCCGCAGTCCGAGGACGTCGACTGGGACTTCCCCATCTCGGTACGCGAAGTCGCGATGACCGGCCGGTACGGACGGCAGAACCTGTTCCGTCGGGCCTCCGCACGTGATCGGGCCGCCGTCGACGACGCGCTCGAACGAGTGGGGCTCACCGAACTCGCCGACCGTCAGATCGGCAAACTCTCTGGCGGACAACGCAAACGCGCGTTCGTTGCGCGGGGCATCGCGCAGGGTGCAGACATCCTCCTGCTCGACGAGCCGTTCGCCGGTGTCGACAAGCGTTCGGAGCGAACGATAGTGGACCTGCTCGTGGCGGAATCCACTCGCGGAGCGACAATCCTGATCTCCACCCACGACCTGTCCACCCTGCCATCGTTCGCCACCGAAGCCGTCCTGCTGATGCAACGTGTACTGGTACACGACACCCCCGAGGAGGCCTTGCGCCCCGAGCACCTCGCACTCGCCTTCGGCGTCGACGTCCTGGGTGGAGGCCGCAGCGAATCGTCGGCACCGCAACGTGATCCGAGCGGCAGTTCCGGGGTGGCACGATGATCGACTTTCTGGTCGAACCCTGGACGCTGTCCTTCATGCGCGACGCATTCCTCGCGAGCGGGGTCGCGGCCGCGGTGTGCGCACTGATCAGCTGCTGGATCGTCCTGATCGGCTGGTCGCTGATGGGCGACGCGGTCTCGCACGCTGTGCTGCCCGGCGTGGTGCTGTCCTACATCGTCGGGGTGCCCTTCGCGATCGGCGCGGTGATCTTCGGATTCCTCGCGGTCGCATTGATCGGAACCGTCCGCGACACGAGCCGGGTGAAGGAGGACGCCGCGATCGGCATCGTGTTCACCACCCTGTTCGCGCTCGGGCTGGTGCTCGTCTCGGCAACGCCGAGTCAGACCGATCTGAACCACATCCTGTTCGGGAACGTCCTCGGCGTCTCCGGCGCGGACCTGTGGCAGTTGCTGATCCTGGCCGCGGTGGTCGCGACGGTGCTGGTGGTCAAGCGGCGAGATCTGACGCTCTACGCCTTCGATCCCGTCCACGCACACGCGATCGGGCTGTCCCGGCGATGGCTCGGCGCCCTGCTGCTCGGTCTGCTCGCCCTCACCTGCGTGCTGGCGCTCCAGATCGTCGGCGTCATCCTGGTCGTCGCGATGCTGATCATCCCCGGAGCCTCGGCGCACCTGCTCACCGACAGGTTCGGTCACATGCTGCTGATCGCCCCCGCGATCGCCGTCGCGGCCACCGTCGTGGGCATCTACATCAGCTACGGCGCCGACGTCTCCCCGGGCGGAATGGTGGTGGTGACACAAGGTGTGATGTTCACCTTGATCTACCTCTTCGCACCCCGAAACGGGCTCCTGACCAGGTGGATCGACAGCCGCCGGACGTCGGCGACCGCCGCCTGAGGCGCCACGCCCCCGGTGCCGGACACGCTCCGTCGTTACACTTGCCGATGGTGACGATGCAGAACTCCGCAGACGACGACCTACGCAGACAGCTGCCCACGGTGTCGCCGATCGCCGAGATCACCCGATTCGGCACGGCGACGGCCCATACGGCGGCGGGCGTCGGGCGCTTCGTGTTCCACACCCTCGGTGACGCCGTCCACGGTCGCCGCCCGACCGCGCAGCGCGTCGCCCACGAGATCCGGACCACGTTCGAACATCTCGGCCCCACCTACGTCAAACTCGGCCAGCTCATCGCGTCGAGCCCAGGGGTGTTCAGCGAGACACTCTCGGCCGAGTTCGAATCGCTGCTCGACCGGGTTCGTCCCGCCGACCCCGCGGACATCCGGCGGCTGTTCATCGAGGAGTTCGGCCGCGGCCCCGAGGAGGTCTTCGCGGCCTTCGACGTCGAGCCGATCGCGTCCGCCTCGATCGCCCAGGTCCACACCGCGACCCTGCACAGCGGCGAAGAGGTCGTGGTCAAGATCCAGCGTCCGGGAATCACCGAGCGTCTCGCACCCGACGTCGCCCTGCTCGAGCGATTCGCGGGACTCGCGGAGATCTCCGAGTACGGCCGGATGCTGAGCGCCAGGCACGTCGTCGAGGACTTCGCCGACGGACTGTCGGCGGAACTCGATTTTCGCAACGAGGCGGACACGATGCGGGAATGGTACGAGTGCCTGCGAGACGGCCCGTACGGCAGCCGTGTCCGGGTTCCCGAGGTCCACGACGAGTTCACCACCTCTCGGGTGCTCACGATGGAACGGGTCTACGCGATCCGCATCGACGACGCCGAGGCCGTCCGAGGGGCGGGCCATGACGGTGTGGCGCTGTGCCGCAATCTGCTGCTCTCCCTCCTCGAGTCGGCGTTCCACGGTGGACTCTTCCACGGCGATCTCCACGCGGGGAACGTGCTCGTCGACGCGAACGGCACGCTTGTCCTACTCGACTTCGGCATCGTCGGGCGGTTCACCAAACGGACGCGACGGATTCTCCGCCAGCTCGTCGTCGACCTCATCGTGCGCGGCGACTACGAATCGGCCGGTCGCGCGATCTTCCTGCTGGGAGCCGTCCACAATCCGACGTCGTCGACCAGCCGCGGCGCCGAGGACATCAAACGGGTTGCGATGCCGCTCTCGTCGACCGATCTCGGGTCGATGTCGTATGGGGATCTCGGACGCCAGCTGGCCGCGGTCGCCAAGGCACACGACGCCCGACTGCCGCGCGAACTCGTTCTCGTCGGCAAACAGCTCCTTTACGTCGAGAAATACATGAAGCTGCTCGCACCCCGCTGGAAAGCCATGTCCGACAAAGAGATCTACGCATATATGGCCGGGATCATGAAAGAGGCCGAACGGGACAGGCGGTCCGATCGCAGCCAGTCGGGCTGACCGTCGGACGGCTGGGGGGAGGCGTATGGCACGGTCGTTGCCAGGAATGTCCGAGACCTCCGTCGGGTGACGGCACGGCGCCGCTACTGTTGTCACGTTGAGTCCGGATTACAGGAGTGGAGAGAATGAGACGACTTTGGCTGGCGCTGCCGGCGTTCCTCGGCGCCGCATGCATCGCCGCTGCCATAGCCATACCGCTGTTCCTCGTACCGCAGCTGCGCGTGGTGCCACTCGACCTGGACATCACGTCGGTCGCCACGACGGTGCCCGAGGACGGATCCAGCGGTGACCGGTTCCCCGCCGAGATCTTCGATCGCTGTTCGGTGAGTGAACGCAAGGCACGCGTGCTCGACGCCCATCTCACCCAGCAGCGCCGCTCGGTCATCGTCGACCCCTCGGACAAGCGCCAGGCGACCCTGCAGTCGGCGCAGACCGTCCAGATCGACCGTGTCCGCGACGCCGCGGGCAACGAGACCGATCCGTCGATGGCCGCCGCCGACAGCGAGCGCAAGTGCGACGACGGCCTGCTCACCGCGAACATCGACCGGGTGTCGGTGAATCGCAAGTCGTCGGTGCCGAACGGGACCGTCAGCTCGCTGCAACTCGAGGCCGCACCCGAAGGTGTGAACCCGAAGGACGTCTCGGTCGACCTCCCCGATCGCAAGGGCTTCCAGTACAAGTTCGGCTTCGATGTCGGCAAGCGCGCGTATCTCTACTACGACACGAACACCCGCCAGGACATCCCGGTCAACTTCAAGGGCGAGAAGAACATCAACGGGGTCACGACCTACGAGTTCGTCGGCGACGTGCCCGAGACCGACGTCTCGGGCCTGCCCAACGCACAGGGCGAGGCGGCGCTTGGCACGATGCTGACCATGCCCGCGAGCTGGTGGGGCATCAGCGGACGTGGTGTGAAGCCGAACGACAAGATCACGATGCACCGCTACGCCACCGCCACCCGGCACGTGTTCGTGGAGCCGAAGACCGGCACCATCATCGACGGTCTCGAGGATCAGCATCAGTACTTCCGGTCGCCCGATCAGAGTTCCGACACCCCGGCACCGGTGCGGGACTTCCGGATGGACGTCCTCAAGGCGCGATTCAAGTGGTCCGATCAGACGGTCAAGAACCAGGCCGAGAAGGCCGACCACTACAAGGGGCTGTTGACCCTCGGCAGTTTCTGGCTGCCGCTGATCCTCGGCATCGTCGGCGTGTTGCTGCTGGCCCTGTGGGGCTTCCTGATGTGGCGTGCCCGCCGCGACCGGGACGGCGACGACACCCCACCGGCCGACGACACGGCCGCATGGGACGAACCCGACACCACGGCGAACACCGGCGCGGGACGACATGAGGTCGATCCGACGGTTCCGGCCGCCGGGGCAGCCGGGGCGGCCGCAGGCGCCTCCCTCGACCCGTGGGACCGGCCGACCGAGCAGATCCCCCGAGTGGACCCGCCGGGCGAGTCTCCCGCCGACGACACTGCGACGCAGACGTTCACCCCGCCCACGGCGGACGACGACTCCGCGACGCAGACGTTCCGGCCCACCGACGAGTTCCGGCCGTCGGACGACGACGACACCCAGCACTTCCGTCGTCCGCCGGGCGAGTAGCCTGCCGTAGCTCTCCGCACAGGGCCCCCACCACACGCTCTCCGAGCACCTGGTGGGGGCCCTGTTCGTTCGGCGGGGCGGTCGGTTCGACAGGGCGGTCGGTTCGACAGGGCCGTCCTCGCCCGCCTTGCTTTCCCTCCCCGCGGGGTCAGGGCCGGTGGGAGCGGGGCCCGCGGGGTCAGGGCGGTGGGAGCGGGGCCGCGCGGGGCACCGGACGCAACGACAAACGCGGCCGGTGACCCTGAGGTCACCGGCCGCGTCGGTCGGAGATCAGTCCGCAGCGATCAGAAGAACGCCGGGCGGAACGTGGTGTTCCACGACTGCTTGAAGTCGTTCTGCCAGTAGTCCCACCAGTGGACACCGTCCGGGGTGACGTGGGTGGTCAGCTTGACGCCGGGGACCAGGGCCACGCGCGGGATGTACAGCTGGGTGCTGACCGACGCCGCGGTCTCCAGCGGAACCATCTGCGAGAACTTGACCGGGTCGAAGTTCGGGCTCGACGGGTTGACCGAGCTGTCGTACTTGCTGCCCAGACCGCTGCCGGACGAGAGATAGACATGCTTGCCGGCCAGATTGTTGGCGCTCAGGAACGGATCGTTCGCGAACCACTCACCGAACGGGAAGATGCCCCACATGTTGCTGGCATTACCACCGGTCTGTGCGACCGCGACCTGGATGCCCTGCGTGAAGCCGGGGGTGGTAACGGTCGGGTAGCCGCTGTACGAGGCGACCGCGTCGTAGAAGCCGGGATGGCGCGATGCGAGGTTCAGTGCCGAGGTGCCCGACATCGACAGACCGGCGATGCCGTTGCGGCGGTTGTCGCTGTTGTGACGGGCCTTCATGTACGCGGGCAGTTCGCGCGTCAGGAAGGTCTCCCACTTGTTGACGCCCAGCTTGGGATCGGAGCGCTCCCAGTCGGTGTAGAAGCTGCCGGCGCCACCGAACGGCATTGCGACGTTGGTGCCCTTGCCGACCATGAACCGGTCGACGTTGGTGTTGATCAGCCAACCGCTGTTGTTGTTCGGCGCACGCAGTCCGTCGAGGACGTACAGAGTGGGCTTCGGCCCACCCCCGCCACCGTCGACGATGCGAACCGGGATGTTGCGGTGCATGGCCGCGGAGTAGACGTACTCGGTAGTACCGGCCGCCTGAGCCGTCGGTGCAGCGACCATGGTCACGCCCGTCGCGGCCACCACGGCCACAAGTCCGGCGACCAAGCGCTTACGGGCGCGTGTCAGCATTGATTTTGTCCTTATCGATCTTGACCACGAACTGGGCCACGTCATATCACGGGGGTCATCTCACGGGATTCTATGGCTCGTCGGCCCTGCGCATACCCGTCGTCAGGCAGTGTAACGGCTCGATAACACACCGGCAAAGGCAAGGACGGACGCCGTGACCGGCGACAACCCGACATAACGTCCCACCGGATGGCGCCACCTGCGCAAACCCGAGCGGAATCGGCGCACGGATCGGATGAGTCAGTGGGACGGTCGTACAGCGTTATGGCGTCGTTACGGCATTGCTCGATGAACAGTGATCATCACCGATTCGCCGCCGAGATCCTTTCGACCGGACACCGCGGCGCCGTAGTGTTTGCCCGGTGAACCTGAGCGAGTATCTCCACCTCGACGCCACCTCCCTCGCAGACCTGGTCACCCGGGGCGAGGTCACCCCCGCCGAACTGCTCGCACTCGCCAGGCAACGCGCCGACGCGGTGAATCCCCGACTCAACGCGATCGTCCGCCGGATGGACGAGGAGGCCGACGCGCGGGCGGCGGGCCCCGACCTGTCGGGTCCGTTCGCGGGCGTGCCGTTCCTGATCAAGGATCTGGCTCAGGAGTACAAGGGCTACCCGACCTCGAGCGGCTCGCGCTCCCTGGCACGCCACATCGCCCCCGAGCACTCCCATGTGGTGCGTCGGTTCCTCGACGCCGGGCTGGTGATCTTCGGCAAGACCAACACCCCCGAGTTCGGCGCGAAGGGCATCACCGAATCCGATTTCTGGGGTCCGGCCCGCAACCCCTGGAACACCGACCACACGCCCGGCGGTTCGTCCGGCGGTTCGGGCGCGGCGGTCGCCGCAGGCATCGTGCCCGCGGCCGGCGCCAACGACGGGGGCGGATCGATCCGCATCCCGGCGGCCTGCAACGGACTCGTCGGACTCAAACCGACGCGCGGCCTGTCACCGTTCGGCCCGGCCACCGGAGAGGCGATGTTCGGGATGGCGGTCCAGGGAGTCGTGTCCCGGACGGTCCGCGACGCCGCCGCCCTCTACGACGCCATCGTCGGGCCGACACCCGGCTCGGTCTATCCGACCCCGACGCCGAGCACGCCGTTCGCCACCCGGATCACGGACCGGCCGGCACGGCTGCGTATCGGTTACTCGGTGTCGTCGGCGATCAATCCGAACCCGGATCCCGAGGCGGTCGCCGCCGTCGAGCACGCCGCGAAGGTCCTCGATGAACTCGGCCATCACGTCGAGGAGGTCGCACCGCCCTACGACGACGCCGCGCTGGCCCGCGACTTCCTGACCGTCTGGTTCGCGGTGCTCGCCACCGAGGTCGACGAGACCCGGGCACTCACCGGCGCGACCGACCGTGACTTCGAGGCCGACACCCTCGCGATGGCGGAGCTCGGACGGTCCGCCGGTGCGGTCGCGGCGCTGAGCGCACTGAACAAGGTGAACGACTACGTGGTCTCGCTGGAGGCGTTCCACCAGACCTACGACCACTTCCTCACGCCGACCCTCGCCACCCCGCCACTGAGGATCGGTGCCACCACCACGCCCCCGCCGCTGCAGGCCGCCTCCCGGGTGATCGCCAAACTGCACGCGGGAAACCTGCTGGCACGCAGCGGAATCCTCGACGACCTCATCGAGCAGAGCCTCGGCTGGGTGCCCTACACCCAGCTCGCCAACCTGACCGGACGCCCGGCCATCAGCGTGCCACTGCACTGGACGGCCGATGGCCTGCCGCTCGGTGTGCAGTTCGTGGGCCGCCTGGGCGCCGACGGCGACCTGCTCGCGCTGGCGGCCCAGCTCGAACAGGCCGATCCCTGGGTGCATCGCTACGCCGACATCCGGCTCTGAGAGCGTCAGACGGTCACACGGGGCAAGTCGAGGTGCCCATCGCATGGCGGGGGCTAGTCTCGACGTCAACAGATACGAGGGAGGGTGCGGTGAGCGAGCAGCAAGCCGATGCGGTGGTGGTCGGATCGGGGTTGGCCGGACTGGTCGCGACCTACGAGCTCACCCAGGCAGGCCGCAAGGTCGTCGTCGTCGATCAGGAGAATCGCAACAACCTGGGCGGCCAGGCGTTCTGGTCGCTCGGTGGGCTGTTCCTGGTCGACACCCCCGAGCAGCGGCGGCTGGGCATCAAGGACTCGCCCGAACTCGCGTTGCAGGACTGGATGGGGTCGGCCGGCTTCGACCGTGACGACGAGGATTTCTGGCCGCGGCAGTGGGCCCGCGCCTACGTCGACTTCGCCTCCTCGACAAAACGGCAGTACCTGCACGACCTCGGGCTACGGATCACCCCGGTCGTCGGATGGGCCGAACGCGGCGGAGGGTTCGCCGACGGCCACGGCAACTCGGTACCGCGATTCCACCTCACCTGGGGCACCGGCCCAGAGGTGGTGCGTGTGTTCGCCGAACCGGTCCTCGAAGCCGAGAAGCGTGGCCTGGTGGAGTTCCGGTTCCGGCACCGGGTGGACGACATCCTCATCGAGGGTGATGCCGCCGTCGGCGTCACCGGATCGGTGCTGGCACCGACCGACCTCGACCGGGGCGTCGCGTCGTCGCGAGATGTGGTCGACGACTTCGAGATCCGTGCGGGCGCCGTGATCGTCACGTCCGGGGGCATCGGGCACAACCATGATCTGATCCGCGAGAACTGGCCGACCGACCGCCTCGGCCCGGCCCCGAAGACGATGATCTCCGGTGTCCCGGCCCACGTCGACGGCCGCATGCTCGGCATCACCGAGGCCGCAGGGGCCAGCCTGGTCAACCGGGATCGTATGTGGCACTACACCGAAGGCATCCACAACTGGGATCCGATCTGGCCGGACCACGCGATCCGGATCATCCCGGGACCGTCGTCGCTCTGGCTGGATGCGAATGGGAATCGTTTGGCGCCACCGAATTTCCCCGGCTTCGACACGAATTCGACGATGAAGGCGATCCTGTCCACCGGATACGACTACTCGTGGTTCATCCTGACCCAGAGCATCATCGAGAAGGAGTTCGCACTCTCCGGCTCGGAGCAGAACCCCGACATCACCAACAAGGACCTCAAGTTCGCCGCCAAGAGCCGCTTCGCCAAGGGCGCCCCAGGGCCGGTGGACGCGTTCACCAAGCACGGCGTCGATTTCGTGGTCAGCGACTCCCTGCCGGAACTGGTGGCCGGGATGAACGCGATCACGCGAGGCCCGAAGCTGGACCTGCAGCACGTGGAACGCGTGGTGTCGGCGCGCGACGCCGAGATGGACAACAAGTTCTCCAAAGACGCCCAGCTGATGGCGATCACCAACGCCCGTCAGTACCTGGGCGACAAGCTCGTACGGGTCGCCAAACCGCACCGGATCCTCGACCCGGAGTTCGGGCCGTTGATCGCCGTGCGGCTCAACATCCTGACCCGCAAGACGCTGGGCGGCTTGGAGACCAATCTCGATTCACAGGTGATGCGCCCCGACGGCACCGCGTTCGACGGACTGTTCGCCGCAGGCGAGGTCGCCGGGTTCGGCGGCGGCGGTGTCCACGGCTACAACGCGCTCGAGGGGACCTTCCTCGGTGGCTGCATCTTCTCCGGCCGCGCCGCAGGCCGCGCGATCGCCCGCCGATGACCGTCGTCGCGGCCTAAAAGGTTTGCCTCGCCTCCCCATTCGGGGCGCGGGCGCTGAGCTCATGGCCCCTCGGCGGTCCGCTAGAGTGAACTGGTGCCGGTCCCGCAGACGATTCTGACACGCAAGACGAAGGCGGCCGTGTTCCTCGTCCTCACGATCGACGACGGCGGCGAGGGAGCGGTCCGCGACCTCTTGGCGGATCTCCCCACCCTGGCCCGCGCGGTCTCCTCCCGCGCTCCCGAGGCCGCACTGTCGGCGATCGCCTCTGTCGGATCGCAGGCGTGGGACCGACTCTTCGAGGGCCCCCGGCCCGGATCCCTGCGTCCGTTCGTCACCTACGAGGGTGCGGTGCACACCGCACCCTCCACCCCCGGCGACATCCTGCTGCACATCAAGGCCGATCAGCTGGATCTCTGTTTCGAGGTCGGCCGCCTGGCCATGGACGCGCTCGGTGATGCGGTGACCGTCGTCGACGAGGTCCACGGCTTCCGCTACTTCGACCTGCGCGACCTCATCGGATTCGTCGACGGCACCGAGAACCCGGTCGGCCAGGCTGCCATCGACGCCATCACCGTCGGTGACGAGGATCCCGACTTCGCCGGCGGGAGTTACGTCGCGATCCAGCGCTACGTCACCGACCTGGAGGCCTGGAACGGGCTGACAGTCGAGGACCAGGAAGCGGCGATCGGACGCACCAAGACCGACAACGTCGAGATGTCCGACGATGTGAAGCCGACCAACTCCCACATCGCGCTCAACGTGGTCGAGGACGACGACGGCGAGGAGATCGACGTCGTCCGCGACAACATGCCCTACGGCGACGTCTCGGCGGCCGGCGAGCGCGGCACGTTCTACATCGCCTACTCCGCGGGTCCGGACGTGACCGAGGAGATGCTGCGGAAGATGTTCATCGGCGATCCGCCCGGGAACCACGACCGACTCCTCGACTTCACCACCGCGGTGACCGGCGCGCAGTTCTTCACGCCGACGATCGACTTCCTCGAGGATCTGCCGGACCAGCCCCCCGCACCCCCCGCCGCTCGAGTAGCGACACCCTCCGCTGATCGAGTAGCGACGCCCCCCGCCGCTCGAGTAGCGACACCCTCCGCTGGTCGAGTAGCGACGCCCTCCGCTGGTCGAGTAGCGACGAGCGAGCGCAGCGAGCCCGACGCGTATCGAGACCCCCCCGCCGACGGCTCCCTCGGCATCGGCTCCCTGGCTTCAGCCCCTCTCCCACCCGACCAGACCCACACCTGACCGACCCCGAGGAGACACCAATGAGCAATCTGCATCGCGAACTCGCACCGATATCCGAGGCCGCTTGGGCCGAGATCGAGGAGGAGGCGACCCGCTCGTTCAAGCGCAACAGCGCAGCCCGCCGCCTCGTCGATGTCAAGGGCCCGCTGGGCAACGACGTCGCGTCGATCACGCTCGGGCATCGCACCAAGATCGATTCGCCCGCCGACGGCATCCTCGCCTTCGCCCGGCAGTCCCAGTCACTGGTGGAGCTGAAGGTGCCGTTCACGGTCACCCGCGAGGCCATCGACGACGTCGACCGTGGCTCCAAGGACTCCGATTGGGATCCTGTCCGCGACGCCGCCGCCGAACTCGCCCGCGCCGAGGACCGCGCGATCTTCGAGGGGTACCCGGCCGCCGGGATCAGCGGAATCCGTGCCACCGCGTCGGCCACGCCGATCGCGCTGCCCGCCGACGTACGCGACTACCCGGAGGCGCTCGCTCAGGCAACCAGCGCACTGCGGCTCGCATCGGTCGAGGGCCCCTACTCGCTGGCGCTGTCGGCGGACGTCTACACGCTGGTCAACGAGACCTCGAACCACGGCGTCCCGATCCGCGACCATCTGCAGCGGCTCCTCGTCGCCGGCGGCGAGATCGTCTGGGCACCCGCGATCTCCGGCGCCTTCCTCCTCAGCACGCGTGGCGGCGACTTCGAGCTGAACATCGGCCAGGACGTCTCCATCGGATACGACTCACACGACGGCGACACGGTGACCCTCTACTTCAAGGAGTCGTTCACCTATCTCACCTACACGCCCGAAGCCGCGGTTCCGTTCACCTTCGCCGGCTGAGCACGGCACTCGGCGCCGCCCGGCCCCGGGGGAGTCAGATATATCCGGTCGCAGGCGGTCGGTCGGAGTTGCTAGCGTCATCGGAGTGATCTCGTCATGTTGAGTCGACTGATCCGCACGTATCTGTCGAACTACCCCCGGAACATGGTCGCCGTCGTCGCGCTCCAACTCGTCGCGACCGCGGCGATGCTCTATCTGCCGACGCTCAACGCCGACATCATCGACGATGGCGTCGCGCGTGGCGACACCGACTACATCCTGCGCACCGGCGGCTGGATGCTCGTCGTCTCCGTCGCCCAGGTGATCTGCACGATCGCTGCCCAGTATTTCGGCGCGCGCGCCGCGCTCGGCGTCGGCCGCGACATCCGCCACGACCTCCTGCACCGGGTGAACAGCTTCTCGGCACGCGAGATCGGCGGATTCGGCGCACCGTCGCTGATCACCCGGACCACCAACGACGTCCAGCAGGTGCAGTTGCTGGTGGTGATGAGCACGGCGATCCTCGTGATGGCCCCGATCATGTGCGTCGGCGGCATCGTCATGGGAATCCACGTCGCGCCCGGACTGTCGTGGGTGCTGGCCATCGCGGTCCCGATCCTCGGCATCACCATGGCATTGATCATCGGCCGGATGATCCCGGGATTCCGCGCCATGCAGGAGCGCATCGACGCGGTCAACCGTGTGCTGCGCGAGCAGATCACCGGCATCCGGGTGGTCCGTGCGTTCGTGCGCGAACGTCACGAGATCCAGCGCTTCTCCGTCGCCAACGACCGCCTCGCCGACGCGACTCTGCGCGTCGGCCGCCTGATGGCCCTGATGTTCCCGGTCGTCATGCTCATCACCAACGTGACCATCGTCGCGATCATCTGGTTCGGTGGGCACGCGGTGTCCGACGGCAGCGTCGAGATCGGCGCGCTCACCGCGATGATGAGCTACGCGATGCAGATCATGATGTCGGTGATGATGGCCTCGTTCCTGGCGATGATGGCGCCCCGCGCCACGGTCTGCGCCGAACGCATCTGCGAGGTCCTCGACACCGACACCTCGGTGCAACCGCCGACCCAGGCGATCGGGTTCGCAGGCGATCCCGCAACCGTGGAGTTCCGGGGTGCCGAGTTCCGTTACCCGGGAGCCGACGATCCGGTGTTGCGCGACATCGGCTTCCGCGTGGAACCGGGCACCACGACCGCCATCGTCGGGTCGACCGGCTCCGGCAAGACCACGGTCCTCGGGCTCATCCCACGCCTCATCGACGCCACCGACGGTGAGGTCCTCGTCGGTGGGACCGACGTCCGCCGACTCGACCCGGACGAACTCCGTTCGGTGGTCGGGCTGGTACCTCAGCGGCCCTACCTCTTCTCCGGGACCATCGCGTCCAACCTCCGCCACGGCAAACCCGACGCCACCGACGACGAGATCTGGGCCGCACTGCGCATCGCCCAGGCCGAGGATTTCGTGTCGCGGATGCCCGACGGCCTCGAGACCACGGTCGCCCAGGGCGGCACCACCGTGTCCGGTGGCCAGCGGCAGCGGCTCGCGATCGCCCGCGCACTGATCCGCAAACCCGCCGTCTACCTCTTCGACGACTCGTTCTCCGCCCTCGACCTGACCACCGACGCCCGGCTGCGTGCCGCGCTCCGTCCGGCCACCCGCGAGTCCGCGGTGATCGTGGTCGCGCAGCGGGTCTCGACCATCGTCGACGCCGACCAGATCGTCGTGCTCAATCGCGGCCGGGTGGTGGGGCTCGGTCGTCACGACGACCTCGTCGAGAGCTGCGAGACCTACGCCGAGATCGTCGAATCCCAGCTCGCGATCCAGGAGGCGTCATGACGCGCCCCGGCGGGCCGGCGCTCGCAGGCGCACCCGCGGAGAAGGCTCGGTCCTTCGGCCCGTCGGTGAAACGACTGATCCGCCTGCTGCTCGCCTACCGGGCCTTCACCGTGACCGTGCTGGCGTCCATCGTCGTCTCGGTGATCCTCGCGGCAGTGGCACCCCGGGTACTCGGGCACGCCACCGACCTCGTGTTCGACGGCGTGATCGGCGCGACGCTGCCTGCCGGACTCACCAAGGACCAGGCGATCGCCGGCATGCGCGAGAGCGGCCAGAACACCTTCGCCGACATGGTGAGTTCGATGGACGTCACCCCGGGTGTCGGGGTCGACTTCTCCGCGGTCGGCCGGGTGCTGATGATCGTGCTCATCCTGTACGTCGGGTCGTCGCTGCTGGCGTGGCTGGCCGCGTATCTGCTGAACATCGTCGTCGTCGGGACCATCCGGCACCTGCGCGCAGAGGTCGAGGAGAAGGTCCATCGGCTGCCGCTGCGCTACTACGACGCCTCGGCGCGTGGCGATCTGCTGAGCCGGGTCACCAACGACCTCGACAACCTCTCGCAGAGCTTGCAGCAGACCATCGCCCAGTTCCTCAATTCGGTGCTGACCGTGATCGCGCTGCTGGTCATGATGATCTGGATCTCGCCGCTGCTCGCGCTCATCGCGGTCGTGACGGTACCGCTGGCGATCATCGCCACCACCCAGATCGCCAAGCGGTCCAAACCCCACTTCATCGCGCAGTGGTCGTCGACCGGAGCGCTCAACGCGCAGGTCGAGGAGGCGTTCACCGGGCACGAGCTGGTCAAGGCGTTCGGGCGACAGCACGAGATCGAGGCCACCTTCGACGACCGCAACTCACAGCTCTACGAATCGAGCTGGCGGGCCCAGTTCATCTCCGGGATCATCATGCCGACCATCATGTTCCTGGGGAACCTGAACTACGTCGCGATCGCCGTCGTCGGCGGCCTGCGCGTGGCGTCGGGCGCGCTGAGTCTCGGCGAGGTGCAGGCGTTCATCCAGTACTCACGCCAGTTCACACAACCTCTCACGCAGATCGGGTCGATGTTCAACCTGATGCAGAGCGGCGTGGCCTCCGCCGAGCGGATCTTCGACGTCCTCGACGCCGAGGAGGAATCAGCCGATCCCACCGACCCGGAGTCGCCGGAGCACGGCCACGGCCTGATCGCCTTCGAGGATGTGTCGTTCCGCTACACCGACGACAAGCCGCTCATCGAGAACCTCTCGCTGGTGGCCCAGCCCGGCCACATGGTCGCGATCGTCGGGCCTACCGGTGCAGGCAAGACGACCCTGGTGAACCTGATCATGAGGTTCTACGACGTCGACGACGGCACCATCCGGGTCGACGGGGTCGACTCGCGACGGATGACCCGCGACGACCTGCGGGAGCGGACCGGCATGGTGCTGCAGGACTCGTGGCTGTTCGGCGGCACGATCTACGACAACATCGCCTACGGCGATCCGACGGCGTCGAGGTCCGAGGTCATGGAGGCGGCCGAACTCAGCCACGTCGATCACTTCGTGCGCACCCTCCCCGACGGCTACGACACGGTCCTCGACGAGGAGGGCGGCGGCGTGAGTGCCGGTGAGCGACAGCTGATCACCATCGCCCGCGCGTTCCTGGCCAAGCCGACGATCCTCATCCTCGACGAGGCCACCAGCTCGGTGGACACCCGCACCGAACTGCTCATCCAGAAGGCGATGGCCAATCTTCGCACCGACCGCACGAGTTTCGTTATTGCACACCGTCTCTCGACGGTCCGCGACGCCGACGTCATCGTTGTGATGGAGGACGGGCGGATCGTCGAACAGGGCAATCACGACCAACTGCTCGCCGCGCAGGGCGCCTACTGCCGGCTCTACAACTCGCAGTTCGCCGGACCGGCCGAGGTCGAGGCAGATCACGCACACGCAGAACTCCCCTGAACACGGAATGCATCGCGTGCTCGTGGTGGTTCTGCGTGTTCTGCCGGAGCTCTGAGGCCTCAGAATTCCCGACCGGGCTCGAGCGCGGCGGCGATCCGGCCCTCGAGTCTCTCGCTCGCGGCAGGCGGGACCGCGATGAGGCCGTCGAGCTCGGCGCGCGCCTTCCGATAGGCGGCCTGGCGCTCCGCCGGTGTCGCGGCACTATCGGCGGCCACCGCCACCAGCCGGCGGGCGCGCTCGAGACGCTCCCGCTCGACCGGGGAGAAGTCGGCCTGCTTGCGTCGCCGCGCCTCGCGCTCGGCGGCGTCGAAGGCCGTCGCGTACTCGCCGACGGCATCGCGGTACTCGGCGAAGACGGCGGGGTCGAGGAGTTCGCCGGGATCGGCGGGGCGCAGGTCGTCCGCGCGCACCTTCGCCCGATGGAAGGCCAGGGTCAGCGGCTCGCGCAGGTCGGTCATCATCGGATACTCGATGAGGGTGGCCAGATCGAGTTCGTAGCCGAACCAGCGGGCATCGACGTCGTCGTGCCGCGCGAACACCTTGCTGATCGCGGCCTTGCTGGTCTGGGTGATCCGCAACTGCTCGGTGTGTGCCGACGCCTTGATCCGCGCGAGCTCGATCTTGTCCCGGCGGCGCTTCTCGTTGTAGGCGGACACGCGCGCGGCCCAGCCACCCGTCACACCCATGATCGGGAAGACCAGCCACCAGTGGCCACCGATAAACGCGAAGACGTCGCCCACTCCTCAACTGTACCGAGATCACCTAGGCTTCTTCCATGGCCGACCCCGACGCCGAGCACCTGCATCCAGGTTCCCTCGACGAGTGGCACAGCTGGCTGCGCGCGAACCACGACAAATCTGGCGGTGTCTGGTTTGTGTTCTGGCGCAAGGAGTCCGGCAACCAGCCCCTCGACTACGACGAGGTGGTCCGCGAGGCGCTCTGCTGGGGTTGGGTGGACGGCCACACCCGCACCATCGACGATGCGCGGAGAGGCATGTGGTTCACGCGCCGCGGGCGCAACAGCGCCTGGGCCGCGTCCAACAAGGCACGGGTCGCGGACCTGATCTCCCAGGATCGGATGCAGCCCGCCGGCCAGTCGGTGATCGACGACGCGAAGGCGCGCGGCCTGTGGACCCTGCTCGACGACGCCGAGGCACTCGTCGAGTCCCCGGAACTCGCTGCCGCGCTCGACGCCATCCCGCAGGCCCGGGCGAACTGGGACGCCTTCCCGCCCAGCGCCCGCAAGTTCGGGCTGAGTCAGATCGCCTTCGCCAGACAACAGGCGACCAAGAGCAGACGGATCGCGACCATCGTCGAGAAGGCAGCACGTAACGAACGGCCGTGAGCAGCGCACTCACCACCGCCGCTGGTCGACCAACCGCACCACCCCAACCGCCGGTCGACCAACCGCACCACCCCAACCGCCGGTCGACCAACCGCACCACCCCAACCGCTGGTCGAGTAGCCCGCGAGCTTGCGAGCCGGCGTATCGAGACCCCCCGTCGCCCCTACAGATCCGGGATCGGCAGATCGAGATTGGGCGTCACGATGCCGCCGTCGACCTCGAGGATCTTGCCCGTGACATACGCACCTGCAGGCGAGGCGAGGTAGAGCGCCGCCGCCGCGACGTCGTCGGGATCACCGAGCCGCTGCAACGGGGTGGCCGCCTCGATCTCCGACCGCATCTTCTCGTCATCGGCGACGATGTCGAGCGCCGATGTCAGGATCGCGCCGGGGGCGATGCCGTTCACCCGAATCCTCGGGTTGAGGTCCATCGCGGCCAGTCGGGTGTACTGCGCGAGAGCACCCTTCGCGGTGCCGTACGCCGCATACGCCCGTCCGGGCGACCGCCCGACCATCGACGTGATGTTGATGACCGACCCGCCGTCGGCGTTGGCGAGCAGATGCGGCACCGCCGCAACCACCAGCGCGTGCGCATTCGAGACGTTGAAGTCGAACGCCTGCGAGAGATGCTTGGGCTTGGTGTCCATCAGCGGCCTGGGCAGCGCACCGCCGACGTTGTTGACGACGATGTCGAGCCTGCCGAATTCGTCGACCGCGGTCTGCGCCAGCGCGGCCGCGGCGTCGAGGTCGCTGAGGTCGGCTGCCACCACCTTCGCCCGCCTGCCGACCTCGCGGATACGAGCGGCGACCTTGTCGAGCTCGGCCTCGCTACGAGCGGAGATCACCAGGTCGGCACCCGCCTCGGCGAACGCCACCGCTATGGCGGCACCGAGGCCACGTCCGGCGCCGGTCACCACGGCCACTTTGTCATCGATACGGAATCTGTCGAGAATCACTCCTCGAGGATGCCACCGATCCCGCAAAACTGGAACATGTTCTAGAGACTCCGGCCTATCCCGACCGCCCCGACACCCATTCCATGTCGGGGTACCGCTCGCCCGCCGGACGCAGCGCGGCCAGCCGATCCATCTGATCGGCCGACAGTGAGAGTCCGACGGCACCGACGTTCTCGTCGAGATACCGGCGACGCTTGGTGCCGGGGATCGGGACGACGTCGTCGCCCTGGGCCAGCAACCACGCCAGCGCCACCTGGCCCGGCGTCGCCCCGACCTCGCCGGCCACAGCGCGGATCTCATCGACGAGCGTGAGATTCTCGGTGAGGTTGGCACCCTGCCACCGAGGCAGGGTCTGACGGAAGTCGTTGTCCGGCAGCGCCGTCGGCGCCGAACCGGTGAGCATGCCCCGGCCGAGCGGACTGTACGGCACGATCGCGGCACCGACCTCGCGGGCGGCGGGCACATCCAGATCCTCGATGTCACGACTGAACAGCGACCACTCCGACTGCAACGCCGCGATCGGATGGACCGCCGCAGCACGACGCAGCGTCTCGGCGTTCGCCTCGGACAGTCCGATCGCACGCACCTTGCCCGCCGCCACCAGTTCCGACATCGCCTCCACGGTCTCCTCGATCGGGCGTGCGGGATCCACCCGGTGCAGGTAGTAGAGGTCGATGACGTCAGTACCGAGGCGGCGCAGCGACGCGTCCACGGCCGCCCGCACGTACTCACGAGAACCGTTCACCTCGCCGGTCGGATAGCCGGTCTCCGGATCGGTGATGATGCCGAACTTGGTGGCGAGGACCACCTCGTCGCGACGTTCCGCCAGAACCCGTGACAGAAGCCTCTCGTTGGCTCCGCCGCGGCCGTACATGTCGGCGGTGTCGAGGAAGTTCACCCCGGCGTCGATCGCGTGACCGAGGGTCGCGAGCGCTTCGGCCTCGTCGACCTCGCCGTAGGCGAAACTCATTCCCATACAACCCAACCCGATGGCCGAGACATCGAGGTCGCCGATGCGCCGTCGCGCGATCCCGGTGCTGTCCGATGCGGTGTTCTTCGGTGCGGCGTTCTTCGGTGCGGCGTCCTTCGGTGCGGCGTCCTTCGGTGCGCTGCTCACGGCTGCGTCTTCCCTCCGTAGGTGGCGATCTTGTATTCGGTTGCGGCCAGCGACAATGTCAGCTCCGCGATCTGCCGCCGAACCGTGTCACGGTGCTCGAGCAACATCTCCAGCCGCTCCTCGACCGTGTCGTCACCGCGGTCGACGAGTTCCACATAGTGCTGTAGGTCGCGGATGGCCATGCCCGACAACCTCATCCGCGTGAGAAACACGAGGCGACGGATGGCCGCGGCGTCGTAGGTCCGGTTGCCGACACCGTCACGCGGAACGTCCACCAGGCCGATGCGTTCGTAGTAGCGGAGGGTGTGCGCGGAGACGCCGAGTAGGTCCGCGGCCTCCGCGATCGTGCGGACGCCGTCGGCCTCGTCGACCTCCACCAGTTGATGGATGACCTCGACGGACAGCGGTCCGTCCTGTTCACCCAGCGCCGCCAGCGCCTTCTCCATCAGGTGATCTGTGCTCATGGAGATGACGCTAGGCCTTCGAGCGCACTCCAACGCAAGGACGAGCCGTCGACGGGTTCGCGGTCAGTAGTCGCTGCCGGGCGTGACGACCGCCAGGAGCTCCTCGCCGGCCAGGAATCGCCGGATGTTCTCGGCCAGCCACGGCGCCATCGTGCGGGTGAGTCCCGACGACGGATTCGCGACGTGGGGCGTGATGATGACATTCGGCAACGACCAGAGCGGGTCGTCGGGGGCGGGCGGCTCGGGGTCGGTGACGTCGAGTGCAGCGCCGGCAATCCGCCCCTCACGCAGCGCGGCCACCAGCGCGGACTGATCGACCAGCGGTCCCCGCGCGACGTTCACGACCCAGGCATGGGCGGGGAGCGCTGCCAGCGAGTCCGCGTTGATGAGGTGGCGCGTCTGCGCCGTTGCCGGTGCCGCGAGCACCACATGGTCGGTCTGCCCCCACACCTCGCCGGTGCGGTCGGCAGGCAAGGTCAGGGCCGCACCGTCGACGGGCCGGCCGGACCGGTTCACCGCGATCACGTCGGCACCGCACGCGGACAGGCGCGGGATCAGCGAGTCGGCGATCCCGCCTGCACCGATGATCGCAACTGTCGAACCGTGCAGCGAACGGACTGCGGTGTCGATCGGCTCCTTGTCCCAGTGCCTGAGCACCGCGGTATTGACCTGCCGCAGGCCGGCGAGCAGCAGAGTCAGGGCGTGCTCTGCGACGTTCTCGGCGTAGAAACCGGACGCATTCGTCCAGACCCGGCGGTCGTCGATGACCCCCGCGGAGACGAACTCCTCGATGCCGGCAGTCTTCAGGGCCACCCATTCGACGTGGTCGGGCAGGTCCGGGAACTCCGCACCGGTGCCGATCCACACCAGCACGCGAGCCTCATCGATCCCGACCACCCGCCCACCGGCGCCCTCGACCGCCGCCACCAGGTGCCGATCGGGCGTGGGTTCGACGGCGACCGACAACGGCTCACTCATCGCCTGTCCTCGGCGATCTGCCGGGCAGCGGTGGTCGCGAGCTCGTCGGCGATCTCGTTGTAATGGTCGCCGGCGTGACCCTTCACCCATTTCCAGGTGACCTGGTGCCGCTTCTCCTCGTCGATCAGGCGCCGCCACAGGTCGGCATTCTTGACCGGCTTCTTGTCGGAGGTCTTCCAGCCGTTCCGCTGCCAGCCCGCGACCCATTTGGTGATGCCGTTGCGGACATAGCTCGAGTCCGTGTAGAGGATCACCGTCGACGGTTTGGTGAGCGCGGCCAGTGCCTCGATGGCACCGGTGAGCTCCATCTTGTTGTTCGTGGTGTCCGGATCCGACCCGGAGATCCGCTTCTCGTGCTGCCGGTATCGCAGCACCGCGCCCCAGCCGCCCGGACCCGGATTGCCCAGGCACGCGCCGTCGGAGGAGATCTCCACGACGTCGGTCGAGCCGGGCGTCACGGTGTCGCTCGGGGTCACGATCTGCGGGTCGTCGAACACGGCGTCTGTCACCCAACGAAGGGTACTGCACCCCGCTTCGCGGTCGCGCCGACCGCATTTGTCATCCTTCGACCCTGCTCGTCACGGCCCGCGCGCACTACCCTGGGGTCATGCAGACCTGGGATCCGGACCGCTACCTGCAATTCGCCGACGACCGTGCGCGCCCATACCTCGACCTCATCGCGCAGGTCCCGACCGCACCGTCGACAATCGTCGATCTCGGTTGCGGTCCAGGTCATCTCACCCGCCACCTGCGCGCGCTCTGGCCCGAAGCGCAAGTCCTCGGCATCGATTCGTCCGCCGAGATGATCGACAAGGCGATCCGGGAGAACGCCGACGCGCTGGCCAACTACGACATCGCGGAGGCGTCCGAGTGGGCGCCGAATCAGCCCGTCGACCTGATCGTCTCCAACGCGATGTTCCAGTGGGTGCCCGACCAGTTCGACGTCATCGAGCGCCTGCTGGGGCACCTCACCGACGGCGGCGTCTTCGCCCTGCAGGTTCCCGACAACGGTGAGGCACCCACCTACCGATCGCTCCTCGAGCTCGCCGACCATCCGCGATTCGCCGAGCAACTCTCCGCCGTCCGGCGCGTTCCGCGCTTCGGTCCGCTCGAATACCTGACCTTCTTCACCGAACGCGGTTACTCGACGAATGCCTGGTCGACGACCTACCTGCATGTGCTCCACGGCGACGACCCGGTATACGACTGGATCTCCGGGACGGCCGCGCGACCATTCCTCAAGGCGCTCGACGACGACACCCGGGAGGTCTTCGTCGCCGAGGTCAAGGATCGGCTGCGGGCCGCCTACCCGGCGAAGGACTGGGGGACGGTCCTGCCGTTCCAGCGGACGTTCGCGGTGGCGGGGCCGTCGGCCTGAGTGACTCAGGCCGCACCCCGGCGTAGACGCCCTCGGGCCGGAAGCGCAGGCGGCGCTCGTCGTACTCCTCGAGGGCATGGGCGGTCCAGCCGGCCATCCGGGCGAGCGCGAAGATCGTCTCCGCGGCGTCTCGCCGCATCCGATATCGGAGCGCGAGGGCGGCGAGTGCCAGATCCGAGTTGGGGAATGCCGACTCGGGCAGTTGACGGCGGATCGCCTCGACGGCGGACACCACCCGAAGATCACCGCCGTCGGTGTGTGCGAGCAGATCCAGGAGAAGATCGGCCCTCGGGTCGCGATGCCGGTACACCACATGGCCGGTGCCCGGTATGTCGTTGCCCATGTAGAGGTGCTCGGCCACTGCCCCGGCGGGGTCGTCGAGCGCGGCCGCGAGAAAACGGTGGGCCAGGGTCGTCGCACCACCGTGGACCGGTCCGTCGAACGCGCCGAGTCCCGCGCCCAGCACCGCGTAGATGCTGCCGCGCGCGCTCGCCGCCACCCGTGCCGCCACCGTGCCCGCCGACATGTCGTGATCGGCGAGCAGCACGAGGGCCGCGTCGAGTTGTGCGGTCTTCTGCGGCGACGACGGGTCGTCGGTGAGGCATGGCCACAGGCGCTCGGCGATCGATCCCGCGTGCCCGGTCCCGTCACCCAGGACGTCCACGCAGGCATCGATGACCCTGGCCGCCGTGCCGGTGACCGTTGCCGGATCGCGACGGTGCCGGTGGGGATCACGCGCGCCGAGCACGTCGACCGTCAGCCGGATCAGGTCGAGGCCCCTGGCCCGCGGTCCGCCTGCAGTACGGATCACCGCCGTCGTCGTGGTGTCCACACCGGCCGATGGCCATGGATTCTCGTTGTCCCACAACAGATTCGCCGCCTGTTCGAAGCCGCGATCGGCCAGCTCGACGACGTCGTGGCCGCGATAGTAGAGCCGATCGTCCTGCAGGAGGGTCAACCCGGTCCGAATCCGCTCGACGGCCCCCGCGGGAGCACGCCGGGGCCTGCCCTCGAGCACACCCTCGACCTCCTCCACCGCGAACACACTCCCGTCGACGCCGTCGATGCGCACGCTCGTCATCCGCCCTCGGCTCACGTACGCGTAAACGGTGGCCACCTTGACACCGAGGAGCCGCGCCACCTGCTCGGTGGTCAGGTAGTCGCGGCCGTCATGGTGGATCGGCTTCGGGAATCGTCGCGTGTGCGTCCGTGCCATATGTTGATCAAATCAACATTGACCACATCGATCAACATCGCGCATCGTGAGCGCATGGCACACCGAACGGGGTTGCCAGGCAGGAGAGGTGGTGTCGTGATGGACACGTTGATCGCACCGGAGGGGCTGGCCAATGTCGTCGTCGCCGACACCGAGATCGGCGATGTGCGCGGGGACGAGGGTTTCTACCACTATCGCGAACACTCGGCGATAGACCTCGCACGGACGCGGACCTTCGAAGAGGTCTGGTACCTGTTCGTACACGGCACGCTGCCAACGCGCGACGAATTGTCCCGATTCCGTTCCGCGACCGCGCCTCTGGCCGCCCTGCCCGACGAACTCACCGGCCTGCTCCGCACCGTCGCGCTGCTCGGCGACGAGCGTGACGCGCTCGCCGGTCTGCGCACCGTGCTGTCGGCCGCAGGCCCCGCCGTGCACGCCGCCCCACTGTGGGACAGCGACCCGGAGTCCATCCGGCAGGAATCGATGCGGGTGGCCGCCCTGACCCCGACGATCCTGGCCGCGTTGCATCGAATCCGCATCGGCGAGGAGCCGATCGCTCCCGATCCCGATCTCTCCGTGGCCGCGAACTGGCTTCATCAGGTCACCGGGCGTCGACCCGAACCCGTCCATTCCCGGGCGATCGAGCAGTACCTGATCGCGACCGTCGACCACGGTTTCAACGCCTCCACGTTCACGGCCCGGGTGATCGCGTCGACCGGCGCAGACGTCCATGCGGCGGTCTGCGGCGCGCTCGGTGCCTTCTCGGGCCCCCTGCACGGGGGCGCGCCCGACCGCGCACTCGACGCCCTCGACGAGATCGCCCGCCACGGTGACACGGCCGCGTGGGCCCGCGACCAGGTGTCCGCGCATCGTCGGATCATGGGTTTCGGTCACGCCGTCTACCGGACCGTCGATCCACGGTCGGAACTGCTGCGGTCCATCGCCGTCGAACTCGGCGGGCCGACCGTCGAGCAAGCCGTCGACGTGGAACGCGAGGTGGTCGAGGTGTTGCGCGAGGCCCATCCGGATCAGCCGCGATACGCCAATGTCGAGTTCTACGCGGGTGTCGTGATGGACGCCTGCGGGGTGCCGCGATCCATGTTCACCCCGACCTTCGCCGTGAGCCGCGTCGTCGGGTGGTGCGCCAACATCGCCGAACAGGCCCGGTCCCGCAAGATCATCCGGCCACGTGCGCGATACGTCGGGCCGCCGCCGCGCTGACCGGCGATCCGGCGAAGCCGCGGTGACATCGAGTTCGCCGTGATCGGCGACGGATCATTACCGATGCCGCTGTCGGGCCGGCGGCGTAACGTCGGCAACAGACGACACTCAGTGAGGAGTGTGATCATGGGTCAGCCTGTCCCACCTCCGCCGCCGCCACCGGAGCCGGTCCCGGCGCCCGAGCCGGTCCCCGAACCACCCCCGGAGCCGCCGATCCCGGTACCGGAACCCGAGCCGATCCCCCAGCCGGGTCCCGAACCTGAGCCGGGACCAGGGCCGGAACCCGGGCCGAATCCAGGACCCCCGCAACCGGATCCGCCGCCGCGTCCGGTCATCATCTGACCGTGCCCACCCACCGAGGAGAACGATGCCGCGACGAGTGGTACTGATCCGTGCGATCAATGTGGGCGGCGCGAAACTCCCGATGGCCGACCTACGGGCAATGGCAGCCGAACTCGGCGCCACCAAGGTGTCCACCTACATCGCGTCGGGCAACCTGCTCTGCGATCCGCCCGGTGCTGTCGACGAGTTCGACCGGGCCCTGGAGGCAGCGATCACCGAACGCTTCGGCTATGCGCGGGAGGTGATCAGCCGGTCCCGCGACGACCTCGCCGCCGCCCTGGCGGACCATCCCTTCGCTGTCGTCGACCCGAAGTACTCGTACGTGTATTGCCTCACCGGCACACCCGACGCCGCGAAGATCGCCGAGTTCGAGAAGCGCCCGTTCGGCGACGACGAGTTCACCGTCATCGGCGACAACCTGCACATCAGGTTCGACGGGGGCGCAGGTGGCTCGAAGCTGACCGCGCCCGTGATCGCCAAAGGCCTGGGAGTGCAGGGCACGGGCCGCAACCTCAAGACGGTCCGCACGCTCATCGATCTGGCCGACGAGGAGTGAGCCCCCGGCGCCGGATCACCGATCAGGTCGTCGACGGTGGGTGTTCCGGCACAACCTGTTTCCGCAACATCCGCACCCGCAGGGCGTCGTAGATGGGCTGCGAGCGCATCAACGAGGCGACCACCACCGCCATCGCCCCCGACATCAGCATCGGGATCGTGACGGTGGTGACCGCGGTCATCTCGATGACGAGCACCAGTCCGGTGAACGGCGCCCGCACGATGGAGGCGAACAGCGTCGACATGCCGACCAGCGCGAACGCGATGGTCAGGTCCGTGTGCAGTCCCGGCACCACCACCTCGGTGACCCGACCGGCGATGAGTCCCATCAGGGCTCCGAGCGCCAGAATCGGCGCGAAGATGCCACCGGGAGTGCCTGCCGCGTACGACACCGGACCCGCGATGAAACGCACTGCGACGTAGAGGATGACGACGGGCAATGCGAAACGCTGTCCCGCCAGGATGAGATCGGCGAGCCCGTCGCCGCCGCCCACCACCACCGGCTCGGCGAAGAGCAGCGCCCCGACGGCGGCACCGATGAGTCCGGCCTTGACGATCGCGGGTACGCGCCGGATTCTGTCGAAGCCGTCGAGACACGCCAGGATCAGCTTGTTGTAGACCACGCCGAGCAGACCCACCACGAGGCCGAAGACGGCGAAGATCGGCAGGGTGGTCAATGACGGCGTCGCGACCGATCCGACGTGGGTGAAGTCCGGCTCGTTTCCGAGGACCAGCCGACTGGCACCGACACCGATGGCGACCGCGACCATCGTCACGATCGCCTCACGCAACCGGAAGGTCTTGGTGACCTCCTCGAAGATGAAGAACACAGCGCTGATCGGCGCATTGAAGGCGACCGCGAGTCCGGTCCCCGACAACACCGTCTGCAGCAGCCGGATCTCGTCCTGTGCACGGTGCGCGAACCGTCCGGCGGCGGCACCGATCGCAGCGGCCATGTGCACGGTGGGGCCTTCACGTCCGAGGACCATGCCCGCCACGCCGACCGAGAGCAGTCCACCGACGAACCGGGCAGGCACCACCGACAGCGGCGGCGGGTCGGATTCCCCGCGGTCGACGGCCTCCACATGCTGGATGCCGCTCCCCGCGGAGAGTGGTTGCCATCGGGCGATCGCGGCCGCCCCGGCCGCGGCGACGGCCGACACCGCGATCGGGATCAGCCACCCCCACGCCGAATGTCCGTGCGACCAATCGACCACGTCACCACGCCATCGATCGGTGTGTTCGAGGAGCCACCGGAATGCACCCCCCACGAATCCGGCGAGCGCGCCGGCGATGGCGGCGAGGACGAGGATCACCCAGAGCGTGCGGCCGGTGAGGATGTCCTCGGTGACTCCGGCGTGGGCGGACGGCTCGTGGTCGGGATCGCCCGCATCGTGCTGCGCCGTCATGCGCCGACGAGTGCCGACGTCACCTTCTCGAGGTCGGCGAGCTGAGTCTCCTTCGGTGCCTCCCAGAGCTTCCGAGGGAGTTCTTCGAGTACCAGGATGGCCGATTCGGCGGCCTCCAGCCGGGCCGACCTGTCCTCCTGGTCGGCGACCTCCGCGGTGGCGATCAGCTTGTCGTCGAGGTCGAACACGGCGTCGTCGAGGCGATCTCGGGCCGCGACGAGGTCCTGATCGTGTGGGATCGCCGGATTGGCGTGCACATCGGCGATCGCATACCGCACACGCTGATGCAGCAGGGCTTCCTTGGAGGTCGCAGACGTCCACTCGACGGGTGCGCGACCGGGCTTGCCAGGGATCAGATCCGTGGAGCGAGCGAACTTCTTGACCCGTTTGTCCGAATCCCAGGCGAACCACGCTGCACCGCCCAGGATGAACAACGCCACCACGACGGTGATCACGATGACCAGGATCGCAATCACGCCGCTCACCTCGTCTCTGCGATCGTCGGCTCAGCCATGTGTCGACCTTAGCCGCCGGTGCCCGGACGACGTCAGCGGCGCGGCACCTGGCAGTACCGCTGGACCGGCAGCCACGGACCGAGCGATCCGAGATCCGGCAAAGTGCTGCTGGTGGTCAGATAGCGGTTCTGCACGGCCAGCTTCGCACCGAGGAATCCGCCTCGCAGTCCCCAGAATTCGACGACGTGGGCGATTTCCAGTCGGGCACGCCGGTCACCGGTCCACACACTCGCTCCCCGGAACTGCACCGGCTTGCTCGGCAGGAGTTCCTGCCAGCCCGACCAGGTGACGCCCGCCATCGGCACCGCCCGTCCATTGATCAGGCGAATCGGCCGGGTGCGGATGTTGGCACCCGGGCTCCGATCGGGCGACAGGACGGTGAACGACGTGTCGCGCGCGGTGAGGCCGTTCGGTGACACACGACAGTCCGCCTGTTTGGCCAACAGCACCTGTCCGGTCTGACCACGCTTGATATCGATCTGGGCATTCGCCACGGAGCCCGCTGCGAGCACCGTCGCCAGCAGAACACCGAGGGTGATCAACACGGCACGGGATCGAGAGTTGCTCATGATCCGCCTCCTCGCGGCGATCGACGACAACTGGTTCGACGCTAACACCGCCGGGCCCACCGCGTGACCTGTCTCGACGACCCTTCCGCGGCCTCGATTCGTCACCCGTCCGACTCGGCGCGCAGAGCTGCGGCGTTCACCCGGGTCAGGACCGCATGTAGTTCCTCGAGGTCGGTCATGTCCGCCCCGAGTGCCGAGACCACGGCCTGCGGGATGTCGAGGGCCTTGGTGCGCAGATCACGGCCAGTGTCGGTCAGCGCGACGTCGACGTTGCGCTCGTCGTCGTCGCGACGCCGGCGGATCACCAGCCCGGAAGTTTCGAGCCGCTTCAGCAAGGGCGACAACGTCGCCGAATCCAGTTGCAGCACATGGCCGATGTCCTTGACCGCCCGGGGCGACGTCTCCCAGAGTGCCAGCATCACGAGGTACTGCGGGTGGGTGAGACCCAGCGGTTCGAGCAGTCGGCGGTAGATCTTGAGGACCGATCGATTGGCGACGGCGAGGGCAAAGCAGACCTGACGTTCGAGGAGTAGTGGATTCTCGTCGACCGTCACCCTGTCGCCCATTCGCCTCACCTCTCGACTGCACGTACTCACCCGAGTCTAGAGCAATTTCGGTCGTGCACGATCGGTTTGCGTGTCTCGTCAGCTGGTCGGCGTCTGGAACTCCGGCTGGTCGATGATCCGCACCCACGAGCCGTCGTCCTGCCGTGCGACGACCTGTGCGCGCGCACCCGCACCATCGCGGGGAGGTGTCGACGTCAACGCCAGGTCGTCGCCGAAATACAGCGTCGGCAGGGGCTCTTCGGGCACGAACGTCGGGTTGTGGGCCAGTACCGAGGCCCATAGCTCCCGGATGGCCGCTCGACCACGCGTGACCTCGCCCGGCGGGTAGGCCATCACGGCATCCGGGTGGTAGAGCGATGCCACGGCGTCCGCCGCACCGGCGTTCGAGAACTCGACGAACAGCCGAGTGATGTCCTCGGGGGTGGCGGCCTTCTCGGTGGTGCGTCCATCGGACATGTGACTCCTCCTGGCTGTCGTTTCGTGTCACTCCACCATCGCGACGTCCACCTAAGAAGTCCAACTGATTGTTGATATAGGAACTATGATTTCCAGTTATGGAACTCCGTCAGCTCGAGTACTTCGTCGCGGTCGCCGCCGAGTCGGGTTTCACCACCGCCGCGGCGCGGGTACGCACCACCCAGCCGAATATCAGCGCCCAGATCCGCGGGCTGGAACGTGAACTCGGCGCCCGGTTGTTCGATCGGTCGGGACGCCGGGTGACACTCACCGACGCGGGCCGGGCCGCACTGCCTGCCGCACGTGACGCACTGACCGCCGCGGAGTCGGTGCGACAGTCGGTGGCCGAGGTGAACCAGGTGGTGCGCGGCCACTTGTCGGTCGGGATGGTCGACGGGTGCACGGTCCGACCACTCTTCGCCACACTCGGGCTCTTCCGCGATCGCCACCCCGGAGTGGGACTGTCGCTCACCGAGGACGCCTCGGACGGGCTGGTCGCGCGGGTGCTGCGCGGCGAGCTCGACATCGCGCTCGCCGGCTATGCCGGCGACCTCCCCGCCGGTGTCGACGAGCTGCCCGTGGTGCGCGAGCGGGTGGTCGCGGCGATTCCCCGAAACCATCCGCTCAGCTCGAAAAAGACTCTGTCCCTTCGCGATCTGCGCGACCACCCGTTGGTGGGTCTACCGCGCGGCGCCGGCATCCGGACCGCGTTCGACCGGGGCGCAGGCGACATCCGGATCTCCCTGGAGGCGTCGTCGCCCGATGCCGTCGTCGAACTCGTCGCGAGCGGGCTGGGCATCGGGGTGCTGAGCGAGTCCATCGTCGCCGACCGTGCCGACGCCGTGGCCGGTCGCCCGATCCGCGGGGTGAACGACCAGGCCTCGCTTGGCTTCGTGTGGCGCACATCCGCCGGACCCGCGGTGCACGCTTTTCTCGCACTCGCCCGCCGAGAGTTCGGGTTCGACGTCGATCAGGCCGTGTCGTGACCGGGACCGGTGGGCCGACCGGCGACGAGGTCCTCGACGTCGAGTCCCCATGAGCCGTACCGGGCGTCGAATGTCGTCGCGCGCTGCGTCGCGCGGGCCAGCTTCTCCGGTGAATAACGTCTGCGCGCCCACCTCGATCGCGGCCGCGCGAGCCGGATCGCACCGATCCACGCCACCGGAGCGATGAATGCCCCGATGGCCGCCGTCGAGTACTTGCCTTTCGCGACGCAGATCAGCAGACAGGCGATGGCGATCGGCAGGTTCACCGACAGCACCAGGGGTCCGACGGAGACCTTGTCGTCGTCATCGGACTGCAGCGGGTTCACCCCGAGTACCGACAAACCCAGTGCCGCGATGGTGAGGCACACGACCTGGACCGAGAGCTGCCCCTCGCGCGCCCAGTAGACGTCCTGCATGTGCAGGATGAGCGCGAACTCGTCGAGCACCAGCGACGTCCCGATGCCGATCAGTACCGCGCTGATCTCGGCGCCCGGCGAGGACCCGTCGACCGCCACCGAGACGAAGGCGCCACCCACCGTCAGGACTATGCCCGGCACCGCATGATGGATGTGGACTCCGCCACGCACGTTGTTCTTGAACGGACCTCGTCCGGCCCGGATGAGCCGGGTGATGAGACGCGTGACGACGAACGTGACCACGAACGACAGGAAGAGCAGGAACAGCGGCAGCCGCGCCCCGGTGATGTCTGCCATGTCGAAATGCATCGCGATGCGGGGCGCGCGTAGGTCAGGACTTCGGCGCCACGAGGCCGGTACGTCGTTGCTCGATGATCAGGCAGCGGTCCTCGACGTAGAGCAGCCCGGCATCGTCGGCGATCGCGCGAGCCTCCTCCGAGGAGATGCCCAGCTGCAGCCAGAGCGCGGTCGCGCCTGCCGCCACTGCCTGCCGCGCGACCTCGGCGGCGTCCTCGGCGGGACGGAACACGTCGACCAGGCCGACCTGCTCGGGGACGTCGGCCAGGGTGCGGTAGACCTTCTCGCCGACGATCTCGTCGGCATGCGGATTCACCGGGATGATCCGCCATCCGTGCTCCGCCATGTACGCGGGAACCTCGTTCGCAGCCTTCGACGGATTGGCGCTCGCACCGACGACGGTGATGGTGTCGTAGGTGCGCAGGATCTGTTCGACGACGTCGTCGGTTGTGCTCATGGGGCGAGTCTAGTGTCGCGTGGCGCCACCCCGGCGACATCGGGACATCGCCGACAGGGCACTCTCGTCTGGGTGACGACCTGGGAACTGCTCGCGGTGCTGGTGGCCGGCGTCGGGGCGGGGGCCATCAATGCCGTGGTCGGCAGTGGCACCCTCATCACCTTCCCCACCCTCGTCGCGTTCGGGGTGCCACCGGTGAGTGCGACGATGTCCAACGCGATCGGTCTGGTCGCAGGCGGGGTCTCGGGCACCTGGGGGTATCGACGCGAGTTGTCGGGCCAATGGCCGCAGCTCCGCTGGCAGATGCCGGCATCCTTCTTCGGGGCCATTCTCGGTTGCTGGCTTCTGCTGCATCTGCCCGAGACGGTGTTCGAGGCGATCGTGCCGGTGCTGTTGGTCGCCGCACTCTTCCTTGTGGTCGCGCAACCGCGAATCCAGAAATGGGTCGGACATCGTTCCGTCGGCCCTGATCACCCAACCGTGGCCCTCACCGGACCCCGGATCGCCGTGATGGTCACCGCCACTTTCGCGGTCGGCGTGTACGGCGGGTATTTCACTGCCGCCCAGGGCATCCTGTTGATGGGCGCACTCGGCGTGATCGTCCCCGACGACCTGCAGCGGATGAACGCCGCGAAAAACCTTCTCTCGCTGGTGGTCAACGTGGTGGCCGCAGTCACCTACACATTGGTGGCCTTCGACCGGATCGACTGGGCCGTCGCCGGGCTGATCGCGATCGGATCACTGTTCGGCGGAGTCCTCGGCGCACGCTACGGTCGACGGCTGTCGCCTGCTGCATTGCGCGCGGTGATCGTCGTGGTCGGTCTCATCGGTTTGTGGCGGTTGCTGACGACCTGAGTGTCGCGCCCCCTCCGCCGGTCAAGTAGCCCGCGCCCCCTCCGCCGGTCAAGTAGCCCGCGCGCCCCCTCCGCCGGTCGAGTAGCCGCGAACGAAGTGAGCGGCGTATCGAGACCACCCACCCCACGCCCACACTTGCCAGCCGATCTTGTCGGTGCTCCCCGATACGCTGTTGTCGGTTGATGGTGATGCGGGTTGTCGTTTCCGATGACGGGCAGATGTTGGTGGTGTCCTGTCGGTGTCGATCTGTGAAGGCCTCGCTGTCGTGTTCGTGTGTTCTGATCCCGCTGCCGCCGATGCGGCGATCACCTCGGCGGCATCGACGGTTGTCGGTGCTGGCGCGCGTGATCATCTGCGGGCGAGTCGCCAACACGAAGCCCGCTCACTGCTGGCGGCGTATCGGTTGGGCCGGTCGGTGTATGAGGACATGCTGGTGTCGTTGAGCACCACCCAACGGATGCGGGTGCGGGGCGCCGCCGACAAAGCCGCGATCGGTGAGATCTCCCTACAGTTGGGATTCTCCCGCACCAAGGCCGGCACCTGGTTGCACCTGGGCGACGCGCTGCAACGACTGCCCAAGATCCGGCTGGCCTACCTGGCCGGCGATTTCAGCACCCACCGCATGTCGCGGATGGTCTATGCCGCACAACTGGTGCCCGACGATCTGGTCATCGACACCGACCCGACACCCGGTGCGGCGTGCACTCTCGATTTCGAAGACCTCGCGTTGGAGTTGCAGGCGCGGCCCACCACCGACACGGTGTTGCAGGATCAGTTGGCCGAGGTGGTGATCAGCCTCGACCCCGACGGCGCCGCCCAGACACGCGAACAGTTCGCCGAGGTGTGGCAGAACCTGACCGTCACCGCCGACTCGTCCGGGCACATGACCCTCGACGGCTGTGTACCCGCCGAAGACGGCGTGCACCTGTCCCAACGGATCGCCGCGTTGATTGCCGAACGCCTGTGTCGCCGCGACCCGCGGCGCATCGGAGGACAACGCGTCGCTGCCCTCGCCGAGATCACCGGCGTCCCCGGCACAACACTCACCTGCCACTGCGGACACCACGACTGCCCGCAACGCCCCACCCCCAACCCCACCGATCCCACCGAGCCGAGCGATCCGAGCGAGCCGAGCGAGCATGGCACCGAGGCTGTTTCGGCGGACACCAATGTGCCCGAGGCCAAGCCAAGCAGCCAAAAACCGTCGTCGTCTGCCTGGACACTGGTCCTCGACCCTGCGGGCAGCGTGGTCCCCCGACTACGCGGCTACGGGGCCATCGACCCCGCACTGGCCGAGACGCTGACCGAGAACTCCACCCTCATCGCCGTTCCCGACACCACCGAACGCCCACCATCGGGGCTGATCGTGACCGGCGAGCGCGGACCCGCACCACCGGTCGATCCCACCGGCCACGGTGGCCACCGGCATCCACCACCAGGAGCCCTGACCTACACACCATCCCGGCGACTACGCGACCAGATCCTGCACACCGACCTGCGGTGCCGATACCCACTGTGCGCCACACCATCCCACGACTGCGAACTCGACCACCTCGTCAAGTTCAACCATGCCGACCCACAGGCCGGCGGCTGGACCGTGCCCGACAACATCATCCCGCTCTGCCGACCCGACCATCACCGCAAACACCTCGGAACATGGCTACCCACCATGCACACCGACCGCACCATCACCTGGCACAACCCGACCACCAGACAGCAGATAATCACCCACCCGCGATGAGCCCGACCCTACCGAGACGCCGGCGGAGGCTTGCCCAACAGCGACCACCAGTACTCCTCGGGAATCTCCTCCCCCGCGCGGAGCACCTTGGCGAGTCCGATCGCCATGAAGATCCCGAGAATCCCCAGCCACAGGCCGGACAGCGAGATCAGCGTCCACGCGATCGCGACCGCAAACGACCACGGAGCGAGGATCAGCAGAATCGGCGCGAAGAAGAACCCGACCGCCACGAACCAGTACGACCCCCAGCGGTCACAACGCATGACGACCGTCAGCCAGCGTGGGCTCGACGCCGTCGGTGCTGCGGTGGGAACCGGGACAGAGTGCGGGACAAGTTGCGGGACAGAGTGATTGTGCGATGTCATGGGGACCTCCTCGATGCCCTGCCCCAATCCTCCGCCGAGGCCTGCACCGAATCCACTACCTGTCAGGTAATCAATCCGCGACCGCTGACCCAGATGGCACCTCAGCGCGACCCTGAGCCCCCCCACGACGTCGCGCCTCGCTCCGGTGTCATCTGGGACACGGCTGCTCGGTGATCTGAGTGGTCAAGCGAGATGAGTGGTCAGCGATACGGCTGCCGAGCTGTCTCCGGATCGCCGTACGTGATGGCCCGCTCCCTTCGGGAGTCGGTCAGCAGAGTCGCACTCCAATTCATCACGGTGCCCATGCGATTACGCATCCCGGCGAGAAAGGCGATGTGGATGACGCCCCATGCCAGCCAGCCCAGGTATCCGGACAGCTGCAGCTTCCCGGCCTGCACCACCGCATGCCGGCGAGCGATGTATGCCGCACTGCCCAGGTCGTGATAGCGGAATGCGGCTCGGTCGGTACCGCCGCCTGCGAGGTGGGCGATCACCGCACCGACGTGGCGTCCACCCTGCATCGCCACCTCGGCCACACCGGGCAGCTCGTCACGAGAACTCATGTCCCCGACCACCCACACCTCCGGATGCCCCCGCACCGAGAGGTCCGCCTCGACCGGAACCCGCCCGCCGTGATCCTGCTCCACACCGAGGGCACGGGCGAGCGCCGCGGCAAACGGCACCGCTTCCACGCCGGTCGTCCACAGGGCGGTCTTGGCCTCGTAATGGGTGATCTCGTGCGGCTCCGACTTGGTGGTGGTCTCCACCTGGTCGGCGGTCACACCGGTCACGTGGACGCCGAGGTGCGTCTCGACGCCGAGGTCGTCGAGGGTCTTCTGCGCACGTCGCGACAGGGCAGGACTGAACGACGGCAACACCCGGTCGCCGCCGTGCAGCAGGAGGACCCGCGCCTCACCGGGATCGATACTGCGGAACTCGTTCTCGAGCGCCAGCGTCGCGAGCTCGCGGATCTGTCCGGCGAGCTCCACCCCGGTCGGACCGCCGCCGGCAACCGCGAACGTGAGCCACGGACGCCGCTGCGTCGCATCCGGGAGGGATTCGGCGAGCTCGAATGCGCCGATGATCTTGCGGCGGATGGCCAACGCATCGTCGAGGGTCTTCATGCCCGGAGCGAACTCCGCGAAGTCGTCGCACCCGTGATAGGCGGTACGCATCCCGGCCGCGACCACGAGGTGGTCGTAGGGGATGGTCATGGTCGATCCGTCTGGCCGCTCGACCGCAACGGTCCGTGCCGCCACATCGACGTTCTTGGCCTCGCCCAGCACGACCTTGGCATTGCGTTGACGTCGCAGCAGGTGCCGGATCGGACTCGAGATCGCACCCTGCGACAGCAGCCCGGTCGCACATTGGTAGAGCAACGGCTGGAACAGATGGCTCGTGCCGCGGTCCACAACGGTGACCTCGACATCGGCCTTCTTGAGGCGCCGAGCGGCATGCAGGCCACCGAATCCTGCACCGATGATCACGACATGGGTTCGGCCGGTCTCGCTACGAGTGCGCACAACTCACGATTGTTCCAGAACGCAGGCGCGGGGATCGGTCGATCCTGGTTGTCGACTCACCCCTTGCGGGTCACCGCATAGGTGCTCGCGGCGGTTGCAGCGGTCACGGCGAACACCGATGGCCAGGCCCCGACCTTCTTGGCGAGCGGATGCGAAGCGCCGAATGCACCGAGGTACCCCGTCAGCAGACCCGCCGCGGCGACCGGGCTCTGCCGCGCCCATTCCCGCGTGCACCAGGCCCCTGCAGCGGCAAGCACCACTCCGCCGAGTTCGCGGCGACCGGTGAATCGCGCTGCGGCATAGCCACCGACAAGGCCGGCGGATGAGACCAGGACTGTTGGGTTGACGCTCATGGCGGCCAGAGTAGGCCCACAATGTGGTCATGACCGAACCAGGTGCCCCTGATCCGACCAGCCCGGGCAGCCCAGTCGACATCCCTCCACACATGGCGGTGAGTTACCTCAAGGAGCGCGTCTACGCAGCCTTCACGGGATTGGCGATCGTGCTCGTGATGTACCGGGGATCAGACCACTACGACCCGCCATACGCATTCGAGATCCTCGCCCTGGGTGTGGTCGCGGTGGTCCTGGCCGGTTTCGCCGCCGATGGCATCGCCTACCTCGCGGTGCACCGGCACTTTCCCGTCGGCGACGACCTCCGGATCATCGTCGGCATAGCCACCGGCGCTCTCGGCACGCTGATCTTCCCACTGATCCTGATCACCCTCGCGTGGCTCGACGTCCTGCAACTCAACACCGCGCTGCTGATCGCCGCTTACATCTATCTCGCGACGCTTGCCCTCATCGGCTGGCTGGCGGTTCGCAAGGCCGAGATCACCTGGTGGCAGAAGCTGGCCGCGCTGGTCACGCTCGTCCTGATCGGCTTCGTGGTCCTCGCGATCCAGGTGCTGGCACACAGCCACTGAGTTGCACAGCCGTCGAGTAGCACAGTCGTCGAGTTGCACAGCCGCTGAGTTACGGTCCGATCACACGCCGACCGACTTGCCCGCACGATCGCGTGCACCGGAGAAGTGCAGGTGTTCGTCCTCGACGTCGCCGCGCAGCAGCCGCCGATCCGCGTAGTAGCTCATCGACATCACCCACGGCGCCTCCGGCCCCTGCTTGGGCAATGTCGCCAGCGCGCGTTGCACATAACCCGCGCCGAAATCGAGGAGCGGTCGGGTCGGCATCGCCGGGTCGGCGACGGCCCAGACATTGTCGTATCCGTGGCGGTCCATGTAGGTGAGGAGCTGGCAGAAGTACTCACACAGC
Organism: Gordonia hankookensis; assembly: GCF_014673215.1. Classification (GTDB taxonomy): domain Bacteria; phylum Actinomycetota; class Actinomycetes; order Mycobacteriales; family Mycobacteriaceae; genus Gordonia; species Gordonia hankookensis. The sequence goes on from NZ_JACWMS010000002.1 coordinate 753,199, forward strand.
AACCCGATCTTGAGCGTCCACGACGCGTTCGTATAGCCGATGGCGAGCGCGAAATTGGGGACTCCCGAGAGCATCATGCCGCGGTAGACCACCGTGTCGGGCAACGAGACCGGCCTGCCGTCGACGGAGAGGTCGATGCCGCCGATGATCTTGATGTTGAGGCCGGTGGCGGTGACGACGATGTCGGCCTCGAGTTCTTCACCGCTCTCGAGCAGCACGCCCGTCTCGGTGAACGTCGCGATCCGGTCGGTGACGATCGACGCCTTGCCCTTGCGGATCGTGCGGAACAGATCGGAATCGGGCACCACGCACAGTCGCTGGTCCCACGGGTTGTACGGCGGATTGAAATGCGTGTCCACCGGATAGCCCTCGGGCAGCTGGGATGCATTGATCTTGCGGATCATCCGGCGCGCGACGGACGGGAACCGTTGACACAGTTCGAAGAGCAGGCGCTGCTGCGCGACATTCTTCTGGCGCGTCAGCGCGTATCCGCGCTTGTCGCCGAGGACCTTCTTGAGGGCGTTGGCGATCGCGTCCTCACGGGGTAGCGGGATGATGTAGGTCGGCGTCCGCTGCAACATCGTGACGTGTTCGGCGTCGTCGGCCATCGCCGGGAGCAAGGTCACCGCGGTCGCGCCACTGCCGATCACCACGACACGCTTGCCCGCGTAGTCGAGGTCCTCCGGCCAGTGCTGCGGGTGCACGATCTGTCCCTGAAACCGCTCTCGGCCTTCGAATTCCGGGGTGAAACCCTCGTCGTAGTCGTAATAGCCCGAGCCGCAGAAGATCCAGCCGGCGCTGATCCTGACCCGTTCACCGGTGTCCCCACGATCGATCTCGACGAGCCAGCGCGCGTCGTCGGACGACCACGCAGCCGACACGACCCGATGCTGATACCGGATGTGCTCGGTGAGGCCGTTCTCGTCGATGGTCTCGTGGAGGTAGTCGAGGATGCGCGGGGCATCCGCGATCGCCTGCTTGTCCGTCCACGGCTTGAACTCGTAGCCGAACGTGTGCAGATCCGAATCCGACCGGATGCCGGGATAGCGGAACAGATCCCAGGTGCCGCCGGCCACGGCGCGTGCCTCGACGATCGCAAACGACTTCGCCGGGTGCTCGGTGCTCAGATATCGGGCCACGCCGATACCCGAGATCCCGGCACCGACGATCAGGACGTCGATGCTCTCGGTGGTGGTCGAAGTGGTCACCCGGTGCTCCTGTGGTCGCTCGCGGTCATGGTGCTCCTACCAGCATGCGCAGCCACACAGCCCAACGCCAGGGGCAAAGTGCAACAACGAGGGGAGGGTGGTGGTGCAGAATTGTGCGCATGACAGTCGGTATGTCGGACTGGCCGCGACCGTCCGAACGGATTCGAGAGCTGTTGAGACGGGGCGCCGAGACCGCCCTGAACCCACCGGACGAGTGGATCGAGGAGATGCACGCGGCCGCGCTGGGAGGGGTCCGGATGACGATGGTCGCCGACGACCCGGTACTCGCCGAAGGCGCACGTCGCACCAACCTCGCCAACATGCTGCACTGGGCCGCCGCGAACATCCACGAACCCGGCCGCCGGGTCCCGGTGAACCTCACCGCCGACATCCTCGACACTGCGCGCGACCTGGTACGACGTGGGTTGGGGGAATCCTCGCTGGACTCCTACCGGACGGCCCAGACCGTGGCGTGGCGCCGCTGGATGGACATCTGTTTCGGCCTCACCGACGATCCGGCCGAGCTCCGCGAACTGCTCGAACTGTCGTCGTTGTCGATCTCGACGTTCATCGACGACACCGTCGCGGCGATGTCGGCACGGATGGAGGTGGAGCGGGCGGATCTGACCCGGGGCACCCACGCCGAACGCCGGGCGACGGTCGCATTGCTGCTCGAGGGCGCCCCGATCCCGGCGAGTCGGGCACAGACACAACTGGGTTACCGTCTCGGCGGTCCGCACACCGCGGCGGTGATCTGGAGCGATGCGGGCAGCGGCGCCGCCCATGACCTCGAGGCGGTCGCGGATGCGGTCACCAAGGCCACCGATCACCGGGAGCGACTCACCGTTGTCGCGAGCGCCGCCACCCTGTGGATCTGGTTGCCCACGAGGTCCGTGCCGACGATCCGCACGATCTCCGATCACCCGCGGGTCCGCGTCGCGTTCGGACGACCCGGCCACGACCTCGACGGATTCCGCCGTAGTCATTTCCAGGCACTGGCGACGCAGCGCCTGGTCGCACAGTTGGCCTCCCCACAGCAGGTGGCCCGTCACGAAGATGTCCGGCTGGTCGCCTTGCTGACCACCGACCCGACCGCCACCGAGGAGTTCCTCACCGACACCCTCGGCGACCTCGCCGCCGCCGACATCGACGTGATCGAGACGGTGCGCACCTGGATTGCCGAGCAGTGCAACACCTCTCGCACCGCCGAGCGGCTGTATGCCCACCGCAACACCGTCATCCGACGTCTGGCACGAGCCGATGAGCTCCTGCCCCGACCGATCGGCGAGAATCTCGTCGACGTGGCTGCCGCCCTGGAGATCCTGCGCTGGCGCCCGAACGACCGCTGACGGCAACCCTCACCCCGCAGTGCCCAGCCGATCGTCGGGGGTGAATCCCGGCGGCACCCGCCCGTCGCTCACCGCAGCTGCCGCGGCCTCTCCGATCACGGGCGCATGCTTGAACATGTTGTGACCGGCCACCGCGAACACCCGGCCCTCCTGCCAGATCGCCACTCCGTCATCACCCCAGGGCAGACCGGTCACCCAGCAATGCACGACATCGCGTGGCGTCGGGTCCATCCCGGGCAACGCCCGCTCGACGTATTCGGCTGCGGCAGCGGCCAATCGAGTGAGACGAGGTCCGTCGTCGATGGCGCCGTCATCATGCGCTGCGACGTTCTCCGACAGTCCCAGCCCATATCCCGATCGGTCCGGGTACGCAGCCGCGTACACACCCGTCGCTCCGAACGCACCGCTCCCGTCCTGCAGCGTGGGGAGCCGATCCACGCGCCCGCGAGTCGCGAACGACACCCGCACGTGTGCGCCCAGGCGCACCGGCAATGCCAGGCCGACGCCTCGAGCCAGGGCAGCGGTACCACGACCGGCACAGATGACCACTGCGCCGTGCTCACCGAGCATCGTCGGAGCATGCACGGTGACGCCGTCACCGTGGTGATGAAGGGAGATGACCTGTTCGGCGACGATCCGGTCCGCGAATCGCGACCGCAGCACCGCGATCGCCGCACGGGTGTCGATGGAGCCGCCGCCGGGATCGAGCATCGCGTCACCGTCGAAGTCGGCAAGTGCCGGAAGAAGTTCGCGTAACGTTCCGCGGTCGATCGCCTCGGCGGCAACGCCCTCCTGTCGGAGCAGGGCCAGCCGTCGGGGGACCGTGCCACCGAGCGCGAGCGCACCATCGTCGGACACCAGCCGCGTGCCGAACGCCTCCGACCAGTTCCGCCAGTGCTCACGTGCCCGCACCGCCAACGCGATCAGGCGCGGATCGTCGTGGGCATGGCGAAAGATCCTCGACTGCCCGGCGGACTGACCTCGACCCGGCACGCCCGTCTCGTACACGGCGACCGAAAGACCTTGTTCGGCAAGGTGATATGCCGTCGACAGACCGATGATCCCGGCTCCGACGACGGCGACGTCGGATGTGACAGACATGGCGACCACGCTACGCCCGTGGTCATCGCTCGACAGCCCACGCGAGCGGAGTACGGTCGAGATCAGCAGGGTCTGTCCAACAGCGCGGCAGGCGGTCGGGGTCTCCCCCCTCCCCACTCGCGCCGAGAGGACACAGTCATGCCCGAAGAACTCAGCGGAATCACCGTCGCCTTCCTGGTGGCGCCCGAGGGTACCGAACAGGTGGAACTCACCGAGCCGTGGAAGACAGTCCAGGCGACCGGCGGAACACCGAAGCTGGTCTCGACGGCAAGCGGAACCATCCAGGCGTTCGATCACCTCGACAGGGCCGACACCTTTCCGGTCGATGCGACAACCGACACCACCGAGTCCGACGAGTACGACGCGCTCGTCCTGCCCGGCGGAGTGGCCACCCCGACTTCCTGCGCACCGACGAGGGCGCGGTGGCATTCATCAAGAGCTTCTTCGACGCCGGTAGACCCGTCGCCGCGATCTGCCACGCGCCGTGGACTCTGATCGAGGCCGACGTCGTCCGCGGCCGGACCCTCACGTCCTACCCGAGCGTGCACACCGACCTCACCAATGCCGGCGCCACATGGGTCGACGAGGAGGTCGTGGTGGACAGATCAGGACCGAACACGCTGATCACCAGCCGACGGCCGGACGACCTGCCCGCCTTCAACGCTTCGCTGGTGACAGAGTTCGCGAAGGCGCGCGCCTGACAGGATTCGGACACTCCGAGGTATCGGCCCTCAGCCGTCCTGCTCGTCGAGTCTGGTCGCGACGTCGGCCGGGAACCCGCCGGTGGCCACCGGCCCCCAACGGGTCGGCGTGACCCGGATCAACGACTTGCCCTGCAACCGCATCGCGGCACGATATTCGTCCCAGTCGGGGTGCTCACCGGAGATGCTGCGGAAGTAGTCGACGAGCGCGTCCTCGGCCTCGGGCATGTCGAGCACCTCGGCATCGCCGTCGACCTGCACCCACGCGCCGTTCCACTCATCCGACAGCACGCACACGCTGACCACCGGGGTGTGCCGGACGTTGGCCGCCTTGGCCCGTCCCGGATATGTGGAGATCACGATCCGGCCCTCCTCGTCGACGCCACCGGATACCGGCGACAACTGAGGTGTGCCGTCGCTGCGGACGGTGTTCAGCATCATCCGATGTCGCGGGCGGATGAAATCGAGGAGAGCGGAGCGGTCGACGGAATCGGACGTCGCGACGGTTCTGGCCATGGCTTCGACCCTACGCGCGGGCGCACCCCTCAGAGTTTGAACCGGCCCGCGAATGCCCGCAACGGCATATCCGCGCTGGTGATGATTCCCGGTCGTGCCGCCACGACGGAACTGATGGAGTTCAGCGCGGGCAGACCGGTCACCGTCATGCCGATCGACGCGAACGACGACGGATCGGACAGGTCGACGCCCGCTTTCGGGAAGATCATGTGCTTGCTGTAGATCGACGGATCGCCGGTGACCTGGGTGATGTAGCAGCCCTTGATGTCCCACGACGGATCGGTGTAGGGAGTCATCTGCCATTCCAGGTGCGACTCGACCCGCGCCACGCCGTCGACCATGCCCTGGTACTTGATGTAGCTGCCGCCGAGCGATCCCTGCGGCAGGCTGTACCACCCGAGATCGATGTCCTTCGTGCATGCCCCGAGTTCGTAGCTGAAGGTCACCTCGTCGAGGTCGAGGTCGAAGCAATCGGCCATCAGGTACACGGAATCGGCGAAGACCTCGGTGTACTTTCGCAGCGAGTCCGGGATCGTCGGATCGTCCACCGGGCGTCCGTACCCGACCGCCTTCCACGTGTCGACCGAGTGGTGGCACGAGACGTCGACCGACTCGGTGACCGTGACGTTCTCGATGTCGGCGACGTCCATCGACCCGACGATGCCCAGCACCTGGCAGGCACCCGGATTCATGCCGGTCCCATAGAATGTGGAACCGCCTTTCTGACAAGCTTCTTCGAGGATCTCGGTGGTCTTGCGGCCACTGGGATGCGGATGGTTGGTGTTGCGATGGAAACCGGTGATCCAGTCCGCCGTGGTGACGATGTCGATGCCGGCCTCGAGCACCTGAACATAGAGATCCTCGTCGGGAAACACGCCGTGGAAGGTCAGCACATCGGGCTTCGCGGCGACGATCTCGTCGACGGACCCCGTCGCGATCACCCCGATCGGGTCGAGTCCGACGATCTCGCCGGCATCACGACCGATCTTGTCCGCTGTGTAGCAGTGCAATCCGACCAGCTCCAGGTCGGGATGGTTCCGGATGCGCCCGATCATCTCGGTGCCCAGATTTCCGGTGGCCACCTGGAACACGCGGATCTTGTCGGGAGTACTCATCTGGTCATGCCTTCCTGTCGTGATGAAGCCGCCGCGAGAACAGCGCCACTCTCGGGCCGTACGGGATCGACACCGGCGGGTCCTCCGTCGGGGTAGAACTGCTTGGCCCACTCGCGCAGCGCGGTGAACCCTTGATATTCCTTGCGCGACAACGCCGGCGGGTCCGAGTAACGCTGGTGCGACCAGATGTGGATGTCGGCGGCGAACTGTTCGATGACGAAGTCGGCCATCGTCTTGGCGTACTTGGTCATCGGCCCGTCCTCCTCGCCCGCCTTGCGGCCGATCCACACGGTGAACCTGACGTCCGAGGTGTATTCGTCGACCGGCGTGACCGCCGGCATGGTGCGGTTGTCCACCATCCCCCAGCTCTTGGTGACCGAGCAGCCGAGGCCGGCGTTGATCGATTCGACACCGCTGGTGGCACTCTCGAGCGTGGCACCTTCGTCGAACGCGATGGTGAAGTCGACATAGGACACCGGTCCGGAGAAGTCATGGCGTGTGAATTCCGGCATGAACGGCGTCTTGTGTACGAACTTGAAGTGCGCGAAGTCGACCCCGTTCTCCATCACGTACTGCGGATGCATCTCGAGCCCCTCGCGAAACAACGTCGCGTCCGGCACCGGCGGGTAGTAATCGGCCGCCGTCCGTCCGTCGCCGAAGTCCGCGAAGATGTCCGGCACCTCGAAGTACGGTGCGCCGCCCTCGACGTCGTACCAGATCCACACCGCCTCGTTCCGCTCGACGACGGGATAGCTGCGGATCCGCCTGCCCTTGTTGGGACGGTTCTCATACGGGATGCACACATTGCGGCCGTCGCCGTTCCACTCCCAACCATGGAAGGGGCACACGAGGTTCTCGCCGTCGACGTGCCCGCCGAAGCCTAGGTGTGCACCGAGGTGTTCGCAGTAGGCATCGAATACCGACACGACGCCGGACGCGGACCGCCAGGCGACCATCTCCTTGCCGAAGTACTTCATCGTGCGCACGTCACGTTCGGTGATCTCCGCCGACCACGCAACCTGGAACCAGCCTGTCGGCTCCATGGACAGGGGCGGTTTCGCCATGTCGATCGTCCTTTCCCGCACGGCCGAGTTCTGGGCATCCAAAATGGTAGTGGGTTCTACGAAAGAATGACAGGGGGCTCTACGAAACATCTTCGAGCCCGGCTAGGATCGTCAGGCATGACCACCCGAGCGGGCGTCAGCGGTCGACGGACCAACCGCCGTGGCGACGCGACCCGTCAGGCAATGCTCGACGCCGCGCTGAGATCGCTGGCATCGGGCGGCCCCGGCTCGGTGTCCGCAAATCGCATCGCAAAAGACATCGGCGCCACCTGGGGCACCGTCAAATACCAGTTCGGCGATGTCGACGGACTGTGGGCGGCCGTCCTGCGACGCAGCGCGGAACGACGGGGCGAGCTGCCGTATCGCGAGAACAACACGGCGCCGCTGCACCAACGTGTCGCGGAGATCGTCGAGATGCTGTTCGTCGGTCTGACGACATCGGTCGACGCCCGCGCGATCGAGAATCTGCGGGCGGCCCTGCCGCGTGACCACGCCGAACTCGAGCGCCTCTACCCGAACACCGCCGCCGAGCTCGCCTCCTGGAAGGAGAGCTGGGCGCGGTCCTGCCAGAAGGCGTTCGCGGACCTCGATGTCGACCCGGTCCGGGTCCGCGAGGTCGCCGCGTTCATCCCCGGCTCGATGCGGGGCATGGTGTCCGAGGCGCAGCTCGGTACGTACTCGGATCTCGACGAGGCCCGTCGGGGTCTCACCAATGCGATCGTCGCGTACCTCGAACAGCCACGGAAGGACTGAAAACCCTCTGTGGACAACGGTTGTGGAGGTATTGCCCATCGACACCGGCCGATGCCCTAACGTCGGACGGTGTTCATCACCATCAAGATCTACGCAAGGAGTCATCCCGCATGTCGCCAGTGATCGTCGTCGCCACCATCTCCCCCAAACCCGGTGAGGAGGCCGCCGTCAAGGATGCCGTTCTCGCCGCGATCCCGAAGGTCCACGCGGAACCCGGGTGCGTGAAGTACTCGCTGAACGAGGCAACCGGCGACTCGACCGACCTGGTCATGATCGAGAAGTGGGAGTCGATGGACGCCCTCGCCACCCACGGCGGTGCGCCCGCCCTCACCGAGCTCGGTGCCGCCATCGGCAACCTCCTCGCCGGCCCGCTGGACGTGAAGACCTTCACGGCGGTACCTGCCGGGGATGCGGACCGCGGCGCGATCTAGTCCGACCAGCGCCATCAGTTCTCACCGCGCGAACTGTCCCGACCACGCGAACGGAACCCGCGGAAGTATTGATTCCGCGGGTTCCGCCGTGCTAGACACGTAGAACGAGCGTTAGATCGGTGCCTTGTTCGTGTTGCCCCGGCGCCGCGTGCAGATCCGTACACATCCTTTCCGGGAGGAACTCTCATGCCTGAAGCCGTCATCGTCGACGTGGTCCGCCTCGCCTCCGGGAAAGGCAAGCCGGGAGGCGCTCTCTCGGAGACCCAGCCGGTCGAGTTGCTCGCCCATGTCCTCCGCACCCTGGTCGAGCGCAACGACATCGACCCGGCGCTGGTCGACGACGTCATCGGCGGCTGCGTCGGACAGGCCGGTGAACAGGCCCTCAACATCTCCCGCACCGCGCTGCTGTCGGCGGGCTTCCCGGAGTCGGTGCCCGCCACCACCGTCGACCGTCAGTGCGGCTCCAGCCAGCAGGCCGCCCACTTCGCTGCCCAGGGCGTCATCGCGGGCGCCTACGACGTGGTGATCGCGGCAGGCGTGGAGTCGATGAGCCGGGTGCCGATGGGATTCACCGTCGCCGGCCAGAACCCGTACGGCCCCAGCATCGCGGCCCGCTACCCCGACGGCCTGGTCGGACAGGGCATCTCCGCAGAGCTCGTCGCCGCGAAGTGGAAGTTCGATCGCGACACCCTCGACGCCTTCGCCGCCGAGTCGCACCGCCGTGCCGCCCAGGCCGCCGACGACGGCTTCTTCGATCGGGAGATCATCCCCATCGACGTCGCGAACGCCGACGGCGAGAAGACCACCCACACCATCGACGAGACCGTCCGCGCGTCCACCACTGCCGACAAGCTGTCCGGGCTCAAGCCGTCCTTCTACTCGGCGGAGTACGCGCAGCGGTTCCCGGAGATCAACTGGCACATCACGCCGGGCAACTCGTCACCGCTCACCGACGGCGCATCGGCCGCGCTCATCATGAGTGACACGATGGCGTCCAAGCTGGGCCTGACCCCACGCGCCCGGTTCCACTCGTTCTCCCTCGCAGGCGACGACCCGGTCTTCATGCTCACCGCACCCATCCCGGCGACCCGCAAGATCCTCGAACGGTCCGGCCTGTCCATCGACGACCTCGACGCCTACGAGGTCAACGAGGCCTTCGCGTCGGTACCGCTCGCATGGGCGCAGGAATTCGGTGCCGATCCGGCCAAGCTGAACGCGCGCGGCGGGGCGATCGCCCTCGGACATGCCCTCGGCTCGTCGGGCACCCGCCTGCTCAGCACGCTGGTCAATCACCTCGAGGCGACCGGCGGCCGCTACGGACTGCAGACGATGTGTGAAGGTGCAGGCATGGCGAATGCCACGATCATCGAACGTGTCTGAGACCTCGGCCGAGGCCGAGGCGGCCCCTGGGGATTGGCGACAGATCGAGCCCATCGCGCTCCCGGGCACGCTCGCCGCGGCCAAGGACGCCTTTCACGATCGTGGCTTCCACGGCACCTCGATCCGCGATATCGCGGCTCGCGCCGGTGTCTCACTGCCCACCCTCTACTACCACCACGAGAACAAGCAGGGCATCCTCGTCGCGCTCCTCGAAGCAGGTATGAGTTCGGTGCTCGGTCGGGTCCGCGCAGCGATCAGCGACGCCACCACGCCGCCCGAGCAACTGTCGAATGCGGTCGAGGCCATCGTTCTGCACATGACGGCAGACCTCGAACTGGCAAGTGTCGCTCGCGAACTCCGGTACCTGGATCACGACAATCCGCATCGGCAACACTACGTCGGCATGCGTACCGAGGTGGAGGATCTCCTCGAGGACATCCTGCGACGTGGCATCGACTCGGGCGACTTCCAGATCGAGGGAGATGTCAAGGAGTCGCTGCGCTATCTGCTCGGCGCCTGCCAGGAGGTCACCACCTGGTACCACCCGTCCGGCACCCGATCTCCCGCCGAGGTGGCGGGCTCCTACGCCGTGACCTCATTGCATGCCGTCGGCGCCCGACCGTCCACACAACCCGGAACATCCACCCGAACCACACCGAGGAGTTGAGGTAACACATGAAACGCACCGTCTTCGAGTCCGAGCACGAACAGCTGCGCGCCACCGCTCGCGAGTTCCTGGCCCGTGAGTGCGCCCCCCACGTGGAGAAGTGGGAGGCCGACGGGCAGGTCGATCGTGAGGTCTACAAGAAGGCGGGCGACGCCGGGCTGCTCGGCTTCAACATCCCGGAGGAGTTCGGCGGCGGAGGCACCGACGACTTCCGGTTCAATGCCGTGGTGGTCGAGGAGTTCGCCCGCTTCGGCGGCGCCGCACCCGGGCTGAGCCTGCAGAACGACGTCCTCGTCCCGTACTTCCTCAACCTGGCCGACGACGAGCAGCGGAAGCGGTGGATGCCCGGGATCGCCACCGGCGAGACGATTCTCGCGGTCGCGATGACCGAGCCCGGGGCAGGCAGTGACCTCGCAGGCATCAAGACCTCGGCCAGACTCGACGGCGACCACTACATCCTCAACGGCAACAAGACCTTCATCTCGGCGGGCATCAACTCCGATCTCGTCGTCGTGGTCTGCCGGACGAATCCCGATCCGGCCGCCGGGCACAAGGCCTTCTCGCTGCTCGTCGTCGAACGCGGTATGGAGGGCTTCGAGCGCGGGCGCAAGCTCGACAAGATGGGCCTCAAGGCTCAGGACACGGCCGAGCTGCACTTCAGCGATGTGCGCGTGCCTGTCGAGAACCTTCTGGGCGAAGAGGGTCGGGGCTTCTACCATCTGATGGCGAATCTGCCGTCGGAGCGACTCTCCATCGGCCTCGGCGCGATCGCCGGCGCCCGCGCAGTCTTCGACGAGACTCTCCAATACGTCAAGGACCGCAAGGCCTTCGGGCAGCCGATCGGCAGCTTCCAGCACAATCGGTTCACCCTCGCCGAGATGTCCACCGAGCTCGACATCGCCGAGCAGTACATCGACCGCTGCCTGCGCGCAGTGGTCGACGGCGAACTGACCGCCGTGGATGCCGCCAAGAACAAGTGGTGGTGCACCGAGCTGGCCAAGAAGGTCATCGACCAGTGTGTGCAGTTGCACGGCGGCTACGGCTACATGAACGAGTACCGGGTTGCCCGCGCCTACACCGACTCCCGTATCCAGACCATCTTCGGCGGGACGACAGAGATCATGAAGGACCTCATCGGCCGCGACATGGGACTGTAGGCACCCCTGCAGCAGTCAGGTCAGATGCCGGACGAAGAACCTCGCCGCGTCGTCTCCCGCAAACCGGGGGACGCCCGTATGGCCGCCCATGTTGGCCTGCAGGGTCTTCTCCCGGGAGCCGAAGGCGTCGAACAGGTCCAGTGCCATCTGCCGGTCGTTCCCTTCGTCGTCCCACTGCAGCAGGACGTGCAGGGGAATCGTGACCTGACGGGCTTCGTCGATCATGACGCGGGGAACGAAGCTCCCGGCGAAGAGGCCGGCAGCGGCGATGCGTGGTTCGACCACCGCCAGCCGGACACCGATCGCGATCACCCCGCCGGAGTACCCGACCGGCCCGCGGATCTCGGGCAGTGACAGAAGCGCGTCGAGGACGCGCTGCCATTCCGGAACCGCCTTCTCGACGAGCGGGAGTATGAGCCGGTCGACGATCTCGTCGACCGGCTCTCCGGTCGTCAGTGCCCTGCGCAGATCAGCGCGGGCCTGTTCGGCCTCCGCCGATGGAGGCCGGTCACCGCTGCCGGGAAGTTCGATGGTGGCCGCGGCGAATCCGTTCGACACGGAACTCCGGGCTCGCCCCACCAGGCGCGGGTACATCTTCCGCAGTCCACCGGGGTGGCCGAGCAGGATCAGCGGCGCTGGTGAGGCCGCGGGAGTCCACAGGGTCCCGGGGATCTCACCGAGGGTGAAATCGCGCTCGAGAGTGCCGCCGTCAAGGCGCTTCTCGGATATGAAGTGCATGGTCATCCTGAGCTGTCTGGCACGGACTCCGGGAGGTTAGCAGTGGCTGTCATGCCTGCGCCACCGAATTCACAGATGTTCTCCCCGGGCTCCGGCACCGAGCAGCAGGTGTGCACGCTCCTGCCCGTCGAGTGCTCGACTCGTCCGGCACCCGATCCGCCAGCCGTCGGCGGCCCGGTCGAGGGTGAAATGGTTGGCCGTCGCGCGGTGGACCACAAAGCCATGGTCCCCGTGTCGGATGAGCAGTGAATGACACACCGCCACAGCACTGTCCCCGTCCACGTGGACGCGCACCGGCCCGAGCAGATGGGCACAACCTTCGGCGATAAGTCCCTGGTGGGGACGCGATCGCACCATCGCGGCGATGTCGTCTCGACCCGTCATCGACAGGCCGTCGACGTCGTAGGAGCCGCGTCGGTCCCAGAGTTGCGCGACACTCTCGGCATCGCCGTCGTCGACCAGCGGTCCGTACGAGGCGATGAGCTGGGCGATCTCCTCGGAATCCTCGAGTCGGCGCACCCGTGCCTCGAGTGCTGCCAGCCGGTCCTGCACGGCCCGATCCTCCACGGCGATCTCCATCTTGTCACCCGAATCCATGTGCCACAGCTTAATTCGTCTCGAACAACTCGGCCGCCGCCTCGAGTTGTTCGAGGTAATGGTCGGCCGACGACGCCCGGATCGTGATGTCCACGATCGTCGCACCCGCTTCCACCATGCGCGCCACGGCTTCGTGCGCGGCCTCCGGTTCGGCCATGGGGTCCACCGTTCCCGCCGCGAGCACAACATCGAAGCCGTCGCGTCGATCGGTGATGTCGAGCATCTCGCGGAGTCTGCGACTGCCGAGCCCGAACGGCATCCAGCCGTCGCCGAGCTCCACGGCCCGTCGTAACGACCTGCCGGTTCGTCCGCCGACCCAGATCGGCACGCGCGCCGCCATCGCCGCCGGACGGACCACGATGTCCGAGAAATCATGGTGCACGCCATGGTATTCCGGACGCTCTGACGAGAGGACCGCCCGCAGCGCGCGCAAGGAGTCGTCGGCGCGGACCCCGCGGTCGGCGAATGACGCACCGAGCAAGTCGAATTCGGACTCCAGCGAGCCGACCCCGACACCCAGGACCAGCCTGCCACCGCTGATCGCATCGAGGGTTCCGTATCTCTTGGCGATTTCCAGCGGATGATGGTAGCCCAGCACCAACACCTGCGTCGCGAGTCGAATCCGCTCGGTCCGGGCGGCCAGGAAACCGAAGGTGGCCAGCGGATCCCAGTAGGTGCCACCTCGCTCGTCGGCCACGGCGACCGGCACGGCCACGTGCTCGCTGCACGTGAGGTGATCGAAGCCGAGCTGATCGGCCGCGACGGCGATGCGCGCGAGATCGTCGATGCCGGCATCGACCTCCCACGGCGAGTGTGCACCCGGGACCTGCGTCACGATGGGACTGTTGACGCCGATCGGTACTCTCATCGGTTGGACCGTTCGCGCGGGAGCATTCGCCGCATCGCCTCGTCCGCACCGAGTACCAACTCGGCCCGCTCCACCCCGTTTCGTTTCTCGACGGCCCGCCCGTTTCCGCCCGCGACCCAGACCGGTCCGTCGGACAGATGCGCCAGCCCCTCGGCCGCGACGTCGTCTGGCTCGGCCACCCGCATGCCCGGGATATCGAAGTCGAGTCCGGCACGTCGCATCGCCGGCGTTCGAGTGACGCCGAGAACCACGTGCAGGACGTCGATCCCGTGCTCGCGGAGTTCCAGCCAAAGCGATTCCGCGAAGATGCGACCGAACGCCTTGACGCCGCCATAGACGCTCTGCTCACGTGATCCGAGATAGCCGCTCATCGACCCGACCAGGATGATGCCGCCCCGTCCGGCACTGCGCATCCGCCCACCGAACCGATGGACCAGCGCCAGTTGGCCGGAGATGTTCAGGTCCAGAACCGAACGGAAGCCGTCGAGCTCACCGTCGAGAAACGCCCGGCCGTAGCTGTTCGCGCCCGCGTTGTAGATCAGCAGTCCGACGTCGATGTCCTCGGTCGCCGATGCGATCTCCTCGATCGACGACGGTTGCGTCAGATCGAGCGCAACAGTGCGGACCTCGACGCCGCGCCGGCGCATCTCCGCCGCGGTGTCCTCGAGCGGTCCGGACGTGCGCGCGATGAGGACGAGATTGATGCCGGCGTCGGCGAGGTGACGTGCGAATCCTGCTCCGACACCCTCGGATCCGCCCGCGATGACGGCCCACGGCCCGTAGCGGTCCACATCGATCATCGGCAACCTCCTCGTGGCCGGCGCCGGTCTCGCGATCTGCCACCACGGACCGGCCTGCGGTTCTACAGTCAGCATAGGTGTGGCGGCCCCGCCACCACCTGCAAGGAGGCCATCATGTCCGACGTCGTCGGGGTCCACGGACACACCGAGCCACGATTCGACCGGGTGCGCGACGAGCTCGCGGCGCAACTCGCCGCAGGCGAGGAGGTGGGGGCGGCCATCGCGGTCGACATCGACGGCGACGTCGTGGTCGACATCTGGGGCGGCCACCGCGACGCCGCACAGACCCTCCCGTGGGAGCGCGACACGATCGTGAACGTGTGGTCGACGACCAAGGAGATCACCGCGTTGTCGGTGCTGATGCTCGTCGAGCGCGGGCTCGTCGACCTACACGCCCCGGTCGCCACCTACTGGCCGGAGTTCGCCCAGAACGGCAAGGAGTCCATCGAGGTGCGCCACATCATGGCGCACACCTCCGGCGTCTCGGGCTGGGAGAAGCCGTTCACCGTCGCCGATATGTACGACTGGGACACGGCGATCGAACACCTTGCGCGCCAGGCCCCGTGGTGGGAACCCGGTACGGCGTCGGGCTATCACGCACAGGACTACGGACACCTGCTCGGGGAGATCGTGCGACGGGTGACCGGAAAACATCTCAAGCAGTTCGTGGCCGACGAGATCGCCGGACCGCTCGGGGCCGACCTGCAGATCGGTGCCACGCCGGCCGACGACGATCGCATTGCCGAGATCATCCCACCACCACCACTGGAGATCGACGTCGCGGCGCTGCCGACCGATTCCCCGATGTTCAAGACGTTCACCGGACCGGTCGCCGAGGCGAATGCGGCCAACACGATCCCATGGCGTCGCGCGGACATGGGCGCCCTGAACGGTCACACCAATGCCCGTGCCCTGGTGCGGGTGATGTCGGCGATCTCCCGCGGTGGAACCGTTGACGGCGTGAACCTGCTGTCGGACAAGACCATCGACCAGATCTTAGACGAGCAGGCACGCGGTGTCGACCTCGTGCTCGGCGTCCCGTTGCGCTGGGGTATCGGCTACGGGCTGCCCGAGCCCGCGACGCTGTCGTATATCCCCGACGACCGGATCTGCTTCTGGGGTGGTTGGGGTGGATCGATGACAGTGATGTTCCCCCGTCAGAAGATGACTGTCTCGTACGTGATGAACAAGATGGCACCGGGCATCATCGGGTCAGACCGCTCGGAGGCCTACGCCAGGGCGATCCTGGCGGCTGCCGACGAGTGATCCCGTCGTCCGCGGTGATCAGCGCCGCGCGGCGCCGTCGTGACCGATGTCGTAGCGGTGGAACAGTGACTCGGAGATGACGGCCACGACCACTGCCACCAGGTAATACACGCTTCATCCTCCCCGCGCATGCTGTGCCGTCGGACACGTCGACATCCCCTATCGGCATCCCCCGTAGGATCGCACGACGTGACCGACTCGACAGTGGAACCCGCCCATGTTTGACGGCGTTCGCACCCTGTACCGGTTGACCCGCGGTGAACGCGTCGTCGACGATCAGCCGACCCCGCACACACTCATCGCCGACGGTCCGCATCGCCGGCTGGTGCGATACGGATCCGACGCCGATCTCGCGGCTGCGCGATCGGCGGGCCGGCCGCCAGTGCTTCTCGTGCCGCCGCTGGCCGTCCCGGCCCGCTGCTACGACCTGTCACCGGACATGTCGCTGGTCGCCTACCTGCTCTCCACCGGCCGCATACCGTATCTGGTCGACTTCGGCGAGATGCATTACGCCGATCGGCATCTCGGGTTCGAGCACATCTTCGACGACATCGTGCCCGAGGCGATCGGCCGCGTGACCGACGATTTCGGGGCGGCGGCCGAAGCGCTCGACCTGGTGGCGTGGAGCCTCGGCGGCACCGTGTCCCTGTTCACCGTGGCCGCCCATCCCGAACTGCCCGTCCGGTCGGTCACGGCGGTGGCCACCCCGTTGAACTATTCGGTGATACCGCCCTATCCCCTGGTCAAACAGGTGACCCGGCCGATCGGAGCCGGACCGGTCCGGCTCGCACTCAAGGCCATGGGCGGAATCCCCGCACCGCTGGTTCGCGGTGCCTACCGCGCCACGGCATGGCAGCGGGAACTCAAGAAGCCCGGCTACATCCTGCGCAACGCCGACAACACCGAGGCCTTGGCCCGCATGCAGGTGATCGACTGGTTCCAGGACGCGATGCCCGGTTATCCGGGCAGGTTGTCCGAACAGATGTGGGAGAACCTCGTCTACCGGGACGAGATCGCCCGCGGCGTACTGGACTTCGACGGCCGGATCGTCGATCTCACGTCCATCGCGGTACCGATCCAGCTGTTCGGCAGCCATCGCGACGCGATCGTCAGCTGGTCCGGCGCGCACCATGGAGTCGAGTTGTTCGGCAGTTCACCGCACGTCCATTTCACCACCGTAGAGACCAGCCATCTGGGTCTCATCGCCGGTTCGGACGCCGCCGCCCAGACATGGCCCAGGATCGACGAGTTCCTCAGCGCACTCGATCAGCCGCGGACCTGACTCGGCGGCTGGGCGCGCTTCTCCCGCTCGTCGTGGCGCGGCGATCGCCGATCGTCATGGCGAGGTCTCTGGCAGCATTCTGCCGACACCTCGCGCTGCCACCTGTGCCGCCGCGACCAGAGTCGGCCGGTTGCGACCGAGCGTCGGGACCACCACACCGAGAGCGGCGACGACGGTGTCGCCCCGGCGCACCGGGACGGCGACCGAGCACGCTCCGAGCGTCATCTCCTCCACCGTGGTCGCATAGCCCTGCTGGCGGATCTGCCGCAGCTGCCGGTCGAGGACACCAGCCGCGACGATCGTGTGCCGTGTCATCGGCGTCAGATCCTCCATCGCGGTGCGACGGATGTCGTCGGGAGCATGTGCCAGGAGGACTTTGCCGACGCCGGTGCAGTGCAACGGCAAGCGGCTCCCCACGCGACTGACCACCGGCACCGACGCCCGGCCGGAGAGCCGATCCAGGTACAGCACCTGAGCCTCGTCGCGGACCGCGAGATGCACCGTGGCCAGGGTCGCGGCGTAGAGATCCTGCAGAAACGGCGCCGCGATCTCACGGATCCCCGATTGGATCGGCGCGAGCAGACCCAGATCCCACATCCGCCGACCGACGACGAATCGGTTGTCCGGGCGTCGGGTCAATGCGCCCCACGTCTCGAGTTCCCGGACCAGCCGATGTGTCGTGGGCATCGGGAGTCGGGCCCGTTCAGCGATCTCCGTCAGGGTGAGCGCGCGGTGCTCGCGGTCGAAGGCACCCAGCACCGCGAGTGCTCGCGCCGCGACCGACTGGCCTGGACTCCCGGTGTTGCCCGCCATCGTCGTACCGCCTCCGTCGTTTCACTCAGTGAAACTCAGACTAGCCGATCAGCGAGATGCCCCGTCTACCTCAGCGAACACACCGACCGCGATCCGGAATGCCGTGTTGGCGTCCGGCACCCCGCAATAGATCGCCGACTGCAGGATGACCTCCTTGATCTCGTCGCGCGACAACCCGTTGCGCAATGCCGCGCGCAGATGCATCGCCAGCTCCTCGTGGTGCCCGCGGGCGATGAGTGCGGTGAGGGTGATCATCGACCGGCTCCGACGGTCCAGTCCCGGCCGGGTCCAGATACTGCCCCACGCGTATTCGGTGATGAGTTCCTGGAATTCGCGTGTGACATCGGTGATCGCCGCGGTCGCCTTGTCGACATGTGCGTCGCCGAGGACCTCGCGGCGCACCGCCATTCCGTCGTCGTACTTGGACATCAAGCCCCTTCTGTCGTGACGCGCCGAGCCCGTGCGAGTTGGGCGTCGATGTAGTGCTGTGTGGCACCGAGGTACTCCGGTGTCGGTGTGTGCCCGGCGATCCTCGACATCGATTCCTGTTCCGATGTCACCGCCGCCCCCGCATCCGCCAGGTTCGCCTGCATCCGATCGCCATGGACGTGCAGTTCGGCGACGAGCCGACTGGTCTGCCGCGCCGCGACGACGGCTCTCCGGACCAACGTCCGCAGCGCATCCCACTCGACGTGCCACGCACCCGCCGTGCGCTCATCGGTGGCATCCGCGGCCGCCTGGTGCAGAGTGGCTCCGAGCGGTGGGGCGCTCAACGCTGCTCGCCGGATGAGAACCGACAGAACGGGATTGGCCTTGTGCGGCATTGTCGACGACGAGCCGCCGGAACCTTCGGAGAGCTCGCCGATCTCGGGACGCGACAGCACCAGCACGTCGTTGGCGATGTGCCCCCACGCGTCGGAGCAGCCGACTGCCGCATCCCCGCTGCGTGTGACCGCGGTGCGGACGGAATGCCATGGCGCCACCGGGGCGAGGCCGAGGATGTCCGCGGCGATCGCTCCGGCCCGGACCGCGACCGGAGCCGCATCCGCCCCACGGCCCGAGAGTTCGGCGGCGGCCGCCGATGTTCCTGCCGCGCCGCCCATCTGAACCGGGAACGCCAGGCCCGCGACCTGTTCGCGGGCCTCGAGGACCCCGCGCAACCATTGCGCCGCCTTGAGGCCGAAGGTCATCGGGACGGCGTGTTGGGTGAGCGTGCGTGCCGGCATCATCGTGCGGCGGTGGCCGTCGGCGAGCTGTCGGAGCACCTCGACCTGAGCGTCGAGTTCGATCCGAACCGCATCGAAACCCTCTGCAACACAGAGCATCAGCGCGGTGTCCATCACATCCTGGCTGGTGAGCCCGCGATGGAGCCACATGCCGGCTGCCGACGAACCGAGCCCGTCGCGTAGGCGGCGGACGAGCGGGATCACCGGATTACCACCGGATTCCGCCTCCTCGGCGATCCCCTCGAGGTCGCCGTCGGCGATCAGGCCACGCAGCGCATCGGCGGAGAGTACGGCATCGGCGGGGGCGATCCCGGCTGTGACGAGCGCCGCCGACCAGGCCGATTCCACCTGCACCATGGCATCGAGAATCGTTGCATCGGTGAGAATCTCACCGGCATGGTGATCGCCTGGCCAGAGGATGTCAGGCACGGATCATCGTCCACCGTGATCGAGGAAGACGGTCTCACCCGCACCCTGGAGATGGATGTCGAAGCGGTAGCCGTTGTCGTCGGCGGTCGCGATCAGGGTCGACCTCCGTTCCTCCGACACCGAGGTGAGCAAGGTGTCCGACGCCAGGGCGCGGGCACTGTCGGGCAGGTAGGCCCGCGTGAAGAGTCGATCGAGCAGGCCGCGCGCGAAGACGCAGACCGCGAAGAACGGCGCCCCACCCGCCGACACCGGACCGGGAGCGACCGTCGCGAAGGTGTAGTGGCCGGTCCGGTCCGTCTGCACGCGGCCGAAGCCGGTGAAGGTGAAGCCGTCTCGCCGCAGGGATCCGGGCTCCTGACTGACGTTGCCCGCGCCGTCGGCCTGCCATATCTCTATCAGGGCGTCGGGCACCGGATCGCCTGCTCCGTCGAACACGGTGCCGTGCAGCCGAATCCGATCGGGGTGGCCGGCCGGCACCAGCTCCGCACCACCGTCGAACGGCAGGGCGTAGTGGAAGAACGGGCCGACCGTCTGGCCCGGTGTGGGTGCGAGGGTCACTGGTCCTCCTCCATCGGGGTCTGACGGCTGCCGGTGAGCACGATGTCCCAACGGTATCCGGTGGACCATTCGTGCTGGGTCAGATCGTGGTCGTAGGTGGCGACGAGCCGGTCGCGGGCCCGCTGGTCGACGATCGCCTGATAGATGGGATCGAAGGCGAACAGCGGGTCACCTGGAAAGTACATCTGGGTCACCAGCCGCTGGGTGAAGGCCGTACCGAACACCGAGAAATGGATGTGGGCGGGGCGCCAGGCGTTGTGGTGGTTCTTCCACGGGTACGGACCCGGTTTGATGGTGGTGAACCTGTACCAGCCGTCGTCGTCGGTGAGGCAGCGACCCACGCCGGTGAAGTTGGGATCGATCGGGGCGGGATGCTGATCGCGTTTGTGGATATAGCGTCCGGCCGCATTGGCCTGCCAGACCTCGACGAGCTGGTGGCGGATCGGTCGTCCGTCACCGTCGAGCACGCGACCGGTCACCACGAGGCGCTCTCCGATCGGATCGCCGTTGTGCGCAATCGTGAGGTCGGCCTCGAGCGGGTCGACGTCGCGGTGTCCGAAAGCCGGCGACCAGAGTTCGATGCCTTCCGGGTCGGAGTGGTGAAAGTTCTTGGTGGGGTGGCGCAGCAGGCTCGACCGGTAGGGCGGGTAGTCCAGCCTCGGTGCGGTCTCCGGCGCCTCACCCGCCGACAGCGACGACGCGTGATCCGTACCGATGCATGCGATCTCGTCACTGATCTGCTGTTGCGTGCCCTGCCCCGCGTCCGACGAGATCTGCCCGTGCTCGTCGAACACCTCCGACTCCTCGTCCGCTCCCGTGATCAATGGTGTGGCCATCCTGTGTACCCTTCTGCGAGATAGGTGGAGCCGGCCTCCGAGGAGACCAGTGACTGAAGCTCTCCGAGTTGGCGCTGTTCGTCGAATTGCGATGCATCCGAAGAATTGTGGAGCATCGTGGTCATCCAGTAGGAGAAGTGCTGGGCCTTCCACACCCGCGACAGCGCGCGGTCGGTGTAGTTGTCGAGAGCATCGTCGTCGCCCTTGTGCACGGCACGCTCGATCTCCTCGGCCAGCACCCGGACATCGGACAGTGCGAGGTTGAGACCCTTGGCACCCGTCGGAGGCACCGTGTGTGCCGCATCGCCGGCGAGCACGAGGTTGCCATGGCGCATCGGTGACTGCACAAAGCTCCGGAACGGCAACACTGTTCGCTCGATGACGGGTCCGTCCTTCAACCGGAATCCGTCCGATCCGGCGAGCCGGGTGTGCAGCTGCTCCCAGATCCGGTCGTCGGACCAGGCGGCGGGATCTTCGGTGGGTTCGCACTGGAAGTACATGCGCTGCACGGTGTCGGTCCGTTGGCTGATCAGCGCGAAACCCTGGGCCGAGCGGGTGTAGATGAGCTCCGGGGCGCTCGGCGGCGCCTCCACCATGACGCCGAACCACGCGAAGGGGTATTCGCGGTAGTACTGATGCGCGTCGGCGACGAGGGCCCGACAGATGCTGCGCGAACCGTCGGCACCGACGACGAGCTCGGCCGAGATCTCGTGCCGACTGCCGTCGGCGTCGGTGTAGCGGACGGTCGGGGTGTCGAGTACACCGTCGACCTCGGTGTCGGTGATGCCGTATCGCAGGTCGCCGCCGTCGCGCGTGCGTGCGCGATGCAGGTCGACGAACACCTGGGTCTGCGGGTAGAGCCAGCACGACGCCCCGGCCAGCTTCTGGAAGTCGATACGGTGGCTGACCCCACCGAACCTCAGCGAGATCCCCTCGTGCTCATGCCCCTCGGTGAGGACACGGTCCGAGACACCGGAATCGACGAGTAGACGGACGCTGTCGCGCTCGAGGATGCCGGCACGGTGCGTCGTCTCGATCTGCTCGACCGTACGATTGTCGACGACCACGCTCTCGATCCCGGCGATGTGCAGCAGATGCGACAGCATCAGCCCCGCCGGTCCACCACCGACGATGGCCACCTGGGTCGTGGTCGTAGTGCTCATCTCGTCTCCGCTCAAGTGATCTGTTGCGATACTCGGAACGGTATGAGTCCGCGCTCACAAATGTCGACCCGCGGCTTTCACTCAGTGGAATTCACGCCCCAGAATTGCGAGGGCAGTTTGCTGGGCTGCCCCGGCAGCGTGCGCGTGCTTGTCGATCGGCCGCCGTATCGAGCAGGGCCCGCGCCGGAACTCGGCCACGGGTCCGGGGACGGGAGGCGGAGGCGGGGCTGTGGAGCGGAGAGCGGAGAGAGCGCTGGTCAGCGCATCTCGCCCGCACCCACGTACGGGAACCGGGTCGAGAGCGGATCCCCCTCGGCGAATCGTGACAGCCGGAAGTCGGTCTCCGGGACCCTCGGGTCGGTGCTGTGCCCGTCGATGACGATGTCGGCGACGAGACGGCCGACCGCAGGCGAGATCTTGAAGCCGTGCCCGCTGAATCCCGCAGCGATGACCAGGCCGTCGAGCGGACCAGCCGAGATGATCGGGTTCCAGTCGGGAGTCACGTCGTAGCATCCGGCATAGCTGCTGGTGATGGCCGCGTCGGTGAACGCGGGGAACCGCGTGCCGACCTTGTCGACGGTGAGATCGAGGAATCTCTCGTCGGCGCGATTGAGGTAATTGTCCGGGTCCGCGCCCTCGAGTTCGGCCAGGTCGCTGTTGCCGAAGAGGATCTCACCACGAACATCCGGCCGAACGTATTGCAGCGAGACCAGGTCGGAGAAGACCGGCACCGCACCCAGTTCGATACCCGGATGGATCATCACGATCTGCTCCCTGTGCACCTCGATCGGGACATCGATGCCGTGCGCCGCCAGAAACGGCCGCGTCCACACACCGGTCGCGACGACGACGGTGTCCGCGCTGATCGTCGAACCGTCGGCGAGCTGCACACCGGTGACCTTCTCGCCGTCCACGAGCAGTTCCGTCACCGCGGTGGACTGCCGGATCCGGATGCCTGCGGCACGCGCCGACGCCGCGAACGCCTGGGCGGTCTGATAGGCGTCGCCGTAGCCTCCGCGCTCCTCCCACCCGAACGCGGCGAACGGGTCGAGATCGGCGGCCGGCCAGAGCTCAGCGACGACGGAACGGTCGATCTCCTCGGTTTGCACCCCGACCTCACGCTGCGCCGCAAGGCTCTTGCGGAGATTGTCGACGTTGGCCGACCCCACCCCGACAACGTAGCCCGTCTGACGGAACCCGATGTCGGTACCGAAGATCTCCTCGGCCTTCTCGAACACCTCGAGCCCCGTCGCCGCCATCGCGGCAAGCGAACTCACGCCGTAGTGGCAACGCACGATCCCCGACGACTTGCCGGTCATGCCTGCGCCGACCGTGTCGCGTTCACACACCACCACGTCGGTGACACCCCGCTGACCGAGCGCCCACGCGGTCGCGACTCCTTCCAGCCCACCCCCGACGATGACGATCGATGCGGTGTCACCACCGCGCGCGTTCACAGCCCCGCCCCGGGAATCCAGCTGGTGCCCGCCAGCGGAACCCTGGCCATCGCCGACGCCTCGATCGAGATCGCCACGAGGTCTTCGGGTTCCAGATGCCGGATGTGTGCCTTACCGCATGCGCGGGCGATCGTCTGGGCCTCCATGGTCATCACCCGCAGGAAGTTGGCGAGCCGTCGCCCGCCATCGACCGGATCGAACCGTGCGGCCAGTTCCGGGTCCTGCGTGGTGATCCCTGCCGGATCACGGCCGTCCTGGAAATCGTCGTAATAGCCTGCGGCCGATCCGATCTGTTCGTATTCGGCGGCATGGCGAGGGTCGTTGTCGCCGAGTGCGATCAATGCCGCGGTGCCGATCGCGACGGCGTCGGCGCCCAGGGCCATCGCCTTCGCGACGTCGGCGCCGTTGCGGATACCACCGGAGACGATGAGCTGGACGCCACCGTTTCCGTTCTCGCCGGACCTGTGCACACCGAGTTCCTGAAGAGCCTGCACCGCCTGCGGGATCGCGGCGAGGGTGGGGATGCCCACATGCTCGATGAAGACGTCCTGGGTGGCGGCCGTACCCCCTTGCATACCGTCGACCACCACCACGTCTGCTCCCGAATGGACGGCGAGCTTCACGTCGTAGTAGGTGCGACTGGCACCGACCTTCACGTAGATCGGCTTCTCCCAGTCGGTGATCTCGCGGAGTTCGTTGATCTTGATCGCGAGGTCGTCGGGACCCGTCCAGTCGGGATGGCGCGACGCGCTGCGCTGGTCGATCCCCTCGGGCAGGGTCCGCATTCCGGCGACCCGTTCGGAGATCTTCTGTCCCAGCAACATTCCTCCGCCGCCGGGTTTGGCGCCCTGACCGAGCACGATCTCGATGGCGTCGGCGCGACGCAGGTCGTCGGGGTTCATGCCGTAGCGCGACGGCAGATACTGGTAGACCAGGTTCTTGGACTGACCACGCTCCTCGGTGGTCATCCCGCCGTCACCGGTGGTGGTCGAGGTGCCCACCTCCGACGCACCGCGCCCGAGCGCCTCCTTGGCCCTCCCGGACAGAGCACCGAAGCTCATACCCGCGATGGTCACCGGGATGTCCAGGTGCAAAGGATATCTCGCGTTGCGGCTGCCCAGGATGACGTCGGTGTCACACTTCTCGCGGTAGCCCTCGAGTGGGTATCGCGACATCGATGCACCGAGGAAGAGCAGGTCGTCGAAATGCGGCAGCTTCCGTTTGGCGCCCCATCCGCGGATGTCGTATATGCCGGTCTCGGCGGCGCGCTGGATGGCGGCGATCGTGGTGCGGTCGAACGTGGCGGACTCACGCAGGCCGCGCTGTTCGACGGTCAGGTTGTCGATCATGGTGTTCTCCGGTGGTTGGGGTGATCTCGATACGGCGCCTCGCTACGCTCGGTGCCTACTCGATCAGCGGTCGGGGGTGAGGTGATCTCGGGCGGTCGGGATCAGCGGTCGGGGGCGGGGGATCTCGATACGGCGCCTCGCTACGCTCGGTGCCTACTCGATCAGCGGTCGGGGGCGGGGTGAGGGGTGATCTCGGGCGGTCGGGATCAGCGGTTGTGGCCGCCCATTCCGCCGGTCGAGTAGCCGCGAACGGAGTGAGTGGCGTATCGAGACCACCGCACGGTCAGTACGCCGACGAGTTGTCGACGCGGAAGTGATAGAGCTCGCGGGCGGAACCGTATCGGGTGTAGTCCGCGGGGTCGTCATCCTTGAATCCCGCCGCCTTCAGCAGGCCGGCGAGTTCCTCGAGGTGTTCGGCGCGCATCGGCTTCGACACACAATCCGCACCGAGCGACCCGACCTCCCCGCGGACGTAGATCCGCGTCTCGTAGATCGAATCACCCAGTCCGTCAGCGGCATTCCCTCGGATCACCAGACGGCCCGCCTGCGCCATGAAGGCACTGTTGTGGCCGACGTTCCCGCCGATGACGATATCGGCACCCTTCATCGAGATGCCGCATCTCGCCGCGGCGTCGCCCTCGACCACGAGCAGACCACCGTGCGCGGTGGCCCCCGCGGACTGCGAGGCGTTGCCCTTGACCACCACGGTTCCGCTCATCATGTTCTCTGCCACACCGGTTCCGGCGTTGCCGTTGATCACGACCTCGGCCTTCTGATTCATCCCGGCGGCGTAGTAGCCGACATGACCGTTGACGGTGATCTTCACCGGCGCGTCGACCCCGGCCGCCACGCTGTGCGCACCCGACGGGTTCTCGACGACGATCTCGCCGGCGATCTCGTCGCTGTGCAACGCCGAGTTGACATCGCGCAGCGACATGATGGCGAGATCGAAGATGCTGTTGGGATTCAGCGTGTCCATGCGTAGACCACCTCCGGCTCGGGTTCCCAGATACGTGCGTTCTCGACACCGGGCAGATCTGCCAGCGCGCGGTACTCGCTGGCCATGGCGACCCAGTCGTCGGTCTCGGCGATCACCGCCGGCTTGCACGCGATGGCGTCACGTACCACCGCGAAGGAATCGTGATTGGACACCAGCAACGTGTAGAAGCCGTCGAAGGTGGCACACAACTCCTTCAGCGCGGTCTCGACGTCCCGGCCCTGCGCGAGCTGATGCGCGACGAAGCGGGCTCCCACCTCGGTGTCGTTCTCGCTGTCGAATTCGATTCCGGCGGCGCGCAACTCGCGGCGGATAC
Source organism: Gordonia hankookensis (assembly GCF_014673215.1). Taxonomy (GTDB): domain Bacteria; phylum Actinomycetota; class Actinomycetes; order Mycobacteriales; family Mycobacteriaceae; genus Gordonia; species Gordonia hankookensis. The sequence continues at coordinate 779,336 of NZ_JACWMS010000002.1, forward strand.
TTGCGTGATTGGCAAAGGAGCCGTTGTGGACCAGGCATTGTTCCGGCCCGACGGCGTAGGGGTGTGCACCCGACGGTGTCACCGCGGATTCGGTCGCCATCCGGGTGTGCCCGACGCCCTGCCAACCCGTCGCATTCGGTAGATCCCAGGCGCGCACCAGGTCACGGGGTGCGCCGACGCCTTTGAGGACGGCGAGGTCGGCACCGAATCCGGCGACGAGACCGTCCGGGTAGACCGATCTCGCCGCCGCGAGGATCTCCTCCGAGTCCGACGCAGCAGTCAGCAGAAGGGTGTTGTCCACCAGCTGGGCGGCCACCGGCGTGCCGAGTGCCTCGCTCACGGCAGCTGCCGCACCGGTGATATCGGCGACGCCGGTCTCGAGCATCGAGACGCAGCCCTGACCAGGTGGGGACCAGGTCGGATCACCGTAGACGGCGATGCCCGCCGAGTCTGCGCCTCGGTCCTGCATCTCGCCCAGCATGCCGCTGAGCAACTCCCCCAGCCGGGGATGGAGTTCGGGGTTGCGTAGGTGCAACCCGACGATTCCGCACATGTCTTGTCTCTTCCTCGTCTCAGAAGGCGGTCAGGTAGTTGTCGATCTCCCACGGCGACACCGTGGCATGCCAGGCGAAGAACTCCTCTCGCTTGAGACGAGAGAAGTACTCCGACACAAGAGTTTTGCCGTCGGCCCAGTCGTCCGGGACCGCGGCGTCCAGAACACCGCTGACCACCGCATCGTCGTCGAGTGCTTCGACGGCGTGTAACAGGGTGAGCGGCAGGGCTCCGACATGGTCGGGGCAGGTACCGATCGCACCGGGGTCGAGACTGCGCTTGATGCCGTCGAGCCCGGCTCCGAGTGCGGCCGCGATGGCGAGATAGGGGTTCGCCGAGCCGTCCCCACCACGCAACTCGACACGCTGGTCGTCGGGGACCCGGACGTAGTGCGTCCGGTCGTTGCCGCCATAAGTCGGCCGACGAGGCGCCCACGATGCACCCGAACGGGTTGCGGTGGCACCGGTTCTCTTGTACGAGTTGACCGTTGGTGCCATCACCGCCTGCAGGGCACCGGCGTGTTCGAGCACTCCCCCGACGAACCCGTATGCGGTTGGCGAGAGGCCGAGACCCCGCTCGTCCTCATCCGGCGAGCCGGCGAACACCGGCGCACCGCCCGAGGTCAGCGAGAGGTGGAGGTGCAGCCCGGAGCCGGTTCGTTCGGCGAACGGCTTGGGCATGAAGGTCGCGACCATCCCGCGTTCGGCGGCGATGGTCGAGAGGAGGTAGCGCAGCGTGATGACCCGGTCAGCGGTGGTCAGAGCCTCGGCATACGTGAAGTTCTGCTCGAACTGACCGTTGCCGTCCTCGTGGTCGTTGGCGTAGTTGCCCCAGCCCAGCTGATTCATGGCGGCCGACACGGCGGTCAGGTGGTCGTACATGCGGGTCAGGCCGCGAACGTCGTAACAGGGCTGGTCGGAGTCGTCGGCGGCGTCGGCGGTACTCAGCGAACCGTCGGTGCCGCGCTTGAGGAGAAAGTACTCGACCTCGGCTCCGACCCACGGCTCGAACCCGGCGTCGGCGGCCTGTGCCACCAGCGACTTGAGGATGTTGCGCGGCGCGAACGGCCACGGCTTGCCCTCGACGTGCGGATCGCAGTGGACGATCGCGAGCCCCTCCTTGATGAACGGGATGGGCAGGAACGACGAGGTGTCCGGGATCGCGATGAGGTCGGGATCCTTGGGCTCCTGGCCGATCGCCCCGACCGCGTAACCGGCGAAACCCACACCATCGGTGGCGAGTTCGTCGACCGCCTCGACCGGCACGAGTTTGGCGCATGGCTTGCCCCGGAGATCGACGAAGAGGGCCAGGATGAACTTCGTACCGGATGCCGCACAGAGGTCGGCGAGGTCGTGGGTGTCGGTCATGGTGATGTCTCTCCAGGTGAGGGCGATGCGTTCATCATGTCTACTGTTGTGAACCTTTGTCTAGTTCTAGTAGACCGCCACGATGTTTCGACCCCGTTACACCGGCGTGAGCTGTTGGTGTCGCTTGCGAGGGCCGGAACGAGAAAGCACCCCTCCCTCCCGGCGAGGGAGGAAGGGGTGCTGTGGACCGGTCACTCAGGAGGTCGCGAAGCCGCGGGAAGGTTGCGTGACATCCTCCGGCTCGGCCGCCACCGCCCGCCCGACCATGGCCTCTGTCAATCCGGAACCGTGTCCGACACCGGCTGCCGGGATCTCATATGCCGTCTCGGCATGAATGGTCGAGTCCAGGCCGGTCATCTCGGTTTCCTCGTCCACCCGCAACCCCATGACCTTGTCGAGCGCCTTGGCGATCAACCAGGTCATCACGAACGAGTAGGTGCAGGTGATGACGATGCCGGCGAGTTCGCGCCACAAGACGCCGAAGTCGCCGCCGAACAGGATGCCCTGGACCCCCGCCGGTGCAGATCCCGACGCGAACAGGACGATGCAGAGAGTGCCGACGATGCCGCCGATACCGTGCACGGCGAAAGCATCGAGCGTGTCGTCGACCTTGAACGTGCTCTTGAAGCTCAGGCACAGGGCGACCACCGCACTCGCGACGATCCCGACGCCGAGCGCTCCGACAGGGCTCATCGTGTTGGCCGACGGCGTGATTCCGACAAGCCCGGCGATGGCACCGGTCATCATGCCAAGCGATGTCACGTGACCTTCACGGATGCGCTCGATGATGCAGAAGCCGATCATGCCGGCCCCGCCCGCCAGCAACGTGTTGAGGATGACGAACTGGGTGAGGAAGTTTGCACCGCCGGCGCAGCTTCCGTTGAAGCCGAACCAGCCGAACCACAGGATGCCGCCGCCGAGCAGCGCCAGTGGGACATTGTGCGGCCGTTCCATTCGCCGATGCCGCGCACCGAGCACCAGAGCCAGCGCGAGGGCCGCGACCCCGGAGTTCATGTGCACCGCGGTCCCACCGGCGTAGTCGTGGATCTTGATGTCGTTCAACAGGAAACCGCCGCTGTAGCCGTCACCGTCGGCGGCGAACACCCAGTGCGCGACCGGGAAGTAGACCAGCGTCAGCCAGATCGGTACGAACACCAGCCACGCGGTGAACTTCATCCTTCCGGCGGCACCGCTGGCGACGATCGCCACGGTGATCGCGGCGAACAGGATGAACCAGGCCGCGACGTAGAGGACCTGGATACCCCCGGACCCGTCGTCGGACATCCACTTGCCCAGTCCGATGTAATCGGCCGGGTTGCCGATGATCCCCCAGCCCTTCACCGACGGTCCGGAAACCAGCCCGTACCCGAACAGGACGTAGAGGACACAGGTGATACCGAGGGTTGCCAGCACCATCGTCATCATGTTGAGGACGTTGCGCGCGCCGACCATGCCTCCGTAGTACAGCGCCAGGCCGGGAAACATCAGCAAGACGAAGACGAATGCGGCGAGCATCCAGGACAGGTCCGCGTGCGCGGAGAGAACTGCTTCCATGAGTGTGTCTTTCGGTGTGAGTTGACGGTGGACCGGGTGGACGGATGGTTGATGGGTTTCGGGCGTCAGCGCCCGCGGAGGTATGCGACCACGTCGTCGCGGTAGTCGAGGAATCCCTTGTAGGCGGCGATGGATTCACTCAGGGTCTCGATCACGGTGGCGAGTTGCTCGGCCCACGCCGGGATACGCCTGATCTCTTCCAGCGACGCCATGAAGGTGCGGATGTTGAAGGTCACGGCGCCCGTCATCGGGAGCCGGATGAAGTGTTCGAGCTCGATCCGCAGACGTGCGCGCCCGAAGTCCTTGTCGCCGAGCATCCGTGGGATGTCGCCCTGCCACTGCGGCAACTCTTCGAGACTCACGTCGAGCGTGGGCGAATCCGACGCCGACAAGGTCCAGTTCACCCGACGGTAGACCTGATCGGCGGGCAATCGCCGCAGGAACTGCTCGGCCCGCGCCACCACTCCATCTCCGATCAGCCCCGGCACCGGTGCGTGGATCTCGTACATGTCCATCCCGACGTCGAAGGAGACCGACCATGCGGCGGCGAATGTGACGGCGCCGGCATCGAAATACAATCGTCCATCGCGCTCGATCACCAGCAGCAGGTCGTCGGGAACCTCGCGCGCCAGGAAGTCGAGCGGGCCGCGGGGCAGAGACGCATCGTCGTTCAGCACGAAGTACTGGCTCGTTCCGAGCAGGTCGTTGCGCCAATGGAATCGGGCATCACCGTACTCGGTCAGTTCCATCACACCGGGATGACCGATCGAGAGATCACGCAGGTAGTAGAGCAGCAGATCCCAGCAGGCCAGCCCCATGCCGCGGCGGATCTTGACGCGGTGCGGGTCGGCGTCGAGGATGCGGCCGCGTTCGGCCATGATGGCCGGGTATTCGGCTCCACCGAGATCGACGATGTGCCGTCCCCATTCACCGGCCCGGGTGGTCCGAGGGACACGAGCGGGCTCCACATTGACGCTGTACCGGAACTCCGCGAGGTCGTCGGGGAACGGCCACGGAAGATTGGCCAGGTGGTCGACAGGGCCCGAGAGATTCTGGCGTGCAACGATATCAGATCGTCCGTCGGTGACGGTCACAGGTCCACCTCGATGTCGTGGCCACGAGAGACACAACACAGCATGCTGTCGCCCGCGACTCGCTCGTCGGCGCCGAGCACGAAGTCCCGATGCTCGACGGTGCCGGATCGGACACCGATGCGGCATTCGCCGCACACGCCCTGACGGCAGAGGTTGGCGACGGTGACGCCGTGGTCGAGGAGGCGCTGGAGGAGCGACACACCGGCTGGCACGTCGATCACCGCACCCGTACTCCTCACGGTGACCTGGAAGGGTTCTCCAGGGGACCGCTCCGGCGCCGAGAATCGTTCGAGATGCACCCTGGCGGAGGTCCACCCGGCGGCCCGGGCGGCGCCCTGATAGGCCTCGAGCAGCGCGGCCGGTCCACAGGCGTAGGCATGGGTACCCAAGGGCTGGTTAGCGAGACGGTCGGCCAGCAACCATTGCGTGTCCTGCGCCCCGGTGACCTCGAACAGGGTGACCGACGAACTCTGCGCCAGCGCCCGGATGTCGGGCAGGTGCGCCGCGCTGCCGGATCGGTAGGAGTAGACCACGTCGCACGTCCCTCCCAGACGGGCGATCGATCGAGCATGGGACAAGATCGGTGTGATGCCGATGCCGCCCGCCACCAGCAGCGCGTGCCGCTGATCCCAGATGGGCGCGAACATCGACCGGGGCCCCTCTGCGTAGAGCACATCGCCTTCGGATACGTTGTCGTGCAACCAGTCCGAACCCGCATCGGACCCACGGCGGAGCACCGAGATCCCGTAGCTGGTCGGCAGCATTCCGTCGTCGACGAGGGAGTAGGCGTTCCGATGGTCACCCGCGGTGACGATCAGATGGCTGCCGGGGCGGTACGGGGTGAGCGGACCTCCGTCCGCCGGGACCAACCGGTAGTGCCTGATCGACGGCGTCATCGGCACGACACCGACCACTCGCATCGCGCGTGTTCCCGTCGCATATCCGGCGTGCCGATGTGCCGACGCACTCGGGTCGGCGATGACCGTCACTCCGGGTCCCCGACCGATGAGGCGAGAAAGCTTCCTTGCGTGGCCGAATGGTGTGCGTGCACCTCGAGTCGTCGCTCACAACCGGGGCACTCCACAACGCCGCCCGGCACAGCCTCGACACGATGGGTGTCGCGGCAATGTGCGCAGTAGAGCGGCAGGTCACGAGTATGGCTCGCGAACGCCGAGAGCTCATCGGGCAGGGCGCCTGCCGCCCGGGCGAGCGCGAGACCTGTGAGCACGTCGTACTGGCCGCCCACGATGTGGATGCGGATCCCGTTGCGACTGGCCGCCAATGCGGCCGCCAGCGTCCGGCGATCCTCCTCGGCGACAAGGGAGTCGAGCACCAGGAGTTGCGTCGGAGCGAGCGCCTCGGCCGCCGAGACCCAACCGCGAGCAACCTCCCCGACGGTTCCCTCGTCTCCGATCGCGACCACCAGGAACGACGTCCCCGTCGGATCGATCGCGTCCGGTGCCGTCGGCCATCTGGGTAGTCCGTGACCGCTCGGATCGGCCGCGGTGGTCGCGGGGACCGCATCGGCCCGCCGCAGCCAGTCGGCCGCCCGGTCCTTGTACTTGATGATGCCCTTGTAATCGGCCATGTCGTCGGGGAGTTCGTCCATGACCTCCGCAGCGCGGAGCCGCCACGATTCGACGGTGGCGACGGTCTCGAGAGGCAGCATGTACGTGCGGATGAGGAACATCACCGCGCCGGAATCAGGAAGCCGGATCAAGTGCTGGACCTCGACGCGCAGGTGGACGAGCCGACCAAAGGTGTCGTCATCGACGTGCTGGATCATCTCGCGGTCCGGCCCCCACTCGGGATAGCGCTCGGTGGAGACGTCGAGGCGCCGGCCGATCGTCAGGGTCCAGTTGGTCCGGCGATACGGCTCGTGGGGTTGCAGCCGCTTGAGGAACTCGTGTGCCCGGGTGATGACCCCCTCGTCGCGCACTCGGGGCACCGGGCCATGGATCTCCAGGAAGCTCATGCCGACGTCGAATCCGAAGCTCCAGTCGGCCGCGAAGGTGACCACACCCGCGTCGGCGAACAGTTGCCCGTCCCGCTGATCGAGCAGCACCACATCCTCCTGGATCTGGCCGCAGATGTACCTCAGAGGTTCGACGGGAAGAGTCGAGTCGTCGCCGTAGACGAAAGTGCTCTCGACATCGAGCAGTCCGTTCCGCCAATGCCATTCACCATGGCCGGCAGTGAGCGTGAAAGCGTCGGGGTAGGCCGTCGCCAACTCCCGCATGATGGTCAGCATTGCGTCCCAGGCCGCGGGCCGCATGTGCGCCAGCACCGCGTGGCGTGTGCTGTCGGCATCGAGTACCGCAGCACGTTCGGCGAGTTCGCGGTGATACTCGTCGTCGATGTCGACGACGCTGTCGCCCCACTGGCCGGCGGCTGTGGTGACCACCTGGCCTGCGGGCTCGACGTTGGTGCTGTAGCGATACCGATCCTCGACGAACGGGAACGGGAATCCGGCGACCAGCGACGGCGCGGGAAGTGCGAGGGTCACAGTGGTACCTCCAGTGTGGAGCCTTCGGATGCGCGCGAGACGCATGGCATGAACGCGTCCCCGAGCCCCTTCTCCTCGTCGGTGAGGTAGAGGTCCCGGTGGACAGGTGTTCCGGCCGACAGAGGCAGGCGGCATTCGCCGCACACACCCTGGCGGCAGCGGTTGGGAATGGTCAGCCCGTTGTCTTCCAAGGCCTCGAGCACCGAGATACCCGATGGGACATCCAGTGTCGTACCCGATTCGGTCAATCGCACGGCAAACCGGTCACCGGCATCGAGCACATCCGCTCCGAAGCGTTCGAAGTGAATCCTCGACTCCGGCCAGCCCACGGTGGCCGCCGTTTCGACCACGTGGTCGATCATGCCCGCCGGGCCACAGGTGTACAGATGGGTCCCGATCGGCTGGTCGGCGAGTACCAGGTCCAGTCGTTCGGTGAACGACCTGCGATCGGAGAACAATTCCGCCTGCCGACCTGCCAGGGCCACCACCTCGTCGACGTGCGCGGCGTGTCCCTCTCGGAAGGTGTACAGCACCTGCACCTTCCGCGCCCAACGGCGTGCAGCCCGCAGATGCGAGAGGATCGGCGTCACGCCGATGCCGCCCGCGACGAGAAGATGTTTGGTGGCGCGTGCCGCAGGCGGAAAAGCACTACGCGGCGGTTCGACGTCGACGACGTCGCCGATCGACACCCGGTCGTGTAGCCATCGGGAACCGCCGTCGCCATCCTCGATCCGCAACACCGAGATCGAATAGTTCTGCGGTGCAATGCCATCAGAGGTCACACTGTAGGCATTTGTCCGCTCGCCCGCTGTCACCACGAGATGACTGCCCGGCACGAAGCCCGGCAACTCGCTGCCGTCGGGGGCGGCGAAAGCGATGTCCCGGACTCCGGTGGCGGCCTCGGCGATCGAGGTGACGACCAGCTTCATGATGCGGACTCCCGTGGCAGCACCGCTGTCTCCGCGTCGACCAGATAGCCGAGATACCGGCCGGATCGTCGTGAGACATGGTGGTAGATGAGCAGATCACGGCCACAGCCGGCGCAGATGACGGTGTCGCCGACCGACGACGACGTCGCAGTCACGTCGCGACAGTGCGTACAGAAGACCTCGATGTCACCGACCTCGGTCGTGGTCACGTAGATCTCGTCGTCTTCGAGGCCCGCGGACACGGCGACTCCGCGCAGGGCGAGCGCCGCACCGACGGACCCGATGATGATCACCCGTAACCCGACGCGTGCATCGGACAGCTCGGTCCGCAGCGCGGACGCCGCCCGATCGGGCTCGGTGAAGGTCAACACCTGGTGGTCGACGTCATCCGGCAACACGCCCTTCCACCGCGTGATCTCGACCAGGGCGGCATCCCCTACACCGATGAGGAGGAACGATCTGCCCGACACCTCGGGCAGATCGCCTCCGATCGGTGCCGCGGGTCGCGCCCAGACGGGAATGCTGGATACTGCGATCTGCGACATGGGCGTCAGAGCAGGTCGGCGTCACGATGGCCGGCGTAGAAGGCCAGTGCGTGACTCGGCGTGCTGAAGTAGATCTTGGAGCCCTTGGGGAAGAAGATCGCATCTTTGGCCTTGGCGACCATGGTCTGCCCGGTTTCCTTGTTCTCCAACAGGAACTCGCCCTCGAGAACGACTTTCATCTCGTCGTACTCGTACTCGTAGTAGAGCGGATCGTCGGTGTGGCGCAGCTCGAAGTAGCCGGAGCACATCACGCTGCCCTGCGGGTTCTCGTAGACGTCGCCGATGAATCCCTCGGTGCCCGGGTACTCCGCGTCGGGCATCTTGGGCAGGTTCTGCCAGGCGTCGCTGGTGACCAGGAACGGTGTCGCGGTGTCGGTGCTCTCGACGGTCATCTGCATCCTCCGTGATCGAATGGGTTCGGCCCCTGCCTGAGTAACAGCAGTAGACCTTGTTCGATCCGATGAAACCGGGTGCGTGTTACCGCCCGATGACGACGTCGTTTATTGTTGTAACACTCTGTCCACCATCAGTGAACCCAGGTGGCGCGACGAACCCGTCCGGTTCCGGCGGCAAGACGGGGATACTCGGTGCCATGGAATCCTCGTCACCGATCGACGTCGCGGTCGTCGGGACCTTGAACATGGACGTGATCGTGCGGGTCGCCCGTATGCCGCGCGCCGGCGAGACCATCCTGGGCACCCGGCTCTCCGAGCGCCCCGGCGGCAAAGGCGCCAATCAGGCCCTGGCCGCGGCCGGGGTGGCTCGCACGGCGCTGATCGGGGCGGTCGGCAACGACGACGCGGCGCACCGTCTGATCGCGAACCAGCATGATGGTGGGGTCGAGCTCGGCCATCTCCATCACGTCGACGGCATCAGCGGTCGGGCGATCATCGAGGTGGACGACCGGGGAGACAACCGGATCATCGTCCTGACCGGTGCCAATGCGGCGCTCACAGCCTGCCATGTGGAACGCGCGCTCGACGCGTTGATGCCGAAGGTCGTTCTCACACAACTCGAATCGCCGCACGACGTCACCGACTGCGCAGCGGCGTGGGCCCTTGCGAACGACCGTCGGTTCCTGCTGAACCCGAGCCCGGTGTGCCGCCTCGACGAGCACGTCATCGGCGCCGCGGACCCGTTGATCGTCAACGAGAACGAGGCGGTGTTCTACGCCGGCGGCGACTCGGCCGACGATCCCACGGGTCTCGCCCGTCGCCTGCTCGTCCACTCACGATCGGCGGTCGTCACCATGGGCGGCGACGGAGTCGTCGTCGCGACTGCCGACGAGATCCGGCGCGTAGAGGTCGAGCAGGTGCGGGCCGTCGACACCACCGGTGCGGGAGATCTGTTCGCGGGAATCCTGGCCGGCCACCTCGCGCGCGGTGCGACGCTGATCGACGCGGTCGCACCGGCGGCCGCCGCAGCGACCGAATTCGTTGCGCGACCGCGTGATCGCTAACGACGTGCGTAACGGAACAACACCGGGCCGGACTCGAACGGCCGCGTCTCCACCAGCTCGAGATCCAGTCGCGCACCTGCCGGGAAGAACGGGATGCCACCGCCGATCGCCACCGGATACACGACCGGACAGAACTCGTCTATACGGTCGAGCATCGCCGCGGCCAGTGTCGCGCCGCCGATCTGTACGTGGCCGTCGCGGTCGGGGATTTCGCTGATGTCGCGCACCAGGTCGGCGCCGTCGACGTGCTGCAGCGTGCTCGAGACGACGATCCGCGGTGTGTTCTGCCAGGCTTCGGCATACTCCAGTTCGGCAGGCGACGACTCCGGCGGCGGTGCCACCCAGTACTGCATCGTCTCCCACAGGTTGCGTCCGTAGACATCCAGCGCGGACTCCTGCTGGGTGCGCACCCAGTACGCGAACACATCGTCGGCCGGTTCGGACCAGTCGAAATTGCCGTCGGCGTCGACGACATAGCCGTCGGCCGAGATGTTCATGCCGTACACGATCACTGCGCTACCTCATCCGGATGTCGCGACGTCGGTCCTCACGATTGTCGCGCGTCGGTCCCGAAACCGGAAGAGGTCATCGCTTCGACCAGCGCGCCACCCGCTCCTTGTGGTCACTCGTCTGATGCGCGAGTGGCTGCATCGCGGCCGCGAGATTCAGCACCGTGTCGAGCGATCCGGTCCGCGATTCGGTGAGCAGACGTTTGGCCATACGCAGCGCATGCGGCGGATTCTTTGCTATGCGTCCCGCCAGTTCCCGTGCTGCGTCGAGGAGCTCGCCGTCGGGTACGACGCGGCTCACCATGCCCCACTCGAGGGCCTTCGCGGCGTGGACACGGTCGCCGGTGAAGGTCATCTCGGCGGCCCGTTCGTAGCCGATGGCGCGCTGCAGGAACCAGGAGCCGCCATCGCCGGGTATCAGCCCGATCTGGACGAAACTCTCGGCGAAAAAGGCTGATTCGGCGGCGATACGCAGATCGCACATCATCGCCAGATCGCAGCCTGCACCGACCGCGGCGCCGTTGACCGCGGCGATCACCGGCACCTCGCATCGCAGCATTGCTCTCGGAATCCGTTGTATCCCATCGGCATAGCCGAACCTCTGCTCGGCGCCGCCGAGGCCGAACAGTCCTTCCTCATCCGCCATTTCCCGGACATTCCCGCCGGCAGAGAAGATGTGACCCGCGCCGGTGAGGATCACCGCGCGAACATCGGTGTCGGCGTTCGCCGCGTCCACGGCATCCTCGAATGCGGCGACCAGATCTGCTCCGGTGATGGCGTTGCCGACGTCGGGGAGGTCGATCGTCCACACCGAGACGCCGCCGTCGGTGTTGATGTCCAGAGGGTGGTGCACGGTGGTGCCGCCTTTCGTCAGGATCGCTGATTGCACCCTACGACGCCAGATGGGAATCCCCCATCACCCGAGTTGCCCTCCCCTCGTCGCGACGTACCGTTGCACCATGACGAGCACTCGTGACCACATCGGGCCCCCGAGCCCGCTCGCAGGCGATCCGCAACGTCACCTGCTGCGCTACGGCGGCACGATCTCGCCGGAGTTGATCGGGCGCGCGGCGGGTACTCACGTGTACACGGTGGCGGGCCGCGCCCTTCTCGACTTCACCTCGGGCCAGATGTCGGCAATCCTCGGCCATTCACATCCGGACATCGTCGAGACGGTGCAACGGCAGATCGGCACGCTCGACCACCTCTTCAGCGGGATGCTCTCCGAGCCGGTGGTGGAGCTGTCGGCGCGGCTCGCCGATTCCCTGCCCGACCCGTTGGACAAGGTCCTGCTGTTGACCACCGGGGCAGAATCCAACGAGGCCGCGATCAGGTTGGCCAAGCTCGTCACCGGCAGGCACGAGGTCGTGTCGTTCGCACGTTCGTGGCATGGCATGACCCATGCCGCGGCCGCCGCGACCTACAGCGCAGGCCGGAAGGGCTACGGTCCGGTGGCGGCGGGCAATCTCGCACTACCGACCCCGAACGCGTACCGCCCCGACTTCGTGGCGGCCGACGGATCATTCGACTGGCAACGCCAACTCGACTACGGATTCGAGATGATCGACGCCCAGTCGGTCGGCTCGCTCGCCGCCTGCATCGTCGAGCCGATTCTCTCCTCCGGCGGCGTCATCGACCTGCCCCTCGGCTATCTGCGCGCACTGAAGGACAAGTGCACCGAGCGCGACATGCTGCTGATCGTCGACGAGGCCCAGACCGGGTTGTGCCGCACCGGGAACTGGTACGCCTTCGAGCGCGACGGCGTGGTCCCCGACATCCTCACCCTCTCGAAGACCCTCGGCGCAGGCCTCCCCCTCGCCGCGACCATCACGTCGGCGGAGATCGAGGCGATCGCGCACAAACGTGGCTTCCTGTTCTTCACCACCCACGTCTCCGATCCGCTACCGGCCGCCGTCGGCAACACCGTTCTCGATGTGCTCATCCGGGACGGACTCGATGCGCGGGCCCGAGAAGCGGGCGTAGTCCTGCGAGACGGCCTTCTCGCAATCGCGGACCGTCACGCGGTGGTCGGCGATGTCCGTGGACGCGGACTCATGCAGGGCATCGAATTGGTCACCGATCGCGAAACCAGAACCGGTGCAGACGAACTCGGTGCAGCAGTGACAAAACGCTGCTTCGACCTCGGGCTTCACATGAACGTGGTCCAACTTCCCGGCATGGGTGGCATCTTCCGCATCGCACCTCCGCTGACCGCCACCGACGACGAATTGCGATCCGGACTCGCGATACTCGATCAGGCCATCGGGGAGTGCGCCGCCACCTGACGTCCGGCGACCGAGAGCCCCTACCGCACCGAATCCTGCGCGGCGTCCGGCTCCGACTCCTTCGACGCCCAGTTCTGGGTCCACCTGTACAGCCCGGCGACGACCAGGACGAACAGCACGACGCCGAGGATCTCCGAGCCGGTCTCCCAACCGTCACCGATGAACGGGAGGTTGAGCACGGCGTCGTTGCCGGTCGCAGCGACGATCGCGGCGAACACCACGTTCCACAGGCTCTCACCGACGATCAGGCCGGTGGCGAGCAGCACACCCATGCGCTTCTTGCGCTCCACATTCCGGCCGGTGCGCTCGGCCCAATTGTTGTAGGCGCGACCGATGAAGGCGCCGATGGGGATGACCAGGGTGACCGACATCGGCAGATACATCCCCATGCCGACCGCCAGCGGAGGAACCCGAAACCTGGTCGTGGTCTTGCCCAGCACCTCGTCGACGATGATGACCGCCGCCCCGATCAACGCACCGACGCCGATCAGGGCCCAATCGAGATCGCCACCGAACACACCTTCGGCGAGTGACGAGATCAGCCCGGCCTGCGGTGCCGGTAGCGCGTCGTCGCCTGCTCCCGGCGCCCCCACGAAGCCGAACGCCGTCTGCATCAGCTGCAGCACAGGCGGGATGACCACGGAACCGAACACGACGCCGATCACCAGTGCCACCTGCTGCTTCCACGGTGTCGCGCCGACGAGCTGACCGGTCTTGAGGTCCTGCAGATTGTCGTTGGAGATCGTCGCCACGCCGAAGACGATGGCCGCGGTGAAGAGCGTGTAGGCGACCAGTGCGGTGGACTGTGAATCGTCTGCCGACCCGAAGGTGATCTTGATCAGGACGGCGGCGACCAGCACCACCACGATCCCCACCCCGGAGATAGGGCTGTTCGACGATCCGATCAGCCCGGCCATGTACCCGCAGACAGACGCGACGACCAGGCCGATGACAAAGACGAAGACGATGCTCACGGTGACGATCCCGGCGGCACTGCCGTGAAGCACCGTTCCCGTTGCGAAGTCCCAGAGCATGAACCCGATGGGGATCAAGGAGGCAAGGATGACACCGGAGACGATGGTGACCGGGATGTCTTGTTCGGTGAGATCGACCTTCGAGCCGGCCCGCCGCGCCCGCGTCGAGACCACCGCCGCCCTGATCCCCCGCACAATCGGTCCGATGATCTTGATCAGCGTCCAGATCGCCGCCACCGCAATCGCACCCGCGCCGATGAATCGGACATCGTTGGTGAAGGCATCGCTCACCACGTCCTCGATGGAACCGGTGGCCGGGACATCGCCCCAGGTCCGGATCGGCAGCAGCACACCGTAGGAGATGATCAGCCCGATCAGCATCGAGATGCCGACAGTGATGCCGACGAGGTGACCGACACCGATCAGCGAGAACAGCAGTCCGGCACCGAACATGGTTCCACCCGAACCGACCCGAATGGCGCCGGAGATCGTGCCGGCGATCAGCTTGGTCTGGGTGAGCAACGAGAAGACCGCGGAGACAACACTTCCCACCACGATCACCCGTAGGCCGCGCCGGTTCTCCTCGGCACCCTGTGCGGTGTCACCGACTTTCAGGACCTCGGCTGCAGCCGCCCCTTCCGGATATGGGAGATCTGATCCCGTCACCAGGGCACGGCGCAGTGGGATCGAATACATCACACCGAGGATGCCGCCGATCAGGCACACCGCCACGGTCGTCCAGTACGGGAAGCCCGTCCACCAACCGATCATGATGAGTCCCGGCAGGACGAAGATGATCGCCGAGAGCGTTCCGGCTGCCGACGCGATCGTCTGCACGATGTTGTTCTCGACGACGGAGTGATCCGCGAAGTACCGCAGCAGGCTCATCGATATGACAGCAGCGGGAATGGCGGTGGCGAAGGTCAGTCCCACCTTGAGACCGAGGTAGACGTTGGCCGCAGTGAACACCAAGGTGATCAGACCACCGAGGACGATCCCGCGGATGGTGAGCTCTTTGAGCCCCGCGGAGGGGGCACCCTTCACGACGGAGCCTGGCGTGGACATGGCGGCGACCCCTTACCCGACTGTTCGGCGTTGTGGACTCACACAACTGTAGGAGGGGGGTCGGTGATCCGCAGGGATTCCGTCCAGCGTCGGCCGCGCCGGAATCCCGGGCGGTCCGAATCACCCGACTCGGTATCGGGTCAGACGTGATGCTCAGTCGTCCGCAACCGCACACCCGTCCGGCCCGCAGGTGTCTGCCGACTCCACGCCCACCGGGAGGAGCTGATCGCCCCAGGCCAGTTGCAATGCCCTGGCGAAGGTTTCGGACGGTTGCGCACCCGAGACCGCATACTTGCCGCCGAAGACGAAGAACGGAACGCCGGTGGCGCCGAGAGAAGCAGCCTCGCTCTCGTCCCGACGGACGGCGTCCGCGTAGGCATCCGGATCGTCGACGACCGCGCGCACGCCTGCCTCGTCGAGTCCGGCGCGCACCGCGATCTCGACCAATCGCTCGCGATCACCGAACAACGGCTCGTCCTCGGCGAAGTTCGCCTCGTACAGGGCGTCGAGCAGAGCTTCCTGCCTGTCCTGCGCAAGGGCGTGATGGAGCAGGCGATGCATGTCGAAACTGCTGCCGAAATCGCGACCACTCGTCCGGTAGCCCAGTCCGAGGTCGTCGGCCTGGGCAGCGATGCCCTGCTCGTTCGCGGCCGCCTGCTCCACCGGAATCCCGTACTTCTGGGCTATGTGTTCGACGACGGGAGCGCTCGTTCCCGGTGCAAGCGTCGGATCGAGTTCGAACGAACGGTGCACCACCGTGACGCCGTCACGCTGCGGAAACTCCTCGAGCGCCGCCTCGAAACGTCGCTTCCCCAGGTAGCAGAAGGGGCAGTTGATGTCGGTCCAGATGTCAACCGTCACGGTCATGGCAGGCAATCCTCTCCGTCCGTCGGCTCCTGACCTCGGACACCTTGGCTCCAACGCATCGCGCGCACCCGATGTTCCGTCGCGGATCGGACAGACCACCGGCCGGCGTTCGTGCATCTCGGTACTGTCTGAGCATGTCGGAACCCGCCGACCGCGCCGAGGGGGAAGGTACGACTGCGACCATGGGCCCGGATCCCATCACCGACCTGGAGGCCGAACTCGTCGACATCTGGCGGCGTGGTCGTATCCAGATCCGGGACCGCGTGCGCGCGATCCACCCGAAACTGGATCCGACCTGTTACCCGCTGCTGGTCCTGCTCTCTCGCAACGACGCCGTGCCGATGTCTGCCCTGCTGGGCGAGCTGGGACTGGAGAAGTCGACATTGACCCGGCAGATCGACTCCGTGGTACGCCTGGGTCTCGTCGAGCGCCATCCCGATCCGGACGATGCGCGGGCACGCGTGGTGGCCATGACGGACACCGGACGCGCCCGCTTCGACGACGTGACCCTTGCTGCCCTGGCGGAGTGGCGAGATCAACTGTCCCGATGGGATCCCGACGACGTCCGACAGCTCGCCCACCTGCTCAGACGTCTCGCCGAGAGCACAACCTGACGATCCCGCAAAGGGAGCGTCGCGGATCATGTGTCGCCACGTGTCGCCCGGTCGAAAAGGGCGACCAGCTCTCGTTTTTCGTGTTCGGCATCGCCACCGACGGCGATGCGGGCAAGTGCGGCGTCGAGCCCTGCTCGGATCGTCCCCGCCACGATCGTCGGATCACAATCGGCGAACTCACCCGTCCGGATCCCGGCCGACAGGATGCTTTCCAGTTCGAGTAGTTCCGCGGCGTGCTCACCACGGCCGGAGCGTGGGTGATCTGGTGACCGATAGATCGCCGTCAGCGCCGCCATCTCCGGAGCATGACGCGCGTAGAAGCCGATGCTGCCGCCGATGAAGATCGACAGCGCCGCCCGCGGCGATCCCGCGGCGCGAACGCGGTCGCCGAGTATGTCTGTCGCGAGCGAGTACACATGTTCCACAACCGCACTCAGCAACGTGTCGCGATCGGTGAAGTGATAGGTGATGACCCCGCGACTGATACCGGCCCGGTCGGCCATCCGGGACAGACTCGCCCGCTCGACTCCGACGTCGTTGATGACGGCGATCGCTGTCTCGATCAGTTGCGCGCGGCGCGCCTCGTGGGTGAACGTGGTATTCGATGTGCGTGCAGATGGCATGGTCGTCTATCCCCAGAAGTCGCACTGGTGTTCGGTGGCGAAGTCGGCCGGCCGCGTCGACGTCGTGCCGAATCGGAGAACGTCGCGCGCGTCCCCGGTTGCCTGGATCATCTCGGTCGCGCCATCTGCATGGGGAGTCTCATTGCGGGCGAACGACGTCCAGTAGTCGATGAACTGGTCGGCGATCTGCCGACGGCGCGGTGAGGTCAACAGATTCTTGCCACCGAGGTCGAAATAGTACGGTGTGTCCGTCGCGTGCGCGGCGGCCTGTGGGATCGTCGTGATACCGCTGACGTCGGGAGCGGTCTCGTCGGCGAACTCATAGGCGAATGTCGGTGCGGCAGAGGACATCAGACGTGCGCCTCGGAGAGTGGGGCACGCCCACGCGGCGTCGGTGACCACCGTGGCCCACGCCACGCCCGGGCTCGGATATCGATCGAGCGGATACCGTGTCATCACGCCGGGAGCGCGACTACCGAATGACTTCTGTACCAGTGCAGGATAATTCGCGGCGGTCACCGCGTCCGGTTGCATCGCGAGCAACCCACCGACGAATGATCTGTGCTCGTCGTGGTTGCCCCCGGTGATCACCGGGATGGCCAGGCGCTGCCCGTCGGCAATTGCCGCAGCCGGATCACGGGGAAGAAGTGGCGTCCCGTAGGTGAGTTGGTTGGAGAAGTTCTCGTTCTGCGTGAGGAGCCGTTCTGCGGGCAGGGTTCGCAGACACTCGACCACGGCCGTGCCGGTGCAACCGAGTTGTTCGGCCGCGCCGACGCCCGTGGCCTGGCTGTCGGGTTGTGAGGCATACGGCGTCTGTGCCGGCACCTCGGGATACAACGTCCCTGCCGGCCAGTTCAGCATGCACGAACCCGACGCCAGGATCGCGCGGTCGACCAGTCCGCGCGCGGCGGGAGAGGTCAGCAGCGCGCACGCCGACATCGCACCGGCCGATTCACCGAAGACGGTCATATTGCCCGGATCACCGCCCAAGGCCCGCGCGTTGGCCTTGACCCAGCGCAAGCTCTCGACCTGATCGGCGAAGCCGAAGTCACCGCCCCCATCCAGACCGGGCGTATTCAGGTAGCCCATGATGCCGAGACGGTAATTGACCGTCACGACGATCACATTGCCGCGGTCGGCCAGTCGCTGTGCGTCATAGGCGCTGCCTGCGCCGGTGGTGTAGCCACCACCGTGCCACCACACCATCATCGGCAGACCGGTCGGATCGTCGATCGTCCGGGGTGTGGTGATGTTGAGCGTCAGGCAGTCCTCGGAGGGCGGCGGATGATCGCCCGGCACCGGAAACGTCTGCATACACGGACTCCCCGCCCTGGTGGCATCGACCGGCGCCGACGACCTCGTGACGGGCTCCGGCACGGTCCATCGCCGATCGCCGACCGGCGGTTGCGCATACCGGACCCCCAGGAACTCGCGGACGTGGGCCGTCCGGATGCCGTGGAGGTCGCCGCTCGTCGTGGAGATCTCGATCGGCCCGGTGGCCGAGCCGTCCGACGTGGCCGAACAGCCGACCATGACCGAGAGCACCAGGGAAATCGACACGATCAGTGCATACGCGCCGACGGTTCTCGTGCTCGGCGCGCGCAGGACAATTCCGGGGTCGTCGCGATGCATGTCACCAACATAGGCGAAAATTTCCCAGGGCCGGGAAATTGATCGGGAAATTGGTCACCGCGGCGGCGCCGTGGTTGCCCGGATGACCAGTTCCGGCACGAGCGTGGTCGCGACGCGGGTGATGCGCTGTCCGTCCAGCCGCCCGACAACAGCCTCGACGGCTTTGGTCGCCTGGTCACGTGGCTGCTGACTGACTGTGGTGAGGTCGACATTGCTCAGCCGGGCGAGCACGCTGTCGTCGTAGCCCGTCACCGAGACATCTCGCGGCACATCCACGCCTGCCCGCCTGAGCACGTCGAGGACGCCGACTGCTTGCCGGTCGTTCGCGCAGACAACGGCGCTCGGCCGGTCGCCGCGAAGGATCTGACGGGCCGCCGCCATTCCGGCCTCCTCGGTGAAATCCCCCGCATCGACCACGGCGCCCTCTCGCTGGAGTCCGTTGCGCTGCATGGCGCGGAGAAACCCCGTGCGACGATCCGCGGCGATGGCCCCTGGCCCGGCCGCGACATGGGTTATCCGCCGGTGACCCAATCCCACGAGGTGGTCGACGACCCCGCCAATCCCCTTTCCGTCGTTGGTGCGGACCACATCGACTGATGCGGCACCCACGCGTCGCCCGATCACCACGGTCGGCAAGCGTTCGCCCAACATCGAGATCACCCCGGTCTCCAGCTCCGGTCCGACGAGAAGCATTCCCTCGCAGCGGAAATCGATCAGGGTCTCGATTACCCGGGATTCGTCGTGGGTCGGAGTGACCGCCCCGAGCACCACTTCATAGCCGGCGACATCAGCTGCCGCGACAATGCTCTCGACGATCTCCGCATGAAAGCTGTTGCTGATCTGGGCAACTGCGCCGATGAGGTGCGACCGACGCGCGGTCATCAGGGCGGCCGCGCGATTCATGCGATATCCGAGGACCTCGGCCGCGCGCAGGACTTCTTCCCTGGTCTTGTCGCCAACCCCCGGCGCCTTGCGGAACACCAGCGACACCGTCGCCTTGGACACCCCGACCCGGTCCGCGACATCCTGCATGGTCGGCCGTTGCGATGCGTTCGCCACCGATCCCCTCTCCTGGACAGCTCCGCCACCGAAGGCTTGACAAGCTGTGTGACTCGGCTCATAGTACCTGAATCAAGCCGAAACTAGACCGGTTTAGTAGACCGGACAAGTTGAGACCTCGAACACGCCGGCCGGACGGCCGGCACCACAGAAGGAGCTGGTCCAGTGACCGAGAAATCGATCGGAGTCGCCGTCATCGGTGGCGGTATGGCGGGACGCGCCCACGCTGCGGGATACCGGATGGCGAGCACCCTGTTCGGCACCGATCGTCCGGATGTGCGTCTGGTGGCGATCGCCGATGCGAATCGGGCCGTCGCCGACGACACCGCGAAGCGATACGGCTACGAGCGCGCGGAGTACGACTGGAAGGCCATCGCCGATGCTCACGACATCGATGTCGTGAGCGTGGTCGTGGCCAATCACCTGCACCGGCAGATGGTCGAAGGTCTGTTGGCCGCTGGTAAGCACGTCCTGTGCGAGAAGCCGCTCGCGGGTTCCCTGGCCGACGCCGAGGCGATGGTCGAGGCCTCCGCGGCTGCCAAGGACAGCGTGGCCGCCGTCGGTTACACCTATCGGCGCTCCCCGGCCGTGGAACAGATCCGACGCGAGCTGACCGCAGGCACCATCGGCGACCTCGTCCACTTCAACGGCCACTACTGGTGCGACTACGCCCTCGATCCCACCTCGCCGATCACCTGGCGTTACCAGGGCGGCCCCGGTACCGGCGCCCTCGCCGACGTCGGCAGCCACATGATCGACCTCTCCGAGTTCATCTGCGGTCCGATCGCCGAGGTGTCCGGAGCCAAGTTCCACACCGTCATCACCGAACGACCGATCCCGATCGGCACCACCTACGGCCACACCAAGGGCGAGGTCAGCAACGAGAAGGCACCCGTCGAGAACGAGGACATCGCCACCTTCACCGCCACCTTCGACAACGGTGCCGTCGCCACCTACTCGGCCTCACGCGTGGCCCACAGCCTGCCCGACGGTCTCGGCTTCGAACTCTTCGGCACCGGCGGTTCGGCGTCGTGGGAACTCGCACGCATCGCAGAGTTCGCACTCGTGGCCGACGACGTTCTGTCGGTCCCTGAGGGCCGGAGCGCCTGCGTGGGTTCACGAAGGGCCATCAATGGCCCTCGGCGCATCACCATCGGCCCGGAGCACCCGTACATTCGCGGCGGCCTGCCGATGGATGCGGGCGGCGTCGGGCACGGCAAGGCCGAGCTCTTCGCCTACCAGGCCCGCGCGTTCCTCGACCAGGTGGCAGGCATCGACGCCCTCGGGCCGCTACCGGGCTTCGACGTCGGCCTACACAGCATGCGCGTGGTTGCCGCGATCACCGAATCCGCACTCGACGGCGGAGCAACCGTCAAGGTCATCTGATCGCCCCGCCCTATCCGCTGATCCAACCGCTGATCGTTCCAACCCGCTGATCGAGTAAGCCCGCGAGCCTGCGACCGAGCGCATCGAGATCGACGCAGAACGCGATCTCGATGCGCTCGTCGCAAGCTCCTCACTAACTCGATCAGCGGGGCTACACCCCCAACCAAGGAGCCACACCCATGAAACTCGGTGTCTACACCGCCATCCTGCACGACCGTCCGCTCCCCGAGGCGCTCGAGGTCATCGCCTCCGTGGGCCTGACCGGCGCAGAGATCAATGCCGGCGGATTCCTGCCTGCCCCGCACCTGCCCGTCGACGACCTGCTCTCCGGTGCCGTCACCCCGGCGGAGTACCTGTCGAACTTCGACGGCACCGGCGTGTCCATCGCAGGCCTCAATTGCAACGGAAACCCACTTCATCCCGATCCCGAGGTCGGACCCGAAGACGCCGAGGACCTGCGCAAGGCGATCCGGGTCGCCGGGCTGCTCGGCGTCGACCGGGTGGTCACCATGTCCGGCCTGTCACACGCCCACCCCGGTGGCCTGTGGCCGGCGTGGCACGTGAACACCTGGGACTCGGGTTATCTCGATTCGCTCGACTATCAATGGGATGAGGTCGCGGTGCCGTTCTGGACCGAGATCGACGCCCTCGCCCGCGAGAACGGGGTGAAGGTCGCCATCGAGATGCACCCGCAGAACCTGGTGTTCAACCCGCCGACCCTCAAACGTCTGGTCGACAAGGTCGGCGCCACCAATGTCGGCGCCGAGATGGATCCGTCGCATCTGTTCTGGCAGGGCATCGACCCGGTCGAGGCCGTCGAATGGCTGGGCCCGTTGGTGTTCCACGCCGCCGCCAAGGACACCCGCATCAACGACAACTGCCGGATATACGGTGTGCTCGACGAGCGCTTCACCCGGATCCCCCTGTCGGAGAATCCCACCGGACTGGGCGGCAAGCATGTCGTGAACAAGTGGCCCGAGGATTCGGCATGGGACTTCGTCGCCGTCGGCCGCGGCCACGACGTCGACTTCTGGGCCCGCTTCCTGCAGGCGCTGGAGAAGGTGGACCCCGAGATGTGGGTCAACATCGAACACGAAGACGTCGAGTTCGACGCGCTCGAAGGCCTGCAGGTCGCCGCCGGCACCCTGCGATCAGCCGACTCCACTCTGGTTCCCTGAGAGCCGGCCCGAAGAGAAGAGATCACCATGCCCTCCACCGGAAGCCGGTCACACGGCAGAACATTCACGATCGCCTGTGCTGTGGCCGCGGCAGTCGCACTGATGACCGCCTGCTCGAGCACCGGCGGCAAACCCGACTCCGGCGGTGGCGGCATGAACGCCGGGTCCGCCGACACACCACGGTTCTCCGTCGCGATGGTCACCCACGGACCTCCGGGTGACACCTTCTGGGATCTGATCCGCAAGGGTGCCGAGACCGCTGCGGCCAAGGACAACATCGACCTCAGGTACTCCTCTGAGTTGGAGGCACCCAATCAGGCCAACCTCATCCAGAATGCGTTGGACAGCAAGGTCGATGCGCTCGCAGTCACCCTGGCCAAGCCGGAGGCGCTCGCGCCGAACGTCAAGAAGGCCACCGACGCCGGGCTACCGGTGGTCGCGTTCAACGCCGGTATCGACGCCTGGAAGGCGATGGGCGCGAAGTCCTTCTTCGGGCAGGACGAGCAGGTCTCCGGCGAGGCAGCCGGCAGGCGACTGCACGATGAGGGTGCGAAAAAGGTCGTCTGCGTGATCCAGGACCAGGGCAACGTCGCACTCGAGTCCCGCTGTGCCGGAGTCAAGGCCGGAATGGCCGGGGGCGTCGTGGAGAACCTGAACGTCAATGGCACCGACATGCCCGGTGTGCAGTCGACCATCGCGGCCAAACTGCAGGAGGATCCGAGTGTCGACCACATCATCACGCTGGGTGCACCCATCGCGTTGACCGCGGTCAAGTCCGCCGACAACGCCGGTAGCGACGCGAAGATCGCCACCTTCGACACCAACGCGGCCCTGGTCACCGCGATCAAGGACGGCTCGGTGCAGTGGGCGGTGGATCAGCAGCCGTTCCTGCAGGGCTACCTCGCGGTGGATTCACTGTGGCTGTATCTCAACAACCGCAACGTCATCGGCGGTGGCCTGCCGACGCTGACCGGACCGGCGTTCATCGACAAGAGCAACATCGATGCCATCGCCGACTACGCGAAGAAGGGCACGCGCTGATGAAACTCGCGCTCGACCCGACTCCGTTCCACCACAGTCACGACCTCCTGGAGTTCCCGGCGCTCGTCGCCGACCTCGGCTATGAGTACCTCCAGCTGACACCGCATCGTGACTTCATCCCCTTCTACAACCATCCTCGCGCCGACGACGATCTCGTCGGCCGCTTCCGCAGGGCGTGCGCCGACGCGGGTGTCGAGATCGCCGCGGTGCTCCCGGTGATGCGGTGGTCGGCGCCCGACGAGGATGCGCGAGAAGCCGCGGTGCGCAACTGGAAACGCATCATCCAGATCACCGTGGACCTGGGGGTGAACGTCATCAACACCGAGTTCTCGGGTCGCCCCGAGCGGGCCGAGGAGTCCGAGCGTGCGTTCTTCCGGTCGATGGACGAGCTCCTGCCGATCATCGAGCGTGAGGGCATCGACGTCCGGATCGATCCGCACCCCGACGATTTCGTCGAGGACGGTCTCGAGGCCGTGCGCATCATCCGCGGGGTGAACTCCCCCAACATCGGGATGGTCTACGTCGCGTGCCACACGTTCCACATGGGTGGGAACATGTCGGAGATCATGGCCGCCGCAGGCGACAGGCTGCGTCTGGTGCATGTGGCCGATTCGATGGATCACCGTCGGTCACACGGTCTGCGTTACATCAGCAATCCGCCGGGTAACCCGGTCCGGGTGCACCAGCATCTGAAGATCGGCGACGGGGACGTCGACTGGGACGAGTTCTTCGCCGGGCTGAGCCGACTCGGCTTCTTCGATCGCGACGACACCGTGATGGTGTCGTCGGTGTTCGCGGAGGACGAGAATGCCGACGAGGTATCCCGCTACCAGCGATCGACCATCGGCGCGTACCTCGAGAAGCACCGGCCGGCTTGACGTCGCCGGACGATGTCGGTGTCACGTCGTAGGGTGGACCCACGCGATCTGGGAGTGCGCAATGGAGACGGTACGACATGCGGTGATCGAGACGTCGCTGGGCGACGCGACCCTCGTGGCCGACGACGATGTCCTGGTCGGCTGCTATCTCGAGATCGCGGACACCTCGGCATTCGGCGAACGGGTCACCCCGCACCACGATCCGGTGCTGACCCTGGCGGTGACCCAGTTCGAGGAGTACCTCGCCGGCGACCGAACCGACTTCGATGTGCCGTTGCACGCCGAGGGTGACGCGTTCTCCGAACGCGTCTGGTCCCTGCTGCACGACATCCCGTATGGGCGGACCACCACCTACGGCGGACTCGCGCTACGCCTCGGCGACAAATTCCTGGCGCAACGCGTCGGCCGGTCCCTGGGGCAGAACCCGATCAGTGTGTTCATCCCCTGCCACCGGGTCATCGGCGCCGACGGCGCCCTGACCGGATATGCCGGCGGCCTGGAGCGCAAACGTCTGCTCCTCGAACTGGAAGAGCCACCGGAGGTGCGGGCGGGCCGGTTGTTCTGACCGACTTCGTCAGCCGTGCCTGCCGACCGGCAGAGAACCGATCTCTGCTCCGTCATTGCCGAAGTGACGGTAGCGGGCGCGATCGCGGGCGCGCTGTCCGCGCCACTCCAGATATCGACCCCCGACCGGCGTCGGACCGATCAGCCGGTAACTGATCGTGTTCCGGACCCATGCGGTGCCGAATGCCCACGGAAGCCGTTGCGGCAGAGTCAGATCGCGCATCCCCTCGGCGCCGAGGAAGCCTTCGAGCATGCTGAGGAGACGTTCCCGGGTGTAGCGGGCCGAGATGGCGTGAACGAACCGGTAGTGCAACTCGCCCTGCACGTCGACGAGCGCCCGAGCGAGCTGGCCACCGGCGTCGGTCACATCGGTCTGCGACAGCAGGATCGCGTAGCTGAGTTGATGTTGGTCGCGCTCGTCGTCGAACAACCAGTCGTCGTCCACACCGATGAGCCATCCCACGTACTTCCAGAGATGCATCAGCGCGCGTGAATCGTCCCTGCTGATCGGCACACCGAGGGCTCGCACACCCATCATCAGTGCACCGCTGAACAGATTCAGGGTCGACGCGAGATCGGTCTGGTTGATCGGTAGCCCCCACTCGGTGCTGTCCCATCGTCCGTTGCGTTCGAAGGCCTCGTTGACGAGCGCGTGCATCAGCCGTACGTGGACGGTGAGTTTCCATCCCGTACCGTCTCGGACCATTCCGTCCCGTTGCCCGACCGCGATCGCCCAGGTCTGCGTCTCACCGAGGCGACGCCTCGTGGTGCTCCCCGAGAGCCCACCGGTCTCCGCGAGGAGATCGACCGGCCCACCGAACCGATAACCACCGATCAGCGAGAGCTGCAGGAGAACATCGTCGGCGTTCTGACCGAAGCGTCGGAAGACAGTGGCACCGCGTTCGCAGAGGTCGGGATCGACCCAGTCCGGCGTGTCCTCGACCACGGAGAAGAAGGACCGCAGGGCCGCCGGGCTCTCATCCGTGACACCCGTTTCGAGCGCGGCCTGGAACTGGGCCATCGTCACGCGTGCCGCGTCCTCCTTGGGCAGCCGCATCGCCCGCACCAACGCAGCCGCGGGCTCGTCGCGCATCATCAGGCGACGGCCGAGGAGCTCGAGGTCGTCCTCGCTCGGCTCTGACAACCGCCAGTAGATGCGGAGGAGTCGTCCCATCCGGCGTCCGCGTGCATCCGCAGAACGATGCCGCCTGGGCGGCATGAGCGCAGGCGGGGTCTGCGTCGTCGATGACATGAGACTATTCTAATGATTCGTCTCACCCGGGGCAATCCGTCCGGCGGTTAGGCTCGGGCCATGGCGGATGACCGACTGACGACTCTGGCCGGGCGACGCGTCGTCGTGACCGGTGCGACCAATGGTTTGGGCATGGCAACCGCACGTGCTCTGGCACGGGCAGGCCTCCGCGTGGTGCTGGCGGTGCGCGACGTGGAACTGGGCGAGCAACGGGCTCGTGAGTTCGGGGGCGAGTGCGAGGTGGCCACCCTCGACCTCGCCGACCTGGCGTCGGTGCGCGCCTTCGCCGACAACCTCGAGGGACCGATCGACTATCTGATCAACAATGCAGGCGTCTTTCCCCATCAGCACCGAACAACCGCCGACGGCTTCGAGATGGGTATCGGCACCAATTTCCTCGGCCCGTTCGCGTTGACGAATCTCTTGCTGCCGCGCATCGAACGGCAGATCGTGTCGGTGGCCTCCGACGCACACCGCGGTGCCAGACTCGACCCCGACGATCTCGATTTGGCCAGCGCCAGATGGAGTCCGCCGCGCGCATACGCGCGGTCGAAGCTGGCGGTCATGCTCTGGGGCCTCGAACTCGATCGACGCCTTCGCGTCGAGGGTTCGCCTGTCACCGCGATGCTCACCACCCCCGGGTGGGTCGCGTCCAACATCTCGAACAAACCGGGCCTGGGCTTCGCGCACAAGGTGGTGCAGAGTACGGCGTCTGCCTTCGCCAATGATGTCGATGCAGGGGCACAGACCACGCTGTACTGCCTGACCGAACCGATCGCACCGGGCAGCTATGTCGGCGTGGACGGCCTCTGGGCACTCCGAGGCGACCCGGTTCTCTTCGGAAGATCCTCGGCTGCCTGCGATTTCGATGTGGCGGGTCGGTTGTGGACGAAAGCCGAGGAACTGACCGGGGCCACGTGGCCGCGGTGAGCAGCTGAGCCTGCGCCGCTGCTCGACCAGCGGGAAATCGCACGGATCAGAGATCGAATTCCGCGCGGTACCGCGCGTAGACCGTCTCGACCTCGGCGACAGAGAGGCCGAACTCTTCGAGGGTGTAGGTGTGCACGCCGTGCGCGTGCTGGCTGTGCCCGGATCGATGGTGCTCCATCCGTGTGCGGATGGAGCCGGTGAGTTCGAGGTCAACCGCCGCGTAGATGCGCTCCACCTGTCCGATCGGGTCCTCGACCAGATCGTCGTAACCGACGTCGAGAAAGGCGTCCGGCCGCCGCGCCCGCACGTCCAGCGCACGGTTCACCATCTCGCCGTTGAGTGACAGCCAATGCCGTGCAACCCTTTCCGCGTCGACGCGGTCGCTGAACATCGAATGGCCGTGCGCCAGCATGCTCGAGAACGATGCCGTGGTGCGCAACGGATCACGATGGGTCTGGACGATGAGCGCGTCGGGGAAGACATCGAGCAGGGTGTCGAGATGTTCGAGGTGAGCGGGCGTCTTGAGTACCCAGTTCGGTCGCGGGTTCTGGAGGTGCAGGATCTGCAGCAGGATCTTGAGGTACTCATACGAGCCGTGCATGTCCTGAGTGCGCAGCCATCGTGCGTACGAGGGGACGTCGAGCATCGCCTCGGGCACCTGCGACAGCAGCGAATACTCCTGCAGCAGAACATCTTCTTCGGGTCCGTCGGCCTCGACGGCGTGGATCGCGAAGAATTTCGGATTGAGATAACGCAGTGCCCATTCGGCCACCGTGGTCTGCGCGACGCGCATCGTGGGCCGGCCGGGTTTCTCCCACTTGGGTGGCAGGAGGTGGATGACCTCCCACGACCCCACTGCCCGGATCCCCGGATCCGCCGCGATGAGGCGGTGCAGCATGGTGGTGCCGCTGCGTTGCAGGCCCGCGATCACGACGGGCGGTGTGATCGTCACGGCGGTGATCTCCGGATGGGTGCGGATCAACTCCGCGACACGCAGCCGCGTGGTGAGCAGGCCGTGCAGGCGGGCACGGATGACCAGAGCGCCGAACGTACTGAGACGGGCCTCCTCGGTGATCGACGCACACAGGACGTCGAGCGCTTCCTCGGCCTGGGCATCAGCCACCCACGACAGACCGGTGCTGTCGGCCGCGCGCCGCCGCACGGTGTCCGCCGACAGATCAGCGCTCGGCACGCCATGCCCCTCGAGCAGTTCACCGATCCGGTTGATCGCGCGGATCGGCCTGCGCTGGAACGGGACGAAGGTTGCGGTCATGTCGTGCCACGGATTCCGGCTCAGTCCAGACGGGACAGCTCGGAGACCGCCACCACGCGGGTATGCGGCTGCGGATGCGCGGCCGCGCGAATCCACCGAAAGGTCATCGCACCGCAATCGTGGCCGGTGGTGTCGATCCAGTTCGGCAGCCCGGGGTCACGATGGGTGACCACGATCCGTACCGACCCGTCCGGCCGGTACGTCGCGGTGTGTTTGTTGACATGGATCGGGTGATACCGGTAGTCGAGGGACTCGAGCCAGTGGTTGTCCAGCTGGAAGTTCCAGCCGTCGCATTCCGGGACCTCGCTCTCGATCACCAGCGCCTCGTCTGGCCCCAGCCTCCAATAGCTGTGGTAGTAGATGATGTTCGGATCGCCGCCGGCCTTGGTGGAGCGCTCCGGGTCGAACATCGGCAACTCGTTGGTGTGCTTCTGGAAGTCGCGTGCCCATTTCGCGAAGAGCATCGACGCCCCTGCGACGAGGAGGCTCGCCTTGCCGAGTCCGGCGTCCAGCTGAGCCGAGGTCAGCGGCGCTGGTGACGCCGAACCATCGAGCAGTTCGATGTGCAGCTCGGCCGGAATCTCGGTGGCTCGGTCGGCGAAGGTCTGACGGACGATCAGCAAACCGGTCCCGGACGTCATCGGGAGCCAGTTGCCCTCGCGCTCGGTGGCGCTCAGGACGAGTTCGAAACGACCGTCGGGACCGATGTCGAGGTCTGCCGCCTCCACGTATCCGGTGGTCGGCATCTGGCCGCCCTCGCCGTAATTGCCTTCCTGGGTGCCGAATCCGAGGTAGTCGACAGTGCCGCGGGTGCCGGTGATGCGATAGTCGAGCGCGCCGTCGATGGTGGCGTTCAGGTAGTGGTTGTCCGGGTTGTCCGATCCCATCTTGGCGGTCTCGTGGATCATCCGTCGCAACACCGGCGCCCGCGGATCGGCGTACTCGACGAAGGCCTCCAATCCCGCCCGCGTCAATCTGCTCAGGTAGCGGTAGCCCTCGGCCTGGGTCAGTGGGTCGGAGGGCGTGCCGGGGAACACGATCGCCGCACCCGCCGATTTCAGGGTGTCGCAGAACTCGTCCCACGAGGTGCCGGCGGCCACACGCTGTTCGGCCACGCTGTCGGGTGTCTGTCCACGCAGCTTGAGATAGGCCACCCGTGCCTTCTTGAACTGACCCAGTGCCGCTGTCGCGATCGTTCGCCCGTCCATCGCCAGCCTTTCGTGATCGGTGCCTCCATGATCCACCCCACCCTCACCGCCGGTCGAGTAGCGGCGAACGAAGTGAGCCGCGTATCGAGACCCCCGCCCCACCCTCACCGCCGGTCGAGTAGCGGCGAACGGAGTGAGTCGCGTATCGAGACCCCGCCCCCACCCACACCCGTTATCGTGCAGACCATGCCCGATCAGCGTCTGGTCCCGCCGAGCATCGACGATCCCTCCGAACACCACGCGCTACGACTCGAGGTGCGGGAGTTCGTCGACGAGCAGCGGACCGCCGGTCGGATCGACCGCGACGTCGACAGTTGGCTCACCGGTTGGGACGAGGACTTCACCCGTGCCCTGGCCGCGCGCGGATGGCTCGGCATGACCGTGCCGGTCGAGTACGGCGGCCACGGCCTCGACGCGACGCACCGGTTCGTCGTCACCGAGGAACTCCTGGCCGCGGGCGCACCGGTCGCGGCTCACTGGATCGCCGATCGGCAGATCGTTCCATCACTGCTCAAGTACGGGACAGAGGAACAGAAGCGTGACTATCTCCCGAGGATCGCCGCAGGAACCTGCTTCTTCGCGATCGGGATGAGCGAGCCCGACTCGGGTTCCGACCTGGCGAGTGTCCGCACCCGGGCGACCCGGGTCGACGGCGGTTGGTCCATCAGCGGGACCAAGGTGTGGACCTCCGGCGCCCATCTCGCCGAAGCGTTCATCTGTCTCACTCGTTCCGAGCCGCTCGACACCTCCCACCGGCATCGCGGACTGAGTCAGTTCATCGTCGACCTCGATCGCACCGGCGTCGACATCCGTCCGATCCGGTCGATGGATGGACGGCACCATTTCAATGAAGTCCTCCTCGACGACGTGTTCGTCCCCGAGTCGAAGCTGTTCGGCACCCTCGGCGAGGGGTGGACTCAGGTCACCTCCGAACTGGCCTTCGAACGCAGTGGGCCGGAACGGTTTCTGTCGACGTTCCCACTGCTGGCCGAAACTGCCGCACAGATGCGCGACGGGACGCTGCCCCGCCACCCCGATCTCGGAAGGTTCGTGGCACGGGTCGCCGGTTTGCATCAGATGTCCACGGCCGTCGCCGGCGCCCTCACCCGTCGCGAACCCGCCGACACCGCTGCCGCGGTCGTCAAGGTGCTGGGCACCACCACCGAGGGCGACATCGCCGACTGGGCCGATGTGCTGACCGACGACGCCGATCCCGTACTCGCCGAACACCGTCGGATGGTCGATGCCGCCGTCGTCCAGAGGCCGGGATTCACTCTGCGCGGGGGTACCAACGAGGTGCTGCGCGGGGTCATCGCCCGCGGATTGGGGCTGCGCTGATGTCCGGGTCCGCCGTCGACCGGGAACTCGCGGACCTGCTGTCCGCGGTGTTCGCCACACACCGTCAGCGGGCGGCCACCGACGAATCCGCGGACCGGGATCCGAGCGCTTGGGATCCCGATTTGTGGCAACAGCTCTCCGAACTCGGACTCGCCCGCCTCACCGGCCGAGAGGAGAACGGCGGGAGCGGAGCCGATTGGTTCGCGGCCGCAGCACTGCTGCGCGCCGCAGCCGCCCACGGGGTTCGGACGCCGGTCGTCGAACATGACCTGCTGGCAGGATGGCTGCTGTCGGAGGCGGGTTCCCCCGTCGACGATGCGCGCCGATCGGCGTGTGTCCTCGACCGGCACGGGACCGCACGGAATGTGGGCTGGGCCGCAGGCGCGGAGCGAGTGGTGGTCGCCTGGCCGTCCGGTGGCGGTTATCGGGTTGCCGACGTCAACACCTCGGACCTCGACATCGCCGCTGGGACCAACGTGGCCGGCGAACCGCGGGATACCGTTGTTGCGCAACTCGATTCCCTCACCGGAGCCGATGTCGACACCAGCGTCATCGACCGATTCCGACTACGCGGCGCGATGGCGCGCGCCGTCCAGACCTGTGCATCCCTCGAGCGCACGCTCGACCTCACGAGCAGCTACGCCGTGGAGCGTGAGCAGTTCGGTCGGCCCCTCGCCCGATTCCAGGCCGTCACGGGCCTGGTTGCCGACATCGCCGCAGAGACCTCGCTGGCCGAGGCGGCGACCGAGTCCGCTCTCACCGCAGCCGTGCGATCCGATTGGTCCGCACCGAACCTGCGCTTCCTCGTCGCCGTGGCGCGCTCGTGCACCGGCCGCGCGACGTCCACGGTGGTGCGCAACGCCCACCAGGTCCACGGCGCCATCGGGACGACGCTCGAACATCCCCTGCACGAGGTCACGCTTACGGCACTCGCGTGGCGTTCGGAGTTCGGATCGGTCCACGAATGGGAGGAGATCGTCGCCGATGCCGCAGTCGCTGCGGGCGCCGACGGACTGTGGCCGCTCATCAGCGGGTGAGTGACGAGCCGGCCACACGGTGATCGCGCACGGCACGATCCATCCGATCGGTCGTCGGTGACGAACAACGGGTGTCCACACAGTGTCCACACCACACAGTGGCCAGACCCATGTCTCGTGGGCAGTGCAAGGGAGGCAGTCACATGAACGACGACCTGGTCGTGCTCGTCGATGCCGACGGACGACCGGACGGGACAGCACCACGAAGTAGCGTCCACGGCTCCGACACCCCACTTCACCTGGCGTTCTCCTGCCATCTCATCGACCACGCGGGCCGCATCCTGATGACTCGCCGGGCATTGACCAAGCGCACGTGGCCGGGTGCCTGGACGAACTCGTTCTGCGGCCATCCGCGCCCCGGCGAAGACATCGAGGAGGCGGTGCGACGCTACGCACCGCGCGAACTCGGCCTCGACGTCACCGACATCGTCGCGGCTCTCCCCGACTTCCGCTACCGGGCAGTCGACGCCGGGGGCGTCATGGAGAACGAGATCTGCCCGGTGTTCCGGGCGCGCCCGGTCGGGACGGCGCGACCGAATCCGTCCGAGGTGATGGACATGGTGTGGGCGCCGGTCGCCGACGTGTGGGAATCCGCCCGACGCACTCCGTGGGTGTTCAGCCCCTGGTTTGTCGACCAGGTCGATGCCCTCGGTCCGCGACCATATCGCGCAGAGGAGTCGTGAATCCGGTGTTGCGTCTCGGTCGAGCCGACGAGTCGGCGACGCCTGCCTTCCGCCACTACGACGACGTGGCCACGCAGAGCGCCGCACTCGTCATCCGCTCCTACTCGAGTTCGTTCGGACTCGCCTCGCGGCTGCTCGCGCCCGCGATCCGACGCGATGTCCACAACATCTACGCACTCGTCCGGCTGGCCGACGAGATCGTCGACGCACCCCGGCCCGACCAATCCGTCGGACAACGTCGCCACGCGCTCGATGCCCTCGGTGACGACGTCGCGGCAGCGCTGGCCGCGGGCTGGAGCACCAACCTCGTGGTGCATGCGTTCGCGGGGACCGCCCGGCGCACCGGGATCGACGCCGCTCTGATCGACCCGTTCTTCACGTCGATGCGAGCCGACCTCGACTGCACCGTGCACGACGAGAACAGTCTCGCCGACTACATCTACGGTTCAGCGGAAGTCGTCGGACTGATGTGTGTCCACGCATTCCTGGCGGATCAGCCACACCGGAAGGCGCGCTACGACCAGCTGGCACCGGGTGCTCGTCGGCTCGGAGCGGCATTCCAGAAGATCAACTTTCTCCGCGACCTGCCCCAGGACGATCACGATCTCGGCCGCCGGTACCTCATCGGGTTGGACGCCGACCATCCGTCGGACGATGCCTGGAGACGGTGGCTCGACGACATCGACGCAGACCTCGTCGCAGCGGCGCAGGCGATCCCGCTTCTCCCCAGCGGCACCCGCGTCGCGGTCTGCACCGCCCACGATCTGTTCGCCGAGCTCGCGCGACGACTGCGCGCCACCCCGCCGCACGTGGCCTGCCGCAGCCGTGTCCGTGTGCCTGCCCCGACCAAAGCGCGCATCGCCGCTGTCGCCGCCGCGCGGCGCGGCGTCCCCTCGACGGCGGGCCCGGGGACGTGACCGATACTTCCGCCCGGCGCATCGTCGTCATCGGCGGCGGGGTCGCCGGTCTGGCCACCGCGGCGCTGCTCGCCGAGGACGGTCACGACGTGACGGTGGTGGAGAAGAACGACGGCGTCGGCGGCCGTGCCGGCTCATGGGAAAAGGACGGATTCCGGTTCGACACCGGCCCGTCCTGGTGGTTGATGCCGGAGGTCTTCGACCGCTTCTTCCGGCTGCTGGGCACGACCACCGAGGAACAGATCGACCTCATCCGTCTCGAACCCGCCTACCGGGTGTTCTTCGAGGGCTTCGCCGGCAGCATCGACATCACCGGCGACGAGGCCCGCAACCGCTCGCTCTTCGAGTCGATCGAGTCGGGTGCCGGTACCGCTTTGGCCGACTACCTCGCGTCGGCGCGCGAGGTGTACGACCTCGCCGTGCGACGATTCCTGTACACGAACTTCGACACCATGGGCGCCTATGCCGGCCTGCCGGTACTGAAGCAGGCGAGAACATTGATCCGGCTGCTGACAACCACCCTCGACAGCCATGTGGCACAACGATTCTCCGACATCCGGCTCCGGCAGATCCTCGGATACCCGGCCGTGTTCCTCGGCTCATCGCCCGACCGGACACCTGCGATGTACAAGCTGATGAGCTGGCTCGACCTGGCCGACGGGGTCCGCTACCCCGAGGGCGGCTTCGTCCGGCTGCCGGAAGCGTTGGCGGCGTTGGCCGCCGAGCGTGGCGTCAAGATACACACCGGTTGCGCTGCCACCGCCATCCTCACCACACCGCGCACCCGTGTCCTCCCCCGGCGACCGCGGGCAACCGTCACCGGGGTCCGCATCAGTGACACCGACGGGGTCGAGCAGGAACTGCCTGCCGACATCGTCGTGGGAGCGGCCGACCTGCATCACGTGGAGACCGGACTCCTCCCGCGACCCCTGCAGACCTTCCCCGACGCATGGTGGGAGCGTGCGGTATCCGGTCCGGGGGCGGTGCTCGTGTTCCTCGGCATCCGCGGTGCGACGCCGAACCTGGGCCACCACACGCTGTTCTTCTCCGCCGACTGGACCGGAAACTTCGACGCGATCTTCGAATCACCCACCCGGATACCCGATCCCGCGTCACTGTACGTGTGCCGACCGTCGGCGACGGACGCGACAGTTGCGCCAGATGGCCACGAGAATCTGTTCCTTCTGGTACCGATCCCGCCGGACCCCGGCTTGGGATCGGGCGGTGTCGACGGGCATGGTGATCGCCTGATCGAGGACATCGCAGACCGGGCCATCGACCTGGTCTCACGCTGGGCCGACATACCGGAGCTCGCCGAGCGGATCGTGGTACGGAAGACAGTTGGCCCGGCCGATTTCGTCGAGGATCTGAACTCGTGGTCGGGTGGCGCACTCGGGCCGGCCCACACCCTCGGGCAGAGCGCGTTCTTCCGTGCATCGAACCGGTCACGGATGGTCGACGGGCTGTTCTACGCCGGATCGAGCACCACTCCGGGCATCGGCATCCCGATGTGCCTCATCAGTGCCGAGTTGGTGCGCAAAAGGATTCGCGGTGACCGCTCGGTGGGCCCGACGGCCTGACGCGTTTCGGCGGTGCGTGCTCACGCCGGCCCGATGAGATCGGCGACGATCTCCGCGGACAGCATGACCAACGGCAGACCGCCGCCCGGGTGCGCCGACCCTCCGACGAGGTACAGCCCGGTGACGGGAGACGCGTTGGCCGGACGGAGAAATGCCGCACGCGGCCCGTTGGACGATGATCCGTAGATGGAGCCTCCCGGTGTCAGGGTGCGGCGTTCCAGATCGGCCGGGGTCAGGATCGTGCGATGCCGAATGCGATCACGGACGTCGAGTCCGCGGTCGGCCATCACCGACAACACCCGATCTGCGTAGGACGTCGCGAGTCCCGGAGCGTCCCAGTCGACGCCGTTGCGGGGGTCGTGCCGGGCGGCGTTGACGAGGACGAACCACGATGCCGTGCCGGGCCCGGGCACGATCTCGGGATCGTCGGGCGCCGAGATGTACACCGTCGGACGATCGACCGGCTGCGCGTCACCACGCCTGCCGAACGCCCCGCGTCCGAACACGCCGTCGAACTCGGCGTCGTAGTCCTCGGCGAACAGGACCCGGTGATGCGCGTGATCCGGTGGCGGGTCGTCGAGTCCGAGCAGGATGACGAAACCCGACAGGGACGGTGTCGCGCGCCTGATGCGTGCCGACACCCGCTGTGCCGCGCGGGTGTTCAGCAGGCGGCCGTACACCTCGGCGGCGTCGGCGTTGGCGACCACGAGATCCGTCTTCCGGCTGCGGCCATCGGCCAACCGCACCCCGTCGATGCGCCCGCCACCATCCACGGTGAACTCGGCCACCTCGGAGTCGAGGCGCACGGCGCCGCCGAGCTCGGTGAACCGATCGCGGATGGCGGTTGCGATGCGGCCGAGACCGCCCGGCACATACCAGGAACCCCACGACTGCTCGGCCCAGGGCACCGATGCGAGCGCGGCGGGAGCTCGCCGCGGATCCGATCCGGTGTAGGTGGCGTACCGGTCCAACAGCATTCGCAGCCGAGGATCGGACAGATACGTCCGGCCGAGGCCTCGCAGCGAACGCCACGGGGCGATGGTCGCGATGTCGCCGGGCCGGGACCGGCTCAACATGGCTCGCACGTCGAGGGGCGACTCGAGGAACGCCTCGTGGGTGAGATCCCAGATCTGTTCTGCGCGAGCGAGGAACGCCGCCCACTGGGCGCCGGCTCCGGCGCCGAGTGCGGCATCGAGCGCATCGGGGATCGCGGTCAGCTCACCCGGGAGATCGAGCCGGGTGCCGTCGGGGAACCGATACCGCGCCGCCACTTCGAGCCTGGCCAGCGGAAGAGAGTCCGCGAGCGAGACGCCGGAGGATTCGAAGAGGTCCGCGAGGACGTGTGGCATGGTGACCAGGGACGGGCCGGTGTCGAACCGGAAACCCTCTGCCTCGATCACTCCGAGCTTCCCGCCGATCTCACCGGATTGTTCCATCACCGTGACGCGGTGTCCGCGGGCCTGAAGACGCAGGGCGGCGGCCAGACCACCCACACCCGCACCGACCACGATGATGTCGCTCATCGGCGCACCGCCACGCTGCGTCCGCGCCAGGTCAGCGAACCTCGTCGATGCGCCACAACAGAATCGGCGGTCAGCGCGGTGAAGGCCAGGATCGACAACGGGTGGGCGAGGACATCCGGCCAGACCCTACCGGCGGTGGTGCGTGCCACGATCACCCGCGACGCCACTCCCGCGAGGTAGCCGATGAGCCCGACACGCGACCCCCGGAGCATCGCGACCGCGGGCACCACGTAGGCGACGTTCAGCAGCGCCACCACGGCGATCGTGCCGGGCAACGATCCGAACGCCGACCACAGTGATTTGCGATAACCATTGCGCACCTGCCGCCATCCGTTGTACATCGCACAGGACGCCACCGCACTGCCCTCGACGACGACTCCATGCCCGCCGGAACGCTTGACCGCGCGTAGCAGGGCGATGTCCTCCAAGATCTCCGCGCGCACGGATGCATGGCCCCCGGCCCGACGGTAGGCGTCGGCATCGCACACCAGAAGTTGGCCATTGGCTGCCGAGAGCGACGGCCGCGCAGAACGTTCGGCCAGGCGGAGCGGGAGGGTGCTCATCCATGACCACTGGAGCAGCGGCTGGACGAGCCGCTCGACGGGACCGTGCGTCTGTTGGCGCGGATACGGGCTGACGAGCTGGAGTCCGGTCTCGCGCAGCAGCGCGACCGATGCGGCGAACGCATCCGGTTCGACCCGCACGTCGGCATCGAGAAAGATCAGTACTCCGCCGTCGTCGTCGGCGCCCAAGCGCGACAACTGATGACACGCCCACGTTTTTCCGAGCCAGCCCGGTGGAATCGGTTCGCCGGCCACCACCCGAACCCGATGGTCGCGAACGGCGATGTCGGCCAGCGCCTCCGATGTGCCATCCGTCGAGTCGTCATCGAGGACGACGACTCGTGCCCGACCGGGCCAGGCGTCGCACGCGTCGAGCACGGCGGCCATGCAGCCGGCGACGTGACGGATCTCGTCTCGCATCGGGATCAGCACCGTCAGCGCTTCGGTTCGCGGCACTGCTCCCGAGACCGGGCGTCTGATCACGGACGCATTGTGCAGGGTCTGCAACAGCGCCGCGACCGCGATGCCGCTCCCCGAACGCACTGCCGTCTCCCACATCTCACGACGCCGCACGCCGGCCTCCCCCCGCACGTGCACGCAGCACCGACACCAGCAACGGGATGGCCACCGCGCCCATCAGGAGGCCACCCACGACCGCGACGGGCGGGCGCCCGAAGAACACGGCGTGCGCAAGCATCGAGGAGAAATAGGTCCACAGGTACAGCGCGACCGGCAACGCATCGGACGGCGAGTGTCCGATGAGATGATCGAGAACGGTGATCAGGAGAAACGACACGACGAACCATCCGGCGAAGTTGGTCAGCGGGATCCCGTCCACCCCGGGCGGAGCGGGGTGCGGAAACCGCCACGCCCAGTGGCCCTGATCGACCATCTGCGGATCGAGAAAGATGTCCCACGCGGTGAGCGCACAGGCCCCGACGACCGCTGTCGCCCAGCGGCGGCGCGGTCCAACCAGGCGGCGGGCCACCGCAAGTGCGGGCCAGGCCATCATGACCCAGGCGAACGGGATCACGATCGGAACATCGAGAAACTCCGGGCCCAGATTTCCGGTGTACTCATAACTGCCGAAGGGGAATCCGGTGCGGACACCGACCGATTCGGCAAGAAGACCGCCTCCACCGGCGACGAGCAGCACGATCACCGCAGCCGTCCATCCACGGGTGCTCGCCGCATCCGCGAGTACCGCGGCGGCGAGACACGCGACGCTGGCCACCGTGAGTGCAAGGGTGCCGCCGTCGGTGTACGGGAAGGCGATCTGAGCCGCCACACCCGCCGCGAGCATTACCCATGCGACCGTTGACAGTCGCTTCCCTACTGTCGACATTCGTGTCCCGACGGCGGTGACGCGGCGTCCGGAGACCGCGGCGGATATCGGCCTCCGTCGAAAGGTCAAGGGGATCATGGCTTCTGGCCCCGGTAGGTGCCACTGATGTCGGTCACCGCGAGTCGCGTGAACAGTTCCTCCGCGTACCAGCGGGCGGGGTCGGTCCGCTGCACGACGGCACGATGCCGGGGTGAGCGGTAGGCGAATCCGGTGAGGTCGTCGCTCGAGTCCCACACCGAGAAGGTGCCCTGTAATCCGATGGGCGCCTCGCCGATCCCCAGCGCCATCCGGAGGCCTGGCGAGCGATCGAGCTCGTCGACGACGGGTGGGACAGCTCGCCAGAACGACATCGCCCGCGTCGGGCGCAGACGCGCCCGGGTGATCGCGGCAACCGGTCCCGTCCACGGGTGGTGGGAGAGCTCCGTCTGCGGGCCGAAAGGCTCCTGGCGTGCCCATCGGCCACGGGAGGCGAGCGGGCGCATCGTCACGTGCAGCCGCTCGGAACACGCCGAGTCCCACGATCTCGTGATCCCGGCCGACGCCGACGCTGCGGCGGATGCATCCGACCACACCGTCAACAGCGCCCAATGGTGCAGATCGGCGTCGCGCGGCGTGAAGGTGCGCGCCGATCCCGTACCCATGACCTTCCCGAATCCGAGTTCGGGGAGACGTCGCATCGCCGACCGGGTGCGCGCCACCCGACCCAGCGCGGGAAGTACATGATCCACACCCCATATCCGCATCTCGACAATCGGCCGCTCGTCGTCTTCCGTCACCCCTGACCGTCCCGTCCTGGCACAGATCTCATGCACGCCGCCACGCGCAGCGCTCGATCAGATCCCTGAGTGCGAGCCGCGTGACCTCGTCCGAGGTCGATGCGTCCACGATGCGAAGCGATTCGTGCGTGAGCTGCTCGATCCGGTGCTCGACGAAGTCGACCGCGCCGGTGTCGGCGAGGATCTCGCGCACCGTGCGGAGGTCGTCCTCCGTCAGTCCCGGATCGCCGAGATGACGGTCGAGCTGCTGCCGCTGAACAGGATTCGCGCGCTCCGACGCGACCACGACAAGCAGAGTGCGCTTGCCCTCGCGGATGTCGTCGACGACGGGTTTTCCGGTCACCTCCGGATCGCCGAAGACACCGAGCACGTCGTCGCGCAACTGGAACGCCTCGCCGGCCGTGAGTCCGATCTGCTCGTACGAGTCCATCAATTCCTCGTCCGCACCGCCGAGTACACCACCGAGCCGGAGGGGATGGCCGACGGTGTACCGCGCGCTCTTGAAGCGCAGGACGACGCGCGCCCGCTGCGTCGACGTGGTCGGCTGCACCTGCCCGAGGACATCGAGGAACTGACCGCCGATGGTCTCGTCCCGCATCTGCGACCACACCGCCCGCCCGGACATACGTGTTCGTCGGTCGTGGTCCGCGAAGCCATGGTCGACGAGGTCGTCCGCCCAGGACAGGCAGAAGTCGCCGACGAGGATCGCCACGGCCTCCCCGTAGGCGTCGGCGTCGCCGGTCCATCCCGCACGACGGTGTTCGGCGGCGCAGCGACGATGGACGGTCGGCAGCCCGCGCCGCTGTTCGCTGTGATCCATCACGTCGTCGTGCACCAATGCGGCGAGGTGGAACAGCTCGAGTGCGGACGCCACGTCGGCCGTGCCCGGTGGCAGCGGTCCGCCCGCGGCACCGCGTGCACCGGCCAGGCAGAATGCGGCGCGAAGTCGCTTTCCGCGCGAAGCCATGTCTCCCAGCAGTTCGGTCACCGGGACGAGATCAGGGTCGATCCGCGCCAGCCGGCGGGCATGGTCGGCGACGTGGGCGCGCACGATCGTCTCCACGCTCGTCAGATCCTGGCGCGTTCGCTCTCGACCAGCGCATGCAGCCGGCCCGGTGAGTGCCTCGGAAGCTCGCACGCAGAGTATTTCGGAGCCGTGCGCGAGGTGGATGGGTCAGCGATGTCCGAACCGTGGAAGACGACCGACACGCCCGCCGCGGTTCACCCCGGAAACCCCCGTCGTCCCCGGACCGCAACAACCAACCCGGCGACCACGAACGCCGCACCGACACAGGCGAGGTGGAGCGTGGCCGAATCCGACGCGAGCAGCGAGCCGCCGATCAATGCGCCCAGTGCGATGCCGATGTTGGACGTCGAGTTGATCCACGCACCGGCGACCTCGGGCGCGTCCGTCAGCGCGCGGACCGCGGCGGAC
The DNA here is from genome assembly GCF_014673215.1 of Gordonia hankookensis. Classification (GTDB taxonomy): domain Bacteria; phylum Actinomycetota; class Actinomycetes; order Mycobacteriales; family Mycobacteriaceae; genus Gordonia; species Gordonia hankookensis. The sequence continues at coordinate 819,877 of NZ_JACWMS010000002.1, forward strand.
TGGTACATCGACGGCACCCCGCCGAACAGACCGTTCCACAAGGCCACCGCGATCACCAGCAGCACCAACCACTGGTGCGACAGACCCACCGCGAGGATGGTGACCGCCAGCAGCACCAGGACGGTGAGAACCGTGGTCCGCGGACGACGATCGATCGTGCGGCCCACGCACGCGAGTCCGAACAGACCGCAGATGCCGCACAGCAGCAGGAGTGGTCCGATCCACGACTCCTGCGCACCGGCGGCCAGCAGTACGACGCTGATGTAGGTGTAGAGCGTGTACTGACCGATGAAGGTCAGCGTGTTCGACGTGACGACCACACCGAGATCTGTGCGCGCACCGGGCTTCTCGATCCGACGGCCGGCGGCGGCACCGCTCACGGCGGGCAGGAGACGGACGATCAGGACGACGGCGATGAGCGCGACGACGGCGAGCGTGACGAATGCGTTGCGCCAGCCGATCGCCGAACCGAGCGCCGTCGACAGCGGCACGCCGAGGACGAACCCCGCCGTGGTACCGCCGGCGACGACGGCAAGGCCCCGACCGACCTGACGATGCTCGACGAGCCGCGGGACATAGCCGATGCACACCGAGAAGAACAGGGCGTGCGCCAGCCCACCGACCACCCGCCCGGCGGCGACGACGGCGAAACTCGGCGCGGTGGCGATCAGCAGGTTGCTGATCAGGTAGCCGACCACTGTGGTGAGGATCAGTCTCTTGCGGGCGAACCGTTTGGTGGCGATGGTCAGTGGCACCGCGAAGACGGCAACCATCACCGCGAACACCGTCACCAGCAGACCGGTGACCGAGTCGCCCACCCCGAACGCATCCCCGATCGCGGGCAACAGACCCACGGGCAGCATCTCGGTGGTCACCGCGAGGAACCCGGCGACCGCCAAGGTCAGCAGGGCAGGCGCGTTCTGCCGGACTCCGTGCCGGGAGTCGGCCATATCGGTGCTGGTCGCGGACATCCGACGAATATACTCGTTATACGATTTTATTGGAAATGCGAAGATGACCCGATGTCCATCCCGTCCGCCGGTCCCACCGCCGCCCGCTGGCTGACGGCCGCCCGGCTGATCGACGTGGTGCGCACCCAGCCGGGTGTCACCCGCGCCTCGGCAGCTCAGGAGCTCGGCATCCGCAGCGGCGCCGCGACCGAGCTGCTGGCGCGACTGCGCCGCGTCGCACTGCTCGACGAGAGCCCCGCCCCGGCCCAGGGGCGGGGGCGACCCACCACCGTTCTGCATGCACATCCGTCCGGTCCGCTCGTGATCGCCGTCGAGCTCAGTCTCACCGGATGGCGGGTGGCGACCGCAGACCTCGACGGTGTCCCGCGCGTGGTGGCGAGCACCACGCGGATGGGCCGTGACCCGATGCCTGTGCTGGCCGAGATGGCCGATGTCGTCGGCGCGATCCTGGCGCACCACGGCGAACGAATCCGTGCGGTCTCCGTGTCGGTTGCCGGTGCGGTCCGCGACGACCGTCTGGTCCAGTTCACCCCGCTCGACTGGTCGGACGTCGACCTGTCACGCCTCATCGCCGAACCACCCGCCGACGTCGAGCTCCCGATCCTGGTCGGCAATGACGCCACCCTGGCGGGTCTGGCCGAGGCACGCACCGGATCGGCGCGCGGCGACGGGACCGCGCTGCACCTGATCATCGCCGTCGGGCTCGGTGGCGCGCTGGTGGTCGACGGTGTGCCGGTGATCGGCGCACACGGCGGCGCAGGCGAGTACGGCCACGTGCCGTTCGGCGACCCCACAGAGTTGTGTCCGTGTGGCGCCCATGGATGCTGGGACCTCACCGTCGACGGCCGGGCCCTCGCCCGCCATCGCGGCGACCCGCCGCCGGACAACCCGCTGCGCTACGCCTACGACCTCCTCGATGCGCGCCGCACCGCAACCGGGCCAGAGATCCAGCGCGCCTTCGATCTGGTCGGCTCCTCCCTCGGTCGCGGGATCGCCGGGCTGGTCAACATCCACGATCCCGACGTGGTCACCCTCGGCGGACTGGCCGCACCCCTCCGGACGGCGGCCCGCGAGCCCTTCGACGCCGCGTATCTCGGTGGGCTGATGTCGTTCCGTAAGCATCGGCCCCCGGAGGTGATCGACGGAATCCACGGCGACGACGGTCCGTTACACGGCGCGGCACTGCGCGGCGTCGACCACATCACCACCGTCGACGCGCTCGCCGAGTGGGCGGACCGCTGATCGCACAACACCTCTGATCACGCCTCTGATCGCACGTCGTCGCGAGTAGAGTCGGGCCAGACGCACGAACCCGAGAGCCGGTGCAGATCATCGTCTGCGCCAGATGCAAGACGGAGGCGATGCTCGTGACCACCATCGTGATCGTCGGAGGCGGCCTGGCCGGTGCGAAAGCCGCCGAGGCGCTACGCGCACAGGATTTCGACGGCGAGGTGATCCTGTTCGGCGCCGAAGAGCGTCTGCCCTATGAGCGACCGCCGCTGTCCAAGGAGTTCCTGGCCGGGAAGAAGACCTTGCCCGACTTCACCGTGCACGACGGAGATTGGTATCGGGACAACAGAATCGACGTGCGCCCCGGCACCGACATCGACGACCTCGACGTCTCGGAGAAGTCGGTGCGGCTTCCGGACGGCAGCACCGTCGCCTACGACAAGCTCTTGCTGGCCACCGGTTCTCGATCACGTCGTCTCGACCTCCCCGGCGCCGACGCGGACGGTGTCCACTACTTGCGGACCATCGACGACGCGCAGCGGTTGAGCGATGCGATCACCGACACGACCCGCGTCGCCATCGTCGGCGGCGGCTGGATAGGTCTCGAGGTCGCAGCGAGCGCCCGTGAACGTGGCGCCGAGGTGACCGTCGCCGAGTTCGCCCCGCAGCCCCTGCTGGGCGCCCTCGGGCCCGAGGTCGCGGAGGTGTTCGCCGACCTGCATCGTGACCACGGAGTGGACCTGCGCACCGGGGTCGAGGTCGCCGAGATCATCACCGAGGGCGGCGCCGCGCGTGGCCTCCGGCTGGCGGGCGGCGACACCGTCGACGCCGACGTGGTGCTGATCGCGGCGGGAGCCGTCCCCAATCTCGAACTCGCGGAGGCAGCCGGGCTGGCGACGGCCGATGGCGGCGTGCTCGTCGGCGCAGGCCTTCAGAGCAGTGATCCCGATGTGTTCGCGGTCGGCGACATCGCCAACGCCGAGCACCCGCTCCTGCACACGCGGGTGCGTACCGAGCACTGGGCAAACGCGCTGAACCAGCCGGCGGTGGCGGTCACAAACATGCTCGGCGGCAGCGAGGAGTACTCGAATCTCCCGTATTTCTTCACCGACCAGTTCGACCTGGGCATGGAGTACACCGGACTGTCGACGGGCTATGAACAGGTGGTGTTCCGCGGCGACGTCGCGGGTCGGGAGTTCGTCGTGTTCTGGCTCGACGGCGACGCACACGTGCTGGCGGGCATGCAGGTCAACATCTGGGATCAGCTCGAAGGGATCAAAGAACTCATCACGGCGCGGGCCACGGTGGACACCGCCAGGCTCGCGAACCCGGATGTGACGCTCGCCGAACTCATCTCGTGATGCCTGATCGCGGCTCCTGCCTGCGCTTCCTGGTCGAATCCGTCGTATCCGGCGGTACTCAACCCACCGCCACCGCGGCCCCATCCGTCGTCGTAGCCTGATCGGCCGGCTCCGAGTCGCGTTTGCGCCGTGCTCGGACGATGCCTGCCCCGTAGAGCGCGAGACCGAGAACCAGCCAGAAGCACAGCACCATGATCGACCGCGCGATGCCGTGCCCCTCGAAGAAGACGACGTCACGCAACAACATTCCGGTCGCCCCAGGCGGCAGCAACTGACCGAGCGTCCCCCACGGGGCGGGAAGCAGTTCGGGAGCGCTCTGCAATCCCGACAGCGGATTGCCCAGGAAGATCAAGAGCACAGCGGCGATGCCGAGACCGATGCCGCCCAGGAGCTCACGCAGACCGAGAACCATGAAACACGTGGCGGCGATGCCCAGCATCGCGGCGAGGCTGGTCACCCAGTAGTTGCCGTCGAACGTGCCGATCACGAACTGCAGCGTCGCCACCAACGCCAGGCCCCCGGCCACCGACACACCGGCGGCGGCCACCAGCCGGGCACCGTTGCCAGGGATCAGCAGCATGATCACCATCGCACCGATCCAGCCACCGAGCGCCAGCGGCAGCGCACCCGCCGCGAGGCCCGCACCCTTCGGGTCGTCGGCGGGAAACCCTTGGACGTCAACGGGTTGCGTCGTGATACCCATCCGCTGGCCGACGGTCCCCAACAGGGTGGCAACCGCCGGACTGGCAGCACTGGACACCACCACCGTCTCCGGTCCGTTCGCGCCGAAGACGACCGCGCCGTATATCTCCCGGTCGAGGATCGCGTCTGTGGCGGCGGCCTGGTCAGGGTAGGCGGTGACCGCGAATCCGTCTGCGCCCTGCTCGAAGTGGGCCGCCTGTGCCGCCGGGGCGACCACGCCGATCGGGACATCGTGGGGCGCCGACCGCGAGGCCGGCAAGGCGAACGCGATGACCATGAGGGTCAGCAGGATCGCGATGCCGACGATCAGACCGATCATCGTGCGTGGGGACATCTGGCCGGCCCGATCCGATGCTGGCAGTGCCATGAGACCCCACTCCTAAGAGACGCTTCGTTTCCTATCGCGAGAAGTGTAAGGTCCTCCGATAAGAAACGCAACGTTTCCTCTGTGGAGGTGGAGATGCCTGCTCACCGACGGCGAGGCGCCGAACTCGAGCGCGCGATCCTCGCAGCGGTCCGTGACCAGGTGGATCGGCACGGGTACGCGAACACCACGTACGAAGGCGTCGCGGCGGCGGCCGGCACGGGAAAGGCAGTCCTCTACCGCCGCTGGGCCACCAAGGCGCACATGGTGCTCGCCGCGATGGCGGCCGACGAGCAGATCGACCTGACCTTCACCGTCGACACCGGCAGTCTCGCCGACGATCTGAATCTCGCGCTCAGGGGCGGACGAGACATCCTCGACCACCGGCGGGAGATGGTCGTCGGCCTCCTGGCCGACCTCGACCCCGGCGACCCCGGCTGGGGACAGTCACTGTTCTCGAACCGGATCAGCGTGGTGCTCGGCCCGATCGTCGATCAGGCCCGTGCGCGTGGCGAACTCGGTGACGCGCCGCTGCCACCACGCGTTCTGGCAGTGCCCCTGACCATGCTGCGCCATGACACCCTCGTCTATGGGCGCGTCTCCGACGACGACATCGCCGAGATCGTCTCCACCTGCATCGTTCCGTTGTTCATCACCGCGAGCCGGTCACCGGCAGGTGCTTTCGATAGCTGATGAGCACCACCAGGGTCGAGATGATCAGCAGCACGACGAGTGCCGTCAGCAGCTCCATGGTGGTGAACGGCGGCGTCAGCGCCGCAAGGATCGTCGGGACGATGAACCCCAGGTAGGCAACGGCATAGAAGACTCCGGTGAGCTTTGCCAGGTCCGCAGCCGGCGCGATGCGCTGGACTTCGAGAAGGCCGGAGACGAGACCGATCCCGAAGCCTGCCCCGAAGACCACGCTCGCCACCGCACCGATGAGCAACTGATCGGTCGCCACCGCTGCCATCATCACCAGCATGCCGACGGTCAGCGTCGCGAGCGAGACGACGATCCCACGTGCGCTGGAGGAGGAGTCGATCCGCTTGGCCACCGGCTGGATGAGCGCACCGGAGACCAGCGCGATCACACTGAGCACCGTCGCGTAGGCGAGCCCGAGGCCACCGGCCGCATCCCCGAGCAGCACCGGAAGATACCCGTAGGACAGTCCGCACGCAACGAAAAGCCAAGGGCCGCAGACGATCACCACACGGAGGAACCGTCGGTGCCGAGCCGACGGCACCGACAGGCGGGTCCGCAGGGGCGGGCGGACCGCGTCGGGCGTGCTCGTCTCGGGCGGGCGCCGGACGAGCCAGAGGAACGGCAGCGTCACAGCCACATGGATCGCGTAGGGCAACACCTCGGGCCACGGTCCCCATTGCGCGATGCTGCCCGCCACCAGAGCTCCCAACGCCGACCCGAGGGTGAAGGCGAGCGATGCACGGCGCGCGCCGGCGCCGGCGTCGGCGGTCATGTCGTACGGCTCTCCGGACATCTCCTTGAGCCACGTGGTCCCGACCGCCATCGCCGTCCCGACCGTCATACCCGACACCAGACGGCCGAGATAGATCGGGACGGAGCCGAGTTCGCCCAGCGAGAGGAGCACGCTCCCGGCGAGACCGAAGCAGACGGCCCAGAACATGGGAATCCGTCGGCCGACATGGTCGGAGACCGCGCCCGCGATGATCAGCGCCGGCGCGAGCCCGGCCACATAGACGCCCAGGAAGCTCGTCACCGTGCCGGCCGAGTAGTGCTCGGCCTCCTTGTACAGCAACAACATCGGACTGAACTGATTGCCCGCCCACGAACAGACGAACACCGCCCCGAACACGAGCACCCACGGCGGCACCGCGCGGCGAGACGCACGGTCGACGGCCGTCGGGCGCTGTTGGGTTCCCAGGCTCATATCGCACCCTGGTAACGATCGAGGTGGGCGTCGAGCGCGTCGGCGAATCGCGCCGCATCACCGCGCAGGAAACAGTCCGCGAGTTCGCGGTGGTCGTCGTAGGACGACATCAGATTCGCCGGGTCCACGCGGAGCAGCAGATTACGCAGACGCTGCTGACGACTCCGCAGCTCCTCATAGAAGTGTCGGGCCACCGGATTGCCCGAGGCCTCCACCATCAGCGCGTGGAAGTCGTCGTCGGCAGCGACGAACCCGGACACGTCCCCGGCGTCGACGTGGCGACGCTGCCGTTCCAGGTTCTCCGCGAGCAGGGCGGCACAAGGTTCGGCGGGACCACCGGCCGCGAACACCTGGGCCGCCGACGCCGATTCGATGCCCTTGCGCATGGCCAGGACGTCCTCGGCCTCGCGGTGGGTCATGGGCCGGACGATCGCACCCTTACGGGAGACGAGTTCGATCAGTTGCTCGGCGCTGAGCAGGAGGAACGCCTCATGGACCGGGGTCCTGCTGATCCCGAGCTCGGCGCCGATCGCACCCTCGCTCACCAGCGCACCCCCGGGCAGGTCTCCGCTGATGATCCGTGCCTTGGTGTGGGCATACGCGCGCTCGGCGGCTACGGGCCCGGTGGTCGTGGTCATGCGGGCACCCTACCCCTTGCATACAAGCTTGTATGCAAGGGGTTGATCTCAGAGCAGTCCGCCGATCGCCCCGGTCAGCTTCTCGGGCTTGGTGGTCGGCGCGAACCGATCGACGACGGTGCCGTCACGGCCGATGAGGAACTTGGTGAAGTTCCAGTTGATCCGCCCGCCGAGCAGCCCTCGCTTCTCGGACCGCAGCCACGCATAGAGCGGATGCGCTTCGGGTCCGTTGACGTCGATCTTCGCGAACATCGGGAACGTGACGTCGTAGGTCAGCGAGCAGAAGTTCTTGATCTCGTCCGCATCGCCCGGTTCCTGATGCGCGAACTGATCACACGGGAATCCGAGTACCCGCAGCCCCTGGTCGGAGTACGTGCGGTGCAAGGCCTCGAGCCCTTCGTACTGCGGTGTGAAACCGCACTTCGAGGCGGTGTTGACGACGAGGAGCGGCAGCCCGGCATATCCGGACAACGGAACCGGGTTGCCGTCGATGTCGTCGGCGGTGAAGTCGTAGGCGGTGGTCATGAATCTCTCCCCGTGGTCGCGCATCGGAGGACGCAGATGCGTCTAGGTGTAGGCGGACCGGCCCAGTATCGCATCGCAGGCCGCCGCCCCCTCTGCGATCCCGCGCTCGAAGGCCCGTCCGCGCTCGGCGCCGGTGCCGTGCGTGGGCCGGCCGGGCAGCGAGTACATGAACTCCACCGCCTCGGTCAGATCGGCAGGCGACAGGTAGCCCTCACCGATCAGCCAACTCCACCCGGCACCCGACCAGCAGTCCGAGGCGAACTCCAGGCGCCGCACCTCATCGACCGGGCCGAAGACGGTGGTGGACACCGGCTTCAACCCGACGCTCTCCTGCACACCATGACCCGACTCGTGGACGAAGGTGGTCACAGTCCGGCTCCGCGTCGAGATGAGTGCGGCATCGGTCTCGAGATTGACGAACGTGGTCTTGTCACAGTGGTGGAGCCCGAGATCGATCAATCTCCCGAGTTCGGCGTAGACGCAGACGTCACCGTTCGCACGGTTCCACGACAACCCCGCGCCCGGGTTCTGAACCATCACCGTCTCTCGGACCACCGAAGCCCGCTCCCGGTGACGGAGCCACCGATCGGTCAGCGCCACTGCGCACGACGCGTTCTTCACTTCGGTCTGCTCACCGTGGCAGGCCGCGAGGTCGGGCTCGACAACCACCGTCCGGAACGGTGCCGCGTGGGCGCTCGTCTGATACCCGAGGAGGATCGTGGTGACGCACACCAACACCGGCACGACCACCGCGCAACCGCGCCTCATCGAAGCCTCGTTCCCGCCGGCGACCAGGCCATCCTCGGCAGTGCCGGACGTCTCAACGGTAGTGCGGCGCACGATCGTCGCACTAGAGTCTGACCATGCGATTCGGCATCTGCATCCTGCCCGAGGCGCCCTGGCGCCACACCCGTCCCCGGTGGCAGCGTGCCGAGGAGATGGGTTTCGACCATGCCTGGACCTACGACCACCTCGTGTGGGGTGGCCTGCCCGATTCGCAATGGTTCTCCTGCATCCCGACGCTGACCGCCGCTGCCGCAGTCACGTCCCGCATCGGCCTCGGCGCCTTCGTGATGTCCCCGAACTTTCGGCATCCGGCGTCGCTGGCGCGTGAGGTGCAGACCGTCGCCGACATCTCCGATGGGCGCCTGCTGGTCGGGCTCGGCGCGGGCGGGTCACCGGACGACACGATCCTGGGTCAACCCGACGTCACCGTTCGCGAGCGGGTCGACCGGCTGCAGGAGTTCACCCGCCTCCTCGACCGCATGCTGACCGACGATCATGTCAGCGACCACGGCGAGTTCTTCTCGGTCCGGGACATGCGACTCGTCGGCGGTCCCGTCCGCGATCGCATCCCGCTGATCCTGGCCGGTAACGGCCCCCGCTCGGTCCGATTCGCAGCGCGACACGGAGACGGATGGGTGACTACCGGCGCGGGTGCGGACAACCTCGACGACTGGTTCGGCGGAGTGGCACGTAGTTGCCGGATCTTCGAGGAGTCCGTGGCCGATCGACCCGATGGCAAAGCCGTCGACCGGTACCTCAGCGTGGACTCATCCCCCCGGAACTCACTGGAGAGCGTCGGACTGTTCGACGAAATCGTCGGCCGGGCAGGAGAACTCGGATTCACCGACGTGATCGTGCACTGGCCGCGGGACACCGAACCGTACCGCGCACGCCTGGAGGTGCTCGAGGTGATCGCCCAGCGGGGCCTCGCCTGATCTGTCGTGCGCACGGCCGGACAACCGGAATCGGCACGGCACCGTCGACCCGGTTGTGACGTGCCACACAGATCCAGTATCGTCGGCGGTAAGTCAAGTGACTCAACTTTCCGACGTGCTCAGGGGAGGGCAGCATGGAAGCGGAACTCACGACGAATGAACTCGTCTCGATCCTGGTACGACAAGCGGTCGCCGACGTGCTGGGGGTACCGCCTACCGCACTCGACGCCACCACCCAACTGTCCGAGTACGGCCTCGACTCGATCTCGTCCGTCGACCTGACCGTCCAGCTCGAAGAGGTCTTCGACATCCGGATTCCCCATCGGGACACCCGGATGCTCGCCACTGTCGACGGCATCACCGACTACATCCAGCGGATCGGTTTCTGACTGCCGCCCATTCACGGCAACCCGGTTACCGCGGCCCGAACGGCACGGCGTTGTTGTCGGGATTGTCACCCTCGGCCGTCCGGGATGCGCTCGGCGAGCGCCTCGAGTCGTTCACCCCGAGCACGATCACCCGGTTCGACGAGTTGGACGCCCAGCCCAGTCGCGCACGTGACTGCGGATGGTCCAGCGTCCGTGAGGATCCGCGGTGCTGTGGCCGCCCGCAGGCGATCGTGACAGTAGGCTCGGTGACGTGAGTGTTCGCGCAGGAATACTGGTGACGGGAACCGAGGTCCTGACGGGCCGGGTGACGGACCTGAACGGCCCGTGGGTATCGACCCGGTTGCTGGCGCTGGGTGTCGACGTCGCGCACATCACGGTCTGCGGTGATCGCCCCGCCGATCTGATGGCGCAATTGCGTTTCCTCGCGGATCAGCGGCTCGATCTCATCGTCACCACCGGCGGTCTCGGGCCGACCGCCGACGATCTCACCGTCGCGACGGTCGCCGAGTTCTGCGGACTCGAGTTGTCCGTCGACACCGAACTCGAGGCCCACATCGCCGAGATCATCCGCCGCTGGCAGCGTCTCCCCGCCGGTGCCGCAGAGTCCGGACCGACCCGCGCCGGGATTCGCAAGCAGGCCCTGGTACCCGAAGGCGCACAATCGATTCCGCCGACCGGAACCGCCCCCGGGGTCGCGATCGCAGGTAGTGCGGAAAGGCCGGCGATCCTGGTACTTCCCGGTCCACCACGCGAGCTGCAGACGATGTGGGCCGATGCGTTGCAGACGGCCGCGGTGACCGCGGCGCTGTCTGCACGGACCGAGTTGAGGCAGGAGACGATCCGCGCATACGGACTGTCCGAAGCCGAGCTCGCCGAGTCCCTGCGGACCGCCCAGCACCAGATCTCCGGGTTCGACGGACTCGAGATCACCACCTGTCTCCGGCACGGAGAGGTCGAGATGGTCACCCGGTTCGCGGCCGACCACGCGCCCGCCTACACCGAGCTCGCGGAGCTGATCAGGACAGGCCACTCGCGACAGGTCTTCTCGACCGACGGTGCGACAATCGACGACCAGGTGGCGACCGCACTCGCCGGTCGCCGGATCGCGACCGCGGAATCCTGCACCGGGGGGATGATCGCAGCACGGCTCACCGACCGGTCCGGGTCGTCGGCGTATGTCGTCGGCGGCGTCGTGTCGTACGCGAATGAGGCAAAGACCGGCCTCCTCGACGTCCCGGCCGCGCTGATCGCCGAGCACGGTGCCGTCAGCGAACAGGTCGCCTCGGCGATGGCCGAGGGTGCGCTGCGTCGCCTCGACGCCGACACGGCGGTGTCGACGACCGGCGTTGCCGGCCCGGGCGGCGGCACCGATCTCAAGCCGGTCGGCATGGTCTGTTTCGGTGTCGCGATCGCCGGACGGCCCACGGTGACCGTCACCCGACGGTTCCCGGGCGATCGTGCGGCGGTCCGTGCACTCGCCACCACTGCGGCGATGCACCTGATCGCCGACGGTGTGGCCGGGACCGCGGCGGGCGAACGGCCCGCGGCCGACAGCGCCCCCCGAACATGAGGCATCATCATGTTCGTGGTGGTATCGCGTAGTGACCAGACGGCACGGACCCGGGAGCGGTTACTCGAGACCGCCGAGCGGTTGTTCGCGCTGCACGGGATCGCGTCCGTGTCGAGTCGACAGATCAGCAAGGCCGCCGGGCAGGGCAACAACTATGCGGTCGGGCACCACTTCGGTGACAAGACAGGCCTGATCCGAGCAATCCTGGAGACGCACAACGCTCGGATCGACGTGATCCGGGGCCAACGACTCGGCGATCTCGCCGAGGCCGCCGACGTTCGCGACTGGATCGAATGCCTGATCCGCCCCGAGATCGAACACCTCGTCAGCTTGGGTGCCACGTCGTACTACGCGCGGTTCTGCGCGCACATGGCGGCCGATCCGCAGACCGGGTACCTGCTGTACGAGTCCGTCGCGGTGTCGCACCCGCTCACCGAGGTGATGACCGGGTTCTATCGGGTCCTTCCGACGATCCCCAAACGCGTCATGGATGCGCGGGTGAGCATGTCCCAGAACATGATCATCCATTCGTTGGCCGACATCGAGAGATCGATCGAGGAATCGCCTGCGGAAGCATCGACCATCGCCGACAGGTGGTCTGATCACTGCGATCTCCTGATCGACGCCGCCGTCGGCCTCTGGCTCGCTCCCACCAAGAATCCCTGACGACTCAGCTGCCGGGCTCGTTCGAACTGTGAACCGGGTCACAGTATCGCCCCAAAGGCTTTTTTATCTCAGTCACATGACTGATCATGTTTCGGGTTGGTCGTCGCGGATTGCCGGTCGCGGAGGGGGAGGACATCACCGTGCCGGGCGAGATCAACAGACGATCGGCCGAGACGAATCCGCATGGGGGGCACACGCGGTCCTGATGCCGAACGCGGTTCGTGGATGGCCGGGATCGCCACGGGAACGTCGAACCGCCCTTGGCACACCCAGGCGTAGACCCGTCGGCCACCACCACACGGTGGAACGGCCCCTTCACTCTGCCCGCATGACCACTCTGCCCGCATGACGTCACATCCTGGCGCGATCAAGGAGTTTTCACCGATGACTGTGACCCGACGTTCCTTTCTCACCGGCGCGGCCGTGGCCGGGGCCGCGAGCCTGCTCCCTGCCACGGCCACGGCGGCACCCGGCGCCGGCCGTGGCGTTCGGCTGACGCGGGAGAATCATCGGGCGATCGTGGTCGGTTCGGGTTTCGGTGGCGGTGTCACCGCCCTGCGACTCACCGAGGCGGGTGTTCCGGTCCTGATGCTGGAGCGCGGAAAGCGCTGGCGAACGGGCCCCAACGCGGAGACCTTCCCGCATGCGACCGCGCCGGACAAGCGGTTTCTGTGGCACAAGTCGACTGGCCAGATCCTCGGGAGAAAGTTCGACTTCGAGCCCTATCTGGGTCTCGTCGACGCGGTCGTGGGAGACAACATGACCGCACTCGCCCCGGCAGGCCTCGGCGGTGGATCGCTGGTCTACCAAGGGATGACACTGCAGCCGGCCGAGCACGTGTTCAACGAGTATCTGCCCGAGCAACTCGACTGGCAGACGCTGAACCGGGTGTACTACCCGCGCGTGGCCCGCATGCTGCAGATCGAGACTGCGCCGGACGCCTTGATCCGCAGCGAGAACTATCGCGCCGCGCGGGTGTTCGCGCGAAATGCGCGCCGCGCAGGGCTTCCCGTGTCCAAGATCCCGATGCCGATCGACTGGAACTACGCGCTCGCCGAGATCCACGGCAAGATGAAGCCGTCGTACACCAACGGCGACGGTGCCATGGGAGTGAACAACGGCGGCAAACACAGTGTGGACGTCACCTATATCAAAGCCGCCGAGGCGACCGGTCTGCTGACGATCGCCACGATGCATGAGGTCACCGATGTGGCTCGTGCGGCGAACGGCCACTGGCAGGTTCACGTCGATCGCACGGATCTCACCGGCAAGGTCCTCGAACGGAAGATCCTCACCACCCCCACCCTGGTCATGGCCGCGGGCAGCGTGCACACCACCCGCCTGCTCGTGCGAGCCGCCGCGAACGGCGGTATCCCCGATCTGCCCGACGCCGTCGGACGCGGATGGGGCACCAACGCGGACCGGATCTACGTCTGGAACAGCCTCACCGACGGGTTCGGCGCACAACAGGGCGGGCCGGTGGTCTACGGATCGCTGAACTGGAAGAACGCGAGCACAGCCCACACCGTCATCCAGGCATCGATCCCACCGATGCCCATCGACGCACACAGCACCATGATGGTCGGCTACGGCGTCAGCCGAGACCGCGGACATTTCGCCTTCGACTCGGGGCGGGGCGACGCCTTCCTGAAGTGGCCGAAGAACGGCGATGCCACCATCCACCTCAAGAGCATCGAGCCCACCGCCACACGCATCGCCGGCCCGACCGGGCGGCTCATCGACACGAATGCGGTCGTCAACACCACCTGGCACAGCCTGGGCGGTGCGTGCATGGGATCGGTCTGCGATCTCGACGGCCGGGTGCACGGCCAGCGTGGCCTCTACGTGATCGACGGGGCACTGCTTCCGGGTACCACGGCCGCGTGCAATCCGTCGATGACCATTGCGGCGCTCGCCGAGCGCGCGCTCGACAACATCGTCGCCAAGGACGTCGGGACCACGATCTGATCGGGATCGGGCCACAGGAATCGGGCGACAGGAATCGGACGACAGGAGGAGGGCGGGAATAACACCTCCGCCCTTCTCAACTTATAGCGCGGACCCGGGCTTGCCGCAAGGGCCTCTGTGGCGGGCACAATGGTTGCCTCCCCACCTGCCGGGGAGATGGAATCCGCCGCAGCGGGAGAAGCCGTCACCGTCGACGGTGTCGAGATGCGCACGTACACAAGGTAATTGCCATTCAACGCTCCCCCGCGGCGGTCTCACCGACCTCCGGAGCCGCCACACATGCCGCCCAGCACCACCAGTGCCTTCGATCTGACCCGTCATCCTGCCAAAGCCGAACCCACACTCATCGCCGACGACGAGCGGCACTTCGCCGCGATGTCACGCAGCCTGGAGCAATCGACGGCCGACCTGTCCGCACGCCTCGACGTCCTGCGTCAGGCACCCGGAGGTCACGGCCGCCAGGCGTTGGACCGCGACCTCGAGGTGCACGAACTCGGCAAACGGTTGCGGACACTGCGCCGTCACAGCCTGGACCTCTGCCTCGGCAGGGTGATCGTCGATGGTGACGAGCCGCGATACATCGGCCGGATCGGCCTCACCGACGCGACGGGCCGTCAGCTGCTCATCGACTGGCGCACGCCCGCCGCGGCACCGTTCTTTGCCGCGACCCACGCCGACCCAATGGGTGTGGTGAGCCGCCGACGCTACCGGTGGGCACGCGGCAAGATCAGCGATTACTGGGACGAGGTGTTCTCCACCGAAGGCCTCGACGGCCACGTCGTCCTCGATGACGACTCGGCGTTCATCGCAGGCCTCGGCGCCAGCAGGTCGCCCCGGATGCGTGACGTACTCGGCACGATCGCCGCAGACCAGGACGCCATCATCCGCGCGAGTTCGCGTGGAGCGCTCGTCGTCGACGGCGGCCCGGGAACCGGAAAGACGGTCGTCGCGCTGCACCGGGCGGCCTACCTCTTGTACGCGGATCCGCGTTTCGCCGGCAACCGGGGAGGTGTGCTCGTCGTCGGACCGCACGAGCCCTATCTCGCCTATGTCGCGGATGTGCTCCCTGCTCTCGGCGAGGAGAGTGTGCAGACCTGCACGCTGCGTGATCTGTTGCCCGAGGGCAGGTCGGCGTCTGATGAGACGAACCGCGAGGTCGCCCGTCTCAAGGCGTCGGCGGACATGGTCGCGGCAATCGAACCCGCTGTCCGGTTCTACGAGGAGCCGCCCACCGATCCCCTTCTGGTCGAGACACCGTGGTCCGAGGTCTGGGTCACCACACCCGACTGGGCCGAGGCGTTCGGAGCCCCCGAGCCGGGCACTCCGCACAACGAGGCCCGCGACGAGGTGTGGGAGTCGCTGGTCTCGATCATCCTCGACAAGCACAGCGGCGGCGACGTGCCCAAGCCACGACTGCGTAAGTCGTTGGCGCAGAACGATGAACTCGTCACGACCTTCAACCGATCCTGGCCGATGCTCGACGCGGCCGATCTCGTCGGGGACCTGTGGTCGGTACCCGCCTACCTGCGCATGTGCGCTCCCCATCTGTCCCCCGGCCAGGTGCGGACACTGCAGCGCCGGATTCCGAACGCGTGGACGCGGTCGGATCTGCCACTCCTGGACGCGGCACGGCTGCGTCTCGGCGATGCCACGGCCTCGATCCGTCGACGGCGGCGGGAGTCGGTGCTGGCCGCCGAGCGGGAACGAATGGATCAGGTGGTGACCGACCTTCTCGACGCCCACACCCATGACGACGGCGAGGGGGTGATGCCGATGTTGCGGGGCGCGGACATGCGCAACAGTCTGGTGGATGAGACTGCCTCTCCGACAATGGATGCCGATGAGCTCGCCGGGCCCTTCGCCCACATCATCGTCGACGAGGCCCAGGAGCTGACCGACGCGGAATGGCAGATGCTGCTGTCCCGCTGCCCTTCCCGGAGTCTCACGGTGGTCGGTGACCGCGCCCAGGCGCGGCTCGGGTTCACCGAGAGCTGGCAGGATCGGCTCGAACGGATCGGGCTCCGCGAGGTCACCATGGCGTCCCTGTCGGTGAACTATCGGACGCCTGAGGAGGTGATGGCGGTCGCCGAACCGGCCATCCGCGCGGAGCTCCCCGACGCGAATGTTCCCACGTCCATCCGTCGCAGCGGCATCCCCGTCATCGAGGGCCCCGTCGCCGACCGCGACGCGATTCTCGATCGATGGCTGGCCGCGCACGACGAGGGAACCGTCTGCGTCATCGGCGATCCCACGTTCACCGAGCGGCCACGAGTACGCTCACTCACACCTGAACACGCGAAGGGCCTCGAGTTCGACCTCGTCGTCATCGTCGATCCAGAGAGGTTCGGGAGCGGCATCGCAGGGGCGGTCGATCGCTACGTCGCGATGACGCGGGCCACGCAGGAGTTGGTGATCCTGCGCGACCCGTCATGAACGATCGGGCGCGCGACGCCGTCCAGGTGACCCCCGGACGACAGCTACCGGGCCAGGTCGAAGTCGTCTGGCATGAGGATGTCGACCGTGATCCCATCGCGCACCAGTCTGCGCAGCCGCACCGTGCCGGCGAAGCGGTACTCGGGCCAGGCGACCTGTTGCGGGCGTGTGGGAATGTCGCCGCCGACGAGTCCGGTGTCTTTCAGGTGGCGTCGGAAGGTGTCGGCGATGTGGTTGCGCCGGTTGATGCGTGGCGGGTTGGGTGGTCCGGTGCCGTCGGTGTTGCGGGTCCAGGCGGGTCGGCCGGCGTCGGGTCCGTCGGCGACGATGTGCGTGGTGAACTGTCCTGGTTTGTGCCCGACCATGCGGTTGTGGGTGGGGCAGGCGGCGGCGAGGGCGTCGATGTCGGTCCGGCCGCCTTCGGCCCAGTCTTGTTCGGCGTGGTGGATGTCGGAGTGACTGAAGGGCATGTCGCAGTCGGGGTGTGTGCAGTGGGCGCCGTCGCGGGCGAAGAGCGCGAAGCGTTGGGCTCGCCCGGCCAATCGTTTGGCGGTGCCGAGGTGCAGGATCTCGCGGGTGTGATCGGCGAACACCGCCAGGTGCAGGTCGGCGGTGGCGGCGAGTTCGACGATGTCAGCGATGGGCAGTGTTGCACCGGTGGTGGTGTGGCCGAGGCCGGCCCGTTCTCGCAGTTCGCTCTCGGTGATCGCGATGATCAGATGTGGCGGTAGTCCGCGATGACTGTCGCCGAGTCCGCCGTTGTTCAGGATGTGGTCGAGCAGGGCCCGGAAGGCGTCGTGGTTGCGCTGTTCGGGGGTCCGGACATCGCGGGTGACGGCCTCGGCGAGGGTGTCGGGGTCGGCGTGCTCGCGCTGTCCGGTGGGTGAGCGGTCGTCGTCGGGGTTGTTCATGCCGGGTGCGGCCCAGGCGGCCAACACGACGTCGAACATCGCGCGGGTGGTCGGGTCGAGGGTGGCGGTCAGGCGGCTCATCTGTTGGGCGTCTTGTTTGCTCAGCAGCAGGCGGCGTTGGCGGGCGCGGTCACGCTGGTCGGTGAGGGCACCGTCGGGGTCGAGGTGGCCCAGGATGCGGGCGCCGAGGTCGGTGAGTGTTGCCGGCGAGAAGTCGCGGGCGAAGTAGGCCAGATTGGCTTCGGCCGCCTCGACCAGCTCGGGTGCCACCGCGGCCGGGATGCGTCTCATGGTGTTCACGATGGTCTGCACGTGGTCGGGTCCGATGGCCCCCTCGGCCAAGGCCGCGGCGGTGCGGGGATAGCGCGGGGCCAGCGGTTCGCCCTGCAGGTTGTACATCCTCGAGACCACGGCCATCTGCTCTTTGCGGTGGCGCAGGTCGCCGATGCGTAGCCGTTCGGCCATGAAGTTGTGCAGCGATCGATAGCCGGCGGCGGTGTGTGCGTCACGATCGGAGACATCCATGATCCGACGATGCCCGATCGAACTCATCCGCCGGGCGGCGCGTTCGTGTTCGGCGGCCACCGCCACCAGATCGGCAGGCGACGAACCGGTGGTGTCGACGCGGGCGATGCGGTCGAGCAGAGAATGGAACTCCCGGTAGAGCTCGACAACATCACTGCCCGCGGCCACATCACCGACCCCTGGCAATTCACCGCCCGCCGCCGCGGCCATCTCGGCCTGCCGCTCGATCAGTTCGGCATGAGTGTGCGGATGATGTTCCTGAAACAGACCGTGCGGCAACCACTGATCCGCCACCGCCGCCACATCGACCTCACCACCGTCATCGGTGGGCGCATGATCGGCGTCGGACTCGCCCATGTGGCAGACCCCCCGATCGCTACAATTCGAACGTGTGTTCGAAGTCTAACAGGATTCGGAGGCAGTGCGCAAGAGCTTCGGTCAGAGGATTTTCACCTCCACGCCCCGCCCGGTCACCGTTCCGCGGCGCCGAGTTCGGCAAACGTGTCGGCAACCCAATTCGCGACGAAGTCGCTCACATGGCCGAGATCGTCGAGGCCGATGTGTTCGGCACCTCCCTCATCCGCGGTGAAGATGCGCAATTCACGCTTGGGACTGCTGGTCGCCTGATCGAATGAGCGTCGCGCCAACTCAACCGGGATCTGTCGATCATTGGCGCCGTGCGCGATCAGGAAGGGGACGTCGATCTTCTCGACGACACCGTCGAGGTGGATACCGTCGGCCATCTCGAGGAAGGCATCGAGGTCGGTCTCGCCCCAGACCCACAAGACGTGATCCCAGTAGTGCGGCACCGGGCGCTCGCCCTCACGCTCGACACGGCGCCGTTGCACCTGCCCCCAGTTGTGGTTGGCACCCCAGGCGACACACAGCGCGAGTCGCTTCTCGAATGCGGCGGCACGCGGCGCGTAGTAGCCACCGAGCGACCAGCCGACGATACCGATGCGCGAGGCGTCGATGGCGGGGTCCTCCTCCAGGAAATCGATGCACGCCGCCGCCCACTCCTCGGTGTTCACCTGCGAGGTGAGCCCCTGCTTGCGTAGTGCCTCACCCGATCCCGGGGTGTCGACCATCAGGGTCGCGATGCCGCGGGCGGCCAACTCCTGGTTGTGCTCCGAGACGTACATGTGTTCCTTGGTGCTGTCCAGGCCGTTCCACTGGATCATGACCGGGGTCGGCCGGCCGTCGGTGGTCGCGGGCCTGGTGAAGTACGCCGGAAGCGTGGTGTCGCGGAACGGGATCGCCACACGACGTGTCAGCGGGTCGTTCAGCTCGAAGGAGAGTTCCATCAGATCCAGGCACCGCTGATAGGTTGCCTCCCGCTCCGGGGTTCCCGCCTGCTGCATACGTTCCGCAGTGATCAGGTAGTTGGCGGCCCGCACATACGCCTGCCCGGCCGTGCGCGCGTGCCCCTTCTTGGCGTCGTCGTCGGCGGCGGACACCAACTGATCGACCATCGCCGTCCATGAGTTCAAGAAGTCGACGGTGCCGACGTCCTCGTTGCCCTTGGCGATCTCGCGGAGCGGGCGGCAGGCCCGGTCCACCTCGTCGATCCGCCCGCCGCTGTTGAGCGCGCCGACCACCGCGAAGTTCCATACGTAATTCTTGCCGGTGAAATATTCGAACATCGTCTACTCCTGGAGGTGGTACTGAAAAGTGCTGTTGTGGAGGTGGTCTCACCTGATGGCCATCGGATTGATCGGTGACCCGACGGCGCCGGTGATCGGCAACGGCGGCGCGACGAGCATGAACTCGAAACGACCGTCCTTCCGGCATGCGGCGGCGAGTCCGTCGAGGTTCCACATCTCGCCGATGTAGAGCCCGATGTGCGGGATCACCACCTGATGCAACGGCTGGAAGGCGACGTCGAACTCGTTCGGTCGCACCTCGAATCCCCATGTATCGGTGGCAATCCCGGCGATATCGTGTTCGTGCAGCCAATCCGCGGTGGTGAACGACAGACCCGGAGCAGGGCCTCCGGCGTAGTCACCCCACCCGTCGCGCAGCGCACGGGCGAGTTGCCCGGTGCGCACGCAGACGAAGTCTGCTCGCCCGACCGCCGAATCCGGCCCCTGGGCCTCGATGGTCCGGTCCAGGTGCTCGGGCAGGATCGCGAAGCCGTCGGGAAGTTCTCCGTCGTCGCCGATCTCCCGCCCGACATCGAGGAGCACTCCGCGGCCCACCATGCGCCCGGCCGCGGTCTCGATGCCGGTGACCCGATCGCCTTCGGAGGTCACCACCTGACCGGATCGCCTACCGTTCCAAGCCCGGCCGTGATCGAAGATGTGGCCGAGCCCATCCCACTGTGTCGAGCATTGCAGCGGCATGGCGACCACGTCGTCGGCACCACCGAGGCCGTGTGGGAATCCCTGTATCCCCGCCTCCGCCTCGATGCCGGTGTCGAGCATGGTGTGCACCGGATTGGTACGTCGTCGCCAGCCCTTCTGCGGTCCGTCCATATCGAACGGCAATGCAAGACTGAGGGTTTCCCCGCTTCGCACCAACCCCGCCGCCCGCAGGCGGTCGGCGGCGGTGATGTGGTTGAGGGTGCCGTGGACATCGTCCTCACCCCACCGGCCCCAGTTCGAGCATCGTGCGGCCGCGGCGGCGATCGCACCCTCGGGGTCGGTTCGATCCGGGGCCGCCGACGACGGCCTGGTGATCTCAGCGGTCACGTGTCGTGCCTCCTGTCGTGGTCATCACCGTCGGGCGTGCTCGGACCGACGGCGTTGCTGATCTGTGGTGCGTGGTGCCGGCAGCGGCACACCGGCCGGCCGTGGCGAGCCGATGGTGTTGCGCAGGGTTCCGATGCCCTCGACAGTCAGCTCGACGACGTCACCGCGCTGCAGCGGCGACGGGTCGAGAGTGCCTCGGCGGCCCCACAGTTCGGCCAGGCAGCCCCCGTTGCCGATGGTCCCGGAGCCCAGCACGTCACCGGGGCGCACCGCGCTGTCGCGCGAGGCGAAAGCCACCATCGCCGCAAACGACCAGCCCATGTTGGTGGTCACGTCGGAACCGATCTCCTCGCCATTGACGCACACGGTGCAGGCGAGCTCCAGGAACCCGTCGCCGTCGACGCGATCGGTGAACTCGTCGGCGGTCACGATGACCGGGCCGAGTGAGTTCGCGAAATCCTTGCCCTTGGCCGGGCCGAGTCCGATCTCCATCTCCCGTCGCTGAAGGTCCCGCGCCGACCAGTCGTTCAGGATGGTGTAGCCGAAGATGAGTTCGGCGGCCGCACCGACCGCGACGTCGCTGCCCGCGGTGCCGACGACCGCTGCCACCTCGAGCTCGAAGTCGAGTTGCCCGGAGCCACCCGGCGCCCTGACCACCGCGTCCGGCCCGACCACCGCATACGGGTTGGTGAAGTAGAAATGCGGTGCGTCACACCAGGCCTCAGGTACGCCGCCGGCACCTTGCATGGATGCACGGACACCTTCGACGTGTTCGGCGAACGCGACGAAGTCCCGGATGCTCGGCGGTTGCACGGGAGCCTCGAACGCAACGTCCGAGTGGTCGATGTGACGGCCACGCGCAATGGCGCGAGCACCTTCGGCCAATGCACCGTCGAGGCCTTGCCCGATCACATCGATCATCTGGCGGCCCCGACCGAGCAGGTACACGGCATCGTCGGTGACCACCGCGGCGCTCGTGTCGCCGTCGACGGTGACGGTCGCGAATCTCATGCTGTTGCCCTCTCTCTGACGTCGTTCTCGAGGTGTCGTGTCACACCGGCGGTGCCACGAACAGCCCCTTGTCCGGATCGTTGAACGACCGGCTCGCGACGAATTCGTTCATGGCATTCGCGGTGCCCCACTGGTCGGCGACCTCGGGCCGGGTGAAATCGAGCAGGTGGGGATGCCAGGTGTCCTCGTCGAGAACCTCGAGCTCGGTGGTGTACTCCATCGTGTTCCCGTTGGGATCCAGGAAATAGGAGAACGTGTTGTTACCTGCCATGTGTCGTCCTGGGCCCCAGATCTTCTCGGTCCCGGACCGCAGCAGCCGTCCGGTACCTCGCAGGTACTCGTCGATGCCGCGCAACTCGAACGACGCGTGGTGCAGAGCGACGTGCGGTCCGCGCGCGATGGCGAGCGAATGATGCATGGCATTCGTGCGCAGGAACCACATCATCCGGCCCATCCGAGGGTGCATGAGTATGTCCGACACGCGGAATCCGAAGTGGCGCTCGTAAAATGCGACCGTCGTCTCGGGATCCGGGGTGTTGATCACGACGTGCGACAGTTTCACCGGGATGGATTCGCCCGCTTCGATCTTGCGATGCTCACGGACAGCCACATCCGCCGATACCTCGATCGTCCTGCCATCGACGTCGAAGAAGCGGAAGCCGTAGCCACCCCCGGGTGTCTGCAGCGTGCCGGGTTCACCGATCAGGTCGACGCCCGAACGGCCCAGGCGTGCCGCGAGGTCGTCGACGGCCTGGTTGTCGGCAGCACCGAAGGCGATGAGGTCGAGCCGCTTGTCCGCGGATCGGCGAACCCGTACCGCGTACCTCTCGGGTGAGCCTGCAGCGGCCAGATAGGTGACGTCACCGTCGGTGCCGACCTCGGAAAGGCCCCAGTTCTGCGTGTAGAACTCGACCTGCTTGTCGTGGTCGGGTACGGCGAGGCCGATGTGTCGCAGATGGGTGAACGCGTACTGGGCCGGCGCGTCGGGGTCGGGGTCGTGAATGGTGTCGGTGGTCATGATGATCTCCATATCGTCGGCGGCAGAGGTGAATCAGGCGGGGGTGGTGAGCATCTCGCTGATTCGGTGCATGAGGCCGGGGACGTCGCCCTGTTCGTGGTCGAGCATCCAGCGGCCGAGTTGGACCGACGAATCGACGACGGTCTTGGCGCGCTCGAGCCTGCGGTCGGTGAACTCCTGCCACATGGCATCGTCGATGTCGTGGTGCTTCGCGACCACGTCGGCCAGCACGGCCGCATCCTCCAATGCCTGTGCCGCACCTTGCGCCAGGGTGGGCGGACAGCTGTGCGCGGCGTCGCCGATGAGCACGACCCGACCCCGATGCCACGGGCCGTCCACCACATGGGATTCGAAGCGGGTGTAGTTGATGCGCGAGGAGTCGGTCATTCCATCGCGGATGTCGTCCCAGGGGCCGTGATAGTCGGCAGCCAACGTCCGCATCGTCTCCAGCGCCTCGTCCGGTGTCAGCGCACTGCGGTCCTGGGCATCTTCGACCAGATAGGCGTACAACGTGTCCCGGCCCGTCGGGCAGTATCCGGCGATGTAGCAGCTGCCCCCGTACGTCAGGTCGGTACGGGTCACCGTGTCCGGTCGCGGTGCGAAGACCCGCCAGATGCCCATGCCGGTGCCCTCGGGTCCGACGTCGATCCCGATCTGGGACCTGGTCCGGGACCGGAGCCCATCGGCACCGACCACGAGGTCGTAACGGCCGGTCGTCTGGTCCTCGAAGGTGGCGGTCACACCCGCGTCGTCGTGGTCGAGTGCGTGGACGCAGACACCGAACCGCGCCTTCACTCCGAGCGACGCCGCGCGCTCGAGCAGGATTCGTGCAAGCGTCGGCCTGTGCATTCCCATGGTCGCCGGCAGGTCCTGGCCGCCGGTGCGAGCATCGGGCAGTTCTGCGAGCAGGGTTCCGTCGGGCGCACGGAAGCCGACTGTGTCGAAGCAGTAGCCGTGCGAACTCGCCTCGTCCCAGACGCCCAGATCACGGAGGACGCGCAAGGCATTGCCCTGCAGCGTGATCCCCGACCCTGAGGTCGACACATCTGCTTTGACATCGACGAGGTCGACGTCGATCCCGCGCTCGGCGAGCAGGATCGCGGTCGCGGTCCCGGCGACTCCGGCGCCGATGACGAGAACGTTCAGTGGTGACATCGCAGCAACTCCTGTTGGTGTGGTGCCAACCACACTGAGGCGTGGCTCACTATTTGGGAACACCGAGTTGCCGATACGCTGTATAGCCATGGGTGATAGCGGTGGGCACGCAGGGACAACTGGGCACGCAGGGACAACAAGGCAGCTGCGCAACCTGGACCTGAACCTGCTCGTCGCACTGGACGCATTGCTCGATGAGCGCAACGTCTCGCGAGCCGCGCAACGCCTGGGCGTGAGCCAGCCGAGCGCCAGTGCCGCCCTGGGACGACTACGCAGGCACTTCGACGATCCACTGCTGAGACGATCCGGGAATCGATACGAGCTCACGCCACTCGCAGCTCATCTGAGACCGCTTGCCGTCAGTGCGATCCAATCCGTACAGCGCGTGTTCGACGCCGCCCCGACGTTCGATCCAGAGACCGCCGATCGCACCTTCACGCTGGTGGTCACCGACTACGGTGCGCTGCGGGTGGGCGAACCACTCGCCCGATTGCTGCACGAACGCGCGCCCGGCGTGCAGTTGCGGCTCGAGCAGAACACGCCGTACGCGGTCGATCACGCCGATGACACACTCCGCGCTGTCGACGGCATCGTGATGCCACACGGATTCATCACCGGCATGCCCGCGATCGATTTCCCGACCGACGACTGGGTCTGCGTCTGTTCGGCAGACAACGCCGAGATCGGGGATGAGCTGACCCTCGACGACCTGAGGCGATCGCCGTGGGTGGTGACCTTTCACGGCCCGACCGCGTTCACTCCTGCGCTGCGTCAACTCCAGATCCTCGGCGTCGAACCGAGGATCGACGTCGTCGTCGAATCCTTTCTGGCCGTGCCGTTTCTGGTCACCGGCACCCGCCGAGTCGCCCTTTTGCAGAAGTCGCTCGCCCAACGCCTTCGACCGATCGACGGCGTGCGGGTGATGCCGTGCCCCGGCGATGTCGCTCCGCTGAAGGAAGCGCTGTGGTGGCATCCGATTCACGCTGCCGATCCGGCGCACGCCTGGTTGCGAGGTGTGGTCGAGGAGGTAGCGGACCGCTGACGGGTCGAATCACCTATAGGCCGTCTCGATATCGCCCATCAGGGATTGCCACTTCCCGAGCATCGGCGATCGCCGCGATCCTGAGTGCCGATCAGGAGGACTCGATGACAGATCTGACAGGCCGGACCATCGTGGTGACGGGTGCCGGTGGCGGCATCGGCGCCGCGATCAGCCGCCGAATCGCCGACTCGGGCGCCCGAGTCGTCGGACTCGACTCTGCCCGAAGCGACGGTGTGCGCGACTTTGACGTGACCGACCCCCGCCTGTGGGCCGCCCTGGCCGACGAGCTCGGGACCGAAGGCGTCCACGGACTGGTCAACTGCGCGGGCATCACTCGACGTACGCGCCTGGACGCCGTGACGGTCGATGACATGAACGCCGCCTATTCAGTGAACGTGGTCGGTCCCATGCTCGCGATCCAGGCTCTGTCCCCACTCATGCCGCCAGGCGCCTCGATCGTCAACATCGGCTCGATCGCCGCCCTCACCGGTCACTATCCGATCGCGTACACGACCAGCAAGTGGGCACTGCGGGGCCTCACGCATACTTCAGCACTCACCCTCGGCGAGAAGGGGATTCGAGTCAACATCGTGCATCCCGGCTTCATCGACACCGCGATGTCCGCGTCCGCCCCAACCGAATTCCGTACATCGTCGATCGCCGAGACCGACCTCGGCCGGGCCGGTACGCCCGACGAGGTCGCGGGAACAGTCGAGTATCTCCTGGGAGATGTCGCCACGTATACCACCGGGGCCGAGATCACTGTGGACGGCGGCGCGACGTCGCATGGCGGCGTCAAGTCGATCTCCGATGCCCTCCTACGTTCCGCGGTGCGCCGATGACAGCGGCGCGAGGACGCCTGGATGGCAAGGTCGCGGTGATCACCGGAACCGCGAGCGGGCAGGGCCGAGAGGCCGCCCGGCGCTTTGCCGCCGAAGGCGCGACCGTGTACGGATGTGACATCGACAGAGCGCGAGGTGCGGAGACCGTCGACCTGGTAACTGCTGCGGGTGGGACGATGATCGGTGCGCATCCGATCGACCTCACCGACGACGACGCGGTCGCCCGTTGGATCACCGGCATCGGCGAGATGACCGGACACATCGACATCCTTTATGCCAACGCCGGATTCACCACGTTCGCCTCGATCGACCAGATCACCATCGAGGATTGGCATCTCACGATGTCGCACGAGGTGGACTTGGTGTTCCTCCCGGTCAAGCACGCGTGGAAGTATCTGTCCGCCAGCAGATCCGGCTCGATCATCCTCGTCGGTTCGACGGCCGGGGTGACCGGATCGGTCACCAACTCCCGCCTCGCACACACGGCGTCGAAAGGGGCCGTGATCGCGATGACGAAACAGATTGCGGCCGAGGGTGCGCCGGCGGGAATCCGCGCCAATTGCATCAGCCCGGGCATGATTCGCACCGCTCAATCGGAGGCGACGCTTCTCGATGAGCGCCACCCGATGCACCGGATCGCCTCCGCCATCCCACTCGGACGGATCGGCACACCCGCAGACGTGGTCAACTACGCCGTCTTCCTCGCGTCAGACGAATCCGGTTATGTCACCGGAACAAATCTCATGGTCGACGGCGGCTGGTCGGCGGTACTGCCGCACTGATCATTGCTCCCCCGAAACGGGACCGCCTGCGGAGACGACTCTGGCCGCACCTTCTGTTCGTCTCGGAACAGAAGGTGCGGCCAGTCATTCGTCGAGGCCTGTCGCGCGGCTCGGATCAGTACGCCGAGTTGACGTTGTCCATCGATCCATATGTCTGCGCTGCGTAATTGCAGGCGGCGACGATGTTCGCGACCGGGTCCCACACGTCGAACTTGGTGCCCTCCACGTGGTAGGTGGCGAAGGTCGGATCGATCACCTGCAGCAGACCCTTGGACGGGATGCCTGCGGCGGCATTCGAGTCATAGAGGTTGATGGCCTGCGGGTTACCGGTCGACTCGCGCATGACGTTGCGCATGATCCCGTCGTAGCTGGCCGGGATGTTGTTCTTGGCCAGGATGTCGAGGGACTGGCGGATCCAGCCGTCGAGGTTGTCGGCGTACACAGGCGCGGGCGCCGGAGCAGGGGCTGGGGCGGGCACCGGCTTGGGGGCCACCACAGGTGCCGGAGCAGGGGCAGGCGCGGGCTTGTTCGCCGTGCTGGTGTCGGCGACCGCTTCGATGTGCTTGTCTGACGCCGCTGCCGAGGCATGGTGCCGCTTCTCCGCCTGAGCGGGCTCCGCGTTGCTGATCGAGCCGACGGTGGCCACAGCGGTGACCGCGAGGGTGGCAGCGCCGACCGCATGAGCGAAGCGCTTACGAGACATGCTGCGGGCATGCTTCAACGATGTGGAGATGACGAACATGAGATTGAATTCCTGATGCGTTGTGCGGCCGGTCTGTCGGCCGACAGCGGACAACCTCCGACGCGCGAGGGCGCATCGGCGACGTGGACACCGCTGTGAATGGACTTGTTTGACTGCGGGACGATGCCGTCCCGGACGCATGACGCAACCGACCCGTCTGGATTCTGGGTCTGGCCCGAGCTTCGCTCAGACGGCCACGGTCGCGGTCTTGGCCCCGATAGCCGACGCGAGACCGCGGGCTGCGCATGCGGGCTTGATCCGCATACCTACTCGACTTTCTCGTGCTGCACAGACTCAACGTCTGTTGTCGTGGCAGATAACAGATTGATATACAAACCTGAGAAACGCCAAAATACGGACACCCGAAAGTCGCCTCATGCGCACCATCGATCTGTGTCACCCAGTGTCAAAAGCGGCTGTGCGCTGGCATTACATCGTTTCAGGGAGCAGTGAGCCGTCTCACAAAACTTGTCAAGAGAAAACGCTGTTTCGAGGCGAATTCGTTACTGTGGGCGCGCTGTCGCGCCCCCTAGAGAGGCTCCGTCAGCCCTGCTGAGGCAGCGCCTGCATGACCCTGGTGACTCGCGCTGCGGCGTCGAGCACGCCCTCTACCTTTTCATCGAGAGCCGCGCCTCGAAACGACTCGACCCGGCCGCCGATGCTGATCGATGCCACGATCGCCCCGGCGCGGCCGAAGATCGGCGCGGCCACTGCAGCCACACCGGCCAGATAGTCGGAATCGCTCACCGAGTACCCCGCCTCACGCACACTGTCGAGGTGCGCCGTGAGCCCATCGACATCCGTGAGTGTCCGGTCGGTGAAGGATTGGAGATCATCGCGAATCCATTGCGCGCGAATATCTTCCGAGTTGGCAAGCATGACAATCGGACCGGCGGCAGCATGATACGGCATCACCGATCCGATGTTGATCCCGGCAACGACGAGCGGATTGTTGCCTTCGAGGCGGTCGATGCACACCGCCCCCTGGTCCGCAGGGACCATCAGATAGGCCGTATCCCCGAACGCTTGGGCCAACTGGACCATCAATGGCCTTGCCGCCGAACGTATGTCGAGCTTGATCAGCGCGGCAGACCCTACCTCGAAGACCGGCATCGCAACCCGATATGAGCCCTCGCCGGTCCGATCGACCCAGCCGGCGTGGATCAGTGTCGCCATGAGGCGGTGCACCGTCGTCTTGTTCATGCCACTGGCCGCGGTCAGCTCGTTCAGCGTCCACACCGGACGGTCGGCACCGAAGTGCTCGAGCAGTGCGCAGGCTTTGAGAACAGCTCCCACGACTTCCCTGCCGGCGCTGGATTCTGGCTCGATTGGCGAGGCCACTGACGGTGCTCACTTCCGTTGGACGTGGATCGGTGTCGACATCATACGAACAGAGTCAGAACCGAACGGGTTGACATGTGACCCATGCCACCCTACCGTCCATATCGAGATGCGAAACGCATTCCGCATTACGAAACGGAGACGATCACGTTGAACACTCCAACTCTCAAAGACCTCACCTCACGCGGCATCGTCTATGCACCCGGAGTGTGGGACGGGCTGACCGCACGTCTTGCGGATCAGGCAGGATTCAGTGCTCTGTGCGCATCCGGGTTCGCCATCTCCGCCGCGCTGGGACTACCCGATGCCGAGCTCTATACGATGTCCGAGAACCTGCAGGCCGTCCGCACCATTCGAGAAGCGTCACAGTTGCCGCTCGTCGCGGACATCGACACCGGGTACGGCAACGCCGTCAACGCGGCGCGGACCGCCGGCAAGTTCGTCGATGCGGGAGTACAGGGAATGTTCATGGAGGATCAGGTCTCCCCCAAGTCCTGCCCGATCTGTGTCGGCGACCCTGTCGATCTCATCAGCGTCACCGAAGCGACCGGCAAGATCCGGGCGGTCCGCGACTCGATCCCGGACCACGTTCTGCTCATCGCCCGCACCGATGCCCGCGGAGACGAGGCCATACACCGGGCACAGGCATATGTGGATGCGGGAGCGGACATGATCATGCCGGTCACCAAGACGTTCGAGACCATCGACGACTGGGAACGCTGCCACGAGGAGGTGGGTGTGCCGCTGATGGCCACACTCACCGCGTCGACCTGGACCGAACGTGACTTCACTCCCGAGGTACTCGATCGCGTCGGCGTGCGTCTGGCGCTGTTGCCGACCCAGGTCCTGATGGCGACCGCCGGCGCCGCACGAGAAGCGCTCCGTCGACTCGCATCGGGCGAACCGCCCGCCGAGGTGAGCAATGACGCTCTCGCACACCATGAGTTCGTCGACCTGATCGGCTTTCCCGAGGTGGAAGCGATGCAGCGCAAGTACCTCCCGACCGAAGCGAGCCGGTGATCTGCATGGCCCAGACGATGACCGAGAAGATCCTCGGACGCACCACCGGTCGGGAGTCGGTGCGCTCCGGCGACAATCACGCGGTACGCCCCGCGCGGATGATCGCCTATGACTTCCCCGGATACACCGACGTCATGTTCCGGCAGATGCGCGATGACTTCGGCATCACTGAATTGGCCGACCCGGATCGCTACATCGTGTTCATCGACCACATGTTGACGAAGAACAACGACAAGGAAGCCGAGGTCCATCAGGTCACCCGCGACTGGTGTGAATTCTACGGCATCGAGTTGCACGAGGGACGCGGCATCGGTCACCAGCTCACAGCCGAACTCGGACTGGCGATTCCGGGTGAGTTCTTGGTGCATTTCGACGGTCACATCAGCGGGATCGGCGCGTTCGGCGCCCTCGGATGGGGAATCCGCCGTGATCTCATCGAAGCCTGGGTCACCGGGCAGCTGTTCGTCGACATACCGGCGACGACGCGCTTCGATCTGATCGGCGAGTTCCCACCCGGGGTGGACAGCCGCGACCTCGTCCACTCGATCATCGAGCTGGTCGGCGCCGACGGGTGCGCGCATCAAGTGATGGAATTCGGTGGACCGGGTGCGAGATCGATGAAGATCGACCACCGGCAGGGACTGTGCGGCATGGCGATGTTCACCGGCGCGGTGTCGGCGATCTTCGAACCGGACGAGACCTCTTTGGCGTACGCGAAAGACGTTGCACGACACGACTTCGACCCCGTCTATCCCGACATCGACGCATCCTACGCGGCACGACACACAATCGACCTCGCCACCCTGACCCCTCGAGTCGTCGAACCGGGCTCCGCACGAGTCTCGAACACCAAGACGGCCAGAGAACTGGCAGGGACGCCGATCACGAAGGCCTTCATCGGTTCGTGCGCAAGCGGTCGGATCGAGGACTTACGCGCCGCCGCAATGGTTCTCGATGGACAGACCGTGGCACCCGGCGTCGAACTGAATGTCGTACCGACGTCACAGCGGGTCTATGAGCAAGCCGAGAAGGAAGGCATCTTGGACGTACTCAGGGCCTCGGGAGCGAACATCGCGGTTTCCAGCTGCGACTTCTGCTTCGGTTATCAGAAGCCACTGCAGCCCGGAGAGAACTGCATCTCGACCGGCGTGCTGAACATTTCCGGACGCATGGGGAGCTCTGACGCCAACATCTACATGGGCTCACCGTTCACCGTCGCAGCCAGCGCGCTGCGTGGCTCGATACAGGAGTCCGTTCAATGAGTGCTTATCCACCGCCTCCCGACATCATCGAGGGCAAGGTCGCCTGGATCTTCGGCGACGACTTCGACATCGACCTCGTGGTCGGCGTCTCCAACATCAAGTCGTACGACACCGATCATCTCCGGTCGGTGTGCATGACAGCGTACGATCCGACGTTCGCCGATCGCGTTCGGCAGGGTGACATCATCGTCGGTGGCCGCAACTTCGGATACGGGCATCCCCACTACCCGCCGATGGTCGCGCTCCGCAATGCCGGCATCGCGGCCATCGTCGCCGAGTCGTTCTCCCCCGGCTTCTGGCGCGGTGAGACGTTCAATGGGATGCCACTCATCACGATCCCCGGCGTATCGGCCGCCGTGGCGATCGACGATGCGGTGACGCTGGATTGGCGCGCCGCCACGTTGCGGACGTCGGGCGCCGAATTGGTCGGGACGCCGCCGAATGCCCGAACCGTCCAGGTCATCGAGGCCGGCGGCTCGTATGAACTCCTCCTCGCCGAACACTCCCGCGAACATCAAGGACAGATGCAATGACCAACGTAGAGCAACCCATTCGCACCCACGGGGGTGCCGGTGGGACGTCGCCACAGAGATCGAAGACGATGGCCCGGCGTGCTGCCATTGCCGGAGGCGTCGGCACGCTCATCGAGTACTACGACTTCGCGGTGTACGGATTCCTCGCCGTCACCATCGCGCCGCTGTTCTTCCCCTCGGAGACCTCCGGTGCATCGATCCTGGCCACCCTCGCCGTCTTCGGCGTCGCCTACGTCGCACGCCCCCTGGGCGGCATCTTCTTCGGGCGGCTCGGGGACCGGCGCGGACGTAGGTCGGCCCTGGTCATCACCGTTGTCTGCATGGGTGTGGCGTGCGGCATCCTCGGCCTGCTTCCCACGCACTCCTCCGTCGGCGTGATCGCGCCGATACTGCTGGTGATCGTGCGTCTCGCACAGGGTTTCTCGGCGGGCGGCGAGGTCGGGGGCGCGGCCACCTACATCGCCGAATCCGCACCGCCGAACCGTCGCGGATTCTTCGGTTCGTTCACACCGATCGGGTCGACTCTGGGATTTGCCGTCGCCGCCTCGGTCGTCGGCATCGTCGCCTTCCTCACAACCGATGAGCAGATGGACGCGTGGGGATGGCGCATCCCGTTCCTGCTCGCGCTGCCCCTCGCACTGATCTGCCTCCGCGTGCGGTTGAAGCTGGAGGACACCCCTGAATTCGAGGAGATGGCGGACAAGGAGGAAGTCACCAAGAGTCCGCTTCTCGACGTCATCAGGAAGAATCCGGTCTCCGTTCTCCAAGTTGTGGGCGTGGCGATCGCGATGAACGGCTCGGGCTACATCGGGTTGACGTACTTCAGTGTCTATCTCATCAACGATCTGGGCTTCTCGAAGGATGCCGTCTACTGGACGTCCGCGATCAGCATTGCCCTGGCGTGCGCCACATTCCCTCTCAGTGGGATGTTGACGGACAGGTTCGGGCGTAAACCCGTTCTGGCAGGGGGCTATATCGCCTACCTCGTGCTAGCGGTGCCGGCGTTCATGATCTTGGGCGCCACGGCGAGCGTCGTCGTCGTCGGATTGGTGTACTTCGTGTACATGGTCCTCAACGGTGTCGTCCAAGTACCGGCATTTCCGTTGTTCACCGAACTGTTTCCGCGCACGGTCCGATACACCGGCGTGTCATTGGGATTCAACATCGGAACCATCGCCGCAGGCGGGACCGCGCCGTATGTGGCCGCTCAGCTGGTCGAATCCACCGGAAGCGGTATGTCCCCGGCCTACTGGGTGATCGGCGTGTGCATCATCGGACTCCTGACGGTCCTGACGATCCGCGAGACCGGCAAGACCGCACTCCCGACGTGACCGGATTCTGAGGCACCGGCACACCTGTCAGGCAACGTTGGAGAAGAAGATGAGCAGTGACGTGACACCGGACCATGAGCCGCCGTGGTTCGCTCTCCACCCGAACGAACTCTCTCCCGATCTCGAGCCACGTTTCGCCACGCTCACCGAGGCGTGGGAGTGGCGCGTGAACGAGGAACCCGAGGCGGCGGCTCTGGTGTATTTCGATGCGGTCCTCAGTGTCCGAGAGACCGACGCGCTCGCCGACGCGCTCGCCGCCGTGTTGTCCGATCGCGGGGTGGGCCACGGCGACCGGGTGGGCATCCACCTGCAGAACATCCCCCAGTACGCGATCGTCCTGATCGCGCTCTGGAAGCTGGGTGGGGTCGCATTGTTGCTCAATCCCATGTACCGGGGCCGCGAGCTCACCACCCTGCTCGGCGACGCCGAGCCCGTCGGGATCATCACCACCGATCGCGACGTCGAGGCTGTGCACGACAGCGCCGTCGGGACACCGGTTCGGTGGGTGTTGGGCACGGCCGAGTCGGATCTTCAATCACGCAACGATCCACGGGTCTTCCGGCCGGGGACGAACGATGCCGCGCCCTCCGACAACGACTTGATGACGTTGATCGGCGAGCGGATCGGAAGCCGCCCACCGACGGTCGCGGTGAGCGGCGACGATCTGGCGTTCCTCGCCTATACGTCCGGCACGACCGGACCGCCGAAAGGCGCGATGAACTCGCATGCCAATGTGCTCGCGGTGACCACGAGCTTTTCCCGAATCGCCGGTATCAGCCCCGGTGACGTCGTGTTCGCACTCGCACCGCTGTTCCACATCACCGGAGCGGTCATCATCGGTTCGCTGGCATTGTCCGAGCAGACCGCGCTGGTGTTCACCGGCCGCTTCCAGGTCGAGACCGCACTAGACGCATTGCGCGAACACTCGGTGACCTACACCATCGGCTCCATCACCGCCTTCAACGCCATGATGAACTCCGAGCACGCCACCGCCGACCACTTCGCCACCATCAAAGCACTGTTCAGCGGGGGAGCCCCCGTTCCGCCCAGCACGGTCGCGAGGTTCCGCGAACGATTCGGCCCCTACATCCACAACGCATACGGGATGACCGAGACGTCGTCCGGAGTCATCGCGGTACCGCCCGGAACCATCGCTCCCGTCGATGAGACCAGCGGCACGTTGTCGATAGGTGTCCCGCTCCCCGGCGTCGAGGTGCAGATCGTCGACACCTCCGGCCGCCCGCTGCCGCCCGGCGCACAGGGCGAACTCGTCCTCGTCGGCCCACAGGTGATTCGCGGATACTGGCGCAACGCAGAAGCCTCGGAGGC
This sequence comes from Gordonia hankookensis, assembly GCF_014673215.1. GTDB lineage: Bacteria > Actinomycetota > Actinomycetes > Mycobacteriales > Mycobacteriaceae > Gordonia > Gordonia hankookensis. The sequence goes on from NZ_JACWMS010000002.1 coordinate 853,855, forward strand.
GGCCATACCTGCAGGTCGGCTCCACACCGGAGACAGCGCGATCGCTGATGCCGAGGGCTGGATCTACCTAGTCGATCGGATCAAGGATCAGATCAACGTGTCCGGGTACAAGGTGTGGCCGCGCGAGGTGGAGGACGTCCTCTACGAGCATCCCGCGGTACTCGAGGCCGCCGTTGTCGGGATACCCGACGAGTATCGGGGCGAATCCGTCGCCGCGTACGTGTCCCTCAAGGACGGACAGACGGTCGAGGCCGACGAGCTCGTGGCCTTCGCACGAGATCGACTTGCGCCCTACAAGAGACCCCGAGCGGTGCAGATCATCGCGGAGCTGCCGAAGACGCAGTCCGGAAAGATCCGACGGCGGGCACTACGCGACAAGATCGCCGGACAACACGGTGTCGTCTCCGCGACGTCGACACCGCGGCGTACGTCGACGGTCCTCGACGACACCGCCTGATCGTCGGGACCTATGTCGTTCACAGATCTGTTGCGCGGGTCCGTTCCGGTGGCGGACCGACGAATTCGAGGTCGAGATCAGCTGCCGCGGCGCCGAGTTTCGCCATCATGTCACCGGGGTTGATCAGTCCCTGAGTGTGCACCACGTCGTCGGTGTCCTCACCTGTCACGTCGAAGAACTTCTCGAAGATGTCGGAGGTGAGCATGCCGAGCATCTTGGTGTTGTGGGCGTCGAAAGCGAAACTGTGGATGGTCCCCGCCGGTGCATGCACGTAGTCGCCTGCGGTCAGCAGGGTCTCGACACCGTTGGCGTACAACCAGACTCGACCGGACAGCACAAAGAAGTTCTCGGTGTGCTGCCGGTGGAAGTGCTGCGGGATGTACGGGAGTTTGCCTCCGAGCGTCAGTACCGAGAAGTATCGGCCACCGGTGGTGCGGCCGCGCGCACCGTAGGCGTTGATGGAGTCGGGCCAGGCACGACGGTCGCCGGTATGCGCACGGAGAAAATATCCTTCGACGCCGGCAGGCAAGACGTCGTCCCACGCGTCGCTCGCCGATACCAGCGGCAGATCGTGCGCAGACGCGGCCGATGGCGCGAACAACTGCTCCGGCGACCGGTGCACCCCCGCCGTTCCGTCCGCCGAGTACACGCGGGACGCCACTTCGCCACCCGAGTTCGTCAGTGCGTCAAGCGCTCCCCCGGGAGCAGACCAGAACAGGAGCTTGGTCATGTGGCCGAGCATCCGATACGCAACGGGTACACCGGGTGGCACGTGGACCGAGTCTCCCGGCGTGAGGATGCGGCTCTGACCCGGCAGCCAGAACTGGGCGCAGCCGTCGAACACGTAATAGGAGCGCTGATGGTCCGGCAGGCTGTGGAATCCGGCTGCCGCACCGCGCGGCCCGAGAACGAAAGCGGCATCGAACAATCCGCCGGTGTCGGCGGCGCGCGCGATGACCGTCCACAGTTGATTGTCGACCTCGTACCGCAGCCCCTCCCCGTCGGCGAGACGGTATGGCACGGCCTCGCCGGGGAGGGAATCGATCACCGGGGCAAGGCCGTGGATGGCGCTGAGGTCTGCTGGCGAGGTCATCGGTTGCCTCCTGAGATGGTGGTGGTCAGGTCCGTGCTGATGGCGAGGTGGCGGGTGAAGAAGTCACCGATGTCGTCAAACCCGAAGCGCGTGCGCTCATCGGTGCGTTGCGCTCCGCGCGCCGACAGGTGGCGAGCCGGCGCAGGTCCTTGCGAGTCGAGCCGACCGTCATCCATGACGGGCGGCGATGGTACGTCAGATCTGTTGCAGGGATTGAGGAATCCATGCTGATAGCCATCGATCAAGTACAGGTCGACCTCACTTCCGGCTTCTGCCAGTGCGTCGTACAAGAGCAGGCTGTGCCGGTGATCGACCAGCACGTCACCCGTGCCATGGGAGATCTGGAACGGCGGGGCGTCAGAGGTGACGAAGTACAACGGGCTGGCCTCGCGCGCGGCGGCAGGACGGTCGGCCGGATCGCCGCCGATCAGTCGGCCCTCGGGCGAGTCGGCCGCCGACGTGACCCCCGGTAACGGCACACCCGGCTCCACATCACCATCGACCAGAGTCGACGGCCCATACGACTCGGCGACGGCCTGGACAGCGGCGTCCCCGGTGACGGCGCCCTCACCGGGGAGCTCCGCGACCGAGGAGAGCAGGCCTACCAGTGCGGCGAGGTGACCGCCGGCCGATGCCCCCCAGACACCGATCCGGGCAGGATCGAGTCCGAGTTCCCCGGCGTTCGCGCGGAGATGACGAATGGCAGCACGCACGTCATGGAGTTGGGCCGGGAACAACGCATCGCCGGACAAGCGGTAGTCGATACTCGCCATGGCGAACCCGCGTGCGCAGAAATGAGCGCTCAGGTCGGGGCACAGCGCTCGGTCGCCGGTGAACCAACCGCCACCGTGGACGAATACGATGACCGGCGCGGGTGCGGACTGCACCGGCGTGACCAGATCGAGGTGTAGGTCGCCGGAGGCACGCTGCGCGTAGATCACGTCGCGTCGGTTGCCGGACTCAGAAGTGGGACTCACGTCGTCCAGTCTCCGAGCAGAGCCCGATCAGAGTCCACATGGAAATGTCACACGATCATTCGGGCCGGCCTCATGATCGATGCGAACAGCGCCCTCACGGGGTGCGCTGTCACTGTGCCGCAGGCGCCGGTGGATCATCCCGATGCGCGGAGACCTCCACCGCGAGTCGTTCGAACGCGCCGACCAGTTCGTCGGCCCGGGATGCCTGGTAGCACAGGAATGTCGTCACCGGTGGAAGGTCGGCGACGGGTATGTAGCGCAGACCGGGCCGGGCGTACGTCTTTGCGGCACCGGAGCCGCAGATGTTCACACCGACGCCGGCGGCGCAGAGTTGCAGGACCTCCTCGAAATGCGCGGCGAGCGGGAGGATCTGGGGGCGTTTGCCGCCCGGGCGCGGATCGACGAACCACTCCTGGGTCCCCTCGAGGTCGCGGATACCGATGAAGGTCTCGTCGTCGGTCTCGGCCAGACTCAGTGACTCGCGGTCAGCGAATCGATGCCCCTCGTGAACCACCAGGTCCCGGTCTTCCGACCACAGCGGCGTGACCACCAACCCGTCGACGTCGGGGATCTGCGGACTGAACATCAGCGCGACGTCGACCTGCCCGTCCTGCACCGCGGAGAGCGGCTCGGTCAGTCCGAGGCTGCGGATCTGCCATTCGACGTCGGGATAGCGCTCGACGACGGCTGCGAGCAATGCATTGCTGAGTTCACTCGCTGCTGCGATGCCGATCCGAAAGGTCCGTCGTGGTTCGCGCCCCCGGTCGATCCACCCGACGACGTCGTCCATCGCGGCCACCGCGGCACGTGCCATCGGCAGCAGTTCCGCCCCTCGCGCGGTGAGCGCGACGTGCCGAGAGGTCCGCTTGAACAACGGCTCGCCCACGCGGCGCTCGAGTTGCTGGATCTGCTGGCTCAGCGACGGCGGCGAGATGTGCAGCCGCTCGGCGGCGCGCGCGAAGTGAAGCTCGTCGGCAACTGCGAGGAAGTACCGCAGGTGCGCGGCGGTGAGATCCACGATGACCTCCTACCTGGGCGGACACCGAACAGTGTGGCACATCGGCCGTCCGGCGACGGTTGCCGTCCACGGTTGCCGTCCACCTCGCGAATCTCACGATTCCGCCTGTGCGATTGGTGCAGAGTGGTTGTCACACGCACTCGTCGAGGAGCAGCCATGGTCAACTGGGACGGCGATCGTTATGCGGATGTCAGCGCGCTGCAGCGCATGGTGGCCGAGGCATCGATCGGCGGGCTCGACCTCGCGGGCGACGAGAGGCTCCTCGACGTGGGCTGCGGTGACGGGTTCATCACCATGCAGCTGGCCGAGCGGCTGCCCGCGGGATCGGTGGTCGGCGTCGACGCGTCGCGACGGATGATCGACAAGGCCCGCAGCCGCGTCCCACCCGACGAGCTCCGTGTCCAGTTCCACGTCGACGACGTCCTGGCACTGCCGTTCGAGCGCGACTTCGACATCGCGGTCTCCTTCAACATGCTGCACTGGGTCCACGATCAGCCCGCGGCATTGACGCAGATCGCGCGCAGCCTGGACGCCGGCGGACGGGCGGTGATCCAGATCGTCTGTGCCACCGAGCGCCGCAGCATCGAAGACGTGGCGATGGACGTGGCCGCCCTGCCACGCTGGCAGCAGTACTTCGTCGACTTCGATCCGCCCTACCTACACGTCACCCCGGACCGGTTTCGCGAGTCCGCCACGTCGGCGGGATTCGCGGTCTCCGACGTCGAGATCAGCGACCTGCGTTGGCAGTTCGAGTCGATCGATGCCTTCACCCAGTGGTTCACCGTCGGCGCCACGGATTGGACCGGCCGCCTACCCGACAACTCGGTCGGCGCCTTCGCCGACGACGTCATCGAGCGGTATCAGGAAACGATCGGCGAGAAGGCGGTGTTCTTGTTCGGTCAGATGCGGGTGGGGTTGGAGCGCGTCTGATCGGCGCGCTCGCGCAACGGCCCTTTCACGACCTTTCCCACTCCGGTGCGAGGCAGAACATCCACGGGATACACGTCCTTCGGATGCTCGGCATCACTCCCTCGATCTCGGCGGGATGGCGAGCTCTCGCGTCCGGACCAGCCTCGTGAGCGTTTCGTTCACCGGCGCCTCGAGCCCCACCCTGGCAGCCTGCACCGGCACCGCACCGTTGATGACACCGATCTCGCTCACTCTGCCGGACTCGACGTCCAGAAGTGCCGACGGTTTCGCGGCGGGCATCGCGGCTCCGAAGTCCTGGACATGGGCCACCGGGTCGTCGACCGTGATGGCGATTCCGAGCGCCCGGGCGACCTCCCAGGCCTCGCGCGCAGCGGATCGGCTGACCGGCCCACATTCCGGATGCGTCATCACTTCGCCGACGGTGAGGCCGGTCAGCGCGCACGGCGCGCTGTAGGCCACATTGCAGATCAGCTTCTCCCACTGCATTGCCACGATGTCGGGCACGGATTCGGTCGCGAAACCCGCTGCCCGCCAAGCATCAACCACCGGATCCAACAGTTCGGGGGGCAGTCCTGCGTACGCACCCAGCCGCACTGCCTTCATCGCGTTGTGATGGACCCGTCCAGGCGCGGGACGCGATGCGCCGAACCCACTGGCGATCCCCACCGCCAGGCGGTCAGCACCGACGACATCCGCGACCTCGTCGGCGGACCCGAGTCCGTTCTGGATCGTGACGACAACGGTGTGCGGTCCGAGCGACCCCGCCACCGTTCTCGCCGCGGTACCGACATCGGCAGCCTTCACCGCGAGGACGACCATGTCGACCGGACCGACGTCCAGGGTCGTCGATGCCGACCTCACCCGTACGGTGTACTCGCCGTCGGGTCCGGACACAGACAGTCCCGATCGCGCGATGGCGTCCATGTGCTCGGCCGAGCGATCCAGCATGTGGATATCGTGGCCAGCGGCCGCAAGTCGCGCGGCGTAGACCGATCCCATCGCGCCGCACCCGACAACCAGAGTGGAGAGTTTCGCTGCCACTGCGTCATCCCACCAATCTCGAGATCAGCCCGGACAGTTCGACCTTCGCCTCGAGGCCGAAACCCGGATGCTCAGCAGGCGTGACGGTACCGTCCTCGATGGCGCAATCCGTGCTGTATCCCCCGAATGGTTGGAACACACCCGGATACGCCTCACACCCACCGAGCCCGAGTCCGGCGACGATGTGGAGATTGATCAGGTGACCACCATGCGGGACCGCGTGCGCGCGACCGATACCGGCCGACTCCATCACGTCCAGCATCCCCCGGTACTCGGTCAGTCCATAGCTCAGTCCGGCATCCATCTGCAGGATCTCGCGGTTCGGTCGGATACCGCCGAACTGCAGAAGATTTGCCACTTCCTGCCGGGAGAACAGATTCTCACCGGTGGCGATTGCACCGTCGTATGTGGCGGTCAGCTCGGCAGTCGCCCCGTAGTCGAGCGGATCCACCGGTTCTTCGAACCACCGTAATCGATAGGGCTCCAAAGCCTTTGCGTACGTCAGCGCCAGCTCACGACCGAATCGGCCATTGGCGTCCACCGCCACCGCGCCACCCGATCCGACGGTCGACACCACCTCGTCGACCCGCCTCAGGTCGTCGTCGAGCGACAGCCCACCGACCTTGATCTTGACCGCCCGGTACCCGCTCTCGAGATACCCCGAGATCTCCTCACGCAACTGTGCGATGTCGTCGCCGGGCCGGTAATAGCCGCCGGCCGCGTACACCGGAGCCGGCCGCCTGGTGGGTGTCCGTCCGTCCGTGCGCGCGATGGTGACATACGCGGGCTCGCCGGCCAGCTTGCCGAGCAGATCCCAGCAGGCCAGTTCGATTGCCGCGGCAGCGCTGGCGCGATCGCCATGGCCACCGGGCTTTTCGTCGGCGAGCGCCGCCCGCAACACACGTTCGGGATCAAGAATCCCGGTGTCTGGGTCCAGCAGTTCATCCGGTGGTGCGTCGAGCACCCGCGGGATCATCCGGTCCCGGAGCAGCCCGCTCTGGGCAAACCGCCCGATCGAGTTGAAGGCCACACCGTAAACCGGTACGCCGTCCCGGGTCACGTCGGTGATGACGGCCACGAGCGAGACGGTGTGACGGGTGAAGTCGACGACGGCGTTGGCCACCGAGCCCTCCAGGGGCACCGCCATCTCGCGGATTTCTACGATGCGCATCTCATCCTCACGCGATCGATCGAGGGTGCTGTGACCAATAGACCTTACGCAGTTCGCGTTTGAGAATCTTTCCGCTCGGGTTACGCGGCAGCTCATCGCGCAGGTCGATCGAGGTCGGGCACTTGTAATGCGCGAGGCGTTCCCGACAGAATGCCGTGAGTTCTCCCGGGTCCAGCGAACCCCTCACGACGACGACGGCTTTCACGGTTTCGCCCCATTTCTCGTCCGGCACCCCGATCACCGCCGCCTCCAGTACCTGTGGATGTTCGAGCAGGACATTCTCGACCTCGACCGGATAGATGTTCTCGCCACCGGACACAATCATGTCCTTGATGCGGTCACAGAGATAGAGGTACCCGTCGTCGTCCACATAGCCGGCATCGCCCGTGCGAAACCAGCCGTCGGGGGTGAGGACCTCGGCGAGTTCATCGGGCTGATTGCGGTACCCACTCATGATGAGGGCGCTCCTTGTCCGCACCTCGCCGGTCACGCCGGGCGGGCACACCGCGCCGTCGACCGGATCGGCGATGACGAGTTCGACTCCTGGTACCGCCCGACCCGCCGCCGCCAGTCGCGCGCCGCCGGCGCGATGATCGTTGGGCGTGAGAAAGGTTATGGGCCCACAGGTTTCGGTCATGCCGTAGCTTTGTACCAGATCACAGCCGAAGATGGTCATCGCATCGCGGGCCGTGGTGGGAGCCATCGGCGATCCCCCGTAGATCAGGGTCCGCAGGTTCGGATACTCCCGCCCACGCGCGTCCGGGTGGGACACCAGCATGTGGACGACGGCAGGCACCGTCAGCGCATGGTCCACTGCGCCGCCGGCAAGCACGTCGAGAACGGCCGACGGCTTGATGTCGGTGGTGTAGAGCGCCTCCGCACCGATACCGAGACAGTAGAAGAGCCAGCCGGTTCCGGAAACATGGAACAGCGGTGCCGGGATCATCACCGTGTCACCGGGTTTGATGTCCCAGGGTGCCGACGACCCGATGTTTGCCGCGATGGCGCGGTTCGGGAGTTCGACTCCCTTGGCCTGCCCCGAGGTTCCCGACGTGTACACGATCATCGCAACGTCGCCGGGCTCCGACGTCACCTCGAGTTCGAATCCCCGCAGCCCTTCGACCCAGACGTCATACGCGATCGGGGCCGCGTCGCCGACCAACACCCGCGTCACACCGTCACCCGGATCGTCATGCCCGACGAGCGGCAGGAATGCCGACTCGACGACAGTCACGGACGGTGCGGCGTCTGCCACGGTCTCGGACATCTCTCGCCGGCTCAGCCGCCAGTTGAACGGCACCCCGGCAGCACGGACATACGAGGCGGCGACCAGTACCTCTCCCCACACCACCGCATCCTTGCCGATGAACCCCACCGTGTCACCGGCTCCGATGCCGAGATCATCGAGGCCGCAGGCAATCCGCGAGCTACGTCGAAACCACGACCCGAAGGTGTGCGACCGGCCGTCGACGACGCCGATCGCGGGGCGCTCGGCCGCCACGTCGGCCCAGTGTCGGAGCATGGCGCCGAGCGACCGGCGGTGATACGCATCCATGGTGGCCTTACCCGCGTCAGGCGTTGATCTGGAGACGACGCTCGGCCGCGGTCCGTGGCGCGTGTCCGACGTCGTGCGGACCGAAACTCCGCAGCCAACAGGCGAACTCCAGCAGAATCCCGTCGGGATCCTGGAAGTAGAAGGATCGCACGTAGACCCCGTCGTGCATCTCGGTGGCGACCTGACTGGGGCTGTCGTCGTGATTGACGATCGGCCCGACCCGGACGCCCGCTGCCTTGAGCGACCGACGGTACTCCTCGAACCGGTCGGCAGGCACATCGAACGCGATGTGGTTGAGCGAGCTCACCGCACTGATCCACTCGCCGAAGCCCGGCTTCTCCTCGGGAGCGGAGATGCCCGGCACCCCGTCCTGGGCATCGACGAACCAGAAGAACGCCAGCGAATTGCCGTTGCCGGCATCGAAGAAGAAGTGCTGGCCCATTCCGCCCGGCAGCTCCACCGTCTTCACCAGTTCGAATCCGAGCACATTGCGGTAGAAGTCGACCGTGCGCTGCATGTCGGAGCACACCAGCGCGACGTGGTTGAAGCCTCGGACGTCGAACCTCGGACTGTCTGTCATATCGTATCTCCTCACTGGGCAGAAAACGAATGTAACATCAGATTCGTATCCTGTGAACAGGCTGCCGCCCCCGACTCCGGAGCACCCCGATGGACCAGAATGAACCCGTGGCACCACACCAGACCCGGCCGACCAAGCGCGGCCGCGAGACCCTCGAGGCAATTCACACGGCCGCCCGCAAGGTGATCGCGGAGAAAGGATTCCTGAAGACGACGGTCGCCGACATCGTCAGCGCGGCCGGAAAATCGCCCGCATCCTTCTACAACTACTACGACTCGAAGGACGCATTGCTCGAACACTGGGCACGCGAGTTCCAGCAAGAGGCCCGCAACCGAGTCGAGCGGGCAATCCACGACTCACACCCCGATCAGTACGAACAGATCGTCGCGTCGGTCCGCGCCCATTGGGAGACCTACCGCGACCGACTCGCCGAGATGGTCGGCGTCTTCCAGCTCGCGATGGTCAACGACGAGTTCGCGCGCGTATGGGACACCCTCTGCGGAGAACTGGTCACGGTGGTCGCCCGGGCGATCGGACGTGCACAGACCGACGGCTACTGTCCCGGCGTCGATGCGGAGCTCACCGCGCGCGCGATCGTGTCGATGCTCAACATGTTCTGTTACGACAGTCTCGCGAACGGCCGCGCAGCGGAAGCCGACGACGAACGGTGCATTCGCACTCTCGCCGACGCCTGGTACCACGCCGTCTACTGGAAACCCGAGTCCGTGTGAGATCTGGGTCTCGACGCTGGCAATCGAACCGGCTAGCATCCGAACCTGACATCAGATTCGTATACGAGGAGAATCGCCGTGCCCATCGAGCAAACGTTTGTCGGTCTCGAATCCCCCGCCGTCGGCCGTGCAGGCGCGGGCGGTCATCCGTGCCAGGGCCTGTATCACACTCCGTCCCAACGCAAGCCGCGAACTGCCGTGATGGCGACGCATTACCAGATCGATTTCTCCGAGCACTATCTCGCCGAGCATCTGGCGCGGCGGGGCTACGGGTTCCTCGGCTGGAACACCCGGTTCCGGGGTGACGAAGCACATTTCCTGCTCGACCATGCCCTGGTCGACATCGGTGTCGGTGTGCACTGGTTGCGCGAACAGGCAGGCGTGGACACCGTTGTGCTGCTGGGCAACTCGGGTGGCGGATCGTTGATGGCCGCCTATCAGTCGCAGGCGTCGCAACCATCCATCACAGCGGTCGCAGGCTCACGACTCGCCCGCGGCGTCGAGGACCTCCCCGCCGCCGACGGATACATCTCGAGCGCGGCCCACCTCGGCCGGCCGGATGTGCTGACCGCATGGATGGACGGCTCCGTCGTCGACGAGAACGACCCGCTGGCCACTGATCCCGCGCTCGACCTGTTCAATCCCGACAACGGGCCGTCGTATTCGACCGAGTTCGTACAGCGATACCGCGACGCGCAGTCCGCGCGCAATCACAAGATCACCCGATGGGTCAAGGACGAACTCGCACGACTGGCAGCGGCGGGATACCACGACCGTCCATTCTCGGTGGCGAGGACCTGGGCCGACCCACGCATGGTGGATCCGACCCTGGAACCGACGAAGCGGGAGCCGAACCGGTGTTATGCCGGAACACCGGAGCGCGCCAACAAATCGGTGTTCGGGATCGCCTCGGCCACCACGCTGCGGACGTGGCTGTCGCTGTGGAGCCTCGAGGATTCACACACGCGCGCCCACACGCACCTGCCGCGGATCACGGTGCCCTCCCTGGTGGTGAATGCCGATCGCGACACCGGAGTGTTCCCCAGTGATGCCATCGCGATCCGCGATGGCCTGGGCGCAACGGACAAGACCTTCCACGAGTTCGACACCGACCACTACTTCCAGGAGAACAACGGCCGCGACGACGTCGCCGACCTCATCGACGCATGGATCGCTCAGCGGTTTTGATCGCGACCTGACCCGAATGGTCCACTAGGGCTGCATCAGTACCGATGCCGATGGGTAGCTCTCGGCGAAGTGATCGGGCAGAGGGGCGATGAAGACGTTCTCGGTACGGGTGCGACTCACCCGCCACCGTCCGTCCTCCTTGCGGAAAGTGTTGTTCAGGCGACTGGATCGCAACAGTGACCTGCCGTCCGAGAACAGCCAGGGCTGCATGTGGACCCACTGCCCGTCGGCCTCGGCGCCGTCGACATGGATCTGTTCGGATGTCAGGTAATGGACGTTGAGCAGGAGCGCCGGATCCCGCTTCTCACCCCAGAACGACTGGAAGTGTTGCCGGATGGCGTCTTTGCCCTCCGCCCGGCCGAACTGGCCGGTGTAGTACTCCCCGACGCCCTCCCAGACCGCGTCGTCGGTGTACAGGTCGAGAATACGGTTGATCCGCTCGGCGTCGTCCTGCACGCCGAACTCCGGACACGGAGTGTCGCACAGGAACATGTAACGGGCCTGCACACGCCGGATCTCGGCCTCTGCCTCCAGTACCTCGATACGTGCGGTCAATGCGGCGATGGCGTCTGCGGTCATCGTTCCAGAACCTCCACTACTGTTCGTGCCTGACGGATCCACTCGTTGATGCGCGCACCGGTCTGCCGGGAGGGCAACTGCCCCAGGCGAAGTGTCATCGAATGGCCGCCCTTCGGATCTCGGATCGGGAGAACCAGCGAGCCCACGTCGTAGATCTCGTGATCGACGAGATCACGTATGCGGTAGTCAACCGATGAGCTCTCGATGGATGCGCGAATGCTCCGTTCCTCCGACGGCGTCAACCGACCACTTTCGTAGCGGCGGGTCGCTTCCCGCATCTCGTCGTATGCAGCACTGCCCTCGGCCGGCAGGAACGAGATCAGGTAGCCGTTGTCCCGGACGAATGCGAGTCGGGCACGGTGGACCTCCTTGACCGTCTCGTCGGCGCCACGCAGTTTGGCGATCCAGCGTTCCTGGGTGTCGCCGTCCTGATCGAAGACATACGAGTCACCGATCGGTGGGACCATCGGAATGCGGTGCGCGAGCCCCTCTTCGCGATCGACGCCTGCGCCGGTCGCCGAAAGCACGGTGGCCATCTCGTCGGCGCTGACCGCGGTGAACACCGTCACCTCGCAACCGATCGACGACGCCAGCTCTTCGACCTGCGGGCGCGCGGAGTGGGCCGCGTGAATGGCAGGCAGGATCTCGTGATCCATGCGCGCCATGAGTGATGTACACACGAAGCTGCCATAGCCGCCCTGGAAGAAGAGCAGGGGCGAGACGGGATTGGTGACCGCCAGATCGCGTACCTCGCACAGCGCGATCCAGTGATCCCCTGCCTCGACCGTGTCCCACAATGTGGTGTCGATCCAGGCCACCGAATCACTCAGGACCGGGTCACCGGACGGTGATGGGAACCAGTCGATCCCGTCGAGCTTGTTCTCCCATCGCTGGGCGACCCGCAGGACGATTTCCTCCTGTTCGCCGCCGAGGATGTTGATACACAACGACGAGCATTTCTGCATCCTGTCGAACGTGCGGGAGGTCTTCATCGGCATGAACGACACCAGCGGAGGGTCGAGGGAGACCGAACTGAAGGTACCGACGACCATCGCCAGGATCTCCCCGGCGGCGTCGCGACCCGTCACCACCACGACTCCGGTCGGGTAATGACCCAGAACGTCGCGGAACAGCTTGGGATCTACGGCGGCAGGGGCGTTGGCAGACATGGCTTCTCCTGGATTCACTGGACGTGTCACCCTGGTGGTCACACGACCGGGCGACCTGATCCGGTCATCTGATGGTGCGAAGCTATGTCGTCACGTCCCTACGGCGATAGGAGGGAAATCTTTACTGTCGCGGACGATGCAGAGCGGGCAGACTGGACTCACCGGAAGAAGGAGGAACGGTGAGCTCGGCCTACTCGACACAGCCCGTCAGTGACCAGGCAACCGCGGTACACGAGAGTACGGTGACCGCGGAGTCGCTCGTGACACAGGTGCGTGAGGAGATCCTCCGCACCGAACCCGATCTGTCCGCCTGGGTCGAGTTGTCGACGACGTACCTCGACGACGCACGCACCGAAGACCGCACGCCCGGCCGACGGCCGTTGCGCGGGGTCTCGGTCGGCGTCAAGGATCTGATCGACGTCGCGGGATTGCCGACCAGGGCCGGCTCGACGGTGGCCTCGGATCGGCCTGCGGCGGCGGACGCGCCGTGTGTCCGGCGACTTCGCGAGCTCGGCGCGGTGGTCCAGGGCAAGACGGTGACCACCGAATACGGCTATTTCTCACCCGGTCCCACCCGCAATCCACACGCATCCGATCACACCCCCGGCGGTTCCTCGAGTGGTTCGGCGGCCGCGGTGGGCGCAGGCACCATCCCGCTGGCGCTCGGGACACAGACCGCCGGATCGCTCACACGCCCCGCCTCCTACTGCGGCGCAGCGGGGATGGTGCTGGCACACGGCACAACCGATCTCGCAGGCATCACCGGCCTGAGCCCCTCACTCGACTCACTCGGATTGCTCACCCGCACCGTCGCCGACCTCGAATACGTCTACACCGCGTTCTCGGGGCGGCCGGCCCGTACCCCCCAGCGCCGCCTGGTGAGTGGCGTACTGCTGTGGGAGGGCAGCGAACTCGCCGCCATCGACCCGCCGATGCGCGAGCTGCTCGACACCCTCCCGGGAATCCTCATCGAGGCGGGCGTCGAATGCCATGATCTCGACTGGGACGACCATGTCCGCACCCTCGCCGACGATCACGTCACCGTCATGGGTCACGAGGCGGCCGCCACCCTGGACGAGATCGTCGACGCGCACGGTGATGCCCTCAGCCCACAATTGCGCTCACTCGTGGAGGACGGGCGTCAGGTCGCCGCCGACGATCACACCGCCGCACTCATCCGTCGCGACCGGTCGCGCGAGCTGTTGTCCGAGATCCTCGGCGCGAACGCCGTCATCGTCGGTCCGGCCGCCCCCGGCCCGGCACCGAAGGGCCTCGGTGCCACCGGTTCCCCTGTACTCAGCCGCCCGTGGCAGCTCCTGGGTTGTCCCGTGGTGGTGGTTCCCGGCGCACGCACCGGCGACGGCCTTCCGCTCGGCGTGCAGATCGTCGGTCTGCCCGGCCACGAGTCGAACCTGTTCGAATTGGCGAGCACACTGGAGCCACTGCTGCATGCGTCGCCGACCCGGTCGGCCTGAGCCGCCTGCCCTGAGAGAAGTCGATCACCATGGTCATCAAACCGCGTCCCGTCACCCACCATCGCATGTTCCTCACCTGCTATGAGGACACGTTCAACTACGGATGGCATCACGTTGACCTGTTCGTCCACGACGAACTCGGGCGTGAGGTGAACTGGGTGCACTGGACGGTCGAGGCCGACGGGCCCGAAGCCGCCGACGAATCCGTCCGCAACGAGGAGCCGTGGCTACAGCGGACGTCGGAATGGGAGCATCGGGTCAGTGCGGTCGGCATGAACTATTGGACAGCGGACGCCACCTGGGACGACGAGCCCGACCGGGCTACCCTCGATTCGAGGACAGGGCGAGCGCAGCGACGGGAAAATGCCACCGATGACCCAGGAACCAGCTGATACCGCATCGTCGACGACCGTGTACGTGGTCGACGACGATCCCGCGCTGTGCGAATCGGTCGACTGGCTGCTGGGGAGTATCGGCATCTCGCCGCACATCTGTCACAGCGCGGACGAATTCCTCGAGGCGTACAGCGGTGACCACCCGGCCTGCATCATCCTCGACGTGCGGATGCCCCGGATGAGCGGTCCGCGTCTGCAGGAGAAACTCAACGAGTTCGCCCCCCACGTCGCCATCATCTTCGTCTCGGCACACGGAGACATCCGCATGTCGGTGTCCACGCTGCAGGCCGGCGCTCTCGACTTCCTCGAGAAGCCGTACGACCCGCAGCGGTTGCTCGACGCGGTGCAGGCCGGTATGGAGAAGGCGAGCGAACGCTTCCACACCCACGCGCAACGGCGGTCCATCGAGGCCAAGGTTGCGCTGCTGACACCACGCGAACGAGACATCCTGGCCCTGGTCGTCGAAGGCCTGCCCAGCCAGAACATCGCCCGTCGTCTGCAGATGAGTGTGAAGACCGTGGACGTCCACCGTGCGCGCATCAAGAGCAAGACCGATGCCGACAGCATCAGTACCCTCGTCCGCGACATCCTGAGATTCGATGTGGCGGTGCCGACGGACACCGCCACGTGACCCACGGTCGCCGCGCGTGGTGACTCAGTAGTAGTCCAGCACGATGCGGGAGCCCTTCGCCCGCGACACGCAGACCGCGATGACCTCACCGGATTCGCGTTCGGCCTTGGTCAGCACATTGTCGCGATGCTCGGCGTCGCCCTCGAGCACCTGCATGATGCAGGTGCCGCAGATGCCCTCCTGGCATGAGGTGTCGACGTCACATCCGTTCTCCTCCAGCACTTCCACGATGCTCTTGTCGGCCGGTACGGGGTACGTCTCGCCCTCGAGTTCCACCTCGAATGCGGCGTTGCTCTCCGCCGACGGCTGCTCGGTGGCGTGGAAGTTCTCGAAATGCACGGCGTCGGCCGGCACGAAACGCTCCGCCAGTGCGACGACTTTCGTCATGAAACCATCAGGGCCGCAGACGTATACGTGCGTTCCATCGACCGTCCCCGCCAGCGCGGCTTCCAGCAGGGCGCCCTGCCGGTCTCGAGCGACACCGACGTGTGCATGCAACTTCTCCGGGCATCGCTCGCGCAGCAGCGGCAGGAATGCGGCCTCCTCTTCGGTCCGGGAGAAGTAGTGCAGTTCGAAGCTGATGCCCTGCACATCCATGTACCGCGCCATGCTCAGCATCGGTGTGATGCCGATGCCCGCGGCCACCAGGACGTGATGGGACGCATCGGACCCGATCGTCAACAGATTGCGCGGCTCGCTGATCTTGAGTGCGTCACCGACCTCGACCTCGTGCAACGCCACCGAGCCGCCGCGCGAGTTCGTCTCGCGTTTGACGGCCACGGCGAACGACTCTCGTCCGTCCGGGCGGCTGCACAGCGAGTACTGCCGGGTGATGGCGGTGGGCCCCACGACGTCGATGTGTGCGCCGGGTGAATACGAACCGATCGGCGTCCCATCGGATTTGGACAGATAGAAGGTCTTGACGGTCGGTGTCTCCTGGACGACGTCCGAGACGATCACGTCGATCAGCGACATGGTTGTTCTCCTGATAGAGCGACTGGGTCAGCGAACGTAGAGTCCGCCGTTGACGTCCCAGCAGGCGCCGGTGACGAAGTAGGCGTCGTCCTTGGTGAGCAGGCCGACCATATCCGCGATGAATGAGGGACTGCCCAGGCGACCGACCGGGATACCGGCGATCACCGCATCGAGTCGATCGGGCGGCACGGTCGCCTTCACCACCGGCAGATCGTGCGGTCCGGGTGCGATCGCATTGACCGTGACACCGCTGCCCGCGAGCTCCCGGGCGAAGATCTTTGTGACGGTGAGGATCGCACCCTTGGAGGTGGCGTAATGGGCGCCCGTCGCCGTACCGCCGTTCTGGCCGGCCAGCGAGGCCATGTTGACGATGCGTCCGTAGCCGCGCTCGGCCATCGCCCCGCCGAACACCTGGCACCCGAAGAAGATGCTGTTGACGTTGGTGTTGAGCACCTCGGTGAACTCGTCCTCCGCCAACGTCATGAGATCGGCTGCCTGGGTCCGGGCCGCGTTGTTCACCATGATCGTCGGAGCGCCCCAGATGGATCGGCACTCCTCCAGCGCGGCCTCGAAGTCGGCCTTGTGCCCGACGTCGAGTGTGATCGCGCGCGCCGTGGAGCCATCCGGCGAGAGCTCGGTCGCAATGTCGCGGGCGGCGTCCACGGCGATGTCGGCGAGCAGGACGCGATGTCCGTCCGCGTGCAGCCGGCGGGCGATGTGGCCGCCCATCCCGCCTGCCGCGCCGGTGACCACGGCGATCCCCGATGCAGATGATGCTGATGTCATGGAATCATGCCTCACAGAAGATATCCGGACGCGCTCACCGCGTCCTCACTGTCGATCAGACGTGCCACCTTGAGTGCGATCTTGTCGCCGTCGTCGGAGAGCACGACCTTGTGGGTCATCTCGGCGCCCACCGTGGAGAAGGTGTCGCGTTTGAACGCGTTGAGGATCTGCGCCGAGCGCAACGTGACCGATTCGTCGTCGATCTCCTCGACGGTGAATCGCGACACGATCCGCACGGTGCGGGCCGCCGCGACCGCGGACGGGGCATAGCCCTGCATCATCCGCTGGACACGCAACTGCCGCATGCGCTTGTCGTCGTAGACCATGTTGAGCGACGATTCGAAATCGTCGGTGTCCGGGTCGATCGGGATCACGTAGAGCGCGTCGTCGGTGTACATCGATTCCCACGCCGCGTAGTCCTTGGCGTCGAGGAGGGCCGCCTCGTGCCAGACGAGCTGGATCGCACGCAGGACCCGGGTGTCGGTGAAGGTGATTACGTCAGACATCGCTCATCATCCTCTTCCACATGTCGTAGGACTCACGCATACCGGTCTCGTCGGTGACATGCGAAGTCGGCCAGCCCTCTTCGGTGGTGTACTCACGGCTCTGCCCGCGGTTCACCAGGATCGGCATGTTCGGATTGCCGCCTGCACCGATCTGCACGCGGTCCCAGCCCTCGGCGTCATCGGGGCTGCCGAAACCGAACGGCCCCTGGAAGTGCTCGTGGATGCGCAGGCGCTCCCGGTTGATGTTCTCCGGGCCGCCGTCCATACCGATCGCCATATGCCACACCTCGGTCACGTCCACGCTGATCGGGATGAGGACGCGGAAGAACGACGACGACATCGCGATGTTCGGGAACATGTTGAGGTTGAAGCCGCAGCCGTGCATCGAGCGCATGTACCTGCGGATACGTTCCGGGCTCTCGCCTGCCTCTTCGAGCTCGTCGACGAGATGCTGGAAGCGAGGCTGGATCTCTTCGTCACCGGTGTCGACGTCGAGGTCGGCGTGCGCCGCAGCCATGATCGCGACGCTGTGGCCGTTACCCAGGGCGTGGGTCTCGGCGGCCGGATCGTCCATGAACGACATCATGTTCGCGGTCTCGGCATCCACCGAGGCCATCCACGACTTGTGCACCATCGGGAAGTGATAGCCGTCGGTGGTGTTCTCCAGCTGGATCTTCCAGTTGCCCTTGAACCGGAACTTGTGAGTGCCCAGCACCTTGGTCGGGAATCCGTTGGACTGCTTCAGGAAGCGCTCCATCCAGATCTTGGCGTCACCGAGAAAGTCCTCCAGCGGCTCGATGTCCTGATCGAAGGTCGCCCAGATCATGCCGAGATAGCTCTCGGTTCGTAGCTTCTGCAGTGGGAAGTCGTTCTTGTCGACCACTCCCTCGTAACCGTCCGGGTACGGGATCCCACGCAGCCGGCCGTCCAGGGTGTACGACCAATTGTGGTACGGACACGTGAAGCCGTTGGCCTTGCCACTGCGTTGGTCGCATACCGTCGCGCCGCGGTGGCGGCACCGGTTGAGCAGAGTATTGAAGTTGCCCTTGCGATCTCGAGTCACAATGACCGGCTGGTCGCCGACCTGGGTGGTCTTGAACGACCCGGCCTCGGGGATCTCGCTCTCGTGAGCGACCCATACCCAGGTCCGGTAGAAGATCTTCTTCATCTCCTCGTCGAAGATCTGCGGGTCGGTGTAGAGCGCACCCGCGACACGGTCCTTCTCGGCCAGGTCGGAGAATCCGCGGGTCGGCCTCTCAATGGTGGTCATTGCTGTCCTTCACTGTCATCGCCATCGGGTGAGCGGGGCTGGAATGAGTCGTCAGACGTCGACGTCGACGTCGTCTCGGATCGTGAGTTCGCGACCCATCCGCGCTTCGATCTTGAAGTACTTCCAGAGCGCGAACTCGCCGACCATGGTGGTGCGCAACAGGTTGCACGCCGCCGCGACCGTCGGCTGGTCGCGCACGTCGGCCAGGACATAGAACGTCCACGGCCACCCGTCGGACGGTCCCACCATGTGCGCATCGTCGTCGAAGGTGCCGATGATGTCGACGCCGTCCATCTTCTTCAGAGCGGACAGGAACCGAACGGTGGCTTCCCACACCGGGCCGATCTCAGCCTTGGGCAGGTCGAAGAAGTTCTGGTTGTTGCCGACACAGAACAGAGTGCGCAGGGGCGCGGCGGCCATGAAAGACTCCTGTTTCGTTGAGAATTGCGGGCTGGTCGGTTCGAGAGATCAGGGAAAGCTGGGGATACCGGCATCGAGGCCGAGCATCAGTGCGCCGGCCGCCTCATAGGTGTTGGTCTGCAGCATGGCGTGCTGCGCGGGAACCAATGCGTCTTGCAGATAACGCTGCAGCGGGTGCGTCTCGTAGATCGCACCGGTACCTGCGAGGTCGAAGGCCTGCAACACCACTCGACGTCCCGCATGCGCGGCATGAGTCGCACCCAGGCGAAGAAGCGCCTTGTCGTCGGTCGAGATGTGCTCATCGGCAACTGCTTTGGCCCATACCGAATCGGTGGTCTCGTAGAAGAAGGCGCGCGCGGAACGCAGCTCGGCCTCGGCCTCGGCGAGTCCGGCCTTGTAGGCCGGACGGTTGCCCTTGCTCGACCCACCCGTGATGGAGGTGCGTGCGGCTCCGACCTCCAGCGCGTAGTCGAGCGCGCCGCGGGCGGCGCCGAGAGTGACCACCGCGAGGACCTGCGCCGCGTAGGCCAGCGAGGGATAGCGGGTCAACGGCTCGTCGACCTGCGGCGCACCACCACGGACGAACGTCATCTCCTCGGGGACGAAGAGCCGGTCGGCCCGCACCGCATGGGACCCGGTGGCCTTCATCCCGGCGACGTCCCAGTTGTCGACGATCTCGACATCGGCGGGATCGACCAGCGCGGTCAGCGGCTTGCCCTCTGTCTGTGGTCCGCCGGCCAGCCCGACACCGATGATGTCGGCCCCCCGGCAGCCACTGGCGAACTGCCAGACGCCGGAACACACGTAGCCGCCGTCGACCTTCTCGGCCTCCTGCATCGGGAACAGTCCGCCCGCGTAGGCGATGTCCGGCCCGTCGGCGTAGATCTTCTTCTGCGTCGCCACCGGCAACGCCGCGAAGTAGACCAGGGACGAACCGAAGCTCGAGACCCATCCGGTCGCGGGATCGACCGCCGAGACGCGCTCCACCATCGTCATGAATTCCGACGGCGGCATCGGCTCTCCACCGAACGCGGCAGGCGTCGATGCCCGGTACATGCCGGCACGCTTGAGCAGCGCGACGAAGTCGCGTGAGACGTACCGCTGCGCATTGAACTCGTCACGACGATCCCGGAGGACATCGAGGGCGTGATCGAATGCGGCGTCACGCGCGGCACCGGCCGGTTCCGCCACCACCCGCGCAGTCAGGCTCTCCGTGGTCATCGCTGTCTCCGTTCAGATTCGACATTCGCTCTGGGCGCTACACTATGGACGCGTGCGCACCGCCGGTATCGGGATTTCCTGCGCTGTCGCTAAGCATTTCCCTTACTTGCGCCGCACCACGAGACGGTCGATGCTGGGTGTCCGGCGAAGGCGAGGTGATGACGTGTTCCCCGAGCGTCGCGACTTCGAGCAGATGATCCTGAACACCGGCACCGGGATTCTCATCCACGAGGCCAGTTCGAAGAACATCCTCTGGGCCAACCCGGCCGCGTGCCGCATGTTCGGATTCACCCTCGAGGAACTCAAGCCGCTCAAGGCCCACCACATGAGCGCCCAGGAGCGGCAGTATCGCCGCGAGGTCGGCGTCGCGTGGCTGCAGTCGGCCGTGGTGTACGGCTCGAGCCGGAAGCAATGGAAATACCGTGCAAAGGACGGCACCGACTTCCTGACCGACGCCCGCGCGACCCTGGTGCGCTGCGAGGACGGCCCGGTCGTGATGGTCGAGTTCCGCAACATCTCCGAAGAGGTCGAGCTGCAGGAAGAACTCAGCTGGGTGTCGGAGTCGCTTCAGCGCATCATGACCCACACGTCGGCCGGGCTGGTGGTCCTCGATGACGACAACTGCATCGACGACATCTCCCCACTGGCCGCACAACTGTTCGGCAGTACGCCGGCAGCACTCTCCGGCGTCCACCTCGAAGACCTGGGTCGGTGCGAACCCCGCCTCAACAGCGAGCATGTCGTCGAACGTCTCGACGGCCGGGCCGGCTCGGTGAGCATTCAGCAGGAGATCATCAAGGACGACCGCACCACCGTCTGGCTGGCAGGCGAGCTGGAGATCGTGGCCCACGACGGCATCCGATCACGCGTCCTGACGATCCGCGATGTCACCGACCGGGTGGAATGGGAACGTCGCAACGCCTACCAAGAGGCGAATCTCCAGTATCTGAGCCGATATCACGCGATGGGTGACATGGCGATGATCCTCGCCCACGAGCTGGGCCAGCCCCTTGCCGCGTCGACGAACTATCTGAGCGGGCTCAAGGCCCGGCTGTCATCGGAGACCGTCGACGCCCGCAGCCTCGAATACGGGATCGACCAGATCGAGAAGCAATTACATCGTGCGGCCGACATCGTGACGTCGGTCAAACGCTATGTCCGGCGCATCGAGAGCACCACCACCCTGATGGATCTCAACGAGACCGTCCAGGAGAGCCTGTACTTCGTGCGGCTGCGTGCGGCCGAGAAGGGCATCCGTGTCTTCGCCGACATTCCCGACCGCAATCTGTTCATCCAGGGCGAGAACGTCCTCATCGGGCAGGTCATCATCAATCTCTGCGTGAACGCGCTCGACGAGATCGCCCAGCCGACAACCGAGGTCAAGGAGCTGACCGTGGAAACCGGCGACGAGGACGGCAGCGCATGCGTGTGGATCCGGGACCAGGGACGTGGCATGACGGGTGTTCCCACCGACCGGCTGGCCACCGGCGCCTTCTCGGCCAAACAGGACGGGTCCGGCATCGGCCTCATCATCTCCGAGCACATCCTCGAGCGCCACGGCGGCACGATCGAGTACCTGCCGAACGAGCCGTCGGGGACGGCGGTGAAGGTGACTCTGCCGCTGGCCGACGCGCCGGAACCCACCCGACCTGCGGAGACCGGGTAAAGGATCCTGTACCCCGACGTTGGCAAGACCCAGTAGTGCAGCGTCGATGCGCTGGATAGCTTGGTCAGCAAGCGGCCACGACGATGGCCGTCGATCGAGACCGACAGCGCCGTCACGTCTCCCCCGCGAATCGAAAGTGTCAGTGCGGACAGGTGTTTCGTGACGGTCCAGGTGCACCCGCACCCATCGGGTCCGTCGGCAGCCCCGCGTCGTCCGCACCAAGGAGGAACACATGCCCACTCCCGACGTTCTCGTGCTCGGCGCCGGTACCGCCGGCTCGATCATCACCCGTCGCCTGCTGGATGCCGGTCTCACGGTGACCCTGGTCGAGGCGGGCGGCGCCGACACCAACCCGGCGATCCATGACATGTCGCGCGTCGGTGAACTCTGGCTGGGACCGGAGGATTGGGGATACTTCTCGGCTCCTCAGCGCAACGCCATGGATCGTCGACTGCACATCCCGCGCGGCAAGGTCGTCGGCGGCTCCAATCAGCTCAACGGCACCATCTGGGTGCACGGTTCGCCCTGGGACTACGACCAGTGGGCGGCCGCAGGCAACACCGGCTGGGACTGGGAGTCCGTGTCGCCGCTGTTCAAGCGGATCGAGAGCGCACAGAGCCCCGAGGGCCTGATCGACACCGTCGAACCCGATCTGTCGCCGATCCAGCAGGCCATCCTCGACTCCGCGGTCGCCCACGGCCTCCCGCTGAACTCCGACTACAACTCCGGTGACCAAGAGGGTGTCTCCCGGATGAAACTCAACCTTCGCGACGGACAACGACTTTCGACGTGGGCAGCATACATGCGGCCGGTGATCGACCACGCCCGCCTGACCCTGGAGACCGACGCACTCGTCCATTCCCTCATCGTCTCCGACGGCACGGTCCGCGGCGTCCGGATCATCGACGCCGACGGTCGACGGCGAGAACTGCACGCCGGACTCGTCGTCCTGTCCGGTGGCGCGATCGGATCACCGACGATACTGCTACGCAGCGGAATCGGCCCGGCCGATGAACTCCGGCAGCACGGTATCGACGTCGTCGCCGATGTCCCCGGGGTCGGCAAGAACCTGCAGGATCATTTCCTGGTGCCCGTCATCTTCGGGACCGACAGACCGATCGATCCGCCGCTGCCCTTCCAGCCGGTGACCCAGACACAGTGGTTCTGGAAGAGCGATCCCACCCTCCCGGTGCCGGATACTCAGCCGATCAACTTCAGTGTGCCGTTCTACTACGACGACGGGATGACCGGCCCGGCTTCGGGTTTCACATTGCACGCGGGTCTCATCAGGCCGCACAGCATCGGAAGTGTCACGCTGCGCGACACCGACCCCGCGTCGGAGCCGATCATCGATTTCAACCTCTTCGACGACGAGCGCGATCTGCGGGCACTGGTCCGGTCGGTTCGCCAGTGCCGCGAAGTCGGACGTCAGGGACCGCTCGCCGACGAATGGGGCGCGTACGAGGCGCTGCCCGGTCCCGACGCCGACGACAGCGACGAGGCACTCGCCGCGTGGGTCCGCCGTGCCGTGAACACCTACCACCACCAGGCGGGAACCTGCCGGATGGGCACCGACGCCGAGGCCGTGGTCTCGCCTGGCTTGCGCGCCATCGCGGTGGAGAACCTGATGATCGCCGACGCATCGGTGATGCCCTCTGTCACAACAGGAAACACGAACGCACCGACGGCGATGATCGCCGAGCGCGCAGCCGAACTGATCACCGCGGGGTTGACAAGCAACCCACGCAGCACCAAGGAGTAGTCCCGATGATCGACATTTCCACCCTCAACACCGGTCTCTACATCGGCGGCGAATGGCACGACGCCCGCGAGACCTTCACCACCCTCAACCCGGCCACCGGGCAGCCACTGGCCGAGCTCGCCGCAGCGGACGCGAGTGATGTCGATGCCGCGGTGTCGGCGGCCACGACGGCGTTCCGCGGCGACTGGGGCGCCCTGGCACCGTCTCGTAAGGGCGCCTTGCTGAACAAGCTGGCCGACCTCGTCGAGCGCGACGTCGAACAGCTCGCAGCGTTGGAGTCCCTGGACATGGGTCGTCCGGTCGGCATGAGCGCCGCGATGATGATCCCCAACCTCATCGCGACGTTGCGCTACTACGCGGGCTGGGCGGACAAGATCAACGGCGAGCTGATCGCCAACGACGGGTACCTGGGCGGACCGGTGCCGACCCATGCCTACACACGTCGTGAGCCGCTCGGTGTGGTCGCGGCGATCGTGCCGTGGAATGCCCCGCTGATGATCCTCGGCTGGAAGCTCGCCCCAGCCCTGGCCTGCGGTAACACCGTCATCATCAAGCCGGCCGAGGACGCTTCCCTCTCGATCCTGCGCCTCGCCGAACTCGTCACCGAGGCGGGTTTCCCGCCCGGCACCGTCAACGTTCTCCCGGGCGTCGGCAAGGTGGCAGGCGAGGCGCTGGCGCTCCATCCGGGCATCAAGAAGATCTCGTTCACCGGCTCCACCGCGACCGGACGCGCGATCCTGCAGAACTCCGCCGTCAACTTCAAGCGCACCGCGCTCGAACTCGGCGGCAAGGCTCCGCAGATCATCTTCGACGACGCGAACCTGGAAGCCGCGATCCAGGGCACCGCGATGGGCCTGTTCTTCAATCAGGGCGAGGTCTGCGCTGCCGGCACCCGGGTGATCGTTCATCGGAAGGCCTACGACGCCGTCATCGACGGCCTGAAGGGCGCCGCCCAGGCACAGGTGATCGGCGACCCGTTCGATCCGTCGACCACGATGGGCCCCTTGGTGAACGAGCGCCAGCGCGATCGGGTGCTCGAGTACATGAAGACGGGCGCGGGCGAAGGCGCTGATGTGATCACCGGCGGTTCGGCGCCCGAAGGCCCCGGATTCTTCGTCGAGCCGACCGTGCTCGCCGGCAGCAACGACATGACCGTCGCCCGTGAGGAGATCTTCGGCCCGGTCGGCGTGGTCATCCCGTTCGACACTGACGAGGAGGCCATCGCGTTGGCGAACGACAACCAGTACGGCCTGTCGGCGACCGTGTGGACCAGTGATGTGACTCGCGCACACACGATCTCGGCGAAGATCGAGGCCGGAGCGATCGGCGTCAACGGCTGGTCGCCGCTGGCACCCCAGCTGCCGTGGGGCGGCGTGAAGGCCAGCGGCGTGGGTCGCGAACTCGGCTACGAGGGCATCCTGTCCTACACCGAACCCAAGACGGTCACCGTCGTCTTGTGATCGACTCCAGCCGGTGACCACCGGGGTGGCCGATGTGCGGTTTCGTCATCGGCACCCCGGTTCGTCACATGGTGACCGAGGCGCGGCCGGCCAGAATGGTGTCGAGAAGTGCCAGCTGTGACTCGCGGGACGTGCTCGCCGGGTCGAGGACGGCATTGACCTGCAGCCCGATGATCGTCGTCATCAGTACCTCGACGCCTGCATGGACGTCGACCGCCGGCAGTTCGCCACCATCGATCGCTTGCCGCCAGTACGTCGCCATACGCTCTTTCCACGCCGCCACGGCCACGTTGTTCACCTTCGCCATTCCCGGGTCGGTCATGGCCCGCTGCCACAGCGACACGGCGATCCGCGCCTCGAGCTTGGCCTCGTCGGTGAGCGGCATGATCTCGATGCAGAGTCCGCGCAGGGCCCGGCCTCCCCGCCGGCGCCCGACGGATGTGTCGATGCGCTGGTTGGTGGCGTCGATGACGTACTCGAACGCGGTGCGCAGGATCTCGTCCTTGCCCGAGAAGTAGTGACTCAGCGCGCCGTTGGTGTAGCCGGCCTCGGTCGCGAGGTCGCGCATGTTGATGCCGTCGATGCCGCGATCGGCGATGATCCGCCAGGCCGCGGCCACGATCGTCCGACGACGTTCGTCGTGGTCCACCAGTCTCGGCATCAGAACTCCGTTCTCCCGGCCACCCGGGGTAAAGGTTTCCCCGATGTCGGGCCCCAAGCGCTCGCTGTAACCTCCATCACAGCGTTTGATTCTACGTATGTTGAATCAAACGCACGCAGGCAGCCCACCCACGTCGCGCGATTGTCGCGGGCGACGTCCAGACAGAGGACGATCATGCTAGAGAATCCCATGGTCACATCGCCGGTCACCGGCGAGAGTGGATCGCGATCGTTGAAGGGGTCGATCGGTGTCGCCGGCATCGTATTCCTGGTGATCGCGGCCGCCGCGCCCCTGACGGCCGTCGCCGGTTCACTCCCGGTGATGATCGCCATCGGCAACGGCGCCGGCGCACCGATGGCATACATCGTTGCCGCGCTCGTGCTGCTGGTGTTCAGCGTCGGATACGCGGCGATGAGCTCGTCGGTCACCGACACCGGCGCCTTCTACGCATACGTCACGAAGGGGCTCGGCCGTCCCACCGGTCTGGGTGCCGCGGGCCTGGCCCTCCTCGCGTACACCACCATCCAGGCAGCAATCTACGGGCTCGCCGCATCCACGTTGAAGGATGTGGTCATCCGGTTCGGCGGCCCCGATCTGCCGTGGTGGCTCTGGGCCTTCGTGCTGATGGCGATCGTCGCGGTCCTCGGCTATCGCAGTATCGACCTCGGAGCCAAGGTGCTCGGCGTCCTGCTCATCGCCGAGATCGCGTTGATCGTCGCGCTGTCGGTGGCGGTGCTGGCCAAGGGCGGCGCGCACGGTGTCGACTTCGTGTCGTTCACCCCGTCCGCGTTCTTCTCCGGATCACCCGGTATCGCACTGATGTTCGCGATCGGTTCGTTCGTCGGCTTCGAAGCGACCGCCATCTACGGTGAGGAAGCGCGGAATCCGAAACGCACGGTGCCCATCGCGACCTATGTCGCGGTGATCACGATCGGCGTGCTCTATGCGGTCGCCAGCTGGGCAGTGGTCCTCGCGTTCGGCAGCGACAACGTCCAGGCGGCCGCACAGGGGAACACCGCAGATCTCACGTTCATCGCCGCATCCCAGTTCCTCGGCAGTGTCACCTCAGACATCATGATGGTGATGCTCGTGACGAGCCTCTTCGCGGCTCTGCTCGCCTTCCACAACGCGATCGCCCGCTACACTTTTGCACTGTCCCGCAATGGATTCGCTCCTCGACGTCTGACGAACGTGCACCCTCGGCACGGCTCCCCGCACGAGGGATCTGCCCTCCAGACGGCCACCGCCTTCGTTCTCGTCGGCGCCTTCGCCGTCGCAGGCGCGGACCCGGTCCTGCAGCTGTTCACGTGGATGGCCGGTGTGGCGATCGTCGCGATCCTCGTCCTGATGGTGCTCACCAGCATTGCGATCATCGCCTACTTCCGCCGCTCGAAGGTCGACAACCGGCTGTGGCACACCAAGATCGCTCCTGTTCTGGGGACTCTGGGACTGCTCGGGATCACCGCACTCGTGATCGCCAACTTCACCACGCTGATCGGCGGTTCACAGGTGTTGGCCGTCATCTTCCTGATCGTCATCGCGGCCACCTTTGTCGGCTGCTGGGCAGCGGGGCGCGCGCTGGTGTCGCGCCGCGCCGACGCAGGCGCCACGGACCTCCCACTGCCCTGAACCACCGAGACCTCAACTGACAGGAGACACTTCGATGTCTGACACACCGACCACACCGACCACACCGAAGGTCATCGTCGTCGGCGCCGGATTCGCCGGGCTCATCGCCGCTCGCGAACTCGAGGCGGCCGGAATCGACGTGCGGATCCACGAGGCCCGCGACCGCATCGGCGGTCGCGCCTGGACCGACGAACGCCTCGGCGGTCACGCCCTGGAGATGGGCGCCACGTGGGTCCACTGGATGCAGCCGTTCGTCTGGACCGAGATCACGCGGTACGGACAGGAGATCTACCCCAGCCCCGACATCGACGATGCCTACTGGGTCAGCGAGGGAACGGTGCGCAAGGGTACCGAGCACGACCTCGACGAAGCGCTGAGCAGGTTGCAGGAGAAGATCTTCGAGGGTTCTCGGGAGTTCTTCCCGTATCCGCACGATCCGTTCGCAATTCTCCGCGACGAGTCCACCGACCCCGACCTGATCGAGCGCTTCCGGCAGGCCGACAAGGGCAGTGTGCTCGACTGCCTGCGCGACGGCAGCTACACGCAGGAGGAGATCGACCTCGCCGACTCGTACTGGTCCGCGGGCTACCAGGGTCCGACTGCGACCGCGTCGCCACTGATGGCGAAACACTGGGCGTCGCTGAGCGATCATCGGAGCTCACTGATGGACGAGCAGACCCTGCGGTTCAAACTGACCGCCGGCATGCGCGGTCTCTACACCTCGATCGCGGGCGACCTGCGCGCCGACATCGCGCTGAACTCGCCGGTCGCGGGCATCGAGCACTCGACCGACGGGGTCCGTGTGACCCTTTCCGACGGCTCGGTCGAGACGGCCGATGCGGTGATCGTGACCGCGCCGATCGGCGCCCTGGGCAACGTGGACTTCCGTCCTGCCCTGCCCGCACCCGCGCAGAGCGTGATCGAGGAGGGCACCAACTCCGTCGGTTTCAAGATCTGGATCAAGGTCGCGGGCCGCCACTCGATCATCGCCGGCGCTCCGGGGAACCACCCCATCTCGCTATTGCGCAGTGAGTACTTCCTCGACGACGAGGACGCCACGATCCTCGTCGGGTTCGGCTCCGACCACACGAGGATCACCCTGGATGACGTCGCGTCCGCGCAGCAGGCGATCGACGTATGGCGCGACGACCTGACCGTTCTCGACTGCGGTGGACACGACTGGGTGGCCGACAAGTGGTCGGGCCAGACCTGGGCGACGCTGAAGTCGGGTCAGTTCTTCCATGGCTGGAGCCAGTTCCACACCACCGGCACCCGGCTGCGCTTCGCCGGCGCGGATTTCGCCAAGGGATGGAACGGCGTCGTCGTCGACGGCGCCATCGAGTCCGGCATCGTGAACGCCCGCGCCCTGATCAACGAGTTGGCGGTCGATCGGCGGCGCTGAGTCGGGTACCGGTCACGGGCGCTGCTCGAGCTGAGCGACGACATTCCCGCAGCTTGGGTACGCTCGTGACCGACACCGGACAACGAAAGACACGCCATGGATGCATCGCTCACCCCGGAAGCCGAGAGCGCCGTCGCCGACGTCGCGCAACGACATGGACTCTCCCGCGAGGCGGTGCTGGCCATGTTGCTCGCGGTGAACAACGGGGGCGGCACGATGGCCCAATTCTCCATTCCCGAACTCGGCGGTTCCGGACAATGGATGCGCGGCGGCATGACGATGGTCGGCAACATGTTCGACAACGCGCTCAAGGCTCGCGTCGATGCACTGTGTGGCGAACTGTCGCGCCTGCTGGCCACCACGACCGTGTTCCCGACCACCTCCGCGTCGCCGCAGGGTCAATTCACCGCCGACAACTGGTGGCCGGGTGACCTCGGCATCCCGAGCTCATCGGGCGGGCAGAACGACGCCCGTTACGCAATCTTCCCCAGCACCCGGCGGCTCGCGATCCAAGTCAATGGTGTCACAAGGGTTTTCGATACGGGCGACCATCACATCGGCGGTGTCCAACAGCAGCAAGGCGGCAACACCTACGGATCGGTGACCTTCACGAGCCAGTTGGGCACCTTCGATGTGTCGAGCCTGCGAGAGCTCGGGAGCCGGCAGGTGGCCGAAACGCCGGTTGCCGCGCCCTCCTCACACGAGATGCGCGATCAGGCGCCGCCGCCGTCCGCACCGGCCCAGCCCGAACCGGTCATGGCAGCCCCATCCGACGACGCCGCCGCGATCATCGCAGCGATCGAGTCGCTGGCAGGCCTGCATCAGCGCGGAATTCTGTCCGACGAGGAGTTCGCGACAAAGAAGGCCGAGTTGTTGTCACGGCTCTGAACACAGCCGACACTCAGGCGAAGCGTGCGGCCAGTCCTCGAAGCGTGCTCTCGATACCCGCACCGTTCTTCTTGTCGTAGCCGAGGATCTCGATGATCTTGGGCACCTTGATCGTCGAGTAGTCGAAGGTCTCCGTGACCTCGGTCGTGGTCGGCGACGTCTCGTTCAGCTCCCACCGCCAGCGGTGTCCCATCGGATGCTGCCACTCGACGACCTTGCCGTCGTCGAAGTCCGTCACGGTGGAGGTGATCTTGTACGGAACTCCGAACTGCTTCATGCCCACGCCGAATCGCGCACCGAGGCTCAGGGCATCAGGCCCGGTCACCGGGGTGTCGCGCACAGTGCCCGACCCGTCCAGTTCGGGATGCCGATGAGGGTTCGCGACCAGGCCGAAGATGTCGGCGGCCGGAGCATTCACGACCACCCGGCGTGAGACCTTGTGGGGGCCGGAATCGACGGTTGTGACGATTGTGTCTGCCATGGTGACAAATCTACGCTCCGGCGTCCGCACGGAGTGTCGATGTGAATCGATACAGTGAACCGATGGATGACGAGTTCAGCCTCCTGGGAGAAGCCGCCGACGAACTCGGATTACGGGTCCCGATCCCGACCGTCACACGCATCGACACGACGATCGACGAGCACAGTGTGAGCGCACTGGTCTGGGGTGCATCGAGTCCGCGGGCAGTGTTCCTGCACGGTGGCGGACAGAATGCGCACACCTGGGACAGCGTTCTCCTGGCGCTGGGGATATCTGCCGTCGCGATCGACCTTCCCGGGCATGGCCACTCCTCCTGGCGTGCCGACGGCGATTACACGCCTGCGCCGAACGCCCGAGCTCTCGCCCCGGTCGTCGCGAAGCTGGCTCCCGACGCCGAGGTGATCGTCGGAATGTCACTCGGCGGACTCACCGCCATCAGCCTCGCCGCCGCGGTCCCAGACCTGGTGCCACAGGCCGTCATCGTCGACGTGACTCCGGAATCCCCCCACCGTGCAGCAGAACTCG
Source organism: Gordonia hankookensis (assembly GCF_014673215.1). Classification (GTDB taxonomy): domain Bacteria; phylum Actinomycetota; class Actinomycetes; order Mycobacteriales; family Mycobacteriaceae; genus Gordonia; species Gordonia hankookensis. Next base: position 884,497 of record NZ_JACWMS010000002.1, read on the forward strand.
AGAAGCAGGCACGCGGAACTGTGGCCTTGATCGAGGGACCACAGGAGTTCGACAGTCGTGACGAGATCATCGAACTCACCGCCGCGGCCGCACCCACCCGGTCGCCGGCATCGATCCGTCGGGGCGTCATCCACAACACCCGCAGGCGCGCGGACGGTCGCTGGGTGTGGCGGTACGCCAGATTCCGGGAAGCACCTGAAGCGCAACCGATCTGGGATGATCTCGCCGCGACCGCCGCACCCATGACGCTGGTTCGCGGTGGCCGATCCCATTTCACCACAGACGAAGACGCAGAACGCTTTCGGGACCGGCCCGGACCCACCGACATCATCACGATCGCCGAGGCCGGTCACTCGGTACAGAGTGACGCACCGCTGGAACTGGCGGATGTGATCTCACGCGTGCTGACCCAGAAATGAATGCCCGCGAACGACTTGCGTGTTCACGCAACAACGTGAAAGCGGGAATCAGGAAGCTCTTTAGTAGGGTGTAAAGGCTCGACAACCGAAAACCGCTGACAACGACGATTGGTGAGTCATGGCCAAAGTAGAACGTGTGGAGTTCATCGACGACCTCGATGGCAAGCCGATCGATGCTGATGATCTCAACCGCGTCGAGTTCGAGGTCAAGCTGCCCGGACGCCAACCGGTCAGATATGGCATGGACCTCCGCACGGCCAGCGTCGCCAGATTCGAGCGGGACATGGGCAAATACATCGCCAAGGCCGACAAGATGCCGCGCAACGGCAGAGCGACCAGACCCGTCCGCTCCTCCGTCGACACCACCCCATCCCCGGCACCTGCCGCCCCAGAGCAGAAGCGCACCATCCGTGAGTGGGCGATCGACAACGGTTACGAGATCTCCGATCGCGGTCGGGTGCCGGCCAGGATCGTAGAAGCCTACGAGGCCGCGCACTGAATGGATCTCGCTCTATGAATACTGCTGTTCGACAACCCATTCCGCAGAGTCAGTGCGTGATCGCAGACACCGTCGGCAATCGTTCACCCGGTATGCGAGCTCGCCGAGATGGCCATCGCGATTGCCGCACCGTAGAACACGACCATGACGACCAACAGCACCGCCCATACGACCAGCGCGATCTTGCCGAGTGCCTTGGCGCGCTCGGATGCGTGTTGGGCGGCGACGTAGTCGCCGGTCGACCACAAGCTGAACACCCGCGATGAGTGGTTGGCTGCCGCAAACGCCACCGGCCAGAAGAAGATGACCGCAGCCACCACCCAGCCGGCGTTGGTGGGAGGCACCGGTGGGGTGGACGGAATCCGCGGCGCGGGGGCGGCATCCCGATGGTGGGCGGGCATCGGATACGGGTACATGGCATCTCCTCGTGACTGGTGGTGTTCCGCCTCAATTCGCGGTCACAGGTTGGATGCGATGACCGGACCAAAAGGTTCCCGGCCGGATACCTCGGTGACGTGATTTCCACGGACCCGGAGGCATCGGAGTCAGACGCGAACGACGACCTTGCCACGCACGTGGCCGGACTGGCTGCGCTCGTGCGCACCGGCAGCGTCGACCAGGTCGAACACCTCGGCGATCTCTGGCTTCAGCTCGTCTGCGTCGCCGAGCCGGGCGAGCTGGGCAAGGTCTGCCGGGTCGGGCCGCACCCAGACGTACTGTCCGCCGAACTCGTCGCGGGCCCGTGCATCCGTGATGGAGGCAACTGTGCCACCGTCGCGCAGGAGGTCCGGCACCGAGTCGAGGGCGTCCCCACCGACGTAGTCGAGGATGACGTCCACACCAGCAGGCTCGAGTGCACGTACGCGGTCGATCAGACCTTCTCCGTAGGTCACGGGCTCGGCGCCGAGTGTCCGAAGGTAGTCGTGATTGGCTTCCGATGCCGTGCCGATCACCCGCGCGCCCAGGGACCGCGCGATCTGCACCGCGAATGATCCCACTCCGCCCGCGGCCGCATGGACCAGCACCGTGTGGCCTGATTGCAGGCCCGCCCGGCGAATCGTCTGGAAGGCAGTGAGCCCCGCGAGCGGAGTCGCCGCGGCTTCCTCGAACGACCACCCGGCCGGCTTGTGCGCGAGTGTGCGCACCGGTGCTGCGACGAACTCGGCCAGCGTTCCCCCTGCCACTTCCCCACCGACCACGTCTTTCCGGACGTAACCGAACACCTCGTCGCCCACCTGGAACTCGGGGGTGTCCAAGCCGACCTGCTCGACCACCCCGGCAACGTCCCAACCCGGTACGACCGGGAACACGGTATCCATGACCTCGGCGAGATACCCCTCGCGGACCTTCCAGTCGACCGGGTTGACACTCGAGGCACGGACGCGCACAAGGACGGAGTCGGGCCCCACCTTGGGCGTGGGGAGATCCGTGAGGGTCAGGACGTCGGAGCCGCCGAAGCGGTCATAGGTGATTGCTCGCATATCTGCACCAACAGGTTCTTCAACCGATTGATTCCACCGGCATCGCGCCCATCGACCATGCCAAGAGCCGCGATATCGGTCGGTCGATCATGAATACAACTGCTTGACAACCCATTTCGCAGTGTAAGGGCTTGATCGCAAGCTGGAGTGATCCACGACCGGACGACCGGGGAACACGTCTTCGTAGAAGACGTTCGTGACGCCTGGTTCCCGGATGAACGAGCAGGTGCCCGCGGGGGTTGCGAGCTTGTCGTTCTTTGTTGCCATGATCGCGTAGTGAACGCCTTTCTGCGTGACGGGGCCGTCGATGAACAACTTCCGGTAAACATCGGATCCCGGTGCCAGCTGCAAGGCGACAGCCATGCTCGGCAGGATCCGGGCCAGGATCGGCGACATCAACGGAAGCGCCTGCAAGACTTGGACGGGCGTGATCGGGGGATGTGTGATCCCGTACTGTGCCAGAGATCCGACACCATCGCAGCCGCCTCCTTCGGGGGCGAGCAGGACCGCGGCGCCCACGTTCGGTGCACCGTGACGTACCTTCAGGTAGTAGTTCGCGACCACGCTCCCCGCCGAGTGGGCGACGATGTCGACCTTGGTGGCTCCCGTGGAGCCCCTGACCTTCCGCACAAATCTCTCGACCTGGACAGCCTCGCCGGGAATATCACCGGCCCAGCGTTTCTCGTCGATGATACCGCCCTGGAAGACGAACGCACATGCGCCGGAGCGCCGCAGGGCCGAGGTCACAACGCGCCACTGAGCACTGGTCTGGCCGGTCGTACCGTCAGCACCGGGTAGCACGACGACCGGATCGGGATGTGACTTCGTGGGTCGACAGTCGAGCGGCGGCTCGATGGTCGACCCCGCCGGAACCGCGGTCGGAACAACCGGGCCGCTGAGTGGAGCAGCGGCGGCCGGTGCGGCCGACACCACCAGCGTCCCGGCGAGGATCGTCAGCAACAGACCGAGCCGCGCTGTGGACCGTGTTGACCGTGACACAGCCATGCTTCCGTCCATCCAATCGTCGTGGTACCTGCCATGGGTGCGTCGAGCGCACTGTCGTCTTCGCGAACCGACTGCGTGTCGGCGGCGAGAACTCACAACCATGTGTCGATGGCCAGCGCTCGAGCCGGAACACAGTCGACGACAGCGGCCGCGGCACCGGGCAGCGTGTACGCCTCATGTGGGCTGCCGCCGTGGCCCCGGAAGATCGGGGGCGACGACACGGTAGCCGCGAGCAGCGAGGGCAGGCCCGACCGCCCACCACGATCCCGAATCAGTTGTCATGCCGTGCAGCAGAACCGCGACGCGGTCGCCCTCGCCCCACCATCGAGTGCACAGACCACCCATGGGAGCAGCGTACCTGTACACGGCGCACTCACAGACGACGTTTTCGTCAGCCGACATTCGTCGCCGACGTATCGTGGGAGCACGGCCATGGGAGAACTCGGCAGAACAACGAACCTGGTGATGCTGATCGTCATCATCACCGTGGGCGTCGCCGCATCGGGGTGCGCCGTCACGGCGGCCTACCTCTACCTCCACGTCCGACCCGATCGCGACCACATGACCCGGGATCGCCTGGCTCGACGATGGCTCGTCGCCACTGCAGCGCTCGGCTTCACGGTCATCGTCCTACGATTCGTCTGGGTGTTGCTCTGATCTGACCGTGCCCGACGCCTCCCACGCAGATGTTGATCCAGCGCGGCGTCGCGCCCTGCCACGACGACGGTCGGCCCGTCCGAGTGGACGGGCCGACCGCTGTGAGAGGGGTAACCACCGAGGTGGTCGAGAACTACGACTTCTTCTTCGCCGGCTGGTTCAGCAACTGGATGAACGGCCCGACGTTGGCCGCGATCGAACCCAACCCGCCGATCGCGGTACCGGCCAGCGAAGCACCGGAACCGAGCAGCAGTGCCCCGCCGATGCAACCCGCGAGCGGTCCGGCACCGAACAGCAGGACTGCGGGTGCCGAGACGACGCCGGCAGCCACCGCACCGAGGAGGCATCCACCGACCAAACCGGCTGCAGCACCGAGGAACCCGCCAATCGCAGCGGTCAGCGTGATGTTGTCCTTGACGCCTGCGACGGCCGCCGACAGGTCGACCTTGTGCGGAACCGGCTGGAAGCGGGCGAGCAGAGGGTTGGTGTCCAGTGCCAACGTTGCCGTCTTACCCGCGACCTGCGCATTCACCGGATGTGTGAAGTCGTCGACTGCCACCGTCAATGGCACCGACTGGACCACAGCACCGTGTGCGTCGTGCAGCACCAGTTGGTTGTTGACCTTGGCAAACGAACCGTTGTCCGTGGACACCACGACTGACGCACCGTGGCGAATGACGTTCCATTGTGTCGATGCCTTGGCCGCTGCAGGCGCGGCATCGGCCGCACCTGTGGCGATGCCCATCGAAGCGATCGCCATGACGGCGATGGCCAGCAATCTATTCAGGTTCATGAATTCCGTTTTCCCCCTTGAAATCCCAGATTGGTCCGGGCCGAACGTGGTCAGGATCAAACTAGGTGGATCAGGGGATCGCCATCAGAACAATTGCCGGAGCCTGGGGGTACGGAAGGTGAACAACTGCTCGTAAACGGACGAACAGGACGTCGTCACGAGAATGACGTCGAGTGCTCGGATTGCATGGACGGAGACCGTCGAGCTTCTCGGACTCCGTCCCGGGTTCCGACTTCGACTGCGACCGCGCTTGCGCAGCTTCCTCGGCCGCCCAGCGACTTCTCCTCACTTCAAACTCCACATGAAGAGTTCGCACCGTGACACAGCCTGCACCCACACCGATCCTCGCCGATGCGGTAGCGGCCGAACTCCAGATGTTCACGCTTGTGGGCGAGCCGTTCACGATGCGGATCGAGCAGACCGAAGCAACATATCGCTCGGTGGGCGACGGAGCACGACTTCACCGATGAGGTCCGCCCAGCCACCCCGAAAGCGGTCACAGCCCTTCTCGACAAGCACGGGCACGGTGGCGCCGGCTACTATCTGCTCGAGTTCGCGAACGGTGAATGCTATGTCGGGGCAATCCATATCAATCGGCAAGCGACTGGCACAGCATCTTCTCGTACACTCTGACACGGTCAGCATCCGCGTCAAAGTCGATCCAGACGCACCACTCGCCGGCGACACCTTGCGGCGCCTTCTTCGCGAGGAACGCACGCTGATCCACGCCCTCAATGACCTCATCACGATCTCCGAGCAGACCGAGTGGCTCGCCGATCCTTTCACCGAAGACCGGCGGGACATCGATGGTGATCGCCAGTTGAACCTTTGCGAATCCTGCGTTCACGGGTCGGCCAAGAACTTCGAAAATCTCAATACAGTTGCTGGAAAAGATGGTTTGTCGATGGTCCACCGTCTCTTGGGTGAGTACCTCAGCAATTGCATCGCCTATCCCAATGCCACCGAGGGGCACTACTGGAACATCAGTGCACCACTCAAAGCCGGCCACGGCGGTCCACCGGCACGCCGGCGCACCGTCTGCTGCCTGACGGTCGGCATGGTCGAGACCTTCGTCATCCTCAAGAACCGGAAAACCGATGCATTAGAAGGATTCTTGCAAGTCAATGGTTCGGTGTTGTACGGCGACCTCGACCCCGACACCGCCTACATTCGACTCAAACGCCAGCACCCTGGCATCGAGATCAGCGCCGCGAACTACCACGACTCCGGGCCTGACAACCTGACTATCGACTTCCCCAACATCAAAGCCCTGGTACGCCTTCTCAACGATCCACACATCACCCTCGCGGCGGCGACAGCAACGTTGCTCTTGATGCGCGTGCGCAAGGCACCGGCGACACGTCAGATCACTCATTGCCCCGAACTGGTATCAGCGGCGTGGCGAGCCCTTTGAATGGCTCTGCGCCGATGGTGGCGGCGCCGCGTCCAGCCGTGGACTCTATGCGCAAACAACGACTGTCTTGCAGACACGGTCAGCGACCGATTTGTGCTGCGCGGCGTCGCCGGCCGCAATGAAGAGTCCGATCAGCGCGATGAGGTCAACGACGTGGACGATCAATCGCAGCAGCCCGCGACCAGCTCCGATGTGACTGCCATCAGCGTCATCCACGACTTCGATGTGGACGATGCGTTTGCCGAGCGACGCGCCATTGGTGCCCTGCAGAATGCCGATGTTGTAGACGCCGAGAAGGAACAGGACGAGCAGTTGGATCGGCCAGACGTAGCCAATATTGTCGTTGAATGCAGCAGCAACAAAGATTGCCACCACACCAGTCACGAAGAAGGCGGCAAGGAACAACGCGACGTCGATGAGGACGGCAGTCAAGCGCAGGCCGATGGACGCAATCATGCCTACGGGCCGCGACGGCCTGTAGCCAGCTTGTCCTGGAGCCACCAAGGTTTTGAAGCCTTCCATCAGTCGAACGGATTCAGTTTCTCGAGTATCTTATGCGGGTTGACGGTCAGCTCACTCTGCACTCCCGCACCCAGCCCGACAGGCCGGCTGATCTCCTGGGACAACGACGACGATTCTGCCGCCACTCTTATTGAGGTGTTTCAGAGCCTGGGGCTCGATCGATCACGGTGTGTCACGTGGAACATGTACCCGGTTCACGATCGCTCAGTTCGATCCGAGCGACCGGGAATCCTCAAGGGCCGAGAGGACTTCGACGCGTTCGTCCGACTCCTCGCACATCCACGTGTCGTCGTCGCACTGGGCAACAAGGTTCGGGAAGGTTGGATCAGGCACTCTTCAACGAACTCATTCCCCACGCCGAGGTAATCTTCGGCCCGTCGCCGGCTGCACCAGGCATAGACCGACCCGGAAACCGGGAGCCAGCTGAAAGTCTGATGGAAGCTCCTTGGACACTGCCCTTCACTATTCTTGCCGAGCGGCGTGGCGCCAGTCATATCCAGGTGGATTCGGCCTTGGCGCACAACTTACTACCGCCGCCGAAGGAGCCTGTGGCCGAAACACCAGATTGCCAATTCACCTGGGGCGCAACGTCACGTGACCAATCACAGGCTGACATCCATCAGGCGCCGGGCCGGTCTCAACATTCCTTCGCTGCCAGACTTGCCAGTCTCAACGCCGCCCAATCGACCTCGATCTGTCTCAACACTCCGCGATAGCAGAAGCGATCAGCCCCGCGCCATGTCCACGAACTTACTCAGATGCAGTTGATGCGCAACGGTTATCGTCGCTGTCGGGCCATTACGGTGCTTACCCAGAATGATGTCGGCCTCGCCGGCACGCGGGTCGTCACGTTCGAAGGCGTCAGGTCGGTGCAAGAGGATGACCATGTCGGCATCCTGTTCGAGCGATCCCGACTCGCGCAGATCCGACACCTGCGGCTTCTTGTCCGTCCGCTGTTCGGGCCCACGGTTCAGCTGACTGATCGCGACCACCGGAACCTCGAGTTCCTTTGCGAGAAGCTTCAATTGGCGGGAGAACTCGGAGACCTCCTGCTGGCGGGACTCCACCTTCTTACCCGATGTCATCAGCTGCATGTAGTCCACCACAACGAGTTTCAGATCCTGGCGCTGCTTCAGCCGGCGAGCCTTGGCCCGGATCTCCATCATCGTCAGGTTGGGTGAGTCGTCGATGAACAGCGGCGCCTCGGAGATCTCACCCATCCGGCGCGCGAGCCGGGTCCAGTCGTCGTCGGTCATCGTGCCGCCGCGCATGTCCCCGAGCTTGACCTTCGCCTCCGCCGACAACAGGCGCATGACGATCTCGGTCTTGCTCATCTCCAGCGAGAACATGGCACTGGTCAGGTGATTGGTGATGGAGCACGAACGCAAGAAGTCCATGGCGAGCGTCGAGTTGTGCGTGGGCACCATCGCCTCGCCTGCCAGGTACATGTGCTCGTCGTTGTCGACCTGCACGCACCGCACCGGCACGCTGCCCACCGGCCGCACGGAGATCAGACGCCGCACACCGGCCCGGCGGCGGAGTTCCTTGTGCCGGATGGCCTTGTGATGGACGGTGAAGACGTCGTCGTCGGCATCGACCCGCAGCCAGCCGGTGACCGACCGCTTGTAGTTGTAGCCGAGGCCGGCCACCAGGTCGGCGACGACGGCGGTCATGTGCCGCGTGGCGGCAGGCACGGTGATCCAGCCGTCGTCGTCGACCGTGGCGCGGGCGTCGAGCAACCCCGCGAGCAGTGCTCGACGCTGCGCGATCGACCCCCGAAGATATTCGAATGGGATGCGGCCACCCAGGTCGGCCATCAACGTCATCACGTCAACGGGACCCTCCGCATCGATCCGCATGGCGATCTCGGGATCGTTGAACGCCATCCCGGCAAGCGCCGCGACCGTGTACGGGCCGTATGCGAAGCGCTTCCGCGGCAATTCCAGCGGTCGGGTGTTGCGGATCACCGCGCAACCGACGTGCGCGCGCATCGCGTCGGTGGTGACGGTCTGTCGTTTGCCGTCGATGTCGGCCACCCACTGGTGCTGTTCGTCGGCGACGAGGATGGTGCCGTCGTTGAATTCGACCTCGTAGCACGGGCGTTCGGTCATCACCTCGGTGGCGGCGACCACCTTGGTCGGTGTGCCCTGGGCGTCGAGCAGCAGATCGCCGACGCCGACCTTGCCCATCGTGGTCCAGCCGGTCGGTGTGGGCAGCGGGGTGTCGAGGGCCAGCGCCTTGCCGACACCGGGACGCGCGGCGACGATGATCATCTGGCCCGGGTGCAGACCGTTGGTGATCTTGTCGAGGTCGACAAAGCCGGTGGGCACCCCGAGCGAGATACCGCCGCGCGAGGCGATCGAGTCGATCTCGTCCATGGTCGGCTGGAGCAGCTCTTCGAGCGGCACGTAGTCCTCGGCGGTACGGCGCTCGGTGACCTCGTAGACCTCGGCCTGCGCGCGGTCGACCACCTCGGCGACGTCCTGGCCGTCGGCGCCCGCGTAGCCGAACTGGACGATGCGGGTCCCCGCCTCGACCAGCCGCCGCAGGATCGCCTTCTCGGCGACGATCTCCGCGTAATAGCCCGCATTGGCGGCTGTCGGCACCGTGGAGATCAACGTGTGCAGATAGGGTGCCCCGCCCACCCGACGGAGCTCACCGGCACGCTCGAGCTCGTTGGCGACGGTCACCGCGTCCGCGGGTTCGCCCTTGCCGTAGAGCTCGAGGACCGCCTCATAGACGGCCTGGTGGGCAGGACGGTAGAAGTCGGCGGACCTGAGTTTCTCCACGACGTCTGCAATCGCGTCTTTCGACAGCAGCATGCCGCCCAGCACCGACTGCTCCGCAGCCAGATCCTGAGGCGGCTGCCGGCCGAAATCCTCGGCGGGGACACCATCGTCCCCTCGACCCGCTCGCCCGCCGGCAACCGACTCCAGGTGTCCTGGATCGTGCCCGCGGTCATCGACAACTGCCACGCGTGTCAAACCTCTCGCAGTACTTTGCACCACTCGACTTCGAGTGGGTCCGACTCTGTGTGGCGTCCACGGCGTTCGCCGCCGACGTCGGTCGTGCTGGCTCCGTGATAGCGACGACCACCGACACAAAGAGTCCGGCGGCGCGCCCACAGCTATCGCAGAGGCACTGTCGGAGCACACTAGAGCGACCTTCGTGTCCGGTTCAAACGGAGCTGTGCACAACATTGTCAGCAAACTGTGGACCGTCTGTGGACGCTGGCGAGTGGCTTGTGCACCCCCTGTGTACAGCGTGGGGATTTGTTCTGTGAGCAATTAAGTAACTGCAGGTCAGTGCCCTGAAAGTTTTCCACAGCAGGTCAAAGAATTCGTCTCGGCGTGTCACGCTGGACGCGTCATTCGGCGTGTTGCAGGTCAAGCCCGAACCACCTGCAACCAACAACTCGGTAAACATTCGATGTGACTTGGGTTACACCTGCTCAGAGGCGGTACCGATCTGCGGTTGTGGACAAACGTCCCACAATCTCGGAAGTTTCGGCCACACCGACGCGGGTCGTGTTCCAATGGTGGCCATGGGGCGGTTTCTGGCGACACGAGGTCGACATCATCGGTGGCAGCAACTCGTGGTGGCCGGAGTCGCCGTCGTGTTGGCCACGGCCGCTCCGCTGGCTACGGCTCCCGCTTCGGCAGCACCCTCGCCGGGACCGACGATGCCGATCGAGTTCGATCTGTCGAGATACGCACCGGTCAACCCGGCCACCTACCGTCCGCTGGCGTACGCCGACAACGGTCGCGGATTCCTGCGCGCCGGCCGATGGCTGTGCCAGATCGGTCCGACGTACCGCTATGTCGGCTGCCAGGGCACGCCCGCGACCGCACCGCCCGACGTCCGCGGTGCAGCGATCTCAGGCGACCAGCAAGGGCCCTGGTGGGTACCCAACTGGTCGAACTACCGATTCGGTGCGCCGTCGGGTTTCCGCGCACCGACCCTGCCCGTCGGAAAGCGGGTCACCATCGGCGGGGTCACCTGCACCGCTCCCCGACCCGACACCGTCGCCTGCCGCACCGGCTCCCGGGCGCTGATCTTCACCCCGGGCTGGCACAAGTTCTTCTTCCCCAGTGGCGACAGCGCGCACAGCAACAACCCGCCACCCCGGAATCTGCCGCCACGACTGCAGTACTGGAATCAGCTACCGGCAACGCCGACTCCACCGCGCTGAGCACGGCGCCGGTGTCGTTGCGGCTCACTGCAGGTCACCGACCGCCGGCCGGTCCTCAGAGAAACGATCTCATCTGAGTGGCGAACTCGAATAGCCAAGCGCGCGAAGGGGCTTCGGCGGGACGAGCGGCCCGGTCTGCCTGGGCGGCCTCCCTGGCCGTCAGCCTCGCTTGTTGTCGAGCGGCCTTCTCGAGTGCCCGCTCCCGCGTCGCAATCGCCTGCCGCGCTTGATAACCCTGAATGTCGAGGCTGGGCAGTCGCAAGAACAGCAAGACGAATGCGACGGCGCTGGTGATGACGAAGATGATGAACATGGCGAACGCCTCCTGGTGTGAACATGATCGGTTGTTCACGAGTCCTGTGGACGTTGCGCTCCTCTGCGGTCGATCCGGCCCCCCGGATCTGATGAACTCGTAGCACCGAAACTACGACTCGGCAGCACGTGCGAAACGCGTAGTCGACTACCCGAGTCGCGAGGTCGTCCCCCACGCATACGCCCCGGGATTACTCGAGGTTGCGCGTGCATGCCCTGGAGAGACGACGAGGCCGGGCGGACCATGTCCGCCCGGCCTCGTGCCAGGTACTGCGTCGGTGTGCTCAGCCGGCGACGACGGCGAGCTCGACAGTGGCCTCCACGTCGGGGTGCAGACGCACGACGACGGGGTAGCTACCGGTGGCCTTGATGTGGCCCTGCGGCAGTTCGACCGAACGCTTGTCGACGACCGGTCCACCCGCCGAGCGGATCGCGCCTGCGACGTCGGCAGCGGTCACCGAACCGAAGAGCTTGCCCGAGTCATGGGTCTTGACACCCAGCGAGACCGCCGTGAGGCCCTCGAGGGCCTGCTTGAGCTCGTTCGCGTGCTCGAGACCGCGGACCTCGCGGGCCTCCTGGGAACGGCGGATGCCGTCGACCTGCTTCTGCGCACCGCGAGTGGCCTTGATGGCCAGGCCGCGGGGCAGCAGATAGTTGCGGCCGTAGCCGTCCTTGACCTCGACGGTGTCGCCTGCTTCGCCGAGGTTCTCCACGGCGGCGGTAAGGATGAGTTTCATGTCAGCTCCCTTTCCGCTCAGCGACCGGTCGAGGTGAAGGGCAGCAAGGCCACCTCACGCGAGTTCTTCACGGCCACAGCGACATCGCGCTGGTGCTGGACGCAGTTGCCCGTGACGCGACGCGAACGGATCTTGCCGCGGTCGGACAGGTAGCGCCGCAGCAACGCGGTGTCCTTGTAGTCGATGACAGCCTTCTTGTCCTTGCAGAAGTTGCACGCCTTGGTCTTGGTGACCTTCTCGACGCGCGGCTTCCGGCTGCTTTTTGCCTTTGCCATTGGTACTCCAGTGTGTTTCTAGAAAGGTGGTTCGTCGTCGCCCCCGCCGAACGATCCGCTCGCGGGCGCGCTGCCCCACGGATCGTCGGCGACCTGCTGGCTTCCGCCGCCTCCCCCGCCGCGGCTTCCGCCGCCGCCCGAGGAGAAGCCTCCACCGCCGCCTCGCGAGGCCTTGTTGACCTTCGCGGTTGCGTACTTCAGTGAGGGGCCGATCTCGTCGACCTCGAGTTCCACCACTGTGCGCTTCTCGCCCTCACGGGTTTCGAAGGATCGCTGCTTGAGGCGACCCTGCACGACGACCCGGGTTCCCTTGGACAGACTCTCGGTCACGTTCTCCGCGGCATCGCGCCAGATGTTGCAGCGGAGGAACAGCGCTTCGCCGTCCTTCCACTCGTTGGTCTGACGATCGAAGGTGCGCGGCGTGGAGGCCACCGTGAAGTTGGCCACCGCGGCTCCCGACGGCGTGAACCGGAGTTCCGGGTCTGCCGTCAGGTTGCCTACAACGGTGATGACCGTGTCGCCTGCCATGTGTCTCCCCTTGGGTCGTGGTTGGGCACTCGCTGATCGACGTGCACCGGGCAATGTGTCAACGCTATGCGTTCAACCCTAGAGCCCGGCACCGACTGCTTACGTGTCGATCGAGGAACTGTGGATTACTTCCGCAGGACCTTGGTGCGCAGGACCGACTCGTTGAGCTTCAGCTGACGGTCGAGCTCGGTGACCGTCTTGGGCTCGGCGTTGAGATCGATGACGGCATAGATGCCCTCGTTGTGCTTCAGGATCTCGTAGGCGAGACGTCGCTTGCCCCAGATGTCGACATTGTCCACCTTGCCGCCGTCGTTACGGACAACGTTGAGGAAGGTATCCAGTGAGGGTGCAACGGTGCGCTCGTCCAGATTCGGATCGAGAATGACCATCAATTCGTAGTGACGCATAAGACCACATCACCTCCTATGGGCTAGTTCGGCCACGGACTGTCCGTGGCAGGAGGGTCGCCTGCGTCGGCAACCGCTCCAAGATACACGACGTACCCCTGACCAGCGAAATCGCCATCCGCACCCGCGACGGTTCCCATCATCCGCGACGGTCATCCGGGGGCGCGGCTGACGGGAACCGTCGCGGCTGGGGATAGGGGGTCGGTGAGTGGGTGTGGGACCACTTAGTCTGTAGCGCATGTCCGACGTCCGCCGAGCGCCATCGCGGGCGTCACGTATCTCCACCACCATCGCGGGCCGCGGCCAGATGGCCGTGATCCTGCTGACCTCGCTGCTCACCACCTGTCTGTGCATGTTCTGGAGCTATTCGGCCAAGATCGTGTGTGGTGGGCCGCCGTTCCTCGCCGAGGGCCGGAGTTCGCATTGGCCGGTCGGTGACCCGGACGCAGTCATCCCCTGTTACTCGGACCTGATGTACCTGTGGGTCGGACGCGACATCAACAATCACGTCTTCCCGTTCATCCACGGCGGCATCACCCCGGACGGCAAGCTGTTCGGCGGCGTCGTCGAGTATCCGGTGTTGTCGGGCATGTTCATGTGGCTGGGCGCGATCGGAGCGCACACGGACACCGAGTTCTTCCAGCACTCGGTGTGGTTGCTCGTCCCGTTCGGCCTCGCGGTCACGGTGATGCTGGCGCTGATGACCCGCTGGTCGGTTCTCTGGTGGGCCGCGACCCCGCCACTGGTGCTCTACGCCTTCCACAACTGGGAACTGCCCGTGGTGGCGACCGCGGTCGGAGCGGTGGCGGTGATGGCCTGGGGTTCGACGATCAGCCCACGCACCGGCGAGCGACGCCTGTCCGTGCGGACGGCCGCGATCCTCGCCGCGATCCTGCTCGGCATCGGGTTCTGCCTGAAGCTCTATCCCGGCTTCTTCGTGCTGCCGTTGGCGATCTATGTGCTCACCTACGGGACGGCGCCGGGCCACGACGACGAAGCCCCGATCCGTAGGACACTCGACTGGGCCGGCGCGGTGTGGGTGGCGGCCGCGGCGACACTCACGGTCATCGCGATCCAGCTGCCGTTCATGGTCCTCGGATTCGACGGGTGGAAGGCCGCTCTCTCGTTCCAGGGCAAACGCAAGTCCGACGTCGACACCAATTCGATCTGGTACTGGGGGCTGCGTCACTTCACGGGCGGCCAGACCGACACCTACAACTCTCTGGTGGGTCTGCTGTCGCCGATCCTGATCGGCGCCGCGTTCGCGACGGCGGTCTACCTGGGCTGGCGGGAGTACCGGCGCGATGGGCTGTACCCGTGGATCGGGGTCTCGGCGTCGATGCTCGCCGGGTTCATGCTCTTCCACAAGGTGCACTCGCCGCAGTACACGTTGTGGATCCTCCCGTTCTTCGTGCTGCTGAAGATCCGCTGGCCGGTCATTCTCGGCTATCTGGTCGCCGACTTCATCCTCGATACGACGATCTTCCGATTGTTCGGCATCTACACGTCGGGGTCGCCGATGAAATGGTGGGTGATCACCGGTGTCAACGTCGGCGTGTGGGTGCACGCGGTGTTGTTGGCATACCTGCTCGTCGCGTTTGTCCGCGCGCCACTCCGAGAACCGTTGGCGTCCTTCGGTCGTCGCCCTAGCTCGCCGGAACCCGAACTGGCCCTCGCCCGCTCATGAGCGGGTGGTTGGGCACCGGACCCCTGTCGATGGGACGGGTGACCTTGCGGCCGTTCACCTTCGACGACGTCGACGCCCTCGCCGAGGTGGTTGGGAACCCCGAGGACTACAGGTGGACGACGGTACCGACGGACCCCGGTTCCGCCCGGTCATGGATCGAGTCAGCGCTCGCCGACCCGTCGCGCCGCGTGGCCTACGCCGTCGTCGACAACGCCGACGGGCGATTGATCGGATCGACGAGCTACTACGACATCGATGCCGACAACCTCACCACCGCAATCGGATACACGTTCTATGCGGAGAGCGCCCAGGGCACGGTGATCAATCCGACGGCGAAGTTCCTGCTGATGCGGCACGCGTTCGAGGAATGCGGGGCGGTGCGGCTGGTGTGGCACACCCACGAGAACAACGCACGGTCGCGGGCGGCGATCGCCAAGCTGGGCGCCACCTTCGAGGGATCGTTACGCAAGCATCGACGCTTCGCGGACGGTTGGCGCACGACGGCTCAGTACGCCCTCGTCGACGACGACTGGCCCGCGGCGAAACAGGTCTTACTGGAGCGGATCTCGACCGAAGAGCGCTGACACGTCAACGCCACGCCTCGGATTCGACGAGGTCGGGCGGGTCGAGATCCTCGGGTTTCCCCGCTGTCGTCACGGCGCGCAGCCGTCTGAGGAATGCCTCTTCGTCGAGACCTTTCCGCCGCATCCACGCGGTGACCTCCGCATTACATTTGCTGGCGTTGCAGGAACGGCAGGCCGGCACGACGTTGAGCACGGTGTACCTGCCGCCCACCGACAACGGCTGCACGCAATCCCGCTGCAGCGGGGTGCCGGATCGCCCGCAGTAGGCGCACCCGCCCCACGCCGCCTTGATGTCGAGCCATTGTTCGGGGCTGAGGTCGTTGTCGGCGTTGCGCATCCGGCGCTGCCGTTTGCGCCCGGCCCGCGCCCGCCTGGAGTTGCTGCTCGCCATGTGCCGATCGTAGGCGGAGGAGTGCGGCCGGATCGTGAGGCACGACGTGAACGTTGCTGTCGGCGGGAATCAGGTTGCTGTCGACGGGTGGGCGGGTTCCGTCGGCGGTCGGGCGGCGCGTGGTCGCGATGGGATGGTGATCCGGTCGGGCGCGCCGTCGAGGACGCCGCCTGCCGGGTCGTCGAGCATGCCTGCGGGCCGTGCGCGGAATCCGTCGCCCGAGCGTCTGCGGACCAGGTCGTCCTCGGGGTGCCAGATCTGCCACAGCACGACGGCACACAGTGCGAGCACCATCGCGGCCCGTAGCAGGATCGCCGCGGTGAACCATTGTTCCGGTAGCCATCGGCGGTCGGGATCGAGGTACAGGGTCATCCGTGGGATCCAGACCAGCGCGTCGACGACCATCCAGGCGAGCAACAGACGCGTGTGCGGGATGGCCAGCACCGCAAGCGGGACCAGCCACAGCGAGTACTGCGGACTCCACACCTTGTTGACGAGGAGGAAGCCGGCAACCATCAGGAACGCCATCTGGGCGAGCCGAGGGCGTCGGGGTGCGGAGAACCCCACGGCACCGAGTCCGACGACGACCAGTACCACCAATCCCAGCGACACCAGATTGAGCACGTCGGTGTTCCAGGTGACCCCGGCCGCATCACCGATGATGCGATAAAGACTGTCCTGCTCGGCCGCACGATCGCTGTTGTACCGGAAGAACTCCCACCATCCCTGCGGATAGAGGATCAGGATCGGGAGGTTGACGGCGGTCCAGGTGAGCACCGCCGCCGCCGCGGCCGCAGCGAACTCACGAACCCGGCCCGCGCGCAGACAGAGGATCAGCAACACGACCAGCACCAACACCGGATAGAGTTTCGCCGCGGTCCCGAGGCCTATGAAAACACCTGCCAGCCAGGGTTTGCGGCGCGCCCAGAAGAGGATGGCCAGTGCCACCATCGCCATCGCGATGGCATCGAAGTTGGTGAAGATGTGCACGATCACCAGCGGCGACAACGCCGCCAACCAGGTCGCCCAGACCCGAGTGCGTGCGGTGAGGGCGGTGGCCCAGATGGTCACCAGCCAGAACAGGGCGAGACCCAAGGCGGCGAGGTCGAAGAACAGCACCACTTCCAGCGCGCCCGGCACACCCCACTTCGCGTGCGCCGAATCCCATTGATGCGCAAGCCAGGACACGCCGTACATGTACATGCCGGTCACCACGGGGTACTCCATGTACCGCTTGACCTGCTGCCCGTCGGCGCCCTTCTCGAACCAATAGGTCCGGTACGGGAGAGCGCCGTCGTCGAGCTTCTCGGCCCCGAAGAGACCGATCACGTCCGAGTAGCACAGATTCGTGTACTGCCGCTGGTTGTCCCAGTCCAGGCGCAATTGTGTGCCGGTCGCGGTGTTGCCGTCGGCGGGCGCCTGCTGGAGGCAGGCGGCCTTGCCGAACCAACCGAACGCCATGGCGCAGAGGGCGAGGAGGAACAGCACCCGGATCGGCGTCCACAGCCGGCTGCGGCCGATGGCCGCATGTCTGCCCACCGGACCGCCGACCACGTCGGAGGCCTCCCGCACCACCACGTCGGTACGGCTCGGCAGGACCCGATCGCTGTCGATGCGCCGATCGACCGCAGGCGCGCCGGCAGCATCCCAGGACTCTGGCGCTTCCGGATCATGCTCGACGAGCACCGGATTCGTGTCCGGGGATTCCGGACCTGTCGAGTTCTCCTCCGCCACGGCGACTGTCGGCTCAGCCGACCGGAGGGGGCTCCGGAACGTCTCCGCCGCCGGTATCCCCACCGCCGGTGTCTCCGCCGCCGGTATCGCCGCCGTCGCCCGTACCACCACCGGTGTCACCGCCGCCGGAGTCACCGCCGCCCTGGCCGCTGTCGCCGCCTCCCGGTGCCGCGTTGCCCGGCAGCGGGATCGTCACGCCGGGGGCGAGCGTGATGCTGCCACCACCGCCACCGCCGCCGCCGGGGAATCGCTGGGTCGGTCCTTCGTCGCCGGTGCGTGGCGAGCGCGTCCGCGGTGAGTCGTCGTAGGTCACCGGCGGTGGCTCATAGGGGACACCTGCCTGACCGCCGACGGCCTCGGGCTCGGGGAACTGCTGGATGGGCTTCCCGTCGAGCGCACCGTTCATCGTGGCCTGCCAGATGTCGGACGGCAGCATGCTGCCGTAGATCGGCGAGCCGCTGTAGTTCTTGAGCGCGCTGCCGTTATCGGTGCCGACCCAGACAGCGGTGGACAGCTGCGGCGTGTAGCCCACCATCCAGGCATCCTTGTTCTGGCCGGTGTCGCCGAGCTGGGCGGTTCCGGTCTTGGCTGCCGAGGGCCGCGAGCCGAGGCTCGGGTCGCTGAGAGCGTGCCCGTTGGAGTACGAGGCGATCGGCTCGAGGGCGGCGGTCACGTTGTCGGCGACCTTGGCCGGGAAGACGCGTTCGCCCTGGCTGGCCTGATGGTCGTAGAGGACCTCGCCGTCGGAGGTCTCCACCTTCTGCACGAAGTAGGGATCGTGCTTGACACCCGACGCGGCGAGCGTTGCATACGAGGACGCCATGTCGAGCACGCGCGACGGATACTGACCGAGCACCACGCCACCCTCGATGTTGCCGTCCTTGCCCTGCAGGGTCTGCTGGATGTCACCGAAGCTCTGCGCGACACCTGCCTTGTGCGCGGCGGACGCCACGGCCTTCGCCTGTCCGTCGAGATCCATCATCAAGCGGTAGTAGACGGTGTTGAGCGACATCTTCATCGCGGTGGCGAGGTTGCACGATCCGCAGCTCTCGCCGTCGGAGTTCTCGACGGTCAGCCCGCCGGGCGCGTCGTACGGCGCCGAGCTGTAGACCTTCGAGAGCGGGATGCCCTGCTCGAGGGCGGCGACCAGCGCGAAGACCTTGAACGACGAGCCGGTCTGCAATCCGGCCTGGGCGTAGTCCCAGCCGTTGGCATCGTTGCCGCCGAAGTAGCCACGGATACCGCCACTACGCGGATCGACCGACACGACGGAGGTCCGCAGGTCCGAGGGCTCACCCTTGAGCTGATCGTTCGCGGCCTCGACGGCGGACTTCTGCGCCTGCGGATCGATGGTCGTGGTGATCTTCAGACCCTCGGTGCGCACCTGCTGCTCGGAGATGTTCAGCCGGCCCAGCTCGGCGAGGACCTGCTGCTTGATGAGGCCGTTCGAACCGGGGGTGTCGTCGGACTGGGCCCGGGCGTTGGGCACCTTCGGGTACTTCATCGCGGCGCGATCGCTCGGTTTGATCGACCCGATGGCCACCATGCCGTCGAGCACGTAGTTCCAGCGCGCCTCGGCGGCCTCGGGATTGATCTCCGGGTCGTAGTACGAGGGAGAGCGGATGGCTGCGGCGAGAACCGCGGATTCCTCCGGCGTGAGGTTCTTGACGTCCTTGCGGAAGTAGGCCTGCGACGCCGCGGACACGCCGTAGGCGCCACGACCGAAGTAGATCGTGTTGAGGTACGCGGCCATGATGTCTTCTTTGGACCACTCGTTCGACATCTTCGTCGCGAGCGCGAGTTCCTTGAACTTGCGCTCGTAGCTGTGTTCGTCACCGACGAGCGCGTTCTTCACGTACTGCTGGGTGATCGTCGAACCGCCGCCGGCCTCACCACCGTTGCCGGTCACCTGACCGATCGCGGCGCGGGACAGACCACGGACCGAGAAGCCCGAATTGCTGCGGAATTCGCGGTCCTCGGCAGCGATCACCGCATCCTGCATCGATTTGGGGACGTCGGAGATCTTGACGTCGCTGCGGTTGCCCTCGGGCGGGACCACTCGGGCAAGGGTCTTGCCGTTGTCATAGGTGATCGTCGCGACCTGGTTCTGCTTGATGTCCCCTGGCGCGGGCACCGACGCACCGAAGTACGTCAGCATGAACGCCAGGATGCCCACCAGCGCGATGGCCGGGACGACGGCGCCGATGATCCCGAAGCCCCACGCGAGCCGCTTGTGACGTCGGCGCACGGGGTCATCGGCCTGCGCGCGGGGCGTCCGGCCACCGCCGCGTGGGGCGGACGACGTTCCGCGTGTGCTGCTCATCGACCAACCTTCCTATCGTCGCGACCGACCAATTCAGCGCTTTTCACAGACCTTCTCCGTCGTTATTCGTTATCCCACTGTGACCCACGCAGACGTGTCCAAGCAAAAAGGACGTCCGGGGGTCGATGGGTGATCCGCGGCGGGGCGGGCACCCGGAGGTTACTTCGCCACCCGTCGCGTGCGCGTGGAACGTGGTGGCAAACCCGTAACGTACGACTGCACGAGATGGTTCCAACTGCACGTCCGGCACACCTCGACCACGTGCACCGAGAACTCTTCGGCGGTGGCGGCCAGACCGGCGATCTCGTCGTTGGTGCGGGCCGAACCCGACACCTGCCCGAGCTTCTCGCCGAACACCCAGGAAACGAGGGTGACCTGCTCTTTCCGGCAGATCGGGCAGAGCGCATCGGAGGGGCGGCCGTGGAACTTGGCCGCACGCAACAGATACGGACTCGCGTCGCAGACGTCGGCCATGGCGGTCCGTCCGGAATGGACGTCGGACAGCCGTGACCTCCTCTGCAGGGCGTAGTCGACGATCTGGCGTTGCACGAGTTCAAGGGTACGTGGTCGGTCCGGCGGCTGTCGGTGTGACGGTCATCCCGAGAGAGCGTGTCGAACGGGTCGCCCACACGGTGCACCCGCTGTAGACGCGAGTTATATCGCTGCGATACATTGGTGATCACATCAGAGCGACGTGTCGAACGGGAAGGAGTGAGCACCGATGTTGGAGCTCGCGATTCTCGGATTACTCCTCGAATCCCCGATGCACGGCTATGAACTGCGAAAACGCCTCACCGGGCTACTCGGCGCGTTTCGTGCGTTCTCCTACGGGTCGCTCTATCCGACGCTGCGTCGGATGCAGGCCGACGGCATCATCGACGAGGCGACAGCGCCGACCGGGGTGAAGGTGCGACGCGGTCGGCGGGTCTATCAACTCACCGACGTCGGCCGGGAACGCTTCAGCGAGCTCGTCGCCGACACCGGGCCGCAGAACTACACCGACGACGGATTCGGTGTGCATCTCGCGTTCTTCAGCCGGACACCGGCCGTCGCGAGGATGCGGATCCTGGAAGGTCGCCGCCGCCAGGTGGAAGAGCGTCGCGAAGGTCTCCGGGAGATCGTCGGCCGTTCCAATCGCGCCGTCGACCGCTACACCCGCCAGCTCCATCAGCTCAGCCTCGAATCCAGTGAGCGTGAGGTGCGGTGGCTCAACGAGCTGATCGCGGCAGAGGCATCGGAGAACGAGGCCGACGCCGAAAACCGACGGGATCCGCTCACGGACACCGTCGACAGTGACTTCCACGTTGCGGGCTCAGAGCAGAGCCGCGACGGGGGGCAAGAAGAAACCGAACACCAGAGAACACCGGTGGCGCAGCGATCTGCGACGCCCCGAGTAGAAGGAGAACCCGACCATGGGTGAGCCAAATAAGGTGCGCGTGGCCATTGTGGGCGTAGGAAACTGCGCTTCATCCTTGGTCCAGGGCGTGCAGTACTACAAGGACGCCGACGAGAATGCCTCGGTGCCCGGCCTGATGCACGTGAAGTTCGGGCAGTATCACGTCCGCGACGTCGAGTTCGTCGCCGCGTTCGACGTCGACGCCAAGAAGGTCGGCTTCGACCTCTCCGACGCGATCTTCGCGAGCGAGAACAACACCATCAAGATCGCCGACGTCCCGCCGACCGGCGTGACCGTGCAGCGCGGTCAGACCCTCGACGGTCTCGGCAAGTACTACCGCGAGACCATCACCGAGGCCGAGGGCAGCGGCGTCGACGTCGTGCAGGCGCTCAAGGACGCCGAGGTCGACGTACTGGTCTCCTACCTCCCGGTGGGTTCCGACCAGGCCGACAAGTTCTATGCGCAGTGCGCCATCGACGCGAACGTCGCGTTCGTCAACGCCCTGCCGGTGTTCATCGCCTCCGACCCCGAGTGGGCCAAGAAGTTCACCGACGCCGGTGTCCCGATTGTCGGCGACGACATCAAGAGCCAGGTCGGTGCCACCATCACCCACCGCGTGATGGCGAAGCTGTTCGAGGATCGCGGCGTGACGCTGGACCGCACCTACCAGCTCAACGTCGGCGGCAACATGGACTTCAAGAACATGCTCGAGCGTGAGCGTCTGGAGTCCAAGAAGGTCTCCAAGACCCAGGCCGTGACCTCCAACCTGACCGGCTCGCTGGCCGGCAAGGTCGAGGACAAGAACGTCCACATCGGACCGTCGGATCACGTCGCATGGCTCGACGACCGCAAGTGGGCCTACGTGCGCCTCGAGGGTCGCGCCTTCGGTGACGTACCGCTGAACCTCGAGTACAAGCTCGAGGTCTGGGACTCCCCCAACTCGGCAGGCATCATCATCGACGCCGTGCGCGCCGCGAAGATCGCCAAGGACCGTGGCATCGGCGGACCGATCCTCCCGGCCTCGGCTTACCTGATGAAGAGCCCGCCGGAGCAGCTCGCCGACGATGTCGCCCGCCAGCAGCTCGAGACGTTCATCCAGGGCTGATCACTGCACTGAGTTCACCGAGATCGTCCCCGTGAGCGGGGTCCGAGGGTATCACCCCGGACGAGGCTCACGGGGACGATTTCGTCGGTGCCCCCAGGTCGGCCGGCGCTAGCCTGGGTTCATGCAGGTTCGACGCTGGGTGGCGACCGGGTTCGGTGGTCTCGACGATTTCGCGTTCATCGACGACGACCTCGGTCCGCCGGGGCCTGGTGAGGTGACCATCGGCGTGCGGGCGGCAGGCGTCAACCCCGCCGATCTCAAACACGCACAGCGCGGCACCGACCCGTCACAGCTCCCGCTCCCCATCGGCTACGAGGTGTCTGGTCAGATCCTCGCGATCGGCCCCGACACCGAGATCGCCTCGGGTGGCGGTGCCGTCGGCGATGCCGTACTGGCCTTCCGAGTCCAGGGTGGCTACGCCACCGCGCTGACCGTGCCTGCGGAGAAGGTGTTCGCCAAACCGGCATCGCTCGATGAACCGTCCGCCGCCAATCTGCTGCTCGCCGGCTGCACCGCCGCTGACATGCTGCGCGCGGCGCGCGTGGAGCGCGACGAGACCGTCCTCCTGCACGCCGCATCCGGCGCGGTCGGTGTCGCGGTGCTACAGCTCGCCAGACTCCGTGGCATCACGGTGATCGGCACCGCTCGGCCCGAGAACTTCGAACGCATCCGCGAATTCGGCGGTGTCCCTGTCCAATACGGCCCCGGACTGGCCGACCGGGTGCGCGCCGCCACGCCCCGTGGAATCGCGGCCGCCCTCGACGCCGTCGGCACCGATGAAGCCGTCGACACCTCGCTCGAACTGGTGGCCGATCGCTCCCGGATCGTCACGGTCGTGGCTGCGCAGCGAGCCTCCGCAGAGGGTTTCATCGCGCTGGGCGGAGGGCAGCCGGAAAGCCTCGAGTTCCGCGATGCGGTGCGCTCGAGCCTCGTACGACTAGCCGCCGCAGGCGATCTCGTCGTGCCTGTGGCGCGCACCTTCCCACTCGCGGACGCGCGTGCTGCGCTCGAGTTCGTCAGCGGTGGCCATCCGGGCGGAAAGGTCGCGCTGATCCCCTGATCTTCAGCTGATCTCGCCACTGTGCTGCAGAACGGTCTCCTTCGCCTCCTGCACATCGGACTCCCCCTCGGCCGCCAGCCGCGGGATGAGTCCGCCCGCGAGGACGTCGGCGACCTGCCGAGGCGACAGGCGGTGCCGAACCGGGAATGTCGTTCCCTTCGTGACGTTCTCGATCCTCATCTCGTCGGTCGACCCCAGGCTGTCCCGAATGCCGGTCACCTTCAGGATGTCGTCCTGATCGATCGCATCGTGGTCGGCGGGATCGCCGAACTCGACGGCCAGCACGCCGAAGTTGGCGAGGTTCTGCCAATGGATGCGAGCAAAGGATTTCGCGATCACCATCCTCAGGCCGAGATGTCGCGGAGCGATGGCCGCGTGCTCGCGCGACGAACCCTGACCGTAGTTCTCGCCGCCGATGATGATGTGACCGTCCTCGGCCGCGGCGGCCCGCTCCGGATAG
The DNA here is from genome assembly GCF_014673215.1 of Gordonia hankookensis. Taxonomy (GTDB): domain Bacteria; phylum Actinomycetota; class Actinomycetes; order Mycobacteriales; family Mycobacteriaceae; genus Gordonia; species Gordonia hankookensis. Next base: position 908,478 of record NZ_JACWMS010000002.1, read on the forward strand.
GTCTCGTCGACCTGGGTGAAGCTGAACTGCGACAGCTTCGGGATGTTCGACCGGAACGGCAGCGCCCGCGCACCGGCCGGTGAGATCTCGTCGGTGGAGATGTTGTCGCCGACCTTCAGCAGCACCGGCGCCTCGATGACGTCGGGCAACGCGTCGAGATCCGGCAGACTGGAGATGTTCGGGCCCTTGATCGGTTCGACTGTCGCAGCGGCCTGCGCGTCGATCGGCGATACCAGCATGGCGGTGTTGATCGAGTGTTCACGGGGGAAGTCGAGCTGCGGGTACGTCATGCCGACGTCGGCTGCCCAGTCGCGGGGATCAGTGATCACGCCGGTGAGCGACGATGCCGCCGCGGTCTCGGGCGAACACAGCCACACCGAGTCCTCGCGGGTGCCCGAGCGGCCGGGAAAGTTGCGCGGCATGGTGCGCAACGAGTTCCGGCCGGTCGCCGGCGCCTGCCCCATCCCGATACATCCCATACAGCCGGCCTGGTGGATGCGTGCACCACCGATCACGAGCTGGGTGGTCGAGCCCATCGTGGTGAGGTCGGTGAGGATCTCCCGCGACGTCGGGTTCACGTCGAAACTCACCTCCGGCGCGGTCTGTCGGCCATCGATCATCGCAGCCGCGATGGCGAAGTCACGGAGCCCCGGGTTCGCGCTCGACCCGATGACGACCTGCGAGATCTCCTCACCGGCCACCTCGCGGACGGGTACGACGTTGCCCGGCGACGACGGCTTCGCGATCAACGGCTCGATCGTCGACAGGTCGATGGTGTCGCTGATGTCGTAGTCGGCACCGTCGTCGGCGACCAACTCGGTCCAGTCGTCCTCGCGGCCCTCGGCACGCAGGAAGTCACGCACCTCGTCGTCGCTCGGGAAGACCGTTGTGGTGGCGCCGAGTTCGGCGCCCATGTTGGCGATGACGTGACGGTCCATCGCGGTCAACGACGCCAGACCCGGTCCATGGTACTCGATGATCCGATTGACGCCGCCCTTCACGTCGTGACGACGCAGCATCTCGAGGATCACATCTTTGGCCGAACACCATTCGGGCAGTTCACCTTCCAGCCGCACACCCCAGATCTCGGGCATTCGGATGTTGAGCGGGTGCCCGGCGATCGCCAGGGCGACCTCGAGCCCGCCGACGCCGATCGCGAGCATGCCGAGAGATCCGGCGGCCGGGGTGTGCGAATCCGAACCGACCATCGTCTTGCCCGGTGCACCGAACCGTTGCATGTGGGTCGGGTGCGAGACCCCGTTTCCGGGTTTCGAGAACCAGAGCCCGAATCGTTCGCATGCCGTGCGGAGATACTCGTGATCCTCGGCGTTCTTCTCGTCGGTCTGCAGCAGGTTGTGGTCGACGTACTGCACGCTGACCTCGGTGCGGGCCCGGTCGAGACCGAGCGCCTCGAGTTCCTGCATGACCAGCGTGCCGGTGGCGTCCTGGGTGAGGGTCTGATCGATCCGGATCGCGATCTCCTCGCCAGGTGTCATCTCACCCTTCTCGAGATGCGAACCGATGAGTTTCCGGGCCACGTTGTCCGGCATGACGCACTCCTCGCCGCAGAATCGTCTGCAGCGGCGACGTCTCCCGACAGCTCGAGTCCGAGCAGATGGGCTGTCGTCGAACCGTCGGTGGGGCCCGTCTCGGGCCGTGCCGCTGCGACGCGATCTGACGTTGTGCTCGGACCGACTCCATGGTTCCAGCCCGACGGCCCGCCCGCCACGAGATCGGGGTGATCGGGCGGCGGATCGGTGACGTTGGGCCCACGACACGCGCCCCCGACGAGCGCATGCTGAGGACATGAACACCGCAGTTGCCCTCACCGTAAGCGCGTTGGTGACTGGCGCCGCCGCGGTGGGATATCGACGACTACTGCGGCAGCCGATCCTCACCTGGGGCGCCACCGACGACGAGGCGGCGGCGCCGCTGCCCGGTGGCGACCTGCTGCCCGACGCCGACGGCATGTCCACGCGCGCAATCACCATCCACGCGCGCCCCGAGCACGTCTACCCGTGGCTCGCGCAGATGGGACCTGCCCCCCCGGGGCGGCGCCTACACCTACGACTGGATCGAGAACCTGCTCGGCCTGCACATGCACAGCACCGATCGGGTCCTCGACGAGTTCCAACACCCGGCGATCGGTGAGGTCATCGCGCTCGGACCGAACCGGATGCGGATCGCCGTCGCGGACCCGGGACACGCGTTCGCAACCCGGTCAGACGACGGCAACTGGGTCTGGGCGTTCACGATCGTCGAACCCGGCGACTGCACGACACGACTCATCAGCCGCAACCGCTTCCGCCTGCCCCGTCTGCGCGACCGGATCGGCATGCTGCCGATGGAGCCGGGATCACTGATCATGGAGCGCAAGATGCTGCGGGGAATCCGGGAGCGCGCCGAGACGCTGGCGCGTCGCGAGCAGGTGGGCTCCGCCTGAACCCCGCCGCGGACGTCATAATCAGCGCATGAACTCCTACGTGCTGGTCGTCGTGGGGCTGGCCGCGCTGATCGTCGGCGCGGAGGGGCTGGTGCGTGGCGGTTCGGCGATCGCGGCGCGACTGGGGATCTCGCCGATGCTCGTCGGCGTGACGGTGGTGTCGATCGGCACGAGCCTCCCGGAACTCGCCGTGGGCATCGACGCCGCGGTGCACGATGCGGGTCCACTCGCCGTCGGCAACATCGCGGGCACCAACATCGTCAACATCCTTCTCATCCTGGGTCTTTCGGCGGCCATGGTGCCGTTGACGCTGCGCAGGCAGACCATTCGGCTCGACCTACCGGTCATGGTGGTGAGCGCGCTGCTGCTGTGGGCGCTCGCTGCCAACGGATCGATGTCGCGGCTCGACGGCACCATCCTGCTGGTGCTCGCGATCGCCTACACCATCACGGTCGTCCGGGCCGAGATCTCCGGCGACGACGCACCGCTTCCCGAAGTGCTCGACACCGCGCCGGCCCCCGACCGGACCGGTTGGCGGATCGTGCAACTCGTCGGCGGGATGGCCGTGGTCATCGTCGGCGCCGAGTGGCTGGTGACCGGTGCGGTCGACGTCGCGGGCGACCTCGGTGTCAGCGAGGCCGTCATCGGCCTGACCGTGGTGGCGATCGGGACGTCGGCGCCGGAGCTGGCCACCACGATCATGTCCACCATCCGTGGCGAACGCGACCTCGCGATCGGTAACCTCATCGGGTCGAGTATCTACAACGTGACGTTCATCCTCGGCGCAACGTCGTTGTTCCGGCCGTTGGAGGTCACCGACGAACTCATCCGGATCGACCTGCCGCTGATGGCCGCGGTGGCACTTATCTGTGTGCCGGTGTTCCTGACCGGACGGCGGATCACGCGGCTCGAGGGGGTGGCGTTCGTCGTCGGGTACGTGGTGTACCTGGTGCTGGTGATCGCGTTGCGTACGTGAGTGTTTGGTGGTCTGGGTGGGGTGGTCTCGATACGCCGGGCTCGCAAGCTCGCTCGGCTACTCGACCAGCGGACGGGGGGCGGCTCGCAAGCTCGCTCGGCTACTCGACCAGCGGACGGGGGCGGCTCGCAAGCTCGCTCGGCTACTCGACCAGCGGATGGGGCGGCTCGTGACATTCACCCGGCTACTCGACCAGCGGACGGGACGGTTCGCAAGCTCGCTCGGCTACTCGACCAGCGGATGGGGGCCGTTCATGACGCTCACCCGTCGACCAGCGGACGGGGCGATTCGCAACTTCGCCCGGCTACTCGACCAGCGGACGGGGGCGGTTCGTGATCACCCCTCGATGCGATTGCCCTTGTCGTCCCAGTGTGCGGCGACCTTCTTGCTGGGCTGCACCCGCGGTGGTTCGCCGGGCATCTTGGGATAGCTGGGCGGATACGGCATGTCGCCGAGACCGTTCGCGTCGTCGCGCTGCACCATCTCCAGCAGCGGTTCGAGACCGCGTCGATGATCGGCGATGTCGGCCATCGGATCTCCCCGTCGCGCAACGAGTTCGGGAACGTTCGCGATCGTGCAGTCGTCGGGATTCACGTCCGCCAACTCATCCCAGGTGACCGGGGTCGACACCCGCGCATTGGGGCTTCGGCGCGCCGAGTAGGGCGAGGCCATCGTGCGGTCCCGGGCATTCTGGTTGTAGTCGATGAAGATCCGCTCACCGCGTTCCTCCTTCCACCATGACGGGGTGACGCCCTGGGGGTCGCGACGTTCCATCTCACGCGCGATCGCGATCACGGCTCGTCGGCCGGCGATGAAGTCCCACTTCGGCTCGATGGGCACGTAAACGTGGATACCGCGCCCGCCGGAAGTCTTCGGAAAACCCTTGTACCCCAACTCCTCCAGCAACGGCGCGAGCACCTCGATCGCGACGCGGCGGACGTCGTCGAAGTCGGTTCCGGGTTGCGGATCGAGGTCGATCCGTAGCTGGTCGGGGTGATCATTGTCCGGCGCCACCTCATTCGGCCCGCTCGCTACCGCTCCCGGCGCCAGGGTGGGCCACGTGTGGAAGGTGAATGTGCCCAGGTTCGCGCCCCACACGATGTCGGCGGGAATGGTCGGCTTGATCGCGTCACCTGTTCTGCCGGAAGGGAACACGATGCGCGTCGACTGCACGTGGTCGGGACGCTTCTTCGCGATGTGCTTCTGATAGATCTCTTCACCGTCGACGCCGTCGGGGAATCGCTGCAGGAAGGTCGGCCGATCCCGCACGGCGGTCATGATCGCACCTTGAAGGGCGATCTCACGGTAATAGCCGACGAGATCCCGCTTGCGCCCACCGTTCTCGCCGAGTTCGGGGAAGTAGATCTTGTCGGGATTGCTCAGCCGGACGGCGATTCCGTCGACGTCGAGTTCCTCGGCGGGTGATCGGGATGCCATGTCAGGAGTCCCCTTCCAGCACATCGTGCAGGTCGTAGGTGAGGGGCACCTCTAGTTGGTCGTAGGTGCAGCTCTCCGGTTCGCGATCGGGTCGCCACCGCAGGAACTTGACGGTGTGCCGGAATCGGTGGTTCTCCATCTGGTCGTAGGCGACCTCGACGACGAGTTCGGGGCGGATCGGGATCCATTCGCCTGACTTCTCCGAGCGCCACCGCGTCGGCTCACCCGGGCTTGGCTTGTCGGGGTCGGTCCGCATGGGCTCGAACATCTCTTGCAGTTCGATGCGTTTGGCGTCGGAGAACGCGCCGGCCCCGCCGACCATGCGCAGCTCGCCGTCGGCGTAGAGCCCGAGGAGCATCGATCCCAGCCCGGTGCCACTCTTGTGCACGCGGTAGCCGAAGACCACGCAGTCGGCGGTGCGCTTGTGCTTGACCTTCACCATCTCCCGTTTGCCCTCGACGTAGGCACCGTCGAGTCGCTTGCCGACGACACCGTCGAGGCCTGCCCCCTCGAATGCGGTGAACCAGTCGGTGGCGGTTACGGGGTCCGCCGTCACCCGGCTGACCTTGAGGAGTCGTTCGCCGCGGCCATCCGGATCGATCGCCTGCAGCAAGGCCTCGCGCCGGACGGGGAACGGCTCACCCGTGACGCTCGCCTTGCCCAACGCCAGCGCGTCGAACCCGATGAAGATCGCCGGCGTCTTCTCCGCCAGCATGGTGACCCGCGATTCGGCGGGGTGGATGCGCTGCGCGAGCGAGTCCCAGTCGAGCCGGTGCGTGTCGCCGATGAGGGCCGGCACGCCGATCTCGCCGTCGACGACCGCTTTGTCCGGCAGTTCGTCCTTGGCCGCGGCGACGAGCTCGGGAAAGTAGCGGGCCAGGTCCTTTCCGCCCCTCGACCCGATGGTGACCTCGTCGCCGTCACGAAAGATCAACGCACGAAAGCCATCCCATTTCGGTTCGTAGGACCAGACCGGATCGCCGTCCGGCTGATCGGGCACGGCCGTGACGGCCTTGGCGAGCATCGGGGCAACAGGCGGCATCACCGGGAGGTCCACGGGTCTCATGGTACGTCGGGGGTGAGTCTCGGTACGCTCATCCGCACATGGACATCGGACCCGGACTCCCAGCGCCGACGCCGGCGGGACGCTTCGCACCGTCGCCGTCGGGTGAGTTGCACGTCGGCAATCTCCGCACCGCCGTGCTGGCCTGGTTGTTCGCCCGCACCACCGGACGCGGGTTCGTCATCCGGATGGAGGATCTCGATCGGACGGCGGTCGGCGCCGACCAGCAGCAACTCGCCGACCTCGCCGCGATCGGCCTCGACTGGGACCCGCCGGTGATCTATCAGACCGGCCGACAGGAGATCTATCAGTCGGTGATCGACGATCTCCGTGACGCCGGCCGCACGTTCGAGTGCTTCTGCACCCGGCGGGAGATCCTCGAGGCACCGTCGGCGCCGCATGCACCGCAGGGCGCCTATCCGGGTACATGCCGGGATCTCACGGCGGCGCAGCGCGTCGAGAGGCGGGCAACCGGCCGTCCTCCTGCGGTGCGCCTGCGTTCGGACACCGACGTGTTCACCGTCGACGACCTGCTGCACGGCAACCACACCGGGGCCGTCGACGACTTCGTCATCCAACGCAATGACGGCACACCGGCGTACAACCTCGCCGTCGTCGTCGACGATGCCGCGCAAGGGATCGATCAGGTGGTGCGTGGCGACGACCTGCTGTCGTCGGCGCCGCGGCAGGCCTATCTCGCCACGCTGCTCGGGCACACGCCGCCGACCTACGCCCACGTGCCGATGGTGCTGAACTCCGAGCACGTCCGCCTCAGCAAACGTGACGGCGCGGTCACCCTGACCGATCTGGCCGAGCGCGGGGTGACCGCCGATGACGTGCTGTCGCATATGGCGTCGTCGCTGGGATTGGCCGATCGAGGTGAGCCGGTCGACATCGCCGCCATCCTCGAGCGGTTCCGGCCTGCCGCGCTCCCCCGTGATCCGTGGATTCTCACCGACGACGAGTGGTCGTGAGCGTTCGCGGGGGCTCCTCGGTCAGCCGGACCTCGTGGCCAGCAACCTCTCGAGCACGTCGTCGAGCGTGAGCAGACCGAGGACGCGGCCGCCGTCGACGACCGTCGCGACGTGGCCCTTCGACTCGCGCATCGCCGACAGCGCCTCGTAGACCGGAACGCTCGACACGAACGAGAGCACCGGCCGCATCAGGTCGGCGGCCGTGGTGTCGGGCCCGGCGGCGAGACTGTCGCGGACGTGGACGACACCGTCGATCGCGGTGGTGTCGTCGGACCCGTTGGCTCGCACCAGGAGTCGTCGATGATTACTGCGGCGCGAAGCCTCCTGGATCTGCTCCGGCGTCGCCGACCTCGGCACCGCGGTCACCGCACCGTGGCCGATCACGTCACCGACGGTGAGCGACTGGAGTTCCAGTGCACTGGTCAGGTGGGCGTGATACCGCTCGTCCAGGGTGCCGACAGTTGCCGAGTGCTCGACGAGATGTCGGAGGGCTTCCGAATCCTGGCCGGAGGCAACCTGATCGACGGCCTCGACCCCGACCTTCGCGAGGCACCAGTTGGCCAGCCGGTTCAGCTGCACGATGACCGGCCGTGTGACCCACATGAACGCCCGCATCGGCAACGCGAGCATGGTCGCCGACCGTTCGGGATGGGCGATGGCCCACGACTTCGGCGCCATCTCACCGACCACGAGGTGCAGGAAGGTCACGATGATCAGCGCGAGTACGAAGCCGGCGATGTCGGCGGTCCACAGCGGTAGACCCCAACTCTCGAACGCCGGTGTGAGCCAGTGGTGCACAGCAGGTTTGGTGATCGCGCCGAGCGCCAGGGTGCACACCGTGATGCCCAGTTGCGATCCGGCCAGCAGCACCGACAGTTCGGAGGCGCTACGCAATGCTGCGCGCGCCGACCGACTCGTGGGTGCGGCGTCCTCGAGACGGTGACGGCGCGCCGCGATCAGTGCGAACTCCACCGCGACGAAGAACGCGCTCGCCGCGATCAGGCCGACCGTCGCGATGACGACGATCCATGGGTTGCTCATCGCGCACCGCCTTCCTCGGTCGCGTCGACGTGCCGTCCGCGACCCGATCGGGCCTCCGACGGCACCGGGGTCATGGTCAACTGCACCGACGACGGCACGTGCCGGTCGACGGCGAGCACCACGACGCGTACCGACTGCGGGCCGATCGGTTCGTCGTGCGCCAGCAGAGCGGGATCGGGTTCGAGGTCGAACACGACCTCGTCGCCGACGTCGGGCAGTCCGCCGAACTCGCCGATCACCAGGCCGGCGATGGTCTCGTGGTCGTCGTCGGGCAGGTCGTGGCCGATCTCGCGGGATACCTCGTCGAGATGGGTGTCCCCGCGGATCAGCCAGCCGTCGCCGGTGTGCTCGATCGCCTCCGGCGCATCCGGATCGTGTTCGTCGTCGATCTCGCCCACGAGTTCCTCGGCGATGTCCTCGACCGTCACGACCCCGGCGAATCCGCCGTACTCGTCGATCACCACCGCCATCTCGTCGTGTGCCTCCTCGATCTGGGCGATCACCTCGGGGAGCGGCAGCGACGTCGGCACGATGACCGGCCGTCGGCACACGTCGGCGGCGGTCGCAGACGGGTCGGTGGCGGCGGCGGCCGACCACACGAGCAGATCGTGCAGGTGGACGACGCCGACGATCTCGGCGTCGTCGTCGGTCACCGGGTAGCGGGTATGGCCGGTGCTCATTCGCGTGAGCACCGACGACGCGGTGTCGTCGTCGGCGACACAGTCGACCCGGGTGCGCGGGATCATCGCGTGACCGGCTGTGCGCGTGGGGAAGTCGAGGATGCGGTCCAGCAGGGTGGACAGATCCGCGGGGAGCTCACCGGCGTCGCGCGACTCGGCGACGATGTGTTCGAGGTCGCGGGGCGTGGCCGAGTGTTCGACGTCGTGCACGGGTTCGATGCGCAGCAGCCGGAGCAGCAGGTTCGAGGATTTGTCGAACAGCGCGATGAGCCAGCCGAACACTGCGAGGTAGGCGGTCGTCGACCGGGCCAGCCAGCGCGCGACCGGTTCGGGCCGGGCGATCGCCAGGTTCTTGGGGAACAGCTCGCCCAGCACCATCTGGATGACGGTGGAGAACAGGATCGCGATGACGGTGCCGATCGCGACCCCGGCGGCGACCGGGATTCCGACGTCGCCGAGGAGTTCGCCGACGCCGCTACCGATGAGCGGTTCGGCGACGTATCCGACGAGAAGTCCGGTGATGGTGATGCCCAGCTGGGCACCGGACAGCATGAAGGAGGTACGGCGGGTGACGGAGAGTGCACGCGCGGCGGCGGCGTCACCGGCCTCGGCTCGAGCGCGTAGTCGAGATCGGTCGACCGCCATGTAGGCGAACTCCTGAGCGACGAAATAGCCGGTCAGGGCGGTGATGAGGAAGACAACGAGGATGCCGGCAGCGATACCGAGGAGGGTCAGCACGACGACCTCCGGGCAGCCGCGACGGCGTGGTCGTCAGGCAGGGTGGAGCAGGGGTGGGCGGATCGTCGTCGGCGTTTTCGGCGCTTGGCGCGTCGCATCGTCTCTCTCGGTTCGGGCTCGGGGGTACCCCTTCAGGGTGCCGAGTCGGCGTATTCTTCGCAATCTCAACGAGCCGGACAGGGTTGTGGTTCCCGGTGCCGGGGGCCATGGCGATCCGGCCGAGGCAGCCGGGTGGGGTGGACGGCCTTGCCGCCGAACGGACTCGGTGAACTCAGGAACCGGAGCTGCGCGAACCCGCGTAGTACCGGCTCAGGAAGTCGTCGCGGTACTCGATGTAGTTCCCGGCCTCGATGGCGCGGCGTGCACCGTCGACCATCTGCACGATGAACGACACGTTGTGCAGCGTCGCGAGGGTCGCGGCGAGACCTTCCTTGGCCTTGAACAGATGGTGCAGGTAGGCACGAGTGTATTGCGAGGTGTAGTTCTCGACTTCGGGATCGAGCGGTCGAAAGTCTCTGCGATAGCGCGCATTGGTGATGTTGTAGCGGCCGTCGCGCGAATAGATCGCCCCGTTGCGGGCGACTCGCGTCGGTGACACGCAGTCGAAGGTGTCGGCACCGTTCTCGATGGCGGTGAAGATGTCGTCGGGCTCGCTGATGCCCAGCAGGTGCTTTGCCGAGTCCTCGGGCAGCTCCTCGTTGACCCAGCCGACGATGGTGCCGAGGTCGTCTTTCGTCAACGCACCGCCGATCCCGTACCCGCCGAAGCCCCGGCCGCCGTCGGCCTGGTCCATCGCGCTCATGGTGACCAGGTCCCGGGCGGCCTTACGGCGCAGATCCTCGTACTGGGCGCCCTGGATGACCCCCCACAGCGACTGCGGCGGACGATGGATGCGCTCGCGGGTCAGCCGATTGTGTTCGGCGAGACAGCGAATCGCCCACAGTCGGGTGCGCTCCAGCGAATTCTCCTGATACATACGGGTGTTCATCAGGGTGGTCAGTTCGTCGAACGCAAAGATGATGTCGGCGCCCAGCTGATGCTGGATCTGCATCGAGACCTCCGGGGTGAACCGGTGGGCCGACCCGTCGAGATGCGACTTGAAGGTGACGCCGTCGTCGTCGACGGCCGAGAGTCGCTCCTTGCCGGCGGCGGTCGCATCGTCGTTCTGCTCGCCGACGACATCCATCGAGATGACCTTCTTGAACCCGACGCCGAGGGACATGACCTGGAATCCGCCACTGTCGGTGTAGGTGGGACCCCGCCAGTTCATGAAGGCGCCGAGCCCGCCGGCCTCGTCGACGATGTCGGGGCCCGGCTGCAGATAGAGGTGATAGGCGTTGGCGAGCACCGCCTGCGCGCCGAGCGCCTCGACGGACTCGGGCAGCACCGTCTTGACCGTGGCCTTGGTCCCGACCGGCACGAACGCTGGTGTGTGGATGCGGCCGTGTGGGGTGTCGATGACACCGGTGCGGCCCATCGTGCCGGGCAGCGACGTGCCGACGGTGAAGGAATGGTCGGGGGGCAGAGCAGTGTCGCTGGAACTCACCCGATGCATCCTTGCAGGTGGGCGGGTGTAACCCAAACCCAGCAGGCGTTCGGGAGGCCGCGCGAACCCGGTACGGTGATCACATGTCGAGCAGCCTGCAACGCATCTCACTCGCTGTCCTGGCCGGATTTGCCGGTGTCGCGCTCGCCGCATGTGGCGGCGAGCAGGAGGCCACGTCGTCGTCGGAGACCTCGGCGGCAACCATCTCGGAGAACCCGAACGCATCCGTGGTGGGCGGACCGAAGCCGGTGTCGCCGACCACTTCGGTCGCCGACGACCACGCCGGCCACACCCAGTGTGGCATCACCAAGGGGCCCGACGGCTCGCTGCGGATCCTGATTCTGCAGGGCGATGTGTCCTGCGACACCGTGCAGCAGGTGGCCACGCAGTACAGCCCGAAGATCGCGACCGGCCAGCCGCAACAGGTGTCCGGCTGGCAATGCGGGCCGTCGGAGACCGCGGGAATCCTGGCCTCGTGCAGCAAGGGTGACCAGGAGTTCGGGCTCGCGCCATAGCCGGCTCCGAAACGGACATGCGTCCCCGAAATGCGGCCCCGTCACGAGGGCAGAGGACCCTTGGTCGACGGCGACTCACCCCGGGGCGCTTTCCCGGGGCACATTTCCGGAGCGCTCACGCACCCAGCGCGGTCGCCACCCGTTCGAGGGCCGCGACCCGACTGCCCTTCACGAGCACCGCATCACCCGCGGCGAGGTCGGCGAGCTCGGCGAGCGCGCCGTCGACATTCGCCACATGTCGCGCCACATTTCCGTAGTGCGACTCGTCGACGGCGATCACCTCGATCCCCAGGTCGTAGGCACGTTTGGCGATGGCAGCGTGCTGGGCCGCCGAATCCGATCCGAGTTCGGCCATCGTGCCGAGCACGGCGACCCGACGACGGGCGTCGAGTGCGGCCAGTGACTGCAGGGCGGCGGCCATCGAGGTCGGATTGGCGTTGTAGGCATCGTTGATGACGGTGACGCCTGCGGGCGTGGTCACCAGTTCCATCCGCAGTCCCGACAGCGCGGCGCTGAGCAGACCACTCGGGATCTCGTCGACGGGGACACCGAGCCATCCGGCCGCGGCGGCCGCGGCCAGCGCGTTCGGCACCTGGTGTTCGCCCCGGGCATCGAGCCGGACGTCGGCCTCGCCCCACGGCGTGTGCAGGCGGAACGAGGCACGCAACTGATCGTCGAGGGCGACGTCCGACGCGTGCACGTCCGACGACGAGCTCAGACCGAAGGTCAGCACACCGGCGTCGGTCCGGCTCGCCATCGCCGCGACACGCTCGTCGTCGGCGTTCAGCACGGCGAGACCGTCCACCGGCAGCGCCTCCACCAACTCGCCCTTGGCGAGGGCGACGGACTCGATGTCGCCGAACAGCTCCAGATGCACACCCTCGACGCGCGTGATGATGCCGACGGTCGGACGGGCGATGCCGCACAGCAGGTCGATGTGCCCGATGCCGCGCGCGCCCATCTCGACCACGACGGCCTCGGTGTCGTCGGGGGCGCCTGCGAGAGTGAGGGGCAGCCCGAGCTCGTTGTTGAACGATTTCTCGCTGGCAGTCGTCCGGTACGTCGTCGCGAGAACACCCGCGAGCAGATCCTTCGTCGACGTCTTGCCCACCGAGCCGGTCACGCCGACGACCCTCTCCGGCAGCCGATCGCGCGCCGCCCCACCGAGGTCGGCGAGCGCCGCGGCCGTGTCGGTGACGGTGATCGCGGGGAGCGTGATGTCGGGATCGGTGCCCTGGGACGTCAGATATGCCGAGGCACCTCCGTCCGCTGCGGCCGCCACGAACTCGTGGCCGTCGCGCGCCGCGACGATCGGTACGAACAACTGCCCGGGGCGCATGCTCCGGGAGTCGATGCCTGCACCGTCGATCTGCACGTCGTCGCCGACGAGCCCTCCGGCGACGGCTGCTGCGACCTCACTTGCCCTGAAATGCACACCGCAACGCTACAAGCACCACGTCCGGTGAGCCGGTTGTGGTGGCCGTATCGTGTCAGCCATGGCTTCACCCCTGCTGCGTCTGGTCGTCCTGTTCGGTGGCGTCTCCGCAGAACACGACGTCTCATGCGTCACCGCAGCCCATGTGCTCGCAGCCGCCGATCGCGACAAGTACGAGCTGGTGCCGATCGGTATCGCGAAGAACGGGACGTGGCTGCGCAACGACAAGGCGATCGCGACGCTCGCCGACGGCGGCGAGCTGCCCGACCGGCTGGAGACCGCAGGCACCGAGGTGGAACCGTTGGCCGCGATCCGTGGCGACCTCGATGCCTCGACCATCACTGTCGTGCTGCCGCTGCTGCACGGGCCGCACGGCGAGGACGGCACCATCCAGGGGATGCTCGAGCTCTTCACGGTGCCGTACGTGGGCGCAGGTGTGTTGTCGTCGGCGCTGTGCATGGACAAGGCGATGGCCAAGATCGTCGCCGAGCAGGCGGGTATCCCACAGTGCCGGTGGATCGAGTTCCGCGACGGCATCGACGACCCGAACACCATCGTCGCCCGGGCGATCGACGAGCTCGGACTGCCACTGTTCGTCAAACCGGCCAACCTGGGATCGTCGGTGGGCATCACCAAGGCGCACGACGCGTCCGAACTGGACAAGTCCATCGACCTCGCACTGCGCTACGACGACGTGGTGATCATCGAGGAGAGCGTGACCGCACGCGAGGTGGAGGTGGCCGTCCTCGGGAACACCGCGCCGGAGGCGTCGGTCCCCGGCGAGATCCTGCCCGGCAGCGAGTTCTACGACTACGAGGACAAGTACGTCACCGGCGCGGCCACCCTCGTCATCCCTGCCGATCTGCCCGCGGAGGTCACCGGCGAGGTCCGCGAACTCGCGGCCAGGTCGTTCACCGCGCTGCGCTGCGCAGGCATGGCGCGCGTGGACTTCTTCTACGAGGCAGGCGGCCGCGGCTGGCTGTTGAACGAGGTCAACACGATTCCCGGATTCACCCCGGCATCGATGTACCCCAAGCTGTGGGAGGCGTCGGGTCTGAGCTACCCCGACCTCATCGATCGTCTGGTCACCTTGGCGCTCGACAACCACCGTCGACGGGCCGGGTTCTCCACGGAGCACTGAGCGCGCGGTCGGCGACGGGTCTCCACCCGCTCGGCGGGAAAGTGAACCCGCCCGGCGCGATTCTGCGCACGGTCGGCGGAGATCTGACGGTAATGTGCTCGACGTGACCGACCCCGCCCGCGATACCGTCTCGGCGCTGCGCGTGTTGGTCTATTCAGATCATTCGGACACCCGCGCGGCGGTCATCCGCGCACTCGGCCGCAGCCCCGACCCCGACCTTCCCGAGCTGAGTTTCGTCGAGGTCGCCACCGCCCCCATGGTGTTCGCGCAACTCGACGCCGGCGTGATCGACGTGGTCATCCTCGACGGCGAGGCGACACCCGCGGGCGGGATGGGCCTCGCGAAGCAGATGAAGGACGAGATCGATCCGTGCCCGCCGACGCTCGTGCTGCTCGGCCGGGCCGACGACCGCTGGCTGGCGGACTGGTCACGGGCCGACGCCACCGCGACGCTGCCGGTGGACCCGATCACCCTGTCGACCACGGTGGTCGAGCTGCTTCGAAACGCCGAACTGTAGAAAGCTCGACAACGGCCCCTCCCCCGCTAGTAGGCTTGTGGCACAGCTCACATCAGGCCGCAAATGTGGGGAGCCGCCACCCTATGAACGCCTACGTCCCGATCATGGTTCTCGGGGCAATTGCCATGGGGTTTGCGGTGTTCTCGGTCGGCATCGCAATCCTGGTCGGCCCGAAGCGGTACAACCGCGCCAAATTGGAACCGTACGAATGCGGCATCGAACCGCTCACCGAATCGCACAGCCTGGCCCCCGGCGGCGCATCGGTGACCACCACGCCACGCATCACCGACCGCGTGGTCCAGCGCATCCCCGTGAAGTACTACCTCACGGCGATGCTCTTCATCATCTTCGACATCGAGATCGTCTTCCTCTATCCGTGGGCAGTCGCCTTCGACTCCCTCGGATGGTTCGGACTCGCCGCCATGGCCCTGTTCATCGTCAACGTGTCGGTGGCCTACGCCTACGAGTGGCGACGCGGAGGACTGACCTGGGAATGACCATGGCCGCGGCGTGCGCCCCGCCGGGTGCATGCCGCGACTGCCGGCACACGCAAGGAGGTTCGCGACATGGGACTCGAGGAGAAACTGCCCAGCGGCTTCCTACTGAGCACTGTCGAAGACCTGGCCGGGTTCATGCGCAAGGGATCGTTGTGGCCTGCCACCTTCGGGCTGGCCTGCTGCGCCATCGAGATGATGGCGACCACCTCCGGCCGTTACGACCTCGCGCGATTCGGGATGGAGGCATTCCGGGCGTCGCCGAGGCAGGCCGACCTGATGATCGTCGCAGGCCGCGTCAGCCAGAAGATGGCCCCGGTGCTGCGCCAGATCTACGACCAGATGGTCGAGCCCAAATGGGTACTGGCCATGGGTGTTTGCGCGTCGTCCGGGGGCATGTTCAACAACTACGCGATCGTCCAGGGTGTCGACCACGTCGTCCCGGTCGACATCTACTTGCCCGGCTGTCCACCCCGGCCCGAGATGCTCCTCAACGCGATCCTCACACTGCATGAGCAGATCGCCGAGATGCCACTCGGGGTCAACCGCGAGCAGGCGATCTGGGCGGCCGAACAGGCGGCGCTGCAGGCGAAGCCGACCATCGAGATGAAGGGTCTGCTCCGATGAACACAGAACGGCCCGAGGACCCCGCCCCGGAGACCACCGGGACCGCAGGCGAGATGACCAGAGACGAGCAGACCGGACCAGAGCAGATCGGTGTACGTCGCGGCCTGTTCGGGGTCCAGGGCAGCGGCGACACCTCCGGATACGGCGGGCTGGTGCAGGCCGTCACCCTTCCCGGAAGTTCGGTCCGACCCTTCGGCGGCTACTTCGACGAGATCGCCGACCAGCTCGCCGCCGGTCTGGACGAACTACCCGGAACGGACTACCACCAGGCCATCGACAAAGTGGTGATCTTCCGCGACGAGATGACACTGCACGTCCACCGTGATCATCTGCGGGCGGTGGCTCTGACGGTCCGCAACCGCGACACGCTCCGCTTCGAATTGTGTTTGGGCGTGAACGGGGTTCACTACCCGGACGACCGCGACCGTGAACTCCACGCGGTGTATCCGCTCGCCTCGATCACCCACAATCGCCGCCTGCGGCTCGAGGTGTCGGTCGCCGACGCCGATCCGCACATACCGAGTCTGACCGACATCTACCCGACCAACGACTGGCACGAACGCGAGACCTACGACTTCTTCGGCATCGTCTTCGACGGACACCGGTCCCTGACCCGGATCCAGATGCCCGACGACTGGCGGGGGCACCCGCAGCGAAAGGACTACCCACTCGGCGGGGTTCCCGTGGAGTACAAGGGAACCCGGATCGCACCGCCCGATCAACGGAGGTCCTACAACTGATGACCACCACCGACCACGGCAACACCGGCGCCCACCGTTCCGCAGATGTGCACCCCACCCAGACCTACACCGTCTCCGGCCAGGACTGGGACGAGATCGTCACCGCGGTACGGGAACGGGCCGCGGAGCAACCCGGTGACGAGCGCATCGTGGTCAACATGGGCCCGCAGCACCCGTCCACCCACGGCGTGCTGCGGCTCATCCTCGAGATCGAGGGCGAGACCGTCACCGAGGCCCGCTGCGGAATCGGGTACCTGCACACCGGTATCGAGAAGAACCTGGAGTATCGCAACTGGACGCAGGGCGTCACCTTCGTCACGCGGATGGACTATCTCGCGCCGTTCTTCAACGAGACCGCGTACTGTCTCGGCGTCGAACGCCTGCTCGGTATCACCGACGATGTCCCGGAGCGCGCAAGCGTGATCCGCGTGATGCTGATGGAACTCAACCGCATCTCATCGCATCTGGTCGCGTTGGCAACCGGCGGAATGGAACTCGGGGCGGTGACGGCGATGTTCCTCGGATTCCGCGAACGGGAGATGATCCTCGACGTCTTCGAGCACATCACCGGGTTGCGGATGAACCACGCCTACATCCGGCCGGGCGGCGTGTCGCAAGATCTCCCCGATGACGCGGTCGACAAGGTCTCCGCGCTGCTCGACGTCCTGCCGTCGAGACTCGGCGAGCTCGAGGACCTGCTCAACGAGAACTACATCTGGAAGGCCCGCACCCAGGGCGTCGGCTACCTCGACCTCACCGGATGTATGGCGCTCGGCATCACCGGGCCGGTGCTGCGGTCCACCGGACTGCCACACGACCTGCGCAAATCCCAACCCTACTGCGGCTACGAACATTACGAGTTCGATGTCATCACCGACACGACCTGCGACTCCTACGGTCGCTACCTGATCCGGGTCAAGGAGATGCAGGAGTCGGTGAAGATCGTCCGGCAATGCATCGACCGCCTGCGGCCCGGTCCGGTGATGGTGTCCGACCGGAAGCTCGCCTGGCCCGCCGACCTCGCCCTCGGACCCGACGGCCTCGGCAACTCGCCGGAACACATCGCGAAGATCATGGGCACCTCCATGGAAGCCCTCATCCACCACTTCAAGCTGGTGACCGAAGGGATGCGGGTACCCGCCGGACAGTGCTACGTCGCGGTCGAATCCCCGCGCGGCGAACTGGGTGTCCACATGGTCAGCGACGGCGGCACACGACCGTACCGGGTGCACTACCGGGATCCGTCGTTCACGAATCTGCAGGCGGTGGCGGCGATGTGCGAGGGCGGCATGGTCGCCGACGTGATCACCGCCGTCGCCAGCATCGACCCGGTGATGGGAGGGGTTGACCGATGACCGATCCGGTGTTCGTGGACCTGACGGCGCCACCGGCGGAGGGCGTTCCGGTGGACATACCCGCACCGCACCCGACGATCCGCTTCGACGGCCGCGCCGACTACCCCGACGATGTGGCCGAACGACTCTCGGCCGATGCCGCCGGCATCATCGCCCGCTACCCCCGGTCACGTTCGGCCCTGTTACCCCTGCTGCACCTGGTGCAATCCGAGGACGGCCAGATCACCCCGGCGGGTGTGACCTTCTGCGCAGAGCAACTGTATCTGACCACGGCCGAGGTGTCCGCGGTCGCCACCTTCTATTCGATGTACCGCCGCTCGCCGACCGGCGAGTATCTCGTCGGTGTCTGCACCAACACGCTGTGCGCGATCATGGGCGGTGACGAGATCCTCGCCGCGCTGCGGGACCACCTCGGCATCGACGCGGGCGAGACATCGGCGGACGGGCGCATCACCCTCGAACACGTCGAATGCAACGCCGCATGCGATTTCGCCCCGGTCGTGATGGTCAACTGGGAATTCTTCGACAACCAGACCCCGACCAGCAGCGTGGAACTCGTCGAGGATCTCCGCGCAGGCGTCCCCCTCACCCCGGCCCGCGGAACCGGCACCGTGTGCACATTCCGGCAGACCGCCCGGCTGCTCGCCGGCCTTCCCGAGACGGAGGACCGGGTATGACCGACCCGGCACAGACCCCCGTGCTCAGCCGATTCTGGTCCGAGCCGGAGTCCTGGACCTTGCGGAACTACGAATCGCACGACGGCTATGCAGCGCTGCGGTCCGCTCTCACGACCCCGCCGGACGAGATCATCGCGTTGGTCAAGGCATCCGGGCTCCGCGGCCGCGGCGGCGCAGGCTTCCCGGTGGGGATGAAATGGTCGTTCATCCCGCAACAGGACCCCGACGCGCCGGCCGATCCGGCGGCACCACCGCACTACCTGGTGGTCAATGCCGACGAGTCCGAACCGGGTACCTGCAAGGACATCCCGTTGATCCTGGCGTCTCCGCACTCCCTGATCGAAGGCGCGATCATCGCCGCCTACGCCATCCGCGCCGAACACGCCTTCATCTACCTGCGCGGCGAGGTCGCCTCGGTGCTGCGCCGACTACGCGACGCCGTCGACGAGGCCAGGGCGGCAGGCTATCTGGGTACCGACATCCTGGGGTCCGGTTTCGATCTCGATCTCGTGGTCCACGCCGGTGCCGGTGCGTACATCTGCGGGGAGGAGACCGCGCTCCTGGACTCCCTGGAGGGCCGCCGTGGGCAGCCACGCCTGCGTCCCCCGTTCCCCGCCGTGGCGGGGCTGTACGCGAGTCCGACGGTGGTCAACAACGTCGAGTCCATCGCGAGTGTGCCGCCGATCATCCGCAACGGTGTCGACTGGTTCCGGACGATGGGCACCGAGAAGTCGCCCGGCTTCACGCTGTACTCGCTGTCGGGTCACGTCGCGCGACCCGGCCAGTACGAGGCGCCACTGGGGATCACCTTGCGGGAGTTGCTCGATCGGGCCGGCGGTGTGCGGTCCGGCCATCAGCTGAAGTTCTGGACACCGGGCGGGTCGTCGACGCCCATCCTCACCGCCGAACACCTCGATGTGCCCCTCGACTACGAGGGGGTCGGCGAGGCCGGCTCGATGCTCGGCACCAAGGCCCTGCAGATCTTCGACGAGACAACCTGCGTGGTGCGCGCCGTCCTGCGGTGGACCGAGTTCTACGCGCACGAATCCTGCGGTAAATGCACACCCTGCCGGGAGGGCACCTACTGGTTGGTGCAGTTGTTGCGGCGACTCGAGGCGGGCGACGGACGACCCGAGGACCTCGACACCCTCACCGACATCACCAACACCATCGTCGGAAAGTCCTTCTGCGCGTTGGGTGACGGTGCCGGCAGTCCGATCGTCTCCTCGCTCAAGTACTTCCGGGACGAATACCTGGCACATTTCGAGGGCGGCTGCCCGTTCGATCATCACCGGTCGACGCTGTTCGCCGAATCAGTACCCGCTGCAGGAGGTGCGCGATGACCGCCGTCGACGACTCCACCGCCACCGGGCAGAAGAAGCCCGACCTCGTGTCGGTCACCATCGACGGAATCGAGATCTCGGTGCCGCCGGGCACTCTGGTGATCCGGGCGGCCGAGATGATCGGGACACAGATTCCGCGGTTCTGCGACCATCCACTGCTCGATCCGGTCGGCGCCTGCCGTCAGTGTCTGGTCGAGGTCGAGGGACAACGCAAACCGCTGGCCTCGTGCACCACGGTGGTGACCGACGGGATGGTGGTGCACACCCAACGCAGCTCCGAGGTGGCCGAGAAGGCCCAGCGTGGCGTGATGGAACTCCTGCTGATCAATCATCCCCTCGATTGCCCGGTGTGCGACAAGGGCGGTGAATGTCCGCTGCAGAACCAGGCGATGTCGTCGGGGCGCGGGGACTCACGCTTCACGGGCGCCAAACGCACCTTCACCAAACCGGTTCCGTTGTCGTCGGAGGTGCTGCTGGACCGGGAGCGGTGTGTATTGTGCGCCCGCTGCACCCGCTTCTCCGATCAGGTCGCAGGCGACCCACTCATCGGCTTCGGTGATCGCGGTGCGCTGCAACAGGTCACCATCTACCAGGACGACCCGTTCGAGTCGTACTTCTCCGGCAACACGGTGCAGATCTGCCCGGTCGGCGCGCTGACCAGCACCGCGTACCGCTTCCGCGCCCGTCCGTTCGATCTGGTGTCGTCGCCCAGCGTCTGCGAGCACTGTGCGAGCGGATGCGCGCAACGTACCGATCACCGGCGCGGAAAGGTGTTGCGGCGCCTGGCCGGTGACGATCCCGACGTCAACCAGGAATGGAACTGCGACAAGGGGCGGTGGGCGTTCGCGTACGCCTCCGCCGACGACCGGCTGACCGGACCCATGATCCGCAGGCCCGACGGCACCCTCGTGGAGGTGTCGTGGGCTCATGCCCTGCGGCATGCCGCCGAGGGACTCACCGCCGCACGTGGACGGACCGCGGTGCTGACCGGCGGCCGGCTGACCGCCGAGGACGCCTACGCGTATTCGCGTTTCGCCCGGACGGTTCTCGACACCAACGACATCGACTTCCGGGCGCGTGCCCACAGCGCCGAGGAGGCCGACTTCCTCGCCACGCACATCGCCGCTCGGCCCGACGACGTGACCTACCGTGAACTCGGCGTCGCCCCGGCGGTCTTGCTCGTCGCCTTCGAACCGGAAGAGGAGTCGCCGATCGTCTTCCTCCGGATGCGGCGGGCGATGCGCACCGCCGGCCAGCAGGTCACGGCTGTCGCCGCCTTCCGCAGCGCCGGGGTGGCGAAGTTGAATGGCACGCTCGTGCCGACGGCGCCCGGAGGCGAACCGGCCGTGCTCGATTCGGATGCCGCCGCCGACGCGGTCGCCGCCGAGGGTTCGGTCATCGTGGTCGGCGAACGGTTGGCCGCCGTCCCCGGCGGTCTCAGTGCCGCCGTCCGGCTCGCCAGACGCACCGGTGCACGCCTCGCCTGGATTCCGCGCCGGGCAGGCGAACGTGGCGCCGTCGAGGTGGGCGCGGCGCCGAACCTCCTGCCGGGCGGTCGGCCGGTGGCGGATCTGTCGGCACGCACCGAGATCGCGATGGCCTGGCAGATCGCCGATCTACCCAGCACCCCGGGGCGGGACACCGCGGCGATCCTGGACGCGACACTGCGTCAGGAGATCTCCGCACTCGTGGTCGGCGGAGTGGAACCCGACGATCTCCCCGATCCGGCGTCGGCCACCGCCGCGCTGGCCGACGCCGACTTCGTGGTGAGTCTGGAGATGCGTCGCAGCGCGGTCACCGAACACGCCGATGTGGTGTTCCCGGTCGCCGCGGCAGCAGAGAAACCGGGCATGTTCGTCGACTGGGAAGGGCGCGCCCGCCCGTTCGCGACGGCACTGCCCGAGGTCGGGACGCTCTCGGACCACCGGGTTCTCGACGCACTCGCCAAACAGATGGGGGTAGCGCTGCATTGCGACGACACCACCGCCATTCGTGGTGACCTCGAACGGATCGGCGCGTGGCGCGGTGCGCGGCCCGCGATGCCCGAGGTGGAGCCGAGGTCCAACCGCCCCGGCAATGGCACGGAGACCCGGCGCGCGGTGCTCGCGACCTGGCGGATGCTGCTCGACGCCGGCCGGATGCAGGACGGTGAACCACATCTCGCAGGCACGGCGCGTGCGCCCGTCGCCCGCATGTCCCCGACCACTGCTGCGGGTATCGGGGCCGACGCGGGTACCGACGTCGAGGTCGGCACCGATCGCGGCGCGATCGTCCTGCCCCTCGAGATCGTTCCCATGGCCGACGGCGTCGTCTGGGTGCCGCAGAACGCGCCCGGCGCGGGCGTGTACACCCATCTGCGGGCCCGGGCCGGCGACGTCGTGGCCATCGCACCGGCGGCAACTCGGGAGGTGCGATGACCTTCCCGACACTTGCCGACTTCGGCCATGACCCCTGGTGGCTCATCCTGATCAAGGCGGTGGCGGTCTTCGCGTTCCTGGTCGCCAATCCACTCGCCGCCATCCTGATCGAGCGAAAGATCATGGCGCGGATGCAGACCCGCATCGGACCCAACCGGGTCGGTCCGCGCGGCCTGCTGCAGAGTCTGGCCGACGGCGTCAAACTGGCGCTCAAAGAGGGCATCATCCCGTCGAGCGTCGACAAGCCGATCTACCTTCTCGCCCCGATCATCGCGGTGGTGCCGGCGATCATGGCATTCGCGGTCATCCCGTTCGGTCCGATGGTGTCGGTGTTCGGGCACCAGACCCCGCTGCAGCTCACCGACCTCCCGGTCGGTGTTCTCTACGTCCTCGCCATCACCTCGGTTGGCGTGTACGGCATCGTGCTGGCCGGGTGGTCGTCGGGCTCGACGTATCCGCTGCTCGGCGGGCTGCGCTCCACGGCCCAGGTGATCTCCTACGAGATCGCGATGGGCCTCACCTTCGCCGCGGTGTTCCTCGATGCGACCACCATGTCGACATCGGGCATCGTGGCTGCACAAGAACATCATTGGTATGTGCTGTTGCTGTTGCCGTCGTTCGTGATCTATGCGATCTCGATGGTCGGCGAGACCAATCGCGCACCCTTCGACCTGCCCGAGGCCGAGGGCGAACTCGTCGGCGGATTCCACACCGAGTACTCCTCGCTCAAGTTCGCCATGTTCATGCTCGCCGAGTACATCAACATGGTCACCGTCTCGGCACTCGCCACCACCCTGTTCCTCGGTGGTTGGCAGGCGCCCTGGCCGGTCAGCATCTTCGACTGGGCGAACTCCGGCTGGTGGCCGATCCTGTGGTTCACGATCAAGGTCTGGGTGTTCCTGTTCGTGTTCATCTGGCTGCGGACCAGTCTGCCCCGCCTGCGCTACGACCAGTTCATGAACCTGGGCTGGAAGGTCCTGATCCCGATCTCGCTGACCTGGGTGATGGTGGTCGCCCTGATCCGCGCGGCGATCGGCACTTCCGCCGACGACGACCTCGTGCGCTCGCTGGTCTCGGCAGGCGCCGGACTCGTGGTGACCGCGCTGATCGGATATGCCATCTGGCGGCTGATGAGACTTCCTGCTGCGCAGGATGTCTCGAGACGCGGTGCCTCCGTCGCCACTACTCCGCCGGATCGAGTAGCCGGCGCGCGAAGCGTGTCGGCGTATCGAGATCGACCACCGGGAGACGGACCACCCGACGACGAACGGGAAGAGGTCTTCGACCCGATGGCAGGCGGATTCCCGGTGCCTCCGATGCCGGGTCAGGTGCTTGCGACCGGCCCCGCAAGCAAACCCGCCCAAAGCCCTCCATCCGGCCCCGCGAAGGAGACGACCGATGCCTGAGTTCCTCAAGCCGATGAGCGGTCTCGGGGTGACCTTCTCGTCGATGTTCTCGCCGACCATCACCGAGCAGTATCCCGAGGAGAAGACCCCCACGGCGCCGCGCTATCACGGGCGGCATCAGCTCAATCGGCATCCCGATGGACTGGAGAAGTGCATAGGCTGCGAGCTGTGCGCCTGGGCCTGCCCGGCCGACGCCATCTATGTCGAAGGTGCCGACAACACCGCCGAGGAGCGGTATTCGCCCGGTGAGCGTTACGGGCGCGTCTACCAGATCAACTACCTGCGCTGCATCGGCTGCGGCCTGTGTATCGAGGCGTGCCCGACCCGCGCGCTCACGATGACCAACGACTACGAGATGGCCGACGACAACCGTGCCGACCTCATCTACGAGAAGGACCGCCTCCTCGCACCACTCGAGCCCGGGGTGACCCCGGCACCCCACGACATGGCACCTGGTTCCACCGAGGAGAGCTACTACCGAGGCGAGGTGTCGAAGGACGGGCGACTGATCGCGAAGGACGAGTCGTGACGACGGCACTGGTCGCGGAATTGATGCGGACACCCACAACGGTCCCGCTCGCTGCGCTCCCGACGACCAGCACCGGCGAGGCCGTGCAGTTCTGGGTCCTCGGCGTGGTCGCGGTGGCCGGTGCGCTTGGCGTGGTGTTCGCGACCAAGGCGGTCTACTCGGCGATCTTCCTGGCCACCACCATGATCGTCCTCGCGGTCTTCTACGTCGCGCAGGGCGCGCTGTTCCTCGGCGTCGTCCAGGTCGTCGTCTACACCGGGGCGGTGATGATGCTGTTCTTGTTCGTGCTGATGCTGATCGGTGTCGACTCGTCGGATTCCCTGGTGGAAACCCTTCGTGGACAACGTGTCGCGGCCGTCGCCCTCGGTATCGGCTTCGGTGTGTTGCTGATCGCCGCAATCGCGAACGCATCGCTGGCGGTGTTCGCGGGGGCACCGACGGCCGGGCCGCCCACGGTTTCCGGCACCGGCTCCGACGGGAACATCGAGGCGATCGCGCGGCTGATCTTCGTCCAGTACCTGTGGGCAT
This sequence comes from Gordonia hankookensis, assembly GCF_014673215.1. Classification (GTDB taxonomy): domain Bacteria; phylum Actinomycetota; class Actinomycetes; order Mycobacteriales; family Mycobacteriaceae; genus Gordonia; species Gordonia hankookensis. The sequence goes on from NZ_JACWMS010000002.1 coordinate 933,100, forward strand.
TCGAACTGACCGGCGCGCTGCTGATCGCCGCCACCCTCGGCGCGATGGTCCTGGCGCATCGGGAACGGTTCGGGCCGCGGCGAAGTCAGCGTGAACTGTCCGAGGAGAGGTTCCGAAACGGCGTCGACATGACGCCGATGCCCAGTCCCGGCGTGTATGCCCGTCACAACGCGGTCGACGTCCCCGCACTGCTGCCCGACGGTACTCCATCGGAGCTCTCGGTGAACGCGACTCTGCGTCCACGGCCGGCAGCCGCGCCGCCGACGTCGGAGCCGGACGGCATCCGTCGAGCCCTCGGAAAGGCCGGCCGATGAACCCCGCGAACTACCTGTACCTCTCGGCGCTGCTGTTCTCGATCGGCGCCGCCGGGGTACTGATGCGCCGCAACGCGATCGTGGTCTTCATGTGCATCGAGTTGATGCTCAACGCGGCGAACCTGGCGTTCGTGACGTTCGCCCGGATGCACGGTTCGTTCGACGGCCAGGTGATCGCGTTCTTCACGATGGTCGTCGCTGCGGCCGAGGTGGTGGTGGGACTGGCCATCATCATGACCATCTTCCGCTCCCGCAGGTCGGCCTCGGTCGACGGCACAGATCTGCTGAAGCGGTAGGGGGCCACCGGTGAGCATCGAATCGACCGCAGATCTCCTCTGGCTGGTGCCGGCTCTTCCGTTGATCGGTGCGGCGGTCCTCCTGCTGGGTGCCCGTCGGACCGACAAGTGGGGGCATCTCCTCGGCACCGCTCTGGCTCTCGCATCCTTCGCGCTCGGACTGTCGATGTTCATCGGCATGCTCGGCCGGACCACCGATGACCGCGCCGTCCACCACATCCTGTTCTCCTGGGTGCCGGTCGGAGAGTTGCAGATCGACTTCGGGCTGCAGCTCGATCAGTTGTCGATGTGCTTCGTCCTGCTGATCACCGGGGTCGGTTCCCTGATCCACATCTACTCGATCGGCTACATGGCCGACGACCCGGACCGGCGCCGGTTCTTCGCCTATCTCAACCTCTTCCTGGCGGCCATGCTGATCCTGGTCCTCGCCGACAACTATCTCGGCCTCTACCTCGGCTGGGAGGGCGTGGGCCTCGCCTCGTACCTGCTCATCGGCTTCTGGCAGTACAAGCCGACGGCGGCGACCGCCGCGAAGAAGGCTTTCGTCGTGAACCGAGTCGGCGACATCGGTCTGGCCGTCGCGCTGATGATCATGTTCGCCACCTTCGGGGCCGTTTCCTTCGAGACCGTGTTCGCCGGCGCCGATCAGGCAGGCCAGAGTGTGCTCACCGCACTGGGATTCGTGTTGCTGCTCGCGGCGTGCGGCAAATCGGCGCAGGTGCCGCTGCAGTCGTGGCTCGGCGATGCGATGGAGGGCCCGACCCCGGTGTCGGCGCTCATCCATGCCGCGACGATGGTGACCGCAGGCGTATATCTGATCGCGCGCTCGAACCCGATCTTCGACCTCGCGCCTGCCGCACAGGTCGGGGTCACCGTCGTGGGCGCGGTCACCCTGTTGTTCGGCGCCATCATCGGCTGCGCGAAGGACGACATCAAGAAGGCACTGGCGGCGTCGACGATGAGCCAGATCGGCTACATGATCCTGGCCACCGGATTGGGTCCCGCCGGTTACGCATTCGCGATCATGCACCTGCTCACCCACGGGTTCTTCAAGGCGGGACTGTTCCTCGGCGCGGGCTCGGTGATGCACGGGATGAACGACGAGACCGACATGCGCCGTTTCGGCGGCCTCCGCACGGTCATGCCGATCACGTTCGTCACCTTCGGACTCGGCTACCTCGCCATCATCGGTGTGCCGCCGTTCGCCGGGTTCTTCTCCAAGGACCCGATCATCGAGGCCGCCTTTGCCTCCGGCGGCGCGGGCGGATGGCTGCTGGGCAGTGCCGCGCTGCTGGGTGCCGGGATCACCGCGTTCTACATGACACGCGTGATGTTGTTGACGTTCTTCGGCGACCGCCGCTGGCATGACGATGCACACCCCCATGAGTCGCCCGGCGTGATGAGTGCGCCGATGATCCTCATCGCAATCGGATCGGTGATCTCCGGCGCACTGCTGGCGTGGGGGGATTCGCTGGTGCACTGGCTCGAACCCGTTGTCGGCGAGGAACACCACGAACTGGCGGTGCCGACGTGGGTGGTCACGGTGACGATCCTGGCCGTCGTCGCGATCGGGATCGCCCTCGCATGGCGGCAGTACGCCACGCATCCGGTCCCCGAAATCGCACCGGAGGACGTGTCCGCGCTCACCGTGGCCGCGCGCCGCGACCTGTACGGCGACGCGGTCAACGAGAACCTGCTGATGCGGCCGGGTCAAGAGCTCACCCGGGGACTCGTGCTCGTCGAGAACGACGGCGTGGACGGACTCACCACCGGGATCGGCCGCACCGTCGGCGCATTGTCGCAACGAATACGTGGCTGGCAGAACGGCTACGTCCGGTCATATGCGTTGTCGATGTTCGCCGGCGCAGTCCTGATCGTCGCGATGGTGATGGTGGTGAACGTCCTGTGAGCATGCCCTGGTTGACCATCTTGTGGCTGTTGCCGGCGGTCGGGTCGGTTGCGGTGCTGGCGATCCCGAGCAGCCGACCGGATGTTGCGAAGTGGCTCGGGCTGGGCATCTGCATCGCTGTGCTGATGGTCGCGCTGGGCCTGGCCGCCGGCTTCGACAGCACCGGCGCCCGCTACCAGTTCGTCGAGGATCACAGTTGGATCCCCGCCTTCGGCACCCGGTATGCCCTCGGACTCGACGGCATCGGTCTGGTGCTGGTACTCCTCACCGCGGTACTCCTCCCACTGCTCATCCTGGCCGGCTGGAACGACGCCGATCACACCGGTTCACTGGATCATTCGGCCGGGCGCCGTCAGAAAGGACCGCACACCTATCTCGCCCTGATCCTGGCGGTCGAGGCGATGGTGCTGATGAGTTTCGTCGCCCTCGACATCCTGCTGTTCTACATCTTCTTCGAGGCGATGCTGATCCCGATGTACTTCCTGATCGGCGGCTTCGGTGGTCGCGGGCCGCATGCCGACGGCGCCGGGAGCGCAGCGAGCGGGCCGGATGAGAACGGCGCCGGGAGCGGCGCGAGCGGGCCACAGGACAACAGCCTCGATCGATCGCGGGCAGCGGTGAAGTTCTTGCTGTACAACCTCTTCGGCGGATTGATCATGCTGGCCGCGGTGATCGGCCTCTACGTGGTGACCGCGCGGTCGGGCCTCGGGGCCGACGGCGGCGGGACGTTCGACCTGCGGACGGTGGTCGACGCCGTGTCGTCGGGACAGCTCGACGCCGGGGGTGGCCTGCTGAAGCTCCTCTTCCTCGGCTTCATGTTCGCCTTCGCGGTCAAAGCACCACTGTGGCCTTTCCATTCGTGGCTGCCCGATGCCGCGGTGGCCGCCACCCCGTCGGGCGCCGTGCTGATGATGGCCGTGGTCGACAAGGTGGGCACCTTCGCGATGCTGCGCTACTGTCTGCAACTGTTCCCTGACGCCGCGAAGTATTTCGCACCACTGATCACGGCGCTCGCGGTCATCGGCATCGTCTACGGCGCGGTCCTCGCGATCGGGCAGACCGACGTGATGCGGCTCATCGCCTACACGTCCATCTCCCACTTCGGCTTCATCATCCTCGGCATCTTCGCACTCACCACGCAGGGGCAGACCGGCTCCACGCTCTACATGGTCAACCACGGGATCTCCACCGCTGCACTGTTTTTGGTGGCCGGGTTCCTGGTGTCGCGCCGTGGCAGTCGGCTCATCGCCGACTACGGGGGGGTGCAGAAGATCGCCCCGATGCTGGCGGGGACGTTCCTCGTCGCGGGTCTCGCCACCCTGTCCCTGCCCGGACTTGCTCCGTTCATCAGCGAGTTCCTCGTCCTGATCGGCACATTCACCCGATATCCGGTCGCCGCGGTGGTGGCGACGAGCGCGCTGGTGCTGTCCGCGATCTATGTGTTGTGGCTGTACCAGCGGATGATGGGCGGCCCGGCACGACAGGTGGAGGGTCCGGGAGCGGCAACCCGGTCGATGCGTGACCTGCACGGCCGGGAACTCGTCGTGGTGACCCCGCTGATCGCATTGCTGCTGGTGTTCGGGGTGTATCCGAAACCGCTGCTGGATCTGATCGATCCGGCCGTCTCGCACACGATGAGCACCATTCACGAGCCGGACCCGCGCCCGACGGTGAGTGCCCCGACGGATCGGGTGCCGACAGAAGGGGTACCGAAGTGACCTCCGAGTATCTCGCCGCCATCGATCCGCCCAGCGTCGAGTACGGCCTGTTGTCGCCGATGCTGATCGTGTTCGGGGTGGCCGTCGCCGGGGTGCTGGTGGAGGCGTTCGCGCCCCGCAGGTTCCGCTATCGGACTCAACTCACTCTCGCGCTCGGTGGTCTGGCAGCGGCGTTTGCCGCGCTGGTGGCCGTCGCCGTCGCGCAGACACGGAACGGCGGTCACGGCCAGTTCGCGATGGCGGGTTCGGTCGTCATCGACCGGCCTGCCCTCTTCCTGCAAGGGATCCTGCTGCTCGTCTCGATCCTGGCGATCGCGTTCATGGCCGAACGACGACTCGAACGTGTCGTCGCGGCGCCGGCGATCACGCTACGAGTGAGCGACGGACCCGGGGCCGCCGCCCAGGCCGCCCTGGACTCGGTCGACGCCGACATGTTCACACCGTCAGGCGCCTCGGTCCCCAACACCGATGCGGAATTCGAGGCCACCCGCGCTGGTGCCATCACGACCGAGGTCTTCCCGCTCACCCTGTTGGCCGTCGGCGGCATGATGCTGTTCCCGGCGTGCGGTGATCTGCTCACGATGTTCATCGCGCTGGAGGTCTTCTCGCTGCCGCTGTACCTGCTGTGCGGCCTCGCACGTCGTCGACGATTGATCTCGCAGGAGGCCTCGCTCAAGTATTTTCTCCTCGGCGCGTTCTCGTCGGCATTCTTCCTCTTCGGCGCCGCCTTCGCCTACGGTGCAACCGGGTCGCTGCAACTCGGGGCGATCGGCAGGTCTGTCGGCGCGCCGGGCGCCGACTCCACGCTTCCGCTGATCGCCTTGGGACTGCTCTCGGTCGGCCTGTTGTTCAAGATCGGTGCCGTGCCTTTCCATTCGTGGATTCCCGACGTGTATCAGGGCGCGCCCACCACGGTCACCGCGTTCATGGCTGCGGCCACCAAGATCGCCGCCTTCGGCGGTCTGCTCCGGGTGTTCTTCGTCGGTTTCCCTGACCTGAAGAACTATTGGGAACCGGCACTCTGGGCGGTCGCCATCGCCACGATGCTGGCCGGCGCGGTGATGGCGGTCACGCAGACCGACGTCAAAAGGATGCTCGCTTACTCGTCGATCACGCACACCGGGTTCATCCTGCTGGGCCTCGTCGCCTTCGACGACGCGGGCGCCGCGAGCGGAGCGAGTGGGCCCACTCAGCCGGGCCTCGCGGCGACGATGTTCTACCTGGCCGCGTATGCGTTCTCGACCTTCGGCGCCTTCGCAACGGTCGCGGTGGTACGCGAGCCGGATCGGGTGTCCGGACCGCACCTGTCCGGGCGAGAAGCCACCGAGATCGCCCAATGGGCGGGGCTGGGCCGGCGATATCCTCTTGTCGGCGCGATGTTCTCGATGTTTCTGCTCGCCTTTGCCGGTATCCCGCTGACGAGCGGCTTCATCGCCAAGTTCGATGTCTTCGCGGCGGTCGCCGGGGCAGGCGGCGGAGTGCTGGTGGTGATCGGCGTGATCAGCAGCGCGATCGCCGCCTACTTCTACATCCGGATCATTGTCGCGATGTTCTTCGCCGACGTGCCGGTCGGCGCACCGCACGTCGTGAAGCCGAGTGTCCTGACGACCTCGTCGATCGCGGTCTGCACCGTCGTGACCATCGTGCTGGGAATCTTCCCGCAGCCGCTGTTGGACCTGACACGGGACGCGGCGCAGTTCCTGGCGTGATCCGGTCGCCGTCACGCACCCACCTCTGTTCGCAGAAGCCACCGTCATTCGGAACCACGGTGATGTGACCGGACCGGGGTATGTGCACAGCGGAGGGGCTCACACACGAAAACGGCCCCTCATCTGGTCAGATGAGGGGCCGTTCGCTGCGGTGGCGGAGGGATTTGAACCCTCGGTACGGGGTTACCGCACACAGCATTTCGAGTGCTGCACCTTCGGCCGCTCGGACACGCCACCGCGGAAGACTGTACCGCAGGACGCGCTCAGCCCTAAATTGACTGGTCAGAGGGCCCTTCGAGACGCTTCGCTCCTCAGGGAACGGGGAACGCTTCGCTCCTCAGGGAACGGGGAACGCTGCTCCTGAGGGAGCGGGTGCGTCAATTCCCGGTCAGTTTGTCCTTGACGTCGTCGACCTTGCCCTTGACCTTGTCGGCGGCCTCGGTGACCTTCTGCTTGCCTTGCGCGACACCCTGGTCGCCGCGGCCTTCGTCCTTGAGATCTTGATTGTCGGTGAGATCGCCGGCAGCTTCTTTACCGCGACCCTTCAACTCTTCGGCCTTGTTCTTGGCGTCGTCTGCAACTCCCATGAACTGCCTCCTCGTTGATATGACCGGGACATGGTTGTCACCGGTTGCAAGGCACTTCCCACCGTGCCATGGATGGCCCAGACGGGCCAGAACTGCTGGTCAGAGCCCTGTCAGCGATCCGTGATCTTGGTTTTGATCTCGTCGAACTTGTCCTTGGCGGTCGAGAGGGCATCCTGGACCTTCTCGTTCTCGGCGAACTCGCCGAACTTCTCCTTGGCAGTGCCGACGGCTCCCTGCACGGTGTCGCTCGCCGCGAACTCGTTGATCTTGTCCTTGGCCGTACCGACCGCGTCCTGGACCTTGCCGCTCTCGGCGAACTCGTTGATCTTGTCCTTGACGGTCTCGAGCGCCTCGTTGACCTTGTCGCTGGGATCGGACATGTCAGTCTCCTCGGGGTCTCCGAACGCGACCGGTGTCGCGCCCATGTGTCCAATCTGCCAGAGCATCGGCGCAGGCGAACCCTGATTTCCACCCTGATTCCGACCCGCAGCCACCCCGGGGTCAGTCCGTCCGGCGCGCCGTGAAGAAATCGATCATCAGGGCCTGGCAGTCCGCCTCGAGGATGCCGCCGACGACCTGTGGCCGGTGGGACAGTCGCGGGTCGCGGACCACATCCCAGAGCGAGCCGACAGCGCCCGTCTTGGGCTCCCACGCGCCGAAGAGGAGCGCATCCACCCGGGACAGCGTGATCGCCCCCGCGCACATCGTGCACGGCTCGACGGTCACCACGATGGTGCAGCCGGGCAACCGCCACCCGTCGCCGAAACGCTGTGCGGCCGCTCGCAATGCGAGGATCTCGGCGTGCGCGGTCGGGTCGCCGTCCGCCTCACGCCGGTTCGCGGCGCGCGCGAGCTCGATCCCATCGGGGTCGAAGACGACTGCGCCGATCGGCACGTCACCGTTGCCGCCCTCGCGGGCGGCAGCCAGAGCCGAGCGCATCATGGTCTCCCACCCCGCGCGCGGAGGTCCTACGTCGGCGGGCGTCAATGCCCCAGCGAGTCGAGCACCTTGGACAGCTCGTCGGCGAATCCGAGTCGCGCGGCGATCATGCCGAGCTGCTCGTCCGCGTAGAGGTCGGTATCCCCGACGATCACACTCATCACGGCATCCGGCAGCCCCAGATCGGCCAGGATGCCCAGATCCCCCTCTTCCCAGGGGTCGATGTCATCGAGCTCGTCGGGATCGAGATCCGGGACGTCGATGTTCATGGCGTCGAGGGCGTCGGCCGCGACGTCGTAGTCGACACCCGCCGTGGCATCCGAGATCAGCAGCTGCGCTCCCGACGGCCCGGGCCGGACCACGATGAAGAACTCGTCGTCGACGTCGAGCAGACCGAACACCGCACCCGCGGCACGCAGCTCACGGAGCTGGCGTTCGGCATCGTCGAGGGTCAGCAACGCCGACGGCTTGAGCGCACTCACCTTCCATGCACCGTCGTCGCGTACCACCGCCACCGCGAAACCCTCGATCTCGTCGGTGACGTCCTGCTTGTTCGAACCACCCGATACACCTGCGCCGGCACCTGCCATGCAGGTCACCGTAGCCGTAATCCGCGGGTCACCCAAGTCTCGGTCCCCGGCTCGCTGTTCACCGGATCAGGCCATATGGGAATCTGAACGGATGACTGCCGCGTCGACCCACCCCGACCCGTCCGCCGGTCTGCCGGTCTGCGTGCTCGGACTCGGACTCATCGGCGGTTCACTGCTGCGCACACTGCACGACGCAGGTCGATCTGCTTACGGTTACAACCGTTCCGGCGAGACCGTGGCGGCCGCGACGGCGGCCGGTTATCGGGCCTCCACCGATCTCGCGGCGACGCTGCGCCAGGCCTCCGCCGACAACGCGATCGTGGTGCTGGCGACGCCGGTGACCATCATCGACGACCTGCTGCCTGCCATCGTCGAGCATGCCGCGAACTGTCTGCTCACCGATGTCATCAGCGTCAAGCAGGCCGTCGCCGAGTCGGTGGCGCGACTGGCCCCCGGCGTGCGTCACGTGGGCGGCCACCCGATGGCCGGAACCAGCCAATCCGGTTGGACGGCAACAGATCCCGACTTGTTCCGCGACGCGATGTGGATGGTCACCACCGAAGACCACACCGACCCCGACGACTGGCTTGCGGTGGCCGCCATCGCCCGATCCGCCGGTGCATTCGTGGTGCCGGCGGCCGCCGGGGCACACGATCGCGCGGTCGCCGCGATCTCGCATCTGCCGCATCTGACCGCCGCGGTCACCGCCGCGGTCGGGGCGGGTGAAAGTGACCTGGCGCTACGCCTGGCGGCCGGCAGCTTCCGCGACGGCACGCGAGTGGCGGGCAGCGCACCAGCGCTGCAGCGAGCCATGTTGGAGGCCAACGGCATCGCCCTGCTGAACGTGCTGAGCGAGACCATCGACCGATTGATCGCGGCACGGGACGAGCTGCGGGACAAGGGCACCGTCGAGATCGTCGTCGACGACGGCCACCGCGCGCGATCGGCCTACCAGCAGATCGCCGGCGCGGCACCGTTGCCGATCACCGGCGTCACGGTCGGCGAGCCCGGCTGGGCGCAGGAACTGCGACGGCAGGCGCACCAGGCGAAGGTCTGGGTCGGGTGATTCAGACCCGGGTGGCCAGCCCGGCGTAGTCCACCACGAATCCGTTGTCGTCGACGGTCAACGTCGAGGTGACGACGGGCGAGACCACCGCGATCGAGTCCTTGCTCGCGGTGTAGTGCAACGTCGCGGGTTCGATCGTGCCTGCCGGGAGATAGAGGTAGGCGACCGGCACGTCGATCTCGCCAGAGCCGTTCTGCAATCCGTGACGACGGATCGGCAGCGCATTGAACATCGGCGACAGTGCCAGATCGACATCCTCGGCACCGTTGAAGTCGCTGCTGATGGTGCCCTCGGGCGTCTGCACCAGCCAGTTGTTCTGTCCGTCACGGGTGATGCCCAGTTGTGTTTCGCCACTCGCACGCAGCAGATGGACCGACAGACGCCTGGTCACGCCGTTGTCGTTGGTGACGAGTTCATACGACGCCGAGAACGCCTCGTGCTCGTCCGATGCGGCCGCGATGATCCGGCCGTACGCCTTGATGCGCGCGCCGGTCACGTGCAGGCGCACCTGTTCGAGCCGGTCAGAGGACTCACCGCGCCACGTGATCACCGTCTTGAGATCGGCCGACGGCGTGGTGCCGTCCTGTGGAGTGGTGCCGTCTGAGGCTGTCTGGGAAGAACTCACAGATCTACGGTAGCGACCCGAGTGCCTCGGTACACAGTCGATGCGCGCGTTGAGGACGCCGGCCGGTGACGTCGGTCACTCAGGCACGGCAGGAAACCGTCCGGCGGGGCGACTGCGCGGTGATGCGATCCGCGGCCACCGGCCGGCCGCCGACCTTGATCAGGCACTGTGCGTCGCCGTCCCCGGCGAGGACCAGGACTCGCAACGGATTGCCCGTACCGGTGAAACGGACCGTCCAGGTGGTCGGTGCGCCAATCGTGGTGCGCAGCCCGTCGGCGTCGACGTAGAGGATCGTGGTCGGGCTCGACGCGGTCACCTCGTAGACGATCTCCTTGCCGACCGGCGACGCAGGCGAGTTCGGGTCTCCTGGCACCTCGTCGGGGTTTCCACCGGGCGGGGCGGTGGGCATCTGGGTGGGCATCTGAGTGGGAAGTTGTGTGATGACCACGGGGAGTTGCTGGTCGGCCGCGGGCCGAGGGTCGTCGCGCAGGGCGGCGCGGCCCACTGTCATGGCCAGGAGCCCGAGCGCCGCCACGGCCACGATCGCCAACACACCGACAAGACGGCGATCAGATGACCGGGCGCTCGCAGCGGGGGTCGCGGCGTCGTCGGCGGGGATACCGGAGCCGGGGATATCGGAGTCGGGGCCGGGCATGCCGGCGGGGGGCACCGACGGCCGTTCTGGCTCACCGGGCACGAAGATCGGTCGCCCGTCCGGTGCATAACCGAGCGGCGGGTAGAGATGGGGGTAGAGCGGGATCCGGTAGAGATCGTCGGGCGGCGGAGGGTCACCCGCGCGCGGCGGCGGCCCGCTGGGTTGTCCCATCCTCGCCTCCCGTTCCGTCGCGTCACCCACTCCGACTCGCGCCGGACGCGGGTGCGCACACCCGCACCTTCGACAGTACGACGACCGCGTGACGGCGTGTACCGCGAGATCTACAGGCGGCTCTCCAGTCGCGCCGACAGACCGGCTTCCTGCAGGTCGAGGCGTTCGAGCATCGCACGGACGGCTTCGTCCTCGAGGTTGCCGGCGTCGCGGTTGGCGACCAGTGCCTCCCGCTGTGCGTTCAGCACCGAGCGATAGAGCGTGGCGAACGCGTCGTTGCGGGCGGTGTGCGCCTCCGGGTCGGGCATCTCCTCGGCGTCTCGGGACTGGCGCGCCACCGTCTCCATGATGAAGGCGACGGTCGCGGCATCGAGTCCAGCGGGTGGGCTGTCGACGAAATCCGTGATGACCTGATCGGCGGCAGCGTGCACCACCTCCTCCGTCCGCACGGTCTGGTCGTGGTCGTGGCGCTCCTCGTCCTCATTGCGGAGCTGTAGCCGAGCGATGATCCACGGCAGTGTCGCCCCCTGGATGAGGACAGTCCCGACGGCGACGACGAAGGCGATCGCCTGGATCGCCGATCGCTCGGGGAACGGTTCGCCCGAGGCCACGGTGACCGGGATACCCGAGGCAGCCGCCAGGGTGACCACGCCACGCATGCCGGTCCAAGCGACGACGGTGGACTCCTGCCAGGTCAGCGGGCGGTGATCGATCCGCTCGGACCATCGTCGGCGACGCCCCGGCCGTCGGGCCGGATCACGGGCGCGCCGGACCGAGCGACGCGGGTTGGCAGGTACCTCGACGCTGACGGCACTGTCGATCCGACGACTCAGGGCACCGCGGCCGAACATCGCGAACACGCAGATGGGGCGGATCGCCAGGACCACCACCAGCACCAGCAACGACGCCATCGCGATGTGCACCAACGACTCCCGCGCGTCGCGGAGGTCGGTGATGATGAATCGCATCTGGAGCCCGATGTAGGCGAACACGAAGGCCTCGAGCAGCACGTCCACCGAGTTCCACACATACCGTTCCTGCAGCCGGGTCTGATAGCCCGCATGGACCGAGCCCGAGCCCACTACGAAACCGGCGATGACGACGGCCAGCACGCCCGATGCGTGCAGGTGCTCGGCCGCCAGGAACGCGGCGAACGGCACCACGAAACCCTGCACCGTCTCGAGCGCCGGATTCTGCAGGTGCCTGCGGATCCACAGCGTCAGCATGCCGAGGACCGCACCGACGATCGGCCCGAGTATTGCGTTGTAACCGAACAGCACCAGCGGGTTCCCGATGAACGAGTGGGTGTCGGCGATCTGCGAGATGGCGATCGCGAACAGCGACAGGGCCGCGGCGTCATTCACCAGACTCTCGCCGGTCAGGATGGTCATCAGCCGCTTCGGCAGGCCCAGCTTGCGGCCGATGGCCACCGCGGTCACCGCATCTGGTGGCGCGACGATGGCGCCCAGCAGCAGGGCCAGCATGAAGGTGAACTCGGGGATGACCAGCGAGGCCACCCACCCCACCGCCAGCGCCGTGATGACGACCATCGCGACGCCGAGCCCCAGGATGGGCTTCAGGTTGCGTACGAAGTTCGGGAACGAGAACCCGAGCGCCGCCGAGTACAGCAGCGGCGGCAACACCACCGTCAGCAGAATGTGCGAATCGAGTTCGACGCGCGGCATTCCGGGGATGAACGAGACCGCCAGCGCGATCACGATGATGATCAGCGCCGGCTGCATCCCCCGGCGGTCGGCGATCGCGGTGACGATGATTGCGCCGACGAGTACCAGGATGAGCAGTTCCATGGCCGGGATTCTCCCAGGCCACCGACGATGTGGCCGGGTGGGACGACGCGGACGGGCCGCCCCACCCGGTGGCTACGCCCTGGTGCGGTCGACGTCGGTGCGGTCGGCGGCGGCGCGGTTACCGAACGCGAACTTCCCGTTCTCGAACAGCAACGGATAGAGCAGGCCGCCGATGATGCCGCCGATCAATGGCGCGACCCAGAACACCCACAACTGCCCGGGCGCCCCGTTGCCGTTGAAGAAGGCGACACCCGTCGACCGGGCCGGGTTGACCGAGGTGTTGCTGATCGGGATGGAGATGAGGTGGATCAGGGTGAGGCTCAGGCCGATCGCCAGCGGTCCGAAGCCCCCGGGGGCACGCCCGTCGGTGGCGCCGAGCACCACGATGAGGAAGAACGCCGTCAGAAGGACTTCCGCGATGAAGACCGAGGTGAGGTTGTAATTGCTCGGCGAATGTTCCCCATAACCGTTTGCGGCCATGTTCCCGGTGGCGTCGAATCCGGGTTGCCCTTTCGCGATGACGAACAGCAGCAATCCGGCGACCAGACCGCCGACAACCTGGGAAATCCAGTATCCGGGTAATTCCTTCCAGGGGAGGCGCCCACCCACGGCTGCGCCGAGAGTGATAGCGGGATTGAAATGCGCGCCCGAGATGTGCCCGACCGCATATGCCATGGTGACCACGGTGAGGCCGAATGCAAGTGCGACACCGAGGAATCCGATACCGACCTGAAAGGTGCTCTGTCCATCGTCGGATTGCGCTATCTGTTTTGCGGCATATATCGCGCTACCACAACCACCGAACACCAGCCAGAAGGTACCGAAGAACTCCGCTGCGAGTTTCGCCGCAGGCGATGGAGAGGTCATGGAAGATCCTTTCACTAGATCCGCGCATAGGTCCCCCCGCGTGCACACGGTAACCGAAACCGCCCGATTTTCGGTGAATGCTGCGAAAACTGTGATAACAGGTCAGGAATCGTGACCGGCGCGACGCAATGCCGGAATCACGTGTTCGACAAGCAATGGCGCGAGATCATCGGCCACGATTTCGGCATCGATGTCCATCCACCGGATCTCGTCGATCTCCGCCGTCGGGGTGATTTCCTGGTCGATCACTTCGGCCTCGAAAATCGTTGCCACCACGTCCCATCCGGCTTCATTGGCAGCTGCTGACCGAAATCGACCCCATTGACGCAAGCGGGACATGTCGACTCCGAGTCCGACCTCCTCGGCACATTCCCGAACTGCCGCCGCAGCTGCCGATTCGCCCTGTTCCGGCTTACCCCCGGGCAGCATGAACCGCCGCGTCCCACGTTTGCGCACGGTGAGCAGAAAGCCTCGGACGTCACGGACGACGACTCCACTCACGACGATGGTCGACGGGCCCGGCACCCCGGAGATGTTACTGCGCGACACCCCGAGCCGGCAGCGTGCGGTTCCGTCGGGACCACCCATATCCGACAATCGGTATGGCAGAGTCGCACACGGGGCGACCGGGCACGGAACACCGCGCATCGGCGTACGCGAGGGGGCCGGGATGGAATCGTCGTTCGCGACAGTCGGGCTGCCGATGGCCCTGGCCGTCATCATGTTCGGGCTGGGCCTGGCGCTCTCGGTCGCCGACTTCCGGCGCGTCGCGAAGAATCCCCGGGCGGTCGTGATCATTCTCGGCTGCCAGGTCGTGCTGCTCCCGCTTCTCGGCTTCGCCCTCGCCAATGCCTTCGGCCTGCAACCCTTGCTCGCCGTCGGGCTGATGACCCTCGCCGCCGCACCGGGTGGCACCGTCGCGAACCTCTACAGTCATCTGTTCCATGGTGACGTCGCCCTCAACATCACCCTGACGGCCCTCAACTCGATCCTCGCGCTCGTCACGTTGCCGATCGTGGTCAATCTCTCGGTTGCCTGGTTTCTCGATTCCGCCGACAACCTCGGTGTGCAGCCGAGCAAGATGCTGCAGGTCTTCGCCCTGGTGCTGCTCCCGGTGGCCCTCGGCATGCTCGTGCGGGCCCGTGCCTCGACCTTCGCCGCCCGCGCCGACCGCCCGGTACGGGTCGCCTCGGTGGTCCTGATCGTGGTGGTGGTCCTCGGCGCACTGCTCGGCGAGGACCGGGCGTTGGAATACGCCGCCGAGGCCGGCGCGGTCACCGCGATCTTTTGTGCCCTGTCGCTCACCATCGGATACGTGGTCCCCAGACTTGCAGGCCTGTCCACCACGCAGTGCATCGCAGGCGGTTTCGAGATCGGATTGCACAACGCCACCCTCGCGCTCGCCGTCACGCTCACTGTGCTCAACAGCTCGGAGATGTCGGTGGCGCCGGCCGTCTACGGGATCGTGATGTTCCCCCTCGCGATCCTCTTCGGTGTGGTGGTCACGAGGATCGGGCGGATTCGGACCGTCGAGGCGCCTTGAAAACACGAGAACCCCGGCAAAGCCCGGGGTTCTCGTTCTGTGCGCCCGTAGGGATTCGAACCCCAAACCTTCTGATCCGTAGTCAGATGCTCTATCCGTTGAGCTACGGGCGCGTGGTCTTCAGTTGTATCTCCACTGCCGGAGCAGCAGAGCCTCTCCACAGTCGGCGCGACTGCGGTTCGGCGGAGGCGAGAGGATTTGAACCTCCGGTCCCGTGTTAGCGAGACAACTCATTAGCAGTGAGTCCCATTCGGCCGCTCTGGCACGCCTCCTCGCGGAGTCCTTTCGAACTGCCGAAGCGAAAGATTACACACTCGTCGCAGCGGTAAGCAAACCGCGACCATTTTGGCCGTTCACGTGCGGTGCACCTACATTTGACGGGTGACCCTGCGCATCCGTCCAGACCTCGACGATCTGCCCGTCTACGTGCCCGGCAAGACCTTTCCCGGTGCCGTGAAGCTGGCGAGCAACGAGGTCACCGAGGGACCGCTGCCCAGCGTCCTCGACGCGATCGTCGCGGCTGCCGGAACCGCGAACCGTTATCCCGACAACGGCATGGTCGAGCTGACCGCCAACCTGGCGAAGAACCTCGGGGTGACCGAAGACCAGGTGCAGGTGGGCTGCGGCTCGGTGATCCTCTGCCAGAACCTGATCACCATCACCAGCGGGCCCGGCGACGAGGTGTTGTTCGGGTGGCGGTCCTTCGAGACGTATCCGCTCGCGACACGGGTGACGGGCGCGACCCCGGTCCAGGTGCCGCTGACCGACGAGCTCACCTACGACCTCCCGGCGATGGCGGCGGCGATCACCGACCGCACCCGACTGATCTTCGTCTGCAACCCGAACAATCCGACCGGCACCGTCGTCGAGGCGGCCGCGTTGCGGGAGTTCCTGCGCGCGGTCCCCTCCGACATCATCGTCGCGCTCGACGAGGCGTATTTCGAGTACCTACGACTCGGCCCCACACAGGCCTACGACGCGGTGGAGCTCTCCCGCGAGTTCCGCAACCTGGTGGTGTTACGCACGTTCTCCAAGGCCTACGGGCTGGCCGGTTTACGAGTCGGATACGCGATCGGCGATTCCGAGGTGATCACCGCACTCGGCAAGGTGCACGTCCCGTTCTCTGTGAACAGCGTCGCCCAGCACGCCGCGCTGGCGTGCCTCGAGGCCGGGGACGAGCTGCTGGCACGGACCGAGGCCGTGGTGGCCGAACGCACCCGGGTCACCGGGCGATTGCGTGACCTCGGCTATCGCGTGCCCGATTCGCAGGCCAATTTCGTCTGGCTCGAACTCGGCGACGCGACGATGGATTTCGCCGGCGCCGCCGTCGACGCCGGAGTGGTGGTGCGACCGTTCGCCGAGGACGGCGTCCGGGTCACGGTCACCAATCCCGCCGAGGACGACGTCTTCCTGCGCTTCGCGGAGCAGTGGAGCCGGCAGGCGTGACCGGCAGGCAGATGTTCTCGGTCGGCTAGAGGCCCTGCGAGATGGTCGGCCAGGCCACCGGCAGATCCCGCTCCCAGTAGACCCAGTTGTGGGTACCGATCACGCGGAATCCGTCAGTGAACGGGACGTTGTTCGCGCGCAGGGTCGCGGCGAACTCGAGCGAGCAACGCCACGCACCGAGTTCCAGCGCCGAGCCTGCCGCGGTGACCGCCGAACGTGGGCCGTCCTTCGGGTCATAGGGTGCGGTGAGGTCCAGCGGACCGACCGCCCCCGAGCCCGCGGAGATGAAGATGTTCTTGCCGCGCAGCTTGTCGAGGTGCCTGCTGGGGTCGTGCGCGTCCCAGTTGGCGGAGCCGAACGGACCCCACATGTTGGTGGCGTCGCCGCCGGACTTCGCGACGGTGGTGCGCACATAGCTCTCGTTGACCGGGCCGGACACCGGCGGGCATCCGCTCAGCGACGCGATTCCCGAGTAGAGACTCGGGTGCCGGAACGCCAGCGTGAAGGCCGACTGGCCACCCATCGAGAGCCCGATGACGGCGTTGCGGCCGGTGCCGTCGAATTTGGCGTCGATCAGCGGCGGCAGCTCCTTGGCGAGAAAGGTCTCCCACTGGGGCTTGCCGATCTTGGCGTCGCGATGCACCCAATTGGTGTAGAAACTGCCGGCACCGCCGGTGGGCAGCACAACGTTGACGTTCTTGTCGGCGAAGAACTTGCCCGCCCGGCCCTTGGTGATCCAGTCGCTGACGTCCTTACCGGCGTCTGCCCCGTCGAGCAGGTAGACGGTGGAGCGCGGGCCGCTGCTGTAGCGAGGGGTCAGCACCGACACCTTGACCTTGCCGCCCATGGCCGGGGATTTCACCCAGATGTCGGTGCGCTCCGGGCTCAGCTTCGACGATTTCGAGATCTGCGCTGCCTTGAGGTCGTCGGCGTGCGCCACCCCCGAAGTGCCGACCACAGCGACCATCAGTGAGGCGACCACAGCCGCCCAACGGCTCGACTTCCGCATCATCTCCCTCACTGCACACACCACGGCTGCACCCACCCGCCGACATCATCGTCTCGGGCAACGCAGACTTCGATAGTGCGGTTTCCCCCTGGCACCGCAGCCTCCTCCTGACAGAGTACTGATGAGTAACCGTCTCGCGTAACCCCAAGACGAGGTTCGGTGCGGATATGACCACTGTTCGACGACTTCCCGAAAGGCGGATGCGATGACTCCGGCCCCCGACGACCCCGACGGCACCGCAGCCGAGACCGGTGCAGGACTCGGCCCGGGCGGCTTCGCATTCGTCGCGGAGGTGGGCGTTCGCTGGTCGGACATGGACGCGTTCGGTCACATCAACCACGCCCGCATGGTGACCCTCATGGAGGAGGCGCGCATCGAATGGCTGCTGTCGGCCGGCGCCGGGAGCGACGCGAGCGGGCCGAACGGTGCCGGCGCCGGGAGCGACGCGAGCGGGCCGAACGGTGCCGGCGCCGGGAGCGAAGCGAGCGGGCCGAACGGGCCGAGCGCCGGGAGCGAAGCGAGCGGGCCGAGCGACAGCTACGCCGCACTGATCATGAGCGCGATGATCGTGCACGTCGAGATCCGCTATCAGCGTCAGCTGCGCCACGAGGACTCGCCGCTACGGGTCGGCATGTGGATCAAGGGGTCGCGGTCGGTCGACTTCACGATCGGCTACGAGATCCGCGCGTCCGGCGACGAGCCGTCGGCGAAGGCAGCCTGCGTGGCAAGTACGCAGATGGCTGTCGTCGACATCGAGGCGCACACCCTGCGGCGTCTCACACCGATGGAGAAGCAGTACCTGCGGTCCTGGTCGCGGTGACGCCGCGGTACCGCACGCGGACCGGCCTCAGGACGGCTCGTAGCGGGCCGGGAGCTCCCGCGGTACCGCCGGGGATATCCGGGCGATGTTGCCCTGCAACACATCCCGATAGATCCGGAGTTGCTCTTCGCCGCTGCGGACCTGTTCGGTGAGTCGCTTGGCGTTGTCGACCGAGATCTCCCGGTCACCCGAGCGCGCGATGAGATCGTCGATCCGGTCGTCGATCGTGCTGGCGCGGTCGTACTCGGCGAGCACCCGCAGTTCGACGGCGGCCGATTCCACGACGGCAGCCACCTCGCCGAGCGCCTGTACCCGGTCGATCAGTTCGGTCCACACGGGACGCAACGCAGTCTCCCGGCGGTCGATGTGCTCGGCGAAGGTCCGATCGAACCCGCCATTGCGCTTGGCGCGATCGAGGTCGATCCGCACGGCGCGCAACGCGATCACGTCGGCGGCGATCTCCGCCAGCTCGGCATGGAGATTCACCTGCGTGCGTTGGATCTCGAAATGGTCGGACAGCCAGGCGGGATTTCGCACGATCCGGTCGTAGAAATGCCCCGCGACGAACAACAGGGTCTCGTAGCCGTCGACAAAGGTCACCGAACCCGGGGTGCCCAGCGGCGCCGTCGAGGCGCCCTCCGGCTCGGGCACCAGGATCTGGTTGGCCCACTCGCCGGCCTGCGGATAGCCCGTCTTCGCCGCGACCTGGCCCACGACGCCTGCGAGGCGATCCATGGCCGCCGTACCGGCCCGCCGCATGTAGCCCGAGGTATTCGCGTCGGGGGTCGGGGTGCACATCAGCCCCGCGAAGAGCCGTTCGCGCTCCTCGATCTCGAGATACACGTTCTCGCGACGCTCGCGGCGGATGGCCCGGGTCCCGCCGGCGAACACGCCCTTTGCGGTCACGATCAGTTTCCGGGCGTCGTCGCGCCTGCGATGCAGACCGTTCACCCGATTGCGCATCACCGCTGCCACCACGCCGGGCATCATCGGATTCGCCAGCTGATGCTCGCTCTGCGCGATCGCTCGCCCCAACCGCCGGAGGTCGCCGAACCCACTGTGGAGCACCGGCACCGGCAGGCCCGTGGAGATACGGCGCACCAGGATGGCCCGGCCGGATGGTGTCAGGAAACCGGAGGCGACGAGAATTGCTGCGGTGTCGGACAGTTCGGGACGATCACCGGGCAGGCGCGACTGGTCGCACCACGACCGGATCTCGTCACTCGTCGTGCCCGTGGTCGGGAGACCACGACGCCGGTTGTCGACCATACGAATGTCCCTCTGTCTCCCCGTCCGCTCACCGTCCGGACGTCACCGTCGATGCTACCCGCGGCTGTGGGACAGCCCGGGCGTGCGAGCACGCCACAACGGTGCGGTGAGACGGTGCAGCAACCAGGCGACCGGAATGCTGACCGCGGTCGTGGCGAGGAACGCGATCGGCATCGACCCGCTGAACACACCGAAGCCGAGCACGTCCATGACGATCTCCAGCACCACGACATGCACGAGGAAGAACTCGTAGGAGATCTCGCCCAGCCACACCATCGGACGGCTCCCGCATAGCCGGGCCCACCAGTCCGACTGGTCGCGGACGGTCAGCGGACCGATCAGGCCGACGGCGATCACCAGGTAGAGCACGTGCTTGACGACCGTCGCCGACGCGGTGGTCGGGGTGATGGTCGGTTCACCGGCGATCGAGGTCGCCGACAGCACCAACGCTCCCACCGCGATGGCCACCGACACCGTCGCGTCCCAGCGCCGGATCAGGTGCGCGCACACCGCGAGCAGCATCCCCGCGACGAACCAGCCGAAGAACGCCGGTGCCCACAGCCGCGCCGTCACATCGATCCCGGCGCTGCCGGCGACCACCACCGACCAGATCGGCGACACCAGCAGCAGCGCCAGCAAGCCGACGATCAGCAGATCGGGACGCCATCGTCGACGACAGACCACCGACACGAGGAGCCACGCGATGGGCGGCAGCACCAGGTAGAAGACCACCTCCGCGGCCAGACTCCACATCTGCGTGAGACCGGAGTGCAGGTGGCCGAACCCATAGACCTGGGTGAGCGTCATGTTGCGCAGGAAGCCGGACCAACCGGTGCCGGTCGGCGACGCATCGGCCGGTTCGTAGACGAGATAGATGGCATACACCGCCACCACGGTGATCCAGTAGGCAGGCAGGATGCGTCGCGCCCGATGCCAGAAGTACCGCCCGGCCGACGGTGCGCCACGCCCCTCGGCGAGCGCGGTCACCCACGGCGAGAACAGCAGGTATCCGGACAACACGAAGAAGATGGCGACGCCGACCTCGAAGCGGGACGTGAGTCTGCCGAGGAAGTCATCGGTGTAGTGGCCCGTCCAGAAAGCCGCGTGGGTGAGACAGACCGACAACGCCGCCACAGTCCGGATTCCGGTGAGAGATGGGATCCGCGCGGCCATGCTGCGATCCTGCCATCCGGCCCCGGTGGCAGAATGCGGGCCATGTCGGAACGAATCCGCGGGCAGATCTGGCGCGACGGCGAAAAGGTCGACGGATTCGAGCTGAGCAAGGTCTCCGACTGTCTCGAAGATTCCGATCTGCTCATCTGGGCCGACCTGGAATGCCCCACCAGCGAGACGATGGCGGCCCTGGCCGACGAACTCGACCTCGACCCCTTCGCGATCGAGGACACCACCGCCACCGCGGAACGGGTCAAGACCGTCGCGTACGCCCACCACACCTTCCTGATGGTCTACGCCGTCGTACTGAAGGGCGCGGACACCGACCAGCGGCCCGAAGCCCAGAAGTCGCCTGCCGAACAGGCCAAAGCATTTGATCTGCATCGGATCTCGGTGTTCGTCAAAGGTAATGCACTGATCACCGTTCGACGGACTGCCGATTTCGACATCGACACGGTGGTGCAGCGGTGGGACGACATCGGTGGCGAGCAGTACGGGATCGGGGCGTTGCTGCACGGACTCCTCGACGTCGTCGTCGACGGTCATTTCGATGCGGTCCAGCAACTCGACGACGCGATGGAAGACCTCGAGGGGCTGCTCTTCGACGAGCGGGTCGCGGGCCGCGCACTCCAGCGCCAGACCTACGATCTCCGCAAGGATCTGGTGCTGCTACGGCGAGTGGTCCTGCCGATGCGGGAGGTCATCGGAGGTATCCAGCGCAGGCGATTCGAGAACAAGGCTCCGCCCGAGCTCGATCCACACTTCTCCGACCTCTACGATCACGCGCTGCGCGCGGCGGAGTGGACGGAGTCGTTGCGCGACATGGTCACCACGATCTTCGAGACCAACCTGTCACTCGCGGACGCACGCCTCAACTCGGTGATGAAGAAGCTGACCGCGTGGGCCGCGATCATCGCCGTACCGACGGCGATCACCGGGTTTTATGGCCAGAACGTGCCGTACCCGGGCTACGACCACACCATCGGATTCGTCACCAGTTCCGTGCTGATCGTGGCGATCGTGGTGGGTCTCTACGTCAGCTTTCGCCGGCGCGACTATCTCTGACCCGCAACCACATCCGAGTGGATCAGGCGGGACGCGGGATCGCCGACGCCATGCTCTGGCCGATCCACTCCGGCACGTCGCGCCGCACGTCCGCCTGAGCCAGAACCGTTATCCGGTCCTCGCGCAGGGCGGTTCGCCAGTCGATGTCGCCGCGCCACACCTCGGTGAGGGTGCGCAGATCGGTGACGACAGTGGCGTCGATGTCGTAGCCGGGATTGACGTCACAGACCTGGGCCTCGCCGTCGCTGACCACCAGCCACCACGAACCCTCCTTGCCGATGACATCGCGAAAGTCGAACTCCACCATCGTGCGCCGGCGTGGCCAGCGGTCGATGGGCACGGTGCGGTGGATGTCCCACATCAACAGATGCGGGTCCAGGTCGGCGTCGCCGAGCTCCCCGATCCAGCGCGTACCCCACGCACTCAGTGCGGTCACCACCTCGGTGAGTTCTTCACCCTTGTCGGTCAATGTGTATACCGACCGACCACCGACCTCGGATCGTCGCACCACTCCCGCGCGTTCGAGCCCGCGCAGCCGCTTGGTGAGCAACGCAGGCGACATCTTGGGCACGCCCCGCCGGAGTTCGTTGAAATGCCTACTGCCCAAGAGGAGTTCACGAACGACAAGGATCGTCCAGCGCTCGTCGAGCAGCTCCATCGCCTTGGCGACGGGACAGAATTGTCCATAGGAGGTCATCGGGACCCCTTCCCTCGGTGCATCAAGTACACACCCGGACCGCGGCGATGACCAGTACAGATTCAGTACCATCGCCGGTTCATTTCCTGGCCTGGATCGACAGGCGCCGCGGCGCGATGCTGACTGCGTCATTCATTCCGATCGAGGAGACACCATGTCCATCGACAACATCACCACCGACCAGGCGCTGAAGGACAAGCACCGCGCACTCTGGGCGTCCGGCGATTACCCGGCCGTCGCCGATGTGATCGCGGCCCTGGGCCCGCGCCTCACCGACGCGGTCGCGATCGGCCCCGACGATCGTGTGGTCGACATCGCCGCGGGCGCAGGCAACGTGGCCATCCCGGCCGCGCGGACCGGGGCACACGTGGTCGCGACCGACCTCACCCCGGACTTGCTGGTCATCGGCGAATCCCGCGAACCCGATCTCGGAATCGTCTGGCGCACTGCCGATGCCGAGGATCTGCCGTTCGACGAGGGAACCTTCGACGTCGCCGTGTCGTGCGTCGGCGTGATGTTCGCGCCGCATCATCAGCGCTGCGCCGACGAACTGATCCGGGTCTGCCGGCCCGGGGGCCGGATCGGCCTGATCAACTGGACGCCGACCGGTTTCATCGGCCAGTTGTTCTCCGTCATGAAGCCCTACGCACCGCCACCACCTCCCGGCGCGAGCCCCGGCGTGCTGTGGGGCGACGCCGACCATGTCCGCGCCCTGTTCGGCAATCACGTCCACGACGTCACCGCCACCACCGAATCACTCCCGATCAGTCGATTCGCCGACGGTGCCGCGTTCCGGGACTTCTTCAAGGCGACATACGGACCGACCATCGCGACCTACAAGGCGATCGGCGACGATCCGACGCGGGCTGCGGAACTGGACGCGGCGATGGCGGCCTTGGCCGACGACCACATCGCCGACGGACAGATGGAATGGGAGTACCTGCTGGTCACGGGCACCGTCACCGGCTGACGAACCGGATTGTGCTGAGGGACAACAATTCCCACAGTGCGGTTATGATCGGGCGGGTGAATACGACCGCCGTTCACCTGCCCGACCTCCCGGCACAGGCCCGTCGCCTCGTCGACCTCGGCGTCGCGCGACTCGCCGGCATCGACGACGCAGCGATCATCGACGCCGCAGCAGCCGCAGCCGACACCGGCAACGCTCTGCTCGTCCCACACCCGGAACTCCTCGCTCCATCGGTGACCGCACCACTGCTGACCCGTAGCGACAAACCCGGATTCGTCGTCGTCGACATGACCGACCTCGACGATTTCGCGCCGATCACAGGCGTCGACCTCCCGGCGGGGCCGTTCTATCTGCTCACGGGCATCGAGCGCGGCGACGAGATGGCGAACTGGAGTCCCGACGAGGCGCTCCCGACGATCACCGGCGCCGCCCGCACCCCGCTGACGATCGGGGAAGGGATCGCCTGGCTCCTACAGCAGCCCGGGCAGCTCGAGCCGAATCGGTGTTTCATGACCATCGGCTCTCGGCTGCCCAGGCAGGACGGTCGCCTCGACGCCCGCACCCCGGCGATCTGGATCTCCGGGGGCACCGGCAGAGACGGACGCGAGCGCAAGGGCGCGCCGAAGGTCGGCTGGTGCTGGGCGGGTAATCGCCACACGTGGCTCGGGTTCGCCTCGGCATCGGACCGTCGGGCCATCAGCTGACGAAGGCCGCCTCCCCCTCCGGATGACGCGCTGCGCCTCGTCGGGCAGCGACGAAACAGATCAGCGCCATCACCGCGGAGCAGACCATCACGCACGCCATCGGGACCGCGGTGTCGTCGCCGGCGAGACCGCCGAGGGGCGAGACCACACCGCCGACGAGGAACATCAGACCGCCCAGCACGGCGCTGCCCGCGCCTGCCGCATCGCGGGTGTGCTCCATCGCGAGCGCCGCGCTGTTGCCCATCACGAAGCCGACGGACGTCACCGCCACGAAGAGCGGCACGACGAGCAGGACCGGTACCGGTGAGAGCGCCGCCCCGAGCACGCACACCGACGCGACGAGTAGCACCGGCACCGCGATCCGGATCGTGTGAGCCGGGTGCACGCGCCTGCGGGACAGTCGGGCGGCCACCAGGCCCGCGATGGTCATCCCCAACGCGTTCACCGCGAAACACAGTCCGTAGACCACCGACGACGTCCCCAGTACCCGCTGATAGACGAACGACGAGCTCGAGATGTAGGCCATGAGCGAGCCGAATGCGAAGGCCTGGGTGAAGACGTAGGCGAGGAATGCCGGCCGCCGGAACCGGCCGAGCAGGTCACGGTAGCCCAGGCGGGGTGCGCGGTCCGCCGCGGCGAGGGTCTCCGGCACCGACGTCACCGCCATGACGAGCTGCACCACGGTGGCTCCGAGGATCACCGCCAGGACGCCACGCCACGAGACGTGCCCGGCCAGGACACCACCGACAACGGGCGCGATCACCGGGGCGAGACTCTGGATGGTCATCATCAGCGTCATCGATCGGGCCCCGGCGAATCCGACCAGGAGGTCGGCGATGATGGCGCGCGCGATGACCATGCCGGCCGCCGCGGCAACGGCCTGGACGAAGCGGGCGGCGATGAGAACCTCGATGGTCGGTGCCGCGACCACCACGATGCCCGCGAGAACCGCGGCGGCCGAGCCGATCAGCAGGGGTAGGCGCCGCCCGTAGCGATCCGAGACCGGACCCCACAGCACCTGTCCCACCGCGACACCCACCAGGAACGCCGTGAGTGTCAGCTGCACCGACGTGGCGTCGGTGTGGAGCGATTCCTTGACCTCCAGGAAGGACGGGAGATAGAGATCCGTCGCGATCGGCGCGGTCGCCGAGAGCAGCGCCAGGGCCAGGAGCAGCCGCGGCCCCAGGCCGTCGCGGGTCGTGGTCGCGGTCACGCGGGAAACGATAGTGTCGGCGATCAGTCGAGCGTGACGCGTACCCGGCACTCACGCTCATCCGCCGGGTGAAGACACCTCGGGTCGGTGAATCCACCTTCGTCGCGGATGACGGCGGATTCGTCGAGTCGACGTGAATGTTTCTCGGACGGGCTCGACCCCGACGCTTGACGCGGAAGCGGAGGGATTTGAACCCCCGGTGGTTTTACCCACGCTCGCTTTCAAGGCGAGTGCATTCGGCCGCTCTGCCACGCTTCCCTGACGACGAGGCTACTGGACCAGGCCCGTCAGACTCGCATCGACCTTGCCGAACACCGACTCGAGCGCACGCATTTCACCCTCGTCGATCCGGTCGAAAAGGTGCCTGCGAATCCGCGCGACATGATCGGTGGTGGCCGCCGCCACCAGGTCGCGTCCGGAGTCGGTGAGCCGGACGAGCCGACTGCGTCCGTCGGAGGCCTCGGTGAACTGTTCGACGTAGCCGAGCGCCACCAGCCGCGCGACCAAGCGGCTGATACCGCTGCGGGAGACCATCCCCTCTTGGGCGAGCTCCGACATCCGCTGCGGCCCTTCGCGCGCGATGGAGACCATCGTCCGATACTCCGCATAGCTGATCCCGTTGTCGGCGGTCAGCGCTTCGTCGAGGTGATTGATCAGCCGCATCGAGCCGACCAGAACGGTCAGCCAGACGCGCATCTCCTCCTCCGACAACCCCTCAGGTGCGGGCATGTCCTCCCCTGTCTCCCCGACCCGATCTCGCAGATTGTGACAGCATCGGCACGTGCGCGCCATAGCCGGAACCGACCAGCTTTTCGTGACCACCCTGCCCGACCCGGAGCCCGAGCCGACCGACGTGGTCATCGACGTCGTCGCCGCGGGCGTCAATCGGGCCGATCTCCTCCAGAGAGCCGGTCACTATCCGCCGCCACCCGGTGCGGTCGACACGCTCGGCCTCGAGGTGTCGGGACGGATCTCCGCGGTCGGGCGGCACGTCTCGGACTGGTCGATCGGCGACGAGGTGTGTGCCCTGCTGGCCGGAGGTGGCTACGCCGAGAAGGTCGCCGTGCCTGCCGTGCAGGTGCTGCCGAAGCCACTGGGTGTCGACCTCATCTCCGCTGCCGCCTTGCCCGAGGTCGCCTGCACCGTCGCGTCGAATCTGTTCGACACGGCGCACCTGGACAACGGTGAGTTGCTGCTGATCCACGGCGGGTCGAGCGGCATCGGCACACATGCGACCCAGGTCGCCCATGCGCTGGGGATCAGGGTCGCGGTCACCGCTCGCACCCCCGACAAGCTCGCACGTTGCCAGGATCTCGGCGCCGACATCCTGATCGACTACTCGACCGAGGATTTCGTCCAGGTCGTCCGCGACAGCGGCGGCGCCGACGTCATCCTCGACATCATGGGTGCGGCCTATCTCGAACGGAACGTCAAGGCGCTGCGGACCGGTGGACGGCTGGTGATCATCGGGATGCAGGGCGGGATCAAGGCCGAATTGCCGATCGGCACACTGCTCTCCAAACGCGCCACGGTCCACGGCACGATGCTGCGGTCGCGGCCCGTCGAGGGCGTCGGCTCCAAGGCGGAGGTGGTGGCGAGCACCCGACGGGTCACCTGGCCACTCATCGACGAGGGGAGGGTTCGTCCGATCGTCGACTCGACGTTTCCGCTCGACGACGTGGAGGCCGCACATGCACGCCTCGACAGTGGCGGGGCGATCGGCAAGGTGCTGCTGACGATGGGGTGACGTGGCTCGTCGCAGGCTCAGGCGAGCACGCGACGATCACTCCGGCAGGTCGGACAGCCCACCGTTGATCTTGCGGAACACCTCGCCGAGCGTCTGGTACTCGTCGGCCGTCACGCGATCGACCACGAGACGCCGGATCAGGTCGTTGCGTACCGACACATGTCGATCCCGCGCAGCCAGACCGCATTCGGTGATGCGGACGTACCGATGCCGGGCGTCGGTACCGCATTCGACCCGCTCGACCAGACCGTCGGCGACGAGCCGCGCAGTCTGCCGCGACACGGTGCTCACCGTCATGTGCACATCGGCGGCGAGCTCACTGATCCCACGCGTGCGGGAATCGCCGAGAGCCTCGAGTACGCGCAGATCGGCCTGTGACATCCCCTCGGCCGACATCGCAGTGTTGATCTCCGCCAGCAGACCCCAACCACCCTTGACCACGGCCCGCCAGATGGCCAGCTCCGTGGAGCTCAGGGCCTGATCCGCCGCTCCGGAGTCGGCCCGCATCAGTGCACAGCCGAAATCGCGACAACCTTCATTGTCGTAAATTTAATGACCGCGATGCCGAATTGCGAGTCAGGTGACCCACTTCTCAGACAATTGACCAACTCGTGTCGTTCAGCCGAGTGACCCCAGCGCACGCGCGAGGTGATCCACCTCATAGGGGGTGGAGTAGGGCCCGAGGCCCACCGTGACCGCACCACCGAAATCACCGGCCCCCAGGCGGGTCAGCGCGCGACTCGGCACGTCCGCGAGGGCACAGATCCCGTTGTCGGCGAGTCGTCGCACCACCTTGTCGGCACTGACGCCGTCAAAGGTGAAGCTCACTGCCGGGACACGATCCTCCACGGTGCCGACCAGACTGACCTGGTTGAGGTGCTGCAGGGTGGTGGTCAGATAGAACGTGAGGCGCCGCAGGTATTCGTTCACGCCGTCGAGTGCCGTCACGAGCCTCCTGCGGCGCTTTCCGATCGCGTCGTCGTCGAGGGCGGCGAGGTGTTCCACGGACGCGACGAGTCCGGCCAGCAGCGCTCCCTGATGCGGCTCGGGCTCCAACCGGGCCGGCCCGACGGCGCGCGGATCCATCGCCAGGGAACGCAGCCGATCCATGGCTGCGGCACTGCGGAATCCCATCGCGGCCACACGCGGCCCACCCCAGCGTTCGGCGGAGACGATCAGCACGTCGGCGCCCAGTTCGCCGATGTCGAGCGGGAGGTAGGGCGCAGCGCTGGTCGCGTCGACCACCAGGAGTGCACCGGCGGCACGCGCCATGGTCGCGATCGCGCCGACGTCGGTGATCGCACCGACGGTCGACGACGCCAGGGTCACCGCGACGACGTTGGTCCGCTCGTCGATCAGATCGCGGTACTGCCAGGTCGGGAGGGCGCCGGTCTCGACGTCCACCTCCGCCCACCGGGTCCGGGCGCCGTGCCGGTCGGCGACGCGCAGCCAGGGCACGATGTTGGGTTCGTCGTCCTGGCGGCTGAGCACCACGTTGCCGCCCAGCCAGGACGTGACCGGCATCGCCTCCGCGAGGCCGCTCAACAACGCCGACCGCGACGGACCGAGGACCACCGCCGCGGAATCCGCGGCCATCAGGTCCGCGATCGCCCGCCGGGCACCGTCGACCACCTCGGCAGATGCCCGAGCAGCCGGGTACACGCCACCGGGTGCCGCGCCGAGCTGCCGAAATCCTTTCGACACGGCAGACGCCACCGAGTCCGGTATCTGCAGACCGGCCTGCGGATCGAGATGGATCCAGCCGTCACCGAGCGAGGGAAACAATCCACGCACGTGTGCGACGTCGAAGGCCATGGCTCTCACGATAGACATGGGGTATCACGACAACCGACACACGTCCTTCGGCACAATGGGTGGCATGACATCTGGACCGTTCGGAGGCAGCGACCCACGCACCGGCGTTCCCGGCGAGGAGCCGGAGAACGTGATCGTCGTCGGGGGGCAGTCCGGCGGCGACGCCAACGGTGACGGCAGCAGCGTCGCCGACATGGTGGAACAGCCTGCCAAGGTGATGCGGATCGGCACCATGATCAAGCAGCTGCTCGAGGAAGTGCGGGCGGCTCCGCTCGACGAGGCCAGCCGCAACCGGCTCCGCGAGATCCACGAATCATCGATCCGCGAACTCGAGGACGGTCTCGCCCCTGAGCTGCGCGAAGAACTCGAGCGGCTGGCGCTGCCCTTCACCGACGACGGGACGCCGTCGGACGCCGAGCTACGAATCGCCCAGGCCCAGCTCGTGGGCTGGCTGGAGGGCCTGTTCCACGGCATCCAGACCGCACTTTTCGCCCAGCAGATGGCGGCTCGCGCACAACTCGAACAAATGCGGCAGGGCGCGCTGCCTCCCGGCGTCGTGACCGGCGGCGGACCGCACGGACCCAGCACGGGGCAATACCTCTGATGCCCCGCTTGTATGCTGGGTCCCCGTGTCATCGGTAGTCAACAGCGAGGTACCCCCAGCACCGGCGGTGTCCGATTCCCGCACGCTCCGCCGGGCGGTGAAGGATCTCCGCGACGGCCTGACCACCTCGGAGCTGTGGCTTCATCTCGGGTGGCAGGACATCAAGCAGCGGTATCGGCGGTCGGTGCTCGGTCCGTTGTGGATCACCATCGCGACCGGCGTCACCGCGGTTGCCATGGGCCTGCTGTACGGCGAACTCTTCGGGATGGACATCAAGGTCTTCCTGCCGTACGTGGCACTCGGCTTCATCTTCTGGAACTTCATCCAGAGCTCGATCCTCGAGGGCGCGGAGGTGTTCTCCAAGAACGAGGGGCTGATCAAGCAGATACCGGCACCGGTGAGCGTGCACGTCTATCGCGTGGTGTGGCGGCAGCTGATCATCTTCGCGCACAACGTCGTGATCATCGTGCTGATCTTCGTGATCTTTCCGCCGCCGATCCATTGGTCGGTGCTGCTGGTGTTCCCGGCCATCGTCCTCTTCGTGCTCAACTCGGTGTGGGTGTCCATCGTCTTCGGCATCCTCTCCACCCGATTCCGCGACATCGGTCAGCTCCTCACCACCGTCGTGCAGCTGGTGTTCTTCATGACGCCGATCATCTGGAGCACCCAGAGCCTCGGGAACACCGCGGCAGGCGACAAGTCGCCGCGGTTGAAGCTCGTCGAGCTCAACCCGATGTTCCACTACCTCGAGATCTCCCGCGGCCCACTGCTGGGGCAGTCGGTGGCGTTCTACCACTGGGCGATCGTGATCGGCTGTACCGCGGTCGGCTGGCTGTTGGCCATGCTGGTGATGCGCAATTATCGAGCCCGCGTGGCGTATTGGGTTTAGGACGGGCGAGAAATGGCACCTGAGGACAGAGTTCGCGTCGACACGTGGGGAGCATGCGTCGACTTCCCGATCTTCGACGCCAAGACCCGCTCGCTGAAGAAGTCCGTGATGGGCGCGGCCGGCGGCGTGATCGGCTCCACCGAGTCGAACGTCGTGGTGGTGGAGGCGCTCAAGAACATCGATCTGCATCTGCAGCACGGCGACCGGGTCGGGCTCGTCGGGCACAACGGTGCCGGTAAGTCGACACTGCTGCGACTGCTGTCGGGCATCTACGAGCCCACCCGCGGATCGTGCCGGGTGAGCGGTCGGGTTGCCCCGGTCTTCGACCTCGGCGTCGGCATGGATCCCGAGATCTCCGGCTACGAGAACATCATCATCCGCGGCATGTTCCTCGGGATGACCCGCAAGGCGATGCTGAAGAAGATCGACGACATCGCCGAGTTCACCGAGCTCGGCGACTATCTGCAGATGCCGCTGCGGACATACTCCACCGGCATGCGGGTGCGCGTGGCACTCGGCGTGGTCACCAGCATCGACCCCGAGATCCTCATCCTCGACGAAGGCATCGGCGCGGTGGACGCGGACTTCATGAAGAAGGCACGCACCCGCCTGCAGGCGCTGGTCGAACGGTCCGGCATCCTCGTGTTCGCCAGCCACTCCAACGAATTCCTCGCGCAGCTCTGCGACCGCGCACTCTGGATCGACCACGGTCAGGTCCGGATGGAGGGCGGCATCGAAGACGTCGTCGGCGCCTACGAGGGCCCGGCCGCGGCCGCTCATGTCCGCAAGGTGCTCGCCGAGCTCGAGGCACCGGGCGCATGACCGACCGTGTGATCGCCGTGGTGGTCACCCACCGCCGGGTCGAACTCCTCGCCGGTTCGCTGGCCGTGGTGGCCAACCAGGACCGTCCGGTCGACCACCTGATCGTGGTGGACAACGCCGACGAACCGGAGGTCGCGGAACTCGTTGCCGGACAACCGATTCCGACGACATATCTCGGTTCGCAACGCAACCTCGGCGGCGCGGGCGGCTTCGCGCTCGGCATCCTGCACGCACTGGCGATGGGTGCGGACTGGGTCTGGTGCGCCGACGACGACGGTCGCCCCGACGGCCCGGCCGTGCTGAGCACACTCCTCGACTGCGCCGCACGGCATCGGCTCGACGAGGTCTCGCCCGTGGTCGCCAACATCGACGACCCGGACACCCTCGCCTTCCCGCTGCGTCGTGGACTCGTGTGGCGACGCAAGCGCTCCGAGCTGTTCGCCGACGCCGGGAGCGGGTCGCATGCAACCGACGATCTGCTGCCCGGAATCGCCTCACTCTTCAACGGCGCGCTCTTCTCGGCGCGCGCGATCGAGGAGGTCGGCGTGCCCGATCTCCGCCTGTTCTTCCGCGGCGACGAGGTGGAGATACATCGACGCCTACAGCGGTCGGGACTCGCGTTCGGCACCTGCCTGACGGCGGGTTATCTGCATCCCGACGGCTCCGACGAGTTCCGGCCGATCCTCGGCGGACGGATGCACACGCAGTACCCCGACAACCCGACGAAGCGCTTCTTCACCTACCGCAACCGCGGCTACCTGATGAGCCAGCCCGGGATGCGCAGGCTGTTGCCGCAGGAGTACGCCCGATTCGGCTGGTATTTCCTTGTGCAGCAGCATGATCCGAAGGGCTTCGCGAACTGGATGCGACTGCGACGGCTGGGTCGGCGGGAGCGGTTCGCGCGGCCGTAGCCAAGGATCGATGGCCGACGATGGACGCGACCTCATCTCGACTCCGCGACTTCGGCCGAGGTCGCGGACTCGAAATGAGGTCGCGAACGGTTCGCGAGCCGCTTCCCAGACGAATTAGAACGTGTTCTACTCTTGGTGAAGACTGTCACACGTCCCGAGGAGCACGATGCGCTTCACCTTCGCCGAGGCAATGACCGACCCGACGTTCTACCCACCGCTCGCCCAGGCGGCGGAGCAGGCGGGATACGCGGGTTTCACCATCCCGGACTCTCTGGCATACCCCGAGGAATCGGACGCCACCTACCCCTACACCGAAGACGGGAACCGCGAGTTCCTCGAGGACAAGGCGTTCATCGAGACGTTCATCCAGGCCGCGGCGCTCGGCGCGGTGACCTCGACGATCCGGTTCACGCCCTTCGTCGTGAAGCTCCCGGTCCGCCCGCCTGCCCTGGTGGCCAAACAGGCGAGCTCGGTCGCGTTCCTCACCAACAACCGCTTCGCGATGGGTGTCGGCACCAGCCCCTGGCCCGAGGACTACGACTTCATGGGCGTCGACTTCAAACGCCGCGGCAAACGCATGGACGAATGCATGGACATCATCCGGGGCCTCACCACGGGTGAGTACTTCGAGTTCCACGGCGAGTTCTACGACATCCCCAAGATCAAGATGTCGCCGGCCCCCACCGAGCCGATCCCGATGCTCGTCGGCGGTCACGCCGAGCCTGCCCTGCGCCGGGCGGTCGTCCGCGGTGACGGCTGGATGCACGGTGGCGGCGACGGCGAAGAGCTCGACGCGCTGATCGAGAAGATCGGCGACATCCGCAAGGCGGAGGGAAAGCTCAACGACCCCTTCGAGATACACGTGATCTCGGTCGACGCGTATTCGGTCGACGGATGCAAACGACTCGAGGACAAGGGCGTCACCGACGTGATCGTCGGATTCCGGTTGCCCTACATCAAGGGCCCGGACACGGAGCCTCTGCAGAAGAAGATCGACCACCTGAACTGGTATGCGGACAACGTCATCGCCAAGGTGAACGGCTGATCGCCGTCACCGATTGAGGTACCGCAACGCCGCCTCAGCGGCGTTGCGGCCGCACATCCCGTGGACGCCGCCACCGGGCGGCGTGGCCGACGAGCAGAGGTACACACCGGGCACCCCGGTGTCGTACGGGTTCGGCGACAGTCGCGGTCGGGCGATCAGATGGGTGAGATCGTTTCGCCCGCCCCCGATGTCGCCACCCACGTGGTTGGCGTTCTGCTGTTGCAGCTGCGCGGGCGAGGTACTGATCGAGTCGACGATCTGCGCTCGGAAACCCGGCGCGAATCGTTCGATCTGCGCGGTCACCGCCGGCGTCGCATCACCGGTGAACCCGTGCGGCACATGAGCGTAGGCCCAGAGCGGTCGAAGGGAGCCAGTAGCGCGCGTCGGATCGGCGAGCCATTGCTGGCCCACCAGTGTGAACGGGCGAGCCGGCATCCGGCCGGCGACGACATCGTTCTCCGCCGCGACGATCTCGTCGAAGGTACCGCCGAGATGCACCGTGCCTGCGCGCCCACAGTCGGGGTCGGTCCAGCCGATGTCGCCGTCGACGAGGTAGTCGACCTTGAATGCCGCCGGACCGTGACGGTGCGCGAGGTAGCGCCGAGACCGGCGCCCCGACAATCGATCTGCGAGGATGCCGGCCGCTGCCGCAGGCATGACATCGAGCAGCACCACGTCGGCCGAATCCACTTCGTCGATGCTGGTGACCTCCTGGCCCGTGGTGATGGTGCCGCCCGCATCGATGAGCGCCGAGGCCAACGCGGTGACGATGGCACCCGAACCGCCCTGCGCCACGGGCCAGCCATGGCGATGGCCTGCGGCGAGCAGGACCAGACCCGGTGCGGCCGAACCCGGTCGATCGAGACGCGTGAAGGCATGTGCGGCGACGCCGCCGAAGAGCGCGCGGGCCTGTGCGGTGCGGAAGACCCGGGCCACACCGGTCGCCGGATAGAGGGCGCGATGCCCGAACTCCGCCAGCTTGATCGGATGGCGCGGCATGGCCACGAGCGGACCCAGGAGGTCGTCGGCGAGCTCGTCGAAGTCTGCTGCGATCCCGCCGATCATGTCGCGCCAGGTCGCCCGGTCCTCACCCAGACCGTCGGCGGTGTCGGCGACCGAGCGATGGAGCAGCGCCGCCGGGCCCTCGTCGAGCGGATGCGCGCAGTCGATCTCCGGCCACCGCCATCGCAGACCGTGCCGGTCGAGGCCCAGACTCCGCAACGCGGGCGAGCCTGCGCCGATCGGATGGAACGCCGAGCACAGGTCGTGCACCACGCCGGGTCGCAGCAACTCTGCCGAGCGAGCGCCGCCACCGATGGCATCCGCGGCCTCGATCACGTGGACCCGGCAACCCGCGCGGGCCAGTACGACCCCGGCGGTGAGACCGTTGGGCCCACTTCCGACGACGACCGCGGAGGTCATCGCGTCAGCGGATCCGGAAGATGACCAGGCGTTGCACGATGAAATTGATGACCGTCGCAGTGCCCTGCGCGATGACATAGGCGGCGAAGCTGTAGACGATCGTCTGCGGCCACAGGTGCGAGCACCAGGTGTACAGACCGACGTTGACGAAGAATGTCACACCGTAGAGGGCCGCCACCGCCACGAACCGCAACGCGCTCGGCTCGGCCTCGAACGTCCAGCGACGATTCAGCAGATATGCGGTGGTGGTGCCGAGGATGAA
Organism: Gordonia hankookensis; assembly: GCF_014673215.1. Lineage (GTDB taxonomy): Bacteria > Actinomycetota > Actinomycetes > Mycobacteriales > Mycobacteriaceae > Gordonia > Gordonia hankookensis. The sequence continues at coordinate 967,780 of NZ_JACWMS010000002.1, forward strand.
GCCGAACGACTTGGCGATCCAGAACGGCGTACCGATCACGTATTGGAGGAGCAGGGTCAGTCCGAAGTCGAGAACCCCGGACCCCGCGCCGGTGATGGCGAATCGGATGATCTGTGTCTTCAGGTCGACATTCGTCGACGCCTCGCCATCGTTGAACGGCAGCTCCAGGGGCGTCGGAGCATGGCGGGTGGTGAAATCGTCGTGGCGCGGATGTTCGTCCTCTGCGCCGGACTCGGGTCGAGACACGCCTGCAACCCTAGTCCAGCCGTCGATCGGATGGCCGACGGTGGCCCCCGTGCCTAGAACTCTTCCTCGACCTCGGAGTCGCGTGCGGCCTTCTCACCCCGATCGAGTTCGGCCAGCGCGGTCAGGTCATCGGGCTCGAACGCGAAGTCGAAGAGATCGGCGTTCTCGATCTGACGGCCGGCGTGCGACGACTTCGGCACCACGCTGATCCCCTGTTGGACCGCCCACCGAAGCGCGATCTGGGTCGGCGACTTGCCGTACTTGCGTGCCAGCCGGATCACCGCCGGCTCACCGAGCATGCCCTCCTTGCGCCCGGTCGGATGCCACGCCTGGGCATGGATTCCGTTCTCCGTCATGAATTCCCGCAGTTCCGTGCGCGCCAGCGCCGGGGAGCACTGGATCTGGTTGAGTGCGGGCCAGCGACCCGTCTCGTCGTAGAGCGACTGCAGTTGGCGCTGTGTGAAGTTCGAGACGCCCGCGGTACGTATGAAACCCTCGTCGGCCAGTGTCAGCAACGCCTTCCAGGACTCGACCGTACGGCCGAGACTCGGGCAGGGCCAATGGATCAGGTAGATGTCGATGTGGTCGACGGCCAGACGTCGCGCACTGTCCTGCGCCGCGTTGATCGCCTCGTCGAAGCCCTGGTCTCCGCCCCCGAGTTTGGTCTGTACCACCACGTCGTCGCGCGGGACCCCGGACTGCCGCAGACCCATCCCGACGCTGCGCTCGTTGCTGTAGCGGCTCGCCGTGTCGATCATCCGATACCCAGACCGCAGGGCTCCGGCGACGGCGGTGACACTCGGTCGCCCCAGCAAGCCCGACGTCCCGAGTCCGACCATCGGGATCACGTATCCGTTGTTCAGCTTCACTGACGGAATGTCCACCCACCAAGGATAGGCGTATCGGGGCATCTCGGTGAGGCGGTCGAAGACGTGATCTACGCTGCCGTTCATGAAGTCTCGCTCGCTGCGCCGGGGCGCCGCCGCAACCATCGCCGCCCTCACCGTCGCAGGCGCCGCCTGGGCCGCGTCGCCGTCGGCCCTCGCCGCCCCGGAACCGGCCACCGCACCACCACAGTGGTCGGGCCTCGACGTCCGCGACTACCCGGGCCCGGTACCGACCACGGCAGGGACGCTGATCTCGAAGGTGCCCCTCGACGCCGGTCTGAGTGTGCCCGGCGCTGCGAAGGCATATCGGATCCACTACGCGACGCCCGATCAGCACAACCGCCCCGCATCCAGCACCGGTGCCGTGTTCGTGCCCGGTGGAACACCGCCCCGCGGCGGCTGGCCGATGATCGCGTGGGCGCACGGCACCACCGGCCTCGGCGACAGCTGTACCCCGTCGGCGCAGCCCCGCAGCGCACGCGACGCAGCCTACCTCGGACACTGGCTACGCCAGGGGTACGCCGTGGTGGCGACCGATTACGTCGGCCTCGGCACACCCGGGTTGATGAGTTACCTCAACGGAGAGTCGGAGGCGCATTCGATCGTCGACTCGGTGAAGGCCGCACGACAGATGGACCTGCCCCTCGCGTCGCGATGGGCCATCGTCGGCCAGTCCCAGGGTGCGGGAGCCGCACTCGGCGGCGCGCGCCGGGCAACCGAACTGTCCGCGGGCAGCGGCCTGGATTATCGCGGCGTGGTGGCCACCGGCACACCGGCGAACATCGAGTTGCTCCTCGGTCTCGGTGGGCCCGCGTTCCCGCCGGTGACCCTGCCGGCCGCGCTCAACACGTACGCCGCCTACATCCTGGCCGGTTTCGCCGACGCCCGACCGGATCTCGACCCGCTGTCGATCATGACCCCGACGGGCCGGCGACTGATCGGCGCTGCACGGACCCTGTGCTATCCGGAGATGACCGCCCTCATGAAGGGGCGTGATCTGCGGACCATGTTCCGCGCACCGATCTCGTCGCTCCCGGGCGCACAGGCGGCGCTGACCCGGTACATGGGCACCCCCTACTCCGGCTACGACCGGCCGATCTTTCTCGGGCAGGGTCTCCTCGACACCGATGTGCCTGCGCCGTCGGCACTCTCGCTGTATGGCCAGATGCGCGCCAACGACCAGCCCGTCGAGCTGCACGTCTACCCGGACAAGGACCACTCCGGCACCGTGATCGCATCGATGGCCGACTCGACACCGTTCCTGGCCCGCATCATGCGCTGAGCGGTGTCGCGCCACGTGCGGTGAACCCCGCCCGCCGCGTGCGGCGATCTGCGAGGCTGGACGGTGATGACCTACGACGACATCATCATCGGTGCCGGGCACAATGGGCTGACCGCGGCCGCGTATCTCGCAGCCGCCGGGCGCTCGGTACTGGTGCTCGAGCGAGCCGATCACGTCGGCGGCGCCGCGGTGTCGGCGATGCCGTTCCCCGGGCTACCCGCCCGTGTCTCCCGGTACTCGTATCTGGTCTCACTCCTGCCCCGGGAGATCATCGCCGACCTCGAACTCGACATCCGGCTGATCCGACGCCGTTTCTCCTCGTACACCCCGCTGCCGGCCGACCCCGCCACCGGCATCCTCGTCGACAACGAGGACACCGCGGCGACCGCCGCAAGCTTTCGGCGCGCCACCGGCTCAGAGGCGGCGTTCACCGCGTGGGAGTCGTTCGGCACCCGGATGGGCACCATCGCGCAGCGGGTCTTCCCGACGATGATCGAACCCCTCCGCTCGGCGGAGCAGATGCGCGACCTGGTGGTCGGCACCGACACCTCGGATGCCGAGATCTGGGAGATGCTCACGTCGCGTCCGCTCGGTGAGCTCCTCGGACAGTACTTCGACGACGACGTGGTGCGCGGCATCGCGGCCACCGACGGACTCATCGGAACCTTCGCCGACCTCGACGAATCGCCGCTGCGGCAGAACATCTGCTTCCTCTACCACCTGATCGGCGGCGGTACCGGCAACTGGGATGTGCCGGTCGGCGGGATGGGTGCGGTGTCCGGCGCGCTCTATCAGGCCGCCGCCGCGGCGGGCGCCGAGATCCGCACCGGCGTCCGGGTGCTCGGCGTGGACCCGTCGGACGGGACCGTCGAACTCGCCGGCGACCGCGTGACCGGGTCGATGCTGTACGCGGCCTGCGCACCACAGGTGATCAACGGCCTCCTCGACGAGCCCGTCGACACCGAGGCAGACCCGAGGGGTTCGCAGCTGAAGATCAACCTCCTGCTCGAACGGCTGCCGCGCCTGTGCGACACGACGACGTCGCCGGAGGCCGCGTTCGCCGGCACCTTCCACATCAACGAATCCGCGAGCCAGCTGCGGATCGCGTGGGAGCAGGCCGACCGTGGCCAGGTGCCCGAACAGCCGCCGTGCGAGATCTACTGCCACACACTCTCGGACGGCTCGATCCTCGGCCCCGAGCTCGAGGGCAGACACACTCTGACGCTGTTCGCCCTGCACATGCCCCCGGAGGTGTTCGACGCACCCGGCGCCGTCGAGCACGCGGTCGGCGCCACCCTCGCATCGTTGAACTCCGTGCTCGCCGAGCCCATCCAGTCGGTGATCGCCCACGACGTGACCGGCAATCCCTGCATCGAGGTCAAGACCCCGCAGGATCTCGAGGAGAACCTCGGCCTGCCCGGCGGCAACATCTTTCACCGCAGCCTCCAGTGGCCGTGGGCCGAGTCCGAATCCGAGGTCGGGTCCTGGGGCGTGGAGACCCGGCATCCGCGCCTGCTGCTCTGCGGAGCCGGCGCACGGCGCGGCGGCGGGGTGAGCGGCATCCCGGGCCACAATGCGGCAGCGAGAACACTCCGCGGATAGCGATCCGGGGCAACCGCCGCAGATGCACACCCGTCCCTCAGCGTTTTCTCACCGTGAGGGCTCTGTGCCCGCGCACCGTGCAGGTACCCTCATGAGCGATGTCTACAGAAGAGCTGTTGCCGATCGAGACCCGCAAACTGATGGGGTGGGGACGCACGATGCCCATCCAGGGGCACGTGCTGGCGACCCCATACCCCGAGGTCATCGCCGAGGCGGTGGCGCGAGTTGCCGACCAGAATGCCGACAAACCCGACTATCTCAAACGCGGCGTGATCGCCCGCGGACTCGGTCGCTCCTACGGTGAGAACGCGCAGAATGCCGGTGGCCTGACCATCGACATGTCGCTGCTCAACCGGATCTACTCGATCGACCCCGACACCGCCATCGTCGACGTCGACGCCGGCGTCGATCTGGACACGCTGATGCGCAAGGCGCTGCCACACGGTCTGTGGGTCCCGGTGCTGCCGGGCACGAGGCAGGTGACCGTCGGCGGCGCGATCGGCTGCGACATCCACGGCAAGAACCACCACAGCGCCGGCAGCTTCGGCAACCACGTGGTCGAGGTCACGCTGCTACTCGCCAGCGGGAAGATCATCACGATCACCCCGGACGGCACCGACGACGATCCCGACGCCTCGATCTTCTGGGCCACCGTCGGCGGCATCGGCCTGACCGGGATCATCCTGCGGGCGAAGATCAGGATGACCCGTACCGAGTCGGCGTATTTCATCGCCGACGGCACGGTCACGTCCACACTCGACGAGACCATCGCCCTGCATCAGGACGGCAGCGAGTCGAACTACACCTACAGCTCCGGCTGGTTCGACGCGATCAGCAAGCCCCCGAAGCTCGGCCGCGGCACGTTCTCCCGCGGTTCGCTCGCCACCCTGGATCAGCTGCCGCCGGAACTGGCCAAGGACCCGTTGAAGTTCGACGCCCCGACCCTGATGAACTTCCCCGACATCTTCCCCAACGGGCTGGCCAACAAGTTCGACTTCTCCATCGTCGGCGAGGCCTATTACCGGATGGGTGGCAACTACACCGGGAAGATCCAGAATCTGACGCAGTTCTATCACCCGCTCGATCTGTTCGGGAACTGGAATCGCGCCTACGGCTCCAAGGGGTTCCTGCAGTACCAATTCATCGTCCCGCCGGAGGCCGTCGAGGAGTTCAAGCAGATCATCATCGACATCCAGGCATCCGGGCACGTCAGCTTCCTCAACGTGTTCAAACTGTTCGGCCCGGGAAATCAGGCGCCACTGTCGTTCCCGATGGCGGGATGGAACATCTGCGTCGACTTCCCCATCAAGAAGGGCCTCGCCGAGTTCTGCAACGAACTCGACCGGCGGGTCATGTCGATCGGCGGCCGCCTCTACACCGCAAAGGATTCGCGCACCTCGGCCGATACCTTCCACGCGATGTATCCGAGGGTCGACGAGTGGATCTCGACGCGCCGCCGTGTCGATCCGGAGCGGGTGTTCATGTCCGATATGGGACGCCGCCTCCAGCTCGTCTGAAACAAGCCCGAACTGCCAGGGCCACAACGCTTCCCAAAGGAGAAATGACACCATGATCAATGCCGTCGGCGTGCCGCGGTCCGTCCTCGTGCTGGGCGGGAGTTCCGAGATCGGGCTGGCCATCACCGAGGAGTACCTCAAGAAGGGCCCGATGCGGGTGGTGCTGGCCACCGTCCCCGGCGACCCCGCGGCGACGGCCGCCGCCGAGAAGATGACCAAGGCCGGAGCATCGAGCGTCGAGCAGATCGACTTCGACGCCCTCGCCCCGGAGACCCATCCGGCCGTACTGGACAAGGCCTTCGCCGGCGGCGACATCGATGTCGCGATCGTGGCCTTCGGTATCCAACCCGACGACGAGAAGGCCTGGCAGGACCAGAAGGTCGCGGTCACCGAGGCGGGGATCAACTACACCGCCGCGGTGTCGGTCGGGGTGTTGCTGGGCGAGAAGATGCGCGCACAGGGGTTCGGTCAGATCATCGCGATGAGCTCGGTCGCCGGAGAACGGGTGCGCCGCAGCAACTTCGTGTACGGCTCCACCAAGGCCGGCCTCGACGGCTTCTACCTCGGGCTCGGTGACGCATTGCGTCCGTTCGGCATCCGCGTCCTGGTCATCCGGCCGGGACAGGTCCGGACCCGCCTGTCGGCGCACGTGAAGGAGGCGCCGATGACGGTCGAGAAGGAGGACGTCGCACGCCTGGCCGTCGCGGCCGCCGACAAGGGCAAGGAAATCGTCTGGGCGCCCGGGCCGTTCCGCTTCGTGATGATCATCCTGCGGCACATCCCGCGCCCGATCTTCCGTCGACTGCCCATCTGAGGATGGCACTCCCCGCTCGCCGCGCCCGCGACGTCGGAGAACTCGTCGTCGGTGCGGTCGTCGCCGTTGCGATCGCCTACCTCGGCCTCAAGATCATCGGGGCTGTCGACTGGCCCGCGTTCAACTCGTCCAACGTGAGTCGGGCGCTCACCACCGTCGGCCAGGTCGTCGCCGTCGCGCTGCTGGTGGTCGCCGTGATCCTCCATCGCGGCGGCCGCGTCCGATGGCTGACGAGCCTTCTGTCGGTGGTCGGGTCGGCCGGTCTGGTGACGGTCACGCTCGGCATGCCGCTGGGCGCCACCAAGCTCTATCTGTTCGGTCTCTCGGTGGATCAGGAGTTCCGTACCGAGTACCTGACCAGGATGACGAGCAGCCCCCGACTGGCCGACATGACCTACATCGACCTGCCGCCGTACTACCCGGCAGGCTGGTTCTGGTGGGGCGGGCGGTTCGCCAATGTCGAGGGCCTTCCCGGCTGGGAGGCCTACAAACCGTGGGCGATCATCTCGATGTCGGTGGCCGCGGCCGTGGGCATCCTGCTGTGGACGCGGATGGTCGGCGCGAACCGCGGGATCCCGATCGCGCTCGCGGTCACCACCATCACCCTCATGTACGCCTCCCCGGAGCCGTACGCGGCGGTGCTGGTCATGATCGGCACGCCGATGCTCATCACGCTGCTCTACGCGCTGCGCGGCCGATCGCGCATCGCCGACGGGCCGGTCGGCGGGCTCCGGCGCGGGACGAGTTGGCCTGCCGTGGTCGCGGCGGGTGCGTTCCTGGGCCTCAGCGCCACCTTCTACACCCTCTACACCGGCCTGTTCGCCCTCACCGCGGCCCTGATGGCGCTCTATCTCATCGGCCAGGCTTGGTTCGGCGCCTCCAACAAGGCCGTTCCCGACGAGACGGTCTCCGCCCGAAGGCGTTCGACGATCGGTGCGGTCATCGGCCGACTCGTGTCGGTCGGCGTGATCGCCGGACTCATCGCATTGCTCGTGTGGGCGCCGTACCTGTGGTCGAGGCTCCGCAGTGAACCGGCCAGCGGCGGTACCGCCGAGCACTACCTGCCCGAGCGTGGCTCCATCCTGCCGCTGCCGTTCTTCCACTTCACCCTCGTCGGGATCATCACCTTCATCGGGCTGGTCTGGCTCTTGCTGCGTTTCCGGAAACGGACGATCGCCCTCGCGCTGGGCTTGACGGTGCTGACCGTCTACCTGTTCTGCCTGCTGTCGATGCTCCTCACCGCCGCGGGCACCACGCTCCTCTCGTTCCGTCTCGATCCGATCCTCGATGCGACCCTCGGCGCCGCCGGTGTGCTCGGTGTGGCGGAGGTGTCGCGGTGGGCGGTCGGTAGATTCGGCGATGTCCGGTTCGCGATCGGTGCCGTCGCGGCGGTCTCCGCCATCGCCCTCGCCCAAGGCGTCCCGGGCTATCTCTCCACCGAGATCACCACCGCCTACACCGATACCGACGGCTACGGGAAACGCGCCGATCAGCGACCACCGGGCGCCGAATCGTACTTTCCCGAGATCAATCGCCTCATCCACCGACAGACCGGCCGGCCGGCCGAGCAGAACGTGGTGCTCACCGCCGACTACGGATTCCTCTCCATCTACCCGTACTGGGGTTTCCAGGGTCTGACATCGCATTACGCCAATCCGTTGGCGCAGTTCGACAAGCGCGCGGCCATCATCGCGCGGTGGTCGGAGTCGACGACGCCCGACCAGATGATCAGAAAGCTCGACCGGTCACCGTGGAAGCCACCGAATGTCTTCCTGTTCCGCTATGGCGCAGACGGTTACACGCTGAGGTTGGCAAAGGATGTCTATCCGAACGACCCGAACGTCAGCCGGTACTCGGTCACGTTCGATCCCGCGGTGTTCGCCGACCCACGCTTCACGGTGACCGAGGTCGGCCCGTTCGTGGTGGTGGTCCGGAGATGATCGTGCCGAAGAGCAGGTTCCTGATCAGCCGGGTCGACGCCGGATCGTCATCGGCCTTCCTGGTACACACCGACGTCGTGAACTGGGTTCTGCTCCAAGAGGGTTCGGGCATCACCCTGATCGACGGCGGCTACCCGGGCCAGGCCTCCGACGTGGTGGAGTCGATCCGGCACATCGGCGGGCGGCCCGAGGACATCCAAGGTGCGCTGCTGACCCATGCCCACGTCGATCACCTCGGCGGACTCGTGTCCCTGAGCGAGCAGTACGGATTCGACGTGTACATGGATCCGGTCGAGGTGACACACGCCCGACGTGAGTACCTCCAGCAGGCCGGCCCCCTCGACATCCTGCCGATCGCGTACCGGCCACGTGTCCTGCGGTGGCTGGCCGCGGTGACCCCGCTCGGCGTGTTGAGCCGCAAGGGAATCGACGGCGCCAAGCCGTTCGGGACCCGACTCGACCTACCCGGCGGTCCGACTCCGGTTGCCGCACACGGTCATACCGACGGACACAGCGCCTATCTCGTCGCCGACGATACCGTCCTGGTGTCCGGCGATGCACTGGTCAGTGGGCATCCGATCTCGGCAATCGCAGGCCCGCAATGTATCTCGGATGCCTTTCAGCACGACGTCGAGACGGCACGGCGGACCGTCGAATCGTTCACCCGGCTCGACGCGACCGTCCTGTTCCCCGGCCACGGACCGCGATACGACGGTTCCGTCGCGGACGCCGCCCGGCGAGCGCTCGACGTGTCCTGAGCGGTTGCCCCGCGATATCGGAAAACCGCCCCGGGAAAGCGCCTGCCAAGGACCACCGATCGGCAGACGTCGATGGGAGCTCTCTGACAGGCGGTTCTCAGGGGCGGCCGTCCTCGGCGATCGACCTGATCCGGTCGAGTCGGCGGTCCCAGCCACGCGCGATGGTATCGAGTTGTCGGGCGACCTGACTCAGCCGCGCGCCAACCGGCTCGTAACGCAGCTCCCGGCCGGCCTTGGCCGAACTGACCAGCCCCACCTCCTCCAGTACGCGAAGGTGTTTCGCGATCGCCTGTCTGGTGATGGGCAGTTCGGACGCCAGCGCCGACGCCGACGCCGGGGCCGCGGAGAGCGTCACGAGGATCTGCCACCGACTGTCGTCGGCGAGCGCCGCGAACAGATCGACCGGCGCGGCGGCCATTAAATCCCCCGTCGCTTCGCTCGCCGAGACCACATCCCCATCAGGCACGGGCAGCGGCCCCGTTGAGGTGGGCGCGAGCCAGATCCAGCTCGATGCCCCACCCCTCGGTGTGGTCGTCGAATCGCGAGCGGCGATCGGCCTCCGGCTCGGAGAGCGACCCGAAGCCCGACTCGGCGACCTTGAGTACGACGCCCGTCTCCGCCTCGGTGACCCAGAACTCCACCAGCGTCGATGAACTCGACAGGTCATCGGCATCGATGTGCCAGCGGAAGGCCGCATAGTTCGGTTCGTCGAGTGTCACCGTCCGGAAGGCGAACCGACCATGGTCGGGGTCGGTGACGTAGGAGATATCGCCGTCGCGACTGATCTGATGGTCGAGGATCTTCTGATCGTTGATGTACCAGCCCGGCTCGCTGACAAGTGCCCAGACGCGGTCGGCGGGGGCGTCGATGCTGATCTCGCGTTCGATGCGATCGAATTGGGTGTCCACGGTGTCCTCCTCGGGACTCGATGGTTTGTGTGCAACCCGATAGTTGCACAGAACCTCTACGTCTGCAACCCCTCGGTTGCAATCAGGAGTGCTGCTTGACCTCAAGTGAACTTGAAGTATGAGACTTTGCGACATGACATCGACATCACCGCAGCTCCACCGCATCGACAAGTTCGCCGTGCCCGCCGAGGCGATGACCGAGTTCCTCACTCGGGTACGGCACACCCACCGGATCCTCGGTGGCCAGCCGGGCATCGTCCGCAACGACGTCGTGACGCTGGTCGACGGCGAGAGCGACTACAACGTGGTGACCGCGGTGACGTGGGAGTCACGCGAAGCACTCCAGAACGCCGGTCGGGCGGTGGCCGCGGATGTCGCGGCGAGCGGATTCGACCGGGCCGCTTTCCTGCGGCGACTCGGGGTCACGGCGGACTTCGGGACGTACTCGTGACGTCGTGACGCGCCCGCGCTCGCCCGCGGCCCTCAACCCCGCCGAGTGCCCGCCAACAGCGACGCCGAGCTCATCCCCGGCCGATTGATCGGCCTGCCGTGCGCCGCCAGTACGGACCCGGTGTCACTCAGCGAGCACTCCCACCCCGCCGCGTCCAGGGCGGCGGGAACGTCCGGGTTGTCGTGCCAGAGTGCGCGGATCTCGGCGAAGGGATCGTCACGGCCGGGCGCGCGTCTGCGCGCCCGGCGCACGGTGACACCGATCCTCGAATCCGCTGTCGCCGCCACGCTGACACCGTCGATGACGCGGGTCACGACGTCGGCGGGCAGATACGCGAGCAGCCCCTCGGCGAGCCACGCCGACGGTTCGTCGGGTCGAAAACCGTTGTCCTGCAGCGCACGCAACCAGTCGTCGACGAGGTCGCAACGCACCGGCCGCCGGTCGACGACGGGTTCGATCCCCACCTCGGCGACCACGGCCTCCTTCACGTCGACCACTGCGGGGCGGTCGACCTCGAACAGCCGGGAGTCGGGTGTGAGCCCGCTCCGGAATCCTCGACCGTCCAGACCGGAGCCGAGGATGACGAACTGCCGGATTCCCGCCGCGGCGGCGTCTGCGAGGACATCGTCGAGAAACAGGGTCCGTGCGACGAGCCACAGGTACATCGCCTCGACCTCGACACGGCTGTCCTCGCTGTCACGTTCGGCCGGATACGGCCGCGGACGCACACGCGCGATGGCCTCGGCGAGCGGGTCATGAAAGAGGGCATCGCGACGCGAGGACTCCGTCGCCCGTGCCCACGCGACCCCGAGTGCGGTTCTGCCGACGGCATCCAGTTCGCTCAATGGGCGTCGACCAGTTCCGCGAGCCGACGGATCGCGAACTCATAGCCTGCAATGCCGCAGCCGGCGATCACCCCGGACGCGATCGGCGACACGTAGGAATGATGCCGGAACGCCTCGCGCCGGTGGATGTTGCTGATGTGGACCTCCATGATCGGCACCTCCGGAACCACCAGCGCGTCAGCCAGCGCGACCGACGTGTGCGTCCAGCCGCCCGGGTTGATCACGATGCCGCTGACCTGCCCGCGGGCCTCGTGGATCCAGTCGATCATCTGGCCCTCGTGATTGGTCTGGGCGGCCCGCAGACCGAACCCCACTTCCGATGCGGTCCGTTCCGCGAGCGCGACGACGTCGTCGAGGGTCGCCGATCCGTAGACGTCCGGCTGCCGGACGCCCAGGGTGTTCAGGTTCGGGCCGTTGAGCAGCAGAATCGGCAGGGGTTCGGGGCTCGACGAGGTGTCCGGCATGGCTCCAACCATAGTTCAGTCCTTTGCGCCGACATCGCGCCCAGGGACAACGGTTACCATCTCTCTTTGTGCCATCGCCGACGGTCCGACGAGCCAAGATCGTCGCCATCATCACCGGACTGCTCGGACTGTTCATGGCACTGGCCACGCCGCTCATGCCGGTCCAGCAGACCACGGCGCAGATCAATTGGCCACAGGACAACACCGTCGGATCGGTTGCCGCCCCGCTGATCAGCTATGTCCCCATCGACTTCGACGCGCACGTCCCGTGCCGCGCCGTCGATCAACTCGGCGACGGCGAATCGGTACTGCTGTCGACGACGCCCAAAGAGGCCGAGAAATCCCCGGAACGCGGGCTGTTCATCCGTAAGACCGGGCAACCCGGCGATCCCCCCGATCAGCAGACCATCGAGGTGGTCATCCGGAACCTCCCGCTGGTCTCGGCGACACTGGCGCAGGTCCGGCAGCAGGACTGCCGCGAGATCGTCGTGCACGCGGACTCCGAGGCGGTGTCGGCCGAGTTCGTCGGGATGCGCAACGACCAGGGCGAACCGCTCGACGGCACCACCGCCGGCCGGGAGTCCAACACCTACGACCAGGACCAGCGACCGCAGGTCACCGGACTGTTCACCGACCTCTCCGGTCCGGCCGCGAGTCAACCGGGCCTCAGCGCACACGCCACCATCGACTCCCGCTACACGACGGCTCCGACCATCCTGAAATGGCTCGTCCTGATCGTCGGCATCATCTGCACCCTGTTGTCGTTGGCCGCGCTCGCCGTCCTCGACTCCACCGACGGCCGCAAACACCGGCGCATCCTCCCGGCGCGCTGGTGGCGGCTCAACGCCCGCGACTACGTGGTCATCGGCGCGCTGATCCTGTGGCACTTCATCGGACCCAACACCTCCGACGACGGCTATCTGCTGACCATGGCCCGCGTCGCGCAGAACGCGCAGTACACGGCCAACTACTTCCGATGGTATGGCGCTCCCGAGGCACCGTTCGGCTGGTACTACCAGGTCTTCGGACTGCTCAGCCATGTCAGTGTGGCCAGCCCGTGGATGCGCATCCCCGCATTGATCTGCGGCATCGGCGTCTGGCTCATCATCAGCCACGAGGTGCTGCCGAGACTCGGTCGTGCCGCCATCACCCGCCCGTCCGTCGGGTGGACCGCCGCCTTCGTGTTCCTCGTGTCGTGGTTCCCGTTCGACAACGGTCTGCGCCCGGAACCGATCATCTGTCTGGGCGCCCTGCTCACATGGTGTTCGGTGGAACGTGCCATCGCGACCGGGCGTCTCCTACCCGCCGCGGTGGCCTGTCTGATCGGTGCGTTCAGCCTGGCCGCCGGTCCGACCGGTCTGCTCGCCGTGGCCGCGCTCATCGCGGGCGCACGACCGATGATCCTGGCACTGATCAAGCGCGCGAAGGTCATCGGCGGCGGTCGATGGGCCTACGTCGCACTGGTGGCACCTATCCTCGCGGCAGGCACCTTCATCATCTTCGTCGTGTTCTCCAATCTCACGCTGCGATCATTCGTCGAGGCGTCGCAGATGAAGACCGCCCTCGGACCGTCGGGCCACTGGTACAACGAGATCAATCGCTACTCGTCGCTGTTCGCCTTCTCCGCCGACGGCTCCATCGTCCGACGGTTCGCCGTCCTCGCGATGATCCTCGGCCTGGTGGTGTCGGCGGCCATGCTGATCCGCCGGTCCCGCATCCCCGGCACCGCGCTGGGTCCGTCCCGACGCATCGTCGCGATCACTTTCGCGTCGTTGGTCTTCCTGATGTTCACGCCGACGAAGTGGACACACCACTTCGGGGTGTTCGCCGGACTCGGGGCGGCGCTCGCAGCCATCGCGGCGATCGCGGCGAGTAATCACGTCATGCATTCCAGGCGCAACCGCACGCTGTTCGCGGCGTTGGTCCTGTTCATCGCGGGTCTGGCGTTCACAGCACCCAACTCGTATTACTACTCGTCCGCCTGGGGAATGCCCTGGGGCGTCATGCAGGTCACCATCGCGGGGGTGAACCTGGCAAATCTGCTCTTGTACGCAGCACTCGTACTCCTGTTGGCGGCCTTGTGGTTCCACTTCCGTGAGCCGTTCACCGGAGTCGATCCGGCCGACCAGAGACCCGACCCCTCGGCGCGGCCGTGGTACCGACGGCTCGCGGCGATGCTCGCCTCGGCTCCGTTGGCCTTCGTCGCCGCGGCGGTGGTGATCTTCGCCCTGGTCACCGCGATGTTCGCCGGCATCCAGCAGAGCTCGTCGTATTCCGTGCCGCGCGCGAATCTGGAGGCGCTCAAGGGCGAGGAATGCGGTATGGCCGACAAGGTCTGGGTCGAGACGGACCCCAGCCGATACCAGCTCAAGCCCGTCGACGGATCGATAGCCGACCCGCTGGCAGGCCCGCCGACGGCACCAACCGACGCAACCCAGCCGGCCACCACCGGATTCACCGCGAACGGGGTGGACGAGGATCTCGAGACCACGGCGAGCGAGGGCTCGCTGGGCGTACTGGCCGGTAGCGCAGTCGCGTCGCCGGATGTACTGACCGCCAACGCAGGCGGCACCGGGGGCGGCATCGAGTCGACTGCCGGGGTCAACGGCAGTCATGCACAACTCCCGTTCTTCCTCGACCCGGCGAAGACGCCGGTGATGGGCAGCTACTCGAAGACCGATCAGGTCCCGGCACATCTGACGTCGGCGTGGTACGCGATGCCCGCCGATTACAAGGACCGTCCGATGGTGGCATTCTCGGTCGCCGGCCTCTTCGACAATCCGGACCTGCTGCTCGAATACACCACCGATCCGGTCGGACCGGGTACCCGCGACGCGTCGCTCCATGCCACGGGTGACACCGAGATGATCGACCCCGGCCCGCGTCCGTCATGGCGGAACGCCCGTGTCACCACTGATTCACTGCCGGACGACATCACCGCGGTTCGGATCGTCGCCACCGACGAGAACCTCTCGGAGGACCGCTTCATCGTGGTCACCCCGCCTCGACTCCCGGAGATGCAGACGCTGCAGCAGGTGGTCGGGCGCGAGGACCCTGTGCACGTCGACTGGACCTCCGGCCTCTCGTTCCCGTGTCAGCGGCCGTTCACCCACAAGGACGGGGTGGCCGAGATCCCCAAGTGGCGCATCATGCCGGGTGCCGACCTTGCCGCAGCGGTGTCGGCATGGCAGAACTCCTTCGGCGGAGGCCCGCTCGGCTGGATCGAGGTCTCTCAGCAGGCCACCGCGATGTCCACCTACCTCCAGGACGACATCGGACGCGACTGGGGCGCGCTCGAGCGCTACACGCCGTACGGCGACGTGACCAGGCTCGCCGACATCGACACCGGAACGGCGACCCGCAGCGGGTTGTGGAGCCCGGCGCCGATCCGGCACTGAGTTCGTAGCGATAGTCCGCGCTGAGCGCGGACCATCGCTACGAAACGCGAGTCAGTTCTTGATCGCCCGCATCGGGCCCGGCGTCCACGTACCGCCGTGCACGTCGCCGGTGACCTTCAGTTCCGCATCGACCTGGGGCTTGAGCGGCACGAGTCGCTGCAGGCTGCCCCAGTCCCGGGCCCAGCCGTTGCGCAGGTAGGTCGGCAGCACGATGGGACGCAACTCGTTCTCGACGATGCCCAGCGGCCCGCCGTAGTCGCCTGCCATCCAGCGACGTGAGTTGACCCGTTCGCCCTCGGCATCGGGTGTGACCCGCCACTTCGGCGTCTCGAGCACACCGTTGACCGCGGCGGCCGGTCGCTGACACGGGAACGCCAGGGCGACCTCCCAGTCCAAGAGCACCGGGTCGTCGCTGCCCACGAGCGAATTCAACGTCACCATCTTGGTGACACGCGGCGGGGTCATCGCCAGCCACTGCTGGGAGTCCGTCGAGGTGTCGTCGGCGACGATCCGCGTGACCGTGGCCCGCGGCGGCACCTGGTCGAGTGGCACACGCATGTTTCGCCACTCGGGGTCGGTGTCGATGCCCAACGGCACCACCGACGCCACCGTGGTGACGCGGCCGTCCGGCTCCACGCGCCCGAACTCGAGCCTCAGCTTCTGGCCGGGATGGGTGACGGCGAGGTGATCGACGTACTCCACCTTGCCCGCAACCGACATCGTGAGCAGCGGCGCGTCGTCGCTGCGTGCCGGCAGCTGATACCAGTCCGACGTCAGATGCGCTCGGCCCGACGGCGACCCGTAGCTACCGAGGACCGGGACTCGACGCTGGTCGAGGCCGAACGGCAACCGCACCGACGACCCGTTCACGCCCTGGGTGGCTGTGGTGCCACCGCCGGTGTCGGCGGCACCCGCCGAGCCGCTCGGTTCTTCCTGCGCCGACGTCGGATCCGATTGCGAACGGTCCAGTTCCGTCGAGCTCTTGTCCGCATCGGCGTCCGACGAGCCCCCACCGGAATCGGCGTCGCTTTCCAGATCCGTCGACACGCCGTCGGGATCGAAGCCCGACATGCCCCGGCCTGCCAATGCCGCACCCGCCGACGGATTGTTCTGTCCGGCAACACCGGCCGGGGCCAAGAGACCCGTGTTGGGGTCGGCCTCCACCATGACCGCATCCGCCAGAGCGCAGGGGCTGCCCCGCAGCGCATCGATGTTGGAGCTGGTCCACGACCACGAATCCTGCTGTGTCCGAGCCGCCTTGGCGAACGACACGAAGTTGAACAACAGGATCACGGTGGAGATGATCGCCAACGAGTAGGTCGGCATCCGCGCGAAGATGCTGCCTCCCGAATCTGCCGGGCCGGCGACAGATTCACCCCGCTGCTCGAGCTGATCATCTCGGTAGTACTGCCAGACGCCGTACAAGGTCAGCAGCACAGCCACCACCAGGATGGGGACGAACAGCCCCACACCGGCGACATTCGGGGTGTCGTCGGCCCACGGGATGCCGTAACTGCCGACGTACCACCACTGGTTGCGCCCGGCGAAAGCCACCGCGAGTGCATACGCAGCGGCCGCCGCGATGAATGTCCGGTTGCACCGGCGGCGCATCACCGACGGCTGCAGGAAGACCGTCGCCGCGGCAGCGAGCACGCCTGTGAGACACGCGAAGGCACCCATCTGGTGCGTGGCCTTGGTCGGGACGAACGCGAGTACCGCCACCGCACCCGACGTGACCGCGATGAGCCGCCACAGCGGAGCGCTCGGCACGCCCGGCACCCGACGCTTGCTCAGCAGGGTGAGGACGATGATGCCCACCGACAGAATTGTCACGAAGATGCCGACCCGCCGTGCGATGGAGCCGTCCGGAGTCGGGTTCAGCAGGATGTAGTACCGCATCGCCTCGGTCCACCATTCGTTGGTGGGTCCGACGATGCCCTGCACCTTGATGCCCTCGCGGATGGCAGCCAGCGACTGGTCGGCGAAGATCTCGAACAACACCGCCAAGCCTGCTGCCAGGACCGGCATGAGCAAGGGCAGCAGGCCATCCCGCACACGGCGGCGGCGCAGACGCCTCAGCAACGGACGTACCGCGGCCAGCAACGGCAGGACCGCGATTGCGCCGGCCGGATGAATCGTCAGTGTGAAGGCCGCCGCCAGCACGGCAAGCGTCAGTGGGAAGAACCGTCCGGTGGCGATCGAACGCTCGACCAGTACCCAGGTGAGCAGGATTCCGACACTGAGCGCCGGTTCCACACGCAATCCGTTGTTGAACGCGAGCCATACCACCAGGAAGCCGAGTGCTGCCGTCCAACGGGCCGCGTTCGACGACCGCACCGCCCGACCGAGCCGAGGCAGCGCCGCGCGACTGATCAGGAACCACCCCGCCAGCGCGAACAGCAGAGGCAGCACGCGTAGCCACGGGGTGGCCGTACTCACCTGCATCCACAGCGCGAGATAGCGATAGTGCCAGCCGAACGGGTCCTGCGGCGCACCGAAATAGCGGTAGTAGTTGTCGAGATAGCCCGCACCGGGCGCGACGCGTCCCACGGTGACCTGGTAGCCGTCGTCGGCGGTGTTGCCACCCACGAACAGCCATACCACCAGCACACCGGTGACCACCACATCGAGCGGCTTGAGCCGCCACCAACGATCTCTACCCGCGCGGACCATACGCCGCAGCCGCCGTCCATCGCGTGCGTCGAGCACAGCCAGCGCGATCATCGAGACGATCGTGGAGATCACGCCGAGGATCAGGAGCGCACCCTTGAGGGTCGTCGGACTCGAGATGAATCGGGTGTCGATCGTCGATCGGTACGAGAGCCCCTCTGTGGAGACGTCTTTCGGAAGATCGGTGTAGACACCGATGATCTGGGGACGCGCGTTGGGGTCGTCGAGCCGGAAACTCTGGGTCCCGGCATCCGGGTCGACGCCCTCGACCTCGCCGCGGCTACCAGAGGTGTCCGCGTGGATGACCACCCGACATTGCGCATTCTGTTGCGCGTCGGCACGAGGTACGTTCAGCAACACCGCGTTTCGCTGCGTCACCAGCAGTCGGTCATGGGTGGCGCGGACGAACAGGCCGACGGTTCCGGCCTCCGCGCCGTTCTCGGGCACCGTCGACAGCAGCACCCCGCCCGACGGCGGCAGGTCGGCCGCGAGCCGGCACGGCACCGAGATGTCCATGGACACCGGCGCATACGACACGTTGGGCGCCGCGACGTTCTCCACGACCGGATTGCTCGGCTGTGGCCACTGCAGTTCGGTCTTGGTGTAGGTCACCGGCAGGAACGGCGCAGCGATCGCCAGCAGCACCCCGAGTGCACCCGCCACGATCGCGACGATCTTCGCGATCCTGATGGTCCTGCTGTCGGGCGCCGAGCGCATCGGCTGCGCTGCCTTCTCCCGTGACGTCGGCTCAGTCATTCTGCGGCACCACCCTGATCGATCCCGGTCGCGTCCATCCCCAGGCTGTCGTGGTCCCGGTGTTCACCCGCGCGGGCGTCGCATCCGGCACCAGCGGCGACAACCGTTGCAGCCCACCCCAATCGCGATACCAGTCGTTGTCGAGGTAGGTGGCAACCGTCGTCGCACTCGTCAATGCCTCCGGCGTGCCGAGGATGCCGCCGTTGACCGACGCCTGCCACGTCTTCGACTTGGAATTGGTGGTCGTCTGGTCCGGGACGATGCGCCACTTCGGCACTTCGCTCACACCATTTCGCGTGCTCATCGGGCGCTGGCAAGGGAATTGGCTACCGACCGACCGATCCAGCAGCACCGGGGTCCGGGACCCGACGACGTCCTGCAGGGTGTGCAGTTCCGGTGCCCGGGGCGGCGTGAACGCCAACCACTGGTCAGGGCTGACGTTGTCGTCCACCGCGACGATCCGCATGGCCGTCGCACCGGCGGGAACCGCCGTCATCGGGATACGCAGGTTCCGCCACGGTCGATTCGGCCGCCCGGGTCCCGGATCGATGGGGGTGTACGCCTTTCCCACCTGCTGGAAGTCGCCGGAGCCGGCGGTCTTGCCGAACTGCACCTGCAGCGACCGGCCGGCCTGCGGCACGCCGTCCTGGTCGACCGAGAAGACCGGCCCGGCCGCGGTGATCACCAGCAACGGCGACGCATCCCGCGCCGGCAGCCGGTACCAGCCGGAAGTCAATTCGGCGGTGCCGTTGTCGTGCCCGTAACTGCCCAGGACCGGGGTGGTCTTCGGGTCGAGGCCGAACGGCAGCGCCGCCGACGAACCGTTGATCGTCTTCGGTCCGGAACCACCGGTGGTGCCGGGGGATCCGCCGGTGACGACGAACGGCCGCGACAGGTCGCCGGACGTGTTGATGGTGCCCGCACCCAACGACGTCGGGTCGGGAAGCAGGTCTCCCGCGACGCCGTCCGGAGTGAAGCCGGAGGATTCGCCCGCGAGCGCCCGGGAGATGTCGCGGGTACCGATCGGCGACAGCGCACCACGATTGGGATTCTGTTCCAGCAGCACCTGATCGGCCATGCTACAGGGATCACCCGCGAGCGCGCGGGTATTCGCGTGGAACGTGGTGTACGTGTCCGAGCGGTCCACGGCGGCCTTGGCGAACAGCCCCATCTCGCCGACCACCACCAGGGTGGCGATCACCAGCATGGGTGCCGATGCCACAGCGATCTGCATGCGCGACAGGCGAGTCCGGTCACCGCGAACCTTTCCGCGGTCCGCGTCGACGTCGATCCGCAGGTGATACCAGGTTGCCACCGCGAGTGCCAGGACGGTGAGCACCAAGAACACCGACGACAGCGGCGTCCCCGCCACCACCGGCGCCTTGTCGAACCACGAGATGCCGAAATCGTAGCCCCAGCCCCACGCGTTCTCACCCGCGACGGCGACCGCGCAGGCGAACAGCAGCACCGCGATGTACATCCACAGATTGCGCGGCGAACGTCGTGCCGACTGCGCGACGGCGACCGTCGCCACCGCGGCCATCGCCGCTCCGACACCCGCATAGATCCCGAACTGGATGGTCCACTTGGTCGGTGTGAACGACAGCAGCAGCACCGTCAGCAGGATCGAGCCGACGAGTCGCCACACCGGACCGGGGTCGACACCACGGATGTGCTTGCGCCGCAACATCACCGCCAGCGTCACGAACAGTGCGGCAACCAGCAGGAGCAGCGGCACGCGTCGCACCAGCGACCCGTCCTGAGTGGTCAGGGAGAGATAGTAGAAGCGCAGGAGTTCCTGGTACCAGGCCAACGTCGGGCCAACGGTGTAGCGAAGGCGGACTGCCTCGGCGACGTTGGCGAGCGTCTGGTCGCGGAAGACGACGATGACCACCACCGCGAACGCCCCGGCGACCGGCGCCAGCAACGGCAGCATGCCGTTCTCGCGACGGCGGGTCCGGATGGTGCGCAACATCGGTCGCGAACCCGCGATGAGCATCGCAAGCGCGATGACGCCGTGCGGGGCCACCGCCAGGGTGAGGCCGGCGGCCAGCGCGGCACCCGCCGCCGGCAGCATCCGGCGGGTGGCGACGGCCTGCTCGACCGCCCACCAGGTGAGTAACGATCCGAGCACGATGATGCCCTCGCTGCGCAACCCGCTGCACAGCGGCATCCAGAAGGCCACGAACACCGCGGCTGCGGTGAACATCGCCCACTGGGAACGGCGGACCGCACCACCCAGCCGCGGCAGCAGGATCCGGCTCAGCACGAACCAACTGACCAATCCCGCCACCAGGGCGGGCAGTCGCATCCAGACACCGGCCGTCGACACGGTCGACCAGTGGGAGAGGAAGCTGTAGTACCAGTCGAACGGCGCCTCCGGGATCCCGAAGAAGCGGTAGTAGTTCGCCAGGTAACCGGCGTCGTGCGCGTTGCGGCCCATGTTCAGGATGTAGCCGTCGTCGGACGATCCGGCGCCCAGGAAGTGCCACACGACGAGCGCTGCGGTCACCGCGATGTCGGCGGCCCGCGGCGCCAGCAGCCGACGTAGGTCGAGGCGTCCGATCCGGCGGTGATATCCGTTTCGGACGTCGAGGATCGCGATCGCGATGAACGCCATGGCCGCGGCGATCAACCCGACGATCATCGTGATGAGCTTGATCACCGACGGGCTGGTGTCGAAGCGATTGTCGATGTCCAGATGGACCGCCAGCCGGTCTGCGGACGGCCCCTGACCGGCGGCCTGACGCACGGCGGAGGGTTCGAGTCCGGTGAAGACCCCGGACACCTGTGGGCGATCGCCCGGGTCACCCGCGACAGCCGGGCCGAGCCCGACAAACTGTGCCTCGACCCCCGACGACGATGCGCGCACGGTCAGCCGGTCGCAGCGGGCGAGGTCGGCCCGATCGGCACGGGCCAGTTCCTGACCGCGCATCGAGACCGAGACCGCCTGGCCGTCTGCGGTCACGAACAGCGCCTTGTTGGATGCGTCGCGCCCCGCAGACGGCATGGTGGAGACCACCACGGTCGTCTTGTCGGCCGGGGTCTGCGCCAGGGCGCGACACCCGACGGTGACATCGAGGCCTGCGGCCGTCTGGGCCACCAGCGGCGCGGTCACCGACGCGCTGGTCCCGGTGGTCTGCTGGGGCCAGTCGATGGACGCGGTGTGCCGGCTGACCGGCAGCAAAGGCGTCAGCACGGCAGCGACGATCGCGACCAGTCCGGACACGATGGCGATCGCGGCCCAGACACGTGTGGGCGATCGTCGGGAAGAGGCAGTCATCAGACGGTGACCCTAGTTCACCGGAAAAAACCTGTTGTAGCGCAGTCCGGGTCTGACTAGGTCCTCTCAGGGAAGTCCCATACCATCAGACATCGTGCCTGTGACAGCCTCGACCGCTGCGCCCGACGCCGCGCCGCCGACATCCAGGGTGTCTGTGGGCACCGCCCGCACGGTCGCCGTGGTTGCAGGCATCATCGGCATCGTCCTGTGTGCCATCACGCCATTTCTGCCGGTCAAGGCCACCGATGCCGCGTTCGACTGGCCGTCCGGGCAGAGTCTGTCCGCGCAATCGGCCGATGTCGTCGCGCCGCTGATCGCCCAGACACCCCAGGCTCTCGACGCACGGATCCCGTGCGGCGTGTTGTCGGGATTGCCGGCCGACGGCGGCCTGGTGTTCGCGACGATGCCGACCAACGCCCCCAAGAGCAGGTCGTCGGCGCTCTACGTCACCGCAAACCGGGACACGGTGACGGTCAGTTTCCGCAACACCGTGGCGGCCGACGCACCCCGCGATCAACTGGCCCGGTGTTCGGTGCTGCACGTCTGGTCGGCACCGACCGGGCCGGGCGCACAGTTCGTCGGCCTGGGCGAGTCGACCGTCCTGCCGCCGGACAAGCGCCCCCAGGTCGACGGCATCTTCACCGGCCTGAACACCCGACAGGTGCAGTCGGCCGCGAGCGCGGGCCTGCGGGTGCACGTCCAGATCGACAACCGCTACGTCAGCTCGCCCACGGTGCTCAAGCTCATCGTGATGGTGCTGGCGGTGATCGCCGTCCTCGTCGCGCTGGTGGCGCTGTACCTCCTCGACCGGGCACACGGCCACCACCGCCGTATCGGCAGACGCGCCGACGACGGCAGCAGGCCGAACCGTCTCGGGTCCTGGTGGCGCAATCTGATCCCGCGCACCTCCGACGTCGCGGTCACCGTCGTCCTGCTGATCTGGGCGCTCCTCGGGGCCGGGACCGCCGACGATGGCTACATCCTGAACATGGGCCGGACGGCCGACGCCTCCGGCTATCTGGCCAACTACTACCGCTGGTACGGCATACCCGAGGCGCCGTTCGACTGGTACTACAGCTTCCTCGCGCACTGGTCGTCGATCTCGTCCACGATCTTGTGGATGCACCTGCCGTCATTGGCCGCGGGGCTCGTCTCCTGGTTCGTCCTCAGTCGGGTGCTGCTGCCGCGGCTGGGTGCAGGCGTCCGCCGCAGCGGCTGGGCCGTGTGGGCCGCAGCGCTGGTGTTCATCGCGTTCTGGCTGCCGTTCAACAGCGGCCTGCGGAGCGAACCGATCATCGTGCTCGGTTCGCTGCTCACCTGGTGGGCGGCGGAGCAGGCCATCGCCACCCGCCGCCTGCTCCCCGCCGCGCTCGGTGCGATCGCGGCGGGCTTCACCCTCGCGCTCGCCCCACAGGGCGTCATCGCGGTGGCGATCCTGCTGGTGTCGGCGCGGCCGCTGCTGCACATCCTGCTCGACCGTCGGCGTGAGTCGGGCACGCTCGCACTCATCGCCCCGATGACCGCGGCGGGCCTGCTGGTGCTGATCGTGGTGTTCCGCGACCAGACACTGGCCACGGTCCTCGAGGCGATGAAGATCCGGTATCAGGTCGGACCGGTGATCAGCTGGCATCAGGAATTCCTGCGCTACTACTTCATCTCGGTCACCACCGACGACGGTGCGCTGACGCGCCGGGTACCGGTGCTGCTCCTGCTGGCCGGTCTCATCGTCACCGTGGCGGTGATGCTGCGCCGCAACAAGATCCGTGCAGTCGACCCCGGACCGACCTGGCGGCTCATCGGCTCGATCGGCGTCACGATGCTGCTGCTGGCCTTCACTCCGACCAAATGGACCATCCAATTCGGCATCTTCGCCGGACTCGCCGCCGCCATCGCGGCCACCGCCACCCTCGCGGTGGCCCAGTCGGCGGCCCGGTCGGCGCGCAACCTGACGGTGTTCGTGTCCGGGCTGTTCTTCGCGCTCGCCGCTGCCATGGCCGGTTACAACGCCTGGCCGTTCGCCTACGAATACGGGATCTCCTGGTTCGACCGTGCGCCGGTGCTGGCCGGACGACCGGTGTCCACACTGTTCCTCGTCCTGGCCGTGATCACCGCGGTACTCGCCGTCTGGCAGCACCTGCGCCTCGACTACGTCGAGAACAAGGGCCTGGCCCACGCCGGCGACGGTGACGGTGGGAGCAAGGCCGATCGTCGGCGGCTGTTCCTGGCGTCGTCACCGATCGCGGTCATCGCCGGCCTGATGGTGGTGGCGGAACTGCTGGTGTTCGCGAAGGCGGCCGTGACCCGCTATCCGGCCGACACGGTGTTCTCCGAGAACGTGAACGCTCTGCGCGGCAACAGCTGCGGCATGGCCGACGAGGTCCTCGTCGAGTCGGACCCGAACGCCGGGATGCTGGCACCCGCCGATGGCGAGTCGGTGTCCGCGGCACTGCGTGGGACCGATCCCGTCGGATTCACCCCGAACGGTGTCCCCGACGACCTCACGCCCGACCCCGGCAACCAGCGACCAGGCCAGATGAATGTGTCGGCAAGTGTCGCCAAACCCTTCGTCATCACGGGTGGACTCGGTGCAGGCACCACCGGAGGCACCGGACCCCGCACCGTCAACGGGTCAACAGTGGCGCTGCCCTACGGGCTCGACCCGTCCACGACCCCGGTCCTGGGCAGCTACGGCTATCCGGGCGAGGCACATCTGACCACCGGCTGGTACCGATTGCCCACGGTGCGCGCGGCGTCACCGCTGCTGGTGTTCAGTACGGCAGGCGCCGTATCGACGATCGACACCTTCGGCGTCCGCAACTTCGGCCAGAAGCTCGTCGTCCAGTTCGGACGGCCCGGCCCCGATGGTTCGTTCACCCAGATCGGACCGGACGTGCTGCCGATCGATCCCGGCCCGGTCATCACCAACCGGCCCTGGCGCAACCTCCGGGTGCCGATGAGTGCGGCACCTCGGGCAGCCACCACGATGCGCCTGTCATTGCTCGACAACAACCTCGGACAGAGTCAGTTCATCGGCATCACCCCGCCCAGGGCACCGCGATTGCGGTCGCTGCAGGATGTCGTCGGGTCACAGTCGCCGACACTGATCGACTTCACGGTCGGTGCGCATTTCCCGTGCCAGCGACCCCTGCGGGTGACCAACGGCGTCGCCGAGGTCCCTCGATGGCGAATCCTCCCCGACTACCCACTTGCCAACTCGCAGTCCAAGACCTGGCAGTCCGGCGCCGACGGAGGACTGTTGTCGATCTCGGAGTCGACCACCTCGGCGCAGGCCGTTCCGACATACCTCAAGGACGACTGGGCACGCGAATGGGGAGCTCTGGAGCGGCTGACGCCACTCGCCGAGAACGCGGGGACGGCGCAGGTGAACACTTCTCAGACGACACAGTGGGGCTGGTCACGCACCGGTTCGATCAGGGTGGAGCCGCAATCAGATGACGAGTGAGACAGTGACGCAGCCATCGACGCCACGCTCCCGCGATCACCGCACCGCGAAGATCGTCGCGGTGGTGGCAGGGGTGTGCGGCTTCCTGGCTGCCATCCTCACCCCGCTGCTACCGGTGAATCAGTCCACCGCCGAACTGAATTGGCCGCAGGGTGACAGCGTGGGCAGTGTCGCGGCGCCACTCGTCTCGTATGTGCCGATCGACATGGACGTGACGGTCCCGTGTTCACTCGCCACGCGGTTGCCGCGGGACGGCGGACTCCTGCTGTCGACGATCCCGGAGGGCGGTCAGGATGCCGGCGCCCGCGCGCTGATGATCCGCGCCACGAGTGACGCACTCACCGTCACCGATCGCGACGTGGTGATCCTCAACACCGATCGCGCCACGGCCCAGTCGAATCCCGGCTGCCGGATCAGGTTCCACGCCGACGGCTCCGGCGTATCGGCCCGATTCGAGAACGCCCCGGGCGACGGTCTGCACAACTTCTCGGTCGCCGATCAGGAGATGCGGCCCCAGATCGTCGGCATCTACACCGATCTGCCCGATTCGGCGCCACGGGCCGGTCTGTCGGCGCATGCGACGATCGACACCCGCTATGTCAGCACTCCGTCGGCGCTGAAGCTGGCGGTCATCGTCGTCGGCATCATCATGACGATCCTGTCGTTGATCGCCCTTGGCGTTCTCGACCGCCGGGATGGCAGGGGACACAAGCGGTTCCTGCCCACCGGATGGTTCACCATCCGCGGCCCCGACGTCGCCGTGTTCCTCATCCTGGCCTTCTGGTGGTTCGCGGGGGCCAACACCTCCGACGACGGGTACAACTTCACCGTCGGCCGGATCACCGGGGATGCGGGCTACGCGGACAACTACTTCCGCTATTTCGGCGTGCCGCAGGACCCGTTCGGCTGGCATTTCCAGGTCATCGCCGCGATGACCCACGTGAGCCTCGCCGCGCCGTGGATGCGCCTTCCGGCCTTCTTACTCGGCCTGCTCGGCTGGTGGCTCATCAGCCGAGAGGTGATCCCGCGTCTCGGCCGCGCGGTCCGCAACAGCACGCCCGCGGTGTGGTCGGCCGCCTTTGTCTTCCTGGCCATCTGGCTGCCGTACAACAACGGTCTGCGACCGGAGCCTGCCGAAGCCGTCGGCGCACTGCTGACATGGTGCTGTGTGGAGCGAGCGATCGCGACCAGGCGAATGCTGCCCTACGCCATCGCCGTCGTGGTTGCGGCATTCACGCTCGCCCTCGCACCCGGCGGCCTGATGGCCGTCGCCGCACTCCTCGCAGGCATCCGTCCGGTGGTCAAGACCTTGGTGACGCGACGCAAGCGCGACGGCCTGCTGCCCATGCTCGCCCCCGTCCTCGCGGCGGGAACGGCGGTGCTCTATCAGATCTTCTACGACCAGCCACTGATGCCGCTGATCGTCGGCAACAAGGTCGCCACCGACGTGGGTCCGACGCTGGAATGGTGGCAAGAACCTGTCCGGTACTACTACCTGATCCTGCCGACCGCCGACGGCACTCTCGCACGCCGATTCGGGGTGCTGGTCATGATCCTCTGCCTGGTGGTCGTGCTGCTCCGTCTGTTGCGTCGTGTGCACCCGAACGGAGTTGCCCGAGCGCCGATCTGGCGCCTCATCGCGGTGATCCTGGGCACCATGTTCTTCATCGCGTTCACGCCGACCAAGTGGACCCATCACTTCGGCGTGTACGCAGGGATCGCGGCCGGTCTGGCCGCCGCCGCGGGCGCGATGATGGCCCCGGCCATCCTCCGGTCGCGACGCAACCGGACCTTCTTCGCCGCAGCGGTCCTGGCGGTCACCGCGATCTCGTTCACCGGTACCAACGGCTGGTGGTTCGTCGGCAGCTACGGCATCCCCTGGTGGGACCGGCCACCATCGATCGCCGGGATCAAGCTGGGCTGGCTGATCCTGGTGGTCGCGGTGATCACCGCGCTCGTGGGCCTGTGGTTCCATTTCCGCGACGACTACGTCGACGACACGACCAGGACACGCGGCGGCGACGGCTGGCCGTCGAAGCTGAAGTTCTCACCGCTGCCGGTGATCTCGGGACTGGTCGTGATCTTCATGGTGCTCTCGTTCGCCAAGGGCGGGTACGAGCAGCGCGACAGCTGGTCGTGGATGAAGTCGAATGCGCGGGCGATGGCCGGCAACGAATGCGCACTCGCGAACGACGTGCTGGTGGAACAGGATCCGAACACCGGCCTGCTGTCTCCCGCACCGGTCGACGGTCGGGTGGCGCCGACCACCTCGTCGGCACTGGCCGGCGCCGGGAACGGCAGTCCCGATCCGGACGGCTTCACACCGAACGGCGTGCCGAACCGGCTGTCCATCGATTCGACCGAGGAACAGGACACCGCGACCTCCACGGCCCAGAACACCGCCCAGTCGGGCGCGGGCTCCGACGCGTCCACCCAGACGACCGAATCCGCACAGGGCGGGACAGAAGGTGGGCAGGGAGCACGCGGCGTCAACGGTTCGACCGTGCGGCTCCCGTTCGGGCTCGACCCGGCCAAGACACCGGTGCTCGGTTCCTACGACTCCCCGAGCGGGACCGGGTCACTGACCACCGACTGGTATTCGCTGCCCGCGCGCAACGCTAATGCTCCGCTGCTCACCATCGCGGCAGCCGGATCGGTACAGGCGGTCGACGGGCTCGGCGTGCAGCACAGCGGCCAGCAGGTCACCGTCCAGTTCGGCCGGACCGGAGCCGACGGTCGGGTGACCCCGGTCGGCGTGATGTCGCCCATCGACATCGGTGAGGTGCCCACCTGGCGGAACCTTCGATACCCGCTCGCCGACGCACCGCCGCGTGCCGACGTGGTGCGGGTGGAGGTGCGTGACACCGCCGGAGCGCCGTCGGAGTGGGTGGCGATCACGCCACCCCGGGTGACCGAACTCCGCACTCTCAACGACGTCGTCGGGACCACCGATCCGGTGTTCATCGACTGGCTGCCCGGCATGGTCTTCCCGTGCCAGCAACCGATGAAGGTTCGTGACGGCGTTCTCGAGGTACCGAAGTGGCGCATCATGCCCGATGCCGAGGCCACCCGGAAGAACAGCCAGACCTGGATGTCCGGCAAGGCAGGCGGACCGCTGGGCATCACCGAGGCCATGCTGACCCCGACGTTGCTGCCGACCTATCTCCGTAACAACTGGGGACGGGATTGGGGTGGCCTGCAGAAGTTCACCGAGATCGACCCTGCCCCTCCTGCGCAGCTCGAATTGGGGACCGCGCGGCATTCCGGGCTCTACAACCCGGCACCCATGCGGTCGAGCGGGTACTGAGGACACCCCCGCGGCGGGTGCAGTGGCCCGCCAGGAACGAGCGTGCCGTGCCGAGACCACGGCACCACTACGCCCGAACGCGCCCTCGACCCGCATCGTCGCGTTAGCCTGGCGTCATGGAGCGTGGTCCGGACACGTATCAGCACGCGCACGTCGCCGACGTCAGGCCCGCGCGGAGGCGTCCCCGTGTCCGGCGGACCGGTGATCTGGTCACCGGGCTCGGCCCGACCATCGCCGGGGCCAACGTGATCATGCAGCTGGCGAATCCGAAGGTCGGCCACGGTGTGGTGGAGAGTCGTGTCGACTCCGGCAGCGCGGTGAAGCATCCGATCAAGCGCAGTCGGACCACCGGGACCTTCCTGGCAGTCGCATTGATGGGTGACGACGACGACCGAACCTTCGTCGGGACCGAGCTGAAGCGTATCCACGATCTCGTCTATTCGACCGCAGAGAGCCCCGTCCACTACAGCGCCAACGACTCCCGACTCCAGCTGTGGGTGGCGGTGTGCCTGGTGAAGTATTTCCTCGATCAGTACGAACTCTTGTACGGATCGCTGAGTCCGGCCGAGAAGGACCGTGTCGTCGACGATTCCCGATGGCTCGGGACAACGCTCAACGTGACCGAGGACCAGTGGCCCGGCAGCTACGCCGATCTACAGGAGTACTGGCGCACCCAGCTCGACGACATGACCATCGACCCGCCGGTACGCGCACTGCTGCAACAACTCTCGGATCTGTCGTTCCTGGAGGACCGGATCGGACCGGCGGGCGCGATGGCACACAAGGTACTCGGCCGTCCGCTGAGCTATCTCATCAAGGCCGGGCTACCTCCCGAGTTCCGCACCATGATGCACTGGCGGTGGAGTCCCGCGGACGAAGCGGCCTACGACCGGACCCTGCGGGTGGCCCGGCTCGTCGAGCCGGCCACCGGACGTGTCGCACGAGGCCTGCTCCAGGCCTATCTGTACGACATGCGTCTGCGGCGGCGGTTGGGGATCCGGGTCTTCTGAGTCGTTCCCGCTAAGGCAATCGTTTCCTTGCTTGCGGGGATGTCATTGTGGCAGTTGAGTTGACCCATGACCGTCGATCACGAACACCAGCATCGCGGCGAACCGCACACCGGTTCCCTGGCGAATCGGCTGAACTGGCTGCGCGCGGGCGTACTCGGCGCCAACGACGGGATCGTCTCCACGGCAGGCATCGTGGTCGGTGTGGCGGCTGCCACGGCCGACCGTGGGCCGATCTTCACCGCGGGCGTCGCCGGACTGGCCGCGGGTGCCGTCTCGATGGCGCTGGGCGAGTACGTCTCGGTCAGCACCCAACGCGACACCGAACGAGCACTGCTGGCGAAGGAAGAACGGGAACTGCTCGAGCAACCGCAGGCCGAGTTCGACGAACTCGTGGGCCTCTACGAGGCAAAGGGACTCACGCACGAGACCGCGTGCCGGGTGGCGCGGGAGCTCAGTGACCACGACGCCTTCGAGGCGCACGCCGACGCCGAGCTCGGCATCGACCCGCACGAGCTCACCAACCCCTGGCAGGCCGCGTTCTCGTCGGCGGTCTCGTTCACCGCCGGAGCCCTGCTCCCGCTGATCGCGATCCTCGCGCCACCGGCCTCATGGCGAATCCCGGTGACGTTCATCGTCGTCATCGCCGCCCTGGCACTCACCGGCGCCGTCGGCGCGACGCTCGGCGGGTCACGTCCATGGCGACCGATGCTGCGGGTGGTGATCGGGGGGGCGCTCGCGATGATCGTCACGTTCGCGATCGGGCGGCTCGTCGGGCACACCGTCGCATGACGTCGGCAACGGTGCATGTGACGAATTCTTCGCAGTACTGAAGAACCACTTGACTCGAACACATGTTCGAGTACGCTGGTCTCATGGGGGAGATCAGATCGGTCATCGACAGCATGAGAGAGGTCACGGTCGCCGACACGGCGTCCGGGCGACAGGTGTTCGACGGCACCAAGACGTTGATGGAACTGCGCAATGTCGTCGATCATCTGCTGGCGGTGCATGCCGCGGCGCTGGATCGATTGGGCGTCGCGAAACAGTCCGGTGGCACGACGCGCAACCTGTTGATCGAGATGGGTGCCGCACCGGGTGTGGCGTCACGCTGGTTGCGGATCGGCGCCGCGCTCGCGTCGTTGCAACGGTTGCCCGCCTACGCCGGCGACGGCGTGTTCTCCGGGGAGCATGTCGATGCGATCGTGCTGGGCGTGGCACACATCATCCGTCGCGCCACCGCTGACCTGTGCGATCAAGAACGCCTGGAGCATGAGCGGGCGCTGATCAGCCAGGCCATGTCCGGAGCGACGCCGAAGGAGATCGGGCAGACCGCCCGGGAGCTCGGTAACCAGATCGCCGACGAGACAGGGGGTCTGCCGGCGTCCGAGGACCGCGGCGTCAACGAGTTCAGTGTGACCGAGACCGCGGACGGGCGCGTACGGGTGAAGGGTGATCTCGACATCGTGGTCGGCGAGAAGTTGATGACCGCGATCGACTCACTCTCCGGGGCGCGGCCCGAACCGGACGGGTCACCCGATGCCCGCACGCGCGGTCAGCAACGTGCCGATGCCCTAGAACAGATCCTGGACGCTGCCGGAACCGCGGATCCGAGATTCGTGACGCCACCGAAGACCCACATCACTCTGACCGTCCCGGCCGACACCCCCGACGCGGCGCGTCTGCAATGGCTGGGTCCGGTGTCCCAGGTGACCGCCAAACGGCTGGCCTGTGATGCCGGGATCACCGAGATCATCATCGACGGGCAGACGGTGCCGCTGCAGATGGGTCACGAGAAGCGGCTCTTCCCGCCCCACCTACGCAAGGCGATCATCGTCAGGGACAGGTGCTGCATCAAGTGCGGCGCGCCGGCCTCGTGGGGACACGTACATCATATGAGGCACTGGATCGATGGTGGACCAACCGATCTCGACAACGGGTGTCTGCTCTGCCCTTCGTGTCATGCAGAGGTCCACGCGCACGGTTGGGAGATCGTGATGGGCCTCGACCGCCACCCCTGGCTGATCCCACCCGTCACCGTAGACCCGAGACGGCATCCGCTACCGGCCTACAACCGACGCACCATGCACCTCGACGCCGCCGCCTGAGTCACCGGCAAAGGCTCAGCGCAGCACATTCCCGCGCAGAACTTTCATCTCGCACCCGACCATCATCGGGATCGCATACGACCCTTGAGAACTCAATGGTGTGAACTCGATGGCGTGGGGGCACCGCGGCGGATGCCTGCCGCCCTGGGGACCGCGTCGCACGGTCTCCAGGCAGCGGGTTCCGTACGTCAGGATGCCCGGCGCAGACCCAGCGCGGAGGCCGACCGAGCGAGGCTGTTCTCCGCGGCCTCCCGGTCCCAGCGGACCCGCTCGAAATCCGGAATCGCCTTCTCCACCGCACTTTTCCAGCTCGCATCCCATTCTTTCGGAAAGCACTGTCGCAGGAGGTCCACCATGATGGGAACCGCCGTCGATGCGCCCGGCGACGCACCGAGTAATCCCGAGATGGAGTGGTCGGCGCTCACGATGAGCTCGGTCCCGTGCTGGAGCACACCTGTCCGCCGCGAGTCCGGTGTCACGAGCTGGGCGCGTTGACCGGCCGAGATCAGCTCCCACTGTTCAGATCGTGCGGCCGGAAAGAACTTCTGCAACTGCATGAATCGCCGTTTCGGACCGGCGACGAGTTCTGACAGCAGAAAGCGTATCAGTGACAGATTCTGGAGACACGCCGCCAGAAGAACGTGCACATTGCGCCACCGCAGCGTGGTGAAGAAGTCGGCGAACCTGCCGTGTTTCAGCAGTTTGGTACTGAACGTGGCATAGGGCCCGAACAGCAGGTACTCCTCGTGATCGACGATGCGTTTGTCCAGATGCGGCACAGACATCGGCGGAGCACCGACCGCGGCCTGGCCATAGACCTTCGCGTCGTGCCGGGCGACGACGGACGGTGTTGCGCACCGGTAGAAGGCGGCACCGACCGGCAATACCGCATAGCCATCGATCTCTGGGATGCCCGCTTTTTGCAGCAGACGCAAGGCGAACCCGCCCGCGCCGACGAAGACGTGCTGCGCTCGTACCGTGAATTGCTGTCGGCGTCGCGTCTGCTTTCCGGTCACACACCAACTGCGGTCCGGATTCTGGCGCAGTGTTCGCACATCGTGGTCGAGCAGCACCTGTCCGCCGCGCTCAACGATGATGCGGGTCAATGCCTTCGTCAGGGCGCCGAAGTCGACGTCAGTGCCCCGTGGATGTCGTGTCGCGGCGATCGGTTCGCCGGGTTCGCGTCCCTCCATGACCAGCGGCGACCACGCGGCGATCTGGGCCGGATCCTCCGAGTACGCCATCTCTGCGAACAGTGGATCACCAGCCAGCGTCTGAAATCTGCGTTGCAGGTAGTCGACATCGCGAGAGCCGAACACGACGTCCATGTGTGGCGTCGTGCTGACGAAATCCTGCGGGTCATCGAGGAATCCCGCGTCTGCCAGGTATGCCCACCACTGCCTGCTGAGGTGGAACTGCGCAGCGACGGTGGTTGCCCTACTCCGGTCGGCCGGGTCCGGCATGTAATTGAGCTCGCACAGTCCCATGTGTCCGGTCCCGGCGTTGTTCCAGGGGTCGCTGCTCTCTGTGGCGAGCTCTCCGGCCCGCTCAACGAGGACGACTCGCCAATCCGGCTGCAGTATCGCGATCATCGAGCCCAGGGTCGCCGACATGATCCCTCCCCCGACGAGGACGATGTCGGCCTCGCTGCCGATCCCCTCATCGGTGCCTGCACCTGTACCCATCTGATGACTCCTTTTCGATGAACGCCTGAACACTCACCGTCCCGCACAGCCATCAATCCGTCCAATGAACTATCTGTCAAATATCATCCATATATGGATGAATGGGTCACCGAACTCTCCCCTCAGCTGCGCGCCCTGGTCGAGCTCGCCGTGCACGAAGGTCACGTCACCGGGGCGGCGGCGGCTCTCGGCATCCCGCAGTCGTCGATGAGCCGTCGGATCCATGCTCTCGAGAAGGCGCTGCACGTGCCCCTGGTAGTGCGCGACGGGCGGACTCTTCGTCTCACTCCGTCGGCGATCACATTGGCCGATTCGGTTCGGGCGCCGCTCCGCGAGATCGAGGCCGCCCTCACCCAGATCACCGACGCCGCCGATCCCGACCACGGCACCGTTCGGTTCGGCTTCCCCTTGACCATGGGTTCGGGACCGGTTCCCGGCCTTCTTGTCGACTTCAGCCGCCGTCATCCCGACATCCATCTTCAGCTCAAGCAGGCGCACGGCGCGGAACTCATTGACGATCTCCGCCACGGCAGACTCGACCTCGCGATCACGATCCCACCTCCGGCGGACCTACCGTTCCGGGTGCTCGCGACGCAGGAGATCTGCGCCATATTGCCGGAGGGCCATACTCTCGCCGGCCACCCCTCGGTTCTCCTCGGTGAGCTGTCCGATGAGCGATTCGTCGCGAATCCCCCGAGCTATCACCTACGCCAGGTCACCGAAGAGTGGTGTATGGCAGCAGGATTCGTCCCCGACATAGGGATCGAGATAACCCAGTTCTCCACCATTCGAGATTTTGTGCGCCGCGGTCTCGGCGTCGCTCTGCTGCCCCGGATCGCGGGCCGCCTCCGCGGCATCGTCGAGAAGCCCATTGCCGACGGTGAGCACACGCGTCAGATCGCCCTGACGTCGGCCACCAGGAGCCAGAGTCCTGCAACACAGCGGTTGAACGCTTTCATCGTTGCTCGACGCTTTCAGTGATCAGTCCGTGCCGAACAGCGGTGTTATCCTGGCGGCAGGCAACGCAATTGCCCCGCCCCAGGATGTGAAGAAGCTCGCGTCCCGTCATCACGATGTGAGCGACCGTCCGTTCCGACGGGAGGCCCGAATGGTCCCGTGTTCCCAGAGGATCGATCCACGATGATGCCTGAGCCCCATCGAGCTCCTACAGCCGAGGACGGGTTCACCCTGTTCGAGGATCTCGAACTGCACATGCAGTTCGCGCCGGTGTGTCGATTGACCGACGGCGCTGTCGCCGCGCTCGAACTGCAGCTCCGCGGACCTTCCGGGACCAGACTCGGGACGGCCGACGCGCTGCGTCGCGCCGCGAGAGTGATGGAACAGCATCACGTCATCGATCGGCGACGACACGAGTTCGCGCGCTCGGCCCGTGCTCGGTCCGTCGCGACCATCGTGCCGCTGCTGGTGGCGACGGATCTCGAGCTCCTCGACCAGTTCGAGGACGACGCCACCGACACCCCCGGACGTCAGATCATGGTCGTCATGCCGAGCGCGCTGTCTCGCAATCCCCAGCACACGCTCGCCCGAGTCGCCCGGGCACGGGCAGCCGGGAAGGTCATCTGCGTCGACGGCCTCGAACGTAGCGGGGATGCCGCCGTCCTGCTCTCCCTGATCGAGCCGGACATCATCCTCATCGGAGCAGACCTGCTGCAGCACAATGCCACTCAGGACTCCGCCCGGCTGGCACACATCCTGGCTGCGCACACCGAACGAAGCCACGCCGTCGTCATCGCCGAAGGCGTCGACGACGACGCCCGTCGGATCACGGCCATGACGCTGGGGGCTTCGTTCGGGACCGGCGCGCTGTACCCGTCGGTGGAGAGTCCCACAGCACTGTCGAACGTCCCGGTCGTACCCCTTCCCGACATGCCGGTGTGGTCGACCCCCGGTCCGAACCAGGCCACCCCGTACGCCATCGCGTCCGCGTCCGTCGCGCCGCGCCTCGGCGACAAACGCCTGCTCATCGAGATGAGCAAGTCGCTCGAACACCAGGCCGCCACCGATGGCGCGGCCATCGTCCTCGGCACCTTTCAGCATGCCGAACACTTCACGCGACGAACCGCCGACCGATGGCGGCTGATGTCGGAGAACACCGGTCTCGCAGGCGTATACGGTGTCGGACTGCCCGACCTGCGGGACGGCAATGTCCATCGGGCACCACTGCGGCCGGACGACGACCTCGTGGAAGAGTGGAACGTCGCCGTTCTCGGACCGCATTTCACCGCGCTGCTGTCGGCGCGCGACAGACACAGCGGCAACGACGACCTCGACCGCACGTTCGACTTCGTGCAGAGCTACGACCGGACGACCGTCACGCAGGCGGTTCGTTCCATCCTGCTCCGATTCGACTGAGCCGCGAGGAAAGACCGGCCTGTCGAGGTCTCAGATGGGCATCAGGTAGTGCTTACGCGGCGTCCGGTACTCCGTCTTGTCGCGCAACTGTGCCAAGGCCTTTCGCAACTGAAGCCTCGTCTCGGCGGGCTCGATCACCGCGTCGATGTAGCCGCGCTCGGCTGCCAGATACGGCGTGGCCATGTTGGTGTTGTAGAAGTCGATGAAGTCGCGGCGGACCTTGTCGGCGTCAGCCGCCGACATCCCCTCGGTCTGACGACGGGTGAGCACCGCGGCAGCCGACTCCGCGCCCATGACCGCGATCTTGGCGCTCGGCCATGCCAGATTGATGTCGGCGCCGAGCTGTTTACAGCCCATCACCGCATAGGCGCCGCCATAGGCCTTGCGGAGCACCACGGTCACCTTCGGGACGTCGGCCTCCACGTACGCATAGAGGAACTTGCCGGATCGACGGATGGTGCCCTTCTGCTCCTCGGCGAGTCCCGGGAGAATGCCCGGCGTGTCCACCAGGAACACGAGCGGAATGTGGAAGGCGTTGCAGATCCGCACGAAACG
This sequence comes from Gordonia hankookensis, assembly GCF_014673215.1. Taxonomy (GTDB): domain Bacteria; phylum Actinomycetota; class Actinomycetes; order Mycobacteriales; family Mycobacteriaceae; genus Gordonia; species Gordonia hankookensis. Next base: position 1,004,099 of record NZ_JACWMS010000002.1, read on the forward strand.
CGTGGCCTTCTCCGACGAATCAGTGTCCAGCACACCGGACATCACGCTTGGCTGGTTGGCAACCACGCCGACGGCGCGACCATCGACCCGGGCATACCCGGTCAGGATATTCGGCGCGAACAGCTCGCCGACCTCGTGGAAGGCGCCGTCGTCGAACAGCTTGATGACGATGTCGTGCATGTCGTAGCCAGCATTGTCGTTGTCCGGCATGAACTCGTTGAGCGACAGATCCGACTCGGTGATCTCCGGCTCGAGACCGGGATTGATGATCGGCGGCAGCTCGTATGCGCTCGACGGCATGTACTGCAGGTACTCGCGCACCCACTCGAATGCCGTCTTCTCGTCCACCGCGACGTGATGGATGTTGCCCCAGCGCGCCTGGTTGTGCGCGCTGCCGAGGTCCTCGGCCGAGATGTCCTCGCCGTTCACCTGTTTCAGCACATCGGGTCCGGTGACGAACATGTAGCTCTTGTCCTCGACCGCGACGAGGATGTCGGTGTTGGCGGGCGTGTACACCGCACCACCCGCGCACTTGCCGAGGATCACCGAGATCTGCGGCGCCAGACCGGAGAGCAACAGATTGCGCCTGCCCATCTCCGCATACCAGGCCAGCGACGTCACCGCGTCCTGGATGCGGGCACCCGCCGAGTCGTTGATACCGACCATCGGGCATCCGATCTTGCCGGCCCACTCCATCAGCGCGGAAACCTTGCGCCCGAACATCTCTCCGACCGTGCCGCCGAACACCGTCTGGTCGTGCGAGAATGCCGCCACCGGGCGGCCGTGCACCAGTCCGTGTCCGGTGACGACGCCGTCGCCGTATCCGCTCTGGGCGGCTCCGGGCATCTTTGCCAGCGCACCGATCTCGACGAAGGTCCCCGGGTCGAACAGCATGGCCAACCGCTCACGCGGTGAGCAGATGCCCTTCGCCTCGCGCTTGGCGATCGCCTTCTCGCCTCCGGGCTCCTTGGCGGACTCCAGCTTCTCGCGGAGGTCGGCCAGTTTTCCGGCGGTGGTGTCAGTCACGGTGCTCCTTACTCGCCAGCGTCGCCGCGGCGGCCCACATTCTTCAGACGCGCGGTGAGGTCCGCCCCGATCCTGCCGATATAGGGCTCATCGACGATCGAGAGGTGGTCGCCGCCGATGTGGATGATCTCCAGGTCGTCGACCACCTCGCCCCACCTGCCGTCCTCGTCGATCTTCGCCCACTGCGGCTCGAGTTCGATCGCTCCGTCGTGCATCTTGTCGGCACGATAGAGGATCACCTTGCCGTCGTAGCTCGTCGGTTCGATGTTGGTGAGCGCGCGGTTGTCGAGGAACGAGGTGCGCTGGTGCTCGATGATCCCGCCGGGAATCTTGGTGCCCGACATCGACATCATCTCCATGATGATCTGGAACTGTCCCTCGTCGTCGGCCTCCACGAGGCGATCCATCGGGATCGGTACGTCCTCATCGAGGTCGTAGGTCTTGACCGCGAAATCGCGCCAGCGCTCCAGGCGGGCCCGCTTGGTGTCGGCGGTCTCGACCACCGGCTCCGACGGACGCACCACGTCGATCAGGCCGACGAAGTCGACGACCTCACCTTCGTCGCGCAACACCTGCGCACATCCGTAGGCCAGTGCGCCACCGAGCGACCACCCGATCAGTACGTACGGCCCGTGCGGCTGGATCTCACGCAGGCGCGGCATGTACTGCAGCACACGCTCCTCGATCGAACCCTCGACGCGATCGAAACCGATCACCGGCTGGTCGTCGGGAAGTCGCTTGAGCAATGCCTCATACGCCGACGTGTTGCCACCTGCCGGGTGGAAGAGCAACGCGGGCACCGGATCACCGGCCGACGGGTCATACGACTTCTTGCCGTCCGGAACCAGACGCAGGTACCGGATGAAGCCGTCGGTGTGCGCGCTCGCGTCGAGGAACTCGCGAACGTAGTTCGACATCTCCTCGATGGTCTCGGAATCGAGGATGTCCTCGACGTCGATGTCGCCGCCGGTCCGCTCGTTCAATCGATCGGTCAGCTGCTGGGCCACGTCGTCGGTGAGTACCGGGAGCTTGTTGAAGACGCCGCCTGCCGACTTCTTGGTGACCACGGCGTACACGCCGAACGTCAGGCGCTCGGCCGCATCTCGAGGCGGCACATCGGAACCCGTTGCGTCGGCGACCGCAGACTGATCCGTGAGGTTGGTCGCGGGCTTGGTGGTGCTGTCGGCGGGTCTCGATACGGCGCTCGCTTCGCTCGGGCCTACTCGACCGTCGGTGGGGTTGCTGTCGGCGGGTCTCGATACGGCGCTCGCTTCGCTCGGGCCTACTCGACCGTCGGTGGGGTTGCTGTCGGCGGGGGCCGGGTTGCTGTCAGCGGGTGTGGTGGTGCTGTCGGCGTCGATGAGTGCGTTCAGCGCTGCGGTGTCGAGATCGCCCTGTCCGGCAGAGCCTTCCGCGAGCTGCGCGACCTCGTCGCGGTGCTCGACGGCGTAGGTGACGAACTTGACCACGTCGGCCAGATTGGCCTGCCGCATCGCCTGCAGCTGCAGCTGCGGGATGTCGAACTCGAACTCGACACGATTCTTGATGCGGACCGCCATCAGCGAATCCAGCCCCAGCTCGATCAGCGGGATCTCGCGGGGCAGGTCCTCCGGGTCGTAACCCATGGACTCCCCGACGATCACCGCAAGCCGATCCTCCACGGACTCACCGGAATCCGGGTTCCACTTGTTGCCGATGTCGTCGACCACCTCGTCCTCGACCACGACCTTGTCATCGGCGAAGACCGCTGCCGGCGACGTCTGCGCAGGCTCGGACGCGTCGACCGGGGGCACGTCTCCACCGGTCACGACCGCCTCGAACACCACGCGGAAATCCTTGTCCTGCTTGCTGTGCACGGTGACCGACGCACCACCCGGGTGCGGGCTGAGTGTGGTGGTCAACGTGCCGACGGCCGGGATGTCGCCATGGCCCAGAGCGGCACCGACAGTGGCACCTGCCAGCACCTGCGCCGCGGCCGCCCGCACGAGTTCGCGCGGATCGGTGACCGCCGAGGCGTTCACCTCCCAGGCGTGCCGCCCGTCGGGCAGTGCGACGTGCGAACCCGGAGCCTTACCCGACGATCCGCCGGACGACAGCTGCGCCTTGAGCCAGAAGTCCTTGCGCTCGAAGCGGGTCCGCGGGATCTCCCCGAACTCACCGCTGCCGAACAGCGAGCCCACGTCCACCGGGTGTCCGTGCACGTACAGCTTCATCAGCGCGTTCACCACACCGAAGCTCTCGTCCTCCTTGCGCCGCAAGGTCTCGATGAGCTCGGCGTCGTGCAGGCCCACCGAGAAGGTCACCGCGGCAACGGAGATGAGGACGGCGGGATTCGGCGAGAGTTCCAGGAACGTGCGGTGACCGTTCTCCACCGACTTCGCGATCGCCTGGCTGAACCACACGCTGTGGCGCAGGCCCTTGGTGAAGTAGTCGATCGTGTGGACCGGGTCGTGACCAGGGCGGTAGAACGTCTCCCGATCGACCGAACTGTAGAAGCCGACGGACGGACGCAACGGTTCGATCCCGGTGAGCTCATAGGCGAGTTCGCCGAGCAGCGGGTCCATCTGCGAGGTGTGGCTCGCACCCTTGGTCTGCAGTTTGCGGCCGAGCTTGCCCTCCCCCTCGGCCCGCGCGACGATCGCGTCGACCTGGGGTTCGGGACCACCGATCACCGTGTGGGTGGGTGCCGCGTAGACGCAGATCTCGAGGTCGGGATAGTCGACGAGCACGTCGCTGATGTCCTCGGCGCTGTACTCGACGAGGGCCATCAGGCGGATGTCGTCCCCGGTGAGCATCGACTCGCCCTCGCCCATCAGACGCGAGCGCTGGCAGATCACGCGGGTCGCGTCTTCCAGCGAGAGCCCGCCGCTGATGTACGCGGCCGAGGCCTCACCCATCGAATGCGGAACCAGCACACCGGGTTCCGCACCGAAGTGGCGCAGCGTGTCGGCCAGCGCCACCTGGATGGTGTAGATGCCGACCTGGCTGGTCTCGATGCCGTAGGTCTGCTCGTCGTCGAGGAACACCTCCGCGATCGAATAGCCCAGCTCGTTCTCGACAAAGGCATCGACCCGGTCGACGTACTTCTTGAACACCGGGTTCTCGGTGTAGAGCTGCTTGGCCATCTTGCGATGCTGCGAGCCGAATCCGGAGAGCAGCCAGACCGCCGATGCGGCGTCCGGGGAGTCCGCCGAGTAGACGAGCGGATTGTTCTTGCCCTCCGCGATCGCGCGCAATCCGGTGACCGCGTCCTCGTGCGACCGCGCCATCACCACCGCGCGCGACCGACCGTGGTTACGGTGGGCGAGCGCGCGCCCGATGTCGGCGAGCGATGTCGCCTGCCCTGCTTCGGATTCCAGCCATGCGACCAGATCCTCGGCCGCCTTGCGACGGCGTGACGGCAGGAAGCCCGAGACCACGAGCGGAACCACCGAGCCCTCGACGGCACAGGGCCCGAAGCCCTCGGCGGGGTCCTTCTCGACGACCTCGACGGCCTCGGGTTCCTTCTTGGCCTGCGCGGCGAGAATCGCACGCTCCGCTTCGGTGAGGTACTCGTCGTCGTCTTCGTCGTCGAGGTTGGCTGGTCTCGATACGGCCGCTCCTTCGTCGCTCCCTACTCGACTGGCGGAAGAAACGCTGCCTACTCGACCGGCGGAAGAAACATCGCCACCACCATCACCGTCCACGCGACCGTCGGAAGGATCGAGGTCTGACGGCAAGGGCTCGCGGACCACGATGTGTGCGTTGGTACCGCCGAAGCCGAAACCGGAGACACCGGCGATGGCGTGACCCGAATAGCGCGGCCATTCGGTGTTCTCGGGGACGACCTTGAGTCCGTTCGATCCGAACTGGATGTACGGGTTGGGACCCGCGTAGTTCAGGGACGCCGGGATGCTGTTGTTCTGCATCGAGAGGACCACCTTGGCGAGCGCGCCTGCGCCCGCAGCGGACTCCATGTGACCGAAGTTGGTCTTCGCGGATCCGAGCAGGGCGGGCGTGCCCACCACACGACCCCGACCGACCACACGACCGAGCGCATCGGCCTCGATCGGGTCACCCAGGATGGTGCCGGTGCCGTGGGCCTCCACGTAGTCGATGCTGCGCGGATCGATGGCCGCGTCGGTGTAAGCGTCGCGCAGGACTTCCACCTGCGCCTCGGGGTTGGGGGCAAAGATGCCGTTGGAGCGGCCGTCCGAGTTGACCGCGGAACCCGCGATCACCGCGAGGACCTGGTCGCCGTCGCGACGGGCGTCGGCCAGTCGCTTCAGCACGAACAGCCCGCCACCCTCGGAGCGGACCATGCCGTCGGCGTCACTGGAGAAGGCCTTGATGTGGCCGTCCTTGGCGACCGCGCCGATGGTGTCGAAGCCGACGGTCGCCGCGGGGGTCAGGATCATGTTGACGCCGCCGGCCAGCGCGACCTCGGACTCACCCGATCGCAGGCTTCGGACCGCCTGATGCACGGCCACCAGCGACGACGAGCACGCCGTGTCGAGGGCGACGGATGGACCGTGGAAGTCGAAGAAATAGGAGACCCGGTTGGCGATGATCGACGTCGCCGTACCGGTCAGTGCGTAGGCCGCCGTCTCGTCGGAGCCTTCGCCCAGACCCAGTGCTGCCATCAACTGGTAGTCGTTGGTGGACGTGCCGACGAAGACGCCGACCGAACCGCCCTTGAGATCGCTCGGCGGGATGTGGGCGTGTTCGAGCGCCTCCCACGTCAATTCCATCGCCAGACGCTGCTGCGGGTCGACCATCTCGACCTCACGCGGGCTCATCTGGAAGAAGTCGGCGTCGAACGCCTTCACGTCGTCGAGGTAACCGCCACGCAGGTTCCGCTTGTCGAGCACCTCGGCCATCCGCGCGTCCGCCCTGAACTCGGTCCAGCGGTCGTCCGGTAGGTCGGAGATGCCGTCACGGCCCTCGATCAGGGCCTCCCACGTCGACTCCGGGGTGCTGCCTGCCTTCGGGAACCGGGTGGACAGTCCGACGATCGCGATGTCGTCGTCGGCGCTGCGCTCGCGCTGCCAGAACGTGTCGGAATCCGCATCGAGGCCCTCATCCGGATCACCCTCGATGATGCGCTTGGACAGCATCGCGATGGTGGGATGGTTGTAGGCGGCGGTCGCCGTGAGGATGACGCCGGTCTTGTCCTCGACGTCGGCGGCCAACGCCACCGCGTCGCGCGAGGAGAGCCCGAACTCCTCCATCGGCCGGTCGTCGGAGATCTGGTCTGCCGGGATACCGGTGGCTTCCGACACCCAGCCGCGCAGCCAGTCACGCAGTTCGGCGACGGTGAGATCGCCGACGGTCTCGCCGGCGGTTCCCTCGGTGTGTCCCTCGATGTGCGAAGTGTCGTCAGCGCGGCTCGACGACGAATCGTCGCCGGGCTCGAGATTGCCGGACTCTTCGGTATTCAGTTCAGACATCATTTCCAGACTACTGATCGAGGGCACCCGCAGAGGTGACCACGGGTGATTCGGGTACCGGGGACCTCGACGGCGCTATTCGGCGTCGGGAAACGCGGTCTGCTTGTAGCCGCCACGAAGGCTGCCGTCGATGTAGGCCGCGCGGGTGGCGCGACGGGCGATCTTGCCGCTCGAGGTCCGCGGGATCGATCCGGCCGGCACGAGCAGGATGTCGCGGGCCATCACGCCATGACGGGACGCGATGGCGGCCCGGACGGTGTCGGCGATCTCCTGCGGATCGTTCCGCTTGCCCGGTCCGCGCTCGGCGACGATCACGAGCTGCTCCGACGCATCGTCGGCATCGAACTTCAGACCGCTCGTGGACTGCTCGAACACCACCGGAGGGAGCTGATTCGACGGCACGGCGAACGCCGCGACGAAGCCGGGTCGCAGGCTCGCACTCGACTCCTGCGCGCTGTACTCGAGATCCTGCGGGTAGTGGTTGCGTCCGTCGACGATGACGAGGTCCTTGACGCGGCCGGTGATGTAGAGCTCGCCGTCGAGCCAGACGCCGTAGTCGCCGGTGCGCATCCAGATCGAGTCCGCGGGGGCGCCCTCGGTGTGGCTGCCCTCGGCAAGCGGATTGGCGACCTTGTTGTGGAAGGTCTCCTCGGTCTCGTCGGGCTTGTTCCAGTAGCCGGCACCGATGTTGAGGCCGCTCAGCCAGATCTCACCGACGTGGCCGTCCTGCTGCTCGGTCGCGGTGTCCGAATCCACGATCGCCGCCCACTGGCTGACCGCCACCTGGCCACAGGAGACCTGCGCGACGGCGTTCGGCGAATGCTGGTCGACCACCTGGAAACGGCCCGCGTTGAGCTCGTCGCGATCGACGTAGATGATCTTGGCCTCGTTCTCGCGCTGCGTCGCGGAGACGAAGAGCGTTGCCTCTGCCATGCCGTAGCACGGCTTGATGGCCGTTTTCGGCAGACCGTACGGCTCGAAGGCGTCGTTGAACTTCTTCATCGAGCTGACCGTGACCGGCTCCGATCCGTTGATCAGACCGATGACGTTGGACAGATCGAGGCTCTCGCCCTCCTTCGGCAGTCCGCGGACGGCGGCGTGCTCGAAGGCGAAGTTCGGGGCGGCGGCGTAGGTCTCCGCACCGTCGCTGGCGGCGGCGAGTTCCTTGATCCACCGGCCGGGCCGACGGACGAAGGCCTGCGGACTCATGATGGTGATGTAGCGGCCACCGAGCGCGGGCAGGATCACGGTGAGCAGGCCCATGTCGTGGAACATCGGCAGCCATGTGACGCCACGGGCATTGCGGTCGATCTCGATCGTGTCGTAGATCTGCAGCACATTGGCGGCGACGGCCTGGTAGGTGATCTCGACGCCTGCGGGCACGCGGGTGGATCCGGACGTGTACTGCAGGTAGGCGACGGTGTCCTTGTTGTGGTCCTTACCCGCGACCGGGGCGACCCAGCTCGACCCGACCGAATCGGGAACGGCGTCCACGGCGATGACACGCGGGCGTTCCTTGGCGGGGAGCGGCTTGAAGAAGTCACGGACCGCTTCGGCAGACTTCGTGGAGGTCAGGATCGCGGTGGGCCGGCAGTCACCGAGGACTGCGTGCAGGCGGTCGGTGTGCCCGGGCTCGTCGGGAGAGAAGAGCGGGACCGCGACATTGCTCGCATAGAGCGCGGAGAAGAAGCCGATCACGTATTCGAGCGACTGCGGCGCGAGGATCGCGACCCGATCGCCCGGCTTGGTGACCTGCTGCAGCCGTGCCGCCACCGCGCGCAGTCGTTTGCCGAACTGCGCCCACGTCAGATCCTGCGCCTCACCGTCACGCTCACGGCTGTAGTCGATGAAGCGGTAGGCGAGGGTGTCGGCCTCGTCGCGCACATTGCGCTCGACGTAGTCGACGAGTGTGGCGTCCTCGGTGAAATGCAGTTGTCCGTTCTCATCGAGGAACTGCTCGAATTCTGTGTTCAACATCCGTTACTCCTGTGGCCCCCACGTGGCAGGCAACGCCGCCTGGTCGGTCGGCACTCCCCGCGATGCCGTCCGGCCGATGCCTTTCACGCCCTGTGTACTACCGCGGTCACGGTAGTCCAATGTCGTTATCTGCTCGAAATGCTCATGATCGTCAACTCGATCTTCGTGGCGGCGCACACGGGACAAATCCCCCGGTTCGCCGCCACCCGATGTCCGTTCACCTGGTCATATGCGTTCAGGCCGTCGGCAATCTTACTCTCCCTTGAGAAGCTGGATCACCGGCGCGAACGCATCCATCTGGGTCGGGAACACCCCGACGTAGGACATCGACGTCCGCCGCCGGACCTCCCGGATCTGGTCCGCGATCTCCTCGAAGGTACCCATCGCCAGGTAGGGCGAATGCAGCACGTCCGCGACGGTGAACTCGGTGTCCCGCTCGATGTTGGGCGGATAGCCCTGCTCGAGCGCCTTCAGCGCCATCTCCGCCGTGGCCTCGCGGTCGTCGGTGATGACGATGACGGCGATCGTCCAGTTCAGTTCGATCTCGTCGAACCGGTCACCGGCGGTCTCACGAATCCGGTCGACGCGCTCGGCCGTCCTCTCGATCGTCATGTCCGAGAGCTTCATCTTGCCGTCGCGCGTGGTGCTCGGCGCCACGGAGATGATGTCGGCGTGCTTGGCGGCCAGCGCGAGCATCTTCGGCCCACCACCGCCGACGGCGATCGGCGGGCGCGGCCCCTGACGCGGTCGCGGGCTGCCCTCGAGTCCGTTGATCTGATAGAACTCGCCGTCGAAGTCGACGGTCTCGCCGCGCATGAGGCCGTCGAGGATGGTCAGCGCCTCGTCGAGGCGCCGGATACGGACGCCGGGGCTCTCGAACTCGATGCCCGCCTTGTCGAACTCTTCCTTCATCCAGCCGGCACCGATGCCGAGCTCCAGCCGGCCCTTCGACAGCACGTCGATGGTGGTGGCCTCTTTGGCCAGGAGTGCCGGATGCCGCCAGCCGTTGGCCAACACCGACGTGCCGAGCCGGATGGTGCTGGTGGCCTGGGTCAGTGCGCCGAGTGCAGCGATGGGACCGACCTGGTTGCCGAGATGGTCGGGGACGGCGAAGGAGTCGTAACCGTATTCTTCGGCCGTCTGCGCGAGTTTCACGAACTTGCGCGCGCCGCCCTCGTCCTTGTTGCCTTCGCCGCCGGCGCCGAACCGGAACTTTCGCAGGTTCCCGGGTTCGCTCATTCGAAATATCTCCTCGTGCGCGTGTGCGCGGTCGTCTGGGGCAGGTGCCCGATCGCCAACACACGTTAATGGAGCGAGAGGGCACCACCAAACGAATCGGTGAAGGTCGACGGCATATTACGGTGTATGCCACATCTGGGACCTTTGACCCAGTCGATGCGTCGGCCTCAGTTGTGCGCGGGCCGCGGGGCGTCGCGGATCACATCACTCGCCCAGCCGTACATCCACTGGGTCGCGGTCGAACCGTCGTGTGACCAATAGCGAGGCGTCCCGTACATCGCGTGCACCGGATTGTTGATGGCACCCGCGAGCTGGCTCACCGCACCGATCGGATTCGTCACCGTCGGCGAATCACAGATCAGATCGCCTGGTGCACAAATGGATTGGACGCGGTCGCGGAGTTCCCCGAAGCCGCCGCTGCGTGCTCCGGTCATGGTGATCCCCGGCACGATCCCGCGCATGCCGGAGAGGGCGACCTCGGCTCCCACGCCATTGGGCGAAGGAGCGATGTCGTTCTGCTTGCCGGGTTCGCGGCGGCCGTCGGCGATGAGCCCGACGCCGAGGACGAGGTCCTGATCCGACGCGGGGAGCACTCCGCGCCCGTTGCCGATGGCGCTCGCGAGGTCACCGGCGATCACCGCTCCCTGTGAGAAGCCCATGATCACGTAGCGCGTCAACGGACAGTTCTTGTTGGTCTCGATGATCTTGCCCGCGGCCCGTTTGTAGCCCTGCGCCCGTGAGACGTTGTAGTCGCTCTGACGGTCGGTCAGGTTCGTCGGATTCCGGAACTGCGCGATGTAGGGCACCGTGTAGACGCTCGTTCGCGACGACGGGAACTCGTCGGCCAACGCGCCCGACACCCGCAGCATCAGCGACTTCGGATTGGCCGTCGGCTGGTACGGATCGTCGTCGGGTGCCGACTCCCATGTCCCCGGGATGACGAGACTCAGGACGTCGGGACAGTCGGCCGACTGGGCGTCAGGACGCTCCTTGGTCTCCGACGTCGAGGGGCCGCCTGGTGTGGGCAGTCTCGGAGGTCCAGGCTGGAGAAGGGTGATCACCAGGATCACGATCAGGATGATCGCGACGATCGCCAGCAGACCGAGGAACAACAGCAATTTCGGCAGCCGTCGCTTTCCGCGCGGCTTGGCCTTACGTGCGCTCACCCGTCAGCAGTAGTGCTCGTCAGCGGCTTTGATCACCTTGTCGGCCTTGGAGTTCGCCTCCGCCACTGTTTTGGTGCCCGGACCGACCGATGCCGTCACGAAGGCCTTGACCGTGACCGGGTCGGTGCCCTTGCGCCGTTCATTGCAGACGTACTCGGCCATCGTGAGGGCCACCGAGTTGTCGGTGTCGCCCATGAACGTCACCTTCTGCGTCTTCAGGGCCGCGAGATATGACTGTCCCTTGCCGTCCACCTTCTGTCCGTTCGGGCCGGGGAAGCTCTGCGGCACGCCGGTGCTCGGGTCGGGCGCGGTGGCAGGCAGTGCCGAGCCTGCCGCAGCCGACGCACCGTTCTGTGCGGCGGAACCGGAGGTCGGGGCCGCGGAGGCACCGGCGGACTCACCTGCCGAACTCGGCTGTGTCGAGTACATCGAGGTGGTGGTGACCGGGTTGCTGGTGATCGGAGCGGTGGCCGTCGAGTCGTCGGAACAGGCCGACACCGAACCCAGCGTCAGCGCGGCACCGGCCACGACCATCGCGAGTTGCAGAAACTTACTGGTCATCGTCACTTCCTCGTCGCGCCCGGACAGTGGTTCCGACGGTGATCCATCGACCCCGACCGCCCTGGCTCTCACCTGATGCCTCGCCTCGCCATCCGGCGATCGGCCTGCCGCAAGGCTACCTGCTCACCGGTGCCATTCCGGCACAGTGACCCGCCCGACCTGCGGAAACACACCGATTCCTCAGCGAAGTCTCAGCACGGGCGAGACCTGCGCTCAGATTCGCGACCTGGACGCGGGTTCGTCACCTGGTGACCCGTGCCCCGTCCTTGGCGGTCCACACGATCCGGCCGTGCTGGAAGGTGTTGAACCGGCCCTTGCCGTCTCGGGTGGGGAGCTCGTCACTGGTCGGCAGGCCGAGCGTTCCGCCCGGGCCGCCTGCGCCGACATAGGCTCCGCCGATGCCGCCGCCGATGACCTTCGGTCCCTTCGGCCCGGTGATGATGCGGCCACCTCGGAAGTCCTGCGCCTTGCCGCCGGGCACCGAGTACACCGGTGTCAGACATTCACCGAGCGACTTCCGATTGGCGTCGTAGACCTTGCGGAACCCGACCTTGCACGCGGGGCGATCGGCACCGAGTCCCAGCGCCGAGGCCGCCTGAGGCCAGGACTGTTCCATCTCGAACTGCCAGTACGGCCACGTGTGGGTACCCGACGGCCGGTACACCGCCTGCCCGGGGATTCCGAGCTGGTTCAGCTTGATGGCGAACTGCTGCGAGGTGACGCGACTCAGGATCTCCAGGCCGACGCCGGAGTAGTTGGTGGCCAGCATCGGGATGTCGGAGGCCTTGTCGTGCGGACCGATCAGACCGTTGCCCGACGACACGTAGAGACTCGTCCCGCGCAGTTTGTCGGCGAGCAGGTAGGGATCGTGTTCCTTCCACGCCGGATCACTCGGCGGACCGAACATCTTCATCGAGTCGTAGCCACCGCCGTCGCGCAGGGCGAACTGGATGGCCTGCGGCATGCCGTACGAGGTCATCTGCAGGATGCCGGAGAACGACGCCGCGTATTTGTAGTAGCCCGGATTGCGGGCCGCGAGCATCATCGCCGCCGAGCCGCCCATCGACAGGCCCTGGATGCCGCGGACGTCGGTGGACCGCCACTGACCTTCCAGGACGGGCGGGAGTTCCTTCTGCAGGAACGTCTCCCAGCGATAGAGCTTGCCCTTGTCGCCGTCCTTCCAGTCGGTGTAGAAGCTGGACTCGCCGCCGATCGGGAGCACCACGTTGACGTTCTTGTCGCGGTAGAAGTCCTCGATGTCGGTGTTGAGGATCCAGCCACTCTGGTCCTCCTGGGCGCGCAGACCGTCGAGGGTCACCAGTTGCGGGAAGCTCTGCCTGGGCTTGGCCCACCAGTCGCGGGCCAACAGGATCTGCACCTGGATGTCGTTGTTCATCGCAGGCGAGTGCACCCAGAGGGCGACACGGCGATCCGAGTACCAGTAGGTCTTGGTGACCTTGACCTCGCCGACGGGCTGAGCAGCCATCGGTGCGGGCGCGGCCGGGGTCGCCTGCGGTGCCGGTGCCGGAGCCTGCGGAGCGGGCGGAGCGGCTTCGCGAGGCTGAGCCGGGGCTGCCGGAGCCGCCGGGGCCGCGGGAGCCGGTGGCGCGGCGGGCTCTGCGCTCGCCGGGGCCACCGCGGCCGCGATGACGAGCACCACTGCGACGGCACTTGCCGCGCCGGCCGCCGTCCACCGGGCGATCACCATGTTCTGCCCCCGTTCCTGCTGCGTCTCGTGACGCCGAACCACTCGCCGTTTCACCCTCGAACTCCTTCGCGCACCTGAGCATCACGGCGTCTGCCCTGGTGAGTCGGTAACTTTCTCCCCAGAAGTCACATCAACCTCACAGACAACAGAACGCCCTACGTGTTTCTTACACGTAGGGCGTTCCGTTTTGCGTGCGCCACGCTGTTACGCGTGGGATTTGTGTGACTTATGTTGTTCGGCGAGTCGCCCCGCCGTCCGCGATCAGCGGAAGAAGCCTCGGTTCTTGGCGTTCCACAACATGTCCTGCCAGTAGCCCCATGCGTGGGTGCCGTTGGCGTCGTAGGTCATCACCGGCAGGCCCTGCAGGGCTGCGGCCGCCTCGAAGGCCTTGGCCTGCGTGAACGCCAGGACCTCGAGTGTCGAACCCTTGAACAGGTCGTCGAAGACGTTCGGCAGGGCGTTGTACTGACCGAACAGGCCGTTGCCCGAGCCGACGAAGATCTTCATGCCGTGCATGCGGTTGATGTTCATGAACGGGTCGTTGTCGAACCAGCGCGGGCTCCACGGCGGGCCCCACATGCTGTCGATGTTCCACGGCTTCGGGTCCACGTCCAGCATCGCGATACGCAGGGCGCTGCGCATGCCCGGCGCGTTCAGGAAGTTGTAGCCCGACAACGATGCCGCACGGTCGAAGTTGCGGCGGTTCTGCGCACCGATCACGAGCGCCGCGTTACCGCCCATCGACAGACCCGCGATGGCGTACTTGCGGCCGGCACCGACGCGGTAGCCGCGCGCGTCGAGGGCGCGGACCAAGGTGTTGGTGATGACGCAGTTCCACTTGTAGGTGTACTTCTGGCCGTTGAAATTGCTGGGCGCATCCCAGTCCGAGTAGAAGCTCGCCGGGCCACCGATCGGCTCCACGACGTTGACGCCGGAGCGCACCATCTCCTGGACGTTGCTGTTGATCTCCCAGCCGCTGTAGTCGTACTGGGCGCGCATGCCGTCGAGCAGGATGACGGTCTTGTAATTGCCCGGACGCTTCCAGGCACGGACCTTCACGTTCGGCATGCCGCAGCCGTTCACGAAGAACTGCTCTTGTCCGACCGATGTCCCACCGATTCGGGCGTTCGCCTGGCCCGCTCCCCCGATTACTCCGGCGAGTCCGATCACTGTCGCCATCGCGACGAACACGGCGACGAAACGACTACTCGTCCGGCCGGTCGTCCGCGGTTTGGCAGCACCTTCGCGCATCGACTGTTTTCTCCCTCTGTCACCTGTCAGGTCGGGGACCTTCTGTCCCCGGCCCGACCGGTTCTTCTACGACACCCGGCCGCTGGCCCTCCCCGAACCGGTGCTCGATCGAGTCGTGAACGACTCGACCATCGGCCGACATCGGGCCGATCAGCACCGTTTTGGGAGCCTATTGCAAACCCCCTACCCTGACAAACCCTGTGACAGCAGTCACAAGAGCCAGGGAGACCCCTCGGTGGCGGGTCAGCGCACGGGTGTCCTGGTCACGCTGGTCTATCGACCAGATCCCGCCGAACGTTACCGATTCGAGATATTGAACGGCAAACCGAACTGTTGCCGATCCGTTGCCGATCCGACGACCAGGAGCGACGAGATCATCAGCGCGGATGGATGCGCGGAGGCATCTCCAACCCACACCGCTGGATCTCGTACTCGGGGTCCCGCTCGATTCGGTAGTCGGTGAACTTGAACGACTCTTTGAGGTTGCTCTTGAACCGTGCGAAGGTCCACGGGCCCTCATAGGACTCGAAACGGTCCTTGGTCTCCGGACAGGTCAATGCGACCTCCGCCTGCCGGACGACGTCCTCGTCGAGATAGCCGGGCAGCACCGGCTTACGGGGGAAGGCGTGCGCCTCGGCGACCACCCATTCCGACGGCAGCACCTTGTCGTGCCCGATCCGGCCGTCCTCGAGGCGTTCGGTATGGGCCGCTAGCGGGTACGCCAAGCCCATCTGGTCGATGACACGGACGTCGAGCGGGGCGTTCATGCTCGTCATGCCCAGATTGAGGAAGTAGACCGACAGCTTTCGCTTGTCCTTCGGGATGTCGCCGGGCAGCTTGGCGATGTACCACTCGTCGTAGTTGAACGACGGCAGGATGACCCCGCCCTGGCTGTGGTACTTGTCGATCCACTCGACCATCGCGCGCATACGCGGGTAGTCGAGGTAGTCCTCCGCGGTCACCGGATTCTGGTTGCCCATGTTGGTCGTATAGAAGCGACGCTCGTCGACGATCCCGCTGCGACCGATGTCGATACCGGCGTTGGGCAGGACGTTCTCGTGGCTGTCGATGGCCCAGACCAGCGTCGTGACCCAGATGGCCGCCATGACGACCGAGCCGACGAGCTGGACTCGCGTGCGCCGCGCGCGATCGGCGGTCGCGGGGGTGCGACGGAAGGCCGCGCGAACGTGGCCCGGGATGGTGACCGGAATCACCATCAGCGGCAACATCAGGGTGAACAACGGTACGAGCAGGACGCGCCCGTGCATGAAGTCGCCGCCCTGCCGAATCCAGTAGACGCCGCTGATGAGCCCGGCGACCAGGATCATGACGACCACTGCGGTCGAGCTCTGCAGAGAGGCCGACCACCGCGCCGGCCGTGAGCGCGGATCGGTGGCGCCCGGGGCATCGCCGTCCGAGAGGCCGTCGTCGGTGACCCGCATACGGTTCCCGACGACGATCATGATCCCGGCGACGACGGCCAGCACGACCGGCAGCACCAGCACATAGGGACCGAACAGGTTGCCGACGTAGATGAAGCCCTGATGCCACTTGGACCCGCTGGCGTCCTTGGCCACGGCCGGATTCGGCACCAACAGGGCGTAGTAGCCCATCCGGAAGATCTGATACCCCACGGGCAGGACGGCCGCGGCGACCACCATGGCGATCCGCATCTTCCACGACGACGGCGCCAGCAGCACGAGCAGCAGCGCCAGGCCGCCGAGAACGGTCAACTCGGGGCGGATCAACGGCGCGAGTCCCGCGGTGAACGCCAACGTGATCGTGGCCGCCCGCCCGGGCCAGGAGGCGCCACTGCCGCGGCGTCGACTCCACGCGACCAGCTGACACCACAACACCGCCACCCAGAAGATGCAGAGTCCGTTCTCCAGTCCGCTGGTGGCGAAGTCACGCGCAGGCGGCAGCGCGATGTAGACGATCGCACCCAACGGCAGCAGGAGGGTCCACCCGTCGCCGCCGAGTCCGCCGAGGCGGGTGCCGAACAGTCGAGCGGTGCCGTACATGGCGATCGGGATCGCCGCGACGGACAGCACGAGCGCCACCCAGAGGGCGACGTACTCGAGTTGACCGTCGGTGACCCAGGCCCAGAACCACAAGAGGTAGGTCCACGCGGTCGAGGTGTTGGCCTCCACGCGCTCACCGGCGTTGAACACCGGGCCGTTGCCGGCGAACAGGTTGCGGAGCGTCCGCAGGACGATGAGCCCGTCGTCGGCGATCCAGCGTCGCTGCCACGCACCGATCGCGAAGAACGTCGCCGTGGTGACGGCCCCGATGACGAAGCTGATGGCCGGCACCCATTGCCGAGGACCCCAGCCACGAACGCCGGTGCGGGTCGTCACGGTTCCGTCGGCCGGACCCCGGGTGCTCTCGGCGGGATCGCCGTTGCCGTCGGCGGTTTCGCGCGGTGCGGCCTCGAACTTCTCGGTGTCGGACTCGTCGGAATCGACGTCGGTGGTGGGACCCTGGGCGGAGGACGAGTGCTCAGGAGACTGCATAGACCGCGACACCCACGCATACTAACCAGGCGACGGCCAGCAACTGCAGGACGCGGTCCCCGAGCGCGATCTCCTCCGGTTCACCCGCCTGGCCACCGTCGATGTCCACGGCGTAGCGCAGGATGGCGATGGTGAACGGGACCATCGAGATGGCGTAGGCGACGTTGGTGTCGTGCCCAGAGTTCTTGTCGAAGGCCCAGAGTCCGTAGAACACGACGACTGCGGTGGCGGCCACCGTCCACACGAAACGCAGATAGGTCGTCGTGTAGTACTGCAGTGCCTTACGGATCTTGGCGCCGGTACGTTCGGCGAGCTGGAGCTCCGCGTACCGCTTGCCGGCCGCCATGAACAGCGAGCCGAACGCCATGACGAGCAGGAACCACTGCGAGAGGGCGATCTCGGCCGCAACGCCACCGGCGATCGCACGCAACAGGAATCCCGACGACACGATGCAGATGTCGATGACGGGCTGGTTCTTCCACCCGAAGCAGTAACCGAACTGGATGGCCAGATAGATCGCGATCACCAATGCGGTCTGCCAGTTGGCGATGAAGGCGATGCCGAGCGAAGCGACGAACAGCACTGCCGCCAGGCCATAGGCGAGCGGCACGGGCACCACGCCCGCGGCGATCGGCCGGAAGCGCTTCGTCGGGTGGTTGCGGTCGGATTCGACATCTTTGGCGTCGTTGACGAGATAGATGCACGAGGCGGCGAGGCAGAACGCGACGAACGCGATCGCCACCGGACCCAGTACATCGCCGTCTCCCACGCTCCCCGCGGCCAGTGGCGCCGCGAGGACGAGGACGTTCTTGACCCACTGTCGCGGCCGAACGGCCTTGATCAGACCGGTCGCCAGATTCTTCGGGGGTCCCAGCACCGGTTCGTGCTCGATCGGCTCTTCGCTCATGTCCTCGGGCTCATCTCGTTCCTGGATGTCGCGAACAGTCTGTCACCCGCCACCACGGCGGCCGCGCTCGCGGTTCCGATCGCCGCTCCGGCGAGCACATCGGTGGGGTAGTGCACACCCAGGACCAGCCGCGACAGCAGCATCGGGGGCACCAACGCGGCCGGCAGCACCGCTGGGGGCAGACCCGCGGCGCAACCGAGCAGGATCGCCGCGGCCGTCGTCGACGTGGCGTGCGACGACGGGAAGCTCAACTTACTGGGGGTGGAGACCCCGATGCGGATGTCCGGATGTGACGGTCGGGGACGCCGGACCACCCGTTTGATCACGACCGATGCGGCGTGGGCACCGAAGGCCCCCACCCCGGCCTCGATCCATCGTCGCCGGGCATTCGTGTCCCCGCGACGGTGCGCGAGTGCGGCGCCGGTGCCCGCCACGGCCAGCCATCCCAGCGAATGCTCGCCGAAATGCGAGAGACCCCGTGCCGCCGGGACCACAGCGGGCCGATCGGCGATCGCGGACTGCAGACGGACCAGGAACCCGGCCTCGCCGCTGCTCGGCCCGACGACGCCGTTCACCTCCGCGCGGTGTGCATCAGTCGATTCCGAAGACACGCGCCCAACTCTCCTGACTCGTCAGTTCTTGATGCTTGGCGCGGTAGGTCTCGCGCATCTGCGGGAACCGCTCGCGCAGTTCTCGCACCAGTGCGGCCGATTCCTTGGCCAGCGCGATCATCTTGTCACGGTCACGTTGCCGGTAGACCACACCGCGGCCGTCGGCTGTGGTGACGGTCACCCCGTCCACGCGGCCGAGGCTGAACCAGCGCGCCTCGATCGGCGGATAATTCGCCTGCGGCACCTCATGATGACGGGGGTCGGCCGGACGGACGTTGTTGATCACGGCCGCCGCGAGAGACTTGATCTTGGCGACCGTGCCCACCGGCACCCGGGTGCCGAGGTGGGTCGCCTCGCCGCTGGTCCGCGGGAGTTCGGTCGCCGACGGCAAGACCACGGCGTCGGGATACTGCTTGCGCATCTGGGCGATCTTCGGCAGCGCGGTCGGCAGCAGATCCCGGATGTGATCGGGTCCGGCGAGGAAGTCGCGGATCGCCTCGTTCTGGATCGCGACTGTCGAATACTCCAGGCACAGAAGGTGTTTCGACGTCGCCTTGACCATCGACTTCAGGATCCCGTCGATCGGGCCGTCCTGGATCAGCGACGCGACCACCAATCGGTTGCGCAGGTGGAAATAGGCCTGCCAGTCGATGGCGTCATCCTTGTCGCTCCAGGCCATGTGCCAGATCGCGATACCCGGAACGGTCGCCGTCGGATAGCCGGCCCGAGCAGCGCGGAGCGCGAACTCCCAGTCGTCCCATTTGATGAACAGCGGCATGGGCAGCCCGATGGACTCCGCGCACTCGCGCGGGATCATGCACATCCACCAGCCGTTGCCGTCTACGTCGATCCGCCGATGGAGGTTCTTGGAGTTCTCCCGGTCGCGCAGTGGATGTTTCGCGAAGTTGTGGTCATAGGAGACGAACGGCGCGGCGGTCCACATGAAGTTGTGCCGGTTGATCACCTCACCCATGCAGTGCAGATGACTGCGATCCTGCAGGTTGAGCATCTGCCCGCCGACGAGCATCGGGGTCTTGGCGAATCGGGACATCGCCAGCGCCCGCAGGATCGAGTCGGGCTCGATCATGATGTCGTCGTCCATGTAGAGGATGTAGGGAGAGTCGGTGAGCCGCAACGCCTCGTACATGATCCGCGCGTAACCGCCCGACCCGCCGAGGTTGGGCTGTTCGAAGATGTGCAGCCGGTCGCCGAGCGCTCCGGCCGCCTCGCTGTATCCCGGCTCGTCGATCACCTTGCGGGTGCCCTGATCGGGCATCAGCACGGCGTCGATCACCTCGTCCACGAGCGGGTCGGATGTCAAGGCCGCCAGGGCATTCACCGCATCGGTCGGCCGGTTGAAGGTGGGGATGCCGATGGTGACGCGACGGGTGTCCGGCCCGGCGGGGCTGTCGATCGGCGCGTACCAGCCCGCCGCCACGATCTCGGTGTCGGTGTCGCTGGTGATGTCGAACCAGATCCAGCCGCCGTCCTCGAACGGTCCGAGGTCGAGCTCGAACTCCGCGACGCCGCGGCCGGTCTCGTCGGTGGCGACGAGGTCACCGCCGATGCCGATCCGAGAACCGTCGATCTTCGAGCGGTACAGGTCGACTCGACAGGTGCCGATCACCTCGACACGCAAGACGACCGATTCCAGGATGCTCCAACGCCGCCAGTACGACGCGGCGAAGGCGTTGAAGTAGGTCTCGAAGCTCACCTCGGATTCGGCCCCCACGAGCACCGATGTCCGGCTCGGGGCATGGGCGCGCCGCGAATTGTCCTCCGACTCCACCAGATACAACGATCGCACGTCGATCGGCTCACCGGGCCGCGGGAAGATGACCCGCTGCAGAAGCGCTTTCGCCTTCGACGGTGCGGAGCCCGCTTCCGGGATGTCGGTCTGATCCACCGGGGTCACGGTCATCTACTCCACCTCTTCAGCAAGCGGTGCACCCTCGGCGAGGTGCGGAGCGAGCGTGTTGTCGAACATGGTGAGCGCGCTCGCGATCGCCATGTGCATGTCCAGGTATTGGTAGGTGCCCAGCCGGCCGCCGAAAAGTACCTTGTGCGTGGCGGTCTCGGACTTGGCGAGATCCCGGTACCGCGCCACCATGGCGCGGTCGTCCGGGGTGTTGATCGGGTAGTACGGCTCGTCGTCGTCCTTCGCGAACCGGCCGTATTCGCGCATGATCACGGTCTTGTCGTCGGGGTAGGTGTCCCGCTCCGGGTGGAAGTGACGGAATTCGTGAATCCGCGTGTACGGCACGTCGGCGTCGTTGTAGTTCATCACCGGGGTGCCCTGGAAATCGCCGGTCGGCAGCACCTCGGTCTCGAAATCCAGTGTGCGCCAGCCCAGCCGGCCCGCGGAATAGTCGAAGTAGCGGTCCAGCGGTCCGGTGTAGACGACCGGGGCGTCCGGACTGGCGGCACGCAGCTCGTCGCGCACGTCGAACCAGTCGGTGTTCAGCCGGACCTCGATGCGGTCGTCGGAGGCCATCTTCTCCAGCCATGCGGTGTACCCGTCGACCGGCAAGCCCTCGTAGGCGTCGTTGAAGTACCGGTTGTCGAAGGTGTAGCGCACCGGCAGCCGCGTGATGTTGCCTGCGGGCAGATTCTTGGGATCGGTCTCCCACTGCTTGGCCGTGTAGTGCTTGACGAACGCCTCGTAGAGCGGTCTGCCGATGAGGCTGATCGCCTTCTCCTCGAAGTTCGCCGCATCCTTGGCATCGAACTCCGCCGCCTGCTCTGCGATGAGGGCCCGCGCCTCGTCCGGTCCGTAGTACCGACCGAAGAACTGTGCGACCAGCCCGAGACCCAACGGGAACTGATAGGCCTGGCCCTTGTGCATCGCGAACACCCGGTGCTGATAGCCGGTGAAATCGGTGAACTGGTTCACGTAATCCCACACCCGCTTGTTGGAGGTGTGGAACAGATGCGCACCGTATTTGTGCACCTCGATACCCGTGCTGGGCTCGGGCTCGGAGTAGGCGTTGCCGCCGATGTGATGACGCCGATCGAGGACCAGGACCCGCTTGTCGAGCTGGGTCGCCGCCCGCTCGGCGATGGTGAGGCCGTAGAAGCCGGATCCGACGACGATCAGATCGACGGGGCCTTCGGTTCCGCTGCCGGTGTCGGTGCCCTGACTATTGCTTGCCACGGGAGTTCAGGGTAACGGACCCTTCCTGAGTAATCGCCGTGCACACGTCCCGACCGCCGGTCGCGGCGAGTACGCCCGTGACGAAGCGTCCGAACGCGGGTATTCTCGACCCACTCGGCCTGCAGCCATCGGGCCTGGACATCCAGCGTTGAGTTCAGGGGCTGCCCGTGGTCGTTCTTCCCGTTTCCTCTCCCGACAGACCTGCGCCCGACCGCGTCGTGGTGGTGGTCCCCGCGCACAACGAGGAACGATTGCTGCCGGCATGCATCGCCGCCCTCGACGACGCGACGAGCCGGGTCGCCGTCCCGGTCGAGCTCGTCGTCGTGCTCGACGCATGTACGGACGGATCCGCCGGGCTGATCCCCGAGCATGTGACGACCGTCATCGGCACGGCCCGGTCGGTCGGGGCTGCGCGCCGGAGCGGGTTCGCACCCCATCTGGACATCCCGAACGCCCACCGGACCTGGTTCGCCACCACCGACGCCGATTCCGAGGTGCCACCCGACTGGCTCGCGACGCAGCTCGACGTCGCCGGTCGCGGCGCCGACGCCTTCGTCGGGACGATCACCCCGAAGAACTGGGACAGCTGGTCACCGCGGACCGCGCTCATCTTCGGCGACCGCTACCTGCCCGGCGACGGGCACTTCCACGTCCACGGCGCCAACCTCGGGGTCCGCGCGGACTGGTACCGGAGGGTGGGCGGCTTCGCCGCCCGCACCGGCGACGAGGACGTCGATCTCATCCGGCGCCTGCGGGCCGCGGGCGCACGGATCGACCGGAGTGGACGGTCGCCGGTGATCACGTCCACCCGGGCCGACGGTCGCACCGACGCCGGATTCGCCGCCTACCTGAATCAACTCGAGATCCTGAGCCGCCAGGACCCACCCGCGCGAAAGGTGTCACCGTGATCGTCGACGCTCCCGCACTCGCCTACCGCATCGTCAACGAGGGCGCGCTGGATGTCCCACTACCGGGTCGCGGCGAGACCGCGATCCGGTTGCGGACCCTCGCCGACTTCTGTCATCGCGACATCTCGGTGGGACGACTCGTGGAGGCCCATCTCGATGCCGACGCGATCCTCGCGGAGATCGCCGGTGAACGTGTCGGGCCGGACGAGCTGTGGGGCGTGTGGGCGGCCGAACCGCCCGAACCCAGGGTCAGCGCCGAGTACGGCTCAGGGCGCTGGCTCCTGTCCGGCGCCAAGCCATGGTGTTCGGGCGTCGCGGCCTGTACGCACGCCCTCGTGACGGCGAACCACGGGTCGCATCGTCGACTGTTCGCGATCGACCTGCGACAGCCTGCCGTGCGCGCCGAACGCGGGGGCTGGGCAGCTGCCGGGATGCGGGGCACCGAGACCGGTAGCGCCCGCTTCGACCGGGCGCTCGCGCGCCCGATCGGCGAGCCCGGTCAGTATCTGAGCCGGCCGGGCTTCTGGCACGGCGGCATCGGTGTCGCGGCGTGCTGGCTCGGTGGGGCCCGCAAGGTCGCCGGGGCTCTCTATCAGCGGACGCAACGGCCGAACGGTGACCACCACGCCGACGACCTCACCCTGATGCATCTCGGCGCAGTCGACGCGATGCTGGCCGGCGGCCGGTCGATGCTCGAGCAGGCGGCGATCGCCGTCGATGCCGCGCCCAAGGATGCGGCGGCAGCGCGTCTGACCGCCCATCAGGTGCGATGGGGTGTGGAGCAGATAGCCACCGCCGTCATCGACCGGGTCAATCGCGCACTCGGTCCCGGGCCCCTCGTCCACGACCGCGAACACTCGCGTGCCGTCGCGGACCTCGCCGTCTACATCCGTCAGTCGCACGCCGATCGAGATCTCGTGGAGCTGGGCAGGCTCGCGGTCGAGCGGCACTCCTCGGACGAGCAGCCACCGTCGTCGATGGTGCCCGGGAATCCTGTGCCCGGGAACAGCGACGGGACCTCGACCGTCGTCCCTCGCCCGATCCCGGCGGAGATCCTGCGATGAACCCGGCGGGCCCGGCGCCGGGCGCGGCCGGGGAATTGGCGGTGACCCCGGTCTGCGACGACGGCACCCCGGAGGAGCAGTGGCAGCGCTGGCTGCAGGATCGCGCGCCGTGGCCGCCCCTGGAGCTCGACGTCGAGCGTCTCGTGGTGCTCGGCGCTCACCCCGACGACGAGGTGCTCGGAGCGGGCGGGATCATGGCGTCCGCCGCGGTCGCGGGCATCGAGGTGGAGGTCATCTGCATGTCAGACGGCAGCGCCTCCCACCCGGGCTCGCGGACCCTCACGCCCGAACAGCTGGCGACCCGCCGCCACGTCGAGCTGGAGACCGCGACCGCACTGCTGGGCCTCGCGACACCGCGCTGGTTCGGATTGCGCGACGGCGGGCTCACCGAACAGACGCACACGATGGCAGGCATCGTCGACGCCGTCCTCGACGACCGGCCCGACGTCACGACCGGCCTGCTGTCGGTGTGGTCGAGAGACGGACATCCCGATCACGACGCGGTCGGACGCTGCGCGACCGAGGTCGCCCGCCGTCGACGTCTGCCGCTGTGGATGTATCCGATCTGGATGTGGCACCGGGTGGTGCCCGGTGACTCGTCGGTGCCGTGGGACCGCGTGCTGGTCCATCGCCTCGACCCCGAGGTGCTCGCCGTGAAGCATGCCGCCATCCGCTCCTTCGACACCCAGATCAACCCGCTGTCACCCGACCCGGCCGATGCCGCCATCCTGCCGCCGCATGTCCTGGCACACCTCACCCGACCGTGGGAGTTCGTGATCGCATGACCGGCCGGCCAGCCCCATCGACACCGTCACCGGCGTCACAACCGCTCTCCGACGACTACTTCCACGACATGTACGCCGTCGCCGACGATCCCTGGGGTTTCACCGAGCGCTGGTACGAACGCCGCAAGTACGCGCTCACCCTCGCGTCACTGTCGTCGGAACGGTACCGCCGCGCCTTCGAGCCGGGCTGTTCCATCGGGGTGCTCAGTGCCGAACTCGCACTCTGCGCCGACCACCTCGTGTGCATGGATCTCAGTCCCCGGGCGACCGAATTCGCGAGGCGACGCCTGGCCCGGCACAGCGACCACGTGGAGGTCCTCACGGGCAACGTCGTCGTCGACTGGCCCGACGGCGAGTTCGACCTGATCGTGCTCAGCGAGATCCTCTACTACCTCACGCCGACTCAGCTCGACGACCTCGTCCGGCGGCTGCCCCGCTCGCTCTCGCCGGATGGCGAGGTCGTCGCCGTACACTGGCGTCACACGGTTTCCGAGTACCCGCAGTCCGGGGACGACGTCCACGACCGTCTGCTCGACTCGGACCTCGTCCATTCCGCTGGTTATCGCGATGCGGATCTTCGCCTCGACCTCTTCGGACGAGAGTCGAGAGGATCGGTCGCCCAGCGCGAGGATCTCGTAGGCTGACCGTGTCAATTCCACCACCCGGCCCAGACCGGGAATGGCGCCGAGGAGCCGGCATGAGAACCGATCACACCGTCCAGATGGCCGAGATCATCCGAGAACTCCGCAGTGAGAGCCTCGACACGGAGACGGTTCTGCGGGGCATCTCGAAAACGGCTGTCGACTCCGTACCAGGGACGGAATATGCGAGCGTGACCCTGGTGACCGGTGGTGTGATCGAGACACCGGTGATCGTCGGCGACATCGCCGGGAAGTCCGACGACCTTCAGCGCGAACTGAACGAAGGCCCTTGCGTACGATCGGCCATCGACGACACCACGATCTTCATCGACGACATGCGGCACGAGCAGCGGTGGCCGCAGTATGCCGCGGCAGCGCGCGAACTCGGCATCGGCTCGATGGCGTGTTTCTGCCTCTACATCGACGGCCGCGACTTCGGTGCCCTCAACCTGATCAGCCCGAAGACACATGCGTTCGATGCCGATGCCATCTCCGTCGGCGAGCTCTTTGCCGCCCACTGCGCGGTCGCGTTCTCCGCGGTCCGGGAGAAGGAGCAGCTCCGGGCGGCGCTCAGTTCGCGCGACATCATCGGCCAGGCCAAGGGGATGATCATGGAGCGCTACCGGATCGACGCCGACGAGGCCTTCCGGCTGTTGTCGCGCCTGTCGCAGGACGCCAACATCAAACTCGTCGAGGTGGCCACCCGGATCGTCGAGTCGGGGCCCGAGTAGTCGGTCGGGCCACCGAGTCAGCGCAGGACGTCGGACCGCGGGAATCCGACCACGGGCTGGCCGCCGCGGACCAGGTAGTCGGCGAGCCCCTTGCCGATCAGTGCGTGCGCACCGGTCTGCTCGCTGAACAACATCAGCCCTCGCTGGAACAGCTGGATGACACCTGCACCATCGGGGGTCAGGTTCGGAACGCCGATCGCCTGGCCGAGCGGGCCGGTGACGCCACCGAGGTCGTCGAACTTCCCGTTCAGCGCAGAGGTCCCGATGGAGAGCAGCTGCGACGAACCCGGAATCAGTTTGTCGGGTAGCGAGCTCAGGCTGCCGAGATCGAACGAACCGCCACCCGGACCGTCGGGGCCTGTCGGCGGTTTGACGATCTTCGGTTTGGCCACCTGCCCCTGCACGGCGAACCAGGAGGACTTGAGTTTGAGCATGGTGCGCGCTTCTTCGCCCGAGACCTCTCGGGTGCCCGACGAGCCGACGGCGCGGACCTTGACCGCGCGACCGTTCTCGGCACCGAGCCCGTTCGCCTCGACGACATCGAGGCTGCGCAGCGCACCCACGCCGAACGCGGCGCCGACACTGCCTGCGTTCACCGTCGCCGTCCAGTTCCGGTTCGGCGACGCGGAGTCGCCGTCGTCGCGCACCGCGGGGAATCGGCCGCCCGCCGTGTATCCGCCGGTGGACGAGGAGAACTCGGTGAAGGCCGGTTGCCCGCCCTGGCGCAGGATCTGACCGGCGGTGGCATCGGCGGCGCGGTTGGTGCGCGGGTCCTCGCTCGCGACAGCGCCGTAGACCTGGGAGTTCTGGGTGTCGTCGATCTTCTTGCCGCCGGCGATGGCGGCCAGCGCATAGGTGCGTGCAGCGACGGCCTGCGCCTTGAGCGCCTCGGCGCCACCGGCGTCGGCCCATCCCGGGGAACTCTCCTTCGGGATCACGCCCTTGACATAGTCGTCGATGTGGAGGCGGTTCACGACCCGCCCGCCGTCGAATCCGAGCGCACCGCGGTAGGCCTGGTTCGATCCGCACATCTTGAGGAATTCGTTGGCCGGCCGGCTCGGTCCCATGTTGATCGGCTCCACCGACGGCGCGGTCACCGTCCGTACCGGACCACCACCGCAGCCGGTGGTGATGGTGGCGGTGTTCCCGGACAAGCTGACCGCCTGCCCGGGAGCCACCATTTGGCCACCGACTCGCATACCGGCGTCCGCGTGCACATTCACCGAGTTCTTACCGGTCAGGATGACCGAGATCTCGGGCCTGTCCACCTTCCCCGCGGTGGTGCCGCCGTAATAGTGGCGCAAAATCTGTTGTGCCGACCAGCCTTTGCGGGCGTAGCCGAACGCACCCCACTGTCCCATCCCACGTCCGTGCCCGAGACCGTGCCCGATGAGGGTGATCTGCGATCCGGCCGTGAGTGCGATGTCGTCCGACGACCTCTTCGCCTCGTTGGCCACCATCACACCTCCGGCGATCAGCACAGGCGCCAGCCCGATCGCAGCAAAGGACAGCGATCGGGTCCGGGCGTACCGAGGGCGTGCTCTGACCAACGTCTTCCGAAGACCTTCCGTGCGGCTTGGACTGCTTCGTACATCGGAGTGCGTGTTACTGGTGTGACTGTTGTGACCCTAGTGAACTATCCGACGAATCATCAACCCCAGGAGATAACAACCGCATCACGAGTTTCGCAGACTCGGCGCGCGGCGTGGACGGTGCACCCGCCCGCCGACACGATGGCGAACCATGCGCCGCCCCCGCCTCAGCAGATCCCGCCCCAGACCCTCGATCGTGCTCGCCTCCGTGGCCGCGGCGATCGTCGCGAGTCCGTTCGCCGTCGTCATCGCCGGGTCGGACCCGCGCCCGACCGACCGCCACCGCGAGATCCCGACGACGACCATCGACGAGCTCGGCCTGGCCGACGTACCGTCGGCGGTTCTCGACATCGCCGAATCAGGGCTCGCCGCAGCGGGAATCCGACTTCCCGAACCCGATCCGCGAGTTCCACTCCCCGAGGCCGACGACCGACCTGTCGGTGCGGCCGTCAAACACATCGTCGGGGACAAACCCCTGAAGATGGTTGCACTCACCTGGGATCGCGCCATCGATGCGTCGATGCTGTTGCGCGCCAAGCACTCCGACGGCAGCTGGGGTGACTGGACAAAGCTCGAGCCTGTCGACAACCCACGCGCGCCGTCTCCCGAACACCCGACCGGCACCGAGCCCGTCTGGGTGGGCGACGCCCGCGAGGTCCAGGTGGCCGTGACCGACGACGGGCTGGCCATCCCGGCCGCCCAAGCTCCGGGCGGGGGACTCGTCGAGTGGGGCATCGGTACCGCGAGTGCCGTGGTCGAGAAGCTGCTGACCAGTGCCATGTCGGCCATGACGGCGACGCTGGTCAGCCCGGAGAGTCTGCTGTCGCTGGGCTCCTCGCTGTTGACCCCACTGCTGGGCGGCCCGTCGGTGGTCGCCCGCGCGCAATGGGGTGCCGACGAATCAATCCGCTGTTCGCAGCCGACCTATTCACCCGCGGCGCGAGCGGCCATCGTCCACCACACCGCGGGCAGCAACGACTACACGCCGGAGCAGTCCGCGGAGATCGTGCGCGGTATCTACGCCTATCACGCACGCACTCTCAACTGGTGCGACATCGGCTACAACGTGCTCGTCGACAAGTACGGACAGATCTTCGAAGGAGCGTTCGGCGGGCTCGACCGCAACGTCGAGGGCACCCACACCGGCGGCTTCAACAAGGCGACGGTCGGCGTCTCGATGATCGGCAACCTCGACCAGGTCGCACCCACCCCCGCGATGATCTCGTCGGTCGCGCGGTTCCTCCGCTGGCGGCTGGGCAAGGCCGGCGTGAACGGCCTGGGCAGCGCCCAGCTCACCGCAGAACCGTTCACCGACAGCAAGTTCCCCGCCGGAGCGGTCACCAGTCTGCCGGCGATCAGCGGGCACCGGGACTACAACAACACCAGTTGCCCAGGCGAACTCGGCTATGGCGCACTGACCGCCATCCGGTCCATGGCCAACTAGTCTCTCCCAACCCAACCCCACCCGCAGCCGCGACGGTTCTTGGCAACCGCGCCCCCTTACGGGCGTCGCGGATGACGGAAACCGTCGCGGCTGCGGGGTGGGGTTGGGGGTGGGAGGGGAGGGTTGGGGTGGGTTGGGTTTGGGAGTGGGGAGAGGGGTCAGAACCAGCGCTCGAGGACTCGGGCGACGCCGTCGTCGTTGTTGGTCATGGTGACCTCGTCGGCAGCGGCGAGCGCCGCCGGATGACCATGCGACATCGCGACGCCGTGATGAGCCCAGGTGAGCATCTCGACGTCGTTGGGCATGTCCCCGAACGCGATGGTCGATGTGTCGCGCAAGCAGGCGAGGCCGACGAGATCCTGGAGTCCCGCGGCCTTGTGGGTGTCCGGCATCGACAACTCGATCAGCCCGTTGTCGGTGGAGAACGTGATCTGGGCGAGCCCGCCGATCGCGTCGCGCAGACGGGCCGCCATCTCATCGCTGCGCAGGTCCGGTTGCCGGACAAGGAGTTTCACTGCCGGCTCGGCGTACACCTCGTCATCGCCGACCTCGATGTGGTCGGGGTTGAGCCACGCGT
Source organism: Gordonia hankookensis (assembly GCF_014673215.1). Classification (GTDB taxonomy): domain Bacteria; phylum Actinomycetota; class Actinomycetes; order Mycobacteriales; family Mycobacteriaceae; genus Gordonia; species Gordonia hankookensis. The sequence goes on from NZ_JACWMS010000002.1 coordinate 1,033,383, forward strand.
GCCGGTATCCGGCGGTCGCGACGAACGGAAGCGTCGCAGCATCATGGGCCGACCGGCCGGCGCGCTCGGCCGCGATGCCACAGCCCGGGATCTGCCGATGGGCACGCTCGACCAGCTTCTCCAACGTGTCGGAATCCAGTGTCGCCGCGGAGATCACCCGATCGTGCTCGACGTCGTAGAGGATCGCACCGTTCGCACACACCGCGTAGCGGACCTTCGCGGCGGTTCCCTCGAACTGATCGGTGATCTCGGCGATCCAGCGGGGTGGTCGGCCGGTGGCCAGAACGAACTCGACCCCCGCGTCGACCGCACGGCCCACGACCTCGATGGTGCGATCGGACACGCGGTTGCGGTCGTCGATCAACGTGCCGTCGACGTCGGTGGCGATCAGCGTGGGTGGACCGAATTCCTTGGTGCCCAGGTTATCTCGGGTCACCGCTCACCACGCGCTTTCTCTGCGCGCGCGGCCGCCTTCTCGACGGCCTCGGCATCTTCGATCACATGCGCCTCCTCAGGCGTCGGCGCGGAACCGCCCAGTCTCGACGGCACCCAGAAGGCGTCCGCCGGGTGCGGTCCGTACGTGTCCTGCACCTCGTGCAGGAGGGTGTTCATCGTCTCCTTGAGCCGCGCGGTCGCCTCGTCCGGGCCTTCATCGGGCCGGACCGTCAGCGGCTTGCCGAATCGCACCGACACCGGGAGATGACTGCGGCCCATCTGGCGGGAACCGGTCTTCGTCTTCGTCCACTGCCGATGCGCGCCCCACACGATCGACGGCACGATGGGGACCTGCGCCTCGACGGCCATCCGCACGGCGCCGGTCTTGAACTCCTTCAGCTCGAAACTACGGCTGATGGTCGCCTCGGGATACACGGCGACGATCTCACCCTCCCGCAGCCGCGACACCGCCGCCCGGTACGCCTCCGCCCCGACCGAACGGTCCACCGGCACCGTTTTCGTGTGGTTCACCAGAAATCGCATGATCGCGATGTCCATCACCTCGGACTTGATCATGTACCTGGTGCGGCGGCCGGCCCGGTACATCCCCAGGGCGGCGGGCAGGAAGTCGGTGTAGGCGGTGTGGTTGACGGTCAGGACCGCACCCCCGGTCCGCGGGATGTTCTCGAGTCCTGAGAACCGCAGGTCGAGACCCTGCGCACGGACCAGGCCGTGCGCGATGATCTCGAGCGTCCGGTAGACCGGTTCCATGACGGCAAGCCTATCTGGCGCGAACGATCAGGATTCCCCGTCCGGTGCGTCCCGTTGCGCCCGCTTGGCGGCCTTGGCGGCCTGCTCTTCGGCGTCCATCCGGTTGGCCTCCTCGAGCGTGGGGGCCGAGCCGCCGAGCCGCGCGGGCACCCAGTATTCGCCGTGGGGATGTTCGCCATAGGCATCCTGTAGCTCGAGCAGCTTCTCGCTCATCACCTTGTGGAGGCGGCCGGTGATCTCCTCGGCGCTGCCCACCGGTTCGACGGGCTCGGCCACGCCGATCATGATCTTGGCGCCGCTGCGGCCCAGGTTCTTCGGATGCCCCTTCGTCCACACCCGCTGCGCTCCCCAGATGACCGTCGGGATGATGGGGGCATCGGCCTCCAGCGCCATGCGGGCCGCTCCGGACTTGAAGTCCTTCAGCTCGAAACTGCGGCTGATGGTCGCCTCCGGGTAGACCCCGACGAGTTCACCGCGCTTCAGATAGTCCACCGCGTCCCGATAGCTCTGCGCGCCGCTCCCGCGGTCCACCGGGATGTGCTTGAGCGCACGCATGATCGGTCCGGAGATCTTGTTGTCGAAGACCTCCTTCTTCGCCATGAAACGGACCTTCCGGCGATGTTGCAGGAACGCCGGGATGCCCGCGTAAGTGAAGTCCATGTAGCCGGTGTGGTTGATGGCCACCACACCCGGTCCGTCCTTCGGCACGTTCTCGACGCCGGACACCGTGAACTTCAGCCCCTCGGCCAGCCACAACAGTCGTGCGGTCGTGATCACAGCGTCGTAGACGGGTTCCATGCGTCGAGCTTAGGTCATCGCCGAGGGGCTACCCTGAAGGCCGATTTGTTCTCGGACCATCCCCGCTCGGTCCGAGTACTCAGGAGGCGAGAAGTTGCAGATCACCAGCATCGGACATGCCGGTTTCCACATCCGGACCAGCGCCGGTTCCATCCTGTGCGATCCGTGGGTCAACCCTGCCTATTTCGCGTCGTGGGTGCCGTTCCCGGACAACTCCGAACTGGACTGGAAGTCGCTGGGCGACTGCGACTACCTCTACGTCTCACACCTGCACCGCGACCATTTCGACGAGCGCAATCTCCGCGAGAACGTGAACAAGGACGCCACCGTCCTGCTGCCCGACTATCCGGTGCCCGATCTGCGCCGCGAGCTCGAAGAGCTCGGCTTCCACACCTTCGTGGAGACCGAGGACTCCGTGAAGACGACGGTCACCAACGACAAGGGTTCGCTGGATGTGATGATCATCGCACTGCGAGCGCCTGCCGACGGCCCGATCGGCGACAGTGGGCTGATCGTCTCCGACGGTGAGACCACCTGCTTCAACATGAACGACGCTCGCCCCATCGACCTCGATGTGATCGACGAGGCGTTCGGCCACGTCGACGTCCATCTCCTGCAGTACTCGGGTGCGATCTGGTACCCGATGGTCTACGACATCCCGCGCAAGTCGAAGGCCAACTTCGCGGCGCAGAAGCGACAGCGCGGCATGGACCGGGCGCGGTCCTACATCGAACAGGTCGGGGCGAGCTGGGTGGTCCCGTCGGCCGGGCCACCGATGTTCCTCGATGACGACCTGTTCGGCCTGAACGACTTCGGCTCCGGCGTCGACGGTGCGGACGAGACGTCGATCTTCCCGGACCAGGAGACCTTCCTGGAACAGATGCGGATTCACGGCACCGACGACGGCGAACGCCACCGCGGCCTGATGATGGTGTCCGGGTCGGTCGCCGAGTTCACCGGCCCGGCGCTGAACGAGGTCTCACACCCATATGCACCGCATGAGGTGTTCGGCGAGAACAAGCGGGCGTACCTGGAGCGGATGAAGGAGAAGTTCGCGCCGGTCATCGCCGCCGACAAGGCGACCTGGGCGGTCGACGACGGCGAGCCGCTGCTGCCCCCGCTGCGGGATCTCTTCGAGCCGATCATGGCGCAGTCCGATCTCATCTGCGACGGCATCGGCTACCCGGTCGGCCTCGTGATGGACGACCAGACCGTGGTGCTCGACTTCCCGAATCGCATCGTCCGCGAGCCGAAAGAAGGAGAGGGCAAGTACCGCTACGGCTTTCGGATCGCACCGGAGCTGGTGCGAACCGTGCTCCGCGACGACGAGCCCGACTGGGTCAACACGATCTTCCTCTCCACGCGATTCACGACGTGGCGGATCGGCGGTTACAACGAGTATCTCTACACCTTCTTCAAGTGCCTCAGCGACGAGCGGATCGCCTACGCGGACGGCTGGTTTGCCGAAGCACACGACGATTCGGCGTCGATCACCAAGGACGGTTGGGAACTCCAGCGCCGCTGCCCGCACCTGAAGGCGGATCTCTCCAAGTTCGGCGTGATCGAGGGCGACAAGCTGACCTGCAATCTGCACGGTTGGCAGTGGGACCTGCCGAGCGGCCGGTGCCTCACATCCAAGGGGCACGAGTTGCGCGCCGAGCGGCTCGACGGCTGAGCCTCGCGATCCGAGACGACAGAATCCGGGAAACGCAGTGGCACAACGCTCTTACCGCGGCCGCACGGTCGAGGAACGGCAGTCCGAACGCCGGGACAGGTTCATGTCCGCTGCGCTCGACGTCTTTGGTACCAGCGGCTACGACCGCGGTACCGTGTCGGCCATCTGCGCAGCCGCCAAGTTGTCCCGCAGGCAGTTCTACGAGTTGTTCGACACCCGCGAGGACCTGCTGATCGCGGCCTACGACATGATCCATGGCGAGGCGCGCTACGCCGTCCTCGAGGCGTTCGCGGACGTTGACGCGGAGGCCGGCATCGAGGAGCGCACCCGCGCGGCCGTGGGGGCGTTCTTCGACTCGGTCGCGACGGATCCCCGCCGCATGCGGATCGCGTTCGTCGAGGTCGGCGGCGTGAGCAGTCGGGTCGAGGCGCATCGCGTGCAGGCCCGGGAGCAGTGGACCGAGTTCTTCTCCGCCGCGGCCGCCGAGTTCACCGGATTGTCGGAGTCGGAGTTCGGGTTCACCTACGAGGCCGCCGCGTTCATCGGCGCACTGACCGAGGCCGGGCGTCTCTGGGCGAGCAGCCAACACCGGCCCGATCGGGACACCGTGGTGGAGATGTTGGTCGGCATCATTCTGTCCTTTGCCGCGGGCCGATCCACTCCGGAAGACCGCTGACGCAGCAATTGCCCACGCTGACCTGCCGTGCTACGTTCTGCGCAATGTGGAACACAGCGTTCTCACATTGCCGGCTTCGCTGGTGACCACGGCGTGCCGACCCGCCTGAGCGCGGGAGGTCACGTCGGTCTGGGGGTCACCGGAGCGGTGTTCGGAGATCACTTCGGCGCCGCTCCGGTGACGGACTCGTCACCCGGTCCTGTCGCACCCCCGTCGTGCCTCACCCCTGGGGAACAGCGGGCGACGACGCCACGGTGACCGCACCCGCGACCGCCGCGACGAATGCGATGACGGCCACCGTCCCCCAGCCGGCACGCGTGGTGTCGCCGAGCAGCGCGATGCCCACCGCACCCGGCACCACCGTCTCCCCGACCACGAGTGCGGCGGCGGCACCGTTGACCGAACCGGTCTGCAACGCCACGGTGAACAGGTAGAAGCCGCCCACACCGCACACGACGATCGCGTACGCGGCCGGATCGGTGAGCAGGTCGCCGACGGAGAACGGCTCGATGCCGTGCACTATCCGGACGGCGACGGCCATCAGCCCGAAGACGACACCGCCGAGCAGGCCGGCGACCACCGCGATGCGGGCCCCCATCACCATGACGATCGCCTGGCCGCCCACGATGAGCACGATCCCGAGGATCAGTACCGTCCAGTGCAGCCAGGCCCCGTCGTGGCCGTGACCCTCGTCGACGGAGGCCAGCGCGAGCACGACCAGCGCGACGATCACGACCGCGATGGCGATCTGGTCGCGGGTGCGTAAGCGGACATGAAGGATCACGGTCGCCAGGATCGCCGTCACGACGAGGTTCGCGCTGACGATCGTCTGCGCGAGGAACAACGGGATCTCCCGCGCCGCGACGAGGTTCCCGATGAATCCGATGCCGTCGAAGACCAGACCGGCCAGGAACGAGACCGTGAGCATCGCAGCCACCGTCGACCGCAGGCTGGGAGCGTGCGACTGTCCGGATTCGTCCGTGCCCATCGTCGGGTCCGCCACGCTCTGGGCGCCCCGGGCCTGCAGGACGGATGCGGTTCCGTAGCCGAGCGCAGCGACGATGGCGGCGACGATGCCGATGATCATCGGATCAGTATGTCGCGTTCCGGCGCGCGTGCTGAAACATCACGCCGCCACCGAAGGTCACCGCTGCCGTTCGACGTCGCGCTGGGTACGGCCGTAGCCTCTGGGCATGTTCGTGACATCGGCGGATTCGACCGCCGTGACCGCCCCCGAGGAGGCGAGGACGACGCCGCCCCCGACTGCGGCGGTGAAGGCGACGATCGCGACCGGGCCCCAGCCCGCGCGCGTCACATCGCCCAGCAGCAGGATGCCGACCAGACCGGGAAGTACCGTCTGGCCCACCACCAGGGCGGCGGCCGCACCGTTGACCGAGCCCGTCTGCAACGCGACGGTGAACAGATAGAAGCCACAGATCCCGCTGAACAGCAACCCGTAGAGCGCCGGGTCGGTGAACAGGGCGCCGGGATGGAAGGGGTCGAGGCCGTCGAGGATGCGTGATGCCACCGCCATGACGCCGAAGACCGCACCGGCGATCAGCCCGGTGGCGGCGGCGATGTGCTTGTGCATCACCCGCATGACGACGATGCCCAGACCGAACAGGAGCGGGCCTGCCACCAGGACCGCCCAGTGCATCCAGCGTTCGTCGTCGACCCCCTCACGACCGGCGGACACCGCGAGCAGCACGAGTGACGCGATCACCACCGTCCCGGCGAGCCAGTCCCGCATGGTCAGCGACACGTGCAGGACGACCATCGCCAGCAACGCGGTCGCCACGAGTCGCGCGGAGATGATGGTCTGCGACAAGAACAACGGGATCAGCCGGGCCGACAGGATGGTGGAGATGAACCCGACGATGTCGAAGACGAATCCGATCAGGAACGGCACCGTGAGCATCGTCGCGACGGTGGACCGAAGCGACGGATGGGATTTCGACGATTTGCGGCGTTCTTCCCGGATCGCCGCACGCTGCGCGACCTGATCTGCCCCCAGCGCCTGCAACACTGCTGCCGCGGCGAACGCGAAGGAGCCGATCACCGCGATGACGATGCCCGTGGTCATCCGAGGGTGACTATCCCGTGTGCCGGATCATCGGGGCTCGAGCACGTCGGCGCCCACGAACCGTGCGAGCTCCGGCGGGAGCTTCACCGAGCCATCGGGCTGCTGGTGATTCTCCAGGATCGCGACAATCCAGCGGGTGGTCGCGAGGGTGCCGTTCAGCGTCGCCGCGATCTGCGGTTTGCCGTTCTCGTCCCGGTAGCGGATGGACAGTCGTCGCGCCTGGAAGGTCGTGCAGTTCGACGTCGAGGTCAGCTCGCGGTAGGTGTTCTGTGTCGGCACCCATGCCTCGCAGTCGTACTTGCGGGCGGCCGACGAGCCGAGATCCCCACCGGCGACGTCGATCACCCGGTAGGGGACGTCGATGGCGGCGAGCATGTCCCGCTCCCACCCGAGCAGCTTCTGATGCTCGGCCGGGGCCTCCTCGGGCCTGCAGTAGATGAAGCCCTCGACCTTGTCGAACTGATGGACCCGGATGATCCCTCGGGTGTCCTTGCCGTAGCTGCCGGCTTCCCGACGGAAGCAACTCGACCAGCCCGCATAGCGTTTCGGACCGTCGGCGAGGTCGATGATCTCGTCCGAGTGGTAACCGGCCATCGGCACCTCCGACGTGCCGACCAGATAGAGGTCGTCGTCTGCGAGGTGATAGACCTCGTCGGCGTGGGCCCCGAGAAAACCGGTGCCGCCCATGATCTCCGGCCGCACCAGGACCGGCGGGATCATCAGGGTGAAGCCGTTCGCCACCGCCTTCTGCGCGGCCATGTTGAGCAGTCCGAGCTGGAGCAGGGCGCCCTGACCGGTCAGGAAGTAGAAGCGCGACCCGGACACCTTGGCCCCGCGCTCCATGTCGATGAGCCCCAGCGACTCCCCGAGTTCCAGGTGGTCCTTCGGGTCGTCGATCGTGCGCGGTTCACCGACGTGCTCGAGCACCACGTAGTCGTCCTCGCCACCGGCAGGGGCGCCGTCCTCGACGAGGTTGGAGATCGCGCGGTGCGCGGTCGTCGCCGCCTCGTCGGCCGCATGCTGGCGGCCGACCGCGGCCTTCACCTGCTCGGCGAGGTCCTTGCCCTTGGCCAGCAGCGCGGCCTTCTCGTCACCCTGCGCCTTGCCGACCTGCTTGCCGAGTGCCTTCTGCTCGGACCGCAGCGTGTCGGCCTCGACGATGGCCGACCGTCGCGTTGCGTCGGCGTCGAGCAGGGCGTCGACCAGGCCGGGATCCTCGCCCCTCGTCCGCTGCGAGGCTCGCACGAGGTCGGGGTTCTCACGAAGAATCTTGAGGTCGATCACGTATGAAACCCTACTTGAGGTGTGGTTGCGGCCGTAACGGAGTCGCGCCGCCCACCGATCCTCATCACGACACCTCGCGCCCCGCACTCGCCCGGCGCTCCTCCAGTTCCGCCCGGTCCGGAAAGGACTCCCCTCATGCACGTGACCCGTGCGTTCGTCACGCGTGCCGCGACCGTCGCGGCTTCTCTGGTGACCGTCGCGATCGTCGCCGCGGGGATGGCGGTCGTCGAGTTCAGCAGTCCCGACGTGGAGGCATCTGCGGCGCGCGCCGAGCGCCCGACGTCTGCCGGGAATCCGGCGGCGAAGTATGTGGCCTTGGGGAGTTCGTACGCGGCCGGTCCCGGCGCCACCCGGCTGGTGGACCGACGGTGTCTGCGGACCGCGGACAATTACCCGCACCGGGTGGCCGCCGCCCGCGGTCTGTCGCTCACCGATGTCACCTGTTCCGGGGCGACGACGGCGAACATCCTCCGTACACCCCAATACCCGTACGCCGACGTCCCGCAGATCACCGCGGTCACCCCGGACACCGATCTGGTCACCGTCACCATCGGCGGCAACGACCTGGGCTACATCAGCCGAGTCGCCGCCCAGGGCTGCGCGAACACGGTCGCCAATCTGACGCGCGGCAGCGTGATCAGCGGTTGCCGCGCCCGTGCACGCGTCCGGCCGGAGCCTTCTGCCGATGCCTATACGGCGGTCGAGCACGCAATCGTCGAGATCGTCTCGCAGGTACGGTCCCGCGCACCGCGTGCCAAGGTCGTGCTCGTCGACTATCCGCCTCTGATCGATCCGCATGCACCGCAGTGCAGTCGGATTCCATTGACCGCCGGCCAATCCGCCGAGACCGTCCGCGTCCACGACGGGCTGGTCGCCGCGACCGCACGCGCCGCCCGCGTCTCCGGGTCCACGCTGGTGACCGCGTCGAAGACCGGCGCCGCGCACACGGCGTGCTCGTCGCAACCGTGGCTGTCCGGCTTCGAGCCGCCCGCGCCCTACCATCCGACGGAACTCGGCAAATCGGGTGTTGCACAACTGGTTCTACGGGCGCTGAACCGGGCCGGCTGACGGGCGGGGTCTCGATACGCCACTCGCAAGCTCGTGGCTACTCGACCAACAGGAACGGCCCGCACACTCGCGGCCACCCGACCAACAGGAACGGCCCGCACGCTCGTGGCTACTCGACCAACGGGAACGGCCCGCACACTCGCGGCCACCCGACCAACAGGAACGGCCCGCACACTCGCGGCCACCCGACCAACAGGAACGGCCCGCACACTCGCGGCCACCCGACCAACAGGAACGGCCCACACACTCGCGGCCACCCGACCAACAGGAACGGCCCACACACTCGCGACCACCCGACCAACAGGAACGGCCCACACACTCGTGGCCACCCGACCAGCGGTAGGGCCGGCCCCGGTCACCCGGCCGGGCGCTCCCAGAATCGGACATAGTCGGTGCGGCCGAACATCTGGGCGGCGTCGTGCGCCGACGGCGTGCCCGCATGGGGGTCGGCACCGGCCCGGACCAGTAGCTCCACCACGTCGTCGTGCCCCTTGAACACCGCACCGGCCAGCGGCGTCTGTCCCTTGTCATTGGCGACGTCCGCGTCCGCGCCGTGGTCGAGCAATGCGGTCACCGCGGGCGCCGAGCCGTGGTAGGCGGCGAGCATCAGCAACGAATCCCCCGCCTGGTTCCGCAGATCGACGGGCACACCGGCCTCCAGGTAGGCCCGCAATGTCTCGGCATCGCCTGCCCGGGCCATGTCGAAGAGTCGACCCGCCAGTTCGGCGACGTCGTCGGGGACCTCGGCGCGGGACTCGTTCGGGTGGTCGGGATCGTCGGGGGTCACGGGCGTGAGTCTAGTGGCGCATTTCCGGCGCCATACGATCCTCGCCGCTCGGCAGCGGTGCGGCGGGGGTACTGCACCCTCCCGACAACAGGCATGATGGATCCCGATGAACGACGACGACCCCACCCCCGACGACGCCGACGACTGGGTGCGCCTACCCGGCGACGACGACACCGACCGTGTGGACGTCGTCGACGATTCCCCAGGTGAGGGGCGCTCGACCGGTGCCGACGACCACCAGGACGAAGCGACGAAACCGAGCGGGTGGCTGACCACCATGCTGGCCCACCCCACGCGCGTGGTGTTGTCGGCGGTGGTGATCGGCGCGATCGTGGCCGGCGGGATCGCGCTCGCGCTGGGGGTCTTCAACGACAGCGGCAGCGTCGGCGGGACCGACATCGGTGAGAACGAACGGATCGCCCAGAACGCCTTCACGAAGTCGGTGACCGGGGACTGCCTCGATTGGCCCGCCGGTGACCCCGGTAACCCGAGCAAGGTCGGCTGCGATCAGAAACACCGGTTCGAAGTGGCCGGACCGCTGGACACCGCAGTGCTGCCCGGCTCCGAGTTCGGCGAATCCGCGGTGTGGCCGGGCACCGAACGATTCGCCGCGATCCGCGACGAACAGTGCCCGGTGATCGTCGACCAGTACCTGGACGGACGGCTCGATCCGCAGGGACGGTTCTCGGTCGGCATGATGTACCCGTCGCAGGTGCAGTGGGACAAGGGCGCCCGCGAACTGCGCTGCGGGGTCCAGCAGACCGGTAAGGACGGTGCACCGGAACAGTTCGTCGGCCGGGTCGCCGACCAGGATCAGTCCTTCCAGTGGCCCGCCGGCACCTGCATCGGGATCGACCGTGCCACCAAGAAGCCGACCGGGACCACGGTCAACTGCACCGAGGCACACGCGTTCCAGACGACCGGCACGGTCTCCCTCGCGCCGCGGTTCGGGGATCGGCTCTCGGGCAAACCGTGGCCGGCCGCCCAACAGCAGAACGACTACCTGCAGTCCATCTGCCCGGTCCAGGCGAACAGATTCCTCGGCGGCAAGAACAAGCTCGATGCGACCACCCTGAACGTGCAGTGGTCGGTGCTGTCGGAGCCGAGTTGGCTCGCCGGCAGCCGAACGGTCGTCTGCTACCTGGGACTTCCCGACGGCGGCGGGTTCGCCACCTTGGTCGGCGATGCCCGATCCACCCTACTCATCAACGGCAAACTGCCGGTCCCGCCACCGGCGGCTCCCCCTGGCCGGGCGTTGCCGACACCGGTTCCGCTGCCGCCCGGCGTGGAGCCCAATCCGATCGAGACGCCCGCTCCGGCGGGGTGACCCGATGCCGATCCGGATGTCCGACGACGAGTTCGACGGGCTGGTGTCCGATGCTCTCGACACCATCCCGTCGGAGTTGACCGACAACATGTCGAATGTGGTGATCCTCGTCGAGGCACACAACACCGAGGAACCCAGCATCCTCGGCCTCTACCACGGCGTCGCGCTCACCATGCGAGACCACGAATACGGCGGTTATCTGCCGGACACCATCACCATCTACCGCGAACCGATCCTCGCGATGTGCCGCGACCGGGACGAGGTGGTCCGTGAGGTCGCCGTGACCGTCATCCACGAGATCGCCCACCATTTCGGCATCGACGACGCCTGGCTGCACGCCAACGGCTGGGGCTGAGGGGCCAGGCCGAGCGATCAGCCCATCGGATCGGTCACGAGGGGTTCGTCGACCGTCGGACCGAACGGACCGGTGACCGCTCCCCAACGGTGCAGCCGCCACAGTCCGTCGACGTACTCGAGTTCGATGCTGCCGGTGTTCTGCAGATGCGTACTCGCGGCGAACGTCGGGTCGACACCGGCGAGCCGTGCCGCGATCAACCGGATCGCGGCGCCATGACTGACCACGTAGACATCGCGCTGATCGGGACCGACCAGGTGCCTGCTGGTGAGATCGTCGATCACCGGCAGATAGCGTTCGTAGACCATCGCGAGTGATTCGCCGCCCGGGAGCCGCGCCTCGATGTCCCCCTGGTGCCACCGTTCGACGATCTCCTTGAACACGCCGTGGGCGTCGTCGTCGGAGCGGTCCTCGAGATCACCGACCTGGACCTCGTGTATGCCGGCTGCGACGTCGGGGGCGGTTCCCCACACCGATCCGATCAACTCGGCGGTCTGCTGGGCACGCCGCGCCACCGAACTGACCAGGACCACCCGATCGCCGGGTGTGTGCTCCAGCGCGAATCGCACGCCCTGACGACCGCCGAAATCCGTGAGGCCTGCGCCGGGCAGCGCGGTGTCGAGTCGCCGCATCACGTTCGAGGTCGTCTCGCCGTGCCGAACCAGGTGCAGCCGCGTCACTACCGGACCTCCCCGCGTCGCAGGGCGGCGAACCAGGCCGCGCTGTCGGACGGATCCGGCGGCGGAGCCCCGGTTCCGCGATCGACCGGCCACGAGCCCAGGTAGACCACCCGCTCACACCGCCGGTACAGGGCGCGCAGCGCCTCGCCGACCGCGTCGTCGTCGAGATGGCCGACAGCATCGAGATAGAACCGGTAGGACCCCGGTACATCCCGCCGCGGACGGGACTCGATCCGTGTCAGATCGATTCCCCGCGAGGCGAATTCGTTCATCGCAGACATCAGGCTGCCCGGCACGTTCGGCAGATCGAGGATCACCGAGGTGCGGTCGGCGCCGGTCGCGGGCGGCGGCGGCGCCGGTCGCCCGATGAGGAGGAATCGGGTGTAGGCGTCCTCCGCGTCGGCCACCCCGTCGGCCAGGGTCACCAGCCCCGACAGCCCAGCGGCCAGCGAGGTCGTGACCGCGGCATCGGCTCGTTGCGCCGCGACGTCGGCGGCGGCCGCCGCATTCGATGACGCCGTGACGAATTGGGCGTTCGGATAGAGCTTCTCGACCGATTCACGCACCTGCGCGGCAGCCACCGGATAGGCGGCGAGACTCCGCACCTCGGTGGCGGGGATCGGTGTGCGGGCGGCGATGGTGAACGCGACGTCGAGGACCACCTCGGCGAACACCTGCACGCGGCCGGTGGTGCCCCGATCGGGCGGGACCAGGGCATCCGCGGTGGCCGGTACGGCGCCCTCGACCGAGCTCTCGATCGGTACGCACCCGAAATCGGCGACCGCCCCACGGACCATCTCGATGGTCGACGCCGGACTCTTCGCCGCGATCTTCTGCACGTCACCGGTCGCTCGCGGCAACGGCACGCCCGCGGCGAGCACCTTGTCGAGGGCGATCTCGGTGAAGGTCCCCGATGGCCCGAAATATGCGAACACTGACACGACAAGATCGTAGTCGAGCGGGCACTCTGTCCGTTTCTGCTTCGGCCCGGCCCGAACGAAACGTTGACGAGCAGCGGCTCCATCTCTTAGGTTAGGGTTACCTTCATTGACCGAGAGCGAGGGAGCGCATGACCCACGCAGTCACCGACCACCCGTCGGATGCCGAACTGATCCAGACCGCATGCCGGCGCGTGACCGGGGCGACCCTGGCCGTCGAGGGTGCCGAGACGGCGCCCGTCAACGTGATCCACCTGTTCGAGTCACAGGCCTTCGTGCTCGTCCCGACCGACGGCGAGGCGATGCTGCTCGCCGGCGACTGCCCCGACGGGCTCGCCGCGATGGTCGAGGTCACCGACTGCGCTCCCATCGATCTCCGCGAACGTGTGCGGTCACTCATCTGGCTGAACGGTCACCTGCACGCGGTCCCGTCGAACCTGGAACGCGACCTCGCGCTGGAGATCGCCGCCGAACATCCCGACGACGGGCTCCTCGACATCGGGCACGGGCACTCGATGCTGCGCCTGCAGATCGACAGCGCGGTCATCGCGACGGCCTCGGGGGCCGCATCGGTCCCGGCTGCCGAGCTCGCCTGCGCGCTCCCCGACCCGTTCTGGGAATACGAGGGCGACTGGATCGCCCACCTCGACGCCGACCATGCCGACGTGGTGGGACAGCTGGCCCGCAAGCTGCCACGACAGCTGCGCACCGGACGGGTCCGTCCCCTCGGGCTCGATCGCTTCGGCATCCGGTTCCGCATCGAGGGCCCGGCAGGCGATTCCGATGTCCGATTGCCCTTCGCGCGGCCGGTCTCCGACGTCTACGAACTCTCCCAGGCGCTGCGCAACCTCGCGGGCTGCCCGTTCATCAACAGCCTGCCCGACTGAACGCTCCGGCGCGCACCCGTAAGCTGTGCGCCATGCGCGCCACGCTCCGATCGGTACTGACACCGGGGCGCCCACGGACCGTCGACGTCGTCACCGACCCGACCGAACGGCGCGCCATCGTCGTCGAACTGGTGATCGTCGGTGTGCTCACCTTCCTCTTCTCCGCCATCGCCGCCGCACTCTCACTCGTCGAGGCACAGCTGTCGGGAGGGATCGGGAACTCCACCGTCGCACTGAATCCGTCGCGTTCAGATCTCGGCTGGATCGACTTCGTACGACAGCTGATGAGCGCGATCCGACTGTTCGCGATCGGCGCTCTCGGGATCTATCTCTTGTGGCGCAGCGGGATCGGTCTGAACCGGGTCGGACTCGGCCGATGGACCCCGCGCCGCGACATCCCGGCAGGCCTGGGTCTCGCCGCACTGATCGGACTGCCCGGCCTCGCTCTGGTCGCCATCGCGCGTGCGCTGGGGATGAACGCCCACCTGGTCCCGAGCGAGGTCGACGGCGTGTGGTGGCGCTGGCCGATCCTGATCCTGATCGCGATCGGCAACGCGGCCGCCGAGGAGATCATCGTGGTCGCCTACTTCATCACCCGGCTGCGGCAGCTCGGCACATCGGAGAACACCTCCCTGGCCGCCAGTTCGGTGCTCCGCGGCGGGTATCACCTGTACCAGGGCGTCGGTGCGGGCCTCGGGAACATGGTCATGGGGCTGGTCTTCGGGCGGTTCTTCCAGATCACCTCACGCGTCTGGCCGTTGGTGATCGCACATGCCGTGATGGACATCGTCGCATTCGTCGGATATGCGCTGCTCCACGACCATCTGAGCTGGGTGGGGTGATCCCGACCGTCAGATGGTCAGCGGTTCCAGCGGATACGGCGGCTGACCCACACCGACGACCCGCACGGCGCCCGACGGCGTGACCTCGGCCAGTCGTGCGTCCACCGGTCCGCCATCCCCGACCGACACGGTCACGTGCTTCACCCGATCGTCCTTCCATGTCCGCACATCCTCGCCGAACACCGTTCCGGCCCAGTGGTACAGGCCATCGAGCGGATCCAGATACCCGAAGACGCGAAGGTGTGCCTTGACCTCGTCACCGTCAGCCGAGAGCGTTGCATCGCCGTCGAAGACGTCGTCGTCGATCGACTCGGTGCCGATCCAGACGTAGTCGTCCGGCCGGAAGGCCCGCAGTCGCTTGCGGCGAGCGCGTTCCGAACCGACTGCGGCCCACTCGTTCTCGATCGGACGCCGCACCACCACCGACCTCGCACCGGAGACGACGAAATGCTCGACCAGATCGATGAGATAGCCGATCGACCGCTCATCGGTGAGAAAGAACTGTCCGGGGCGTCCCGCCGACGCGACCCCGAGATAGGCGCCATCCGGAGACGGCTCCTCGCGCACCGCGAGGTCGCCGGGCGCCGGATCGTCGACGACGTCGATCATCAGCGGCGACCGATCGATTCGCGTCGTGAATCGTCGTGCGAGCGGCCCACGCCCGATCACCGCGACCGACGTCGACTCGGCGACCGTCACCGGGAACATCACAGGAATCCGCCCCGGCGCCAGCCGTACCGTGAGAGTCTGCTCATCAGCCCGGCGCTCTCGAGAAATGCTGCGAGGGAGGCGAACCCGCGAACCTGGGCCTCGTGGAACCGCGGGTTGGCCCGGGCGGCGCGAGCCGCCGCCCGCCCATCGAGTCCGGCCCGGCGATACATCGCGGGATTGGTGAAGAGCCGACGGAAGAGCACACCGGCGACGGCGTGCCCGTTGGCCGCGACGAAGGTCTCCCATCGACCACGGATCGGCTTGCGCCGCATGATCCCGTCGCGGGCGAACCCGATGTGCCGGGCCTCCTCGGCGACGTGCACCTGCATGAGACGGGCCACCAGCGGCTGCAGCCGCGGATCGTCGAGCATCTCGCGCTGCAGCGCGTCGAAGATCTCCTCGCCCACCAGTGCGGCCACCCACAGGAGGCTCCCGCGCAACGCGTGCGGCAGCAGCGCCATCACGGCCCGCTCCCACAGGCGCATCTGGAACGGCCGGGCACCCGACCACTCGATGGCCCGTCCGAACATCACCATGTGTCGACATTCGTCGCCCATCTCGGTCAGGGCGTAATGCGTCGTCGGTGACGCGGGGTCGGCGACCATCAGCCTGGCGAGCAACGTGCGATTGAGCAGATTCTCGAACCAGATGCCGACCGAGAGGATGTTGGCCATCTCCTGTCGGGAGAGCTCGATGCGCTGCTGGGGTGAGAGCCCTTCCCAGATCTCGGTGCCGACGAGGCTGAGCACGCTGGGCGGCAGGAAGTATCGCTCGGGTTCGGGCGCCCGATCCCAGTCCAGATCCACCACCGGCGCATACGACCGTTTCACCGAGCCGTTGATCAATCGTCGCGAGACCGCCTCCCGGCCTGCGGTGTCACCACGCACCTCCTGGGTGGTCGCCTGTGTCGTCGCGGTCATCACACACCTCCGTGTCGCCGTGCCTGTGACCTCCGACACTAAGGACGTGGACATTATGTGTCAATACTCACTGTCACAGTTGTTGATGATGTTTTGTGTGATGGATCGCAGGCAGCCGTTCGACGGGCCGGGTCCCGATCGCCGATGCGTACATTGGTTGGGATGAATACGCCAGAGCCGCCGATGATGCGTCGGCGCGGCGCCCCTCCCGGGCCTGCGCCACGCTCCGGTGACCCTGCTCGACGAGCCGCCCCCGGCGGCCCCCCGCCCCGCCGCAACCCGGCGCCGCCGCCACCCCAGGGACCACCACCCCAGGCACCGCGACCCCAGCAGGCCCCGCCACCGCCGGGTGCGCCCGAGCCCACCACCCACCTGCGCGATCGCCGCCCCGACGGCTCGCGCTACCAGCCCCCGCTCGCGTGGTCGGACTCGCCGGGGTCTCCGAGACCCGGCTACGCACCGACACAGCAGCCCGAACCCATCCCGGCACGCCCGTCCGGATCGCCCAGGCGTTCGGTGGAGCCCGGTCGTTCGAGCTCACGGGGGTCGGGAGGTGCGCCACCCCGCCGGCCACGGTCGAGTTCGACGGTCGCACCGCCTGCGCCCAAACCGAAGCGCAAACGCCGCCGGGTACGGGTCGGCCGACTCATCCTGGCAGTGCTGCTGCTCTTCGTCGTCGCGTCGGTGGGCCTGCTGTTCTACTACGACGGCAAACTCCACCGCACCGAGGCGCTCGTGCCCTACGCCGGCCGGCCTGCCGACACCCCGGGCACCAACTGGTTGATCGTCGGCAGCGACTCACGCGCCGACCTGAGTGACGACCAGCGTCAGCAACTCTCCACCGGCGACAGCGACGGGTCCCGCACGGACACCATCATGATGGTGCACAAGCCGCCGAGCGGTTCGGCGATGATCATCAGCATCCCGCGCGACCTCTATGTCCCGATCCCAGGTCAGGGATCGCACAAGATCAACGCCGCATTCAATTTCGGTGGACCCCAACTGCTCACCCAGACGGTCGAGCAGCTCTCGGGCGTCCGGATCGATCACTACGCCGAGATCGGCTTCGGCGGGTTCGACAGCGTGGTCGACGCCGTCGGGGGCGTCACCATCTGTCTCGATCAGCCGCTCAACGATCCCAAGGCCGGTCTGCGGCTACCGAAGGGATGCCAGGAGCTCGACGGCAGGCAGGCCCTCGGACTCGTCCGTACCCGCGCCTTCCCGAATGCCGATCTCGAACGCGTGGTGAACCAGCGCAAGTTCCTGAATGCCTTGATGGCCAAGGCGACGAGTCCGTCGGTGCTCGCCAATCCATTCCGGCTGATCCCGTTCGTCAACGGAGCAGTCGATGCGCTCACCGTGGACAAGGGTGACCACATCTGGAACCTCATGGGACTCGCATGGGCGTTGCGCGGCAACCCGATCACCACCACGACACCGACCGGCGGCGACGAGTACACCGACGACGGGGACTCACTTGCGGTGGGGGACAACACCGAACAGTTCTTCACCTACATCCGCAAGGGCCTACCCGTGCCCGAAGATCTGCTGTCCGGCACAGGTGGCGTGCTCGGCGGGTGAGGCGAGGCGAGCCGAATGTTGGTGAGCCTGAACTCAGTTAGGCTCAACTGGGCCGAACTGGGCTTTTCCGCCCTTCTACGATGGACCCCATGACAGCCACAACTGACGAGACCGTGTTCCACAAGCTGCTGCACGACCAGATCGGCAACGAGTTCGCCGCCGCGCAGCAATACATCGCGGTCGCCATCTACTACGACAGCCACGACATGCCTCAGCTGGCCAAGCACTTCTATGCCCAGTCGGTCGAGGAGCGCAACCACGCGATGATGATCGTGCAGTATTTCCTCGACCGCGACATCGAGGTGGAGATCCCCGCTGTCACGGCCCCGCGCAACGATTTCGTCGATTACCGGGCACCGATCGAACTGGCCTTGGCGCAGGAGAAGACCGTCACCGAGCAGATCGTCGATCTCGCCCGTGCCGCCCGCGACAGCGGTGATTACCTCGGCGAGCAGTTCATGCAGTGGTTCCTCGCCGAGCAGGTCGAGGAGGTCGCCACGATGACCACCCTGCAGACGATCGCCGAACGCGCACAGGGCAACCTGTTCGACCTGGAGAACTTCGTCGAGCGTGAGGTCAACGGCGCGCCCGCATCCGCGACCCCGGCTCCTGCTGCCGCAGGCGGGAATCTGTGACAGCCCGCGTGGCCCGTCTCACATCGCTCAGCGCAGCGTGACCTGACGGCCGCGGATGCCGTCGCGCGACCGCAGTTCGGCGGTGGTGAGATCGCCGGTCTGGGCCATCGCCTCGGTGAGCCATTCGTCGAACTGGTCCAGGCCGGCGTACCACTCCTCGTGGTGGAGTTCGTTGTCCAGATCGAACACCGGCACCAACAACCCGTGGGTGCGGAACGACCCGGCGAAACGCGAACCCTCGCCGAGGGTCAGGCGATCGGCGGCATGCAGCCGGGCCAGGGCGGTCATCAGGTCGTCCTCGTCCTCTGGCCGCACCCACCTCACATGCGCGCGCTCGCCGGCGTCGACCCACCAGGGTGCGCCGACGCCACTCTTCGGGGTGAGACGCGCGGTCGGCATGATCGAGTCGTTCGCCCGCGCCAGCATGTCCGCGATCTCCGGCGGCACATCCGTTCCCGGCGGGAACCACCACGAGAAGTCGTCGTAGACCACCAGATCCAACTGCGCGTCCACATCGAGCAACTCGGTGAGCGATCGCGACGTGCCGTCCGGCGTGTACTCCGCATCCGGCTCCGCGTGAGCGGCCCACTCGATGGCATCCGCCATCGATCCGGGCACATCCACAGGTTCGGGGTCGGTCTGCATCGCGACGAGACCCTCTGGCCCGTTCGTCGCCTCACGGACCAGCGCCGGCACCGCGCCGGGAAGAATCGTCGCGAGCCGAACCGCGTTGCGAATCCCGTTCTGCCGTTGGGATTTCACCGGAGCGGCGGCATCGCCGGGTACCGCCGACGTCAGTTCGGGTTCGGCCGGTCCCGGTTCGACGAGCGCGACGTCGGCGATCGCCGATGCCACGAACGCACGCAACGCAACGAGGTCGCATTCGGCCGCGAGTCCCGCAAAGGGCCTGGGGGGCGGTGCCATCGCGGCGAGCTGCCGCTCCTTGCGCGCGGCCACCCTCTCGGCCCGATTGCTGCCCGGACGCGGTCCGCTGCCCCGTTTGCTCTTCTTCGCCATGGCTCCACCCTCTCACGAGGCGACCCCGCCGGGTCCATGGCCGCGGCCGATCGCAGAGGGCCGACGGCGGGTGTGGGCCGTCCAGGACAGCCCGGGGAGAGCACACGGACAGCGGCTATCACCTGCACCGTCGTTGACCGAACCAGGCGCCCGACCCGTTTAGACTGGTCGGGTATGGGCGTGAAGGATCGGACCTATGGCGGCATCTCGGTGACCGAACGCCGAGATCACCGTCGCGTCCGATTTCTCGACGCAGGCCTGGCGGTGTTCGGCGAGGACGGCTACCAGAACGCCTCCGTCTCGTCGATCTGCGCCCGCGCCGATCTCGCCCGAGGCCACTTCTACGAGCAGTTCTCCGATCGTGAGGAGTTGCTGCTGGCGGTCTATGACCGAATCCAGGACGATGGCCGCGCCGCGGTCACCGAGGCACTGGCGACCCTGGATGACGGCGACATCGAGACGCGGGCGCGATGCGCCGTCGACGCGTATGCCCGGAGTATCGGGTCGGACCACCGCCGAGCTGCGGTCGCGTTCGTCGAGATCGTCGGCGTGAGTTCTCGCGTGGAGAAACACCGCCTCGACCAGCGCGCCGTGTGGGGCGAGTTCATCGCGGCCGAACTGACACGGGCTCTCGGCGAGGATTACGTTCCGCCGGGGGGCTGGTCGACGGCCACCACCGCGATCGTCGGTGCACTGACAGCAATGGTCGAACAATGGGCATCGAGTCCGGACGAACCCGCCCGACGCCTTCATGACGTCAGTGACGTCCTCGTCCGGTTCCTGCTCGCGCTGACCTGAGAGTCGCTCGTCCTCAATTGCTGCGAGCACCATGCTGGGGCGGTAGTTTATGATAGTGAACGGAGTTCACCTGTGTGGTCGCGCGAATCAGAGGAGGACACATGCTGCATCACGACATGGCCGGTACCGCCCGCGGTCCGGAGGAGGTCGGACAGACATGGCTCTTCTGAAGAAGAAGCGGGAGCCCGAGGTCGAGCCGGTCGCCGAGACCCCATCGGCCGAGCCGGAGATCGTCATCGGCAGCGCGGTATCGGCGACGCTCGATGACGGCACCGTCGTGGAGGCGGTCGTGGTCGACGATTTCGG
Organism: Gordonia hankookensis; assembly: GCF_014673215.1. Classification (GTDB taxonomy): domain Bacteria; phylum Actinomycetota; class Actinomycetes; order Mycobacteriales; family Mycobacteriaceae; genus Gordonia; species Gordonia hankookensis. The sequence continues at coordinate 1,053,957 of NZ_JACWMS010000002.1, forward strand.
CGAACAGACCGAGGCGTCGCTGACCCATATCGGATCACGCCCGATCCGTGCCAAGCGCTGGGCCATCAAATTGGCCACCGGCGAGTTGGCCTTCACCGACACCATCGAACCGCACCACTAGCCGATACGAGAGCGCACTTCCCACGTGCGACACGGCGAATTGTCAGGGGAGGGCAATCCGTTGCTCAGTAGTTCTGCCGAGATATTCACGTCCGAGGACCATGCGCGGATCACCGCGGCGGCGCGAGTACGCAGCCATGTCGCGTTCGATGAGGTTGCGGCGCTACGTACTCCGGGCCCCGTGTGGTCGTCGTATCTGAATGCGCTCGGGCTGCCCGATCTGGCCGACCGCGCTCGGACCAGGCTGCCCGCCGACATCGCCGACTTCGGTGCGCGCTCACGCGACGTCGGCTCACGGTGAGATCCGCCGTACCTGTCCAGGAGCCGCTCAGTCGACGGTGACCAGCCAGTCACGGACTTTCGCCGGGCGATTCGTCGCGAGCCATCGAACGCCGAGATCCGCGCAGAGTTGGACGTCGACCTGCTCGTCGACCGTCCAGCAGTAGGTGACCCGACCGGCAGCGGCGGCCCTGTCCACCAGATCCGGGTTCAGCCGCAGGGTTTCCACCGACGGCCCGATGCCGGTGGCGCCCACCGCCGTCGCGGCACTGCCGCCGAGCAGGCGGGCGGTGTCGCCGAGCAGGATCGTCGGCAGCATCGGAGCGTGCCGGCGAATCCGCCACACTCCTGCCGACGAGAACGAGATGACCACCGCGCGACTGTGATCCGCCGACGGGGGCGTCCCGACACCGAACTCGTGGAGCAGTGCCAGCAGCTTCTGTTCCACCAGGCTGCCGTAGCGCACCGGATGCTTGGTCTCGATGAACAGCCGCACGGGCCTGCGCCAATCCAGCGTCAGGGAGAGCAGCTCCCGCAGGGTCAGCACCGACGCCTTGTCGCCTGCCGGATGCCAACTGCCGAAGTCCAGATCGCGCAGCTCCGCCAACGACATCTCACTGACCACACCGGTTCCGTCGGAGGTCCGGTCGACAGTGCGGTCGTGGACGCAGACGAGTTCCTGGTCGCTGGTCAGCCGGACGTCGCATTCGAGGCCGTCGGCGCCCTGACTCAGGGCCAGCTCGTAGGCAGCGAGGGTGTGCTCGGGGAGAGCCTCCGACGCGCCACGGTGCGCCACCACGGCCGGCTTGCCGGATCGGGAGATGTGCTCCATACCCGTCATGCGACCGCCACCCAGCGTCGTGACGGTACGGGTTCGTCCTGCGGGGCACCGAAAATCGCCATCAGGCGAGTGCCGAGCCACCACGCGAACACCCCCGACACCGCCGAGCTGATGACCACCGCCGCAAGCCCGTTGGCGGACGTCTGGATCGAGCCCGAAGCCGTCGCGACGATGCGGGTGACCACCGCGATCGCGGCGAGCACGTTGACGAGCGCCCAGGCCACCCACAACTTGGTGAGCCGGCTCCGAGTGCGTTCGGCCTCGAGATCGTCGCGGATCCGTGCGACCTCGTGCAGGAGGACCGCAGCTCCCGCCACGTTGACGAGCGGTACGGCCGCGAGCAGCGCGATCTGCCACCGGGGTCGCGGGTCGCGCAGAGCGTGTCGTCGATAGGCGTCGTCGCGCAGGGTGATGATCCACCGGGTGAAGACCACGGTCGCGTAGACGAACACCCCGAACGCCACCAGCCCGGCGAAGATCACCAGGAAAGCCGATGCCCGGTCCGTCCATCCGGCGACCGGCACGGACCTGTTGACCACCAGCAGGACGTAGCGGAGCAGATGGACGATCGCGGCCAGTCCGAGGGCTCCGGCCAGGAGCCGTAGCGCGTGGAGGAGGGCGGCCGTCAGCGCCTCGAGCGGGTTGCGGTGGTCAGCGCCTGGCTCGACCGGGACGTCACGCAGGCCCCAACGCGGGACGTAGACGTATCGCGGGATCGGCCGCGGCCCCGGCGGGACCGCCAGGCGCCGGGCCGGGATGGCCTCCGGTGGTCGGCGGGCGACCCACCGGACATGCCTGGCCCGGTAGAGCCGACTGCTACGCGGTCCGCTCGAGGGCTGACCCGTGGCCGACGATGCCGTCGGCCGTACCGGGGTCTCGCGGGGGGACGCCGACGGGCCACGCCGCGTCTCCACCGCGCCACCCGGGTCACCGATCAGATCGCTGTCGACCACGCGCAGCGGTCCGCCACAGCGCGGGCAGCGTTCCCGCCCCGGACGATGCGGTGCCTGGATACGGCACCGCGGACACAGGTCGATCATTTCGACCCGGCACTCCCCGCCTCGACCGGCTTCTCGTTCTCGACCCACGCGAGCATGCCACCGCGGACACAGCTGCCCTCGTAGCCGAGTTGCGCGAGATACTGCAGGACGCGCATCGACCGTCCACTCGAATGGCACACCACCAGGAGGTCGGCGTCGAGGTCGATCTCGTCGATGCGGGCCGGCACATCTCCCAGTGGGATGTGCACCGCACCCCGGACGTGACCGGCAGCCCACTCATCGTCCTCGCGGACATCGAGCAGGACGCGGTCCACCTCATCGGTGAAATCGTCCGGCAGCTCCGTGACCGGCACCTGCCGGATGTCGCCCATGCTCACGAAACCATGGTGGCACAGCCGCACCGGGCGCGGCGCGCCCTGTGCACAACCGCCGCGGATGCGCTCGTCGAGTTGACACGGCTGCTGCGATCGAAACAGCACTATGCAGACCTACATATAACTATCCACATGCCGGTTTGCGCGACCGGCCCGGGATGTGCATCGACCACCATAAAGCTGTGGATGAGACTGTGGAAACTGTGGACAACCAGGCCACACGCTGCGGCTCCCTGTGACGGCTACCACATCTGTTGTGACAGGGATCACGGATCTGGTTGCGCAACGGTTGAGACTATTCGACAACGTGCAGACCCACGTCACAGTCAAAGGTTCTTCGCGATGACCCGATTTCCTGTGGATAACTTGGGGAAAGTTGGGGAGAACCGACGTGTCCCCGCTGCGCACGAACCGTTGTGCACCAGTGTGCGGTGGTCGTCGCGGCCGGGTCATCCCAGCCGCAGGCCGATCGCCCGATCGACGGCGACGACGGTTCCCGCGACGGCGCTCTCCATCAACCGGTCAACGCTGACCTGCCCACCCACCAGCCGGGCCAGAAGGGGTTTCGGTGCCTCGATCATGGTGATCTCGGCGTCCGGGTAGCGCTCGGCGATGACCGACCGCATCACGCCGATGCCGTCGACGAGCCCGACCTGCACGGCACGGCTGCCGACCCAGATGTCCCCACTGAACAATTCGTCGTCGGGAGCGCTGAGCCGCTTGCCGCGGCGCTGCCGGACCCACGCGATGAAGGCCTCGTGCAGTTGCGCCTGCAACGCCCTGAGCCACTCGACATCCTCGGGCCGCTCCGGAGAGAAGGTGTCCAGGCGGGCCTTGTTGTCACCGGTCGTGTACAGCCTGCGCTCGACACCGAAGCGCGTGAGCACATCGGAGAGTCCGAACCCCGACGACACCACCCCGATCGACCCGATCATCGAGGTGTGCGCAGCGAAGATCTCGTCGGCAGCGCACGCGATCCAGTAGCCGCCCGATGCCGCGACGTCCTCGCAGAAGGCGATGACCGGGACGCCCTTCTCCGCGGACAGCTGACGGATTCGTTCCGCGATGTACTCCGACTGGGCAGGTGAGCCACCCGGCGAATTGATGACGACCACGACGGCCTTCACGTGTTCGGTACCGAAGGCGCGCTTGAGGACCGACTCGACGTTGTCGGCGGTCAGCCCGGAACGACCGAGACCACCGATGCCGATCGGACCGTCGAGGCGGACCACGGCCACCCGGTCCGCGCGTGACCGCGCCACCCGTTTGGCCACCTTGTCCCACGGTCCACGACTCATGTGCCGAGTGTAGTGCCACGTCCGGCCGCCATCGGGCCCGCCGACGCCCGCCGCGACATTAGACTCGCGGCGTGGAGATCCGATGGCTCACCGCATTCCTGGACTTTCCTGCCGAGCAGTTCGGCGCCGAGGTCACGTTCTGGCGCGCGATCGCCGGCAGCACCGTGTCGCCGCCGCGCGGCGAACACCGCGAGTTCGCCTCGTTGGAACCGTTCAACGGGGATCCCCATCTCCGTGTCCAACGGGTCGACGCCGGACCCGGCGGGATCCATCTCGATCTCCACGTCGACGACCCGCGGTCGGCGACGGCGGAGGCGATCGCCCTGGGTGCCACCGTGGTTCGCGACCACGCCGAGCCTGCCCACATATCGGTGGCCTCGCCCGCAGGTTTTGTGTTCTGCCTGGTCGAATGGCAGGGCGAGTCCGTGCGCTCGCGGCCGATCCGATGGCCGGGCGACACGATCAGCATCATCGACCAGGTCTGCATCGACATCCCGGCCGAACTCCACGAGCGCGAGGTCGCGTTCTGGACACGATTCACCGGCATGCCGACCGAGCCGACCAGCCGTCCCGAATTGCTCCGCCTACGCCGCGATCACGCCCTGGCCGTCGGCATCCTGTTACAGCGCAACGGCCCAGACGACGAGGCCACGGTGGCCACCGGGCATCTCGACCTGGCCGCCACCGCGGTCGAAGACGAGGTGGCACGGCACGAGGACTGGGGCGCTCGCGTGGTCGAAGAGTTCCCGACCTGGACCGTGATGTCGGACCCCATGGGCAGGCGTTACTGCATCACGAGCCGCAATCCGCGCACCGGCGAGTGACTCAGCCGCGCGTGTCGCAGAACTGTTGCAGTCGTTGACGTTCGGCCTCGAGTTCGGCGCGGCCGCCCCGCGGCAGGTCGATCATCATGTCGGCGACCACGCGGCCGTCCTCCACCCGCCATGAACCGGCGAGACGTCCGTCGACCAGCACGAAACCCGGGTACCGGCCGTTCGCGGTGAGCAGGCTGCGATAACGGTCGTCGTCGGCGATCCGACGCCGATCTGCCTGTGCCACAATCACGTTGTCGTACGGGGCGAGGAACCGGACCGGTGCGGGGACGTCCGCGTCCACGATGTCGAGACCGTCGAGGTCGAACAGTTGCTCCCCGTCCGGGCCGGTGCGGATCACGAGTTCCCAATCCGCTTCCATCGCGTCGAGCAGCGGCCGCAACCGGGTACGGCCGCACCAGGTCTGGATGCCCTTCACCGTCGCGGGACCGAAACCCCGGAGATAGAGCCGGATGAGGTCCTTACGGGCCTCGTCGTCGACGACGGCCGGCTCACCGGGCCCGACCCAGTCGTCGAAGAGCTGGTAGGTGGGTGCCGCCGAGCCCCGCCAGAGTCCGCGGGGCGGCACCTGGACGAGCGGCAGACCACACCTCGCGACCGCGACCAACGTCGACGGGTCGTCGTCGGGGTGCCGTTGCGCCAGTTCACGACCCAGCGCGGCGCCGGACATCTCCCGACCCGCCAAGAGTGCGGCCGCCTCGGCGAGCACATCGGAGGCGGTGGTGCCGGAGAGGCGTCGCTCGTGGATCGCGACCTCGGTGTCGAGCAACGGTTGCGCGATCGGCCGTATCCATCGTGCGTCCTCGGCGTCGATCAGGAAGACGGTCGACCGGAGCAACGCCATCCGGACCACCTCCCGATCGGTCAGCAGACCGTCGAGTTCCGCCGGATCGAAATCGTCGATACGCGACCACAAACCGAAGAACGGCGCCGTGGGGTCCTGTGCCTGGAGGCCGACGCAACGGTCGAGCACCTCGATGGCATCCTCGTCGACACGTTCGAGCAGATGCTGACGCTGCAACAGCGTCCGGTTCCACTGCCCCGGACTGATCTCGTCGGTCACCGATCAGGCGGCCGGGTAGTGCAGCCCCGTGGCCGCATGGCACCGATAACCGTGCGGATTCTTCGCGAGGTACTGCTGGTGGTAGTCCTCGGCGTAATAGAACCGGCCGGCGCCGGCCTCGGCGAGTGGCTTGATCTCCGTGGCGATCGGGCTCAGTCCCGCATCGGCCAGCACGGCGCCGAACTTCTCGGCAGTGGCCCGGGCGAGCCCGGCATCGGACTCCGACACCGTGTAGATCGCCGACCGGTACTGCGTCCCCACGTCGTTGCCCTGCCGCATCTCCTGTGTGGGATCGTGGCTCTCCCAGAAGATCCTCAGCACTCCCTCGAGATCGATGACCGACGGATCAAAAACCACCAGAACCGATTCGGTGTGTCCGGTGCGCGCGGTGCAGACCTCCTCGTAGGAGGGATTCGCCGTGTGGCCGCCCGCGTAGCCCACGGCTGTCGTGTAGACACCCGGCACCTGCCAGAAGATCTCCTCGATGCCCCAGAAGCACCCGCCCGCGAGGACCACGGCCGAGAGACCGTCGCCGAACTCACCGATCCCGTTACCGTCCGGGTCGGTCGCACCCTTCATCGGATGGTGCAGGAGGAGATGCTCGGGGGCGACCGGCACCGTGGCCTCGCGGCCCGGCAGCGCCTGATCGGCGGATACGAGCCGACGCTTGTGCGATTGCCCGGAAAGTAGCTGGTCAAGCCATGACATGCCCCGATCGTACGCCCGCACCGGACATCGTCGGGGTTGATGTATGCCCGACGGTCTGCCTATCATGACCGACTATTGGGCATGTGACCGCAGTCACTCCGGGTCACCCGTGCCGGTCCAGCCCCGCGGCAGTGCTGCCGCGACCAGCGACGACGAAGGGTTTCGATGGCAACGCACGCGAGCACGGACCTCCGTCGAGCGATGAACCCTCGCGCCGTGGCGCCGCGAGCGACCTACGACGTCCGGTCCGCGTGTTTCGGTACGGCCGTGAGCATCGCCGGACTGATCGCTCTGCTCGTCCTGCTGATCGTCATCTGACCAGCCGATTCGCCCCCGATCCCGACGACGAGAACTTCAACCGCACTTGAAGTGGATTCCGTCGCAATGTTTGCAATCCCCCATGCTGTGGGTAAGGGTGGAAGTACCCGCGTGACCGACGTCAGACGTCGCAGCTTTTCACGCGCGCAGTGAGAAACGCACAGCACCTCAGAGAGGAAAATCGTGGCTGAATACACCTTGCCGGATCTCCCGTACGACTACGCGGCACTCGAGCCGCACATCTCCGGCAGGATCATGGAGCTCCATCACGACAAGCACCATGCCACCTATGTGAAGGGCGCAAACGACACCCTCGAGAAGCTGGCCGCGGCCCGCGACGACGAGACCATCGCCGGCAAGGTCTACGGACTCTCGGCAACCCTGTCGTTCCACCTCGGTGGCCACACCAACCACTCGATCTTCTGGAAGAACCTGTCCCCCAACGGTGGCGACAAGCCCGAAGGTGATCTCGCCGCAGCCATCGACGATCAGTTCGGCAGCTTCGACAAGTTCAAGGCGCATTTCACCGCGGCCGCCACCACCCTGCAGGGCAGCGGCTGGGCCATCCTCGGCTACGACACCATCGGCAAGAACCTGGTGATCCTGCAGCTGACTGATCAGAGCGGCAACATCCCCGCGGCGATCATCCCGGTCGTCATGCTCGACATGTGGGAGCACGCCTTCTACCTCGACTACCAGAACGTCAAGCCGGATTACGTGAAGGCGTGGTGGAACGTGGTCAACTGGGCCGACGCGGCCGAGCGCTTCGCGACGGCGAGCAAGCAGGGCGCGGGGCTCATCGTTCCCGCCTGATCGCCACAGATCGATCGACCTCGACGGCGGTCACCCACGACGGGTGACCGCCGTCGTCGTCCGCCGATCGAGCACGGCGCGGCGAGTCGGTTCAGAGCAGGATCGTCGCGACTATCACACCGGCACAGGCGATTCCGACGACGACGAGCACCACGGCATCACGGCGTCCCGGACGCGACGGGTACGCGGTCAGACGGCCGGTGCCGCCGCGGGCGGTGATCGCCTCCGCCATCTCCGCACTGCGCCGCAGGGCACTCGACATCGCCGCCGTGATCATGTCCACCACACCCATCTCCGCGGCCGGATGACCACTGCGCGCCGGAGCGGACGGGCGGAGCCGGTGAGCGGCACGCAGCATCCGCAACTCGTCGATCAGCAGCGGCAGGCCGCGCAGGCACAGTGCGATCGCGACGGCCCACTCGTCGACGGGGAGGCGCAGAATCCGCAGGGGGCGCATCAATGTCGCGATCGCAGGTGCCACCTCGGCCATCGGCGTCGTCCAGATCACCAGGATGGAACTCGCGACCAGCACCAGCCCCAACGTCACGGCCCGCAGATAGACCACCAGTGCGGACGGCCCGAACGTCAGGTTGAGCGCGCCGCCCGCGATGATCAGCCCCCAGAACCACCAGGGCGGACGGGGAATCGCGCCGAGCGGGATACCCGCGGTGATCGCCGTCAGGAGCACCACCACGGCAACCAACCCGAGCGCAGGCCACGACGGCAGCACCCAGGTCATCACGCCGAGGGCCATCACGACGATCAGCTTGGTACCCGCCCAGAGACGGTGGATCAGCGAATCGCCCGGCACCTGCCGGAGCGGGACTGTCTGTACGCTCATTCGGCCACCTCCGGTGATGCGGACTGAAAGTTCGGCGCCCCGAGCGTCTTCGACGGTTCGGTCACGTCGGCAAGCGTGCCGTCGGTGAGCTGCACCCGGCGGTTCACCACCGCGTCGAGGTCGGTCAGATCGTGCGAGATGATCACGATGGTCAGCCCGTCGGCCCGCAGCCGCGCGAGCATCGCGACGATCTCGGTACGTGCATAGGGATCCACCCCGGCGAGCGGTTCGTCGAGGATGAGGACCTTCGGTCGCCGCGCGACGAGTCCGGCGAGCACCACGCGGCGCATCTGGCCACCGCTGAGCGAATCGATCCGCCGGGCCGCCATCTCGCGGGGCAGTCCGACCGACTCGAGGACGCGGGCCACCTCTGCGGTCCCGACCTCGATACCGCCCGCGGCCATGATCTCGTCGCCGACGGTCTGCTTCTGCAGCTGCAGGCGGGCATGCTGGAAGGCCAGCGCGACGTCGCCGACCTGACCCGTCACCGGCTTCCCGCGCAGATCGGCGGTGCCGGCCGTCGGACCGATGAGCCCGGCCATCACCCAGGCCAATGTCGTCTTGCCCGAACCGTTTCCACCGACCACCAACACGCCGTCGCCGCGGCACACGGTGAGCGACACGTCGTGTAGCGCCTTCACCTGCCACGGAGAGCCCCGCAGATAGGTGTGGCCGACGCGATCGAGCACCAGCAGCGGCTCGCCGGACGGACCGGGCGCGGCGTCGAGCCCGGTCAGGACCACCGGTTCCTCGACCGAACCGGGCCGTGGAACCCACTGCGGCGGATGATCGATGACCCGTCCGAGATGCAGGTGCACCACGCGGTCGGCGGCCGCGGCCTCGGCGCCGCGATGGGTGATGAGCACGACCGTCATCCCACGTCGCGACGGCAGGCCGGCGAGCAGTGCGAGGAGTTCGTCGCGGCCGGCGGGATCGACCATCGAGGTCACCTCATCGGCGATGAGCAGGGCCGGTTCTCGCGCGAGCGCCGCGGCGACGGCCAGACGCTGCTGCTGACCACCGGACAGATCCGACGTCTCGCGCGCACCCAGCCCGGCCAGTCCGACCTCGGCCAGCAGCGCCTCCACGTCCACGTCCACACCGGGTGGCAGCCCCCACACCACGTCGTCGGCGACGCGCGAACCGAGCATCTGGGTCTCCGGGCGCTGCAGCACCATCGCGGTACCCCCGTGCCGTCCGAGCCCGGCAGTACCCGGGCGGGAGACCGAACCGGACGTCGGTGCCCGGCCGGCCAGGATCTTCGCCAGCGTCGACTTCCCGGAACCGTTGGCGCCGACCACCGCGACGAACTCGCCCTGCGCCAGCGTCAGGTGCACGTCGTCGAGGACCTGTGGCATCTCCGGTCCGTATCGGAAGCCCACGCCCGACAACGAGAGCGGCAGTGGACCGACCGGTGCCTCGCCATTCGCGACATCGCCTGCGTCGAGGGTGTCCTCGCTCGGGACGTCGGCGAGTCGACCGACCACCCCACCGAGCAGCCACCACGCGACCGCGAGGGAGAGCGCAGTGCCCAGGGCACCCGACACCCACATCCAGATCCACCACTGGTCGACCATGCTGTTGCCGAGCGACTCGACGGTGTCGGCGAGCCCGGACAGCGCAGGGAACTTGTCGAGCACCTTCACCAGTCCACCGATGGTGTTGCCGAGCGCCTCGAGAGCCAGTTTCCGCAATGGCACCAGGATCAGCAGCACGAGCACCGAGAGACCGCCGATGATCGGCGATGCGATCAGGCTCGCCACCGTGATCGTCCCGAGGCCGCGGCCGCGGCGTTTCGTGTCGCCGACGATGCCGCCGACCAGGGCCGAGCCCAGGACGGTCGCGGCGGCGCCGGTCCCCGCCATCGCGAAGCTCACCCCGGTGGCCGCCACGGAGGCGGCGATCAGCGCCCGGGGACGGGTACGGGCGGCCACCAAAGCCAACGGAACCGGCGCCAGCAATCCGACCGCGGTCGCCAGGGGCACCACGGATGCGACCACGATCGCCGCGACGGTCAGTCCGCCGAAGATGGCGATCGAGGCCATCTCCATCGGACGCAGCGGGGCGGAATTTCTCACCCACCCAGTGTGCCTGCTCCCGCCGACGCTCCGGTGTCACGGCGGACACATCGGCCGTGGGCAGCGGTCCGAACCCGCCTCCCGGTCCGTCGGTGGGTTACCGCGTGTAAAAGAACCGTCACAACAGTCGTGTTCGAGTTGTCTGCGACGCACGGCTGGTGGATATTTCTTCCACAGGATCTCCGCTCTCGGGTCCGAGTCCGGAGTTCCGACCTGTGGACGAGGGAGACCAGCGATGACGACATCCATCCCGATCGGCCTCACGCCGTTTCACTTCGACGGAGCGCTCAACGGCATCCTGATCTCCGGCCGGTGGCCCGAATCCACACTCGAGTGGACGCAGACACTCGTCGCCTCCGTGCGCATCGCCTGTCGGCCGGGTTTTCTGCCGACGACCACCATCTTCGGGGTCGTCGAGGAACGGCCCGACGATGCGGAGGCCGATGCCGTCGGCATGATGGTCGCGGTCGGCAACGTGATCGACGACAGTTTCGTGGAGGCGGGCCGATTCCTCAGCAATCCGCCCGCCCTGGTCATGCTGCATCCCCCGTCGCAGACCCGGCCGTCGCTGCCCGAGTGCTCGGAGGTCGCGTCGGGATGCGTGTTGCTACCGGGGCTGCCCGAACTCGGACTCGAACACCGCGCCGGCTGGGCCGAGGCCGAGGCCGACGGGACGGTTGTCACACTGCGTAACCAGGTCGGCATAGATCCCAACTCAGACCCCGACACCGCGGTGCTCGCGATGCTGCTGGCGGCCTGACCTGCACCGGACGATTTAGGTTACCCAAACTTTTAGTTTTGTACTTCCTACCTGCGGAAATACGGCTCGGCAATCTGTTGCAATGCCAACTGAGGCCACACTAACGTTGCCGTCATGATTGCTGCCCTGTTGCTGAGCTTCGGCGTGATCTTCGTCGCCGAACTCGGCGACAAGTCGCAGCTGATGGCCATGACCTACGCCCTTCGCTACCGGTGGTGGGTCGTTCTGCTGGCGATCACGGTCGCCACCACTGCGGTGCACGCCGTGTCGGTGTTCTTCGGCCACTTCCTCGGGGTGTCGATCCCGTCGGACGTGATGTCGATCCTCGCCGGTGTCGCGATGCTGGTCTTCGGTCTCTGGACCCTGCGCGGCGACCACCTCGACGACGACGAGTCCACCAAGGCCGACCGGGTCGGGAAGTCGGTGTTCTTCGCTGTCATGTCGTCGTTCTTCCTCGCCGAGCTCGGCGACAAGACGATGCTCGCGACCATCACCCTGTCCACCAACCACGACTGGCTCGGTGTGTGGATCGGTTCGACGATCGGCATGGTCGCGGCCGATGCGCTCGCCATCGCGATCGGGGCCCTGCTCGGCAAGCACCTGCCAGAACGCACCATCGCCCGCGCCGCCGCCGTCCTGTTCTTCGGCTTCGCCGTATGGCTGCTGTGGGAGGGACTCGCCGACGCCGGCACGGTCACCGTGATCGCCACTCTCAGCGCCGTCGTGGTGCTGCTCGGCATCGGAGCGGTCTACCTCGTCCATCTGCGCCGATCCGCGCCCGGCGGCCCGTCCGGCCAGGATGATGTCGCGTCCGCGAACGATATCGAGGAGCCCCGAACCACCGTTCGGTGATTCTCGGGGGCTGTGGCCCCTCCCCACCACGGCCGTTCTAGTGTGATCGGTGACACCCGACCGGCCCTCGGGCGGCCGGTGCATTCCGAAAGGATCACTCATGGACGTAACCGGATCGTCTGTACTGGTCACCGGAGCGGCATCAGGGCTCGGCGCGGCGACGGCCGCACGCTTCGCCGGCGCGGGTGCGCAGGTCTTCGGACTCGATCTCCAACCCGCCATCGACAAGGCCGAGGCAGTGGGTGGAGTGACCCTGCTGGCGGCCGACGTCACCAGCGAGATCGACGTACGGGCTGCGATCGACACCATCGCCGATACGGCTCCTCCGCTACGCGTGGCGGTCAACTGTGCAGGAGTCGGCTGGGCCGCGCGCATCCTCGGCAAGGACGGACCGCACGATCTGAGCCTCTTCCAGAAGATCATCAACATCAATCTGGTCGGCACGTTCAACGTCATGCGTCTGGCCGCCGAACAGATGGCCACCGGGGCGACCGTCGACCACGACGGTCAGCGCGGCGTCATCATCAACACCGCATCCGTGGCAGCGTTCGAGGGGCAGATCGGCCAGATCGCCTACGCCGCGTCCAAGGGTGGCGTGCACGCGATGACCATCTCGGCGGCTCGCGACCTCGCCCGGGCCGGGATTCGCGTGTGCACCATCGCACCCGGCACCATCAAGACCCCGATGCTGGCGGGTGTCACACCCGAGTTCCAGCAGACTTTGGCCGGGGCCATCCCGTTCCCGCAGCGACTCGGTGAACCCGATGAATATGCACAGCTCGCCCAGGTGATCGTCGAGCACAACTACCTCAACGGCGAGACGATCCGGATGGATGGCGCCATCCGGATGGCACCGCGCTGATCGTCACCGCGCTGATCGTCGCGGCCCGGCCCTGATCGTCGCGGGCCGGCCCTGATCGTCGCGGCCCGGCCCGATCGTTACGCCGACTGCGCGGCGACCGCCCTCGACAACCGCAGGAGTGGTTCGGCATCGGCATCGATGTCGGGCCCGCCGGGCACGATCTCGCGCACGGCGCCCCGGGGCTGTCCGACGATCGTGTACTCCTCCACCGCCGCCCAGAGCATGTCCACCCGGGCGTCGTCGTCGACGACATCGAAATCCTCGGTGAGAAATGGGCTCAGCTGGGTGAGCGCATCGCGCGTCTCCACCACGCGACGATGGAACACCATCGACGGCGACGGCGAGCCGGACGTCGGCAGGACCACTTCGGGTACCGGCCCGGTCACCATCTCCCACAGCGGGATCAGGTCATCGGCGGCGCGGCGATGGCGACGACCCACGGTGATCGAACGCCAGCGCGACCGGAGCATCGGAAAGCTGATGCCGATCAGGAAGGCGACGACGCCGACGATCGAGCACACGCGACTGACACCCAACAGCCACGGCAGCGCGACCACATCGCCGGCCGAGCCGATGACGAAGGCGATCTGGAGCACGGTACTGGCGGTCAGGAAGACGAGGCCGACGAGCAAGAGGCCCAACGAGATCCGCAGATACCCCTCCGCCAGCACGATGACCCGGCCGACGCTGCGCACGCAGGCGACGAACCCGTACGTGAGGTAACCGCTGGCGATCAGCATGAACAGGGCGAACGCGACGTTGCGGACCGTCCACTCGGAGATCTGCTCGGTGCGGAGGTCGGTGGGGATGACGAGCATCGTCACCTGCAGACCGACGAGCGCCACCACCAACGGGATGGCCTCGATGCCTGCCCGACGCTCCCGGGTGGTCGACCGACCAGGGTAGAAGAAGACGACGATCAGTGCGGCCACGCCGATGGCGAGCAACGCGTAGAACAGGACACGGTCGGCGCCGGTGAACGTCAGCGTGTCGATCGCATCCGTGACGTCGTCACCGGAGATCACGAAGGCCAGGGTCAAGGTCGCGATGGCCACGGTCATGGCGACGGCCTGCAGGCCACCACCCTCACGTCGGATCTGTTCGAGCCGCCAGCACAGTGCGGCCGCGAACACCACTACGGCCATCGCGTTGACCACGCCGACGACGATCACCCTACAGCCAGCCCTTGTGCCCGCCGAGGACCCGCTGGATGCCGCGCAGATGGGTGTCGTCCGGTGTCGATCCGACGGTCAGACGCGCCTCGCCTGCCCAATTGAGGATCATCGACGCCAGCATCTCGGCTTCCCATTCACGCTCGTCCGAGTAGCACGTGCGGCTCAGTGCCGCGTCCGACTGCTCGTCGGAGGGGGCGGTCAAGGCTGACGCCGCGACTGCGCCCAGCATCTGATGTCCGGCGATCAGATGGCCGAACTCATGTACGACGATCTGATCCTGGTGCAGCTCGGACGTATTCGCCTGGTAGAAAAAGTAGTCCGCGTCATCGGCGGCCAGCCAGATCCCATTCGGCACCCCGGCAGGGAGGGGGTGGGCGATCAGCCGGATGGCACGTCCCCGCTGCGCGCCGTAGCGATCGCAGAGCTGGGTGACGTCGAGCGGGAGGTCGAGATCGAGACCCTTGAGCGTGTCACGGCACAACGCACGTAGCGCACGCTGACTTCGCATGGATCAGTGGACCTCGTGGAACAAGGGTGTTCAGTCCACCGCTCGCGCGCCCACGACGCGCAGACGCGCTTCCTCCGTCGTGGCATCGGAGATCCCCGCAGCGAGGATGTCCGGTGGGTCCTTGGGCAGACCCTGCTGCTCACGCAAGACCTTGATGAGCTCGTTGACGACCGTGACCGAGTCGCTCGACAGGCCGGCCAGACGGAATGCCGCCAGCTGGACGTTGGTGTCGGCCTGCAGACGCATGAGGTCGATCTCGTCGCGCGTGCGCTGGGCGGCCCGATCCTCCAGGAAGTAGTGGACATCCACGCCGAACGCGGCGGCAATGCCCTCGACAGTCCGGAACGACGGCGACTTGGCCTTACCGGAGCGCAATTGGCTCAAGTAGGACTCGCCGAGGCGGAATCCTCTCTCCGACGACCGCGCCGCGATCGCTTTCGCACTGTATGCACGCCCGTTCGGCCCCGGAACCGTACGGAACAGTTCTTC
Organism: Gordonia hankookensis; assembly: GCF_014673215.1. GTDB lineage: Bacteria > Actinomycetota > Actinomycetes > Mycobacteriales > Mycobacteriaceae > Gordonia > Gordonia hankookensis. Next base: position 1,069,170 of record NZ_JACWMS010000002.1, read on the forward strand.
GAGACGGCGTGCGAACAATCCTGGGTCCAGCGCTTCTCGTGGTGCGGAGCCGATCCCCTCGACGTTCATTCGACGGTCGCCCCCTATTGACACATCCGCAGTTCGTGAAGTCATTCTTCTCCCCGGCAAATCCAAAGCTTGAACTTGCAAACATTTAAGACCGGTGTGCATCGTGGATGCAACGCCCGTTACGATTTGAACGTACCTGAACGCATCCACCCACGCGTATCACCTGTGCCGATGCTGTAACGATTGCCTTGTGTGGCATTGTTCACACTCGATCGCGAATTACCTGTGGTGGCGCAAATCAGAGCTTACCGGAAGATGAACTCTGGGCGACCGTACGGCGATCATCGTCGCACGACAGACCGTCGCACGACAGACACCGAACCGGGGGGTCCGATGGATCATCGAGCCGCGCAGCCGGTCGGGGCGCGCCGACGCATCGGTGCGCTCACCGCCGCCATCGCTCTGATCTCCGCTGCAGTACTGGGCATCGGTGCGGGCGTCGCCGCCTCTGCACCCGACTCGTCGTCGGGATCGGGCACCGGTTCCGGGTCACACAGCGGATCTGGATCACACAGCGGTTCCGGCTCACACAGCGGATCGGATTCACACAGCGGTTCCGGGTCACATAGCGGATCGGATTCACACAGTGAGTCGGGATCCGACCGCGACGCCGGGTCCCGCTGGGGCGGCCACGATCACAGCGGTGACGACCAGTCGGGCGCCGATCAGTCCGGTGCCGATCAATCCGGTGACGATCAGTCCGGTGACACCGAGACCGGTGCAGGCGATGCGACGAGCGATCCCGAACCGACACCGGGAACGGACCCGACCGAACCCACGGAACCCGCCGAACCCACGGGTACGACCGAGCCGACCACTTCGACAGGCGACGACGACTCTCCGGCGGCCGTCTTTCCGTCCCGCCCGCCGCTGTTCACCTCGACCCCGCAGACCGGCGGACGTATGCCCGGCAGGTCGGGCGACGGGGATTCGATCACGCCGCATCAGGACAGCCCACGCCAGGGCAGCCCGAGTCAGGGCAGCCCGAGTCGGGGCGGTACAGACCAGGGCGGCACAGAACCGGGCGCCGAGGTCCCCAGCCTCCCGACCAGCGGCGCCGCGAGCCCGACGGCCACCGGACCATCAAGTTCCGGATCAACGGGTTCCGGATCAGTCGCTTCCGCACCGGCCGGTCCGCGAGCGACGCCCGCCCCGAGGACATCGCCTCCGGACACGAACACGAGTAGAGCCGCACTCACCGCCGCCACGCCGACCGCGGCACCACCCGCCGCTGACGACAGCGCGCTCACCACGACGCGGCGGATCGTCCTGGGCCTCGCCCCCGGGGCCCTTCTGCTGCTCGGTGCGATCGCCCTGCTCGGGAGCGGATCGTTCCTCGAAGCGCTGCGCGCCACACGTTCCTGATCGTCGCTGCAGTGACGGACGAACTCAGCGGTCGCGGAACTCGAGCACCGTGTCCGCGTGGGGTACTTGTTCTTTCGCCGGCCCGTCGATCCATTCGCGCAGCACCTTGGTGGCACGGACGTCGTCCTCGTTGTACTCCAGCAGTCGGTGCCGCTGCGCGGGATCGGGAGTGGCGCCACCCAGACCGACGGCATCGCGATACCAGTCCATCGACGCCTCGCCGCTCGCCTCTGCATCGCGCCAGGTGAAACCCGCGACGGGGGCGACCCGTTTGAGCCCCTTGCCGTTGGGACAGATGAAGTTGCGACCGACCGCCTCGTAGATGTCCACCCACTCGTCGGAGGCGATGAACTCCTCGACCTCGGCGCGTGGCGGCACCCCGTCGTCTCCGGCGAAACGCCGCGCGCTTCCCAGCAGCCACCGATTCTCGGCCTGCTGCGAGTAGCAGTATGCCGCAAAGGTTTTCCCGGCCGCATGGGCGGCCGCGCGCTCACCGGTCAGCCAGCCCCAGAATTCGGCGAACGACCTGCCCTCGTCCCGGGTGGGGAGCGGCTCCCACGTGGCGAACGCCCGGTAACGGACCTCGCGCGACGGATCGGTGTTGTCGGTCAGCAGGGTGCCCCACAGATAGGCGCCATGTTCTCCGTAGCTCTCCATGTCCACATCGACCTCGACGTCGGCCCGGTGTACCTGCGGCTCTTCCAGGCGCCGGATCAGCGGGATGCCGGTGAGCCAGGCGATCGCATTCAGCACCGCGTCGTCGAACCGGATGTTTGCCGGCCAATCCGTCGGCTGGTCGCCGCGGAAATGGGCCAGCTGGTCGATGGTCGTGATCCCGATCTCGCCCAGCGCGATGCTCTGGTTGCCGCCCACGACGAGACTCACGTCCCGGCGCTCTTCGAGTTCGGGCCCGCAGCGCGGCCACCACGGACAGCTCCGGCACTCGCCGATGCGGCGCGGCGCGGTGGGGATGGTCTGCCGGGCGATCGCCATCCGGCGTTCGAACGACTCGGCGTAATCGTCGAGCAGAGCGGCCATCTCGAAAACGACGATGCAGTCGGCGTCGATCCCGATGACACCGCCCTTGAGGTCAGCCGGGTCGGCCGACGGCGTCAACCCGAGGTCGAGCAACATCGCGGTCAGCTGGGCCAGCCGCAGCTGATCACGACGCTGATTGCGCGCGTTGCGGGACACGTCCGGTCGCGGCGCCCACGTCCAGACCGGGCTCGTCAGCGTCGAACCGCCGTTTCCGCCGTTCCCGGGTTTCGCGTCATAGCTGACCCGATGGTTCACCACGATCACCGGGACGTAGCCGGACCCGTCGCGGATGAGTAATTCGGCATGCCCTCGCCTGCCATGGTCGAGGTCGGTCGGCAAGGTGGCGTTCCAGATCCAGGCGGCCTCGGCAGCGCAGGCAGCCATGGTGGCCGCGACCCGTGTTGCATGATCGGACGTCGGGTCGACCAGCACGACCGTGCCGGGCGGTTGATCGCTGTGCAGGCCGCGCACCATGTCGCGCACCCCGGCGCGGTGGTCGGCGGCCGCATCCTTACGTCGTTGCGCCTCGGGCGTATCGGGGCGCGCACGGACGAGGTCGGGGTGCGACTGGTCGAGCGCAAGACGGTGTTCGCATCCGGCGAGATCGCGCGGGTGCAAGACCACTGCCGCTGCCGCCACTCGCCCATCCTTTCCGACATCGGTCCGTGCCTGGCGTCGTGTGCCGACGCTTTGCGCGAGACCGCCCTCGTCGAGCCTATGTAATGCTTGTACCGATGCACGCACTCCCGCTCGGTTTCCGGGCCGGGTGGTATCTCAAACTCCGGGACACCGCACAGGAGGTAGGTTCCTCAGATGGGATTGTTCTCGTCGGATGGCAAGACTCGCGCCCAGCGTAAGGCCGAGGCGAAGGCACTGAAGACCAAGGCCAAGCTCGAGGCCAAGCTCGAGGCGAAGAGCGCGCGGAAGTCGGAGAAGGCCCGACGCCGCGCCGATCGTAAGCACCGCGGCAAGGAACTGAAGCAGGAGCGCAAGACCACCAAGGCGGCCGGCAAGGTCCAGCAGAAGGTGGCGAAGGCCGACGCCAAGGCGACCGCGGCCAAGGCGAAGGCCGACGCCGACGCCCAGGCGTTCAGCCCGGCGAGTGTCCGCCGTTATCTGACCGTCGTGCGGCTGCTGTCGCCCATCGTGGTGCCGATCGCCTACCGCGCAGCGGTGGCGGCGCGCGGTCAGGTCACCGCGCTCCAGGCGAGCCGTGCCGGCGTATCACCGGATGTCCTGCGACAGTTCTCCGGCCACGGCGCGACGCTGTCGGCGCGGATCGCCACCACCAAGGCATCGCTGGAGAAGGTCGCCACCAAGGACACCACCGACGAGGGTTCGGCGTTCGTGTCCGCGATGACGACCCGTCTCGACAACCTCGCCATCGCCGTCGACGCCGCGGAGGCCATGCCTGCGGCTCAGCGTCGGACCGCGCATCAATCGATCGAGTCGGAACTCGAAGCCATCGAGGCAGACATCCTGGCCCGGCTCGGCGTGCGCGCCTGATCCTCCATCGCGAGGTGGGCCACCCGACGTCTTAAAATGAGCCCCTACCCGCCGCACCGATTCACCACGCAAGGGAGCGTGAGCAGCAGATGACCGACCCCGGCCCGAACAACACACCTCAGGGTTCCTCGTCCGACGACTCGGCGTCCGAGGTCACCGGGCCGGCGGAGTCCACCGGTGCCGAGACCGGCGGCCAGGCCGAGAGCGCGTCGTCCACGCAGAAGCCTGACCAGAAGACGCCTGACCAGACGCCACCGAAGAAGGCGGCAAAGAAGCCGGCGGCGAAGAAGGCACCGGCCAAGAAAGCCGCGGCCAAGAAGGCGCCGGCGAAGAAGGCGCCCGCCAAGAAGCAGCCGACCGGCAAGCAGGCCGCAGAGAAACACACCCCGGACAAGCAGGCCACAGCGGAGACAGAGCCGACCACCGAGCCACCGGCCGAGACTGCACCACCTGCCGACACCCCCGCACCGAAGCCCGACGTCGCCGCACCGAGGCCTGTCGCGCCCAAGTCCACACCGTCCAAGCCCCCGGTCAAGAAGAAGGCACCGACCGGACCATCGGGCCCCGCGTCGACAGCACCGTCGGCCCCGCCGTCACGTCCGTCACCGGCCGTCGTCGACGCCGTCGCCGAATCCGATGCGCAGCGAGCCACATTCGCCCAGCTCCGAGCCGGCGCACCCACCGAGCTCCCGTCGGCGAACCGGACGGTGCCGATCGCTGCTGCCGTCGCCGCGCTGGCTGCAGTGGCGGCGGTCCTGATCGCGATCCTTCGGCGCCGCCGCGGCTAGGTCGACCGGGCCGCCACCCGGTCGAGGATGGCCGTCGCGACCTCCTCCGGGCGGTTCTCGGGCAACCAGTGGTCGGCACCGTTGATCACACGGAACTCGTACGGTGCGTCCACCCAGTTCCCGGTCATCTCCGCACCCCGGCGACCGAGCGCGAAGTCGCCGTCACTCCACAGGTAGGTGGTCGGGACGATGATCTTCGGGAACCGCCGGTCCTCGCGTGTCCCGAGCGGGAGCCCGCGGTACCAGTTCAGCGCCCCGGTCAGCGCACCCGATGCGACGATGTCGTCGTAGAGCCGGCTCGCGAACGGCTCCGGCAACCCGATCCGCTTCCCGCCGCCCGCCGACGGCCGAAAGACCCTGGACAAGAACAGTTCCGGGATCTTCGGCAGGTTGAAGAACGCCATGTACCAGGACCGCAGCAGCTGTCCACGGGGCATCGCGCGCAGAAATGCGCCCGGATGTGGCACCGACAGCGCGGTCAGTGTGCGGATCCGATCGGGATGCGCGCCCGCCACCGACCACGCGACGGCAGCACCCCAGTCATGGCCGACGAGGTCCACCGATTCGACGCCCAGTGCATCGATCAGCGCGATCACATCCCCGACGAGCTCACCCATGCGGTAATCGCGACGAGCGGCCGGCCGCGCGCCGGGGGAGTAGCCACGCTGATCCGGCGCAATCGTTCGAAATCCCTTGTCGTGCAACAGTGGTACCACCAGATCCCAGGCCGTCGCGCGTTGCGGGAATCCATGGAGCAAGACGATCGGCACGCCGTCGATCGGTCCGCTGTCGATCACGTCGAAGACGTAGGGGCCATTGGCGAACTCGGTGAGTCGGTCGGTCATCGTCATCCTTCCCCGGTGAAAGACCCGACAGTACCCGCCGCAGAAACACCGACGACGCGACGAGCCGCCCACCGGTGAGGGTGAGCGGCTCGTCGTGTCGCCGATCGGTAAGGGCGCCCGGGATCAGTTGAGCTTGTAGACCGTCGTCCCGCCGACCGTGGTCGCCGTGTAGTTCTGCGCGACCCAGGTGGAGATCTCCGAGTTGCCGCCGGGACCACCCTGTCCGCCACCGATGTAGTAGCCGATCTTGCCTGCCTTCACGTAGTCGATGAACTGCTGCAGGGTCGGGGCGGGGTCGCCACTCCATCCACCGATGGCCATCACCGCGGTACCCGTGGCGATCTCGATGCCGGAGGCGGATTGCGACCCGTTGGTGGCCGCCGCCCACGTGGCGTCCGAGGACTTCAGCAGGGCGACGAGTTCGGTGTTCGACGAGATGTCGCCGCCCATACCGCCACCCATGCCCCCGCCGCCGGACGGACGCTGACCCTTACCGCTGTCGGCCGCGGTGCCGCTCGGCGTTTGACCACCTTGGGTCTGACCGTTCTGGGTCTGACCGTTCTGGGCCTGACCGTTCATCGACGGAGGAGTGCCACCGTTGCCGCCGGGAGCGTTGCCACCCAGAGTGTTGCCACCACCGCGGTGTCCCCCACCCCCGCCGAATCCGCCCATGCCGCCACTGTCCATGGAGGTGTTGACCGCGGTCGGGATCGATCCGCTGTGTGCGGTCGCCGCTGTCGCGATCGCGAATCCGACGCTGCCACCCGCACCGGCGAGTGCACCGATGATCACGGCGCCTGCGACGGCCTTACGCCAGGCCATCACACTTCCCACGAGCAGCACGACCAGACTGATCACCGCCAGCGCACCGATCAGCCAACGGCACCAGACGGGACCGAAGTCGTTGCGGTTCAGCAGGACGATGGACCACCACCCGGCCAGACCGATCATCGCGGCCAGTGCGACCCGGCCGTCCCAGCGATCCCGGCGCCGCCAGGCGAAGACGCCGCCCATGCCGACCATCGCGCCGATCGCCGGCGCCAAGGCCACTGTGTAGTAGGGATGGATCGTGCCGCTCATGAAGCTGAAGATCAGTCCGGTGATCACCAGCCAGCCGCCCCAGGCGACCACTGCGCCACCCTCGACACGGCTGACGCCGTTGGTGAAGCGGAAGATCGGGAAGCTGCGCACCCCGAGATAGATCGCGAAGGCGAGGGCGAACAGAGCCACCGGGAGCAACCACGAGATCTCGTTGCCCATCTCCGAACTGAAGAGTCGGTTGAGGCCGGTGGAACCGCCGAACGAACCGCCGGCCTGTCCACCACCGGGGCCACCTCCGCCGCCTGGGCCGCTTCCGCCGCTGATGCGACCCACGCCGTTGTAACCCCACACCAGATCCATGAAGGTGTTGTTCGTCGAGCCGCCGATGTACGGGCGTGCCGAGGCCGGCACCAGGATGGTGGCCAGCACGAACCAGCCCGCCGACACGATGAGCGCGACGGTCGCACCGATCAGGTGACCGATCCGCTTCCACCAGCCGTTGTCGGCGAACATCAGGTAGGCCAGCCCGAAAGCGGGCAGGACGAGCAATCCCTGCAACATCTTGGTGAGAAAGGCGAAGCCAAGGGCCACACCGACGAGCGCGAGCCAGCGGCCCGAGTTGGTCCCGATCGCCCGGGTCACCGCGTAGCCCGCGGCCACCATCAGCAGGACGAGCAGCGCATCCGGGTTGTTGAACCGGAACATCAGCGCCGCGGCCGGGGTGAAGGCGAGCACTGCGCCCGCGATCAGGCCTGCGGCGGTGCCGTGGCGTGGATCGCTGAAGGTACGCCGCATCGCGCAGTACAGCAGCGCAACCGCAGCGACTCCCATCAAGGCCTGCGGTACCAGCACCGCCCAGCTGTTCATCCCGAACACCCGCACCGACAGCCCGGTCACCCAGAGCGATGCAGGCGGCTTGTCGACGGTGATGAAGTTCGCCGAGTCGAGCGATCCGAAGAACCAGGCCGTCCAGTTCTGCGAGCCCGCCTGGGCGGCCGCCGCGTAGAAGGTGTTGGCGTAACCGCTGGCCGCCAGGTTCCACAGGTAGAGCACCGCGGTGGTCACCAGCAGCCCGGTGAGGGCGAACGGACTCCACGCGACGGCGCGCTTCGGCCTCGGTTTGTCGCCGGCGTGGCGGCGGCGCGCTCTGGTCGGGGGCGGCGGTTCGCCGGGTGACGGCGCACCCTGGCGTGCCAGCACTGTGGTCATGGGTCCTCCTGTGTCGGATGTGTTGATCCCACAGTGGGGCCTGCGACTCATGCCTGGCTGGACGATGACTGGGAGAAGCCTGTGAGCGCCGACGCCGGGGCGCAGCGTGTCATGTCCATCACAGAAATGACCGTGTGAACGGTCGTCGCTCGCCATTCCGCCGTTTTCGGCAGATGCTGGGTAGAGGTTCCGGACCAGATCGACCCGGGATCAGATCGACCCTGGATATCAGATCTGCACCGTGGGGAGGACGAACGGTTTGCGGTACGCGCTCGGCACGCTCGGCGGACGGATGCCATGGTCGTCCAATCCGCTCCTGCGGCGCGGCGACCGGATGGTTTCCGCCGTCGGTCTGGTGGCCGCGGTTCTCGCAGTGCTCGCCGTCCCCGCGGCGGTCCTGGCGGGGTGCTCGACGTACGGCCAGGTGTCGGCTCGCGCCGCATCGACCACACCGGTGACCGCACGCGTGGTCGACGTACTTCCCGCCGATCCGACCGCACTGGACACCGGCGCGACGGTCAGGTGGATGCACCATGGCGTGACCCGGACCGACACCACATCGGTGCCGTCGACGACCCGTGCAGGCACGATGACCCGGATCTGGACGGATCCGACCGGCACCGTGGTGCCACAGCCGCCGGATCGGTTCGGACGAGTGGCCGGTGCCGCGGCGGTCGGGTGTTCGGATGGCTCACGATCGCTGCCCTGCTGCTGGCCGGTGTACGTCTGTTGGGCCACGGAGTGGCGCGCCGGCACGAGGATCGCTGGGATGTCGAGTGGCGGCAGGCAAGCGCCGCCGACGGCTGGGCGTCACACTGATCCGAACATCTACGGAGCTCTGGTCATGGTTGGGGCCTGGCAACTGCCAATTGGCGCTTCTCGAGCGCTGACACGTTCCCTTACCCCGTCCCGCAGAGTTCTCGTACAGATCAAACTTGTTAAAAGTTATGGTTCCGCGAGTCGGCCACATTGATCAAGCCATAATTATGCATACTCGAGGCCATGGAGACGCACGCTCTAATCGCTGGCGGAGAGACCTTTACGACCGAGTTCAAGCGCGCCGACATCAACGACAAGGACCTCGCCAAAACGGCCGCTTGCTTGGCCAACGGGGAGGGTGGCGTCCTACTGGTCGGAGTTGACGACGATGGCACAGTTGTAGGCGCAAAGCCCCGCCATGGTCGGGTGACCGAACCTGCGCGGGTCGCAGCTTACATCCAAGCGAACACCGAGCCTGCGCTTTCGGTCAGTGTGGGCCTGGAGGTGGTCGATGGGCACGAGATCATCCGCATAGACGTGCCCCGCGCTGATCCCGGCCCCGTTGGGACGAAGTTGGGCGTGTTCACCAAACGCGTGATCAAGTCGACCGGCGAGCCAGAGTGTGCACCAATGACAGCTCACGAGATCGTCAGTATGGGAATGGTCACCCGCGGGCAGGATTTTGCGGCGTCAACAGCGAGAGACGCGACACTTGCCGACCTCGATCCGACCGAGTTCAACCGATTTCGACGACTGTGTCTTGGCGCCGGCGACGAGCTTGCCGGCCTTTCCGACCAGGATGTCCTCCGTGCACTTGGCCTCGTGCCGATCTCCGCGCCACTCAGCGTCGGTGCGGTTCTGTTGTTCGGCACCGAGGCAGCAGTGCAACGGTGGATCCCGAACACTGAAGTGCTCTTCCAGGATCTTCGCGCCGGGCACCAACCAACGAATCTCCAGATTGTCGAGCCACTCCTGCGGACGGCCGAACATCTCCACGAACTCATTGACGCCCGCAATACGATCACTGAACTGATGGCTGGGCTCCATCGTGTCGAGATTCCACTCATCCCGTCGATCACGCGTCGCGAAGCGGTGGCGAATGCGTTGGTGCATCGGGACTACGCGGCCATGGGACCTATACGCCTACAGCTGACCGACAGTTCATTTGTGGTAGCCAGCCCTGGCGGGTTTCCACCTGGTGTCACTACCCAAAACATCCTTGATCAGTCCCGGCCGCGCAGTCCGATTCTTGCCGCCGCGTTCAAGCGGGCCGGCTTGGTTGAGCGAAGAGGAAAGGGCGTCAACGATATGTTTGAACAGCAGCTTCGCGCCGGGCGGGACGCACCTGACTATTCGCACAGCACAAGCGATTCAGTAGTTGTGACCGTGCCCCTCGGAAATGCTGACCTCGATCTGGTCCGGTTCCTGCTCACCTGGGAGAACGAGCACCAGCGGCCGCTGAGCCTCGACGAACTGCGGATCGTTCACGATGTCAAGACGTCGGGCTCAGCCACGAGCAGCGAAGTGGCGGAGGAACTCCATCTCATTTCAGCCACTGCGAAATCCAGTCTCGGACGTCTGGTCGAAAGTGGGATCCTCGAATCTCGCGGCGTCGGCCGAAGTCGCAAGTACCACCTCACCGCACGCTTCTACGACTTAGCCCAGGATCGCAACGCCTACGTGCGCGTCAAAGGCGTGGATCCCCTTCAGCAAGAGCGAATGATCCTCGACTACGCCAGCGCGTACGGTTCGATCACCCGAAGCCAGGCTGCCGAGCTTTGTCAAACAACTCCCACCCAAGCACGATCGGTGCTCAAACGCTTGGTCGACGATGGCCGGCTTCGGCTGACGGGCGAACGTCGCGGAGCCAGATACGTGCCACCGGGATGATCAAACATGGCGATGGGACTTGGTCAATCGAGGTGCCCAGCCCTGAGAGCGTGACTTGGAACTACAAATCGGTGCTGCGCTACCGCCCGGGCAGGTACTTCAGCGCGCGGATCGCGTACGGCGTGACCGCCCGGTACACGCCCTTCGGGATGCCGGGTGCGCGGTCGATGCCGATGAAGCGCTGCTCGGCGACGGTCTGCGGCTCGGTGTACTTGAGCAGCCCCTCTTCGCCGTGTCGGCGGCCGACACCGGAGATCCCCATGCCTCCCATCGGGGCAGCGGTCGACGCCCAGGCCGCGGCATAGCCCTCGTTGATGTTCACCGTGCCGGCGCGCAACCGGTCGGCGATCCCGTTGGCCTCGGCACTGTTCCCCGCGAAGACGCTCGCGTTGAGTCCGTAGGCGGTGGCGTTCGCCAGCTTGATCGCCTCGTCGGTGGAGTCGACGGGGTAGATCGACACGACGGGCCCGAACGTCTCGTCGGCGTAACAGGTCATCTCGTCGGTGACGTCGGCGAGCACAGTCGGCTCGAAGAAGAACGGCCCGAGGTCGGCCCTACGACGACCTCCGGCGAGTACCTTCGCCCCCTTCGACACCGCGTCCTGCACATGGGCTTCGGCCGTGTCGATCTGCGCTGCCGAGGCGAGTGACCCCATGTCGGCGGCGAAATCGTAGCTGGCGTCGAGCTTCATCGCGGCGACGTACGCCGCGAACTTCGCGGTGAACTCGTCGGCGATCGTCTTGTCCACGTAGAGCCGCTCGATGGAGATGCAGAGCTGGCCCGAGTTGGAGTAGCACGCGCGCGCAGCGCCTTCGACGGCCCGATCGATGTCGGCCTTGGCGGTGACGATCATCGGGTTCTTGCCGCCGAGTTCGGCGGAGAAGCCGATCAGCCGGCGCCCCGCCTGTTCGGCCAGCGTCGCGCCGGTCGCCGACGACCCGGTGAACATCACGTAGTCGGTGGTGGCGACGATCGCCTGGCCGACAACGCTTCCCGGGCCGGGAACCACCGCGAACAGCTCCGGCGGCAGGCCGGCCTCGTAGAGCAGTTCGGCCAATGCCAGTGCGCAATACGGGGTCTGACTGTCGGGCTTGATCACCACACCGTTGCCGGCGAGCAACGCGGCCACCGCATCCGACACCGCGAGTGTGAGCGGATAGTTCCATGGGCTGATCACGCCGACGACGCCCTTGGGCTGATACCGAACCCGCACGCTCGTCGCACCGGGCAGCATGCCCTTGACCTTGTGGTCGGCCAGGGACTTCGGTCCTGTCGTCGCGTAATACCGCGCGGTGAGCGCGACGTCGATGACCTCTTCCTGCGCGTAGATGCGGGCCTTGCCCGTCTCGGCCTGCGCGATGTCCATCAGCTCGGCGGCGTGGGAATGGACGAGTTCGGAGAACGCGGCGAGCACCTCCGCCCGCTGAGCGGCAGTCCGCTGCGCCCAGCCCTCCTGGGCCGTGCGTGCACGAGCGACCGCGGTCTCCAGGTCCTCGGCGGTGCCGACCGGGATGGTCGCCATCTCCACACCGCTGAACGCCTCGAGGACGGGGCGGGTGGGACGCGCGGCCGCGTCGTCGATGGCCACCAGCGCGGCCAGCCGGCGGAAGTACTCCGCTGTGGGCTTCGGCATGATCGGTTCCTCAGCTCTCGGTGGAGGCGGTGTCGGACGATTCGGTGTCGGGCTGCGCGGCCGCGTCGACGTCAGCGGCATCGGCGTCGGACTCCTCGCCTGCGACGATCACGATGCCGTCGTCGTCGGAGTACACGATGTCGCCGGGGTTGAAGGTCTCGCCACCGATGGTCAGCGGGATGTCACGGTCACCGACGCCGGTCTTGGTGGACTTGCGCGGGTTGGTGCCAAGCGCCTTGACGCCGATCTCCATCTCGCCGATCGCCTTTGCATCACGGATCGCGCCGTTGACGATGATCCCGGCCCAGCCGTTGGAGCGCCCGAGCTCGGCGATGATGTCGCCGACCAATGCCGTGTGCACCGATTCCGCGCCGTCGACGACCAGAACGCCATCGGGGTTGGACTCGGAGAGAATCGATTTCAGCAGGGCGTTGTCCTGGAAGCACTTGACCGTGGTCACCCGGCCGACGAATTCACGACGGCCTCCGTACTGGGTGAACTGGGTGTCGCAGCTCCGGACGAGGTCGCCGATCTCGTCGACGAGGTCAGCGGTCGGCGTGAAGGTCAGCTCGGTCATGGGACTCAGTTTAGGCCGACCAATCGGTAGATGTTACCGGCGGGTACATCTACCAGCACGGCGCGCAGTGCGCACCCGAGGTCACGGCGGCCTCCGTCGGGTCGCGGCTCCGGAGCCCGGTGACAACTCCCGGAGTCGATGTCGGCGGTAACCGTGGTCGGGTAGCGTCGATCACGGTCGCCCGTCCACAACATGCCAGCATGCCGCCCGAGGAGCGTCGACATGTCGAGCACAGATCTCCCGCCGCCGTCGCCGAGAATGTGCGACATGATCGCCGCGGCCGCGCATTTCACCAGGGGCATGGTGCGGCCGCGGCGCCCTGATCAACGCCTGCTCGCATCGATTGACGACGCCGGTTTACCGGACGGTGAGCAAACAGTCCGCGTGCGTGCGCTGCCACAGGTCTCGCGCCAGGTGCCCGCGATGGGTGTCGTGGAGGGGGCCGCACCGTACCGGCGGCTGCCCTCCGCCATGACCAGCTTCGTCGTCGAGCATCCCGAGGCAACCTTTCTGGTCGACCCCGGCTACTGCCGAGACGCCCGCCAACGCACGATCGCCGAGTTGCCGCCGTTGACCCGCCTTCTGGTCACACCGCCGGCGGCGACGATGAGCACGCTGGATGCCCTGGCCGGCCGACCACCATCCCGCACACCCGACTTCGCCCTTCCCACGCACGCGCATTGGGATCATGTCTGCGGACTGCTCGATTTCCCGGGCATGCCGGTCCACCTCAGGAAATCCGAGCGGGACTGGCTCCTGGGACCCGATCGTCCGCCGGTGGGTGGAGTTCGTCCCACCGTCTCCGACGGACGTCCATCGGAGATCTACGAGCTCGACGGCCCGCCCGTCGCCACGTTCGTGGCCAGCCACGATCTGTTCGGCGATCGCTCGGTACTCGTCGTCGACCTGGCCGGCCACACCCCGGGAAGTGTGGGCATCCTCGCCCGGACCACGAACGGCTGGGTGCTGCTCGCCGGGGATGCGGCGTGGCACTACGAACAGATCGAACGTCTCCGGCAGAAGCCGGCGTTTCCGGGCGAGTTCGTCGACGAGGATCGTGAGGAGGCGTTCGCCACCCTGCACCGCCTACACCTCGCTCGTCACCTCATGCGAGTGATTCCGACCCACGACTCCGCCGCATCCGGCCACATCTGCATCTGATCGGCCGCGGCCGCGCTCAGTTCTCGCACACCAGATCCGTCGACGACTTCAGGTACGGCGGCGACGAGTACGGCTGCACGATGGCCGCCACCCACTTCTTGGCCATCGGCGACCACACCGGGTCCTTCCGGACACCCATGGCGAAGCAGCCACCCCGACGCACCAGCAGGTCCAGTCCGGTATCCGATCGGAGCCACTCGCCGACCCCGGCGAACGGGAGGTTCGAGTCGGCGAACGGCGGCACCAATCCGGAGGCATCGATCGCCCTGGTCTGAGCGGCGTTGAACAGGGTGTTGTACTCCATCCAGACGCCGGCCTGCGGCCAGTAACGATGCCGATAGACCGCGGGGAACGAGTTCCAGCTACCGCCTGCGGGAATCCGCATTCCAGGCATGACCACTCCCGCTGCACCCGATCCGACCCCGACCGGCGAAGCAGCCGCGGTCGAAGCCGGCACGGCCACCAATGCGGCCGCCGCGACAGCCACCAACAGCACTCGAACAACTGATCGCATGATCCGTGTCCTCTCGCGCAATCCGGCGACCTGCGGCCGTGGCCGAGATCTGCCCGCATGGCCGTCCGACAGTTCAGCTCAGCAAACAGTATTTGCCATCGCGGACACAAGGGCGATTGTGCCAGGCGCCGACAGATCGCGCAGCGCCATCGGACAACCGCGAGCGGCCTCAGCCTTCCTGGGGCTTGGCCAGCGGGAACGCCAACGACTCGCGGATCGACTGGCCGGTGATCAGCATGACCACGCGATCCACGCCGACACCGAGACCGCCGGTGGGTGGCATCGCGTATTCGAGCGCCTGGAGAAAGTCCTCGTCGAGTTCCATCGCCTCGGGATCGCCACCGGCCGCCAGGATCGATTGGTCGGTCAGCCGCTTGCGTTGTTCGACGGGGTCGGTCAGCTCGGTGTACGCGGTACCGAGTTCCACACCCCACGCGACGAGATCCCAGCGCTCGGCCACCCCGGCGATCTCGCGGTGCGCCCGGGTGAGCGGCGACGTCGACGTCGGGAAGTCGATGTAGAAGGTCGGGAACGTGGTCCGGTCCTCGCCGAGATGCTCGTAGAGTTCGAGTACCACCTGGCCGGCGTCCCAGTCGGGGCGGTGGGCGATGTCGAGCCGGTCGCAGATTGCGCGCAAGACCTCCACCGGGGTCCCCGGGGTCACCTCCTCCCCTGCCCCCTCGGATACCGCCTGATGCACGGTCTTGACCGGCCAGGGACCCGAGATGTCCACGCGCTCTTCATGTCCGTCCGCGTCCGTGCGCACGATCACGGGTTCGCCGTACGCAGCAATCGCGGCGTGCTGGATCATCTCGCGGGTGAGGTCGAGCATCTTCAGGTAATCACTGTGTGCCGCATAGGCTTCCAGGCTGGTGAACTCGGGGTTGTGACTGAAGTCGACACCCTCGTTGCGGAAGTTGCGCCCGATCTCGAACACCTTCTCCACGCCGCCGACGCAGAGCCTCTTCAGATAGAGCTCGGGCGCGATACGTAGGTAGAGATCGAGATCGTAGGCGTTGATGTGAGTCTGGAACGGGGTGGCGTTGGCACCGCCGTGGATCTGTTGCAGGATCGGGGTCTCCACCTCCAGGAACCCGCGTTCGGCGAGGAAGTCTCGCAACGACTTGACCACCACACTGCGTGTTGCGAGCAGTTCCCGGCTGCGTGGGTTGATGGCCAGGTCCACATAGCGTTGGCGTACCCGGGCCTCCGGATCGGTCAGGCCGCTCCATTTGTCCGGCAACGGCCGCAGACACTTGCCGTTGAATCGCCAGGCATCGATGAGGATCGACAGCTCGCCCGACCGGCTGGCACCGACCACTCCGCGAGCCTCGATCAGGTCGCCCAGGTCGACGTCACCTCCGAAATCCGGTGTGCCCGGGATCAACCGCGACTCCTCGACCAGGACCTGCACCTGACCCGACCAGTCGTGTACGTCGGCGAAGACCACCTTGCCGAAATCGCGGAGCCGGGTCACGCGGCCCGCGATGGTCACCACCGAGCCCTCCGGCTCGGCGACCGCCTGCGCGATCGTGTGGGTGGGCGCATCCGCGGGCGGATACGGATCGAATCCCGCCTCGACGAGGCGTTCCATCTTGGCCAGGCGGACCCGCACCTGCTCGGGCCGATGCACGTCAACCCCGGTGGTGTCGGCCTCCGCCTCCAACTCGGCGATCAGGGCGTCGACGTCCACGCCGGCCGGGATCGCCGCGGCACCCTCGGTGTAGTGCCTCGCGCGGCCGAATCGGGGCAACCGGACGAAGCCCTCGGTCACGATGGCCGCGAGTCCGACCCGGGGCATCACGCGGGTGTCCTCGAAGCAGAGATACCGCGGCTGCCAGTCCGGCCGGTACTTGGCGTTCGACTTGTAGAGCGACTCCATCTGGAAGAACTTCGATCCGAACATCAGCACGGAATAGGTCGCGCGCATCACCGGCCCGGCCCCGATCTCGGCGCCGTGCTCGAAGAACGCGCGGAAGGTCGCGAAGTTCAGCGAGATCTGGGTGATGCCGTACTGCTCCGAGTTCTTCGCCAGCTCGGTCACCATCGTCTCGACGATGCCGTTCACCGAGCCCCGATCGCGGCGCATGACGTCGAGGGAGACCCCGGTCCGTCCCCACGGGACGAACGACAGCATGCCGACGACCTTCTCCCCCGGTTCACCCTCGTGCTCGACCGCTTCGACGAGGAGGCAGTCGCCGTCGGACGGATCGCCGAGTCGGCCCAACGCCATCGCGAAGCCACGCTCCTCGTCGGTGTCGCGCCAGGCATCGGCGCGCGCGACGATCTCCGCCATCTCGCCGCCGATCCCGGCGACCGTGCCCGGCTTCCCGACGACCGAGCCCGATTTCCCGACGTTCGAGCCCGATTTCCCGACGACCGAGCCCGGCTTCCCGACGACCGAGCCCGATTTCCCGTCGACCGTGCCCGGTTTCCCGTCGATCGAGCCCGATTTCCCGTCGACCGAGCCCGATTTCCCGTCGATCGAGCCCGATTTCCCGTCGATCGAGCCTGTCGAGATCTCCCCGTGACGCCGGATGCGCACCGTGATCCCGGCCCGCTTCGTCCGTGTGACGGCCTGCCGGACACCCTTCATCGCGGGCCCGTTGATGCTGTAGTCGCGGGTGTGGAGGATCGCCTCGTCCCCGATCGAGAACGAGCCGAACCCTGCCGCGTCGTAGGCGGCGGCACCGCGTGCGCTCGACCCCATCGCCGCCGGATGCCAGCCGTACCGATCGCAGAGCGTGAGGAATTCGGCCACCGCGTCGTCCCAGGACTCCGGGTCGCCGATCGGATCGCCGCCGGCCAGTCCCACCCCGAGTTCGACCCGGTAGGTGAGCGCCGCGCGACCGTCCGGCGCGAAGACCACCGCCTTGTCGCGCCGGGTGGAGAAATACGCGAGCGAATCGTCGTCGTTGAATCGGGTGATCAACGCCCGGATGAGCTTCTCGTCGTCGGCGGTGATCAGGGATCGGAGCCGCACCGACCGGAACAGCACGATCGCCGCCGCGATCAGCGCCAGTGCGCCGAACAATCCGAGCAGCCCGTTGATCGGCGGATAGCTGTGCCGCCCGTCGAAAGTCGCCTCCTGGTCGATCGAACCGAATGCGACGACCCGGTTGATGGCGTACGGGAGACGATCGGCACGAGTGAGGGTGTGCGGGAACAACCACACCAGACCCCAGCCCAGCAGCGTGCCGACGACGAGGCCGCCGAGCAACACGCCGACGGCCCTGAGGATCGCGCCGCGGCGCACGCGCGTGTGGAACTGCTTGTAGGTGGCGATCAGATAGATCAGCGCAGCCAGGTCGATGACGATGCCGATGCACAGGTTGATGCGGTCGTTGTCGGTGACCGCGAGTTGATCGGCGAGCGCCGGGATCAGGTAGAGCGCGTTGCCCAGCGTGTACAGGACCAGGTAGACCACGCAGATCCACCAGGCGATGCGTTTGCGCATCGACAACGCGAACGCGACCAGGGCCAGCACGAAGGCCCACGCGAAACTGGTGTCGGGCAGGGTGATGACGAAGGTGTCCACGTAGTCGCGCGGCATGTGGATCAGGTGCCGGAACCAGGGGAAGACGCTGGACAGAAGTGCGATCGTGGCGAGCACGCCGACGACGGTCCCGGCGATCCGCGGTGCGTGCCTCCCGAACCCGCGCGGTGTGCGGATGCTCTCGATCAGGTCGCGCGACCGCCGCTCGGCCGGCGTGTGCGGTCGCGGAGTGGAATCGGTCATCTCGTGCTCGGAGATGCTCTCGGCAGCACGTTCTGAGCGCGGCGCTTCCAACGTCATGGATAGACGTTAGCCGTCCGGACTCGCTCGGCAGGCCATCGTTCGGCAAGATGGTTGCGATGTACGACGTACCCATCCGTGACGGCTCGATCCGCCTGGGTCAGTTCTTGAAGCTGGCCAACCTCATCGACTCGGGCGCCGAGGCCAAAGGTGTGATCGCCGACGGGCTGGTGTCGGTCAACGGGGATGTGGAGGATCGTCGAGGCCGACAGCTGGAGCCGGGCGACGTGGTGGAGATCGGCGGTCAGTCCGCGCGTGTCACCGCGGAATGATCAGCGGACGGCACTGATCATTCCGCATGGTGATCACGTGTGAAGTCGTCGGAGTTCGGCTTGGGTGACGAGGCGCTCGGCCTCGGCGGGAAATGCGCGGGTGGTGGTGCGCGCGCGGCCGAATCTGCCGCCGGTGATGGAGCTCAGCATCGAGCTACGACGTGGACTGGAGGATGTATTAGCCAACCTCATGACCAATCACTTCCCTGGTTCGCTACAACGGACTCGATCTTCGGCTTACTGTAATCGGTCGGTCGGTCGCACCCAAGTCATTTGGTCCATCGAAGAACGTATTCTCCGCCACACCTGGACTCCGATTCGCCGGGTACGCCCGCCGCAATGTCAGCCATCCGGTACATCGATGATCCCACAGCGACCGTTACATCCCGGGTAGCGTCGGCCCAGATGTCGCCTCGTGCAGGCATCAGCCCAGGACGTGGCCGATCTTCCAGTAGCCGGAGAAATACACCTGTCCCTTGTCCAGCCCCAGGTCTTCCACCACATGTCGGCGCAGCCGCTGGGCCGTGGAACTCTCACACGCGAGCCATGCGTACCCATAGGTCCGGTCTCGTGCCATCGAGGCGAGTGCGTCGGGCAACAATTCTCCCGGGCGGGCGCCGGCCTCATCTCGCGCCAACCACCGTGTCCGAACGGTTGCGTCCGACCGGATCTCCTGTGCGTCCGCAGCGGTCGGGATCTCGACGACGACGTCGGCGTGCGCCTCGGGTGGGAGCTGCTCGAGAATCGCCCCGATGGCAGGCAGGGCCGTCTCGTCCCCGGCGATCAACTGGGGCACGGACATCTCCGACGGCGCGTACGCCGAGATCGGCCCGAACAATGCCACCTCCGAACCGGGATCGCAGGTCTGCGCCCATGCCGAGGCCGGGCCGCCCCCGGGCCCGTGGGTGGCGAAGTCGATGTCGACCTCGTTGTCGTCGGCGCGATGTAGCCGGATCGTGTATGTACGCATGACCGGGCGATCGGACTCCGGCAGGGCGAGGATGTCCTTCGGCGTCATGTCCGGTGACACATTCGGCGACGTCTCACCGTCGCGGGGCAGGATGAGCTTCACCCGTTGGTCGGGCCCGACGGCGACGAAGTCGCGCAGGTCGTCCCCGCCGAGCGAGACCCGGATCATGTTCGGAGAGAGCTGCCTCCGATCGGTCACCCGCACCCGGTAGAGACGGACACCAGGACGTGCCGGGGCCGTCGACGGAGCGGTCTGCCGGTTCATGACATCTCTGTTCACTTCCACCACCTCATCTCGTCAGTGACACGGCGCCGCGCGACACCGACAATTGTTCTTCGAGGATCCGGCCGATGACGGCGATGGGCCCGGCCTGGCACATGTCCTTGTGCTCGCACGGTACGGGCACATCGCGGATGTCGCCGGAAACATACGGCGCCCAGTCATGTGCGTTCAGTCGAGGGTCGATGCGATTGACCGTCGCGGTGAAGAACAGCAGATCCCCGTCGAACACCTTGTGTTGTGCCTGCCGCTGGAGGACGACCGAGTTGACGAAGGTGTTGATCACGGCGGTGATGGAATCCTGCCCGAGCTCGGCCAACACGCCCCCCTGCTCGTCGACGATCGCCATCACCGCGTCCCGGTCGAGGGGACCGTCGGGCAGCAGGTCGAGATCGTAGTGCGACATGTACAGCAGGGAACGCAGCGCCTGCTGCTGATAATCGGCCGCCAGCTTCTCCCACGGATAGGCCGGATACGAGTCCAGCATCCCCAGCAGTTCGACCTCATGTCCTCGGTCCTGCAGCGCGGTCGCCATCTCGTGGGCGAGCACACCACCGAAAGACCATCCGATGATCCGGTACGGCCCGCTCGGCTGGACCTTCAGGATCTCGTCGACGTACTCGCCCGCCATCGCCGGCACCGACTCCGCCACCTGCGCAGGCGAGTCGAGTCCACGCGCCTGCAACGCGTACACCGGGACGTCGGCGGGCAGATTCCTGCGCAGACTCGAGAACGCCCACCCCAGACCGGAAGCCGGGTGGACGCAGAACAGCGGCGGTGCGCCGCCCTCGGATCTGATCGGCAGCATCATCCGCAACGCATCACTGCCCGAGGTCACCCGGTTCCCACTCAGGTGGTCGGCAAGCGACTCGACGGTCGGATTGCGGAAGAGGTCCATGATCGGTACGGCATGACCGAGTTCGCGCTGCAGGGCGATCTGGATCCGAGCCAGGATCAGCGAATGGCCGCCGAGGTCGAAGAAGTTGTCGCGTACTCCGATGTCCGACACGGACAGACATTCCGACCACGCAGCCGCGATGGCCTTCTCGATGTCGTTGCGGGGCGCTATCCGCTCCGGATCGTGTCGGACCTGCGCCGACGGTTCCGGCAGCGCCTTGCGATCCACCTTGCCCGACGGCATGAGCGGAAACGCCTCGAGCACGATCGTGTGCGCGGGCACCATGTGTTCGGGCAGGCGCTCGGCCGTCCAGCGCAGCAACTCATCCGACGCGGGATGCTCCCCCGAGGGCACGCAGTACGCGAGCAGGCCTGCGTCGCGCATCACCACCACGGCCTGCCGCACCTGCGGATGCTGTGCGAGGATGGCCTCGATCTCCTCCGGCTCGACCCGCATGCCACGGATCTTGACCTGATTGTCGACGCGCCCCAGGAACTCCACATTCCCGTCGGGCCGGAACCGGGCCAGGTCGCCGGTCGCGTACATCCGGCTGCCCGGGCTCGCGACGAACGGATCCTCGACGAAGACAGCGGCGGTGCGGTCGGGATCGCCGAGGTACCCACGCGCGAGTTGCACACCACCGATGAACAATTGACCCGGGACGCCGACGGGCACCGGATGACGATGCTCGTCGAGGACATAGATCCGATTGTTCGGATTCGGTCGCCCGATGGTGATCCCCTGAGCCGGATCCGCGCCCCGATACACCTGGCAGGTGACCCCGATGGTGGCCTCTGCCGGGCCGTAGCCGTGATACATCGTGGCATCCGAGTGGCTCGTGAAGCGCTCGTAGAGCGCAGGTGTGAGGACTTCGCCGCCGCACCAGACGTGTCGCAGCGACCGCGCCGCGTCGGCGAACTGTGCACTCTCCAGCATGAGTTCGAGCATCGTCGACACCAGGTACACAAAGGTGATGCGCTGCCGCACGATGAGATCCAGCAGGTAGGCCATGTCGCGTTCGCCACCCGGCTCGGCGACGACGAGGCGGGCACCTGCCACCAGCGGCAAGAAGATCTCGTTGATCGAGATGTCGAAGCCGAGCGGCGCCTTGTACAGCACCGCATCCGCCTCACCGAGGCCGAGCAGGCCGACCTGCCATGGCAACCGATTGCTCACCGCCCGGTGGATGATCATCGCGCCCTTGGGTTTCCCCGTGGACCCCGATGTGTAGATGACATACGCCAGACTGTCCATCTCGATCGTCACCGCGAGGTCGTCGTCGGCGTAGGTGTCCAGGCGTGTCGAGCTCATGTCGACGGTGTCCACGGCGACGTCGTCGATCGCACCGACCGGCTCGCCGAGGGTGATCACTGCGCGCAGCCCGGCATCCCGGATGATCTGGGTACGACGCTCCTCGGGCCAGGACGGCTCGAGTGGCACGAACGCGCCACCCGATTTGAGCACGGCCAGCAGAGCGACGATCTGCTCGATGCTGCGGGGCACCAGGATCCCGACGATCTCCTCGGGCCCCACGCCGATCCCGCGCAGATGCCTCGCGAGCCGACTCGCCCATCGGTTGAGCTGATCGAAGGTCAACTCGCGACCGGCGAAGCTCACCGCGCACGCATCCGGGGTCCGGCGAACCTGGTCGGAGACCATCTCCGGCAACGTGAGTGGGCTGATCGGTGCGTCGGTGTCGTTCCAATCGTCGACGATTCGGCGGCGCTCTGCCGCACCAAGGACGTCGAGTTCGCTCAATCGTCGCCCGGAGTCGCCGATCACGCTGCCGATCAGGTGACCCAGATATCCGACGATCCGCTCGACCGTCGATCGTGCGAACAGGTCCGTGGCGTATTCGAGATGACCACGGATACCCCCGTCGGTCTCGGCCAGATTGAGTGTGAGGTCGAACTTCTCGGTCCCCGTGTGGACCGGTTTCACCGTTGCCTCGCCGTGCTCGCCGAACCGCGTCGCCGCCTGCGCTCTCGTGAGCGACAGCATCACCTGGAACAGCGGGTGCCGGTCGGCGGCACGTACCGGATTGCAGGCCTCCACGACCAGTTCGAACGGCGTCTCCTGATGCGCGTAGGCCCCGAGGTCGGCGGTTGTGGTGCGAGTGAGGTACTCGTCGAACGTTGGGTCACCGGAGGCGTCGGATCGGAGCACCAGCGTGTTGACCAGATAGCCGACCAGGTCCGTCAGGGCGGGATCGTTCCTGGCCGCCACCGGCGTCCCGATGGTGATGTCGTCTCCCGCACCGAGTCGCGTCAGCAGGGTCGCGAACACCGCGTGCACGACCATGAAGAGGCTGGCACCATGGCGACGCCCGATGGTCCTGAGCGCGGCGACATCCTCCGCCCCGATCTCCACCGGTAGCCGATCACCCCGGTGGGTGGCCTCGGCCGGCCGCGTGAAGTCGGTCGGCAACTCGAGACGCTCGGGAACACCGGCAAGCGACTCGCGCCAGTACGTGAGGTCGCCGTCGGCGATCTCGTCGAGCAGTTCGTTCTGCCAGACCGCGAAATCCGCGTACTGGACCGGTAGCGGCTCCCACGACGGTGCTCGCCCGTCGGTGCGGGCCTCGTACGCGTCGCCCAGATCCCGTATCAGGGGCCGCAGCGACCATTCGTCGCCCGCGATGTGATGCAGGCAGACGAGCACCACGGTTCGCGTCTCTGCGAGGGGGAACATCGTCACCCGGACCGGCGGCTCGTTGGCGAGGTCGAACCCGCGACATGCCTCCTCCACGAGCGCTTCTCGTAGGTCGATACCGGCCTCGGGGTGTATCACCGCGAACGGCGACGACGCGGACCGAACGATCTGCTGGACCGGCGTGCCCTTGCGTGAACCGAAAACGGTCCGCAGGATCTCGTGTCGCGCGCACACATCGGCCATCGCCTCGGAGAGGGCCGTCGCATCCACCGGCCCCGCGATGTCGATCGCGACGGGCAGGTTGTACGTGGCCGTGGGACCACTGACACGGTCCAGGAACCACAGACTGCGCTGGGCTGCCGACAGTTCCGCGAACTCACCACGCTCATGTCGCGTCAGTCGGGGCCGGCGCGCGGCATCGACATGCCGGGCCAGTCCGCGAGGGGTCGGGTGCTCGAAGGCCGTTCGCAGGTCGACCGTGTTCTCCAGGACCGCACCGATCCGGCCGACGAGTTCGGTGATGAGCAGCGAGTGCCCGCCGAGGGCGAAGAAGTTGTCCTCGGGGGCGACACCGTCGACCTCCAGGACGTTCTCGAACAGGCCGCAGATCGCCTGCTCGACGGGGGTCGCGGCGACATCCTCGGTGGCGCGGCCAGACGGCGCGGGCAGCGCGGACACGTCGAGCTTGCCGTTCGCGGTCAGTGGCAGGGCATCGGTGAGAACGACTGCAGGAACCATGTATTCGGGCAGACGCCGGAGGAGGAACTCCCGTGCGTCCACGCGGGTGAGGTCGTGGCCCGGCCGCGGCACCACATAACACCACAGCTGGGCGGCGTCACCGGTCACCACCGCGGCATCGGCGACCGACGGCATCTCCAGTACGGTTGCGGTCACCTCGGCGGGATCGACCCGGTAGCCCCGCACCTTGACCTGGTGATCGGCCCGTCCGAGGTATTCCAGAAGGCCATCGGCCCGGCGTCTGCCCAGGTCGCCGCTGGCGTACATGCGGCTTCCCGGCGGGCCGAACGGATCTGCCACGAATCGCCGAGCGGTCAGCCCGGGCTGATGGAGATACCCCCGTGCCAACCCTGGGCCCGCGATGAACAGCTCACCGATGACCCCGTGCGGGACAGGATGCCCGTAACGGTCCAGAACGTGTACCGCCAGATCGGCGAGCGGCTCACCGATGATGCCGGCATCGCCGTCGTCGTCGCCGACGACGTGGAATGTCGCGTGCACCGTGATCTCGGTGATGCCGTACATGTTCACGAGCTCCGGACGATCCGTCGGATGGCGGATGAACCAGTCCTTCAGGCGTGCGAGCTCGAGTTTCTCCCCGCCGAGGATCACCATGCGAACGGTCTGCATCGGGTCGTCGCGGTCGTCTACCGCAGCGAGCTGGTAGAAGGCCGACGGCGTCTGATCGAGAACGGTGACCTGCTCGGCGCGGAGCAACTGCGCGAGATCCTCCGGCGATCGCGCCACATCGTGCGGCACTACCACCAGCCGGCCACCATGAGCCAGGGCACCCCAGATCTCCCAGACCGAGAAGTCGAAAGCATAGGAGTGCACCATGGTCCAGACATCGGTCTCGTCGAACCGGCACGGGCCCGCAGTCGACTCCAGCAGCCGGACGACGTTGCGATGCGTGACCAGAACACCTTTCGGCACGCCGGTCGATCCCGAGGTGTAGATGATGTACGCCCCGTCTTCGGGGTCGATCCGCACATCGGGTGCCGTCTCCGGTTGGTCGGAGAGATCGAGGGAGGCGATGTCGTCGAGCAGATGTACGGGGCGCGCATCACGAATCAGCAACTCCCGGCGTGCATCCGGCGTGCCGGGGTCGATCGGCAGATAGATCCCGCCCGACTTGAGGACACCCAGGATGCCGACGATCAGGTCGATCGACCGCGGGAGCGACAGGGCCACGACGTCGTTCGTGCCGATGCCCGACGCGACCAGGTGGTGTGCGAGACGGTTGGAGCGGCGGTGCAATTCGGCGTAGCTGCACGACTCGCGGCCATGGGTGACGGCGGTCGAGTCCTCGCCGGAATGTCCGGCGACGAGGCCGACGATGGTGTCACGTCCATCGCTGCCGATCGTCGTCGGAGCCGGCGGGTGAACGTCATACTCACCGGGCGCGAGCACACCAACCTGGGCCACCGTTGTCCCCGCGTGGAAGCGCCGCGCGAACCCGATGAATCGTTCGCCGAACAGGGCGACGTCGGTCTCGTCGTAACGGTCCGGATTGCCGTCGACGGTCAGCTCGAGCTCGCCGCTGTCACGTGGGACGACCGTCAGCGACAGATCGTCGACGTGTCCGGACGCCAGGAAGTGCACCTGCCCCTGCGCCTGCCCGAATGACAGAGGCGCGGCGGGCGGCTTGATGTTCACCAGCGGTCTGATGTCGCCTGCTCCCCGACCGCCGACCCCGCCGCGTACCTCGTCGGTGCGGAAGCGGTGATGCCTGCGCACGAAATCGATTTCCGCCGCGACCATTCGGGTGAGATCGGCGGGTGTCTGCGAGCCGGCGATGTCGAGGATCGCGGGCAGGATGTTCACGGCGGTCGTCGGGGTACGGCGTGCCACATCGGTGGACCGGGACATCACCGGAACCCCGACCACGGTCGTCGGCTCGTGGCTGAATCGGGCGAAGAACGCTCCCGCCGTGGCGATCAGCGCCTCCACCCACGAGCGACCCGCCTGCGCTCCGACAGCGCGGAGCGAGGAGGCGGTGTCGGCGTCGATGACGAAGGCACTCCGATGCGGGACGCGAGGACCGTTCGGCGCGTCGGCGTGTGCGCCGGGCAATCGAGCGACGTGCCCGGTCCACGCCGCCGCATCCGTCTCGTACTGTTCGGACGTCCGGTAGGCGAGGTCCTCGTCGAGGAACTCCGAGATCGGGGCGAATCGAGCGACTGGCGGTTCCCGACCCTCGACGAGGCGCGTGTAGCGCTCCGCCACCCGCCGCTCGAGCAACGACATACCGTAGGCATCGACCGCGATGTGATGACAGCGCTGGTACCAGTACCGGAGCACACCGTCGACACGCAGCAGCGCCTGGGCATGCAGCACACCGGCTTCCAGCTGTGGCGGCGCTCCGCCGTCGCCGACGTCACGGCGCATCCACTGCATGGCCTCGTCGGCGGACGCGACGTCGACCACATCGACGGCGAGCCGCTGCGCCTGTGTCCGTGGATCGGCGATCTCCTGCCATGGCGCCCCGTCGGATGTCCCGAACCGCATGCCGAGTCCGTCTGCCTCACGCAGGGTCTCGGTCACGGCGGTGACGAGATGGCCTTGGTCGATGCCGTCGGAGAACTCCACGCAGTGCGCAACCTGGTAGGCGGGACTGCGCGGATCCAGTTGTTGGGCATACCAGATGCCGCGCTGCGCCGCACTGAGTGGTCGACGGATTTCTCCGGTCACGCGGGTGCCTCCTGATTCACGTCATGTCCGTTCGGGGGTCGTACGGCGCTGCCCTGTTGTGTCGCACGATTCAGCGGTGCGTCGACCACGCCGCCCACAGCTGCGCATATCTGCTGCCGTTGGCGTCCACCAGCTCGTCGTGCGTTCCGGACTCCACGATCCGGCCGTCCTCCAGCAGGATGACCCGGTCGGCACGGGCCGCCTGGGTCAATCGATGGGCCACGATGAATGCCGTCCGGCCCGCGATGGCCTTCTCGGCTGCCGCCTCGAGGGTTTTCGCACCCGCACTGCCCGCGTCGGCGGTGGCCTCGTCCAGGATCGCGATGGGCGGATCGGCGAGCACCAGGCGCGCGAGGGCCAGTTGTTGTGACTGCGTCGGGGTGAGCGAGTGCCCACCCCGCCCGAGGACCGTGTCCAGTCCGTCCGGCAGTGTCGAGAGCCACCCGGACGCCCCGACCGCATCCAATGCGGACCGGGCCTGGGTCTCCGACGTGTGCTCTCCGGACAGTCGGAGATTGCCGAGCACGGTGTCGGCGAAGACATGTACCTCCTGACTGACGAGGACACATCGATGGCCCGAACCCGATGCGCCTGCGGCGAGATCGTGACCGCCGAGGACGATCTGCCCCTGCTCGGGAGGCAGCAGACCGGCCACCAGCTTCACCAGCGTGGTCTTGCCCGCCCCGGACGTCCCGACCACCGCAACATGCTCCCCGTCCTGTACGTCGAGATCCACGCCGTCGATCACGGTGTGCTGATCCGCGCCGTAGGAGAACCGGACGTCCCGCAGCGACACGCTGCCATCGGTCCCACGACCGGATCGCGAATCCGTTTCCCCGCCGTCGCGCAGGTCGGGGGTGGCCATCTCGGCGACGCCGATCAGGCGGGCGAAGGCAGCGGTGGCCGACTGCGCCGTGTCGAAGGTCCCGAGAACCACATTGAACTGATCGAAGAGACGGTGGAAGTACAGCGCGGCCGCGGAGGCGGCACCGATGGTGACGAGATCGCCGCGTACCAGGTAGAAGCCGACCACCAAGATCAGTGCGAGTCCGACGAACTCGCCGTAGTTCAGTTTGCCGAAGAAGCGACGCTGGACGGCCGCCATCCGGATCGAGAGCTGCCGCGCCTTGTCCGACGCCGCGGTCACCTTCGCCAGATGATCCGACTCGAGGCGCAGCGCGCGTACGGTGTTGGCGCCGTTGATCGAGTCCAGGAGCTGTTGGGCACGAGAACCTTCGGCGACCCGTTCGGCCCGGATGACCGGCACGGCGTTACGCAGGTACCAACGGGTTGCCACGACCTGGAACGGGACGGCCGCCAGGCCTGCGAGCGCGAAACGCCAGTCGAGGATGGCCAGCGTGACCGCGGTGAGCACGATCGTCAGGGCCGCGTCCAGCAGAGTCGGCAGGACCCCGCTGACGGCCTCGTTCACGGTCTCGACATCGCCGGAGACCCGGGACATCACGTCACCGCTGCCGGCGCGTTCGATGCGTCCCTCGGAGACGCGGAGAACCTGTCGGATCGCCTTCTCCCGGACCCCCGCGATCACGGTCTGCCCGACATGGGCCACCATCGCGGTGCCCACCGTCTGTCCGATCGCCTGCCCGATGGCGACCCCGATGAGCCCGAGAACCACCGGGAGGAGTTCGTCGGTGCGCCCGTCGATGACGAGGTCGACGATGCGTCCGAGCAACCACGGCCCGACGAGTCCGATCACGGTGCCCACGGTCAGGACGAGAAGGGTCAGCGCGACGTGGCCGCGCACCCGCCGGAGGGCGGTCCAGGCCGCGCTGCGGGCCTCCCCGCCCGTCGCGGTCGGCAACAATGTCTCGGTCATGTGGCGACCAACTCCCGGTAGTCACGGTTGTCGGACAGGAGGCCGGCGTGGTGTCCGGACGCGGCGACCCGGCCGTCGCGGACCACGACCACCCGATCGGCGATCGCGAGGAGTGCCGGACTGGTGGTCACCACGATCGTCGTCTTGCCCGCGCGCAGCGCGGACAACCCGGCGGCGATCTCCGACTCGGTCACGGCGTCGACAGCCGTGGTGGGATCGTGCAATACGAGCACGGGCGAATCCGCGGCCAATGCGCGCGCGAGCACGACCCGTTGCCGTTGCCCGCCCGACAGCGACAGTGCGCGCTCGGTGACCTCGACGTCGAGGCCGCCAGGCAGCATCGTCGCCACCCCGGTACATGCCACCGCGCGCGCCGGCATCTCGCCACCCCGGGTGACGGATTCGATGTTCTCCCTGACGGTCCCGCGGAACAGGACGGCATCGTGTTCGGCCACGAGGACCGACGAACGCACCTCGTCGGCACCGAGATCCGCCAGTGACCTGCCATCAATCTCGATCCGGCCGCCCTCGGGATCTCGCAGCCGACCCAGGCATCGGAGCAGGCTCTCCGCACCCAACAGGTTCTCCATCACGACCGCCACATGCTCGCCGGGTCCGACGTCGAAGGACAAGCCTTCCAGCGCGGGCGCCCGCAAGTCGTCGACACGGATCCCGGGGGCCGATCCCGTCGTCCGGATCGGTGTCTCGGCCCTCATGGTGGGCGCAGTGGTGGAGACCAGTGCCGGCTCGGCCAGGACGGCCGCGATACGTGTCGCCGACGCGCGCCCTCTCGCGAACTGGGTGCCGACCATCGTGATCCGTGTGAAGGGACCGATCAGGAACTGGGTCATGGTGAACGCGGTGACGAACTGTCCGACCGTGATCCGCTCGTCGGCGACGAGGTGGGCACCCAACCAGGCGACCAGCGCGAGAAAGCAGCCGGTCAACAGGGCGATCACGCCGCCGCGCAGAGCGATCATCCGCGCCGCCCGGATCCCGGCCACCCGGGAGGTGGAGCTCGCGGTCACATACTTACGCAGGGCGACGGCCTCGGCA
This sequence comes from Gordonia hankookensis, assembly GCF_014673215.1. Lineage (GTDB taxonomy): Bacteria > Actinomycetota > Actinomycetes > Mycobacteriales > Mycobacteriaceae > Gordonia > Gordonia hankookensis. The sequence goes on from NZ_JACWMS010000002.1 coordinate 1,098,754, forward strand.
CCGAGCCCTTTGATCACCCGCAGGCCGCTCATCATGTCCTCCGCGACGCCCGCGGCGTGCGCGACCGCAGCCTGCTCGGTGGCGCTCCGCTCGACCAGCGGTCGCGAGATCATCCTGGTCAGCAGTACCACCGGGATGAGGCCGACGAGAACGACGAGGCCCAGCAACACCGATGCGTTCAACAGGATGATCGCCGCGACCACCAGCGCCGCGGCTGCACCGACCGAGGTCCACACCGCCGCGTTGACCATGCCGACGCGGCCGGCATCAGATGTCGCGGTCGAGAGCAGCACTCCGCCCCGGCTGCCCGCCTGGGTGAACCCGTCGGTGTCGAGCACACGTCGGGCGATCGCGACCCGCAGCTCGTGCGCCGCACCCTGGGTCGCATATCGGATGAGCCTGCCGCCCAGCCGCATCGACGCCGTCAGGACGAGGAACAACAGCGCGAGCACGACGATTGTCCACAGGAGTCCCGGACCGCTCCCGGGCGCGATCGCGCGGTCGATCACCACACCGATCATCAACGGCACCGATGCCTCGCAGCCCTGGTGGATCGCGGCGAACAGCGAGGCGGGTATCAGAAACCGCCGCTGGCCGATGATGGTGTGGCGCACCAGTTCCCGTCCGGGATCAGACACGGCCTGCGACCTCCGTCCGATCTCTGGCACGTATCCACATCGCGGCCGTCATGCCCTGGCCTTTCCCTGCGCGGCATCGCTCAGCCGTGGAAGATAGCGATCGAGCATCCACGGCAGACTCAGAACCGTGACCGCGCTGGTGGCATACACCAGCGCCGGTTCGTCGAGGCGGACGTAGCCATGGCGCGCGACGGCAGGCATCGTCCGGAAGACATCGTTGCCCTCCAGGCCACTGCGGACACTGTCGCTGAGGTACCAGGCCACCATGACGTCGGACTCGATGTCACCCAGACGCTCGATACTGGTCGGGACCGCGTACGACGATCCGCCCGGTGACGGCGCGGTCGGGACGGACGGGGAGATGGTGAACCCGAGGTCCTTCAGCAGCTGCACCCGGGAGTCGGTGGCGAGATACATGTTGAAGTTGTCCGCCGTCGTTCCGGAGCCGAAAGCTGCCGTCTTACCTGCGAATTCGGGATGTTCCTGCTTGGACTTCGCGATCAGCGCACTCGTCGAGTCAACCAGCTGGGCGGCCTTCTGCGTCTCGCCGAGTGCCTTCCCGGCCGTGGTGATCTGGTCCTGCCACGAGGTCTGCCACGCCTTGCCCGGATACCCGACGGTCGGCGCGACCTGACTCAGGCGCGAGTACTGCTCGCTGGTGAGTCCGGAGTTCACTGCCAGGATCACGTCTGGCTGCAGGGCCGCGATCTGCTCGAAGGGCACCGACTTCGACGTGTACTTGAGCAGTGTCGGCTGCGCGCCCTTCAGTTTCGGCTTGTCCCACGGCAGGATCGCGGAATCGTCGTCGACGTCGCCGGACATGTCCTGCATCCCCACCGGCACGACACCGAGCGCGAGCGCCGCGTCCGTGCTTCCCCACCCGATGGTGACGACGCGGGTGGGCTTCTTCTCGATGGTCGCCTTGCCCACCGCGGAGTCGATCGTCACGGGGAAGGCACCGCCGGCTCCGCCGGATGCGGAGGATCCGGCGGAATCGGCGTCGCCGTCGCTCGAACATCCCGCGACCAGACCGATCACGAGGGTGATCGCGGCGGCGAGGGTGATCAGGGTGGGGATGCGTCTTTCTGACACGTCAGCTCGTTTCTCGAGAACTCGAAGATGTGGTGGGTGGCTCGGTGGCTGCTCCGGAACGGGCGGTCCGATTCCTCGGATCACGGCGGGCCCGCACGGAAGGGGCACCGAGCCACGTCCGAGATCTCCGCGCCGGGATCGTTGGTGTCCGGCAGGAAGTACTGTTTCCACTCCAGGCTGTCCGGATCGCCGTAATCGCCCATCTCGCCGTACATCTCCATGCCGCCGTCGAACTCCTGGAGTCGCTTGCGGATCATCACCCGCGACGCACGGCCCACCGAGGTCTCGGGCCCGATGTTCTCGAACACCCAGCGCGGCTGGAAGGTCACCAGGAATACCGGGCTGTTGCGGCTCCGTCGCTTCACGTGCGCAGGTGTCGCACACACGACGAAGATGGGCGTTCCACCGAAGCTGAACTCCCACAACGGGTCATCCCCGTCCCGTGGGACATCACCCGGCCACTCGACCTCGTCGCCGTCGTGGAGGTACTGGAGCATGCGCCAGAACGTGCGGAAATATCCCTCGAGGTCGTCCGGCTCCGAATCGGTGTTGAAGAACACCAGGAAGGAGGTCTCCCGTGAGATGCTCCGGTAGACGGAGAGATAGTCGGAGAGCAGGTCGCGCAGAGTGTCCCAGTTGCCCTCGTCGTACAGTTCGTCGATGAACCCGAATCGCAGCGAGTCGGTCTTGGCCCCTCGCACGGCGAAGGTGCACGGGAATCCGCTGTCGGGGGACTTGATGAGATCGATCAGTTCCAGCGCAGGCGCGTACCCCCATTCGGGAACCTGCCCCATGCTGACCGTGCGCAGATACTCTCGCTGCTCGACGTCGCGCGCGTAGTCGGAAACCATTGTCAGATGATGTTCTTCAGCAGATCGTCGGAGATGATCGGCTGATGGTAGGTACAGACGCCGGACAGCACAGTCGAGCCGTGCAGCCTGGTCACCGGGATGAGGATCTTGTCCCCGGCAGTCAGTTCGATCGTGTGCGTCACGTTGTTCCAGAACCGCATGTCGCCCTCTTCGACCATCACGAGCCGATGCTCGTTGTGCACGTGGGTCGTCGAGGTCTCCTCTTCGCTCTCCACAAAGGTGTCGAGGTCGACCTCGATCCGGTTGTCCTCGAGGTACCGATGGATCTTCTCCGCGTATTCCTTGTGGAGTTCGATCTTGTCGGCCCAGCTCACCTGCAGCGTGAGATCGTCGTCCCAGATCTCACGCAGCCTGGCAGCGTGTGCCACGCCTTTCTGGAACCCGGTCAGAGCCGCCTGACCGAAGGACGTGATCAGCGCGCCCACCACCGATTCCAGTGTGGGCGTGTCGTCCCAGCCGACCCCGAGGTCGAGGCCGCGCAACGCGTCGTCGTCGGCGCCCATCCCGAGTGCGTCGGGCAGGCAACGGCGGAACGCGTCGGTATCGCGCGGACCGGTGTGGTTCAACAGCCACGCCGCACCGAGGAGTTCGGGTAGACGTGCCGCATCGGAAGCCAGCGACATCAGGTGGTTTCCCCGCGCCAGGCTCGATCCCAGGAGCAACTGCCAGTAGGCACCCGGCGTCTGCTCGAGGTCACCGTAGCGGAGCAACGCCCGGTAGTCCGGCCGACGTCCGACCCAGTCCGTATAGGACTCCTGCAGGAGCCGCCCGATCTCGTCGGCGCTCTGCGGGAACTCCCCGATCGCTGCGCGGCCGAGCGCGGCACGCGCCGCCGGCATGAATCCGTGGTACTGGATGAGCGCGAAGACCGTGGCTTCCCTTGCGCCGGTGAGCTGTTCGAGAACTGACGGGGCCACGAGGTCTTTCGTTTCGGCCAGCCGCTTCGATACCCAGGCGGACAGTTCGTCCGCATCGCTCACCGGCTCGAGGGCATCGTCGAGGAAGGAGTAGAGATGCCGCTCGAGGACCGGACGCGCCATCGCCGATCGAATCCGGTTGTCCTGGCTGTAGAACGACGACCGGTCACCGGCGATCGGCTCGTCGTCGCGCGGGGCGACCAGGGAGATCTCCAGATCGTTGATGTTGCGCAGCATGCGGTGACCGAGGAGCGCCGAGAGCCGCATCGACTTCTCGGCAGGCATCTCGCGGTTGAACTTCACCCATTCGAGATCGTCCGGCCGCACCGGTCGTCGATAGGGGTTGTCCGGAGTCGACAACTCGCTCCACTCCGCCGCCCGGAATGCCGGGTTCGATGCGAATGCTACGACGACCGCGTCCGGGTCGGCAGCCCGTTGCAGCGGCTTACCCGCCGCCGATCCGTCCTGATCGTGATCTGCCATGTCGCCCTTCGGTAGTGGTGGTTAGGCCAGCCTTACCGTAGGGAGTAATAGCCTATACGTCAACTGCCGTATCTGGTTCTTTTCGATGATTCGGACAATTCGGGCATGCCGACATGGAGGCAGGCACGCACCCCACACGCACCATTGATTCGGCGCGCGGGGCCGAGAGGAAATCGGGTCGCTTATGCCAGGCGGGCGAGAAAGTCGTGGGCCCACTGCACGGCGGTCACGCCCGGACGAACCTGGAACGCCGCATAGTTGCCGTGCGCACCTGACTTGAGGAAGGCGTTGAAGATCGTGATCTGCTCGCGCGCACGAGCATTGCTCAATTCCTCGACGATCTTTCCCGGGCCACCGAGGGTGAGGAGTTCGGCGACGATGGCTCCGGCCTCCGCCTGGTACTGGCCGATCTGGCTCGGCGTCGGGTCACTGGTCTCCGCCAGGTACCCGACGACTCTCGTGATGAAGTAGTCGCGAGGAACGTTGCAGTAGAGGTCGAGTGGCTCACAGATCGTGAAGGCCCGCGGCTTGACCCACCCCATGCCATCGAGCCGTGGGCCGCCGCTGCCCTCGCCGGCCAGCGGTGGTCCGATCAGATTGTCCTGCCGAGATCTGCGTGGATCGGAGATCAGCACCACTCCCGCCACCTGACCCGGCCGGATCGCCGCCCGGCCGGTCCCGATCTCCGACGCCACGTCTCCGGCGGCGTCGGCACCCTGGCTGTATCCCGTCAGCGCGATCCGCGTCCCCGGGCACCGCCGCAGCATGGTGGCGGCCAGTCCGGTCGTGTTGGCCACCGCCTGCGCCTTGGACTTTCCGTAGATCGCCTTCTCCCACGGGAACGCGGTCGCGTCGTATCCGACGAACTGCACCCGTGTCTCCGGCCCGAGTCCCGAGGTCACGGCCCGCAGGATGCCGGGACTCCGGCCGTTGGCCCACGTGCCGGGAACAGCGAGGACATAGATCTCCGGGCATCCCGGCGGCACCGCAGCCGCTGCCGATCCGACACCCACCGAGATCCCGGCAGCCGTGATCATGGCCACCACGGAAGCGATCATCCTGCGCAGACGCATCGTCGGCACTCCCCTCGCGCCCGGTTCGTGTCACGAGTGTAGTCGGCGAACGCCCATCCGGAATCTCTTCGGTGACGAATCCTTGCCGGGTTCACGTCCCGCCGGTGGCGGACGTGAACGCGCCGATCGTTCCCGATCCAGAGGAGTTCCCGTGGTCGATGTGACCCGCACGTTCACCGTTGCCCGCCCGCTCGGCGCGGTCGTCGCCTATCTCCGCGATTTCGCCAACGCGGTCGAGTGGGACCCGGGCACCCAGAGCTGCGAGCAGATCGGCACCGACCCGGTCGGGCCGGGTACCCAGTGGCACAACGTCACCCAGCTGTACGGGATCACCACCGACCTCACCTACGAACTGACCCGCGACGACGCCGACCACCTGACGTTCACCGGCACCAACAAGACCGCGACCTCCGTCGACGACATGACATTCGGTACGAGCGACGGTACGTCGACCATCGTGACCTACCACGCACATGTCGAGTTCAACGGTCTCGCCCGACTCGCCGACCCGATTGTCCAGATCGCCTTCGGCCGGCTCGCCGGAGCCGTCGAGCGCCAGATGACCTCGGCTCTGCTCACGATCTGACGCACGCTCGGTGTGCGTGGATCAGCGGCCGGCCCGGATGATCGGAGCCTCGAGTACGGCTCGCGCCAGGTGACGTGCCGCGTCCGGCAGAGCGGGAGTACGCAAGGTGGGGATGCGCACCACACCGTTGATCACCGCGAGGGCGAGGTCGACCAGCGCCTGCGCCTCATCCGGACTCAGCTCCGGCCTGCACTCCATCTCGAGTCGTCGCCACTCCCCCACGTAGTCGAGGTAGGTTCGCTCGAGCACGGTGCGTTCGGCGTCGTCGAGGATGCCCGAATGCGACAGACAGACGGTGATGAGATCCCAGTGGTCGAAGGCGAATCGCGCGTAGTGGCCGGTCAGGTCGTCGAGCGCCTGTCGCGGCTCGGACGCACTGCGGAGAACCTGGCCCAAGGTGAGCCAGAGCGATTCGAACGCCCGGCTGACCCCGGACGCCACGATCTCGCGCTTGCTGGCAAAGTAGTTGTACACACTCGGTCCGGCGATGCCGACCGCATCGCCGATGTCGTCGAGGCTGACCGTCTGGTACCCGCGTACGGCGAACATGGTGATCGCGGTACCCAGCAACGTTTCTCGCCGCGACGCAGGCCGGAGCCCGCCCATGGCATCGGAGGCGGACAGGGCGTCGGAGGCGGACAGTGCCTCGTCCGGAGACATCGCCTGGCCGTCCGACGTGTCGCCGATCCCCAGGCGGCCGGCGACCACGATCGCATCGACCGCGGACGCCAGGGTCCGCCGTTGATCGGCAACCGGCACCGCGAGCGGCCGATGACCCGGCCAGTCCAGCGCAGCGAAGACGGCCCACGCGGTGGTCCGCGAAGGCACACACCCTGCCTCCGAACCCACTTCGATCATCGCCGCGACGCGGCGGCCGACGCCACGCAGTCGCTGGAAGAGCTGGTCGTACTCCACCGGGGACAGATTCCCGCTGTCGCGGGACCAGAGCAGATCGAAGGCCCGGACATCGAGCGCGGCCTGCGCGATCCGGTCGGTCGCCGTCTCCCAGTCGTCCACGCCCTCGACGGCGCGTTCGTATCGGGCCAACGCGGCATCGAGGACCGCGACCAGGAGATCGTGCTTGCTCCGGTAGTGCCGGTACAAGGCGCTCGGCACGATACCGAGGTTGCCGGCGATGTCGCTCATCCCCACACCGTGGTACCCATGGTCACGGAACATGCCCGCGGCCGTTTCCAGGATCCGCTGCTTACGGTCCTTGGGACGGGATCGCCTCGCCGGGCGATCCACCCCTGTAGTCATCATGGTCTTCCCGTCGGGTCGGGGCGTCTGGATGCCACCGGTACTGGAGCACCCTCCACTCTGCTACATGTCCGGCCCGGTTCACCACATATCCGTGGATGAACTGGTCGTGCTCGGCATCGTTCGTACCCGAAACAAACGAATCAGTTGGGCGAGTCGGCAGTTCGGTGATTCAGCGGACCCGGTGACTCAGCGTTGGGCGGCCTGGGTCGGGACGATCGGCGCGGGCAGATCCGTCCGGCCGGCCAGGAAAGTATCGGCGGCCGCAGCTGCCGATCGACCCTCGGCGATCGCCCACACGATCAGCGACTGTCCACGACCGGCGTCGCCTGCCACGAACACTCCCGGCACACCGACGGCGGCGAAGTCGTCGTCGCGCTTGATGTTGCCGCGCTGGTCGTATTCGACGCCGAGCTTGTCGAGGAAATCCTCGCGCTCGGGTCCGACGAAGCCCATCGCCAGCAGGACCAGGTCGCACTCGAGCTCGAACTCGCTGCCCTCGACCTTCTCGAACCGTCCGTCACGCATGACCACCTCGTGCGCCTTCAGCGCGGTGACCTTGCCGTCCGTGCCGGTGAACTCCTCGGTGTTGACCGAGAAGACGCGCTCGCCGCCTTCCTCATGCGCCGATGACACACGGTACATCAGCGGGTAGGTCGGCCACGGCGTCGACTCGGCGCGCTCGTTCGGCGGCTTCGGCATGATCTCGAACTGGTGCACGATCTCGGCGCCCTGGCGCAATGCGGTGCCGAGGCAGTCCGCGCCGGTGTCGCCGCCACCGATGATGACGACCTTCTTGCCCTTGGCGGTGATCTGCCCTTCGACGGTGTCGCCGAGCTGGATCCGGTTGGACTGCGGCAGGAACTCCATCGCCTGGTGGACGCCGTCGAGCTCACGGCCCGGGATCGGCAGATCACGACCGATGGTGGAACCATTGGCCAGCACGACCGCGTCGAAGTCCGCTCGCAGTTGCTCCACGGTGACGTCGACGCCGACGTTCACGCCGGTCCGGAACACGGTGCCCTCGGCCTCCATCTGGGCCAGACGGCGGTCGATGTGCCGCTTCTCCATCTTGAATTCCGGGATGCCGTAGCGCAGCAGTCCACCGATGCGGTCGGCACGCTCGAACAGCGTGACGTCGTGTCCGGCACGGGTGAGCTGCTGTGCGGCAGCGAGACCCGCGGGGCCCGAGCCGACCACGGCGGCCGAACGCCCGGTCTTCTCGGTGGGCAGCACCGGGGTCACCCAGCCACTCTCGAAGGCGTTGTCGATCAGCTCGACCTCGACCTGTTTGATCGTCACGGCCGGCTGATTGATGCCGAGGACGCAGGAGGCCTCGCACGGCGCCGGGCAGAGCCGACCGGTGAACTCCGGGAAGTTGTTGGTCGCGTGCAGCCGCTCGATACCCTCACGCCACTGGTCCTTGTAGACCAGGTCGTTCCACTCGGGGATGAGGTTGCCCAGCGGGCAACCGTTGTGGCAGAACGGGATACCGCAGTCCATGCAGCGGCTGGCCTGGGTCCTCAACTCCGACTTGTCGAAATCGGTGTAGACCTCTTTCCAGTCCAGCAGTCGCAGTTCGACCGGACGGCGGTCGGGCAGCTCCCGCTCGGTGTGCTTGAGAAAACCTCTGGGGTCAGCCACGTGCGGCCTCCATGATCGCTTCGTTCACGTCTCGTCCTTCGCGCTCGGCGGCATCGATCGCCTGCAGCACGCGCTTGTAGTCGCGCGGCATGACCTTGGCGAACTTGCCTTGCGTCGTCTCCCAGTCGTCGAGAATCGCTGCGGCGACCGGGGAATCGGTCTCGGCGCGATGCTCGTCGACGATGCCCGCCAGGAACTCGATGTCCTCGGCCTCGAGCTCCTCGATCTCGACGAGCTCGGTGTTCAGGTTGTCCCCGAGCTTGCCGAACGGGTCGTACACGTAGGCGATACCGCCCGACATACCGGCCGCGAAGTTGCGCCCGGTGTCGCCGAGCACCACCACCCGACCACCGGTCATGTACTCGCAGCCGTGATCGCCCACGCCCTCGACGACGGCGGTCGCGCCCGAGTTGCGCACGCAGAACCGCTCTCCGACCACACCTCTGAGGAAGATCTTCCCCTTGGTGGCGCCGAACCCGATGACGTTGCCCGCGATGATGTTGTCTTCCGCGACGAATCCTTCCGGCGCGTTACGCGCCGGGCGCACCACGAGGCGTCCGCCGGAGAGTCCCTTGCCGACGAAGTCGTTGGCGTCGCCCTCCAGCCGCAGCGTGATGCCCTTGGGCACGAATGCGCCGAAGCTGTTGCCCGCCGACCCGGTGAAGTCGATCATGATCGTGCCGTCCGGAAGCCCGTGTGCGCCATAGGTCTTGGTCACCTCGTGGCCGAGCATCGTGCCGACGGTCCGGTTGACGTTGGTGATCTTGGAGCCGAAGGAGACCCGGGTGCCGTGATCGATGGCCTCACGGCTCTGGGCGATCAACTGCTGATCGAGTGCCTTGTCCAGCGAATGATCCTGGGCCCCGGAGCAATACAGGTCCTGGTTCATGAACGGCGACTCCGGCATCGCCAGCACCGACGACAGGTCGAGCTTGCCGGCCTTCGCCGAACCCCAGTGCGCCAGCGCCTTTGCCGTGTCGAGGGTCTCGACGTGCCCGACCGCTTCCTGCAGGGTCCGGAAGCCCAGGCGCGCAAGCAACTCGCGCACCTCTTCGGCGATGAACATGAAGAAGTTCTCGACGAACTCCGGCTTGCCGGTGAACCGTTCCCGCAGCAGCGGGTTCTGGGTGGCCACACCGACCGGGCAGGTGTCGAGGTGACACACGCGCATCATGATGCAGCCCGAGACCACCAGCGGAGCGGTCGCGAAGCCGAACTCCTCGGCGCCGAGCAGCGCCGCGACGACGACATCGCGGCCGGTCTTCAGCTGCCCGTCGACCTGGACCACGATGCGGTCACGAAGGCCGTTGAGCAGCAGGGTCTGCTGGGTCTCTGCGAGACCGATCTCCCACGGTGCACCCGCATGCTTCATCGAGGTCAGCGGCGTCGCTCCGGTGCCACCGTCGTGGCCCGAGATCAGCACCACGTCGGCATGGGCCTTGGAGACTCCCGCTGCCACCGTGCCGACCCCGACCTCGGAGACGAGTTTCACGTGAATCCGAGCCTGCGGGTTCGCGTTCTTCAGGTCGTGGATCAGCTGCGCGAGATCCTCGATCGAATAGATGTCGTGGTGCGGCGGCGGCGAGATGAGGCCGACACCCGGCGTCGAACCGCGCACCTCGGCCACCCACGGGTAGACCTTGTGCGGCGGGAGCTGACCGCCCTCACCGGGCTTCGCGCCCTGCGCCATCTTGATCTGGATATCGGTGCAATTGGTCAGGTAGTGCGACGTCACGCCGAAGCGACCGGAGGCGACCTGCTTGATCGCGCTGCGGCGCCAATCGCCGTTCTCGTCGTGGTGGAAACGGCGGGTGTCCTCGCCACCCTCACCGGAGTTCGACCGGCCGCCGAGACGGTTCATCGCGATGGCCAGCGTCTCGTGCGCCTCGGCCGAGATCGAGCCGAAGCTCATCGCTCCGGTGGAGAACCGCTTGACGATCTCGCTCGCCGGTTCGACCTTGTCGATCGGGATCGGATCGCGGTCACCGAAATTGAAGTCGAACAGACCACGCAGTGACGCCATCTTGGATGACTGGTCGTCGACGAGCTTGGTGTACTCCTTGAAGACCTTGTACTGCCCGGTCCTGGTGGAGTGCTGCAGCTTGAACACGGTGTCCGGGTTGAACAGGTGGTATTCACCCTCGCGACGCCACTGGTACTCGCCACCGACCTCGAGTTCACGATGCGCCCGCTCGGTCGGCCGCTCCGTGAATGCCAGGGCGTGCCGGGTGGCGACGTCGCCGGCGATCTCGTCGAGGCCGATGCCGCCGAGCTGGCTGTTGAGGCCGGTGAAGAACTCGTCGACGGTGTCCTGGGACAGACCGATGACCTGGAAGAGCTGTGCGCCGGTGTACGAGGCGAGGGTGGAGATACCCATCTTGCTCATCACCTTGAGCACACCCTTGCCTGCGGCCTTGATGTAGTTCTTGCGCGCAGTCGGGAAGTCGATGTCGCCGAGAACGCCTCGCTCGACCATGTCCTCGATCGACTCGAAGGCCATGTAGGGGTTCACGGCTGCGGCACCGAAGCCGATCAGCGTCGCCGCGTGGTGCACCTCGCGGCAGTCGCCGGACTCGACGATGAGCCCGACGCGAGTGCGCTTGCGCTCGCGCACCAAGTGGTGGTGGACGGCCGCGGTCAGCAGCAGCGACGGGATCGGCGCGAGCTTCTCGTCCGACTCCCGGTCGCTGAGCACGATGATCGACACGCCGTCGGCGATGGCGGCGCTCACCTTTGTGCGCACCTCGTCGAGTGCACGACGCAACCCCTCGCCGCCCTCGGCCACCGGATACAGGCCGTGGATGTGGGCGCTGGTGAAGTCCGGCAGCTCGTCGTTGTCGTCGATGCGGACGAGCTTGGCGAGCGTGTCGTTGTCGAGGACCGGCTGCGGCAGCATGATCTGCCTGCACGACTCGGGTCCGGGATGGAGCAGGTCGGCCTCGCGACCGATGGTGCCGCCGATGCTGGTGACGACCTCTTCGCGGATCGCGTCCAGCGGCGGGTTGGTCACCTGGGCGAACATCTGCTGGAAGTAGTCGAAGAGCATGCGCGGACGCGCCGACAGCACCGCGATCGGGGTGTCGGTACCCATCGAGCCGATCGCCTCGGCGCCGGTCTTGGCCATCGGTGCGACCAACAGGTTGAGCTCTTCGTTGGTGTAGCCGAACACCTGCTGGCGCAGCGCGACCCGGTCGTGGGCCATGTGCACGTGCGGCAACGACTCGACGTCGTCGATGTGGACCAGGCCTGCGTCGAGCCACTCCTGATACGGATGCTCGGCGGCGAGTTCGTCCTTGATCTCCTCGTCGTCGACGATGCGTCCGGCTGCGGTGTCCACGAGGAACATCCGGCCCGGCTGCAGGCGCATCTTCTGCACCACGTCGGCGTGGTCGATGTCGAGCACGCCGACCTCCGAGGCCATCACCACGAGGCCGTCCTTGGTGACCCAGACGCGGCTCGGGCGCAGCCCGTTCCGGTCGAGCACGGCGCCGACGACGGTGCCGTCGGTGAAGCAGACCGATGCCGGTCCGTCCCACGGCTCCATCAGCGCCGAGTGGTACTCGTAGAACGCCTTGTGCTCCGGCTTCATCGACTCGTGGCGTTCCCACGCCTCGGGGATCATCATCAGCACCGCGTGCGGCAGGCTGCGACCGCCGAGATGGAGCAGTTCGAGCACCTCGTCGAAACGAGCGGTGTCCGATGCACCCGGCGTGCAGGTCGGGAAGATCTTGTCGGCCACGTCACTGTCACCGAACGCACTGGCGTCGATCAGCGCCTCACGCGCCCGCATCCAGTTCTCGTTGCCGGTGACGGTGTTGATCTCGCCGTTGTGCGCGACGCGGCGGAACGGATGGGCCAGCGGCCACGACGGGAAGGTGTTGGTCGAGAAGCGCGAATGCACCAGCCCGAGAGCGCTCTCCAGGCGCGAATCCTGCAGATCCAGGTAGAACTCACGCAGCTGCGGGGTGGTCAGCATGCCCTTGTAGACAAAGGTCTGACCGGACAGGCTCGGGAAGTACACGGTCTCGCGGCCGGGACCGTCGGCCCCGGCGCCCTTGGTGCCCAATTCGGCCTGGACCCGCTTGCGGACGACGAACGCCCGCCGCTCCAGGTCCATGACATCGGCGCTGCCCTGATCTCTCCCGGCTAGACCGATGAACACCTGCCGGAAGGTCGGCATCGCGTCGCGCGCCAGAGCACCGAGCGAGTTCTCGTTGGTCGGCACCTCGCGCCAGCCGAGCAAGGTCAGGCCTTCGGCCTCGATGATCTTCTCGACGCCCTCGCAGGCCACCCGGGCGTCCTCGGAGCCCTGCGGCAGGAACGCGATACCGGTGGCGTACTCGCCCTCGGCAGGCAGCTCGAAGTCGATGCTCTCGCGCAGGAACCGATCCGGCACCTGGATCATGATCCCGGCGCCGTCGCCGGTGTTCGGCTCGGCGCCCGCGGCGCCGCGATGCTCCAGGTTCACGAGTGCGGTGATCGCCTTGTCGACGATGTCGCGGCTGCGTCGTCCGTGCATGTCGACCACGAATGCGACACCACAGGAGTCGTGCTCGTTGACCGGGTCATAGAGCCCCATGGGGCCCGGAGCATGCTTCATAAGTTCGCCTCACTCTGTGCGCGACGCTGCGCACGCAATCACCGTTATGTGTCCTAGGGACACCGTTGACGTGTGTCCGTGGACACCGACCACCGGCTCGTCGCGAATCCCCCCGAATCCTTGGGCTGACCTGGGAGTCTTCTCCAGCCATGTAGCGGTGTCCGTGTCAGCGTCGTTGCTGACGGCGCACCCGGGATAGAGCTGCTCCACCCGGCACCACCCTGCTCTGCGAAAGCATTGTGAGTCATTTTCTCACGCCGGGTACCAGGTATCGAAATCCGGATAGCACAACCGTGATGATTCCGCAGCTGACGCGGCCGAAAGGGCCATTCGACGCCCCTGGTTCGTCTAGCGTCATGACCGTGCGCACGCCCACCTCGGAGCAGCAGTGGCGACCGGTCGGTCGAGGGTCACTGCGGTCCCGCGCGGTCAACGGCTACCTCTCCCGTGTCTCTGCGCCACTGATGGCCGCCGCAGGCCTCGGCGGCGCGCTCCCGCCCGCCCACATGATCACCGCGATGCGCCCCGGCGTGAACCGCTCGCTGGCGGCGCTGTCCCCGGTACCGGATGGCACCCGGGTCGAGGTCGTTCGTGAGTCCTTCGGCGACGGCCGGGTGCGCGGCGAGTGGGTCAGCGCACATGCCGGCCCACCTCGGGGCACACCGGGCGATCGGACGATCGTCTACTACCTCCACGGCAGCGGGTACGTCATCTGCTCGCCGCGCACCCATCGCGGTCTGGTGGCGCGTCTGTCCCGCCGCACCGGATGGTCGGCCTTCAGCCTCGACTACCGACTCGGGCCCGAGTACCCGTTCCCGACCGCGGGTGACGACGCCATCCGCGGCTACCACTGGCTGCTCGACGCCGGCTACCGCGCTGATCAGATCGTGGTGGCCGGCGATTCGGCCGGCGGTCACCTCGCCGTCGACCTGATCGCCGACAATCACCAGACCGGGACACCCCAGCCGGCCGGGCTCGTCGTCTTCTCCCCGCTCTACGATCCGACCTTCGATCTCGCGGTCGCCAACCAACTTCGCGGAACCCGCGACCCTCTCATCGATGCCGTTGCTGCACAACGCATTCTGCGCCTGTACACGCGCGGGGCCGAGGCCGATCACCCCCGGATGAGAATCGCTCTGACCCCGGAGATGTCGCTTCCACCGACGCTCATCCAGGTGGGTCAGTACGAGGTGATGGGCGACGACGCGCGTGCGATGTACCGCGCGTTCGCGGCGGCGGGTGGCGATGTGCGCCTGCAGGAATGGCCGGGTCAGGGACACGTGTTCCAGATGTTCCCACTGTTCTCCCCGGAGTCACGACAGGCGCTGAACGAGGCCGCGGGCTTCCTCGGTCAGGTGGTCAGCCGCTGACCCGTGCACCTCGTCGCCGGCGGGTCGCCGGTCCGGGAGCACCACATGACGGAGATACCAGTAGAGCATCAGCGCACTGGCCATGCTGTGGAACAGGTGCAGGATCAGCGCCGGCCCGACCGGCAGATCCAGCACATAGACGAGGTAGATGAGGTTGCCGACGTTTGCCAGCGCGATGTTGCCGGGACTGTAGGACCTCACGTCCCTGGTCCGCCATGCCTTGACCAGCATCGGCAGCGTGCTGGCCGCGAAGACTGCGGTGGCGACACCTCCGGCGAGAATCGGGATGTTCATGGCTCGCTCCCACGACTCCGGACTTCAGAACCGTTGTCCGACCACGGGGCTCGTCGCATACCGGTCGCCGCCCTGTGCATAGTTGAGGTGGACCTGCGCATAGACCTCGTCGTCGTCATCGAATGCGTTGTCGTCCTCGTTCAGATACTCGCGCGGGACAGCCATCACCTTCAGGTAGTGCAGGCCGTCGTCGGCGGCGACCAGGTGCCCGCCCGGCATCGTGCCGGTGCCGGTCACCAGGCGCTCGAACAGCACCGGATCACCTGTGCCGACGTCGTCGCCGCGCAGCGTGTAGCGCACCCCGCCGACCCGCTGATCGACCATGTACTTGATGATCGTGTCGGCGTCGACCCGGCTCATCCGGAAGACGCCCTCGATGGTGATCCGGATGTTGTACGGATCGGTCTGGTAGGCGGTGAGCCGAGCGCCAGTCGCGCGGGGCGCCGCGTGCGCATCGCCGGCCGCGCCGGCCATCGGTGCGATCACGCCGGCCGCGATCGCGGCGGCGCCGACCACCGGCGCCACGCGCGCCCAGCCGCGGCGATGGTGCTGTGGCCGAGCGGGCGTGTTCGGGGCGTTGCGCTCGCGAGGTGAGATGTTCATGGTGTGCTCCGATCGTCGGGTCGTGCACCCGTGCATTCGACGGGCATGACCCACGATCGGCGGCGGCGAGCGGATACTCATCGGGGAAACCTCCCCAAGTTCCGAACGCGTGCGGAGTCAGTCGACGACGCCGAGCGCACGCGCGCGGCGTACCGCTTCCCGTCTGCTGGCCACCTCGAGACGACTCAGGATCGCCGACACGTGGTGGTCCACGGTCTTCTCCGACAGGAACAGCCGTTGGGCGAGTTCGGCATTGGTGAGCCCGTCGCACATCAACGCGAGCACCTCGGCCTGACGTGGGGTGAGTCCGGCCGGGTGCGCCATGCTCGCGCGGCGTCGCCGGGACGGCACCGCCGCCACCCCCGTGGCGCGGAGATCACGCCGCAACTTGTCGGCGACCAGGTGGGCACCGAGGCGATCCAGCGCGGCGAGTCCGCGTGCGATCCGGTCCGGGTTCCCCGATTCGACGGATGCGAGGGCGCCTTCGTAGGTGATGCCGAGACCGTCGAACGACTCTGCGGCACCCGCGATGTCGCCGGCGAGCTGCTGCCGGTAGGGCTCGGCGACCCGCTCGGCGACGGCGTCCGCGGGGAAACCGACCGCGGCACGGCGTAACCACACCGCCAGGTCCCCGCGCGACCACTCCAACCCGGCGGCATCGGTGTCCACGAGCAGTCTGACAAACGTGTCGGTGCGAGGGTCGGCGACGCCGGTCAACCAGGACCGCTCCACCAACGCGGACGCGGCGGGCATGAGGCGCAACGGTTCTCCGTATCGTTCGACCAGATCCCAAGCCCGTCCGAGATCGTCGGCCCCACCGCCGGTCGACCGCAGCGCGACCAGCCCACTCACCAGCAGCGGCCAGATCTTTGTCAACGGTGCCGACCCGCTGTCGAGGACCTCGGCGCAATCCGCCTTCGCCCCAACCCAATCGCCACGGATGAGACCGAGTCTCCCGCGGGAACCGACCTGCCACGCGCGGCACACCGGCAGGTCACGCTCGACCGTCATCCCGATCCCGGTCGCGAGCAGATCGGTCGCCTCGACGATCCGGCGCTGTTCCACATCGAGATAGGTGAGATTGCTGTATCCGCTCGAATAGATCTCGTCGAGGTGCGCAGGCGCGTGGGCCAGCCGCTCGAGCACCGCCTGCCGGCCGGCCGGGGTCCCGTCCATCACATCGCAGCACCCCGCGATGATGTCCACCCTCGCGGCGAGTTCGGGAGAATCGAGACGGGTCGCGAGTTCACGCGCGCGAGCCAGATCGCGACGGGCGTCGTCGACCCGGCCCGCCTGCATGGCCAGGAACGCCGACATCGCGTGGCCGTGTCCAGACGCGACCGCGGCCGGGCCGGCCTGCGTCGAACCGACGGTCGCGGCAATGGATTGGGCGACGTGGTGGTCCGCGGCGGCACGATTGGCGTTGTACCACTCGTAGACGGCGAGGGCGTGGTGGTCAGCGCTGACACCGGCGGCGTCATGGCTCGCGGTCCGAAGGGCCAGCGCGCGGGTACCCGCCGCGATGGCCTCGTCGAGCCGATCGATCAGGTAACACTCCCAGGCGAGCAGCTCCAACAGCTCGGCGTCGGCCGAATCGTCGCTGCCGCCCGCGGACAGTGCCATCCGGAAGAACTCCGCACTCTGCTGGTGTGCCCCTGACCTCGCGGCGACCCGGCCCGCCTCGGCCGCAGCGGCCCGCAGGCGCGTGTTGTCCCCCGCGCCGCGCGCGTGATGGACGATCACCGCGGGGTCCGCACCGACCGCATCGTAGGCGGCGATCATCCGCTGGTGCAGCGCCGGTTCGGCTCCCGGCGGGATCACCGTCTGCACCGCGTTGCGGCAGAGGTCGTGGCGGAAGGACACGCCGCGTGGGGTGCGCTGGATGAGGCGGGTCTCCCCGAGCCGCTGCAGTCCGGACGAGGGGACGCCCAGTTCGGCGATCACGGTCTCGCTGATCGCACCCGGCGCACAGGCGAGCAGGTTGAGTACCTCCCAACCCGACGAGTCCAGACCGACGGTGCGGGCGAGTACGGCGTCGCGTACCGAGGCGGGCAGATCGACACCGCGGTGGGCGAGCATCTGATCGACGAAGAAGGGATTCCCACTGGTGCGTCGATGCAGCTGCTGCGCATCCAGCGCCCGATCGCCGATCATCGACGCCACCCCGTCGACCGAGAGGGGCGACAGCGCAATGGATCGCGCGTTCTCGGTGCGCGCGATGTCGCCGAGTAACAGTCGTACCGGGTCCGCGTCGACGACGAACTCGCCCTCGCGTGCGGTGATGATCACCATCGTCGTACTGCGCCCGACCCGTCGCAGGAGGTGCCGTAGCAGGTCGATGGTGCCCTGGTCCGCCCAATGCGCATCGTCGATGACGAAAATTGTTGGCTGCGAGCTGAAGTCGTCCCAGACGGCGTCGAACATCTGGTAGGCGTGCTCGGCTTTGGTGAGCGCCTCCCTGGTCCGGGGGAGCAGATCCCGCGCGACGTCGTGCAGGGGCCCGAGGGGGCGTGGCGTGGCGAGTGGGTCGCAGACGCCCCAGAGCACTCGATCGTTGTCGGGCCGTTGCCGGGTGAACTCTTCGATCAGCGCGGTCTTCCCGGCGCCCGCCTCGCCGGTGATCATGACGAGATTGCCCTCGCCACCGTGCGCACGTGTCGCCAGGGCGGTCAGCGCCGCCAACTCGCCGTCACGTTCGATCAGGCCCACGCACAGACAACAGGCGCGGTCGTCGGGGCTGGACAAGACCACGAAAGATGGGTGACTCCTCCCGATGTGACGAAGGATCCGGTGGCGGGACCCTGGGTGGGCACAATTCCTTCGACCAGGAGAATCCGATGAACACCACCCCCGCGGACCCCACCATGAAGACCTTCGTCATCGAACGCGAGATGCCCGGCGCGGGAGCCCTCGACACCGCCGCGCTGGTGGAGATCTCGCGCACGTCGAACGCGACCGCGGCGACACTGGGTGTGCCGTATCGCTGGGTCACCAGTTACGCCGCCGGCGACAAAGTCTACTGCATCCACCAGACCGACAGCGAGTCGACGGTGCGGGAGCATTCGCGGAGAGCGGGCTTCCCGTGCACGACCGTCACCGAGGTGGGCACAGAGTTCGGCCCTCGGACAGCGGAGCTACTGCAACCACGGTGATCCCGATTGGCGCCCGGAGCGCGCGGAGGCGTCGGCGCCATGTGCGCCGTCGCTCTCCCGTGCGTGCAGGGAGCGACGTGTCCACCGATCGGTGGACATCGTCATCCTCCGGTGCATCGGCCGGTCGGCGGAGTTCGTCTCGACCCGGATCCCGGGAAAGTCATTGGTGTCACCACGACCACACGGTCCACCCACACCAGCACGGACCCACCCGAGGAGAACCCGATGAACACCACCACCCGCCGCATCACCGCCACCACCGCCGGCCTCGCCGGGATCGCCGCGGCAGCCGGCATCGGCCTGCTGGGTGCGGGCGCCGCGAACGCCGGCACCATGCCGGTCACCCACCCGGGCGAGCCGTCGGTCGCGATGACGATCACCAACCACACCGACAAGGTCGAACACCTCATCAGCTCCGGCACCAGCGGCAACGGTGTGTGGGTCAACGGCCCCAAGCAGACCCTGGGACCCGGCGCCAGCGAGACGATCACCGCGGTCGCCCCACAGGGCAGCAAGCTCGCGGTCAACGTCGCCTACAAGATCGGCGTCGGCGGACCCACCGCGACCTATGAGGTCCTCAACTCGCAGTCCAACACCAATGTCGGCACCAGCGGGATCTCCGGTCCCGGAGCGTCGCACTACTGGATGGCCCACAACTTCAGCAGCCACTTCCCGGCGACGAATGTCGGCTTCGACCAGTGGTGAACGACCAGCAGTGACTGGAGGGCACCCACCCACCATGCCGGCGCAGACCCGCGACGATCATCGTCGCGGGTCTTCGCGTGTGTCGCTCTGCCTCAGCTCGGCGCTTGAGCCCCGACGCTGCGCAGGCGGGTGATCTCGGCTCGGGTGTCGAGGACGTCGTCGGTGTCGTGGCCCTTCCCGGATGCGAGGTCGGCGAGGAGGTCGAGGGCTGCTCGCACGATGTGTCGTCGTCGTTTGCGGTCCGCCCGGTCGGTTCCGGCCTTGATGTACTGACGTTGTTGGCGCCAGCCTGCCGCCGCCGTCACCTCAGCGTCGGTGAGGACGCCTGTGTCGACTTCGGGAGCGAGGACGTCGCGGACGAAGTGCGCTTCCCTCGGGTGCGCCCACACGAACGCGATCCACAACGCGGTCAACCCGAAGATCACATCTCCGGCCATGATCACGAACACGATGGCCCCGCTGCCGCCTGCGATGGCGATCATCGAATCCCAGACACCGTGAACCACCACGGGTATGACCACCAGCGCCAATCCTCGGACGATTCGTCGAGGTTGGGCGGGTGTGCCGATCAGGTAGATGATCCCGGCACAGAACAAAGCGGTGAACAGTGGATGCGAGATGATGTCGGAATAGGTGCGGGTGGCAATCGATCCCAGCAGTCCGTCGGTTTGGTGGGCTCCGAAACCTTGGGTGGCGCCGGAAACCGAGTACAGCAGGTCCTCGCTCGTCTGAAACCCGAGGCCGATGAACGCTCCGAGCAGCAGGCCATCGGTGGGGGTGCGGACCAGGCGGGGTGCGAGGGCGAGGAGCACGACGATGCCGATGCCTTTGGCGGTTTCCTCGACAAAGGGTGCCGACAGGCCGGCGTGCCAATCCTGTGCCCAGACCTGGCCGAACAGTTTTCCATAGAGCGATCCGACGGCGGTGTTCGCAGGTACCGCGATGGCGAATGTGGCAGCTGTCGCGCCCCAGACGAACGCGGTGATCACCAGTGCCACGGGCTGGCGTTCGTAGCGGTCCACGTGTCGGAACCACCAGCCCCACACCGCGGCGCTGATGACGCCGACGACGCTTGCGATCAACAGGGCTCGACCGAAATAGCCCGACAACGGGGAGAACATCTGCCAGCCCTTGACGACGCCGGTTCCGCACAGCCACAGGAACATCCAGAAGACGACATTGCGGGGCTGGAAGAAATGGAACCTCTCACCCCAGGCCGTGGTCTCGAGTGCCGCGCTGCGGGCATCAAGCACATCGGCGCTCACGGAGTCCGTCCTTCGGTGGGACCGATGCTCGAGATCATGGCGTCGATCTCTTCGCTGCGGTCGGTGATCTGATCGGGTGGGCCGACCACCTGCACGCTCAGGCCGGTTCCGCCCACGACGAACGTCGTCACCGACCCTGCTGAGCTCGGAGTGTTGAAGGTGATCTGCACCCCCGTGAGGCCCGCATCCGTGGAGAACGGCTGACGCGATCCCGCCAGCGCCAGCACCGAGTTGCCGTTGGTGGCAGAGCCGACTGCGTCAATCTGCGTGAGCAACTCGTCTGGCGTGCCGGCAAAGGAATCTGCACGTACCGAGAAAGTGATGTTGCCACGCGTCAGTTCGATGGGTGGAACCGACTTGGATGCGCCTCGTTCGCCGACGCGAAAGCCACTTTCCACGTTCCAGTCCGGGGCGGGGACGAACGAGAGTGTCGGCGTGATCGACAGGCGGTCACCGGCGACGACCGGGTCTTCGCTCGGGAGAGCCGAGTCGATGGCAGGAACGATGACGACCCACAGCAACCAGACCGCGAGAATGGCCACCGCGTGCGGGAACACACGGGTGTCCAGTCCGAGGAATCGATGCTCGACCGGGGGACGTCGGCGATGAGAGCGGGATCGGTACTGCCGGGCATCGCCGGTGATGGTGCTCACGCCCACACCGCCAGGAGCCGACAGTGAGGCCGGGGCGACAGAGGGATACCAGTGTCACATGTAGCCAGGTGCATGGGTGGGGCGGCCATCGACGTCTCCTACGACACGGGATCGTCACCCTCGCGCCGCCGCTCACTGGTGAACGGCACCGTGCACGAGGGGACAGTGTGCACAACGACGCATCCGGACTGACGCCATGACGATACCGTCGCCCCAGATGCGCGGCATCAGCCGCGCAGCAAAGTATGACACGGCGCCACAGTCGTCACCGCCGGCCGGCGACAGTTCGCACGTATCCGATGAACTCGTGTGTTCTGTTCTTTGGGATGACTCACTGCATGGCTGCGGTAACGATGAGTGCGATGCCGGGGACAGTCCGGGTAGGTGACGTCTGTCGTGATCGAGGTCTTTCGCGTGTCCCGGCGGCACCGGGCGTGCTGCCTTTCAGATGACACCTTTGGTGCCGAGCGCCCCGACGATGCGCGGCCTCGCTGACGGAAGGATTTCTACGTGAGACACAAAAGGTTTCGCAGCAAGCCCGCAGCCGCAGTGCTTGGCTCGGCCGCCGCCGGAGCACTGGTGATCGGTGGGACCGGATTGTCGGGGCAAGCCGCCGCAGCGCCCAGCGCCGCCTATCCGCTGAGCAGCTGCATCGGTGTGAGCCCCAATATCGCTGACCTGCCCTACAATCCGACGCGGATCATCGTCTCCGACTACGCCGGGACCACCTGGCTGACGACCGAGTTCAGCAGCTTGTGGGGCTACCGTTCGACGGTCCGTCTGGACCTGCAGAATCTGGCAACCGGAAAGCGGGCCACCAAGCTGTCGGACCGCACGGTCTACCCGCCGTACGTCGGTACGCATCAGATCGCGCTGCCGACCTCGCAGATCGGGAAGGGCAAGGTCAAGGCCACCCTGAGCTCGGTCAATCGAAATGCGCTGTGGGTGATCCCCGCTACCACGTGCAGGGGCGTGATCCAGGTCCGATGAAGAGCGAGAGCAGCCAAGGTCGCGGGACCTGGCTTGCGTCAGTCCCCGGCCTTCGTATTGATCCGTAACCGCCTCCGCCGGATACGCCCGGCCTCCGACCCATAGCCCTGCCGGTCGGCGGCCTCGGCGAGCCGCCGGTCCAGCGGGGTAACCCAGTCGCGGTCGACCGCGGCGTCGAGCGCTGTCAAACGCTCGCGGAGCGGCTCCTGTTGATCGTCGGGGCACTGCTCCATAAGCGTCTCCAGCAGGGCGCGCAACCTCCGCTGCACCTGGATGGAGCTTCGACCGTAATGGCGGATCTGGTCGGTCGCGATGCCGACGTAGTCACCCCAGGTCCGCCGGTACCCGCCGATCATCGTGAGGCTGTTGTCATGTGCGTCGGCGCGGACTCGCGGCCCGAGCAACAGCAGCAGGTCCTCGGAATGGTCGAGCGCCTGCACCGCCCGGCTCGGGTCGTTGATGGCCGGCGACAGCGCCTTGAGCGCCACATCCGAGATCGCCTGCAACGCTGCCGCGGGACTGACCGACGGTCGATGGGTGTCACCGAACAGCAGGCAGGACAGGAGTTGGTGCGTGCGGACGTCCCGATGGTCGCCGATGATCTCGCACACGCCGACATTGTGCGGCACATAGTCACCGATGCCGACGAGCAGATCGACCCGTACGTTCCAGCGGATCGCCAGGCGCTGGATCCGTGCGAGGTCGACGGCCAGCAGCACCCGCCCTCGGGTCGGGGTGTCGCGCAACGTCACGACGAGGCTCGCCGGCCCCTGATCTTCATCCACCTGGTCGCCGCCGTGGACCGGGAACGATGCTCGGCTCTCCGGCATGACGTCGGGGTACAGCCGGTAGACGGCCGCCCGCCCTTCGGATTCGATCCAGCGCAGCAATTGTGACGAGTTCAGGATGCTCCCGACCTTGCCCACCAACACGATGAACATGAACGTGCTGACGAGTGTGAGGAAGATGGCGATCGTCGTGGAGATGACCGGTGCGACTTCTTCGTCGGCGACGGTCGCGAGGTCGACGGCGACGATCACGGTGAAGGCGAAGGTGGACAAGAACAGACCGATCGATGCGCGCATCACCACGTCCTGCTGCAACATCGGGATCACCCGGATCGAGATCTGCGAGGCGCCGAACTGCATGGCGAGTGTCACCGCGGTGAACACCAGGCCGGTGAGCGTGGCCATCGCTCCGGCGATGACCCCGAGCAAGGTCGCGGTGGTGCCGGCGGCGAGTTGGTAGGTGCCGAAATTGTCGTCGAGCCCGACGGCGACGAGGCCGGCGATGATCGCCACCGCCACCATCACCGTGGGCAGACGCCATGGCGGATCGCGGCGGAGTTCGCGGCGGGTGCGCCGCCATCGCAGCGCTGCCGCAATGCGATTGGGCGCGCTCGGCGCCGGCACGGCACCGTGGTCAACCATGGCTACCGCGGGCAGCGCGGCGGCGGTCGCAGTCGGTTCGGGGACACCGAACCGTCCGGCCACCGCCTCCTGCACCACGATCTTCCAGCGCACCACCGGTTCCCGGTACCGCTGCTCCCGCCGGATCGACTTGACCATCTTGCCCGGCCGCTTGGTGTACCGCCATCGCGCCCACGGGGAGCGCGGTCGCGCGATCCGGATGGCCCCGAAGATGAGCAGGGGCACGATGAACAATCCGACGAGACCGGTC
Organism: Gordonia hankookensis; assembly: GCF_014673215.1. Taxonomy (GTDB): domain Bacteria; phylum Actinomycetota; class Actinomycetes; order Mycobacteriales; family Mycobacteriaceae; genus Gordonia; species Gordonia hankookensis. The sequence continues at coordinate 1,122,631 of NZ_JACWMS010000002.1, forward strand.
CAGAGTTTGCCCTTCAGCAGCGTGATCACAGCCAGCGCAACGATGATCGCGAACAGCACGAGGATGACCACCCGCGTGCTGGTGTCTGGCGCGTCTCGATACTCGTCGACCTCACCGAATCCGATCGGCCGCAGTCCCATGAGGAAGAGCAATCCCACGCCGACCGCGACGAACACCGCGTCGATCGACGACCGGCCCTCCTCCTCCCAGTAGACGTCACGGAGGTGGAGGATCAAGGCGAACTCGTCGAGCACCAGGGCGCATCCGGCGCCGAAGACCGACGCCAGCACGCAGTTGGCGATCGGGGTATCGAAGGTGGCCAGCGCCACGAATGAGAACCCGGAGATGAGCATCAGCAGGACACCGAAGAACTCGTGGTGCATGTGGACGCCGCCGGGCGTCACGTTCCCCGGCCACCAGCTGACCTCCGCGCGGATCATCCGCACGCTGAAACGGATGAACACGAAGGTCAGCACGAACGCGATGAGCAGGAAGAACAGCGGCAGTCGACCTGTGTCGACGATCGTCTGATCGAACCACCGCGCCATGATCAGACACTACTGCGTGGCGGGCCGCCCGATTCGGCGATTCCGGGGCGGCGGAGTTGCGGTCGTCGGCCCGCCTGCCACCCTATTCTGAGCCGATGGACCTGGTGACCGTGGTCGTCGTCGACGATCACCCCTTCTTCCGCGACGGGGTCGCCCGAGGGCTCACCCAGAGCGGGCGGGTGCGTGTGCTGGGTGAGGCCGGCGACGGCACGGAGGGTCTGGCGATGATCCGCCGGGAGTTACCGGACGTGGCCGTCGTCGACCATCAGATCCCCGGCCTGACCGGTGTGGACGTCGCACACGCCGTGGCCCGGGACGGACTGCGCACCAGGGTGCTGCTGTTGTCGGCCGTCACCGACGGTCCGATCGTGTTCCGCGCCTTGGCGGAGGGCGCGGCCGGCTACCTGGCCAAGGATGCCGACCGCGACGACATCGTGGGCGCCGTGACGCGGGTGGCGAAAGGTGAGACCGTGGTGCCGCCCGAGCTCGCCGCGGGCCTCGCAGAAGAGATCCGCATCCGATCGCAACCGGACGCGCCCGCACTGTCCGAACGCGAACGTCAGGTGCTGACGGGTTTCGCGCGCGGTCAGTCGATCCCGCAGGTCGCCGCCGAGCTCTACATCGGCGCGTCGACGGTCAAGACGCACACCCAGCGCCTGTACGAGAAACTGGGCGTCTCCGACCGCGCGGCCGCCGTCGCCGAGGCGATGCGCCGTGGCCTCCTCGAGTAGCCCGGCGCCCCTTCTGGGGCTTGCCGAACTCGCCGACGAACAGCGGATCGACACGATCCTGATCGATCACGCCCTGCAGGGCATCCGGATTCAGGTGCTGCTGCGCCTTCTGCTGTCGGTGTTCGCCCTGTTGTCGGTGGCCCTCGAGCCCCCGGTCCACAGTGCAGGGATCTGCATCGCGATCGCCGCGGTCTATGTGGCGTGGTGCGTCGGTGGTGTGTTCCTCGCACCGCGCGCCGGTCTCATCGCCATCCGATTCTCGTGGGTGGCCCTGCTCCTCGACCTCGTGGTGCTCGTCGCGGTGACCGCAATAGCCAGTCAGTCCGACGAGATCAGTTGGACCGCAGATGTTCTGGTGACCGGTTTCGCGATCGTCCCGATGATCGCCGCGATCAGCATGCGCCCCATGGTGTGTGCGGCGGTGGTCGTCCCGACGGTGGCGGTCTACTTCGTCGCCAACGCGATCGCTCGTGTCCCCAATGGACGGCCGTGGTCGGTGATCCTGCTGAGCACCTTGGTGATCGGCATTCTCGCGCTCGGCGCCGTGGCGCTCTCGCGACTTCAGCGCTCCCGGGTCGTGACCATCGGATCACTCGCCGCCGAACGCAGTCGGCTCCTCGACGAGGTGATGCAGATAGAGCACCGCGAGCGACGAGAGCTGGCCGAGCACTTGCATGACGGCGCATTGCAGTACGTCCTCGGCGCACGTCAGGAGCTGGCCGTGCTCGAAGGCGGGAGTCCCGATCCTCAGGTCGTCGGGCGGATCGACGAGGCACTCCGCGAATCCGCGCGACTCCTGCGCTCGACGCTCGGGGAGCTGCACCCGGCGGTTCTGGAACAGTCCGGCCTGGCCGTCGCGCTCGCCGACCTCGCGGACTCGATCGAGCGACGGAGCACCTTCACGGTCTCGGTCGACACCGTCGGCTGGCCCGACGGCATCCGGACGCCGGTCGACGCGGTCCTCTTCGCGTCCGCGCGGGAGTTGCTGACCAATGTCGTCAAGCACGCACAGGCGGCCACGGTGCAGCTCACCGCGGAGGTCGACGAGGGCCGAGCACGGGTGGTGGTGGTCGACGACGGCGTGGGTGTCGACCCGCACCTGCTCGACCAGCGTGTCGCCGGTGGTCACATCGGCCTGGTGTCCCGGCGGGTGCGGCTGGAAGGACAGGGTGGGCGACTCAGCGTCGCGCCGCACCCCGCAGGCGGAACCGTCGCGATCGCCGAGGTACCGGTCGGGCAGCTCTGAGGCACCCGCCTCACTCCCTGCCGAACCTGATCAACCCCGGCACGTCGGCGGGTGATGTCCACCCAGTCCGCGCGAACTCAACCCAGATCGCGCGGAGTTGCCGGGCGTTCTCCTCGACCTCGGACCAGCGGTGTCCGACCAGGACCGGCGCCCCGTCCCACGTGGCCTGATCGCCGAACAGCAACGGGATGTCGACGGTGTGCGCCGCCCGCAACGGATCGCCGCGCGCGCCCCATTCGAGGACGTACTGCGCCGCGAGTCCGCCGACTCGACGATGGCGCCGAATGAAATCCTTTGCAGCACTTGTGTACACCACCTTGGTGACACCTCGCACGATCAATTCGTACAGCGCAGGCCCGGCGACCGGGACCTTCTGCAGCCCGCCGAGGAGAGAGATACCGGCGGTGAAGAACGCCGCCTCACGCTCGTTCCACCCGATGAGCACCTCCACATCGGCCGCACGCCGTTCCCACGCGGCGTCGACCTCGTCCTCGTCAGGCAACGGTGCATGGCCGTACTGGGTGCCGAACGGCATCAGCGCCCGCACGCCGAAGCGGAGCAGGGCGGGGTCGCGGGCCAATGCACTCTGCGCAGCCAGGACCTCGTCGACCGGGGTGGTCGAATCGATCTGCCGCGTCGCGTCGGCCATGGCCGTGTACATGGCCGTACGGCCGCGCGCGAGACCCAGAGGGGCACTTTGCACGATCACCCGCCGGAACAATCCCTCGGTGCCGTCGGCGATCATCAGGTGCACCGCGGCATCCGCACCTGCGGACTCACCGAAAACGGTGACGGCGTCGGGATCACCGCCGAACGCGGCGACGTTTCGTTGCACCCAGCGCAGCGCCTCGATCATGTCGAACAGGCCCAGGTTCGCCGGACGGCGCACGCCGTCGCCGACGAAGCCGAACAGCCCGAGACGGTACGTGATCGACACCACCACAACCCGTTGCTCGGCAACGAGATTCGCTGGATCGTGACACGGCGCGTCTGCGGCACCGAGCACGTAGGAACCACCGTGAATCCACACCATCACCGGCAACGGTTCACCCGGCTCCCGGTCGGCCGGGATGGTGACCGACAGTCGCTGGCACTGTTCGTCCTCGGGCACGTCGCCGAGCGCTGCATCCCCGAACCGACTCCGGAGCAGATCCTCGGTCTCGTTCTGTGGGCAGGCAGGCGACCACGATGTCGCGTCGATCGGTTCTGCCGACGACGGTTCCGGCACCGGCACCTCGAAACGATCGGCACTCGCATACGGGATGCCCGTCGCGCGGATCACGTCACCGTCCACCCGAGCGACGACGTTGCCCGCCGGGCAGTCGATGGTGAGGGTCTGGGAACCGGTCTCCGTCATGGCGCTCCTCCGCGTTCGGTGATCCAACCAGCCATTGTTCTCCACGGCTGTCCTCCACCGCGTATCCCCCGATCGGTGGACGCCACTGTCCACCGGCGAATCCGCCGATCGGCGGAGGTTGCCGAGAGCCGTTTCACGGGAAAGTTCTTGGTGTCACCCGGACAACACAGTCCACACCGAACCGAACGCCAGGAGAACACCATGAACACCACCACCCGCCGCATCACCGCAGCCACCGCCGGAATCGCCGGAATCGCCGCCGCAGTCGGCATCGGACTCATCGGCACCGGAACGGCGAATGCCGGCACCATGCCGGTGACCCACCCCGGCGAGCCGTCGATCGCGATGACCATCACCAACCACACCAACAAGGCCGAGCACCTCGTCGGTTCGGGCACCAGCGGCAACGGTGTCTGGGTCAACGGGCCACGACAGACGCTCGGACCCGGCGCCAGCGAGACGATCACCGCAGTCGCGCCACACGGCAACAAACTCGCCATCAACGTCGCGTACCGGATCGGAGTCGGCGGCCCCACCGCCACCTATGAGGTGCTCAATTCGCAGTCCAACACCAACACCGGCACCAGCGGCATCTCCGGACCGGGGGCCTCGCAGTACTGGATGAGCCACAACTTCGGCAGCCACTACCCGGCCACCAACGTCGGCTTCGACCAGTGGTGATTCGCCCAGTGGTGAGCCAACGCCGGTGAGCGCACACCACCCGGCCACAACGGGCCCGCGACCATCACGGTCGCGGGCCCGTTCTGCGGTGGTCGGGAATCGATCAGGGGATCAGCGAATCCAGCGATCCGAAGGCCCCGCTGGCGCCGGTGGCAGCGAAGTTCGTCGTGCAACCGTTGAACGACACATTGTCGACATTCACCTTGCCGGTCTTCTCGTTCGGCTGGCTGGAGATGCCGTAATGGTCGACCACGGTCTTGTGATTCGCGCTGTTGGCGGCCGCGGTGAGTTCCGCAAGCGTTGCGTTCTTGCCCCTCGCGATGCCGGGCAGGTCACGAGTCGCCCACCACTGATTCGACGAGGCGGCGTCCGCCTTGCCCGCAGCCGCCGGCGCAGACCAGACGAATGTCGCGAATCCGTCATTCGCGCCGGTGTTGGCGCCGGTCACACGTATTTGCCAGTTCGCGTTTCCCGCCGATTTCTCGAATGTCAACGGCTTCTTCGCGGCGTCGGCAAGAGGCAGTTGACCTGCGGCATGATATGACGCCTCACGCGGCTTGTCCGCGGTGGTCATGAATTCCAGCGACCCATCGGTGTCGACGACCTTTGTCGCCGTCACCTTTCCCGCCTGACCCTGCTCGTCGGAGAAGGTGTTTCCCCACCCATTCGCGCTGGTAGGCGTCGAAGTCTTGGCGCAGTTCATATCTGAAACCGGCGCCGCTGTCGCCATTGTCGGGAATGCCAGGCTTGCCGCCCCCAGGGCTGCGCCCACAACAATTCCTCGGATGACATTACGTCGCATTCTGTTCATCGCCTCCAGTTCATTTTTCGGCAGGTGGCCTCACCGAAGCTAACAAACCGATCCATCGATAAACACCCCCCATCGCACATGGGGATCACGAAAGGCGATGGTGAAATGAGAATGAAAGAGTTCTAGTCAGGTGAAATGCTCCCGATGACGAAGTCGCGAAATCTCTCGGCGGCGTCGGGCAGGGGACGCGGCCGCGACCAGGTCAGGCCGATCTCGCGTGACTCGCCGGTCAACGGGACGAGAACAACGCCTGGGCTGCGATCGGCGTCGTCGACGGGCACGACCCCGATCCCGAGTCCCGCACCGACCAGGCCGGTGATGGTCGCCAGCTCGGCAGAGGAGAAGGCGATCGTCGGGGCGATATCGGCTGCGGCGCACAGTTCGTCGAAGATCCGACGCATACCGAATCCCCTCTCCATCACGATGAACTCCTCGTCGGCTGCCTCCGCGAGACCGATCGTGGTGCGATCGGCGAACCGATGATCGGACGGCACCACCAGGGCGAGCTTCTGCTCGGCGATCGCGAACCAGGCCAGGTCGGTTCGCATCGGCCGCGGTGACACGATCGCTAGGTCGGCGTCTCCCCGGATCACCTGGTCGACGACAGTGGCAGCGGCGTCCTGGGTCAGGGTGAACCGCGCCTGCGGGTTCTCGTCGCGGAACCGCCGGATCAGATCGGGCACCAACGTGACGCCGAAGGAATGCAGGAAGGCCAGCCGCACCACCCCTCGCGCCGGCCGCCGCATCTCGTCGATCTCGCGACGGGCGGCATCGAGTTGTACGCGCGCCCGCCGCGCACGTTCGAGGTACACCTGCCCGAATCGATTGAGCACCAGACGCCGGCCGTGCCGATCGAAGAGCGGCACGCCGACGTCTCGTTCCAACCGTGCGACGAAACGCGACAGCGTCGGCTGCGAGACACGGGCCTGTTCACCGGCGGCGGTCAGGTTCTCCGCCTCGGCGATGGCGATGAACCAATCGAGTTCGTGGTGCACATTCATCCTGGCAGTCCATCCTAGCTGCAGTCATTCACAACTGAATGAGATGGCGTAGATCCATTCATTTTGAGGTGCAGACCGATGGGGTGACGCTGAACCACGATGACCACGAGAACCACCACCTCCGCCCCGAACATCCGGCACACGCTGGGCTCACCGGGCTATCGGCGCGCCACCACGGCACTGTTCGCCGCAGGCATGACGACGTTCATGGCCCTCTACTACGTTCAGGCCCTCCTGCCGCAGCTCTCCGATCACTTCGGCGTCTCGCCTGCCACCTCAGCGCTCGCCGTCTCATTGACCACCGGGTTCCTCGCCATCGCGATCATCCCGGCAAGTGTGCTGTCCGAGCGGTACGGGCGAGTGCGGGTGATGGTGGTCTCGGCGCTCGCCGCGTCGATCATCGGCATCGTGCTCCCGTGGTCACCGTCCATCGAGGTACTCCTCGCCGGCCGTGCGTTGCAGGGAGTGCTGTGCGCCGGCGTGCCCGCGGTGGCGATGGCCTATCTCGCCGAGGAGGTCGACGGCGCGTCACTCGGCACGGCGATGGGTCGCTATGTCGCGGGCACCACGATCGGCGGACTGACCGGCCGTCTCGTCCCCGGCGTCGCGGCCGATCTGGTGTCGTGGCAGTGGGCGCTGGAGGCGGCGTGCCTCGTGTCGCTGGGTTTCGCGCTCGTGTTCTGGCGCACGGTCCCCGCATCCCGCTTCTTCAGTCCCCAGCGCGTGGCACCACGGATCACGGCCCGGAATCTGATGAACCATCTGCGCGACCCCGGGCTGCTCCCGCTGTTCGTCCTCGCCTTCGTCCTGATGGGTGGGTTCGTCACGGTCTACAACTTCATCGGCTACCGACTGCTCCGGCACCCGTTCGACCTCAGCGAGGCAACCGTCGCGGCGGTCTTCCTGATGTACCTGGCGGGAACGTTCTCGTCGACCTTCGCCGGCCGCCTGGCCGACCGGAGAGGGCGCAGGCAGGTGCTGATCTCCGCGGTCGCCACGATGCTGGTGGGACTCGCCCTGACCGTGCCCGACCATCTGGCGCTCGTCCTGGTCGGCATGTTGCTGTTCACCGGCGGGTTCTTCGCGGCGCATTCGGTGGCCAGCGGATGGGTGTCGGCGCGCGCCACCGATCACCGGGCCGAGGCCTCATCGCTCTATCTCTTCCACTACTACCTGGGCAGTTCGGTGGTCGGCGCGCTCGGTGGGCTCGTGTTCTCGGCGTTCGGTTGGACGGGGGTCGCCACCTACGTCGGGGTGCTCGTGGTGGTGGGGCTGACGCTCACCGTGCTGTCGCGGCGCTGAACCCGACGGCGCGTGCATCCCAGTACGATCACCGACGCGGAGTCAGAAGGGCGGCGGATTCTCCGCGTTCCACCGATCCATCGCCCGTTGGTCGGCACGTTTGATCGACGCCGCACGTCGGGCGCGGACGGTGTCGATGCGTTGCCGCGCGGCGTCGTCCGGCGGTCGGCCGGTGCGGGTGAGAGATCCGAACACATCGCGTCCGGTGAACGCGTTACCCAGGTAGGTGTGGCCGGCGGGTGACTGGAAGAACACCTCACCGAGGGGATCGTGGTAATCGCGCCAGCCAACCGCGAAGGTCTTGATGCGGTGATGAAAACGGCACAGCGGCTTGAGGTTTCGTGGGTTGGTTGGCCCGCCCTGGGCGAACGGGATGTCGTGGTCGACGTCGGTGTGGAAGGCGCGGTTGTTGCAGCCGGGGAAGCTGCAACACAATTCACCGGCACGGACCTGATCGGCGAGCATCTTGCTCGGCGCGTAGCGGTCGATGCGCCGCGGCTCGGCCACGACATCGGGCCGGATGTACGTGCGTCGCGCCCCGGCGACGAGTCTGCGTGCGGTGTCGGCATCGAGGATGCCTTGGCCGTCCAAGAAGGCTGGATCGTCGTCGAGACCGAGGAGGCTACTCAGGTTGACGACGATGTGGAAGGTCGGCCGCGGCGCACACGGTGACTCGGTCGCATCAGGCGAACCATCTGACCGGGCGGTGTCCGAGGGAGCGGCGACGGTTGCGGGGTCGGCGTCGATGCCGCCGGCGTCAGGGTCGGAGGTGCAGGTTTCGCAGCGACAGTCGAGAGCGTTGGCCCCGTGGGCCAACCCGACCAACGCATCGGCGCGCCGTTGGGCAGCGGTGCGGGGATCATCGGCGTGCACCGCGGCGGCCATCGCGGTCAGGCGCGCGTCGACGGCGGCGGCCTGCTCGGCCGGCAGCGACCCACCGATGCGGGATTGGCCAGGGGTGTGGCGGTCTGGTCGCACGCTGATGTTGCGCTCGGAATCGACGAGTTCGCGGCGTCGGCGAGTGGCCGCGGGATCGTGGGTCGCGATGTGCTTGTCGATCATCACCAGGAAGCGGACCATCGACATCGGCTCGCGGGTCTCGATGTCAGCGGCGATGATCTTGTCGAGCAGGTCGAGTTTCTCGGGGGTGCACAGGGCGGTGCGACGCACCACCGCGAGAAATCGGGGCAGGTCGATGCGTCCGGCACCCAGGGTGGCGCCGATGAACGGCAACTGGTGACGCAACACGCTGCCTGCTTCGATGAACTCCCGCGCGCGGGCCGCAGGCACGGTCAGTGCTGCTCCGACTTCTGCGATGGCGGCTTCGAGTCCGTTGGGGCCAAAGCGGGCGTGCGGGTCTTGTCCGGCGGCGGCACGCGCGGCGAGACGCTCGAGGTTGGCCGGCGACGTCGATTGTTCGCCGAGCCCTGCGGCCAGCCGTACCAGATGGTCTTGTTCGCGCTCGTCGTGGATGAGACTGGCGGCCTGCAACTCCGATAGTCGGCGGCCGCGCGCACCGCGGTGCTGTGATGGAGCACCTCGACCAACCCGGTGGCCGAGTGCTGCTCATCGGCGGCCATCTGGGCCAACACCGGCGCGCTCGATTGCATGACACCAACTTGTCGGCGGCCACCGACAAGTTTCGTCCCGCAGATCAGACGTGTTCCGGACGATGGTTGGCAACGGTAACCGAGAGCGTCGAAACCGCACCGAGCATGATCTACCCATGAGCACAATCGTCTTTGTCCATGCGCATCCCGACGACGAGGGCACGGCCACTGCGGGAACCATGATCCGAGCCGCGCGCGAGGGTCATCGGGTGGTGGTCGTCTACTGCACCGACGGAGACCCGGGCGAGCGCAGCGACGGGGGTTTCGACAGCGATGTCCCCGACGATCTGGAGCCCGGCGAGACCGTGGCGAGCCGGCGGCGCGGCGAAGCGGAGGCCTCGGCCGCCATCACCGGCACCGCACGGGTGGAATGGCTCGGGTATGCCGACTCCGGAATGACCGGCTGGGCACAGAACAACACCGACGGTGTCTTCGCCCGCGCGGACCCCGATGAAGCGGCCCGCAGGCTGGCCGATCTTCTCGACGAGGAGTCCGCGGACGCGGTCGTCGGCTATGACTGGCACGGTGGCTACGGCCACCCCGATCACGTCATGTTGCACAGGACAACCCTCGCCGCAGTGGAACTCGCCGCGAAGCGCCCCCGCTACCTCGAGGTCACGATGAACCGCGACCTCATGCGACAACTGTTCGTCCTCGCCGCCGAGATGGGCATGGAGGGATTCGACCCGGATACCCGCGGCGACGACGGCAATCCGATCGGCACTCCCGAGAGCGAACTGCACTGGGCCGTCGACCTCGGCGACGACGTGATGACCAAGCGCAAGGCGCTCGCCTGCCACGCCAGTCAGAGCGACGTCCGGCAGTTGCTCGAGATCCCCGTCGAGGCGTTCCCGTTCGCCTTCGGCACCGAGCACTACATCGAACCCGGCCGACCGGCCGGCATGGTTCGCGGCTGGTGGCTCGATGCGGTGTCGGGTGTCGGGTGATCTCGATACGACTCCTCACTTCGTTCGTCGTCTACTCGATCAGCGGTTTGGGGTTCGTCGTCTACTCGATCAGCGGTTTGGGGTTCGTTGTCTACTCGATCAGCGGCGAAGGCGACTTGACCGCTGGTTGAGTAGCCGCCGAGCCGCCAGGCGAGGCGGCGTATCGAAACCTCCTATGGCTCAGCCGAAATCCGACCCCACCCGCGGCGGGCAGGCGTCGAGCCAGGCATTCTCGGCCTCGTCGAACACCCGCGACCGCGAGAGGAACCGAACGCCTTCCGGCGCTTCGAGACTGAAGCCGGCGCCGCGGCCCTTCACGACGTCGAGGATGAGCTGTGTGTGTTTCCACAGCTCGAACTGGTCGCCGTTGATCCACACCCGGACATCGGGAATCGGTTCCGGGAGATCGATTTCGCCGACGAGTACGTCGCGCTGGCCGACACGATATTCCCCGACCGGGTAACACATCGGGGCCGAGCCGTCACAGCATCCACCGGACTGGTGGATCATGAGTCCGCCGTGCAGCTCCGACAGTTTCGTCAAGAGCTGCACGGCGGCGTCTGTGGCGACCACCCGTTCAGGAGCGTGCTGTTCGGTGGTCATCGGAAATCACCTGTCCTGTCAGAAGAAGCCCTTGGCATTCTGAGCGTAACCAACCAGGAGATTCTTCGTCTGCTGATAGTGCTCGAGCATCATCAGGTGGTTCTCACGCCCGATGCCCGACTGCTTGTAACCGCCGAAGGCCGCGTGTGCCGGGTAGTCGTGATAGGTGTTGGTCCACACCCGGCCCGCCTGGATCTCGCGACCCGCGCGGTAGGCGGTCGCGCCGTCGCGGCTCCACACACCGGCGCCGAGGCCGTAGAGGGTGTCGTTGGCGATGTGGATGGCGTCGGCGTAGTCCTTGAACGTCGACACGGCGAGCACCGGCCCGAAGATCTCCTCCTGGAAGATCCGCATCTTGTTCTGTCCCGCGAACACCGTCGGCTGGATGTAGAAGCCGCCGGACAGGTCGCCACCGAGGTCGGCCGGTTCGCCGCCGGTCAGCACCTTGGCGCCCTCTTCCTTGCCGATGGCGAGGTAGGAGCTGATCTTCTCGAACTGGTCGTTGGAGGCCTGCGCACCCATCATCGTCTCGGTGTCGAGCGGGTTGCCCTGCTTGATCTGCTTGACCCGGTCGATCGCCTTGCCCATGAAGTCGTCGTAGATGCTCTCCTGGATGAGCGCCCGGCTCGGGCAGGTGCAGACCTCACCCTGGTTGAGCGCGAACATGGTGAAGCCCTCCAGCGCGCGGTCCAGGAACCCGTCGTCCTTGCTCAGCACGTCGTCGAAGAAGATGTTCGGGCTCTTGCCGCCGAGTTCCAGGCTGACCGGGATCAGGTTCTCCGAGGCGTACTGCATGATCAGGCGGCCGGTGGTGGTCTCGCCGGTGAACGCGATCTTGCGGATGCGGTTGCTCGAGGCGAGCGGCTTGCCCGCCTCAACGCCGAATCCGTTGACGATGTTCACCACGCCGGCCGGCAGCAGATCGGCGATGAGGCTCATCACGTAGAGAATCGACGCAGGCGTCTGCTCGGCAGGCTTGAGCACGACGGCGTTGCCTGCGGCCAGCGCCGGGGCCAGCTTCCACACGGCCATCAGGATCGGGAAGTTCCACGGGATGATCTGGCCGACGACGCCGAGCGGCTCATGGAAGTGGTAGGCGACGGTGTCCTCGTCGACCTCCGAGATCGAGCCCTCCTGGGCGCGCAGTGCGCCGGCAAAGTAGCGGAAGTGGTCGACCGCGAGCGGGATGTCGGCGGCGAGGCACTCACGAACGGCCTTGCCGTTGTCCCACGATTCCGCGATGGCGATCTTCTCGAGGTTCTCCTCGATGCGGTCGGCGATACGCAGCAGGACCAGTGATCGTTCGGCCACCGATGCCTTGCCCCACTGCGGCGCGGCCTTGTGCGCAGCATCCAGGGCGAGGTCGATGTCCTCGGCGGTCGATCGGGCGACCTCGCAGAAGGTCTTGCCGTCCACCGGCGAGGGATTCTCGAAGTACTGCCCCTTCACCGGTGGGGTCCACTGACCACCAATCCAGTTGTCGTAACGGGACTCAAAGCTCATCACCGATCCATCGGTGCCCGGCTTCGCGTAGACGGTCATCTGGTGCTCCTCAGCATTGTTCCGATTGAGGTGTCTGGGTTGTCGCATGCGCCACGTGCTGCCACACATGTGATCTGTTACACAGACTAGGAGCAGGCCGGTTGCACCTGCGTTGCAGCGGGGTACACAAGGTTGCAACGTTTCGTCTGTGCTGGTCAGAGGCGCATTCTGCACCTGAACGCGGATCGGCCCGGCCGACGCGGGTCGACCGGGCGAACGCGGGTCGTCGACGACCCGCGGGAACCCGCCGGGCCCGCGCTAGCTGATCCGGGCGCGCCCCTGACGCGAAGGCAACCGCGGACGTCGAACGGAATTCGGACAATGACTTACGGCACGACCTTGGGCAGACTGGGGCACATGACCTTCACCGCACGCGATTTCCCCGTCCGTATCGGCGTCCAGCTCCAGCCGCAGCATGCTCCCCAGTACTCGATGATCCGCGACGCCGTCCGGCGTGCCGAGGACCTGGGTGTCGACATCGCCTTCAACTGGGACCACTTCTACCCGCTGTACGGCGATCCCGACGGCGAGCACTTCGAGTGCTGGACGATGCTGGGCGCCTGGGCCGAGCAGACGAGCCGCGTGGAGATCGGCGCGCTGGTCACCTGCAACTCGTACCGAAATCCCGAGCTGCTCGCCGACATGGCACGCACCGTCGACCACATGTCCGACGGCCGGCTCATCCTCGGCATCGGGTCAGGCTGGTTCGAGAAGGACTACGACGAATACGGCTATGAGTTCGGCACCGCAGGCGGCCGCCTCGACGACCTCGGCGAATCCCTGCCTCGCATCAAGAATCGGTTCGGCAAACTCAATCCGGCGCCCACCCGCGACATCCCGGTCCTGATCGGTGGCGGCGGTGAGAAGAAGACGCTGCGCCACGTCGCCGAGTACGCGAACATCTGGCACTACTTCGTCGACGTGCCCACCTATGAGCGCAAGTCGGGGATTCTCGCCGACCACTGCTCGGCGGTCGGTCGCGATCCCAACGCGATCGAGCACTCCGCCGGTGTGCAGTCGAAGGTCCCCGACGAGGCCGTCCGGGAGGCCGAACAGCTCGTCGCCGCCGGGATCTCGCTGATCACGGTCGGGTCGTCGGGCCCCGACTATGATCTGAGCGTGCTCGAGGCCGTCTGCAAGTGGCGGGATTCGCAGGACAACTGACCGACACCCGGTGACCGGGCGGCGCCGGTGTGTCGAGGCGGCCGGATAGATTGGAGCCCATGCTTTCCACCGCACGGTTGATCTCGTCGCCCCGATGGAAGTCTCGACTCACCGGCTCCCGCGCTGCCACGGCCGTCGTCCGACTCGGCCTCACCATCCTGGTCGCCGTCGCCGCGCTGGTCGTCGGCGCCGGCGTCGGTGGATCGGCGCATGCCGAACCGCCGTCGCGCCTGCCCACCCAGGTGGTCGATTCGGCCAATGTGCTGACCACCACGCAACGCGATCGCCTGCAGAATTCGATCGACCAGCTCTACAACGATCACGAGGTCCAGCTCTGGGTGGTCTACGTGCGGGACTTCGGCGGACTCACCGCCCAGCAATGGGCCCAGCATTCCGTGGCGCAGAGCGACCTCGGCGACCGCGACGTGCTCCTCGCGGTGGCCGCCGACGACCGCGCGTACTACTTCGACTCACCCGAGTCGATCGACGGCCTCGATCAGGACGCGCTCGACGACATCGCGCGCGGTGACATCGTCCCGGCACTGAAGAACAACGACTGGGCGGGTGCCGGCCAGGCCGCGGTCACCGGGATCTCCGATGCCATGACACCGTCACACACCGGCGCGATCACGGCCGCGGCCGTCGGCGGCGTCGCCGTGGTCGGCGCGGCGGGTGCACTGTTCTACACCCGACGCCGCAAGCGCAAGCAGATCGACGCCGGACTCGAGGCCATGCGAGAGCAGGAGCTCACCGGGGACCAGCTGGCCGCGCAACCACTCGAAGTGCTCGATCCGTGGTCCCGCGAGGTTCTCACCGACACCGACAACGCCATCCGCACGAGTGAAGAGGAATTGCAGCTCGCCGTCGGAGAGTTCGGCTCGAGCGAGACCTCACCCTTTTCCGACGCACTCGCAGCCGCGAAGAAGGGGCTGGCCGACTCCTTCGTGCTGCGCCAGCGGCTCGACGATTCGATTCCCGAGACTCCTGACGAGCAGCGGTCGATGCTCGTCCAGATCATCACCACGTGCATCGATGTCGATGCCGCACTCGACGCCCAGGTGGAGAGTTTCGACGCGATGCGCAACCTGCTCATCAACGCCGACTCCAGGTTGGCCGAGCTGACCCAGAAGCTCGTCGCGGTGCGCGCGCGGATCGAACAATCCCAGGAGCAACTCGACACCCTGATCGCCGAACACGGCGAGACGGTGCTGGCCTCGATCACCAACAACATCACCCTCGCCCACGAGGAACTGGACTTTGCCGAGCACAGCTCGGATCAGGGCCGAGAGGCCGCCGATGCGCCTGCGGGAGAGCAAGGTCCGGCGGTGGCCGCCATCCGATCCGCCGAAGGTGCGCTCGAACAGGCGAACAGACTGCTCGACGCCATCGACAACGCGGACCGCAACATCGCGGCCGCCCATTCCCGGATGCCCGCGCTGATCGACGAGGTCGAGGGCGAGTTGACCGAGGCCGAGGCACTCACCGCCGACGGCGGCCCCGCTCTGGCAACCGCGGCGGCGGCGGCGACCACGGCGGTGGCGGCGGCCCGCTCCGACTTCTCCGACGACCCGCTGGGCACGTTCACCGCGCTCATCGACGCCGATGCCGAACTCGACCGGGCCCTCGACGCCGCCCGGTCCGCGTCGGCCGAGCGGCAGCGCCGCTCCGAACTGCTCACCGCTGCGATCACGTCGGCGCAGGCGAAGGTCTCCGCGGCCAGCGATTTCATCTCGACCCGGCGCGGTGCGATCCAGTCGATCGCCCGCACCCGGCTGTCCGAGGCACAGCGCCTACTGGAGCACGCGAACGAGTCGTCGGCGACAGATCCGGTTGCCGCGTCCGACTCCGCGCGCCGGGCCGGTTCACTCGCCGACCAGGCACTGATGGCCGCACAGGGTGACGTCGCGCAGTGGCAGCAGAACCAGCAGCCTCATCCGTCCGGCGGGTCGGTGACCGGGGCCGTACTCGGTGGCATCCTCGTCGACAGCTTCCTGCGCGGCGGGATGGGTGGCGGCCGTGGTTGGGGCGGGGGATTCGGTGGCGGCGGCTACGGCAGTGGCGGTCGGAGCCCCGGCTCGTTCGGCGGGTCGGGTACCTCCGGCCGGATCGGCGTGGGCGGCCGCTTCTGACACTCGCCGGCCGTCCCGCGTTCACGCGCTGATCCACGTCGGTTTCCTTTCCCTCCCTACCGTTCGGGCAGTCCTCGATTCAGCCCACAGGCTCTGATTCGGCCGAGAGCGTCCCCGGAGGGTTCCCGTGCGTATTCCGTTGCAGTTGTTCGCGCCGTCCGGAGAGGATGTCGGCCGGTCGGCCCGTGCGCACGTGACCTGCCGATACAAATGCGGCGACGCCTGCCGGCAGCAACCCGGGAACACCAGCGACAACCCATACTTCCGGGATGTGCTGCGGGCCAGCGCGTCCCGGCGCGCCGTTCTCCGCTCATCGGCGGGCGCCGCGGTCGCGCTCGGCGCGACCTCCCTCCTCGCCGCGTGCGGTTCGCAGGACTCCGACACGGCCGGTTCGTCGTCCGCGGTCGACCACACTGCGCCTGCGGGGATGAACTTCGATCCGGTCTCCCCCAATACCGAAGACGCCCTGGTGATTCCGGGCGGCTACCAGCAGAAGACGGTGATCCGGTGGGGCGATCCGGTGATCCCCGGTGCGCCCGAGTTCGACTTCGCGAATCAGACCCCGGAGGCACAGGCGAAACAGTTCGGCTACAACAACGACTTCGCCGGACTCATCCCCGTCGACGGGGTGCCCAACCACCACTACCTGGTGTGCAACCAGGAGTACACGACCGAAGAGTTCATGTTCACCGGGTACCAGCCGAAGGAACCCACCGAGCAACAGGCACTGATCTCGATGGCAGCGCATGGGATCACCGTCGTCGAGGTGGCCGCCACACCTGGCACGGGCGCACTGACACCAGTTGTCGGACAACGAAATCGGCGCATCACCGCGTCCACCCCGATCCATCTGACCGGCCCTGCGGCAGGCAGTGAGTTCGTCAGGACCACCGCAGATCCCGCAGGCACCACCGTGCTGGGCACGATCGCCAACTGCTCGGGCGGGCTCACCCCGTGGGGCACCATGCTCTCCGGCGAGGAGAATTACAACAACTACTTCGGCAACGCGAGCGCGGTCACCGACACGGCCACCAAAGACCGGCTCGATCGGTACAGCTTCGCCGACGACGCCGACTACCACCAGTGGGGGAGGTTCGACCAGCGGTTCGACCTGGCCACCGAACCCAACGAGGCCAATCGATTCGGCTACGTCGTCGAGGTCGATCCGCACGACCCGTCCTCGATCCCGGTCAAGCACAGCGCGCTCGGACGACTCAAGCACGAGTCGGCGACCATCCACGTCGTGTCGTCGGGGCCCGACACGGGAACCGTGGTGGCCTA
The DNA here is from genome assembly GCF_014673215.1 of Gordonia hankookensis. Lineage (GTDB taxonomy): Bacteria > Actinomycetota > Actinomycetes > Mycobacteriales > Mycobacteriaceae > Gordonia > Gordonia hankookensis. The sequence continues at coordinate 1,139,584 of NZ_JACWMS010000002.1, forward strand.
CAGTGGCGACGACGAACGATTCGAGTACATCTACAAGTTCGTGTCGAGCCGCCGGATGAAGACCGGCCTGTCGTCGACCGCACGCACCCACAATCTCGGCATCCTCGATGAGGGCACGCTGTATGTGGCCTCGTTCACCGGCAACGAGCCGGACGCGATCGACGGCTCCGGAAAGCTCCCGCCCAGTGGATCATTCGCGGGTCGCGGCGAATGGCACCCGCTCCTGACCGTCGATGCCGACGGAACCGCCCGATCCCACGTCGACGGCATGAGCCCGGCCGAGGTCGCGGTGTTCACCCGCGTCGCCGCCGACAAGGCAGGCGCCACCAAGATGGATCGCCCCGAGGACATCGAGCCGCATCCGCGCACCGGCAAGGTCTACTGTGCGCTGACCAACAACGACAAGCGCGGCACCGACGGCAAGGCCGCCGCCGACAGTGCCAATCCGCGTAACGAGAACAAGAACGGTCAGATCATCGAGATCACCGACAACCACACCGGCACCGACTTCACCTGGGACCTGCTGCTGGTCTGCGGCGATCCCGCGGAGGCCGACACTTACTACGGCGGGTTCGACAAGGCAAAGGTCAGCCCCATCTCCTGCCCCGACAACGTCGCCTTCGACCCGCACGGCAACCTGTGGATCTCCACCGACGGCAACGCGCTCGACAGCAACGACGGTCTCTTCGCCGTCGCGCTGGACGGCGCGCACCGAGGTGAGACGAAGCAGTTCCTGACGGTGCCGATGGGTGCCGAGACATGCGGTCCGATCATCGACCGCGACCGCGTGATGGTGTGTGTGCAGCACCCGGGCGAGCTCGACGACCATTCCGCGGACAACCCGGCATCGCACTGGCCGGACGGCGGCACGAGCCAACCACGACCGGCAGTTGTCGCCGTCTGGCGTGAGAGCGGTTCGCCGATCGGGGTCTGAGGGCCCTTACTTTTCGGTACCCTTCCGTCCGACCGCGAAGTAGGCGATCGGACCGAGGTAGTTGACGAAACTCAGGCCGACCCACAGCGGCTTGGGTCCCTTGACCTGCGCCGACGGACGGCGTTTGAGATCGCGCAGAGCCGCACCCTGGAGTACGAACTGGATCATCGCGCCCACGATGATCATGGCGCGCGACCGGGGTGGGAGATCCGAGAACTTCTTCGACGACCCTGTCATACAGTTCACACTAGTGACGCTTTTATTTCGTAACCCTAAGTATTAGTCTTGCGAATGTGTCTGATTTCGAGGTCTCCGATCTGGCTGTCGCCCTGCGCCCCATCCTGACCAGGCTCTACCTGGCGTTACGCAGGCGGACGCCGATCGCCGAGTACTCCGCCGCCCAGGCGTCGGCCCTGGCGGTTCTCCTCGACAACGGCCCGATGCGGATGGGTGAGCTCGCCGAACGCGAGTCCATCCGCATGCCGACCGCGACCGCACTGATCGACGGGCTCACCAAGAACGGCCTCGCCGAACGCCGCCCTGATCCGGACGACCGCCGCGCGGTCCTCGTCGGGCTCACCGACCACGGCCGGTCCGTGCTCGAAGGGGTCCGGGGCCGGCGGGACAGCATCCTGACCGCGGCGCTCTCCGAGCTCAGCGACGCCGACCGTGCGGCCCTCGCCGCTGCGGCCCCGGCCCTGCAGGCACTCCGCGAGCAACTCGATGCCGTCCCCGCGCACAGCGAGGCCGCGTCGAACGAATGAGGAATCCGAGGAAAGCATGACAGTCATCGAGGACAGGTCTGCGCCGGCAGCGCAGCCCGCCGAACACCACGAAACATCACTGCTGGAGACCTTCCGGCAGCAACCGCGCGCGGTCTGGGTGACCGCCTTCGCCGCCGTCATCGCCTTCATGGGCATCGGCCTGGTGGATCCGATCCTCAACACGATCCGCGAGGAGCTCAATGCCCCGCCGTCGAAGCTGACCCTGCTGTTCGCCGTCTACCTCGGCGTGCAGGTGGTGGCGATGCTGATCACCGGTTGGGCGGCATACCGGTTCGGACCCAAGCGCACGCTGACCGTCGGTCTGACCCTGATCGTGGTCGCCGCGGGTGTCTCGACCTTCGCCGGCAACATCGACCAGCTCATCGCGCTGCGGGTGCTGTGGGGTCTGGGCAACGCACTGTTCATGGCGACCGCCCTCGCCTTCATCGTCGGCGCCGCCCGCGGTGGCCAGCACGGTGCGATCCTACTGTACGAGGCGGCCCTGGGCGTCGGCCTGGCCGTCGGGCCGCTCGTCGGCGCGCTGTTGGGTGCGTGGACGTGGCGCGGACCGTTCGGTGGTACGGCACTGCTGATGCTCGTCGGTGCGGTGCTCTGTGCGCTGATGCTGCCCAAGGACGGGCCACGCGGCGACCGCGTCGCCGTCAGCATCGCCGATCCGATCAAGGCCCTGCGCAACCGCACCCTGTTGCTCACCTCCATCGGCTCGGCCTTCTACACCGGTGCGCTGTTCACCGTCATCGCCTACGCGCCGCTGGCGATGGGACTCTCCCCGATCCCGGCCGGCATGGTCTTCTTCGGCTGGGGTCTGCTGACCGCGGTCTCAGGTGTCTTCGTGGCGCCACGAATCGCCGATGCACTCGGGCAGAAGGGCGGCGTCATCGTCGCGATCGGCGGCTACGGCATCACCATGGCACTCGCCGGGCTGGGGGTCGTCACCGGTCAGGTGTGGCTGACCGGGTTCGCGATCGTGCTGTCCGGGCTGCCGTCGGGCATCCTCAACACCCTGTTCACCGGTGTCGCGATGTCGTCGGCCGATCCGGACAAGCCCCGGTCGGTCGCGAGTGCCGGCTACAGCTTCCTGCGCTGGATGGGCGGTGCCGCGTCGGCGGTGATGGTCGCCTACCTCGCCGAGTGGTTCGCCCCGTCGGCCCCGTTCTGGTTCGCCGTCGGCTACTGCGCCATCGCGGTGTGCGCGGTCTCGCTCGTCCGGTCGGCGAGGGCCGAGTCGCATGACGTCGCCGAGGACGCCGCACTGGTCGGTGCCGAAGAGTACTGAGCCTCATCGGTTCTCGTTTCGGTCAGCTGTCCGGCGTCTGCGGTGCGGGCGACTCCGCGCTCTCTTCCAACAGGATCGGCAGGCCGAGGTTGATCGAATGAATCCCGACTGTCGTGGAGAGTTTCAGGACCTCGAGGATCTCCGACCTCGTCACGCCGAGGTCGAGTGCGGCTCGGATGTGCCGCCGGAGGCCCTGTGCGTACAGATGGGTGCACGAGGCGTCGACGGCAATGCAGAGCAGTTGGACGACCTGGGGTGACAGGACACCACTCTCGTAGGGCTGCATGACCGAGGACAGATACTCCTCGGTCCACGCCGGGTCGAGATCGTCCAACCCGTTCCACAGCTCGTTCCACGTGCCATCGGCCTTCATCCGCTCGGCGATTCCCGCCCGGTCGTCGTCGCGGGCCATGGTGGTCACCCTCCTGTCGCCTCGTGGAGAGGAGCATCTGTCGCAGACCGGACCTGCTCAGGGCTGATACCGGGCGCACACTCGCGCAGCACCAGCCCGCGGTCGGTCACATCGATGACCGCGAGGTCGGTGATGATGCGGTCGACCACGGACTGCCCGGTCAACGGCAGGGTGCAGCGCTGCACGATCTTCGGGTAGCCGAGCTTGTCGGTGTGGTCCATCAGCACGATGACCGTGCGGGCTCCGTGCACCAGATCCATTGCGCCGCCCATGCCCTTGACCATCGCGCCCGGCACCATCCAGTTCGCCAGATCCCCGGACTCCGACACCTGCATGCCTCCGAGTACCGCGACATCCACGTGCCCGCCCCGGATCATGCCGAAGCTGGCGGCGGAATCGAAGAAGGACGCGCCCGGGTTCACCGTCACGGTCTCCTTCCCGGCGTTGATCAGGTCGGGGTCGACCTCGTCCTCGGCGGGGTACGGTCCGGTGCCGAGGATCCCGTTCTCGCTGTGCAACGTGAGCTTCTGCTCAGGGGTGAGATGATTCGGGATCAACGTCGGGAGCCCGATACCCAGATTGACGTAGCTGCCCGCGGTCAGCTCCTGTGCGGCTCGGGCGGCCATCTCGGTCCGCGAGCGGCCGACGACCCGAACGAGGTCCGGCGCGGTCATCGAATTGTCTCCTCGGCAGAGCGCACGGTCCGTCTCTCGATCTTCTTGTCCTGCGGGCCGGTGTGCACGATCCGGTGGACGAAGATCCCGGGTAGGTGCACGCAGTCCGGATCGAGTTCACCGGCCGGCACGAGTTCCTCGACCTGTGCAATGCAGATCCGCCCGGCGGTTGCCGCCGACGGGTTGAAGTTCATCGCCGCCTTGCTGAACACCAGGTTTCCCTCGGTGTCACCTCGTGCCGCGTGCACCAGCGAGAAGTCGGCGGTGATCGATTCCTCCAGGACATAACGCTTCCCCGCCCACGCCGCACCGAACTCGCGTACTTCCTTGGGTGGCGAGGCGACCGCCACCGTGCCGTCGCCGTGATAACGCCACGGCAACCCACCGTCGGAGATCGGTGTCCCCACACCGGCCGGGGTGAAGAACGCGGGGATACCGGCACCCCCGGCGCGCATCTTCTCCGCCAGGGTGCCCTGCGGGATCAGCTCGACCTCCAGTTCGCCGGCGAGATACTGGCGGGCGAACTCCGTGTTGCCACCAACATAGGACGCGGTTACCCGTCGGATCTGCCTGCTGTCCAGCAGCATTCCCAACCCGAGGCCGTCGATGCCGCAGTTGTTCGAGAACACTTCGAGGTCGGTGGCGCCGCCGGCCGCCACTGCGGCGATCAGTTGATCGGGGATGCCGGTCAATCCGAATCCCCCCACGGCCAGTGATGCGCCCGTGGTGATATCGGCGACCGCCTCGGCCGCCGTTGCGCAGATCTCGGTCATTGCCGTCCCGGAAACCGTCGGCGTCTGTGTGTCAGACATGGGCGTCGACGATGCTGTGCGCGATCAACTCGTCCAGGAGTTCGGCCGCCCGCGGCCACCGGCCATGCCCCGAGGCCGGGTTGACGTGACCCACGTCGCCGAGGTCGACCAGCCGGCTGCCCCATGCCTCGGCCATGCCGCTGATACGGCGGTATCCCCCGAGTGCGTCGTCACGACTCGCCGCGACGACGCTCGGGAACGGCAACCGCCGGCGCGGAACCGGGAGCCAGCCACCCTTCTCGATGTCGGCCTTCTTCGGATAGCCGTCCGGCAGTGGGAGTTCCAGATCGGCTGGGGTGACGAGCAACGCACCCTGCACGGGACGTGCGCTGTGTTGCGCCCAGTGGACAGTGGTCATCACGCCTGCACTGTGCGCCACCAGCACGATCGGTCCGTCGATCTGCCGGATGACGTCATCGAGGGCAGCAACACGATCTCGGCGACTGAGCTTGTTGCGTTCGAGCGCGGCCACGGTCCGTGCATCGCCGAGGTCGGCGGCGAGGTGTGTCTGCCAATGGTCGGCCACGAAGTCTCGCAGGCCGGGGACGATGACCACGGTGGGCGAGGTCTCGGTGTTCATGAATTGCTCCTGGCGGGTGGGGTTTTCGTGGTGGGAGATCAGGCAGCCTGCGGCGGTGCGCCTGCGCCGAGGGCCGCGAGCTTGCGCAGTCCGAGCGGATGCAGTCGCCTGCCGGCGACCAGCGCGACGATCGCGAGGATGTAGACGAAGGGTGCGAGCTGCAGCGCCCCGCGCAATCCGAGGTGATCGGCGAGAATGCCGATGACGAACGGCCCCAGCGCCAGGCCCAGGAGGTTGTTGGCGACGGTCAGCGTTCCCATTGCCGAAGCCCGCACCGACGAGTGCGTCAGGTTCGCGACCATGGCAGCCGTGGGTCCCGACGAACCGGCCGAGAAGAATGCGCCGATGCCGAGCAACACCAGCTGCGCGGTGCTGGTTTCCATGCTGAATCCGATCGTCAGACAGACCAGTGAGATGCCGCAGAAGCCGATGGCGGCCTGCCATTTTCGGGTGATGTCGCCGCGGCCGAGCCGATCGGTCACGATCCCGCAGCCCACCATGCCACTGCCGACGAGGAGGATGATGACGGCCGCCGCGACGCCTGCCTTGTCCGGGGCGAGGTCGTAGTAGCGGTTGAAGAAACTGGGCATCCAGGCCAGCAGGATGGCAGCGGTGAACATCTGCAGTCCCCCACCGATGTAGGCACACAGCACTGCCGGGTTGGTGAACAGGCTGGACACGGGTGCACGGAATCGGCGGGACTGTGGTGTGGCCGCCGATTCCGGTTCGTCGACCGCATGCTGCGCCAGTCTGTCCTCGGTGACCAGTGCTCGGAACAGTGCCACCAGAAGCAAACCGAGGACCGCCATCGCCGCGAATGACCAGCGCCAGCCCAGGTGAACGGCGATCGCACCCCCCAGGGCGACACCGAGCACCGAGCCGAAGGACCCGCCTGCCATGAACGAACCACTCAGTGTGGCATGCAGACGCGGCGCGAAGACACTGAGCACCAAGGCGATACCGACGCTCCCGTACGCGGCCTCACCGACCCCGACGAGGAATCGGGCACCGAGCATCTGCTCGTAGTTCGTCGCCACCGCACAGAGCAGGGTGGCCACCGACCACAGCACCGCCATCACGATCAGGCTCCGCACCCGCCCCCACCGATCGGCCAGCAACGACAGCGGCAGCGTCAGCAGACCGACCATCAGCGCCACGATGCTGGTCAACGAGGCGAGTTGCGAATCCGCCAGTGACCATTCCGCTTTGAGGAGGGGGAAGATCGCGCTGAGTACCTGCCGGGACATGTAATCCGAGAGGAGCAGACCGAACGCGAGCGCGAAGACGATCCACGGGTACTTCCGAGATCGTGTGGATGGGCGGGCGGGACTGCCGTCGTCGCCGACGCGTTCCGCGACGGAGGTGGATGTCGCCATGGGAGGTACTCCTGGGGGGGCTCGTCTGAGACGGCTGATCAGCCGTGGTGGGGGAATCCGTGATGGGTGAAGCCGACCTGTCCGGGACGGCGATTGGGTGCATAGCCGAGCTTGGCGAGCGTTTCGTCGGCATCCCGGTAGGTGTCACCGATCCGGTAGATCTCGCGGGCTTCCTTGCCGGTGGCCACTTCCCGGCCCAGCTCACCTGCGATGCGCACCAGCTGCTGGATCTGCTCCACCGACGTGTACTTCTCGCCGATGCCGCCCCAGATGGTGTCCTCGTTGCCGCAGCGGCTGTGCAGGCCCATCGCGATCGCCATCGCGTTGACCGGAAGCACCGACCGCATCAGGGTTTCCAACGTCAGGCATGCCCCGTCGGGGACCCGCTGGATGAAGTTCATGATGTTGTACGGATTGGGGCCGTCGAAGCCGCCACCGATGCCGACCCAGGTGAGGTTCAACGGGCCCGTGTAGACGCCGCGACGGATGAGGCGCTCGACGGTCTCCAGCTGGGGGATGCTCGAGAGCTGAAAGTGCGGCTGGATGCCGGCGGCCTGCAGTCGACGAAGGTGCTCTTCGACCCATTCCGGTCCGGCGGGTACGGTCATCTCCCGGTAGGTCGCGGAGAGTTCCGGGCGTTCGAGTGACGTACCGGCGATGTCGTCGGCGGTCATCAGCTCCATGATGTTCATCTGGCTGGTGTTGATGGCAATGGTCACCTGATCGGGGGCCGGGTCGAGCTCGGCGAGCATGTGGCGGGTGTCGTCGGAGAGCCATTTGGCGTCGGCCCCCTCGCCTTCCGGTGCGAACGAGATCGATCCACCGACCTGCAAGATCATGTCCGGCACTGCTTCCCGAAGTCCGGCGAGCAGTTCGTTGAACTTCGACAGCCGCTTGCTGCCCTTGCCGTCGAGCTCCCGCACATGGATGTGCAGTACGGTGGCGCCGGCCTCGTAGCAGTCCACACCCTTCTGGATGTGCTCCTCCATGGTCAGCGGGAGGTCTTCGCGGAAATCGTCGAGTTCCCATTCGGGGCCATAGGGGGCGGCGGTGATGACCAACTTCTCCTGGGTCTCGGGGAAGAGGGCGTCGTCGTGGAAATGCATGGCTGTCTCCTGGTTGATCTGTTGTGGTTCAGAGGTTTTGGGCGATGCTGGGGTTTCGGTGGTGCTGGGGTGCCGGTGGATCAGAAGGGGCGGTCGCCGACGATCCCGGCGCGCTCCATCTTCCGAACGGCGGGCCAGTAGTCCTGGACCGCGTAGTGCTGGGTGCACCGGTTGTCCCAGATGGCGATGCTGTTCTCGGTCCAGCGCCAGCGGACCTGGTACTCCGGTATCGCGGCCTGACTGGTCAGGTACTGCAGCAGATTGCCTGCGCCAGGGGCGTAGTCGCTACCGAAGCGGACATTGTCGGCCGTGTGGTAGTTGACCAGGTGCGTCGTGAACGAGTTGACGAACAGGATCTTCTCGCCGGTCTCCGGATGAGTGCGTACGACAGGGTGTTCCGCGTCCGGGAACCGGGCGTGCAGAGCGTGCCGCTGGTCCATCGTCATCCGTGCACCGAAGGTCGCCTCGATGCTGTGCCGGGCCCGGAGCCCGGCGATCTGGACCTTCACGGTCTCCGGCAGACGGCGGTACGCCTCGGCCATGTTGACCCAGATCGTGTCGCCACCGACCGCCGGTCCCTCCACACAGCGCAGCACCGAGCCGAACGGCGGGTTGTCGCGCCAGGTGGCGTCACAGTGGAAGGCATTCTCGAAATGCTCTGGCGGACTGTCGACGTCCTTGTAGATCCGGACCAGTCCGGGATGGTCGGGGTCACTGCCGACGACGGGATGGTCCTCGAGGGGACCGAACCTCTCGGCGAGTGCGACATGCTCGGCACGGGTGATGTCCTGATCGCGGAAGAAGAGCACCTTGTGGTCGATCAGCAGCGACCGGAGGCGGTCGAACTGCGCATCGTCGCGGGCGACCTCGCCCAGGTCGATGTCGGACACCTCTGCTCCGATGGAGCAGGTGAGCGGTTCGACCCGAAATGCCGTGCGGCTCGACGGTCGGGTGGCGGTCGTCATGATTCGTCCTTTCTGACAGGCGAAATGGTTCGGGTGGCTCAGAGGGAGAAGACCGACGACCCGACACTGCGGCCGGACTCGAGGTCCCGGTGTGCAGCCGCCGCGTCGGCGAGCTCGTAGCGCTGGTTGATGTCGATCGCGATGTGACCAGCAGCGACCATCGAGAACAGCTCGGAGGCGAGCTCGGCGCGCTCTGCGGGATCGGCGATGTAGTCGGCGAGTGCCGGCCGGGTGACGAACACCGAACCGTTGACGGCCAGTTGCATCGCATCGATCGGTGGGACCGGCCCCGACGCGGTGCCGAAGCAGACGAGTAGTCCTCGGCGGGCGACCGACTTCAGCGATGACTCGAACGTGGTGGCACCGATGCTGTCGAAGACGACGGGAACCCCTGCGCCATCGGTCAGCTCACGGACGCGGGATGCGATGTCCTCTCGCTTGTAGACGATGACCTCGTCGCATCCGTGATTGCGCGCCACCTCGGCCTTCTCGTCAGTCGATACACTGCCGATCACTTTCAGGCCCAACAGCTTTGCCCACTGACTGAAGATGAGTCCGACCCCGCCGGCGGCCGCGTGCAACAACACGGTGTCACCGGACTTCAGCGGCCAGATCCGGCGCAGCAGGTACGCGGTGGTGAGTCCGCGCATGGTCATGGCGGCGGCGGTCTCGAATCCCACCGCGTCGGGCAACGGGATCAGGTGCTCGACCGGCATCACGCGTTGGGTGCTGTAGGCACCGAGCGGGCTGCCGGTGTAGGTCACCCGATCGCCCTCGCCAACCGACGTGACGCCCGGCCCGACCTCCTGCACGATGCCTGCGGCCTCCACGCCCATGCCTGCCGGGAGCGGCGCCGGGTACAGCCCGGTACGAAAGTAGGTGTCGGCGAAGTTCAGGCCCACGGCCTCGTGCTGGATCCGGACCTCACCCGGCCCCGGCGCCCCCACCTCGACGGTCTCCCAGCGCAGAACCTCAGGCCCGCCGATCGCGTCGAATCGCACAGCTTGCGCCATGGTGTCCTCCTCCTTTTCGGCCCGGGATCGCTCATGGGAGTCATCACGGCAGGCCTGTGACTGTGATCGCCGCTTCGGTCGACCATCTGATGTGATGCATTCGACATTACGAGGATTACCGCCCGGATTCTTTTCGCTACGGGACGTGTGATTGTGCAATCGGGGACATAGGCTGAATGTCGTGAAACCGCTCGCCCGCTACGCCGCCCTCAACAACTTCGTCGAGCTCGGTCACTCGCTGCGGCTCGATCCCGCCCAGCTCGTCCGTGACGTCGGACTCGACCCTGCGAGCCTCAGCCTCCAGGACCGTTGGGTACCCGCCGAGGCGATCGCCGACCTACTCGAGCGATCTGCTGCCGCGTCGGGTCGGGAGGATTTCGGGCTCGCACTGGCGCGCTATCGCCGCCTCGCCAACCTGGGCCCACTGAGCCTGGTCATCCGGGAGGAACCCGACGTGCGGAGCGCTCTCGGGGTGTTGATCCGTCATCAGCACATGTACAACGAAGCCCTGCGTACGCGATTGTCGGAGGTCGGCGGCATCGCGACGCTCCGCATCACCCTCGACGTCGGTGTTTCCGGAGAGTTCCGGCAATCCGTCGAACTCGCCGTCGCCGTTCTGCACCAACTCCTCCAGGGATTCATCTCGCCCGACTGGCACCCGGTCGGCGTCACCTTCACCCATCTACCGCCCGACGATGCCCGGGCACACAACCAGTTCTTCGGAACCGACGTCCGATTCGGACAGGACTCGAACGGGATCTCGCTGTACACAAAGGATCTCGACACCCCCAACGTCTTGTCGGATCCGGAGCTCCGCCGCTACACCCAGGATTTTCTCGACGACACCGTCGGCTCGGCCGATCCGCGAACCGAGTACCGGGTGCGCGAACTGATCGAGCTCCTCCTACCGACCGGGCGCTGTTCGGTCGATCAGGTCGCGCGCAGCCTCGGGGTCGACCGCCGGACCGTCCACCGACGACTCGCCGCCGAGGGTGAGACCTTCTCTTCGGTCCTCGACTCCATCCGAGTCGAGCTCGCCAAGCACATGGTCGGCAACCGGCGCCACGCCCTCATCGAGATCGCCGAACTGCTCGGGTTCTCGTCCCCCGGCAACTTCTCGCGCTGGTTTCGTCAGCGGTTCGGCCAGACGCCGACCCAATGGCGGCGGGAGTACGCGGTCGAGCCGGCCTGATCGAGGGCGAGCGCCAGGGGCGCGTTTTGCCGGTGCCCGGGCCGACGATGTGTCAATCCAGCCAATCCAGCACTGCCGCCGCGGTCCAGCTCTGCTGCATGCTGCCCAGTGGTTCGCCGGTGAAAGGTTCGTAGTATTCCGCGAATGCGCCGTCGGTGGCCTGACGGAGCCCTTCCTCCCGCAGGCGCGCCGACCGCTCGGTCCACCCACGGCGCGCGAACGCCCAGCTGAACAGCCAGGTCATCACCGGCCACACCGGCCCGCGCCAGTACTCGCGCGGTTTGAAATCCATCGAGATCGGCGACGTCGACGGCGGCACCGCGTAGCGCAGATCCGGGTGACCGCAGAACCGCGGACCGTCGAACAATCGGAGCAGTGCCCGCTCACGCTCCCGCGACAATCCGCCGCAGATGAGCGGCGCGAACACCGCGATCGTCTCGGTGTTGATCCAGGCGCCGGCGCGCAGATCGAAATCGCTTGCCGCACCGTTGCGTTCGTTGGCTGCCGCCACCACGCCGGCACGGAAACGATCCGCCCAGGCGCGCAGGTCACGGACGTCGGACCGGGGCTTGGAATAGTCCTCACCGATCGTCGCGAGCACGTCGCAGGCCACCGCGAAGATCGCACTGACGAACACGTCCTCCACCGCGAAGCTCATCACCTTGGGGAGGATGTCGTCGTCGTACTCGGCCCGCTTCATCTGCTCGACCAGCCAGATGTACCGGTCGTACTCGTTGTTGCTCGGACGCATGGACAGATCCGCCACGTGGTCGAGGTCGGCCCGGGTGTACGGCGGGAGATCCTCGCCGGGAACCACATTCGCGTAGGGACGGTCCCACCGTGGCGAGTTGTCCATCCCCGACTCCCAGCCGTGGAACAGGGTGATGCGGCCGCGGCCGTTGGGATCACGAGCGTGGGCGAGCCACCGATGCCACCGCACCAGCGAACCCCATCGCCGATCGATGAACTCGTTGGCGACCGACCGGGTGGTGCGTCCGTGGCGACGCGAGTGGTCCAGGATGCGTTGCACGGCAATGGCATGCACCGGCGGTTGGGTGATGCCGGAGGTGTCCGGATAGTCCGGAGCACAAGCGGCGAGCCTGGCGCACTCCCAGCGCGCGGGCCCCGGGAAGTAGCCGTCGCGCCCGTTGGCGAACACGATGTGCGGGATCATCCCGTTCTCCCACTGCGCAGAGAGCAGGGTGTCCATCTCGATCACGGCGCGCTCGACCGACAACGGCGCCAGACCGACCGTCACGAATGCGGCATCCCAGCTCCACATGTGCGGGTACAGCTTGGGGGCGGCGCTCGTCATGGTGCCCAGGTCATTACCGCGGAGCAGATAGGCGGCACGCGCAGACAACTGAGTCGGGGTGAATCCATACCGGGCCACGGGTCGATTCTGCACTGCGCGCCGCGCCTGCGCGCAGCGAGGGGAAGCGCTGTCGGCGCCCAGGCGGACCCCGTAACCTCGAACCCGTGCCCACCGCTCTGATCACCGGGGCAAGCCGCGGCCTCGGCGCCGAGATCGCCCGCCGGCTGTCCCCCACTCATGACCTCCTGCTCGGAGGACGCCCCTCGTCCGAACTCGACACGCTCGCGACCGAGTTGGACGGAGCGAGCACCTTCCCCGTGGACCTCACCGACTACGACGAGGTCGAGGCGGCCACCGAGGCGATCAACGCCCTCGACGTCCTGGTCCACAATGCCGGAGTCGGCAGTTCCCTGGAAGGTGTGGCCGATACGCCGGTCGAGGAATGGCAGCACGTTCTGGAGGTGAACCTGGTGGCCGCCGCCGAATTGACCCGGCTGCTGCTGCCCGCGCTACGGGAGGCCGGCGGCCACGTGGTGTTCGTCAACTCCGGCGCCGGCCGTCGCGCCAATCCCGGCTGGGCGCCGTACGCGGCCAGCAAATTCGGCTTACGGGCGCTGGCCGACGCACTCCGCGCCGAGGAGCCCACACTGCGGGTGACCTCGGTCTTCCCCGGTCGCATCGACACCGAGATGCAACGGGACCTCGTCGCCATCGAGGGCAACGAATACGACCCGTCCCAGTTCCTCAAGACCTCCACGGTCGCGAACGCCATCGTCCATGCGATCGCCACGCCGGCCGACGCACATCCCGAGGAGATCGTGCTCCGGCCGACGGGGCGGGGCTGACTGCTAGAGCTGCTTGAGGTCCGACTGCTCCCACACGGCGCGCATCGACGACACCTTGCCCTGCGCGTCGAACACCATGATGTCGATCGGGGTGATCTCGAACTTCATCCCCGACGTACCGGTGACCAGGGTGAACTCGAAGACCGCGGTGTCACCGGCGATCTTCTTCCACTTGAGTGTCGCCGTCCGCTCATCCATACCGGTGATCACCGAGTAGAACTCCACGAGCTGATCGCGCGTCGTGCGCAGATCCGCACCGATCGGGTCCTCTACCGATGCGTCGGCCGCATAGAGATCGGCGATCTGCTCGGCCGTTCCCGAATTGAGCAGCTCGACGTAGGCGTCCACCGCCGCATTGATCTTCTCGCTCAGTGTGCCCTGGTCAACCGTCATCACAAGCCTTCCTCGAAGTAGAACGTGTTCTATTTCGAGACGGTAGCACTGTCAGGCATCGAGGCGCTCGTAGATGGTCGCGTTCGCGAGACCGCCCGCCTCACACATCGTCTGCAGCGCATAGCGTTCGTCGCGTTGCTCGAGCGCGTTGATCGCCGTCGTCGCCAGTCGGGCACCGCTTGCACCCAACGGATGGCCAAGCGCGATGGCACCGCCGTGCACGTTCACCCGCTCCGGATCGACACCGAGTTCGGCCGCCCAGGCCAGCACGACGGGAGCGAACGCCTCGTTGACCTCGAACACCCCGATGTCGGCGAGATCGAGGCCACTGCGGGCGAGGACCTTGCGGGTCGCAGGGATCACCGCCGTGAGCATCATCAGCGGATCGTCACCTGCGACCGAGAACGAGTGCACCCGAGCCCGTGGCCGCAGACCCAGTTCGCGCGCCTTTTCCTCGGACATGATCAGCAGCGCGGCCGAACCGTCGCTGATCTGACTCGCGCTCGCGGCAGTGATCTTCCAGCCGATCTCCGGGAACCGCGTCGCGATCACCTCGTCGTAGTAGGCCGGCCGGAGCCTTGCGAGATCGGCGACCGTGCTGCCCATCCGGATGCCCTCGTCGACGGCGAGTCCGGCCAGTGGCACGATCTCCTTCTCGAACAGTCCGTTCTTGGTCGCCACCGCCGCGAGATCATGGGACCGGAGCGCGAACTCGTCGATGGCGGTTCTCGAGATGTTCCAGCGGGCGGCGATCAGCTCAGCCGAGATACCCTGCCCGACAAGACCCTCGGGATAACGTTCGTCGAATGCGACGCCGTTGAGGTCACTCGTCCCGGCGACCGCCGATCCCATCGGCACCCGCGACATCGACTCCACCCCGGCCGCGACCACGACGTCGTAGGCGCCGGAGATGACCCCCTGCGCCGCGAACGCGATCGCCTGCTGGCCGCTACCGCACTGGCGATCGACGGACACGCCAGGCACCGACTCGGGATACCCGGCAGCCAGCAATGCGCGACGTGCGATGTTGAACCCCTGCTCGCCGGACTGGGTGACCACCCCGGTCACCACGTCGTCGACGACCGCCGGATCGATACCGGTGCGTTCGACGAGGGCCGACAGGCTGTGTGCCAGCAGATCCACCGCATGCACATCGTGCAGCGCTCCGGTCGGTTTCCCCTTGCCGATGGGCGTCCGTACCGCATCGACGATGACCGCGTTTGTCATGGTTCCTCCATCTCCGGGCCCACCTGACTTGGGTGGGACATAGTCAGAGGTCTACGCGCTGACTATGGTTATGTCAAGCCAGATGTAGGATGTCTCACATGATGACGCTCACCGGACCCCTCGCCGACCGCGACAGCTGGGAGGCAACCGACTGTTCCATCGCCAAAGCCCTCGACCTGGTCGGAACGCGGTCGGCGATGCTCATCCTGCGCGAGGCGTTCTACGGCGCCACCCGGTTCGACCAGTTCGCCCGTCGCGTCGGGATCACCGACGCGGTCGCGTCGACCCGGCTGAGGGAACTGACCGAAGCAGGCATCTTCGAGAAGGTTCCGTACCGGGAGCCCGGACAACGCGCGCGAAACGAGTACCTCCTGACCCAGATGGGCCGCGATCTGCTGCCGGTGGTGCTCGGCCTGCTGCAGTGGGGCAATCAGTACCTGCAGCCGCAGGGCGCCCCGCTTCGCCTCACCGATTCCGAATCCGGCGAGCCGGTGATCGTGGACGTCCGGACGCGGTCGGGCGACGAGGTGGATGCCGACCACATCGATGTCGGTCTCGTCCGGCGGCCCCCATCTCGACCGCATCGGTAAGGTGATGGCGTCCGGGCGATGGAGAGGTTTCGGTGGCAAAGCACAGCAGAAGTGCCTCACCGCCGACGGCTCGCGTCCTCGACATCCTGGACTACTTGGTGGAGCACCGGGGTCAACGGTGGGGCCTGTCGGAGCTGGCGCGCAACTGTGAGATCAGCAAGCCGACCTGCCTGGCGATACTGACCGAACTCACGGCCCGCGGATACCTGCGCAGCCATCCTGAGGACAAGACGTACGGCCTCGGCCCGGCGCTTGTCACGGCGGGACGGGCGGCCCGACGAGACTTCGCGCTCGACCCGGTCGTTCGCGACGAACTCGATTCGCTCACCCGGCAATTCGGCGTCATGAGTGTTGCATCGGGTCGCGTCGGCGACCAGTTCATGGTGCTGGAGGTGGCCACCCCACCCGGCGTCCGACCGCCGGTCAGCGTTGGGCAGACCTTCCCCTTCGCCCTGCCGACGGCATTGATGTACGTGCTCTGGCAACCGGACGAGGTCCTCGAGCAATGGGTGCGCGGTGAACACACGTGGTCGGCGGGGCTCGATCTCGATGAGCTGCGCCGCATGGCTGCCGAGTGCCGCAGCACCGGCTATCTGGTCGAGAAACTCACTCCGACGCTCGAACGCGTGTACCAGATCCTGGGCAGCGCCGCCGCAGATGACCTCCCACCCGAGTTGCGTTCGCTGATCACGGATCTGCTGGCCGGTATGGGCGGACAGCGCGTGCTCACCCGCGACGAACTCCGGCAGGCCGATCCAGGCATGTCTCATCGCGTCGGTGTCATCGCGGCACCGACCTTCGACGCAGACGGCGACCAGTCACTGCTCCTGACCGTCAATGTGCAGGACGCGCTCACCGCGGGCGAGATCGCCCACCACGGAACGGTTCTCAAGCAGACCGCGGATACCCTCACCGACTCGCTCGGTGGGCGGAAATCCCAGGCGTAGAAACGCCTCACACCGCACCGCCTTTCCACGCACCTTCCTCAGCGCACCCCTTGACCCTTCCGGATGCCGCTTGTAGCGTGACGCCCATCATATTCGACCGAACTGGTCGATTATTCGACCGACTGCCGATGGCCCTCGGACTGCCGGGCCATCTCGAGGAGAAGTGGTGTCACGTTGAACGCCTTCGCAGGAAGAACCGCACTCATCACCGGCGGCGCACGGGGACAGGGCCGCGCGCATGCCGTGGCTCTCGCGGAGCAGGGTGCCGACATCGTCGTGGTCGATCGTTGCGCCGACAGCGAGTCGGTGCCGTACCCACTCGCCACGAAGGCTGATCTCCAGGAGACCGTCCACCTCGTCGAGCAACTCGGCCGCAGGTGCATCGCCGTCGAGGCGGACGCGGCCGACCGCCGCGCAATGGACGGTGTGGTCGCCACCACCGTGGCCGAGATGGGTCGGATCGACATCGCGATCGCGAACGCGGGTGTCTCCGTGGCGGCCCCGGTGCACGAGATGACCGGTGAGGTGTGGCACGAGGTGCTGTCGAGCAATCTGACCGGGGTGTTCACCACGATCGCCGCGGTCGCGCCCGAGATGATGTCGGCCGGCTTCGGACGCATCGTCACGATCAGTTCGATGATGGGCCGATCCGCGGCTCCCGGGCTGGCCGCGTACAGCGCGTCCAAATGGGGCGTGATCGGCCTGACCAAGAGTGCGGCACTCGATCTCGCCCCCCACGGCATCACGGTCAACGCCGTGGCACCCGGCAATGTGTCGACGCCGATGGTGCACAACGACTCGCTCTACGCCCGGATGCGCCCGGATCTGGACCACCCGGGGTTCGACGACGTCGAGCCGATCTTCCGGACCCTCCATGGCCAACCGGTCGCGTTCCTCGAACCCGAGGAGGTCACTCGGGCGGTGCTGTTCTTCGCAGCCGAACAGAACGCGCACATCACCGGCACCGTTCTCGCCGTCGATGCCGGCGCCGCGGCACGGGTCAGCGCCTGAGCACGGCCGAATCACCCCACACCTGACCACATCTCGCCCCGAGGAGTCGCCCGTGCTCGCCAACAGCCCGCCCGACGTGTTCGAGCCCGCCCGGCTCGGTCCGATCACCCTGCGCAACAGAATCATCCGGTCCGCCACCTTCGAGGGCCGGACTCCTCGCTCGCTGGTCACCGACGATCTGATCGAGTTCCACCGCCGACCTGCTGCAGGCGGGGTCGGCATGACCACCGTCGCGTACTGCGCCGTCGCGCCCGAAGGGCGCACCCAGCGCGGCCAGATCTGGATGCGTCCCGAGGCCGTCGACGGATTGCGCTCGCTCACCGACACGATCCACGCCGAGGGCGCCGCGGCGTCAGCGCAGATCGGCCACGCGGGGCCCGTCGCGAATCCCCGCTCCACAAGGAGCGCGGCCCTCGCACCATCCGCAATGCTCAGCCCCATGAGCCTGCGCCGCATCCACGCGGCCACCGAAGACGACATCATCCGCATCGTCGGCGCCCACGCAACCGCAGCCGAGTACGCCGTCGACAGTGGATTCGACGCGGTCGAACTCCACTTCGGGCACAACTACCTCGCCAGCTCGTTCTTGAGCCCACGACTCAACAAGCGCACCGATTCCTACGGCGGCACCCTCGTGAACAGAGCCCGGCTCGCACGTGAGGCCGCGCGCGCGGTGCGTGACGCGGTCGGCGACCGCATCGCCATCACCGCCAAGCTGAACATGGATGACGGTGTCGCGGGCGGTTTCTGGGTCGACGAGGCGATCCAGGTGGCCCGATGGCTGGAATCCGACGGCAGTCTCGACGCTCTGACCCTCACCATGGGTAGTTCCCTGCTGAATCCGATGTATCTCTTCAAGGGCGACGCCCCGATCCGCGACTTCGCGGCTGCCATGCCTCAACCGATCCGGGCCGGTGTTCGCACCGTGGGAAAGTTCTTCATCAAGGAATACCCGTACCAACCGCTGTTCATGCTCGAGCAGGCCAGGCAGATCCGGGCCGCCGTACGGATGCCACTCGTGCTCCTGGGCGGTGTCACCGACAGATCCGGGATGGACCGGGCGCTGTCGGAGGGATTCGACTTCGTCGCGATGGCCCGGGCATTGCTACGTGAGCCGGAACTGGTGAATCGGATTCGGGCGGAATCCGATTCACAGTCGCTGTGTATCCACTGCAACAAGTGCATGCCGACCATCTTCACCGGCGCGCGGTGCGTCCTCGCCGACCCCGCCTGAAACCGGACATCACCCACCCCTGACCCCGGAGACCACATGGCCGAGACCATGCACGAACTCATCACCCGACGAGCGGCCCAGCACACGCCTGCAGTCATCCATGCCACCGATGACGGGCAGGTCGTGTCCTTGACCTGGGCCGAATATGTCAGTCGCTCAAGCCAACACGCAGCCGCCGTGCTCGAACACGTCGACACCGCCAGGCCCGCGCACGTCGGCGCCCTGCTCGGCAACTCCCCGGAGATGCTCGTCGCCCTCGGCGCCGCAGCACTCGGCGGCTACGTCCTGTGCGGCATCAACAACACACGCCGGGGCGCAGGCCTCATCACCGACCTCCGGACCGCAGACGTACAGATCCTCCTCGTGGACGACGACCACGCGCGACTTCTCGACGGTCTCGATCTGACCGGTGTCGAGATGATCAACGTCGACGACCCGCACTGGGCGGAAGAATGCGCGGCGGCTCCGGCATCGACCCCGAGCCGGCGGGTCGAGGGTGGCGATCCGTTCATGATCATCTTCACCTCCGGCACGAGCGGCGACCCCAAGGCGGTTCTGCTCACCCACCACATGGCGGTGTTCGCCGGTGACAATCTCGTCGGCAGGTTCTCGCTCGGCGAATCGGACGTGTTCTACCTCGCGATGCCGCTGTTCCATTCGAACGGGATCATGGCGGGCTTCGCACCGGCCGTCGCGGCCGGTGGCTCCATGGCACCCGCCCGATTCTCGGCATCCCGCTTCCTCCACGACATCCGGACCTATCGGGCGACGTACATGAACTATGTGGGAAAGCCCCTCGCGTACGTGCTGGCCACCCCTGCTCGACCCGACGATGCCGACAACCCCTTGCGCGTGGCGTTCGGCAACGAAGCATCGGATCGCGACATCGCCGAGTTCTCGCTGCGTTTCGATGCCCACGTGGTCGACGGTTTCGGCAGCACCGAGAACGCCGTCATCATCACGAGGGAGGACGGCACCCCACCCGGATCGATCGGTCGCGGACTTCCGGGCGTCGCGATCTATCGGAGCGACCCGATCACCGAGTGCGCCCCCGCGATCTTCGACGGCGCAGGCCGGCTCTCCAACCCGGACGATGCGATCGGCGAACTGGTGAACACATCGGGTGCGGGCTTCTTCTCGGGCTACTACAACAACGAGAAGGCGAACGCGGAACGTATGCGCGGCGGCATCTACTGGTCCGGTGATCTGGCCTACCGCGACGTCGACGGTTGGATCTATCTCGCGGGGCGTACCGCGGACTGGATGCGTGTGGACGGTGAGAACCTCACGGCCGCACCGATCGAACGGATCCTCTCGCGCTGCCCGCAGATCAATCGGGTCGCCGTGTATGCCGTCGCCGACCCGACCGTCGGGGATCAGATCATGGCGGCAGTCGTGCTGCAGGGCGGGAGTGTGCTGACTCCCGACGAGTTCACCCGCTTCCTCTCCGCACAAGACGATCTCTCGCCGAAGGCGTGGCCCCGGTACGTGCGCGTCGCCGCCGAACTCCCCACGACCGCGACGAACAAGATCCTCAAACGGGCGCTGATCGCCGACGGGACCACCGTCGGCTCCGATGTGCTGTGGGCGCGGGACGTCCGCGGCCGTTCCTACCACTCCGCCTCTGCAACTGTGAGGATTCCATGACCGCTCGCTCATCAGTCCGTTCTCGGCGCACCTTCGCCACGCTCGCCGCCGTCGTGGCGTCGGTGGCCGCTCTCGCTCCGGTCGGCGCCGCAACGGCGCAGCCCTCACCCGGCTCCCTGAGGGCCGGCGCCCTGCTCGGTGCACGGCCGTTGACCACCGCCGCCGCCCTGCCCGACGCCGCACGCACAACGCGTATTCTCTACGCCTCCGACGATGCCCACGGCAAGCCGATCGTGGTGTCCGGCACCGTCGCGGTTCCCCGGTCGGCTCCGCCGCGCGGCGGATGGCCGGTGATCAGCTGGGCACACGGGACGACCGGCTACGCCGATCCGTGTGCGCCGTCGAGAGACACGAGCACCGGGCCCGAGCATGGCTATCTCGGCCCGATCACCTCCGTCCTCGACACCTGGATTCGACGCGGATACGCCGTCGTACAAACCGATTACGAGGGCCTCGGGACCCCCGGCGGGCACCCCTACATCAACGGGACGAGCGAGGCGAACGCCGTGACCGACATCGTCCGCGCCGCACGTGCGCTCAACCCGCGCATCGGCCGGAACTGGATCGCGGCCGGGCACAGCCAGGGAGGCCACGCCGCCCTGTTCGCGGCACAGATGTCCGGTGCGCGAGCGCCACAACTCTCGCTGAAGGGGGTCGTCGCCATCGCCCCCGGCGGCGTCGGACTGAGCAGAACCGTCGACTTCGTCAGAAGCGGGATGCCCGGCGCCGAGGCCGCCGAGGCCTTCCTGCCGCTCATCGTGCTGGGCGCCAACGCCGCCGAGCCGTCGATCAGGCCGGACGCCATCTTCTCCGATCAGGCCGGGCCGCTCGTGCAGGCGGCGCGAACCGGCTGCCTTGACCAGATCCGCGCCGTTCCTCCGATACCTCCCACACAGGTCCTCCGGGCCGACGCCGACACCGCCGCGCTGACCCGGTACCTCGACAGCCAGGACCCGGCGCGCACCATCCCCCGGGTGCCGGTCATGATCGCTCAGGGCACCGCCGACACGCTGGTTTCCGAGACCGGCACCGATCAGCTCGTCGCCACGCTATGCGGGAGAGGACGACCCATCGACTACCACGTCTACCCCGGGCAGGATCACCGCGCGACGGTACCTGCATCGCTGTCTGACACACAGGCATTCGTGAGCTCGGTGCTGGCCGGCAGACCGCAGGCGAACACCTGCGGGACCTGATCGACGTCACCTCTCGCCCACTTCCCCACTCAGCAAGGAGTTCTCGTGATCCTCGATCGATTCCGCCTCGACGGAAAGGTCGCTGTCGTCACCGGCGCCGGCCGCGGACTCGGTGCCGCCACTGCCGTCGGATTCGCCCAGGCCGGCGCCGATGTGGTGATCTCTGCTCGCACGGAGGCCGACCTGGTCGGCGTCGCCGATGCGGTCGCGGCTGCTGGTCGGCGTGCCCTGGTGATGCCTGCCGACCTGTCGACCACCCATCCGGGCGTCCTCGCGTCGGCGGCCGTCGACGAGTTCGGCCGCCTCGACATCGTCGTGAACAACGTGGGTGGCAGCTATCCCAAGCCCCTGATCGACACCAGCGTCGACGATCTCGCCCGCGCATTCGATTTCAACGTCGCCACAGCACATTCGCTGGTGCTGGCGGCGGTGCCGCATCTACGCCGAAGTCCCGGCGGTGGCTCGATCATCAACATCGCCTCCGCCGTCGGGCGGCTGCCGGGTCGCGCGTTCGTCGCATACGGCACGGTGAAAGCCGCGCTGATCCACTACACGAAGCTGACCGCGCTCGATCTCAACCCACATATCCGGGTGAATGCGATTGCCCCGGGGTCGATCCTGACGTCGTCGCTGGAGACGGTCGCCGCCGATGACACGCTACGAGCGGAGATCGAGAACCGCACACCGCTACGCCGGCTCGGAGAACCGTCCGACATCGCCGCTGCCGCACTCTTTCTGGCATCCGACGCCGGAAGCTTCCTGACGGGCAAGGTGATCGAATCGGATGGCGGCCTGATCGCTCCCAATTTCGAACTCGCCGTTGCCGACGTCTGAGCTGCGGCGTACGGGTTCCGCCGTCGACGCGGCCCGGCCGCGCGGGGGCACGGGCCCGCAGGTCATCACCTCAGGTCGGCGCTGGACTTCCCGAGTACGCGTCGCGCGATGATCAGCTGCTGAATCTGCTGAGTGCCCTCGAAGATGTCGAGGATCTTCGCGTCGCGGGCCCACTTCTCCAACAGCATCGTCTCCGAGAAACCCGCCGTCGACCCGACCTCGACCGCCTTGTTGGTGATGTCGGTGACGGTGCGGCCCGCCTTGGCCTTCGACATCGACGCCTCGCTGGAGTTCGGCTCCTTGTTGTCGGCCATCCAGGCCGCCCGCACCGTGTGCAACCACGATGCCTCCCAATCGGATTCGAGACGGATGAACTCACACACCGACGCATGCTGGGCAGCGGCCGGCTTGTCGTAGTCGATCGTGTGCCCGGCCTCCTCGAGCATGCGCCGCAGCTCCTCGAGCGCGGCTCGGCCGAGGCCGATGGCCATCGCGGCCACCACGGGACGCGTGTTGTCGAAGGTCTGCATGACGCCGGCGAACGCCTTCTTGGTGTCCACCTCGGGCGAGCCGAGCAGGTTGTCGGCGGGGACGCGGGCATTCTCGAAGCGCAGCACCGCGGTGTCCGACGACCGGATGCCGAGCTTGTGTTCGAGGCGGGCGACGGTCACCCCCTCGGTGTCCATCGGCACGACGAAACTCTTGATCGCGGCCCGCCCCGCGCTGCGGTCGACGGTCGCCCAGACCACGACGTGATCGGCCCGGGAGCCCGCGGTGACGAAGATCTTCTCACCGTTGATGACGTAGTCGCCGCCGTCGCGCGTCGCCGTCGTCGACACGGCGGCCGAGTCGGAACCGAAGCTCGGCTCGGTGATGGCCATCGCCGCCCACACCCCGGAGAACTTCTCGAGTTGCTCGTCTGTGGCCACGGCGGCGATCGCCGCATTGCCCAGCCCCTGGCCGGGAATGGAGAGCAGCAGCCCGACATCTCCCCAACTCATCTCGCGAGCGGAGATGAGGGCCCGCATGTTCGGGCCGTTGCGCGACGGAGCCTCGGCGCCGACGGTGTCACCGTCGGATTCCTTCTCCTTCGACCGGGCCTGCTTGGCGAGTTTGCCCAGCTCATCGAGCTCGGTCGGGTAGTCGTGCTCACCCTTGTCGTACTTGCGCGAGATGGGCCGGAAGATGTGCTCGGCCGCGAGATGGGTGCGCTCGACCGTCGGGTCAAATGTCGACGGGAGCTCCAGGTTGATCGCCATGCCGACATCTTACTCATCGGTAAGTTCTTTTCCAACCCTCCCGTCGGGCTTACTCTCGACTCCGTGGCCTACGACGACGACCTCGCCCACCGGATTCGTGGGATGCTGGCCGCCGAATGCGGACTGGACGAGAAGTCGATGTTCGGTGGACTCGCGTTTCTGATCAACGGCAACATGGCCATCGCGGCGAGCGGCCACGGCGGTCTCATGGTGCGGGTTCCACCCGAGGAGACCGAGGTGCTGCTGGAGTTCGACCACACCGAGCCCATGGTCATGTCCGGTCGCGAGACCCGCGGCTGGCTGCGCATCTCCGACGACGGCATCCGCACCGAACGCCAACTGCGGCGGTGGGTGGCCATCGGCGCCGACTACGCCCGCAAACTCCCGCCCAAATAACCGGCCGCAGTCGATCGCGGCCCCAGCGGCAGCCTAGGGGACGACGTTGACCATGCGGCCCGGCACGACGATGACCTTGCGGGGCTCGCCGTCGAGGAGCGGCGCGATCTTCTCGTCGGCCAGCGCGGCGGCCCGCACGGTCTCCTCGTCGGCGTCGGCGGCCACGGTGATACGGCTACGGACCTTGCCCTTGACCTGGATGGGGATCTCGATCGTGTCCTCGACAAGCCACGTGTCGTCGGCCTCAGGGAAGGGGCCACGCGCGAGCAGCGTCTGATGACCGAGCCGATGCCAGAGCTCCTCGGCGACGTGCGGCGCCAGCGGAGCCAGCATGACGACCAACGGTTCCACGGCCGCGCGGGGGGCACCCGACTTCTCGAAGTTCTTGGTCAGGTGATTGGTCAGCACGGTCAGTTTCGCGACCGCGGTGTTGTTGCGCAGCTCGGCGTAATCCTCGCGCACACCGGCGATCGTCTTGTGTAGCAGTCGTTTGGTGTCGTCGTCGAGTTCCGTGTCGGTGCACCGTACCGAGCCGGCTTCCTCGTCGACCACCAGCCGCCAGATCCGCTGCAGGAACCGCTGCGACCCGACCACATCCTTGGTGGCCCACGGCCGCGATTGGTCCAGTGGCCCCATGAACATCTCGTAGACCCGGAGCGTGTCCGCTCCGTAATCACGGCAGATGTCGTCGGGCGCAACGGAGTTCTTGAGGGACTTGCCCATCTTGCCGTATTCCTGGGTGACCGGTTCGCCGTTGTGGAAGTACCCACCGTCACGTTCGACGACGTCGTCGGCCGGCACATAGATGCCTCGCGCATCGGTGTAGGCGTACGCCTGGATCATGCCCTGGTTGAACAGCTTTCGGTATGGCTCGCGGCTCGTCACGTAGCCGAGGTCGAAGAGCACCTTGTGCCAGAACCGTGAGTACAGCAGGTGCAGCACCGCATGCTCCACACCGCCGATGTACAGATCGAGCCCGCCCGGATCGTCGGGGCCGTGTCCGGCCGGACGCGGTCCCATCCAATAGGCCTCGTTCTCCTTGGCGCAGAACGTGTCCTCGTTGGTGGGATCGATATAGCGCAGCTGATACCAGGAACTGCCCGCCCACTGCGGCATCACGTTGGCGTCGCGGGTGTAGGTCTTGACGCCGTCGCCCAGATCGAGTTCGACGGTCATCCAGTCGGTGGCCTTGGCCAGCGGTGGAGACGGTTCACTGTGCTCGTCGTCGGGGTCGAAGGACACCGGCGCGTAGTCGTCGACCTCCGGGAGCTCCACGGGCAGCATCGATTCCGGCAGTGCATGCGCGTTGCCGTCCTCGTCGTAGACGATCGGGAATGGCTCACCCCAGTACCGCTGCCGGGCGAACAGCCAGTCGCGGAGCTTGTACTGGATGGTGCCCCGACCGGCCCCCTGCTCCTCCAACCACTCGACGATGGCGACCTTGGCATCGTCGACCTGCAGGCCGTCGAGGAAGCCGGAGTTGACCGTGGGGCCGTCCCCGATGAAGGCGTCGGTCTCGATCCCCTGTTCGGAGCCGATGACCTCACGGATCGGCAGACCGAACAGCGTCGCGAACTCGTGGTCGCGGGTGTCGTGTGCCGGCACCGCCATGATGGCTCCGGTGCCGTAGCCCATCAGCACATAGTCGGCGATGAACACCGGGATCTGTTCGCCGTTCACCGGATTCGTCGCGAAAGCGCCGGTGAAGACGCCGGTCTTCTCCTTGTTCTCCTGACGCTCGAGATCCGACTTCGCCGCGATCGCGGTGCGATAACTCTGCACCGCTTCGGTCGGGCTCTGCGCGCCGCCGGTCCAGCGATCGTCGGTGCCGGCCGGCCAGGCGTCGGCAGTCAGGATGTCGACCAGCTCGTGCTCGGGTGCGAGCACCATGTAGGTGGCGCCGAAGAGCGTGTCGGGTCGGGTCGTGAACACCTCGACGGCGTGGTCGCCGGCCGCAAACGTCACCTGCGCGCCCCGCGATCTGCCGATCCAGTTGCGCTGCATGGTCTTGACCTTGTCCGGCCAGTCGAGCAGGTCCAGGTCGTCGAGCAGGCGGTCCGAGTAGGCGGTGATGCGCATCATCCACTGCCTCAGGTGCTTGCGGAACACCGGGAAGTTGCCGCGATCGCTGCGGCCGTCGGCGGTGACCTCCTCGTTGGCGAGCACCGTGCCCAGCCCCGGACACCAGTTGACCAGCGAATCACTCTCGTAGACAAGGCGGTACGAGTCGATCACACCGTTGCGCTCCGCCGGTGTCAGCGACGACCACTGCCGGCCGTCCCCCACTTCACGCTCGCCCGAATCGAACTCGTCGATCAGTTCGGCGATCCGACGCGCCTTGCGCTGGTCGGTGTCGTACCAGGCGTTGTAGATCTGCAGGAAGATCCACTGCGTCCACCGATAGAACTCGACGTCGGTCGTCGCGACACGGCGGCGCTCGTCATGTCCCAGACCCAATCGGCGGATCTGGCCCAGGTAGCGCTCGATGTTGGCCTCGGTAGTGGTCCGCGGGTGCGTGCCGGTCTGGACCGCGTACTGCTCGGCCGGCAGCCCGAAGGCGTCGAAGCCCATCGTGTGCAACACGTTCTTGCCGGTCATCCGCTGATACCGCGCGAACACGTCGCTGGCGATGAAGCCCAAGGGGTGGCCGACGTGCAGCCCCGAACCCGACGGGTACGGGAACATGTCCTGGATGAAGACCTTCGCCTCGGCGTCTGCTCCGGTTCCACCGAACGCGGCCAGATCCCCGGCGAGCGGGCCCACCGGATTGGGAGCCTCATACGCGTGCTGGTCGGCCCAGTGACGTTGCCACCGCGCCTCGATCTCCCCGGCGAGCTCCGCCGTGTACCGATGACCGGGCAGACCGGCGTCCGGGGCGGTCGACGCGGTGCGGGCAGAATCAGCTGAAGTCACCCGACCAGCGTAAATCCTCGGTTCGGCCATGTTGTCGACGGGGAGTGGTCTCGACTGTCGCCGACACGACCACGGGTGCGCGAGCGCGGTCGATTCGGTCTGCTACGACGGTCGGTCGTATGGTGGTCGATGTGATCGTCCTGTCTGTCGTCGCTGCTGTGGTCGTCTTCGCGCTCGCCGCGTTGTGGCTCGTGGTCGGCGGGCTGGGTATCGTCGGCCGTCTCCCTCGCAACCGCTGGCTGGGTGTCCGCGCCGACGAGTCCATGCGGTCCGACGAGGCATTCCAGGTGGCCAACCGGGTGGCCGCGCCCGGCTTGTTCGCCGCCGCCGGCATCCTCGTGCTCAGCGGGATCGTCACACTCGGCATCGGCGGATACTGGTCGATCGCCTTCGCCGTCGTCGGAGTGGTCGCCGCGCTGTTCGTGGTCGGCCTGGTCAGTGCCTACGGGGTCCGCGCCGCTGCCGCGGTACCTGCCGACGACGAGGGGTGTTCGTGCTGTTCCACGCACGACCATGACGAGCCGGCGGCCGACCCTGCCGGCGCCCCCGCCGACACTGCCGACGAGGCTCATGCGGCCGAGTGCGGTACCTCGAGCTGCGGGGCATGCAGCCTGCGCGCCGTCTGCTCCA
This sequence comes from Gordonia hankookensis, assembly GCF_014673215.1. GTDB lineage: Bacteria > Actinomycetota > Actinomycetes > Mycobacteriales > Mycobacteriaceae > Gordonia > Gordonia hankookensis. The sequence continues at coordinate 1,167,146 of NZ_JACWMS010000002.1, forward strand.
ACGAGTCCGCCCAGGCCTGAGAGTCGGTGCCATCTCCTCTGGCGGTCGCCCGTGGGCTGCTGAGCCGCTCGCCCGTCGACGGCTTCGTCCTGGCCATCCTCGGTACGGTCGTGCTGGCCGCGTTCCTACCCGCACGCGGCGACGCCGCCGACGTCCTCGACTGGGTCGTCGTGGCCGCGATCGCCCTGCTGTTCTTCCTCTACGGCACGCGGCTTCATCCGCGCGAAGCGCTCGAGGGCCTCAGACACTGGCGTCTGCATCTGACCATCCTGACGTTCACCTTTGTGGTGTTCCCGATCGTCGGCCTGGTCCTCCGTCCGCTGGTCGAGCCGATCGTCGGTGGAGGTCTCGCCGCCGGCCTCCTGTTCCTGTGTCTCGTGCCCTCCACCGTGCAGTCGTCGATAGCGTTCACGTCGATCGCACGCGGGAACGTACCCGGCGCGATCGTGAGCGCATCGGCGTCCAACATCCTCGGTGTCGCGTTGACGCCGCTGCTGGTCGTCGCGCTGATGACCACCCAGAACGGCGTACAGATCGACGCGACGTCGGTGCTCAAGATCCTCGGCCAGATCCTCCTGCCGTTCATCGTCGGGCAGCTCGCGCGCCCGTGGGTCGGCGCCTTCTTCTCCCGGCACGCCCGGGCCACCAAGCTCGTCGACCGAGGTTCGATCGTGCTGGTCGTCTACTCCGCATTCAGCGAGGGCGTCCGCGAGGGCATCTGGTCGATGGTCGACGCCTCGCAGGTCGTCGCGGTGGCCGCGATCGCAATGGTGTTGGTCGCGGTGATGCTGGTGGTCACCCGATGGGTTCCGCGGCGCCTCGGATTCGACCGGGCCGACGTCATCGCCATCCAGTTCTGCGGTACCAAGAAGAGTCTCGCCACCGGCTTGCCGATGGCGACGGTGCTGTTCGCCGGCCCGACGGTCGGCCTGATCGTGCTTCCGTTGATGATCTTCCATCAGATCCAGCTGATCATGTGTTCCTGGCTGGCGACGCGGTACAGCCGAGATTCCGAAGCCGTCACCGCACCTTGAGCGCTTGTCCACTGTCAGGAAACAAAGTTCGCTAGACTGCGCCCATGAGAGCCGACGCGTCCAACATCGTCCGCGACACCGGCGACCCCGCGCCCGTCCAGCGTGAGGTCGTCGGGGACCCGCCGACCGGCGGCGATCTGGAAGCGGCGATCGCCCATCAGGTACGACTTCTCCGACGCAACGCCGGCCTCTCGGTGGCCGAGATGGCCACCAAGGTCGGCATCTCCAAGGCGATGCTGTCGAAGATCGAGAACGCTCAGACCTCCTGCAGTCTGTCCACCCTGGCCCGGCTCGCAGCCGGCCTCGACGTGCCGGTGACCTCGCTCTTCCGTGGCGCCGATGTGGAGCGGGAAGCCGTCTACACCGAGTCGGGCAAGGGTGCCGTGATCGTCGGGCGCGGCACTCGGGTCGGCCATCACTACGAACTCCTCGGGGCGCTACGTGGTCAACACAAGCGTCTCGAGCCCGTGCTGGTCACGCTGGCCGACGACAGCGAGGTGTTTCCCCGCTTTCAACATCCGGGCACCGAACTGCTCTACATGCTCGAAGGCGTGATGGTCTACGGGCACGGGAACGCCGAGTACACGCTTCGCCCCGGCGACTGCCTGCTGCTCGACGGGGAAGGCATCCACGGCCCGCACGATCTGGTGCGACTGCCCATCCGCTTCCTCGCGGTGACCGCCTATCCGGACAACCACGAGGCGGAGTGACCCGGCGCGGCTCCCGCGCTATGAGATCGGCGTCGACAGCGGGAGGTTCACGAAGCTGGGTCGCTGCGGGTCGAGCTGGATGTGCTGCGGCTTCAGTTGCGACTCGTTCAGCAAGGGGCGCAAGGGAAGTCCGCGCGGCACGTTCATCGCGAACACGTCGACGCGCAACCGGTGGCCCGGCTTGATCAGCGCTTCGGTCGGCAACAGCCCGATGTCGACGCCAACCGGCGTCCCCGGTGTCACCGGCTGCCGCGAGGCCAGGGTCAGATTGTAGAACGGATCGATCACATCGCCATTCGGCGCGAACTGCGATCGTGACCGATCGTATCCGCGCAGCGACGCCATCACCTGTCCGGAACTGATCACCTTCGATGACCCGTCCGGCGCAACATCGTTGAGCGTCGCCGTCCAGTAACCATCGGTCGCATCCATGACCGTGTTGAGGTGCAGGTTGGTGTAGCCGGACACGCTGCGCGTCGTCCGCATCGGCGCGGTGGTGAACGTGAGCGCATTGCGTTCGGGGATGCGTGCATCCTCGGCGCAGAACGGGAACAGGGCGAGTGCACCGGCCGTCTGCTGTGCGGAATCCCGCGAGCAGAGCGTGAGGAGCCCGGGCGAGACGGTCATCCGCCCACGCGTCGCCGGGGTGGCGGTGGTCAGGCTCCCGTCCCGCACCGCATAGGGCGCGGTTCCGCTGCGCCGGTCACCGAGGTAGAGGCGCTGTCGCGACATCCCTGCCCGCGGGAACTGCTGTGCCGAGATCCACTGATAGCCGACCTGCTTGAGGTTGACCGGCCCGTAGGAGTCGACGTTGTTGTCGATTCCCTTGAGCCACTTGTCGAACCACGCCTTCTGCAGCACGTCCAGACGCGGAGGCGTCCCACGCCTGCCCTGCTGGCCGCCGCCGATCGTGAGGTGGTAGCCGTCGCCCATCATGAGCTGCTTGTGCCCTGGCGGCAGCGGGATCTTGTTGTACATCCGCACTTCACTGTTGGTGAACAGGTCGAACCAGCCGCCGTAGATGAAGGTGGGGGTGGTGATCCGTTCCGCGTTGTCCTGCCACGCCTTTCGGGGCTCGGAGTTGTCGGTCAGCAACTCGTCGAGTTGCGGCGGCACCGACTTGACATCGGGGGTCACCAGCGCCGCCAACAGCTGCGGATAGAACGTGAGTGGGTCGGAGATCCGGTCGGCCAACCATTTCCAGTCAAAGGTGCCGTTGAGCATCGACGCGACGTTCGGCACCATCTTGGTGGTGTTGACCAGCGTCAGCCACAGCGGCAGGAAGCCTGCGCCGAGTGCACCGCCGGGCGCGACGATGTCGCGGATGAGGTCGCCACCCGGTTCGACCGGGAAGATCGCCTTGAGCGCCTTCGGATTCTTGTTGGCGGCCTGGATCTGGTTGATCGCCGAATACGAGACCCCGGACATGCCGACCTTGCCGTTCGACCAGCGTTGCCGGGCCGCCCAGTCGATCACCTCGGTGGTGTCGGCCTGTTCGCGGCTCTGGAAGACATCCCATTTCCCCTGCGAGAAGCCCGTGCCGCGCACGTCCACGACCACCTGGGTGTACCCACTGCGCACCAGGTCGAGGTCGACCATGAAGGTCTTCGCGCCGCCGTCGCGGAGGGTGTTGGTGAGTTGCGAGATGTCGGCGAAGTCGCGGATCGGCGTGGCGACCTGGTTGACAGCCGTCACGAGCTGCCTCAGGAGCGGTTCGAGAACCGGATGTTGGGTGACCGCGGCGCCCACAGCAGTGATCAGCTTGGTGTACGGCGTCATGTTCACGATCACCGGATCGCGTTTGGTCGTCGCCCGACCGGCGCCGTCGGCGGGCCGATAGATGTTGGCGCGCAGTATCGTTCCGTCACTCATCCGGATCGGGACATCCCAGGTGACCGCGACCCCCGGATAGGGCTGCTTGCCGTCGTGGGACGCTGCCCACCCCGCCGCGGACGCACCCCCGCTCGGCGTCGAGGGCGCCGCGCCCGCCGTCGCCGGAACCACCAACATCGCCACGAGGATCCCGAAGATCCCGCTGATCATCCCCACCCGCACGCCATCGACCCCCGTCTGACTGGACCAAGCGTCCAAAACCTAGCAGAGACCGTGTCGCACGTCACCCACTATCGCGGATATGGGGATCAGCTCAGTTACGTGAGACGTCGATCGGATGCGAGGCGAGCAGCGGCCTCGGCCACGGTTGCCTGCGGAGTACGTCGCCCCACAGATCGGCGGTCGGCGGCACGAGCAGATCGGTGGCCAGTGCCGAGGCCAGCATCCAGCTGTTCTGTTCGAGCTCGCCGTCGAGCTGGCCGATGCCCCAGCCCGAGTAGCCCGCGAACACCCGGACACCGACGAGCACCTCGGACAGCGCCTCCGGATCACCATCGAGATCGACGAGTGCCACGCGGCCGTCCAACGGTCGGATGGCCTCGTACCCGCTGACGTCCGCGCCGAGTCTCACCACGCCGAGGCAGAGGGCGGCATCCTGCTTGACGGGGCCACCGATGAACAGCGCCCGGGGCGATGCCGAGAGATCCGACCACTGCGGCAACAGATTGTGCACGGCGGTCTGGCTCATCCGGTTCAGGACGACGCCGAGACTCCCGGCGTCGTTGTGTTCCATGACGTAGATGACCGTTCGGGCAAACGTCGGTTCGAGGAGATCCGTCGATGCGAGGAGCAGGGTGCCGGGCCGGACCCGACCGGCCGACGAAATGTCTCGCGCGGCATCCGGTGCCCCCTCCGAGTAGAACTCGGGGGTCGGTTCCTCTGAATCGTCGCCGCCGGCCACCCACACATCATCGCATGGCAGCGACGTTCAGGTCGGTAGTCTGGATCAGTGATGTCAGGCTTGCAGCATGCCACCCCCGGTATACGGGGGTTCGTTCGCTCGCTCGCTCATTCACCCGGCCTCGGGCGCCTTCTCGCGGTCCGCCTGACCAGCCAGATCACCGACGGTGTCTTCCAGGCCGCGCTCTTCGGTGCCATCCTGTTCAACCCCGAGCGGCACGCCGATCCGCTCGCCATCGCGGGCGGCCTCGCCGTGTTGCTGCTCCCCTACTCCGTGATCGGTCCGTTCGCCGGGGCGCTCCTCGACCACTGGGACCGACGCCACGTCCTGATGTACGCCAACGTGATTCGGGCCGTCATGATCGGGCTCGTCGCGGTTGCGATCGCCGCCGGGGCCACCGACACCATCGTGCTGATCGGCGCTCTTGCAGTGACAGGGGCGAGCAGGTTCGTGGCCTCGGGTCTGTCCGCGGGGCTGCCCCACGTGGCACACCGCGACGTCATCGTCGCGACGAATGCTCTGTTCACCACCCTGGGAGCGGGCATGCTCGCCGTCGGTGCGGGCATCGCCGCGGTGTTGCGCGCGCTGTTCGGCCCGGACAATTCCGGCAGCGCCCTGACCACCCTCGGCGGTGTGGTGATCGCCCTGATCGCCGGGGCCCTGGCCCACGGCTTCGCGCGACTCCAGCTGGGTCCCGACGAACCCGACGATCCGGGCCGCTCGGCCCTGCACGCGGTGACCGTCGGGTTGCTGCACGGCGCCCGGGCAGTCGCCGGGTCACGCACGGTGTCGGCCGCCCTCTCCGCGATAGGCGCCCATCGCCTCGTCTTCGGCATGAACACCCTCATGCTCCTGGTGATCGGCAAGCAGGCCGGTGCAGGCGACGGCCTCGCCGGCGTGAGCGTGGTCGCCGGGTTCACCGCGGGCGGCGCCCTGCTCGCGGCTCTGGTCACGCCCTACTCGGTGGATCGGATCGGCCGGAAGACCACCTTGATCGTCGCGTTGCTCGTCGGCGCCGTCGCAGAGGTCTCGCTGGTGACCTTCAACCCCGTGGTCCTCTGCATCTCCGCCTTCGTGCTCGGCCTCATCGGGCAGATCGCCAAACTCTGCGGCGACGTCGCCATGCAGGTGGACATCGGCGACGCGGTGCGCGGGCAGGTGTTCTCCGTTCAGGACGCCGTCTTCAACATCGCCTACGTCGGAGCGGTGGCGTTGGCGGCCGTCGCGATCCCGGACAACGGCAAGTCGGTGGGCCTTGTCGTCTTCGGCACCGTGCTCTACGTGATCGGCTCGCTCGTGGTCCGCGTCGTGCACACCCCGTACCACCCACGCCATGAGTCACTCAGCGACGATCGAATCCAGGCGAACGGGAGTCATAGCTGACGTCGGCCACCCCGTCACCGTCGTCGTCGATCAACACGTGGTCGAAGCGGCCATCACCGTCGTCGTCGACATAGAGCCGATGCGCCACCGGGATCCCGGCCCGGCGATCCCCCGTCATCTCGATGTCGGCGGCGCCGTCGCCGTCGAGATCCTCGGAGCGGACCACGACGGCATCCATCGTAGAGCCGGCCGGAGCGCGACGGGGCGACGGGACATCGACCCGGCCCGCTGCCTGCGGATTCTGCGGAGTGTGCCCGGCCGGTGATTCACCGACCGACGGATCCTCGGTCCGTTCACCCCACACCCCGGCACCGTTGTCGCGGTAGTGGTCGTCGGGGCGGCCGTCGTCGTCGGTGTCGATTGCGACGACATCGGCGGTTCCGTCGCCGTCGGTGTCCCACATCGCATCGTCTCGACGACCGTCGCCGTCGAAATCCAGCCGGACCGCATCGGCCGTCCCGTCGCCGTCGAGGTCGACATCCGCGGCCGACACCCACGACGTGGTGTGACCGTCGCCGGTTCCGAACAGGTAGTCGATGGCGGAATCCATACCGGTTGGACGCAGTGCGGGCATGGCGGGTTCCGGCCGCGCCATCGCACTCAATCGATCATGCGTTGTCCACCGGTTGCGGACGGGGATCCGCGGACCTCCCCGGACGATCCTCGGTGATCGTCATCCTGGGCCACGGTGGCTGGCGGAGGACCGCGGCGGAACCGAGGGCCGCGGCGATCAGACCGGTCATCACACCGATGAGAGCCACCCGTCCCTGATCCACCGCGGGCGTCCATGTGGTGGCCCCGTCGGTGACGGTGAACGCACCCACCGCCACCGGCCGGCCCCGAACGCCCTTGCGGGTGACCGGGATGAATGTCGTGTGTTCGTCGATGGTGACGGGATCACCGATGAGCGCACGGTCGACCGGACCGGCGGGTTCGCGATTGGCCATTGATTCTCCTTGCGCGCCTTGATGATCGTCGACACACTCCGATGCCCACAGGCAACACAATGGTAAGCGAGGCCGCGTCACGTCACGTGCCGAATCGGGCATGTGCACAGCGGGGATCCGGACCGGCTCCGATCCCACGATCGCCCGATGTCCGGCTCATCCGACCCGATCGTCGATTCGTCGGCACAAACCGGTAGGTTCAGGGTCTATGTACGTGAGCGAACTGGGTGAACAATGGCGCCGTGCTCGCCTCCGCCCGGAGATCGTCCACCTCGACTCGGCGGCCGCCGGTCGGTCGTCGAACGCGGTGATCGGCGCCATCTCCGCCCATCTGTGGCGTGAGACCGAACGCGGCTCCTACATCGCCGCCGCCGATCGTGACGACGAGATCTCCCGCGACAAGCGCGATCTCGCATCCCTGATCGGGCACACCGCCGACGAACTGGCCTTTCGCGAGAGCGCGCGGGCCGCCCTGCGTGCTCTGCTGACCTACTGGAACCTGCCGATCTCCACCACCGTGTGGGTGGCGAAGAACGAGTTCGGTCCCAACCTCGTCGAGTTCGAACGCCGGGGCTATGCCGTGCGACCGCTGCCGGATGCCGATGTGTCGGGGCATGTCGACACCGACGCGCTGGAGAACATGCTGCAGTTCGAGCAGCCCGACTTCATCCACATCTGTCAGATCGGCTCGGCCTCGGGTGTCGTGCAGCCGGTCACCCGAATCGTCGAGATCGCCCACGCCGCCGGGGTGCCGGTGGTGGTGGACATGGCCCAGTCCGCCGGACACGTTCCGACCGTGACCGGGGCCGACGTGGTCTACGGGACGAGCCGCAAATGGCTGACCGGACCACGCGGCGTGGGATTCGTCGCGGTCCGGAAGGACTCCCTGCGGCCCGTCGAGGTGGAGAGTTCGGAAGCGTTCGTCGCCGGCCGCCTCGGCCTCGGTGTCGCCGTGTCGGAGATGCTGACCATCGGGCAGCAACGCGTGTTCCGCGAACTGGCCGCGATCGGTCGCACCACCCGCGAGCGACTCGACGGTATCGCCAGCTGGGAGGTCCTCGAACCGATCGACGAGCCCTCGGCCATCACCACTCTTGCACCGCCCCCCGGCTGGGGGCCGTCCGACGTCGCGGCCGCGCGTGACAAGCTGCTCGGGCTGGGCATCCTGGTCACCTGCGCGGACTCGTGGCGCGCACCGCTGGCCACCGAGCAATCGGTGTTGCGGGTGAGCCCGCACCTCGACGTCGAGCGTGAGGATCTCGATCGCCTCGCCGAGGCCCTGAGGACGATGGGTTACTGACCGCGCTCGCCGGAGTGCACCCCGGTCGACGAGGGGTGGAGGGTTGGCCTCAGCAAGGCGAACTCAGCGCGGCGTCGACGATATCGGTGACCGCTGCCCGGGCCAGCTCGGCATCGGCCGCCACCAGTCCGATGCGGGTGCGCCGATCCAGGACGTCGTCGACCGTGATCGCACCTTCGTGGGTGACCGCGAACTCGACCTCTGCCCGGGTCACATCGAGCTCGCCCGCGATCGGATCGAGCGGCCGGGCCAGCCGCGCGGCAGACACCACCTTCGTTGCCTCCGAACCGAATCGATGGATCATCGAGGACGGCAGATCGATGTTGTCGGGAACCCCGGCCGCCCCGACCAACGGGGTGTTCGCCGTCACGCAGGCGCCTGCGGTGAGCCCGCCGGCCGCGATCGCCGCGTCCACGGCGTCCTGTGCCATGCGCCGGTAGGTGGTCAGCTTTCCGCCGATCACACCGACCAGGGTGCCGTCGGTCACCTGCACCCGGTGGCGGCGCGACACATCGGCGAGATCGCCTGTACTGCCGTCGGTTCCGTGCCCGGTGTCGATGAGCGGACGCAGTCCCGCGAAGCTGCCGATGATGTCGGCGCGGGAGACCGGTTGTTCCAGAGCGACATTCACCGAGTCGATCAAGAAGTCGATCTCGTCGTCGGACGGCTCGGGGACGTCGGGTATGGGGCCGGGTGCATCGACGTCGGTGAGCCCCACGTAGACGCGACCGAGCTGCTCGGGCAGGGCGAACACGAAGCGCGAGACCGAACCCGCGACCGGAACCGTGAGCGCGCCGGTCGGATGTCCGAAGGTCGCCGCGTCGAAGACCAGGTGGGTGCCGCGGCTCGGCCGCACCCGTACCGACGGATCCACCGTCCCGGCCCACACGCCGGTCGCATTGACCACCGTGCGCGCCGCCACGTCGAAGCTCTCCCCGGTGCGGGTATCCGTCAGTCGTGCACCGGTTCCGGTGACGTTGTCGGCCCGGGTGTAGGTGCACACGGTGACGCCGAAGGTGGCGGCGGTGCGCGCGATCGCGATCACCAGTCGTGCGTCGTCGACGAGCTGGCCGTCGGCGCTGGAGGCGGCGCCGCGCAAGTTCTGTCTGGTGACCGCCGGACACAGCGCGATGGTCTCGTCGGCGGTCAGTCTGGCCGGGGCGGGCAGGATGTCGGTCGGTGTACCGGCGACCCTCCGCAGGAGATCGCCTGCGCGGAAACCGGTCCGGATCAGGGCGGCCGAGCCCTTCGACCCGATGTCCGGAACCACCTGTCGCAGTGGGCGGATCAGGTGCGGTGCGATCGCGGTCATGAGGTGGTGGCGCTCGACCGCGCTCTCCCGCGCGATGGGGAGGTGGCCGCCGGCCAGATAGCGCAGGCCGCCGTGGACGAGCTTGCTGCTCCACCGCGACGTTCCGAAGGCGAGGTCGTTGGCCTCCACCAATGCCACCCGCAGTCCACGGGTCGCGGCGTCGAGCGCCACGCCGACGCCGGTGATCCCGCCGCCGATCACCAGCAGGTCGAGCGGCTCGGTCGGCTCGGCGAGCGCGGCCAGCCCGTCGCGACGACGATCGGCGTTCAGCACTGCCATCAGCTCGCCCGCATCAGGTTGCCGCCGGCAGGTCGTCGAGCGGACGGAGATAGGACGAGAGCGCGTGGTGGAGTTCATGGCTCCACTCGTCGCCGAGGATCGATTCGACCAGTGCCCGCGACTGGATGGATGACTGGGTGATCAGCAGGACCATCGCAGCCATCTTGTCGGGGTCGCCGTCGCGGACCTGCCCGCGCGCCTGACCGTTGGCGATCGCGTCGGACAGGATCGCGAGAACGCCCTGCTGACTCGTTCCGAGCCGGTCGAAGACATAGGGCATCATGAACTCGCGTTGTTCGCGCCACAGGGCCGAGACCAGTTCGTCGTCGCGCAGCGCGGCGACCACCCGCACCACGACGTCGACCGTGGCGTCGAAGTCGGCGGTGCGCAACGGCGTGACGTCGTTGACCGCGGCGACGACGCCGAGGACCTCCCGGGTCAGCAGAGCGCGGATGATCTCGGACATGTCCGGCCAGCGCCGGTAGACCGTGGGCCTGCTGACCCCGGCCTCGCGCGCGACCTCGGCAACGGTCACCTTGCGGCCGTTGTTGCGCACCAGGCATCGGCGGGCGGCGTCGAGCACCTGGTCCCTGATGTCCTCTTTACAGATTGACATGATATGTAACACTGTAACCCATGGGTTCCACATCCCACGGCCATCGGGTTCGTCACACGACGGTCCTGGCCAATCCGCACTCGCGACACGGCGCAGGCCGTGCGATAGCCGAACGTGCGGTCCGCGAGTTCGAGGCGCGGGGAATCGACGTGGAACTGATCATCGGCCGCGATGCGCAGGACGCCGCCGAACGGGCGGCCAAGGCCGCGCGCACCGACACCGATGCGATCGTCGTGGTGGGCGGTGACGGGAGCGTCCGGCTCGCACTCGAGGCAACCGTCGACACCGGAACCCCGGTCGGCGTGATCCCCGCAGGCACCGGAAACGACGTGGCCCGCAACCTCGGCATCCCGCTCGACGACGCCGCGGCGGCGGTCGAGGTGATCGCGAACGGACACACCCGCACGGTGGATCTCGGGCGGGTGACCTTTCCCGACGGCCGGTCGTCGCTGTTCGCCACCGTTGCCGCGACGGGCTTCGACGCGTCGGTGACCGCGCGCGCCATCGGGATGCCCTGGCCGAAGGGCCAGGCCCGCTACACCATCGCGGCGTTGCTGGAACTGATCGGTCTGCGCTCGCGCCACTATCACGTGCGTGTCGACGAGACGGAACTCGACGACGACATGGTCTTCGCGTCGGTGGGCAACACCACCTCGTACGGCGGGGGCATGCAGATCACCCCAGCGGCGTCGATGGTCGACGGATCTCTCGACGTCACGCTGGCCGTCCGTCCGTCGCGGTTCGCACGACTGACCGTCGCCAAGGTGTTCCCCACGGTCTTCTCCGGTCGCCACGTAGATCATCAGATGGTTCGTACGCTCCGTGGCCGTGAGATCGAATTCTATTGCGACCCACCGGCTCTGGTGTCGATCGACGGTGACCTCGTCGGCGAGCTGCCCGCGACCTTCGAAGTGGTCCCGAGCGCCGCGGTCATCTTCGCGCCGCCGGCAGAATGAGCTGATCCTCGCCCGCAGGCGTCGTCACACGGCGACGCGGCAGCGGTAGGTACCGTTGCCGATGTCGCGACTCGGTCAGATCGTGCAGCCTTGCGGTGAGGAGGTCGGCGGTCGTCAGCAGTCCGATCGGCCGGCCCCCGGCACCGAGAACGATGGCGCTGGTGGCACCCGCGTCGGCCAGATCGTAGGCCACTTCCCGCAGGGTCTGCCGCGGGTAGACGTGCGGAAGGCTGCCGACTTGTGCCGCGGCCTGGGCCAGGGCATCGGAATCGGCCCGCGCCACATCCGCGACCGTGAACGCCTCGAGCGGATCCGTGGAGTATTCGCGTGTCAGATGCTGCCCTCGGCGGGCGAGCTTCTCGGTCAGCACCGAGCGTTTGAGTATCAGCACTGACAACGCGTAGGCGGCGGTCGCGGACACCAGAAGTGGCAGCATCGCTGACCACGCGTGAGTCAGTTCGACGGTGAAGATGACTCCGGTGAGCGGTGAGCGCATGACACCACCCAGCACGGCAGCCAGTCCCAGCATCGCCCATAAGCCAGCAGTGGTGTGCGGCAGAATATTTCCCTCCAACGCACCGAGCGCCGCACCGATCATGAAGATCGGTGCCAGCACTCCCCCAGATGTACCCGAACCCAACGAGAGCGCCCAGATGACGGTCTTCACGGTCAGGATGCCGACGATCAGGCTCATCGTCGCGTGCCCCGTGAGGAGATCGTCGATCACGTCGTAGCCGACACCCAGTGCCCTCGGCTCGATCAGTCCGCCGATCCCGATCACGAGTCCGCCGATGGCCGGCCACCACATCCAGTGCACTGGCAATCGCGCGAACGCGTCTTCGGACCGGTACACCAGCCACGTCGCGGCGACGGCCAGCAGACCGCCGCTGAGTCCGATCAGCACGGCGCCGAGATCGACCGTCCACGGGAACACGTTCTGCGACATCGGGACTGCGAATACGGCGTCGGTGCCGAGGATGAACGCCCGCACCACGGTCGCGGTGGCGACCGCGGCAACAACCGGGATGAAACTTCTCGGTCGCCACTCGAACAGGAGTAGCTCCACCGCCAGCAGCACTGCTGCGACGGGCGAGTTGAAGGTGGCGGCCATACCGGCCGCGGCTCCCGACACCAGCAGCGTCTTGCGCTCGTCGGCCGTGATATGCAGATGCTGCGCGAGGATGGAGCCGATCGCACCCCCGGTCATGATGATCGGCCCTTCGGCCCCGAAAGGTCCTCCGGTGCCGATGCTCACGGCGGAGGACACCGGTTTGAGTACGGCCACCCGAGGTGAGATGGTGCTTCCGCGCGTCAGGATAGCCTCGATCGCCTCGGGCATTCCGTGGCCGCGGATCGCGGCGGAGCCGAAACGCGCCATCAACCCCACAACCACGCCACCGAGGACCGGTGCCGCGACGATCAACCACCAAGGATGTCCGTGCGCTCCCGGGGAGATCTGGTCGAATCGAAACCGTTGATAGAAAACAAGATTGGTGACGAGTCCGATCAGATGCAGCAGCACCCATGCAGCTCCGGCACCGAGCGCCCCCACGGGGATGGCCCAGGCAGTGACGAGGAGCATTCGTCGGTCGACTGCGAAGTCGCCGAGCGCCGGCCGGTCCGATCCGTCACCGTGCTCGTCACAGACGCCTTCCAACATGTCTTGTTTGATGGAGGTCATAACGGAAGCGGGCCGGTTTCGGATGCGTACTCTTCACCGACCCCCTGATGCATGGCGTGTAGGCCGTCGACCAGACCCGCGCGCACATCGGGCCCGAGTAGGGACAGAATCCTGGTCAGTTCGTCCTTGCGCCACTGCAGCACGCGTTTCACCAGTTCGTGCCCCGCCGTTGTCAGATCCAGCGTCACCACACGCCGATTGGTCGGTTCCGAACCCCGCTCGAGGTATCCGGAATGCTGCAGCCGGTCGGCCAATCGCGTCACCGACGATGCCCCGACACCGAGAGCGTTCGCCACCTGTGCTGACGAACTCGGCCCGATCACCGCGAGGGTCCACAGCATCCGGAACTGAGCGAGTGACACGTCGCCGGTCGTCGCCGCTACGCTGCGCAACGCGATACCGACGAGGTCGCGGGTCGCCAACTGCAACGTGTCGACGTCGGACGCGGTCGGGCCGTCCAGCCGATCCCGCGGGCCAGGCCTCCCATTCGTTTGCATTTCAGAAGTATTGCATAATGCAAGTGTTGCCTAGTGCAAGGGCCTGCTGGCGCCCGCCCGGGACCGGTGATCCGCCGGGTGACTCCCGCTAACCCTGCTCGCGCCACCACTCCTGGAGTGCCTCGACGGCCTCCTCATACGAGAGTGGCCCGCGGTCGAGCCGCAGCTCCTTCAGGTATCGCCATGCCTCGCCGACCTTCGGGCCCGGAGGCAGTCCGAGCAGCTCCATGATGGCGTTGCCGTCGAGGTCCGGTCGTACGCGGTCGAGATCCTCCGCCGCCTTGAGATCGGCGATCCGCCGTTCCAGATGGTCGTAGTTCTCCTGCAGACGCCGCGCGCGGCGCTTGTTCCGGGTGGTGCAGTCGGCCCGGACGAGTTTGTGCAGTCGATCCAGGAGGGGTCCGGCATCACTGACATAACGTCGGACCGCCGAGTCGGTCCAGGTGCCGTCGCCGTAGCCGTGGAACCGCAGGTGCAGGAACACCAGGTTCGAGATGTCCTCGACGACCGCCTTCGGATACTTCAGAGCCCGCATCCGGCGGCGGACGAGTTTGGCCCCGACCACCTCGTGATGGTGGAAACTGACCCCACCGCCGGGCTCATGGCGACGGGTCGCGGGCTTACCGATGTCGTGGAGCAGGGCCGCCCATCGCAGCACCAGATCGGGATCGCCCTCCTCGAGGTCGATCGCCTGCCGCAGCACGGTCAGCGAGTGCTGGTAGACGTCCTTGTGCTGGTGGTGTTCGTCGATGGTGAGCTTCATCCCCGGCACCTCCGGGAGCACACGCTCGCCGAGGCCCGTGTCGACCATCAGGTCGATGGCCTCCAGCGGATGCTCACCGAGGATCATCTTGTCCAGTTCGGTACGGACACGTTCGGCGGTGATCCGCTCGATCTGCGCCGACATCTCGGTGATCGCGTCGGACACCCTGGGCGCGACCCGGAAGCCGAGCTGCGAGACGAACCGGATCGCCCGCAACATCCGCAGCGGGTCGTCGTCGAAGGACTCCTGCGGGGTGGCCGGGGTGTCGATGATCCCGGCCAGGAGCGCGGTCATCCCGTCGAGGGGGTCGCAGAACTCGGCCGGACCGTCCGCCCCGACCCGGACCGCCATCGCGTTGATGGTGAAGTCGCGGCGCACCAGATCGTCGGCTAGCGATTCACCGAAGACCACCTCGGGATTACGTCCGATCCGGTCATACGCATCGGACCGGAATGTCGTGATCTCGACCATGTGCTCGCCCTTGCGCGCACTGATCGTGCCGAACTCGATACCGGTGTCCCACTGGGCATCGGCCCAGTCGGACATCAACGCCGAGACCTGCTCGGGCCTGGCATCTGTGGTGAAGTCGAGATCGCCCGAGAGCCTGCCGAGCACCGCATCCCGCACCGACCCGCCGACCAGATACAACTCGTGGCCCGCGCCCGCGAACGCCGCGCCGAGCGGTACCAGGACGTCGGAGAGGCCCCGCAACGTCACCGCCGCTGATGCCAGCAGACGGGTACGGCGTTCGGGCTCTGTCACGGCATGCCAGCCTACCGCTGCCAGGTCCGGCGACCACAAATCGTCGCCGGGCCCGCAGACAGGACCGGCCGCCACCCCGCCGCCCACGGGGCCATCCGGGCAAACAGCAGGTGACCAACGGCTAGCATCGAGAGCGTGTCCGCCGATCCGTCCACCGACCCCTCTGACGTCTCCTCCGACGTCACCGCGGGTGGTCACGGTCCCGGCGATGTGACGCACAACACCTCATCGGCGCGACCGGACGCCGGTTCCGGCCGGCGCGTCACCCCCGCCGATCTGGCTCGGGGATCGCACGGCACCGCATCGAGTCCGGCCACCGCGGCCACCCCGGAGGAGACCAGCCCCGGGCAGGCCCGCCGAGGACGGCGGGGACGCCGGCGGCGCGGACGACGACCGTCGGTGGCGCCGTCGGGCAGCGATACGCCTCACAGCGCCCCCGACGACACTCCCCCGCGTCCCGTCGAGCGCCGCGACGCGCCCAAGCCCGGGCCCATGCCGAAGCGGCCGACAGATCCCGAGCGGCTCGTCGGCGACGACGACGAACTGCACCCGACCCACACCAGGGTCTCGCCGCCGAAGCCGTCCGATCTGGTCGCGGTCACCGCCAAGATCACCAAGACCGGCCTCACCCATGCGGTCGGCTCCGACGGCGCCACGACCGCAGGCAAGTCCAAGAACCGCCGCCGGACGGGTACCCGGCCCGACCGCGGGCAGGGCCAGGGGCAGGAGCGCCTGCGCACCGTACGCGAGACGTCGGCGGGCGGGCTGGTCATCTCCGACCTCGACCTCCCCGTCGATGAGCTCTGCGCGGCACTCATCGGCCGGATGGACCGGCGCGGCCGGATGATGTGGTCGTTGCCGAAGGGCCACATCGAGACCGGGGAAACCGCCGAGCAGACCGCGATCCGGGAGGTCGCGGAGGAAACGGGCATCAACGGCACCGTCGTCGCGCCGCTCGGAAAGATCGACTACTGGTTCGTCAGCGAGGGCAGACGTATCCACAAGACCGTTCACCACTATCTTCTCCGCAGCATCGGGGGCGAGCTGTCGGACGCCGATTACGAGGTGAGTGAAGTGGCATGGGTGCCGCTCGCCGAACTACCCCGCAAGCTCACGTACTCTGACGAGCGGCGACTGGCCCGCATGGCCCGAGGCGTCATCGCCGATCTCGCTGCCGACCCGAACCGGTTGGCCCAGTCCGAGGCCGAGAGCATTCGCACCGAACCCAACGCCTATGAGAGAGCCGCAGCCGCACGCAACCAGCGCCGCAACGAACCGCCACCCCCGTCGCGGTCCCGTCGGCGCAGGCGGCGTCCCCGGCGCCCACCGGCCGGCGATGCCTGACCGCCGGGTGAACAGACTCCTCGCTCCCCTCCGTCGATTCGCGCGGATCTCCGCCGCGATCTTCGCTGTCCTGACGATCGCGCTCCTGTCCGCGGCGCCGGCGGCCGCCGCGCCGGACGCATCGGCCGCCTCGGACGGCGAGATACCGGACGACTTCCTACGGCTGGCCATCGACACCATCACGCCGTCGCTGGTCACCAGCAGTGGTGGTTCCGTGGTCACCGTCTCGGGGCACCTCGAGAACATCGGGGACCGCCAGCTGCACAACCTGTCGGTGCGGCTCGAACGTGGCGATCCCGTCGCGGACGCCGCGGGACTCCGCAGCAGCCTCGCCGTGACCCCCGTCCCGGTGAGCGCCGCCACCCCGTTCCGGCACATCTCCGACGACCTCACGCCGGGCCGGTCGATCCCGTTCACCGTCACGGCCCCGCTGTCGGGCAGCGGCGGCCTCGACATCCAGCGCACCGGGGTGTTCCCACTGCAGGTGAACGTGAACGGTCTCCCCGACTACGGGAATCCGGCCAAACTCGCACAGTCGCGCACCCTCCTGCCCGTGCTGTCCCTGCCACCCGATCGTGGTCGGGCGGCAGGGTACGTCGATCCGACCACCGATGCGGAACAGGCCGATCCGCGTGACACCGATCTCGGCGCGGACGGCTCGGTCTCGGCCAACCTGTCGAGCCCGGCACGGTTCACGATGCTCTGGCCGCTGGCCGCACCGCCGCAGCTCACCCCGGGCGTGCTCGGCGGACAGACCGAGCAGGTCCGTCTGGTGGGCGAGGACCTGGCCAGATCCCTCGAACCCGGTGGCCGGCTCAATGTGCTCCTCGCGGCGGCACGATCGGTCGCAGGAGAATCCGAGTCAGCCGACAACGATTCGGCTGCCTCCGGATCCGAGGCCGTGACGAGCGGCAACGGAGCGTCGAAATCCGCCGAATCGGCCCCACCGTCGTCCGGCGGCGACAACAACTCCCCTGATACCGGCAACTCCGACGACACCGGCACCTCGACCGATCGGAAGCCGTCCAAACTCGAACAGAGCATGTGCCTGGCCATCGATCCGGATCTCCTGGTGACCGTCCGGTCGATGTCGCTCGGATACGGGGTGTCGAGCGATCCGATGGACCCGACGTCGTCGACCACCACGGGCTCCGGGCAGGCGGCCGCAGTGCAGTGGCTGACCGAGTTGCGTCAGCTCGCGGGACAGATGTGTGTGGTGGCGTTGCCGTTCGCGCAGTCCGATCTGACGTCGCTGGCCCGCATCGGCAACACCGGCCTCACCACGGACGCCCTGTCGACGCCCCCCGACGTCGTCGACGCGATCCTCGGTGTCCGTAGCGTCCGCGGCATCACCATCCCCGCGCTCGGGGCCCTCGACTCGACGGGCGCAGGCGTGTTGAAGTCGGCATCCGTCGGGAAGGCCGTCACGTCGACGAGCAGCGTGGCGACCGCCCGCCCGGGCGCCACCGGGCAGTACCGGGTGGGCGACCTGCGCGTCCAGTCCACCGATGCGCCGGTCTCGGCGTCCCTGGCCGGCCTCGGTCCTGCCCCGTCGACGACTCCGCTGACACCGCCCGACCAGGAGGTGTCGTTCGCCGGTGAGTCGGCCGCGGGCAGGCGGCAGGCCGCGGTCGCAGCGCTGGCGTATCAGTCGATCGCCGCGCCCGAACCTGTCGAGCGCGGGCGGGCGCAGCCTCGACTGCCCGCCGCCGGACGCAGCGCCTTCGTGATGCCACCGACCTACTGGGCACCGTCCACCGACGACACCAACGCGTTGTTCACCACCGCCACCCTCCTGCTGGAGTCCGGCGCAGCGACACCCACCTCGCTCACCGACGTCGTCGGCGAACTCGACCGTGCCGACTCGACCGCGCGGTTCGTGAGACCACCCGGCGTCGCGTCGCTCGCATCGCTCGGCGTCGCGGTGTCCGACCGGGTCGCGACGACGATGCGTGACAACGCCGAGTTGTCGTACCAGTTGCAGGCCTCGCTGATGCAGTCCGCCGACGTCGCCGCCACTCCCGAGCGGTACATGGCGCCGCTCCGGGAAGACCTGTTGCGCGCCATCCGGACACCGGATCGGGCCGGTGCCGCCGAGCGGGCCGACATCCGCACCCAGCGCGCGGCCAGGGTCACCGCATCCGGCGGCACCCTGCAGCGGATGCGCAACGCCGTGACCATCCTCGATCCCGGTGGGAGGTACACGCTCGCGTCCGAGCGCAGTCCCCTGCTGCTGGTGGTCCGCAATGAGCTGTCGCTGCCGATCCGGGTGCGTATCAACGTCGCCGCGCCCAAGGAACTCGACGTCGGCGACATCGGCGTCATCGAGATCCCCGCCCGTGGCACCCGCCAGATCCAGCTGCCCACCCGCGCGGACAGCTCGGAGGCCGTCACCGTCACCATCGGTATGTCCACCTCGAGCGGGGTCTCCCTCGGCTCGCCCATCCGGCTGTCGGTGCATGCGAATGCCTATGGAAAGCCACTGTTCTGGATCACGATCGCTGCGGGTGTCGCCCTCGTGCTGCTGACCGCGCGGCGCCTCTGGCACCGATTCCGCGGCGAACCCGACCCGGCCGACGATGACCGTCCCGACCCCGATGACCACGAACGATTGCTTGCCGGCACCACCTATCAGGAGCGTCGCCGTACCCTGCATCAAGAGATGCTGCACGCAGAGGCCGACCCGGAGACAGAGCACCCCGAGACAGAGGATGAGGCACCGCCCGCGACGACGGGCCCGACCGACCGAGACACACCATGACCGACCAAGGACCACGCGAACCGCGCCGCGCGTCGCCCCGCCGGATACCTCCCCGCGGGGCTCCTGAACGACGCCCCGCCGCCGGTCCGCCACCGATGACGGGCCCGGTGGCCGACCAGCCACCCCTCGCCGGCCGGCCCTCCGGTCCACCGGCATCCGGTCCCCGCGCGCCTGCACCACGGCCCGCCCCGCCCCGCCCCGCGCAGGCCAGGCAGCAGGCGCCGCCGCCACGGTTCATTCCGTCGCGGCCACCGGCCGACACGCTCACCGACACCGGCGAGCGGCCTGCGCGTGACACCGGCACCGGCGCGAGCGCCACCACCGGGCTCTCGCGCGATTCCGACTCGAGCATCCTCAAGACCAGCGGCTCCATCGCTCTGGCCACGCTCACGAGCCGCATCACCGGGTTCATCCGAACGGTGCTGGTGCTGGCCATGCTCGGACCGGCCATCGCGTCGGCCTTCCAGGCCGCCTACGTGCTGCCGAACATGATCGCCGAGGTCGTCCTCGGTGCCGTGCTCACCGCGATCGTGATCCCGGTGCTGGTCCGTGCCGAGGCCGAGGACGCCGACGGCGGACGCGGGTTCATCAACCGCATCTTCACCCTCACCCTGGTCACCCTCGGTACGGCGACGGTCATCGCGCTGATCGCCGCGCCACTCCTGACCTTCCTCAACGTCGGCGACGGGGACGTCAACCGGCCACTGACCACCGCGCTGGCCTACCTGCTCCTACCGGAGATCCTGTTCTACGGACTGTCCGCGCTGTTCATCGCGATCCTGAACATGAAGGGGTTCTTCAAACCCGGCGCCTGGGCTCCGGTGATGAACAACATCGTCCAGATCGCAACGCTGGTGCTGTACGCCCTGATGCCCGGCGAGATCACGCTCAACCCGGTCCGGATGTCGGATCCTCAGCTCCTGGTGCTCGGCATCGGCACCACGCTCGGTGTGGTGGTCCAGGCATCGGTCCTGGTGCCGTGGCTCAAGCGGGCGGGGGTGCGGCTACAGCTGCAGTGGGGACTCGACGCACGCCTGCGCACCTTCGGGAACATGGCCCTGGCCATCGTGCTCTACGTCGCGATCCTGCAGGTCGGGCTGGTCATCACCTACCGCATCGCCGCACACGCCGACGCATCGGGTATCAGTGTCTACGCCACGCACTGGCAGCTGCTCCAACTCCCCTACGGCGTGCTGGGCGTGACGATCCTGACCGCGATCATGCCCCGGCTGTCACGCAACGCCGCCGCCGACGACGATCGTGCCGTTGTCGACGACCTGTCGCTGGCCACCCGGCTGACCATGGTCGCACTGGTGCCCGTGGTCGCGTACATGACCTTCTTCGGCCCGGCCATCGGCATCGCGGTGTTCAACTTCGGCAAGTTCGACGCCGACACCGCCTCCCAACTCGGCTCGGTCCTCGCGTGGGGTGCCTTCACCCTGATCCCCTACTCCATGACGCTGGTGCAGCTGCGCGTGTTCTACGCGCGCCAGGATGCCTGGACGCCGACCGTGATGGTCCTCGGCATCACGATCGTCAAGGTGGCCGCCTCCTACCTCGGGCCGGTGCTCTTCTCCGATCCCGAGTTGGTGGTGCGCTGGCTCGCATTGTCGAACGGACTGGGATATCTGGTCGGTGCCGTCGTCGGCCACTACCTGCTGCGCAACCGCCTGAACAACGCCCGTCTCACCGATGTGTACCGCACGACGGTCATCACCCTCGGCGTGTCGATCGGTGTCGCTGCGGTCGTCTGGGCGGTCGCCAACCTGTCGGGAATGCATCTCCTCGCCACGGAGGTCGGCAAGCTCGGCTCGCTCGTCTATCTCCTCGTCACCGCGGTCGTCGTCCTGGGCGTGACCTATGCCGGACTTGCCGCGGCCAAGGTTCCCGACGTGGTTTCGATCGGAATGTCCGTGCGGCGCATGCTCGGTCGGTTCATTCCGGCGCTGGCACCACCGCCGAGTTCGGTAACAGAATCGGCACCGACGATCACGGTTCAGTTTCCGCGGATCACTCCGGACGAGTCGCTCCCGTACTCTGGTCAGGTACAGGTGCTCCGACGATTCGACCGGGGCACAGCCACCTGGCAGTCGTACTCGGTTCACAGCGGTGGAGCCGCACGCCTTCGTGATGGCGGCGAGATGCGGGTCCATTCGCCTCGCGATATGCGCTACCGCAGGAGAGGAGCTCGGCGCTTGAGTGACAACGAGATCGGTACCACACAGGACACCGAGATCATCCCCGACGCCCCGACCTCCGACGGCGGTTCGGTGACCGTCGACGAGAAGCCGGACCGACCACGCGGTGACGAGGTCGACACGTCGGCGACATCGGACCGGCCGGGCCCGGATTCCCCTGACTCCGCGCAGCAGGCGCCGACCCGAACCACACCCAAGGGCGAGAAACCCTCCGACACAGACAAATCCGACAAGGACGCGGTTCCCGTCAAACGGCCGCGGCCGCGCGGCCCCCGCCTGGTGCCCGGTGCCGCCGTTGCCGGTGGCCGCTATCGACTGCTCGATCACCACGGCGGATCCCGCGGCCTGCAGTTCTGGCGCGCACTCGACATCAACCTCGACCGAGAGGTCGCCCTGACCTTCGTCGACGCCGAGCAACTCGCACCTCCCCCGGAACGTGGTGAATCGGCCAAGGTGACCGACGAAGGTCCGCAGGCCGTGCTGTCCCGGACATTACGGCTGGGGCAGATCTCGTCATCCGGGGTCGCACGTGTGCTCGACGTGGTGCGCGGCTCGTCCGGCGGCATCGTCGTCAGCGAATGGGTACCGGGCTCGTCGCTCAGCGAGGTCGCACAGTCCGGCCCGTCCCCGATCGGCGCCGCTCGCGCCGTCCGGGCGCTCGCCGCCGCCGCGGAGGCCACCCATCGATCCGGTGGAACGCTGTCGATCGATCATCCGGATCGCATCCGCATCAGCACCGACGGCAACGCGGTGCTGGCATTCCCGGGCACCCTCACCCCGGACGACAAGTCCTCCGACGTGCGCGGACTGGGCGCCGTGCTCTACGCACTGCTCCTCGCCCGGTGGCCTCTCGACAGCGAGACCGGATCGACGCTGGTCACCACCGACGACACCACCGAACCGGTCGGTGGGCTGCCGATCGCCGCGCCCGGCAAGGACGGATCGCCTATCGAGCCGCGCCAGGCGCGGCCGGAGACCCCGTTCGAGATCTCCGCGGTCGCGGCGCGCGCCCTCGACGGCAGTCGCGGTATCCGAACTGCGGGCACCGTCCAGCACGTCCTCGACCAGGCCACCGTTCTCGACCTCAACACCGACATGCTGCCGGCCATCGACGCCGACGCGGCGCCGGTCGCGATGGGATCGAAGTCCGATCGTCCCTCCGGCTCCGGCGAGGCCGACAAACCAGGCAGACGCAACATCGCGCTGCTCGTGGGCGCCGGGTTGTTGACTCTGTTCATCGTGCTCGCGCTGGTGATATGGGCGACCAATCTCTTCGGATCCGACGACGGATCGACCGATATCGACTCGATCCTGACCACCACATCGGCGCCACCGTCGCCGAGTGCCGCCGCTCCGCCCGCACCCACCCCGGCCGCGGCGGGACCCATCGCACTCCGGAATGTGTCGCTGGTGGATTTTTCGGGTCAGCCGCCCGACAACGCGTCGAACCTGCAGAACGTGATCAGTGGCGCTGCCCCGCCGTGGCAGACCGACAGCTACCGCGGGTCGGCGAACTTCGGCGGACTCAAGCAGGGGCTCGGGTTGATGTTCGATCTCGGCGGCCCGCACGCGGTGAAGTCGGTGACCATCACGACGCCGACGCCGGGTTTCAACGTCTCGATCCGCACCTCACCGACCGCCCAGCCCACGCTCGCGCAGACAGCCGAGGTGGCGGCCGGACCGGTTTCCCAGCCCACCACCACCATCACGATCCCGAACCCGCAACAGAGCCCGTTCCTGATGGTGTGGCTCACCTCGCTGCCCCCGGGTCCCGGCGGCTTTCAGGCCAAGATCGGCAAGATCGAGATGACCGGGTGACGGTCAGTCCGGATCAGTACGGCCGGTGATCCGGCCGCCAGCCGGGCGGACCGAACACATGGCCCAGGCGCGCCCGCAGGCCGTCGGCCGTGCGCACGTCCCGCGCGATCGCGCCGTACTCATGAGTCTGCAACCGCCAGATGTTGTAGGTGTCAACCGGTTTGGTCAATCCGTACGTTGGTCGGTAGGTCTCGGAGCGGAAGGTTCCGAACATCCGGTCCCAGATGATGAAGGTTCCGCCGTAGTTGCGGTCCAGGTAGTCGGCGTCGCTGCCGTGGTGTACCCGGTGATGTGACGGCGTGTTGAAGACGAACTCAACAGGCGCCCAAAGCTTTCCGATGTGCTCGGTGTGAATCCAGAACTGGTAGACCAGGTTCAGCGAGTACGCCGCGAACACCAGGGCGGGTGGCACGCCCAGGAGGGGGAGTGGCAACCACATGACGATGCCCGCACTGTTGTTCCACTTCTGGCGCAGCGCGGTGGTGAAATTGAAGTACTCGCTGGAGTGGTGGGCCTGGTGGGTGGCCCAGACCAGCCGGACGCGATGGGCCATCCGGTGCTCCCAGTAGAAGAGGAAATCCAACCCGACGAACGCGATCAGCCAGGTGTACCAGGCGTTCGCCGGGAGCTGCCAGGGTGCGAGATAGGCGAAGATCGCCGAATACGCGAGCAGCGCGGTCATTTTCCATCCCGCACTGGTGGCGATCGAGACGAGTCCCATCAGGAGGCTGGCACGAGAATCTCGTGCGTTGTACGAACCGCGTGGCGCCGGGACGCGTTCGTCGTGTTGAGACGGACGGTCCGTCGCGGTGTGATCGAGTTTCCAGGCCGCCACCCACTCGAGCACCACGAGGAGCACGAAGAACGGGATCGCGAGCACGGTCGGCTCGCGCATCGCCTCCGGTAGGAAGTCGAGCATCGGTTCTCCTGCTGGTCCGTTCGGCCATCTGACACGGGAACATGTCAGATGATGTTCTGACACGATATCGTGTCAGATAGAGTCGTGTAAAGAGATCTACAGCCGTGACCACCGACGATGCCGAGGAGTCCGATGAGTACCCCCGAGGGGCGCCGCTACGGCGGGGCCGACGCCGACGAACGGCGTGACCGGCGACGGCTCGATCTGATCGCCGCCGGGTTGGATCTGTTCGGCTCCGACGGTTATGCGAGCGCCTCCGTGAAGCGGGTGTGCGAGCACGCCGGTCTGACGCAGCGCTACTTCTACGAGTCGTTCGCCGACCGCCCCGCGCTGCTGGCCGCGGTCTACGAGGATTGTGTGGAGTTCGCCCGCGTCGCGACCGTCGATGCCGCGGCCGGTTTCGTCGCCGACGGTGGGGGAGTGGGTGCGGTCGGTGTCTCGTCTCCCGACGCACCTGCCGTCGCACGGGCTGCGCTGACCGCATTCGTGCGATGCCTGGCCGACGACGCACGTCGGGCCCGCGTGATGCTCGTCGAGGTCGTCGGTGTCAATCCTGATCTGGAACGCCTGCGGCTCAACGCGATTCACGAGTGGGCCGATCTGATCCTGACGTTTGCGCTGGGGGAGGAGACCGCCGATCGCACGCAACGCCTTGCCGCCATCGGTCTGGTCGGCGCGCTCACGCAGCTCCTGGTCGATTGGTACACAAGTGCCAACGGGGAGTTTGCCGCGCCCGCCGACGCCGGCCCGGACCTGTTCGACCTCGACGCGATCCTGGACGTGAGCGTCGAACTGTTCGTCGCCGCGTACGAGAGCCTGCTGGGCTGAGTCCCTGCTGCGCCGACGACACCCGATTTCTCGCCCTCAGCAACCACCGTTCCGCCGACGGCAACTGATTCTCCGCCATCCGCGCCACCCCGAATCATCCACTCGTCCACAACCTCTCCGGTGTCCCCAGAACTGTGGACAACGTGCAGGTCAGTGCGCCGAGGACCCGTGGTGTCCACTAACCTTCTCGGCATGACTCGGGGGAGCGTCGACGCGCGCAGCGACGAAGATCTGCTCCGCGCCCATGTTGCCGGTGAGCCCGACGCCTTCGCGACGCTGATCGAACGTCATCAGACCTATCTGTGGTCGCTGGCCTGCCGCACGAGCAACAATCCCGACGACGCCGCCGACGCCCTGCAGGACGCCCTGCTCAATGCACACCGAATGGCGTCGCGATTCCGGTCCGACGCCAAGGTGACGAGCTGGCTGCACCGGATCGTGGTGAACGCCTGCCTCGACCGCATCCGCCGCAACCGCGTGCGGCGCACGGTGCCGATCCCGGAGTACGACCTCCTGCCCCTCGCCGACGATCACGACCAGATGGCGGCCGTCGACCTCTCGATCTCGATCGGCAGGGCACTCGACACCCTGCCGCCGGATCAGCGTGCCGCGGTGATCGCGGTGGACGTGGAGGGCTACTCGGTCAGTGAGGCCGCGCAGCGTCTCGGTGTACCGATCGGAACCATCAAGAGTCGGTGCTCACGCGGTCGGCTCCGGCTCGCGCAGGCTCTCGGTCATCTTCGAGAGTGCTGACCTCGGCCGATCGGGCCATCACCGTGTTCGCAGGTGACCGAGCATCGTGGCGAGTTCGGCGCGCCCCCGTGCGCACCTGCTCTTGACGGTGCCGGGTGCCACGCCGAGCCGCTCGGCCGTGTCGGCGATGCTGTAGCCCTCGACGTCCACGGCGATGATCGCCACGCGCTGATGATCCGGCAGGGCGGCCAGGGCGTCGGCGATGTCGAGCCGGAAGACGAGCCGGTCGGCCGGATCGGTTCCGTCGGAGCGGTCGGGCGCGTGGTCCTCCGGCCGTTCGACGGCCAGGCGGGCCTGATCCCGGCGCAACCTGTCGAAACACGCATTGACGACGACACGATGGAGCCACGACCGGACCTGGGCGTCGCCCCGGAATCGGCAGGCGTGACGGTGAGCGTTGAACAGAGCGTCCTGCAAGGCATCGGCGGCGGCGTCGGAATCGCGGGTCGTGCGCATCGCGACGGCCCACAGGTAGCTGTCGTGGCGACGCACCAGCGTGCGGAAAGCGCGGGGATCGCCTGTGGCATGTGCGGCCAGCAGTTCGGCGTCCGAACGATCGGCGCCGTCGGAATACGGATCGATCCGACGGACCCCACCACCGGCCACGCCTTCCGCCGAGGCGACTGTCAACACGCTCGTGCCCTCTCGCATACTGCCGAAGCAGTCGACCCTGCAGGGTGCTGCTTCAGGCTCTGTGTGCGACCGGGCTCGGACATCCAGAGCGCCGGGAACTTCCACCTCGAGAGGCGCGCGTTTGTGTCGCTGATGCTAGCAGGCGATGCGGGGTCGACCTGCCGCTCAGCCGGCAGCGGGGGCGAAACGACCGACGAGCAGCTGACTGCCGACCGCACCCGGGTAACGCCTGAGCCGGAAGCGCACCGGCACCCACGCCCCGTCCGGTGCGAGCAACCGCACCGCCGAGGGCACCTCGTAGTCGTCGAGTTCATTCTGCAAGGCCTCTCGCGCCCGTAGGAATCCCTCGAAGTCGTCGGGGTGGATCAGATTACCCGGCAGATCCGGATGGTGGTCCACCGCGGATTCCGCGACATAACCGGGTCGGGTCGACAACCAATAGATGAGGAATGGCACAACATCGTCGGGATCTGCCGGATTGGTCCGGAACGCGACCAGGACCGCAGGCGGGACGTCACCATCCCGGTCGAGATCGACGAGACGGAGGGCGGTGAGCGGATCGACGCGGATCGGTTCGGTGTCGGTGACGTCATGGAACAGCCCTCGCACCTCGTCGGCATCGCGACCGGCACCACTGCGGGCCAGGCCGCGCCAGGTCATCAGGTGACTGTCGTCGTGCAGCACGGTGAGCGGGCCCTGGAACGTGGTGCGCTGGCCGGAGTTCGTGCACAGCTCGGCCAATTCGTTCAAGGCGTCGAACTGCACCACCTTGCGCAGGAACTGGCCTGGGTCCCGGGTGTCGCCGAATCCGTCCGGGCTCTGCGACGACATCAGGTACGACTCCAATGTGTGCCGGGCGATCAGCGTCTGGGGATCCCAGTTGACCGATGCGATCGCGCGCTCCGGCGACACCGGCTCGCCCGGGTCGCCCACCCAGGTCTTGACGCCGTAGACCTCACCCTCGTATCCGAGGACCGGCCGCAGCACGAGGCGGCGGTCGCCCAGTCGGCCTCCGATCACACGATCGAGGGGTAGCCGCGACCTGATGACCTCCGCGATCGGCGCAGCGACGTCGATGCCGTCCGATCGGGTCAAGGCACGCAACGACCCCCAGTCGCGAAACTCGCCCTCCCGGAAGACGATCGACATCGTGTCGTCGGTGAGGCACTCGATCAGGTACCAGGTCATCGCTCAGACTTCCGCGGGGTCGCGACGATCCTGAAGGGTTCGGGCCGCAGTGTGGCCCGCTCCCGCATCACCAGCTCGCCGGATTTCTCCAGTCGGAAACGGAATCTGGACAGCAGGGTGGCGAGTAACAGACTCGCCTCATGCATCGCGAACTGGCGACCGATGCACGACCGCGGTCCGGCACCCCAGGGCGAGAAGAACTTTCCGGAACCGGCGGTGATCCGCTCGGCGGTGAAGCGATCCGCCCGGAATCGGTGGGCATCCGGACCCCACACCGCGGTGTCGCGCTGCGCGGCCAGTGCGAGGACGAACACCCCTCGCCCGGAAGGGATGTGATAGCCACCCAACTCCTGGTCGGTGCGCGCAACCCGGAAAAAGCCCGGGGCCGGCGGCCACAGTCGAAGGCATTCGTTGACGTAGGCGCGGATCTGGCGTGACTTGACGACCCCCTCGTAGGTCAGCGGCGCCGGGTCGAGCTCTGTCTCTGCGATCCGATCGGCCGAGATCGGTTCGGCCGCCAGGTGATAGAGCGCCACCTCCATCAGCGCCGCGGTCGTCTCGTGTCCGGCGGCCAGAAATGTCAGCACCTGGTCGGTGACGTTGTGCAGTGGCAGCCGGTCGCCCGTGTCGGGATCCTCCGTCTCGAGCATGAGGCCCAGGAGATCGGTGTTCCCGTGATCGCCTGACTGCAAACGGCTTTCGATGATCCGCTGGACGAAGTTGCGGCAGACCGCGATGTCCGCGTTGCGGCGCCGGGCACCGAGAAACTCACGGACCGTACCCACGATCGGTACGTCGTTGGTCGATTCACTGGCCCAGACAAGCACGCGCCCAAGGGAATCCAAGAACTGCTCGGTTCCCTCCGCCGCTCCGTCTTGTCGGCCGAGCAGGCCCATGCGGCACGAGAACCCGGCCCGGCCGATCACTTCCAGGGTGGCCGAGGTCATGTCCTGATGCACGTCGACCACCGGCGACGTCGCCCATTTCGCGGCCAGGTCGTCGGCGACGCTCGCCATGGCGTCGTGATAAATGCGCATCGCCGATTGCGAGAACCCCGGTGTCAGGATTCGGCGCGCCTGTCCCCACAGCGGGTCCTTCGACCGTGCCGTGAAAAGACCCGCTCCGGCGAGCTCACGCAGCTGCGCGAGCGGCCCGACGAGCGCCCGCCCCCAGGAACGCTCGTCCAGCGTCTGGTTCGCCAGATCGGCTCCACCCACCACCACCAGGCGGTTGCCGAGCAACTCGCGCTGGAAGACGGGACCGAGCCGGAGGGCCAACTCTGCTTCGTGTTGGGTGGGGCGCCGCCGATCTGCTGAACGGACATCTCCCAGGATCGGGATGCGACCCGGCGGATGTGGCAGAGCACTCAGTGGCTTGCTCACGAACTGCTGCCTCTCGACGTTCGGATGTTCGGCGGACGCCCGTGGGCACCGCGCTGACACGCATGGTGCCACGACCGAGATGTCGCCCGCCGCACCGCTGACGGCCGCTGACGAATCCGATGGAACCGGACCGCGGACCGGTGCGTCTTAAACCCTGACGATCACGATCACAGGCACGGCCAGATACCAGTCGGACGCCGCGCTCGATCCACCCACTGTGGATCGGGTCCGGGGAGAGAAGTGGGAGAGTGGAGCGATGATCCCGCCGGGAGCAGCAGACGACCCTGACCGCACGGTCTCGCGCTTCCCGCAACCTCCCTACTCGACCGATCTCCTCGCAGATCTGCACGCCGATGTCCTGCCGCCCGACGTCGCCGAGTACATGAGATCTCGTATCTCCGACGACCCCGATGCCCGCGCGGTTCTCGACGCACTCGACCGCACCACCGCACAGCTGCGCGGCACTGACGTGCCACCCATTCCCGTACCCGCCGAGGTGGCGTCCAGGACCCGGCGGACGCTCGACGAGATCGGCGCGGAGACCGCCACCACGCCCGACGGCGCCGTCGGTGATATCGCCGAACGCCGCAGGCGGCGGATGCCTGCCCGATGGTTGGCGGCCGGTGGCGTCGCCGCCACGATCGTCGCGGTGCTCGCCATCACCGTCACGGTGCTGCGGTCACCGGCATCCGACCCTCCGCTGCAGGCCCAGCCGTCCGCGCCACCGATCACCGACCTGGCACCCGGTGAACGGGTCGCGCTGTTGTCCGTGCTGGGAAAGGACGACGTCGCGCCGTTCGGATCGGCGCAGGCACTGCGCCGCTGCACCGCTGCCAACGGTGTCGCGGCAGACACCGTGGTCCTCGGGACCGGGCCGGTCACCGTGCGTGGACGCAACGGTGTCGTCATCCTGCTGTCCACCGGGACCGCGGGCCGCTTCGATGCGCTCGTCGTGGCGCCCGACTGCACCACCGGAAATCCCGCGCGCATCAGCCGTACCGTGATCGGCGGCTGACACCGCGCCCGAACAGTCACATCGGCCCGACCACATGTGATCGTCCACGCACGCCTCCCGCTGCCGGGAACATCTGCCCTTACCCTGATGTTGAGACAGCCGAGACACCCGGCGCGGCGTCGAACAACGCATCGCGCCGTCGAGCACGGAGGACGGATGACCCAGCCAGACAGCCAGCAGATCCACGACCTGATCATCATCGGATCGGGCCCCGCCGGCTACACCGCCGCGATCTACGCGGCTCGCGCCGAGCTCGCCCCGATCGTTTTCGAGGGCACACAGTTCGGTGGCGCGCTGATGACCACCACCGAGGTGGAGAACTTCCCCGGCTTCCAGGGCGGCATCCAGGGCCCACAGCTCATGGACGAGATGCGGGAACAGGCGATCCGTTTCGGCGCCGACCTGCGCATGGAAGACGTGGACACCGTGCGCCTCCAGGGACCGGTCAAGGAGGTCGAGGTCGGTGGCGAGGTGTTCCGTGCTCGCGCAGTGATCCTGGCCATGGGTGCTGCGGCCCGGTACCTCGGCGTCGAGAACGAGCAGACCCTGCTGGGTCGCGGTGTCTCCGCATGTGCCACCTGTGACGGCTTCTTCTTCAAGGACCAGGACATCGCCGTGATCGGCGGAGGCGACTCCGCGATGGAAGAGGCGACGTTCCTGACCAAGTTCGCGCGCAGCGTCACCCTCGTCCATCGGCGCGAGGAGTTCCGTGCCTCCAAGATCATGCTCGAGCGCGCCCGCGCCAACGAGAAGATCCGGTTCGTCACCAACTCGGCCGTGACGTCGGTCCTCGGCGACAATTCCGTCACCGGGCTCGGGCTCACCGACACCACGAGCGGCGAGACCAGCACGATCGACGTCACCGGCATGTTCGTCGCGATCGGACATGATCCCCGTAGCGAACTGGTCCGCGGCCAGGTCGACCTGGACCCCGAGGGATACGTGCAGGTCGCCGGCCGGACCACCTACACGTCGATACCGGGCGTGTTCGCCTGTGGCGACCTCGTCGACCACACCTACCGTCAAGCCGTCACGGCTGCCGGCAGCGGCTGTTCGGCCGCGATCGACGCCGAGCGCTGGCTCGCCGAACAGGGCGATGTCGACATCGACGCCGGACTCGAGGGTGAGTTCGTGGTCGTCGACGCGCCTGCGACTGCCTGATATCACCAGACACATCGACTTCTGACGTCCATAAGGAGGACACCATGGGAGCAAACACCGTCGCCGTCACCGACGCGACCTTCAAGGACGAGGTACTCGGCGCCGACAAGCCGGTACTCGTCGACTTCTGGGCGACCTGGTGCGGCCCGTGCAAGATGGTGGCACCCGTTCTCGAGGAGATCGCCCGCGATCACGGCGACAAGCTGACCATCGCGAAGCTCGACGTCGACGCCAACCCAGGCGTCGCCCGCGACTTCCAGATCATGTCGATTCCGACCATGATCCTGTTCGAAGATGGCAAGGCCACCAAGACGATCGTCGGCGCCAAGGGCAAGGCCGCCCTGCTGCGTGAGCTCGACGGAGTCGTCGGCTCGCCTGCATGATCAACTGACCTGCGGTTACCCCGGAACCGGACGACGGTCCGGGCCCGCAGGACCCCGATGATGGCGCCCCTGGTGGCGCCATCATTTGGTCGTGCCGTCGCGACCTGAAAGAATGCTCGGTGTTTGCGGCGGTGTGCGGTGAGCACCGATCTGGGGGACGCTGACACCCATACCCATCCACCGCGCTGCCTGGACGAGGAGTTGCTGATGCCGTTGTTCCGACTCGGGGATCATGGCTCGGCTGTCGCCGAGATCCGGAATATCCTCGTCGGACTCAGACTGCTGACGTCGAGTCCGGCGCCTGAGAGCATGTCCGGCACGATCAGTGGCTGGACACCTCCCGAGGCGATCTTCGACGACGCGTGCGATCGCGCCGTGCGTGCGTTCCAGCAGGAGCGCGGGCTGATCGTCGACGGCATCGTCGGTCCGGCCACCTACCGCGCCTTGCGCGAGGCCTCGTATCAGCTCGGCACGCGAGTACTGCTCTACCGTCTGTCCGCACCGATGGTCGGTGACGACGTCGCGACCCTACAAGCGCGCCTCCAGAACCTCGGCTACTACACCGGCCTGGTCGACGGCACCTTCGGCGAGACCACCCATAACGCGGTGTGCCTCTATCAGAGCGAGTACGGCCTGTCGTCCGACGGAATCTGCGGACCGGCGACCCTGCGTTCGCTCGAGCGACTCGGCACCCGCGTCACCGGCGGGTCGCCGCACGCCATTCGCGAGGAGGAGCAGGTCCGCCGTTCCGGGCCACAGCTCTCCGGCAAGCGAATCCTCATCGACCCGGGTTCCGGTGGGCTGCACGACCTTTCATCCGGCATCACCGCCGATCTCGAGTCCGCGGTGTTGTGGGACCTCGGTGCCCGGCTGGAGGGGCGCATGGCCGCCGCCGGTATGGAGACGTTCCTCTCCCACGACGGCCGGGGCCGTCCCAGCGACGACGAACGCGCCCGGGTGGCCAACCTCGTCGACGCCGATCTGATGATCTCGCTGCGCTGCGGTCACTACCCCAACGACCGCGCGCACGGTGTGGCATCGTTCCACTTCGGCAATTCACACGGGTCGTTCTCGACCATCGGCCGCAACCTCGCCGGTTTCATCCAACGCGAAATCGCCGCCCGCACAAGCCTCACCGACTGTCGGACGCACGAGCGGACCTGGGACGTGTTGCGGCTCACCAGGATGCCTGTGGCGCTGATCGACGTCGGCTACATCACGAACCAGAACGACGCAGAACTGCTCAACGACCCGAAGGCCCGCGACGTCATCGCCGAAGCAATCCTCGTGGCCGTGAAGCGGCTCTATCTCCTGGGTGAGAACGATCGCCCGACGGGGACGTACACGTTCGCAGAACTTCTTGCGGCGGAGCGCCTTTCCAGCTGACGCTGTCTGTTTTCTCGGCCGGCTGATCACTCAGCTGTCGGTCAGCGCTGCCGACGGCCGACCGGCACCGATGCCGGTCGCTCGCGGCCGGCGAGGTCCATCGCGGCCATCACCACCAGCTTCTCGAGGGCGTGCTCGACCTCGTGCTTCCAACCCAACCCTTCGTCGAGTTCGAGGCGGAACCGGGGAAACCGCGGATGTGATGCCACCAGATCGAATCCGGAGTCCTTCAGGAAGTCCGCATCGATGATGCACTCCGTGCAGAGGTTCGCCTGCGGGCTGTCGTGCATGGCGCGGGTGATCTCGACGATCGTCTCGTCTGCCCAGACCTGCATCTCATTCGAGATCGATTCCAGGGCGCCGAGCTCCGCCACCTCATCGTGCTCAGATGGTGGTTGGCTCAATGCGGACGAATCTGCGGATTCCGCCGGTGTGCGGACGATGCCGAATGCCTCGACGGCACGAACACCACGACGAACCAGATTGGTCACGACGCTGTCGAGAAGGATAGGGGCAGCTTCTTCGAATCCGGGTTCGGTGCGGATGGAGGTCAGAAGAACCGCATCGGCGCTCACCGGAGAAGTGGGGAAGTGGCCCGACCGCGGGACGCGTCCGGGTGGCGCGTAGAAGGCGGTACCCACGTAGTGTCCGGTCTGTCCGTCGATCGCCACCTGACCGCAGGTGCCCCATTCGAGGAGCACACCGGAGATCCACGCTTCCTTGTCGAACTCGCTCTCGAACGATGACCCGAACTCGCCCAAGATCTCGTTCTCGGCGGTGCGTGACGACGACGGATCGACCTCCCAGAACACGCAGCGGCGAGTGTGCATCGGCAACGACTCGAAAGATTCGAGATCGACACGAGTGACCGCGAGATTCATTCCGACATCTCCGCCTCGATCGGGTTCGGAAGATCGAAAGTGTAGTGCGACAATAGATTTCGTACTTTCACCGTCGTCCTCGCTGATCAATTGTCACTGTGACGTATCTCCCGGGTGCCCCCATGAGGCACTTTCACACGGTCACGAGACCCCACGGGGGTCGACAACACCGACGATCCGTTCGAGGTCTTCGACCGAGCCGAACTCCACCACGATCTTGCCTTTTCGCTTCCCGAGACTGACTGTAACCCTCGTGTCCAGACGGTCGGAAAGTCGCTCGGCAA
The DNA here is from genome assembly GCF_014673215.1 of Gordonia hankookensis. GTDB lineage: Bacteria > Actinomycetota > Actinomycetes > Mycobacteriales > Mycobacteriaceae > Gordonia > Gordonia hankookensis. Next base: position 1,201,114 of record NZ_JACWMS010000002.1, read on the forward strand.
CGTCCTGCAGACCCGGCATCTGCATCGGCTTGCGCTTGGCAGGGCAGGGTGCCGCCGGATCCCGGTCGCCCCGATTCGAGAGGGTGACCGCCTCCTCGGTGGCGCGTACCGACATACCCTCCGCGACGATCCGGGCAGCCAGGGCCTCCTGAGCGTCACTTCCGGTCTCGAGGGACAGCAGTGCGCGCGCGTGACCTGCCGACAGCACCCCCGCCGCAACCCGTCGCTGGACCGGGACCGGCAGCTTGAGCAGTCGGATCATGTTCGTGATCAGCGGACGCGATCGGCCGAGGCGATTCGCCAGTTCCTCGTGGGTGACGCCGAACTCATCGAGCAGCTGCTGATACGCCGCGGCCTCTTCCAATGGATTGAGCTGCGCACGGTGGATGTTCTCGAGCAGCGCATCACGCAGCATGTCCGCGTCGGCGGTCTCACGAACGATCGCGGGCAACGCATCGAGACCGGCTTCTTGACCGGCACGCCAGCGCCGCTCACCCATCACGAGCTGGTACAGAACCCCGTCGTCGGTGGGTGCCGACAGGCGTCGCACGACGATGGGCTGCATCAGCCCGAATTCCTTGATGGAGTGCACCAGCTCTGCCAGCGCATCCTCGTCGAACACCGTGCGCGGCTGTTGCGGGTTGGGTTGGATCTGCGACGGCGGAATCTCGCGGTAGACCGCACCCATCTCGTTCGAGTTCAGTGCGGTGGCATCCGATGCGGTGCCGTCAGAAGTTGGACGATCCGATGCACCACGCTCCACGGTGGCACCGGGGGAGCCCGCATCCGGGCGATCAGACCCCACGCCTGGAGTGGTTCTGCCGATCACCACATCCGCCGCGGCCGAACCGAGACGTGGACCGCTCGGCTCATCACCTTCGGGCGGACCGGTGGGGATCAGCGCGGCCAGACCACGCCCGAGTCCGCCTCGACGCTGTGCAGTATCTCGCTGACTCACTGCTGTCCTCTCGCTGAATACACCGGGAGTATCGGCGACTGCCGCCGCCCCATGATCTCGAATCCTATCCGCACCGACCGACTGTGTTCGGTATGCAGGGACGTGGTCGACCAGAGCGTGTTCGCCGAGGTGACGCCGCTCATCATTGCGCCGCGCCCCGTAGTGCCAACTCTCTACAGGCGTCGAGGTAGCTCATCGATCCACGTGAACCCGGGTCGTATTCGATGATGGTCATGCCGAATCCCGGGGCCTCGGAGACCTTCACACTTCGCGGAATGATCGCCTTCAACACCTTGTCGCCGAAGTGATTGCGCACCTCGTCGGCGACCTGATCGGCGAGCTTGGTCCTGCCGTCGTACATGGTCAGTACCACGGTCGAGACGTGCAGCGCCGGATTGAGATGTGCCTGCACCAGCTCGATGTTGCGGAGTAGTTGGCCGACGCCCTCGAGCGCGTAGTACTCGCACTGAATCGGGATGAGTACCTCTTTGGCCGCCACCATCGCGTTGACCGTGAGCAAACCGAGCGACGGCGGGCAATCGATCAGTACGTAGTCCACGTCGAGGTCTCGTAACGTGTCCTCGTTCAGAGCGTTGCGGAGCCGATTCTCCCGAGCGACCAACGAGACCAGTTCGATCTCGGCGCCTGCCAGGTCGAGCGTCGCAGGCACGCACAGGAGCCTGTCATTGTTGGGGCTCTTCTGGGTCGCCTCGGCGAGCGTCACCTCGCCCAGTAGCAGTTCGTACACCGATGCAATGTCCGGAGCGCGATGATCGATCCCCAGCGCAGTACTCGCGTTGCCCTGGGGATCGAGGTCGACGACCAGGACGCCGAGTCCGTGCAGGGCCAGTCCCGCTGCCAGATTCACCGCGGTGGTGGTCTTGCCGACGCCGCCCTTCTGATTGGCGATGGTGAGGATCCGGGTCTTCGGCGGTCGCGGGAGTTGGCCGGCGCCACCGGGCGTGAGAACCTGACTCGCTCGCGCGGCCGCGGCGGCTATCGGGGTGTCATGGAACTCGGGGCGTGATGTCGGGGGGACTGGGGTCGGCGGGGTAGGGGATCCGCCACCGACAGTGGTTTCACGTGAAACACTCGGGTCCTGATCGACCACGCTTGGACTCCTTCGCCCGACTTCGTAACCTTCGGCAACCTGCCCCGCGTGGGCATCTCGATGATCCGCGGCTTCTGATGCCGCCGACCGATCACCGGTCTGCCGTCTATTCTGCGCCCTCCGTGGACTCCACACCAATCCGGTCACCTCTTCTTGTTGCGTGTTCGCGAACGCTTTCCGGAACCCCCGCCGATGCGCCTTTTGGTTCCGATGACCACCGTCGTCGGGACATCCAGGACGGCCTTACCGCACTCGTCCACCCTCAGGTTGGTGATCCCGGACCGACCCACCAGATCGCGGTCCCGGTCGATCTCCTCCCGAGCAGACGCACCCTTGATTGCCACCATTCTGCCGTCTTCTCGGACCAGCGGTCCGCACCACTTGGCCAAGCGCTCGAGCGGCGCGACGGCACGAGAGGTCACCACATCGGCTTCACCCACCGCTGCCCGAATCGCCTTCTCTTCGGCTCTCCCGCGAACGACAGTCACGTCGAGCCTCAGCTCCGCAACCATTCTCTGCAAGAAATCACTACGTCGCAGGAGTGGCTCCACGAGAGTCACAGACAGATCCGGTCGGGCGATCGCGAGGGGGATGCCAGGCAGCCCCGCACCGCTCCCGATGTCGACAACGGTCTCACCCTCGATGATCACGTCGCCGATCACCGCACAGTTCAGGATGTGCCTATCCCACAGACGTGGTACTTCCCGTGGTCCGATCAGACCGAGCACCACGCCATCGCCGGCGAGCGCCTCGTGGTACTGCTCGGCAATCTCCAGGCGGTCACCAAAGACTGTGAGGGCCTCTGGGGGAGCGGGCTGTGGATCGTCGGTCGCGGTTGGTTCCACGTGAAACATCCTTTCATCGGCAACGCTGGAGCTGGCTGTGTTTCACGTGAAACGAACGACAGAACTGACTCCACGCGTTTCACGTGAAACAGCGCAGCAGTCGTGGGTCGTGAACTGCATCGATGTGATTACTGATGCCGGATACAACAAAGTCCCGGCCGTAACCGGGACTTCGTCGTATGCGTTCACAACACTAGCTGGACCGCAGCACCACCACGCGGCGCTTGGGCTCGGCGCCCTCGCTCTCGCTCACCACGCCGTCGACCGCAGCCACTGCGTCGTGCACGATCTTGCGCTCAAACGGCGTCATCGGGTCCAACTCCTCGCGGACACCCGACTCACGGACACGCTCCGCCACCTCGGTACCGATCCGGGCCAGACGGTCGCGACGATCCGCACGCCACCGCGCGATGTCCAGCATCAGCCGGCTCCGATCGCCCGTCGCCTGCTGCACTGCCAGACGCGTCAGCTCCTGCAGCGCGTCGAGGACCTCGCCCTTACGGCCGACCAGCTTCGTCAGATCGTCGCCCCCGTCGATACTCACGATCGCGCGGTCACCGTCGACGTCGAGATCGATGTCGCCGTCGAAGTCGAGCACGTCGAGGAGCTGCTCCAGGTAGTCACCGGCGATCTCGCCCTCTTCGACCAGACGTTCCTCGTCGTCTACCTCGTCATCGTCGGAGTCATCGTCCTCGTCCGACTCGTCCGCATCATCGGTAGCGGTTGCCGAGCCGGCATCGGCACCCGAGGCTTCTCCCGCACCGGCGACTGTCCCAGCCGTCTCGGTCTCCGGCGTCTTGCCATCCAACGTCTCGACCACACCGCCTTCCGTGACCTCGTCGGCCGACTGCGCGGCGTCGTCGCGGATCTCCTGCTCGTCCTGTGCAGCGGTCTCTGCTGTCATCTCAATCCCACCTAACTCTGCTTCCGATCAACGTCTCTGGTGCCACCCACGAAGGGGAGGGGAGTGGCTGCCCTCGATCAGTGGCGTCCGCCGGGACGGCCGCCCTTCTTACGTTTCGCATTGCCCTTACGGTTCTTGCCCGCGACGTGGGCGGTACCCGACTTCTGACCTGCGGGAGCTTTCTGACCTGCGGGGGCCTTCTGACCACCGGATTCGCCACTGGCGCCGGCCTTCGTCGTCGCGCCATCACCGTCGACGCTCGACGCCGACTCATCAGATACCGCGCTCGAGTCCGGGTCGGAGGTCGCGACACCGTCGGGCTCGGTGGCCGCAGAGGACGCCGGGGCATCCTTCGCACGACGATCCGGACGAAGCCACCGTTGCAGACCGCTCAGCGGACCAGCCGACGTCGCAACCGCCGCTGCGGGCGCCGCCGACTCCGCCTCGTCCGCGTTTCCGTCCGACTCACCCTTGGCGAGTTTTCGACCGGGATCGGGACGCGCGCCGGGCTTGGGCGCGTTGGCTTTCTGCTTCTCCTGTTTCGCCAGTTTCGCCGCTTCCTCTTCCTTCGCGATACGACCGAAGACGATGTGCTGCTGGCCGTAGGTCCAGATGTTGTTACTCATCCAGTACAGGAGGATGGCCACCGGGAAGAACGGACCGGTCACCAGAATGCCCAACGGGAAGACGTACAGCGCCAGCATATTCATCATGCGGGTCTGCGGATTCTCGAGAGCCGCCTCGGGCTGACGGGCCACCGACGCTCGCGAGTTCATGTGCGTCGCGATCGACGCAATGATCATCATCGGGATCACCACCACCACGATCTGCCCGCGGGTGAAGTCGATCGGGGCGCCCGGCTGGACGAACGCCTGGAACTGCTCGACCGGCTCGGTGATGAACGCCGACAACGGGACACCGAACAGACGGGCATCGAGGAAGTTCTGCACGAGTTCCGGGCTGAAGGCGTAGTTGCCCACCAGACGTGTCTGCTCGGGCGTCATCCCGAGCTGGCCCATGCCGGTCGCCGTGCGGTTGAAGGACCGCAACACGTGGAACAGGCCGATGAACACCGGGACCTGCAGCAGCATCGGCAAGCAGCCGAGCAGGGGATTGAACCCGTGCTCCTTCTGCAGCTTCTGCATCTCCTCGGTCATCTTGACGCGATCCTTGGCGTACTTCTTACGGATCGCCTGGAGCTGAGGATTGATCTCCTGCATCTTCTTCGTGGTGCGGATCTGCTTCACGAAGGGCTTGTACAGAATGGCGCGCAGGGTGAACACGAGGAACACCACCGACAGCGCCCAGGCCACACCGTTGCCTCCCGGGGTATCCGGCGTGATCTCGGCGAAGAGCCAATGCCAGACCCACATGATCCAGGAGACCGGATAGTAGATGAAGTTGAGCACGGGTCAGTTACCCCTAACCTCTGACGGTGTGTTTTCGGTGGCTCTGAACAGGTCCCGGAACCCACGTTCGGGTACCGGGTCGTAGCCGGGTTTGTGCCACGGGCCGCATTTGAGCAGCCGCACGATCGACAACCACCCGCCATAGACGAATCCATGGCGGGTGAGGGCCTCGACGGCATATGCCGAACACGTCGGCTCGAAGCGGCACGTGGGAAGCCGCAGTGGGGAGACCCAGGTGCGGTACAGCTCGATCAGGAAGATGATGATCCGCCGCGGCAGAAGGTAGAACCACCGCGCGGGTGTTCTCCGTTCGACCCCGTTGTCGGAATCTGTCATCGCAATGCCTGACGGTCGGAAGGGTCGAAGGCTTCCCGGACTCGGCGACGCGACAACGCGTCGGCGATTTGCTCCGAGAGTTCGATGCTGCTGAGTTCCACAGTGGACCTGCGGGCCCTGATGACCATCATGGTCTGAGGAATCCGGAAATCAGCGCGACGCTGGTGAAAGGCTGCACGGAGCCGGCGTGCCACCCGATGCCGGATGACTGCATTGCCGACGGTCTTGCTCACGATCAGCCCCAGCCACGGTCCGCCGACAGTGGCGACATCAGGGTCTCGTGGGCCGCAGGGGTCGGTAGTCGACCCCGTGAGCGGGAGAACATGGACGACGAGGTCACGCGTAGTCACCCGCACACCGGTCTTCAGCGTGCGATCGAAGTCGGATCCCCGAGAGATCCGATGCGCAGCAGCCACCATCGATACCAGCGACCGGCGATGTCGAGGACACCGCCGGTGTTGTCGCTGTCGAATCAGGCGGTGAGCTTTGCGCGGCCCTTGCTGCGGCGACCGTTGACGATGGCGCGGCCGGCGCGGGTGCGCATCCGCAACCGGAAACCGTGGACGCGCGAACGACGACGGTTGTTGGGCTGGAAAGTCCGCTTTCCCTTGGCCATGGGTGACTCCTTGTGCTCCTGCGTGGCGCCGCGCCGACTTGCACGCGCGAACCACATCCTTCTTGGTGGTCTTCTGATCCCGGTGCGGTGCCGAACTGGTGTCGGTTGGGCGTCCGTGGATGTACCGACCTTCCCCGAAATGCTCTCGGGACCGACCACCACATGACCACAGGCCACCGCGCAAATACGCAACCTGGATGACCAGTCGAGACTACTGAGTACGACCGAGCAAATCAAACGAGCGCAAGGCAAACACCGCCCCACGTGACGTCGCACACAGGTCACCCGGCGTGGACCACGATCCGGATGCACAATCGGGGTGACTTAATCCGCTGATTCACTTTGTCGGCGGGACTGCACTCTGTTAACTTCGGGCGCAGAGTCAACGAAGAGACGATTCAGTGGACCCTTCCGGCCGCCAGAGCACTCAACGTACCCCCAGATCTGTACACAGCTGTGGACAACCATGTGGACAACTCATGGCAGGGTGCGGCATGGTGACATCCTCATGACCGACGCTGGTCGTTGTTCCGGCAGGAGGGCCTGGCTTCTTATGAGTGATGCACCGTGATGAGTGATGCACTGTGATGAGTGATCGCGATACGTTCGGCGAGGTCTGGCAGAGCGTGGTGGCCGAGCTCAACAACGACGCCGCCGCACACGACCACGAACCGTTGACCCGCCAGCAGAAGGCCTGGCTCTCGCTCGTCCAGCCGCTCACCCTCGCCGAGGGGTTCGCACTGCTCACCGTGCCTACCCCGCTGGTCCAGGAACAGATCGAGCGCAATCTCCGCGACACCATCCGGTCGGCCCTCAGCCGCCACCTCGGCCAGCCCGTCGATCTCGGCGTCCGCATCTCCACACCGGTCGTCGAGGAACCGCTCCCCGAACCGGTCACGCAGATGTCCGAACGGTCCGATCCCGCGGTCGCCACCGTCACTTCGCCCCCTCCCAACCAGAGTGGCTTCGACGGACGGCCCGAACGCGCGTCGACCTCGGAACCCGCGGACTGGTCGACCTACTTCGCCGAGCGGCCGACCTCCGGGCAGTCACCGTCGAGTGCCAATCTCAGTCCCAAGTACACCTTCGACACCTTCGTCATCGGTGCGTCGAACCGATTCGCCCACGCGTCGGCCGTCGCGGTCGCCGAGGCACCGGCCCGCGCTTACAACCCGCTGTTCATCTGGGGCGAGTCCGGGCTCGGCAAGACCCACCTCCTGCATGCGGCGGGTCACTATGCGCAGCGCCTGTTTCCCGGGATGCGGGTGAAGTACGTCTCGACCGAAGAGTTCACCAACGACTTCATCAACTCCCTGCGTGACGACCGGCGGGTCGCGTTCAAACGCAGGTACCGCGACGTCGACGTCCTACTCGTCGACGACATCCAGTTCCTGATCGGCAAAGAAGGTATCCAGGAAGAGTTCTTCCACACCTTCAACACGCTGCACAACGCCAGCAAGCAGATCGTCGTCTCGTCTGATCGGCCACCGAAACAGCTTGCGACACTGGAGGACCGGCTCCGAACTCGATTCGAGTGGGGGCTGATCACCGATGTCCAGCCGCCCGATCTCGAGACACGGATCGCGATCCTGCGCAAGAAGGCACAGATGGACAACATCGCGGTGCCCGACGATGTGCTCGAACTCATCGCGTCGAAGATCGAGCGCAACATCCGTGAACTCGAGGGCGCTCTGATCAGGGTCACCGCGTTCGCCTCCCTCAACAACGCCGACCTCGACAAGTCGCTCGCCGAGGTCGTCCTACAGGCACTGCTGCCCAATTCCGGGACCCTCGAGGTCAGTGCGGCAAGCATCCTGGCGATCACCGCCGAGTACTTCGACATCTCCGTCGAGGAACTCCGTGGCCCCGGCAAGACCCGATCGATCGCACAGGCGCGGCAGATCTCCATGTATCTCTGCCGCGAACTGACCGACCTCTCCCTCCCGAAGATCGGCGAGACGTTCGATCGCGACCACACCACGGTCATGTACGCCGAGCGCAAGATCCGCAAGGAGATGGCCGAGCGACGCAAGGTCTACGACCACGTCCAGGAGCTCACCGCGCGCATCAAACAACGCGCTGTCTGAACCACTCCGGTAGCAACTCTCGACTCGAACCACAGAGTTTGTCATGCCCGGATCCGCTGGATCCGTGCTGATTCGGCGACCGATTGTTGTCATCACCAGCTGTGGACAACCTTCGGGATAACCGGCCTCCGCTTGTGCACCGAACGTGGAGAGAGGTTGAACAGTCGTGGGATTCCACATGACCGGCCGGACGCCTCGACAGATATCCACCGCACATCCACAGCCGCCGGTCCGCCGTGACCAGTCACGATCAGCGTTCGTACACAGATCCACAGGCCCTATTACTGTCATGGATCCTTCTCTAGAGAATCTCTTCTAAAAGAAGGGACTGTGCACAGTGAGCATCAGGACCCGACCAGCGCCACGAGATCGCCGCGTTCAGTTCCCCCCAACACCTCCCCGTCTGGCACCCTCGTTCTACAGTGGAATCCCCACCCGGAATCCCATTCGCACGAGCGAGCGGTATTCCGGCGGGAATCCCCATGCGAACCGCTCACCGCACTCGCGCCGGGCCGATCCGGATCGGTGCGCTGCGGATTCGGGTGGGCGTGACGAGAGTCAGCAGACAGAGAAGGGCAACCACCCAGCATGAAGTTCCGTGTCGCGCGTGACGAGTTCGCAGATTCCGTTGCCTGGGTGGCCCGCAGCCTGCCTGCGCGCCCGCCGGTCCCGGTGCTGGGATGTGTGGTTCTGACCGTCGGCGATTCGGGCGCCGGGAACGCAGAGAGCGGGCCCAATGGCGGCGGCTTGGAGGTCTCGGGCTTCGACTACGAGGTGTCCGCGCAGGAGTCCGTCGCGGCAGAGGTCGCCGAGCCCGGCAAGGTGCTCGTCTCGGGGCGTCTGCTCGCCGACATCACCAAGGCTCTGCCGAACAAGCCGGTCGACGTGAGCCTCGACGGCACGCGTGTGGCCATCGCCTGCGGCAGCGCCAAGTTCTCACTGCCGACGATGCCCGTCGAGGATTACCCGGAGCTGCCGACCCCGCCGTCGGTCACCGGAACCATTCCGGCCCAGATCTTCGCCGAGGCGATCGGCCAGGTCGCCGTTGCCGCCGGCCGCGACGACACGCTGCCGATGTTGACCGGTGTCCGCGTCGAGATCGAGGGCAATCGCGTCGTGCTGGCCGCCACCGACCGGTTCCGCCTGGCCGTGCGCGAATTGGAGTGGGATCCGACCGCGTCCGAGACCTCCGGCGCGGTGCTGGTGCCGGCAAAGACACTCTCGGAGAGCGCCCGTACCGCGGGATCGGAGTCCACAGGACAGATCTCGCTGGCATTCGGCACCGGATCCGGCATCGGCGGCGAGGGAATCCTCGGCATCCTGGGGGAGACCAAGCGCACCACCACCCGGTTGCTCGACGCCGAGTTCCCGAAGTTCCGCCAGCTGCTCCCGGCGAGCCACACCGCCATCGCGACCATCGAGAGTGCGCCGCTGATCGAGGCGATCAAGCGTGTCGCGCTCGTCGCCGAGCGCGGGGCGCAGGTGCGGATGGAGTTCAGTGAGGGCACCTTGCTGCTCACCGCGGGTGGCGACGAGGCAGGCAAGGCCGAGGAAGAACTCGCCGTGCAGTTCCACGGTGAGCCCCTGACGATCGCCTTCAACCCCGGCTACCTGCAGGACGGGCTCTCCGCGATCGGCGTCGCGTCGGTGGATTTCGGATTCACCACGCCGAGCCGGCCTGCGGTGTTGCGGCCGTCGACCGGTGAGGATCCGGTGGCCGACGAATCGGGCGCGTACGTCGCCCCGAACAGCGTGTTCACCTACTTGCTGATGCCGGTTCGTCTGCCCGGCTGATCCGCGGATCCGTCCATTTTCCAAGCTCCACCGAGCGGAGGGTCGTCGATGCAACTCGGACTGGTCGGTCTCGGGAAGATGGGTGCCAACATGCGCACCCGGATCCAGGAGGCGGGACATCACGTCGTGGGTTACGACCCACGCCCGGAGGTCTCCGACGTCGCCTCCCTCGCCGACATGGTCGGTGCTCTCGAGGCACCGCGGGTGATCTGGGTGATGGTGCCGTCGGGAGATCCGACGCGTACCACCGTCGCTCAGCTGGCTGATCTGCTCGAGGACGGTGACCTGGTCATCGACGGTGGGAACTCCAAGTACACCGATGACCTGCCGAACTCACAGACCCTGGGCGCCAAGGGAATCGGATACATCGACTGCGGTGTGTCCGGAGGTGTATGGGGCCTCGAGAACGGCTACGGACTGATGGTGGGCGGCACCGACGACGACGTCGAACGGGCCATGCCGATCTTCGACGCGCTGCGGCCGCCGGGGGAACGTGCCGATGGTTTCGCCCATGCGGGCCCGGTCGGCGCCGGGCACTACGCCAAGATGGTCCACAACGGCGTCGAGTACGGGCTGATGCATGCGTATGGCGAGGGCTACGAACTCCTCTGCGCTGAGCCGCTGATCACCGATGTCGAGGGCACGCTGCGGGCCTGGACCCAAGGGACGGTTGTCCGGTCCTGGCTCCTGGAACTGCTGGTACGGGCGCTCCAGGAGGATCCTGGATTCTCCGAGATCTCCGACTACACCACGGATTCCGGCGAGGGACGGTGGACCGTCGAGGAAGCCATCCGGCATTCGGTACCGGCCAACGTCATCTCCGCCGCGCTGTTCGCGCGATTCGCGTCTCGCCAGGATCAGGGATCACCAGCGCTGAAGGCGGTGTCCGCGTTGCGGAATCAATTCGGCGGACATGCGGTGACCGACAAGCAGGGACGTTCGGTCGGCGAAACCGGTACGCCCGTCGCGGATTGACGTGTACGTTCGCGAGCTGCGCCTGCGTGACTTCCGATCCTGGGGCGAGATCGATCTGACTCTGCGCCCCGAACCCACCATCTTCGTGGGCCGCAACGGATTCGGTAAGACCAACCTCCTCGAGGCCGTCTACTATCTGGCACATCTGAGGTCACACCGGGTCAGCTCCGACGCGCCGCTCGTGCACAGCGGCGCCGATGCCGCCCTGGTCACGGCGACGGTGGAGAACGCCGGCCGCGAGCTCACCGTGCAGTTGCAGATCAAGGCCGACGGTGCCAACAAGTCAACTGTCAACGGCAGCCCCTCGCGCCGCTCTCGCGACATCCTCGGGATCCTGCGCGCGGTGATGTTCGCGCCCGAAGACCTGATGTTGATCCGGGGGGATCCTTCCGAACGACGACGCTTCATCGACGAGTTGGTGGCACAGCGCGGACCACGTTGGGCGGCAACACGTTCCGACTATGATCGGGTTCTCCGCCAGCGTTCTGCGCTGCTCAAGACCGCAGGCGCTGCGCTCCGGCGCGGCGGTTCGGACGCGGATTCGGTGATCAGTACGCTCGACGTGTGGGACGGTCAGCTCGCCGATCTGGGCGGGCAGGTCACCGCGGCGCGGATCGAGGTACTGCGCGCGCTGACCCCCCATGTCACCGAGTCCTATGCGGCGATCGCACCCCATTCACGTTCGGCGACCCTGGCCTACCGTGCCGCAGCCGGACCCGACGTGGTCCCGCCAGACGATGCGCCGGTGTCCGCCGACGAGATCGGTGCGATCCTGCTGGCCCGGCTCAGTGAACTTCGCAGCAAGGAGATCGACCGCGGGGTCAGTCTGGTCGGTCCGCACCGTGACGACATCGACATCGTGCTCGGCGACGACGTGGCGAAGGGGTTCGCGAGTCACGGTGAGTCGTGGTCGCTGGCGCTGGCATTGCGACTCGGATCCGTGGAACTCGTGCGGGCCGACGGCGTGGAACCGGTGATCATGCTCGACGACGTGTTCGCCGAACTCGATGCTCAGCGTCGTGCGCAACTCGTCGCATTCACCGAATCCGCCGAACAGTTGCTGGTCACCGCAGCCGTCGCCGACGACATCCCGGCGGCGATCGCGGGTCGTCGCATCAATGTCGGCGTGACGGAGGAGAATGGTCCCCGGCGCTCGGTCGTGAGCGGCGACGACATCGGGGAGGGCGGCACATGAGCGACGATCCCGCGGTACCCGAACAGTCATCCGCACCCGCGCCGTCCTCGGGTTACGAACTCGCGCGACAGGCCCTCGAAGAAGCCAGGGCCGCCGCGCGCGCTGCCGGCAAGTCGGTCGGTCAGGGACGTTCCTCACCGATCACGGGGGCGCGACGGAACGTGGGCAGGCGACGGCGATGGTCCGGATCCGGTCCGGACGGTCGCGATCCGCAGCCGCTGGGACGACTGGCAGGCCATATCGCCAAGGAACGCGGCTGGCAGCCGCATATCGGACAGGGCACCCTGTTCGGGATGTGGGAGCAGATCGTCGGCGCCGACATCGCCGCACATGCACAGCCGACAACGTTGAGTGACAACGTCTTACACATCCAGGCGGAGTCGACGGCCTGGGCCACCCAGCTGCGGTACATGCAGCCGACCATCCTGGCGAAGATCGCTGCCGCCGTCGGAGACGGCATGGTGACCGGTCTGCGGATCACCGGGCCGAAGGCGCCGTCGTGGCGCAAGGGTCCCCGGCACATCTCCGGTCGCGGTCCCCGGGACACCTACGGCTGAGACCCACCGAGCCATCGGGCAGGCCACGCCTAGCAGATCCCGAGCCGCAAAGCGAGGTCAGCTTTCCCCCAGACCGTAGATTTGCCGCCGATGCACAATCGGACCGGCATCGGCCGAAAAAAATCGATCTACGCGGACGGTAGCGGCCCCGGATACCCGTTTCTGTTCGGGTCAGGCAGTACTATGTAGTAGTTGTCCCGACAGGGGTGGACGTCAGCCGGTCTCCGGGCCCGGGCTGTATACCGATCTCGTCCGCGTCACCGGCGCGGATCAGGTCGTCGTGTGTCCACTGCTGCGGGTATCACCGAGACAGAAGGAGCGGACGCAACTCGTGGCCGACACCAACGACCCCAATCAGTCCGAGAGCGCTGCGGCGAAGAAGAGCCGCAAGCCGAAGAAGTCGGGCGAGTACGGCGCCGATTCGATCAGCATCCTCGAAGGTCTCGAAGCCGTCCGGAAGCGCCCCGGTATGTACATCGGGTCGACCGGCGAGCGAGGGCTGCACCACCTGATCTGGGAGGTCGTCGACAACTCGGTCGACGAGGCGATGGCCGGGCACGCGAGCCGCGTGGACGTCACCCTCCTCGAGGACGGCGGCGTCCAGGTCGTCGACGACGGCCGTGGCATTCCGGTGGACATGCACAAGACGGGTGTACCCACCGTCGAAGTCGTCATGACCCAACTCCACGCAGGCGGCAAGTTCGATTCCGAGGCGTACGCCGTCTCCGGTGGTCTGCACGGCGTGGGCATCTCGGTGGTCAACGCGCTGTCGACCAAGGTCGAACTCGAGATCAACTACGGCGGATTCCACTGGGATCAGACCTACGACTATGCGAAGCCGGGACCACTCAACCAGGGCGAGGCCACCCGCAAGACCGGCACCACCGTCCGGTTCTGGCCGGACGCCAAGATCTTCGAGTCCACGACGTTCAGTGCGGAGACGATCGCACGTCGTCTCCAGGAGATGGCCTTCCTCAACAAGGGCCTGACCATCACCCTCACCGACAATCGTCTCAGTGACGAAGCTGTTGTCGCCGAGGCCGAGATGGACGAGGGCGACGATTCGGCCGAGAGCATCAAGTCGGAGGCCGAGAAGGCGCAGAAGGCGGCCAAGGTCCGCACCCGCACCTATCACTATGCCGACGGCCTGATCGACTACATCAAGCACCTGAATCGCACCAAGAACGCGATCCACGCCTCGGTGATCGGGTTCACCGCAAAGGGCACCGGCCACGAACTCGAGATCGCGATGCAGTGGAATGCCGGCTATTCGGAGTCGGTGCACACCTTCGCGAACACGATCAACACCCATGAGGGCGGTACCCACGAAGAGGGCTTCCGCGCGGCGCTCACCAGCACGGTCAACAAGTACGCCTACGACAAGAAGCTCCTCAAGGAAAAGGACGGAAAGCTCACCGGCGACGACATCCGCGAAGGCCTTGCGGCAGTCATCTCGGTGAAGGTCGGCGACCCGCAGTTCGAGGGTCAGACCAAGACCAAGCTCGGCAACACCGAGGTCAAGAGCTTTGTGCAGAAGACATGCAACGAGCACCTCGGCCACTGGTTCGAGGCCAATCCGGCCGAGGCGAAGACCATCGTGAAGAAGGCGGTCGACTCGGCGCAAGCACGCCTCGCGGCCCGCAAGGCACGAGAGTTGGTGCGGCGCAAGACCGCAACCGATATCGGGGGTCTGCCCGGCAAGCTCGCCGACTGCCGCAGCAACGATCCCAGCAAGTGCGAGGTCTACATCGTCGAGGGCGACTCGGCCGGTGGTAGTGCCAAGTCCGGCCGGGACTCGATGTACCAGGCGATCCTGCCGTTGCGCGGCAAGATCATCAACGTGGAGAAGGCACGCATCGATCGCGTGCTGAAGAACACCGAGGTCCAGTCGATCATCACGGCTTTCGGTACCGGCATCCATGACGAGTTCGATCTCGCCAAACTGCGGTATCACAAGATCGTGCTGATGGCCGACGCCGACGTCGACGGCCAGCACATCTCGACACTGCTGCTCACCCTGCTGTTCAGGTTCATGCGGCCGCTCGTCGAACACGGACACGTCTTCCTCGCGCAGCCGCCGCTGTACAAACTCAAGTGGCAGAAGAGCGATCCGGAGTTCGCCTACTCCGACCGCGAGCGCGACGGACTCCTCGAGGCCGGGCGGGCTGCCGGCCGGAAGATCAACGTCGACGACGGCATCCAGCGCTACAAGGGCCTCGGTGAGATGAATGCCAAGGAGCTGTGGGAGACCACGATGGATCCCTCGGTCCGGGTGCTTCGTCAGGTGACGCTCG
Organism: Gordonia hankookensis; assembly: GCF_014673215.1. Classification (GTDB taxonomy): domain Bacteria; phylum Actinomycetota; class Actinomycetes; order Mycobacteriales; family Mycobacteriaceae; genus Gordonia; species Gordonia hankookensis. The sequence continues at coordinate 1,216,195 of NZ_JACWMS010000002.1, forward strand.
ACGACGCGGCCGCCGCCGACGAACTGTTCTCGATCCTGATGGGAGAGGATGTGGCCGCCCGACGCAGCTTCATCGCCCGTAACGCCAAAGACGTTCGTTTCCTGGATGTCTGACCACACTTCGCCGGCCGTCACGCCGGTCGAGGTGCGAGGAGCGTTCGCGACGAGCCTCGAAACCCTGTGTGAGAAGGAATCTTCATGACTGACACCACGCTGCCACCTGCCGACGGTGCGGGCGACCGCATCGAACCGGTCGATCTCGGCCAGGAGATGCAGAACAGCTACATCGATTACGCGATGAGCGTGATCGTGGGTCGCGCGCTCCCGGAGGTTCGCGACGGCCTCAAGCCGGTGCACCGCCGACTGCTCTACGCATCCTTCGATGCCGGGTTCCGGCCCGATCGCAGTTACGTGAAATCGGCGAAACCCGTTGCCGAGACGATGGGTAACTATCACCCACACGGTGATACCGCGATCTACGACGCGCTGGTGCGTCTCGCCCAGCCCTGGTCGATGCGCTATCCCCTCATCGACGGACAGGGCAATTTCGGTTCGCGTGGCAACGACGGCGCGGCCGCGATGCGTTACACCGAGGCCCGCCTCACCCCGTTGGCGATGGAGATGCTGCGCGACATCGACAAGGAGACAGTCGATTTCACGCCGAACTACGACGGCAAGACCAATGAGCCGACCGTCCTGCCGTCGCGGATCCCGAACCTGCTGATCAATGGTTCGGGTGGCATCGCGGTGGGTATGGCCACCAACATCCCGCCCCACAACCTCAATGAGGTTGCCGCTGCGGTGTTCTGGGCCCTCGACAACCCCGAGGCAGATGACGAGGCGCTGCTGGCGGCCTGCATGGATTGCGTCAAGGGACCGGATTTCCCCACGGCGGCACTCATCGTCGGTGGGCAGGGGATCAAGGATGCCTACACCACCGGCCGTGGCAGTATCCGGATGCGCAGCGTCGTCGACATCGAGGAGAACAAGGGCACCACGACCCTCGTCGTCACCGAACTGCCGTATCAGGTCAACCCGGACAACCTGATCCAGTCGATCGCCGAACAGGTCAACGAAGGAAAGCTCAAGGGCATCAGCCGGATCGAGGATCAGTCCTCGGACCGCGTGGGTATGCGCATCGTGGTCACCCTGCGCCGCGATGCCGTCGCCAAGGTCGTCCTGAACAACCTGTACAAGCACAGTCAGCTGCAGACCAGCTTCGGCGTGAACATGCTGTCGATCGTCGACGGTGTGCCGCGCACCCTGCGCCTCGATCAGATGATCCGGTACTACGTGGCGCATCAGATCGACGTGATCGTGCGTCGGACGCGGTACTTGTTGCGCAAGGCCGAGGAACGCGCCCACATCTTGCGTGGTCTGGTCAAGGCGCTCGACGCCCTCGACGAGGTCATCGCGCTGATCCGTGCGTCGGCCAACACCGAGTCGGCACGCAGCGGGTTGATGGATCTGCTGGAGATCGACGAAATTCAGGCAGACGCGATTCTTGCGATGCAGCTGCGCAGGCTGTCGGCATTGGAGCGGCAGAAGATCGTCGACGAACTCGCGGAGATCGAGCGAGAGATCGCCGATTACGAGGACATCTTGGCCAAGCCGGAGCGGCAGCGCGCCATCGTCCGCGATGAGCTGGCAGAGGTCGTCGAGAAGTACGGGGACGAGCGGCGGACCAAGATCATCGCGGCCGACGGTGACGTCTCCGACGAGGATCTCATCGCCCGTGAGGACGTCGTCGTCACGATCACCGAGACCGGCTATGCGAAACGTACGCGAACCGACCTCTACCGCAGCCAGCGCCGCGGCGGGAAGGGTGTGCAGGGCGCCGGGCTCAAGCAGGACGACATCGTCAAGCACTTCTTCGTCAGCTCGACCCACGACTGGATCCTGTTCTTCACCACCAAGGGCCGCGTCTACCGCGCCAAGGCGTATGAGCTGCCCGAGGCCAACCGCACTGCTCGTGGTCAGCACGTCGCCAACCTCCTGGCGTTCCAGCCGGAGGAGCGGATCGCGCAGGTCATCCAGCTGAAGACCTATCAGGACGCGCCGTATCTGGTACTCGCGACGCGCAACGGGCTGGTGAAGAAGTCGAAGCTCGAGGACTTCGACTCGAACCGTTCCGGTGGTATCGCCGCGATCAACCTCCGGGGTGAGGACGAACTGGTCGGCGCACAGTTGTGCAGTGCCGATGACGATCTGCTGCTCGTGTCGCAGAAGGGGCAGTCGATCCGTTTCCACGCCGATGACGAGGCGCTGCGGCCGATGGGTCGACAGACCTCCGGCGTGCAGGGCATGCGTTTCAACGGCGACGACGAGCTGCTGTCACTCAATGTGGTCCGAGAGGGCACTTACCTTCTCGTCGCGACCTCGGGCGGCTACGCCAAGCGGACCGCGATGGACGACTATCCCGTCCAGGGACGCGGCGGCAAGGGTGTGCTGACCATCCAGCACGATCGCAGGCGCGGCGAGATCGTCGGAGCGCTGATCGTCGACGACGATTCGGAGCTGTACGCGATCACCTCGGGTGGCGGCGTCATCCGGACCGGCGCCAAGCAGGTCCGACGTGCTGGTCGGCAGACCAAGGGCGTGCGTCTGATGAACCTCGACGAGGGCACCACCTTGCTCGCGATCGCCCGCAATGCCGACGAACCGGACGAGGATCCAGAAGCATCGGCGGGTCCCGGCAAGTAGCGTCCGGGCTCGGAGACCGGTAGCAGTTAGTGTGGGTCATACGACCACCGAATGAGGGAATTGCCAGTGAGCTCACCGAACACACCGGACGACAAGAAGCCGACAAACGGGGATGTCGGTCCTCACGCGGCTTCCGGTCCGGGTGCACAGGCGCCCGGATCCGGAGGCGAGCCCAATTCGCACGGGCCCGGTACCGGGCCGCAGGGCAGTGGTCCGGGAGGTCTCGTCCCGCCGTGGCAGCGCGGTCCGAACGGCAGCGGTGCAGCGCAGGCGCCCACCGGGCCCAACGGTTCGCCGCAGCACGGCGAGGGTCCGAACGGCACCGCGCATCAGCCGGGCCCGCCGCCGCGAGGGATCGTCAGTGCCACTGCCGCCGCCAGTATGGCCGGCCAGCAGGCGCCGATCACCAAACTGGATGATCCTCGTGGCGATTCCGCCGCATCGAACTTCCGGGGCGAATCGAGCGGTCCGCGGGGGAGCACCGCCACTGCCACCGACGAGTCGACGGAGAAGTTCGTCGAGTCGCCGACCAGGCATATCGAGCGAGACGACCTGCCCGGCGAGAAATTGCCGAATCTGGACGCCATTCACCATGTGAACGCACAGCCGGCAGCGCAGCAGACTGCGGCGCGGTCTGCGCCCACGTCGATCGGTGGCAGGCCTCTGCGCGCGGCGGTCCAGATCCGCCGTATCGACCCCTGGGCGACCTTCAAGATCGCGGCGGTGCTCTCGGTGGCAGGTTTCCTGATCTGGATGATCTCCGTGGCGGTGCTGTATCTGATCCTCGACGGCATGGGCGTGTGGGATCAGGTCAACAGTTCGTTCGGCACCTTGGTGACCGCGGACGGATCCAGTAGCGAAGGCGACATCATCGGGGCGGGCTCGGTGTTCGGCTGGGCGGTCCTGCTGGGCGCCATCAACGCGATCCTGCTGACGGCGCTGGCGACCATCGGTGCCTACATCTACAACCTGTGCGCCGACATGATCGGCGGCGCCGAGGTGACACTCGCCGATCTCGACTGACCGGTCGCGTCTCAATTCGTCCGTTGAATGCGGCGACGAGGAGCGGCGTATCGAGGCCCCCGACCACCCGTTTTGTATGTTCGGGCCCCGTTCGGGTAATCTCACACCTCGGTTCAAGGGCCTATAGCTCAGGCGGTTAGAGCGCTTCGCTGATAACGAAGAGGTCGGAGGTTCAAGTCCTCCTAGGCCCACTGCGAGAGGTGTTCCGCACACCCGATTCGCACCCAGTTCGGTCGTGACCCGACCGGTCCGGGGCCTTAGCTCAGTTGGTAGAGCGCTGCCTTTGCAAGGCAGATGTCAGGAGTTCGAATCTCCTAGGCTCCACCATTTTCGGCGTACTCTCTGAGACCTCGGCGTCTCCTAGCGTGGGACCGCATGTCGCTCCTGCTGAGACCACTCCCGTCGCCAAAGACCCTTCGCGCGCGAAAGGTGTCTGGCGAGGGATGAGGTGTCTATCGTCTCTGCTGGATCGGCTCGTGACGATCACGGGGCTCATCGACCCGATGCCACACTGGAAGCGTCCGAGCGGAGAGGTGGGCTGTCCATGGTTCCGGATCCGGTGAGCGTCGACGAGGCGGAACTCCGTCGACAACTGGCGGCCGTCTACCGGCTGATGGCGCACTTCACCATGACCGACCTCATCTTCACGCACATCTCCGTGCGGCTCCCTGGACCCGACGACCATTTCCTGATCAATCCGTACGGTTTGATGTTCGAGGAGATCACGGCGTCCAATCTGGTGCGGATCGACCTCGACGGTCGGGTGGTCGGGGACACCTCGGCGCCGGTCAATCCGGCCGGCTTCGTCATTCACAGCGCCATCCACCGCGAACGTCCGGATGCGCACTGCATCGTGCACACCCACACACTGGCCGGGTGTGCGGTCGCCGCGTCAGAATCGGGGTTGCTCCCGCTCAACCAGATCTCGATGGAGTTCGCGGGACGGGTCGGCTACCACGATTACGAGGGGGTGGCGCTCAACCTCGACGAACAGAAACGGTTGGTGGCCGACATCGGCTCCCACCCGGCGCTGATCCTGCGCAACCACGGTCTGCTGACGGTCGGGACCACCCCGGCGCAGGCCTTCTTGCGGATGTATTACCTGAACAAGGCGTGCGAGATACAAGTGGCGGCGACACGAGCCGGTGACGTGGTCATTCCCGACAGCGCCATCGTCGAGCACACGGCACAGCAACTCAACGGTGAGACGCCCGGAGATGATTTCACCGACGACGTCGGCTACGGCCTGGCCTGGGAGGCGTTGCTGCGACTCGTCGAGCGGATTGCGCCGGACTACAAGGAGTGAGTTGTCGTGGGTCCTGGGTCGGGGGCGCTTGTCGTTCACACGGAGGACGATCGTGGCGTCCGAATCCGCATGAAGTAGCGTGAACGCGTTGTTGGCGATCGATGTTGGGGGATTCTGGTGTTTACGCGGAAGATTTGGGTGCTGCTGCTCGCTGTCGTCGTAGCTGCGCTGAGCTTGCTGGGCGCTGGGCGTGTGGCAGCGGAGCCGCAGTTGCCGCGGATCGCGATCTACAGCGACAATTTCGGCACCGTGGGTGACCACAACAATTGTCGCGGAGCTCTCAACGTTGGGGTTATTGCACCGAAAGGTAAGCGCGGGACCATTCGAGTAACCGTGACCTCCTTTGGATTCACAGGCGACGGAACGGGGTGGACGCGAAACCCAAAGTGCCGGTTTCTCCTTCGACTGACGCAGTGGAGTGCGAGGTATCCGGTCGGCAAGGAGGAGTTCTATCCGGTCGCGTTCGGCCCGCGCCGGGGCGAGAGGTTCGTTCGCGAACTCCATCCAGGATCTGGCATCGGCTCCTTCAACGTAGCCACCTACGCAATCAATCAGCCCGTCCAGGTGCCCCAGTCTTATGGTGGCAGCGGATTTCTTGCCACGGTTCCTTGAGATGAGTGGATGTGCTGATGCAGGTCCACTCTCGCGAACGTTCTACACCCGGAACTACCCAGAAGCTGATTGAGCGCTGGACTTTCAGATGGTTCGCTCGGCGCCTACTCGTTCGGCGGGTCCGCTGTATCGTTCGGCGATACACTCTCGGGCGGCCGGCCTGATCTGGACCCATGGGCGCCGACTTCGTCGAGGCCGCGCCCGCCGATCATCCCTATGACCACGCCGAGATCACCGGTGTCGCGGCAGCCATCTCAGTTTCGAACTGTTGTCGGTGATGGCGGCAGGCGGCTTGGTTGATGTTCCCTTGTTTCACCTCCAGGATCGGGCAACCAAGATTCATAACAGTCTGGCGATCTGGTTAAGGCCCTCATCACCCCATTGGTTTCGCATTCGGCGGTCTTGTGTTCAGTGGCGTGTCTGCGCAGTCGAGGGACAGGGTTTCGACGAGATGGTTCACCCTTGCGCGTCGTCCGAGCGAATGATTTTGAACGTGTCTTCATCACCCGGGAGGGTTTGGGGTCGGAAACAGCGCTACCGCGATGTCACAATCCGGACGGCGGATACACGGCGAGAACGGACAAAGGACTGGTCGGGTATCCTGCCAGCGAGCATTGTCGGGGGCGCGGTTGTTCGGGGGCTTCATTTGACGCAGGGGGAACTGTCCGCCACTGGTGTTGACGTAGCGCCGGTGTGGGATTGCCACGCTGCTTGCAGCGGCGTGACGTGCCGCCGTCATCCGGACAAGCCAGTTACGCCACGGACTTGCGACGGCCTGGGGAGGAGGCAACGACAGTGGTGACCGAAGGTAGGCACGAGTGGTTCGCCGACGTTCCCGCGTGGCCGACAACGGGCGACACGCCAGCGCGTGCATTGGCCCGGGCTCTTGCCGACGCGAGGCTTGTCACTGTCGGCCCCAGGCCGGCGTCCCCGATTGGCGGGCGCACGGAGGAATCACCACCGCCACCCGATCCCCAGCATCCTGAGACCTCGGTTCCGGAGGTCGCACCGGATGACGATCAACCAGCGCGAACCGCTCTCTCTGATGAGGATCTGTTTGAGCAGATGCGCGTCCGTAAGGTCGCCCCGAAGGGGAAGAAGGGTCCACAGCGCTTCTGGAAGGATCACCGCGGTCCCATTGTGGGGGCAGCCGCAGCCGCTTTGGTGGTCGGTGTTGCGGCAGCGCTTGCGATTGGCAAGTCCATGAGCGGCGACGACCCGACCCCGAAACAAGTGGCCGTGCCACAGCCCTCGGCAACATCTTCTGCCGCAATGGCTGAGCCTTGCCCGTCATCTACCGACGGCGCGGTCACGACTGGCAGTGATGCCGGCGACCAGAGGTCCGGTCCCGGTGTGATCAAGGCCTTCAATCACGCCTATTACATCGAACGATCAGCCACACGGGCCCGAGCGGTATCCACCCCGAACGCAGTGGCATCACGAGACGTGATGCAGAAGTACATCGATCAGCGACCGCGCGGCACCGAATACTGCCTTTCGATCACGGCTCGCGGCAGAACGACATATGACGTCGAGCTCACTGAGACGCCGCCGGATCCGGGCGCGGTCCCCATCGTCTACCGGCAGACGATCCAGACTGTCGAGGCCGGCGGTAAGACCTGGATCTCCTCGATCAAATCCATCGGATGACGTACCTCCGATGAATCGCCAACAGACCACAGGCTTCCCGATGGAAGCCGCCTTTGAAAGGAATCTCACCACCATGGCTTACGCATCAGAGCGCCGGTCGCGGCATCGTCATGATCCGGAGGGTCGTCGAAGCCCGTTGTTGTTGTCGGTGACCTCGGCGGCGTTGGCCGCGTCGATTGCTGCGGGTGTGGGTGCGGGTTTGGCGCAAGCTGCTCCGGAGCAGGGTGGTACGAGTCCGAGTGATACGGCGCCGCAGCAGGGTGGTACGACTCCGGATGTGCCGGCGCCTGAGCAGGGTGGGACGACGCCGACTCCGCAGGTGGAGCCTGCGTATACGCCGGGTCCGGGGTCGATTCCGGCGCCGCCGCAGGAGGCGCCGTATCAGTCGTATTCCGAACCTGATTCGGGTGCGAGTTATGAGAATGCGTATACGCCGTTGCCGTCGCGGCCGTTGACCGCGCCCAAGCTTGCCAAGCCGGTGCGCCCGATTGCGCCGCCGCCGAAGAAGATTCGGGTCGGCAACTTCGTGTCTGATATTCCGAAGGGGATGTCGCAGAAAGATGTGAACTCGGTCAATGCGTGGTCGGCGTATGGGGAGGCCAAGATCGCGCAGGGTTTGATTTCGGTGGGGGTGCCCGAGGATCAGGCATCCCGTCAGGCGGCGTCGACGATCATTGGTGTGATGACCGGCGGAACTGCGGGTGCGGTGACGTTGGGGATTCCGGCTGCGGTGATGGGCGCGGCAGGTGGCGCGGTGATCGGAACCGGGGTCGGGGCGGTGGCGGGCGCGGTATACAACGGGGTGGCTTTCGGGTGGCTAGGTCCGCTGTCTCCGCAGTGGGGGGTAATGGTCGGCATCGGCACTGCTGCGGGCGCCGGCATTGGACTCGCAGCAGGCGGTGCGATCGGCGCAGTCGGTGCCGGTGCCGCCGGTGCGGCGCTGGGCGCAGCAATCGGTGGAACCGCTGGTGGAGCCCTCGCGTACGCCCTCGGAGCAGGAGACCCGGGCGCGCATCCTGAGGAACCCTGGAAGCAGGGCAAGCCACAGTCACCGAAAGCCAAGCCGCTCCCGAACCCCGGGGCCAATCAGTTCGAGTACAAGCTCTCCGCCCAGGATGCGAAGAAGTCGGGATTGCCGGCCGTCAATTACGTCGTCAATCACCGCGGTGACGTCAACGTCGAGGTCGGGAACTGGAAGGCGAACTGGAGCGTCGAACAAGCGCTCGCGCCATACGGGCTGATGGGTGGCGAAGCTAAGCAGGGCGAGAAGTCTGCGCGTGACATGACCAAGCAGCGCAGTAGTCAGATCGAATCCACAGTTCCGGGGGGGAAGGTGGACTGGCCGCAGGAAATCGCGCCAGGACACTGATTAACTCAGCACCACCAATGACCTTGCAAAATGACCCAAGGTGACGATCACCTCGAACGGCCCACAATCCGCGCCGCAAGGGATGTGACCAAGACAGATCTAAATGATCAAACTGCATGAGTGCTAGGGGGAGAGTGTGATTCGGAAGCTGGCAATGCTCGTCGTGACTGTCGTCGTGGGTGCACTGACTGTACTTGGTTCGGGCGTCGCATCCGCTGATCGGCCGGTTCCGCGATTGACAGTCTACAGCGAAACCCTCGGTATGTTTGGTGACCACGACTTCTGTCGTGGAGCAGTACATGTTGGGTTGACCACGCCCACCACGAAACGTGGAGTTCTCCGGCTGACCTTAAAGTCTTACGGATTCATCGGCAATGGTTCGGGGTGGCAGCGTAATCCGCATTGCCGAGTGCTCGTGGATGCGGTGACCACAAGTGCGAACAATCTCTACAAAGAGACCTTCATTGCCGCTACATTTGGTGCGCGTCCGGGCCAGCTAGTGATTCGCGATATTTACACTGGCTCGGGGCCGGTCAGTATCGGCGTAAATCCGTACGCACGAGATACACCGATTCGGGCCCCGCAGGGGCAGGCCGTTGGAGCGATGGTTCTGGTTCCATGACGTCGCACTCGTCGGCATAAACGATCGATTATCCACGCAGTCCGGATGCGGCCGCAGACGTATCGGGCCACCGAGGCCGTGGTCAAGAGGGCGAGCTATGCAGACCACGGTGAGTTGTGGCCAGATGGTCTGATAGAGGTATGTTTCCAATCACAGCTTGCAAAATGGACGAGGGCGTGGCTGGACATGCAATCCGGCTTGGCGTGCGGTTACGGTGGCCAGCAACTGGGGTTCGCGAGGATAATGGGTAGTCGCTGTTTCGGTGGCGTTTGGTCGCGACATGACCAAGCAACACAGCGGTCAGGGAATTCCACAGTTCCAGGCCCTGAAGTCAACTGGCCGCAGGAGTCCGCACCGGCCCACCGGAACAGGACGAATAGACTGGGGGCGGCCCGCGCAACACTGGGTCGCACCGGGTTGGTGACCAAGTCCCACATGGTGCGCCGATACAACGGAGTTCGAGAGTTACGATGAGCGAGGATGCACAGGGACGGTCCGACCCTATCCATCCACCGGACACCGCAGAACGCAGTGTCGTCGTTTGCGGCACCGCAGGCGGAGTTGGTACCTCGGTGGTTTCAGCTCTCCTGGCCGAATACCGTGCAGCGACCTCACTGGGTGGCGCGTCCTGGTGGGTTGACGCTGCGGGAAACGACGGAGATCTGCACCAGCGGCTTCGTGCAACAGGGGATGAGGCGTTGCTCCGAACGGCGTCGGGTACGGGATTACTCCCCGCCCCCGACGCTGCGGTCACCGATGTCGTTTTACACACATGGCGTTTCGGCGCCGTGCCCGTAGTCGATGCCGGATCGCGCCCTCTGACGGTCCTGAGTGAGCTCGAGTCACCCGAATTACGTGACGTCACACCCGTTCTGGTCGTCGGTCCGCGTCCTGATCTCCTGAACCGCGCACGTGAGATCTTCACCGAATGGGATCAGGCCGGGGTGCTCGAACGCACCGTCGTGGTGGTCTGTTGTCAGGTACCGACTCTGAATCATCAAGCGCTCACCCAAATGCTCATCGACGTGGTGTCGGGCAGTGTCGCAGGCGTCATCGGGTTTGATTATGAGCCGGTGCTGGGTGGTGGCACTGCGCTCGATAGAGAAGCTCAGCGGGGGTTCGCACCCGGTTCATGGAATGCGTTTCGCGATCTGGCCGAGTTGACCAGCGGGAGACGCGCTTAGACATCAGATCGTCTTTTTGGTGGCAGGTCCGGCCTCCGCGCGCGTCGAGAACCGCGACAACTGCAGACGGCCAATGAAGGATCTGACAAGACCAATTGAATCAGGGAATGAGAACGAAATTTCTTGTGCCCCAGGACAGGCCATGAGTCTGGAAACCTAGTACGTGCAGACCCGAACCAGTGGGTAGCGTCAGGTGAACCGACCTTCCGCCCCGGGGTCCTGCGGTAACGGTCCGATTCCAACCCCCGCGAACGAAGTCCATGCCGACTTCGATGTTGACCCTGCAGACTGGATTGGCTCGCCAATGCGCACCGTCTCCTGCGAAGCTCCGCGGCGTGTACGTAACGAATGCTCGACCGGGCCGCGCCTGGTCGACATCGATGGCGACGTGTATCGCTCCGCGACACCCACTGTTTCCGCCCACTGCCCAAACATCCTCGCTGTATTGGCTGATCCTGGGCGCCGGGTGTGATGCCGCGGCAGCGGTTCCTGCGCCGATGGCCGGTACAACGACGAGTGCAACAGCAGCGCACAGCAGGGTCAGGGAACGATGGAACACGCCAGGCCTTTCGATTCAGTTCACGGGCACAAGCCACTATGTCTTGCCGGTGATGCTAGCGAACCGCGTCAGCAAGCAAACGATCACACCGGTCGGACCGCTCAAGTGTCAGTCACCCGAATGACTCTGCCGATCAGCAGCGCCTCTGGTGACCGCCTACGACCCCTGCCCAGCAATCCAGAAGTACGTGAGCAACGCCAGCACGACCACCGCGACGTAGAGCCAACCGATCCAGATGGCAACGCGCGCAAAGGGTTCACCGAGTTCACGACTACGCGCGATGCTCGCCCGTGAGCGGTAGCCCAGATAGAGGCCGATTGGTGCGGTGATCCCGAGGATTGAGAGCACCAACGCCCAGATGGCCGTCCGATTGGTCGGACGGTTCGATGCCGGTGATCGGGAGGGCTGCGGTGGCGCGGTCTGGGTCCGTGGCGGCACGGGCTCCTCCGGAACGTCGTCGACGGGCTTGTTGATGGAAGCGGAGTAGGCGAGCGGGCGGGGTGTCTCGCTCTGTTCGGTCTTCGCGTCCGGCGTCGAGTCGACGGGACTGAAGTCGTCGGCAGGTCCGAGGAACGGCGCGGCACGGTTGACGGTCGTCTTTTCGTCGCCGGGTGGCGTGGCCGGTGCCCGCATCGTGGCGTCGGAGGATGCTGCAGCGTCAGGCGGTGACGCAGCTCGGGTCGGCGCGGCGCCAGGGGGTGGGCCACCGGGCTGCGGACCACCGGGCTGCGGACCACCGGGCGGCGGAGCGTCCGGCGCGGATCCGCGAGGACGAAGACCACCAGGGGGCGGACCACCAGGGGGTGGGCCGCCACGGCCCGGAGGGGGCGGACGTTGTCCGGGAGGAGGTCGGTAGCCGGGAGGCGGGGGACCACCGCGACGCGGAGGTGGAGCGTTGCGCGGTCCACCAGGGCCGGGGTTCCAGGGCGGAGTACCGCCACCGGGTCCACTGGTGCCAGGGCCCCCGCTGCCGCTGGACGGGGGCGGAACCAGTCCTCGACCACTCGGTCCGCGTCGTCCCTGAGGTGGCGGGCCAGGCCTGCTCGCAGGTGGCGGTCCGGATTGAGGAGGGCGGGGAGTGCCACGGCCCGCCGGTGGTGGCGCGGCCGACCGCGACGGCCCGGAGGCCGGAGGCAGGGGGCCGGGCGCGGTGACCGGTGCGGTCGGGCGGCGTTCCCACGGAGCCGGGACCTGTGGGTTCGGCGTCGCGGCGCTGCTGTCGTCGTCCTTCCCGCTGTCCGTGGGTTTCGGATTCGCGGGCGGACGCGAACTGTCGTCGGAGGTCACCATTACAAATTACCGGTGTGGGCGCGGCGACCGCGCCGCTACCGCTGGGTCGTTCGTCGCAGTGGGCTGGGCTGAGTGGCTTTCATGACGCCGCCGGGGCCGAATCCCCCGATGTGGCGTTGAGGTCCTCGACCCGGGGGACGGTCGCGGATACCGGTGCCGGTTCGCGACGTGAGCGTCGGACGATGACCACTGCTACCGCGGTCGCGAGCAGGGAGGCCACGACCGACACCGCGGCCCACACATACTTGTTCGGCATGCCCACCAGCGTGCCAGCCCGACTCATCGCCTGTCACCTCGGACGTGTCCGACATGTTCGGGCAGGACGCCTATCGGGCTATACGCGGGGGCATGTTCGCGGACGGCAGAGTGCAGACCTGGCGTCAAGTGGTTGGATGGAGACGTGACTACTCAGAAGCAGACCGCGACACTTCACACCAATCGCGGCGACATCGTTGTCGAACTCTTCCCCAACCACGCACCCAAGACCGTGGCCAACTTCACCGGCCTGGCTGACGGCTCAAAGGAGTACAGCCAGCCGAACGCCTCCGGCGGTGACAGCGGCCCGTTCTACGACGGCTCGGTCTTCCATCGCGTCATCGAGGGCTTCATGGTCCAGGGCGGCGACCCGACCGGCACCGGCCGCGGTGGCCCTGGCTACCAGTTCGAAGACGAGTTCCACCCGGAACTGCAGTTCGACCGCCCGTACCTGCTGGCCATGGCCAACGCCGGGCCGGGCACCAACGGTTCGCAGTTCTTCATCACGGTCGGACCGACCCCGCACCTGAATCGCCGCCACACCATTTTCGGTGAGGTCGTCGATCCCGCTTCGCAGCAGGTTGTCGACGCCATCGCGACCACGTCGACCGACCGCTCGGATCGTCCGCTCGACGAGGTGGTCATCCAGAAGATCGAAATCAACTGATCGGCCCGCAACAACCCGGACCTCAGTACGCCGCCGGCTCACCGGCGGTGTGCTTCCGGCATCCCGACCGCCCGACCGGCCTGGCGTGCAGCCGCTGCGGACGACCCGCATGCCCGGAATGTCTGCGTCCGGCGGCGGTCGGCCAGCACTGCGTTGACTGCCTGCGCAATGACGGTGTCCAGAAGTCAGTGACGCGACCGACGTTCGCCGACCGCGGCATCCGCCCGATGGTGACGAAGCCCATGGTGGCGGCCCGCCCGTACGCGACGTACGGCCTGATCGCGGTCAATCTCGTCGTCTTCGCCATCTGCGCGATGCAGGCGAAGGGCGTCGACATGGTCCGATCGCCGCTGTTCGTCGATTGGGCGCTGGTGAAGCCCTGGGTCGCCGACGGCGACTATTGGCGATTGCTCACGGCCGGATTCCTGCACTTCTCGGTCACCCACATCGCGCTCAACATGATCTCGCTGTACATCCTCGGGCGTGACCTCGAGCTCGCGATCGGCATCCCGCGCTACCTGGCTGTCTACGTGACATCGCTGCTCGGTGGCAGCGCGGCCGTGATGGTGTTCGGATCGGTTGCCGTCAACGCCGGGGCATCGGGCGCCATCTACGGTCTGATGGGCGCAGTGCTGGTCATCGTGCTGAAGGCGCGGGTCTCACCGGTCCCGGTGATCTCGATCATCGCGCTCAACCTGGTCCTGTCGGTGACCATTCCCGGAATCTCACTGCTGGCTCACGTCGGCGGCCTGGTCTTCGGCGCAGCGGCCGCCGCGGGCATCATCTTCCTGCCGCAATGGGTGCTCTCGCCGCAGCACCGTTCGGCCACGTCCGTCAGTCGGGTGGGCTGGACCAGTGTTGTGGTGCTGCTCGTCATCGCGCTGGCCATCGGTATCGGCGCGGGGGTCGTGTACGCGAACTCGCACGTCCTGGTCGGCTGACGACGCGGCAGCGCGACTACTTGCGCTGATCCTCGACGACGAAGCCGGCGCGCCGGAGGTCGTCGGCGACATCCCCGAGGTCTGCGCCGAGATCCCATCGGCTGAACACCACCAGGCGCGTGTCCTCACGCAGGCCGTCCGCGGGTGCCGTCGACGGCGCGTCGTCGCGCAGTACATCGAACTCCAGCTGACCGGTCCGTCGGCCGATGCGCCGGAAGTCGATCAGACGGATTCTGTCGATCCGATCCCGCGGATACGTGTGGGTGCCACTGAGGGTGCGCACCGTGATCGCCGGCTGTGGATCATCAGTCGTCGCGGCGAGGCGTGGACGTATCCACAGGGCGTATCCCGCGAAGCCCAACAGCAGCAGCGCGGCGAACCCCATCAACACCACACCCACCGGGTCAGAAGCGGTCAATACCGCCGCGACCAGCAGAATCAGCCCCCCAGCGGCAAGCGTGAATGCGGCAGGTCGTGGTGTGGACCATTCGAGTGTGGACAGATCGGCTGAGTTATCCACAGGACTTACTCACAGTGGGGATGAGTTACACACATGTGATTTCCACAGTGTGGATGAATTACACACATGTGAGTCGGGTTCGACACCGGTGGTCAGCGCCACCGCATCGTCATCAGCAGACCCACCACCATCAGGGCGAATCCGATCAAGAAGTTCCACGGGCCGAGGTTGTACATCCAGTGCAGGGCCTTGCCCTCGGCGCCCAGCGCCGACGGTGTCGCGACGAGGTAGAACACGATGAGCCAGGCGAGGCCGAGCAGCATCAGTCCGAGCATGATCCACACGTAGATGTTGCTCGATGGTCCGGCCTTCACCTTGACCGGCGTACGGCTGGCCGGGTTGATGGTGTAGTCGGTCTTCTTCCGGACTTTTGACTTCGGCATGACTTCCTTTGTAGTGCTGAACAGCGCGTCGGGCTGTCGGTCGGCGCGACGGTGCCGGAGATGGCCCGCATCGGGAGCCGGCGGTCCGTCGCTCTCGCAAGAGTTCTGTGTCTACGGTATCTCACCAGGTAGCTGACCCGACAATGTCGCGATTCCGACGTCGGGCGGCCCGGAAAACCGGGTGACCCGTCTGTGGGTGCCCGCGGTAGCCTGACGGGGTGAATCAGCCGTCTGCGCACGTGGGAGCCGGAAACACCTCCGGCCGCATCCTGGTCATCGACAATTACGACAGCTTCGTCTACAACCTGGTCCAGTATCTGGGTCAGCTGGGCGTGGAGGCCGTGGTGTGGCGCAACGACGACCCGCAGCTCGACGACCCGACCGCCGCGACCGAGGGCTTCGACGGCGTGCTCCTGAGCCCCGGACCAGGTACCCCGCAGCGCGCGGGCGCGACGATCCCGATGGTCGGCGTGGCACGGGAGACCGGCATACCGCTCCTCGGCGTGTGCCTCGGCCACCAGGCGATCGGCGCGGCGTTCGGTGGCACCGTCGACCGCGCGCCCGAACTCCTCCACGGCAAGACATCGCTGGTGTTCCACGACGACGCGGGTGTGCTCGTCGGACTGCCGGATCCGTTCACCGCGACGCGGTATCACTCGCTGACGGTCCTGCCGGAGACGATCCCGGACGAGCTGGTCGTGACCGGCCGTACCGAGTCGGGCATCGTGATGGCCATGGCGCACCGCGAACTGCCGATCCACGGGGTGCAGTTCCATCCCGAGAGTGTCCTCACACAGGGCGGTCACCGGATGCTGGCCAACTGGCTGGCGGTCTGCGGCGTCCACATCGACGAATCGCGGGTGGCCGTTCTCGAGGCGGAGATGGCCGCCGCGGTCGGCTGACCGCGGGATCTCGATACGGCTCCTCGCTGCGCTCGTCGCCTACTCGATCGGCGGGTGGCGATTCGGTCGGCGGGTGGCGGGTGACCGGGGACCGGATCAGCCGGGCAGCAGACTGCCCTGACCGACGACGATCGAGACCGAGCCGTTCTTGCGTACGCGTGCCCCGGCATCGGGCTCCTGGCCGACCACTTTGCCGTCATCGGAGCTGGTTATCGGGACGTTCCGCGTCGACCGCGTGAGCGTGGTGTCCTCCCAGCCGGCCGCGGCGAGCGACTGGCGGGCCTGTGCGGGGGTCTGCCCGCGCAGGTTGGGCATCACGAACATGTTGCCGCGCGACACGACGATCTGCACGGTCGAGCCCTGTTCCACGGTGGTACCGGCCGACGGTGAACTGCTGACGACCTGACCGGCCGGCAATTCGGAGTCGCCGGCGACCGAGACGACCTTCAGGTTGACCTGCTCCAACACGGTGCGCGCCGCGTCCTCGGTCTGACCGGTGACGTCGGGGACGGTGATCTCCCGCGGGCCGTTGCCCACATGGACCACCACGGCGCCGTTCACCGGGGCCTCGGCGCCGATCGGCGGCGTGGTGCTCACGACCTTGTCCTTGAGGTCGGCACTGGAGTCGACCCGATCGGTCTTCACATTCGAGAAGCCCAGGACGCGTAACGCCTCGGTGGCCTCATCCGGGGTCTGGCCCTGTAAATCGGGCATCTGGTGTCGCTGAGGGCCGGTCGAGATGTACAGCGTGATCTCGGATCCCTGCGCGGCCAGCACGTTCTCGGCCGGGGTGGATCGCGTCGCCGAACCGGCGGCGACGTCCAGGCTGGGTTCCTCGAGCTGTTTCACCTTGAAACCGGCCTTTTCCAGGCTGTCCCGCGCGTCCGTCAGGGACTTCCCCGCGACGGCGGGTACCGGCACCTGCCGGGCCGAGTCCGAGCTCCACGGCGACCACAGCAACAGCCCGGCAAGCAGGACCACCACAGCCGCGACGGCACCGATCACCGGACCACGGATACGGCGCCGCGCCGGTCCGGCGTCGTCACCGTCACCGTCGGCGTCGTCACGCCGGTGGTTTCCGCTGCCACGTCGGACACCGGCGTCGGCAGCCAGGGCGCGGCGCGGGCCGCTGTCCATGAACTCGGTACGGTCCTCGTCGGACAGCAGCATCGGCGCCGACGGTTTGCCGCCGGCGAGCACCTTGATGAGGTCGGATCGCAGGTCGGCGGCCGACTGGTACCGGTTGGCGGGGTTCTTGCTCATCGCCTTGAGCACCACGGAGTCCAGCTCGCGCGGGATCTCCGGACGGATCGACGACGGCCAGGGCGGGTCTTCGTGCACGTGCTGGTGCGCGACCGCAACGGGCGAGTCGCCGGTGAACGGAGGTTCGCCGGTGAGCAACTCGAACAGCACGCAGCCCATCGAGTAGATGTCACTGCGCGGATCGACCTTGATGCCGCGCGCCTGCTCCGGCGACAGATACTGCGCAGTGCCCATGACCGCCGACGTCTGCGTCATCGTCGACGTCGAGTCGCTCATCGCGCGCGCGATGCCGAAGTCCATCACCTTCACGGCGCCGGACTTGTCGATCATCACGTTGGCGGGCTTCATGTCGCGATGCACGATGCCGTTGCGGTGTGAGAAGTCCATTGCGGCAGCCACATCGGCCATCCAGGTCATCGCCTGTCGCGGCGACACCTGTCCGTTGGCCCGGAGCACGTCGCGCAGCGTCTCGCCGTCGACGTACTCCATCACGATGAACGGGAGCGGGCCGTCCTCGGTCTCGGCCTCACCGGTGTCGAACACCTGCACGATGGTCGGGTGGTTCAGCTTCGCCGCGTTCTGTGCCTCGCGGCGGAATCGGAGATAGAAGGTGGGGTCGCGGGCCAGATCGGCGCGCAGCACCTTGACCGCGACGTCACGGTGAAGTCGGAGATCCCGGGCAAAATGGACTTCCGACATCCCGCCGAATCCGAGCGTCTCACCGAGCTCGTAACGATCGGACAGATGGTGCGGTGTCGACATCACCTTGCGCTCACCATCTTTCGCTGCTCGCGATCGTCCGGACGGTGACCGGGCATGATTGCCCGGACCGCGCGTGGAAACGACACCTCATCCATTATCGGTCAACTCATCCACCCGGGAAGCCAGGAATGGTGAACGTCGGAAATGTCGGACGGGTCGCGGTGGGAGCACCGGTGTCGGTGGTCTCCGGAACCGTCGTCGTGGTGGGCTCCTCGGGAGTCGTCTCCTCGGTGGTCGTCCGGGTGGTCGTCGGCTCGCGCGTGGTCGTCTGGACCGGGGCTTCTTCCTGCGTGGTCTCCGGGGCCTGCGTGGTGGTCTCGGTGACCGTCGTCGTGGACGACGGCGCAGGCGCCTCGGGTGACGACGAATCCATGTTCAACAGCCAGTAGCCGAGCAGTGCCAGCGCGGCGATCA
The DNA here is from genome assembly GCF_014673215.1 of Gordonia hankookensis. GTDB lineage: Bacteria > Actinomycetota > Actinomycetes > Mycobacteriales > Mycobacteriaceae > Gordonia > Gordonia hankookensis. The sequence goes on from NZ_JACWMS010000002.1 coordinate 1,234,619, forward strand.
ACAACACCCCGGCGGCACCGGCGAGCACCTTCTGGCCGGTGGTCCAGCTGTTGTCGTCGGCCGGGGGCGCCGGCCGGCTCGGCGGCCGGCTCGTGGTGCGCGCCGTCGCGGGCTGGGATGCAGCGGTATCGGCCATCGACCTCGTCGTGGGCCGCATCGCAGCGGCTGCGGCAGCCCCGCCCAGGGCTCCTGCGGCGGCGGCCCCGGCAATCGCGCCGGGACGAGGTGGTCGGTGTCCGGCCCGGACCGCCGCGACCGCGGCCGCGAACTCACCGCCGTTGGCGTAGCGCTGGCGGGGATCCTTGGCCAGCGTGGTGTCGATCAGATCGCGCACGTTGCCCGGCACGCTCGTCGGCAGCGGCGGCGGCGTCTCACGGATGTGCTTCATCGCGACGGTGATCGCACCGTCGCCGAGGAACGGGCGCCGACCGGTCAGCGCCTCGTAGCCGACGACGCCGAGCGAATAGACATCCGACGCGGCGGTCGCCTCGTCGCCGGTGGCCTGCTCCGGCGAGATGTACTGGGCGGTGCCCATCACCATGCCCGTCTGGGTGACCGGTGCCGAGTCGACCGCCTTGGCGATGCCGAAGTCGGTGATCTTGACCTGGCCGGTCGGCGTGATCAGGATGTTGCCCGGCTTCACGTCCCGATGTACCAGGCCCTGGCTGTGCGCGGCCTGCAGGGCACGGCCGGTCTGCTCGAGCATGTCGAGGGTGTTGGTCAGCGAGAGCCTGCCCATCCGGGAGATCACCGAGTTCAACGGCTCACCGTCGACGAGCTCCATCACGAGGTAGGCCAATGGATCGCCGCCGCCCCGGTCGGGTGTCTCGCCGTAGTCGAAGACGTTGGCGATGCCCGGGTCATTGAGCTTCGCCGTGGTCTGCGCCTCCGTGCGGAATCGCGCCGTGAACTCGGGATCGTTCGAGTACTCGGCCTTGAGGACCTTCACCGCGACGCGCCGGTTCAGACGGCTGTCGACGGCCTCCCACACCTGGCCCATGCCACCTGTGGCGATGAGACGCATCAGCCGGTAACGATCGGCGATCGTGGTGCCACTTTGGAGCGTCATCAGCGTGCACCTCCCACCAACGCATTGATCACTGCTCGTCCGATCGGCGCAGACACCGCACCCCCTGTTGACGCGGGACCCGGGTCCCCGTTCTCGACCACCACGGCGACCGCGATCTGCGCATTCGAGGACGGCCCGAAGGCGATGTACCACGAGTACGGAGTCTCCGACTCGACGTCCGAGGTCGCCGAGTGCTCGGCGGTGCCCGTCTTCGAAGCGATCGAGACCGGGCCGCCGGCCCCCTGTGTACTACGTTCCGACTCGATCATCAGCGAGGTCAGGGTCGCGGCCTGGTCCGAACTGATCGGCTCGTTGATGGTGGTCGGTTGAGTTGTCTGCAGCGTCCGCAGATCGGCGGCCTGCAACTTGTCCACGAGATAGGGCTGCATCCGGACGCCGCCGTTGGCGACGGTGGATGCCACCATCGCCATCTGCATCGGGGTCACCCGCACGTCGCGCTGCCCGATGGACGCCTGCCCCAGAGCGGCGAGGTCGGGAATGGCGCCGACGGTGGACCGGGACACCGGCAGAGGGGTGTCCGGTTGCTTCTCGTCGAGGCCGAAGCGCTGCGCCGTCTCACGGAACACAGTGATCGGATCCTTCATCTTGTTCGTCGTCAGATCGACGAATGCCGTATTGCACGAGTACTTGAACGCCTGGAGCAGCGAGACAGTGCCCCCGGACGAACCCGGGCAGGTCTCGCCGCCGTAATTGGTCAGGGATGTGTTGGTGCCGGGCAGCACGATCGACGGTGCCGCGGTGAGCCGGACATCGGGGGTCTCGCCGTCGCGCAGCGCGGCCGCCGTGGTCACCACCTTGAACGTCGATCCGGGCGGATACAGCTCGTTGACGGCACGGTTGAGCATCGGGTTGTCGATGTCGCCGGGCTGGTTCCATGCGGCCCAGCTCTTCTCCCGCACATCCTGGTCGTGGCTGGCCAGCTTGTTGGGGTCGTAGCTCGGCGTCGACGCCATCGCCAGGATCTTGCCGGTGTTCGGCTGCAGTGCCACCACTGCGCCGCGGCAGCCGCCCTGACAGCCGTTGCGCAGACCGTCGAAAGCCGCGCGCTGCACCCGCGGGACGATGGTGCTCACCACGTTTCCGCCGCGCGGATCCCGGCCCGAGAACATGTCCATGAACCGCTGACCGAAGAGTCGGTCATCGTTGCCGTTGAGGATCGAGTTCTGGTACAGCTCCAGTCCGGTACTGCCGTACTGGAACGAGTAGTAGCCGGTGACCGGGGCAAAGGCGGTCGCCGTGTTCGGCGGATAGGTGCGCAAGAACTTGAGCCGGCTGTCGGTGGGCACCGACACCGCGACCACGGAACCGCCGTCGGCAGTGATCGCGCCGCGCTGCCGGGCGTACTCGTCGAGCAGCACGCGGTTGTTGCGCGGGTCGGAGCGCAGCTTGTCGGCCTTGAACACCTGGACGTAAGTGGCGTTGGCGAGGAGCGCGATGACCATCACGATCACCGCCATCGACACCCGCTGGATCGGCTTGTTCATCGGCGCACCGCCTGGGTGGGCAGCGAGTCGATGCTCTTGGGCGGCGGCCGCTTACGCGTGGGATCGGGTTCACGTGCCGCGTTCGAGATCCGGATGAGCAAGGCCACCAGGATGTAGTTGGCGAGCAGTGACGAACCTCCGTACGACAGGAACGGTGTGGTCAGACCTGTCAGTGGGATCAGTTTGGTGACGCCGCCGACGACGACGAACACCTGCACGGCGATGGTGAACGACAGGCCGGTGGCGAGCAGTTTGCCGAAACTGTCACGAACCGCGATGCCGGTGCGGAGTCCGCGCAGGACGAAGATCAGATAGAGCATCAGGACCGCCCCGAGCCCGACGAGTCCCAGTTCCTCGCCGATCGTGGCGATGATGAAGTCGGTGTTCGCGAACGGGACGATGTTCGGCCTGCCGGAACCCAGACCGGTGCCGAAGAGGCCTCCGGTGGCCAGACCGAAAAGGCTCTGGCCGATCTGGTAACCGGAACCGTTGAAGTCGCTGAACGGATCCCGCCAGATCTCCACGCGCACCTGCAGATGGGCGAACAGCTGGTAGGCGAGGAGCGCGCCGACGACGAACAGGGTCACGCCGAGGACCAGCCAACTCGCACGCTCGGTCGCGACGTAGACCATCGTCAGCATCGTCGAGAAGATCAGCAGGGAGCTGCCCAGATCGGACGAGTAGGCGAGCACCGCGATCGAGACGAACCATGCGGCCAGCAGCGGACCGAGGTCACGTGCACGGGGGAAGTCCATGCCCAGGAAGTGTTTTCCCGCGGTGGTGAACAGATCCCGCTTCGAGACGAGGAACGCCGCGGTGAAGATGATGATGAGGATCTTGGCGAACTCGCTGGGCTGGATCGAGAAGAACGGCAGGATGATCCAGTTCTTCGAACCGTTGATCTCCGACATCGACGACGGCAGCAGGGCCGGGATGATCAGGAGGACAAGGCCTCCGAGACCCAGCGTGTACGAATACCGCGACAGCGTGCGGTGATCGCGGACCAGGATGAGGATCGCCGAGAACGCGATGATGCCCAACGCCGCCCAGACGAGTTGCTGATCGGCGTTGTGGGTGACGTCGGTGGGGTTGACCGTCTCGCCGTTGCGGCCGGTACCCAGATCAAGCCGGTGGATGAGCACCAGTCCGAGGCCGTTGAGCACGGCGACCACCGGCAGCAGCAGCGGGTCGGCATGTGGTGCGTAGCGTCGCACCACCAGATGTGCCGCACCGAACAGCACGATGTAGGCGATCACGTATTTCGCCAGATCCCAAGTGAGACTTTGCCCTTGGGCTGCCTGGACGATGAGCAGCGCCACCGTCACCAGGCCGATGGCGAATCCGAGCAGCACCAATTCCGCGGTGCGGCCGGTCTGTTCGGGCGGCTGGCGCGGCGGTGCGTGGACGGAACCTGCGGGTTGGCTCATCAATGACCTCTGCAGATCTTGTTGCCGTCGCTGTCGTACTGCGGCGGTGCCTGCGAAGAGGTCTCGGTGGTCTGTGGGGCGGGTGCCGTCGTGCCCGGTGGCGTCGTGCGTGGTGCCGACGGTGCCGGAGACGGGGCAGGCGGCGCACCCGGGGTCGGGACGGGAGCCGGAGCGGGCGTCGGCGCGGGGCACAGCGGCAGGAAGTTCAGGTGCCGTACCCGTTCTTCGGCGTCGGCCAGCGGCATGTTCCGGATGGACTTGCCGACAACCGCGTTGCGGTCGAGTTCGGCGAGGTCGGCGACCTGCAACGGGGTGCAGGTGTCCGACGCGCCGTGGTCGACGAACTCGACCACCGGGTCGGTCTGGTCGAGCCCGGTTACGCAGGCACTCTGGGATGGCGAACTGAGGTCGAGGAACAGCACCTTGTCGGGTGAGCCCTGGAAGACCACGACGTCACCGTCGACTGCGCCGACGTAGTAATTGTTGCGCACCATCGCCCGGGTGACGAAGAAGCCGGCGACGATCAGCGCGATCACCGCGACTGCCGTACCCGCCACGAGCCACCGGTGCCGCCGATTACGAGGGGGCGGTTCGTCGTCGGCCATGATGGTGGGCCGCTGCGGTTCCGCGGGCGGCGGTCGCAGTGCTGCCGCCCGACCGGCGGCCGTTGCCGGGTTGGGCGTGTAGCCCTCGTCGTCGACGCCCGCGGCGCCGCCGACGATGGGCCGTGAATCTCCGTACTCGGTGTCGACGACGTCCGCGACGATGACCGTCACGTTGTCGGGACCGCCACCGCGCAGCGCGAGTTCGATGAGCCGGTCGGCACATTCCTTGTGGTCGACGATCGAGCCGAGGGTGTCGGCGAGCGTCTCCTCGCTGACCACATCCGACAGTCCGTCACTGCACAGCAGGTAGCGGTCGCCGGCGCGCGCCTCGCGGATCGTCAGCGTCGGCTCCACCTCCTGGCCGGTCAGCGCGCGCATGATCAGCGAGCGCTGCGGGTGGGAGTGGGCCTGTTCGGGCGTGATGCGTCCCTCTTCGACGAGGGTCTGCACGAACGTGTCGTCGCGGGTGATCTGGGTCAGCTGGCCGTCCCGGTACAGGTAGCCACGGGAGTCCCCGATGTGGCACAGGCCGATGCGGTTGCCCGCGAACAGGATCGCCGTCAGGGTGGTGCCCATGCCCTCGAGTTCGGGGGAGTGGTCCACCTGGGCGGCGATGGCGGCGTTGCCGCTGTGGGTGGCGCGGTCGAGTTGGGCGAGCAGGTCGCCGCCCGGCTCGTCGTCGTCGAGGCCGCGCAGCGCCTGGATGACCAACTGACTGGCCACCTCGCCTGCGGCGTGACCGCCCATACCGTCGGCGAGTGCGAGCAATCGGGCGCCCGCATACACGGAATCCTCGTTGTTCGAGCGGACCAGCCCACGGTCGCTTCGCGCGATATAGCGCAACACCAGTGTCACGGGCGCAGCTCGATCACGGTCTTGCCGATGCGAATCGGGGTGCTGATGGGGACTTTGACGGCGGTCGTCACCTTGGACCGGTCGAGATAGGTGCCGTTGGTCGACCCCAGGTCCTCGACGTACCAGTCGTCACCGCGCCGCGACAGCCGAGCATGCCGCTCGGACGCATAGTCATCCGTCAGCACCAGCGTCGAGTCGTCGGCCCGGCCGAGCAGGACCGGCTGGGTACCGAGAGTGATGCGGGTGTTGGCCAGCGCGCCATGCGTGACGACGAGGTAGCGCGCCGAGCCGCGGGCGGCCCGAGCCGACCGGTCACGCTTGTCGCCCCGCGTGTAGCGCGCCAACCGACTCCCACCGGCGGTCGCGATATCGGCCCGAAGCGTGCGGATGACGGCGTAGACGAACAACCAGAGCAGCAGCAAGAACCCGAATCGGGTCAGCTGCAGCACCAAGCCCTGCATTTACGTGTTCACCTCCAGCGCCATCGCCTCTCGCGGCCCACTCGTTCCACCCCGGGCGCCTTGTCGTTGAAACGGACCCGACTGCATCTTATGGGCAGACGCTGATTTCGCCGACATTGAGATGTGACAGTTCAGTATCAACGCCCGGTCTCTCGCGGGAGACCGGGTGGATGACGTGGGGACTACTGGAACCGGACGGTGATGTCGGAATGCCCGACGCGGATACGGTCGCCGTCGGCGAGTTCCCAGCTGCTGACCTGGAGGTCGTTGACCGTGGTGCCGTTGGTGGAGTTCAGATCGGTCAGCATCGCGGTGGAGCCATCCCAGCGGATCTCCACATGCCGGCGCGACACGCCGGTGTCCGGCAGACGGAACTGTGCGTCCTGGCCGCGGCCGATGATGTTCGATCCGTCACGCAGCTGGAAGGTGCGGTTGCTGCCGTCTTCGAGCAGCAGGGTGATCGCTGCCGGCGCGTAGCCCCCACCCGGCTGGGCATAACCCTGGTCATAGCCGCCCTGCTGGTAGCCGTACTGGGGCTGCTGGGCATAGCCCTGCTGGTAGTCGTAGCCGGGCTGCTGTGCGTATGCGGGGTCGTAGCCGCCCTGCTGGTAGCCCTGGTCGTAGCCGGGCTGCTGTGCATAGTTCTGGTCGTAGCCGCCCTGCTGGTAGCCCTGGTCGTAGCCGGGCTGTTGCGCATAGTTCTGGTCGTAGCCGCCTTGCTGGTAGCCCTGGTCGTAACCCTGCTGGCCGTACCCGGGCTGTCCGTATCCCTGCTGCGCGTAGGCCTGGTCATAGCCGGGCTGCTGGGCGTAACCCTGCTCGTAACCACCCTGCGGGTAGTCGTAGCCACCTTGCTGGCCACCCTGGTCGTACGCCGGGTCGGTGCCCCTGCGCTGGTCGTATCCGGGGTTGTTGGTCATTTGTGGGGCTCCTACTTCTCGGTGTGCACGTTGTGGGTGCTGCTGTGCTGGTGGTCGTTGCGGACCGGGCGCGACAGGCCGCAGACGCGCATCCGGGTTCACCGCACCGCGGGCGCGGAATATACCCGTATGCAACGACGGCGACTGGTCGAACTCTACGACCACCCGGCCGTAGGTCTGCCAGCCATTGTCGGAGATGAAGTTCTCGAGATGCTTGGAGAACGTCTTGCGATTCAGTTCGTACTCGGCCGCGATCTGCTCGTAGTCGGTGGGACTGAACAACAACGTATAGCTGTTCGGAGCGAGGACTGCACCGTCGCCGAGGTCCTCGAGGGATTCCTCGGCCTCTCGCTGCAGTCCGTTCTCGATCTCCTGCGGGGCCACCTGGCCCCCGAAGACCCGTGCGAAGCCGTCGTCGACGGCGCCCTCGAGCTTGCGCTCAATACGCTGCAGAATGCCCACCGGCGACCTCCCTTCGCGGCTCGGTTCCAGACGGCCATGGCGTGTCGCCGTGCGTATGGCCTTGATAGATGATACCGATTGTGCCCATTGTGACGGGGTTCCCGTCAATGCAGCACCGCGCGCAACATCAGCACCACCGACGTCGTGCTCATCACCCTACCCGCCGATCCGGATGTGACCAGCGCGTATACGCGTATTTCTGATCACGAATCGGGCTATTCAACTCGGCAAACGCGGGTGTATTCGGCCCACGCGTGCCGTCGACGACCCGCGTTGTGCCGCCAGACCCGCGTGACTGGCCACCAGGACGGGTGAGCGGCGCCGCCGACCGGTTTTACTTCCGCCCACCGGCCTTGCTATCGTCTTCCAGTCTCACGCAGACGGCCACGGGCGAGTGGCGGAATGGCAGACGCGCTGGCTTCAGGTGCCAGTGTCCTTCGGGACGTGGGGGTTCAAGTCCCCCTTCGCCCACCACGAGCGGTTCAGCTCACAGCAGTACATCAGGTCAGGTTGCAGAAATGCGGCCTGGCCTTTTTCGTTCCCGAGTGCGCCGACAGCGCAGTGCGGCAAGACGAGCGCCTCCGCCGTCGACGGCTCGAATGATGATGTCCGTCAGGCGAGGACGTCGTGGTCGTAACCGCCGCTGGTGTCCTCGTGCGGCGTGGTCGGCTCGTCGGACGAGGAGGACCCGCTGTCGTCGGTGTAGGTGTCGATGTGACCGTCACCGTCGGTGTCGTGCCCGTACGCGTCGGCCTGGCCGTCGTAGTCGGTGTCGACGGCGGAGGTGTCGAGGTGGCCGTCGCCGTCGGTGTCCATGGCCACCGCATCGATCTTGCCGTCGGCGTTGGTGTCCAGTGCGAGGGTGTCCGGGTCCCCGTCGCGGTCGGTGTCGGAGAGCACGGTGTCGGCCCGTCCGTCAACGTCGGTGTCGAGGGTCTGCGAGACGAGGCGACCGTTTTCGAGCGTGTCGACCTGGGTGACGTCACCCGACGCGTCGAGGTGAACGATCTGATCCGCCTGCCCGTCGCCGTCGACGTCCGAGGCCACCAGCACGCCACCGTCGGAATCCGAGACCGCTCTGGTGTCGAGCGTGCCGTCGCCGTCGGTGTCGGCGTCCACGAGGACGACGTTGCCTGCGCCGTCGTAGTGCACCTCGACCTCGTTGCCGTTCTTGTCGGTGGTGTGCACCACGGTGCGTGGCTCATCCGACGTGCCGTTCGGGGTGGTGGCGTTGTCGGGGCTGGTGGCGTTCGGGTTGGCATTACCGGACATGGCGGTGGCCTTTCAACTCGGTGGGTGATCCTGTCGGGAGTCTGATGCAGCCCGATATGCGAGATGTTCCCGCCGATCTGCGCGGTGACGGTGTTCATTGTCCCGACGGACCACCGGTGACGCGGCCCGCAGATGCGAAATCCATTTGATCGACCGACGCATGTCCACGCCGGTGGCGACCCACGACCGAGCCGGGTCCTCGACAACCGGTTCCGCTTACCGGACCAGCCGATATCGCAACATCATGTCGTGGTCCTCGTGATCGAGGATGTGGCAGTGCCAGACGTACCCCTGCAGGTCGGTGGTGATCATCCGGTGTGCGGGCATCGCACCGGCGTGGTGGCCTCCGGACATGTGCGGCGCGACCGATCGGCCGTGGGCCGGTCGAATGCGCGAGTCGGTCGCGTCGGATGAGAAGACCGCGTCCGGATCGAAGCCGAGTTCGTCCGCCCGGGGGAACCGGACGAGGATCGAGGTCACGTGGCCGCCGTCGGCCCGCACCGTGTCCTTCCACCCGGCCTCCCACGCGGCGGCCGGTCGCATCGGCCCGGCGTAGAAGTTGCTCGGGTCCGGCGCCCACCGGGTTCCGATGGGCGGCTGCGGATTCGCCACCTGGTAGTCGACGGTGCGGAGGGGACGTCGCCCGAGGACCCGGAACATGATCAGGTGCAGATGGATCGGATGCGGGTCGGGCGTGATGTTGATGATGTCCCAGCGCTCGACGGTGCCCTCCCGGGGCTTTTCGATCTGTGGATCGCTGAAGCGAAGATTGTTGAGCGACATGATCGCCGGCGGCAGGCGGACCTCGTAAGGCTGTGACACGGACACCCGTCGGATCACCTCGGGCCGGGCCGGGGGAGGGATCCGTGCCGGCCGATTGCGCCCACCGCGCAGGGCGGTCGGTACCGGTCGCCGGTCGCCACGGCTCGTCCCGGCTGTGAACCGACAGAACCTCGACAACGCGACCTCGCCCAGCACGGCGGCCTGGAAGGGTGGGGTCAGATCGTTGCACAGCTCGACCGATTCACCGGGCGCCAGCGAACTGAAGTCCACCAGGATGTCGAATCGTTCGGCGGGCGCCACCAGGATGGAATGGCACCGCACCGGCTCGTTGAGCAGACCACCCTCGTTTCCGATCACCCAGAAACGCATGCGGTTGGAGAAGAACAGCCGCCAGACCGAGAACGACGCGGCGTTGATGAGGCGGAACCGGTACACCCCGCGGGCAACGGTCATCTTCGGCCACACCCGGCCGTTCACCACACCCCGATCGCCGACGGCTCCGCCTTCCCACAAGCCCTGCGGCACTACGGGTGTGGATCGCAGACTCTGTCGGCCGTCCTCGTGAAAGACCTTCTCCTGCAGGATGAGTGGGATCTCATTCGGCCCGGACGGCAAACCGAGGGGGTTGTCGGCGCCGCCGGTGTCGTAGCCGTCGCGCAGAAAGTACATCCCGGTGAGGCCTGCGTAGACGTTGGCGCGGGTGATGCCCATCGCATGATCGTGATACCAGAGATGCCCGGCCTCTTGACGATTCGGGTACTCCAACAGCGATGTGCCGTGGTGGGGCAGCAGCAGGCGTTGTGGATGCCCGTCGAACTGTGGGGGCGTGGCGCCGCCGTGCAGATGCAACGACGTGGGCGGGCTGCTCCGATAACTCTCGGAGACACCGTGGAGCGTGGTGTCGAGATCTGCGGCGAAGGTGTGCCTGCCGAGTTCGCTGCGGTAATGGAGAGTCGTCTGCTCGTCGACGTGGGCTTCGATCGTCGGGCCGTGATACGACTCGTCGTTGTAGCCCATCGCCGGTACCCGCGGCTGGTCTCGATGGAAACGCGTCGTCGTGGACCGCGCGACCATCTCGATAGGTTCGGTCGGCGATGACATGATCACCCTCGGCACCGGGAGATCGTCGACGTACTTCTCCATCGGCGGCGAGTGGAAGATCGTCGGGTATGCCGGCGGCGGTGCGGGCTCAGCTGCTGCGCTACCTCGGCCGAGCCGGGCCGCTGCGGCGGCTGCCGCAGCTCCCACGAGTAGTTGCCGACGACCGATGTTCGCGCTCACGCCTGCTCATCCCCCGGATCATTTACGTTCATTGAGACACCTGTGGAGAAGCTACTCGGCGTCTCGTCGCGCCCGACCGGGCGCACATCCTCGCGCTCCGTGAACCCTCCAGCCGCCATCCCCGGTGGTATGTTGCCCGCGAGTGACCATCGACAGAAGAACCTCAGGCCGGCAGTGCCTCTGCGGGCAGTGTCCGGCTCGGCCGAGTGCGTGACGGAGGGCTGTGTCATGACCACCCCGACGACCGATCCACAGACCGAGGACCGATCATCGTGGCTCCCGATGATCGGGCTGTTCCTGGCGCAGGTCCTGATGTCGTTCAACGTCGCCGCCCTCCCCGTGTCGCTCGGGGGCATGGTCAGCGATTTCGGCGTGGCCCCGACGGTCGCCAGTTCGACGATCGTCGTCTACGGACTCGCGGTCGCTGCTCTGGTCATGGTGGGCGCCAAGCTCGGGCAACGCATCGGCTGGGTGGTGCTCTTCCGCGTTGTGGTGGCCTCTTTCGCCTGTTCGGCGCTGTTGATGATCGTGTCGCCGACGGTCGGCTGGGCCATCGCGGGCCAGGCCCTGGCCGGCGCGTCAGCCGCGATCATCGTGCCCTCCCTGGTCGCCCTGATCGCCGAGAACTATCACGGGGATCAGCAGGCCACCGCCATCGGCTCGTTGGGATCGGCACGCGCGATCTCCGGCGTGAGCGCCTTCTTCATCGGTGGTGCGCTCGGCACCCTCGTCGGCTGGCGGCCGGTGTTCGGCATCGTCCTGGCACTCGCGGTGATCGTCTTCGCTTTCAGCTTCACCCTCCGGTCGAGCCGGGGGGACGCGAGCATCAAGATCGACCTCGTCGCCGCAGTGCTCATCGGTGCGGGCATCGTCCTGCTGACCCTCGGTTTCAACAACCTCAACGCATGGGGGGTCTTCTTCGCCGACCCCGGTGCACCGTTCGACCTGCTCGGGTTGTCACCCGCGCCGATCATGATCGTCATCGGAGTGGTGCTCGGTCAGACGTTCTTCCTGTGGACCAGGCGGCGCATGACGGAGGGCAAGGTCCCGTTGGTGGATCTGTCCGTACTCGCCCGTCCCAGCGAGCGAGCCGCTGTGTACGCGATGTTCATCGTGGTCTCGATGGAGGCGGCGATCAACTTCACGGTTCCCCTGTACATCCAGATCGTGCAGGGGCGCACGCCTTTTGACACCTCGCTCGCGATGATGCCGTTCAACTTGACCGTATTCGTCACCGCGACACTCGTCGTGCGCATCTACAAGCGGTACTCGCCGCGTGTGATCGGCACCGTCTCGTTCATCCTCACCACGGTGGCCTTGTTGTGGCTCGCCTTCGTCGTCACCAACAACTGGGAGACGATTCCGACGATCATCGGCCTGATCGTCTTCGGGATCGGGCAGGGTGCACTCGTCACCCTCGTGTTCAACGTCCTGGTGACGTCGGCACCCAAACGCCTCGCAGGCGATGTCGGCTCGATCCGTGGAACCACTCAGAACCTGGCATCCGCGGTGGGCACCGCCGTCATGGGAGCGTTGCTGGTGACGATTCTGAGCTTCGGCGTCGGGCAGGCCGTCGTCGAGCATCCGCGGCTGCCGGAGTCCCTCGTCGCCCAGGTGGATCTGGACAACGTCAACTTCGTCAGCAACGACGAACTCCGTGACGTGCTCGAGGGAACCGATGCCACACCGGAGCAGGTGGACGCCGCGGTGTCGGTGAACGAGGACGTCCGCCTGCGCACCTTGAAGTTCGGGTTGCTGATCCTCGTCGCGCTGAGTGCCATCGCGATCTTGCCAGCGAGCCGGCTGCCGAACTACCGGAGGGAGGAGATCCCTGCCCCGGCCTCCGGTGCAGAATGATGCCCATGCCATCCCTTTCCCTGACCAGCACGCTGATGGACCTCGTCCAGCGCCGTAGTCTCCTGCCCGGCGTCGTCGAGGACGTTCTCGCCGGCCCAGGGCGTGACATCACCGGCCTCACGATCGTGGTCACCGGCGCGTCGGCCGGGATCGGCCGGCAGGCCTCCACATTGCTCGCCGAGCGGGGCGCCCGCGTCATCGCGGTCGCTCGACGTGAGGACGAACTGCGCTCGCTGGCAGGGGAAACGGGCTGTTCCTACCGGACGTGCGATCTGTCCGACGAGAAAGCCATCGAAACCCTGGTGGCCGACCTCGTGGACGAGGAGGTGGACGTTCTCGTCAACAACGCGGGCCACTCGATCCGGCGGACGGTGTTCGATTCGGTCGATCGTCTGCACGACTACCAGCGCACGATGCAGCTCAACTACTTCGCGCCGGTGCAACTGACTCTGGGACTCTTGCCCGGCATGGTGGAACGGGGCCGCGGACAGTTCGTGAACGTCTGCACATGGGGGATCATGGCGAACACATTCCCCCGCTTCTCGGCCTACGCGGCGTCCAAGAACGCGCTCGCCATCTTCGGCCGCAGCCTCAACGCCGAGAACGCACATCCCGGCGTGCGCGCGACCAACGTGCTGTATCCCTTGGTGCGCACCGAGATGATCGCGCCCACTGCCGAATACGACGACGTGCATGCGCTCGGTGTGGACGAGGCGGGCCGCTGGATCCTTCGCGCGGTGACGCATCAGCCCACCGACGTCGCGCCGGCCGCCCTGCGCGCGATCCTTCCCGCGATCGACTATTTCACCCCGACGACGGCCGACCGCGCGATCGCATCACTCACCTGACTCCGGCGGCATGTCTGCGAGAGAGATTGCGGTACAGCGATTTACAGACCAATGGCGAACCACGTTGTTGCTCGACGTGACTTGTTCACCACAGGAAGCCGCCGACAGCTCGGAGAATGTTGATGACCAACTCTGAGATCAGACCGAACATAAGGGACACCTCCCTCCGGCTCGTCGCGCCGAAGACCCAAGTGTAATCCAGATCACACCTGCCGTCGACGCTGTTCGGTCAACCGGATGACGACGGAATCATTAGCGGTACAAACGAGTTCAGCGGGAGCCGGCGGGCACCTGTCGGTCGGCGCGCTGCCGAACCGGGTCGGGGTACGGGACGGCTGCGAGCAACGCCTTCGTGTACTCGTCACGCGGCGCCGACAGCACGGTCCGGGCGTCGCCGGTCTCCACCAGGCTGCCGTCGCGCAGAACGGCCACCCGGTCGGCGACCTGCTCGACGACGGCTAGATCGTGACTGATGAACAGCGCGGCGAATCCGAGGTCCCGCTGCAATTGTGCGAAGAGCTCGAGAACACGAGCCTGCACCGAGACGTCGAGTGCGCTCGTCGGTTCGTCGGCGATCAGCAGGGCGGGCTCCACTGACAGAGCGCGGGCGAGGGCGACCCGCTGGCGCTGCCCGCCGGAGAGTTCGTGCGGCAATCTGCCCGCGAACGTGCGCGGCAGCTGAACGGCGTCGAGGAGTGCGGCGACCCGTGTGTTCTGCTGGTCGCGCGTGCCGAGGCGATGGATCTCCAGCGGTTCGCGAATCGATTCGGCGACGGTGAACCGAGGGTCGAGCGATGCCGTCGGATCCTGCGGGACAAAGGCGATCGTACGACGCAGGTTCCGCAACTCCGCGCGTGACACCTGTGCGATGTCCTTGCCGCCGAGCACGATCCGGCCGTCGACCGGTGCGATGAGACCGCCGATGGTGCGGCCGAGCGTGGTCTTGCCCGATCCCGACTCGCCGACCACCCCGACCACCTCGCCGGGGTGAACCGTCAACGAGACACCCTCGAGGGCGGTGTGTGGCGCGCTGCCGAATCTGCCCGGATGCCGCACGGTGATGTCATCGACATGCACCACCGCCGCCGACGTGGGCGCGTCGTCGTCGGGTTCGTCGTCGGCGCGCTCGTCGTCGGCGCGATCCTCGAGGGGGGAGGGCAGCGTGGGGACGGCGGCCAGCAGCTGCTTGGTGTACGGCTGCGTCGGCGCGGCGAAGATGTCGTAGACGTCGCCGCGTTCGACCACCTCGCCGAGCTGGACCACCACCACTCGGTCGGCGATGTCGGCGACGACGCCGAGGTTGTGGGTGATCAGCAGGATCCCGGCGTCGGTGCGGTCGCGGAGGCGAAGCAGGAGATCGAGGATCTCACGTTGTACGGAGACGTCGAGTGCCGTGGTCGGCTCGTCGGCGAGCAGCAGCACCGGGTCGTTGGCCAGCGCCAGCGCGATCACCACACGTTGCTTCTGCCCGCCGGAGAGTTGGTGGGGGTACTGGGCGGCTCGCTGTTCCGGATCGGGGATCTCGACCAGCCGCAACAGTTCGACGGCCTGCTGATGGGCATCTCGCCGGGACAGCCGCCGGTGGGTACGCAATGCCTGACGCAGCTGCCACCCGATGGTCTGGACCGGGTTGAGGGCGGTCTGCGGTTCCTGGAAGATCATCGCGACCCGGGTCCCCCGGACGGCGTTGAGTTCCTTCTCGGATCTGTTGAGCATCTCGACGCCGTCCACCTTGACGGATCCGGTCGCGGTGGCGGCGTCGGGGAGGAGCCCGATCGCGGCCCGGGCCGTCATGGTCTTGCCGGAGCCCGACTCGCCCACGAGCGCGAGGATCTGGCCGCGGTCCACACGGAGGCTGATGCCCGCAACCGCGGGCCGCGGATACGCGAAGGTGACCCGCAGGTCGTTGACCTCCAACGCGGGCACCGTCGCATCAGGGGTGGCGGCTTCTCGTGCGGCCGCAGACCGGGTGGTCGCCTGCTTGGCGATGTCGGACATCACTGCCTCCGGGTTCGGGAGATGGATTGTGCGATGAGGTAGAAGCCCAGGACCAGGGCCGAGATCACCACGAGCGGGCCGAGTGAGAACCAGGGGTTGGTCTCGAGATAGCCGTTTCCGGCCGCGAGGATCGAGCCGAGGGACGGGGTGGGCGCGACCACACCGATCCCGAGGTAGCTCATCGCGCCCTCCACGAACACCGCCAGCGACAGCGACAGTGCGAACTGGACGCCGAGCGCCTCGACCGAATTGGGCAACACGTGACGGAGGAGGATGTGCCGGGTGGTCGCCCCGCTGACGCGGGCGGCCTCGACATAGGGCATCTCCCGGACCTTGAGTACCGACGTCCGCGTCAGCCGGCCGAAGATGGGGATCTCGGCGATGGCGATCACGATCACGATGGTCTGGGCGCCGGGCGACAGGACCGCGGTGAGTGCGATTCCGAGGAGGAGGGCGGGGAACGCGAGGATCACGTCGAAGGTCCGTTGCGCGATCACGTCGCTCCAGGGATGGGTGACGGTCACCAGGCCGGCCGCGATACCCACCACCGCACCGATCGGAACGGCGATGAAGATGATGAGCAGGTCGACGCGGATTCCGTAGAGCACCCGGGTCAGCAGGTCGCGGTTCAGGTCGTCGGTGCCCAGCCAGTGCTGCGAGCTCGGCGGCAGGAGGTATGCGCCGTCGATCTGCTGGTCCGCTGCGAACGAGGTCAACAACGGGCCGACCACCGCGAGCAGCACGACGATGGCCACCAGAACGGTACCGACCAGACCGGATCCGCTGAGCAGACTGCGCAGCGTCGACTGTCGCGTCCGGGACCCGACATCGGTGGCCGACTCCGGGAGGAGGCCTGGCTCGATGTCGAGGACGGCCTCGGCCCCGAAGGTCGAGGCGAACGGGTCGGTCGTGGTGGGACTGTTGGTCGCGGTTCTTCCGGACATCACTGACCTGCCAATCGGATTCGGGGATCGAGCCAGGCGTGCAGAATGTCGGCGGCGAGCTGGAGCACGACGAACACCGTGACCGACAGCAGGACGAGCACCTGGACCAGGGGATAGTCACGCGCGAAGATGCCTTCTTCGGTGAGGAGTCCGAGCCCCGGCCAGCCGAAGATCGACTCGACGAGGATCGCTCCACCGAGAAGCCCCCCGACGACGAGGCCGAGCGCGGTGAGGGTGGGCGGCAGCGCATTTCGAAGTGCGTTGCGGAGGACGATGGTGTGCCACGGGACACCGAGCGATCGTGCGGTCACCGCGTACGGCTGGCGGAGTTCGGTACGCAGGGCCTCGGTCAGGAACCGCGCGAGCACCGCGCCGGCAGGCAGCCCCAGCGTCAGAGCCGGGAGGATCAGATACTGCAGGCTGATCTGAAAACTCTGCGTGTAACCACCGGGCGGTGTGCCGCCTGCCGGCAACCAGCGGAGCTGGACACCGAATACGAGGATCAGCACCGTGCCGACGACGAAGGTCGGGATGGCGATGGCGACGGCGTTGATGCCGATCAGTACGGCATGGACTGCGCGGCTCTCGAAGATCGTGGCGGACAGGCTCAGGGCCAGCGCCAGCACGACGGCGATCACGAGTGCGGTCACGGTCAGCACCACAGTGTTGACGAGTCCGAATCCGATCAGGTCGCTGATCGCGCCGCCCACCTGGTAACTCTCCCCGAGGTTCAGTGTGAAGATTCCACCGAGCCAGGCGAAGTACTGCACCAGGAAGGGTCGGTCGAGACCGAGGTCGTGCCGGATCGCCGCGAGCTGTTCGGGCCCCGCGTCGGGGCCGGCGAGCGCCGCCTCGGGACCACCCGGGATCAGTCGGAGGATGGAGAAGATCAGGAGCGAGGCGATCGCCAGCACGACGACGGCCGTCGGGATCCGTCGGATCACATAACCCAGCATTACGAATTCCGTCCAGTGGTGTTGAGGTAGGTGTCCTTGAGGTGCAACTGGTTACGTCGATCCCAATCGATGTTGCCGACCGCGTTCGACGTTGCGACCTTCTGGAAGACGACGCCGATCTCGACCAGGAAGAGGTCCCGAAGCCAGATGTCGTCGAGTTGGCGATAGGCACGCAACGCGGCAGGCGATGCGCCGTCCGGCACGGTCCACGCCGCATTGGCGGCGGCGGCGTACGCCGGGTTGACGTAGTTCGACGAGTTCTTGGCCGCGTTGAACGGATAGGCCGAGACCGCAAGCGTCGACGGGGTGAATTGGGCAAAAGCATGCTGCAACAACCAGATTCCGGTGAACTTCCCGCCGATCAGCTTGGCCGACTGCTGGGTCTGATCGTTGGGGACCAGCGTCACCGGGATGCCGATGTCCTTGAGATTCGACTGCACGATCTCGGCGACCACCCGGTCGATCCCCTGTGTGGAGAAGTCCAGTGGAATCGGCGGTACCGGGCCGTGCTGCGCCACGAGCTTCCTGGCCTGCGTGATGTCGCGACCGTAGGTCGAATTGGCTGCGGCGTCATAGGCGGGCGACCACTTCGGCCACGGGAGATTCACCACGTAACCGCTCGTGCGGAAGACGTCGTTGATGATGCGGGGTCGGTCGATGGCAAGAGCGATCGCTCGACGGAGGCGTACGTCGGACAACGCCGGATTGGTGACGTTGATGCCGACATATTCCTGCGATTCGGCACCGGTGAAGGTGACGCCTGTGAAGCCGTAGCGCGTGGTCGCGAGCTGCTGATCGTGGTAATTCAGTCCGTACGCCACATCGATCTGACCGGTGCGCAGCCGGGTGTACAGCGACTGCTGGTCCCTGATGATGACAAACGTGATCGAATCCAGGTTGGGTTTACCGCCCCAGTAGTCGTCGTTGCGGACCAGTCGCAGCGACGAATTCGGTTGCCAGGAAGCGAATTTGAACGGTCCCGTCCCGATATAGGACTTGCCCGCCTGCAGCTGCGGCAGGGAGGCAGCATCGAGGATGGGCGCGGAGTCGAGCAGATCGAAGATGTTGCTCAACGGGTGGGCGAAGCGCAGCACCACGCGATGTGGATCGCTGGTGTCGTAGGAGGTGATGGCGGCCGCGGTGCGTTTGAACTGGGGCGTCCACGGCCCGGCGAGGTAGGCCTCGAGGGACTTCTGCACATCCGACGAGACGAACGGCCTGCCGTTGTGGAACGTCACGTCCGAACGGAGATCCAGTGCCAGCGAGAGTCCGTCAGGCGACAACCGCCATGCGGTCGCCAGGGATGGCCGGACGGTCAGGTCGTCACGCGAGTAGCGGATGAGCGTGTCGAAGGTGTTGCTCACCACCTGTCCGGCGAGATTCCCGGTGCCGATCTGCAAGAAGGTCTTGGGCGACATGTCGCCGAGTACCCCGACACGGAGATTTCCACCTTGCGGCGCCGGTTGCCCTGGGGCCAGGGATTGGGAGGCGGTGTTCTCCTGCTGGGCGACCGCAGACTGACACCCCGCCGCGAGGAGGCAGGTGGCAAGGGCCAGCGCGAGTACTTGCACCGCGCGGGTACGGCGTCCGGGCATCGTTGTGAACTCTCTGTCCGAGGGGCTGACATGGCCGTTCGCGTTATCTCGCACGAACAGCCCAGGTCACCACTCTGGGCAGACGGGTCGCCGAACGCCAAGCCCGGACGGGGGTTACGAAGCGTCTCGGCGAAAGTATTGACAGTTGCGCCGACTGTCTGAAAGGTGCTGTGACGCACGGTGTCACCGTGCGATCGCGACGGCACGAGAAAGATGGATCCCATGGCGCAGCACCAGAGTCCACCGGAGGAGTCCCGCGGCTACGCGGACTTCCGCGGCATCGTCGGACGGACGTCCTCGGTCTCGGAGCCCTGGTGGCCGGCCGAGCCGACCCCGCCGGCGGGAGCCCCCAACATCGTCGTCGTGCTCGTCGACGACATGGGCTTTTCGGACATCGGTCCGTTCGGCGCCGAGATCGACACGCCGAACATCGACGCGTTGGCACGGCGTGGTCTGCGGCTGAGCAACTACCACACGACGCCGGTCTGTTCGCCGGCCCGCGCAGCGCTCCTCACCGGGCTCAACCCGCACCGTGCCGGCTACGGGAGCGTCGCCAATTCCGACCCGGGATACCCGGGTCTCCGGCTCGAACTCGCCGACGACGTGCTCACCTTGCCCGAGATCCTGCGGGAGAGCGGCTATGCCACGTATGCGGTCGGCAAATGGCATCTGGTCCGCGACGCGAACATGGGCCCGGGCCGTAACCGGGACTCGTGGCCGGTGCAACGCGGCTTCGACAGCTACTACGGATCGCTCGAGGGGCTCAACTCGTTCTTCCACCCGAATCAGCTGATCGCCGACAATTCGGTCGTCGACGTCGACGAGTATCCGGACGACTACTACGTCACCGACGATCTCACCGATCGGGCCATCGGCCAGATCAAGGCGTTGCGAGCGCAGGATCCGGCCAAGCCGTTCTTCCTGTACTTCGCCCACATCGCGATGCACGGTCCGCACCAGGTGAAGGAGTCCGATCTGGCGAAATACCGCGGACGCTACGCCGAGGGCTGGGACGTCATCCGGCAGAAGAGGTTCCAGCGGCAGGTCGATGCCGGCCTGTTCGACCCGGACACCCCGATCGCCGAGCGCAATACGACCCCCGGTTACGACGCGCCGCCGTGGGACGCCCTCGACCCGGACGAACAGCGCCGCTTCCAGCGCTACCAGGAGGTCTATGCGGCGATGGTCGACAGCGTGGACCAGAGCGTCGGACGCGTCGTCGACACGCTCACGGAACTGGGCGAACTGGACAACACGATCATCGTGTTCACCTCGGACAACGGCGGGACCGCCGAAGGCGGCCCGGTCGGCACCCGCTCGTACTTCAGCCAGTTCGTACACGGTCCGGTGCCGGCCGACTGGGAGCGCGACGTGCCGCACGACGAGGAGTTGATCGGGTCCGCCGCCCTGGGCGTGCATTACCCGCGCGGGTGGGGTCAGGCGTCCAACACGCCGTTCCGCTTCTACAAGGGGCAGACCTTCGCAGGCGGGGTCCGGGTGCCATTCGTGATCTCGTGGCCCGCCGGCCTGCAGCGCGACCAGGCCGACAACGGCGTCCGACGTCAGTATTCGTATGTCACCGACGTGGCACCCACTCTGCTGGATCTCGCGGGCATCCCCACGCCCGCAGCCCGATTCGGTAAGCCTGCCCAGGAACGCGACGGGGTGAGTGCGGCCGCCTTCCTGAGGGAACGAACGGCAGCGTCGGTACACACCGAGCAGTACGCCGAGTTCGGGGGCCATCGCGGCTTCTATCGGGACGGCTGGAAACTGGTGTCGCTGCACACTGATCCGGCGACGGTCGACGACCCGGCGTGGGAGCTCTACGACGTGACCGCGGACCCGGCGGAGACCACGGATCTGGCAGCGCGTCACCCCGACCGGGTCACCGAACTCGCACAGGCGTGGGAGGACGCGGCCTGGCGCAACACGGTGTTCCCACTGTTCGATTCACCGGCCGATCAGATCAGACGGCGGCCGGCGGAGAGCCGGTACAGCGAACCGGTCCGCATCCTCGCCGGCACGCCGACCCTGGAGCGATACCGGTCGAGCCGATTGATCGCCTATCGGGATTTCGACATCGAGGTGGAGCTCGCCGGCCGGACCCGCTCCGATGACGGTGTACTGGTCGCGCACGGTGACCCGCAGGGTGGGTATCTGCTGTACATCGAGGATGCGGAAGTACATTTCGTCTTCAACAGCTACGGCAGACGTGCCCGGGTCTCGGCACCGCTGCCCGACGACGTGTCCGCTGTGACCGTTCGTGCCGTCGCGACACCGGAAGTGCGCTGGGACTTCGAGATCGAGGTCACCGCCGCAGGCCAGACGTGGGTGGTTGCCAAGCTGCCCGATCAGTTCCAACTGGTCGGCATGGCGCCGTGGACGGGTATCTCGGTCGGCCTCGATGCGCGCGGTCCGGTGGATCCGGACCTCCGTGCGCGGCACGGGGTCTTCCGTTTCGGTCCGGCTCTGCGCGCGGTCACCTATCGGCCCGGCCCGGTACGAGTCCCGGCCGGAGTCCGCCGTGCGATCGACGAGAGCGCGGAGCATCACGCGGACTGACCCATCGGGACTTCGAATCGTCGTGATTTCAGGTCTCGATCACCGCGTCGAACTGTGCGGAAATGTAGGGAAAGAACAGAAAGGATTGCCCAATGACATTGGCACAGATCGACGAACGGGCCGACCGGGATGCGCGTGCCCGAGAGATCTACCGTGACGCAGGCATCACGGTCGACAAGCTCGGCGAGAACATCGGCGCCAAGATCGGACAGGTGCGTCTCGGCGGCGATCTGCCGGCCGAACAGGTAGAGGCGATCAGGCTCGCGCTGGCCAGCAACAAGGTCGTGGTCTTCACCGATCAACAGCACCTCGACGACGAATCGCAGTATGCGTTCGCCGAATTGCTCGGTGACCCGACCGCACCGCATCCGACGGTCACCTCGCGTGGAACCCAACTGCTGACCATCGAGGGTGCCGCCAACAGCTGGCACACCGACGTCACCTTCGTCGACCGGATCCCCAAGGCATCGATCCTGCGCGCGGTCACTCTGCCGGAGTATGGCGGTGCCACCACCTGGGCGTCGACGGTGGCCGCCTACGAGCAGCTGCCGAAGCCGTTGCGGGCGTTGACCGAAGAGCTCTGGGCAACCCACAGCAATCTCTACGACTATGTCGGCCTGAAGGAACCGTCGGGTGGTGTGGACATCTCCAGGAAGGCAGATCACTACCAGGAGTTCACCAGTACCGAGTACCAGACGCTGCACCCCGTGGTCCGGGTCCATCCGGAGACCGGTGAGCGGAGTCTGTTGCTCGGCCACTTCGCGAAGGAGTTCCGGGGACTCAAGTCTGCCGAGTTCGCCGATCTCTACCAACTGCTCCAGGCACGGATCACCAAGCTCGAGAACACCTTCCGCTGGAACTGGCGTCTGGGCGACGTGGCCATCTGGGACAACCGGGCCACCCAGCACTACGGCATCGCCGACTACGGGAACCAGAAGCGCGAACTGCACCGCATCACCCTCGCCGGCGATGTCCCGGTCGACGTGCGCGGCGAGAGCAGCCAGGTGCTGCAGGGCGATGCCTCGCATTACTCCGGGGTCGAACAGCCCAACCGTCTCGAGGTCTTCGCCGCGTGAGTGCCTGACCTCATCTGACAAACGCCGCGGCCGGCGGACACATCACAGCTGTGTCCGCCGGCCGCGGCGTTTGCGCGGTGTTGCCGGGTCGAGTACTCGACCTGATCGTCAGTAGTAGTGCGCCCGCCCGCCGACCGCGCGGCCGGTCGCACCCAGAACGGCGAGAATCGCGCCGATCACGATCAGGATGATGCCGATCGTCCAGAGGATCGGGATACTGAAGATGAACCCCAGAACCAGCAGGACGATGCCGAGAATGATCACGTGTGTCTCCTTGCGATGGACAAACACGCACTCGACGCTGCTGCAAGTGCCTGTCCGGTCACCTTAGCCCTGCTGCGACACGCACCGGGGATTCGTCATCCTTTCGCCACACTTGAACCTGAAGACAACTTCAAGTAGGTTCACGTTCAAATTCGTTGGCAGAGGGATGTATATGCAACTCGACGGCAAGGTGGCCATCGTGACCGGGGGCGCCGGAGGAATCGGTGCCGCTATCGCTCAAGCTCTGGTCACCCAGGGTGCTCGCGTCGTCGTCACCGATCTGAACCAGACCAGCCTCGAGACCGTGGCGACCGGGATCGCGACCTCGGTGCCGGGGGCGGTGGCGTCCATCGCGGGTGACGCGACCTCGACGCCCCACATCGACGCGGTGATCGAACTGGCCGAATCACGGTTCGGTCCGGTCGACCTCTACTTTGCAAACGCCGGAATCGGCGGAGCCCCAGGTCTGTTCGCTTCCGACGACGAGTGGTCACAGGTCATCGACGTCAACGTGATGGGACACATCCGCGCTGCCCGACGTCTGGTACCGGAGTGGGTCGAACGCGGCAGTGGGTACTTTATCGGGACCGCGTCGGCGGCCGGACTCCTCACGCAACTCGGCTCTGCCACTTATTCCGTCACCAAACATGCGGCCGTCGGATTCGCAGAGTGGCTCAACGTCACCTACGGCGATCGCGGGGTCCGGGCGAGCTGTCTGTGCCCGATGGGTGTCGACACCAAACTGCTGCGTCCCGACGACATCCCCGACGATGAGGATGCGCGACTCATGCAGCGCGCGGTCGAGACCGCGGGCCGCGTGCTGACGCCGTCCGAGGTCGCCGACACCGTGATCGAGGCCCTCGGCGACGAACGTTTCCTCATCCTTCCCCATCCCGAGGTGCTCGAGATGTATCGGCACAAGAGTGCCGACTACGACCGCTGGCTGCGCGGGATGCGGCGGTACCAACAGGGTCTCAAAGAGGCCACGTCGTAAGGAGTCACCGATGGACCTGCTCAACCCGTCTGAACGGACCGAGAAGTACCGCGCGCAGTTGCTGGACTTCATGGACACCCACGTCTACCCCAACGAGTCGGTGTTCGATCAGCAGATGCGCGAGTCGGAAAACCCCCACGCGACCCCGCCGATCCTGTTGGAGCTCAAGGCGAAGGCCAAGGAGGCCGGGCTGTGGAACCTCTTCCATCCGCACGCGGAATGGGGTCCGGGGCTGACGAACCTCGAGTACGCACCGTTGGCCGAGATCATGGGGCATGTCGCGTGGGCCCCCGAGGTCTTCAACTGCAACGCGCCAGACACCGGGAACATGGAGGTGCTCACGCTCTTCGGGACCGACGAGCACAAGGAGCGGTACCTCAAGCCGCTCCTCGACGGTGAGATCGCATCGGCTTTCGCCATGACCGAACCCGCGGTCGCGAGCTCGGACGCCACCAATGTGGAGCTCTCGATGGTCCGGGATGGCGACGAGTACGTTCTCAACGGCCGCAAGTGGTTCGCCTCCAACGCAGTTCGTCCGGACTGCAAGGTCCTCATCGTGATGGGCAAAACGGACCCGACGGCTGCCACGCATCGTCAGCAGTCGATGATGGTCGTCCCCACCGACGCGCCGGGCCTCACCATCCTGCGCAACCTCCCCGTCTTCGGCTATGTCGACCGCGAAAGCCACGGCGAACTTCTCTTCGAGAACGTCCGTGTGCCCGCGAAGGACGTGCTCAAGGGTGAGGGCGAGGGCTTCGCGATCAGCCAGGCGCGACTGGGCCCCGGCCGGATCCATCACTGCATGCGAACGATCGGTATCGCCGAGCGCGCGCTGGAGTTGATGTGCACCCGCGCCACCCAGCGCGTCACCTTCGGGCAGCCGATCGCCGACCGCGCCAACATCCAGGACTGGATTGCCGAGGCGCGCATCGACATCGAGATGGTCCGGCTTCTCACGCTCAAGGCCGCGGCCATGATGGACACGGTCGGCAACAAGGCCGCCGCCACCGAGATCGCCGCGATCAAGGTCGCCGCACCCAACATCGCGCTGAAGATCATCGACCGCGCGATCCAGGTGCACGGTGGTGGGGGCGTCACCGACGACTTCCCATTGGCCATGGCGTACGCCCACATCCGCACCCTTCGCCTCGCCGACGGCCCCGACGAGGTCCACAAGCGGGCCATCGCCCGTCGAGAGCTTCGGCCATATCGGGATGCTGCGTCGGCACCGGAGACGGTGGCAGGCGTCTCGGATCAGGCGCTCGTCTCCCGATGAGCGCAGGCGTCACAACCGGAACCTCCATCCCCGACACCGATCTGACCGCTCTGGTCGGGTGGCTGCGGTCGGTCGGTGTCGAGACGTCGGGTGAGATCACCTGTTCACGTGTCGGTTTCGGACAGTCGAACCTGACCTATACGGTCCGCGACGAGGCCGGCAGACAGTGGGTGCTCCGCCGGCCGCCGGTGGGCCACCTGCTGGCATCGGCGCACGACGTCGCCCGCGAGGCGCGGATTCTCGAGGCGTTGGAGGCGACCGACGTTCCGGTTCCGCACATCTACGGGGTGTGCGAGGACGCCGCCGTCAGCCCGGTGCCGCTCGTGGCGATGGAGTTCGTCGACGGGGCGGTGCTGACCGATCGCAGTGCGGGCGAGAAGGTGTCGCCAGAGGTCCGCAGCGCCGTCGGCGCGGCGATGACCGAAACGCTCGCCCACATCCATGCGGTCGATCTCGACGCGGTCGGGCTGGCGGACCTCGCAAGTCACAAGCCTTACGCCCAGCGCCAGCTCAAGCGGTGGAGCGCGCAGTGGGAGAAGTCGAAGACGCGTGAGCGTCCCGACCTCGACACCCTCACCGCGCGTCTGTCCGACAACATCCCGGAACAGCACGAGACGACCCTGGTGCACGGCGACTTCCACATCCGCAACGTGATGATCGGCCCGGAGTCCGGAGCGGTGTCGGCGGTACTGGATTGGGAACTGTCGACGCTGGGCGATCCGCTCGCCGACATCGGCAGCACGTTGGCCTACTGGCCGGAGCGGACCGACGCCGTGGTGCTGGGAGACCCGGTCGAGGTCATGGACGGTTTTCCCGATCGTGACCAGTTGGCACAGGCCTACCTGGAGCGAACCGGACGCGATCCACAGGCACTGCGGTACTGGCACGTACTGGGGCTCTGGAAGGTCGCCATCATCGCCGAAGGCGTTCTGCGGAGGGCACGCGAGAACCCGGCCAACCGAGCGGCCGCCGGCGTGCCGACGCCCGCCCATGTCGACAATTTCGTGGCCCGTGCGGTGGCCGTGGCCGACGAGGCGGGACTATAACGTCATGCCGAAGGACGACAGCGCGCCCGTCCGCTCCCGACCGCTCACCCCACGGGGTGAGCGCACCCGCTCGGCGCTGATCTCCGCGGCGCGGACGGTGTTCGAGCGCGACGGCTTCAGTGATTCGAGGCTCACCGACATCACCGCCGAGGCGAACTGCGCGACCGGCTCCTTCTACACCTACTTCGACAGCAAAGAGGACATCCTCGATGCAGTCCTCGCCGAGGCGCAGGAAGACATGCTGCATCCCGGTCTGCCGCACGTCGAGCCGGCATCCGACGATGATCCGACGGCGGTGATCGAGGCGGCCAACCGCGCGTACTTCGAGGCCTACCGGCGCAATGCGCAGCTGATGCTGGTGCGTGAGCAGGTCGCGGGCCTCAGCACCGAGTTCCGCGAGACCCGACGTCGTCGAGGGCAGGTGTTCGCGGAGCGCAATGCCAAGCGCATCCGAGATCTCCAGGCCCGCGGCCTCGCGGATCCCGATCTGGATCCGCTGGCGGCCGCGCGCGCCCTCTCCGGCATGGTGTCCCGGATGGCGTATTACGGCTTCGGTCTCGGCGACGAGGTCGACATGGATGAGCTGGTGTTCACCGCCACCCGGCTGTGGGTCAACGCGATCGGACTGCGCCGCCCCACCTGACGCCGACAGCAACCGAATTCCCGCCGACGGCAACGGGAATCCCGCCGAGGGCAACCTGACGTGATCAGTGCGCCACCTGCCGCAAGCCCTCCCGATCGATCGCGCGTTTCAATATCTTGCCCGTCGCACCCTTCGGCAACGCGTCGACGGTCTGCACGATGCGTGGCACCTTGTAGGCGCTGAGCCGCTCTTTGGCCCAGTCCCGTAGCCGGGCGGGATCGATGGTCGCTCCCGGGCGGGGCGTGATCACCGCGGCGATCTCTTCTCCGTAATGGTCATCGGGTACCCCGACCACGGCCACCTCGACGATGTCGGGATGTGTGTACAGGACCTCTTCGACCTCGCGCGGGTAGACGTTGTAGCCACCCCGGATGATGAGATCCTTCACCCGGTCGACGATGCGCACATTGCCTGCGGTGTCGACCGCGCCGAGGTCGCCGGTCTTGAACCATCCGTCGGTCAGCTCGGCCGCGGTCGCATCCGGCCGGTTCCAGTACTCCTTCATGACGGTCGGCCCCTTGACGAAGATCTCGCCGACCACATCGGCGTCGACGACCTGGCCGTCCGGGTCGCGTACCTCGACCTGGGTTCCGGGCAACGACGGACCGACGGTGCCGACGACGGGGCTGCCGCTGACATCGTGAAAGGTTGCAGCACCTGATGTCTCGGTGAGTCCGTAGCCCTCGAGGATCACGCAGCCGAACTGCTCCTCGAAGGAGCGGATCACCTCGGCGGGCAGCGCGGCCCCACCCGAGCCGGCCAGCCGCAGCGCGTGGAAGTCATCGGCCGAGTAACCCTGCGCCACGTGCAGCATGGCGTTCCACATCGTCGGCACACCGCATGCGATGGTGATCTCCTGGTCGCGGAGCAGTTCGAGGAATGCCGTCGGCTCGAACGGACTGATCAACGACAGGGTGCAGCCCTGCGACAACGCCGAGTTCATCACGATCGCCTGGCCGAACACATGGAACAGGGGCAGGCCGGTCGCCCACCTGTCGTCGGCGGTCACCTCCATCAGCTGTCGGAAGGCGACGGGGCAGGCGTTGATGTTCCCGACGGTCAGCGCCGCACCCTTTGGTCGGCCGGTGGTTCCGGACGTGTAGAGGATCACCGATACGTCGTCGTCGGAGCGGTCGACATAGGAGGACACCGGGTCGGGGAGATCGGCGGCCTCCTCGTACGGACCGACCTCGAGGAACGGAATGCCCGCGGATTCCGCACCATGGCGGGCGGTGTCGGCGCATTCATGCCACGCGATGACGAGCGATGCCCCGGAATCGTCGAGCACGTACTCGATCTCCGGCTTCGTCGACATCACGTTCATCGTGATCGCCGTGGCTCCCAGCGTCTGGAGTCCGTAATAGGTGATCACGAACTCTGGAATCGACGGCGCGACAAAGATGACGCGATCTCCCTCGTGCACACCGAGACCGGCCAGCGACGCTGCGGTGCGCGCGATCCGGTCCCGGAGGCCTGCGTAGGTGAGTTCCCGATCGCCTGCCCGGACGGCGGGTCGGTCGGGTCTGTCGTCGGCAAATGCCCAGAGATTTGCGACAGTGCTGGCCATGGTGTTCCTGTCTGTGTGGAGAAGTGGTGCGGTGCAACCGATCACTCGAAATAGCGACGAGGGACATCGACGAGCATGGTGTCGATGTCCTTGTCACTCACCCCACGTGCACGCAGGGCAGGCAGCACGTCCTCACTGATGTGCCGGTAGTTCCACTTGGGCACGGCCTGCCGCTTGGCCTCGGGATCGAACCAGTCGATGAAACAGGCGGCATCGTGGGCCAGCGCCATGCGATCGGCGTACCCCTTCTCGACGAGTGCGACCACGGTGTTGATGCGGTCCTCGAACGGCAGGAGGACGTCGAGGCCGAAGCGGTCCATCCCGAGGATCGACCCGGCGTCGGCGAGTTTCATCAGATAGTCGAGGTCGGTCGAGTCGCCCGAGTGTCCGATCACCACCTTGCTCAGGTCGGCTCCTTCCTCCGAGAGCACCTGCTGCGCAACGAGTCCGGACTGGGTGTGCGGGTTGGTGTGCACGGTGATCGGTGCTCCGGTCTGTGCACTGGTCTGCCCGACTGCGCGCATCACCCGTTCCACGCCGGGTGTCAGGCCCTGCTCCTCGATCGCGCACTTGAGGAACGAGGCCTTGACCCCGGTGTCGGCGATGCCCTCGGTCAGGTCCTTGGTGAAGAACGTGACCAGTGGTTCGGACACGTCGAACAGCAGACCCGGGCCGGTGTAGTGGAACTGGAAGGGGATGTCGTTGTAGGTGTAGAGACCCGTCGCGACGACGATCTTCAGATCGATCTGTTCGGCGATCCGTTGGATGCGCGGGATGTAGCGGCCCAGTCCGAGGACCGTCGGGTCGAGGATCGTGTCGATGCCGAGACTCTTGAGCTCGCGGAGGTCGCGGACAGCGTCGGAGATCTTGCCGTCCTCGTCCCAGTCGTCCTGATAGTTCTGCCGGTACTCCTCGCCCAGGACGAAGACATGCTCGTGTACGAGAACGTTGCCGAGCTCGGCGGAGTCGACGGGGCCGGTGACGGTGTTGACGATGCTCATGTGTGTCCTTCGCGACGTGGGAGCCACAGGTGTGGTCTGGCTCACTCCGGGCAGACTGTATTTGAGGATGAGTTCAACTTCAAGATCCCCTGCTCGCTGGGGTGCGAGCGAAGCGTGCCACTCACGCTCACGGTGATCGAAACCGTGCGACGAGCACAACGTGGTCGAGCCCCGGTCCCGATGTTCGTGCAGGTGAGCGCGAGTCGTGCATGATGGAGCAATGCCGACCACGCAACCTCTTGGCGCGGCAGGCGCTGATGCGCGCAGCAGCGCGGCGCCACGCGAGAACGTCCTCTTGATCCACTGGCATGACCTCGGCCGCCATCTGGGCTGCTACGGAATCGAGGGTGTGGAGAGCCCCAATCTCGACGCGCTCGCCTCGAACGGCATCCTGCTCACCGATGCACACGCCACCGCGCCGCTGTGTTCGCCTGCGCGGGGCTCGATCTTCACCGGCCGGTATCCCCATCGCAACGGGCTGATCGGCCTCGCGCACCACGGATTCGAATACCGCCCCGGTGTGCGCACGCTGCCGGCCGTGCTGTCGGAGGTCGGATATCGCACGGTGTTGTTCGGCATGCAGCACGAGAGTGCCGACCCCAGCGGGCTGGGATTCGAGACCATCGATGTCTCCGACTCGCTCTGCGACTACGTGGTGGCCCGGTCACAGGAATGGCTGCACGAGCACGTCCACGTCTCCGACGAGCGACCGTTCCTGCTGACCGCAGGCTTCTTCGAGACCCATCGTCCCTACCCCTCCGAGCAGTACAAGCATGCCGACCCGGCGTCGATCACGGTGCCGTCGTTCCTGCCCGACACCGACGACGTACGCGAGGATCTGGCCGGGCTGCACGGCAGTATCACGCAGGCCGATGCCGCCGTCGGTCGTCTGCTCGACACGGTTGCCGAACTCGGGCTCGACGAGACGACCTGGATCGTGTTCTTCACCGACCACGGCCTCGCCTTTCCGCGCGCCAAGTCGACCCTGTACACCGACGGCACCGCGATCGCGTTCATCGTCCGCCCGCCGGCCCGCCGGGGCGTCGCCCCGCACAGCTATGACGATCTGTTCTCGGGCGTCGATCTCACCCCGACGATCCTCGATCTCCTGTCGGTGCCCACACCCGCCGACGTCGACGGTGAGTCCCACGCCGAACAGCTGCTTGCCGAGCACGAGGTACCCGCCCGCACAGAGGTTTTCACGGAGAAGACGTACCACGATGCGTTCGACCCCATCCGAGCAGTGCGGACCAAGGAGTTCAGCTACATCGAGAACTACGCCGAGCGGCCGGGTCTGCTGTTGCCGCTCGACATCGCCGACAGTCCGTCTGCGCGATCGCTCGATCACGCCGTGATCGACGCACCACGGCCGCGCAACGAGCTCTACGATCTGACCTCCGATCCCGATGAGCGAAACAATCTCGCCGACGATCCAGCCCACGCCGACGTCCGGAAACGCCTCGCGGACAAGCTCACCGAATGGCGGACCCGGACCGAGGATGTGATCCCCGACGACCGCGAGGGCACTGCGGTCGCCGACCGGTTCATGGCCGACTTCTTCGCGAAATCGCAGGGCAGCACCGCCGATGAGGAGGCTCTTCCCTCTCGGCGCCCGAGGGGAGATCGGCGCGAGTTGCACGGCGAGATCGCGACCGTTCGCAACCGGCGAGAAGACTGAGTCACGCCGTCGGCACGCCACGTCACGTTTGTCAATGATTTGCGCTTCTCTGAGCTTGAATTCCCAGGTTGCGAGCGGTTTTCGCGTGGCTAGACTGATCCGCGTGTCCGACGTGTCGAACTACCTCGTGTGCGCGAGCCAGCGCAGCGGCAGCACCCTGTTGGTGGAGTCGCTGGCCGCGTCCGGAGTCGCCGGGAAACCTCAGGAGTTCTTCCAGTACTTCGCGTCGTCGTCGCAGTCACCGCAACCTCGCGAGTGGTTTGCGGGCGTCACCGATCCCGACATCCTGGACCTCCTGGCGCCGGTGGAACGCGGTGTCGTCGACGCCCGCCACACGGAGGACTGGAAGGCCGACATCCTCGATCAGGGGCGATCCCCGAATGGTGTGTGGGGCGGCAAACTGATGTGGAATCAGACGCCGCTGCTCATCGCCCGGACGCGCGTCGCATCGGGTTCGCTACGCACCGCCCTACGATGGTTGTTCGACGGTGACGATCCCGTGTTCATCCATGTCCATCGTGAAGATGTGGTGCCGCAGGCTGTTTCGATGTGGCGGGCCGTGCAGACCCGGGTCTGGCGAGACGATGCGGGCCTGCATTCAGTCGACGACGGTGCGGTCTACCACGCGGAGGGAATCGCCCACCTCGCGGCGATCCTGCTGGAACAGGATCGCAACTGGCGGCACTGGTTCGCGACCGAGTCGATCCGGCCCCTCACAGTCGGTTTCGACGAACTGGTGCGGTGTCCGACCGAGACCACGGCGCGGGTCCTGGGCGTTCTCGGTCAGGATCCCGATCTGGCCCCGCCGCCGCCCCTGAAGCCACAGTCCAATGCACGCTCGCGCGAATGGGCGCAGCGATACCGCGTGGACGCCGCGCGGAACGGCTACCCGCTCAGTGCCGGCGCTGCCGGCCAGTAGTCCGGATCTCGTGTCATTCGGCCGGCCGAACGGAGCCCACGGGGTCGGGGGCTACTCGGTGGCGGTGACGTCGGGTGGGCTGCTCGGTGCTCCCGACACCGGGGCTTTCCACACGACGCTGGTCACGGCGATCAACGAGGTGTCCGGTGCCGGCTGAGGGTGCACCCGTCGCGCATCACTCGAACGAGCAACTAGATTGCTTGCTGTGAGTGATGCCGACACACCGTTCGCACATCTCACCGGACTGGCCACCGGGCACGGTCCGGTGTCGCCGTACCGTCCCGACATCGCCGCAGCGCTCTGGTGGGAGTCCGAGCCCAACGGCAAGCTCGACCGGCTGATCGCCTACCTGCGCGACGACGAGCTCCTCCTCGCGGCGCGTAACGCCTGGCTCCGCGGTGTCTGGGGGATCATGGCGGTCACCACGCGGCGCGTGATCATGGTGAGTGTGCCGACGGAGAGCCGGGAGGGCTACGCCTACGAGCTCCCTGTCGAGGCGGCCCTTGAGATGACCGACGGCGGTACCGACGACGGGTATCGCATCTTCTACCTGCACGACTACGAGGCGACGACCAAGTTGTTCTTCACCAATGCGCTCGTCGGCGAGTCGTTGTACGACCGGCTGTACTGGTGCGTCTCGCGGACGATGCTCGATGATCGCGGTGGCCGACTGGAGCGTGCGGACGACCGTGGGGTGACCGATGATTTCGCCCGTTTCCGCAAGCTCAAGGACGCCTTCGACACCGGCGCCCTCGACGACGATGCATTACGGAACGCGACGTTGCGGCTCTTCCTCGGGCCAGAGGGGCATCCGCCGCCACGGACTGTCTGACCGGACCAGGAGGGCATTGACCCAGTTACCGGCGACCTGTGCCGCGTCGCCTGCTTTCCCGATGTCGGTGAGGGCACTCCAATAGGCGCGGCCGATCACCACGCCGTGCGCGAACTGCCGCCAATTGGCGTAGTAGCTGCGCGCGGAGTCGAGCGCGGCGAACAACATCGGCCAGCACTCGTCGACCTCGAGGAAACCCGAGCTCAGGCAGGTCCGCACGACGAACGGCAGTCGACCGAGGTCCCAGGCGCGGATATGGGTGGGAAAGTGTCTGTCGGAGACCGTGTTCCGAAGGATCTTCGCGGTCCGCAGGTTGTAGAGGGCGTTGTAATGGCTGATCCAGTAGCCGGGTGATTCGCCGCGCGCGGCTGCGCGCGCCGCCAAGAACTCTCGGTGGACCTCCGGATCGTGGCCCGGGGATCTGTTCGTCGCCTCCGCGACCAGGGGCGCGATCACCTCGAACGTCGCACTGTGCATGCCGTCGAGCAGCAGACCGACGGTCTTCCTGGCCGAGACGTCGTCGGTGATACCCCACCAGTCGCGGATGCGGGCGCGCAGCAGCTCCGGGTCGTCGTCGAGAGCGATGGTGTCGCAGGCGTACTGATTGGGGATCCACATGTGGGCGCCGACATTCAGCGCGGCCTGTGGTCGTTCGGGCAGGGGTGCGTCGCTCTGCCAGAGGAAGGGTCGGCCCAACGACGACCTCTCCCCGGAAGGGAACGGCGTTATCGGCGGGATGGACACATCGATGAGGGTAGCGGCAGAGCCGTCCGGCAGACCCGCCCGGACGTCCCGTCTCGTCAACCGTGGCCACCATCTCCGCCGGTCGCGCAGAGTTCTCGCTGATCGTGCGCGGTCGCCGTGGTGGACAGGGTGAGGGCCGGCGTTGACGCGGCGGTCTGACCTGACAGATGCTGGGTTCATGGCCGACATGACGACGAGATCCGACGCTCACGCCGACCACGACAACGCTTCCGACTCTCGGAATCGGGTACGGCAATGACCACTGCGGTTGTCGTCGGAGCCGGGCCGAACGGGCTCGCCGCAGGCCTTCACCTCGCGCGCAGCGGCGTCGATGTGCGGGTTCTGGAAGCATCGGACACCGTCGGCGGCGGAGCGCGTTCGGGCGAACTCACCGTGCCGGGTGTCGTTCACGACCATTGCTCGGCATTTCACCCGCTCGGTGTCGGGTCGCCGTTCTGGGCGGAGGTGGGTCTCGAGAAGTACGGTCTGACCTGGAAGTGGCCGGAGATCGACTGTGCGCACCCGCTCGATTCGGGAGATGCAGGCCTGCTGTATCAGTCGATCGACGCCACTGCGGCGGGTCTCGGTGAGGACGGGCGGCGATGGCAGTTGGCGTTCGGCGACCTCGCCCGGAACTTCGATGACCTCGGGCACGATCTGCTGCGGCCGATCCTGGGTGTTCCAGCGCACCCGCTCAGGCTCGCCGCCTTCGGTCCGCGCGCGCTGCTGCCGGCGACCGTGCTGGCCCGCTGGTTCCGGACCGAACGTGGACGTGCCCTCTACGGGGGCATTGCCGCCCATCTGTTCTCCCGCTTCGATCGCCCGTTGACCGCGGCGCTCGGGCTGATGATCGCCGCGAGTGGACACCGCTACGGATGGCCGGTCGCCGAGGGCGGCTCGGGATCGATCAGCGCCGCCGCGGCCGCAGCGCTGACCGATGCCGGCGGCAAGATCGAGACCGGGGTGCGGGTGGTCTCTCGCGCCGACATTCCCGACGCGGATCTCGTCATGCTGGATCTCTCCCCGGCGCAGACGCTCACGATCTACGGCGACGAGATGCCCGCTCGGGTCAAGCGGGCTTATCAGCGGTATCGCGTGGGGGCCTCGGCATTCAAGGTCGACTTCGCCATCGAGGGCGACATCCCGTGGACCAACCCCGACTGCGTGCGCGCCGGGACCGTTCACCTGGGTGGGGACTTCGGCGAGGTCCGCGACACCGAACGCCGACGTGCGGCCGGTGTGATGGTCGACCGCCCATTCGTGCTGCTGGGTCAGCAGTATGTCGCGGACCCGACTCGGAGCAACGGAACCGTCAATCCGATCTACGCCTACGCTCATGTGCCTCGCGGTTACGACGGAGATGCCACCGGGGCGATCATCGCGCAGATCGAGCGATTCGCCCCTGGGTTCCGTGAACGAATCATCGCGACCGCGAGTGCAGGGGCCGCGCAATTGCACTCGTACAACCCCAATTTCGCGGCAGGCGACATCATCGGTGGCACCAATGACGGGCTGCAGATGGTGTTGCGCCCCAGACTCGCGATCGATCCGTATGCCGTCGGGGTCGATGGCGTGTTCCTGTGCTCGCAGTCGGCACCACCGGGGGCGGGTATCCACGGATTGTGTGGCTACCACGCGGCCGAATCGGCGCTGAAGTCCCTGCCGCGACGCTGACAACCCGAATCCCGCCGACGGCAACCACTTGTTCTCAGCGCCCGGCCGGTCTCACCCCGCCGGACCGCTGCGACGACCCATGCGATGAACTGAACGGATGGAACTCCTGCTCATCCGCCACGCCCAGCCGTTCCGGCTGACCGATCCGAACGGCGCCGATCCGGATTTGACCCCGGAGGGCGAGGAGCAGGCCAGGCGGCTCGCCGCGGCGCTGGCCGACGGCCGGTATGGCAAGGTCGATCGGCTGGTCAGCAGTCCCATGCGACGCGCTGCGCAGACCGCGGGTTTTGCCCGCGAGGCGCTGTCGCTGGACGTGGCCACCGATCAGCGGCTCGTCGAGCTCGACCACGGGTGGACCACCTACGGGGCCGTGGATGCCTACACCGACCGCAGCCTGCTGCTGCAGGACATGAACGGTGGACGGCTCGGGGAGAACACCTTCGACCCCGACCTGTTCCGCGAACGGGTCGTCGACGGGATCGAGGAGGTGGCCGCACCCGCCGACGTCGGTGCGGTGGCGATCGTCTGTCACGGCGGCGTCATCAACGCCTACCTGTCGCATGTGATCGGCACTGCGAACATGTTCTTCGTCGAGCCGTACCACACTTCGGTGACCCGCGTTCTCGCGCTCGAAGGCGGCCATCGACAAGTGTTGTCGATCAACGAGATCGACCACCTGCGCTGAGGCTCACCGCCTGGCTGTGATCGTCAACCAGATGGTTCGCGACAACGCCTTCACCAACCGCTCGTCCGACGACTCCCGCGGGTGCAGGATGTGCTGGGTGACAGTCCGTTCGACCATCCACGTCACGGCCGCGACGGCATCCGACGTCACCGCGTCGTCGACCCGGCCCTGCGAGCGCCACTCCGCCACCCGCGTCGCCGCGAAGTCGATGAACGCGTTGATGCGGCCGAACCAGAACTCGGCGACCTCCGCGTCGTAGGCCGCGACCTCGCCCAGAGCGCGCATGAGTGTCCAGTGTTTCCGGAACTCGACGATCATCGCCCCGATGGCCCGCTCGACCCCGGCGACGCCGGCATCGAGCGACGCGTCATCGGCGAACCACGATGTGGGAGCGGCGAAGAACTCCGCCGACGCCACGTCGGCCACGTGGATCAGCACCTGGCTCTTGCTGGGAAAGTACTGATAGAAGTTGGTCCGCGACATCCCGGATCGTTCGGCGATGCGTTGGACGGGTATCTCGGTGAACCGTTCGCCGGTTCCCAGGAGTTCCTCGACGGCACCCAGCACCCGCTCGGTGGCCTCAGCCCTGCGCTCGCGCGCCTGGACGGCCTGCGACCTGGTCACCGATCCCATGGCGCTGATGCTACGCCACGTCTTGACACCCCGGTTGTACAGGCATAACGTCGCACTGACACTGTGTCGGACAATCTGTCGAACCCCTGTCTGTCAGGAGGTCGGGAGGAGCGCCCATGAGCGCAGCTGTCGAACATGTCGATGCGGTCGTCGTCGGGGGACGCTGTGCGGGCGCGGCCACGGCGATTGCGCTCGCACAGCGAGGCCTCCGAGTGCTCGTCCTCGATGCCGCGCGGTTCCCGTCCGACACAATCTCCACCCATCTGCTCTGGCCCACCACGATGGCCGAGATCCAGGCGCTCGGTGCACTGCCTGCGGTCGAGGCGATCGGCGCGCCGCGGATGCCGCTGGCGGAGGCGGTCCTCGACGAGATCGGCTGGCGCACCGGCTACTCACCCGTCTCGGGGATCGACTACGCGATGTGTGTCGGCCGGACACATCTCGACCATGTTCTGGTGGAGGCGGCGGCCCGCACCGGCGCCGAGATCCGTGAGCGCTGCACTGCAACGGATCTCGTGGTCCGGGGCAACCGGGTGATGGGACTCCGCTACGCCGACGACGATGATCGCACGCACGAGGTCCACGCGCCGGTGGTGATCGGCGCGGACGGCCGTCGGAGCTTCGTCGCCGAGCGGGTGGGCGCCCGCGTGCCGACATTGGCGGCACCCAGCGGCCGGGCCTGCTACTACGCCTACTGGTCCGATTCGCGAGAAGACCTGCGTCACATCGCCTCTCAATGGCGGATCGGCCCGCTGCTCGGGACGGCGTTCCCCTGCGACGGCGGCGATCTGCTGTCGTTGCTGCAGCCTCCCGTCGATCTCATCCCGGAGTTCCGTGGACGCCGGGCTCAGGACGCCTACCTGCGCGGCATCGACGCACTCCCGGGACTGGCGCGGCGGCTCGACGGGTGCGAGCTGGTGTCGCGAGTGCGGTCCTGCACGGGGATCGAGTCGTATTTCCGGCGGTCGAGCGGCCCCGGCTGGGCGCTGCCGGGAGACGCCGGACACTTCAAGGATCCGGTGACCGCGCAGGGCATTCGCGACGCCTTGCGATACGGCAGGCTGCTCGGCGAGGCCATCGCACCGGTGCTGGGGGCGCGTGACGGCGTCGACCCGGACGCTCTGGACCGCGCGACCGCGGTCTGGGCCGCGCAGCGAGAGCGTGAATGCATCGAGGTCTATCAATGGACCAACGTCCTGGCATCGGGAGAGCCTCCGTCGCCGCTCGAGTACGAGCTGTATCGGCAGGCGCAACTGCGGCCCGGATACGCAGGCGTGCTCAGTGACATCTACAACCGCGTGCAGCCACCGACCGCGATGATGTCCGCGACGGCCATGGTCGGTGCCGTCACTCGTGCGCTGCGCAGACCGGGGAACTCGACTCGTGACGTCGTCGGAGACCTGCGTTCGCAGCAGAAGCGGATGGTGGCGGATTGGCTGGAGAAGCGCAGATTCCTCCGTTCGGAGGTCATCGACGGGCATCCAGGAACCTCCCAGCCGACGTCGAGGGTCCCACAAGACGCGTAGCGCAATCTCAATGGTGTCAACGAGATCCGGACCGGATCTCACCATCGAGAAAGGCCGACGATGCCCACTCCGCAGCACCCGAACAACAACACCCACCGCGCCCCGCAGGCCCCGGCTCGCCGTCGCCGGCGGGTCCGCCGCTTCGATCAGCGCTCGCGTCGCTGGCTGTGGGTCTGGCAGTGAGCTGACCGGCCTTCGCCGCTCTACACCGACCCCGCCGTGGCAGACGCTGCGGCGGGGTCGGTGTCTGTTCGGAGTGCCTCCCGAGACGAGAGCGGTCTGCCGCTCAGAAGTAGCCGTTGGCCGGCAGCGGCGTCCCGTTCACCAGCCGGTCGCCGAGAGCGATCGCCTTGTACGACGTCGGATTGTGCAGGGTGACGGTCCGGATGTTGCGCCAATGGCGATCGAGATTCTTCGACCGGCTGGCCGACGACGCGCCCCCGATGTCGAAGAGATCGGTGGCTGCGCGAAGACCGATCCGGTCGACGTGCACCTTCACCCTGGCCGCCGCCACCGACGCCTGGGTGAACAGTTCCGGGTCGATGGAGCCTCGGCGTGCCGGAGCGAAGGCCGCCTCCACCTCGCGCGCGGCCGCGAGCACCGCAGACCGCGACACGTGTGCCGCCGCGTCGATCTCTCCGACTGTCTGCAGCAGAACCGCGTCGTGTCGGGGCGACTCATCCGGCGCGTGCTCGAAAGTCCTCTTCCGCGAGCGCAGCAGCTCGGCGGCGTCGTCGGCGACCGACAACAGGATGCCGGTGATCAGTGCCTGTAGATAGAGCTGCAGGAAGGGGCCGTCGTTCGCGGCCGGCCGCGTCGACGTGGGATCGCTGAACGCCAGCACGTCGTCGGGTGTCACCAGCACGTCGGAGAGATTGGTCGAGCCGGTTCCGGTCCGGTGCTGTCCGATCCCGTCCCAGTCGTCGACGATCGCGATGCCCTCCCGGTCCACCGGCAACACCACCCGGGCAATCTGCTTCTCCGAATCGCGACCGCGCACCGTGGCCGCCACCGATACCCAGTCGGCGAATGCCGTCCCGGTGCTGTAGAACTTTGCGCCGGTCAGCAGCCAGCCCCCGTCGATCGGACGCAACTCGGTGCGAAACGCCTTGGCACCGGCGTCGCCGGTACGTTCGCTTGTGGCGTTGCCGAAGATCGCGCCTGCGCGTACCTCGGCGGCCCACCGTCGGCGGGCCGGACCGGGTGGCAGCCGTCGGATCTGCTCGACGAACCAATAGTGGGCTCGCAGGATGTGGGCGACGATCGGGTCGGCCCTGGCCAGCTCGACGAGGAACTCGAAGAACTCGACGATGTCGGCGCCGGAACGGGTGTCGTCGTCGAGGGTGATCGCGGTGAATCCGGTCTCGGCGAGGAGCCGCACCTGTTCGTGTGGGTCGCTGCCTGCGCGCTCCCGCGCCGCAGCATCCGCGGCGATCTCCGCGAACACATCTGCGCGGTCGGCGGAGATCCTCGTCACGACCGTCATGCCGGCACCTCCACCGCCTCGGCGAACGCACCGCGGTAGCGCGCTGCCGGATGGGTGTCGGGCAGGCGGTCGCGCCCGGTCAGCTTGTGTCGCACAGTCCCCGGCGAATAGTCACGTTGCGCCAGGCCGCGGTCGCGTAGCACCGGCAGCACGTGCTCGGCGAACTCCAGGTAGCTGCCGGGGATCGTCGCGTTGATCACGTTGATCCCGTCGACCCCGGCGTCGCGCCAGTGTTCGAGCCGGTCGGCGATCTGCTCAGGCGTGCCCACCACGCGGCTGCTTCGGCTACGCAGTTCGGCGAGGTCCCGGACTGTCGGCTCGCGATCCGGAACAGCCTCGCGCAGCCACAGCAGGGTGCTCTGCGTTCCCTCGGTTCGGATCTCACCGACCGGGGTGTCGAGATCATAGAACCCGAGGTCGACGCCGAGACCGCCGGCCGAGTGGGCGATGATGGTGCCCGGATCGATGTACTCGTCGAGTTCCCGGGACTTGCGCTTCGCCTCGTCCTCGGTGCTGCCGATCACGAACGAGAGCCCCTGGAAGAAGTTCAGGTCCTGCGGGTCGCGGCCGGCTTCGGCCACGAGTCGCCGGGTGTCGTCGACGAGTCCTCGGGCCGCCTCCGGGTTCGGGGACTGGATGAACTGGGCCTCGGCGTTGCGGGCGGCGAATCGGCGCCCGGTGTGCGACGACCCGGCCTGGAACAGGATCGGGGTGCGCTGCGGCGACGGCGCGACGAGATGAGGGCCCTCGACGCGGTACCGCTCACCCTCGTGGTGGATCTTGTGCACCTTGTCGAAGTCGGCGTGGATGCCGCTGCGCTGATCCTGCACGAGCGCGTCGTCGTCCCACGAGCCCTCCCACAGCTTGTAGACCACGTCGGCGTACTCGTCGGCCCATGCGTAACGGTCGTCGTGTGCGGTGATGCCGTCGTAACCGAAGTTGCGCCACGCATTCGACGACAGACTCGTCACGATGTTCCACGCGATCCGGCCCTTCGAGGCGTGATCGAGCGTGGAGATCTTGCGTGCGAAGTCGAACGGGTGCTCCTGCAGGATCGAGCTGGTGACCGCGATCCCCAGATGTTCGGTGTGCGATGCCAGCGCGGACGCGAGAACCAACGGGTCATTGCTCGGGATCTGCAGACCGGTGTCGACGAACTTCTTCCAGTCGCCCTGATAGTCGTCGTAGAGCCCGACGACATCGGCGAAGAAGATGAAGTCGAATCGGGCCTCCTCCAACGTCTTCGCGAGGTCGATCCAATGCTCCAAAGAGTTGAAGTCGGTTTGCTGTGCGCCCGGAACACGCCACGCCCCATGCAGGATGTGGGAGGTGGTGTTCATCACAAAGGCGGAGAAACGCAAGGGTTTTGGTTGTGCCACTCGCCTGACGCTAGTCAGCCAGGCGCTCACGAAGGGGTGTTGCGCTCACCGTGAACTCAAGACCTGACGTGGGCGGTGCGGATCGCTACCGTTCTCGCCGAACCGCCGTCTGCGCTTGTCGCGCACCGGTCGTGCCGTCGACATCGCCGTGACGTCCAGCCCCAGCCGAACCGAGGAGACCCCCCGTGCCCAGATCCGTCCGCCCAGCGCGGGCTCGAGTGCTGCTCGCCGTGAGTCTGTCGGCAATGGCTCTGCTCGCGGCCTGCGGGCAACGTCCAGAGACAGGTGACGGACGGTCCACCGGCGTCGCGGCATCCTCGGGGGAGTACGTGCGCGGCGGAGTCATCGAGTATGGACACGAGCAGGAACCGCCGTGCATCCACGGCGGCTGGGTACAGAACGCCTACCTGGCCCGGCAGTACCTCGACAACCTCGTGTCCCTCGACGACTCGGGGAAGCCGGTGCCGTGGCTGGCCACCAGTTGGGACATCTCACCCGATCGCCTCACCTACACCTTCCACCTCAAGCCCGATGTCCATTTCACCGACGGCACCGTTCTCGACGCGGCGGCGGTCAAGACCAACTTCGACGCCTACCTCGACCAGGACAAGCCGAACGGTACGGTCAACGCCTATATCGGTCAGTACTACGCGGGTGGCGAGGTGGTGGGCCGCAATACCTTTGCGCTGCACCTGAAGTCGCCGTACAGTCCGCTGCTCACGGTCCTGACCCAGGGATACTTCGGCATCCAGTCGCCGACCGCCCTCGCACGGGGAGCCCAGGCCAACTGTTCCAAACCGATCGGATCGGGGCCGTTCGTCATCGACCGATGGGACCGTAATCGCAGTATCACCTTCCTGCGCAACCCGAACTACAACTCGGCGCCTGCGAACGCGAAGCATCAGGGCCCGGCATATGTCGACAAGGTGATCTGGAAGTTCCTCAAGGACCCGGTGCTGCGGTACGGCTCACTGACCAGCGGATCGTCGGATGCCATCTACAACGTGCCCGCGATCAACTGGGCCGACGCGACCAGGCGATTCCAGACCCGCCAGTACGTGACACCGGGACGGCCGAACGCGATCACCCTCAACGCCGACCACGCGCCGTTCGACGATGTCCGGGTCCGGCAGGCATTCGCCTACTCGGCCGACCGCGAGAAGTCTGTCGAGACGGCGTATCTCGGTGTGGTGCCATACAACCCGAACGGAGCGCTGAGCCAGAGCACGCCCGACTACGACGCAACCGCAGGCGCCTACGTGCGGGATCCGGCGAAGGCCGGCGCCCTCCTGGACCAGGCTGGGTGGACCCAGCGCGCCGACGACGGGGTGCGGGTCAAGGACGGCAGGCGCCTGAGTGCGCGGGTCGTGTACGCCGCGGACGCCATCATCGGTCCGGAAGGAGCAGCAATCCTGCAGGACATCGCCTTTCAGGCTCGCCAGGTCGGGTTCGACATCCAGTTGGTGCCGGCGACGCAGAGCGAGTACTTCGGGGGACAGTACGCCAAGGCGCCGACCTATGACGCCTACGTCGGTTACTGGACCAGCCCGACCCCCGGGCTGTTGTACATCAATTGGCGGCAGCGTCTGGACGGCAATCCGAATCCGTACAACAACGCCTTCTACAACGACCCGGCTCTACAGGGTCTGATCGAGAAGGCGAACAGCTCGGCCGATCCTGCCGAGCAGCAGAAGCTCTACGGCGACGCCCAGCAGCTGATCGGTGACAAGGCCCTCGCGATCG
Source organism: Gordonia hankookensis (assembly GCF_014673215.1). Taxonomy (GTDB): domain Bacteria; phylum Actinomycetota; class Actinomycetes; order Mycobacteriales; family Mycobacteriaceae; genus Gordonia; species Gordonia hankookensis. The sequence goes on from NZ_JACWMS010000002.1 coordinate 1,277,185, forward strand.
GGCTCTACACCCAGACGACCTCGATCGCGAGTTCGCCTCGGCTGCACGATGTCTGGATCGAGAAATCCCAAGGTGAACCGGTCTTCTCGGATGCGAGGTTCGTGCGATGACAACAGTGGTCGATGCTACGGCGACCGGTGACAACCGCGTTCCGGCCCTTCCACGACGCCTGCGGGGCGGCGCCGGCGCAGGGTGGCTGCGGTGGCTCGGCAAGCTGGGGTCCGCGATCTTCGTACTCTGGGCGGCGGCCACCATCACCTTCCTGCTCCAGGTGCTCGCGCCCGGCGATCGGGCGACGTTGCTGCTCAACCTGTCGTCGGGGGAGAGCCGTGAGCGGACTCCAGACGAGATCGCGCCTGTCAACGAGCAGTACGGGTTCACCGACTCCATCTGGCAGCAGTACCTGCACTATCTGCAAGGCCTTCTGCATGGCGACCTCGGCACGTCTTTCCAGCTACAGCAACCGGTGACGCAGGTCATCGCCGAGCAGATCGGACCAACGCTGGTGCTGACCGTCAGCGCACTGGTGGTCGCGTGGCTGCTGGTGTTGGCGACCACGACCCTCACCGCGGGGCGGCGGGGACCGTTCGGCGCGCTCGGCGCCTTCCTGGAGACGGTGAGCGCCGGTCTGCCCCAGTATTGGCTGGGATCGATCCTGCTCGTGGTCTTCGCGATCAACCTCGCGTGGTTCCCGGTGGAGAGCGGAACCGGACTGCGGGGTCTGGTCCTGCCGGTCCTGACCCTGGCCATCCCGTTGGCCGGCTTCTTGGGCAGCATCGCCCGCGATGAGTTCGCCAGGGCGCTGGACCAGCCGTTCGTTCTCACCGCCCGCAGCCGAGGGCTCGGCGACCTCGCCGTTCGTGCACGGCATGTGTTGCGGCACTCGGTGATACCGGCCGTGACGGTTTCCGGGTGGGCGATGGGTGCGCTGCTCTCCGGTGCGGTCATCGCGGAGACGGTGTTCGCCCGCGCCGGTATCGGCCAGACGCTCGTGGCGGCGGCCAGTTCCCGCGACGTCCCGCTCGTGAGCGGCATCGTCGTGCTGGTCGCCGCGATCTACACCATCGCCAATCTGGTGGTGGATTTCCTCTACACCGTCATCGACCCCCGGATCGAGATCCCATGACCGCCCTCTCGCCGACCCCCGCCGCCACGGCCGCGCCCACACCGGGCCGGCGTCGCCGGTGGCCGTTTCCGCCGAGCGTCACCGCAGCACTGGTGGTGCTCGTCCTGCTCCTCGTTGCCGTGGTGGTCCCGTCACTCCTCGCGCCCTACGACCCTCTCGCGGTGAATCTCGACGCCACACTCACGCCACCGACCTGGGCACATCCGTTCGGCACCGACCTGTCGGGTCGAGATCTGTTGAGCCGAATCGTCTTCGGTGCCCGACAGTCTCTCGCCATCGGATTCGGAGCCGTCGCAGTGGCATTGGTCCTGGCCGTACTCCTCGGCGTCGCCGCAGGCCTCTCGGGCCGGGTCGCGCAGGCCCTGGCGAACCGGTGGATCGACGTGATGTTCGCATTCCCGACCATCCTGCTCGGTCTACTCCTCACCTCGGTGTTCGGACCGGGGTCATCCACGCTCATCTTCGCGATCGGGATCGGGATCGCGCCCGGGTACGCACGGATCGTCCGTGGCCAGGTGTTGACCGTGCGCAATGCGCCATACGTCGAGGCGGCCACCGCGCTCGGACACTCACGTACCCGAATCCTGTTACAGCACATCGCCCCCAATGCCCTCCGCCCGATGATCGTCACCGCGACCCTCGGGATCGGGCAGGCCATCATCTGGGCCTCGGGGTTGGCCTATCTGGGCCTCGGCGTGGCGCCGCCCGCCCCGGAATGGGGCGCGCTGCTCGATGCCGGCCGCACGTACATCACCGTCGCGTGGTGGCTGGAGATCTTCCCCGGGCTGATCATCGTGATCGTCGCCCTCGCATTCACCACCGTGGGTCGCCACCTGGGCGCCCGACTGGAAGGAACCATCCGATGAGCACGCTGTTGAGTGGCGAGTCCGCCGCGGCCATCGAGACGACGCCGCTCGCCGAGGTCCATGACCTGCGGGTGGCCTTCGACGGTAGGGAGGTGGTCAAAGGCGTGTCGTTCAGTGTCGCCGCAGGCGAATGCCTGGCCATCGTCGGCGAATCCGGATCGGGCAAATCGGTGACGGCGCGCACCCTCATCGGATTGACCGGTGAGCGGGCGCAGATCGATGCGGGCTCGATCACGTTCGATGGGCGGTCGCTCGTAGGTCTGACCGACCGGCAGTGGCGACAGGTGCGCGGCCGGGAAATCGGCTTCGTACTGCAGGATGCTCTCGTATCGCTCGATCAGCTACGGACCTTCGGCAGCGAGATCGCCGAGGCCTGGAGTGCGCATCATGGCGTCCGGTTCGGAGGTTCCGCTCTGCGCCGCGCCGAACGGGAGGAGAAGGTCGTCGAGCTGTTGAGTCTGGTCGGCGTACCCGAGCCCCGTGTGCGCGCGGGTCAGCGTCCCCATGAACTGTCGGGCGGATTGCGGCAGCGGGCGCTGATCGCGTCGGCCCTGGCACAGGACCCGAAGTTGCTGATCGCCGACGAGCCGACGACCGCACTCGATGCCACCGTCCAGGCGCAGATCCTGGATGTGTTGGCCGATGCCAAGAAGCGGGGCAATGCGGTCATCCTCATCTCGCACGACCTCGCCGTCGTGTCCCGGCTGGCCGACCGGGTGGCGGTGATGCGGGAGGGGGAGATCGTGGAGTACGGGCCCGTCTCGGACGTCCTGGTACGGCCCGCCCACGAGTACACCCGCAACCTGCTGGCATCCGTGCCGGCGCGGACATCCAAGGGAACGTTGCTCACCAGCGGTGAGGTGCTGCCCGACCCGGCCGTCCCGGCGGCGCCGGATGAGCCACCGGCGCTGCGCGTCCGGGAGGTGCGAAAGTCGTTCGTGGCCAAGGACAAGTCCTCACGTACGGCGGTGCGCGGCGTGAGCTTCGATCTGGCACCAGGACGGACGCTCGGTATCGTCGGGGAGTCCGGCTCCGGCAAGACCACCACCGCACGGATCGTGCTCGGCCTCACCGCCGCGGACTCCGGCACCGTCGAACTGAACGGCCGCCCATGGAGTGCACTGAGCGATGCCGGCCGCCGCGCGAATCGCCACCAGATCTCGGTGATCTATCAGGATCCGCTGAGCTCCTTCGATCCCCGGTGGAACGTCGAACGAATCCTGCGGGACAGCCTGCGTTCACGCGACCTCCGCGGCGCGGCCGTCGACGAGCGGCTCTCGGAACTGCTGGATCAGGTCGGGCTGTCGGACGAATTCCGGCGCCGTCACCCGCTGCATCTGTCCGGCGGACAGCGACAGCGGGTGGCGATCGCGCGGGCCCTCGCACCCGAACCTTCGGTGATCGTGTGCGACGAGCCCGTCTCCGCCCTCGACGTGTCGATCCAGGCGCGTATCCTCGACCTGCTCGCGCGGCTGCAGGCGGAAACCGGTGTCGCGCTGGTGTTCATCTCGCACGACCTCGGCGTGATCCATCACGTCGCCGACGACATCCTGGTGATGCGCGACGGTGACGTGGTCGAGTACGGCGCTGCCGACAAGGTCTTCGGTGAACCGGAGCATCCCTACACCCGCGAACTCCTCGCCGCCGTTCCGACCATCGACGCCGACCAACTCGTCGCCTGACCCCACCTCACCGCACCGCCGGCCGCGCCCGCTGAGGTGCCCGCGATGCCGATCTGTCTCCCGTGTGCGTCCGACGATCTCGAGTTCCAGCGGGCCGCCGATCGGGAGGCCGCCGCGTACCGTGCCGGCGGCACCTACCCGTCGAGCGTGGTGAGGATGTCGCGCAGCGCCCGCTGCTGCTCGCCGTCGAGTCTGCTGATGAGATGCCGTTCGACGGCGTCGTGAAGCGCGCGCTGCTTGTCGACCATGAGGTCCTCGCCCGCCGGCGCGAGTGACACCTCGACGCCGTTGCGTAGCCGCTCACGGGTGAGGAATCCGCGCTTCTCCATCCGCGTGAGGAGGTGCGAGAGTCGACTGCGGTCCCAACCGGTCGACGCGACGAGCGCGTTCTGGCGCGACGTCCCACCCGCCTTGTTGAGATGCACGAGCACCGTCAGTTCGGGTTCGGAGACGGAGTTCGCGGCCGTGACGTCGTCGATCACGGCGGTGCGGATCACCTCGCTGGTCCGCTTCCAGAGAAGCCACAGCGCGACACCGGACTCGTCCCCATCTGTTGACATTTCTACACCTCGCTTCTACTGTTGACATTACAACACCCGCAATCGCCGCGCCAGATCAAGGCGCGCGGGAAGTAGGAACAATGTCACTCGACGACGCACAACGGCGACGCACCAGCGATGAACTCCGGCGCAACGCCGACCTCTGCGGTCTGACACACGGTGCGATGGCAGCCGACCTCGGATTCACCACCGATCATCTGCGCGAAGTGGTCGCGCTGTCCGGACCTCAGGATCCGGTCGACGTCTGGTTGCTTCGGGACTATCTCGAGCAGGCCGTCCGCGACGCCGGGCGTGACCCCGAGCCGTTCACCGTGCTCACGCCGGCGAGTCGGCGCATGGCGCGAATGTGGTTCCGGCTCCGGCCGGCTCCCCGGCACATCTTTGCCGCCTGATCCACCAAACATCCATCCAGTCAACCGAATCGAGGATTCCGATGTCGGACACCAATTCCGTCTCCACCGCATCCCACCCGGGCGGGACCGGGACCATCGGCGACCACTCGGTCGCCCGCGTCGGCTACGGCGCCATGCAGTTGGAGCACCGCCGCGACGACCGTGCAGCTGCCGTGGCCGTGATCCGGCGGGCGATCGAACTCGGTGTCGACCACATCGACACCGCGCAGTTCTACGGAAACGGCTTCTCCAATGAGCTGATCCGTGAGGCCGTACGCCCCGACGACGGAGTCACCGTGGTCACCAAAGCGGGTGCCGATCCGAACCCGGACGGCCCGATGCCGATGCGAGCCGCGCAACGGCCGGCCGAACTCCGCGCCAGCGTCGAACACAATCTGCGAAGTCTCGGCGTCGACCAGATCCCGGTGGTCAATCTCCGACGCGTCGACGCCAACGCTCCGATCCCCGTGTCGGAGGATCAGGTCGTCGACTTCGACGACCAGCTCGCCGCGATGGTCGCCATGCGCGACGAGGGCCTGATCGGCGGCATCGGACTCAGCACCGTCTCGATCGACATGCTGCGCCGCGCGCTCCCCGCGGGTATCGCGTGCGTGCAGAACGCCTACAGTCTCGTGTCCCGCACCGACGACGACATGCTCGACCTGTGCACCTCAGAGGGCATCGCGTGGGTGCCGTACTTCCCACTCGGCAGTGCATTTCCGGGGATGCCGAAGGTGACCGACGAGGCCATCGTGGCGGAGGTCGCGCAGACTCTCGACGTCACGCCGTCGCAGGTCGGGCTGGCGTGGCTGCTGCATCGGGCCCCGGGTGTGTTGCTGATCCCGGGCACGTCGTCGGTGGAGCATCTCGAACAGAACGTCGCCGCCGGTTCGGTTGTGCTCGATGCCGACATGCTGGCAGCTCTCGACAACGTGCCGCACCGTGAAGGGCAAATCGTCTGACAGACAACAGGTGTCAGGCGACAGGTATCAGGCGACGATCAAGCTTCACCCGCGTGTATCAGCACCGGTACCAACTGTTCGGCAGCCGTCCAGGCGCCGTGGTGGCCGGGCATGTTCACCTCCGGCGCCGGGTCGGCCAGGGTACGTGTGATGATCGTTGTTCCCCGTGCCACGGCCACCAGGTCGCCGATCCGCTCGGCGACCACGTCGGTCACCTCGGCACCGAACCACTGTTCGTCCAGCACCTGCTCACGCGGCACCACGAACGCGTGGTCACCCAGGACGTCGGTCCAGAACGTGTGCACGTCGTCGCGCGCGCCGGGCCGGGTGTAGACGTGCCGGACGCGCATCTCGCCGGCCACCGCCTCGACGCCTTTGAGCATCTCGTCGGTGGTGTCGATGTCGATCCGGTTGTCCGCCTGGATCATCCCGTGATCTCCGGTGACCACCAGCGTGGCGTCGCGGGGGAGGTCCGACGCGATGTCGGCGACCAGGCGGTCCACCACTCCAAGCGTCTTCACCCACTGCGGCGAGCCGGGCCCGAAGAGGTGCCCGGCCGCATCGAGATCCGGCCAGTAGGCATACACGAGACGATGATCCGCGGTGGACGGCGTCAGTGCGTCCCCGATGCCCGCGAGGATGTCGGCAGGCGTCCGAGCGCCGATGTAGGTGCCGTCGACGCGGAAGGCGGCCCGGCTGAATCCCGACCCCCGGTACGCCGTCGGCATCACATAGGTCACGTCGATGCCCCGGCCGGACATCTCGGCGAGGAGCCCAGGTTCCGGCTGAATCTGTTCCGGCACATACAGTCCCAGAGCCGATCGACCGTCGGACCGATTGAAGGTCCATCGTAAGGCGTTGAGGGTCCGGCGTTTCGGCCCGCGGGTCTCGTCCCGATCCGTCCGGAACGAGTAGCCGATGATGCCGTGGCTCCCACAGGGTGCGCCCGCCATCAGGCTGGTGATGCTGGTCGCCGTCGTCGCCGGGAAGCCCGCGCGGATGGTGGCCGACCGCAACGCGGTCAAGGTCGGCGCGCACTCGGCGTGGTCGTCGAGCAGGGTGGCGCCGAGACCGTCGATCAGCAGCAGTACGACGTCTTTGCTCGAAGGGATCGGCACGCTCGACGTCGGGGCCTGGCCGAAGGCGTCGTCGATCGCCGGCAACACGTCGGCGAGGGTCGCAAAGCTGCTCCACTGCAGGGGATGGAGCTCGTCCGACGATTCACTCACAACGACACGGTATCCGCATTCCTTGTGGACAACCCCCGTGCATCGCTTGCTCGGTCGGTCACCCGCTCTTCAGTCCCGACGACGTGCGGGCGATGCCGGAGGACGCGTGACCGCTCTGGCCGCCCCTGCAGTACCCGGCTGCACGTCCGGGCCAAAGCCGGAATCCGACATTGCGGCCAGAACGGGGTCTTCGGACAGGGCGCCCACGCTGCGTCGTGCGAGATCGTCGTCGTCGTATGACTCGGACCAGGGAAAGCGGTGCCGGCGGTACTCGTCCACCGTCAGCGGCGGGTGATGTGGCTCCCGGCCGGTGAGTTCTTTCCACGCAACCGAATTGACGATGCGCAGTACGGCCCCGGATCGCGCGGTCGGATGCCAGTTCTCGGAGGGTTCGACAGGGGCCGCGATGGACCGGGTGACCGATCCGCGGGCACTCAGACCCATGCTGCCGGTCAGGGATGCGCCGCACGCGTCGACCTCGGGAACCATGCCGGCGCTGCAATGATCGGGGTCGATTCGTCGCGCCTCCCAGCTCTCCCCGCGCAATGGGATGACCTCGAGGCAGACGTTGCCGTCGTCGGGGCCGGCACGCCGATCTGTGCGCGCCTCACTCCCGGCCGGGGCGGCGACGAACTGCCGGACCGTCGAGGCGTCGGTCCGGAAACCAGCGAGCCACGACTGGTCCGGGACCTCGAAATAGTCCTCCGCGTCAAAATCGGGATCAGCGGAGAAGGACCGGCCGGTCACGGCGTTCACCCCGTCCACGCCGATCCGGACAAGGAAGGGATACACGGACGCGAAATTGATCAACGCCGCCTCGGATTGCCACATCGGGAGCAATACGTCGGCGCTGTGCCACCCGGTCGGGCGGCTGCGCGACCCGATGTGTCCTCCGGAGAGCAGGTCGAAGGAGCCGAGTCCGGGTGGCAGTGGGTGGGTGGTGTCGTCGTCGGGCACTCGCAGTGTGCGTACGAACTCGATGTACATCTCGGCGTCGGCGTGAACATCGGGGAAGGAGAATGCAAGGGTGTCGTGGGAGACGGTCACTGCCATGGGTCTCCAGTCGTCGGGAATGACAGCACGGTACGAAGCGGGTCCGACAAGTTCGGGGCCGACTCCATCATGCTGGGCGGGGTGCCTTGGCCAGAAGATCGGCGTGCGCGGCGCAGGTGTTACATAGCCGCTGGTCGGCAGCGCTCGCGTTCACCAATCACGCGTGACCGTTGACGTCGCCGAATGGACCGCTCGGCTGCAGGCCGTTCGCCCCGACCTGGGCCGACCCGACGATACGCAAGGCGGAGTGCATCGAGATCGAGCGCATGCACCCCGAGCGTTTGCCGATCCGCCGTGGCGCGGGCGCGTAGATTCGCACGCATGCTGGACCACGTCGCCCTGCAATGTGCCGATCCCGCCAGAGCCGCCGGCTTCTACACCACGGTGTTCGCCGCCATCGGCGTGCGTGAGGCCATGCGGTACGAGCGCGACGGCGGCCCGGTGATCGGGCTCTCCGGCGCTGACGGGTTCCCGCACCTGTGGGTCGGGCCGCTCGACGACACCGGGCACCGGCCCATCCACCTGGCCCTCACCGCCCCGAGCCGTGAGGCCGTCGACGATGTGTTCACGGCGGCCCGGGCAGTAGGCGCGACGATCCTGCACGAGCCCCGCGTATGGCCCGAGTACCACGCCAGCTATTACGGGGTCTTCCTGCGCGACCTCGACGGCAACAACGTCGAGGCCGTGCATCACGGGTTCGACGGCTGACGCCGCTTTCGTACCGAGCAAACTGCCAGGAAAAGACGATGGCACCGCAAGGTTGCCATCGCATTGTTGTGGGTGTCAGAGAGCCGGCACCGGCCGGATCAGAGAGCAAGGAGCAACGATGCCGACCCCCAACAACAACCGCAAGAACACCCCCGCCGCCCCGCAGCGTCGCCGCCGGCGAGTGCGCACATTCGATCAGCGCACCCGTCGCTGGAACTGGGTCTGGCAGTGATCTGACCCCCGGACCTCACGGTCACACACGGCCCCGCTGCGACAACGTCTCGCAGCGGGGCCGCGGTGTATACGGCTGCTCGGCGACGATCAGCGGTCGGTGATGCGGTTGGCGTCCTCCGAGTTCAGGTGGGACATCATGCTCACCGACCTTCTGCCTGCCACGTCACCGTCACCGGGATCTCGTCATCCCATGGCTGCCGGGTGACGAGGTCGGATACCTTCACGAATCCCCGCTCGAACTCGCCGACTGCCGGGTCGACGAGCCGGTACTCCTGCGTCTGCCGATGGATCGGCTGCGCGTCGAGGATCACGATTCGCACCTCGCCGGGCTCGAACCGGCAGTGCCGCTGCAACGACGCGATCAGCTGTTCGTTGCACATATGGCCGTCACCGAAGTTCCAGCCCATCGCCGTGCTGGTGATCCGCTCCCCATCTGTCAACACGAACCCCGCCTCGTCAAATCCCGCCATCGCCCGGTGCGCGAGCGTGAACAACGCCCGACCGTGACTGTTGAACGAGCGGAACGCATATCCCATGTAGAGCGGGATCTGTGCTGCTTCTGCGCTGCCGTAGAAACGTTCGAGTTGTGCTGCCGGCATCGACGCGATCGCGACGATGCCGCTCTCGATCTTCGCCGATGCGGCAGGCGTGAGGCACCACAGGCTGGTGTCCCAGTTGCCGGCGTAGTACCGCATACCCGGCAGGAAGGAGACCTTGCGTGGCATCAGGTTTCCGGTGATCACGGTGCCCGCCGACACGAGGAACAGCAGGATCGGCCAGACGGACTCGAGGTCGGTGAGGCCGATGTCGGAGTGCCCGACGAACAGCGCCACCACACCGAACATCATGAACACGTTCCACTCCAGCGGTACGCCCATCGGGATCGACGACAGGATGCCGAAGTGGAAGATCAACATGATGATCGCCGCGACGGCGGTCAGCCAGCCACCGCCGGAGAAGAACAGGACGATCGGGACGAGACCCTCGACGGCGGTGGAGAAATGGGCGATCCACCGCGACCGCCGTCCGGGCCGGAGGTCTTCGGGGAAGTCCTCGAAGAACTTTCGTTTGATCTTCGGGGACCGCCAGATCGGGTTGTTCGACATCATCGTGGAGATCACGAACGGGAAGTGCTTGTTGAGCTTCGATGTTGCCGCACCCATCCAGATGACGAGGAAGATGAGTTTGGCGCCGAGGATCATGTCGACGCCTGCGAACAAGAACGTGACGGTCAAAGCGCCGTACACCTCGCCGCGGGCGGCCAGGAAGATCGTCTTGTCGCGCAGGCCCGCCGCTGCGAGCAGTACGACGATGGTCCAGATCTCCCAGTCGGGCAAGACGCCGACGGTGGTGTCGAGTTCCGGGATCGCACCCGTACCCGAACTGAACAGCGCGACCACCAGCATCACCAGTAGTGCTGCGTACAGCAGCACGTCAACAGGTTGCCGCGAGTCCCCCTTGGTCAGCGGAATGCGATTCGGCCATGGCGGCTGACGAATAGTCTTGGGCCGCAACCAATACAGTACGGATCCCATCGGCGGGAAGAACCTGTTGTTCAGCGGTCCGAATCCGCAGCCGAGGCCGACGACCTCGAACAACATCGTGTACAGCACGACCTTCTGGAAGACGATCGGCTCGTTGTACCAACTCGTCACATCGAAGAAGCCGTCGATGCCGGGCGTGGTGATGACCACCGCCCATGCGATCAGGATGTAGAGCACGATCTTCACGACGTAGAACAGGTGCAGCGCGACGGGCGTACCGAAACCCACCTCGGCCCAGTGCCGGGCCATGGGCTTGATCTTCTCGGCCCGCGTGCCCTGACTCCAGGTCGGGAAGTCGATCTCGGGAGTGGTCTGCTTCAGGAATCCCATCGCTCTCGCCCTCGTCACCTGTGCGTTTGTCGCCGTGGCCGGGCATGCCGGCATGTCGTGTGTCGAGGAGGGAGCCTAACAAACCAAGCAAGTGCTTGGTAGTCGTTCGGCGATTGCTGCGAACGGACCGCAAGCGAAGCCCACCTCTCGTCGAGGCATCTGTCTACGCTGAGACCACCACCGTCAGCCGTCACGTTCGTCGTCGACGTTGAACGCGTGAAGAGGTGACAGGCCGGGAGTGAGAATCCAGATGACAGCCGACGACGATCTTCCGCCACGTAACAGTCTGGGCGACAAGGACAGTCGAGAGCGCGTCCTTGTCATCATCCTCGCGTTGGCCGGTGTGATGTCGACTCTCGCGCTGTCGGTGCTGCCGGTATTGGCCGACGTGTCGCACAGTCCAGGGTTCACCGCACTGATCGGATCGGTGAATACCGCCGGATACCTGGCGACCATCGTGGTCGCCGCGCGATCACCGCTGCGCTGGGTGCTGGTCCGCCGGGTGGCGCTGGTGATGGTCGGGTTCGCTGTCGCCGCCGCGGTCGCGGCCGCGACGATCCTCGACGAGAACGCCGGACCGGGATTTCTGCTCTCGATGTCGGCCTTGATGGCGGCGGTGATTGCTGCGCTGAGCTACCTGCGAATCTCGTGAGGCGCCACGAAGGACTGGAACATCACCTCCCGACGCAGGGCGAAGCCGAGCGTCTCGTAGAGGCTGATCGCGGTGGTGTTGGCTGCCGAGGCGTGCAGGAACGGCACCTCACCGCGCAGCCGGATGCCATGCGCGAGTGCGCGAATCAGTCGGCTACCCAGCCCCTGGCCCCGATTGTCGGGATCGGTACAGACGGCGCTGATCTCGGTCCAACCCGGTAGGTGCAGACGCTCACCGCCCATGGCCACGAGGCGCCCACCACGGCGGATACCCAGGTACGTGCCGAGTTCGATGGTCCGCGGTAGGAACGGGCCGGGCTCGGTACGGCGCACCAGGTCGAGCATCTCGGGCACGTCGTCGGTCGTGAGCTCGATCGCCTCGTCATCGGGCGCTGCCGCGACGCCGTCGTCGACCATCTGGACGCCGTTCATCCGCATCTGCAGACCCCAGTCGGCGGGTGGTGTCACGTCGACGACGGGAAGGAACATCGAGGTGCCGGCCCCTACGAGCGCGGCGGCGTCGGTCCAGTCGCCGAGGGTGGGGTTGTCGGGGAGGGCGGCCATCGGGCAGACATCCCGCTGATAACGCACCGCGTTGCCGTGACGATCCGCGAAGTGGGCATGGGGCCCGCGCAAGGCGGCCAGTGCCGGGTTGTCGAGTGGGCTGGAGGTGCTGCTTTCCACGGCTCGACGATACCCGTCGTCGCAATTGGGCGACTTGCCGACTCTGAGCGCCCGGTTCGCAGATTCTTCTCAGGCGCAGATGATTTCGGCCCAAGGTAGGCGGGGCAGTGTCGACGGTGAACGAGCGATCCGGCATAGGCGTCCGGACCTCACAGACCGAGAGGGTGACGATGCCGGATCCGAGCTGACGCTGGACAGACCGCGACCCACCGGCCGGCGTGTGTGCTTTGACGGCTCACACGCTCGCAGCGGTGAGTCGGGGTGTGCCAACGAACCGACCGGCGCGATGCCCGTGCCGTGTGACCCCGTCGTAGACGTTTCTGTCGCGGCGGGGTCGCAGTGTGTGCGCAGGCGGGTTTCGGATTGTGTCCGGGCAATTTCTAAGGACTGCGGGGACACTCCTCGACGTTCTGATCCTGACGGTCGCAGGAGTCTGTGTTTCGGACGCCGACGCACGCCGCATGTCCGTACTGGGATTGCCGTCGGCGGGCTGGCTATGGTCGCAACGAGTCTGCTCGTGCGGAGTGCGTGGACTCCACTGACAACTGAGATCTGTCATCTGAGCAAATGAACTCATCACCGCTCGCTCCGTGAAACTGGCCAGGTACAGGCCTTCAGAGTTCGCGCGGACGTTCTACCCACCGAGGTCGAGACCAGGCATGTTGGGTACCATCCGACCGAACATTGTCGGGGTGGAGTTGTGATGCTGTTTCGGGGGAATGCCGTGACCCACGGCGAGCTACCCGGCCACATGAGGCCGGGCGGCAGCGACGGGCGATCAGCGCTGCAGGCGGACGAACCAGCACCGCATCATCCGCGTCCCGTCGGTACGGAGGGGACTTTCAGATGATGGCTCAGCCAACCAACCAGCGGTCGCGTCATCGTCATGATCCGGAGGGTCGTCGTAGCCCGTTGTTGTTGTCGGTGACCTCGGCGGCGTTGGCTGCGTCGATTGCTGCGGGTGTGGGTGCGGGTTTGGCGCAAGCTGCTCCGGAGCAGGGTGGTACGAGTCCGAGTGATACGGCGCCGCAGCAGGGTGGTACGACTCCGGGTGCGCCGGCTCCTGAGCAGGGTGGGACGACGCCGACTCCGCAGGTGGAGCCTGCGTATACGCCGGGTCCGGGGTCGATTCCGGCGCCGCCGCAGGAGGCGCCGTATCAGTCGTATTCCGAACCTGATTCGGGTGCGAGTTATGAGAATGCGTATACGCCGTTGCCGTCGCGGCCGTTGACCGCGCCCAAGCTTGCCAAGCCAGTGCGCCCGATTGCGCCGCCGCCGAAGAAGATTCGTGTTGGCAACTTCGTGTCTGATATTCCGAAGGGGATGTCGCAGAAGGATGTGAACTCGGTCAATGCGTGGTCGGCGTATGGGGAGGCCAAGATTGCGCAGGGTTTGATTTCGGTGGGTGTGCCTGAGGATCAGGCGTCCCGTCAGGCGGCGTCGACGATCATTGGTGTGATGACCGGCGGGACTGCGGGTGCGGTGACGTTGGGGATTCCGGCTGCGGTGATGGGCGCGGCAGGTGGCGCGGTGATCGGCGCCGGGGCTGGTGCCGTAACCGGACATCTTCTCTCAGCTGGTACGGGTGTCCTTGTCCCGCAAGGAATTCTCATAGGCGCCGGAATCGGAGCGACCGCCGGCGCTGTCGGCGTTGGTGCTGCAGGCGCAACGCTGGGTGCTGCAATCGGGGGAACCGCTGGTGGCGCGCTCGCCTACGCGCTCGGTGCCGGCGATCCGGGAGCGCACCCGCGCGAGCCGTGGAAGGAAGGAAAGCCGCAGGCTCCCAAAGCAGAACCGCTGCCGAATCCCGGGGCCAACCAGTTCGAATACAAACTGTCCGCGAACGATGCGCGGAATTCCGGTCTGCCGGGCGTCGAGTACGTCGTCAACCAGGTCGGCGATGCCGACCTCAAGGTCGGCAGCTGGAAGATGAGCTGGAGTGTCGACCAGGCGCGCGCGCCGTATCTGTTGGCGGGTGGCGATGCCAAACATCTGGAGAAGTCAGCCCGCGACATGACGAGACAACGCAGCGACCAGCTCCAGTCCGCCATCCCGGGAGGCGAAGTCAACTGGCCGCAAGAGAAATTGCGGATCCATTGATGTGGGCAGGGTGCGACGGTGGTCTGGTTCGTAGCGAGAGTCAAGCGTCAGCGATTGCTTGGAGGATTGTGTAAATGAGGAAGAATCTCGCACTGCTGCTCGTTGCAGGGATAGGTGCGCTTTCGTGGTTTGGCACGGGAACTGTTGCGGCTGAACCACAATTGCCGAAGTTCTCGACCACGGGAGACAACTTCGGCACGTTTGGTGACCACGACTTCTGCCGCGGCGCGGTGAATCTCGGCCTCACGGCCCCGAAGGGCAAGCATGGTGTCGTGCGTGTCACCCTGACGTCATTCGGATTCATGGGAAGCGGCCGCGGGTGGGCTCGAAATCCTGTCTGCCGGGTCTTGATGGTGGCAACCCAGACCAGTGGGAACAGCGTCCTCAAGCAGACACCGATGCCGGTGGCCTTCGGTCCTCGTCGTGGGCAGAAGGTTACCCGCGACATCGTTACGGGGCCGGGAGTTGCGCTGGTCTCCGTTATCCCGTACACAACCAAACTCCCGCGGATCAGTCAGGGGAATGGCGCAGGGGCCTACGTCCTCGTTCCGTGATCATGGTCGAGCGTGATGTGACGTCGGTGAATGAGTGGCCGGCGTATGACGACGCCGGGATTGCTCGGGGACTGATCTCAGGAGGTGTGCCTGAGGATGAGGCGGCGTCGACGATCACTGGTGTGATGACCGGCGGTACCGCAGGTGCGGTGATCGCAGCTGCCGGTGCAGTTCTGGGAGGCACGCTTGCATATGCACTCGGTGCGGCCCTCGTGCCCACCCGAAGGACCCGTGGAACCACCAATGACGTCAACGTCACCGCGGAGCTTGGAAAGCCAACTGGTCGGTGGAGCACGCCGTTGCACCGTAGGCCTTGTCAGGTGCCTGCGCTTCGCAGCGTGAAAGACGGCGCACGATATGTCGGCAGAGTGTGGTTCGCCGTCAGAGACGACCGCGATTTCGAGCGCGACAATGGTTCCGACGATGGCTAGCAGTGCGCTGACGGGGATTGCCCACAGGAATGAACGCAGCACAGACGAAACAGCGTGGGTTGGCGAGAGTCATTCATCGGCAACACAGGTTCAGCAGGAATCCGACTCACCGATCTTGACCGCCGACAGCACTGCGTCACCCTCACCGATCGGCGTTCCCGGATCGGGCGTTTGAGCGACCACAATCCAGTTCCGATCCAGGATCTGGGATCGCCCTTGTCCCGTTGCATCGGTGCTCCGAGAGAAGAAGACTCCGGCGTCCTGGATCTTGTTCTGTGCGTCCTGCAAATTCATGCACACGACGTCGGGCATGATCGCTGCATCTTCGGCGGGGGCCGTGGTTGCGGTCGCCTGCGTCATCGTCGGAGGCGCTTCGGTCGTTGGGGGCTCGGTAGTCGATACGTCCGTCTCGGCGGTTTCCGCGGCGGTCGTTGTCTCGGTAACTGTGGTGGTCGCCGCATCCCCACCTCCGCCGCATCCGGCGATCGCGAGAGCGATCAGCAGGGCTCCTGCCGCTGCACCAGCGGACTTCCGGACGTGCGTCATGCGCTCTCCTCTGTCGACGGGTATCTCTGCGTCCCCTTGTATCGACGCCGATGGTGACTCGTGTTACACCCCCGATTGATCAGAGTCCCAGATCGCCTTCGAACCGCCTGAGATAGTTGTCGGGGTCCTCGTTGTAGGCAGCGTTCTCCTGCTCGCATCGGTCGAGCAGGCTAGCACGATCTGCCCTCTCGACAGCCCGCCGAGCGCTGTTGGCCTTGATCAGTTTCGACGTGGCGAACACCAACAGCCCGATGGCTGCCGCCGCGACGAAGACGTACCAGAACTTCACGACCACGGCGATGATGATGAGCACCACGATCACCATCGCGCCCGCGCCTTTGCTGCCGGCATCCGACTTGGCCATCACTTCGCTCCCTCACGATCGTCGTGTTGGGGACATCGTCGCAGGGCATACCGACAGTTACAGCAGGTGGCAGCGTTGTCGGGTGACCCGGCGGAATGGTCACCAACCCGAGAATGTTGGAATGCCATGTAAGCGTTTGCTTAGGTGTCGGCTCGGGCAAGTCCGTCCGACGACGACCACCCGGGCTTGGAACAGGGGGCGGCCATGGCCACACACGTTGATCACACATCGAGCGGCGATGTTGCCGTCCCGTTGGTGCTCCCCACCGAGGACTCCTTCTATGACGAGCCCGCGGGCCTCAACACCATGCGGCCGGGCGAGATCATCCGGTCGCGGCAGGTCGAGCTCAAGGACTATTGGGCGTCACATCACCGCAGCCAGGCGTGGCAGCTGCTGTATCGCTCGACCGATCTCAACGGAACTGCCGGTGTAGCGGCCACCACGGTCGTCATGCCGCGCAAACGTGCGCGCGACGGCCAGTTCCAACTCCTGTCGTTCCAGTGTGCGATCGATGCTGTCAGCTCGCAGTGCTTCCCGTCGTACGCACTGCGCAAGGGTGCCTCGGCCGCCAAAGCGATTGCGCCGTTCGAGTTCCTGGTGGTCCGCCGTGCGCTGGCCAAGGGCTGGGCGGTGTCGATCCCCGATCACGAGGGCATGCTCGGCGCCTGGGGTGCCCCGCGTGAACCCGGCTATCGCACTCTCGACGGCATCCGTGCGGCGTTGTCGTTCAACGACTTCCAGTTCCGTTCCGACACACCCGTCGGACTGTGGGGATATTCGGGCGGCGGCATGGCGACATCGTGGGCCGCCGAGATGGCGCCGCAGTATGCGCCGGAGCTGAATCTCATCGGCGCGGTTCTCGGATCGCCGGTGGGGGACATGGCATCTGCGCTGATGCGCCTGAACGGTGGCTTCCACACCGGTTTGCCGGTGATGGCCATCGAGGGACTGCGGCGCGCCTATCCGCAACTCGACCGCGTGATCGTCGAACACGCCACCGAAATCGGACGCAGGCATCTCGCGGAGATCGCCGAGATGCCCACGGTGGAAGCGTTGCGACGGTTCAAGAATCACGACATCGACAGCTTCCTCGACATTCCACTCGCCGATGTGCTCGCCCGCCCCGAGATGGTCGAGATGATGAACGATCTGCAACTCGGCACGCATGCCCCGACGATCCCTCTGCTGGTGGTGCAGGCGGTGCACGACGAGGTGATCGGCGTCGACGACATCGACGGCCAGGTCGAGCGCTACCGCGAGCAGGGCGTACCGGTGACCTATGTGCGTGATCAGCTCAGCGAGCACTACTCGTTGCTACCGCTGTCGGGTCCGTTGGCGGTGTCCTGGTTGGCGAATCGGCTCGCCGGCCGGCCGGCACAGGACAAGACGGTGACTGCCGTGGCCGGGCAACGGCCCCCGCGCTGGGCGAAGTTCCTCGGTGCGGGACGCGCGCGGCCGGATGGCGAGAGCGCGGTGGCCGACGGTGAGCGGCCGGCGGCCTGAAGCGCCTACCGAGCGTCAGGCCGCGTCCTCTGCGTGCAGGGCACGATCGGTTCGGTGCATGCGGCCGGTCGTGTATCCGATGGCCAGAGCGCCGGCCGCCACACAGAGCACGATCGTGACCCATCCCGGCCACTCGAGCTCCTCGACGAGTTCGAAGGCCTCCTTGATCCCGATCAGTGCGGCGCCGGCGCCGACGATGAACCAGCCCGCGGCCTTGTTCGAGTACTCGATGAATTGCTCTCGTTGTTCTGCCGGGAGCGCCGCCATCACCTGTCGTCGCCATCTGTCCTGCGCGTTGTGGATCAGAACGTAGGCGACCGGTGGCAGCAGCCACCACCACGGTGACACCCTCTCCTGATGTGGAATGGCCAGCGATTGCTCGCGGATCATTCCGCGGTCGATCTGCTCTTCACTCAGCTCGAGCGCTCCCTGATACATCGGACCCGCCACGAGCAGCCATGCCCCGACGTACCCGCAGAATGCGACGAACAACTCCATCAGTGCGCCTTTCGGACTGAATACTTCCGCGGAGCCAGGTGGTGACGCCACGCCGGGACGCTCTCGCGCCGACCACCGCCGGCGGAGAGTCCGTCAGATCCGGGTGACCTCGAGATCGCCGTCGTGATACTGCGACCGCAACCTCTTCTTGTCGAACTTGCCGACGCTCGTCTTCGGCACCTCGTTGATCACCGTCCAATTCTCCGGCAACTGCCACTTGGCGACCTTGTCGGACAAGAACTCTCGCAATGTGTCGACGGTGGCGCCGGAGCCTTCGCGCAGCACCACGGCAACCAGGGGCCGCTCGTCCCACTTCGCGTCCGGCACACCGATCACCGCGGCCTCGATGACGTCCGGATGCCCCATGACGGCGTTCTCCAGATCCACCGACGATATCCATTCGCCACCGGACTTGATGATGTCCTTGGTGCGATCGGTGAGGGTCAGATAGCCGTCGGGAGTGATGGTTCCGACGTCGCCGGTGCGGAGCCAGCCGTCATGGAACTTGTCCGGCGCGTCGACGCCGTAGTAGGCGGCGGCGATCCACGGTCCGCGGACCTCCAGTTCGCCGACGCTGTTGCCGTCGTGCGGGAGGATCTCGCCCAGATCGTCGACGAGGCGGGCCTGCACCGACGCCGGGAACCGGCCCTGGGTGTAGCGGTAGCGCCAACGCTCTTCGCCCTCGGTGCCTGCGGGTGGACGGGCCACCGACCCCAGTGGGGAGGTCTCCGTCATCCCCCAGGCGTGCAGCACCTGGATGTCGTGGTCGTCCTCGAAGGTGTGCATCAGCGACGGGGGCACTGCCGAGCCGCCGATCAACACGTCGTGCATGCAGGAGATGTCCTGCGGGTGCTGCTCCAGATACTGATGCAGGCCTTGCCAGATGGTCGGCACCGCAGCCGCGAACGTGGGTTGCTCGGCAGCGATCAGAGCGGCGAGCGGTTCGGGCTGGAGGAACCGGTCCGGCATGATCAGTGACGCACCGATCATGAACGCCGCGTACGGAAGTCCCCATGACATGGCGTGAAACTGCGGAACCACTGCCAGGGCGCGATCGCCCTGCTTGAGCGCCGGCCCATCGGTCATGCACACCTGCATCGAATGCAGATAGATCGAACGATGAGAGTATGCAACACCTTTCGGGTCACCGGTGGTTCCCGATGTGTAGCACATCGCAGCCGCGGACCGTTCGTCGACCTCCGGCCAGTCGAACTCGGTGGGCTGGTCGGCCAGCAACGCTTCATACGAGTGCACCTGCACGGAGTCGGGGGCCTCGACCCCGTCGGCGGAGTCGCCCGTCACGATGAGGTGCTTGACGGTGGTCAATTGGGGAAGCTGCGGCGTCAGCAGCGGCAGCAGGGTGGCGTCCACGATGACGATGTGGTCTTCGGCATGGTTGGCCACATGCACGAGTTGTTCGGGAAACAGTCGGATGTTGAGCGTGTGCAGCACCGCGCCCATCGACGGGACCGCGAGGTAGGCCTCGAGGTGTTCGGCGTTGTTCCACATGAACGTCGCGACCCGCTCGTCGCCGGTGACGCCCAGGGTGCGCAGTGCGTGCGAGAGCTGAGCGCAGCGGCGGCCGACCTCCGCGTAGCTGCGGCGGCGCGTGCCCGCGCCGGTCCATGTCACGACCTCGGCGTCGCCGTGGACGGTGCTGCCGTGTCGCAGCAGCTGCGCGATCGAGAGCGGGGTGTCTTGCATGGTGCTGAGCATCGAACTCTCCAGGTCCTGGTGTAGCCGGTGGGTCGAACTGATCTATCAGAGGGTCGCATCACGCTGCCATTCGTGCGGGGGATTCTCACGATCGGCGCGCGGATGTCCACGCATCGGATATGAGTAGTTTCCCCGATTCGGTGGCGACCGCGGATGCCTACGGTCGATGACATGAGCTACCCGACCTACCCACCTGCCCCGTCCCGCTCCACCGGCACCGCACGGTCCAGCGCGGACGTGCTGGCCGCAATCATCCTGCTGGGTATCTACCTGGTCGTCGCGGCCGGCTCGGTCCTGTTCAGTCTGCTCTTCGCGATGGCAACTGACGTGTGCACATCCGGTCGGCCCTGTGACACCAGCGGGGTGGGACGCGCTTACCTCGTGACCGACGGTGGCGCTGTCGCGGTGTTCGTCACCGCGGTGATCATGACGATCGTCGCGCTCGACAAGCGCTGGGCGATCTGGTGGATTCCGCTGGTCGCGGCGTGCGTGCAGGTGCTTCTCACCTACCTCGGTGCCACGATGGCGGTCGCGGTGGTGTGATGCCTCCCGCACGAAACGGACCCATCAGCGGTGCGGCGATGTTAGAACAGACCGGCGGTCATCACCGCGCTCACCGACCAGGGGGTTCACCACGTGACCAGCAAGCGGATCGTCGTCTGGGGGACCGGTTTCGTGGGGAAGATGGTGATCGCGGAGATCATCGGGCACCCAGCGTTCGAGCTGGTGGGCGTCGGGGTCAGCAATCCGGAGAAGGTCGGGCGCGACGTCGGTGAGCTGTGTGGGCTCGACCCCATCGGGTTGTCGGCCACAGCGGACATCGACGAACTGATCGCCCTGCAACCCGACGCGCTGGTCCATTACGGTCCCACCGCCGCGCATGCCGACGAGAACATCGCCCTCATCGGTCGGTTTCTGCGGGCCGGCGTCGACGTGTGTTCCACCGCCATGACGCCGTGGGTGTGGCCGGAGATGAAACAGAATCCGCCCACGTGGATCGATCCGATCACCGAGGCCTGCGAGGTAGGGCAGGCCTCGTGTTTCACCACCGGCATCGATCCCGGCTTCGCCAACGACCTGTTCCCGATGACGCTGATGGGTCTGTGCGGGGAGGTGCGGACCGTACGGGCCTCGGAGCTGCTCGACTACACGAACTACGAGGGGGACTACGAGTTCGAGATGGGTATCGGCATGCCCGCCGACCACACACCCCTGCTCGAGCATCCCGACATGTTGATCATGGCCTGGGGCGCAACAGTTCCCATGATCGCTCGGGCCGCCGGCATCGAGCTCGACGACATCACGACGACGTGGGAGAAATGGGTCACGCCCGTGGAGGTGAAGACCGCCAAAGGAGTGCTCGAGCCCGGAAACGTTGCCGCGGTGCGATTCACCATCAACGGGATCTATGACGGAGAGACGCGAATCCAGCTCGAGCACGTGAACCGTGTGGGTGAGGGTTCGGCCCCGGACTGGCCCACCGGAAACCAGAACGATGTGTACCGCGTGGACATCGAAGGCAGCCCCAGCATTTCGCAGGAAACCGCTTTCCGCTTCACCGACGGCTCGGGCCGTGACGCAGCCGCCGCCGGGTGCCTGGCCACCGGTCTACGAGCCCTCAACGCCGTTCCCGCGGTCAACGACTGTCCGCCGGGTTGGGTGACCGCGCTCGATCTGCCGCTCATTCCCGGAGTGGGGACGATTCGCTGAGTGGGTATGGCGATCGACTCAGGACTTGCCTGTGAACCCGCCCGGCACATCGTCGCCGGGTGTGTTCGCAGCCACGGTCAATGCCGCACCGAAGGCCATCACACCCACGAAGCTGCTGGGATCCACTCCGCTGAGCGAGGTCACCTTGTGAAGCCGGTTGTTGATCGTATTCGGGTGCACGCCAAGCGCTCTCGCGGTGCGCCCGCGGTCCATGTCGCAGCGGAGGTATTCCTGCAGAAAGGTCATCAATTCCGGCAAGGGTTCGATGGGCGCCAGCACGGCGCCGACATGATCGGCGGCCGGACCCGGCCTGGTCAGCTGAAACTCCAGCGCCACATCGGCCAGCCGGTACACGCTGCGCCTGCTGCGATGCCCCGCCGACAGCCGCAGCACCTCGGCTGCCAACGTTCCCGCCGGTGGCACGTCGGCGATCGACACCGTCTCCACGAGACCCGCCCGCACCGCGACACCCACCGATGCCCCGATGCGTTCGACCAGTTCGGTGGCAGTGGCCGGCGCCGACGCGGAGCCGTGCGTGTCGACCGGCAGGAGCAGATGACCGCCCGCCGGACCCAGCGTGGTCAGGATCGATGTGGCGCGCCGGAATTCGGGTAGCGACAGGATCGAGCGCATCTTGCGCCGCCCGGCCACCAGCCGGCCGGTCGGGTCGTCGACCAGTTCGTCGGTCGTCGACGCGATCGCCAGCGCGAGCACGTGGTACTCGGCGGCCAGCTCGATCCGGAAGCGATCGGCATACGGCCGGGCCTCCTGACCATCGAGAATCATCCGCGCCACCAGGTGCCCGGCGCTGCTCTTCTCGCTGTCGAGAATCATCTGTTCCTGCTCGTAGGCGTCGACGAGTGTCGCCGAGAAGGTGCCGAACAGCGAGATCAGGGCGGTACCCAGGTAGGCCAGCGCCGCACTCTCCTCGGGACGGGCGAGGGCGGCCGCCTCGGTCCAGAAGCGTTGGAAACCCGCTTGCCAATTGCGGATCACCACCGACAGCGGCACCCCTTCGTCGGCGCGCTGCACCGCGATCTCACGGGCGGGGCGCAGTTCGTCGGCGCTGGGTGCCACGTTGTCGCCGAGCGCCCGGAACACCGTCGACAACGTCCGGCGGGTCACCCACGGCACTTCGGTCAGCCGGATGTCCGACGGCAGCGCCCGCAGCGCGTCGGAGCTGTCCAGCGCCGACTGCTTGATCATGTCGTTGGCGCGCATCTGCAGCCGATGCAAGAGCGCGCTGGTCCCCACCGGCGGCGCGGACGATGTCAGAGCGGCCATGCCACACCTCCATGCGTGTGCGATCGCACATCGCATCTGTAGGTCACCTGTGAAAATCGAACATTGCGATGGTCAAGAGCCCACCATAGCGTGGTGACACGGCAGCGAATGTGATGGGCACCACCCCATCGTCGCTTCGCCCGGTCCCGTCTCAGGTACCGACTTTCTGCTCGCGACCACGAGGAACACTGAGGACTCACGATGGATCAATCGGCCACCCGGCAACGCGGCGCGCCCGATCACCTGCAGCCCGTCGTCCCCGAGTCGGCCGGGTGGCGTCGCGCCGGTCGCCCGCGCCGATCCGGTGCGGCCACGGTCGGCGGCACCCGTGCCTGGGTCATCACCGCGATGTTGATGGTGCTGATGATGATCAACTTCGCCGACAAGGCGGTCCTGGGATTGGCCGCGACCAGCATCCGGGCGGAGTTCGGGCTCACCGCCGCGCAATACGGCACCATCTCGAGTGCGTTCTTCCTGCTGTTCAGCATCTCGGCGCTGGTCGTCGGCCATCTCGCCGACCGGTTCAGCACCCGCACGGTGCTGCTCGTTCTGGCGCTGGTCTGGTCGGTCGCAATGGTGCCGGTCATCGGTCCGGCAGGGTTCACGGTGATCCTGATGTCGCGCGTCGTGCTGGGTGCCGCCGAAGGGCCGGCGTTCGGCGTGGCACAGCACGCGGTGCACAAGTGGTTCGCCGACACCGATCGCGGAATGCCGACGGCGCTGGTGAGCACCGCGACCTCGATCGGGGTGATCATCGGTGCCCCCGTGTTGTCGTGGTTGATCTCCGCGCACGGCTGGCGGTCGGCGTTTGTGCTGGTGGCCGTCGTCGGCGCAGTGTGGTGTGTGGTGTGGCTGTTCGTGGGACGCGACGGCCCGATCGACGCACAGTCCACGACGTCGACCGCCGGCTCGGTGCGCCCCATCGACCAGGTGCGTGTGCCGCTGCGCAGCATTCTGTCGTCGCGCACCTGGCTCGGTGCCGCACTGAGCGCGTTTGCCGCGTACTGGTCGCTCGCGCTGCTCATCTCGTGGGTGCCGGCGTTCCTGACCGACGACCTGGGGCACAGCAAGTCCGCGGCGGGGACGCTCACGGCCTTGCCGTGGCTGGTCGGGATGATCGCCTTGCTCGTCCAGGGATTCGCCACCGAACGCATGATGCGGAACGGTCGTTCGAGCAGCGTCGCACGAGGCATCATGCCCGGCATCATCGTGGTGGTGGGCGGTGCCTGCATCCTCGCGTTCGGCTATGTGCATGCGAGTGCCCTGATCCTGGTGTTGATGGCGCTCGGACTGGGGTTGTCCGGTGTGGCACTCGCCGCAGGCGCCACCGCGTGCAGTGAGATCTCGCCGGTCGGTCAGCGCGGCGTCGTGCTCGGGGCGTACGTCGGGCTGTACTCGCTGGCCGGCGTGATCGCCCCCTTCGTTGCCGGTGTCCTCATCGATCACGCGGGAGGCGATCCGCATTCCGGCTACACCGTGGTCTTCGCGCTCACCGGCGTGATCGTGGTGGCCGGCGGAGTCCTGGCCATCACCCTCATTCGTCCCGAGCGCGACACCGTCCGACTCATCGCGGCCGGCTCGTCCACTCCCTGACCGCGGGCACCTGCCCAACTGTTGTCCACTCTCGAAACGGAGTTCTCTTGTCCAGCACCACCCAGACCGCCACCGCGCACACCGCAGCCGCCAACCGGGCCGTGCTCGACCAGCTGCCCTTCGACGATCGTCGCGCCTTTGACGACGCGCACCGCGGCTTCATCGCCACCCTGGATCCGATGGTGATCACCGACGACACCGGTCGCGTCGTGTGGGATCTGGAACGCTTCACCTTCTTGCAGGGTGATGCGCCGGCGACGGTCAACCCCAGTCTGTGGCGGATGTCCCAACTGCACACCGCACATGGGCTGTTCCAGGTGGCCGATCGCATCTTCCAGGTCCGGGGATTCGACATCTCCAACATGACCGTCATCGAGGGCGACACCGGTTACGTCATCGTCGACCCGCTCACCTCGGTCGAATGTGCCCGGGCGGCCATGAATCTGGTGCGTGAACACCTGGGCGACAAGCCGATTCGTGTGATCATCTACACCCACAGCCACGCAGATCATTTCGGCGGGGTCAAAGGCATCGTGTCCGACGACGAGGTGGCCGGCGGTGCGGTACGGATCGTGGCGCCGCTCGGCTTCCTGGAGCACGCGGTGAGTGAGAACGTCTACGCAGGAAACGCCATGACGCGTCGCGCCCAGTACATGTACGGGCAGAACCTGCCGGTCGACGCTGCCGGGGTGATCTCGACGGGCCTGGGGATCGCATTGTCGAAGGGGCAGATGAGTCTGCTCGAACCGACCGACGTGATATCCGGGACCAGCCAGGAACTGGTGCTCGACGGTGTCCGGTTCGAGTTCCAGTACACCCCGGATTCCGAGGCGCCTGCCGAGATGCACTTCTATCTGCCCGATATGAGGGCATTGTGTATGGCCGAGAACGTGTCTCACCACATGCACAATCTCTACACGCCGCGTGGCGCGCAGATCCGGGACGCGGTGGGGTGGAGCCGCTACATCGACGAGGCGCTGCGGCGCTACGGCCCGGTGACCGATGTGATGTTCATCTGTCACCAATGGCCGGTGTGGGGGAGGCGGTCGGTGTGCGAGTTCCTGGCCGAGCAGCGCGACCTCTACCGCTACATCCACGACGAGACGCTGCGCCTGGCCGCGCACGGGTACACGATGGTCGAGATCGCGGAGATGGTGGAACTGCCCGAGGGGTTGGCCACCTCGTGGATAGCGCGCGGGTATTACGGGTCGCTCAACCACAATGTGAAGGCCGTCTATCAGAAGTATCTCGGGTTCTTCGACGGCAACCCGGCGCACCTGCATCCGCACCCGCCGGTCGAGGCCGGGCGACGCTATGTGGAGTTCATGGGTGGCGCCGACGCGGTGTTGAGCAAGGCGCGCAAGTCCTTTGACGACGGCGACTATCGGTGGGTGGCCGAGGTGGTCAATCATGTGGTGTTCGCCGAGCCGAACAACCAGGCAGCGCGCGAGTTGCAGGCCGACGCGCTCGAACAGCTCGGCTATCAGAGTGAATCGGCACCGTGGCGCAACTTCTATCTCACCGGGGCACAAGACCTGCGCGAGGGTGCCCACAGTGACGAGGCGGCGCTGGGTGCGAGCGAGGTGATCGCCGCGATGACCGTCGACATGCTGTTCGACTATCTGGCCATCCGGCTGAACGGACCCAAGGCAGGCGGCCAGAGCTTCGTGATGCAGGTGCAGCTCACCGATACCGGCGAGTCCCGGCGCGTGGAGCTCGTCCACGGCGTAGTGAACTGCGCGCCTGCGCAACCCGACGACCACGCGGACACCACGCTGCACCTGCCGAAGGCGGCCTTGACCGGGTTGGCGTTGGGTGCGGTGCCGCTGGCCGACGCGGTGGCGGCCGGCCAGGTGGAGATCGCCGGTGACGAGGAACCGGCGTACCGGCTGTTCGGGCTGCTCGACACGTTCGCGCGCACGTTCAACATCGTCGTCCCGTGACCGCGCGGTCATCGCCGCAGGTCTCGGAGGCAGAGAAGGCGCCGGGGGTGTACGACACCGAACCCGACTACCGGTTCACGCTGGCCAACGAACGCACCTTCCTCGCCTGGATACGCACGGCGCTGGCACTATTGGCGGCCGGGGTCGCCGCCGACGAACTG
Organism: Gordonia hankookensis; assembly: GCF_014673215.1. Taxonomy (GTDB): domain Bacteria; phylum Actinomycetota; class Actinomycetes; order Mycobacteriales; family Mycobacteriaceae; genus Gordonia; species Gordonia hankookensis. The sequence goes on from NZ_JACWMS010000002.1 coordinate 1,303,609, forward strand.
ATCGGTGGCGGCGCCGGGAACATCGACCATTCGGTGCTCGCGGTGACATGTGTGGTGGTGGCGACCCTGTTGTCGCTGGGCGCGTTTCATCGGTGGCGTCGGGTGCAGTCCGCGATGCGGCGCAGCGATCCGCTGCCTCCGGCGTCGATCGTGCGGGTAACGGTCGGCGGGGTTTGCGCCATCGCGCTGGTCTGTGTGGTGGTCGTGATCCTGTGACGACGACCGAACGCGATCCCGGTCTGCAGCCGGAGCGAACGCTGTTGGCCTGGCGCCGAACAACTCTGACAGCGGTCGGGGTGTTTCTGCTGTGTTGTCGTGCGTTGGTCGTCGGTCAGACGATGGCTGCTGTGGTGGCCGTTGTACTCTCCGGCTCGCTGGTGTGCACGCTGTGCATCGGCATGCGGCAGCGCGCGCGCCGCTATCAGGAGAATCCGCGGTGTGCCGAGCATGCGTCGACGGTGGTGCTGTGGGCGATCGCGGTGGGGATCGGTTGTGTTGGTGTGGCGTCGGCTCTCGGGTAACGCTGTCACACGGCGTCGAGGAAGTTCAGGATCGCGGCGTTCACGCGATCGGGCTCCTGCATCTGCACGAAGTGTCCGGCGCCAGGAATGGTCTCGACGTGTCGCAGACCCGGCACGAGCTGCTTCATGGACCCGAGCGGGTCGCGGCCCATCATCCCGAGGACCGGGTCGCGATCGCCGACGACAAACAATGTCGGAGTGTGTATCTCGGCGTCACCGACACTCTCGTTCTGTACCCAGACCGCATCGGCGGCGCGGTACCAGTTGAGTCCGCCGGTGAAGCCGGTGCGACGGAACTCGGCGACGTAGTGGTCGAACTCGTCGCTGCTCAGCCACGGCCAGGGAAGCGCAGGCGCGGGCGGGAGCACGTCGAGGTAGCCGTTGCCTTCTGACGGGTGCTCCCAGCAGGTGCGGTAGCGGTCGACGTCGCTGAGCGCCCAGAAGATCCGGCGAAGGAACTCCTCGGCGTTGTTGTCGAGTTCCTGGTCGGCCACCCCCGGCTGCTGGAAATAGTGGAAGTGTAGGAAATGGTCTCGGGCCATGGCGGTGTAGATGGTGCTGGGGCTGACCGGCATGCGGGGAGTGAGCGGGACGCTCACCTGGATGAGGCCGGCGACGCGATCGGGAATCCAGCGGGCCAGATCCCAGGTCAGCTGGGCGCCGAAATCGTGTCCGGCAAAGATCGCTCGGTCGGCACCCAGTGCGTCGAGCAGGCCTTCGATGTCGGCGACCGTCGTGGTGCGGTCGTATGCCGCCGCGTCGGTCGGCCGGCTGCTGTGACCGTAGCCGCGCATGTCGGGGGCCACGGCATGCCTGCCGGCGGCCGCGATGGCGGGGATCTGATGGCGCCACGAATAGCCGAGTCCGGGGAATCCGTGGCAGAGGATGACAGGTACGCCGCTGCCCTGTTCAGTGATGGACATGTCGATTCCGTTGACATGGATTGTCCTGGTGCGGAGTTCATCGGTCACCGGGTGGACGTTACCCGGATGCGCGAATCATTGTGTCCGCGGAGATCGAACACGCGTCGACGCGCGCGTGGTCAGGACGATCGAGAGTACCGACGCCAGGCGGCGCGCATAGTTGCGCTCGACATTCTGTCTGCATCGATACATCACGTAGTACTGGGACAGTGTGGCCACGACGAGGATGGTCAGAGCGGCCGCGATTCGACCGGGGCCCGGTGAGCTGGCTGGCCCTAACAAGATGCATGTGTTGAACGCGAACATGGCGATGGCGGCAACGCTGACGGCGTATCGACTTGCGCCGAGTGTGTGGTACAGGTCCGACCCGTTCGTGTACTCCTTCTTCACGGGCGCGAAACCTGACTCGCATTCCAACCTGTCGAGGACTGTTTGGAGGAGGGTCCAGTTGTCGATGAAGCGACGGTGATACGTGTTTCGGCAATATGAGCAGCGGGCAGAGGACCAGGAAGCATTGTGATCGTCCTCGGGCGCGCACAGGCGCTCGCCGGTTGTGACGTGGAGAAGCGGCAACCACCGTCGGGCGTGTGCAAGCGGCGCTTTGGACAATCGGTGGCAGATCTCGTCGGCAGTAGCCGTGCGTGAAAAGCGTGCCAGCGCTTGCGGGCTTCCTTTGAATGCAGAGATGTACTGTCCCAAGACATGCGCACCGCGATCCCGACGATAGAACAGAGTGATTCCGAACAAGCTGGAATCGCTCCGGTATCGAAAGTAATACATCTGGTACAAGATGAACCCGAGGGGCAGCGATGCGGCAAACGCGGCGAGCAGAGTATGCGTAGCGGCACTGTCGAGAAACTCGGACAGCCCGTTCTTCGGGTTGTTGAGTAATCGCCAGACCGATTGAAAAGCGATGACGTTCAGCATGAAGATGAAGCCCGGAATGCTCCAACGCAATACCTGCCGAGCTGTCTCCACATCATCTCCTGGTTTGAAAGTCGCATCAGAGTTGAGCGAATAGTACGACACCAAGGTTCTATTTGCTGGCGTCACGTGAACATTCTCCAGAATGTGCCGCGGAATCGGGAAATGTGCCAGGAATCGTCCGGCGACCGCACTCGAGTGGGCAACGGGTCGGGGCGTGCACCTGAACCTCTGCGGCGGTGCCTCTGGTTGCAGAACTCTACGAGAGTGGCTCCGGCACACGATGATTGGTGGTATCCTGACGAATCACATCATTCGCCTGGGTGAGGGTCTCGTTGAGATGTGTGACGCCCACCGCGCGCTCCGTCGCTGTGTGCGTCCGCTGCGCACAAAGGCCTCCGCAGTCAGCGGGCGCGTCGACGTAAGGCAGCAATTCCGAACGATGACGCAAGCCAGGTCAGTGGAATCCACACATAACACGAGAGCACATACCAAAGACTGACAACCGCGAAACTCGCGCCGAGACTCGTTGCCCCGGGGCCCCGATTCGGCAGCACACCGGCGGCCCAGAACACGATCATGAAGATGAGGTAGCTCACCGGCACGGATAGCAGGAAGAGCTTCAACGAGTATGGACGCAGTTGGGGCTTCTCGTCGCGCCGCGGGTCAGTTGCCTCCAACGGACACCTCGTGATGACCCGGAAGGTGCTTTGCCGGTCCCCACGGGTCTGAAGGGTCTGGCATGAACTGGTACACGGGGGTGGTTGTGCCCGAGTCGCTGTCGTTGTAGACCTCCCAGGCAGGGTAGTTGGTCAGTTGGCCGTCCAATGCTGGAGCAGAGCCGTCGAACGGTTGTGTTATGAGAGTGCCGCGCACACTGTGCCGATAGTGCTGGAAGCCCATTGGCCTACCTTCTGGTCGTAGAAGGGCATGTATGGATCCTTCGCCTCGAAGGTCACTTGAACTTGGTCTCCGTCCTGCGCCACGCCCATCGTGGGAGATCCGACTTTTGTTGCTCCCGAGGGGATTTCGATGGATGGATTCTGTCGCATCACTACAACCCCTCTGTTGTAGTCGACGAATACGGAGACACGGCTGTCTTCCGGCCCCGCGGTCGGATCGAATCCTCGCGCGTCGCCGCGATTCTGGTAAGGGATGCTATTCACGCTGTCGCGGGGGATGAACGCGTTGATCCGTTGAAGTCCCCGTATGACGGTGAACCCTATCGGCCAACCTCTGATGCTCGCGCTGCCAACGGCCTGCCAACTTGACCATGGACTGGCCGGAGGAACCGGCCCATCCGGACGAGATGCTGTCACCGATCGCGCTACTGGATCGACTGAATTGTTCCGCACAATCACCGTGCCAGGACGTGATGCGGGCACGCACCGCGACGAGCTCGTCGGGGTCGACTTCGAAGTCGGTCATGCGGAGCAGACTAGCAAGCGCCCGTGGCCGTTGCGGTTGTGCCATTCATCCAGGCCACAGGCGCTTCTCATAGACGGTCCACGACGGCGACTTGGGAGGTGAACAGTCAAGCGGGTTCGGCAGTGGGCGCAGGTATCTCGTGTCTGCCTCCGAAGCGGGTGCGCGGTCGTGTGCTTGGCTCGGCCACGAGCGTCGATGTCCGAGGAGAGGCGTTCTGGTTCGGTTTACCGTCCGGAGAAGGTGAGGACATGCGCGACGGCCGCCTGCGGTTCCCGCGTGTCGGCGCTATGCGCTCGCCGGAGGTACTGCCCTTCGCCATGCCAAGGACATTGAAGGTATCGCCTCACCCGGTGAGCGACAACGGATGCACGGTACTGATCGGGTCGGTGAGACTCAGGAATGACGGATGGGTGACACCCCATTGGCCGCGCAGCAGGGTGATGGACTGGACCGCCGCCCGGTACAGTTGTCGGCGGCCGAACTCCCGGACGAACTCGTCCTTGCGGGAGAGGTAGCGCCAGTCGAGCGCCTCGAAGGTCCGCTGCGTCTGTGACCAGTCGGGCTGCCGCGTGCCGACAAGCGCACTCTTGGGCACTGTTGCGCGGACACGACCCGCCCGGTTGGCGCGGAAGGTGATGAGCAGCTGTTCGCGATTGCCGACGGGGTGCGCCAGATCGATGAACTCGAACGAACCGAACCGTAGATCACCAAGACGCGCCGCAAGGTCCGCGGTGAAGTCGCGCCAGGATTCGGCGATCTGCTCGTCGTATCCCTCGACGTCGTCGCCATACGTCTCAGCGGTCATGGTCCTCCAGGGTCGATGGGCGGACCGGCAGCTGCCGATGACGACGAACTTACGGGCGGGGTACGACACTCTCCGACGGCTTGCAGCATTACGCGTCGGCGCAGCCAAAGCCCGTCGACGGCTCTTCGTGGAGGCTCAGCGTTGGGCATACTTACGACACCAAGGTTCTATTTGCCGGCGTCACGTGAACATTCTCAGAATGTGCCGCGGAATCGGGAAATGTGGCCAGAATCGTCCGGCGACCGCACTCGAGTGGTCAACTGGTCGGGGCGTGCTCCTGAACCTCGGCGGCGGTGCCTCTGGTTGCAGAACTCTACGAGAGTGGCTCCGGCACATGATGATATGTGGTTGCCTGACGAATCACATCATTCGCGTGGGTGATGGTCTCGTTGAGATGTGCGACGCCAACCGCGCGCGCTCCGTCGGAGTCGCCGGTGGTCGCCAGGTGTTGTGCGGCGACGACTGCGGCCTCGGTGGCGCCGACCATGACGAGTTCGGGAGCCTGGAACAGGACGGCCGACCCGACGTCGATGGCGTCGAGTGTCGCGGCCTGCGCTGGTGTGGTGGGAGTGGCGATCTGTGGTGGGTTCGCGACGATCGGAGCGTTGAGTGCGTCCACGATCTTCGCCCGCCCGGTGTCGACGGCCTTGCCGACCGCCGCAGGCGGGCCTCCTGACCGCACGGTGTCTGCGACGGTGAGTCCCTCGACCACGGCCACCTCGAGTGCGTTCTGGGCCCGGGGCAGAACGAGATTCAGATCGTTGTCGATGATGCCCGTCATCGCCGAGTTCGTGGGACGCGTGATCGATGCGGCCGCGATACCCGTTGCGCGGTCGGTGGATCCGGTTTGCGCGCGGGCCGCTGCGAAGACTCCCGGAGAGCGGACGATGGCGACTGGCACGTCCACCACGAAGTCGATGATGTGGGGACAGATGAGCGCGCAGTATTTCAGTTGGTTGCCGGCGAAGGTGGTGACGATGGCGCCAGGTGGTGGTGGCATCGTTGGTTCATCGGGGTTCACGAAGGTGAGCGGCGGACCGTCCTCGGCCGCCGATGCCGGGGCGTTGACGAGCGTCAGAGCGGCGAGCGGCGTCAGCATGACGGTCGCCAGGATGCGGGCGTGATGGTGCCGGTTCATCCGGGCTCCCAGGGTTGCTCTCGGTGGACCATCCGAGTGTGCGGGATCGGAGCTGAAGGGTTGCTGAAACTCGGCGGTCGGAGGGCCGCTCGGGGTCATCCACACGACTGACGCCGGTTGATCGAGTCGGTCGACCCACTTGCTACCGTCGAACCGATCTAAACGCAGGTGGGGGCAGCGATCGGGGGGTCGTCGAGTTCATCGATGTGGACACCGCGTTGGACCTGGAGCGCTTGAGCGACAGGCCAACCGCCGCCTACAACCCGGGCATGGGTCCAGAAGTATGGGAGGACGAACGGTGAAGTACAGATCCAGACTCTTGCTGGCGATCTCTGCCTCGTCCGTGGCGCTGCTGCTCGCTGCATGTGGGAGTGATTCTGCCGACGATACTGCTCAGCAGACAACAGGACAGAGTGAGGCGTCCGCTTCCCACGAAGGTCCTGTGGAGAGCCCGACCGCATTGACCGCTGAAGACATCTGCGCGGCGCTCACTCCGCAAGATATCGCGCCTCTTACCGACGGTGACGTGACCGAGCAGCCGGAACCGAAGAACGACCGCGGTCTACCTGGATGCGAATGGCCGGTCAGTGACGGTTATGGGTCGCTGGAAATGGATGTCTTCAAGCCCTTCGACGTGAACATAATTCTGGGCAGCGCCATGGTCCGGCAATTCCCGGTAGGGGACGGAACCGTGTACCAGCAGACACAGGATGATGCTTCAACGTGTCGGGCACTGGTAAGAACGCCCAATACGCCAAAGGGCTTCGTCCTGCGGGTGAGACTTGATGGCCAAGCAGATGCATCGAAACTCTGCGAATCCGCCATCCCCCAGACCGAAAAGGTCCTCAAGGCATTGGGCTGGTGAGATGGTCATGACGGACTCGGCTGGCTTTGACGCAGCACTTCGCCAGCTGCAGGATGCCTTGGATCACCTCGCCACCGCAACGATCCGAGCGCGCAACATCGAGTTCCCGAGCGTCGACTTCACCTCGCCGGAGCCAGAACCCGACGCCGATCCGGGACGCACCGGCGATGAGCTCGCCGATCTGCGTCGGTGGGCAACGGACGAGAACGCCCGCAATGCCGAGTTCCGTAGGCGTGTGGACGAGGCTTTCGACGCCGAGATCGATGGTCGGGGAGGCTGGCTCACCGATGAGCGGCGTACCCAGATCATCGAGGACGTGCGTGCAAACCTGCTCGCCCAACTGCGGCGCTTCGGCGGTGTCTAGCAGGTCGGCGGCGGGCGCCATGCTGCTCCTCGAGCGGTGGAGTACGCCGCTGGGAATCGTTGCGTTGCAGACGGTTATGGTGGCGGCGATGATCGGGATCGGTAACGAGGCGGAGTACCGATCCTGGGATGACCGGTATTCGCTCTCGGTCTCCTGGAACGATGACCGCGATGGCACTGACGATCGTGACGCGACGTCGGGTGACGTCGGCGCGATTCTCGACGGGGACCTGCCAGACACCTGGAGTCATGTGCCGCAAGCGTATCCGGATGGCGGCGAGGGCGCGTTGTCGTCACTGGCCGACGCGATGCACAATCTGGATGACGCGATCAAGCGTGCGAGGTCAATCGATTTCGGGGGTGCGGGTACGGGTGTCTTCGGCTGGGGGATCGAGATGCGGGTGACGATCTTCGTGATCGTTGCGTATGTCGTCGCTGCTACCCGCCGTCGGCGAGTAGCTGTTCGATGATTCGGCTGGCGGCGAGCTCACCGTTTTCGGCGCGCAGTAGTTCGCTGATGCTCCGGGCGTGATCGGTGTAGGCGGGATCCGTGGTGGCAGTGGTGATGGCGGCGGCGAGGTCATCAGCGGTCAGTGTTGTGCGTCGCAGCGGTGGTGGGCTCACGCCGAGCTGGTGGAGGCGGTGCGCCCAGAATGGTTGGTCCATGATTCCAGGGATCGCGACCGATGGGATTGCCGCGCGGAGGGTTGCTGCCGTGGTTCCTGCGCCGCAGTGGTGCACTGCGGCGGCTGTTTTCGGCAAGAGCCAGTTGTGGGGGACGTCATCGATGGCGTGGATGTGCGGGGCGTTGTTGCCGTGCAGGTTGGCCCAGCCGCGGTGGATGATGCCGCGGTGACCTGTCTTGGCCAGTGCGTCGGCGAAGATGTGGCTGAGGCGGTCGCCGTGGGTGGTCGCTGTGCTGCCCAAGCCGATGTAGATCGGTGGCGGGCCGTCGTCGAGGAACTCGACAAGCGCCGCCGGTGGAGTGTAGTCGGCGGTCTCGGTGGGCCACCAGTAGCCGGTGAGGTGGGCGTGGGTGGGCCAGTCCGCGGGCCGAGGGATGACGTGGCTACTGATGCCGTGCAACTGGGGCCAGGTGTCGGCGCGGCGGTGTTGGTAGGCGCGACGTGACTGCTTCGGCAGCCCGAGGGTGGCACGCAGGTCGTCAATGAGTGGGGTGAACAGCTTTTCCCCGGCGGCCGCCATGGTCCAGGCGGTGCGGTTGCCCCACCGCCCAAACGAGCGGGTTCCCAACGCGGGAGGTGCGAAATCGCCTGTTGGCGTCGAGGGTTGCAGGAACAGAGCCGCACTGGGGATGTCGGCTACTTCGGCGACGTGCCAGCCCAACAGCGATCCGACCGGGCCTTCGCACAGCAGCAGGTCGGCATCGGCTGCGGCGGTTGCCATGGCTTCGCCGACGCCGGCGAGGTCGTCGCGCATGCCCGCCAGGGCTTGTTTGGATGGCCGTAGCTTCTCGCCGTCGACCATCGCTTGCCCGTAAGTGGAGTCGCGGGTGGATTGCTCGGTGTCGCCAGGTAGTTGGCGGTAGTCCAGCCCTGCGTCGATGATCAACTGCTCGTAGGGCTGTTGGGCAGCGATCGCGACACGTACTCCCAGATCGTCGCGTAATCGGGTTGCGAGCCCGGTCAGCGGGGCGACGTCGCCGCGGGTGCCGAAGGCAAGGATGACGATAGTGGTCATTGCGGTGCTCCCAACGCGTGGAGGAATAGTTCGCCGACACCCGCGACATAGCGGCCCACCGGGTAGGTGGCGTCGCGAGCGAGGTTGCTGACCGCGCCGTCGAGTGCAGCGCGCAGAGCATCTTTCACCAGGGCGGCGTCAACGGCAGTCGTGAACTCACCCGACCGGATACCGCGCTGGATGATGGTGTGCGGGTCGAGAAGCGCAAACTCAGGTGGGACCCCATGCTCGTCCACCGATTCGGCGACCGCCTGATCCCACCGGAGACCAGCAGCAGTGCGGTAGCTGGTTGAAATCTCGTACAGGGCGACCGCACCCGCGCGGTTCGACTCCAAGAACGTACCGTTGGCGCTGATGTAGGCGGCCAATTGATCTCGCGCGGTGGTCGCGGTCGACACAGCCGGAATCATCACCGACGCCGACGCGGTGAACACCGACTCGACCACTGCGGCGACAATCTCGTCCTTGCTGGTGAAGTGATACAACAGCGCGCTTTTCGCGATCTCCGCCCGCTCGGCGATCTTTGCCAACGATGCCTGGGGATAGCCCACCTCAGCGATCAACTCGATCGCACATCCAACGATCTGCTCTCGCCGAGCCCGATCGGCGAACGTTCGCTTGTCACCTCTGTCTGACCGCACGGTCAAATCATAGACCAATCGGTCAGCGCGTGCACGGCGCTTGTCAATCTGGGTGGGTCAGGTGAACGACCTGATGGGCACCTCGGGAGGGAGCCGTGGCAACATGTCCGCGAGGAAAGTGCCTGCTCGGGGGTGAAAATGGGCAAACTGTGCATAGCCGACATTGATCGGTGGGATACGGGCGCGATCGCGCATGTTTTCGGGATCTCGACGAATATCGCCGACCATTCGCTCAACACGTCCGGCAAGCTGGGCACGTTGAGCGTGTTCGAGACGTGGAACAGCGACGCAGCGGTCGCCGCTCACAAGTCGGTGGGTGTGACCCGCAAGGACTTGGATCGCCACGGCGATATCGCCACAAAGGTGGGTGAGGCCGCGCGCAAGGCCGAGCAAGAGGTTCAGGACGTCAAGAACTCCCTGAAGAAGCTGCGAGCCGACATCGCAGCTGCCGGATTCGTGCTCGACCCGCACACCGACGTCATCTCCGATCCGCACCCGGAACGGACAGAGTGCATGTCCGATGAAGCGGCGAAGGAGTACATAGCCACGCTGGGACGGCTGAACTTTGAACTCGCTGCGGTGCTGACCGCAGCGGATTGTGCCGACCACGACCTCGCCACCGCGATCAGGAATGCCGACGGCGACTGGAACATCGTGCAATGGAAACCGAGCAAGGCCGACCTCATCATGGGTAGTGCCGGCGCCATCTCCGGAACCAAAACGGACATCATCCAAGAGATCTGGCGAGCGTCGATGGGCGAACACCCGACGGGTATCGACGCGAAGATCGCGCCTTGGCTAGAAGAGGTCGGCAAACTGAGAGTGTCTCGTGCCGGCGGAGCGTTCGGTGTCCTGACAGCGATCCCGTCCGTGTTCGCCGACCGTGCCGAGGGCAATTCGTGGGGTGAGGCGATCACGCGGGAGGGTGCGGCGACGGCGACAGGGCTGGTAGCCGGGGCCTATCTGGGTGCTCAGGCGGGTGCCGTCGCCGGTACATTCGTGCCCCTACCAGGCGTGGGTACGGCCGCGGGTCTGGTTGTGGGGGCTACGGTAGGGTTCCTTGCGTCGTATGCCACATCCAAAGGAGTGGACTCGCTATGGCGTTAGGTATTGGTAACCGTAAGTTCACTCTTCTGTGGAAGAGGTACACGGCTTACGCCTATCAGCCGTCGCGCTGGTCAGCAATTGGAGTGGTCGTTCTGGTTGTAGCAGGATGCGTTGTATCAATTGCGCTTTCTTTGCCGCTCATTGCGTTTGCATTCGCTACTTTGGTACTCCTGCCGGTCGCGATGCTGGCTCCGCTTCGAACCAAAGTGATTGCTCAGCAGCGCGGAGTCGAAGTGCACCGTCAACCTTTCTATTCGAACCCAGTGATACTCATTGCCTTGATGTCGGGGCTCATATCGGCTGCAATGATAATTGCTATCGCAATTGGCTACTGGCAGGCATGGAGACTGGTGATTCCTGCATTTGGCGGATTGGTGCTGGTTCCGCTGCTGAGCGTGGTCAGTTTCAAGGAACGCGGTCCGCTACTCCTCAGCGCTGACGGAGTCGTGTTCGGCAACGGAGATCGCTACCAGTTTGATTCGTCAGCGATCGCTTTCACGGTGTTGAGCAATGGGGTGCCGGCGATCGAGTTCACCCACAGCGCCGCCGGATACTCAACGCGCCCGCGACGGTTGGTGCACCGTCCCTACAACGTTGACTTCAACTCCCTGCTTTCGACTCTTGAACAGTTACAAAAGTGGCACCATCAGCGGAGACCTGCGAGCCCAGCAGAGATCAAAGGCATGCTCACCGTGACTCCCCCCGACGACGTTGAGGTCGGCGAGTCTGTCCAGATCGAAGCGCTGGTCGAGGATGACCTCGCGCATCGGTGACGTGTCGGCAGATCGTCGGGGCATGACAATGAGGCCTCTGCCCGACCCGCTGGAGTTCGGCTATCACCCTGTGGGCCTCCCACATGCTTGGCGACGCATCCGCGCCGACATGGCCGCTGGTCAACCTGCAGCGATGTGGCTCGACTCGACCGCGGTCGGAAATCTGACATCCACCGACGAGGTCACTCAGGACGGCTTCGTGTCATCGGCGATCGTGATGGGCTGGATGGCCGGCGGAATGTCGACGTCAATCGCACGGCTGGCCGCCCTGGCCGGCGACGTCACCGGCAGCACACCAGGCTGGACGCCTCGGGATCAGCGCAGCGGAGGTCTACCGTTCGACGGCTTCTCCGTTCAGTTGTTAGGAACCGTCGCATCACCTTTCGGCCCCCTGGTGTCGAACGCGCACACCGTTGCCTTTCCGGTCGGTGACGGAAACGCTGTCGTCATTCAAATGGCTGTCACCGCCGTGCAGGACTGGGCGGACGCGGCCGATGGCCTCGTCCTCGAAGGCACACCTGGCGCAAGTCCGATATCTCCCGGCATGGCATCAGCGCAGGATCTCGTCGATCGGGATCGATAAGTGAGGGTATGAATGAGCCATGCCCTCACTTAGCCGCTAAGTGAGGGCATACGTCAGTCGGACCCCCGGCGCACCTCCCGACCCCACCCACCGCAGGGCATACTTGTTCCTGATTCGTGCACCTTTGTCTGGAGGTTCCTGTGGCCGGTGGCCTCGTGGCTCTGCTGGATGACATCGCGGCCCTGACCAAGGTGGCCGCGGCGTCGATCGACGACATCGGCGCCGCAGCCGGTAAGGCCAGCATCAAAGCAGCAGGCGTCGTCGTCGACGACACGGCCGTGACGCCGCGGTATGTCCACGGCTTCACCCCCGACCGCGAACTGCCGATCGTTCGCAAGATCGCCGTCGGCTCGATCCGGAACAAGCTGCTGATCATCCTGCCGGTCGCGATGATCCTCAGTCAGTTCCTCCCGCAGGCCCTGCCGTATCTGCTGATCGCTGGCGGCCTGTTCCTAAGCTACGAGGGTGCCGAGAAGGTGTACGAGGCCCTCGGCGGTGGGCACGGACACGACCACTCCGACGACGCTCCCGCGTCGGAGAAGGGGCCGGAGTTCGAGAAGTCGATGGTCAACGGCGCCATCCGCACCGACCTCATCCTGTCGGCGGAGATCATGGTGATCTCGCTGTCGTCGGTCGAATCCGAACCGTTCCTCACGCGGCTGCTGGTGCTCGTCGTCGTGGCGTTCCTCATCACCGCGCTCGTCTACGGAGTGGTGGCGCTGATCGTCAAGATGGACGACGTCGGACTCGCTCTGGCGCAACGGCAGTCGACGGCGAGCCAGAAGATCGGACGAGGTCTGGTCAAGGCGATGCCGAAGATCATGTCCACCCTGACCGTGGTGGGCATCGCCGCGATGCTGTGGGTCGGCGGCCACATCCTGATCGTCAACGTCGGCGAGGCCGGATTCCATTGGCCCGCCGATCGTCTGCACGACATCGAGCACTGGTTCGAGGAACTCTCCCACGGGTTCGGCGGCGTCCTGTCGTGGACGTCAGGCACCGTGGTCTCGGCGCTCGTGGGATTGGTGATCGGCGCGATCATCGTGGCGATCATGCATGTCATCCCGAAGCGGGGTGCAAAGGACACGACAGCCCAAACCGCGGAGTGATTGAGGGATCCTCACACCCACGCGAGGATGAGCAGGAGCCATCGGCCGGCTCCGCCCGCCGCGCACGCGCCGATGAAGACCGCCAGCGGCATCGGCGCCTTGATGTGTCGGGCGAAGGCGCCCACCACCCAACCGATGATGAGGGCGGCCACACCGACGGCCAGCCAGCCGCTGATCAGGAGGGTGCCGAACCAGCAGGTCGCCAGCACGGTGAACACGACGACGATCCGCGTCACCGGGTCACGCTGAGTCGTCGGTGTGGTGTCGGGGGTCATCGCGTGCCCTTCGTCGGTCGCCTCGGCCGATCGTGTGACCGGCACGTGTGTCACGCGACCGCGCAGCGGTGGGGTCGGCGTGACAGTCTGACGTCCTGACCTGTGGGCGATGTTCCCGTGCGATCTCGGCAAATCGTGTGACGATGGACGTCGACCGGACAGCCGCTCTCGAGATGGAAGCGACGGTGCCACCGTGAACGACGACGACATCTTTGCCGCCATCGCCGACGAGCGCCGCCGCCTTGCCGACCTCGCCGACACCTTCACCGACGACCAATGGGCCACTCCGTCGCTGTGCGTCGGCTGGACCTGCCGCGACGTGACCGCCCACCTGCTGGTGCCGCTGGTGGTGTCGATACCGGCATTCGGATTGGCGATGCTGTGAGCACGTGGCAACTTCGATCACGCCAATATTGCCGCGGCGGCCAAGGTCGGCGCGAAGTATACGGACCTGCCGAAGGCGTTGCGGGACAAGGCCGACAAGCGGTTCACCCCGCCGGGTCAGGGGCCGTGCGCACCGCTCACCGACGTCGTCGTGCACGGCCTCGACATCCGACGACCCCTCGGCATTCCCGCGACCCTCGATCCCGACCGCACGCGTGTGGTGCTCGACTTCCTGATCCGCCCGGAGAGTTCGCGCATCTTCGGAAAGGTTCCGACGACGGTGCGCTGGGTGGCGACAGACCTGGACTGGTCTGCAGGTGATGGACCGGTTGTCGAAGGCTCAGCGGACGTGTTGCTGTTGGCGCTCACCGGTCGTGCGGCTGGGATCGCCGACCTCGACGGCGACGGAGTCGCGCAGTTGCGGTAGCGGCGCGAGCCCTGGGCCTCACGCTCGAGGCGCCAAGACTCCCAGCCATCCTTGGCCATAGCTTCTCCTCGACCTCTGGTCGTCGATCAGCCCTCGACGACGATCGCCGCCACCAGCGTCCACGGTGCTCGCGCGCTCGGCGGAGCCCCGGATCGTGCTGTACTGGAGAAATGATCAAGCTCCTCGTGATCGTCGTCGTCGCGGCGGCGATCGCGGTTGCGTTGGTCGTGATCGGTTCATGGGTGGCCAACGGTGCCCGATCACTGGGCGCCGGAATCGGACGACTGATACGAGGTGGCGGTTCAGCTGGCGAGACCCACCCCGAGCTGCCGACGGGTGATGCAGATGCGAGCACCGCGACCGCCGACGCTCTCGCCACACTGGCCGACGATCTACGCGCGGCCCGCACCCGGCGATTGACGCGATGCCGAGAGATCCAGGAACTCGCCGAACCCACCGAGTCGCGGCGATACCTCCACCTCGCCGTCGAAACCTGGCCAGAGTCCGCCCAGGACAGAGACCGACTGAGCAGCGACTCGATCGGACAGATCGCCATCGCCGCGGGCATGGTCGCCGACCGCGTGACCGACTACCCGGCCTGGAAGCTGGACTTCTTCGATCACCACGGTGTCCGTGTGGACTTGGCTGCCGAAGTCGTCGCGCTCGCGACGTCGGCAGCGACTGTCCGCGAGCAGGTCACGCTCCTCGGCCAGCCACCCACACACCTGCGGACCGACCGGGACGTGGTCGAGACCTACACCGCCAAAGCTCGGCTGCTGTCGCGGCGGCTCGACGGACTCGTCGAACGGCTCGACGCGCTGGCCGAGTACCAACAGATCGTCGCCGCCATTCAGCGTCGACTGGACAAGCGGGAGTGGCTCGACCGGGTCAGCGCCATCGACGAGTTCGAGAACGAGGTCGACGCCCAATGGGACACCACCGAGGCCGACCGAATCCGCACCACCGCCGACGAATCGGAGATGCTGGCGTCGATCTACCTGGATGCGCTTGCGCCGCTGGCGAAGAGGCTCGAGCAGGATTGACGCGTTAGCTGTTCGCACCCACGGTGCTAGCAGTCGGGGTCGAGTCGGCTGTCTGAGCACTGGCGGTATCGACGTCGCGATCCACGATCTCGACCGGCTCTCGCACGGGTGCACCATCGGCCCCCTCGAACCGCCGACCCCAACCGGTCAGGATGGAGAACGCCATCGCCACCGACAGCACCAGCGGATAGAAGGTGACCGCGAACAGCGCCAGCGCGGACACCTCATCCGGCCCCTCCGTCAGCATGCTGGCGATGAGGAGGAACGAACTGACCACCGGCACAACCGAACCGAGACCAAGGACATTGCAGTCCATCACATTCGCCCGGCGGTAGGGGTGCAGTCCGACGCGCGAGCCGATGCGGTCGACGAGCGGGCCGTAAAACATCATGGTGGGTCCGTTGACGCCGGCGAACAGCCCACCGGACACGATCGCCCCGACAGCGATGGTGGCTTCGGTGCCACGCGCGGTCGTCGTGAAACGGGAACTCGTGACCGCCTCGACGATGGCGTCGAACACACCGGACCCCTCAAGCACGCCGATGATGGCGAACACGATGATGCCCAACCCGATCAGTGGCAGGACGTCGGTGATGCCGTCGACGAGGAAGCCTGCAGCTGCATCGTCTTTCGCGGAGATGATGTCCGCCGGAGTGATGAGGCCGAAGACCAGACCGATGACCGTGCCGACGACCAGGCCAACGGTCGTCGCGAGGAACAGATCCCGCTTCCAGAAAGCCACGCCCAGCAGAGCGACCACGGCAACGAGCATGATCAGCGGCTTCGGACCAACGTCAGTGGGTGTGGTGATAGAACCGGAATCACTCGTGAGGACAAGGCCGACAACGATGTACAGCACCAGGGCGATGGCCGCGGTGGTCAGCGAGTAGCGCGCCCTCGAGCGCACGACACCGGCGATGTCGGCGACGCCCTCCTTGCGGCGGAACCGCTGGGTCGCCGACGACACGACCGTCGAATCCGAGATGGGCGCGAGGTTGTCACCGAACAACGCTCCCGACAGGATGGCACCGGCGAGCAGGAGCGGGTGTGCGCCAAGTGCGGTGCCGGCCGGGAAGATGACCGGGAACGCGGTGAACAGTGTGCCGATCGACGTTCCCGTCGACATCGACATCACGCCTGCGATAGCGAATGCGATTGCGGGGAAGAAGCTCGGTGACACCCCGGCTTCCTGTGCCGCCCAGATCAATCCGTTCGCCGCACCGGACGCGTTCAGCAACATGGAGAACAGGCTCACCGCGAGCAGAATCATCAGCAGTGTGCTCGCCGTCGGCGACGACAGTCCGCGCAGCGCGGCATCCCAGTAGCTCGAGTACTTGCGCGCCAGGAGCGCGCCGAGGAGCAGACCCACCAGACCGGACGCGGTCAGTGCGGTCATGTCGAAGACGTTGAACGCGATGAAGTACGAGGTCACCCCGGCGAGGAAGATGACCGGTGCGACGAACGCGACGTACATGCCGCCGCGGAACTCCAGGCGGTCGGGTGTGGTGGTGGTTTCCATGGGGACTCCGATGTCAGGCGCGGCGGTAGGCCGCGATCGCGGCGATGATGCGGTCGACGTCGTTGTCGTTGCTGTAGTAGTGGAACGAGATTCGCAGCCGTTTGCCACGAGGCGCGGTGCTGATGCGGTGCTCGGCGAGCAGCCAGGCGGCGAGGGTGTCGGGGTCGTCGTCGACCAGCGCGACCTGGGGCCCCGCGAACTCGAGCTCCTTTGGGCGATCGATCTGCTCACCGAGCGCGCGCAGCTCGGTGGCGGTGCGCTCGGCGAGCCGCTGTACCTGTGCCCATCCGGCGTCGGCGTCCACGGTGTCGAGGGCGTCCAGCCCGCCCAGCGCCGCGTACACCGATGGAACACCCGGGGTGCCGGTCTCGAATTTGGCTGCGGTGCTGGAGGCTTCGATGTTGTCGGGATCGAAGTTGAACGGGTTGCTGCGGCCGAACCAGCCGGTGAGGGCGGGGTTGTCGAGCTCGTCGGGGTTGCGGACGTAGAGGAAGGCGATGCCGGGCAGTCCGAGCATGTACTTCAGGGTGCCGGTGACGAGGAAGTCGCAGCCGAGGTCGTCGACGGTGTAGGGCACCACACCGCTGCCCTGGTAGGCATCGACGAACATCGCAGCACCCGCAGCGTGGGCGGCGTCGGCGATGGCGCGGACCGGTGGGCGGGTGCCGTTGATGTAGGAGACGAGTGGCGCGGACACGAGGCCGACGGTGTCGTCGATCTGTGCTGTCCAGGCCGATGCAGTCAGCACGTCGTCGGCGGCGATCGAGCGGATCGGTGTGCCATCGGCAGAGGCGCGCCATACGTGGCCCACAGAAGGGAACTCGTGGTCGCTGGTCAGCAGGGCCTTGCTGCCCCGGGCGTGGATGGTCGAGCGCACCTGGTACGCGGCGATCGACGCGTTCGGTGCGATCGCGACCTGCTCAGGCGCGGCGCCGATTCGGGCAGCGAACCGGGTGCGCAGGGTCTCGACGAGTTCCATCCAGCGACCCCACGGTGCGGGGTCGGCGATGAGGTCGTCCTGCATGTCCTGCAGTCGACGCTGAAGGTCGACGGACAGGGCACCTTGGCTGCAGCTGGCGAGATGCGTGACGTCGTCGAGGTGCGGGAACCGGGCGCGGAACGCGGCGAGCTGCTCGGTCGCCGTCGCGGTGGCTTCCTGGACTGTGGTCATGGAGTAATCCTGCGGCACGGTATTAACACTGTCAATCGGAATATTAATCTGGGTCCACCCGTCGGTTCACTCAGTCGCCTGCAATGATGCTGGTGTGCTGGGGACGACGATTCGCGAGGTGCGCAAGGCGCGCAGGCTGACGATGGTGCAACTCGCCGAGCAGGCCGGCGTCTCGCAAGGGCTGATCAGTCAGGTCGAGAACGGGCGGGCCGACCCCAGCCTGGAGACGCTGAGGCGCCTCGCCGAGGCGCTCGGTGTGCCGCTGTTCGACCTGTTCCAGGACGGCGCACCGAGCCCGGTCAACGTGCTGCGTGCCGGCAGTCGGGTCTCGGTCACCACGCCCACCGGGTCGTTGACCTACGAGAAGCTGTCACCGCCGAGCGCGACGCTCGAGGTGCTGCGTGGTCGGCTGGAGCCGAACGACGTGTCGAGTGTGGAGCCGCATGCGCATCCGGCCAGTGAGTGCGTCGTTGTGGAGAGTGGGGCGATGGTGGTCGAGGTCGCGGGGGAGCGGATTGAGCTGTCGGCTGGCGACAGCGCGACCTATGACTCGCGGTTGCCGCATCGGTATTTGAATGAATCTGGATCGGTGGCTGCATTTTTGGTGTTTGCGTCGCCGCCGAGTTTCTGAGGTTGGTGAGCGAGTGCGACGCGACTGGGCAAACTGCTCGAGTCCGTTGGCGCTACGCGCTATCCAACTCTGACGTTGTCACCGACTGGGCGCGGCTTAACCGAGTAGGTGACGGTTTCCCCGGCCCGTCGCCGATGACAATTTCCTAACCAACTATGACCTGGTCCGCTGAGTATCCAGTGAGGCTCTGGGGCGGCCGCGCTCGGCGAAGGTGAACAAGCCCACGCAGTGTCGTCGCGCAACCCACCGGCGACGTAACGGGGCGCGCATCGAAGTCCTCTCATACGGCTTCGAAACGGGTCGCGTACCGAGGCCGAGACGTCATATTGGAGCGCGATGCGGGCCGGACCAAATAGCGGTGTTGTAGCCGTTCCTCGCGGGCCAATGGTCAGGAGAGCTTCAGCTTGCCGAGTCTCGCAGACGGACCAGAGCCGCTGGTGGGATCGTCGCGGTCGGCCGTTCCGGCGCTTGCCTCGAGAGCTCGCGGGGTCAGGCCCTTGGCGATCATGAAGACCATGAGCTTGTCGACGATCGTCAAAGCGGACTGCAATCGTTGCACCGAGATAGCCTTCTCGTCGCTGAACGCAGAAAGACGGTTGAGTTCTGCGCCGATCTCGGTCTCGGCCGTCGTCAGTCGATACCAGAGTGACTCGTCGTGGGGTTCGTCGATGGACTTCAGCGCGTGGGCGATGGCGACATGGATTGCGATGCTGGTGGGATCGGTGAGAAGGGGTTGTGCACCCCCGCGGGCGGTGGCAGCGACCGTGGTCACCATCGCGCCGGTGGACGCCAACCCGCCCAACATGGCGAGGCCGCCGACCATTCCGCCTGGCCCGAAAGCGGCTAGACCGCTGACGATTGCTGCTGCCCCGGCCGCCCCGGCAGCACCGGCCATGGCGATTCCGACTGGCCCGGCAGCCAACAATGCGACACCGACTGCTGCGGCGAGAAACCGGGATTTGGAGCCAAAGGAGCGCTTTCCGCCAGACACAACATCCACGACTTCTTGGACGGATTCGGCTACCTTGAGTCCGGTCTTACGTGGGTAGCCGAGTTCCATCAGCAGCGGGGTCAGCGCATCGATCCGAGCGTCTCCTGCGTCGATCTCGTAGGGATCGAGGACGTTGGTGAATGACAACACGACTGCCTGGCTGATCGCATCGGGGAGCCCCCACCGATGGGGCAAGATCGGAATTCTGCCTTGTGCCAGTTCTGCCAGCTCCGGTGATAAAGGGCTGCCCTCGGCACGTGAGAGAAGTTCTTGACCAAAGTTGTCCTGCAACACGGCAAGAGCATCTTCGAACCGTTCGCGGCTATCGTCGTCGATCAGTACAGCGACATGGTGCGCGTACTTGAGTGCCAGCAGCGAGGACGCTTCGGCGTCCTCGAGACGGAGGGTCATCCCACTCGCGCTGGGAACCAGATCGGTGGACGGATGGACCGCCTCAGCCACCAGCTCAGCGACTGCCGGATGTTTGAGGTAGAGATGTGCCGAGTGTGCTGCGGCGCGGTTGATTCCGAAGTCTTGTGCACCGTTGAAGATGCCGGTAAGTCCGCGACCTGCGGTGACCGGATCGTAGCAATCGAGGAAGTTGGACCAGTCATCGACCCGGGCGTATGGAAATCGCTTCAGAATGCGCTCGCTGCCTGTGTGCAGCGCTGGTGATCCGGCTGGGCTGCCGATGGTGATGAATCGCCGGACATGCAGTTTCGGATGGAGGTGATCGAGCAGATCGATGGCGATGACACTGCCGAGGCTGTGTCCGATGAGCACGACATCGCCCTTGGTAGGGATCTCGTCGAGGATCTTGGACAGCACGGCTGCCCGGACGTCCTCGTCCATCATGTACCGCTGCACTTGCTTGAGGAGACCTGTGACGCCCAACCCTATCCCGGCTCGTTGGACTTGCTCCAACACGGGTCCGGGTACGTGGCCGAACCCGAAAGTCTGTACGGTCCCCGACTTTCGGAGCATTCGCTGCACCCGAGCTTGGCGTCGCTCGAAGGCGCGCCGGTCCTCATGGTCATTCTTGACGTTGTAGGTCCGGTCCGGATGCTTGCTCTTGATCCCAGTGGTGTTGAGACAGCTTGAGTATTGAGGGGCGATGACATTGGTCTCGTCGATGGGCATCGCGCCGATGCCGGCCAGGCCCTGGTTCAGGCCGGTAAGCCATTCGCCTTCCGGGTCGCCCGTGCCGACACCGTGGAGGTAAACGATCTTCATCTGATTCCTTTTCTGTTGACTGGCATGGACGGGCTATACCCCTGCCCGAACCATCCCACCAATCCGGACGAGCCGGCCCGCCGAAATGCCAAACGCAATGCAGGCAGTGAGCCGATCCGTATTGCCCTGTGTGAGTCGGGTCTGGCCGAACAACGCAAGCGTCTCCCGCATTAGCGCGGTGTCATCGAGCTCGCGACCTTGGCAGGCCGTCCGCATCGCGTTCACGACCTCCTCGGCCGCAACATCACTGAGAGCGCGTGACATATCCTCGGGAGTCGACCGGTACCCGCGCCAGGAGTTCGGGTCGAGGGCGTCGGGCCAGGCAAACGAACCCAGGTCGTCAGTGCGAACCAGAGTCTTTGGGACGCACGATATAATGAACTCCTTGCGATTCGCACGAAGCCGTTCGTAACCGAACCGATGACCCACGCGGCGCGCGAGCTGGTCTAGCTCGATAGGACCTTCCAAGGCCACGGTTTCACGCACCGCGTCTGTGATGGTCCGGCGTACTGTCGTCGAGTTCACTCGGTCGAGGTCCTCGCGGGTGCCGATCGGCGCCGTGGGTGCGGCGAGATATCGCGCGGGTTGACCGTGCCAATCTCTTTCTGAATCCTCCACATTGGACAAGGTCGGCTGATCGGTGACGAGGCTGGCGATGAGCCTACTCGGCTCGTCCTCGGATTCCGCCTCAGGCGATTGTCGCTCGACATCGCGCGATTCCCATTGGAGTTCGGGTTCATCTTCCGACTCCGGTTCGTCACCGGCCAAAGCACCGTTGGCCCGCGTCTGTTCGATCGCCGCTGCACGGGCTTCGGCTGCGGCTTCGAGTTCCGCTTCGTGTTGTCGGCGGCGCTCGTTGGCGGCGATGACCGCCGCGTCGATCCGTTCGAGGACTGCTGTCGGCGCGTCGATCCATTCCGGAAGCCACACCCGTAGGGCGGCTCCCCAGTGCATCATCGGTTCCAGCAGCTGCGGTGTCAGATCTCGATCGGCGACGGTGGGACGCTCCGCCCATCGCGGGCCGTCGAGCATCAACGCGACCTGCCAGTGCTCCGACCCGGCTTCGCGAACAACGATGTCGAGCACGAAGTCCGAGAGTCCGTAATTGAGCTCGACTTCGTAACCACGATCTTGGAGCGCAGCGCTGATGGCGTCCTGCACCGGGTCGATCACCGTGTCACGTCGTGTCGATTCGATGGAACCGGGTTGTACTCCGTGGCCTGCCATCTCGAGATAGGCGCGCAGATGTGCGAGGCCCACCGACTTGGTGCGCGAAAGGTCGATGTCGGACGGCTCGAACGAGGTGAAGATCAGCACCTTGCGTCGCGCACGCGTCACTGCGACATTGAAGCGCTTCTCACCACCGGTCACCGACAGTGGCCCGAAATTCAACGGCAGCTTCGGATCTCCGGGCTTCTTGGAGAACGCGGTGGTGAACAGGATGACATCGCGCTCATCTCCCTGGACGTTCTCCAGGTTCTTGACGAAGATCCCCTCCTCGGCATCGGGGCGTAGCCGGTCGAGGACCAATGGGTCGCCAGACTCCTCCAGGAGATCGTGCACCAGCGACTGTTGTTGTTGGTTGAACGTCACCACTCCGATGCTCTGGCCGGCAAGATCCGGTGTACCCAGCCGTGCACGAATCTCCGCGACGATTGCCTCGGCTTCGACGCGGTTGGTGCGGAAACCGTTCTTCTTGTCTTCCCGGTTGAAGTGACCATCGACGCGCCGCCATTCGACGCCGGCGGTCTCATCGCCACCGGGCGAGGGCAGGCTGGCCAGACGCCCTTCGTAATACTTCTGGTTGGAGAAGTTGATGAGGAATTCGTCCTGGCTGCGGTAGTGCCACGACAGCCACAGCCTGGGCAGTCCGGAATCGACACATTCGGTCAGGATGCTCTCGAGATCTTCCGGGACGACGGCACCGTCTTCGTCGGCATCATCGCTGTCGTTGAGGCTGACCTGCCCGATCGCGGTGGGCGGCATTTGCTGTGAATCCCCGACGATCACCGCTGCCCGGCCACGTCCGAGCGCGCCGATCGCTTGCGGGACGGGAACCTGAGAGGCCTCGTCGAAGACGACGAGATCGAAAGTGGCCGAGCCGGGGGGAATGAACTGGGCCAGCGACGCGGGACTGACGAACATCACCGGGGTCGCGGCGAGAATGTGTCCGCCGTAGCGACTCATGAGCGTCCGGAACGTCGCGCCGCCGCGTTTACGGTCGAGCTGACGACGCAGCTCACCCACCTCACCACGCAGCCCGCCGGCCTGGAACGGCCGCTCTCTGAGCAGCGCAGCAGGCAGTGCTTTGGCCTGTTCGTCGCGCAAAGTGGCTGCGGCGGTCACGAAGTCGTCGATCTCGCCATCTCGAAGAGCGGTATCGAAGATGGTGAGGCCGGCGGCCGCGCGTCGTTCCTTGATCGACGTCAGCGCCGCACCGCGGATCAAGGCGACACCGGCCTGGGCGGCATCGACCTCGCCGGTGAGCAGCGAGTGAACATAGTCTTTGAGTCCGGCCTCGCGGAGCGGATCAAGGAAGCCCGACATTCGTGACCAACCCAGGAGGTTGCGTCCGCCGGTGTCGGTGCAGTCGCGTTCCCAGTCGGGAATGTCTTGAGCCCACGCGTCCAACCAGTGTCGGCCGTTTCGCCAACGATCGAGATCATCCGTGGTGGTGCGGGTGACGGCCTTCCAATTCTGCCAGGTACCGGAGATCTGGGACAGTGCCGTGATCGCGGAGTCGTCAGGGAATCCGACGGACGTGAGCAGGGCCCAGGAGGTGGGGTTGGTGCGGGTGAATTCCGCTGTCTCCGCGAGGTACGAGAAGATTTCGTCTAGGGCTGCTGCCGCGTCGGGCGCCAGCGGGTTCCAATGGATTGGCGCGTAGGGCCCGAGTACTTCGCCCACCTGAGTGTGGAGCCGCGAAATATGCTCGCGCGCTCCGGGGATGGCCCGCAACAGGGGGAGCGTTGTGGCAGGTGACAGATCGGCTCCGTCCATCCCGTAGGGAGCGAGGTTGCGTTCGAACTGCTCGGCCCGCTTCTTCTTTCCGAACAATCCCTTTCCGGCTTCTTCTGCTTGGGTCACAAATGTGGCGATGTCGCCGGACTCGACGAACATCGGCGTGAAAGCTGCGAGCATTGGCGCGCAGTTCTGCTGTAGACGCGAGATCTCATGCAGGAGCCCTTCGTGCGCGGACTGGTGCCGACCGCCCCGCCACCACTCCAGCATCTCCGTCTCCGGGACTGTGCGGCCCAGCTGCCGCCGTGCTTGAGGGAGTAGCGCGGCGATCTCGTCAGGCGAGTTGACTCCTCGTAGCAGTGGAGACACGGTGTCAGCGAGGGCGGCCGCCCTCGCCAGATCTGCCACCGACGCCGTGAGGTCCTCGCTGGACACAGTCACGCCGGGACCCACGAGCGACCATGGCGACGCAGGTCGGATGTCCATCGAGCGCGCTGCGCGCGAGAACTGTTCCAGCCCGTCCTCGATCACACGGTGCGGCACTGTCGGTTGTGCGACGTAGGAGACCGGGACTGGCGCGACCGGACCGTCGCCCACAGCTAGTGCGGACTCGTAGGCGCGCCACAGCGATTCGCCGGCACCGTTGCGGTCGTGGATCTTGTCCGGGTAATCGGCCAACGGTGCGTACCGGGATCGGAAGTCAGCCAGTTTCGCCGCCCACGCATTCTCGTTGTAGCGAGACGTGTTGTCGATTGCGCGGCGCAACTGCTCCCGGATGATGTTGGGGCTCTGACTCTTGCCGTGCAGGTCGAGGGTGAAGTCGGACAGCCCGATCTTGGTGAGCCGCTTCTTCACCACGTCCAGGGCTGCCTGCTTCTCCGCGACGAACAGGACGGTCTTTCCCTTGCTCAGCGCGTGGGCGATGAGATTGGTGATGGTTTGCGACTTGCCCGTGCCGGGAGGGCCTTCGAGGACGAAGGTTCGTCCCTCGGCGGCCAGCGAGACAGCCCGCAGCTGCGAACCGTCTGCCGGGATCGGGACAGGGACGTCGATCTCGTCGACCGGGGTGTCCTCGATCAACAGGTCATCGGTTGTATTCGGATCGACGAACGATTCGCCGGCCTTGTGCGTCAGATGATGCACGATCGGGCTCTGTTCGAGGATGTCCCAGCGGTCCTCGAGGTCCTTCCACATGCCGAAGGTGCCGAACTGGCAGATCGAGATCGTCGCGACCTCGTCGACGCGCAGGTCCAGATTGTTGGCGACGAGCGCGGCGCGGATGTCTCGCAGCGCATGGTCGATGTCGATCCCGCTCTCGTCGAGTTTCGGTGTCTCCAGGGCTTCGATGGTCACGTTGTGCTTGATGTGTAGCCACTGCACGAGACAGTGATTCGGCGTAGCGACGGCCGTGGTGTCCACGGCGAAACCGAACGGGCTGCGGCCCGTGCCGCCGGTGATCTTGACCGGGAGCAGGAACAGCGGTGCGCGGGCTTCGGCCCCGGATGAGGTCTTGTGGATCAGCGCGCCCAAGGTGAGGTAGAGGTTGGCGCTGCCGGTTTCCTCGAGCATCGATCGCGCTGCACGGGACAGCCCCTTGAATCGGCGCACGTAGGCGTCTTTGGTGACGGCTGCATACACGTTGCGGTCTTCGTCGAGGTATTTCAGCAGCAGCGCAGGATCGATCTCCGCTGCGCGGCGGGCACCTTGCAGTTGGTGGATAGAGCTCAGCTCATCGTTCGGTGCGAGTGTGATCGTCTTGCCTGCGTGTGCCAGATCGTCGAGCAGTGCGAGGCCTGAACTCGGGACGTGTAGATCGATCACCTGGGTGCCCGGGCGCAGGTTGAGCAGCCGGTTGCGGGTACTGAGGTCGAGCAACGACCGCTTCCACTTGCGCACTCGGGCGGGCGCGGAATCGCTCATGTCCAGCACGAGGTCGTCATCAGACTTCGCTGCCAGCAGTTCAGCCGGGAGATCGAGGGAAGACGACTTGGTGTCCGCCGACGGCGATTCCTGTTGAGCGACAGCTTCGTCGGCGCTGGGGAGCGGGCGCAGACCGGCCTTGCGGGCCGCAGTCACCCCGACCACGCCGAACAGCCGCGACGGATCGGCGAAATACCCGCGGGCCTTGGTGATCGCCGACTTGAAGCTCCCGGCCTGGCCATCCTTGTAGTAGATGGCGTCCACGGGAACCGCCATCCCTGACTCGACGAGGTTCACCAGCGCGTTCTCCTCGGTTAGCGAGGGCCGCGCGAGCGTGGTCTCTTCGCGGAGGAACCCGCCGAACGCATGGCCGTCGATCACCCAGATCAGCGGCCGGATACCCGCGGCTTCGAGGCAGGCGGCGTAGGTGACCGTCAGGTCGATACAGGTGCCGAACCGTTCGTCGAGTACCTGTGAGGTCGTGCGAACCTTCTGCCCGGTGTTCTCGAACGACGCGGGCGGATCGATGTAGCGGATGCGGCGCCCGTGCAGGGCTTCGTAGATGGCGTTGGCGATGAGCGCGGCGCGCTCTGGCCCACTCTGGTAGCCGCCGAGCGACGAGTCGCCGGTGTCCTTCTGCAGAAGGTCCGAGGCGGTGTCGAGGACGGCCGAGACCGCGCGGGTATTCGGCTGAACGAACGCGGCCAGCGAGTCGTAGAAGATCGGCGCGTTGAACCACTCGTTGTGCGCGAGGACGCTGACCGGGATGGTCAGCTGCGCGGTGTCGGTCCACAGGCTCGACACGGTCACCGTGAGTGTCGCCCGGTAGCTCTCGTTCAGGGTTTTGAGGTCATCGACCTGCGGCAGGAAGCTGCCAAAGTCATCCCAGATGACGTTGGCGCCCGTCTTGATGCGCCCGTCGTAGGTGCGTGAGGTACTCGGCGTCAGCTCTACGCCGTTGCCATGCAGGTGCAGACTCGCGGTTAGGTCCGTCAGTTCCTGTTCGGACTCGTTGATGACCTCGAGTGCAGTGATCAGCGGGACCCCGTTGTGGACGAGCGCGAGGTTGATCGCAGGGTGTGCGTGCAGAACAATTCGCAGGCCAGCCTGCTCAAGGACATGGGTGCTTTCCACTGACTGCGTTGGCGTGCTCATCTGATCTCCTGCGGCCATAGCTCTGTCGACGACTACGTCCGCCGACACTTCGTCGGAAGATATACCAGTGCCCTCCGACTGTTCCTGGCAAGTGACTTAGGTCCACATCTTTGGTTGATATCGGGAACGCGACATTTCGTGGTAGGAAGCGCCCGTCGCAGATGTCGGCGACATCTGCGACCATTCGGATGTGAACGAGGATCGGCACGGGGACGCGGACTACGAGCGCGAGTTGCATGACTGGGCCTACCAATACGACGGCTATCGGAGACTCGCCGCAAGCCCGAATCAGCTGTTCAAGGTTCTGGAGCCGGTGCGATTGCCATACGAGACCGATGGTGAGATTCCCGACTGGGCAGGGGTCGACCTACTTCGGGGCTGGGCGTTCTACGTAGTTAGGGCGCATCGCTTCAGCGGTTGGGGAGAGCTTCGCGAAGAATATCCAGAGATCGACGCCATCGCGGATGCGGTGAGAGTGCACCCTGAGGCAGCGGCTTCGGACCTACCGCCGGAATTGCCTCGCAAAGGACCCTGACTCGTTGGTCCGATCCGTGGTCAGGGTCGCTGGGTACCGGTGTCGAACAGGCTTATTGGGTTTGCATCGCCATCTGCAGGGGCGTGAGGACGATGGTTGCGAAGCCGATGCTAGATGGCACCCCTTCCCGGTTCCGGTCAGACGGCCGGTAGCGGTTGCTTGGGGTCGCGGGCCTCGTAGTGGTCTCGGATCACAAGGACTAAGTTCTACACATGCTCTCGGAAGACGACCTCAAGTATCTGGCAGACAGTGCGAGAAGGGCCGACGAGATCCTGAGGCTCGCCGTCGTCGAAGCGGTCAGGGCTGGAATGCTGCGACGTGACGTGCATGACCTGACAGGCGTGGCTCGTACAACGATCAACCGTTGGATTGCGGATTCCGATGGTCTCAGACCTGAGATTTCAACGTCCTCTAGCGAGGAATGAAGCGTCTGCGACCAGGGCGTCGACACCGCGAGCTGAGCCAACAACTTACGACGCCGACGTAACTGAAGTATCTGCCATCTTGTAGCTCGTCGATTACTTGACTTCGCGCAGACCGAGGGCCCTTTGTCTGGAGGTAGTTTGCAGGTCGCGGTACCTTCTGGGTTGCAAACGGCAGTACGTGTCCGGACTCTCCATGTGAACCAGGTGGGCTATCAACCGGCCGCAGGTGCCTGGGCGCCGACCGAGCTGTGAACTGTCCCCGCGAGCTCTAAGCGGTATGGAGCAGGGGGAGTAACGTTGGTTGGTGAAATGTGTCCAAGTGAGCATGAAGAATATGGGATCGCTCTCGATAATTGTGCGACCGGTTGATTCCTGATGGGCGCCGCGAGGTGGTGGCAGCGTGCGGGCATCGAATGCGACGATTTGGCTGATAAGGGCACCGGCAACGCGCAGTCACGCGATCGGCGCCCACGACGATTGGACGAAGCCCTTATTTGCTTCCCGAGCACTCCCACGAACAGAACAATCGAGCAGGAGACGCGCTTGCGTAATCTGGAAAGAAAGCAATTACTGATCGGCGGGCGGCGAATCAGAATCCTTGACCTTATCGAAGGCGGACTTCTGGTTCCGGGACAGGACTTGGTCTTCAAACGACCTCGGGCCGGCGCGCGGTACGACGCAAGGGTCGAAAGCGATGGATCACTCACGATCGAAGGCAGGCGGTACACGAGCCCATCGAGTGCCGCATCGGCTGTCGCTGAAGTCTCGTTGGACGGCTGGCACGCGTGGCAGGTCGGCGACGGCGGGCCATACTTGCACAAACTCCGAGAACAGCTGCTTGACCAGCAGAAGCCTGAGTCAACTGGCGCGGACGGGGACGAGCGCGTTCGACTTCGACAAGAATTCCTAGCAACTGTGGATGAGCGGGGCGTCTCCTGTACAGTGCGTGAGTTGCTCGCGTATTGGGGCGCGGACAGCAGGTCTCAACTCGTCGCGGACGAGATCGACGCAGACCTGGTCAATTATGACCTGCTGACAACGCCGAACTACCTGAAGGTCGGAATGGAGGATGTGGTCCTCCTTCACCGTAGGCGCACCGATACGGATCGTGACGAGGAAGAAGCTGCCGACGACGACGCGATGCCCACGTTGAGCGAGATCGGTATTACGCTGGGCAACATCAGCTTTACGTCTTCAGATGTCGTCAAGGTATCGCCCGACTCATCGTTGGACGAAGCCATCACCTTGATGCTCCTGAATGACTTCTCGCAACTGCCGGTTGTCGCGGGCCCGCGTTCGGTCAAGGGAGCCGTGACGTGGCAGTCGATCGCCCGAGCCAGACACCGAGATGTCGAGGCCAAGTTGCGCGACGCAATGATTCCGGCGCTCCAGCTCCCATATGACAAGGAACTCGTTGATGTCCTGTCTGATCTACAGAAACATGACTTCGTTCTGGTGATGAACGCGCAGCGTGAGCTGACAGGTATCGTGACCACTGCCGATGTGGTCGACGCTTATGGACGACTCGCGACGCCCTTTTTGTTGATCGGTGAGCTCGACCAGATACTACGCAGGGTCATCAGCGACCACGTCGATATAGGCAAAGTGAGCTCGATCTGCCATCTAAGCTCTGACCGACGGATCGTAAGCTTCAGTCAGCTGACCATGGCCCATTACGAAGCCATTCTTCGTGACGACTCGGTATGGGAAACCTTGAACTGGCCGCTGGACCGAAACACCTTTCTCGAAGGGCTGAGCGATCTTCGCAAGGTTCGCAACGACGTTGTCCATTTCAATCGGGATACAGTCCCGACGCACGTCATCAACCAGTTCCGGCAGATGATCCGACTGCTGCGTGAGTATATCGACGGATAGCGTCCGAGTCTTCTGGACTCACAGTGCAACTTCCTCCGCATACCGCGGCGCCAGTGCCTCCATCTGCTGCATCACCTGAACGAGTGCCGCTGGCTGTTGATCTGGCGGATACCCGTACTTGCGCAGCAGTCGCTTGATCGTCGCACGCAGCTTGGCTTTCACGTCTTCGCGGACCGTCCAGTCGGTGCGGGTATCTTTCCGCATGGTACTGACGAGGTCTCGTGCAATCTGAGCCAGAACATCATCACCCATGACATCGACTGCCGACTCGTTCTGCGTGACAACGTCGTAGAATGCCAGCTCGTCGGATTCTAGAGGTGGCTCGAACTGTTTACCGCGATCGGCCTCGGCGACGACTTCCTTGGCCATCTCGACCAGTTCGGCGATGACCTCGGCGGCGGTCAACTGCTGATTAGTATACCGGGTCATCAGGTCGTTGATCCGTTCGGAGAACAGTTTCCGACGTACTTCGTTGCCTTGTGTGACGGCGGCTGAGTCTTCCATCAGACTCGCCTTCAGTGCCTCGATCGCCAGCTGCGCCTTGCTGGGCTTCGACGCCTCCTCCTGCCATGCAGGTGTCAGGGTATCGAGGGTTGGTCGTTCAAGACCGGCTTCCCGGTAGATGTCGATGACGCCGGTGGACGCGGCAGAAGTGACGATGATGTCGCCCAGCCGACGCCGAATATCGTCCGGGATGGGTTCGCCCCGTGCCACGCGGTCTTGGGCGTCGAGTTTGGCCATCCACGTCCGAACTTCCTCATGGAAGCGGACTTCGAACCGAGCGGCCTCCCACTCCGCTTGGTGGTCGGCGTCGTGTTTGACGCCCGCTGCCAGGGCCCATGCGCGGCCCAGTTTCGCCGACAGACTGCGGTACTGGTCTCCAAGCGGACGAGCTTCCGCGTCCTCTGGATCGACGTTGCCAGGAGTACGGGGTGACCGCAGCATCGATGTCACTGACAGAACAGCGTTCACCCACCCGGCCTTCGGGTCCGAGTTGTAGATCGCCTTCCACTCGTCGCCGATCAAAGTGGACAGAGACTCGAGCAGGTCATGCACGATCTGCGCTGCCTCCTCGGCCGTTTGCCCGACCACTCGATCACCAGTCTGTGCGGTGTCGCGAGTGAACTCGGATAGCGCCTTTCTCAGGTTGTCGGCCAATGGTGCGTAGGCGACGAGCAGACCATCCTGCTTTCCGCGGTACGTACGGTTGACGCGTGCAAGGGTCTGCATGAGGAGCGCACCCTTGAGTGGCCGATCCAGATACAGCGTGTGGAGCGCCGGCGCGTCGAAGCCGGTCAGCATCATGTCTTTGACGATGACGATCTCGAGTTCGTCGTCGGGGTTCTTGATTCGCTTCTTGACGGCAGCCGTCGCGCTCGGGCGCCGCATGTGTTTCTTGATCAGCTCCGGGTCGGAAGGGTTCGCGGTGTAAACGACCTTGATCTTGCCCTTGTCGTCGGCGACGTCGTGCCACTCCGGCCGGAGTGCGGTGATCTCCTGGTACAACCGAGCGGCGATAGAGCGTGTGGCACAGACGATCATCGCCTTGCCGGGACCACCCATGAATTGCCGCATGGCTTCTCGACGCGTCTCCCAATGCTTGACGAAGTCGTCGGCCAGCTTCTCGAGTCGCTGCGGAGCGCCGTAGACGGTGTCGAGCACCGCGACGCTGCGTTGAAGACGATCCTTGTCTGCTTCGTCCAATTGTTCGGATACTTCTTCGGCCGCTTCGTCGAGCGCGTCATCGTCGACGCCCTGCGCCCGAACCAGCTGGATGAGTCGGGGTTCGAAGGACACTGGCACGGTCGCGCCGTCAGCTACGGCGCGATGTAGGTCGTAGACGTCGATGTCGTCGCCAAAGACCTTTCGGGTGTCGCGTTCGCCTTCGGCGATCGGTGTTCCGGTGAACGCAATGAGCGTTGCATGCGGAAGGGCGTTCTTGAGGTGAGCGGCGTATCCGTCGATGTTGTCGTAGTGACTGCGATGTGCCTCGTCCGCCATCACGATGATGTTGCGACGGTCTGACAGCAAGGGGTGGTCGGCCCCGGCCTTGCGTTCGTCGTCTGTGAGCCCAAACTTCTGCAGGGTGGTGAAATAGATTCCACCCGTACGCCGATCGGCCAACTGCTGGCGTAGTTGTTCGCGAGACGTCACTTGCTGCGGCGACTCAGGCAGAAGGGTGCTGCGCTGAAAACCGTCGAAGAGCTGGGTGTCCAGTTCCGTGCGGTCGGTGATCACCACGATTGTCGGATTCGCGAGCCGTGGGTGCCGCATGACCTTGGCCGAGTAGAGCTCCATCTCCATGGACTTGCCCGACCCCTGGGTGTGCCACACGACCCCCGCACGACCGTCGCTGTCGATGGCGCGGACGGTGCTGCCGACCGCTTTGGTGACAGCAAAATACTGATGAGGCTTCGCAATTCGCTTGTTCAGCCCACTTTCGTCCTCATCGAACGCGATGAAGTCGCGCAACAGTTGTCCGAACCGTTCGACGTTGAAGACGCCTTCGAGGGTGAGTCCGAGCTCGGTGGCCGGCTGCCCGTCGAGACCGACCTCGTCGGAACCGACGAGGCGTCCGTCGTCGTCTACGTTCCATGGCGCGAAGTGATGCCATGGTGTGAACGGTGTTCCGTAGCGTGCGGTGACGCCATCGCTGGCCACCAGGATCGCCGAAAAACGGAACGCCATGGGGAACTCGTGAAGGTAAGTCTGGAGTTGGTTGAAGGCTCCCTCCGCGCTGGTGTTCTTGGCGCCGGCCTTCTTGAGCTCAATGATCGCGAGTGGGAGACCGTTGACGTACAGCACCACATCAAAGCGGCGCTCAAACTCGCGACTGCGGATGGTCACCTGATTGACGGCGTGGTACCGATTCTTGGTGGGGTCCCCCGACGTGAAGCGGATTGTCGGGTTGACCTGTTGCCCATCGTCGTCGATGAATGTGATGCCGCGGTAGCCGTTCACCAGAACTTCATGGAGGCGAAAGTTCTCAGTGATCGCATCCTGCGACCTCGGTAAAAGCACTTCGGCCGACGCTTGCTGTAGATACTCCTCCGGCACTTCGGGATTGAGATTTCGAAGCGCCTGATCCAGCGTGCCGCGGAGTACGAGGTCGTGCCAGGACTCACGCTCACCCGAGCCTGGCGCGACGTCGCGCCCGTGCCGCTTCTGCCACTCGATCTCCGCAAGTTGATCGAGAGTCCATTGTTCCCAAGCGGCTTCGTCCATGTCGTGGACCATTTCAGATGTCCTTTTCGACGTGTCGTTCAGCGTCTTTGACCGTGATCTTGCCGCTCATGATGAGGGGTAAAAGCGCATCCCGAGTCGCTACCAGGCGGGAAGACTCTTCTTTTGCTGCAACTTCGCGTGCGGTTAAAGTCGCAATCGTTGACTCAACATCAAGCAGATCTGACTGGGCTGGGCAGGTTACTGAAACTGCCTTGAGGTTGCCCATTGACAGTTTGGGCTGAACCGCGCCTGTGATGCGGTCCGCGACGCTCGTTCCGGCAACGAGGTAGCGCAGCAATTCGGTACTAACGCCAAGACCCGTCAGAACGTGGGCGTGATTATTCACCCAGGCTGGTCCCCAGATGTACTGCACGACAGCGGTGCCAGTATCGGTAGATACGGTGCCATCCTCTCCAACGAGGACCAAGGGTTCGTCGAAGAGTGGACGGTCAACCCAATCGACTATTCCTGTCGCGCCGTAATATGGTACCGGGCCACTTTTGGCCAAGCGCTCATTCTTTGATAGCGGTACTCGCTTTCGATTATGGAAGACGGCTATTTCTGCCAATCGGCACATGTGACGTGAGTTTAGGAGGCTTCTCTCAACGGTTGCGTTGGCGAGTTCTTGTATTATTCGAATCATTCTTCGGTTTGCTCTGATCTTGTTGTCGAGGGCGCCGAGGACATCGACGATAGCCTCCTGCACCCCTCGAGAGGGCATCAGTAGATTAATCGCTTTTGCTTCAGGGTAGTACAGCGTTTTGTGTGTAGACCCAGTTGCCCAGCGGCGAATGCTGTCGGATTCAGCTTTCAGCGCGTAACGTAAGTAGTCAGGTCGGAGCTCTTCTCCGCAGACCCAGTTCACGAAGTCTTGACTAGTGCACATCGGTACTGCCATTTGCACGACATAGCCGACCGACGCGGTGCGTGAGAGGCATACTGTGCCTTCCGGAAGCAATCGAGTTGAAGAGTTCTCGATGCCCAGCTGTGAGATTTTCTGAAAAGTCGAGGTGATGATTTCTCCGTGGTACGTCGTAGCGTCTTTAATGCCGATCCACGGGATCCCGTCGTTCCAGTACTCGTCATGCAGGCGGCTTGGCGTATGCCCGGATTCGAGTCGCGAGACTCGGCTGAGGGGCGTCCAGTTGTAACCGTCGGGAGCTGGGGTCTGCGGGTTACCTATGCTTAGAATGCCAGCACCAGGAATTACCGCTGTGGTCGCTTCTCGCCCTCCGGTACGGGTCTGTCCGTTCACTGGTGGATCGCCTCCAACTGCTTCCTTACGATCTTGTCGAGCTGCGATGACTCATCAAGCGCTTCAGTCAGGTCCTTTTTGAGACGTGCAATTCTATCGCCGATAGTCTCAGAGTCGTGCGCTGTTTCGGGAAGTCCGACGTAGCGTCCCGGAGTAAGTACTCGGCCCGCCGTTGTAATGTCCGTGAAAGTCGCGCTCTTACAGAATCCAGGTATATCCGAGTAGCCGCCAATTGCGGATTCGCGGCCGCGCCACGCCCGGAAGGTGTTGGCGATGAGCTTGATATCTTGGTCGGAGAGTGTGCGTTCGACGCGATCGATCATGTACCCCATCTCGCTTGCGTCGATGAAAAGTACTTGATTGCGACGGTCGTTTGAGCCCCTCGATCCAGGGCTTTTGTCTTTGGAGAAGAACCAAACACACACCGGGATCGAAACAGAACGGAACAGGTTGGATGGCATAGCTAGGACGCACGACACAACGTCGTCGTCGAGCATTGCGCGCCGAATATCGTCTTCGCCGCCCGCACTCGAGGACATCGTTCCGTTGGCCATGACGACGGCGGCCTCGCCCTGCACCTTGAGCTTGGAGATTATGTGTTGCATCCATGCGTAGTTGGCATTTCGCACTGGAGGCACCCCGTACTTCCACCGTGCGTCGTCCTCGCTCCGTGCCCAGTCCTTGATGTTGAATGGGGGGTTGGCGAGGACAAAGTCGGCGGTGATGTCCGGGTGGATGTCTCGGGCAAAAGTGTCGCCCCAGCGCGAGCCCAATCCTTGCGAGTCGATGCCGTGGATGGCGAGGTTCATCTTCGCCAGCCGCCACGTGCGCTCGTTCAGTTCTTGCCCATACACCGCGATGTTGGTCGGGTCCTCGTTGTGGCGCGCGAGGAACTTCTCTGCCTGGACGAACATGCCGCCGGAACCACAACAGGGGTCATAGACACGGCCGTGGTGTGGCTCGAGAATTTCAACCAGGGTCCGCACAAGAACGGGGGGCGTGTAGAACTCGCCGCCTCGCTTGCCCTCGGCTTTTGCGAACTTGTCGAGAAAATACTCGTATACCTCGCCGAGGAGATCCCGTGCCTTGGATGCGCCGGCCCCGGTGAAGCGAGCAGAGTTGAACAAGTCCACGAGTTCGCCCAGCCGTCGCTGGTCTACGTTATCGCGTCCGTACATCGTGGGGAGCGTTCCCTCGAGTGAGGCGTTGTCGGTGGCGAGGATTCGCATCGCAGCATCGATGAGATCGCCGGCAGACTTGGCGTCGTCGGTTGCGGATGCTGCGATGCCTTTGGCGTGGTCTGCGATGTAGCTCCACCGAGCTTCTGGCGCCACCCAGAACACCCCGTTGCCGAGGTACTCGTCGACGTCTTCAAGAGTTTCGGCGATGTAGGTCTCGGCTTCACCGTCGAGCTCGGCGCGGATCGCTTCCCGGCGCTCTTCGAAGGCATCTGAGACGTACTTGAGGAAGACGAGTCCGAGAACGACATCCTTGTACTGGCTGGCGTCCATGGAGCCCCGGAGCTTGTCCGCGGCCTTCCACAGGGTGTCCTTGAGTTCCTTCGGAGTGGAAGGCGCGAGCGCCACCTGATTCTTCGGTTTGGGTGCCATCACTTCACTTTCGTTGTGTTGGATCATAGATTCTGTTGCGTTGTTAGCGAGCGTTCTGAAAGGCCATCTATGATCTCGGTTCTGAGTTCTTCGACGTTGTTGAGTTGGTCGAGTAGTTGTTGTCGTCGTTGGTCGGTACGCCGTATGAGTTCTTCGAGGGGCGCCACTTCCTCCACATGAACGGTGCGTAGCTGCCAGGTGCGTCTGTCGGTACCCTGTTGCGCAGCGATGTCAGCGGCCACGACGGCCGGCACCAATTGTCGATCGTCGACCTCCGCATCGCGGCAACGAAAAGCCCGGGCAGGCGCCAGTACGACATGTCCGCCGTGATGGTCGATGACTGCGGCCGGCCCGCCTGCGGAGACGTAGATAACATCTCCGGGTTCGGTGAGTCTGGCCCGTGGTGCGACCGACTCGAGAACGAGGCGGTCGATGCCAATGCTTCCGATGTGAGTTGGGCTGCGTACTTCGTCGGGCCCGACGACATGGGCCCATCCTGGTTGAGCTTCGCCGACATGCTCGCGTGGTATTCGAGATCCTGCCAGGTCCCGACCCAGTTCGCGGGTGGCGACAGTGAAGCCGACCTGCTTCGGCTCCTCCGATGCGGCTGTCAAAGAGATCCCGTCGAGCATCCCGCGGTCGAGTTCCCAAACGCGTGCGAGGCGCTCGCCGCTCTCATCCGCTGCATTGACACGGACCGGGACCGTCAGCGTGGGCCGCCGCACGATGTAGCTCGACGCTCGCACCACGCTCGAGTGAAAAGCGTGTGCATGGAGGTCGGCGGTGGGGGAGATCGCGGTTGCTGCGTCTGCAGCGATCGCCTCACAGGCCGCGATGTCCATTCGCGTATCGGAGTGTGCGCCGACCACGGTCCAACTCGAATCCGGCCGACCAAAGATCCAGAGCGCAAGGCGACGTCTACCCCCGAATCGGCTCAGACCTTTTGGTAGGCGAGCCACGTACCGTAGCGGAGCGATATACGAGCTTGCTGGCACGAGAAGCTTCTGACGTCGGGGCGCGCCGTCGGCATCGACCATCAGACGGGCCGGTCCGACTACCAGCAGGACGTCATCGACGCCGAGGTCGAGGAGGCCATTTTCGACACTGTCGAAGAAGCCACTGTCCGACCGCAGGTTTTGCATCATCATGAGGTGAAGTCGGCCCTGCTGGTCATCGAGTAGTTCGCCGGGGTTGTCAATCGCATTGGCCGGCCAGCCGTCCGCGACGAGGCGGCGCCACGCGGCTCGATCGCACGGCTGATCGAATGTCGAAGTCCTGATCGAGAAGTCGCATCGTTCGTCCTCATCAAGTTGGTCGACCAAGGCGTGGGCGAGGATCTGGCCGCCTGTTCCTGTGGGAACAATCGTCAGCGGTTGGGCGCGGCGAATTTCGGCGATCACCGAGGCCAGAAGGTCCCGTCCGTCCGATGTGAGGGCCTCGTTGGCCCAAGGGCCCCCAGGTTTCACAAAATCCGCGACCAGAATGTCGAGGACTCGACATCCGGAGAACCCCGCCTCCGCAAGCTCGTCAACAGCGCTCACGAGTGCGGAGTCCGCCAGCGCGATGACCGCATCAGCACTGTTGGCCACGGAGCTGACTTCTGCGCGCGTCTCCAGGGCAGCAGCCGCCTCTGCGGGGTGTAGGCCGGCGATAGGTTCTCCGACCAATTCGTGCAGAAGCAGCAACGTCGATGCGGCATCGATGTTGTCAACGAGCTTCTGGAACAGGGACGAGTGAAGACTCGCTTCGAATCGTGACTCCGTGTTGTTGCCATGACCGGTTTCGTCGAGCCAAGCCGCGACTTGCCCGGCATCGAACAGGAGGGGGTTCCCGCCCATCGGTGCCGGAAACGGGGTATCGGACATCGCGAAGCGCGAGCGCCACATTGACACGACTGGCCGTTTGACCTGCGCCAACTCGGCGATCGCCTGCATGGTCAGAGTGCTCACGCTCACTGCTCCTTTCGTCTTCTGAGTCGACCCTCACTCAACCACACGGGACCACGGCAACGCATGAGAAGAGCTGATAAGTCCTCTTATCAAGCAAGCAGACGCTTTGTTCGAACCTGCGTGTCAGTTTGGAATGCGACAGAGGAGGGCACGTGAACCGACACCGGACAAACGACCGCAACAAGCGACAGATCGAGCAACTGTTCGACATGGCAGCTCCTGGCTGCGCGCCGTGGAGAGTGGACGAACCCGGCTGTGCCACCGGAAAGCGCCGATGGCCCACAGAGTCGAGGGCCGAAGCGGCTCTGAGAAGTGCCCAGCACAAGAGGCGACGGAGAGCCAGGGGTGATCATCGGGGGAAACTGGAAGTCCGAGTCTATGGGTGCGACGCCTGCGAGGGCTTCCACCTCACTTCGATGAGTCTCGACGCGTACGAGGAAAGCCGACTTGCCCGCGCCCGGAGCACCTCACGATGAGTCTGATTGTCGAACCTGACATTTGTGCTGAACCGACGGGCCCATCCTCGATCCGATGTCGCCCCGACCTGCGCCGTAACGTTCCCGGGCGCGTCAGCGAGTCTGTTATTACTGGACATGAAACGTCGACGAACAAGTGAGAGACAACAGAGCGGTGACCGAAACGGCCGGTATATGGAGGGGCGGGACCGAGCCAGTCTTCGGATATCTACCGACGTCAGAGCGCAGCGGCCGTGTGCTGGAGCGCGGCGCGGACATCGTGCGTGCCGTGATCGTGGGCGGTCAGGTAGACGATCTCTATGCCGACGGACGCGAATGCCGGTACCTGACGAACACGGAGGTTGTGTTACCGGAGGGGCTCTATTGGTTCGAGGCGGTCGATGGTGGTGGCCTCGTCATGCAGATTGCCGCCGGAGTCGGTGGACCGGCGGCTTCGTCGCGGGTGACTCCGGTCGATCAGCTGGACGACGATGATCCGTTGGTGGCCGGATGGGAATGGGCCGAGCAGTTGTGGGATGAGGCGCGGCCCGTGCCAAGGCCGCGGTTCGCTGTAGACGAACATGCATTGTCACGGGCGGGCGACGCGGATGTGGTGATTCGGAGGCGGCGCTTTCTGCAGAGGTGGGTATACACGGTATCCCTCGACGGAAAGCAGGTCACGCTCGTCGAGTCCGATCTGCTGCCGCGCCCGATCAGTGACGATCCGGTCTCGTGGGTGGCTGACGCGCCGGCGCCGGCAAGTCGCTTCTCTGCGACTCTGACCAGAGCGAAACTTCTCGGCGGATTCAGCAACACGTTGTTCTCTTTCCGTGCGACACGCACCACTTTCCGCCCCTACCAGTTCAAGCCGGTCCTCAAGATGCTCGAAACGGGGAAGGCCCGCATCTTGATCGCTGATGAGGTGGGTCTGGGCAAAACCATCGAAGCAGGCCTTCTGTGGGCGGAGCTCGAGGCACGCCGTGAGGCCGACCGGGTATTGGTCGTGTCTCCTTCCAGTCTCGTGGAGAAATGGATCGGCGAGATGCGCGAGCGTTTCGGGTTCGAAATGACCCGACTCGACACCCAAGAACTGGCGAAGTTCACCGCTCTCCACCAGGAGAACCGGTTGCCAGCGCGAGCCTCCTACGTCGCCAGCCTGGAGACCCTGAGGAAATGGGAGGGGCTCGACGACCTGCGGGAGTTCCCGCCCAGCTTCGATCTGATCATCGTCGACGAGGCGCACAGCATGCGCAATCGGGATACCAAGAGTTACTTCCTGGGCACTGAGCTCTCGGACTGGGCAACCAATCTGGTCTTCTTGACTGCCACGCCCATCAATCTGCGGCAAGACGACTTGCTGTCGTTGCTGGAGTTGCTGTCGCCAGAAGACGCAGGTGACATCGAGGATCTGCTCCTACGGCTGGAACCCAACCGGGTCCTCAACGCTGTCGCCGTGAAGCTGCGTGCCAAGGGTGTCGACGGCCGGGAGCTGACAGGGGATCTGTCTGAGCTGGCAGACATGGATTACGGGAGGACTCTCATCGAGAGGCATGACTTCCAGCAGCTGATCGAGACCCTGAGCAAACCCGTGTTGTCTCCGCGAGATGTCGTTGTCGCCAGGGGGTTGCTGAGCAGACTGAACACGCTGTCCGCGATCATCACGCGAACCAAGAAGGTCGAGGTAGACGATCGAAAATCGACACGGTCCGAAGTCCGCGAAACGGTAACCTGGACCGAGTCGGAAAGTCGCTTCTACAACGAGTTTGTCGCGTGGTGTGATGCTCGCGCGAAGGAAGCCGGGCTCCCCCTCTACTTTGCTATGCAGATGCCGTTGCGGCTCGCAAGTGCGTGCCTGCCGATGGCACGGCAGGCGGTCCTCGATCCGGATGGCTTCGGTCGATTGTCTGACGAAGACGACCCGTCGGTACCCGCCGCCCCGCGTCTCGCGCCACATCCCGAGCTGATTGCGACTGCCGAAGCTCTGGCCTCCACGGTTGACACCAAGTTCGAAGCGCTCATCCGTGTCCTCGAACGTCTCGACGTCGGGAATCGGCGGTGCCTCCTGTTCACGCATTCGCGGAAGGCGTTGTCATATCTCGAGCAACGGCTCGGAACCGATTATCGAGTTGCGGTCCTGCATGGTGGTGTCGACCCGTCTGCGCGCCTCGAAGTCATGGCGGACTTCAGAGCGGGCCGATTTGACCTCGTCCTGGCAAACCGGGTGGCCAGTGAAGGCCTTGACTTCGAATTTTGTTCCGCTGTAATCAATTACGATCTGCCCTGGAACCCCATGGAGGTCGAGCAGCGAATCGGCCGTATTGATCGGATCGGTCAAGTCGAGGAGAAGATCCTCGTTGTCAACTTCCTCAACAACGAGACCATCGACGAGCGGATCATGCACCGATTGCTCGAGAGGATAAGGATCTTTGAATCTACGATCGGGCAACTTGAACCGATCATCTCCGTGAACGCGACAGAAGCTCTTCGAGCCGGGTTCGACTTCTCTCTGGACGACGCAGAGCGCGAGCAAAAGCTCTTCGAAGCTCTCGCCGCCGTCGAAGAACAACGCGCAGGACTGGAGGAAGTCACGGATGCGTCGACTGAGTTGTTCGTGTCCGGCGACGTCGACGTGGACGGCCTCGAGGACGACCTGGTCAGAACGGGCCGCTACGTTGGCCAGCACGAACTGGCGCTGCTGATCGATGACTGGGCGCAAACCGATGGTGCCGAGGGTGTCGCAATGTCTGCCGATCGGCGGCGCGCAGAGGTCACCGGCAACGCTCGGATGGCCGCTCGTCTCGATCAGTCAGCACGAGCCGCTCGCGGACTTACAAGCGAGGCCCGCGCCGTCTCGGCACAACTGCGCCATGAGGCACCGATCCACGTGGTACTCGATCAAGAGCTCGCTCGAACGGGCGGAGGCTCGTTGCTGACGGCCTCTCACCCCCTCGCAATCGCTGCCGCTTCGATGCCTCATCACCGCCAGGCGAGATTCGGTTCGATCGCCGTTCGTACCGCGGACACGGACGCACACGGTGACTACCTGGTGCTGCTGGCCCGTGCAGACAGTGAAGGGAGGTCCAGCAGTGAAATCTGGGGTTCTGCAGTGACTCTGGATGGCAGGGCCGGGGGAAGCGAACCGGTCGACTTACTGCTGGCGGCGCTGGCGGAGGGCCGGATCGAAGACCACGCGCTTACGGAGTCTCGCCGGATGAGTCGGCTCGTCGAGATGGCCCAGGACTCCCTGCTCCTGCGGCAGGTCGATGAGCAGGCTCGCCGGGAGCAGGATTTCCACTCGGCGCGGCAGGCGCGAGTAACCACGTTGAAAGCTCAGTATGAGCGCAGAGCGACAGCAGTTCGACGGCGGATCGACACGGCCATGGCGCGGGGTCGAGACAGCCGCGTCATTGCTCTGTTCGAAAGCCAATTGGCACGAGCAGAGAGGAGATTCGCGGAATTGGCTGCGGAGGTCGGCGAAGAGCAACCGCCGGTGATCATGTTGGAGCCGCTGGTCGTTTGCTGTGTACGCCTGACGTCGGCGGAGTGCGCTCCATGATCCTGCGACCGAAAGATCTCCAGATCGAGGATGAGCGCACAAACCAGCGTAGGTATCGGCGAGAGCTCGAGCAGCAGGATGCCAGCAGGCGGAAGTATGACGGCCCCCGGAACAATGTGTGGACCGGCACTGCTGCGCCTGCCACGTCATCGAATGGCGGCGGTTCAATCGTGGGCAGGGTGGCCTTGACGGGCGTTGACCAGGCATTGGGGCGGTCGGAATACTACATCGGTGAACGATACGCCGAGTTCGGCGGTGTGGCTGTATTCGGCTGGGCTTCCGATATAGCGGGCACGTTCTTCCTCGGTACGACAGAGCACCCGCTGTGCGACGACGTCGCTGTCATCCGGTCGTTCCGAAGCGCTGACTGTCAGATCATCGATTATGCGGACGATGTCGTCAGATCCGGAGCCGTCAGCTTCGCCAGACCTGACGACGCGCTGAAGATTCCCTCGCCGGCGCAGAAGCGAGCTCGATCCAGGCCTCGACGGCCCGGGACTTCGGATGATGCCGCCGAGTCCCAGCAGACCTCAGGCGCAGATCACTCGGCGACGAGGCAGACCCGCGAGCGACGAGTACCCCGATTGGGTGCCTCGGTACGTGCTGAACGGCTCCTTCGTGAACGCTTGGCGGCCCCGCGAAAGATCGGACTCGCGTCGGTTCTCGCTACACTGCAGCCCGACCAGTACGACCTCGTCGCGCGGCCGGCAATGGAGAGCACCGTGATCGAGGGTCCTCCTGGCACCGGCAAAACGATCATCGCAACCCATCGCGCCGCCTATATGATCAACGCACAACCAGAGAACTCGCTCGACGGCGACGTGCTCGTGGTCGGTCCCACCGACGGGTATGCGCGGCACGCGCGTGGGGCCTTGCGGGAGTTGACGGGCAGCGACACGCGGATCACCGTGGAATCGATTCCGGGATTGTTACGTCGAATCGTTAATGTCAAATCGCTTCCGACGGGCGACATATCGACTTGCTGGCAAGACGCGGATGTCACGCTCGGGAGGTTCGTCGACTCAGTAATCAGCACTCAGCCGCAAGGCCGAAAAAGTAATCGACGCAGATTCACCGCACTTGAGATCTATGAAATGCTTCGCAAAAACAAGAATCAGGCGAGCGGGCGACCGATTACCGCCGATCCAGAGTGGACGTCTTATCTGGGGAGGCTGCCCGATTGGTATCGCGCGCGCCGAGTCCGTGCGCTCCTGCCACTCGTCGCGTATGTCAACTGGGTGGTCAATCGCGAACCTCCAGTCGGATTGCGGCACATCGAGCACATCGTCGTCGACGAGGCACAGGACATGACCGGGCTCGAGTGGCTCCTTCTGAATCAGATCAACCAGACCGGTGCGTGGACGATCATCGGTGACATGAATCAGCGGAGATCGGACCACACCTACGGGTCTTGGTCGCGGGTCCTCGAGGTGGCACAGTGTTTCGCTCATCCGACCATCGAGACGCTCGAGCGTGGCTATCGGTCGACCAAGCCGATACTCGACTTTGCCAATCGTTTGCTCTCTCGTGAGCAGCGCACGGTTTCGGCTGTCCAGATCGAAGGGCCTGCGCCGGTCGTGGAGGAGGTCGGGCCCGCAGAAATTGGCGCGGCGGCGATCAATCAAGCAGTGAGGATGGTGGCAGCGTATCGCGATGGAACGGTGGCAGTGATAACGAACCATGGCAGGCCTGTGATCGAACACCTGCGTGCCAACGGGTGGTCAAAGAGCCCCCAGGCGGGTTCGCACATCTGGAGAAGGGGGAGTTTCGGCTTGACTGTGCTACATCACGATGCCGCGCGCGGTTTGGAGTTCGACGGAGTCGTGGTGGTTGAGCCAGCGTCTTTCCCCAAGAACTACGGCCGGAATGGACCCCTGTATACGGCGCTCACCCGCGCCAACCGGGAATTGGTTGTAGTGCATGCGAAGGCGCTGCCGCGTGGGTTGTCACGAGATGCCGATGAGTGACTGTCGGCCCTCCCCTGCTGCAGGAAATCTTTCGGACGATCGAGGAGGGGTTGATGGTGGCCAGTATGAGCAGCGATGCTGACGAGGTGATCGGCCGGATAAAGCTTGATCCGGATCCGGGACTGGTCAAGAGCTTGGGCGCAAACCATACCCTGGAGTCCGCGATAGCGGATCTCATCGACAACAGCCTCGACGCCGACGCGACGCACGTCGCGGTCAGACTCCTGACCGAGGGAGATCGCCTCGTGCAAGTCGAGGTCGTCGACAACGGTACGGGCATGGGGCAGAACGAGATCGATGCAGCGATGACCATCGGCCGGCAGCGCGACTACGCTGCCGGTGACCTCGGGCACTTTGGCATGGGTCTGAAGGCGGCGTCTTTTGGTCACGGCGACGTTCTGACGGTCTGGTCGAGCAAGCGTGCGGGTGAGCCCCAAGGGCGGAGGATCCGGCGGGGAGACTACTCCCGGGACTTCACGTGCGAAGTGCTGTCCTCCGGGCTGGCCTCCCAGTACACGGTGGATCGCGAGAGGATCGTGAGATCCGGG
Organism: Gordonia hankookensis; assembly: GCF_014673215.1. Taxonomy (GTDB): domain Bacteria; phylum Actinomycetota; class Actinomycetes; order Mycobacteriales; family Mycobacteriaceae; genus Gordonia; species Gordonia hankookensis. Next base: position 1,347,600 of record NZ_JACWMS010000002.1, read on the forward strand.
ATCGGTACCACAGTCATCTGGTCAGAGCTTCGAAGTGCGTATCGAGGCAACAGTTCTGATGAGGCACAATCCTGGCTTTCAAAGCGTAACGAGAATTTGCGCGCGCACTTGGGGGTCACATACCACAGGCTCCTGTCAAGCAATAGGCTGAGTATCGAAGTGCTTGTCGCCGAGCGTGCGGAGGCCAAAGACTCCCTGGGAATTCCGGTGCTCCCTGTCGACCCTTTCGGATACCGAACACCTGGCCATCCGGCGTATCCAAAGGTGCTCGTCGCGACAGCGGGTGGAACCGAGGTAGAGATGGTCTGCCACATCTGGCCAGCGAAGTCTGACGTCACTGGCTACCGGATCGCGGGCAACCCCGGTGTGCAATACCAAGGTTTTTACATATACCGAAACGACAGGCTTCTTCAGGTCGGCGGCTGGTCGGACACAGCTGCTCACACCCCGGCGAGGCAGCTCGCCCGAATTGTCGTCGATGACTCCGATGCCATCGGCCAGTTCCTGACGATGAACCCGGAGAAGAGCGGCCTGAAGTTCGAGCCAGCCTTCCATGACGCGATCGACAAGGCGCGGTCGAGCGACGGAACCACCTTCCTCGATTACATTCAAGATGCTGAGACAGTCTTCGCCGAGTCCAACAAGCGCAGGCGGAGAAGGAAACCCGTCATCCAGCCGGGCAAGGGCTTCGCTCCGGCGCTACACAAGCGGATTGGGGCTGAGCTCTCATACCTTCACGGCGACTCACTCGCCATGAAGTGGACGCGGCTACCGGCCGGCGAGTTCATCGACGTCGACTTTCATTCAAAGACAGTGTGGCTGAACAGCCGCTACAGGTCCTTGTTCGCCCCCGGAGGGGGACGGCTCAACGACTCTCCGATGCTCAAGTCCCTCCTCTTCCTGTTGACTCATGGAGTGTTCGAGGGACAGGTACTGGGAGCTCGTGACAAAGATGAAATAGCGCTCTGGACAAGTGTGCTCGGCGCTGCGGTGGTGGCCGAGGAGCAGATGCGTGATGGCTGATCGCAGATCGCGGGGAGGGCAAGGGCAATGTCCATGACACCGCAGGACGGCCGACACCTGACCATGGCGACTCTGGAGTCTCTGTGGTCCAACGAGGCTCCGATCGAGATACCCATCGCTGGTGAACCACCATGTAGTCTGCAATTGAATGCGCGGAATCACGTCATCACGCTGGTCACCACGTACCAGCGACCTGAGCCGGACACTGCCAGGCTCATGAACTTGAGCTTTGACGCATGGACGGTGGATAACGATGAACTGGCAGCGATCAGTGTCAATGTCGAAGGAAACATTCACGGGGCGTATGGACTTCTCGCAACCATCGCCGACGAAATACAGGTAAATCACGCTCCGCTCGCAGTGGCAGTTGACACAGCGGTGACCCGCCATCGTGACGTGGTGGCCGCCCGCGGTGCTCTCGATGTGAATCGCGAGATCGGACTCTTCGGAGAGCTCTTGTTCCTGGACTTCTTGATTCACGCGATAGGTGCCGGTCCGGCAGTCGATGCTTGGATGGGGCCGATCTCTGAGGAGCACGACTTTGTGTTCGACGACGTGCACATCGAGGTCAAAACGACCAGTACGGAGAGACGGCGTCACGTGATCAACGGACTCGGGCAGCTGGTGCCGGTAGGCGACACGGCACTGTCCCTGTTGTCTGTCCAACTGACACGCGTAACGGCAACAGCTGGGCGGACGTTACCGCAGCTCGTCGCGGCTGTGCGAACGGCAGCGGGCGGGCATGCCGTGGCACTCGACCATCGACTCGAATCATCGGGGTGGCTGGACGAGGACGCCGAACTCTATCCGACGAGCTGGCGGCTGCGCACGGTCCCGATGGCGTTCCCCGTAGGCGTTGACTTCCCGGCCCTCACGCCGGACGCGGTCGCGCGCGTGGTCCCCAACTCGGCACTGGTGGTTGATGTCTCGTACATGGTCGACCTCACAACTCTTCCCAGCTGTTCGCTACCCGAAAGACTCAACGGGTTTGTCACCAAGGAGGAATCCCCGGAGTGAATGACCAACGACCGGAATGGGCTGACTCGTTGGCCTATGTGTTCGATGCGCTCAAGAAGCAGCGGCCGAAGCCGCTGTTACCGTTGTTGAATTTGATGGCAGATGCGTCCGTCACCGACGCCGAGCTCATTCACTTCATCCGCACAACAGGCGAGAACGAACCTGCGCTGACCCAGATCCGGATGGCACTGGCGGGGTGGGACAACTTGTCCGACTTCGAGGATGCAGAAAAAGGGCCGACCGTTCCTCGCACACAGGCGAGGCGGATCGCACTCTACGGTGCACTCGATCTCTCTGAGGATCTCGCAGCCGCTCTGACCCAGCGGGTCGGCGTGTTCGAGGAACACTCGACAGTGATCTCGAAGGTCTTCGAACCTTGGTACGCCGAGGAACGTAAGAAGAGGTCGAGTGTGTACTGGGATGACTACGAGGATTATCTGCAAAATGTGAAGAAGTGGCCTGCGTCGTCAATCACGTCGCTCGACGAATCGACGACGCAGGTAATCGAGCGTTTGAGCCGCCCGACCCGGTCGGAAGCCAAGCAGACCAAAGGCATAGTCGTGGGCTATGTGCAAAGCGGAAAGACAGCCAACTTCACGGGCGTCGCGGCTAAAGCGATCGACGTCGGCTACCGGCTCGTCATCGTTCTGACTGGCACGATCGACATCTTGCGGTCGCAGACACAACGCCGGATGGACATGGAACTGATGGGCGTGGAGAACATCCTGGCCGGGCAGGATCCAACCGATCCCGCGGTGCTAAAGGAACTCGACTATCAGCAAGACGACGACTGGTTGAGCGGTAACTTCGTCAAGCATGGTGAGGCGCTTGACCTGCCAGGAGTTGTTGAGATATCGCGGGTCACCAGTCATCACAACGATTACAAACGTCTCCCGATGGCGATGACAAAGCTCAGATTCGCGCGCAAGAACAAGCAAAAGCCGCTCAACGACGAGGAGAATCTATTCCACTCTGGAGCATACGTTGCAGTCATCAAGAAGAACCGAGCTCCTCTCGAGGGTCTGATCAAGGATCTGAAGCCGTTGAAGAAGGATCTGGCCGAACTTCCCGTTCTCATCATCGATGACGAGTCAGATCAAGCTTCAGTGGACACAACCAATCCGAAAAAATGGAAGAAAGAGTCGAGCGAAGAAAAGAAGAGGACCACGATAAACCGCCTCATCACCGAGATACTGGAGCTTTGTCCGCGCGCGCAGTATGTCGGCTACACAGCAACGCCGTTTGCGAATGTGTTCGTCGACCCAGATGACGAGCGGGATCTGTTCCCGGCCGATTTTGTTCTGTCGCTTCATCGACCACCCGGATATATGGGGGTGCAGGAGTTTCATGATGTCGGGAAACGCTGGGACGACGAGATCAAGTCGGTATCGAACTGCAACGAACTTGCGTACATTCGTAAACTGGTCGGCGACGCGGCATTTGACCCCGACCAGCGAGACAAAGAGCTGCTGGAAGCACTCGACGCGTGGGTTCTGTCGGGTGCGATCAAGAAATATCGCGAAGACTCTTCGTCGCTCACCTTCCGGCATCATACGATGCTGGTCCACGAGTCCGTGAAGACCAACGATCACGCCGAGACCGCAGCAGATGTTCGATTCCTTTGGCGAAGAGCGGGTTTTAACACCTCGAAGGGCCTTGGTCGACTCGAGAGACTTTTCTCGGACGACTTTCTTCCGGTGATGTCTGCGCGTGCGGAGGGCGCCCCGATCCCGAAGTCCTTTGATGAACTGAAACCATATGTGACGACAGCGCTCGCGGAGATGACTCACGATGGTGATCCCGTTCTGATCCTGAACTCCGACAAAGAGATTCAAGCACAGCAGAAGAAACTTGACTTCGAAGCCCAAAAGGTATGGAGAATTCTGGTCGGTGGTACCCAGCTCAGCCGTGGGTTCACGGTAGAAGGTCTGACTGTCTCGTACTTCCGACGCAAGGCCGGACAGGCGGACACGTTGATGCAGGCGGGCCGGTGGTTCGGTTTTCGGCCTGGGTACAAGGACCTCGCCCGACTCTATATTCGCCGGGACCACGATGTGGACCTGTACGAGGCGTTCGAAGCACTCCTCCTGGATGAGGAAGCTTTCCGTGCTGAGCTGCGGCAGTACGAAGGATTCGACGAACAAGAAATGCCGCTGCTCGAACCCCGGCAGATCCCGCCGCTGGTGAGCCAACACTTGCCCTGGTTGAAACCCACGGCGCGAAATAAGATGTGGAATGCCGTGATTGCTGACAAGGCGCCGACCGATGTGCAGGACCTCTACGGACTGCCTGAGCTCGGGAGTTATCAGAACCGTGAGAATTTCGAGAATGTCATCGTGCCGATCTTGCAGCACGCCACACAACCCGTCGACCTTCCGTACGCGTTGGATGGAACGAACTCGACTCAGCCGGCCATGGTCGGAGTCGTCTCGTCGGACGAGTTCTTGCAGTTGTTCGGCCGGTTGGCGTGGCATGAAGAGTACGGCGAAACCGTGCGAATCGTCCGAGCGTTCATGCAGAAGGCCGCGGAGAGGAATGAGATCGTGGATTGGGCGGTCGTCTGGCCGCAGCCCAAGACCAAAGGGCGTACCGTCAATGTCCCGGAGCTCGGCGGTGATGTGCCGGTGGTGAAGCGCAAGCGGCGCGTCAACCGCATCGACTTCATCGGATCGGACCGAAAGCATCGAGCTGCTGCGCGAACGATTGCACACGGCGACGATGCTGGTCCAATTGGGGCATCGACGAAACGTGGCGTCGTACTTGTGTATCTCGTTCCGGATCGCGAAGACGACGATCACACGATCCCAGTGAACCGCGACGAGGTGGTGGGATTGATCTCGCTGGCAGTGCCATCGGCCTCTGTACCGCGCAAGGATCTGATCCGATGGACTGTCGTGAACACGACGCGACCGGAAGAGGTGGCGGTGGACCCGCCAGAGGTCTGAATGGTGAGGTGTAGCGGTCGACTCGGCAACTTGGCGGGTGTGAGCCGGTGAGCTATCGTCCTCCGGCGTCCTCCGAGAGCGTTCGGTCACGTATGAGCGAACAGCGACGTCGCGATACCGCGGCCGAGTTGCGCGTGCGCCGCAGGCTCCACGCCCGGAGTGTGAGGTTCAGGGTTGACGTGAAGCCAGAGTCTGATCTGCGTGCCAAGGGAGACATCGTATGGCGCGGCCTCAAGCTCATCGTCTTCATCGATGGCTGCTTCTGGCACGGATGCCCCGAACACGCAACACGCCCACGAGCGAACGCCGAGTGGTGGGCTGAGAAGCTGGACAACAATGTGCGACGAGACAGACGAACTGACGCAGATCTTTCTGACCGGGACTGGCATGTCCTGCGCTTCTGGGAGCATGAAGACCCGAACGAGGTCGCCGACGTCATCTGCGCGAAGCTCGACGAACTGAGGTCTGCCGGCAGGTCACAGAGATTCAGTTCACGAGCTCCAGAAGCTCAGCGGAGGGGTCGGTGATGGGGATGACGACGCCGCCCTCTCTCGAAGACTCCCACGGAGCGCACACTGACCTGTCCAGTTCCTCGAGGTCGATCAACAGATTCAATGCGGCCGCGAGAACATGAACCGACAGGCGAGGCGGAATGGCGTTGCCGATCTGTTGTGCGATATCGGCTCCTGCCCAAGGGTAGTCACGCGGAAAGGTCTGAAGCCTCCCCGCCTCCTGCAGGGTGAAGCGCCCGAAGTCGTTGTTCGCGAGTTCGAGTCGGTTGCGCATGATCTTGCCCGTGACTGTCGCGGCAGGCTCGTCCGACTGCCGTCGACCTCGCTTGCGGGGATCGCCGCCACTGCCATAATTCGAGATGACCGTGAACGGTACGGTGCGATCGAGTGCATCTGCCATAGAGACCCACGGCTCGAGCTTGCGGGTGGATTGTTGCGGTTGCCCTCGCCGAAACGCGTGGTGAGTGGGGGCCGGTATTGTAAGTTCTTCGTCATCGAGCCTTGCTATCAGTACAGCTCGGCGTCGCGTTTGTGGAACACCGAACTCCTCTGTGCGAACGATGCCGTGATCGACGCCGTAGCCGAATCTTTCGAGGACCTTGTGGTACGCGGCCCAGACGGGTAGGACCTGCGGCACCTGCTCGAGGACGATGGCCTCGTACGGGCTGTCTTGGCGCAGCGCCTCAAGGATCCAGCGCATCGGCTCGAGCACGAGGCTGGTCCGCTCGTCTTCAAACACACTCAGACTGTCAGCGGCGTCCTCACCGTTCGCCATCCGGTCCACAAGTGTTACTACGTCATCCAGCGCCCTACGCCCGGATCCGCTTCCCGCCACCGTGAACGTTTGACACGGCGGACCGCCGGTGAGAACGGTCGCGTCAGGGAAGTCCTCTGGGCCGAACTCCCGGACGTCCCCCTGTCTCGTCTCCAGACCCGCGGCGTCGCGCGTCGCGCAGGCATTGTCGTCGAGCTCGATGCCCTCGGAGGGGATCCCCAGCCATGCTGCCCCCACATCGAGGCCACCCGGGCCGGCGAAGAGGTCGACAATCCGCGGCTTGCCCTCGGAGTCACCCGATCCCAACACCATGAGAGAGATGGTAGCCGGCGGGGCCGTCAAGATCGCGTAGGCGGTGACGGGTCAGTCTGGCGCCGCCTGTGCGCCGATCCTACGACGCTCGGCAGAGCGAGCGCCCGCACTCGCGGCCGCGGCGTGGGCATAGGACCAAGCGCGATCCGCGATGGTGGTTCCGCCGCTGATCGATGTGGTGCTCGTGTCCACGCATCCAGGGCCGGCGGGGAGCGCGTCCCAGCTCTCGGGGATGTCAGGGATCTGGAAGACCCACCGTTGATAGCCGACGAAATCGTCCTGCTGGAAATCGGTCTCGGTCTCGGGTGGCGCACCCGCGGTGGCAAGGTTCAGCACCCGGGCGAGGTCGTTGATGTCGTCGGCCGACTTCGGCCGGCCGGCGCCCGACGCATCGTCTACTGCGATGAGTTCGAGCACGGCCAGAGCAAGCGAGCGACAACGAACAATCGGCCGGTGCAGATAGCTGTTCGGAAGGTCCTGAAAGATGAAGGCCTTCTCCACGGATCGATAGTCCGACCCGTTCCGGAACAGCTCGGCTCCCCACCAGAGTCGTGCGAATGCCTGCTTATGGACGGGGCCGCGGAAGCGATTCTCCGCGGTGTCGTTCTTACCCGACCACCGCCATTCCACGTAGTCGAGGAAGCGGATGCCCAGCCATGCCCACAGGTCCGGGTCGGCGGCTTCTGCGCGACTCAGTCGCAGCGCGTGATGGAGTCGGGGTGCCAGCCATCGATCACTTGCCGAACGATCGCCCCAGGTGTTCTTGCGCCGGTTGAACTCGCCCATGAGTGAGATCATGCAGTCGAGGGGGATTGCCCCGGAGCCGCCTGCGCGCGTGAGCGGCTCGGAATGAAGCTCCCAATCGTAGTCGTCGAACATGCGCAGTCGCTCGCGCGAATCCATGGAACCTGTGAGCCGCCAGACTATCTCAGACATACTGCACCTCCGATGTCGCGGAGGAGGCAGTGGAGGATGCGTCGGTGAGGGCATCGATCGCCGCGTCGATATCTGCCCAAAGATCCGCGAGATCTGTTCGGGACGTACTCCGTGCCAGCGCTGCGTACAGCTCGTCCACGGAGGTGAAGTGAGGTATGGCGCCGGCCACCTTCTCACACGTGCTTCGTAGCAACGGATCCGACGGGCCGATCGGGTCTTCGTCACCATCCGCCACGACCTCGGCGGCGGCGAGCCGGAAGAGCGTCGAGACCGTATAGCGGGCAATCTGCGATCCGAGGATGTCTCGAAGCCGTCGGCGCTCGAGTTTCGCATTCTCTGCTGTGAGGATCATCTGTAGGCCGGGGACTCCCGCGTTCAGGTAGAGGACAGGCTTGTCCGGCGCCGCATCCAGCGCCGCGAGCGCGCGGGTGTTCTTACGTGCAACCGCGGGTGCATCAGCTGCGTTGAAGTCGACCCAGACCTGACTGATCGGAGGTTCTCCGGCCTTTGTCGGAGCGTCGAACTCTCGCAGCACGATGGTCCAGGGGATCGCTCTGGCGACTACTCGGGTCCGACCGTCGACCTGAGCTGTGATCTCGGTGGACAGTGTGGCCGAGCCCTCGAGGACGTCGCGGTTGAGGGTGATCAGCCCGGAGAGCTGATCCGGGTTGCTCACATCCGGGATCAGGCGAAAAGGGATGCGGGTATTGGTGCCGCGACAGGTGATCAACGCGTATCCATGGCGCGCATCGATCCCGGCCGGCGCGGGCTCGGTCGGGGACACGTTCAGCGTGAAGGTGACAGTGCGCCAGCCCAGTTGCTCGAGGTTAAGCCGGTACTTTTCTCTGTCGGGTTCGACGGCCGCGTCGGAGTCCGTGACAACGTCGAGCAGATCTGAGGTCCACTGGCCCTTGTATGTGGGCCACGCGACGACAGGACTCATTTCGCTGCCTCCTGACCAAGGTTGATCAGGTCGCGCACCTCGACATCGACGGTGGCCTCCTCGGCGGGGATCGGGAGGGAGCCGGTTGATACACCGGTGATCGTCGCGGAGACGAATCGGCCGCGATCCTTGCCAGGGATCACCACGACGCCGTCGTCGACCTTGGCATCAGCCGATGCGAGGCTCGACCATGCGACCTCGACGTTCCTGCCATCGAGACCGACGAACATCAACGCCGGCGCGATCCGCCAGCCTTCGCTCCGATTGCGTGCCTTGATCTGAAAGGTCAGGTTCCATAGTCCGTCCTTGACCTCCCACGATGTTATCGACACCGTTGGTTTGGCCGCGCGGCCCGTTGCCGCGGCGCCCTTGCCAGGTTCACCCGATAGGAATCGGAGATGCCTGAACACCGACTCAGGCGGCTTGCCATCAGTCGGTGGAGCGGCGCCGAAGATGTCGAAGAGCGCTGCGTTGATCTGCTCTTCGATCCGTCGCAGGTTCGGAAGCCACGGAGGCACATAGTGCGCGTTCAAGCTCGATTGCGAGGTCTTGCTTCGCCCGCCCCGCGGAATCCACCGGTCATGGGCCGGCGGTTCGGAGTATCTCAGGAAGTCGTCGGCCAGTTGATCGTCCGGATCATCGTCGTTTGGACTGACGGCGCCTCCGACCAGCAGAAAGCCGTGGTATGTGTGGTTCTCGAAGGTCTTGTCGATGGTCTCGACGATCATCTCCGGTTTCCGGAACAGGCACACCTTGTTCTCCAGGGTGTCCTTCTGTTCATCGGAGAGCGTGACAACCAGCTGTGCGTTGTGCACGAACTTGGGATGTCGCGGGTCCGACTTGCGCGCAGGCACCTGGATCGGGATCTTTCGCGCGATCACCGAATAGGGCTCGGACAATTCGTCATCGAGGTCGCCGGCGTCGAATCGCCTCAGCGCACGGACCAATTCGGTGTAGGTTTCCTCGGGGTCGATCTCCACATCGGACACCGCTCGGCCGTTCTCCTTGACCGTGATGGAGACGTCCATTCTTCCGCGAGCGAGCAGCGGCCAGAAACTCTCCTCGACGCCGGCGCGCAGTTCGGTGGCCATGTCCTTCACACCTTCGATGCCGCGGCCGCCCTTCTCCGGATCGTCTGGGTCCTGAAAGCCGACCAGTAGAGCGGTGGTCCCAGGTCGAGGATCGGTGCGTTGGAGATGAAGATCAAGGGTCTGCTGATCGGTCGCCCATGTCGAGGCGACGTCGCCCTCGGCCTTCTGGATGCCGAAGTATCCACGTCCCTGGTAGGACGAGCCATTGAGCCGATGGGCGACACCTTGGTTCACGCCGAACAACCGGTTTCGCGTGTTCCCGTCGACAGCGTCCACATCGGCAAGGACCGAGTTGAACAGCACGGTCTGAATGCTGGAGAACCGCCAGTACACCGCCTTGCCCAGCCCGAAGCTCCCGCCTGCTGCCTTGTCTTTGCCACTGAACAGGTCGAGCCTGCACAGCTTGATGAAGTTGCCGAACTCGGCAGTGTCGATGTTGGAGAACTCGGGTCCGGTGAGCCCGCGGCAACCGTAGTCGGAGACCGACAGCAGAATGATCGAATCGGAGTCCCTGAGCTTTTCGAGACCCGTGCGAATGTTGCCTGCCGCCACAGCCCCGGCCGATTCCTCTGACATAGCCCGCAGATGCGGCGCGAGCTGATCCCCCCAACCAATGACTTTGAGGAAGTCCTCGCGGTGCTTTCCGCTGAGTAGGTGAAATGTGAAGTCGAGGGCCGGCGTGGCCTCCGTCCGGGCGTCGTTCGAGTTCTGCGTGCTCTCACGGGCCAGCGAGCTCATACCGGCATTAACGGTCCATTGATTGGCATTTCCGTAGTTCCCGTATGTTGCGCTCTGCGGGTCCCATTTCCAGGCCAGCGTCATACTTTCACTCTCGTCGCTTGCAAAGTTGAACTGCCGACACCATATCGGACTGGGCCGACAGTGCTGTCGTGGTTTGATCGGTGCGAAGTGTCCGCGGGAACCAGGTGGTGTTCGACTGAATGCGCCATGGCCGATGCTGCGCCTTCCACGGACCTGGCCGGCAATGCGGGCACTATTCCTCATCGCGGTCGAACTTTGCGGTAGCCTACGCGGGGACGTCCGCAATTTTCCGCGACCAAGATGACCTCGGTCGTCTTCGGGACCGACCCGGTGGACTTTGTGACCCCATCGGTCTGCGCTCAGTCTGTGCGTGAAGGCGTATTTCGGATGGAGAGTGGCAAGTTCCATGTTCGAGCACCTGGAGTTCTCTTGGCCGGATGCTAGGGAGCTCGCGCGGTACGCGGCGAATGACGAGTTGTGGCAGCACTACCTGAATACGAAGGTGTTAATCGAGCTGACTGACGGTTCCGGGACTGTCTGGCCGTCGAACTCGACGACGGGGCAACCGTCGCTCAGGCCTTTGCATGTTGTGACCGCGGTACAACCCGATTCCGACCCAGGGGACAGCGACAACGTCTCGCGGATGAAGCTTCTGGATCGCGAGTTGCGGGGGGATGAGCGTGTCGCACGTACCCGCGGTCGGCAGTAGCCTGGACGGCTCGCATAGCGAAGACAGCCGCGCGGTCTTCGGACTGACTGACGGCCAGGCTCGTGAACTCGGAATGCGTTTCGGTCAAGTCGCAGTATTTGCACTGCGTGGATGGCAATGGTCCCTCCTCGCATGCGTCGGTAACAGAGAGTCAACCTGCGGATGGCGCTGGGAGCCAGTGGTTTAGCCGTGTGATCACGTGGTGGCAGTCGACCTGGTCGAATCTTGTCCGGTCAGCGGCGCGCACCGCGTCCTACCCATTCGGATACATCTGGGGCTCTAGAGACGTTCCCACGGCTCGTGAATGTAGAGTTCGTCGGCTACCCGTGTCGGATGGCCGCTCTTGCCGTACCTACCTCGATCCGGTGTCAGTTTGCGTTCGAGCCGAACCATGAACGAGCGAACTGAGATCGCACACTCTGATCCCAGACGATGTTTTCCACGCGCACCAGATGCGACAACATGTTGGGGACAAATGAACAGAATGCCAGGGTCCTGTCGGATGTTGGATCTGGACACCACGCTCCCAAGAGGTGGGACAGCGACTGGCCGCCGGCTTCCGCAGCGTTGAGCGCGTTCGCTATTGATGGGATGTCCTGCGGGTTGGGGCTGACCGGAAGTTTCATAAGGGTGAATAGTCCGTTTCCGGCCTCAGGGTGGGCGACGTCGGTGAATATCTGAACCAACGAAGTATGTAGCTGATCGCCGCCCGCCATTGACGTCACCGCCATCGGTTCGTTCCTTGTGAAAGGCACCTCGCAGGTCAGTCCAGTGGCGTCTGCGGAACCGAGAAAGTTCATCTGAACCAGGAAATCGCTCGCGTTTGCCATGCCTGGCCCTGTAAATCTTGACGGATAGCCGCCTTCCGGGACGAGGACATGAGAGGACATATTGAGGATGTCGTCACGCTCGTCCCTCCTCCCGTTCGATGGATGATTCGACGCTGCCGGTTGGCCGCCGCAAGCCCGAGCCAGGTCGTGGGCCTGGTTGTGCGCGCCCGCGTTCTGTACCACGGCTGCCGTTGCCAGAATCTTGCTCATCCAGCCAATGGTTTCGTCGTGGACGACCGCCGAGCTGCAGCGCGAGATCATCGACGTGTTGGGGCTCCACACCAGCGCATCCGAGGTTGCGTGCATGTTGAACGGTGCGATGACGATGGCTGGACTCGTTCTCGGGTCGACATCGCCGACCGTCTCGGTCCAGATCCTGACCGTGCACACCTCCACACCGTGCGACTGGAAAGGGTGGCTCACCTCGATGTGTTGAGCCAGTCGGTATGACCACCACGTGAACCCGCGCTCGCGACGGACGCACCATGCGTCGTCGATCATCAACTGGCTGTAGAGGTTGCCGAGCATCCGCAATCCGACATCTGCCATACGTGTCTCCCCACGGTCGCTGTGATTGAGCGGCGATCCTGAGGCTCGAGGTTACGCGACTAAACATGCCTTACCTGCCTGTAAAGCCCACGAACAACGCATGGGTCGCCACTTCAGGTGGCCGTGCGTTCCTCGCTGTTGGGCCACCGCACTCGATGTTGATGATGCGGCCCCTGGGTGTCGAGGCCTCGGGTGATCAGTTAGGACCGTCGTCCGTGTCGTTAGTTGGTGTTGACGTTTTGGCAGCGACGTCGATGGTAAGCCGGTGCAGTTCCACGAGGTCACCCTCATCAAGCTTGCTGCTGATGTACCCGCCTGCGAGCACGAACGCCGTCGGCAGAGCCGACTCTCGGCGCCAGTCGAACACCATGCGCTCCCGATGGGCGAGCACGTCGGCGGTGATGCCGTCCAGACCGCCCGGGACACAACCCTCGTGGGGGTCCATCCCCGCGTTATATAGACACAAATCGAACGCTGCGGCATGGGCCTGGGCCAGGGCATCCTTGATGGCCTTCAGATAGTCGTCGGCGTTGTCCACCAGCGACAGCGTCGAGTTGCCATGCCCCGGGTAGCGATCGAACGGGCTGACCGACACGTCGACCTGCGCGATTCGCTCATCGCCGATGATGAGCTGGGCAGTCCCGCCGCCACAGTGTGCGTCGAAGTCGAGGATCAGCACCGAGCTAACTTTGCCCTCGTACAGCAGCTTCTTCGCTGCGATTACCAGGCCGTTGAAGGTACAGAATCCTGCGCCCTCGTCGTGGCGCGCGTGGTGCAGCCCAGAGGACAGCGAGCCGGCCACGCCCTCGTTCAAGGCGCTGCGAGCAGCGGCGAGTACCCCGCTGTTGGACGACAGCACCATCCGCCACAGCGAGGGGTCCCAGTCGAATCCCTGCGACTCGGCGAGCCAGTCAGGGGTGCCCGTCCGCACTGCTGACACATACTTGGGGTCGTGGACACGGGTGAGGTCGCGCATGGCCAGCGGCGTCGGTGCAGTGACCTCGACACCCTCGATCGGATCGGCGGCCAGTGAGTCGGCGATCCAGCCGGACTTGCGCGTGGTATCGAATCCGTGCCTGGCGGCGACGTAGTCTGCGTGGTAGTAGAGCTTCACAACTATCGGTCTCTTTTGGTCAGTGGTGTGGGTGCGGGCCGATGGTCGTTCCCCGCAGCGGACTCATGGCCATGGGGCCATCAAGAGCATCTCGACATCGTAGATAGCCCATCGAGTCTTGCCGTCCTAACCTGATCGTGAGGCGTCAATCAAAAGCGATGGAGGAGGCTTCCGGTGAGCCGCTCGAGTTCCTCGAGTGACCGGGCACAGTGCGTGTCATACCACCCCGGCCATCGAGTGCATTGGATTCAAGCCCGCAAGACCCACGACGAAGGTCAGAGCATGGCCCGAGTGTCCGCGACCGTGCGCGATGACGATTCGATCCGGCTTAGAGGTCAGGGTCTCGACGAAAGCATGTGGAGTCATGACCTTGACAGCCTCCGTCGCTACAGCGGGGATGTGCTGGCACACGCCATCTGGCTCCCTCGCCTTCACGTCCTGGTTGTCAACGGAGCGATGTTCAGCCTCGCAGCGTCGGATGCACGCACGCCGTGCATTCCCGATGACGCCAGCCGCGAACCGTCCGGCGACGATGTTTCCGTAGAAGCGCCCCGGCACGTCGACGAACGCGGTTGATTCACAATTCCGTGGTCAGGCGATCTCCATGAATGAGCAAGGGCTTTCGCGACGCGGATACACCCAACCTGTCGTAGATCCTGTGCAAGATGGGGTCGTGCCTTTCACCCGCGATAGCCACGGAGCATCGATCAGACGGCGTAGGCAGTGCCATACGTGGGTCGCCCGCCTAGGTTCCCTTCTGCCAGACGGGACGGACTGGTGACCGGCCGGACAGCATCGCAGCGGTTACTGACCCCGTCGAAGGTGACGGCGTGGTTGGATTGCCCGCATTATCTGACGTTGCGCAGCCAAGTCGAAGATGGGGTGCTCGAAGAGCCCGGCTCATTGTTCGGGTCTTTCGCCGAACTGCTGAAGTCGAAGGGACTCGATCATGAATCTGAATGCCTGGCGGAATATGCGCGCCAGGGTATGCGGATTCGGCACGTGCAGGACAAGGCGAAGGATCAGTCCTTCGCGTCCTGGGTCACGAGCATCGGAAACCCATTCTCTGAGGAATGGGATGTCGCGTACCAGATGCCGTTCATCCGCGGCGGCATTCGTGGCGTGGCCGACTTCGTGGTGCGGGTACAGAACCCGGCCACCGGCGCGGTGTCCTATGAGCCGGTGGACGCCAAACTTGCTCGGGCGGAGGCCAAGCCCGGGCATGTGTTGCAGTTGTGCTTCTATGCCGACGCCATCGAGGAACTGACGGGCATCAGGCCAGAGCACATGCACATCTGGCTGGGCTCTGGTCAGATGGAGACGCTTCGGGTCAGCGAATTCCGACCGTACTGGCGGCGCCTGCGAGGTCGCTTGTCTCGCGCGCTCGCAGACGGACCCGCAGCGGATACGGTGGCCGAGCCGTGTGCCCACTGTGCGTTCTGCGAGTTCAGCCAGATTTGCGACCAGCAATGGCGGGAAGCCGATTCGCTGATCTACGTCGCGGGAATCCGTACGACCGATATCGAGACGCTCACCGACTCGGGGATCTCGACGTTGACGGAACTCGCAAACCCGAGCAGCAGCGCTGCCGAGCTCCTGGCGCCCGAACGTCTGGCACGTCTGCAGGGGCAGGCCTCCCTACAAGTGCAGGCACGGCAGCGGCCCGACGATCCGCCCCCATTCGAGATGATCGCGTCGGGCGAGGAGCCGTGGGGTCACGGCTTGGAGAAGCTTCCGGAACCGGATGAGGGCGATGTGTTCCTGGACTTCGAAGGACACCCGTTCTGGCGAGCTGATGCCGGCCTGTTCTTCCTGTTCGGGTTGATCGAGCAGGACCCCGGCGGCCAGTGGGGCTACCGCACCTGGTGGGCTCACGACCTCGATGAGGAAGCAGTCGCGGTGACAGAGCTGATCGACTACCTTGCCGAACGTCGAAACCAGTTCCCCGATATGCACGTGTACCACTACAACCACACCGAACGCTCGGCGCTGGAAAGGATGGCCGAGACGCACGGTGCGGGTGAGGTGGCGCTGGCCGAGCTGATCGACACCGGCGCATTCGTCGACCTCCTCCTCGTGGCCCGCAACAGCATTCAGGTTGGGGTCGAGTCCTACGGGTTGAAGCAGATCGAGCGGTTGACCGAGTTCGAGCGCACCCATGAGATCGATCAAGGTGCGGGCGCAGTCGTGCAGTACGAGCGATTCATGGCAGATCAGAGCCCGGAGCACCTCACCCCGATCGCCGCCTACAACGAAGACGATGTCCGTGCGACCCGTGCCTTGCGCGACTGGCTGGTCGATCACCGCCCCAACGAAATGCCCTGGCGTGAATCGCATGTCGAGCCTGATCCCGACCTCCCCGAATTGAACGAGACCGTCGAACGGCTACATCGGTTCGACATCGGCACACTCGAGCACGACCTCGGCGATCTTCTGTGCTATTGGCGGGATGAATGGTTCGCCTACCTGGCCCCGAAGAAGGTGAAGCTCGAGGCCGACCCACTCGACCTGATGGATGATCCCGAGGTCATCAGCGACCTAAGACCTGCGGGGTTGGTAGAGCGAATCGGCGCCCGGGGCAACGCGATCACACCGGCGATGCGATTCTCGTTCACACCCCAGGAACTCGATCGGTTCGGCCGCAGCGACGCGACCGTCATGTTCAGTACTTCGGATGGCGAGCGCAGGTACTGCAGCATTGTCGGTCTCGATCGTGAAGCCGGGTTCGTCGACCTCCAGTGGAACAAGCAACTGCAGGAAGCGCAGGTCTTCCCTCGCGTGGTGGTTCTGCACGACTGGGTGACGACGGAGGTGAAGTTCGAGGCTCTTGAAGCCTTCGGGAAAGACTTGCTCGATGAGCGGTCGCCGAACCCGGCCACCTTGGCACTGCTACGCCGAGACCTCCCTCGATTCAGGGATAACGGCCCGACAAATGGTGTGTTCGTCGACGACCTCAAAAACATGGCAAGCTGGGTGACCCAACTCGAGAACAGTTGCGTGGCGGTCCAGGGGCCACCGGGCACGGGCAAGACCTACAGTGCCGCACGCTTGATTCGGCAGCTGGTGCGCGCGGGGAAACGAGTCGGAATCACCGCGGTCAGCCACCATGCGATTGGCAATGTGCTCGAGGCCGTGGTCGCCGCGTTCGCAGAGAGCGGCGAGCTCCCTCTGCTGACTGCTGTGTGCAACCCCGGAGGCAGTTCGGTGCGGCGCTTGGCCGATGTGGCCTATTTCCGCGACAACAAGAAATGCGCAAAGGATGAGTTCAACGTGGTTGCCGGCACCACCTGGCTCTTCACCAACCAGGCGATGCGCGCCGCCCCGGTCGACGTGTTGCTGGTCGACGAGGCCGGACAACTCGCCCTCGCCGACGCCCTCGCCGCTTCCACATCGGCCCGCAGCATGATCCTGCTCGGCGACCCGCTGCAGCTACCGCAAGTAGCACAGGCCAACCATCCGGGCATCTCCGGCCGCAGCGTGCTCGAGCACATCGTCGGCGACGAGGTCACCCTCCCTGACGACAGAGGAGTCTTCTTACATCAGACTCGCCGTATGCATCCCGCACTGTGCCAGTTCCTCTCCGAGCAGATCTACGACAACCGGTTGCTCAGCCACGACGACTGCGCCGGCCAGTCGACGGCTGCGGGGACCGGGTTGCGCTGGATACGTGCAGACCACCAGGGCAACCGCACCTCCTCCGCGCAGGAAGCAGACCTCATCGCGGCGGAACTGTTGACGCTGATCGGCGCCGACTGGACCAATCAGAACGGGGAGACGAAACCACTTGAGGCGGAGGACTTCATGGTCGTGGCCCCTTTCAACGACCAGGTAACCACGATCCGTGCGCGGCTGGCGGAGGAGGCGGTCCTGTCGGACGTTCCGGTGGGGACGGTCGACAAGTTCCAAGGCCGTGAGGCGGCCGCAGTGTTCTTCAGCATGACCACTTCCAGCGGCGAAGACTTGACGCGTGGAGTGGACTTTCTGTTCTCCCGCAACAGACTCAACGTCGCGATAAGCCGCGCCCGCTGTCTGGCATACCTGGTCTGCACCGAGGAGCTTCTCAATACACGTGCTCGCACCGTCGAAGACATGAGGCTGATAGGCACGCTGAACGCTGTGGTCGAAGCGGCGGGGTAGTCGGTGCAGATCGCGAGCCGAACTCCGCGCCAGCGCGACCGTTGTATCCCGACAGCCTGGTTTGCGTCACACTCGAAAGTCAGGGCGGTTGGCCGCTGCTCACTCTTCGTAGAGATCGGCAACTTCAGCGCGCCGCTTCGCCTCCTCCTCGGCGCGCAACTTCGCCGTCCGCAGGTGTGCGTATCTGCGCCCGTAGCTGTTCCGGTCCAGGCGGTCGGCAGGATTGTCGGGCTGGTCCGGTGGCGTGTTTTCGTCAGGTCCGTATCGACTAGTCATTGTTCATCCCTCGTGCAGTTTGGGCTCGTCGTGTGCCGAGACGCAATCGTGATGATCGCGAGTGGCGGAGCTCCCTGTCCAGCAATTCGACAGAATCGACATGTCGACGGGCCGCCGGGGACGACAGCGACGGCCGGAGATGATCCTGGGCGACTTCCGCAGATGCCGCGGCTCGCTTCGCCCACGCGTCATATACTCAGCGCCGCGTGCGTCAAGGAAGGTGCTTCCGCCCCGGATTGTCCACGCGACAGGGTGAGGTTACGGAAAGTACTCCCTCATAGGTAGACGTGATCGCGCTTGAGGGGCGACTCCGGGAACGCGACGGCAGTCAGATGGGAGACACGTGGATATCGAATCGGAGTCAGAAACCGAACCGTGGGATGCCGACCCAGTTGACCAGCTTCCGCCGGTCATCGAGCCGGGACGGATCAGCCTGACTCTCTGGTCGGCGCCGTACTGGACAGACGAGATGATGGCCTGGGATGTCGAGTTCTCGTGGACCGGCGGCCGCGAAGCCGAGTGGTACCAAGACATCAGCATGTCGACCGGCGGCCTCTCGGTCATGTCCAGTGCTCCCACGCATGGAACAGCGACCTGGGAGAACGGTCGAGATCTGCACCTCACCTACAGTTCAGCTGAACTTGATCTGGACGGCGAGGATGTGTTGAAAGGCGCCGCGCCGACCGCTGGACCGCCGGATTCGGACGAGGTGATGCGGTCACCGCAGGTCTGGGTGAAACTCGCCGAGACGGTGTTGGGTTTCGTTCACGGTCTCATGTAGTTCACTGCCTGAACGTTCGGCGACGGATGCTCTGCCGAAACTTGCTGACATGTAGTTGCTTGCAGGCGGATGTTCGCGCCGGATCGTCAAACCTGAGCCGGCCTAAGCCAATGTCGACGGTACGGTTCTGGAGCCCGCCGCCGCGGTAGCAATTACCTGACCGAGGTCCGAGAGCTCTTGCTCAACCTGCCCGGGAGAACCACTGAGGTCGAGCGACCTCAGAACCAGCCTCGTCCCGGCATGCCGGACGATGACAGTCCTGCTACCGTCTTCGTCGTTCTCGTGACGACAGTAAATGAGCACGCCCTCGGGCAGGTCCAACGCCGTGGTGTAGGCGAGGAGTTGGTAGTAGTCCCCGCTTCGGCCGCGTCCGTCTTTGGCGAGCTTGTACTTGATGTCGCCGACGTACAGCGGCTCGCCACGCGGGTTGCGGAACAGCAGATCCGGCATCATAGTCACCCGTCGCCCCGTACCCAGATGCACGATCGGCTCATCTATCACATCGAGACGCCCCCTCAGTTCGCGTCTCAAGCGTTCGGTGACGAAACGCTGGAAGAGGTCGTTCATGTCGATCATGAAGGACGATGCGGATGCGGTTCCCTGGGAGTCGGTGAGTGTGAGGTTTGCGAGGACGAGCCGGGCGAGTCCCAACGCGGGTGCATAGTGCTGGTTCAGACGGCTCAGTTGGATGCGGTCGACGTCGTCGGGGGCGACTGTCTGGTCCGCGACTCCGTCGAGCGCCACGAGTTGACGCATCAATCGTTGTCGGTCGGTCGGATCGATCCGGGGAACGCGAAGTGCACGTTGGACTGCGGCCCGCAGAACCCGGTTCTCCGCGATGTCTTCGGTGAAGTCGTCGAACGTGCACGCCACCGGTGTGAGAACTCCCGCGCGCCGGAACTGCCGTGGCACGTCCAGTCGACCGCGCAGGGCAATCACGGTCTCTTCTACGGTCTTGTAGGACCGCAACACTCCGCGCGCCAGCGTTGTCTCGAGGGCCCGTGCAAAGAAGGCGATCACGGACGGAAGCAGATCTGATGAGACATCGTACTCGAATGCCTCTCGGCGCCAGGCATTGTGGGGAAGTCCTGGCTCTAGGAGCAGAAAGAGATTCTCAGGGTTGATCTTCGGGCGGATGAGCAATCGGATGTCACCTACGACCAGTGTTCCGACATACGATGTCGCCGTGACGCGCCACCGAGCACCCGGTGCAGGCGTTACTGCGACGAAACCGGTCGATTGGAGAACCTCGGCTTGCGTGCGCGTCAGGTCGAGGTCTCGAAACTCATACTCCCTGAGGACCACTCCTGCATTCATCAGATCTCCGGCTCGCCGCCGTCTGACATCTCGCCGATCGATTCGCCTGCCAAGTCGTTGAAGCGTTTCCACACCTGGTCGAATCGGAAGTAGTTGATCCGTGTGGCGTCGCCGAAGAACTGGTCCTCGATGAATGGTTCGACGTCATATACCCAGATGCGTTGCAAGGCATCTTTGTCCAGCCCGCGCTTCATGAAGTGGCTCGGTCCGAGTTGCAGGTGAGGTCCACCGAGCTCACGCTCGAGCTCATCGTTGACCTGTGCGACCACGTCTCCCACCCAAGCCGGTTCACCTTCCCGCTCGAGCCAGCGAGCGAGCAGTCCAGCCATCGGACCGTGATTCGGAAAGAACGGGACGAAGTGAAATCGTCGTCGGAGTGCCGCGTCGACCAAGGCGATGGACCGATCGGCTGTATTCATCGTTCCGATGAACCAGATGTCTTTGGACAACTCGAACGGGTCGTCGGGGCGATACAGAGTTCGAACCGGAGTGTTTCGATACTCGAAGAGAAAGAGTAACTCGCCGAGCACCTTTGGCAGATTCGCGCGGTTGATCTCGTCGATGATCATGAGATGGCGCCGCCCCGGCGCATCGTTGGCGCGGGCCGCAAGCTCGGCGAGCGGACCGCGCTGCAGTCGGTAGGTCATGAGGCCGTCAGCATCGGTCTCGGGTCGGTACCCCTCGAAGAAATCTTCGTACGAGGTCGACGGATGGAACTGGACGACAGGCCGACGTGCAGGGTCGGGGACCAGTGCCTCTGCCAGTTTGCGGGCAAAGTATGTCTTCCCAGTTCCGGGTGGGCCATAGAACACGACCTGCTTCTTGTCTTTGAGCAGTGCCACGATGTCGTCGACGAAGCTGCGGTCGACGAGCATCTGCTCAGCGAGATCGTCGAGAGGATCGACGACGGGCTCGAGGCTCGGACTCTGGTCGTGTTCGGCGTACCAGTATAGGAACGCGCCCATGCCGAGGGGATCACCGGGGAAGAAGCGGTCGAGTCGTGCGTGGAGAGCGTCGTTGGAAGCGACTTGAAGCTCGCCGCGTCCGGCCGCGT
Source organism: Gordonia hankookensis (assembly GCF_014673215.1). Classification (GTDB taxonomy): domain Bacteria; phylum Actinomycetota; class Actinomycetes; order Mycobacteriales; family Mycobacteriaceae; genus Gordonia; species Gordonia hankookensis. The sequence goes on from NZ_JACWMS010000002.1 coordinate 1,368,683, forward strand.
CCGGCGCCGCGATGCCCATCAGCTTGAGCATCCGGAGCTTGCCCTTGGGGCCGGTGTACGGGTACACGGTAATGAACTTCTCCGGATGGGTGATAGCGAGCATCTTCATCATCACCGACTCGCCGAACCCTCTGACCCGAAGGGTTTCGTCCTCCAGTGCCCGGTTGATTCGTATCGCCGGCGCGTCGTCTCCCCAACAGACGTATGAGAATGTGTCGATGATGCGCTGATACTCGGTGTCGTCCGCATCACGGATGCTCTTGTTGAGCGTCGACATCGGGCCGGTACCGCCGTAGCGCTGTGTGTTCCAAATGGGACGGAGGTCGGCGCGGTCGACAATTGACAGCTCCTCAGGATCAAGTAGCTGTGCAAAATCGCGACGATCTGCTTTGTCTTGTTCATGGCCGGGTGTCGGGTAGCCGGTCGCGGATTTGAACTCCGCCACTATGGCAGTCAAGCCGTCGTCGTTCGCATCCATGGTGGTGGTGTCACCGTTAAGTTCTGCCATGATCGGTGCGATGTCGCGGGCTGCTTGGAGAACCTCAGCTCGTAGATCCAGCGATGGGAACGTCGACCGGTCGAACCAGCGCGCGTAGATCACTTCGCCTGTGCCGCCGCCGGTGAACCCGACGTCTCGGCCGACACGTGACCTTCCTGCGAGGACCTCGTAACCTTCCAGCGGATGGCTGTTGATCACTTCGACGGCGTGCTCGGTCGCTCCGGGTTGGGCATCGGGGAATGGGCGAAGTCCGACGGCAAGTCCGTTCGCGTTGAGCCAGAGTCGGAGCGACAGGCCGTAGGTGCCGGGTACGCGCCAATCAGTCCAGAGATCGCCGCGTGGCCACACGGTATCCCACATCACGCCGGGGGTATGTGCCTTTAGGGTTCGTCCGGCGGCCTCGGCGACGGACGACTCGAGGGCGGAGCCGATGTGTTGTGCGACCGCTACCAAAGCGGCTGCGTTGTCCCGGTACAACTCCGGGTCGTCACCCCGGTTCTTCGCCCCTTCGCGGAGAGCGGCACGCTCGCAAAGGACTTCGTCGAGGAGAACCGGGCGCTCGTCCGCCCACCAGGCAGCCACCTGCTCGAAGCGGCGCGGGTCCCCGTCGATCTCTGTTGCGCACCGGAAGAGCTCAGCGTATCTCTCGCCCTGGTCGTCGAACTCCGAGTTCCCGGTCAGGTAGGTCATGTACTCGGCCGACTTCGGCCACGCCGCCGGCCATGCCGCCGAATCGTCGAGAGCCCAGTAGTAGGAGGCGACGAACGGTGCGCGTTTGGGGCTCGGGTGGGCGCCGACCCGAATCTCCTGGAGGTGGTCGGCGAGTAGACGGACCTTTCGAACGGCGTCGTCGAGGCCTTCAGGAGTCGACAGCGCGTCGAGCAGCACACTCACGGCGATGTCGGGGTCGGGCGACATCTTGTTGATCTGGTTGATGATCATCTGCCCGGCGGTACCGCTGTATCCGGATTCGAAGTTGCGTACCCAGCGATCGGTATCGGCTTGGAACTTGCTCAAATCCCGAGACCGGCCGAGTGTCTCGAGGAACTGACGCGCTTCGGACGCATGCGGGGTGAGGCGCGCCTCTCTCCATGAGATGCGTGTCTCGTCACCTGCGGCGTTGAACCGGGCGACGTGTGCTCGGTGCCACCGCTGCCGAAGCTCGACCTCTCGCACGTCGATGTCCTCACGGTCGGTCATTGCTACCTCCTCGCCTCGTCGAGGGTAGCGATTCGCGCCAAGGCCTGAGATGGCTTTGCAATCGACGCGCGAGGCGCCGGGAGTTTGTGGACACGGTCGGCGTCGGCTTGACGTCGATGGTCGCCGAACCCGCTGCAGGGCGACGGTTAGCCGCCGAAATTCATCGATCCTGTCGACCGGGCACGCCAGGCCTGCTACGCATTACGCGACTATGTGGAACTCGATCCCCGATGGACGCCAGGCCGAATCCGGTGGGACCACATGGTGGTGCTGCCACAATCGGAGATCCCCGCCGACTTCTCGCTGCCGGACTGTCCACGCTGGAAGATCATCGACCGCAACCAGCTCGACCAGCTCATGCGGGTGCGGTTCATCGCCTGCGCCCCGACGAAGGCGCAGGATGCGGCGGATGACCAGATCGACGTTCGGATGGCCCGAGGACATCGCACTCCTGACGACGGGGAGGCGTCATCCCGAGCAGGTCGAGCGGCAGGCCGAAGGCAACAAGTCTTACTGGGATACCTTCTGGGACGAGGATCAGGTGTTCTATGGTCACGTCCTCGGTTTCAAACGTCTCGAGCGACGTGTCGTCGTGCTCGGGCTGAACGAGCCAAAGCCGCGAGATCGGTCGAAAGAGTGCTTGTATGTGGTACTTTCGCGTGCGCCAGATCAGCTCGTCGTGTGGAGATTAAGACTTTGTTCGACAGGTCGGGGGACCGGATGTTGCGAGGCGGTTGGGAGTCTGAATCGGGCTACCGGCCTGTTGTGCGCCGCTCGATTTGCAGCATCGCCGAGACCGAAACGCTACGCCATATTCGGTCCGTCCGTCGATCACGCCGACCAGCCATCCTGACCGCGCAGGTCCGCACGAACAGTCTGTGGTTGCGAGTTCCGAAGAACCTGATCGGCTTCGTAGATGGTCACTTCGGGCTCGTCGCTCAGAGTATGTGTCACCACCGCGAGCTCCCACGCATCGTCATGCTCCGCGACCCGGCACTCGTTGGCTGTGAGCAGCACTATCGGTAATGACCCACTCACTCCTTTGACCTCGACGTGCCACTCCTCGCCCGCAGGGGTCGTGACCGTGAGATCCCAACCCATGTTGAAGGTGTGGACGTCGTCTACCGCTGCCTGCCAGTGGGTCTCGTAGTACTGCGTGACCGCGTCCATCGCCGCTTGTTCGACGAGTGCGTTGTTCTTGGGTGAGCCGAATGCTGCACCGTATGGGCCGAGGGTCACGGTGGTCAGCGGGACGTCATCCGGCGCAGGCCATGGCGGCAACAGCGGCTCGAGTGCGGCCAGCTGAGACCGAGAGATCCAGGAGGGATTGGAGCCCTGGGGGACGGTGAAGACCTCAAGGTCGGAGAGATCGGGAACAGCGGCGATGTCGCCGGCGCGGAGACGGTCGGGCTCGTCGAGAATTCGAATTGCGGTTGGAACTATGTGGCGAACCCGAGCGGCGTGGTCATCGTCCTTCCAGTAGCCACCGCCGAGACCACTGGTTTCGTAACTGCCGCCGGTCGTCCATCCGATACCCCAGATTCCGCGAGGCGCGGAGCCGTCTCGGGTGCCGGACATCCACAGGATCGCTCTCTGTCCGGCAGTGATCATCTGCGAGCGGTAGTTGTCGGCGACGCTCCACCCGTCAACGAACGATTCTCCGTCGGCAATCTCAGCAGGCAGATCGTAGATGTCGGGATTGCACTTGAATACCCAAGCACCCAAATCATGCTCGGTGACTGCGCGATTGGTCATTCGGGACTCCGTACTCTGAGATTGTGGCGTAGCCGGTTGTTGAGGTCTGGTCGGCGATGACACACCGCCACCAACCTGGCTCATCCAGGTGTGCGGGTCATCTGATCGGAGTGTGCTCGGATCGATGGAGTACGTGCGACCGTCGTCCCCGAACAGCTCGTGCACGACTCCAGGACCCCAGGCCGAACTGCTGCTGACCTGCCGAGGCAAGTACTCACCGACGATGATGCGCCCGGGTTCGGTAACGCGCGAGAACGGCCGGTATACGCCCGGTGGAGCGGTGGCAATACGTGCACGAACCCCTGTGACAGTGTGTTCGGACGGTAGCGGTTGATAGGCTTCGTCGTCCTCGGTCCATGTGTAATCGCATTCGCCGCATCGGTATTCAGGTGTGAACGGAGACGTAATTACACAACCGGCGATATCGGTGCCGGGGCCAGGCGGTCCCGCGGGCATACCCCAGATCACCTGGAAGGTCCGTGTCGCCGAGCAACTTGGGCACAGCGGTCGGAACCCGAACATCACGTCGTCAGCCCCCGGAGCCAACGGACGGTGCAAGCGGTCGTGGCACGATGCGCAGACGGTGAGCGGCCCGGTCCCGAAGAAGTCCTGTTCCAGATCATCGACGAGCGCGTGCAGTTCCCACTCGGCTGCGTCGTATGGGTGTTCTCCACAGCATGCGCACGGTGCCCAACTGTCCGGACCCGGCCAGTCGGCCACCTCGGCGAGGCAGCCGCGTTCGTCGAGTTCGCGCCAGGGTGTCGGATCCGACGCCTCTGCATTGATCGCCTGGATCAACCGTTCGCCGAGTTCCTGCTCGAGAGTGGCGGTTCCGGCCGGGAGTGTGGTGGCAAGCCGGGCTTCGATCGAGGCGATCGACAGACCGAAGTCGAACGGCCCCATATAGGTGTGTTCGTCGGAGCGTGTTGCGTTCGAGGCGGTCTCGGATTCCTCGACGACGATGATCGCCGGTGTGTGGCTGTCAGTCGTGACAACAACAAATAGATCGCCGGCGTCCCACCGTTCGGGAAAGCCGAATCGCAAGTCGTGTATCTCGACATCGTCGTCGGGGTTGAAATAGCAGTCGACTGCTTGCTGCCACGGTGTAGCCGTGACCAGGTGGACGCGGCTGATGAGCTTCGGGGAGTCGGTCATCAGGCGAGGTTTCTGCGCGCGTAGTTCCAAACCGCGTGATCCAACTCGGTGGCGTTGACGTCCCGCTTCGCCGCGACGGCTGTAAGCCATTGTCGGGCCTCGTGCGACGTGACGTGATGGCCCACCGCCTTCTCGACGAACCGGAGAATCCACGTGTCAGCTTTGATATCCGGGCTGCCGAGGAGCATTCCTAGGTAGGACCACGTCACCGGACCGCAGCCCTTGACCGACAGATACGCGGTCTTCTGGTCCGGTGTACTGCCGAACTGGCGTGCGTGGTGAACATCGGCGTCGATGAGTGCTCGTGCCGCATCGACGACGATCGCGGCCTTCAGTCGTCCGCTCGCACGCGAAGAGTTGCCGACTATGCGAACGAAATCTGCCGGGTCGACCTGTGCGAGGACGTCGAGGTCGTCGAGGGGGCGAGCTTGATAGTCGCGCCATCTGCTGACTACGGCACGTACGCCGCTGTGGGGGCCGCCATAGCGCGCTTGGATGGAGAACACGGCATCGATCAAGGCCGCTTCGATCTCGCCGGGCCAGCCGCCTGGCCAAGTAGTAAGGCTGTCATGGAGTGTGCTGGTGATGTAGCTGTCCAGCGTTTCAACCTGGTCCACGAGATCTCTCCTCAACCGCTTGTGGGCGTCCGCAGTGTGATCGCGGACACGGGGGAGACTGTTACCGTCTGACCTTGCGGAACCGACGGCGGCCAACAAGTGACTTCCAGCTTGTCAGGGGGCGATACTCTTCCTGCCGTCTGCCGGGCGATCCTGGTCATCGGCCTGATGGAAACGATGCGAACAAGTCAGTCTTTGGAGAGACACCATGGGCGAGGTCGTTGAGCTCGGCGGCACTGCAGCGATTCTGGCCGTGGCGGTGAACCAGAGGCAGTCCCCCTGCCGACATCTCCCGGCGCACCGATCTTCGACCCTCATTCGTCCGTTCGAAATGTCGGTGCCCTGACACCGTTGACCTGGTCGCGATCAACGAAGCGTCCTGCGGTGTCATTCGCGTGAATGGAGGGTCCTGGACGTGTCGGAGGTCGTTCGCATCGTTGTTAGGATCTGACCGCAGAAGAGAACGGCTGAGCCTGGGGGAGCGAATGCTGGTTGATCCTGAGATCCTGCGTGTCAGCGATCACGTAATTCCCCAGGTTGACGGGGTTGTCCGTCACGTAATTCCCCACCCTGAGGCGTGTCTGCCGGAGTTGGGGTGCTGCTACAGGTTCGCTCCTGACATCTGAGGTGTGTCTGAGTTAATCCGGCCCGATGCCGAATTAAGTCAGACGCAGAACACACGGGTGGGGAACTTCGGTGAGCACACCTGGGGAACTTTCTTGAGCCTCGTCATAAGCAAGCAGCGCGTAAACACCGGCGGTGGCTGCGGCGTCCCTACACCAACGATCGGCATCCAGAAGAAGATCAACCCCGCGCCGTTGACGGTTTAGAGCGGGTCGCAGGCGGAGCCGACCTTCTGCTGCTGACATACTCGACGCAGTCGCGGCCGACGGATCGTTCTGTAGTGTCATCCGCGTGAATGGACCGTCTTCGGGTTCTCTGTTCAATCTCGTGCCAGGCGAATAACACTCGCGTTGCACCACGAGGCGGAGGCTGCACGAGCAGTGGCACCTAGGTTCAAGCAACGCTTCTGTTTGCCCAGGTTGCGGCTAGGAGGACTGGCGTTCGACGATTGTGTCCACAAGTCGAATGAACTGCGACAGGAACGCGTCTTCGCCGTAGGAGTTGACCTTCCAGAAGATCGCCTGGCTGCCGCCGGACGTAATAGCGACGAGGCCAAGATCTCGTTCGTGTCCCACCAGTGTCACTGTGAGACTCAGGCGGTTGGCGCCGACCATGCTGTAGCGCTCGAAGACCATTGTCGAACAACGAACGTCACCGACGTTTAGGTCGCTCGAGTCCTCGAAGCTCGCCGACGAACTACCGGAGAGGACGCCTCGGTGGATTGCGCGTGCGACTTCGTCGAAGTCGCCGGTGAATGTGCGCTCGTGTTTAGCCATGTGCTCTGTCTCCGGGTCAGCGTGGTGCTGTTTCGGCAGGTTGCAAGCGGTCAGGGTGCGGGCCACGCCGGCGATTGGGGCAGAGTGGGAAATCCTTCATCGCCGAACAGCTTCGGGATCAACACTGCGACATCACCATCAGGCGCAATAGGATTCTGGCCGCGGTATGCCGGGATCTGATCGAGCATGCCTGCTGCCCATATCGTGCAGGGTTGCTCGCTGACGGGCGGTTCGGGCGTGCGGGTTGTGGCCCATGGCACTGCGTCGAACTTCCACGGATAGAACACGTCGAATTGCGGTGCACGCGTGCCTGTTCCCGTTGCGGCTTCGCGTTGAACGTTCGCACGCGGATCTACCGCTTGTGGAGGGAGTTTGGCGGTGAAGCTGAATTCGTAGGCACTGAGGTAGTCGCTCTCTGGTTCCGAAGTGGCCACCTCAGCTCTACCGCTGCCCAGGTAACATCCGCGTGCAGACACCTCTGCGTGCGAAGCCCGAATCTGCGCGATATGCGCGTACATGGTGCCGAAGAGAGCGGGAAACGTACCCTCAGGCCCTTTCGGTGGGTAGAGACAACCTATCCTGTTCTCGACGCTTGGCTGTGGAGCGGCGTTGAGAGCGCCGGGGTAGGTGGCCTTCCTCCCATACACAGATAGCTGACAGGACTCCAGATAAGCCCGTGCGAGCTCGGCAGGTCTGCTGTACAGATCAATTCCATCGGTAGCTGACCAGACGACATTGTATGGACCTGCGATGTCAGTGGGGTAGCGGTAATCCTGCGGCGAGACAGGAGTAGGTGCGGTCCTCGAGCTGATCGTGAGCGATTGTTCAGCGGGTGAATCCGGAGTCGCACAAGCGGTCCCAGTAGCCAAAGCCATGATGACTAGCGCCGCTGCGACGCACTTCAACTTCATCTAGCTCGAACCGTTCAGAATAATGTCGTCGTAGTTGTCGGGGTCAGTGGGATCGAAATTCATTGTTCCCTGGTGGTTTCCAGTGCTGGTGCCCGCCCGAAGCGATGCCAACAGCTTCTCGTTTCCTAGTGCGCTCTCCATCGCGCTCAAGAGTTCACCTCGGTCCCCCTTGTGCTCTGAAAGGATATCTGCGAGTGGCTTGAGTTGCCCATCGTCGCTGAACCACTCCGCGGGCGCTCCGGCATCTGGTGTTGCTTGGACTCCTTCGAGAGCGCCGTACACGAGGTGGATCTCGTCCTCAGCTGCCGTGCCGCCGGTTCCGGCAGGCGTCGGGGGTCGGAATTCAAGGTCTCCCGCGGATTCGTCGGGCAAAAGCCAGGGACCCGCGACTGCCCCTGCAGTTCCCGCTGTCATCGCGGCTGGATGCGGGACACTAGTCAATCCGGCAGATGCCGAACTGACTATGTCCCTGATTCGTTTGCTGGCTGCGTTCTCCGCATCCGTGCTCGCATTCTCGTCAATCTGGAGATCGTATTCGGCTCCGTAGAGTCCAGACTGACCTAGTGCGCGAAGATTTGCACTGAGCTCCGCCAACGATCGCGCTCGGTGTGGTTCTGAGGACGCCAGTTCGCCCGCGGCAGTGCCGTTGCGAACTGTCTGATCAAGGATGTCCCGGTAGAGATCCGCGCCCGCGCCAGTGCCGTCTGGGTTCTCCGGTGTCGCGGCGCCGTAGGTGTTGTCGCTCGCGATAAGCGTGAAGAGCCTTGCGGCGCGGCGCTGCAGTTCCTCGGACGGTACGGCCGGATCGAATCCTGGATGGCCATGGGGTCCTGACTCGCCTCCGGCGAGGATGTTCAGATACGGCAGGGATGCCTCGCGGAGGGATTGCGCAATATGTGGATTTATCTTCCCGATGGCATCGCCAGAAGTGTTGGCGTTCATCAGATCTGAAAAATTATTGGAGTCCGCGGTGGAGGTGGTGTAGTCGAATAGTCCACTGAATGCGCGATCTGCGAGCGCGATCTTGGTAGGGTCACCGCTCCCGCCATCATCGCGAATCCAATCGATGAGATCCCCCGCGGCGTCGCCCCCATCATCCCAATCGTGTTTGAGCGCGTACCCGACCATTGTGTCCCTGTCATAGTCGGCAAGCTTCTCGCCGGTGGAGTATTCGCCGGTGAGGATGGCAGCTGACGCCTCGTGGTTTCTGGTACCCACCTCCATGAAGGTCCGAATCGTCGACTCGTAGTTGCGTTTCAACGCGTCCGGGTCATCCCTGCCCGTTCCGTAGACCATTTCGGGATGCTCGATACCCTCCACCGTTCGGCCGGCGCCCCCAACGCTCTTTCGGATGAGTTCGGTGCCGAATCGTTCTCCCGGCGGCGTCGATCCGGAATTGCTCAACAGACCGGCGAGCGGAACGTCGAGGCTCGCGATGCGCCGGTTGTCCATCGAGTTGTGGTTACCCGCCCAGTCCTGCGCCCACCCAGGTAGGTACTGATACCCGGTATTTGCGCCGACGTCCTCGTTCGACAGGGTGAGCAGACCCTGGCCGAGCGCCTTCGACCAGGCGTCTCCGGCGGGTGTCTGCATGCCATCGAACTTGGACTGCAAGTCGAACAGACCGTCTGAACCCACCGAACCGTAGAACATGTGTAGGTACTCCTGGGCGCCGCGCGGGACGTCGTCCAGCTTCTCGCCGTTCAACAGCCGGGCGATCTGCTCGTCGCTCAGACCAGCGGCGCGCAAACTGCGTCCGACCTCGGCGGCTTCTTCGTCCGTCCATCCATCGGCGGCCATCTGGCCGTGGCGTCGACCATCTTGCGCGCTGAGGGTAAGCGCCGGCGGTGCGATGGAATGTAGATTCCCGACGGCAGTCCGTATGTGAGCGGCGTGATCGGACGCGGTGGTCGCCAGCTCGTCAGCCCTGCCCTTCACGAAGTCGGTCATCTCGCGTTCCATATCGGCGATCTGCCCCGGAGTCAGGTCCTCGTCCTCCTTCGGGACGTACCGCATCTTCCACGAGGGGTCGGATTCGCTGACCAGCACGAAGCGCTGCGAGGTGGCTCCAAGAAGGGCGCCGTTCACCGAGGTCTTCGATGAGTCGATAGCCGCGGCGGCGCTGTTCAACGCGGTCTGGAGATCATCGACTTTGCCGGCGACTCTCTTCGCCCATCCGTTCTGGTCACTTGCGCGAACGTTGGCCGCTGACCTGGCATCACCGGCCCAGGACGTGGTGGGCACCTGGTCGACCACGCGTTCAGCGGCTTCGGAGTTCTCTCGTATGGCGTCTGCGAGGTCGGTCAGTTGTACCGCCGCCAGCTCCCATGGCCGCCACGAATCCATGATCGCCTTGGTGAGGGGTGGGTGCCCACTCATCGGGGTGACTCGTTCTCCGGGAGAGTGGACAGGGTGCGAAACTTGGTCGCGTTCTCGTCGTCTGCGTCGACCGAGATCGCCCGAGCGGCGCGTACAGCGGAAGCGAACGTCTCCCACTGTCCGGACACCGCAGTCTGAGCCTGAGTCAGTTTCGTCGTTGCGTCGGAACCGGCGCCGACGAGTGGTGAGTTCGGCATCGCCGCGTTGATGGTTGCGGTGACATCGGGTCTAGGTGCAGATTCGATGAAGTGCCCCATCCCCTCCAAAGCGCCCGCGATGCCGTCCATGGCGCCTGGATTGACGGTGAATTCCCCGCTCATCGTTCCCCCCGATGGTCGTTGTGAGCACGTGGCTTGGTGCGCATTCTACGTCGCCTATCTCGCTCACCGATCATCGGGACGGATCAGTCGCATCCATCTCGGAGGTGGCTTGCACCAGGTCTCCGTCCAGGTCGAAGCCGGTACGCAGCGCCAACATGCTTGGCAAGGCAGCGTGTGGTCGCATCGCCGAACTCCTCCACTTGAACGAACCGATCGAGTCGAATATGCGCATCAGTGTCTGGACGCGAACTGCCGGACGCGGTGGTGGGCGGAACCAAGAGTTGGTCGACCGCCTCGCATCTGAGGCCCGCTCTGAGGGTTCTGTTGAACCGGAGGAGACAGGCTGCCAAGTATGCCGGCCTTGCCTGTGGCGTCGGGGATGTCGTCACTGCTGGCAGTGGTGCAGACGCTTGCCGCGCCACGATTGCCGGTTTGGGTAGTGTCGCCGGCGGGTGGGGATGCGGTGCAGCAGGTGCCGCGATACCGATGCCCGGCGTCAATGTGGTGGCAGCGGCGTTCTCGGCGCGGGTGGCGCGTGGGCGTTCGGTTGAGTTGGTTCTGAGATAGGTAAGGCGGTCTGCTATTGAGTCGCGCTCATGTCACTGACGACGCCGGCTGGGACAACGTGCGAAGGAAGACCGGCGCGCTTGGTATCGTCATCGCGCTGCTCGCTGCCTTCGGAGTGTTCTGGGCGGGTGGTCGGGGCCGTGCTACTCGGCTCCCTGCAGCCCCTCATTGCCGTCGGCACCTGGGGGATCGGCGCGATGCTGGTAGTTGTGGCGCCGGTTACTCTCCTGGCAGTGGCGAAGAACCGAAGGTTCTGGACGTCGGTCCTCTGGGGCGAGGTGGCTGTCTGTGTCGTCGGCGGAATCTGGGCGTGGTCGCTGTGGTGAGGGAGGAAACGCCGAACTTCAGGCACGACCAACCGTCTGGTGGTTCGCTCCGGAGGTCGCGTTCGGCATCGCGATCGTTGTCAGCGTGTCGTTTCAGCAAACAGTTTGCCGAGACAGCCTTGTCCCGCCGGTGATCGCGCTCCTGGCACTCGCTGGGGTGGGACCGCTTGCGTGGCTTGATCAGTCATGTCGTCGTGAGTTCGGATCGATTGCTCGCGCTGGCATCTGGATCGCGGCGACCTCGTCTTTGGTGGTGGAGGTGCTGATCCCGCTGGGGCTGGTGATGTGCGGTTTCAGCGAGCTTTGAGGTTCGGAGAATGCCAGCGAGTACTGTCCGCGCGGTCTGGCATTCTCGACGATCGGCACTCTCAACTCTGCTTTCGAGGAAAGTCGATGGGCCAGCACCAGATTCTTGCACCCTCCTCCGTCAGTCGAGTGTGCTCATTGACGCGGATCAGAAGGTCTGCGTCGTGGCTCCGCCGCACCCGGTACGCAAAGCCCCCATGAGGCGAGAGCCCCGCCAGAGGCGGGAGATTCGGATCGAACTCGACCACGAGGTTCTCGTCGTCCAGCTTTCGCCACCAGGATCGAAGTCTCTTGAGTGCGTCGGCGCTCATGCCCTTCCCCGAAGTCGCCATGTACTCACCATGATCACGAAGCCTTCGGCACGGCACCGACTTGCCGTGGCCGCTCGTCGTCTGCCACGGCCAGCTCTTGTTGACAATCTGACGTGGTGACAGCTGGGCGTCGTAGGTCTTCAAGTGCCACGAAACGGCCTGTCGGGTTACACCAAACATTGCCGCTATCTGAGATTGGTTGTAGCCCTTGGTCTTCAACTCCTCGATCACAGCTTTGCTCAGCCCGCCTTTGCAGTTGCTCGGCAGATCAACCTCGCTGCACACAGTGCTCTGATCGAACGGACTGCAGACCCAACCCGCGACGACCGCGAGACGACTGGGTCGATGCACTGCGAGGAAGCCGAATGGACGCTCGAAACTGACCTCAGCAACCTTGATCGCGTACCGGTCCCGGCTGGGCGCGCCGGTGGGCATGAGAGCAAACGCAGAGACGGCGGCGGCCTCGAACCCGCCACTGTAGAACCGTGCCAACACACTCTGTGCGCCGCGAGAGACGTATAGCGGGACGGCACTCAGCAAGGGAAGGTGTGACGTGGCCGGGTTTGTCACGGACTGCAACCCGAAGAGGTCGGTGTAGTCCAGCAGGTCGTGCCGGGAATTGATGTCAAACGCAGGGAGGCGCAGCCGAAGCTGATTCTCCGGGGTGCTCGCCTGTACCTCCTTGACCGTCAGGCCGGGGGCATCACCGACGAAATCGCTCGCTAGGTCGACCTGGGCCTCACCCGCCAGTTCTCGCAACCCGGCGGATAGCACGTCGCCCGCTGGGAGTGCGCCAACGAGTAAGTGGACGTCGACGTCGCCGTCTCCCTCCACCACAACTCGAGTCACGCCGCCGTCGAGAACAGCGGCAGTCTTGATTTCGGGCGTGGTGCGGTCGAGCCAGTGCTGCTCGGGGGCGTCTCCGTCATCGTCGTGTCGTTTGCGTTGATAGCTGTCGAACGGCGTACGCCATTGCACCCGTGTGACCAGAGCAGAGGCCATCACGAGTTTGCTCTGGGGGCTGACGTCGAGGGGGAAGCGACGGATGAGCCCGTCTGTCTGGTCGGCTGCCCACTGATCGAGCGGCGCCTGTTCGGTCAGCTGACCGAACACACCCTCAGGTAGCTGCGATGTCCACTCGTCACGTAGCGGGATTCCGTTGCGTGCCCAGATGCCGACAGCGGCGTTGGTCGAGGAGCCCGACCTGAGAATGTCGACCAGTTCAAGCGCGTCACGTTGGGCGGAATCTGACGGGCGCTCGATCGCTTCGGCAAGTTCAGTGCTCGCCGGTTCATCGGCAGCTGAGGCAAGGAGTGCCAGCAGTGGCCAGACTCCGGCCCCCGAAACGACGTAGTCGTCATCAGACTGGGACGCGCACCAACGAGCGGTCAGCGTATTCACCGCAGCAACGACCGGGCTGATCCGCGGCGAGTGTGTCGAGTCGGCCGAAGGTGCCGAGTCGCGGCGTGCCTCTTCCGACAGAGCTTGCGAGGGGTGAGACAGTTCAGGACCGTGCTCGATGATCGTGTCCGACAGACTTTGTCGGTGTGCATTGCGCATGGCCGGAATCATTACATGAGCAGGTGACACTGACACGACGTCATGTGCAATTCGCTCGGCAGGTTCAAGAGCTGTCCAGTCCTAGCAGGCGTGACGATTTCAAGGAGTGAAGGGCAGCCGCCTGGGGCGTCCATTGATCGCCAGGCGTTGCCAACGGCTGGTCCGCAGGAGCACGAGGTAAGTAGTGTGCGTAGCCAATTGGTACGAGTGGGCTACAGACATCGCCGCTGAGCTGTCGCTAATGTCCGGTTTCGTGTCTCCTTACCGGCGCTTGGCCGTGGCCGCCGCCATCGGCGTGATTGGTGCAACGTTCGTCGCGTGTGGTTCAAGTGATGGGATGCCAGGGACGACCTCGGCGTCGAATTCAGCTGTCGCAACGAGTCCGACGCCCACGGTGGTAGTGCTTGATGCATCGGATTCGATGAACACAGACGACGCGCCGGGTCTGCGCATCGATGCCGCGAAATCGGCGGTGACCGCGCTGGTGGACTCGCTGCCGGACACCGCAAAGATCGGGGTGACCGTGTTCGGTGGAAGCGTCCCATCCGAGCGGGGCCCGAGAAGGGGCTGCACTGATGTGCAGACTGTGTCGCAGTTGGCGGCGCTCGACACTCGGGATCCGCGACCCGAGATCGCCGCGGTGACGGCTCAGGGATGGTCGCCGGTAGGCGGTGCGTTGCTGGCGGCTGCCCAACCTCTGGCAGGTGCAGAGGGGGCAATTGTCCTTGTCTCCGACGGAGAAGCAACTTGTCCGCCAGATCCATGCGTGACCGCCGAGCAGATCCGGTCAGCGAATCCAGAAATCACGATCAGTGCGATCGGACTGAAGACGGACTCCGAGCAACTCCGTTGCATCGCGAATGCCGGAGGTGGAGTGTTCGTCACGGCTGATAACACCGAACAGTTGACAGCACGATTGTCTACGGTGCAGTCCGTCGACGCAGCGGAAAGCCTGAGTGCCGAGGGGCTGTACGGCATATCGCTGGGAGAGTCGCTCGGCGACATTCAGAAGTCTCATGCCGACTTCCCGTCCGGAGGCGGGGCGGCAGTGGTCGAGTGGCGAGAGTGCAGATGGCACTTCGAAGGCGGGACTCTGACGCAGATCGAGCCGATCAACGATACCGTGACCATCGACGGCGTGAGGCGTGGAACGCCGATGTCACGGCTTGTGGAACTCTTCGGCGCACCGATCCAGGTCGATGAAACCGTCAAGCGTGCGTACTTCACCGCAAATGAGGCACTGGGAACAGCGTTCGTGGTCGACTACGACGGCGACACAAGCAACGGGACGGTACGCGCGATCAGCCTCTGTAAGTGCCTGCCGGAACAGAAGACTCCGGAACTCACGGCGCCGGTGCAGGAGAAGAACTGCGGCCCCACAGCCGCTTTCCCGAAACTGCGGGTCATCTCTTCCGGCGTGAGCTGTCAGGAGGGCCTGCGTCTGATCGAGAGGTACGTGGCCGATCCGAGGACCCAGGCCGGCGACCGGGGTGCGCAGGTAGGCGAATGGGCGTGCAACATTTTCGGCGCAGCGCAGACAGATGCCGGTGAGCCCGTCGTGAAGTGTGAACGCCCAGACGGGGCAACCGTCGACGTGCGAGCTCCACGTGCTCCCGGCTGACATGGACGGGAACTGAGTAACACGCGTCCAATAAGACGGTCCGTCGCGTATTGCGCAGACCACGGGCGGCAAGGACATGAACGGGAACTCCGTTCGGAGAGTGGTGAATGATGGCTGATGACCGCGTTCGACGTGGCCGCCCGAACCTTCGCATGGTGGCTGTGTGCTTTGCCGCCTGCTTGGGAGTGATCGTGCACAGTTCTGCGGAAGCAGCAGCGGCGCTGACGACCAAGCAAACGCAGTGCACCAATCTGGTTGTGCTCGGTGCCCGCGGTTCGGGGCAGGGGATGAATGAAGGCAAGGCGCCGGGCTTCGGGCCGCAGGCATCGGGCGCGGCTCGAGCGGCGGTCGCCCGCGTCACACGCAGCGGTTCGGTCCGCTTCGCGAAGCTTCCTTACGACGCGGTCAAGCTCGGCACAGTCTTTCAGAACATGGCCAACGGAAAATACAACGGGAGCGTCCAGAGTGGAGCGAAACTCCTTCGCTCGGTGTTGACGAGCATTAAGAAGTCGTGTGGCACCAGGACTGCTTTCCTGCTTGTCGGGTACAGCCAGGGTGCCGAAGTCATCAGAACTGCGGTGGCGAGCGGTCTTGCCCGTGACGTGCGTGACCGAATCGCTGGGATCGGACTCATCGGCGATCCCACCTATCGAGGTCTCGCCCGGTCACCCATCGATGCCGGTACACACGACAACTTCGGTGGTCTCGTCGTCGGCAAGGGGCGCCGGAGTGGGGGTGCGATCCCTGCCGATCTGAGCGCCAACACAGTGCATCTGTGTCAACCCCGTGATCCTGTGTGCAACAACGTAGCCGCGCTCAAAGAGGTAGAACACACGCAGTACTATGTCTCAACTGCTTCGCAAGGTCGAATTGGTGCGTCCATCTACAACAGGCTGGCGGCCAACGGTTTCCGTTGACCTGCTCTCCGGAGGGTCGGTGCGATTACTTGCTGAAGCCCATGGCGGACGCCGTCAGCCCATCAGTGGCGGTGGAGGGAATAGCCCGGGCTCTAGTGGATCGGCCGGATCAGTCGAGTCGACCGACGCGCTCCACAGACTGCGACAAGGATTTTGTTGATAGCGGGAGCGTGCGCGAGTGAGTCACCCATCTCTCCTCCCCGGCGAACCGGGCAACCCCGGAACACACGTCACCGCAAAGCAACCCGGATTCCCCTGCAGTGGCGCCCGGAGCGGCTTCGACCCGCATGCGATCACCGTGCAGTCCTTCGGCGCATACGGTCCGACGCCGAGCGCACCCAGCGCCACATTCGGGTCGGCGAACTGCACAGGATCGAAGTTCAGGTTCATCGTCGGCTGATACGGACCAAGAGCTGGGAGTCGAGGCGATCGGAATGCGGCGGCGAGTCGTCGGAAGAACTCATGGTAGAGCTCGCTGTTGAGGCTCGCGCTCAGCACGGTGCCCGGGTCGGGGGAGACGTCGCCGAGGAAGCCGTTCCAGCTCACCAGCAGGCCGAGACTCGGCACGATGAAGTTGTTCTGCTGCAGGAACCCGACCATCGCGTAGGCGTCCGACGGGAGCCCGGCGAGGGGTGCGAGGTTGGACGTCTGTCGCGACGGGAACGACGGCCCGGTACACGGAGAGCTGTTGACCCAGAACAGATATCCGTAGCAGCGATTCGCCGACGACGGCGACCGCAACTGCCGGATGTACCCCGAATCGATGATTCGCTTGCCGTGCCACACGCCGTCGTTGACCATCAGCAGGCCGAGTCGCGAGTAGTCGGCGGGCGGCATGAACAGAAAGGCGTAGCCGTAGGTGTTGCCGCTGCGATCGCGGGTCCAGAAGTAGTCACTTTTCTTGATGCCCAACGGGCCAAACAAGTTTCGCTGCGCGAATGCCTGCAGATCCTCGCCGACGGCATGCTGCACCACATAGGCGAGCAGGTCCGGGCCGTGCTGGGTGTACTCGAAGAACGTGCCCGGACGGTGCTCGACCGGCAGCGCGAGCGCTTCTCTGCCGATGTTGGGGTCGACGTCGAGGCCGGCGGTCAGCGCCTCGCTGATGATCGACTGCCGCAGACCCGACGTCTGCGTGAGCAGATCCCGGACAGTGATCGCGGCGTGCGCCTTGTCGACCTCACCGGCCGGGAGGTAGCGCGCGATCGAGGCACCCAGGTCGAGTTTGCCCTGCGTGTACGCGATCCCCGCCAGCATGGACACGACGCTCTTGGTGGAGCTGAACAGATTCCACGGGGTGTTCCCGGTCAGCGAGTTGAGCGGCCCCGTCCCGACCAGACAGTTGTTACGGAACACCTGGATGTGGGTGCGCATCCGCGATGCGGCGAACGCGATGGCGTCGTCGAGGCGGCGTTTGTCCAAGCCGACCGCCGATGGGGCAGCGGTCTGCGGATTACCGGAGCCGGACGGTTCGGCGCACTGCTGCTGTTGCCGAGGACCGGCGGGGGCAGCGTAACTCTCGCCCGGTGACAGGCCGACGACCATGCCGACAGCCACGAGCAGCGACACTACAAGCGCCGCCAGAAGGCGACGGCCGGGAACACCCCGACGACGAACGCGACCGACCATGAGAACCCCCTCGATGCCGCGGTGCACCATCTCGGATGGTGGCACGTCAGCAGCGTCAGGGTCAGCAGTTCACGAGTATCCGCAGTTCAGAAGGCTGCAATCAGGGAGCGCAGCATCACCCGGCCGCCTGCCGGATCACTCCCGCCACGGCCGCCGGATGCGAGACCAGCGACGCGTGCGACGACGCGATCTCCGTCGTACGTGCACGTATCCGCTTGGCCGCGTCGCGCTGGGCGGCGGGCGGGATCACTCGGTCGTTCGCCGACACCACGTACCAGCTCGGTGTCGTCGCCCATGACGGCCGCCCGCTGAGTTCGAGGTTGGCCGACGCCGCGAACGACTTCTGATGGGCGAGCATCGTCTTGATCGCGGCGGGGCTGACGTCCTGGGCGAAGATCTTCGGGAATGCCGACGCCTCGATGTAGGCGTCGAGGTTGTATCCGCCGACACCCGCCGAGTCACGCACGACCTTGAGCTGTAACGCGGGCGGTAGCAACTGGCTGCCCGGGTACTGCAGCGGGTTGATCGCCGAGGCGATCGGCTCGCCGGCGCCCGGGGCGAACGCGGCGACGTACACGAGACGCGTGACCTTCGGGTCGTGGATGTTGGTGATGACGGCGCCACCGTAGGAGTGCCCGACGAGGACGACCGGGCCGGGCAGGGTGCGGATGGTGCGGTCGACCACCGCCGAATCATGGGCCGGGCCGCGCAACGGATTGTCCACCGCCACCACGCGATAACCCTCTCGCCGAAGGATCGAGGCGACACCGTCCCAACTCGTCTTGTCGGCGAACGCGCCGTGCACCAGCACGATCGTCGGCCGCGGCGCCGCTTGCGCTGTCGGCACCGCGCACGTGAGCGTGATGCCGATGGCACAGAGAGCAACAGTGAGCGTCGCCAGCATGCGGCTCAGACGTCGGGACATGGCATTCTCCTCGGATCGGTGATCGAGCTACGCCTTCGGATCGATGCTATGCGCTGTGAGGAAGGCGAGGGCGTCGGTCGCGAGTTCCTGCCAGCCGCGATCGGCGGAGAGGCTGTGCCCGCGGTCGGGGTAGAGCTTGAATTCGGTCGGCGACGAGCTGCGCTTCTGCACCTTGTACCCGGCCTCGACGGTCGACGCCGGCACCGTGCGATCCTTCCCGCCCGCCATCATCAGCAGGGGACCTTCGCGGCCCTCGAGATCGATCGCCGCCGGACTGTGCCGCTGGAAGTTCGCGAATGCCGCCTCGAACAGCGGGCGGCACGGCGACGGGATGGCGAACTCGGCGAACAAGGCGTCGGACTCGGCGCGATCGACGGCACTGGCGAACCCCGCGTGAAAGGTGTCGGCGGTGTGCGCCCACGTCTTGTGTCGCAGGCCCGGGTGGGCGAGGACGGGTGACGCGGTCTTCAGCTGAACGAGTGGCGGTGGCTTCTTGACGCCGCGGAAGGCCGCCGGTGCGATCGCCACGCACGCCCGCGCGAATCCGCTCGCATGCAACTTCTGTGCGATGAGCCCGCCGAACGAATGCCCGATCACCACCGGCGACGCGGGCAGTGCGGTGATGATCTCTTCGTAGTGCTTGGTGATCGCGTCGATGCCGACATCGTCCTGCGTCGAGGCGTCCGCGCGGGTGTCCGCCGGAGTGGCGGCCTCTCCGGGCCAGCCCGGGGCGACGGGCGCGAACCCAGCATCGGCGAAGAACGTCACCCACGGGTCCCACGACGACGCGTGCAGCCACAGGCCATGTACGAACACAACAGGTATGGCGTTCGGGGATGATGTCATCGCAACCTCCGGGATGCTGAGCTCGACCGCGTCCGATGATCTGGGGACGTTACTCGCAGATGCCGCGTTGCGCTGGGCATATGGCGTCGCCGATCCGGCGACACGCACACAGAGGTTGCCGCTAGACGCTCACCGCACTCACCTGATCCAGATAACTCAACCAGCCGCCGAACGTAGTGATCTCCTCCGCATCGTCCAGAGCCGATGGGCTGCAGGAGAATCCGATAACTCGGCGTCCGTGTGAGAGTTCAACCGATCCCAGCGTCATCGGCTCGGGCAGCTCGCTCAGGAAAGAGGCGAGTGCAGCAGGGGAGAGACGCCAGATCCCGCCGTCGATCGCGCTCTCGACACCGGGGTCGGCCACCAGGCCGGGCTTCGGAGGCGTCGTGTCCAGTGCGTACAGACGGTATCCACGCGCGGTCCGGTCAAACCCGACGAAACGGGCTCCGCGACTGCGCAGTTCGTGCTCCAACGGCTGGCCGGGCAGATGAGCACCGACGACGAACAGGTCCGTCGTCGGCGCACCGGCCGCCTCGATCCACGGGCCGCCCGCGGACAAGGGTGGGGCGCATCCCGGCGCAGCAACTGACTCCGGCGCTTCGTGGACACGTCGGGCGATGTCCAGGGCCACCGCGTCGTGGAACGCCGGAGCCAGGACGGTCACGCCGAACTGCCCGTCGCCGACGGTGCCGGCGGGTACCGCCACGCCGCACATGTCGAAGAGATTCGTGAAGTTCGTATACGTGCCGAGCCAGGCGTTGACCCCGATCGGATCGTCGGCGACCTCGACCGCCGACGGCTGCCCGGGCGCGGTCGGTACGAGGAGTGCGTCGCAGTCGGCGAGCAGCGCCATGCTCTGCGTGCGGAGATCGTCGAGGCGAGCCAGATCGGTGACCATCTCAGACGCACTGATTCCTGCAGCGCGGGAGATGATCTGTCCCACAACCGGGTCCACCTCATCCGGGTGGGCGTCGACGTAGGCGCCGACAGCGGCGTGGCGCTCGGCGACCAGCGCGCCATCGTAGAGGAGGCGTGCTGCTTCGAGGAAGGTCGCAAACAGAATCGGACGTATCTCGACGCCATCGCGGAGCAGATGGTCGACGGTCCGCTCGAACGCCGCGTTCCAGCCTGGTGCCATGTCGACGAGAACATCCGGAATCGCGACACAGGCGTTCGTGGGCGCCGCGAGCGGGATGTCCGAGGGAATCGGCCGGGTGCCGTCACCGCCGGCCATCACCGACATGGCGACGTCGGCGGTGTCGATGTCGCGGGCCATGATCGTGACCGCATCCCATGATCGGCAGGCCGGCAGCACACCGGTCGTCGAGACGACACCGAGGGTCGGCTTGATGCCGACGATGCCTTGGAACGCGGCCGGCACCCGACCCGAACCGGCGGTGTCGGTGCCGATCGCGATGTCGGCGAGCCCGAGCGCGACCGCCACCGCAGATCCCGAACTCGAACCACCCGAGACGAACTCGGGGCGCCGGGCGTCACGGACACCGCCGTACGGGCTGCGCTGCCCGACCAAGCCGGTGGCGAACTGATCCAGATTCGTCGTACCCACCACCGTCGCACCGGCGCTACGCAATCGGGCCACCGCGACCGCGTCCTCGGATGCCGGCGTGGTGGAGAAGCCGGGGCACGCGGCAGTCGTCGGGTAGCCCTCCACGTCGACGTTGTTCTTCACCGCCAACAGCAAACCGGCCAGAGGTCCGGTCGCCGTATCGAACTGGGCGCGGATGGAATCGTGATCGGCGATATGGATCCACACCTCGGGCCGGTCCACCGCGGTCAGGGCGTCGGCGAAAGCGTCCACACGATCGGTCATTGCGGTCTGCTCCTTGCATAGGTGAGGTCGTCGTGCTCGACGAGCCGCCGGTCGTCGAGCAACGGTGTGAAGGCGTTCTGCAGGTGCGCGGCGTGCCCGGTGTCCGGCAGCACGCGATACCGGATACCCGTCAACGTCGACAACGCTTGTACCGATTCGTGCCGCGCGACGGGCGACCACTCGCCGACGGTTAGCATCACCGACGCCGGATCGATCGACGGCGGTCGCGGTTCGAACGCCCGGAACATCGCCAGTTCGCGGCCGACGGTGTCGGCGTCGGCGGTTGTCATGTCCGGATGCCACCTCGGTCCGTACAGCGCACGGCCGAACCCGGTGACGCCGTCGGCACGGAATCCGGCGACCACGTCGTCGAGCAGTCCGGGGGCGAGTGAGCCGGCGGCGGATTCGTGCAGGATCGCCGCAGACATCGGTACCCCGCGAGCCGCGAGCTCGAGCCCGAGCGTGGCGCCCCCGCTGACGCCGATCACCAGCGCCCCGGCACACAACGGTGCCAGGGCCTGGATCTCGGTGTCGAGGTCGCCCGACTGCGGTCGGACCGGGACGTGCACGGTGAAGCCATTCCGCGACAGCGTCATTGCGGTCTGGTCCCACACGGTTGGGTCGACGGCGACGCCGCAGATCAGGATGGCGCGTGGATCACCGTTCACGTCGCGGCAGCGGCCACAGGTGCTCCCACTGCGGACAGTAACTGGGCCGACGTCGCTGTGGCTCCGAACACCCCGCCCTGCATGGCGATCATGCTGAGCGCGGCGAGATGGTGGTCATGGTCGGTGGCACCGGTGCAGTCGGAGAGGACGAGACACTCGTAGCCACGGTCGTTGGCTTCCCGCATCGTGGTGTGCACGCATACATCGGTGGTGATGCCGGTGAGGATCAGATGCGTGATGCCGGCGCTGCGCAGGATCAGATCCAGGTCGGTGGCGTAGAACGCGCCCTTGCCGGGCTTGTCGATGATCGGTTCACCAGGAACCGGGGCAACCTCCGGAACGATCTCCCACCCGGGCTCGCCCCGGACCAGGATCCGGCCGCACGGACCGACCGAGCCGATCTCGGCGCCGGCACGCGCCGAACGCCAGCGCTTGTTCTCGGGCAGGTCGCTGAGATCGGGGCGGTGACCCTCACGGGTGTGCACGACCAACATGCCCTTCTCGCGGCAGGCGGCGAGGACCTCGGCGGTCGGCGCGAGTCCCGCTCGCGTGAGGGACAGGTCGTAGCCCATCGAGTCGACATAGCCGCCCGGCCCGCAGAAGTCGACCTGCCAGTCGATCAACACCAGTGCGGTGCGGCTGATGTCGACCGCGCCGTCGTAGGGCCACGGATAGGGATGTGCATCAACAGGTGTGGTCGTCATGTCGGATCTCCGAGCTCGTAGAGGAAGGTCACGCTGCCGCCGCCGGGCCGGCCCTGATGTTCGGCCCCGCCGGACACGTACACCGCGCCGTCACCCTTGACCGCAGCGGCCAGCGCACCGACGGCGGCGCGCGCGTGCCGTGTGGAGTTGATGTCGGAATCGGTCAGCATGGTGTGGCGCAGACCGCGGATGCTGCCGCTCGGGTCGGCCTCGGCCTTGACGAAGAGCTGTCGAATCGTGCCGCCGCGCTGGTCGATGAGTGCGGCAGCGTCCGTCAGCGCGTCCAGGTCGAATCCGTCCTTCATCTCGGTGTGCAGGGCACGCAACGGATTCGATGCATTCGGACTCTCCGCGACAACGAGGATGTGACACGAGTCGAGCTCCGCACCGGCGCTCGCCGACGCCCGGTTCGACCATGCCGTACCACGCCCGGCCAATGCGTCGCGCGCGGCGTCGACGTCGATCTCGTCGAGCGCCACCGCGATCCCGAGCGAGCTCGCCGCACGCGACCGACCCATCGACTCATACGTGTCCGCCGATGCGGGTTCGATTCCCTGCGAACGCAGTTCGGTGATGTCGGTGGAGGTGAGCAGTGGGCACTTGACCAGGACGAGATGCACATCGGACGTCGCGACCCCGAGGTCGGCGATCATCTTCGCGACAGTGTCACGGACGGCGTCCATCTGGCCTTCCCGCCCGAGGTCGGCGAGCGGGATGGGCGCGGTCGTCGTCGCGGCGGCTACCATGCCGCGGTCATAGTGCTCACCGGAATCGTCGTCGGCAATCAGGAGATTGACGTGTGGGGAGAGCACTCCTTCGGTGCCGCCGGAGAACACTGTCACCGCATCGGGGCGGAGGTGAGGTTCCCAGGCGGCGGCCGACAGGGTTCTACTGAAGTCGTTGACGCACCCGTTGCCCTCGGTCTTGCCGATGACGGCGAGGATGGATGTCGGGTCGACGCCGTGCTCGGCGGCCAGTCGTAGTGCACTGGTGTCGTCGGGTCCCGCGGTGGGAAATGTCAGGAGTCGGACTCCGGTCATACCGTAACCTCCTTGTCAGGTGTGGTTGTCGTCGTGGGGGATTGCTTCTCGGGTCGCCGCCGGCGGCGGGGGAGATGGTGGAAGAAGAGGTTGAGGACTAAGGCGGTGATCACGGCGCTGCTGATCGCGTTGCCGAAGATGATCTGCACCTCAGAGGGGAACTGTGAGTAGATGTCCGACGACACGATCGGGATCATCCCGGCGCCGAGGGCGAGAGAGACGATCAGGAGATTGTCGTTGTCGCGGTAGTCGACCTGGGCCAGGGTGCTGATGCCCGTTCCGGCCACGGTCGCGAACATGAGAAGGCTGACGGAGCCGATCACCACGCCGGGCAGGCTGGCGATGGTCTCACCGAGTTTGGGTATCAGGGCCAGCACGATGAGGAGACCGCCGGCGACGACGACCACCGAGCGTGCTGCGACCTGGGTGATCCGGACGAGGCTGACGTTCTGCGCAAAGATGGTGTCGGGGAACGACGTCCACAACCCCGCCAGAACTGCGGAGGCGCCGTCGGCGGCCAGGCCGCGAGCGATTCGCTTCGGTGTCACGTCGGTGCCGGTGGTTTCTCCGATGGCCATCATGTACGCGGTGGACTCGATGAAGATCACCAGCATCACGATGCTCATCGAGATGATCCCGGCGACCGGGAACGTGGGGGCGCCGAAGAGGAAGGGTTGCGGGATGCCGAACCAGGCGGCGTCGCCGACGCCGGAGAAGTCGGTCAACGACATCAGCGCTGCGACAGCGGTTCCGAGGACCAGAGCGATCAGCACCGCAGCTTGCCGAAGAATGCCTCGGGCGTAACGCATCAGGGCGACCGCCACCAGGATGATGCCGAGCGCGAGGGCCAGATGGGAGCCGCTGGCAGGCTGATCGTCGAAGGTCATGGACACGGCCTTGCCGATGAGGCTGAGTCCGATCATGGTCACGGCAGCGCCGCGGACAGCCGGTGGGAAGTACTTCAGCAACTTCGAAAATGGCACGGCGACAAGCAGTCCGAACACGCCGGCGCCGATCATCGATCCATAGACCGCGTTGATCCCGTACTCCTGGCCGATCATGATCATCGGGGTGACGGCGGTGAATGACGCGCCGGCCACCACCGGCAGCTTGGCACCCAGCACTTTTCCGACACCGGCGGCCTGGATGATGGTGACGATGCCGGCGATCAGCAGGTCGGCGTTGACGAGGAGCCCGATGGTGCGTTTGTCGAGATCCATCGCCGCACCGAACACCAAAGGCACTGCGACGCAACCGGTGTACATGACGAGGACGTGTTGAGCGCCGAAGACGGCGGTCTGCCATCCTCGGAGCCGGCGCTGCTCGGGGCCGGCAGTGGGCGAAGTCGTTGGCATACGAAATTCGTATACGTTTGATGTGTCTCTTGCGTTAGACGGTGTAACCAACACGTAAAACGAGGAGAGTTCGTATACGAAAACGAAGGTCACAGAAGGTCGTGGAGTAAGGTCACAGAAGGTCGTGGAGTAGCGCCTCGTCCTTCTGTACATGTTCGTCCATCAGGTAGCCGGCCTGGACAGGCGACCCGTCGAGGATGGCACCGGCGATCGCGGTGTGATCGCGCCAGCAGCCATCGGCCCGGCTTTCGACGTCGCGGTCGAACACCCACGCGATCCGTCGGAACGTGTGCTCCAGCATGCGGGCGAGTTCGCCGTTCCCGGACGCCTGTGCGACCAGGGTGTGGAACCGCAACACGAGGGGTGGGACCTGATCGTGCTGATGGGTGCGCTCGGCGTGGCGACCGGACTCGGTGACCTGCCGGAGTTCGGCGGCGACGGTCCCCCCGAGCCGCTCGGCCGCAAGCCTGGCGCCGAGCACCTCGAGACCCCGGCGCACCTGCATGAGTTCGAGAGCGTCGACGCGGGAACTGCCGGAGACGGTGGCACCTTTGTATCGCTCCAACGTGACGAAGCCTTCGCTCTGGAGCTGGGACAGCGCTTCGCGGACGGGGACGCGCGAAACGCCGAAGCGCCCGGCCAACATGGGCTCGGGGAGCCGGTCGCCGGGACTGAGCCGGTTGTCGAGAACGTCGTCGCGGATGGCGGCGGCGATCGACTCCCGGGTGGCCGGGCGGATCGCCGTACTGTCGGAACTCACCTCCTCAGAATAGGCCGTCGGGTGCCGGGGTTGGGCCACGGATGTCGAGACCATCAGTGCATCAACACTTCTGGCGCATCTCAGTCGATGGGCGAGGCCCGGATTCGTCACGTAGCCGTAACAGACCCCACACGTCCACGTCATCGGCCGCGCCCACACTCATCCGAGTGTGATCACACATGGCATTCGGATCGGAGTGATATCACAGTGGCAACGGACATACTGACGCCCACCATCGGGGAAAGCGTCTACCAGGAGATTCGACGCAAGATCCTCGACGGTCGGATCGCCCCGGGTACGCGGGTATCCATCAGATCGCTTGCGCAGTCGCTCGGCGTATCCACGATGCCCACACGTGAGGCCCTCAAGCGCCTGCACTTCGAAGGACTCGTCGAGTTCGACCGTCGCGCCGTGACCGTCACCAGCCTGAACGCCCGTGAGATCCGGCAGCTCTTCGCCATCCGATTGACACTCGAATCGCAGGCAACCGAATGGGCCCTGCCGCGACTCGACCACGAATCCATCGTCTCGATGCGCAAGATCCTCGACCAGATGGCCTCATCCGGCATCACCGCTCACGAATGGCGCGAACTCAACCGCGAGTTCCATCAGACGTTCTATGACTGCGCCGACAGCCGTTACCTTGGCGAACTGATCCGGAACACATGGGACCGGGTCCAGCCGTACATGGCGATCTATGCCACCGTGCCACACACCCTCGACGAGGCGCGACGTCAGCACGAGCAGATGTTCGACCTCATGTGCGACGGCCGACTGGACGAACTCCTCGACGCGACACGACACCATCTCGAGCACACTGCAGACGCCATCGTCGGCGCTCTCGACGGCGGACTCGGTTCGGACAAGGAGCACCACGTGAACTATGCGGAACTGACCATCGACGAGCTGCATCGCATGATCCGCAGCGGGGAGACCACCAGCGCGGCGGTGACCGGCTGGTACCTGAACCGGATCGACGACATCGACTCGATCGACAATCCCGACGGACTCCAGATCAACTCGGTGGTGACGGTCAACGACCGGGCACTGCGAGATGCCGCGTACATCGACGAGATCTATGCCAAGACAGGCGAACTCGTCGGACCGCTGCACGGTGTTCCGATCCTGGTGAAAGATCAGGGCGAGACCGCAGGAATTCCCACTGCCTTCGGGTCCGAAGTATTCGCGGACTATGTACCGGATGCCGATGCCGTCGTTGTCCGACGACTTCGCGAGGCCGGGGCGATCATCCTGGGCAAGACGTCGATGTGCGACTTCGCCGCCGGGTGGTTCTCCTTCTCCTCACGCTCAGAGCACACCAAGAATCCGTACGACCCCAGTCGCGAGACCGGCGGGTCCAGTGCGGGTACCGCAGCGGCCGTCACCGCGAACCTCTGCCTCGTCGGCATCGGGGAGGACACCGGTGGCTCCATCCGGCTGCCGTCGTCGTTCACCAATCTGTTCGGCCTACGCGTGACGACGGGTCTCATTCCGCGGACCGGCTTCTCCCCGCTGTTGCACTTCCAGGACACCCCCGGGCCGATGGCGAGGACCGTGACCGATCTGGCGCGCGTGCTGGACACTATCGTCGGATTCGACACCTCCGACGCCTATTCCGGTGTCGCGACCACGAACCCGGACGTCGGGGACTATCGCGCAGCGCTGGACGACGTGGCGTCGTCCGCGTTGGCCTCGTACCGAGTCGGGGTCCTCACGGACGCGTTCGGCCACGGAGTCGGCGAGGACCAGACGAACGCTGTCGTCCGAGCCGCGATCGACGAACTCGCCACATGCGGAACAACTGTCGTCGGGGATCTCGTCATGGGCGATCTGCAGAACTGGATTCGCGAGACCTCGCTCTACAGCTTGCGGTCCAAACAGGACATCGATGCGTTCCTCCGCAATCGTCCGACGGCACCGGCGACCTCGGTCAAGGAGATCGTGGCGGCCGGCGCGTTCCACCCCCTCACCGACCTCATGCGCGACATCGGGGACGCTCCCGACGACGTCGACGACAACCCCGAATACCTGCGCGGTCGTCTGCGGCAGGAGGAATGGCGTCGCGTGCTCGTCTCGATGATGGCCGAGGCCGACGTCGACTTCCTGGTCTACCCGACCGTCCAGGTACCCGCGCCCACGCGTGACGACCTCGCCGCCAAGCGGTGGACCGCACTGGATTTCCCGACCAACACGGTCATCGCGTCACAGACCTCGCTGCCGGCGATGAGCATCCCTGTCGGCTTCACCGACGACGGACTTCCGATCGGGATGGAGGTGGTAGGGCGGCAGTTCTCCGAACGAGCCCTGCTCCGATTCGCCCGTGCCTGGGAGCTGGCCGCGAACCCGAGACGGCCCGCCGTGGCGACCGTGCTCGACGAGGGCTGAGTCGTGGAGATCGACATCAACTGCGATCTGGGTGAGAGTTTCGGCGTCTACGTCTATGGGGCCGACCCGGACATGATGCCGCTCATCACCTCCGCCAACATCGCATGCGGAGCCCACGGGGGAGACCCGGCGGTGATGCGGGAGTCCGTGGATCTCGCCATCGCCCACGGCGTGTCGATCGGCGCGCACATCGGCCTCGAGGATCGCGCGGGCTTCGGACGCCGAGAAATACCGACCACGCCGCAGCAGGCCTACGACCTGTGTCTCTATCAGGTGGGTGCGCTGGAGGCGTTCGTCCGCGTGGCCGGAACCGCCATGCAGCATGTGAAACCACATGGCGCGCTGTACATGATGGCCAATCGCGATGCGGTTCTGGCCGACGCGATCTGTCTCGCAATCCGGAGCTGGAATCCGGCCCTGTGTCTGTATGTGCTACCGGGCTCAGCGCTCCACTGTTGCGCCGTCGAGCATGGTCTGACGGTCATCCCGGAGATCTTCGCCGATCGTCCCTACCAAGACGGCGACGTCCAGATGTATGACCGCACCGCACAACTCATCGGGGGACCCGACGTCGTCGTCGCTCGAACTCTTGAACAGTTGGACGGGCCACACCGCGGAGAGATCCGCACGGTGTGCCTGCACAGCGATACCCCGAACGCGCCGGCACTGCTGCACGCCGTGCGTTCTGCCCTCAACGTCGAGGGCTACAGCTTCGTCTCGCCCAGTGCGGCGCAGATGGAGATGGTCACTCGCCCGAATCACACCGCATTGGCCCAGAAGGGATTCCTATGACCACGCGAATCGAGACGCCATCGACGGCAGAACACGAAGGGCACCATGGACTGGAGGCCGAGTTCGAGAACGTGCCCGTCCCCGACTCCCACCGCAGATCCGTCTTCTCGGTGTCCGCGGTGTGGTTCGGGTTCCCGATGGTCCTCACGTCCGCCATCTTCGGCGGGACCATCGTATACGGACTGGGCTTCTGGAAAGGCATCCTGTCCATCCTGATCGGCAATCTGGTGCTGTTCGCCTATGTCGGGTCGCTCTCCTACCTCGCAGGCAAGACCGGTAAGAACTTCGCGCTCAGTGCCGCAGAGACATTCGGCCGCAACGGCGCCAAGGTCGTCGCCGGCTTCCTGTCGACGGTGGTGATCGGCTGGTTCGCCTTCCAGACTGGACTGACCGGAGCCACCCTCGAAA
This sequence comes from Gordonia hankookensis, assembly GCF_014673215.1. GTDB lineage: Bacteria > Actinomycetota > Actinomycetes > Mycobacteriales > Mycobacteriaceae > Gordonia > Gordonia hankookensis. Next base: position 1,397,870 of record NZ_JACWMS010000002.1, read on the forward strand.
CCTCACTCGGATGGAACGCCACCTTGCTGGCGCTGATCGCCGGACTGCTCTACATCGGCATCACCTTCATCGGTATCCGTGCGCTCACGGTGATCGGCCTCATCGCCGCTCCACTGTTCATCGCGCTCGGAATCGTCGCCGTCGTGATCGCCACCCGCACAGACGGTATCGGCTCGATCGCCTCGTTCCAGGGTTCGAGCAACGCCACGGTCCTGTCGATGGGCGCCGCCATCACCGTGGTCATCGCCGGATTCGTCGACTCGGGCACCATGACCGCCGACTTCACCCGCTGGTCACGCAATGGCCGTGAAGCCGTCGTCGCGACGTTCAGCGCGTTCCCGATCGCCAACATGATCGCCATGGTCGTCGGCGGCATCGTCGTCGCCGCCGGCGCAGCCGTCGACCCCGCGAGTAACGGTGGCGACTTCCTGCCGATCCTGACCGAACACGGTCCCGTGCTGACCGTTCTCGCCGTCATCTTCGTGTTCGTCAACCTCGGATCCGTCTGCGCCCACTGCCTGTACAACGGTGCCGTCGGATGGAGCCAGCTCACCGGCTCGACGATGCGGCTGCTGACCATCATCCTGGGCGCCGTCGGACTGGCGATCGCCCTCGCCGGTGTCTGGAGCCACTTCAGCACCTGGCTCAACCTGCTCGGGATCTTCGTCCCGTCGATCGGTGCGGTTCTGATCGTCGACCAACTGATCACACGCCGCGCAACCCGGCGGGCGGCCACGGCGTTCCGGGTACAGCCGTTCATCGCGTGGATCATCGGTGCCGCATGTGCGTACATGGTGCACCATTGGGCGCCGCAGCTCAGCGAGGCGATCGTCGGAATGGTCTGTGCGGCAGTGGCCTACCTCATCGTCGAAGCAGTTCTCCCGGAGCGGCTCCCTCGATCCGTGGCGACCGCCACCACGGAGATCGAGGTCTCCGAGAAGACGGCGTCGGACGCCGAGGTGTCGCAGTGACTCTCGCAACGGGCATCGACCTGACCCGGGCGTCGGCCGCCTTCGCGGGTGGGGATGACCCTGGGCCGATGCAGGGACCAGAGCTGATCGACTGTCAAATGGTGGATTCGGGCAACTTGTTGGGATTCCTGAACATCTTCAGCGTCATCGGGCAGCCGGTCATCTCGGTTCCCGCCGGCCGTACCGCCGACGGCCTGCCCGTCGGAATGCAGATCGTCGGGAGGCACCTTGCTGATGCCGACGTGCTGGGTGGGGCAGCGGCGTTGGAGCCAGCGCAAGGGTGGCGAGATCGATGGTGTGCGCCGTCGACCCCGGTCGCCGGAAACGTTCAGGCAGGAAGTGGACGATGACAGGACTCGACGGACTCAACCCCACCTCCGGCGCGCTGGTGCTCGGTTTGGTGCAGGCACGTGTTCCCACTGTCTCCGGATCCGCGGACCTCAAGGCGACGGCCGAGAGGCTCGCCGATCAGGTCAGGCGTGCCAAGAAGGGAATGCCGACAATCGATCTCGTGGTCATGCCCGAGTACAGCATCAACGGTCTCGACCCCGACACGTGGCTGGACGACAGCCTGCTGTGCGACCGGGACGGCCCCGAGATGGCAGTGCTGGCCGACGCGTGCCGTGAGGCAGGCGTGTGGGGATGTTTCTCCATCATGGAACGCAACCCGGACGGGGCGCCGTGGAACAGCGGCATCATCGTCGACGATCACGGCAGTGAGCGGCTCTACTACCGCAAGATGCATCCGTGGGTGCCCGCCGAGCCCTGGGCACCAGGCGACCTGGGAATCCCCGTCTGCGACGGACCTGCCGGTTCACGGCTGGCGCTCATCATCTGTCACGACGGCATGCTTCCCGAGATGGCACGTGAGGCTGCGTACAAGGGGGCCAATGTCATCCTGCGCACCGCCGGATACACCTACCCGATTCGTCAATCATGGCAGATCACCAATCAGGCCAACGCCTTTCAGAATCTCGCTTACACGGCATCGGTGGCACTCGCCGGGCCCGATCAGAACAACATCTGGTCGCAGGGAGAAGCGATGGTCTGCGACGTCGACGGCACCGTGCTCGTGCACGGGGATGGAATCCCCGATCGGGTCGTCACTGCAGAGGTCGTTCCGGCCCGTGCCGACGCCGCCCGACGGAGGTGGGGAGTCGAGAACAACATCTACCAACTGGGTCATCGCGGGTACACCGCAGTCGCCGGTGGCGCCGGCGACTGTCCTTACACCTTCATGCGGGACCTGGTGGCGGGCGAGTATGCGGTGCCGTGGGAGAACGAGGTGGAACACGTCGACGGAACCGGGGCGGGGTGGGGTCCTCCGGAGAGTGTTCGGGCGAGGTGAGTGCGTAGTACGGGTGACGCAGGCAGCGATGTCGACCGGGCGACCTGGATGTGGTCAATCGTCGCTCCCTGCGCGTGAATCCGGACTGTTGCGTACCGGGTGGCCCCAGCGTGTCGGAGTGGTTCGAAGGTCATGATCGAGACGTGGCTGTCTATCGGGCATCCGGGTGTCACAGCGACATAGGATGCGCAGTAGGAACTTTCACATCCTGGGTGGCTACTTCGCCCCGTGTCGTTCGAGCCAGCGATCGGCCTCTTTGACCGCGTCGAATTCTTCGGGCGTCAGATACTTCTGGCAGGAGACGATCAAGCCTCCGACGCACTGCCCCAGGAACGCGAAGGCCGCAATGAACAGTGCTCCGCGCGCGACTGAGCTACCCGCCGATGCGGCGTACCCACCCGCCCCGGCCGCGACGCCGATCCCGACGCGCTGGCGGCGTGTCAGCCGGGTGTTGTAGGACATCGGACGTCCTTCCGCCTTCTGCGCAGGCGTGCGTCGCAGGGGGCGCAACCCGAAGTAGAGGCTGGTGAGGATGACGCCCACGCAGATCAGGAGCATCGTGACCGCATACGCAGTGTTGTTCGGCATCTCCGCGACTGAGAGATAGATGAATCCACCGACAATGCCGAAAGAGATTCCGCAACTGACCAGAGCCCAGCAGACGACGTAGGCCCGCCTGATCCAGTACGCAGGTCCGCGGTCATACCAGGTGGTTCCGAGGCTTTTGATGGATTTGATCGGTGGCCGCCGGGTCTCGTCGCGTGTCACCGGAACAAGTCCCTTTCAACCCCTCGACGTCGTTGGACGCCAAGCTCGGCGACCTGAGCACGAAGGAGTTTACAGTTCGGGCGGAAGACCGCGCCCGTCACGTACGGGTTCGTGCGGAATCCTTGACGACGGCTGGTAGCGCGTAGTCGCCTGTGCGTACCGCAGGGCTCGGCAGATACAGCCGCATGATGAGCCAGAACGGACCGTCAGGTGCGGGCAGCCAGTTGCTGGTCCGGGACTCGGGTTCCTTGTGGGAGATGACTATCTCGAGGGCGCCGTCCTCATAAGTGAGTCCAGGCGTCCGGTCACCGATGGAGTATCGGGCCAGCGGATTGTCATGGAGCTTCGCCTCGGGCCACCGGTAGAGCGTCACCGACCAGAAGGCGTCCACCGGTGGGAGGTGCCCGGCGGGAAAGCGAAGAACGTAGGAATTGTTGCCGTGCAGAGGTTCCCCCGCATCGTCGACGAGGGTGTTCGGATAGATGGTTTCCTCGGCGACGTTGCCGGCGTAGCCGTACTTCGCGACCCGCGCGCGTTGCAGGAAGTCGGTACCGTACGTGCCGACACCGGTGGTGGGCATCTCCCAGCCGTTGACGCGGTCGACCTGTTGGGCCTGGCGGGTGATGAGATCCTTGCCGGTCTCGATTGCGCGACGCAGACCCGACGCGACCGCATCGTCGAGCCGGTCGGGGTCGAAGTCGCCACCCGGGCCGATTCCGAGGCGGGCGAAGAGAGCCAGCAGCCCCTCATCGCGTCGTGACGGCGGGTTCTGGGTCATGCCAACTGTCATGGCGCGGAAGAACTCCAGCGAATCCACGACGTCGGCAGGCACCGAGGTCGCCGCCGGTTGTGCGACCGGCAAAGGGGTGGTGTCGCCGATCCAGGCGCTGAGCGGGGTCAGCGTGTAGGAGTCCTGCGTCGCCCACAAACATGGTGGCGAACCCGATCGACCGGTACGGGGTGGGCAGCCTGGGCGATGACATGAACTACGACGACGACGGATCGCTCGAGATCCTCCTGCAGCACGAGATGCCACCTGCGGGCGCGACGAAGAACTGGATCCCGACGCCGGACGGGCCCTTCAACTTGTTCCTGCGTACCTATCTTCCTGGACCGTCCTTCGTCGAACAGGACTACGTGCCGCCGGCCGTCACGCGGATCTGAGCCCGACTCGGTATCGAACCCCGGCTTCGGTGCCGAGGAGGACGCCCGCGGCGCGGTCGAGCTGGGTGGTGATGAGGTCGGTCAAGTGGGTGGTCCTTTTGGGTGCGCGAGGGGAGTGGTCTCGATACGCGGGCTCGCCCCAGGGGCTCGCTCGCTACTCGACCAGCGGTGGGCGTACCGCACCGCTGGCCGAGTACTCGACGCGAGTGTCGAGATCAGCGGTGCGGGACGTCCAGCATCAGACTCGACCGCGCTTGCGGTTTCCCAGGTGATACGAATCGCGCGTCGCCTTGGAAGCATAGATCGCACCGGTGACGTGCACCTGCGCGCCGATCTCGTCGATCATCTGCAGTTCGCTGTCGATGACCGCGCGATCCCCTGGTGCGGCGCAGCCGGCCGCTTCCTGCAGCCGCTCACGCGATGTGCGGAGATGCGCCTGTCCTGCGTCGAGATCGCCGGCCTCGTAAGCCCGTGACGCCTCGAGCTTGGCCGCCTGACCTTCCTGATACAACCGCTCCGATTGCACCTTCGGGTCGGGCATGCGTTCACCGAGCTCGTCGCCCGGAACCACGTTCACCGAGATCGGCAGCGAGACTGTGTGTTCCGTGAGTGATGCAGTCTCGACGTACCGCAGTTCCAGCTCGGCGATCTGCGTGAGTCCGAGCGCGGCGAGTCCGTCGACCTTCATCCGCAGCAGCAACTTGCGACTCTCGAGTGCATACAGATCGCCCAGCTCGATCATCACCTCGCCGTCGCCGATCTGGTGGGCGGGCAGGTCGTTGTACAGCGACAGTGACTGGACCTGCGGCTCATAACGGACGGTCAGGGTCACGGCCTGCGCTGACTTCGCCAGCAGGCCTTCCACTTCGCCGGCGATCGCGGCTCCGGCAGCGTCTGGGTCGTCGGCGAACACATGATTTCCGTTGCCCGACCGGGCAATTGCCGACAACAGTGTCTCGTCGTAGCCACGTCCGTAGCCGAGGGTCGATGTGACGACGCCGTCGGCGGCGGCCTTGGCGGTGATACTCGTGAACTCGTCGAGTTCCTGGATGCCGCGATTGACATGCCCGTCACTGATCACCAGGACGGTACCTCCGCGGACGCCGGCCGCCTTGGCGCTGCGCCGCAGCTCCTGCAAGCCGCGGAGATATCCCGACGACAGGTCGGTGCATCCGCCGGGCACGATCGACCCGATCGCATCGACGGCGCGCTGCTTGTCGGCGAGCGGGCCCGCCGGGACCACCACCTGGGCGTCATCGTCGAAGGTGACGACACCGAACACATCCGACGGATCGAGTTGCGCGACAACACCGCCCAGCGCCTTCTGGGCTCCTTCCAGCGGCGGACCCGACATCGATCCGCTGCGGTCGAGAACCACCTGCAATGCCGTGGGTGCGCGGTCGGTGTCCGGGCCGGCCGGGGCCTCCAGTTCGAGCAGCAGGGTGACCTCGTCGGCAGCCTCGTGGGCGACGACCTCGACGTCGAGAGCGGCGGAGAGTTTCATCGGAATTCCTTCCTCCCACCCGGCATCCGACCGAGGCGGTGACTTTTCGCGTTTGTGAGTTTACTACTTTGCGCAGACATTCGCATAGGGTTGAGTCGTGAACGCTCGCCCCAGCCCGCAATTGAGCGACTACCCGCGTCCGAATGTCGCCGTCGACATCGCGGTCCTCACGGTGGTCGACGGGACGTTGTGTGTGGTGGTCCAGCGCGGTGGTGACTCCGAGGGAGCCGCACTACCGGGCCGGTTCGTCCGAGAGCGCCGGACCGTCGACGAGACGGTGCGCGAAGTCCTCGAACTGAAACTGGGGCTTTCGCCCGATCACGTCCGGCCGCATCTGCTGGCGGTTTTCAGTGATCCTGACCGAGATCCTCGCGGGTGGACGATATCGATCGCGCATGCTGTGGTGTTGCCGGCCGACGACCTGTCGGACGTCGTCGGAGAGTTGGCACCGCTGACGCCGGAGGGCCGTTTGGCGTCAGGGGAGCGGTTGCTCTACGACCACGACAAGATCATCTCAGCGGCCACCGACAAATTGCGCGAGCGCTACGAGGACCAGCCGGATCCTGACAACCTCCTCCATCAGCCGTACACGCTGTCGGAACTGCGGGAGCTACACGAGGCGATCCTCGGGCGGCGACTGATGCGTGACTCGTTCAACCGTCGGGTCCAGCCGCTGTTGGCGGCGGAGATCGATCCGGAGGGCAAGCCGGCAACGCGTGTGGGTGGTGGGCGACCGGCACGGCTCTACAGCAAGGACGCCCCGCCGACGGCGACGTTCGGGTGGAAGTTGCCGAGTGCGGAGGAATGAGTGGAGTGGCGCCACGCCTGCCACGTCAGGAGCCCTTGGTGGCGCCGTCCCGATTCCGGGGTGATCGTCCATGTGAACCGCCTGTCAACCTCATCGTGCCCTCGACACCAGAGGCTGCTCGACTTCAGCCTTGTAGCCCTGGAACTCTCGGTTCAATTCGCGTCGAGTCTCGAAGTCGTTGTCGTATATCACGATGTCGGCGAACGAACGCATTCCGCGGTGCATCCGCCAGTACAAGCCGGACTGATGCTTCAGGACCTCTGATGCTGACGCCGGATCTGTCTCAGCGTCATGCCCTAGACGTGACAGTGCCCTGAGACCTGGCAGGAAGTTCGTCATATCGTTGGCCTGAAGGAGTGTGATCATCTTGTCGATCACCGCCGTCACCGCTGCAACGCGTATGCCGGCGTATTTTTCAGCGAACACCTCTATAGGCCGTAGCGCTTCTGAAATTCAGAGGTCGAGTTCGAATTCGGAACCGCTGCAATCTTTTAGGACCTTGAACGGTAAGCTCCCGGTTGCAACCGACGATACGTTCCTGTTCTCTACAGAATCACGCGAATCGTGTCACAGCCACATGAATTACGGGGCCGCCTCGAGCACAAATCCGCTGCCATCCTTGAATACCTTTATTGGCAGATTTCCGGCCAGTGCAGAGAGAATATCATTCTTTTCGATGAGGTCACGAGAATTGTACGGGAAGTACCAGGCGTCCTCGACTTCCTGCACCGAAGATTCAATGATTACCAATGCAGTCCCGATGTTGCTCCCCATTCTGCCAACTTCGTTCTGTGCAATATTGAGCGCCTGCAGATAGTCAATGGTCATCTATACCTCATTAAGTAGGATTGAATATATCCTTGGTTTCCGAAGGTTCCGACGGACCCGGACTGTCCGTCAAGGAATCGAACGATCCCTCGTTGGTTGACAACGTTGAACACGTGTCCGACCTGATCGGGGCCTCGGTAACCGAACACCACACCGCGAGCACCATCGCCAGCCTTGTCCATGATGCTCTCGATCTGTCCTTGACCTGACATCGGTTTGAACTTCGCACCGAAGTAGTCTTGTAGGTCTGTGACCGGCCTGGGCTCTCCGAGGGCCGCAGAGACCTTCTCACCGTCAAGCATGCGGTCTGTCGTAACCACACAATTCACGCAGTTGGTTTGCCCACCTCCAGGATTTACGTTCCGTATCGAACCTGCAAGGTTGTCGGCCGTGGCGGCACCGGTCTCACCGATGTCATTCACAGCCTGCGTCCCGGCGCGCTTGACCACCGCTTCCTCGAACGGCTTCATCTTCGAGGCGATCTCCACGGCCCGGGCTGCGAAGCCCCGTACCGAGGCCGCGACGGCGCGTGCCCCATCGACAAGGGCCTCGATCACTCGGCGGATCTTTGCGGCGGCGGTTGCGATACGGGTGGCAACGGCAGCTTGCGCGGCCACCTCATCGAGACCGACGGTGAAGATAGCGAAGGCAGCACCGGCAGCCTCGATCGCCGCCGTCTCGATCATCAGCTCCTTCAGAGTGGCGAGGATCTCGTGATGAGCATCGTCGAGATGGGTCGCGTACTCGGCACACGACGATCCGATCCGCTGAAACACCCTCGCCAGCTCGCCGGCGTGAGTGCTGACCGCCGTGCACGCGGCCGAGGCCTGTGCAACCTCTGGACTGCGCTGCACTGAGACCTTGGACGCAGCAGATCCGGCTACCGAAGTGCCGTTTGTCAGTTCTGCTGCAGCGGAGTTCCACGCCGCCTGGGCTGCGTGTAGTCGATCCTGGTGGCCGTTCGGCCAGGCATAGCCGACCAACCCGGCAACCAACGACCACCCTGGCGGCCCGCCGCCGCTACCGCCGCCGGCCTGCGGAAGCCGAGGAGTCGAGATCCTCGCCGCCCTGGGTGCTGCTGGAAACCTCCCACCCCTGCCGCCGACCGTCGACGACGTGTCCGCGTCGGCGTGATTCTGGCCCGTTGCGTGCAGCAACACAGCGACCTGGCCGGTTCCATTGACGAGCCCGGCGGCGGCTTCCATGGCGGAACGGGCCGATTCGTCGTAGGAATGCGACCATTCGGTCCCTGCGTTATCCGATCCACCCATGCCGCCTGAGCTTCCCAAAGCAGCGGCGAGGCCTCGGATCGATCCACCTGTCGTGTCCGCAACCCTCGACATCTGCGTGGCCGCGTCGGCATACTGTGCCGGGTCGACTGCGAGCACTGTCACGGCCACATGCCTTTGTTGGCGGCGACGGCGGCAGAGTAGTTGGTGTGGGCCGTTCGTCCTGTAGCGTCCAGATCGGCCAGCGCGGACTGCATCTCACGCGTTCCCTCGACCCAGCGGTCGTGGGCTTGCTTGTGGGCATCAGCGGCCTTGCCGGTCCACGACACGTGAAGATTGTCAACCACTTTGTCGACGTTGCGACAAATTGCCTCGGCGTCCTTGCCGAACTTGCGCATCAGCGTGACGATCCCGTCCAGCTCCGCGAGATCGACCATGAAATGGTCCATTCCCCCGACTCCCCCCCGCTATCTCAAGTTCAGAAGTGCATGATCTGACGACAGCTCTCTTGTGTTCGCCACTTCCGTTGCCGCATATGTCTGTCCTGCCGATCCGAGTAGGGACGCTGTTGCGTCCAGACCGCCGACAACCTTTCGTGCCCCGTCGAGCCAGAGCTCCCAATCCTCTCGGAAAGCGTTCGCGGCCCGTCCCTCCCAGCCGCTGTCGAGGAACTTCTCAACGCGCGCCTGCAGTTCCCTCACTCGGTCATCGAGGCGATCTGCGGATGCACCGAATAATCGGCTCGTTCGGGCGAGTTCCTCAGGTGAGGCCTCAAGGTCTGACATCGAATCCCCCTGCACTGCGTGTTCGTCCAGTCAGCAGTGTAGATGGAATGGTTATGTCTTCTTGGGGCTGTAGCGAGTCCGTGTTGGTTACGGCCTCAACTCGGATTGCCTCCAAGCCAGGCAAATCCGGCAATCGAAAGACGATCGCGACCGGTACCAATCAGGCATACCGGTCAGGAGTGCCTATGTCGCAAGGCCGCTTCCTGATCCGCATCATCGCGAGCAAGATGTCCGCAGTGCCCTGGAAACCAAAGGATGGATTCGAGCAACGTTGACGACAGCCCTCGGGCCCGTTTGCGATGGGATTTGGACGAACTTGGTGATGGTCGTGCAGTTGCTCGGCTGAATATCGCGGGTTAGCTCGGATTCAGCTCTACGATCTCATCGGTCACCTTCCGACGCGCACGCTCTTCCCACCTCTTGTGCGTCGGGAACGCTTGCACACTGGCCCGCGAGCATCGTCGAAGCCAGCTCCACTGTCAACCAATTCATCGTCATTCATGGAACTGACCCTTGGGTAGTCGTGGACGAGCCGAACCGGGCCAATCTCCCTTGGCGATCACGGTCCACGTGTCGGGAGATGAGGTGAAGTCCATCCAGCGTCCATGGCCCAGGTATAGGGAGTAGAGGTGCTCGTCGGGAAAGTTTCCCATTCGAAGGTAGAGCGGTGTGGTCAAGGTTTCACCGCGAAACCACCCGACGTCGTCTGGGTCTGGCGTGAAAGTCGTCGCCGTGGCCAGCGCGGCCTCGAGATCGGGAACGGTAATTGCGCGCGCAACCATTGAGACCTCCTCAGTCATCGAGATACGCGGACTTCACTGTCCGGAGCAGTGAAGACCAGTGCTCTGCGGTGTCGGACGCTGTGGTGCCAGTGCATTGCAGCAGATAGACGACGTTTCCCCGTTGATAGAGAACATGTTTGGTCACCGCGAATAGCCAGCCCGCCGATTCATCTCGGTAAGAGCCGGCTTGGATGGTGCCACCTTCGTTTCGATCGGTGATGGGAAATCGCTCGGCTTGGTGCTCTGACCAGTCCGGTAGTCGGCGTGCGTCGTTGAACGCATCATCGAGTGCGTCGTTGACGTCGACACCGTGATCCACGATGAAACGAGTGAGCACAAGGACGATGTTGTCGCGCAACGACGCCCACGGGGACTCGGGAGCGATAAGCGTTCTCAAGTAGCCGAGCTGTCGACCACTCGGGTCTTCCTGCCATTCCGATGCCGGTGCGTCTATTCGGATGTCGCCGGCAATGGTGCGCGGGTCGACAACTGGTGCCGCCGTTACCGACATCAGCCGCACTCGTTCATACAGACCGATCTCGCTCAATCGAACGGTCCTCCAACCTGTTTCCCAAGATGACTGCCGGTTTCGGTACCTGCGGCGACGCCGACCGGACCGCCACATATTCCCGACCTCGTCGATCAGCTCGTTGCCCCAGCGTATGCGATCACCGCGCCCGGAGGCCGTCTGGCCGAGTACACCCGCCCGGAGTCGATCCCGCGGCCTCACCTCACCGCACACTCGGCAGTGGAACACCCTTCTTGGCGAGGTCGTCGACCTGAGATTGATTGACGGGGGCCCATTTGCCCTTGCCGAACAGATGAATACCGTTGACGTCTACGCCCTTGAGCGACTGGGCTTCGTACTCGTAGTGGTAGTGGACGGCGACGCCGTCCCCGCCGACCGTGCGCACCGGATGCGAACCGTCGGGCACCGCCCGGACAACACGCAACCGCATCTGTGAACGCCCCTGGACGTCGATCGTGCCGGCCTGGCGTCCGGGGTTGACCTGCCCGCCGGCTCCCGGTGCGGTGTTGGGTTCTGACCCCTGCGGGAGCGGCACGCCGACACCCTGATTGGTCATCGGGTTGGGTGTGATGAGGTTCTTCGAGAAGGTCCCGGTGGCACCGTCGTTGGCGTCGGGGTCGATCACGCGGGGGGTGGTCCGCGGATCACCGCCCGCAGGTATGTCGTCCAGATCGAAGACACGAGTGGTGCCGGTGTGGTGATCGCTCACGATGCATCCGTTGGGGCAATCACCGGGCTCGATGGCAGAGCCGGGCAGATCCGGACTGCCCCCGATGCTCCTGGCATCGACGAAAGGCGCGTCGGGTGTGGTCGAACGAGGGGGCGCAGTCGGTTGCGTTGTCGACGGCTGCGCGGGCGTCGGTGCTGGGGTGTCGGTCTCCGGCGCCGTCGTGTCTGGTGTAGGGGAGGTCGTCGTGCCGGGTTCGGGCGACGAGGACGACGGACCAGATTGCCGGGTCGCCGAGGGCGACTGTGTCCCACCGCCGTCGGAAGGCTGTGACCGCTGCTCTTCCGGGCCTGCCTGATCCGGGTTGTCGTGCGGGGTGTCGGATGACCGATCTGTGCCGCCCGGGGTGATCGGCGCGATCTGATTTCCGGTCTCGCCGGGTGAGAACTTGTGTGGGCTGCGGTCGGGTTCTGCGCCGACCCGCGGATGATTGTCGTTGTTGTTCCCGCCCGGAACACTCTTGTGCGGACTGCGATCCGGCTCGGCTCCGTGACGTACGTGATTGTCGTTGTTGGTGCCGCCGGGAACGCTCTTGTGCGGGCTGCGGTCGGGCTCTGCCGACGCCGCTGCGGCGGGAGCTGCGATCGCGACCGCGACAGCAAGAGCAATGGCAGACATTCGGTGGGCGCGCATCATCGCTTCTCCTGACTCGTGAACGGGGACGGCCCTCACTGGGGCTGCGGTTCACGCTAACCAGGTAGTCAGCCCGCAGAAAGTGGTCTCGTCTGCGCGAATGACCGCGGGAACATTTCACCGTTCCCAAGGCATCGCTGGGTTGGTGACCATCGTGACAACGGTGTCGGCGCGCACCGCCGAGACGAGGCCGAACACCGTGCCGAGGACGGCCAGTATGGAGCGTAGCGTTCGCGGATGTTCCCAGGTCGACGCGGCCACGAACATCATCCGGCCAGGCCGAGATCCTCCCATCGGACGGCTCGCACCACCCATCCCATGGAAACTGCGTTCTGCACGCGGCGTCGTTCCTCGCGCGACATGTCGTCCCGCCGTGCGTCGACGGTCGGGGATGGTGGCACGCCGCGGAGTAATCGGTCGAGGGCTTCGCCGACGTGGTGGATTCGGTTGACCCTCGGCAGGTTCGGGGGTCCGGTGGCGTCGCTGTTGAGAGTCCAGGCCGGCCGACCGGTGTCGGGGCCTTCGCGGATGATGTGGGTCGTCCACTGTCCGACCTCGGGGCCGACCATCCGGTTGTGTTTCGGGCACGCCCCGGCGAGGTCCGAGACGTCAGTCCAACCTCCGTCGGCCCAGTCCCGCTCGGCGTGATGGATTTCCAGGCGGGTGAACGGCTGTGTGCACTCAGGACATGTGCATCCGGCGCCGTCACGAGCGAACAGCGCGAAACGCTGCGACCGGTTGGCGAGCCGCTGAGCTTCGCCGAGATAGAGAATCTCAGAGGTGTGATCGGCGAACACGGCCAGATGATGGTGCGCCTCAGCCGCCAGCTCGATGACGTCCTTGATGGGAAGATGTGCGCCACCGGCAGTTTCGCCCAGTCCGGCGCGCTCGCGCAGCTCGGATTCGGTGATCTTGACGATCAGATGGGGCGGCAGTCCGCGATGGCTCTTTCCTAGTACGCCACCATCGAGCGCCGCCTTGAGCAGAGCGGTGAGAGCGTCGTGGTTGCGCTTGGCCTGCGAGCGCGTATCCCGTTGCGCAGCCTCTTTGAGGCCTTTCGGGTCAGCATCGATCTTGCCTCCGCACGGTGAACTCTCGTCATCAGGATTGTTCATACCTGGTGCGGCCCACGCATCGAGAAGCGTGTCGAACATGGCTCGGGTGATCGGGTCGAGTGCGCCACTCAGCGCGCTCATCGATTGCGAGTCTTGCTTACCGAGAGTCAGGCCGCGCCGACGTGCCCGATCGTGGTCGTCGGTGAGACGTCCGTCGGGATCCAGATGAGCGATCACTTGCGCACCGAGCCGAGCAACGGTGGCCGGATCGAAGTCGCGGGCGTGCTGCGCCAGCAGGGTCTCGGCGGCACTCCTGTCCTCGGCGGTGACCGACGACGGGATGTGTCTCAGCGTTTTCAGGATCTGCTCGACGTGGTCGGGTCCGATGGCTCCCTCGGCCAGTGCTGCGGCGGTCTCCGGGCATGCGGGAGGAAGCAATTCGCCCTGCATCGAGTACATCTGTGCGACGGCTTCCATGTGACGCCTGCGGCGAGTCGGGTTGGTGATCCGCAATCGGGCCGCCATGAATGCGTGCAGCGATCGGTACCCGGCCTTGATGTGCGCTGCCCGGTCGGACACGTCGAGTACTCGGCGGTGTCCGATCCAGCTCATCCGCTTCACGGCGCGTTCATGAGACTCGGCGGCCTCGATGACTTCCAGATCGGAGGCGGATGTGGAAGATGCCACGCAGATTCGGTCGAGAACGTTGTGCAGCTCCGCGTACAGCGCAACGATCTCTGACTGCGAATCTGTCGTGTCCACCGCGCCGCACCCCCCAATGCTGCAATCGAACGTATGTTCGATGTGTCTAGATTATCGGGCATTGTCGGATTGCGCAAGCACGTATTTCATCGGTGTTTTTGAATCGGTGCGGTCAGAAAATGAGTGAGCCTCGAACAGCGGATCTGGCGTCGGAACTCTCCATCGATGCCAACTGGTCAGACCAACTACTCTGACCTTCGTGTCCGAACTCATCCCGCAGGTCCCCGGGGTTGGCCGCAAGTACATGCAGGTGGTCAACCAGGTGCTCACCTCCATCAGCGCCGGCAGGCTGAGCCCGGGGGACCGGCTGCCCAATGAACGTGACCTGGCCGTCGAGTGCGGCACGTCGCGGCCGACGGTGCGGGATGCCCTGCTGGCGTTGGAGTTGTTCGGTGTGGTCGAGATCCGGCGCGGCTCAGGCTGTTACATCACCGAGCGCGGCCATCACCTGCAGAATCCCGCGCTCGGACTGCTCGACGCCACGCCGCAGGACCTTCTCGAGGCTCGGCTGCACCTGGAACCCACCATGGCACGGATGTGCGCCGGACGGCTGGATCTCGACCAGATCCGCCGGCTCGACGCGCTGATCGACGCCTCCGACCTCGGCGACGCCGATCCGGTCCGGGAACGGCGATTCGGCAGCTACTTCCAGCTCAGCCAGGCATTCCACTCGGAACTGGCGGGATACTGCGGCAATTCGGTGATCGCCGGGATGACCAGGCAACTGGTCGATGTTGCGTCGCATCCGATGTGGGCGCTGCTCAACGGATCGAGCGCCACCACCAACCAGTCCGACGTGCAGGCCGACGAGCACCGGCAGATCCTCGAGGCGATCGCGCTCGGCGACGAGGACGGTGCGGCCGAGGCCATGATCGATCACCTGTCCCGGATCGGCGGCGACCTGTTCGGCGGACACGCTGCGACCATCGCCCGGGTGCGTCGGCGACGGGGTGACCAGCCCGGCCACTGACGCCGAACCCCGACCTGAAGCGGACAAATTGGTAAGACCACTTGCGTAATCATCTTTGATTCTCGCGTTACGGTCGGGCAACTACGCCTTCCTACCGTCAATGACGTCGGCCTCACGCCGTACCCACGTCATCAGCGAGATGGAGGAGCGCAGCCATGCGCCGTGCACGATTCACCAAGAGACTGACCACCACCCTGGCCGCCGTCGCGGTCGCCGCGTCGACCGCCCTGGTCGCCGGCTGTGGCAGCGACACCTCGAGTGACAGCATCGTGGTGGCCTCGCCCCAATGCGCCCACTGCCTTTCGATGTCGCTGCTGCCCGACAAGATGCCGGGACAAGACGTCACCTACCAGAACTTCACCAAGCTGTCGGATCTGAGCACCGGCCTCGCGTCGGGTCAGATCAACGTCGGACAGATCGACTACACCGCACTCGTCAGCCTCATCTCCAAGGGACTTCCGATCGTCGCGATCAGCGGGCAGGTCAACGGTGGCTCGGACTTCGTGGTCAGCCCGAAGCTGGGACTGAACGCCAACGACTGGCCCGCCTTCAGTGCCGCGGCGAAGAAGGCCAAGGCCGACGGTCATCCGCTGAAGATCGCATCACAGTTCGGCACCGTCCAGGACATCGAATTGCGTCTGGAACTCCCGATGAAGGGCATCGACCCCAACAACGATGTGGAGATGACCAACGTGCCTTATGAGGGTATGGGACAGGCGCTCTCGAACGACTCGGTCGATGCCGCGATCCCCGCCCAGCCGTTCGCCGCCGAGATCATCGACCAGAAGTTCGCCGAGCACTTCACCTTCCCCTACGACCAGGCCGCAGGTGATCTGACCAACGTCGTGGTGGTCAGCAAGGACTACATCGCCAAGCAGCCCGACAAGGTCAAAGCGGTTGCGCAGGGCATGAGTGAACTGATCCCGTACCTGAAAACACCGGAAGGACAGCAAGACTGGGTCGGTGCGATAAAGAAGTACACCAACGTGCCGCAGCCCGCGATCGACGAGGCCATGACGCAACTCTCGCCGAGCGTCGACATGCCGTTCACCCAGATCAAGGCGATCGCCGACGCCATGTACGCGCAGAAGCTGATCGCCAAGCCGCTGACCGACGCGCAACTGCGTGAGCACATCGACTACTCGATGCTCGCCACCGCAACCGGCCAGCCCTCCACGGAACTGGGCGACGCACAATGAGCGACTCGATGGTCCTGACCGAACCGCAGGCGCAGTCGGCCGCCGACCCGGTTCCCGGTCCGCAACCCCGCGACCTCCGACGCAGAACCGGCAACGCCTCCACGATGATTCGACGGATCGCGGTCGGGGCGGTCGTCCCGATCCTCATCCTGGTCGGGTGGGACGTGGTGGTACGGCTGGAGATCTTTCCCAAGGCGCTCATCCCGTCGCCGTCGACGGTGCTGTCCACCCTGAACGACTGGGCCACCGGATCGCAGGGCGGCATGTTCTACAGCGGCCAGCTGCCGGGCGACGTCGCTGCGACGCTGGAGCGAGTCGCGATCGGCTACCTGTCGGCCGCGGTGATCGGCGTCCTCCTCGGTCTGCTGATCGGCGTATCCCGATGGGCCGATGAACTTCTCACCCCGACCATGCGGATCCTCGGGCCGGTACCACCCACCACCTGGATTCCGGTGTGCATCGTGGTCCTCGGCATCGGCGCCGTCACCAACTACTTCCTGGTGTTCCTGGGTGCTGTCTTCCCGATCGCGGCGTCGAGCACCGTGGCGGTCTCGGGAGTTGCCCGCGATCTGGTGCGTGCTGCTCGGATGATGGGGCGCGGCCGTCTCGGCACCACGTTCGCGGTGGTCCTGCCCGCCGCATTGCCCGGCATCGTCGGCGGGCTGCGCATCGGACTCGGCCTGGCCTGGATGATGGCGGTCACCTCGGAGATGCTGGCCGTACGCTCCGGCCTCGGCTACACCATCTGGAACTGCTACAACTACCTCGACTACCCGGGCGTGTTCGCAGCGATGATCGTCCTCGGGATCTGCGGTCTGGCAACCGATATGCTCCTGCGCGCAATCACCGCATCGGCCCTCCGCTGGCACACCGCAACAGGAGTACGCGCATGACCGCGACCGACACCACGACGTCCACGCCCGTGACCCTGGACCGGGTCACCAAGGAGTACTGGCAGAAGGGACGCTGCACCACCGCCCTCGACGAATGCACACTCGAGATCGCAGCCGGCGAGTTCTTCTCGCTGCTCGGCCCGAGTGGCACCGGCAAGACCACGCTGCTCAATCTGCTCGCCGGATTCGAACGACCCGACTCGGGCACGGTTCGGGTCGGCGATCGCGAGGTGCGCACCGCGGGACCCGACCGTGCGGTGGTCTTCCAGGCGCCGACCCTGTATCCCTGGCTGACCGCAGCAGGCAACGTGGCCGAGGGCCTGCGACACCTGCACCTGTCGCGACGTGATCGCAAAGCGAGAGCGCTGCAACAGCTTTCCGAGGTCGGCCTGGAGCACGCCGCCGGTCGGTATCCGCATCAGATGTCCGGCGGGATGGCACAGCGCGTCGGCATCGCGCGAGCACTCGCCATGCAACCCGACGTGCTCGTGATGGACGAACCGTTCGCTGCGCTGGACGCGTACGTGCGGCGCGAGATGCAGGAGCTCGCCGTGCGGTTGCAGCAAGAGCGTCAGGTGACCACCCTGTTCGTCACCCACTCCATCGAGGAGGCTCTGGTCCTCAGCGACCGTATCGCCACCATGGCCGACGGTCAGGTGACCGAGATCTTCGAGGTCGACTCGCCGCACCCGCGCGATGTGACGTCGTCGGAGTTCAACCATCTCCGGCGCGCGATCGCCGATCGCATCGAGGCAGGCGTGCGTGCCGAACGAGAGCGAGTCCGTTGACCACGGAAACCGCTGTCGACCAGTCACTCTCCCGATACGACGACTATGCGTGGACCAATGCTTTCGTCCACGTCGACGCCGACGAGGTACGAACGGAGGCGACCGTCGCCCGTCCGGGGCCGCTGCACGGCGACCTGTTCAGCGTCAAGGACCTGTTCGCGGTCGCCGGTGTCCCGTCACGTGGGGGCAGTCTCGTCCTCGACGACTTTCGTCCCGACGTCGATGCCACGGCGGTCACCCGGGCGCGCCGGGCCGGTGCGGTCTTCTTCGGAAAGACCAACTGCGCGGAATTCGGTTTCGGCATCGACACCGAGACTCGCCTGGGCGGTCGGGTTCTGCACCCGACACGCGACGACCTCTCACCCGGCGGATCGAGTGGCGGCGATGCAGTGGCCGTCGCGACCGGCATCGTCGACTTCGCGATCGCCGGCGACTACGGCGGCTCCATCCGCTGGCCCGCTCAGGCACTCGGCATCTTCGGCCTCCGTCCGGGCGTGGGCAACGTTCCGACGTACGGCCGCATCGGCGGTCTCGGTGCCGACCGCAGCGCACCGATCGGACTTGCCAGGGCCCCATGGCGACTGGCGAGCGAACTCGAAGTGGTCGGTGTGATGGCCCGGTCCGCCGGCAAGATCGCCGACGTCATCGGTGTGCTCGCGGATCAGCAGGGGCGCGGGGAGCCGACAGGCCGCGTGCTGGTCACCGACGGCTCCGAGATCGCGCCGATCTCCGACGATGTGCGCGCTGCCTTGTCGTCGGTCGTCGAGCGGGCGCGGGAGAGTGGGCTGGTTGTCGACCCGGCAGGCGGACTGTTCGCCGGCGCCCTGGAGGCGTACACCGAGCTGCGCGCCAGGCTCGACGACCATCCGGATGTTCGCGAATTGTCCCGTGGGCGTGAAGAACTCCTCTGCGATTCCACCCGCGCGGTGCTGGAGACCGCGCCGCGGGAGGTGTTCGTCGGCAGCGAGGTCCGCGATGCATGGACGACCGCCATGCGTGTCCGGCGGCGCATCGATGGCAGGTTGCGCGGATACGACGCCGTGATCATGCCGTGCGCGCCGACCGGAGCAGTGGGCTTTGCCGAAGAGGTGCAGGTCGGCGGCGGCTCGTTGACGGGTCATCAGCTGATGGCACATCTGCGGGCGGTGTCGCTCACCGGGCTGGCCGCATTGTCCGTGCCGGTCGGTCACGGAGACGACGGGCGGCCGATATCGGTGCAGCTGGTGGGTGTTCCGGGGACCGAAAGCAGGTTGTGTTCTCTGGCAGAGGGTCTCGCGTCGTCGAATGATACGCAGTTGGTGGGTGCAGGAATGGACGAGAGGAGGAGACGGTGAGCCGACCACGCATCGGATTCGTCGTCCCGTCGTCGAATCCGACCATGGAGCGATTGCTGAACTCGACCGATCTCATCTCGACTCTGGGGATCTCGGCGGTCTGCACCCGAATTCGGGTCCGCACCGTAGGGGAGGGAACCGAATCGGAGAGTCAGTTCGCCACCGACACTTTGGCAGACGCGGCAGAGCTGCTCGCCGACTGCGAGTGTGACGTCATCATGTGGGCAGGCACGACCGGCTTCTGGCTGAGCAGGCACGCCGACGACTCGATCGCCGCAGCGATGCACACGCGCACCGGCACACCGGCGTCGACGTCGTATCGTGCACAGATGGCCGCCCTGTCCGAGGCCGGAACGAAACGGATTGCGCTGTACACACCCAATGCCGATGCCCTGCATCGCCGAGTGCACGAATGCCTGAGCGATCAGGGCTATTCGGTTGAGGTGGACACGGCGGGTGGCATCACCCGCAACATCGATTACCCCAAGATCCCGCAGGCCGATCTGGACGCCACCGTCGCCGCCCTCGCCGGTGCCGAGGGCAGGCCGGTGGCGGTGATCTCCACCAACGTGTCCACCACCGCCGACCACGCGATCGACTCGGCCATCGCCACCGTGTGGTGGGCTGCGCGACTGGCCGGTGCGACGTCGATCACCTACTGCCAGGCGCATCAGGCGGCCCGCGGTGAGTGAACCGTATCCCCGCGACCTGCGCGGTTACGCCGAGCAACCCCCGATGTGGCGGTGGCCGGGAGGCAAGAAGGTCGCGGTCAGCGTGGTGATCAACTGGGAGGAAGGTGCCGAACACAATGTCCTCCACGGGGATGACTCGTCGGAGAACAGTGGTTGCGACGTCGCCGACGGTCGGCCGCGGTTCGGGGCGCGCGACCTGCGGACCGAGTCGATGTACAACTTCGGTACCCGGGTCGGAGTGTGGCGACTCCTCGACATCCTCGACACGTATCGCGTACCCGCATCGGTGTTCGCCTGTGGGATGGCCGTGGAGCGCTATCCGGAACTGGCCGCCGAGTTCGCGTTTCGCGGGCATGAGATCTGCGGGCACGGATACCGATGGATCGACTACCACGACGTCGCCGAGGAGACCGAGCGCGATCACATCGCACGGACGGTGGACGTCATCACCTCGGCGACGGGTCGGCCACCCCTCGGTTGGTACACGGGCCGCACCAGCCCGAACACTCGCCGCCTCGTCGTCGAACACGGCGGCCTTCTCTACGACAGCGACGCCTACGACGACGAACTTCCATACTGGGACAGCGAGTTCGGCAAGCCGCATCTGGTGCTGCCGTACGCGTTCGACACCAACGACATGCGACTGGCCACCACGCCGGGATTGGCAACCGGCCGTCAGTTCGGTGATGAACTGATCGACACCCTCGATGAACTGCTGCTCGGCGGATCCGAGGCGCCTCGCATGATGAGCCTGGGACTGCACCTCCGCCTCGTCGGGCGACCCGCGAGGGCGCACGCGGTCCGGCGTTTCCTGGAATACGCGAGCGCACACCAGGACGTCTGGTTCGCCCGCCGCATCGACATCGCCCGCTGGTGGATGGGACAGAACGAGCTCAGGAGCGACGACGACTCGGTGAGAGCCCGCAGCCAACGGGCGAATTGACCAACTTCTGGTCACTTCTGGTCGATGATCGTGGAGTGTCTCGCGTACGTGTTCCCGGTCGTTCACCGCTCTGGATCGTCGGGGCAGTGGTCGTCGTCGTGGTGATCGTCGTGCTGGTGTTGCACGGCCGATCGACCCTCGAGGACCGCGAACAGCGGAAGACGGAGTCGACCGCGAAGTGTCTCGACGTGATCCGCGCAGACGTCCGTGATCGATTGGCCGAGGCCGGCAGTGGCACGGCAGCGTCGCAATCGGCAGCCGCAGGGTTCTCCGATGTCACGACCCGCACCACCAGTGTGGGGCGCGACGACGAGTCCGCATTGCGGGACGCGGGTCGTGAACGCTCGTCGGTGGCCACCGAATGGGCGGTGCGGGGATCGGTGTCGGTACCGGGTGATCTCCCGGGTGCCGCGCGTCTCGGGCCGACCAACACCTTCGTCTGCAATGCGGTGGTCCTCACCGATGACTCGGTGCTGGTGACTCATCGGACGATCAACTGACCTCCGAGGCGCACGCGCATCGCTCGACAATCCACCGCCGAGGGCATAATGGGCTGGCAGATGGTCGTTTTCGAGAGAGGTGAGTGGTGGCACGGAGCAGGGAATCGCGCCGCGGCCGACCGGATCTGGGCGTCGCCGCGGTCGCCCGACTGGCGGGCGTGTCCACTGCGACCGTGTCGAACACCCTGAACCGGCCGGAGATCGTGGCACCCGCCACCCGCGACCGAGTGATGGCCGCCATCGAAGAACTCGACTTCGTCCCGAATCGTGCCGCCGGCGCACTACGCACCGGTTCCAATCGCCTCATCGGACTCGTGGTGCCCGACATCGTCAATCCGTTCTATGCGGAGATCACCGATGCGGTGTGCGCGGCGTCGTCACGCGCGGGGTACGCGGTGTCCCTCTGCGTCAGCGGCGACGATCCGGACCGGGAGAGAGACCATTTCGCGGCGTTGGCCGAGCTCCGCGCCGCGGGTGCGATCGTGGTGACCTTGAGCGCCGATCAGCAACGGCTCGAACGCCTGCGGTTGGTGGGAAGCCATCTGGTGCTCGTCGATCGGCGGGCGTCGGTCTCCGAGGGATGCTCGGTGGCCATCGACGACGTCCTGGGGGGTCGTCTCGCGACCGAACATCTGCTGCGCCTGGGAGGTCCGCTCGCGGTGGTGAACGGTGACCTCGGCATTCCCCAGTGCGCCGAGCGTGACGAAGGTGTGCGGGAGGCGCTCGCCGCACATAAGGTCGACCCGGGGGCGGTGATCATGCGGCACGTGACCGAGATGACCATCGACAACGGGCAGCAGGCCATCGAGGAGATCCTCGAAGCGGATCGGCCCCGGGCCATCTTCTGCACCAACGATCAGTTGGCCGTCGGGGTGGTGCGCGGACTGAGTGCCGCCGGGCTCTCGGTACCCGATGACGTTGCGGTGGTCGGCTACGGCGATCTCCCGCTCGCGTGGCAGTCGCTGGTCCCCCTCACCTCGGTGAAACAGCCGAAGAACGAGCTGGGTGAGCTGGCCGTATCGCTGCTGCTCGATGAACTCGAGGCCGAGAGCGGCGGCACCGAACACGCCCATCAGGCGCAACGTCTCTCGCCCGAACTGGTGGTCAGGGAGTCGGCGCCGAACTGACCCGCCGGACGTACACCACTCTCACCCGGGGGTTGTGATGCAGCACACCTCGGTGATTTAATCGATTAAATCCACCGCGGTGGAGCTGATCGACCCAAGGAGAGAATCGCGAATGACGCAGCTCATGGACAGTTTTCAAACCGCATTGCCCCCGGCGAAGACGCGCCGCAAAGCGCGCGTCGGCCTGGTTGCGGGAGGCCTCGGCACCTACTGGCCCCAGTTCCCCGATCTCCTGCCACAGCTCGAGCAGTCGGCGGAATTCGTTGCCGAACGTTTTCGGGAATTCGACGCCGACGTGGTCGACGTCGGGTTCATCTCGGACGCACGCGACGGCGACCGGGCGGCCGAGGTCCTTCGTCGCGCCGACTGCGACATCATCGTCCTCTTTCTCACGACCTACCTGACCGCGTCGATGGTGATGCCGATCGCGAAACGGTCGAACGCACCGATCCTGGTGATCGACCTGCAGCCCACCGAGAAGATGGACCACGCCACCTTCGACACCGGCGCATGGCTCGCGTACTGCGGCCAGTGCTCCGTGCCGGAGCTCGGCAATGTGTTCCGGCGCTCCGGCGTGCCGTTCCGCTCGGTCTCCGGATGGCTGAACCAGCCGAGTGCCTGGCGCCGTATCGAGCAGTGGATCAATGCCGCCCAGGTGCGCGCCACGTTGCGGCATGCGCGGCACGGCCTGATGGGGCACGTCTACCCGGGGATGCTCGACGTCTCGACCGACATGACCCTGCTGCCGGCCACCTTCGGATCACATGTCGAGGTGCTCGAGTTCGACGACCTGCGGGTGCGCGTCGCTTCGGTGACCGACCGCGAGGTCACCGAACGCATGGACCTGGCCCGCGAGATCTTCGCCGTCGACTCCACCGTCGACGAGGATGACTTCTTCTGGGGCGCCAAGGTATCCGTGGGCCTCGACCGCCTCGTCGACGATTTCGGGCTCGACAGCCTCGCCTACTATCACCGTGGTCTCGACGGCGAACAGCATGAGCGGCTCGGCGCCGGGATGATCCTGGGCGCCTCGCTGCTGACGGCGCGCGGCATCCCCACCACCGGTGAGTTCGAGCTGCGGACATCGGTCGCGCAGTTGGTCACTCAGGTGGTGGGCGCGGGCGGCTCGTTCTGCGAGATCCAGGCGCTCAACTTCGAGGACGACGTCGTCGAGATGGGGCACGACGGCCCGGCGCACCTCGGCGTCGCCTCGCGTGAGCCCACTCTGCGCGGACTCGGTGTCTACCACGGCAAGCGAGGCTGGGGGGTCAGTGTCGAGTTCGACGTCCAGCACGGACCGGTCACCGTGTTGGGACTCGGGCAGGACGCCGACGGCTCCCTCTCGCTGATCGCCTCGGAAGGCGAGGTGGTTCCGGGACCCCTACTGGCCATCGGCAACACGACGAGCCGGGTCGACTTCGGCCGCGACCCTGGGGAATGGGTGGACGAGTGGTCGGGAACCGGTGTGGCACATCACTGGTCGTTGTCCACCGGACATCGCTCCGGTGACTACCGGGCTGCCGCGCAATTGTTGGGCATCGACTTCCGCGAAGTTCGCGGCATCACCGATCACGCCCGGAGTTCCGATCGTCCGATCACCCGACGGGAGACACACGCATGACGCAGACCATCCACCGCGCCGAGACGACCGGTGAGTCATCGGCTCCGCATCTCGCCCTGCGGCAGCCACCCGACCCGATGACGCGTGTCGGAGTTCCCAACGCGCGCATCGGTGTCGTCGCCGGCGGGCTGGGCGCCTACTGGCCGCAGTTCGACGGACTCAAGGACCGGATCGACGACTCGTCACGGCACGTCATCGCCCGCATCGCCGACCTCGGGGCCACCGTGGTCGACGCCGGGCTCGTCTCCGACGTGACCGAGGGCGTCGCCGCCGCGAGGCTGCTGGCTGCCCAGGATCTCGATCTGATAGTCATGCTGGTACCGACCTATATGACGTCGGCGCAGGTACTTCCGATCCTGCGCGACGTCGACGTGCCCATGGTTCTGCTGTCGCTGCAACCCGACCGCAAGATGGACCATGCACGATTCGGCACCGGGGACTGGCTGGCGTTCGCGGGCTCGGCAGGGCTGCCCGAGATCGGCGTGGCGATGGACCGCATCGGCAAGAAGCCTCGCGCCATCGCCGGCTGGCTCGACGACCCGCGCGTGTGGCGGAAGGTCACCCGGTACGTCGCGGCAGCCCGCACCACTCGTCTGCTGCGTACCGCACGACACGGCATGATGGGCCATCTGTATCCGGGCATGTACGACATCGCGACGAACATCACCAACGTGGTCAAGGTCCTCGGCGGCCATGTGGAGGTGCTCGAGTTCGACGATCTCCGAGTGCGTTTCGAGAAGGTCGAACGTCAGGCGATCGACCGGGTGATGGCCGCGGTGGAGTCGGGATTCGAGCTGGCGCCCGGCGTGGACACCGACAACATCCGCTTCCAGTCACAGGTCTCGGCGGCGCTCGATCAGCTCGTCGACGACTACGCATTGTCCACGTTGGCCTACTTCCACTTCGGTCAGCCAGGTGACATCTACGGAAAGCTCGCAACGGGGTTCCCCATCGGGGCCACCCTGTTGACCAGCCGTGGCATCCCGACCGTCACCGAATACGAACTCCGCGCGGCGATCGCGATGCTCGTGACCTCCGCCCTCGGCGGCGGTGGAACCCTCACCGAGGGACAGGCACTCGACTTCGATGCGGGAGTCGTCGAGCTCGGCCACAACGACGCGGCCGACCTGGCGATCACCGAGCACCGGCCGGTGTTGCGCAACCTCGAGGTCTTCCACGGCAAGGGCGGTGGCGGCGCGTCCATCGAATGCGGTGTGGCGCTGGGTCCGGTCACACAGTTCTCCATCACCGAGCGTGGTAACGGCAGGCTTCGATTCATCGCGTCAGAGGGCGAGGCCGTGGATGGTCCGCACATCACCATCGGCAACACCACCACCCGCATCGACTTCGGCTGTGATCCGGGGCTGTGGACCGAGGAATGGGCAATTTCGGGATCCACCCACCACTGGTCGATGGCGCGGGGACATCTCGCCGCGGACCTCGAAGTGCTGGCGGACCTCGTCGGCGCCGAATTCGAAAGAGTGCAGCCATGACCGAGACCTTGACACGAGTGCAGCCGCCCAAGGTGACGGCCTTCTCCATCCTCGTCGCCGTCGGCGCGAGCCTCGGCGGACTGCTCTACGGCTACGACACCGGCATCATCGGCTCCGCCTTGCTGTTCCTCCAAGACGATTTCGGCATCAGTGACGATCCGGGCCTGTTGTCGGTCATCACGTCGATCACGTTGCTGGGCGCGATCTTCGGTGCCATCGGGACCGGTCCGCTGTCGGAGCGACTCGGTCGCCGTTGGACGGTGGTGCTGGTGGCGGTGGCGTTCATCGTGTTCGCCATCGGATGCGGACTGGCCCCGAACGTGGCCGTGCTCATCATCTTCCGGTTCCTGCTCGGACTCCCGGTGGGTGGCGCATCACAGATCATCCCGACCTACATCGCCGAACTCGCTCCCAAACATGTCCGAGGCACCCAGGCCGTCCTGTTCCAGGTGATGATCTGCGTGGGCACACTCGTCGCATACGCGACCGGGCATGCACTGGGGACGCACGCCGCGTGGCGGGAGATGCTGGCGTTCGCGGCCATCCCGGCAGTCGTCTTCCTCATCATCATGCTGATGCTCCCGGAGAGTCCGCGATGGCTGATCCTGAAGTCTCGTGAAGACGATGCGGCACAAGCGCTCGCGCGAGTGCGGCCCGCCGGCTATGACGTCTCGGCAGAGCTCGACGAGATCAGGTCGGTGAGTGAGCCGAAGACCGGCTCATGGCGCGATCTCCGGACACCCTGGGTGCGGCCGGCGTTGGTGGCCGGACTCGGCGTCGCCTTCTTCTCCCAGGCGACCGGGATCAGCGCCATCATCTACTACGCACCGTCACTACTGGCCCTGGCAGGATTCGGGACATCTGCCGCCACACTCGCCTCGATAGGTGTCGGCGTATCGCTGCTGGTGTTCACGCTCGTCGGCATGGCACTCCTGGAACGCCTCGGCCGACGGCAGCTGGTCTTGTGGGGGCTGCCCGGTGCCGTGGTGGTGCTCGCCGTCCTCGCCATGGTCCTACCGTGGACGGCCGGCGCCGGAGCCGAACTGAGCATCGGACTCCAGGTCCTCGTGATGATCTGTCTGGCTGGATATTTCGCCTTCAACGGGGGCAGCCTGTCGGTGATGACCTGGCTCTACATGGCGGAGATCTTCCCGCTCGAAGTTCGCGGCCGGGCGGTCTCCCTGTGTGCGTTCTGCCTGTGGGTCACGAACTTCCTCGTGACACTCCTGCTGTACTTCGCCGCGGACAAACTCGGCACCGGGTTGGTGTTCGGTGTCCTGGCGGTGGTGAACGTGATCGCCTGGCTGTTCGTGTGGCGCTGGGTTCCCGAGACCAAGGGCCGCAGCCTCGAGGAGATCGAGAGCTCACTCAAAGCCGGCACGTTTGCACCACGAGTCCACATCATCGACGCGCCCGCGTCGGACGAGATCGGAGCACGCCCATGACCGCGGCACACATCCCCACCCAGATGAGAGCCTGGGTGCTGCACGGACCCGAAGACATCCGGATCGACGAGCGAGCCGTACCCGGCATCGGGCCATCGGAGGTGCTCGTCCGTGTCGGCTCGGTCGGGGTCTGCGGGAGCGACAAGCATTTCTATCAGCACGGCCGGGCCAGTAGTGATGTCGTCACGGAGCCCGTGGTCCTCGGGCACGAGTTCGGGGGCACCATCGTCGCGGTCGGGGAGGCGGTGGATGACTCGCGCATCGGGGAGCGGGTCGCCGTCGAGCCGCTGGTGCCGGACTGGACCTCCCGCGAGGCGAGGGCAGGGCGATACAACATCGACCCATCCCAGAAGTTCTTCGGTGTGCCCGGGCTGGACGGCGGTCTCGCAGAGTACGTCGCCGTTCCGCAGGGCAACGCACACGCGATTCCCGACACTGTGAGTGACAACGCGGCCGCGATGGTGGAGACGATCTCGGTGGCGCTGAACGGTGTCGAGAAGGCGGCATTGCCGATCGGGGCCCAGGTGCTGATCGCGGGGGCGGGACCCGTGGGTCTCTTCGTGGCGCAGTTGTGTCATGCCGCCGGCGCCGGGCGTGTGGGGATCGTCGAACCGAATTCCGCGCGGCGCGAGATAGCGGCAAAGCTCGGCTGCGAGGCGTTCGAGAGCCTCGACGATGCCTTCGGCGACGTGCACGCGTTCATCGAGTGCACCGGTGTCGAGACGGTGCGGCACGACGGCTTCTACAAGGTGCGGCCAGGAGGGCGGGTGGTGTTCATCGGAGTCGGTGGCGACGACGCGTCGGTGCCGATGTCCCAGGTCATCGAACGGGAGATCACTCTGCACGGCGTGATGCGGTATGCGTTCACCTGGCCGACCGTGATCGGCATGCTGGCCAACGGAAATGTCGACGCCGACTCGCTGGTGTCGCGCGAGCTCAACTTCGACCATGCGGTGGAGGCCTGGACCGATCCCGATGCCGGCGAGATCAAGACGGTGATCAGGGTCGGGTAGGCGAGGTGACTGCAACTCGACCGAACTGACCGATTGTCGTGCCCCTGGGTGATGCGCCCCAGGGGCACGATCAGTTTCTGGTGATCAGCCTGGTCATCCCCGCACCGGTGTCCGCAACGTGCCGATCCCGGCGATGTCGATCTCGACGACGGAACCCGGCCGCAGTACCGCTCCATCCTCGCGGCCGGGTGGCAGATAATCCGGTGTGCCCAAGAGGAATACATCTCCGGGGTGAAGGGTGAACTGCTGGGACGCCCACACGACGAGCGCCTCCGGCCCGGCGTATGCGGCGGAGACCGGCGTGTGCTGGATGGTCTCGCCGTCCACGCGGGTGCGGATGATCGCATCGTCCCAGTCGGGGGCATCGGCGGGCGCGACGAGTCCCGCGCCCAGCGGGCAGAAGCCGTCGAGCCCCTTCGCGCGCGACCAGTGGGCGTCGACATCCTGTAGGTCGCGGGCCGTCACGTCATTGGCGACGGTGTAGCCGGCGATCACATTGCGCGCGTCGTCGGTAGACGTCAGGTGCCGACACCCCGTCCCGATGACGATCGCGAGTTCGCCCTCGCACACGATGCGCTGTGCGACGTCGAGAGGCAGGTGCAAGGGTTCCCCGTCGCCGATCACAGAATGCGTGTTCTTGACGAAAAGCTGCGGGCGGGGCGGGGGAGTCGACGATTCGAGGGTGGGGAAGTTGCCGCCGGTGCCCCAGATCGTGCGGGGCCCGAATGATCCGCTCATCGCCGCTACCTCCGGGTTTGCAGGGTTTACGTACTGGTTACCGCGAACGCTTGTGGATCGGGTCATCAGCACCTAGGTTCTTGGCATACCAACTTGGTATACCAAACTTCGAAGGAGTAGTCCCGATGTCCAACACCCGTTGGCGCATGTTCGGCCTGTTGCTCCTCCTGGTCACGGTCAACTACGTCGACCGCGGGTCCCTCTCCGTGGCGCTGCCGATGATCAAAGAGGACTTCCACATCAGTGCGGAGCTGACCGGTCTGCTCCTGTCGGCGTTCTTCTGGGCCTACGCGGTGATGCAGATTCCCGCCGGCTGGTTGATCGACAGGTTCGGCCCGCGCAAGCTGATCATGGTGGCCTGTTTCGGCTGGGGCGGTGCGACGGCGATGTCGGGCCTGGCGCCGAACATCGGGATCATGGCCTTCGCGCGGGGAGCGATCGGCATCGCAGAGGCGCCGATCATGCCTGCCGGTGGCAAACTCAACGCAGCCTTTCTCACCGAGAAGGAACGCGGCCGTGGCGCAACCATTCTGGACGCCGGTGCACCGCTGGGATCGGCGGTCGGCGGTATCGCCATCACCGGTCTGATCGCTTTCACCGGCAGTTGGCGCTGGGCTTTCCTCGCTGCGGGTGTGGTCACCATGATCCTCGGCATCTGGGCATGGCGGGCCATCCGCGACACCCCGGACGAGCATCCGAAGGTGAATCCGGCCGAGCTGGAGTACCTGACTCGTTCGCACGCCGAGGAGAGCGCCCGACATCGCTCCACGGGGCAGCGCGCGGGACTCGTGCACTATCTGAAGTTCCGCAGCTTCTGGGCGATGTGCCTGGGTTGGCTGGGATTCAACGGGGTCTTCTATGGATTGCTGACCTGGGGGCCGCTGTTCCTCTCGGAGAGAAAGGGTTTCGATCTCAACACGATCGGCTGGTCGACCTTCGTGATCTTCGGATCCGGGTTCGTCGGTGAGATCATCGGCGGTCAGCTCGCCGATCGGCTCAAGGAGAAGGGCTACAACACAAATTTGGTGATGCGGTCCCTGCTGGGCTTCGCCGGCGTCTGCGTGGTACTCGGCCTGGTCGGGGTGGTGCTCATGCCGGGTCCGGTCGCGGCGATCGCGCTGCTGTCGGTGGTTCTGTTCTTCCTGCGATGGGTCGGCCTGTTCTGGTCCGTCCCGGCCATTCTCGGCGGCCGCGAGGACGCCGGTGTGCTCGGTGGCGCAATGAATCTCGCCGGAAACGTGTCCGGCTTCGTCACGCCCATGGCGGTCGGGTTCATCGTCGGCGCGACTGGTGGCTACACCTGGGCGCTGCTCTACTTCGTCGGAGCGGGCATCATCATGACCGTCGCCGTCCTCGCACTCGACTACGCACAGCGACTCGCCCCCAAAACGGGGCAGCCGGCCACCACGACACCAGGAGTAGCGGTATGACCCGGATCGGAATGATCGTCCCGTCGTCGAACACCAGCGTCGAGGACACGACTGCTCGACTGCTGGCCGGGCGCGACGACGTCTCGTTCGTGTCCACGAGAATCCGGGTGCAGGCCATCAGCACCGACGGTGCGGGAGCGGCGTTCGACGTGGAGTCGATGGTGGCCGCGGCACGCCTCCTCGCGGATGCGAAAGTCGACGTGATCGTGTGGAACGGCACGGCCGGTTCCTGGCTGGGCGTTGAGCACGATCGGACCATCTGCGCCGCCATCACCGACCACACCGGTCTCCCGGCGACGACGTCGACGCTGGCAATTCTCCAGGCCTGCCACGATTTCGGTGTCAGCGCACTCGCGTTGGGCACGCCGTACACCGAGGATGTGGTCGAACAGATCGTCGCCGAGTACCGCAGCAACGGCATCGACGTGGTGTCCCACTCGGAGTGGGGCCTGACCGACAATTTCTCCTTCGCGGCGGCCTCCGACGACGAGGTGGCCGACCTGCTCATCGGCGCCACCGAGCAGGGCGATCCACAGGCGGTGGCGCTCGTCTGTACGAACGTCGATGGCACCGGTGTGAGCCGGGCGGTTGAGCAGAAGGTGGGTGTACCGGTCATCGACAGCATCGCGGCCACACTCTGGTGGGCACTCGAGATGGCCGGTGCCGACGCCCGAATCCGGGGGTGGGGAATCTTCCTCGAGCAGGCGGCATTTCGCCACCGTGCCAAGCAGATCGTCACCGAGCTGCGCGAACGAACCGGCTGTGATCGCACCACGGTGCGCGTCGACGACGCCGCGCTCGGACTCCATGTGGACCTCTGCGCGGCCGAATCCTGCGGTGCGGGAATCCGGTCGATCCAGCATGACCCGTCACTCGACCAGCGAGCGCTCGAGACGGTGCGCTGGCTCGACGAGACCCGTCGGGTACTGGTGCAGCCCGCGTTCGTCGAGCCGCCGTTCCCACCGCAGGCGTTGCGCGATGTGTACGGCGTGAGCGCCCAGGTCCTCGGCCCGGTCGAACGCGACGGTGAGGTGGCCGCGTGGCTGTCGGCCCACAGCCTCCCGGAACGGGGCTGGTCCGACGACGACGTCGCCGCCATGAACGACGCCCGCGCCGCGATGGCCGATCTCCTCGGACGCTGAGACAGAAAGAACACAACACATGACTGACAAGAAGATTCAGATCACGGTCGGTATCGACGTCGACTCCTGCGCCGGGTGGCTCGGATCATACGGAGGCCAGGACTCGCCGAATGACATGCAGCGCGGCGTGTTCGCCGGTGAGGTCGGCGTGCCGCGTATGCTTCGGCTGCTCGAGCGTCGCGACATCGTCAGCACCTGGTTCTGGCCCGGCCACTCCATCGAAACCTTTCCGAAGCAGGCGCAGATGTGCGTCGACGCCGGGCACGAGATCGGTGCCCACGGATACAGTCACGAGAACCCACGGTCGCTGAGCCTCGAGCAGGAGCGCGACGTGATGGCCAAGAGCGTCAAGCTGATCGAGCAACTCTGCGGCGAGCGACCCAAGGGCTATGTCGCGCCGTGGTGGGAGATGAGTGAGCACACCGCATCGATCCTCGCCGAGTACGGCTTCGCCTACGACCATTCGCAGAACTACAACGACTTCGTCCCGTTCTACGCCCGGGTGGGCGATCGGTGGACGCCGATCGACACGTCTCAGCCCGCATCGCACTGGATGACGCCGCTCGAGCACGGATACGAAATCGACCTCGTGGAGTTCTGCGGCAACTGGTACGTCGACGATCTGCCGCCGATGATGTTCATCAAGGGACACCCCAACTCGCACGGATTCGTCAATCCCCGCGACATCGAGCAGTTGTGGAACGACCAGTTCGACTGGGTCTATCGCGAACTCGACTACGCGGTCATCCCGATGACCCTCCACCCCGACGTGTCCGGGAGACCGCAGGTGCTGCTGATGCTGGAACGCCTGCTCGACCGGTGGGGTTCGTTCGACGGTGTCGAGTTCGTGACCATGGCCGATGCCGCGGACGAGTTCCGGACCCGCTTTCCCTTCGACGCGCAGGCGCGACCCGAGTTCGTTGGCCGCTGATGCGTTCGCCGGGGGAGTGATGGCCGGGCCGTAAGCTATGAGCGTCATGTCGCCGATCAGTCCCGAAGCCTCGTCCACGAACGTCACCGACAGCGTCTCGCTGAGCGGGCGATTGCTCGATTCGCTGCGCTCGGACGTGATGACCGGCCGTTATCCGCCCGGCTACCGGTTGGTGGAACGGGACGTCGCGGACACCTACGGGGTCTCCCGGCTGCCTGCGCGTGAGGCCCTGCAGGCATTGCGCGCCGAAGGCTTCCTCGAGGTGCGCAAGACCCGTGGCCTGGTGGTCCGCTCGTGGACCGAACGCGACGTGAGTGAACTGTTCGACATCCGCCAGGCGCTGGAGGCGATGGCGTGTCGCGAGGCCGCCGACAATCGGACCGACGACGACGTCGCAGCCCTGCGCGCCGCGGTGGTCGCCGCCGATGACGCGCGCGACGCCACCGCGGCACATGACGCGAATGCGCTCTTCCACCAGCTGCTCGTGACGGCATCGCACAACCGCACGTTGGGGGAGATCATGTCTCCCATCCTGTTTCGCGTGCAGTGGCTGGTTCGGCAGATCCCGGACCCGCACACCGTGTCACACGATCACCACGAGATCGTCGAGGCCATTGCGGCAGGCGACGGTGAGCTCGCGGAGTCGCTCGCCGGGGAGCACGCGGAGCGGAACCGGAGGACGACGTTGGAGGCGATGTTCGGGGCGGGTTGATCAATGGGTCGACCGGGACTCCTGGACCCTCGACCGTTGCCACGCTGGCACGCTTGGCCGGGGTCAATCATCGGAGAACACGGGCAACGGAACGCCGTCAATCCCCGGAATGTCGCGCGCAAAAGCGTCATTCAACTCACGCCAAGAGAGGCTCAGCAAGAACGATGTCGCGGTATCGATATCGGTCGTGAAGTAGAAGCGGTCCCGGTTGTCATGGCGAAAGAACCGCTTTGACGGGAGGAAGCCCGAGGGGTCCGGTTCTGGCACCTCCGACCATCCAGGTGACAGGCCACGTCCTAACCATTGCAGGTTGACCACCGGCATGTGTTCCCTTCTCAACCGTGACCGAGTTGGGCCTCCGACCACACGGCCGACAAAGTATTTGGCCGCATCGTCGAAGCGGCCGAACCAGAACCGTGGTGAATCTGGAGAGGCTTCTCCGCGGCGGCGACCTGCGGTGTGTACAGCGTATAGCCCATCTCCACGCAGGATCGAATAGTCGGTGTAGCCGTCGGAGTCCTCGGCGTTGCCGGGACCGCGCGGAATCATGACGCGGTCGCCGTCGAAGTAGGGCTGCTCGTACAGCGGGGCTTTGGTCTCGAAACGACCGGCCTGGGCCAGCGTGATCTGGACTTGGGACCAGTAATCCAGTGCTGCAGCGAAATCAGCGAACTCCGTACGCTCGTTCACAGATCTACGTCACCTCCTGATGTGAGTCTGTAGCTCGTTGCGGTGGCACTTCGACTGCCAAGGCGGGTCCGGCATATCCTGGACCCGCACACCGTGTCACACGATCACCACGAGATCGTCGAGGCCATTGCGGCCGGCGACGGTGTGCTCGCGGAGTCGCTCGCCGGGGAGCACGCGGAGCGGAACCGTAGGACGACGTTGGATGCGATGTTCGGGGCGGGTTGAGACGGCACGCTCATTGGTCCGAGAACTTGGGCATTTGTATGTTTTCGGCGCCAGGGATTCCCTCAGAGAACGTCGCGTTGAGCTCTCGCCATGTCAGGCTCACGAGGAGCGACGCTGCGGTGTCAGGTGAATCGGTGAAATAGAATCGGCCAGGATCCTTCGCCATAAAGTACCTCGTAGCCGGCTCAAACCCGCTGGGGTTTGGCTCGGATGACTGCAGCCACCCCGGCGCGAGACCGCGATTCAGCTATTGCAGGTTCACGACAGGGAGTGTCGATGGTTTGTGGAACATGCGTGTTATCTCGGCGACGTGTGCGCCCACGAAATACTTTGCAGCATCGTCGAAATGGCCAAACCACGACTTCGGTCGGTCTGGGCGGATGTCCTTCCGGGTCCTTCCGGAGATCCGCAGGCTGTATCTGTCGCTTTCGTCGAGAATCGAGTAGTCGGTGTACCCTTCGGAATTCTCGGCACTTCCAGGACCGCGAGGAATCATCAGCCGTCTACCGTCGAGGTGAGGGAGCTCGTACAGCGGGGCTTTGGTTGTGAATCGTCCGTCGCTGGCGAGCATGCGCTGTACCGCGTTCCAGTAAGTCATTGCGTCGAGGAAGTCGGTCAGTCCAGCGAACTCGCCCATTGTTGTCCTAAGGGCCGCATTTGCTCGATCACGCTCTGGTCGACGCCGAGATCGATTCAGTCATCGGAAAACGGTGGGATGAGTACACTCTCGGCGCCCGAAATCCCTTCTGTGTACAGTAGATTCAGCTCTCGCCACGACAGGTTGAGCCGGAAGGATGTCTCACTGTCTCCGGCATCAGTGAAGTAATATCGTGAGGGATCGTCGTTCCTGTGGTACTTGGTAGCCGGCTCGAAACCGTCCGGATCCGGTTCGCCTGATCCGCTCCAACCAGGAGCGGGTCCGATGTCCACCCACTGCAGGTTAACTATCGGCAACTTCAGATTCGTGGCCATGCGTGTTCGTTCGCCCACGTAAGACCCGGTGAAGTGCTTACCGATGTCGCTGAGGGAGCTGAACCATGCCTTCGTGACGTTGTTCCAGGTGGTGCCCCTGTCCCGACCCGATTCACGCAATGTAAACGCATTCCCTTCCCAGTTGAACGAGTATGCTCGGTACCCCTCAGAGTCCTCCGCACGGGCTGGTCCATTCGGGATTATGAGTCGATCACCGTCGAGGTACGGCGTACCAAATAGCAGGATCTTGTCGGCCTTTGCGTGGCCGGATTCGGCGCAGAACTGCTGGACATTGCGCCAATACGCCATCGCGCTGAAGAAGTCGGGTAGCGCTGCCCACTCATCCACATCGGCCCCCACGCTCACTAGTTGTCTGACGCTGATACATCACGAATCGCACCCCTCTCCTTCAACTCTTCGATCGATACCTGCTCCCCAGTTTTGGTATCGACCACTATCCACTGGTGGCCACCACCAGGTTGGCCGAATCCAGGTGCAATCGATCCGTTGCGTACTTCCCAATTCGGTCGGAGGGGCACGTCTGTGGCCACGTATTCGTGATAATCCGCCGCTTTTCCTGGCGACAGCGCTCGCGCTCCATAAGAGTCGCCCTCTCGCCCCAGGAACCCGCCACCTTCGCCGCCGATGCGGTCCAGGTGGGTCCCCGCCGGAATGCTGTCGGACACATGGTAGTCCCCGGCGAATCCCTGGTTCGGTGGAAAGGCCCACATGCCCTTTCCGTCGTCCCAGTACCGATCCAGAACCTGCTGTGGTGTGAGGTTCCGGTACGGGTTGTTGGCGACAGCATCGTCGATGATGGCCTTGGGGACACCCCCCTCCTCCAATGACTCGCGCAGAAAGGCCGGGTCCACCGCGCGTTTCAGCTCATCGTGAGCCCAGGAGGGGATCTTGTCGAGGGCCATGGCGAGCTCTTCGGCACGGACCGAACTGCGTGACAGGTCCATCGAGAACATCGCAGCGCGCGAGCCCATCAGGGCGCCGAGGTCGCCGGCCGCGGCGCCGACCGGATCGATCACGTAGATCAATGGCCGCACCACCTGGGCGGCGGTGGTGGCGAGGGTTCGGATGATGGTGGCGATCCGAGCGTCGGTCTGGGTGGCCTTGGCCACTCCGGCAGCCGTGGCAAGCACATCGCTGAGCCCTGCGGTCACCAGGGTCAGTGCGACGCCGAGGATTGCAGCACCGACCAGCTCGCAAGAGAGCTCCTCGACCTCGTCGGCGATCTGCTTCCTGGTATCGCGGA
The DNA here is from genome assembly GCF_014673215.1 of Gordonia hankookensis. Lineage (GTDB taxonomy): Bacteria > Actinomycetota > Actinomycetes > Mycobacteriales > Mycobacteriaceae > Gordonia > Gordonia hankookensis. The sequence continues at coordinate 1,433,885 of NZ_JACWMS010000002.1, forward strand.
CATGCGTGGCGTAGCCGTTGCACAGTTTGGCGACGGCATCGCACGAGTCGGCGATCCCCCCGAGATGTTGCTTGATCAGACCAGCCTGATCCTGCGCCGGCCCGACCTCGGCTGAGCGCTCACCTGCAATATGTGCGATCGCTGATTGCACAGTCGTCTGATGCTTGCGGAGATCGGAGGCAGCGCGGGTCCATGCGTCACCCGCCTCGTCGAGCTTTCCCGGATCGCCGTCAGGGAAGATCTCGCCCTGGATGAACTCCTCGAGCTTCTCCCAGTTGCTGGGTTCTCCAGGTCCGCCGTACGAACTGCCTGCCGATACCGTTGGCAACGACTCGAGGTTTTTGGGGTTTCCCGAGGGATTGGTCGGCGTGCACACGCCGATGGCGTTGTTGACGTTGTTGTGGTTCAGTGCCGATGCGTCGAGTAGCTCGGCCATCTTTCCGCATGCATTGCCCATGAGAGCAATACCGGCCAACAGGCTCTGGCCGCCGTTGACGGTCTTGTCGTAGCTCTGGGCAAACGTGCGGCCTGATCGATCGCTGCCGGCCATGTGGCCCGACGAGCCCAATGTGATGTACAGGCGGTCCAGGGTGTCACGGATATCGGCTCGAACGGTGTCAAACGCGTTGGCGGAGTCCGCAAAAGACGTTGGACGCACTTGGACGACAGGAGCCGTCACGGCCACATCCTTCGGTGCAACTCCTGTACCCCATGAAAGGCAGTATGGGAATGGGCGGTCGCCGTGCGGATGGCGGCGATCGCCTCCCGGATCTCCGATGCGCCCTCTCTCCACTGCTCGTGGGCTTCTCGGTGGGCCTTGGCGCCCTTACCGGTCCACGACACATGGAGGTCATCGATACGTTTGTCGAGCGCCCGTATACGATCCTCTACGTTCTTGACGAACTTGCCGAGATCCTCGGTGAACTTCTCGACCTCGTTCAGATCGATGCGGTACGAGTCCTCGGATGTCATGAGAGGTTCAGCAGGGGAGGGGACGCGGCATCCTCGATCACTCTAGTGTTCGAGGCCTCCTGCTCCGTGTATGTCTGCGCTGCCTCGACGAGCGCGCGGCCCATCGAATCCAGGCTCGTCAACACGTGTTCGAAACCATCGCAGCAGTGTGCCCACGGCTCGGCGTAAGAGTCTGCCGCAATGCCATGCCAACTCGAGCCGAACAGATCCTCTGCCTGTTTCGCGATCCGCGACCACCCGTTGGCGATGTCGCCATGGAGTTGCGCAACAGCATGAGAAGTGGCGCGTAGTCGCTCGAGATCCGCATTCAGGACCATCGCTCCCCCAATCGACGGAGCACGACGCTACCACGGTGCGATCTCGTCGAATTCTTTGTGGCCCACCGGTGTCCGATATGGGTTATGGGTCGCTCTTTATCGAATTGACGGGCGGATGCCTGCCCGCGCTTCACCCACCCTCGCCGAGCCGCGTCGCCAGCGACTGCGCCAGAAGGGTATTCGTCGTCTCGGTGAGAGTGACGCGCGTGGCCGCATCGGCGAGGGCTCGCAGTTGGACCAGCGTGAGCGTCACCTCGGTGAGTCGGTCGTCGTCCGTGCCACCCGCCGTCGGAACCGTGAGTGCCTCCGCGGCACCGATCATCGCCTGGGACAACTCCTCGAACGCGGGTGCGACCCGTTCGATGATGTCGATGACCGCCGATGCCGGCCTGGTGGCGGTGATCAGGGGCAGGATCGTGTCGAGAAGGGCCGGTTCCTCGGCGGTCACGTCATCCGCCGAGTGGATGGTGATGAGCTTGAGGCGCGCCAGACGGTCGGCGTCGGCGGCATCGACACCGGCCTCGGCGAGTTCGGTGAGCGATGTCGAACGTGACGTCGGTGGTTCCTGGATGTCGGTGAGTTCGGTTTCGAGTCCGAGGACGTCGGCGATCTGTCTTCCGTTTTGCCATGCGGTGATCAACTCGTCGATGTGGGCGATGGTGTATCCCCGTGACAGCATCGAACTGATCAGCGCCAGCCGCGACACGTGGCTGTCGGAATACAGCGTCACACGTCCGACGCGATGGGGCGGCGGCAGCAGGCCGCGCTCTCGATAGACCCGAATGTTTCGGGTCGTGACGCCGGAGATCCGGGCCAGGTCGTCGATGCGATACCTCGACACGGCTGGCTGGCCGAACGCCTGCCGCGTGGCGTTCGCCAGCAGCCTGGTGATGGTGGCCTCGAGTTCGCGCGACTGTTTGCCCACGTAGCGAGGGGTGGCCGACATGTGTTCGATCAGTGTCGCCAGATGGGCCATGCGCGCTGACGACGTTCGGGCCATTGCTCGTCACCTCCGCCTTCGTGCTGTGCTCCGGCGCCGCGACCGGCGAACAGCAATCACACTACGCAATGTGCCATTGACAGATGGCGGGATTGGTGATGCGATTCGACTGTGACGGAGACCTCATCTGCTTCACGATGGGCGGCCTGGCTGGCGCGACGAACCTTGCGCCCGTTCGCCGAGGTGCTGCCTACCGGATCCGTGCAAGTCCAGACGTCGCGTGCCATCGTGGCGGGCGCGATGCTGATCGGTTGTCCGCCACCGCACCGAGTTCGGGTCGACAGGCTCGCCACCGGAACCTTCCGGGGTGAGTGGGTGTACCCGCCCGGGACGGAGAAGTCACGACAGGTCGTCCTATACGTCCATGGCAGCGGGTATGCGATCTGCTCGGCGAGGACCCACCGCGGAATGGTCGCCCGGCTCGCCCACCTGACACGTATGCCGTTCTTCTCCGTCGACTACCGATTGGCGCCCGAGCATCCTTTTCCCGCGGCCGCCGACGACGTGGAGGCCGCATATCGCTGGCTTCAGGACATCGGGTACCGGGCAGAGAACATCACTCTTGCCGGCGACTCGGCGGGCGGACACCTGATCGTGGACCTGTTGGCAGAGAACGTACGTCATGGCCGCCCGCAACCTCGGTCGGTGCTGCTCATGTCCCCGCTCATCGATCTGACGCTGCAGCTCGCCCGCAGGCGTGAGCGTGAAGTCGGACCGGATCCGCTGATCTCGGCGCGCGCCGCTCGACGCCTGGTCCGCCATTACACGGATGGGCAGCCCGACGACCTGCCCCGCCTCCGGCTCACCCTCGACCACGCAGACGACCTACCGCCGACTCTCATCCAGGTCGGCGGCGCGGAGATGCTCGTCGCCGACGCGCAGGAGGCGCAGTGGATGCTCACCACGGCCGGAGGCGTCTGCGACCTGCAGATCTGGCCGGGACAATCCCATGTCTTCCAAGCACTTCCGTTGCTCATCCCGGAGGCGACACCTGCGTTGGCGGCCGCGGCGTCATTCATTACCGGACCTCGTGAGCCGAGCGAGGTGCCAGAGAAGACAAGCAGTGAGTCGAAAGGGCGTGTGACAGCATGACAACCAAGAGATCGTATGACGCACATGCCGTGGTCACGGGTGCGGGCAGTGGTATCGGACGTGCCTTCGCGATCGAGCTGGCGCGGCGGGGTGGGCACGTGCTCTGCGCCGACATCGATGGCGGCCGCGCCGAGGAGACCGTCCGACTCATCGAGGCCACCGGTCGCGGCCGGGCAGAGCCGATCGTCTGCGACGTCGCGGATCCCGACGACATGCGCACTCTCGCCGCCCACGCCCTGAGCTGTTTCGACGGTCCCACGACGCTGATGATCAACAATGCCGGTGTCGGGATCGGAGGTCGTCCGGTCGGTGCCATCGGCCTCGCCGACTGGGAGTGGGCACTCGGCATCAATCTGCGCGGCATGGTCTACGGGTCGGAACTCTTTCTGCCTCAACTCCGTGATGCCGGTCATGGCGGACTCATCAATGTCGCATCGGCCGCGGCCTTCTCCGCCGCCCCCGGAATGGCCGCCTACAACGTCGGCAAGGCGGGAGTGCTCGCACTCTCGGAGACGATCGCCGCGGAGCTGTCCGGCAGCGATCTGGCCGTCACCGTCCTGTGCCCCACGTTCGTGAAAACGAATGTCGCAGCGGATGGTCGGATCACAGCCGAGGCCATGAAACTCGCGGAGACGCTGATGCGGCTGTCAGGAAAATCGCCGGAGCAGGTGGCGCGCCAGACCCTCGACGCCAACGATCGGGGTCGTCTGTACGTGGTGCCACAGGTCGAGGCCAAGACGATCTGGCTGATGAAACGTCTGCTACCGCGGACCTACACCATCGGAGCCGGAATCCTGAATCGACTCAGCCCGCTGCTCACGGCGACCGACGCGGAAACCATCGCAGACCACGAGCCCATCCCGGAAGGAGTCTGAGATGCCCATCGTGCTCGAGGACATGTTGCAGACCATCAAGGACCGACAGTGGGCGCTCGGAGACGTCGACTGGGAGGCTCCCGGTGCCGATCTCATCACTGATGAGCAGAAGCCAAAGCTCAAGGCCTTCATGGCCGATCTGGTGTGGATCGAGAACGTCGGGGCCCGCGGATTCGCCGCTCTGGCGAAGAAGGCCCCCGACGACACCCTCGCCGAGATCTATCGCTACTTTCACGCCGAGGAACAAAAGCACGCCAACGCCGAGCTCGCACTGATGCGACGGTGGGGGATGCTCGAGGATGACGAGGTCCCCGAGCCGAACATCAACATCCGACTTGCGATCGAATGGCTCGACACCTTCGCCGATCACATGTCGCTGTCGGTGTTGGGCACCGTGATCCCGATGCTGGAGGTCGCTCTCGACGGAGCGTTGCTGAAGTTCCTCCTCGAGGAGGTCCAGGATCCGGTGTGTCACGAGGCATTCCGGAAGATCAACGCCGACGAGTCTCGGCACCTCGCGGTCGACTTCCATGCCCTCGACATGATCGGCAACTCCCGTCTGCGCAAACTGATCATCGAAGCGGTCGGCACCGTCGCATCACCCGGCGTCATCATCGGCACTCTCATGTACGTGCCGCTGCTGAACAAGATGCGCGACAACATCGTTGCGATGGGACTGCAGGAAGAGCGCCTGTACGAGGCGATGAAGCGGTTCAAGAAGAACGGCGAGCGCGGCAAGGGCACCCGCCTGCTCACCTACCAGGTACTCAAGTACCACGCCGGTTGGGTCATCAACCGCGACAGTCCGTATCACTATTTCGCGGATGCGATGGTCCGGGTGACCGATCACTATCCGCGTTTCCTGTTGCGGCCGCAGCCGACCTGGTCGAAGGAACTGACCTACGAGCCGGTCGCATGAGCGTGGGAGGCGCGACCGACGAGCGGGCCGTCGACACCACCACGCTGATCATCGGCGCCGGGTTCGCCGGCATCGGTACCGCGATCCGACTGCTCCAACAGGGGCACGACGACCTGGTGATCCTCGAACGCGACGTGCGGCCGGGCGGAACCTGGCGGGACAACGATTACCCGGGCGCCGCCTGCGACATCCCGTCGCGCCTCTACTCGTACTCGTTTGCTCCGAACCCAGAATGGACACAGACATATTCGGAGAGCAGCGAGATCCTGGCGTACATCGACGGCATGATCGCCGACCACGGACTCGACCGCCACATCCGGTACTCGCACCTGGCGATCGGGATGGAGTTCGACGAAGCGGTCGGTAGCTGGATCGTCGACATCGCCGATCGTGAACCGATCGTCGCGCGCACTGTGGTGGTGGCCTCGGGGCCGCTCTCGACGCCGGGCTATCCCGACATCACCGGCCTCGACGACTTCGCCGGGCATCGGATGCACTCGGCCGCCTGGGATCACGAGTACGACTTCGAGGGCAAGAAGGTCGGCGTGATCGGCACCGGCGCCAGCGGTGTCCAACTGATCCCGGAACTTGTTCGCGCCGGCGCCGATGTGACGGTCTTCCAGCGTACGCCGGGGTGGGTGCTGCCGCGTCTCGATCGCCGTGTCTCGGGGATGAGCCGACAGTTGTACCGTTCGATGCCGTTGACGCAGACAGTGGCTCGTCGTCTGTGGTTCGCCGGACATGAGTCGGTGGCACTCGGAGCGGTGTGGAACTCACCGTTCACACGCGTGATCGAAGCCGTGGCCAAACTGAATCTACGTGCACAGGTGGGTGATCCGTGGATGAGGCGGCAACTGACGCCGGACTTCCGGGCCGGTTGTAAGCGCCTGCTCATGACAAATGACTACTATCCTGCGCTGCAGGCAGACAACTGCGCACTCGTCACGTGGCCGATCGCGCGAATCTGTGAACACGGGGTGCGGACCGTCGAAGGGATCGAACGAAGATTTGACTGCCTCGTGTTCGCAACGGGTTTCGAGGTGTCGAAACAGGGTACGCCGATCCCGATCCGAGGCCGTGGTGGGCGGGTCCTGGCCGACGAATGGTCGGGCGGCGCGTATGCCTACAAGAGCTTCGCGGTCTCGGGCTTCCCCAACCTGTACTTCACCTTCGGCCCGAACTCCGGACCGGGCCACAACTCGGCGCTGGTCTACATGGAGGCGCAGATCGAGGCCATCGTCACCGCGATCTCGATCATCCGTGACCGCGGCCTGCGACTCCTCGACGTACACGAACCGGCGCAGGACGCCTACAACGCGACAATCCAGAAACGGCTCGAACACACGACCTGGAACTCCGGCTGTCGTAGCTGGTATCTGACCGCCGACGGATTCAATGCGACGATGTACCCCGGATTCGCCACGCAGTACATTGCGCAGATGCGGACGATCGATTTCACCCGGGACTTCCGTGCGGTCGCCGCAGAAGTGCCGTCGACGCGGGCTGGGCGGTCATCTGATCGGCTGAATCCAGGGCTGCGGCGTCGCTGACGCGGGTAGTGGTGAGTGGCGTGGGTACTGTCCGCGCCGGAATCCGGGTAGTCGCTTACCCGTTCCGCGAGCGGGCGCGAGGGTGACCATCGAGATGTGCGCGACCCCCGGCGCACATTCACCCACCAGGAGCAATCATGTCCACCACTTCATCTTCCACGACCCGACGCCGGGCCCGAACGACAGCGGGCATCGCAACCCTCGCTGCCGCTGCGGGCGCCGCGACCCTCGTTCTCGCGGCTCCGGCATCCGCTCAGGCGACCAGTGTCTCGGTGACCCCGGGGCCCGGCGGCCGCATCGGCACCACGTGTACCTACGATGTGACGGCACCCGTCACCGGACCGAACACGGTGCGTTTCAAGGACAATGGTGTACCCATCGGCGGCGGACCCATCGCGGTCTCCGGTGGTGTGGCCACCGTGAAATGGACCCCGACCACACCGGGGCAGCACACCATCACGGCCCAACAGGGCACCGGCAATGGCCCCATCCGATCGACAAGCGTTCAAGTCGGCCAGGGAATGAACTTCGGCAGCATCTGCCTGGTGTTCTGACCGGCAGTGCGAGGGTGGAGTCGGCTCCCGCGGGCCGGCTCCACCCGTCCACGTCCTAATCGTCGGTCTGATCGTCGCCGCCTGCGCAACGACGTGCCAGGCGAACGAGGGAGCGATCGGTGTGGGGGGCTCCGACGAGACAGATGCCGATCGGGAGGCGCGACCGCGACGATGGGAATGTGACCGCCGGCAGCCCTCCGATCGATGCGAGACACGTGAGTTGGAGCGTCGTCTCACGCGCGCAGCGCAGGGCGTCGGCGTCGGCGTCGGTCGGTGCCGGGATGGTCGTGGCGGTGGGCAGCAACAGAACCCGGGATTCGACGGCCGATCGCAGGCGTGCGGCGATCTCGTGGGCACGATGGCGTGCGGCCATGTAGTCGCGTGCGCTGATGGCCCGCCCGATCGCGAAGCGTGCGGCGATGTCGGCGGGCAGTGCGGTGGGATGCTCCGCCACCCAATTCCCGTGGGACTGCCACGCCTCATACGCCTGGACCGTGGTGAAGGTATCCCGGCAATCATCGAGGTCAAGGCCGAGGTCGATGTGATCGGCATCGAAACGGTCTGCGTAGCGCATGATCTCGTCGGCGACCTCATCGTCGGCTGCCGCGATGAGGGCCGGGTCGAGTACGACCGGCGCGGCCGGTGCCGACTCTTCGATGGCCGATCGCGCCACCAGCGCGGCATCGACCACACGTGCAAGGGTTGCACCGTCGCGCGTGATCCATCCGACGGTGTCGAAAGACGGTGCGAGTGGCACCATTCCGACGGTGTCCATGGCGCCGTGGGTGGTGCGCAGGCCCCACAGATTCTGGTAGGCGGCCGGTACCCGAATCGATCCGGCCGTGTCGGTACCGAGACCGATCGTCGCGTGGCCGTGCGCGACCGCAGCACTGGGACCGCTCGATGATCCGCCCGGAATACGCCCGGGTGCAGCCAGATTCATCGGTGTCCCGTAGTTGTTGCTCGTACCGGTGATGCTGTATGCGAAGGCGTCGGTCTGCGCAACGCCCGTGACCGACGCGCCGGCATCGAGCAACGTGTGTACCGCCGCCGCGTGGTCCGGCTCGGGCACTCTCTCGGCGAGAAAGTCCCGGAGCCCGGCGCCGATCGCTACACCGGCCACCCCGAACACGTCCTTGACCGCAACTGTCTCGCCGTGCAGTGGACCGACGGTGGTCGGCATGACCAGCGGTGCACCGACGATTCGCCAGATACGGGTGTCCCACGTTGTTTCGATTTGGACTGTTGGTCCGACCATCTTTGGGAGCCTACGATCGCCGTGCGGCCTGGGCGAGGTGAAACGGAGATGGTTACTGCGTCGTAACGCCGCGGGAACATGACACGGACTCCTGTCCTATCGTGAACGCATGACCTCCATCGACGAGCTCACCAGCCGCCTCGACGACCTCGACCGGGTCGAGGCGATCAAGCAGCTGAAGCATCGGTACTGGCGTGCATGCGATGGCAAGGACCCCAAGGGGTTCCGGGATTGCTTCATCCGCAGCGGCGCCCGCATCGACTACGGTCCGCTCGGCGCCTACGACGACGCCGAACCGATGGCGAAGATCTTCGGACAGGTTGCTCTGCACCGGGTCGATGGCGAGTACGTCATCTTCGACATGCACCACGGCATGCATCCCGACATCACGCTGACCTCCGACTCCACCGCGACCGGCCGCTGGACGCTGAAGTTCCGCCAGGTCAATCTGCTCGACCGCACCGAGACGATCATGACGGGGGAGTACGACGACGAGTACGTCGTCGAGGACGGCGAGTGGAAGATGTCGGCCAGCACGATGACCGAGCGATGGTCGATCCGCAGACCGCTCGGCGACGACGCACAGTTGCGACCGGGAACATTCGCCGGTTAGGCGTCAGAGTGTGTCGAGCCGAGCCAACGCTGCGGTCGGGTCGAGGCTGCTCGGTTCGAGTCCCTGGTTGGCGAGTCGGGTCGTCTCGGCCTGTACGAGCTCGTTGACCGGGGTCGGTACCCCGTGCAAGCGCCCGAGAAGAACGATCTCGCCTGACAGGTAATCGATTTCGATGTCACCGGCACCACGTGCGACGCTCTGCCAGGTGGAACTGACGAGGCTGTCCTCGCCGGTGTCGCGCCGGACGATGTGGTCGCCACGGCGCTCCTGGTCGTCGGCTCCGCTGATCACGTCGATGCCGGCAGCCGCGAGAACCGTCTCGCCCTCGGCGCGGGCGCGCCGCATGAGCTCGCCCAGTGCATCGCTGCCTCGCCGATAGGTGGCGTCCACGCCGTTCCCGAGGTTCAGGATCAGTTTCCGGTATTTCCACGCCATGATGTCGTGTCGCGTGTGGGACTCGAACGACGCCGCGCGCAGCTGGGTGGAGATCGCCTCGGCGACATCGTCGGCGCCGGTCGGGAAGCGGCCCACGTCGAGTATGCCTGGCCTGGCAGAGGACCCCTGCACCACCACACCCGGCTCCAGATGCGTGGCAGGCAACATGACACAGATCGAGTAGGTGTTGGGGAAGCGCCGCAGAATAGCAGCCTCGTTCGTGACGCCGTTCTGGGCGGACACGATCGGCGTGGTCCGTGATGCGTGGGCCTGGAGGTCGTCGAGCGCAGCAGCGGTCTGCTGTGACTTCACGCAGAGCAGTACGACCGAATCGTCGGTCCAGTCGACCTCCGACGCATTCGCCGCCGCGGTGATCCTCTGGCTCTTCCTGCCGTCCGCGGTGTCGAGGACGAGTCCCCGATCCCGGATCGCCTGCAGGTGGGCGCCGCGGGCGACCACCGTCGTCGGAGTCCCTGAGCGAAACAGGTGGGAACCGATCACACCGCCGACCGCGCCGGCACCGTAGATGACGAAATGCATCAGCTACCCCGTCGGCCCGGCGCGTCGGGCGTCACCGGCAAACAGGTGATCGCGAAGCAACCCGGATTGCCCTGCAACGGAAGGCGCAGGGGCTCCGGCCCGCAGGCCATCGCTGTACACCCCTTCGGCGCGTACGGGCCGAAGCCGAGAGCTCCCAACGCGACGTTGGGGTCGGCGAACTGAACCGGATCGAAGTTCAGGTTCATCGTCGGGCGGTACGGGCCGGGGTCGGGCAGCCGCGGAGTGTTGAAGGCCGCGACCAGTTTGCGGAAGAAGTCGTGATAGAGCTCGCTGTTGAGACTTGCGCTGAGAACGGTGCCGGGATCGGGTGAGACATCCCCGAGGAAACCGTTCCAGCTCACCATCAGTCCGAGGCTGGGCACGATGAAGTTGTTCTGCTGCAGAAACCCGACCATCGCGTAGGCATCGGACGGCAGTCCGGCGAGCGGCGCGACGTCGGATGTCTGACGGGACGGGAACGAGGGACCGGTGCACGGTTTGCTGTTCACCCAGAACAGGTATCCGTAGCAGCGGTTCGTCTGTGACGGTGTGCGCAGCTGTTTGATGTAGCCGGAGTCGATGATGCGCTGGCCGTGCCAGATGCCGTCGTTGCTCATCAGCAGCCCGAGTCGCGAGTAGTCGCGGGGCGGCATGTAGAGGAATGCATAGCCGTAGGTGTGGTCACTGCGGTCGCGTGCCCAGTAGTAGTCGTGCTGAGCAATTCCCAAGGGGCCGAACAGGTTCTGCTGCGCAAACTGTTGCAGGTCCTGACCGACGGCACGTTGCACGACGTAGGCGAGCAGGTCCGGGCCGTGCTGGGTGTACTCGAAGAAGGTGCCTGGACGATGCTGAACCGGTAGGGCGAGTGTCTCTTTCGCGATGTCGGGGTCGACGTCCAACCCGGCTGTCGCGGCCTCGCTGATGATGGACTGACGCAGACCGGACGATTGGGTGAGCAGGTCGCGAACGGTGATGGCGGCGTGCGCCTTGTCTACCTCGCCGGCCGGCAGATAGCGCGCAATGGAGGACCGCAGGTCGAGTTTGTTCTGCGTGTATGCGATCCCCGCCAGCATCGACACGACGCTCTTGGTGGAACTGAACAGATTCCACGGGGTGTTGCCGGTGACGGAGTTGAGTGGGCCGCTGCCGATCAGACAATTGTTCCGGAACACCTGCACATGGGTGCGCATCCGGGATGCGGCGAAGGCGATCGCATCGTCGAGCCGCGCCTTGTCCAGGCCTGCGGACGCGGGCGAGGCGGTGTTCGGAGCGGACGCACCTGCGGGCTCAGCGCACCGAACCGGCTGGACGGGCGCCGCGCGAGCTGCCGACACCGGTGCGACGACCAACACGGCCATCAGACATGCGACAACAGTCGCGAACGACGTCGCCGAACGTACGGACAACTGAGAACAACGACGCGGAACGGACATCTGCGACACGTCTACACCCCCTTGTGGTAGCCGACACGTTACCGCGCCGGCGTTCCGACCAGAAGAAGCCTTGACCTCAATCGCACTTGAGGTCCTAGCGTCGGTGCGATGAGACCTCAGATGCAGCCGCCGTTGAGGCAACCCATCGGTTTCTGGGCCATCCGTGCAGGTGAGGCGATCCGAGCGCGCACAAGGTCGCGGCTCGCGGAGGTAGGCGTCACCCAACACGAGTGGTGGGTACTGCAGCAGTTGTCGTCGCATCCCGCAGGTATCGACGAGCGGACGCTGGTCGCGACGATCGGACCGAACGACACCGATGAGGCGATTGTGGAGGCCATCGACGCCGCGGTCGACAAGGGGTGGGCCACGCGGCGTCAAGCGAGTGTGTCGGCAACCTCGGCGGGCAACGAACGATTCGTGGCGGCCGCCGACGCGCAGAACGAACTCGGGGTCGAACGCCGACAGGGCATCTCCGACGAAGAGTACGAGATCGCCATCACGGTTCTCCAGCGCACCATCGCGAACGTCGGGGGCGACGCCTGGCATTGGTGATCCGGGATGGCCCACACGTCAGCAGGTCATCGGTCACACTCGGAACCACGTACCGGCGACCACTGAAGAGGAGACCCCGGGATGTCAGACAGCGATAGGCCCACACCCCCGACACCCGCGGACTTCACCTTCGACACGCTGCGCCCGGTCGCGTTCCTCGAGCGCGCTGCCGCAGTTTTCGCCGACCGCACCGCGATCGTCGACGGAGACCTGGCCTTCACCTATGCCGAGCTCCATCGCCGAGTGGGCCGTTTGACGGCAGTGCTCGACGGCCTGGGCATTCGGCCGGGTGACCGGGTGGCCGCGTTGTGCAGCAACAGTCACGAGATGCTGGAGCTGCACAATGCGGTCCCTGGGATCGGTGCGGTGTTGGTGCCGTTGAACATCCGGCTCTCCGAAGCGGAACTGAGCTACATCGTCGAGCACAGCGGGGCGAGCCTGCTGGTGGCGACGGTCGAGTTCGCGGAGGCGGCGCGTGCGGTCGGCGCCACAGCGGGTATCCGGGTCCTGGTGTCGGGGGATGCCGATGATGAGTACCGAACGCTCCTCGACGGCGCGCCGGAACCGGTGTGGCGCAACGTGGACGAACGTGGGCTGCTGGCGATCAACTACACGTCGGGTACCACCGGGCGTCCCAAGGGCGTGATGTATCACCACCGCGGCGCCTATCTGCAGTCACTCGCGATGGCCTATCACACCGGCATCGGGCCCGCATCCAACTACCTGTGGACACTGCCGATGTTCCATTGTGACGGTTGGTGTTTCCCGTGGGCCGTCACCGCTGCCGGCGCCACCCACGTGTGCCTGCGCGGAATCGACACCGCGCAGATCTGGCGTCATCTCACCGACGACGGCATCACGCATTTCAGTGCCGCGCCGACGGTGTTGACCATGATCGCCGAGGACCCGGCCGCAGCCCCTCTCGATCACATCGTGGAGGCGACGACCGGTGGCGCCCCGCCCTCTCCGGCGCTCCTGGCGCGCATGTCCGACCTCGGTATCGAGGTCACTCATCTCTACGGACTGACCGAGACCTTCGGGCCGATCGCCGTGAACCAGTGGCAACCCGAATGGAACGCCGGTAGCCCTGAGGAGCGCGCAAACCTGAAGGCGCGACAAGGGATCGGCAACATCGCTGCCGGTGTGGTGCGGGTGGTGACACCTGAGGGAGACGACGTCCCGGCGGACGGCAGCACCGAGGGAGAACTCGTGGCGCGGGGCAACAACGTGATGCTCGGCTACTACCGCGATCCCGAGGCCACCGCAGCGGCCACAGTGAACGGCTGGCTGCGTACCGGCGACGTCGCGGTCGTGCACCCCGACGGGTACGCCGAGATCCGTGACCGCAGCAAGGACGTCATCATCTCCGGTGGAGAGAACATCGCGTCAGTCGAGGTCGAGCGGGTTCTCGACAGTCATCCTGACGTCGTCGAGTCGGCCGTGGTGGGGCGCCCCGACGAGCGCTGGGGTGAAGTGCCGATCGCTTACGTGACCATCCGCGACGGTGGTGACGTGGATGTGGACGAGCTCGTCGAGTTCGCTCGGGAACGGCTCGCGCGGTTCAAGGTTCCGAAGGAGATCGTGTTCGCGCAATTGCCCAAGACGTCGACGGGAAAGATCCAGAAAACGGTGTTGCGATCGCGGTATGAGGGCCACATAGGACAGACCGGCGACACATAAGTGGACATCTGTCAATTAATTGACCATTGCAATGGATGTGCCTCCCATCTACTGTCACTTCCATGCCGAGACAGGTCCCGATCGATGCCGGCGTCGATCGCCGTGTTCGTCGATCACGCGCCGCGCTGTTCGCCGCAGCGGTGAGGTTGGTGTCCGAACGTGGCACGACCTCGGTCTCGCTCACCGAGCTCGCCGAAGCCGCCGACCTCAGCCGTCAAGCCGTGTATTCGCATTTCTGCGACCGGGATTCGGTGATCGTGGCAGCCGGCATCGATCTGATCGAGCGCGAACTGTTTCCTGCGCTGGCCGAGTGTGACGACGGAGCGTGGGGCCAGATGACGCTCCTGGCCACGCGGCACTTGGCGCACCACCGCCCCTACTACCGCGCGTTGGGTACCGGCCCTTGCGCGTATCCGGCGAAGCAGGCCGTACTCGCGTCGGTCGCTTCGTTGCACAATCAGGTTGGTGGACAGGCAGTTCGGGGATTCGAGGGCGACGACGCGGTCACGTTCGTCGTCGGTGGATGCTTCGATCTCTTCACTCGATGGCTGGTCGACAGTGAGGATCCTCTCGACCCAGATGCAATGGCCGATCGTCTTCTCACACTGGCCGGGCAGCTGTTCAGCAGGGACCTCGCCGAATCGATCAGGCGCCCATGACGATCACAGGAGGATGACGTTGTCCGGATACACGCGGGTGAGAGCGACATGCGTACTCATCGCGACCGTGGTGGCGATGGTGACCACCTGTTCCACCGTTTCCGCCAGCCCTGCCGGCCGACCGGGCGACACGACGTCTCCGGTGCCGTCGGCCGGGTGTCGGACTGCTGCGGCTCCACCCGGGACGACGTTGCATGCGTTCTCCGCCGCCGGCCGATCCGGCGACTACCTGCAAGAAGTTCCCCGAGTGGCGCCCCGCACCCCGATGCCGGTGGTTTTCGACGTCCACGGCTACCTGCAACCCGGTGCCCTGCAGAGCGCGTGGAGCGGGATGGCGGCGTACGGCGCCCGGCGCGGGTTCGTGGTGATCACACCGGAAACCCATGTGCTGCCTCCAAAATGGGAGTACGGCAAGGGTGGCGTCGACATCCGGTTCCTGTCGAGCCTCCTCACGCACATCGAGAACACACTGTGTGTGGACAAGCGGCGTGTGTACATGACCGGATTGTCGATGGGCGCGTTCACCGCGTCATCGGTGGCGTGCCAGCTCGCCGATCGATTTGCCGCGGTGGCACCGGTCTCGGGCCTTCAGGACTTCGCGTGGTGCCGTCCGTCCAGGCACGTTCCGGTGGTGGCATTCCATGGGACCGGTGACGAGATCGTCTCCTACTCCGGCGGGGTCGGCTCTCGCGGCAAGCTCCTGCCATCGACCGACGGATCGGCGAGAACCATCGGGCAGCAAAGTCGTGACGCGCAACCGCGACTGATGCCCAGCACAGAAAGCATTCCCGCCCAGACCGCTGCCTGGGCCCGGCGGAACGGGTGTGCCGCGCGGCCGGCCGTTCGGAAAGTCGCTCAGGATGTTTCGCGAACGGTCTACCCGTGCGCACCCGACAGCTCTGTCGAGCTGTACACGATTCTCGGCGGCGGCCACAACTGGCCGGGTGGTGACCCTGCGCTTGCCGCCACCCCGATCACCGGCCGGATCACATCATCGATCAGCGCCACAGCGATCATCTGGGACTTCTTCCGAAGGCACCCCATGACCGGGCCGATGCGCACCTGAGCACGGTCACTCGGTCCGTAGTTCTGCGAGCGCGCGCAGGTGCACCGATGCCCATGTCCGAAACGGTCGCCACAGCTCGGATACCTCGTCGAGCGAACGGTCGGGGCCATACAGCCGCTCGACCTCGCCGGCCAGCCGCCGCTCGTGAGTAGGGGCAGCATCGGGTGCATTGGCGCCGCGCAGGACGATCAGCTCGGCAGCGAACGGTCCGATACCGGTGATCGATCGGATCGAATCCATCGCACCCTCCGGCGTCATCGAACGAAGGCGTCCGGTATCGAGCCGGCCATCGAGTGCCGCGTCCGCCACTGCGTGGAGGTACTCGGCCTTGCGGCCGGGTAGGTCGAGGTCGAGACCGGCCAGACGTTCGGGTGCGGGAAAGGCTCCGCCGTCCCCGTGATCGGCGATGACGCGTCGTCGGAGGTGCGCCGCCTGTTCGACGCGAATGCGTTGCGACAGCACCGCCCAGGCCGCGGCTTCGTAGGCCGAGTGGAATCCGCACGGCCGCAGACCGGGCAATGCCTGCTGCGCACGGCCGATCACCTCATCCCGCTCGCCGACGCCGGGCCATTGCCGAGCATCGACGTCGAGCGCGAGGAACCGTGCGGCCTGCTCGGCGGCTGCCTCGAGATCGCCGTCTCCATCGAGGGAAAGCTCTGCGACCTTGTCACGCTGTGTCACGGTGACACGGGCGGTCGACCAATCGGCATCGACACGGAACACGGTGGACAGCGTTCCGTGTCTCTGCTCTGCGGTGAGGGCGGCCGGCGTGAAGCCCTCCCAGAACTCACGGCTGGTATCCAGCGACCACGGTCCGAGAACCTCGCGTCGCACAGTGTGTGTGCCCATGGCGATCCGATCTGTCGAGTGCCGATGCTTCGACGGTACGTCGAATGTCGGTATGTGGGCGGTCAGTACGTCGGCTCCGGTCCGGCATTGTTGCGTCTGCGGTTCCGGGAGCGCTCGGCCCGTCGTCGGGCATGTTTGTTCGCAGCCCGGGTGCCGGTGCGCGCGGGGCGGTGTTCGTGTGGCGGCGATGGCGGTGGGGCCTTGGCCGGAGGGGATTCGTAGCGGATTCGGCGCAGGCCGGGGAACAGGTCTTCATTTGTTTCGGCCTCACCGGGGATGACCAGACCTTCCGGGGTGATGAATTCGGTGACCAGTCGCCCGTGCTGGTCGCGGTACTGATCATCGACCCAGTCTCCGAAGGTCTTGAGCAGATGCCCCGGCCGGCACTTGGCGTTCAGGTTCACCGATGTCGTCTGACCGCCGTCTGCGGGATCGGTGTGGTTGTACTCGGCGACATGGTCGAGATCGCAGTCGAATGCCGATGTGCCGCAGCCGGGCTCGACACAATAACCATCGCGGAGACGCGTGTGGGTGTCCAGCGCGTTCGACGGTCGATACGGATCGGCCGGTTGGTGCGCGGGCAGGGTGAATTCGCCGTCGGCAGTCGGGACCGTGCCGGGCGGAACCAGGAACGAGACCGTCGTGTCGGGGCGGGCCGCGATGTCACGCACATGGTCGTCGGAGATGATGCCGTGGCCGTCCAGAAGGCCTGAGTTGTGGGCAGTGCCGGCAAGTGTGGATTCGTCGCACACCACGTGTAGGACGATCCTCGTGTCGACCGGTGGAAGAGTCCCCGGTTCAGGGATCTGTGCGGTGCAGTCGTCACGCCCGCACTGGCACTCGAAAGTCGCCCCCGAGAGCAATGCGAACATGGCATCGGACATGCGCTGAGGCTTTGTCCGGCCGTCGTGCTCGCACGCCGCATCGGCCAGCGCGGTGACCGCGGCAACCGCGATGCGCACGTTCTCGGCAGCCATGACCCCGGTGATCTCGGCGACACCGTCGCCCCGAGACTCGGTCCACACCCCTCGGGCGTCGAGAGCCTCTTTGCGGCGTTCACGCACGCTGTTGGGGTCGTGGCGGAAGATGATCCGATCGACCATGTCGCGCAACCGCTTCCTCGACCAGGTCCCCGTGCGGTGTCGCAGCAGGTCTGCGACCGAGGCGTCGACGACGGGCGCGAAGGACTGGTCGTCGAGCAGGTCGGTTCGTGAGATGATCAGCTTCGCCTGCCAAGGTGCGATCAGCCCGTCACGCAGACATTCGAACACCTGCGGCAGCCTGTCCCGCAAGGCGACTGCTTCATTCAGCAGGACCTCGGCGTGGTGACGGGTCATGTTGCGGAGCTTAGCGATTCGGGATGCGCAGTCGGCGAAACCATCCACGATGAAGCCGTCGGAGCTCTCGCGTGCCGCGACAAGACGGTCGAACATCACTGCAACCGAGGAATATTCGCAGTAGGCGAGGTAGGAACGACCATGATCGAGATCGATCAACCCGAGCAGCAGGTCGTTGATCGGGTCCTCGTCCGGATATGACGGATCGATGCCACCGACGAACGCTGCAGGCAGATCCTGCCACGACACCGACGATGAGGACACGACGAGCCTTTCAGAGTTGCGGACACGACCACAGGACCCTCGTCGTCATCAACCCTGGTGCCGCGAATCAACCGCTGCGCCGAACTTCACTCATCGTCTTCGATCCTGCTGACACCAATGTACGACGAGGTACCGACAAGTTTCGATCACTCGCGCCATGGGAGACCACAGAAAGGTTGTGACGATGACTGCCGTACTCAACCGACGTAGTCGTTCACCGGCGGCACCGCTCACTTTTTCGTGCGACGGCTCCCGCCATGCCAGTCCTCTTGCACGCCCACCTCGGCATCCGCCACGCCGAACGCCGTGAGCTGAGGCTTCTCGCGCAGGCTGCGTTTCAGTTCGGCGAAACCGGGGAAGCGGGCGAGGCCGATCACATGGTCCCAGAGCACCACGGCATCATCGTCGCTCGGCAATCGGCTGATGACCGGCCCGAAGAACGCGACTCCCTCCGGTGGCTCGAACTGGATGATCGGGGTCCCCACGTCCCGTCCGGTCAGTGCCAGGGCTTCATCGGTCTCGGCCTGGATCTCGGCATCGAACGACGCATCATCGAGGGCCGCGACATGGTGGTCGGGCAGACCGAGTTCCGCGAGCGCAGGGCCGAGGAAGTCCGCCGTGCCGCGCAGATCGCCACCGTCCACGGTGTATGTACCGGTGTGGGTGTCGAAGATGCGGGTGCCGCAGGCCGCATAGAGCCGATCCACCGCCTCGCGACCGTGTTCACGCCGAATGCTTGCGGCGGCTCGCAGCAGGCGGAGCCCGGCCGTGTGACCGGCCTCGTACTCCGGCGGGAAGTGCGCGTCGTAATCGATATGGGCGTTGAGCAGCCGGAGCGAGATGAACCGCCAGTCGACGGTGTAGTCGCGCTGCGCGCGCACCTTGCGGACCCACTTGCTGGTCATCCAGGCGAACGGGCACACCGGATCGAAGTAGAAGTTGATGTCGGCATCGGCCATCGAGGTCATCTCTTTCGGTTGCGGTCGTGCCGTCCACCGTAACGCTCATCACCGCGCAGCCTGGGGCGAGTCCCGGGTGGCGGCATGGTGACGTCGGGCATCAGGTGTTGCGCCCGAAGAGAGCGGCGGAGTTCTCGGCGACCTGCACACGCCACGGACCCCGCTCGTCCGGCCAGCCGTCGTCCAACTGCTTGGCCAGCAGGTCCACCGCGAAGGCCGGGGTGAAGCAGAAGTCGCTGCCGTAGAGCAGGTGGCCGGTACCGAACCGACGGCTGAATGCGCCGAGTTGATCCGGTACCGGGGCGCCGGCGAGATCGAACCACAGTTGTTCCCAACCGAGATCGCCGTCGACGTCGGAGGGCACCAGCCCCGCCAGGCGGAACAGGTCGACGCGACTGAGCACCATCGGCAACACCGCCCCGCAATGCGGGACGATGAATCGGATCTCGGGATGACGTCTCAACACACCGGCGGCCGCGAGATGGACGATCGTGCGCGTGGTGTCGAAGAGATACTCGAGCAACGGTGCGGGATAGCCGGTCAGGGTCGGATCGAAACCGGGCGGTGCGGTCGGGTGGACGAACACGACCGCCCTCTGCGCTGCCAGCTCGTGCCACAACGGTTCGAGGGCCGGATCGCCCAGGTACACACCGTGCGCGTTGGACTCGATACCCACGCCCGATCGGCCGGGGAGGTCTCGGGTCCGCCGGGCCTCGTTGATCGCGCGGCCGACGTCCGGCAGCGGCAGCGCGGCAAAGTACTCGAAACGGCCCGGATGCTCGCGATGAAGGCCACGCATGAAGTCGTTGACCTCGACCGCCAGCGAGCCTGCTGCGGTGTCATCGCCGAAATGCACACCGGGCGAGGAGATCGACAGCACCGATCGGTCGATGCCGACCTGGTCCATCATCGCGAGATGCTCCTGCACAGACCATGTCGGCCACCCAGGCATCGCGTCGGGTGTGGTGTGTCCGGCGGCCTTCGCGGCATCGACATACCAGTCCGGCAGGACGTGGGCGTGGACGTCGACGAGTTCACCGCTCACCGGAAACCCCTGTCCGGTCTGCGTATTTCGCGAAGTAGCGCAGTGCATCCGGGTCGTCGACGGTGTCGACGCCGGTCACCTGGACCAGCGGTCGTCCCTGGATCAGGCGTTTCACCGGTACCTCCAACTTCTTGCCGGTGCGGGTGTGCGGGATGGCAGGCACTTCGATGATGTCATCGGGGACGTGGCGTGGCGATGCCTTCGAACGAATCGCCTCAGCGATGCGCCCGCGGAGATCGTCGTCGAGGACGGCACCGTCGGCCATCACCACGAACAGCGGCATCCAGTAACCCGTGTCGTCGAGTTCGGCACCCACGACGAGAGACTCGCCGATCTCGGGGAAGGCCTCGACGACGTCGTAGATGTCGGCGCTGCCGAGCCGGACGCCCTGCCGATTCAGGGTGGCATCGGACCGGCCGGAGATCACGAGGCTGCCGCGGCCGGTGATCGTCACCCAGTCGCCGTGCCGCCAGATTCCGGGATAGACGTCGAAATACGCGTCCCGATAGCGGCTTCCGTCCGGATCGTTCCAGAACGCGACCGGCATCGACGGCATCGGAGTGGCGATCACCAGCTCGCCGACCTCGTCGACGATCGGCCGACCGTCGGTGTTCCACGCCTGCAGGTCGACACCGAGCAGGGGTGCCGAGATCTCCCCCGGCCAGACCGGTGTGGTGGGTGCGCTGCCGGCGAATCCACTGACCACGTCGGTGCCACCGCTCGTCGATGCCACCTGAACGTGGGCTCCGAGCTCGTCGTGGACCCAGTGGTGGCTCTGCGCAGGCAGCGGTGCGCCGGTGCAGCCGATGACGCGCAAGGCGGACAGATCGACGGCGGTGGCGGGATGGAGTCCTGCCTTGGCACTTCCGGCCAGGTAACCCGGGCTGACGCCGAGGACCGAGACACGGTGATCGGCGGCGATCTCCCACAACCGCTGTGGTCCAGGATGACTCGGACTGCCGTCGTACAGGACGACGGTGGCGCCGACGAGCAGGCCGGATGCCACCATGTTCCACATCATCCAGTTGGTGGTGGTGTACCAGAAGAAGCGCTCACCGTGGCGGAGATCGTTGTGGAGCCCGAGCAGCTTGAGGTGGTCGATCACGACGCCGCCGTGCGAGTGGACGATGCCTTTCGGGACACCCGTCGTGCCGGACGAAAAGAGGACCCACAGTGGATCGTTGAACTCGACGCGGACGAACTCCGGTTCGGTGGGGTTAGAGACGACGTCGTCCCAGTCGGCCACGCCCGGGCCGTCGGAGGCGTCGGGCCATGAGCCGAGGATCGGCACCCGTAGGACCGCCCGAAGTGTCGCCACCGAGGCGCGTAACTGCTCCACCTCGGCCCGCCGATCATGCGCCTTGCCGTTCCAGCGGTAGCCATCCGCCGCGATCAGGACGGTCGGCTCGAGTTGCCCGAGCCGGGCCGCGGCACCCGCAGCGCCGTAGTCCTGCCCGCACCCCGACCAGATCGCACCGATCCCGGCGGTCGCCAACAACGCGACGAGGGGATGAACGGAATTCGGCAGATAGCCGACGACCCGGTCGCCCCGACCGACGCCCTGAGCCCGTAGCCACCGCTGCAGCGATCCGACCATGCCGCGCAACTCATCCCAGGTGACCTCCGACGTGGTGCCGGTCTCGTCCTCGGCGATGATGGCCGTCTCGGGGCCGTCTTCGGTACCATGGGGTCGCAACGCGTGTTCGGCGTAGTTGATCCGCGCACCGGGAAACCATCGGGCCCCTGGCATCGTCGAATCCGGTAGTGCCACATCCGGGACGTCGTCGGCCAGCACGTCGAAGAAGTCCATGACCGCCGACCAGAATTCTCCGACCTGCTGGGTCGAGAAGGTCCACAGGTCGTGGTAGGTCGGGTGGTCGACGCCGGTCTGTGCGGAGACGTATTCGGCGAACCCGGCGATCTGGGTACCGACGGTGTCCGAGGGCTGCCAGATCGGCGTGGGGTCGGAGGTCATGGGGCTCCTCGTTGTGTGCG
Organism: Gordonia hankookensis; assembly: GCF_014673215.1. Classification (GTDB taxonomy): domain Bacteria; phylum Actinomycetota; class Actinomycetes; order Mycobacteriales; family Mycobacteriaceae; genus Gordonia; species Gordonia hankookensis. The sequence continues at coordinate 1,455,849 of NZ_JACWMS010000002.1, forward strand.
GGAAGTGGTTTCGATACGCGCCGGGTGTCTCGAGATCAGACGGCGCTGTGCACGCCCGACATCAGCGCACCCAGGTCGTCGGGCGCGAGGAATGACGGTGGCGGTGGCGGGCCCCAGCTGAACAGGCCTTTGGCCCCTTCGAAGACCTCGGGCGTCCACAGTTGGTCGTCGACGATGGAGTCCATGTCGGAGTAGTACTCGCTGAAGTTGCCCGCCGGATCCTTCAGGTACCAGAAGAAGTTCGAGCCGGCGTGATGACGGCCCAGGCCCCAGACGTGACGATCGGGGTCGGCCTCGAGCATGCGCGCCGCGCCGCGACCGATGTCGTCGACGTCGTCGAGCTGCCACGAGGTGTGGTGCAGAAAGCTGACCGGTGCCTGCTGTACCAGCACGTTGTGGTGGTCGGTCGAGCACCGGAGGAAGGCGGCCAGGCCCTTGACCTCGTCGCTGACCTTGAATCCGAGACCGTGAGTGAAGAAGCGTTGTGTGACAGCGTGATCGGTACTTCCGATGACGGCGTGACCGAGCTTGCGGGGCCTGACCGGGTTCTCCCGGAGGATGCCGGGCGCCCGGCACGTCTTGCGTTCGAGGCGGCCTGGTCCGTTGTAGGGCGTCGGTTCCACATGGGTCTGGGTGATCCGGGTCTGGACGTCGACGACGGCCCGCAGGCCGGTGGCCTGTTCGGTCGCCGAGATACTGGTGGCGGTCCGGTCGAACGAGATGCCCAGGCCGTTCAGGTTGTGTGCGATCTGGTCGATGTCGTCGGGACTGTCGGCGCCTACGGTGAGTCCGATCAGCCGGCGCGAGGGCGCATCGAGGATTCGGAGTTGGCGCCCGCCGTCGACGGTCGACAGCCAGCCGTCGGATTCTTCCGTCAGGCCGAAATCAGTGTAATAGGAGCGGGTTTCCGCGACATTCGGAACACCCATGGTGACCGACGCGAGACGATGCAGGCTCATGATGACGCTCCCTGGGAGGTTGCCGAGACGAAGGTCTGGTGGAGTTCACCGATGCCGGAGATCCAGCTGTCGAGACGTTCGCCCGGCGCGAGGAAACGCTTCGGATCGCGTCCGGCGCCGACGCCGGACGGTGTGCCGGTGAAGATCACGTCGCCTGGATAGAGGGTGACGTTGCGCGACAATGTCGCGATCAATTGGGAGACCGAGAAGATCAGCTCACGGGTGCGGCCCTTCTGCATGCCCTCGCCGTCGATGGTGCAGCCGAGTTCGAGATCGTCGCGATCGGGGAGTTCGTCCGGCGTGACCAGCCACGGCCCCTGGGGCGAGAAGCCGGGGAAGGATTTGCCGAGACCGAACTGCGGTGCCGGACCACGGGTCTGGGTGATCCGTTCACTGATGTCCTGACCGACGGTCAACCCGGCGACGTGATCCCACGCAACGGCCTCGGCGATGTCGGTGGCCTCGCGACCGATGATCGCGACGAGTTCCACCTCCCAGTCGACCGCGCCGTTCTCGGGGATGACGACGGTGGTGTCGGGGCCGGAGAAGCTGGACACGTACTTGGTGAACACCGGCGGCAGGTGTGTCGGCGACTCGAAGCCGGATTCGGCGGCATGCTCGTCGTAGTTCAGGCCGACGGCGAACACCTGACGTGGGCGGGGTGACGGCGCGCCGAGGCGGGCGCGGTCGATGGGCGAGCCGGCTGCGGACGAGGCATCGAATGCGGCTGCCCAGTCGGCGACTTCGGACCATCGGTCATAGACGGCGGCAGGATCGTGCTCGAACCGTCCGTCCGAGGCGGTGGCGATGTCGATACCTTGTTCGGCGCCGGAATCCCCGGTCACCAGGACCGCACGACCGTCGTGGTTGGCGATACGCATGAATGAGTTCTCCTTCTGTGGTGTCGGGTCAGACCATCGGGGTGATCGGCTCTTCGACCCCGAGGAGGGCCTTGCCATAGACCTCGTAGCTGACGGCAGGCGAGACGATGGCATGTCGGGCACCGGTGGCCGAGTCACGCCAGATCCGTTGCAGTGGACTGACTTCTGCGAAGGAGCCGGCACCGTGTGCGGAGAGCAGGATATCGATGGCGCGGGTGATGCACTCGGCGACATAACCGGTGTCGGACCGGACCCGCGCCCGCGCCAGGTAGTCGGGGTACTCGCCGGCAGCGGCCGCGGCGTCGATGTCGTCGGCGGCGCGATAGGCGTGCAGGTGGGCGGTGTCGATCAGTCGGGCCGCCTCGGCGATCTGCAGCTGGAAGGCGGTCGAGTCCTTCTGTGCGGTGAAGAAGGTGTAGGAGATGGGCTTTTTCGGCGCCTTCTCGATGACGAAGTCGAGTGCTGCCCGCCCCATTCCGAGCTGCGGTCCGACCAGGACAAGGGCGAGCACCGGTACGAGCGCGGAGCGGTAGAGCACTTCGTCGGTGTGCTCGGTCGGATAATCGCCGACAAGGGCCGGCGGCACACTCATCACGCGATGGTCGGGCACGAAGATGTCGTCGGCGATCAGGCAGTTGCTGCCGGACGAGCGCATCCCGGCGACGAACCAGGTCTCCTCGAACCCCAGGTCTTCGCGGGGGATCAGGGCGGTTCCCTGGTCGACCACGTTCCCGTCGGCGTCGGTGATCGGGATACCCATCGCGGCCCAGGTGGCGTGCCACGATCCCGAGTTGTAGTACCACTTGCCGGTGACCCGATAGCCGCCCTCGACCTTGCGGGTCTCGGCGGTGGGAGCCAGCACCCCCGACACCTTGGCGTCGGGATCGGCGCCGAACACCTCGTCCTGCGCCCTCTCCGGCATGAGACCCACCAGCCAGTTGCAGACGTTGGTGAGGGTGACGACCCATGATGTGCCGCCGTCGGCCTCGGCGACGGCCGCCGACACGTCCATCATGGTGCGCATCGACGTCTCGTATCCGCCGTACCGCTTGGGGACAGAGATCCGGAACAGGCCGGCGTCGGTGAGCGCCTGGATGCTCTCCTCGACGACGCGGCGGTCCTGTTCGCCCTGCGCGGCGTTACGTGCCAGCAGCGGCTTCAACGCGTGTGCGCGAGCGACGAGCTCGGCGGCGGTCGGAGCCTGCGACGTGGCCGGGTTCTCGGTGGGTGCGGGGGCCGTGGTGGTCATACTCGTCTCCTGGTGTGGTGAGCGGAACGGAAGGACATGGATGAATCAGCTTGCGCAGGCGGTGATCTGGTCGATGATGGGTGGTCGGTTACGGGTGGCGAACTGCGAGTGGGTGCCAAAGGTGCGGTGTCCGTAGACAAGTGGTGGCCGGTGCGTGGAAGCCGCGTCGGTGACTGCACCGATGAGCAGCAGGTGATCGCCTGCCTCGACGGTCTGGAACAGCTCACAGGCCGCCCAACCGGCAACGTCGTCGAGGCGGGGCAGTCCACGGGTCTGGGTCCACGGCGCGACGGCGAAGCGATCCGCGGCGCGGGAGGCGAAGGTCATCGCGACGTCGTCCTGGCCCGAGTTGAGGATGTTCACGCCGAACCGTCCGGTGTCGAGGATGCGGGCCAGCAGACTCGACCGATGGTCGAGCGCGATGGACAGGAGCGCTGGGCGCAGGGAGAGCGAGGCCAACGAGCTGACGGTGGCGCCGTGCGGGCCGTCGGTGTCTGCGGTCGTGACGATGGTGACCGGTGCGCACACCCCGGCCATCAGATCGCGGAACTGTTGATCGAGCATCGCCCGCACCTCCAAATAAACATGATTAATTACCTGGATCACAGCGTGCGGGTGACACGGGTCACTTGTCAAGAGAATTCATCAAATTCATCATGCTTAATTTCGGCGAAGCGCCGAACACGCGTATTTCCCCAGTTCAGCCGGGTGTCAGGAGGCCGATGCGACTGATTCGGGGCGCAGGATCATCGTCGGATCGGTGCGACGCAGGGCGGCAACGGCCGCATCGGCGTCTCGCGAGGTGAGCGCGACGACCAGATCCTCGACGGCCCGGGCCAGCCCGTCGAGGTAGACCGGGACCCGTTCGCGGGCGGTGTCCAGGCGCGCCTGGAGGTGCGAGGTACCGACGTCCATGATGCTGAGGTAGAGGCTGTTCAGGAGCTGGCTGCTGCCGATGCCTGCGAAGTATTCGTGCACGTTCCAGGCAGCCCAGACGAATCCCGACAGATCGCCGGAGTCGTGCGTGCGGCGGACGTCGGCCAACCGTTCGTCGAGGGCCTGCAGATCGGTGTCGGTCAGTGCTGCCAGCGCCTCGGCGACGAGCAGGGGTGCCAGCGCGTCTCGGATCTGGATCGACTCGGGTAGCGACGAACTGTTCGCCGCGGCGGCCCGGAACCAGCCGTTCATCCGCGAGAGTGGCGAGGGGTCGGCCGCGAAGATGCCGCCGCCCGGGCCCGGTCGTGAGGTGATGACGCCGCGTTCCTGGGCGAGCTTGATCGCTTCGTTGACCGTGCCGACCGAGACCTCGCAGATGGTGCGGATGTCGTCTTTGCTGCCGATCCGCTCGCCGGTGGGAACCCTGGCGGCCAGTCGGGCGATCTGATCGGCGGCCAGTTCGGCACGCGACAACCCGATCGTGACGGTCCCCGGCAGGCTGATGCGGCGCTGCCACATCTCCGGCGCGTAGGCCGGGATGTCGGGTGGCCCCTGGTCGGGGAGGTCGGCGGGCACGTGTCGATGGTAACGCGAATCCATCATGATCAATCGTCAGCGCATCACAGCTGCGCCAGTCCGTGACGGACCTTCTCCTCGACGTCAGCCGTCAGTTGCCGATGTCGCTCGGCCGCCTCGTGGTCGCCCATCGTCTCTGCCAACTCGGCAAGTACCACGTCGATGATGCCGAAAACCACACTGCCGGAGTCAAGTCCGGCGATCGCGCCCGACCATTCGCTCAGTTCGTCGTACAGCCGGGCGGCCTGCTCTGCCAAACCGAGGCGCGCCAGGGCGCGTGCGTGGAACACCGCGATGGCCGACCAGTAGTAGTCGCGGACCACCGGGATGTCCAGCTCGGCGATCCGGCGGGCCTCGTCCTCGCGCCCGGCGTCGAGCAGGGCCACGACGTAGACCCACGCGATCGACTCCGGAGCCGATTCGTACAGCAGGCGCGCACCATCGACGAGGTGTCCGATCGATCCGCGATGCCAGCCGAGGCAGAGCTGTGAGATCAAGGTGAACTCGTTGGCGGCCGGGAGCCCGGCTGCCGCCAATTGCATGCCGATCGCCTGATAGGTCTGGTCCGCCTGGTCGAGGTCGCCGCGCAGCACGTCGAGCACCGCGCGGAAGGTGGCGAGCACGACCACCAGCTCGCCGACCTTGCTGCTCGTCGCCGACTGCATCGCCAGCTGCATCTCGGCAGCCGCGCCGGGTAGATCGGTCTCGCCCGAGCGTACGAGCGACCGGAAGAAGTGGGCGACCGCCTGATAGTCGAGGCTGCCGGATTCTGCTGCTGCGGTGACGAAGTCGGCCGCGATCCGCGGGTGGTCATCGCGTTGGTCGGGGCCCATCGCGGTGTAGACGCGGGCGTTGAGGGCGGCGCACGTGAGGTCGATGTCGCCGACCTCGTGTGCGAGTTCGACCGCCTCGCGCGCGCATTCGACTGCGAATTGCTGCTCGTTTCCTTCGAATTCGAAGACCGCTGTCACCAGGAGACGCACCCGGTCGGCGCCCGATGTGCCGGGCAGCGCCTCGCGCACCGCGGTACTCATCACGTCGTCGAGGAGCCGGTTGGGGCGGGTCGTCCAGATGGTCGGCGTCCGCCAGCAGGTCAGGGCCGACAGCACGAGATCGTCGTCGCCCACCGAGCGTGCCGACAACAATGCCTGTTCCCGACGACTCCGGGCCTCGCTCACCTCGCCACGGTGTGCCAGCGCGGTCACCAGATCGCAGAGTGCGTGGACGAGGGCGGTCCGGTCCCCGGTGTCCGCGGTCGACCTGTCGTGCCCGGCCATCACGTGCAGATCCACTGCCGACCGCCAGAGCGGTGCGGTGTCGGCCTGCAGCGCAAATCCCTGCCGCGCTGCGCTTTCGACGATGTCGAGGGCCTCGGCTGCCGTTCCCGACGATGCGCCGAGGGCCGCGTGGTGGGCGAGCTCGTCGATCGGCACCTCGCGGCAGTCGCGGAGACACTCGAAGGCACGCCAATGCAACCGGCGTCGTCGTAGCGCGGGAATGCTGTCGTAGACGGCGTCGCGGGTCAGCACGTGATTGAACCGCACCCGGTCGACCGAGGCGACCAGCAGATCGGCCACGACCGCGGTGTCGATTGCATCGAGCACGGCGTCTTCACCGCCCGCGTCGTCGGGGTGCATCGCGACGATGGTGTCGATGTCGGCGTCACGGCCGCAGATCGCGACGAGCCGCAGCACCGCGACGGTGTCGGCGGGCAGCCGTTCGACCCGGCGCAGCAACACCTCCCGCACTCCACTCGGAACGGCTGTCCGTGCGTCTCGCGGGCCGCGTGACGCGACCAGTTTGGCCAGCTCCCGCGCGAACAGCGGGTTGCCGTCGGTGCGCTGATGCAGCATGGTCAGGGTCGTCTCGTCGACCGGGTCCAGGCCCACCGACGCCGCCAATCCACGTATCCCGTCCTCCGACAGTCCGGCGAGCGTCAGGTGATCGGCAGTGACCGAGGTCAATGACGCAGCGGTGGCGAGCAGTTCGGTCGCCGCCTCCGATGGTCGATACGTGGCGACCACCAGCACCGGCTGGTCCGCCATCCATGTCACCACTTGCCGAAGCACCTGCAAGGTCGCGCTGTCGGCGCGATGCACGTCGTCGAGGACCACCACCACGCCTGCGCCCTCGGAGGGCGCCGCCTCGCACGCGGCCCGGACCTGCCGGGCGATCAGGAACGGGTCCTCGATCTCGTTGTCGCCGCCGAGGTCGTCGACCACATCGCGCCACGCCCACGCGGTCGGTGCCCCGTCGACCTCGGGACAATGTCCGATCGCCGATGCCCAGCCCGCGTCGCGAAGCCGGCCGATGAGCAACTGCGTCAGCGTTGACTTGCCGCCACCGGCCTCCGCGGTGATCCAGACGACCCGCAGCCCGGTGCGCAGCGCCGTCTCCGCGTGCGTGGTGAGCTTCTCCAATTCGGCGTCGCGGCCCGCGAAGTCGGGTCGGGGCCGGCTGTCGGGAGCGACGACAGACAGGGGCGTCGTGGTGGCGGGTCGAGTGTCGCCAGGCCGAGACGCGAGCTGCAGTGCCGGATCCTGCTGCAGGATCGCGGCTTCGAGTTCCCGAACGGCGGGAGACGGGTCGACGCCGAGTTCGTCGGCCAGATAGTCGCGCACCGAACGCAGGGTCTGCAGCGCATCGGCCTGGCGCCCGAGGCGGTATTGGGCCAGTGCGAGGAGTCGGAACAGTTCTTCGCGCGTCGAGTGGTGTTCACACAATCCCGGCAGACGCGTGACCACCTCCGCGGGCCGATCCAGGTCCAAGGCCGCCCTTGCGTGCTGTTCCTGGGCGGTGAGATAGAGCTCGTCGAGTCGTGCAACGGCCGGCCGTGCCCAGTCCTCGACGGCGTGTGATCCGAACGGTTCGCCCTGCCAGAGTGCGATCGCGTCGCCGAGCCGGGCGTACCGGGTGGCCGGCTCGGTGTCGTCGGCCTCCAGGAGGTCGGCGAAACGCCAGAGATCCACCGACTCCCGTGGCATCCGCAGTGCGTAGCCGGGTGGCTCGCTCACCAGGATCCGTGCGGCCGATCGCGGCGGACGGTTCGGTTCGAGGATGCGCCGCAGATTGGAGATGTGTACTTGCAGGCCGCCGAGGGCCTTCGGGGGTGGTTCGCCGTTCCAGAGGTCGTCGATCAGGCGATCCGTCGAGACGACGTGGCCGTCCGCGGCGACCAGCCGCGCGAGCACGGCGCGCTCGCGACGGGACTTGATCTCGGCGGGCCGTCCGCCGATCTCGACGCGCGCAGTCCCCGACATCGTCACCGATACAGCCGGTTCTGCAGCCTCGACGCGTGTCGACATCGCGCTCGCGCTCCTCGCCCAAGATGCAATCACTTCGTTGTGGTGAGGGTAGCGCCGCGCTGCGGCTCACGGGCAGTTTGCGTGTCGATCGAACGAACGTCTCAGGGCATCAGGATCGCCTTGAACACACCCGGTATCCGGCCCCAACCCGGATGGCCTGCGTAGTGCGTGAGTGCCTTCGATGCCGAGGTGTTGGCCTTGGAGGTGACGAACCAGGGCATCGGCGGTGCCGTCGATGCCTCCCCGCCCAGCCACGAACGTGGGAACGGGCGGAACGGTCCGTTCACCACCACGCGTTCGGGGTCGGCGATCAGCCGGGTGTTGTGGACGACCCCGATGCCACTGCCCACATCGTCGATCGTGTTGCCCGGATAGGCGCCCCAGGGCATGACCGGGGCGAGGTAACCGGTGGCCGACCAGCAGTTGATCCCGATGGTGCCGTAACGCAGTTCGGCGATGGCTTCGGTGAAGGCACCACCCATCTCCTTCCGATCATGCGGGGCGACGATGAGGCCGGCACCGAGTGTGCCCACGAGCCGGTCATTGGCGAACCGCACCGCATTGCGAAGGAAATCGACTCCGATACCGGGAATGGTTGTGTGTCCCAGCACAGGTGAGAAGTACTCGGTCCGGTAGAGCTCGTCGGACGTCGAGTCGCCCACCTCGATCAGCATCCGGCCGCCGTGACGTTCTGCGTGAGGGTAGGCGTGCTGGGCCCGGGCCATGTTGCGGTCACTGCCCGGATACCAGTTCTCTCGCGGAGGCAGGCTGTCGAAGACCTTCCGGATCGCGTCGAGGAACTGCGCGCGTTGCGGCCAGGACGAACTCATGATCATGGCCTGACCGGCGATGCAGTTGTGACCGCTGTTCTGCAGCTTCTGTGTCGCGACGTTCTCGGCCTGGTAGGCGAGATCGGCGTCGGACCACTTTCCCGGTACGACGATGATGGGCGAGACGCCGCCGAGTTCGCTGGTGATCGGTTTCGACATCAGCGGCGCGTGGGTGGCGCGCCGGCGTTCGCCCTCGGTGCCGCGGCCCCAGACGATGGCGTCGTGGGTGGACGCGCTGCCGGTGATGTGGACGTGCCCGACGTCCGGATGGCCGGTGATGTACTCACCGACATCGCCCTCGCCGTTGATGATTCGCAGCAGGTCTCGTCGGATCAACGGGGCAAACGCCTTTTCGTACACCGGCAGCATCTCGGCAAACGTCGGATTCAGCTTCAGCACGCTGACCCGGTTGTGGGCGACCAGTTCGTACAGGGCATCGAGGGGACCGATGAGGGTGGCATTGCCCGCGCCCAGGACCAGGCCGACGCCGCCGCTCTCGGTGGGTCGCCGTGCGCCCAGCCCCGCCGTCGCGCGCACCTCGTCGATCCCGACACCCGGCGGCATCCAGATGGCACCGGAGAAACCGTTGAGCAGCAACGCTTCCTGCACGCCATGTGGTAGCACCTCGAGAGTGATGCGGCCGCCGGGCGCCTGCCCGACCGGAATCCCGTCGACCGGGTTGCCGCCCCTGGCCAGAGTCGTGAGGGTCTGCGCGGTCGCGGTGAGGGTGGCCATGGTGATGTAGGGCCCGGCGAGCCACTCTTCGCCCCGTACCGATGGTGGGGTCTGTTTGATCCGGATCGCCGTGTCGGCCCACGCGGCCGCGGTGTCGCGCACGGCGTCGCGGGTCCGGAGCAGGAGCGCTGCGCGCTCATGGAGTGAGATCGACGCCCACGCGTTCGCCCCGCGTCTGAGCTCGTCGATCAGGCGGTCGAGCCCGGTGTGATCCACGGGCTGCGAAGTGGCGGTCATACTCGGTAATTGTGACACCGCATGATGTGAACGGGGAGTAGTTTTCGCATCATTCGCGCAAGAGGGTCGGGGTCTCCGGACGTTTTGCCACCAGCCGATCTGTCATGGCGGCGATCGTCGTGGCCACTGCGAATTCGCGTAGTCGACTACGCATGTGCACAGCCGGTTCCGGGCGGAGTCTGGAATGAACCGGCGGCCGCCGGGTATCCAGGAAGGCGTCACCATGTCCACCAAGAAGCAGACATCCGAACTCACCGCTATCGAACTCGCGGCGATCGACCTCTCGATCACGGTTCTACAGAAGGCCGGTCACACCCTGGGCGGACCGACCGAGTCGTCGAGTAACCCGCACGAGATGATGGCCGAGGCAGTCGCCGACGCACACCATCCGTTTGTCGAACTGACCGAACGGGATCGTGAGATCATCGCGCAGATCAAGGATCTCGCCGGCCAACTCAGCTCGCGTACGTCGCTTGCCGATCTGGTGGAGGCCAGGGCGCGAGTGGTCACCGCAGGCCAGTAGGTCATGAGCTACTTCGCCGTCACGGTGTGCGCGATCGTTCTCGGCGCGTGGTGGGTCGTGAGTGCGATCCATCAGATCGATTCGGGACGGTGGACCAGGCGGATTCGGCGTCGTATCCCGCTCGGGCTCCTGCCGGGGTGGACATTCTTCGCGCCCAACCCGGCCCGATCCGACTCGCGGCTGATCTGGCGCGAATACGTCGATGGCGCGCACGGAGGCTGGCTGCCGTGGAAGGAACTCCACTTCGGTTTCGCGCCACCCCATCGCCGGTGGTTGTGGAACCCGGAACTCGTTCTGAACAAAGCCATCAGCGACCTCGCGAACAACCTGCCGTCCGGAGATGAGGAGACCGCCTCGAGAACGACTCTGATAAGCGCGTCCTACGTTGTGCTGCTGAGCGCGGTGGTTCGACAAGTCGAGAACCCCGAGACGGTCGCGATCCAGTTCGCGCTGGTCACCACATCATGGGATGGCGCGGACAGGCACAACGCTGTGTCATTCCTGGGCGAGGAACACGACCTCGGGGCGCAGTCCCGACTGCGAAGCGCTGATCGTGTTCACCCATCCTGAGTTGCTCGTCTCGAGGCTCATCTTTGTCGGCTTGGTGATCGAGTCCTTTCAGATCATCCACCTCAGAAGAGCATTCGGGTCACAGGGGATCTTCTGCAGGACGCACCTCCAGCTGCTCACCGCAGGCGTCGCGTGGCATCAACGGGTCGGTGCGACAGTCGGCGGATCGGCAGCCGTGACAACGGCGGCCATTCTGCAGTTGGGCGCAGCAACTGCGGTGATCGCCATCGGTACCGGAACGGAATCGGGAATCGCCGCGGCGCTGGTCTGCCTCGTCACTGCCGGGTACATCCGTATGCGCCGCCAGATCGGTGGCAGCGGCGCCGAGCAGTTGACGTTCATCGCGCTGGTGACCTTCGCCATCGTGTTGGTGGCCGGTGGCGGGGAGACAGCGCGTGTCATGGGAGATGTGTTCATCGGCGCGCAGATCGTGCTCGCCTATGTTGTCGCGGGTGCGGCCAAGGCCTGCTCCCCGACCTGGCGACGAGGCGGCGCGATGTCCGGGATTCTGTCGACCGAATGCTACGGGCTCCCACATCTGAACAGCATCCTGCGCGCCCATCCCGGTCTGGACAAAGTCCTCGGGTGGACCGTGATCGTCTGGGAACTGGGGTTTCTCGCGATTCTGTTCGCGCCGCCGCCGGTGGCTGTCGGGATTCTGATCAGCGGGGCCGCTTTTCACGTCGGATGCGCCTTCGTGATGGGTCTCAACCGGTTCACCTGGGCATTCTGCGGTTGTTATCCGGCAGTGTTCGTGATGGTGACGACGTTGCACAGCATGTGACCGTCCGATCTCCGCCCCAACTGCGTCGATACCCGATTCGCATCGATGCTGTGGACATTTGACTTGGACATGTATAGATGCACGGTCTTACGGTCGGAGCATGGATGCAATGACCACTGCAGAGCGGACCGAGTCGGCGGCCGTGCAGTCCCTGACCGGACAGATGATCATCGCGGGTGAGCACGTCACCGGCACCGGCGGCGCGGTGTACGCCATCAACCCCGCCAGCGACGAACGACTCCAGCCGGCCTATGCGCATGGCACTGCGGACGACGTCGCCCGGGCGAGCGCGGCCGCCGTCGAGGCGTTCGCGATCTATCGCAACACGTCCTCGCTTGATCGTGCGAACTTCCTGACGGCCATCGCCGACAACCTCGATGCCGACAAGGACGCCCTGGTCGAGCGAGCCACCGCCGAATCCGGGCTGCCGGTTGCCCGGGTCACCGGTGAGGTCGGCCGTACCAGTGGACAGCTCCGGATGTTCGCCGACGTCCTTCGCGAGGGCAGCTGGCAGGGCGCGCGGATCGATCCGGCGCAGCCCGACCGCACACCGATGCCCCGCGCCGACATCCGCCAGCGCAAGATCGCACTCGGTCCCGTCGCCGTGTTCGGCGCCAGCAACTTCCCCCTCGCGTTCTCGGTCGCCGGCGGCGACACCGCATCCGCGCTCGCGGCCGGATGTCCGGTGATCGTCAAGGCCCACGACGCCCATCCCGGGACGTCGGAGCTCGTCGGTCGCGCCATCACCGCGGCGATCGTCACCACCGGCATGCCCGCAGGCACCTTCTCGCTGCTGTACGGCACCGGTCGGGAGCTCGGCATCGCACTGGTCACCGATCCCGATGTCAAGGCGGTCGGCTTCACCGGTTCTCGTTCCGGCGGAACGGCACTCGTGCGCGCGGCCGCCTCGCGGCCCGAGCCGATCCCGGTCTATGCCGAGATGAGCTCGATCAATCCCGTCTACCCGCTTCGCGGAGCGCTCCGCAACCGGGGCGCCGACCTCGGCCGCGCATTCGTCGGTTCGCTGACCATGGGCTCCGGTCAGTTCTGCACCAACCCGGGTCTGGTGATCGCTGTCGACGGTCCCGATCTCGACACGTTCGTCGATGCCGCGGCCGAGGCCGTCGCGGCGTCCACCCCGACGCCGATGCTGACCCCGAACATCGCCACCAGCTACGCCCGGGGCGTCGGTGAATTCGATGGCGTCGCAACGGAGGTGGCGCGCGGAACAGAGACATCGGCGCCCAACACCTGCCGCCCGGCGCTCTTCGGCACCGACGCCGACACCTTCCTCTCCTCGGAGACCCTTCAGCAGGAGATCTTCGGCGCATCGAGCCTCGTCGTGAAATGCCGTGACGAGCAACAGGTCCGCGACGTCACGGCGAAACTCGAGGGTCAGTTGACCGCCACCGTGCACGCCGACGCCATCGACCACGACGACGCAGGCGCTCTCCTGCAGCTGCTCGAACTGAAGGCCGGCCGAATTCTGTTCAACGGGTGGCCAACCGGTGTCGAGGTCGGTCATGCGATGGTGCACGGTGGGCCGTATCCGGCCACATCTGACAGCCGGACCACCTCGGTCGGCTCACTTGCCATCGAGCGATTCCTGCGGCCCGTCGCCTACCAGGACGTCCCGTCGTCGCTTCTCCCGTCGTCGATCGCCGACGGCAACCCTGAACAGCTCTGGCGCCGCATCGACGGTGAACTCACCCGCGACTGACCGGTCGCTCCCGCCCGTACCTTCCTCAAGGAGTCCCAATGCTCAACGGCGTCTTGTTCTTTCCCGTCACCCCCTTCGACAGCAACGGAGAGGTCGACTACCGGCGTCTCGCCGAGCACATCGACCGCGGCGTCGCGGCCGGGCCGGGTGGGGTCTTTGTCGCCTGCGGTACCGGCGAGTTCCACGCGCTCGGGCTCGATGAGTTCGGAAAGATCGTCCAGTGCGCTGTCGACGCCGTCGGCGGTCGGGTGCCCGTCTTCGCCGGGGCGGGTGGCTCCCTCGTCCAGGCCCGCGAGTTCGCCGCCAGCGCCAAAGCGCATGGTGCCGATGGCATTCTGCTGCTCCCGCCCTACCTGGTGACGATGCCCGCCGCGGGTCTGGTGGAGTATGCGCGTACGGTCGCGCAGACCACCGATCTTCCGCTGATCGTCTACAACCGCGGCAATGCGGTGTTCGACGAGGCGTCGGCCGTCGAGGTCGCGAAGCTGCCGACCGTGATCGGATTCAAGGACGGGACAGGCGATCTCGACAATGTTGCCCGCATCGTCATCGCGGTGAAGGATGCGTTGGCCGACTCGGGCAAGGAGTTCCTCTTCTTCAACGGACTCCCGACCGCGGAGATCACTCAGCAGGCCTACCGCGCCATCGGCGTCACCCTCTACTCGTCGGCGACCTTTGCCTTCGCCCCGGAGCTCGCGCTGGCCTTCTACAACTCGCTGGAGAACGACAACACCGAGTTGACCGATGCCCTGCTCCGCGACTTCTTCCACCCGCTCGTGCGGCTGCGGAACAAGGTGCCGGGTTACGCGGTCTCGCTGGTGAAGCACGGCGTCACGATGGAAGGACTCGACGCGGGGCCCGTGCGTGCGCCGCTGGTGCCGCTCACCCCCGAGCATCAGGTGGAGCTCGAACGGATCACCGCTGCCGGACGTGCGGTGCTGGCCGGCTCCCTCGCGGCGAACGCGACGGCCTGATGTCGTCCACCATCACCCGGGTCACCGTCACTCCGGTGGCCTTCGTCGACCCGCCGCTGCTCAACACCGTCGGCGTCCACCAGCCGTATGCGTTGCGCGCGATCATCCAGATCGAGACCGACGACGGTATGCGTGGGTTGGGGGAGACCTACGCCGACTCCGCTCACATCACCCGGATGGAAGCGGCGGCCGAGGCCATCATCGGCCTCGATGTATTCGCGCTCAACCGGATCCGCGCCGTCATCGATGAGCGGGTTTCGCAGCTGTCGGTGACCGGTGGCGATGGTGTCGCGGGCATGATCACGACAGCCAGTACCACCGACCGGGTGTTCTCACCCTTCGAGGTGGCCTGTCTCGATCTCCAGGGCAAGGTGCTCGGCCGGCCAGTGAGCGACCTGCTCGGTGGCGCCGTGCGCGACCGGGTCCCGTTCAGTGCCTACCTGTTCTACAAGTGGGCCGGCCATCCCGGCGCCGCGGAGGACTCGTGGGGTGAGGCCATCGATCCCGTAGGCCTGATCCGTCAGGCGCACCGGATGATCGACGAGTACGGCTTCACCGCGATCAAACTCAAAGGAGGCGTGTTCGCGCCCGACGAGGAGATCGCCGCCATCAAGGCCCTGCATGCCGAGTTTCCGGGCATCCCGCTGCGCCTGGATCCGAATGCTGCCTGGACGGTGGACACGTCGGTGCGCGTGGCCGCGGAACTCGACGGCATCGTCGAGTACCTCGAGGACCCGACCCCCGGGCTCGACGGCATGGCCGAGGTGGCCGCCGAGGCGAAGATGCCGCTGGCCACCAACATGTGCGTCGTCGCCTTCGATCACCTCAAGCCGGCCGTGCGGAAGAACTCCGTCTCGGTGGTGCTGTCGGATCACCACTACTGGGGCGGGCTCCAGCGGTCACGGCAGCTCGCGGCCATCTGCGACACCTTCGGGATGGGGTTGTCGATGCATTCGAACTCGCACCTGGGGATCAGCCTGGCCGCCATGGTGCACCTCGCTGCGGCGACACCCAACCTGACCTACGCCTGCGACACGCATTGGCCGTGGAAGAACGAAGACGTCGTCGAGCCCGGTGCATTGAGCTTTGTCGACGGTGCGGTGCCGGTGCCCACCGGGCCAGGGCTCGGCGTCGAGATCGACGAGGCGGCGCTGGATCGTCTGCACCAGCAGTACATCGACTGCGGCATCCGCGACCGCGACGACACCGGCTACATGCAGTCGATCGATCCGAGTTTCGCGAACACCTGCCCGCGCTGGTGAGTGGCGGCCGACATCGAACCGGGCGCTTTGCCAGAAAGGGTGGCTCTGGGTGCGCTAGCGTGATCCACTGAGCGCGGTAGATCGCCGTGCTGTGATGCCGAAAGTGGATCGATGTTCTCCTTGTCGCGCCTCTCGTGCTTCATCGCCGTCGCCGAGGAACTCCACTTCGGTCGGGCCGCCGAACGCCTCCACATGACCCAGCCGCCCCTGAGTCGCCAGATCCAGCAGCTCGAGCACGAACTCGGCGTGCAACTGATCGAGCGCAGCAGCCGGGCGGTGTCGCTCACCGCGGCCGGGACGGCGTTCCTGCCCGACGCACGGCGGATCGTCGCGCTGGCCGAGGGCGCCGCTCTCACGGTCCGCCGGGTTCCGGCCGGCGACCTGGGCACGGTCAACATCGGGTTCACCGGTGCCTCGGCTCGCGCAGTGCTACCCCGCTTGATGCAGCACGCGCGCGAGAAGTTGCCCGATGTCCGGTTGGTGCTCCGCGAGATGGTCACCGCGGCCCAGGTCGAGGCGCTCGCGGGCGGCGACCTCGATCTCGGGATCGTGCGACCGCCGATCTCGCGACCCGGCATCAACACCCGGCCGCTGCACCATGAACGCCTCGTGGCGGCGCTGCCGGCCGACCATGAACTGGCGGCGGTCGAGCACCTGGCGATCGAGGACTTCGACGGCCAGGCGGTGATCATGTACTCACCGACGGATGCGCGCTATTTCAACGAGCTGCTCATCAGCACCTTCACTGCCGTCGGGGCCTCGCCGCGCTATGTCCAGTACGTGACCCAGGTGCACACGATGCTGGTCCTGGTGCATTCCGGCCTCGGGATCTCACTGGTCCCGGAGTCGGCGATGACGATGCACCCGGACGGCGTGGTCTTCAAAGAGGTGACGGCGATCCGCGATCGCCCGGTGCAGATGAATGTCGCCTGGCGGGCCGACAATCCCAACCCGGCGTTGACGAGACTCATGAAAGACGTTCTGCCCGAACGCGAATGGATCTGACGGGACAGAACTACACAGCGGCGCGGACCGGCGGCTTGACCGCCACGACGGGGCACTGGGCGTCGAGCAACACACGCTGCACCACGCTGCCGGTCAGCAGCTTGCCGACCGGAGAGCGGCGCCTCTGGCCGATCACCAACAGCTCGACTGCGTCGTCGTAGGAGGCGTCGATGAGCTGATCCGCGTGCGACAGACCCGGATCGTTCTTCGCGACACGGTAGGACACGTCCTCGGCCTCGGCCGTCGAGCGTGCGTTCTCGACGTCCACCAGGAACTCCGGTTGGGATGCACTGTCGCCGTCGGCGACCACCAGCACCTCCACTCCCCGCATCCGGGCTTCGGCGAAGCCGAACGGGAGGGCGCCCCGCCCTTCTGGGGTCGGGAGATAACTCAGGATCACGCTCATCGCGATTCCTTTCCGCGGAGGGTCGGATCCGGCGCAACCACGGGGGTGACCAGGTCGCCGGTTCGGAGATAGGTGTCGAGGTTCTGCAGGGTCAGTTCTTCCATCGCCGCGCGCGTCTCGACGGTGCCGCTGGCCAGATGAGGGAGCAGGACGACGTTGTCGAGTTCCAGCAGCGCGGCGGGGACCTCGGGCTCGTGGGCGAACACGTCGAGTCCGGCGCCCGCGAGTCGTCCGTTCTGCAGCAGCTCCACCAGGGCGTCCTCGTCGACGACGCTGCCGCGTGCGACATTGATCAGGAAACCGTTGGCGCCCAGCGCGTCCAGGACCTCCCGGTCGACGAGATGCCGCGTGCCCGCGCCGCCCGCCGCCGCGACGATGAGTACATCGACGGATGCGGCCAACTCCGCAGGTGATGCCACGTACCGGAACGGGGAACCGTCGACGACACGGCGGTTGTGGTAGGCGATGGTGCATCCGAACGCGGTCAACCGGTCCGCGATCGCGGAGCCGATCCGCCCGAGGCCCAGGATGCCGACCCTTGCGCCGGATACCTTGCGCGTCAACGGGACATTGCCTTCGACGGGCCAACGGCCGGCGCGCACGAATCGGTCGGCCGCGGTGAATCCGCGCATGGTGTCGAGTACGAGGCCGACAGCAGTGTCGGCCACACAGTCGGTGAGCACGTCGGGGGTGTTGCTGACGCCGATGCCCAGCTCGGCTGCACGGTCCACGTCGGTGGTGTCGTACCCGACGCCGAAGTGCACGATCGAGCCGAGATTCGGCAGCGCGGCCATCAGGTCGGCGTCGACGCCGGTCCGCCCCGAGGTGACCACGGCGGTCACCTCCTCGCCGTACTCGGCAAGGAAGGACGCACGGGCGTCTCCGTCGGGCAGGCGTTCGGCGCGGAAGTCGCCTGCCAGGGTCTCCTCGAGCGAGGGCTTGAGCGGACCGACTCGCAAGACCCTTCCTGCGGACTCTGGAAGGTCTTGTCCGACAACGACATCGTGTGATTCCGAAGTGTTGGCGAGGCTGCTGCTCATCGGTCCTCCTCGACCGTCGGGGACACAGATGTCCTCTACTGGATGAGTTCACGGTATGTGGGCCGCTGAATACCTGTCCAACACGCAAATAACATGGATCGATACCCAAACTGTATGAACGTCCCGCCGACGATTCGACGGACGCACCGAGGTGTCGGAGAACCGACAGGTCAGGGGCGGTTTCGGGGGCCGGCGACGCAATGGCGTCGACGCCGCGCGAGGGGTGACAACTCGCCAAAATCGCAGTTGACGGCCCTTTTGCGCTGTTGACGCCGCCGATCGAGCGCTCCTAGCGTGTGTCTACCGTCACAACCGCGGACCAGCCCCCCGCGAGTCACTTTGCAGTTCTGTTCATCGGAGGTCCCCATGCAGATCGCAGCCATGCGATCCCCGCGACGTCGCCGCATTGCCGGCGCGTTGGCCGTGTCGGCGGCGGCGATGCTGGCCGTCAGCGGTTGCAGCGTCGCCAACACGACCCAAGGCGAGTCCGCCAGCCCCGACACGCTGCGCATCGTCCTCCCGCAGGAGCCCCCGACGCTGGAACCCTGCGATGCGTCGTTGACGGCTACCGGCGTGGTGGTCCGCTCCAACATCACCGAACCGCTGATCGTGCGTGATCCGGGCAGCGGTGACCTGCAGCCGAAGCTGGCCAGCTCGTGGAAGCAGGTGGAACCGAACGTCTGGCGCTTCACCACGGTGTCCGGAGTCAAGTTCAGCAACGGTGCCACCTTCGACGCGCAGGACGCGGCGTTCTCGATCAAGCGCACCTTCAACGGGGCGATCGGCTGCGACGTGAACGGCTACGTCTTCGACGACAGCAAGACCGAGGTGAACGTCGTCGACCCCAACACCGTCGAGGTCCGCACCGAGAAGCCCGACCCGATCCTTCCGCTGCGGATCTCGTTCATCGAAATGGTCCCGCGTACCACCGACCCCGACGCCAAGGTGCGTCAGCCGATCGGCACCGGGCCCTACATGGTCGATTTCTGGGACTCCGGACAACGGATCGCGCTCAAGGCCAACCCGAACTACCACGGTGTCGCGCCGCAATACAGCCGCGCCATCTATCAGTGGCGTGCCGAGGGCAGTGTGCGGGCGGCCATGGTCACCAACGACGAGGCCGACCTGGCCACCTCGCTCGGCCCCGAGGACGGAGCAGGCGACCTCGGCACCGCATACGTCAACAACGAGACCACCGCACTGCGTATGCAGGCGACGGACGCGCCGCTCGATGACATCCGGGTCCGCGAGGCCATCGACTATTCGATCAACCGTGACGGCGTCGTCAAGGCACTGTTCCAGGGGCTCGGCAAGCCTGCGGCAGAGCTCGTCGGCAAGGGCATCGTCGGTTACAACGACGAGTTGACGCCCACGCCATACGACCTCGCGCACGCCAAGAAGCTCATCGACGAGGCGCGCGCCGACGGGGTGCCGGTCGACCGCACCATCCGCCTCATCGGCCGAACCGGTCAGTTCCCCAAGATCAACGAGACGATCGAGGCGATCCAGTTCTCGCTCAGCAAGATCGGGCTCAACGTCAAGATCGAGATGATGGACACCTCGGGGCAGATGCAGTACCAGACCAGGCCGTTCGTGCCGGGCTCCGGGCCGGTTCTGCTGATGATCATGCACGGCAACCAGGCCGGTGACACCCAGTTCACCCTGGACCAGTACATGCTCAGCGACGGCTACCAGAGCACCTACGGCACAGCGGCATACGACAAGGAGATACTCGCCGCCGAGGCGCTGACCGGTGACGCCCGTCAGGCCGCCCTCGCGAAAGTGCTCGCCGACGAACCCGCCAAGATCCGCCAGTATGCCTACATCGCGCACATGGAAGCCGTACTGGCCAAGTCGAAGAAAGTCGACTACCAGCCCAACTCGGCGACCGGCGATGAGATGCGCCTGGCCGAGATGACCCACGCGACCTCCCAGAACGACTGAAATAGAGGCGATGACCGATGTTCACCTTCCTCCGGCGCCGGATGTACACCAGCCTGATCCCGCTGATCATCGTCCTGTTCGGCGTGTTCTTCATGGCCCGCCTCACCGGCGATCCCACCAACCTGTATCTGCCCGTCTCGGCCACCCCGGACCAGCGAGCCGAGTTCGCGGCGGCTCACGGTCTCGACAAGCCGATCTGGCAGCAGATGTTCGACTACTTCTCCGGCGTCATACACCTCGACTTCGGTGAGTCACTCAAGACCGGTCAAGAGGCTGCGGGCATGGCGCTCAAGGCCTTTCCCGCCACCCTGCAACTGGCCTTCGTGACCCTGCTGCTCTCGATCATCGCATCGGTGATCATCGGCTGCTGGGCCGCCTACCGTCCGAACTCGCTCGCCGACCGGTTCTCCAGCCTGCTGTCGATGACCGCTGCCAGCGTTCCCGACTTCTGGTTCGCGATCACCGGCATCTGGATCTTCGCCGTCGTCCTCGGGTGGCTTCCGACGTCGGGAACCGGCGGTGTGCTCGCGTGGGTCCTACCGATCGCCACGCTGATGATCCGACCACTCGGCGTGCTCACGCAGGTGGTCCGGGGAGCCATGGTGTCGGCTCTGTCGGCGCCCTATGTGAAGGTCGCCCGCAGCAAGGGCGCAGGCGATCTGCGCGTGGTGAGCCATCATGCATTGCGGAACGCTGCCGCGCCGGCCCTCACGGTCGCAGGCGACCTCGCCGTCGGTCTGATCAACGGTGCGGTGGTGGTCGAGGCGATCTTCGGATGGCCGGGCATCGGCAAGTTGATGATCGATTCGATTCTCCAGCGCGACTTCGCAGTCCTGCAGGCGGCCGTGCTGCTGACCGCCGTCAGCATCTTCATCCTGAACATCGTGATCGATGCGGGGCTCGCCCTCCTCGATCCGCGGGTTCGCGACAAGGCCACGGTCTAGAGGCGCAAGGAACTCAAGGAGCCCACATGTCCATCGTCACCGATCCACTCGACACGACCAGTCCCGTCGCCTCGACCGATCCCTTGGGCGACTCCGTCGCCACCAAGAAGGCCCCCGCCGGCCAGATGCCCATGTGGCGACTGCTGCTGCGCGACAAGTTCGCCACCGTCGCCGCGGTCATCCTGGCCTTCGTGCTGCTCGTCGCGATCTTCGGTCCCTGGCTGGTCGGGGATGCCGCCACCGACCAGAATCTCGACGAGTCCAACCTGG
The DNA here is from genome assembly GCF_014673215.1 of Gordonia hankookensis. Taxonomy (GTDB): domain Bacteria; phylum Actinomycetota; class Actinomycetes; order Mycobacteriales; family Mycobacteriaceae; genus Gordonia; species Gordonia hankookensis. The sequence goes on from NZ_JACWMS010000002.1 coordinate 1,476,999, forward strand.
CGCCGTTCAACCTCGACACCGGCTGGATGAACATCCTCGGCACCGATCCGCTCGGACGCAGCATGCTCGCCCGACTCATCGTCGCCTGCCAGACGACCTTGATGGTGTCGCTGCCCGCCGTACTCATCTCGTGTGTCATCGGCTCCGCCGTCGGAATGTGGGCCGGCTACCACCGTGGCTGGCGCGAGACCACCGCGATGCGCGTCGCCGACGTCATCATGAGCTTCCCGTCGTTGCTGCTGGCCGTCGTGGTGCTGTTCGTGTTCTCGCCGAGCGCGGCGAACATCGTCGCGGTACTCGCGATCACCCGCATCCCGATCTACCTGCGCACCGCACGAGCCGAATCGGCGGAACTCCAGAGTCGCGTCTTCGTCGACGCCGCTCGCACCTTCGGCGCCGGCAGTGGCCAGATCCTCCGTGGGCACGTGCTGCCGATCCTGCTCCCGACGTTGCTCACCGTCGCGACCCTCGATTTCTGCTACGTGATGCTGGCCGAGTCGTCGCTGAGCTTCCTCGGTATCGGCATCCAGCCGCCGGACATCAGCTGGGGCCTGATGGTCTCGCAGGGACGCACGTACCTGCAGACCGCGTGGTGGCTCTCGTTCTTCCCCGGCCTGGCGATCGTGATCACCACCGTGTCGGCCACGCTGCTCGCCGCCTGGGCCCGGATCGCCACCGACCCCGGGCAGCGCTGGCGCCTCACCACCCCCAAGGCCCGTAAGCGCGTCTTCTCCTCACGAAAGGCAGTGCGATGAGCGCCCCCACACTCGACCGGTCCGGAGCCGGCACCGACGATCGCGTCGCACTCGACGTGGCGGACCTGACCGTCGACCTGCGGACCCCCACGGGGACCGTGCGGGCCGTCGACCACGTGTCCTTCCGTGCCCGCCGCGGCGAGACCCTCGCGTTGCTCGGTGAATCCGGATGCGGCAAGTCGATGACGGCGCAGGCCCTGGTCGGCCTGCTCGATCCGATCGCCGAGGTCGCCGACGGCTCGATCACCATCGACGACGTCGACCTCGTCACCGCCAAGGAGTCGGTGCGGCGCCAGATGGCCGGCACCGAGCTCGCCATCGTCTTCCAGGATGCGCTCACCGCGCTCAATCCGGTGTACCCGGTGGGCACCCAACTCGCCGAGCCCTTCCGCATCCACCGCAAGATGTCGCGGAAGAAGGCCCGGCACGAGGCCATCGAACTGATGCGGCACGTCGGCATCCCCGAACCGGAGTCCCGGATCGACTCCTACCCCCATCAGTTCTCGGGCGGCATGCGGCAGCGACTGCTCATCGCCATGGCCGTCGCGTTGAGTCCCAAGGTCCTGCTCGCCGACGAGCCGACCACCGCTCTCGACGTGACCGTGCAGGCGCAGATCATGGCGCTGCTGCAACGGCTGCGCGAAGAACACGACATGGCCGTCGTCCTCATCACGCACGATCTGGCTCTGGTCGCCGAGCAAGCGGATCGCGTGGCGATCATGTACGCAGGCAACGTCGTCGAGACCGGTCCGGTCGCCGAGGTGTTCGGGAATCCGAAACACCCCTACACCAAGGGACTTCTGGATTCGGTACCGGTCAGCGCCGAACGCGGTGCCGACCTCAAATCCATCGGCGGTACCCCGCCCGACCTGCACTCGATCCCATCCGGCTGCGTCTATCAGGCGCGCTGCCCGATCGCCCGCAGTCTGTGCGTCCAGCAGCGCCCCGCCCTCATCGACGTCGGTGACAACCGGGCCGCGGCCTGCCACTTCTCCGAGGAGACCAGCAATGTCTGAGCGAAAGCCTGCTGACAGCACCGAAACCCAGGTCCTCGAGGTCCGCGACGTCGGCAAGACGTTCTCGGTCTCGGGCAAGTCCGGCCGTAAGGAACTCCGGGCACTCGACGGCATCGACCTCGATCTGCGCCGTGGTGAGACCCTCGGTCTGGTCGGTGAATCAGGCTGTGGCAAATCGACTCTCGCACGCACCCTGATGATGCTCGAGCGTCCGAACACCGGCACCGTGCGCTGGGACGGTACCGATCCGTACCGCCTGAAGGGCAAGGATCTGCTCGCCTTGCGGCGCAAGGTGCAGATGGTCTTCCAGGATCCGTATGCCTCGCTGAACAATCGGATGACCGCCGCCGAGATCATCTCGGAGCCGTGGCGCACCCACAAGGAGCTGTACCCGCGTAAGCGGGACCGGGCTGCCAGGGTCCGCGAGTTGCTGCACCTCGTCGGCCTGCGTCCCAGCGACGAGCACCGCAGCCCGCAGGAGTTCTCGGGAGGTCAGCGCCAGCGCCTCGGTATCGCGCGCGCGCTCGCGCTCAATCCCGAGGTGATCATCTGCGACGAGCCGGTCTCGGCGCTGGACCTGTCCGTGCAGGCGCAGGTGTTGAACCTCCTGAACGAACTCCAGCAGGAGCTCGACATCTCCTACATCTTCATCTCGCACGACCTGTCGGTGGTGCGTCACGTCGCTGATCGTGTCGCGGTGATGTACCTGGGGAGAATCGTCGAAACAGGTGGTACCGAAGCTGTTTTCGACAACCCGGCCCATCCGTACACCGAGGCGTTGATGTCGGCGGCGCCGACGCTCGATCCCGCCACCCGCCGCGAGCGCATCCTGCTCAGTGGCGAGGTGCCGTCGCCGCTGAACCCGCCGTCGGGGTGCAGGTTCCGCACCCGCTGCGCACATGCCACCGACATCTGCGCGACCGATGTCCCGCCGACGGTCACCGACCAGAGCGAGCCGGGGCATGTCGCCGAGTGTTACCACCCGCGAGGACGCGTCGCGCTCGGCATGCCCGCCGTGGCGTGAGTGTCGTGGCGTTTGCCGTCATCGCCGTCGCCGTCTGCATGGCCTCGTGCATGCAGGCGTCGATCGGTTTCGGCATGGGCATGCTGGCCGCGCCGGTCGTTGCGCTGGTGGACCCTGCACTGCTGCCGGGCACCCTCATCATGTCCGCCACGGTGGTCACCCTGATGGTGGTGGTCCGCGAGCGGGAGGGGCTCGACCTGCGTGGAACCGGATGGGCGCTGGTGGGCCGGGTACCCGGCACCATCGCCGGAGCGCTGCTCCTGGTGTGGCTGCCCGAACGAGGGCTGGCGTTGCTGCTCGCGGCGGTGGTGCTGGGCGGCGTGGTGCTGGCCTCGCTCGGATGGCAGCCCGCCCCGATGCGGCGCAACCTCGCCACCGCGGGTGCCGCGTCCGGTCTGCTCGGCACGGCGACCTCGATCGGTGGGCCGCCGATGGCGCTGGTGCTCTCCGGCGCCGAAAATGCCACGGTGCGAAGCAATCTGAGTGCTTTCTTCCTGGTCGGAAGCATCATGTCGATGGGAGCGCTGGCCGCGACCGGCAATCTGCACCGCGACATCGCCGGCGTGTTCGTGGCGCTCATCCCCGCGGTGGTCCTCGGCTATGTGGCCTCCCGCTACGTGAATCGCCACCTCGACAAGAACCGGCTGCGCATCGTCTCGATCGTCGTGTCGACGCTCGGCGCGGTGCTGCTCATCGCGCAGCAACTTCTCTGAAAGGACCAAGAATGACGACAACGACCCCGGTGGTCACCGAGATGCGGGTTGTCCCGGTCGCAGGCCGCGACAGCATGCTGCTGAACCTGTCCGGTGCTCACGCCCCGTATTTCACCCGAAACCTGGTCATCCTCACCGATTCCGAGGGCAACACCGGCGTCGGCGAGGTCCCCGGCGGTGAGCCCATCCGGATCACCCTCGACGACAGCAGGCCGCTCGTCGAGGGCCGCCGGATCGGCGACCACAACGCGGTACTCCAGGACATCCGGCGCACCTTCGCCGATCGCGACAAGGGCGGCCGCGGGGACCAGACCTTCGATCAGCGCGTCACCATCCATGCCGTGACCGCGGTGGAGGCGGCGCTTCTCGACCTGCTCGGGCAGCACCTGCAGGTCTCGGTGGCCGCCCTGCTCGGCGAGGGCAGGCAGCGTGATCGAGTGGCAGCGCTCGGCTATCTCTTCTTCGTCGGCGATCGCACCAAGACCGATCTCGACTACGCGGACGGCGCCGACGAGTCCGACGACTGGTTCCGGCTCCGCCACCAGGAGGCACTCGACGCCGACGGTGTGGTGGCACTGGCTGAGGCGGCTCAGAAGCGATACGGATTCGCCGACTTCAAGCTCAAGGGCGGCGTGCTCGCCCCGGACGAGGAAGCCGACGTGGTGACCGCGCTCGCCGAACGCTTTCCGACGGCGCGGGTCACGCTCGATCCGAACGGCGGATGGCTCCTCGACGAGGCGATCCGCATCGGCCGACGATTGCGCGATGTGGTCGCGTACGCCGAGGATCCCGTCGGTCCCGAGGGCCGATACTCGGGCCGCGAGATCATGGCCGAGTTCAAGCGGGCCACCGGCCTGCCGACCGCCACCAACATGATCGCCACCGACTGGCGCGAACTCGGCCACACGATCCGGACCAACGCCGTCGACATCCCGCTCGCCGATCCGCATTTCTGGACCATGGCCGGCTCGGTGCGTGTTGCGCAGCTCTGCGATGCCTGGGGTCTCACCTGGGGATCGCACTCCAACAACCACTTCGACGTGTCGTTGGCGATGTTCACCCATGTGGCGGCCGCCGCACCCGGTGACATCACCGCGATCGACACGCACTGGATCTGGCAGGACGGACAGCGGCTCACCGACGAGCCCTACGAGATCGTGGACGGGTATCTGACGGTGCCGGACCGCCCGGGTCTCGGCGTCGATCTCGACATGGACCGAGTGGAGGCCGCCCATCAGCTGTACCGCTCCGAGGGACTCGGTGCGCGCGACGACGCGGTCGGCATGCAGTACCTCATCCCGGACTGGTCGTTCGACAGCAAGCGTCCTGCGCTCGTGCGGAGGTGATCGGGTGCCCGGACCACTGAAGGTGGTGGTGGGGGAGCGCAACCTGCTGCCCCACCGCGAGCTACTGGTGTCCCTGCTGCCGTCGAGTGTGGAGTTGTCGTGGCATCCGACCTTCGACGAGGCGGCTCTCGTCGTGGATCTCGCCGATGCCGACGTCTACATCGGCGGTCGGGTCACCCCTGCGATGGCGCGAGCGGGGGTGGGATTGCAGCTGGTGCACACCGGCGGTGCGGGCACCGACAAGGTGTCCTTCGACGACCTTCCGGCCATCACTCAGGTGGCCAACACCTTTCACCACGAGGATTCGATTGCGGAGTACATCCTGGCGGCTGCCGTGATGTTGCGCCGCGGCCTGATCGCACAGGACTCGGCGCTGCGATCGGGTACCTGGGCGACGTCGGTGTATCAGGACGGAGTACCGCAACCCCCGACCATGCGTGGCGCGATGATCGGCTATGTGGGCTTCGGCCACATCGGACGGCGCACCGCGGATCTGATGGGCGCGATGGGTGCCCGCGGATGTGCGGTCACGGGATCGGGCCGGGTCGGTGACACTGCGGGACTCGACTGGCACGCCGACATCTCCGAACTGGGACGGCTGCTGAAGGAATCAGACGTGGTGGTCGTGTCGGCGCCTCTGAACGACCGGACGACGGGGATGATCGGCGCGGCGGAGCTCGCCCAGCTCGGTCCCGACGGTCTGGTGATCAACGTCGGGCGCGGCCCGCTGGTGGTGGAGCGGGATCTGTACGAAGCGCTGGAGGCCGGCACGATCGCGGGCGCCGCAATCGACGTCTGGTATCGATACCCGTCGGTCGGCGATCACGCGGAACCTTCAGGCATGCCCTTTCACCAGCTGCCCAATGTGCTGATGACGCCCCATACGTCCGGCGTCACGCGCGACACCTTTGTCGGGCGCGTCCATGATGTGGCCGACAACATCGGGCGACTCGTCGACGGCCGATCGCTCGAACGAGTGGTCTGGCCCGTTCGCTGAGGTCGTGCCGACACGACGTCGGCGCGGCTCGCGCCACGGGTCGGGGAGCAGCATCCCGGCGGCCGCGACGAGGAGAACCGAGATCACCACGTCGCTGGGGCGATGCCACCCGGCCGCAACGAGCGAGACGCCGATCACGGCAGCCCAGCCGCCGAGCACGATGCCGATCAATGGGCGCAGCACCGGGGGTGTGGCAAGGATCAGCACCACGGCGACGGCGGTGACCGCGGCGGCATGGCCGCTCGGTGCCGAGTTGGACGTCTCGGTGATCCAATCGTGGAGTCGTGGACGGGTCAGGACGTGATCGCGCAGGATGCGGGCGACCACGATGGCCGTCGGCGGAAACGCGAGCAACGCCGCAGTGACGATCAGCGTATGCCGGGCCTCGGCGCGTGAGCGAAACCGTCCGAGCTGGATCAGCACCACCACGGCCGCCGCCACGCCCAGCCACAGCAGCGGGTTGGAGACGACGTCGATCGTGACGATGGCGGGCACATCGGCTTTCGGGATGCGCCCGCCCGCGTCGAGAAGCCACTGGTCGATGCGTTGCCCGGTCGGTGTCCGGACCGCGACCAGGAAGACGCCTGCGGCAGCGAGGACGAGTGCGGCCGCGACCATCACTGCGCGTGAGAGGGAGGGGTTGCGCCCAGTGACAGTCGCGGCCATGTCAGCAACGCTAGAGGGCGAGTCTGGGAGCGACCTGGACGAAACCTGAGGGCCACCGATGTGCGGTGAACACTCCGACCGCGCTGCCCGATCTGTGTACAGTCGTACACCAGGAGGTGGGAGGAGCCCGTATGGACCTTTTGAAGTGGAGCAAGCGCCCGGCGGCCGACGTCGAGGCGAAGAAACCCGAGGTCAACATCGTGCGGGGCCTCATTGCCCGCGCAACGACGCCACTGTTGCCCGATGACTATCTGCACCTCATCAACCCGCTCTGGAGCGCGCGTGAATTGCGCGGCCGGGTCGTCCACGTCGAGCGTGAGACCGAGGATTCCGCGACGGTCACCATCCGCACCGGGTGGGGCTTTCCCGAGTCCTACAAACCCGGCCAGTACGTGGGGATCGGGCTGCAGGTCGGCGGGCGCTGGCATTGGCGGTCCTACTCGCTGACCTCGATCGGAAGTTCGGACGATCGGAAGATCGCGATCACCGTGAAGGCGAATCCCGACGGGTTCCTGTCGACGCACCTCGTCGACGGTGTCACTCCCGGGACGATCATCCGGCTCGCGGCACCCAAGGGCGACTTCCATCTGCCCGAGCCGTTGCCCGACAGCATCCTGTTCCTCACCGCGGGCAGTGGTATCACGCCGGTCATGTCGATGCTCCGGTCCGTGAGCTCACGCGAGCAACAGCCAGACATCGTGCACGTCCACTCGGCGCCCACGCGAGACGACGTCATCTTCCTCGAGGAACTCGAGGAGATGGACTCCGACATGGTGTCCTACAGCCTGCAACTGCAGCTCACCCGCGAGCACGGTAAGTTCGAACTCGATCAGCTCGATGCCGAGGTCCCGGACTGGCGTGACCGTTCATGCTGGGCCTGCGGGCCCGTGGCGATGCTCGACACCGTCGAGGAGCGCTACGCCGACGAAGGACTCCGCGACCAGCTCCACATCGAGCGGTTCGCCATCGCACGGACCGACGTGGGCGGTGAAGGTGGGACGGTCACGTTCACCAAGTCCGGCAAGACCACTGAGATCGACGGTGCCACAACACTCATGGAGGCGGGCGAAGGACTGGGCATCCAGATGCCGTTCGGATGCCGGATGGGCATCTGTCAGACCTGCGTTGTTCCGTTGGCCGGGGGCTACGTGCGCGACCTGCGCAGTGGCGATGAGCATCGTGAAGGAGATCGAATCCAGACATGTATCAGCACCGTGTCCGGAGAATGCACACTCGACCTGTGAAGGGGAGCAATGGCGATCACCGACATTGATCAATACGCACATCTGACCGACGCCGACGTCGAGGCCCTGGGCGCGGAGCTCGACGCCATCAGGCGCGACGTCGAGGAAGAACGCGGCGAGTCGGATGCCCGTTACATCCGGAGCTCGATCACCATCCAGCGCAGTCTCGCTGCGGGGGGCCGTGTGGTGCTGATGTTCAGCAACCGCAAGCCGGCGTGGGTGCTGGGAACCGCCATCCTCGGTCTCGCGAAGATCGTGGAGAACATGGAACTCGGGCACAACGTGATGCACGGGCAGTGGGATTGGATGAACGATCCCGAGGTCCATTCCTCATCCTGGGAGTGGGACACCACGTGCCCGAGTGTGCAGTGGAAGCACTCCCACAACTTCGTCCATCACAAGTACACCAACATCGTCGGGATGGATGACGACGTGGGTTACGGGATCCTGCGAGTGACACGCGATCAGCCGTGGGAGTGGTGGAACGTCGGGAATCCGCTGTACAACCTCACCCTCGGAACCTTCTTCGAATACGGTGTGGCGCTTCACCATCTGGAGACCGAGAAGCTCCGCAAGAAGGAGAAGTCCTACCGGCAGGCCTTCAAGGATCTGCGGATCATCGGCCGCAAGGTCGGCAAGCAGGCGGCCAAGGACTACCTCATCTTCCCGGTCCTCGCCGGTCCCAACTGGAAGTCGAACATCACCGCCAACTTCACCGCGAACATCATCCGCAACTACTGGGCGTACATGGTGATCTTCTGCGGTCACTTCCCGGACGGCGCCGAGAAGTTCACCGTCGAGGAGTACGAGAACGAAGATCAGCCGCGCTGGTATCTCCGACAGATGCTGGGATCGGCGAACTTTCGTGCCGGACCACTGATGCGTTTCATGAGCGGCAATCTGAGTCATCAGATCGAACACCACCTGTTCCCCGATCTGCCGAGCAATCGGTACGAGGAGATCGGGGTGCGGGTGCGTGAACTGTGCGACAAGTACGACCTGCCGTATACGACGGGTTCCATTGGGCACCAGTATTTCCAGTCGTTCCGGACCATCGCCAAGCTGGCTCTGCCCAACGCGTTGCTGAAGGCGACGTCCGACGACGCACCCGAGACGGCCTCGGAGTTGCGGTTCGCCGTGCGCGAAGGTGTGCAGAACCACTTCGGGGTCGATCCGGTGACTGGCCGGCGTCGGGGCCTGCGGACAGCCCTGCGGGAATTGAAGAATGCGCCTGTGCAGGCGGCCGGCTGACTCACACCATGGAGTTGATTCACACCATGGCGTTGTCGACAGACTGATGTGTGGCTTCTATCCGAAACTCGCTGTGGGCGCGCCCATTCCCGGATCGATCTGCACCGGACCCTCTTTCGACGGCGCGATGGGGAAGTCGAAGATGGCCGTCGGGATGTAGACCGTCGCACACGAATTGGGGATGTCGACCACTCCGGAGAGGCGGCCTTCGATGGGTGCCGACCCGAGGAGGAGGTAGGCCTGCTCCGGGCTGTAGCCGAACGTGGTGAGGTAATCGATCGCGTGTAGGCATGCGCGCTGGTAGGCGAGATCCGAATCCAGGTAGCGCTGCTCGCCGTCGAGCGTCACCGACGTGCCGGAGAAGGCGATCCACTCGGAGTACTGCGGGTCGGTGTTGCCGGGCAGGAAGATCGCGTTCTCGGTGACACCGTAGGTCTCCATGCCACCTTTGATGAGATCGACGTGGAGATCCATGAAGCCACCCATCTCGATGGCCCCGCAGAAGGTGATCTCACCGTCGCCCTGCGAGAAGTGCAGGTCGCCGAACGAGAGATTGGCGCCGGGGACGAATACCGGATAGAACACGCGGGTGCCCTTGGTGAGGTTCTTGATGTCCTGATTCCCGCCGTTCTCCCTGGGCGGTGCGGTCCGCGCGGCTTCGCCTGCCACGCGGTCGAATTCGGCGCCCGACAGTGAGCCGAGGACGGCGCCGTCCGGCTCGGGAGGGAGCGCGAGCGGCGGCACCCGGTCGGGATCGGTGGCGATCAGGGTCGCCTCGAGCGCGTTCCAGGTCCCCAGCAGTGCGGGCGAGGGAGCCGTGCCCATCAGACCGGGATGCACCATGCCGGTGTACTTCACATGTGGGACATGCCTCGACGTCGTGCTCTGGCCGCTGAAGTCCCAGATCGCCTTGTAGGCGTCCGGGAATTGTTCGGTGAGGAATCCGCCGCCGTTGCGAGTGGCGAAGATGCCCGTGTAGCCCCAGCCCTGACCGGCCAGCGGGCCCGAATCCTCTTGAGGGATCGGCCCGACGTCGAGGATGTCGACGATCAGCAGATCACCTGGTTCGGCACCTTCGATCGCGAACGGTCCGGACAGGGTGTGCACGTTGTTCAGTGGGGCGTTGAGGATGTCGTCGGCCGAGTCGTCGTTGTGGATGGCGCCGTCGAACCACTCCCGGCAATGCGCGCGGAAGGTGTCGCCCGGTTTGACGGTGACCGCCGGTGGGATGTCGGGATGCCAGCGGTTGTGGCCGACGATCTGCTGATCGGTGAAGCTCTTCGACGAATCCAGTGGGAACAACAACTCCGGCACAGCGACTCCCTCATCTTCTGGCGACGGATCGGCTCGGGGACGAGTCTAGTGATGCAGGGCGATATCGGCAGTGTCTACGACGCATCTCGGCCTCGCCGACCACTTATGGTGAACCGGTGCCCACCTACGTGTACCGATGTTCGGAGACCTGCGATGACTTCACCGAGCAGCACTCGATGTCGTCCATCCCGGATGAGTCGACGTGCCCAGAATGCGGACATGGGGCGCGGCGGGTGATCGGCGCCCCGGCACTGGGCGCGGGCAATTCGGCAGCGGTTCGTCTCCAGGACGCGACCAGATCGACTGCCGACTCACCGCAGGTGGTGTCGAGTGTGCCCGGTCGACGCCGCAGGCCGACCCCGGTGTCGGCCAACCCGTTGCACCGCAGGCTGCCGAGGCCGTGACGGTCGTGCCGACGCCGCCGGGCCCTGGAATGTTCCCGGCCGTCGTTCGTTGAGCCGGATTGGTTCATCCGGGAGCCCGATAGCCCGATCGCCGACCTAGATTCATCTCGACCCACACATTCGCGAGAGTCGAGACAACATGCGATCTTCCAGAGCCATCACCACGCTGATCGGCGCCTGCGTCACCGCTGTGGCCGCCGTCCTCATCGCCGTCCTCCCCCTGGCACATGCCGGCGCGGCGTCCACCAAGGGCATGGGCGGCGGTGCGTCGTCATCGCAGTCGGGGAACAGCAAGAGCGGCCACGACAAGGCCCCGTCACCGGGAAACCGGGGCGGCGAGGCGCATCAGCTCAAGCCTCGGCCAGGGACGTCGAGTCCGAACAGCAATTCGCCGTCGCCCTCGTCGCCGGGTTCTCCCGGTGCGCAGCCGTCGAAACCGGCGGCCCCCAAGAACCCCTCGACGCCCCAGCGATCACCGGCGAAACCGGATCGCGACCCGCACAAGTACTCGCCGAAGACCAAGGCGCCGAATAACAAGGCGCCGAATACTTCTGATCACGCCGGTCGCAGCGGGAACAAGCGGAAGGGTTCTGACCGTCCATCCGGTCCGTCCGAGAACCGCGGCCCGAACAAGACCGCGCCGAAGACCTTCGCCCGTCCGGACACGTCACCGGATCGGAGTTCGCACGGACGGCCGGGCGAGAGCGGCCGCACCGGGGAACGCACGCCGGACCGGGACGATCCGCCTGCGACACCTCTGGACAGTCCGGGTATGGACGGTGTCGACAATGATCACGACGGCATCGTCGACAACGAGAATCCGTTCGTCGAGCTTCCGCCCGTGGAGATCCCGATGCCGCGGGGTGGCGGTTTCCCGCTGCCGGGGATGAAGCCGCCGGCTCCGAAGGCGCCGGCAGAGCCTGCACCTGCCCCGGCGCCGAAGGCCCCCGAATCCGCACCGGCCAGACCGACGCAGCCGCCCGCCGCCCAGAAGCCCGCCCCCGCGCCGGCGAAGTTGCGGCCATGGCAGCAGGGTGCCCCTCGCCCCCCGCAGGTTCCGGAGGGCTACGTCGCCGGACCGGCGAGGAACGGAAAGGGTGTCGTGTGGCGTCCGCCGGGTTCCCAGGGCGACGAGAACTCGATCCGGATCATGGAACCGACCCCGCAACACCCCAACGGGTACGTTCGGTACTACAACAAGTACGGACAACCAGTCGACCAGCAGTTGAAACCGACCGGCCCGGACATGACCCACCACGATTTCGGACCGGATGGACAGTTCCCGTCGGTCCCCAGCGGATGGCCACAGAAATGACGAGCATCACCGACCGATCTCAGACGATCTCCGAGGTCGTGATCGAGCCGTACCGAATCGTCGTCCGCACCGATCTCGACTGGGCCGTCGTGCTCGAGGTCTACGATGCGGTTCGCACGGGAGAGGGGGCGGTCATCCCACCGGACGAAGTGCCGAGCACTCTCGAGTCGCTGACCGGTAGGTCCGTCGACAAGATGGCGGTCGATCACCCGGGGACCTTGTCGCTGACCCTCGACGACCGATCGCGAATCGACATCGGCTGCGACCCGAGCGGCCGATACGAGGCGTGGTCCGTCGTCGCCCCCGACGGGGTCCGGGCCGTCGCGATGCCCGACGGCGAGGTGGCGTTCTGGGATCCACCGCCCGTCCAGCAGTGACAGCCTGAACGGCCGGCCGCTCTCGCCTCTGGGCAAGGGCGGCCGGCACGTATCGGTCAGGTGGTGTGATCGTGGCCCGACGACTCGGGCCTGCGGTGGTTCTGGGCGTCGTCGAGGGCGCGCAGCGCGGTGCCGAGGCAACGGATGACGTGCCGCCACTCGCGGGCCTCCTCGGCCCGGTGCTCGGCCTCGTCGGCATCGCCGATCTGGCGGCATGCCTTCTCGTCGACACGGCACCGATTGGACTGCTGGGCGCAGTGGCGCAGATAGCCGAGGATGGTGGTCTCGTCATACCGGCACAGGGCGGCGATGGTCATCCCGTCCGGCTCCGACCGTTCGTCGACCAGGGCGAGTACACCGTCGAGGCCGGCAGGCATCTCGTCCGACCCCGTGGGCGAAGGTCGCGGTCGCGCACTGCTGCAGCGCAATCCGATCTCAGTTGCGGCCTCGTGGATGAACGAGTCCCAGATCTCCAGCCCGGCAGTGAGGTTGGCCGGATGGAAGGCCGAGCACTCGATGCGGTGCGACGCGTGAACCCGGCCATCCTCGATCGACAGACAGATCCCCGGCCACCGCCGGCCGTTGGCGGCGACGAACTCCGCTGCACCGGAGCCCGACACCTGATCGGTGAGGATCGTGTAACACTCGATCGCCGCGACGTCGTGAATAGGGCGCAACCACGACTTCACCGGATCGGTCGGGAGCGGGATCTCGCCGTGCCGATCGACTTGTACGGGGACGCCGACGAGTTCTTGCAGGGCCTCGACGACCAAGCCGAGCAATTGTGTCGAATCGTAGGCGAGAGTGGCGAGTTCGATGGCCGGCTCGCCGGGGATGGCCTCATCCGACGGTGGCCGAAGGAACGCCGGATGTACGACCTCCCACACTTCGCGCAGTGCCGCCACCGCGATCGCGGAGAGCCTGTCGACCTGACGTTTGCCGGTGTCGACGACGAAGTCCCCGTCGGGCCTCCGCAACGACCGCATGCCGAGGTCTTGCAGAAGGCGCGCTTGTGCGGGTCGCCGATCGTCGTCCGCGAGTTCGGTTGCGTGAACTCGACATCGGTACCTGCGGGAACCGGTCAGCGAACATGTCATCAGCGGATGCGCATCGCTGCCGCCGTCGACGGGGATCGCCGACACGACCAGCTCGTCCCCGGGCGGAAGGCCCGCGACGCGATCGGCCAGGTCGATCCGGTACCGGCGCCATGCGACTTCCAGTTCGTCGTCGAAGTCGGCGATGGTCATGGCGAACTCCTCTCGATCGCTGGATGCGATGCTGGAGTCGAAAAGCGTGTCACTGCAATCGATCTGATCGGAGCGGTGGGGCAGCACCGAGGCCGTGAGGCTCTCGGTGCTGCCTGAACGGTCCGCGATCAGGCGGCGGGAGGTGTGAGCACGGTGTCGATCAGGTAGACGGTCGCGTTGGCGGTCTTGACGCCACCACACACGACGGTTGCCGAATCGTTCACCTTCATGTCGTTGCCCGATCCCGACACGGTGAGGGACTTGCCCTCGACGGTCTTGTGTTCACCGCCGACCTGATCCGGGGTCATCTGACCCGGAACAACATGGTAGGTAAGGATATCCGTGAGCATCGCGGAGTCGGTCTTGAGCTTGTCGAGCGTTGCCGGCGGGAGCTTGGCGAACGCGTCGTCGGTGGGGGCGAACACGGTGTACTGCCCGTTGTTCAGCGTGTCGACGAGGTTCACGTCGGGGTTCAGCTGTCCCGACACCGCCTGGGTGAGGGTCTTCAGCATCGGGTTCGCGGCCGCCGCAGTGGCAACAGGAGCCATCGCCATCCCGTCGACCGATGCCGGGCCCGTCGGATTCTGTTGTGCGTAGGCGGCACAACCCGAGCCGACCATCGCGGCCGGTGCGGCAGAGGCGCTTTCACCAGCCATTCCGCTCATCGGTGCCATACTCGACGCGGTAGAATCGGATGACGTGGAGCTGTCGTCCGACGAACATCCCGCCACGAGTCCGATTGCCAGCACGGCACCTGACGCCGCCAGCACTACTCGCTGCATTCCTTTGATCGCCATGATCGATCATCCAATCTGTCGGTGGTGGACCCACCGCCCGGCAGGTCTCATCGAGTCATTCGCTGGCGAGGTGATTCCGGATGGGTGTGGGTTTTCTGATTGCGCCACATGCCAGCTCACCAGCGACGATCTGTGCACCAAACCAATCCGCATGTCGTGCTCAACCGAATAGCAGATGTCGTTGATGAACAGCTGGTCCGGCGGATCTGCTGTGAGAGGAGGCCGCAGATGCGCGCCAGTACCGAAAAGTATGTGCGTGCGGGCATATCCGGGCTTGTCGCCGTCGGGTGCGGCGTGGCGTCGGGTGAACTCGTCGCGCTGGCCGTCTCGCCGTTCGCATCGCCCTATCAGGCCGTGGCCGCCTTTCTGGTCGACCATTCGCCGGCATTTGCCCGTGAGTTCGCCATCCACACCTTCGGGACGAACGACAAACAGGCGCTGATGTTCGGCATGGTGGCGGTGATCGTCGTTCTCGCGGTGGTGGCCGGAATCCTGCAGGCACGTCGGCCGCCACTCGGCCTGGTCGTGGTCGTACTCTTCGCGGCCTTCGGAGTTCTCGCCGCGGTGACCCGGCCTACGTTCGAGCCGTTCTACATCCTCCCGCCTGCCGTGTCCGGACTCGTGTCGGGCCTCGTGCTCGTTCTGTTGTGCCGCGGAGCGCAGCCCCGCTCGGATGGTCCTGTCGAATCCGGGGAAGGGCCTGCTCGGAGCTCCGTCGGAGGCGGATGGTCGCGCCGACAGTTCGCCGGTGCGATCGGGGTGCTCGCGGTGGCCTCGGCCGCTTCGGTGCTCGTGGCCCGCCAGGTGGCCCGTACCGGTGGCGTGATCGCAGAGCGGATGCGCGCGGTGTTGCCGAAGGTTTCCTCGGCGGCCGCCCCGATACCTGCGGGTACCGATGTGGCAGTCGATGGCGTGACCCCGTTTGTCACCGGGAACGGTACGTTCTATCGGATCGACACCGCGCTACAGGTGCCGCAACTGAGCACGCGTGACTGGCGATTGCGTATCCATGGGATGGTCGATCGAGAGATCACGCTGTCATGGGACGACCTGATGTCGATGCCGGCCATGGAACGCATCATCACGCTGTCCTGCGTCTCCAATGAGGTCGGCGGCGATCTCGCGGGCAACGCGCGATGGCTCGGCTTCCCGATGCGCGACATCCTCGATCGCGCTGGTGTGCGATCCGGCGCCGACATGCTCTTGTCCACCAGCATCGACGGTTGGACGTCCGGTACGCCGCTGCAGGCGATCACGGACGGCCGGGACGCGATGCTGGCCATCGGCATGAACGGTGAGCCGTTACCACTCGAACACGGCTATCCGGTCCGGCAGGTGATCCCCGGCCTCTATGGGTTCGTGTCGGCATGCAAGTGGGTCGTCGATTGGGAGATCACCAGATTCGATCGTGCACAGGCCTATTGGACGAAACGCGGCTGGGGGGTACGGGCACCGATCAAGACCGCGTCCCGCATCGATCGTCCTGCGCCACTGTCGAGACAACCGGCCGGGCGGGTGGTGGTGGCCGGCACCGCTTGGGCGCAACATCGCGGTGTGCGTGGTGTGGAGGTGCGCGTCGACGACGGGCCCTGGCAGCCGGCCACTCTGGCGACCGAGTACTCCGTCGACACCTGGCGCCAGTGGACCTGGGACTGGGATGCGACTCCGGGTCAGCACACTGTGCACTGCCGCGCGACCGACGCGGCCGGTCGCACCCAACCCGAGCAGCGGGTGGCCCCGATCCCCGACGGCGCCACGGGCTGGCACAGCCGGGTGTTCCGGATCGAGGGGTGAGTCAGGCGGGTGCAGGTGCCCGGCCGAACACCATCGAGTCCTCGACATCGTCGAGGCGATGGTCGATCGCGTCACGGTAGTAGTTGTGGCGTACCGCCCAGTGTCCTCTGGTGCCCGACTTGGGCAGGGCGTCCGGTGCGCGCTCCACGTAACCGGCCTTGAGATCCCACAACGGTCTGGACCCCATCGATTCCGATCCCAGATGCGGGTAGGCATGGGTGTAGCCGTGGGAGTTCATGTAGCGCAACAGCTTCGCCACGGCGCGCGCTGTCATGTCCGCGCGCAGGGTCCAGGATGCGTTGGTGTAACCGACCGACCATGCGAGATTGGGGACGTCCTCGAGGAGATGGCTCTTGAAGACGAAGCGATCGTGTGGCTTGATCTCGGCGTCGTCGACACGAATCCGGATGCCGCCGAACGCGAGCAGTTGCAGACCGGTGGCAGTCACGACGAGATCGGCATCGATGTGTCGTCCCGACTGCAGGGTGACGCCGTCCGCGTCGAACCGATCGATCTGATCGGTCACCATCTCCACCCGGCCGGTGGTGATCTCGGCGAACAGGTCGCCGTCGGGCACCATGCACATGCGCTGATCCCAGGGGTCGTAGCGGGGATTGAAATGCACATCGACCGGGTAATTGTCGGGGAGCTCCTTGGCGACGCCTGAACGCAGGAGCTTACGGCCGACCTTCGGGAACCGGTGCATCCCGTGCACCATGGCGGCGGTCTGCGCCGCGTAGCGGGCGCGGATCACCTTGTGGGCCGCCTTGGCGGGCAAGAGTTTCCGGATCAGCGGATTGATTCGCTGCTGCTGTGACATCGACGCGATATACGACGGCGACCGCTGGAGCATCGTGACGTGTTCGGCGGTGCGTGCCAGCGAAGGGATGAGGCTCACCGCGGTGGCGCCGCTCCCGATCACGACGATCCGTTTGCCGGAGTGGTCCAGACCTTCCGGCCAATGCTGCGGATGCACGACCGTGCCGGTGAAGTCGTCTAGTCCGGTGAACCGCGGTCGGTAGGGATCGTCGTAGTCGTAATACCCGGTGGCGAAGTAGACGAACCGGCACCGGTAGGTCTGTTCTGTGCCGGCCGCGGAGGTGGCGATCGTCCAGGTGTCGGTGCTCGAGTCCCAGTCGGCGGAGCGGACGTGGTGTCCGAACCGGATGTGTTCGGTTATCCCGTGCCTGGCCGCCGTCGCAGTGACATAGTCACGGATGTCTGCGCCCTGGGCGAGGGCTTCTGGTCGACGCCACGGCTCGAAGGGAAAGCTCAGGGTGAAGATGTCGCTGTCCGAGCGTATGCCGGGATAGCGGAACAGGTCCCAGGTGCCGCCGATGTGCTCGCGTCGCTCCAGGATCAGGTAGCGGGTGGTGGGGTCCGACTCGGTCAACCGGTAGGCGGCATCGATGCCGGAGAGTCCTGCGCCGATGATGATGACGTCGTGGAGCTCGGCGCCGTCGGCGCCCGATCCGATGCTGGTTGTGTCGGGCTCGTTCACCGGGACCTCCTCGTCGAGTTCCGCACTGATCGCGGAACGATCACGGACCGTGTCGATCACGAACGTGGGCAAACACATCCGCGACCGCCCGTTGTGCACTGTCGGCAGCGGCCTCCATCGTCGACGGCAGACCGGTGTCGGTCCAGTCGCCGGCGAGGAACAGTCCCTCGACGGGGGTCCGTGAAGGTAACCGTAGTTCTTCGAAGCCCGGTTGTGCGGAGAATGTGGCTTGCGGCTGATGGATGACCTGCGCGCGCAACACCTCGGCGTCGGCGAAGGCCGGGTAGTTCGTGCGGAGCGCATCCAGGGCGATGTCGATGAACTCGTCGTGCGGTGTGTGCAACACGTCGCGGGACGCGCTGACCGCGAGGGCGTAGCAATGGTCGGCGCGTCCCTGCATCTGGCCGACGTCGAAGACCCACTCGATGGTGCAGTCGCGGAGGTTCTCGGCCAGGCGTCGGTTGCCGAGTGGACGATCGAGCCAGACATACACCGATGAGATCGGTGCCGCCTCGATCTTGCGGACCTGGCTGAAATGCTCGAGCGAGCCGAGTGCGCTTCGGTCGAGGATGGTGGTCAGCGCCCAGGGCGGGATGGCGAGCACCACCGCGGATGCGGGAAGGACCCGGCCATCGGTGAGCTGCACGGCCGTGACACCGTCGTCGGCGAGCTCGACATCGATGGCGGCCTTGCCGGTGATGATGGTCGCGTCGCGGTCCAGCAGATATTCGACGGCGGGCGCGACGAAGAGGTCGTAGAGGGAGACCCGCGGCCAGATCGCGTCCATGCTGCGGGGGTTGCCCGCGAGAGCGCGCTCGAGACCGACATGCAGTGTCTGGACGAAGGTGAACGCCGACACCCGGTCGGGCTTCTCGTTGAGCAGACCGATCACGAGCTGATCCAGCTGTATCTTCCGCAGCGATCGCGGCGCGCCGATCGTCCGGAACCATGCGGCGACGGTCAGGTGGTCGAGGTCGGGCGACGGTGACGCGGCCGCGCGGGCGATACGGAACAGGGCGAGCAGTGCCGCAGGTCGGTCGAGCATCGGTATGGGGACCCGCGCCATCCAGAACACGCCGAGGGCGCGGCTCAACGGCAGCGGCAGCCACGAGGGCCCGCCGTCGAATCCGTGCAGCCGATCGGGGCCCGTTCGAATGGCGAAGGGCGGCATGTCCCAGAGCAACTCGTCGCGAGTCCCCACGGTGTCCACGTAGGACAGCAGGGCATCGTAGAAACCGGCAAAGAGATGTGGCCCGTTGTCGACGAGTTGGTCGTCGCCAGGTAGCTCGAACGACATGGTGCGGCCGCCGAGCCGGCCACGCTTCTCCACCAGGGTCACCGGCACGCCGTCGCGCGCCAGCCACACCGCGGTGGCGAGTCCGGCCAGCCCACCCCCGACGACGATCACCGGATTCTCGAGGTCCGGATCGTGTCGGCTCGTGGCGTGCTGCGTTGCTGTCATGCGGCCCCGACCCCTGCAGGAAAGCGATTGGACTGCCACCCTCGTCGCCGAAAAGTGCGACATCGGTGTTGCATGTACGCTAGGCCGGTGACTGTCGCTGCGCAAGTACGGGCGGACGTCGAACGCAATCGCAGCGCGATCGTCGCCGCGGCGATCGCGCTGCTGGGTCAGTCGCCGAATGCGTCGATGCAACAGATCGCGCAGGCGGCCGGTGTCAATCGGGCCACCCTCTACCGGCACTTCACGAATCGCGAACAGTTGTTCACCGCGCTACACGAGGCGGTGCTGGCCGACACGGCAGCCTTGTCGTCGCAGCTGCCCACCGAGGGACCGGTTGTCCCGGCCCTGCGCGCCTACCTCGACGACGCCATCACCATCGGTGAGCGCTACCGGTTCATCCTGATGTACCGACGCACCGACCCCGGACTCTTCGAGGCGGAGGCCAAGGCGACCGCACCGGTGGTCCGGGCCATCCGACGAGCTCAGCAACAGGGGGAGATCGACGGGCGGCTCGACCCGGTGTTCGCGTCGGGACAACTCGCAATGCTGGTGATCGGTGCGGTCGGTCTCGTCGAACGCGGCGCGATGACGCTCGACGACGCCCGCGTGCAGGCGCAGGTCGCCCTCGGCAACGCCATCGTGCCGCGTTAGTCCCTCTGCGGCCTAGGCGTCGGGCATGGTGAACAGCGCGCCCATCGTCGACTGCCCGTCCAGAGCCTCGCGGATGATGTCGGCGTGACCCGAGTGATGCGCGGTCTCGCGGAGCTTGTGCAGCATCATCTTCCGGATCGTCCACCACTCGCGCTCGGGCTGCCAGGGTGCGGTCGGCTGCGGGATCAGCTCGTCGAGGCCGCCGACCTCCGCGACATATTCGTCGAGTTCGGCTGCCGCACGGTCGTATTCGTCGAGCCAGCCGGCGAGCGTCTCACCGTCGGTGAGATCGTAGGCGTGCTCTGCCTCGCTCATGTCGAACTCGGCCGTCTCGTCGCGCTCGCGCAACTCCTCGAGGGTGTTCCGCTCGCCGAGTGCGAGGTGCTTGACCAGCCCGCCGAGGGTCAGGTCGCTCACCGTGGTCCGCGTGCGGGCCTGCTCCTCGGTGATTCCCCGGACGGTGACCTTGAAGAGTGCCCGTTGATCGGCGAGCAGAGTGAGCAGGTCTTCTTTCTCACCGGCGACGGTGAACGGGAGTGCGACGGGGGTGTAGGTGCCGGCCATGATGGTGCCTCTCGTTGTCGGTGCTTGCGATGTGGTGCTGAGGACAACGATATGCACGATTGCGGACAGGTTCGGTCCGCGATGTGTCGGGGCAGTGGGAAACCCGTGGAGGTGTGCAGGGGTTGGCGGATCTCGATACGCGCCCTCGCTTCGCTCGGGGACTACTCGATCGGCGAGGGGCGGTCGGGGGCTACTCGATCGGCGAGGGGCGGTCGGGGGCTACTCGATCGGCGAGGGGGGTTGGGGTGGGAGGGGCGTATCGAGACCGCTGGTCACTTCTGGGTGCGGAGGATGAAGCGCTGGATCTTGCCGCTCGGCGTCTTGGGTAGCGCATCGACGAAGTGCACGGTCCGCGGATAGGCGTGCGCCGCGAATCCGGTCTTCACGAGCTGCTGCAGTTCCTTCTCCAGGTCGTCGGTCCCGGAGACGCCCTCTGTCAGTACGACGAACGCCTCGAGGACCTCACCGCGCAGGTCGTCGGGCCGCCCGACGACGGCGACGTCCAGCACCGAGGGATGCGTGATCAGCACGCTCTCCACGTCGAAGGGACCGATCCGATAGCCCGCCATGATGATCACGTCGTCGTCGCGAGCGGTGAAGAAATAGCGACCGTTCTCGTCCATCCGGCCGGTGTCACCGGTGAGGTACCACTTCTTGTCGTCGGTGAAACGCGCGGCGGTCTTGTCGGGCGCATCGAGATAACCGGTGAACCACATCAGCGGACTCTGCGCGACGTCGATGGCGATCTGGCCGTCGACGATGCCCGCCGCGAAGCCAGGCATGGGCTTGCCCATCGAGCCGGGGACCAGCGGCTCGGCGACGTCGGGGTGCCAGTGATTGTTGATGAACATGCCATGTTCGGTCTGCCCGTAGTGATCACGCACCTCGGTGTTCAGGGCGGACTTCGCCCACTCGATCACATCGGGGGTGAGCGGTTCACCCGCCGACGATGCGCGTCGCAGGGTGAAGCCGGTGAACGACTGGTCCTTCGACAGCGACCGGTACACCGTCGGTGCGGCGGCGAAGTTGGTGACACCCAGTTCCCGGATGATGCGCGCGGTCAGTTCGGGGGAGAAGCCCGCGTGCAGCAACAGATTTCGGCGACCGAGTGACAACGGGCCGAGCACGCCGTAGTAGAGCCCGTACGCCCAGCCGGGATCGGCGGCGTTCCAGAACACGTCGTCCGCGGCGACGTCGAGGCCGTAGTGCATGTAGCAGGCGAACGACGCGAGCGCGCGTACCGACACCGGGACGCCCTTGGGCGCGCCGGTGGTTCCGCTGGTGAACAGGAGGATGAGCGCGTCGTCGCCGCCGACCGCCACCGACTCGGCGATGGGCGCGCTGGTCGCCACGAGATCGTCGAGCTGCTCACCGGCGACGATCGTGGTGATGCCCTCCACGCCGTCGAGCTTGGCGGCCTGACTCGGCTCGGTGATCACCACGCGTGCCTTGCCGGCTGTCAGGCGCATCTCGATGGCCGGTGGCGCAAAGGCGGTGAACAGCGGGATGTAGACGGCGCCCAGTCGCGCGATGGCGAGCAGCGCGACGACGAGTTCGGCACGCTTGCCCATCAGGACACCGACGGTGTCGCCACGACCGATGCCCGCCTCGGCGAGCGCGGTGGCGAATCGCTTGGACGAATCGGCGAGTTCGCCGTAGGTGAGGTCGACGGTGACCAGATCATCGCCGTCGACCTCGATGGTGGTGAAGGCGACCGCGGCCCGATCGTGGCGATCCACGAGCAGTTCGGCGGCGTTCGCGTCGTCGGCGCCGAAGGTGGTGAGCCATGCGTCGATGGTCGCGGTGACCGAGGCGTGGTCGGCGGGGGTGGGAGCGGTCTGCGTCATGGTGAACCTCTGTCGGTGCCGGGGGCGGAACGAGCGGGCCGGCTCGGATCCGGCCCACGGGTAAGCTGGGTCACATTGTCCCGGTGGAGGTGCATCACGAACACCCCCCGAAGAGGGGTCGTGCCGAGATCGTCGGTCGACGCCGAGACGCCTGGAGGCTGCGATGAGCGAATCGACGCTGGTCACAGATGCGCTGCGCCGCGTACGCCGGACCAGTGGCGTGTCACTCGCGTTTGCCGGAATGGTCAAACCGGCGGTCGGCACACGGCAACGGAGTGTGCGCCTCGAGCATTTCGTCGGGAACACCATCGGCGCGCTGGCCGGGGTGTCGGTGGACGTCGGGCACGGTCTCGGCGGCAAGGTCGTCAGCGTGAGCCGTCCGGTCGCCGTCGACGACTATCTGCGCACCCCGAACATCACCCATCGCTACAACACGATCATCGCGACCGAGGGACTCCGTGCAATGGCCGCGGCACCCGTGATCGTCGACCGCACCCCCGTTGCGGTTCTGTACGGCGCGCTGCACACCGACGACCCGATCGGAAACCGCACTCTCGACGTGCTGGCCATGGAGGCGCGGGCACTCGAACAGCAGATCGTCGCGACCCGTGCCGCCGTGGAGTCGGCGGCGGCGGTCCCGGAGGTGAGTGCCCTGCGCGACCGGATCACCGACGCGTACGCCCGGCTGCGGGTGCTGGCGCAGAACCTCGACGACCCGGCGTTCACCCGAGAACTCGACCTGATCACCGAGTCGCTGATCGACTCGACGGCCGGCCCGGGAGCGACGCTCACACGCAGGGAGCAGGACGTGTTGTCGCTGGCGGCGCTGGGCTACAGCAACGCCCGTATCGCCGAGACCATCGGCGTCGGTGTGCAGACCGCCAAGGGCTACATGAAGGACGCGATGCGCAAACTCGGTGCGTCGACGCGACTGGAGGCGGTTGTCATCGCTCGGCGCGCAGGCGTGCTACCCGGTTGATGAACGCCGTGGCCACCGGATTTCAGTGGTTCCGCAACGCCGCGATGAGCTCGTCCTTGTTCAGGTCCGAATAGCCGGTGAGGTCGAGTTCTTTTGCGCGGTTGCGCAATTCGTCGACTGTCCAGTCCTCGTATGAGCCGGACGTGCCACCCTTCTCGCCGACCGATGATCGGGATTCGTTGGCGGCGGCGTTCGCGATACGGGCGGATTTCTCCTTGGAGTTGCCTTCGTCGCGCAGCTTCTCGTACAGCTCGTCGTCCTTGACAGAAGGTCCGGGGTCGCGTTCTGGCATGGCTGCCTCCTCCGATGATCGAAACAGGTTCGACATCATGGTCTCGTCTGTGTTCTCAACCGAGGGCCTGCTGTCGAGGCTACGCCAGGGGGGTGGAAGATTGCCGGTTTCGTTCTAGGGTTGGGAGACAGCCGAAAGCGGAGAGGGACAACACATGGGCAAGAAACAGAAGTTGATCGGGCGCCTCGAGAAAGAGGTCGAGAGGCTGCAGCAGGAACTGTCCCGTGTGGAGAAGGAAGCCAAGAAGCGGCTGAAGAAGGCCGACAGCGATGTCGCGTCGCTGCGCACCGAGGTCTTGAGGTTGATCGGCCAGCGCGGGTCTGCGAAGCCGGCCGTCACGGAGAAACCGGCCTCCCGGCCTGCCGTGGTCCCGGAGGCGGTGACCAAGCCGTCGACCCCGGCGAAACCCGCTCCGAAACCCGCTCCAAAACCCGCTACACGCACGACGCCGCGAGCACGTCGGAGCGGTCCGACCGTGGCGGAGTTGCGCACCCGGGCCAAGGAGAAGGGCGTCAA
This sequence comes from Gordonia hankookensis, assembly GCF_014673215.1. GTDB lineage: Bacteria > Actinomycetota > Actinomycetes > Mycobacteriales > Mycobacteriaceae > Gordonia > Gordonia hankookensis. The sequence goes on from NZ_JACWMS010000002.1 coordinate 1,501,071, forward strand.
GGGCTATTCGTCGATGACAAAGGCGCAGCTCCTCGACGCGCTCAACTGAGATCTGGCGCATCGACTGGACACTTGTCTAGGCTGCATGCGAGGGAATCGGAACGGCGACGAGCTCGATCATGCTGATAAACACCGTCCACTCTGGGTGGACGTGGTGTTGCCTCGTCGTTAGGCTGATGCCGACGTTTCGATCACATCGAGAACGCAGTCGCGGAAGGAAAGCAGCGCATGTCGCAGACCGTCAAGGGAGTCATCTCACGCAGCAAGGGAGCGCCGACCGAACTGGTCGACGTGGTGATCCCGGACCCGGGCGCGCGGGATGTGGTGGTGGCGATCAAGGCGTGCGGGGTGTGCCACACCGACCTCGCGTACAAGCAGGGTGGCATCAACGACGAGTACCCCTTCCTGCTCGGCCATGAGGCCGCGGGCGTCGTGGAGTCGGTCGGTTCGGACGTCACGCATGTGGCGGTCGGCGATTTCGTGGTGCTCAACTGGCGTGCGGTGTGCGGTCAGTGCCGCGCCTGTAAGCGCGGTCGGCCGTGGTACTGCTTCGACACCTTCAACGCGAGTGTTCCGATGACGTTGACCGACGGCACCGAACTGACCCCGGCGCTGGGCATCGGCGCGTTCGCCGACAAGACGCTGATCCACGAATTACAGTGCACCAAGGTGAATCCCGAGACTGACCCTGCCGTCGCCGGGCTGCTCGGATGCGGTGTGATGGCAGGTCTGGGCGCGGCGATGAACACCGGCAACGTCGGCCGTGGCGACTCGGTCGCCGTGATCGGTTGCGGCGGTGTGGGTGACGCGGCGATCGCGGGTGCGCGGCTGGCCGGCGCCACGACCATCATCGCGATCGACCGGGATCCGGCCAAGCTGGAGTGGGCCGTGGGCCTCGGCGCGACACACACCATCAACGGCGCCGAGGTCGACGACGTGGTCACCGCGGTACAGGACCTGACCGATGGCAACGGTGTGGATCTGGTCGTCGACGCGGTCGGTCGCCCGGAGACCTACAAGCAGGCGTTCTACGCTCGCGATCTGGCGGGCACCGTGGTGCTGGTCGGGGTGCCGACACCGGAGATGACACTCGAGCTTCCGTTGATCGACTTCTTCTCCCGCGGTGGGGCATTGAAGTCCTCGTGGTATGGCGACTGCCTGCCCGAACGTGACTTCCCGATGCTCATCGATCTCTACGAGCAGGGCCGGTTGCCGCTCGACAAATTCGTCACCGAGCGCGTCGGCCTGGGCGATGTGGAGGCTGCGTTCTCGGCGATGGAGGCGGGCAAGGTGTTGCGGTCGGTGGTGGAGTTGACGGCATGAGTGACTTGCGCATCGACAATGTCGTGACCTCGGGTACGTTCTCGCTCGACGGCGGCACCTGGGACGTCGACAACAACATCTGGGTGGTCGGCAACGACGACGAGGTGATCATCATCGACGCCGCGCACAACGCCGCGCCGATCCTCGATACGGTCGGTGACCGAACGGTGAAGGCGATCGTGCTCACCCACGGCCACAACGACCACATCACCGTCGCGCCCGAACTCTCGAAGGAGACGGGCGCGCCGATCCTGCTGCACCCGGGCGACGACATGCTGTGGAACGAGACGCATCCGGACGTGACGCATCAGGATCTCGAGGACGGTCAACAGATCGAGGTGGCCGGCACGTCGCTGACGGTGATCAACACACCGGGACACTCACCGGGCTCGTCGGTCATCTACGCGCCGGAGGCCGGTGTGCTGTTCTCCGGTGACACCCTGTTCCAGGGCGGACCCGGCGCGACGGGGCGGAGCTACTCGAGTTTCCCCACGATCATCGCGTCCATCCAGGAGAAGATCTTCACGCTCGATCCCGAGACGAAGGTCCACACCGGACATGGTGACGGCACCACCGTCGGCGCGGAATCGCCGCACCTCGAGGAGTGGATCAAGCGCGGTAACTGACCGGCGCTGTCGTCTGGGCAGGTAACGTCATCGCGGATGAAGCTGTCCCGTGTCGTCGAGGCGTCGAGCGCCGTCACCGCCACCCGGTCTCGTAAGAAGAAGACCGAAGAGCTCGGCGCGCTCCTCGGGGACGCATCGGTCGACGAGATCCCCACCGTCGTCGCCTGGTTGTCGGGAGTGATCCCGCAGGGGCGCCTCGGTGTCGGATGGCGCTCGCTGGTCGCGTTGGAACTCCCGCCTGCGACCGATCCGACGCTCACCGTGGCCGGTGTGGATGACCTGCTCACCCGGTTGTCCACCGCCACGGGGCCGGGATCGGTCGCACGTCGGCGTGCATTGTTGGACGAATTGTTCGGCTCGGCAACCGAATCCGAACAGGATCTGCTCCGCAGGTTGATGACCGGCGAACTGCGGCAGGGGGCGCTGGCCGGGGTGATGGTGGACGCGATCGCGTCCGCGTCCGGGCAGCCGCTCGACCTGGTCCGTCGTGCCCACATGCTCACCGGCTCGCTCGCGGAGACCGCTTCGCTCGCTGTCCATGGCGGCACCCAGGCGCTGTCCGACGTCGGCCTGCGGGTGGGGCGCGCGGTGGCCCCGATGCTCGCCACCCCGGCCGATTCGCTTGCTGACGCGGTGACATCGCTCGGTCCGGACCTGGTGGTCGACTTCAAGCTCGACGGTGCGCGTATCCAGGTCCATCGTCGTGGCGACGAGGTCTCGGTGTTCACCCGCACCCTGCGCGACATCACCGACGCGGTGCCCGATCTGGTCGCGGTGATCCGCGAATTACCCTGCGAGACCGTGATCCTCGACGGTGAGACATTGACGCTCGACGCCGACGGTCGGCCGCGACCCTTCCAGGACACCATGAGCAGGTTCGGTTCGGCGGGTGATCTCGGCGACGATCCGGCCGGCGTGCTGCGCCCGTTCTTCTTCGACTGTCTGCACCTCGACGGGGTCGACCTCATCGACCGACCGCTGCGTGATCGGTTGGCGGCGCTGACGTCGGTCGCGCCGGGGCTGCGGATCCCATCGGTGACCGATCCGAGCGTCGCACAGGCACAGCAGCACTTCGACGCGGCCCTCGCCGCCGGTCACGAGGGTGTCATGGTGAAGTCGCTGGCGGGGCCGTATGCGGCTGGTCGGCGCGGAAAGGGTTGGCAGAAGGTCAAACCCGTGCACACCCTCGATCTCGTGGTGCTCGCCGCCGAATGGGGTTCGGGACGACGCACGGGCTTCCTCTCCAATCTGCATCTCGGCGCACGTGATCCCGACGGCGGCCCGCCGGTCATGGTGGGCAAGACCTTCAAAGGTCTCACCGATGCGCTGCTGCAATGGCAGACCGACGAGTTCGGGCGCCACGAGACCCATCGTGACTCCTACACGGTGTATCTGCGTCCGGAACTCGTGGTCGAGATCGAACTCGATGGCGTGCAACGCAGTTCGCGCTACCCCGGTGGCGTCGCGTTGAGATTCGCGCGCGTCGTGCGCTACCGGCCCGACAAGACGGCCGCAGAGGCGGACACCATCGATGCCATCCGGGCGAAGTTGCCGTGACCCGGCGAGGATCAGCTCAGTGGGAGCTCCGCGACGAAGGGGCCGGTCGGCTGTTGTGAACCACCGGGCGGCTCGACACTGAACGCCAATGTGGTTGCGTCGCCGAGGTCCTTGAGGACCGCTGTGGTGGACGGTGCGACGTCCTTGTCGGTCATCGTGCCGGCCGACGTCCGGCCGTCGGGGCCGACCAGCCACATCTGATAGACGGTGCCCGGCTGGGGTGGGGGCACGTCGTTCATCACCAGGACCCCGGCGCCCTCCGACGGGGAATACGTGACGGTGGCGTGACCGGTCGCGACGGCGCCCGACGAGGTCCGGACGTCTGTCGCGGCGAACACCTGCTCGGCCGTCGGAGGTTGGGTGGGTTCGGTGTCAGACGATGCGCCGATGACCCAGCCGATGGCTCCGACAGCGATCGCCACGATGGCGGCGGCTGCGAGATAGGCGGCGCGGCGTCGTCGGTTGTGCAACGGGGTGACCGTCGCGGCCTCGGGGGCCTGGTCGGCGGGGGCCGGACCCGATTGTGGGGGAGTGCCCTCGGCACGGGCAGCCGCCAGGACGCGCTCGCGCAGCGTCTCCGGGGGAGATACCGCAGTCGCCTCACTCACCCGGGCCATCGCCTCGCGGGTGGCCTGGACCTGCCGGTGGAATTCGTCGCGGACCACCGGCGATGCGCCGTCGGCCTCCCGTGTCACCTCGTCGAGTTCGGCGCCGTGCACGGCATTGAGACCCACCACGGGCGCGAGTTCGAGGAGTTCGTCGTCAGGCATCGCGATCCCCCAGACACCGGCGCAGCCGTTTCATGCCGTCCCGGATCCTCGACTTCACGGTCGGGAGCGCGACGGTGAGGCGCTCGGCGACCTCGCGATACGACAGACCGTGGTAGTAGGCGAGATCCACCGATTGTCGTTGGACGTCGGTCAGGGTCTCCAGACAGCCGACCACCTCGCGTGTGGTCTCCCGGGTGGCCACGGCGTCGACGACCTGGTCGAAACTCGCGCGCGTGTCCTCGAGACCGTAAGCGACATCGCGACGGGAGGCCGCGGATTCGGAGCGGACGCGGTCGACCGCCCGGCGATGCGCCAGCGTGATCAACCAGGAAAGAGCCGAACCGGCCTGCGGGTCGAAGGTGTGCGCCGACCGCCACACCTGCAGGAAGACCTCCTGCGTGGTCTCTTCGCTGTAGCCGGGATCGCGCAGCACACGCAGGACCATGCCGTACACGCGGTCGCAGGTGAGGTCATAGAACCGGGCGAACGCATCGGCGTCCCCCGATCCGATCCTGTCGAGCAGCGCGGGCAGCGCGGCGACATCGGATGCGGGATCAGCAGTCACCGCGAGCGCTCCGTAGTCATCGTCGATCAGCCTATCCGGACGGTGCCGGGGCCTCAACGATTCGAGCGGTGTCATGGCACAGTCCGCCGGGGTGGTCGGGGCAGGAAGTAGGACGTCCGCTCCTGGTAGGCGGCGTAACCGGGTCGGCGGCTCATCGATTCCTCGAGTAGTCGCGCCCCGGTGGCGTACACGAGGAAGTAGGTCATGGCGACGGGCGAGAGCACGGTGAGCACTCCCGGCCACGCGCTTGCCGCGACGAGCCACAGGCCCCACCACACGCTCGCGTCGCCGAAGTAGTTGGGATGGCGGGTCCACGACCAGAGCCCGCGGTCCATGATCTCGCCCTTGTTGGCCGGATCGGCCTTGAACCGGCGCAGCTGGGCGTCGCCGACGCCCTCGAAGGCCAGGCCGAGCACCCACAGCCCCACACCGAGGACCAGCACGACGATCCAGATCCCCTCGGTACCTCCGACCACCGCCGACACCTGGATGGGGAGGGACACGAACCACTGGGAGATCCCCTGGGTGGCAAAGATCTTGCGGGCCACGACGCCGAGCCCGTCGCCGCCGGAGCGCGACAGCAACTCGGTGTAGCGCGGATCTTCGCCTTTGCCTGCGGACTTCACGTACATGTGCCAGGTCAGTCGTGAACCCCACAGGGCCACCAGCACCGCCAACAACCATCGGCGGGCCAGGTCGCCTGGCCCAAGGACCAGCGACAGCACGGCGATCCCGACGAATCCGAGCCCCCACGCGACGTCGACGACGTTGTAGCGACCGATGCGATGACCGATCGCCATCGTCACCCCGTGCAGGACCGCGAGCAGGAGCAGGGAAGCTCCGGTGATCACACCGAAGGCGGCCCAGCCGTGGAGTCCGGAGATCATCGTGTGTCCCGCTGCCCGCGGTCGCGATCGAACACCAGCTGGTGAACATCCAGATAGCCGGATCGGAAGCCGGCCTCGGAGTAGGCGAGATAGAACTCCCACATCCGCGTGAAGGTGCTGTCGAAACCGAGCTCCACGACGTCGTCGTGCCTGCCGACGAACCGTTCGCGCCACAGCCGCAACGTCTCGGCATAGTGGTCGCCCATGGCATGGACGTCGACCAGCCGGAGGTCGGTGTGGCGCCGCGTCACCGAGTCGAGAGCGCGCAGCGACGGCAGCTGTCCGCCCGGGAAGATGTACTTGTGCACCCAGGTGTAGGTGTTGCGCGAGGCCGACATCCGGTCGTGCGGCATGGTGATCGCCTGGATCGCCACGCGGCCGCCGGGGGCCAGGACTCGGTCGAGGGTCTCGAAATACACCGGCCAGTACTTCTCGCCGACCGCTTCGATCATCTCCACCGAGACCACCGCATCGAACTCTCCGTCGACCTGCCGGTAGTCGAGGAGATCGATGGTGACGCGGTCGGCGAAGCCCGCGTCGGACACCCGCTGTCGGGCCAGCTGTTGCTGCTCCACCGACAACGTGACCGAACGGACGACGGCGCCACGGGCCGCGGCACGCAGGCACAGTTCACCCCAACCCGTCCCGATCTCGAGGACACGACTGCCCGGGCCGACTCCGGCGAGGTCGAGCAGCCGGTCGATCTTGCGTCGCTGCCCGTCGGCGAGGTCCGACCAGGGCGGCCTGGTGCCCGGCGTCAGACCTTCGAAGAGCGCGCTCGAGTAGGTCATCGTGTCGTCGAGGAAGGTGGCGAACAGGTCATTGGAGAGGTCGTAGTGCCGGGCGATGTTGGAGCGCGTGTTGGTGGCCGTGTTCTCCTCGGAACGCGGTTGGCTCGGCAAGACCGCAGATCGCAGGATCTGCAGCGGTCGCGGGATGAGACGTGCCATCCGGGCCGCGAACGGTGTGAGGACGCCGACGAGGTCGTCGGTGGTCCAGTCCCCGGCCATGAACGCCTCGCCGAATCCGATCAGCCCGTCGGCGCCGACGCGACGGGCGAAGGCCTCCGGCCGCCGGATGATCATCCGGGGCTGGACGCCGGAGCTCCGCAGCCCAGACAACTCGCCGTCGGGATATTCGACCCGGACGTCGACGCGCCGCGAGGCGTGACGGAACAGCCACGCTGCGGCCGAGCTCCGCAGGGCAACGGTCGGCCCGTCGGGCACGCGGGCGACGTCGGGCCAACGGGCCGCCTCGTCGGGTGGGAAGTCGTTGGGGAAGTTGCGAATCGGGGCATTCATCGTCGTTCCTTCCGGCCGGAGGCGGTGGAGATGGTGGTGACATGCGAGTGGTCGGGACGGCGGATCACCGGCAGATGTCCGAGCCACAGCCGGATTCCGTGCCAGCGGATGCGGGCGGCGACGACCAGCGGCGCGAGTGGCGTGCGCAGCTGGGTTGCCAGAATCGTGGCGGTTCGGGCCGGGCGGGCACGACCCGACAGGGCGGCGACGAACGGATCGTGGCCATCACGCTCCAGGGTCACCGACACCGTGATCCGACCGTCGGCCGTCGGCGGGGGCATCCGAAGCCGGTACGTACCGTTCACCTCGTTGAACGGCGATACGTAGAACTCCTTGTCCACCTGGGCATGACCGTCGTCGTCGGGTGCGACGATGTAGGTATGCCGTTCCCCGTAGGTGTTGTGCACCTCGGCGACGACGTATGCCGGGGTCCCGTCGGGGTGGTGGCACCAGAACACGCTCAGCGGGTTGAACACGTACCCGGCGACCCGCGGTGAGAGCAGGGCTACGACGTGACCGGCCGGCGGGCTGACCCCGGCGGAGGTCAGATGGCCGGTGAGCCGATCACGCAGGGTCTGGCCGGCGGCCGGCGTCTCGGGGAAGTGATCGGCGGGATCGAAGCGGGCAAAGGGGCGCAACGGCTTTGCCGGGACAGGTAGGTGATCGATGTCGATCAGCCACGACGCGCTCCGGTAGACGAACGCATGGCGGATCGGAGTGGTACGGGTGTGCGAGATGCGGGTGGCCACCACCGCAGGCGTCGGACACGAGATGCTGTTGCTCATGCGGTCACCTGGGTTGTGGAGGTCTGCCAGGCGACGCCGAGGCGCTCGGCGGCACGGGCACCGGAGAGTGCGCCGTCTTCGTGGAATCCCCACCCATGGTAGGCGCCGGCGAAGCGGATCACGTCTGTCTCGGCGTCGGGGAGAAACGCTTGGGCAGAAACGGATTCGGTGGTGTAGACGGGGTGTTCGTAGGTCATCTCGGCGAGCACACACGTTTCGTTCACGAGGTCGGTTCGGCCGAGCGTGACGAGCATCCTGGGCTGTGTTGTCGGCAGGCGCATCAGTCGTGTCATGTCGTAGGTCACCGCGACATCGGAACCGTCGTCACGGATCTGGTAGTTCCACGACGCACGGGCCCGTCGAGCGCGCGGTAGCAGGGAGGTATCGGTGTGCAGCACAGCCGGTTTCGCGGAGTAGCCGATCGCGGAGAGGATCCGCTGCTGTGCACGGGTCGGTTCGGTCAGCATGGTCAGTGCCTGGTGCGGGTGCGTGGCGATGACGACGGAGTCGAATCGTTGCGCCCCGACGCCGTCGGCGGTGATCTCGACGCCGCCGTCGACCGGTGTGACCGAGCGGACCGGTGACCCGGTGCAGATCGTCCCGCCACGCCCGGCGACACCGTCGGCGATCTTCTCCACGTAGCGAGCCGAACCGCCGACCACCGTTCGCCAGGTCGGCGATCCGAACACCGACAGCATGCCGTGATGGTCGAGGAAGGTGAACAGGTAGCGGGCCGGGTACTCGGCGGCGACCTCGTCGTCGCACGACCAGACCGCGGCGACCAAGGGCACGAGGAAGTTCTCCAGGAAGTAGTCCGAGAAGCCTTCGCGGGCGACGAACTCGCGCAGTGGCTCGTCGGAGTCGGGGATGTCGAGGAGCCGGCGCGCCGCCCGGTGGAAGCGGATCACCTCGCCCAGCATGGCCAGATAGCGCCCGCGCGTCAGCGTGCGCGCAGTGGGGAAGATGCCCCGCACTCCGAGCGCGCCGGCGTATTCGAGTCCGGTGATCTCCGAGCGCACCGACATCGACATGTCGGTCTCCTGCGTGGCCACCCCGAGCTCGTCGAAGATCCGCAAGAGGGTGGGATAGGTGCGGTCGTTGTGCACGATGAAGCCGGTGTCGACCGAGAGCACCTCGCCGTCGGGCATGGTGACGTCGTGAGTGTGGGCGTGTCCGCCGAGCCGCGCGTCCGACTCGAACAACGTGACCCGGTTCTGCCCGGACAGCAGGTGGGCGGCGACCAGTCCGGAGACGCCGCCACCGATGACCGCGATGGACCGGGACGGTGAAGAACTCATGCCCGGTGTTCGGAACTATCAGCAGTTCGGATGGGTCGAACAGGGAGGCCGAACTGCCCCAGTAGGTGTGAGAGACGTCTCGTCAGTAGGCGGGGCGCTGTGCCGGTGGCGGCCCGGCGGGCATGTACTCGTCCTTGGAGACGATCTTGGCGCCGAGCGGCAGCAGCGAGACCGGCACCATCTTGAAGCTCGCGATACCCAACGGGATGCCGATGATGGTCAGGCACATGGCGATTCCGGTGGCGATATGGCCGATCGCCAGCCAGATCCCCGCAACGACGAGCCAGATGATGTTCCCGATCAGCGACATCGCCCCGGCGGTGGGTTTGCGTACGACGGAACGACCGAACGGCCACAGCGCATAATTCGCCATCCGGAACGACGCGATCCCGAAGGGGATGGTGATGATCAGGATGCAGCAGATGATCCCCGCCACCACGTAGCCGATGGCCATCCACACACCACACAGCAGCAGCCAGATCACGTTGAGAACGGTTTTCATGCCACCATTCTCCGCCACCGCCGGGCCGCGCGTCGAGAAACCGGTCGTGCCCGTTCGCATCGCCCGGTGCGGGGTCGTCCACGCGGTTACTCTGACGCCATGGGCGATCGGGGTCGGGAAGCCGTGTGGGCGGTGATCACCACGCTCGTGCTGGTCGTCCGCATCCTCGCGACCATCGCCCTGGTGCTGCTGGCCATCGGATGGGTCGTGGTGGCCGTGCGGGGATCGTTGCTCAACGCCTACCTGTGGCCGACGGTGATCACCGCGGGTGTCCTGCTGGTGAGCACCTACCTCTACAGCTTCCTGCGTGCCCGCTACCCCCGGCGCAACGGATGGATTCCGTGACCGCACCCGGGGGCAGAGGGGCGCGTCGTCAGGCAGAGCGGCCGAGCATGGCCAGGACGCGGGCCTGACGATCGGCGTCGGGGCCTGCCTCGACACCGGATTTGCACACCCCGTCGCCGTAGAGCGCGGGCCCGAAGCCCGCTGCCGCGGTCGCCATCATGTCGAGTTCGGCGTCGGTGAAGCGCAACTCGCGGCCGACGGCCGAGGCCACATCCCATCGGTGGGCCACCATGTCGAATCCGTAGAAACGCAGCAAGGTCTCGCCGACGGTCGTGGGGCCGAAATGACCGTCGAAGGGCTTGACCCCGACAGCGGGCTCGGCCAGCCGGTCGGCGACGGCGGTTCGGTGCGCCCGCCACGCGGCGGCCGGGTCGTCGAGGGCCGGGGTCTCGCCGAGGTCGATCTCGTGCCGGGCGATGAAATCGCGTTGGGTCTCGATGACGTGGCCGACGACGTCGCGCGCCGTCCAGCCGTCGCACGGGGACGGCGCCGCCCATCGATCGGACGGGACCTCGTCGAGGACGTCGCCGAAGCCGGTCGCGAGCCGCGTGTATTCGGCGGCGAGTGTCTGGGTGATGTCGGAAGAAGTGGTCATGATGGAAAGGTACGGAGAACGACCGGAGTGGGGCTTGATGAAATCCGACAGATCAGGTGAGTCCGCGACACGCATCGACGACGTGGAGCGCGCACACCTCGTCGACCCCGAGGACACGTCGTTCGCGATCGGGCGCTGGGCTCCGTCGCCGGATCTCACCGACCTCGTCAGGCGGTTCTGGGTGCCGATCTGGTCGGTACCCGCGGGCCGATCTGCGCCTCAGCGGGTCCTGCAGTATCCGGTGTGTCTGGTGGTGGTGACCGACGACTACGCCCGTTTCTACGGGGTCAACACCGGGCTGTCGGAGACGGTGCTGACCGGTCGGGGGTGGGCGATCGGGACGATGTTCGCGCCTGCTGCCGGTGCCCTGATCACCGGCGGCCCGGTCGCCGACTGGACCGACCGGTTCGCCGACCTCGCCGAGGTGACCGGCCCCGCCGGGGCCGCGCTCGGCGCCGACATCCGGTCGATCATGGCCGACGACCCGAACGACTCCGTGCGTCAGCACGAGGCCACCGACCTCGTCGAGGCGTGGCTCCGTCCCCGTCTGCCCGTCGACGACGACGGCCTGCTCGTCAACGCCATCGTCGAGTTCGTCGAGGACGATTCGGCGGTGACGTCGGTGACCCAGATCTGCGACCGATTCCATCTCACCGAACGCAGTCTGCAACGACTCACGCAGCGTCGGCTTGGGCTGACGCCGAAATGGTTGATCCAGCGGCGCAGGCTGCAGGAGGCGGCCGAACGGCTCCGGGGGTCGGGGACCACCCTGGCGATGATCGCGGCCGAGCTCGGGTACGCCGACGAGGCTCACCTGGTGCGCGATTTCCGCACGGTCACCGGCATGACTCCGGGACAGTTCGCGTCGCGGTTCGACTGACGTTCCCGCAGGTGGCGGCGCACCCGCACGTGTGTGCCGCCCTCGACGATCTCGGCGGCGCGCTAGTCTGACAACACGAGGTCGTGTCGACCGTGTCGCTGGCGGAACGACACAATGGGACCGGGTGAGGCGATTGACGGAGGACGTATGAGCGATTCTGCCTCGGCGTCTTCACGTGTACGCCGAGCGTACGAGGACTTCCTGACGGGGATCACCCCACCGGCCGACTCCGTCCGCTCGGTGGTGCGCGATTCATGGGTCCGGTCGGTCACCAGGGGTGTCAATCCCAATGTCTCGGCGCCCGAGAGCGCCACCGCGTCGATGACGGCGGCAGAGTTCGCCGAGTACCGCGACGCCCATCCGATCACTGCCGTCCGCCCCCTGGTGCAGTCCCTCATGCTCGACGACATCGCCGATTCGGGCGTCGTCGTCGCGCTGACCGATCAGGCGGGCCGGCTGCTGTGGGTCGAGGGTGCGACCGATGCCCGGGACAAGGCCGCGAACATCAACTTCGTCGAGGGCTCGTTGTGGAGCGAGGAAGTCGCAGGCACCAACGCCCCTGGACTCGCTCTGGCCGTGGACCGTGGTGTGCAGGTGGTGGGTCCGGAGCATTTCGCCGGGCCGGTCCAGGAGTGGAGTTGTGCGGCCGCGCCGGTGCACGACCCGATCACCGGTCATGTCATCGGCGTCGTCGACGTGACGGGCGGGCGCGAGGTCGCGGCGCCGTTCGCGCTGGCCGCGGTGCGATCGGTGGTGGCCGCCGTGGAACGCGAGATACGCTCGCGAGCAGTTGATCTCGCCGATCCGGCCACGTTCGCTGCGCCTGGCGGCGCCCGCCTGACGGTGCTGGCGGGCAACACCCATCGATGGCGTCGCGAGGGTGATGCGAGCGGTGAACGGACGTTGTCCCGACGACACGCGGAGATCCTGCTGCTGCTCCAGGCATACCCCGAAGGTCTCAGTACGGAGCAGCTCGCGACCCTGCTCGCAGAGGAATCCCTCGACCCCGTCACGGTGCGGGCCGAGATATCCAGGCTGCGGAGGGATCTGGGCACCGATGTGGTCGAGTCCCGGCCGTACCGGCTGACCGTCGACCTGGTCTCGGACGTCTCCGAGATCCGCGATCGTGTCGCCGGCGGCGACGAACTCGGCTCGGTGATAGACGAACTGGGCCGTGGCGGGCTGCTCGCCGAGTCGGCGGCGCCCGGGATCGCCGAACTGTTCGAGGAGATCCGGGAAGACGTCCGGTCCCGCGTCATCGCCGAAGGCGATGTGAGTGTGCTCCGCAAGTGGACATCATCGGCGCACGGTCGCGACGACCTCGCCGCATGGCGGCGTATCGAGCATCGTCTGGCGCCCGGGCATCCCGACCGCGTTCTCGCCGGCGGCCGAATTCGCTTGCTGGACAAGCGCTACGGAGTCTGACTCCGGGTCTGCCCTGCCGGTCCGGTCAGGACTCGCGGCGGGCGTGCAGCACGACGTCGTGGGTGTGTGCGCCACCGCCCGCGGCGACCCCGCGTTCCCTGGTCTCGTCGGTGACCGTCGTCCAGCCGTCGCCGAGGAGGGCCGCGATGTCGGCGGGCTGGAAGTAGTCGTCCGGATTGCGTCCGTGTGCGCGAATGCCTTCCGCCTCGTGAGACACCACCAGGAGATGCCCGCCAGGACCGACTGCGTCGAGGATCTTTTGCATCGTGCGGTCGTCGGAACGTGCAACGGGGAAGTACTGCAGCGAGACCAGCCCGAACCCGATGCCGGGGACCTCGGCCCCGGTGAGATCGGCCTGCAGCCAGGTGATGGATTCGCGGGCATCGGTCTCGCGGGCACGGTCGATGGCGACCTGCGAGATGTCGACCGCGGTCACCTGCCAGCCCCGGTCCGCGAGCCAGCGGGCGTCGGCGCCCTCCCCGGAGCCGACGTCGAGGGCAGTGCCCGGCGTGAGGTCGGAGACCTCCGCGATGAGGGCGGGATTGACGTCGGCTGTCCAGAGCCGGTCCGCGCTGCGGTAACGCTCGTCCCATTCGGCCGCGCCGTCAAAATCCGACCCGCTCGCTGCGCTCCCGGCGTCGTCAAAATCCGACCCGCTCGTGCTCTCGCTCATGACCCGACCGTACCTGTCGGACCCACATGCGAACATATGTTCTATGCGCATCGAGAGGAAGGAGCGGCCGGAAGCGACGATTCTGCACGCCGACCTGGACTCCTTCTATGCCTCGGTGGAGCAGCGCGACGATCCTGAGCTCCGCGGCCGGCCGGTGATCGTCGGCGGCGGGGTGGTGCTCGCGGCAAGCTACGAGGCGAAGGCGTGCGGCGTCCGGACCCCGATGCCCGGGCGGGAAGCCCGGGCCCTGTGTCCTCGGGCCGTCGTCGTGAGCCCACGGTTCGACGCGTACATGGAGGCGAGCCGTGCCGTCTTCGAGATCTTCCACGACACCACACCCGTGGTCGAGGGGATCTCGGTCGACGAGGCCTTTCTCGACGTCGGCGGACTCCGTCGCGTGAGCGGATCGCCGGTCGAGATCGGGCAGCGGTTACGGGCACGAGTGGCGACCGAGGTCGGCCTGCCGATCACCGTCGGGATCGCGCGGACGAAGTTCCTCTCGAAGGTCGCCAGCGCGGTGGGCAAGCCCGACGGGTTGCTCGAGGTGGCTCCGGGCACCGAGCTCGCATTTCTGCATCCTCTCCCGGTGCGGCGCCTGTGGGGCGTCGGTGCGATCACCGAGGCGAAACTTGCCGATGCCGGGATCACCTCGGTCGGCGACCTCGCGGCGTTCGGGGAGCACGGACTCTGCGGGCTGCTCGGACCGGGCACCGGCCGCCATCTGTACGCGTTGTCGATGGCCAGGGATCCGCGACGGGTCGAGACGGGTCGTCGTCGGCGGTCGATCGGTTCGCAGCGCGCACTCGGGCGCAGACCGAAGAGCGAGGCAGATATCGAGGCGACGCTCGTCGCGATCGTCGAGCGCCTTGGAAAACGTCTCCGAGGTGCCGAACGTGTCTGCCGCACAGTCGTTCTGCGTCTCCGGTTCGACGATTTCGCGCGCGCCACCCGGTCGCGCTCGTTCCTCGAGTCGACGGACCGGACGGACATCGTCATGGCGGTCGCCCGCGGGTTGCTCGCCGACGCGATGCCGTTGATCCGGGAGCGGGGCTGCACGCTCATCGGGCTGTCGCTGACCAACCTCGACGACCACGACAGTGTGCAACTCGCGTTGCCCTTCGACTCCGACCGTGGCGTCGAACTCGACATCGCGATGGACCTCCTGCGAAACAGGTTCGGGCGTGACGCGGTGACCAGGGCGGTCCTCGTCGGTCGCCACCACGGGGACGATGCCCCGATGCTGCCCGACTGACGCGTCGATCGTGGGCACGGGGTCTCGATCGTGCGCTGGGGGGGGTCTCGATGCGCAGCTCACTCCGTTCGCGGCTTACTCGACCGGCGGGGGCGGACCATTCGACCGGCGGGGGCGGACCACTCGACCGGCGGGGGCGGACCATTCGACCGGCGGGGGCAGGGGCAGAGGGGGTGGCGGGGGATGGCGGGGGGCGGGGCAGCGGGGGCGGCATGCGCAAAACGCGCAAAAGACGACTTATGAGCGCAAGCGTGACTGTGACGTGGGTTACCCGAAGACTGCTCCTGTAACGGCCGACATCACAGCTCGGCGACCGGGCGGCCGTTCCCCACACGCAGAAAAGAGCATGACAAATGTTGGTAGCACTCGGCCTCGCAATGGTGGCCACCTTCATGTTCCTGATCATCACCAAGCGGGCGACCCCGGTGGTCGCGCTGATCCTGGTGCCGGTGGCGTTCGGTCTGTTCGCCGGGGCCGGCCTCGACATCAGCGACATGATCACCGACGGCATCAAGGAGCTCGCGCCGACGGCGGCGATGCTGTTCTTTGCGATCATCTTCTTCGGCATCATGATCGACGTCGGGCTCTTCGATCCGGTGGTCCGCCTGGTGGTCCGCATGGTCGGCAACGACCCGGCGCGGCTGGTCGTCGGCACCGCGGTGCTGGCGATGGTGGTCTCTCTCGACGGTGACGGGTCGACGACGTTCATCATCACCACCGCCGCCCTGCTGCCCCTGTATCTGAAGCTGGGTGTCAGTCCCGTGGTCCTGACCGTGGCCGCAGGCCTGGCCAACGGGACGATGAACATCCTTCCGTGGGGCGGTCCGACGGCCCGCTCCGCGAGTGCGCTGAAGATCGACACGAACGCGGTGTTCCTCCCGATGGTCCCGGCCTTGATCGCCGGTCTCGTCGTGGTGCTGCTGTTCTCGTACCACCTCGGTGTCCTGGAGAGGCGTCGTATCGGCCGGATCGAGATCAGGGACTCGATTCTGATGCCGCGCCAGGAGGTACTGGTCGCGGCCGGCGGGGGCGCAGGTACCGCCGTTCCGCCGACTTCCCGCGGGCGAGGCCACGCGGGTGGGCAGGCAACGGGTTCGGGCGACACGTTCGACGGCGACAGGCAGGACGACGACAGGCAGGACGACGACGAGCAGGGCGACGAATCGGGCTTCACCGGAGTCCTCGACCCGAATCGTAAGACTCTGCGCCCCAAGCTCTTCTGGATCAATGCGGGTCTGACCGTCGCATTGCTCGCCGTACTGGGCCTCGACATTCTCGCCATTCCCGTGCTGTTCATGATCGCCACCGGCATCGCGCTCGCCGTCAACTTCCCGCATGTGAAGGATCAGCAGGAGGCGATCACCCGACACTCGTCGAGCATCGTGTCGGTGGTGGCGATGGTGCTCGCGGCGGCAGTGCTGACCGGTGTGTTCAGCGGGACCGGGATGGTCGACGCGATCGCCCACTGGCTGGCCTCCGGTATCCCGGACTGGATGGGCCCGCACATGGCGGTCGTCATCGGTGTCCTCTCCATCCCGCTGACCTTCCTGATGAGCAATGACGCCTTCTACTACGGGGTGCTGCCGGTGATGTCGGAGACCGCGACCCGCTACGGCATCGACCCTGCGGAGATGGCCCGGGCGTCGATCACCGGTCAGCCGTTCCACATGCAGAGCCCGCTGGTCCCGGCGATCCTGCTGCTCGTCGCTCTGGCCGGGGTGAGCTTGGCCGATCATCACAAGAAGGTGCTGTGGCGGGCGGCCGCGGTGTCGATCGTGATGCTCGTCGTGGGATGCATGGTCGGCGCGATTCCGTTCTGACCTGAGCCGGCACACCGACGCCTAGGCTGACCGCATGCGACTGCGAACGCAGGTTCTCCTGCTGCAACTCGCCGTCATCGCGGTCAGCCTGAGCGTCGGTTTCGGGCTGGTGATCTCCGGATCGGACGATCGCGTGCGGGAGGAGTATGCGCAACGAGCCCTCGCGATCGCGCAATCGGTCGCCGCCGACTCCGATGTCCAGAGTCAGGTCGCGAGCCATCGAGGTTCTGGGGTCGACCAGGCCGAACTCGCATCCGGGCCGCTGCAGGCCGAAGCCGTTGCCGTGCAGCAACGTACCGGCGCACTGTTCGTGGTGATCGGCAACCAGAGCGGGGTCCGGCTCGCGCATCCGGAGCCGGATGAGATCGGCAAGCAGGTCTCCACCGACCCGTCGAACGCGCTGGCGGGCAACGAGGAGGTGAGCACCGACCGCGGCACTCTCGGCGAGTCGGTCCGCGCAAAGGTTCCGGTCTTCGACGACGGGCGGGTCGTCGGCTTCGTCAGTGTCGGGGTGTCCACGGCGCGGCTGGCCGCCGAGACCCGGCGCGACACCCTGGCCACCATCCTCATCGCGCTGGCCGCGTTGGCCGTCGGTGCGGCCGGTTCGGCACTGTTGGCCCGACGATGGCGCCGACTGACGCTCGGGCTCGAACCCGACGAGCTCACCGAACTCGTCCGTGAACAGGGCGCGGTCCTGCACTCGATGGCCGATGGCGTCCTCGCCGTCGACAGCACCGGGATCGTGCGGGTTGTCAACGACACGGCCCGGCGACTGCTCGACCTCACCGATCCGGTCGGCCGCAACGTCGACGCGCTCGGGCTCACGCCGCGCGTACGGAGTGTGCTCGACCAGTCGATCGCAGAGCCTATCGCCGCCACCGTCGGCGATCGGGTGGTGCTCGTCAGTTCGCACACCGTCGAAGCCGACGGACGTGATCTCGGCATGGTGATGTCGGTCGTCGACCGCACCGACGTGGAACGACTCACCCGTGAGGTGGATTCGATCCGGGCGATGAGTACCGCGTTGCGCGCGCATCGCCACGAGTCCGCCAACCGGTTGCACGTGCTCGCCGGTCTGTTGCGCCACGATCACCCGGCCGAGGCGATCGCCTACCTCGACGAGCTCACCGGTGCAGGCCCGCGCAGTTCTCGGCTCGAGGGTCTCGACAACGTCGGCGAACCGCATCTGCAGGCATTTCTCGACGCGAAGGCGGCTCATGCCCGGGAGCGCGGGGTGACCTTGCGGCTCGGCGACCAGACCTGGGTGCAGGGCACCCTGCGGGACCCGGTGGTGGTGACGACCGTGATGGGCAATCTGGTGGACAACGCTGTCGACGCGAGCTCACCGTGGGCGGCGGGTGCCGATCGAGATGGCCGGCGGGCGATCGTCGAGGTGGAGGTCCTCACCGACGCCGACGACATGTTCATCACGGTCAGTGATTCCGGCTCCGGGATCGCGCTCGATGACCCCGATGCGATCTTCGGGGAGGGCGTGACCACCAAGGTCGACCCCGGCGTACCCGGCGGGCGCGGTATGGGATTGGCGTTGTCCCGGCAGATCGCGAGGCGTATCGGAGGAGACATCTGGGTGGCCGACCCGGGTGTCGGCGGGGTGGACAATGAGCTCTCGGGGGCGGTTGTCGTCGCCCGGCTGCCTGCCGTGATCAACACCGGATCCACGGCGGATGACGACGACGGCGAGACAAGTGGAGGTGGCGCAGATGGCTGACGACCTCGGGGTCCTCATCGTCGACGACGATTTTCGGGTCGCCGCATTACATGCCACCATCGTCGACGCCGTGCGCGGGTTTCGGGTCGTCGCACAGGCGGGCACCATCGCCGCCGCGCGCGCCGCCGTCGCGAACCATCCTGACGTCGACCTCGCGCTGCTCGACGTCTACCTGCCCGACGGCTCGGGTATCGACCTGGTCTCCGAAGTGCCGTGCGACGCCTTCATCGTCGGAGCGGAGACGGATGCGGCGGCGGTGCGCCGGGCGATGCGTGCCGGTGCGCTGGCCTACCTGATCAAGCCCTTCGACGACACCGAGCTCGCCAGGCGGCTGGCCGGCTACGCCCAGTACCGGCGCGTCCTCGCCGCCGACAACGTCGATCAGCACGCCGTGGATTCGGCGCTCTCGGCCTTGCGATTCGGTACCCGCGGATCCGATCGACCCGACGCGGGTTCACACACCGAACAGCGCATCCTCGAACTGTTCGCAACCGCAGGCGGGCCGCTCTTCGCCGACCAGGTGTCGGAAGCGGTCGGCGTCTCCCCGGCCACCGCACGTCGTCATCTCGCACATCTGGTGTCGGCGGGCAAGGTCCGGATGTCGCTGCAATACGGGAGTACCGGGCGGCCACGACAGGAGTACCGGTTGCCGGGCTGATCCCGGCGGGCCGATGACGACAAGGCGATGACGGCGAGGCGATGAATCCGTGCGACCGATCCGGTCTACACCCTCGACGAACGCTTCCGACACGAGTGGAAGGTCAGGCCATGGGATTGCTCGACGGCAGGGTTGCGATGATCACCGGCGGCGCCCGCGGCCAGGGCCGGGCGCACGCGTTGACCCTGGCGCGCGAAGGTGCCGACATTGTGTTCTGCGACATCGCCGCACCGGTGTCGGAGGTGGACTACGAGACGGCCACGCCCGACGACGTCGAGGCGACGGTGCGTGACGTCGAATCCCTCGGTCGACGCTGTCTCGGCGTCGCGGCCGATGTGCGCGACCTGTCCGAGGTCGAGGGAGTCGTGGGCCGGGCGCTCGCCGCCTACGGCCGGATCGACGTCCTGATCGCCAACGCCGGGATAGCGAGCAGCTGTCCGATCGCGTCGATGTCCTCGCGTCGATGGCAGACGATGATCGACGTCAACCTCACCGGGGTCTTCAACTCGTTGCGGGCCGTGCTGCCGCATATGATCGAGCGCCGGTCCGGGAGCATCGTCGCGACGTCATCGAGTGTCGCGAAGACCGGCGCGACGAACTCGGGTCACTATGCGGCGGCCAAGGCAGGCGTGGTGGCCCTCGTGCAGTCGGTCGCCTACGAGGTGGCCGAATACGGGATCACGGTCAACGCCGTGCTGCCGTCCGGGGTGAACACGATGATGATCCACAACCCGGCGACCTACCGGCTCATCCGGCCCGATATCGAGAACCCCGGCCGCGACGACGTCGAGGAGATGTTCGCACAGGGACGCCCGCGGCCGGGCTTGCTGGAACCCGACGATGTGGCGAATGCGGTGCTCTACCTCGTCTCCGACCACGGACGCTGCCGGTCGGGTGATTCGATCTCGCTGTCCAACGGGATGGATTGAGGACGGCAGCGATCGCGCGGATTTCGACGCGACACCCAAGAGTTTGCTGGACCGCACCTGTTCGGCGGGCTAGAACAGTGGAGGGGGAGTGTCCGACGTCCGGAACACGCCGAAGGAGTCTTCGTTGACCGAGACCCGCACCGACCACGCCGCCTACACCGATGACGAGCTCGACACCGACCTCCGATGGTGGGCGGCCGCCAACTACCTGACGGTCGCGCAGATCTATCTGCAGGACAACGTGTTACTGCGCGAACCACTGACCGCGGAGCACATCAAGCCGCGACTGCTCGGCCATTGGGGGACCAGCCCGGGATTGTCCGCGATCTACACCGTGCTCAATCGCGTGATCCGAGAGACGGATTCGGACTGGCTCTACGTCACCGGGCCGGGACACGGCGGGCCCGCGCTGGTCGCCAACGTCTATCTCGAGGGCACCTACACCGAGATCTATCCGCACGTCTCACGTGATGCGCGGGGAGTCCTGAAGCTGTGCCGCCAGTTCTCCACCCCGGGTGGTATCCCCAGTCACGTGAGCGTGCAGACACCGGGCAGCATCCACGAGGGTGGGGAATTGGGATATGCCCTCGTGCACGCCGCAGGCGCCGCGTTCGACAATCCCGACCTGACCGTGGTCTGCGTCGTCGGTGACGGCGAGGCGGAGACCGGGCCGTTGTCGGGATCGTGGAAGATCCCGGCCTTCCTCAACGCCTCCCGCGACGGTGCAGTGCTCCCGATCCTGCACCTCAACGGCGCGAAGATCGCCGGGCCGACGGTCCTCGGCCGCAGCTCCGACAGCGACATCGCCGACTATCTCGGCGGACAGGGCTGGACCCCGATGTTCGTCGAGGGTGATGACCCCAAGGCGGTGTTCCGAGATCTGAAATCGGCAATCGACCAGTCCCACCGGATCATCCGCGACCTCCAGGCGCAGGCGCGCGACGACGGGCCGTCGGCCGGCACCCGGTGGCCTGCCATCGTGCTGCGTACGCCGAAGGGGTGGACCGGTCCGCACGAGGTGGACGGCGAACTCATCGAGGGCACACATTGGGCGCATCAGGTGCCGCTGTCGGGTGTCCGTGAGAATCCCGGTCATCTGGAGATCCTGGAGACCTGGTTGCGGTCCTACCGGCCAGAGGAGATCTTCGACGCGGCGGGTGCAGTCGTCGACGAGATCGCCGGGCTCGCACCCGAGGGCGACCGCCGGATGGGTGCGACGCCCTACGCCAACGGCGGTCGGCTGCTGACCCCGCTGAAACTGCCACCGATCGCTCGGTATGCGCTCGAGGTCGACAAGCCGGGAGCGACGATCCACGAGACCACCCGGGTACTCGGTGAGTACATGCGCGACATCTACTCCGAGAACTCGTCGTCCGACGACGACGGCGGCGCCTTCCGACTGTTCTGTCCCGACGAGACCGCCAGCAATCGTCTCGCCGCGGTGTTCGAGACGACCGATCGATGCTGGCAACTCCCCACCAACGAGCACGACGACAATCTGTCCCAGTCGGGCCGGGTGATGGAGGTGCTCAGCGAACATCTGTGTCAGGGGTGGTTGGAGGGTTATCTGCTCACGGGCCGGCATGGTCTGTTCGCCACCTATGAGGCGTTTGCCATGGTGAGTGCGTCGATGGTCATCCAGCACACCAAGTGGCTGCAGCACGCGGCGACCCTGGACTGGCGTGAGCCGGTCGCGTCGCTGAACATCCTGTTGACCTCCACCTGCTGGCGCAACGATCACAACGGCTTCTCCCACCAGGGGCCGGGGCTCATCGACGCGGTGCTTCCGCTGGCACCCGACGTCGTGCGGATCTGGCTGCCGCCGGACTCCAATTCGCTGCTCTCCATCGCCGAACACTGCTTTCGCAGCCGCAACCACGTGAACCTGCTCGTCGTCGACAAGCAGCCTCATCTGCAATACCTCTCACTCGACGAGGCCAACGACCAGGCGGCGGCCGGTATCTCGATCTGGCCGTGGGCGGGGACCGAGGGCGACAACGACGACGATCCCGACATCGTCCTGGCCGGCGCAGGTGATGTGCCGACCCAGGAGATCCTCGCGGCGGCACAGATGCTTCGAGAGTGGGTGCCGTATCTACGGGTCCGCGTGGTCAACGTGATGGATCTGATGTCGTTGCTGCCGCAGGCCGACCATCCACACGGGATGTCCGAGGACGACTTCGCCGACCTGTTCACTCGTGACGGTCACGTGGTGTTCGCATTCCACGGATACCCGCGCGCGGTCCATCAGCTCCTGCACGGGCAGCCGGACGCAGATCGATTCCACGTACGCGGATTCTCCGAGCAGGGCACCACGACCACACCATTCGACATGGTGGTGCTCAACAAGATGAGTCGCTACCACCTCGTGCTCGAGGCGCTCCGGCGATCGCGTCGGGTACCCGAACGTTCCGAGGAACTCGTCGAGTTCTGCCATCGGCAGTTGGCCCGCCATCACGACCACGTCCGTGAGCACTTCGAGGACCTGCCGGAGATCCGCGACTGGACCTGGTCGTAGCGGCGGTGGCGATCTCGGTACGTCCTGTCTCGGCCGGTCGTCTGGTTCGTCTGCTGGTCGAGTAGCCGACGAGCGCAGCGTGGAGGCCTATCGAGACCACCGTCCGCCACGGCCCGCTTACAGTGTTCGCATGACGATGAACGTGGACGCCGCCAATCCTGATCTGGTGACCGTCGGGGTGCCGACCCACTGGTACAACCTCGCCGCCGAGCTCGACGTGCCGATCCCGCCGCATCTGCATCCGGGAACCAAGGAGCCGGTCGGCCCCGACGACCTCGTCGCGTTGTTCCCCGCAGGCCTGATCGCGCAGGAGGTGTCCACCGATCCGTATGTCGAGATCCCCGATCCGGTGCGGGAGATCTACCGGATGTGGCGGCCGTCCCCGCTGATCCGGGCGCGCCGGTTCGAGGAGGCGCTCAACACCAAAGCCCGGATCTACGTCAAGTACGAGGGTGTCAGCCCGGTCGGGAGTCACAAGACGAACTCGGCTGTCGCGCAGGCCTACTACAACAGCGTCGACGGTGTGCGGAAGCTGACCACCGAAACCGGTGCCGGACAATGGGGCAGCGCGCTGGCGTTCGCGGGTGCGCAGTTCGGCATCGACATCGAGGTCTGGCAGGTCCGCGCCTCCTACGACTCGAAGCCGTATCGCGGGCACCTGATCCGCACCTATGGAGGCACGTTGCATCCGTCGCCGTCGGATCTCACCGAGTCCGGCCGCGCGATGCTGGCCAAGGACCCCGACACCACCGGTAGTCTCGGTATGGCCGTCAGCGAGGCAGTCGAGGTCGCCGCCGGTGATCCGGACACCCGCTACGCGCTGGGTAGTGTGCTCAATCACGTTGTGTTGCACCAGAGTGTGATCGGGGTGGAGGCAGTCGAGCAGCTCGACGCCGTCGAGCCCGGTGGTGCCGACGTCGTCTTCGGCTGCGCTGGTGGCGGTTCCAACCTCGCCGGGCTCTCGTTCCCGTTCCTGCGCGAGAGGATCCACGGCCGGTCGAACCCGCGGGTCGTCGCGGCCGAACCCGCCGCATGCCCGTCGATCACGCAGGGCGAGTACCGCTACGACCACGGCGACGTCGCGGGCCTGACTCCGCTGCTCAAGATGCACACGCTCGGGATTGACTTCGTTCCAGACCCCATCCACGCGGGCGGGCTGCGCTATCACGGTATGGCGCCTGCGCTGAGTCACACGGTGAACCTGGGCCTGGTCGAGGGTGTCGCGATCACTCAGCATGACGCGTTCTCGGCAGGCGTGCAGTTCGCCCGGACGCAGGGCATCGTGCCGGCCCCGGAGTCCACCCACGCCATCGCCGCGTGCGCCGCTCACGTCGCCGACAGCGACAGAGACGAGGTGGTGGTGATCGGACTCTCGGGTCACGGGCAGCTAGACCTCCCGGCATATGCGGAGTTCCTCGACGGGAAGTTCTGAGCGACAGACGGATTCGGAGGTATCGGTGATGCGGACGGTCGGCGTCGACCTGGCCGCGTCACCGAAGCTCACTGCCGTCGCGGTCGTCGAGTGGTCGACCGGGGCTGCACGACTGGTCGACCTGGTGATGCCCGCGACCGACGCGGAGATCGCCGACCTCGTGGTCGGTGCGGAGAAGATCGGTGTCGACGCCCCGTTCGGATGGCCGGATGCGTTCGTGGATTTCGTCGTCGCGCAACACCGGGGCGAGCTCGGCGCCGGACGGTCTCTCGATGACATCGAGCAGCGAAGGCCGCTGGCCTATCGACGGACCGACCGCGTCGTCGTGGAGAACGGGTGGGGCCGTCCGCTGAGCGTGTCCGCGGACCAGATCGCGCACGTGGCGTTCCGGGCAGCCGGCCTGATCGCGGATCTGGGCGTCGTCGATCGCGTGACCGGGTGGGCAGTGGAGGCCTATCCGGCTGCGGCACTGAAGCACTGGGGACTGACGTCCCGTGGTTACAAGGGCGTCGCACGGCGCGCTGTGCTCGCGGCGTCGTACGAGTCCCTGCTCGAGAGCGCGCCGTGGCTGGACCTCTCCCGCCACCGAGAACTCCTGACCCGGGATGACAACGCGTTCGACGCGGTGATCACCGCTCTGATCGCGCGTGCGGCGGCGTCGGGACAGACCTTCCTTCCCGATCACCGCGACCGGTCCGTCGCGGCTCGCGAGGGATGGATTCACGTCCCGGACTGTGCACTGGGCGATCTGGTCAGGTGAGATCCAGGCGCATCAGCACGCGCGGAAACCCGTTCAGTACCGACGTCGTGTCGGCCGCCTTGGCGAAACCCGCTGTCTCGAACAGCTTTCGCGTGCCGACATAGGCCATGGTCAGGTCGACCCTGTTGCCGGCGTTGTCGACCGGATACCCCTCGACGGCGGGCGCCCCGTTGGTGCGGGCGAACTCGACGGCTCCGGCCAGCAGCGGGTGCGAGATGCCCTGCTTACGATGGCCCGGACGGATGCGGATGCACCACACCGACCACACGTCGAGGTCGTCGAGGTGGGGGATCTTCCGGTTGCCGGCGAACGTGGTGTCCGCGCGCGGCGCGACCGCGGCCCAGCCGACCACCTGGTCGCCGTCGTAGGCGAGGACGCCGGGTGGCGGTTTCTGTCTGCACAGTTTCCGCACGTACTCGCCGCGATCCTCGCGCACGAGTTCCTGATTCAGCTTGTTGGGAATCCGATAGCTCAGACACCAGCAGACGTTGGCGTCGGGCCGCTTCGGGCCCACCATGGTGCGGACATCGGCGAACCGCGTCGCCGGACGTACCTCGATCGCCATGTGATCAACCTTGGTCGACGGGCACCGGATCGGCAAGGCGATCGATGCCCGTCGACACGGTTGTCAGGAGCGGAAGAACTCGAGCAGATCCGCGTTGATGGTTGCCGCCTCGGTGGTCGGCATGCCGTGCGGGAAACCCGGGTAGGTCTTCAGGGTGCTGTTGGGCAGCAGCTCCGCCGACCGCACACCGGTGTTCTGATAGGGGACAACCTGGTCGTCTTCGCCGTGCAGAACCAGCGTCGGGATGGTGATCTTCTTCAGATCGTCGGTGAAGTCGGTCTGCGAGAAGGCGACCACACCGTCGTAGTGGGCCTTGGCGCCGCCCATCATGCCCTGACGCCACCAGTTGGCGATGACGCCCTCGGACGGCGTTGCGCCGTCGCGGTTGTAGCCGTAGAAGGGGCCTTCGGCAAAAGTGCGGAAGAAGTCGGCGCGAGCCGTGGCGACCTGCGCCTGGATGCCGTCGAAGGCCTCCTTGGGAATCCCGTCCGGGTTGGTCTCGGTCTTGACCATGAGCGGGGGAACGGAGCTGATCAGAACCGCTTTCGCGGCACGGTCCTGCCCGTGCTGCGCGAGGTAGTGGGCAACCTCGCCGCCCCCTGTCGAGTGACCGACGTGAATCGCATCCGACAGGTCGAGATGCTCGACGACGGCGGCAAGATCGGCCGCGTAGTGGTCCATGTCGTGTCCGTCGGCCACCTGCGTCGACCGACCGTGTCCGCGGCGATCGTGGGCGATCACCCGATAGCCCTCCGCGAGGAAGAACATCATCTGCGTGTCCCAGTCGTCGGACGAGAGCGGCCACCCGTGACTGAAGACGATGGGCTGCCCGCTGCCCCAGTCCTTGTAGAAGATCTCGACGCCGTCGGAGGTGGTGAACGTGGGCATGGTGGTGCTCCTTCGAAATGGATGCGACAGTGCTCGGATGTCGGTTGCCGCGCCTGAGACATCCGGGCGCAACCGGCCACTTCAGTGTGCCGCTCTCCCGGCTGTCGCGGTCCCACTTCGCGCGCCAGGAACACCCCTTTTTGCGCCACGTTCTCGCGGGGGAAAGACTTGTGGTCAGACCGCGATCGGTCCGGTGGTCGCGAAGCGCTGTTGATATTTGCGGGGCGAGATCCCGATTCGTGCGATGAAAGCCCGTCGCATCACCTCGCCACTGCTGTAGCCGGCGCTCTGCGCGGCCTGGGTGACGCTGAATCCGGCGTGGAGGCTGTCACAGGCCACCTCGAAGCGCGTCGCCGCGACATATCCTGCCGGTGTGGTGGCGAGTTCGTCCCGGAAGAGGCGGGTCAGTTGCCGGGCACTCACGTTCACATGTGACGCGAGACTGCCGACGGTGTGCGGGAGCCGAGGATTGCCGCGGACGTGGTCGGTGACCCTGCGGACCACGCTGCTGCGGGGGATCGGTCCTCGCAACGACGCCGAGAACTGCGACTGACCACCGCCGCGCTGCATGTAGACGAGCAATCCCTGAGCGGTGCGCCGAGCGACCTCGGCGCCGTGGTCCTCTTCCACCAGCGCCAGGCTGAGATCGATGCCGGCAACCACTCCGGCCGAACTGTAGACGTCGCCGTCGCGGACGAAGATCGCATCGTCGTCGACTCTGATCGCGGGATAGCGGTGGGCGAGGTCGGCGGTGAACTTCCAGTGGGTGGTGGCGGCGCGGCCGTCGAGGAGGCCTGCGGCTGCGAGGACGAACGATCCGGTGCAGACCGATGCGAGACGCCGGGTGCGGGTGGAGAGGTCACGGACGGCCTCGATGAGGTCGTCGGTGAGAAAGGTCGGGGGTGCCAGTTCGCTGCCTGCGACCAGCACGGTGTCGAAACGGCCTGAGCCGGCCACCGGTTGCGTGCTCAGACGTGCGTGGACCGACGTCGTCACATCTGCGCCGTCGGGCGACAACACCACGACCTCGTAGTCACCGGCGTGCTGATTCGCTTCGACGAAGACCTCTGCGGGACCGGAGAAGTCGAGCATCTTGACTCCGTCGAACACGACGATGCCGATCCGGCGGTGCGACGGTACCGCGGACAGACCAACTGGCTTCATGGGAGTAAATCTAATCTGCCGCGTGCGAGTCTGCCGTCATCGGCAGGTCGGTGCGATCGGTAGGGTGACGGCATGAGCGTGGCAGGTCCCAGTGCGTCCCGGGTCACCATCGTCGAGGTTGCGCCTCGCGATGGACTGCAGAACGAGAAGGTGGAGCTGACCACCGCCCAGAAGCGGGAACTCGTCCAACGTGCGGTCCGGTACGGGGCGCGCAACATCGAGGTCACGAGCTTCGTCCATCCCAAGAAGGTGCCCGCCATGGCCGATGCGGAAGATCTCGTCGGTCTTCTGCCCGGTGACGACGGGGTCGCCTACAGCGCGTTGGTGCTCAACGAGCGGGGACTCGACCGTGCGCTCGCCGCGGGCGTCACCGAGATCAATGCTGTCGTGCATTGCACCGACACGTTCAGCGGACGAAATCAGGGCACCGACGTCGACGGTGGGGTGGCCATCTGGCACCGCATCGCTCGCACCGCACGCGAGGCCGGTGTCACTGCCAATCTGACGATCGCGGTCGCCTTCGGTTGTCCGTTCGAGGGTGAGGTTCCCGCGGATCGGCTGCGCGCGATCCTCGAGCGGGTGCTCGAGGAACCGCCGACGGAACTGTCGCTGGCCGACACCATCGGGGTGGCCGTCCCGAAGGACGTGCGTGAGCGCTTCGTCGTGGCCGCCGATCTGGCTCCGTCCGGTACCGCGTTGCGCGCCCACTTCCACGACACCCGCAGTTGCGGGATCGGCAACGCGCTGGCCGCCGTCGAATCCGGGGTCACCATCCTCGACGCGAGTCTCGGCGGCATCGGTGGTTGCCCGTTCGCACCCAACGCGACCGGCAACATCGCCACCGAGGATCTGGCGTACGCCCTGGACCGCACCGGGATCGCGCACGGGCTGGACACCACCGCGCTGCAGGCGTCGGGCGAATGGCTCGAGGGGATCTT
This sequence comes from Gordonia hankookensis, assembly GCF_014673215.1. Classification (GTDB taxonomy): domain Bacteria; phylum Actinomycetota; class Actinomycetes; order Mycobacteriales; family Mycobacteriaceae; genus Gordonia; species Gordonia hankookensis. The sequence goes on from NZ_JACWMS010000002.1 coordinate 1,529,256, forward strand.
CGGTCGTCGCTTGCCGGCCATGGTCCTGCATGCGGGCGGGTTTCCGGCGGGTGTCGCCTGACCGCGGTGCGGCCTCAGTCGAGCAGCTTCTTCTGCACCTTGCCCATGGCATTGCGAGGCAGCGATTCGACGAAGCGGATCTCCCTGGGCCGCTTGTGATGTGACAGTTCTGCGCTGACCATGTCGATGAGCTCGGTGTCGGGGACGCGCCCACCGACGACGTAGGCGACGATGCGCTGACCGAGGTCGTCGTCGGGGATGCCGATCACGGCCACCTCGTCGACTGCCGGGTGCGCGAGCAGCACCGTCTCGATCTCGCCGGCGCCGATGCGGAAACCTCCCGACTTGATCAGGTCGGTGGCCCGCCGTCCGACGATCCGATGCATGCCGTCCGGACCGATCACCGCGACGTCACCGGTGGCGAAAAACCCGTCGTCGAGCCAGGATTCGGCAGTCTTCTCCGGCTGATCGAGGTAGCCGGTCGACATCATCGGGCCGCGCACATGGAGGTCGCCGACCGTTTCACCATCGTGTGGGAGGTCGGAGTCGCCCTCGCGGAGCCGCGTCTCGACGCCGGCGAGCGGCAAGCCGACCCAGCCGGGACGGCGTTCTCCGTCAACCCGCGTGCTGACGGTGATCATCGTCTCCGTCATGCCGTATCGCTCGACGATCTCGTGGCCGGTCAGGTCGCGGATCTTCTCGAAGACGGGGACGGGGAGTGGGGCACTGCCGGACACCAGGAGCCGCGCCGACGACAATGATTGCGCCGCAGACTGATCGGCGGCGATGCGATTCCATACCGTCGGTACGCCGAAGAACATGGTCGCGCCACGGCCCATCGCGGCCGCGTAGTTCGCTGCCGACGGCGTGACGGTGTGGATCAGGCGCCCGGCCCGGCGCAGCGGCCCGAGCATCCCGAGGATCAGCCCGTGAACATGGAAGAGCGGAAGGCCATGAGCGAGTGCGTCATCGGCGGTCCACCCCCAGGCGCCCGCGAGCGCGTCGAGGCCCGCGGCGATGGCCGAACGGGAGATCGGTACGCCCTTGGGCAGCCCCGTGGTGCCGGAGGTGTACAGGATGAGAGCAGTCGCGGACCCGGGTGGCTCGGGGTGGCGATGCCACGATCTGGCATAGCGCCGCACCGGGATCACCGGGAGGGTCGGATCGTCGGGGGCGGCACCCAACCATGCCTGCGCGCCGGAATCGCCGAGGATGTGCTCCATTTCGCGCGCGCCGGAGTCCGGCGGGACGGGCACTGCGGCGACGCCGGCGATCAGGCAGCCGACGATGGCGAGCACGGTGTCCGTGGTCGGCCGGGCGTAGACCGCCAGCACCCGGGCGCCGGCGACTCGCTCGGCCACTGCGGTCGCTGCGCCGACCAGGTCCTCACGGGAGAGCTGGTCGTCGCCGATCGTGATCGCATCGGGGATATCGGGTGCGTTGGGTGTGAGCGTCGGGAACAGCACCCCACCAGCTTCCCACTCGGACGATTCGTCGGTGTGCGCACCGGGCTGCTATCGTTGGGCCACGTTCACGCGATGCTGTAACTCGCTTGTTGAACCAGAGGCCGGGGTGATTACAGAAACCCCCGGTCTTGTCCAAACTTCCACCGCGCCCGATCGGCACAGATCTGTGCTGATCAGGCGCGGTTTTGTGCTGATCGCACCACCCGAACCCGAGAGAGACGAAAGATCCGTGGCCATTCTCACCGACGAGCGGGAAGAACGGCCACGGATCTCGTGTGGCGGAGGATAGGGGATTCGAACCCCTGAGGGCTGTTAACCCAACCCGCGTTCCAGGCGAGCGCCATAGGCCACTAGGCGAATCCTCCGTCAGGGATGATAGCGGCCGAGGGGCCACGGGCCCAAAACCGGGCGTCGGGGCCGGTGAGCGCGGTTGCCGACCACCGGATTGTCGATCGGTCCCGACCGCCCGCTACACTTGACGGCGGATCCCGCGCGGCGTGCATCCTGTGAACTCCCCCAGGGCCGGAAGGCAGCAAGGGTCAACGGGCTCTCTCGGGTGCGCGGGGTCCCCATAACCACAATCATCCGCTTGGAGCGCCACCGCCAACCCACGGCGGTGTCACTGGAGAGGTCCCTGCGTTGAACTACCACTCGTTGAGTGCCGACCAGCTCCGTGAAACCAACTCCGAACTGCAGGATCTCTACGACGCACTGTGTGCGGCAGGCCTGAAACTGGATCTCACCCGCGGTAAGCCCGCGCCCGAGCAGCTCGACCTCTCGAACGGGCTGCTGGCGCTGCCGGGCACCGAATACCGCGATGCGGCCGGGACCGACACCCGCAACTACGGCGGTCTGGCCGGCCTCCCGGAACTCCGCGAGATCTTCGGCGAGCTGCTCGCCGTCGACCCGGCCAACCTGATCGCGTTCGGCAATTCCAGCCTCGAGCTGATGCACGACCTCACGGTGTTCTCGCTCCTGAACGGCAATCCCGATTCCGCGCAGCCGTGGGGATCGGGTCCGGTCAAGTTCCTGTGCCCGGCACCCGGCTACGACCGGCATTTCGCGATCACCGAGAGCTACGGCATCGAGATGATCCCGGTGCCGATGTTGCCGAACGGTCCCGACGTCGACGCCTGCGCCGCGCTCACCGCGGCCGATCCCAGCATCAAGGGACTCTGGGCCGTGCCGACCTACTCCAACCCGACCGGCGTGACGTTCACCGAAGACGTGACACGCGGTCTGCTGGAGATGCCCGCCGCCGACGACTTCCGCATCTACTGGGACAACGCCTACGCAGTGCACACCCTCGTCGAGGCACCGCCGACACCGCTGCCGGTGATCGAGATGGCGGCCGAGGCAGGCAACCCCAACCGCGTCTACGTGCTCGGCTCGACGTCGAAGATCACCTTCGCCGGTGCCGGGGTCTCGTTCTTCGGCTCGTCGAAGGCGAATGTCGACTGGTTCAGCCGTCACCTCGCGTTCAAGACGATCGGTCCGGACAAGGTCAATCAGCTCCGGCACGCGAAGTTCTTCGGCGACGCCGACGGTGTGCGTGCGCACATGGCCCGACACCGGGAGCTCCTGGCCCCGAAGTTCCGGCTGGTCCTCGACATCCTCGCCGACCGCCTCGCCGACTCCAAGGTCGCCGCGTGGTCGGAGCCGGAGGGTGGCTACTTCATCAGCCTCGATGTCATCGACGGGACTGCTCGCCGCACCATCGAACTCGCCAAGCAGGCGGGTATCGCGCTCACCGCAGCCGGGTCGACGTATCCCTACAAGGAGGATCCGTTCGACCGCAACATCCGACTGGCACCGACGTTCCCCTCCACAGATGATCTCCGAACCGCCATGGACGGCGTGGCGACCTGCGTGCTGCTGGCAGCTTCGGAGACCCTCTTGGCGTCGCGCGAATCCTGACCGGACTCGTGCCCGTGACCGTCCGCAGAGCGTGAGGACCCACCGGTCGGCGCTGGTCGCCGTCGGATTCGTGCTCGTCGGACTCCTCGCGATCTGGCTGCAGGATGTGGTGGTGCCCCTCAACACCCCGTTCTGGGGACTGTTCGACAACCAGCTCGATCTCCAGGTCTACCTCGACGGTGCCCGGACAGTACTGACCGGCGGACACCTCTACGACGCCAAGTTCCTCGGGCAGATGGATTACACGTACACGCCCATCTCGATCTTCCTGTTCGCCCCGTTCACCTGGGTGTCATTCGAGGCGGCGCGGATCATCTGGACCGCGGGGATCTTTGTCGCGCTCTATCTGATCGTCATGCTGAGCTTCAAAAGCCTTGGGCGTCAGGCGACATGGCCGCTGCGCTGTATCGGGTTGTCGCTGGTGGCGGTGGTCTTGCTGCTGGAACCCGTCCGCACGACGATCTGGTACGGGCAGATCAACGTCTTCCTGCTGCTGATCATCGTCGCCGACCTGGCTCGCCCGGAGCGCAGTCGCCTCTACGGTGTCGGCACGGGTATCGCCGCCGGGATCAAGCTGACACCCCTGATCTTCGTCTTCTATCTGGCACTGCTGCGTCAATGGCGCGCAGTTGCCGGTGTGGTCGCCGGATTCGTCGGCACAGCCGTTGTCGGCTTCGTGGCGTTGCCGCGGGAATCGTGGTCGTACTGGACGGGCAAACTGTTCGATTCCGATCGCGTGGGCGCACCTCAGACGCCGGGCAACCAGTCGGTCCGTGGCCTGCTCGCGAATCTCCTGCACAGCGACGACCCGAACGGTTTCCTCTGGCTGGCCTTCGTCGTCGCCGCGCTGGCTCTCGGGATGTACGCGGCCGTGCTGGCGCACCGGCATGGGCAGGAACTGCTCGCGATCACCATCGTCGGGATGAGCGGTTGCGCGATCTCACCCATGTCCTGGGGACATCATTGGGTGTGGTTCGTCCCGCTGGTGGTGATCGGTTTCCACATGCTGATGACGCCGGGCCGTCGCCCCGGGACCTACGTCCTGATCGCGGCGGGGCTCATCGGCTTGATCCTGGTGGCGTTCTCCTGGCGGAGCTACCTGGCGCATCCGATCTGGTTCGTGAACCGGACGGTGCCCGACGCCTACCTGATCGGGCTGTTCTTCAAGACCGGCATCGGGTGGCTGACGTGGTTCACCTACTACCCGTACAACGCCGTGTTCCTGGTGACGGCCATCGCGACGATCGTGGTGTTCCGACGGCGCGAGAACACGGTGCCCGACACAGATCCTGCCCTCGTGGTCGCTCGCCCCGCCCCTGCAGACGTGACCGCGACAGACGACATACCCATCAGGGAGAGCCCCTCGCGGGATGTCCGTGAGGCCGACGACAGCGACATCGAACAGTGGCAACCGCGACCGTGATGCTCGAGGCATCCCTGATCGCGACGATCGGGTGTGGACAGCGTGGGGGAGCGGGTTCGGCTGTCGGCGATCGCCGGTAGTCTCGTCACGTGGCTCTGTATCGCACCTATCGCCCGGCTACCTTCGCCGACGTCGTGGGCCAGGAGCACGTCACCGATCCGTTGAGTCATGCGCTCGACTCGGGGCGGATCAACCACGCCTATCTCTTCTCCGGCCCCCGCGGATGCGGTAAGACGTCGTCGGCCCGCATCCTGGCCCGTTCCCTGAACTGCGTGCAGGGTCCGACGTCGACGCCGTGCGGCGTGTGTGACTCGTGCCAGGCGCTGGCGCCGGGCGGACCCGGCAATCTCGACGTGATCGAACTCGACGCGGCCAGCCACGGCGGCGTCGACGACACCCGAGAACTGCGTGACCGTGCCTTCTACGCGCCATCGGAATCCCGGTACCGCGTCTTCATCGTGGATGAGGCGCACATGGTCACGAATGCGGGATTCAACGCGCTGCTCAAGATCGTCGAGGAGCCGCCGGAACATCTGATCTTCGTGTTCGCGACCACCGAACCGGAGAAGGTGCTCCCCACCATTCGCTCACGGACGCACCATTATCCGTTCCGCCTGCTCGCGCCGCCGGTGATGCGTGGCCTGCTCGAGAAGATCTGTGCGAACGAGAATGTGACGGTCGCGCCCGACGTCTATCCGCTGGTCATCCGGGCCGGCGGTGGCTCACCGCGTGATTCGCTGAGCATCCTCGATCAACTTCTCGCAGGGGCGGGTGACGAGGGGGTCACCTACGACCGTGCGCTCGCGCTGTTGGGTGTCACCGACATCGCACTCATCGACGAGGCGATCGACGCACTCGCGGATGCCGACGGCTCGCGGTTGTTCGGCGCGGTGGAGAAAGTGGTCGATGCGGGCCACGATCCCCGGCGGTTCGCCGTCGATCTCCTCGAGCGGCTGCGTGATCTCATTCTGCTGCAGGCGGTTCCGGATGCAGCCGACCGTGGCCTCGTCGAGGCCCCCGGTGATCAGTTGCAGCGCATGCAGTCCCAGATCGAGAGCCTCGGTCCGGCCGCGCTGACGAGGTTCGCCGAGATCGTGCATGCGGCGCTCGGCGAGATGCGCGGCACCACCTCGCCCCGGCTGCTGCTGGAGGTGATGTGCGCCCGGATGCTGCTCCCGGCGGCATCGACGGAGGACGCGGCACTCCTGCACCGACTCGAACGTCTCGAGTCCGGCGTCGTGACGCCGAACGCGTCGTCGGCGCCCCGATCGGCAGCGTCCGCCCCCGGCGGCGCACAACCGCCTGCCGGGACGACCGAGTCCGAGCCGGCGCCCAAGTACGTGCGCCCGTCTCAGCGCAAGGCTGCCGAACAACCCGCGGCCGAGGCGAGCGCGCCGGCCGAAGAGGCCGCGGCGGTTGACCAACCCGCTGAATCCCCATCGTCGGACGCGCCATCGGTTCCCCAGCCGACCGCACCGCGTGGCGGCGGCAACCCGACGTCGCCGCAACCGCCTGCGCGGGTGCCGGCCGAACGTGAACCCGAGCCGGTGGCACCGAAGGAATCGGTGCCCGCGCAGCCGGATTCGCCGCCCGTTGCCCCGACGCCGACAGCTCCGCAACCACCGGTTCCCGATCTGTCGTCGACGTCGGTCACCGACGACGACATCCCGCTCCCCGACGAGCCGACCGGCGATCCGGCCGACGACGCCGCCCCGCCCTACGACGACGGCGTGGCCAGTGCTGCCGCCGACGACTCGGATCCCGAAGAGTCGCAAGCGGCTCCGGGACTCGCCGTCGCCGACGTCGAGGCACGATGGCCGGAGATCCGCGAAGCGGCCCGCGGTATCACCCCGGTCCTGGAGGTCATGCTCTCCGGTGCGTCCATTCAGGGTGTCGACGGGCAGACCATCGTGTTCGGCCACACCACCGAGATGCTCGTCGGCCGGTTGAGCAACGAACACGCGGGCAATCTCCGCGCCGCGGTCCAGCGGGTGTTCGGTCCGGGAATGGACGCTCGATGCGTCCACGCGTCCGGGCCGACCGTCCAGGCACAGCCTCCGCGGGGCGCCGGCGACCGCGAGCCGTCCCGGCCTGCACCGAAACGGCCCGCCTACTCGCGGCCGAGTCGAGGCCGTGACCAGTCGCAGTCCGCCACTCCGCCACCGGAACACGCTCCCGAACCCGAGGAGCCCGAGCCGCCACGGCCGGACGAGGAGATCACCGACGCGGAGCGCGACGAGATGGTCGCCGACGCGCACTCGGGGCCGCCGGAGCGTCGCCTCGATCCCGATCAGGTCGCGCTGGAGTTGCTCAAGTCGGAGCTGGGAGCCCGCCCCCTCGAGTGAACGTTGTCCGTTGCTCTCAGCGGGGGCGGGGCTGCACTCTGGGTGGGAAGCCGGTCAGGGACTCAGGCGTTCCACCAGGGGCGCAACGGCAGGTCGTTCCCGCCCTTGTCGTCCAGCTTGGTCGCGAGCACGTGATGGAGCTGGATGATGTCGCGCTCGAAGCCGATCCGGCAGCCGGCCATGTAGAGGCCCCAGAGGCGGGCGGTTCCCTCGCCGACCTCGTCGACGGCCTCGTCCCAGTGCTCGAGCAGGTTCTTGTTCCAGTCGCGCAGGGTCATCGCGTAGTGGTCGCGGAAGTTCTCCTCGTGCACGACCTCCATGCCGCCGATGTCCTGCAGCTTGGAGATGATCTTGCCGGACCCGGTGAGCTCCCCGTCGGGGAACACATAACGGTCGATGAACGAGCCCGCCCGCCCGTTCTTGAGGTTGTCCGGTCGAGTGATGCAGTGGTTCAACAGCATTCCACCGACCCGTAGCCGGTCCCGGATGAACTTGAAATACGCGGGGTAGTTGGCGACCCCGATGTGCTCGGTCAGTCCGATGGACGACACCGCGTCGAAGCCGGTCTCGGTGACGTCGCGGTAGTCGCTGTGCCGTACCTCGGCCAGGTCCGACAGTCCTTCGTCGATGATGGCCTGCTGAGCCCACTGTGCCTGCTCGGCGGAGAGGGTCGCGCCGATGACCCTGACTCCCCGGTGTGCGGCGTAGCGGACCATTCCGCCCCAACCGCAACCGATGTCGAGGAGACGGTCGCCGGGCTTGAGCCGCAGCTTCTCGAAGATGAGCCGGTACTTGTTCTCCTGAGCCGCCTCGAGCGACGCCTCGAGTTCGGGGTACACCGCGCAGGTGTAGGTCATCGACGGCCCGAGTACCCACTCGTAGAAGGTGTTCGACACGTCGTAGTGGTGGTGGATCACCTCGGCGTCGCGAGCCTTGCTGTGCCGCAGGCCTTCGGCGAAGCGACGCCAGCGCGGCAGAGCCTCCTGCGGGGGTGGTGCGATCGGCTTGAAGTGCTCGATGCCCAGCGAGCGGGCGATGTTCGCGAGGACGAGCGGAGAGGGTCGACTGAAGTGCAGATCGGCGGCCAGGGCACGCAGTGCCCCGTACGGGTCGCCCGGGTGCGCACCGACGAGTTCGAGATCTCCGGCGATGTAGGCGCGGGCCAGTCCGAGGTCGCCGGGGGCGGTGACGAGGTAGGTGGTTCCGCGGGAGGACTTGAGGTCGAGCCCGAACTCCGCGTCCTCGGGGCCTGCCGAACTGCCGTCGTAGGCGGTGATGCGAATCGTGAGATCGCCACCCATCAACGATTCGAAGATCTGTGCCAGGGTCATCCTGCCCGTCGACGCCGCGTCGCCGCCGGCATGGAGGGGGCTGTCCTTGAATGTCGTCATTGTCGTTTCACCGCTTTCGCATACAGATCCAGTAGACGGCCTCGTGGGTCGTACCGCTTCTTGAGCAGCCGATAATTCTCGCCCCCGTAGAGTTCATCGAACTCCTCGGGGGAGTAGAAGGATTCCGAATAGAGGGACTTGTGGCCGTCGAGGTCGGCCACCTTCCGTTCGATGAGCTTGTTGGTGTGCCCGGGATCGCCAGGGGTGACGGGCACCGCCGACCAGAAGCCGATGTTCACATATGTCCGGCGTGGTTCGAGTGGATACAGCGGCCAGGGCCGGACCGGATCCGAACCAATGACGGCGGGCTCCCGGAGTCGCAACGGGCACAACCAGATCGGCTCGATCGGAATGTTGTCGAGGAACCACTCGACGTATGCCGTGGTGTTCTCGATCGGCACCTCGATGTCCTGGACCACCCGCTCGTTCGGCGGCTCGCCCTTGCGGGCGCTGAGCTTGTCGCCGATGTTGTACCGGTGGTCGAGAGCGATCAGCTTCCAATAGAAGCTGCTGCGCAGCAGCTTCTTCGGCCAGAACCGGCGGATCCGTGGATTCTGGGCACCAAAAGCGCGTGAGCACCAGAACCAGTCGGTGTCCCATCGCCACAGATAGTCGTGGATGGTGAGGCGATCGGTGCCGATCGAATTCGTTCCGCTCGCTCCGCTCCCGGCGACCGTGGAATCCTGGATGGACCGGTAGAAGATGTCCATCCCGGTGTAATCGCTGACGGGTCCGGGCTCGTCGGTCTGACGTCCAAGGGTCAGATACGACTCGTCGGCGGTGAACACCACGCCGTCGAGGTAGTCCACCCGTTCGTCGCGATACGAACCGGCGGCGATGATCGCCGCCATCGCCGACTGGAGGTCCTCGATCCGGTCAAACCGGACGTGCCGCAGTGACACATACGGCTGTACGGACTCCAGCTCGATCTTCAGGCGGACCGAATAGCCGAGCGTGCCATAGGAATTGGGAAATCCGAAGAAGATGTCGGCATGCTCGTTGGTGGGTGTGGCGGTGATGATCTCACCGTCGCCGGTCAGGACGTCGATCTCGAGCACCGACTCGTGGGGCAGACCGTTGCGAAACGACGTGCTCTCGATCCCGAGTCCGGTGACCGCACCGCCCAGCGTGATGGTCTTCAACTGCGGGACGACCTTGGGTGCCAGTCCGTAGGGCAGGGTCGCTGCGACCAGGTTCTCGTATGTACACATGCCGGCGACATCGGCCGTCTTCGCGTCCCGATCCACCGAGATCACCCGGTCGAGGCCCGAGACGTCGAGGCCGGGATGCGGGTTCTCGGCGCGCTTGCGGAACAGGTTCGAGGTCTTCTTCGCCAACCGGACGGTCGCACCGGTCGGAATGTCGCGGTAGCTCTTCAGGAGGGTTGCGACACCCTGGTCGAATCCCTGCGCCCCCATCTCCAACCGGTCAGAGTTCACTTGGATAGCCTAGGTCGTGAGTTTGCCCCCTGCCAATCCGTTCTAAGGAGTGCCCGCCGTGGGTCAGGTTTCCGCAACGCAGTCGATCGACATCGCCGCCACCCCGGATGCCGTGGTCGCCGCACTCGCCGACTACAACGAGGTGCGCCCGGCGATCCTGCCCTCGCAGTACCGCGACTATGCCGTGATCAGCGGCGGAAACGGTGAGGGAACGGTGGTGCACTGGATCCTGCAGGCCACCGAGAAACGTCAGCGTGACGTCAAGGCCACCGTCTCGGTGGTGCCGGACACCGTCACCGAGAACGACGAGAACTCGTCGATGGTGACCACCTACACAGTCGCGAAGTCCGGTTCGGGCAGCACAGTGACCACCACGACCACCTGGACCGGTGCCGGCGGGATCGGCGGGTTCTTCGAGAAGACGTTCGCGCCCAAGGGGCTCAACCGCATCCAGGCGGAGCTGCTGGGCAATCTCAAGAAGCGTCTGGAGAACTGACCCGCCGACGACGTCGAGGGACCGTCACGCCGCTGCCGCCGCGTGACGGGGTCGACGCCACGCGTGTGGTGCTGCGGGCCGGTCCGGAGCGGACCGTCGGCGAGTGTCTGCTCGCGACACCTTCGCTGACCGGCGTCACCCTCGACGATCTGGCGGCCCGCGCGGCGCGCGGCGAGATCGTCGATGCCGACGGTCGGCCGATCGATCTCGACGTGCCCGCTCGTCTCAACACGTCGGTCTACTTGTACCGGGACGTGCCCGACGAGCCGGACATCCCGTTCGACCTGCCGATCCTGTACGCCGACGACAACATCGTCGTCGTCGACAAGCCGCATTTCCTCGCCACCATGCCGCGTGGGCGCCACGTCACGCAGACCGCGCTCGTGCGGTTGCGCAGGGAGCTCGGGACCGATCTGGTGTCCCCCGCGCACCGTCTCGATCGGCTGACCGCAGGCGTACTCCTGTTCACGCTGCGGCCCGAGGTGCGGGCGGCCTACCAGGCATTGTTCGCCGAACGGCTGGCGATCAAGGAGTACCGGGCGCTGGCGCCCGTCCGCGCCGATCTGGAGACCACGACCACCGTCGCCAACCGGATCGAGAAGACCGCGGGAGATCTGCGAGCGCGCGTCATCGCAGGCGAGGTCAACGCGATCAGCGACATCACCTTGGTCGAGCAGGTCGGCGCCGGTGGGGTGTACGACCTACGGCCGTTCACCGGGCGCACACATCAGCTCCGGCTGCACATGGCACAGCTCGGTGTCGGAATCGTCGGGGACCCGCTCTATCCGGACGTCCGTGCGGAGCTCGCCGCGCGACCCGATCACGGCGACTTCTCCGAACCGTTGCGATTGGTCGCGCACACGTTGCGTTTCGTCGACCCGCTGAGCGGGGAGAAGCGGCACTTCGTCTCGCGGCGGACGGTCACCGACCCGATCGTCTGACGGCGTTGTGGCTACCCTGAGCCCATGGCCATTCAGGCGACATACGAGCGGCACACCGATCTGGGGTGCGAGGCCATCGTCTTCATCGACGACGAGTCCATGGCATGTTTCCAGATCCAGCGTGACCTGGTGGGCGGGCCGAGGTCTGACGAATACTGCGTGACCACGGGCGCCAGTGCTCCGATCTACGGTGCGATCACCGAGTGGCGGAGGATCGACGACCGGTTCGAATTCGCTCTGACCAGGCGAGCAGGCCGACTGTTCGGCGACGATGTGATCTCGTTCATCGTCACCCCCGGCCGCGGCGTCACCGTCGAGGAGCTCGCCGAGCATGTCGATCGGCTCCTGCGCTGACCCGGCGATTACTCTGGAGCCCGTGACTCAACCATTCGACCCCAGCGCACTCTTCGGCGGCGGCGACAACGCCGGCGGCGACAACCCGATGGCCGGGCTGCTCGCGCAAGCGCAGCAGATGCAGGAGCAGCTGCTGGCCGCACAGAACGAGATCGCGGCCGCCGAGGTCACCGGATCCGCCGGAAACGGCCTGGTGATGGTGACGGGTAGCGGCACCGGTGAGGTCACCGGGGTGGCCATCGATCCCAAGGTCGTCGATCCCGAGGACGTGGAGACCCTCCAGGACCTCGTCCTCGGTGCGCTTGCCGACCTCGCGTCCAAGCGCGAGGCGCTGACGCAGGAGAAGATGGGACCACTCGCCGGCGGGCTCGGCGGCGGTCTGCCCGGTCTCGGCTAGGCCGTCATGTACGAGGGACCCATTCAGGACCTGATCGACGAGCTGGCCAAACAACCAGGACTCGGCCCGAAGGGTGCCCAGCGAATCGCCTTCCACCTGTTGGGCGTGGAGAACAACGAGATCGATCGGCTGATCGCGGCCCTCGGCCGGGTGCGTGACGACGTCACCTTCTGCGCCGAATGCGGGAACGTGTCAGCGAACCGACTGTGCCGGATCTGTTCGGATGCTCGCCGCGATGCCACCAAGATCTGCGTCGTCGAGGAACCCAAGGATGTGCATGCCATCGAGCGCACCAAGGAGTTCAACGGCAGGTATCACGTCCTCGGCGGAGCGCTGGACCCGTTGTCGGGAATCGGACCCGATCAGCTGCGGATCCGCGAACTCCTGCGTCGGCTGGCCAACCAGGAGGACGGTGTCGACGTCAGCGAGGTGATCGTGGCAACCGACCCCAACACCGAGGGTGAGGCCACGGCGACCTACCTCCTGCGGATGCTCAAGGACTTCCCGGGGTTGTCGGTGACCCGACTCGCATCGGGGCTCCCGATGGGCGGCGACCTCGAGTTCGCCGATGAGCTGACCCTCGGTCGCGCGTTGTCGGGCCGTCGGGCGCTGGCCTGACCGCGAGAACGCGCCCGCCCGCCGGCGCTCGCCACGGCAAGTGATGGATATCCTCGACACCGTGGACATCTCCGGCCCGTCGCCCACCGTCGAGGCGCACCTGGACGAGCTGGCCGGTGAGCTCATATCGGGGATCGTCGCGATCGACGGGCCGTCGGGGGCCGGCAAATCGACGGTCGCCGACGCGCTGGTGGCCCGACTCCGCGAGAGGGGCACCGGTGTCCAACTCATCCGCACCGACGACTTCGCCACGTGGGACAATCCGGTCGCCTGGTGGCCGGAGCTGGAAACCGATGTGCTGCATGCCTTCATCCGCCGACACGACTACCACTACCGGCCCCGGGTCTGGCGCGGCGGCGTTCCCGAGGTGGGGCGTCGGGTGTGGCTCCGATGGGAACCGTTGCTGATCATCGAGGGCGTGTCGTCGGCGCGACGCAGGATCGCCGAGCGGCTCACCTACTCGCTCTGGCTCGACGGCGGTCCCGCCGAGGAGCGTTTGGAACGTGCGGTTGCCCGCGACGGCGAGGGATCACGAACCGAGCTGGAACGGTGGCAGCAGTTCGAGCGTGGCTGGTTCGCGGTCGATCGGACCCGCGATCGATGCCGCGTATTGGACTGAACGCGTCTCGGAGGCGTTACCGTGAGGTGTGGGTTATCGCAGCATCGCGGCGCTCGACGACGAGCTCGTCGAATGTCGCGCGTGCCCACGTCTGGTCGAGTGGCGAGAACAGGTGGCACGCGAGAAGCGAGCGGCGTTTGTCGATCAGACCTACTGGGGCCGACCGGTTCCCGGCTTCGGGCCCGTCGATGCGCGGGTGATCATCCTCGGGTTGGCGCCGGCCGCGCATGGTGCCAACCGGACGGGCCGGATGTTCACCGGCGATCAGAGTGGCGATGTCCTGTTCCGTGCCCTGTACGACGTCGGTCTGGCGAACCAGCCGACCGCGGTGTCCGCCCACGACGGCATGGAATTGTTCGGGGTGCGGATGACCGCGCCTGTCCGGTGTGCCCCTCCCCAGAACAAACCGACGGTGACCGAGCGGGATCGGTGCGCACACTGGCTCGACGCCGAGGTCGACCTGCTGTTGCCCACTCTGCGCTCGGTGGTCGTGCTCGGAGCGTTCGGTTGGCAGTCCGCGTTGCGCGCCTTCGGTGAACTCGGCTGGATCGTCGAGCGGCCGAAGCCGAAGTTCGCCCATGGCGCCCGCACGACCATCCGCCGTGGCGACCGTGAACTGGCGATCTTCGGCAGTTTTCATGTGAGCCAACACAATACGTTCACCGGTCGGCTGACGCCCGCGATGCTCGTCGACGTGCTGAGTGCCGCAGCCCGTCACGCCGGGCTGACGTCGCGGACGTGACCGGGCATCGACGCCGCCGGGGTGCTCAGCCGCGCCGGCCGACGGCCAGCCGTTCCTTCCGCAGCCGCTCGACCTCCGGAAGATACAGTGGTGCCAGGGAATCGGAGCCTGTCGCGCGGGCCAGCAGGTAGTCGGCCAGCTCGGGATTGCGCGCCAACGCCGGACCGTGCATGTAGGTGCCCAGCACCGATCCCTGGATGACGCCCTCGGTACCGTCGCCGACACCATTGCCGACACCGCTGCGGACACGCGCCAGAGGCCTCGCATCGCTTCCGAGAGTTGTTCCGCCCCGGTGATTCTCGAACCCGGTGAGCGGAGCTGTCAGTCCGTCGACGGCGGGGGCGGTGATCAGTTCGCCGATGCTGCGCTCGGCCTGTGGTGCGGTCGTGAGGTCGAAGAGGGAGATCCCGTCGACCCGCTCGCCTGCCGACGTCTCGTACCAGTGTCCGAGGACCTGGATCGCCGCGCAGATGGCCAGAACGGGGCGACCTGCGGCCGCGGCGCGTTGCAGGCCGGGATAGCGCGTCAGATGGCGGGTGGCCAGACGCTGCGCGTAGTCTTCTGCGCCGCCGAGGGCATAGACGTCGAGGGAGTCGGGCACCTCGTCGTCGAGGGTGATCTGGATGATCTCGGCGTCGATACCGCGCATGCGTGCCCGCTGCTTGAGCACCAGCGCGTTGCCGCCGTCGCCGTAGGTTCCCATCACGTCGGGCAGGACGAGTCCGATTCGGAGGGTCGATTCGCTCATTGATCCGCGCCCTTCTGTAGGTCGGACCCCCGTGCGCGTTCGGCGCGATCCAGTGCGACGCCGAGGTCGCGGAACGCCGTGTAATTTGCCAGCACCTCGACGCGACCCGGCGGACACGACGCGATCGCCTTCATCGGGTCGGGGATGGTGGTGTGCTCGGCGCCGGCATAGAGGAGCCGTACCGACAGGTCCGCGGCCCGTTCTCCCGCCGCGACCACCTGCATCGTCTCGAACGCCTCGAAGCGCACGTCCCACAGCCAGGACAGATCTTCGCCGTCGGGGACCTGCCCGTTGACCGCGATCACGAGTCCGTCGGCGTCCTGGTCGATCATCGACAGGGCCTCCTGCCATCCGGCCGGGTTCTTGGCCAACAGGGTCCGGACGGAGTGATTGCCGATCTGATGGATGCCATAGCGGCCGGCGACCTCTCCGACGGTGCCGACCGCGGCCACTGCCTTCGCCGGATCGGCGCCCATCGCCACGGCCGCTGCGACTGCCTGCGCGGCGTTGCCACGGTTGGCCCGACCGGGCACCGACAGTGTCATCGGGGCCACGAAACCGTCTGCGCCATAGATGTTCTCGTCATCGAACCACCATTGCGGGGATGGCCTCCGGAACTGGTCGTCGCCGCTGGAGTACCAGTCGTCGCCGTTGCGGACGATGGGTTCGCCGGTGCGCGGGCAGCTCACGGAGTCGCCGACCCAGCCGGCACCGGCCGCCACCCAGATGACCTTCGGTGCGTCGAATGCGGCCGAGGTGATCAGGACGTCGTCACAGTTGGCGACGACAGTTGTCGATGGGTGCCGTGCGATGCCGTCGCGCAGTCGGCGTTCGATCATGTTGATCTCGCCGACCCGATCGAGCTGATCACGGGAGAGGTTCAGCATCACAAGGACTTCGGGATCGACGGCATCGCTGACGTGCGGTACGTGGAGCTCGTCGACCTCGAGCGCGCAGATGGTCGCCGGGCGGTGCAGGGTGAGTGTCGCGATGATCCCCGCGTCCATGTTGGCGCCGTCGGCCTGGGTGGCGACCTCGCCGAGTTCGGACAGTGCGGCGGCAGTCATCCGCGTGGTGGTCGACTTGCCGTTGGTGCCGGTCACCAGCGCGGTACGTTTGCCCGCGGCAAGGCGTCCCATGATGTTCGGATCGATCTTGGCGGCCACCAGACCGCCGATCATCGAGCCCTTGCCGCGGCCTGCGGTTCGTGACGCCCAGCGTGCCGCGGATGCGGCGGCCAGTGCGACGTTGGTGCGCATCGGTGTTCTCACGCGGTCGGGCATGGCATCGAGTCTGACACAAGCCGTGACGGGCAG
Organism: Gordonia hankookensis; assembly: GCF_014673215.1. Classification (GTDB taxonomy): domain Bacteria; phylum Actinomycetota; class Actinomycetes; order Mycobacteriales; family Mycobacteriaceae; genus Gordonia; species Gordonia hankookensis. The sequence goes on from NZ_JACWMS010000002.1 coordinate 1,545,468, forward strand.
TACGACGGTGCGCCGGGGGTACGCTCACGATCGTGAGTCAGGCCACAGCGATGTCGCTCCCGTTCCCCGCCCGTGTCCAGCGGGCATTGATGCGCGCAACCGGTCATGCTTCGCCCGCACTGTTGCGCTTCGCGGGTCGATGGGGCCGCGTCAACGCGGACGGGGACAGGCTGGCGCCGGAGATGGCGTTGACCGGCTGGCTGGCCGCGCACCTGCCGGCCTTCGCATTGGCCGGGAAGTCGGTCGAGCGGGCGCGTGCCGATGTGCGCGGCAATGCATCGACCATGGCCGAGAAGCTGCCTCCGATGGCGGTTGAGGAAGATCTGATCATCGACGGACCGGGCGGCCCGATCCCGGCGACGCGGTACCGGGCAAAGGTCGACTCGGTCGGCATCGTCGTCTTCTTTCACGGCGGAGGCTGGGTGGAGGGCGACCGGGTCAGCCACGACAACCTGGTCCGCCGGCTGGCGCTGTCCACCGGTGCCGACGTCCTCTCGGTGGACTACCGGCTCGCACCCGAGCATCGATTTCCCGCTGCGGTCGACGATGCACTCGCGGCGTGGCGGTTCGCGGTCACGAAGGCCCCGGACTGGGGTGTGCCGAGCGATCACATCGCCGTCGCCGGGGACAGTGCCGGAGGCAACCTCGCCGCGGTGGTCTCCCAGCAGGTCCGCGACGACGCTGTCACGCCATGCCTGCAGATGTTGATCTACCCGGTCACCGATGCGTCCACGAAACGGCAGTCGCGTCGTGAGTTCGCCACCGGGTTGTACCTCACCGATGAGCACATGGACTGGTTCCTCGACAACTACGTCCCCGACGTCGATCAGCGCACCGATCCGCGGGTCTCGCCGCTACTGGCCGACGACCTGTCCGGGCTCTCGCCCGCGTACGTGATCGTCGCGGGCTTCGACCCGCTTCGCGACGAGGGCATCGCCTACGCCGACCGACTGAAGGCGGCGGGCGTCCCGGTGACCCTCGACCGGGCAGGCAGTCTCATACACGCGTTCGCGAACATGACGCTGATCAGTCCGGATGCCCGTGCCGCCGTCGACCGGATCGGGGCCGCTCTGGCCGAGTCGCTGCGCTGAGGGTTCTGCCGCCGGCGCCGCCGGGTTCGCCATCGGCGATGCGAGGAGGCCCGCGGCGCATCCGCCGATCACGGTCACCGCACCGATGATCTCGACGACGGTGGGTGTCTCGCCCAGGAACAGCCATGCCGCGGTGATCCCGACGACGGGCACCAGCAGCGACAGTGGGGCGACACGGCTCGCCGGATACCGCGACATGAGGTGCGTCCACAGTCCCGATCCCACGACCGTGCCGAGGACGACCGTGTAGGCGAGTCCGGCGAGTGCGAGCAGCCCGCTGTGCGAACCGAGGGTGGTCATCGACTCGATACCGGCGGTCGGGCCGTCGAATACCAGGCTCATCAGGAAGAACGGGATCGGTGGGACGACCGACATCCAGAGGGTCATGCGCAGTGGGTCATCAGGTCGCGCGCCGGGAGCGGGCGCCCGCTGTTGTGCGAGCCTCGATCCGATGTTGCCGAACGCCCAGCCGAGGCCGCCCAGCACGGTCAGGAGCATGGGGACGATCGCGGCGACGCCCAGCGAACTGTGCACGGAGCGGTCGATGCCGATGACGATGATCCCCGCGACCGCCACCGCGATGCCGATGACCTGCAGCAAGCTCATCCGTTCCCGCAAGAACAGGACACCGAGGAGCACTGTGAAAGGCGCGGAGGTCTGCAGGACCAGCGACGCCAGGCCGGTCGGCATCCCCATGTTCATCGCCACGAACAGGAAGGCGAACTGCAGGATGCCGAAGCCGACGGCGTAGAGGAGGAACCATCTCACCCGGACCGTGGGGAATCGTACGAACAGCACGACCGGTACGGCCATCACCGCGAAGCGCAGTGCGGCGCAGAAGAAGGGCGGGAAGTGGCTGAGGCTGAGGTGGATCGCGATGAAGTTCACTCCCCACAGCACGATCACGCCGAGCCCGAGGAGCCGATCGCGACTTGTCATGACGACCATCGTGCTGGCGACCTTCGTCCAGGACAATCGAAATAAATCGCATCAACGGTGTAGCTGAGCTACACGAATACCGGGAAAGCCAGCGCCAACCGAGTTCCGGCGCGACGTGCGTGAGGATTGCCTCGATCACGTGCGCGTTGTATTCGACGCCGAGTTGATTCGGCACGGTCAACAGCAGGGTGTCGGCGGCGGCGATGGCCTCGTCCTCACGGAGCTGCTCGATCAGCTTGTCCGGCTCATCGGCATAGCTCCGCCCGAACCGGGCGACCGTGTTGTCGATGACGCCGACCTGATCGTCCTGGATGCCGCCCCGACCGAAATAGGCCCGGTCACGGTCGTCGATGAGCGCGAAGATGCTGCGGCTCACCGACACTCGCGGCTCGCGGGAGTGACCTGCCGCGGCCCAGGCGTCGCGGAATCGCTGGATCTGTTCGGCCTGCAGCTTGTGGAACCCGACGCCGGTGTCCTCGGTCAGCAATGTGGAACTCATCAGGTTCATTCCCTGCTGCGCCGTCCATTCCGCGGTCGCGCGGGACCCGGCGCCCCACCAGATCCGGTCCCGGAGACCAGGGGACTGCGGTTCGATGGGTAGCAGTCCGGGCGGATTCGGGAACATCGGCCGCGGATTGGGTTGTGCGAATCCGCTGCCGCCGATGACCTCGAGGAAGACGTCGGCATGCTTTCTGGCCATCTCCGCGTCCGACGAATCCTCCTGTGGCACATAGCCGAAGTACTTGTATCCCTCGATGACCTGTTCCGGGGATCCACGGCTGATACCGAGTTGCAGTCGGCCGCCGGCGATGAGATCGGCGGCCGCCGCGTCCTCGGCCATGTACAGGGGGTTCTCGTAGCGCATGTCGATGACGCCGGTGCCGAGCTCGATGGTCCGGGTCTTGGCGCCCGCGGCGGCCAGTAGCGGGAACGGCGACGCCAGCTGCCGGGCGAAATGATGCACCCGGAAGTAGGCGCCGTCTGCGCCGAGTTCCTCGGCGGCGACGGCCAGTTCGATGGACTGCAGCAGGGCATCGGAGCCGGAGCGGACCTGCGAGCCCGGCGAGTCCGACCAATGGCCGAACGACAGGAAACCGATCTTCTTCATGGTGGGTAAAGGGTAATGGGGACCGGTTGATTCCCGTTCGGGTCTCGATGCAGGCGGACAGGCGTCACACCAGGGCGGTGCTGCCCTCGACAGCGGAGCTCACCAGGTTGTTCTTGGTCAGGGCGCTGCCCGAGTCGAGCGCCGTGCGCCAGTCCGCGGTGGTCGCGACAGCGGCGAAGTTCGACTGCAACAGCACCATCAGAGTCCGGTGCAGATCTTCCGCGGACACCGTCCCGGCCTCGTTGGCGAGATGGATCGTGCCGGTCGCGTCGGAGAGGATCTCGCTGGCCAGTCCGAGCCCCTCGGCCTCGACGGCGGTCGCGATGTCGCAGTTGTTGGCCATGAACCCGACGATGGTGATGGTGTCGACGTCGTGTCCGGCGAGCCAGTCGGCGACGTCGGTGCCGGCGAACACCGATCCGAACTGCTTGCGCACGTGCCTGGCCGAAGCCGGCGCCGCCTCGACGATCGAAGGGTGCAGTTGCCAACCCGGTGTTCCTTCGGCGAAGACCGGCGTCCCATCGGGATAGGTGTGTTGTACGACGACGATCGGGATGCCCGCCGACGTCGCGGCGTCGATGGCGGTCACGATGTTCGCCAGCGCGTCGTCGCGGGATGGGTACTGGATCTGCAGGGGTCCGTCGAAGTACTCCTGCTGGACGTCGACGACGATCAGGGCGCGGCGCGGTGTGGCGGTCATGGTCACTCTCCTCGTGGGTGCCGAACGGGTATGGCCAAGCCTGCTGCGATGTGGTTCCGTTGGGGAGTGGCCCACATGCACACTTTCGATGAAATCGGGCCACATCCCGTCGGTAGAGGATGACCGACCAGATGCGGAGGGTCATGCGCACAGCAATCCATGTCTTCGACGACGCGTCGCTGTTTCACATCGCCGCGCCTCAGATGGTGTTGGGCGAGGTGGCGCGGCTCGGTCTTGCCGAGGACTGGACGACAACGTTGTGGTCGCTCGACGGCCGCGCGGTGCGGACCGCCGAGGGCAACACGTTGTCCGATGTGGCGGATCCGTCGGTGGCCGACGACGCCGACATCGTGGTCATCCCCACCTGGCCGGCGGACCTGCCGCCGATCGACGACGGACTCCGCACCGTGATGTGCGACGCGCATGCGCGTGGGGCGGTGATCGTCGGTCTGTGTCTCGGAGCGGTGGCCGTTGCGGACTCGGGTCTCATCGCCGGGCGGTCGGCGGTCACCCACTGGCAGTGGATGTCTCAACTCGCCCAGCGTGATCCGACCCTGCGGATGGATTCGTCGGTGCTCTACATCGACCACGGCGATGTGATCACGTCGGCAGGGACAGCGGCATCCATCGACGCATGCCTGCACATCGTCCGGCGATTCCTCGGTGCGTCGGCGGCCAATCGGGTGGCGCGCAGCCTGGTCGTGGCACCGCATCGTGACGGCGGCCAGGCGCAGTACATCGAGCGTCCCGTTGCCGACCATCCCGCCGGTGATCCGATCTCGGAGGTATGTGCCTGGGCGCTGGCACACCTCGATCACGATCTCTCGGTCGACGAACTGGCCGCGCGTGCGCGCATGAGCCGTCGGAGCCTTGTCCGCAACTTTCGGGACGCCACCGGGATGTCGCCGGCGAAATGGGTTCTGGACCAACGTCTGGACGAGGCCCGTGTGCTGCTCGAGCGGACGCGCTGGGGCATGGACCGTGTCGCCCACGCCTGTGGATTCGGGAGTGCTGTGACGATGAGGCAGAACTTCGTGAAGGTGTATGCGACCACACCGTCGGCCTATCGAGCGTCCTTCGGTATCGAGGCCGCCGCGACGTCTGCTCCGCAATGATGTAGAAGATCCGAACTGTTGCGGAGCATCGATAGAGTCATTCCTCATGGATGTGAAGCGGCTGCGGTTGCTGCGGGAGTTCGCCGACCGTGGGGCGGTCGGCGCCGTCGCCGACGCGATGCACATGACGCCGTCTGCGGTGTCTCAGCAGCTGAAGGTGCTCGCCAAGGAGTCCGGCGTGGAACTCCTCGAGCAAGACGGCCGGCGGATACGCCTCACCGATGCGGGTCGGGCCCTGGTCCTACGTGCCGACGAGGTGATCGCCGCCGTCGAGCGGGCCCAGGAGGAGATGGCCGGGTACCGGTCGGGGAAGAGTTCGGTGCGCTTGGCGATGTTCCCGTCGGGCGCGACGCTGTTGCTGCCGGCCGTGCTCGATCGGGCCTCAGGTGCGGGGATCGACGTGCACGCCTCCGAACTCGACGTCGGCTACTCGGATGCCGCGCCCTCGCTGGCCGATTTCGACGTCGTGGTGACCCACCGGGACGAGCGTGCGGCGTCGGTGCGTGAACCCCGTGTCGAGGTGACCGAGTTGATGCGTGAGCCGGTCGACGTGGTGGTCGCCCGTGAATCGGCGCTGGCGCACCACGACGAGGTCGACGTCGTCGAGCTGGCCGACCACGACTGGATCAGCGTGGAGGGGGGATTGCCCATCGACGATGTGCTGCTGTCGATCTCGGCGGTGACCGGCGTGGCTCCCCGGGTGACGCAACGGATGCTCGACTTCGCGACCATCGAGGCCATCGTCGCAGCCGGTCACGGTATCGCGCTGATCCCGCGCTTCGCGGTGCGGCATCCCGGGGTGAAACGGTTGGAGCTCAAGGGTGTTCGGGCGGCACGGGTGTACGAGGCGCTGACCCGGCCGTCGTCACGGGTTGCGGTGCAGGCCGTGGTGGGCCACCTCGCGGAGTCGGCTCGGCGTGAATCCGACCGTTCCCGAACATGATTCGCGTGGCGGCGAACTCGAGAGCCCGGCCGGGTCAGCTGCCGGCCGCAGACTTCGCCCGCCGACGCGGCGCCGCCTTGGTGGCCGGGGCCTTGGTGGCGCTCCGTGAACGCTTGGCCGCACTCGTCGGCGCGTTCTTCTGCTCGTCGATGAGCCGGCTGGTGTGGTCGAGAATGCAGCTGAGCCCGTACTCGAAGTTCTGCTCGTCGGGAGCACCGCCCACGCGGCCCTTGGCGGCGGCCTCGGCGAGCAACGGGGTCTGATCGGGCGTGATGATCAGATTCTCGTAGTAGGCCTGGGCGGCCGAGTCCTCGGCCTTGTTCTTCTCGTGCAGGCGCTCGAGCACCACCGATCCTCGCACGTGCAGCTGCACTGCCGAGTAGCTGTCGTAGGCATCCTCGAGGGACAGCCCTTCGCGCATCAGGTTCTCGACCGACCGCTCGATCTCCAGCGCGCCGAGCTGCGCATTGCGCGGCCCGAGCGATGACCTGATGAGGATGAGATCGCAGAGGATCGGGTTCTTCAAGAACACATCCCGCATGGCGTGAGCGTGATCATGCAGACGCGTCCGCCAGTCGTCGCTCGAGTGCTTGAGGGCTGCGGCGAGGCCGTACCGTTCGAGGGCGCGGTCGGTCATCGCATTGAGGAGGTCGTCCTTCTTGCGGAAGTACCAGTAGATACTCGTCACGCCGACGCCGAGATGCTTGCCGAGCAACGGCATGCTCAGGTTGTCGACGCCGATCTCCTCGGCGAGTTCGAAAGCGCCCTTGATGATTTCCTCGGGATCGATCGATCCCCGCTCCCGCCGTTCGCGCTTCGGGGCGTTCTCTTTGCGTGCCATCCCAACAACCAGCCTCTCTGACAGCCCGTATTGCCGCCACTGTAGCGCATACGGGATCCCCATGCCGGTGCGCTGTGGTGCGTGGCTCGGCATGAATCGGGGCGGGTCAGGTGATTTCGGCCGGTCCGCCTCCGTCAGGGCTCGAGGGTGAGTGCCGCCGACGGACAGTGTGCTGCCGCCTCGCGCAGAACCGACTCACCCGCTGTGTCTGCGGCTGCGCCGTCGATGTCGACGTAGCCGTCGTCGTTGACCTCGAAGACCTCGGGTGAGGTGGCCTCGCAGAGACCATGTCCGACGCATCGGTCGGTGTCGACGGTGATGCGCATCGTGATGGTCCTTCCGCACAGGGCCGGCCGGTCCGTCCGGTCATTCGTACTGTATGGGCAACAGTAGTAACTTGCGGCGGTCCGGTCAACGCGGAACGGCGAATCGGCCTCAGTAGGCCATGAACAGGATCTCGTCCCGGCTGTAGTCGTGATCGGGATGGTTCTCGGCCAGGTGCTTCTGCACCAGCGTCACCAGCTCGTCCTCGTCGGCGCCCTTCATCATCTCGCCGCACGGGCAGGTCAGTCGTGTCTTCATGGTGGTCACCTCGGTGTCGATCTCGTATTCGGATGTGGTCGCCGTGGGAATTCCCGGCCGGTGTGTTCGAGATTACCCGCATCGCCGTTTCGGCGACGACGGCCGTCCGGAGGTTGCCGGAACGGCCTCGGTGGCAGCTGTGATTGACAGTACTGGATGGCATACGGTAGACCCATCAGCGCAGCCCGACTCTTTGGAGGAATCATGCCCGAGACCAGCGAACTGACCTCCGCTCACGCATTCCATCCGCTCGACATATCGGCAATCGCCTTCTGGGAAAAGGACTTCCGCAACCGCGACGACACGTTCGCCGAGTTGCGTGCCGTTGACGGCCTGACGTGGCATCGTCCGACCGAATCGATGTTTCCGCACGAGGAGACCGGATATTGGGCGGTGACCCGGCACGCCGACATCCGCCATGTCAGCCAGCACCCGGAACTCTTCAGTTCGAGCAACGGGATCAGCATGGATCCGATGCCTGCGGAGATCCAGCGGAGCATGACCTTCTTCCTGACGATGGACCCGCCCGAGCACACGCGTTATCGCCGGCTGATCTCGATGGCCTTCACGCCGAAGCAGGTCCGTCGCATCGAGGCGCAGATCGAGGCGAATGCGAAGCGGATCGTCGGCGAGTTGCTGGACGACCTGGATTCCGGCGAGCCCGTGGACTTCACCGACGCGGTGTCGAAAAAGCTTCCGATGCTGACGATCTCGGAGATGATCGGCATCCACCCCGACGAGCACGAGGCGGTCGCGTTCGCCGCGGAGAGCGTCTTCAGCGCCAGCGACGACGAGTACGCCGGTGGTCTCGAGGAGCAGGCCGTATTCCTGATGACCCAACTCGGCATCCTGACCGGTGCCGGAGTGGAGTTGGCGAAGAAGCGACGGTTGGACCCGCGCGACGATCTGATGACGAACATCGTCAACGCCGAGGTCGACGGGCACCGCCTCACCGACGACGAGATCGGCGCGTTCATGGTGCTGCTCGGCTCGGCAGGCAACGACACCACCAAGCAGACGACATCACATGCCTTCAAGGCGCTGATCGACAATCCGGATCAGCGCCGGTGGCTGCTCGAGGATCTCGAGGGTCGGATCGGCGGGGCCGTCGACGAGTTCATCAGGTGGTCGACGCCGGTGATCAGCTTCGCCCGGCACGCGGCGGTCGACACCGAGATCGCCGGCACGCCGATCGCGGCAGGGGAGAAGGTCGTCTTGTTCTACTGCTCAGGCAATTTCGACGATCAGGTCTTCGACGACCCGTATCGATTCGACCTGGACCGCTTTCCCAATCCGCACGTCGGATTCGGTGGCGGGGGCCCACACTTCTGTCTCGGAAAGCAGCTCGCCGTGATGGAACTGAAGCATTTGTTCACCGAGCTCCTGACCCGACTGCCCGACGTGGAACTCGGCGATCCCGAGTACGTGCGCAGCGACTTCGTCCACGGGGTGAAGCGGATGCCGATTCGTCGGGTCTGATCCGGCGGGTCTGATCCGACGAGTCTGGGGGCGAGCGGGTGTCAGTGGGCCGGAGTGACCTCGGGCAGTTGATCGTCGACGCGAACCGGAACCGGGCGTGTGCCTGCATGTGCGAGCAGGCCGATCATCGCGCCGATCCCGACGGTGGTGACGATCAGAACGGAGAGCAGGGCAAAGATGAGTGTGGTGTCCATATGAGACCATTCTCCGCGTGAACTGCCCCGATGGCACGCCTCCGGGCGGAATCGTTCGGAGGTTCACAATGGGTGCGCAGATGTGACACACGACCGATGCAGCCCAGTCGCGCGCTTCCGGAACACTAACACCTCCGGATTCAGCCGAGCGCCTTGGCCTTGAGTTGCGCGAACTCCTTCTCGTCGATCGTCCCCGCGTCCAGCAGGGCCTTGGCGTCGGCGATCTGTTCGGCCGATGATCGTCCGCTGACCGAGCGGATGTAGTCGTCACTCTGTTGTCGTGCCTGTGCCTGCGCCTCGGCCGCTCGGTGCGACATGCCGCGCCCGCGAGCGATGAGGTAGACGAGGGCCGTCAACCACGGCACGACGATCAGGAACACCACCCAGACCGCTTTCCACCAGCCGGACAATGCCCGATCTCGGAAGAGGTCGGTGATGATCCAGAACAAGATCATCAGGTAGGCCAGGAAGGCGAACACGACCAGCGTGTACCAGATGAAGTCCCAGAATGAATCCCACATGGTCGTCTCCTTCGATCACGAGGCGCCCGGATACCCCCGAGGTACCGGGCTCGCCTCATTATGCGAGTGATCCGACCGTCGGCGGATCATCCGGAGCGGATGAGTTCGTCTGCATCGGACATCTTCATACCGCCTGGGTGATGCCTGCTGGTCGGGACTGCTGTCATCGTCGGATGATGGACACGGCAGTCGATGCGACGGGCGGTGAGCCGATGATGCCCGCCGGTGCCGACTATCTCTCGATCACCGAGCGCGTGGCGTCCGGGCGCGCCGCCAGGAGACGGGTGGCGCCGGGTGACCTCGGCGAGGTGCCGCCCGGTGTGCTCGATGCGGGCACCCACCGAGACCCGATGGAGTTGCTCCTGCAGCAGGCGGATTCCAGGGTCCCCGAACTGGTACCGATCCGCCACGGGCGGATGGCGCGGTCCCCGTTCACGTTCTATCGCGGCGCCGCACTCCCGATGGCCGACGATCTCTCGCGGACGCCGCACAGTGGCATGACCGTACAACTCTGCGGGGATGCCCATCTGAGCAACTTCGGCTTCTTCGCGACCCCGGAACGTCGACTCGCCTTCGACGTCAACGATTTCGACGAGACGTATCCGGGCCCGTTCGAATGGGATGTCAAGCGGTTGGCCGCGAGCCTGGTGGTGGCGGCGCTCGACAACGGATTCGGACGCAAGGAGGGAAAGGCCGTCGCACGGGAGTGCGCCCGCGAATATCGCGAGACGATGGCCGCGCAGGCGGATCTCGGAACCCTGGACAGCTGGTACAGCCACACCGAGCCGGCCGGGAGCCTGGACGGGATCCGGCAGACGATCAATGCCGCGACCGCCAAGAACCTGGAGAAGCAGATCAAGAAGGCGTGGCGGCACAACAGCCTCCAGGCACTGTCGAAGTTGACCACGGTGACCGACGGGAAGGTCGGTTTCGTCAGTTCTCCGCCGCTGATCGTGCCGGTCGAGGAACTGCTGGAGCCGACCGCGATCGAAGGCGCCTACGCCGAACTCCACGGGCGGCTGCGCGACTTCCGAGAGACGATGCCCCCGCATCATCGTGTCCTGCTGGACAAATTCGAACTCGTCGCGATGGCGCGCAAGGTGGTCGGCGTGGGCAGCGTCGGAACCAGGGCCTGGGTTTTGTTGTTCCGCGGCAAGGGCGATGGCGATCCGTTGTTGTTGCAGGCGAAGGAGGCGCAGGAGTCGGTGCTCGCACGTTATCTCGGCGGTCCCGAGCACCTGAACCAGGGTGAGCGGGTGGTCAACGGCCAACGGCTGATCCAGGCGGTCAGCGACGTGTTCCTCGGCTGGGACTCCGGTGTCGGCTTCGACGGCGTGTACCGGGACTTCTACCTCCGCCAATTGCGAGATGGCAAGGGCTCGGTCGTGATCGAGACCCTCGATCCTGCCGCACTCCGGGCTTACGGGCGGGTGTGCGGTCGAGTCCTCGCATATGGACATACGCGGTCCGGGGATCCGGTCGCGATCTCGGAATACCTCGGGTCGACCGACGAATTCGATCGTGCCATGGGACGATTCGCTATCAGATACGCGGAATGCAACGCCCGCGATCACGCCACATTCGTGGCGGCCATCGACCGTGGAGCGATCGCAGCGATCGCCGACTACTAGGAGGCCCGGACGTGGCGGAAGCCGGATCCGACAGTGCTCACCCTCGTGACGCTCGCCCTCGTGACGCTCGCCCCCTCGACGCCGACGAACGTGCCGAACTCGAGCGCCTGAGGGCCGAGGTGGCGGGCCGAACCGGCCGCCGGCGGGAAGGGCCGTCGATATGGCGGCGTATCGGGGCGACCGTATTGGTCATTTTGTGTGCGCTCCTCGCACTCACCTCCGTGACCACCCGTTATGTCCGTGGCGAGCTCCTCGACACCGAACACTATTTGACCACCGTGACACCGTTGGCCTCCGATCCTGCTGTGCAGGCGCAGGTCTCCGCCGCGGTGACCGAACAGATCGATTCGCGGGTCGACATCCAGCAGATGACCCAGCAGGCGCTGCAGCAGATCGTGGACCTGACCCCCGCGGACCGGCCCCGCGTCGATCAGGCGCTGGTCGGTCTGGCGCCCGTTCTCGCATCGCAGGCCGAGTCGTTCGTGCACAAGACGGTGGACGACTTCGTACGGTCGTCGACCTTCAAGGACCTCTGGGTGGCGGCGAACCGCGCCGCGCATCGATCCGTCGTCGCCGCGGTCACCGGCGAAACCCAACGCGACGCGGTGAACATCGGTTCCGACGGGACGATCAGCATCCAACTGGGTCCGATCATCGAACAGGTGAAGCAGCGACTCCAGGACCGCGGTTTCGCCTTTGCCGGCAGCATCCCGCAGGTCGACAAGCAGTTCGTCGTGTTCCAGTCGCCCGACCTGGCCAAGGCGCAGCGCTGGGTGCGGGCGCTGGACAAGATCGCGTCCATCCTGCCGTGGCTGGCCATCCTCGCGGCCGTGGGGGCCGTGGTGCTGATCGGGTCCGGACGACGTCTTCGCATGCTCGCGATCGTGGGGATCGCGATCACCCTCAGCATGCTCGTCCTCGCCATCGGACTGCTCGTCGGAAGGTCGATCTATCTCGGCCAGGTTCCGCCCGACGTGCTCTCACCAGATGCCGCACGGGTCATCTTCGACACCGTCGTGGCGCCGTTACGTCTCGCGTTGCGGGCGGTCGCGGTGGTGGGCCTCGTGGTCGCGGTGGCGGCGTTCCTCGCCGGTGGTTCGCGGGCGGCCCTTGCGGTACGTCACGGATTCACCCGAGGCGTCGGAGCCGTCGACTCGCGTCGGGCCGCACGAGCGCCCAACACGTTCGAGCGCGTGCTCTGGCAGGCGCGGATCGCGGTGCGGATCGGCGTGGTCGCGATCGCCGCGCTCGTGTTGATGTTCTGGCCCTATCCGACGGGTCTGGTGGTCATCTGGACGGTGGTGATCGCGTGCGTGGTGTTGGCGGCCCTGGAAGTGGCCATGCAGCCTGCGCGCCGTGCCCCTGTCCCGGTGGTCGAGGGCCCGGCAGAGCCGGTGACGGCCGATGACGAGACGACGGGACCAACCGACCCGCCCGTCAGTGCCCGCGGTGACCAGGCCTGATCATTCGTCGCGGCCCTGACTCTCGCCGGAATGTTCCGGCGAGTGTTCCGGCCCAGCCACCCCGGAGCTGTCTCGACGACGGGAGATCGCGCGTTCGAGCAGGGCAGCGGACTCCGGATGAGGCGTCGAGCGAACGATGGGATGACCGATGACGGCCCGCCGATTCGCCCGTCCGGGACGCAGGGCCATGATCACCACCTCCTCCGTGCCTACGGCGAGGCTTCGCCGCGCGCACATCTGATCGTCACAGATCGGACACCGTGGTGTCGCCATTCCATTCGAATGAGTGAAGGGCGCGCCGACTTTACGGATTAGAATCTGTGCAGGTCCCCCCGGCCAGTCGGGGCGTCGTAGACGGGATCCGTGTGAAGGAGCCGATCGGTCACCTGGCGCCGGATGCCAGGCTGCGCATCTCGCGCCCGGAACTCCCTCCGGGCCACGTTCGGCTGCGTCGAATCGACCGTGCGTTGACCGCGTGCCGGCCGGGGCAGGTCGCCGTGGTGTCTGCGGGGCCCGGTTATGGGAAGACACTTGCGGTTGCCGCGTGGAGCCGTCACGTCGCGACGGAGCCGGTGGCGTGGCTGGCGGCCGACGACTCGGATGGCCTCCGGTCGTTCTGGGGCGGCGTCGTCGGGGCGCTGTCGGCCGCCGGTGCTCTTCGTGATCGCACGGCCGTGACCGACGTGGTCCCGGGCGTCGGGTTCGACCGTAGCGAGGTCGAGCTCGTCATCGACGGGCTCGCGGCCACCGAGACGCCGGTGACGTTGGTGCTCGACGACCTCCATCGGATCGCCGACCAGGCCGTTCTGGAGTCCGTCCGTCATCTGATCTCCCGTCAGCCCGCGCAACTGCGGCTGATCCTGATCACCCGTGCGGCCTCTGAGCTCCGGCTCCAGAAGCTGCGACTCACGGATCGGCTCACCGAGATCGGTTCCGACCGGTTGGCGTTCACGCACGCCGATGCACTCGAATTCTGTACGCGCGCAGGGGCAGAACTCTCCGCGGAGGATCTCGATACATTGCTCGTGCGGACGCAGGGGTGGCCCGCGGGCCTCCGACTCGCGCTGCTGAGTACTCATGACGCAGACGTCCACGACGCGCTGACGCAATTCGGAGGCCTCAACGAGACCGTCGCGGCGTATCTCGTCGAGGAGGTGCTGGAGAATCTGGCACCGACCGATCGGAAATTCCTGTTGTCGAGCAGCATCGTGGAGATGATGACCGGTGACCTCGCGCGTGCGCTGACCGGTCGGATCGACAGCCGACATGTCCTGGACAGTCTGGTGGAGGACAACCTGCTCACTGTCCGGCTGTCCGATCGGCCGGACTGGTACGCCTACCACCCACTGTTCCGGGAACTGTTGCTGGATCGTCTTGCGGCCGAGAACCCCGATGCCCCTGCGGATCTCCATCGTCGAGCGGCGGTCTGGTTCATCCAGAGCGGAGATCCGATCTCGGCGATCCGGCATTTCGGTCTGGCCCATGCGTGGGCCGAGGTGGCCGAGGTGTTGTGCCGGATCGCTCTGCCCCTGGTGTTGTCGGCGCAGGCGCCTGCCCTCGCAGCGGCGCTGGCACCGACCGCCGCGCAGGCTGACCGGCAGCCGACCGCCGACACCCTGATCGTGGCGTCGATCCTGGCGTATCACCGCAGTGACTACGGCACGATGACCCGAGACGCCGACGACGCGACGAGCGCCTTGCGTGGCGGGCCGACTCCTCCTGCGGCAACACAGATCGTGCTCGCGCTGACGCGGATGGTCCGCGCCCGGCTGAGTTCACTCGACGATGTCGTCGAGCGGTGCGACGAGGTGCTCGGACTGGTGGCCGGAGTGTCGCGGAGCGAGGTGCCTGCCGCCCAGGCCTATGCGTTGATCGCCAAGAACAACCGTGCCATCGGGCTGTTCCACCGCGGTGAGATCGCTGTGGCCACACAAGAACTCCAATCCAGTCGGGTCAGTGCCGAGGGTGCAGGGCTGAGTCTGATGGCGATGGCGGCGGATGCATACCTCGGGCTCGTCGATCTCGCCGACGGCGCGTTGCCGGACGCCCGTGCCCGGACGACGGCGATCAGGTCGCTCGCCGAGCGTCGCGGGTGGACCCGTCAGCCCCAGGCGATGGCGCTGTACGCAGCCTCCGCCCTGACTCACCTCGAGAGTCATGAGCTCGAGGCGGCCGAGCGCGCGATCGCCATGGGGCGCAGTGCCGTCGAGCTCGGCACGGACAGTGGGGCCTGGTTGGTCCTGGAGATCTCGGCGGTCTGGCTCGCGGTGGTGCGCGGTGATCTCTATGCTGCGCGAACTGCATCCAAACGGCTCGAGGCGGTGCGCGAGCAGTCAGGCCGGCTGCCTTCGCTGCTCAGCACGTGGTACCAGGCCACGACGGCTGAGGTGCAGATTCTCGCAGGCGACGCCGACGCCGTGATAGCCCGGATGCGCGATGCGGCGCGTGCCGACTCGTACGCCGGTGCCCTGACGAGGGTCACCCTCGCCAGGGCGTATCTCTCGGCGGATCGACCCGGTGACGCGGCGGACTTGTTGGGTGCGACGAGTTCCTATGCGCCGCATCGTCTGCAGGCAGTCGAGGCCGCGGTGCTGTCGGCGGTGGCCTCAGCGCGCCTGCAACGGGAGTCGGTGGCGCTCGAACGCATCGGCGACGCGACACGGCTGGCGGCACCGATCGGTCACATACGGCCGTTCGTGACGGCGGGGCCGCCGGTGCGGGCGCTGCTCGAGAGGCACCAACACTTGGCCGACGATGACGTCGGGTTCATCCGGCAGCTCATCGCGGCGTGCGGTGGCACGGTCGGACCGGTCGATGGCGCACCGGTTGGTGTGCTCACCGAGCGGGAATTGGTGGTCTTGCGATACCTGCCGACCATGTACAAGGCTTCGGAGATCGCCGCAGATCTGTTCGTCTCGGTCAACACCGTGAAAACCCATCAGCAGTCGATCTATCGGAAGTTGGGGGTGTCGACGCGTCGTGAGGCGGTCGACCGAGCCCGCGAACAGAATCTGATCTGATCGTCCGCCACGGCGTCATCCAGGGGGCTCGGTGGCCAGAGCCGCGACCACCGCTCCGGTCGGGATGCGTCCCTGGGCGATGATCTGCGATCCCGACCTCTGCGCGAGCGTGACAAGAGGGCGGGCGCACAGGTATTCCCAGACGATCACGATTGCGCTCCGCCCCGGTGTCACCGCAGTCGCGATGTTCTCGACATCCTCGAGGGCCAGGATCTCGGCGAGAGATGTCACGAAGTCCGCGGAGCGGGGATCCTCGACCCCCTCGACCTCGGTCACATCGACCGTGCCGGTGGCGTCGACGGAGATCGCCACCAGGTCGAGGATGCGCATGGAGCCGGTCGCCATGATCCCGGCGAACTCGGCGATCATCTGATCGATGAGAGTCGTTGTGTCGTCGGGGAGTTCGACGACGATGTAGTCGATCGGCCCGAGCTCGGCCCGGTCGGCCATGCTGACCCCTCTCGTGGAGTGGACCGTGCTGCGCGGACGGTGCGCCCGATCCTCACCATGGAGTCTGTCCCGCTACGGGGTGGAAGTCGTCATCCGGAAAGGATGACGATCGTGTCGCATGCCGACAAGGGTGTGGGCCGGCACCCGGTCAGCGGGGATCGCCCGCTGTTCGATGGGTCCCGGCCCACGCCTGGACACGATGAGTCGGGGGTCACCCGACCATCGTGGGTCTGATGGCGCGCCGATGGGGTTGGCGCGTCGATGATCTCGATACGCGGCTCCTCCGTCGCCGCTACTCGATCGGCGGGGCGGACGCGGCTCCTCCGTCGCCGCTACTCGATCGGCGGGTGGAGGTGGCTGCGGGGTGGAGGAGTTCCGGCGGTGCCGTTGGTTGTACTGGGTCGCTACGGGGCCCAGGTGCGCGGTGCGGCGGCGGCATCGTCGGCGACCGGCGCGGTCACGCGGTTCGCGCGGTTGACCGCCGAGACCACCGCACGCAGGCTGGCCGTCGTGATCGACGACGCGACGCCGACGCCCCAGACGGTCTCGCCGTTGACCTCGGTCTCGACATAGGCCGCGGCGCTGGCGTCTCCGCCTGCGGTGAGTGCGTGTTCGCTGTAGTCCAGGACCCGTACGTCGAAGCCGACCGTGGACAGCGCGTCCACGAACGCCGCGAGCGGCCCGTTGCCGCTACCACTGATCTCACGCTCGACGCCGTCGACCTTGACCACCACGGTGATGCTGTCCTCGCCGCCGTCGACCTCGGCCGCATCCACCTTCTGGCGCATGCGCTCGAGCGGTCGGACCGGGTACAGGTACTCCTCGGCGAACACATCCCACATGGCCTTCGGGTTGACCTCGCCACCCTCGCCGTCGGTGATCTTCTGGATCTCGCGGCTGAACTCGATCTGCAGGCGGCGCGGCAGGTTCATGCCGTGGTCGGCCTTCATGATGTAGGCGACGCCGCCCTTGCCGGACTGGCTGTTGACCCGGATCACGGCCTCGTAGTTGCGGCCGACGTCCTTGGGATCGATCGGCAGATACGGCACCTGCCACAGGATGTCGTCCATGTCCTGGTCGGCGTCATCGGCGTCGATCTTCATCTGGTCGAGGCCCTTGTTGATGGCGTCCTGGTGGCTGCCCGAGAAGGCGGTGTACACGAGGTCACCGCCGTAGGGGTGGCGTTCGGGAACGTTCAGCTGGTTGCAGTACTCGACGGTGCGTCGGATCTCGTCGATGTCGGAGAAGCTGATCTGCGGGTCGACGCCACGGCTGAAGAGGTTCATGCCCAGGGTCACCAGGCAGACGTTGCCGGTGCGCTCGCCATTGCCGAACAGGCAGCCCTCGATGCGGTCGGCGCCCGCCTGATAACCGAGTTCGGCTGCGGCGACGGCCGTTCCGCGATCGTTGTGCGGGTGCAGGCTCAGGATGACCGAGTCGCGACGGGCCAGGTTGCGATGCATCCACTCGATGGAGTCGGCGTAGACGTTCGGGGTCGCCATCTCGACGGTGGCCGGAAGGTTGAGGATCATCGGACGCTCGGGGGTCGGCGCGATGATCTCGGTGACGGCGTCGCAGACGTCCTTGGCGAAGCTGAGTTCGGTCCCGGTGTACGACTCCGGCGAGTACTCGTAGCGCCAGTTGGTGTCGGGGTACTTCTTCTGCTCGTCGAGCACCTTGTGCGCCGCGTCGGTGGCGATCTTCTTGATCGCGCCCTTGTCGGCGCGGAACACCACACGTCGCTGCAGTACCGACGTGGAGTTGTAGAAGTGGACGATCACGTTGGCCGCGCCGCGGCACGCGTCGAAGGTGCGCTCGATCAGCTCGTCGCGGCACTGTGTGAGCACCTGGATGGTGACGTCGTCGGGGATCGCGTTCTCTTCGATGATCTCCCGGACGAAGTCGTAGTCGGTCTGGCTGGCCGCCGGGAAACCGACCTCGATCTCCTTGTAGCCCATACGGACCAGCAGATCGAACATCCGTCGTTTGCGGGCCGGGCTCATGGGGTCGATCAGGGCCTGATTGCCGTCGCGCAGATCCACCGCGCACCACATCGGCGCACCGGTGATGGTCTTGTCGGGCCAGGTCCGATCGGGGACGGCGACGTTCTCGACCTCATCGGCGAACTGACGATAACGATGAGAGGGCATCGCCGAACTGCGTTGGGTGTTCCAGACCGGTTGGCCGGAGGGAATCGGGCCGGAAGGCTCGACGATGCGGCTCGTGCCGGAAGTGAATGAGTCTGCTGCTGCCATGGTTGGTCAATCTCCGTGAATCGAATGGGGAAGATGACCGGCGCATGAATAGGCCCGCGACGGAGGGCCGGTCATTCAGACCCCGCCGCGGCAACCGAGAAGGAGCGCGCGCTGCATGTCTCGGACTGTACTCCCCACCGATGGTGCCGATCAAATGCCGTCGGCCCCGGGGCCGGGTGGGCGCAATCGCCGCCGGTGGATTCCGACATGGGGGCACAAACCCGGCAAAAAGGCTCTGACCAGCGAGAAATATGCGCGGACTGTTGGGCGATTCTCAGTTGTATCTCATGTGGCGCCGCTAGTTTTCGTCGCATGCCCGGCCCGTCGGGCCGTGCATGTCACGCGACGGCTCTGCCGTTCGACCGACAACAAAGGATGTGTACATGACTCAGTCAACTCGCCCCGGAAAGCGGTTCGCCCGCGGTGTCGCCTGCAGCGTCGCCGGTGCAGGCATCGCGTCGGCCATCGCGGTCGGAGGCGTCGCGACTGCGGCCCCGACGACGCCCGCGCCGCACTCGAGCGTGCCGGGTACCCATTGCAGCGTGTCCCAGGTGGAGAGCGCTCTCGCGAAGCAGGACCCGGCATTGTGGAAGCGCATCGACGGCAACCCGAAGATGAAGAAGCACTTCGAGTCGGCGATGACTATGACGAAGGATCAGAAGCAGGCCAAGCGCGCGGAGTTCCGCAAGAACCACCCGACCCGCGCGTCGATCAGACAGTTCATGCGGGATCACCACATCATGCCGCCCATGCGTACGGAGATGAAGAAGAACCACGACGCGATCATGAAGGCCAAGGCGACCTGCGAGCAGTTCTGATCGTTCCGGTGTCCCTGACCCGGTGTGCCCCTGATCGGGTGCGCGGGGTCAGGGACTTCCGAAGGCGTGACCCCAGGTCTCGCTGAACGCCACCTCGTCGAGCGGTAGTCGGGTGCGCGGGCGTTCGTCACGCTCGCGGATCTCGGGCGCCACGGTCGCGGGATCGGCGAGCCTGCCGATGCCCAGCAGGACCAACGGTCGGCGGTCGTCGGGGATGGCGAACAACTCCCTCACACGAGTGGGGTCGAACCCGGCCATCGGGTGACCGTTGAACCCGAGATCCGCGGCTTGCAGGATCATCTGTGCCACCGCGAGTCCCGTGTCGACCGCGGCGTAGGTACGGGCCTTCTCGTCGTCGGGTTCGGCGGCCGTGCACACCAGGACCAACGCCGCCGACGCAGGCGCCCACCCGATGTTTCCGCGGGTCAGGGCATCGGTGAGCTTCACGAACGTGGCATCGCCCCGGACCCCGACGACGAACCGGACCGGCTGGACCCGACCCCAGGTCGGCGCCCAACGGCCGGCCTCCAGGATCAAGGTCACGTCGTCGGTGGAGATCGTCGCGCCGGGGTCGTAGCCTCTCGCGCTCCAGCGTCCTTCGATCAGTTCGTGCACGAGGGCAAGGCTAACGCCTCCGACCCGATCAGTCCTGCCGCACGTCGGCCGCGGTGCGCTCGCGCATGACGACGGTCAGCACGACCGCGAGTGCGCCGAGTGCGATCACGCTCGCGAGGGATGCGGCATGCATCCCGTCCACGTAGGCGTTGCGTGCCGCGTCCGCCAATCCTGTTCCGCCGTCGCCCATCTCGAGGGCGCGGTGCATCGTGTCACCGAGGGTGTCGCCGAAGGTCCAGCCATCGGAATTCTCCCGGAACACCAGCGTTGCCAGCGAGCCGAGCAGCGCGAGCCCCAGTGCGGTGCCCAGTTCGAAGCTCGTCTCGGAGATCCCCGATGCCGCACCCGAGCGCTCGACCGGTACCGATCCGACCACCACATCGGAGACCAGGCTGAACTGGATGCCGTAACCGATGCCCGCGATCGAGGTGAACACGAGGTAGATCCACAGCGGGCTGGACATCGACAGCGCGAGCAGGCCGAGGTTGCCGACCGCTGCGAGCAGCACCGACCCGACAAAGGCGGCCCGTAGCCCGAGCGCCGCGACGACCCGGGACGCACCGATCGAGAAGACCGCCACCGCGACCGCCATCGGCAGCCCCGCGAGTGCCGCGGTGAGGACATCGAACCCACGAACCGACTGCAGGTAGACGCCGGTGAGGTACGACATCCCGCCGAGTGCCATCATGCCGACCAGCGCCACCGAGACAGCGGCGCTGAACTGCGGGTTCCGGAACAAGGCGAGGTCGAGCAGTGGTGCGGCCACCCGCCTTTGATGGGCCAGGAACAGCGCGAGCATCACGACGCCGAAGACGCCGATCGCGACGACCGTTCCGCTGATGCCGTCGGCCGCCATCGTCTTCACCGCGTAGACGAGCGGCAGGATGCCCAGCATCGACAGGGCCACGCCGACCACGTCGAACCGTGTGGTGTTGGGCGCGCGGTACTCGGGCACCAGTCGAGGACCGGCGATGAACAGCACCGCCAGCACCGGCACGTTGATGAGGAACACGACGCCCCACCAGAAGTGGTGCAGCAGCACGCCGCCGATCACCGGACCGAGCGCACTGCCGCCGGCGAACGCGGCCGTCCAGACGCCGATCGCCCTGGCCCGGTCCCGGGCATTCGGGAACATATTGGCGATCAGCGACAGGCTCGAGGGCATGAGCGTCGCGCCGCCGACGCCCATCAGGGCGCGGGCGGCGATGAGCACACCGGCAGTGGGTGCGAATGCGGCAATCACCGAGGCGACACCGAACAGCGCCGCGCCGGCCAACAGGATGCGCCGACGACCGAGGCGATCGCCCACGTTGCCCATCGTGATGAGCAGGCCGGCGATGAGGAATCCGTAGATGTCGAGGATCCAGAGCTGCTGGGCGGCGGACGGGTCGAGGGCTTCGGTGATCGCCGGAATGGCCAGGTAGAGGACCGAGAAGTCCATCGACACCAGCAACACGGGGAGAGTGAGGACACCGAGTCCCCACCACATGCGTCGGTCGGCGCCGGAAGGATCCCGTTGGCGCTGATCTGACGATGGGATGAGGGTGGACATGTCGAACTCTCCTGGATCTCGCAATACTGGCGAAGGCGTACGCCGCCCGTTGGCCGCGTACGCCGTACGCCTCGAAGGGTACGAGAATGGGTACGCTGTACGCAAGTGAAATATTCCCACAGGTCACCGGGGTGATCGGTGGGCGACATCGGGGAGAGGGAGCGACGATTGCCGTCTGACGAGAAATCCGCTGCGGACAAGTCCGCGGTCGGCGCGAAGCTGACTCTCGAAGCGATCGTCGATGCCGCGATCGACGTCGCCGACCGGGACGGCATCGGCGCGTTGTCGATGCGCAGGATCGCCGACCAACTCGGCGTCGGCGCGATGTCGCTGTACCGGCACGTCGATGACAAGGACGCTCTGCTCCAGCAGATGTCGGAGGAGATCGGCAGGCGGTTCCCGTACCCGGTCGACGAGGCAGAGCCGTCGTCGTGGCAGGAGCGGGTACGGATCATCGTCGAGATCGACTGGGAGTTGTATCGCCGCCACCCCTGGGTGGTGCTCGCCTACTCGTCACCCAGGCACAGCTTCGGTGATGAGTCCCTGCGCTGTCTGGACTGGTTCGCCGCGGGCTTCCTGGATCTCGGTGTCGACCTCGTCGAGGCCACCGGGATGGCGCTCGCGGTCTGGACGCACGTGCACGGCGTCGCGCTGGTGGCCGTCAGCGACGACCTGCTGCGCACCGAGAAACCCTCGGAGCGGCCGGACGGACTCGAGGACCTGATCGGTGGCCGGAGCAAGGCCGTGGCGCCGCATCTCTCCGAACTGTCCGGATGTGACACGGCGCCACGGCTTCTCGATCCGCGATCCCGCCTCGATGACGGGATCGCCTATCTGTGTGCCGGATTCACTGCACGGGGGCGGCAGGCGCAGGAGTAGGCGTCCGACGCTCACCTTGGGTGATCGCCATCAGCACCGCACCAACCGTGAGCAGGATGGCGGCTGCCAGCACCGTCACCGTCATGCCGTGTGCGAAGGTGGTCGTCGAGGGTGAGAGGCCGCGTGTCGCGGCCCCGAACACGGCGACCATGATGGCGAGACCGACGGTGCCGCCCAATTGTTGTGCGGTGTTGACCAGCCCGGATGCGGCTCCGGCGTCGTCGGGGTGCACCCCCCGCAGCGCCGCGGTGGTCAGCGACAGGAACGCCGTGCCGCCGCCGGCGCCGATGAGCACGAACGGTCCAAGCAGAGCGAGATACGGTGTCTGGGCATCGAGGGTGGTCAGCCAGAACAGTCCCGCTGCCGCCACCGAGAACGCGGTGATGAGGAGGGCTCGCGTGGTGAACCGCCCCACCAGTATGCGGGCGGTCACCTGTGAGGCGGCAAAGGTGGCCACCGTCATCGGGAGGTAGGCGACGCCGGTCTCCAGCGGACCGTAGTGCAGGACCTCCTGTAGATACTGGGTCAGGAAGAACATGATGCCCATGAACCCGGCGACCATCACCAGCCGGCCCAGGTGGGCCGAGCTGCGAGAAACGCTTGCGAACAGCCGCAGTGGCGTGATGGGTTGTGGTGCACGGCTTTCGGTGTAGACGAAGCCGATCAGGAAGGCGAATCCGATGATCAGCGCCACGATCGTCACCGATGATGACCACCCGTGCTCGGCAGCGTTGACCAGACCGTAGACGATCGCTCCGATACCTGCCGTCGAGTACAGGGCGCCCTGGAGGTCGAACGCCCCCGGCTGGGCCGTGGTTCGTGGCAGCGACAGCAGGCCGGCGACGATCACGACCGCACCGATGGGCACGTTGACGAAGAACACCCAGCGCCAGTCCAGCCATTGCACGAGGGCGCCGCCGAGCACGAGTCCCAACGAGAATCCGCCGATCGACACCGCGGTGAACAGCGCCAATGCGCGAGTCCGTTGGTGTCCCTCGGGGAATCGGGTCATCAGCAGGGCCAGCGCGGCCGGCGCGGCGAGTGCGGCGCCGACGCCCTGAAATGCCCGGGCCACCAACAGCATCGAGGTGTCCGTGGCGAAACCGCCGAACATCGATGCCGCGACGAACAGGCTGAGTCCGCCGAGGAAGGTGCCCCGACGACCCAGGATGTCGCCGAGTCGGGCGCCGAGGAGGAGCAGGCCACCGAAGGTGAGGGTGTAGGCGTTGAGGACCCAGGACAGACTCGAGGTCGAGAAGCCAAGGGACCGTTGGATATCTGGTAGGGCGACGTTGACGATCGTCGCGTCCACGACCACCATCAGCTGGCATCCGAGAACCGCGAGGAGAACCAGTGCGTCGGTGTTGATCCGTGACCGCAACCGGTGGGTCCGCGACGGTTGTCCCGGAATCCGGATGCGTTCGAGGGATGGCGAAAGAGACATTGATGAGCTCTTTTCGAGTAGGGATTGTGGAGTACACTCAGCGGTGAAACGGAAGCTTCCTCCGATTAATATACGGAGGATTCCTCCGTTTAGCAACAGCAGCGTGGAACTCGTGCTGTACCGACCGTGAGGAGTGGATGTCGTGGGCGCCCGATCCCGTCCTGCCGCGAAGACCGTCGACGAGACGAATGCGCCGGCTCCGACATCCCAGCGGCCCACCCGGGCGGATGCGGCCCGCAACTACGACAAGTTGGTCGCAGCGGCGCAGGAACTGTTCGCCACCGAAGGCACCGACGTCGCCCTGGACAAGGTCGCCGCCGAGGCCGGGGTGGGTGTGGGGACGCTCTATCGCCATTTCCCGAACCGCGCCGCGTTGCTCGAGGCGACGTTCCGCAGCTACTCGGCGCAGATCGTCGCCGACGGCTGGCGTCTGCTGGACAGCGAGTCCGCCGTCGCCGCACTCGAGGGCATGTTCGCCGCCTATATGGCGACCGCGGGAACGAAGCGTGGGATGCGCGAGGCCATCCTCGTCGCGGTCGGCAATGATGCCCCGGTCTTCGAGGAGACCCGCACCAACTCGCGGGAACTGATGACCGCGATCCTCGAGGCCGGTCGGCGCAGTGGAGATTTTCGCGACGACGTGGAACCGGCCGACATCACGCGTCTGATGGGCGGTTTGTCGATGACGTGCGTGGCAGAGGACACCGAGGAGACCCGCAGGCGGCTGATCGGTGTGGTCCTCGACGGTCTGCGACCGCGGGGGCGGTGATCGGTAGGCCTGCGAACGAGAGCCGGGTCGTGCCACCACCCCCCGCTGGTCGAGCCACCACCCGCCCTGCCGGTCGTGCCACCACCCGCCCTGCCGGTCGAGTAGTCGCGAGGAACGAGCGACGTATCGAGACCGCGCGCGATCTCGATACGCGCTCACTCCGTTCGCGCTACTCGATCGGCGGATGGGGCGCTCACTCCGTTCGCGCTACTCGATCGGCGGGTGGGGCGCTCACTCCGTTCGCGCTACTCGATCGGCGGGTGGGGCGCTCACTCCGTTCGCGCTACTCGATCGGCGGGTGGGGCGCTCACTCCGTTCGCGCTACATCGCGTGTGGGTACACCGTGAGCATGTGAGCTCCGAACCACGCGCTGCCGATGACGATCGGCACCATCGTCGCGATCCCGACGGCTGGGCGCCAGCGGGCGAGGACCATCGCGACGGGTACCAACAGGACAAAGGCCGGTAGGAGCAGTCGGGCGCGGCTCATCATCAGCCCGCTCGACAACACGATGGACGCGATGACCAGCGCACCGTAGAGCAGCACGGGCCACGGCAGCCTCGACCACGCCGCGATGACCAGCATCGCCATCGTCGACAGGATGATCCAGGCGGACGCCACCGGCGCGACCTCCCCTGCGTGCACGAGTGCATCGTTCACGAAGTCGAAGGTGGCGCGGCCCCAGTCGAACTCGGTGCCCCAGCCGACGGTCTGGATGGTGAACCATCCCGTCGGCGATCCGGTGTGGGCCCACACGACGGCAAGGTAGCCGAGATACCCGAGAGGACTGATCACCACCGCCGCCCACGCCCGCCAGCCGTCGCGTCGCGCCAGCAGTGCGGCCAGCATCACCACTCCGATCAGCACCATCGCGGTGGGCCTGCTGGCGCCGGCGAGGCACGCGCAGATGCCTGCCAGCAGCCAGTTCCGCTCCAGGATGCCGATCAGCGCCCAGACCGCGAGGGCGCAGAACAGCGCTTCGGTGTAGGCCATGTTCAGCACCACCGACATCGGCGTCGCGGCGAAGAGGGCGACCAGGAACAGGCCCGTGCGACGGGGATCGGCCGCTCCGATCGGGGACTTGTCGGCCATCGCGCGGGCGCACAGGGCGCCGAGGCGGGCAGCACCCACTGCGGCGATGCAGCCCAGGACCAGATTCACCGTGATCGCCGCTCCGTAGGGAGTGATCAGCGGCAACTTCGCCACGGCGCCGACCAGCATCGGATAACCGGGGAAGAAGGCATACGCGGTGTCCGAGGTGTGCAGGCCACGGGCGTCGGTCTGGGTGAACGGAACGTCGGAGTATCCGTATTGGGCGATCGCCACCATCCACTTGCCGTCCCAGAGCCACAGCGCGTCGCCGAGCGTGGTGTCCCGAAGCGCAGCGAAACGCGCGAGAACCAGGATCCCGACAGCGCGGATGGCGAGGAACAGCAGGACGGGCTGGAGCCAGGTCCGGACCGGCGTGCGACGGCCCAGCCTCGGGCGGGACGGGTGGTCGTCGGAGCCCTTCCGCGCTGTGCGTTGACCCGGCCGACGGTCATCTGGTTCACGACGACCAGCAGGGGTCGTGCCGACGTCGGTTCCAGTTGCCACCTGAGCGATGTTAGGGCGGCGCGACCGCCGACGACCAGAAGACCGTCCGACTCCGGGTGTCCACCGGACTTTCTGCACGTCCGGCGCTCGCACCCACGTCGTGTCTGGCCTGCGCGAACGGCGCTCGATTCGGGCGCTTACCGCGCCGTCGGTAAGGTGATGCCCGCAAGGAAGGCCCCGAATGCTCAATCGGAGACCGATCCCGAGCAGGGGCGATGCATCCGAACCGATGCATCCGACAATCCCGGAAGGTGGTTCGACGTGGCACTCGTTGTGCAGAAATACGGCGGATCGTCGGTCGCGACGGCCGAGCGCATCCGTCGGGTCGCCGAACGCATCGTCGAGACCAAGAAACAAGGCAACGACGTGGTCGTGGTGGTGTCCGCGATGGGCGACACCACAGACGAATTGCTCGACCTCGCGAACCAGGTGTGCCCCGCGCCGCCTGCGCGGGAGATGGACATGCTGCTGACGTCCGGCGAGCGCATCTCCAACGCGCTGGTCGCCATGGCCATCAGCTCCCTCGGTGCGCAGGCGCAGTCGTTCACCGGCTCGCAGGCAGGTGTGATCACCACCGGCACCCATGGCGCCGCGAAGATCATCGACGTGACGCCCGGTCGTGTCCGCAGCGCCCTCGATGACGGCAAGATCGTCCTGGTCGCCGGATTCCAGGGTGTCTCCCAGGACACCAAGGACGTCACCACGCTCGGCCGTGGTGGCTCCGACACGACCGCCGTCGCGCTGGCCGCGGCGTTGAAGGCCGATGTCTGCGAGATCTACACCGACGTCGACGGCATCTACACCGCCGACCCGCGCATCGTGCCGAACGCGCGCCATCTGCAGACCGTCTCCTTCGAGGAGATGCTCGAGATGGCGGCGTGCGGTGCGAAGGTCCTGATGTTGCGTTGTGTGGAATACGCACGCCGATACAACGTTCCCGTTCACGTGCGCTCGTCGTACTCGACAAAACCCGGCACGATGGTGGCCGGCTCGATGGAGGACATTCCAGTGGAAGAAGCGATTCTCACCGGAGTTGCACACGACCGCAGCGAGGCGAAGGTCACCGTGGTCGGTCTCGATGACAAGCCGGGATACGCCGCCAAGGTGTTCCGGGCCGTCGCCGAGGCGGACATCAACATCGACATGGTGTTGCAGAACGTCTCCAAGGTGGACACCGGCAAGACCGACATCACGTTCACCCTGCCGCGTGAGCTCGGCCCGACCGCGGTGGAGAAGCTGACCAAGCTGCAGAACGAGATCGGCTTCACCGAGTTGCTCTTCGACGACCACATCGGCAAGGTCTCCCTCGTCGGTGCGGGTATGAAGAGCCACCCGGGCGTGACCGCGACCTTCTGCGAGGCATTGTCGGATGCCGGCATCAACATCGAACTGATCTCCACCTCGGAGATCCGCATCTCGGTCCTCTGCCGTGACACCGAACTCGACGACGCCGTGCGCGCACTGCATCAGGCCTTCGACCTCGGCGGCGAAGAAGAAGCCGTCGTCTACGCAGGAACGGGGCGGTAGGCGTGGGTATCAGCATCGGAGTTGTCGGCGCGACCGGTCAGGTCGGCGGCGTCATGCGGACCCTGTTGGCGGAACGCAAGTTCCCCGCCGACGAGGTGCGATTCTTCGCGTCGGCGCGGTCGGCAGGCAAGAAGCTGCCGTGGGGCGACGGCGAGATCGTGGTCGAGGATGCCGCGACAGCAGATCCGTCCGGCCTCGACATCGCGCTGTTCTCCGCAGGCGGCACGATGTCGAAGGAGCAGGCGCCGAGGTTCGCCGCGGCCGGCGTCACCGTCATCGACAACTCGTCGGCCTGGCGCAAGGATCCCGACGTCCCGCTGATCGTCGCGGAGGTCAACGGCGAACTCGCGAAGAATCCCCCGAAGGGCATCATCGCGAACCCGAACTGCACCACGATGGCCGCGATGCCGGTACTCAAGCCGCTGCATGATGCCGCGGGCCTGCAGCGCCTGGTCGTGTCGTCGTATCAGGCGGTCTCGGGCAGCGGACTGGCAGGCGTCGAGGAACTCGCGGGGCAGATCCGCGCCGGCGCAGACGACGCCGAGAAGCTGGTCCTCGATGGTGGCGCGGTGTCGTTCCCGGAGCCGGTCAAGTATGTCGCGCCGATCGCCTACAACGTGGTCGCCCTCGCGGGTTCGCTGGTGGACGACGGGTCGGGCGAGACCGACGAGGACCAGAAGCTGCGCAACGAGTCACGCAAGATCCTCGACATCCCGGGTCTGCTCGTCAGTGGCACCTGCGTGCGCGTGCCGGTGTTCACCGGCCACTCGCTGTCCATCAACGCCGAGTTCGCGAATCCGCTCTCGCCGGAACAGGCCAGGGAGATCCTGGGCGGCGCAGCCGGTGTCGAGGTGGTCGATGTGCCGACGCCGCTCGACGCGGCAGGCAAGGACGTCTCACTGGTGGGCCGGATCCGTCAGGACGAGGGTGCACCCGAGGGCCGTGGGCTGGCGCTCTTCGTGTCCGGCGACAACCTGCGAAAGGGTGCCGCCCTCAACACGATCCAGATCGCCGAACTGCTGGTCTGAAGGGCGCTCGCTCAGGAATCCGTCGGTTCGACGACGGCAGACGCCGCTTCGACGATGATCGCCCGCATCGCGGTCTCCGCCGCCACCGGATCTCCGAGCCGGATGGCGCGGGCGACATCGTCGTGCAGCGCAATGGCTTCCGGATTGGGCCGGTCGGGCATCATGCCGTGATGGGTCCGACCGGCCAGCACCTCGTAGACCACCTCGGCGAGCGCGCGGAACATCTCGTTGCCGCTGGCCTCGAGGAGTCCGCGATGAAAGATCTTGTCGGCCAACAGATACGCGTCGAGATCGCCGGTGCGACCATGCACGGCCATGTCCGACGCCGCCGCCGCCAGGATGCGGCACTGATGTTCGTCGGCGCGTTCGGCGGCCAGCGCGGCGGCCACCGGTTCGAAGCCCCTGCGTAGTTCGGAGAGCGTCAGCAAGAACTCGGTGCGGTCGTCGCCGTCGAGGCGCCAGCGGATCAGTCGCGGGTCGAACACGCTCCACCGCGTCCGCGGCTGGATGGTGATCCCGACGCGACGTCGGGATGCGACCATCCCCATCGACTCCAGCACCCGGATCACCTCACGCGCGACGGTCCGTGAGACGCCGTGCTCGGCGCAGATCCCGTCCAGCGTCAGCACGCTGCCGACGGGTTGCGCACCCGAGACGATGGGCCGGCCGACCGCGCCGAGGATCTGGTCGTGCAGCTCTCCCGCCCCTGATGTGTCCTGACTCACGATTTCATCTTCTCATTAGCACCGCTTGCACACCAATTGGCATACGTATTAGACCGACCTATTGCAAAAGTAATACGTTTAAGGCACTCTCTGTGACCAGCGGCACAGCGACGTGAGGAGTGCAGATGCGATCACCAGTGGTGGTGATGGGAGTTTCCGGATCCGGGAAGTCGACGGTCGGAGCGGCGTTGGCCCAGCGCCTGAGGGTGCCGTTCGCCGACGCCGACGACTTCCACTCGCCGGAGAACATCGCCAAGATGTCGGCCGGACATCCGCTCGACGACGATGACCGGCGTCCGTGGCTCGAGGCCATCGGGGACTGGCTCGCCGATCACGCCGACGGTGGCGTGATGAGCTGTTCCGCGCTGAAGCGCGCCTACCGGGACGTGCTGCGCACGCATGCGCCGACGGTGTGCTTCGCACATCTCGACGGTTCGATGGAGGTCATCGCACGCCGACAATCCGCACGTCCCGGGCACTTCATGCCGCCGGCGCTGCTCGAGTCGCAGTTCGCCACGCTCGAGCCGCTCGGTCCCGGTGAACGGGGCGTGGTGATCGACGTCGATCAGAGCATCGACGCGATCGTCGACGACTTCGTCGGTGCGCTCTCGATCGGGGAGGCGAACTCATGATCTCGACCATGACGTCGACAGCATTGCTCGCCGCCGACGCCGAACTCCCCGAACCGGTTGCCGGTGGCGGTCAACTCGTCATCGCCGCAATCGCCGGGATCGCGGTCATCGTCCTCGCGATCACCGTCGGCAAGGTCCATCCTTTCCTCGCCCTCATCGGTGGCGGTGCAACCGTGGGACTCGTTGCCGGCGAAACGGTTCCGAAAGTCATCGAATCCTTCACCGACGGCTTCGGCACGACCGCCGCCGGAGTGGGCATCCTGATCGCACTCGGAGCCATGTTCGCCAAGCTCCTCGCCGACTCGGGTGGTGCCGACCAGATCGTCGACACGATTGTCGGGCACGCATCGCCGCGCATGCTGCCGTGGGCGATGGCCCTCGTGGGCGCGATCATCGGGCTCCCGATGTTCTTCGAGATCGGGCTCGTGTTGCTCATGCCGGTGATCTATCTGGTGGCCCGACGATCCGGTCTGGGACTGATCACGATCGGCATCCCGGCACTCGCCGGTCTCTCGGCGATGCACGGATTCGTCCCGCCGCATCCGGGTCCGCTTGTCGCCATCGACGCCCTCGGTGCCGATCTCGGTACCACCCTCGCCCTCGGAGTGGTGGTGGCCATCCCCACGATCATCGTGTCGGGCCCGCTGTTCGGGGTGCTGGCGGGTCGCTGGGTGACGGTCCCGGTACCGGACACGTTCGACGCGGATCCCGCAGACGGTGCGACCACGAGACGGCCGAGCTTCGCGATCACGATGTTCAGCGTCCTGCTGCCCGTCGTCCTCATGCTCGGCAAGGCTCTCGCCGAGATCTTCGTCGACGACGAGGATCAGATCGTGCGGCGGGTGCTCGACATCCTCGGGACACCCCTCGTGGCGCTGCTCATCGCTGTCG
Organism: Gordonia hankookensis; assembly: GCF_014673215.1. Classification (GTDB taxonomy): domain Bacteria; phylum Actinomycetota; class Actinomycetes; order Mycobacteriales; family Mycobacteriaceae; genus Gordonia; species Gordonia hankookensis. Next base: position 1,576,276 of record NZ_JACWMS010000002.1, read on the forward strand.
TCGTGGGGATGTTCACCCTCGGCCGCGGGTCGGGAATGGATCGCGAGACGATCTCCACATGCACGGGTGCCGCGCTGCCCGCCATCGCAGGCATCCTGCTGATCGTGGCGGCGGGCGGCGGTTTCAAGCAGGCCCTGGTGGACACGGGTATCGGGACGTTGCTCGCCGATTGGGCCAAGGACGCGAACATCTCGGTGATCTTGCTCGCCTGGGTTCTCGCGGCACTCATCCGCCTCGCGACCGGGTCTGCCACCGTCGCGACGATCACGGCGTCCTCGTTGATGCTCGGACTCGTCGAGGGGCTGGGTTCCGGTGAGATCTCGTTGGTGGTCCTGGCCATCGGGGCAGGCTCGGTGTTCCTGTCCCATGTGAACGATGCAGGGTTCTGGCTGGTCAAGGAGTACTTCGGCATGAGTGTCGGGCAGACGTTCAAGACGTGGTCGGCGATGGAGACGCTGTTGTCGGTGTCGGGTCTGGTGGTGGTTCTGGCGTTGGGGCTCGTCATCTGATCGCCGGTAATGGCCCGGGTCACCTGACCAAGTTACTGTGCGGTAGCTTACTTCTCCATGAGACAGACACGGGGGAAATTCTCTCGGGCCCGGATGCGGCGCCCGAGTTCGGTGCTACGCCTGGCTGCGCTTGCGACCAGTGCCGTGCTCGCGGGCGCGGGCCTCACGATGGCCGCGCCCGCGGCGTCGGCGGCGGGCGACTTCTACACGCCACCGGCGTCGTTCGCGAGTGATCCGGGATCGGTCATCAAGAGTGAGCCCAGTCCGCTGCTCCTGCAGATCCCCGGAGTCGCCGGCCAGTGGCCGGGTACTGCGAAGCGCATCATGTACACCTCGAGCTACCAGGACGGGAAGCCGGTTGCGACGACGGGTACCGTCATCGAGCCGACGGCGCCGTGGCGTGGCAAGGGACAGCGGCCGACCGTTGTGGTGGGGCCTGGCACCATCGGTCAGGGCGACCAGTGCGCGGCCTCCAAGCTGATGGCGTTCCCGATGTCCGTGGATCTCACGAAACCCAGTGTCGCGGTGAACTATACGGCGCCGGAGATGTACCACATGCTCACCCATGGCGTGCGGGTCTTCGTGACCGACTACATCGGTATGGGCACACCGGGCATCCACACCTACGTCAACCGTCGAGAAACCGGCTACGCCATGCTCGACGGCGCCCGGGCGGCTCTGCGCGCATCCGGTGCGGCGACCGACTCGCCGGTCGGCTTCGCCGGATACTCGCAGGGTGGCGGCGCCGCGGCGTCGGCCGCCGAACTCGCCGAGACATATGCGCCCGATCTCAACGTTCGGGCGACCTATGCCGGGGCTCCGCCCGCCGATCTTTCCAAGGTCATCGGTGCCATCGACGGAACCACGATCGCGGGCGCGATCGGTTTCGCGATCAACGGTCTCACCGCCCGCTATCCGGTCGTGTCGAAGGTCGTGAGCGAGGAGACCAATCCGTCCGGACGTGCGGCGTTGCGCAAGATCTCCGGCCAGTGCATCGGTGACATCATCCTGAGCTTCGCGTTCCAGAACACGAAGAACTGGACGCGAACCGGCGAGCCGCTCGGCTCGGTCATCAATCGTTATCCCGAGGTGGAGAAGGTGGTTGCCGAACAGCGGATCGGGCACCTCAAGCCGAACGCCCCGGTGTTCCTCGAGGGTGGCCTCAACGACGATGTCATCCCGTACGGGCAGGTCTCCCAGCTGGCACAGGACTGGCGCGCCCAGGGCGCCGACGTCCGCTTCGTCACCAATCCGACACCACCGATCCTGACGAAGACGATCGTGAACCATGTGGTGCCGATGTTGGCGACATTCCTGCCGGGGATGGATTTCATGCTCACCGAGTTCAACCGCTGAGTGCTGGAGATGCTTCCGACGCAGCGCAAAATGTGATGTGCTGTCGCGGTGTCGGGGCGTAATGCGTTGCGTGGTGTCGGTTCTCGGTGGATGGTGACGGTGGTCGCGGCCGTGGCTGTCGCGGTGGCGGCCGGGGGGACGGCCCAGGCCGCGCCCGCCGCGCCGCAGCCCGCCACGGGCGTCGGCCCGACCGGCACCTCGCTGATGCACGGAGACCTGTGGTCCACCGACTCGACGCCCTACCCCGGTCCGGGCCGGGGTGCACGGCTCGCGGCATCGTCGGTGCCCGGCGGAGCCTGCGCCGCAACGTTCATCGGGCGCGACGGCATGCCGGTGTCGCTGTGCACGCAGTTCGTCGGCGCCTCGCCGCCGTCGGTCGCCGTGCCCACGGTGACCCTGTTCGATCCGGCGACCGCTGCTCCCGTCGCACGTCTGCAACTGGCCAAGGGCGGCTTGCTCGGGGGCGTCTACGGCTACCTCGACGACCGGGACCGGGTGGTCGTGGCCGACGGGTCGGGCGCCATCCTCCGTGTCGCGCACCGGAAGACGGCACGCGGATGGCAGGTCTACATCGCTGAGCGGATCGATGTCGCGCAGCACATCCCGGCGGGGGACGCGATCACCGGCCTGGCGCCCGATTTCTCGGGACGGGTCTGGTTCGCGACGACCCACGGTGTCGTCGGGACAGTGGACGGGGACCGCACAGTCCGGTCGATGCATCTCCCGCGCGGGGAGGAACTCGGCAACGGGATCTCCGTCCGCGCAGACGGGGCCTCCGTCCTCACGACGCACGCGCTCTACGAGATGCGGGCAGGCGCGAACGGCGTCCCGCGAGTGGTGTGGCGCCGCGCATATGACCGGGGGACCGCCCGCATGCCCGGCCAGTTGACCTGGGGATCCGGCACCACGCCGACCTACTTCGGGCCCGGCGGCGATGGCTGGGTCGCGATCGTCGACAACGCCCGGCGGCCGCAGCTGATCGTCTACGACAGCGACACCGGCTCGACCGTCTGCCGGATGCCGGCCTTCGACCGATCCGGCCAGGGCACCGAGAACTCGCCGATGGCCTGGGGTGATTCGTTGGTCATCCCGAGCACCTACGGCTACCAGTACCCGCCGATGGCGGTCACCGGACCGAGCGTGCCTGCCAACGCGCCGTTCGTCGGTGGATCGACCCGCATCGACGTGTCCGCGCAGGGCTGCCGCCGGGTCTGGGAGAACAACGACCGGATCGCGACGCTGCCCAGGCTGTCGCGTGCCGACGGTCTCATCCACGCACTCGGCTACGGTCCGTACGTGCCGGGTGCGGTCCAGCAGCTCGGTCCCGTCGACTACGTGGCCACCGACTTCGCGACCGGACGCCGTGTCCGGACCCTGAAGGTCGGCGATGCGCCCATCGACGAGCCATTGGAGCTGACGGGGACCATCGCCCGCGACGGGACGATGTGGCAGGCGACCCTCGGCCGGATGCTGAAGATCGCTCGATGACCCGGCCGGGACGGCTCGTGGTGCATGGGACAATCGGCCCATGACCCAACCCGACGACCCCGATCGCATCCCGTCCCAGGCCGAGCTCGATGCGGAGGACCTGGCGGAGATCGCGCGGAGTTCGAAGGACCGCGACCAGGCGAATCTGTATCCGCCCCGTACCGACGACCCGGGGCCCGCGCCGGTGGCGCTCACACTGCACGCCCGCGTCGCGTTCTGGGGTGCGGCGGTGGCCGGCCTGCTCAGCGTCGTGTACGGCTTCGTCAACCTCGGACTGATCAGCGACGCACTGCGGCAACGACTGCTCGACGGTGTGATCGACGACCCGCGCAATGCGAGTTCGCAAGGTCAGGTCGACTCACTGGCCGGCTTCTTCCCGCCGTTCATGCTGATCATGATCGTCGTGTTCCTCGCCGTCGAATACGCGCTGCTCGTCGCCGCGGCGCATCACCACAGCCGCAACTGCCGGAACTTCTTCCTCGCGGCCGTGGTGGTCAACCTGCTGTGCATCCCGATCGGGATCGACCTGCTGTTCCAGTACCCGCAGGTGTGGTCGGCGATGGTCGTGATCTCGTGGATCCAGTTCGCGCTGCTGATCGTCGCGGCGATCTTCACCGTGCGCCGCAGCGTCAATCAATGGCTCCCGGAATCCACCCGGATGCGTCCGACGAAGATGATGCGGGCGCGGTGATCCCGATACGGCCTCGGCCGGCGCCTCGGGTCCCGATCACCGGAGCGCGAGCAACTCCTTGGTGAACTCCGCCTCGTCGATCCGGGTGCTGCGGCCATCCTCGACGACGATCTGCCCGTCGACCATCACGGTGTCGACGATCGACCGTGAGCCCGTCGTGAGCAGTGACGCCCCGGGATCCCGGACGGGCAGCGTCGCGTAGTCGCGGTCGAACCGGATCAGGGTCAGATCCGCAGGCGTCCCGACGGTCACGCCGCCGACCACCGCCGGCAGCCCCAGCGCGACGTTGGCGCCACCACAGGCGATGTCGAGCATCTCGCCGAAGCCCAACAGGTCGGCGCGCTTGTGCACCGCGCGCTGCACATAGGACGCGATCCGGAAGGTCTCGAGCATGTCCTGGGTGTCGTTGCTCGCGGCACCGTCGACACCGAGTCCCACGGCGAGTCCACGGTCGAGCATCGCCGGAACCGGTGCGACTCCACTGCCCAACCGCATGTTCGACAGCGGGTTGTGCGAGACGGCCACACCACGGTCGGCGAGGATGCCCTGACCGACGCCGTCGAGCTCGACGCAGTGGACGGCGAGTACCCGCTCCCACAGGAATCCGTTGCTGTCGAGGTACTCGACCGCGCCCATCCCGGCATGCTCGAGACACATCCGGTCATCGGTCGGTGTCTCCAGCAGGTGGATCGACACCGGCAGATCACGCGTCTGCGCGAACTCACGCAGGGCGATCATCCCGGTCTCGGTCACCGACCGGGGGTTGGGCACGGCGAGCGCGAGCGTGATCGGCATGCCTTCGACCTGAGTGCGTAAGTGATCGATGTGGTCGAGGACGTCGCCGAGTGGCTGCATCAGGCGCGGCTCGAAGCCCCATTTACGCGACGCATCACCACGATCCGCGACACCCCGTCCCAGTACGGCGCGAATCCCGGTGTCGCGCACTGCCTGGATCACCGCGCCGTGAACCTCGTCGGACGGATGCGGCCACATGTGTTCGACGACGGTCGTGGTGCCCGACCGCAGTGCTTCGAGACAGGCCGAAACGGCCGCGAGGTAGGCGCGCTCGGGCGTGATCGCGACCGATTCCTCACCGACCGCCAGCAGCCACTCGAGGAGCGGGGTGCATTCGGCGATCCCGCGCATCAGCGACTGCTGCAGATGCGTGTGCGTGTTGACGAATCCCGGTATCAGGAAACCGTTTCCGTCACCGGGAGTACTCGCGTCGCTGATCGCCGCGACGATCCCGTTCTCGATCCGGACATCCTGGTGCGCCACCCATCGTCCGCCGGTGTAGACGCTGACGTCGTCGAAGGTGTTCATTTCGCGAAGTTGGCCGCGATGCGCTGGGCGATGTAGTCGCCGCCGGTGATGGGTGGGTACTTGCCTGCCGCACTCTCGATGACCGCGTCGGTGTTCGCCTGGGCGAAGAACGCGATCGAGTAGCGCGGGCCGGTGTCCTCGCCTCGGCGCGGTGCCCGCACCCGGTGGAAGTTCGAGGGGAGGCGGTCGTCCGACCAGCGCATCAGCATGTCGCCGATGTTGCAGGTGATCGCGTCGTCGGACGGTTCCACCGGTGTCCAGGCCTGGCCCTGTGCTTCGGCGCCGGGAAGCACCTGCAGACCGCCCTGGCCGGTCCGCTGGAACAGCAGGGTGAGCGCATCGAAGTCCGTATGGGCACCGGCGCGCCACGCGTTGTCGGCATCGAGCAGGTCTTCGGGGAAAGCGTAGTAATGCAACAGGCGAAGCGTGCTCTGGTAGGTGTCGACGCCGGGATCATGTGCGCGGGTGAAGAACTCACTGTCGAACCCGAGCCTGGTTGCGAAACACCCGAGCAGATCCATCGCGAGGCGCCAGCATCTGCGCTCGAACTCGAGGATCGTCGTCCGGAATCCCGCGAGTTCGGTGTCGGACGGCCAGAGTCCGTCCATCCGGGGCAGGGTGAGCTGGTAGGACTCCTTCTGGTCGGGCGTGCCGACAGACGGGCGGACCTGGGACGTGTGTTCCCACCCGGCGTTCTGCCCCTTCTTCAACGGGTACTGCGCCTTGACGTCGCCGGGCAGTGCGAAGAACTTGGCGGACATGTCGAACGCGTGCGCCACCTCGTCGAGGTCGATGCCGTGGTCGACGACCTGGAAGAATCCGATATCTGTTGCTGCGGACCACAGTTCGTCGGTGATCTGTTCCCGTCGGGCATCGAAGTCGGCGAGGCTGATGCGACGGACCTCGCGGTCGGTGGTCTCGGTACCGAGACCACCCATGGATGCCTCGCGATTGAGTTCGGCCATCCCATAGGGCGCGTCCGGTCCGGACGTGGTGGCCTCGGGGCGGTGATCGTCGGACAGTGTGGTGATGTCGGACATGGGCGTTCTCTCTCGTGTGCGTGAGTCCGCGTGCGCTTTTCGACGCGACGCCTGAGAGGAGGGTCATCGCGGACGCGAACAGTGGGAACTCCGGCCCGCTGCTACACACGTTCTCGTCCATGACAGGTTAGGCCACGACGGCACGAGGCGCGACTCGACCGCGGGTCCGGCGGCGCGAGGTTAGGTTCCCCTCATTTTCTGGAGTTCATCTAATTTCTGGAACAACTCCAGATAAAGGGGTACGATGAAGTCATGTCCGATCGTCACATGCTTCATCGACAACTCCGAGAGGCCGGTCTGCGCGTCACTGCGCCCCGGCTCGCGGTGCTGGAGATCCTGCATGAGCATCCGCATTCGACGGCGGACTTCGTGACCACCGGTGTTCGCGAGAGTCTCGGTGCGGTGTCCACGCAGACCGTGTACGACGTGCTGCGTGCATGCACCGATCGTGGCCTCTTGCGGAGGATCGAGCCTGCGGGATCGCCGGTGCGGTATGAGACGAGGACGTCGGACAATCACCACCACCTGATCTGCCGAATGTGCGGCGAGATCATCGACATCGATTGCGTGGTGGGTGAGGCACCGTGCCTGTCCCCGGACCGTGACCACGGATACCGCATCGACGAGGCGGAGGTCATATTCTGGGGCGCGTGCCCGGATTGTCGGCGCGCGCAGGCCGGACCGGTTTCGTAACACCCTCGACCACAGCCGAATTCATTTATTGCATCGCAGCCCAACAGATGCCGTTCATCCGAAAGGGGATGTGCCGTATGACGCCACGCACCACCACCAACTCCGGGATTCCCGTCGCCAGCGACAACGAGTCGTTGACCGCCGGCGCGCAGGGGCCCATCCTGCTGCATGACCATTACCTCATCGAGAAGCTCGCACAGTTCAACCGTGAGCGGGTGCCCGAGCGGATCGTGCATGCCAAGGGCGGCGGTGCATTCGGCGAGCTGGTCGTCACCGGCGACGTCTCGAAGTACACCAAGGCCAAGCTCTTTCAGCCGGGCGCGAAGACCGAGTCGCTGGTCCGGTTCTCCACCGTCGCGGGTGAACAGGGCAGTCCGGACACCTGGCGTGACCCACGCGGTTTCGCGATCAAGTTCTACACCGAGGACGGCAACTACGACCTCGTCGGCAACAACACGCCGATCTTCTTCGTCAAGGACCCGATCAAGTTCCCGGACTTCATCCGCTCGCAGAAGCGGCTACCCGGATCGGGCCTGCGTGATCACAACATGCAGTGGGATTTCTGGACGTTGCGGCCCGAGTCGGCGCACCAGGTCACCTGGCTGATGGGCGACCGGGGAATCCCGAAGTCATGGCGGCACATGGACGGATTCGGATCGCACACCTATCAGTGGGTGAACGATGCGGGCGAACGATTCTGGGTCAAGTACCACTTCAAGACCGACCAGGGTATCGACTTCCTGACGCAGGACGAGGCCGACCGGCTGGCAGGTAGCGATCCCGACCATCACCGCAAGGACCTCTACGAGGCCATCGAACGGGGCGAGCATCCGAGCTGGACACTCAAGGTACAGATCATGCCCGTCGAGGACGCGGAAGCCTATCGCTTCAATCCGTTCGACCTCACCAAGGTCTGGTCCCAGCAGGACTATCCGCTGATCGAGGTCGGCACCTGGACGCTGAACCGCAACCCGCAGAACTTCTTCTCCGAAATCGAGCTCTCGTCCTTCGAGCCGTCCAATGTGGTTCCGGGCGTCGGCTTCTCCCCGGACAAGATGCTGCTGGGTCGCGTGTTCAGCTACGCCGACGCGCACCGATACCGGATCGGAACGAATTACGCCCAGCTGCCGGTGAACTCGGCCAAGGCCGCCACGGTCAACACGTACTCGAAGGAGGGCGCGATGGCCTATGAGTTCAGCGCTCCCGAGGTCCCGGTCTATGCGCCGAACTCATTCGGTGGCCCGCATGCCGAACCCGACGAGGCAGGCGACGAAGGGCTGTGGAGCTTCGACGGCGCTGCAGTCCGCGCCGGCTACATCGAACATCCGGAAGACAGTGACTGGGCACAGGCGGGCACCATGGTCCGTGAGGTTCTCGACGACGCGGCCCGGGAACGCCTGGTGGGCAACATCGTCGGCCATGTTCTCGACGGGGTTCGCGAGCCGGTTCTGTCGAGGGTGTTCGACTATTGGAAGAACGTGGACGCCGATCTCGGCAAGAAGGTCGAAGAAGGTGTCCGACAGGGGCTTTGATCGGTGAGGGTGACCTGCGCGATGAAGCTCACAGTTCAAGCCGAAATCAATCGAGACCGAGAACTGCTGAAATAGAGGGCAGTTCACCGAAGAGACATCGACCCACACGAGGAGATCACGATGGCAATCGAACCGGTGTACACGATTTCGTCCAAGGCGTCCGGCGGAGGCCGCGACGGAGAGGTCGTCTCGGCGACCGGCCAGATCGATCTGGAGCTCCGTCCGCCCAAGGAGATGGGTGGCAGCGGTGACGGCAGCAATCCGGAGGAACTGTTCTCCGCAGGCTATGCGGCATGCTTCCTGGGTGCGCTGCGCGCCACGTCGAAACAGGCGGGTTCGCCCGTCCCGGAGGACTCGACGGTTTCGGTGACCATCGGCATCGGCAAAGATCCGGCCGACGGCGGATTCGGGCTGACCGCGACGATCGAGGCCCACATCCCGGGCGTCGACGAGGCGACCGCCCAGAAGCTGGCCGACGGCGCCCACGCCTTCTGCCCGTATTCCAAGGCCACGCGCGGCAACATCGCGCAAACCGTCACCGTCACGGTATGACCTCAGACCTCAGTTGAGCACGGCAAGGGGCCGTGTAGCGAAAGGAGTGGCGACATGACCACCAAGACCCCCATCACCAGCACATTGACCGAGGAACAGCAGGCGGTCACCGGCCAGGCCCTGCAGGACACCCTGGTCGACCTGATCGATCTCTCGCTGATCGCCAAGCAGGCCCACTGGAACGTCGTCGGACGTCAGTTCCGCTCGGTCCACCTCGAACTCGACGAGCTCGTCGCGGTGAGCCGTGAGTTCACCGACGCAGCGGCCGAGCGTGCCACCGCCATCGGGGTCAGCCCCGACGGACGCGCGGAGACCGTGGCCAAGACCGCCCACACCACGGGCTTCGGCGAGGGCTGGACCAAGGACGCGGACGTGGTCGACGGCGTCGTCGAGAACCTCAGGTCCGTCATCGCCGGACTGCGCGAGCGGATCGACGCCACGGAGAAGGCCGACCCGGTGACGCAGGATCTGCTGATCGGTTTCGCATCCAAGCTGGAGCAGCTGCATTGGATGTGGCAGGCGCAGGTGGCCTGACGATCCCGCCCGGCGACGACCGACAGTCCCGGTCGTGGTGGCCGTCTGCCCCGGTCGCCGACGCGCGCCATCCGTTCTACGTGCACGAATCCCGTGCACGACGGAGCGGACGGCGCGCGTTTCGTCGTTTCCGGGCCAATAGTCCGGGTGTGACCGGGCGCACTCCGCCGATTCGGCCGCATGTAGCGTGTCAGCGTGGACAGTTGGGGAGCAGTTGTGGGGTTGGGACTACTCGCGGCAGCGGTGAGCGTGATCGCGTTCGTCCGCTACCGGGAACGAGAGACGACGATTCTGCAGCGAGATGTTGCACTGGCCCGCGAACTGCGTGACCTCGCGGGTGGCGACGACATTCGTGTCGCCGCCGTCGACGAGTTCGAACTGGCCATCTATCAGCGCCTGTTCTATGCGTCGGTGGTGGCGCCGCGTATCCGGAGTGCCGCCTGGGCGCTCCTGGGTGCGGTGTTGGCGGTCGCCGCGGCGCTGGCGACCGGGCCCGGTGACGGTCTCCTGTACTCGGTCGTGCACATCGTCGCCGTCATCGTCGCGGTGGGCTTCGGGGTCGCGGCTGTGGCCTTTGCCGCGTTGGCCGTCTTCCACACCGCTACGACACCGCGGGTGTCCTTCGCCGACTCGTACGCGAACTCCGCCGAGTCGGAGTAGCCGTTCCTCAGCGCGCGAAGCGCTTCCGATAGATCGTCGGGGTCACCCCGACTGTGGCGTTGAAATGGTGTCGGAGCAGGGTGCCGGAGGCGAAACCCACCGAGCCTGCCACCTCGTCGACGGCCAGATCGGTCGACTCCAACAGCCGCCGCGCGTGCAGGACCCGCTGTTCGGTGAGCCATTTGTGCGGTGAGACGCCGACCTCGTCGACGAACCGCCGGGCGAAGGTGCGCGTCGACATGTGCATCCGGCGTGCCAGCTCGTCGACGGAGATCTCGTGGTCGATGTGCTCGATCATCCACTCCAGCACGCCGGCGAAGCCGTCGGACTCGCATTCCGGGATGGGGGACTCGACGAACTGTCGTTGGCCGCCGTCGCGATGCGGCGGTACCACCATGCGGCGTGCGATGCGGTTGGCCACCTCCGGACCGAATTCGTCCCGGACGAGATGCAGCGCCGCATCGATGCCCGCGGCGGTGCCGGCGCTCGTGGTGATGGGACCGTCGTCGACGAACAGGACGTCGGTGTCGACGATCGCCTTCGGGAATGTCTCCGCGAGCTTGGTGCCGAACCGCCAATGGGTGGTGCAGCGCCTGCCGTCGAGCAGGCCTGCGGCGCCCGCCGCGAACGCGCCGGAACACACCGTCAGCACGCGGCCGCCGTTGGCGACCACGCCACGCAGCGTGTCGAGTATCTCGGGCGGGAACTCGGGGTCGGTACTGCCGCCCGGGATGGCGACGAGGTCCGCATCGAGACAGTCCTCGAGTGTGGCCGGGGGTACCACGTAGGCGCCGTTGCCGATGCTGAGCGGGACGCCGGGATCGGGAGACCCGATCACGAACTCGAACGGGGGCACGCCGTCGTCGGTGCGGTCGAGTCCGAACACCTCGTTGACCACGCCGAACTCGAACAAGGAGACCCGTCGGTAGAGGAGCACGGCGACCTTGTTCAACATCTCACCAGTATGGCAGAAAATTTGTGAACGATGTCATTCAAGCCACTGTTGGCGGGATGTTGACGGAGAAATACTTTCTGTCATGAACACCATCCTGATGATCACCCTGCTCCTCGTCATCGTCGCACCGGCCGTCGTCTTCGTGTACCGCGCTGACCGACTCACCTCACATCTGACCCGTGTGCCGTTCGGATTCGGCCCCGATTCCGAACGCATCCACGACGAACTGGTTGTGCTGAACCTCCGACGGAGGGATTGCGCGTGAACTCGAACGCCGTGACCGGGTGAATCCGCGTCGCCCGGGCGCGTCGAGTGGGAGAATCCCCGTTCGGGGGACGAGGAGACGCAGATGCCCGCGACGATTCCCGAATTGGCGGCTTGCCCGGAGCCGGCCGGCCGAGCCGACCCGGTTCGGATACTGACTGCGCAGGCGACCTCGCGTGTCGCGGAGCTGATCCCGGTGCGCAATGCCAGGATGGCGGCGACCCCGTTCACCTTCTATCGCGGCGCCGCTGCCGTGATGACAGCCGATCTTGCCGCCACACCCGATTCGGGGGTCAACACTCAGCTCTGCGGCGACGCCCATCTGAGCAATTTCGGTCTGTTCTACACGCCGGAGCGCCGGATGATCTTCGACCTCAACGACTTCGACGAGACGAGCCCGGGGCCCTTCGAGTGGGACGTCAAGCGGCTGGCGGCCAGCTTCGTGGTCGCGGCGCGCTACAACGGCTACGACGCGAAGACCAGCCGGGCGATCGCCCGTGAAGTGGCGAAGTCGTACCGCAAGTGGATGATCGCCAGTGCCGACCAGTCGACCATGGACTGCTGGTATGCGCGGATCGACGCCGACGAGCTGTTGGCGGAGGTGGGCTCCACCCTCGACACGTCCACGGCCGCCCGCACCGTCAAAGGCCTCCGCAAGGCCCGCCACCGCAACAGCCTGCAGGCGGTCGGCAAACTGTGCGTCACCGACGACGAGGGCAACCTCCGGATCCGGAGCGACCCGCCACTACTGGTGCCCATCGACGAACTGTTCCCCGATCACCACGCCGACGTCGTCGCCGAACGGATCGCGGTGCGCATCGAGGGGTACAGGTCGATGCTGCCGGACTATGTCCGCGCGCTGTTCGACCAGTTCACCGTCGTCGACAGCGCACGCAAGGTGGTCGGCGTCGGCAGCGTCGGCACCCGTTCCTGGATCGTGCTGATGCGTGGGCGGCAGGGCGATCCGCTCTTCCTGCAGCTCAAGGAGGCTCAGCGATCGGTGATCATGGACCATGTTCCGGTACAGCCCTATCCGAACCAGGGGCAACGAGTGGTCGAGGGGCAGCGCCTGTTACAAGCGGCCAGCGACCTCTTCCTCGGCTGGACATCGGGATTCGACGAGAACGACGAGAATCGCGATCTCTATGTGCGGCAATTGCGTGACGGCAAGGGATCGATCGTCGTCGAGGCCTTGACCCCCGGCGAGATGAATCTCTACGCGCGTCTCTGTGGTCGCGTCCTGGCGCAGGCGCATGCCCGTACAGCTGACCGACTCGCGATCATCGACTACCTCCGGAGCGGTAAGGGATTCGCCTCGGCCATCTCCGATTTCGCCGCGGCATACGCCGATCTCAACGACGCGGACCACGCAGCGCTCGTCGCCGCGATCGAGCGCGGCGACGTACCGTCGAACGAGCTGCGCTGAGCGCCAGGGCTGAACGCGGCACCACCGGAGGGCACACGCCGGGCGAACAGTCCCCCAAATCAGCGAGACGTCCGATCGACTCGGGCATGATGAGGGATGGGGGAACGCAGAAGGGTGTGTCGTGGAGCGCATGTCGGCCGGTGTCACGGACGTCCACGGTGCCGAAGCAGGTCCGTTCGTCGCCGAGCGTCCGCGGATCTCGGCACTCCTCGATCAGGCGATCGCGTCGACCGCACACCCCGCTGACGGTTCCCGCCACGGACCGATCGTCCTGGTGAGTGCCCCGGCGAACACCGGCAAGACCTCGGCGGTAGGTGGCTGGGTCCGCACGCTACGGGACGTGTCTACCGTCGAGGTCGCTGTCTCGCCCGCCGAATCCATGGAACGGATCTGGCGTCGGTGCCACGAGCGGCTCGAGGCAGCGGATACCCGGTCGGCATGGGCCGCTGGGCAATTGTCGCCCGGTGGACCGTCGACGGACTTCGCCGACACGGCTCAACGACTCGAGGAGGGGCTGGCACGATCAGATCGGCCGGTCGTCATGATCATCGACGACGTCGACCGATTGACCGACCCCGTCGGAGTGCACAGTCTCGACACCTTCATCGCCGCAGTGCCGGCGCATGTCGCCGTCGTGCTGATCGCGCGACACGATCCGCCGATGTCGTGGCATCGGTACGCCCGTGACGCGCGTTTCACACGGCTGGGTGAGGATGTTCTGTCATTGACGGCCGCCGAGATACGCGACGTGATGCTCCGTCAGCACACCGAGCTGACCGACGGCGCGGCCGAGCGCTTGTTGTTCCTGACCGGCGGATGGGCGGCCCTGGTCAGGGTCGCGGCGAATCACCTCGCCGGGAGAACCGACATCGCCGGCGCGCTGGACCAACTCGAGCGATCCCCACGACCGGTTTCCGATTATCTGGTCGGTGATCTGATCACCGCGTTGCCGGCAGATCTGTTCGACTTCGTATCCGCGACCGCGGTCCTGCCCGAGTTCGAGGTGGACCTCGCCGACACGATCTGCGCGGTCGACGCCGCTCGTGCACTCCGCGGCCTGGTCGACCACGACTTCCCGGTAATCGCGGTCGATCCCGCCTCGGTCAGCAGGTCGTACACGTACCCGGGTATCGTCCGTGCATATCTGCGAGGGGAATTGCGGACTCGACAACCCGCCGCACGGGAACAGATCCTCACGACTGCAATCGCCTGGTCTGTGCGGAACCGACGCAACCGCACCGCAATCCGGCTCGCACTCGACCTTGACGATGACCGAGTGCTAGAGGCGACACTCCTCGAGTGTGGATTGCCGATGGCGATCGACGGTGACCTGAATCAACTTCTCGCACTGCTTGACTCCGCTCATACCGCACTGTCGACCAGCCCTGTCCTGCCGCTGCTGCACGCGTTGATCGCGTGTGACACCGACGATCTCGATCGTGCGGCGACTCATCTAGACCACGCGGTGACCCTTGCTCCTGCGCTCGGTCGTCCCCACGCGCAGCGCGACTCGATGGTGCATCTGTACCGGACGCTGCTGGTACAGGTGTCCGCCCGGCTCCGGGTCCGCGATGTGGCGGAACTGATCCCGGCGCTGGATGATCCGCCGGCCGACGCCACGGAGGATCTCGCCATCGTCGGACTGATCGCAGCCGGTGTCGGATGGCGTGCAGTGGGAGAACATGATTCGGCAGAGCGTCGATTTCGGCGGGCGCTGGCCCTGGCCGAGGGGGCCGCGCGGCCGTCCCTGCGCGTACGGACCGGCACCGAACTGGCGGCCCTGGCCTGGTATCGGGGTGACGCACTGTCGATGAAAACCCTTGCAGTCCAGGCAATGTCGCTGACTCGCACTCACCCCATCGGGGCGTACGAGATCGCGCGGTGCGCCTCGATGGTGGCGATGGCCGACTACCTACTGGGTGACTCTGGTGACACCGCCGGTTCCGCTGCTCTGCCATTCATCGGGCAGCTGCACGAGCCGGACGCGGTCGGTGCTCTGACAGAGCTCAGCGACCTCATAGCGACCTTCGACGGCACCGCCGGACGCCATGCGTCGGCGGACCGTGCACGCCGAATCCTCGCGGTGATGCTGGCCGACGACACCGCCCCGGTGCCGTCGTGTGTGCTGCTGACGAGCGTGGCCAACATGTGCCTGGAGGTCGGTCGGCCGGACTGGGTGAGCGAGGTGATCGCCATCGCGGATCGCTCATTCGGACCTCGCCCCGAGGTTCGACTCGCCTCCGCTGCGGTCCAGGTCTTTCACGGCCGCTGGGAGTCGGCTCGCCGCACATTGGCCCCGGTCCTCCGTGCTGTGGAAGGTCTGCATCCGCACACCGCGTCGTCGGTGTGGACGCTGGAGGCAGCGGTGGCGTGCGAACTGGGCGAGACCCGTGCCGCACACCTGGCGCTGGATGCGGCACTCGGCGTCGCGGAACGCACCGGTGTGGTGGCACCGGTGGTCGAGGCAGGCGCCGCGGTGACGGACGCCCTGGCGCGTGATGCCGGCACCTTCGGGCATCTCGACGGCCTCGCGGATCGGGTCCTGTCGCTGGCGACCAGGCGTGACCGGGTCCACCACGCACACCTCACCCCGTCCGAGATGAGGGTGTTGGGCATGCTCCCGTCGGCCAAGACGGCAGGCGAGATCGCCGAGCTCCTGTCCGTGTCGGTGAACACGGTGAAGACACACATGCGGGGTGTGTACCGGAAGCTGGGCGTCGGATCACGGCGCGACGCGGTGAGCGTGGCCCGTTCCACCGGGCTGATCTGAACTGCGCCGCAACGGCGATCAGCGGACGCGAAACTCCAGGAGCACCAGTCCCAGGGTGTCGATTCTGGCCATCACTCCCCGGACGGCAGCGGTGTCGGTGAGCGCACCGGTGAGTCGGGTGGTCGTGTGTCGGTGATCGATGTCGGCGGTCAGCTCCGGGAAGCATGCGATCGCACGGTCCGACAACGTCCCGTCGACGACGAACTCGTATTCCTCTGCGCTCACGTCCACCTGCCGCCATGGTCCGGGGTCCGATTCCCCTTGCTGATGGTCCTCCACCGGCCGTCGTCGGGGCATCATCCGTGGGGGATGAGGTGTGTGTGTGGTTCCTCGTCGCCGGTGCCGTGACACCCACTGGTCGACCCCAAAAAGCATGCAACACAACGGCAATTGCCGAACGGGTCGTGTGTCGGAGGGCTCGTTCACCATATTCGGGAGCGGTGCCGGGATATTTCACCCGCGGAGGGTGAGGCGTGGCGGCAGGACAGGTGCGAGTGTCGCAATGCTGGGCTCTCTCAACGAACCGTCGCCGGCGGCGGTTCTCGGTGTAGGAGTGTGCTGGATGGGTGAGCATTCCGGAGAAGACGATTCCGCGACCACAGGACGAGCCGCTACGGTTGCCACCCCACGGCCGGTGAACTACATCACCTGGACGGCGCTCGCTCTGATGACGGTGTCGTCGGTCGCGAGTCTCCGGCCGGCCCCGACCATGGCCGTGTACGGGCTGGCCTGTGTGTTCCTGTATGTGCTGCCCGCCGTCTTGTTCCTGATCCCGACGTCACTGGTGTCGGCGGAGCTCGCGTCCGGGTGGTCCGGCGGTGTCTATCGCTGGGTCACCGAGGGGATCTCGCCCAACATGGGCTTCGCCGCGGCGTGGCATCAGTTCGCGATGACGATCTTCTACTACCCGACGTTGCTGTCCTTCGTCGCGAGCACCCTGGCCTACGTGATCAATCCGGACCTCGCGTCGAACGGGGTGTTCACGGCGGTCGTGATCATCGTCGTCTACTGGTCGGGTGTGCTGTTGGCGCTGCGTGGCGGTATCGGTGTGATCGCCAAACTGGCGTCGAGCGGTGTCCTGATCGGCACGCTCATCCCGGGCGCCCTGCTGGTCCTGCTCGGCATCATCTACCTGCTCCAGGGCAACCCGTCGGCGGCGCCGATGACCGGCGGTCATCTGCTCCCGGCTTGGACCGGCATCGCCAGCATCGTGCTGATCGTCAGCAACTTCGGCGCCTACTCGGGCATGGAGATGAATGCCGTGCACGTCAACGAGCTGAAGGAGCCGGCGAAACAGTTCCCGCGCGCCATGTTCGTGGCGGTGGCGCTCGTCCTGGTGATCCTGATCCTGCCACCCTTGGCGATCTCGTGGGTCGTGCCCTCCGACCAGATCAGTCTCACGGCGGGGGTGATGCAGGCCGTCGAGGTGGTGTTCGCGCATTTCGGCCTGCAATGGCTCGTGCCTCTCATCGGGCTGGCCATCGTGATCGCGTCCCTGGCCGGATTCATGACCTGGCTGTCCGGTCCGTCCCGGAGTCTGTTGCTCGTCGCGAAAGACGGTGGGTATCTGCCGCCTTACCTGCAGAAGACAAACAAAGTCGGTGTCCAGCAGAACATCCTGGTCGTCCAGGGCTGGGTGACCACCGTGCTCGCACTGCTGTTCGCCCTGGTCCCTGCGGTGTCGAACGCCTACTGGATCTTCATGACCATCACCACGTCGGTCTATCTGCTCGTGTACTTGTGGTTGTTCATCGCCGCATATCGGCTGCGCAAGATCGCCCCCGACCACCCCCGCGGATACCGCGCACCCGCCCTGCCGCTGCTGTGCGCGGTCGGATTCCTCTCGTCGGTCGCCGCGATCGCGATCAGCTTCGTGCCGCCCTCACAATTCGGCGGCGGCAGTCCATGGGTGTTCGTCGCGATCGTCGGCGGCGGCATCCTGCTCCTGGGCCTCATCATCCCGGCAGCGCTCATCGCGTTCCGGAAACCCAGCTGGCATCTCCCGGTCGAGACCGAGGAGGAGAAGGCATGAGCCCCAAGGCGATCTACTGGACGGTCGGCGCGGTCCTGGCGGTACTGCTGATCGTGATGCTGGTCAGCTTCGACTACGACCGCAACAGTCCCGAGGCACGTGCCAAGGCGACGAGTCTCATCTCCTCGTATGAGGCGAACGGGCTGGCGACACCGTTTTCGGTGGATCAGGTCGCCGAGGTTCTCGGCGACGACGGCGGCACGGTGTGCGCAGCAGCCGGGAGTGAGGCGCAGCTGGGGCAACTGAAGACGCAGATCGGCGTGGGTGGTGAATTCTACGTTCGACCGATCATCTTGAAGCAGAACGTGTTCGAAGGACTTCGGCTGATCGTCGAGGTCTACTGCCCGGAGAACATCTCAAACGTCCGGGATTTCATCGCTGATCAGCGTTACGCACAATGATCCACGCGGAATCCGCAGGCGTGGGTTCGCGCAGGTGGGTCTCGCTGGCGGCGACCTGTACCGCGGCCGGGCCGGGATGCCGGGACTGCAGACGAGACCGGAAAGTCATGAGAGCCTGGAAACAACAGTCGAGATCGAGGGACAGCGATGAGTGACGAAGCCTTGCGCGAACGAATCCGTGCTCTGATGCCGCAGGCTCAGGCAGATCTCACCGAGATGGTGGGATTCCGCTCGGTCCACGATCCGGCGCAGTCGCCGCCTGAGGAGTGCGACAAGATGGTCGACTGGCTGCAGGAGACCTTCACCTCTCTCGGGTTGGCCGAGGTTGCGGCGCATGAGACGTCGGATGGGAGCAAGGCGGTCACCGGCACCCTCGCCGGGCCCGATGACGCGCCGACCGTTCTGCTGTATTTCCACCACGATGTGCAGCCTCCGCTGGACGACGCCGCATGGGATTCGCCGGTTTGGTCGCTCACAGAGCGGGGTGGTCGCTGGTACGGACGCGGGGCGGCCGACTGCAAGGGCAACATCGCAACCCACCTGACCGCGTTGCGTGCACTGGACGGCGACATCCCGGTGAACATCAAGATCATCGGTGAGGGGTCCGAAGAGCAGGGCACCGGCGGTCTCGAAGATTTTGTGCCGAAGAACCCCGAACTGTTGCGGGCAGACGCGATCCTGGTTTGCGATGCAGGCAACTTCGCAGTGGGACGACCGAGCCTCACCACGAGCCTCCGAGGCATCGCGAACATTGTCGTCACCGTCGAAACACTCTCGTCGGCAATGCATTCCGGGATGTTCGGGGGTGCCGCACCGGATGCGTTGGCGGCGCTGATCGCGATGCTCGCAAGCCTCCGGGATGCCGACGGCAACACCACGGTCACCGGCCTGGCAACCGATGCGGTCTGGGAGGGCGTCGACTATCCGGTCGACGCGTTCAGGCGGGACGCCACCGTGCTCGACGGCGTCGACCTCGTCGGCTCGGGACGGGTGTCGGACATGGTCTGGGCGCGTCCGGCTGCGACCGTTCTGGGGATCGATTGCCCGCCGGTGGTCGGATCGTCGGCGGCCATTCAGGCAAAAGCCCGCGCGCGCATCAACCTCCGCGTGCCGCCGGGTATGAACGCCCGTCGTGCGCAGGATGCGCTCATCGCACATCTCGAGGATGCGGCCCCGTGGCACGTGAAGGTGTCCTTCGAGCGGGAGGCCGACGGGTCGCCCTTCACGGGTTCCACCTCAGGAGCCGGTTTCGACACGATGGTCGACGCGATGACGACCGCCTACGGTACCGACGTCGTGCTGCAGGGGCAGGGTGGCTCGATCCCGTTGTGCAACGTGTTCGCCGAGACGTTCCCCGATGCAGAGATCATGCTGCTCGGCGTCGAGGAACCGCTATGCCTCATCCACGCACCCAACGAGAGTGTGGACCCCACCGAGATCGAGAACATGGCGATCGTGGAGGCGATGTTCCTCCGCGACTATCCCGCTCGCCTCAACCGGAGCTGAAACGTGCCACCAGAAGGTCTTTCAGTTGCGGACGGCTGGCCGCGACGAGGGTGAACACCGCCTCGCGTGCCAGCCGCTCGGGGTGGCTGCCGCGGAGCAGTCCGCGTCCGCCGTCGGCGGCCACCAGCGCGGCCGCGGCGTCGAGCGCCAGCGTGGCTGCTTCGGCCCTGGCCGAGATCAGCAGGGCCGCATCGGGAATGCCCTCGTCGAGTCGGGTGCGCGCGACGCTGCCGCGTTCGCGCAGGGCGCGGGCGGCGTCGGTGTGGCCGGAGATGTCGAGCAGTGCCGCGCACCGTCGGAGCAGCCCGAGCGGCAGCGTGCCGTTGATCCGGACGCCGATGTTCTGCGACGCGAAGAAGTCATCGAGGTTCACCCGGCTCACCACTCGGTCGTCGGGAACCGTGAGACCGTCGAGTTTCAGTGACACCGTGTGCGTCCCGTCGGCGGCGCCCAGGTGGATCGGGGTGACGCCGATGGCCGACGGCGCCGGCTCGATCGGCAGGATAGCGGCGATCACGTCGTCGGTGGCCACGTCGCGCGCGGACACCTGCAGCAGATCGACGATGCCCCAACCACTCACGAACGGCGCATACCCGTCAAAGCGCCACCCGCCATCGACGCGGGTGGCCCGCATCCGGGGTGGTGTGGGTACCACGCCGGCGTAGGCGACCCCCGCACGCAGCCGCCCGGACGTGGTGGCCTCGAAGAGCTCGTCGCGCAGCGCCCCGTTTGTGGTGCCTGCCAGGGCGATCACCACGCCGTGATGCTGCAGCCAGGTGAACGCGGTGGTGAGGCAACCGCTGGTCATCACCTCCATGATCTCGATGACCTGGGCGAATTCAAGGCCAGGACCACCGGATTCTTCTGGTGCCGCGATGCCGAACAGTCCGGCGTCGGCGATCGCGTGCCAGTGACCGGCCGGGATCACGCCGGTACGGTCGACCTCCGGCGCTGCCGGGAAGAGGAGCTCGTCGGCGAGGCGGTAGGCGTCCTCGACCAGTCGTGTGCGCCGGTTCTCGGGATCGGTGGTCACCTCGCCAGACTACGGCGGCGAACAATCCCCGGGTGCCGGTTCTTGTCGGTGCTCCCCGATACGCTGTTGTCAGTTGATGGTGATGCGGGTTGTCGTTTCCGATGACGGGCAGATGTTGGTGGTGTCCTGTCGGTGTCGATCTGTGAAGGCCTCGCTGTCGTGTTCGTGTGTTCTGATCCCGCTGCCGCCGATGCGGCGATCACCTCGGCGGCATCGACGGTTGTCGGTGCTGGCGCGCGTGATCATCTGCGGGCGAGCCGCCAACACGAAGCCTGCTCACTGCTGGCGGCCTATCGGTTGGGCCGGTCGGTGTATGAGGACATGCTGGTGTCGTTGAGCACCACCCAACAGATGAGGGTGCGGGGCGCCGCCGACAAAGCCGCGATCGGTGAGATCTCCCTACAGTTGGGATTCTCCCGCACCAAGGCCGGCACCTGGTTGCACCTGGGCGACGCGCTGCAA
>NZ_JACWMS010000003.1 GCF_014673215.1 Gordonia hankookensis
CCCAAAAAGCAGGTGCCACAAAAACAATCCATCTCATATCCACAAAACATGGACACACGATGCCAAACAAATGGCATCAGACAATTCATCAACACACTATCGAGTTCTCAAAGAACACACACCCACCGGCACTACCTCTTGCAAGGCGCTCACCTGCGAGCTTGACGTTCTGTTTGGAATTGTTGTCCGTCTCCGGCGCAACTCTTCCAGCCTACCAGACCCTCTCGGCGTCCCGCAACTCTTGGTCGAAGTTCGATCAGGAGTGTCTGGCAGTCCGATATTTCGTCCGGGGCGCACGAAGCTACCCTGTTCGATTTCTCGGGGCGGTCAGAGCAGAAACCGGTTTTCCTTCCCCGGTTTCCCCTCTCGGGGCTGTCCGGGGCGGCGCCGTGTCGCTCTGACTCGAAGAAAGTTACGCAACTGCGCGGCCAGGGTCAAATCGCCTGCTCAGCCGATCCGGTTTCCGGAATATCCGCTGGTAACGGCGCTTTCGACCATGCCCAGTCCGCTGCAATCGCCGGTTTGGGACGTTCGTACCCAACTGTGATCTGCGCCATTCCGCCCGTCCTTTCGGACAGTGGATGAGCCCTGTTGGCCAGTTCCCGCTGGGGCAAGGGGTTCGTAGCGTCGTGAGGTGTGACCATCTGTGACATCAGCGCACCGATCCTCCGACGCCCGGTCGTTCGCCGCACCACCTGCGTACCTGCGGGATTCCGGGAATGTGGGGACCTCGCCTGGCGCGAACGCGGGGAGGTCGTCGAGATCGTGCATCGTCTCGATGCGGCGACCATCTGCGACTCCGCACTGCTCAGCGGTCTCATTCGGCTCGTCGACGACGGAATCATCGCAGGTCAGAGCGCTTTCGAGGAAGCCGCGAAGGGAATCATCCGCACCTGCGCTGCCACCGAGGCGCGGGCGTGGGCCTCGTTCTACGACAACTCCCTACGCGAACTGCGGGCAGGCACCTCCCCCTTCGGTCCGGTGCATCGCCGGGCGCGTTCACTCGTCGCCGGCGACAGCCTTCTCGAGGTCGGCTCCTGTTTCGGGTTTCTTGCCCTGCAGTGCGCGGAAGACGGGTACCTGGTGCAGGCCTGCGACATATCCGCCGGTGCCGTGGAACTGCTCACGGTGGCTGCCCGGCGCCGTCACACCGAGCTCGTCGCCACCGTGGGCGATGCCACCGCCTTGCCCTACGACGAGTCGTGTGTCGACACGGTCACCCTCGTCCACCTGCTCGAACACCTCGACGAATCCGCCGCAGAGGTTGCCCTGTCCGAGGCATTGCGGGTCGCCCGGCGTCGGGTGGTGGCCGCCGTCCCCTACGAGGACAGGCCGAGCGAACACTTCGGACATCTCGTTCGGCTCACCGAGGTCGACCTGCGGCGCTGGACCGCCCGGCTGGACCATGCCGGCGCACGGTACTTCGAGGATCACGGCGGCTGGTTGATCCTCACGCCACGGTGACTTCCTGCCCGACAATCACGAAAGATACTGTGGACAAGCGCTTTCCGCTCCAACCGACGACCAGTGCGCAGCCGTCAGATCAACCCGCGCTTGCTGGCGATGTACACCGCATCGGTGCGCTTGGAGACACCGAGTTTGCGGATGATGTTGCGGATGTGGAACTTCACCGTCGATTCGGAGATGTAGAGCGTCTGCCCGATGCGCTTGTTCGCCAGGCCGTCGGCCAGCAGCCGCAGCACCTCACGTTCCCTTTCGGTGAGAGCCTCGGGTACCCCGCCGTCGCCCGACACGGTCCGCAGCACGATGGCCGCACTCCGTGGGTCAAACGCACTGCCGCCACCGGAGACGGCCTGGATCGCACGGACCAGCTCGGTGGTGTCGACGTCCTTCACGACGTACCCGCGGGCGCCCGCCTTCACCGCCCGGACGACCAGGTCGTCGTCGAGAAACGTGGTCAGCACCAGGGATGACACCCCCGGGTGACGATCGGCGATCTCCTTGATCAGGCGCAGTCCCTCGTACTCGGTACCCGCCGTGAGCTTGAGATCGACCACCACGACGTCGGGCCGGCATCGGATGACCTCCGCCAGAGCCGCGTCGTAGGAGTCCGCCTCACCGACGACGGAGATCGATGCCTCGCGGGCCAGGAGCGAGCGAATCCCCTCTCGAAGCAACGCGTGGTCGTCGACCAGCATGGTCCGGACACCGGTCACCTCTGCAGAGGTCATCGCCAGTTCTCCTGTCTCCGGTCGCCCGGCCCTCGGTCGTCGCCGTCGACCGGGATCTCGACACCTATCCGGACGCCACCGAGGCGCGACCGGCGGATACGCAACGTCCCGCCGAGCTCGGCGGCGCGTGCCGACATGTTGGCCAGCCCCCGATGACGACCGGCGAGGTCCCCGAGCGTCGCCGCCCGCAACACCTTGCGCAGGTGCCCGGGATCGCCGAGTCCATCGTCGTCGACACTGAGATGCACCGTGGCCTCCCCATAGGTGAGCGTCAGCCGCGCTTGTGCCGCCTCGGCGTGCACCGCGGTGTTGAACAGCGCTTCGCCCGCGATCCGGAGGACGGCGTGCTGGATGTCGTCCGGCAGGTCACGGGCGCGCCCGACCACGCGGACCTCGGTCTCGAGGTCGGCGGGCATGTGCATCGAGCACAGACCGTCGAGTACTTCGACCAGGCTCAGCTCGCTCACCGACGGCGACTGGTTGAGCGCGTAGATCACCGAACGCAACTGTTCGACGGCGGCGCGCGTCAGACGCCCCGCGACCTCGAGTCGATCCGCACTCGCCGCATCGGACTCCATCCGGCACACCTCGATCTGCATCCCTGCCGAGAGCACCGACTGGGTCACCGAGTCGTGCAATTCCCGGGCAATGCGTTCGCGCTCCTCGGAGACGAGGCGCTGGCGCATCACCGCAGACAACTCACGTTGCGTACGTTCGAGTTCCACGTTCCGAGCAGCGAGATCGTAGGCCTGTCCGGTGGCACGCGCGAACGCCTCCTCGGCCCGGGCGAGCTGATGACGGCTCTCCTCCAGCAAGGCCGCGTTCAACAGGGCGACGGCGGCCTGACGCGCCAGAATCCGCATGACCACCAGATCCGCGGAATCGACGACCTGATGGTCGGGAGTCCACGCCGACAATCCGCCGACGACCCGCCCGTCGAGGTGGAGCGGGACATACAGGTGATGGTCGTCGACGACCGGGCGCATCAGTTGGGCCATCTGATTACGAAGGATGTCGTTGAGTCTGTTGAGCACGACGTCGGGCAGATGGCTGGGCGCACGGGCCATCTGCACGCCCTCGAAGGCGTAGATCGTGCCGTCGCGGCTCAGCATCAGGTGGCGGGGTCCTGTTCGTTCGAGTTCCCCGTCGCAGAGCGCGAACACCACCCATTGCGCGTCGAGGTGCTCCTGTACCGCCCGCACCACCGAGAGCACGAGCGTCTCGGGTCCCTCCGCGGTCTGAACCAGCGCCCGCGAAATCCGGTCCAGCGCACCGACCACCCTGGTCAGGCGTTGCTCGACGCCCCGGAACTGCGCGTAGTGCGATCCCTTGACCGAATGCAGGCCGACCAGAGAGTCCAACCGATCGAGGCCGGGCACCTCGTCATCGACGGGCCTCGCCGCGCCTGTCACCGACCGCTCGCCGCCCTTGTCCGTCCGGTCGGTGCCCGTTCCCGTGCCCGTCGTGCGGCCCATCGTCACAGCGCCTCGAGGTAGATCCGCGCCACATCCTCGGCGGTCGGTCGGCGGGGATTGGTGGTCATACACGCGTCGGCCATCGCGTTCGACGTCAGGATCTCGAGATGCTCTCGCCGCACACCGAGTGACCCGAGCGAGCCTGGCAGCCCCACCCGCAGGGCCAGCCCCGTGACCCGCTCCGCGAGTCGGTCGGCCGTGCCGCGGTCCGAACCTGACTCTCCGATCCCCACCGCGCGCGCGAGATCGACATACGGTCGCGGATCGCGATCGGCGTTGAACCGGATCACGTGCGGGAGGAGCACCGCGTTGATCGCGCCATGGGGTGCGTCGCAGAGTCCACCGACCGGATGGCTCATGGCATGCGTCGCACCGAGAATCGCGTTGGTGAACGCCATCCCGGCCTCGAGTGCCGCATACGCCATGTCCAGTCCCGCCGCACTGTCGGCCGGATCATCCACCAGGCGTTCGATGCTGTGCCACGCGGTGGCGATGGCCGACAGCGCGGCCGTATCGGTCAGCCGACTGTGTGCAAGCGACGCGAAGGCCTCGATGCAATGGGTGATCGCGTCCATTCCGGACTGGGCGACCACAGCGGGCGGCATCGTCGCCAACACGCGAGGGTCGATCACCGACACATCGGGGACCAATCCGCGACCGATGATGGTGACCTTGGTCCGACGATCGACGTCGTTGATGATGCAGAACTGGGAGACGTCGGATCCGCTGCCGGCCGTCGTCGGTGCCGCGATCAGCGGCGGAAGCGGACGCCGCGCGCGATCGATGCCCTCGTATTCCAGGATGTGACCGCCGTTGGCCGCGAGGATCGCAACCCCCTTCGCCGCGTCGATCACCGATCCGCCCCCGAGAGCGACGAGTCCCTCGCAGCCCGCGGACTCGTAGTGCTCAAGTGCAGCGGAGATCTCCGGGGCGCGCGGGTTCGGCGACACACTGGTAAATGAATACACTTGCAAGCCAGACGATCTCAGCCGATCAGCGACCTCCGGATACCAGGGCGTACCCATGACGTGCAGGTCGGAGACGATCATCAGTCTCCGGATCCCGAGACCTACCGCCGCCCGCGGCACCTCGGCCAACGACTCGTGGCCGATGATGATCTCCGGGGTGTGGAACTTCGCGATACGCACCGCTGCGCGGGTCATCGTCTCGCTCGCCTCGGTTCGCACGTCACCTCACCTGCCCCACGACCCGTTCTTCCCGCGATCCTACGCGGATGCGGGTTCCTCACGCGCCGTGTGTGTCGACGGAGACCTGCTCCAATGCGGACAGGTCGTGGACCACGTGCAGTCGATCGCACAAGGCCGCGTAGGCAGGCAGGTCGCACGATCCCAGACCCCATGAGTAGCTCGGCTCCGGCGTGATCCAGATGGTCTCTCGCGCGCGCCGGGTGATCTCCTCGAACGCGGCCACGTTCGGATCCCGCCCGTTGCTGCGACCGTCGCCGAGCACGATCACCGTCGTGCGACGGTTGACGGCGCCGCCGAACTCCTCCAGGAACGCGCCCAGAGCAGAGCCATAGTCCGAATCGGCGGCGGTGTCGAGAACGCCGCCCGCAGGTAACCCTGAGACGACCAGCGAAAGCGCCTCCTCGGGCGGATGCTCGGCGAACAGGTCGGTGATCTCGACGAGATCCGAGACGAATGCGAAGGACCGGACATGGGCGAGCATGCTCTGCAACCCGTGCACCAGTTGCAACGTGAACCGGGCCGCCGAACGCACCGACAGCGAAACATCGGTGAGGAGAAGGAGACTGGGACGATCGGTCACCTTCGCAACGGTGACCGGACGAAACGGGACACCGTCGTAGCGGAGGTTGGCCCGCATCGTGCAGGCCGCATCGACCGTGCCGCGCGCAGCAGTCTTCCGGCGGGCACGCGGTGCGCCGTGCAGGCTTCGGATGAGCCGCCGGATGGAATCCTCCAGGCTCGCCCGCTCGTTCTCGCCGATGGCGTCACGGACCGAGGCCTTGATCTCGCGACTCTCGAGTTCGTGGTCGGTCGCCATCAGTTGCTCGAGGTGATCACGCAACTTCTCGGGCAGACCGTCGAGGAGGCCGGCCAAGACACTGCGCAGCGCGGCAAGAGCCTCTGCATCGGGCTGGGGTCCGGTCCCCTCTCCGTCGGTGTCGAGCCAGTCGAGCAGCGCCATCTCCTGCGCCACGGACAGTTCGGCGTCGAGCCGCGTCGATGTTCCGGTCACCAGCTCACCCGGTCTGCCGGGGTTGTGCAACCGCGAGACAGTGAGCTGCACCCGTGCCGCCGCCTCGGAGTTCGGGACCTCGTCGGCGGAAAGCACGATCTCGTCGGTCAACGACGCCATGTCGAGCTTGTTGGCCTCCTGATGGAGGTTGTACTGCTCGGCCAGGTCTTCCGGATCGAAGTACTGTCTGATGTTCGACGGCGGTCCGTGACTATGTCCTTGCCGGGGCGTCTGACCCACCTCGTCGGAGAGCGTGTACTCCTCGAGCTCGCCCGAGTCGCTCAGGTCGTCGTGGCTGTGTGAATGCCCTTGTCCGTCATCTCCGTCCACCACCGCACGGAGTCCGAAGAACCGATCGAACACCTCGTGGAACGTCGCCTCGTCGCGGCGGTCCTTGATCAGGCACACGGCGAGCGCCGCGCGGAGCAGCTCTCGATCGCCGAGGATCTCCGCGGTGCCGACGGCACGCATCGCATCCATCGCTTCAGAGACCCCGATGCGGATTCCGTGCAGTCGCAGCAGCCGGACGAACCGGTGCACAGCCCCTTCCATGGCGCGACCTAGAAGGGACGCTTGCCGGAGCCGCCACGCGGCTTGAACGACCGGTTGCCCTGCCCCGGGCTCACCCCGCCCCGGGTGCCGGCATCGTTGTGACTGCCCGGCGCTCCGTAATAGTCACTCGCGTGTCTGCCCGGTTGATCCTTCGCCGCCCGTGTGGCCTGGCCAGAGAGACCGCTGTCGCCGTGATCGTGGTCGTGTGGTCCATGCCCGTGCCCGTGCGAATGTCCATGGGAGTGAAGATGATCGGGGACCTCGGCATTCGGATCCACGAGACGCGGCAACGCCTCGATGGCGCGGGTGAGATCTCGGTCGTATTTGACCACGACATTCGCGGTGTCGGCGAGGATCTCGGAGCTCAGTTCGTCGGCACCCAATACCGCGAGTGTCCGCGCCCAGTCGATGGCCTCCGAAATGCTGGGTGCCTTCCGCAGGTCGAGCTCTCGCAGACCACGGACGATCTCGACCAGCTTGGCCGCGAGGGTCTCGGACAGCCCGGTGTTCTTCGACTTGATGATCGCGAGTTCGCGGGCGGACTCCGGGTAGTCCAGCGAGAGATGCAGACACCGCCGTTTGAGAGCTGCCGAGAGATCTCGGGTGTTGTTCGAGGTCAACACGATCATCGGCTGGTGGGTCGCCACGAAGGTGCCGATCTCGGGCACCGAGACCTGATACTCGGCGAGCAGTTCGAGCAGCACCGCTTCCAACGCCTCGTCGGCACGATCGACCTCATCGACGAGCAGCACCACGGGCTGTTCCGAACGGACGGCCTCGAGAAGGGGCCTCGGCGCGAGGAACCGTTCGGAGAAGAACACGCTCTCCTCGGCCCCGATCCGCTCCACTGCCTCGGCAATGGTCGACGTGTCGGCGACGACCTGACCGATCTTCTCGCGCAACACCTGGGTGTAGAGCAGTTGCTTGCCATAGTCCCACTCGTAGAGGGCGGTGGTCTCGTCCTGTCCCTCGTAGCACTGCAGACGTAGCAGTTCACGACCGGTGACCTCGGCGAGGGTCTTGGCCAGTTGGGTCTTGCCCACGCCTGCGGGGCCTTCGAGGAGGATCGGTTTGCCCAGCCGGCTCTGCAGGAAGACGGTGGTGGCCAATCGCTGATCGGCAAGATATCCGGCGGCCGCGAATCGCTCGATCACGTCGGACACGTCGATGAACTCGTCGGCGGGCTCATTGCCGCCGCTGGGCTCACTCCTCAGCGAACGGGGGTCGCCGCCGGACCCGGTCGGATCCTCGGCGGGTTCGGGGGCGAGGTGCACGGACATCGGTGTCTCCGGTTCTCTGCGTTGCTCATCCATCAGCGGGTCGAGTTCATCGGTGGTCGCGTAATCCTTTGGGGTGGAGGACGGATGGCGGGCCGGGTCGGGGGCGATGGGCCCGCCATCCGTCACTCTCGTAGAGGCGAACCTCTACGAGATCAGGTCGTCGAGATCGCCGTTGAAGCAGTGATCGACGACAGGACGAACGGTCTCGAAGGTGCATTCCTTGGGGTTGCCCGGCGTGCAGGCGTCACCGAGGACGTGATTGGTGATCGCATCGATCGATTCCGGAGCTCCGGAGATCTCCTTGCGATTCTCGTAGAACGTGGTCGGGCCGGTGCCGAGGCGG
This sequence comes from Gordonia hankookensis, assembly GCF_014673215.1. Taxonomy (GTDB): domain Bacteria; phylum Actinomycetota; class Actinomycetes; order Mycobacteriales; family Mycobacteriaceae; genus Gordonia; species Gordonia hankookensis. Next base: position 8,063 of record NZ_JACWMS010000003.1, read on the forward strand.
TTCTTGATGTGCGAATCCTGGGTGACGTCGGTGAACTTCTCCGGGATACCCACATCACGCAGCAGGCGTATCGCGGCGTTCAACGCCTGGTCGGCGGCCTGCACTTTCGTCATCCCATGAGTGTCCACGCCCATCGCCTCGGCGAGATCGGCGAATCGGTCGTAGAGGACCGGCATGTTGAACGCCCAGACGCGTGGAAGTGCGACCGCGTTGTTGAGGCCGTGGTGGGTGTCGTAGAACGCCGACACCGCGTGGCTGATCGAGTGGATGATGCCCAGTCCGCCTGAGTTGAATGCCTGCGCCGCAATGTATTGCGCGTACATCATCCCTTCGCGACCGGCCAGTTCCGTTGGGTTCCACGTCGCCTCGCGCAGGTGTCGCGCGGTGAGACGAACGGCGTGCAGGGCGTTGCCCATCGACGGCGGGAAGTTCAGCCGCGACACGTACGGCTCGGACGCGTGGGCCAGCACATCGAACCCGCACTGCGCGGTGAAGGCGACCGGGCAGTCGTAGTAGAGCACCGGGTCGTCGATCGCGAGCGTGGTGACGGACGCATCGTCGAAAGCGACGTACTTATGTGGCTTGTCGGGATCCGTTGTGGTGTCGGTGATGACGTATGCCCATGACGTCTCCGAGCCGGTACCCGCGGTGGTCGACACTGCGATATGCGGCGGATTCTTCGGATTCTCACTCTTGTTGAATCCCTCGAACTCGTTGATGCTGCGACCGTCGTGGGCAACCGAGATGCGTGCCCCCTTGCAGGCATCGTGGGCGGATCCGCCACCGATGGAGATGAACGAGTCGCATTGCTCGGTGTTGTACAACGACACCGCATCCATCACGTTGTAGTCCTTGGGATTCGACTCGACCTGATCGAAGAGGACCACCTCGAGGCCGTGGTACTTGCAGGATTCGACGATCTTGTGGACCGTGTCGCTGCCCCGCAGACCGGTGGTCATCACCAGCGTGCGCTTGAAGCCGAGCTTGAGCGCCTCCGGACCGATCATCTCGTGCGCACCGGGCCCCATCATGGCGCGTGGGAATGGATGGAATTCCTTGATGGGAAACGGTTTCAGTAGTTCGTCGACCTGCATGATGACCTGACCTCCTGCGCACGATGCGCATCCTCAACGTCGGTAGTGGAGCAACGGCGACGTTACGCAGGTCACAATGCGGGTGGACAGGTCTCGACGGCCGAACCGTCCGTTACGACCGCACCGTCACCCGGTTGGCAGGGCGGGGCCTGTCCGATCGGACAGGTGATCCATCAGGCCGACGTCGAAACCCCACGGCAATTCGAGTCGATGCCGCGCCAGGGTGTCGGCATCGGCGAGGATGTCACGGGTCGGGCCGTCGGCGACCACCAGCCCGTCGTCGATGATCACCGCCCGATCGCACAGTTGCGCCGCATAAGGCAGGTCGTGGGTGACCACCAGCATCGTGGTGTCGAGCCCGAGCAGGGTGTCGGCGAGCTCGCGGCGGGCGACGGGATCGAGATTCGCCGATGGCTCGTCGAGCACCAGAATGTCTGGGCGGCAAGCGAGTACGGTGGCCAGCGCTCCACGCCGCCGCTGTCCGCCGGACAGTCGGTGCGGACTGCGACCGGCGTGCTCGGTCATCCCGACCGCGGCGAGCGCCTCCGTCACGCGTACGCCGAGATCGGGGGCTGTGACGCCGAAGTTCGCGGGCCCGAACGCCACGTCTTCGGCCAGTGTCGGCATGAACAGTTGATCGTCGGGGTCCTGGAAGACCAGTCCCACCTGTCGTCTGACCTCACGCATCGTCTTCTTGAGGACCGGGACGCCGTTGATCCGGACCTCTCCCCCGGTCGGCAGCAGCACGCCGTTCAGATGCAACATCAGAGTTGTCTTGCCGGCGCCGTTGGGTCCGAGCAGCGCCACCCGCTCGCCGCGACGGACGATCAGATCCACTCCCCCGAGGGCTGGATGTCCGTCCGGATATGTGTACCGGACGCCGCGGGCCTCGATCGCGAGGCACTCGTCTGATCGGCTCTGGCCTGTCATCGCGTTCGCCACCTCGTCCTTCTCCGGCGCTCCGGCCTCGCTGTCGTGATCATCGATCACCTTGTCACCCAAGCGATCACGGAGATCAGGATCGCCGCGATCGCCGGCAACACCACGACCACCCACTGAACGCGGCTCGCCCGCGGCGCCGTCGCGACTCCCGGCGTCTCCGGTACCGAACCGGTGAACCCCCGCGACATCATCGCGAGATGGACTCGCTCCCCGCGTTCGTATGACCTCAGGAACAGGGATCCGACGCCCTTGGCGATCGCCCCTGCCTGGTGCAACATCCGCGGTGAATCGCCCCTGGCGAGCCGGGCGATGTGCATACGACGGATCTCGGCCGAGAGCAGATCGGTGTAGCGCAGCATCATCACGATCACCGGCGTCAGCGTGGCCGGCATACCCAGCCGCGTCAGCGCCAACGGCAGCTCTCTCGCCTGCGTGGTCGCGGCGAAGGTCAGCGATGCGGCGACTCCGAGCGACCCCTTGACGACGATCCCCCACGCCGCGAACAGGCCCGAGACCGATAGCGACAGCCCGGCCACGTCGACCCGTTCACCTCCTTCGGCGAACGGCAACAGTACCGCCAGGATGACGAACGGCGCCTCGATCACCATGCGCGGCACGATCCATCCGAGCGGCACGCGCGCAACCCGCCAGACGAGGACCAGGACCGCGGTGAACGCCAGGTACGGCCAGAACATCTCACGGGGAGTGGCCACGACGGCGAAGACAAAGGCGATCAGACAGACCAGTTTGACCTCGGTGGGTGCCCGATGGACCGGCGAGTCGCCCTCTCGATAGAGCGGATGGGCATGACCGGCGCCCATCGCGATCAGCGCCCGGCGCCGTCGGCGCCCACGTGGTCGGCGCGAACCCGTCGCCGGACGGCGAGCAGCCAGAACAGCCCCGTCGCGACCGCGAGCGTGACCGCCACACCGATGACACCGGCGACGCCATTGGTGCCACCGATCCCGTGCAGCGAGTAGTCGGCCAGCGGCGACGAGGCCATCGCATGATCTGTCGCGTGCTGCGCCATGCAGTCGCCGGTGAGTTGCTCGCTGCCGCCGACCATCACCGTCTCGCAGCCGCGCAGGGTCGCCGAATCCAGTCCGTCGGGTGATGAACTCGCCGCATACGACACGACTCCGGCGATGATCAGTGCCGCACAGGCGAACACCGAGAGGAAGGTCCGTCGGCTCACGCGCCGTCGATTGTCGTCGGTGGCGCTCATACCGCCGCTCCGACCGGCTCGGACCTGCTGGGGGTGCGCGTTCGGAGCAGATAGACGAGATCGGGCCGCGCGCGGACCACCGCCATCACCGTGACGGCGGTGATGATGCCCTCGCCGACACCGATGAGGGCGTGGGTGCCCCACATGTACACCGCAACAGTGCCCAGCGACTCTGTCGCGGCACCGCCCAGTGCGTACTCGACGACGAAACCCGTTGCGGCGGCAACAGTCCCACAGAACGCCGCCACGAATGCGACCATGCCGAGTCGGCCTGGTGACGGTACGCGCCGTCCGATCAGGCGATGACCTGCCACCGCGACCAGATAGCCCACGAAGGTCGAGATCAACGCCATGTTCGTGATGTTGGCACCCAGCGCGGTGACCCCGCCATCGGCGAAGAGCAACGCCTGCACCACCAGGACGATCGCGATACACAATGCGCCGGTGAAGGGGCCGACCAGGATCGCGGCGAGGGCTCCGCCGAGGAGGTGCCCGCTGACTCCGGGCAGTATCGGGAAGTTGATCATCTGCACCGCGAAGATGAATGCCGCGACGAGTCCGGCCATCGGGACGGTCTTCTCGTCGAGATCGGTCCGGGCGCGCCACACGCAGAACGCGAGGCCTGCGAAGGCGATGATTCCGAAGAGGGCCGAGACCGGCGCGTCGATGATGCCGTCACTCATGTGCATGGCGACGGTCGACGTGACCGGCGTAGGCGTCAGCGTGGACATGCACGAACCGTAGAACCGCCACGGTCATCTGTCCACTCATTCAGATGTTTAAGTGAACAGACTGTCCGTTGGGTCAGGTGTCGACCACACCTTCACGTGTGGCCGTGCCCTGCACCCATCCAATGAAGCAGTTCGTGGACGGTGTCGTCGTCGAGTCGGTAACTGACCGACCGGCCGACGCGGGTCGAACTCACCCAGCCCTGGTGGCGCAGTACCCGAAGCGCCTGGGAGACCGCGGTTTCGGTGCGGCCCACGGCAGTCGCGAGATCGCCGACGATGATCCCCGGACGGCGGTGCAGAACGATCAGGATCTCGAGGCGGTGCGGATCGGAGAGCAGATCGAAGCGCGTGGACCACTCCGCGATGTCGACATCGCCACGTTCACCGTGCCCACCGCCGGTCACCGGGCTCTCCGCGCCCTCGGCCACCACGTCTCACTCACCGACCCGCTCGATCTTGCCGCCGAGACTGCGAAGATTCTCGACGAACCGGGGGTAACCGCGATCGATGTGCTCGACGTCGTGAACCTCGGTCACCCCGTCGGCGACCAGCCCGGCCAGCACGAGGCCTGCGCCCGCGCGGATGTCCGAACACCAGACCGGCGCACTCGACAGTCGTTCGATTCCACGCAGTACCGCGTGATGACCATCGGTCCGTGCGTCGGCGCCCAGCCGTACCATCTCCTCCACGAAACGGAATCGCGCCTCGAAGACGTTCTCGGTGATCACCGACATTCCCTCGGCTATCGCGGCCATGCCGATCGCCATCGGTTGCAGGTCGGTGGGAAAGCCGGGAAACGGCAAGGTGGACACGTTGACGGCGATCGGACGACGGTCCTGGCGAACCCGGAAGCCGTCGGCAAACCGGTCGACGTGCGCGCCGGTGTCCCCCAGCTTGTTCAGGACAAGCTGCAGGTGCTCGGGCGAGACGCCACGCACGGTCACGTCACCGCGGGTCATCGCGGCCGCGATCCCCCACGTCGCGCCGACGATCCGATCCCCGACCACGCGGTGAGTGGTCGGATGCATCCGGTCGACGCCGGTCACCGTCAAGGTCGAGGTTCCCGCACCCTCGATGAGCGCGCCCATCTGCTGGAGCATCACGCAGAGGTCGACTATCTCGGGTTCCCGGGCGGCGTTGTCGATGGTGGTCACGCCGTCGGCGAGAACCGCGGCCATCAGGATGTTCTCGGTCGCACCGACCGACGGGAACTCGAGAGCCACCGGCGCACCGACGAGAGCGTCGGCCTCGGCCACGACACATCCGTGCTCGATCGAACTGTGCGCACCCAGTGCGCGCAGACCGGCCTGATGCATGTCGAGCGGGCGAGACCCGATGGCGTCACCGCCCGGAAGGGCCACGACGGCACGACGGCAGCGGGCCATCAGGGGGCCGAGCACACACACCGATGCACGGAACTGTTTCACCGCATCGAAGTCCGCGTGATATTTGGGTTCGGCGGGTGCGTCGATCCGCACCGTGTCGCCGTCGATGGTCACCACGGCGCCGAGGCCCCGCAGGACATCGGCCATCAAAGGGACGTCGGCGATCTCAGGTGAGTTCGTCAACGTCGTGGTGCCCTCTGCGAGCAGGGCTGCCGCCATCAACTTCAGCACACTGTTCTTGGCACCGCCCACCCAGACCTCGCCGGACAGTCGGCCTCCCCCGGAGACCAGAAAACGATCACTCACGCTGCCACCTTAGCTGTCACGCGCGGCGTCTCCGTCCGACCGGGGAGCGCCGCCACGCGCGGGCGGCCGCCTCCGCTCGCCACCGGGCGACCATTTCACGTCCCCCTCGCCGTGCGGTGCGCGATTGGCGACGCGCGAGAGGATGAACAACAGGTCCGACAGCCGGTTCAGATACTTCGCCGGCAGCACACTGGTGGTGTCCGGGTCCGCCTCCACAGCTGCCCAGGCCGACCGTTCGGCACGCCTGGTCACCGTGCGTGCGTGATGGAGCAGCGCACTCAGTCGGGTGCCTCCCGGCAGGATGAACGAATCGAGTGTCGGCAGTCCGTCGGCGTACTGGTCACACCACGACTCCAGCGCGTCGATGTAGTCCTGCTCGATGCGCAGTGGTGGATAGTCGGGTTCCGCCACCACCGGGGTGGACAGATCCGCACCGGCGTCGAAGAGATCGTTCTGGACGGTGCGCAGCACCTCGACGATGTCGGCCGGCACGTCATCACCGAGGGCCAACGCCATCCCGATGACCGCGTTGGCCTCGTCACAGTCGGCGTAGGCCGCCACCCGGACATCGTTCTTGGACACCCGGGAGAAGTCGCTGAGTCCGGTGGTGCCGTCGTCGCCGGTGCGTGTGTAGATCCGCGTGAGATGTACCGCCATGACCTGAATCTACTGCCCGGTACCGGGCCTGCGGTCGTCGGCCTGATCCCGATCAGGCACTACGGCGACGTTGCGAGCGATTCGACTGTCGTGACTCCAGCCACGACTGGAACGCGGTGTCGGCACCGGGCGCCATGGCGAGTTCGTAGGCTCGGCCTGCATCGTCGGCCCCGGGTTCGAGTTCCAGGATCACCATGCCGTGCAGGATCTCGGACTCGGTGCCCTCGGGTCGCCGTCTGCGGGTGATCTCAATCGACTGTCGGCCCAGCGTGCGGGTCGGTCCCGGGCGCAACGAACTGAGTCGGAAATAGCGGAGATTCTCGTCGCTGTAATGGACGGTGCCATGGCGCCAGCCCTCATCGACGTCTGCGGGCAGCTCTCTGAGCAGCACCGGGGTTCCGGTCCTGCGCAACTGCCCCAGCCGATACGCGAGGAGGCCGCACACCACCACGGCGACCGCCAACAGGACGCCCAGTACCAACGCGATCCACGACACCAGGCGCACACCTCCCGCCAACGGTCGCGCGGGGGCTGATCACGGTGCGCCGGATTCACGCACCGAGATGAGTCGAGAGACTCCGGTGCACGACCGTTCTGCGTCCAGCATGCCAGACCGGGTTCGATGCCTCGTCACGGCAGTTCCCCTGGGTCGGCAACGCCGGCCGCGACCGGTGACCCGCCCGGACGGGCTCGGACACGACGACGGCCGGCCATCGCGCACAACGCGATGACCGGCCGTCGATCTGCGAACTTACTTGGCCGCCTGCTCCGCCGCCGCGAGGCGGGAGTGCGCGCGGTTGTACTCGTCGGTACCCGGCTCGGCGGACTCGAGTGCCGAGCGTTCGGCTGCCGCGTCGATGTCGTCGGCCCACTGAGCCGACTCGGCGAGTACGGTCACCGATTCACCGGTCACCGAGAGAAACCCGCCCTGCACGGCCGCCGACAGACGCTTGCCACTCTCCTCGGCGATCACCACGAAACCACCCGGGACGAGCTGCCCCAGCAGGGGTTCGTGATTCGCCAGCACACCGAGCTCGCCGGAGGTCGTCTGGGCGATGACGAAGGTGGCCTCGCCCGAGTACAGCTTCTCGTCGGCCGCGACGACCTCGACGTGGAAGGACTTGTCAGCCATGGCGACCCGCTACTTTCCGGCGATCTTGGCGGCGGCGGCCTCCACGTCGTCGAGTCCACCGCAACTGTTGAACGCCTGCTCGGGCAGGTGATCGAACTCACCCTTCGCGACACGGTCGAACGCCTCGATGGTGTCGGCGAGCGGGACGACCGAACCCTTCTGACCGGTGAACTTCTCGGCGACGAGGAAGTTCTGACCGAGGAACTTCTGGATACGACGCGCGCGCTGGACGGTCACCTTGTCCTCTTCGGACAGCTCGTCCATACCGAGGATGGCGATGATGTCCTGGAGTTCCTTGTACTTCTGCAGGATTCGCTTGACCTCGTTGGCGACACGGAAGTGCTCGTCACCGACGATCGAGGCCTCCAGGATGCGCGAGGTCGACGTCAGCGGGTCCACAGCCGGGTAGATGCCCAGCTGCGAGATCGGACGAGAGAGCTCGGTGGTCGCATCGAGGTGAGCGAACGTGGTCGCAGGCGCCGGGTCGGTGTAGTCGTCGGCAGGCACGTAGATCGCCTGCAGCGAGGTGATCGAGCGCCCCTTGGTCGAGGTGATGCGCTCCTGGAGCTCGCCCATCTCATCGGCCAGGGTCGGCTGGTAACCCACCGCCGACGGCATACGGCCGAGCAGCGTCGAGACCTCCGAGCCTGCCTGGGTGAACCGGAAGATGTTGTCGATGAACAGCAGCACGTCCTGGTGCTTCACATCGCGGAAGTACTCCGCCATGGTCAGCGCCGACAGCGCCACGCGCATACGCGTGCCCGGCGGCTCATCCATCTGACCGAACACCAAGGCGGTGTCCTGGAGAACACCCATCTCCTCCATCTCGAGGTGGAGGTCGGTGCCCTCACGAGTGCGCTCGCCGACGCCGGCGAACACCGACGTGCCGGAGAACTCGCGAGCGATACGGGTGATCATCTCCTGGATCAGAACGGTCTTGCCGACGCCGGCGCCACCGAACAGACCGATCTTGCCGCCCTTGACATACGGGGTCAGCAGGTCGATGACCTTGATGCCGGTCTCGAGGATCTCGGTCTTGCCCTCGAGCTCGTCGAAGGCAGGCGGCTTGCGGTGGATGCTCCACTGCTCGCCGTCACGGCCGAGTCCCGGCGTGTCGAGGCAGTCACCGAGGGCATTGAAGACGTGACCCTTCACGTCGTCGCCGACCGGCACCACGATGGACTTGCCGGTGTCCGACACCGTTGCACCACGCACCAGGCCGTCTGTCGGCTGCATGGAGATCGTGCGCACCAGGTTGTCGCCGAGATGCTGCGCGACCTCGAGGGTCAGGGTCTTGGCCACAGCTTCGAGGGAAATCTCGGCGTGCAGCGCGTTGAACAATTCTGGGATCGAGCCCCGGGGGAACTCGACGTCGACGACGGGGCCGATGATGCGGACGACCCGGCCTTCGGCCGAACCCGTCGAGGCATCCGAGGGTGTGGATACTGCTGCAGTCATTGTTGTTGGGTCACTTCCTCTTTGGGTCTATGGGTCGCCAGGGTTCGATCAGGTGGCCAGGGCGCTGGAGCCGCCGACGATCTCGCTGATCTCCTGCGTGATCTGCGCCTGCCGGAGCTGGTTGGCCTCGCGGGAGAGCGAGGTCGCCAGTTCGTCGGCGTTGTCGGTGGCCGCCTTCATCGCGGTCCGGCGTGCTGCCGACTCCGATGCGGCGGAATCCAGCAGCGCCGCGTACACGCGGGTGGCGACATACTTTGGCAGCAAGGCCTCGAGCAACGCCTCGGGCGCCGGTTCGAACGAGTAATTGCGCGACGACTTGTGGATCTCGGCTTCCATCTCGTCATCCTCTTCGGACACGACGAGCGGTGCCACACGGCGCACCTCGGGCGTCTGGGTCAGCATGGAGACGAACCTCGTGTACACGAGATGCAGCTCATCGATGCCCTCCAGCGTCCCCTCACCGTCGGGACGCTCGACCTGTTCTCCGGAACCGGCCTCGAACAATTGGACCAAGAAGTTGGTCGCGGTGCTCGCATCGCTGTAGTCCGGGGCCTGCGAGAACCCTGTCCACGAATCGGTCACCTCGGTACCACGGAAGGTGAAGTAGCCGACCCCCTTCTGCCCCATGACGAACAGCACGGGCTCCTTGCCCTCGTCACGCACCAGTGCGATGAGCTCGCGGGTCGCCCGCAGGACGTTGGAGTTGTAGCCGCCGCACATTCCGCGGTCACTCGTGACCACCAGAATCCCGGCGCGCCGGGGGTTCTCACGCTCGACCAGCAGGGGGTGATCCAGCGAGCCGGCATTGCTCGCCAGCTCCGACAACACCTCGGTCATCTCATGCGCGTACGGCTTGGCCGCCGCGACACGAGCCTGCGCCTTGGTGATGCGCGAGGTCGCGATCAGCTCCTGCGCCTTCGTGATCTTCCTGGTCGAGTTGACCGACCGGATGCGTGAGCGCAGCTCACGAATGCTGGCCACGAGCCCTCACCCCTTCCTTGGCACGACTGTCGGACGACCCGATCACGACTTGCGAACCGTGATCTGCTCGTGCTCGACGTCCTCGGAGTCCATGGCCTTGGCCTCGGCCTCGTTCACGACGCGCTTGCCGTCGTGCGTCAGGTAGCTGTTCTTGAACTTGTTGGTCTCGTCCACCAGAGCCTCGGCCTGGTCGTCGGACAGCACCTTGCCACCGGCGATCGAGTCGTAGACGCCCTTCGCCTCGTGGTGCAGATGGCTCAGCAGCTGGGTCTCGAAGTTACGGACGTCGTCGACCGGCACGGAGTCGTAGTGGCCCTCACCGCACAGGTAGATCGAGACGATCTCGTCCTCCACGGAGAACGGGCTGTACTGACCCTGCTTGAGCATCTCCACCCAGCGCGCACCCCGCTCGAGCTGCGCCTTGGACGCCTCGTCGAGATCGGAGGCGAAGGCGGAGAACGCCTCGAGCTCACGGAACTGGGCGAGTTCCAGACGCAGCGAACCGGAAACCTTCTTCAGGCCCTTGGTCTGTGCGGCACCACCGACACGCGACACCGAGGTACCGACGTTGATCGCCGGCCGGACGCCCTTGTTGAAGAGGTCCGATTCCAGGAAGACCTGGCCGTCGGTGATCGAGATGACGTTGGTCGGGATGAACGCCGAGACGTCGTTGGCCTTGGTCTCGATGATCGGCAGGCCGGTCATCGAGCCGCCGCCCAGTTCGTCGGACAGCTTGGCACAACGCTCCAGCAGACGGGAGTGCAAGTAGAAGACGTCACCGGGGTAGGCCTCGCGGCCCGGCGGGCGGCGCAGCAGCAGCGAGATCGCGCGGTAGGCCTCGGCCTGCTTGGTCAGGTCGTCGAAGACGATGAGCACGTGCTTGCCCTCGTACATCCAGTGCTGACCGATGGCCGAGCCGGTGTACGGCGCCAGCCACTTGAAGCCGGCCGAGTCGGACGCGGGTGCCGCGACGATGGTGGTGTACTCCATCGCGCCGGCCTCTTCGAGAGCGGTCTTGACACCGGCGATGGTCGAGCCCTTCTGCCCGATCGCGACGTAGATGCAGCGGACCTGCTTGTTCTCGTCGCCCGATTCCCAGTTGGCCTTCTGGTTCAGGATGGCGTCGATGCATACCGCGGTCTTGCCGGTCTTGCGGTCACCGATGACCAGCTGACGCTGGCCGCGGCCGATGGCTGTCATGGCGTCGATGGCCTTGATACCGGTCGCGAGCGACTCCTCGACGGGCTGACGCTCGAGCACCGAGGCCGCCTGCAGCTCGAGCACGCGCTCGGCCTCGGACTCGATGTCGCCCAGGCCGTCGATCGGCTTGCCCAGCGGGTCGACGACGCGACCGAGGAACTTGTCACCGACCGGAACCGAGAGCACCTCACCGGTGCGGCTGACCTGCTGGCCCTCTTCGAGTGACTCGTAGTCACCGAGGATGACGCAACCGATCTCGTCCTCGTCGAGGTTCAGGGCCACGCCGAGCACGCCGCCATCGAACTGCAGCAGTTCGTTGGCCATCGCGCCGGGCAGACCGCTGACGTGCGCGATACCGTCCGATGTGTCGGTGACGATGCCCACCTCGTCACGGGAGGCATCGGCTTCGAACGACGAGACATACTGCTCGATCGCTCCCTTAATCTCGTCTGGTGAGATCGTCAACTCCGCCATGGGTACTCGTCTTTCTTACTCAGTCCGGCTGGTGGTTTGGGTTGTTCGCTGGATGTGTTGGTCTGGTCAGATCAGCGCGGCAGACTCTCGGCCGCCTTCGCCAAACGGGTGGCGACATCGGCCTCGATCACCTCGTCGCCCACACCGATGCGCAGGCCTCCGAGCAACTCGGCGTCGATCTCGGTCTGAACCGAGATCGTCCGGCCGTAGATGCTGCCGAGCACCGACGAGAGTCTCGACTTCTGTGCGTCGGAGAGTTCGGCTGCCGACACCACATGCGCCACCGACTCGCCCCGGCGTGCGGCCGCGAGCTCGGCGAGATGGTCGACGGCGACGTCGGCCGGCTGCCCGTGCAGCAACGCGATGGTGTGGGACAGCAGATACCAGGTGTGCGACCCGACCTTCTCGCCCACCAACGATCGCAGCAGATCCACGCGCTTGTCGGCGGCGTGCGTGTGATCGGACAGCAGCGATGCCAGCCGCGGGTTCTGCTCCAGCAGCCGGGCCACGCCGAAGAGTTCGTTCTCGACCTGCTCGATCGACCCGTCACGCTCGGCGGCGGTGAGTACCACCAGCGCGTTCTGGCGCCGCAGCGCCGCGGTGAAGTCCGACGTCGACGACCAGCGCTGCCGGACCGCGGCCGACACGATCTCGACGACGATCGGTGAGACCTTGCCACCGAACAGTGCCTGTGCCAGCTGCACCTGTCCGTCGGTGTTGTCCTCGTCTTCGGTCAACCGCTTGCGCAGCACCGGATTACCGTCGATCAGGCCGATCACGTCGGTCAGTTCCACCGACGCCTTGACCAAGGTCTCGCTGTCGAGGGACTCGGATGCGGAATCGAACTCCTTGGCCACCGAACGCGCCGCCTCGCGACTGCTCGCCCGCATGGAGTGGAGTCCGATCAGTTCCGAGCTGTGTGCGACGAGATCCCCGGGTCCACCCGCCGACATCGATTCGAGTTCGTCGATGACCCGATCAACGCTCTCGGACTGCGCGTTCGGATCTGACAGGTGCGAACGCACGAGCTGTCCGGCGCCGTCAACCGCGGTGAGCCCGAGGTCGGTGCGCAGGTCACGGACGAGGCTTGCACGGTTCAGAGCCACCTGGGACTTGCCGTGCTCGGTGATCCGCTTGACCTCGGAATCGGCTTGCGCCTTGAGGTCGCCCGAGATCGCCTCGGCATCCCGGACTGCGCCCTTGTGCAGTTCCTCGGCCTCGGCCTTCGCCTCCGCGACGGCGCGGTCGTGCGCAGCCTTAGCGTCGGCGACGCGAGCCTTAGCGGCCTCACTCTCGGACACGTGTTGCGCGATCGTGTCCTTCTGGGCGTTGACCGCCTTGGACAGCACCGGCCGCAGGTACTTCCAGAACAGGAAGATGATGATCGCGAAACCGATGAGGTTACCGATGACGATATCCACTTAGTTCACCTTCTCCGTCGACTTGGCCGACACGTCGACGCCGAGTACACGACTCGCCAACGTCGACGACAGTGCATCGACATCGTCACGGGCGGTCGAAGCCGCCTGATCCCCCTCGGCCTTCAGTTGTCTCGTGGTGTCGGCGAGAACGGCGTCCGCTTCCTCGGTGGCCCGCCGCTTCGCCTCTGCCAACTGCTCGTTGCCCTTGGCACGAGCCTCGTCCCGAATACCGGTGGCGTCCCCCCGGGCGTCCTTGAGCGCTGCCCGGTACTCGGTGTCCGCATCCTCGTAGCTCGCCGCGGCGGCCCGGTTGTCCTCCGCAGTCTTGGCGATCATGGCGTCGCGATCGTCGAGCACCTTGAGGATCGGTGGCACGACCATCGTCCTGATGACCAGGAACACGATCACGAAGATCAGCAGGCACACGAAGAACGTGCCGTTGGGGAGCAGGAAGTTCTCTGCGGCGAGATTCATGGTTGGGTTGTTCCCTTAAATCCTAGGGCGACCCGGTCGATGACCGAGATCAGGACTGGCCGGAGATCGGGGTGGCGAAGACGAAGAGCGCCATGAACGCCAGGTTGATGAAGTACGCAGCCTCGACCAGACCCACGGTGATGAAGAACGGGGTGAAGAGTCGACCCTGGGCCTCCGGCTGACGCGCGATACCCGCGATCAACTGGGCACCTGCCAGACCGTCGCCGATACCGGCACCGATCGCGCCGCCGCCCATGATGAGGCCGCCACCGATCAACGCACCCAGACCAATCAGATTGGGATCCATTTAGAACTTTCCTTTCGGGTGAAACTGGCAATCGGGTTGCCAGGTCTTTGGGCCCGGCCAGCGGTGCCGGCCAGGGTCGTACTGGCTAGTGGTGGTCTTCGTCCATCTCCATCGCCTGGCTGAAGTACAGAATCGTCAGCAGGGCGAAGATGAATGCCTGGATGAGTCCGACGAACAGGTCGAAGGATTTCCAGAGGGCGTTCGGCGCCCACATCACGTAGATCGGCATCAGCGCGATGAGCGCGACCATGATGCCGCCCGCGAACATGTTGCCGAAAAGACGGAGAGAGAGCGAGACCGGCTTGGCGATCTCCTCGATGATGTTGACCGGCGCGATGGCGACCGAGTGGCCCTTCACGAGCCGGACCGGGTGGCCGATGATGCCGCGACGCTTGACGCCCGCGGCGTGGTACCAGACGAACACGAACAGCGCCAAGGCGTACACGAAGTTGACGTCGCTGGCAGGCGGCTTGAGCCACTCACTCGTGGAACCCTCGGACGTTCCGTACTGCGCCGGGATGATCGACAGCCAGTTGGCGATCAGGATGTAGGTGAACAGGGTCACCGCCAGCGGCAGCACGAAGCCGGCGATCTTCATGCCGATCGCGCCCTCGATCTGGCCGCGCATCTGGACGGTGATCGTCTCGAAGTACAGCTGAACGTTGTTCGGCTTGTTCGACGTCATCTTGAACCGGACGAAGAACGCAAGCGCGATCACGATGACCGCGGCCACCGCACTGCCGATGACCGTGTCGAGATTGACGGTCATACCGAGCAGATCCACCTCGGTGTGGTGGCCGACCTCGATCGCCGACTCTGACTCGGCCAGGTAAGTCATTGCGGTCATATCTGCTTACGAAGTCCTTTCATCACCGGAATCACCGTGTTGAGCACCAGGATCACCTGGCCGACGGCGAGTCCGAACATCGCGCCCAGCCCGTCGGGCCGGACCAGAATGGCCGCCACCAATGCGAGGACTGTGATGACCCCGAGGCGGAATGCGGAATTGAGGGCGAGCAGTTTCTTCCGGGGATCCTCCGCAGCGGCGACGTTCTCGACCGCCCGGATGACCAGTTTCGTGTTGATGAAGACCAGCACCACACCGGCGAGGAAGAAGGCGGCGAACCACGCATGCCCGAGGACGATCGCCAGCGCCGCGACGACGACGGTGACCACCCCCGCGATGATCGCCGGACGGCGGATGCCGGTGGGCGCCACCGGATAGACGGAAGCGGAGTCCGGGGCAGACGTTGTCATGTGCCTCTCCTCTGCTCAGTCCCGTGCGTTGACACGAAGCATCGAGCGTGCGATCGGCGACTCGTGTCACCGGGCGTAAGCTCGCGGTTTTCTGTGACCCTACCAACACCCGTTCCTGCACCCACCGGGGGGTATGCACCCTTTGGGGAGTCCAGCGGCCGTCGATGCGGTGCGGATGGCGGCCTCCGGCTCCCGGAGGCGACGCGCTCGCGCCGAGGTCGTGCTACTACAGAGGATAGTACACGGCGTTTTACCATTGCCTTACCAAGGGGTCAGGACGCTCCCCTGGCGCGTGGGCGTCCCCGATCAGGTCCCGCCCGGTACGGAATCGCGTCGATCGGAGTGGTCGGCGTGACCACGCGTCCGGATCTGGGCATAGCGCCGCTGCAGGCGGGGCGCCATCGTGACCAGCAGGGCGACGATCAGGCCTGCACCGAACATCGGTGCCACCACCGACATCGGGAAGAGGGTACTGGCCGCCGCGGAGAATGCGAGGACACCCACCCACAGGTAGATGATCAGCGCGACCCGTCGCTGCGAATGTCCGAGTTCCAGCAAACGGTGGTGCAGGTGCATCTTGTCGGGGGTGTAGAAGCCCACTCCGGCGCGCGTCCGTCGCACCACGGCCATCAGCATGTCCAGCATCGGCACGAAGACAACCGCCGCCACGAGGATCAGGGGCGACAACAGGGTGAACACGTCTGCGGGCCCATAGGCGTTGATCGCGATACGTCCGGACGCGCTCGTCGACGCCGCGGACAACATGAGCCCGATGAGCATGGCACCCGAGTCGCCCATGAAGATCCGCGCAGGCGAGAAGTTGTGGGGCAGGAATCCGAGGCAGGCGCCCGCGAGGGCGGTGGAGATGAGCGCAGGCGGGTAGTAGCTGACATCGCCGCCCTGGTCGTGGAGCAGACCGAGCGAGAACATGCAGATCGCCGACGCCGCGATCAGACCGAGGCCTGCGGCGAGGCCGTCCAGTCCGTCGACGAAGTTGATCGCGTTGATCGTCGCGACCGTGATCGCCACCGTCAGGAGGCCGGCCTGCAACGGGTCGAGGACCACGGTGCCGATGTCGGCAAACGGGACGTAGAGCAGGTACCAGCTCACCCCCATGATCACCAGGACCCCGGCCGCGGTCAGCTGTCCGACGAATTTCGTCAGTGCATCGAGCCCCCACCGGTCGTCGATGACGCCGACCAGCACGATCACGAGTCCCGCGACGATCACCGCACTCATGTCGCTGGTGTAGGCGAATCCTCGGGTGAGCGCAGGCAGGTTGGCGGCCAGCGCGATCGCCGCCACCATGCCGGCGAACATGCCGAGACCGCCCAGACGCGGCGTCGGGATCACGTGGACATCGCGCACCCGCGGCACCGCGACGGCCCCGATCCGGATGGCGAAGACCCGGACGAGCGAGGTCAGCAGATACGTGACGGCCGCCGCGGTCAGACCCACCAGCGCCAACTCCCGCAGCGGGACGCCCGCGCCGCCGTTGCCGACCACCGACAACGCGGTCAGGTGGACACCGGGATCACCGGCACCGAAGGCCAGGCCGGTGACCCCGTCAGCGAGGTCCTTGCCGGCCTGGGGATCGAACACCCGCACAACGCTACCCGCCGAGCTCTCGTTCGATTTCCGCGCGGATCCCGGCGTGTTGGTCGCTGCCCACCGGATCCCGCAACCCGCGGATGATCCAGCCGGCGATCGTCGGCATCGCCTCGACACCGAGACCGTCGAGCACGGCCGTCGGGGTGCCGACACGGATCGCCGAGCCGGTTGTGACCGGTTCTCGATCGAACGGCAACACGGCCCGGTCCACCACGATCCCGGCCGAGGCCAGACGTCGCTGCGCCTCGGCCCCGGTGAGCCCGATCGCGGAGACATCGGCCACCGCGAGATGGATGTCGGTGCCGCCACTCACGATCCGGAGGCCGTGCCCGGAGAGCTCGTCACCGAGGCGCTGCGCCGCCACGACGGTCTCCGCCGCATACGAGGCGAACTCGTCGGTCGCCGACTCCCGCATGCAGACCGCCTTGCCTGCGATCGATCCCATCGACGGTCCGCCCTGTATGAACGGGTGAACCGCCTTCTGCAGCACCGCGGCATGGGCGCCGCGGGCCAGGATCATCCCGCCGCGCGGCCCCTGCAGCACCTTGTGCGTGGACAAGGTGACGACGTCGGCATGAGGCACCGGCGAGGCCAGCACTCCCCCGGCGACCAGCCCCGCGAGATGCGCCGCGTCGATCCAGAGGATCGACTCGGCCTCGTCTGCGATGGTCCGCAGGGCCGCGAAATCGATCGAGCGTGAGTAGGCGGCACCGCCCGCGACGATGATCCGCGGCCGGTGAAGCAACGCGAGATCGCGGAGCTCGTCGTAATCGATGCGTTCGTCGGATGGACGTACGCCGTAGTGGATCGGCGAGAACCAGCGGCCGGAGAAGTTCGCCCGGGACCCATGGCTCTGGTGCCCGCCCTGGTCGAGGCGCAACGCCAGGATCGGGTCGCCCGGCTGCGCGAATGCGGCGTAGACGGCGAGATTCGCGGCACTGCCCGAGAGCGGCTGGACGTTGACGTACTCGGCGCCGAACAGTTCGGCGGCGCGGTCGATGGCGAGTTGCTCGAGCTGGTCGGCGACCTCGCATCCGCCGTGGAAGCGCGCCCCCGGATAGCCCTCGGCATATTTCGCGCCGAAATCCGACGCCTGTGCCTCACGAACCGCTGGGCTGGCGGGCGTCTCCGACGCGATCAACTGCACAGTGGTTGCGCGGCGACGGCTCTCACGCTCGACGAGGTCGGCGACCTGGGGGTCGGAGTGGGCGAACGACATCGTCAGCGCGCGGCCAGCACGTCGACGTCGAGATCGAGGACCTCGGCGATGGCGTCGATCGACACCGCCCCTTCACGCAGGATTCGTGGCGTCGGTCCCGTCAGATCGACGATCGTCGACGGCTGGGCCTCCGCGGCAGTACCTCCGTCAAGGTAGACCGACACCGACTCGCCGAGTTGGTCGCGGGCCTCGTCGACGGTGGTGGAGGGCTGCTGTCCCGACACATTGGCACTCGAGACCGCCATCGGCCCCACCTCGCGCAGGAGTTCGATCGCCACCGGATGCAGCGGCATGCGCAGCATCACCGAGCCGTTGGTGTCTCCCAGATCCCAGGCCAGCGACGGCGCCTGCTCCACCACGAGACTCAGCCCGCCGGGCCAGAACGCCTCGACCAGGTCACGGGCGGCGGTCGACACCGACAACACCAGGCCGTCGATCGTGTGCCACGAACCGACCAGCACCGGGACCGGCATGTCGCGCCCTCGCCCCTTTGCGGCCAGCAACGCGGCGACCGCCTCGCTGTCGAACGCCTCGCAGCCGATGCCGTAGAGAGTGTCGGTCGGCAGCACCACGAGCCTGCCCGCCTTCGCCGCTCCGACGGCTGCGCGGATACCCGCCGCCCGGCCTTCCGGATCATTGCAGTCGAATACCGTGCTCACCCGGCCATCCTCCCACGCCCGCCGCCGGACGGTCGCTGCGGTCCGCTCAGACCCGGCGTGCTGTGACGAATCTGGGACGTCCCGCCAGGTCGTCGCGAGCACGGACATCGTCGAAGGCACCCACCGCACCGACCACGTCCAGAACCGCGGCCGACGTCGTGTCATCGTGCTCGACACCCACCACGCCACCGGGCCGCAACAGTTCGGCGACGATCGGCATCATCGGTGTGATCACCGACATCCCGTCGGCCCCACCGAACACCGCGTCGGCGGGATCGTGGGCCACCTCCGGGGCGACCCGGGCCGCCTGTGGGACATAAGGCGGGTTGGCCACCACCACGTCCACCGAACCGGCCGGCAACATGGCGTGCATCTGCGCGGCGTCGGTCACGTCGGCCGCCACCACGGCGATCCGGTCACGCACCTGAGGAGGTGCGCTCGCGACGTTGCGCCGCAACCACTCCAGCGCCTCCGGCGACCGCTCGACCGCCCAGACCCGCGCGTTCGGCAGCATCGTCGCGACCGCGATCGCCAGGGCACCACTGCCGCTGCACAGATCGACAACCGTGACGATGCCGGCTCCGTCGGCGATCCCGACCGCCCATTCCGCGAGGAACTCGGTCTCCGGACGGGGAACGAAGACGCCAGGTCCGACGGCGAGCTCGGCCGGTCCGAACGAGGTGGTCCCGACGATGTGCTGCAAGGGGATTCGCCTCGCGCGACGGTCCACCAGACCACGAAACCGATCGCGGGTTTCCTGATCGAGTCCGTCGACGATCAGCAGCCGACCGCGATCGATCTCCAGGACTGCGGCGAGCAACCACTCGGCATCACCACGCGCGCTGTCGATCCCGGCGTCGCGCAGGGTCCGTTCCGCTCGCGACAACTCCGAGTCCACGCGAGCAGGCACCTCGCGGTGCGCAGTGTCCGACGGCTCCTCGGTCATCGCGTCATTGCGCTTCGAGGCGGGCCTGCCGATCGGCGGCCACCAGTGCATCGAGCAGCGCATCCATGTCACCGTCGAGCACCGCGTCGAGATTGTTCGACTTGTAGCCGATCCGGTGATCGGTGATCCGGTTCTCCGGAAAGTTGTAGGTCCGGATCCGCTCGGAGCGGTCGACGGTGCGGATCTGCGCGGCCCGCCCTTCGGCGGCCGCGGCGTCGGCTTCCTCTTCGGCAGCCGACTGCAGCCGGGCCGCGAGCACCTGCATGGCCCTGGCCTTGTTCTGCAGCTGCGAACGTTCGTTCTGACAGGTCACGACGATGCCGGTGGGCAGGTGGGTCAGCCGGACCGCCGAGTCCGTCGTATTGACGCCCTGACCACCCTTTCCGGACGATCGATAGACGTCGACACGCAGATCAGACTCGTCGATCTCGACCTGGGCGACCTCCTCGGGTTCCGGATAGATCAGTACTCCGGCGGCCGAGGTGTGGATTCGTCCCTGCGATTCGGTGACCGGCACCCGCTGCACCCGATGGACGCCACCCTCGAACTTCAGGCGAGCCCAGACACCGTCGCGCAGTTGTTCTCTCGACTTGATCGAGAGGGTGGCCTCTTTGTACCCGCCGAGGTCGGATTCGGTGACGCCGAGGATCTGCGCCTTGAAACCACTTCGCTCGCAGTACTTGAGGTACATCCGGGCCAGGTCGGCGGCGAACAATGCCGATTCCTCGCCACCGGCCCCCGATTTGATCTCGAGGACGACGTCGTCGCCGTCGTGCGCGTCGCGGGGCGCCAGCAGATCGGTCAGTGTCGCATCGAGTTCGGCGACTGTGGTCTCCAGCGCCGGGATCTCGTCGGCGAACGCCGGGTCGTCGGCGGCCAGTTCGCGTGCGGCGGCGAGATCATCGCGCGCGGCCTCCAGACGACGGTGGGTTGCCATGATGGGAGCGAGTTCGGCGAACCGCTTGCCGACCCGGCGGGCGGCACCCGGATCGTCGTGCAACGACGGATCCGCCAGCTGTGCCTCGAGGCCGGCATGTTCGGCGAGGATGTCGTCGATCGCCGACGGGCTCTGCGTGGTCACCTGGTGCGCACCTCTCAGGACATCTCTCGTGTCCGGCATCGCGAACGGCCGACAGGGATTCGGAGAACGAAAAACGACGCCCCACCGGACGCGCAGAGCGCGCCGGCAGGGCGTCGTCGGTCGAGCTACTGCGCGTCGGTCTTCTTGGCGCGCTTGCCGTAGCGCTTCTCGAACCGGGCCACGCGGCCGCCGGTGTCGAGAATCTTCTGCTTGCCTGTGTAGAACGGGTGGCACTGCGAGCAGACCTCGACGTTGATACGTCCGTTGTCCGCGGTGCTGCGGGTCTCGAAGGTGTTGCCGCAGCCGCAGACGACCGTGGTCGTCGCGTACTCGGGGTGAATGCCCTGCTTCATCTGGTTGTCCCTTTCTGTGGTCGCCGGGTCACCGTCGGGGATCGACGGTGTGAACCGGAACCGGACTCGACCGATCAGTATGCCACGCGTGGTGTTCGACCTGGAAATCCGTGCAATCCCGATCTCGAACCACCCGCTTACCGACGATCCACTCGACTGAACGGCCTCCTGTGGGATTTCATTCCCGACTTAGGCATACCTTAGGATAGTAAGGCTTAGCTAAGTTAGAGCGTGACGTTGTCGTCGGCATCGCTTCATCGTCGCAGCGATCCCCGACCCATCCGCCAGCGCCGTCCATGAGCGGACGGCCCGAGACCTGAGGACCGAATGCGGCCTGATCACCACCCGCGGCCACTCCTGTGGGACCCGAGCGACGAGTACAGCAGTTGTGGCGTGGGGTTCATCACACGCAAGGACGGTGTGCAGCAACACTCCGTGATCGACAAGGCCCGTGAGGCGCTGTGCGCGGTCCCCCATCGAGGCGGCATCTCGGCCCTCGGTGTCGGCGACGGTGGCGGGGTCTCGATGGATCTCTCACTCCGCTTCTTCCGCAAGATCACCGGGCGACCCGACCTGCGGCTCGGCCGTTTCTGCGTCGGCAACTTCTTCCTCCCCACCGACGCGGCCGCGGCGGCTCGTGCCGGCAGGCTGATCGAGCGGACCATGGCCGAGCAAGGCTTCTCGATCCTGACGGTCCGAGATGTCCCCGTCGATGTCTCGGTGCTGCGGCAATCGGCCGTCGGATTCCAGTTGCCCATCCGTCAGTGGGTGTTCGCGGCACCCGAGCCCTGCCCCGAACCCGCTGAACTCGACCACACGGTGCAACAGGCCCTGCTGCACATCGAGGCGATCGCCTTCACCGAGCCCGAACTGTCGGGTTTCTACCCGCTGTCACTGTCGGCCAGAACTCAGGTGCTCAAGGGCCGCCTGTCCTCGCCCGAGGTGATCGACTACTTCACAGATCTGCTCGACGAGGATCACGCCGTCCACACGCTGTACTTCCACACGCGGTTCTCCACGAACACCGATCCGCATCCGACGATGGCCCAGCCGTTCCGGTTCCTCGCGCACAACGGTGAACTGAACACCGACAAGAAGAACCGGATCGCCCAGGTGACCTCCGCCACCGCACAGCACCGGAGCATCGTCCGCCCACCCGGGCAATCCGACAGCAGCCGCCTGGATCAGACCGTCGCTGCCCGGGTCATCGAGGATCGCGTCGATCTGATCACCGCAATCGTCTCGATGATGCCGCCGGCATGGGAGCACGACACCTCGCTCTCCGCCCCGGTCCGGGCGATGTTCGAGTACTTCTCGCTCTACGAGGAGAAGAACGACGGCCCGGCAGCCGTGGTGTTCGGCGACGGGACCGTGATCGGGGCCCGACTCGACCGTCTCGGCCTGCGCCCGCTGCGCACCCTCGAGACCACCGACTACCTCTGTGCCTTCTCCGAGGCCGGGCAGATCGCGGTACCGCCCGAGTCGGTCATCGCCCGTGGTCGGGTATCGGCAGGCGGGATGATCTACTACGACCATCGGGAGCATCGCACCTATACGACGCACGAGGCGTACGAGAAGCTCGCCGCGGCGCGCGACTACCCCGCGCTGCTCCGGGCCGCCAAGGTCGACCTGGCGGCGCTCGAGGGCCCGTGGACCACGGACACCGCCCCGACGACCGACGACGCGTCGCTGACCGACCACCAGCGCTACCGGGCGTACTTTCTCGACCAGGAGAGCTTCCGCTACTTCATCGACCCGATGATCGCCGATGGCGCAGAACGTGTCTCGGCGATGGGCTTCGGCAACGCCATCAACGCGTTGACCGATATCGAGCCCAACGTCGCTCGCTTCTTCTCCCAGCGCTTCGCCCAGGTCACCAATCCGCCCCTGGACAGCATCCGTGAGGCCGACGGCATGACCCTCCGGGTCGCCCTCGGGACGCGGCCGGACGCCACCATCACCACCGACGACACGCCTTCGGGATCCCGGTCGCGCCAGATCGTGTTACGCACACCGATCCTCTCGGCCGATGAGCTCGAACTCCTGCACCGCCAGACCGAGAGCCCGATCCACAGCTTCGACGCCTGCTACCCGATCGATCCGGACGGTGGCGACGTCGTCGCCGACCATGCGGCGATGGTCTCCGCGATCGACCGACTCGGTGACGAGATCGTCGACTTCGCGGGCCGCCTGGGTGGGATCGCAGTGCTCAGCGATCGGGCGATCGCGGCCGATCGTGCCGCGGTGCCCATCATCTTCGCCGTCTCGTCGGTCAATCAGCGACTCATCGCGGCCGGCTTGCGTCTGCGGGTGTCCCTGGTTGCCGACACCGGACAGGTCGAATCCTCCCACCATCTCGCGGCGACGCTCGGCTTCGGCGCGGCCGCCGTCCACCCGCATTCGGTCGCACGTCGTGCCGCCACTGTCGCCGACGATCTGCAGGAGCGCGACCAGGCGTTCGGCCGATGGGTCAGGGCCGCCGAGAAATCTCTGATGAAGACCATGGGCCGGGTGGGACTCTGCACCGTCGAGAGCTATATCGGCGGCGAGTTCTTCGAGCCCAACTTCCTCGACACCGACGACAGCGATCTCCGACGGTGGTTTCCCGATCAACGTGCGCCCGCGGGCGGCGTGGGTCTGCACACCATCGTGGCGACCATCGCCCGCGCCCATCGCGCGGCGATCTCGGACATCCCCGCGACCGACCAGGATCTGCCGCTGCTCGGCCTGTTCAAGGAACGTTCCGACGGCGCCGGGCACTCCTTCGGCGCGACCGCGGTTCGCAAGTACGCGGACCTGACCGCGGAGAAGATCGCGTTTGCCACCGCCGACCGCGAATCACCCGACGCCACCGAGACCGACCGTTCCGGGGGGCTACGACTTCTCACCCTCGGAAAGCTCGACGACGCCTTCGGGCTCGACGCCCGCGCCTACTCCGGCAGCAGCTACGACCGGCTGTCGGACAACGACATCGACACCTTCACGATCACCGACGCCTACCGGTCGTTCACCGACGACCTACGCGGGCAGCGCGCGTCCCGACCGAGCGCGCTGCGCGACATCCTCTCTCTGCCCATCGATCTCGCCGCCTCCACGGGTGCCGATCTCGCCGCCGCGCTCGATCGGATGTTCACGCGCTCGACCTCGGGCGCCGCGGTCCGCGGCCTGTCGGTGACCCCGCTCGACGACGCCGGGGTCCCGGACGGATTCCACATCTCCCTCGAGGGAGATGGCGTCGGCGCCGATGGAGAGGACCGGGTCCAGACGTTCGCCCAGGCGATCGCCCACCACCTCGGCGACGCCGTCGAGATCCTCGACTGCGGCGAGGGCGGCCTCATCGTCGTCACGACCGGAGCGGCCGCCGAGTACCTGGCGGGCCTTCGCCCGGCGCCTGCGGCCATCGCGCTCAGTGATGTGCAACCTGCGCACGAGATCACCTCGACCTTCGCCTCCGGTGCGATGAGCCACGGCGCCCTCGTGGCCCCGGCCCACGAGGCGGTGGCTCATGGCACCAACATGGTCGGTGGTCTCTCCAACAGCGGCGAGGGTGGCGAGCACATGTCGCGGTACGGCACCATCCGGGCCTCGGCGATCAAGCAGTTCGCCTCCGGGCGCTTCGGCATCTGGGCCGGATACCTTGCCGATCCGATGGTGCGCGAATTGGAGATCAAGATCGGTCAAGGGGCGAAACCCGGTGAGGGCGGCCAACTCCCGGCCCCCAAGGTGACCGTCGAAATCGCCGCCGCGCGTGGCGGCACGCCGGGCGTCGAGCTGGTGTCACCACCGCCGCACCACGACACGTACTCGATCGAGGACCTCGCCCAACTCATCCACGACTGCAAGGCCGCACGCGTGCGGGTGATCGTCAAGCTGGTCTCCTCCGAGGGCATCGGGACGATCGCGGTCGGCGTCGCCAAGGCGGGCGCCGATGTCATCAACGTCGCGGGCAACACCGGTGGCACCGGCGCCGCGTCCGTCACGAGCCTGCGATACGCCGGCCGGGCCGCCGAGATCGGTCTCGCCGAGGTTCATCAGGCGTTGTGCGCCAACGGACTCCGTCAGAAGATCGTGTTGCGGACCTCGGGTGCGCACCAGACCGGCCAGGATGTCGTGACGTCGGCGCTGCTGGGCGCCGACAGTTTCGAGTTCGGCACATCGGCGTTGATGATGATCGGCTGCGTGATGGCCAAGAACTGCAACATCAAGTGTCCTGCGGGCCTGACCACCAACCCGGAGGTCTTCGACGGAGACCCACGTTCGATGGCGCAGTACCTGCTCAACATCGCCCACGAGGTGCGCGAGATCCTCGCCGCACTCGGACTGCCGAGCCTCGCCGCCGCCCGCGGCCGGACCGATCTGCTCACGATGGTGAACCACCCGGGCGTGGTGACCACACTGCGACCCGAGGCACTATTGGCCCGGATCGATCCGGTCCAGATCACCGACCCGGTCTATCTGGAGCGCGATTTCGCGATCGACGACTCCATGTTCGACGACGTGCGGAGCGCCCTGTTCGACCGTGGTGCCGCCCACGTCACGATCGACACCCCGACGCTGGGCAACCGCAACAAGAGCGTCGGCGCGCAACTCGCGATCGACATCGAGCGGACCCTCAATCACCAGTTCACCGACGCTGAGGTCGGCGGCATGCCGAGCGTCTACACCGATGACCGTGGACGCCGCTTCCTGGCACCGGACTCGGTTCGTGTCGGGACGGCCGGATCCGCCGGTCTGTCGTACGCCGCGTTCTGCAACGACGGAATCCGTCTCGAACACACCGGCACCTGCAATGACGGTGTTGGCAAGTCCATGTCGGGCGGCACGGTGATCGTCCGCTCCCCCGGTGGTGGATCCTCGTCGATCGGCGGCAACGTTCTGATCGGCAATTTCGCGCTGTTCGGCGCCACCGGCGGCCGGCTGTTCGTCGAAGGCGAGGCAGGCGATCGCTTCGCGGTGCGCAACTCCGGTGCTTCCGCGGTGGTGGAAGGCGTCGGTGAATTCGGCTGTGAGTACATGACGAACGGCGCGGTCCTCAACCTCGGCGGATACGGCAAGGGGCTCGGCAACGGGATGAGCGGAGGCTTTCTCTACCAGTACGATCCGGCAGGCGAACTCGCGACGCGCATCAGTTCCGATTCGGTGCTGGTGGGCACGATCACCGGGGGCGACGACCCGCTGGCCCCGATCCACCATCTCGCCGTCAAGCAGATGCTCGAGATGCACGTCGCGGCAACCGGTTCGGCGTTGGGAATGCGACTGCTGGAGAACTGGGAGACCGAACGTCACCACATCGCCTACGCAATGCCCCGGGCATTGGTGGCCTACCAGGACAGCGACGCCCTGATGGCGTCGATGTCTCATCGCGATCTGCTCGCCGAGCTCTCCACCGCGCTGGCCGGTCACCAGGTGCACGCTCTCAAGGCCAGCATCCGCAGTGGCGAGCCGGTGGCCGGCGGCGCAGTTCCCGAGTACGGGCAGACCGACAACGCCGAGATGTACCGGCTGCTCAACGCCTTCACCGTGTTCGAGATCGCCCGGCAGGTCGCCACCATCCGTCTCTCGCGCGCCGGGGGCGCCCGGAGCGGTGGGCCGGTAGCGGCCTGGACCGATCAGGCTGTCGCGAGCGGCGCACGGAACCTGGTCCTGACCGAGGACTTCGAACTGGTCTCGCGGGTGGCCCGCCATGCGCGAGACATCCTGGCGCACTATGACAGCGCGCACCTCGCAGCGCTCATCGCGGCCAAGCGGATCGACGACTACAAGCGGGCCCTCGCGCTGCGCAACGTCTGGTCGATGGACGCCCTTGGCAGTTACGGCTGGATTCTCTTGCAGGACCGTAAGAATCGCGAGACGCTCGGCAGCCTGCCCGGCTTCGACGAACTCTTCGCGGTGCAGGCCGTCCCCGAGGTCGCGAACGGCCTGCGATCACCAGCAAGCATCGACACAGCAAAGGTCGGATGACATGCAGCTCCCTTACATCCCCGCCGATGTCCCGTTCACGGGTGATCAGAAGGCCTGGCTGGCCGGATTCCTCGCAGGTCTGAACACCCGCATCGCCATGCCGACACAGTCCGGAGTACCTGCCGCCGCTGCTGTCGCGTCGGCCGACGAGCGCGGAATCCCTCTGCAGATCGTCTTCGGCAGCCAGACCGGCACCGCCGAATGGCTCTCCGAGCAGACCGAGACCCTGGCCCGCACACATGGATTCGATCCCGTGCGGTGTGATCTGGACTCACTCGACATCACCGCGCTGTCGGCGGCACGCCGACTACTGGTGATCACATCCACGTACGGCGAGGGCGACATGCCCGACAACGCCGAGCTGTTCTGGCGGGCTCTCGCCGCCCCGGACGCCCCGCGGCTGGACGGACTCTTCTACGGCGTCCTCGGGCTCGGTGATTCGATCTACGACGGGTTCTGCCAGGCCGGCAAGAACATCGACACCCGCCTGGCCGAGCTCGGCGCCACCCGCGTCGTCGATCGAGTGGATTGCGACGTCGATTTCGAGGAACCCGCCGACGCCTGGATCAGGCAGGCGGTTGCGGCACTGGCGGCTGTCGATGCGGACACGCCGATGAGCGGGGTCGCGACCCCCGGAGCGTCCGAACCCGCGGTGATCCCCAAACCCGAGTCGTCGCCGGAGCCGGCGACGTCGCCCGACCAGGCGTCGGGCGCACGACGCGCGAAGCCGAAATGGACGCGGAAGAACCCGTATCCCGCGACCATCGTCGCCAATTCCCTGCTGTCGGCCCCCGAGTCCGACAAGGAGGTGCGCCACTTGGTGATCTCCCTGGGCGACAGCGGTATCGCGTACCAGCCCGGCGACGGGATCAGCATCTCGCCGGTCAACGACGCCCAGCTCGTCGAGCGCATCATCGAGCGACTCGGGGTGTCGCCGGACGTGATGATCACCGATCGGAGAACCGAACGCACCTTGCGGGACACCCTCACCCACCACGTGGAGATCTCCACCCCGTCGAAGTACCTCGTCGACTACATCGCACAACGCAGCCAGGACGCCGAACTCACGCACCTGACGTCGACCGGCGACCGCGAGGCGCTCGATGCATGGCTCTGGGGGAAGGACGTTCTCGATCTGCTCGATGTCGACCCCGCCCTCACGATCACCCCGGAGGAGTTGCTCGCCGAACTGCGGCCGCTGCAGCATCGCGTGTACTCCATCTCGTCGAGCCCCGTCGCGCACGCCGGCACCGTGCACATCACCATGGCCACGGTGCGCTATCGGTCCGGGGAACGACAGCGCGGCGGAGTGTGCTCGACCTACCTCGCCGACCGACGCCCCGAGGGCACCCAGGTCGAGGTGTTCATCTCCGCCAACAAATCGTTCCGGCTGCCCGCCGACGACACCAAGATCATCATGATCGGACCGGGGACCGGCATCGCACCCTTCCGCTCGTTCCTGCACGAGCGCGCCGCACGTGGTGCGCGCGGCGGGAACTGGCTGTTCTTCGGCGACCGGCATCGCGACCACGACCACATCTACGCCGAGGAGATCGACGGATTCGTCACCGACGGACTCCTCGATCGCCTCGACCTCGCGTTCTCCCGCGACCAGGAGCACAAGATCTACGTCCAGGACCGCATGCGCGAACAGGGCGCCGATCTCTTCGCATGGCTGTCCGACGGTGCGCACCTCTACGTATGCGGCGACGCCACGAGGATGGCCCACGACGTCGACACCGCGTTGCACGACATCATCGCCGAGCACGGCGGGATGTCTGCGGAGGCGGCCCAGGATCACGTCGACGATCTCAAACGCGCCAAACGATATCTGCGCGACGTGTACTGACCATTTCGACTCGACCCCACACCGATCCTGACACAGGACACGGGAAAGGAACGGCAACGATGCCCGAATCACCCCGACCATCCGACTCCGAGCACACCGGTCGCGGGTCGCGTCCGGAATGCCGCGACCGGTGCACCTGTCCGCGTGCGAACGGATCGGCCAACGACCTCGACACGTTGCTGGCCACACCCGGGTTCTCGGGCTCCCTGCTCGGCTCCGACGTGGCCGCGGTTGCCGAGCAGTTGCCGTCGCTCGAGCAGGTGGTCGGGGTGACGGTGGCAGGCCCAGTCCTCATGAACGACGTCGGGATCCATGAACTGCCAGTGGGTATCGGCGGACCGATCCGGTGCCGGCCATCGCGGATCTCGCTGCGCCTCAATCCTGCTCGTCTCGGCTCCGCGCTGGTCACCGATCCGGCGGCACACGTGCCACCGACGCTTCGCATTTTCGATGCGTCCGGGAACACCGCGCACGCGAGCTATCTCACGGATACTTCGGACCGGCTCGCGTTCGAGTCGCTGTCGCTGGCCACCGGCGGGTTCGACGGCACGACTGCCTCGCATCATGTCGTCAGCGCCGCGCCTCGTCGCGACGACACTGCCGAGGATCGCGACATGCCATCCGCCGACGATCAGATCGCCCAGTTCGACGCTGTGCTCGAAGACGGTGGCACACAGCGACTCCGGTCCATGCCGGGCCGCAGCGAGGACGGTTTCGCCCGCGTGGAGTCCCGCCGGGTCGTCGCCGCTTTCGAGCACGCCGCGCTGCTCGGGATGCCGATGACCATCGCCACCACCGCACCCGGGTGCATCCAGATGCGCCACGACCGGTTGGACGGCGCGCGCGAACATCGCGGATCCATGGTGATCGCGTCGGGCACCTGCCGTGCGATGATCAACGTCAACCTCGTCACCGAATGCTGGGTGACCTGGACCGACGGCGTCTGGGGTCGGACCGGTTCCATCGAGCTCTACGATCGGCACGCCCGTTGCAGTTTCATCGCGACGCAGACGGGTTCGGTGTCGGCGGAGACCTTCGAGGGCTGGAATCAACTCGTCGCCGACGTGGCCCGCTGACCACCGCCCACTGACAACCACCCGTCGACCGGGATCTCGGGGCCGCACGAAAAGCCGTGTCAGAGTTGATGAACTCGGCGAGCGGGGCCACCATCGCTTCATGACGCAGCCAGGCTATGACGCTCTCGCGGCAGAATACGCAGCCGCCTTCCCGTCGGCGTTCCGGTCCGAGTTGGAGCGCCACGCCGTCGACTGTTTCGCCGACATGCTGGCGTCCGAAACCGGAGACACGCCGGTGGTGATCGACATCGGTTGTGGTCAAGGTCACATCGCTGCCCATCTACACGCCCGGGGGATGTCAGTTCTCGGAGTCGATCCGAGCGCGGAGATGTTGAGGTTCGCCCGACGCGAGTACCCGGGCATCCGCTTTCTCCACGACGACGCCGACTGCGCGTCCGCGCCGGTGGAACAGTGCGCAGGCCTGATCGCGCAGTTCAGTCTCATTCATGTCGAGCCCCGGCGTGTACCGGGCATCCTGGCGTCATGGCATCGACGTGGCGGCCCGGGCACCTGGGTATTGATCGCGATGCAGGGCTCGGACGAAACCGGCGTCCACGAGTTCGACCACCTGGTCGCGCGGGCGTGGCGGTGGCACCCGGACGCCCTGTCGATCACACTCGCCGACACCGGCTTCGAGGAGGTCTTCCGGATGATCCGACGGCCCGACTCCGACCACCGATTTCCGGAGGTCTACCTGGTGGCACGCGCCCGATCGAACGACACGACGTCTGCGCCTCACCGGTCGTGGACACCGAGCGAGCCCATCCCCTGACGGTGATGGGCTCGCTGGATGGAAATCTACGCACGGCTCGGCGCGACACCGCGCCCGCTCGATGGATCAGTCGTCGTTCATCGCTCCCGGCGCGGTCTTCTGCACCTGCATCAAGAACTCGATGTTGGTCTTCGACTTCTTGAGCTGGCTGATGAGCAGATCGATCGCCTGCTGCGAATCGAGCCCGGACAGCACCCGGCGCAGCTTGTGCACGATCGCGAATTCCTCGGGCGACAACAGCAATTCGTCCTTGCGGGTACCCGACGGATTCACGTCGACCGCCGGGAACACCCGGCGCTCTGCGATCTTGCGATCGAGCTTGAGCTCGGCGTTGCCGGTGCCCTTGAACTCCTCGAAGATGACGGTGTCACCGGTCGATCCGGTCTCCACCATCGCCGTGGCGATGATGGTCAGCGACCCGCCGTTCTCGATGTTGCGCGCCGCGCCGAGGAAGCGCTTCGGCGGATAGAGAGCGGTGGAATCGACACCACCGGACAGGATTCGGCCGGATGCAGGCGACGCGTTGTTGTACGCGCGACCGAGTCGGGTGATCGAGTCCAGCAGCACGATCACGTCGCGGCCGTTCTCGACGAGGCGCTTGGCCCGCTCGATCGCCAACTCGGCAACCGACGTGTGGTCTGACGGCGGACGGTCGAACGTCGAGGCGATGACCTCACCGTTCACCGAACGCGTCATGTCGGTGACCTCTTCCGGACGCTCGTCGACGAGGACGACCATCAGGTGGCATTCCGGGTTGTTGACGGTGATCGCGTTGGCGATGTCCTGCAGGATCGTGGTCTTACCGGCCTTGGGCGGCGACACGATCAGGGCACGCTGGCCCTTGCCGATCGGCATGATCAGGTCGATCACGCGGGTGTCGAGTCGGTCCGGGGTCGTCTCCAAGCGGAGGCGCTGATTCGGATACAGCGGGGTCAGTTTGCCGAACTCGGGGCGCTTCTTCGCCGTCTCGATATCGGTCCCGTTGACCGTGTCGAGCCGCACCAACGGGTTGAACTTCTGGCGCTGGTTGGGCTGTTCGCCCTCACGGGGCACCTTGACGGCGCCGGTGATCGCGTCGCCGCGACGCAAACCGTTCTTGCGCACCATGTTCATCGACACGTACACGTCGTTCGGTCCCGCCAGATACCCGGAGGTCCGGACGAATGCGTAGTTGTCCAGGACGTCGAGAATGCCGGCCACGGGCTGCAACACATCGTCGTCGGAGACCTGGGGTTCACCGGAGCCCGACGAGTCACGGTCGCGCCCACGGCGACGTTCGCGGAAGCGACGACCTCGCCGGCCGCGGCCGGTGCCGTCGTCGTCATCGTCGCGGTTGTTCTGACGGCCGTCGCGGTTCTGACCGCCACCCTGGTTCTGGTTGTTGCCCTGGCCGCCGTCGCGATTCTGGTTGTCGCGGTTCTGGTTCTCGCGGTTCTGGCCACCATCGCGGTTCTGATTGTTGTCGCGGTTCTGATTGTTGTCGCGGTTCTGGCCACCATCACGACCCTGCCCGCCGTCGCGATTCTGGTTGCGATTGCGGTTCTGGTTGCGATTACGCTGGTCGCCGCCACCGGCGGAGTCGCCCTGTCGGTCATTGCCGGCCGACTTCGTGTCGGCTGTGTTGCCGTCGGCCGACTTGGTGTTGCTGTCGGCGGTCTTGGTGTTGCTGTCGCCCGACTTGGTGTTGCTGTCGGCGGAGCTCGTGTTGCTGCCGGCCTCAGATGCTGCCGGGCCCGCGCCGTTGGAGGCCTCTGCCTGCTCGTTGTCCGACGACTCGACGCGTGCCCGCCGCCGTGTACGGGCCTGCGGATCCGCGTTCTTGGGGGCGTCACTCTTGGGGGCATCGTTCGTGGAGGCGCCGTCACCGGAGGCGCCGTCCGACAGGGCCATCTGGCCGTCGGCACTCTTGCCGGCCGGAGCCGAGCCCGCCTGGCGTTCCTTGATCGCGGCGATCAGGTCGCCCTTGCGCATTCCCGACGTCCCCTTGATGCCCAGCTCGCCGGCGAGTGCGCGGAGCTCGGTCAGCACCATCGCGGAGAGCCCGGTGCGGGCGCGGGTCGTGGAGCCACTGGCCGAGCGCGCCGACGTCCGGGCGCCGGAGGCCGGGGCGTCCGTGCTCGACGTGGGGGTCGGTTCAGTGATCAGGTCCGTATCCGTCACGGATATCCTTTCGTTCCCCCGCAGACCGAAGCTGCGTCAGGGGTCATTGCCACCCCGCCTCACTTCAGGCGGGACTTCGTCCTCATCGGAGCGTGTCCGCTCTGGATTCTCCTCCGTGGACGGTCAGAAGAAATATGGTCCGCTGCGTGTGTCCGCTGGTGCTGCTCGGCAACTCCCGACAGGAGATCGTGCGACCGGAATCGACCGGAGGGCAAGATCGAGATCGGGAGACAAGCACGGCAAGACATATCTGCGCGGCTAGACCAGTATATGGTATCCCGTTCGCATGATAGGGGCAACACGCCCCTCGCGCCATTCCATCGCGAATCGATGAGAGCGACCGCCGTCACACGAGATCAGGAACGTCCGTGGGTGACCTCGACGCCACCGGCGATGGCCACGCTCGACGGCACGAAGCCCAACCCGATCGCGACGTCGCGATCCTCGGCCGGTACCGGCCCGACGCCGAGCACGAGGACAGTGGGCCCGGCCCCCGAGACCGTCGCCGCGTGACCGCGTTTGCGCAGCGCAGCCACCAATTCCGCGGTCGGTGGCATGGCTTCGGCGCGGTAGTCCTGGTGGAGCCGGTCCTCGGTGGCCGCACACAGGGCCGCGGGATCATCGGTCAATGCGACCACGGCGAGCGCCGCACGGCTGACATTGAAGACCGCATCGCGACGCGGCACCGCATCGGGCAGCAGACCGCGGGTGTACGACGTCGACGACTCGGTGGACGGAACGAAGACCGTCGCGGTGATATCCGGATGCACCGCCAGACGCCGCGCAAGGTAACGGACGCGGACCGCGTCCGTCGCCCCCACTCCCCCGACCCCGTCCGATTCCATCCAGGTCACCACTGCCGACCCGAGCACGCTCGCGGCCGCATTGTCCGGATGGCCCTCGAACTCCGAGGACAACTGGACGAGCTCGGCATCGTCGAAGGCGTCACGGATGCCGGCCTCCACGAGGAGTCCCGATGCCGCAGCCAGGCCGGACACGGCCGCCGCGGCGGACGAGCCGAGTCCACGGGAATGGGGTATCGCGTTGACACATCGCAACTTCAGGCCTGGGGCGGTCACACCGGCAACCGCGAGTCCCCGCGCGATGGCACGGGCCACCAGGTGACTCCCGTCGCGGGGGACGTCGTCTGTCCCCTCGCCACTGACCTCCACCTCGACACCCGCCGACGTGGTCTCCACGATCAATTCGTCGTAGATCCCGAGGGCGATACCCAGGCAGTCGAAACCGGGCCCGAGGTTCGCGCTGGACGCCGGAACCCGGACTCGAGCCGAAATACCCTCCGGCAGAATCACCTTCGCATCTCCCACCAATGCGTCATCGGTCATCGCGGTGGTCGCACCCGTCGATTCAGCGGACGCCGAGAGCATCCGCCACCGCGACCGGATCCACCGGAATCGCCTCGACCTCCGGCATTCCGGACAATGCGGTGTCCGGATCCTTCAGACCGTTACCGGTCACCGTACACACGACGGTCGAGCCTGCAGCGATCCACCCGTCTGCGCGGGCCGCGAGCAGACCGGCGACACTGGCGGCCGATGCCGGCTCGACGAAGACACCTTCCCGACCGGCGACGAGGCGATATGCTTCCAACAACTTCTCGTCGGTTGCTGCCCGGAACTGGCCAGCGGACTCCTCCTTGGCCGCGACCGCCTGATTCCAGCTCGCCGGGGAGCCGATTCGAATCGCCGTGGCAACGGTCTCCGGGTTCTTCACCGGAGCTCCGTTGACGAGCGGCGCAGCACCTGCCGCCTGGACGCCGAGCATCCGCGGCACCGACGAACTGATCCCGTCCCGGTGGTACTCGGTGTAGCCCTTCCAGTACGCGGTGATGTTCCCGGCGTTCCCGACCGGCAGCGCGTGTACATCCGGCGCCCGCCCCAGGACATCGACGATCTCGAACGCGGCGGTCTTCTGACCCTCGATCCGCGACGGGTTCACCGAGTTCACGAGTTCGATCTCGGTGAACTCCGCCGTTGCCTTCCGCGCGAGTTCCAGGCAGTCGTCGAAGTTGCCCTGGACCTGGATGATCTTGGCGCCGTGCATGACCGCCTGGGCCAGCTTGCCCATCGCGATCTTCCCTTCGGGGATCAGGACCGCACAGGTGATCCCGGCGCGGGTGGCGTACGCGGCGGCTGATGCCGACGTGTTCCCGGTCGACGCGCACAGCACCGCGGTCTTGCCGTTGTTGACGGCCGTACTGACGGCCATGGTCATGCCACGGTCCTTGAACGAACCTGTCGGGTTGAGACCCTCGACCTTGAGGTAGACCTCGCAGCCGGTGACCTCCGACAGGTGCGGCGCGGCGATCAGCGGCGTACCACCCTCGAGGAGGGTGACGACCTGCCAGTCGTCACCGACCGGCAGGCGATCGCGATACGCCTCGATCAATCCGGGCCAGCGCTGATGCACCGGGGTCAGGTCAGTCATCGGTTCCTTCCAATCGCAGGACGCTCGACACCTTGATTACGGCATCCATGTCTTCCAGTGCCGCAACGCATTCCGACTGCGCGCGGTCGGGCGCGCGGTGGGTCACCACGATGAGCCGGGCGTCCTCGCCCGCGCCCTCCTGGCGCACCGCGGCGATGCTGACCGCGCGCTTGGTGAACTCACCGGCGACCTGGGCGAGCACGCCCGGACGGTCGGCGACCTTCATCGAGATGTAGTAGCGGGTCGGCACGTCGTCGATCGGCGCGATCGGCAGCGACGCATACGTCGATTCGAGCGGGCCGCGCCCACCGTGCACCTTGTTCCGTGCCGCCATCACCATGTCCCCCAACACCGCCGACGCCGTGGGTGATCCACCGGCACCCTGCCCGTAGAACATCAGTCGCCCGGCGTTGTCCGCTTCGACCACCACCGCGTTGAAGGCGCCGTTCACCGTCGCCAGCGGATGGCTCAGCGGGATCAGGGCCGGGTAGACGCGCGCCGACACCCGCTGGCGCCCGTCGGCATCGTGGACGCGCTCACAGATGGACAGCAACTTGACCGTGCAATCGAACTTCTTCGCGGCCACGAGGTCGGCGGCGGTCACCGTGGAGATCCCCTCCCGGAACACGTCCGCCGCGGTCACCCGGGTGTGGAAGGCGATCGACGCGAGGATGGCCGCCTTGGCAGCGGCGTCGTAGCCTTCCACGTCGGCCGTCGGATCCGCTTCCGCGTAGCCCAGCCGTCCCGCCTCGGCGAGCGTGTCGGCGTAGGCGGCGCCGGTCTCGTCCATCGCCGAGAGGATGAAGTTGGTGGTGCCGTTGACGATTCCGGCCACCCGTTCGACGGTGTCGCCGGCGAGTGACTGCATCAGCGGCCGGACCACCGGGATGGCGCCTGCGACGGCGGCCTCGAAATAGAGATCGACCTTGGCCTCGGCGGCTGCGGTGGCGAGTTCGCCGGTGTACTCGGCGAGCAGCGCCTTGTTCGCGGTGACCACCGACTTTCCGCTCTCGAGCGCCGCGCGGATCAGCTCGCGCGCCGGATCGATGCCGCCCATCAGTTCCACCACGATGTCGACGTCGGCGCGGGCCACCAGCGCGGCCGCATCGTCGGTGAGCAACTCCTGGCTGATCTTGCGCGGGCGGGTGAGGTCGCGGACGGCGACACCACGCAATTCGACGGGCGCGCCGACACGCGCCCGCAGGTCGTCGGCGTTCTCCGCGAGGATCCGCACCACCTCGGCACCGACATTTCCCATGCCGAGCACAGCCACGCCGATGGGACGGGCACCGGAGGCCGGTGTCGGGTCGCTCGGGGTCTGGTTCATTCGGAAACCTCCAGGCTCAAGATGTCCTCGATCGTCTCGCGTCGCAGCATCAGTCGTGCGGACGAATCCTGCACCGTCACCACGGCCGGCCGCATGGCCATGTTGTATCGACTCGACATCGAGTAGCAGTACGCGCCGGTGGCCGCGACGGCGACCAGGTCGCCCGGTGCCAGATCCGCGGGCAACCAACAGTCCTTGATCACGATGTCGCCGCTCTCGCAGTGCTTCCCGACCACTCGGCTGACCACCGCCTGCGCCTCCGACACTCGTGAGACCAGCCGTATGTCGTACTCGGCCTGATACAGCACGGTCCGGATGTTGTCGCTCATGCCGCCGTCGATGGACACATACCGCCGGGACAGGTTCTTACCGATCGTCACGTCTTTCACGGTGCCCACCCGATACAGGGTGACGGTGCCGGGTCCTGCGATCGCGCGACCGGGCTCCACCGCGAGGGTCGGCATCGGCAGTCCGACGGCCGCGGACTCGTGGCGGAGGATCTCCGCCAGCCGCTCGGCGACGTCACCGATGGGCAGCGGGTCGTCCTCTGGCAAGTACGAGATGCCCAGTCCGCCACCGAGATCCACGATGGACAGCTGCGCCGTCTTGTCCACGCCGAACTCGGCCACCACCTCCTTGAGCAGGCCGAGTACACGATGCGCAGCGAGTTCGAACCCGTCCATGTCGAAGATCTGGGAACCGATGTGGCTGTGCAGACCGACGAGCCGCAGGTTGTCGGTCGCGAACACCCGACGGACCGCATCCATGGCGACGCCACCGGCGAGTGCGAAACCGAACTTCTGGTCCTCGTGGGCGGTCGAGATGAACTCGTGGGTGTGCGCCTCCACGCCAACGGTGACGCGCACGAGGACATCGGCGACCAGACCTCGTGCGCCTGCGAGCTGATCGAGACGCTCGATCTCGACCATCGAGTCGAGCACGATATGACCGACGCCGGCGTCGAGCGCCATCGCCAGCTCGTCGACACTCTTGTTGTTGCCGTGCAGGGCGATCCGCTCCGGCGGGAAACCCGCCCGCAGAGCGACGGTCAGTTCGCCCCCGGAGCACACGTCGAGGGACAGACCTTCCTGGTCCACCCAGCGCGCGATCTCGGAACTCAGGAAGGCTTTCGACGCGTAGTGCACGCGGCCGTAGGGTCCGAATGCCGCCACCATGTCGGCACACCGCGATCGGAAATCGGACTCGTCCACCACGAACAGCGGGGTCCCGTAGGTCTCGGCGAGCTCCTCGACACCGACGCCGGCGAGGCGGACCTCACCCGAGGAGTCCCGAACGGCATTGCGGGGCCATACGTTTGCCGGTATCGCAGCCAGCTGGACCGGATCGTTCGGCCGCTCCGCAAGGTGCGGCGCGGCGAGCAGTTCGGCATGCCGGGGTCCGGCCGGGTGCGCGTTCACATCCGCTCCGGTGCGCTCACGCCGACCAACTCGAGGCCGTTCGCCAGGACCTGCCGCGTCGCCCCACACAGGGCGAGCCGCGCCGCATGGATGTCGCCGGCGGGTTCGTCCCCTTGCGGGAGGATTCGGCAGCGTGCATAGAAGCGGTGGTAGGAGCCTGCAAGAGTCTCCAGATACCGGCAGATCCGGTGCG
The DNA here is from genome assembly GCF_014673215.1 of Gordonia hankookensis. Lineage (GTDB taxonomy): Bacteria > Actinomycetota > Actinomycetes > Mycobacteriales > Mycobacteriaceae > Gordonia > Gordonia hankookensis. The sequence goes on from NZ_JACWMS010000003.1 coordinate 46,180, forward strand.
GCTCACGGAGTTCGGCGGCCGTCGCCACCACCTCGTCGAAATCGCCGATCGTACGGATGAGTTCCCCCTCGGCCGGATCGTCGAGCAAGTCGAGATGATCCTGCGACGGCTCGAGGCGCAGCTCGGCAGCGTTGCGCGACAGCGCCGACAGCCGTGCGTGCGCGTACTGCACGTAGTAGACCGGATTGTCGTTGGACTGCTTGCGCAACAGATCGAGGTCGATGTCGATGTTCACGTCGACCGACGACCTGATCAAGGCGTACCGGGCGGCATCCACACCGACCGCGTCGACGAGGTCGTCGAGGGTGATCACGGTGCCCGCCCGCTTGCTCATCCGGACCGGCACACCGTCGCGGACGAGGTTGACCATCTGTCCGATCAGCACCTCCACGGTCTGTGGGTCATCACCGAGCGCGGCGGCCGATGCCTTCAGCCGGGTGATGTAGCCGTGGTGGTCGGCACCCAGCATGTAGATGCACAGGTTGAACCCGCGGTTGCGCTTGTCCTTGTAGTAGGCGATGTCGCCTGCGATGTAGGCGGCGTTACCGTCGCTCTTGATCACGACGCGGTCTTTGTCATCGCCGAAGTTCGTGGTCCGGAGCCACCAGGCGCCGTCGTTCTCGTAAAGGTTGCCGTTGGCCTTGAGCTCGGTGATGCATTCGTCGACGAGACCCGAGGTGAACATCTTGTTCTCGTGGGTGAAGACGTCGAAATCGGTGCCGAACTCGTGCAGGCTCTCCTTGATGTGATCGAACATCAGATCCACCCCGACCGCCCGGAAGGTCTCCAGCCGCTCGCCGTCGGGCCGGTCGAGCACGTCGGGGACCTTCGCCACGACCTGCGCCGCGATCTCGCCGATGTAGTCACCGGCATAACCGTCATCCGGGGTCGGTTCGCCTGCGGCCGCAGCCTGCAGCGACTGCGCGAAGCGATCGATCTGTGTGCCGTGGTCGTTGAAGTAGTACTCGCGGGTCACCGCGGCACCTCGCGCGGCGAGCACCCGACCGAGAGCGTCACCGACCGCTGCCCAGCGGGTGCCGCCGAGGTGAATCGGTCCCGTCGGATTCGCCGAGACGAACTCGAGGTTGATCGTGCGGTCGTCGAGCTCGGCGCCACGCCCATAATCGGCGCCGGCCGACAGCACGGTCGCGACCACCGAGTTCTGCGCGGCGGCCGCCAGCCAGACGTTGACGAACCCCGGGCCTGCGACCTCGGCCTTCGCGATGCCGTCGGTCGCCGTGAAAGCGTCGGCCAGCCAGCCGGCCAGCTCACGTGGGGCGACACCCAACTTCTTGCCGAGTTGGAGCGCGATGTTCGTGGCGTAGTCGCCATGGTCGGCGTGACGTGGGCGCTCCACGACGACGGTGTCGGGCACGATCGAATCGTCGAGCCCGCGGTCACGGACAACGGTCAGCGTCGCGGCGGCGAGTAGCGCGGCGAGGTCTGCAGGAGTCACGGCTCACCATCCTATTGGCCCGAGCCCAACAGGGGATAATCGCCTCCGCCCGCCGTCGCCGGGCGAGCCCGACAGAGCCCTGTTGTCGACCGGTAAACTGTCCGTCGCTGCGCCTCACACCGGCTGTGGCCACATCAGAGAGTAGGGCGATGGCAGGCAGATCCGGCGGCAACACCCCCAGGTCCGGCAAGCGACCCGGATCTGTGCCCAGTGCGTCGGGCAGGCAGATCGACTGGTTCGTCGTCGGTGCGATCGTGCTGGTGATCGCGCTGATCGCGGGACTTCTCGGGTACCTCCTGCCCAAGTTCCTCGACGACCGCGAGGCCAACGGCCTCAGACCACAGACCGTCACGGGGTTCGTGCCGTCCGCACAGGATCCGGACCCGTCCACGCGGATCCCCGGTGTCACCAAGATCTACTACCGCGCCGCCCAGCACGTGCGCGCCGACCAGCGCGTCGCCTACGACCAGTCGCCGCCCTTCGGCGGGCCCCACGACGAGGTGTGGGCGACCTGTACGGGGATCGTGTACCCGAACCCGCTCCGATCGGAGAACGCTGTGCACGCCCTGGAACACGGGGCCGTCTGGATCACCTACAACCCCGACACGATCAGCGCCGCCGATCGCGACACGCTCGAGAAGAAGGTGTCCGGCGAGCAGTTCCTGTTCGTGTCGCCCTATCCCGGTCTCGACCATCCGTTGTCGCTGCAGAGCTGGGGACACCAGCTGAAGCTCGATTCGGCAGACGATCCACGCGTCGATCAGTTCATCACCGCGTTGCGCCGGAACGCCACACCCGGTGTCTACCGGGAGAATCCGTCGGAGGCCGCGTATCCAGAGACCCAGGCCGCGTGCGCGGCGATCCCGGGAGCGTTCGATCCGAACGATCCGCCACCGGCCGACCAGGGTGCACCCGGACCGGATGCGGTGAAGATGGACGGCTCGGGCGGCATTCCGGCATCCGACGAGAACGCCGGCGCCGGCGCGCCGATGCCGGCCGGCTGAGGAGCAGACGATGAGCGATCGACGCGCCGAGGCGGACGCCACTGATCACCCGGCACCCGGCCCCACCGGCTCCCGGCGCACATTGCTCACCACCCTCGGGGTGGTGGCAGCGCTGCTGATCGGAATGGCGCTGGGTCTGCTGATCGCCGCAATGCTGCACAGCGATGATATGCAGGCAGAGGAGACGCCATCGGCGGACTCCGCGGCGGTCGGCTTCGCGCAGGACATGATCCGCCATCACGAGCAGGGCGTGGAGATGGCCACGACCGAACTCGAGAACGGCACCGATCCGCAAGTGCGCAGCATGGCGTTCGACATCCTCACCGCACAGAGCAACGAGATCGGGCAGATGCAGTCGTGGCTGACCCGCTGGGGCTACCCGCTCATCAACCCCCATCCCCCGATGACGTGGATGGGTCACGAGATGGCTGCCGGTACCCCGGCACCCTCGACCCCTACCGACCACAACCATGGCGATCACGCCGGACACGACATGGGAACGATGCCGACTGCCGCGATGCCCCCCGGCGACATGCCGTCGGGATCGACGACGACCGGCACCGACATCCCGCCGATGCCAGGTATGGCCACCACCGCCGAGATGGACCGGCTCCGGAGCCTGCGGGCCGCCGCCGCCGACGTGTACTTCCTGCAACTGATGCTGCGCCATCACGAGGGCGGCCTACCCATGATGGAGTACGCGGCAAATCCTGCAGAGGTCTCCGAGGACTATGTCCGCACCCTCGCGACGACGATGAAACAGACCCAGGACAAGGACATCGCCGTCATCGAGCAGATGCTCGCCGAACGGGGCGCCGAGCCGCTACCGATGAACTGATGGGCTCCGACGTCACGTGCGGGCCCACCGGGGCAGGCCCAACCCTGCGGACACCAGAAAGCAGATTGCACCGACGAAGGTTCCGCCACCGGCGAGATCGTCGCTGACGGTCTGCCCCGCAGAGGTCACGTAGGCGCCCACCGCCGATACCCCGAAGGCCATGCAGCCCAGCAGATTGATCTGCGTCGCCCACCAGTCGCGCCTGCGCGGCGCCCAGAACCTGACGGCGTTGGTGAACACGATCACCGCGAGGACGCCACTCACCAGGAATGCGACCGACCCGGCGGCGTCCGGCGACCACACGCGACGACGCTCCTCGGTGACCGTGTCGGCGTTCAGGGCCGCCGCGGTACTCACGTTGAACAGCAGCGTGCCGGCCAACTGTGTTGCGGCCGAAAGCCATTCGCCTCGGAACTGTTTTCCACCGTCGGCGATCGGGGTGGTCGCCGCACCGCTGAGCACATACTGGATCGCTGCCGCACCGGTGAAGAACCACGCACCGACGAAGAAACTCAGATTCGCCGCGGACGCACCCGCCCACGCCATGAATCCGGGCGCGGACCCCACCGCGAAGAGCGTGGAGCCGAGCATGAATCCCCAACATTGTTTCTCGGCCGTCGCCGACAGGAACCTGGTCGGGCCATTCGCCGCTGCGACATCACCGTTCACCCCTGCATTCTGATGGATTCGGAGAGCCGACGACGCATGTTGCGGCAGGATCGTGGATAGAGCCGCTTTCGGATGTCCGCAGCCGGTGCCACGACACCGTCGAGATCGATGCCGGGCGTCTGGCGCGGCTCGCGTGCGTCGTGGCCACCGGGATGTATCGATCTCTCTCACACAGAGGAGGAGCACACCGGCCGGAGGCCGGCAAGGATGTCACGGTGCGCTCACGTGAATCTCTTTCAAACCACACAGTGGGCGCACACCGGCCGGAGGCCGGCAAGGATGTCACGGTGCGCTCGCGTGAATCTCTTTCAAACCACACAGTGGGCGCACACCGGCCGGAGGCCGGCAAGGATGTCATGGTGCCCCCGGCAGGATTCGAACCTGCGGCCTTCTGCTCCGGAGGCAGACGCTCTATCCCCTGAGCTACGGGGGCTCAACGGGCGATGGCTAGCGTAACGCACGTGCGCCACCCGAACCCAATCGGGTCGTCACGACACACCGAGCGCTCCCGACATGCGGATGTGCGAACCACTCTCCCCACGCACGACGTGTAGTTGGGCCGGAATCCGTGCCCGCAACTCGTCGACGTGGCTCACCACACCGACGACACGTCCGCCCGAGCGGAGGTCGTCGAGGACGCCCATCACCAGGTCGAGTGCTTCGGGATCGAGGGCGCCGAACCCCTCGTCGATGAAGATCGTGTCGAGCACGTGCCCGCCGGATTCTGCGGCCACCACGTCGGCGAGACCGAGGGCGAGCGCCAGTGACGCGAAAAAGGTCTCGCCGCCGGACAAGGTGGTGGTCGCCCTGATCGCGCCGGTGTACTCGTCGCGGACCTCGATGCCGAGCCCACCGCGGCGTCCGCGCGGCCCGACAGCATCGGTATGCACGAATTCATAACGGCCCGAAGACATCTGGTGCAGTCGAGCGGACGCCGCCACCAGCACCTCCGTCAGCCGCGCGGCCAGGACGTAGGACCGCAACGACATCCGTCGTGAGTTCTGTCCGCGTCCACTCACCAGCTCGGCGAGGCCTTGGAGCTCATCGTGGCGTGCCCGCATCGGAGCGAGCACGTCGGCAGCTGCCCAGAACTGGCTGACGTAATCGTCCAGATCCCGCAGTCGCCGAACCGCCACTGCGCGACGACTCGTGGCCTGGTCGCGCATCTGCCGGGCGGACGTCAGGCTCGCGACGAGGGCATCGGCGTCGACCGGCTCGGCGGCCATCGCAGCAGACACCTCAGGGTCGGCGAGGGTCGATTCGGCTGCCGCCCGCAAACGAGACGCCCGCAACACCATCGTCTCCCACTCCGACAGCCGGGCCTCCGACGTCAGCGCCGCGGTGGCCTCCGACGGGTCCGCGAAGCCTGCGGCGGCACACTTCTCGGCGAGCCGATCGACCGCATCTGCACGTCGCTGCCGGACCCCGACCAGTTCGTTGCGTGCATCGCGCAGGCGCGCCGCACGACGACACAGTTCCGCCAGTTCGGCACGTCGCTCGGCCACACCGGTACGCCCGCCGGTGGCCTCGGCGACGTCGGCGTCGAGGGCCTCGAGCGTGTCGCGCAGCGCGGTCAGGCGTTCGCGCCGCCCGGCCTGCGCGGTGTCGGCATCGCCGCGTTCGACACGTACCGACTCGATGTCGGCCTCGATGGCCTTCAGTGCGGTCTCCAACGAGGAGGAGCGTTCCGCAGCGCGCTCCGCGTCGCCGAGGTCGGCGGTGTTCTGCGCGCGGTCGGCGTCGATCTGCTCCCGGGTGACCCCGGCGATGGTGGTGTCGAGGTGGGTTCGCCGTTCGACGAGTGCGGCACGAGCCGACTCCGCCGCCGATCGTCTGTCCGCGGCGCGTTGCGCGGCCTCGACGGCTGCGGCTTCCTGCGCTTCGCCGATCGACGTCGCCGAATCGCTCACGGCGGGCAGCGGATGCTCGACCGATCCGCAGACCGCACACGGCGATCCGTCCGTGAGCTGGCCGGCGAGCTCGGCCGCCATCCCGGTCAGCCTCCGCTCCCGGACATCGAGGAGACTCTCGCGCGCACTCGTGTGTTGTTCACGCGCATCGAGGAACTGCTGTTCGGCGCGGACGATCTCGGGCTCGAGCGCCTCGCGATCGGCAACGGCGCGGGCGATGGCACCCAATCGGTCTCGTTCGGCCTGCAGGCGCGGCAACTGGGCTCGTGCCGCGACCGCATGCGCCAGTTCGGCGGCCGCCTTCTCTCGCCGCTGCGGCGCGTGGCGGAGAAATGAACCCATCTCGCCGAGTCGCTGCTCGGTCGCGTCCATCTCGTCCCGGATACGGTCGATATCGGCAACCAGCTCCGGGCGCCGGTCGACGCGGGCGGCCAACGGTTCCCATCGCCCGGACTCGGCGGTCCAGCGCTCGATCGCGGCATCGAGGGCACCGTCGGTGCTGGTCCGACACAGCGGAGCGCCCTCATCGAGCGCGGCCAGTTCGGCATCCAGGCGGGCGCACTCCGATTCGGCGGTGGCCAACGCTGCTGCGGCGCGGTCCCGGTCCTCGACCACCGACGCGATGGGCGCGGCTCGACGCCCGGCCTCGAGGGCGGCGGTGATCGTCGCCAGTTCCGCTCCCCCCTCTGCCAGCTGTGCCAATCGCTGAGCGGCCTCGTCTCCCCGCCGTCGACAATCCGCCAGCCGCGCACCGTGATCGCGAGCGGCCTGCGCACGATCGAGCGCAGCCTGCGCCCCGGTCAGCGCGTCTTCGCACTCGACCGCATCCGTACGCGCCGCCTCCAGGCAGTTCTGTGCCCACTCCATGTCGGGATCGGCGACCTCGGTGCCGCCGAGAGCGACGATCTGCCCGGCGATACGATCGGCCGCCGACGTCCGCTCCGCCAGCGCACTCGCACTCTCCCGCGCCCGTTCGCGCAGCCAGTCTTCGAGGTCGCCGAATCGTTCGGTGTCGAACAGCCTCTCCAACAGACCTTCTCGGTCCTCGGAGGTCGCTCGCAGAAATCGTGCGAATTCGCCCTGCGGCAGCAGCACCACCTGAAAGAACTGGTCGGCGCTCATCCCCAGCAGGCGGCTGACCACCTCGCCGATCTCCGGCAGTCGGGTCAGGTCCGGACCCGAACCGTCCAGCCACACGAGCGTGCCCCGCGCATTGACCTTGGTGGTGCCGGTACCGCGCTTCTTGGGCCGGAGGTGATCGGGCGACCGGGTGATGCGCAGTCGACGTCCACCGATCGTCGCCTCGAGCTCGACCTCAGGTACCTGATCGGCCGACGAATGGTCGGAGTGCAAGCGGCGGTTGGTGTCCCGGGCGCCGGGCACCCTGCCGAAGAGCGCGAAGGCGACGCCGTCGAGCACCGTGGTCTTCCCCGCACCGGTCTGCCCGTGCAACAGGAACAGTCCGTCACCGGCGAGTGATTCGAAATCGACCACGACCTCGTCGGCGAACGGCCCGAACGCCCGCATCCGCAAGTGGTGCAACCTCATGCCGACTCCGCCACATCCGGCTCGATCTCGAAGAGGGTCAGCTCCCCGCCTGATCCGCCATCGGATTCGGGCTCGCCGACGACCGCGCGGACCGCCCTGTCGACGAGTGCGCGTTCCCGCGCGGTGGGGGCGTCACGCACATCGGTGACGAAGGCGGCGATGATCTCGGCATCGGTGCGGCCGTGCACCCGCGCCCGATAGTCCAGTCCACCGCCGAGGTGAGGCCGATCCCATCGCACGTGCACGGCATGCGGAAAACGTTCCCGCAGTCGGCGCATCGCGTCCACCGGGCGGACCGGATCGGTCAGGACGGCTTCGACGTAGTGGTCTTCCACCTGGCTGAGCGACTCGTCGGTGAGGAGCTCGTCGAGTGTGCCCGCCAAGGAACTCAGCCCGCGGACCATCGGGAGTTCCCGGGCGCGCACATCGGCGACTCCATCCGCGTCGAGGTCGACGACCCACACCGACTTGTGGTCGGACCGCTCGCCGAACGAGTACGGCAACAATGACCCGCTGTACCGGACCGCCTCGCCGAGTTGCTGCGGTGAGTGCAGGTGCCCGAGGGCCACATAGTCGATCCCGGAGAAGGTCTCGGCACCAACGGTTTCCACACCACCGACACTGATGGATCGTTCGGATCCGGAGGCCAGGGCGCCGACCACGAAGGCGTGTGCGGCCACCACCGACCGTGTGGACCGGGTGGTCAGATCTGCGCGCACCCGGTCCATCGCCGCCCTGAGCACCTCGGTATGGGTGCGGGCGTCGTCGACACCGAGGTGTCGACGTGCGGTTTCCGGTTCGAGATATGGGATGCCGTAGATCGCCACCTCACCGAACTCGTCGCCCAGGACGACCGGTTCGTCGATCTCCTCGATCGAGGTCCGCAGGTGCAGCCCACCCGCCGAGGCGAAACCGGACCCGGATCCGAGACGGGTCGGCGAGTCGTGATTACCCGATGTGATGACGATCTGGGCACCCGCGGCCGCGATCTCGGCGAGCCCGCGGTCGTACACCCGCACCGCGTCCGCCGACGGCACGGACCGGTCGTACACGTCTCCGGCGACGACCACGACATCGGCCGATTCCTCGGCCACGACCGCGGCGAGGTGCGACAGCGCAGCCATCTGGTCGTCGAGCAGCTCGACGCCGTGGAAGGTCCGACCCAGGTGCCAGTCGGAGGTGTGGATGATGCGCATGCGCCCACCCTACGAGCCACTCCCGACAGACTGTGGGAGGCAAAGCGGCACCCGTCGGCACCGACCACGCCACTCGGGGCGAGATCGATGCCGACGGTGACCGAAGCGCGGGGTCAGGTGGTCGGCACTCCCGTCGCCGCACCCTCGCCCGCCTGTTCCGGCGCCACCGGGGGCACGCCGGGCGGGGTCTGATGCTTCGGCTTCATGAAGAAGAGCGCGGCGACGACGCCGAACAGGAGCACCACGGCCGGCAGGTAGAGCGACTGGCCCATCGCGGTGGCGAATCCGTCGCGCACCATTTCCGGCAGTTGTCCGCCCGCACTGTGGTGCTCGGTGTCGACGCCCGGCAGCTGCGCGGCGAGCCGGGTCTGCATCAGTGCGCCCACGGCGGCGCTGCCCAGCACCGACCCGATCATCCGCGTGGTGTTGTAGACACCGGCACCGGCACCGGCCTGATGCCACGGGAGGTTGCGGGTCGCGGTGGCGGCCAACGGCGCCCAGATGCCCGCCGATGCGATACCCATCAGGCACATCGGGATGATCAACTGCCACACCGGGGTCGCCGGCCGGGCGATCATGCCGAGCCAACCGACGGCAATTGCGTTCAGCAGCAACGAGGTCGCGATGATCGTGCGGGGATGGACCCGGTCGAGCACACGGCCGACGATCGGCGCCAGGGCGCCGGTGAGCAGTGCCATCGGGACCATCATCACCGCCGAGCGGGTCGGTGACATCCCGCCAACCAGCTGCAGGAAGAACATCGTCGGGATCATCAGTCCGGAGATCGCGAAGCCCATCGATGCGATACCGATGTTGGCCAGGGAGAAGTTGCGGTCCCGGAACAACGAGAGCGGCACCAGCGGTTCGCCCTTCATCCGCGACTGCCAGTAGACGAAGAGCGCCATCACCAGCAGACCACCGACGATGAGCGTCCAGATCCACCCGTTCCAGTTGTACTTCTCGCCGTCCTGGATGCCGAACACCAACGCCGACAGACCGATTGCCGACAACGCGACGCCGATCCAGTCGAACTGGTGGTCGTGGGTCTCGACATCGGGGACGAGCACATACGCCAGCACCAGGCCGACGATGCCGACCGGGATGTTGACGAAGAAGATCCACTCCCAGCCGAGGCTGTCGGTGAGGACTCCGCCCAGCAATGGGCCGACGAGCGTGGCCACGCCTGCCACGGTGCCCCAGACACCCATTGCCGCGCCGCGCTTCTCGGGCGGGAAGATGCGGGTGATCAGCGCCATCGTCTGCGGCGTGATCAGCGCCGCGCCGACACCCTGCAGGGCGCGGGCGGCGATCAGTTCGCCGATCGACCCGGACAGTCCGCACCACACGCTCGCGATGGTGAAGACCAGCAGACCGAGCTGGTAGACGCGCTTGGGGCCGAATTTGTCGCCGAGGCGTCCGGTGATCAGCAGGGGCACGGCGTAGGTCAGCAGGTAGGCGCTCGTCACCCAGACGATGCCGTTCACATCGGTGTCCAGCGCGGTCTGGATCTGCGGCTGGGCCACCGCCACGATGGTCATGTCGACCAGGATCATGAAGAAGCCGACGCACAGCGCCAGCATCGCGGCCCAGGGTCGCGATGTCACCTGCGCGGCGGGGGTCGGGGTGGAGGTCATTCGTCTGTCGCTTTCTGATGGAGGGCGCCCGCGATGACCGAGCTGCCCTGATAGGGGGAACCCGGGTCGTCGAGCCATTCGATGGTGGAGTTCTCGAGTCGGTCGACGAGGTCCTCGACCCAGTCGATCTGAGTGCGCAGGGTCGCGATACGGCAGCCGATGTCGAGGTAGAACATCTCGGGTGTCCCCCGGTCCCGGACGGCGGCGACACCGCCGTCGAGCTCGGTCAGCTCCGCGCGCATCGCCCCGAGCCGCGTGGTGAGGAGTTCGACCACCCGCGCCCGGGGCAGCCCGTGCGCCTCGGAGAGTGCGAGATAGAGCTCGGGGTATTCGACGGGATGGCGGGAGACGATCTCTTCGAGGCTCTCGAACAACGTACGGCGACCGAGCTCGGTGATCGCATAGACGGTGCGTTCGGGACGGTTCCCCTCACGCTGGATGTCGTGGACCTCGATGAGTTCCTGGGAGACCAACCGGTCGACCGTGTGATACATCGTGCCCGGCCGGAACTTCGCCAGACGATCCTCTCGTCGTTCGACCGTCGTCTGGAACATCTCATACGGATGCATCGGCCGTTCCGCGACAAGACCCAGTACCAGTACCGCCAGTGGCGGCAGCGGACCGCATGCCTTGGCTCCCACGACACCTCCCGAATTGATCCGGTGCAAATATTCCACGTGGAATATACCGGTTCGAGGATCACATGCCAACCGTCGGTGTCGATCACTACTGTGGTCACCATGAGCACCGACAGCGTTGGCGAGCAGGAGCAGGGCGTCTACGTGACCACCGGCCAGGAGTTCGTCCGCGACACCCAGTACATCGAGACAAGGATCACCCGGGACGGCCGGGACGGTTATCCCGTCGAGCCCGGGCGTTATCGACTCGTGGCGGCCCGCGCGTGCCCCTGGGCGAACCGGACACTCATCGTCCGACGCCTCCTCGGTCTGGAGGACGCGATCTCGCTGGGACTCTGCGGTCCCACTCACGACGCCGACTCGTGGACCTTCGATCTCGATCCCGGTGGGGTTGACCCGGTGCTCGGCATCCCACGACTCAAGGACGCCTACGAGAAGAGGTTTCCCGGTTATCCCAAGGGCATCACCGTGCCCGCGGTCGTCGACACCCACAGCGGCGCGGTGGTCACCAACGACTTCCCCCAGATCACCATCGATTTCGAGCTCGAATGGACCGAGCACCATCGCGCGGGCGCCCCGGAGCTGTACCCCGAGCACCTGCGCGACGAGATCGACGAGGTGAACCGCGGCGTCTACACCGAGGTCAACAACGGGGTGTACCGATGCGGGTTCGCCGGCAACCAGGACGCCTACGACAAGGCCTACGACCGCTTGTTCACCAAGCTCGACGAACTGTCGGACCGCCTGCGCACCCGGCGATATCTGGTGGGCGACACCATCACCGAGGCCGATGTCCGCCTGTTCACCACCCTGGCCCGATTCGATCCCGTCTATCACGGCCATTTCAAGTGCAACCGGAGCAAGCTGTCCGAGATGCCGGTGCTCTGGGCCTACGCCAGGGATCTGTTCCAGACGCCCGGCTTCGGTGACACCACCGACTTCGCACAGATCAAGCGTCACTACTACGTGGTGCACCGCGACATCAACCCGACGGGCGTCGTCCCTGACGGGCCGGATCTGACCAACTGGCTCACCCCGCATCATCGGGACGAGCTCGGTGGCCGCCCCTTCGGCGACGGCACGCCACCCGGTCCGCCGAGACCCACCGAGGTCGTCCCATCGGAAGGTCGGGTACCCACACATGGCTGACATCAACAGACACACCACCGGAACCGCGGGGCCCCGTCCCGGTCAGCGTCCGCCGGGCAAGGCCGTCGAGGTCACCGGTGGTCTGCTCGACCGCGCGCAACGACTGCAGGGCCCGGCCGTCGCGAAGTACGTCCGCAATCTCCGCACCGCGCATCCCGAGGAATCACCCGCGCAGATCATCACGAGGCTCGAGAAGACCTATCTCACCGCGGTCACCGGCTCGGGTGGGGCCGTCGGTGCCACCGCGGCCGTGCCCGGCGTCGGCACGATGACCGCGCTCGGTGCGATGACCGGCGAGACCGCATTCTTCCTCGAGGCCTCCGCACTGCTCGCCCTCTCGATCGCCGAGGTCCACGGCATCCCGGTGCACGATTCGGAGCGCCGGAAGACGCTGGTCCTCGCGGTGGCCCTGGGCGAAGAAGGAGTGGTCGCACTGGGGCGGCTGGTCGGTACGCAGGGCGGTGCGCTGCGCCGCCTCGGCGGAGCGGCCATCCCCGGTGGCGGGCTGGGCAAGCTCAACAAGACGCTCGTCAACAAGCTGACCAAGAAGTACGCCATCAAGCGCGCTCCCCTGGTGTTCGGCAAGCTGATGCCTGCCGGGATCGGCGCGATGATCGGCGGTATCGGCAACCGCGCCCTCGGCAGGCGCGTCATCACCAACTCCCGAGAGGCGTTCGGCCCGCCACCGACCACCTGGATCATCGATGGCCAGATCGTCGGGGACCCAGGCCTCCCGGCCGCCGGTGACCGGCGCGACCTGGATCGGTGACTCCGACGCTTCAGACCGAACCGCGACCGTCCCGACCGGGACCGGAGTCCTCGTCACCCGACCCCTCGACCTCGCGTCCGTGGATTCGCCGACTCGCCTCCGAGAGCTGGCGGTTCCGGAACCTGGTGATCATCACCCTGGTGGTGACCGCGGTCGCCGTCGCCGTGGATCTGGTGGCGCCGCTGCTGGCCAAGGCGGCGATAGACCATGCCACCGGGGCCGTGCACGACGGCCTCTCGATCCAGGTCATCGTCGCGGCGTTGCTCGTCATCGCCGTCATCCGCTACGGATGCCAATTCGGCCGCAGGCTGACGGCGGGCCGGTTGTCGATCTCTGTGCAGAACGCGCTGCGTCTACGACTTCTCGACACACTGCTCCACCTGGACGGCAACGCGCAGAACCAGATCCGCACCGGCCAGATCGTCTCGCGGTCGATCTCCGATCTGCAGATCGTCCAGGGGCTGCTCGCGATGGTGCCGCTGTCGGCAGGCGCGGCGGTGCAGGTCGTTCTCGCGATCGGGATCATGGCGTACCTCTCACCCCTGCTCACCTGCGTCGCCCTGCTGATCTTCCCGGTGGTCGGATTTGTCGTGTTCCGCACGCGCCGTAAGCTTTTCGCGGCGACGTGGTCGGCCCAGCAGGCTGCCGCCGACGTGGCGCAGCACGTCGAGGAGACCGTGACCGGCGTGCGGGTGGTGAAGGGATTCGGCCAGGAGGGCCGTGCGGTCGACGAACTCGTCGGCCTCGGCGCGCGGCTGTATTCACTACGCCTGCGGGCCGGCAAGATCAACGCGCGCTTCACCCCGACGATGGCGGCCATCCCGCAGCTCGGGATGGTCGCGGTGATCGCCGTCGGCGGCTACCTCACGATGCACGGTCACATCACCGCTGGCACGTTCCTCGCCTTCGCGACCTATGTGGCCTCGATGACCGCGCTCGCCCGTCTGCTCACCAATCTGGTGGTCAGCGCCCAGTTGGCGCGTGCCGCCGTCGACCGCGTGTACGACGTGATCGAGCATCCGCGCGATCCGGCGGAGTCGAACACCGCCACCCTGCCCGACGGTCCGCTCGGTCTCCGGCTGCGCGGGGTCGGGTTCTCCTTCGACGAGCGACCCGTTCTGTCCGACGTCGACCTCACCGTCGCGCCGGGTGAGTGCGTCGCGGTGGTGGGCGGGCCAGGTTCCGGGAAGTCGACACTCGCCGATCTCGCGGGGCGCTATTACCGGCCCGACTCCGGAGTCGTCGAACTGCTGTCGGACGACGGCGCGCATCCCGTCGATGAACTCGCACCCGACGCTCTGCACGGCGCCGTGTCGGTGGTGTTCGACGAGCCGTTCCTCTACTCGGACACGATCACCGCCAACATCGCGCTCGGTCCGGACGAGACCGCACCGGCCGACGGAACGCCGAGCCGACGCCTGCTCTCGGCCGCCCGACGGGCCGACGCACACGAGTTCGTGGACGGACTGCCGGACGGCTTCGACACCGTGGTCGGCGAGCGCGGACTCACCCTGTCCGGCGGGCAGCGTCAGCGCGTGGCACTGGCCCGCGCGCTCTACGCCGACTCCCGGATTCTCGTCCTCGACGACGCCACGTCCGCGGTGGACGCGACCACCGAATCACAGATCCTGCACGGTTTACGCGCCGAACGTCGCACGATGCTCCTGCTGGCACATCGCCGCTCCACCCTGACCCTCGCCGATCGCGTCGCCGTCCTCGACGCCGGCCGCATCGTGGACGTCGGTACCGTCGCCGAGCTCGACGGTCGGTGCGACCTGTTCCGCTCACTGATGGCGTCGGCAGACCCGGAACAGGCCGGCAGGCGTGCCGCACACCGGCCGCCACCCGTACTGGGGCTCGATCAGCTGTGGCCCGACGACGCGCCGGAAGCCGACGATCCGACGATCCGTCCACCCGTCGTCGCGACCACGGGCCCCGGCGGCGGCGGAGCCCGCGGTGGCGGCGGGATCGGCGGCGCCCTCGGTTCGATGCCTGCCACCCCCGAGCTGCTCGCCGCGGTCGATGCCCTGCCGCCCGCCGACGAGAGCCCCCGGGTCGATGTCGATGCGGCGCGCGCCGAGAGCCGCTCCTTCTCACTGCGCGGGCTGCTGAGCCCGGTGCAGTGGTTGATCATGGCGGCCATCGGGGCGATCGCGGTGGACACCCTCGTCGGGCTGGCATTCCCGTCCCTCGCACGAGCCGTCATCGATGCCGCCACGCATGCCGACGAATCCACGCTGTGGCGGGCCACCGCGATCGGCGTGGTGCTGGTCGCCGTCGGGTGGGCCGGGTCGTCGGCGGAGATCGTCTTCGCGACCCGCGCAGGTGAGCGCGTCCTGTTCGGTCTCCGCGTGCGCAGCTACGCCCACCTGCAGCGACTCGGCCTCGACTACTACGAGCGCGAGTTGTCCGGTCGGATCATGACGCGAATGACCACCGATGTCGACGCGCTCTCGACCTTTCTCCAGACCGGTCTGTCGACAGCCGTCGTGGCCGCGTTCACCCTTGTCGGCGTGTCCGTCGCATTGGTGATCACCGATCCCCTGCTCGGTGCCCTGATGCTCCCGGTCCTCCCGGTCCTGGTCGTCGCCACGATCATCTTCCGGCGCATCTCGTCGGTCGCCTACACCCGGTCCCGCGAGCTGGTCAGCATCGTGAACGCCGACTTCCAGGAGAACATCGCCGGCATCAAGACCACGCAGACCTACCGCCACACCTCCGCCGCGACGTCCCGATTCACCCGGCGCACATTCGACTGGGTGCACGCCCGGATGGTGTCGCAGAAGGCGATCGCCACCTACTTCCCGTTCATCACGCTGATGTCGGACCTCGCATCGGCCGTCGCCATCGCCGTCGGTGCCCACCAGATCACCACCGGCTCCCTGTCGGCCGGCACGCTGGTCGCCTTCGTCCTCTATCTGTCCATGCTGTTCGGGCCCGTCCAGCAGCTGTCCCAGGTGTTCGACGGATACCAGCAGGCGGTGGTCGGTCTGCGGCGGATCTCCGATCTGCTGGGCACCCCGAGCTCGCTGATCCGGCGCGACGATGTCGTCACCACGCCCCGCGGCGGATTCGAAGGTCGCGCGGTCCTCGACGACGTGAGCTTCCGCTACAGCGGCGCGGATCGCGATGCGCTGTCGGACATCGACCTGACCATCCCGCCCGGGACGTCGCTGGCCCTCGTCGGGAAGACGGGCGCCGGGAAGTCGACCATCGTGAAGCTCCTCGCCCGCTATTACGACCCGACGTCGGGAGCGGTCCGGATGGACGGCACCGACATCCGCGATTTCGCTCTCGCCGACTACCGCGGTCGTCTCGGCGTGGTCCCTCAGGAACCGCACCTGTTCACCGGGACGGTCGCGGAGAACATCGCCTACGGCCGACCGGACGCGGATCGCCGGGCGATCGCCGCGGCCGCGCACGCCGTCGGGGCCGCCGGGATGATCGCGGGACTACCCGGGCGGATGAATCACCCGATCGGCGAGCGAGGCCAGGGCCTGTCGTCGGGACAGCGGCAGCTGATCGCGCTGGCCCGCGCCGAACTCGTCGAACCCGATCTGTTGCTGCTCGACGAGGCGACCGCGACGCTGGACCAGGCCACCGAGTCGCTCGTGCTCGCAGCAGGAGAGGCGCTCACACACCGCCGGACGTCGGTCATCGTCGCGCACCGACTCGCCACGGCCGCCCGCGCGGACACGATCGCGGTGGTCGATCAGGGCCGGATCGTGGAGCGGGGAACTCATACCGAGCTGCTGGCGTTGGGACAGAGGTACCGCGCGTTCTGGGATGCTGGTGTCGCTCCCGATGCAGACGGTATTGCCACCGCTGGTGACCAGCAGCTCAGGTGAGTCGGACAGTGAGGTCCACCGCACGTCGTGCATGGCGCACGCGTACCATCGGCAGGTGGTTTGCCGATAGTCTTCACAAGGGACTTTCTCGGTGACAAGCGACCCGACACCAGAGGGAATTGAGGCGAGATACCGCTGTGAGCAGTTCGATTTCAGATTTCGGACAAAATACGTGGCTGGTCGAGGAAATGTACCAGCAGTACAAGAAGGACCCCACGTCAGTTGATCCGAGCTGGCACGAGTTCCTCGCCAACTACGACCCCAGCGTGAACGGTGACGCCGAGACGAGCGCGACCGCCGCGGGCAACGGCACCACCGCCGCCCGCGACAGCGGTACCGCGACGTCTGGTGGCAGCGCCCCCGCCGCAGCCACCTCACCGAAGGCCGCGGCGCCCGCGACCACCACGAAGACCTCGAGCTCGCAGAACAAGCAGGTGACGCTCGACCAGCAGCCGACGGCCTCCACACCTGCCCGCAAGTCCGGACCCGCACGGGAATCGACCGCGACGAAGGCCGCATCCGGCCAGAGCACCGCCAGCCGCGACGGTTCGTCCCGGTCCCACAACCGGGCGAAGAGCCCGGTGGACCCGTCCGCGACGACGCCATCGGAAGACGAGAACAAGGTCCTGCGCGGGCCGGCAGCCGCCATCGCCAAGAACATGGCCGCCTCGCTCGATGTGCCGACCGCCACGAGCGTTCGCGCCATCCCGGCAAAGCTGATGATCGACAACCGCATCGTCATCAACAACCACCTCGCCCGTACCCGCGGCGGCAAGATCAGCTTCACCCACATCCTCGGCTACGCGATCGTCCAGGCGATCAAGGCGTTCCCGAACATGAACCGCCACTTCGCCGAGGTCGACGGCAAACCCAACGTCGTCACCCCGGCCCATACCAACCTGGGTCTGGCCATCGATCTGGTCGGCAAGGACGGTAACCGCACACTGGTGGTCGCGGCCATCAAGGGTTGCGAGACCATGGGTTTCGCCGAGTTCTACAGCGCTTATCAGGACATCGTGCGCCGTGCGCGTGACGGCAAGCTCACCGGCGACGATTTCGCGGGTGTCACCGTCTCGCTGACCAACCCCGGAACGATCGGCACGGTCCACTCGGTGCCGCGCCTGATGAAGGGGCAGGGCGCGATCATCGGCGCGGGCGCGATGGAATACCCCGCGGAGTTCCAGGGCGCCAGCGACGAGCAGATCGCCGAACTCGGTGTCGGCAAGCTGATGACACTGACGTCGACCTATGACCATCGGATCATCCAGGGTGCGGAGTCCGGCGACTTCCTGCGGACCATCCACGAACTGCTCCTCGACGACGCGTTCTACGACGAGATCTTCACCGCGTTCCACATCCCGTACGAGCCGGTCCGCTGGCGTCGCGACATCCCCGCGGGGCTCGTCGACAAGAGCACCCGCGTGCTGGAACTCATTGCCGCATACCGCAGTCGCGGCCACCTGATGGCCGACATCGATCCGCTGATGCTCGACAGTGACGCCCGGGCAAGCCATCCCGACCTCAACGTGCTCACCTACGGCCTGACCCTGTGGGATCTCGACCGCGCCTTCAGCGTCGGCGGGTTCCACGGCCAGGACAAGATGAAGCTCCGCGACGTGCTCTCGATCCTGCGCGACGCGTACTGCCGTCACATCGGCGTCGAGTACACCCACATCCTGGAACCGGAGCAGCAGCGCTGGGTACAGGAACGCGTCGAGATCAAGCACGTCAAGCCGCCGGTCGCCGAGCAGAAGTACATCCTGTCGAAGCTCAATGCGGCCGAGGCGTTCGAGACCTTCCTGCAGACGAAGTACGTCGGGCAGAAGCGTTTCTCGCTCGAAGGTGCCGAAGCGGTCATCCCGATGATGGATGCGGTGATCGATCAGGGCGCCGAGCACACCCTCGAAGAGGTTGTCATCGGCATGCCTCACCGTGGTCGCCTGAATGTGCTCGCCAACATCGTCGGCAAGCCGTACTCGAAGATCTTCACCGAGTTCGAGGGCAACCTGAACCCGTCGCAGGCGCACGGTTCCGGCGACGTGAAGTATCACCTCGGCGCCGAGGGCAAGTACTACCAGATGTTCGGCGACAACGAGATCAACGTGTCGCTGACCGCCAACCCGAGCCACCTCGAGGCCGTCGATCCGGTCCTGGAAGGTCTCGTCCGCGCCAAGCAGGACCTCATGGGCGACGACGACTCGTTCCCGATCCTGCCGCTGATGCTGCACGGTGATGCGGCCTTCGCCGGCCAGGGTGTGGTCGCCGAGACGCTGAACATGGCGATGCTCCCGGGCTACCGCACCGGCGGCACCATCCACATCGTGGTGAACAACCAGGTCGGTTTCACCACCGCCCCCGAGCATTCCCGCTCGACCGAGTACTGCACCGACGTCGCGAAGATGATCGGCGCGCCGATCTTCCACGTCAACGGCGACGACCCCGAGGCCTGCGTGTGGGTCGCGAAGCTCGCCGTCGACTACCGGCAGGCCTTCGGCAAGGACGTCGTGATCGACCTCGTCTGCTTCCGTCGTCGCGGTCACAACGAGGGTGACGACCCGTCGATGACCCAGCCGGCCATGTACGAGGTGATCGACACCAAGCGCGGCGTCCGCAAGAGCTACACCGAGGCCCTGATCGGTCGTGGTGACATCTCGACCAAGGAGGCCGAGGACGCCCTGCGTGACTACCAGGGTCAGCTCGAGCGGGTGTTCAACGAGGTCAAGGAGCTCGAGAAGTACCACGCGGAACCGAGTCCCTCGATTCAGTCCGATCAGACCCTGCCGACCAAGCTGGTGACGGCGGTCGACAAGGAGGTGCTCGCGAGTATCGGCGACGCCTTCATCAATGTGCCGGAAGGCTTCACGCCGCACCCGCGGGTCAAGCCGGTGCTCGAACGTCGCCAGGAGATGTCGCGCCACGGTGGTGTGGACTGGGCCTTCGCCGAGCTCCTGGCATTCGGCTCGCTCGTCAGCGAGGGCCGCACCGTCCGGCTGTCCGGACAGGACTCGCGACGCGGCACGTTCACCCAGCGCCACTCGGTCCTCATCGATCGTCACAGCGGCACCGAGTACACCCCGCTCAATCACCTCAAGCCGGTCAACGGCGAGGACAGCGAGGACAACGGGGGCCGCTTCATGGCGTACGACTCCCCGCTCTCGGAGTTCGCGGTGGTCGGCTTCGAGTACGGCTACTCGGTCGGCAACCCCGATGCGCTGGTGATGTGGGAGGCGCAGTTCGGTGACTTCGTCAACGGTGCCCAGTCCATCATCGACGAGTTCATCTCGTCCGGTGAGGCGAAGTGGGGCCAGCTGTCCGATGTCGTGCTGCTGCTCCCCCACGGTCACGAGGGCCAGGGTCCCGACCACACGTCCGGTCGTATCGAGCGCTTCCTGCAGTTGTGTGCCGAGGGCTCGATGACCGTCGCGGTGCCGTCGACCCCGGCGAGCTACTTCCACCTCCTGCGTCGCCACGTCCTCGATGGCATCAGCCGACCGCTGGTGGTGTTCACGCCGAAGTCGATGCTCCGCAACAAGCAGGCGGTCAGCCCGATCGAGGAGTTCACCGACGACAAGTTCCGCTCGGTCATCGACGACCCGAAGTTCATCGCGGGCGACGGCGATCGCGAGAAGGTCAAGCGTGTCCTGCTGGTGAGCGGCAAGCTCTACTACGAGATCGCCGCGCGCCGCGACAAGGAGAAGCGCGACGACATCGCGGTCGTCCGTATCGAGCAGCTCTACCCGGTGCCGCATCGTCGCCTCCGCAACACCCTCGAGCAGTACGGCAATGCCGACGACTTCGTGTGGGTGCAGGAGGAGCCGGCCAATCAGGGTCCGTGGCCGTTCCTCGGACTCTGGCTGCCCGATATGCTGCCGGACCTGCTCAAGGGTCTGCGCCGCGCTTCGCGTCGCCCGATGTCGGCGCCGTCGTCGGGCTCCAGCAAGGTGCACGCCGTCGAGCAGCAGGAGATCCTCGACGAGGCGTTCGGCTGATCTGACGTTGTCGACGTGTGGCGGGTGTCCCCGGGCACCCGCCACACGTGTCTCTCCCCCGCGGGGAATCAGTCCCGCGGGACGACGCCGGCGAGGGCCGGAAGGGCGGCACTGATCAGGGCGAGCAGCTGATCACGATCGATCACCGGATCGGTGAGCCACCTGATGGTGGTGTCCTCGACGAACGAGATCCAGCCCTGCACGGTCATCTCGACGACCGGGGTCACCGCGATCCCCAGCGCGGGCGCGTGGTCGAGAACGCGGGCGGCCATGACGGCACGGGTCTGGTCGAACACCTCGCGCATCGCCGGATCTGCACTCGACGACCCGCGCATGAAGGCCATATACGCCTCCCGATTGTCGGTGACGTAGTCGATGAACGCCGACATCGAGGCCGAAAGCATCACGAGTGGATCGCCGAGCCCCGGATCGGGCTCGGTGCGCTCGAGCATCTCGTCGGCCTGCGCCCGGGCGATGGCGACGTGAAAGTCCTGTTTCGACTCGAAGTAATGGAACAGCAGCGCCCGCGACACCCCTGCGGCCTCCGCGATCGCGTCGATCGACACCTGCTCGAGCGGGCGATGGCGCACCATGTCGAGCCCGAGCTCGACGAGTTGGTCACGCCGGGCTTCCGGACTCATCCGCGTACGCTTGGCCGCCGGCACCGAACCCGAGGTCACCGCCATGGTCTGAAAGTCCTCTCGTTCGCCGTCGTTGCTGGTCGACTCCACCGTAGGCCTTTATTGATCAAGATTCAATAAGCTATTGACGGCCGTTCAGTAGACGTTTATGGTGGGACCATGACAATGATCGATGTACAGATCGCCATCATCGGAGCGGGGTTCTCCGGCCTCGGCGCGGCCATCAAGCTCAAGCAGAACGGCTTCGACGACTTCATGGTCATCGACCGTGGGTCGGATTTCGGCGGAACCTGGCGCGACAACACCTATCCGGGCGCTGCCTGCGATGTGCCATCGCACCTCTACTCGTATTCGTTCGCCCACAATCCGGAGTGGTCACGCTCGTACTCCCACCAGCCGGAGATCCATCGCTACATCAACGATGTCGCAGAGCGCCACGCCGTGCGCTCCCACACCCGGTTCCAGACCGAGGTCGAGCATGCCGAGTGGCACGAGGACGAGCGTCGCTGGATCCTCGACGTGGTGCGCGACGGACAGCGCGAGCAGGTTCGCGCACAGATCATGATCGGCGCGATCGGCCCACTCTGTGAGCCCAACCTGCCCGACATCGACGGCTTCGACGACTTCCAGGGCACGATCGTGCATTCGGCCCGCTGGGACGATGACGTCGACTTCACCGGAAAGCGTGTCGCGGTGATCGGCACCGGCGCGTCGGCCATCCAGTTGGTGCCCGAACTCGCCAAGGTCGCCGGTCGGCTGGACGTCTACCAGCGCACCGCACCGTGGATCGTGCCCCGCACCGAACGCGCCTATTCGGCGACCGAGAAGTGGGCCTTCGCCAAGGTTCCCGGTTACCAGTCGGCCGTCCGCGGCGCGATCTATGCGATGAACGAGGTCACCGCCTTCGGTCTGACCTATTCACCCAAGTCGCTCAAGCCGGTCGAACTCGTGTGCCGAGCGAACATCGCCCGCTCGATCCGCGACCCTGAACTCCGGACAAAGGCGACCCCGACGTTCCAGGTCGGCTGCAAGCGCATCCTGCGTTCCAATGAGTGGTATCCCGCGATCGCGCGTCCCAACGTCGATCTCGTCACCGACGGCATCGCCTCGATCACCGAGAACGGTATCGCTGACAAGAACGGCACCGTTCGCGACGCCGACGTGATCGTGGTGGCCACCGGCTTCCACGTCACCGACTCCCCCGTCTTCGACAAGATCGTCGGCGCCGCCGGCCGCAGCCTCGCCAATGTGTGGGACGAGATCGGCATGCAGGGCTACAAGGGTTCGTTCGTCAACGGCTTCCCGAACATGATGCTGATGGTCGGACCGTCGACCGGCCTCGGTCACACCTCGATGGTGTACATGATCGAGTCCCAGTTGAACTACCTCGTCGACTATCTGAAGACAGTTCGCGCACAAGGCATCACACGCACCGACGTCACACTCGAAGCCCAGCAGCGCTACAACGCAGAGGTCCAGCACGATCTGCGCAACAGCGTGTGGGTCAACGGCGGATGCGCATCGTGGTACAAGGACCACCACGGCAACATCACCACGCTGTGGCCGGGATTCACGTTCAACTTCCGTCGTATCACCCGGCAGTTCGACATCGCCGCCTACGATGTGGAACGTCGTGGGACGCGTACGCGCCCGGCCGAATCCGCCGACGCGCAGCCGGCACCGGCCACCGCCTGACCGCCGCAACCCACCCAACCGAGGAGTACACATGAAGGACTTTCGCGACAAGGTCGTCGTCATCACCGGCGCCGGATCGGGCATGGGCCGCGACCTGGCGGTCAAGCTCGCACGCAAGGGCGCCAAGCTCGCCATCTCGGACATGAACCCCGACGGCCTGGCGGGCACCGAGAAACTGGTCGCCGAGACCGGTGCGCCGGTCCACGCCCAGATCCTGAACGTCGCCGAGCGCGAGGCCGTGCTGAACTACGCGGAAACCGTTGTGGCGCACTACGGCAAGGTCAACGCGATCTTCAACAACGCCGGCATCGCACATCACGGCGAGATCGAGCGAACCGAGTTCAAGGACATCGAGCGCGTCATGGACGTCGACTACTGGGGTGTGGTCAACGGCACCAAGGCGTTCCTGCCGCACATCATCGCATCCGGCGACGGCCATATCGTCAACACGTCGTCACTGTTCGGGCTGCTCTCCGAACCCGGTCAGGCGGCGTACAACTCGGCGAAGTTCGCCGTTCGCGGCTTCACCGAGTCCCTCAATCAGGAGATGATCCTGGCCAAGCACCCGGTCAAGGTCACGTGCGTACACCCCGGTGGCATCAAGACCGCGATCGCGCGCAACGCCACCACCTCCGGCGACCACGACCAGAAGAAGTCCGCGGAGTTCTTCGACCGCTATCTTGCCCGGATGACCTCCGAGGATGCCGCCGACGTGATCATCAACGGTGTGCAGAAGAACCGCGCCAGGGTGCTGGTGGGCACCGACGCGAAGCTCCTCGACCTCTGGGTGCGTCTCGTCGCATCCGGGTACCAGGGCATCACCGCACGAGTCACGGGTTGGGCACTCGGCAAAGCGAAGTGATCGCCGACCGCCGGCGAGTGGCCGGCGGGACTACAGACCGTGTTCGGCCAGCCACGCGTTGGCGAGATCGGCGGGCGCCGCACCCGCAACTGCCCGTCGCGTCAGTGTCGCGAGGTCCGCGGTGGTCATCTCGCCGGCGACCTTGTTGATCGTCTTCACCTGATCGCGGGACAACGCCGCCGTCCGGTACACCGGCACCAGCTGCTCGGCCCGTGGTCCCGTCGCGACCACCGCCCGGTCACCCGGCGCATCGTCGGAGGTCGACTCCGGAGGCCCCGTCGTGCCCGATTCACCGTTCTCCGTCGCCGACTTCGGCGCGGTCAGCGCCCGGATGTCACCGGACGAGCCCTCGGCATCGTCGCCGGCAACGTCGAGCGGGGTCAGGAGCCCGACCGCGCCACCACCGGCGACCCGCCGGACCACCGCGGACGGCGACGGCACCGATTCGACCGGGCCGAATCGGCAGCCGGCGGCGCTGAGCGCGTCGATCGTCGGTCCGTCCGGGCGCCCGGCCACCACGAGTGGCAGTCCGGGTGACAGACGCGCACAGTGTGCGAGATCGGTGACCTCGTGGTCGGCGACCGTGGCCGCTACGAAGACCTGCGGCGTGGCAGAGACCGTCGTCGCATCGCCGACCGAAACACCTTGCGGTAGCGAACGATTCAGGTCGGTGAAGACGTCATCAGCGGTGGGTGGCGTCAATTGCGGAGCAAGTTCGGACAGCAGCTGACCACTGAACGCCGGGAACAGGTCCACGGTGGTGGCATCCATGTCGTCGAGCAGGGAACGATAGTCTCCGCGCGGCACGGTCGTCGAGACCGGAGTGCCGGCGTGGCGCAAGGCGCCCGCGTAGATCTGCGCCATCACCTGCATGGACGGGGAATTGGGCGCTCCCATCACCAGGCCGCCGTCGGAGGAATCGGCCTCAGAACAGCCGGCCACTGCGGCGAGGGCGAGGACGATCAGGATCGCTGTCGCGGCACGCTTGATCACGCACCCACGTTAGCCGGACGCCGCGATGAACCCTGCAATGGAGTCGGCGATCAGCTGGACCGCGATGGCGGCGAGCAGGAGACCGGCGATCTTGGCCAGCAGGGTGATCCCACCGACACCCAGCACCCGGATGAGGACGGTGGAATAGCGGAGCACGATCATCACGATGAGGTGGACGCTGACGATGGCCGCGGCGATCGCGAGATATCCACCTGCGTCGCCGGAGACACTACTGACCTCGACGATGACCGCCGCTATCGCGCCGGGGCCGGCGAGCAGAGGTGTCCCCAGCGGGACGAGCGCGACGTTGACGTCGTCACTGGCCTGCGGTTTGCCCGCGTTCCCCAGGCCGGTCAGCAACTGCAACGCGACCAGCAAGAGCAACAGACCGCCCGCCCCCTGCAGAGCAGGGATGCCGATGTGCAGGTAGTTCAGGATCGCCTTGCCACCGATCGCGAACACACTGATCACCAGCAGACTCACCAGCGGCGCCTGCCACGCGGCGCGTTTGCGGTATTCGGGCGATCGGTGGCCCACGAGACTGAGGAAGAGCGGGATCTGCCCTGGCGGGTCCATGATCACGATCAACGTGATCATGGTGGTCGTGTAGACCGTCACGTCGAAGGGCACGAGCTGATCGTACGAGTAGCATCCGTGTCGTGCCCTCGATGCCACGCCTGCGCCCCGGCGGACTCGTCCCCCCGCGCCGGGAGAAGAGGCCCCTGCCCCGAATTCCGGTGCCGGTGGCGCGTGCCGTTGTGGACTGCGCGGTCTACGTCGACGGGCACCGCAAGCCCGGGCGCATCTCCTACACCGATGCACTCGATCGGGTGCGCTCGACGGGCGAGGGATTCGTCTGGCTCGGTCTGCACTCCCCCGACGACGAGCAGATGCAGGGCGTCGCCGAGGTGTTCGGCCTCCACGAGCTCGTGGTCGAGGATGCGGTCCACGCGCACCAGCGGCCAAAGCTCGAGGTCTACGACGAGACCCAGTTCCTGGTGCTGCGAACAGTGAAGTACGTCGAGCACGAGTCGATGGAGAAGGCCAGCGAGGTGGTCGAGACCGGCGAGATCATGATCTTCGTCGGGCACGATTTCGTGATCACGGTGCGCCACGGCGACCACACGCACCTGTCCGGTCTGCGCAGGAGACTCGAGGCTCGACCGGACCGTCTCGTCCTGGGCCCGACCGCCGTCCTGCACGCGATCGCCGACCTCGTCGTCGACAGCTATCTCGCTGTCACCGACGAGATGGAGAGCGACATCCTCGCCATCGAGGAGGCGGTCTTCGGGCCGCGACGTTCACTCAACATCGATCCCGTCTATCTACTCAAGCGCGAAGTCCTCGAGCTCCGCCGGGCGGTGACCCCGCTGACCGGACCACTGGCCCGCCTCACCGGACAGAACCCGTTGGTGCCCAAGGAGATCCGACGCCATTTCCGCGATGTCGCCGATCACCTGACCACGGTGATCGACCGGATCGTCGAGTACGACGAGGTGTTGTCGTCGTTGATCGGCACCGCGGCCGCCAAGGTGGGGATCCAGCAGAACACCGACATGCGCAAGATCTCGTCGTGGGTCGCGATCGCGGCGGTCCCCACCATGGTTGCGGGGATCTACGGCATGAACTTCGACTACATGCCCGAACTGCATCAGCATTGGGCCTATCCGACGGTGATCGTGCTGCTGATCGTCGCCTGCGCGGGACTGTGGGTGGTCTTCCGCCGTCACAACTGGCTGTGATCATCCACCAGGCGATCATCCACCAGCCGATCGCCCGCTAGAGTTTCGCGGCCGCCCGATCCGGTGACCGCACGTCGATCCCGGCCTCTGCCCAGGCATCGCGTAGCGCGGTCGCGCCCTTGAGTCGCACCCACGCCGCTTCGTTGGCGGTGATCGGGACGGCCCGCAGGAACCGCACCGGGTCCATGGGCTCGTCAAGGGCCAGTTCGCCGAGGTCATCGGCCTCCAGCAGGACCGCGGTACACGCCGCACCGTCCCAGACCGGCTCGGAGAGATCGATCAGGGCATCCTCCCCGATGATCAGACCTTCGACGGCCGGCGCCGCGGCCAGGGTCGCCATCCGCCGGTGCAGGCCCGGCAGCGGCGCACCCGCATGCATCCGGACCACCAGTTCGGCTCGTGGCCCCCGTACCGGGTCCGCGTGGATGTCGGTCGGTTCCGACATCGGATGTCGGGCGCATCCCACCGTGACGTACACGAGGTCGTCGCCGGTCACCGACCGCAGGACGTCGATCGGCTCCACGCCGAGAAAGGTCACCGACGCACGCTGCGGTTGGGCATCGAGTCGCTCGGCGAGGTACTCATTGATCCGGTCGGTGACGGCATCGCTCACGCATCCACCGTAGTAGGCGCGATGGCCTAGCCTGAAGGCGTGGTACGTGTCCTCGCGGTGGCCGATGAGGTCGTCGACTCCCTGACCTTCGGGGTCGGCATCGAAGGGCGTCCTGACATCATCCTCGGTGCCGGTGACCTGCCGTTCGAGTATCTCGAGGTGCTCTCCACGCTCTGTGACGCGCCATGTGTCTACGTCCCCGGGAATCACGACCGCGACCTCACCGGTTACCGGCACGGGCGCGCCGGGTGGATCCGGGCAGGCCTTCCCACCGAGGATCCGGGACCGCGCGGTGCGATCAACGCCGATCGGCGGACCGTCACCGTGGCCGGTCTGCGGATCAGCGGGCTCGGCGGGTGCCGGCGCTACAACGACGGGCCCAACCAGTACTCGGACATGCAGCAGCGCATCCGCTCATGGCGCCTCAGTTGCACGCGCGCCACCCCCGACATCCTGCTGACGCACAGCCCCGCACGCGGGATCGGCGACGGCGACGACGTGCCGCATCGTGGCTTCGACTGCTACCACGGATTGGTGCGGTCGCTGCAGCCCACGCTGCTCGTCCACGGTCACGTCCACCCGTTCGGGACACGGCCCGTCGACAAGATGATCGGCGACGCGACGATCTCGATGAACGTGGTCGGCTACTGCCAGTTCGACATCGATCCCGGTAGCCGCGAATTCCAGATCGTGAGGCGACGTCATGGCTCGTGACACCGGGTTCCCGGATGCCGACGCGGAGAACGACTTCACGCGGATGCGTCGGCACGCCGAGATGTCGCGTCTCATGGCATGGTTCACGCGGCAACCCGCCGACGTCAACACCGTCCTGCCGTTCGACGAGGTCGTCGCCGCCCTCGGCCGAATCGGCGACACATACCTCGGTCTGCAGCAGGTCGAGGTGGAATCGATCGTCGGAAGTGTCGACCGCACCAAGGATTTCGACCGGTACTTCCGGCCGACCTCATCGCGCATCCGCGAGCGGTGGCAACGACTCGCGGCCGCCCAGCGCCGCGGCGAATCGGTACCGCCGGTCCGCCTGTACCGCATCGGCTCCATGCATTTCGTGCTCGACGGCCACCACCGGGTGTCGATAGCGATCGCCCGCCACCTGCACACCATCGACGCCTACGTCACCGAGATCCACACGCGAATCTCGCCGGAGGGCATCAATGCGGCGTCCGACCTGATCATGAAGGATCATCGCCGGCTCTTCCTCTCGCGGGTCCCGCTGGCCGGCGCTCAGGCCGATGCCATCCGATTCTCCGATCCGTTCGACTACGCAGAGCTGTCGGAGAACGTAGAGGCCTGGGGGTTTCGGCTCGGCCAGGAGATCGGCGAGTTCCTCAGCCGCCCGGAGGTGGCCCGACGGTGGTTCGGCGAGGAGTTCCTGCCGGTGGTGCGGATGGCGAGGCGCGCCGACATCCGACCGGATCTCACGAGTGACGCCGAGCTCTACCTCTGGCTCGCGTGTGAACGCTATCGCTTGGTGCGCAAACACATCTGGGATGACGATATCCTGCGCGAACTACACGACCAGGGCCGTCGGCGCCGCCGCTGAACGACCTCCTACGCATCGCATCGGTACCGCACGACGAGGGAGCGCACGAACATGTCCATCACCACCACGGATGTCGAACACCTGCGCCGCTGCGTCGATCTGGCGCGCGCGGCGCTCGACGCCGGTGACGAGCCGTTCGGTTCGACGCTGGTCGCCGCGGATGGGACAGAGCTGTTCGCCGACCGCAACCGGGTGTCCGGCGGCGATGCCACCCAGCACCCCGAGTTCGCGATCGCCCGCTGGGCTGCCACCAATCTGTCACCGGCACAGCGTGCGTCGTCCACCGTGTACACGTCAGGTGAGCACTGCCCGATGTGCTCGGCGGCGCACGCATGGGTCGGCCTCGGTCGCATCGTGTACGCCGCCTCGGGTGCACAGCTCGGCGCGTGGCTGGTCGAGTGGGACGCGGAGCCCGCACCGGTCGCGACGTTGTCGATCCAGCAGGTCGCGCCCGGCGTGACGGTCGACGGTCCCGTCGACGAGTTCACCGAGACCCTGCGCGACCTCCATCACGCCCGCGTCAGCCGAGACGCAGATTGACCCCGGACGACTGATCGAACACGGCGACCTTCGAGGCCTCGTAGAACAGTTCGGCGGTCCCGCCACGGGCGATCCGGGATTCCGGGGACACGCGTGCGATCATCTGTCCGCCACCGATTTCCGCGCCGGAGTCTGCGGCGAGCTCGTCGAGGGCATCGCTGGATGCGGCCGGCGAGTCGACGGTGAAGTAGACGTAGTTGTCCGAACCCATCGATTCGATGACGTCGACGCTGGCGGTCAGCGTCGACCCGTTCGAACGGGCGGCCGGATCGACGAGGGCCGCATCTTCGAGATGCTCGGGCCGGACACCGACCAGCACATCACCGTTGCTCTTGGCGCGCTGCGCATTGGTGACGATCTGCTGATGGTCGGGTATGGCGACCCGGCCGATCGGGGTGTCGATACCGTCACTGCCCAGGCGTCCCGGCAGGAAGTTCATCGCGGGCGACCCGATGAACCCGGCGACGAACAGATTCGCCGGGTTGTTGTACAGCTCCTGCGGCGTGCCGATCTGCTGCACGTATCCGCTGCGCAGCACCACGACCCGGTCGCCGAGTGTCATCGCCTCGGTCTGGTCGTGGGTGACGTAGACAGTGGTGGTGCCCAACCGGTTCTGCAGGCGGGCGATCTCGGTTCGCATCTGGACACGCAGTTTGGCGTCCAGATTCGACAGCGGCTCGTCCATCAGGAAGGCCTTGGGCGAGCGCACGATCGCGCGTCCCATCGCAACGCGCTGCCGCTGCCCACCGGACAGGTTCGCGGGCTTGCGGTCCATGTACGGCCCGAGGTCGAGGATCTTGGCCGCCTCGTCGACCTTTGCGGTGATCTCCGATTTCGACAGCTTCGCCAGGGTCAGTGGAAAGGCGATGTTCTCGCGCACCGACATGTGCGGGTAGAGCGCATAACTCTGGAACACCATCGCGATGTCCCGGTCCTTCGGGGCGCGGTCGTTGACCCGCTCCCCGCCGATCCGGAGTTCGCCCGAGGAGATGTCCTCGAGTCCGGCGATCATGTTGAGGGTGGTCGACTTCCCGCATCCCGATGGGCCGACCAGGATGATGAACTCCCCGTCGGCGATCTCGACGTCGACCCCGTGGACCGCGGTCGACCCGTCCGGGTACTGCTTGGTGACGTTGTCCAGAACGATGTCGGCCATGGGTTATCCCTTCACCGCGCCGGAGGTCAGCCCGGCCACGATTCGACGTTGGAAGAAGAGCACGAAGATGATGATCGGAATGGTGATGACGACGGCGGCCGCCGCGATCGAACCGGTGGGTTCCTCGAACTGGCTGTCACCGGTGAAGTTGGCGATCGCCACCGGTGCGGTGATGGCCCGCTCGGTGGAGGTCAGCGACAGGGCGAGCAGCAGGTCGTTCCAGGCGAAGATGAACACCAGGATGGCCGCGGTCACCACGCCGGGGGCCGCGAGTGGCGCGATCACCTTGCGGAAGGCCTGCCACGGGGTCGCACCGTCCATCTTGGCCGCCTTCTCCAACTCCCAGGGGATCTCACGGAAGAAGGCCGACAGTGTGTAGATCGCCAGCGGCAGTGCGAAGGTGATGTACGGCAGGATCAGGCCAGGCCAGGTGTCGAACAGGCCCAGGTTGCGCTCGATGTTGAACAGCGGTGTGACGAGCGAGATCTGCGGGAACATCGCGATCAGCAGGGCGGCGCCGATCAGCAGCTTCTTACCCGGGAAGTCCAGGCGCGCCACGGCATACGCGGCCATGGTGCCCAGGATCACCGCGATCAGGGTGGTGATCAGCCCGATGCCGATCGAGTTGCGCAGCGCGCTGGTGAAGGCGCTGGTCTCGAAGATGCCGGTGTAGTTCTCCCAGGTCCATTCCTTGGGGATGAAGCTACCGTCCTTGACGCTGCCAGGGGGCTTGAACGACAGGCTGATGATCCACAGCAGCGGGATGATCGCATAGAGGATCACCAGGATGTTGGCAATCGACCACCAGGCCTTGTTTCCGATACCGGATCTCACGCGGCCTACCTCCCCTCGTTCTCGGAACCGGGCGCCGCGGTACCGAAGCCCTTGATGAAGATGAATGCGATGATCGCGACACAGATGAAGATCAGGATGCTGATCGCCGACCCGACACCGAGGTTGAACGCCTTGAAGAGGTTGTCGTAACCGAGCATCGAGACCGAGTACGTGTTGTTGGAGCCCTTCGTCAACACGTAGATGTTGTCGAAGACGCGGAACGCGTCCAGGGTGCGGAACAGGAGCGCGACCAGGATGGCCGGCTTCATCAGCGGGATGATGATGCGCCACAGGCGTGTCCACGCGCCCGCACCGTCCACCTGTGCGGCCTTGAGCAGGTCGTCGGGGACCAGTGCCAGACCCGCGAGCAGCAACAGCGCCATGAACGGCGTCGTCTTCCACACCTCCGCGAGCACGATGATCGCCAGCGACGGCCATTGCGAGGTGAGCGGCGCGCTGCCGTCGGGCAGCAGGTTGGCGAGGTAGCCGGTATCCGGTGTCCACGCGTAGTACCACGAGAATGCGGCCGCCACGGTCACGATGCCGTAGGGGATCAGCACCACCGTGCGGATGGTGCCCCTGCCGAAGATGGTGCGGTGCATGACAAGTGCGATCGCCATGCCGAGCACCAGCTCGATCGCCACGGACACCACGGTGATGCCGAGGGTCACCGTGAACGCCGTCCACCAGTAGCTGTCGGTGAGCACGGTGGCGTAGTTGTCGAACCAGACGAAGCTGCGCTCGCCCGGAGCCGAGAGGCTCGACTTGTTCAACGACAACCAGATCGCATACACGATCGGATAACCGGTGACGAGGGCCATCATGATCGCCGCGGGTGCGACGAGCCAGAGCGCGAGTCGCCGCTCCGCGGCCTTGCCCTCACTCAGCTTCTTCTTGCCGTTCTTCGCGGGGGCAGTGGACCGCTCGGCGACGGCCACTCCCCCGGCAGGCCCGGCCGCCCTGGCGGCGCCGCCCGTCGGGGAGGTCGCGCCCGCTGCGGGTGGGGTCCATGCGTCGGAGTAGACCGGTTGTGCGCCGGTGTCACCGGTCGACGGCGGCCGCACCGACGGTTCCCGTGCCGGCGTGTCATTCTCCGGAAGGCTGTGGCGGCCCGGTCGCGACCGGTTCTCGCCGTTGTCGCCGGTTGTCATGGGATCAGGCCCTCCCCGTCGATCGCCTTATGGACCTGGTCGGCGAGCTCGTCGACCAGCGTCTCGGGATTCCATGCGCCGACCGGACTCAACTTCGCGGTCAGCAGCGTCGAGATCGCCTGGTAGACCGGCGAAGCCGGTCGAATTGCAGCATTCCGGCTCTCGAGCTGGGTCCGGATGTCGTCCCCCATCGGGTACGCAGCCTTGAAGTCCGGGTCGTCGTAGATCGACGCGATGGTCGGCGGGGTACCACCGTCCACCGAATAGACCTTCTGCGCCGCCTCGTCCGTCAGGCACTCGGCCGCCTTGAACGCCAGGTCCTTCTGCTGCGACGTGCTGGCCACCGCGATGTTCACACCGCCGAGTGTCGACCTGGCAGGCAGATCTTTGCTGACCCCCGGATACCGCGCGAAATCGAACTTGGTGCGGACCGTCTTGTTCACCGGGCCGAGCTGCGCGTCCGTCGGCGGGTTCTCGGCGTCCTCGGCGAGCATGCCTGCGTACTGTTGCATCTCCGGGAAGAACGGGACGTCGCCTGCCGCGGCGTTGGACCGCATCGACGAGAACACGAACGGCCAGTTGACCTCGAAGGCCGCAGTGCCGTTCTCCATCCCCAGGCGCGCCGAGGACTCGTCGGCATTGGTCAGCGACGGATCGTGTCCGGGAGCGGTCGCGATCGCCTTGAGAACCTGCAGGGCCTTCACCGTCGCCGCGCGGTGTGCGGGAGTGTCGTTGAGCGTCACCAGGTTCGGGTCGTCGGGGCTGACCACCGAGCCACCGGCGCTCGCGAGCACCGAGTTGAACCAGACCATCAGACCCTCATACTGCTTGCCCTGCACCATGATGTAGCTCGGTCCGCCCTTACGGCGGATCGCCTCGGTGTCGGCGAGCATCTCGTCCCAGGTTCCCGGCGCCTTGGACTTGTTGAGGTACTTGCGCAGCAGATCCGGCCGGTACCAGAGCAATTGGGTGTTGGTCCAGGTCGGGATCGCGTACAGACGCTTCTGGGCATCCTCGTCGGTCTTCCACATGGCCGTTTCGCGCGGACCACCCAGGTTGGTCGCGGCGACCTTGGCGGCCAACGCTTCCGGCACCGGCTCGATCCAGCCGGCGTCGGCGAACTCCGCGGTCCAGACCACGTCCATACCCATCAGATCCAGGCCCGGGTCGTTGCCTGCGAGGCGACGCGCCAACTGCAGTCGCTGGTCGTCGGCCGACTTCGGCAACGGCGTCGTGACGATCTTGTACGCACCGCCGGAGTCGGCGGAGCACTTCTGACCGACCTCATCGATGAAGGACGCGCCGTCGGCCGGCGGATAGATGTTGAGGACCTTGGGTGTGTAGCCCGACCCACAGGCCGTCACGATGGGCAGGGCGGCGACCAGTGCCGCCGCGGCCACCACCAGTTTTCGCCTTACCCCACTTCGGGATCCGTGGTGGGAATGCCCACCGACGGGATGTCGACCGGATTCGGAACTGCCAGCCCGGAACCGCACGCAGCCTCCTTGATGTCGTTCGCGGTGCAAGACAACGAGGCTGCACCGGTCAGCGTCTGCTGCGTAACGTTATATGTCGCAGTTCGTGACATGCAACACATTCGGCATGGGCGTGCCAGAACATGCGGGAATCGTGATCTCCGCCGACCTGCAGCAGAGTTTCACCTGCGTGAATCGCCGACTGCGCCGGGAGGTCAGGACGGCAGGCGGCTCAACATGTCGCGGGCCTTCTCGGCGCTGTGGGGGTCGCACAACACGTCGTAGCGGCCCGCCACCAACTGCATCGTCGAGGCGAAGTCGCGCTGTCCGCGGGTCGCAGCGTACGGAATGGTCGCCGAGATGAGCCCGAAGACGATGCCGCCCACGAGCCCGAACAGCAACGGCGCCAGACCCGCACCGCTGACCACCAGCGTCACGAGCAGTCCGAAGAACACGCCGAGCCACGCTCCCGACACGATGCCGCCGCCGACCACCTTTCCCCACGTGAGGCGGCCGATCACGCGCTCCACCTGCATCAGGTCCACACCGACGATGGTCACGTCCTGGACGGTGAAATCCTGGTCGGCCAGGTAGTCGACGGCGTGCTGCGCCTCGGCGTAGGTGCCGTACGACCCGATCGGCCACCCTTTCGGCGGCGTCGGCAGGCCGGGGGTCCCGCGACCCTGGCGCATCGGGTTGGTCATCTCGGATCCTCTCTCGAGTGTCGTCTCACGCCGGGGCCACCGTCCGGTCGCCGCAGTGGGCGGTGGTGGGTGTCATGGCCTCGCCATTCCAGAATGCACAGTGAACGGCGCCGGCGCACGCGGTCGGGCGGGGCGGCACCACCAGGATGTGCACGGCACCGGGTCGTGCAGCCACTACCCTTACTCCCATGGCGTCCGTGAGCAAGGTGTTTGTGGCCAGGTTGGTGGGCTTGGCCGTGCTCGGACCCGACGGGGAGTCGATCGGTCGGGTCCGTGACGTGGTGGTCGCGATCCGCATGACGGGCCAGCAGCCGCGTGTCCTCGGTCTGGCCGTGGAACTCACCACCCGCCGCCGGATCTTTGTCCCCATGCTGCGCGTGACCGCGATCGAGCCCCAGGCCGTGACCCTCAACACCGGCACCGTGAGTCTGCGTCGGCTGCATCTGCGGCCCGGCGAGGCGCTCGCGATCGGCCAGATCCTGGATTCCCGCGTGCGCGTGGATGATCCCGATCTGACCGACCTGGCCGGGGTGGATGTGAACGTGGTCGACCTCGGTATCGAGCGAACCCGTACCCGGGACTGGGTGGTGTCGCGGGTCGCCGTCCGGCCCGGGCGCAAGGGATTCCGCCGCCGCAGCGTGACGAACGTCGTCGAGTGGCATCACGTCCACGGACTCACCCAGACGGAGCTGAACCTGCCGGGTCAGGGTGTCGCACAGGCGCTCATGCAGTTCGAGGGCATGCGAGCGGCCGACGTCGCCAACGCACTGCGCGAACTCCCCGCCAAGCGACGCGACGAGATCGCCGCCGCACTCGACGACGAGCGTCTCGCCGACGTCCTCCAGGAGCTGCCACCCGACGACCAGACCGACCTGCTCGCCCACCTCGAACTCGGCCGGGCGGTGGACGTGCTCGAGGCGATGGACCCCGACGACGCCGCCGACCTGCTCGGCGAACTCCCCGACGCGGAGGCCGAGTCGTTGCTCGAACGCATGGACCCCGAAGAGTCCGAACCGGTGCGGCGTCTGCTGACCCACTCCCCCGACACCGCAGGCGGTCTGATGACCTCCGAGCCGATCATCGTCACCGCATCGACCACTGTCGCCGAAACACTTGCGCGCGTGCGCAACCCAGACGTGACACCGGCGGCTGCGAGCCTCGTGTTCGTGGTGCGGCCCCCGACCGCGACACCGACCGGCAAGTATCTCGGCTGCGCCCATCTGCAAGCGCTGCTGCGGGAACCGCCCGCCAACATCGTCGGCGGCATCCTCGACAGCGATCTCGCACACATGCGGCCCGAGGACTCGCTGGAGGCCGTCACGCGGTACTTCGCGACCTACAACCTGGTCTGCGGTCCGGTGGTCGACGAGGAGGGGCACCTGTTGGGCGCGGTCAGCGTCGACGACCTCCTCGACCAGCTCCTGCCCCGGGACTGGCGTGAGACCGAACCGGAGGACACCGGGCCGATCGGCGATCTGTCCGGCATCAAGCCCGCAGGAGCGGGTGCGTGAGCACCGACCAACCCGGCCGTCGCCTCGACACGCCCCGGCAGAACCGGCGGCTGTCGTTCAACCTCGATTCCGACGTCATCGGTGTCTACGCCGAACGCATCGCACGCTTCCTCGGAACCGGACGTTACCTCGCCATCCAGACCGTCATCGTGATCGTCTGGGTGGCATTGAACCTGGTCGCAGTGTCGTGGCGGTGGGACCCGTATCCGTTCATCCTGCTCAATCTCGCGTTCTCCACCCAGGCGGCCTACGCCGCACCCCTGATCCTGCTCGCACAGAATCGACAGGAGAACCGCGACAAGGTCGCCCTCGACGAGGATCGAATCCGGTCCGCGCAGACCAAGGCGGACACCGAATTCCTGGCCCGCGAACTCGCCGCGGTGCGCCTCGCGGTCGGCGACACGGTGACCCGCGACTATCTCCGCAAGGAGCTCGACGACTTCCTCGACGAACTCACCGAACGCCTCGGCAACGGTCCGCGCGACCTCTCGACACCCGATGACGGCGGGGACGACTCCCGACGCGGCAGGGGCGGCGGCGACTCCGCGACTCCGCGGTGACCTGGGGCCGACGCGGTCGGCCACACTTCATATGGGTCGGCGAGCGCCGCGGACCACAACATGTGGGTTCACCAAACGATCAGATGCATGTAGTGAAGAATTGTCGGGTTCCTGTACTGGGGCATTAGACCCATATGTATGGTGGGTCACACGTCGGACGCCCGGGGAGCTCAGACACGGCGGGTCCGGCAATCCGCAAGATCCTCAGGGGCGGGCATGCACGTGTGTGAGAGCAACGGAGTCAGTGTGGACAGGCAGTCGGCAACGGTCGCAGGACTGGTCTCAGCACCGGTCATCGCCGGGCCACGGGCGAGGAGAGCCCGGTGAGTCCCGCCGTGTTCCGTCGCGCCCACGGTCCGCGGCGGTCCCACCTGCCGCGACGCGCACTGGCCGTCGGGACCGGCGGCATCCTGGTGGGAGCGATGCTGCTCGCGGCCGCGACGTCCAGCGCCTCGGGGGGCACCGTCTCCTCCGCCGTCGCCGAGGACGCGGCCTCGGTACCGTCGTCGGCGGTCGAGATCGCCCCCGGTGGCCCGGTGACGTTGCTCGGATTCGCACCGCCGCCCAAACGCGTCGAACCCGAAGCCGCCGTGCTGCCCCAGTTCCGGATCACCGGGTCTCTGCCGACCGGCCCCTTGGGAATCCCGGGGGTGGTGCTCCAGGCCTACAAGCTGGCGGCCAACCGCGTCGCGTCGGACACCCCGCAGTGCAAGCTGCCGTGGTTCCTGCTGGCCGGGATCGGGCGCATCGAGTCCAATCACGCGTCGAACGGCTCCGTCGACGCATACGGCACCACCATCAACCCGATCGCCGGACCGGTGCTCAACGGCACGCTGGCCGGAAACGCCGTGATCCGCGACACCGACGGCGGCCGGATCGACGGCGACTCCTCGCACGACCGCGCAATGGGACCCATGCAGTTCATCCCGAGCACCTGGGCCGCCTGGGGGACCGACGCGAACGGCGACGGTAAGGCCGACCCGAACAACGTCTTCGACGCCACCTATTCGGCAGGCCGCTACCTGTGTTCCGGGGTAACCGACATCATGGCCGCCAAGAACAAGGTCGCGGCGGTGATGCGCTACAACCACTCGATGGAGTACGCGGCGAATGTGTTGAGCTGGGCCGCCGCCTATGCGACCGGTGTGATGCCGACGAACCCGATCCCCGAGCCCAAGCGCAAGCCGAGCAAGTCGTCGACGAGCAAGCCGTCGAAACCCGCCAAGCCCGGCGAGAGTTCGTCGTCTCCCTCGACCTCCGAGAGCACGACGACGACACCGCCACCGCCTGCCCTGCCGACCTGCATCGGAGCACTCTGCCTACCGCCCGATCTGGTCCCGACGCAACTGCTGCCGCCGCCGAAGCCCCTTCCCAAGCAGACGGCCCCGAAGAAGAAGCCGCCGGTCTCCGGATCGCCGCAACGTGGCCCGAACGCCCGCACGGGCGGCCCCACCACCACCACGCCACCGCCCGCGGCACGCTGACTCGGCCGGTGACCTCGAGGAGCCCCGCGGGGAGTCGTGGTCTCCCGTGCGTCCGGCACTGTGCGCCGGACGGTTAAACTGGCGCTGATGACTACCGGAGTTGTACCCACCGAATCCGCGGTTCGCGCTGCCCTGAGCAAGGTCAACGATCCCGAGATCGGCAAACCCATCACCGACCTGGGGATGGTCAAGTCGATCGACGTCAACGACGACGCCAGCGTGGACGTCGTCATCTACCTGACCACGTCGGGTTGTCCCATGCGTACCGAGATCTCCGGCCGGGTGGAGAACGCCGCTGCCGATGTGCCCGGCGTCGGCGCTGTCCGGGTGGAGCTCGACGTGATGGACGACGAGCAACGGACCGAACTGCGCAAGAAACTGCGGGGCGACAAGGCCGACCCCGTGATCCCGTTCGCCCAGCCCGGCTCACTGACCCGCGTCTACGCGGTCGCGTCCGGCAAGGGCGGCGTCGGCAAGTCGAGTGTCACCGTGAACCTCGCAACCGCGCTGGCCGAGCGCGGGCTCACCGTCGGTGTCCTCGATGCCGACATCTACGGACATTCGGTGCCGCGAATGCTCGGCAGCGACGCCAAGCCCACCCAGGTCGAACGGATGATCATGCCGCCGATGAGCCACGGCGTGAAGTTCATCTCGATCGGGCAGTTCACCGATGGGAACACACCGGTCACCTGGCGCGGACCCATGTTGCACCGAGCCCTCCAGCAGTTCCTCGCCGATGTCTACTGGGGCGATCTCGACGTGCTGCTGCTCGACCTGCCGCCCGGGACCGGGGATGTGGCGATCTCCATCGCCCAGCTCATCCCCGGCGCCGAGATCCTCGTCGTCACCACGCCGCAGCAGGCGGCCGCCGAGGTCGCCGAGCGAGCCGGCGCGATCGCACTGCAGACACGTCAGAAGATCCTCGGCGTCGTCGAGAACATGTCGTGGATGGAGCTCCCGGACGGATCACGGATGGAACCGTTCGGTTCCGGCGGCGGCGAGAAGGTCGCCGAGCGACTGACCAAGGCGGTCGGCGCGCCCGTGGAACTCCTCGGTCAGGTCCCCTTGGAGACGTCTTTGCGGGAAGGCGGCGACAACGGCGTGCCGGTGGTCACCTCCGCACCTGATTCGGCGTCCGGATCCGCGCTGCGGGCAATCGCCGACAAATTGGCCGTACGGCGGCGCGGGCTGGCCGGGATGAGCCTGGGGATCGACACCACCCGGCACGAGTGACACGCGCTCGGCGGTGACCGGATCGATCCTAGGTGGCGTCCCAGTCGCCGACCGACGGTGACCGGGAACCCGTGGTCGGACCTTGCGCGGTCGGCTTCGCCGGATCGACGGCGGGCGGATTCGGCATCGGCGCCGACACCGGCTTGATGTCCGGGGAATCGGTGGTGTCGCGGTCCACGGTGGTCGGGCCGAGACCGAGTTTGAACACGGAGTCGTCGCCGTCGAGCAGATGTTTCGTGACCAGCGCGCGCGGCGTCATCCCGCGCAGCTCGTTGAGTTCGGAGAGAGGTTTGCGGAGTTCGTCGAACTCCGGGCCCAGTTCGTCCTTGAGCTGATCGGTCGCGCCGGTCGCGTAGTCGCGCACCTGACGGATGGACTTCATGGTCCATGAGACCGCACCGGGAAGTCGGTCGGGTCCCAGGATGATCAGACCCGCGGCCAACAGGACGAGGATCTCACCCCAACCGATACTGCTGAACATCCGTCACCCCATCTGCTCCAGCCCGGTCTGCGATCAGTCGCTGGCCGGCGTGATCGTGCCATTGAACGTCCGGCCGTCGCGCCAGTAGCTGAACGGGACCTTCTGACCGATCTTCGCCGTCCGTACCGCGACCGTCAATTCGTCGGCGCTCTCGATGGTACGGCCGTTGAACGAGGTGATCACGTCGTTCTCGCGCACCCCGGCCTGGTCTGCCGGACCACCGGCGACCACATTGCGGACCTGTGCGCCCAGCACCCGGTCGTTGCGGACCGAACTCGCGTTGACCCCGATCTGTGGGTGATCGACCGAGCCCTGACGGATGAGTGTCTGGGCGATCGGCACGACCTGATCGATCGGGATCGCGAATCCCAGGCCGATCGAACCGCCCCCCGGAACGAGTCCCGCGGTGTTGATGCCGACCACCTCGGCCTTGTCGCTGACCAGCGGCCCACCCGAGTTGCCGGGGTTGATCGCCGCATCGGTCTGGATCGCGTCGATCACCGCGTCGGTGTCGGATTCGGCGTCCGGCCGCAACGGCACCGGCCGGTGCAGGGCGCTGACGATGCCACTGGTGACGGTCCGGTCCAGGCCGAGCGGCGACCCGAAGGCGACGACCTCCTCACCGATCTGGAGATCGTCGGAGTTGCCGAGCTTGGAGACGGTGAGGTTGTCGACGTTGTCGACCTTGACGACCGCGAGGTCGGTCTTCGTGTCGCGACCGACGATCCGCGCCGGCACCCGCTTGCGATCGAAGAAGACGGCCTCGAGCTTGGCATTGCGGTCGTTCGCCGCCATCGCGATGACATGGTTGTTGGTGACGATGTAACCGCTCTTATCGATGATGAAGCCCGACCCGGTGCCCACTGCGCTGCTGGTCCGCACATCGAGTGCGACCACCGATTTCTCCACCGCGCGAGCCACATTGGCGACCGGGGAACGAGGAGCGGCGCCGTTGTCGGCATCGTCCGTGGACAGCTGGACCGAATCGGAGTTGAGCGGCGAGACCACCTCGGCGGTCCAGCGGCCGATCAGCCCGCCGACGAGTCCGACCACCACCGCGAGCACGGCGAGCGTCGCCAGCGCGTGCCAACTGATCCGCTTTCCGAACAAGACGTCCTGGATGCCCAGCTTGGGGCCCGGATCGGTGGGCTCGGGAGCGGTCGGGACGCCGAGGGCCGGCCGGTCCAGACCGGCCACGCTCTCCGGGTCGCGCCAGGGGTCGGCCGGCGCAGGTGGTGCGTCGGGTTGACCGTAGGTGGCCAACGGGTCCCGCTGAAGGGTGTCGGTCACGCCCTCCGGGCGTCCGAACGCCTCGGCGAGCACAGGGTCCGGCGGGGCGATCTGCGGATCCGGGGTGTCGGTGGTGTCCTCGGACTGTGCGAAGGATCCCTGCACACCGGCCGGGCGTCCGAACACCGCGGCGGTCTGTGGGGACACGGCGCCGTGCCGTGACCTGCCGTCGGTGCCGTGGCCCGCCGTCGTCTCCGCGGCTGACTCCTCCGAACCGGCTACGCCGGAACGGACGTCGTCGGGGCCCGCGCTGTCCGGACCCGCTGTCTCCCCGGCGGACTCGGTCGACCCGTCGAGCTCGCTTTCCCCTCTGGTGTCCACGTGTCAGCGGCCTCGCCAGCGGCTCATCCGGGCACGGGTGCCCTGGCCGGGTCGTCCACGGCGGTCCGCGGAGGCAGAGGTGGGCATCGGGTCGCGCGGCGCCTCGGTGACCGGGAATCCCGGGGCGGCCATCGGGCTCGCAGGCCGATCGTGCCGCCACGGGGACAACGGGCTGTGGCGGTCGGTCTGGGCGTCGCCGGAGACGCCGGTGATGTCGATCTCGCGGGTGGGGATCTGACTGAGCTGACCGAGGAGTCCGGCGGGCAACGACACATCCCCGGCAGACCGCAGTCGAGACCGGGCGGAAACCTGTGCGTCGACGGCCGACATGCACTCCGAACACTGCGCGACGTGCTGGGTGGCCCGAAGATGGGCGGTCATCCCCAACTCACCGTCGACGTAGGCGGCAACCGCTTCCGCGGCGAGATGTTCGGTCGGGGCGAACCGGCGCCCACCGGGTGTACCCGGAGCGCGGTAGGTGCGATTGGGGGCGAACGAGGCGGTGACGGGCGACCAGGTCGACGGGTTCCACGCGGATCGACGCCGACGACGGAGATTCGGCATGGGCAGCTGGCTGTCGCCCTGCTGCCCCGAGGTGACTCGACCTCGGTTCATCTCCATCTGACGTTCACCTCTTCCACCGCTGCGGGCCAGTCCGCCGTCGTGTCCAGTTCGTTCCACGCTACTGCGCTGTCGGCGAGTGTGCCGCCACACCGACCCTCGGGCGCGGCAACCCACCCTATCCGAAGAGGACAACGGCGACGGACCGACCGTGGTTCCCGGAATCTCGATCCGATTCGGGTGACGGCCGATCGCGCCTGTGGAGTGGATGGTCAGTGCACCGCGCCGATGGCCACCGACCTGCTGCCGGTGTGTCCTCGGGCGGTGAGGTGATCGCGGATCGTCTGACGACCGCGGTGAATGCGACTGCGCACGGTGCCGAGTTTGACTCCGAGGGTCGCCGAGATCTCTTCGTAGGACAGGCCCTCGATGTCACACAGGACGACTGCGGCACGGAAGTCCGGCGGCAGT
This sequence comes from Gordonia hankookensis, assembly GCF_014673215.1. Classification (GTDB taxonomy): domain Bacteria; phylum Actinomycetota; class Actinomycetes; order Mycobacteriales; family Mycobacteriaceae; genus Gordonia; species Gordonia hankookensis. The sequence continues at coordinate 88,707 of NZ_JACWMS010000003.1, forward strand.
GCGTCGAGCGCCTCCTGCAGATCTGGGTCGAGATTCGCGTCGTGGAAGATCTGCTCGGGATCAGGGGTGTCCGAGGGCACCCGATCATATTCGTCGGGCAATGCCTCCATGCGGATCTTGCTCCGGCGCCGGACCATGTCCAGGAACAGATTGGTGGTGATGCGGTGCAGCCACCCCTCGAAGGTGCCGGGCCGATAGTTCGACAGCGAACGGAAGACCCGGATGAACGTCTCCTGCGTGAGGTCCTCGGCGTCGTGCTGGTTACCGGACAAGCGGTAGGCCAGGCGATACACACGATCCGCGTGCTCGCGCACGAGCTCGTCCCAGGACGGCATCAAGGTCTCGTCGCCGGTGGCATCGAATCCAGCGGTCCCGGTCGGGACGACGTCTGCAGACCCCAGGGGATCAGTCATGTTTGGTGGCCAGTTCCCTTCCCCGGACATCACGTCGGATGACGGATGTTCACGATGGTAAACCACGTCTGCCTGCGATCTATTCCTCGGTCCGAACCTCGGCGGATCGTCGGCTGCGAGCGCATCGGATGCGCTAGTAGAACCCTCTCCCATCGTGGTGTGGTCGCCGTATGAGAGTGCTGAGGTTTCGCTGAGGAAGTGGACGGCGGGTTCGGCGGCCGTCAGAAAAACCTCTGACCTCCGACTTCGGGCGAGGTTGGCGCGCCGCCGACGCAATCGTGACGACGCGACATAACCTCAGGGGGTGACCGATTCATCTGGGGGCTCCGAACCGGCGGGCTCGGTGTCCACGAGCGCCCTCATCGACTACGCGGAATCGGCGATCGTCGAGGACGACGCCCTGGCGTCGGCCCGCACCCGCGCCGACGAACTCGGCGCATCCGCGGTCGCGCCCGCCGTCGGTGCATTGCTGGCGTTGCTGGCCCGCTCCTGTGACGCCCACGCCGTCGTCGAGATCGGCACCGGCGCCGGTGTCAGCGGTCTCTGGCTGCTCAACGGCATGGCCGCCGACGGCGTGCTCACCACCATCGATCCCGAACCCGAACATCATCGCGCCGCACGGCAGTCGTTCGCGGGGGCCGACATCGTGCCGGGGCGGACCCGCCTGATCAACGGCACCCCGACCGAGGTGTTGCCCCGGCTCGCCGACGAGTCCTACGACCTGGTGTTCGTCGACGGTCCGCTCATCGATCACCCGCGCCATGTCGTGGAGGCCGTGCGGATCCTGCGCCCGGGCGGCGTGGTGGTGGTCCACAACGCCACCGCCGACGGCGCGGTCGCCGACCCGACGCGCACCGACCCACCCGCCGCGGCCGCACGGGAGGCGGCGATGCTGATCGCCGACGACGAGCGGCTGATGCCGGTGGTGATCCCGCTGGGCGCGGGCGTTCTCGCGGCCGCCAAGGCCCGCTGAGCCGCTCCCCCGTTCAGACGTCCGTGGAGAAGCGGAGCCCGCCGTCGGGGATCTGCACACCGGGCCACACCCGCGCACCGCGCAGGAGCTCACAGCGCGCGCCGACATCGGCGCCGTCACCGATCACGGTGTCGCGGATCAGGGCCCGGGGCCCGATGCGGGCGCCGAATCCGACGATGCTCCGCTCCACCACGGCACCGGCCTCAATGACCGCACCGTCGAAGACGACGGCACCGTCGAGCCGTGCCCGCGGCCCGATCTCGGCGCCGCGACCCACCACGGTCCCGCCGATGAGCACCGCGCCGGGTGCCACGCCTGCACCGTCGTGGACCATCGATTCGCCGCGCCGGTCGCCGAGCGCGGGCGACGGCGCGATGCCGCGGACCAGATCCGCCGACCCACGCACGAAGTCCTCCGGAGTACCCATGTCCCGCCAGTAGGCGTGGTCAACGTGGGCCTGGATGTGCCGGCCCTCGGAGAGCAGTTTGGGGAAGACCTCACGCTCGACCGAGACCGGGCGACCGGGTGGGATCTCCTCGATCACCGAACGACGGAAGACATAGGTCCCGGCGTTGATCTGGTCGGTCGGCGGATCCTGGGTCTTCTCCAGGAAGTCGGTGACCCGGCCGGTCTCGTCGGTCGGCACGCAACCAAAGGCCCGCGGATCACTGACGGGCACGAGGTGCATCGTGACGTCGGCACCGCTGTTCCGATGCGTGGTCAGGATCTCGCGGACGTCCGTGCCACCGAGCACATCGCCGTTGAACACAAGGATGTTGTCGGCCGTGAGGTCGTCGAGCACGTTGCGGATGCCGCCGCCGGTCCCGAGGGGTTCGGTCTCGGTGACGTACTGCAGGCGCACACCGAGTTTGGAGCCGTCGCCGTAGTACTCGGAGAACACGTGGGCCTGGAACGAGGTGCCGAGCACCACGTCGGTGATCCCCGCCGCCTGGATCCGGGACAACAGATGGGTGAGGAACGGGACACCGGCGGTGGGCAGCATCGGTTTGGGGGCCGACAGGGTCAGCGGCCGCAGCCGGGTGCCCTTTCCGCCCACCAGCACCACGGCCTGCACCGACGATGTCACGTCCGGATCGGACGCCACCTCGACATGGCTCTCACTGGTCACCGGTTCCTCCTCTGTTTCGTTCGACGGCCCGGCCGGCCGCGAGCACCGCGACCCGAGAACGCACGGCCAGCCCGATGCGGAGCGCCAGGCGCAGCGGCGCCTGCCACACGCCCGGATGGCGGTCGGCCTGGAACCGGTAGGCACTCTTGTGATGGGCGGGCAGCATCTTCTCCGGATTGCGTCCGGCCGCATGGCCTTTGGTGTGGACGATCTCCGCGTCCGGTACGTAGACGTTGAGCCAGCCTGCCTTGCCCAGCCGATCGCCGAGATCGACGTCCTCCATGTACATGAAGTACCGCGAGTCGAAACCGTCGATGGAGTCGAATGCGGCACGGCGCACGAGCAGACACGATCCCGACAACCATCCCACCGGACGTTCGCTCGGCGCGGCGTCGTCGGCCCGATAGGCGGCCGTCCAGGGATTGGTCTTCCAGATCGCCCCGAACAATGCGTGTCCGGCGCCGGAGACCAGATCCGGGACCCGCCGCGCCGACGGGTAGATCGAACCGTCCGGCTCGCGGATCAACGGCCCCAGCGATCCGGCGCGCGGCCAGCGTCGGGCCGCGGCGAGGAGTTCGTCGAGCGAACCCGGCGCCCACTCGACATCCGGGTTGGCCACCGCGATGAACTCCACCGCGGGGTCCACCTCGGCGACCGCACGGTTGATGCCGCCGCCGTAGCCGATGTTGCCGCCGGTCCGCACGAGCGTCACGTTGTCGAACTCCTGCTCTGCGGCCTCGGGCGCACCGTCGGTCGACCCGTTGTCGGCGATGACGACCCGGGGCACCGATGAGGCGGTGGCCTTCTCGAGGCTTCGCAGGAATGCCGCGAGGTAATCCCCCGACGAATACGTCACCGTCACGACGGCAAGCTCAGCAGTCACCGGGTCAGGGTAACCAACCTCGTGCGGGCGCCGATCACCCTTCGACGTCATGTGGTCAGCCGCGTGCGATGCGGTCGCGGGTCACCGCGTCGTGCAGAGCCGCCCGCCAGTCGCGCAGCGGGGTCAGGCCCGCAGCGCTCCACGACGCCCCCGACAACACCGAATAGGCAGGTCTGGGCGCCGGACGCGGGAACTCGTCGGTGGTGCAGGGCCGCACCCGTTCAGGGTCGGCGCCCACCTCTTCGAAGACTGCGCGCGCCACCTGATACCAGCTGACGCTGCCGGCATTTGTGGCGTGCAACACGACGCCTGCGGTCGAGCCGCCCGGCTCGGTCGACACCAGTTCCCACAGGCCGTCGGCGAGATCGCCGACATATGTCGGTGACCCGGTCTGGTCGTCGACGACGGTGACCTCGGGACGGACGGACTCCAGACGCCGCATCGTGCCGACGAAGTCAGAGCTGTCCGGAGCGCCGGTGTACACCCACGCCGTCCGGACGACGGTCGCCGTCGGGTCGGTGTCGAACACGATCCGCTCGCCGGCCAGCTTCGACGCGCCGTAGACGGTTTCCGGCTCACCTGTCACGTCGCCGGGTTCGTACGGGACTCGGCGGCGCGGGCCGTCGTCGGTGGCCGCCGCCCCCGCGAAGACGTAGTCGGTGGAGACGTGGACGAGCCGGGCGCCTGCCCTGGCGGACACCCGCGCGAGGTGGCCCGGCCCGTCGCGATTGATCGCGAAGGCACGCCCGGCGTCGGACTCGGCACCGTCGACGTCGGTGTAGGCGGCGCAGTTGAGGATCACGTCCCGGGCGCCGAGGTCCGCGAGAGCGTTCGCCACCGACGCCTCCTCGGTGATGTCGATGTCGGCGGAGGTGAGCGTGCGCACCCGCTCGGAAGCCTTGTCAGACGCTCGCAGCGCCGTGCCGAGCTGCCCGCCTGCGCCGACGATGTAGGTGGTCGCACTCATGGAACACATGGTGCCGTACGGAGATCGCGAGCACGCAGACGCCGATCGGTGATGTGGGTCTCGACGCGAGCGCTCGGCGTTGCACCCTCGAATTCTCACTTCACTTCAGTAGCCTGACGTCAGCACAGCACCATCCGAAACGTCAACATCACGAACAACGGCACGCACTTGCGTAACACGTCCCGAGCGGATGTCGCCGGGTTCGCCGACGACGAAAGGGACTGACCCGCCCGTGGACTCTCGACCCGATGGCGCACGCCGACGTTCCGGCGGTCGCGCACGTCCCGACGAGCCCACCGTCGCGCCCCGCGGCCCCGCCGAGGGACGAGTACGACGTACTCAGCATCCGGCGCAGGGCCAACCGTCCGATCCGCCGCCGCGTCTGCGACGGCCCGCCCCCGGCGATCCGCGCGCCCAGCGCCGCACACCCACCGACGGCCGGACCCCGACCGCGCGCCGCACACCGACCGACCAGGCCCGCCCGGACCAGCCTCGCCGACGACGGCCACCCGATGCGGTGAACGAGCAGGGCCGTCGCAGGTCGGGCGAGATCCATACCCGCGACGGTGTCGCGGCCGATGGGGCACGACACCCGCGACGACGTCCCGACGACGCCGCTCCCCGACGTCGTCCTCGTCCGGCCGACGCACCGGAACCCTCGACCCGACGAGATCGCGCCCAGGGCAGGCCGCGTCCGCCCCGCGCCGACGAACGCGCCGACGCTCCCGGGCGACCCCGACGTCGCCGTCCCGCGGCCACTCCCGGCGATGATCGGCGGACCGTCGAGGCCCCGCGAGCGGCCGGCACCGGGCGACGCCGCCCTTCGCGCCCGAAGTCCCGCCCCGAGCCGGCGGCCGAATCTGCCGGCACACCGGCGCCCAGGCGCGTCACACAGCAGTTCTCGTGGCGATCCCGGACCACCCGCACCGGCCTCGGTCGCGGGCTGGTGGCGTTGCTGTCGGTGGCGGTGCTGTTGTGTACCGGCTATGCGTGGAACAGCGTCAGCAACCTGAACTCGAACATCACCCAGCTGGCCGGTCTCGGACTCGGCGGCGCCGACGACGGCGCCGTGGACATCCTGCTGGTGGGCACCGACTCGCGGACCGATGCCAAGGGCAACCCACTGTCACCGTCCGAGCTCAAGATGCTGCGCTCCGGCGAGGAGGTCGCGACCAACACCGACACGATCCTGCTCATCAGGATCCCCAACGACGGATCGTCCGCGACGGCGATCTCGATCCCGCGCGACTCCTACGTCGACGTGCCCGGTATCGGCATGTCCAAGATCAACGCGGCATATGGCACCACCAAGGAGGGGGTGCGGGGACGTGCGGTCGAGGCAGGCGAAAGCGAGGCGGCAGCCGAGAAGGAAGGCACCCAAGCCGGTCGCAAGGCCTTGATCGACACGGTCGCGAATCTGACCGGCGTCAAGGTCGATCATTATGCCGAGGTCGGGCTGCTCGGCTTCGTCCTGCTGACGAATGCGGTCGGCGGGGTCGATGTCTGCCTGAACGACGCGGTCCGCGAGCCGTTCTCGGGTGCTCGTTTCTCGGCGGGCAAGCAGACCCTGAACGGACCCAAGGCACTGAGTTTCGTCCGACAGCGCCACGGCCTGCCCCGCGGCGACCTCGATCGGATCACTCGTCAGCAGGTCTTCATGGCGTCGCTGACCCAGAAGATGCTCTCCGCCCATCTGCTCACCGATCCCGGCAAGCTCGACGAACTCCAGCGGGCGGTGTCGCGATCGGTGGTGATCGACAACAACTGGGACATCCTGAAGTTCGCGGAGCAGTTGAAGGATCTCACCGGCGGTCGGGTCAAGTTCGCGACCATCCCCGTCGTCACCGAACAGGGCTGGAGTGACGACGGTCAGCAGAGTGTGGTGCAGGTGGACCCGAAGCAGGTCCACAGCTTCACCGACAATCTGCTCAACAGCAAGAAGAACGAGGACGCGCCCGACCGGGCCGACTACACCGTCGACGTGGTCAATGCGGGAACCATCGACGGCCTGGCCTCCAACGTGTCGAACATCCTGACGACCAAGGGATTCCAGGCAGGCAAGACCGGCACCGGCGCGTCGAACGACAAGGACTCGGTGGTGTATGCGCACTCCGACGACGCGGGCGCCCAGCAACTCGCCAAGGATCTCGGTGGTGCCCAGGTCCGAGTCGACTCGTCGATGCCCGACAAGCGGATGAAGGCGGTCTTGACCAACACCTACGGGGGCCCGGGGTCCATCGGCGACACCGGCGCCCAGACCGACAACGTGCCGGCCAGCGAACGGGTCGGCAACAACCGTCCGCCGATCACAGCCGGTTCCGACGGCCCGACGTGTGTGAACTGATGAGCGCACCGACGATCACCTCCGCCGTCTTCGACGCGGTCACCGACTGGTCGCAGCCGCTGCTGACCTACTACGACCATGCGAGCGGTGAACGAACCGAGTTGTCCGGGGCGACCCTGGGCAATTGGGCCGCCAAGTCGGCCAACTTCTTCGTCGACGAACTGGGCCTCGGGCCCGACGACGAGGTCCTCGTGGATCTTCCGGAGCATTGGCAGACCGCGGCCATCCTGCTCGGCGCCTGGTGGGCGGGCACGCACGTCCGGCTGCCCGGCAGCGACGTCGACGGGTCGACGCCCGGTGCGGTGGTGACATCCGCTGACCGGCTCGGCGGATACGACGACGCCGACGAGGTCCTCGTCGCCTCGCTGGATCCGTTCGCGATGGGTGTGCGCGATCTACCGGTCGGGGTCACCGATTTCGCCGGCGCCGTTCGCGTGCACGGTGACCAGTACTCCATGTCGCGCCGGGTCACCGGGCCCGCACTCGACGGCGAGCCGACCGACGATGTGCTCGCCTCGGCCCGCGCAGCGGCCGCGAGCGACGGCATCGTCGCGGGGACGCGGGTGCTCACGGTGCGGCCCTGGCACACCCGCGACCAGGTCGTCGGAAATCTGCTGGCGCCCCTGGTCGTCGGCGCCTCACTGATCGCGGTCTCCCATGCCGACGAGACACGACTTGCCGGTCTCGCCGACACCGAGCGAGCCGGACTCACCCTCCGCTGACACCGGCCCTTCTTGGGCAGAGTGCGCGGGATATCCAGAATCGCAACGGAAATGCATATCAGAGAATTACCGTGTTGCCCATGCGTATCAAAGGGAGGGTTGCTCACTTGGTGGGCGCAAGTGTCCTGAGTGTCGCGATTGCCGGGACCGCACCGGTGGCCGCCGCTCCTGCGGCGGCGTCACCGACCACGATGTTCAACGGGATCATGTCGACCGTCGGTGGCTGTCAGACCCCGATTCCGGACCTGATCAAACGGTGCACCGACGCCGAGCGCCTGACGCCCGAGGTGCCGATGATGCTCCAGCTCAACCCGTTCGGGACCCGCATCGTGATCCTCGGCGCGGGCCTGAATCGGGACGGGTCGATGAAGCCCGTGCTGGTCACCCGCCTGCAGGCGGGACTGTCACTGGCGCGGGGTTTCCCGCCTGCGGGCATCATCACCACGGGCGGTCTGCCGAGGGGCGGGCGGACCGAGGCCCAGGCGATGCGGGCGTGGTTGATCGCCCACGGCGTGCCGACCGCCCGGATCGCCACCGAGAACCAGTCCCGCACGACGGTGGAGAATGCCCGCTACACCGCCCGGATACTCGCCGCCGGGCGAGCCACGGGCGCGGTGGTGGTCAGCAGCCCGACCCACGTGAAGCGCGCGATGCTGAATTTCCGGACGGCGGTGAACGGCTCGATCCCGATTGCCGGGGTGATCGCGGGCTATACCAACGGCGCGCCGGCCGTCGGCTCCGGCAGCGGGTCCTTCGGATCGAGTTGATCCGAACGCGCCCTTTCCGAATCGTCGTCGGGTGCGGCATGCTCGTAGCCATGAAGATCCCCAGTGCAGTGGCCCGTCTCAACAAGGTGGTCACCAATCCGATCCAGCGTCAGTGGGCGCCACGCCTCGCGCCGTGGGCGATGGTCGAGCATGTCGGACGCAAATCCGGTACCGAATACACGATTCCGGTGCTGGCATGGGTCGATGACGACCGGGTGTCGATCGTGCTGGCCTACGGCCGCCACACCGACTGGGTTCGTAACGTGCAGGCCGCCGGCGAGTTCGGGATCGTCCGGAAGTCGCAGCACCACAAGGTCGTCAGGCCACGGATCATCCCCGCGGACTCCCCCGACGTCGCGCGTGGTGCACGGGTCTTCGCCCGGTTCTTCGATTCCGTGCTGACCGGTACGATCGTCGACGGCTGAGCACCACATGGCCGACGATTCGCTCGACGATTTCAGCGTTCGCGACGTCACCGTCGGGAGCACGACCCATCGCGTCTACACACAGGGTTCCGGACCGGCGGTGATCGTGATCGCCGAGATGCCCGGGATCAGCCCCAAGGTCGCGGATTTCGCCCGAAAGGTCGCGGGCCGAGGGCTGACCGCGGTGATGCCGTCCTTGTTCGGGGTGGACGGCCGAGACCCGCGACCATCGAATCTCGGCGCCGTCGGCGCCGCCCAGAACATGGTCGGGACGATCGTGCGCGCCTGCATCAGCCGTGAGTTCACCGTGCTGGCCACCGGAAAGTCCTCTCCGGTCACCGATTGGCTGCGCGGCCTCGCGGCCGAGGAGCACGAACGCTGTGGCGGACCCGGCGTGGGTGCCGTCGGGATGTGCTTCACCGGTGGATTCGCCCTCGCCATGGCCGCCGACGACCGATTGCTCGCGCCGGTGCTGTCCCAGCCGTCGCTCCCCTTCGGTGTCATCCCGGCGCGCAACCGCTCGATCGACATCGGCGACGACGACCTCGCCAGGGTGAAATCACGCTGTGCAGCCGGACTTCAGGTGATGGGCCTGCGTTTCGAGGGCGACCCGCTGTCCCCGCGTGGCCGATTCGATTTCCTCCGAGAGCAACTCGGCGACGCGTTCCTCGCCGTCGAACTGCCCGATTCGGCAGCGAACCCCGATTCGATGCTGCCGAAACCACATTCGGTGCTGACCGAAGACCTGGTCGACGAACCGGGACAGCCCACCCACGACACCCGCGAGAAGGTGCTCGATTTCTTTGTCGAGAAGCTGCTGACGACATCGACATGACACCACCCGCACCGAAAGGTCCACCGAGATGCCCGTCGCCGAGCTGCTGAGACTGGGAACACCGCGCACCATCGTCCGGTGGGGTGATCCGGTGCTGCACACGCCCGCACGACCGGTCACAGATTTCGGGACGGAACTGCAACAGCTCCTCGCCGACATGTTCGCCACCAACGACGCCGCGCACGGCGCCGGTCTGGCCGCGCAACAGATCGGCGTCGACCTCGCCGTCTTCATCTACGACTGCACCGACGAAACCGGTTCTCGGCGCACAGGTGTCGTCTGCAATCCGGCGCTCACGCTTCCCGAAGGTCGTGCCCGACGACTCGTGTCCTACGGCGAGGGATGTCTGTCGCTCCCGGGTGCGTACGCCGACGTCGACCGACCCGACGTCGCCACCTGCGAGGGCCAGGACCAATACGGCGAGGCGATCGTCGTCACCGCAGGCGGAACGCTCGGCCGCTGCCTTCAGCACGAAGCCGATCACATCGATGGAATGGTGTTCGGTGACCGGCTCGCCACCAGAGCGCGCAAGCGTCTCCACCGCATGTTCGACGAAGGGTCGCACCGCTACGCCGACGACTGGCCCCGATCCCCGTCGGGTCGGTAGCGGGAGACGGGCTCAGCTCTCCCCGAGCAGCTTGTCGCGCAGTGCCTGATCCTTCTCGAGCACCATGGTTTCCAGACCCTTCTGGAAATCCTCCATGCGAGAACGCAACCCGGCATCCGCCGACCCGAGGATCCGGATCGCCAGGAGACCCGCATTGCGAGCACCACCGATCGACACCGTCGCCACCGGGACACCCGCGGGCATCTGCACGATCGACAGCAACGAGTCCAGTCCGTCGAGGGTGCGCAACTGGACCGGAACCCCGATCACCGGCAGCGGCGTCGCCGAAGCGACCATGCCGGGCAGGTGGGCGGCTCCCCCGGCGCCGGCGATGATGACCGAGATACCGCGCGCGGCCGCGCCTGCCGCATAGTCGAGCATGCGCTGAGGTGTGCGGTGTGCCGAGACGACACCGACCTCGAACGGGACACCGAACTCCGCCAACGCCTCGGCGGCCGCCTCCATCGTCGGCCAGTCGGAATCGCTGCCCATGATCAGTCCGACGCGCGGACGGGTCGGATCGAGCGCGGCTTCGGCGACAGGGGCCTGGGCCGCCTCGGTGACGACGTCATCGTCGGGGTCGGCGGTGTCGGCGTCGGCAGGGTCCGTCGCGGCGAGTTCCGTGTCGGCGGTCTCCGCTTCGACGGTGTCGGTCTCTGTACCGGCCGTCTCGCTGTTGCTTGACCCGCCGTTACTTGACCCGCTGTTGCTTGTCTCCGTGTCGTCCGTCCCGGTGTGGTCGGTCATGAGTGCACATCCCATCCATCGGTCCACTCGGCAGTCGACATCCAGTGCGCGGCACGCTCGGCGCGCTCCCGGACCTCGGCAACCGAATCGCTGTCGGTACCAACAATGTTGACGTGACCGATCTTTCGATCGGGACGCTCGCCCTTACCGTACAGATGCACCTTGGCATCGGGCATGCGGGCCATCAGGTGATGCAGGCGTTCGTCCATCGACATCGACGGCGCCTCCTGCGCGCCCAGGACGTTCGCCATCACCGTGATCGGCGCCCGAGGGGCGGTGTCGCCGAGCGGATAGTCGAGGACCGCCCGCAGGTGCTGCTCGAATTGCGAGGTCACCGCACCGTCCATGGTCCAGTGCCCGCTGTTGTGCGGCCGCATCGCCAGCTCGTTCACCAGGAGTTCGCCGTCGGTGGTCTCGAACAGCTCCATCGCCATCACACCGACCACCCCGAGCTCCGCCGCAAGCCGCACCGACATCTGCTGTGCCCGGGCCGCAACGTCCTCCGCCAGCTCCGGCGCCGGAGCGAGGACCACGGCACATTGCCCCTTCCGCTGCACCGTCTCCACCACGGGCCAGACCCCACCCTGTCCGAACGGCGATCGCGCGACCATCGCGGAGAGCTCACGACGCATCGACACCTTCTGCTCGGCGATGAGGTCGACGCCCGCGTCGAACTGTTCGTCGAACAACGTCAGGGCCTCGTCGCGATCATCGACCAGCCACACCCCGCGGCCGTCGTAACCGCCGCGGATCGCCTTGAGGACCACCGACCACGCGTGGCGGTCACCGAAATCCACGAACCGCGCGCGCGCCGCATCGCGGTCGCCGGTCAGATCGGCAAAGTCGGGAATCGGGAGTCCGAGTTCGCCGAGCCGGACCCGCATCGCGAGCTTGTCCTGGGCGAAGTGCAGTGCCGCCGACGGCGGACGCACCGCGACACCGTCGGCCTCCAACGCCTGCAGGTGCGCCAACGGCACGCCCTCATGGTCGAACGTCAGCGCAACCGCACCGCGTGCGGCCTCCCGGAGGTCCGCCAGATCGTCATGGGAACCGAGCACCACATCCGCACTGACCTGGGCGGCCGGATCGCTGCCGCTCACGGCCAGCACGCGGAGGCACTGACCGAGCGCGATCGCCGCCTGATGAGTCATCCGCGCCAGCTGCCCGCCGCCGATCATCGTCACGGTAGGCATGCCGGTCTCCGACCGGGTCGGCATGCCGGTCTCCGACCGGGACGGCATACCGGTCTCCGACCGGGTCATGGAGCTCTCGGGCCTCGCGGGATCACCGGCACTGGAAGTCACGCGAAACATCGTGGCACGAGGGCGACGACATCCGCATGATTGCCCGGCGAAGTCACTGTTCGGTTCCATTTCGTACACTCGGATCTTGTGCCCTTTATCGACGAGCTGGTCGCTCGACTACCCGCGCCGGTTCGACAGGTCGCGATGCGCCATCACGAACTCATCAAGTTCGCCCTCGTCGGCGGTACCACTTTCGTCTTCGACCTGGCCATCTTCTATCTGCTGACGTTCACCGTCCTGGAACCGAAACCCGTCGTCGCGCGCATCATCTCCGGCACATTGGCGACGATCCTCAACTACATCCTCAACCGGGAGTGGGCGTTCAAGAACCGTGGCGGCCGCGAACGTCATCACGAGGCCTTGATCTTCTTCGTGATCAGCGGTGTCGGCGTGATCCTGGCCGCCGCGCCACTGTGGGTCGCCAACAACGTCTTCGACCTCCGCAGCAATCTGAGTGTCACCGAGTTGGTCATCGTCGACTTCGTCCTCGGGTTCCTCATCGGCAATCTGCTACAGATGGCCTTCCGGTTCTGGGCACTGCGCAAGTTCGCGTTCCCCGATGATCTCCTCCGCGGCGGCGACGCAGGATCCACCGATCTGCACCCGACCGCCGAGGAACTCAACGATGAGGAACTCGGTCACGCGTGACCGGTGACGGCCTGCCCCGGACGGGATCACCGCCGCGGTCATCGCCATCGGGGCGGTCGCCGTCCGTGTCGTCCCCGTCGTCGGGATCGCCGGTGTGTGCCGAGGGCACCACGATCGAGAACACCGCCGGTCGGCGCATCGTCAGTTCGAGACGTCCCCCGTCGGCCTCGACGAGTGCGCGTGCCAGCGACAGACCGACCCCGTTGCCCCGCCCGGCCGAGAATCCCCGGCGGAAGATCAACCCGACCAGATCGTCGTCGATGCCGGTCCCCTCGTCGGCGACGATGATCCGGAGCATGTCGGCCGACGGCAGATCGTCGACGTGGATCCGGCACGTCCCGGCACCATGCTGCAGCGCGTTGTCGACGAGCACACTCAACGCCTCACGCAACCGTCCCGGCCGGGCACTGACCGCCGTGGTCTGGCCGTTGAACGTCGCCGCGATCGATCGTCCCGTCGCGCCGAATGCCGTGCGGAAGTCGCCGATCAGCGTCCGGACCATCTCCTCGACGTCGATCTGGTTCGGCACCGCCGGATCGTTCCGTGATGCCGCCACCATCTCGTCGAGCTCTCGAGAGAGTCGTTCCACCTGCTCGAGCGCCGCCTCGGCCTCCCCGACGACCGCCGGATCCTCGTGCAGCGACAGTTCATCGAGGCGCAGTTGGATCGCCGTCAACCGGCTGCGCAGCTGATGTGACACGTCGCCGACGATCTCGCCCTCCCGCTCGAGCCGCAGGGCGATCTCCGAGTTCGCGTCCCCGAGCGCCCGGGACACCCTGTCGAGCTCGCTGATGCCGTACGACTTCCACTCGGAACGGAAGTCCCCCTTCGCCATCGCGGCGGCCCGCCCTGCCAGGTCGATCAGCGGATCCGCGACGCGACCAGCGGTCACCGCGGCCACGGTCGTGCCCGCGGCGATCGAACTGGCGACCACCAGCGCCACGATCCCGATGGCCGCGAGCTGGTCGTCGCGCACCTGGGTGAGGGGGATCTCGAGGAGCAGCGATCCGGCGCCGCCCAGTGCGATCGAATCGGTCATCGTCGCGCCGTCGATCGGCTCGCCGATCACCGTCTCCGCCTCGGCGGCGTCGCCAACCGGGTAGCGGACGGTCAGCCGGCCGTCCTCGGGCAACAGCAGCCGGAACGCCTCGGTGTCGAGCGAGCCCGCGGACACCCGCCCTTCGGCACCCTCCTGACGGATCAGCTGCGCCGAGATCAGCTTGAGGCGCGAGTCGAGGTTCTGGTGAGCGTTGTCCGACACCCACCACCAGGCGATCACGCTCAATGGAATGCCCAGCAGAAGACCGACCGCCACGATCATGGCGATCATCGTGTTCAGGATCCGGCGCCGCATGCGGTGTCCCCGACCAGTCGATCAGGGGTCGAATCGGAATCCGACACCGCGCACCGTGACGATGTGCCGGGGACGGTCGTGCTGATCGTCCCCGATCTTCCGGCGCAACCACGAGATGTGCATGTCGAGCGTCTTCGACGAGCGCAGGTCTGCCGATCCCCACACCTCGGTGAGGATCTCGTCTCGGCTCACCACCTGCCCCGGCCGTTCCATCAGGAATCGCAGCAGATCGAACTCCCGGTTGGCCAGCACCAGATCGGCACCGTCCACGAGCACGCGGCGGCCGCGGGTGTCGAGCTGGATGTCGCCGCCGTCGAGGACCACGTCGGCGCTCTGCTGGCGGCGGAGCAACGCCCGGACCCGGGCCAGCAGCTCGGCCAGCCGGAACGGCTTGCCGACGTAATCGTCGGCGCCTGCGTCGAGACCCACCACGAAGTCCACCTCGTCGGTGCGCGCGGTGAGCATCAGCACGGCGAGCTGTGGTCGCGCGGTCCGGATTCGGCGGCACACCTCCAGGCCGTCGATCTCCGGCAGCCCGAGGTCGAGGATGAGCAGTTCGAAGCGGGTGTCGAGCGCCTGGTCGAGCGCCTCGGCGCCGTCGGTGACCACCTCACAGCCATACCCCTCGCGGGTCAGTGCGCGCGCCAGCGGCTCGGCGATGGCGATGTCGTCCTCGGCCAGCAGTACGTCGGTCACCGTCCGACCCCCTCGTCGTGGCGACGATCGGACCGGTCGTCGTCGGTCAGCCCGATCTCGTCGGGCGCGACGTCCTCCTGCGTGTCGAGGACCTCGTGATAGAGCATCGCGTGCACCCGTTCCACGTGGGGGATGTCGTCGAACGACAACGGCTCGTCGGACGCCGACTCGATGATCAGCGTGCCCGTCCGGAGCATCCGGTCGATCGGCCCGTGCCGGAACTCGACGGTGTTGATCCGGCGGATCGGGATGTCGATCCCCGATCGCGTCAGGACGCCGTTGCGATAGATCACCCGGCGATCGGTGAGGACGAAATGCGTCGTCTTCCACGAGACCAACGGCCGGACGAAGTACCACACGAATCCGACCAGCCACAGCACACCGATGATGATCATCAGCACGGTCGCGACCGTCGAGTCCAGGGTCGACCCGCTGACCATCCCCGCGAGCACCCCCGCGACAGCAGTCACCAAAAGGAACACCAGGAACGGCCCGAGCAGGCATTTCCAATGCGGATGCCGGTGCAGGACGATCTCCTCGCCGGGGGCGAGGTTCTCGCGTGGGTAGGACATGGCAGCCAGCTTAATCCGCGGCTCGCACACAACGGCGCGGCTCGACCCACCGCGCACTCGCCCACACGGCGATCGTGGCACCACCATGCCGCCCAGGACCGCTGGTGCACACAAGTACACTGCGAACAGACGCGTACCGGTCCGACCGCCGAGAAGGTCAAGGAGAAACCATGAGTTATCGCGACCCACGTGACCCGTACGACCCACGAACCGCCAGGTACGAGAGCGGATATCCGCCCGAGTCACAGGCGTACAGCCGGTCGGACCCACACGCACAACCCGGTCCGGCGGAGTACTCCGAGGCCTACCAGCAGCCGGCACCACGCCAGAAACCCCGCCTGGGCCCCAACGTGAACCCGACCATGTTCGTCGGCGGCGTCGTGATGACCGGCGTCGTCACCGGACTCGCCGCATGGCTCGCGGCCTGGGTGATCCGCGCGATCGTCGAGAGGGTCAACGAGGCAGGCAAGTTCGGCGTGTGGAACCCCTTGGCGCGCGACGAGATCTGGTTCGCCGTGGTCGGCTTCCTCTGCGCCTTGGCGGCGGGCGCGCTGTGGTACGTCCTCCAGATGGTCACGCCCTCGCCCAATCAGTTCTTCCGCTGGATCGTGGGGTTGCTCATCGCAGGCGCCGTGATCATCCCGCTGGTCCTGTCGTCCGAGGTGTCCGTGGGGATCGCCACGGCGGTACTCCATCTGATCATCGGACTACCGATCCTGGCCCTGGTCCCGGCCATGGGGCACAAGAGCATCCAGCAGGGCTAGACCGCCAGGCGGACGAACCCACCAGACGGCAGAGTCCACACTCGGGGCGGCCGGATCAGTCGATCGGCCGCAGGTGGGTGACATCGCCGGCCGCCGCCACCACTTCGCGGCCGTCGACGTCGATCACGATCCGCCCGGTCCGATCGATCCCGACCGCCGTACCCACCAGCTCCTTGTCGCCCGGCAACACCAACCGGACGCGTCGGCCGAGCGTGTCGCTGCGCTCGCGATACATGGCTGCCAGCTGATCGATGTCGGTCGGCCACAACGTGAGCAACTCGGAGAGGGCACGCAGGAACTGTCGTGCGAGATCCTCCGGCGGGACCTCGTCGCCGGTGACGATCAGCAATGAGGTCGCGGTCGGCACGGGCAGTTGTTCCTCGGTCATGACCGTGTTGAGCCCGACCCCGATGACGGCCACCCCGCCAGTGGGCGTGTGCGTGTACTCGGACAGGATGCCTGCGATCTTGCGGTCGTCGATCAGCACGTCGTTCGGCCACTTGAGGGTGGGCCGTTCACCCACGACGGCTTCCACGGCCCGGGTGACCGCCAGACCCGCGATCAGCGACAACCAGCCGAGGTGCTCTGGGTCGGCGCCGACCGCCACCGCCGACGACATGGCGAGTTGGCCACCTGCGGGAGCCGACCAGACCCGGGTATGACGGCCCCGACCGGAGGTCTGGTCGGTCGTGATGCGAACCGTGCCGCCGAGCTCCTCGGTCGCCGCCCGGGCGATCAGGTCGGCGTTGGTCGAACCCGTCGACTCCACGACCTCGATCGTGTGCCAGCAGGTGTCAGCGAGAGTGTCGAGGAGCGCAGCGCCATCCAGGGTCATACCCCAGACGCTACTGCGCCGTTCACGGGCACGGGGACGGGTCCAGATGTGGCCCGAGGCCGATTCGGCCAGGCACGCGCGGTGGCTCCGACCGATCGCTCGGGAACATGAGGCAAATCTCACGTTGATCCGGTTGACGTGGCTCACAGTCGGGTAGTTAGCATCGTTGTTCATGACGACTGCTTCGCGCGATGACGGCGCCGCTCCCGACATCCACACGACGGCGGGAAAGCTCGCCGATCTGCGTAATCGCCTCGAAGAGACCAAGCACCCGGTGGGCGAGGCCGCGGTCGACAAGATCCACGACAAGGGCAAGCTGACCGCGCGCGAGCGCATCACGCACCTGCTCGACGAGGGGTCGTTCGTCGAACTCGACGCTCTCGCCCGGCACCGCAGCACCAACTTCGGACTGGCCGAGCGCCGCCCGCTCGGCGACGGCGTGGTCACCGGCTACGGCACCATCGACGGTCGCGAGGTGTGCATCTTCTCCCAGGACGCCACCGTGTTCGGCGGCAGCCTGGGCGAGGTCTACGGCGAGAAGATCGTCAAGGTGATGGACCTGGCCATCAAGACCGGCCGCCCGCTGATCGGCATCAACGACGGCGCAGGCGCCCGCATCCAGGAAGGCGTCGTCTCGCTCGGCCTGTACGGCGAGATCTTCCACCGCAACGTCCGCGCCTCCGGCGTGATCCCGCAGATCTCGCTGATCATGGGTGCAGCCGCCGGCGGACACGTCTACTCGCCCGCTCTCACCGACTTCGTGGTGATGGTCGACCAGACCAGCCAGATGTTCATCACCGGCCCCGACGTGATCAAGACGGTCACCGGCGAGGACGTCACGATGGAGGACCTCGGCGGCGCCCACACCCACATGTCGAAGTCCGGCACCGCCCACTACGTCGCCCAGGACGAAGAGGACGCGCTCGAGTACGTCAAGGAACTGCTGGGTTACCTCCCCAGCAACAACCGGGCCGAGGCGCCCCGACTGCCGGTCGCCGACCCGGCCGCCGGTTCGATCGAGGACACCCTCACCGACGAGGATCTCGAACTCGACACCCTGATCCCGGATTCGCCGAACCAGCCGTACGACATGCACGAGGTGATCCGCCGCATCCTCGACGACGACGAGTTCCTCGAGGTCCAGGCCGAGTACGCGACCAACGTGGTCGTCGGCTTCGGTCGCGTCGACGGCCGCAGCGTCGGCATCGTCGCCAACCAGCCGACGCAGTTCGCCGGCTGCCTCGACATCAAGGGCTCGGAGAAGGCCGCCCGGTTCGTCCGCACCTGCGATGCCTTCAACATCCCGATCGTCACCCTGGTCGACGTCCCCGGGTTCCTGCCCGGCACCGACCAGGAGTACAACGGCATCATCCGCCGCGGTGCCAAGCTTCTCTACGCGTACGGCGAGGCCACGGTCGGCAAGATCACCATCATCACCCGCAAGGCCTACGGCGGCGCTTACGACGTCATGGGCTCCAAGCACATGGGTGCCGACGTGAACCTCGCATGGCCGACCGCCCAGATCGCGGTCATGGGCGCGTCGGGCGCGGTGGGCTTCGTCTACCGCGGTCAGCTCAAGGAGGCCCAGGCCAACGGCGACGACGTCGACGCGCTGCGGCTCCAGCTGCAGCAGGAGTACGAGGACACCCTGGTGAACCCGTACGTGGCCGCCGAGCGCGGTTACGTCGACGCCGTCATCCCGCCCAGCCACACCCGCGGACAGGTCGCCACCGCCTTGCGGCTGCTCGAGCGCAAGATGGTCACCCTGCCGCCGAAGAAGCATGGGAACATCCCGCTATGAGCGACACCGCCGACACCACAGCCGCAGACACCCCGGCCGCCGCGCCGCTGCTGCGCATCGTCCGCGGCAACCCCAGTGACGAAGAGGTCGCGGTCCTCACGTCGCTGGTCGCCGCGGCCGCCGGTTCGTCGAACAGCGGCCCGGTCGAGACCGGCCCCCGCGACGACTGGGGTCGACCCGAGGACCGGCTCCGTCCCGTCTGGGGAGCGCCGACAAGCTTCACCAACCTGAGGGCGTGACGGCTGTCTCGGTGGTCCTCGGATCCGCATCGCCTGCCCGGCTGCGGGTCCTGCGGGCCGCCGGGCTCGACCCCCGGGTGATCGTCTCCGACGTCGACGAGGACGCGGTGCTCGACACGCTCCACGGCGCACCTCCGGCGGAGGTGGTGGTGGCCCTCGCGGGCGCGAAGGCCGACGCCGTGGTCGCCACGATCCTCGCCTCCGACGATCACGCAATCGACACCGTGGTACTGACCTGCGACTCGATGCTGCTCTTCGACGGCGAACTCAGCGGGAAGCCGCACACCGTCGACGTCGCGCGTGCCCAATGGCGCAGGATGCGCGGACGGTCCGCGGAACTGCTGACCGGACACCGTGTCTCACGCATCCGGGACTCCCGGGTCGTCGGGACCGCTCAGGCGTCCGCGGCCACGACGATCCGCTTCGCCGACATCGACGACGCGACCGTGGACGCCTATGCCGCCACCGGCGAGCCCCTCGCGGTCGCCGGTGCGTTCACTCTCGACGGCCTCGGCGGCTGGTTCGTCGAGGCCATCGACGGCGATCCGTCCTCGGTGATCGGAATCGGTCTGCCGACCGTTCGCCTGCTCCTCGCCGACGTGGGCGTCGACGTCACGAGCCTGTGGCGATGACGACCGGACGGCCCCGGATGTCGGTGACCGGGTGACGCCACGCCTCGTCATCAGCAATTCACCCGCTCGCACAAGCGAGATCCAATCGAGATGTCTAGTCTCGTCGGAGTGACTTCCCCCGTCGAGCGCACCACCCACGACGACGATCTCTTCATCCGCATGGACCGTGCATTCGCTGTCCCGGTGCTGAGTCAGGCCATCTGGCGCCTCACCGAACCCCTGACGGCCGAGGAACTCGACCGGATCGGCAGGCGGCTGCTCGACACCCCGATCAGCCGTCGCCTGCGCCGAAGCCGGATTCCCTTCGTCCGCGATCACTGGACCTCTGCGGCCGGCACCGCCGGCCGAGCCCACCTCGATCCGGAGCTCGCCGACGACGAGATCCTCGACTGGATCGAACGTGCCGCCGACGTCCGTTTCGACCTCGCGCACGGTCCCGTCTGGGATCTGCGGGCGGCCCCCCTGGCATCGGGCGGGGGCATCGTCACCCTCTGCTCCTCACACGCCGTCGGTGACGGCTGGCTGGGCGGGCGGGCGATCCTGCACGCGACCGGCGACGACGACTCCACCGACGCGCAGTACGCACCGGCCACGCCGTCGTTGCACGATCAGATCCGCGAGTCCGCCACCCAACTGGGAAAGGTCGGCGCCGGTCTCGTCGGACTCTTGCGCGACACCTGGTCGGCACGGGGAGTCGCGGGATCGACGGAGCAGTCGTCGGAGAAGCGACCGGTGACGTCGCAGTCGACTCCCCCGCCACCCGCACCGACAGAGGACGAGGTGGCCCGCGAGACGACGATCCGGACCCCGCTCGCCATCGTCTCCATCCCGGGCGACGACTGGCGATCCACCTTCTCGGCATCGGGTGGTACCAGCAACGCGCTCTTCCTCGCGATCGTCACCGGGCTCATCGTCGGCGCAGGCCGCGCGTCCTGGGAGGACACGGTCAGGTTGTCGATCCCCATGTCGGTGCGCCCGGAGGAGGACACCAGGGCGAACTCGACCACCGGGCTCACGCTGGACGTACCCGCCGAGTGGAGTCGCTCACGAGACCTCGCGGCGATCCGGCAGGCGGCCAAGGAGACATATCGGCGCGCCGGCACCGGCGCGGGTCGGCCACCGCGACTGCAGCCACTCATCCAGGCACTACCGGACGCCGCGGTCGCCGCTCTCAGCAAGAACGCCGCCACGCCGCTCGCCCTCGCCTCCAACGGCGGTGTGGTCGATGCCCTGTTCGCCGGACTCGGTGATCCGTCCCGGATCGGCACCTTCGCCTCGCGCGCGACGACTCAGGGCGTCAGCCGTGAGCGCCTTCTCCGACTTCGTGGCGGGCTCGCGGCATGGTTTCATGACACGGGCGAGACCACTACACTTGCTGTCTCCGGGCTCGACCCGGTCGCGTTCCCGACCTCCGCCGAGCTGTGCGCGAGCGTTCAAAAAGAATGCGCCCGTTGGGGGTTGACCACCATTCCATGGTGACACTTCTCACCCTCGGGGCGATCTGAGCCCCAAATCATTAGTTTCGCTTGCAAATGATCTGTGTTTTGGTTTACCTGACCTCCAGCAGCAACAGCCCGTCGCCGGGCTGACGACGACGAGGAGAACCACGCTCGATGACGACCTTGCGGACGCGGACCGCCCGACCTCGCCGCGCCGGCCGCACACGACGCCGTCTGGCGCGCACGGCAGCAACCGTGTCGATCCTGTGCGCCGCGGTGGCCTCCTTGGCCGGGACCGCCTCGGTGGCGACCGCGGCACCGTCTGCACCGTCGATCGAACGTGTGGTGCGCGAAGGACCGACCCAGTACGGCGTGTACGTCCACTCCGCGGCCATGCGCAAGACCATCAAGGTCCAGGTGCTGGTCCCTCGGACCCAGAACGGTCCACGCCCGACGCTGTACATGCTGAGCGGTCTCGGCGAAGAGAATCCGCAGAAGAGCATCTGGCTGATCAAGTCCGATGCGGTGAAGTTCTTCGCCGACAAGAACGTCACCGTCGCACTGCCGCTGGCAGGGAACGGCAGCTTCTACACCGACTGGCAGCGCGACGATCCCACGTTGGGCCGCTACAAGTGGGAGACCTTTCTCAAGAAGGAGCTCCCTCCGCTGCTCGACGCCCGGTTCGACGGCAACGGACGCCGCGGGATCGGCGGCCTCTCCATGGGGGCCGGTTCGAGCCTCATGCTGGCCGCCCGCAATCCCGGCTTCTACCGTGCCGTCGCCGCCTACAGCGGTTGCTACACCACCACCGGTCCCGCCGGTGAGGCATATCCGCGCGGCATCGTGTCGGCATTCGGCGGCGACGCCGACAACATGTGGGGCCCGCCCGGTGATCCCGCCTGGTCGGCGCACGACGTCCTTCGCCATTCCGCGGGGCTGCGCGGCAGTGCGATCTACGTGTCCACCGGGACCGGCCGCGCAGGCCGGTACGACGCGCCCGGATACCCGGGCAACGACGATCCGGCGAACCGTCAGATCGTCGGCGGGGCAATCGAGATGGGCTCGATGTGGTGCACCCGGAATCTGCAGGCCCAGTTGGCTGCTCAGCACATCCCCGCGTCCTTCCACTACGTCGACCCCGGCACCCACTCGTGGCCGTACTGGGTCGATCAGCTGCACCGGAGCTGGCCGTTCATCGCCGCAGGACTCGGCGTCTGACGCGACGACGCCACACGCCCTGACGGGCGGCCGGGGGGATGCACGCGAGAGCTCCGGCAGAAGACCCCGAGCAGACGAGCGCAGTACCGACGAAGGAGGTTCGATGGAATACACCGAATTGGCCGACTATCCGTTGCCGGGAGGCTCGCTGACAGCGTGGGTTCCCGAGGCCGCGCCGGATGCGTGGTCCCTCGATCCACGTCGCCTGTCGTACATGCACGTCGAGCATGCCAATCGCGCCGCGGCCGAGGGTGACGACTGGTACAGCCAGTGGATCGGGACCGCATTCCTCATCGAGCGCCCTCTCGACGGTGACGTCATGAGCGAGACCATGAACCGCTGGTATGCCCGTCACGAGGCGTTCCGCACCTCGGTGACCGGCGCTGACACCGAGGCTCCCCGGCGCATCACGTTGCCCATCGAGTCGATCTCGATCAGTCGACGCCCGATGGGTGATCACCTCAGCAGCACCGAGGTCTTCGAGCGGGTGAACGAGTACTTCAACACCACCGTCAGCCCGTTGAGCTGGCCGCACTGCATCGCAGTCACGGTCGAGCTCGACGATCGCGACGATGCGTTTCTCGTCGTCTTCGCCGCCGACCACACGGTGATGGATGCGTATACGCAGGTGTTCGCGATCAAGGAACTGACCGCCCTCTACGAATCCGTGGTCACCGGAACCCGCGACGGCCTCGCCGAATTCGGGAGCTACGTCGACTTCTCCGATGCGGAGCGGGCGATCGGAGACCAGATCCGCGACACCGACGACGCCGTCGCCGGCTGGAGCCGATTCTTCGCCGCTGCCGACCCCGATTCACCGCAGCCGGCACCGATGCCCACCTTCCCGGTCGTGCGGTCGTCGGAGTTTGACGAAGCACCGACCATCATCGCCGAACGCACACCCGACCGCGGATTCCAGGCGACCTTGTCGTCCTGGTTGCTCGACGCCGATCAGACCGCGGCCTTCAACGCCCTGTGCAAAGACGCGGGCGCCAACATGCAGGCGGGCATCTACACCGCACTGTCGATGGCGGCGGCCAAGCTGAGCGGGTCCGGCGAGCTGCGATTCATCAATCCGGTCCACACCCGCAGCGAGATGAAATGGGGCGAGGCCGCCGGATGGTTCGTCGGCATCATCCCGGTGCACCTGCGTCCGCAAGACGCCACGACCTTCCGCGCGGCGATCACGTCGATCGCGGCGAGCGCCTCGGACTACAAGGCGGTCGGCGCCGCCCCCTTCGCCCCGATCGCCGATCTGATCGGCGGCGACACCACGCCACCCGGGCTCGTGGTCTCCTACATCGACCTGCGGCACGCCGACGGCGCCGATCTGTGGGATGCTCGGCGCGCCCGCGTGCTGCGCAGCTCAACGCGCAACGCCGACGAGGTCTACTTCTGGATCAACCGGGTTCCCACCGGGACGAACATCTCCTCGAGGTTCCCGACGGGTCAGCGGGCCGACATGGTCCATCGGTTCATCTCGACGTTCCACCAGATCCTGACAACCGTGATCGCCGAGGGCGACCTCGCCTACGACCACGGCGTGCTCGACGCGACGAATGCGTCCTAGGACCCGATGACCCACACTCCTCCCCTGCGCTCGCGCCCCGTCGGTGGCGCGAGCGTCGAGTGGCGGCCGGCCGATCCGGACCGCGCACTCGCCACTGCCGAACCGACTGCCGGGGGTCTGACCTTCTTGCAGACCGACCATGTCGCCGCCGCGGCGGCCAAACGGGCCGACGGCGGCCCGCACACCGGGACGGCGGGCACCATCACCGTCCTCGACGGTCCGCTCGACCGCGCGGCCATGGCGGCCGCGCTGACCACCTTCGTCCGCAGGCACGACGAACTGCGTGCTGTCTACCGACTCGACGACGCCGGCCCGGTCCGCCTGGTGGCACCGGCGGAGAGCATCGAGTTCCGCACCGGCGGGTCCGGGGCCCATGTCGCCGCCGACGACGTGATCGGTCACGTCGTCGGCCGCATCGAATCCGAAGCGGTCTTCGACCGCATGCCCGGCGTCGTCTACGGGGCATTCGACCACGGCGACGCATTCACCTTCTACATCGGGTCGGATCACTCGCACACGGACGGGTTCTCGCAGTACATCGGCCTCCACGAGATCGCCCGCCTCTACCGGGCCCACCGCGACGGTGAGATCCCGCAGCCCGAGCACGCGGGACGGTTCACCGATTACATCGCGTCCGAGAAGTCGCTCGCGGCGTCCGCGGCTCCCGACGACCCTCGGATCGCGACCTGGCGAGAGATCTTGTCCGCGAACGATGGTCGGGTCCCCCGCTTCCCGTTCGACCTCGGTCTCGCCGACGGAGAGCTCGGTCCGGCGCTTCCCGTCCAACGCACCCTGCTGTCGGCCGGACAACTCGACTCCTGCGCGCAGCGGCGCGACGACGGCAGTTCCCTCGTCGGGCTGATCTATGCAGCGCTGGCCGCGGCGCAACACGAATTACTGGGAACCGAAACCTATTTCACGTCCACGGTGCTCTCGACACGCACGGCCGACCACGCCGCCACCCAGGGCTGGTTGTGCAACTTCGCACCGGTCGCCTTTCCGGTGTCGCCGGGAACGCGCTTCACCGACCTCGTCCACATCGCCACCGACGCGGTGGCCGTGGCCCGCGACCTCGCCACCCTGCCCGTCCACGCCGCTCTCGCGGTCCTGGCCGCCGAGGGCACCTACCTCCCCGACTCCGGTTCGCCACAGATGGTGTCCTACATCGACTTCCGCAGGGTTCCCGGCAGCGACGATCCCGCCGTGGCGCCCGCGACCTGCTTTCCCGCGGTGGGCCGCACCCGCAATGCGAACATGTGGTTCACCCGCTATGACCATGCGCTGACGCTCCTCGCGCACATTCCCGACAATCCCACCGCGCAGAGCGTCTTCGACACCTACGCGAGCGCCGTCGGTCGATGGCTCACCGACTATGCCGCGGGTGCCGATCCCGTTGTCGGCGCGCGTTCCGCAACGGGGGTCCGGTCGTGAAGCTCTGTGGCGACGATTCGGTCGAGATCGAGCCCGGCGCAGTCATCCGCTGGGAGTTGGCCGCGACCGCCGACTCCCTCCCGGTCGATGTGCCGCCGTCGGAGAACGAGAAGTTCCACCTCGATGCGGTTCGTCGCAACGGCACCGGCGGCTGGCTCGCGCTGACCGTCGAGTTCGCGGAGGCGGTGGCCGTCGACGACATCACCCGCAGCCTTCGGAGGCTGGTGGACCGGCACGAGGTGCTGAGGTGCCATTTCGTCTCCTCCGACGACGAGCATGTCCGTCACCGACTGCCCGTCGGCGGACTTCGCGTGCAGCCCGTCACCGGAACCGTTCTCCCTGCCGACCCGGGTCCGGCGGGTGCCACGGGTCCGGCCGTCGCGGTCACCGGGGATTCCCCGCTCGCCGACCGCCTGGTCGACGACATCGCAACGGTCTGTTCGCCGTTCGCGCCGCTACAGCACTACCTCGCCGCCGTGCGGCGGCCGTCCTCGACGACCGTGATCCTGGCGTTCGACCACTGCTACGTCGACGCATATTCTCTCGCGGTGATCGCATCCGATCTCGTGGACGACCTCTCCGGCACGAAAGTCACACAGCCGGTGAGCTTTCTGGACATCCGGATGGTCGAGGACGATGCTCCGACGGTGGCCCCCGACGACCCGCGGCTGCGCGGCTGGGGCGAGTTCCTCGCCGCCAACGACTGGACGGTCCCCGAATTCCCTCTCGACCTCGGTCTGGCACACGGGGACACCGCCCCGGTGTGTACCGAGGTGCGCACCCTGATGTGCGCCGAATCGGCGCACCGCTTCGAGCAGACCGTCCACGCACTCGACGCGCGCACGTACCCGGCACTGCTGACGGCGTTCGCGGATGCGGTGCACGACTCCGGCGGACCCGCCGAGCTGCCTGCCATCCTCCCGGTCCACACCCGCTACGACGCCACCGATCGCAAAGCGGTCGGATGGTTGGTCGGCAACGCACCCATCCGGTTGAGCGCCCGAGGAGATCGCGGAACCACCTTGCGCGCCAACACCGCGCGCCTCGGTGAGGCCCTTCCGCTGGCCCGGATCGGCCTCACCCCGGTGTACATGACCTTCGGCGATCTGATCCGGACCAACCGCAGCGACGTCTTCATGGTGTCCTATGTCGACTACCGCAGGCTCGGCCTGCCTGCGTCGGTGACCACCCGGCAGATCTCGAGCCCACGCCGGACCGACACCGCCCAGTTCTGGTTCTGGCGCGACGCCGACGGTGTCCACCTGCGCGCCCGGTACCCGGAGACCGCACTCGCCCACCGCACGATGAACGGCGTCCTCGACGCGGTGGACCACCGCCTTCGCGATGTCTGGTCAGGCGGGCTGCGCCACCGTGCCGGGTGAGCGAGGTGCCGGGTGACCCGCGCGGTCGGCGAAGCGCGTACGCCGGGCACCGGATCCACCGCTCGGTACGCCGCCGACCGTGCGGCGTGAACAGTGGGTAGGCTCAGTGCGAGATACCGCACGTCGGCGGGTCCGTGTGACAGCCAGCCCGTCGCGGACCGACGACAATCACGAAGGGACCGCAGTTGAGCGTTGAGACCGATCCGAATCCGGCGTTCGCCGACTACGCCCACCCGGAGCGCCTCGTCACGACGCAGTGGCTCTCGGCGCATCTCGGTGCCAAGGGACTCAAGATCATCGAGTCCGACGAGGATGTCCTCCTCTTCGACATCGGCCACATCCCGACCGCCCAGAAGGTGGATTGGCATCTGCACCTGAACGACCCGGTGACCCGCGACTACATCGACGGTGAACAATTCGCCGAACTCATGCGCAGCAAGGGCATCGAGCGCGACGACACCATCGTCATCTACGGCGACAAGAGCAACTGGTGGGCGGCGTACGCACTCTGGGTGTTCACCCTCTTCGGTCATGAGGATGTCCGGCTGCTCGACGGCGGCCGGGATGCCTGGATGTCCGAAGACCGGGAGACCTCCTTCGATGTCCCCGAGTATCCGCGCTCGGACTACCCGGTCGTCGAGCGCGACGACACGCTGATCCGTGCGTTCGCACCAGAGGTGCTCGGTGCACTCGGCTCCGAGCCGCTCGTCGACGTCCGCTCGCCGCAGGAGTACAGCGGCGAACGCACCCACATGCCCGACTACCCGGAAGAGGGCGCGCTGCGGGGTGGACACATCCCCACCGCCATCTCCATCCCGTGGGCGAAGGCTGCCGCTCCCGACGGCCGGTTCCGGGCCAAGGCCGAACTCGACGAGATCTACGGAGATCTCGATGCGTCGACACCGACCATCGCGTACTGCCGGATCGGCGAGCGCTCGAGCCACACCTGGTTCGTGCTGACCCACCTGCTGGGTTTCGCCAATGTGCGCAACTACGACGGTTCGTGGACCGAGTGGGGCAACGCGGTGCGGGTACCGATCGCCGTCGGCACCGAACCCGGCTCGGCGCCCGCCTCGACATGAGCCTCCCGGACGCCATGGCCGAGATCGTCGACGATTTCGGCGCACTGGGCGATTCCGACAAGGTGACGCTGCTGCTGGAGTTCTCGCGGGAGCTTCCGGACCTTCCCGAGCACTTGCTCGAGGACGCGATGGAGCCGGTGCCGGAATGTCAGTCCCCGGTGTTTCTCTCGGTGGACGCGTCCGACCCGACGTCGGTGCGACTGCATTTCAGCGCCCCGCCCGAGGCACCGACCACCCGTGGATTCGCGTCGATCCTGCACCAGGGCCTCGACGGCGCATCCGCCGACGAGATCCTCGCGGTGCCCGCCGACTTCTATCACGATCTCGGTCTCGGTTCGGCGGTGAGCCCGCTGCGCCTGCGCGGGATGGCGGGGATGCTCGCCCGGATCAAGGGTCAGGTCCGTGCGCAGACGGCCGGGTCGGGCGGGCCGCCGACCGCGCCATGAAATTCATCCAGATCCTCGAGGAGCCGATCGAGCCAGGCGGACTCGTCGAGTGGATGCCCTACGTTCCGGGTGGGCTCGGCAGCTGGAGTCACGACTCGCGGTTGACCTCGCACAATCACGAACAGCATCTGCGGTCGGCCTTCGAGTACCGCCTGCGCACCCGCCGGGAAGGTGGCCGGGAATCGTGGCTCGGTCTCTCCATCGAGTTCGATGAGCCGCTGTCGATCCCGGCGATCCGCAGCACCCTGATGACCTGGATCGATCGGCACGAGGTCCTCCGCAGCCATGTCGTCATCAAGGGCGACGGCCTGCAACGACTCAGCACGGACGTGGGCACGGTCAAGCTCAAGATGGGCCGGATCGGCTGGTACACCCAGTCGGGTCCGCTCGTCGAGCAGATCGCCGGCGCCTTCGACCGGGCGACCGCGCCCCTGCACTGGCCCGCGTACATGTTCGCCACCGTCGGCCGTGAGGACTCCTTCACGTTGCTGTTCGCCGCCGACCACTCACTGGTCGACGGATACTCGCTGATCATGGCCCAGCAAGAACTGGTGACGCTCTACCGGTCGGCGCGAGATCACACCGAACCCGATCTGCCGACGGTCGGCAGTTACGTCGATTTCAGTGCCGAGGAACGTCGGCAGGCAGATCAGACCGGCGCCGACCATCCCGCCGTGTCCACCTGGTCGTCGTTCCTGCGCAGCGGCCGCGGCAGCCTGCCCGGCTTCGACTACCGTCGCGCCGGCACCGACGGCGACACGGATTCCGCCACGGCCCCGGCTGCCGCCGACTCGGTGCCGGCCGAGACCGATGACAGTCCGGTCCCGCAGGATTCGATCACCGGCGTCGTCCTCGACGACGACGCGGCCAACCGGTTCACGGCGGTGTGCTCGCAGGCAGGCGGGACCCTGACAGCCGGAGTGCTCGCGGCATTCGCCATCGTCTATCACGAACGGACCGGTGACCCCGAGTTCCGCTGCGTCCTACCCCGCCACACGCGCGACCACACCCGATGGCTCACCGCGCTCGGCTGGTTCGTCGCTGTCGCGCCCTTCTGCCTCGACGTCTCCGATTCCCCTACCTTCGATCAGGCCGTCACGCGGGCCACCGCCGAGCTGAAACGATCCCGGCAGGGCGCATCCCTGCCGTTCCTGCGCGTCGCCGAACTCATCGGCTACCAGGGCGAGCCCCACTTCGTCATCTCGTTCATCGACACCCGGTACGCGCCCGGCGCCGCGGCGGCAGACGAGGGCCGCGCCAAGGTGCTGCGCAGTCACAGCTACGCCACCGACGAGGTCTTCATCTGGATCAATCGGACGCCGTCCGGAATGCGCGTTTCGGCCCGATTCCCCGCCAGGGCGACCGCCGCCGTCGGCCCCACTGTTGACTCGACGACAGAAGTGAACAATCTCACCTCGGCCGGGATCGACGATGCCGCCGACGACGACACGTCCGGCGCGGTGCACGCCTACCTGGGCCGTTTCACCGAGCTCGTCCGGGCCATCGGCGATGCCAGCACCTTCGGTGTCGCGAACCCACCCGGTGCCCAACCGAGCAATTGATCGGTGAGCTAGGGTATTGCCCTGAGCGCGTGGCACCTAGACTCCAAGTGTCATGCGTCACCCTGATCGGCCACCACCATGTCCGTCACGGGGTGAACTCAGAACGAGTGTGATGCCCGACCACCAGCCGGTGTCGCCCAACGACGACGACACGACGCCCAGGAGAACAAGTGCCTAGTCCCTCTGCGAACAGCTCGACCATTTCCAAGGTGCTCATCGCCAATCGCGGTGAGATCGCCGTCCGTGTGATCCGCGCAGCCCGAGACGCCGGTCTCCCCAGCGTCGCCGTGTACGCGGAGCCGGACGCCGACGCACTGTTCGTGAAGCTCGCGGACGAGGCGTTCGCCCTTGGTGGTCAGACCTCCGCCGAGTCGTACCTGGTGTTCGACAAGATCCTCGACGCCGCAGCCAAGTCGGGCGCAAACGCCATCCACCCCGGATACGGCTTCCTCTCCGAGAACGGCGACTTCGCCCAGGCCGTCATCGATGCGGGACTGATCTGGATCGGACCGTCGCCGCAGTCGATCCGCGACCTCGGCGACAAGGTCACCGCACGCCACATCGCGCTGAAGGCCGACGCCCCGATGGCTCCGGGCACCAAGGACCCGGTGAAGGACGCCGACGAGGTCGTCGCCTTCGCCGAGGAACACGGCGTGCCGGTCGCGATCAAGGCGGCGTTCGGCGGCGGTGGCCGCGGCATGAAGGTCGCCTACACCATCGAGGAGATCCCGCACCTGTTCGAGTCGGCCACGCGCGAGGCGGTCTCCGCCTTCGGACGCGGCGAGTGCTTCGTCGAGCGGTACCTCGACAAGGCCCGCCACGTCGAGGCCCAGGTCATCGCCGACCAGCACGGCAACGTCATCGTCGCCGGCACCCGCGACTGCTCGCTGCAGCGTCGCTTCCAGAAGCTCGTCGAGGAGGCCCCCGCGCCGTTCCTCACCGACGAACAGCGCACCAAGATCCACGAGTCCGCCAAGGCGATCTGCCGCGAGGCCGGTTACTACGGCGCAGGCACCGTCGAGTTCCTCGTCGGCAGCGACGGGCTGGTCTCGTTCCTCGAGGTCAACACGCGGCTCCAGGTCGAGCACCCGGTCACCGAGGAGACCGCGGGCATCGACCTCGTCCGCCAGCAGTTCCGGATCGCCAACGGCGAGAAGCTGGAGATCTCCGAGGACCCGACACCGCGCGGCCACTCGTTCGAGTTCCGCATCAACGGCGAGGACGCCGGCCGCAACTTCCTGCCCGCCCCGGGCCCGGTCACGGTCTACAAGGAGCCGACCGGCCCCGGCGTCCGCGTCGACTCCGGTGTGGTCGCAGGCGACGTCATCGGTGGTCAGTTCGACTCGATGCTCGCCAAGCTGATCGTCACCGGCGAGAACCGCGAGCAGGCCCTGGAGCGTTCGCGTCGTGCTCTCGCAGAGTTCCATGTCGAGGGTCTGGCCACGGTCATCCCGTTCCACCGGCACATCGTCGAGAACCCGGCCTTCCACGGTCACGTCGACGAGAACGGCGACGAGAAGTTCGACATCTACACCAAGTGGATCGAGACCGATTGGGAGAACCCGATCGAGCCGTTCACCGGCGGTGAGCCCATCGAAGACGACGAGTCGCTGCCGCGCCAGAACGTGGTGGTCGAGGTCGGCGGCCGTCGCGTCGAGGTCTCCCTGCCCGGCGACCTCGCGCTCGGTGGCGGCGGCGGCAGCGCCAACGGCGTGGTCCGCAAGAAGCCCAAGGCCCGTGCGCGCAAGAAGGGTGGCGGCGCGGCCGCATCCGGCGACGCCGTGCAGGCCCCCATGCAGGGCACCGTCGTCAAGGTGGCCGTCGAGGAGGGCCAGGAGGTCTCCGCGGGCGAGCTCGTGGTGGTGCTCGAGGCCATGAAGATGGAGAACCCGGTCACCGCACACAAGGACGGTGTGGTCACCGGCCTGGCCGTCGAGGCGGGCGCCGCGGTCACCCAGGGCACCATGCTCCTCGAGCTGAAGTAGGACTCCAACCGCATTCATGAATCCGGTCGAGATCAACGCCGGGACGTGGTATCTGCGAGCGCTGCGCGCTGACGAGCGGATGACCGACGTCCCGGCGTTGTCGGATCTGGGCATCGACGATCCGGACGCCTACGTCGCTGCCACGAACGCCGCCTGGGCAGACGAGACGGGCTACGTCTGGGCCGTCTGCATACCCACCACGGGCGAACTCATCGCCCTGATCGGGGTCCGGCGCGACCACGACGGCGGTCATCTGTGGGGGCGAGCCCGAGTCGGCCACGACGAGGCCCTGCATGCTGCGGTTGCGCCGGTGACACGTTTTGCCGAAGGCGCACTCGGACTCACCGTCGGCCCCATCGACACGACCCCGGGCAGCTGATCCGCGCTCAGAGCAGCGAGGTCGCCGACCACCCCGGGCTGGGTGTCAGGCTGGGCCACGGCTGCCCGCCATGGGCGGGTGCGCGCTGCGGGACGCCCGACGACACCATGGCAGCGCACGCGTTCTGATCGGCGGTCGGTGTCGGGTAGATGGCGGCGAAATCGACTCTGGTGGTATGCCAGTCGCCGAACACTTCGCCGTCGGGCGTTCGCTTGGTGCCGCTCTTCACCTTGGGCGGTCCGGCGCCGACTCTGCGGAAGTCGATCTCGACGGGCCGCGGCGCGTCGGTGCGCGACGTCCACGACGACCCATTCCCCGGACCATCACGAACGGATCGAAATCCATGGCGACACAGCACGATCCGCGTCCAGTCCCCGTCGTCGAGTCGCCGCAGACCGGTGAAGATCGCGGTGCCGACACCCGGCCGATCCGCCGACACGTCGGGCGGGTAGGCGGCGATCATGCTGTCGATGTTCGAGGGCGACGCCGCGACGAAGCCGTGGTAACCCCACGTCGTCGACCGGCCGGCGTCGGCCAGTTCGAACGATTCGACATAGGCCCGGACAAAGGTGCCCTCGGGGCCGAACAGATCGAGAACCGGACCGGGCAGCCAGCGGAAGGTGATGTCGAGGTCGGCCGGTACGTGTTCGTTCACGCGGGGCACCGCATCGCCGGTCACCGCGGGGCTCCCGCCGCAGCCACAGACCACCACCATCGCGATACCGGCCGCCGCCAGCGCCGCAACGGGTCCACGATGTGCTCGCTTCACGACGATCACCTCTTCACCCATTCGTTCCGGGCCGGCTCACCTGCACACTAGGCAGGTCGCCGGCAGCCGCGAGGCGTTCGCATGCATCGGAATGGCGACGAGAAGGCAACGAAACCGCAGCGGCGTGGATGTTTCACCAGATGTCGGTCACGACGCGGCCCGGCGCCGCCTCAGTTCACCGTCTTCCCGATCGGCACGTCCTGGGCAGCTCCGGCGTCGTGCTCCGCGCGCACGGTGTGCGTATCCACGGCCGTGTCCGAATCCGGCGAGGCGTCTGGGTCATGGAAGTCACGACTCCGGATCAGTGCCGCCGCGATCAGGCCCGCAACCAGCGCCACCACCGCGGCGATGAGGAGGACGCGATCCAGCGCGTCGGCATACCCCTGCGCCGCTGCCCGGGCGACCCCGGCGCGGAGCGGGCCCGGCACGGTCCCCAAAACGCCTGCCATGTTGCCGTCGGCGACGGCATCGCCGATTTCTCGTGCGCGTGCCGACAGCGGCCCGCCGGTCAACGCCGACGCCACCGTGTCGGCGAAATGCGATGCGAGCACACTGCCGAGCACCGCCACCCCGGTGGCGATGCCGATCTGCCGGAAGGTGGAGTTGATCCCCGACGCCATCCCCGCCCGCTCCTGCTCGACCACACCCACGGCCGTCGAAGCCAGCGGCGGATTGATCAGACCGGTCCCGACGCCTGCGACGACGAACCCCGGCACGAGCTGAGTCCAGCTGCCGGTCGGGTCCGTGCCGCGCATCAGCCAGAGTCCGGCCGCCACGAGCACGAATCCGGGACCGATGAGCCATCTCACCGGCACCAGATCCGAGAGTCGGCCTGCGACGGCGGCCGCGACGAACACGACCGCCGAGAACGGCAGGAAGCGCAATCCGGCCTCCAGCGCCGAGTAACCCATGATGGTCTGCAGGTAGATGACCAGGTAGGTCAGGGCCGAGAAGATCGACGCCGACACCGCCCACGCCGCGATCAGACCACCGTTGAAGGTCGGCACCCGGAGCAGTGCGCCGTCGATCATCGGGTCCGCGACCATCCGTTCGACGACGACGAAGGCCACCAGGAGCACCGCGGCTGCGATGAGCGAGCCGGCGACCGTCGACGACCCCCATCCGTCGGCATGGCTACGGATGAGACCGAAGACCAGGAATGCCAGGGCCGCACTGAAACTCACACAACCCAGCCAGTCGATGCGCCGTGTCCCGGGGGCCTTCGACTCGTCGACTCCGAAGTAGGTGACCGCCAACGCCGCGATGCCCACCGGAATGTTGACGTAGAAGATCCAGTGCCAGGAGAGTCCCGTCGTGAGCACCCCGCCGAGAACCGGCCCGACGGCAACCGAGACGCCCGTCACCGCGCCGAACACACCGAACGCGACGCCCCTCTCCTTGGGCGCGAAGGCCTGCGCCAACAGCGCCAGCGACGTGGCGAACATGATCGCCCCACCGACACCCTGCACAGCCCTCGCGGCGACCAGGATCTCGATGGTGGGCGCCAGGCCGCACGCCAGCGAACCGATCGTGAACACGACGATGCCGGACGCGAACACCAGCTTGCGACCGATGATGTCGGCGATGGTCCCCGCCGTCAGCAGCAGCGCCGCGAGGGTCAGCGCGTACGCGTCGATCACCCATTGGAGACCGGCCAACGACGATCCCAGGTCTCGCTGGATGTCGGGTAGCGCGACGTTCACGATCGTCACATCGAGCAGCAACATGAACACCCCGGTACACACCGCAGCCAGGGTCAACCATTTCCGAGGCATCGCACCCCTCCTTATTTGAGTTTCGACTCAGTTAATCGTCACACATTCTGAGCGGTTACTCAATAAGTATTCGTTCCCGCGTAGAGTGCCAGACGTGACGCGACGTGGACGGCCACCGAAGACCGGGCGAGACGAGATCGTCACGGCCACCCTGGCCGTCCTGCGCGATCGAGGCATCGCCCGTCTGACGACCCGCGAGATCGCCGATCGGCTCGACATCTCCGAGGGCAGCATCTTTTACCATTTCGGAGACCGAAAAGACCTGGTGGGTGCCGTTTTCACCGAGGCACTGCGGCCGCTGTGGGAGTTCGGGCCGACGATGCCGCCTGCCCCGCATGACGTCGCCGAGGTGCGCGAGGTCCTCACCGTCTTCGTCGCACGCCTCGAGGAGTTCCTCGAGGCCGGCCTCGACGTGCTGATGGCCGCCCAGGCCGACAGCGAACTCCGTGCGGAACTGGGTGGCGTGATCCTGGAGAACGATTACGGACCGCAGCGTGGGGTGACGGCGATCAGCGGGTACCTGAGATCCGCGCAAGACGCCGGCGTGGTCGATCCTGCGGTGGACGTACATGTGACCGCCCATCTCCTGATCGCGTCGGTCTTCCTCCGGCACGCGCAGCCGATTCTGGTCGGCCATTCCCGCGGCCTGCCGTCACGCGACCAGACTCTCGAATCGATCGTCGCGACCCTGCACCGCTGAGCCCCGACTCACCCAGGGGTGTCCCGATCCCGGCCGTTGGCCAGATCGCCACATTCGACCAGGAGCAGGTCGGCGCGGTGGGCGGCCAGGTACGGCTGCGCACCCATATCACCGGTCACCGTCGCGATCACCCCGTCGAGGTGATCGGTCCCGAGGTACACCGGATGTCCGGGTCGACCGTCGAAGACCGCCCGAGCGATGCCATCTCGCCTGCGTCCGACCGCGGCGAGAAGTCGGTTGGTCACATCCGGACCGACGTCCGGCGTGTCAACAACGTGTAAAACCATGCCGTCCGCGTCGAGGTCGCGCACCGCTGTCGCCACCACCCGGACGGTCTCCCCCAGGCCGCTCCGCCAGTCGGGCACGATGATCGCCGACGCTCCCTCCGGTGGGTCGACGATCCGGGCGCCCATCGCGACGTACACATCGGAACAGCCGCCACGGGCCAGCGCATCGACCGATCGACGAAGCCAATCTCCGTCCTCAGCAACGATTTTGGGCGCACCGAAGCGACTCCCGGCGCCCGCGGCCAGCACCACCCCGACGAGGCGGCCCCGCTCGCGCCGCCGGTCCGGAACACTCGGCTCGACAATCATGACGACGGTCGATACTAGTGCGGCACAACCCCTTTGTCCGATTTACCAGAAGGAAATATACGATCTCCCACCCAGCGGGAACAGCCGTCGAGGTCCAAGATGTAGCGGTCAACGGCCGACATAGAGGTGAGCGAGCATGACCACGGATTCCACCACTCCCATCGACGGAGCCAAGCGCAAGAAGAGGGTTGCCCCTGTCGATCAGGTGCCGCCCGCGGGCAAACTGCTCACCCTGGGTGCACAGCATGTCGTCGCGTTCTACGCCGGAGCGGTCCTGGTCCCGCTCCTGATCGCACGGGCGATCAACCTCGACTCCGAGGCCCTGACCATGCTGATCACCGCAGATCTGTTCACCTGCGGCATCGCCTCCCTGTTGCAGGCAGTGGGCATCTGGAAGATCGGTGTCCGCCTGCCACTGCTGCAGGGCATCACGTTCGCCACGCTCGCGCCGGTCATCCAGATCGCGAACAATCACGGCGGCGGACGGGTCGGCCTGCAGACCGTGTACGGCGCGGTCATCGCGGCAGGCGTCTTCACCTTCTTGATCGCACCGTTCTTCGCCAAGCTGATCCGCTTCCTGCCCCCGGTGGTCACCGGCACGCTGATCACGATCATCGGCATCTGTCTGATCCCCGTCGGCGCCGGCGACGCGGTCAGCGACCCGGCAACCCATCTCCACGATTCGGCCAATTGGCGGTGGGTCCTCTATGTACTGGGCACGATCCTGCTGATCGTGTTGATGCAGCGCTTCTTCCACGGCTTCATGGCGACGATCGCGGTGCTGTTGGGCCTCGTCGTCGGAACCTTCGTGGCCTGGCTGTGCGGTGACGCGGATTTCGCGGCCGTGGGTCAGGCGGACTGGCTCGGCTTCACCCCGCCGTTCGCCTTCGGCTGGCCGCGATTCGACATCGTCGCCATCGTCTCGCTGATCGTGGTGCTGCTGGTGGTTGCCGTCGAATCGACCGGATCGGTGTTCGCGACCGGCGAGATCGTCGGCAAGCGCATCAAGAAGGAGGACGTCGCCGCGACGGTCCGAGCCGACGGTCTGGCCACCGTCATCGGCGGCTCGTTCAATTCCTTCCCCTACACGGCGTTCTCGGAGAACGTCGGCCTGGTGCGACTCACCGGCGTCAAGAGCCGATGGGTGGTCGCCGCGGCCGGCGGCATCATGATCGTCCTCGGGCTGTTCCCGAAACTGGCCAAGGTCGTCGAGTGCATTCCCGCACCCGTGCTCGGCGGCGCGGCCCTGATCATGTTCGCCACGGTGGCCATCGTCGGCATCCAGACCCTGACGTCGGTCGACTTCACCGATCACCGCAACCTGATCATCTCCGCGACCTCGCTCGCCGTCGCTCTGTATGTGCAGTTCTCGCAGTCGGCGACACCGACCACCGTCATCGAGAAATCCGGTCAGCAGGTCGACGTGCCCGCCCTCCCCGGCGTCGATCAGGCTATGCCCAACATCTTCCTGCAGATCCCCTTCTCGACCGGCATCACGATGGGTGCGATCACCGCGATCCTGCTCAACCTGCTGTTCTTCCACCTCGGTGGCCGCGGCCCCGCCGTCGCGGGTGGTGGCGCGATCACCCTCGACGAGGTCAACACCATGTCCAAGGAGCAATTCCGCGCGACGTTCGGTGGCGTCGTGCAGAACGTGGACTGGGTACTCGACCGCGCGTGGGATCAGAAACCCTTCGAGGACGTCCATGACCTCCGCAGCGCGTTCCAGGAGGCGATGCTGACCGGTAGCGACGCCGAGCAACTGGACCTGATCCGCGCCTTCCCCGACCTCGGCGCCGAGGACGAGGACACCGGCGAACTGATCGCCGTCGATCACAAGGGTCTGTCGCATCTGGAGGAGACCGAACACGAGAACGTGGTCAACCTGGCGTCGGCGTACCGGGAGCACTTCGGCTTCCCGCTCGTCATCTGCGCCCGGGAGACCGAACGATACGACCGGGTGTTGCGCAGTGGTTGGGCGCGAATGGACAACGCCGACACCAGTGAGAAGTCCTTTGCCCTCATCGAGATCGCAAAGATCGCCAACTACCGGTTCGACGATCTGGTCGCAGACGCCAATCCGATCACGTCGGCCCGGTTCAGCCGACAGCCCGAACTCTCCTAGGCTGGCCGTATGAGGCGTGTCGATTGGCGCGGATTGTCCAGTTTCAACGAACTCTCCGAACGCCAGGCCATCCATCAGCTCTATGAATGCTGCAGCTCGTCGATCTGGGCGCTGCGGGTCGCCAAGGCCCGCCCCTTCTCCGACGACGAGGCGTTGCTCGAGTATGCGGATCTCATCCTGGCCGAACTCACCGACACCGATCTCGACGAGGCGCTGGCGGGACACCCACGTATCGGGGACCGACCCGACAATCCGTCGTCGGAGCGTGAGCAATCAGGGGTGGCCGGTGCCGACTCGGCGGTGCTGACCGACCTCAAGAAGCTCAACGCCGCCTACGAGGAGAGGTTCGGCCACGTGTATCTCGTGTTCGCCAACGGCCGCCCGGCCGATGAGCTCCTCGACATCCTCCGGCAGCGGATGCACAACGACGCCGAGACCGAACGACGTGTGATGCGAATGGAATTGGCGAAGATCAATCGCAGTAGGCTGACACGGATGCTGACGCCCGCGAGCATCTACCTCGACGACGGAGCGACGACATGACCGGCTTGTCCACCCACGTGCTCGATGCGGTGTCCGGGTCCCCGGCCCGTGGTGTCTCGATCTCGTTGAGGGACTCGACCGGAACCGAGCTGGCCGCAGGCCTCACCGACGATGACGGCCGGATCGGACAGGTCAACACCGCCTCCCTGGCCCCCGGCACGTATCACCTCGTGTTCGACACCGGACGGTGGTTCGACACGCACGGCATCGCCGGCTTCTACCCGGAGATCGACATCTGTTTCGCGGTCGACGACCCCACTCGCCATTACCACGTCCCGGTGCTGCTCAGCCCGTATTCCTACACGACCTACCGGGGTAGCTGACCGAACGCGTCGGTGGCGAGCGCGCTCCTGCCGACCCGTCCACCGGCGCACCGAATGCGACGGACACCACAGCGCAGGGGGTAGAGTCCAGGGGAAGCCGACGTCATGTCGCGTCCACGCAATCGCGCGGACCGAGTCGGCGGTGGATCGACGCTCTCGAGCCGGACTCCACCGATCACCTCTCCGAACGGATATCCGATGTCCAACGATTCCAACCTCTTTTCGCACTGCACCGACGCCACGCATGCGGCCGTGCAGGCCACCACGGCCACCTCGGAGTTGCAGTTCTCCGACGCACCGGACAACCCCCACTCCGCCGGGCGAGACTGACCGGCGGCGAGACCGTGCCACTCGCACTCGGTCCGACCCGTCTCCAACTCGCACCCGACCTCACGGTCCCGATCGCCGGGGCATGGCTGCCCTACACATCGCAGATCTCGCAGGAGCTTCCCGCCCTGCAGGAGGCCGGCCGTAGCAGGCTCGGGACCATCACCCGAATCGACGTGAATTGGCGCAATTTCGCGCGCTATCCCGGATTCGACTCCGAGAACTCGCCCGACATGTTGCCGCTGATGTCGATCACCGCGGATCGTGCCGAGGTCACCTTGCTCGTCATTCCGCCCAGGACCCAGTCGGCGCTTGCCGCCACGCTGCTGCGGCAGGCTGGTCGATGCACCAGTTCGCCGGGCTCGGAGCACAGTCACCTGTACCGCGACGCCCAGCGAATCCTCCGCCGCGCCGCGCTGCAGTGCGGCGCCACCGACGCGAACCCGGTCGGCTGAGCCACACGTCGCTACCGAGTAGCGACGGCATGCCTTGTGAGACAACAACAAACGCCGCCCGGGGAAAACCCGAGCGGCGTTCGTTGGTGAAGACTGTGGTCAGATGGCGGTCACAGTGGTCGCCTGCGGGCCCTTGGGGCCCTGCTCGACCTCGAACTGGACGCGCTGCTGCTCTTCGAGGCTGCGGTATCCGCCGCCCTGAATGGCCGAGTAGTGAACGAAAACGTCACCATCGGTGCTGTCGTCGGGAGCGATGAAGCCGAAGCCCTTTTCGCTGTTGAACCACTTGACGGTTCCTTGAGCCATGATGCTGGTACTTCTCTCTATTTTGCACACGAGAGCCATGTGGCACTCGCGACACCATCATTGCACACTTTGTGACTTTTGAGATAACCGTGACGAAGGTGAACCCGTTTGACGGCGTCCCCGTGTGTCGGCCGGACGGCCATCCTCGGTACGGTGGATACCGCAGTTGGTTCGCCATTCGCGGGACATGTGGAGCCCTACCTCCCCGGGTGGCGTCGACATCGGCGTCCTCGACGGACACCGATGAAGAGGGAATCCGGTGAGAATCCGGAGCTGTCCCGCAGCGGTATGTCGGAACGACCGCCGTCAGATGCACTGGACCCGTGGTCCGGGAAGCGACGGTCAGTAGGAACGCCCCGTTCAGCACTCGCTGGGCAGGCCCGCCGACGAGCCCGAAGACCTGCCAGGTGCACCGGGCGCGCCGCGTCCGGTGGCTCGTCGCCTCGTGGACTGGGCGCAGGTCGAACCGGTGGGTTTCGATGTCCGGGGATCCGGATCGTCGACGCTCGCTCGCTCGGCTCCCCTGCAGGGCGGCGGACCATCCGTATCGTCTGCAGGAGTTCGATTCTCATGTCTTCACCGAACCAATCCGCCCGGCGGTTCACCGCGACCACACTCGGCACCGCCCGCATCGGCCCGCATCGCGAATGCAAGCGCGCCGTCGAAGGGTACTGGGCCGACCGGGTCACCGCGGCCGGGCTCGATACCGTGGCAGCCGATCTGCGCCGCCGCTCGTGGGAGGAGCTCACCGCGGCCGGACTCGACTCCATCCCGGTCAACACGTTCTCCTACTACGACCACATGCTCGACACCGCGGTCATGCTCGACGCACTGCCACCGCGTGTCGCCGCGATCGAGGATCCCCTCGACCGCTACTTCGCCGCCGCTCGTGGAACCGCGGACATCGTGCCGCTCGAGATGACCAAGTGGTTCGACACCAACTACCACTACCTGGTGCCGGAGATCTCCAGCGAGACCACGTTCACCCTTCACCCGGACAAGGTGCTCGCGGAGGTGGCACAGGCGCACGGCACCGGCATCGCGGCCCGCCCGGTTGTCATCGGCCCGATCACGTTCCTGGCGTTGGCGAAAGCAGTGGGTGACGGCCCTGCTCCGATCACCCGAATCGATGACCTGGTGCCGCTGTATGCCGAACTCCTCGACCGGCTCGCCGACGCCGGGGTCGAGTGGGTGCAGTTCGACGAGCCGGCGCTGGTGACCGACGTCGTCGGCGGGCTACCCGACCTGGCCGGCTCCGTCTACGCACGACTGAGCGGCGTGACCCGTCGTCCCGCGATCCTCGTCGCCACCTACTTCGGCGATCCCGGTGATTCGCTGGCAGCGCTCGCCCGTACTGCGGTCGAGGGCATCGCCGTCGACTTCGTCGAGGGCGCTGTCGAGACAGTGGTCGCCATCCCGGAGTTGTCGGAGAAGCTGGTG
Organism: Gordonia hankookensis; assembly: GCF_014673215.1. Lineage (GTDB taxonomy): Bacteria > Actinomycetota > Actinomycetes > Mycobacteriales > Mycobacteriaceae > Gordonia > Gordonia hankookensis. The sequence continues at coordinate 130,217 of NZ_JACWMS010000003.1, forward strand.
GTCGCGGGCGTCGTCGATGGACGCAACATCTGGCGCACCGACCTCGACCGTGCGCTGGCCACGCTCGGCACGCTGTTGGGATCGGCGGGTGATCTCGCGGTCTCGACCTCGTGCTCCACGCTTCATGTCCCGTACAGCCTGGCCGAGGAGGACTTGCTCGATCCGAATCTGCGAGGCTGGCTCGCCTTCGCATCCGAGAAGTTCGGCGAGGTCGCGACGTTGTCGCGCGCGCTTCGCCTCGGCCGTGAGGCCGAGACCGAGGCCTTCGACGCGTGTCGGGCAGCGCTCGCGATGCGCGGCACCGACAACCGGTTGCGCGACAATGCAGTTCGTGACCGGCTCGCCGCCATCTCCGACGCCGATGTGACCCGCGGTGACGCCGCCATCAGGATCACCGAGCAGAATCTGCGACTCGGTCTCCCCGCGCTGCCCACCACGACGATCGGCTCCTACCCGCAGACCGCAGCGATCCGCAAAGCCCGCGCCGCGCTACGTTCTCGCGCGATCGACCGGGACGAGTACCTGCGCCGGATGCGCACCGAGATCGCGGATGTCGTTGCCCTGCAGGAGAAGATCGGGCTCGATGTGCTGGTGCACGGCGAACCCGAACGCAACGACATGGTGCAGTACTTTGCCGAACAGCTCGACGGCTTCTTCGCCACCGACAACGGCTGGGTACAGTCCTACGGCACCCGATGCGTGCGTCCGCCGATCTTGTTCGGCGATGTGTCCCGGCGCGCTCCGATGACCGTCGACTGGATCACCTACGCACAATCGTTGACCGACAAGCCCGTCAAGGGCATGCTGACCGGTCCGGTCACGATCCTGGCGTGGTCGTTCGTGCGCGACGATCAGCCCGTCTCGGAGTCGGCATCTCAGATCGCGCTGGCGATCCGTGACGAGACGGTCGACCTGGAGCGGACCGGTGTCGGCATCATCCAGGTCGACGAGCCGGCGCTTCGGGAACTGCTGCCGCTGCGCGATGCCGACAAGCAGGCCTACCTCGATTGGGCGGTCCGGGCATTCCGGCTCGCCACCTCGGGCATCGCCGACACCACCCAGGTACACACCCACCTGTGCTACTCGGAGTTCGGCGAGGTGATCGGTGCGATCGCCGCACTCGACGCCGACGTCACCTCGATCGAGGCGGCGCGCTCTCATATGGAGGTCCTCGACGACCTCAACGCCGCGGGTTTCGCCAACGGCGTCGGGCCGGGTGTGTACGACATCCACTCGCCACGGGTTCCTGATGCAGGCGAGATCGAGAGGTTGCTGTCCTCGGCGCTGGATGCCGTTGACGTCCAGCGCCTCTGGGTGAATCCCGACTGCGGACTCAAGACGCGGGATACCGAAGAGGTGGTCGCGTCACTGACGAACATGGTCGCGGCGGCCAGGACCGTTCGGGCGTCACTCTCCTGATTCGATCCGCCCCGGTTCCGGCCGCGCCGGGCTATGGTTCCCCGGTGTCCGTCCTTGCCTACCTCGACGATGCGTTCGCTGCCCGCAGTGGCGAGCGCATCGTCGTCGGCGTGACCGGACCGCCCGGTTCCGGAAAGACCACGCTCGCAGGAGCGCTCGCCCGGCACTACCGTGGCCGGTACGGCGACGGCTTCGTCGGGTACCTGCCCATGGACGGCTTTCACCTGTCGAACACCGTTCTGGCGCAATTGAACAGGTCGGATCGCAAGGGCGCACCCGACACCTTCGACGTCGACGGTTACGTCGCGTTGCTGAACCGAGCGGTCCACGCCGACCGCGATGTCTACGCCCCCGACTTCGATCACACCGCGGGCGAGCCGGTCGCCGCGGCGCTCGTACTCCCGGCGACGGCAGCCCCGATCGTCACCGAAGGGAACTATCTCGCCCTCGACGACGAACTCTGGTCACCGGTCGCCGGACTGCTGACCCTGCTGTTCTACGTTGATGCACCCACGAACTCCCGCCGCGAACGCCTGCTCCGCCGCCATCTCGCCGCCGGCCGGTCACCGGAATCCGCGCGCGCATGGGTCGAGAACGTCGACGAGCCGAACGCCGCACTCGTCGCAGGCACCCGGGATCGCGCGGATCTCGTCATCGACGGCACCATCCCGTTCCTCTGACCGCCCCCACACGCAAGACTCCCGGATACACACGAAATCTTGCGTGTATCCGGGAGTCCTGTGTGGTGTTGCGCTGTGCGCCTAGCCGATCTCGATCAGCAGATCACCTGGCGCGACCTGGGTCACCGCGCCCACCGCGACGCGTGCCACCTTGCCCCCGAGCGGTGCGGTGATGGTGGCCTCCATCTTCATCGCCTCGATGGTTCCGATCGCGGCACCCGCGGCGATCTCGTCGCCGACGTCCACGCTCAGCGACACGACCCCGGCGAACGGGGCGCCGATGTGATGCGGGTTGGAGCGGTCGGCCCGTTCGGCCGCCTCGACCGCCGAGTCGACCGAGCCGTCGCGCACCGACACCGGACGCAGCTGACCGTTTAGTACACACATCACGGTGCGCATACCGCGCTCGTCGGGCTCGCTGATCGCTTCGAGCCCGATCAGCAGCTCGACACCGGGTTCGAGTTCGACGCGGTGCTCCTCGCCGTAGCGCAGGCCGTAGAAGAACTGATTCGCCGACAGTCGCGACGTGTCGCCGTACTCCTCGAAGTGCTTCTCGAACTCCTTCGTGGGACCAGGGAACAGCAAGCGGTTCAACGTCTCCTGCCGCGTGCGTCCGGACACGTCGAGCGCATCGGAGTCGTCGTCGGTGAGCGTCTCCGGCGGCGGGGCCTCGCCACGACCTTTCAGCGCGATGCTGCGCAGCGGTTCAGGCCAGCCGCCTGCGGGGTCACCGAGCTCCCCGCGCAGGAAGCCGATCACCGAATCCGGGATGTCGTAGGCCGACGGATCGGACGCGAACTCGGCAGCGGTGATACCGCGACCGACCAGCGCCAGGGCGAGATCGCCGACCACCTTCGACGACGGCGTCACCTTGATCAGCCTGCCGAGCATCCGGTCGGCTGCCGCATAGGCCTCCTCGACGGCCTCGAATCGATTGCCCAGCCCGAGCGCGATCGCCTGCTGGCGCAGATTCGACAGCTGCCCACCCGGGATTTCGTGGGTGTACACCCGGCCGGTCGGCGCCGGAAGGCCGGACTCGAAGGGCGCGTACACCTTTCGCAGGGCCTCCCAGTACGGCTCCAGGTCGCATACGGCCTTGAGATCGAGCCCGGTGTCCCGGTCGGTGTGTGCCGCCGCCGCGACGATTGCCGACAACGCCGGCTGGCTGGTCGTGCCCGCCAGCGCCGCGCTCGCACCGTCGACCGCACTCGCACCCGCCTGCCACGCCGCGAGGTAGGTCGCGAGCTGACCGCCGGGGGTGTCGTGGGTGTGCACGTGCACGGGGAGATCGAAATTGCTGCGCAGCGCCGAGACCAGCGTGGTCGCTGCCGGCGCCCGGAGCAGGCCGGCCATGTCCTTGATCGCGATCACATGGGCACCGGCCTCCACGATCCGCTCCGCCAGGCGCAGGTAGTAATCGAGGGTGTAGAGGTCCTCGTCGGGGTTGGCGAGGTCGCCGGTGTAGCTCATCGCCACCTCGGCCACCGCGGTCCCGGTCTCGCGGACCGCATCGATCGCCGGACGCATCTGGTCGACATTGTTGAGCGCGTCGAAGATCCGGAAGATGTCGATCCCGACCTCGGTCGCCTCGGCGACGAATGCCGTCGTCACCTTCGTCGGGTACGGCGTGTAACCGACCGTGTTGGCCCCGCGCAGCAGCATCTGCAGACAGATGTTGGGGATGGCCTCACGCAGCTGCGCCAACCGATCCCAGGGATCCTCCTTGAGGAACCGCAATGCGACGTCATAGGTCGCCCCGCCCCAACATTCGACCGACAACAGCTCCGGCGTCAACGCAGCCACATACGGCGCCACCATCATGAGTCCACTGGTGCGCACCCGGGTGGCCAAGAGCGACTGATGAGCGTCGCGGAACGTGGTGTCGGTGACACCCAACCGCTTCGAATCACGCAGATCCGCGGCGAATCCGTCGGGACCGAGCGCCAGCAGACGCTGACGGGACCCGTCCGGCGGCGAGGTCAGGGTGGCCCGATCCAAGGTGGGCAGCTTGTCGCGCGGGTACGCCTTCGTCGGCCGCTCGCCGTGTGGCTTGTTGACGGTCACATCCGCCAGATAGGACAAGATCTTGGTGCCACGATCAGCCGAGGACCGTGACGTCAGCAACGCCGGCCGCTCCTCGATGAACGACGTCGTGACCCGGCCCTCCCGGAAGTCCGGATCGTCGAGCACCGCCTGCAGGAACGGGATGTTGGTCGCCACACCACGAATGCGGAACTCCGCGACCGCCCGCCGCGCCCGACGGGCCGCCGTCGCGAAATCCCTTCCGCGGCAAGTCAGTTTGACCAGCATCGAATCGAAATGGCCGCTCACCTCGGCACCCAGGACCGCGCCACCGTCCAATCGCACCCCCGCACCACCGGGACTGCGGTAGGCGGTGATGCGGCCGACGTCGGGCCGGAAGCCGTTGGCCGGGTCCTCGGTGGTGATACGACATTGCATCGCCGCGCCGCGGATGGTGATCCGATCCTGGGTCAGCCCCAGATCGGGCAACGACTCACCCGCCGCGATCCGCAACTGCGAACCCACCAGGTCCACATCGGTGATCTCCTCGGTGACCGTGTGCTCGACCTGAATCCGCGGATTCATCTCGATGAACACATGCCTGCCCTGTTCGTCGAGCAGGAACTCGACGGTGCCGGCGCACGTGTAGCCGATGTGGCGGGCGAACGCCACCGCATCCGCACAGATCTTCTCGCGCAACTCCGGCGCGAGATTCGGGGCGGGCGCCAACTCGATCACCTTCTGGTGACGCCGCTGCACACTGCAGTCCCGTTCGAACAGGTGGATAACATTGACGTGGGTGTCGGCCAGGATCTGCACCTCGATGTGGCGTGGGTTGACCACCGCCTGCTCCAGGAACACCGTCGGATCCCCGAACGCCGCATCCGCCTCGCGCGAGGCGGCCGCGATCGCATCGGCGAGGTCGTCGGGCTCGGCCACCCGGCGCATCCCGCGGCCACCGCCACCGGCCACCGCCTTGACGAACACCGGGAACTGCATGTCCGCCGCAGCACGCAACAACTCGTCGACGTCGGCCGACGGCTCAGACGACGCGAGCACCGGCAGCCCGGCGGCCTTCGCCGCGGCCACCGCCGTCGCCTTGTTGCCCGTCAGCTCCAACACATCGGCCGACGGCCCGACGAACGTGATGCCCGCCTCGGCACACGCCGCCGCGAGTCCCTGGTTCTCCGAGAGGAATCCGTAGCCCGGGTAGATCGCATCCGCGCCGCACCGAACGGCAGCCCCCACCACCTCATCGACCGACAGGTAGGCCCGAACAGGATGGCCGGGCACGCCGATCTGATACGACTCGTCGGCCTTGAGGCGATGAACCGAGTTGCGGTCTTCGTAAGGAAAGATCGCGACCGTTCTGGCCCCGAGTTCGTAGGACGCTCGGAAAGCACGGATCGCGATCTCACCACGGTTGGCCACCAGGACTTTGTCGAACACGTGACTCTCTCTCGTCAGTGCGTCGGAGCACACCCACCTGACAGTGGCGAGCACACCTTGCCGCACGGGTTACACGCTGGGGTGCTCTCAGATTACTGGTGCGGACATCACAGCGACACGGCGCCCACGACACAGCGCGGCGACGGCACCTCGCGCCACAGATCTCACAAGAATGCCGCTGACCTGTGCGTTCTCGGCAACATCCCGACCGAACGCTCGGGTGTGGCGAGGCGTCGAACGCGCGCCTCAGCAGACCTGCCCGACCGCCCGCTGGGGTGGACCCGAGTACTGGCTCAACGGGCGGATCAGCGCGTTGGCCGCCACCTGTTCCATGATGTGCGCCGTCCACCCGGTGATCCGGCTCATGACGAAGATCGGCGTGAACGAGGCGATGTCGAAGCCCATCAGGTGATATGTGGGGCCGGTGGGGAAATCGAGGTTCGGCTTGATGCCGGTGCGTTCGGCCATCGCCGCCTCGAGCTCGATATAGATCTCGCACCAACGGCTGTAGCCGGTGAGCTCGGAAACATCCAGCAACGCCTGCTTCATCGTCGGCACCCGCGAATCGCCGTTTTTGTATACACGGTGGCCGAAGCCCATGACCTTGTCCTTGGCGTCGAGCTTGGCGTTGAGCCACGTGCGAGCCCGCTCCGGTCGGTCGATCTCGATCATGTCGTACATGACAGCTTCGTTGGCACCGCCGTGCAGCGAACCCTTGAGCGCACCGATAGCCGCGGTGACCGCACTGTAGGTGTCGGACTGAGTGGAGGTGACCACACGTGCGGCGAAAGTCGAGGCGTTGAAGCTGTGTTCGGCGTAGAGCACCATCGATTTCTCGAACGCCCGCACGATCACCGGATCCGGAACCTCCCCGAAACACATGTTCAGGAAGTTCTCGCAGTATCCGAGTCCGTGATGTGGGGCGATCGGGTCGAGGCCCCGACGTCGACGCATGTCCGCGGCCACGATCGTGGGCAGGACGGCGAACATGCGCAGCGATTTCTCGACGTTCGCCGCCGGGCTGCTCACGTCCTCATCCGGATCTTCCGCGCCAAGGTAGCTGATCGCGGTACGGACCACGTCCATCGGGTGACAGGTCTCCGGAATGCGCTGCAGCAGAGCCTGAGTCGACCGATCGATACGTCGGCTCGCACGCTCACGCTGGGCGAGCACAGCGAGCTCGGCCACGGTCGGCAACTCCCCGTGCCAGAGCAGATGCGCCACCTGTTCGAAGCTGCACCGCTCGGCCAGGTCCTGGACCGCATAGCCCCGGTAGGTCAACGAGTTCGTCTCGGGCACGACCTTGGAGATGGCCGTCGTGTCGACGACGACGCCGGCGAGCCCTTTGTGGATGGTCGGCGCGTCGCTCGCTTCGGACATCGTCATTGCTGCGCTCCCGTTGTCTCGCTCCCGGCGTGGGTCGAATCCGGCCAGTTGAACAAATCGGTGTCCAAGTCGTTGTAGTCGGCGTAGCGCAGCAGCTCATAGAGCCTGCTCCGGTGCTGCATATCGTCGAGAAGTCCGGATTGCGTACCGGCCGAATCGATTTCGCGCAATCCTCGCTCCACGGCCCCCATGGCGATCCGAAATGTCGTGACCGGGTAGATCACCGCGTTGTACCCGACGTCGCGGAGTTGATCGGAGGTCAGCAATTCCGATTTGCCGAACTCGGTCATATTCGCCAGCAATGGCACGTCGACCGCCTTGCGGAAACGTTCGAAGTCGCCGAGGTCGGCCAGCGCCTCGGTGAAGATCAGGTCCGCGCCGGCGTCGGCGTACCGCTTGGCGCGCTCGATCGCCGCGTCGATACCCTCGACGGCTCGGGCGTCGGTGCGCGCGCAGATGACGAACTCCGGGTCACGTCGCGCCGACACCGCGGCCGCAAGTCGTCTGAGCATGTCGTCGACCGGTACGACGGCCTTGCCGTCGAGGTGCCCACAGCGTTTCGGGTTCACCTGATCTTCCAGGTGACACCCGGCCGACCCGGCATCCTCGAGCGTCGCGACGGTCCGGGCCGCACTCATCGGCTCGCCGAAACCGGTGTCGGCGTCGACGAGGGTCGGCAGATCGGTGGCCCGGGCGATCGACCCGCCCCGGGTGGCGACCTCGGTCAGGGTAGTCAGCCCGATGTCGGGCAGCCCCAAGTCGGCCGAGAGCACCGCACCGGACACGTAGATACCCTCGAAGCCGACCTCTGCGATCAGTTTCGCCACCAGTGGTGAGAATGCTCCCGGCCAACGCTGGAGTGTCCCCGACTCGAGACCGGCCCGAAGGATCCGACGTTTCTCCGTGTCGGAAATGGCGGAGGAGAACAGCGACATCAGAACAGCCCCGCCCCGGTCTGCGGCGCCTGGTCCAGGACCACCGGACGGACCAGTGTGTTGAGAGCGGACAGTCCGCCCGCCCGGATGTCGGCCAGTTGCGCTGCGGCCGAGAGGAACCGATCCTGCTCGCCGGGTTCGACGACGCCATAGGCCATGGAGCGGAACTTGGCGACGTACTGGTCACGACCGAACGGCCGGGTGCCGAGCGGGTGGGCATCGGCGACGGCGAGCTCGTCGGTGATGACCTCCCCGTCGCGCAGGGTGATGACCGCCTTGGCGCCGAACGCCTTCTCGGCCGGGTCGGCGGAGTGGTAGCGACGGGTCCACTCCGGCTCCTCGACCGTGGAGATCTTGCGCCACAGATCGATCGTGTCCGCCCGGTTGGCGCGCTCGGGCGCGTAGGACTTCTCGTGATCCCAGGAGCCGTCCTGCAGGGCGACCGCGAAGATGTACATCACCGAGTGGTCGAGGGTCTCGCGACTCGCGGACGGATCGAATTTCTGCGGGTCACCGGAACCCGTACCGATCACGACATGGGTGTGATGGCTGGTGTGCAGCACGATGGACTCGATCGCGTCGAGGTCGGAGATCTTGTCCCGCATGCGGCGTGCGAGGTCGATCGCCGCCTGGCTCTGATATTCGGCCGAGTGTTCCTTGGTGTAGCTGTCCAGGATCGCGCGCTTGGGCTCGCCCGGAGCGGGCAGGCCGATTGTGTACGCGGCATCGGGGCCGCCGAGCAGCCACGCGATCACCCCGTCCTCGCCTTCCCAGATCGGAGCCGGCGCACTTTCGCCGCGCATCGCACGATCCACCGCCTCCACGGCGATCTTGCCGGCGTGTGCCGGCGCATAGGCCTTCCAACTCGAGATCAGCCCCTTGCGGGACTGGCGGGTGGCTGTGGTCAGGTGCAGCGCCTGCCCGACAGCTTGGTAGATCGTCTCCTCGTCGAGGCCGAGCATGGTGCCGAGGCCCGCTGCGACCGATGGTCCGAGGTGAGCGACATGATCGATCTTGTGTTCGTGCAAGCACATTCCGCGCACCAGGTCGATCTGGACCTCGTAGGCGGTGGCGAGTCCGCGGATGAGGTCTGTTCCGCTCGCACCGACGTGCTGCGCGACGGCCACCAGTGCGGGGATATTGTCGCCCGGGTGGGAGTACTCGGCCGCCAGGAAGGTGTCGTGGAAATCCAGTTCGCGCACGGCGACGCCGTTCGCCCACGCCGCCCACTCCGGGGAGTAAGTGCCGTCGATGCCGAAGACTGTCGCGCCGGGTGTGGCCGGATGACCCTGCGCCTGGCGCCGGGCGGAGGTGACCGGGCGCCGGATCACCGACGCCGCGCTCACCGCGGCGTTGTCGATGACGCGATTGATCACCATCTCGCGTGTGTCCGCGGGCACCGCGACCGGGTCCGTGGCGATCTCGGCGATCTTCTGCGCCAGGTGCTCGCTCTGCGGGAAGTGCTCGGAACTGCGGTGGGTACGCACGCGATGTTTGATCATATTCGCACTGTATGCAGGCCTCACACTTCGAGAAAAGGCCTGGCACAGGCGTATTCTTGCGGATGCAGAAACACTTCTCTGCGAATGTTGTGAACACGGGGCGCGGTAGGCTCTGCCCATGGCCAAGGCTTCGACGAGCTCAGCCCGGCGACTGTTCGTCGGTGCGCGGCTGCGGCGGCTCCGCGACGAGCGCGGACTCTCCCAGGCGGCGCTCGCACGGCGGATCGACCTCTCCACGAGCTATGTGAACCAGTTGGAGAACGATCAGCGGCCGATCACCGTATCGGTACTGCTGACGCTGAGTCGCGAGTTCGACCTGGACGCCGATTATTTCGCCTCCGACGGTGACGCCCGGCTCGTCGCGGATCTGGCCGACGTCCTGGCAGCACAGCCCGACACGCCGGACGTGAGCCGAGCGGAGATCGCCGAGTTGGTCGCGCGGATGCCCTCGATCGGCACCACGCTGGTCAACCTGCACCGCCGATTGACCGCGGCCGACAACGAACTGGAGACGTATCGGGCGCACGCGTCCGGCGAACCCGGGCGCGCGTCGTCGACGCCCATGCCCTTCGAGGAGGTCCGGGACTTCTTCTACGACCGGCGCAACCACATCGACGTGCTCGACGAAGCCGCCGAGGGCATCTTCGCCGACAACGAGCTGTCGATCGGCGGGCTCGATCTGCAACTCGCCGAACTCCTCGCCCGCGATCACCGGATCCGCGTGGCGATCACCCACGACGCCGACCTCGGGGCCCGCTCCCGCACCCCGAAGCGCCGGTTCGATCCGGGTGAGCGGGTGATCCACCTGGCCGGGCGGCTCAGCGCGGGGCAACGCGCATTTCAGCTCGCGACCCAGCTCGCGCTGCTCACCCAGACCGAGGTGATCGACGAGCTCGTCGCCGGTGCCGACGACCTGAGTCCTGAATCGATCCCCGTTGCCCGCATCGGCCTGGCGAACTATTTCGCCGGTGCCCTGCTTCTGCCGTACGAGAAATTCCGGCGCGCGGCCGAATCGGCTCACTACGACGTCGAGTTGCTGAGCCTGGGCTTCGAGGTCGGGTTCGAGACCGTGTGTCACCGACTCTCGACATTGCAGCGCCCCGGCAGTCGCGGAATCCCGTTCATCCTCGTGCGCGTAGATCGTGCCGGGAACATCTCGAAACGACAGTCCGCAACCGCATTTCACTTCTCACGCGTCGGCGGGAGCTGCCCCCTATGGGTGGTCCACGACGCCTTCGCCACCCCCGGACGAATCGTCACCCAGATGTCATCCATGCCCGACGGTCGCTCGTATTTCTGGCTCGCGCGCACGACCTCGGAACACGATGGTTTCCTGACGCCGCACAAGAGTTTCGCGATAGGACTGGGGTGCGACGTCGCACATGCCGATCGGCTCGTCTACTCGACCGGCGTCAGCCTCGCGGCCCCCCGCACGGTGATCCCGATCGGCGCCGGGTGCAAGGTCTGCGACCGCCCGGCCTGCCCACAGCGGGCGTTCCCACAGATCGGACGGCCGATCCACGTCGATCCGCGCGTCAGCGACTCGGTGCCGTATCGCCCGGTCTCGGACTGATCGACGCCCCTGAGCGTGTCAAGGGTGACATATCCGATTTCTCCGATTGGGTGCGGGTCGATAGCGTAGCCATCGGAGGTGCGTGAAGCGTGAGTGCGATGAGCAGACCGGTGGATGAACAGACCGGCTCGCCACCCGCCGTCCCGGAGGCCCATCCGCGGCTCGCCGTGACCGTCCTCTGCGCCGCCGGGATCGTCGTCGCCCTGATGCAGACGATCATCGTGCCGTTGATCCCACAACTGCCGGTCCTGCTGGACGCCGCCCCGTCCGACACCTCGTGGGCACTGACCATCACACTGCTCGTCGGCGCGGTGATCACGCCGATCGGCGGAAGGCTCGGCGACATGTACGGAAAGCGCGTCATGCTCCTGGCGAGCATGGGCTGTGTGGCACTCGGATCGGTCGTGTGCGCGCTGTCGGCCTCGCTGCTCCCCTTCCTCATCGGGCGCGCGTTGCAGGGCCTGGGCTTCGGAACCATCGCCCTGGGTATCAGCGTCATGCGCGACATCGTGCCGCCACGACATCTCGGATCGTCGGTCGGCACCATGAGCGCCTCACTCGGCGTCGGGGGCGCCCTCGGCCTGCCGTTCGCCGCGGCCATCGCCCAGCACGTCAGCTGGCACGCACTGTTCTGGGCGTGCGCCGCCGCCGCTGTCACAGCGGGGGTGGGTATCGCGTTCACCGTCCCACAATCCCGCTCTCGCACCGGCGGACGCTTCGATCTCTTCGGCGCTCTCGGCCTCGCCACGATTCTCAGCTGTCTGCTCCTCCCTTTGTCGAAGGGCTCGGTGTGGGGATGGGGCGACCCGCTCACCGTCGGACTCCTCGTCGCGTTTGTCGCGGCGGCCATCGGATGGTGGATCGTCGAACGCCGCCGAACGAATCCGCTGATCGACCTCTCCCTCGCCGTCGAACGACCCGTGCTGCTGACCAACATCGCATCGGTGGCGACCGGGTTCGCGTTCTATTCGATGCAGCTGATCCCCATCCAGTTGTTGATGGCGCCGTCGTCGAGCCCGAACGGCCTGGGGCTCGACATGCTCACGGCGAGTCTGGTGCTGGCGCCGAGCGGCCTGCTGATGTTCGTGTTCTCACACGTCAGCGCCCACCTCACCCGCGCGTTCGGCCCACGGGTCTCGCTGGCCACCGGCGGGGCGGTCATCGGGGTCGGTTATGTGGTGTTCATCATCGCCATCGCCGGATCATGGGAGCTGGCGTGGTGGGTCATGCTGATCGTCGCCTGCCTGATCGGCGCGGGTCTCGGAATCGCGTATTCGGCGATGCCCGCCCTGATCATGCGCGCCGTTCGCGTCGAGCAGACCGGCGAGGCGAACGGGGTGAACGCGCTCATGCGCGTGGTCGGGACCTCGACGTCGGCGGCCGTGGTCGGCATGATCCTGACGTGGTCGATGATCACCGTCGCCGGTCCGGACGGCGGCTCCGTCACGGTGCCCGCAGAGGGCGGCTACCTCTGGGCGTCGGCGATCTCGCTCGGCGCCTGCGCGCTGGCCGCCGCACTGGCACTGGCCATCCCGCCCAGCCGCCCGCTGTTCGTCGAGGAGGTCTGACCGTGGGGTTCACTCGACATGCGGCTGTGACACAAGCGTCGTAGCGTGTCGCGAGTGTCCCCCAGCAGCGCCTCGCCCCGCGCACCTCGTTCCCGGCCGCCCATGACCCTGATCGAGAACGCGCATGTCATCACCGTCGACGGCGCACGTCGTGAACTGCCGCAGGCGTCGGTACTGATCGACGGCGAACGCATCGTCTCGGTCGGCGAGCGTCCGGCGTCGCTGCCCGACGACGCCGTCCGGATCGACGGGCGCGGACACGTTCTCACGCCGGGGCTGGTCAACACACACCACCATCTCTATCAGTGGATCACCCGCGGTCTCGCCGCCGACCACACCCTGTTCGAGTGGCTGACCACGCTGTATCCGATCTGGGCCGGGATCGACGAGAACGCGGTGCGCACCGCCGCGCTCGGCGGCCTCACCTCGCTCGCGCTGTCCGGCTGCACGACCACCACCGACCACCACTACGTGTTCCCCGCCGACGGCGGTGATCTACTCGGCGCCGAGATCGACGCGGCACGGACCATCGGGCTGCGATTCCATCCCACCCGTGGATCGATGGACCTGTCGGAGAAGGACGGCGGACTACCGCCGGATTCGGTGGTGCAGGGCCTCGACGACATCCTTTCGGACAGCGCCGATGCGGTGTCCCGGTGGCATGATCCCTCCGCCGACGCCATGCTGCGTATCGCGCTCGCACCGTGCTCACCGTTCTCGGTGACCACGGACCTGCTTCGCGAATCGGCGCTGCTGGCCCGCGAACTCGGGGTCCGGATGCACACCCATCTCGCCGAGTCCCTCGACGAGAACACCTACTGCGACGAGCACTTCGGTTGCACTCCACTGCAATACATGGAGTCGGTCGGCTGGGTCGGCGACGACGTGTGGTTCGCGCACGGGGTCGAATTCGATGACGACGAGATCGAGCGTCTGGCCGCGACGTCCACCGGGGTCGCCCACTGCCCCACTTCCAATGCTCGTCTGGGCAATCGCATCTGCCGCACCCGCGACCTCGTCGATGCCGGTGTCCCGGTCGGTCTCGGCGTCGACGGGGCGGCGTCCAACGAGTCGTGCCGACTGCTCGAGGAGGCCCACCAGGCGGTCCTCATGGCACGCGCTCGGGGCGGCCCCACGGCGCTCACCACCCGGACCGCCATCGAGCTGGCGACCATCGGTGGTGCACGGGTGCTCGGCCGGGCCGACGACACCGGCTCGATCGAGGTCGGCAAGCTGGCCGATCTCGTGCTGTGGGACCTGTCGTCGGTGGCGCACAGTGGCATCGACGACCCGGTTGCCGCGCTGGTCCTCGGCGCCGTCCCGCCGATCATCGGCACCTGGGTGAACGGGCGACGGATCGTCGGCGACGGCACCATGCTCACCGTCGACACCGACGCCGTCGCCGCCGAGGTGGCCAGGGAGCATCGTCGCCTGATCGACAAGGCGTCCTGATGGATCTCAACACGATCACCGGTTATCGCCACGCCCGTGCACGCGAGGACCTGCATCTGGCCCCCGGCGAGAGGCTGGTCGCCGGTGGTACCTGGTTCTTCTCCGAGCCACAGGTGGATGCCTCGGGCATCGTGGACCTGTCGGAGATGGAATGGCCTGCGCTGGAAGAGCTTCCCGACGGCGGACTCCGGATCGGAGCCACCTGCACCATCGCCGAACTCGCCGCACTGCCCGCACGTTCGGGATGGCGGGCGCAACCGTTGTTCGGCGCATGCGCGAATGCCCTGCTGGCGTCGTTCAAGATCTGGAACGTGGCCACCGTCGGTGGCAACATCTGTCGCGCCTATGCGGCGGCCGCGATGGTCTCGCTCACCGCCGGACTCGACGGCGTCGCCGAGATCTGGTGCCCCGACGGCAACGATCGTCGAATCCCGGCCGCCGAGTTCGTCACCGGCAACGGCACCACCCTACTCGCCGACGGCGAAGTACTTCGCGCCGTCGACATCCCGGGATCCTCGATGCGCGCGACCACCGCATTCCGCAAGATCGCCTTGGCAGAACTCGGACGGTCGGGCGCGGTGGTCACCGGTCGCATCGACCAGGACGACTCGGTGGTCATCGGGATCACCGCGGCCACCACTCGCCCGGTCGTCCTGCGCTATCCGTCACCGCCGTGGGCGGCCCGGTTGCGTCGGGACGTCTCTGCCGTCGACGCCTACTACACCGATCCGCTCGGCGCGGCCGATTGGCGACGTGCAGTGTCGGTCGTTCTGGCAGAGGAGATCCGGACCGAACTCGCGGACGGGGTCACCCGATGAGGTTCTCGGTGAACGGGGCCGAGCATCAGGCGCAGCCGCGGCCGGGCCAGTGTCTGCGCACCCTGCTGCGTGACACCGCGCATTTCGAGGTGAAGAAGGGCTGCGACGCAGGCGACTGCGGAGCCTGCTCGGTGCTCGTCGACGACACCCCGGTCCATTCCTGCATCTATCCGGCGCAGCGAGTGGAGAACCGTTCGGTGACCACGGCGTCCGGACTCGGCACGCCAGACGATCTGCATCCGATGCAGCAGTCCTTCATCGACAACTTCGGTTTCCAATGCGGATTCTGCACGGCGGGAATGGTCGTCACGGCCTCCACACTGCGTCCCGACGACCTCGCCGACCTGCCCCGGAAGATGAAGGGCAATCTGTGCCGGTGCACCGGCTACCGGGCCATCCGCGCCGCCATCAGCCAAGGCCTCGCCGACGGCAACCGAACGCCCGCCGACAGCAACACGAATCCAGCCGACAGCACTCCGGTATCTGCGACCGGCAGCGTCGGCCAATCGGTCAACCCGCCTGCGGCGCGACGAGTAGTCACCGGTACCGAGCCCTACACCTTCGACGTCGCGGTTCCCGGGATGACCTACCTGAGAGTCCTCGGATCGCCTGTCCCCCACGCCCGCATCGCGTCGATCGACGTCTCGGCAGCCGAGCGAGTGGAGGGCGTCGCACTCATCCTCACCCACGAGAACGTATCCGGCAGACGGTTCTCCACGGCCCGGCACGAGCACCGTGAGGACGACCCCGACGACACACTGATCCTCGACCCGGTGGTCCGATTCGTCGGACAGCGGGTCGCCGCGGTCGTCGCCGACACCGCAGCGGCCGCGGAGCACGCGTGCCGGTTGATCGAGGTGACCTACGAGGAGTTGCCTGCGGTCTTCGATCCCGAGGAGGCCAGGCAACCGGGCGCGCCGCGCATCCATCCCGAGCGCACCGCGCTCGATCGCGTGAACCATGCGGACCGGAACACGATTGCCGACTTCCATCACGGGTTCGGAGGCGATGTCGATGACGCTCTGGCCCGCTCGGCGGTGACGGTCTCGGGCAGCTGGTCGACGGCCCGGGTCTCGCACGCGCAACTCGAGACACACGGCAGCATCGGCCTGCTCGACGACGACGGACGTCTGGTGATCCGGACCAGCAGCCAGGTCCCGTTCCTCGTGCGCGACGAACTGGCACACCTCCTCGATCTCGACGTCGACCGGATTCGGGTCTTCACGGCCCGCGTCGGCGGCGGGTTCGGCGGCAAACAGGAACTCCTCACCGAGGATCTCGTCGCGCTCGCCGTGCTGCGCACCGGCCGACCCTGCGGCTACGAGATGAGCCGTACCGACGAGATGACCCGCACCACCTATCGTCACCCGTTCCGCGTGGCGGTCGACCTGGGGGCTGACACCGACGGACGACTGACCGCACTGAAGATCGATGTCCTCTCCGACACCGGCGCATACGGAAATCATGCGATCGGGGTCATGTTCCATGCATGCGCCGAGTCGATCTCGGTCTACAACTGCCCGGTCAAGCGGGTCGATGCGGAGGTCGTCTACACCAACAACCCGCCGTCGGGAGCCTTCCGCGGCTACGGGCTCGGGCAGGTGATCTTCGCGGTGGAGAGCGCGCTCGACGAACTCGCGATCTCTCTCGACATCGACCCCTTCGAGTTGCGCCGCCGCAACGCCGTGGCCGACGGCGATCCACTCCTCATCACCCATCCCGAGCCCGAACCCGACCTGGTGTACGGCAGTTACGGTCTCGACCAGTGTCTCGACCTCGCGCAATCGGCGTTGGACCGTGGCAACGGCACTGCGCCACCGCCGGGACCGCATTGGCGTGTCGGAGAAGGGATGGCGTTGGCCGCCATCGCCACCATGGCACCGCGCGGTCACATCTCGCGGGTGCGGATCGGCGTGGACGCCGAGGGCGACTATCACGTCGGGATCGGCACATCCGAGTTCGGCAACGGCACCACCACCGTCCACACGCAGATCGCGGCGACGGCGCTGGACACCACGCCCGACCGGATCCGGTTGAGCCACGGCGATACCGACGCCGCCGACTACGACACGGGTGCGTTCGCCTCGGCTGGCATCACCGTCGCGGGAAAGGCACTCCACGCAGCGTGTATCTCGCTGCGCGAGAAGCTGATCGGTGCAGCCGCCGAGGTCGTCGGCGACGAGCCGGATCGCGTGGTCCTGACCCCCGACGGGGCGATGGCGGGCGAACGCCTGATCTCGTTCCGCGAGTTGATCGACGCCGTCGACGACGAATCACGCGTCGACGACCGGATCGTAGCGACCGGCGTGGAGAACGGCGACCTGCGGTCGATCGCGTTCAACGTGCACGCATTCCGTGTGGCAGTGAACACCGAGACCGGCGCCGTCGAGATCCTGCAGTCGGTCCAGTCCGCCGACGCCGGCACCGTGATGAATCCTCAGCAGTGCATCGGCCAGGTGGAAGGCGGTGTCGCGCAGGCCATCGGCTCGTCGCTGTACGAGGAGATCGTGCTCGACGGTCACGGTGTCCCGCTGACGCCGGTCTTCCGGAACTACCGGGTTCCGCAGATGGCCGACATCCCCACCACGGAGGTCTATTTCGCCGAGACCTCCGACGACCTCGGGCCTTTCGGCGCGAAGTCGATGAGCGAGTCGCCCTACAACCCGGTGGCCCCGGCACTGGCGAACGCGATCCGTCGGGCGATCGGCGTGCGCCCCCACGAGTTGCCGATGTCCCGCGATCGCGTGTGGCGACTGATGCAGGACTGAGTGCCGGGCCCCGGCCCCGACGCGGTCAGGCGCGCAACAACCCCTTGGCGACGTGGGTCACCTGGATCTCGTTGCTGCCTGCGTAGATCATCAGCGACTTGGCATCGCGCGCAAGCTGTTCCACACGGTACTCGGCCATGTACCCGTTGCCGCCGAACAGCTGGACCGCCTCCATCGCCACCTCGGTGGCGGCACGCGAGGAGTAGAGCTTCATCGCCGACGCCTCGGGCAGCGACAAGGGCTTTCCGGCGTTGGTCCGTTCGATGGCGTTGAAGAGCATGTTCTGCACATTGATCCGCGCGATTTCCATCTCCGCCAGCTTCAGCTGGATGAGCTGGAACTGACCGATCTCCTGGCCCCAGAGCGTGCGGTTCTTCGCGTAATCGAGCGACAGCCGCTGACATTCGTTGATGATCCCCAGCGACAACGCGGCGATGCCGACACGCTCGGCGGTGAACCCGGCCTTCGCCCCTTCGCCGCCTCGGGTGTCCGATCCGGTGTCCTCGGTCTCGCCGAGGAGCCGGTCCTTGCCGAGCCGCACGTTGTCGAAGAACAGTTCGCCGGTGGGCGAACTCATCATGCCCATCTTCTTGAACGCCTTGCCCTGGGTGAGCCCGGGCATGCCCTTGTCGAGGACGAACGAGAGCACCTTGCGATCACGGACTGGGGTGTCGTCGCCCTCGTCGAGCTTGGCGAACACCACGATCGTGTCGGCGTACGGACCGTTGGTGATGAACGTCTTCTGGCCTTTGAGAACGTAGTCGTCGCCGTCGCGTTTGACGCTCGTCTTCATGCCGCCCAGCGCATCCGACCCCGAATCGGGCTCGGTGATCGCCCACGCGCCGACCTTCTCCATCGTGACGAGTTCGGGCAGCCAGCGCTTCTTCTGCGCCAGGGTTCCCTTGCTGCGGATGGTCGATGCGGTGAGGCCCATGCTCACACCCATCGACCCCACCAGGCCCAGGCAGACACCGGCCAGTTCGATGTTGAGGATCATGAACGTCGAGCTCGACATGTTCCCGCCGCCCCCGCCGGACGACTTCTTCTCACCGTTCGCCTCGGCCTCGAGCTCCTTCTCCAGGGCTTCCTTCGCCATGGCGTCGACACCGAAGGTGGAAAGCAGTTTGCGGGTGATGTCATAGGGCGGCAGCTGGCCGGTCTCGAGCTCGTCGATGTGCGGCTTGATCTCTTTGTCGATGAACGCACGCAACGCATCTCGGACCATCACATCTTCTTCGGACCACTCGTACATCACATCTCCTCACGGGTGACGGCTTTCGCCTGCGAATTATCTGACAACCTGGTGCGCTGACCATGGTGAAAGGCGGATACAACAGAACCGTCGACGCCCGGGATACTGGTCGCCATGGTGACGACATGCTCCCCGCCCGATGACCCGGGTGAACTGCATCCCGCACTCACCGGCAGGTTCAGCCCGCAGGCTTTTGACCCACGGTCGACGATGACGGAACGCCAGGTGGATCTGCTGCTCGATGCGGCCAGACTGGCACCGTCGGCCGGCAACTCCCAACCGTGGTCGTTCATTGCCGCGCTGCGCGACGACGTGGTGCACCGCAGACTGATGCCGCTGCTGGCGCCGAGTTCGACTCGGTGGGCGGCTGATGCGTCGCTGCTCGTCGTCAATCTGGCGCATGCGCGGGTGGCGGACTCCCCCGAGTGGCAGTATTCCGAGTTCTCGCAATACGACCTCGGACAGGCAGTCGCCCACATGACCATGCAGGCGTTGGCACTCGGACTGGCCGTTCGACAGTTCCGCGCCTTCGACCGGGACGCCATCGCCCGCGAGTTCGAGGTGCCCACCCACATGGACGTCACGTCGATGAGCGCCTTTGGTGTCGCCGCCCATGACATCGCAGGATCACTTCCGGGATCGAGATCGCGACGCACCCGCCGCGATGTCGTCTGGGTTCGGGCCGAATCGCCCGACGAGAGCACAGCCGAGGGGTGAGTCTCAACGACCATTCGGCCACTCGAACATCGAAATACCCCCGGAGCCGGTGTTCATCGGAACACGTTTCAGTTTCTTGATGATCACTGTGTCAGGAGTGCCTGCGGATGTCTAGGTACGCAATCGCGATTTCGTTCCTTTGGTACCTCCGCGGAGTTCTCCACCAGCTCTGAACCCGTCGGCGTTCGCCGCGGCGAACGCTCCGGTCACTGATCGACCACCGATGTCGTCCGGTATGCCGCAGCCGGCCGCACCTCGACGGCGAAGAAATCATCCGCGTGCTCGGCGAGCAACGCCTGTGCCACCGGCATCGACACCACGCACATCGTGGTGGGCGGTTGCTCCGCGCGCCACTGGTGGATCCGTGCGACGAAGTCGACGACCGTCTCGCCGCCGTGCGGGCATGCACCGAGATCGGTGAACCACGCCGCCAGTTCGGCGGGTGGAACATCCTCGGGGGTCAAGCCGGACCACACCCCGAAGTCCACTGTGCGCAGCCGGACCTCGACAGCGGCACCGACGCCGAGGATCTCGCACGATTCGCGCGGCGCGACCTCGGGCCCGCAGGGCACGCCGATCGCAGTTGGTATGTCGTCGGCGATCGTCGCGGCGAGGGCCGAGACGGTTCTTCGCCCCCCGTCGTCCAGAGACAGATCACCGCCGAACCGCACCGATCGGTTGGGGCCGGTGCGGCCGGCGGTGATGACCAGCACTGTCCGGTGTCAGCCCTGCTCGGCGACGATCTTGTCGCCGGTCGTCACATCCGCAGTCGCTGCGGGGCGGGCGAGACGCCCGAGGATCACCGCGAACACCACCGTCAGCACGGTCCACAGGACGACCTGATTGGCGATCGTGTAGACCCGGAAATCGCCGATCACGTCGCCCGGGAAGCCGGGGAACATGATCTGTCCCGAATCGTTGGCGACCGGGCCCGGCACCTCGTCGAACTCTGGCAGCACGGCGACGGTGATCGTCACCGCCACGAGGTAGCCGACCGTGGCGGCAACTCCCGACAGCAGACCGCCCAGTCGCGGACGCAGCCACAATGCGAGCACCACCGCGGCGATCGCGAACGCGAGTGACAGCAGGGTGATCGCGAGGAACGCGCCGCTGCGCGCGCCGATCGTGTCATCGTTGCCGACGGCGGGTGGATTGGCCGGGTAGGCGAAGAACGGCACCCCGAACACGGCGACGAACCCGATCACGCCGAGTGCGCCGGCCGTCACGCGAGGATCGGTTGCCGGGTAATGGCGTCCCATGTAGGCCCACAGAATCGTGAACGCGACCGCGAAGAACGCACCCATGCAGACCGCGAAGACCACCGTACCGACCCCGGCACCGATGTTCTCCTGGATCGAACGGGTGAAGACCTCTCCGTGCTCGTGTGCGCCGTGCTCGCCCGCGAGCATCTCCTCGGCGTGCGAGCGTCCTTCTTCGTAATCGATCGCCTTGGCGACCTGCGGCTCGATGAACAGCCGGGCGAACACGTACGCGACGATTCCGGCGATCAGACCCGACAACAGGCCTGCGCCGATGAATTTCTTCTCCATGTGTGGTTGTCTCCCCTGTCCGTTCTCGCTCAGTGGCAGGGGAAGCCGAGGAAGTGCCTGGCGTCGTGCACGAACTCGTGGACATGGGTGTCGGACCCGAACACCGACACCGCGCCCTGGTCGTAACCCAGGAAGTAATAGGCGAGACCGGCGAGCAGCACGGTCAGGCTGAGCCACATCGCGGCGCTCGCCACCGAGAGATCCGGAACGGCCAGCGATCGGGCCTTTGTTGTCGTCTGCGTCGAGGCAGTCATACGGGTGGTCCTTTCCCGGGGATTTCGCGTCCCACTTCGTGTTGTCCCAAACGGTACGTTCCCAAACGGGTTGTCCCGATCGGGTTGTCGAAACGAACTCCACCAATGCCCGGCATTCTGGCTCTCCCGGCATGTCTGGCAAGCCGGGATCACAGCGGCGCGACCGCTCCGGATTCCCACCGGATTCCCCACGCACTGGTGTGAGAAGACTGTATACCCGGTCCTGTCGGTGACGTGAGGGATGATGGCAATGTGCCCCGCAAGGCCCCCGTCCTCGACCGCTTCACCGCCCCGACCCGGCGGTGGTTCACCGGCGCCTTCGACGCTCCGACGGCGGCCCAGTCGGGTGCCTGGTCGTCCATCGCCGACGGCGACAACACACTGGTCATCGCGCCGACCGGGTCCGGCAAGACACTGTCCGCCTTCCTCTGGGCTCTCGATCGGCTGGCCGCGGAGCCCGACCGCAGGCACGGCACCCGCGTCGTGTACATCTCGCCACTCAAGGCGCTGGCGGTCGACGTCGAGCGCAATCTGCGGGCACCGCTCACCGGGATGACCCGGGCTGCCCAGGAGCTCGACCTGCCCGAGCCATCCATCACGGTCGGGGTGCGCTCGGGTGACACCTCCCCGGCCCAACGCCGATCGTTGATCAAGACGCCACCGGACATCCTGATCACCACCCCCGAATCGCTCTACCTGATGCTGACGTCGGCCGCTCGCGAGACGCTGACCGATGTCGATGCCGTGATCGTCGACGAGGTCCATGCCGTCGCGGCAACCAAACGCGGCACCCATCTCGCATTGACCCTCGAGCGTCTCGACGAACTCCTCGAGAAACCCGCACAGCGCATCGGGCTGTCTGCAACGGTCCGACCGCCCGAGGTGGTCGCCGGCTTCCTCAGTGGCGCGGCACCGTGCCGGGTGGTGAAGCCCGCCGCCACCAAGACCTTCGATCTGCGTGTCGACGTCCCGGTCGCCGACATGGCGAACATCCCGGCGCCCGAGACCGCCGACGAGCTCGACGACGCGTTCTCCCCCACCGCCGGCTCACTGTGGCCGTATGTCGAGACGTCGATCGTCGATCTGATCGAGAAGAATCGCGCGACGATCGTGTTCGCCAACTCGCGACGGCTCGCCGAACGCCTCACCGCCCGTCTCAACGAGATCCGCGCCGAGCGCACCGGCACCACCGACGGGACACCGCCGCCGAATGCGCGCGTCGCAGGCGGCGCTCCTGCATTCGTCATGGCCAGCGGAGCGAGCGCGGGCTCCGCGCCGACTCTCGCGCGCGCGCATCACGGCTCCGTCAGCAAGGAGCAGCGCGCGCAGATCGAGGACGACCTCAAAGCCGGGCGGCTCGCGTGCGTGGTGGCCACCAGTTCACTCGAACTCGGCATCGACATGGGCGCCGTCGACCTCGTCATCCAGGTCGAGGCGCCGCCGTCGGTCGCCAACGGGCTGCAGCGCATCGGCCGCGCGGGACATCAGGTCGGCGAGATCTCGCAGGGTGTGCTGTATCCCAAGCATCGCACCGATCTCATCCACTGCACTGTCACCGTCGAGCGGATGCTCGACGGCGCGATCGAGGAGCTCCGGGTCCCGCAGAACCCCCTCGACATCCTGGCGCAGCAGACGATCGCCGCCGCCGCGATCGACGATCTCGACGTCGACCACTGGTTCGAGGTGGTCCGCCGTGCCGCGCCCTATCGCGAACTCGGCCGACAGGTCTTCGACGCCACCCTCGACCTGATCGCCGGGAGGTTCCCGTCGGACGAGTTCGCCGAGTTGCGTCCGCGGGTGACGTGGGATCGCGAGGCGGGCACTCTCGTGGGCCGCCGCGGCGCGCAGCGACTCGCCGTCACATCCGGTGGTTCGATCCCCGACCGCGGAATGTTCGGGGTCTTCATGGTGGGGGCGCAGGGAACGGGCCCGATGCAGGCCGAGAAGTCCACCCGGGTGGGCGAACTCGACGAGGAGATGGTCTACGAGTCGCGTGTGGGCGACGTCTTCGCACTCGGTGCGACGAGTTGGCGGATCGAGGACATCACCCACGATCGCGTTCTCGTGTCCCCCGCCTACGGTCAGCCAGGCCGTCTCCCGTTCTGGATCGGCGACACCGTCGGCCGGCCCGCCGAACTCGGTGCCGCCATCGGCAATTTCACCGGAGCCGTCGCCGATCCCGACACCCTCGCCGAGCACGCGGCACGCCTCGGTCTCACCGACTTCGCGCGCGACAACCTGGCCGCGCTGATCAGCGAACAGAAAGAGGCCACCGGCCACCTTCCGACCGACCGCACACTCGTCGTCGAGCGGTTCCGCGACGAACTCGGCGACTGGCGTCTGATCCTGCACTCCCCCTACGGATTACGCGTCCATGCACCGTGGGCGAGCGCGATTTCGGCACGTCTGCAGAACACCCTGGGCATCGAAGGTGCGACCACGGCATCCGACGACGGCATCATCGTGCGTCTGCCCGACACCGACGACGATCCGCCCGGGACCGGTGTCTTCGTCGTCGACCCGGACGACATCGAACAACTCGTCACCGATGCCCTCGCCGACTCGTCGATGTTCGCCTCCCGGTTCCGCGAATGCGCGGCGCGGGCGCTGCTGCTCCCGCGGCGAGACCCGGGACGGCGCGCACCGCTGTGGCAACAGCGTCAGCGCAGCGCCCAGTTGCTCTCCGTCGCATCGAAGTTCCCCGACTTCCCGATCGTCCTGGAAGCGGTGCGCGAATGCCTCCAGGACGTCTACGACCTGCCGGCCCTCGTCGACCTGCTCACCCGGATCCGCCGGCGCCGGATCCGGGTCGTCGAAACCGAGACCGCCAGCCCGTCACCCTTCGCCGCGTCGATGCTGTTCGGGTACGTGGGTGCGTTCATGTACGCCGACGATGCCCCACTCGCCGAGCGGCGCGCGGCAGCCCTCTCGCTGGACACCAGCCTGCTGGCCCAACTGCTCGGGCGGGTCGATCTCCGCGAACTCCTCGACCCCGCGGTCATCGCCGAGGTCACCGCACGGCTGCAGCGTCTGTCCCCCGACCGGCAGGCCCGCGACGCCGAGGACATCGTCGATCTCCTGCGCTGGCTCGGCCCGTTGAGCACCGAGGAGGTCACCGATCGCTACCGGGGCGACGATCCGGCCCTCGCACACCTCACCGACCTGCATCGGACCGGGCAGATCATCTCCGTCAATCACGGTGGGCGGCCATTGTGGGCGGCGATAGACGACACCGCACGACTTCGCGACGCCCTCGGCGTACCGGCCCCGATGGGCATCCCGGCCGCCTACCTCGAGCCCGTGCCGGACCCGGTCGGCGACCTGGTCGGCCGATACGCCCGCACCCACGGACCGTTCACCGTCGCCGAGGCCGCGCAGACTTTGGGTATGGCCATCGGAGTGGTCCGGGACACGCTGGTCCGGCTGGCCGCCGACCGGCGGGTTGTCGAGGGAGACTTCCTCCCGGACGGCGAACCGTCGGGCGGTCAGCGGGTCACGCAGTGGTGTCACGCCGACGTACTCGGTCAGATCCGGCGTGGTTCCCTGGCGGCGAGCCGAGCCGAGGTGGCCCCAGTCGACGTCGAGGTCCTGGCACGGTTCCTGGCGTCCTGGCAACACACCACAGCCGACGATCAGCTCGGCGGTGTCGACGGTGTGCTGACGGTCATCGACCAGCTGGCCGGATTTCCACTCCCGGCGTCCGCCTGGGAATCCCTGGTCCTGCCGGCTCGGATCCGGGACTACCAGCCGGCGATGCTCGACGAGCTGCTCAGCGCGGGTGAGGTGATCTGGTCCGGGCACGGCCGCATCGGCAATTCGGACGGTTGGGTCGCACTGCACCCCGCCGACGTGGCGCCGCTGACGCTGCCACCGCCCGACGAGATCGACACCACCGCGCTGATGACCCGCGTCGCCCATGCTCTCGAGCCCGGCGGTGCCCTTCGGTTCGCTCAGGTGGCCGACACCGTGAGCACCGACTCCACCTCACCGGTACCCGCTGCCGAGGTGGAGACCGTGCTGTGGGATCTGGTCTGGTCGGGCCGGATCAGCAACGACTCGTTCGCACCGGTACGTGCATTGATCCAACCGAGGCGCACCGCGTCGGCATCGAGATCGACACCAGCACACCGTTCGCGCGGCCGCGCTCCACGCCTACGGGCGCAGCGCCTGTCCACGCGCTATCTCGCGGAGCAATCGATCGGGCGCGCGGTTCCCCCGACGGCGAGTGGACGGTGGTTTGCACTCGAACGGCACGAGCCCGACCCCACCGTGGCCACTCAGGCAACCTGCGAGCAGCTCCTGGCCAGGTACGGCGTCATCACCCGAGGCAGTGTCGCGAGCGAGAATGTCACCGGAGGATTCGCCCGGATCTACAAGGCCCTCACCGTGTTCGAGGACAACGGCCAGGTTCGGCGCGGTTACTACGTCGACGGTCTCGGTGGGGCACAGTTCGCATCGCCCGCCACGGTCGACGACCTGCGGCGGCACGCACTCGTCGACCGCGGCAGCGAGAAGTCCGCCATCGTGCTGGCGTCGAACGACCCGGCGAATCCATTCGGCGCCGCGCTGCCATGGCCGTCGTCGACCTCTGAGGACGTGGGTCACCGTCCCGGTCGCAAGCCTGGCGCCCTCGTGGTGCTGGTCGACGGCGCGCTCGTCGTCTTCGTCGAGCGCGGCGGCAAGACCCTCCTGACGTTCAGCGATTCGACGTCCGCGCTGGAGTCGGCGGCAGATGCCCTGGCCGCCCTCATACGATCAGGGCGCATGTCCCGCTTGATGATCGACCAGGTCGATTCACAGCCGGCGCTACGATCCGACTTCGCGCGCATCCTGACGGCCGCCGGGTTCGCGACGACGCCACGCGGCCTCCGGATGCGCTACGGGCAGCATGCCTGAAGGTGACACCGTCTTCGCGACCGCCACTGCGCTTCGAACGGCTCTGGCGGGCAAGCGGTTGTCGTATACGCAGTTCCGTGTTCCACGGCTCGCGACCACCGATCTGTCCGGCCGCATCGTCGTCGCGGTCCGATCGAGAGGAAAACATCTGCTGATCGATGTCGCGGGCCCCGACGAGCGACGGCCGGATGTCGGTGCGGTGAGCATCCATTCACACCTGAAGATGGAAGGTGCCTGGCACGTGTACCCGGTCGGCCGCCGATGGCGACGACCGGGTTTCCAGGCGCGCGTCGTCCTGCGAACCGACGACGCCGAGGCCGTGGGATTCGACCTCGGCATCCTCGAGCTGTCCGACGATCCGGAAGCGGCGCTCGGCCACCTCGGACCCGATCTGCTCGCCCTCGACTGGGATCGGGACGAAGCGGTCCGCCGAATCGAACAACGTCCCGACGATCCGATCGGCACCGCGTTGCTGAACCAACGTCTGCTGGCCGGCATCGGCAACGTCTATCGCAGCGAGATCTGTTTCCTACGCGGGACATTGCCTACGCGCGATGTGCGAGATGTCGATGTGCCCGCGACAGTCGATCTGAGCAGACGCTTGTTGTGGGCCAACCGATCACGCACCGCCCGCACCACCACCGGACAGACCGCGGCGAGTGCGCGGCTGTGGGTGTACGGCCGACGAGGGCAACTGTGCCGACGATGCAGAACGCCGATCGAGCGAGGTCAACTCGGCTCGATCGGCGATGATCGCGTGATCTACTTCTGCCCAGGCTGTCAGACCTGACGAGATCGCGACGGTGGTCCTGTGGCGAGCGGTACCCGCCCCCGATTCAGACCGGATACCGTTCCGGCTCAGGACCGAACAGAAAGCGCCGGCCGCTGATCTCGTCGACCGAGATCTCGACGTAGTTGTACTTGATCGTGGGTATCCACGGGCGCAAGGGCAATTCGTCGGCGGCGGCGATGTCATGAGTCGACACCAACACGCGTGCAGCACCTTTTGCGACGATGCTCCAACCCCTCAGTGCGGTGTGGTCGTCGGCTTCGAAGGCGACGTTCTCGTTGACCGCGATCTCGGAGAGCTTGGTGCCCTCTCCCGTGCGGAAGACGATCCGTCCCTCACCGGCGTGGAAGTTGACCGGGAAGATGTCCGGCTGACCGTTGACGCTCAACGCGATTCGGCCGAGCGCGACGGTTGCGAGAAGTTCCCAGGCCTCGTCGTCGGTGAGCACCTGCACGACGTTGTCGACCATGATCCGTCCTTCTGTCATAACCCATTGTTCCTCCGGAACACATGGGCCGACAGTGCCGAAGGTCCCGACTTCGGCGATCACACATAACGGATTCAGTCCGGCACCGGGACCGGCTCCAGGATTTCCGGCCGCGCTTCGGGCGCCGCGGCCCGCAGGGCGTCGGCCGAATCATCGTCGGGTTGTAGCTGTGATGCGACCTCGGCCTCCACCCGGGCGATGTAGGTGGCGACCTCGAACGCCGTCTCCTCCTCCGACCACCCGAGGATCGGTGCCAGCAGATCGGCGACCTCCTGCGCGCAATCGACTCCGCGGTGCGGATATTCGATCGCGATCCGCGTGCGCCGCGCCAAGACATCCTCCAGGTGCAGTGCCGCCTCGTCGATCGCCGCGTAGACGACCTCCACGCGCAGATATTGCGGTGCGGCGGCGAGTGGCCGCAGCAACGACGGCTCGGTGTCGGCGTAGTAGAGGACGTCGTCGATCAGCGATCCGTAGCGGTTGAGGAGACGACGAATCCGGTAGGGATGCAAACCGAATCGACGACCCAGGTGCTCACACTGATTGATGAGTGCGAAGTAGCCGTCGGCGCCGAGCAACGGAACCCGTTCGGTGATCGACGGCGCGACCCGGGTGGGAATGAAGTCGGTACAGGCATCCACAGCATCGGCGGCCATCACCCGGTACGTGGTGTACTTCCCGCCCGCGATCGACACCAGCCCGGGCGCGACCGTCGCCACGGCGTGTTCACGTGAGAGCTTGGAGGTCTCATCGTCCTCACCGGCGAGCAACGGCCGCAACCCGGCATACACGCCCTCGATGTCACCATGGGTGAGCTTGGTGACCAGCACCTGGTTGACGCGCTCGAGGATGTAGTCGATGTCGGCACGGGTGGCAGCCGGATGGGCGAGATCGAGATTCCAGTCGGTGTCGGTGGTCCCGATGATCCAGTGGGTCTCCCACGGGATCACGAACAGCACCGAGTTGGCGGTGCGCAGGATGATCGCGGTCTCACTCACGATCCGATCCCGGGGAACCACGATGTGCACACCCTTGGAGGCACGAACCTTGAAGTGGCCCCGCTGTTTCGAGAGCGCCTGGACCTCGTCGGTCCACACCCCGGCTGCGTTGATCACGCAGTGGGCACGCACCTCACCGATCTCACCGGTCTCCGAATCACGGACCCGGACGCCGAGGACCCGATCCGCCTCCCGCAGAAATCCGACCACCTGGGTCGACGTCCGGATCACGGCGCCGTAGTTCGCCGCGGTACGCGCGACCGTGAGACTGTGCCGGGCGTCGTCGACCACCGTGTCGTAGTAGCGGATCCCACCGATCAACGAGTTCCTCTTCAGCGCAGGCGCCACGCGCAACGCACCTGACCGAGTGACATGACTTTGGCCGGGAACCGATTTCGACCCGCCCATCTGGTCGTAGAGGAACAGCCCTGCGCCCACATACGGGCGCTCCCACACCCGGCGGGTCAGTGGGTAGAGGAACGGCAGGGGTTTGACCAGATGTGGCGCGAGGAAACGCAGGGAGAGTTCCCGTTCCCGAAGTGCTTCACGCACAAGGCCGAACTCGAGTTGCTCGAGATATCGGAGGCCGCCATGGAACATCTTCGACGACCGGCTCGACGTACCCGAGGCGATGTCCCGAGCCTCGACCAGGGCAACGCGGAGACCACGGGTGGCGGCGTCGAGCGCGGCCCCCACGCCGACGACCCCGCCCCCGATGACGACGAGGTCGAACTGCTCAGCACCCAGCCGGCGCCACGCCTCGGCTCGGTAGAGCGGCCCCATATCCGCTGGTCGGTCTGGGTCGAACTCGGTGTTCATGCTTGCCGAGCCTAATTGATCTCCTCCGATGCCACCGCGTGCGACACTGTCCGTCGTGGGTAGTGCAAGCACATACGTCGCCGCGATCGACCAGGGCACGACGTCCACACGGGCGATGATCTTCGACCGGCATGGCCGCGTGGTCAGTTCCGAGCAGATCGAACACGAGCAGGTGTTCCCGCAGGCAGGCTGGGTGGAGCACGACGCATCGGAGATCTGGCGCAACACCCGTCGCGTGGCCGCCGCCGCACTGGCGTCCGCCGATCTGAAACACGGCGACATCGCGGCGTGCGGACTCACCAACCAACGTGAGACAACTCTCATCTGGGACCGCGAAACCGGCGAGCCGATCCATCACGCGATCGTCTGGCAGGACACCCGCACCAACGACCTCTGCGGCACGCTCGCCGGTGACATCGGGGTGGATCGCTACCGGGATCGCACCGGACTACCACTGTCGACGTACTTCGCCGGGCCGAAGGTGCGGTGGCTGCTCGACCATGTCGACGGTGCTCGACGACGTGCCGAGGCAGGCGAACTGTGTTTCGGCACAATGGATTCGTGGATCACCTGGAACATGACCGGTGGACGCGACGGCGGATTGCACATCACCGACGTCACCAACGCATCGCGGACGATGCTGATGGACCTGCGCACCCTGGCGTGGGACGAGGAGATCTGCGCCGACATGGGCGTGCCGATGTCCTTGCTCCCCGAGATCCGCAGCTCGTCCGAGGTCTACGGGCCGTTGCGCGAGCACGGATCACTGCCCGGCGTGCCGTTGGCCGGAATCCTGGGCGATCAGCAGGCCGCCACGTTCGGGCAGGCATGCCTGAATCCGGGCGAGGCCAAGAACACCTACGGCACCGGCAATTTCCTCCTCCTCAACACCGGGACCGAGCCGGTGTTCAGTGACCACGGCCTGCTCACCACGGTCTGCTACCGGATCGGCGATCAGGACGCGCGCTATGCGCTCGAGGGGTCGATCGCGGTCACGGGATCGCTGGTGCAGTGGTTGCGCGACAACCTCGGCCTCTTCGACCACGCGCGCGAGATCGAATCATTGGCCGCGTCGGTGGAGGACAACGGAGGCGCCTACTTCGTCCCGGCGTTCTCCGGACTGTTCGCGCCGCGCTGGCGACCCGACGCCCGAGGGGTCATCGTCGGCCTGACACGTTTCGTCGACAAAGGTCACCTCGCGCGAGCCGCCCTGGAGGCCAGTGCCTTTCAGACCCGCGAGGTCATCGAGGCGATGCAGGCCGACTCGGGCGTCGAACTGTCCACACTCAAGGTGGACGGCGGGATGGTCGTCAACGACCTGCTCATGCAATTCCAGGCCGATATCCTCGACGTACCGGTGGTGCGGCCGGTGGTCAACGAGACCACCGCCCTCGGCGCCGCCTACGCGGCAGGTCTTGCCGTCGGCTACTGGGAATCCGAGGACGAGATCCGCGCGAACTGGGCCGAGGACAAGCGCTGGGAACCCCGGATGGCAGCCGACGACCGCAGCCGTCTCTACGACGGCTGGAACCGCGCGGTCGGCCACAGCTTCGATCTCGCCTGAACGCCTGGGCGGTGGTCACGCCCGCGTGTCGATGAGTTCGTCGGCGACCCAGTGCGCCACCCGATCCGGGTATGGCGACGGCAACATCAGGACGACATGCGAGAAGCCTGCACCGAGTGCCTCGGCGATCTCCCGTCGCGTGTTGTCGGGGCGGTCGTAGGACACCGGCAGCGCGATCGACCGGGTGATCGTCGCCGGATCGCGGTCGATCTCGGCGCAGAATCGATCGACCAATGCACTGCGCCGGACGGCATCATCGATGTCGCCGCCCGGGATGTTCCAGATGTCGGCATGTTCGGCGACCACCCGCAGCGTCGGCGTGGATCGTCCTCCGATGAGGATCGGCGGGTACGGCGACTGCAGCGGTTTCGGGTTGCCGAATGCGCCGGTCAACTGCACTTTCTCGCCGTGGAAATCAAACGGTTCGCCCTCGCTCCACAGTCGGCGGATCACCGTGCAGGCCTCGGCGAGACTCGCGACCGCATGCGCCGCATCGTGATACGGCAGGCCGTGCGCGGCATACTCCCGCCGGGCCAGCGGATGACCCGGCCGGGATCCGGCGCCGATACCGAAGTCGAGACGGCCTCCCGAGACGATGTCGACGGTGGTCGCGATCTTGGCGAGCATGGCCGGAGGCCGAAACCTGTTACTGGTCACCAGGAGTCCGAGGCGCAGCCGCTCGGTCTGCGCTGCCAGCGCGGCGAGCAGTGTCCACCCCTCGAAGATCGGGCCGTCGGGGTCGCCACCGATCGGCATCAGGTGGTCGAAGAGCCAGGCGTGCTCGATGGCGGAGACCTCGTCGGCCTCGCGCCATACGCGCAGGATGTCGTCATAACCGACCTGCATGGGTGCGGTCATGATCCCGAAACTCGGATGTTCGATGGGAGCCATCGTGGCGCCTCCTCGGGGGTGCGGGACGTCGGGCTGCGGGTCGGCGTGTCGGAACGTCGATATTCGGTCGGGCACTGCGGCACGATGGGAGAGTAATCGGAACCGCGCTCCGATTATGATACGGAGCGCTGTTCCGTTTATCCAGCCCTCGATCGGAATGGAAGTGGACACGTGCCGGAGGACAACGACCGACCAGCGGCTACCCGGCCACGGGCGTCATCGCGCAAGCGTGCGGATGCGAGGCGCAACGAGCAGGCCCTGCTCGACGCCGCCGCGGCCGTCTTCGTCGTCTCCGGTGTGGAGGCGCCGGTACGTGTGATCGCCGATCGCGCCGGGGTCGGGATGGGCACGATCTATCGCCACTTCCCCACTCGCGCCGACCTCGTCATCGCCGTGTATCAGCATCAGGTCGAAGCCTGCGCCGAGGCCGGGCCTGCACTCATGGCGACCGCCGCCACTCCATACCGCGCACTCGGCGAGTGGGTTGAGCTCTTCGTCGACTTCCTGACCACCAAGCACGGCCTCGCTGCTGCCCTGCGCTCCGACACCGCGCGCTTCCAGGCACTGCACGCGTATTTCCTCGACCGGCTGGTACCCGTCTGTGGCACGCTGCTCGACGGAGCCGCGGCGGCCGGTGAGATCCGTTCCGACATCACCGCGCTCGAATTCCTGCGCGGCATCGGCAATCTGTGCATCGGCGGCGACGAGGACTACGACGCGCGACGCATGGTCGCGCTTCTGGTCGCCGGGCTCGGCACTCCCCGCCGGTCGCCGTAGTGGTCCTAATCCAGGTCGTCGTGGCGGACGAGCTGTCGCGCGGCCTCGGTCACCGAGCCGGTCAACGACGGGTACACCGAGAACGTCTGCGCGAGATCGGAGACCATCAGTTTGTTCTGCACCGCGAGCGCGATCGGGAGGATCAGCTCGGATGCGTTGGGCGCGACCACCACGCCGCCGATCACCACTCCGGTGGCCGGGCGGCAGAAGATCTTCACGAAACCACGGCGAAGGCCGCTCATCTTGGCGCGCGGGTTGGTCGCGAGCGGGAGCATCACGGTCCGTGCCGGGTATTCACCGGCGTCGATGGCCGTCTGCGACACCCCGACGGTGGCGATCTCGGGACGCGTGAAGATCGCGGATGCAACGGTTTTCAGCTTGATGGGACTGACGCCCTCGCCGAGTGAGTGGTACATGGCGATCCGCCCCTGCATCGCCGCCACCGACGCGAGCGGCAGCAGACCGGTGCAGTCCCCCGCGGCGTACACACCCGGAACCGATGTCCGCGACACCCGATCGACGGTGATGTAGCCGTTCCGGTCGATCTCCACGCCTGCCCGGTCGAGCCCGAGATCGTTCGTGTTGGGTACCGATCCCACCGTCATCAACACATGGGAGCCGGTTACCGTGCGCCCGTCGGTCAGGTGCGCAGTCACCGAATCCCCGTGCCGCTCAACCTTGTCCGCACGTGCGTGCTTGATCAGTTCGACGCCGCGTTCGGCCAACGCATCCTCGAGGACCAGCGCGGCATCCTCGTCCTCGCCGGGCAGGACCCGGTCGCGACTGGACACGAGGGTCACCTTGACACCCAATTCGGTGTAGGCGTGCACGAACTCGGCGCCGGTCACACCCGAACCGATCACGACCAGGTGCTCGGGCAGTTCTTCCAGGTCGTAGAGCTGACGCCAGTTGAGGATTCGTTCGCCGTCGGGCCGGGCGTCGGCCAGGACCCGTGGCGAGGCGCCGGTCGCGATCAGGACCACATCGCCCTCGTAGCGCTGCGTCGATCCGTCGGGCAGGGTGACGATCACCCCGTGCGCGGACACGCCGACCTGCCGTTCATCCAGTTGCGCACGGCCGGACACCAGGGTGACACCCTCGCTGATCAGCCGGGACCTGATATCGGCGGACTGGGCGAAGGCCAGGTCCCGGACGCGCTGATGGATCTGCGGCACGGTCACCAGGGCATCATCGGTCCGGATGTTGATGCCCAGATCGACGGCGCGGCGCACCTCGGTCCGGATGCCGGTGGACGCGATGAAGGTCTTCGACGGCACACAGTCCCACAGGACGCACGCGCCGCCGATGCCGTCGGAATCGATCACGGTGATGTCGGCGCCGTAGGCGGCTGCGGCGAGCGCGGCCTCGTAACCCGCGGGTCCACCGCCGATGATCACGATCTTGGTCACTGTGAGTCCTCTCCTCATCCTCGGCAGACAGAGTCGATCCGGGCCGCCATCTCGCTCCCGGCGCGTGGTCCGTCGTGTACCAACCTAGTCCCCGGCCCGATTCGCGGCGCGCGGTCGGGCAGGCTCGGCTTTCGCGGGGCGCGCCGACCATCTAGGCTTTCGCCCGTGCCGATTTACGCCGCCTACGGTTCGAACATGCATCCCGAGCAGATGGCCGAGCGTGCACCGCACTCGCCGATGTCGGGAACCGGGTGGCTGCATGGCTGGCGACTGACCTTCGGCGGCGGGGACATCGGCTGGGAGGGTTCGCTTGCGACCGTCACCGAGGACCGGGACGATTCCGATGCCAAGGTCTTCGTGGTCCTCTACGACGTGACCTCCGAGGACGAGGACAACCTCGACCGCTGGGAGGGCTCCGAACTCGGTATCCATGTCAAGATCCGCGCACGCATCCACACGGCCGACGGCCCGGTGCTCGCCTGGCTCTATGTGCTCGACGCATACGAGGGCGGCCTGCCGTCGGCGCGCTACCTCGGTGTGATGGCCGAGGCGGCGGAGATCGCAGGCGCGCCCGCCGAGTACGTACAGGACCTTCGACTGCGCGAATCGCGAAACGTCGGGCCCGGCCCCGGCCCCGACGAGTCCTAGGACCGGCGTTCGGCCGGTCAGGCGACGCCCAGCGCGATGCCGGCGAGGGTCCGCACCCCGATCTCCAAGGCGCGCTCGTCGAGGTCGAAGCCCGGCTGATGTAGGTCGCCATGGGGACCGATGCCGTCCCAGACACCGAGCCGGCCCATCGCACCCGGCACGTGCTCGAGGTACCACGAGAAGTCTTCGCCGCCCGGCGACTGCGGGGTGTCCGCGACGGCGTTCGGCCCGATTGCGGCTACAGCGGTACGCATCATCGCGACCGCGACCTCGTCGTTGACGACCGGCGGCACCCCGCGGAAGTACGACAGGTCGTAGCGCACACCGAGGGGCGCGAGAAGTTCACCGATCACACTGCGGACCAGGGGTTCGAGTTCTGCCCAGGTCGTGTGGTCGCCGGTACGGACGGTGCCCCGCAGCCGACCCTCCTGCGGGATCGCGTTCGGGGCGTTGCCGGCATGCGCGGCGCCCCACACCATCACGGTTCCCGACCGCGGATCGATACGGCGGGACAGGATGCCCGGCAGGCCGGTGATCACCGTGCCCATGGCATACACCAGGTCACCGGTGAGATGCGGACGCGATGTGTGGCCGCCCGCGGAATGCAGTTGCAGATCGATGTGGTCGGCCGCCGACGTCAACGCACCCGACCGTAATCCGACCGACCCCACCGGGAGTTTCGGATCACAGTGCAACGCGAATATCCGACTGACACCGTTCATCACACCCGCGGCGACGGCATCGAGTGCGCCACCGGGCATGACCTCTTCGGCCGGCTGGAAGATCAGACGTACGCCCACCGGCAGCGCATCCACGGAGGCGAGCAATTTGGCCACCCCCATGAGGATTGCCGTATGGGCGTCGTGGCCGCACGCGTGCGAGACCCCTTCGACCGTGGAGCTGAACGCGAGTCCGGTGCGTTCGGTGATCGGCAGGGCATCCATGTCCGCACGCAACGCGACCCGTGGCTGGTCGGCGCGTCCGAGATCACATACGACGCCTGTCCCCAACGGCAACCGACGGGGTTGCAGACCTGCCGCGGTCAGCTCGGCGATCACCAGGTCGGTGGTGTTGATCTCCTGCCGCGAGAGCTCTGGCTGCGCATGGATGTGGCGCCGCCACGCCACCACATCCTGGCCATGCGCTGCCCACCACGCACCGATCAGATCACGCGGCGCCACCGGTTGGGCCTCGGTCTCACTCACGGCCATGCCCACCCCTCACAACAGGGTCGCAGGTGTCGGGGTCTCGAGGTCGGCGATCAGCGGCTGCCGGAGCCCGCGCTTGATCAATCCGAGATTGGGACCTGCCAGCGGTGCGCGTTCCAGGCCGAGCTCCGCGGCCCTACCGACCAGTCTGTCCACATCGACCGACTCCTCGACGATCCCGGCGCCCACGGCGTCGTCTGCGCCATATCGCCTGGAGGTCAGCATCGCCTCGGTCGCAGCGGCATCGGTGAGCCGGGTACGGATCAGTGAACTCATGCCGCGGGTGAACGGCATCCCGAGCGCCGCCTCGGGCAGCGACCAGAATCCCCGCTCGGTGCGCATCACGCGGACATCGGCGCACAGGGCCAGCATGGCGCCTGCGCCGAAGGCGTGCCCGTTCACGGCGGCGACCGTCGGGACGGGCAGGGTGAGGAGCTTGACGTAGAGCTCATGGACACGATCGAGGTAGCGCGGCAATCCGCTCGCGTTCGCCGCGATGTAGTCGGTATCGAGTCCGTTGCTGAAGAACTTCCCGGTGGCGGTGATCACGAGTGGTTTCGTCGGCTCCGCGGCAACCTGGTCGAGGAGATCGCCGACCGAGGCAAGCCAGTCGAGCCGGAACCGGTTGTCGGGATTCGACGCGTCGAGTTCGACGCCCTCGGAGCCGAGGTAGAGCTCGCTGACTTCGCCTGCAGAACTGAGAAACGGCATGTAGCGACCTTATCGCCGCGCATTAAGGTTAGGGCCATGGACCCCACTGCCGACGCCGATGCCGCAGCCGTCGCGGCTGCCGCGACGATCGCCGCCGAGACCGACTGCGCCGCCCACGACGTCGCCGTGGTCCTCGGATCGGGCTGGGCCCCGGCGGCGCGGGCGTTCGGCGCACCGGTCGCCAGCGTCCCGATGGCCGCACTACCCGGTTTCACCCCGCCGAAAGCAGCAGGTCACGGCGGAATCGTGCACTCGGTGCAGGTCGCCGATCGCCGGGTCATGATCCTGTTGGGCCGGATCCACGCCTACGAGGGACATCACCTGGCCCGGGTGGTCCACCCGGTCCGGACCGCCGCCGCGGCCGGAGCTCACACGATCGTGCTGACCAACGCCGCCGGCGGGCTCCGCGACGACATGGCGGTCGGCCAGCCCGTCCTGATCGCCGACCACCTCAACCTCACCGGGCGATCCCCGCTGGTCGGCGCGCAGTTCGTCGATCTTGTCGACGCGTACTCCCCGAAACTGCGTGAGATCGCCCGCCGCACCGACCCGTCCCTCACCGAGGGCGTCTATGCCGGGCTGTCGGGCCCGCACTACGAGACGCCCGCAGAGATCCGCATGCTGCGCACGCTCGGCGCCGATCTGGTCGGGATGTCGACGGTCCACGAGACCATCGCGGCGCGTGCCGCGGGCCTGAACGTCCTCGGGATGTCGCTGGTCACCAATCTCGCGGCCGGGATGACCGGCGAACCGCTCAGTCACACCGAGGTTCTCGAGGTCGGGCAGGCCTCGGCCGCCCGGATGGGTGAGCTCCTCGCCTCGATCATCGCCGAGGTGTGACGCGACGATGTCGACCATCGATCCGCGCGATTGGATCGCCTCCGACCCCGATCCCCTGACCCGGGCCGAGCTTTCCGCGCTCGCGCCCGATCGACTCGACGAACGTTTCGCCGACACACTTCGTTTCGGCACCGCCGGACTCCGTGGTCCGGTGCGTGCCGGGCCTGCCGGCATGAACGTGGCGGTGGTCACCCGTGCCACCCACGCCCTGGGATGCGCCCTGCTCGACGACGGAGCGGCGGGGGCGACAGTGGTGGTGGGCCGGGATGCCCGTCACGGCTCGCGTGCCTTCGCCACTGCGACGGCCGAAGTCCTTGCCGCGCAGGGATTCGATGTCGTCGCGCTGTCCGGACCGACACCCACGCCGCTGGTCGCATTCGCATGCCGCGACTTCGATGCCGCCGCGGCGGTGGCCGTCACGGCGTCCCACAACCCGCCGACCGACAACGGCTATAAGGTCTATCTCGCCGGCGGCGCGCAACTCGTACCACCGGCCGATCGGCGGATCGAACAGCTGATTGCGACTGCTCCACCGGCGAACACCATAGGCAGACAACGGGTCTCGACGGACTCGCGCGACGGCGCGAACACTGCTCGCTACCTCGACCGGCTCGAGGCGCGATTCGGGCGCGTGCACGGTTCGCCGGTGCGGGTAGCACTCACCGCGATGCATGGGGTCGGCGGCGCCCTCGCGCTCGCGGCATTGCGGCGCGCCGGATTTCCAGACGTACACGTCGTCGCCGAGCAGTTCGCCCCGGACCCCGACTTTCCCACCGTACGTTTTCCCAACCCCGAGGAACCCGGCTCGTCGGATCGGGTACTCGCGCTGGCCGAACGCATCGACGCCGACCTGGCGATCGCACTCGACCCCGATGCCGACCGCTGTGCGATCGGCACCCGGGTCCACGGCACCTGGCGCATGCTGACCGGCGACGAGACAGGCGCTCTGCTGGGCGCGCATCTACTCGCCACCACCGATCTCGCGGCACCCGTCGTGGCCAGCACCATCGTGTCCGGCTCGATGCTGCAGGCCGTCGCGTCGGCCGCAGGCGCCCGCCACGTACGTACTCTCACCGGATTCAAATGGCTTGTGCGGGCAGGAGAACCGCTTCTGTACGCCTACGAGGAGGCCATCGGACACTGCGTGGATCCCGACGCGGTCCGCGACAAGGACGGGATCGCCACCGCCGTGGTGGCCGCCCTGCTCACCCACCAGCGGGTCGCGATGCGGTCGGACCTGTCTGCCGCCGTCGACGAACTCTCGCTCGCGCACGGCGTCCACGTCACCACCCAGCGATCGATACGCGTCACCGACATCGGACTCATCGCCGACCTGATGTCGTCGCTGCGACGGTCGCCACCCCGTGCGCCTGCCGGGATTCCGGTCGACGTCGAGGACTACGCCATCCGCGACGACGGATTGCGCACAGACGCAGTGCAACTGACCGGGCGCACCGCCGACGGCATCTCCCTACGGGTGATCGCCCGGCCGTCGGGTACCGAGCCGAAGCTCAAGTACTACCTCGAGGTCGTGGCGCCCCCTGGTCGGGCAGACATCGCGCAGACGTCCGACCACCTGCACGAACTCGCCGCCCGGGTGGCAGCCGAGCTACCCGGAGGAGAACCGTGAGCCGTCCGACCCCGCAGCCGCACGACCGCTCCCCCTGGTCGTCGCCGATCGTGATCGTCGCCATCGCGGCCGGAGTTCTGATCGTCGTCGCGGGCGCGCTCGCAGCGTTGCTCCTGCTCGACGACCGGACCCCGGAATCGCCCGCGGCGGCGTCGTCGGCACCGCCTGCTGTGCCGACGATCGTCACCAGCACCGTCACCGACATCGCAACCTCGACGGCAACCATCACCACCGAACGCCCACACCCCACCGTTCCCGGCGCCGACTGGCAGGGATACCCGGACGGCCCGCGCTGCAACGGGGCCGACGACCCGGCCGTGATGATCGGCGAGACGACACGCTCCCGAGTCATCGTGTGCCAGGTCGGCACGCAGTCGGGGCGGTCGTACTACAAGGGCCTCGCCGACGGGCAGGGCGTCGAGGTGGACTACCCACGGCGGATCGGCGACACCTTCGCGGTCACCAACAACGGTGTGACATACGTCATCTCGCCCGAGTCGCTGGTCATCTCACAGGGCGGGGAGACGGTCGCCGACGAGCCGATGATCGCCCACTGGCTACGGTGAGGTCGTGCACACGGCTACCGAACCGATTCTCGACGCCTCTGACATCGACGTTGTCCGCAGTGGCCGTCCGCTGCTGCATGACGTGAGCCTGCGGGTGGCCCCCGGGGAACATTGGGCCCTGCTCGGGCCCAACGGTGCAGGCAAGTCCACGTTGATGACGATCCTCGGCGCTCGCGGCCACCCGACGACAGGTTCGGTGGACGTGCTGGGCCAACGACTCGGACGCGTGGACATGCGTGAACTGCGCACACATATCGGACATGTCGACCCTCGCTGGCGGATCGACATCCCCCTCACCGCCCACGAGGTGGTGCTGACCGGACTGACCAACACACCGGAACTCGATCGCCGACACGACTACACCGACGACGAGCACCGCCACGCCGACGCGTTGCTCGAACTCCTCGGCATGACCCTGCGTCGCGACTCGCTGTGGCCGGTGATGAGTCAGGGCGAGCGCGGCCGGACATTGATCGCACGCGCCCTCATGCCACGGCCCGCATTGCTGCTCCTCGACGAACCGGCGACCGGGCTCGACCTCGCCGCGCGGGAGAAGCTGCTCACCGGCATCGACCAATTACGTTCGGAGGTGCCGAATCTGGCGAGCGTACTGGTGACCCACCACCTCGAGGACCTGCCCGCGAGCACATCTCATGCGATGCTGCTGCGCGACGGCGAGGTGGTCGCGGCCGGGCCGGTCGACGATGCGCTCACGTCGACGACGATCAGCGTGTGCTTCGACCACGATGTGGTGGTCCGCCGCGAGGGCGGCCGCTGGGCGGCCGTCGCCGCCTGACGCTGGACCCAGCGGTCAGCGCGGACCGAACTGGCGGTCCCCCGCGTCGCCGAGACCCGGCACGATGTACGACGTGTCGTCCAGCCCGTCGTCGACGGCGGCGACCACGAGACGCACGGGATGACCGGACGTCTCCAATGCGGCGACTCCCTCCGGTGCCGCAACGACACAGACAGCGGTGATGTCGGTGGCATGCCGGGAAACCAGCAGGTCGATCGTGTGCAGCATCGAACCGCCGGTGGCCAGCATCGGATCCAACACGAACACGGGGAGTCCGGCCAGATCGTCCGGCAGCGACTCCAGGTACGGCACCGGTTGTGCGGTGGCCTCGTCGCGTGCGACGCCGACGAACCCGACGTGCGATTCCGGCACCATGGCGTGGGCCTGCTCCACCATCCCGAGCCCCGCCCGCAGCACCGGTACGAGAAGTGGCGGTGTGGCCAACCGCGTACCCGCGAATGCGATCAACGGCGTCTCGATCGGCACCGACTCGGTCGGCGCCCCCGCGAGCGCCTCGTAGATCAGCATCTGCGTCAGATCCGAGAGCGCAGCACGGAACCGGGCATTGTCGGTGGTCTTGTCCCGCATGGTCGTCAACCGCGCGGCCGCCAGCGGGTGATCGACGATCTGTACCTGCATGACACACACCCTAAGTGGAACCGGACCGGCCGGGCGGACGTCAGATCAAACATGACCGACGTAACCGTCCAGCCCGACTCGCTGACCGCGTATGCGCGCGGGCAACAATCCGCCGCCGCCGAGATCCGAGCGCACACGGCCCGCCAGCGCGGCGAGGTCGGAGCGCTCACCATGACCTTCGGCGTCATCGGCGCCGAGTTCCTCGCCGCGACCGCATACGCCCTCGATTCCCGCGCGCACAGCCTCGACGGCGTCGCCGGGCGGCATCAGAGCCAGGGCGAGCGTAGCCGGGCCGCCACGTCCCGCTACGTCGACACCGACGTCGGCAGTGCGGCGACCGTGACGTCGGCGATGACGCCGTCGGTCGCGCTCCCCGATCGGGAGCTGCGACTCTGATGCTCACCATCGACATCCTCATCGCGCCCCTCCGGATCCTGATCACCGCGCTCGGCACCGGGGTTCTGCCGTCCGACAATCCCGCCGACCGGCTCCGCACGGCCACCCCGCAACTCGAACAGATCCGGCAGGCGTCCATCGCCTCCACCGAGCAGGCGTCGCGGACGTGGCATGGCTCGGGCGCAGACAGTGCCGTCGTCGCCGCCGACCGAAACCACTGCACCATCGCGGACGTCGCCACCACCGGCAGCGAGATCGCGGCGCTGATCGAGGAGGCCGGACTCAAGGTGAAGGTCGCAGCCGATCACCTCAACGCCCTGATCGACTCGTTTCAGCGCGCAGCGTCGGCGCTCGGGCCGACGCTGTTCAGCCCCCAGGGCCTGGCGATGATCCTGCCGGTCGCCCTCGATCACGTGGGCCGAGGCATGCAGATCGTGGCACGCGCACAAGCCGAACTGGAGTCGGACACCAACCGGATGATGGCTCTTGCGCGCCACAACGCACCGGCGGAGGTCAGCGGTCACCCCACCACGCGCGCCGCCGGCGGTATCCCCATCGAGCTGCCCGACGGGTCCACCTCATACGCACCGGACGAACGAGCCGCCAAGGCCGTCCGTGCAGCCTTGAGCCAGCGCGGCGTGCCCTATGTCTGGGGCGGCACCACGCCCGGCGGCTTCGACTGCAGCGGGCTCACGCAGTGGTCATACCGCCAGGCCGGGCTGGACCTCCCCCGCCTGGCCCAAGATCAGGACACCGCCGGGGTACCGGTGAGCCAGTCCCGACTACAGCCCGGCGATCTCGCAGTCTGGGACGGACACGTGGCGATGTATGTGGGCAACAATCAACTCGTGGAGGCAGGCGATCCGGTTCAGGTGTCACCATTGCGCACCACCAATGCCGGTCAGGGCTTCCAAGGCTTCTTCCGCCCGCGGTGACGACGCATGCGCAACGACCGGCGTTCATCGCCCGGTCGCGGGGGCGCCACCCGAGTTCACAGGTCGGATCGCTACGCTGTGTCCTCATGGCCGGAGACATCGTCCCCATCGAGCTCGGACTCACCGACGGAAACACCTTCACCCTCTGGGCACCCCGGTGGCGAGAGGGTGACGACGAGTGGGAGGCGTTCCTCGGACTCGACGAGGATCTGTATGGCTTCCCGGGCGTCGCGGAGCTGGCCGCGTTCATCCGCGCCGGCGACGACAACGACCTCGCCGATCATCCGGCGTGGTCGACGGTCGTCGGAGTGCAGGCCGACGAACTGGTGCCCGACGACAAGCACACCTACGACCTGGTCGGGGTGCCCGAGCTCGCCGCCGAGGACCCCAGCCCGGAGGTGATCGCCGAACTCGAGGATGCACTCGAGATCGTCCGGATCCTCGGCGAGGTCTGCGAACTGACCGTCATCACCAAATTCTTCAACGGCAATCCGATCCTGGGAGCCGTCACCACCGGGACCCGCAACTTCGTCGGACGCGAGGGCGTCGACCTGTGGGTGCGGATCGGCCGCCTGATCGCGAAGCATTGGGACGACGTCATCGACGCGATCGACGATGTGATCAGCACTCCCGACGTGGACGCGGCAGCCGTCTCCACCGCGGAGGCCGAACTCGAGGCCGCCGCCTCGGCCGAAGATGAGGACGAGCCCGACGACGACGATCTCGAGCTGGTCGACGGCGACGCCGACGATTCCGCGGACGAGACCGATGAAGCGGACGACGACGAAGATGACGACGATGTCGATGACGAGATCGACGACGACGACTTCTGGGCCAACATCGGCATCGATCCGATCCGGATCGTGACCGGCGATGGCGAATACCTTTCCCTGCGTTGCTATCTCGGCGACGACCCGGTGTTCCTCGGCGCCGACGGCAAGATCTTCGTGTTCACCTCCGCGCGATCGCTGAGCCGCTACCTCGCCGACTCGCGCGACCACGATCTCACCGAGTTGTCGACGTTCGACGAGGTGCGAACCTCGGCCACCGACGGTTCACTCGAGTTCGACGTCATCGACGACAACGTGTACGTGTTGCCGGGATTGGTGGACGACATCGCCGACGGTCCGCGCCGCATCGACCGCAATCAGCTCGACCTCGCGGTCGAACTCCTCACCGATGCAGCGGACTACGCCGACGATGACTCGGTCAACGAGGCCCTCGGCTCGACAACGCCGCTGGGCTGGTTCGTCGATTACGCGGTCAACCCCGACCCCAAGCGCATGGCACCGAGCCCGCCTTTCGACAACGAGTCCGAAGCCTGGCGTGCGCTGGTACACGACTTCGAAGACCGCCTGGTCAAGAAGTCCTGACGCGCGGCCCATCCCCGCCCCCCGTCCCCGACCCCGCTGATCGAGTAGGTACCGAGCGCAGCGAGGCACCGTATCGAGATCGCCCGGCCAACCCCCCCGCCGATCGAGTAGGTACCGAGCGCAGCGAGGCACCGTATCGAGATCACCCGGCCAACCCCCCCCGCCGATCGAGTAGGTACCGAGCGCAGCGAGGCACCGTATCGAGATCACCCGGCCAACCCCCCGCTGATCGAGTAGGTACCGAGCGCAGCGAGGCACCGCATCGAGATCACCCGGCCAACCCCCCGCCGATCGAGTAGGTACCGAGCGCAGCGAGGCACCGCATCGAGATCGCCCCGGCCGACCTCAGCCCACCAGCACCGCGTACCCGGGTTTGATGACGTCGTCGATGAGCGCGAGTCGCTCGTCGAAATGGATGAATGCCGACTTCATCGCATTCACCGTGAACCGCTCGAAGTCGGCCCAGCCGTACCCGAACTGCTGGGCCAGTCGGTAGAACTCCTTGCTCATGGTGGTGTCGCTCATGAGCCGATTGTCGGTGTTGACCGTCACCCGGAAGCGCAGGCGAGCGAGGACGTTGAACGGATGCTCCGCGATCGAGGCGACCGCACCCGTCTGGACGTTGGAACTCGGGCACAGCTCCAGCGGGATACGCTTGTCCCGCACCATGTTCGCGATCTGCCCAAGCTCCACTCCGTCGAACGACTCGGCGGCCAGGTCCGTGCCCGGCGGCAACGTGATGTCGTCGATGACCCGGACCCCGTGCCCGAGGCGATCGGTGCCGCAGAAAGCGATCGCCTCATGGATCGACGGCAACCCGAACGCCTCACCGGCGTGAATGGTGAAGTGCGCGTTGTTCGCGCGCATGAACTCGAACGCATCGAGATGCCGGGTCGGCGGATTTCC
This sequence comes from Gordonia hankookensis, assembly GCF_014673215.1. Taxonomy (GTDB): domain Bacteria; phylum Actinomycetota; class Actinomycetes; order Mycobacteriales; family Mycobacteriaceae; genus Gordonia; species Gordonia hankookensis. The sequence continues at coordinate 174,841 of NZ_JACWMS010000003.1, forward strand.
CGCCTCGGCACCCGCGATGTCGAAGCCCACCACACCGTCGTCCCGGTATCGCACCGCCAGCTCGGCGATCTCCTGCGACCGGGCGGCGTGGCGCATGGCGGTCACCAGGCACCGCACCAGGATCGGACGCCCCTGCGCCTCGGCCTCTGCCTCCCCGTCGCGAAAACCCGCCAGCACCGCCTCCACCACCTCATCGAGCGTCATCCCGCGTGCGAGGTGTTGCTCGGGCGCGTATCGCACCTCGGCGTACACCACCCCGTCGGCAGCCAGATCTCGCACGCATTCGAGAGCCACACGTCTCAGCGCAGACGGGGTCTGCATCACCGCGACGGTATGCGCGAACGTCTCGAGATAGCGCTCGAGCGAACCGCTGTCCGCCGCGTCACGGAACCAGCGGGCCAGCGATTCCGCGTCGTCGGCCGGAAGGTCCGGATAGCCCACCTCGCGCGCTAGTTCGAGAACTGTCGCCGGGCGCAGACCGCCGTCGAGGTGATCGTGGAGCACCACCTTGGGTGCCAGCGAGATGTTGGGGAGGTCCAGCGGCCGCCCGGGCGGCGTCGTCGGGTCGTCGGGCGTCATGAACCGACGGTAACGCGGTCGGCGACCAACGGCCTGCGTTGTGGCGCAGAATCTCCGATTCCGACCGCGGTCGCCAATGCGGCCCGCGCCGCGGCAAGGCGCTCCGGGGTCTGGGTGTGCAGCGTGAACAACCGATCGCCCGCCGTCACCCGATCGCCCGGCTTGGCGTGCAACGTGATTCCGGCCTCGGCCTGCACCGCCTCACCCGGGACGGCGCGCCCCGCGCCGAGACGCCACGCCGCGACCCCGACCGCCATCGCATCGAGCCGTGTGACGATCCCCGACTGCGTGGCCTGCACCGACTCGGTGTGCCGGGCACGAGGCAGCGGCGCATCGGGGTCGCCGCCCTGCGCCGCGATCATCGCGCGCCAGGTGTCCATCGCGGTCCCGTCTGCCAGATGTTGTGCAGGATCTGCATCGGTGAGGCCTGCCGCGTCGAGCATCTCCCGTGCCAGCGCAAGCGTCAGCTCGACCACGTCGGCGGGGCCGCCGCCGGCGAGCACCTCCACCGACTCGGCGACCTCAAGCGCGTTGCCCGCGGTGCGACCGAGAGGGGTGTTCATATCCGTCAGCAGGGCGGTCGTCGACACGCCCGCCGCATGCCCGAGCCACACCATCGTCTCGGCGAGCTCCCGGCTCTGCTCTTCCGCCTTGAGAAAGGCCCCGCTACCGAACTTCACGTCGAGGACCAGCGCCCCGGTGCCCTCGGCGATCTTCTTGCTCATGATCGAGCTGGCCACCAGTGGAATGGATTCGACGGTCCCGGTCACATCGCGCAACGCATAGAGACGCCGATCGGCGGGCGCGAGGTCACCTCCGGCGGCGCACACCACCGCACCGACCCGTTCGAGTTGCTCGCTCATCTCGGCGGCAGAAATGTCGGCACGCCAGCCCCGGATCGACTCGAGCTTGTCCAGAGTTCCGCCCGTGTGGCCCAGCCCGCGGCCGGACAGCTGGGGAACTGCCACGCCGAACGAGGCAACCAGCGGCGCCAACGGCAGCGTGATCTTGTCCCCGACACCGCCCGTCGAATGCTTGTCGACGGTCACCAACCGACGGCCACCACGCCGCAGGCCGGAAAAGTCCATCCGCCGTCCCGAATCGATCATCGCCTGCGTCCACCGCGAGATCTCACGACGATTCATCCCACGAAGGAAGATCGCCATCAACAGGGCGGACATCTGCTCGTCGACCACGCGCCCGCTCGCTCCGCTCCCGGCGCCGTGCTGATTCGGCCCGCTCGCTCCGCTCCCGGCGCCCTGCCGATTCGGCCCGCTCGCTCCGCTCCCGGCGCCGCTCGAATCCGGCCCGCTCGCTCCGCTCCCGGCGCCGTGCGTATACCGGTCGATCACCCAGTCGATCTGACTGTCCGTCAGCTCTCCGCCATCGCGTTTGGTGGTGATCACCGAGATCGCGTCGATGATCTCGGCATCCTCGGCACCGCTCCGATCCGCCAACGTCGACTCCTGATCGCTCATCGGCCCGCCGCCAGATCATCGGGGCCGAACGCATCGGGCAGCAGATGGCCCAGGGTCGTCGACCCGCGCGGGTGGTCCACCGCCAGCCCGGGACCACCGTGTTCGAGCAGCACCTGCCGGCACCGACCACAGGGCATGAGGATCTCGCCCCGGGAGTCGCAGACCGACACCGCGATCAGCCGTCCCCCGCCCGTCGCGAACAGATGTGCGCAGAGTGCGATCTCGGCGCAGATGCCGAGTCCGTATGAGACATTTTCCACATTGCAGCCCAGAACCAGGCGTCCATCGAGGGTGAGCCCGGATGCGCCGACCGGAAACCCGGAATACGGAGCATAGGCTCGATCCAGCATCGATGATGCCTTGTCCCGCAACAGATTCCAGTCAATCTCGGGAACCAAACCGAACTCCTCACAATCGGCACGGACGACCAGGATGTGACATCCCTTACCAGCGCAAAGCTTGGTAAGGCAAACCTAAGTCGAGATCAGTTGTCGCCCAAATCGGTTCGGGCAATTTATGCGCGGGGTCAGCATAGGTTTAAAGTCTCTTGCATGGGTCCACGGCCGAGCCTGATAATGCCGACTCGGCACATCCATCGACGCTGTTGGAGGCCAATTTCCCGATGAGCACCCCGACCGAGGTAGCACCGGACCCGGTGCGCAAACGCTCCCTGTATCGCGGCGACCCAGGCATGTGGTCGTGGGTGTTGCACCGGATCACCGGTGTCACCATCTTCTTCTTCTTGTTCGTCCACGTGCTGGACACCGCGGTCATCAGGATCGATCCGAACAAGTACTCCGAGGTCATCGAGACCTACAAAACGCCGATCATCGGCCTGATGGAGATCGCACTCGTCGCCTGCGTGCTGTACCACGCGTTCAACGGCGTCCGCATCATCCTGATCGACTTCTGGTCGAAGGGCCCCAAGTACCAGCGGCAGATGCTGTGGGCGATCGTGACCGTCTTCGTCATCGTGTTCGGCGCGGCGGCCATCCGCCTGCTGCAGATCCTGATCACCCACTCGTTCTAGGAGGCACCTGATGACTGCATCGCAAGCCACTCCGGGTGCCGCCAAAACGCTGGGCACCGAGTACGACCGGCCCGCGAGTCTGGACAACCCGCGGTCGCCGCGCATGCGCAAGGGCGGCAACTTCGAGAAGTACGCCTGGCTGTTCATGCGCTTCTCGGGTCTGGCCCTGATCATCCTGACCATCGGTCACATGTTCATCATGCTCGCCTGGGACGACGGCGTGCACCGCATCGACGCCTCGTTCGTCGCGGCGCGGTGGCGTGAGCCGTTCTGGCAGATCTGGGATCTCACCATGCTCTGGCTCGCCCAGCTGCACGGCGGCAACGGCGTCCGGACCGTGATCGCGGACTACTCGCGCAAGGACTCCACCCGATTCTGGCTGAACGTGCTGCTCGGCATCTCGATGATCCTGGTGCTCGTGCTCGGCACGTACGCGCTGCTGACCTTCGACGTGAACAGCGTCGGCTAGAGGAGATTGACGAACTTATGCAGGAACATCGCTACGACGTTGTCATCGTTGGGGCCGGAGGCGCCGGGATGCGCGCCGCCATCGAGTCCGCGCCCCGCGCCCGGACCGCGGTCCTGACCAAGCTCTACCCCACCCGCAGCCACACCGGCGCCGCCCAGGGCGGTATGTGCGCCGCACTGGCGAACGTGGAAGAGGACAACTGGGAGTGGCACACCTTCGACACCGTCAAGGGCGGCGACTACCTCGCCGACCAGGATGCGGTCGAGATCATGGCCAAGGAGGCCATCGACGCGGTCCTCGACCTCGAGAAGATGGGACTCCCGTTCAACCGGACCCCCGAGGGCAAGATCGATCAGCGCCGATTCGGCGGCCACACCCGCGACCACGGCAAGTCCCCGGTCCGCCGTGCGTGCTACGCCGCCGACCGCACCGGCCACATGATCCTGCAGACCCTGTATCAGAACTGCGTCAAGAACGACGTCGAGTTCTTCAACGAGTTCTACGCCCTCGACATCTGCCTCGGTGAGAACGAGAACGGCGAGTCGGTGGCGACGGGCGTCGTCGCCTACGAGCTGTCGACCGGCGAGATCCACGTGTTCCACGCCAAGTCGATCGTGTTCGCGACCGGCGGCTCGGGACGCATGTACAAGACCACATCCAATGCCCACACCCTCACCGGTGACGGCATGGGCATCGTCTTCCGCAAGGGACTTCCCTTGGAAGACATGGAGTTCCATCAGTTCCATCCGACCGGCCTGGCCGGACTCGGCATCCTCATCTCCGAGGCCGTCCGCGGCGAGGGCGGCATCCTGCGCAACGCCGACGGCGAGCGCTTCATGGAGCGGTACGCGCCGACCATCAAGGACCTCGCCCCACGCGACATCGTGGCCCGGTCGATGGTTCTCGAGGTTCTCGAAGGACGCGGCGCCGGCCCGAACAAGGACTACGTCTACATCGACGTGACCCACCTCGGCGAGGACGTGCTCAACGAGAAGCTGCCCGACATCACCGAGTTCGCCCGCACCTACCTCGGCGTCGACCCGGTCACCGAGTACGTCCCGGTGTATCCGACCTGTCATTACGTGATGGGCGGTATCCCGACCAACATCGAGGGCCAGGTTCTGCGCAACAACGACGAGGTCGTCCACGGCCTGTACGCGGCGGGTGAATGCGCCTGTGTCTCGGTGCACGGCGCCAATCGCCTCGGTACCAACTCTCTGCTGGACATCAACGTCTTCGGACGTCGTGCCGGTATCGCCGCGGCCGAGTACGCCACGTCCGCCGACTTCGTCGAGTTGCCCGAGAACCCGACCAAGATGGTCGACACCTGGCTGGAACTGATGTTGTCGGACCACGGACACGAACGCGTCGCCGACATCCGCACCGAATTGCAGGTGACGATGGACAACAACGCCTCGGTGTTCCGCACCGAGGAGACCCTCAAGCAGGCACTCACCGACGTCCACGCACTCAAGGAGCGCTACTCACACGTCCGTGTCCACGACAAGGGCAAGCGCTTCAACAGCGATCTCCTCGAAGCGATCGAGCTCGGCTTCCTGTTGGAGATGGCGGAGGTGACGGTGGTCGGCGCGCTGAACCGCAAGGAGTCGCGCGGCGGTCACGCCCGCGAGGACTACCCCGACCGGGACGACGTCAACTACATGCGCCACACGATGGCCTACAAGAAGGGCACCGACCTTCTCTCGGACATCGAGTTGGATTACAAGCCCGTGGTGCAGACCCGCTACGAGCCGATGGAGCGTAAGTACTGATGACAGCAATCATGGAGAACCCCGCGCCCTCGTCCGACGAGCCACCACTGCCGCCGGTACCCGACGAGGCCACCATGGTGACCTTGAAGATCTTCCGGTTCAACCCGGAAGACCCCGACGCGCAGGGATTCGAGAGCTTCCGGGTGCCTGCCCTGCCCACCGACCGCCTGCTCAATCTCCTGCTCTACGTGAAGGGTTACCTCGACGGCACCCTCACGTTCCGGCGCAGCTGCGCGCACGGCGTGTGTGGCTCCGACGCGATGCGCATCAACGGTGTGAACCGCCTGGCCTGCAAGCTCCTGATGAAGGACATGCTCCCGAAGGACAACAGCAAAGAGATCACCATCACCATCGAGCCCATCAAGGGCCTTCCGGTGGAGAAGGACCTCGTGGTCGACATGGAGCCGTTCTTCGACGCGTACCGCGCGATCAAGCCGTTCCTGATCACCTCCGGCAACGAGCCGACGCGTGAGCGCATCCAGAGCCAGCATGACCGTGCCCGCTTCGACGACACCACCAAGTGCATCCTCTGTGCCTGCTGCACCACGAGTTGCCCGGTGTTCTGGAACGAGGGCAGTTACTTCGGGCCCGCCGCCATCGTCAACGCGCACCGGTTCATCTTCGACAGCCGCGACGAGGCCGCCATCGAGCGCCTCGACATCCTCAACGACGTCGACGGCGTCTGGCGCTGCCGGACCACATTCAACTGCACCGATGCATGCCCCCGCGGCATCCAGGTCACCCAGGCGATCCAAGAGGTCAAGCGCGCCCTGATGTTCTCGCGCTGAGCACCTGCTCTCGCCTATCCAGCAGATTCTTTCTCTGCAGCCCCGACACGGCCCCTCCCACAGCCCGGGAGGGGCTGTGTCGTCGGTGGGTGAGTGAGTCCGGAACGCGATGGAACCGCACGATGACGGCGCGCGTCCAATCATCATGACTCGTACCCACCTCGTGATCGCCGGCCTCATCCTGACCCTCGGCCTCGGACCGATCCTTGCCCCGGCCCTCGGAGTGCCATTCGCCGACGCGAGCCCGAGATATCCGGGCACCGGCGACCGGATCACCGTCGTCCTCACCTCGGACCGACAGGTCAACAGCACTGTGGTCTGGTACGACTCGCACAACCGGATGCGGCGCCAGAGCGACCTCCCACTCCGTCGCTTCGACAAGCGCACAGGTCTGTGGACAGGATCGCTCGTGTTCACGAGCCGGGTTCGCCACCAGAAGATCGACACGCTGTTCCAGTCGAACGGCCGTTTCGCCGCGTGTGCCGTCTGGGTGAACACGACGAAGATGCGCGAGAAGTCCGCCCGCTCGCCACGATATGCAACCACCTACTGTCGCTGAGTGACTGAATCCGTCGTTCAATCAAGGGCATACGAGAGAATCTCTCCTTGCCGCGCGGATTCTCTGCGGAAACCGTAGTCTTATCCCACCATTGCCACAGGAGTGGGAGACACCATGGCAGAAACCGTGCACGCCGAGATCCACGCGGGTGAGAAAGGCCTCCGGGCCGGCTCCATCGGTCTGCTCGGGAATGTCATCATCGGGCTGTCGGCGGTTGCGCCGGCCTACAGCCTCGCCGCCACCCTGGGTTACGTGGTGGCGGCCGTCCACACCAAGGCCCCGGCGATGTTCGTCCTCGCCTTCATCCCGATGCTCCTGGTCGCCTTCGCCTACCGCGAACTCTCCCAGGACACGCCTGACTGCGGCACCACCTTCACGTGGGGCACCAAGGCCTTCGGGCCGTGGATCGGCTGGATCGGCGGATGGGGACTTGCCGTCTCGGCCATCATCGTCCTGGCGAATGTCGCCGAGATCGCGGCCGTCTACCTACTGAAGTTCCTCGGCCTGGACACACTCGCCGAGACCCTCTGGGTCAAGGTCCTGCTGGGCTGCCTGTTCATCGCGGCGATGACCTGGATCAGCATTCGCGGAATCGTCATCAGCGAGCGAATCCAGGCCGTGCTGATGTTCGTCCAGTTCGCCGTGCTGATCCTCGCGAGCGTGATCGCACTGGTGAAGGTCGGCGTCGGCACCGCAGGCCCGCAGGCCATCTCCCCCGAGGTCGGCTGGCTGTGGCCGGGCGGACTGACCCAATCCGAGATCGCCGCCGCCGTGATCCTCTGCATCTTCATCTATTGGGGTTGGGACGCGTGTCTGGCCATCGGCGAAGAGACCAAAGATCCCGCGAAGACTCCCGGTCGGGCCGCGGTGATCACCTGCGTCATCCTGGTCGCCACGTACGTGCTGGTCGCCTACGCGATCGAGTCGTTCGCAGGTTTCGGCGAGACAGGCATCGGACTGAACAACCCGGAGAACACCGACGACGTGCTCACCACGCTGGGCGAACCCGTCGCCGGCGGCGTGATGGCCGCAGCACTACTGCTCACGGTCAGCATCTCGGCGCTGTCCTCCACCCAGTCGACCATCCTGCCCACCGCTCGGGGCAGTTTGTCGATGGCCGTCTACAAGGCGCTCCCGGAGCGGTTCGCCCAGATTCATCCTCGCTACATGACACCGGCATTCGGCACCGCCGTCATGGGCATCTCGGCATTGACGTTCTACCTGGTGCTGTCATTCCTCAGCCAGAACACACTCGGCGACTCCATCGCGTCGTTGGGACTGGCCGTGGCGTTCTACTACGGCATCACCGCGTTCTCGTGCGTCTGGTACTTCCGACGGACACTGTCCTCCTCGGCACGTCATTTCTTCATGCGCGGACTGTTCCCCTTGCTGGGCGGTATCGCGATGACCTGGGCGTTCGTCAAGAGTGCAATCGACATGATCGCGCCAGACTACGGGTCCACATCGGTCGGTGGGGTCGGCGGCGTGTTCATCCTCGGCGTCGGCATGCTCGTCCTCGGCGTACCCCTGATGCTGGCCTGTTATGCGCACAACAGCAGTTTCTTCAAGGGCCAGACCCTTGATGCGAACACCGAAGTGAAGGTGCCCGATGTCTACTGATCCGACCCCACGACTCGCGGTCGGCTACCTGGCCACCCCATCCGGTCTCGACGGGATCGCACTCGCGGTGGTGATCGCCCGCGCGACAGGCGCGGCCATCGATCTGATCTGCGTCGTCCGTCCGGTCGGACACGACGGCCAGCCGGGCCTCCGCGAATATCAGGAGCGGTTGGAGAACCAAGCCGCGCAGTGGCTCGCCGACGGCGCGGAACACATACCGCCCGGTATCGAGACCCGGACCGTGGTGGCCGTCGACGACTCGTTCGCCGACGGCCTGATCGGGATGGCTCAGCGATCCAAGGCGGCGATGATCGTGGTCGGTGGCGCCGATGACGGCCTGCTACGGCGACACAGCCTCGGGACGGTGAGCACCGGGTTGCTCCACTCGTCACCGCTGCCGGTCGCACTCGCACCCCGGGGCTACTCCGACAATGCTGCGGCACAATTGGATTCGATCACCGTCGCGGTATCGTCGAAGCCCGGGCGCAGCGACCCGCTGCCGTTCGCCGTCGCCATGGCCGAGAATGCCGGCCTCGATCTCCGCCTGCTGTCGCTGGTCTCCCTCGACTCCCCGTTCGATGACGAGACCAGCCGCGCCGCACGTGAGCTGCAGGTCGCGACCGCCCGCGCACTGCTCGACAAGACCCGCGCCACGGTGACCGGCGATCTCGAGGTCGACGTGCTGGTCGCCGACGGTGCGACACTCGACGAGGCGCTGGACAACCTCCCCTGGGACGACGGTGACGTCGTGGCGATCGGCTCCGGTCATCTGGGTGCGGCCCGACGGGTCTTTCTCGGCAGTACGGCCGCCCGAATACTGCGCTGGACCACCGCACCGGTCATCGTGGTGCCCAGGTCGGGATGACCATGATGGCCACCCAGCGAATCCGCGTGCTGGAACTGCGGCATGCCGAAGTCGAGACCCCCGGGGCGTACTCGACCGCACTCGATGAACTCGCCGATGTCGAGACGGTCCGCGCCTGGCGGGAACCGTTGCCGGACAAGATGACCGGGTTCGACGCCATCATCGTGATGGGCGGACCCATGGGCGTCGGGGACGCCGATGCGATCCCGTGGATCGCATCGGAGATCGTCTTTCTGCGCGACGCGGTCGCCGTCGGCATCCCGGTCTGGGGAGTCTGCCTCGGTTCGCAGCTGCTCGCGGCGGCGCTGGGCGCCGATGTCTTCCGGGGCGACGTGCCCGAGATCGGCGTGCGAGAGGTGACGCTGAACAGCGACGGCATCGCCGACCCGGTGTGGGGCGCCACGCCGTCGGCCGCGTTCGAAACCGTGCAGTGGCATTTCGACACCTTCGCACTCCCTGCCGGGGCCACGCTGTTGGCCGGCTCGGCTCTATACCCGAATCAGTTGTTCCGGTATGGCAACAGCTATGGGGTGCAGTTCCATCTGGAGGCAGGCGGAGCCCTCATCCGCCGCTGGCTGCACGGGGAATCGCGCAATGAGGTCGAGGCCGCGATCGGACGTGCCGCGGTGGATCGGTTCGCCGACGACGCGGCGAACGCCGAGGCGCTGACGGCACCCCTGTCGGCCGCGGTCATGCGACGCTGGCTGGCCTCGGTGGCGACCCACCGGCCCGCCGGGTGACCGGCCGCGCCGCCCACTCGCCTGCCGGTACTCAGCTGTCGAAGCCCAACCCGACCCTGTCCATCAGTGCGAGCCACGCGCCGCGCTTTCCTTCGCGGCGCTCGCTGCGCGCGAGCTGATGTCGGGTTGCGGTGATCCCGATCCACCGCAACGGTTCCGGAGGGAACGGAACAGGCTTGGTGCGCACCATCGTCAGACGTGTGCGCTCGGTGTCGAGGCCATCCACCAGATCGAGGGCGGTCCGGGCTCCGAAGTGCGACGCACCGACACCGAGCCCGGTGAACCCGACCACGCTCACCACTCGTCCTTCGTGGGCGCGGTCCCAGAATGCGCAGAACCGTGAACATGTGTCGATGACGCCACCCCAGGAATGGGTCACACGTATCCCCTCGAGCTGCGGGAAGAACTGCAGCAGATGCTCGCCCAACAGTGCGAACTCCCCCGGCTCGAACTCGTGCCCCGGACCGGCATCGGACCCGTAGTGGTAGAGGGCATCCCAGCCCCCGAAGAGGATGCGATCATCGGCGGTGAGCCGGAAGTAGTGGAACCTCGGACCGCAGTCGGCGAGGCCTTCGCGGCCCGACCATCCGATCGCCGCGCGCTGCACCGGCGTGAGTGGCTCGGTCATGATCGCGTAGTCCCAGACCGGCACCGTGTACGGCCGGAGACGACGAATCCGCGACGGACTGGCCGACGTCGCGAGAATGACCGCGTCCGCTTCGACCTCACCGTAGGAGACCGAAGCACGGATCTTCGCACCCACGGCGGAGATACCGGCGACCTCGGTGTGCTCGAAGATCCGTACACCCAGTCGTTCCGCCGCTGCCGCCAGGCCCCAGGCGAGCTTCGCCGGGTCGAGCATCACGACGTCACGATCGAAGGTGGCCGCGACCACCATTGGCGACGAGACCCGTTCCAGCGCCTCTGGTCCCGGCAGCAACGGCAGGTCGGTGCCGAGCAATGCCGCCCGTGACGACGACTCCTGCAGATCTGCCACCTGCCAGTCGAAGTTCGCGATGTCGAGCTCGCCGGTTCGCTCGAGGTCGGCATCGATTCCCAGTCGCTCGACGGCGGCTTCGATGTCGTCGAGGGTCTGCCGGCCCATCCGCAGGAGTTCGGGCATCTCGTCGGGAAACCTGTCGAGACCGTTGGCCAGGCCGTGGGTGATGCTCGCCGAGCAGAATCCGCCGTTGCGGCCCGACGCATGCTCGGCTATCCGGTCGCGCTCGACCAGGACCACGCGCCGGCCCGGGTGCTGCTCGGCGGCCTGCACCGCAGCCCACAACCCGGTGAAGCCACCACCGACGATCAAGAGATCGGCGGACACCGCACCGGCCAGCCGTGGTCGCGGCTCGGGCCGTTCGGGCCGGTCGAGCCAGTACGGGACCGGCCTGGCCTGCGCCACCATCGCCGTGCCGCGCGCGGTCGGCTTGCTCGCCCAGCTCATCTCGCGCCGGCGAACACGGTTCGGTGCCAAGGCTTCTCGGCCACGCCGGTGATGTCGCTCATCACGTGCTTGGTCGCGAGGTACTCGTCGAGGGAGTAGGTGGACATATCCTTGCCGAAGCCGGATGCGCCGAATCCGCCGTGGGGCATCTCGCTGACGATCGGAATGTGGTCGTTGATCCAGACACAACCCGCATGGATCTCACGGGAGGCACGCTGCGCCCGGTAGACGTCGCGTGTCCACGCCGACGCGGCCAATCCGTACACGGTGTCGTTTGCTCGGCGGATCGCATCATCGTCGTCGGTGAAGGGGCTCGCCGTCAGTACCGGGCCGAACACCTCATCGCGATAGATCTCGGAGTCCTCCGCGACGTCGGCGACCAGGGTCGGCGGGAAGAAGGCCCCCGCGCCGTCCGGGATGGCCCCGCCGGTGACCACTCGCGCATCCGACCGACGTGCACGATCGACCATCGCAGCGACCTTGTCGCGGTGTCCACGCGAGATGAGCGAACCCATATCTGTTGCCGGGTCATAGGGATCTCCCATGACGACGCCGGCCATCAGATCGGCCACGCCGTCGACGAACTCGTCGTAGCGGGCCTCGGCGACGATGGCGCGGGTGGCAGCGGTGCAGTCCTGCCCCGCGTTGATCAGCGCCGCGGCCACCGCACCGTGCACCGCCGCGGTCATGTCCGCATCGTCGAAGACCACGAAGGGCGCCTTGCCGCCGAGCTCGAGTTGTACGCGCGTACCGTTCGTGGCGGCTTGCGACATGACCATCCGACCCACGGTCGTCGAGCCCGTGAAGGTCACCATGTCGACCCCGCGATGACCGGCGATGGCCGCGCCGACCTCGGCGCCGCTGCCGACCACGATGTTGAGTACACCATCGGGCAGACCGGCCTCGGTCGCGAGACGAGCGAGTGTGAGCGTTGTCAGCGGAGTGATCTCGGCGGGCTTGAGGACCACCGCGCACCCGGCGGCAAGCGCGGGCAGCACCTTCCAGACCGCCATCTGCAGCGGGTAGTTCCACGGCGTGATGGAACCGACGACGCCGACCGGTTCCCGCCGGATCGACGACGTGTGATCACCCGAGTACTCGGCAGAGCCCTTCCCCTCGAGATGACGAGCGGCCCCTGCGAAGAAGTCGACATTGTCGATACACCCCGGAACATCGAACTCCGTGGCCAGCCGGATCGACTTGCCGGTATGACGAACCTCCTCGTCGGCGAGCAGACGCGCATCGGCCGCGAGTGCTCGCCCCAGCGATGCCAGCACCCCCGCGCGGTCCGCGGGCGTCGCCGAACCCCACTCCCGCTGGGCAGATCGGGCGGCATCGACCGCGGTGTCGACGTCGTGGGCGGTGCAGAGGGTGAGTGACGCGGCCACCTCGTCGTTCGCCGGATCGATGACGGCGTAGTGCGAACCCGACCCGGCGAAGGCCTTTCCGCCAATCCAGCCCGACGGAACGCCTCTGATGGGTGACATGCTCGTCGAGCCTACCGGCGAAAGTTCGAATTCACGACCCAGATCGCCATATCGATATGGAAATCATCGCTTCGGGTTGCATAGAACTGCGGAATCCGCCACGATCGTCGTGTGCCCGAATCCGTTTCGTCACCCCTGGACGCGATCGCCAAGAAGATCATCGAGGAACTGCAGGCCGATGGTCGCGCCTCGTACGCCTCGATCGGCAAGACGGTGGGCCTCTCCGAGGCGGCCGTCCGCAATCGGGTTCAGAAACTCAACGAGAGCGGGCTGCTCCAGATCGTCGCCGTCACCGACCCCCTCAAGCTGGGCTTCTCGCGGCAGGCCTTGATCGGCATCCGATGCACCGGCGACACCCAGGCGCTCGCCGAACAGCTCGGCCGCTGTCCCGAGATCGACTACGTCGTCCTGACCGCCGGATCCTTCGACATCCTCATCGAGGTGGTCTGCGAGGACGACGACCATCTCCTCCGCATCCTGAACCAGCAGGTTCGAACGCATCCCGAGGTCACCGGCACGGAGACTCTCGTCTATCTGAAATTGGTCAAGCAACAATACAATTGGGGTACCCGATGAGCATTGCCCACGATCCCGCCGCCGATCTCTCGCTCGGCGAACGCAGCGCCGCTCATCTCTGGGGGCATTTCGCCCGCCACGGCGACGGCATCACACCGCCGGTCATCACCCGCGGCGAGGGCATGCGGATCTACGACGACCGAGGACGCAGCTACCTCGACGGCCTCGCAGGCCTGTTCGTCGTGCAGGCCGGACACGGCCGCGTCGAACTCGCCGAAGCCGCGGCCAAGCAGGCCAAGGAACTCGCGTTCTTCCCCATCTGGTCGTATGCGACGCCCCCCGCCATCGAACTCGCGGAGCGCCTGGCCGCCAACGCCCCAGGGGATCTCAACCGGGTCTTCTTCACAACCGGTGGCGGCGAGGCGGTGGAGAGCGCCTGGAAGCTGGCCAAGCAGTACTTCAAGCTCACCGGAAAACCCATGAAGCACAAGGTGATCTCGCGTGCGGTCGCCTACCACGGGACCCCGCAGGGTGCGCTCGCCATCACCGGCGTGCCGGCGCTGAAGCAGATGTTCGAGCCCCTCACCCCGGGTGGCTTCCGCGTTCCCAACACCAACATCTACCGCGCCCCGAACGAGGAACTCGCCGCCGATCCCAAGAAGTTCGGCCGCTGGGCGGCCGACCGCATCGCCGAGGCCATCGAGTTCGAGGGGCCCGAGACCGTGGCGGCGGTCTTCCTCGAACCTGTCCAGAACGCGGGCGGATGCTTTCCGCCGCCGCCCGGGTACTTCGAACGTGTCCGGGAGATCTGCGACGAGTACGACGTCCTGTTCGTCTCCGACGAGGTCATCTGCGCGTTCGGCCGGATCGGATCGATGTTCGCGTGCGACGATTTCGGCTACGTACCGGACATCATCACCTGCGCAAAAGGCATGACCTCGGGTTACTCCCCGATCGGCGCGATGATCGCCAGTGACCGGATCTTCGAGCCGTTCCGCGACGGCACGACGAGCTTCCCGCACGGCTATACCTTTGGCGGACACCCGGTCTCGGCCGCCGTGGCGTTGGCCAATCTCGACATCTTCGAACGCGAGGGACTCAACGCGCACGTCAAGCAGAACGCCCCGGCGTTCCGCGCCACACTGGAGCGCCTCAACGATCTGCCGATCGTCGGCGATGTCCGGGGTGAGGGATTCTTCTACGGGATCGAGCTGGTGAAGGACAAGTCGACCAAGGAGACGTTCACACCCGCCGAATCCGAACGGATCCTGCGAGGCTTCCTGTCGTCTGCGCTGTTCGACGCCGGTCTCTACTGTCGGGCCGACGACCGCGGCGACCCGGTGGTACAGCTCGCACCGCCGCTGATCGCGACGCAGACCGAGTTCGACGAGATCGAGCAAATCCTTCGTTCGGTGCTGAGCGAGGCATATACATTGCTGTGACCATGACCCGAATCGCCGCACTCCCCAAGGTCGAACTGCACCTGCATATCGAGGGAACCCTCGAGCCAGAGCTCGTCTTCGAACTGGCCCGCGAGAACGGCATCGACCTGCCCTACCGCGACGCGGAAGAACTGCGGGCCCGGTACGCGTTCGACGACCTGCAGTCCTTCCTCGAGATCTACTACGAAAACCTCGTCGTGCTCCGCGGCCGCCGGGATTTCGCACGGCTGGCGCACGCCTACGCCACCCGCGCCCACGCCGCCGGGGTCGTGCACGCCGAGGTGTTCTTCGACCCGCAGGCGCACACGGTTCGTGGCGTCACGCTCACCGAGGTCGTCGATGGACTGATGGACGGCTTCGAGCGAGCTCATGCCGAACTCGGCATCACGACCGGGCTCATCGCGTGTTTCCTACGGGATCGCCCTGTCGCGGAGGCTCTGTCGACCCTCGATGAGTTGCTCGCCGTGGACGCGCCGATCATCGGCGTCGGACTCGACTCCGCGGAGGTCGGCAATCCCGCATCCCGGTTCACCGAGGTCTTCGACCGCGCGTCGCGCGCGGGCCTGCGACTGGTTGCCCACGCAGGCGAAGAAGGAGGACCCGATTCGATCCTGCAGGCGCTCGACGACCTCGCCGTCGAACGCGTCGACCACGGCATCCGCAGCGTCGACGATCCGCGGCTCATGTCCCGCCTCGCGGACGAACGAACTCCACTGACGATCTGCCCGCTGTCGAACGTGCACCTGAATGCCGTTGCCGACATCGCATCGCATCCGCTGCCCGAGCTCATCGAGGCCGGCCTGCACGTGACCATCAACTCCGACGACCCCGCGTACTTCGGTGGCTACGTGGACCAGAATTACGCCGCCATCGTCGATGCGTTCGACCTCGACGATCAGACCGTGGCAAGGCTGGCGCACAACTCGGTCGATGCCAGTTTTCTCGACACGTCGCGACAGCAGGAGATCCACGCTCGGATCGACGAGTGGCTGTCGCCGCCGTCCGGTGGCCGGCCTGCGGACTGATCGCACGCGCATCACCCGTCGATCCGGGGGAACGGCTGCAGCCTGCTGGTCATACGTCGCACAATGAGCGTGATGACGACCGTTCGGAAAGATCCGGCAGCGGACCCGGACGAGGAGCTCCGCCTGATCGCGACGATGTTGCGCGATCGGCTCGAGGGGCTCTCCGCAGCTGTGGCGCTGGCCATACGCCACGACGTGGACTACTACGCGTCGACCGATGCCGTGTCGCTCGACGACATCACCACGACGGTCCGCGCCAACTTCGAACTGGTCGTGTACGGACTCACCGGAGACGAGCGATTCGACACCTCGCAGGCGCAGGAGACCGGTCGATCACGGGCCGCCGTCGGTGTCCCTCTGCCCGCCCTGATGCATGCCTACCGGATCGGATTCCAGATGGTGTGGGCCGAGTTCAAATCGATCGCCCAGGAACGCACCGAATTGAGCCGGTCGACGCTGCTCGACGCGACCGCGCGAATGTGGCAGGCACAGGACGCGTTCATCATGGCGATGGCCGCGGCACATCGGGAGCGGACAACGGCCAAGATCCTTGACGATGCGAGCGAACGCGCCGCACTCACCCAGCACCTGCTCGAGGGGAGGGTCTCGTCGGAGCAGAGTCTCTGGGAGATCGCCGACATCCTCCGATTGCCCCATCGGGGCCCGTTCCTCGCCGTCGCGGCGGCCGCGGCGACTGTCGGCAGGGCACCTCTCGCCGGCATCGAGAACAAGCTGCGCGGCATCGATCTCTCGTCGGCGTGGCGACTCCTGCCCGACCAGCAGATCGGGATCGTCTATGCGCCGTCGTTGTCGGCACGCGATCAGGTGATCGGTTTGCTCACCCGAACCGCTGTCGGACGGGTCGGTGTCAGCGCACCTTTCGCAGAACTCGCCGACACATCGAGGGCGCTGCGGTACGCCCGGGTGGCGATGTCCGGGAAAGGCGAGGGTGTCAGCGTGTTCGACGACTCGGTGTTGGGGGTGGCGGCAGTCACCGCCCCTGAGGTGACCGCCGACCTCGCCGCGGTGGTTCTCGGTCGGCTCTACCAACTCGCCGCCGAGGATCGCGATCCCCTCTTCGAGACCTTTCGGATGTGGTCTGCCGTCGGCGGCAACGTCACCGACACCGCGGAACGACTGTTCGTTCATCGGAACACGGTGCGCCATCGGCTCAGACGTATCGAAGAGCTGACCGGGCGTTCGACCACAGCGCCCCGTGACGTCGCGGAGCTGTGCCTGGCATTTGAGGTGGACGAGCATTTCCCGGTCGCCGGGCGCCAACCTCTCTCCTGATCCGGCGCCATCGGCGACAGTCGCGGCTCGTGGGTGTGCATGTGCACACCCACGAGCACCCCACGTTGATCCGCACACCATGGTGCATCGGGGTGATCGAACGCACGATTGAACGGTAGACACACCGACCTCACCGTGGAGCCGTTCATGACCAACCTCAGCGAGAATCTCACCGCCGCAGCGAAAGCACACCCGGATGCGACCGCATTGATCTGCGGCGACCGCACGCTGAGCTACAACGAATTCGATGATGCCGCAGCAAGAATGGCCACGCTGCTCGCCGAACTCGGGGTCGAGTCCGGCGACCGGGTCGGCCTGATGCTGCCCAACACACCGGCGTTCGCGGTCATCTTCTATGGCATCGTGCGGCGCGGAGCGATCGCCGTACCGATGAACCCGCTGCTCAAGGCACGTGAGATCGAGTTCTATCTCGCCAACACCGGAGCGACCGTGCTGTTCGCGGCACCCACCTTCGCCGAGGAGGCGCAGCTCGGAGCCGAGAAGGCCGCAACATCGTGCATCCTGGTCGACGACGCCTCGCTCGATTCGATGCTGGCCGATGTCGAACCGCAACCGGAGGCGACACCGCGCGACGACGAGGACACCGCGGTCATCCTGCACACCTCCGGCACCACGGGTAAGCCCAAGGGCGCCGAACTCACTCATCGCGGGCTGGGGCGTAATGCCGAGGTCTGCGTCCGCACGCTGTTCGAGGCGAGCTCCGACGACGTGGTGATGGGTTGCCTACCGCTGTTTCATGTCTTCGGTCTCACGTGCGGCCTCAACGCCTCGGTGGTCGCCTGCGCCACACTCACCTTGATGCCGCGCTTCGACCCGGCCGAGGCGCTCGAGATCATCGCCCGCGACGAGGTGACGATCTTCCAGGGTGTGCCGACCATGTACTCGGCTCTGATCGCCGCACGACTCCCCACGCACGACACCAGTTCACTGCGGACGTGCGCATCGGGCGGTGCCGCTCTGCCCGCCCAGGTGATCACGGATTTCGAGAAGGCCTTCGACGCGATGATCCTCGAGGGCTACGGCCTCTCGGAAACCTCGCCGGTCGCGTGCTTCAATCACCCCGACCGCATCCGGAAGGCCGGATCCATCGGTACCCCCATCGAGGGCGTCCAAATGCGCATCGTCGACACCGACGGCAACCCGGTCGCCGTCGGTGACCCTGGTGAGATCCAGGTGCGCGGGCACAACGTGATGAAGGGCTACTGGAATCTTCCCGATGCCACCACCGCGGCCATCGACGCGGAGGGGTGGTTCTCGACCGGAGATGTGGGCACCCTCGACGACGACGGCTACTACACCGTCATCGACCGCACCAAGGACATGATCATCCGCGGGGGCTTCAACGTCTATCCCCGCGAGATCGAAGAAGTCATCTACGAACATCCCGCCGTCGCCGCAGCAGCCGTCATCGGTATCCCACACGACTCCCTCGGTGACGAGATCGGCGCAGCCGTGACCCTCAAACCGGGGCAGTCGATATCGGAGGACGACCTGCGCGACTACATCAAGGCCCGCGTCGCCGCCTACAAGTACCCGCGCAAGATCTGGTTCCTCGATGCCCTGCCCACCGGGGCGACCGGGAAGATCCAGAAGCGCGACATCACCGTCCCCGAGGAGGCAACATCATGACCATCGCTCAGAATCATTCCGCCGCAAATGACATCGCGGCTCCCCTGGATCTGCTCCTGGTCAACTCGACCAAGTCGTTCACGAACCGGATGACTCCCAACGCCGCCTGGGCACGGTTCGGCGGGTCGCTCGCCCGGCAGCCGATCACGGTCGCCGAGACCGGCCTCGGTCTGGCCCGCGAACTCGGTGCGATCACCCTCGGCCGCTCCGATCGGACCCCGGCCCGCCACGACAAGCGGTTCGCGGACCCGGCCTGGTCGGGTAATGCGCTCCTACGCCGCATCGAGCAGGCCTATCTGGCGGCCTCAGAGGCAGCCGAACGCCTGTACTCGGCAGCCGACCTGGACTGGCGTGACGCCGAGAAGGTTCGGTTCGCGCTGGACAACATCATCGAGGGTTCGTCCCCCACCAACAATCCTCTGGTGAGCCCGGTCGGCTGGAAGGCACTCATCGACACCGGCGGCCTGTCAGCGGTCCGCGGCGCCAAGGCCTTCATCCGCGACATGGCATCCAAACCGCGGGTGCCTGCCATGGTCGATCCGGACGCGTTCCACGTCGGCGAGACGGTCGCCACGACCAAGGGCGCAGTTGTGCTGCGCACCAAGATGTTCGAACTCATCCACTACGCACCACAGACCGCCACGGTGCACCAGACGCCGCTGCTGATGGTGCCGCCCGTGATCAACAAGTACTACGTGATGGACATCGCGCCCGACCGCAGTCTGATCGAACACTACGTGCGTGGCGGACAGCAGGTCTTCACCATCTCGTGGCGTAATCCCAAAGCACGACACCGAGAGTGGGGAATCGACGCCTACGGAAAAGCCCTCGTGGAGGCCATCGACGCCGTTCGATCGATCACCCGCGCCGAATCCGCGAACGTGTTCGCCACCTGCTCAGGCGGAATCCTGGCCGCGATGACGCTGGCACATCTCACCGCCACCGGGCACGGCGACAAGGTCGCCAGTCTCACGTTGGGAGTCACCGTACTCGACCAGAGCCAGGCCGGCTTCG
Organism: Gordonia hankookensis; assembly: GCF_014673215.1. Taxonomy (GTDB): domain Bacteria; phylum Actinomycetota; class Actinomycetes; order Mycobacteriales; family Mycobacteriaceae; genus Gordonia; species Gordonia hankookensis. Next base: position 194,615 of record NZ_JACWMS010000003.1, read on the forward strand.
CCTCTGCGCTGGCCAGCGAACGCGCCGCCAAGGCTGCGATCCGGACGTCGGCCGACAAGGGCTACCTCGACGGCAACGCGATGGCCGAGATGTTCGCCTGGCTGCGACCCACCGATCTGGTGTGGCGCTACTGGGTCAACAACTACATCCAGGGTCGCTCGCCGGCCGCTTTCGACGTCCTCTTCTGGAACGCGGACACCACCCGGATGACCGCGGCGCTGCACCGCGACATGGTGATGATGGGGCTGAACAACGACCTCGTCACCGCGGGACAGGCGACCATGTTGGGCACGCCGGTCGATCTGGGCGCCATCACCTGCGACGCATATGTCGTCGGCGGCATCGCCGACCACATCTGCCCGTGGCAGGCGACATATCGCAGCGCCGCGCTCCTCGGCAGCAAGGACAACACGTTCGTGCTGTCGACGAGCGGGCACATCGCCTCGCTCGTCAACCCGCCCGGCAACAAGAAGGCGTCCTTCCGCAGCGCGCAGGTGGACGCCGACGTCGCCCCCGATGCGTGGCTGGACTCGTCGGAGAAGCACGCCGACTCATGGTGGCCCGACCACCTCCGGTGGCTCGCCGAACGCTCGGGCCCGGAGATCGATTCGCCTGCCGTGCTCGGCGGCCCCGGCCATGAGGCCCTCGCCCCGGCACCCGGCACCTACGTGCACGAGAAGTGAGACGCCACATGACAACACCGGCCTTGTCCGCAGCAGATCCCGCCGACGACACCGACGTGTTCGTCGCGGTGGGCGGACAGCGGATACGAGTGCGATATCACCGTGGCTTCGGAGTGCCACTGGTGATGTGCAACGGCATCGGCGCGAGCCTCGAGGTGCTCGACCCGCTGGTCGAGCACCTCGATCCGAACCGCCCGGTGGTGACCTTCGACGTGCCCGGCACCGGAGAATCGCCGGCTTCGCCTCTGCCGTACGGCTTTCCGTACCTGGCCTGGGTGGTCGGCCGGATGCTGGATCGGCTGGAGATCGGTGTCGTCGACGTGCTGGGGCTCTCGTGGGGCGGAGCACTGGCCCAGCAGTTCGCCTTCCAGAATCCTCGACGATGCCGGCGGCTGATTCTGGTGGCGACGGGCACCGGTGCCATCATGGTGCCCGGTCATCCGCGAGTGCTGAACAAGATGATCACTCCACGCCGATTCCGTGATCCCTCCTATGGCGGCACGATCGCCGCCGAACTCTATGGCGGCGCGGTGCGCGAGCGCGGACAAGACGTTGTCGATCTGTTCGTCCGGCAGCTACATGCCGGCTCCCGGACCGGCTACCTGCATCAGTTGCTTGCCGGCTCGGTGTGGACATCCTTGTTCGCCCTGCCGGCCATCCGGCAGCGCACGCTGCTCATCGCGGGCGACGACGACCCCATCGTGCCGATCATCAACGCGCAGATCATGGATCGGCTGCTCCCGCGGTCACGATTCCACAGGCACGACGGCGGTCACATCGACCTGGTGGTGGCCGCGGAGACTTTCGCCCCCGTCATCGATGATTTCCTCGGCGTGCCCGGCATCGCTCGTCACACCAGGCGCCGCGGCGTCGCCTGTCAACTCACCCCGGGGGGATGATCCGGTCGTCGCGTCGGCGATCGCGTCCACGCGGAGACCGGGCACCATCGCTGATAGTGTCCGTGCGATGAGGCTCCTGGTCTTGTTCATCCTCGTGATGATCACGCTGGTGTGCCCGTCGGGGGCGGCATATGCAGTTCCTGTCCCGGTGACCACCCCGATCACCGATCACTGTCCGCACAAGGTCACGACACCACCTGCGGTCGACACCTCCGAGATCGTCGCACCCGGCTCGTCGGCGCCCAGCCCACTTCCGGTACCCGATCCGCCCGTCGGTGGTACCCGTCTGGCCGGATGCGGGGTGGTCGCCGAGCCGGACACCGGACCGGTGCCGGGCCGACTGACCTCCGCGGGATGGCTGATCGCCGACCTGGACACCGGGAAGATCATCGCGGCGAAGGACCCGCACGGCCGATACCGCCCGGCCTCCACCGTCAAGGTCCTGCTCGCGCTGGTGGTCCTCGACGCGATCGACCACGGCACAATGGATCTCGATGAGGTGGTCGCCGCCACGCCGGAGGATTGGGGTGCCGAGGGCGATTCCTGCGGCATGGGACCGGGCGGTCATTACACCATCCGCGACCTGCTGAGCGGTCTGATCGTGGTGTCCGGCAACGACTGTGCCGCCGCGCTGACACGCCGCCTCGGCGGTGTCGACGCCACCCTCACGGCCATGAACGACAAGGCACATTCGCTCCAGGCACTCGACACGCACGCCTCGACTCCGTCCGGGTTGGACGCCGCCGGGATGTCCACCTCACCCTACGACCTCGCACTGATCTATCGGGAGGCGATGCGCAACAGCCTTTTCCGAGAGTTGATCGGATTGCGCGACTACCGTTTCCCCGGCTACCCCAAGCGTCCGGATGTCTCCGGCGACAAGGACCACCCGGGCTACCTCATGCAGACCTCGAATCACCTGCTGCTCGACGGCTATCCCGGCATGTTGGGCGGTAAGACGGGATACACGGATGACGCCCGTAAGACGTTCGTGGGGGCGACCGAACGCGACGGCCGCCGGATCGTGATCGTGCAGATGTACGGACTGACCATCGAGTCGGACTCGTACTGGGATCAGGCCGAGTCCATGTACGACTACGGTTTTCGCGCGCCGCCGAACGCCGAGGTCGGACTGCTGGTGGCACCCTCCACCGGCCGGCCCGCCCCCACCACCACCACTGCGGCGGCAGCACCAGACCCCACCCGCGCCATGTCGGCGACGGGTACGGACCATCCGGACCGCTGGTCGATCCGAATCCTCGTCGGCCTCTGCGCCGCACTCGTCGCGATCGGTCTCCTGCTGGTCGCTCTTCGGCTGTTCGCCCGGCGGTGACGGAGTCGCCAGATCGTGCGGACTAGCGCCGCAGCAACCACCCCACGAATCCGCTGATGGCAGCAGCCATACCGGCGACCGCCACCAGGGTGGCCGGCCTGGCGACCGGATTGACCTGATAGTTCGGCGAGACGACCACCGGCGGCAGCGGCGCGTCCTCCTCGGTGACCTGGAACTCCGCATTGATCGGATCGGTCGCACACCAGGCCGCGGCATAGAGCACGATGCGCGATGCGAGGTAGGCGAACACGAGGAGGCCGATGATGGGGCCGAATGCCACGCCTGCCGGACCGCTCAGCACCGACTGGAGGTAGATGCCGCCCACGGTCTTGACGATCTCGAAAGCGATCGCGGTGAGCAGCCCGGCCTTCAGGGTGTTCCGGAACGGCAACTGCACCAATGGGAGCCGCGACATCACGAAGGTGAACAGCAGCCAGGTCGCCATGACCGAGACGATGATGGACACGGTCCGGACGACAGCGGGAGCCCACGAGGCGTCCTCGAGACCCACCCACGACAGCACCTCGGTCGTGAGGCCGGAGTTGCCGATGGCGGTGAGCGCCATGGTGCCTGCGAAGGCGAGGCCGAGCACGATGAAGGTGATCAGGTCCCAGACCTTCGACATGACCGCGTTGCGGTTGACCCGGCCGCCCCACATCTCGGTCATGCCGAGCCGAACTCCGGAGATCCAGCCGATGCCGGTGAACGCGGCGCCGATCAGACCCACGATGCCGACGGCGGCGCGAGACGCGATCGCCGAGTCGATGAGGTCGCTGACCTGATCGCCCAGCCCCTCGGGCATGTTCTTGACGACCGCATCCTGGAGTTCTTTCAAGAGCTCTGGCTGATTCGCCAGGACGAAACCGGCGATCGCGAACACCACCATGACAATGGGAACCAGCGCGAGGATCCCGTTGAAACTGATGCTCGCGGCGTAGAGGTTGCCGCGACGATCGTTGTACCTCTGCACCATCTGGATGAGGTGTTCGAGCCATGTCCAGCGCTCGCGCGCCCCGGAGAAGGCGCTCTTGCCGCGCTCGACCGCCGACTTTCCGGAATCCACCATCGAACTCACCTGTACCGCCTCCTCATCGGATCACGGGGTCAGTCGGATAACGGCTGATCACCCTTCCGGTGCCAGAAATCCCACTTTGTCATAGACCGAGGCCAGCGTGGTCGAAGCAACCGATCGCGCGCGCGCCGCACCGCGGGCGAGGATGTCGTCGAGATGACTCGGATCGTCCATGTATTCGGCGACCCGCCCGCGCAGCGGCGTGACGAACTCGGTGAGCACGTCTGCCGTGTCAACCTTCAAGTCGCCGTAGCCCTTTCCCTGATACTTGTCGACCAGGACGTCCATCGGGGTGCCGGCGAGCGCAGACTGGATGGTGAGCAGATTGCTGACGCCCGGCTTCTCCGCCGGGTCGAAGCGGATGTCGGTTCCGGTATCGGTGACCGCAGAGCGGATCTTCTTGGCCGACTTCTTGGGATCGTCGAGCAGGTTGATGAGGCCGCGGTCGGACTCGGCGGACTTGCTCATCTTGGCAGTCGGGTTCTGCAGATCGTAGATCTTGGCGAACTCGGAGACGATATACGCCTCGGGCACCTTGAGAACCTTGCCGAACCGTGAGTTGAAACGCTTCGCGAGATCGCGTGCGAGTTCGAGATGCTGACGCTGGTCCTCCCCGACCGGCACGCGATCCACCTCGAAGGCGAGGATGTCGGCGGCCATCAGGATCGGGTAGGTGAACAACCCGACGCCTGCCGCGTCGGTGCCCTGCTTGGCCGACTTGTCCTTGAACTGGGTCATCCGGCTCGCCTCGCCGAAGCCGGTGATACAGGACAGCACCCAGGTGAGTTGGGCGATCTCCGGCACGTGGGACTGCACGTAGATCGTCGATCGCTCCGGGTCCACGCCCACCGCGAGCAATTGGGCAACACTGCGGCGCGTACGGTCGCGGAGTTCCGCGGGCTCGTAGGACACGGTGATCGCGTGCATGTCGGGAATGAAGTAGAAAGCGTCGAACTCGTCCTGCAACGCCACCCACTGGCGAACCGCCCCCAGATAGTTTCCGAGGTGGAAGGAATCGCTGGTCGGCTGGATACCCGACAGCACGCGCGGCCGTGACGCGCCGGATTGAGTGACGTCGCTGCTCATGCCTCCAGTTTCGCAGATGCCCGCGACCCGTTTTCCGGGAGAGGTCGACACGAACGCTCAGTCGTAGACGACGGTCATCGGCGCATGATCCGACCACCGGAGGTCGTAGGCCGCGGCACGGTCGACAGTCGCCTTCACGGCCCGCCGTGCCAACGATCGGTTGGCGAGCTGGTAATCGATCCGCCACCCCGAATCGTTGTCGAAGGCCTTACCCCGCCATGACCACCAGGTGTACGGCCCCTCCTCGTCCGGAGCGAGGTCGCGCGCCACGTCCGACCATCCCTCGTCGAGCAATTCACCCACCCAGGCCCGCTCATGCGGCAGGAATCCCGGACTCTTTCGATTGCCCTTCCAGTTCTTGATGTCGGCCTCGGCATGCGCGATGTTCCAATCACCACCGACGACGACCTGTCTACGTCGACGAGCGAGTTTCCGGAGATACTGACCGAACTCGTCGAGAAACCGCACCTTCTCGTCGAACTTCGCGACGTCTTTCGGCTCGGAGGTCGCGGCCGCCCCTTTGGGGAGGTACAGGCTCGCCACCGTCAACGGTTCGGCAGCACCATCGACATCCACTTCGAGATACCGGCCGGTCCGGTCGAACTCGTTGCTGCCGAACCCGATTCGGGCCTGCCCGATCGGCAGTCGACTGAGGACGCCGACGCCGGCATGCCCCTTGACCACCGAGGCGCTCATCGCCAGGTGCCAGCCGTCGTCGAGTGCAGGCGCGAGGGCCTCGCGTGCCTGGTCCTCATCGGCACGGACCTCCTGCAGGAGGACCACATCGACGGCCGCGTCGGCCAGCCATGCGAGAAGCCCTCGATTCGCCTCGGAACGGTGCTTCACCGCGGCCCGGACGCCGTTGACATTGACGGTGCTGATCGTGATGGACACAGCGTCCGAGGGTACCGCCCGGTTGTGGTGCGCCCGTACCAGAGGTAAGCCAACCCTTGCTTTGTACGTCGTCTTTATGCAACCCTTACCTAACTGACCCGAAGAGGTGAAGACAATGTTCGTTTGCATCTGCCGCGCGGTGACCGAAGACGAGGTCCATGAGCACTGCTCGTCCGGCGCGATGTCGGTCGACGCGATCGGCGAACGTTGCGGTGCGGGCGAAGGCTGCGGCACCTGCCTCGAACGACTTCACGAGATCGTCAGCGAAAGGACCTCCACCGCCACGACAGCTGCATGACGAACGCCATCTGACTCGATTCAGACAACCTCGCGCGGGAAGCCCGACGCGGGGAGTTTATGCGTGCTACGTTCCCTATACCACGGCGAACGGAGACACGGTCATGCGCGGCGACGACGAGGTGATCGCACTACTCAACGAACAGCTCACGAGCGAGCTGACGGCGATCAACCAGTACTTCCTGCATTCCAAGATGCAGGCGAATTGGGGGCTCACCGAGATCGCGGGCAAGTCACGCGCGGAGTCCATCGAGGAGATGCATCACGCGGAGACCCTGACCGATCGCATCCTGTTCCTCGAGGCTCTGCCCAATTACCAGAAGATCTTGCCGCTGCGCATCGGACAGACGCTGCGCGAGCAGTTCGAATCCGACATGGCGGTGGAGATCGAGGTGGTCGAGCGGCTACGGCCCGGCATCTCGATGTGCCGCGGCAAGGGCGACATCACCAGCGCAAAGATCCTCGAGGACATCCTCAAGGACGAAGAGGACCACATCGACTACCTGGAGACACAGCTCGAGCTACTGGACAAGCTCGGCGAGCAGCTCTATCTGTCGAAGACGGTCGCGACGCCGCCCACTGTCGGCTGACGTCGGCACAAGACATTTTCTGCAGCCCCCGACAGCGGTTGCGCCTATGTGGGCGCAACCGCTGTCGGCGTTTCAGCGCGTCGACGGGCCCGCCGGGTCACGCGGACAGGCTGACGCCCTCTGCCGGTACCTCTGAGCACGGCCGGACCCTCGCGGCCCGCCGCTGGGTGACCAGCGCGAGCGCCAACACCAGGAGTCCGGCCACCGCGAGAAGAGCGCCGAGCATCGACGGTGCCCGATATCCGTGACCGGCCGCGATCACCACTCCGCCCAACCAGGCACCGAGCGCGTTGGCGATGTTGAGGGCCGAGTGGTTCAGAGCCGCGGCGAGTGTCTGCGCATCGTCGGCGACATCCATCAGTCTGGTCTGGAGGGCCGGGATGGTGGACGCCCCCGACAACCCGATCGCGAAACTCAAGAACATTGCCGCCCAGGCATTCTGCAGCATCAGTGCGAACAACGCGAGTGAGGCACCGGTGGCCACCAGGCCGATCAGGATCCCGAGTGGCACGCTGCGGTCGGCGAGTATCCCGCCTGCGACATTGCCGACGACCATACCGAGGCCGAACAACATCAGCGCGACCGGAACGAGCGACACCGATATGCCGGTCACATTCGTCAGCGCGGAATTGAGATAGGTGTAGAAGGCGAACATGCCGCCGAAGCCGACCACCCCGATGAGCAGTGTGAACCAGACCTGTGGTCGTGCGAGCGCACCCAGCTCGGTGATCGGATTGGTCACCGGCATGTCCGCCAGGTCGGGGAGGTTCCGCACCAGGGCGACGATGGTCGCCAGGCCTATCACCACGACGAGCGCGAAGGCCACCCGCCACCCGAGAGACTCGCCGAGCCAGGTCGCCATCGGGACACCGAGGACGTTGGCCACCGACAGTCCGAGCATCACCTTGCCGACCGCCTTCGCCCGATCACGGGGGCCGGCGAGGTGCGCGGCGACCAGGGCCGCGACCCCGAAGTACGCGCCGTGCGGCAGACCCGCAACGAATCTCGCGACGATCAGCAATCCGTACGTGGGTGCGAGCACCGTCGCGAGATTGCCGACGGTGAATGCGACCATCAGGCTGATGAGCAGTGTGCGACGGGACATGCGAGCGGTGAGCGCCGCGATGAGCGGGGCGCCGACAACCACCCCCAACGCATACGCCGAGATGACATGACCGGCAGTCGGCTCGCTGACGCCGAGGGTGCCGGCGATATTCGGCAGCAATCCCATCGCCACGAACTCGGTGGTTCCGATCCCGAACCCGCCCAGCGCAAGGGCGAGGATGGCCCACCGACGGATGGACCGCTGCGGGCGGGCAGACGACGCCTGAGTGAGACCGGGAGGTGATGACACCATTTCTCCAACCTCGGCGAGCGATGCGCTGATTCCACAAACGTGGGGTGAGTTCGTTCACAGCGCTCATCCCACAGCCCTGTACCGACGGCCGAGCGGGAGATGGACCGGCAGTCAGTCTCGGAGATCGGCCCGCAGGTTCTCGTCGAGAGCGCCGAGGAACTCCTCGGTGGTCAGATACGACTGATCGCCCCCGACGAGCAATGCCAGGTCCTTGGTCATCTTGCCGCCCTCGACGGTGTCGATGACCACGTCCTCGAGCTTCTGCGCGAACTCTCGGACCTCCGGCGTGTTGTCCAGCTTGCCGCGGTGGTCGAGGCCGCGTGTCCAGGCGAAGATCGACGCGATCGGGTTGGTCGACGTCGGCCTGCCCTGCTGATACTGGCGGAAGTGACGCGTCACGGTGCCGTGTGCGGCCTCGGCCTCGCAGGTGCGGCCATCCGGAGTGAGGAGCACCGAGGTCATCAGCCCGAGCGAACCGTAGCCCTGCGCCACGGTGTCGGACTGCACGTCACCGTCGTAGTTCTTGCACGCCCAGACGTAGCCGCCCTCCCATTTCAGGCAGGAGGCCACCATGTCGTCGATGAGGCGGTGCTCATAGTGCAGCCCGGCCGCGTCGAACTCCGCTTTGAACTCCTTCTCGAACACGTCGGAGAAGATGTCCTTGAATGCGCCGTCGTAGGCCTTCATGATCGTGTTCTTGGTCGACAGGTAGACCGGATAGTTCCGCTGCAAGCCGTAGTTGAACGATGCGCGGGCGAAGTCCTCGATCGACTTGTTGACGTTGTACATACCCATCACCACGCCGCCCTCGTCGGGCATCTTCACGATCTCGTGTTCGATCGGCTCGGAACCGTCGTCCGGGGTGAACGTGATGGTGACGGTGCCACCCGTGGGCACCTTGAAATCCGTTGCACGGTACTGGTCGCCGAAGGCGTGGCGGCCGATGACCACCGGCTTAGTCCAGCCGGGAACCAGTCGGGGAACGTTGGAGATGATGATCGGCGACCGGAAGATCGTGCCGCCCAAGATGTTACGGATCGTGCCGTTGGGCGACCGCCACATCTTCTTCAGCCCGAACTCCTCCACCCGTGCCTCGTCGGGCGTGATGGTGGCGCACTTGACGCCCACTCCGTGCTTCTGGATGGCCTGCGCGGCGTCGACGGTCACCTGGTCGTCGGTCCGGTCGCGGTGTTCGATGCCGAGGTCGTAGTAGTCGAGGTCGATGTCGAGGTACGGGTGTATCAGCTTCTCTTTGATGAACTGCCAGATGATGCGGGTCATCTCGTCGCCGTCGAGTTCTACGACCGTTCCTTCGACCTTGATCTTGCCCATACGGCTTTGCGTCCTCCTCGGCACGACCGACAGCCCCTGTGCTTGTGGCAGGGCTGCCTGCATTCCACACGCTGCGGGTATCCAAACGTAGTACGGCAGGTGATCCGCTCGCGCGATCAGCGCTTTAACAGAACGCGCGTACTGCTAGTTGTGAGCGTACCGCCGGTCGGTGGTGGAGGGCGCACAGGCGGTCGGGCCGTCGATCGTCCCGAACGGCTATCGGCGCAGCCTCGAGAGGGTTGCACAAGCGCACCGGGAAAGCACCCTCCTCACGACCTTCGTCGCCAATAGGTCGACGAGACCATTGAGGAGGGCGCTTTTCGGGGGCACTTTCGGCTCAAGCCGTCCGGGCTACTCCCCGTCGTCGTCACCGGAATTGCTGGATGCCGAACTCTTGGCGGTGCCACCGCCGGTCCCCGAAGTGACTGCCGAACCGGTCCCACGATCGTCACCGGTGTCGCTGTCGCCGGGCGTCGTGCCGCCGCTGTCGGCCGCGCTCTCCGACGCCGGAGCAGACCCCGCACCCGCAGACCCGGTGCCGCCTGTGTCGGTGCCGCCCGTGTCGGTGCCGTCCGTGCGTGGGCTGCCAGTGCCGGTGGAGTCGGTCCCGGTGACACCGGCGCCGTTCTCGACGCCCGAACCGGAATCCGCGACCGACGGCTCCGGATCGGCGACCGCGGGTGGGGTGTAGGTGTACGCCGGCGCCTGAGCAGCACCGGCCGCGGAGTCCGCCGCAGCCGAGTTGCCCTGCGACGCCGCAGAAGACGAGGGACCCGGCAGAGCGGAATCAGTTACCGGCGCGCTGCTGTCGGCACCCTGCGGTTCCTCGATGGCGGCGACCGCTCGCAGCACGGCGACCCTGTTCTCTGCCGGCGGGTCATCCATCACACCGGCCGCCGGCACGGTCGCGCCGCCGGCGGAGGCGAGCATCTGGGGACCGGGGATCTGCTCGGCCAGGAATCGCACATAGTTCACCGGGGCGAGGATGATGCTCTTCGCGCTCGCGGCGAGCGCGGCAACACCGGCCTTGACCTCGTCCGGCGCCCCATGGACGATGCCGTCGATGATCGCCTCGAAGACGAAGAGATCCGGCAGATAGGCGCCGTAGCCGAGATCGGGCAGCTGGGGCAGCTGCGCCTGGATCAGGCGGACCAGAGGCTGCAGGTTCGCCAACGAGGCACCGTCGGGCAGATCGACGGTCCAGTGGCCGGCGAGGAAGTCGGGGATCTCGGCGCCGTCGATCCCGATCGCCTCGGCACCTTGACGGATGACGCCGACGATCGCAGAATCCTGCGGAACCATGCAGGTGGTGGTCGAACCGGCCACACATTCGGTGGTCGGCCAATCAGCCGGATCCAGGTACATGCGGTACGGGTAGTAGTTGTGCTTGGTGAAGTAGCCGACCAGGCCGTCGATCGCCCCGATCGGATCATGGAGCGGATCAGGGAGGTCGCAGATCGGGTCGCCTGCCGCGCACACCGTGGTCACCGGAATGGTCCCGAAACCGTCGTCGCGAGGGCCGGTCATCGTCAGTCCGGGGATCACACCGATCAACGCCAGTTCGATGCCCTCACCCGCGACGGTTCCGTCACGACGCGGGTCGGCGTAGAGCTCGCCGGTGATGTTCGTTGTGTCGATCGTGGCGGTCACAGGGACCCCGTTCTCGTCCAGGACCGGGTTGCCGTCCTCATCGAGGAGTACACCCGTCATGTCCCGATCGTTTCCGAGGTCGGACAGCACGTCACCGGCGACTCGGGCACCTTGTGAATATCCGGCGACGACCACTGGCTTGTCAGTGCCGCACGCGTGTTGGTAGGTGGCGATGGCGGAACGCGTCGCCACCTCCCCCTGAGCCACGCTGTCGTCGTAGCCTGCTGCGCCGAGCGGCCAGAGCGTTGTCGGATAGTCGGCGTAGATGACCTGGTAGGGCGCGCCGGCGTATTCGGTGTCGTCACGGGTGCCCAGCGTGTTGTCCAGTCCCGTTCCGCTGTACCGCTGCTTGATGCCGATCATCGCCGCGCCATCGGGATCGTTCGTCCCCCCGACGATGACGACCGCTCCCCCGCCGCAATCGGCGGCCGCGGCGGTGCCCACGGCCCCCGGTATGCAGAACGCCGCGACGACGGCCAGGCTGGAGCACACGGCGATGAGCACAACGGAGGCCCGACGCGACATCGGGAAGCGGGTTGTCATACGTTCGGCCTTCGTCCGACCTGGCGCGGATCGGACCTGATACGCGTCCCCAGGGCTGGCCACAGACTAGATACACGATTGCAAACAACGAATCCCCGTTAGTGACGCTAATGATTTTTAACTGGGGTTTTGCCAACGCTAGACGGAAAGTTCATTCCTTTGGACGACAGGCGTGGTCAGATCGGATCACCGCGATCAGGAGGGTTCTCGCGTCGCCGGAGCCGTGTTATATCCTTGACGCCAGGTCATGAGCATCAGCGCAAAGCCCCGGCTTGCTGATCGGCAACCCTCCATCCGCGGTGGGGTGCTCCGGGTGATGACCGGGTTGAGGAACACGAGTTCGAGTTCCCCGGCAAGCGCGGGTCCGAAGGTCGGACCCCACCAGGGTCGTTGCACCCTGCCGACCGTAGAAAGCGATGACACAGTCATGTCCGACGCCCCCGAAGACACCAATCCAGTCGACACCTGGAGCTTCGAGACCATACAGATCCACGCGGGTCAGACCGCCGACCCGACAACCAACGCCCGAGCGTTACCGCTGTACCAGACCACGTCGTACGTCTTCAACGACACGCAGCACGCCGCGAATCTCTTCGGTCTGGCCGAACCGGGCAACATCTACACCCGGATCATGAACCCGACGCAGGACGCGGTCGAGCAGCGCATCGCCGCACTCGAAGGGGGCGTCGCCGCCCTGCTGGTGGCCTCCGGGCAGGCGGCCGAGACGTACTCGATCCTCAACATCGTCGAGAACGGCGGACACGTCGTATCCAGCCCGCGTCTGTACGGCGGTACCTACAACCTCTTCCACTACACCTTGCCGAAGCTCGGCATCGAGGTCTCCTTCGTCGACGATCCCGAGGATCTCGACTCATGGCAGGCCGCGATCAAGGACAACACGCGAGCCGTGTTCGGCGAGACGATCTCCAACCCCAACAACGAGATCCTCGACATCGAGGGCATCGCCGAGGTCGCACACCGCAATCAACTGCCACTGATCGTCGACAACACCGTCGCCACGCCGTACCTGCTCAATCCACTGGCACACGGGGCCGACATCGTCGTGCACTCGGCCACCAAGTACATCGGCGGCCACGGCACCGCGATCGGTGGCGTGATCGTCGACGGTGGCACATTCGACTGGCGGGCCCAGCGCGACGGCAAGGATCTCTACCCGGGTTTCACCACTCCGGACGCGAGCTATCACGGCGCGGTCTTCGCGGACCTCGGTGCACCTGCCTACGCATTGAAGGCGCGGGTGCAATGGCTCCGCGACACCGGTGCCGCGATCTCGCCGTTCAACGCATTCCTGCTGGCGCAGGGGCTCGAGACGCTGAGCCTGCGCGTCGAGCGCCACGTGTCCAATGCACAGCGCATCGCCGAGTTCCTCGAGCAGCACGCACAGGTGGAATCGGTTGCGTACGCAGGACTCTCGTCGTCGGCGTGGTACCAACGCGGACAGAAGCTGCTCCCCAGGGGACAAGGTGCGATCGTCTCGTTCGAGATCACCGGCGGCGTCGACGCCGGCAAGAGCTTTGTCGATGCCCTAGGACTGCACAGTCATGTCGCGAACATCGGTGACGTACGGTCGCTGGTGATCCACCCCGCATCGACCACGCACAGCCAGCTGACACCCGAGGAACAGGTCGCCGCGGGCGTCACCCCCGGACTGGTACGCCTGGCGGTCGGAATCGAGGGCATCGACGACATCATCGCCGACCTCGAGCAGGGGTTCGCGGCGGCGGCACGATAACCGGAGATCAACGGAGACAGGGGAACCGAGGTGCAGCGCAGAGTGAGTGAAACGTGTCGGTGAGCATCGAACCGAAGACCGAGTCAGCTGACCGGCCCGACTGGGAGCAGTTGCCCGACGGGGCGACGTCCAGCCTGCAGATCGGCTCGGTCTCGCTCGACAACGGCGGGCAGATCGACAACGTCACCCTGGCCTTCCAGCGCTGGGGGACGTTGTCGCCGACGCGCGACAACGTCATCCTCACTCTGCATGCCCTCACCGGCGACTCGCACGTGACCGGGCCGTCGAACGCGGAGCATCCGTCCCCGGGCTGGTGGGACGGACTCATCGGTCCCGGATGCGCGATCGACACCGACGAATGGTGCGTCATCTCCGCCAACGTACTCGGCGGTTGTCGGGGATCCACCGGACCCGCGTCACCGGATCCCGATGGGCAGCCGTGGGGTTCACGCTTCCCGCAGATCACCGTCCTGGATCAGGTCCGCGCGGAGCGACTGCTCCTCGAGCACCTCGACATCGCAGGGATCGGTGCCGTCATCGGCGGCTCGATGGGTGGCGCACGCGCTCTGGAATGGGCGATCGAGTATCCCGAGATGGTCCGCAGCGCGCTGGTCCTCGCCGTCGGGGCGAGGGCGACCGCTGACCAGATCGGTACGCAGACAACACAGATCGCGGCGATCAAGGCCGATCCCGACTGGCAGGGCGGCGATTACCACGGCACCGGGCGCGTGCCGTCGACCGGCATGGGCGTGGCACGCCGGATCGCCCACCTGACGTACCGCGGAGAGGCGGAGCTCGACCAGCGGTTCGCCGATCAGCCTCAGGGAGACGAGGAGCCACTGACCGGAGGCCGGTACGCGGTGGACAGTTATCTGCAGCATCAGGCCGACAAGCTGATCGGCCGCTTCGATCCCGGCAGCTACGTGGTGCTGAGCAACGTCCTCAACCACCACGACGTCGGCCGCGACCGAGGCGGCATCGAGGCCGCACTGAGCCGTTGTCAGGTGCCCGTCATCGTCGGCGGCATCGTTTCGGACCGCCTCTACCCCTTGCGCTTACAGGTCGAGCTCGCCGAACTGCTCGGCAACTGCGTGGGCGGCCTACAGGTGGTCCACTCGGACAACGGTCATGACGGGTTCCTCACCGAGTTCGACGCGATCAGCGATCTGCTCAAGCAGACCGTCGAACTCGCCCGCAGCTGAGTCCCGGCCGGACCCTACCGCGAGGGCACCGGTGTGGTGGTCGATGACGCCTCGGTCGAGTCCCCCGACGTCGGTGCCGTGGGTGTCACCCGCTGCTGCGCTCCCCGCGGTGATGTCGTCGTCGCGGGCGCCTGCTCGGGCGGCGGCGGTGTCGGCTGCGTCGTCTGCGGCTGGAAGCCGGGAGGCAACAGGTCCGGCGGGATCGTCGGCGTGGGCCGGGTACCGGTAGGCCACGGCAGCGACGGAAGCGGATATGGCAAGAGTGTCCGCGTGGTCGTCGAGGGCTGGTCCGGTTGCTGCGTGGTGGGCGGCAACTCGGTGGTGGCCCAGCCGGGTGATTCGTTCCACCGCGGTTCGGGCTGACGGGTGGTCGGCACCACTTGTTCCTCGGTCGGCACCTGGACCACCGGAGGCGGTGCGACCGCCGTGGTGGTCGTGGCGGGCTGTTGCGGGGCCGGTGAGGTCGTGACCGCAGAGGAGGAGGTGGTCGACGAGGTCGTGGGTGCGGCCGTCGACGACGGAGCAGGCTCATTCTGCCCGGTCAGCGATGAACTCACGGCGAAGATCGTCATCATCGCAGCGGCGATGATGGCGCCGACCACGGCCAGTGGCGTCGCGGAGAGCCACTCGCGATTCCGTTTTCCGCCGATGAACGCGAGCCGGGACGGACTGTCGGCGGCCGTCTTGGTCCGGGCCAGGATCGCCGCGCCGATGGATGCGGCGAGTTCGGGGGCCTCGGGGACGACCACCTCGAGCGCATGCTCACGGTCGACCATCGCGCGCACCGCAGGCAGGTTGGCGATGCCGCCCACCAGGACGACCGCCTGGGGCGGCGTGCCGCGATCGGCGCCCTCGGACAGGTAGCGCGCCAACACTTCTCGTGCATCGTCGACCATCGGGGCGATCGCCGCGTCGATGGTGTCCTGGGTGAGCGTCATGTGCCCGCCACCGTCGGCGAGCAGGATCGAACCAGCCGCCGCGGACAGACCCGGTGCAGAGAACTCCTCCTTGGCGGTACGGCACGCACTGAGGAGGGCACGCCGGCGGACCCGGGCTCCGGTCGGCTCGGCGACGTTGTCGTCGGCGACCAGTTGACCGACGATCGACCGATCGAGGCGACGGCCGGTCAGCGCACGCGATCGTTCCGTCGCCGAGATCCGATTGGTCGCGGGTTCGACGGTGTACAGCGACATCCCGGTGTCGCCGCAATCGACGACCACCACGGATTCGAACCTGTTGATCTGGCCGGTCGCCGACAGATACGCGACGACGGCCTCGTCGTCGTTGACCAAGTGGATCTGACGACGCGGACCGGCGCCCCGCGACTGGAGCTCCCAGCGTTGTTTGGTGGTGCGTGCGGCCACGCCGATCGGACCGACCCGCAGGTCCGCGTCGCGCGCGGCCCCGAGCATCAGGTCGATCCCGGCGTTCACCCGTCCGGCGACGTCGAGTCCGTCGCTGCGGTCGACGTCGATCACCCGCGTGTCCACGACACTGCGCCCGACGTCGTCGCGGGTGAGCAGGACGTAGTGGATCATTCCGTCGCCTGCCGAGACACCCATCGACGTGGAATCATCCGGAATCGTCGGGTCGGCGGTGTTGATCGTCGAAGTGATACGTACTCCCCAGCTGTTGGCGCCCCCTCGGGCCTCAGGTCACGTGTTGGTATCTATTGTAATCAATCTGTGCCCAACGGATCGATTGACGTCGCCAGCCACAGAATGAGGGTGCCGGTGGCCGCCATCGCCGCGACGTCGAAGAAACGTCCTCTGACCTGGAGAAGTCCCGCTCGCGACGACGGAATCAGGGATCTCAGGACCGCACCGAGCAGCAGCGCCGATCCGAAGACGAATGCGCCACGCCGCCAGCGGTCGAACAGCACCAGCACGGCGGCGACCAGAAGGCCCAGCAATACGACGAAGTAGGGGATCTGAACCAGATAACGCCTGACCTGTCGCACGTGCCGAATCCGCTCGACGCGGCCATCGGCACCGGTCCCGGTCACCCGACAGGTCCCGGTCCGGCACGACCGGCGAGTTGCGCTTCCGCACGCTCGACAACGTTGACGAGCAGGAACGCGCGGGTCAGCGGCCCGACTCCCCCGGGATTGGGTGACACGTGGCCCGCGACGTCCCAGACGTCAGGAGCGACGTCACCGGTGAGTCCGGCCTCGGTGCGGCTGACCCCGACGTCGATGACCGCGGCACCCGGCTTGACCATGTCCTTGGTGATGAGGTGCGGGACTCCGGCTGCGGCGATCACGACGTCGGCCCGCGACACCTCGGACGCAAGATCGCGGGTGCCGGTGTGACAGAGCGTGACGGTCGCGTTCTCACTGCGCCGCGTCAGCAGCAGACCGATCGGTCGCCCGATGGTGACCCCGCGCCCGACGACGGTCACCCGTGCGCCCTTGATGGGGATGTCGTATCGCCTCAGCAGGTGGACGATGCCCCGCGGAGTGCACGGCAACGTCGACTCCTTGCCGAGCACCAGACGTCCCAGGTTGATCGGATGGAGACCGTCGGCGTCCTTCGACGGGTCGATGCGCTCCAACGCGGCGTTCTCGTCGAGATGACCGGGCAACGGCAACTGGACGATGTAGCCGGTGCAGTTGGGGTCGTCGTTGAGCTCGTCGATCGCGGCGTTCAGTTCCTCGGTCGTCGCATCCGCCGGGAGGTCCTTACGGATCGAGGCCACGCCGATACGCGCACAGTCGGCGTGCTTACCCTTCACGTAGGACTGCGAACCGGGGTCATCCCCGACCAGGACGGTACCGAGACCGGGCATGATGCCCTCGGCACGCAGCTTCTCCACCCGGACCCCGAGATCGGAGAAGATCTCGTCACGAGTGACCTTGCCGTCGAGTCGTATAGCGCTCACGGAGATCCATTGTTCCATCCGCCGCGTCGGTACTGTGGATCGACGTGGAACCATCTACCGATCGGGTGGGTCCGGTCACCCTCGACGAGGTCGTCGCCGCCCGGGAGCGGATCGCGGGCTCGCTGCGCCGGACGCCGGTTCTGCGGACCGCGATCGACACCGTCGACGGCCCGGTCGACGTGGTGTTCAAGCTCGAATACCTCCAGGCGGGTGGGTGCTTCAAACCCCGGGGGAGCCTCAACGCCGTACGCCATGCGCGAGACGAAGGACTTCTCGACGATGCGGGTGTCCTGGTCGCGTCCGGTGGCAATGCCGCGATCGGCGCCGCATGGGCGGCCCGCATCGCCGCCACCAGGTGCACCGTGGTGGTGCCGGAGACCGCACCTCAGGTCAAGGTCGACAGCCTGCGCGCACTCGGCGCAGACGTCCATCAGGTGGGTGACCGCTACCAGCACGCGGCCGACGCCGCAGCCGAGATGGCCCGGCGATCGGGTGCTCTCCTCCTGCACGCCTATGACCAACCCGACATCGTGGCCGGGGCCGGCACGATCGGACTCGAACTCGCCGACGATGTCGCCGGTCCGCTCACCACCGTCGTCTGTGTCGGCGGCGGCGGTCTGCTCGGCGGGCTGACGGCGGTACAGCGGCCGGGCGACCGGATCGTCGGCGCCGAGCCGATCGGGTCGTCGTGCCTGCGTCACGCCATCGACGCGGGTCGCCCCGTGCCCGTGGAACTCGACAGTGTCGCAGCCGACTCACTCGGCGCGACCCGGCTCGGGGACATCTGCTGGTCGACGATCGCCGGTCGCGCGGTGACCAGTGTGGTGGTGTCGGACGCGGATCTGATCGCGGCGCGTGGCCACCTGTGGGACGCCTTCCGCATCCTGGTGGAGCCGGGCACCGCGACGGCGGTCGCCGCGGTGCTCACCGGAGCCGTTCGGCCGGAACCGGATTCGACATTGTGCGTGGTGTTGTGCGGGGCGAACACCACGTTGGGGCCCCAGCGGTCGGAGGCGGGTGCGTCCGGCCGGTAACCATGGCGCTAACCTGGCCTGACCATGTTCCGCATCATGTTCTATCAGCCGTGTATTCCGCCCAACACCGGGAACGCGATCCGCCTCGCCGCCAACACCGGCTGTGAACTGCATCTCATCGAACCGCTCGGGTTCAGCATGTCCGATGCACAGGTCAAACGCGCAGGCCTGGACTACCACGAGATGGCCACGGTGACAGTGCATCCCGATTTGGGGACGGCCTGGACCACGCTCCAGCCCGAGCGGGTCTTCGCGTTCACCGCGCATGCGTCGCGCTACCACACGGATGTCGAGTACCGCCCAGGCGACGTCTTGCTGTTCGGGCCGGAACCGACCGGCCTGCCCGACGACGTGCTGGCCGAACCGGCGGTCACCGACCGGGTCCGGATCCCCATGCTGGCCGGGCGACGGTCGCACAATCTCGCCAATGCCGCGAGCATCGTCGTCTACGAGGCGTGGCGGCAGAACGGGTTCACCGGGGCCGTCTGACCGACGGGTCGACCTGCACCGTGATGGTGTGGATGCGCCCGGTTGTCGAGGCGGTCAGTTGTCGATGCGGAACCGCTTGGTGCGGGCGGTCGCTCCGCCGACGAGGGCGATCTTTCGTTTGGGCACACCCAGGTGATCGGCGAGAATCTCGGCGACAGCCTTGTTGGCGCGCCCCTCGGCCGCCGGTTCACGGACGAAGACTGTGACCGAACCGTCCGGCCCGGTCTCCACCAGCGGCCCCTTGCGACTACTCGGCTTCACCGTCACCACGATCTGCCTCGGCATTGCCGCGCCCCTCTCTAATGCCAATCCCTGGAACGAGTTCCAACTCGGAGATCCAAGCGCTGCAGGCGCTCCGCCACCACCGTCACCGCCCCCTCGGCATTCTGCACGGTGCCACGGATCAACAATGCTGATGCAGAGTGTGCCAGATTTCGATGTCGAGTCCACAACCCCACCGAACAGACCACGTTCACCATGCCCGTTTCATCCTCGAGGTTGATGAACGTCACACCCGACGCAGTCGCCGGACGCTGCCGATGAGTCACCGCACCTGCCACGGTGACCCGTGACCCGTCTGCGACGGACAGCAACCCATCGGCCGGGACCACCCCCATCGCCGCCAGGCGGGGCCGCAGGAACTGGGTCGGATAGGACGTCGGGGTGATACCCGTCGCCCAGGCATCCGTCGCGGCCAGTTCGATCTCCGACAACCCCGGCAAGGTCGGTGTCCGTGTGGATGACTCGAGTGCCAGCTGATCCGACCGCACCGTCGCGGCGGCACCCGCCTCCCACAGGGCCTGCCGCCGACTCATCCCGAAGCCGGCGAACGCCCCCGCGCCCGCCAGTCCCTCGAGCTGATGCACTGTCAGCTCCGCACGGCGGGACACATCTGTCACATCCCGATAGTCACCGTCGCGGTCACGGCATTCGACGATCCGCTCGGCGACATCGTCGCCGAGCCCTCGAATCCCGCCGAGCCCCAACCTGACCTCGAGCCCCTCGTTCGCCAGGGTCGCATGTGCGTGCGACAGGTTGATGTCCGGACGGTGCACGACGACACCGTGTCTGCGCGCATCCGCGACCAACGACTGCGGCGAGTAGAAACCCATCGGCTGCGCCCGCAGCAACGCCGCGCAGAATGCCGCCGGATGGTGGAGCTTGAACCACGACGAATAGAAGACCAGGGACGCGAAACTCTGCGAATGACTCTCCGGGAAACCGAAATTCGCGAATGCGGCCATCTTCTCGAAGATCCGATCGGCCGTCTCGCCTGCGATCCCGTGCTCCTTCTCCATACCCTCGTAGAATCGCCTGCGCAGACGTTCCATCCGCTCCGGCGACCGTTTGGAACCCATCGCTCGGCGCAGTTGGTCGGCCTCCGCGGCGTCGAACCCGGCGACATCGACCGCGAGTTGCATCAATTGCTCCTGGAACAGCGGCACTCCCAGGGTGCGATCGAGCGCCTTGCGCATCGACGGATGTTCCACCGTCGGTCTCTCCGTCCCGTTGCGGCGCCGGATGTAGGGATGCACCGAGCCACCCTGGATCGGCCCGGGACGGATGAGAGCCACCTCGACCACCAGGTCATAGAACGTTCGTGGCTTCAATCGCGGCAAGGTGGCCATCTGTGCGCGCGACTCCACCTGGAACACGCCGACCGAGTCGGCACGGCACAACATGTCGTAGACGGCAGGCTCGGTCAGATCCAAGGTCGCCAGATCGACCTCGATGCCCTTGTGTTCGGCAACCAGATCGATGGCGTAGTGCAGCGCTGACAACATGCCGAGCCCGAGAAGATCGAACTTGACGAGACCTATTGCGGCGCAATCATCCTTGTCCCACTGCAACACACTCCGGTTCTCCATCCTCGCCCACTCCGTCGGGCACACGTCGGCGATGGGCCGGTCGCAGATCACCATCCCTCCGGAGTGGATGCCCAGATGCCTTGGCATCCCCAGGATCTCACCTGCGAGATCGGTGACGTCGTCGGGCGCCTCGTCGGGGGCCTTGCTCCAGGCGTCCTGTTGCCCGGTGGCATAACCGAGTGCGCGCGCCATGTCACGGACCGCTGATCTGCCGCGATAGGTGATGACATTGGCGACCTGTGCACTGTAGTCACGGCCATAGCGCCGGTAGACGTACTGGATCGCCTCTTCCCGTCGATCGGACTCGATGTCCACGTCGATGTCGGGTGGGCCGTCCCGTTCGGGCGACAGGAAGCGCTCGAACAAGAGCTTGTTCGCGACCGGGTCGACGTTGGTGATGCCCAATGCGTAGCAGACTGCCGAGTTGGCGGCGCTTCCACGCCCCTGACACAGGATGTCGTTGCGCTTGCAGAAATTGACGATGTCGGCGACCACGAGGAAGTAGCCGGGAAAGGTGAGGGTCTCGATGATGGCCAGTTCGTGCTCGATCTGCCGATACGCCTGCGGATGCATGCCCGGGGTGCCGTAGCGACGCAGCGCGCCATCCATGGTCTGCTCGCGCAGCCAACTGATCTCGGTGTGCCCGTCCGGGACGTCGAACGGGGGCAACCGCGGCGCGATGAGACCCAGCCGAAAAGCACAGTCGGCAGCCAACCCGACCGTGTTGTCGATCGCATCCGGATGCCCGGCGATCAACCGGGACATCTCGTCGCCGCTGCGCAGGTGCGCACCACCGACACCCGGCAGCCAGCCGTCGATGGTCTCGATGTCCGTCCTCGCCCGGACCGCCGCGACGGCCGTCGCGAGTCTGCGGCGTGGCGGCCCGGCGAAGTGTGCCCCGGTGGTCGCCACCGTCGTCAGACCGAATTCGGTGGAGAGCCCGGCCAGGATCGCGTTGCGTTCGTCGTCCTCCGGCAGCCCCTGGGCGGTGAGTTCCACCGCGATGTCCTCACGGCCATAGCGATCCACCAGATCGGTCAGCGCGAGCCGTGCGGCTCCGGGCCCACTCCGCTCGAGCGCCCGCCGGACGGACCCTTTACGACATCCGGTGAGCACCAGCCAATGACCACCTCCCATGTCCGGCAGTCGTTCCCGGTCATAGCGCAGCAACCCCTTCTCCCCCGCGACCATGTGCGCGTCCGCGATGGTCCGGGACAGTCGCCGATACCCCTCGCTGTCGCGGGCGAGGACGAGCAGATGTTCGCCCGGCGGGTCCGGGACACCCGTCCGCGTGACGTCGGGCTCCAGGGACAGCTCGGCACCGAACACCGTCGGCATGCCGAACTCTCTTGCCGCCTCGGCAAATCGGACCACCCCGTAGAAGCCGTCGTGATCGGTGACGGCAAGGGCCTCCAGGTCCAGACGCTGCGCCTCCTCGACCATCTCCTCCGGCATCGAGGCACCGTCGAGAAAACTGTAGGAACTGTGCGCGTGGAGTTCGGCATACCGGACGGAGGATCGACCTCGTTCCACGCCCTCCGGACGGTAGGCACCCCGCTTCCGCGACCATGCGGGGCTGTCGTTGCCGTCCCCGGAGTTGTCACCGGGACCGAACGCCTCCCCGGGCCGCCCGTGTCCCGGCGCGCGGCCGGAGAGCACCCGCTCCATCTCCGACCACGTCGGTGGCCCCTGATCCCATCCCACCGACCAAGTCTATCGAACATGTGTTCGATGAACCAGCTCCGGCACGTCGCCCGGGTTCGGGTTCGGGCGTGGTTCACACGTCCGTCATTCCGAGTGGACGGTCCCATCGATGTCTGCGCGAGGATGCGGACCCGCCGGACTGGACAATTCGGTGTTCATCGCGGCCAACAGTTCTGCCAGGAAGGATTGGAACCGCTGGAGTTCGACAGCCGAATATCGGGCCATCACGGCGCCGACCCGCTCCCCGAGAGGGTTGAAGAACTCGTCGGCGAGAGCGTGAACCTCCCGGCTGCTGCGCAGCGTGACGATTCGGCGGTCGTTGTGCTCGCGAGTCCGCACAACGTAACCGGCCCCCTCGAGCCTGTTGAGGACCGCGGTGGTTGCCGGGTTGGACCGGCCGATCCGTTCACTCAGACGCGCCGGGGACAGGGCCATGCCACGTTCCTCACACGCGAGAATCTCGATGAGCGCTTCAGCGTCGGTGGCGTGCAAACCAAGCCACGAAGCAAACCTTCGACTGAATTCCCGGTACGCCCCACCGTAGGCACGTAGCCGTTCGGTCAGCTGCTCCGGGTCGACCGGGTCGCCCATGTCCCTCGCCTCAGTCCTCTCAAGCGCGCTGAAGTGATGCCAGCAACAACATTTGACAACGTACGCCATCGCCAATACTTTCATGCTGGAATCATTCCATCGTAGAATTATAGGAAGGCTCGATCATGGACGCGCTCGGTACCGATGTGACACAGGCGGCCGCCAGACCGACACGTCGACAATGGGTTGGCCTGGTCGCCATTGCGCTCGGTGTGGCCCTCATCGTGGTGGACACCACGATCGTGAACGTGATCATCCCGTCGATCATCGAAGACCTCGACACGGGTTCGACGCAGGCGCAATGGATTCAGGAGTCCTACGCAATCGTGTTCGCAGCGTTGCTGTTGGTTGTCGGTCGCGCGGCCGACATCGTGGGAGCACGGCGCGTATTCCTTGTCGGAGTCGTCGTGTTCGGTGTGACGAGCATTCTGGCCGGCCTCGCGCCGAGTGGTGGCCTGCTGGTCATGGCACGGTTCCTCCAGGGGGCCGGGGCCGCGATGATCCTGCCGACGTCGCTTGCACTGCTCAACGCCACATTCACGGGCAAGGCTCGCGGCCAGGCCTTCGCCATCTGGGGCTCCACGATCGGTGCGGCCGCCGCACTGGGCCCATTGCTGGGCGGCTGGCTGGCCGAGCATGTGTCGTGGCGCTGGGCCTTCGGCATCAACGTGCCGTTGGCGATCGTGATCGTGGCCGGAGTGATGGGCTGTATCGATCGCTCACCACGCATGCCCGGACGATCGGACATCATCGGGGCCATTCTGTCGGTACTGGGACTGGGCCTGCTGGCGTTCGGCTTGATCGAGGGACGCACATACGGGTGGGTCACCACCACGCAATCGATGGATATCGGCGGGTTTCACTGGGCCAGCGGCCCGTCGCCGGTTCTGGTGGCACTGGTGGGCAGCGCGTCGGCCCTGACCGGCTTCATCGGGCGACAAATGCTGCTGCGCCGAAGTGGCAACAGCGACAAGGCATTGCTGGACCTGAGTCTGTTCTCGGTGGCATCGTTCCGCAACGGCAACATCGCGACGTTGATCATCGGAGTCGGCGAGTTCGGCATCGTCGCCGTGCTCCCACTCTGGCTGCAGTTCACCCTCGGCTACAGTGCATTGCAGTCCGGGCTGGCGCTGGTACCGATTGCCATCGGCAGCTTCGTCGCCAGCGGGGCCAGCTTCGGCCTGGCCGACAAGAGTGTGTCGCCGCTGACCATGCTTCGCTGGGGCCTGGTGTTCGAGGTCGTCGGACTCGGCGGGCTGGGACTGTTCGCCTCGACCGACAGCGCGTGGTGGACCCTGTCGCTGATTCTCGGACTCTATGGTGTCGGTGTCGGATTCGCCACTGCTCAAGTGACCAATGTGGTCCTCGCCGATATCCCCGACGACGACAACGGCCAGGCAGCCGGAATCCAGAGCACCTTCCGCCAACTGGGATCCGCTCTCGGGATCGCGATCCTCACCACGGCCTTCTTCACCACATTGAGCTCGCGGGTCGACGATCAACTCACCGCAGCCGGCGTGGCCCCGCCACACACCGAACAACTCACGCGCGCAATCACCGACAGCGCCGGCGCGGCGATCGAAGGACTCGCCGCCGACCCTCGGACAGCGCAGATCGCTGACACCGCCCGAACGGCGATGACCGATGGGCTCACGCTGGGAGGCTACCTCGCTGCCGGCTTCGTCCTACTGGGACTGATCGCCTCGGCTCTGATACCGCAGAACCCCGGCCAGGTGCCGGATCGTCGCACCCCGGCTCAAACCGTTTGACGCACAAGACCTTTCCCGCCATCCGTCCAGCGCGATGGCGGGAAAGCGGCGCCACGCAGGGG
The DNA here is from genome assembly GCF_014673215.1 of Gordonia hankookensis. GTDB lineage: Bacteria > Actinomycetota > Actinomycetes > Mycobacteriales > Mycobacteriaceae > Gordonia > Gordonia hankookensis. Next base: position 219,703 of record NZ_JACWMS010000003.1, read on the forward strand.
CCCGCGATCATTCATCGCCACGCCTCGTGAGCTGCCGTTCCTGCCACCATTGCGGCGCGTCGACGAAGTGGTTGTCGAACTCGTCCTGCACTGCGGCAAGTTCTTCCAGCGATGCATCACCGCTCTGAATCCGGCCGAGCAGCCGGAAGTACTCGAAACGTTCGACGCCCGGCGTGAGCACGATCAACACCCGGGCCGCAGTATCGGGCGTCGCGCCGAAGGCGTGCGGCATCAGCGGGGGCACCACCAGTGAGTTCCCGGCACCGAGCGTGACGATCCGATCGCCGGTCATCACCCTGAGCTCGCCGTCGACGACGTAGAACATCTCCGATGATCGTCGGTGGAAGTGTGGCGCTGCACCATCGGCGCCTGCCTGCAGGCGGACCTCGAGCGTGCTGAGCGCATCGTCGGTATCGGACGCGTCGAACAGCAGGTGCATCGAGGCACGGTCGGTACCCACCACCTCGTCGTCGGGGCTTCGCACCCCCGACTCGTGCCCGGTGATGTCGGTCATCGTTTGCCTCCTTCTTGTCGATTCCGGTCGGTCGGTCAGACGAACAGCAGAACTGCGGCCACGATCATCGCAAGCGCCGTCGCGCCATGGATGCCCAACGCCGCCTTCCGATCCCCCTCATTGGACAGGACGATCCACATGTCACCCAGCGGGATCAGCACGAGCACGAGCACGAGAAGTGCGAGCTGATCGCGGGCCGCGAACGTGAAAACGATCACGAGCAGGCCGCTCGCGACGTCACGGATCCCCTTCACCTGCCACCACCCGCGCGCGTCCGACGCCGGGAGGACGGGAAGGCCGAACCCGGCGGCGTTCTTCTCGTTCTTTGCCAGATAGGCCACGCCGATCGCCACGATGCCGAGGCCGCCGATCCAGCTGAGGACGAGTCCGATCGAAGAAGTGAGCATGACATGACCTTCCCTTTGAAGAATTTCTACCAACGATAGACTACTGCTGGACCAGAATCTATCAGTGATATCCTCTGCGTGTGGGAGTTCGAGAGCGCAAGGCACGGGACAAGCAGGAACGCGAGCGCAAGATCGTCGACTGCGCCCGTTCCATCGCCGACAGGGAGGGGTGGGCCGCGGTGACCACTCGCCGCCTCGCAGGCGAGATCGAGTACAGCCCGCCGGTGCTCTACGGCCACTTCCCAGACGGACGGGACGGCATCGTGAGTGCGGTCGCACTCGCCGGATTCGCCGACTTCACGACTGTGATGCGGCAGGCACTCGACGGCGCCGACGCGACCGATCGCCTAGGCGCGTTCATCGAGGCCTACCTGGCCTTCGCCGCCGAGAATCCCGCAACCTACGAAGCGATGTTCTCGATGCAGCTCGGCGTGCAGTTCGCACACGACTCCACGCCGTCCGAGTTGCGGACGGCCTTCGACGTCCTGGTCGATGCCGTCGGCGGCCAGCACGCCGACGACGCCGGCACCCGGGCAGAGTTGCTCTGGTGCGCGCTACACGGGATGTCGACCCTCACCCACGGCCACCGGCTGAGTCCCGGGAACCGACGTAGGCGCGTCGACGCACTCGCAGGACTCTTCGATCCGACGCGCTGAGCTTGCCAACTCCGAGCCATGTCCGACACACGCCGGGCCTGATGTTGCCATTCGTCAATGTAAATGTCACCCTGGGTAGAAACCGGCTTCTTACCGTCAAGTAAGAACCGAGTCACGCTGGTCGAAGTCACGCTCCTGCAGAGAAGATCGGACACCACACAGCCATGACGACATACTTCATCACCGGCGGCAGCGGATTCATCGGCCGCCGCGTCATCGAACGCCTCCTCACCGTCGAGCCCGATGCCCGCATTCACGCCCTGGTGCGTGCGCAGACGCTGCCGCGGTTCAGCCAGATGCTCACCGACATGGATGCCACCGGCCAGGTCACGCCGGTCATCGGTGACGTGACCACCCCAGGACTCGCGGTCGGCGGTGCCGAACTCCCCGACATCGACCACGTCATCCACCTCGCGGCGATCTACGACATGACCGCCGATGCCGACGCCCAGCAGGCCGCGAACGTGGAGGGCACGGCCCGCGTGGCCGATTTCGCGCTCACGGCAGGCGCGATGATGCACCACGTCTCCTCGATCGCAGTGGCCGGCGACCATCGCGGAACCTTCACCGAGGATGATTTCGATGCCGGACAAGGGTTTCCGTCGCCCTACCACCGGACCAAGTTCGAGGCCGAGAAAGTGGTCCGCGAGCGCGAGGGACTGCGTTGGCGCGTCTACCGACCGTCGATCGTCGTCGGCGATTCACGCACCGGCGAGATGGACAAGATAGACGGCCCGTATTACTTCTTCGGTCACCTCGGGATGCTGGGCCATCTGCCTGCCGGACTTCCCCTCCCGATGCCGGATCTCGGCAACACAAACATCGTTCCCGTCGACTTCGTGGCCGGTTCGATCGTCGCGCTCTGCAGCCTCGAACCGGAGCGCAGTGGGATCGTCTACCACCTCGCCGATCCCCGACGGCGCACGATCACCGGGATGTACAACGCGATCGCGCCCGGATTCCATGGGCCACAAGGTCGCAACGTGATTCCCAACGGGATCGTCGAGCCGTTTCTCACGCTGGCCGGCACCGGGCCGCTACGAGTGGGTCGGGATCTCCTCGCCACCCAGCAGGGCATCCCGCCCGCTCTCCTCGACACCGTGTCACTGACCGTCGACTTCCGATCCGACGACACGATCGCCGCACTCCGTGAGCGTGGGATCATGTTGCCGGACCTCGACGACTACGGCCCCCGGCTCTGGAAATACTGGGCGGCGCACCTCGACCCCGCCCGGCATCGTCACAACGATTCGCGTGGACCGTTGGTCGGCAAGAACATCCTCATCACCGGAGGCTCCAGCGGGATCGGCAAGGCAACCGCGCGGATGTGCGTGGCGCGCGGGGCGAACGTGTTCATCGTCGCCCGTCACGCCGACGACCTCGATGCCGCGGCGGCCGAACTCTCGGCGACCGCGAGCAAGGACGGCGTGCCACCCGGGCGGGTACACAACTACCAGTGCGACATCACCGACGAGGAGTCTGTCGCCGGGTTTGTCAAAACGCTTCTCGCCGAACATGACCACGTCGACGTCCTGGTCAACAACGCGGGGCGTTCGATCCGTCGGGCCACCATCAATTCGACCGACCGGTTGCACGACTACCAGCGACTCATGGCGGTGAACTACTTCGGCGCGGTCAACCTCGTCCTCGGTCTGCTCCCGCACATGGTCGAGCGGCAGGCCGGCCACATCGTGAACGTGACCTCGATCGCCGTGCAGTCCCGTGGTGGCCGGTTCGGTGCGTATGCCGCGTCGAAGGCCGCTCTCGAGGCATTCAGCGATGTGACGAGTACCGAAACCCTCTCCGACCACGTCACGTTCACCAACGTGCGGCTCCCCCTCGTGCGGACACGGATGATCGCGCCCACGGAGGCCTACGCGAATCAGGCAGGCGTGTGGGGTGTGGACAAGGCGGCGGCCCGGGTGCTGCACGGCATCCTGGAGCGACCCCGGCGCGTGGGTTCGGCGGTGGGCGCCCTGGCCGAGATCGGCCACCGGTTCGCGCCAGGGCTGACCACGCGAATCCTCCACCAGGAGTACCTCGCCTTCGGTGAATCGGCTGCCGCACTGGGCAAGCCGAACCCTGATGGCGACGGCAGCGCATGACCGACACACCGTTCCTCTCGGTCGACGTCGCGCGGCTCGACCGCAACATCGGATCCGTTGCCGAACGCGCACGGGCCGCGGGCATCGACTTGCGGCCACATGCGAAGACCCACAAGTGCGCCGAGATCGCCCGGCGGCAGCTTGCGGCAGGAGCGGTCGGGTTGACGGTCGCGACCATCGGTGAGGCGGAGGCATTTGCCTCGATCGCACCGGACCGGGCGGATCTGTTCATCGCGTATCCGCTCTGGGTGTCCGGCGACAAGGGCCCTCGGCTTCGTGCCCTCGCCGAGCAGGCCCGACTTCGCCTGGCCGTCGACTCCGCACAGGGTGCGCGACAACTCGCTGTGGAGATCGGCGATGCCGATGCCGACGTCGTGGTGGAGATCGACTCCGGACAGCACCGAACCGGCGCCGACCCCGCGGAATCCGGCGTGATCGCGGCCGCAGCAGCAGATGCGGGCCTGCGGGTGGTCGGTGTGTTCACCTTCCCCGGCCACGGATACGGCCCCGGCGATGCACGTCTCCGGGCCGCGCAGCAGGAGGTGGCCGCATTGTCGGTGGCCACCGAACGACTGCGGGACAGCGGGATCGAGCCTGTGGTGCGCAGTGGCGGATCCACGCCCACGATCGAGTTCGCCGAGCCAGGGGTGCTGACCGAGATCCGACCGGGCGTGTACCCGTTCAACGACGCGCAGCAGGTGGAACTCGGATCGTGCGGTTTGGCAGATGTCGCGCTGTGCGCCGTCGCCACCGTGGTCCACCGAACCGGCGATCGCATCGTCGTGGATGCGGGCAGCAAGATCCTCGGCGCCGACCGTCCGCCATGGACCTCGGGGTTCGGACGCTTGCTCGACACACCTGATGCGACCATCACGTCACTCTCGGAACACCATGCGGTGATCCGGTTCCCGTCGGATACCGCCCCTGCCGCCATGCCGGTCCTCGGCGACCGGTTGCGGGTGATACCCAATCACGTGTGTACCGCCGTCAATCTCGTCGACGAATTGGTCGCCGAGATGCCCGACGGAGCGACGACCGGGTGGTCGGTGATCGCCCGCGGCGCCAACTCATGATGACCGGTCACTCGTAAACCCCCTCGACCACCCACTTCTCCGCCCGATAGCTCAGCAACAGCGCACGCGAGTCGTCGAGCAGGACCTGTGCCCGTGCGGTGATCCCCCCCGTATCCGAGTCGATGCCGGTGGGCCAGGGTCCGGCCCACCAGCGCAGTTCCCAGACGCCGCCTCGTGTCCGACCGCGACGTTCCATCCGAATCGTGGTGGGTTCGGTGGAGAAACAACCCCGGGCGGTCACCTCCACCGGGCTCCCGGTCAGGTCGAGCATCTGGATCGGGGTGTCCAGCAACACCGCTGGGGTCGGTTGCGGCAGCCGACCCGGCCACGGCGCATCGGGATTGCGCGCCGGGATCCGTTCGTCCCCGAGGGACACCATCGTGATCCGGTCTCCGGGACCACGTCCGCCACTCCGGATCGGGAGTTGCACGGCGTCACCGCCGAGCAGCCCCTGTACCCGGACCAGGGACCGACGGGCCCGCTCGTCGACCTCCGGATCCTCGGGTAACCCGTTGCCGTTCAACGAGTACTGCAGTGCTCCGGCAGCGACCACCTCGACCGGTTCGAGGCGCAGTACATCGATCGGCGAATCCGGCCGCCCCTCCGCACCGGCCCGGCCACCGGTCAGCCACCCCTCGAGCTGCCAGCGGATGCGGTCCGCGGTGGCCTCCGGGGTCAGCGGCTGGGCACATCTCCAGGTCCGGGAATGACGCTGTCCCCGTTCGGTGACCGCCTCCACGGTGAGCCGCGTGCAGGCAACCGATGCCGCAGCCAACCGTCGTGCCAGCGCATCGGCCAGCCGACGGCCGAGGAACGCCGCCGCATCGACGCGATCGATCGGCGGATCACAGCGATGCTCGATCACCAGATCGACCGGGGAGATCTGTCCCGACGGCGGTCGGCCTGGTACGGCGTTGGCCAGTCGGTGGGCGGTCATGGCATCGGCGGAGAATCGGGTCGCGACATCGCCTGCAGGCAGATCGGCAAAGGCGCCGATCGTCGAGATCCCCAGGCGACGGAGCAGATCGACCAACTCGGTCCTGGTCGGATCGCTCAGACTGTGTTCGACGGCGAGGTCGGCAACCGGCCGGCCGGCCAGATAGACGGCATCACCACCCGGCTCGACGTGAGCGCCGTGCCGTGCCGCCAACACCGCGGTGAACAGCTGGTCGGCCACCCCAACATGCGCCTCGACACCGGATACGGCCACCGCATCGATCAGTTTCTCGGCAAGTACGTCCTCGCCACCGAAATACCGGGTGGCATTGGACGAGGGCACCACCAGGAGTCCCGGACGGAGCACCTCGACGACCGGCACCAGATCTGCCACCGCCGCGACCACCGGCTCGAAGAACCTGCCGTCGCGATGATCGTCGGTGGTGACGACGGTCATCTCCGGACAGGCCGACTGCGCCTGCCGTTTACGCATCCCACGCCGCACACCCACGCTGCGCGCCGGCGCCGAGCAGGCGATCACGCGATTGGCGTGCAGCACCGCGATCGGATGCTGTGGCGGGAGGTCGTCGGCCATCGCGGCGGCCGTCGCGGGCCAGTCCGGACACCACAGCGCGAGAACACGGCCGGCGGGGGTGACCGGCGAGGTCATCGGCGCCGCCATCAGTTGGCCACCGCAAGACCCGGACGCGTCGGCGACGGCACCAGATCCACCTGCCCGGTGGCACCGAAACCTCCTGCCACCAAATCGATCTCACCGGTCTCACGTTGATGTCCCCGATCGCTGACGGACACCTGCAGAGACATCCCGCCGAGCCGTCCATACCCGGCTCGGGCCGTGGCGAGGTCGATCGAACCGGTGCCGCCGGGCAGATGCCGGTAGGCCACCACCTCCGCGTCCAGGCGGAGGTGCGCGCCTGGCCACGTCCCGCCTGCAGTGATCAATGTCGACAACTGCTTGCGGACCCGACCCATCACCACCCGTGTCCGGGATGGCGGCACCGCGACGTCGCCCAGGCCCAGCACGACCAGATCCATCCCGTCGAGCAGCACCCCCGCCACCTCGATCGGGTCGACCCCCGGATTCGGGACCGCGGCGATCCGTGACAGATCGCCGCCGAGTTCCGCGACCGCCCCGTAGTTGAGTTGGGGCAGACCCACGATCCCCACCTGGCGACCCGACCCGCTCACCGATGCGATCACCGACAACAGGATCGATCGGGCGCCGGAGATCGCGACCACACTCCCCCGGGCAAGGCCACGTCGGGGCAGCAGATCGGCCAGCGCCCCCGGCACCGGCAACACCCCGGCCGATCGGTCGGCAACCTCGACAGAGTGGTGATCGGGGCGTCCCGACATCACCGCGATCTGACGTCGGAGACGATCGAGATCGTGGCTCACCGCCCCATCTGTGACAACACCCGCAGACGTACCCATACACCCTCCTGAACTGCGACTTTCCGCAATCAGCGCGCAGGGAAGATGCATGCTGTTCGAACATGTTTTCGATTCGATTCAATCCTAGGACGGCCCACCGACAACCGTCAACGCACCCCTCAACCCCACCCCTCCCTCCCTCCCCCACACACAAGCTCCCGCAGCCGCGACGGTTCCCGTCATCCGCGACGGGAAAAAGGGGGCGCGGATGACGGGAACCGTCGCGGCTGCGGGGGGGGACTACCGGGGGTGGGTCAGAAGAGGGTGAGGGTCTGCTGCAACTCGGGCCTCGCGACCGGCTCCGCCGGCGTCGCCGATCCTCGCAGGCCCTGGGCTCCCGCCAGACCGTACTGCTGTACCAGCGGCCGCATCCGGTCGCGCAACCATGCCGAGTACTCCGGCGTGACATAGGCACCCCGCCCGTAGAGACCGCGGTACCGGCGCACCAGGGCCGGATGATGCTCGGCCAACCACTCCATGAACCACGGCTTGGTGGATCCACGCAGATGCATGGGGAACGCGGTCACCCCGGCCGCACCCGCATCGGCGAGCGCCGACAACAAGTCGTCGAGATGCGAGGTGGAATCACTCAGATACGGGATCACCGGCGCCACCATCACGTGCGGGGCGAAGCCCGCATCGGCGATCGCGCGGATCAGTTCCAGCCGCGCCCTCGGCGACGGCGTGCCCGGCTCCAGCGACTTCTGCAGCTCGGCATCGTGCATCGCCAGCGAGATCGCGATGCTCACCGGGACCTTGCGCGCGGCCTGCCGCAACAAGGGCAGGTCCCGGCGCAGCAACGTCCCCTTCGTCAGGATCGAGAACGGGGTCGCCGACTCCGCGAGTGCCGAGATCACCCCCGGCATCAGCCGATACCGCCCCTCGGCCCGCTGGTAGGGATCGGTGTTGGTCCCCAACGCGACCGTCTCCCGACTCCATGACCGGCGCCGCAGTTCCTTGCGGAGCACGGCCGCCACGTTGAGCTTGACCACGACCTGACTGTCGAAGTCCTGCCCGGCGTCGAGATCGAGGTACTCGTGCGTCGGCCGCGCGAAACAGTACCGACACGCATGGGTGCAGCCCCGAAATGTGTTGACCGTGAACCGGAACGGCAGGTTCGCGGCATCCGGAACCCGGTTGAGGGCACTCTTGGCCAGCACCTCGTGGAAGGTGACACCTTCGAATTCGGGGGTCTGCACCGAGCGCACGAGACCCGCCTTGCCCAGGCCGGGCAGCGCGCCGTCGTCGACCTCGACCCCCTGGTCGGACCACCGCATACCCAGAGTCGAACATATGTGCGATCACCCTGTCAAGCGCGGGCGCACCCGACCCCGACCGGCACGACTATCATGCAGCCTATGTCGACCACCCATGAGGGCCACCGCACGCCAGGGCCGCAGTACCTGGTGGCCGGGCGCTACCGTCTGCAGTCGCGTATCGGCGGCGGCGGTATGGGCACGGTGTGGTTGGCCCGCGACCAACTGCTGGCCCGCGACGTCGCAGTGAAGCAGGTGGTCTCCACCGAAGGCCTCAGCGACGAGACGGCCGAGAACGTCCGCAAGCGCGCAATGCGGGAGGGCCGGATCGCGGCCAGGCTATCCCATCGCAATGCGGTCGCCATGCACGACGTCGCCCTCGACAGCGGAGAACCGTGGCTGGTGATGGAGTACCTCCCCTCCCGGAGTGTCGCCCAGATACTGCACACCACAAGAACTCTGGGGCCCCAGCAGGCCGCCCAGATCGGCGCCCAGGTGGCCGACGCGATGACCGAGGCGCATGTCGCAGGCATCATCCACCGCGACATCAAACCGGGCAACATCCTGATCACGACGACCGGTCGCAACGCAGGACTGGTGAAGATCACCGACTTCGGCATCTCCCGCGTGAAGGACGACGTGAGCCTCACACAGACGGGCGTGATCACCGGTACCCCTGCATATTTCGCGCCCGAGGTCGCCCGCGGCGCCGAGCCCGGAGAAGCATCGGACGTCTACTCCCTGGGCGCGACGGTGTACACCGTCGTCGAGGGGCAGCCACCGTTCGGGGTCGACGACAACTCATTGGTGTTGCTGCACAAGGTCGCTCGTGCACAGATCAACCCGATGACAAAGGCGGGCGAACTGCGACCCGTCCTGTTGCGCATGCTCGAACCCAACCCGGCGAAGCGACCGACCATGAGCGAGTCCCGAGATCTGCTCGCGCAGGTGGCCGCAGGTCCGCGTGGGTCGGTGCATCAGGCGCTGACCAGCCCGCTCACCAAGCCCGACGGCGGGGTCCCGGTGTGGGCACAACGAGCACCCCGGCCACCACGGACCCACCCGACCGGTACGCACCTGCCGGTCGGCGGACCGTCGGCGCACGGGCGTCCCGGACCGACACTCCAGGGACCCCCACCCACCCTGTCGACCGATCCGTCGCACACGACCTTCGAGTCCACAAGCCGATACCGGCCGGACGAGCCCGGGACGAGCCCGGCCGGCAAGCCGTCGACATCGACCACAGCACTGGCGATCTCGATCCTGGCGTTCTTCGTCATCCTCGCGATCGTGGTGGTCCTACTGATCGCACTCGCCGGCTGACGATCGACACGAAACCACGCTCGATCGACGCGGTACTGCGCACGCTCGGCGCGAGTCCGGGTCAGCCGATGTGCCGGGTTGCCGCCCACCGGGTCAGCGCATTCCGGTTCGACTGCTGCGTCTTTCGCAGCACGTTCGAGGCGTGCGTCTCGACCGTCTTGATGGAGATGAACAGCTCGTCGGCGATCTCCCGGTAGGTGTAGCCGCGGGCGAGCAGTCGGAGCACCTCCAGTTCGCGCCTGGTGAGCGAGTCGAGCTCGGGGTCGAGCGGTGGCTCCGGGGCGGTGGAACGACCGGTGAAGGAGTCCAGGACGAAACCGGCGAGACGCGGACTGAAGACCGCGTCGCCGTCGGCGACCCGCCGCACGGCATCCGCGAGTTCCTTCCCGCCGATGGTCTTGGTGACGTAACCACGTGCCCCGGCACGGATCGTCGCGATGACGTCCTCGGCCGCGTCGGACACGCTGAGCGCCAAGAAGACCGGCACGCCGTCGGCCGGCATCGCATCGGTGACACCGCGTAACACCGCGACGCCACCACCGGAGGGCATGTGGACGTCGAGCAGGACGACGTCGGGACGTATCCGCAGGATTCCCTCGACCGCCTCGGCCACGGTGCCCGCCTCGCCGGCCACCAGCAGTCCCGGTTCGGATGCCAATTCGGCGCGCACACCCGACCGGAACACCGCATGGTCGTCGACGAGAAAGATCCGGCACACCGCCGTGTCGGTCATCGATGCCCTTCCTGTTCACGTGAGCGTTCCACCGTCGCAACGGTTTCCACGCCCAACTCTGCTTTGTCGGCCTTGTCCGTCCGGTCCGGGCCACCGGCCGCTCCCCGTGGCATGGTCAGACGGACATTCGTGCCGTGGTCCGGTGCCGAGTCGATCGCCACGTCACCGCCCGCACGCTCCATGCGCGCCCGGATGGATCGGGCGATGCCCTGGCGGTCGTCGTCGACGTGCTCCGGCTCGAAGCCCACACCACGATCACGGACGAACACATCGACCTGCTCGTCGGTCACCTCACCATAGACATCGACCTTGCGTTCGCCAGAGTGCTTCGCCGCGTTGATCAGTGCCTCCCGGGTGGCGGCCACCAACGCCGACCATCGACGACGCTCGGCCGCAGGCTCGTCATCCGGACGGAGGTCGCCGACGGTGATCACCTCGACCTCGATGCCGTAGTCGTCCTCCACCTCGGCGCCGACCCCCTGCAGGCTCGCCGAGAGTGATCCCGCTCGTTGCGCGGGATCACCGAAGAGCCAGCCACGCAGTTCGCGCTCCTGGCTGCGGGCGAGTCGCGCCACCTCCTCCGGCCGGCCTGCCTGTTTCTGGATCAACGCGAGTGTCTGCAGCACCGAGTCGTGCAGATGCGACGCGATCTCCTCGCGTTCGGCGTTCCGGATGCGCGCGGCGCGCTCGTCGTTGAGTGCCCGCCACATCCGCATCCACAGCGGCACCGTGAGCAGCAGGACACCGATCAGCGTCGCGAGGACGGCCAGCAGGGTGGTGGACAGACCGCCGAAGTTCTGGTTCCCGGCGAGCACTATCACGACCAGCCCGCCGATCACCAGCAGTGCGCCACCGATCAGGCGGGTCCAGGTCAGCAGCGGGGTCCTGGGCGAGGCACGTGACGTGTCGAACTCACGCCAGACCAGGCTGGCGCCGACCACGACGAAGACGAAAGGCACCAGATACGCAGCCGGGGTGCCGGATGCGGCGAAGCCGACCACCGACATCGCGACCAGGCCGACCAGCGCGAGCCCGTAGGCCTGGCGTCGCTCGCCGGGTGGCGGCGGAGCGGTGTCCTGACCCGGCGGACAGAAGAACCAGAGCAGCCCGTAGGCGAGTACTCCTGCTCCGGCGAGAGCGGCCAGCACCATGAAGACCACACGCACCCGGAACGCATCGACGCCGAGGTGGTCGGCGATACCGCCCGCGACACCGGCGATGACGCGGCCACCGTCGCGTCGCACCAGCCGCGGCGTCGGGGGTGACGCCTGCGGTGACGCGGGCACGGGCACACCACTACTCACCTCTCGATACTGGCACGTCGAGGTCACCGTGCACATCAGGGACGTTCTCAGGGTCTTCCCCCGATGTGCGGGCCCGATCGCGCCGCCAAGATGGATTTCATGGACACGAAGCAGTTCGAGGGGATGTGGGCGACGAGGCCCATCCGGCCGAACCACGATCGCACGGTGGCGGGTGTGTGTGCGGGTATCGGGGCGCGTTATCGGGTCGATCCGACGCTGGTGAAGATCGCATTCGTGGTGGCGACGTTGTTCGGCGGCAGTGGGCTCGTCCTGTACATCGCCGCATGGGTCGCGCTGCCTGCGGAGAGCCGCTCACGCGATGAACTCGGATCGATCCGGCACGCCGCTTCGGCGGCCGGTCGTCGGCCGCGGCATCTGCGGCACCGCAACCCGCCGTTCATCCTGCTCATCGTGCTCGCGATCATCGTGCTGACCTCGTTCGGCCCCAGTCGCACCTGGAGCTCGGGCGGCCTCCTCGGCGCGGCGCTGATGCTCGTCGGATGGTGGCTGCTCTATCAGCGGACTCCCGAACCACCGGCCGGCACCAGCGTCGACACTGCGCAGCCCGAGCAGATCGAAGCCGCCGCGTCGACGGATCGGTTGCAGCCGTGGATCCCCCGGGCCCTGACGGCGGACGCGTCGGCAGGCCACCCCGCGGGCACATACCCCGATCTGCCGACGGCCCAGGCGATGTCGGCGGGCACGACCACGTCTTCCGGGAGGCCTCCCTGGTCCGGGACCACCGAGGCCGCGCCGACCGACTTCCAGCAGCGCACCCCACCGGCCTGGGATCCACTGGGCACCGCGCAATTCGCCTGGGACCTCCCCGATCCCACACCCGACCGCGCCCCCATCGAACCGGCCGACCGGCGATCGCCGTTGACGCTCATCGTCGTCGGCGTCGCGGTGATCACCGCGGCCGCCGGAGCCGCACTGCATCAGGCCGGCGTCGACTGGTTCACCCCGGCGCGCATCCTGTCCCTGGCGCTGGCCGTGGTCGGCGCCGGCCTGATCTACGCGGGCTTTCGCCGCCGGACAACCGGACGACACAGCTCAGGGCTCGTGCCGATCGCGCTGGGCCTCGGCGTCGCGGTGGTGGCGACCTCGCTGGTCGGCCATCTCGACGGCTTGCCATCCGGCGGTGTCGGTGAGCGCATCTACACACCGGTCACCGAGAGCGACATCAAGGGTGAGTATTCGCTCACCATGGGGCGCATGGTCCTCGACCTCCGGGACCTGGACCTCACCGCCGATCGCACCGTCACCCTGCGCAACGGTGTGGGCGAGATCGAGGTGCAGGTGCCGAAGGACATGAACGTCCGGGCCACCTGCGACTCCGGTGTCGGTGACTACACCTGCCCCGACGGACTCTCCGGCGGCGACGACGGCACCGACGGCCCCGTCCTGAATCTCAACGCACGGACCAACATCGGACATGTGGAGGTGGCTCGATGACCTCGGAGACGACCGGGCGCGACACCAGACATCGCGCACCGGGGCTCGCGATCCTCGGAGTCGCAGCACTCCTCGTGGCGGGTTGGGGCTTCGCCGGTGGACCGGACCTGCCGTCGGCCGCGGACCTGGGATGGCTGGCGGTCGGGCTGGGCCTGGTGATCGGGTTGATCCTGATCCTGACCGGAGCGCGATCGTCACGCCGGTGACGGGGTGCGATCGCCTCCCCGGACGCGCCCTACTCCCACTCGATGGTGCCCGGCGGCTTGCTCGTGACGTCGAGCACCACACGGTTCACGTCCGGGACCTCATTGGTGATCCGCGTCGAGATCACCTCGAGGACCTCGTAGGGCACGCGCGTCCAGTCGGCTGTCATCGCGTCCTCACTCGACACCGGCCGTAGCACGATCGGATGTCCGTACGTGCGGCCGTCACCCTGCACCCCGACGGAGCGCACATCCGCGAGGAGCACCACCGGACACTGCCAGATCTGGCCGTCGAGGCCTGCCGCGGTCAGTTCCTCACGGGCGATCAGATCCGCCTTGCGCAGCATCGCGAGACGGTCGGCCGTCACCTCGCCGACGATCCGGATGGCCAGACCCGGGCCGGGGAACGGCTGACGGCCGACGATCTCCTCCGGCAGGCCGAGTTCGCGGCCGACCGCTCGGACCTCGTCCTTGAAGAGCAGCCGCAGTGGTTCCACCAGGGAGAACTCGAGATCGTCCGGCAGACCGCCCACATTGTGGTGGCTCTTGATGTTGGCGGTGCCACTGCCGCCGCCGGACTCGACGACATCCGGGTAGAGGGTGCCCTGGACCAGGTACTCGACCTTGTCGCCGTCGGACGCCCGATCGCCGAGGACATCGGTGACCGCGCCCTCGAACGACCGGATGAACTCCCGCCCGATGATCTTGCGCTTCTCCTCCGGATCGCTGACCCCGGAGAGTTCGCCCAGGAAGGTGTCGGCAGCGTCGACGGTCACCAGCTTCGCGCCGGTGGCACCGACGAAATCGTGGTGCACCTGCTCACGCTCGCCTGCTCGCAGGAGTCCGTGATCGACGAACACGCAGGTCAACCGATCTCCGATGGCCCGCTGCACGAGTGCGGCAGCGACCGCGGAGTCGACACCGCCCGACAGCCCGCAGATCGCGAGACCGTCACCGATCTGATCGGCGACCTGGTCGATGAGCTGGTCGGCGATGTTGGCGGCCGTCCAGGTCGCCTCGAGTCCGGCGACCTCGTAGAGGAATCTGGTGAGGATCTGCTGGCCATGCGGCGTGTGCAACACCTCCGGGTGGTACTGCACCCCCGCCATCCGGCGATCCACGCACTCGAACGCGGCGACCGGCGCGCCGGGCGTCGAGCCGGTGACGATGAATCCGTCCGGCGCGGCCTGTACGGCGTCGTTGTGGCTCATCCACACCGGCTGGGTCTCGGTCAGACCCTGATGCAGGACGCCTTCGCCGGTGATCGACAACGTCGTCCGCCCGAACTCACGACCGCCGGTGTTCGCCACCTCGCCGCCGAGCGCCCTTGCCATGGCCTGGAACCCGTAGCAGATGCCGAACACGGGGACCCCGAGATCGAACACCCCCGGATCGAGTGCCGGCGCGTCGTCGGCGTAGACCGAAGCGGGGCCGCCCGAGAAGATGAGCGCGACGGGATTGCGCGCCTTGAGCTCCTCCAGCGGCGCGTCGTGGGCGATCACCTCGGAGTAGATCCGCGCCTCGCGGACCCGCCGGGCGATCAGCTGCGCATACTGCGCACCGAAGTCGAGCACCAGCACCGGCCGGGGACCGTCGGAGAATGTGTCTGCAGAGGTGTCTGTCACCCCATCGAGTCTAATGGCACCCACCACCGCACCCGGCAGCCGTGCGCACACCCCGACCCGCCATAATGTCGGAATGTCCCAGACCACCGACACGCCCTCGTCGTCGCGGCGATTCTCGCTGTCGGTGACCGACCTGACGCAGGCGGCCGTCTTCGCGGCCCTGATCGCGGCGCTGGGTCTTCCCGGCACCATCACCATCGGCTCGGCCGGGGTGCCGATCACCCTGCAGTCGCTGGGCGTGATGCTCGCCGGCGCGATCATCGGCCCGCGCAAGGGGACGTTGGCGGTGATCATCTTCGACGTGCTCGCCATCGCCGGACTGCCGATCCTGGCGGGCGGACGCAGCGGGCTCGTGGCACTGGCCTCCCCCACCGCCGGCTTCTTCGTCGGATTCCTCCCGGGCGTGATCGCCATCGGCGTGGGGACGGCGCTGATGATGCCCCGCTACCGGGTCCTCTGGGGCATCGTGATCAACATCGTCGGCGGCATGGTCGTGGTCTACGCCTGCGGTATCATCGGCCTCCTGCTACGCACCGACCTCTCGTTGTGGGCGGCGATCTCCACCAACGGCACCTACATCCCCGGCGACATCGCGAAGGCGGTCATCACCGCCCTCGTCGCGGCACAGGTCCACCGCGCCTACCCGGGGTTGATCACACCGCTGCGGCTGCGCCGCGCACGGTGACCGGGTCCCGATGATGGTCGAGTTCGCGTGGTGATCGGGTCCTGCCGATGATCGAGTTCCGGGCCGTCGGCCACTCCTTCGGTGATCGCGTCGTGCTGGCCGACATCGATCTCGAACTGTCCGAACGACGGATCGGCATCATCGGTGCCAACGGCAGCGGCAAGTCCACCCTGGCGCGGATGATCAATGCGCTCGTCGTTCCCGACCGAGGCTCGGTGCACGTCAACGGAATCGACGCCGCGCGCCACAAACGTCAGGTCCGACGCGAGGTCGGTTTCATCTTCAGCGATCCGGACCGCCAGATCATCATGCCGACCGTCTCGGAGGACATCGAACTGTCCCTGACCCGGATCGAACGGGACAAGGCGCAACGCTCGGCACGGGCGGGCGCGGTGCTGGCACAGTTCGGGCTGGCCGACCATGCCGACCATCCGGCGCACCTGCTGTCGGGCGGGCAGAAGCAACTCCTCGCACTCGCGTCGGTCCTGGTGACCGGTCCGGCGGTGTTGGTCGCCGACGAACCGACCACCCTTCTCGATCTCCGCAACAGCTCGATGTTGCGCGACGTGTTCTCGACCCTCGACGAGCAACTGATCGTGCTCACCCACGACCTCGATCTGCTGTCCGATTATGACCGGGTCATCGTGCTCGACGAGGGACGGGTCGTGGCCGACGACGAGCCGGCGGCCGCGGTCGCCGCATACCGCGCGTTGATGTCATGACCGCGCTCGGCGTCTACCGTCCGGGACGGTCACCGCTGCACCGCCTTCCGACCGGTCTCAAGCTGCTCGGGCTGGCGGCGGGCATCCTCGCCATCAGTCTCACGGTCCGCACCCTGCCGGCGGTCGGCATGCTCGCGGTCGGCGTCGCGGTGGTCTTCGCGATGGGCGGTATCGGCCCGCGGGAGGCATGGCGACAGATGCGCCCGGTGACCTGGGTACTGGCCTTCGTGTTCGTGTTCCAGGTGGTGTTCACCGATTGGCAGCGCGCCGTGCTGGTCTGCGCGGTACTCGCCGCCTCGGTCGCACTGGCCGCGGCCGTCACACTCACCACCCGGACATCGGCCATCCTCGACGCCATCGTCGCCGGGTTGAGTCCACTGCTGCGCATCGGCGTACGCACCGATCACATCGCCCTCGCACTGGCGCTGGCGATCCGGTCGATCCCGTTGATGGTGGAGGTCGTCGGCCAGGTCGACGAGGCCCGACAGGCCCGCGGATTACGTCCGGGCGCAAGGATTCTGGTCGCGCCGGTGGTCATCGCGGCGCTGCGCACGGCTGATGGATTCGCCGACACCCTCATCGCCCGCGGGCTGGACTGATTCCGGCCCGTCGGTCTCAGGAGTGCAGCGACAGCCCGACCTTCTGGAACTCCTTCAGGTCGCTGTAACCGGCTTTGGCCATCGACCGCCGCAGCGCACCCACGAGGTTCAGCTCGCCGAACGGATCCTGGGACGGCCCGGTCAGCACACACTCCAGGCTTGGTCGATCGTCGTCGGTCGCGACCTGCAGCAGGGCACCGCGCGGTGTGTCCGGATGCGCGGCCGCCGACGGCCAGTACCAGCCAAGGCCCGGCGATTCGGCGGCAGCCGCGAGCGGGGTGCCGAGGACGGCCGCATCGGCGCCACACGCGATCGCCTTGGCGAGATCCCCTGAGCCGTGGATGTCACCGTCGGCGATGACGTGCACATACCGTCCGCCGGTCTCGTCGAGGTACTCACGTCGCGCAGCGGCCGCATCGGCGATCGCCGTGGCCATCGGGACGCCGATACCCAGGACCTCCCCGGTCGTGGTCGCGCCCGCGGCGGAGCCGTATCCGACGATCACGCCCGCGGCCCCGGTCCGCATCAGATGCAGGGCCGTCCGGTGATCGTGCACGCCGCCGGCGATCACCGGGATGTCGAGCTCGGCGATGAAGGTCTTGAGGTTCAACGGTTCTCGGGCGGCGCCGTCGGAATCCACCTGTGCGACATGCTCGGCCGAGATGATCGTGCCGTGCACGACCAGGATCTCGACGCCGGCCTCCAGCAGCGCGGGCGTCAGCTCCGGTGCGTGCTGCGGACTCACCCGGACCGCGGTGGTGACGCCGGCGTCGCGCACGGTGGACACCGCCTCACGCAGCAGCCCGGTGTCCAACGGCGCCGAATGCAGTTGCTGCAGATGACGAATCGCCGCCAATGGATCGGGATTCTCGGTGGCCACGGCGATGAGCTCGGCGATCTTCGCATCGACGTCGCGGTGCCTGGCCCACAGCCCCTCGCCGTTGATCACACCGAGCGCACCGAGTTTGCCGAGTTCGACCGCCACCGCGGGCGACACCAGCGCATCGGTCGGGTGACTGAGGATCGGGGACTCGAAACGGTAGGCATCGATCTGCCACGCGGTGGAGACATCCTTCGACGACCTGGTCCGACGGGACGGGACGATACTGATGTCATCGAGTTCGAACGTGCGGCGGGCCGTTCGGCCCATACCGATGTCCACGAGATCACGCACCGTTGCGCCTTTCTGCTACGCGAACCGATCGCCGGTCGATCCGATCGGACCGATCCGCCGACATCTTACGAGCTTCAGCGAGAATAGTAGTTGGGCGCCTCAGTGGTGAGGGTGATGTCGTGTGGATGCGACTCCTTGAGCCCGGCCGAGGTGATCTGCACGAACTGGGCGTGCTGGAGATCGGCGATCGACGACGCCCCGGTGTATCCCATGGCGGCGCGGAGACCGCCGACGAGCTGATGGATCACCTGGGTGAGCGGTCCGCGGAACGGCACCCGCCCCTCGATGCCCTCCGGGACGAGTTTCTCCTCGTTGAGGACGTCATCCTGGAAGTAGCGGTCCTTGGAGAACGACTTGGCCTGTCCGCGCCCCTGCATCGCCCCGAGCGAGCCCATGCCGCGGTAGCTCTTGAACTGCTTGCCGTTCACGAGGATCAGCTCACCGGGTGCCTCGGCCGTCCCGGCCAGCAACGAACCAAGCATCGCGGTCGATGCGCCGGCGGCCAACGCCTTGGCGATGTCGCCGGAGTACTGCAGCCCACCGTCGGCGATGACCGGCACGTCGTGCTCCTTGCACACGGCCACGGCCTCCAGGATCGCCGTGATCTGTGGGGCGCCGACACCGGCGACCACCCGGGTGGTGCAGATGGAGCCGGGCCCCACGCCGACCTTCACGGCATCGGCACCGGCCTCCACGAGAGCGAGGGCGGCCTCGCGGGTCGCGACGTTGCCGCCGACGACCTGCACCCGGTCGCCCACTTCGGCCTTGAGCTTCGAGACCATGTCGAGCACCAGCCGATTGTGGGCGTGCGCGGTGTCGACGATGATCACGTCTGCGCCCGCGTCGGCCAGCGCCATCGCACGGTCCCATTGCGGGTCTCCGGTGCCCACCGCCGCGCCGACCAGCAGTCGGCCGTCGGCGTCCTTGGTCGCCAGCGGGTGCTGCTCGGTCTTGACGAAGTCCTTGACGGTGATGAGCCCGGTGAGTTTCCCGTTGCCGTCGACGATCGGCAGCTTCTCGATCTTGTTCCGGCGCAGCAGGCCCAGGGCCGCCTCGGCCGACACGCCCTCCTGTGCGGTGATCAGCGGCGCCTTCGTCATGACCTCGGAGACCGGACGCGACAGGTCGACCTCGAACCGCATGTCGCGGTTGGTGATGATGCCGATGAGCTCGCCGACCTCGTCCACCACGGGAAGACCGGAGATCCGGTACCGGGCGCACATGGCGTCGACCTCGGCCAAGGTGTCGGTCGGAGAACAGGTGACCGGATCGGTGACCATGCCGGCCTCGGAACGTTTGACCGTCTCGACCTGACCGGCCTGGTCCTCGATAGACAGGTTGCGGTGCAGCACGCCCATGCCACCTGCGCGGGCCATCGCGATGGCCATTCTCGCCTCGGTGACGGTGTCCATCGCCGAACTCACCAGGGGCACCTTGAGGGTGATGTTCTTGGTGACCCGCGACGACGTGTCCGCGTCACTGGGGATGACATCGGAGGCCGCGGGAAGCAACAGGACGTCGTCGAAGGTGAGGCCGAGCATCGCGACCTTGTCGGGGTCGTCTCCTCCGGTGCGAACGTGCGTCATCTGTCCATCGTATCGGCAGTGCCGCAGTGGTGAGGGTCACCCCGCGCGGTTCGTTCCACACGCCGGGAGACTGTGGAGTCCTCACCCCACCCTGACCGTTTCATCGGTTACCGTGGTTGTGTGCGTGACCACCTACCACCCGGCCTCCCGCCAGACCCGTTCGCAGATGACCCCAGCGATCCGGCCTCGGCGCTCGACTCGGTGGAGCCCGGCATCCCGCTCGATGAGAACGAGCGGATGGCGGTCGAGGAGGATCTGGCCGACCTCGCGGTCTATGAGGCACTGCTGGCCCAGCGGGGGATCCGCGGACTCGTCGTGGTGTGCGACGACTGCCACGAGGACCACTATCACGACTGGGACATGCTGCGCGCCAACCTGCTGCAGCTACTGATCGACGGAACCGTCCGGCCGCATGAGCCGGCGGTGGACCCGCGACCTGACGCCTATGTGACCTGGGATTACTGCCGTGGCTACGCGGATGCGCACAGTCACGCCGACGACGAACGCTGAGCGAGACCCAACGCTGGGCCAGACCGAAGGCTGAACCGGACCGAGCCGTTGAGCCGTCCTACGACGACGGCGATGTCGTGGTCGGGAAATCCGACGCCGTCCCGCCTGCCCCGTCATCCCGTTCGACCGGTGACGATGTGGCGGTGGTGGTCGGGGTGGTGTCCCGGACATCGGGTGGCGTCGATGGTTCCGGGTTCCCCGGACTCTGGTGGCCACCATCGCTGGTGGGCACATCGGAGGTCACGGGCGGAGGCGGTGCCGGCTTCGTGACGGTGATCGACGACGACCCGTCGTCGATGCGCGAACGGCGCAGGTCACGAGGCGGAGTCGTCGGCCCACCGGCCCCTTCGCCCGGTCGCCGACTCTGCGAGACCGAGATCGACGACGAGGTGGACGACGCTCCCGACGTCGCGGTCTGTGCGCGGAGCCGCTCGATCCAGTCCTTCATGCGGTTGAGGGTCTCGTTGTCGCGCACGGGCCCGAGGTCCTTCTGCGCTTTCGCGATCAGCTCGGCCGCCTGTTGGGGATCACCGGCGGCCATCGCGGCCTCGGCCTTCTCCAGGTTCGACTGCACATCCATCGATGCCTGCGTCTGGCTTGCCGCCTCGGAGAACACCACCCGCTTGACCCCCCACAGCGGGTCGCCGGGCGAGGATCCCTCGGCGAGGACGGTCAGGCCGGCGCCTGCGATCACCACGATCGCGGCTGCACCGGACGCGACACGGAGGTGGCGGATGACGCCGCGGCCGCGACGCGCTCGCTCGGTGGCGGCGATCGCCGTCTCGACCTCATCGACGGTCGGCAGCTCCGGGAGCGGCGCGGTGAGCGTCTCGTGCCGCCAGCCCGACAGCAGTTCCGCAAGTTGGTACTCGGTGTCGTCGTGGGTGGGCACAGGAAGGTCCTGCGACAGCGCGTCGATGAACTCGTCGTCGACATGCACCGACGTCATGTCGATGGGCTGGGTCAGATCCCACCCCGGCTCGGCAGGATCATGCTTGTCGTTCATCGACCTCACCTGCCTTCCTCAATTGGTCTTTCAACTTCGCCAGCGCGCGATGCTGGGCCACGCGCACCGCGCCTGCGGTGCTGCCGATGGCATCGGCGGTCTCCTCGGCCGACAGCCCGACCACGAGTCGGAGGACCAGCACCTCACGCTGCTTCTCCGGGAGGATCGTCAACAGTGCACGCATCCGGCGACTCGCATCGGCGTCGAGAGCCGACTGTTCGGGTCCGCCCGTGAACGACATCGCCTCGGGCAAGGTCTCCACCGGATCGGCCTTGACCCGGCCTGCCACGCGCATGGCATCGGCCACCTTGTGTGCAGCGATCCCGTAGACGAACGCCATGAACGGCCTGCCCTGGTCCTTGTACCGGGGCAGCGCTGTCATCACCGCCATCAACGCCTCCTGCGCGATATCGTCGGCGGAGAACAGATGGCGTTCTCCGACTCCAATTCGCCCTCGGCAGTAGCGCAGGATCGGGTCCTGCACACTTTCGAGAACTGACGTGAGCGCCGCGCGATCGCCGTGCCCCGCGGCACGGACAGCCTCGTCGAGCTCAACACCCGTCAGTTTCATCGTCAGTTGAGATCCCCGTGTTACATGTGTCGTGGTGTTGCCGGTCCGCCATTTCCCCCACGTCACCTTAGCGATCCGACCCGACGCTCGACGCACCCACTGCCATCACGCGTTGTCGAATGGCACCCCTCGAGAGATGAGTTCGGATCGGGTGCGCGCGAGTTCCTCCGTGACCTGCTCATCTCGCGGGTCGAGACCGTTCCGCAACGCCAGCGAAGCCCACTGCAACGGCGTCAGGCCCGCGTCGGCTGCGCGCCTGGTGACGTCGCTCGCGAGCTCCGCGGCGTGACGCGAGTCACCTGCGGTCGCCGCGGCGGCGGCGGCGATGAGGATCGTCTTCACCCGGTGGCGCTCCGGGGTGCCGCCGAGTTCTGCCAACCGACAACCCGCCTCGGCGTGTCCGACCGCTTTCGCCGCGTCGCCGCCGTACATGGCCAACTCGGCCGAGACCCACTCGATGCGGAGCCGGGGACGACGACCGGCGAGCCAACCGCCGTCGTCGGGGTCGGCGTGGTCGCGGGCACGGTCCAGCAGGCGCGCAGCGTGCGGCAGACGGAGTCGGCCGAGATGATCAGCGGCGAGCCCGACCAGCGCGTCCAACAGGGCGGCCTGTCGCCACTGGCCCTCGTCGGCCATTCGCCGTCGAGGCGCGCCGGGTGAGGCCACGCCCACCAACAGCAGTGCGCGTCCGTCGTACGTCGCAGCATGCCGGTGATGGCCTGCCTGCCGCAGCAGCGAAGCCCTGGTCGAGGAGGCCAGCGACGAGAGCACATCGTCACCGTGTTCCCGTCCCACGCGGTCCACACCGTCGAGCAACGCGAACGCGGCTGCGGTGTGACCTATACCTCCCCGGTGCACCGCACGGCCCCACAACGCATACCCATCCGTACGTTTGCCCATATCAGACCCTGTTTTCTCGCGATCATGTCAACGCCGAATGGAATGCAACCGGTTCCAGTTTGCATGAATTTAACCTGCCGTCACAAACATTAATTCCGCCCCCAGATCACGCAGGAATATTCTGCACATTTCTTCCGTGTTACGCGGAGCCCGTCACGGAACCTTCCTGAAACGAGCTGGGAGGGCTGCCGAAACGTTCCTCCGCGCAAGGGAATTCGCAGTTCAGACAGGCCAAACGGACCCGCAGAAGGGGTCCGGACCACCCGGTGGCACGTATATGCTAGTCCGGTCCGTTTCCACAACACAGAGTTAACATTTCCCGAAGTTTCACCATCATTGAGCAGGCATTTGGCGGGATTGACTCCATTTCTTTTGCTTGCCTACTGTGTGGATGCACTGATGAATACGAGTGCCACTCGCAGACAAGGAGTCGCTGTCATGCCTCAGCCAAATCTTCTTCCCGGCCCGAACGCCGACATCTGGGACTGGCAAATGAAGGGTCTCTGCCGCGGAGTGGAATCCTCGATGTTCTTTCACCCCGACGGTGAGCGCGGCCGTGCGCGCGCCCAGCGGGAGCGTCGTGCCAAGGAGATGTGCCACCAGTGTCCGGTGATCGCCCAATGCCGTGAACATGCCCTCGCGGTCGCCGAGCCGTACGGCATCTGGGGAGGGCTCTCCGAATCCGAACGCAGCATGCTGATGAAGCGCGGTGTCGGACGCCGGATGGCCGGCTAGCCGACGCGCGGACCTTCGCAACGCCCTCGGGGGCATCGATCCGGTTGGATCGATGCCCCCGAGGGGTTTTGCGGGTACGTAGCCGACGTCAGTGGGCGTGACCGTGACCGCCGGCCGGGGCCTCCTCGGGCCGGTCGGTGATCGCGGTCTCGGTGGTCAACACCATCCGCGCGACGGATGCCGCGTTCACCACGGCCGATCGCGTCACCTTCACGGGATCGATGATTCCCTCGGCGAGCAGATCACCGTAGGTGAGCGTGGCTGCGTTGAAGCCGAGGCCCTGATCGGACTCGGTCACCTTCGCGACCACGACGGCACCGTCGACGCCCGCGTTGCCGGCGATCCAATAGAGCGGGGCACGGGCCGCGTCACGCACGACGCGCACCCCCAGCGCCTCGTCCTCGGGCAGGTCCGCCGCCAGCGCGTCGAGCACCGACGCCGCCTGCACGATTGCGGAGCCGCCACCGATGACGATGCCCTCCTCGACCGCGGCCTTGGCCGCTGCCACCGCATCCTCCACGCGATGCTTGCGCTCCTTGAGCGCGGTCTCGGTGGCAGCGCCCACGCGGATCACGGCCACGCCACCGGCGAGCTTGGCCAGGCGCTCGGCCAGCTTCTCGCGGTCCCAGTCGGAATCGCTCTGCTCGATCTCACGACGGAGCTGCTCGGCACGCTTGGCGATGTCGTCCTTGGTGCCTGCGCCCTCGACCAGGGTCGTCGTGTCCTTGCTCACGACCACACGGCGGACCGAACCGAGTGCGTCGAGTCCCGTCTCGGCGAGGGACATGCCGATGTCGGAGGAAATCACCGTCGCGCCGGTGACGACCGCCAGGTCCTCCAGGAACGCCTTCCGACGATCCCCGAAGAACGGGGCCTTGACCGCAACGGCCTTGATGGTCTTGCGGATGGAGTTCACGACGAGTGTCGAGAGAGGCTCGCCCTCGACGTCCTCGGCGATGATCAGCACCGACTTGCCTTCAGAGGCGATCTTCTCCAGCAGCGGCAAGAAGTCCGGCAGCGAGCTGATCTTGTCGCGGTAGAGGAGCACCAACGCGTCCTCCAGCACGGCCTCCTGGCTGTCCGCATCCGTGACGAAGTACGGCGACAGGAAGCCCTTGTCGAACTGGACGCCCTCGGTGATGTCGAGGTCGGTCTCCAGACCGGAGCCCTCCTCGACGGTGACGACGCCGTCGCCACCCACCCGGGTCATCGCCTTGCCGACCATCACGCCGACCTCCTCGTCACGTGACGAGACGGTCGCGACCTGGCCGATGGCCTTCTCACCGTCGACCGGGGTCGCCACCCGGAGCAGTTCGGCGCTGATCGCGTCCGCGGCCTTGCCGATCCCGGCGCCGAGCGCGATCGGGTTGGCACCTGCGGCGACGTTGCGCAGGCCGGCCGAGACCATCGCCTGTGCGAGCACGGTCGCGGTGGTGGTGCCGTCGCCTGCCACGTCGTTGGTCTTGGTGGCGACCGACTTCACGAGCTGGGCACCGAGGTTCTCGAAGGCATCCTCGAGGTCGATGTCCCGGGCGATGGTGACGCCGTCGTTGGTGACGCTCGGTCCGCCGAACGCCTTGGCCAGCACCACATGCCGGCCGCGGGGGCCGAGGGTGACCTTCACCGTGTCGGCCAGTTGGTTGATACCGCGCTCGAGCGCGCGGCGCGCTACATCATCGAATTCGATCTGTTTGGACATGGGTCTCTTTCAGAGTGCGGGACAGCTTGGAGAATCAGCACCGCCCCGGCGCCCGACGAGGGCTCCGGGGCGGTGGACACGCGGTGTGATTCGCGGGTCTTACTTGCCGATGACGGCCAGCACGTCGCGCGCCGAGAGGATCAGGTACTCCTCGCCGGCGTACTTGATCTCGGTGCCTCCGTACTTGCTGTAGATGACGGTGTCACCTTCCTTGACGTCGACCGGGACGCGGTTGCCCTGCTCGGTAACCCGGCCCTCGCCGACGGCGATGACTGTGCCTTCCTGCGGCTTCTCCTTGGCGGTGTCCGGGATGACCAGACCGGACGCGGTGGTCGTCTCTGCCTCCACGGCCTGCACCAGGATCTTGTCCTCAAGCGGCTTGATGTTCACGCTCGCCACGATGTGAGTCCTCAACTTTCGTACTGAGTGAGTTCGAACGGTGGTTCGGATGTTCATGGCGCTGGACAAAGCCCCGTCGTCGCGGGTGCCGAGGCTTCACGCAGTGCCGACTAGCACTCTATACACGAGAGTGCCAGCACTCAAGGGCGGAGGCTGCAAAATCAGTCGGCCCCGCCCGCGAGCGGGTTCTCGAGCGCCGGCACCGGGTCCGGTAGCACCTGCGTACGGCTCTTCAGCGACCATGTCGCCATCGCGATCGCACTGGCGAGTCCGACGATCGACATGCCCGCGACCACCCAGATCGCCGTCGACATCCCGCCCAGGAGCTCACCGGGACCAGACGGTTCGTCAGAGCTCGTGAGGATCGCGGTGACCACCGCCATCATCACCGCCCCGCCCACCTGGACACTGGTGTTGACCAACCCCGAGGCGAGTCCCTGCTCCGCGTCGTCGACACCAGCGGTGCCCTGAGAGGTGACCGACGGGAACGTGACCGCGAAACCGATGCCGAGCAGGATGATCGTCGGCAGCAGGAAGTCGGCGTAGGCCATCCCCGGCTCCACTCGTGCGAACCACAGGTAGCCGCCGAGGAACGCCGCGAATCCGCCGACCAGCAACCACGGCGTCGCCACCCGATCCAGGACGCGGTCCATCCGGATCGAGCTGGCCGCGACGATCAGACCGGCAGGTAGAAAGCCGAGCGCCATCGAGAGCGGCGACCACCCCAGCGAATCCTGGAGGTACAGCGTGACGACGAACTGGAACGCGACATACGAGCCGAACATCAGGGCCGCCGAGATGTTGGCGTGCACGAGCAGCGGCGACCGCAGTAGTCCGAGGCGCACGAGCGGATGCCGGTGCCGGCGTTCCACCAGGACGAACGCGACGGCGAGGAGCCCGGAAACGACAAGGGTTCCGATGGTGATCGCCGAGGCCCAGCCGACCTCGGGGGCACGCACCACCCCGAAGACGAGGAGCAGGAGCGCGCCCGTGCTCGTGAACGCACCGACGACGTCGAACTGTGCCCATCGGAACCGTGAGGCGCCGATCTTCGGGATCACCCGGTGGCCCGCGAACAGCAGCAGCAGCGCGACCGGCCCGGGGAAGATCAATGTTGCGCGCCAGGAGAGTTCGGTCAGCAGGCCACCGAACACCAGGCCGAGCGAGAACCCGCTGGCCCCGCAGACGGTGTAGATCGAGAGGGCCCGATTGCGCGCGGGCCCCTCCGCGAATGTGGTGGTGATGATCGACAGGCCCGCCGGCACGGTGAACGCCGCGGCCACCCCCTTGACGAATCGGAGCGCGACGATCAGGGCGTCGATGTCGACGAGCGCGCTGACCACCGAGGCCACCCCGAACACGCCGAGAGCGATGAGGAACACGCGCCGCCTGCCGATCAGATCGCTGGTCCGCCCGCCGAGCAGGAGCAGACCTCCATAGCCGAGGACGTAGCCGCTGACGATCCACTGCAGTTGGGACTGCCCCATACCGAGGTCGGCACCGATGGACGGCAGTGCGACACCGACCATCGAGATGTCGAGGCCGTCCAGGAAGAGCGCCCCGGCCAGGACCACCAGCAACAGCCAGGTGCGCGAGCCCCACCCGGAGGCGTTGGTGATGCGGGTTGCGGGGTCGGTCGATGCCGGCGGCGCTGTGGACGGATCGGTGGCGCGTTGAGTGATGACGAGATCGTGTGTCTGGGTCATGAGCGTCAACTCTATGCTTATGCATGTAATGCACCTACATCTAATTCCTAGGAATATTTTGTGTGCGCATTACATGTACGTGCATGTGGTAAGGTGTTCGGCATGACCGAGGGAACCGATCAGGATGCGCTGGCCGCGGCCTGGCATGACCTGTCAGTTCGCTATCACCGGGTCTCCTGCGCTCTCGACCGTGAACTGCAGGCCAATCACAAGATCTCCGCCAGTGAGTTCGAGGTACTCGAATTGCTCTGGGCAGCAGATGAACACAGCCTGCGGATGAGCGAGCTCGCCGAGCACGTCCATCTCAGCCAGAGCGCTCTGTCACGCGTGGTCGCGCGCCTGGAGAAGGACGGGCTCGCGAGCAGGACGATGTGTGAGTCGGACCGGCGGTCGGTGTTCGCCCAGCTCACCGAGAGCGGTGAGGACCGCTACCGACGTGCGCGTCCGACGCAGCGTGCGGTACTCGCCGACCACTCACTGGGCTGCCGCGAGCTGTTGCAGCGTCAGAGCTGACTGACCTGCACCGACATCCCCGGGTCGGTGGCAACGGTCAGCGGGGACGGCTGGGCTCCCCCGGCGATGACATGCGCACCCAGCGTCGCGATCATCACTCCGTTGTCGGTGCAGAGGCGAGGCCGGGGCACTCGCAGGGTGATGCCCGCCGCCTCGCACCTTTCCTGCGCCAGCGATCGAATGCGTGAGTTCGCGGTGGCACCACCGCCGAGCACCAGGGTGTCGACGTCGAGGTCCGTGCAGGCACGCAACGCCTTCATCGTCAGGACGTCGGCAACCGCCTCCTGGAACGACGCGGCGACATCGGCGATCGGCACCTCGACGCCGTCGCGATCGCATTTCTCGACATGGCGTGCGACCGCGGTCTTGAGACCACTGAACGAGAAGTCGTAGCGCGCGTCACGAGGTCCGGTCATCCCGCGCGGGAACGCGACCGCACTCGGATCACCCTCGGCTGCAGCACGATCCAGTGCCGGACCGCCCGGGAATCCGAGATCGAGAAGGCGCGCCACCTTGTCGAAGGCCTCCCCCGCCGCGTCGTCGACCGTGGTACCGAGTTCGGTGATCGGCGACGCCAGGTCCGTCACGTGCAGCAGGTGGGTGTGGCCACCGGAGACCAGGAGGGCGACGCACTCCGGCATCGGCCCGTGCTCCAGCGTGTCGACCGCGACATGACCGCCCAGGTGATTCATGGCGAAGAGCGGGACGTCCCAGGCCAATGCGTAGGCCTTCGCGGCCGCGACGCCGACCAGCAGTGCGCCGGCCAGACCCGGGCCGATCGTCACCGCGATCGCGTCGGGGCGGTCGATTCCGGCAACTTCCCGGGCACGCTGCATGGTCGGCACGATCGCCTCGAGGTGTGCTCGTGACGCGATCTCGGGGACCACGCCCCCGAACCGGGCATGCTCGTCGACACTGGACGCGACCTCGTCGGCGAGCAGTGCCGCGGTACCCTTCCCGCCGTCGCCGACGCCGTCCGGATCCCACCGGACGATGCCGACACCGGTCTCGTCACACGAGCTCTCGATTCCCATCACGATCATGGGTGAGTCCCTGACTCCGGCGTCACGGACTCCGCCGTGGCCGGTCGGATCATCGTGTACGCGTCGGCACCCGACGGTTGATAGTAGTTGCGGCGGATGCCCGACCGGACGAACCCGTGTCGCGCGTAGAGGTCGATCGCGGTGGAGTTGTCGGTGCGTACCTCGAGGAAAACCGGTGCGCCACAGTCGTCGGCGACGTCGAGCATCGCCACCAGCAATGCGCGTCCGTAACCCCGGCCACGATGCGACGGCGCGACGGCGATCGTGTGGATCTCGCATTCGAACGAGCCCGCCGACCCCAGCGTCGACACCCCCGCGTAGCCGACGACGTCTCCGCCGGGCCGTTCGCGGGCCGCGAAGTACTTGTTGTACGGGGCATTGAGCTCGGCACGGAAGGCCGTTGCGGGCCAGGGCGAATCGTCGGCGAACATCTCCTTCTCCAGCGAGGCACAGCGGGGAATGTCCGCGTAGTCGAGGTCGTCGATCAGCAGCTCCGACGTCGTCACCGTGTCACCTCCGTGTTCTGTCCTGCTGCGAGCCGACGGCCCTTGGCCTCCTTGGCATCAGGGCGCCGGAGATAGAGCGGCACCAGTGGTTCCGGATGCGTTCCGGTACGCAGGTCGTCGGACGCGGCGGCCACGAGACCGGCCACCGACGGTACCGTCGCGGTCCCGACAGCGCGGCCGAAGAGCTCGGCGTGCGCGGGCGATCCGGCCACGAGATCGATGTGCGTCGAGGCGAGGTCGTCGACAAGCCGGGCCGGTGCGACGACCTCCGGCCCACTCACCCGTCTCCCGTCGACGTACCGGGCCCAGTAGACCTCCCGACGTCGGGCATCGGTGACCACGAGCACCGAGCCGTCGCCCGCCCCGTCCATGAGCTCCTGTCCGGCGACCGCGTCCAGTGAACACACGCCGTGCGCGGGCAACCCCAACGCGTCGGCGAAGGCCGCCCCGGTCGCCATCCCCACCCGCAATCCGGTGAACGGGCCCGGCCCGCAGCCGACGACCACTGCGGCGAGATCGGCGCGCGCGACGCCCGATTCCGACAGGACCTCGGCGATGAGTGTGGTGAGCACCTCGGCATGTCGGCGCCCGTCCGACACGACACGCTCGGCCACCACCTCGGGCGCACCACTTTCGTCGGGGCTCAGGCGCGCGACGCCGGTCACCACCGAGTCGGTCGCGGTGTCGATGGCCAATACCCACATCAGTGATCCACCCATTCCCACTCGGCGCGACGGACATCCGATTCGGGCTCCCGTCGCAGGCGTACCCGCAGGTGCCGATCGGCGAGACGCTCGGCGACTCCTTCACCCCACTCCACCACGATCACCGCCCCCGTCAGGTCGGAATCGAGGTCCAGCGCATCGAGTTCGTCGAGGCCGCCGAGCCGGTAGGCGTCGACGTGGATCATGCCGGGCAGTCCAGGCCGCGACGGCCGATGCTCACGCGCGATGATGAACGTCGGCGACGACACCCTGCCGAGAATCTGCAGCCCGGCGCCGATCCCCCGGGCCATCGCCGTCTTGCCCGCACCCAGCGGGCCGTCGAGGATCACCAGGTCCCCGGCCCGCAGGGTGGCGGCCAGTTCGCGTCCCAGATCTTCGGTGTCGGCGACCTCCACCAACGTTCGCGCGCCAGGCGCACCTGCCTCCACGGGTTCGCTCACCCTGACACCCTCCTTCGCCACCACCGGCGACGGCGCGGCTGCGGCGTCGCCGTCCGCGCACGATCCACCAGCTCGACGATCGCCTGGGTCACCACATCCGGCCTCTCCATCTGCACCATGTGACCCGCCCCCTCGACCACGACGAGTCGCGAGTCCTCTCTGAGTTCCCCGTACATCCGCATCGATCTGGGCAGCGGCGTCAGTCGATCCGCGTTGCCGCACACCACCACCGACGGCACGCGGGCGAGGACCGGCAGTGCCATGGATTCGTCGTGGTCCTCCAGGGCGTGCAGGAAGTTCACGATGGTCTCGATGGGCGTGTTCTGGATCATCTTCTCGACGGCACGCCCCGCGTTCGGGCTGTAGAAGTCGGGACCGAAGCTCGCCGCGACCAGTACCGGTTCCAACACCTGACGGGTGATCCCCCGGCCGGCCCGGACCAGAGCGGGGACATGACGGACCGACAGCCGGAACGCGTCGAGCAACGGGTTCGACAGTCCTTCGCCGAGGCCGGCCTCGGTCAGACCGCGCGAGGCCGTCGCCACCAGGGCGACGCCACTGGCCCGGCCATCGGGGGCGAAGAGTGCCGGGTCGCGCCGAGCGAGCCCCATCAACGCCATCCCGCCCATCGAATGACCCACCAGGACAAGGGGTCCGGTCGGAGCGGCGGCGCGGATCACTGCGCCGATGTCGTCGCCGAGCCGGGTGATGGTGCAGGTCTCGGCCGGCGCCGGACCACTCCGCCCGTGACCGCGATGATCGAAGAACACCATCCGGATGGATCGGTCGGCCCAGCGCTGCGCCAACTCGTAACGCTGGAAATGCCAACTCGCCATCCGCAGGCTGAACCCGTGGACGAAGATCACGGTCAGCTCCGGGTCGATCTCATCCGGATCGGCTCCCGCCGGGCCGGTGATCACGGTGCGGACCGCGAGATCGATCCCGTCGTCGGTGGTGACGGTGCTCGCGGTGTCGTCATAGATCGTGGTGAAGTCCACGCCCGCAAACGGATCCGTCCGATTCGCGGTCCGGCGACGTGCCACGTTGCGGGCGACCCCGCCGGCAGCGACAGCCCCGAGCGCGGCGACACCGGTGACCCCGGCCATCCAGCCGATCCGCTCCGAGTCATCCACGGGCGCCCCCGACGTACTCCCGTATTGCCCGGCGACCGATTCCCGAGACGATCTCGTAGTCGATGGTTCCGATGGTGTCAGCCCAGTCCTTGGCGGTCGGCCCGCCGTCGCGACCGGTGCCGAACAGCTCCGCCCGGTCGCCCTCGGCCACGCCTCCCCCGTCCGGACCTAGGTCGACGACCATCTGATCCATACAGATCCGGCCGACGCCGGGGAACGATCGTCCGTTGATCCGGACCGCGAACTTGCCCGAGAGCAGCCTCGGCACGCCGTCGGCGTAGCCGGCAGGCAGGATCGCGATGGTCGTGTCGGTGGGCGCGATCCAGGTATGTCCGTAGGAGACCCCCTCTCCCGCAGAGAGTTTCTTGACCAGCGAGACCTGGGCGGTCAACGTCATCGCGGGAATCAGACCGAAGTCACCGCGCTCGGGCACCGGGGTCCGCCCGTAGAGGGCGATCCCGGGCCGGACCAGATCGCGCGCGAGGTCTGGACGTGTCAGTGCGGCAGGAGAATTGGCGATGTGCATCACCTCGGGTCCGGCACCGAGCCTGCGCAGGTCGTCGGCGGCGACGTCGAGACGGTGTGCCTGTTCGGAATTCAGCGGATGGTCGGGCTCGTCACCACGCGCGAGGTGGCACATGATCGCCCTGACCGATACAGCACCGTCGGCCTTCGCCTTTGCCAGCGATTCGGCGAAGTCGGCCCACTCGTCGACCGCGATCCCGCTGCGGTTGAGCCCGGTGTCAACCTTGACCGTCACCGTGGCCGTGGTGGACCGGGCCGCCGCCGCGGCGACGACCGCGGCCAGCTGACGCGACGACGACACGGCGATGTCGATGTCGTGGGCGATCGCCGCGCCGAAATCCGTGGCGGGAGTGTGGAGCCACGCCGTGATGTGAGCGCTGATCCCGCCGGCTCGCAGCGCGACCGCCTCGTCGACGTGCGCCACCCCCAGTTCGGCGGCGCCTGCGGCCAGCGCCGTCCGCGCGACGGGCAGGACGCCATGCCCGTAGGCATCGGCCTTCACCACCGCGAGGACATCGGCGCGCGCGGCATCGCGCACCACGCCGACATTGTGGGCGATCGCGTCGAGATCGATGGTCGCGGCCAGAGCAGGTGAGGTCATCGCGTCCATTGTCCCAGATCGGCATGAGTGCCCTGCACGTGCGCGCGGCCACCGATATGTCCGGGATCACTACCGATGCAGTGCCGTCTGAGGACCACACTCACCCGATCGCAGAGGCCTCACGGATCGCCCGCACCGCCGGTCGGACCGCGCCAAGGAGGGCAGACGCCCCGATCGGCGCGCTTCGGGCGGCCAGATCGGCTGCGTGCCCGTGTACCCGTGCCGCGGCGGCCCCTGCCAGAGACGGGGTGAGCCCGGACGCCATCAGGGCGCCGGCGATTCCCGAGAGCACGTCACCCGCCCCGGCCGTGGCCGCCCACGAGGAACCGGCGTCGTTGCCGAGCACATCACCCGATGGGTCCGCGACGAGCGTGATCCGCCCCTTGAGAAGCACCGTGACCTGCCACTTCGCCGCCAGCCCTGCGGCTGCCTGCAATCGGTCGGCGCCGACGTCGTCGCCCGCCAGGCGCGCGTATTCGCCCGCGTGCGGCGTCAGCAGCGTCGGGGCCCGACGGTCCGCCACGAGCTCCGGATGCGCCGCGACCAGAGTGAGACCGTCGGCATCGACGAGCACCGGTAGATCGGTTTCGAGCACCGTGCGGAGCACGGCCAGTGCGTCGTCGTCGGTTCCCATGCCGGGGCCCACCACCCACGCCTGCACCCGCCCCGCATCGTCGAGCGTCCTGGCCGCGACCACCTCCGGGTAATGCGAGACCACCTCGTCGGCGGCCGTTCCGACATAGCGGGTCATGCCCGACGTCGCGCTCACCGCCGCACCCGTCGCCAGGATCGCCGCTCCCGGGTACCGCGCCGACCCGGCGATCACCCCGACCACGCCCTGGCTGTACTTGTCGTCATCGGGTCCGGGAACCGGCCACAGCCCCGCGACGTCATCGTCAGCGAGTACCGAGAGCCGGGGCGCTGGACCATCGGACGGCCCGAACCGGTCGATGCCGATGTCGATCACCTCGACCCGACCGCACTGCGGCGCCGCCAGGAGGTGGGCATTTCGGGGAGCGCCGAACGTGACGGTGATGGTGGCCTGCACGGCCGGGTCGTGGACCTCGCCGGTGTCGGCGTCGACTCCGGACGGGAGGTCGACGGCCACGATCGCCGGTCCGCCGGACTCGGCGCGTTCCAGACGGGCGAACTGATCGGCGGCCGCCGACCGCAACGGTCCACGGCCTCCGATCCCGACGACCCCGTCGATCACCAGGTCGAGTCCGGACGGGAGGGTCTCGGCGATGCGGCCGCCCGCACGACAGAACGCCGCGAGACCGCCGGGGTGGGCTCTGTCCGGGTTCAGCAGCACCGCCGTACACGCCACACCGCGGTGCGCGAGCACGGCCAGCGCATAGAGCGCGTCGCCACCGTTGTCACCCGCCCCGATCACTCCTCCGACGCGACGCCCGTAACAGCCGCCCGTCGCCCGGAGCTCGCCGATCACCACCTGCGCCACGCCGGACGAGGCGCGCCGCATGAGTGCGCCGCCGGTCAGCAGATCCCCGGTCGCCCGTTCCGCCTGCCGGACGGCGTCGGCGGTGAGGTAGCGGATCGGCATCGGTCGGGAACTACTCGACGGTGACCGACTTGGCCAGGTTTCGCGGCTTGTCCACGTCGTAGCCACGCGTCTGCGCGACGGTGGCGGCGAAGACCTGCAGCGGGATGGTCGACACCAGCGGCTGCAGGAGGGTCGGTGTCTTCGGGATGGGGATCAGGTGGTCGGCGACGCTCGCGGCGGACAGGTCGTCCTCCTCGGCGATCACGATCGTGCGGGCTCCGCGTGCCTGGATCTCGCGGATGTTGCTCACCATCTTGGAATGCAGCAGCGCCCGGCCATCCGCAGACGGCATCACGATGATCACCGGCAGGCCGTCTTCGATCAGTGCGATCGGACCGTGCTTCAGTTCGCCCGCCGCGAATCCCTCCGCGTGCATGTAGGCGAGTTCCTTGAGTTTGAGTGCCCCTTCGAGCGCCACCGGATATCCGACGTGCCTGCCGATGAAGAGCACCGTGTTGTGGTGCGCGAGTGACCGTGCCAGATCCTGGACCGGCTCCATGGTCGTGAGGACTTCCTCGACGGCCTTCGACATCAGCTCCAGCGCGGCGAACTCGCGCGCGACCTCGTCGGCGTACTTGGTGCCACGGGCCTGGGCAAGGGCGAGTCCGACCAGGTACGCGGCGACGATCTGCGCGAGGAAGCACTTCGTCGATGCGACGCCGATCTCGGGGCCGGCGTGGGTGTAGAGCACGGCGTCGGACTCCCGTGGGATCTGCGCGCCGTTGGTGTTGCAGATGGCCAGTACCCGGGCCTTCTGGTCCTTGGCGTGGCGGACCGCTTCCAGCGTGTCGGCCGTCTCCCCGGACTGTGAGATCGCGACGACCAGCGTCGAACGGTCCAGCACCGGGTCCCGGTAGCGGAACTCACTCGCGAGCTCGACCTCCACCGGGAGCCGCGTCCAGTGCTCGATCGCGTATTTGGCCAGCAACCCGGCGTGATACGCGGTGCCGCAGGCGACGACGAACACCTTGTCGACGTCGCGGAGGTCGTCGTCGGTGAGGCGTTGTTCGTCGAGGACGATCCGACCGCCCTCGAGGTGGCCGAGGAGGGTGTCGGCGAGCGCGGCGGGCTGCTCGGCGATCTCCTTCAGCATGAAGAAGTCGTAGCCGCCCTTCTCGGCCGCGGCGAGGTCCCAGTCGATGTGAAAAGGCTTGCCCGCGCGCGGGTCTCCGTCGAAATCGGAGATCCGGTAATAGTCCGCGGTGATCACCACGACCTCGTCCTGCCCGAGCTCGACAGCATTTCGGGTGTGCTCGATGAACGCGGTCACATCCGAGCTCACGAACATCTCGCCGTCACCGACACCCACCACCAGCGGTGTGGATCGGCGTGCGGCCACGATGGTGTCGGGGTGATCGGAGTGCGTGAAGACCAGAGTGAAGGCGCCCTCGAGGCGACGCAGCGCGGCGTAGGCACTGGAGACGAAGTCCCCGGCGGTGGGGCCGTTCGCGTAGTAACTCTCGAGCAGATGCACCGCTGTCTCGGTGTCGGTGTCGGAGAGGAACTCGATCCCGGCATCCTCGAGTTCGGCCCGCAGGACCGCACAGTTCTCGATGATGCCGTTGTGGACCACGGCGATCTTGCCATCGCTGCTCAGATGCGGATGCGCATTGCGATCCGTGGGCTGGCCGTGCGTCGCCCACCGGGTGTGCCCCATCCCGGTGGTGCCCACCAGATTGTCCGGGCCGACCGTGGCGATCTGCTTGTCGAGGTTCTCGAGCCGACCGGCCTTCTTCTCGACCACGGTGTTGCCGTGCCCGTCGAGAATGGCCACCCCGGCCGAGTCATATCCGCGGTATTCCATCCGCCGAAGTGCCTCGACCACGATGTCCAGCGCATCGCGCCGACCGACGTATCCGACGATTCCACACATAGACAGTCAGCGTACCTGTGAAGTCAGCTCTTTCGGGTGCGCCGCTTACGCGGTTTGACCCCGAGCAGGTGTGACACCGGATCCACCGGCTGCACGGGTGGGTCGTCGAGATCGATCACTCCCAGTTTGCCCAGGCTGGAATCCGCGTCGGAGAACGCCCGGTACTCGGCGTCGCCTGCCACGGTGTGCAGCAGAAATCCCGTACACACTGCCCGGACGAGGCCGTGGACGGCACGGTCGGACCCGTTCATCCCGATCAGCGACTTGACCGTCCGACGCTCCAGCAGATCCCGCGCGTTCCCCTTCGGCACAGTGCGCAACGCCACATCGCCCGCGTAGGCCTGTGCCAGGGGCAGGGCGTTGGCCTCCACGGTGTCGAGTTCACCGGCGCCGGCCACGATCAGCCCGGGCGCGGTGACCAGGCCCGCGGCCGGCAACAACATCGACGTCGTCGGTGCCGGGAACAGTGCGGCGACGCCCGCCACCGCGGGTGCCCGCTGCCCCAGGATCGGTTGATCGGCAGCAGCCATGACGGCCGCAGCGGCGCCGAAACCATGGCCCACGAGTCCGATCCGATCCGGATCGACGGTCACCGCACCGGATCCGAGGGGGACCCGCGAGACGACTGCGAGGGCCGACCGCAGGTCGGCCGCCAACCCGACATCGGAGGCGAAGAAGCCGGTGTTGTCGTCCGGCGCGACGGTCACGAAACCCCAGGATGCGAAGTGATAGAGAAGATCCCGGTACCTGCGACTGTCGGCCATCCAGGTGTGCCCGACGGCTATGGCGGGCACCCTCCGCCCTGACTCCGGGGCGAACACCTGCCCGCGCATGCCGACGATCCCGAGATCGCCGCGCAGGACGCGGTGCGGCCCGCGACGCGACAACGGCGCCATCAGCTTGTCGGCGGATCGGGACGGCTTCGCGCCGCGTGTCGTCCGCTGAGATCTCGTCTGCCCTGGTTTCGCTGCCGGCACACCGACAGCCTATTCGTCCGAAGCCGATCGATGCGGACTGGCCTCGGCCACGTCGGCAGGTAACAGTATTCGCGGTGTGGCGGTATCGGCGATGTCTGCATCCATCTGCAGCTTCGCCCGCAGCCGTTCGTCGGGGGCGGCGTTCGCGGACCGGAAGTCGGCGAGATCCGACGCGAGACGCCGCTGGGTCGACGCGTACGCATGGGATGCCGCGACGACCTCCGCCGTCGCACGCCGTGCAACGGCCTCGATCTGATCTGCGAGATTCACGATCGGCTCGCTCTCATTCGTCGCCGGCCAGAGCCAGGTCGCCCGCCGACGGTGGCGGAGGCCCATGCGTCTGTGGACGGGGCGGGGCCGCGGCTCCCGGCTCGGGAGCACTGGTCATCGGGGCGAGGGCAGCGTCCTCGGCGGGTGGATTGGCGGATTCGGGCGCCTGAGGTTGCGGTGGATGGGCCGCGTGGTCCGGTGTGAGTTGCAGCGGGACGTCGGGACCAGGGCGCGACGGTACCGGCACGTTCTCACCTGCCGCCTCGCCACCAGCGGCTGCCTGCCCGGAAGTCGTATCCGCCTGCTCCGGTGTGGCCGTTGTCTCCTGCGCCGGTCGCTGCGCTTCGGTCGGGCGGCTTCCGGCCAACGGGTACGGTTCCACATCCATCCCCTCGGTGACGCGATCGAGATGCTCCAGGATCTCGTCGATGCCGGAGGCCGTGGCATGAGCCGTGGTGAAGTACAGCGCTGCCCGCGACGCGATGTCATCGATCACGACTGCGGCCGGGAGTCTTCCTGCCACGATCGCTCCCGGGACGGCGGCCAGTGGGACGCCGGCGACCAGGGGCGCCGCCAGTTGGGCGACGGTGAGATACCACGTGCGCAGCAGCTGATCGATCCCCGACGCCGCGGATCCGGTGGCCTCGGCGAGGGTCCGCAACACGTGCAGGTCTGCTTCGGCGCGCCGCTGGTGATCGACCACAGCCGCCACCGCCCGCGCGCCGGATTCGCTCACCCAGCCGCGTCCGAGCCGCACCTGCTGTTCGGGTAGTCGGTGCAGCTGTTCGGCGACGGCCCGGTGGGCCGCGTCGAGACGACGGCTGTCGGCGGCGAGACCCGCGACATCGAACGACCCGACCCTCCGGAACGGCCTGTGCACGTCGTCCTCACCTGCTGTCCGGGCTCCCAGCGTGGCCCCGAGCGCCAGCACGTCGACCAGATCCTCGATCCCGGAGACGGCCTGGTCACGCAGCGCCGCAAGCGAATCCCCCGTCACGCGGCACCGGATCCGTCGGAGCGGTGCCCGCCAACGGTGCGGGTCAGGCCGGTCGCATTGTCGGCATCGGCGGTATCGATCATCGCGATACCCCGTCCGAGGGCGTCGGCCAGTCGGTCGGCGGCATGCGCCTGGTCGGTGAGCCGTTCGGTGATGACGCGGCCCATCTCCCGATACCGCGCGCCCATCTCGCGGTACTCCTCGCCGAGCGCCCACCGACCGAGCTCGTGTCTCCGGATGTCATCGGCCGCCGAGCCGACGACGTCGGCGGCCCGACGATAGAACGCCACCACCTTCGAGACCTCGTCGACGTCGACGGACATCTGTGAATCGGCCATCGGTCCCCTTCTCCCGCCTCGCGAACACGCGTCGCATGAATCCGGTCACACGAACACGGTGTGGCGTCGAAGTTTAGACGCGCGACGCCCAGGGCCGGTTCCCGGCCGAGAGAGTCAGTTCGGGAGGACCACTCCGTGGCGCATGACGGCATCGACGAGCGCCGACGGGCGTTCGACTGCCGGTGCGTCCTGGACCAGCTCGAATGCACAGCCGAGGTGGCGAGCACCGCCGTCGGCCTCCTCGCTGTCGCCCACCATCAGCGCGTCGTATGGCGCCACGCCGAGCGGGTCGAGTGCCGCATGGAAGATCCGGGGGTTGGGTTTGATGGCACCCACCTCATAGGACAGGGCGTACTCGTCGACGAGGTCGGCGACTCCGTGCAGCGCGAGCACGGCGCGCAGGTCGAAGGCGATGTTGCTGACGACGCCGACAGGGATGCCGGCAGCACGCAGACCACGCAGCACCACTTCGGTGTCCGGGAAGATCTGCCACGAATGCGGGTCGAGAACCCTGGCGTAGAGCTGCTCGGCGTGGCCCGGCGCCGTCAGCCCCGACGCGCGCAACATCGCCAGATACGCGCGCCGATGCTGCTCCGGGTCGAGATCCCTTTGCTCCCAGGCAATCCGGTCGTCATCCTCGATCACCGTCGGCAAACCGACTGGTTGGGTCATCCGCCGGATCAGGACCGCCTGAGCATCCAGGTGCAGTGGGTGGCCGTCCTCGTCGTGCAGGTCGTCGAACCAGTCGTCACGTGCCTCGAACCGAAAAAGGGTGCCCGAGAAGTCGAACAGGACCGCCTTCGGAGTGCTCACGAGCCCGCTGCCTCGACCACGTCGGCGATACGACGCGCCACCGCGCGCGCGGTGTCGGCCGAACCTGCCTCGACCATCACACGCACGAGCTGCTCGGTTCCCGACGGACGCAACAGCACCCGGCCGTGGTCGCCGAGTTCGGCCTCCGCGTCGGCGACCGACTGCTTGACCGTCTGCGACTGGGCGACCGCGTGTTTGTCTGCGACCCGCACATTGATGAGTTCCTGTGGGAGGACCGTCATGATGCGTGCGAGGTCGGCGATGCGCTCCCCGGTCGCGGCCATCTGCTCCATCAGGAGCAGACCGGTCAGGATGCCGTCACCGGTGGTGCCGGAGCCGGGAACCACGATGTGCCCTGACTGCTCCCCGCCGAGCGAATAGCCGCCGCGACGCAACTCCTCGAGGACGTACCGGTCGCCGACAGCGGTCGTCCGCAGCGTGATCCCCGCCTCGCGCATCGCGATGTGCAGGCCGAGGTTGCTCATCACCGTCGTGACGAGGACGTTGTCGCGCAGGCGGTCCCGTGACCTCAGCGCGGTCGCGAGGATCGCCATGATGGCGTCCCCGTCCACGACCTGCCCTGTCGAGTCGACCGCGAGGCAGCGGTCGGCGTCACCGTCATGGGCCAAACCGAGATCCGCGCCGTGCTCGAGTACCGCTGCACGGAGCTTGTCCATGTGGGTGGATCCGCAGTCCTCGTTGATGTTGAGGCCGTCGGGCTCGGCATGGATCGCGATCACCTCGGCGCCCGCGTCCGCGTACGCCTGCGGCGCCAACTCGAAAGCGGCGCCATGGGCGCAGTCCACGACCACGGTGAGGCCGTCGAGGCGATTCCCGATCGCCGCGGCGAGGTGCGCACGATAGCGGTCGCCCGCATCGACCGCGTCCACCACACGGCCAACGGCCGCACCGATCGGACGGGCGAACTCCTCGGCCATCGTGGCCGCGATCCGGTCCTCGACCGCATCGTCGAGCTTGTGGCCGCCACCCGAGAAGAACTTGATCCCGTTGTCGGGCATGGGGTTGTGCGACGCCGAGATCATCACACCGAAGTCGGCCTGGTAATCGGCCGTCAGGAAGGCGACGGCCGGCGTTGGCACCACGCCGACGCGGATCGCATCGACGCCGGTGGCCGCGAGGCCCGCGCACACCGCGGCCTCGAGCATCTCGCCGGAAGCGCGCGGATCACGGCCGACCACCGCACGCGGACGCGCGTCGCGGACCGAATCGTGTCCGAAAACGACCGCGGCGGCCGAGGCCAGGCCCAACGCGAGCTCGGGAGTGAGCTCGTCGTTGGCCAGGCCCCGGACGCCGTCGGTTCCGAAAAGGCGTGCCAAGATCAGCGCTTGGAGTACTGCGACGCCTTGCGGGCCTTCTTCAGGCCGTACTTCTTGCGCTCCACCGCACGCGGGTCACGAGTGAGGAAGCCGGCCTTCTTCAGCGCCGGACGATCGTCCGGGGTGACCTCGATCAGCGCGCGGGCGATGCCCAGGCGCAGCGCACCGGCCTGGCCCGAGGGGCCGCCGCCGACGAGCTTGGCGAAGATGTCGAACGACTCGGTGCGCTCGACGGTGACGAGCGGAGCCTTGATCAGCTGCTGGTGCACCTTGTTGGGGAAGTACTCCTCCAGGGTGCGACCGTTGAGCTGGAACTGACCGGAGCCCGGCACGAGGCGCACGCGCACGACGGCCTCCTTGCGGCGGCCGACGGTCTGGATCGGACGATCGATGACGACCGGCTCACGGACCTCGCCGGCCTCGGCGACGACCTCGGTGTCGTAGTCATCCGATGCCTGCTCGACGACCTCGACGGCCTCCGCTACCTCGGCGCCGCCGTCAGCGGCGACCTGGATCTCCTCGTCGATCTCGACGGCCGGCTCGTTGATGTTCTCGTTGCTCACTGGGCCACCTGCTTGATCTCGAAGGGCACGGGCCGCTGAGCCTCGTGAGGATGGTTCGGGCCTGCGTAGACCTTCAGCTTGGACGCCATGGCGCGACCGAGCTTGGTGTGCGGCAGCATGCCCTTGATGGCCTTCTCGACCACGCGCTCAGGGTGGCTCTCGAGGAGCTCTGCGGTCGTCTGGACCTTGAGCCCACCCGGATGCCCGGAGTGGCGGTAGTTCAGCTTGCGCTCGGCCTTGTTGCTGGTCAGCGCGACCTTCTCGGCGTTGATGATGATGACGAAGTCACCACCATCGGCGTGGGGCGCATAGGTCGGCTTGTGCTTGCCGCGGAGCAGATTCGCGCTCTGCACGGCCAGCCGGCCGAGCACCACGTCGGTGGCGTCGATGACATGCCACGCGTGCGTGATGTCACCGGCCTTCGGGGTGTAGGTGGGCACAGTTGTCCTCAACTCTGTCGATGGGTGCTGGTCAGGTGCCATGACAGAGGGAACTCCCGGCGACCAGTGGGGACCCGGGCCTCGACTATCTCCTCCCGGTCACCCGGTGAGGAGATGTCACGCACCAGCGGTCCAGACTACGCGAAGGCGCTGATCAGGGTCAAAACGCGTCGCGATCACCGCGGGGCGATCCGCACCGATGACACGGCATGAGCGCATTCGGCCTCCACCGACTCCCCGGTCGTCCCCGCCTGGCACCCGACCGACACCTGCAGTCCGTGCTCGACGAGCACGTACCAGCGGATCGCGCTGCCCGACGCGGGCGCCTCGCGATAGCTGATCACCTCACGGCCCATGAACCTGGTGACGGCCGAGAACTCGGTCACCACATCGTCGCCACGCTGGCGGATCCGGTTTCCGAGACTGGTCGCCACCGATGCCAGGGTCGAGTCGGTCCGCACCTCGCTCTGGACCACCAGCATCCGCCTCCCGTCCGCTCGGTCGGCGAACACCGAGCGCGAGGGTCCGTCCGTGCCCCCGGCGTCAGGTCCTCGCCCCAGCTCGGTTCGCCGCCAGTCGGCGGGAATGTCGATGTCGGTACGCCCGAGTGTCACCGACTGCTCGGCGGGCGGACCCTCGCCACCGCGTTGGAGGAAGCCGACCACACCGGCCACCAACGCCACCGCGACTGCGGCCACCCCCGCGGCCACGATCCACCGGCCGGTTCGACCGCGCATCGGCCCCGTCGGATCCTGCGCGGGCCGTTCGCTCTGACCGATCGGCGGGTCGGCGCCCTCAGGTCGACCGCTCCGCCATCCGTAGCGTCGGATCAGATCCCGATCGACCGCCACCACCCGCCCGGCCAGCGCGTGCGTGGCGACGACATCGATCGCCCTGGCCACCTCCGCGGGCTCCGAACCGTCGACGAAGACCGCCTCCACCGAGTCGTCGACGATGGCCTCGGTCCGGGCGGCGACACCATCGGACTCCGGTTCGAGGACGTCCACGGCCTCGATCTCCCATCCGGCCGACGTGCGACGCAGTCGGGCGACGTCCCACCGCGCCTCCCTCGGCCTGGCCGGATCCACCGGCATACCAGGGAAATGCGTGGTCTCGACGACCGCGCACCGTTGCATCGTCCCGTCGGAGTGGCTCCGCGCGATCAGTACCGCCCGAGGGACGAGCGTGATCGCTGCGCCGAACTCCGCGGTCGCGCGGTCGAGTACCGACGAACGCACACGCCCCCAGGTGCTGGGATACCCGACCACCATCGGTAGCGGGCCATCGGGGCCCATATCAGGCAGGTGCAGATCTCGCAGTACGGCCTGCCACGCCTGGTGACCGTATCGGCGGGCACCCGCGACCATCACAGTCGGAGCATCGACTGCCTCCAGCAAATCGGTCACGTCCG
Organism: Gordonia hankookensis; assembly: GCF_014673215.1. GTDB lineage: Bacteria > Actinomycetota > Actinomycetes > Mycobacteriales > Mycobacteriaceae > Gordonia > Gordonia hankookensis. The sequence continues at coordinate 263,106 of NZ_JACWMS010000003.1, forward strand.
CCGATCGCCCACCTGATACCGAGACCTGACCGAAGGCGAGGTCGACAACAGTCGGTCGCAGTGTGGTGGGTGCCACCCGCTCAGACCTCGGGCTCGACGTAACCGACCTGGATCATCTCCTGCGGCCGCGTCCGCGAGACCAGCTCACCGCGCCCCGGGATCAGTTGCTGCATGCGGACCCGTCCGGTGATGTACCCCTCGTCGCGGTCGCCGCTCATCAGCAACATGTCGCAGGAGAGGTCCTTGAGACGGCCGATCAACGGGTCGAACATCGCCCGCCCGAGCCCGCCCGAGCGCCGGGCGAGGATGATGTGGAAGCCGATGTCGCGAGCATGGGCCGCGAGATCGACCAACGGCAACAGCGGGTTACCCGAAGCCGTCGCGACCAGGTCGTAGTCGTCGATGACCAGGTAGACGTCGGGGCCTGTGTAATAGGAGCGGTCGCGCAACTGCTGCGGGGTCACGTCCTCGGGCGGCAGTCGGTCGGTGAGGATCTGCGCCAACTGCTGCATCATCGGGATCGCCTTGTTCGCCGAGCTGGCGTAACCGCCCAGGTGATCACCGTCGATGATGCCGAGCATCGTGCGTCGGTAGTCGACGAACACGACCTTGACGTGGTCCGGAGTGGAGTCGCGCACCAGGCCGTGCACGATGTTGCGCAACAACGTGGTCTTGCCGTGCTCGACGTCCGCGAAGACCATGAAGTGGGGCTGCGACCCGAAATCGAGGACCACCGGCGCGAGTTCGAGCTCACCGACGCCGACCGCGACCTGGTTGGCGCCCAACGCGACACCCTTCGCCGACACCAGTTCGTCGACCTCACGCTGAGGTATCTCCACACCGAGCTTGCGGACGGCCATCGCCGCACGACCGCCATAGCCTGCGGCGAGCCTGTCGATCGCGAGTTGCACACCGGCCGGGAGGGATTCGGCCGCACTGACACCGTCGAGGCGCGGCAGAGCGACGAGCATGTGCAGCTCGTCGGGGGTCAGGCCCCGACCCGGCCTGCCATGCGGAACCAGTGCGGCTGCGCGGCGACCCATCTCCGAGTCCATGGCGTCGCCGAGCTTCAACTCGATCCGGCTGCCCATCAGGTCCTTGACCGCGGGCCGCACCTCGGCCCACCGCGAGGCGGTCACGATCACGTGCACGCCATACGAGAGACCCTGCGCCACGATCGCATTGATCGGCTCCTCGAGGAAGTCGAGTTCGTTGCGGAGCACACCGACGCCGTCGAGGACCAGGAAGACGTCGCCGTGCCGATCCGCCGCCAGCGGATCGGCCGGATCCATACCGCCGCCGGCAAACCACTCCTGACGCCGCGACCGGTAGTCGCGCATGGACTCGATCCCGAGCCGGGCGAACAGCAGTTCGCGGCTGCGCACGATCGCACTCACCTCGGCGACGGTGCGTCGCACCGCGTCCATGTCACCACGCGAGGCCACCGAACCGACGTGCGGGAGGCCGACGATGCTCGTGAGGCTGCCGCCACCGAAGTCCAGGCAGTAGAACTGGACCTGCTCGGGGGTGTGGGTGGCCGCGGCCGACATGATGATGGTGCGCAATGCGGTCGACTTGCCGGACTGTGGGCCACCGACGACCGCGACATTGCCTGCCGCGCCTGACAGATCGAGGACGTGGACGTCGCGTCTCTGATCGTAGGGGCGGTCGACCACACCGATGGCGATGCGCAGATCGCCGATATCCGCGGGCACCGACCAGTCCCGACGTCCGACGAGTCCGTCGACGGTCGGCGACCGGTCGAGCGGCGGCAGCCAGACCTCGTGCGCAGCAGGCCCGTGCCCGGCCATCCGCGTCACCAGGGTGTCGAGCAGGGTCGGCACCGACGCCGCGGCCGGATCGTCGTAGACCGGGATGTCGGTGTCCTGCGGCGGTTCTTCGTCCAGCAGGGCCTGCGCCTGGTCGAGCACCGACGAACTCGCCGCGCCCGTGTCCAGCGGTACCGGCAAGGCGGTGAAGACCTTCATCCGGCCACGCGGCCCGTTGTACGCCGGGCCCTGGTCGACCACGCCGTCGGGCGAGATCGGCGAGTAGTACGGACCGGACACATACGACGTGTTGAAGCGAACCGGCTCGGCCGAGTCGCATTTCAGGTACGCCGAGCCCGGGACACTGGGCAGGTGGTAGGCGTCGGGCACGCCGAGAACCGATCGGGACTCATTGGCGGAGAACGTCTTCAGTCCGATCCGGTAGGACAGGTGACTGTCGAGGCCGCGAAGTTTGCCCTCTTCGAGCCGCTGCGACGCCAGGAGCAGATGGATGTGCAACGATCGTCCGAGCCGACCGATCGCGACGAACAGTTCGGCGAAATCCGGTTTCTGCGCGAGCAATTCGGAGAATTCGTCGACGACGATGAACAGTGCCGGCAGCGGCTCGAGCCGGACTCCCGACGCGCGGGCCCGTTCGTAGTCACTGACATTGGCGAAGTTGCCCGCCGCACGCAGCAGTTCCTGCCGTCGATTCATCTCGCCCGACAGTGCATCCTTCATCCGGTCGACCATCGAGAGTTCCTGCTCGAGGTTCGTGATGATCGCCGCGACATGCGGTGCCGACTCCAGCCCGAGGAAGGTCGCACCGCCCTTGAAGTCCACCAGCACGAGATTCAGCTCGGTCGGCGAATGGGTGGCGAGCATGGCCAGCACCAGGGTGCGCAGGAACTCGGACTTGCCCGATCCGGTGGCCCCGATGCACAGCCCGTGCGGTCCCATACCGCCGTGCGCGCTCTCCTTGATGTCGAGGTCGACCGGGGTTCCACTCGGGGTGTACCCGATCGGCACCCGGAGGCGATCTCGCCCGGTACGTCCGCGCCAATACACCGCCGGGTCGAACCGGGCCGCATCGGTGATGCCGAGCAGAGCGGGCAGACCTGGATCGCTCGAGGTCGCCTCGGACTCCAGGTTCGCCAGCGCCGCAGCCGTTGCCAGGCGGTACCGCGCCATCCGCCGCGCCAGCGTCTCGGCCTCGGGGATGGTGAGGGAATCCATGTCGGCGAACTCCTCGACACCGAAGGCACTGCGGGCAGCAACCTTTCGGTCGCGGACCACCAGCTGCAGGCCTCGGCGCGCGGCCAGGCCGTCCGGCGGGGCCGTCAGGTCGAGGATGGTCACGCCCTCCATGCCCGCGTCGTTGATCAGCCGTTCGTCGCCGGCGACATGGCCGTCATCGAGCACCACGACGAGGTGCGCCCGCCCCGGTGTCGGCGGGGCCGAACGACTGAAGCGGCCGCGTTCGAGCAGATCGGCCGCCATCGAGTTCTCGAAGTCGGCCAGGGTCGGGTAGATCATCCGCATGGCACCGACACCGTCCCGCAACGTCGGATGACCGACGTGCGGAAGCCATTTTGCCCAATCCCACGCCTCCCCTGCGGGGTCCCCGGCAATGACGGCGACGTGCAGGTGGTCGGGCCCGTGGAAAGCGCACAGTTCGATCACCATGGCGCGCACGAGATCTCGGGTCTCCTGTCGGGCGCCCTCGATGTTCACCGCCGGAAAGCCCCGCAACGAGATCGCCGTCGGCAGGCGGTGCACCACGGAGTGGGTCCGGACGAACCGACGCAGTGCGACCATCGATACGGGCTCGATGTCCTCGAGCGGCCCGGTCTCCGGTGGCATGAGGCGTGTGGCCAGCCGCTGTGAGCCCACCCCCACCCGGACATGGGCGAAATCGCTGTCGGACGGTCGCCGCTCCCACATCCGCCTGCTGCCCACGATGTCGAGTAGGGCGACCGGGTCGGGATGACTCCAGGTGAGAGCGGCGCGCTGAGCGTCCACGGTCTCGAGTACCTGGGTGCGCGTCTGACCGAGGTAGCGGAAGTAGTCCTTGCGTTCCTCGTTCAGTTCGGCGGCGCGTTTGCCGCCGCCCCGCCCGCCCGCGGCGAACATGCCGAACATCGACATCAGCATCATCAACGGGAACATCATGAACAGCGGGTTGGACAGGATGTTGCGTCCGCCGGTCGCGAACATCATCGCGATCATGCCGACGACCGCGACCACCATGACCACGGGGAGCATCTTGGTGAGCATGTTGCCCGGAACGACCCTCGGCACGTCGGGCGGCGGCGCGATGTTCAGTTCCCCACCCGGCGTACGGGGAGGTGTGATCCGGGGACGCCGGACGAACCCCTCCGTTGTTGCCACCACTCGATCTCCCCCCGGACCGACGCCGCCACCCCGAGTTCGTCGGCGCGGGCCGCGCTGCTACACAATTGACGCAGTTCGCTATGTTAACCGCGAACAGGGCGGGGAGGATCCACCAGATGTCGACTCTGGATTCGCGAGGGATGACGACACCCTCGCCGGCGATGGGGCCGGGCGGCGAACGAGGCGGTGCGCGCACCGACGCAGGTATCGAGCCCGAATTGGTCAGGGTGTCGGTGTTGGGCGGGAACACGCAGTTGGATGTGGCTCTACCTGCAGGGTTACCCATTGCGGCACTGATTCCCGATCTCGTTGCCCAGGTCGACTCACGTAATCCGGCACGTCGCGACTCCGACGATCCGGACGGCGAGGACGGTCGTCGGTACGACCGTCAGAACCGGTGGACGCTCGGCCTGGTCGGTCAGGAGCGGATCGCCCCGAACCGATCGTTGTCCGAGTCCGGGATACGCGACGGCGACCTGCTGGTCCTCCGCTCCACCCGGGCAGGCGACTCGCCGGCGCTGTTCGACGACGTCGTCGATGCCGTCGCTCGTTTGAATGAATCTCATTTCGCGAGTTGGTCGCCGCGGTCGGCCCGATACGCCGGTCATGTCGTCGCCGTCGCGGCCGCCATCACCGCAGCCGTCGCACTCGGCGCCCACCGCTCGACCAGCGGCGCCCTGTGGATCGCCGGGCTCAGCGGCCTCGCCGCCGTCGGGCTGCTCACCGCGGGAACGATCGTCGCTCGTCATTACCGCGACGAGGCGAGTGCCGCCGTTCTCGTCTCGTCCGCCATGCCACTGTTCTTTGTCACCGGCATGCTCCTCACCCCGGGACATTTCGGGTCCGCACACCTGACACTGGGCTGCGCGGTCACGCTCGTCGCCGCCGTCGTCTCCTACCGCATCACCGCGGTCGGACCGGCCGTACACAGCGCGATCACCACCGCGGCCCTGCTCGCCGGATCGGGTTGTGGCGCAGAACTCTTGCTCGGCGCAACAGTGCCCGAGGTGGCGGCGGTACTGGCCGCCGTCGGCCTCCTCGTGATCGCTCTGGCGCCGCGCGCCACCATCATGCTGGCGAAGCTGCCACTCCCCCCGGTTCCCACCGCGGGAGCGGCGATCGACGCCGAGGACATCGAGCCGAAGCCTGCGATCGAAGGGATCGGTGCGATCGGAGCGATGGCGTTGCCCAAGGCCGACGCCCTCGAGCGCCGGTCCTTTGTGGCCAACGCTTATCTGACCGGGATCGTCGCCGGGACCGCACTCGTCACCGCTGTGTCGGCCATCCTCGCGGCAGCTCCGCTTTCGGGATTCGACGCCAAGTCGACTGCCTACGCCGCCATCATCGCGCTCGTTCTGTGTCTGCGCGGCCGGTCGCACAGCGACCTCGCACAGGCCGCTTTCCTGGTCGCCAGTGGGTCGCTCACCCTGATCGCCGTGGTCACGGGTCTCGCATTCGGGGCCGACAACTGGTCGATCATCGCGTTCGCCGTGGCCATGCTGATGGTGGTCGCCGCGTTCGTCCTGGGCGTCGTCGCGCCGAACCAGGAGTTCTCGCCGGTCATGCGGCGCACCGCCGAGATCATCGAGTACATCCTCGTCGCTGTGATCGTGCCTCTCCTGCTGTGGATTCTTGACCTGTACCGGATCGTCCGGGAGATCTGACGTGCGCCGGCTGGGTCGTTCGGCCCGAACCCGGCGCCGGCGCACACCGGCCTCCGGACTCCACAGATGCGCCGCCCTGATCACCGGCCTCACGGTGGTCGCCGTGTTCGGGGGCTCACCCGCTGCCGCGATGACACCCCCGACGATCGACCCCGGAGCGCTGGTGCGCTCGGCGCCGACAGCGCCGCCCGAGACGACCGAGCAACGCACCCTCTGCGCGAAGCCGTTGGCGACCGGCCGTCACGACAATTCGAAACCCACTGCCGCGCAATCGATGATGAACCTTCCGGACGCGTGGCGGTTCAGCCGGGGTAAGGGACAGAGAGTCGCCGTCATCGACACCGGGATCACTCCACACCCCCGTCTTGGTCGCGTTCAGGCGGGCGGCGACTACGTGTCGTCGGGCAACGGGCTCGTCGATTGCGATGCGCACGGCACGCTGGTGGCAGGCATCATCGCCGCGGCACCGAGCAGCAACGATGCGTTCGCCGGTGTCGCTCCGGATGCCTCACTGATATCGATCCGGCAGTCGAGTGGCGCATACTCCGCGAAAGACCGCAGGTCCGACGACTCGGATCCCACCATCGGGTCCGGGTACGGGTCCGTCCGCACACTGGCCAGCGCGGTGGTTCGGGCCGTCGACCTCGGCGCCACCGTCATCAACATCTCCGAGGTCGCGTGCGCTTCCGCCGGGGCCCGGCTCAACGACAGGTCACTCGGCGCCGCGGTCAAGTACGCATACGACCGCAACGTCGTCGTGGTGGTCGCCGCAGGCAACCTGTCGCAGAACTCCGGATGTCAGCACCAGAATCCGGCCCCTGCCGCCGGCGACACCGACGGCTGGGGATCGGTGTCCACCGTCGCGAGTCCGGCGTGGTTCTCGCCGTATGTGCTGGCAGTCGGCTCGGTGGACGCCGGTACCGGCGCGCCGAGCGGCTTCAGTCTGCATGGTCCCTGGGTGAGCGTGGCCGCGCCGGGCACCGACATCGTCAGTCTCGACAGCACCCGCGGATCGTCGAGACTCGTCGATGCGCAGCAGGGCCAGGACGGGCCGATCCCGATCGCGGGCACGAGTTTCGCGACCCCGTACGTGGCGGGCGCGGTCGCACTGGTCCGGGCCCGGTTCCCCCGGCTTCGCCCCGCCGAGGTCATGGCGCGCATCACGCGGACCGCCCACGCCCCCGGCACCGGGCACGACACCGAGATCGGCTACGGGGTCATCGATCCGGTGGCGGCCCTGACCAGCGAGATCCCGGACGGCCTGCCGAATCCCATGGAGGCGAAGGCGATCGCCGCTCCGAGCCCACAGCCGGCCGTCGATCACACCGCCCGCGACGTCGCGCTCGTCGGTGCCGGGCTCTGTGCCGCGGTGATCGCGGTGGTGCTGGCAGTGGCGCTGCCGCATCGTCGGGTGCGACGCCTCGACCCGGACGAGTACTAGCCGATCAGGTCCGGTTCACTTCGCCGTGCGCGCGGGCCGCAGCTCGCGCGGCAATGCGAAGGTCAGCGTCTCGTTCGCGGTGTTGACGGTGTCCACCGAGTCGTACCCGTGCTCGGCGAGAAGATCGAGGACGCCGCGCACGAGGACCTCGGGCACCGACGCGCCAGAGGTGACACCGACCGTCGTGACGCCGGCCAACCATGACTCGTCGATGTCACGCGCGTAGTCGACGAGGTACGACGCGGCCGCCCCGTTCTGCAGGGCCACCTCCACCAGGCGCTGAGAGTTCGACGAGTTCTGCGAACCCACCACGATCACGAGATCACATTGGGGCGCCATCGCCTTGACCGCGACCTGCCGATTCTGCGTGGCGTAGCAGATGTCGTCGCTCGGCGGGTCCTCGAGCAGCGGGAACTTCTCGCGCAGCCGCTTGACGGTCTCCATCGTCTCGTCCACCGAGAGCGTCGTCTGCGACAGCCAGATGACCTTCGATTCGTCACGCACCTCGACGTCGTCGACGTGATCGGGGCCGTCCACGAGCTGGATGTGCTCAGGGGCCTCGCCTGCGGTGCCCTCGACCTCCTCATGACCCTCGTGGCCGATGAGGAGGATGTCGTAGTCGTCCCGGGCGAACCGCTTGGCCTCCTGATGCACCTTGGTGACCAGGGGGCAGGTGGCGTCGATCGTCCTCAGGCTGCGCTCGGCCGCGGTCCGGTGGACCTCCGGCGACACACCATGCGCCGAGAACACGACGATCGCACCTTCGGGTACCTCGTCGGTCTCGCCCACGAACACCGCCCCGCGATCGGTCAATGTCTCGACGACGTGGCGGTTGTGCACGATCTCCTTGCGGACGAACACAGGGGCGCCGTGCTTGTCCAGAGCGCGCTCCACGGTCTCGACGGCACGATCCACTCCGGCGCAGTAGCCACGCGGTTCTGCCAACAGGACACGCTTGCGATCAACCATGCCGTCCAGCCTACGGGCTGTCGCCGTCCGTCTGTGCCCGGCGCAGGATCGGCCCGGCATGTCCCGGGGTGGATCAGTACCCCGTCGAATGGCAGAGTGTGGTCATGGTTCGCGCACCGTATCCGGCCCGCATCGCCGCCGGTCTCGTCGTCACCGCGATCGAGGAGACCCGAAAGCTGCCCGCTCTGGTGGTCACCCTGCCCATGACTGCGGTCAGCCAGACGTTGCAGGCGGGTATGCGGGTACAGCAGAACATCGCCGAGCTCGCCATCAAGGGCGACCTCGCGCTCGAGACGCTGTTCGACAAGCCATCCGACCAGCCCGAGTGGGCACGGTTCGACGACGATGACGACGCGATCGACGCCGAGGCCGACCGGACACCCATCGAGAGCCGCGACGGCGCGGGCACCCCGAGCACTCCTGTGTCCGAAAACACATCGACCGACATCGGGTCATCCGACGCCGCAGATGCGCCCACCCGCTCACCCGCGGCCACGAAGACGCCCGCCGAGAAGCCTGCGGCGAAGAAGGCTCCGGCAAAGAACGCTGCGGCAAACAAGGTTCCGGCTAAGAAAGCCCCGGCGAAGAAGGCTGCGACCACGAACTCCGCGTCCCCCGGCGACGCGGCCGGCGCCGACCCGGCGGCGGGTCGATTCGCCCTCTACAGCGCTCCCCCCGATGGAGTCGTGAACGCAGACGCCGACAAGGACGGCGCGACCAAGGCCGCACCGGCGTTCGACGGCCCGGTTCCCGAGATCGTCGAGTACATCGAATACGAGAACCTGACCCTCGCCCAGCTGCGCGCCAAACTGCGCAGCGTCGGGGTCGACGAACTCGAGCAACTCGCGGCGTACGAGAAGGCGACCAGGGCGCGTGCGCCGTTCGTCACCATGATCGACAATCGCATCGCCTCGCAGAACAGCAAGCGGCAACAGACCACGTGACATCAGACCAGGCGAACACGGGGGCGCAGTCGAACTCCGCCGAACACCCGTGGCCGGTACGGACCGTCAACACCAAGATCGCCGACTGGATTCACCGGCTGGGCCAGATCTGGGTCGAGGGCCAGGTGACCCAGATCAACCGCAGGCCCGGCACCCGGGTCGCCTTCCTCACCCTGCGTGACCCGGCCGCAGACATCTCGATCTCGGTGACCTGCAGCCCCGACCTGCTCATGCGGACCGAGGTGCCGCTCGCCGAGGGCAGCCACGTGGTGGTCCTGGGTCGGCCGACGTACTTCACCGGTCGTGGCACGGTGTCGCTCCGGGTCACCGACATCCGCCCGGTCGGCGTGGGCGAACTACTGCTCCGGATCGAACGATTGCGGCAACTGCTGGCCGCGGAGGGCATTTTCGACAGTCGCCTGAAACGGCCACTCCCGTTCCTGCCGAGAGCGGTCGGCCTGATCAGCGGTCGGTCCAGCGCCGCCCAGCGGGACGTCGTGGCGGTGGCGGGCACTCGCTGGCCCGCGGTGCGTTTCGAGGTGCGCGATGCCCCGGTCCAAGGGCCGACCGCGGTGCCGCGGATCCTCGGCCATCTCGCCGATCTCGACGCCGATCCCGACGTCGAGGTCATCATCATCGCCCGAGGTGGCGGGAGCGTCGAAGACCTCCTCCCCTTCTCCGACGAGGCCCTGCTGCGCGCGGTGTCCGCCTGCCGTACGCCGGTGATCAGCGCGATCGGGCACGAACCCGACGCACCGTTGCTCGACCTGGTCGCCGACGTGCGCGCAGCGACCCCGACAGATGCCGCCAAGCGTGTCGTACCCGATGTCGCGGCCGAGTTGGCCGGCGTCGCCGAGATGCGGCGGCGCAGCGCACACGCCCTGCGTAACTGGGTGCGACGGGAGGCGCACGTCGTCGACGGGCTGTGTGCCCGACCGGTGCTGGCGAGGCCGTTCACCATGATCGACGCCCACGCCGAGCAGATCGACCGGATGCGACGCGACATCCGGCGCGACATCCGGCGTCGCATCGATGCCGAGGACCGTCGCCGCGAACATCTGTCGGCCCGGTTGGGCACACTGGGCCCCGCACAGACACTCGCCCGCGGCTATGCCGTGGTGCAGCGCACCGACGTCGATCCTGCCCATGTGGTTGGCACCGTCGCCGACATGCCCAGTGGTGCGCGGCTGCGGATCCGGGTGGCCGACGGTGCTGCGACGGCACGCGTGACCGAAGGAGAGCAAGCGTGAACGGGGATGCGGACCAAGAGAATCCGGGAGTCGACGACGGGGACTGGACCCCGGTCGAGGAGCTCGGTTACGAAGAGGCTCGCGACGAACTCGTCGATGTGGTGGCCACGCTCGAACACGGTGGCCTGGACCTCGACGCCTCACTTGCGCTCTGGGAGCGCGGCGAGGCGCTCGCCGCGCGGTGCGAGGAACATCTGGCCGGTGCCCGGGACCGGATCGAGTCCGCCCTCGCCGAGAGCGATGCCGACGACGACTGAGACGTCGATCGGCGCCCATCGATCGGATCGACCGATCGAGTCAGGCCCCGCTCGGTAGTGGTTGCTGTGCGAGCACGGCAGTGGCGATCTCGGTCATGTCGTCATCGGGTCCGCGGGACAGGACGGCGATCCGGACGTCCCCGAGATCGGTGATCCAGAACTTCTTCTCGTCCGGTGTCGAGTACGTGACCCATTCCCGTCCGCCTGCCTGCCGGGTACCGGTCCCCAGCGCCTCACCACCCCCGAGATGGACGACCAGGTCCTCCTCTTTGGCGTCGGTCTGGCTGAGCTGCACATACGCCCCCACATCGGAGATCCATCCGACGTTGCTCACACGGGTCCCGCCCACCGCCTGGGTCGATCCCGAGTTCGGCTTCCAGCCGGCCGGGGTGGCCGGCTCACGGATCGGGAAGGGGAGATCGCGGGCATCTGCCTGCAGGGCGGCCGACACGTCGAAGCCGGGTGTCTTGTCGTCGGACGCCTGACCCGAGAGCCCGACCGAGCAATTGCCCGACGCGATCGCGACGATCGCGCAGATGACCAGCAGCGGGATCAACGACCAGATCATGTCCTTGCTGCTGTGCAGGATGCGGGGTTTGGCGGCCATCACACGAGTATCCCAAGGTCCGTCGCGTGACCCGACGGCGCCTACCCGCCTGCTGGGGCGCAAACCCTGTTCAACACGCGCCCGAGCCTGTTGAGTGGTCCCATGGGACGCCTCGGACGCTCGGTATCAGCCCTGTGCCTCGTGATGCTGCTCGTCGTAGGCCTATCCGGCTGTGGCGGCGATTCGTCGACGGGCATCGAGGGCATCCGCGACTCCGGAGTCCTGCGGGTGGGCACCGAGGGGACGTACTCGCCGTTCAGCTACCACGATCCGACCACGGGCAAGCTCGCCGGATACGACGTCGACGTCGCGAACGCGGTCGCCGACAAGCTCGGCGTACGCGCCGAGTTCGTCGAGACACCATGGGACTCGATCTTCGCGGCGTTGGGCGCCGACCGATTCGACGTGGTCGCCAACCAGGTGACGATCACACCGGAACGGCAGGCGAAATACGACCTGTCCGAACCGTATTCGGTCGGTGAAGGCGTGATCGTCACCCGCGCCGACGACTCCTCCATCCGGTCGCTCGCCGACCTGAGCGGCAAGGTCACCGCCCAGTCCTCCACCAGCAACTGGGCCCAGGTCGCCCGGGACGCAGGGGCCCGCGTCGAGTCCGTCGAGGGGTTCACACAGGCGATCAAACTGCTGAACCAGGGCCGCGTGCAGGCCACGGTGAACGACAGCATCGCCGTCTACGCGTATCTGGCCGAGACCGGCGACACCAGCGTCAAGATCTCCGCGAAGACCGGCGACACCAGCGAGCAGGCGTTCGCCGCCCGCAAGGACAGCCGGATCGTCGGCGACATCAACAAGGCGCTGGACGAACTCAAAGCCGACGGAACCCTCAGCCGGATCTCGCAGAAGTACCTGAAAGCCGATGCGAGCGGCGCCCCGGCGGCCGCATCGTCGGGCGACGATGCGGCCTCCCGCAGCACCTGGCAGCTGATCGCCGACAATCTGTGGCCGATGGCTCGGGCCACCATCACCATGACCATCCCGCTGGCCGCGATCAGCTTCGTGATCGGACTGGTCATCGCGCTGGCGGTGGCACTGGCCAGACTCTCCACCAAGAAGGCGGTCTCGTGGATCGCGCGCGCCTACATCTCGGTGATCCGCGGAACGCCGCTGCTCGTCCAGTTGTTCATCATCTTCTACGCCCTGCCCGAACTCGGGGTGAGCGTGCCACCCTTCCCGGCCGCGGTGGTCGCGTTCTCGCTGAACGTCGGAGGCTATGCCGCCGAGATCATCCGCAGTGCGATCCTGTCGGTGCCCAGGGGACAGACCGAGGCCGCTCAGACCATCGGCATGGACTATGCGACCACCCTGCGTCGCATCGTGTTGCCCCAGGCCGCCCGCAACGCCGTGCCGGGTCTGTCGAACACGCTGATCTCGCTCGTGAAGGACACCTCGCTGGCATCGACCATCCTGGTGACCGAACTGCTCCGGGTCGCCCAGATCGCGGCCGCACCCACCTTCGAGTTCTTCGCCCTCTACACGACGGCGGCGGTCTACTACTGGATCGTCTGCGTCGTGCTGTCCGGTCTCCAGGGCCGGCTCGAGAATCATCTGGGAAGGTTCGTGACGACATGACCGACAACCCCATCGTCCCGTCCCCGCCCATCGGCGACGACGGCACCCTGATCGACGTCGACGGACTCCGCAAGTCCTTCGGCGACAACGAGGTCCTCAAGGGCATCGACTTCTCGGTCCCGGCCGGGAGTGTGACCGTGATCCTGGGCCCGTCCGGCTCGGGCAAGACCACCATCCTGCGGTCCCTCAATGCGCTCGACCGGCCGGATTCCGGCATCGTCCGCGTCGCCGACGTCACCATCGACTTCGGCGGCCCGTACGGCAAGGCCGACATCGCCCGATATCGCAGGCAGAGCGCGATGGTCTTCCAGAACCACAATCTGTTCCCGCACAAGACCGTGCTGGAGAACATCATCGAGGGGCCGGTCATCGTGCAGAAGCGCCCGCGCGCCGATGCGGTGGCCGAGGCGGAGCGGCTTCTCGCCGACGTCGGACTCACCGGCAAGAGAGACGATCACCCCGACCAGCTGTCGGGAGGACAGCAACAACGTGTCGGCATCGTCCGGGCGCTCGCGCTCCAACCCAAGGTGATGCTCTTCGACGAACCGACGTCGGCCCTCGATCCCGAGCTCGTCGGCGACGTGTTGAAGGTCCTCAAGGATCTCGCGGCCCAGGGGTGGACGATGGTGGTGGTCACCCACGAGATCCGGTTCGCCCGGCAGGTCGCCGATCAGGTCATCTTCGTCGACGACGGTGTGGTGTGCGAGCGCGGAACCGCCGCGCAGGTGATCGATGAGCCGGCCGAGGACCGGACGCGCCAATTTCTGCGCCGACTGCTCGATCCCCTCTGACCCGGCTGATCAAACGCTCGGTGTGACATGCAAGGATGAGAACCACTTGCCGCATTGTCATCGCTGCCACGCCGAGGAGTCCGACATGTCCCCGTCCCCACAGGCCCCCGATCGCAACCTGGCCATGGAGTTGGTCCGCGTCACCGAGGCGGCGGCACTAGCGGCCGGTCGATGGGTCGGTCGTGGTGACAAGAACAGTGGCGACGGCGCTGCGGTCGACGCGATGCGCGAACTGCTGTCGACGGTGTCGATGCGGGGCGTCGTGGTGATCGGTGAGGGCGAGAAGGACGAGGCGCCGATGCTCTACAACGGCGAAGAGGTCGGCGACGGCGACGGCCCGGACTGCGACGTGGCGGTCGACCCCATCGACGGCACCACGTTGATGGCCGAGGGCCGCCCCAACTCCATCGCGGTCATCGCGGTCAGCGAGCGCGGCACCATGTACGACCCGTCCGCGGTCTTCTACATGGACAAGATCGCCGTCGGCCCGGAGGCCAAGGGCGCCATCAATATCAACGAGTCCGTCAGTTGGAACATCAACTCGGTCGCCAAGGCCAAGGGCATCGATGTCGCAGACCTCACCGTCATCGTCCTCGACCGTCCGCGCCATGCCGACCTGATCGGGGAGATCCGTCAGGCAGGCGCGAAGATCCGTCTCATCTCCGACGGCGACGTCGCAGGTGCGGTGGCCGCGGCCGACGACTACTCCACCGTGGACATGCTGATGGGCGTCGGCGGTACCCCCGAGGGCATCATCACCGCCGTCGCGATGAAATGCATGGGCGGCGAGATCCAGGGCAAACTCTGGCCGCGCAACGACGAGGAACGCCAGAAGGCGATCGACGCGGGGCACGACCTCGACCGCGTCCTGACCAACGACATCCTCGTCCGTGGCGAGAATTCCTTCTTCTGTGCGACCGGGGTGACCAACGGGGACATGCTCCGCGGGGTCACCTACCGCCCCAACGGCGCCACCACGCGCTCGCTGGTGATGCGATCCAAGTCGGGCACCATCCGCCGCATCGAGTCGGTCCACCAGCCGTCCAAGTTGCGCGAGTACGCCCGACTCGATCTCTGACCGAGATCTCCACCTGCGATTTGCGAGAATCTCTGCAGCCCACCCTTTCCCGAGAACACACGAGGATGGTTGTCTTCACATGACCGAACAGCAGTACCGCATCGAGCACGACACCATGGGCGAAGTCCAGGTCCCCATCGACGCCCTGTGGCGCGCCCAGACGCAACGGGCCGTGGAGAACTTCCCGATCAGTCACCGCCCGCTCGAACGGACCCAGATCCGGGCGATGGGTCTGCTCAAGGCGGCCTGCGCGCAAGTCAACAAGGACCTCGGCCTCCTCGACGCCGACAAGGCCGACGCGATCGTCGCCGCGGCCAAGGAGATCGCCGACGGGCAGCACGACGATCAGTTCCCGATCGACGTCTTCCAGACCGGCTCGGGCAC
Organism: Gordonia hankookensis; assembly: GCF_014673215.1. GTDB lineage: Bacteria > Actinomycetota > Actinomycetes > Mycobacteriales > Mycobacteriaceae > Gordonia > Gordonia hankookensis. The sequence continues at coordinate 278,244 of NZ_JACWMS010000003.1, forward strand.
CAGCTCCAACATGAACGCCAACGAGGTCATCGCCTCCATCGCGAAGGCGAACGGCGTCGAGATCCACCCCAACGACCACGTCAACATGTCGCAGTCATCGAATGACACCTTCCCCACCGCGACTCACGTCGCCGCCACGGAGGCCGCGGTCACCGACCTGGTTCCCGCCCTCGACCACCTGCGACTCGCCCTGTTGGACAAGGCGACCCAGTGGCGCGACGTGGTCAAGAGCGGCCGCACGCATCTGATGGATGCGGTCCCGGTGACCCTGGGCCAGGAGTTCAACGGCTACGCACGCCAGATCGAGGCAGGCATCGAGCGCGTCACGGCCACGCTGCCCCGCGTCGGCGAGCTGCCGATCGGCGGCACCGCGGTCGGCACCGGGCTCAACGCCCCCGACGGTTTCGGCACCAAGGTCGTCGCCGAGCTCCGCTCGCTGACCAACGTCGACGCGCTCTCGCTGGCGAAGGACAACTTCGAGGCGCAGGCCGCACGCGACGGACTCGTCGAACTGTCCGGCCAGCTGAAGACCATCGCGGTCTCGCTCACCAAGATCGCCAACGACATCCGCTGGATGGGATCGGGACCCCTGACCGGTCTCGGCGAGATCCACCTGCCCGACCTCCAGCCCGGATCGTCGATCATGCCCGGCAAGGTCAATCCGGTTCTGCCCGAGGCGGTCACGCAGGTCGCGGCGCAGGTCATCGGCAACGATGCCGCAGTCACTTGGGGCGGCGGCAACGGCGCGTTCGAACTGAACGTCTACATCCCGATGATGGCGCGCAACGTGCTCGAGTCGCTGAAGCTCCTGGCCAACGTTTCCCGCCTGTTCGCGGACCGGTGCATCGTCGGCCTCGACGCCGACGAGGAGCGTCTGCGCACCCTCGCCGAGAGCTCGCCGTCCATCGTCACCCCGCTGAACAGTGCGATCGGCTACGAGGAGGCCGCCGCGGTTGCCAAGCAGGCTCTCAAGGAGGGCAAGACGATCCGCCAGACGGTGATCGATCGCGGGCTCATCGGTGACAAGCTCTCCGAGGCCGAACTCGACGCGCGCCTCGACGTGCTCAAGATGGCGAACCTCGACCGCGAGCGCTGAGCCACACGCCGATCCGGCGCACCCCCCAGTCGCCGAGCGGGTACGGGAACTTCCTCGAGCGTGCCACGAGGACGACGCATCCGCGCGTAGCTTCGTCACCATGACGACTCAGCTGCTCCCGTTCCCGGCCGACTGGCAGACCGGACTCGTCCTCGTCGCACACCCCGACGACCCGGAGTACGGGATGGCGCCCGCAGTCGCACGCTGGACCACGGAGGGGCGGCACATCGTCTACGCGCTCGCGTCGAGCGGGGAGGCCGGCATCGAGGGCATGGACCCCGTCGAGGCCGGCCCGGCACGCGAGGCCGAGCAGCGAGCGTCCGCGGCGATCGTGGGAGTCGACGAGGTGGAGTTCTGGGGATTTCCCGACAGTGCCATCCGCAACACCCCCGAGCTACGGACCCGGATCCAGCAGACCATCACACGGATCGAGCCCGACCTGATCCTGTCACTCTATGGCGGCCCGCAATGGGCGCCCGGACAACCCAACCAGTCGGATCACATGGAGTTCGCTGCCGCCGTCATCGAGGCGTACGACGCTCTCGACCCGAACACCCGGCCCCGCCGCCTCTTCGAGAACGGCCCGAGCGCGACCCATGCCGTCGACGTCACCGACCAGATCGACGTCGCGGTGGACTCCCTTGCCGCCCACGCGAAGTACCTCTCGGTTCTCGATCCGGCCACCCCGGTCGTCATGCAGGCCCGCAGGCAGATCGACATGGTGACCGCGCCGCGCGACGACTTCGACGATCTCCGCGCGGCCTGTTTCGAATTGAAGCGGGGACCGGAGTGACGAATCACCACCGGTCCCCGACCTCAGGAGCCAAGAGCTAACTGCCGGTTGTGGTCCCGAACAACGACGGCACCAGGCTGGTCAACTGGCCGAGCAGCTGGGTCAGCTCATCGGCACCGGGCATCGCAGGCGAATCGGCGTTCGGTGTGGCCGAGTTGGGTGCGCTCGACTGCGGCGCGGCCGAACTCGCCGGGGGCCCGGCCTGATTGACGCCGATGGAGATCTTGGGGTGCTTCGCCGGGTCCAGCCACACCAGGACCTTGCGCATGAGTTCCTTGTCGATCGCCACACATCCCTGGGTCGGCTGGTTGTTGGTGACGTGCAGGAACATCGCCGACGCCTTACCGGGGGTCCGCTGCGGATTGTGGGCGATGTTGACCGCGTAGTCGTAGACGGGCCCGGAATCGTAGAGGTTCTCGCTGTCGCCTCCAGGGCTCTTCGCCTGCCGGACCATCGTGTTGTACGTGGGCGACTTCATGTTCGAATCCCACCAGTCCTGGCGGTCGACCTTCTTGTACGGCATCTTGGTGCCGGGATTCGCCAGGCGTCCGAAGGCCTGATCGAGCCCGAAGGTGCCCTCCGGGGTGCGATAGACGTTGTCCTTGGGCTCCCCCATCCCGAGTGAGCCCAGAAATGCCTTCGTCGGACCGATGACGGGTTTCCAGGACCCGTCGGCACCGCGCTCGAAGCCCGTCAGCGTGGCGGATGTGTCGTTTGCCTTGGGAGCGGTGACGACGATCATCTGACGTGTGTCGGCCTCGGCACTGCTGCCGCCGAGGTTTCCGGCAAGGCTGTTCAGCAGCGTGTCGAGCAATGGGATCCCCGTCTCCGGGATCGCCGGCGCGGACGACTTCGGTGGCGTCGACGGGGACGTCGGGGTCGTTGTGCCCGGAGCAGCCAGAGCTGGGCCGGCACCTCCGGCGACGGCGGCGAGTACCGCAATCGCCAGTAGTCCCAATAACCTCATTCGCCTCATCAGTAACTTCAGCACCACATCAGTGTGCCAGTGCGCAAGAGGCCATGAGTCACGTGATGATCACGGTGCGATATGGATCGAATCACCAGGACGGTCATCTGGGGATGCCGCGGTCGGCTCCCACTCAGCAGATCACGGTGCCGACAAGTAGGGTCGACGCAGGTCGGGGACATATGCCCCGACTTGCCACGAAAAGGGGGAGACACCATGGGCTCGTTCGACACCATCACCGCCCTGTGGGCGACGCTCGCAGAACTGATCGCCGGCGGGATCACGTTCGGATCCTGACCGATCACGCGTCGCCTGTGCTGCCGCACCGGTGAATACCGGTGCGGCAGCACTGTGGCACTGTGTCGTCGGGATGGACGACACAGCGTTGCCCGCGTAGGTCAGTCGGCCCCGGGCGCGAACTCCTCCAGCATCTCGGTCACCAGCGCCGCTATCGGCGAACGCTCGCTCCGTGTCAGGGTGACATGCGCGAACAGCGGGTGGCCCTTCAATTTCTCGATGACCGCCGCGACGCCGTCGTGACGACCGACTCGCAGGTTGTCGCGCTGCGCGACGTCGTGTGTGAGCACCACACGCGAGCCGGCACCCAGCCGCGAGAGCACGGTCAGCAGGACGTTGCGCTCGAGCGACTGCGCCTCGTCGACGATCACGAACGAATCGTGTAGCGACCGCCCCCGGATGTGTGTGAGGGGTAGGACCTCGAGCATGCCCCGGCTCAGCACCTCCTCGATCACCTCGGGCGACGCGAGCCCCTCCAAGGTGTCGAAGACCGCCTGTGCCCAGGGGCCCATCTTCTCCGACTCACTGCCCGGAAGATAGCCGAGCTGCTGACCGCCGACGGCATACAGCGGCCGGAAGACGACGACCTTGCGCTGCGTGCGGCGCTCCAGCACCGCTTCGAGGCCTGCACACAATGCCAGCGCCGACTTACCGGTGCCCGCCTTGCCGCCCAGGGAGATGATGCCGACGCTGTCGTCGAGCAGGAGATCGAGCGCGACGCGCTGCTCCGCGGACCGGCCATGCAGACCGAAAGCCTCCCGGTCGCCGCGCACCAGCTGCACACGTTTGTCCGCGTTCACCCGGCCGAGCGCGCTCGAACCGTTGCCGAGGATGCGAATACCGGTGTGGCACGGTAGTTCTCGCGCCTCGTCGATATCCACTACACCCTCCGAGTACAGGGTGTCGACGACGGTGGAGTCCACGTCGAGCTCCGTCATTCCCGACCACCCGGAGACCACGACGTCCTGGGCGTGATACTCGTCGGCGGCGAGCCCCACGGCTCCCGCCTTGACCCGCAACGGGGTGTCCTTGGACACCAGGGTCACGTCTTTGCCCTCCGCGCGCAGGTTCAACGCGCAGGCGAGGATTCGGGAATCGTTGGTCTCGGTACGGAAGCCGGCGGGCAAGACCGCCGGGTCGGTGTGGTTGAGCTCCACCTGGAGAGTGCCACCCTCGTCCCCGATGGGCAGCGGGAGGTCGAGACGGCCGTGCTCGAGACGGAGATCGTCGAGCATCCGCAACGATTCCCGCGCGAACCAACCGAGCTCGTGATGGTGGCGTTTGCCCTCGAGTTCGCCGATGACCACCAGCGGCAGGACCACGTGGTGTTCGGCGAAGCGCAAGACCGCCCAGGGATCGGACAGCAGCACGGAGGTGTCGAGGACGTAGGTGCGAGTGGTCACGTAGGGCTCCTACGTTTGTGCGGCGCCCGCACAAACCGGTTGCGACGACCGGCTGGTTCTTGCCCGACTCGGCTGGTCAGCCGAGGTGGACGAGGACCGGGGCCGGCCCCCTCGCGTTGCTGGTGCACACCACGAATCGAACCTCCCGGACGAACCGCTTCCCCGCGGCCCGTCACTGGTCAACGTACGCCGACACACCCCTCTCGGCGCGTCCGAAAGGGGTGTGTCGGCGTGAATTATGCGTTAACGCGGGTTGCCTGGCGATATACCCACGGGCAACCGGACGGAGCTGTGCCGGGACCGTTCAGCCCGCGACGCCCGCCATCGTCAGAATGCGCTGGCGTGCGGCCTCGGCATCGTCGGTGAGCTCGTGGACGTTGGCCAGCTTGAGCTGCTCGACCAGCGTCGCGGCGATCGCCGCGCGTGTGCTGTCGTCCTCGTAACCGGCGATCAGGGCACGCTCGTCATCGAAATCGACGACGTCGGAGCCGATCGGCTCGATGTCGGTCAGTGCACGATCCAGCGCTCGGACGGTGCCTTCCTGATCCGCGACGAGTCCGGCGTTCAGGAATGCCGCGAAGGTCTTGGCCTGCACAGCATCGTCACCGGCGATCTTCGCGAGGATCTGCTTGAAGGAGTCATCAGTGGTCGCAGCGGAGAGCTTCTCGATGAACGCGACACACTGGTTCTCGTGTACCGCCATCAGCGCCAGCACGTCCAGCGGGCCGATGGTGGTGACATCCTCGGTGTGCTGGCGGTAGCCGGCCGTCACGTGGATGCGACGGCGTTCCTCGGCATCGACCGGATCGATGGCGCGGGTCACCACCAGATAATCACGCAGGACGATCGCATGCCGATTGTCCTCGGCTGTCCAGACGCCGACGAGCTGACGCCAGTCGGAGAACGCCGGGAAATGAATCGCGAGAACGCGGTGGTAGGACGGCAGGTTGTCCTTGGTGAGCAGCAGTGCCAACACCGCGGCCCGCGCCTCGTCCGACAACGACGCCTGCGACGGATCCCAGTCGTCACCGCCGAGGAAGGCGAAGTTGCGGCCCGACTCCCACGGCACCCAGTCGTGCGGGTTCCATGGGTTGGCCGCCGCCTGGTGCTCCTCGGCGATCTCGGGCAGCGCCTTTTCCAGCGCGATGATCAGCTCGTCCTCGGTCAATGCGTTCATCGTCAGACAGGATAGGCACACCCGGTGCGGTAGGCCAATCCCGTCCGGCGCGCCGGGGTCAGACCCGGCTCATCAGACCCCATTCTTCCAACCCGTCGTAGAGGGGGAAGTCGAGTGCGAGTGCCGAGACGCGGCCACGCAACGCCGACACGTCGGCGTCCTGTCCGGTCGCGAGCGCAGTGCCAATGATGTCTGCGACCTCGGTGAACTGTTCGTCGCCGAAGCCGCGGGTCGCGAGCGCCGGCGTACCGATGCGCAGGCCCGAGGTGACCATCGGCGGACGCGGGTCGAACGGCACCGCGTTGCGGTTCACCGTGATTCCGATCTGATGCAGCAGATCCTCGGCCTGCTGACCGTCGAGCTGACTGTTGCGCAGGTCGACCAGGACGAGGTGCACGTCGGTGCCACCGGTCAGGACCGACACGCCTGCCTTCTCGACGTCGGAGCCGGTGAGGCGTTCGGCGAGCAGCTTCGCTCCCGACAGAGTGCGGCGCTGCCGCTCGGCGAACTCCTCGGTCCCGGCGATCTTCAGAGCGACGGCCTTGCCCGCGATCGCGTGCATGAGCGGTCCGCCCTGCTGTCCGGGGAACACCGCCGAGTTGAGCTTCTTCGCCCACTCCTGCTTCGCCAGGATCAGTCCCGATCGCGGACCGCCCAGGGTCTTGTGGATGGTCGACGACACGACATCGGAGTGCGGAACCGGTGACGGGTGCAGACCCGCGGCGACGAGCCCGGCGAAATGGGCCATGTCGGTCCACAGGTAGGCCCCCACCTCGTCGGCGATCGACCGGAACGCCTCGAAGTCGAGGGTCCGCGGGTAGGCGGACCAGCCCGCGCAGATCACCTTCGGCCGGACGTCCCGCGCGATCTTGCGTACCTCGTCCATGTCGATCCGGAAGTCCTCTTTGCTGACTCCGTAGAAATGGTTCTCGTAGAGCTTGCCGGAGAAGTTCAACCGCATCCCGTGGGTCAGGTGACCGCCGTGGGCGAGGTCGAGTCCCAACAATTTCTCGCCCGGGTTCATCAGGGCCATCAGCACCGCTGCGTTCGCCTGCGCACCCGAATGCGGCTGGACGTTCGCGAAGTCGGCACCGAACAACTCCTTGGCACGATCGCGCGCGATGTCCTCGACCACGTCGACGTACTCACATCCGCCGTAATAGCGGCGGCCCGGGTATCCCTCCGCGTACTTGTTGGTGAGCACGCTCCCCTGCGCCTGCAGGACCGCGCGCGGAACGAAATTCTCCGACGCGATCATCTCGAGCGTGTCGCGCTGGCGGCTCAGCTCGCCGTTCATCGCAGCGGCAACGTCCGGGTCGAGTTCGGCCAGGGACATCGAATTCAGGCTCATGGTCGACAAGTCTATGGGCCCGGTACTCAGACCCCGAGTTCGGCTCTCAGCTGCGATGGGATGAGCGGTTCGTCGAGCAGCCGGCCGAACCGGGCGAGGCGGTCGTGGTCGGGTACCGCATCGAGCCACGTACCCAGCAACCGGTAGCCCTCGACGTAGGTGGAGATGTAGGCGCGCCACAGGGGCGAGGTGAGGAATCGCAGCATCTGACGGGCCCGCTCCGGTGGCGCCAGGAGCCATCGCTGCAGGAAGGCGGCAACCTCGTTCTGATCCGCGTGCCGGTCGTGCAGGAGCAGTGCCGCATCCTGACGCACACCGAGCAGACCGCTCGATGCGCGCGACATCCGCTGGGCTCGCTCACCGTCGAAGCGCAGGCCGAGGTCCGCATAGATCTCCTGGGCCCACAGTCCCCAGTCCGGTCCGACCGCGGCTACGAGCGCATGGTCGGCGAGTCCCTCGGCCATCAGGCACTGCGGTGTGTTCACCAGGAAGATGCTCTGCTCCTGCTGTCCACCGCCGACGAGGAGCTCCTCCTTCCGGCAGTGCTCGGTGTGGTGTCCCGGGTAGGCCTCGTGCGCTATCAGGTGCGGCAGTGACGACATGTGCTGTGTGAGATCGACATTGATCGCGACACGGGAGCGGTAGTCGCCGAGGTAGTAGTTGAAACCCGACCAGGGTTTGTCGGTGACCACGTCGAACTCGACCAGCTCGCTGTCCGGGAGCACGAACTCCGACCGCACACGCTCACGCAGTGCCCCGCTGAAGGCCCGCACGCACTCGTCGACGCGGTCGGCCGGGATCTCGTCGGAGCGACGGTGTGCCGCATACGCGTCGGCGAGCGCATCGCCCGATGCGTCGGGCACACCGAGTTCGACCGCCATCGCGGCGTGTGCCTCCCGGTAGGTCTGCGGATCGCCCATCGTGATGTCGACGTCGAAGTACGCACGGACCTCGTCGACGAAACCGATCTCCTCGCCTGCGAACTTCCGTGCCGAGCATTCGAGCGCCGACAGGTGGGCCCCGATGAAGTCGGCCCGCGCGGATGGCAGCTCGCCGGGCAGCTCGCGACGCAGACCGCGGGCACGGTCCGCCAGTGCCGACGGCTCGGGTGCGGGACCGTTCGCCACGTCGGTCCGCAGCGCCGGGTTCCCGGTGTACGCGTCCACGAAACCTTCCTCGAGACGGTCGAAGGCGAGTCCGAGACGCAGATACTCGGTGACCGAAGCGGGCGATGCAGCGGAACCGGCGGCAGATGAGGAGGCCATGAACGGAGGCTACCGATCGGGCCGAAACAGTGCGCCCTAAGCTGTAGGACCATGGCACGCGACACGACCGGGCGCGATCCCAGTCTGTATCTGGAGCTCGACCGTCGACAGTGGCGTGAACTGCGTGAATCGATGCCGCTGGTCCTCAACGACAACGAGCTCCAGCAACTCGTGGGACTCGGCGAGCAGGTCGACCTCGACGAGGTCGCGGACGTCTATCTCCCGCTGTCCCGTCTGATCCATCTGCAGATCGCGGCACGACAGCGACTCTTCGCGGCGACGTCGACGTTCCTCGGCGAACGCCAGACCAACCGCCAGGTGCCGTTCGTCATCGGGATCGCCGGCAGCGTCGCCGTCGGGAAGTCGACCACGGCGCGCGTCCTCGCCGCTCTGCTCGCCCGCTGGGAGTCACATCCCAAGGTCGACCTGGTGACCACGGACGGCTTCCTCCTGCCGACCGCGGAACTCGAGCGCCGGGGAATCATGCACCGCAAGGGATTCCCCGAGTCCTACGACCGTCGCTCCCTGCTCCGGTTCGTCACAGAGGTCAAGTCGGGTGCCCGCGAGGTCACCGCGCCGGTCTATTCACACATCGCCTACGACATCGTCCCTGACGTGAAACACTATGTCCGCCAACCGGACATCCTGATCCTCGAGGGTCTGAACGTGCTGCAGACCGGACCCACCCTGATGGTCTCGGACCTGTTCGACTTCTCGATCTACGTCGACGCGAAGACGGCCGACATCGAGCAGTGGTACGTCTCGCGGTTCCTGCAGATGCGTACGACGTCGTTCGCCGACCCCGAATCGCATTTCCACTACTACTCGTCGTTGACCGACGAGCAGGCCACCGTGGCCGCCCGCGACCTCTGGACGTCGATCAACCGACCCAATCTGATCGAGAACATCCTGCCCACCCGGCCGCGGGCGACCCTCGTGTTACGCAAGGACGCCGACCATTCGATCAATCGGGTCCGGTTGCGCAAGTTGTAGTCTCAACGGGTACGGCGCTCATCGAGTCCGGCCGGATACCGACCCGTCACGGCGATCCTGTTCCATGCGTTGATCATCACGATCGAGGCCACCACCTGACCGAGTTCGAACTCGTCGAAAACGGCACGGGCCCTGCCGAAGACGTCATCGGGGACACCGCGCTCCCCCAGTCGCGTGACCGCCTCGGTGAGCTCCAACGCCGCCCGCTCCCGCTCCGAGAACAGATGCGGCGCCTCGGCCCACACCGACACCATCCCGAGGGTGATCGGCTCCATCCCCGCGGCGAGCGCATCGGAGAGATGCATGTGCAGACAGTATGCGCAGCCGTTCACCTGGGACGCGCGGATCTTGATCAGTTCGCCGAGGGTGGCCTCCAGTCCTTCCGACGAGGCACGTTGCAGCGCGACGAGCGCCTTGTAGACACCGGGATTGTTGCCCGGCAGCCACATCCGTCGGGTATCGGGAACGTTGTCCTGCAGGGTCGTCATGCCGCGTACTCCTTGTCCAGCCATTCTTCGAGGGTCGTCGGTGCGATCACCGTCGGGGCATCGGGTAGCAGACCACCGTCGCGGATCGCCTGTCCACCGACCTTCACGCCGATCACCCACCTCGGTGCCCCCGCCCGCCGGGCGATGGCCTTCCCGATGTCGGTGAGATCGAGCACCTCGGGTCCTGCCACCTCGACGTCGGAGCCGTTCGGCGCCATCACCACATCGGCCACCGCCGCCGCGGCGTCCGCCGACGACAGCGGACGGCATCGCATATGCGGCACGGCCGCGAGCGGACCGAGACGCAACGTACCCATCATCTGCCGCGCGAGCTCGTACCACTGGGCCGATCGGACCACCGTGAGCCGGTCCGCCCCCAGAGCGCCGCGGTAGGCCTCCTCTTGGGCCGCCTTGCCCTGGTAATAGCCGAATTTCGCGTTGACCGCAGGGTCGGCGGCGTTGATGATCGACAGACAGATGACGCGGTCGACACCGGCCTCGATCGCGGCGGCGGCCACATTGGCGGCCACGGTGGCGTAGAAGTCGATGGCCGCCGCCGCCTTGGTCGTCACGATGTTCGTGCAGTCCACCACCGCATCGGCTCCGGCGAAACTCTCCACGAGACCAGTGCCCGTGTAGGCATCGACGCCACTGGACCGTTGCGCCGCAAGCACATCGACGCCTCGGTCTCGAAGCCGGTCGCTCAACGACCTGCCGATCTCGCCGCTCGCGCCCAGTATGACCACTTTCATGTCCTCGTCCTCTCGATCCCGTCGCACTCTCCGATGTTGTCGAAATACAGACTAGGAGCAGATTGCATCACAAAAGTGGTTCAATTCGATGGTGAATATGCAGGCCAATTCAGATCCCTGGGAGCAGGTCGCCCAACGACTCGGCACGGATCTCTTTCTCGACCTGCAACCGGATCCGTCGGCCAGCGCGCGTGGGCGAGGTGCCCGGCTACGCCGCTCGCTGGCCGCCGCCCTGCGCGCCGCCATCGACGACGGACGCCTCCCCGCAGGCACCCGACTCCCGCCGTACCGGTCGCTGGCCGCCGACGTCGGACTCGCACGCGGGACGGTTTCTGCGGTGTACCAGGAGTTGATCGCCGAAGGATGGCTCGTGGCCCGGCAGGGTTCGGGAACCCGGGTCGCCGCCACCGCACGGCAGCCGGCATCCCGGCCGGCCGACTCGGCGCGGCCGCCGGCCCCGACACCGGTACACGATTTCGCGCTCGGCCAACCGAATCCGTCCCTGTTCCCGCGCACCGACTGGGTGGCGTCCACCCGCCGGGCCATCATGGCCGCCCCGGACGAGGCCTTCGGCCCGGGCCACCCGCAGGGCAGCGCTCCCTTGCGCCGATCCCTGGCGGCCTACTTGTCCCGCGCCCGCGGGGTCGAGGCCGACCCGGAACAGATCGTCCTCACCACATCGGTGATGCATGCCCTGGAATTGCTGTCCCGCAATGTCTTCGACGGGCCTCTCGCCGTCGAGAGTCACGGCCTCCCGTTTCACCGGGCCGTGATCGAACGTGCCGGGACGGCGACCACCCCGGTCGCGATCGACGCCGGGGGTGCGATCATCGGCGAACTCGCTGCCGACGCGTGCGGGGTACTCCTGACGCCGAGTCATCAGTTCCCGACCGGGGTCCCGCTGTCGCCCACCAGACGAGCCGAGGTCATCGACTGGGCACGCGCCGGGCGCAGGCTGGTCGTCGAGGACGACTACGACGGCGAACTCCGATATGACCGCGAACCGATCGGCGCCCTCCAGTCGCTCGGCCCCGATGTGGTGATCCACACCGGCTCGGTCAGCAAGAGCCTGTCCCCCGCCGTGCGCATCGCATGGCTCGTCCTGCCGCCACATCTGGTCGACACGGTGGTGCGGTCCAAGGGGATTCGCGAACCGGACGCCAGCATCGTCGACCAGCTGGTCCTCGCCGACCTGATCGATTCCGGCGCCTACGACCGGCACATCCGACGCAGCAGGCAGTACTACCGGCGACGCCGCGATCGCCTGACCGCACGCCTCGCCGAGGCCGGCCTCGGGCTACCCGGGATCGCCGCCGGACTGCACGCGGTGATCCCGATCCCCGCCGCGCTGGAACCGATCATCGCCCGCGCCGCCGAGCGACGCGGATTCGCCCTGGCGCCGCTGGGTTTGTTCCGTCACCCGGCCGCACCCGTCCCCGCCGTCGGGGGTGGTGACCCAGCAGGCTCGCGGACGGGAGGCATCGTCGTGGGCTTCGGCACTCCGGCGGCCTCCACGTTCGCGGTCGATGTCGATGCCCTGGTCGCCCTGATCACCGACCACCTCGTCACCGCGGAGCGAGCCCACCGATGAGAAGCGACCGGTCACTTGCCGAAGCGGCGACTCCGTGCCGAGTAGTCACGCAACGCCCGCAGGTAGTCGACCCGGCGGAACTCCGGCCAATACGCGTCGGTGAACCAGATCTCCGAGTAGGCGCTCTGCCAGAGGAGGAACCCGGACAGGCGCTGTTCACCGGAGGTGCGGATGACCAGGTCCGGATCCGGCTGCCCCTTCGTGTAGAGGTTGCGGTCGATCGCGTCCACGGTGACGGCACCGATCATCTCCTCAGGACTGTCACCGGTGGCGAGACTCTCGCGCAACAGTGACTGCACGGCATCGACGATCTCCTGTCGGCCGCCGTATCCGACCGCGACGTTGACATTCATCCCGTCGCGCTCGTGTGTCCGGTCCGACGCCTTCTGCAGCCGAGCGGCCACCTCATCCGGCAGTTGCGCCAGCGAACCGACGATACGTACCCGCCAATCCCCCTCGGGGCCCGAGATCTCCTCGACGATGTCGGGCACGATCTCCATCAGGGCATCGAGTTCATCGGAGGCGCGCTGCAGATTCTCGGTGGACAGCAGGTAGATCGTGACCGTCGAGATCCCCAGCTCGGCACACCACGACAGCATCTCGGCGATTCGCTGCGCACCTACGCGGTGACCGTGACTGACGTCCTCGAACCCGGCGTCGCGGGCCCATCGACGGTTGCCGTCACAGATGATCGCGACGTGACGAGGTAGGCGCGAGGAATCCATGAGCTGAACGAGTCGGCGTTCGTAGACGCTCAGCATCGGTCGCCGCAGCCGATCGGGAAGAAGTTTCATCGCTGCCTGATCCTATCGGCTCAAAAGTTACGGTACCGTAGGTTGCGTGAGCACCCTGACGGATGACCCGATCGCGGCCATCAAACCCCGACTACGCGGTGTCATCCATCAATACTCCGCGTTGGTGGCCGCGTGCGCCGGACTGGCGGTGGTGATCGGAGCGGGCGTGCTGCGCGGCCCCGGCGCGGCGGTCGCCTGTGCAATCTATGCGGTGACGGTCTTCGGCGTCTTCGCGGTGAGCGCGAGTTACCACCGGATCCCCTGGAAGACGCCGCGCGCGCAGATCCGGATGAAGCGTGCAGACCATTCGATGATCTTCCTGTTCATCGCGGGAACCTATACGCCGTTCTGCGCGCTCGCCCTCCCCGACGAGGTCCGATGGTGGGTACTCGGCATCGTGTGGATCGGCGCGATCGCCGGCGTGGCACTCAAGCTCGTCTGGCCGTCGGCACCACGCGGGCTCGGCGTCGCGCTCTACACCCTGCTCGGCTGGGTGATCATCGCCGTCGCCCCAGCCCTGGTCCGTCAGGTCGGCTGGATGGTCATCGTGCTGCTGGCTGTCGGTGGTGTGTTCTACACCGTCGGCGGCATCCTGTACGCCGCCCGCTGGCCTGACCCGTGGCCCACCACGTTCGGGCATCACGAGGTCTTCCACGCGTGCACCGCGGTCGCTGCCCTCATGCACTACATCGCCGTCTGGCTCGTGCTCACCGCCTGATCTGCGTCTCGTCGACACCACCGCCGCCCGACACCACCGCGGCCGGACACCACTGGGACGAATCCACGTCGAACGCCGTGACCGCGTCTTCATCCGGTCATCACCGGACATCAAGCCGGCGGACGACATCCGGTCAGTCGGCATTGGTCGGCTTACCCCATGCCCAGCACCGACCTGCCGGACGTCTCCATCACCCCCGACAAGACACTGCGTGTCGGCATGACACGTCGTAGATTCCTCACCTGGACCGGCGTCGCCTGCGGGTTGGCCGTCGTCCCCGGTCTCCTCGGTGACACGCCGGCGTCGTCCGGTACGCCCCGCCTCGGCGATCACCTGTTCACCCTCGGGGTCGCCTCCGGCGACCCGCTGCCGGACGGGGTGGTGCTGTGGACCAGGCTCGCCCGGAACCCACTGGCGCGCGGCGGCGGAATGGGTGCGGCCCCCATACCCGTCGATTGGGAGCTCGCCACCGACGAGTCGATGCGCCGTGTCGTCCGGCGCGGCCGGGCTCCCGCCACCGCAGGCAACGGGCACAGCATCCACGTCGATGTCCGCGGGCTCGAGCCGGCGCGGGAGTACTTCTTTCGATTCCGCGCGGCAGGAGACATCTCCGAGATCGGCAGAACGCGTACCGCCCCGGCAGCCCACGCAGCCGCACTGACGTTCGCGTTCGCCTCCTGTCAGTCGTGGGCCGACGGTCACTACGTCGCCTCCGCCGACATGGCCTCCCACGCTCCCGACGTGGTCTTCCACCTCGGCGACTACATCTACGAGAAACCGATACCCGGCAACGGCGGGCGGCGCCGGACCAGCGCGATGCCCGAATCCGCCCACCGCGAGGCGATGGACCTCGACGATTACCGAGATCGCTACGCGCTCTACAAACTCGACTCACACCTGCGCGAGATCCACCGGACCAGCCCGTTCATCACGGTCTTCGATGACCACGAGGTGGACAACAACTGGGCGGCAGCGATTCCCGAGGACGATCAGCCGATCCCGGCGTTCCTGCTCCGGCGGGCGCGGGGACTCAGGGCGTGGTGGGAGAACACGCCGGTGCGGGTCGCACAGCAGCCCCACGGCGCCGACATCCGCGCCTATCGCCGCTTCGGTTTCGGCGACCTCGTCGAGTTCAACGTCCTCGACACGAGGACCTTCCGCAGCGACCAGGCCAACGGCGACGACGACACCGCGCAGAACGGCCCCACCGCCGATCCCCGCCGCACGATCACCGGCGCCGCGCAGGAACGATGGCTGCTCGACGGTTTCTCGCGCAGCGGGCATCGATGGAACGTGCTGGCACATCAGACCACCATCGCCGACCTCGCCCACGCAGAGAACGGCGTCCGGGAGGTGAGCATGGACGGGTGGAGCGGCTACGAGGCCTCCAGGGCCCGGGTGCTCGACGGCGCCCGACGGCGTGGGGTGACAAATCTCGTCTCGATCGTCGGTGACATCCACCGGAACGCGGTGTCCGAGCTCCGATCGACCTATCGGGGCGAATCACCCACCGTCGGTGTCGAATTGGCCGGTACGTCGATCTCGTCGGGAGGCGACGGCGAAGACAGCGACGCAACCGACCGGGCGATCAAGGCCGCTTCACCACACGTCCGGTTCGGGAACGCTCAGCGAGGTTACGTGCTCAACCGCCTGCAGGCGGATCGATGGGAGGCCGAGTACCGGGTGGCCGACTCGATCGCGGCACCGTCGGCGCGGCTACATCGTCGTGCCCTCATCACCATCCCGAATGCCCGGCCGATCGTCGACGTGATCTGATCACCCGAATCGCGCACTGCTCACGGCAGCATCGTTCTGCGTGCGGCAGCGTGCCGATGCGAGACCCGACGGGAGCGGCGCAGGATCGGGGTATGAGTGACGACCAACGCTTTCTCCCCCTTCGCAAACGAACCGCGGAAAACCTGCTGAGCCAACGCATCCTGATGCTCGACTCGACGCTCGACGACGAAATCGGCAGCCAGATGTGTGCACAGCTGGTCATGCTGGCGTCCGAGGACCCGGTGGCCGACATCGGACTGTGGATCAACTCGCCCGGCGGTTCCGTTCCGGCCATGCTCGCCATCATGGACACGATGCGTCTGATCCCCAACGATGTGAGCACCGTGGATCTCGGAATGGCTTACAGTGCAGGGCAATTCCTGCTGTGCAACGGAACGCGCGGCAAGCGGTACGCGCTCCGCCACGCCAAGGTCCTGCTACATCAGGGGTCCGCGGGCATCGGCGGCTACGCGCCCGACATCGAACTCCAGGCAGACGACCTCCGGCATGTCCGCGACACTGTTCTGACGATCATCGCCCAGCAGACCGGCCAGCCGGTCGAGAAGATCTTCGCGGATTCTCTGCGTGACCACGTCTTCACCGCCGAGGAATCGATCGACTACGGATTCATCGACCATGTCGTCGACGACCTGACGCAGATCCGTCCGCTGAAACCCGCTTCCACCGGATTCGGGGTGGCACGGTGAGTGGCTACACGATCCCCAATGTGATCAGCCGGACCCCGAACGGCGAGCGGGTGATGGATGTCTACAGTCATCTTCTCGACGAGCGGATCATCTATCTGGGCACCGAGATCGACGACGGCGTCGCGAACGCGTTGATCGCTCAGATCCTCCACCTCGATTCCGACAACCCCGACGCACCGATCGACCTGTACATCAATTCGACGGGCGGCGCGGTGATGGCGACCTTCGCCCTGTACGACACCATGCAGTACTGCCATGCCCCGATCGCCACCACCTGTGTCGGGCAGGCGCTCTCGTCGACCGCGCTGCTCCTCGCGGCGGGAAGCCCAGGACGACGCTCGGTACTCCCGCACGCTCGGGTACTGCTGCATCAACCCTCGGGTCAGGGACGTGGCACCATCCCCGACCTGATCCTGGCGGCCGAGGAGATCCTGCGGGTCCGCGAGGAGATCGAGAAGGCGATGAGCCGACACACCGGTCAGGAGGTGGAGACGCTGCGGCGAGACACCGACCGAGACCGGGTGCTGCGGGCCGAGGAGATCGTCTCCTACGGACTGGCCGATCGGATCATCGACACCCGCGGGTAGCCACCCGACCACCCACGACGTCGGACTGCTCAGGCCGCCAGCGCGAGCGGCCCCCGGATCGCACCCATCGGTGCCACCGCGGGTGCCTGGGCGGTCACCGCGCGCAGCACGGGCACCGCGGTCCTCCGCGACAACTCGACGGTCACCTCGCGCGTGAGGTCGAGCAGTGTCAGTCCGAGAGCGCCGGCGACCGCGGCGAGCAGTTCCGACGAGGCATCCTTGCGACCTCGCTCGATCTCGGAGAGATACTGACTCGAGACCCCTGCGCGCCGCGCGGTCTCCACCAGTCGTTCGCCGCGGTCGTGACGATGCCGTCGGATGACGCGTCCGGTGACCTCGCGCCACAGGGGTTCGGCTCTCTGCAGTCCGGCGTCCATGGACCGATGGTAGGTCGCCACCGACCGTCGGCACCGAGGGTTCTGCTGTCGGCAGAACGGCCCACGGAGATCAGAATCCCTTCGAGCGGAGGTAGCGGGCCACCTGGGTGATCGCGGCCGGATTGCGGGGACCTTCCACGAGAGCCGCGTACGGCAGCGCCAGGAACCGTTTCTCCCGCACCGCCTCGGTCTGCGACATCAACGGATGGGTCGCCAGCTGCCGGATCTTGGCGTCGACCGTGTTCTGTGGGCCGGCACCGTAGTCGACGATGAGGATGACCTGCGGATCACGCTGTGCGGCCGCCTCCCACGAGGTCGAGGTCCACGAATCCGCCAGATCGGCGAAGATGTTCGCACCGCCGGCCTCCGAGATGATCTGCTGCGGCGCGGCATATCTCCCGGACGTGAACGGGTTGGGATCGGCGCTGTCGAAGAGGAACACCCGCGCGCGGCGGTCGATCGGCGGCGCTGTCTCGTCGGCCTTCGCCACCTCGGCGCGATACGCGGCGACCAGGGCATCCGCGCGGTCGCGGACGCCGAAGATGTCGCCGATGTTCGCCAGGTCGGAATACAAGGCGTCGAGCGGGGGCATGATGCCGCGCTCGGTGGTGCCCGGCTGACGGCAGGCCTCGGTCAGCTGGTACGGCGTCGCGCCCAGGGTGCGAATCCAATCCGGGGTGACCCCGGTCGACTCCTTGAACCCGTAATTCCACCCCGCGAAGACGAAGTCGGGGTCCGCCGACTGAATGACCTCACGTGTGAAGCCGTCTCCCAGGGAAGTCGTCCGCCGGAAATCTGCCCGCCACGGGGAGGATTCGATGTCCCGCTCCTTGCCTGCGTAGGAGGCATAGCCTGCCATCCGGTCGGACAGACCGAGCGCGAACATGATCTCGGTGATGCCGGTGTCGTTGGTCACCACCCGGGCGGGGCGTCCGGGCACGGTCAGAGGTGCTCGACAGTTCTGCACGGTCACCGCTGCGCCACCGGACTCCGGCGGCGCCTCCTCCACCTGCGCCCCACATCCCGACAGCACCAGCAGTGCCGCGAGGCAGACGATCACCGATCTCGTTCTCATTCCACTTCTTTCTCATCGAAGATGACCTGTGGCACGTTCAGTCGTGGGTGGTCGAACACATGGCTGCCGATTCCGAAAAAGCGGTGGATCGCAGCAGGTGTGAGGACCTCGCGCGGTGTACCGGTCGCCGCGACCCGACCGTGCGCGAGCACCACGAGCCGGTCGCAGAATTGCGCGGCGATGTTCAGATCGTGCAACGCCGCGACGACAGTCACCTCTCGGTCTCGCGCCGCGCGCAGCACCGCGTACTGATGTCGGACATCGAGGTGGTTCGTCGGTTCGTCGAGCACCAGGACCTCCGGCTCCTGCGCGAACGCGCGGGCGATCAGGACCCGCTGCGCCTCACCACCGGAGAGCGACGTGAATGCTCGGTCGACGAGATGGGTCACGCCGGCGTCGCTCATCGCCTGTACACAGATCTCGCGATCGCGGCGGGCAGTCGACGTCGTCAGCGACCGATGCGGCAATCGACCTGTCGCGACCACCTCGGCGGCCGTGAAATCGAAGTCGAGTGCGATCCGCTGGGTCAGGGCAGCGACCTGGCGAGCGTTGTCCCGCATGCTGATCGACGTGATGTCCCGGTCCCCCACCTGCACCCGACCTTCGGTCGGGTCGAGCGCGCGATACAGGCAACGAAGCATCGTCGACTTACCGCTGCCGTTGGGGCCGATGATCCCCAGAAAACTGCCTCGCGGGGCATGGACGGTCACGTCGCGCAGGATCGTCGTGTGTCCGATCTCGACACCGACCTGGTCGTAGTCGACCTCTCGCATCACACCGCCTCCCTGCCACGACGACGCATCAGGAGCAGGAAGACCGGCACGCCGACCGCTGCCGTGATCGCGCCGAGCGGGAGTTCTTGTGGGGGAACGAGAGTTCGGGCCAGCAGATCCGCGGCGACGAGGAACACCGCGCCGATGAGCGGTGTCACCACCACCAGACGGCGATGGTCGGCCCCCACCAGGAGACGGGCCACATGTGGCACCACCAGCCCGACGAACCCGATCGCCCCGCACACCGAGACCATGACGCCGGTCATGAGTGCGGCCACCACGAACAGCAGCATGCGGAATCGCGAGGCGCGCAACCCGAGTGACGCCGAGACCTCGTCGCCCATCGCGAGGGCGTTGAGCTGGCGGGCGAGTCCGGCAACGACCGCGAGCCCGATCAACACCACGGCTGCGACGAGCCACACGGAGCGCCAGCTCGTCGCGGCGAGACTGCCCAACAACCAGAACATCACGCTACGAGCCGCATCCCCGGCGGGCGCGAGGAAGACCAGCACCGTTGTCAATGCGGAGAATCCGTAGCCCAGAGCGGTCCCGGTGAGCACGAGCCGCAGTGGAGTGAGACCACCGGCCGATCGTGCGATGGCGAAGACGACGACGGTGGCGACCAACGCGCCCAGGAACGCCGCCGTCGGCAGCGCATAGATGCCCGCTCCGGCGAAGACCCCGAACAGCACCACCGCTGTGGCACCCACCGACGCTCCCGACGAGATGCCCAGCACGTACGGATCGGCCAGCGCGTTTCGGACCATCGCCTGCACGACGAGACCAACGGTGCTCAAACCCGCGCCGACCAGGGCGCCGGTGAGAACGCGAGGGAGCCGAGAATCGACAACGATCCGGTAATCGGCGGCATCACCCGCGGAGACAATTCCTCCGATCAGGTCGGCCCAGACGTAGCCGACGGCATCGCGCCACGGGACGTGTGCCGTACCGAAGATGAGCCCGAGGACGGAGACGACCAGAAGCCCCGATACGCACAGCCCGCTCAACACGCTCACGCGCCACCACTGCCCGCTCATCGCACCTCGTCAGATACCCAGGCACACGACGACGCCGACAGACCGGCGGCACCGACCATGTCCCACGGAGTCGATGTCGACCACGGCACGCCGCCGCGGTCACGTCGGCAGGTCTTCGGACTCCCGGACACGGCACCGTTCGTGCCACCTACTGACGGCCGCTTCCCAGGTCATCGCTGACCCAGTGCTCCTGGCCGCTGTCGTTTCCGGTCACCGCTGCGGGGCAGCTCTGGATTCTCACCAGATTCCCTCTTGCGCTCGATCCGGACGAACCGGACGCGAGACCGACGCAGCACGAACTTAGCAGCCGCCTCGATCAGTCGCGCACTGCCGTCATAGGATGCGGGCCATGCACCCGCAGGCCCGCACCCTCGACAAGGTTCGGGGTTGCGTCATCGGCGCGTCGTCGGGGGTCACCTCGATCGTCGCGCACGCAGCCGCGGGTGGCGGGTTGCCCGACTCCACGGGTCTCACGCTTCTGGTCGCGGTGTGTGCGGGGCTCGGCTGGGCCGCGTCCGCAACCTCCCCGCAGCGCGCCGGTGTGCCGGGGCTCGTCGGCATGCTCGTCGGCGGACAGCTCGTCGGTCACCTCGCACTCGCCGCACTGTCTCATCACCACGCCACACTGATGACGCCCTCGATGGCGACGTTTCACATGGTCGCCACCGTGGTGGCGGTCGCTCTGGCGATCGGTCTGGAGATCGCGGTGACAGCCGCCCTGTCGGTGGTGATCCGGACCGTTCTCACGCTCATCTCGATACCGGTGGACGTCGCGACGTCCTGGAGCGTGCTGCCCGTGATCGACGACCGCCTGCGACCCGGCCGTAGGCATGTCCGCCCCGTGGGTACCCGGGGTCCCCCGCTCTCGGCGATGTGACCATTCCTCACCCTCGCTGACCTGCTCGCGTGTCGACCACACGCGGCGGTCGGCTCTTCGCGTATGCGCACGACGCCATCTGTCGTGCGTCCGCGTCCAGTTCCGAAAGGCGGACCTTCGTGTCCCTCACCCAAGAACCACCCCGTCAGCCGCTCGACTCCTCGCCACCGACCGACCCGGCCGCTCGCCCGCCCGGTGGACGCCACATCGGCTGGGAGCCATTGGTGCGACGACTCCACTTCTATGCCGGCATCCTGATCGCACCGTTTTTGATCGTCGCGGTCGTCAGCGGAGGGCTCTACGCACTGGCGCCCAGTCTCGAGAAGGTCGTCTACCGCGAGCAACTACACACCGACAGCACCGGTCCGGCCCGCCCCGTCGCCGATCAGATCCGCGCGGCGATGGCCGCCCGACCGGATCTCACCTTGTCCGCGGTGCGACCGGCAGCCGCGCCGGGCGACACCACGCGTGTGCTGTTCGATGACCCGTCGCTGGGAGAATCGGAGCGGATGGCGGTCTTCGTCGATCCCGTCACTGCGCGCCCGGTCGGCGAACTGGTGAGCTACGGCAGCGCCGCAGCGCTGCCGATGCGAACCTGGATCAGCCAGTTGCATCGACACCTCCACCTGGGAGAACCCGGCCGCCTGTACAGCGAACTCGCGGCGTCGTGGCTGTGGGTGATCGCACTCGCGGGTCTCGCATTGTGGATTGCGCGGTATCGCCGGATGAGGCATGGCCGGGCGGCTCGGCTGATCAGCGTCGACCGTTCCACCAAGGGGCGGGCCCGCACACTGAACTGGCATGGTGCCGTGGGTGTCTGGATCGTCGTGGGGGTGCTGTTCCTGTCGGCGACCGGCCTCACCTGGTCGCGCTTGGCGGGCGACCACATCGGCGAGCTGCGCCAGGCACTGAGCTGGACGACTCCGAGTGTGTCGACCTCCCTTGACGACTCCACCATGCCTGCCGGTGGACCCAGCGGCCACGGCGACCACGCGGCCGGACATGCCGGCGCCGGGAACACCGGGGTCGCCGATACCGTCGGACAGGTGGACTCGGTTCTGGCAGTTGCCGATCGGATCGGGGTGACCGACCACGTCGAGGTGTCCGTACCGACAGACACGACGACCGCGTTCACGGTGGCCGAGACGCGCCAGCCGTGGCAGTTCTCGCCGAACTCGGTCTCGATCGACGGAGCAAACGGCCACGTGGTCGACGTCTCCTGGTTCGCCGACTGGCCACTCGCGGCGCAACTGAGCACGTGGGGCATCGCCCTGCACATGGGTCTGTTGTTCGGTCTGGCCAACCAGATCGCGCTGCTGCTGTTGGCGATCGGCCTCCTGGCCGTGATCGTGCGCGGCTATCAGATGTGGTGGCAACGCCGCCCCCGGCGATCGGAGCGTGTCCTCGCGGTCGGCCGCGCACCGCTACGCGGCGCATGGCGAGAACTGCCGGTCCCGACGATCGTGGCGATCATCGTGATCGCCGTGGCCGTCGGCTGGTTCATCCCGCTCCTCGGCATCAGCCTGGCTGCGTTCATACTCGTCGATGGTGCCGTCGGATACGTGAATCAATCACGGCGCAATCGACGTTGAGCGTCGCGGTGGGACCGGATCGGGCCGGTCCCACCGCGACGTCGCCGACCGGGCACACCTTCGCGGCGAGCGTGCGCATCTGGCTGAGGTGGCAGAGCAGGTCCAGAGGCGTCCGGCACGCGCCGGTCAGCTCTGGGCAAGCGTCGCCAGCACGGCGACACTGGCTTCCCACCCCATGCATTTGTCGGTGACCGACTGGCCGTAGGTCAATGGCCTGGCATCGGACGACTGCGCACCCGGCTCGAGGAAGCTCTCCAGCATGACTCCGCTGATCGGAACTGTCTCGCCCGCCTGTCGGTGCGAGCGGATCGCGTCGGCGAGCTCATCGGCGACCTCGGCCTGGCGAACGTGATCCTTGCCGGAGTTGGCGTGCGAACAATCGATCATCACCCGCTGCGGCAGTGAGGATTTCGCGAGCGCGTCGACTGCGGTCGCGATCGAATCGGCGTCGAAGTTCGGCCCGCCGGTACCGCCACGCAGGATCACGTGACAGTCGTCGTTACCCGCGGTCTCCACCACAGATCCGTGGCCGAAGTCGTCGACCCCGAAGAAGACATGCTGCGCCGCTGCGGCTTTCACGCCGTCGATGGCCACCTGGACGTTGCCGTCGGTGCCGTTCTTGAAGCCGATCGGCATGGACAACCCCGATGCGAGCTGGCGGTGGACCTGCGACTCCGTGGTGCGCGCCCCGATGGCACCCCAGGCGACGGTATCCGCGATGTATTGCGGGCTGGTCGGTTCCAGGAACTCACACCCGACGGGTAGCCCGAGGTCGATGATGTCCAGCAGCAGTGAGCGCGCCATCCGGAGTCCACGTTCGACGTCGAAGGTCCCGTCCATCCCCGGATCGTTGATGAGCCCCTTCCATCCGACAGTGGTGCGGGGCTTCTCGAAGTAGACGCGCATCACGATCTTCAGCCGATCGGCGTAGTCCTTCGCCAAAGGCGCCAGGCGCCGCGCGTAGTCCAGCGCCGCCACCGGGTCGTGGACCGAACACGGGCCGACCACGACGAGCAGACGATCGTCACGGCCGGCGAGGATGTCGGCGATCTCGTCACGATCATCCTGGACGCTGACGGCCCGTCGTGCGGTCAGCGGCAGTTCACTGCGGATCGTGTCCGGCGACGGGATGGAACGGAAGGACTTGATCCGGCGATCGGAGGTCGATGCGGCAGTCAAGTCGGGAATGGTGGTCACGTCGTGCCTTTCGGGGTCTGGCCCGGTCGTTGTCGGGTGCCCCTGGTTGCTCATGAGTCACCGGAGGCCCTTGAAATGACAAAAGCAGCAACCTTGCGGTCGCTGCTCGGGCTCCGGGTGTTTGCGCGCGCGGCAGTGTCAGCGCTTCATCTCGGCCCCACCCGGAGCCTCGATAAAGCGCCAATAGGCGCGCACAGTGGTCATCACGGCGACCAGGCTAGCACGACTGCGCACCGCCACCAATTGCGATCCGCCTCGCAGCCGAATACGGTTCGCGCATGCGCCACGTCCCGCGACCCCGATTCGCACTGATCACGGCACTCGGGATCGTTGCCCTCACACTCCTACACCTGGTCATCGCGCCGGTGACGGCCGCCGCCCATGAACCGATACACTATGTGGCACTGGGTGATTCGCGCGCAGCGAGCCCGACCGTCACGAGTCAGATCATCGGCTGCGGCCGATCATCGGTCGCCTACCCGGATCAGCTGGCGGGACTCATCCACACCACGACGTTCCGGTCGGTGGCATGCGCGGGAGCGAAGGCCGAGAACATCACCACCACGCCCCAGCTCCGCTCGCAGGGTTTCGTCCCACCTCAGATCGATGCGCCGCGCCCCGACACCGACCTCGTGACCATCTCGATCGGCGGCAACGACACGGACTGGGGAAACATCTCCCGCGTGTGCTTTGTCCCGATCCCGGGCGTCGACGCGCACTGCCGGTCCAACGCCTGGTACCACTCCGCCATCCGCAACGCACTCGCGCCCCTCGAGGATCGGGTCGACGCGGTGGTACGCGCGGTCCGGAAGCGCTCTCCCTCCGCCGCCGTCGTGATCGTCGGGCAGGGTGGCTACTTCGGCGAGCGCGGTTGTTTCCCGGAGAATCCGGCGAGCTCCGCCGATCTCGCCTTCATCCGCCGGGACTTCTTCGGCCCCTACAACGACATCCTGCGTCGTGTCGCCGAGCGTCACCGCGCGGCCTTCGTCGACGTCGAGGCGGAATCGATCGGCCATGACGCCTGCGCCGGCGACGAGAAGTGGTTCGAGGGCTACGTGACGTCGAGCGAGTACCTCGGATTCCATCCGAACCTGGCGGGCAACAAGGCGATCGCCCGCATGATCGCGGACCGACTCCCGTCGAGCATCACGGGTGCCCGCGGTCGATGAGCTGACTCAGCACGATGATGGACTCGGAATGGTCCACCGGTCCCGCGCTGCGAATCCGTTCCAGCGCCTGCTCCAGATGGCGGACGTCGCGAGCGCGGACCCGAAGGATCGCGTCCGCCTGGCCGGTGACGGTCGCGGCGCTGACCACCTCCGGGATGGGCTCCCACGCCGCCTTCAGCGACTCCGGCGAGATGTTGCCCTGGCAGGAGACCTGCACATAGGCCTCGGTGGTCCACTGCATCGCCTGCGGATCGATGACCGCGGTGAACCCCTTGATCACGCCGTCGCCGAGAAGGCGATCGACGCGTCGCTTCACCGCGGGCGCCGACAGCCCCACGTCGTCACCGATCTGCGCGAAGGTGGCCCGGGCATCCCTGGCCAGGCAGGCGAGCACGCTTTCGTCCAGATCATCCAGCTCGCGCAATGTATCTCCGTTTCGTACTGCAATGACCACTATCCATTGCACAGATGCGCAACAGTCATCGATTGTTTGCGTTGGAAGGAGAGGATAGCGTCGATTCATGACGCTGACGAGCCCTGCGGTCGCTCCGGTCGCCCGGGTAGCCCGGCTGCGTACCTATGCCATGACGCCGCCGACCCACTTCACGGTCAGCTACGCGATCAATCCGTGGATGGATCCGTCGACACCCGTGGACACCGACCTCGCGATCGCTCAGTGGCTCCGTCTCCGCGAGACCTACGAATCTCTCGGTCATCGTGTCCACACTGTCGATCCACACCCCGGCCTGCCCGACATGGTGTACGCCGCCAACGGCGGCCTCAGCATCGGTGGACACACGATCGCTGCCCGCTTCGCGTTTCCCGAACGCGGGCCCGAGGGCGATCTCTATGCGGCCTGGTTCCACGGGAACGGCCTCGGTCCGGTTCATCGGACGGTCGGTATCCAGGAAGGTGAGGGCGATTTCCTGGTCATCGGGGCACGCATCCTCGCCGGGACCGGTTTTCGGAGCCACCGTGACACCCACGACGAGGTCTCGGCGATCACCGGTCTGCCGGTCGTGACGCTCGAACTGGTCGATCCGCGGTTCTACCACCTCGACACGGCTCTCGGGGTGCTCGACGACGAGAACATCGCGTACTACCCACCCGCGTTCTCGCCTGCCTCGCGAACTCTGCTGAGGACGTTGTTCCCCGACGCCATCGTCGCCACCGACGACGACGCCGCCGCGCTCGGCCTGAACCTCGTCTCCGACGGCCGCCACGTCGTGATGACCGACGCGGCGCCACACCTCACGGAATTGCTGCGCGCCGCAGGCTACGACACGATCGCGATCGATCTCTCCGAACTGCTCAAAGGCGGCGGCGGCATCAAGTGCTGCACCCTAGAATTGAGAGGCATCGACAAGGAGGTCCTGGTGTCCCCTCCAGCCGTTTCCGGGCCTGCCGTATCCCCTCCTGCCGGCCACCTTTCCGCCGAGCCCCATGTAGCGCACAACTATTCACCGCTGCCGGTCACCGCGGCGACCGCGCAGGGCGCCTGGATCACCGATATCGACGGACGACGTTTTCTCGACTGTCTCGGCGCGTACTCGGCCGTCAACTTCGGCCACCGCAATCCCCGGATCGTCGCCGCGGCGACGGCCCAGCTCGAACGCATCACATTGACCAGTCGGGCGTTCCGATCCGACCGGCTCGAGCCCTTCTGCGCGGCGCTCGCAGCACTCTGCGCCAAGGAGATGGTCCTGCCGATGAACACCGGCGCCGAGGCCGTCGAGTCGGCGATCAAGGTGGCCCGCAAGTGGGGCTACGACGTCAAGGGCGTACCGGACGGCCAGGCGAAGATCATCGTCGCCGACGGCAACTTCCACGGCCGCACCATCAGCATCGTGAGCTTCAGCGACGACCCCGACGCACGTAACGGATTCGGCCCGTACACACCGGGATTCGTGCGTGTGCCTTACGGCGACGCTGCGGCGATGTCGGCTGCCATCGATGACAACACGGTTGCGGTCCTCGTCGAACCGATCCAGGGGGAAGCCGGCATCATCGTGCCGCCGGACGACTACCTGCCGCGCGTCCGCGCGCTCTGCACCCGACACGATGTCCTGATGATCGCCGACGAGATCCAGTCCGGGCTCGGTCGGACCGGAACGACCCTCGCCCTGGAGCACTGGGACGTGGAGGCCGACCTCTACACCCTGGGCAAGGCTCTCGGCGGCGGCATCCTGCCGGTGTCGGCCGTGGTGGCCGACCGGGACATCCTCGGTGTCCTGCACCCCGGCGAGCACGGCTCCACCTTCGGCGGCAACCCGCTCGCCGCGGCCGTCGGTCACACGGTCGTCGACATGCTCACCGAAGGCACCTGGCAGGCACGCGCTGCCGACCTCGGCCGCCACATGCATGCCCGGCTGCGCGACCTGATCGGTCACGGCGTGGTGGCGGTCCGCGGCCTGGGCCTGTGGGCCGGGATCGACGTCGAACCATCGCTCGGCACGGGAAAGGACATCTGTCTGCGGTTGGCCGAGCGCGGCGTGCTCGCGAAGGACACCCACGGCTCCACGCTCCGACTCGCGCCGCCACTGGTGATCACCGAGGCGGAGATCGATTGGGCGGTCGATCAGCTGGCGGAGGTCGTAGGCTCGGCAGGGTGACCGACGACCGAGACGCTGCAGACATCCCGACGAACCGACGAGTGCTCCTCGTCCGGCATGGGCAGACGGAATGGTCGCTGACCGACCGGCACACCGGGCGCACCGACATCGATCTCACCCCGCGCGGTGAGGAGGACGCTCGCGCACTCGCCGGCATCGCCGACCGCCTCGGCCTCGTCGCCCCGTATGTCTTCGCCTCACCACGACGACGAGCGCAACGGACCGCCGAACTCGGCGGGCTCGTTGTCGACGAGGTCGATGATCGCTTCGCCGAGTGGGATTACGGGGACTACGAGGGCCTCACCCGCGCACAGATACACGCCGACGGCGATCCCGACTGGACCATCTGGACACATGGCGGACCCCACGGCGAATCCGTCGACGACATGACCCGCCGAGTCGACGGCGCAGTCGAACTCGTCGAGCAACGCCTGACGGAGTCCGACGTGATCATCGTGTCCCACGGGCACTTCTCGCGGTCGTTCGTCTGCCGATTCCTGGGCTGGCCGATCGGGCAGGGCGCCGAGATCGATCTACGACCCGCAGGCGCGGCACTGCTCATGCAGCTGGGCCGGGACCGACGGCTGTGTGCTCTGGTCGGACCGGAAGGTGCTGCGGCGACTCACCTCGCACTCTGAGCGCTTCATCGGTGGCGATCCGGAAGGTCACTCATTGCGCCGGGCTCCTCCCCCGCAGAGCACATGTCGATGCGGCTTCGCAGGTGGCGCTGTTCGACCGGATTGTCGGCCAACGAGAGTGCAT
Organism: Gordonia hankookensis; assembly: GCF_014673215.1. Lineage (GTDB taxonomy): Bacteria > Actinomycetota > Actinomycetes > Mycobacteriales > Mycobacteriaceae > Gordonia > Gordonia hankookensis. Next base: position 306,470 of record NZ_JACWMS010000003.1, read on the forward strand.
TACGGAACGCCTCGGCGGCCGCGGCCGGATCACCGGCCCGGTACAGGAGCTCGCCCCGCGTGGCATGCCACAGGTGGTAATCGGTGAGCCCGTCGATCGCATCGACCTCGGCCAGCGCCGTTTCCGGGCCGTCGACCATCGACACCGCGATGGCCCGGTTCAGGACGACCACCGGACCGGGATCGATCCGCTCCAGGATGCGGTACAGATCGACGATGGCGGCCCAGTCCGTGTCGGCTGCCGTCTCGGCGCCTGCGTGCAACGCGGCGATGATCGCCTGGATGCGGTACACGCCGACACCTGGACATGCCACGGCGGTCTGCAACACCGTGCGCGCGCGCTCGATCATCGTTGCATCCCAATGACTTCGGTCCTGCTCCGATAACACGACGAGGTCACCGGCGACGTCGAGTCGCGCACCGAACCGGGCTCGATGGAACATTTCGAGCGCGAGGAGGCCATGGGCCTCACCGTTTTCCGGGATGAGCTCGATCAGTTGTCCGGTCAACCGGATTGCCTCGTCTGCCAGATCGAGACGGACGAGTGACGGCGTTGCGCCCCTCGACAGGTACCCCTCGTTGAAGATCAGGTAGAGCACTCCCAGCAACACACCGACGCGGCCGTCGATGTCGGCCGGGATGGTGAGTGGGATCCGAGCGTCGCGAATCTTGCGCTTGGCGCGGACGATCCGTTGTGCCAGAGCACGTTCGGACACCAGGAAGGCCGCAGCGATCTCGGCAGTGGTGAGACCTCCGACGAGCCGTAGGGTCAAGGCGACCTGCGCGTCGCGATCCAGTGCCGGGTGACAGCACAGCAACAGCAGCCGGAGGCGTTCGTCACCGAGCTCGCGGTTGTCGACGATCAGTTCCAGTCCGGTGGACGGCTCATTCCCGGCCAGCAATTCGGGTGCCGCCGCAGAGAGCCGGCGCCTGCGGGATGCACGCAGACGCAGTTGGTCGACAATCCGATTGCGCGCGACCGTGTAGAGCCACGCAGGCGGGTTGTCGGGGACACCCCGGGTCGGCCAGGTCTCGGCGGCCTGCAACAGCGCGTCCTGGACACAGTCGTCGGCGAGGTCGACGTCGTCGAAGCGGGCGGCGAGGAGAGCGAGCACGCGCCCGCTCTCCTCGCGCGCCAGTCGCGCAATGGCCGATCCTGCGGTGTCGGCCACTGCCAGTCAGGCCTCGACCGGCGTCGGGGTACCGTCCTCGGCCGCGAAGAGCCGAACGGGCCGGACCTCGACCACCCCGAACGGCAGCGGAATCCGGCCCGCCCACTCGAGTGCGACGTCGAGGTCCGGAGCATCGATGCGGTAATACCCGCCGAGTTGTTCCTTGGCCTCGACATACGGGCCGTCGGTGATGGTGGGGCCCTGGCCGAGCGTCAGTCGCATCGTCGTGGCCGATGCGCTCGGGGTGAGGCTCGCTCCCTCGACCAGCAGACCTGCTGCGGCCAGGGCCTTTCCGTATCCGGCCCACGCCGCACGCATCTCCTCGGATCCGTCTTCGCCCTCCTGGGGCATGGGGACGGATTCGTCAATCGTGATCGCCAACAGATATTGCATGTCAGGTCCTCTCTCGGATGCCGAATGGCAGGTGATGCCGGCCCACTGCCGCCATCTGCCCCCATGACGAAGCAATCATCACGGATCGACAGCACTCCCGAGGAATTTCTCGAGGAAGTCGCCACCAGATCACCCTCGCAGGGCCTCGCGTTCGCGGATGACCTGTTCCAGCACCACGGCGGTGGCACGCTGCCCGGCCTGAGTCGGGTGGTATCCACCCAGGATCCAGTTCCGGAACTTCACGTTGTCGGGTCCGTACTGGGGAGCAGCCACCCGCGGGCCCCACTCCCACGGGTCGGCGCTGCACAGGTCGTGCCGTTGATTCCACGGCGATCCCGGACGAGCCAGGTCGACGAAGGTCTCACCGGCTCGGCGGGCATTGTCGCGGGAGATCTCGTTCACCTTCCCGATGAAGTCGTTGAGCATGCCCACCTCGGGATCGGACATGAACCAGCCACAGCGACGACGCTGGTCCTGCCCCACGCGCGGGACCACCTGGGGAGCCCCCAGGACGTAGACATGTGCGCTCGGGGCGCGGGACCGGACCTCACCGATGATCCGCCGCTCGTGGAATCGCTGGTCGTTGTCGAGAACCCGCAGCGATCGGTCGATCGTCCGCCGATCGCACTCCCGGAGCTGTACACACTCGATCACCTTGATGAACTCCGGATTGCCGATCACCTGCATGACGACGACATCGGCGTCACGGGGCAGGTGCTCGATCTGACGACCCTCGTCGAACTGCGCGTCCTGATCGATATGTCGCGGTTGAGAATTCGCACATGTCACGTTGGTGAATCGAGCGCCGAGCCGCTTCGCGACGACCTCCACCGCAGCATGTCTGCTTCGGAAGCAGTAGTTCTGCGGACCGGTCGTCCCCGCGTGATAGGAGGTCATGTCTGCCGGGATCGTCTGGTAGTTGTCGGCGCCCTGACCCGAGATGTACGAGTTGCCCATGGCGAACATCCGCAGCGGCGCCGCCCCGTGCGCCTTCGGCACGACGCCACTCGAACCGGCGAGGGCGAACGCGGCACCGGTGAACACGGCAGCAGTGAACACGGCATGGGCGATCCGAACGACCCGGATCGCGGTCCACGACACGACCGAGCGCCGTGGCAGAGGCGACATTGCTCTGACGATACTGATCGTCCGCCATCATGGGCAATGGTCCGCCCGGATGACATGCCCAATCCGCAGATCGGGCGCACGCTGCGACCGATGCTCACGAGTGACCCGTCGCAGTGCACGCTGTCGCGTCGAGACTCCGCACGCCCGACGAAGGCGTGGCGTCATTCAGGAAGGTCGGCACGTCGGATCAGCCGGCCGCCAATGCCTCCTCGAGCGCCTGGCCGTCCGTCACAGGCAAACCGCAGACCGTGCCACGGCAGACGTAGGCTGCGTCCGCACCGTTCACGGTGCCGCGACCGTCCAGCAGCGGCACCGAATCACGTTCCCCGGCAACGACAATCGTTCCTCCAGGGGCGACCAGCCGGGCGTGTGCGGCGAGTTCACCCATGCTGTCCGGACCCTGGGCAACCGCAATCTGCAGCGGTCCGGAAACTCTGGTCTGCGCCACTGCGAGCCAGTGTCCGGCCGATCGGGGCACCTTGGCCAAGAGCACCACCGCACGCGCGAGCGTCTGATCGAGGAGCTCCGCATATCGCGTCGCCGGACCGAAACGCGCGAGTGCTGACGCCGCCAGCAAGGCCTCGGCCATCAGTGACGCACCTGCGGGTGTGGCCCCGTCGACCGGATCACGTGGCCGAGTGATGAGCCCGTCGCCGACGGAATCGAACCACGTCCCTGGCTGTTCGGGATCGGCGAACAAGGCGATGGCCGCATCGAGCACGGCCAACCCTTCGTCCCGCCACGATGTGTCACCGGTGGCCTGATGGAGGGTCAGCAGAGCGGTCACCAGAGCAGCATGATCGTCGAGTGCCGCGGCGGGCTGCCCGACAACCCCGCCGAGCGAAGAACGCCGCACACGCCCGTCGACGACATGCCCGTCCAGTAGCGCCCGCGCACACCACGCCCCCAGATCGATCCAGTCCGGGCGCCCCAGGCCGGCACCTGCCTCGACCAGCGCGGTGATCGCCATCGCGTTCCACCCGGTCACCACCTTCTCGTCGCGCGCCGGTTGCACCCGCCCGCCGCGCGACACCAGCAGTCGACCTCGGATCTGCGCGAACCGGACCGGGTCGTCGGGGTCGCGATGCAGTTGCAGGGTGGACCGGCCGTGTTCGAAGGTGCCGTTCTCCGTCACCCCGAGAACGTCTGCCGCCCAACGTCCGTCGCTCTCGCCGAGGGCGTCGGTCAGCTCCGCGGGCGACCACACGTAGGTCGAACCCTCCACGCCATCGGCATCGGCGTCGAGCGACGATGCGAAGCCGTCCGACACCCGCAGATCGCGGTCGAGGAACTCGATGGTCTCCTCGGTGATCCGCATCGCCAGCGGATCACCGGTCCGTCGCGCCAGATGCGCATAGGCTCGGAGCAGCTGCGCGTTGTCGTAGAGCATCTTCTCGAAATGCGGCACAACCCAGTCGTTGTCGACCGAATAACGCGCGAATCCACCGGCCAGCTGATCGTAGATACCGCCGCGCGCCATCGCGGAGGCGGTTCGGATCACCGCGTCGAGCGGCGGCCGGTCGGCAGTCCGCTCGCTTGCGCGGATCAGCCCCTCCAGCAACGCCGACGGCGGGAACTTCGGCGCCCCTCCGAATCCACCGGCTTCGGTGTCCTCGTCGTCGAGGATCGTGGTGACCGCATGGACAAGCAACCGGTCGTCGACGCCGACATCGGCGACCGGCAACGCCTCGGTGTTGGCCTCGAGGTGCTCACGGACCCGGTGTCCCATGGCATCGATCTCGTCGCGTCGCTGTGTCCAGGCCTCGGTGACCGCACCCATGATCTGGACGAAGGAGGGCATACCGCCACGCGGCGACGACGGAAAGTAGGTGCCGCAATAGAACGGATCACCAGACGGGGTGAGGAAGCAGGTCATCGGCCAGCCACCCTGCCCGGTCATCGCCACCGTCGCGTTCATGTAGATCGCGTCGATGTCGGGACGCTCTTCCCGATCCACCTTGATGCACACGAAATCGCGATTCATCACCGCGGCAGTCGAGTCGTCCTCGAAGGACTCATGTGCCATGACATGGCACCAGTGGCAGGCGGCGTAGCCGACGGAGAGCAGGATCGGGACGTCTCGGCGGACGGCCTCGGCCAAGGCATCGGTCCCCCACTCCTGCCAGTGCACCGGGTTGAGGGCGTGCTGGCGGAGATACGGGCTCGTGGACTGATCCAGCACATTGCGCTGCAGATCCCCGTCACGACCCGCTTCGGTCGGTTCAGGTTTCGGCGGACTTCCGTTCATCGGCCTGCACCTTGCCTGTGGTGTCGGGGTCTGTGGTGTCGGAGTACGTGGTGTCGGGATCGCCCTCGCCGTCGACGACCGAATCGGTTCCGTCGTCGAATGCCTGATCCGGTTCCGGATGCTCGGCGTCGAAGGTCTTCGGCAGCTTCTTCAGCTGTGAGTTCATCGACCGGATCAGCAGCGCGGTCGCCACCAACAGGACGATGATGATGAGCAGCCCCAGCGGTGAGGCCTTGCCGAACTCGGGGCCTTCGGGCTGCTGATCTGCCAGGATCTGATAGCCGGCCGCTATGTGCATCGGGCTCATGGTTCCTCGATTCCCGCGAACAGATCGGTCTCCGGGATCGATGTCTTCACGCGCGTCTGCGCGAGCTCGAATTCCTCGGTCGGCCAGAGTCGCTGCTGCCACTCGAGCGGCACCGCGAAGAACACTCCGTTGGGATCGATCTGGGTCGCGTGCGCCCGCAGCGCATCATCGCGCTGCGGAAAATACTTGCCACACTCGACCTGGGTGGTCACCCGGCCCATCAGGTCGCCACGACCGGGCTCCCACTTGCTGAGCCATTCGGTGAACGGACTCTCTTGTCCGTGCCGTTCGAACTCGTCCGAGAACAGCACCATCCGATCACGGATGAAGCCGTGCGTGTAGTAGATCTTCGACACCGTCCACGGTTCGCCGGTACCGGGATACGCGTCCGGATCGCCGGCGCGCTCGAATGCCGCAACGGACACCTCGTGGTCCCGGATATGGTCCGGATGCGGGTAACCGCCACGCTCGTCGTAGGTGACCATCACGTGCGGCCGGAACTCCCGGACCACACGGACGAGTGCTTCGATGGCGTCCTCGATGGGGATCGCGGCAAACGAACCCTCGGGCACGGGCGGGAGCGGATCGCCCTCCGGTAGTCCGGAGTCGACAAAGCCGAGCCACATCTGCTCGACCCCGAGCGCCGCGGCCGCGTTCGCCATCTCTTCCTTGCGGACGTCACTCATCCGCTCTTTGACTCCCGGACGGTCCATCGCCGGGTTCAGGATGTCACCACGCTCACCACCGGTGAGCGTGACCACGAGCACGTCATGGCCCTCGGCCGCATACTTCGCGGTCGTCGCGGCGCCCTTGCTGGACTCGTCATCCGGGTGAGCATGCACCGCCATCAGACGGAGACCTGCATGCGGTCCACCTGTGTGAGATTCGGTCACGCTTCCTCACCTTCGGATAGGTACTCCTCCCATGGTAGGTATTGACGCGTGAACAGTTCAGACGGGGGCACCGACGCCGGTGCGGATGCACCGCGCAGCGGACCTCGCGCGACGTATCCCTCCGGGCAGTCGCCGACCAGCAGGCGACGCTGGTTCATCGGACTGTCTGCACTGGTGGTGGTTGTCGGCCTCGCGCTCGCGGCGCTCGGTTACTCCAAGTTCGCCAATCCGGTGGTGTCCGGCGAAGCCGCCGGCTACCAGATCGTGAATCCCTCCACGGTTGCGGTGCAGATCACCGTGACGCGCCGAGACCCGGGACGGCCCGCAGCATGTGTGGTGCGTGGACGTTCCGCCGACGGCGATGAGACGGGCCGCCGGGAGATCCTCATCCCCGCCGGTACACAGACACAGGTCGGTGTGCACACCGAGGTCAGCACGTCCAAGCCTCCCGTGATCGGCGAGGTGTTCGGCTGCACCACAGACGTGCCTGCCTATCTGACCGCACCTTCGCAGTCGTGACCGCCACCACGCGTGTTCGCGCGGTCTTCGCGACCGTGTCGAGTCCCTATTACGCGTATCTGATGGCGTTGTTCGTCGGCGTGATGCTCATCAGCAACATCACCGGCACCAAGGGTGTCGTCCTGTTCGACGACTGGCTGAACGTCTCCCTCGGTCCCATCCACATGAACGGCCTGGTCACCGACGGCGCGTTCTACCTGTTCCCGTTGGCCTACGTGCTGGGTGACGTCATCAGCGAGGTCTACGGATTCCGTGCCATGCGCCGGGCGATTCTCGCCGGATTCGCGGTGCTGCTGATCGCGTCGATCTGCTTCTGGCTGACGATCGAGCTACCGGCCGCGGACTTCTACGACGGGCAAGAAGCGTTCCGGACGGTTGCCGGTGTGGTACCCCAGTTCCTGCTGGCCGGCCTGGCCGGTTACCTCGCAGGCGAGTTCCTGAACTCGTTCGTCCTCGTCAAGATGAAGGAACGCGCGGGCGAACGCCACCTGTGGGCTCGTCTGATCGGCTCGACAGTGGTCGGCGAGTTCGCCGACACCCTCGTTTTCTGCTCGATTGCGGCAACGGCTCTCGGCATCTCCAGCTGGGGTGATTTCATCAACTACACGGTCGTCGGATTTGCCTGGAAAACGTTGGTGGAGATAGTGATCATGCCCGTGACATACCTCGTCGTCGGGTGGCTCAAGAGGGTCGAACCCAGCTACGCAGAGGCACTCCGACAGGCCCGGACCGACGGCTCTGATGTGCTTTAGCTCTCAGTGACTGGTATCCTCAATGGATACACGGCTCCGCGAGGGGTCGTGTTGCTGCATTTTGAGCAGTCCATATGCCCAGTTGAAGAATCCGCCTGGGCGCGGACAACACAAAGGAGTGACCGATGACCGACACACAGGTGACGTGGCTGACCCAGGAGTCGCATGACCGCCTCAAAGGCGAACTGGATTCACTGATCGCCAATCGACCGGTCATTGCTGCGGAGATCAACGAGCGTCGCGAAGAGGGCGACCTCAAGGAGAACGGCGGCTACCACGCGGCCCGCGAAGAGCAGGGCCAGCAGGAAGCGCGTATCCGTCAGCTCCAGGAGTTGCTGAACAACGCGAAGGTCGGCGAAGCGCCCACCCAGTCGGGTGTCGCCCTGCCGGGTTCGGTGGTCAAGGTCTATTACGACGGCGACGAGAGCGACACCGAGACCTTCCTGATCGCCACCCGCGAGGAGAGCGCCGGAGACGGGTCGATCGAGACCTACTCGCCGAGTTCTCCGCTCGGCGCGGCACTGATCGATGCCAAGGTCGGTGAGACACGTGAATACTCCGTGCCCAGCGGCGCGGTGATCAAGGTCACCCTCGTCAGCGCCGAGCCGTACCACAGCTGATCCACTGAGTCACCGTTGTAGCGGTGGGTGCCATTGCGCACCCACCGCTACAACTGTCTCTGGACGACCCTGGCGCGTTCGGCACGGTTCGCACGCGCCTGTGTCGCACAGGAACCGTATGGGCCGGGATCACGCTGAGGACTACGTCAGCGACACCGTCTCGCCACCGGAGAACATCGAGTCGTGCAGTTCGATGCTCGTCGGAACAGCACCCGCAGGCATGTCGTAGATGACCTTCACGTCGACCGCATTACCCGGATTGATCTTGTCCCACACAGCGATATCGGTCCCGCCGAGGGCGACCTGAGCAGTCGTGTCGGACTCGAAGCTGCGACCCTGCGCATCGAAGAGCTTCTGGTCACTCGGCGAGAAGCCCTGGGGCTTGTCCCCGATGTTCTTGACCGTCATCGTCACGACGACGAATCGACCCTGCGCCTTTTCGGTGAGGTACGGGTTGTCCCCCACGCTGTCGAGACCCGGCTGGACCCCGGTGACCACGAACTCGAATTTGCCATCGCGCACAGGGGAGTTCATCGCGGCGATCGCACGATCCGCCGGTTCGGCGGCGGGCGGATTAGCCGCCGCATGTGTCGCGGTGGCCGCACCACCCCCGCCGCCGGCCGCGTCGTCACTCTTGTCGTCAGAGCCGCCGCCGGGCAGTGCGGCGATCACCACGAGCAACGCGACGATGGCGCCGACGACCCACGGCCACTTGCGCTTCTTCTTCGGGGCCTCGATCGGCGGCACCGGAGGCCGGGCGTAGGGCGGCTGACCGTTCGGCGGCCACGCGTACTGCTGCGGCGGGTACTGCTGCTGCGGCGGGTACTGCTCGGCGCCCTGCGGAGCGGTCGGATGGTGCGGCGCGGCCGGATCGACCGGCCCGGTTTCGTGTGAATTCGTCATGGCCGGAGATATTGCACTCGTGGTCTGACAAAAACGACAAGCCTCACGTGCCGGGGAACGCGATCAGACCGTCGCGGGGACCGAGACCCGATCTTTGGTCCGATCGCGCCGCACAGCCGGCCGACGAGTGCGATGGTCGCCGCGGTCGGCAGACTCCGCACCCGGTTCTCACGCGAGATTCCGACGTCCGATGGCGGCAGCAGGCGGCCGCCCTGTTCCGCGGACAGGACGGCCGCCTGCTGCGACCTACCGGCGTTGTCCACCGATCATGTTGTGGTACAGCGACTTCAGGTCGCGTTTGCCAAGCTCTCCAGACTGCCGGTTGCCTCGATGTACTCCTGCACCCAACGCTCGATCACCGCGGCGGACTTTTCCACCTTCTGGAACTGACCGACAACCTGGCCCACCGGGTTGAACGCGACGTCGATGCTCTCGTCGGGATGCTTGTGTGTTGCTGCGACGGCCATACCGGAGACCATGTACTGCAACGGCATTCCCAGCGGCTCGGGATTGTTCGGATCTTCCCATGCCTCGGTCCAGTCGTTGCGGAGCATGCGGCACGGTTTTCCGGTGAACGACCGGCTGCGGACCGTGTCGCGACTGCCGGCGTTGACATAGGCGGCCTGCTGGACGGGTGTGTTCTCCGCCTCCTCGACCATCAACCACTGCGAACCACTCCACGCGCCCTGCGCACCGAGAGCCAGTGCGGCGGCGACCTGCTGTCCGCTGCCGATACCACCGGCCGCCAGCACCGGACGCGGTGCGACCTCCTTGACGACCTGCGGCCAGAGCACGATGGAACCGACCTCGCCGCAATGGCCGCCACCTTCACCGCCCTGCGCGATGATGATGTCCACGTCGGCGTCCGCATGCTTACGTGCCTGCTGGGGCGAGCCGCAGAGCGCGGCCACCTTGCGACCCGACGCGTGGATCTTCTCGATCATGTCGACGGGGGGCGTGCCGAGCGCGTTGGCGATCAGCTTCACCTTGGGGTGCTGCAGGGCGATCTCCACCTGCGGGGTCGCAGTGGCCTCCGTCCAGCCGAGCAACTGGAGGGAGTTGTCACTGTCCTCACTGAGGGGAACACCGTGATCGAGCAGCAGTTTGCGGCCGAAATCCAACGTTTCGGCCGGCACCATGTCCTGGAGCATCTTGGTGAGCTCCTCGGTGGACATGTCGGCATCCATCCCCTCGTACTTGTTCGGGATGACGATGTCGACGCCGTAGGGCCGATCGCCGATGTGCTCATCGATCCACTTCAATTCGATCTCGAGCTGCTCGGGCGTGAACCCCACCGCGCCGAGCACGCCGAAACCACCCGCCTTGCTGACGGCGACCACCACGTCTCGGCAATGGGTGAACGCAAAGATGGGGAACTCGATACCGAGCTCGTCACAGATCGGGGTGTGCACTTGGGGGCTCCTCAACGCCAGACAGACAGATCGACAACAGACGGCAGAATTAGAACATGTTCTACTCTGGATACTAGAAACGGAAGCAGAGAACAAGCGGCCGCCCGGCCGGGCCACATCCCGGGGCGTCCACAAGCGCCCTGGTCTTCGATGACGTCGTCCCGTGGCCAGGAACAATAGACCGATCCGTGGTCGGCTCCGAAGATTCATCCACAGGCCGCACAAGCATCCACAGTCAACCCACAGCAACGCCTCAGACCGCCTCCAACCTGCGGCATCATCCTTGGATCATGAGAAAGAACACACACACGCCCACCGTCCCACTGATCGTCCTCGACGACGACCCCGCCGTCCTGGACTACGCCCGCGCACTGTTCCGTCGCGACATCCCGCTCGGAGTCGTCAGCAGCCAGTACTCCGCCGCTGTGCCGTTCATGCTCGGCAACAACGGCCACACGGCCGCTCTTGTCGCCGACGTCGACGACCCGGATCAGCTGGCCGAGGCCATCGTCCTCGTCGAGCGTCGCCTCGGCCGGGTGACATCGGTGATCCGCTACGCGACAGATTTACCCGAGTCGACCGACCTGCGCGCGACCGCATCGGCGGCCTGACGCCACGGCATGTACACGATCGCCATCGACACGGCGATCACCGCAACGATCGCGATCACGTCCAGCACATAGTGATTGGCGGTCCCGATCACCACGAAGGCGGTGCTGATCGGATAGAGCACACCGAGCACGCGCACCCACGTTCGACGCGCATACATCGCGATCATCACCCCACACCAGATTGCCCACCCGCAATGCAGCGACGGCATCGCAGCGAACTGATTCGTCACCGACTCCGGGCCGGGTGAACCGGAACCCTCCCACCAGCCCCACGATGCGGTCTGAGCCATGATGTCGACATACCCCGGGTACATGCGCGGCGGCGCGGTCGGGATCAGGAAGAAGCCGGCCAGCGCGATGAGGGTTGTCAGCGCCAGCACCAGCGACGCCCGTCGATAGCTCTCGCGGCGCCGCCAGAACAGCCAGACGAACACGCCGATGGTGATCCACCAGTGCAGCGTGTGATAGTGCAGCGCACTGAGATCGGCCACCCAGCCGTTCACATGCACCCAGCGATTGAGCGCCGGCTCGAAGGCGATGTGCAGGTGTTGTTCGACCTGCGCGATCGATCGGCCGTTCCCGAACGCACGGTCGATGTCCTTGCCGCCGATGTTGCGAACCCGCGAATAGGCCGAGTAGATCCCCCAGATGAGGAGGACCTCCACCCACCATCGCGGCTGTCCCAGATATGCCATCGCACTGGTCGTCCACGCACGCGCGGTCCCCGACATCCGGGCAACACGCGCGTGCCCCTGATGGGGCGGCTGATCCCGCCACACAATGGCCATACGTCCCCCACCGGCTAAAATTCCGAACGACGTGGTTGATACGTTCAACTAAGTGTTCACTCCACAGTAGACCGGGGGCAAGCGAATGGTCATCGTGGGTTTACGGAAGCACCCACAGGTGCGGCGGCATCATGTCGAGGCCGTCGCCTACCTCGTGTTCGGCGCCGGCGCGTTCTTCCTGTTCCGGATCTCGGGCCTCGACGCCCACATCACCTGGGCGCATTCGGCCGTCATCGGCTACAGCGTCGCAGCTCTCATCTCGATCGCACCCCTGCCGACCGGTACCCGGCGCGGTCGCCTCGCCCGCATCGCCGCGGTCACCGGCGCGCTCGTCGTGCCGTTCGTGATGCTGCTCAACGGCCACCACCAGATGCAGGACGAGGTCGGTGTCATCTCGCGGTCCGGTGATTTGCTGATCACCAGCGGAATCCCGTACGTCCACCACGCCACCGTCCTTGCCGACATCAACCCCTACCTACCGGTGATGGCGCTGTTCGGCATCCCCGGAGCTCTCATGGCGCGCTCCGGCATCGATCCGCAGAGCGCGTGGAATGTCGTCGGGGATCCGCGCATCTGGTGTGCGGCAATCGCAATCGGTGGCGTCTGGGGCTCGATGCGTGTGCTCCGCGCGCGGTCGGGATGGGCGACCAGTGCCGCGATCCTGTTGGTCGCATCGCCGACGATCGCCCTGGAGATGTGCGCGAGCGGTGTCGACCTCCCACTCGCCGGTTTCCTCCTGCTGGGACTCGCACTCGCCGCCACCCGTCGTCCCGCGCTGGGAGCGGTGTTCATCGCCGCCGCTTTCGCGATCAAATGGGTGGCGCTGCTCAGCCTGCCGATCATCTTGGCGCTGTTGATCACCCGCTACGGCCGGGTCGTCGCGGCTCGCTTCGTCGCGTTCTTCGTGGCCGCGTCGGCAGTTTTCGTCATCCCGGCCGTTCTGTCCCTCTCGGACACGATCGCTCAGGTCATCGAGTTCCCCACCGGCCATGGCAGCACCCCGACACCCGCCCGGAGCCCCATGCCCGGGGTGCTCATCGCATCGCTCGGCCCGGCGGGCCGTATCGCCGACATGGCACTGCTGGTGGTGTGTGCCGTGGTGTTGTCGACATGCCTCGTTCGCCGGCCGCCGGCCACCTTCGCCGCCGCAGCCACCTTCATCGGCGCGGGTTTCTCGTGCTTCTTCCTGCTCGCGCCGGTCGGCCGGTTCGGCTACCTGCTGATCCCGATGTTGCTGTTCGGCCTGGCCTACATCGCTCACCGTGCCGAAGCCCGCCCTGCCGAACCCGGCGTTGTCGAACCCCCGAGGGTCGAACCCCCGCGCGCCGAACCCCAGCGCGCCGAACTCCAGTCCGTCGCACCCCGGCGCGCCGAATCGAATCATTCCGAACGCTCACGGCGTCGACCCACGTCAGCGGCCATCCAGCCGTTGTAAACGGCGCGCAAGCCAGTGTAAGACCCACGACAGCGGCACCGGGCACTCTCAGCGGCATGACAACAACCACCTCGGCCGGCCTGGCGATCGATGCGCATGGGCTGGTCAAACACTTCGGATCGACCCGCGCCGTCAACGGCGTGGATCTGGCCGTCCCCACCGGTTCGGTGTACGGCGTACTCGGCCCGAACGGGGCCGGGAAGACCACCACGGTGAGCATGCTCGCCACGCTGCTGCGCCCCGACGCGGGCCACGCGACCGTCTTCGGCTACGACGTCGTCGACGACGCCGTAGCGGTCCGTTCCCTCGTCGGCGTCACGGGCCAGTACGCCTCGGTCGACGAGGACCTCACCGCCACACAGAACCTCGTCCTGTTCGGTCGGCTGCTGGGCCTGTCGCGACCTGCGGCGCGCTCCCGGGCCGACGAACTGCTCGAGGAATTCGCCCTCACCGAGGCCGCCGATCGGCCACTGAAGAACTTCTCCGGCGGTATGCGGCGACGCCTCGATCTGGCGGCGAGCCTCATCGACACGCCACCTCTGTTGTTCCTCGACGAGCCGACCACCGGCCTCGACCCGCGTACCCGCGCCCAGATGTGGGAGACCATCCGCAACCTCGTGAAGCAGGGCGCGACCGTCTTGCTCACCACGCAGTACCTCGATGAGGCCGACCAACTCGCCGACCGCATCGCCGTGATCGACCACGGAATCGTGGTCGCCGACGGAACCGCCGACGAACTCAAGCAGTCCGTCGGTGCCAGCACGTTGCAACTGGTCCCGGTGAACCGGACAGACGCACAGCACGTATGCCAGATCGTCGAGTCGGTACTCGGCGAGACCGCGACCCTGAGCCCCGAGGCCGCCCGTGTCTCCGTCGGTCTGCAGAAACCGGATCTGGTGCCGGACGTCCTGATCGCATTGCGCGAGAACCAGATCGCCATCGATGAGATCAACGTCCAGAAGCCGAGCCTCGACGAGGTCTTCCTCACCATCACCGGCCGGCCTGCCGACGATCAGACCGACACCGACACCATCCAAGAGGAGGTGGCCTGATGACCACCACAACCATCGACCGCGGCCCGGCGTCGACCGCGATCACCACCAAGGACGCTCGCCCCGTGGCCAAACGGTCGATCGGCCTCGCCGAAACCGTCCGACAGTCCTTCTCCATGGCCTACCGGGGCGTGTTGAAGATCCGTCACAACCCCGAGCAGCTGTTCGACGTGACGCTGCAACCGATCATCTTCACCCTGATGTTCACCTACATCTTCGGTGGCGCGATCAGCGGGAACATCAGCGCCTATCTACCGGTCATCATTCCCGGCATCATGGTGCAGACCGTGATCACCACGTCGATCGTCACCGGCACCCAGTTGCGCGAGGACATGGACAAGGGCGTGTTCGACCGGTTCCGGTCGTTGCCGATCGCCCGGATCAGTCCGCTTGCAGGCGCACTGCTCGCCGACATGATCCGCTATTTCATCGCGACCACGCTGACCATCGTGATGGGGTTGATCATGGGCTGGCGACCGGACGCCGTGGGCACGATCGGCGCCGCTGCGCTGGTGATCGTCTGCAGCTTTGCGGTGTCGTGGGTCTTCGCCCTGATGGGCTGCCTGATGAGCAAGGCCTCTGCGGTACAGGGCATCTCGATGCTCATCTTGTTCCCGCTGACCTTCATGTCGAATGCATTCGTCCCGGTGGACACGATGCCCGGCTGGCTGCAGGCGTTCGTCAAGGTCAATCCGATCAGCCAACTGGTGTCGGCCGTGCGTGAACTCACCGCCAACGGGCATGTCGGCATCCACGTCGTGTACGCACTTGTCGGCGCCGTCGTGGTCACCGCGGTCTTCGCCCCGCTCGCGGTGCGGGCGTACATGCGCAACACCTGATCTGCCAACTCAACTCTGTGCACTGGTGCGCGGCGCCAGGCGGTTCCGGACCTCGTCCATCGCCTGGCGTCGCGAGTACTTTTCCGCCTCTGCCGCCAGCGAATCCCACTGTGCGGCATTCATTCCGGCGATCTCCGCCATTCTGGAATGGACTTGGTACAGCGACGGATAGTCCTGCCGGGCACCCAGTCTCCGAGACAGCACAAGCAGCCACGGGCCATCGGGATCGTCACGCTCGGATTCGCACAGCACATAGCCGGCGACCATCGCCATCGCACCGGCCTGCGGCTGATCCTGCCAGCCGACCGTTCCGAACGTCTCGCTCACCCCGTCGGCGAGCAGGGACAAGAATTCCCGGGCACGAGGCAGCTCGCCGCCGCGGACGATGCCGGCCACGGCGGCACTGATGAGCATCACCATCCCCGGGTCCTGCGCACCGATCGGATGGTTGGACTTGATGAGATCGGCTGCGCGGCAGAATGTCTCCACGGCAATCTCCTCGCGTCCGCGGGCGTGTGCCAGCTCGGCGTAGCCGATCATCATCGCGCCGACCACCTCCGGATTGCCCTGCGGATCCGGATCGTCGGGAGTCCAGCCCTCGGTGACCACGGCCAACTCGCGGTCGGCCTCATCGAGCCGACCCAGCGCGACCAGGGTCGCGGACAGATAGCACCGCGTCTGCAGTTCGTCGTCCCGGGATCCGAGCCGCATCAGATCGACGATGCCATTCCGGTAGAAGGGCACCGCCTCCTCCCACTCGGCGCGCTGACCGTACAGGCTGCCGATCCCCACCTGCGCCATCCCGGACATCCACGAATTGTTACGTCGTCGCGAGATGTCGCGCAGTACAAGGGCATCGGCCAAGGCCATGTCGAGATCGCCGAAGTTCTCCCGTGCGTTCATCCGGATCGACAGCGCCATCACCCGCACCTGTTCATCGTCGACCCGCGCGCCCCGTGCGACGAGCCGCATCGCGGCCTGCGGGGTGCGACTGAGTACACACGCCGACAGCAGGTCCATCGGCTCGTCGAACACGCGGTCCGGATGGTGCAACCGTCGCAGGTAGAACCGGCCGATGGCCACTCCCCGGTACTCACGGCGAACCATCAGGTGGCCCATCGAGGCGAGCACGGTGAACTGCCATCGTCGACGTTCGGCATCGTCGAGATCCGACGACGGTTTCGGCAGCACGGCGAAAAGTCGCGAACCCCACGACATCACCTCTCCGTGGAGACCGCGGACCATCCAGAAACCGCTCAACACCGGAAAGAGCGTGACGATGGTATCGACGCCGTACCGGTCGCCGCACTGGCCGGCGAGCGTCACGCACCGACGCAGGACCCACACCAGATTGTCCAGTTCCACCGCGATCGAGGCGAACAGCCCTTCGTCGACCGCCACGTCGTATCTGGCCTCCGCGGCCTCGGCGAACTCACGCGCCCAGCCGGCCATCGCCCGGTCGACGGCGTCGGACTCCGCGCCGTCGTCGGTCTCGACGAGCTTTCCCTCACCGAACTCGCGGACCATCTCCAACATGCGGTATCGGATGTGACCGTCGGTCTCCGCCACCGTGAGCAACGACTGATTCACCAGTGCCTCGAGGGTGTCGTCGAGCCGGAATCCGCTCTGACCCACCACCACCGCGGCGGCCGCGGTGGTGAAACCGGCGGGAAACCGGCACAGGCGACGCCAGGCGGACTGCGCGTCCGGGTCGAGCAGGTCCCAACTCCATTCGATGACCGCGTACAGGGTCCGATGGCGATCGGGGGCAGTCCGATCGTTGCCGCGCAACAGCGCAAACCGCTCCTCGAGTCTCCTCGAGATCTCACCCACAGTCATGACACGGATCCGGGCCGCGGCGAGTTCGATGGCCAACGGGAGACCGTCGAGGTGCCTGCAGAGTTCGGCGACCTCGGCCCGAGGCAGTTGCGCGTCGGGACGGATCGCCAGGGCGCGCCGTTCGAAGAGTTCGACGGCTGAACCGCGCACTCCCACATCGAGAACCGGGAGCAGGTAGATCCGTTCGGCGGCAAGCATCAGCGGAGAGCGGCTCGTGGTCAGAATGGACAACTGGGGCTCTGCGGCCAGTAGGTCCGCGGCCACGCGCGCACACCGCTCGATGACCTGCTCGCAGTTGTCGAGGATGATGACGGCACGCTGCCCCCGTACCGCGTCGACCAGTCGATCGGCCAGATCCCCCACCGCGACGCGGGGACGTGCGCCTGCACCGACCTCCGTCTCACCGACCCCCAGCGACGCCGCGATGGATGCGACCACGTCGTCGTCGTTGCGGACCGGCGCGAGTGGGACGTAGAACACCGGGCGCCCCGATTCGGCCAGGTCGTCGCCGACCCGGTGCGCGACCCGTGTCTTGCCCACCCCACCCGGTCCCTGAATGGTCACCAGCCGATGTGCGTCGAAAAGGCCCACGATGGTGGCGATGTCGTCGTCGCGGCCGATCAGGTCCGACGCGTCGCCGACCAGCCCGACAGTCCGGCCGCGTTGCCGTGCAGGCGCGTGGGCAGCGGTATCCTCCGCGCGCCCGGCCGATGTCGAGCCACGCTCGGCGGCAAGGAGTTCGGCGTTCACCGCGACGGCCTGGGGACCGGGGTCCACACCCAGCTGTTCCGACAGTTCCCGGCGGAGGCGCGCGAACACCGACAAGGCGTCGGCGGTCCGCCCCTCGCCCGCCAATGCACGCATGAGATCGATGTGCGCGGACTCGTCCAACGGGTCTGCCCGACAACGCCTGTCGGCGATCTCGCGGGCCGTCGAGAAATCCCCTGAAGCCAACGCCACACCGACGCGACGCTGATCGAGTGCGTCTCGCTGCCGATCCGCCCGCGTCCGGACGTCGGCGTCGAGACCGAAGGACCCGTCGTCGTCGAGATCGTCGCCCGGCACGCCCCGCCACCATCGGGTCGCCGCGTCGAGCGCCTCTGGGCCGCCGTCGTCGATGAGGTCGGCGACGATCTCGATATCTGTGCGACACCCCACCAGGCGATAACCGTTGCCGACACCTTCGAGTCGGCCGGGGCCGAGCAGGGGGCGCAGCCGCGAGATCTGGGTGTGCAGGGCCGGCATCGGCGACCGCGGCGGATCATCACCCCAGACGTCGGAGATCAGTCGCTCGGCCGACCGGGTCCGACCGTCCGCCAGCGCCAGCGAGGCGAGGAGGCGACGGGCACGCACCCCTGGGACGGCCACCAGGTCATCCGGATCGGCACACCCTCGCCCCACGGCGACCGGCCCCAGCAGGCCGATCACGGTGATGTTCTCGGACGCGGACACCCAGTCAGGTTAGCGCCACGCACGTGTATGAATGGAACCATGGCGCGCAGTTACCCTCTCGAGGCCATCGACCTCGACTTCTTCGAGTCCGCACCGATCACCTACCGCATGGACGTGAACCTCCCCGTGACGCCGCAGCGCGCGTGGGCCGAGTTCACCAGGCAGAACACGCTCGATTGGTGTCGCGCAATCAAATCCATCGAGTTCACGTCGCCGCCGCCGTACGGCGTCGACACCACCCGCAAGGCATCACTCGGGGTGGCCGGGCTGTCGGAACACTTCTTCGTCTGGGACGAGGACGAGGCCGCCGGACAATACCGCAATGCCTTCTACGCCGTGTCCGCGTCGACGCCGGGTCTCAAGAAGTTCGGAGAACTCACCGAGGTACGGCAGGCCGAGGTCGGGTGCCGACTCGTCTGGTCCTTCGCCTTGGAGCTCTCCACCTCGGCGAAGGCGGTCACCGCGTTCTCGGGCCCCACCGCATCGACCGTGTTCAAAACGGTCGAAACCGACACGGTGCGGCATTTCGCGAAACTGACGCCGCAGTCCTGACGGGCGGCCCCCCGACAGCAACCGGTTCCCCGCCGAGAGCACCGCGATCGCGCGAGCCGGGCCTCCCGACGCGTGATCACCTGGTGCCGACGCCGAGTCTCCGGTTGCCGTCGGCGGGATCTCGGTTGCCGTCGGCGAGGTTTCGGTTGCTGTCGGGTAGTGCGTGTCTCACTCGCGGAGGAAGCCCGACTCCGAGAGCGCGCGCCGCACCTCGCGCTGGTGTTCGGGTCCCCTGGTCTCGACGCTGACGGTCACCTGGACCTCGTCGAGGTAGAGGTCGTCGGCCACCCGGGAGTGCACCACATCGACGACACTGGCCCCACGGTCGCGGAGCAGTTCCAGCAGGGCGATCAACCCGCCCGGACGGTCGGAGACGGTTGCGGTGACTGTCAGGAACCGGCCTGCGGCGGTCAGCCCATGCGTCGTGACATGACTCAGCAGCAACGGATCGATGTTGCCGCCGGACACGATGACGCACACCTTGCCCGACAACTCGAGGCCACCGGCCGTCACTGCGGCGACCGCGGCCGCCCCGGCCGGCTCGACCACCAGCTTCGCTCGTTCGAGCATCAGCAGCAGGGCCGTGCTCAGTGATTCCTCGCTGACGGTGACCACCGAATCCACCAGCTCACTGATGTGCGCGAACGGGACGTCTCCGGGCATCGCCACGGCGATGCCGTCGGCCATCGTGTTCATCGATGCGGCCGCAACCGGATGGCCCTCGGCGAGAGATCGCGGCCAGGCCGCGGCCTGCGCGGCCTGCACTCCGATGACGGTGACCTCGGGGCGCCGTGCCTTCACGGCCGCCGCGACCCCGGCCAGCAGGCCTCCCCCACCGAGGGGGACGACGATGGCGTCGACGTCGGGTATCTGGGTCAGGATCTCGGTCCCGACGGTCGCCTGGCCTGCCACGATGTCGGGGTGATCGAAAGGATGCACCAGCACCGCGCCTGTCTCGTCGGCGAACCGCCGCGCCGCGACGAGCGCCTCGTCGACGGTCGAACCCTCGAGGACCACTTCGGCGCCATAGGCTTTCGTCGCCGCGACCTTGGGCAGCGCTGCACCGCGTGGCATGTAGACGCGGGCGGTGATGCCGAGTGTGCCTGCCGACCACGCGACGCCCTGGGCGTGATTTCCGGCGCTGGCCGCGACCACACCACGAGACCGTTCCTCCGCCGACAGGCGGGAGATGCGCAGGTAGGCACCGCGTGGTTTGAACGACCCCGTGCGCTGGAGGTTCTCGCATTTCAGCCAGACCTCGCACCCGATCCGTTCCGACAGCACACGCGAGGCCACCATCGGGGTGCGGCGCATGACACCGGACAGGGCCTGTCCTGCATCGTCGATCTCGGCGGAGGTGAGGAGCATGTTCGCCAGTATCGGCCCTGGGCCGTCCGACGTCAGCCCAACGCGTTTTCGAGGTCGCCGAGGAGATCGGCGATGTCCTCGATGCCCACCGAGAGGCGCACCAGATCGGCCGGGACCTCGAGCAGCGAGCCGGCCGTCGACGCGTGGGTCATGGCGCCGGGATGCTCGATCAACGACTCGATGCCACCGAGCGACTCGGCGAGGGTGAACACCTCGGTCCGCGCGCAGAACTCCTGCGCGGCAACCTGTCCGCCCTTGACCCGGACCGACACCATGCCGCCGAACCGCCGCATCTGCTTGGCCGCGACCACGTGTCCGGGGTGCTCCGGCAGGCCCGGGTAGAGCACCGAATCGATCTTGGGATGCGACGACAGGTAGTCGACGACGCGTTCGGCGTTGTCGCTGTGCCGGTCCATTCGGACCGCCAGGGTCTTGATGCCGCGCATGGTGAGGTAGGCGTCGAACGGGCCCGGCACCGCACCTGCGCCGTTCTGGAGGAACGCCACCGCGTCGTCGAGTTCCTCGCTGTTGGTGACCAGTGCGCCGCCGACCACATCGGAGTGTCCGCCCAGATACTTGGTCGTCGAATGCAGCACCACATCGGCACCCAGCGTGATCGGCTGCTGCAGGTAGGGCGACGCAAAGGTGTTGTCCACCACCAGCTTGGCGCCGGCCTCGTGCGCCACCGCGGCGAGCGCCTCGATGTCGCCGACGTTCAGCAGCGGATTCGTCGGGGTCTCGATCCAGACCAGCTTGGTGGCGGGCGTGATGGCCGCCCGAACCGCGTCGACATCGGACACCGGCGCCGCCGAGTACGTGATCCCCCACTGGGAGAACACCTTGTCGATGAGGCGGAACGTGCCCCCGTAGGCGTCGTTGGGGATCACCAGATGGTCGCCGGGTCGAAGCGTCGCGCGCAGCAGCGCGTCGGTCGCGGCCATCCCCGAGGCGAAGCCACGTCCGTACTCGCCACGTTCGAGCGCAGCGATGTTGGCCTCGAGGACGCGCCGCGTCGGATTACCCGTCCGGGCATATTCGAATCCGTCGCGGAGGCCACCCACACCGTCCTGAGCGAACGTCGAACTGGCGTAGATCGGCACGTTCACGGCACCGGTTTGCCGATCCGGATCGTATCCTGCGTGGATCGCCTGGGTGGAAAATCCTTGCCAGCGGGTCGAATCCGCGGCACTGCGCTTCTCGCTCATGGCTCGACTTCCTATCCGACGATGGGGTTGCTGCTGACGAAGGCCAGCAGGTCGTGGCGGGTGATGACACCGATGGGCTTACCGTCCTCCACCACCATGAGGGCATCCGACTCCGAAAGCACCTTGGTGGCCGCCGACACCGGCTCGCCGGATCCGATCAGCGGGAACGGATCACCCATGTGGGCCGACACCGGGTCGGCCAGACTGGCGCGGCCCTCGAAGACCGCACCCAACAGGTCTCGCTCGGTGACCGCGCCGGCGACCTCACCGGCCATCACCGGGGGCTCGGCCCCGACGACCGGCATCTGGGAGACGCCGTACTCGCGAAGGATCTCGATGGCATCCCTCAGCGTCTCGGACGGATGGGTGTGAACCAGATCCGGCAACGCTCCGGCCTTGCCGCGCAACACGTCCCCGACGAGCGGCTCCTTTGCCTTGCCGTCGAGCGGGGACCGGAGGAAGCCGTAACTGCTCATCCATCTGTCGTTGAAGATCTTGCCCAGATAGCCGCGGCCACCGTCGGGCAGCAACACGACGACGACCGCGTCGGGGCCTTCGCGTTCGGCGACCTGCAGCGCGGCCACCACGGCCATTCCGCAAGAGCCGCCGACCAGCAGGCCCTCCTCGCGAGCGAGCCGACGCGTCATGTCGAACGAGTCGGCATCGGACACCGCGATGATCTCGTCGGGGATCGACGGGTCGTACGCGGACGGCCAGAAATCCTCGCCGACACCCTCGACGAGATATGGGCGGCCGGTGCCGCCCGAGTAGACCGAGCCCTCCGGGTCGACGCCGACGACCTTCACCGCGCCGTCGGAGACCTCTTTGAGGTAGCGGCCGGTTCCGGTGATGGTGCCCCCGGTGCCGACGCCGGCCACGAAATGGGTGATCTTGCCCTCGGTGTCCGCCCAGATCTCCGGGCCGGTGGTCTCGTAGTGGCTCTGCGGCCCGGCCGGATTCGAGTACTGGTCGGGCTTCCAGGCACCCTCGATCTCCCGCACGAGCCGGTCCGAGACGCTGTAGTAGCTGTCGGGGTGATCCGGCGGCACCGCGGTCGGGCACACCACCACCTCGGCCCCGTAGGCGCGGAGCACGTTGCGCTTGTCCTCGCCGACCTTGTCCGGGCACACGAACACGCATTTGTAGCCGCGCTGCTGTGCCACCAATGCCAGACCGACGCCGGTGTTGCCCGAGGTCGGCTCGACGATCGTGCCGCCGGGCGGCAACGCCCCGGACTGCTCGGCGGCCTCGACCATCCGGACGGCGATCCGGTCCTTGCTGCTGCCACCGGGGTTGAGGTATTCGAGCTTGGCCGCGACCAGGCCCGAACCGGGGTTGGTCACCGAGTTGAGCTTGACCAACGGGGTGTTGCCCACCAGGTCCACGACATGATCAGCGATTCGCATACGACCATGGTCCCAGAGGTCCGGAATCGGATCGAACCCGGAGTGAAACTCCGACTAAGCTGGCTGCCGTGTCCGAATTGGAGTCACATGGATTCGAGTGGCCGGGTCGCCGTGGACAACAACCGACTGCTGCGTGAGGTCGGCGCGACCGTCGCGGCCACCGCGGCCAGCGCCGGCGCGTCGTGGGCGGCATACAACTACCTGAACGGTCAGGCCACCGAGGCACGCACGGTGATACCCCATCGCACCGACGACGCCCCCAACGGCGACGGCATCTACCTGCCGGACGGGACCGGGCCGCATCGTCCCGCCCGGGGCACATCGGTGGACGTCTACCTCGTCGTCTTCGGCGATTCGACCGCCGCGGGTCTCGGCGCCGAGACCGCCGATCAGACACCTGGCGTGTTGCTGGCCCGACGGGTGGCCGCGGAGACCGGCAAGATCGTGCGATACGCCAACAAGGCCATCGTCGGTGCCACGTCGAAGGGCCTGGAGGCACAGGTCGACGCCATGCTCATCACGCGCGAACGACCCGATGTGGCGGTGATCCTGATCGGCGCCAATGACGTCACGGCCACCAATGGCATCCGGTCGTCGGCCAAGCGACTCGGCGAGGCCGTCACCCTCCTCAAGGAGAACGGTGCCGAGGTCGTCGTCGGGACGTGCCCCGACTTCGGCGTGATCACCGCCATCCCGCAACCCCTTCGGTCTGTGTTGCGCCGCTGGGGTCTGCAGCTCGCCGCGGCGCAGCGCGGCGCAGTGCGTGCGGCCGGTGGCCGCCCGGTACCGATGGCCGACCTCCTCGCCAAGGAGTTCCTGGCCAAGCCGGAACACATGTTCTCACCGGACCAGTACCACCCGTCTGCCGCCGGATATGCGCTCGCCGCCGACATCCTGATCCCCGAGGTGCTCGAGGCGATCGGCGAGTGGGGACCGGCGCCGCTGCCACAGCCGCCCGAGGTCTCTGAGGCGGTCGAACAGAATCGGCTGGTCAGCAGGGTTCGCCGTCTGGTGGGACGGCCGGGGAACCAAGCAACTGCTAGGGGGTAATCTGGCGGCATGCCTGAAGCAGTCATCGTCGCCCATGCCCGTTCCCCCATCGGCCGCGCCGGCAAGGGATCCCTCAAAGACGTCCGGCCGGACGAGCTCTCCCGCCAGATGGTCGCCGCCGCGCTCGCGAAGGTGCCCGAACTCGACGTCGCCGACATCGAGGACATTCACTGGGGCATCGGTCAGCCCGGTGGTCAGGGCGGCTACAACATCGCCCGTGTGATCGCCGTCGAACTCGGCCTCGATCATGTGCCGGGTGTGTCGGTCAACCGTTACTGCTCGTCGTCGTTGCAGACCACCCGGATGGCGCTGCACGCCATCAAGGCAGGCGAAGCCGACGTGATCATCTCCGGCGGCGTCGAGAGTGTGTCGAGCTTCGGCATCTCCGGCGGCGCAGACGGCGCCCCGAACTCCAAGAACCCGGTGTTCGACGAGGCCATGGCGCGCACCGAGAAGGCCGCCGAGGGCGGCGCGCCGACGTGGTACGACCCTCGCAAGGACGGACTGATCCCCGACGTCTACATGGCGATGGGCCAGACCGCGGAAAACGTCGCGAGTTTCACCGGGATCTCCCGCGAGGATCAGGATCGCTGGGGTGTGCTCAGCCAGAACCGCGCCGAGGAAGCGATCAAGTCCGGCTTCTTCGAGCGTGAGATCGATCCGGTCACCCTTCCCGACGGCACCACGGTGACCACCGACGACGGACCGCGCGCCGGAACAACCTACGAGAAGGTGTCGCAGCTCAAGCCGGTGTTCCGGCCCGACGGCACGATCACCGCAGGCAACGCCTGCCCGCTCAACGACGGCGCGGCCGCCCTGGTGATCATGAGCGACACCAAGGCCAAGGAACTGGGCCTGACCCCGCTCGCCCGGGTCGTCGCGACCGCGGCCACCGGCCTGTCGCCCGAGATCATGGGTCTCGGGCCGATCGAGGCGATCCGCAAGGTCCTCCGGATCTCCGGCAAGTCGATCTCCGACATCGACCTCGTCGAGATCAACGAGGCATTCGCCGTCCAGGTGCTCGGCTCGGCCGCCGAACTCGGCATCGACCACGACAAGCTGAACATCTCGGGCGGCGCGATCGCGCTCGGGCACCCGTTCGGCATGACCGGCGCGCGCATCACCACCACCCTGCTCAACAACCTGCAGACCCAGGACAAGACCTTCGGCATCGAGTCGATGTGTGTGGGTGGCGGTCAGGGTATGGCGATGGTGCTCGAGCGCCTCAGCTGATCCCGGCTCAAGACACAAGGTCCGGGGCCGTCGGAATCGTCCGACGGCCCCGGACCTTTCTTGTCAGACCCTTTCGGGCAGTACCGCATCCGCGTCGAGCGGGCCGCCGGACATGTCGTCGGCGAACTCCACCGGCGCCTGCGGTCGTCGCACGAACAGCACGATGACGATCAGCGCGATGCTCAGGCATCCGGCAACGGTGAACACACGCTGCACGCCGTGACTGATCGCCTCCGCCTCGGCGACGCCCGCGGTCTGGTCGGCCGTCGACACCACGGTCATCACGGTGATGAACAACGCCGTGCCTGCGGCACCCGCCACTTGCTGGAAGGTACCCAGCACGGCTGAGCCGTGCGAGTACAGCCGCGGCTCGACGGACCCGAGCGCGAGCGTCATCAGCGGCGTGAAGGTCGCGGCGAGCCCCAGGCACAACAGGGCGTTGGCGCTCAGCAGCCACCACAGTGATGTCGACGGGCTGACGAAGACGAGCATCCAGACCGCGGCACTCACGATGATCGCGCCCGGGACTGCGAGGACCCGCGGCCCGTACATGTCGTAGATCCGCCCGACGAGCGGTCCGGCAAGTCCCATGATGAGGCCACCGGGCAGCGTCAGCAGACCGGTCGTCAGCGGGTCGAGCCCGAGGACGGTCTGCGCGAAATACGGCACCACGATGAACGTGCCGAGCATGGTCCCCATCGCGACGACCATGGCCCCCATCGCGAGCGAGAACTGCCCGGACTTGAACACCCGAAGGTCCAGCAGAGCACGATCCCGTCCCTGCAGGGCGAGCTGGCGGCCGATGAATGCGGCGAGCGCCAGGCCACCGACAGTGAACGGGACCCACAGCGGCATCGACGATCCCGCCTCCGCCGATTCTCCGATCCCGGCGAGCCCGTAGACCAGGCCGCCGAAACCGAGCACTGCCAGCGGGATCGACAGATAGTCGATCGGGGTCTTGATCCGTTCCCCGACGGGCCGGACGAGCACACCGCCGACGATGAGCGCCACCAGTGCGATCGGACCGACGAAGCCGAAGATCCAGCGCCATCCGAAGTGATCCAGGATGAAGCCCGACACCGTCGGGCCCAGCGCCGGGGCGACCGCGATGACCACCGAGATGTTGCCCATCATCACCCCGCGCCTCGCCTCGGGGACGACGGTCATCACCGTGGTCATCAGCAGCGGCAGCATGATGGCGGTGCCGAGCGCCTGGATCACCCGCGCGACCAGCAGCACCTCGAACCCCGGCGCCGCGAACGCGATGAAGGTACCGACGGTGAACGCCGACATCGCGGCGATGAACAACACCCGGGCTCCCGCTCGCTGGATCAGGAAGCCGGTGAGCGGGATGACGACCGCCATGGTCAGGAGGAAGGCCGTCGTCAGCCATTGACCCACACTGGGGTCGACGCCCAGATCCTCTTGGAGCACCGGGATCGCGATGCTCATGACGGTCTCGTTGAGGATCACCACGAACGAGGCGACCAACAGGACGCCGATCAGGAGCAGGTTCTGACGCGACAGTCGGTCGTCGGTGGGTGACGACGTGCCGGTGGCAGTCACAGGGAGTCCTTTCCGGAAAGAAGCCATCGACCGACGGGTCGATGGCGATGGATTGTTTGACCGGCTACGGCGGCGGAACTCATCGGCCGCACTGCCACTGCTCACCACATGGATCAGAACGCTATCAACGGTGACCGGGCCTGGCGAGTGGTTTTTCGGCGAACCCCATGCCCCACACAAAAACCCCGCGCCGCAATACATGCGGCGCGGGGTCTCCGGTCTGTGAGGCTAGTCCGAGTTGAAGTAGCTGAGCAGGCGCAGGATCTCGACGTAGAGCCAGACCAGCGTGACGGTGAGGCCCAGCGCGACACCCCAGGCGGCGCGCTCCGGTGCACCGGCCCGGATGAGCCGGTCGGCAGCGTCGAAGTCGAGCAGGAAGCTGAATGCGGCGAGCGCAATGCAGACCAGCGAGAAGATGATCGCCAGAGGTCCACCGTTGCGGAGGCCGAAGCCCTCGCCGCCGTTGAACAGTCCGATCACGAGGTTGCCCAGCATCAAGACGATGACGCCGATCATGCCGGCGAACAACATGCGGGTGAACCGCGGCGTGACGCGGATCGCGCCGACCTTGTAGACCAGCAGCATTCCGAAGAACACTCCGAACGTGCCCAGCACCGCCTGCCCGATCAGCGCCCCGGCAGAGGTGTCGTTGGCGACCACCATGTTCGCGAAGACGAACGAGATGGAGCCGACGAACAGTCCTTCGAAGACCGCGTACCCGAGCACGATCGCCGGGTTGTCCTGCTTGCGCCCGAACGAGGCGACCAGGACCAGTGCGAGTCCACCGAGCGCACCCACGAGCATCAAGGGGGATGCGAGCCCGACGTTCTGGTCGACCAGGAAGTAGGTCGCGATGGCCGAGATGGTCAGCACGCCGAGCGTGATCGCGGTCTTGGTGACCACATCGTCGATCGTCAGCTGGCGGGTGACCGGCGCGGCCGGACGCGTGTATGGATCGGTCTGCTGCCCCTGTTGATTCCACATGGCACCCTGACCGGCGGCGGCCGCTCCGGCGCCGAAACCGGCGTAGCCGGTCTGGTTATCGCGGACGACGCCGCGCATAACCGGATTGCTGCTCTCTCGCACGTACGTGCTCCTTTTTGCTTGTGGTGTCTGCCCTGTCAACGGGTACGACTGCTATCGAGTTCCGACTTTACCTTCTCTTGACTTTCATGTCGTGCGACAGCCTCGTTGTCACCATTGTCCAAACGTTGCCTGCCCAACCATGCACGCACGTCGCACGGCTCGCTCGCCGCACCCAGGACGCCCAACGAAGCGCGTCCGAGGCAGACCGAACGCATCAGCGATTCGGCGAGAGCCAGGTCATCGCCCCAGGGCAGACCCGGTTTGGCGAGCATCAGGGACGCCACCCCGTGAGCTGCCGACCAGAACTCGAGCACGACTTCGGTGACGTCGGACATCGGGAAGAACCCTTCGCCTGCCAGCTCGGTCACGGTCGCCGATATCCGGGCGAACGCGGACGCCGCCAACACCTCGTCGACCATCGAGGCCCCGCCCCCGCCGGGCGGCGCCTGCCGAAACGCCAACCGGTACAGGACGGGCGTCTCCACGGCGAATCGCACATAGGCCAGCCCCTGCTGCAGAGCCCGCTCGAGCGGATCGTCGATGCCATCGGACACCTCGCCGAGCACGCCGTCGAGCTGCTCGAAATAACGTGCACACACGGCATCGAGCAGGGCGTCCTTGTCGGCGAAGTGCAGATAGATCGACGGCGGGGTCACCCCGACGCGGCCGGCGACCGCACGGATGGACACCGCGGCGTCATCTCCCTCTTCGAGAAGGAGCGAGGTGGCAGAGGCGATGATCTCCTCGGCGAGGAGCTCACCGGACCCGCGGGGTGACCGGGTTCGTTTCGTCGTGCTGCGCACTGTTCTCCTGGGTCGACGTGAGTCCTGTCGGGTCGCTCGGTTGCGGAGCGACCGATTCAGACAACCCGATCCGATCGTGCAGGCGCGCGAGCGGCCCCGGGGCCCACCAGTTGGCGCGCCCGGCCAATCGCATGAACGCGGGCACGAGCACCATCCGGATCAGGGTCGCGTCCATCAGGACGGCCAAGGTCAGCCCCACACCGAACATACGCATGAACGAGACCTCAGAGGCCGCGATGCCGGCGAACACGATGCTCATCAGGAGCGCAGCCGCGGTCACCACCCGACCGGTCCGGGCCAGGCCGACCGCCACCGCATGGTCGCTCGCCGCCCGGCTTCCATCCGATGCCAGCCACTCCTCGCGGATACGTCCGAGGAGGAAGACCTCGTAGTCCATGGACAGACCGAAGGCGATGCAGAACATGAGTATCGGGATCGTCGCGACGAGAAACCCGGTCGACGTGGTACCCAATCCGCCGAGATGCCCGTCCTGGAAGAACCAGACCATCGCACCGAATGTCGCGGTCAGCGACAGCACGTTGAGGACGAGCGCCTTGAGCGGTAGCACAACGCTGCCGGTGAACAAGAACAGCAGGATGAAGGTGGCGATCGCAATGGTCGCCAGGACCCACGGTAGGTGGTCATAGATCGCGTCGACCGTGTCCTCGTTGGTGGCCGCGAGGCCGGTGAACAGTACGTCGGCACCCTCGGGGACACCGACGTCACGCAACTGGTCGAGTTGCGCCAGACCGTCGTCGCGCATGGGCTCCAGATGGGTCGACACGGTGATCACGGAGACGTCGCCTCGGGTGTCGGCGGTGCCCCCGGGGGCCACCGATCGACCGTCGACGAATGTGCCCGCCGACGACGTCGCCGAGTTCACCTGTCCGACCTCGGAGAGCGCTGCGGTGTACCGGGCGAGAGCGGCCTGGTCGGAAACCCCCGAGGCGACGACGGTCACCGACGACGAGAGGTTCTGCGCATAGTCCTCACGGATCTCCTGCTGGATCGCGTGCGACGACGCCGAGGCGGGCAGCACCCGGTCGTCGGGGAAGCCGAAGCGAAGCCCGAAGAACGGTGCTCCCAGGACGAGGAGCAGTGCCGTCACCACGATGGCGGCCGGCGCCGCGTGCCGAAGGACGAATTGCACCGATCGATACCACCGGGTCTCCTCGATCGCGTGTGCCGTCGGCTCCGGTCGGCGGAACAGCCTGCGGACCGGCCTGCGCACGTCGAGCGCGTCCACGCGGTCGCCGAGCACCAGCAGGATCGCCGGGGTCAGGATCAGCGCGGCCACCGACGCGACCAGTACGACACCGATACCGGCATAGGCGAATGACCGGAGGAAGTACATCGGGAAGATCACCAGGGCCGCGAGCGAGAGCGCGACGGTCACCGCCGAGAACGTCACGGTCCGGCCGGCCGTCGCCATCGTCGTCGCGATGGCGGTGCGACGTTGCGCGCCGGAGGCGACCTCCTCGCGATATCGCGTCACGATCAGCAGCGTGTAGTCGATGGCCAACGCCAGCCCCATCGCGGTGGTGAGGTTGAGGGCGAAGATCGAGACATCGGCGAACTCCGCGATCAGGC
This sequence comes from Gordonia hankookensis, assembly GCF_014673215.1. Lineage (GTDB taxonomy): Bacteria > Actinomycetota > Actinomycetes > Mycobacteriales > Mycobacteriaceae > Gordonia > Gordonia hankookensis. Next base: position 336,691 of record NZ_JACWMS010000003.1, read on the forward strand.
GGAGCAACGCGAAGGTGCCGACAATCGCGACGATCCCGATGATCACCGGCAGGGCGGCCGCCACCAGGCCACCGAACACGACGATCAGGACGAGGAAACTGATCGGGATCGCGATCGCCTCGGCCTTGGCCAGGTCCTTCGTGGTCTGCGCGTTGACCTGACCGAACACCAGCCCCTGCCCGCCGACCCGGATGGAGATCCCTTGCTGCTCACCGGAGAACAGATCGGCGATCTGCTCGGCGCGCTCGGGCGCCAGCTCCTCCCCACCGTCGAGGGTCGCGACGATCAGGGTCGAGGTGGAGTCGCGGCTCACCAGGGCCGGGGCCAGGTTCGGGTTCTGCCAGATCGAGAGGATCGGGCTCTGCACATCATCGCGGCGTTCCAGCTCGTCGACGATCCCGGTGCCGACCTGCCGGGCGACCGGATCGGTCGCCATGTTCATCCCGGCCGGCCCGTCGAGCTTGATCACCACCTGCAGTCCGCCGCGATGGAAGGTCTCGTCGAGAACCTGGTCGGCGCGCGCCGAACCCGAGTTCGGATCGCTGTAGCCACCGGCGAGCAGGTGGTGGGCCGCCGGCGCGCCGTACAGACCCGCCAGCGCGAGGACCAGGACGCCGACAGCCAGCACCGCCCTCGGCGCCTTGATGATCAGTCGCGTCAGCCTCGCCGACATTCGCACTCCCCAGGGTCGCTTATCGGCGTTAAGTTATCAACATTAACCGACTTCGGTCAACGGCCCGGCGTCCAATGCGGGCATCCCCAGACCTCGGCGCACCGTCCTCAGCTCCCGGCGGACGACGGCGGTCTCGGAACCCAGCAGACCGGTCGCACGCAAGACCTCGCGCAGGCGAACGGCCGGGCGGGCCACATCCACCAGGTGATGGAGGGGTGTTCGGCGCAATCCCATGGCGCCTGCCGCCGGTTGCTCCATCCAGCGGGTACTGATCGACGAGAACGACGTGGAGAGAACCGGTTTGATCACAAGTCCCATCATCGACACCACCGGTCCGGGGAGCGGGATCGCGTTCTGCAGATCGTAGCCGTCCCGCAGCAGAGCACGGGTCAAGGTCTTCGAGGCCGCATCGGGTTCCAGCTCGAATTCTGCCGCGACGGCGAACAGTTCACGGGCTCCGGCGAAGTCGGTCGGCAGCCATCGGTCGTCGACCCCGATCACCCAGCCGATCCATCGCCAGAGATGGGTGATCGCCTCACGCTCGGCGCTGCTGTAGTGGATCCCCAGGTCGCGCGCGACGATCAGCGGTAGCACGAGAAAGCCCCCACCGATGGTCAGGGCCGAATAGGTCTGGTTGATCGGCACGCCCCACGAGTCGGCGTCCCAGACTTCCCCGGTGCCGCCTCGGTCGGCCAGCAGATGGTCACGGATCAACGCGTGCAGCAAGCGGATTCGGATGGTCGCCACCCATCCGGGGGCGCCCGGACGCATGGCGCCCGGCGCTGTCGCCTCCGCCACCCAGCGCGCCGTGTTCTGAACCCGCTCGAGCGTCCCGTCGCCGAGCCGGCCCGTCGCGGCCAGCGGCCGGACGAAACCCTGCGCCTTATAGCCATAGATCAGCGACTGATACAACGTCGACGACTGCAGCGTGCCGAACCGCCACCACGCGCGCGCACCGGCCTCGGCCAGTGCCCGGTCGAACCACGGCGGAGGCTCGCTCGCCGATCGCATCAGTTCCGCGAGGGTCGGCAACGTCGCCGGATCGTCGGCGCCGGCCTCCACGCATGCAAGCAATCGCATCCACGAGACGTCGCGTTCGTGCATCTGCGCGATCACGGCATCCGCGAGCGCATCGGACCGCGACAGACCGACCTCGAGGCGATCCACCAACTCGGGGTGACGCTGCCGGACCGCATCCCAATTGCGCGCCCCGGTGATCGACGCGGCGTCCATACCACCATGGTGACCACCGCATGTACGCAGGTCAAGCACCATCCGGTGCTGCCGGGGAGCGTGTCGTATGGGTCGCTCGGTGCAGTCGACCGCCCCACGGACGAACTCTTCGAGTCAGCAGACAAGGCGGGATGGAACGTGTTCTAATTCTGTCCGCCCCACCCGCACTCGTCCGATGGATGCCCTTATGCCGGATACCGATTCAGCAGACCCCAACGAGGTCGCACGCCCGACGTCGTCGCGTCGCGACCCCGACTGGCTCCGCGCCCGCCTCGCAGACTGGTTGAACACCGTCGTCGACTCGCCGGTGACCGTCACCCGACTGGAGATCCCATCGGCGAACGGGATGTCCAGCGAGACGATCGTCCTCGACGCCCGCTGGGACGACACCGAACACCCACTCGTGGTCCGTGTCGCCCCGCTCGCCGAGAGCGATCCGGTCTTCCCTGCCTATGACCTCGACCGCCAGTTCCGGATCATCGGCCACGTGGCGTCGAGCACGTATGTGGCCCTTCCGAAGCTCTATTGGTCCGAACCCGATCCCCGCCCGCTCGGCGCCCCGTTCTTCATCATGGGCCGCGTCGACGGACAGGTGCCGCCGGATGTGATGCCCTACACCTTCGGCTCGTGGATGAGCGACGCGACGCCGGAGCAGCGGGCGACATTGACCGAGAAGACGATAGAGACCCTGGCGATGATCCACTCCGCGCCCGTGCCGCATGAGCTGCTGGATCAGCCCGGGCCGGGCGAGACTCCCCTGCGCGCCCACATCCGACGGCTGCGCGACTTCTACGCGTGGGCATCGGACGGCCGGGCCGGATCAGGGTTGATCGAGCGCGGGTTCGCCTGGGTCGCCGAGAACATCCCGGACGAGACCGATCCGGTGCTGTCGTGGGGCGACGCCCGGATCGGCAACATCATCTATCAGGATTTCGCTCCGGCTGCGGTACTCGACTGGGAGATGGCCGCGTACGGACCACGTGAGCTGGACGTGGCGTGGATGATCTTCCTGCACCGGTTCTTCCAGGATCTGGCCGAGATGGCAGGCCTACCCGGACTGCCCGATTTCCTGCGTCGTGACGAGGTGGCCGCGGCCTATGGCCGCAAGAGCGGACATCAGCCACTCGATCTCGACTTCTACATCACCTACGGAGCCCTCATCCATGCCGTCGTCATGTACCGGATCCAGTCACGTGCCATCCACTTCGGCCAGGCCGAAGAACCCGCCGATCCCGACGACATGATCCTGCACCGCGCGACCCTCGAAGCCATGCTCGAGGGCACCTACTGGGAGAAGGTCGGATAGATGCTGTCACCGATGGACGACTACCCCATCCATCAGGTCGCCGAGGTGGTCCGCCACGTCCAGACCTCCGACCGCAACTTCTACGACCGCTACTACTTCAATTGTCATGGGCCGGAATCCGACTCACCGTGGCTCATCGTGGGTCTCGGGGTCTATCCCAACCTCGGCGTCACAGACTGCTTTGCGGTCGTCCGTCACCACGACGAGCACATCGTGGTCCGAGCGTCACGCGCCCTGGGGGCCGACCGCGGCGACCTGCGGGTCGGTCCGTTCACCATCGAGATCCTCGACGGCCTGCAACGCCTGCGCGTTGCCCTCGACGCCGGCCACGGCGACCTCTCCTTCGATCTCATCTTCGACGCCACCGGTCCCGCCGCCCTCGAACCACGCCATTTTCTCAGGCAGGTCGAGCGCGTCACCTTCGACACGCAACGTTTCGTCCAGGTGGGCAAGTGGTCCGGCGAATTGACCGTCGACGGCACACGATTCGACGTCGAGCCGGACAGCTGGCGTGGCAACCGCGACCGGTCGTGGGGAGTCCGCCCGGTTGGCGAGGCCGAACCGCCCGGGCGCCGGGCCGATGCAAACATCTCGGGGACCTTCTTCTGGATCTATTCGGTGATGGAGTTCGCCGAGCACTCGATCGTGGTGGTCACCCAGGAGACCGAGACCGGTGAGCGCGTGATGGGCGATGCGCGACGGGTCTGGCGCGACCCGGACCGTGAACCCGAATGGCTCGGACACGTCTCACACCAGATCACCTTCATCCCCGGCACGCGTGAAACGGCAGAGGCGACCCTGACGTTCACACGGCCCTCGGGCGCGGTCATCACCGTCACCTGCCACCCCCAGCTGGCCAACTACCTGGCGTTCGGCACCGGTTACGGACTCGAACCCGACTGGCGGCACGGCATGTGGCAGGGCGAGCTGAAGGTCGAGGACCTGCACCTGCAGGTGCCCGAACTCGATCCGACCATGAAGATGTTCTGCGTCACCGACCATTACGCCCGTTTCGCCCTGTTCGACGGCGAGACAGAAGAAACCGGTGATGGTCTGTTCGAATTCGCCGCGATCGGACCGCACCAACAATACGGTTTCAGCGAGTACACTGACCCGGCCTGAACAGCTCACAGGCATCGTCTGCCGAGGGGAAACGAACATGGCGGGTGCGCCATTTGCAGGTCTGTCACGCCGCGAGTTCCTCGCCCGGGTGGGTGCGGTCGGAGGTGGCGCCCTGCTGACCTCCTGGGCCGGGCCCATCATCGACCGGGCATACGCATCGGCCGACCCGGCCGGAACGGGATCGCTCGGCGACATCGAACACGTCGTCCTGTTCATGCAGGAGAACAGGTCGTTCGACCACTATTTCGGAACCTATTCCGGCGTACGGGGATTCGGTGAGAAGTCCGCGGCCTGGAAGCAGCGCGGCTGGGCGCCCGGAGTCGGCCCCACCAGCCGCGGCCACACCCTGCCGTTCCGGCTCGACACCCGCAACGATGCGAACCTCGACGGCGAGTGCATCAACGATCCCGACCACTCGTGGGAGGGTATGCACCGGTCGTGGAACGGCGGACGCAACGACGGTTGGCTGCCGATGTCGATCGAGTCGGTGGGGCCGGCCAACGCCCCCGCCCTGATGGGCTACTACGAGCGGGAGGACATCCCCGTCCACCGATCGCTCGCCGAGGCGTTCACGCTGTGCGACAACTACCATTGCTCGGTCCTCGGGCCCACGGATCCGAACCGCCTCTATTGGATGAGTGCGAGCATCGACCCGACGGGCGCCCACGGCGGCCCGCTGCTCGAAACCCCCACGCTGATACCGAAGTTCGTCTACTCGTGGCGCACCATGCCGGAGAACCTGCGCGACGCCGGGGTGAGCTGGAAGATCTACAACAACCGAGATCTCGGACCGGTGTCGTCGGTCGTCCTGGACGGGATGATGGGATGCTTCACACAGGCGCAGAACCCGGGTTCGGAACTGGCCCGCCGTGGCATCGCGCCGACGTACCCCAACGACTTCGCCGCCGATGTCGCAGCCGATCGCCTGCCGAAGGTCTCCTGGGTGATCCCGTCGGCGATCAACTGTGAGCACCCGGCCCTCCCTGCCGCCCTGGGAGCAGTGGGGATCGTCGAACTCCTCAACATCCTCACCTCCAACCCCGCGGTGTGGGAGAAGACGGCCCTCATCATCTCCTATGACGAGAACGGCGGCTTCTTCGATCACGTCACCCCGCCCACACCGCCTGCGGGTACCGCGGGCGAGTTCGTCAGCGTGCCCGATATCGCGAAAGTGCCGGCGTCGAAGGGGATTCGCGGTCCGATCGGGCTTGGCTACCGGGTCCCCTGCTTCGTGATCTCGCCGTACAGCCGCGGCGGCCTGGTGGCATCGGAGACCTTCGACCACACGTCACAACTCCGATTGATCGAGAAGCGCTTCGGCGTCGACGTCCCCAACCTGACGCCCTGGCGCCGGAAGACCGTGGGCGACATGACGTCAGTGTTCGACTTCGCCCACCGGCCCAACGCGACTCGTCCGCGATTCGGCGACCCGGTTCCCGGCGCCCAGAACGCGCTGCTCGGCTGCGGACCGAACGTCGCCGCAGGAACTCTCGGACGTGGGCGCCCCTATCCGGTGCCACCCAACCACATGCCCCGGCAGCAACCCGGGACCAGAAGGGCACCCAGCGGAATCGTCTGATTCCTCCGATGAACCCATGGCCATACTTCTCGAAGCCGGCATCATGTGCCTCGCAGCCGTGGGATGACCAGCGGTGTATGGGATTCCGGGTCGTCGATGATCCGGCACCGGAGTCCGAAGACGTCCTCGATCAGCTCGGCGTCGACGATCTCGGCGGGCCTGCCCTGCGCGACGATACGCCCGGATTTCATCGCGACGAGGTGATCGGCGTACCGGAACGCGTGGTTGAGGTCGTGCAGCACCGCCACCATGGTGCGGCCGCGCGCACGGTTGAGCTCGGCACACAGATCCAGGAGTTCGATCTGATGGGCGATGTCGAGGAACGTGGTCGGCTCGTCCAACAGGACGAGTGGTGTCTCCTGGGCCAGCACCATTGCGACCCACACGCGTTGGCGCTGACCTCCCGACAACTCGTCGACAAGCCGGGAGGAGAGATCTGTGACGCCGGTCGCGGTCATCGCGTCCTGCACCGCGGTCTCGTCCTCGGGCGTCCATTGCCGGAACATGGACTGGCGCGGGAACCTCCCCCGTGCGACGAGCTCGGCGACCCGGATCCCTTCGGGCGCAACCGACGTCTGCGGGAGCAGCCCAAGCCGCCGGGCGACCTCCTTGGCCGGATACGAACTGATCGACCGGCCGTCGAGGACCACTGCCCCCGACCGCGGTTTGAGCAGTCGCGACAATGCCCGCAGCAGGGTGGATTTGCCGCAGGCGTTGGGCCCCACGATGACGGTGAACTCGCCATCCGGGATCTCGATGGACAACGACTCGCTGATGACCCGCTCGTCATAACCGATGGTGATCTCGTCGGCCCGGAGCCGATGTCCAGGTGTCGTCGTGTGCGGTGCCGTGCCGGGCGGTGTCGTACTCATTGTCGTCGCGCCTCCTGCGCCAAGAGCCAGATCAGATAGACGCCGCCGATGGATGCGGTCACCACACCCACCGGAAGCTCGGTGGGGGCGAACGCATGCTGGGCGATGTAGTCGCTCGCCACCAACAGCAGCGCCCCCATCGCCGCCGCAGGTGCCAACGGCACACCCGCGCTACGAGTCAGCCGGCGTGCCAGTTGCGGTGCCGCCAACGAGACGAAGGCGATCGGTCCGGCCACCGCCGTCGCGACGGCGGTCAGTGCGACGCCGAGCACGATCACGAACAAGCGCGTCGGCTCCACACGTATGCCGAAAGACCGTGCGGTGTCGTCACCCATCTCCATCAGCGGTCCGAGATAGCCGGCGATCAGGACGAACGGGACCAGGACCGCCATCACCACCAGCACAGGCGTCGCGTCGGCCCAGGTGATGCCGTTGAGGGTGCCGGCACCCCAGGTGGCCGCCGACATCGCGTCATCGAGATCGGCCTTCAGGATCAGCCAGGTGTTCAGCGACGCCAGCATCGCCGAGATGCCGATCCCCACGATGATGAGCCGGAACCCCTGCACTCCCTGCTTGAACGCGAACAGGTACACCGCCAGGGCCGTCGCGACACCACCGACGAGTGCACCCGCCGCCGTGCCATAGCGGTGATCGCTGCCCACCACGAGGATGATCACCAGCGCACCCGTGTAGGCACCTGTGTTGAACCCGATGATGTCGGGGCTGCCGAGTGGATTACGGGTCAGCGACTGGAAGATCGCGCCGCTCATGCCGAGGGCGGCGCCCAGTACCAGGGCCGCCGCCACCCGGGGCGCTCGCCACTGCGTGATCACCAGCCGCTCGAATCGGGTTCCGCCACCGAAGATCGTCTCGATCACCCGCCCCGGCGGCACGTGATAGTCACCGGTGCCCAGTGCCAGGACGGATATCAGCAGCGCGAGCGCGACGAGGATGAGCACGACGGTCAGCGCACGAACCCCGATCCGCAGGGACGGTACTCCGGACCGGCCGCGCACGACCACCACGGAACGGCCGAAGTCGATGTCGGTGCCGGTCACAGGCCGCTCGCTTTCGCCCTGCGTACCAGGATGATCAGAACCGGCGCCCCGATGAACGCGGTGATCACACCGACCTGCATCTCCCCCGGCCGGATGACGACCCGACCGATCACGTCGGCGAGCAGCACCAGGATCGCGCCGCCGACGACGCTGTATGCCACGATCCAGCGCTGATCGGGGCCGACGATCCAGCGCGCGATATGCGGGATCATCAGACCGACAAAGGAGATCGGACCAGCGGCCGCGGTCGCTGCGCCGCACAGCAGGGTCACCGCGACCGTGCCGAGAGCGCGGGTCAGGGTCACATTCGCCCCCAGAGACCGGGCGGCATCGTCGCCGAGCGCCAGCGCGTTCAGCGACCGGGCCACCACCACCGCCAGTACGAGGCCCGCGACGATGAAGGGCAGAACCGCACCCGTCACCGAGAGATCGCGGCCGGCGATGGAACCGGCTCGCCAGAAACGCATTTCGTCGAACGCCTGGGGATCGAGCAGGGTCAGGCCGGTGGTGATACCGGTGAGCAGTGCACTCACCGCCACACCCGAGAGAGTGAGCCGGATCGGCGACGGGGCTGCCCGGCCCATGGAACCCAAGACGTACACCACCACGGCCACGATGGCCGCGCCGGCGAAGGCGAACCACACGTACGACCAGATTCCCGTCAATCCGAGCAGACCGACGGCGATCGCGACGAAGAACGCGGAACCGGCATTGACACCGAGCAGGCCCGGGTCGGCGAGCGGGTTACGGGTCATCCCCTGGATGAGCGCGCCGCCGACTCCGAGCGCCATTCCGACGACGAGTCCGAGAACGGTACGGGGAACACGCAGTTCGCGGATGATGATCTGATCACCGGAATGATCGAACGCGAACAACGCGTGCCACGCGGTATCGATCGGTATCGTCTTGGCGCCGATCGCGATACTGAGGGCGCAGACCACCACGAGCAGTCCGATTCCGACGATTGCCCCGATCGCGCGCCGTGTGTTGGAGGCGGCCACCGAACGTTCCTCGGTGACGACTTGCATTCAGCTCTCCTCTGTCGGGCGGTCGGCATGTTCGGTCGGAGCCACCAGGCGCGGTCGCAAAGCCTATCGTAGACACACCGTTGTTGGTAGATTGTGACGTCATGGCCGACGATGACCTCCACCACGATGCGGTTTTCCTGCTGTCCCGGCCGGAGGAGCATGTATACGCCTCGGGCGCGCGCCACCACTTCGACTCGGTCCACGCCGCGCGCACACATCTCGATCACGGCGATTCGCCTGCGATCGTCGGCGCCTTGCCCTTCGACCTACGACGCCCCTGCTCGTTGATCGCACCACGCGACTTCCGCCGGAGGCCCGGGCGCTGGTGCCGGAGCCCGGCCACAGCGGATGTCGGAGCACGGGTGACGGCGGCGCACCCCGAGCCCGAGCAGCACGAACGGCACGTCGCCGACGCGGTGCGCGCCATCGCCGACCCGTGCGGCGGGATGTCGAAGGTGGTCCTCGCCCGCCGGCTCAGCGTTCAGGCGACGAGCGCTCTGTCACCCTGGGACCTGGCCGCTCGGCTGGCCGCTCGCGACCACGCGGGTAACGCTTTCGCTGCGGACCTGTCGGCTGCCGGGTCCGAGTACGAAGGTCACCACCTGGTCGGATCGACCCCCGAGGTCCTGATTCACAAACGAGGCGATGTCGTCTCCTGTCACCCCCTCGCCGGTTCGGCACCCCGCAGCACCGATCCGACGGCCGACCAGGAAAACGCTCGCCGCCTGGCGGATTCACCGAAGGATCGGCGCGAGCACGGCTATGTGGTGGAGGCGTTGGCCTCGTCACTGGCACCGCTGTGTACAGACCTCGAAGTCCCCGCGGAGCCCACACTCACCTCGACGCCCACGATGTGGCACCTCGGCACCGGTATCCGCGGACGTATCGCAGACCCCGGGACGACCGCACTCGACCTCGCCGCTGCCGTGCACCCGACTCCGGCCATCTGCGGTACCCCGACACCGGCCGCCCGCGACCACATCCTGTCCGTCGAGGGTGACCGCGGGTTCTACGCCGGAGCGGTCGGCTGGTGTGATGCACGCGGCGACGGCGAGTGGATGGTGAGCATCCGCTGCGCTGACCTGGATCCGGACGGACGAGGGCTGATCACCTGGGCGGGTGGGGGCATCGTCGCGGAATCCGACCCGGCAGACGAACTCGCCGAGACGTCGGCGAAATTCCGTACCGTGCTGTCGGCCCTCGACATCGAACTTCCCGCATGACGATCTGACCTTCCCGACCTTCCTGACATGCGAGGCGACGAGCATGACTTTCGGCAACCGAGGCGTGACGGCGATAGGCTATTCTCGGCCGCAGACCCGACGTGTGCGGCCACGTCCGACCTCGCCGCGACACGACCGCGCAGGCGGCCACCATGCTCGACAGTCAGGGAAGCCACCGATGTCACCGTCCCCCTCCGAGGTTCTGGCCTCCGCCGAGGCGGCGGTTCCGGACGACCGCCGGCTCGCCGACCGACTCCGTGACGAAACCCTCTCCGACCGACCATGGTTCGAGCTGTTGCCATGGCTGTCGGAGTACCGGCACGGGCCCGGGATACTCGCCGACGACGAGATCGTCGTGAACGCCTGGATCCAGAACACCCCCGCCGACACCCTGACCGATGTCAACCTGGAACGCTTCTGCCACCGGCTCGCCGAGCGCTACGTCTCGGATCGGTCGTCGCGCCCACTCATTGACGATTTCCCCGAGGTGCAGGCCGGCCCGGAGCCGTTGCCACTGCCGCGATCGGCGCGGGAGGAACTCGGCGCGAGGGATGTCGACACGATCTCGGAACTCATGACCCGCTCGGTCGACGAACTCGCTCGGCTGCCCGGCATCGGTCCGGTCACGCTGGTCAATCTGATCGCTCGCCTCGTGGCGAGATCCGGCGTGGTGCGGGACGGGAAGCGCCCGGCGCAACAACAACAGTCGGCGTCGACCGGTCGAGCAGAGCTGCGTGATCTCGTCAGCTCACTCACCGAACGCGACCGACTCGTACTGTACGACCGCATCCTCGCCTCCCACCCCCGAACACAGTCGGAACTCGCAGGCATGCTGGGCAGCTCACGCGAGCGGGTGACCCAGATCGATCGCAACCTGCGGAATCGACTGTCAGCGCTACTGACCGAGATCCCCGGCCTGCACGCATTGGAAGGGGCGATGGTCGACCTCGCCGATCCCGTGATCGACGTCGAATCGTTGGTCGACGAGCTACCGGAGTCGGGGGCCACGGCTGACGCGCTCGGCGTGCCGATCTGGCGCCTCGTGGCCGCCGCCGCGCCTGCCCTGATGGCCGTCGACGATTGGATCATCCGTGGCACCCTGAAGGAGTCCACCACCGCGACTCACGCCTGCGTCGATGCCGAAGCGACCCCGGAGAAGACCGCACCGATCCGTGCGGTCGCCGACGGCCTCGGGCTCTCCGTCGACGCCACCCGACGCTGGTTACATCGCAGCGGGTACTCGTTTCTCGGTGACCACGCGATCTCGTCGACTTCCTCGACCGGAGATCTGGTCGCCGCCGTCCTGTCGATCGCACACAAGCCACAGACCTTCGACGAGATCGTCGCAGGACTCGGCGAGTTCGTCCGTGCGCCGTCGTCGGTGCGCAATGCGCTGGTCACCGACGAACGCGTCGTCAAGACAGACCGGAACAGTTACGGGCTCCGACGCTGGGGCATGGAGCAATACGTGCCCGTCCACGTCCAGATCGAACGGCTGCTCACCAAGGCGCGTGGCGAGCCCATCCCGCTCGCCATGGTGATCGATGAGATCACCGGAAACTACGACGTCACCGCGGCCAGCGTCCGGGCATACGCCAGTGCGGGCGATTTCGTGACCCGCGACGACATGGTGATGCGCCGCAAACGCCCGTATTCACCGCGGAAGTCACCCGCCCGGACCCGAGGCCTGTATCGCGATGGTGACACCGTCCACTGGTCGACGAGAGTGACCTCCGCCCACGTCAAGGGATCGGCCTTCAACCTGCCGTCTGCGCTCGCCGGCATCGTCGGCATCGCCCCGGGCAGGCCTCGACAACTCGAGACACGGCACGGTCCGCAGTCGTTCATGTGGGTGTCGGTCCAGGCGAGGTCGGGAACCATCAAGCGGTTCGTCACGGAACTCGGCCTCTCCGAAGGAGATCCGATCTTCCTCGATTTCACCCCGGATACGTTCGACGTCAGGGCTGCCGACCCCGGCCGCGGCTCACCGGCATCGCAGATCCTCGCCCGGTTGGGGCGCCGGCCGCGTGGCCGCGTCTCCCGGTCGCTCTTGCTGGACTCCCTCCGGGAATCCCTCTGGCTGCCGGATGACGCCGACCCCGGCACGATCGTCGCTGCGCTGCGCCAGCGCAAGGAGAACGACCTCGCCGAGCTCGTCGACTCGGCACTGCTCTGAGTTCTCAGCACACCGACAGCAGGGGCGCCTCGCAGGGCCTGCCGGGCCGATCGATCACCGGCACCATCTCGACGCCCTCGACCGCGACCAGCACTGCCTCGCTCTCGACACACGCGCACGCCCCCCGCGTTGCACAGGCGATGATCAGCAACATCGTCGGGCGCGTGTTCAGTGGTCCGCCGAGGCGGACTGACACGCCGGGCCAGAGATCGAGTCGCCGACCGATCCGCTCGGCCTCGACGAGTAGCAGAGCGGTCTTCTCCACGATTCCGGTACGCAGATCGGAGACCAGGCCTCCCCCGCCGGATCGGACGGAACTGCCGCAGCCGACCTCGACGAGTGCGAACTCGTCGGCCACCCGGAACACCGGAATCGACGACTCGTCGTGCACCAATTCGTCGATCACGTCTTCCAGGACGTCGTCGTGGGTCCGGTGGGTCAGCAGATAGTCGAGGTCGAGATCTCGTGCGATCCCCACGGAGTCCTCGTCGCAGAGATCGACCGGGATCACCACCGCGTCGATCGACACGAGGGCATGCCACGTGAGCACAAAGATCCAGCCCGATTGCACCCCCAGCCCGATCCGGCACCCCGAGGCAACCCCGCAGGCACGCAGGTCGGCACACAGGTATTCGACTGATTCCGCGAACATCTCGAAGTCGAGGGGGTCCCCGTCCACGGTCACCGCGGGAGTGAATCCGTACGAGTCCTGCGCCTCACTCAGCAAGGAGTGCGGTGTCAAAAGCTGCTTCACAATCATCCCCGTCGCGTTCACAACACCGAAGTGGTGTCCGTTTCGTCGATTCGCCCGGGTGCCCCCCTTCCCGCGGCGACTGTCGCTCGGCTTATTAGGCTATCTTTACCTAAGCTATGGACCTCGACGCAACCCGACAGGAGTTGTGCACATGGCGTCAACATACGACGTCCCGACCGACGGACGGTGGGCCGCGCGGCTCCCCCGCACAGCGGACATCCCCCCGATCACGGTGACCAATCGGTCGCACCCGTCCGCACATGTATTGCTCTGGCAGGTCTGCGGCCAGACGGCGTTCGACTTCGAAGAGCTGTCGGTCACGTTGCCGAGCGACCACGCCATCTGGGTGCCGGCAGGCACCCGACACACCTTCAGCATCAGTGCCAATTCGGTCGTGGTGCCGACGTTCTTCGATTCGTCGGTCACGTCATCACTGCGCTGCGCCGACGTCGTCGCCGTCGACTTCCATTTCCGCGCACTGGCACTCGCCCTCGTCGGTGCAGCACACGCACCCCACCTCGCCCCGGAAACCGTTCTTCGGCAACAACTTTTGTCATTGATCGAACAGGCCACGACCTCGGGGGCCATCGAGTTGGCCATGCCGTCGAGTGGGCCCGCCAGAGTCATGGCCGAGGCCATTCGCCGAAATCCGGCGGATAACCGTACGATCGCCGACTGGGCATCGGTCACCCACACATCGACCCGAACCATCGAGCGCGCGTTTCGACGCGAGACCGGTAATACCTTTCGGCAGTGGCGAACCCAGTGCCGGATGGAGACGGCCAAGGCACTCCTGCCGACGGTCCGATCGGTTGCCGCAGTGGCACATCGGGTCGGGTATCACAACCAGAGTTCCTTCGCCCGAGCCTTCCGCGCCCACACCGGAACGTCGCCCGTGGAGTTCGGTCAGTCACATTAGACTTTCCTAAGTCTTCCATATACGGTACTCATGCTTGCAGCGCGGTGCGCTCGGATCGCGGGGACAGTCACGATCCGGGCCGGTCGGGGTCTCACATCGCTCGGCGCCGCTGAGATGAGGAGGAGTGGATTGAGTAACAGACATAAGGCCTTTCGGGTAGCCGGCCTCACGACGGTGAGCGTGGGCGCTGCGGCGGCCGCCTTGGCGGCGGGTATCGGCTCGGCCGGTGCCGATGCCTTCGTCAAGCTTCCCGGGGGCACCGCCCACGGCGAGGGCCTGACGCTGACCCGTACCGGCGAGAGCGCACAGATCTCGCCGTCGATGGCGAGCAACCCCGCTTCGCGTACCGCTTGGGTGAGCGGAACCGTCACGGTGAAGGCACCGAACCTGAAGCCGAGCAAGGCGGGCCCGACCAACGGGGCCGAGGGTGAGTCGGAACTTCCCGGCACCAATGGCACCAGCACCAACGGGGCGGCGGCCACCTTGTCGACCGGCTACATCGTCGGCTGCCAGGTCGACATCAAGGGGCTGTCGGGCGGCCTGTCGGGGACACTGTCGGCGTCGCCGTCTGCCTCGGCCAGCCTGACGGTGCCGATCTCCGCCGGACAGGTCATCTTCGTGCAGCTGACCAAGAAGGACATCGAGAAGCCGGGCACGTACACCGTCGGCTATGACCGCGCCGGACTGAATCTGCAGAACTGCGGCGGCTACGCGCAGGCACGCGCCTTCAGCACCATCGAGACGACGGGCAAGCTGCACCAGAAGGTGAACCTGTACGGCAAGCCCTTCTCCATCGGATGACAGAGGTCGATATGAACAAGATTGTCGCCAAACGATTTCCCCGTAACGCGGTACGCGCAGGCGCAGTTGCCGTCGGCGTGCTCGCCGCGGTTCCCCTGGTCGGTCAGGGGATGGCACACGCCGACACCCAGGTCCGACTGCCGAACCAGACGGTCACCAAGAAGCTGGCCGACGGCACCGCACTGACGATCACCCGGACCAACGAGCGGGCACGCATCAACCCCTCGATGGGTGGCACGCCGCTGCATCGCAATGCCTGGGTCTCGGGCCGCTACGACGTCAAGGCGTCGGACAAGAAGGCCAAGCTGGGGATCGCCTCGGGCTACATCGTCGGGTGCCAGTTGACCCTCGGCGGTAACTCCACCACCAAGGGAACCGCCACGCCGGGCACCGGTGATTACGACGTGCCGATCAGCGCCACCGCCGAGACGGGCGCCTCGGTCACCCTCGGCCCCGGGCAGGCCGCGAACTACACCATCAACGACGTCGAGGGCAAAGACGACTTCGGCGCCGAGTCGCACGGCGCCGCCGTCACGTTCGCCGGCGGCTCGGGTGCGGTCGCGTACACAAACGAGACGATGATGATCAACGGCTGCGCCGGATACGCACAGGCACGGTCCTACGCGAAGGTGCAGGTCATGACCGACCACACCACTCAGGTCGTCTACCTCTACGGAAAGCCGTTCAGCCTGGGCTGATCGGGCAAGAACCTCTCTCACAGGGACCGGGGGCTCCGCGCAGTGCGCGGAGCCCCCGGTGTTCGTCCGGCCTTCTCCCCCATGCCATTCTGGTAGATGCGTTCTCGAGTTCGGGCGCACCGCCCCTATAGCCCAATTGGCAGAGGCAGCGGACTTAAAATCCGCCCAGTGTCGGTTCGAGTCCGACTGGGGGCACCACGTGGCTAGGCGGCACCTTCCGCAGAGCGCGGCTGCGGCCCCCGAACCGCCGCGCACAAACCGCCGTCGACGAGCAGATCGATCCCGTTGAGAAAGCTCGCCGCATCCGACAACACGAACGCCGCCACCGCGGCGACCTCATGGGCTTGCCCGAGCCGGGCGAGGGGCGTCTGCTCGGCCCACGCGGCCATCCGCGGATTGTCGGCGGCTTCCTGGCGCCCCTGCGGTGTGTCGATCAGCCCTGGGGAGATCGAACAGATGCGGCCGCCCGACGGTCCGAGTCGCACCGCTTCCTGCTGGGCGAAACGTTTGACGCCGAGCTTCGCCAGCGAATAGGCCACACCGGGATGCTCGACCATCGGGCCGAAGCTCTCGCGGATTCTGTCCAGGAAATGTTCGTGCAGTGGATCATCGAGCACGGCGGCGGTGGCCGTGTCGATCTCGACACCGCCGATGGTCGGAGCCATCGATGCGAAGCAGATCCACGCCGTGCCGACGGTCGCCAACGGGCGCAAGGCATCGGCCAGGGTCGCCGTGCCGACCAGGTCGACAGTGAAGATCCGTTGCCAGTCGGCCATGGTCGGTGAGATCCCGGCGACGTGCGCAACGGCCCGCAGGGTGCCCAGCTCACGGACGCGGGCAGCCAGTCGACCGAGACCCGCGACGTCGGTGATGTCGAGGACGACCGGCTCGACCACCGCCCCGCCGTCGGCCGACAGTTGCTCTGCGGCAGCAGTCACGGTGGCACCGTCGTAGTCCACCAGCACCAGCGTGTCCACCATCGTCGTGAGCCGCTTGGCGCACTCGAAACCCATACCACGGCCCGCGCCGGTGACGACGCCGACGGCGCTCATGAACGATCCGCCCAACACTGACGCAATGACGGTTCCGCGGCCCTCGTGACGAGCTCCATGCGAATGCCCTTGTCGCTACGCATGAATGCGAAGAACGGGCTTCCGTCGGGCGCTCTCCGGGTGGCTTCGGTCATGTATCCGAGCCGTTCGAGTTCGGCTGCGTCGGCACCCACATCGTCGGACCAGTAACCGACATGATGAATCCCGGAGCCTCCCACTGATTCCCAGAAGGTCCCCGGCACACTGCGGATGACCTCGAGCCGCGGCGTGGTGGTCGAGTAGGCGCACGTGATCTCGACCGTGGCAGACCCGCCCGCCAAGTCGACCTCGATCGGCGCTGCGATCTCGGGCCCCCACTCGTACCGCAGCAGCTCCGAGAGCTGCGATCGCGTCGTCTCCAGATCGTCGGTGACGATCCCGACGTGGAACATGTCCTCTGCCTTCACGGCCGACTCACGAACTTCAGAATGCTGTTCTGGATCACGAGAATGATATTCTCACGAGATCGGCAGAGGTGCAATCCTCACCATCGGCGAAGTCGGCCCACATGGTCTACTCGACTGATGACCCACGACCCGACGACCCTCGCCATGGCGGACGCGAATGCGGCCGCGCTCACCCTGGGCATCGCCATCTACGCGGCGGCCATCCTCATCGGGATCGGACTGGCGGTCAATGCGGTCACCCGCCACCGCAAGAATCGCGCGATCGCCGCAGCCGTCGTCGTGCTCGTGCTGGTGGTGGCAGGCGTGGTCGTCGCGGTGGCCAGCAGTATCGGCTAGACGCTGCGTCGATCGCGAAGCCGACCGTCACGTGACGCGGGTCGTCGTCGAATCTGGTGCATCAACGGGTCGTCGAGGCACGCCGCTCCGCGGCCGCTGCGTCGGTCAGGGCCGATCGTCGCCGGTCATCTGCTGCCGAGGAACGCGGCCCGTAGCGCTGCCGCCTGGAATCGGAAGAACTCTCGCGACACCGGCGCTGCCGGATTCACGAGGTCGAACCCGTGGAAGGCACCGGGAATCACCTCGAGCTCGCACGGGACACCGGCAGCGCGGAGCCGCTCGGCGTACTGGAGGTCCTCGTCATGGAAGAGGTCCATACCGCCGACGCCGATCCATGCCGGTGCCAGACCACTGAGATCGTCGCGTCGCGCCGGCGCGACGATCTCGGGATCGGCGCCGCCGAGGTAGCTGTCCCAGCCGAATCGGTTGGACTTCGCGTGCCACATCCGCAGGTCGTCCTCATCGACAGATGTGCGGACGGTTCGGTCGTCGAGCATCGGATAGACGAGCAACTGCAGGACGGGCGTGGCCCCGCCGCGGTCACGAATCCGCAGCGCCAACTGCGCAGCGAGTCCGCCGCCCGCGCTTGCCCCACCGATGGCGAACTGCCCGTCGGCGACGCCGTCGAGCTGATGCAGCACATCGAGCGCCTCGTGGCAGTCGTCGAGCGGCGCCGGGAACGGGTGCTCGGGCGCCAACCGGTAGTCGACGGACACCACCACGGCTCCGAGATCCCGACTGAACCGTCGGCACAGTTCGTCGTCTTGCTGCGCCTCCCCGATGACATACCCGCCGCCGTGGATCCAGAGCAACCCGGGGGCGTCCCCGGTCACCCCTGACGGCCGGAACACCCGGGCCTCACCACCGGAGGGAAGCGAACGGACCTCCACCTCGGCATCACGCTGCAGCCGGCCCATCCCCTTCTGCACCATCCGGATCAGCGGAAGGGTCCTCGGTCCGACGACCCCTCGGGGCAGGAACCGTGCCATCCGCTGCAGATCGGGATGGAAGTCCTGCACGTTTGCGGCCATCGTCGACGTTCCGTCCTGTTGTCGGTACCGGTGCGGTCCGCCAACTCTATAACCGGCAGAATCGGTTTCGATGCACACTGCCGAAAGTCCGGTGAAGCGGTTCGCACTGCCGGCCATCCTTGCCGTCCTGTTCGCGACGGGCTGGGGCGCCAATCATTTCGCCTCGATGATCCCGGTGCTGAAGTCCGACGAGGGGCTGGCGACCGCGGTCCTCGACGGCGCCTTCGGCATCTACGCGATCGGGCTCCTGCCAGGACTCTTCGGCGGCGGCTCGTTGTCCGACCGGGTCGGCCGGCGTCCGGTCGTGCTGACCGGTGCCGCGCTGGCCGGCATCGGAAACCTCATGATGATCGGCTGGCACGATCAGGCGGGTGTCCTGGTGGGTCGGCTCGTGGTCGGCCTCGGTGCCGGACTGACGATCAGCGCCGGCACCGCCTGGGCCGCCGACCTCCGCGGCAGGTCTGGCGCGACGCTGGCGGGCGCACTGCTCACCACCGGTTTCGCCATCGGTCCGGTGATCACGGGGCTCCTCGCCGAATTCGCGCCTCATCCCGCCGAACTCCCGTTTGCGCTCAGCGGGATCATCTCGCTCGTGATGGCGGCCGTCGGGTTCGTGCTCACGCCGACGACTCCCATCCGCCACGACCACCCGCTCACCGAGGTCGACGATGCCGACGGGCGGTCGGTCGCAGCGGCACTGTCCTGGTCGGTACCGATGGCGCTCTGGGTGTTCTCGTCGGTGACGGTCGCGGTGGTCGTGATGGCCCACCGCATCAGCGACCGGTACGACGGCCCGTGGGTGCCCGGCGTTGCCGCTGCCCTGAGTCTCGGATCCGGTGTGATCGTCCAGTTCGTGGTGCGCCGGCTCGGAGTCGGGCGGATGGCGGGAGTGGTCGGCGCCGCCCTGGCGGCCATCGGGTTCACGCTGTCGGCCGTGGCGGGTGGCCATCCGTCGATGGCGTTCTTCGTGGTGACCGCGGTGGTACTGGGTCTCGCCTACGGGCTGTGTCTACGCGACGGGCTCATGGATGTGGAGGCGTTCGCGCCCCGCCGCAGCCGTGGTGCCGTGACGGGGATCTTCTATGTGGCCTGCTATCTGGGCTTCGGACTGCCCGTGCTGCTGACCACGATCGAGCCGTCGGTCGGTATCGTCGCGCCGATGATCGTGCTCACGATCGTCGCGGCCGCCGCATCGGCGGCACGCGCAATCCGGCTGCAGCGCACCGCCTGACGATCCTCCTGCGCATCACGCGGGGCGAAACACCCTACCGATGTAGGCGGCGTGCGCGGTTCTGGTCGCGACGATCCCCCACGCGATCACCAGCACCACGTAGAGCGCGTCGGCGAGCCCCCGGATCGGGGCCGAACCCAGCGCGATTCCCAACGCGCTCATACCCGTCACGCAGGTCCCCACCGGGAACGTGAAGCTCCACCAGGTGAGCGCGAACGGCATGCCCTGGCGTACGGTGCGCACGGTGATCGCCGTCGCAAGGGCGAACATCGCCGCTCCGAACCCCCCCATCGCCAGGCCGTAGATGATCCCGAAGATCTTGAGTCCCAGTGCTATCGATGCCATCGAGCCGGCAAAGACCAGGCCGGCCTGGGCGCCGAGGAGATTCGCGGCCGTGATGGACTGCCCGATCATGCCCAGCGTGATCCAGATCGTCGGCGCCGACTGGGCCACCGGCACCCCACCGTGGACAAGCCGCGAATAGATCATCGTCATGGTCATCATGCCCAGGATCAGACTCAGGCCGAACAACGCGTAGCACGACGACAGCATGGCAAGTCTCGCTTGCCCTTCCGGCACATGAGACACCAACGCGGCGCCGGTCGACGCGGACACCATCGGCGGCACCACCGGCATCAGCCAGGCCGGGAGTGCACGCACCTCGTGCTGCCGCGTACGGGTCATCATGGTGAACGGAACCCAGACGCTCGTCGCAACACCGAGCACCGTCCCGAGCGCCCAGAGGACCGCGCCCAGGCCGACGGCGACCGTCGATCCCAGCAGCGGTGCACCGAGATGCACGGCCCCGGCACCGACGGTGAGAACGGCCATCGGCACGGCGCCGTAGAACTGCGACATCACCGGATCGCCCGCATAGTGTCGCGCGGCGTGCGGATGCCGGGCCCAGTGCAGGACGAACCCCGTGGAGATCGCGATCAGCAACACCGCGGCCATGATCCAGATCATCGTGGCGTACGCGGTCAGGAGTCCCGACTGCAGGGGCAGCGAGACCGCCGCGTTGGCCACGATGCCGGTGCCCATCACGGCGGCGAACCAGTTGGGTGTGAGGTGTTCGAACACCTGGCCGGGGCGCTCGAGCTCGCCGAGGAACCGTCGGTCGACAAGTGCTGTGGAGGTCATGGATCAACCCTCGCCGAGCGCGTCCTGCGCCGGTAGACGCCCGCGCCTTGTGTGCCCACAATCAGTGGTTGTGAGCGCGCAGATGTGGCCTAGCTGTCGACCGACATCTCCCCGAGCTCCGACCACGTCTCCTGATCGATGGTGGCGTTGACGATGTCCGGCGTCCGCGTGAGGTATTTCGGCAGCTCCGCGGTCGCGGTGCGGAAATGCTCGCTGGTGACGTGGGCCTCGGCGGCGTCGTCGTCGAAGGCCTCGACGAGGACGTAGGTGGACGGGTCGTCGAGGCTGCGTGACCATTCGAACCATTTGTTACCGGCTTCGGCCCGGGTGGCCTGCGTGAACGCCTGAACGAGATCAGGCCATTGTTCGACGTATTCGGGCTTCACGGACCATTTCGCGACGATGAAGATCATGATCCGACCCTACTGACCAGGTGGTGTCGCAACGTCTCAGATCGAGACGGAAATCTGACAACGAACGTTTCCTCAAAGCCTGCCCCGGCACTCTGCAGGCAGGCATAGTGTGGTGTCGACAACACCCCGCGGATATGGAGGATCACCATGCGCGAAATCACCAAGTTCTACATCGACGGCCAGTGGGTCGAGCCCACGGAGCTCAATCTGATCGACGTGATCAATCCCGCGACCGAGAAGGCCGCCGGCCACGTCGCACTCGGTACGGCTGCCGATGTCGACACGGCGGTGCAGGCGGCTCGTAAGGCATTCACCACCTGGAGCCAGACCAGCGTCGACGAGCGCGTCGGAATCCTCAACGCGGTGGTCGCCGAGTACCAGAAGCGGATGCCCGAACTCGCTGCAGCGGTGACCGAGGAGATGGGCGCGCCGAACGGGTTGGCCAACAACGTCCAGGTCCCCATCGGGCTCGCCCACCTGATGACCGCCGCGGCGCAGCTGCCGACGTTCAGCTTCTCCGAAGACCGCGGGTCGTCGCGGATCGTGAAGGAGCCGATCGGTGTCTGCGGTTTCATCACCCCGTGGAACTGGCCGCTGAACCAGGTCATGGTGAAAGTTGCCCCGGCACTCGCGACCGGCTGCACGATGGTGCTCAAGCCGTCCGAGGTGGCTCCGTTCAGCGCCGCCATCGTGGCCGAGATCTTCGATGCGGCAGGCGTTCCCGCGGGAGTGTTCAACCTCGTCAACGGCGACGGCCCGGGCGTCGGCACAGCCCTGGCGTCCCACCCCGGCATCGACATGGTGTCGTTCACCGGCAGCACCCGCGCCGGCATCGAGGTCGCCAAGAATGCTGCGCCGACCGTGAAGCGTGTTGCGCAGGAACTCGGCGGCAAGAGCCCCAACATCATCCTCGACGACGAGGACTTCGCGACCAATGTCAGCGGCGGGGTGGCCGCGATGATGATGAACTCCGGACAGTCCTGCAATGCACCCACCCGCATGCTGGTCCCGAAGTCGCGGATGGCCGAGGCGGCCGAGGCAGCGAAGTCCGTGCAGTCGACTCTGACCGTCGGTGATCCGAGCACGGACGTCCGTATGGGTCCTGTGGTGTCCGAGCCGCAGTTCGAGAAGGTCCAGGGGCTCATCGAACGCGGAATCGAGGAGGGCGCCGACGTCGTGTTCGGTGGCCCGGGACGTCCCGACGATCTGCCAACCGGGTACTACGTCCGGCCAACCGTATTCGCCGACGTCACCAACGACATGGACATCGCCCGCACCGAGATCTTCGGCCCGGTGCTGGTGATGATCGGTTACGACTCGATCGACAACGCCATCGAGATCGCCAACGACACCGAATACGGCCTCGCCGGCTATGTGTCGGGCAAGGACGTCGACGAGGTCCGCAAGGTCGGTTCCCGCATCCGCGCGGGGTCGATCTCACTCAACGGCGCGCAGCTCGACCCGTCGGCACCGTTCGGTGGGTACAAGCAGAGCGGCAACGGTCGCGAGTGGGGCGACTACGCCTTCGACGAGTTCCTGGAGGTCAAGTCGCTCCTGGGTTACGACGCCTGAGCTGAGTTCCGGCGAACACCTGCCCGCCGATCGGTGGGCAGGTCCACCCGCCAACCAGCAGGCAGGCCCACCCGCCGACCAATGGGCAGGGCCACCCGCCGACCAGCAGGCAGGTCCACTCGCCGATCGAGTAGGCACCGAGCGAAGCGAGGCGCCGTATCGAGATCACCGACTCCCCACACAGATCTCGATACGCGACTCACTCCGTTCGCCGCTACTCGACCGGCGGGTTGATCGGCTCGGCCGGTGACCAGCAGGCACGTCCACCCGCCAACCAGCAGGCACGTCCACCCGCCAACCAGCAGGCAGGTCCACCCGCCGATCGAGTAGGCACCGAGCGAAGCGAGGCGCCGTATCGAGATCACCGACTCCCCACACAGATCTCGATACGCGACTCACTTCGTTCGCCGCTACTCGACCGGCGGATTGATCGGCTCGGCCGGTGACCAGCAGGCACGTCCACCCGCCAACCAGCAGGCAGGTCCACCCGCCGATCGAGTAGGCACCGAGCGAAGCGAGGCGCCGTATCGAGATCACCGACTCCCCACACAGATCTCGATACGCGACTCACTTCGTTCGCCGCTACTCGACCGGCGGGTTGATCGGCTCGGCCGGTGACCACGCCCCGTGCAGACCGGCCGGTACCCGGATCGGCATCCGGACGGTCGCGAGCGGGCCCGCACTGGGATCGTCGGCGGCCAGCACGTAGAAGTACGAGGCCATGTCTGCCGGGTCGGTGCCGAACGCACCCCAGTAATCGTGGTGCGCGCCCGGCATGTAGATCGGTTCGCCGATGGCGACACCTGGGCGCCAACAGGTCTCGGTTCCGGCACGGAGATCGTGGAACCAGAGGCTGTCGCGGTCTCCGGTGTCGTTCCCGCTCTTGCCCACGGTCGCAACGCGTGGATGCGACCGCGTGAGCAGGCGGTCGTCGACACGCGGGAACTCCACATCGGCACTCTCGCCGAGAACGGTGCGAGCGATCGTTCCCCGGGCCGGGTCGAGAACCGCGCGCACCAGCGCCGACGACGCCGGCTGCGGCATGTGCGCGAACGCCCCCGGATAGGTCCATTCCACGTAGTCGACGGTCACGGTGCCGTCGCCCGGTGCATCATCAGCACCGTTGTCGAAGGCATTGGCGAAGTGCCACACCCACATCGGCTCGGAGTCGACCCAGCGGATCGGGCCGCCGTCACGCGGTATCAGCGCGATGCGGGTGCCGGACTCGGGATGCCATTGCAGCAACGACCCGCCGCTGAGCATCGCGGTGATGTCGAAGACGAGCGGGCACAGGAACAGCACGATGTAGCGCGCGGTCAGGGCCATGTCGTGGATCATCAATGGCCGGTCGACACCCTCCACCGGGGTCGGTGGCCGGCGTGTCCGGCCGTCCGGTCCGATCACCGCCCACGTGAGGTACGGCGCCTCCAGGACATAGTTGAACAACACGAGTTCCCCCGTGGATGGGTCGATCTTCGGGTGCGCCGTGCTGCCGACCGCCATGGCACCGTCGCAACTGTCGCGGGCGATCGTCCCCAGGTCGGCGGGATCGAGACGATACGGCTGGTCGGCCTCTGCCATGGCGAGCAGTCGGCCGGCATGCTCGACGATGTTGATGTCGGGCAACTGCCGGAACGTCCCGGCGAGATCGGGACCGACCTCGTCGGCCGACGGCGTGTACCCGTCGGTGAGACCCGACCAGATCGCATGCCCGGCCGCCTCCTCGGCGACCACCATCGGCGTCCGGACGAACCGGTTCCGGTAATGGGCTGCGCCGCCGCCGATCTCGAGTCGGTGCACCATCGCGTCTCCGTCGAGCGGATAGACATACGACCCGATCGGATCGAATCGTGGATTGGGCCCGTTCCGGAGATAGCTGCCGTGCAGATCGTCGGGGATCGTGCCGATCACCTCGAGATCGTCGACGTCGACCTCTGTGCGTTGTGGCGCGAACACTCCCGAGAGATGGGCGTGGTGTGCCATGTCGACCGGCGCGGGCCGGGCGGGGGTCGGTGACGTGGTGGTCATGGGGTCGCCTCTCGGACACTTCTGCGCAGGAGGGCTCGTCCCGCGCCGTCTTCTCAGGATGCGCCCTTCCCGACCGGCAGGCATGCGTTATGCGACGGATTTCTCCGTGGCATCACCTTGCCGATCGGCCGCGTCAGCAGCCGCCGGTCGGGCGTCCCGCGAAGCGCTCGTTCAGGAAGACCGCGGCGTCGCGCTCGAACGGGATGAAGGCAGTGCTGTGCGAATCACCCCGGTAGAGATGGAATTGCGCCGGGACGTTGCGCGCACAGTAGCGACGGGCGAGGTCGGCGACGTCGGCGGCGACCATCACTCCGTCGCCGACCGAGTCCTTCTTCCCGACACCGAGCATCATCGGCGCCGCGGGTGTGCCTGCCGCGCCCATCACGTTGCGTGCGATGGCTGCGCGCACAGACGGGACCTGCAGGAACCCCCGATACGGCGACCGCACCATCTGAGCGTCGGTGAGCCCGGGATAGTCGCCGGCGAAGTCGATGATGCACTCGTCGCTGACCGTGTTCACCAGGCGGAGTCCGTACGGCGACAGGAACGACGAGACGTCCAGTCCGTAGGCGCGCTGATAGGCGACGACGAGCGCGGGCATGACGCCGGCCCAGTCCTTGCTGCCGCTGATATACGGCAGGTTGTGGGCGAGGTTCACCGGCACACCGCCGGCCGCGGCACCCACGATCGCCAATTCGGGGGCATAGGTCGGGGCGAGCTCGGCCCCGAAACCGGTGGGCACCGATCCCCCTGAGTAGCCGACCATGCCGACCGGCGTCGACGGTGGCAGTCTCAGCACCTTCTCCGCCGCGCGAATCCCATCGAGGGCGAGATGGCCGGACTGTCGCCCGATCGTCCATTCTTGTTGCTGCCCCTCGTAATCCGGCACACTGAGGGTGTAACCGGCCGCGAGATAGCCGCCGATCGCGATCTCCTCGAACTGCCCCGCCCGACTGGGCTTGTTGCCCTGCAGTGTGTATGAGGGATCGCACTGGGGCCCGAGCGCGTCGTAGGCCATGTGGAACGAGACGATCCGGCCGTTCGCCGTGGCGGGTCGGAGCACCGTGGTGACACCCGCGATCGGCGCGCCACTGTCGTCGTTGCTGCGGTAGAGCACCTGCGTCGACGTCACGGGTACGGTCACACCGGACATGACGAACTCGACCGGCCGGGTCCGCAGGACCGAGCCTGCCCGGTGAGAAGTCAGATCCGGACCCGCCCGATAAAAGGGATCCGCGGACGGCAGAGGCGTCGCGTGCACCGGGCCCGGCGCCGACAACAATCCGAGAGCGACCACGAATACCGAGCCGAGCACCATCAACAACCGTGTCATGGGGATCTCCGATCGGGCGAGCGGCGCCTCACGCAGTGAACATCCCACAGAACGACCCGCGGCGCGCGCGGAACCGGTCAGGCGTCAGAACCCGACACCCGCGATCGTCCCACCTCACAGCGATTTCACAGCGAAGCGCGCAGCCTCACGCGTGTAACGCCGACCCGCCGTGCGACGACACATCAGTCATCACGGAAGCCCTCCGCGTCGGAGGTCCGTGCGTCGGGGGACATCGCTCAAATCTTGTGTCAGGAGTCTCATGCCCATCCCTCCGGAATCCCTGGATCCGAATCTGGTCGCCGAAGGCTGGCAGTCCTCGCCCACCACCGCGACGACCGCCCGTCCGCATCGTCGCCGTCGCCGTCGGCTCGCGGGCATCGCCGTCGTCGTCGCGGTGAGCCTCGGTCTGTTCGGCATCAGCTCGCTGATCTCCGGCGGCAACAAGGCATCGGCCCTCACCGGTCACCCTGAGATCCTCCGCGAGGGCTGTACCTGGGACAAGTCCGGCAACTACGTCCAGAACTGCAAAGTCTGGTCGGCGTCGCAGAACAAGTTCGTGATCGTCCAGATCCGCGCGTCGAGTGGCAGCGACAACGGGATTTATCTGCTCGACGGCATGCGCGCGAGCGAGGAGCGGTCGGCCTGGACCACCGATGTGCAGGCGGCCAAGGTCTACGACGGGGCGAGCGACACCACCCTGGTCATGCCCGTCGGCGGCGCGTCGTCGTTCTACACCGACTGGGACGCGGGCGCCGGTGACCAGAACACCACCATCAAAGAAGAGACCTTCCTGACCGACGAACTCCCCGACTACCTGGCGGAGAACTTCGGCGTGAGCAAGAGCAACAACGCGATCATCGGCCTGTCGATGTCGGGCGGTCCGGCCGTCACCCTCGCCGAGCGGCATCCCGAGCAGTTCAAGGTGGTGCAGGCGATGTCCGGTTACTACCAGACCGACAACCCGATCGGCGCGCTCGGTGTGTTCGGTTCGCAGACGTTGGTGTCGAACTACACCAACGGCATCGTCAACATGTGGGGCGCACCCGGAAGTCAGCGGTGGACCGACAACGATCCGTCGAAGAACGTGAGCAAGCTCAAGGAGAACGGCCAGACCCTGATCATCTCCTCGGGCAACGGCTTCCTCACCGCGAGTGAGATGGCAAAGCTGTCGCAGCAGGACCAGATCAGTGCGATGGCGCTGGAGATCCTGTCGGCCTTCTCCACGGTGCTGATGCAGTTGCAGGCGGCACAGACCGGGGCGTCGGTCATCTCTCTGCCGAACTACGGCGGACACACCTGGGAGAACTGGGGTCGGGGGCTCGCCGACGGCAAGGATCACGTCCTCGAAGCACTGCGCAGCACGCCGCCGGTCACCGACAAGGTGCAGCTCGTCAGCGCGTCAGGAAGCCCTGAACCCGAGGGCACAGCGAAAGCCACCCAGGCGGCACTGGTCGCCGCGAAGGCCTCACCGACGCTGAACCCCGAGGTCCTCGCGGCCACCACCGAGGCATCGGAGTCGTCGGCCGCGAGTTCGGCCGAGTCGCCGACCGCGACTGCCGGGGCAGGTTCTTCGGAGGCGCCTGCGACCAGCGGCGACGCATCGGACGCGACCGCGGGCACCCCCGGCAGCACCGAGGTCGGGACCACGGTCCCCGCCCCGCCTGCCGACACCGCCGACACGAATGCCGGCGCGAGCTCGGCCACGGAGTCGCAGGCGCCCGCGAGCTCGCAGGAGTCGGTCGCACCTTCGGCGACGACACCGACCACCACCCCGGCGGCCTGACGGCAACCGGCAGGCCGTCGGCGCGATGCAGTCGTCGGATCCGTGAATCAGGGCTCGGGCGTGTGATCGGCCAACCAGCCGAGCACGTCCGAGATCACCTGATCGCGCTCCGGCTCGTTGAAGATCTCGTGGTAGAGACCGTCGTAGATCGTGAGCGTCTTGTCCGATGATGCGGCGAGCCGATCCACCATCTCACTGCCCGCGGGACTGGTGAGAGCGTCGGCGCCGCCGTGCAGGACGAGCAGCGGGATGTGTAGACCCGACAGCCGTCGTGGGAACGACCCCATGGTGGCCAGCATCGCGCCGCCGAGGGCCGCCGGGATCTTGTCCCGCGTCACCAGCGGATCGGTGTCGTAGGTGGCGACCACCTGCGGGTCTCGCGAGATACTCGCGGAATCCAATGCGGTGGTGGGCAATCCGGGTGCCACTCGCGCGAGCAACGGTGCCAGTTTGACCGCGACCGGCGACAGATCGTCGCCCGGCACCACGGCGGCACCGGAGAGCACCAGGCCGTCCAGTCGGTCCTGATGGTCCAGCGCGAAGTCCAGAGCGATGCAGCCACCCATGCTGTGCCCGATCAGGAAGGTCGGCAGATCGCCTGTCGCCACCTGATCCAGCACCGCGCCGAGATCGTCGGTGTAGTCAGAGAACCGTTGGACACGAAGACGTTTGCCACCCGAACGCCCATGACCCAGGTGATCGGGCACGGCAGTCAGGTAGCCCGCACCGACGAGCCGCTCCACGACGTGGCGGTAACGGCGGCCGTGTTCACCGAGTCCGTGGGCGATCACGACTGTCCCCCGGGGAGCACCCTCGGTGCGACTCACGTCGTAGGTGATGGTCTCGCCGTGCCTGCCCCGGAACGAGCGTTCCTCCACTGTCATGTCGGTCATTGTGGTCACACCCCGTTCAGCTGAGAAGCCCCAGTCGCGAGGCCACGCCGCGCCCTGCCGATTCCAGTGCGGCGAGTGGTCGCATCGCCGCCTCACCGATCCCGACCAGGATCTCCACCCGTCCGACGACCCGTTCGAGCCGGTCGACCACATCGACCATCGCGACAACGGTCGAATCCACCTGGTCGAGCGTGCCGGTGAGTCGCGACATGGTGACGCCGAGATTGTCGATGGCCCCGTCGAGCCCACTGATCGTCTTGTTCATGTCGACCAGCACATCTCCGAGGTCGGTCAGGATCGCCTCGACCTGGTCCACCGTCACATCCGCGTTCAGCGCGGCCTGGGCTAGCTTCTTGAATCGCTGCCGTTCGGCAGGTCGGGCGTCGTCCTCGGAGCCACGATTCCCACCACCGGTTTCGGCCATGACCCGATTATTCATGGTCGAGCACCCCACGCGGGGGAATACGACACGGCCCCACCCCGTTGAGACGCACATAGCTCAAAATTGAGCTACTGAGAGGAGCCCGTCATGCCCGCAATCACCGCCGACACGCTGACCTTGCCGCGGCTGCGCGCCGCAACCCCCGAGCAGACCGAACGGCCGGTGAAGTCGGTGACCACCGGGCCGCGCGGCTTCGAGGGTGAGGGTTTCCCGGTGGTCCGGGCCTTCGCCGGGGTGTCCAGCGCCGACCTCGACCCGTTTGTCCACATGGACCAGATGGGTGAGGTCGACTACGAGCCGGGCGAACCCAAGGGGACGTCGTGGCACCCGCACCGCGGATTCGAGACCGTCACCTACATGATCGACGGCCGATTCCAACACCAGGACTCGACCGGGGGCGGCGGACTCATCGAGAACGGCGCAACGCAATGGATGACCGCGGGAGCGGGCATCCTGCACATCGAGACCCCGCCGGCCGAACTCGTCGATTCCGGCGGCCTGTTCCACGGCATTCAGCTGTGGGTGAATCTGCCGGCAGCCGACAAATTCATCAGCCCCAAATACCAGAATCTCGAAGGCGGCCAGGCCGCTCTGCTGACCACCGAAGACGCCGGCGCCCTGATCCGCATCATCGCCGGCGAGGTCGACGGGCATGCCGGACCCGGCTCGACCCACACCCCGATCACGTTCGCGCACGCCACCGTGTCGCCGGGGGCGCGACTGTCGATGCCGTGGCGCCCGGACTTCAACGCGCTCGTCTACGTGCTGTCCGGCCGCGGGACCGTGGGCCCGGACGCCCGGCCGGTCCGCCAGGGCCAGTTGGTGGTGTTCGGCAAGGGTGACCGGATCACCGTCGGCGCCGACGAGGGCCAGGACTCGAACCGTCCGGCACTGGAACTGCTGGTCCTCGGCGGGCGGCCGATCCGCGAGCCGGTGTTCCAATACGGACCGTTCGTGATGAACACCAAACAGCAACTCATCGAGGCCATCGATGACTTCAATGCCGGACGACTCGGTGTCATCCCGCCGGATGCGCTGATGCCACACACCTCGCGGTGAGTGCCGCACCTTCGGCGAGCGACCCGCGACGCGAGGCGTGGCAGGTCTTCATCGAGACAAGCGCTCGCCTTCAGACCGTCCTCGACGACGACCTGAAGGCGAGTGCCGGCATGTCCCTCGCCGACTATCAGGTACTCCTGTTGCTGCACGACGCGCCGCGACAGCGACTCCGGATGCGGGATCTCTCCGAACACCTGGTGTTCTCGACATCGCGACTGTCATATCAGATCGACACACTCGTACGCCGCGGCTGGCTCGGCCGTGAGCGGGCCGACGAGGATCGACGCGGCAGTTACGCCGTGCTCACACCCCGTGGCGCCGAGGTCTTCCGGAACGCCGCCCGGGACCACGCCCGGTGTGTCCGAACACTGTTCATCGACGCCCTGTCCGAGACAGACGGTGTCGCCCTGCTCGACATCATGACCCGGCTGTCGGGGCACATGTCGTCCCAGCACGAGACGGGAGGCCGACGATGATGCAGATCATCCGGTCCGCCGAGCGTGCCCATTGGTGGAACGAGTGGCTCGACTCTCGCCAGTCCTTTCCCGCCACGGGCAATTTCGACCTCGCCGCCAATGCACACGGTGTTCTACTCGTCCACAACGACGATCGTGTCGACGCAGGCGAAGGCCTCGACATGCACACCCACTCCGACACCGAGATACTCACCTGGGTACTCGAAGGCGTTGCGGCGCACCGGGACTCCACCGGTCACGAGTCGCTGATCCACCCCGGCGAGATCCAGCGGATGACGGCCGGGCGCGGAATCCGGCACAGTGAACGCAATCCGGCCCGCCGCGACGAGGATCGACCGTTGCGCGTCATCCAGATGTGGATCGCCCCCGACACCGCAGGCCTCGATCCCGGATACGAGCAACGCGACCTGACCACCGAACTGTCTTCCGGTGAGCCGGTTGTCGTGGCGTCCGGGATGCCCGCCGACGCCGACGGTCCGGGCGTCTGGCTCGCGAACCACCGGTCGGCACTGGTGGCCGCACGACCGCGAGATGATCGCCCCATCGAGTTCCCGGCGGCGCGGTTCGGACATCTGTTCGTCGCTGCCGGAACCGCATCCGCCGACGGCATCGGGGTCCTCTCGGAAGGCGACGCGGTCCGTCTCACCGGGCACGGAGAAGTCCGCCTCCGCTCTCAGGAGAACGCCGAGCTCCTCTATTGGGCGATGGACGCCTCGGTGCGCTGAGTCAGCGCAATTGCGGCGCAACCTCGTTGGCGACCAGCTCGAGGTGATCCAGGTCGCTCAGGTCGAGCGTCTGCAGGTAGATCCGGCTCGCGCCGGCAGCGCGGTAGCTCTCGATCTTCTCCACCACCTCGGCGGGGGTACCTGCTGCACCGTTCTCCCGGAGCTCGTCGACCTCACGGCCGATCGCCGCCGCGCGACGTGCCAACTCCTCCTCGTTGGCACCGCAGCACAAGACCAGCGCCGCCGAGTAGGTGATCGAGTCGGCGGAGCGTCCCGCATCCCCGACGGCCGCGCCGACCCGCTCGAACTGCGCCCGGGCCTCGTCGACGGGCTGGAAGGCCGCATTGAACTCGTCGCCGAAACGAGCGGCCAGTGCGGGCGTGCGCTTCTTGCCGGTACCGCCGACGATGATCGGTGGTCGCGGCGACTGGGTGGGCTTGGGCAGCCCGGGTGACTCGCTGATCGGATAATGCCCACCGGGATGGTCGAAGGTCTCCCCGTCCGGCGTGCCCCAGAGGCCGGTGATGATCTCGAGGCTCTCCTCCAGCCGGTCGAACCGCTCGCCGAGCGGCGGGAACGGGATGCCATAGGCACTGTGTTCGGCCTCGAACCAGCCGGCACCGAGTCCGAGTTCCACTCGGCCGCCACTCATCTGGTCCACCTGGGCGACGGAGATCGCGAGCGGGCCAGGATAGCGGAAGGTCGCCGACGTCACCAGTGTGCCGAGCCGGATTCGCGAGGTGTCGCGCGCCAGGCCGGCCAGGGTGAGCCAGGCGTCGGTCGGACCGGGTCGGCCGTCGACATTCATCGCCAGGTAGTGATCGCTCCGGAAGAAGGCGTCGAAGCCGAGGTCCTCGGTGGCCTTCGCGATCCGCAGTAGATCGTCGTAGGTTGCGCCTTGCTGGGGTTCGGTGAAGATTCGCAATTCCACGGTGCCAACCTACGCCCACGCCGTTCAGGGCGTCAGCGACGGCTCATCCGAGGTCGACAGGGTCAGGACTGCCTCGACGATGCTCTCGTGTTCCTCGATCTCACGCTCCACCTTCCGCAACTGGACGGCCAGATCGTGTTCCGCGAGGTCGCCGGTCATGTCGACCGCAGCGACCAGGAAGTACTTCATCGGACCCACGTACTCGACGTGCAGGTAGGTGACCCGGTCGATCTCGGCGCGCCTGAGCAGCGCGGTCAGGATCTCGGTCCGCGTCGCGGGCATCGCCGACTGTCCGAGCAAGAACTCGCCATTGCGCTTGATGAGGAACACGGCTATGAAGCCGAGCAGGATGCCGACCAGGATCGATCCGATCGCATCCCACACCGCCTGCCCGGTGATCTCGTGGAGGGCCATGCCTGCGGCGGCGATCGCCAGTCCGACCAGGGCCGCGGCATCCTCGAAGAACACGGCTCGCAACGTCGTGTTGGACGTACGGCTGACGAAGCGGAGTGGATGGATCGAGAAGCGCGCACCACCAGCCGAAGCCTGACGGATCGACTGAATGAACGAAACACATTCCAGCACTGCGGATATCGCCAGAACGAGGTATCCGACGAGGTAATTCGCGTCCTCCTCGGGCTCGGTCAGCGCAGAGATCCCATGCATCACCGAGACCACGGCTCCCACCGTGAACAGGCCGAACGCGGCGAACATCGACCAGATATAGGTTTCTCGCCCGTAGCCGAACGGATGTCTCCGGTCACGGTCGCGGGCGCCGCGGCGCTCGGCGATGAGCAGGAAGACCTCGTTGCCTGCATCGGCCCACGAGTGCGCGGATTCCGCGACCAGTGACGCCGAGCCGGTGATCCCTGCGGCCACGGTCTTGGCAACGGCGATCAGCACATTCATCGCGAACGCGATGACGACCGTCAGCATGGATTCACCGGCCGAATCGTCTGACGTGCCGCCCGGTGACTCCGTCGCATCCTTCGACATGCATCGATGGTCTCACGGCGCATTGTGCGGGGACGGACATCTGCCACCCATCCATGCCTCCATCGGCTCCGAATCGCTGCGGTCAGCCACCCGCAACAGAGGAGTCACCATCATGCGTTCTGCCACCCGCACCGTCCTCGGGATCATCATCGCCGGGGCGGGCGCCGCCGGTATCTCGCTGGCTGCCGCACCGGCCGCCCATGCCGCGCCGGAGGTGTGTCCCGGTCTTCCCGGACAATCGTCGACAATGCCGAACTGTCAGGTCGATTCCGGCCCGACCGGACTCACTCTGGCGGTCACCGATGGGGGCGGCAAGGCCGCGGTGACCGGCGACAACTACGCCGGTCCGGCCGCGATCGCCATCGGTAAGGGAGCGACGGTGACGATGACCGGCGTTCGGCCGGGACTGGCCATCGGTATCGCCGGACCGGGCGCCACCGTCGTCGTCGACGGTAAGAACGGTCCCACCTGCACCGGCGGCGCCGCATTCGCCGGGGACTTCCAGACCTGGAAGGGCTGCCGCTCGTGAGTTCCTGACCGACCATCTGCCATGACACATGTCATGGCAGATCAGTGACATCTCCGCCAGGAACTACGCCGTCGGTCGTCGCATCGTGGAGACATGACACACCTGGCACTTCGATCCAACGGGCTCACCAAGACCTTCCGCGGCGCCGATCGCACCCCGGTCGCCGCCGTGGATCACCTCGATCTCGCCATCACTCCGGGTGAGGTCGTCGCCTTCCTCGGGCCCAACGGCGCGGGCAAGACCACGACCCTGGACATGGTCCTGGGTATGACCCGGCCGGATTCCGGCGAGATCGAGGTGTTCGGGCTGCCGCCGCAGCAGGCCGCACGGTCCGGACGCATCGCTGCGGTGATGCAGACCGGTGGTCTGCAGCCGGATTTCACCGTCGAAGAGACAGTGCGAGTCGTCGCGGCACTGCACGGCGGTTCCGTCGATCCGGCGGCCGCGATGGCACGCGCCGATCTCGCGCACATCGCCGGCCGGACCGTGTCGAAATGCTCAGGGGGCGAACAGCAGCGGCTCAAGTTCGCGCTGGCGCTGCTCCCCGACCCGGACCTGATCGTCCTCGACGAGCCGACCGCAGGCATGGATGTCGAGTCCCGCCGCGCCTTCTGGGCAGCGATGCGTACCGACGCCATGCATGGGCGGACAGTACTTTTCGCGACCCACTACCTCGAAGAGGCCGACTCCTTCGCCGATCGGATCGTGATGATCTCCGGTGGGCGCATCGTCGCCGACGGCCCGACCGCCGACATCCGCGCACGTGCAGGCGGCCGGGTGGTCTCCGCAGTTCTCGACGAGCCGGACATCGCCCGGGTCCTGGCCTCCGTGCCGCACGCCACCGAGGTCGAAAGACGCGGCGGACGTGTCTATCTCGGCGCGCAGGATTCCGACGAACTGGCCCGATTCCTCCTGACCGACACCGCAGCGCGAGACGTCGAGATCAGTGCCCACACCCTCGAAGACGCCTTCCTCGAACTCACTGCCTGACCGAATTCACGGAGAACCACATGACCACCACTTTCATCTCACCCACCTACCTCATCACCGATGTACGTCGGGTGCTCCGCAACCGCCGTGCCATGATCTTCACCGTTGTGGTGCCCGCCATGCTCTATCTGGTCTTCGGTGCGACCCAAGGGGATCGGAACGACTCGGTCGGCCACGGCAATGTGGCGTTCTATGTCCTCGTCGGCATGGCCGTCTACGGCGCGATCCTGGCCGCCGCGACCAACGCCGCCTCGGTCTCCCTCGAGCAGCAGAACGGATGGACCCGCACCTTGCGGATGACGCCACTGCGGCCGCGTGGCTACGTCGCGACCAAGGTCGTGGTCGCGATGACCATGGCGGCACTGCCGCTCGCGGTGCTCGCCGTCGTCGGTGCGCTGACCGGCGCGACGGCATCGGCGGCCGTCTGGATCGGCTGCCTGACACTCAGCTGGATCGGGTCGTCGGTGTTCGCGGCTCTCGGCCTCACCATCGGCAGCGTGCTCCGATCCGACGGTGCGATGCAGGCACTGGGTGGCGTCCTCGCTCTCCTCGCCTTTGCCGGAAACGTGTTCGTGCCGCTCAAGGGCACCATGCTGACGGTCTCCGAGTTCACCCCGATGTTCGGCGTGGCGACGCTCGCCCGGTATCCGCTCACCGGCGGTGCGACCGTCTACGGCGAGGCGGTCCCGTTGATCGTCTGCGTGGTCAACATCCTGGTGTGGGGGACGATCTTCGCCGCGGCGGCCGGATTCTTCTACAGTCGCAGTACGGCCCGGCAGTGACTCCCCTTCGCAGCCGCGACGGTTTCCGTCATCCGCGACGCCATTTCGTGGTCGCGGATGACGGAAACCGTCGCGGCTGGGGTGGGAGTCGGCGAGACAGGAACGACGAGACGATGCCCGGAAGGCAACGATGGTGGACGCCGTGGCGCGATATGCGCTGGGCGTTCGGCGCCGTCTGGCTGATCTTCCTGATCTACCCGTGGGTGGCGGTCGCCACCGGCGACATCTCGACCGGGCAGAAGGTCTGCGGCTATCTGCTGATCGTCTCCTTTGCGGTGATCTACGTTGTCGCGTGCGTGTACTCGCTGATGGCGCGCGAGCGCGAGGTCTCGATGCCGTTCACGATCGGGGTGTTCGGCCTTCTGACCACGATCGGCGCAGCCCTGCTGCCGATCATCGGCGGCGGCGCGTTCGGGGTCGTCCCGTTTCTGATGGCCATCGCGGCGTTCACCTTTCCACCGATATACGGCGTCGCCACCGTGATCCTCTTGATCGCCGCCGCGGTACTGGTCGGTGAATGGATTCCGGACTGGGCGGTCGATCCTGGCACGGTCGTGGTGATGGTGGCGGTCGGGATGACGCTGCTGGGCATCCGCGTGCTGCGCGGCCGGGAGATGGAACGCGACGCCGCCGACGAGCGTCAGCGTGAACTCAACAATCAACTGGCGGTGGTCGCCGAGCGCGAGCGCGTCGCACGCGACGTCCATGACATCCTCGGCCATTCGCTGACGGTGATCACCCTCAAATCCGAACTCGCCCAACGGTTGGTGGACCTCGATCCGGAGCGGGCGAGAAAGGAACTCGGCGAAGTGAACATGCTGTCCAGACAAGCCCTTGACGAGGTGCGTGCCACCGTCGGAAATCTGCGTTCCCCCGATCTGGCGAGCACGATCGCCGCCGCCCGCAGCGCGCTCGACGCGGCAGGGATCGCGGTGTCGGTCTCGTCCGACGACCGCTCCAGCACCGCTCACGACACCCTGTTCGCGTGGCTCCTGCGCGAGGCGGTGACCAACGTGGTGCGCCACTCATCGGCGACCACGTGCACCATCACCCTGCGCGACAACGAGATCGAGATCCGCGACGACGGGCACGGGATGAACGGCTCCGGGTTCGGCAACGGGTTGCGCGGCCTGGCCGAGCGCGTGGAGGATGCCGATGGCGCTCTCACCGTCGACTCCGCCGCCGGCGGGACCGCCGTCCGGGCGGTGCTGCCATGAGCGAACCGATCCGGTTGCTCCTCGCCGACGACCAGGCCCTGGTGCGGGGTGCCCTCGCCGCGCTCCTGGAGCTCGAAACAGACCTCGACGTCGTCGCCGAGGTCGGCCGGGGCGACGAGGTCGTCGTGGCCGCGCGCGAACACCGAGTGGACGTCTGTCTGCTGGACATCGAGATGCCGGGAATGGACGGCATCGAGGTGGCCGCCGCCCTGCGGTCCGAGTTGCCCGACACACGAAGCCTCATCGTGACGACGTTCGGGCGGCCCGGCTATCTTCGCCGCGCGATCGATGCGGGCGCGTCGGGGTTCGTGGTGAAGGACACCCCCGCGTCCCAGCTCGCCGACGCGGTTCGTCGGGTCCGCCACGGGCTCCGCGTCATCGATCCGATGTTGGCGACCGAAAGCCTCACCAGCGGTGACAATCCCCTCACC
The DNA here is from genome assembly GCF_014673215.1 of Gordonia hankookensis. Lineage (GTDB taxonomy): Bacteria > Actinomycetota > Actinomycetes > Mycobacteriales > Mycobacteriaceae > Gordonia > Gordonia hankookensis. Next base: position 373,969 of record NZ_JACWMS010000003.1, read on the forward strand.
CCACGAGAGACCGAGGTGCTACGGGCCGCCCTGTCGGGAGCGACGGTGGCCACCATCGCCGCGCGAGTCCACCTGTCCGCCGGCACGGTACGCAATCATCTCTCCTCGGCGATCGGCAAGACCGGCACGAGCACACGTGCCGAGGCGGCTATGGTCGCACGCGACCATGGCTGGATCTGATCTCGCCGCGGGGGTCAGCTCACGAGACCGCGGACATAGGCCGCCTGCCCCACGTGCTGTGCGTCGTCGTCGACGATGCTGATCAAGCGGACACCGAGAGTCACCGGCGGGTCCCAGCTCTCGTCGATGACACGGTCGAGGTCGTCGTCGGTGAGCGCAGCGAGGTACTCCACGCTGACGTCGTGCGTCGCGTCGTAGTACTCGCGGAGCAGATCCGGCTCGGCAACCACCTGCCCGACCTCCTCGGAGGATTGTCCATATCCTGAGGCGGACGGCGGGAACGGCAGTCCGAACCGCTCATGGAATCCCGCCGACGTCCAGACCTGCTCGGTACCTGCGACATCGGCGATCTGCGCATCCTGCGCCCGGGTCAGGTGCCAGACCAGCCAGGCGATGGTGTTCGCCTCCGGTGTGGGGCGGTGGACGAGTTGGTCCGCGGTGATGCCGTCGAGCACCGCATGGACATTGTCGGATACCCGGCCGAGGCCGTCGATCAGAACGTCGATGGATCGCATATCTCCACTTGTACTCCGGTGCCGCGGCGACCACAGCGGGTCGGGACGTCCGGTTAGGTTCTCCGTGGGCGCAAACCTGGCGATCGGCTCGACGGCCGCGGACCATCCCACGGGTGTCTGAACAGTCATCCCGCCCGATCCGTTTCAATGCCTTCGACATGAACTGCGTCGCGCACCAATCCCCCGGCCTCTGGCGCCATCCGGACGACCGGTCCTGGGACTACAACACCCTCGACTATTGGGTGGACCTCGCGAAACTGTTGGAACGCGGCGGTTTCGACGGCTTGTTCATCGCCGACGTCCTCGGCACCTATGACGCCTACGCGGGAACCGACGAGGCAGCCATCCGGCAGGGCGCCCAGATCCCCGTCAACGATCCGCTGCTGCTCGTCTCCGCGATGGCCCACGCCACCGAGCATCTCGGCTTCGGGATCACCACCGGCACCGGATTCGAGCATCCGTACCCGTTCGCCCGGCGGCTCTCCACCCTCGACCATCTGACCCGAGGCCGCATCGGTTGGAATGTCGTCACCGGCTACCTGCCCTCCGCCGCACGCAACATGGGCGACGAGAATCACCTCGAACACGACAGCCGTTACGACCACGCCGACGAGTACCTGACGGTGCTCTACAAGCTGTGGGAGGGCTCCTGGGAACGCGACGCCGTGCGCCGCGACCGCGAGAACGGGGTGTTCGCCGACCCCGCCAAGGTGCACCACATCGGGCACCGAGGTGAACACTTCACCGTGCCGGGAATCCACCTGGCCGAACCGTCGCCGCAGGGGTCACCGGTGATCTACCAGGCAGGCGCCTCACCCCGCGGCCGCCGGTTCGCCGCGCAGAACGCCGAGGCGATCTTCGTCGCCGCGCCGACGAAGGACATCCTGCGTGAGGTCGTCTCGAAGACTCGCGACGAGCTGGTCTCCGCCGGCCGGGGCCGTTACGACGCACGGATCTACACACTTCTGACAATCATCACCGATGCGACTCCGGAGGCTTCGCGGGCCAAGGCACAGGAGTATCGCCGGTACGCCAGCGACGAGGGCTCGTTGGTGTTCATGTCCGGCTGGATGGGGATCGACCTGGCGTCCTACGACCTCGACGAGCCGATCGGCCACGTCGAGAGCAACGCGATCCAGTCCGCAGTGGCCGCATTCCAGCAGGCCTCGGACACCGGCGGCGAATGGACGGTCCGCGACATCGCTGCGTGGGGCGGCATCGGCGGTATGGGCCCGGTCCTGATCGGTTCGGGCGAGGAGGTGGCCGACGCCCTGCAGGATTGGGTCGCCGAGACCGATGTCGACGGATTCAACGTCGCCTACGCGGTCACTCCCGGGTCGTTCGAGGACATCGTCACCCATGTCGTTCCCGCGCTCGAGAGGCGCGGCGCGTACGACCGCTCGTATGTTCCGGGCACGTTGCGGCACAAGCTGTTCGGCCGGGGCGACCTGCTACCCGACAATCATCGAGGGGCGGCGCACCGGATTGACGGACCGCTGTCGACCGTCGACGACTCGGCCCGCTACATCGGGTCAACCGCTCGGTGACCGCGTCGATCTGATCCACGAGGCCGTCGACGACGTGCACGGCCGCTCCGGCGAATGGGCACACCGCGCGAAACCGCATAGGGTGTCGTCGTGAGTCATCCCGGACACGGCCACGGACATTCCCACAACCTGTCGGAAATCCCTGCTGTCCTCTCGCCCATCGCCCGCTGGATCGTGATCGTCAGCCTCGCCGTCATCGGCGTCGGCGTCGTCGCAGGAGCGGTGGTGTTGTGGCCGTCGAGCAGCGACCACGCGATCCCGATGCAATTCCGTTCTGCGGACGGCGGTTCCATCCGCGCTGTCAACGGTGAGGTCGTCGGGCAGGTTCGGGCGGATTGCCTGAATCCGCTGGCGGGCACCGCACAGGACAGTGCCGAGTTCCAGATCGAGGGGGTGACCGACCTCGGGCCGTGCATCCAGAGCACGGTGCGGATCGACAGCGGCAGCGATGAGGGGCGCTACACCCTGCTCGAAGTCCCCACCAACCGGGCGCAGTCGGGCACCGAGCCGGGTGCGGTCACCCAGTCGCGAGGGTCGCCGGATCAGCCCCAGGCCGGGCAGCCGACGCTGCACACCGGGGACAAACTCCGCCTCAGTGTGGTTCCCGGTCCCGACGGCAACCCGCGCTATACGTTCTTCGATTTCAACCGGACCGTTCCGACCCTGGTGTGGGCGTTCCTGTTCGTCGCCGCCATCGTCCTGGTGGCGGCGTGGCGTGGTTTCCGGTCGATCATCGGACTCGCATTCGCCTTTCTCGTCCTCGGTGTGTTCACGTTGCCCGCCATCCTCGATGGCGAATCACCGGTGGCGGTCGCCGTGGTCTCCTCGGCAGCCATCCTGTTCGTGGTGCTCTACCTGGCTCACGGCGTGAGCCTCCGGACGAGTTCGGCGTTGCTCGGCACCCTGATGTCACTGATGCTGGCCGGGCTGCTGAGCTGGCTGGCGATCGACACCATGAACCTGACCGGGTTGTCGGGCGATCAGACAACCAATCTCCAGGTGTACCAAGGCAGTATCTCGATCAGTGGGCTGTTGCTGGCGGGGTTCATCATCGGCACGCTCGGTGTCCTCAACGACGTCACCATCACGCAGGCGTCGGCGGCCTTCGAACTCGCGGCCGCAGGCGAGTCGACGCGACTGGGCACCTTCCGCGCCGCCATGCGCGTCGGCCGCGATCACATCGCCAGCACCGTCTACACACTGGTGTTCGCGTATGCGGGCAGCGCACTCCCCCTGCTCCTGCTGTTCTCGGTCGCCCAGCAACCGTTCGGTTCGCTGATCACCACCGACGCGGTGGCCGTCGAACTCGCGCGATCGTTCGTCGGCGGCATCGCGATCGCACTCTCGGTGCCGTTGACGACGGTGATCGCCGCGGCATTGGCCCGACCGGCAGGACGCGCACGCGTCGCTGCTGCGCCGGCACCGGCCGCACCCGCCCGCACGGCCGCCCGGCCGACGACGCCCGCGCCGGACAGCGGTCGGCGACGCGTCCGCGATCACCGTGCGCAGCAGATCGAACCGGTGGAGCGGCCGTCGTCGGTGATCTCGACCGGTCGGCACGCAAAGGTCGAGGACGACTGATCAGCAGCGTCCGGTGGGCAGGGTGGCGAGATTGCGGTCGATCCAGTCCCCCACCCGATCGAGCATCGCGATACCACTGGAGAAGGATCCACTGCGAGGCACCGCGGCCATGGACACCGCGACCTGCCCCCGGGTGGTGCTGATGATCCCGAGTTGCCGCACCAGATAACCGGCGGAGGCGGACGTCGCCGGTCCCCAGCCGCCCTTCACCGCCGTCACAGCACCCTGTTTGCGGCCGATCTTCGCGATGCCCCACTGCTGATTGGCGGCGACGGAACTCATCAGCCGGACCACGTGCTCGCTCTCGGCGAGGCATGGCAGATGTGCCGCGAATCGGGCCTGATCGGCGAGCGCCCACGGCGTGTATCCCGGGTAGGACGGCGGATTGTCGGCCTCGGAGGTCACGGCGGTCCGCAGGTCGTGCCCTTCGCGCAGGACCTCCGTCACGGCATCCACCGAGCTTCGACCACCGCCGAGCGATCCCCACAGGTCGCCCGCCGCGTCGTTGTCCGAGAACGTGATCGCCTTGTCCTCCTTCACCGCGACGGCCGCGCCGTTCTTACGTTGTGCTGCCAGTGAGACCGGCACCTTCAGGGTCGACCATGCTCGCCCCGACGTCAGATTTCCCATGGTGATCGACTGGTCCGTGCCAACAGGGGTGATGGCCAGCCCCAACGAGCCCGGCAACGTCTTGCGCATCGACTTCTGCAACGCGGCGAAGCTCTTCGTCAACTTCTTCTCCACCGGGACCGGTGGCTCGAGTAGTCGCGCGATCTGCGCTGGGAGCGGCGGCAACTGCGGTGGCCACCACGGTGGCGAAGCGGCGGCAGCGCTCGACGTGCCGACGACCACCGAACACACCACAGCCACTGCGGTGAGGCTCACAATCAATTTCACACGAGTCACTTCTGTCTCCTGAGTCACATCAGTAACAGAAGGATAGGTTCAAGATTCAGTGACTGCCAGCCATGATGCGAAGTTGTAGTCTTTCGCGAACAGAAATGGAGGCGCCTTGGCGGCAACGTGCATTCAGCAGCGACCTCGCGGAAGTCGCGCGATGTGAGAGTTCAGCCATCGTGCGACGTCGTTCAGCGCGGTGACGCCCTCCGTCATCGAATCCCCGACTGCACTGATGGCCACGGCCGTCGACTGGCCGTCACGGTAGCGGATGAGTGCGATCTGTCGCACCAAGTAGCCGTCGGCGATTCCCGGGCCCCAACCGCCCTTCACAGCCGTCGAGGCAGGCGTCGCCATGATGTCCACGCCCCACTGCTGGTTGCCGGCCACGTGACCCATCAAATTGATGACATGGTCGGTTCCCGGCAGACAGCTGAGGTTCGCCATGAACGTCGCGGCGGACGACAAGGACCAGACAGTTTGGCCGAACGTCGTGAACCCCGGCCGCAGGGCCTGGGAAGGGACCGTCGTCTGGTTGTCGCCACCCTCACGCAACACCTGCGTGACCGCGTCGGCCGCCTGCCCGGGCGAGCCCAGCGACGACCACAGTTGCTCGGCTGACGCATTGTCCGAGTTGACGATTGCCGCAGTCTCGGCGGACGAGGGGCCGTGTGCACGTTCGGCGGCCACTGCCAGCGGAACCTTGATTGTCGACCACGCAACACGCGCCGTGTGGTCGCCCAGTGTGAGCTCTGGGACGGCGTCGCCACCGACAGGTGCCACGGCAATTCCGACCGTCGCTCCCGACGATGCCGCGACCGTCCGAAAACCAGAAGCGAGCATGGCACCGCCGCCGGGCCTCGCAGGCCTGGGCGACAGGCTCACCTGAGATCTTGATGGCGTCGCGGTGACGGTGACGGTCACCGGGGACACTGGCGGCTGTGCACTCGGCTCGGCACACGCACTCAACAGAACGGCGAGGGTGCAGGCAGCGGACCCCACCGAGAGCGCCTTCCGCTTCATGCGCGTGGGCTCAGATCAGTAGACGTATACGACCGCATCGTTACCCCCGCGACATGCGACGACGGCACCTTCTGGCGCGCAAGACATTTGATAGGCGGTTCCGGTCACCGGGCTATAGGCGACGATGTCGCGCGCATACCCTTTCGGCCCGGTCCGCAGGTATTCGTCACGGACCGCCACCGCAAAAGGGCAACTGGTGACCGAAGTGCCGACGGCCACACCCGCGCCGCATGACGATGCCGCCTGAGGCGGCGCCGCCACAGTCGGCATGGCGGAAGTGCCCGGCTCCTGGGGCGTCACCGTCTGGGTAACGGTCGGAGTGGTGCGGGCGATGGGCTCGTCGGACGACGCGTCCGACTGTTTCTCCAACAGCCAATAGCCTCCGAGGGCAAGCAGACCGATCAACGCTGCGGCGATGATCCCGACCAGGACGGGTACCACCGACCGTCGGCTTCCTCGTTCGTCTCGACTCGGTCCATAACCGTACGGCGGCGGATACTGCGTCGGCGGACCCTGACCGGCGTATTGAGACGGCGGACCGCCGACACCCTGCGCCTCCGACACATACTGCGGGGAAGTGGGCGGGTCCACCGCGGGTGAACCAAGAATCGCCGTCGTCCGGGCGTCGCCCTGGCGACCTCCTACTGCGTTCGCCGTTGAACCGGAATCATCAGAAAGGGCACGTCGCGCGTCGTCGGCGAGTGCACGGGCCGTGCTATAGCGATGGTCAGGCCGGTTACGCAATCCATGCGCCACCACGGCATCAAATGCCATCGGCACAGTCGGATTCACCATGCTCGGCGAAGGAGGCTTGTCGAGTACCGCCGCCTTGATCGCGGCACTTATCGTCGTCGCCGGGTGTGGCACCCGACCGGTGAGGCACTCGAAGAGAACACATGCCAGCGCGTAGATATCGGTCGCAGGCGAGACATCGTCGGAATCGAACAATTCGGGGGCCATATATGCGACAGAACCAACGGTCATACCAGAGTCGGTCAGCCTGCTGTCAGCGTCTCCGTGAGCAATGCCGAAATCCACGAGATACACAAAGTCGTCGCCGGTCAGGAGAATGTTCTCCGGTTTGATATCCCGATGTACCACGCCATTGCGGTGGGCATCATCGAGCGCAGACGCAACCTGGGACACAATCGACACTGCGCGTTCGGGTTGCAGGGCTCCCCCGCGCTGCAAAATGGTGCGGAGACTTTCGCCGTCCACCAAGCGCATGTCGATATAGAGCAATCCATCGATGTCGCCCCAATCGTGAATCGGAATGACATGGGGGTCACCGAGACCTGCCGCCGCATGCGATTCACGACGAAAGCGCTGCTGGTATTTCGGATCTTCGGCCAGAACCGGATTGAGCAACTTCAACGCCACAACACGGTGCTTGGTCGTGTCATATGCGCGATAAACCTCGCCCATACCGCCGTGACCCAACAGGTCGTCCAGCCGATAAGGCCCGACCTGGCCACCGAGTTGGCCAACTCCCGACATGGACTAAATGATAAATACACGAACCGACAGATATTGAATATCGGGAATTCGTATTTTACTCAGCGCGCGGTCGCCAGCGCCCCATACCGAGAAACACCATCACGAGTTGCCGCTCGGTCCGCTCGACCAGTTCGCGTTCCGAACCACGCCCCCGATGATCGTTGTCGAGCAGATCGGCGACGGCCGTCAGCATGATCGTCACGATGAGTTCCGCCGCGATCTCGAGGTCTTCGGGGAGCCAGGTGGCCAGGTCAGGCAGCCGCGAGAGATCGATCGCCAGCTCCTTGGAGAACAACCGGAGTTCGGTGTCGATCGCTCGCCTGATCTCGGCGATGCCGCCATGCTGCTCCCGGACGAGGAAACGGAACTGCGCCTCGTTCTCGTGGACGTGCCGCAGCAGGATCGCGAGTGAGTTCTGCGCCGTGGGCAACGCCTGGCGCGCCGCGAGATCGCGACGCCCCTCGCGCAGCGTGCGGCGGAGCACGCGCATCGAGTCCTCGACGAGGGTGACGCCGAGATCCTCCATTGAGGCGAAATGGCGATAGAAGGCCGTCGGCACGATGCCTGCGCCGCGTGCGACCTCACGAAGGCTGATGCTGGCGAAGGTCCGATCCGCGACCAATTCCATGGTGGCGTCCAACAGGGCCTGACGGGTGCGGTTCTTTCGTTCGGCCCGGGTCTCGGACTCGCCCGCATCGCGCGACGAGCGCGGACGGGCGGTGTGTCGAGTCCTGGTCACGCTCCGAGTCTAAGTGGCCCGTCCGACGGCAGCGGTGTCGCCCACCGCACCGCGCCGCAAACCCGTGGTGGCCGTCACAACAGCTCCCCCTTGACGACACACCCCGGATGCGTGCCACACTTCTTGTGTACAGATGTTCACTGAAAAGAGCACCCACGAACGGAGCCAGCCCATGAGCATCCGCATCCCATCTCTTGTCGGCCCGATCGTCGAGGCCGCCCTCTCACCTCACCCGGTCGATCGCTATCTCGAACTGTTCGATCCCATGCTCACCTGGCGAGACCTTCGCGGCAAGGTCGTCGCCGTCCACCGTCCGACAGACCGGTCCGTGCGGATCGTCCTGCGCCCGACCCGCCAGTGGAAGGGCCACCAGGCCGGACAGTATGTGCAGCTCAGCACGGTGATCGACGGAGTCCGCCACGTGCGGTGCTACTCGCCGGCCAACGCTGCGGGCAGCCCGGCAGGCGACATCGAACTGACCATCACCGCACACGACGACGGGTTCGTGTCCAAGCACCTTCGCGACCATGCCCATGTCGGCATGGTGGTCGGATTGAGCCAGGCGACCGGGGAGTTCACCCTGCCGGCGCAGCGACCCGGGTCCGCCGTCTTCATCAGCGGCGGCAGCGGCATTACACCTGTACTCTCGATGGCGCGTACGCTCGTAGCAGAGAACCACCCCGGACCGATCACGTTCGTGCACTACGCGCGCACCCCTGCCGACGTCGCCTACCGCGGGGAACTCACCGCTCTGGCCTCCGCGTATCCCGCCATCGACCTGCGGCTGCATTACACCCGTGGGGACGGCGACGGCCACTTCTCCGGCGAGCACCTCGACGACGTCGACGGCCTCGACGATGCCCACCTGTTCGTCTGCGGGCCCCCGGCCCTGATGGACGCGGTGAACGACCATTACGACACCACCGGGATGACCCAGCCCCTGCACAGCGAGGCGTTCGTCCTCGCGTCGCCGATCGCCGTTGACCCCGACGCCCCGGTCGACGGCGAACTGACATTCCTGAACTCCGGCAGATCTGCGACCAACGACGGCCGCACCATCCTCGATCAGGCGGAATCCGCCGGGCTCAGCCCGGAGTCCGGCTGCCGGATGGGCATCTGCTTTTCCTGCACCGCCATCAAGAAATCCGGCTGCACGCGCAACGTGCTGACCGGAGAAACCGACACCGAAGCCGACAAGCGGATCCAGCTCTGCATCAACGCACCTGTCGGCGACGTTGAAATCGAGGTATAGCCATGACCAGCACCGAGATCGCACCCACCACCACACCGCTCACCGGGGTCGTCGTCGAGCATCACCCGACCGAGGACGATCGGCAGGCGGACACCGGCAACCCCAACCACATCACGCTCGGTTACGAGCAGGTCGAGGCTCTCGGCCGAGACCTCGATGAACTGCGCGCGCGAATCGTCGCCGACCTCGGCGAGAAGGACCGCGAATACCTGTACTCGATCATCCGGGCCCAGCGCGGATTCGAGATCGCGGGCCGCGGGCTCATGTACCTCGGCTTCTTCCCGCCGGCCTGGATCGCCGCCGTCGGCGCCCTCTCCGTGTCGAAGATCCTCGACAACATGGAGATCGGCCACAACGTGATGCACGGCCAGTACGACTGGATGCGCGAGGACACCTACAACTCACGCGAGTTCGAGTGGGACACCGTCTGCCCGGCCGATCAGTGGCGGCACAGCCACAACTACATGCACCACACCTTCACCAACATCCTGGGTGAGGACCGCGACATCGGCTACGGCATCCTCCGGATGGACCGTGACCAGAAGTGGAATCCCTACTACCTGGGCAATCTCGCCTACGCGACCGGCCTGATGCTGCTCTTCGAGTGGGGCGTGATGCTGCACGACCTCGAGGTCGAGAACATCGTCGCGGGCAAGCGCAAGTGGTACGACGTCAAAGGACTCGTGAAGGGCATGTGGCGCAAGGCCGGCCGCCAGGTCCTCAAGGACTACGTGGTGTTCCCGGCGCTGACCGGCCCGATGTTCGTCACCACGTTGCTGGGCAACGCCTCGGCGAACCTGGTCCGCAACGTGTGGACCTACTCGATCATCTTCTGTGGGCACTTCCCCAGCGGTGCGCAGACCTTCACGCCCGAGGAGTGCGAGAACGAGACTCGCGGCCAGTGGTATCTGCGTCAGATGCTCGGGTCGGCCAACATCACCGGCAGCCCGCTGTTCCACGTCATGAGCGGCAATCTCTCGCACCAGATCGAGCACCACCTGTTCCCCGATATCCCGGCGAGCCGCTACCCCGAGATGTCCGGCGAGGTCCGCGAGATCTGCGAGCGATACGGCCTGCCCTACAACACCGGTTCGCTGAGTCAGCAGCTCGGGTCGACCTGGAAGAAGATCGCCAAGCTCTCGCTGCCGAACTTCATGACGCGCAACGACGACGATCTGGTGGTCACGGTCGAACGCGAGAAGCCTGCGTCGGCGGCATGACGACGGTGGGTGTGCACGGAGGTATCCTCGGTGCACATCCACCGACCATCAGCTCGAGGGGATTCACCATGGTCGATCGCATCGAACGCAACAAGGATCTGGTCCAGGAGCTGGTCGAATCGACGGCCACCCATGTGGGGCAGATCGCCACCATCATCACCGGAGCGGTCGCGGGCGTCGCACGGGAGATCGGTGACCTCGTCACCGACGGCTTCGAGATGCGTGACGCGGCCCGTAAGGCCCGACAGGACGAGGAGCGCGGCATCCTCGATGTCGGCGAGGAGGACATTCTCGAGGGCGGCGACGCCGTCGACGACGAGATCGGCGATCCGGTCGATCTCGGCGAGCTGCCGACATCCGGGCCTGCCGCTCTCCCCGGCGCGGACGATGCCCCGGAGGAACCGGTCGATGTCGGCGAGCTGCCGGGCGAGCAACCCTGACACACGACGCCAGTAACCTTGTGCCCATGTCGGACATGTGGCACGTGCTCGAGTCGACGTTCGGATATGAGTCGTTCCGCGGTGACCAGGAAGAGATCGTCGGGCACGTGGTCGGCGGCGGTGACGCCGTGGTCCTCATGCCGACGGGCGGCGGCAAGAGTCTCTGCTATCAGGTGCCTGCGATGGTTCGCGACGGGTGCGGCATCGTGGTCTCGCCCCTCATCGCGCTCATGGCCGACCAGGTGGCGGCACTTCGTGAACTCGGCGTCAGCGCCGCGTACCTGAACTCCACCCAGATGCCCGACGAGCGGGCCGCGGTGGAGGACGCATTTCGCTCGGGCGAGCTCGATCTCCTGTACGTGGCACCCGAGCGTCTCAACACCGCAGGAACGCGAAACCTCTTGCAACAAGGGAAAATCGCGCTCTTCGCCATCGACGAAGCGCACTGTGTGTCCCAGTGGGGTCACGATTTCCGGCCGGACTACCTGGCGCTCGGAGAGTTGGCCGAGCTGTGGCCCGACGTCCCGCGGATCGCGCTGACCGCGACCGCGACGGCACGGACCCATGCCGAGATCACCGAACGACTGCACCTGGGCGGCGCCCGCCATTTCGTGGCGGACTTCGACCGGCCGAACATCACCTACCGCATCGTCGGGAAGGCCGAACCACGCAAACAGCTGCTGGCGTTCATCCGCAGCGAGGGCACGGTCGACGGCGCGCCGGCCACGGGCATCGTCTATGCCCTGAGCCGGGCGTCGGTGGAGAAGACCGCCGAGTTCCTCGCGGCCAACGGTGTCGACGCGATGCCCTATCACGCAGGCCTCGACCGCACCGTCCGTCAGCGGACACTCGAGAGGTTCCTGCGCGCCGACGGCGTCGTGGTGGTCGCGACCATCGCGTTCGGCATGGGGATCGACAAACCCGACGTCCGCTTCGTCGCGCACATCGATCTCCCGAAGAGTGTGGAGGGCTACTACCAGGAGACCGGCCGCGCGGGACGTGACGGTCTGCCGTCGGTGGCCTGGATGACCTACGGCCTGGCCGACGTCATGCAGCAACGGCGGCTCATCGATCAGTCCGACGGCGACGCAAATCATCGTCGAGTCCAGCAGCAGCACCTCGACGCGATGTTGGCGTTGTGCGAGACCGTCGACTGCCGGCGCGGGCAGCTCCTGCGGTACTTCGGCCAGGACGCGACCCAGCCATGCGGAAACTGCGACACCTGCCTGAGCCCACCGGCCACCTCGGACGGGACGGTCGCTGCACAGAAGCTGCTGTCCACGATCGTCCGGTTGCAGCGCGAGTTCCGGCAGTCCTTCGGCGCCGGACATCTCGTCGACATCCTGCGTGGTGCCGACACGGCCCGTATCCGGGAGTTCGGCCACGACCGGCTCACCACCTACGGGATCGGCACCGAGCTCGACGCGGCGGGCTGGCGCAGCGCGATCCGACAGCTGGTCGCGACCGGGATCATCGCGCCGCAAGGCGATTACGGGGTGCTGACACTCACCGAGAAGAGCGGGCCGGTACTGCGCGGCGACGTCGCGGTGATGCTGCGCAACGATCCGGTGCGCAGCGTCACCCGGAGCCGGTCGGCGAAGCCTGCCGACGATCTCCCCGAGGCCGACCGTGAGCTGTTCGAACACCTGCGTTCCTGGCGAAAGGCCGAGGCGTCGAGCCGCGGCGTCCCCCCATACGTCGTGTTCAACGACGCCACACTCCGAGAACTGGCGGCCCGCCGCCCCGAGACCCCGGAACAACTGCGCAGTGTGTCGGGCATCGGCGATGCGAAGCTCGAGCAGTACGGCGACGACGTCCTGGCGACCATCGCCACCTTCGAACCGGCGTGAGCGGAACATTTGCCCTGCTAGCGCGGTTGTACCTATCCTGAGCCGTCGTTGTCTTCAGGAGGTCTCGTGTCCCGTTCATTGCCCTCGGCGCTGACGTTTCCCAATCCCGTCAACGACTACGCGGCGCGATCGACCGCCGGACTGGTCATCCTCCTCGCCGTTGTCGCGATCCTGGTGAACAGTCCCGTCGTGTACGGACTCCTCGCGCTCGGCTTCCTCCTGCGGGTGATGGCAGGCCCACGGTTCTCGCCGTTCGGGCAGCTGTCGGTCCGCGTGATCGCGCCCAAGATCTGGCGTAAATCGAAGCTCGTCCCGGGACCGCCGAAGCGATTCGCACAGACCATCGGGTTGGTCTTCAGCGGCACTGCCCTCGTGCTGTCACTGCTCGGCGTGGGATGGGCTGCCCAGATCGTCGTCGGCCTCCTCATCGTGGCCGCGGGGCTCGAGTTCGTCTTCGGCCTCTGCCTCGGTTGCGTCGCATTCGGTTTCCTGCAGCGTCGCGGCATCATTCCCGAAACGGTGTGCGAGGCCTGCAACAACCTGTCGTTGCGCACTCCAGCGGCCACCTGATCCGCGGACGGCCCGACTTCTTCGGCAGGTCACGCACACGTGCGGTGGTCATCACCCGTTCGTACCCACCAACGGTGTCGGGTATGGAGGAAACTCAGTCCAGTAGTCCCAGCGCGATGCCGTCCAGGATGTCGTGTTCACTGACCACGAGGTCGGTGATCTCGGCGCGCTCCCGGAGAACCCGGGCGAGTTCCATGGTGACCAGGGCACCACCGCCGATCACGTCGACCCGGCCGGGGTGCATGGGGCCGAGCGCGGCGCGCTCGGCCCGGGTCATCCCGACCAGCCGCCGGCACACCACGTCGAGATCGTCGAGTGAGATGCGCGAGAGATGAATGACCTCCGGGTCGTATTCGGCCAGTCCCGCACCCACCGCCGACAACGTGGTCATCGTGCCTGCCACACCCACCCAGGTGCGGGCATCGTCCACGGGCACCGCGGCGAAGGCCGGATCGAGTCGGCCGCGCGCGAACTCACGCGCTGCCACCACCTCGTCGGTGGTCGGCGGGTCCGACGGGAGACACCGTTCGGTCAGCCGGACGCAACCGATGTCCGCGGAGTACGCGGCGCGCACGCCATCCGCGTCACCCACCACGACCTCGGTCGATCCGCCACCGAGATCGGTGACCACGAAAGGTCCATCAGCAGCGTCGAGTTCGCCGACCGCGCCGCGGAACGACAGCCGCGCCTCCTCGTCACCGCTGATCACCTCGGCGCGCGCACCGGGCTGCACCCGACCCAGGATCTCCGAGGTCATCGCGAAGAAGTCGTCGCGGTTGGAGGCATCACGGGTCGCCGACGTCGCGACCATACGGACACGTTCGACACCTGCCGCCACCATGATGTCGGCGTAGTCCGACAACGCCTTTCGCGTGCGTTCGATGGCAGCCGGGGCGAACTCACCGTTGGCGTCGACGCCCTCGCCGAGGCGGACGACGCGCATCTCGCGGTGGATGTCGACGAGTGGGCTCGAGGAGTGATCTCGATACGCCTCCTCGCTGCGCTCGTCGGCTACTCGATCAGCGGTACGGCGCTCGTCGGCTACTCGATCAGCGGAGACGTGCTCGTTGGCCACAGCGGAGTGGCGCTCGTCGGCTACTCGATCAGCAGAGCGGCGCCCGTTGGCCACAGCGGTGCGGTGCACGCCGGACGACTCGGCGACGAGCAGGCGGATCGAGTTGGTTCCGCAATCCACGGCCCCCACGACGGTCACTCGGGGTCATCCTCCGTGTTGTCGGTGTGCACGTAACGGGGCCAGTCCGCAGGAATCGCCGTGCCGCGCAAGGGCCCTTCGGCAGCCAGTGCGACAGACTCGTCGCCCAGCGGGTTCAGACCAGGACCCTTCGCGAGCGAATGCGCGATCAGCACGTGCAGGCACTTCACCCGATCGGGCATGCCGCCGCCGGTGAAATCGGTACCCAGGGACTCGATCGCGTCACGCTCGGCGAGGTACGACTCGTGGGCGCGACGATAGGCCGCCGCCAACTCGGGGTCGGCACTCAGGCGCGCCGTCATCTCCTTCATCACCCCGGCCGACTCCTGGCGACTCGCCTCTGCGGTGAGCCGCGGATCGGTCAGATAATAGAGAGTCGGGAACGGCGTGCCGTCGGGCAGCCGAGGACTGGTCTTGATGACCGCCGGTGCGCCGTCCGGTGTGCGATAGCTGACCTCCACCACGCCACGCGGCTCCCGCCCGAGTTGCGAGGCGATGGTGGCCAGGTCGGTTGCAGAGACGCTCACTTGGCGTTCGGAGGGGTCGACACGGATTCCCACAGATTGCCGTACCACGGGTTACGGGCGCGCTCCTCGGCCTTCTTCTGCGCGGCGACCCGCGCGTCGTCATCGGGATACATCATCACCACGGCCTTCTCACCCGGCCGCACGAACTGAAGGCGCTCACGCGCCTTCGCCTCGATATATGCCGGGTCACCCTGCTCGTTCACCTTTTGCTGATAGTCGGTGACCTCAGATCGGAGACGCTCGTTGCCCGCCCGCAGCTGATCGAACTCCGCACGCTGCGAGAAATAGGTCCGCACCGGCATCGCGAGCGTCAGCGCGACAACGCTGATGACCAGCGCGAGGATGATCGCCCGCTTGGCGTCGAGACCCTCCCACCGGGCAGTCAGCGATGCCCGATCGAAACTGCGCCTCCGTGTTCGTCGCGTCGACGGACGCCGCGTGCGCGAGCCGATCCGGCCGGCCGGATCGGCTTCCGCCTCAGAGGCATCCCGCCCGGCCGGGTCCAGATCGTCCGCGTGCACTTCCTGCTCGCCGGTCTCCGTCACCGAGATCCTCGACGGACGCGTCGGACCTGGGGTCACCCCCGGTGACCGGGGTCGGGCATGACCGCGCGCGGCACCGCCACGTCGGTCAGCCCGCGCCCGATGACGCCGTCCATCCGGCATCCCACGAGACGGCTGGGCACGCTCACTCCGCTCCCGGCGCCCGCCTGATGTCATGGGGTCAAGCTAATCACGAACCGAACGAGAATCGCGGGAAGGCGAGGTCCCCCGCGTACCGTGCCGCGTCACCAAGACCCTCTTCGATCCGCAGGAGCTGGTTGTACTTCGCGACACGCTCGCTGCGGGCCGGCGCGCCGGTCTTGATCTGACCACAGCTGCAGGCCACGGCCAGATCGGCGATGGTGGTGTCCTCGGTCTCACCCGACCGGTGGCTCATCATCGTCTTGTAGCTGTTGTTGTGGGCGAGCGCCACGGCATCGAGGGTCTCGGTGAGCGAGCCGATCTGGTTGACCTTGACCAGCAGGGCGTTGGCGACACCCTCCGAGATGCCACGCTCGAGGCGCTCGGGATTCGTGACGAACAGATCGTCGCCCACGAGCTGGACCTTGTCGCCGATGGCTTCGGTCAGCGCGGCCCAGCCTGCCCAGTCGTCCTCGGCGAGCCCGTCCTCGATCGACACGATCGGGAAATCGGTGACCAGCTTCTCGAAGAAGGCGATCATGTCGCTCGACGAGCAGTCCTTGCCCTCGAGCTTGTAGACGTCGTTGGAGTAGAACTCGGTGGCGGCGGCGTCGAGCGCCACGACGACGTCCTGGCCGAATTTGTAACCGGCCTTCTCCACCGCCTCACCGATCGCGGCCAGCGCGGCCTCGGTGTTCGGGAGGTCGGGCGCGAATCCGCCCTCGTCGCCGAGCGCCGTGTTCATCCCCTGCTTGTGCAGGACCGACTTCAGCGAGTGGTACACCTCGGCACCACAGCGGAATGCCTCCTTGAACGTCGGAGCGCCGACCGGAGCGATCATGAACTCCTGGAAGTCGATTCCGTTGTCGGCGTGCTCACCACCGTTGATGATGTTCATCATCGGGACAGGCAGGATGTGGGCATTCGGGCCGCCGAGGTAGCGGAACAGGGGCAGACCCGCCGACTCCGCGGCACCCTTGGCCACGGCGAGTGACACACCGAGGATCGCGTTCGCGCCCAAACGCCCCTTGTCGGGGGTGCCGTCGCAGTCGAGCAGTGCCTGATCGACCAGGCGCTGGTCCTCGGCCTCCAGACCGATGACCGCAGGAGCCAACTCACCCAGCACACCCTCGACGGCCTTGGTCACGCCTTTGCCGCCGTAACGCTCACCGCCATCTCGCAATTCGACGGCCTCGTGCTCACCGGTCGAAGCTCCGGAGGGGACCGCCGCGCGGGTGAAGGTGCCGTCGTCGAGAACCACTTCGACCTCGACGGTCGGATTGCCCCGCGAATCGAGAATCTCGCGTGCACCGACCTGCTCGATCATTGCCACAGCTGTGCCCCTTTATGGTCGACGGGGTCGACGCCACTTCAACGCCGACGGGTACGCGTCAAAGCCTAATCGTTGGCCGGTGGACGCACGTGACAAGGGAGGGACCCGGCGCGGGGCCTCAGTATCGAACGTTGACCGAGTAGGCGTTGGCGCGGTCCCGGACGTCGAGGACGTACTTCATCGAGTTGTTGTAGACCTTCACCGCGTCCTCCCAGCCCTCCGGTGTGGTCATGTCACCACCCGAGGACACGCACAGATATCGCGCGGCCGACAGGGCGGCGTCGTCGATGTTGTCGGGATCGGCTCGTCCGTCGCCGTTGGCATCGACTCCGTAGCGTTTCCACGTCTCCGGGATGAACTGGAACGGTCCCATCGCCCGATCATGTGTGGGGTCACCATCCAGCTTTCCGCCGTCGGTGTCATGGATCTGCATGTTGCCCTTGGTGCCGTCGAGGGCCACGCCACGAATCGGCGGCGCGGTGTCCCCGTTGGCCGCGATGTCGGTCCCGTGGTGGGTGCCGTGCTTGCTCTCCACCGCCGCCACCCCGGCCAGCGTCGTCCACGCGAGTCCGCATTCGGGGTGCTGCTGGCGCTGGATCTCCGCGGCGTTGCCGTATGCCTCGAGCGCGATCAGCGGGATGCCGGTGGAGTCCGAGATCGGGCCCGCCCAGCCACGGAACAGTTCGGCGGTCCGTCCTGGGGCATTGATGTCGATATACGGGGTCGGCGCGCCAGGCCCCGGCGGAATCCCGTCCGGTATGTCGGGTCGGTTCAGCGAGGGCAGGTCGAGGCACGCAGAGGCCACGAGCGCGGTCGCGCCGATCATCAGCGGCACCAGAACCAGTCGGCGACCGGCTCCACGCCGCACGCTCATGCGCGCCCTCACTGCATCTCCTTTGAGTCTTTTGTCCCGTTCCCCATGACAACTGCGGGGTACCCCTTTCGGTTCCCACGGCGCGAGGCTACTGTCACGTGGTTAGCCTCACCAAACCTGATCACGCACGTGATTCCGTCCCAGAAAGACCGGCATGCAGCTTTTGGCCGCGGGCGGCGCGCCCTCGATTTTCGCGCAGATGTTCGGCAGTGGGCTGATCGGTCTTCGCGAAGGCCTCGAAACGGGCATCGTGGTGATGATCCTGGTGGCGTTCGTGGTGAAGTCCGACCGCCGGGACGCGCTGAAATGGATCTGGGCCGGGGTCTCGGCCGCGGTAGCGATGGTCGTGGTGATCTTCTTGATCATCCACCTCGGCACGTCGACGGTCACCACACTCACTGCCGAGCTGATCGCCGGCCTTGCGTCACTGGTGGCAGTGGTGATCGTCACCGCCATGGTGCTGTGGATGAGCAAAGCCGCCGCGCACATCTCGACCGACCTGAAATCGGGGATGTCGCATGCGTTGCTGACCGGGGGCGTGTCGGTGATGGGCCTGGCCTTCCTGGCCGTCGGGCGCGAAGGGTTCGAGACCGCGCTCCTGATGGTCGGCTACGCCGAGAGTGTGTCGGGGAGCCTGTGGCCGTTGCTGGGTCTGTTGCTCGGCATCGTGGTTGCGATCGTGGTGACCGTGCTGCTCTACCGGGGTGCGGTGAGACTGAACTTCCACAAGTTCTTCCTCTACACCGGGATCTTCCTGATCTTCGTCGCGGCCGGGATCCTCTCCTACGGCGTCCGGGCCCTGCAGACCGTTGGATGGCTCCCTGGCGGCAGCAACCTGGCGTTCGACATCTCCGAGCACTATGACCAGTCGTCGTGGTACGGCACGGTGCTCGCCGGCATCTTCAACGTGCGCCCCGACCCGACTGTCCTGCAGGTGGTGGCGTGGTGCCTCTACGTGGTGATCGTCCTCTACTTCTTCCTCCGCGCGAACCGGCAGCGGCCACCAGCCCCGTCCGATGACGGTTCCGCCACGCAAGCCCCGGCCGCCACAGACGCCGGTACCTGAAAGGAACACAGGGTGAATCCAAGACTCACCACGCCCGTCGCGTTGCTGTCGCTGGCCGTGCTCGCGCCGATCATGTTGGCAGGCTGCACCTCCAAGGAGAGCGAGAACGGGGCGATCGCGGTCACCTCGACCAACGACGGTTGCGACCTCGACAAATCCGAGGCCCAGACCGGCGACGTGAACTTCAAGGTGACCAACAACGGGTCCAAGGTCACCGAGTTCTACCTGTACGGGAACAACAACCGTGTCCTGGGTGAGGTGGAGAACATCGGGCCGGGACTTTCGGGGAATCTGACCGTCGAGGTCACTGATCCCGGCACCTACACCGTGGCCTGCAAGCCCGGCATGGTCGGTACCGGCATCCGCAAGGAGATCTCGGTGACCGGCGAGAAGAAGGCGAAGGAGGAGGTGCCCGCCGACGTCAACGCCGCCAAGGAGCGCTACCTCGACTACGTTCGCGGCCAGGTCAACGGGCTGTCGGCCCAGGTGCAGGTCTTCGTCGATCACGTGAAGGCCGGCGAGGTCGACCAGGCCAAGGCCATGTTCGGTCAGGTCCGCACCTTCTACGAGCGCATCGAGCCCGTCGCCGAATCGTTCCCCGATCTCGACCCGGCCATCGACATGCGCTGGGACGACACCGAGGACGGATCGCAGCCGTTCACCGGATTCCACCGCATCGAGCGGGCCCTGTGGCCGCCGCAGCAGGCCGAGGTCGGCGAGGCACCCGGGCAGATCGCCCCGGCCGACGCCGCCAATGCCAAGGCCACCGACAACAAGGCCGAGATCGACAAGGCCGCCGACGCACTGCTCGCCAACGTCAACAAGCTGAAGGCCGAGGTCAACAAGCCCGACTTCACCTTCGAGACACGCCAGTTCGTGCAGGGCCCCCAGGCACTGATCGATGAGATCGCCGCCACCAAGGTCGGCGGTGAAGAGGATCGCTACTCCCATACCGACCTGTGGGACTTCGCGGCCAACGTCGACGGAGCCGAGACCTTGATCGCGGAGATGCAGCCGATGATCTCGGCCAAGGACCAGGCGCTGATGGACAAGATCACCGCCCAGTTCGCCGATGTCCGCACCGCCATCAACCAATACCGCGACGGCGACGGATACGTGACCTACACCCAGGTCACCGAGGAACAGCGTAAGGACCTGTCCAACAAGATCGATGCTCTGTCGGCGTCACTGTCGCAGGTTCCCGGGCTGGTGCTGGGATAGATGTCGGAGAACACCCCGCCGCCGGCCGAGAACTCGCGACGCCAACGCATCTCGCGTAGGGCGCTACTCGGGGGCGCCGGCGTCGGGGTGGTCGCGGCTGCCGCAGGCGGCGCGATCGGTCGTGCCACCGCAGCCGAGGACACCAACGGATCGCAGGTGGTCGCCTTCCGAGGCGAACGTCAGGCCGGGATCATCACGGCCGCACAGGATCGCCTGCACTTCGTCAGTTTCGATGTGATCACCGATTCCCGCTCGGATCTGGTGGCGATGCTTCAGAAGTGGACGGTCGCGGCCGAGCGCATGACCCGTGGCGAACAGACTGCGCCCGACGGCGCCGTCGGACTCGGCGATTACACACCGCCCGCCGACACCGGGGAAGCGCTCGGTCTCGACGCCGCCAATCTGACACTCACCATCGGGTTCGGCCCTGGGATGTTCGGGCCGAGTGCATCCGATCCCGACCGTCGGGATCGCTTCGGCATCGCCGATCGCAAACCGGCCGCCCTCGTCGACCTGCCCGCGTTCGCCGCCGAGAAGATCGAATCGTCCCGGTCCTTCGGTGACATCTGCGTTCAGGCCTGCGCCGACGACCCACAGGTCGCCGTGCACGCCATCCGGAACCTGGCCCGCATGGGTCTGGGGGTGGTGGCGGTCCGCTGGTCACAGCTCGGGTTCGGCCGCACGTCGTCGACCACCCAGTCCCAGGACACGCCGCGCAACATGTTCGGCTTCAAGGACGGAACCGCGAACCTCCGTGCCGAGGACACCGATCTACTCGACCGCTGGGTGTGGGTGGCGAAGGAGGACAACCCCGCGAACGCCCAGTGGATGACCGGCGGCACCTACCTCGTCGCACGCCGCATCCGGATGGACATCGAGCCGTGGGATCGCGCCAACTTGCTCGAGCAAGAACAGATCGTCGGGCGGTTGAAGGGTTCCGGCGCACCGTTGGGTCAACAGAACGAGTTCGACACCCCGGACTTCGACGTCACGTCGTACGGCGCACCGATGATCCCCCGCACCGCACATGTCAGGCTCGCCCATCCCGACAACCTCGGCGGGGTCCAGATCCTGCGCCGGGGCTACAACTTCACCGACGGCTCCGACGGATTCGGCCACCTCGACGCCGGACTGTTCTTCATCGCGTTCAACCGGGACACCGGCAAGCAGTTCGTGCCCATGCAGCAGGTGTTGTCCCGTCAGGACGCGATGACCGAGTACCTGATCCCCAACGGATCGTCGGTGTTCGCGGTACCGCCAGGCTTGCGACCCGGCGAATGGTGGGGTCAGGGACTCTTCGGCTGAGCCCGGGATTCGTCGCCGACCGCAGCCTGTTCGTCGTCGGCAGCATCGGGGGCCAGCGCTGCGAGCCACGCCGCACGTGTGCTCGGCGCTCCCCCGTCGGCGCCCGCACGTTTCTCGACGTCGCGGACGTGCGCCATGAACGCCCGAACTCGTTGTCGTGCCAGCTCTTCGACGCTGTCACCGCCGGGTTCGACAGCGACGGACGTGATCGCCGGATCGACGGTGTCGAGCGGAAAGTCGGCGGCCGACAGCCGTTCCAGGACCTTCTGCGTCAGGGCCAGCGCCGGCGCCGTCGTGGCGACCCCGTCGAAGACCGATCCGCGCTTCTTCTCGGCCGCCTTACGCTCTTCCCATTCACGGATCTGCGTCTCCAGATCGGCATGAGCACCGGACAGGATGCCCGGCGTGCGGCCGGTCACCTTGTCGGTGAAACTCTGGGCGACATCGTCGATGTCGAAGGGATGGTCGGGGTCGTCGGCAGCGATCCGGGCGTGGAACAACACCTGGAGCAACAGGTCTCCCAGTTCCTCACGCAGCAGCTCGGGATCGTCGTCGTCAATCGCATCGAGCAGTTCATAGCATTCTTCGAGTAGGTACCGGCGCAGCGTGGCGTGCGTCTGGGTGCTCTCCCACGGTCCGTTTCGACGGAGGGTGTCCATGAGTGCGACGGCCGCGAGCAATGCATCGCCGGGAACACCCCGGGCGGCGATCAGGTCGTCGCCGCGCTCGAGCCGGGTGCGGACGAACCGGTGGTTCCGGTCGCTCGTGAGCAGCGTCGACTCGGGATCGTCCACCTCGGCCCAGGATGCCGACGTCTTGCCCAACTCCCACAGCGTCGAGGGATGGATGTCCTCGGTGATGACGAGCGGACCGGAGAGCAGAGGGATGGCACGCAACGGGATCACGTCAGGGCGAAGGGGATCGAGTAGCACGACGGTCATCGAGTCATCCTCCGGGTCGGGCTGCGGATGTCACGACCGTAACCCAGGACGAGCCGGGTGGGTGGCCACACCGGCAGAGTCGACGACGTGTGTCGATGCTCCCGACGAGAAATCGGGTGCGGTCGACGGGCTTTCAGTCGGGCTGCGGCCGCAGGGCCAGCAAGAAGCTGTTCACGTAGTCGATGACCTCCTCGTCGCGCAGGCGGGCCGACCCGACACCTCCGGTCCGCGGGATCGGCAAGCTGATGACCGAGGTGGTGGCGCGGTACCCGGCCGCCGGGTACAGCCGTTTGAGCCGGACCTGTTCGCTGTCGAGCAGTGTCATCGGTGCGATCTTCACGCCCGTACCGGCCAGGCCGATCTCCGTGACCCCCCGCTCCCGGCAGCGCAGACGCAGCCGAGCGATCGCCGCGAGCCGACCGGTCTCCTCGGGCGGCTCGCCGTAGCGGTCGGCGAGTTCGGCCAGGACGCTGTCGACGGCCGCGTCGTCGGTCGCCGACGCGAGCTTCCGGTAGGCCTCGAGGCGCAGACGATCGGAGTCGACGTACTCGACGGGGATGTGGGCATCCACGGGTAGGTCGATCCGGACCTCAGCGGGTTCGCTCGTCGACACCGGCTTGCCGTCGGCGGCAGCACGGTAGGCCTCGACGGCCTCGCCGACCAGTCGCACGTAGAGGTCGAAACCGACACCCGCCACGTGTCCGGACTGCTCGGCGCCCAGAACGTTTCCCGCACCACGTAATTCGAGGTCCTTGAGCGCCACCGCCATGCCCGCGCCGAGTTCGTTGTTCTGCGCGATCGTGGCAAGGCGGTCGTACGCGGTCTCGGTGAGCGGACGCTCGGGGCTGTAGAGCAGGTAGGCGTACCCACGTTCCCGGCTTCGCCCGACACGTCCGCGAAGCTGATGCAGCTGAGACAGACCCAGATTCTCGGCACGGTCGACGATGAGGGTATTGGCGTTCGAGATGTCGAGACCGGTCTCGATGATCGTGGTGCAGACCAGGACGTCGTACTCGCGGTTCCAGAACCCGGCGACCGTGCGTTCGAGCTGATCCTCGTTCATCTGACCGTGGGCCACCACGACCCGCGCCTCGGGGACCATCTGGGCGATGTCCCGAGCGGTCTTGTCGATCGTCGAGACGCGGTTGTGCACGTAGAAGACCTGGCCGTCGCGAAGCAGTTCCCGTCGGATCGCGGCACCGACCTGTTTGGCCGAGTACCCGCCGACGTAGGTGAGGACGGGATGTCGTTCCTCCGGCGGGGTGAGGATGGTCGACATCTCCCGGATGCCTGCCATCGACATCTCCAGGGTTCGCGGGATCGGCGTCGCCGACATCGTCAGCACGTCGACATGTGTACGCAGCGACTTGATGTGTTCCTTGTGCTCGACGCCGAACCGCTGCTCCTCGTCGACGATCACCAGACCGAGGTCCTTCCACGTCACCCCGGTC
The DNA here is from genome assembly GCF_014673215.1 of Gordonia hankookensis. Classification (GTDB taxonomy): domain Bacteria; phylum Actinomycetota; class Actinomycetes; order Mycobacteriales; family Mycobacteriaceae; genus Gordonia; species Gordonia hankookensis. Next base: position 397,894 of record NZ_JACWMS010000003.1, read on the forward strand.
TGGAGGAGCCGGTGGGTCCCGATGACGATGTCGACATCGCCGGTCGCCATCGCGTCGACGATCTCCTTCGACTCCTTGGTGTCGGTGAACCGCGACAGTCCGCGGACGCGGACCGGGAACTCACTCATCCGTTCGGTGAACGTCTGCAGGTGTTGTTGCGCAAGAATGGTTGTCGGCACCAGGACGGCGACCTGCTTGCCGTCCTGCACCGCCTTGAACGCCGCCCGGACAGCGATCTCGGTCTTCCCGTAGCCGACGTCGCCGACGATCACGCGGTCCATCGGGACCGCTCGCTCCATGTCCGACTTCACCTCGGCGATCACCGTGAGCTGATCCATCGTCTCGGTGAAGTCGAAGGCGTCCTCCATCTCACGTTGCCACGGCGTGTCCGGACTGTAGGCGTAACCGGGGGCCGCGTGGCGGGCCGCATAGAGCTGCACGAGCTCACCGGCGATCTCCCGAACCGCCTTGCGCGCTTTGCGTTTGGTGTTCTGCCAGTCGGAGCCGCCCAACTTCGACAACGACGGCTGTTCACCACCGACATACCGCGACAGCTGGTCGAGCGCGTCCATCGGCACGTAGAGCCGATCACCCGGTTGGCCGCGCTTGCTCGCCGCATACTCGAGGACCAGGTACTCCCGCCGCGCCCCCGACACGGTCCGCTCGATCATCTCGACGAACTTGCCGATGCCGTGCTGGTCGTGCACCACCATGTCCCCGGCGCTCAGGGCCAGCGGGTCGACCTGATTGCGACGCTTGGCCGGCAGCCGTCGGCCGTCGCGCACGCCGGCCACCCGGTTGCCGGTCAGGTCGGTCTCGGTGACGATCACCAGCCGCGCATCGGGGCACACCACACCGCTGCGCAGCGTCCCGTGGAACACCGAGACCTGCCCCGGCTGGGGCCGCACACCGGGTTCGACGATCTCGGCGGGCACCTCGGCCTCGGCCAGCCGCTCGCCGACCCGCTGAGCGGTTCCCTTACCCGCCACGACGACGGCCGCGATACCGCCGGTGGTGACATGCGCGCGGAGATTCGCGAAGGTGGCGGCGATGTCGGCCTCGTTGCCACGTGGGGTCGGTCCCGCGGTCAGGTCGAGCTCGATCTCGTCACCGCTGCCGGTCGAGAGGGGGCTCATCGTCCACCACGAACGGCCCGCGGCCAGCGTCGTCTTCTCGACCTCGTCGAGGGAACGATACGAGCTCGCCTGCAGGTCGATGCCCGAACCGTCGGCCGAACGGCCATCGACGGGGGCCGCCGCACCCAGCGCCGCGGCCGTCCAGGACGCCTCCAGGAACTCCGCGCCCGTCTGCGCCAGATCCGCTGCGCGGGTGCGGACCTTCTCCGGGTCCAGCACCAGGACGCCGGTCCCGTCCGGGAACACCTGTGTCAGCATCTGCATCCGACCCTCGACGAGCATCGGGATCAGGGCTTCCATCCCTTCGACCGGGATGCCTTCGGCCAGCTTCGTCAGCATCTCCGCGAGCACCTGTTCGCCCGCGTGCTCGGTCGCCAGGTCGGCGGCCCGTGCACGGACCTCGGGCGTCAGGATCAGCTCGCGGCCCGGATGGATGCGAACCACCGATGCGTCGATCTCGGGCTGGCTACGCTGGTCGGCCACCGAGAAGGCGCGGATCTCGGAGATCTCGTCGCCCCAGAACTCGACCCTCACCGGGAAGTCGGCCGTCGTCGGGAAGACGTCGAGGATGCCGCCGCGGACGGCGAACTCGCCGCGCCGACCCACCATGTCCACACGTTCGTAGGCCATCTCGACGAGATCGTTCAGCAGGCCCTCGAAATCGATCTCGATGCCTTCACGCAGCGTGATGGTGCGCGTCTCCCCCAGACCCGGGGCCATCGGCTGGACCAGTGAGCGCACCGTGGTGACCACCACCCGCAGAGCCGTACCCTCCCCGGGGTTGGCCAGTCGATGCAGGACGGCCAGCCGCTGGCCGACCGTGTCCGCGCTCGGCGACAGTCGCTCGTGCGGCAGGGTCTCCCAGGACGGGAATTGGGCGACCGCGTTCGGGTCGTCGAGGAGTTCGGCCAGTTCGGCGGTCAGATCGTCTGCCTCGCGTCCGTTGGCGGAGACCACCAGCAGCGGCGCGGCCGAGGTCTCGGTCGCCGCGGCGCCCGCGAGGCAGGCCACCACGAACGGCCGGGCCGAATCGGGCGCGCTGATGTCGAGACGCTCCTGACCCTGCCGCCCCACCAGATCCGCGATCGCCTTGTCCGAACATGTGACCGCGGCGAGCCCGTGCAGGGCGGGGGTTGATGACACTCCAACGATTCTAGTTTGTGGGTGCGACGACGGATCAGCCCAGCGGGCGCTGCAGATAAACGCAGTCGATCCACTGGTCGAACTTGTACCCCACGGAGGGTGTCCGGCCGACCTCGGTGAAGCCGTGTTTGATGTGCAGGGCGATCGACGCCTCGCCACCGGTGGCCGCGATCACCGCGATGACCTGCCGCACGTTGTCCGGATCGGCCGCCTCGAGGAGGGCGCCCAGCAACGCCGACCCGATGCCCCGACCGCCGGCGTCGGGGTTCAGGTAGATCGTGTCCTCCGCCGTCCAGGCATATGCGCGCTTGTCGCGAAAGGAGCCGAGGTAGGCGAACCCCAGAACCGCCCCCTCGTCCTCGGCCACCAGGAACGGGCGCCCGGCCGCGACGATCGCGCCGAGCTTGATCTCCCAGGCGTCCCGGCTCGGCGCGTCGTAGTCGAAGGTGGCGAACGTGTTCTCGACGTAGTGCCGGTAGATGTCGGAGACCGCGACACAGTCGGCCGACACGGCGGGACGGATGGAGACCATGCGGTCGATGATGCCGGATCGCCGGTGCGGCTCGCGAGCGAGTGACGCCCGCGGAATCAAACGGACCGCGGTCCAGTTGACTACGATATGACCATGTCAGACGCGACAACACCTCAACCAGCGCTCTTCCTGAGCCACGGCGCACCGCCATTGGTCGACAGTGAACGCTGGGTGGGTCAGTTGACGGCACTCGCGGGACGCCTCGACCGGCCGTCGGCGATTCTCGTGGTCTCGGCGCATTGGGAGGCGGCGCCGCTGACGATCGGCTCGACCGACCCCACCACCGCGCTGACCTACGACTTCTGGGGCTTCCCCGATCGCTTCTACCGGACCACCTACTGGTCCCCGGGCGCCGATGGTCTCGCCAACCGGGTCGCCGCGATGATGCCCGACGGCGAGCCCATCGCCCACGACCGCGCCCGCCGCCTCGACCACGGCGCGTACGTCCCGCTGACGGTGATGTACCCAGACGCCGACATCCCGGTTCTGCAGGTCTCCCTGCCGACGCTCGACCCGGAACGATTGCTCGATCTCGGTCGTCGTCTGGCACCGCTGCGGGAGGAGGGTGTGTTGATCATCGGTTCGGGCTTCACCACCCACGGCCTCCCCTACCTGACCGATCCGACGCCCGAAGCCACCCCACCGGGGTGGTCGGCGGAATTCGACGCATGGGCCCAGGAGCGCTTCGCAGCGGGAGATGTCGAGTCGCTCATCGACTTCCGCAATCGCGCCCCCGGCATGCCCTATGCGCACCCCACCATCGAGCACTTCTCCCCACTCTTCGTCGCACTCGGTGCGAGCAGCGACGTCGAGCAGAAGCCCGATCAGGTGATCGACGGATTCTGGATGGGATTGGCCAAGCGGAGTCTGGTCCTGTCCTGATCAGACGAGCCCGTCACCGAAGACGTGATCGAGTCGCTCGATGCAGATCTCCGCGAGGTCGACGTCCCCGAGGTCCAGGATCTCGTTGAGGCGCAGGAGAGGAACGGCCAGCAACAGCGCGGCGGTGACATGGGCGAACCTCATGTGGTCCAGGCGCAGCCCCGTACGCCGCCGATAGCGGTCAAGGGTCTCTTCGGTCGACGGCGTGCCCGGGGCCCGGGCGTGGTCGGGAAACGGGCTGCTGATCCAGTCGGTGGTCAGCATCCACGCGAGATCACCGGCCGGGTCGCCGAGGTACGCGATCTCCCAGTCCAGCGCCGCGACCACGTCGAACTCCTTGCTGTAGAGCACATTCGACATCCTGCTGTCGCCCCAGCACAGCCCGACGTACTCCGGCTCGTACAGATGTCCGTCCAGCCAGTCGAGAGCGTCGATGAACTCCTGGCGCGGCGCCGTCGACCCACTCGCCCACCCCACGGCATGACGAAGGAACCCGGCCAGCCGTTGTGGCGCCGACGATCCGAATACACGAAGGTCCAAGAAGCCCAGGCGCCGAGCGACCGGATCCACCGCGCGCAGCGACGCGATCACATCGACGCACCCGTTCCACAATTCGGCACGGCCCGCCGCGTCCGCGTCGGCGAAGATCCCTGCCTGGTGGTATGGCGGCATATCGCTCACCGTCACGGTGTCGTCGATGCGGTCCATCACGAAGTACGGTGTCCCCAGGTCGGTTCCGTGCGCATCGATCCACCGCATCGTGGGGACGGGAACGTCGGAGGTGCGGAGACGGTCCATCGTCAGATACTGCCGCCGCAAGTCGAAATCCGGCAGGACCGGACGTTCGGGAGGCCTGCGAAAGACCAGCCCGACCGAATCGTCGTCGCCATCGTCGACTCCGACGAGGTCGAAGAGATAGGTCTCCGTGGAAAACCCTTGTGCCGCCGGTCGCCAGTTCTCGATCTCCGCCTGCCCAGCTCCCCGAACACGTTGGCGAACAATCGGTTCGAGCGCCTCCGGGAGGAGATCGGCCGCGATGCGCGAGGTCGGCGAAACCGTCACGCCATCACCAGCCCGTGTAACCGTAGCGCGGATAGGCACCGACGAACACCATCTCGACGAGCCCGTGTCCCACCTTGCCGTCCATCTGCACCTCGCAGAGCGTCTCACTGACGAAACTGACCGGACGGATTGCTTCCACATCGGTCGCGTCGATGGTGAATCCATCGATGAAATCCGTTCCACGCCAATACCCTGACGCGTAGCCACGGAACTCCTGATAGCCGGCCAGACCTGGCCAGAAATCACAGATCGGCGTCACATCGATCGAGCTGGTGGTCCGGTCGTCACGGTGGACGTCGAAGGTTCCACCACTGATCACGCGCAGGTCGTCGCGGAACTTGAGATCGTGGTCGACGTCGATGATCGGCGACGACGAGCCACCATCGGCCAGGCGATGCAAGATCTCGCCCTCGAACTGCGTTCGACGCCCCTCGGAATCCTCACGCTGCGCGAAATGCACCAGTTCGTCGTCGAACTCGAAGATCCCCATGTAATACAGCACACCATCGGGAATCTCACCCGGCTGCATCTCGGTACCGTCCGGCAGGCTGCCGCCCCCGGGTCCGTTGCGTACGCCCCATGAATGATCACGTCCGAACCACCAACGGTGCGGGTCTATGTCGATGCGGTCGCCGTCGATCACGATGTGCCCGGACAGGTTCCCGTTCTGATAGAAGCGCCGAGCGTTCTCCTGGACCCGTCCCCTCGTCCGGTGAAACGCCGGCGTCTGTTCGTAGGCCGGGAATTCGGCGGTCAGGACCAGATCGAGTTCCAGCCCGTGCTCGTTGCCCCGCAGGGTCGCCCGAGTGCGGCGCAGCGGCTCTTCGATCGAGTAGGTGTAGGGCCCGATCGAGTATTCGCCGAGACCGGCGGGTGCTGCGTCGATCTGACTGGACACACGGACCACACGGGTCTCCTCGCCGCGGCGGGAGACCATCGCGTAGGCGTCGGTCACGTTGCGATTGGGGTAGCGCGCCATCCCGGTCATCACCGTCACGTCGCCGGACGTGTCGAAACCGTACATCACGACGCGCTCGACCCAGCGCAGATCACTCTGTTCGGGGTGATCGAATGTGGTCGGCAGCTGATGACAGAGCAACTCGTCGTGCGCAGTCAGCATGGTGTCCCTCCTCGGAAGATCCGCACGGGTCGCGGCACGGCATTACGTTACGGGCCATAACGAAATTACGTCGCAGATTCGCTAGAGTCGGTCCGTGACCGCCGAACAGCGAACTGTCGCCGGCCGCCCTCGCGACCCCGAGAAGGACGTCGCCGTACTGGATGCGGCACGCGCACTGCTGCGGGAGGGCGGCTATCAGGCGGCCAACATCGCCGCGATCGCCCGCCGCGCGGGCGTCGGCACACCGACTGTCTACCGACGTTGGGCGCGACGGGAGACACTGATCGAGGACGCGGTCTTCGGTGCGCGCGACATCTCCTTGCCGACCCCCACCGACGATCTCCATGCAGACCTGCGCGCGTGGGTCCGGTTGTTCCTCGCCCACCTCGCCGACCCCGCGACACGCGCTGCGATCCCCGGACTACTCGTCGCGTATCAGCAGGACGAGGACCTGTACGGCACCCTGTTGACGCGGGTCGAACGGAGCGTGCGGTCGCATGTGGCCGACGCCGTGACAGCGGTCATCCCGCCCGGATCGGCGACGTTGCGCGCCGCACGCACCGACGCACTCTTCGATCTGCTGGTCGGCGCAACACTGGTCCGCGCGCTGACGTTCGGCCTGCACGACAGCGAATCCTTCTGTACGCAGACCGCCGATGCCCTGATGGCCCTGGCGATGTCGGAGTGGGATCCTCAGTCCTCGGCGGTCGTCCGGTCGCGATTCTCGACGTAACCGGGCCCGACGAGCTTCGGATCGGGATCGAGCCTGGTGAGTCCGTTCCAGCACAGATTCACCAGGTGGGCCGCCACGACTTCTTTCGGGGGCTCACGGACGTCCAACCACCACTGCGCGGTCACCGAGACCATGCCGACCAGGGCCTGCGCGTAGAGCGGCGCCAATGTGGGGTCGAAGCCGCGACGCTCGAAATCACTGGCGAGGATGTGCTCCACCTGACTGATCGCATCGTTGAGAAGGCTTGAATACGTGGTGGTTTCGTCAGTGCCCGTTCGATCGCCGCGAACGAGGATGCGGAAACCGTCGGTCCGTTCCTCCATGTAGGTGAGCAACGCCAAGGCCACCTGCTGGACTCGGTACAGGGAACGGTTCTTGGTCAGCGACGAGGTGACCATCTCCAACAGCGTCTCCATCTCGCGGTCGACCACAACCGCGTAGAGACCTTCCTTGCCGCCGAAGTGTTCGTACACGATCGGCTTCGACACGCCGGCGCGCTGGGCGACTTCTTCGATCGAGGTCCCCTCGAACCCGCGCTCGGCGAACAGACCTCTGGCCACCTCGATCAGTTGCATCCGACGCTGGGGACCGGTCATCCGCGCGCGGGGCGCGCGCTGCACCTCGTCGGATTTGTCGGTCGGGCGGCTCACTGCCATGACGACAACACTAACGACGCGTGCCCGACACTGGTAATTGTTGGGCATGTTGAGCATCGAAGAGATCTCCGCACGCCTCGAGATCCAGCAGGTCCTGACCGACTACTCCACGGCGGTGGACTCCGCACGGTTCGACGACCTCGACGCCGTCTTCACCACCGACGCCGTCGTCGATTACAGCGTCATGGGCGGCATCGTCGGCGGGCCCGTCGAGGTCAAAGCGTGGCTCGCCGAAGTTCTTCCGAGCTTCTCGGCCTACTGCCACCTGCTGGGCAACCATGACATCCGGGTCGACGGCGCCACCGCGACCACCCGCACCCTGTGCCTGAACCCGATGCAGACGCCGGACACGTCGACGTTTCTCATCGGCCTCTGGTACGCCGACACCTGGCTGCTGACCGACGACGGTTGGCGGATCCGGACCCGAACACTCGAGAAGTGCTTCGACAAACAGCTCTGACCGGCACCGATCGGCCAACGCGACACCGATCGGCCACCAATCGTTACCTATTCGACATGAGGGCAGGTCAGACGGCATGTGTCGGCAGCCTTTCGGAAGTCAAGAGTGCGGCCGCATCGAACAAAACCCTGCCTGAACGTATGTCGGCGCATTACTGTGAGATCCGGCTCAGACCTCAGATTGTGTCCGTCAGTTCGGGTTCTGATGCCGACGGGCAGACGACGAGGGGATTCCCGTGCAATTGTGGGATTACATCCAGGGGCATGCGGCCACGCTGACCTTTCTCACGTATCAACACGCCTCGCTGGCATTTCAGACGGTGTTGGTCGGCGCAGTGGTCGCGGTGCTCATCGCCGTCGCGGTCTACCGGCTGCCGTTCTTCTCGGCGTTCACCCTCACCACCAGCCGAGTCGCGCTGACCATCCCGTCGCTGGCTCTTCTCGCCCTGCTGATCGTGCCGTTCGGACTGGGGGTGACCCCGAGCTTCATCATGCTGGCGTTCTTCGCCGCGATGCCCGTGATCGGCAACGCCATCGTCGGGTTGCGGTCGGTTCCACCGTCGGTGATCGAGTCGGCTCAGGGCATCGGCCTGTCGCGCTGGCGAATTCTGCTCTCCGTCGAGTTACCCATCGCCTGGCCGGTGATCCTCACCGGGATTCGCGTCTCCACCCAGATGATCATCGGCGTCGCCGCGATCGTCGCCTACGTACTCGGCCCCGGGCTCGGGTCGCTGATCTTCAGCGGGCTGTCTCGGCTCGGGGGTGCCAACGCCCTCGAGATGGCCCTGACCGGAACCGTTCTCATCGTCATCATCGCGTTGGTGTTTGACGGCCTCCTCGTCCTGCTCGGCCGCCTCACGATCTCCAAAGGACTGTCATGACCGAACCGGCAATCGACTCGGCCTCCCCGGATCGCACCGTCACCGGAGCCTCGATCCGACTCGAGGGCGTGATGAAGCGCTATCGAGGACAACACAAACCAGCTGTCGAGAGCCTGGATCTGGAGATCGACGCTGGCCACATCGTCGCCTTCGTCGGTCCGTCCGGATGCGGGAAGACCACGATGCTGAAGATGATCAACCGGCTCATCGAGCCCACCGAGGGGCACATCTTCATCGGCGATCGCGACGTCACGAACGAGAATCCCGACAAACTGCGGCAATCCATCGGCTACGTGATCCAGTCCGGTGGCCTCTTCCCACACTGGTCGGTGTCGAAGAACATCGGCGCGATCCCCCGCGTGCTCGGCTGGGACAAGAAGAGGATCGCCGAGCGTACCGCCTATCTGCTCGATCTCGTCGGGCTCGATGCCGACACCTTCGCCGACAGACTGCCGAAGGACATGTCCGGTGGACAGCAGCAACGTGTCGGCGTGGCACGAGCCCTCGCGGCCGATCCCCCGGTATTGCTGATGGACGAACCGTTCGGCGCGGTCGACCCGATCACACGGGTTCGCCTGCAGGACAGTCTCATCGCCATCCAGCACGAACTCGGGAAGACGATCGTCGTGGTGACCCACGATTTCGAAGAGGCCACGAAGCTGGGCGACAAGGTCCTGGTCCTGTCCGAGGGCGGCCACATCGAGCAATACGCGACACCCGAGGAGATCCTGGCCAACCCGGCCAGCGAATTCGTCGAGCAGTTCGTCGGATCGGGTGCGACGCTTGCCCATCTGACACTGTCGCGGGTACGCGACGTGCAGCACGAACCCGTCACCACCGCCCGCGTCGGCGAGTCGGCGGACGCGGTCATCGCGCGAGCACGCTCCGCGGGGCACAACTGGGTGGTCGTCGTCGACAATTACGGCCATCCGCGCGCGTGGCCATCGCTGGATGAGCTACGGGCGAAGCCTCAGGTGTCCGACTACATCGACCGGCGACTACCCGTCGTCGCACGGTCGTCGACGCTCAACGACGCTCTCGACTCCATGCTCGCGGCCAGCCAGGGGGGCGTCCTGGTGACCGACGGGCGCGGGGCCGTCGTCGGGTCGTTGACCATCGGACTGGTGATGGATGTGATCCGCGGCCAGCTCGCCGAGGTCCGCGACGACCCCGAAACCCCCTCCTATGTCGATCATCCCGAGGGTTCGTCCACCGACGAGATGCCGGTGATCGTCGCCGCCGACGACGAGCCGGGGACCGAGACGCCAGTGGACGACCAAAAGCCGGCAGGCGAATCGGGAGCCGGCGAGCACCCATGAGACGACTACGCCGCTTGCCGATGGACGTGTGGTTCGAGCCATTGCTCATCGTCGTGCTCACGGTCGGGTATGTGATCTGGTACCAGGCAACCACATTCACCGAGACCGAACAGGCAGCACTCGGTTGGGACAACCTCCGGACCACCATCCTCGAACACATCAAGCTCACCCTGGTGGCCACCGTCATCGTCGTGGTGATCGCGATCCCGTTGGGCATCCTGCTCACCCGGCCCTCGATGCGATGGCTCAACCCCATCGCCATCAACATCGCCAATGTCGGTCAGGCCGCACCCGCGGTCGGTCTGCTCGTCCTGTTCACCTTCTGGCTGGGCACCGGGTTCCGTACCGCCGTCATCGGTCTCGTCGTCTATGCCATCCTCCCGATCCTGCAGAACACCATCGTGGGGCTGCGCCAGGTGGATCAGCGAACCATCGAGGCCTCACGAGGCATCGGCTATTCGGCCGGCCGAACCCTCGTCCAGGTGGAGTTGCCGCTCGCGGTCCCGGTGATCCTCAACGGCGTCCGCACCGCGCTCGTGATCCTGGTCGGCACCGCAACGTTGAGTACCTTCATCGGCGCCACGAGCCTGGGCACACTGATCACCACCGGTGTCACACTGTTCCTGCCGAAACTCCTGGTCTCGGGCGCCATCCTGGTGGGCCTGCTGGCGTTGATCATCGACTGGATCGGTCGGCTCGTCGAGCTCTTCGCGACCCCCAGGGGGATCTCATGAGGTGGCCGCGCCCACGAAAGTCGTTGACGCAGACCGTCGGGGTGACGTTGGTCGCCCTCTTCGCGGTTGCCGGCTGCGGCCTCGTCAGTTCGTCCGGCACCTTCCAGAAGTCGTCGCTGCCCGACGGCAAGACACCTTTGGCCGGCGCCCAGATCACCGTGACGTCGAAGAACTTCACCGAGAGCGTCCTGCTCGGCAAGATCGCGGCCACCTACCTCGCGGCCGCGGGCGCCGACGTCACCGATCTCACCAACGCGCCCGGGTCCGCGTCGTCGCGGCAGGCTCAGCTCAACGGCGACGCCGACCTGCTGTGGGAGTACACCGGAACCGCGTGGGTGACCTATCACCATGAGACGGAGACGATCCCGGACCCGAAGGAGCTGTGGACCCGCGTCCACGACATCGAGCTCAGTGAGAACAACCTCGTCTGGCTGCCGCCCGCGAATTTCAACGACACCTATGCCTTTGCCGTGTCCGGGCCGACGGCCAAACGACTGAACGTCAAGACCATGTCCGACATCGCCAAGCTCCCGGTCAAGGATCGGACCTTCTGCATCAACGACGAGTTCTTCAGCAGGCCAGACGGTTTCCTGCCGATGCTCGAGACCTACGGGATGCCGTACAACACACCGAACGGGGTGCCCGCGGGAAATGTGACGCAGATGGACTCCGGGGTCGTCTACACCTCGACGGCGAAGAGCCAGCCGTGCAACTTCGGCATGGTGTACACCACCGACGGCCGGATCAAGAACCTGCAACTCGTCACCCTCGAGGACGACAAGAAGTACTTTCTGCCGTACAGCGGCACGGTGGTGGTCCGCAAGGAGACACTCGACGCGTACCCGGACATCGCCCCACTGATGGACACGGTGTCCGAACGTCTCACCGACGACGTGATGCAGGATCTCAACGGTCGGGTGGACATCGACGGCGAGGACCCCTCCGACGTCGCCTACGACTGGCTGAAGAGCGAGGGGCTGATCACGTAACCGGTTTGGTCGCGGCTACCGCTGGGCGTCTCGCCGCGCGCACTGGATCTCCAGGATCTGCTCGTCAGTGAGCGCCGGTACCGACAACGTCGTGCGACCGGTCGCGCGCACGCCGTCGAGGATCAACTCCAGGAAGCGTCGCCACGCATCCGGCACAGTCGGCTGGGTGACGTCGGCGAGGGCCGCGAGCATCGTGAAGATCCCGAAGAAGTCGCTCGGCGCCAGATCGGGACGCAACACCCCGGCGTCCATGGCCCGCTCATAGAGTTTTGTCAGCTGTCCGGTGAGGATCGACTTCGCCGATTTGATGTCGGGATGCTCGTGGTCGATGCGCATGATGAGTGCCGCCAGCCCCCGATCGGTGGCCATCGACGTGCCCACGAGCGTCAAGACATCCACCACGGCCTGCCAGGCGTCGGGGTCCTGTATTGCGAGGCGTGCCCGCTCGGCCACCTGGGTGAGGTGTTCGGCGAGGACACCGACGATGAGTTCGTCGCGATTGGTGAACCGCCGATAGACGGTGCCCACCCCCACCCCGGCGCGCTCGGCCACGTCGTCGAGGGACACCTCCAGCCCGCGTTCGGCGAACAACTCACGGGCCGCGTCGATGATGCGCAGCCGGTTGCGTTCGGCGTCGGCACGCAGCTTGCGGGAGCCGACCGCATCGGCGGCTTGGGTGTTCATGCTCACATCATAGCAAGTGGAGGAATAGCCTCCGGTTGGCGTACGTTGGTGCCAGCAACCGGAGGAGATACCTCCGCCTAGAACGGAGGCTCGGATGAGCACTGTCTACGAGGACCTCGACGCCGCACCCGTCGAGAAGGAATCGGAGCAGGCGCGCCATCATCGGCTGCGCTGGATCGTCTTGGGCGTCCTCGCCCTTGCCCAACTCATGGTCGTGCTCGACGCGACCATCGTGAACATCGCACTCCCCCACGCCCAGGAATCGTTGGGCTTCGGCGACGCGGATCGGCAGTGGATCATCACCGCGTACGCCCTGTCGTTCGGCAGCCTGCTCCTACTCGGTGGCCGCCTGTCGGATCTGTGGGGCCGCAAGACCACCTTCATCATCGGGCTCATCGGATTCGCCGGGATGTCGGCTGTCGGCGGCGCGGCGGTGAACTTCGAGATGCTGGTCGCCGCACGTGCGGGCCAGGGCATCTTCGGCGCGTTGCTCGCTCCGGCCGCCCTGTCGTTGCTGACCACCACGTTCACCGACCCAGCCGAGCGCGGTAAGGCCTTCGGCATCTTCGGCGCAATCGCCGGTGGCGGCGGCGCGCTGGGACTGCTGCTCGGCGGGATGCTCACCGAGTGGGCCGACTGGCGCTGGTGCCTGTACGTCAATCTCGTGATCGCCGCGATCGCACTCGTGGGTGCCGTTCTGTTCCTCGGCGCGCACAAGTCCGAGCACCATCCGAAACTGGACCTGCCCGGCGTGGTCGCCGCGTCGGCCGGACTGTTCTCGATCGTCTACGGCTTCTCGAATGCCGAGACCAACGGCTGGGCCGACTGGGCGACCATCACCTGGCTGATCGCCGGTGTGGTGCTCGTGGCCGGCTTCATCTGGTGGCAGTCACGCAGCAAGCACGCCTTGTTGCCGCTGCGCGTGATCAAGGACCGCACCCGTGGCGGGTCCTACCTGGTGGTGTTCATCGCCGGCATCGGCATGTTCGGCATCTTCCTGTTCCTCACGTACTACCTGCAGCAGAACCTCGGGTTCAGCCCGATCCGGACCGGACTCGGCTTCCTCCCGATGATCGGCATGCTGGTGATCACGGCGACCACGTCGACCGCGGTGATCCTTCCCCGCTTCGGTCCGCGTTGGCTGATGACCTGCGGCATGCTGATCGCCGCCGGCGGCATGGTGCTGCTCACGCAGATCACCGTGAACAGTTCGTACGCAACGCATGTCCTGCCCGCGCTGCTGATCCTCGGAGTCGGCATCGGCGCCTCGATGGCCCCGGCGATGCAGGGCGCCATCTCGGGCGTCTCGCCCGAGGACGCAGGCGTCGCCTCGGCAACGGTCAACACCATGCAGCAGGTCGGCGGATCGGTGGGCACGGCGCTGCTCAGCACCATCGCGTCGAGTGCGGCGGCCTCGTACATCACCGACCACGCGGCCACCGTCTCGAACCAGAACGAACTGTCGCAGTTGGCCGCGGTGGACTCCTACACGACCGCATTCGCGGTGGCCGCAGGCGTATTCGTGGTCGGCGGACTGATCGCAGGGCTGCTCGTCCGGAGCGGCAAGCTGCCGTCGTCCGCAGCCGATGCCGCCGATGCCGTTGACGTCGACGCCGTTGACGTCAACCGATCATCGGAAGCGCGCCCGGCCATCGTCGGTGACGCCGATGCACCGGCCGCCCGTCCACGCATCGCCGGGAGCATCATCACCGGCGACGGCACAGCTCTGGACACCGCCGCGATCACCGTCACCGACATCCACGGCCGACAGGTCGGCACGACAGCGGTCCACGGCGACGGTTTCTACACCGTGCACGACATCGCCGACGGCACCTATACCGTCATCGCCACCGCACCCGGCCACGCCCCCAAGGCCATGACCGTCTCCGTCGTCGGTGACGCGGTGTCCCACCGCGACTTCACCCTCGCCGGCGGCGCCGTGCTCCGAGGGCGCGTCCGCGACGGCCATCGCGCCCTGGGTGCCGACCTGATCGTCACCGATCAATCCGGCGCGGTGGTGACCCGGGCGCATGCCGATGCCGACGGGCACTTCGCGATCCCAGGTCTGTCGGCGGGCGACACCGTCGCGGTGACCGCATCCGCGCCCGGCTACCAGCCGGCCAGCCAACTGGCGACCATCGACGCAGCGGCCGGCCGACGTGTCGAGCCCATCGAGATCCTGCTGGCCCCCACCAGCGGTATCGAGGGTGCGGTGCGCGCCGCACACAGCGGCACCCCGCTGCAGGGTGCGACGGTGTCTGCGATCGGTCCCGACCAGACCATCGTCGCGTCGGCCACCACCGACGCCGACGGTCGATACCGCATCGACGGACTGACCGACGGCCAGTTCACCGTTGTGGCCAACCTGTACGAACCGGCCGCGATCCAGGTCGAAGTCGTTGCCGGCCAACACAACACCGCCGACATCGGATTGGCCTCGGGCAAGAATCCCGCGGTGCCGTGACCGGGTGGCCGTGATCGCATCGATCGCGACCTGACCCGAAACACGGCTGTGGCCCGTTGTTCCTCGCGGAGCAACGGGCCACAGCCGTATCCGGGGCGATTGTGAACCGAGGTGATCTGCTCCCCCACCAGGACTCGAACCTGGAATGCCTGAACCAAAATCAGAAGTGTTGCCGATTACACCATGGGGGAATACTGCGCAGACGATTGTGCCACAGCGTCGTGGCGACAGTTCGACGCAGTTCCCGCGCCCCCGTTTCGTTCCCGCTTGTCCGATCGGATACGCGGGAACGAGTCGAGGGCGCGAGAAAACCTGATCAGTCCTTCGGACCGCCGGCGACGTAGATGACCTGACCCGAGACGAAGCCTGCGCCCTCACTGGCGAAGAACGACGCGGTGTGGGCGATGTCCTCCGGAAGGCCGGTGCGCTGCACGGGGATCTCCGCGGCCGCGGCCTTCTTGAAGTCCTCGAACGGCACGCCGACGCGCTCGGCGGTGGCGGCGGTCATCTCGGTTGCGATGAATCCGGGTGCGATCGCGTTGGCGGTGACACCGAACTGGCCGAGCTCGATGGCGAGGGTCTTGGTGAACCCCTGCATGCCCGCCTTGGCGGCCGAGTAGTTCGCCTGTCCGCGGTTGCCGAGCGCCGACGTGCTCGACAGGTTGACGATCCGTCCCCAGCCGGCGTCGACCATGTGCTTCTGGCATGCCTTGCTCATGTTGAACGCGCCCCGCAGGTGCACGCCCAGAACGGCGTCCCAGTCATCGACCGACATCTTGAACAAGAGGTTGTCGCGCAAGATGCCGGCATTGTTGACCAGGACCGTGGGCGGACCCAGTTCCTCGACGACCTTCTCCACGGCCGCCTTGACCGACTCCTCCTTCGAGACGTCGGCACCGACCGCGATCGCCTTTCCACCGTCGCCGGTGATGGCCGACACAGTGTCCGCACATGCGCCCGCATCGAGGTCGAGGACGGCGACGGCGAGGCCGTCGGCGGCCAATCGCTTGGCGACACCCGCGCCGATACCACGCGCGGCGCCGGTGACGATCGCGACTTTCTGAGTGCTCATCTGATGTACCTCCGTTTGTCCGTGCCAGGTCTGGTCACCTCCCTGTTTTCTATCAGGCCTGCATTTCGGCGGGTGAGCGCGCTCTCGTGGACTACCGATGCGTAACATCGGGCGCGTCGCCGCCTGACGCCGAGAAGCCCTGGCCGACGAACCCGAATCCCGACAGCGGAGGTTGACATGCCGTCTTCACCGACAACCGCCGTGATCGTGCTCGCGGCAGGCGCGGGCACCCGTATGAGGTCCAAGACCCCGAAGATCCTGCACGAGCTGGGCGGTCACTCGATGCTCTGTCACGCACTGCGCGGGGCCGCGGCCGTCGATCCCGATCATGTGATCGCCGTCGTGGGCCACGAGCGGGAACGCATCAGTGCCGCGATCGAGGCCATCGCCCACAACATCGGGCGGACGATCTCGACCGCAGAACAGGAGAAGCCGCGCGGCACCGGCGACGCCGCGCAGGTCGGCCTGTCCGCACTGCCCGCCGATTTCAGCGGAACGGTCCTGGTCACCCCCGGCGATGTACCCCTGCTGGATGGCGACACCCTCGAGGCCATCATCGCCACCCACCAGGCAGGAGCCGGCGCCGCGGTCACGGTGACCACCTTCATCGCCGAGAACCCGGCCGGCTATGGCCGGATCCTGCGCACCGACGACGGCACGGACGTCCGCGCGATCGTCGAGGACCGGGACGCCACTGAGCAGGAACGGGCCGTCACCGAGGTGAACGCCGGGGTCTACGCATTCGACGCGGCGGTGCTCCGCGACGCACTCACCCAACTCACCACGGACAACAAGCAGGGTGAGCACTATCTCACCGACGTGGTCGAGATCGCCCGCAACGCCGGCCAAACGGTGCACGCGCACACCGTCGACGATCCGCATCTGGTGGCCGGGTGCAACGACCGCGTCCAACTCGCGGAACTCGGCGCCGAGCTGAACCGTCGGATCGTGCGGCGCCATCAGCTGGCCGGGGTGACCGTCGTCGATCCCGCCAGCACCTGGATCGACGTCGACGTCACCATCGGCGAGGACGTGCGCATCGAACCCGGCACGCAACTGCTGGGCACCACCACCGTTTCCGACGACGCGGTCATCGGCCCGGATTCCACCCTGCGCGACGTGTCGATCGGAGCAGGCGCTGCGGTGATCCGTACCCACGGCAGCGAGTCGGAGATCGGTGCGAATGCGTCGGTCGGACCGTTTGCCTACCTACGTCCGGGCACCCGGCTCGGCGTCGGCGGCAAGATCGGCACCTTTGTCGAGACAAAGAAGGCCGACATCGGCGCCGGCACCAAAGTCCCGCACCTGACCTACGTCGGAGACGCGACGATCGGCGAGTACTCCAACATCGGAGCCTCGAGCGTGTTCGTCAATTACGACGGCGTGGCGAAACACCGTACTGTGATCGGGTCCCACTGCCGCACCGGTTCTGACAACATGTTTGTCGCACCAGTGCAGGTCGGCGATGGCGCATACACCGGAGCGGGTACGGTCTTGCGGGACGATGTCCCACCCGGTGCCCTTGCGGTGTCGGCGGGACAACAACGCAATATCGAGAACTGGGTGGTGCGCAAGCGCCCGGACAGCGAGTCGGCCCGTGCCGCGCTCGAGGCCCAACAGACCGACAGCCCGGCAGACGACCAGCCGGGCGCCTGACCGCTACATCTCCAACAGAAGAGTTTTCATGACCTGGACCACGGACAACCAGAAGAACCTGATGCTGTTCTCTGGTCGCGCCCATCCCGACCTCGCTCAGTCCGTCGCCGACGAGCTCGGCATCAAGGTGACGCCGCAGACGGCGCGGGACTTCGCCAACGGCGAGATCTTCGTACGCTTCGAGGAGTCGGTGCGCGGCTCCGACGCATTCGTCCTGCAGAGCTGCCCATACCCGATGAACCAGTGGGTCATGGAGTCGCTCATCATGATCGACGCCCTCAAGCGCGGATCGGCAAAACGCATCAGCGTGATCCTGCCGTTCTACCCGTACGCACGCCAGGACAAGAAGCATCGCGGTCGCGAACCGATCTCCGCCCGGTTGATGGCCGACCTGTTGAAGGCCGCAGGCGCGGACCGGATCATCACCGTCGACCTGCACACCGACCAGATCCAGGGCTTCTTCGACGGCCCGGTCGACCACATGCATGCCCAGGGGCAGCTCGCCGACTATGTCCGGGAGAACTACGGCACCGACAACGTCACCGTGGTGTCGCCGGACTCCGGTCGCGTGCGTGTCGCCGAGAAGTGGGCCGATGCGCTCAACGGCGCACCGCTGGCGTTCATCCACAAGACGCGCGATCCCCTGGTGCCCAACCAGGTCAAGTCCAATCGTGTCGTCGGCGATGTCGACGGCCGCACCTGCGTGCTTATCGACGACATGATCGACACCGGCGGCACGATCGCCGGTGCGGTGAAAGTGCTCAAGGATGCCGGTGCCGGCGAGGTCGTCATCGCGACCACCCACGGCGTCTTCTCCGATCCGGCCGCGGAGCGGCTCGCGAACTGCGGCGCCCGTGAGGTCATCGCGACCGACACCCTGCCGATCCCGGAGGAGAAGCGGTTCGAGAACCTGACGGTGTTGTCGATCGCCCCGCTGCTCGCCCAGACCATCCGCGAGGTCTTCGAGAACGGCTCGGTCACGAGCCTGTTCGACGGCAGCGCGTAGACGCCCGGCACACCGATCCCACGAGAGCGGACCTTCGCGACGATCATCGTCGCGGCGGTCCGCTCTCGTGCGTTGTGGGCCGTCCATCGGAAGCCACTCACCTGACGCCGTGACGTACCGACGATGACCGTTGCGCAGATGCTGCGCAACGGTCATCGAACATCGGCGCAATGGTCCCGTCACCGCGTCCACCCCTCGATAATCTGACTGCACCTAGTCGAGAACGTGGTTCCTATCCTGTCAAGGATAGTAATACTTGTAAATCTTGCGGTTCCCGGATTAGACTCCGACGCGAGCGAAATTGTGGCCTGCATCACGCCCGTCCGGCCTTCACGCACCGGCCGTCAGGACACGTCGCCATCACTGATCTCTCCTCAGGACAGGAGGCCCACCTTGACGCAGGCGGCCCGCTACACCAGCACTTCGTCCCACGAGCTCGCCGACGGCTGGCGCCTTGAGCGGGTGACCGAACCGAGCCGGCTGTTCGGGGCGAACGGCATCCGGACGGGCCCGGACGGCCGGATCTACATCGCGCAGGTCGCCGGGAGCCAGATCAGCGCCCTTGACCTCGAATCCGGTGCGCTGGAGACCGTCAGCGCCAAGGGCAGCGACATCATCGCGCCCGACGACGTGGCGTTCGACGCGCGCGGGGACATGTACGTGACCGAGTACTACGACGGACGGGTCAGCGTGCGCGAGGCAGGCGGCGCCACCCGGTTGCTGCGCGACGATCTGCCCGGGGCCAACGGCATCACAATCCATCAGGGCAGGCTCTTCGTGAACGAATGCCGACCCGGTGGTCGCCTGATGGAATTGGATCCCGCCGGTGGCGCCCCCACGGTCCTCCTGGAGGATCTGCCCATGCCGAACGGCATGGAGGTCGGCCCCGACGGCAAGCTCTATTATCCGCTGCTCGGCGCAAACGAGATCTGGCGCATCGACCTCGACGGAGGCGAACCCGAAAGGGTCGCAACCGATCTCGGCGGACCCGACTCGGTGAAGTTCGATTCCGACGGCAACATCGTGTCCACCCAGGTCGCCTCCGGGCAGGTCCTGCGGATCGATCCCCGCAGCGGCACGCAGACTCTACTGGCCCAGCTCTCACCGGGTCTGGACAACCTGACATTTGCCGGTGACCGACTGTTCGTGTCGAGCTTCACCGGACAGATCACCGAGATACTCGGCGACGGCGGCACCCGAACTGCCCTGGCCGACGGACTGACCTGGCCGCTCGACCTCACCGTTGGCCCCGACGGCACCCTCTACATCGCCGACGGCACGTTCTTGCTGGCACATCGACCGGGCGCCGAACTCAGCACGCTGGGAATGCTTTTCAGCCCGGGGTACCCCGGCTACATCCGCGGGATGGCGGCCACGGGCGACGGCGAGTTCGTCGTCGCCGGCAACGGCACGGTATCGCGCTACCGGCCGGCCGCCGCCGAGAGCGAAGTACTCGTCGAAGGCCTCGACCAGCTCTACGGAGTAGCCGTCGCGGCGAACGGGACCATCGCGGTCGCCGACCTCGGAACCGGTCAGGTGCATGCCGTCGGGTCCGGTCGGACCGACGTCCTGGCAAGCGGGCTCGACCGCCCGATGGGCGTGGCGTTCACCGCGGACGGAACCTGCCTCGTCTCCGAGTCGGGTGCCGGTCGGGTTGCGGCCGTGACGAGTTCGGGCACCGACACCCTGGTGGACGGACTCGAGTCGCCGCAGGGGATCACCGTCGTGGGGTCGCAGCTCTACATCGTCGACACCGGGAGCAAATCGCTGGTCAACGTCGACCTGGAGACCAAGAGCCGACAGATCGTGGCGACGGGGCTACCCGTCGGTGCACCACCCGGGGTGACACCCAAGCCGCTGCGCGGATTGGTCCCGTTCTCCGGACCGCAAGGACCGTTCGCGGGTGTAGCGGCCGGCCCCGACGGAACCCTGTACGTCTCGGCCGATGCCGACGGAAGCGTCATCGCGCTTCGGAAGGAGCGCTGATCGCCGCATGGAGAACAACGTCGTCGGCCTGACCGGCCGGATCGTGATCGTCTCCGGCGCAGCGGGTGGTGGCATCGGCACCACGGTGACCAAGATGGTTGCCGAGGCAGGCGCAACCGTCATCGCGGTGAGCCGCTCAAAGGAGAATCTGGACACGCACATCACACCGCTTGTCGCAGAGGGCCTCTCGATCATCCCGGTGAGTGCCGACGCCTCCACCGACGAGGGCATCGCGGCGGTGATGGACCAGGTGCGCATCACCGACGGCACGCTGTACGGGCTGGTCAATGTCGCAGGAGGCGCGGCGCCGACCACCTGGATGCCCGCGACCCGGGTCACCCGCGAGGACTGGCGCGACCTGTTCACCCAGAACCTCGAGACGATGTTCTTCATGAGTCAGGCCGTTGCTGCCGAACTCAAGTCGCAGGGACTGCCGGGCTCGATCGTCTCGATCTCGTCGATCAGCGGTATGAACACGGCACCGTTCCACATCGGTTACGGCACCGCCAAGGCGGCCCTGGTCGCGGCGACGCGAACCATGGCCGTGGAATTGGCCATCGACGACATCCGGGTCAACGCCGTCGCACCCGGCGTGACCGCGACCCCCGCCTCGCTGATGTATGTCGACGACGACGCGGATCGTGATCGTCGCGCCATCGCCATGGGGCGTCGCGGCCGCCCCGAGGAGCAGGCCGGTGCCATCCTGTTCCTCCTGTCCGACCTCTCCAGCTACATCACCGGGCAAACCCTCCTCGTGGACGGCGGCCTGAATCTCAAATGGACCCACATGGGCGCCGATCACACCTCACTGTTCCTCAAGGATCAGTCATTCCGCGAAGCAATCACGCACTGAACCAACAATTTTCACCGGGAGAACGTCATGACTGACACAATCGACGACATCCAGGAAGCGGCCCGACAGTCCAACGGCGAGCCGCCGACGACCCCGCTGGAGATCGGTGTCGAGGCCTACATCTCGAAAGACTATCTCCGCGCAGAGCGGGACAAGCTGTGGAACAAGGTCTGGCAGCAGGTCGGCCGGGTCGAGGAGATCCCGAAGGTTGGCGACTTCCTCACCTACGAGATCATGGAGGACTCGTTCATCATCGCCCGCTCCTCCCCCGATACGATCAGCGCGTATCACAACGTCTGCTCACACCGTGGACGCCGCCTGGTGGACACCCCCGAGGGCAAACGAGAGGCAAAGGGCAAGTGCCGCACGTTTGTCTGCGGATTCCACGGCTGGACCTACGACCTCGAAGGCCGCAACACCTGGGCGGCCGAACGGGAGGACTGGCCGACGGGTCTGACCGAGGAGAAGACCCGCCTGCGCAACGTGCAGGTGGACACCTGGGGCGGCTGGATCTGGATCAACATGGATCCGGACTGCGAGCCGCTGCGCGATTACCTGGAGCCCGCGGCGAGTCTGCTCGATCCCTTCCAACTCGAGAACATGCGGTACCGCTGGCGCAAGTGGCTGGTCTTCGACTGCAACTGGAAGATCGCGCTCGAAGCCTTCATGGAGACCTACCACGTTCCCTACACGCACCCCGAATTCCGCGCCTATGGCACGTTCCTCGGCTGGTCCCGCGCGCAGGGCAAGCACAGCAACATCGGGTACGACGCGCCGAAGGGCATGGAAGACAACCAGGCCAAGCTACGCGTCGCCGATGGGCCCGACGCCCGGATCTCGACCATCGATCTGCAGAACTTCACGTGGGAGAACGCAAACACCAACACCACCCGCACCCTGGTGGACGCGGCTCAACGGCTGATCGATGAACTCCCCGAAGGGACACCGGCCAACGAAGTGCTCGCGCATTGGCTGACGTCGGCACGGCGCGACGACGCCGAACGGGGCGTGATCTGGCCGACCGTCGACAACGAAACCGTCTCCAAGAGCGGGACGGCCTGGCAGATCTTCCCCAATTTCCAGATCGGCCACGCGCTCAACAACATGCTCTGCTACAGCGCCCGACCGTACGGCGACGATCCCGACAAGTGCTACTTCGAGGCTGCCGTCTTCGAATTGTTCCCCGAAGGTGAAGAGCCGGAGACCGAGTGGGAGTTCACCCCAGAGGACGACCCGGGCTGGCGCACCGTGCTGCCCCAGGACTTCTCCAACATGGCCGCGGTCCAGAAGGGTGTGAAGTCGCAAGGCTTCTCGGGCGCCAAGCCCAATCCGTACCGGGAGCGCAGCATCGTCAACCTGCATCACAACCTGGCCAGGTACATGGGTACCGGCGCCCCCGAAGACCTCGCCTGAGACGCATCGCCTCCCCCTGATCACTCCGTCCCCTCACCAGCTGTACCGAAGCAAGGAATCATCATGCAGAACTGCGAACCCACGCAGACACCCGATGTCGACATCGCTTCTCTCCACGAGAAATATCTCCACGAGCGCGACAAGCGACTCCGTTCCGATGGTCAGGCTCAGTACCTCGAGGCGCAGGACGACTTCGCCGAGTTCTACGAGGGCGACCCGCATCTGCCGGTGGTACCGCGTCAGCCGATCACCGACGAGATCGACGTGGTGATCCTCGGGGGCGGATTCTGCGGTCTCATCACCGCGCATCGGCTCCAACAGGCAGGCGTCTCCGACTTCCGGATCATCGAACTCGGTGGCGACTTCGGTGGTGTCTGGTACTGGAACCGCTACCCGGGCATCCAGATCGACTCGGACGCCTACTGTTACCTGCCCCTGCTCGAAGAAACCGGCTTCATGCCGAAGGAGAAGTTCTCCAAGGGCGACGAGTGCTTCGATCACGCTCAGCGCATCGGGGAGCATTTCGGCCTGTACGACCATGCGCTGTTCCACACCCTGGTGACATCACTGGAGTGGGATGGCGAGATCAACCGGTGGCAGATCACCTCCAATCGCGGTGATGCGATCCGCGCCCGTTTCGTGATCATGTGCCAGGGTCCCTACAATCGGCCCAAGCTGCCCGGCATCCCCGGGATCAAGGACTTCAAGGGCCACACCTTCCACACCGCCCGCTGGGATTACGACTACACCGGCGGCGACCTGCACGGCGGCCTGGACAAGATCGGCGACAAGCGCATCGCGGTCATCGGCACGGGTTCCAGTGGTGTACAGGCGATCCCGCATCTCGCGCGTGGAGCCAAGCATCTCACCGTCTTCCAGCGCACACCGTCCTACATCTTCGAACGGGCCAACTACCCCACCGACCCGGAATGGGTACAGACCCTGGAACCGGGGTGGCGGGCCGCGCGGCAGCGGAACTTCCACAATGCGGCGTTCGCGTTCTACAACCCCGGTGAACCCGACCTCATCTGCGATGGTTGGACAGAGGTCGCTCGCAACATGGCGGCAAAACTCAACGCGACCGAGAACTACGAGGGCTGGGCCGCACTTGCCGATCCGGCGAAGTTCATGGAACTCAAGGAGATCGAGGACTATCGCGCGATGGAGCGGCTCCGCCGGCGAGTGGAGCAGATCGTCGAGGATCCGGAGACAGCGGAGAAGCTGAAACCCTACTACCGCAACATGTGCAAGCGGCCCGTGTTCAACGACGAATACCTGCCGACGTTCAATCGTCCGAACGTGACCCTCGTCGACGTCTCGGAGACCAAGGGGGTCGAGCGGATCACGGAGAAGGGCGTCGTCGCCAATGGTGTCGAGTACGAGGTCGATTGCATCGTATTCGCCAGCGGCTTCGAGATCACCACTGCACTGGATCGGCAGTTCGACATCAAACCGTTCGCGGGCCGCGACGGGGTGTCACTGTATGACCACTGGGGCAAGGGCTTCCGCACTCTGCACGGAGTGATGGCGCACGGATTCCCCAACCATTTCGCCACCGGATTCGTTCAAGGCGGCGTCACCGCATCCACCACACTGATGTTCGAGCAGCAGGCCGATCACATCTCCTACATCATCGGTGAGGCTCTGCGCCGCGACGCCACCTACGTCGAGCCCACCTCGGAGGCCGAGGAGGGTTGGGTGCAGACCATCCGCGAGTTCTCCGTGGACAACAGCACCTTCACCATGGAGTGCACCCCCGGCTATTACAACAGCGAGGGTGAGCCGAACGGACGTTCGTTCTTGGGTGACCCGTTCTGGGGCGGCTTCTACGAACTGAGCGATCGGCTGCAGGCGTGGCGCGACACCGGCGAACTGGAAGGGCTGGTGCTGGAGAAGTGATGCGCGAACGTCACACGCACCGTCAGTGCGGGGCCATCGATGTCTGAGCTCAGATTCGACAACCGGGTCGCGGTGATCACCGGCGCGGGACGTGGCCTCGGGCGGTCCTATGCTCTGCTGCTGGCAGCCCGTGGCGCCAAGGTCGTCGTCAACGACCCCGGCAGCAGCATCAGCGGTGAGGACACCGACATCGGTCCCGCGGCCGACGTGGTCCGGGAGATCCGGGACATGGGCGGCGAGGCCATCGCGTGCACCGAGTCGGTGGCCACCGCCGACGGCGGACGCGCCATCATCGATTCGGCGGTGGAGGGTTTCGGCCGGATCGACATCCTCGTGCACAACGCAGGCAACAACCGCTATGCCTCGTTGTCGGAGATGAGCTACGAGGACTTCGATGCCGTCCTCGATGTACATCTCCGCGGTGCCTTCCATGTGGTGCGACCGGCATTCCCACTGATGTGCGAAGCCGGTTACGGCCGCGTGGTGCTGACATCGTCGATCGGCGGCATCTACGGCAACAAGAGCGTCGCCAACTACGGCGCAGCCAAGGCCGGGATCATCGGCCTCTCCAATGTCGCGGCGCTGGAGGGCCACGAACACGGGGTGCTGTCGAATGTCATCGTCCCGGCTGCCCTGACGCGGCTGGCCGAAGGACTCGACACCTCCGCCTATCCGCCGATGGGACCAGAGCTGACCGCACCCGCAGTGGGTTGGCTCGCCCACGAATCCTGTTCGGTCACCGGCGAGATGCTGGTGTCGATAGCCGGACGAGTGGCCCGCGCCTACATCGCCGAGACCGAGGGCGTGTACCAGTCCTCGTGGTCCATCGACGACGTCGGCGAACGCATCGACGAAATCCGCGACACCACCAATTCATGGCTCTTGCCGGTAGTCCCGTCAGGCCATGTCGACCACATCACCAAGAGTTTCGCACTAGCGACGGAGGGCAGCGCGCGTGTCAGTCAAGGTCTATGAACGAATTCTCGACCTCTTCGAGGCCGAGGGCATCAACACGATGTTCGGTATCCCGGACCCCAATTTCGTCCACCTGTTCCACACAGCCGAGGAGCGGGGCTGGAATGTGGTCGCCCCGCACCATGAGGAGACCGCGGGTTTCATGGCCGAGGCGGTCTCGCGGATGACCGGCAAGGCCGCGGTCTGCATCGGCACCCTGGGACCGGGTATCGCGAACATGGCCGGCGCCGTCATGTGCGCCATGGTCGAGAACTCACCCGTCATCTTCCTCGGCGGGCAACGGGCCCGGATCACCGAACAGCGCGTTCGCCGCGGACGGATTCAGTTCGTCCAGCAGTCCGGGCTCATCGAGCCCGCCGTGAAGTACAGCGCCAGTATCGAATACGCCGATCAGACCGACGAGATCATCCGCGAGGGTCTCCGCAAGGCGCTGTCGGGCACACCGGGTCCGGTCTACATCGAGTACCCCTCACACGTGATCCAGGAAGAACTGGATGTGCCGCCTGCCTTGCCTCCCAGCAGGTACCGGCTGGTCGGACAGACCGCAGGTCAGGACAAGGTCGACGAGGCCGCACGCCTGATCACTGCTGCCAAGCAGCCCATCCTGCTCATCGGCCACGGCGTCCACACGGCTCGCGCCGGCGCGTCGGTGAAGGAACTCGCAGACCTGATGGCGTGCCCGGTGATCCAGACCTCCGGCGGCACGTCCTATATCGAAGGACTGGAGGACCGCACCTTCCCATACGGCTTCTCCAAGGCGGCCGTCGAGGCGGTCGTCACGTCAGATCTGTGCCTTGCCATCGGCACCGAACTCGGCGAGCCGGTGCACTTCGGCAAGGGCAGGCACTGGGTCGACGGCGAGGCCGAACGCAGTTGGCTGCTGATCGAGCAGGACCCGGCCGCGATCGGGGTCAATCGTCCCATCGACGTGCCCTTGGTCGGAGATCTCCGTGCCGTGGTGCCGCAGCTCGTCGAGGCCCTGAAGGATTCGCCGCGCACGGCGACCCCGGAACTCAAGCGCTGGATCTCCGACGACGCGGCGCAGTTGGCCGAACTCGCCGAGACCGCACCATCGGGAGCGAGCCCCGTGCATCCCGCGCGACTGATCGTGGAGGCGACGAAGGATTTCCCTGCCGACGGGATCATGGTGCGCGACGGCGGCGCGACGACCATCTTCGGCTGGACCTACTCGCAGGCCAAACCGCATGACGTCATGTGGAATCAGAACTTCGGGCACCTCGGGACAGGGCTGCCGTACGCGGTCGGAGCAGGCGTCGCCGACGGCGGGAAGCGTCCGATGATGCTGATCACCGGTGACTCGTCGTTCCAGTTCCACATCTCCGAGTTGGAAACTGCTGCGCGCCTGAATCTGCCGCTCGTCTGCGTCGTCGCTGTCGACTACGCGTGGGGACTCGAGGTGGGCGTCTACAAGCGCACCTACGGTCAGGGTTCCCGGGAGACCGGCGTCCACTGGAGCGAGGCCACCCGACTCGACAAGGTCGCCGAAGGGTTCGGATGCTACGGCGAATACGTCGAGAAGGACGAAGACATCGCACCGGCCATCAAGCGCGCGTTCGCCAGTGGCAAGCCAGGCGTCATCCACGTCGCCGTCGACCCGAAGGCGAACTCCGAGGAGATGCCGAGCTACGACGAGTTCCGCACGTGGTACGCCGAGGGCCAGCAGTAGTACTTCCCGTTGCACGAAAAGAGAATTGGGGCTGTCATGCGTGAGTATCGCAAGTTCTACATCGGTGGCCGGTGGGTCGACTCCGCACAGTCGGCGACCTTCGACGTCATCAACCCCGCAACCGAAGAGGTGTGCGGCACCGTGGCATCGGGTTCGGCGGCAGATGTCGACAAGGCGGTGGCCGCCGCCCGGCAGGCATTCGGCGCCTGGTCGGCGAGCACCGTCGCGGAGCGTGTCGAACTGCTGACGAACATCTCCGCCGAATACCAGAACCGCAGTGGCGATCTCGCCGCTGCACTGACCGAGGAGATGGGCGCGCCGACCGCACTGGCCAACGGCTTCCAGGTCGGTCTGGGTGCGGGCCACCTCGGGACCGCGATCGAAGCACTGCAGAACTTCACCTTCGAAGAGCAGCGTGGTGAATCGCTGGTCGTCAAAGAACCAATCGGTGTCTGTGCACTGATCACACCGTGGAACTGGCCGATGAACCAGATCGCCGTGAAGGTCTTCCCGGCATTGGCGACCGGCTGCACGATGGTCCTCAAGCCGTCGGAGAGATCTCCGTTCACCGGTCAGGTCTTCACCGAGATCCTGGACGCTGCCGGAGTTCCGGCGGGTGTCTTCAACCTCGTCCAGGGCGACGGACCGAGTGTCGGGGTACCGCTGTCGGGGCATCCGGACGTCGACATGGTCTCCTTCACCGGTTCCACCCGCGCCGGCATCGACATCGCCAAGAACGCCGCGGCCGGCGTCAAGCGGGTCACCCAGGAACTCGGCGGCAAAGGACCCAACATCGTCCTCGACGATGCGGATTTCGCCGAGAACGTCTCGAAGGGCGTCGTCACCATGATGCTCAACTCGGGGCAGACCTGCAGTGCCCCGTCGCGCATGCTGGTGCCCAACGCCCGCATGGAGGAAGCGATCACAGCAGCGAAGGACGCCGCACCGTCGGTCACCGTCGGAGATCCGACCGGCGACTACTCGATCGGACCGGTGGTGTCGGAATCGCAGTTCGACAAGATCCAGGGCCTCATCCAACAGGGCATCGACGACGGCGCGACCCTGGTGACCGGTGGTCCCGGACGACCCGAGGGCCTCACGAAGGGCTTCTACGTGCAGCCGACGGTGTTCGCCGATGTCAAGAACGACATGGCGATCGCCCGTGAGGAGATCTTCGGCCCGGTGCTGACGATCCTCGGCTACGAGGACATCGACCACGCGATCGACATCGCCAACGACACCGAGTACGGACTCGCAGGTTTCGTCGCAGGCGCCGACCTCGACGAGGCGCGATCGGTTGCCCGCCGAATCCGCGCAGGCTCGGTGGCCATCAACGATGCGTTCGACTTCTGCGCACCGTTCGGCGGGTACAAGAAGAGCGGCAACGGTCGCGAATGGGGCGAGTTCGGCTTCGACGACTACCTGGAGATCAAGGGCATCCTCGGTTACAGCCCGACACCGGGTGACAGCGAATGACGTTCGGGCCGAGAGATGTCCAGACACTGCTCGATCACGAACAGATCCGCGCGGGTATCGCTGGGGTCGCCCGGGGTGAGGACCGGCGAGATGCCGACCTGATCCGGGCGTCCTTCTGGCCGGACGCCGCCATGGATTTCGGGATCTTCGCCGGAGATCTGGACGCCTACCTGGATTGGGTCGTACCCGGATCCCCAGCGGTACCGGTGACCCAGCACGCACTCGGCCAGAGCGTGATCTCGCTCGACGGTGCCACCGCGTTGGCCGAGACCCACGTCACGGCCTACCACCGGGTGGATTTCGGTGCCGAGGAGCACGACGTCGTCCTCGGTGGCCGCTATCTCGATCGCCTGGAGCGCCGGGACGATGAATGGCGAATCGCCGCGCGCACCATGCTCTACGACTGGTCTCGCGATCTCGGGGTCGCGGCGGACTGGTCCGCGGGGCTGATGGGCGAGCCATTCCGGGGTGATCACTACACCGGCAAGGCCAACGGCGATCACAGCGAATCCTTCTTCGGCGCCTCACGCGTCGCAGGACAGCGGTAGGAACGCACGTGAGGTCGTCGGAACCGAGGTCGCTGTCGGGCAGGGTGGCCGTCGTGACCGGGGCCAGCCGCGGCATCGGCAAGGGCATCGCCCTGGCCCTTGCCGACGAGGGTGCCACCGTCTACGTGACCGGCCGCACCCTGACCCCGGACACGCACGAGCTGCCCGGCACCATCGGCGAGACGGCGGCGCTGTGCGATCGCCGCGGCGGGAAGGGCATCCCCGTGCAGGTCGACCACGGCGACGACGACGATGTCGCAGCCCTGTTCGATCGGATCGAGCGCGAGCAGGGCCGCCTCGACATCCTCGTCAACAACGCCTTCGCCCTGCCGGACGACCTCACCGACCCTGAGCAGTTCTGGCGCAAACCACTCGCCGACTGGGAGATGGTGGACGTCGGGGTGCGGTCGAACTTCGTGTGCGCGTGGCACTCAGCACGGATCATGGTCCCGCAGAGGTCGGGTCTCATCGTCGCGATCTCCGGCTATACCGGTGTCGCGTACACCTATGGCGTGATCTTCGGGACCGCAAAGTCTGCCGTCGACCGCATGGCACGCGACATGGCGGTCGAACTGAAAGATCATGGTGTCGCCTCGATCTCGCTGTGGCAGGGTCTCACGTTCACCGAGCGCGCCCAACGCAATCTGGCCGCCATCGAGGGACTGGAGGCAGACGCCGCCACGCAGCCTGCCCACGGCTGTTCACCAGAGTTCCCCGGCCGGGTGATCGCGGCACTGGCCGCAGACGACGCCGTCATGAGTCGCAGCGGTGGAACGTTCATCACCGCCGAACTCGCTGACGACTACGGGATCACGGACATCGACGGACGGTCCATCCCCTCGCTGCGGGCCACCCGCGGCGAGCCGATCTGGGCCCCTGTCTGAGCAAGCAGCACCACACGAACGGAGCCAACAACGATGAGTACGACGGTATCCGCGGAGTCGCTCACCCGACTCGACGAACTGTTGGATCGCCAGGACATCATGGATGTCATGACCCGGTTCAGCCGTGGGATGGACCGATTCGATCGCGATGCGTTCCTGTCGGCCTTCCATCCCGACGCAACGATCGCCGCGGGAGATTTCGTCGGAGGCCCGGTCGACCTCTACGAGTGGTCCGTCCCGATGCACGAACAAGGCCAGCTCGCGACGCACCACAATCTGTTGAACCACACCTGCGACATCACCGGCGATGTCGCCCATACCGAGACGTACTACCTGTTCGTCGGCCGAAACCGCGACGACAGCAACTGGATCGCAGGCGGACGCTATATCGACCGACTCGAGCGGCGCGACGGGCAATGGAAGATCGCGTTGCGTACCAACGCGATCGAGTGGTCGGGCATGGTTCCCACGATGGCCATCCCGTTCGCCGACGTCCCCGACATCAATGTCAACGGCGCCCCGTCCCGCAGTCCGGACGACCCGTCTTACACCCGGCCCCTGACCAACAAGCGCACAGCGAACATCCCCGGCTGACACCAGGGAACCACGCGACACCCGACAGTAGGAGGATCACCCATGAGCACGATCAGAACCGAACGGCTCTCGGAGAACGTCGGCGCAAAGGTGCTCGACGTCGATGCCGGCCGACTCAGCAGTGACGCCGATCTACCGGGCACGATCGCAGAGGCACTCGAGAACTCGGGGGTCCTGCTGTTCCCCGAGTTGAACGCGAGCGACGAGGTCTTGGTCGAGTTCTGCCGCAAGCTCGGCACCTTGATCAACTTCTCGCACCTGCCACCGGAGACGGAGGAGGTGATGGAGATCAGCTTCAATCCGTCCAACCCGAATGCCGCCTATCTCCGGAGCAACGAGTTCTGGCATATCGACGGCCTCCTCGACGAGATCGCGCCCAAGTCGTCCATCCTGACCGCGAGGGTCACCTCGGCCGAGGGCGGGGAGACGGAGTTCGCCAGCACCTACGCGGCCTACGACAACCTCACAGAGAGCGAGAAGGAGCGGTTCGCCCAGCTCAGGGTCGTCCACACCTTCGACGCCGTTCAGCGGATGACCTACACCGACCCGACGCCGGAGCAGTTGGAGGACTGGGCAACTCGCACGGTCCGCGAACACCCCTTGGTGTGGGAACACGATTCCGGCCGTCGCTCACTGGTGCTCGGCGCGACGGCGTCGCATATCGCCGGGATGGACATCGACGAGGGAAAGGCGCTGTTGTCCGAACTGCGCGACCGCATCACCGGACCGGGAAAGGTCTGCAGCCACAGCTGGACCGAGGGCGACACCGTCTTCTGGGACAACACCGGCCTGGTCCACCGGGTCCGCGAGTTCGACCGGGACAAGCCCCGGATCATGCACCGCATCACCGTCGCAGGCGAGGAGAAGATCAAATGAGTGGTCGTACGGCAATTGTCACCGGTGGCGCATCGGGAATCGGTGGTGCCATCAGTACGCGACTCGCATCCGGCAACGACCAGGTCGCGATCTTCGATGTCAACGGCGAGGCCGCCGAAGCGGCCGCCCGGGCGATCGAGGATGCCGGCGGCAAGGCGATCGGTCTGGCGGTCGACGTGACCGACCGTGCCCAGATCGACGCGGGCGTCGAGGAGGTGCGCGGCCGGCTCGGCCGCCCGACCGTACTCGTCAACAGCGCAGGTGCCACGCTGGCGACCCCGTTCCTCGAGATCACCAAGGAGCGCTGGGACGGCGCACTGGCGATCAACCTCACCGGCACGTTCGACTGCTGTCAGGCGGTGATCCCGGACATGCTCGAGGAGGGCTGGGGCCGCATCGTGAACATCTCGTCGTCGAGCGTGCACAGCGGATCGCCCGGATTGGCCGGCTACGTGACCGCGAAGTCCGGAGTGGTGGGGCTGACAAAGGTTCTCGCGCTGGAGTTCGGCCGGCGTGGGATCACCGTCAACACGATCCCGCCCGGCTTCATCGACACCCCGATGCTGCGCAAGACCGTCGATTCGGGGATGGTCGACGTGGACGCCCAGATCGGCAAGACACCGGTGGGACGCATCGGGCAGCCCGAGGACGTGGCCGCGACATGCGCGTTCCTCGTCAGCGAGGAGGCCGGTTACATCACCGGCCAGATCATCGGGGTCAACGGCGGGCGCAACACGTGAACGATCGGATAAGTCCTGCGCCACAGGCAGATTGGTCACCGGAGATGCGGGACTTCGTGAACGGGTTCCGGTCGTCGGTCGCGAGCGCGGGTCCCGATCACGAGCGGCAGGCAGGCGACAATCTGCTCGGCACTCTCGCCCGCTACCCCACCCTGGCGATGGCGTTCCTGTCCTTCAACAAACATCTGCTGGCCGGCTCCGCGTTGTCGGCGCGACAACGTGAACTGCTCATCCTGCGGGTCGCACACCTGCGCCAGGCCGAATACGAGTGGGCCCAGCACGTGATCCTCGCCGGCCGGGCGGGGGTGACGGGCGACGAGATCGAACGGGTGGCCGATGGGCCCGCGGCGGCCGGATGGTCGCCTGCGGACCGAGCCCTGGTGGCATCGGTCGATCAACTGCTGGACGAGGGGACGATCCGCGACGAGACGTGGACCGCGCTCGCACGCGACATGGATGAGCAGCAGCTCATGGACGTGGTCTTCACCGTCGGCTGCTACGCCATGCTGGCGATGGCGTTGCGGTCATTCGGGATCCAGCCCGAACCCGGTCTCGTGCCGTTCCTGCCCCGAGACCACGCGCGGTAGCGGCCGGGATCGCGGTCCTCAGTGCCCCTGCCATCGAGGAGTCCGTTTCGCGGCGAACGCGGCGGGCCCCTCCTGGGCGTCCTCGCTGCGGTAGCAGACCTCCGACGCTGCTCGCGCTGCCTGCAATGCCGCCGATCGTCCCATCTCCGTGGACAGCATGACGGTCTCACGCGCGGCGCGGACCGAGAGCGGAGCACCCACGAGGATCTCGCGCGCGAGTCCGACCGCCGAGTCCAGCAGGTCGTGCGGCTCGGCGATCCTGTTGACCAACCCGATCTCGTAGGCACGCTGCGCACTGATGGGTTTGCCGGTCAGAAGAATCTCCATCATGATCCGTTGCGGGATCATGTGGATCAGCGGCGACGCCCACGGCGAGCTCCGCCCCACCTTCACCTCGGTCACCGCGAACTTCGCCCTGCTGCTGGCCACACAGAGGTCGCACGCCTGCGCGATCATCCAGCCCCCGGCGAACGCGGCGCCGTTGACCGCCGCGATGGTCGGCTTGGTCAACTCCACCGTGTCGTAGGGCAGGGCGAACATGTCTCGAGGCGGAACCTGCATGCCGGTCGCGACCATTTCTTTGAGATCGCCTCCGGCACAGAAGCTCTCCCCGGCGCCGGTGAGCACGGCAACACGTAGGTCGTCGGAGTTCTCGAATCGATCCCACGCCTGCGCCAGTCCGTCACGGACGTCCTCGGACAGACAATTCCGGGTGTCCGGCCGGTTCAGCGTGATGATCGCGATCCCATCGTCGACATCGAACAGGACGGCGTCGCTCATCGGGACCTGCCTCTCGCCTGGGACGTATCTCTCAATTCTGCTGCGGGAGATCGGCGGACCATCGAGCCGCCGCGATCGCAACGGGAATCGGGTGCCACTCCCTAGAACCTTCGCTGCTGGATCGGATGGGCGGCCCGCGCCAGGTCTTCCTGGAAGTCCGGGTGGGCGATGGCGATCAGGCGCCGGGTGCGCTCGGCGATGTTCTGCCCGCGGAGTTCGGCCGCGCCGAACTCGGTGACCACCACGTCCACCTCGCTGCGGGCCGTCGTCACCGGGCCCGACAACTGTGCGGTGATCCGGCTGACGGTGCCGCCCTTCGCGGTCGATGGCAGCGCCATGATCGCGCGCCCCCCTGCCGATCGCGCGCCTGCCCGCACGAAGTCGACCTGTCCGCCGGTACCACCGAGGTAGGCCGCGCCGCTCTGCTCGGCATTCACCTGCCCGGTGAGGTCGACCTCCACCGCCGAGTTGATGGTGACGAGATCATCGAGATCGGACATCACCCCGGCGTCATGCGTGTACGCAGTGGCGCACATCCTCATCTCCGGGTTCCGGTGGGCGAAGTCGTAGAGCCGAGTCGTCCCGATCAGCGCACCGGTGATCGTCACGCCGCGATCGATCCGCTTGCGCGCGTTGGTGACCGCACCCGCCTCCACGAGATCGACCAGCCCGTCGCCGACCATCCCGGAATGCACACCGAGGTCGGTGCGGTCGACGAGCAGTTGAAGCATCGCATCGGGAACGGCTCCGACCCCCATCTGGATGACCGACCCGTCGTCGATGTAGGCGGCCGAGTATGCGGCGATCGCGCGATCGGTCTCGCTGATCGTCGCCGGGCTCACCTGTACCGGC
This sequence comes from Gordonia hankookensis, assembly GCF_014673215.1. Classification (GTDB taxonomy): domain Bacteria; phylum Actinomycetota; class Actinomycetes; order Mycobacteriales; family Mycobacteriaceae; genus Gordonia; species Gordonia hankookensis. The sequence goes on from NZ_JACWMS010000003.1 coordinate 432,572, forward strand.
GGGCGCGAGACATGGACCGCGTGATCGATCTTCGACGCAGGCAGGAGTTCGCCGAGCGTGTAGGGCACCTGGTCGTTGACCTCCGCGACCACGACGCGCGCCTTGTCGACGGCGGCTCGCACATAGTCGCTGATCAGCCCGAAACTATGGTCTCCGTTGGCATCTGACGGACTGACCTGCACAAATGCGACATCGCATCGCAGATGTCCCGCGGTGATCATCGGGGCGACCTGGCTGACATGACATGGGATGACGTCCAAGGCGTTGGCCTTGCTCATCGACCGCAGGGTCCCGATCGCCCCCATACTCGACAGTGAGACGGATGCGGCCGACTCCGGGGTCAGCGTGCCGGAGAAACTCGTCGCGACGAAGGCCGAGAGGCCCCCGATGTCGCGGCCCTGAGCGACGAGCCCTTCGAGCAGGGTGGTCGGCTCGCCGCATGCCTGGCCGATGACGATGCTGTCTCCCGACCGCAGAATGCTTGTCAGATCGAGGTTCTGGGCCTCGGTCACCACCGTCATGGACGCCGTCCCGCCGCGAGGAGGGCCTCGGCGCGGGCCAGATGCGGACGGTCGAGCATCGCGCCGCGATATCCGATCGCCCCCACTCCGGGATTCGACGCGAACAGATCGACGATCTCCTGAGCCGCCTCGAGTTCACTCACCGAGGGCGAGAAGGCCTCGTTGATCACCTCGACCTGCGCCGGATGGATGGCCAGCATCCCGAGATAGCCGTCGCGGCGGACCTGCTCCGCCCGCGTCCGCAGGCCGTCGAGATCTGTGAAATCGCCCTGGATGGTCTCGATGGGCGCCACCCCGGCGGCCGACGCACCGAGCAGGCAGAGACTTCGCGCGAGCTGATAGGTGAACGCGTAGCCGCCGTCGGGGTCCCGGTTCTCACTCGCGCCGACGGCATCCGCGAGATCCTCTGCGCCCCAGGTCAAGGCAATCACCCGCGGCGCTCCCCGATAGTCGCCGGTGGTGAACATCGCCTCGGCGGTCTCGGTGACCAGGACGATGACCTTGGTCGATCCGAGTTCGATGCCGGACGCCACCTCCAACGCGGACAGGTAGTGATCGAGGAGCTCGACGTCGCCGCGGCCGCGCGCCTTCGGCAGCATGATCCCACCCGGCCGGGACGGCATGACCGCCGCCAGATCGGCCAGCGTGTGTGGCCCGTCGAGCGGATTGACCCGCACCCACAGACGCCGTCGCCCGGACTCCGGGATGTCGGAGAGGAATGCGGAGATCAACCGTCGCGATGTGGGCTTCTCGTCCTCGGCGACAGCATCTTCCAGATCGAAGATCACCATGTCTGCCGGGCCTGCGGTCGCCTTGGCCATCTTCTTCTCGCTGTCGCCCGGGGCGAACAGCCACGAGCGGACCCGCATCTCTCCCCCGATCTCAGGCATCGTTCTCCCCTCGCACACCAGATCGGAGCCGGATCTCGTCGAGCACCTCGTCGGTGTCGGCACCGAGTCGCGGAGCCGGGCCCGACACCTTTCCCGGGGTGCGCGAGAACCAGGCCGGAGACCCCGGGAAACGCACTGTCCCATTTGGGGTTTCCACATCCTCGAAGAATCCGACCGCATTCAGGTGATCGTTGTCGAAGAGGTCGTCGAGACTGTTGACCGGAGCTGCCGGGATGTCGAGCGACCGAAGCAGGTCCAGCCATTCCTGCGTGGTGCGCTCGGCGAAGGTCTCCCCCAGCAACGCATAGACGGTGTCGATCTGAGCCGCCCGCTGCGCCAGGGTCGCGAAATGGTCGCCGGCCCACGGCGGGTTGACCGCATCGACGAACACCGACCACTGCTTGTCGTTGTACACCAGCGCGGAGATGTGACCGTCCTTGGTGCGATAGGGCTTTCGATTCGGGGCGACCGCCCGGGGATAGGCCGCCGGCCCGAGGGGCGGATCGAACATGGCACCGTTCGCGTGCTCGACGAGCATGAACGACGCCATCGTCTCGAACATGCTGACCTCGACCTCTTGGCCGTCGCCGGTCCGCTCGCGATGGAAGAGTGCCATCATCGTCGCGTACAACGCGGTCATGCCTGCGACCTTGTCGGCCATGATGGTGCCGACGTAGCCGACCTCCCCGGTGAGCTGTTGCTGCACAAAGGGCAACCCACACTCGGCCTGGATGGTGTCGTCGTAGGCCGTCCGATCCGCGTCGGGGCCGCGACGACCGTATCCGTAACAGTTGGTGTAGACGATCGACGAGTTGATCGCGACGACCTCGTCGTAGCCGAAGCCGAGCCGCTTGATCGCGGTGCCCCGCATCGAGTGGATGAACACATCGGCGTCTGCGATCAGTTCGCGCAGTGCCGCTTTTCCGTCCGATGAGCGCAGATCGATGACCACGCTGCGCTTTCCGCGGTTCACATTCACGAAGACCCCAGCCATCGCCTGCTCCGGACCCACCGAGATGTAGCGGGTGTTGTCGCCCGCGGGAGGCTCGATCTTCACCACGTCCGCACCCATGTCTGCCATGATCTGCGTGCAATAGGGGCCCATCACCATGGCCGTCAGATCGACAACCCGCACCCCCGACAGCGGACCGGTGTGCTCCGGCCGCCTGCCGTCCCCCATGTGTTCGCCAGCCATCACCGGACAGAAACTATCAGATCAATGTTTACAAGGATAGTGGTATTAGTAGCGGGTGGAGAATTTCAAGACGATAGGTGAAGTGCTGGACCCCACCCTCTCGTCGAATCCGGAATCCCCGGCTGTCGAGGCGGTGTCCGGGGTGTGGTCGTACGCCGAACTCGATCAGCAGGCACGTCGCGTCGCGGGTGCACTCTGGTCACTCGGGGTACGGCCCGGAGACCGTGTCGCCGCATGTCTGCCCAATGATCTCGACATCGTCGCGGCCTTCCACGGCACTCAGCGGATCGGCGCGATCTGGGCAGGCATCGGGGAGGCGCTGTCCGAGGACGAGCAGGACGACGTCCGGGAACTCTGCCGGCCGTCGGTGATCCTGGCGGGCGAGAGGTGCCGCCTGGCCTCCCCCGAGGTCCTCGACGCCGGGCGATGGTCCGATCTCCTGGACCGGGACGAGACGGCACCGACGGTGGACGTCGACATCGACGCACCCGCCGGTATCGCGTTCACGAGCGGAACGTCCGGACGACCCAAGGCAGTGGTGCACAGCCAGCGCAATCTGTTGCTCCCGGGCGCCGCACTGCGGGCCGGGCGTGGATACGACCGGACGCTGCGCAAGGGCGACAGCTTCCCGCTCACCATCCTCAATCTGATGGTGCTGTCCACCCTGCTGACCGCCCAGTGCGGTGGCTGCGCCGTGGTGATGAACCGCCGCGACGTCGACGGCGTCGCCGAGTGGATCGCCGGTCGGGGGGTCACCGTGTGGAACGGCGCCCCGGCACAGCTCTATGACCTGGCCAGACGTCCGCACATCGATCTGGGTTCGCTCGAGGAGGTATGGAGCGGCGGCAGCGACACCTCCGACGAACTGCGCGCCGACTTCGCCGCAGCCCACGGGATCATGCCCCGGGCGACCTACGGCCTCACCGAGGCGCCCGCAGTCGTGTCGATCGATCCGGTGGGCGAGGACTGGCGGGCCGGGGCGAGCGGGCAGGTGCTCGATCACTACGACGTCGCCGCCTACGACGACGACGGCAGGCGGTTGCCCACGGGCGAGCTCGGCGAACTGAAGGTCACCGGCCGCACCGACGGCCGGTGGGCGAATGCCTGGCGCCCGCTGCTGGGGTACTGGCAGCACGACGGTCTGCGTCCCGCCGAACCCGGACCGGTGCCGACCGGGGATATCGGAACCGTCGACGCCGACGGCTGGCTGACGGTGCTGGACCGCAAGAAACTGGTGATCATCAGGGGCGGCGCGAACGTGTATCCACTCGAGGTCGAACGCGTCATCGGATCCGACCCGGACGTCACCCGGGTGGCGGTGTACCCGGTGCCCGACGAACGCCTCGGCCAGCGGGTCGCCGCCGTGATCGAGAGCGAGGGGCGCAAGTCCGTCGACTTCGACTCGCTCGCCGAGCGCTGCCGAAAAGCCCTGTCCCCCTATAAGGTCCCGGAGATCTGGTCTCAGATCGATGCCCTGCCGGTCAACGCGATGGGTAAGGTCCAACGGACCGACCTGATCGACCTCGTCAAGAGGTCCACGAGCAGGAGCGACAGGTGACACCGCCCCCCGACCACCACCCCGCCGAGATGTTCGGCCTCGACGGCCGCGTGGCGATCGTGACCGGCGCGTCGTCGGGCCTCGGCACGGCCGTGGCGCAGGCGCTGGCCTCGGCCGGGGCGCGCGTCGCGGTGGTCGCCCGCCGTCGCGACCGACTGATCGAGATCGCCGAACGCATCGACGGCGTGCCCATCGCCTGCGACCTGTCCGATCTCGATCGGGTGGGAGACATCGTGTCGGAGGTCGCCGAGACCCTCGGGCCACCGGAGATCGTGGTCAATGCCGCGGGCAGCATGTTCACCGAGGAGCGGGCCGAGTCCGAACCCGTCGACGCCATCCGACACACCATGGAACTGAACCTGATGGCACCGTTCCTGCTGGCGCAGAACGTCTTCCCGCACATGCGGGCCATCGGACGCGGCTCGATCGTGAACATCTCGTCGATCAGCGGGCGGGTGGGCATACCCGGCATTCCCCAGGCGTCCTACGCGGCGAGCAAGGCCGGACTGTCGGGCCTGACCGCCGAACTGGCCGTCCAGTGGGCACGACATTCGATCCGGGTGAACACGGTGGCGCCGGGCTTCTTCCGGAGCGAGATCACCAGCCCGCTGTACGAGAGTGAGCGAGCCGCCGAGTACCTCCGGCGCAACACCCCGCTGCCCATGCAGGGATCGGCCGACGACATCGTCGGAGCCGTGGTCTGGCTGGCCGGAGATGCGGCAGCATATGTGACGGGACAGACCATCGTCGTCGACGGTGGCTGGACCGCACGTTGAAGAGAAATCGTCAACCAGTCAAGTATTGCTATCCTTATGAGGATTGACGTAACGTCGCCCTCAACGACTTTTCTCCCTGGGGAAGGAACGGCTTTGCAGAAGTTTTCGGCTGTTGTCATCGAGAAGGGCGAGTCCGGCCAGTCGGTCTCGGTCACGGACCTGGAGGCCTCCGACCTCCCCCAAGGTGACGTCGAGATCGAGGTGGACTACTCCTCGCTGAACTTCAAGGATGCGCTCGCGATCACCGGCAGCTCCCCCGTCGTCCGGTCATTTCCGATGGTGCCCGGCATCGACCTCGCGGGCACCGTTGCCGACAGTTCGCATCCGGATTGGTCCGCGGGAGATCGAGTGGTCCTGAACGGTTGGGGCGTCGGCGAGTCGCATTGGGGCGGCTTCGCCCAGCGCGCTCGACTCAAGGGAGACTGGCTGATCCCGTTGCCTGCGGAGTTCACCTCACGCCAGGCGATGGCGATCGGCACCGCCGGTTACACCGCCAGCCTCTGCGTCGAGGCATTGCTCGGCGGAGGCGTGCGGCCCGATCAGGGCGAGGTCCTCGTCACGGGGGCGACCGGCGGCGTGGGCAGCGTCGCGATCGCGTTGCTGACCAAGGCCGGTTTCTCCGTTGCCGCGTCCACCGGGAAGACCACCGAGTCGGCGTATCTCGAGCAGTTGGGGGCCACCACGATCGTCGATCGGGCCGAACTCGCGGAGAAGGGCAAGCCCCTGCAGAAGGAGCGCTGGGCCGGCGTCGTCGATTCCGTCGGCAGCCACACCCTGGCCAACGCCTGCGCACAGACCCGGTACGGCGGAGCGGTCGCAGCATGCGGCCTGGCGCAGGGTATGGACTTCCCGGCATCGGTCGCGCCGTTCATCCTGCGCGGCGTGTCCCTGCTGGGCATCGACAGTGTGATGGCACCCAGGCAGCGCCGTCTCACCGCGTGGAATCGATTGGCCCGCGACCTGAATCCCGATGCGCTGGAATCGATCGCGCACGAGGTGTCCCTCGCGGATGCGATCACCTCGGCGGGACAGCTCATGGACGGCACGATTCGCGGCCGAATCGTCGTCGACGTCAATCGATAGATCGGGGAGAACACGTTGAGCAGCACGACCGAACCGAAGACCGAGACCACCGAGCTCGATCTGTCCGACGTCGACCATCGGGTCGGCAAGCCGATCGGCGGTGGGCAGCTGTGGGATCCGTGCAGCACGTCCGACATCCGCCGGTGGGCCATGGCGATGGACAACCCGAACCCGATCCACTGGAACGAGGAGTTCGCTCGGGAATCCCGGTACGGCGGCATCATCGCGCCCCAGTCCATCGCGGTGGCACTGGATTACGGCCACGGGGCGGCACCCGCCTGTGTCGGGCACATCCCCAACAGCCACCTGATCTTCGGCGGTGAGGAGTGGTGGTTCTACGGCACGCCGGTACGGCCGGGCGACAAGCTGTTCCAGGAACGCCGCTTTCACGACTACAAGGTCGCGGACACCAAGTTCGCAGGGCCGACGATGTTCTCCCGTGGTGACACCACCCACACCAATCAGCACGGCGCCCTGGTGGCGCGCGAACGCTCGACGGCGATCCGTTACCTCACCGCCGAGGCCACCAAGCGCGGTATGTACGACAACCAGGTCGGCGTCGTCAAGAAGTGGACCAATGACGAACTGATCGAGCTCGAGGCGCTGCGACGCGAGTGGCTGCTGTCGAATCGCCTGGGGGTGTCGCCGCGGTTCGACGAGGTGAAGGTCGGCGACACATTGCCCCGCCGGGTGATCGGGCCGCACAGCATCGCGTCGTTCACCACCGAGTACCGCGCGTTCCTGTTCAACATCTGGGGAACGTTCGAATGGGTTGCGCCCGAGGGGATCGACGACCCGTGGGTCTACCAGGATCCGGGCTGGGGCGAGGGCTTCGGGTTCGACGAAGAGGACGCGAAGATCGATCCGCGCAAGCGGGACGGGCTCTATGTCGGGCCGTCCCGGGGCCACATCGACGCCGAGAAGGCGGGCGAGGTCGGTATGGCGCGCGCCTACGGGTATGGCGCGACGATGGGTGCGTGGTGCACCGACTTCCTCGCCAACTGGGCGGGCTACGACGGCATGGTCCGGCACACCAAGGCGGACTTCCGGGCTCCGGCCTTCGAGGGCGACGTGACCTACTTCGACGCCGAGGTCATCGACAAGCAGCCCGAGTCCGACTGGGGGGTCCCGCTCGTCCAGATCAAGTTGAAGCTCACCAATCAGGACGGCGCCGGCCTGGTGTCGTGTACCGCCGAAGTCGAACTGCCGCGCTGAGTCGGCATCACACCCGTCATCCAAGCGAGGTCAGCCATGAGCACCCCGTCCATCGACGTTGCGCCGTCGGTCGCCACAGGTCCCCCACTCGATGACGAACCCGGCCTCGGAACCCTCACGCTGCCAGGTTTTCTCCGCGAGGTGACCGAGAAGTTCGGCGACCGGGAGGCCCTCGTCATGCGGACGGATCAGGGTGCGGTCCGCTGGTCCTACACGGATCTGTGGGAACGGTCGATCGAGGTGGCACGCGCACTCCGCGCCCGCGGCGTGGGCAAGGACAGTCGTGTCGGCGTGCTGATGACCAACCGCGCCGAATGGCTCTCCGCCGTCTTCGGGACCTCACTGGCCGGCGGTGTCGCAGTCACGCTCAGCACCTTCTCGACCCCTGCCGAACTCGATCACCTGCTCAAGGTGTCCGCTGTCTCGGTGCTCTTGTTCGAGCGCAGGGTCGGGAGAACCGATCTCGCCGAGGTCCTCTCCGAGCTGGAACCACAGCTCGAGACCGCGACGCCGGGGACAATGCGGTCGACGACATATCCGTTCCTCACCTACGTGGCGACGGTCGGCGACGTCACCGGACATGTCGGCATCGACGACTGGGAGTCCTTCCTGGCGCTCGGGGGCGACGAACCACGCGAACTGATCGAGTCGACCGCGGCGACCACCCGGCCCAGCGACACCGCGGTTCTGTTCTTCTCGTCGGGTTCGACGAGCCGCCCCAAGGGAATCGTCAGCGCGCATCGTGGCGTCACGATCCAGATGTGGCGATTCCGCCGCATGTACGGACTCACTCCCGACGACAACGTGCGATGCTGGTCCGCCAACGGCTTCTTCTGGTCCGGGAACTTCGGAATGGCCCTCGGCTCCACACTGGCCTGTGGCGGGTCGCTCGTGCTGCAGTCGATGTTCGACGCGCCCGGGGCGCTGGAGCTGATGGAGTCCGAGAAGGTGAACTTCCCGTTGGCCTGGCCCCACCAGTGGGCCGCACTCGAGGCCGCACCGAATTGGGAATCGGTCGATCTGAGCAGTCTGCGATTCGTCGACCGCAACACCGCGCTCGCACGACACGCGACCGTGTCCACCGACTACACCGAGCCCGGGCATGCGTACGGAAACACCGAGACCTTCACCATCACAACGTGCTTCGCAGCGAACACGCCGGATGATGTGATCGGCGGCAGCAGCGGCGAGCCGCTGCCGGGAAACACCGTGAAGATCGTCGACGCGTTGCACGGCGACACGGTCCCGGTCGGCGAACGCGGCGAGATCTGTGTCAAGGGACCGACTCTCATGCTCGGCTACCTCGGGACGCCGCTGGCCGAGACCCTGGACGACGAGGGCTTCTTCCACACCGGCGACGGCGGATACCTCGACGACTCCGGCCGGCTGTTTTGGGAAGGCCGCCTCACCGACATCATCAAGACCGGCGGCGCCAACGTGTCCCCACTCGAGGTGGACGAGGTACTGGTCGCACATCCGGGCGTGAAGGTCACCCGCACCGTGGGTGTTCCGCACGACACCCTCGGCGAGGTGGTGGTGGCGTGCATCGTGCCCCACGCAGACGCCGACCTCGAATCCGAGGGCATCCGCAGCTACCTGCGCGAGAAGCTGGCAAGTTACAAGGTCCCACGCCATGTGCTGTTCTTCGACGACGGCGAGATCAGCCTGACCGGGAGCGCGAAGATCAAGTCGAGCGACCTTCGCGACCTTGCGACCAAGCGCCTGTCGACCTGATCAATATCGTTGCGCAATCCGCGCGCGATGGCGGGCGGGCGACCCGTACAACGTCCGATTCAGCGTCGCGCGTTTGAGATACACGTGAACGCCACTCTCCCAGGTGTATCCCATCCCACCGTGCAATTGCATGGCCTTGCCTGCGATCCGCACCGCCATCTCGCCGGTGAAGGACGCGGCCATGGCGACCGCGAGCGACGACCCCGGTGAGCCGTCGCTCACCTTCCGGACCGCGGAGCCGACCAGCCCGCGCGCCACCGTCACGTCGACGAGCATGTCGGCACAGGCATGCTTGACGGCTTGGAACGACCCGATCTTCCGTCCGAACTGTTCACGCACCCCGGCGTAGGCGACGGTCGCCTCGACCATCGCCTCGGCCAGACCGAGGCTGTCACACGCCACGGCCGTCGCCGCCCGATCGCACAGCAGCACTGCGGCATCGACACCCTCGCGGTAGTGCCACACCGAATCGTCGTCGACGCGCACATCCGCCGCGGTGACCCGCCCGAAGCTCCGTGTGGCGTCGACCACCGGTCGCGCCTCCACGTTCACGCCGCCGCCCCGCGGGTCGACATCGACGATCACCGTCTCCCCTGTCGACGTGACCGCCGGGACCAGGAGTCGATCGGCATCGGGAGCACCGAGGACGAAGTTCACCTCGCCACCGAGCACCAGACCGTCCGAGGTGCCGTCGAGGTGAAACGTGCTGCCGTCCGGACGGTCGGCGTCGAGCGCGAGGACCGGCACCACGTCACCCGACACGGTCTGCCGGAGCAGCCGGTCCCTCCGGTCGCAGGGCTCCAGCGCCCCGAGGGCGCCGACGGCCAGTCCGGCGACCGCCGGATACGGGCCGCTCGCCGCCGCCCGGCCCATCTCCCGCAGGACAACCGACACCTCCGCGAAGGTGGCGTCGGCACCGTCGTGGGATGCGGGCACCTCGAGTCCGAGCCACCCCGAACCCGCGATCAGATGCCAATCCACCGCTGTGCCGGATGACCTGGTGGACAACACGTCCCGAGCCACCGCGGAGAGTTCGTCGTGGAGTTCGGCGAGTTCGTCGGCCCGCGTCGACATCAGATTCCCTTCGGTTCACGGGGCAGACCGAGGCCACGCTCCCCGATGATGGTGCGTTGGATCTCGCTGGTCCCGCCCGGGATGGTCCACTCCCACGACCCGATGAAATCGAGGACCCAGGTTCCCGATTCCCATCCGCTCGACAGCGGTTTGCGCAACTGTGTCTGAGCGTCGAGACCACCGATCTCGGCCCCGAGATCCATCACCCGCTGGAGGAGTTCGCTGTAATACAGCTTGACGATGGAGGCGTCTGCCGGCCCACTGTGATCGGCGACGAACTCCGCGCACAGCAGGCGGAGACCGGTGATCTCGGTCTCGAGCGCCGCAAGGCGATCGGCCACCCGTGAATCATCCAGCGGCCGTGTGCCGTCCGGCCCGGGGTGACGGCAGAGGTCGACAAGCCACGGGAAGCCGCCGTGGCCGAGGCGCTCGGCGAGTTCGAGCATCGTCATCCCTCGTTCGGCGCCGAGGGTCTCCTGCGCCACCCGCCAGCCCTCGTTCTCGGGGCCGACGAGCTGCGTCGCGGGGATCTCGACGTCGTTGAGGAAGATCTCACAGAAATGCGATTCCCCGGTGGCCTGACGGATCGGCCGGACGTCGATGCCGGGTGCGGCCATGTCGAGCAGAAAGTACGAGATCCCTTGACGCTTGGGCGCTTCGGGGTCGGTACGCGCGAGGAGCAGACACCAGTCCGCGTGCAGCGCACCGCTGGCCCAGAGCTTCTGACCGTTCACCAGGTAGTGATCGCCGACCCGGCGAGCCGATGTCGACAGTGCCGCCATGTCCGAGCCGGCCCCTGGCTCGGAGAAGCCCTGACACCAGATCTCACCGTCGAGAATCGCGGGCAGGTGCCGCGAGCGCTGCTCGTCGGTCCCGGCCGCGAGCAAGGTGGACGCGGCATGGTGAATCGAGACGAACGGAAGGACCAGACGTGGCGCATCATGCGCTGCCAGCTCCTGGTAGAGCACCACCTGATCGGCGACGGACATCCCGCCACCCCACTCCTTCGGCCAGTGCGGCACGGCGTACCCCGCTCTGGCCAGTGTGGCGAACCAGTCCTTCTGAAAGGCCACGAATGTCTCGGCGGACGCCCCGGTCTGCGCGGTTCGCCAGTCGTTCGGCACGTGTACGCGGCACCACTCGCGGACCTCGGACCGAAAACCCTCGGGCCCCTGATCACAAACCACCGACGCCGACTGTGTCATCGGCGCGCCGCCCGGGCCGCCATTGCCTGCAAGCGTTCCCGATGCTCATCGGACACCATGGTGACCACCTCGGCCGCGAAACCCGCCTGCAGGGGACCCCCGAGTGCCTGAGACAGATGCATGTTGACGATGCGCTTGGTGCTCTGCAGCGCCTCCCGCGGCTGGGCGGCGAGGCGAGTGGCCAGGGCGCGCGCCTGCGCCATGAGTTCGTCGCCTGGCGTCACCCGTGTCGCGAGTCCCAGTTCGACGGCGGTCGACGCCGGGATCCGGTCACCGGTGTAGAGGTATTCCCGTGACCTCAGAATGGGTGTCAGCAACGGCCAGAAGGCCGCTCCGCCGTCACCGGCGACCAATCCGACCGCAACGTGCGGGTCGGCGAGATATGCACTCTCCGAGATCAGCACGACGTCACAGAGCACGGCCATACTGCAACCGAGGCCCACGGCCGGCCCGTTGACCGCGGCGATCACCGGCAGCGGGAATCTCAGCATCTCGTCGATGATCTCGGCGCCCTCACGGATGCTGTCGTCGCGCGCGACCGGATCGTCGAGGAAGGATCTGATCCAGCCGAGATCGCCTCCGGCACTGAACGCCCGCCCCGATCCGGTGAGGATGACGACGGCCGCTTCGCGGTCGGCGGCGAGTTGTCGCCAGACGTTGGCCAGTGCCCAGTGCAGCGACTTGTTGACCGCACCGAGCTCGCCGGGGCGATTGATCGTCACCACGCGGATCGGCCCGTCGCTCTGAACCGTCAGTTCGTCGGGAAGATCGTAGGTCATGGTGCCACCGACTCCCGGGTCGTCGTCGATTCCGCAGTGCCACCGAACAACCCGGTCAGACCACGTCGGCCGAGATTGCGGGTGAGCGCCTCACCCGTTGCCGAGAGGCCGAGCGGCAGCCGACGCAACGGAAGGCTGTGGCGCGACAACCACGACAGCCTGGTCTCGTCGCAGAAGCCGGTGGCGCCGTGCAGTTGATGCGCGATACGGAACACTGTGTCGGCGGCCTCGATGGCCGCCAGGCGCAGCGCGAGTGCATCGTCGACGGCCTCCGGGTGATCCGACTCGATACTCCACAGCGCATACTTCGCGAGGACCTCGACGCCGGCCCGCTCCACCTCGGCGTCGGTCAGCTGGAACTGGACACCCTGCAACTTCGCCAGCGGACGACCGAATTGTTCACGTAGGAGAACGTGGCTGCGGGTGAGTTCCATTGCGCGGTCGAGCATCCCCAGCAGAGTCCAGATCGGCAGGGTCAGTCCGAGAGCGATGTCGGCGGTCCCGTCGTCGTCTAGCGGGTCCAGCACCAGCCCGGTGACGAAGCCCGACGTGCGCGGCGATCGCTCCGGCGGCCGCGCGAGCGCGATACTGCGCCGACCGGACAGAGTCACCGTCGCCAGCCGGATGTCGAGATCGGCGACGGGCGCCGCGGGGTCGTGATCGGACACCACCACGAGCCCGTCGACGTCGAGGTCCTTCGGCCCCGCGAGCCGTTCGGCGACCGGGTAGGGCACCGCCCAGTAACCCGCACTACGACAGAGCGCGGCGGCTGCCTCGAGTTCGTCGGCGTCACCACGAGGGTCGAGCTCCCAGGCCCCGAGTTCGGCGAGAACGGGCTCCACGACGGCGCGGCGCCCTCGTGGATCACGCTCCGCATCCTCGACGATCCGGTCACCGCCTGCCGACGCGAAGGCTCCCAGCGCTGCCACGCCGTAGTCGATCGCCTCGGCGCTCAGATCGATGTTCACGAGGCCGCCACCAGGTCTCGGGCCAACAGGATTCGCTGCATCTCGATGCTCCCGGACGACACGGTCGCCGCCTGCGAGTAGCCCCAGTGATCCTCCACGTCGAGGCGGAAACGCTCGACACCCGGGTCGCCCGCCGTGTATGCGGCGATCTCCGCGAGGACGTCGGCACTCGACTGGTCCAGTGTGGTGACGGCGATCCGGTAGAGCGCGGAGTCGCCCGGGCGCACCCGCCCCTCGGCCTGCATCGACACGACCCGGTATGCGAGCAGTCGAGCCCGCCGACACCGCACCAACTCGCGGGCCCACCGCGTCCGGAGATCGGATGGCAGTGCCTCCCAACGGTCGCCGAGCACCTCCGGCGCCTGCTGCAGCAGGAGCTCACATCGGGCGTAGCGGGCGATACCCACACGCTCGAAGGACAGCACCTCCTGCACCACCGACCAGCCGTCGTCGACGGTGCCCAGGACGTTGGCCTCGGTCACCTGGAGTTCGTCGAAGAAGACCTCGTTGAGGTGATGCGGCCCCAACATCGATCGGATCGGCCGGACCTCGATGGCCGGGTCGGACATGGGGACCAGGAACACTGTCAGCCCCTGCTGTCTGCGCTCCCCGGTCGAGGTGCGCGCCAGCAGAAAGCACCATTGCGCCATCGTGGCGTACGACGTCCAGATCTTCTGTCCGGAGATCCGCCACCCGTCGCCTTCTCGTCGAGCCGCGGTCCGCAGCGACGCCAGGTCGGACCCCGACCCCGGCTCGCTGAACCCCTGACACCAGATCACCTCGCCTCGGGCGATCGGCGGCAGGTGCTGTCGTCGCTGGTCGTCGGTGCCGTGTCGCATGATCGTTGGCCCCACCCAGTTGACGCCCATGTACTGGGCACCACGGGGCTCGTGGTGCGCCCACATCTCCTCGCGGACGACGGTCTGCTCCCACACCGAGGCTCCCCGTCCACCGAACTCCTCCGGCCACGCCAGACACAGCAGACCGCGGTCGGCCAGGAATCGGCAGAAGTCCTGGGCGATGCGGAGGTCGTCCGGATCGTCGGTGAAGGCGCCACGGAAATCGGCCGGCACGCGCTCGGCGATCAGTGAGCGCAACTGGTCACGGAGTCCGGTCGCCGCTTCGCCCATCGTGAAGTCCATGCCGGGCACATTACTTCAATCATAATAAGGATTGGAATACTTGAATGGTAAAGATGCCCTGCAGTAGATTAGACTCGGCCGCATGAACGAATCGCGGCCCGCGTGACGACGATCAGGAACGGTCGTGTTCCGCAACGGCGGATCGCCGAGACCGTCGCTGCCGAGCTTCGCGACCTCATCCTGGATGTCGAGGACTACCGACTGCCCACACAGGAACAACTCGTCAAGGATTTCGGGGTCAGTTATCCCTCGATCCGGGAGGCCTTGAGGATACTGGAGACCGAAGGCCTGGTGACGGTCCGACGCGGCAATGTCGGTGGCGCCGACGTCCACCGCCCGGACGAGACATCGGCCGCCTACCATCTCGGACTCTCACTTCAGGCCGGAAAGGTCACGCTCCGCGACCTCGCGGATGGACTGCGGATGCTCGAGCCGCTGTGCGCCGCCGAATGCGCCAAACGATCGGATCGCGCCGAGGTGGTGGTCCCCGCGCTCACCGCCGCGATCGACTCGTCGATCGGCCTGGTCACCGACGGCGTGGAGTTCACCCACACCGCACGCGATTTCCACGATCTGGTCGTCTCGTTCGCACCCAACGCGACCATCCGTTACGCCGTCGGCAGCTATGTCGCACTGTGGTCGGCCCAGGAAGAGGCATGGGCCGAAGCCCGCACCCGACACGGCGAGTACCCCTCACAACTGGAGGCCGAGGAGGCGGTTCGCGCCCACCGGCGGCTGGTCGACGAGATCGCCGCCGGAAACGCCGCCGAGGCCGAGCGCCTGGCGCGTGCACACCTGGCCGCCACCCAGTCGCTGGTGCTCGAGCGGTACGGCGATCGGATCGTGAACGCGTCGGCGGCGATGTCGCGGCAGGCCATCCATCCCGGGCGGCGTTCCCGCATCTAGGCGACGTGCAGTCAGTCCGGATCCCGTCGCCGGTCGCGCGCTCGCACGCGCCACCACATGATCGCCCCCGGTAGAGCCACCAGGGCCGCGAGGGCGACGAACACGCCGACAACCGCGGGCGCCGGTTCGCGCGCCGCGTTCGGCGCGTAGGGCGCGATCGCCGGCCCGCCGTACCGCACCACATCGGCCGCGGTGACACCGCTGTTGTCGCACAACGAAGCACCCCGATCCCCGTCGGCACCGACCACCCCGCCCGGGGGTCGCCCGAGAACGAGCAGGCGTTCGGCGCCGAGCCGCAGCTCCATCCCACACCCCGCCGCCGACGACGCCGTCACCACGGTGATCGTCTGCGGGACCTTCTGCTTGTGGCTCTCCCGCACCCGGAATCGATACCGGACCGCCGAGCCGTCCACGGAGCGGGACTCCGGCGTACCCACGACGATCGCCGACGCGTCGTCGATGACGGAGGCTGCGGGGCGTGGCGCACACGAACATGCCCACGCCTGCCCCGGCGATGCCGCGAGGACGCCCAGCACTGCGCCGACGATCAGCACGATCCGGACGCCGGTCAGTCGGGAGGTGACGCGCACACCGCAACGATAGCCGGACGATTCGGTCCCCCGATCGCACAGCGTGCGACCGGATCGACCTGACCAGCCGGTATCGTCAACGGCGTGGACGCGACGATTTATCACAACCCGAAGTGCTCGACTTCCCGCAAGGCGCTGGAGAAGCTCCGCGACGCCGGGATCGAACCCACCGTCGTCAAGTATCTCGATCAGCCATACACCCGCGAACAGCTGACCCGGCTGATCTCCGATGCCGGTCTGACCGCCCGCGACGCGGTCCGCAAACGCGAATCGCTCTACAAAGAACTCGATCTCGGTTCGTTGCCCGAAGACAAGCTGCTCACCGAGATGGTCCAGCACCCGATTCTCGTCGAGCGACCATTCGTGGTGACCGACAAGGGAACTCGACTTGCCCGACCGGTGGACAGACTCGACGAGATTCTCTGACACCCGCCGACCCGACCTTTCGGACATTCCTCGCGAGAGCGAAAAGACGCGTCGTCCTTCAGATTAGTTCCGTGTTACAACGGAATTGCGAATTTATTTAGCACTGCTAATCACTGAAGGTGGGACGCGTTTCATGTGCGGAATAACCGGCTGGGTGGGTTACACCCACGAGATGGCAAGCAAGAAGAACATTCTCGACGAGATGACTGCGACGATGAGCGATCGCGGTCCGGACGACGTGGGGACCTACGTCGACCGACACGTCGGCCTCGGCCACCGTCGGCTCGCGATCATCGATCTGCCGATGGGGCGGCAGCCGATGGTCGCGAACACACCGTCCGGCGACGTCGCGATCGTCTACAGCGGCGAGACCTACAACTTCCGCGAACTCCGTGGGCAGCTGGCCACCGCCGGTCACGAGTTCCACACCGAGAGTGACACCGAGGTGGTGCTGCACGGCTATCTCGAGTGGGGCACCGAAGTGGTGGATCGATTGAACGGCATGTACGCCTTCGCGATCTGGGACGGCCGAACCGAGCAGCTCGTCATGGTGCGGGATCGACTGGGCATCAAGCCCTTCTACTATTCGCAGACCGACGACGGCGTGGTGTTCGGTTCGGAACCCAAGGCGATCCTGGCGAATCCGCTGGTGCCGCACACCGTGGACGCCGATGGATTCCGGGAACTCTTCGCGGTCACCAAGGCGCCCGGATGGTCGATGTGGAAGCACATCCGCGAGGTCGAGCCGGGCACTGTCGTCACGGTCTCACGCGATGGCTGCGCCACCCGGACCTATTGGTCGCTGCCTGCGCACGAGCACACCCACGACGTCGACGAGACCGTCGACCACGTCCGTGAGCTGATGACCGACATCGTGAACCGGCAACTGATCGCCGACGTCCCGCGATGCGTATTGCTCTCCGGCGGCTTGGATTCGAGCGCACTCACCGGTCTCGCCGCCGCCCACCTCGGCGAAGAAGGCCGTCGCGTACACAGCTATGCGGTCGATTTCGTCAACCAGGAGGAGAACTTCCGGCCCGACGAGATGCGGGACACTCCCGACTCGCCGTATGTCCGTGACGTCGCAACGCATGTGGGGTCGATGCACCGCGACGTCATGCTCGATCCCGCGGATCTCACCGATCCCGCCGTGCGCAGGGCGGTCATCGGAGCCCGCGACATCCCGGCAGGCCTCGGAGACATGGACAGCTCGCTCTACCTGTTGTTCAAGGCGATCCGGGCCGAATCGACGGTCGCCCTGTCCGGAGAATCGGCAGATGAGGTGTTCGGCGGCTACCGGTGGTTCTTCGATGAGAGCTCACGCAACGCCGAGACCTTCCCATGGCTGGCGTTCGGCAGTGCGCTCACGCGTTCGCGTTACGCCATGCTCACTCCCGAGATGCAGCAGATCCTCGACATCGACTCCTACGTCGACGACCAGTACGCGACCGCCCTCGCAGCGATCCCGACCGTCGACGGTGAATCGTCGGAGGAACGCCGGATGCGGGTCATCTGCCACCTCCACCTCACCCGCTTCGTCCGAATGCTGCTGGACCGCAAGGACCGCGCATCCATGGCGGTCGGTCTCGAGGTACGTGTCCCGTTCTGCGATCACCGGCTCGTCGAGTACGTCTACAACACGCCATGGGCGTTCAAGACCTTCGACGGTCGGGAGAAGAGTCTGCTGCGTCATGCGACGAAACACGTCCTACCGCAGTCAGTGGTCGATCGGACCAAGAGCCCATACCCGTCGACCCAGGACCTCAAGTACACCATCACACTGCAGCAGCAGCTCGACGACATCGCCGCCGAGAGGGGCCATCAGGTGTTCGATCTCGTCGACCGCCGCGCCGTCAAGGCCATGACGGCAGAGTCCGCCGACGATGTGTCGCCCGAGGTCCGTACCCAGATGGATCGGGTGCTCGATCTCTACCACTGGATCGAGATGTACTCACCCGACCTGCAGGTCGCCTGACTCCGACGGCTACGCGGTGAGTGATCGCGCGGGCAGAGGCCTCTGCACAGGCGGGATCACCACCGCGACCAGTCCCTTCACCAGGCCCTTGGTCATGTCCCAGTAGTCGAAGTAGTCCCGCCACACCGTGATGCGCCCTTCGCCGATCTCGAATCGACCGCACACCCAGAACTGCATGACGACGCGGCCGATCCGCAGTTCGTCGACGCGTTCGGTGAGGACCACCGGGCCGTCGGCGGAGACATTGACCATCCGGTAGTTGAAACCGGCCCACGAGAGGTTGTCGAGTCCACCGAATATCTTGGCCACCTTGCGTTTACCGTGGACGGTCGGCGTCGAGACATTGGTGTAGGCGATGTTCTCGTCCACGTTCTCGAGAGCGGCCGCCGAGTCTCCCCGTGCCAACGCGTCAAGGAACTCGGTGACGATGTCGATCGGTGTTCGTGAGGTCATGGGGCCAGTATGCCTGTGACGACATGCCTGTGACGCGGGGTTACGGGAACACCTTTCCGACCTGCGGTACGGACACCGGGCACGATGTGACATCGGCCGTGGCCATCGACTATTCTTTCCTGCGTTGTCTCGGCGAGGGTGAGCGATCACCGTTATCGGCGCGATCATCGCGGACTCCTCCGCGGGCATCTGAAGGCCCGCCGGATGGTTCGGGGTCGATGTCGCTCGCCGCGACCCACCCACCGAACCACCGCGGTTCGCCCGAACCGCCGAACGAGGAGAATCACATGGCTACTCAGACCGCAAAGCTGACGGTCACCACCCGCACCGAGAAGGGCAAGGGCGCCGCCCGTCGTGCCCGCCGCGAGGGCAACGTACCCGCCGTGCTCTACGGCCACGGCACCGATCCGCAGCACCTCAATCTCCCGGCGCTGGAGCTCGCGGCGATCCTGCGTAACACCGGCACCAACTCGATCATCGACCTCGACATCGAGGGCACCAGCCAGCTCGCGCTGACCAAGCAGATCGATGTGCACCCGATCCGTAACTACATCGAGCACGTCGACCTCCTGGTGATCCGTCGCGGCGAGAAGGTGACCGTCGAGGTCTACATCGTCGTCGAGGGCGACGCCGCCCCGGGCACCCTGGTCACCCAGGACGCCAGCTACATCGAGATCGAGGCCGACGCGCTCTCGATCCCCGAGCAGTTCGTCGTCAGCGTCGAGGGCGTCGAGCCGGGCAACGCGGTCCACGCATCCGACCTGGACCTGCCCGAGGGTGTCACGCTGATCTCCGATCCGGAGACGCTCATCGTCGCCGTCAACGAGGCGCCGACCGCCTCGCAGCTCGAGGACGAGGCCGAAGAGGCCGGCGCGGAGACCCCGGGCACCGAAGAAGAGGCGGAGGCCCCTGCCGAAGAAGCGGCAGAGTGATCCTCTTTCACAACTGATCAGTGAAACTGATTGTCGGGCTGGGCAACCCCGGCCCGAAATACGAGAAGACGAGGCACAACATCGGTGCGATGGTCGCCGATGGCCTCGTCGCCTCGGCCGGCGAGCGGTGGAAGCTGCACAAGAAGTCGGGCGCGCAGGTCGCGCCCGTCACCGTCGCCGGCCACCAGGCCCTCGTCGCGAAACCCCGGGTCTACATGAACGAGGCCGGGCGCCAGATCGGACCCCTGGCCAAGTTCTACTCGGTCGCGCCGGGTGACCTGATCGTGCTGCACGACGAACTCGACATCGACGTCGGTCTGGTCAGGCTCAAGCAAGGCGGTGGTGAGGGCGGCCACAACGGTCTGCGATCCATCAGCCAATCGATCGGGTCACGTGACTATCTCCGGGTCCGACTCGGCATCGGCCGACCACCCGGCCGACAGGACCCGGCCGATTTCGTTCTGAAGCCCTTTCCGTCGGCCGCTCGTACCGATGTCGAGTTGCTGATCGCGCATGGCATCGACGCCACCGAGATGCTGATCTCACGCGGCCTGGAGGCCGCGCAGAACGTCGTCCACACCTGGTGAGCGGGCAGCCCGCGCACACCCGGTGGTCCCCTTGTGCGGGGACTCGCACCCGGAGATCGGCGTCGAATCGGATACGGGATCGCAAAGGCGACGAAAGCTTTCTTACTTCTCGGTAATGAAGGCCTACAATTTCAGTCGATCGACCGACGAGGGATGGAGACAGCGGTGGGAATTGCGGCGAGAAGCGGGCACCAGAACGTCGCGATGCTGGGCATCGGCGCGTATCGACCTCAGCGGTTGGTGACCAACGACGAGGTGTGCGAGAAGCTCGATTCGAGCGACGAGTGGATCTTCGAGCGCAGCGGCATCCGGAATCGTCGCTGGATCAGTGGCAATGAGACGGCCCGGTCGATGGCGGCCGCAGCCGCCGAACGGGCGATCCGCAACTCCGGAGTCGACAAGGAGAAGATCGGTGCCCTGATCCTGGCGACCAACAGCTGGAAGACCAAGATCCCGCACGGTGGGCCGATCGTGGCCTTCGACATCGGACTCAACGGCATCCCCGCCTACGACGTCGCGGCGGGCTGCGGCGGCTTCGGCTATGGGCTCGGAATCGCGGCGGACACCGTCCGCGCCGGCTCCGCCGAGTACGTGCTCGTCGTCGGGGTGGAGACGATGTCGGTCGTCATGGAGCCCACCGACCGCAACACCGCATTCATCTTCGGTGACGGCGCAGGGGCCGTCGTCGTGGGGCCGAGCGACGAGAACGGGATCTCGCCGACCGTCTGGGGCAGCGATGGCGAGAACGCCGAGGCGATCGGTCAGAACTGGGACATCCCCGAGTACATGGACCGCGCCGAACAGTTCCAGCACAAGGACCCCGAATCCGAGCCGGTCGGCCGGATGTTCGTCACGATGCAGGGTCCGCGGGTGTTCCGCTGGGCTGCGATCACCCTGCCGAAAGCCCTGTCGACCGTGTTGGAGACCTCGGGTGTGGGTATCGACGACATCGAGGTCTTCGTGCCGCACCAGGCCAACGCGCGCATCAACGAACTGATGAAGAAGAACCTCGGGCTCGCCGACGACATCCCGATGGCCAACGACATCGAGAACACCGGCAACACGTCGGCGGCCTCGATCCCGCTGGCCATGGAGGAGATGCTCGCGAGCGGCAAGGCGAAGGGCGGGCAGACCGCACTGCTGCTCGGCTTCGGCGCCGGACTCAGCTACGCCGGGGCCGTCGTGACGCTTCCCCCGGCTCCGACGGAGAGCAGCCTCGACTGAGTCCGCTACGCATTCTCCTTGCGGAATACCGCTGTCCCCCACCAGGTTCCGAGTGCTCCCAGGATGATCGCGGTGATCAGCCCCCAGGCGACCGATGATGTCGCGATGTCGCCGGCGAACGAATCACGCACGCCGTCGACGACCCACTTGAACGGCATGAAGTCGCTCAGTTTCTGCAGCCAGGTGGGTCCGAGGGTCATCGGGAGCAGGATGCCCGACAGCAACAGCACGGGCATCATCACCATGTTGATGACCGGCGCCATCACGTCTTCGCTCTTGGTGGTGAGGGCCAGTGCATTCGACGCGGCCGCGCACGCGCCGCCGACGATCATGGTGATCAGGATGCCGACGACGATGCCGGTGAACGACCCGCGCATCCCCATGATCAGGCCGAGTACGACGAGGATGACCGCCTGTACGAACAGCTGGAGCACATCGCGCCACAGACGTCCTGTCAGCAACGCGGTGCGACTTGCCGGTGTGACGCGCTCGGCCTCGATGACACCTTCGCGCCACTCGCCGATCAGGCTGAACCCGGCAAAGAACGCGCCGAAGATCCCCAGCTGCACCAGAAGTCCGGGAACGAGGAAGGTGTAGGCGTTGTCGGCACCGCCGGGGAACTGGCTCACCAGCGGTGTGAGCAGCGGACCGAACAGCAATAGATAGAGGATCGGTTGCATGACGCCGATCAGCACCCACGCGGGGTTGCGCAGGTTCATCCGGATCTGACGACGGAACACGATGTTGCTCTCGCGGAGAAAGGTCATGACTGCGACACTCCTTGGACCGGCTCGTGGGCCGGAGATCCTTCGGCGACAACGGAATCGTCGGCCGGCTGTTCGTCCTGGGCGTCCCGGAGGGAACGACCGGTGAGGGTGAGGAAGACGTCGTCGAGGGTCGGTCGGATCACCTCGATCGAATCGAGGTTGATACCCGCGGCGTCGAACTCGCGGAGCAGGCCCGGCACCTCGCGACCCGCGCGACGGACCCGACCACGGACGTGGCGTCCATCGGTTTCCACATCACTGCCGATGGCACCGAGCTTCTCCGCGGAGACCGCGACCATCGCGTCGTCGGAGAGTTCGAGATCGACCAGATCGCCCGACACCGTGGCCTTGAGATTGTCGGCCGTGTCGGCGGCCACGATACGGCCGTTGTCGATGATGATGATGCGATCGGACAGCTCGTCGGCCTCGTCGAGATAGTGCGTGGTGAGGAAGACCGTGGCACCGGTGTCCGAGCGCAGTCGCCTGATGTGTTCCCACAGGTTGGCCCGCGCCTGCGGGTCGAGACCGGTGGTCGGCTCGTCCAGGAACACCAGGGTCGGATCGTGGACCAGGCCCATGACGATGTCGAGGCGACGCTTCTGTCCGCCGGACATGTTCTTGGGCATCCGATCCCAGAGGCCGTCGAGTTGTAGCTGCGTGAACAGGGCCTTGCCGCGGGCCCTGGCCGCGGAGCGCGTCATCCCGTAGAGCATCCCGTGGTCGACCACCTCGTCGCCTGCCTGGGCCTGACTGAAGGCACCGCCTGCCTGCGAGACATAGCCGATGCTGCGCCGCACCATGACCGAGTCCTTCACGACGTCATACCCGTTGACGGTGGCCGTCCCGGCCGTGGGCCGTAACAGCGTGGTCAGCATCCGAAGTGTGGTCGTCTTACCTGCACCGTTCGGACCGAGGAAGCCGACGACCTCCCCTTCCGCGATGTCGAGGTCCACGCCGTCGACGGCGCGGACCTCCCGCTTCTGTTTTCCACGGCCGGTGTGAAATGTCTGCACCAACCCGCGTGCATGGATCATGCCTGTCCCCTTCGCGTCCGCCGGAACTCCCGAGTCGCCACCGTTCGGATCTCCGACTGTTCAAGTTTGAACACTTTCGACTATTCCAATCTGTACGTCGGAAGTCAACGGCGAGATCCGACGCTCGCAGCTCAGAGAGGCTGACTTGCCTCACCTCGAGGATTCATCGAATCGAGGACAACAACGGTCCTGGTACGCGCGCGGATCTGGACCTACCCTCGTGGGCATGGCAGCGACGACCACTCGATTACTGCTCCTCGGCGCCGTTGCCCTCTTCGAGCCGGTGAACGGCTACCAGATCCGGCGCGAACTCATGTCCTGGCAGGTCGATCAGTGGGCCAATGTCAATCCCGGCTCGATCTATCACGGCCTCGGCGGGCTCGTGACCGATGGTCTCGCCGTCCGCCACGACCTCACCGACGGCGCGCGCGACGTCGCGGTCTATGAGCTCACCGACGGCGGTCGCGCCGAGTTCGACCGACTGCTGACCGACGCGGTCGTCACGGTCAATGTGTTCGACCGTCGCGAGTTCCACGCCGCATTCGGCATGTTGCCCATGCTCGGCCAGGAGAAGGCTCTCGAACTCCTCGCGCACCGCCGCCGGGCCCTCGACGCCGCAGTGATCGAGTTCCCGGTCGACGGCCGGGCCGAGGACCACCCGCACGTCCCGCCACACGCCTTGCGCGGATTGCAGCTGTGGGGTGCCGAGGCCCGGGCCGAGCTGCTCTGGCTGAACGGCGTCATCGAGGACCTGCGATCGGGACGGCTCGACCTGAGCTCCGAGGGCTGGACGCCGCCCGCCGACGATCCCGGCCACCAGATGACCGCCGACCGCGATCGATATCGCGAGATGATCGGCCAGCGGCAGCCCGCGCGCAACGCTACTTCCCAGTAGGGCGCCGATGTGAGACGGTCTATGGCGGGTCGCATAGCGAAAGGGACACTCATGGCTGTCATTGCAGACACTGCCGGGATCAACAACATCGGCATGCTCGGCATCGGCGCGTACCGCCCCGAGCGGGTGGTCACCAACGACGAGATCTGCGAGCAGATCGATTCCTCCGACGAGTGGATCTACACCCGCACCGGGATCAAGACGCGACGCTTCGCGCGGCGCGACGAGACCGTGATGGAGATGTCGGTCAACGCCGGCCGCAAGGCCATCGCCAATGCGCTGCTCTCGGGATCCGATATCGACGCCGTGATCCTGGCGACCAACACCCACCTCTTGCTGACCCCCGCAGGCGCCACCAAGGTCGCGACCGAGCTCGGCGCCAACGGCGTCCCGTCCTTCGACATCACGGTCGGCTGCGCCGGCTTCGGTTACGGCATGGCCGTTGCGTCGGACATGATCCGCGGCGGCAGTGCGACACATGTCCTCGTCATCGGCGCCGAACAGCTGTCGATCACGATGGACATGACCGACCGCACCAACTGCTTCATCTTCGGCGACGGCGCGGGTGCCGTCGTCGTCGGGCCGACCGAGGATCAGCAGCTCGGTCCTGTGATCTGGGGCAGCGACGGTTCGCAGTTCAACGCGATCCGCCAGGACATCGACTGGGTGACCTTCCTCGACAGCGACCGCACCCAGCGCCCGTACCTGCGCATGGAGGGCACCGCGGTGTTCCGATGGGCTGCCTTCGAGATGGGCAAGGTCGCCCAGCGCGCCCTCGACGCGGCGAAGGTCGGCGCCGAGGATCTGGACGTCTTCGTCCCGCACCAGGCGAACTCGCGCATCAACGACCTGCTCGCCAAGAACCTGAAACTGCGCGAAGGTACCGTCGTCGCCAACGACATCGAGCACACCGGCAACACCTCCGCGGCATCGATCCCGCTGGCGATGGAGGAACTGTTGTCGACCGGCGCCGCGAAGCCCGGCGAGACGGCTCTGCTCCTCGGCTACGGCGCCGGGCTCAGCTATGCGTCGCAGGTCGTCAAACTGCCGCCTGTTCCGTTCGAGTGATCTGTCCGTTGAATCCTGCGCCGGTATCAGGCACAGGATTCAACCCACGACTGCACCCACCTGGGCCACCACCTCCCCACCCCTGCTCGTGATGTCGTCCCAGGTGAAGTTCAGCGCATTCCAGCCTGCCGCGATCCACGCGTTTCGCTTCGTCCGGTCACGCTGAAACGTCTTCGCGTCCCGGTGGTGCGCGGACCCATCGATCTCGACGACCACCCGCTTCTCGTCGAAGACGAAGTCGGCCAGATGGCCACACACCTCCGTGTTCGCGCGCCAGCCCGTGATCCCGCCGGCCCGGAACAGGTCCACCGTCACCCGTTCGGCCTCCGACCGTGCACCCGACGCCAATACGGCCAACCGCCGGGAGGTTTCCGACGCACCTCTGCGTGACCTGTACCGCGCGTGGGCGGCCGACAGCTGCTCGAGCTTCACCTTTCTCAGCAGGAGGGCATCGTCGATGACCTTCGGACCACACTCGCCCGCGGCATCCAACACGGTCAATGCCACTCCGGTCACGAGCAGGCCCGCCACCTCGACAATGTCCACCGGATCGAGAGTCCGATGAGCGATTCTCACACCAGCGGGCGCTCGGGGATGACGCCCCCACGTCCCCGTGAACACGGTGATCTGGCTGGGAAATGTGTCGACGAGCCCGTGCCACCACGCCGCCGCACCGGCCCCCGACACCGCCGCAGGCCCCACCGAGAGCGTTGCCACACGCACCCGGGTGCGCGCATTTCGCTGATGATCGGAGGCCATGAACACGCCGGTCGTGACACGCAGCCATTCGCCGGAGGTGACGCGGCGCTGAATCCCCGATCGACTCAGGCCACATGCGAGCGCCTGCGCCGTCGTGATCACGCCGTCGTGCGATGCCAGGAACGCACTGATCCGGTCTCGTACTGTCACGGGGATTCGACGCATTCGCATCGACGGCGGTTCCCCTTGGGCGTGTTCGTTGAAGGTTGTGCCGGACCCGGGCACAACCTTCAACGAAGCGCAGGGTTTTGGCCTGGCCAGCGCCCGAACGGTAGCCTTCTCGAGTGAGTTCTGAAGCCGTCGCCCGCGAAGCGAGCCGCCGTCGCACCTTCGCGATCATCTCGCATCCGGACGCGGGCAAGTCGACGATGACCGAGGCGCTGGCGCTGCACGCCCGGATGATCAGCGAGGCAGGCGCCATCCACGGGAAGGCGGGCCGCAAGTCCACGGTCTCGGACTGGATGGAGATGGAGAAGGCCCGCGGCATCTCGGTCAGCTCCACCGCATTGCAGTTCAACTTCGTCGGCGAACACGGCCTCGACGACCTGCCCAACGTGATCAACCTGGTCGACACCCCGGGTCACGCCGACTTCTCCGAGGACACCTATCGCGTCCTCACCGCCGTCGATGCCGCCGTGATGCTCATCGACGCTGCTAAGGGACTCGAGCCACAGACGCTCAAGCTGTTCCAGGTATGCCGTCACCGGGGCATCCCGGTCATCACCGTCATCAACAAGTGGGACCGTCCCGGCCAGACCCCCCTCGAGCTGATCGACGAGATCACCGAGCGCATCGGCCTCACGCCGACACCGCTGCACTTCCCGGTGGGCATCGCCGGCGACTTCCGCGGCCTCCTGGACCGTCGCACCGGCGAGTACATCCGCTTCACCCGCACCGCCGGCGGCGCGAAGGTGGCCCCCGAGGAGATCATGGGTGCCGACGACGCGGCCGCGCGGGAGGGCGACGAGTGGACCACCGCCCTCGAGGAGAGCGAACTGCTCACCGAGATGGGCCAGGACCACGACCAGGAGATGTTCCTCGCCGGTCAGACATCACCGATGATCTTCGCGTCTGCGATGCTCAATTTCGGTGTGCGCCAGCTGCTCGAGACGCTGGTCGAACTCGCACCCCCGCCGACCGGGCGCGCGGACGTCGACGGCACCGTGCGTGAGGTCACCGAACCGTTCAGTGCGGTCGTGTTCAAGGTGCAGGCCGGGATGGACGCGAGTCATCGGGATCGCCTGGCGTACATGCGGATCGTCTCCGGCGAGTTCGAACGCGGCATGGTGGTGACCCACGCGCAGACCGGAAAACCGTTCGCCACCAAATATGCCCAGGCGGTCTTCGGTCGCGATCGGTCGACCGTGGACCAGGCCTACCCCGGCGATGTGGTCGGTCTCGTCAATGCGACGGCCCTCGCACCGGGCGACACCCTGTTCACCGATCCCCGGGTCCAGTTCCCCCCGATCCCGTCCTTTGCGCCGGAACACTTCTCGGCGCTGCGGGTGAACACGGCAGACAAGTACAAGCAGTTCCGCAAGGCGATGGACCAGCTCGACAGCGAGGGCGTGGTCCAGGTCCTGCGCAACGACCTGCGCGGCGACGCCTCCCCGGTCCTCGCTGCCGTCGGCCCGATGCAATTCGAGGTGGTCACCGCACGGATGAAGTCGGAGTTCAACGTCGCCACCACCATCGAGCCGCTCGGCTACAGCCTGGCACGACGTACCGACGCCGAGAGCGCGGCAGAACTCGGCCGGCAGCGCGGCGTAGAGGTCTTCACCCGCAGCGACGGTGCACTGCTGGCGCTGTTCAGTGACAAGTGGCGACTGCAGTACATCGAGAAGGAGCACCCCGACCTCACCCTCGAACCCCTTGTCGCAGCAGCGGACTGATTTCGTGGTGACCCCGACGGCCCGCCGCACCGCCTGGTTACTCGCGGCAACCGCGGCCGTGTCGGTCATCGCCGCCTGCGGCACCGGCGACAGCCACGACACGCCGACCTCATCGTCGGCGTCACCCACTCCAACCGCGTCCGCCCATCTGGACGCCGCCGAATGCAGCGAGACGCCCGAATCCGGCCGGATCGACCGCACCGGGGCCGACCTCGACTTCCGTTCCGGCGCACTACGAGTGGCGATGGTCGACTCCCCCGATACCGATCGGGGCAACCCCACGGGCACCCCGGCCTCGGCCGTGGTGGGCGACGGCGACACCGAGTGTCTCGGGTTCAGCAAGTGGGGTAATCCGCGCCCGGAAGTGCCGCCCGACACCCTGCTGTTCGCGTTCAAGGGACCTGGCACCGACGGCGCACAGGTCGAGTTCCTGGCAAGCGACCTCACCGGCGGTGTGCTGCCGCCGATCGGCTCCAGCCGGCCGACCGTCGGACCGTTGTCGAAACCGATCAACGCCGCGATCGGCGTCTCCGTGGACGGCGCCTACTACCACTCGAACTCGTGCCCGCTGACCATCACCGCGATGTCGTCGCGACGCGCGGCCGCGTCATTCACCTGTCAGCGGGCCACGCGCAACGACGCCAACCCGTTCGCGCCCGACGACGACGTCACCTATGACGCCGACGAATCGACGCCGGCATCACCAGGCAACCCCACCTCATCGACGACGCCCACCGCGATCGGCTCACCGCCCGGCGTCACCCTGTCCGGGTGGTTCGAACTGACACCGTGACACCGCCGGTCACACCATCCCGACGATGCGCGCCACCACATCCGGGTCGACATCGTCGACCGAACCCGGCGCGAACTCGGGCCGCCGGTCCTTGTCCACGAGGACCGCGCGCACACCCTCAGCGAAGTCGCCGGTCCGGGTGATCTGTTCGGCGGCATGGAGTTCCCGGTCGAAGCACTCGTCGAGAGTGGATCGTGCGCCTGCTTCGATCATCGCTGCGGTGACCCACAGACTGGTCGGGGAAGCCTGCTCGATCAGATCGACCATCTCGGTTGCCCATTCGTCGCCGACCGCACCCTTGAGACCTCCGATGATCGCCGAGACGTTCTCGTCGGCGAAGTACTCACCCACCTTGCGTAACGGGATCTCCGGCGCCGGACGATCATGATGGCCGGCGAGGACCTCGACGAGCGGCTCCCCGTCACGTACTCGGTCGGTGACCTCACCGAGGTCGGCGGACTCGACGAAATGGGTGGCCAGGCCGACCTCCACCGCGTCGGCGCCGCGGATCCGGGCACCGGTCATCCCCAGCCACATCCCGACCCCTTCTGGCAGGCGGGGCAAGAAGTACGTCGCGCCGATGTCGGGGAAGAACCCGATCGCGGTCTCCGGCATGGCGATCACGGCCTTCTCGCTCACCACCCGCACCTCACCGTGCACGCTGATCCCGAGGCCACCGCCCATGGCCGCCCCGTCGATGACCGCCACATACGGCTTCGCATAGTTCGCCACCAGCTGGTCGAGCCGGTACTCGGCGGCGAAGTACTGCGTGACCGCATCGTGCTCTCCCGCGACCGCATGTTCGCGGATCGCCCGGATGTCGCCGCCGGCACAGAAGGCGCGATCGCTTGCGGAGGTGACGAGCACCGTTTCGATGCCGTCGTCGTCCTCCCATTCGGTGAGCAC
The DNA here is from genome assembly GCF_014673215.1 of Gordonia hankookensis. Taxonomy (GTDB): domain Bacteria; phylum Actinomycetota; class Actinomycetes; order Mycobacteriales; family Mycobacteriaceae; genus Gordonia; species Gordonia hankookensis. The sequence goes on from NZ_JACWMS010000003.1 coordinate 461,919, forward strand.
GCGGTGCATGTCGTCGATCATGGTCTGATCCAGGGCGTTGAGGGCCCTTGGCCGGTCGAGGATGATCTCACCGACACCGTTGACGACCGAGGTCCGAATGAACGACATGGGGCCACGGTAGCTGCCTCGCCGGGCCGTCATCGTCGCGGGACGTCGGCGGGCGACGGAAATGCGGTTGGCAAACACAGCCCTCCGCGCTACCGTGGACGGCGACGTCGGCACGCCGACACCGTACGACCCGAGGAGTGATGTCGCAGTCATGAACATCTGAGGTAGGCCCGAAACCGCCGCCGTGCTCTGGCATCGGCAGGCCATCGCCCACCACCTCAGGAGTCTGCTCATGACTGCATCTTCAGTGTCCGGCACTCAGCCGAATCCCTCGATAGCCCTGTCCGACGTGGCATTCGCCTGGCCCGACGGCACCGTCGTCTTCGACCAGATCTCGTTGAGCGTCTCGGACGCAGTCTATTCACTGGTGGGCGCGAACGGTGCAGGAAAGAGCACCCTGCTGCGTCTCATCGCCGGGGAGCTGACCCCACAGCGCGGCAGCGTCTCGGTCCGTGGCGACGTCGGCATGGTCGGCCAGCATCCCTACGACGACCCCGACCTCTCGGTGGCCACCGTCCTGGGCATCGACGAGATCCGTTCCGCCCTGCGGCGGATCGAAGGCGGGTCGGTCGACGAGCAGGACTTCGGCACCGTCGGCGACGATTGGGATGTCGAGGACCGGGCGGTCGGCCAGTTGTCGGCGCTCGGACTGCCCACGGATCTCGACCGGAGGATCGGAGCGCTCTCCGGGGGCGAGGCCACCCTCCTCGCGATCGTCGCCCAGCTGATCCGCCGACCGGCGGTGCTACTCCTCGACGAGCCCACCAACAATCTCGACAGTGCCTCGCGCACAAGGCTGTTCGACGTGATCGGCCGATTCTCGGGAACGGTCGTGGTGGTCAGCCACGATCTCGAACTCCTCGAGCGCGTGGATGCCACACTCGAGCTGTACCGGGGTGGCATCAGACTCTTCGGTGGCCCCTACTCGCTGTACCGGAACACCCTCGACGCCGAGCAGGAGTCTGCCGAGGCGGCGGTCGCGACCGCCGCCAACGACGTACGCAAGCAGCGTCGCGAGATGGTGGAGGCGCAGATCAAGCTCGATCGACGGGCGCGCACCGCGGCGACCGCCGAACGAGAGAAGCGGGTGCCGAAGATCATCGCCCACCTGCGTCGCGATGCGGCCCAGGTATCGGCGGGCAAGCTGCGCAATGCGCATCGCGACGATGTGTCCGCGGCGACCAGCCGGCTCGACGCGGCGCGTGAGGAGATCCGGGACGACCGCACGGCACGAATCACCATGCCACCGGTCGAGATCTCCTCACGCGCACAGGTGATCGACGACGAGCGATTGCGGATCGACGGACCCGAGCGCATCGCATTGACCGGACGCAACGGATCCGGGAAGACCACCTTGATCTCCGACCTCATTGCGACCGGCCATGTGGTGGTGCCGTATGCCTATGTGCCGCAGCGGATCGTGTTCGACGACGACCGGAGATCCATCGCGCAGGCGGTCGCCGACGCCCACCCCGACATCCCGATCCAGGACGTGCGCGCACACCTCGCACGGTTCCTGTTCCGGGGCGCCCGCGCCGACCGGGCGCTGCGCGAACTCTCGGGCGGAGAACGACTCCGGGTCGCGCTGGCCACGGCGTTGATCGCGGACCCGACCCCCAAGCTCCTCATCCTCGACGAGCCGACCAACAATCTCGACATCGACACCACCGAGGAACTGGTCGACGCGATCCGGGAGTGGTCGGGTGCGCTGCTGGTGGTCTCACACGACGCCGGCTTCCTCGACGCCGTCGCGATAGACCGCACGGTCGAGGTGCCCACGACCTGATCAGGAGGGCATGACGGCTGTGTGACCGCGACAGGGCGAGCGGTGGCGGGCATACTGGCTCCCGATGAGCCCATCGCGTGAGGTGTCGCCCGTTCCCGTCGTCCTCGTCCACGGCCTCCGGGTCAGTGGTGCCGCACTCCACCGGATTGCCGCGGAGATCACCGACCGGCCGGTCCTCACCCCTGATCTGCCCGGTCACGGCACCCGGTCCGCCGAGACCTTCACGATCGACGATGCCGTCACGGCAGTACTGGGCGCGGTGCGCGACGTCGGGGAACCGGCGGTGGTGGCCGGAATGTCACTGGGCGGGTACGTCTCGATGGCCGTCGCAGGCAGACACCCGGACGCGGTCGCCGGCCTGGTCGCGATGTGCGCGACGACGCAGCCGAGTCGGCTTCTCGCCGCACCGTTCCGGGCGTTCGGCGCGGCGACCGGATTTCTCCCACGCCAGGCCGCCGTGATCAGCAAGGGACTCACCCGGGTCGCGGTCGGCACGCGGGTCGCCGAGGACATGGAGGCGGGTGGCCTCGCTCTGCATTCGATCCGGGACGTGGTCGGCGAGTTGTCGAACTTCGATGCGCTCGCCGAGGTCGCCCGGTACCCCGGTCCGATCGAGTTCATCAATGGCGGTTGGGACCAGTTCCGCATCCACGAGCAACGATTCAGAGCTGTCTCGGACCGCGCTGAGCTGCGGATCATCCCCCGTGCCGCCCATCTGTTCCCGCTGATCCAGCCGGCGCGGACAGCTTCGCTCATCGACGATTTCGCCAGACGATGTGATCACGTCCGGATCGCCTGAGAACGCCGAGGTTTGCTCTTGCCGCACCCGATCTGTGTGACCTCGCATACAATCCCTGATGACCTGCGGTGGTGGGCATCGAAGAGAGCAAATTGTCGTTGTGAGGTGTGCTGGTGAGTCGGCGTGTATTTCGTGGTGGTCCTGCAATCCTGATCTCCATGGCGGCGACTGTCGCCGCTCTGGCCGGCGTGGTGGCGGCACCACCTGCTCAGGCCGCACCGGATACGACACCTGTCCGGTACACCAACGGGACCTACGTGGCGATGGGTGATTCCCGGGCGTCGGGCGGCTTCTTCACCCCGACGCCCGACTACTTCCTCGGATGCAAACGCTCTGCGGCCAATTACCCGGCGATCGTCGCGCTGCTGGCGCTGCCCCGACACTTCGTCGACACGTCATGCGCGGGTGCCCAGGCGCCGAACCTCTACACCGCCGGGCAACGGACGAACGCCGGCTACAAGCCACCGCAGGTGCGGATGGTCCCACGGGATGCCCAGGTGGTGAGCGTGAGCATCGGCGGCAACGACATGCGCTGGGGCGCGCTCGTCGGCAAGTGCACCACCGCACCGCTCACCGACCGCTTCTGCCGCACCCGGCTCAACGGTGAGGCCCGCTGGCGTATCGCCCGGATGGAGAATCGCGTGACGCCCGCACTGCGTGCGATCCGCAGGCAGGCCCCCCGCGCACAGATCATCGTCGTCGGTATCGGCGGGTTCATGGGAAACCACGGCTGTTGGCCGATGGTGCCCATCAGTGACCCCGACGTCCGGTGGATGAATCAGGTCTTCAATCGTGCGGGTGATGCGCTACGCCGCGCCGCCACCAAGGTCGACGGCACCTTCGTGGACGCCAATCGGCTGTCAGCCGGCCACGATCCCTGCAATGTGATCAGCCCATGGTACGAAAGCGCGTTGTCCAACCGGATCGCGTACCCGTACCACATCAACCAGGCAGGCGCGATCGCCGTCGCGGCGATGGTGAACGGGGCGATCCGCCGCTGACCGCCGATGTCGGACCCGGTGAACCGGGCCCGACATCGGAACTGTCAGTTGTGCCGCGTCACGATCGCGGTCGCCACGCCGCCCATCCGATGAAGATGAGGGCGACGACGAGCAGGATCGCACCCACCCACAGGTTGGCGCCGCTGCCCACCGACATGTCGATCGGATCGGTCGAGCGCTGTGTCGAACCCGCGCCGGCCTCCGCACTCGATGGCACGAGTCCGGCGATCAGCAGGATGACACCGTAGATACCCATCAGGGCACCGACGATGTTGCGGATGTCGAACAGCCGCGCGAAGGTTCGGGTCTTCTTGTCGCTCATGGTGAACGCTCCTGGTCTGTTCGGTCAGTGGAAGACGATGTTGAGGATGATGACGAGGCCGATCACCACGGCGCCGAGCGGCACCGGCCGCGCGATCCATGGTGTCGAGCTGTCGTCGCCCGTCAGCGTCGACTTGTCGGTCAACGAGTACACGAAGCCCTTCAGTTCGGACTCGGGCTTCGGACGTGTCACCAACGAGACCACCACCGAGACGAGGATGTCGACGATGAAGGCCATCGATGCGGCCACGAACGGCATCCCCTGCCCCGGGAGGTCGATCACGCCCGTCTCCTGCAGGATGAACACCACGACCGCGGCCGAAGTGCCGCTGACGAGGCCCACCCAACCCGCCGTCGGGGTCATCCGTTTCCAGAACATGCCGAGGATGAAGGTGGCGAACAGCGGCGCATTGAAGAACCCGAAGAGCGTCTGGAGGTAGTCCATCAGGTTGGAGTAGCCCGACGCGATGGTTGCCGTTCCGATCGCCAGCAACACCGCGGCGACCGTCGCGATCCGTCCGACCGTGATGTAGTAGTGGTCCTCGCGGTTCTTCACCACGTACTGCTGCCAGATGTCGTAGCTGAAGACCGTGTTGAAGGCGGACACGTTGGCCGCCATACCCGCCATGAACGACGCGATGAGGCCCGCGACCGCGACGCCGAGCAATCCGTTGGGCAAGATGTCGCGCATCATGAGCAACATGGCGTCGTTGTAGGTGATCCCGTTGCCCGATCCGGTGTTCTTGAGGTGGATCATGTCGCCGATCGCCGCGGCGCAGATCATGCCGGGGACGACGACCACGAACGGGATGAACATCTTCGGGATGGCACCGATGATCGGAGCGCGCCGCGCGGCCGACATCGAGTCGGACGCCATGGCCCGCTGGACCTCGACGAAGTTGGTCGTCCAGTAGCCGAACGACAACACGAATCCCAGGCCGAAGACGATGCCGACGACCGACCAGACCGGCGAGGAGAACCCACTCAGTGCCTGTCCCGGCCACGACGACAACTGCTCGTGGACCGTGGCGGTCACCGTTCCGTCCGACGCGTGGGTGTCGATCACCTTGTCCTTGAGGCCGCTCCAGCCGCCGACCTTGATCAGACCGATGACGGTGAGCGGGACCAGCGCGGCGAGGATCACGAAGAACTGCAGGACCTCGTTGTAGATGGCCGCCGACAACCCGCCCAGCGCGGTGTAGGTGAGCACCACAGCAGCCGCGACAATGAGCGAGATCCATTGCGGCCAGCCGAGAACCGCGTTGATGACGGTCGCCAGCAGGAACAGGTTGACGCCGGCGATGAGCACCTGGGCGACGGCGAAGCTGAGCGCGTTGACCAGGTGCGCGCCGGTACCGAACCGGCGGCGCATGAACTCGGGGACGCTGCGGACCTTGGAGCCGTAGTAGAACGGCATCATCACGAGGCCGAGGAAGACCATCGCCGGCACAGCGCCGATCCAGTAGTAGTGCATGGTCGCCAGGCCGATCTGGGCGCCGTTGGCGGACATACCCATGATCTCGACCGCGCCGAGGTTCGCCGAGACGAACGCGATACCGGTCACCCAGGCGGGCAGCCGTCGGCCGGACAGGAAGAAGTCCATGCTGGTGGCGATCTGGCTGCGGGCGAGATAACCGATCCCCAGAACGAAAACGAAGTAGATGGCGATCAGGACGTAGTCCATCCACCCGGTGTTCAACCGGAGAATGGAGTCGGATGCCAGGTGCACGGCAACCCCCTTGTTGCGCTCGGCATGTCGATGACTGTCAGAAACTAACAGAAGATAACACCACACCGGTGCGGAATTGTGACTAGATGTTCGTTTTAGTGCGTTCCTGCTAATATCTCGCCATGCTTGCAGCGGAGCGCCGGGGACACGTGTTGGCCGCCGTGGTCTCCCGAGGAGCGGTGCGGGTCACCGACCTCGCCGCTGAGATGGGCGTTTCCGAGATGACCATCCGACGCGATCTCGACCACCTCGAGAGCGACGGGGAACTGAGCAAGGTCCACGGTGGCGCTGTCCGGACCGACGGCGACCTCACCGGACGAGGACTCGAACCGCCATCGTCGCTCAAGGCGACTCGCGAACCGGATGCCAAGCGCGCCATCGCGCTGGCCGCACTGCCACTGATCGAGGACGGCATGACCGTCGCGATCGGCGCCGGTACCACCACGCTGGAACTGGCCCGATTGCTCCGCGGCCGCGACATCTCCGTGGTGACGAACTCGGTCTCGATCTTCGAGTTGCTGACCGACCCATCGGACTCCTATCTCGACGCCGCGAGGGTCCAGCTCACCGGTGGACAGCGCACACCGTCGGATGCCCTCGTCGGGCCGATCGCCAATGCCGCACTGGAGCACTACCGGACCGACCGGGCCTTTGTCGGAACCCACGGCATCGACCCATCCGCGGGTGTCACCACCCCCAATCTCGGTGAGGCCGAGACCAATCGCAAGCTCCTGACCACCGCGCGATCGACGGTCGTGCTCGCTGACCACACCAAGTACGGCGAGATCGGCGCGCACCTGTTCGCCGAGTTCGGACGCATCAACCGACTGGTGACCGACGACGGCCTGCCCGCCGCGGCACGCAGCGAACTCGCCGACATCGTCGTGCTGACCATCGCCGAAGGAATACCTCGATGACCCCTGATGACGTGACCCCAGAATCTGTGACCGGCAATCGTGCGAACGAGGACGGAGTCGGGCGCCTGCTGCCGACGCCGCAGCAGACGAGCCTCGCCGACGACCGGCAGATCCTGTTCTTCTCGACCGCCGAGAACCCGCCGGTGCCCGGCATCGACCATCGCGATCTCCCTGCGCGCCCGGACGATTCGGCCACCCGCGTCCGACGCGACCCGCAGATCGGCGACTGGGTGATGATCGCTCCCGCACGGCAGGAGCGGACCTACAAGCCGCCGCGACGGATGTGCCCGCTCTGCCCGGACCCCTCCGGACGTTCCAGTGAGGTGCCCGCCGACGACTACGACGTGGTGGTGTTCGAGAATCGTTTCCCCTCGTTGGCGGCGGCACATGCCGGCAGCGGTTTCCGGCTCCCGGATCGGCCCGGCGATCTGATGGTCGAGGCGCCCGGTCACGGCCGGTGTGAGGTGGTGTGCTTCAGCAGCGACCACGAGGGTTCGTTTTCCGGGCTCACGCCCGAGCGTGCCCGGCTGGTAGTGGACGTCTGGTCCCAGCGGACCGACGATCTGCTCGCGCGCGACGGCGTCGAAGAGGTCTTCTGCTTCGAGAACCGGGGCGAGGAGATCGGGGTGACCCTCACACATCCGCACGGTCAGATCTATGCGTATCCGTTCCGCACACACCGGACCGAGACCATGCTGCGCGCCGCGTCGACACATCGCGCCCAGACCGGTTCTGACCTGTTCGAATCGATCCTCGCCGGCGAATTGAGCAGCGGGGAGCGGATTCTCGTCCAGACCGCCCACACCGCGGCGTTCGTGCCGTTCGCGGCCCGCTGGCCCGCCGAGGTCCACATCTATCCTCTGCGACACGTCCGCCGACTCTCCGAGCTCACCGACGACGAGGCCGACGATCTGGCGCGGGTGTACCTCATGGTGCTGCGCGCCTACGACGCGCTCTACGGTCGGCCGCTGCCCTATATCGCGTCGTGGCACCAATACCGGGCGGATTCGGCGGAAGGCTATCTCCACGCCGAGTTGTTCTCCGTGCGCCGCAGCGCCGACAAGCTCAAGTACCTGGCCGGTTCCGAATCGGGGCGCGATGCATTCGTCACCGACAAGACGCCCGAGGACGTCGCCGCCGACCTACGTGAGGTAATGGCGTGAGCAACAGGCGAATACGGAGCTATGCCCCAGGCCGGGTGAACCTGATCGGCGAACACACCGACTACAACCTCGGATTCGCGTTGCCGATCGCCCTGGACCTGGGCACCACAGCTGATTTCGCACCCGATACCGGCGACGGGACGATCGTCGCGGAATCCGGGGACGAGTCCGGTGTCGCCACCATCGGTCCGACGACCGCACCGGGCGACGTCACCGGTTGGGGCGCATACATCGCCGGCTGCGTCTGGGCCCTCCGGACCGCCGGTCACGACGTGGCGGGCGGCCGTCTCCATGTCGAATCCACGGTTCCGGTCGGCGCCGGGCTGTCGTCGTCTGCCGCGCTCGAATGCGCAGCGCTGCTGGCGATCACCGCGGACCTGGATCTTTCCCGACACGAACTGGCGCGGCTCGCACAACACGCGGAGAACGACTACGTGGGAGCCCCGACCGGCCTGCTCGACCAGTTGTCGAGCTTGTTCGGGCAACAGGACACCGCCCTGCTCATCGATTTCCGGTCACTCGAGGTGGAGCCGGTCCCGATGCCGGTCGAGGATTCCGCACAACTGCTGGTGATCGACTCCCATGCACCCCACCGACACGCCGCCGGCGAGTATGCGGCCAGGCGTGCATCGTGCGAGGCCGCGGCTGCCGAACTCGGCGTCGCCTCGTTGCGTGAGGCACGCGACGACGCCTGGAAGGATCTGCCAGAAGGGCTGAACCGGGCTCGTGCACGCCACATCCTGACCGAGAACGCGCGTGTCCTCGCGGCCGCGTCCGCCTTGCGGCTCGCGGACTTCGCCGCGGTCGGCGAACTCATGAACGCCTCACACGACTCGATGCGCGACGACTTCGAGATCACGACTCCGCACATCGACCTCATCGCGGTCACCGCGCAGCAGTTCGGCGCCCACGGTGCGCGGATGACCGGCGGTGGGTTCGGCGGATCCGTGATCGCACTGGCCCCCGCCGCTGCGGCGGAACGAATTTGCGCCGACCTGCCTGCGGCGATCGCCGCCGCCGGACATCCGACCCCGACGGTTCGTCGGGTGCGGCCTGGCCGTGGCGCACACCTGATCTGACCCGGCCCTCACCACGTCCAGCGCGTGGTGACCACCAGATCGTGTCCCGGTGCCACCAACCGGGGCGTCGTGTTCAGGCCGTCGGGCGGTCCGGATTGCGGTTCCACACAGATCGCGAACGGCCGATGGTCGAAGATCACCACCCATTCCGCGTCGCTACGTATCCGCAGTCGCAGCAGGTCGGGCCAATCCAGGGTGACGTCGACACCCGAGGGCATACCGAAACAGTCGTCCCACGGTGGCGGCTGCGGCGTCAGCCGTGTGCCGGTCGGAAGGTAGTCGGGACCGCGCTCTTCCTGCCAGGCCGGCGCGAAATCCACTGCAAGAGGGCCGGACTCGCCGGACACAGGGTGGCGACGGAACCACGGGTGCCAACCCGCTTGCGCGGGAAAGGGCGTATCTGCCGACGAGACCCCCAACCGCATCGTCAATGCCCCGGGCGTGAGGGTGAAATCCTGGGTGACCGTGCCCTCGAACGGCCACTGTGGGTCCAGACTCCGGCTCAACGTCGCATGATCCGTGCCGGACGTCTCCGTCTCCCAGCGGTGGTCGCGCGCAATCCCGTGGAGCGCGTGGGGCGGATCGTTGCGATCGAATCGATAACGCACGCCGCCGAAGTCGAGGACGCCGTCCCGCATGCGTCCACACCACGGGACCATCGGGAAGCATCCATACGGTTCGCCCTGCTGGAGGAGCTCGACGTCGGCGATGCGCAGGGAGGTGAGTCGGCCGCCCTGTGGACTCACCCGCGCTTGGGCACCGGATGTCCGTAACACGAGGTCTCCGTCGGCTTCCATCACTCGACCTTTTCGGCGACCTCGAGCCACTCCGCCTCCGCCGCCTCCTTGGCCTCCACGACGTCTTTCAGTTCCGCGTTGAGTTCCATCAGCTTCTCGGGGTCAGTTGCCGCATCGAGTAATCGGTCGTGCAGGCGACTCTCTCGCGTGTCCAGCTGCTGTATCTGGCGTTCCAGCCGGTTCATCGCCTTGCGCGCATCCCGATGTTCACTGGCGCTGATCGCGGGGGCAGGTGCGGTCGAGGCGGTCGACGCACCCGAGACGTTCGACATCGCCGCGCGCCGCGGTGCGGCGGAGGCGATCTCACGTCGTCGCTGCAGATATTGCTCTATGCCGCCGGGCAGGTTGGTCAGCTTCCCATCGCCGAACAGAGCCCATGTGCTGTCGCAGATCCGTTCGATCAGATACCGGTCGTGACTGATCACCACCAGTGTGCCCGCCCAGCCGTCGAGGAGATCCTCGAGTTGCTGCAGGGTGTCGATGTCGAGATCGTTGGTCGGCTCATCGAGCAACAACACGTTGGGCTCGGCCATCAACACCCGGGTCATCTGCAGCCGTCGTCGTTCGCCACCCGACAGGTCACCCACCGGCGTGCGCTGGCGCGCGGGGGTGAAACCAAGGCGCTCGGCCAGCTGACTCGCCGATATCTCCTTGTCCCCCAGCACTATCCGTGTCGCCACCGCCTCTACCGCGTCGAGTACGCGCTGATCCTCATCGAGATCGTCGAGTTCCTGCCGCAGCCAGCCGATCGAGACCGTCGTGCCCTCTTTGCGGCGCCCCGGGGCGATGTCGATCTCACCGGCCAGGGCACGCAGCAGGGTCGTCTTCCCGGATCCGTTGACACCGACGAGGCCGATGCGCTCGCCGGGCGTCAACCGCCAGGTCAGGTCGTCGAGCAGCACGTCGCCTGCCGGCGTCGTCACCCGAGCGTCTTCGAGTTCGACGACCACCCGCCCGAGACGGCGTTTGGCGAAGGCCGAGAGCGTGACGGTGTCACGCGGCGGCGGGACATCCGCGATGAGGCGTTCGGCCGCCTCGATGCGATAGCGCGGTTTGGAGGTTCGCGCCGGCGGGCCGCGCCGGAGCCACGCGAGTTCCTTGCGGGCCAGGTTGCGGCGACGCTCCTCCATCGTGTCCGCCAGCCGGGTGCGCTCGGCGCGGGCGAAGATCCAGTCGTTGTAGCCACCGTCGTACTCGTCGACGCGGCCGGAGTGGACCTCCCAGGTGCGAGTCGCAACCGTGTCCAGGAACCACCGGTCGTGGGTGACGACGATCAGGGCGCTCCGTCGGGCGACCAGGTGGTCGGCCAGCCACTGCACGCCCTCGACGTCGAGGTGGTTGGTCGGCTCGTCGAGGATCAGCAGATCCGACTCGGACACCAGAGCCGTTGCGAGCCCGACACGTCGTCGCTGCCCACCGGAGAGTTCGTCGACCCGGGCGTCGAGCAGACCATCGATACCGATGCCGTTGAGGATGCCACGGATTCGCGGGTCACCTGCCCACTCGTGAACCGCCACTTCCGGCCCACCGACGACGACTTCGGCGACGGTCGCACCCGCAGGCAGTTCGCCGCGCTGGGTCACCGTCGACACCCGGACGTCGCCGGCCCGGGACACCCGACCGCCGTCGGGCTCGGTGATGCCACCCAAGATCTCGAGAAGTGTCGTCTTACCGCCGCCGTTGAGGCCGACGACACCGATCCGCTGACCTTCGTGAACCCCGAGGGACACGGACTCGAGCAAGGGTTTGATGCCGAAACTCTTGCTGATACGGTCCGCGTTGATCAGCGCAGACGGGTTCGAAGGTGCCACTCTGTAGACCCTAGCAACGGGGTCTCGGCAACCCATCGTCGCGGCCCCTCGCAGCCACCTCGAGGGCGCACGATCGACGGGGATTTCGTGCTCATCGGCGCAGCCGTGCCCGATCGGCGGTGGAAGAGTCGCCCTACGACCGGCCGAAGTATCCGTTGATCGCCCGGAACGCATCCGGGATGCCTGCCGTCACCACCTGCATGTGGTTGACACCGGGATACGGAATGAGTGGCACATCCGTTCCGGCCGAACGCATCTGCGATGTCAGAGCGAGACTGAGCGGAAACGGGACGGTGGTGTCGGACACGCCGTGCTCGATCCGCACAGGAGTGCGATACCCGCCGGGTGGCACCGCCAGATAGTCGGCGAGCGCAGCGATGAACTTCGGGTCGGTGAACGGCTTGGCCACCAGGGTGCCCGGCGGCACACCGACGAGAGCCGTGCCGAGTTCACCCACACACATGTGCTGCGCCCGGCCGAGCCACGTCCGTCCCGCCTGGGTCAGATATCCCGTGACGTGCAGATCGGGTCGTGCATGGTCGAGTCCGGACAGGATGTAGAGGATCAGTCCACTGAAGGCGTTGAACCTTCCGAGGTCGCCGACCCCCGGCGCCATCAGCGGCACGACGCGTTCGATGTTCGACGCAGGCGCAAAGGCAACGGTGCCGAGCAACGGCAGGTCCGGCGCGTACCGCGGTGCCAGCCGTGCCGCCCAGATCGCCGAGTGCCCACCCTGCGAATGGCCGCTCGACACCCATCTCCGCGACACCGACGGGTCCACGGTCCTGGATGCGCGGATCATGTCGATCACCGAGTACCCCTCGGCGCGGCCCCCGAGATACTCCGCGACGCCCCCGCTCCCCACACCGGGATAGTCGGTGGCGGTCACCGCATAGCCCGACCGCAGAGCTTTGCTGATCGTCGGCTCGAGCTTGTCGCGACGCGCCCCTGACGACACGCTGGGCGAGCAGTTGTCGGAGATGCCGCTGGTGCCGTGCGCCCAGGAGAAGACGGGCCAACCCCCGGCAGGCGGGCGCCCATCGGGTAGATAGAGGGCGCCCGTGCTGGTGACCTGCTTCCCGTGCTGATCGCGCGTGACGTACAACAGACGATGTCCGCGTGCCGCACCGCTCGGCAACTGCCCCGACGACAGCGCGGAATCCTGCAGGACGGAACCGATCCGCGCACCCGGAGCCGGCGCGGCCGACGCAGTTCCGACGATCATCGTCGCGACGATCGAGACCACCATGACCACCGCCACCAGCGTCCCACCGGCTCTCGTGTGTGCGCGCACGACTGGGACATTACCCATCCGATCACGATCGAAGTACCCAATCGGACTGCGAGGTCAGCCCATCTCCCCTAGCGTGAAGCCGTGATCCTCCGACGATCGATCATGACCACAATCATCGCCGGCGCCGTCGGACTCGCCGGCGCGATGGGTTCGGCCCCGGTGGCCGTCGGGGCTCCGCAGGTCGGCCCGGACGTCTCCAGCCATCAGCATCCGGGTGGCGCATCCATCAACTGGTCCGCGGTGCGCGCCTCCGGTCAGCAGCTGGCGATGGTGAAGGCCACCGAATCCACCTGGTACGTCAATCCGCACTTCGTCCAGGACAGCCTGGCGATGCGGGCCGCCGGGCTCGTCCGTGGGACGTATCACTATGCCGACCCGACCCGTTCAGCGGCTCAGCAGGCGGCGTTCTACGCAACGATCGTGCTCGGCCAGAACGGTATCCTCGACCTCCCGCCGGTACTCGATCTCGAACATTCCGGGGGTCTCGGTCCTCGTGCGCTCGCCGCCTGGGTCAGGGAGTTCTTCGCGGTACTCGAACCCTTGACCGGCCGAAAGACGATCCTCTACACGTATCCGCGCTTCTGGAACACCGCCATGGGCGCCACCCGCGAGTTCGGCGACCACCCGCTCTGGATCGCGTCGTACAACGGACGCGGCGCACCCGAGATGCCGCGGGGCGGCTGGCGGACATGGAGGTTCTGGCAGTTCACCGACTCCGGCTGGCTGCCGGGTGTGCCCACCCGGGTCGACCTCAACCGGTACAACGGCTCCATCGCGTCATTGCGCGCGTACGGCAACGCGATCAACGTCTTCGGGAGCTGAGCCGACCGGTCGACGAGCGACCTGCCGGGCCGACTACTCGGTGACGACTCGTGCCCCGGGCACCGGACCGTTGGCGGTCCGCACCGCCCGTGCGACCCCGGCACCCGACAGTTCGGCGGCGACGTCGACCGCCGAGGCCTCATCGGCGCAGAGGAACACGCACGTCGGTCCGGACCCCGAGACGATTCCGTTGAGTGCGCCGGCATCGACGCCCGCTCGCAGGGTACGACGCAGGGCCGGTTGCAGACTCAGCGCCGCGGGCTGAAGATCGTTGCGCAGCAACGGCGCGACCACGCTCGGATCGCCGGACGTCAACGCCGCCATCAACGCATCCGGACGCTCGACGACGATGTCGGAATCAGACCGGCTCTCCCGCAACCGATCCAGCTCCCGATAGACGGCCGGCGTCGACAACCCCGACTTCGACATCGCCAGCACCCAATGGAACTGACCGCGCGCCAGGATCGGCATCAATTGCTCGCCGCGACCGGTACCGAGCGCCGTGCCGCCGTGCAGGGCGAACGGTACGTCGCTGCCCAACCCGGCCGCGATCTCCGACAATTCCGGACGCTCGAGTTCGAGACCCCAGAGCTTGTCGGCGCCGACCAGTGCGCCCGCCGCGTCGGCGCTGCCGCCTGCCATCCCGCCTGCGACCGGGATCCGCTTTGTCACGTCGATGGCGACCTTCGGGGTTCGCCCGGCCCGGCGCGCCACCTCCGTGACCGCCAACGCGGCGAGGTTGGTGCCGTCGGCCGGTACGTCGGTGGCGCCTTCGCCGGTGGTGGCGACACGGAGTTCGGTGGCCGGGCTCAGCCGCACGTCGTCGTAGAGCGACAGTGCCTGGAAGACGGTGACGAGATCGTGGTAGCCATCATCGCGCAGGGGGCCGACGCCGAGGTACAGATTCACCTTGGCCGGTACACGCACGGTGACCGCGTCGGACACCACCGACAACGAGGCTCGAGACACAGGTAACCAGCCTAATGGACGCGCGGGCCGTCGGGTGGACGCGACTCGTCATGCTCTGGGGCGGGACTCCGTTTGCCGTCGGCGAGATCGGGGTTGCCGTCGGCATGATCGGGGGTCTGGCCGGGTCGCCAGGTCAGTCGATCGACGCCAATCGGACGAAGTCGTCCACGTCGAGCCGTTCGCCACGCAGACCGGGGTCGATCCCGGCCGCACGCAACCTCCGCTCGGCCTCGGGTGCGCTGCCCGCCCAGCTCGCCAGCGCCGATCGCAAGGTCTTGCGGCGCTGCGCGAAGGCGGCGTCGATGACCGCGAACACCTTCGTGCGGATCGCCGCATCGTCGGCGTGGGTGTCGGTGCGCTCGACGCGCACCAGACCCGACTCGACCTTCGGTTCGGGCCAGAACACGTTGCGCCCGACCGCGCCGGCGCGGGCCACCGTGCCGTAGTAGCGCGCCTTGACGCTCGGCACCCCATACACCCGACTGCCCGGGCCGGCCGCGAGACGATCCGCCACCTCGGCCTGAACCATCACCAAAGCCGTTGCGATACTTGGAAATTCAGCGAGGAGGTGGAGCAGCACGGGCACTGCGACGTTGTAGGGCAGATTCGCGACGAGCGCCGTCGGGGCGACCGGCAGGTCGTCGCGCGTCACCGACATCGCGTCGGCGGTGATCACCTGGAAGGATCCCGCCTGCGCGGGCGCGTACTCCTCGATGGTGGAGGGAAGCCGACCGGCCAGCGTCGGGTCGATCTCGACCGCGATCACACCGCCTGCGGTCCCCAGCAGTGCCAGGGTCAGCGAGCCCAGGCCGGGACCGACCTCCAGGACGACATCGTCGGCGCCGACGCCCGATTCCGCGACGATCCGGCGCACCGTGTTCGCGTCGTGGACGAAGTTCTGGCCCAGGGTCTTGGTGGGCCGGATGTCGAGTTCGGCGGCGAGCTGACGGATCTGCGCAGGCCCGAGCAGTCGCGGCGCGTCGTCGGTCAGTTCAGGCCCAGCTTCGAGGAGCAGGACGGCCAGGCGCCCCACCCCTGCGCGGCCTGGGTCTTGGACGCGACGGCGATCTGCTCTTCACGCGTCGCGAGATCGGCGCGAGGGGCGTACTCGAGGCCGCCCCATCGCTCCCAGGTGTTCTGGTCGAACTGCACGCCACCGTAGAAGCCGTTGCCACTGTTGATCGCCCAGTTGCCGGTGGCCTCGCACTGCGCGAGCTGATCCCACACGGAGCCGTCCGGCACGTCGGGCGCACCTTCCTTGGTCCCTATCTTGACGGTGGCCGCGAGGGGCGCGGTGAGGACCTCGGCGTCGACCTTGTCGCGCCTGACCACCTTGCCGTTGACCATGGTGAGCTTGTAGGTCACCTTCTGCTCACCGGGTTTGCCCTGCTTGAGGACCACCTTCTTGTCCCGGACCAGCGTCGGGTCCTCCTTCTTGACCTCCGGCGGCGCGACATGCTCGGTCACGGTGGAATCCATGGTGCGGATACGGGTGACCTTGATCTTCATGTCCGGGGTGACCGGGGTGTCGGCGGCCGGGACGACCTTGTCGTCGCCTGCGAGCGGCTTGCCGGTCTCGGCGAGCAGGTCGCCGACGGTCTTCGCAGCGACAACGGGCTTGTAGCTGACCGAGCCGTCGGTGAGGCTGACCCGCTTGGGCATGGTGACGTCGATGACACCGCCGTCGACCGGCAGGGCGCCCGCCCGCGGGAAATTGGTGTCGTTGGAACCGGCGGCCAACCCCTGATCGGCGAGCAACTGCGGAACGCTGGACGCCGTCGTCTGGATCTCCTTGCGGGCACCGTCGACATCGAGGGTGACAGTCTTCTTCCGATTGAAGGTGATGGTCTGCCCATCGCTGACCCCGGAGCCGAGGGCCGGGACCACGTGGTCGCCCGATGCCGGGTCGAAGCCCTGCGAACGCAGCACCGAGTCCACCGACATCGACATCGTCGAGACGTTCTTGATCTGCCCGTCGACATTGATCTTCACGTCTTTGTGCATGGCGATCCCCATGACACCACCGGCGGTGAGGGTTGCCAGCACTGCGCCGACGGCGACCCGGGCACGGGTGGACTGTGAATGGTTGATGCGCGCGAGAACAGACAAGATAGACATCCTGGTCGGGGACAAAAACGTCCTCACTGCACCAGCGACTCAAACCCCCGGACCCCCTGGCCCACCCGTTCGAAATCGCCGCCCATGGCAGCGGGATCACAATACGATAACGAACAGGTGCTATTACTGCAAAGGCAGTCCATACACTCGGCGCGCGTTCGCACCGAGTATCCCGGCCATCGCCGCGTCGTCGACGCCGCGCACGCGCGCCAGGGCACGCGCTGTATACGGCAGGCAATACGACTGATTTGGCTGGCCACGGTAGGGATGCGGCGTCAGAAAGGGTGCATCCGTCTCGACGAGGATCTGATCGTCGGGCACGATCTCGGCCGCGGCGCGCAATTCCTCGGCATTCGCAAAACTCACCGTGCCCGCGAAGCTGAGCATGAAGCCACGGTCGACACATTCTCGTGCAACATTTAGGTCACCGGAGAAGCAGTGCATGATCACGGACTCGGGAGCGCCCTCGGAGGCCAGGATGTCCAGCAAGTCGCGGTCGGCCTCACGGTTGTGGATCATCAACGGCTTGCCGATCCGCTTGGCCAGATCGATATGCCATCCGAACGCCTCTGCCTGTTCCGCCGGAGTCGCGCACGATTCGGACTTGCCGGGCCAGTAGTAGTCCAGGCCGGTCTCCCCCACCGCGACGACCCTCGGGTCGGCGACCATCTGTTCGAGCTCGGCCTTCGCATCGTCGTCGAGCTCTGCGGCATGCGTCGGATGCAGCGCCACCGCGGCGTACGCCCGGTGATCCCACTGCGCCGCATCCATCGCCCACCGGGCATCGACCATGTCATCGGCCACGGTCACCACCTGCTGCACACCGACGCTCTCGGCGTGGTCGAGGATCGCACGGACGGCATCGGGGTCGCGTCCGCCGCAGGCTGCCAGATGGGTGTGGGCGTCGACGAGGCCCGGCAACGGCGCCGGGTCGGGCGGCGGCTCACGCCTGCGGCGCTTGCGCGCCGCCTTGTTGCTCTCGGTCTCGGCCGATTCCCGGCCTGCCGGATTGCCGTCGGAAACCGTCCCGGTGTCGCCGGTTGCTGGCGTCTGACTCACAGCACCACTGTGCCAGCGATGACCGTGGTGGTCGCACCCCCCACCCAGATGTCGGCGCCGTCGTCGGTGATGTGCACACGTCCGGAGCGGCCGAGTGCCGTCCCCTGCGCGGCGACATAGGACGCGGCGGCGAGACCGTCACGCCGGAGCCAGACCGCGATCCCCGCATTGAGGCTGCCGGTCACCGGGTCCTCGGCGATCCCGAAGCCCGGCGCGAAGCCACGGACCTCGAAGTCCACCTCGGGTTCGCCGGGAAGGCCGTGGGCGTGGGGCCCGACCAGGCCGACTTCGTGCGTCCCGAGCGCGGCCATGTCCGGCTCCACCTCGACGACCCGCTGCCCGGAGGTCAGCATCAGCGCCATCCAGTCGGGACCATTGGCGACCCACTGCGCGTCGACCACATCGGATGGCTCGAGCCCGAGAGCCGCGGTCACCTCGGCGAGAACGTCGGCGTCCACCGGTCCGGACCGACGCAGTGGCGGCGCCGCGAAGGCCAGGCGGGTGCGCTCCGCACCGGCATCGTCGGGACCGATCTGCTCCCGACGGATCGGGACCAGGCCGACACCGCACTCCTGGATGATCCGGTCGCCCGCCGGGCTCCCACCCGATTCCAGCCAGGCGTGTGCCGAGCCCAGGGTCGGATGTCCGGCGAACGGCAGCTCGCCGGTCGGGGTGAAGATCCGGAGCCGGTAGTCGGCATCGGAACTCTCCGGCGGCAACAGGAAGGTGGTCTCCGACAAATTGGTCCACCGCGCGAAGGCGGCCATCTGCTCGTCGGTCAGGCCATCGGAGTCCACGACGACGGCGACCGGGTTACCTGCGACGGGGATCGACGAGAACACATCCACTTGGGCGAATCGACGGGTCATGCATTCATCTTGGCGGTGAGAGCCGCAGGGGCCAACCGGGTTTTGGCCGGGCCCGACCGTGCACACGTCGACAACCGACACACGAACCTCTCGCATGGCGCGCCAGCCACCGCTCGGACAGGTAGCGTTCCAACCGTGTTGGGATTGCCAGATGCCATGACGGTCGCGCTGTTCGACCTCGACGGAGTGTTGACGTCGACTGCCGTCCTGCACCGCAACGCGTGGAAACAGGCGTTCGACGCGTTTCTGTCCGAACGGGATCCCGAGGGTTTCGACGAGTTCACCGAGCAGGATTATCTCGACTACGTCGATGGTCGCCGCCGTGAGGACGGTGTGCGGGCCTTCCTCCACTCACGGCAGATCGACGACGTCCCCGCCGAGACCCTCGCCGCCATCGGTGAGGGCAAGAACGACCTCTTCACCGCGACGCTCGAGCGCGACGGTGTCGATCCCTACCCCGGCTCGGTGCGCTATCTGAAAGCGGCGCAGCAGGCCGGGTTACGCATTGCCGTCGTCACGTCGTCGAAGAATGGAGCAGCCGTGCTGGATGCCGCAGACCTCAGCGAATACGTGGAGGTGCGGGTCGACGGACTCGAAACCGCGTCACGGGGCTTGCCCGGCAAGCCGGCGCCCGATTCGTTCCTCCTGGGCGCCGAGCTCATGGGCGTCACGCCTGCCGGGGCCGTGGTCTTCGAGGATGCGATCTCGGGAGTGGAGGCGGCGGTGGCCGGGAAGTTCGGCTACGTGGTCGCCATCGACCGGGTCGGCGGCGGACAGGCCGACGCGATGCGCGCGGCGGGCGCCGACGTCGTCGTCAACGATCTCGACGAATTGCTCCCCGCATGAACCCGGGCGCGATGGAACACGGTTTCGACGTCCACCCGTGGCAGCTGCGCTGGCGGGGCATCGACGTCGACGTCCTCGGCCGCACCGAGACGCTGTTCGCGTTGTCGAACGGGCACATCGGTCTGCGCGGGACGTTCGAGGAGGGCGAACCCGTCGATCACCCCGGCACCTATCTGAACGGCTTCTACGAGCTACGTGGTCTGCCCTACGCCGAAAGTGGCTACGGCTATCCGGAATCCGGCCAGACCGTGGTCAATGTGACCGACGGCAAGATCATCCGTCTGCTCGTCGAGGACGAGCCGATGGATCTGCGCTACGGCCGCACCGAGGAACATGAGCGCATCCTCGATTTCCGCACCGGCACCCTCCGGCGGAACACCCTGTGGACCTCCCCGACGGGTCGCACCGTGCGTATCCGGTCTGAGCGGCTGGTGTCGTTCACCAAACGCACGATCGCCGCCATTCATTACGAGGTGGAACCGATCGGCGAGGACATGAAGCTCGTGCTGCAGTCGGATCTGCTCGCCAACGAACCCGTCCCTGCGCCGGGCAACGATCCGCGTCTGGCGGCCGCACTCGACCAACCACTCGTCTCCGATCTCTCTGCCTGCCGCAACTACTGGGGCATGCTCGTCCATCACACCAAGCGGTCGGGCCTGCACGTGGCCGCCGGAATGGACCACGAGATCGATTTTCCCGACAAGGCCGACGCTTTCATCCGTGCCGACTCCGACCTCGCGCGGCTGACCGTCGCCGCGAACGTGCCGCAGGGCACCAAGCTGTCGCTGACCAAGTTCATGGGCTACGGCTGGTCCGCTCGTCGGTCGGTCCCTGCCCTACGTGCTCAGGTGGACGCCGCACTCGCGATGGCGATGGAAACCGGTTGGGACGCACTGAAAGCCGACCAGATCAATTATCTCGAGGACTTCTGGCGCGACGCCGATGTGGAGCTCGACGGCGATCCCGAACTGCAGCAGGCAGTGCGGTTCGCACTGTTCCATGTGTTGCAGGCAGGTGCGCGCGGACAGTCCCGCGCGATCCCCGCCAAGGGCCTCACCGGCCCCGGGTATGACGGCCACACCTTCTGGGACACCGAGAGTTTCATCCTGCCGATGCTCACCTACACGGTGCCGGCCGCAGCCGGTGAAGAACTCCGATGGCGCCACGCCACGATGGACAAGGCCAAGAGCCGGGCCGCCGAGCTCGGGCAACGCGGTGCGATGTTCCCCTGGCGCTCCATCAATGGCGACGAGTGTTCGGGATACTGGCCTGCCGGCACCGCAGGCGTGCACGTCAGCGCCGACATCGCCAACGCCACCGCCCGGTACCTACGCGCCACCAATGACGAACAGTTCGAGGCCGAGTGCGGTGTCGAACTGCTGGTGGAGACCGCCCGGCTGTTCGCGGGCCTCGGCCACCATGACGTCAACGGGAAGTTCCGGATCGACGGCGTGACCGGCCCGGATGAGTACACCGCAGTGGTGAACAACAACGTGTTCACCAATCTTGCTGCGCAGCAGAATCTTCGGGACGCGGTGGCCGCCGTTCACCGGCGTCCCGACGTGGCACGGGAACTCGGGGTGACCGTCGCCGAGGCCGCCCACTGGGAATCCTGTGCCGACGACATGTCGATCCCGTTCGACAAAGATCTCGGGGTGCACCAGCAATGCGAATCCTTCACGCTCCTCGGTGCGTGGGACTTCGAGTCGTCGGTGGGTAAATACCCACTGCTGCTGAACTATCCGTACTACGACCTGTATCGCAAGCAGGTGGTGAAACAAGCCGACCTCGTGTTCGCCATGTACAACTTCGGATCGTCGTTCACCCCGGAGCAGAAGATCCGCAACTTCGACTACTACTACCCGCTGACGGTTCGCGACTCGTCGCTGTCGGCCTGCTGTGAAGCGGTGGTCGCCGCCGAGGTCGGCTACCTCGATCTGTCCTACGACCTGATGTGCGAGTCGGTGTTCACCGACCTGCACGATCTGCACAGCAACGTCTCCAGCGGGCTGCACATCGCCGCGCTGGCCGGGGCCTGGACGGACTGCGTCGCCGGGTTCGGTGGAATGCGCGATTTCGGCGGCAAGATCACGTTTGCACCACGGTTGCCCAACCGGCTCACCTACCTCTCGTTCCGGATGACCGTGCGTGAGTCGAAGATCGTGGTGGCCATCGACCGCGAGACCGCGACCTATCGCCTGCTGTCGGGTCCGCCGATCGATCTCGCTCACCACGGGGAGAAGTTCACCCTGGACTCGGCCCCGGTCAGCAAACCGATCCTGGAACTCGACAAGCGTGAGGCGCCCAAGGCGCCACCGGGGTGCGAGCCGTACCGTCGCGTGGAGTGACCGGCGCCCGGCTGGTCCCGCCGACATGACGCATCCACCCCATGTGTGGGTTCGCACCTTCGCCTACGCGAAGGTGCGAACCCACAGATGAGGTGGTCTCCAGGGCGTCCGATGTGGCGGAGCCAGATCCGGCTCCCCAACGTCCAATACCCATGGACGACTTCAGCAGGTTCCACCACGCCGTCAACAGGCAAGAACTCATCGTCGCCGGGTACACCGACGCCGACCTGCGTGCAGCGACCCGGACCGGCCAACTCGAGACCCTCGCGCCCGGGGTCCTCGTCCCCGCGGGAACTCTCGACGGCACGGCAGAACACCGTCACCGGGAACTCGCGCGGGCCTGGATCCGCCGAGCTCCGGTGACCGGACGTGCACTGGGTGGGGTCTCGGCAGTCGCCGCGTGGGGACTGCCCGTCTGGGGTCTCGACACGGATCGGGTCGTTGTCGTGGATCACCGACGCACGCCGGGAACACGCACGACGTCGGTCATGAAGTTGGTCACCGACCGACGCCCACCGGCAATCGAGACCGTCGACGGCGTTCCGGTGATCACGGCGGCCCGAGCCGTGGTCGACGTTGCGCGAACGGCACCCCGTATCGCTGCCATCGCGGTCGGCGACGCGGCCCTGCATGCCGGTCTCTGCACCGCTGACGATCTTGCCGACGAACTCGATCTGATCGACCGGATGAGCGGTGCCTCACGCGCCCGCCGTGTCGTGCCGGAAATGAACGGGCTCGCAGAATCGGTGTTGGAGTCCCGCAGTCGGATCGAGTTGGTCGACGGCGGATTGCCGGTGCCTGCACTGCAGGTGAACCTGTACGACAGCCGGGGCCGGTGGGTGGCACGGGTCGACTTCTATTGGGAAGCGCTGCGAACCGTCGGTGAATGCGACGGCAAGAGCAAATACGAGGGACCAGACGGGCAGTCATTGATGCTCTACGAGAAGACGCGGACCGACGCGCTCGTGGAACTCGGTCATCGCGTCGTCCACTGGGGTTGGCACGACGTCGACCACCCGGCGTCGCTGATCGCGCGCCTCGACCGCACCTTTCGGCGACCAGCTGCGTAGGACCACCTCATCTGTGGGTTGTCACCTTCGCCAACGCGAAGGTGACAACCCACAGATGAGGTGACCAGCAGCCGGGGCGGACAGCGGAGTGCGAGCCAACCCACGTATTCTGGCGGCACCATGACCGACGATCCGACGCGCACCGAGTCCGCTGTTCACGCCTCGCACGGCGCGGGCGAACCGTGCTACATCACGACCGCCATCGCCTACCCCAACGGCGCTCCCCACATCGGTCACGCCTACGAGTACATCTCGACCGACGCGCTCGCCCGGTTCAAGCGTCTCGACGGCTACGACGTCCGCTTCCTCACCGGCACCGATGTCCACGGGCAGAAAATGCAGCAGACGGCCGAGGCCGAAGGCATCCCGACGGCAGACCTGGCCAAGCGCAATTCCGATCGCTTCCAAGCGCTGCAGGAGCGGCTCGGCTCCAGCTTCGATCGATTCATCCGGACCAGTGACACCGACCACCAGCGCGCATCCGAAGCCATCTGGCAACGCATGTCCGATGCCGGTGACATCTATCTGGACACGTACTCGGGCTGGTACGACGTCCGCGACGAGACCTTCTACGCCGAGGCCGACACCACCATCGACGACGCCGGCAACCGGGTCGCGACCGAGAACGGCCACGTCCTCACCTGGACCGAGGAGGAGACCTACTTCTTCCGGCTGTCGGCATATCAGGACAAGCTGCTCGAGCTGTACGAGACCCACCCCGAGTACGTGGGTCCGGACGTGCGGCGCAACGAGGTCGTCAGCTTCGTCAAGGGCGGACTGACCGACCTGTCGATCTCGCGCACCACCTTCGACTGGGGCGTACCGGTGCCAGGTCATCCCGACCATGTCATGTACGTGTGGGTCGATGCCCTCACCAACTACCTGACGGGCGTGGGCTTCCCCGACGACACCGCGACATTCGACCGATACTGGCCGGCCGACCTCCACATCATCGGCAAGGACATCATTCGATTCCACTGCGTCTATTGGCCCGCCTTCCTCATGAGCGCGGGTATCGAACTGCCCAAACGCGTGTTCGCCCACGGCTTCCTGTTCAACAAGGGCGAGAAGATGAGCAAGTCGGTCGGCAACGTCGTCGACCCGGACAATCTCATCGACGAGTACGGGCTCGATCCGGTGCGCTATTTCTTCCTGCGCGAGGTCTCCTACGGCCAGGACGGCTCGTACTCGACGGACGCGATCGTCAGCCGGATCAACGCCGACCTCTCCAATGAGTTCGGCAACCTGGCACAACGCAGTCTGTCGATGATCGGCAAGTACTTCGACGGTGCGATCCCCACACCCGGCGCCTACACCGCCGACGACGCCGCGCTGCTGGAGAAGGCCGCCGGATTGTTGTCCAGGGTGCGGGACCAGTTCGACGTCCAGGCGATCCATCTCGGCATCGAGGCGCTGTGGTCGGTTCTCGGCGACACCAATCGCTACATCTCCTCCCAGGAGCCCTGGAAGCTGGCCAAGACCGATCTCGACCGCACGGCGACGGTGCTCTACGTGTGCGCCGAGGTGGTCCGCATCGTCGCGCTGCTGGCCCAGCCGGTGATGCCCGAGTCGACGAACCGGTTGCTCGATCTGCTCGCCGTCGATCCCGACGATCGCCAGTTCACCGCTGTCACCGACTCGCTCGTCGCAGGCACCCCGTTGCCCAAGCCAACGCCGATCTTCCCCCGCTACGAGGCGTGACGGCTCCGGCGCTCGACGTCCTGCGTGCGCTGCACGCGCACACGCGCGCGGCCGGCCTGCCGCCACCGGCCGCCCTGATCGGCGACTGGTGGGACGCCGATGCCGTCATCGCACCGTCGATCGCGCTCCGCCCGGGATTCGCGCCGCCCGACGACCCCGATCTGTTCTGGTTCGGCTATCTGGGTTTTCCGGTCCACGCCACCGAATCCCCGCTGCCCACCGTGGTCGGCGGGCTGACCGACGAGGTGGTGATCCTCCGCGACGGCCGGTGGCGTCACGAGAGCGTCCACGGAAATGCCTGTGCCCCATGGATCGAGCGCGCGCTGAGCGAGCCCGCCGATCCCGTTGGGCACCGATGGTCGGCGAGCTGGGTCCCGCCAGAGCCGCAATCCCACCTCGCGGCCATCGACCGGTGCCTCGAGGCGATCCGCGCCGGCGAGGTCTATCAGGCCTGCGTGTGCACCCGTTTCACCGGGACCGTCGATGGCGACCCACTGGAGTTCTTCGCGTCGATCACCAGGACGACGATGCCGGCGAAATCTGCCTACTTACACGGCGATTGGGGCACCGTGGCCAGCTTCTCGCCGGAGACGTTCCTACGTCGGACCGGCAATATCGTGTCGTCGTCGCCGATCAAGGGGACGGTACCGGCCGATGCGGCGCCCGAATCGTTGTCGGCCTCGGCGAAGGATGTCGCAGAAAACGTGATGATCGTCGATCTCGTACGCAACGACCTGGGCCGTCTCGCCGTCACCGGCACGGTCCGGGTCGCAGATCTGCTCTCGGTGGTGCCGGCGCCCGGGGTGTGGCATCTGGTGTCGCGGGTGGAGGCCATCGTCGACCCCGCGGTCGGGACCAACGAGTTGTTGCGCGCAATGTTCCCGCCTGCGTCGGTCACGGGGACGCCGAAGATCCGCGCGGCCGAACTGCTCGCGGACTGGGAACCGTCACCACGGGGTGTCTACTGCGGCGCGATCGGCATGGCCGGCCCAGGACACGGGCTCGATCTCAGCGTGGCGATCCGGACCGTCACGATGACACCGGACGGTATGGCCGGCCTCGGGGTGGGTGGCGGGATCACCATCGATTCGGATCCGGCCCGCGAATGGCAGGAATGCCTGGACAAGGCGGCGAGTATCGTCGAGGCGACCCCGAGTATTCCCTGAACGGACATCGTGCCCGGATTCGACGCCGGACGATGACCGTTCAACGCACTGGCGCCCGCGCTTGTCGCGAATCAGGCGCCGCTTGACGCAAAGTCCTGAACATCGCTAATCGGCACGGCCGACCCCCTTCCGCTTGCCATCATCTGGGGTAGAGTCGGACTATGCGCCGATCCATACTGCCGGGTACGGAAAGTACGGGTGACGCCGGCGGCCTTGGTGACCGGTCACAAGCACACGTCACCCGGGATCTCCCGGTGCCCACCGCCCGCAAGGAAGTCCTGGCCTCGTGGCAACGTGCCGTCGACACCGGGGCCGACGCCGACAAACACGCGCCGCGGCATCTCCCTCCCGGCGAGGTCCACGACCGGCGCCACCGCAACGCACTCGCCGACGGCGCGCAGCGTCTGCAACGGCTGTTCGCCGAGACCACCGACGACACCGAACTGCTCATGGGAGTCTTCGACTCCGACGGTGTCCTGCTGTGGCGTGGCGGGACCTCGCGGTGGCTGCGGGTCGCTGACCACCTCGAATTGGTGGAGGGCAGTCGCTGGGACGAGGAATCCACCGCGACCACGGCTGTCGGCCTGGTGATGTCTGACCACCGGTCCACCCGTGTCGTCGGTCAGGAGCACTTCAATCATGCTCTCCACTCGCTCTATTGCGCCGCCGCGCCGATACACGATCCCCGTACCGGGCAGCTGACCGGAATCGTCTCCCTGGCCGGCCCGGTGCAAGGTCTGCAGCCGTCGTCGACGGCGTTCGCGGCCAGCATGGCAGCGCTCGGCGAACACGAGATCGCCGGCGCTCATGCGCGATCTCTCGCCGACCTGCGAAAGAATGCTGGTGCACGACTGACCGGCATCCGCGGTCCGGCACTCCTGGTGGACGGCGACGGCTGGGTGGCCGACAGCCGCGGATGCACGGCGCCCGACGCGGTGGCGGCCCCCATGGAGGACATCCATCAGTTCGTCCCGGGGATCGGGACATGTGTCGCCCAGCAGGTCGGCACCGGGTGGCTCCTGCGACGCGTCGGCCCCGCGAATCCCGTTGTCGCCGAACTCGATCTGCGCGGTGAACCAACGCTGACCGTGGCCGGCGACGGCGACGATTGGCAGACCGTGCTGACTCGCCGACATGCCCAGATCCTGCTCCTGCTGGCCGAGGCGTCCGAGTCGGGTCTCACCTCGGCACGATTGAGCCGACTGATCTTCGGCGATTCCGGGCACGTGGTGACGGTTCGTGCGGAGATGTCGCGGCTGCGACGTGCGGTCGGCGCCCTGCTCACCAGCCGCCCCTATCGGCTGGCCCCGGGCGTGACTCTTCATGTCTCCGAGGACGAATCAGCTGTCGATCCGGCCGAGGCCTGGCTCACGACTCCTGACGACGGGCCAGAACCGCTTGATAGACGTCACGCCGGGAAGCACCGCCGCCCCGCGTGACCTCCTGACATGCCTCTTTGAGACGGACACCGTCGGCAACGAGCTGTTCGACCTCCTCGACGAGGTCGGCCATGTCACGGACCCTCGGAGTCGCGCCCGCGAGGACCACGGTGATCTCCCCCTTCACACCGTCGGCGGCCCAGTCGGCGAGTTCCGCGAGCGTTCCGCGGCGCACCTCTTCGTAGGTCTTGGTGAGCTCGCGGCACACCGCTGCACGTCGATCACGCCCCAAGACCTCAGTGGCGTCGGCGAGAGTGTCCGCGAGACGGTGGGGCGACTCGAAGAACACGGTGGTCCGGGGCTGGTCGAGCAACGTCGTCAGCCACTCCCGGCGGGCACCGGCACGTCGCGGAGCGAAGCCGTCGAAGCAGAACCGTTCGGACGGTAGCGCCGAGACGGCGAGCGCAGTGGTCACCGCCGACGGACCGGGCAGACAGGTGACCCGCAATCCCGCGTCGGCACAGGCCGCGACCAGCTTGAACCCCGGATCGCTCACCGACGGCATCCCGGCATCGGTGATCAGCAGCACGGTCGACCCGGCGGCAATCGCGTCCACCAACGCCGGTGTCCGTGCCGCCTCGACCTGGTCGTAGTAACTCACGAGGCTTCCGCCGATCCCCACGTCGAGCGCCGCGGCGAGATTCCGCGCGCGGCGGGTGTCCTCGGCCGCCACGATATCGGCCGAGGTGAGAGCGGCGCGCAGCCGCGGCGACGCATCGTCGACCCGTCCCATCGGCGTCGCCGCCAGGACGAGCCGGCCGACCGCCTCGATCGTATGGCCGTCGGACATATCGACGGCTTCCCGAGAGTTCATCATCTGACAGCTTACGAGTGACCACTACGATCGGACGGGTGACCAACGCCGCCATCCTCGATCGAGGTCCCGACGAGGAGAGCGGCCTGTCCGCCGATCGTGGACGCGCGGAGGATCTGGGCACCCGGCCGGGGCCCGAGATCCCGACCCCGCTGTTCGGCGCTCCCGATCGACGACGAGGTCTCCTGGTCGGTCTGGTGATCGCCGTGGTGGCCACCGCCACCAGGCTCTGGGGTCTGGCCCATCCCACCGACCAGGGCACTCCGGTCTTCGACGAGAAGCACTATGTCCCACAGGGCTGGCAGGTGCTCACCGGCGGCAATTGGATCGAGGACAACCCGGCCTACGGGCTCGTGGTGCATCCACCGGTCGGCAAATGGCTACTGGCGGCCGGCGAGTCGATCTTCGGCTACGGCCCGGTCGGCTGGCGGATCGCACCGGCGATCGCCGGCGTCGCGATCGTCGTGATGATCTACTGCGTGGTCCGACGGATGTCGCGCTCCACGCTGGTCGGCGCCATCGCCGGGCTCTTCGCGATCTGCGACAGCGTGCTGTTCGTCCAATCCCGGATGGGGATGCTGGACATCTTCCAGGCGGTCTTCGTCGTCGCCGCCTTCGCCGCGCTGATCGCCGACCGCGACCAGGTACGCGCACGGATGCACCGTGTCTGGGTCGAGGGCCGGATGGGTGACAGCGACTACGGTCCACGGCTCGGGTTCCGCTGGTACCGGTTCACTGCGGGCGTCATGCTCGGCCTGGCCTGCGGCACCAAATGGTCGGGCATCTACTTCGTGATCTTCTTCGCCGTGCTCGCCATCGGTTTCGACGTCGCGGCCCGCACCGCCTATCACGTCCGTCGGCCGTGGCTCGGCGTCCTGCGCCGCGACCTGATCCCGTCCGGCCTGAGCCTCGCGGCGATGCCGGTGCTCATCTACCTCGCCACGTTCATCCCGTGGTTCAACAGCGAGACCGCAGTGTATCGCTATGAGGTCGGCAACCAGATCGGCAGCGGCGGGCCGTTCGCGTGGGTTCCGGGTGCCTGGCGTTCGCTCTGGTTCTACGAGGCGGGCATCCTGCAGTTCCATGCGGGACTGACCAATTCGGCGGGCAACCACCATCCGTGGGAATCGAAGCCGTGGACGTGGCCGATGAGTCTGCGGCCCATGCTGTACGCGATCGAGAACGGTCCCGATCAATGCGGCGGCGGTGAGTGCGTCCGCGCCCAGATGTTGATCGGGTCCCCCGCCATCTGGTGGTTCGCGCTCCCGATGCTCGCGTGGGGCCTGTGGCGGTTCCTCGTCCGCCGCGACTGGCGGTACGCCGCAGTGGTGACCGCATATGCCGCGGGCTATCTGCCCTGGTTCGCCGACCTCGACCGCCAGATGTACTTCTTCTATGCGACCGTGATGGCACCCTTCCTGGTGATGGGGCTGGCCCTGTGCACCGGCGATCTGTTGCGAGCTGCCACCTCGACGGCGCGTGCACGGCCGGAACGTCGGACCCTCGCGATCCTCGTCGTCGCGATCTACGTCGGACTCGTGGTGGCCAATTTCATCTGGCTGTGGCCGATCCTCACCGCAGGTGCGATCTCTCCAGCCCAGTGGCATCAGCAGATCTGGCTTCCGAGTTGGGGTTGACGGGCTCGTCGACGCTGACCGGTTCCTCGACGTAGCCGCCGACGGCCGAGAACTCGCTCGTCGCGATCTCGGTGGCCTGCTGCCGGATGTGCTCGTCGATCTCGGAGCGCAATTCCATCCGCGCGACGATCAGCGGATCACGGCGCAGGTCCCGGAACAGCGCGAAGCACATCAAGATCATCACCACCACGAACGGCAGCGCGGCGATGATCGCCATCTGCTGCAGTCCGGTCAATCCGTCGTCTCCGCTGATGGCCAGCAGCAGCGCGGCCACCGTCCCGGTGAGGACACCCCAGAAGATGGTGAGCCATCTCGGCGGATCGTGGGCCCCTCGATGTGACAGCGAACCCATCACGATCGACGCGGAGTCGGCACCGGAGACGAAGAAGATCGCAACCAACAACATGACCAGCGCGGATGCGACCGCCGTCCAGGGCAGGTGCGCCAGCACCTCGAACAACGTCGCCTCGCTGTCGTCCACCGGCAGGTTCAGTCCGTCGGTCTCCTGCCGGATGGCGGTACCGCCGAAGATGCAGAACCAGACCAGCGACACGGTGGTCGGCACCACCATGACGCCGATGACGAACTCCCGGATGGTGCGTCCCTTGCTGATCTTCGCGAGGAACAACCCGACGAACGGCGTCCACGAGACCCACCACGCCCAGTAGAAAATCGTCCACGACGCCAGCCAGTCCTGACCGTCGGCGTCCACGGTGGCTCCCGAACGTGCGGAGAAACTGGGGATGTCGTTGAGGTAGGCGCCGAGCGTGGTGGGCATCAGGTTCAGGATGAACACCGTCGGGCCCACCACGAAGACGAAGATCGCCAAGATCAGCGCGAGCACCATGTTGATGTTGGACAACCACTGGATGCCACGTGCGATGCCCGACACCGCCGACGCGACGAAAGCCGCGGTCAGCACCGCGATCACCGCCACCAGGAGCATGGTCGACGGCTCGTCGACCCAACCGACCTTCACCAGCCCCGAACCGATCTGCAGCGCACCGAGCCCGAGGGATGCCACGGTGCCGAACAACGTCGCGAAGATGGCCAGGATGTCGATCACCTTGCCGATCGGGCCGTTCTCCCGCCCGCCGAGCAACGGGGCGAAAACCGCGCTGATCAACTGGCCACGACCACACCGGTACGTGCTGTATGCGATCGCGAGGCCGACGACCGCATACATCGCCCAGGGATGGAAACCCCAGTGGAACATGGTCGTCGCCATGGCGATCTGCACATCTCGGGCGTCGTATCCGGGCGGTGCGTTGACGAAATGGAACAGCGGCTCGTACGCACCGAAGAACATGAGTCCGATACCCATGCCTGCGCTGAACATCATGGCGATCCAGCTGATCGTCCGATACTCGGGTTTGTCGCCGTCGTGACCGAGCGGGATGCGGCCGTACTTGCTGGCCGCCAGATACACGGCGAAGACCACGAAGAAGGTCGCCGACAGGATGAACAACCACCCCATGTTGTCGGTGATCCAGCTCAGGGCGTTGGTGCTCGAGGCGTTCAGACTGTCTGAGTCGACCATTCCCCACACGACAAAGCTGACGACGATGGCCGCGGTGATCCCGAACACCCACGGGTCAAAGCCGACACGCGACGTCCTGACCGCTTTCTGTTCCGTTGTCACCAGTCAACACAACCAAAGGTTGATGCAGGTTCTCAACCCAAACGGGTAGCCTGTGTCACCAATGTGACTATTGTGGCGTCGTCGATGCCGAGGTCTCGGAGCGATCTCACGTGCTCGACCGTCGCCCGCTGCGCCCGGTCGAGCGTTGCGTCACGACTCGACTTGATGAACGAGCCGTGCCTGCCCCGGGTCTCGATGACGCCCGCCGCTTCCAGTTCCCGATAGCTGCGCGCAACGGTGTTGGCCGCCAGCCCGAGATCGGCGGCGAGCCGTCGGACTGTCGGAATACGCTGTCCGACCAGGAGTTCTCCGCGTGCGATGAGCTCGATGACACCTGCGCGGACCTGCTCGAACGGCGGCTCGGCACCGTCGTGGTCGATCGTCAACATGGTCGCCAGATCCGCGGACATGTCGCCTCCTGCTCAGACCTCGTCGCGGGCGAGTGGACACGACATGCACCTGGGCCCACCGCGACCGGACCCGAGCTCTCTGCCCTCGATCTCGAGGACCTCGATCCCCGAATCCCGGAGACGCTGATTCGTCTCGACAGTGCGGTTGTAGGAGACGACGACCCCCGGTGCGACCGCGAGCGTGTTGTTCCCGTCGTCCCACTGTTCGCGCTCGGCGGTGATCGGATCGAGACCGGTGTCGATCACCCGGAGTTTGTCGATCTCCATCGCCTCGGCAGCCGCTTCGACGAACGGACGGGAACCGCTCACCTCGACCGTGCCGCCGCGGTGGCGCAAGGTGAACGCGGACATCGATTCCGCGATGTTCGGGTACATCACCACCGCGTCCACGTCGACCATGGTGCACACCGTGTCGAGGTGCATGAACGCACGCGCCTGCTGGATCGGGACCGCCAGTACGGTGTGCGCGAGCCCATCGTCGAACAGACTGCGCGCCAACGCTTCCGCACCCGCGGGCGTGGTGCGCTCCCCCACCCCGACCGCGACCACGCCGGGCGACAGCAACAGGACGTCACCGCCCTCGACCGGCGCGACCTGCGACTCGTAGGCACGGCGGGCGCCGGTGAACCGCGGATGGTGCGCATAGATCAGGTCGGTCAGCGAGGTCTCCCGTACCCGGGCGGGCAGCGCCAGCGAGGTGATCGCGAATCGGGGGCCGATCCAGAACGAACTGTCCCGGGTGAAGAGCAGATTGGGCAAGGGCTCGATGGCGAACTCGGGACCGTGGTGCATCCGGCGCACCAGCGACGACGATGCCGCGGCCGGGGTGACCGGGAGTTCGTCGAAGGTCATTCCGGCGGTCAGGACATGGGCCAGTTCCGCCGCGGGCAATCCGCGCAGATGACGGGCGAGATCGTCGGCGAGGTGCGTGCCGAGTCGTCGAGGGCTGACGGCGGCGGCGATCCCCTGTATCCGGGCCGCACCGCTGTGCTCGATGGTCTCGGTGAGCAGATCGCCGAGCAGGAGGACGTCCACGCCATTGGCTCGCAGCAGTTCGGCGAACGCATCGTGCTCCTCCTGCGCACGGGCCACCCACGGCAGACCGTCGAAGAGCAGCTGATCGTTGTTTCGCGGCGTGAGTCGCCGCAGTTCGTCGCCCGGTCGATGCAGCATGACTGCCCGCAGCCTGCCCACCTCGGAGGTCGATCCCAGGGCGTAGCCGGCGGCGCTGCTGCTCATGTGTCAACGGTAATCCGTCGCAGTCGATCTCACCGGCTCGCTCGGCCTACTCGTCCGTGTCGCGCTCCACGTCGGTGAGATGAGGACCGCCACCCACCACCGCGGGCGCCGTCTCGTCGGCCATGCACCACATCCCGAACGCGAGCGCGGTGACCGCACCCGTGAGGAGGAAAGCCGGTGCGAATCCGGCCCGATCGGCGACGAAACCCACGATGATCGGGCCACTCACCGCACCCAGATCCGACGACATGCCGTAGGCCGCCAGTGCCGATCCGCCCTGCTGCCGGTTTCCGAGCACATCGGCCAGGGCGG
Organism: Gordonia hankookensis; assembly: GCF_014673215.1. GTDB lineage: Bacteria > Actinomycetota > Actinomycetes > Mycobacteriales > Mycobacteriaceae > Gordonia > Gordonia hankookensis. The sequence goes on from NZ_JACWMS010000003.1 coordinate 495,185, forward strand.
CCTGATGCGTCGGCGCGAACAATCCCGATCCGGCACCCGCAGCCAGGCACAATGCCAGCGCCACCAGCAGATTCGGCGCGAAACCCAGTGCCGCGGTGGCCGCCGCGGCAATCGCAAGACCCGGGAGCATGACCGGCCGCCGACCCAGACCGTCGGACAGCCTCCCGGCGATCACGATGGCCGCGACATTGCCGACGGCGAACACGGCCAGCGCGACACCGGCCATCGCCGCACCTTCGTCGAGGCCGTCGGTGATGAACAGCGGCACCACCGCCACCCGGACCCCCATCGAGGCCCATCCCTGCACGAAGTTCGACGACAGGATCGCGCGGTACGTACTGTCGTGCAACGCGCTACGGAAACCCACCACCCCGGCGGGTGCCGGCACGGACGGGTCCGGTCGACCACCCTGGTCACGCAGCTGGGTGGCGACCACCACCGATGCGATCAGCAGCGCGATCGAGTACACCACGAAGGGCATGCGCAGGCCGAAATTGACCAGCGCACTACCGATCAGCGGTCCGGTGATGTTGCCGATGAGAAAGCCTGCGGAGAAGTAGCCGGAGACCCGTCCGCGGATGTCCCCTGGTGACATGCGGATCAGCAGGGCCATCGCCGAGACGGTGAACATCGTCGATCCGATGCCGCCCGCGGCGCGGAACAGCAGCAGCTGCCAATAGGATTGGGCGAACGCGCACGCGAAGGTGCTCGCCGCGACGATCAGCAGTCCGATCAGGTAGATCCGTCGCTCGCCGAAGACCGTGACCAGTCGCCCCGTCGCGGGTGCGAAGAGCAGGCGCATGACCGCGAACGCGGAGACGACGGCCGACGCGGCGGTGAAGCTTACGTCGAAACTCCGCGCGAAGGCGGGCAACGCCGGCGCGATCAATCCGTATCCGAGTGCGATGACGACGTTCGCAGCCAGCAGCACCCAGATCCCGCGGGGAATCCGTCTCACGTCCGGGCCCTCACAGGGTCAACTCGGGCAACTGGTCGAGCGCCTCGGCAGTCCGTGATCGGCCGAGCGCGATCATCTCGGAAGCCTTGTGGAAGTCGAGGGTGCGCACCGACTTCCGCGGCACCCGGATCAGGATGTCGGGTGGATACCCGGCCACCTGATAGCGGGTGAGCGCTTCCTGCATGATGTCGAGCGACCGGCTCAGCACCTCGATACGGCCCATGCGGCTGGTCTCGACGTCGGGTTCCGCGGTGGGCGCCGGGTCATGCAACTCGCCGCCGCCGGCAGCCTCGAGTCCGAACCTGTCCCGGACCGACCTGACGAAGTCGCTGTCGAGAATGGGGGCGACGTTGCGGCGCAGCAGCCGTTTGGTCTTGGGTTCGCGGGTGGCGCCGTGATCGGGACCGCCGTCGGCGCCGAGCACCACCCCGATCGTGACATCGCTTGCCACGCCCGACGTCGGGGCCACCGGCAACGGGTCGAGGATGCCGCCGTCGGCCAGCAGCCGTCCGCCGTGGTCATGGGGACTGATCACGCCGGGAATCGCTATGGAGGCGCGAATCGCCTCGACGACCGGGCCGCGCTGGAACCACACCGCACGACCCACATTGAGGTCGGTCGCCACCGCGGTGAAAGGGATCGACAGATCCTCGATCCGGGCGTCGCCGAGGATCTCCCGCACCCGCGACAGGATGCGCTCGGCGCCGATCACACCGGGCTTGGACAGCGACACGTCCATCAGCCGCACCACATCGAGCTGGGACAGGCCGGTGATCCAGTCGACGTACTCGTCGAGCTTGCCCGCGCAGTACAGACCGCCCACCAGCGCACCCATCGACGATCCCGCCACCGTGACCACGTCGAAGCCGCGTTCGGTGAGTTCGGCGATCACACCGATGTGCGCGTAACCACGCGCCCCGCCACTGCCGAGGGCGAGTGCCACGCGGGTGGGTCTGGCCATGTTGCGAGCCTATCGAGCGCCACAGTCCGGCCGACAGCGCCCTTGTCGACATCACCGGCAAGCGGGTGTTGGCCCGGCCGATCAGTCCCGCATCAGTCGGCGTGGGCCGGGACCGAGTTTGTTCATCTCGTCGCCGGGATTCAACAGATGGCACTCGCCCAGCGACAGGCAGCCGCAGCCCACGCACGACCCGATCATGTCGCGCATGTTCTCCAGCAGCGCGATCCGGTTGTTGATGTCGTCGATCCATCGCTTGGATGCGGACTCCCACATCGACTTCGGCGGCGACTCGTGAGTGCCGAGCTCCGAGAGCACGTCGGCGATCACCGCGAGCGGGATGCCGGCGGACTGCGACGCCCGGATGAAGGCGACGCGGCGCAGCATCGCACGGTGATAGCGGCGCTGATTGCCGGAGGTTCGACGGCTGAAGATCAGTCCCTGGTCCTCGTAGAACCGCACCGCGGACGGCGCGATACCCGCACGCTGGGCCAACTCGCCGACGGAGAGTTCGAGCTTCTTGAGCGACACGAATCCCATCGTAGGCGACCTCAAGTGAACTTGAAGTCGCCGACGCTCCGGTCTAGCTGCGGACCACCATCACCGGGCTCTCGGCCTGGTGCAGGATCTTCTGGCTGGTCGAGCCGAGCAGCAGACCCTTGAATCCACCGCGACCGCGGCTGCCCACCACGATCAGCTGTGCGTCGTCGCCTGCCGCATCGAGGACGGCCTTCGCGGGCTCCTCAGGGATCACCACCCGCTCGACCACCACATCGGGATACTCGGAGGTGTAGCCGGCCAGCCGCTCCGCGACGGCCTCGACGGCCTCCTGCGACATCCGGGCGACCTCGTCGGGCTCGATGCCGTATCCGTGCAGGGCATCGACGTCGAGCGGGGTCCAGGTGTGTACCGCGACCAGCTTCGTCTTGCGCACTGACGCCTGACGGAACGCCTCGGCCACCGCTGCGTCACTCACGGGTGAATCGTCGATGCCGACCACCACCGGTCCGTTGCCGCCGGGTCCTGCCACCACCACCACGCGACCGTGGAAATGAGCCGCGACCGTGGTGCTCACCGATCCGAGGAACAGGCCCTTGATCGATCCGAGACCACGCGTCCCGAGGACGATCGTCCCGGCGTCCTTACCCAGCTCGAGCAGAGCCCTCGCCGCGTCACCCTCGACCAACGAGGTCTGCGGTGCAACGCCAGGAGCCACCTCCTTGGCCAGCGCCGCGGCGTCGTGCACGGCATCGGCGGCGTCCTGCTTGATCGCGTCCACCACGTCCTGCGGGATGATCAGCCCAGGCGCGTAATTGCTGGTGCTGATGTCGTAGACGCCTACCAGCTTCAGATCGACCTCCTCGGCCACAGCCGTCGTGGCCGCCCACCGCACCGCCCGATTCGACGCATCCGATCCATCAACACCGACGAGTATCGCGTTCATCTCCGGTCCCATCTCCTCACTTGGTCACCCCGTGTGGCCTCACCCCCATCCTGCCTGCCGCCGAGCCCTGCGGCAATGAGCAAAAAGTCCCGGTCACAGCACTTTTCGACGCAGGGTATGGTGGAGAAGAGGTGAACCGACATCGAACGCAAAGCAGACATGAACGAGACCCACAGGCCGGCGTCCACCGGCGACGAACTCCGCCAAGCGGCGGTACATGCAGGTGTCACAATCACTTTCGGGCTCTTGGCGCTCCTGGTGGCCTGGGCTTCTGACGACGGGTTGCGGACCGCGCTGATCGTCGCGGCACCGATCATCGTGCTGATCGGTGCGCTCGCCTCGCTGTGGCGCACCTACCGGAACTGGCGGGCCGGAGGGAAATGGCAGACCTGGCAGGGCGCCTCGTGGCTCCTGCTGGCCGTGTTCATCGTCTTCCTCTTCAACACCGCTCCGGCGCTGATGTCCTGAGCTACGGCCCGCCGATCGGTCGTAGAGATTCACTGAACATGCACGCGTCCAACCGAGTCCGCCGATCGGCGTGATGCCGCGCCCACTCAACGGGAGACCGCTCCAGGTCGACACGTGAAAACATGTGCGCGCCTGTCGATCTGGACCCGACACCGGCGCGTCAGCAGCTCAGCGGGTTCATCGGCCGAGGTGCGGGTAGCGCCGACGGAACCGGTCGACACGTCCTTCGACATCACGGATCCGCGCGACACCGGTGTAGAACGGGTGCGAATCCCTGGTGACGTCGAGCGTGATCCGCGGGTAGACCACTCCGTCGGCCCATTCGACCTGATCGGCGGAGGTCGCGGTGGATCTCGTCAGGAACTCATGGCCCGTCGACGCATCCCGGATCACGACCGGGTGGTAATCGGGATGGATGTCACGCTTCATCATCGGTCCTCTCGGTTGTGCGAACCCTCGGTATTCCGGGTCGCATCGACGGCGGGCGCGGCGGGCGGTTCGAGGTCGTCGCAGGGGTCTGCGTGCATCTGCCCGAACGGGTCGTCGTAGGTGGACCAGAGCGCCCCTCCGGCCGCGAACTCGACGTCGTCGAGACAGGCCGATCGGAGCGCTTCCCGGACGTCGACGGCGTCGGCCCGATGGACGAGCACGACCAACGAGGTGTGGCGGTCGCCGAATCTCTCGTCCCAACGCAGTGCGCCCATCGCGCGCCGCTCGGGGTCCACCCGGTCGCGTTGCTCCTCACCCATCGCCGCGAGCCAGCGCCCTCCCGGCGCCACTCGTAGTCCGCCACCGGCAGATTCGAGCCACAGCGCCTCGTCGGGCCGAGTCGCCAGCCAGAGGCGCCCACGCGCACAGACCACGCCGTCGAGCAGCACGTCGATGGCTTCGTGAAGGCGGCCGGGGTGCAACGGCCGATCGGCATGGAACTCCACCCACGACACCCCGCAGTCGGCCGAGAGCGCGGGCTGGTCACGGAGCAGCGGATCGTGCGGCCCGTCCAGGCGCCCGCGGCGCGCCCCGGGCGCCACCGCGGCGAGTAACGACTCCGCGATGGTCCAGGTCACCGGACGTTGCGGGAGCTCCATCACGATCGGCGCCCCGGGCGCGAGTCGTTTGCAGACCGCCGCCAGTCTGGCCGATTCCCATGCGTCACGCATCGCGGGGTCGCATCCCGCGACGACGAGCGCGTCGGCGAACGCCACTTGACCGACAGCGAGCTGCGCAAGGGTCCGGTCATCGTCGGCGACGGCGGCGAACCCCGCCTCGGCAAGCGACAACTCACCGGTCGCCGCCTCGAGCCAGGTGTCCTCGGCGACACAGGGCGATGGTCGCCTCGACTCGCACATCACGTCCGGCCGGGCCGTCGACGAATCCCGGCATCTGCGCGATCACCACATGCTCGACCGCCCAACAGATCCGTTCGGGTTCCATGATCGGATCGAGCACCACCACGATGCGCCTCACCGACGACCTCTGATGCAGCCGCCGCAGCAGCGGCAGCAGATCCTCGCGCAGCGTGCAGGACACACACCCGTGGGCCAGCTCGACCTCGGTCTCCCGATCGTGCCGACGTCCGCCGGCGTCCACCCAGGCCGTCCGCCGCACGACCCGGCCGTCGGCGACCCGACCGAGATCGTGATGAACCACCACGGTCCCGGTCGAGCCGTCGATACCGACCAGCGCCTCACCGACCCTGGCGACCGCAGTCGAATCCAGCCCGGTCACCAGGACGAGCGGCGTGCGATCACCCTTCGCAACTCCATCTTTCGACGTCGAAACCACTCCGTCGTCTCCCACGAGCAACTCCCTATTGGAAACAGTTTCCATTTACGTATGCCTGACGGTAGCGTGGCGAGCGCATTGATGGCAATCATTTTCAATATGAGCAGGAAGGTGGCACCATGTCCCGACGCTGCCAGGTCACCGGGCGCGCACCCGGCTTCGGCAACCGGATATCCCATTCCCACAGAAAGACATCGCGTCGGTGGAATCCCAACATCCAGCGTCGCCGCTACTACGTGCCGACAGAGGGCCGCTACGTGACGCTGCGGGTGAGCACAAAGGGAATCGCCACCATCGACAGGCACGGCATCGAATCCACCCTCGCGGCCATCCGTGCCCGAGGTGAGAAGATCTGATGGCCCGCAACGAGATCCGCCCCATCGTCAAGCTCAGGTCGACGGCAGGCACCGGCTACACGTATGTGACCCGCAAGAACCGCCGCAACGACCCCGATCGCATGGTGCTGCGCAAATACGATCCCATCGCCCGCCGCCACGTCGACTTCCGAGAGGACCGCTGATGCCCACGGCCATCCGCAACGCCCGCGAGATGGCGCTGCTGCCTTACGCCTCGGGGCGATGAATCCTGCCCAGATCAGTCCTCGGCCCGCAGGTCCAGACTGATCTCCTCGGCATCGAGCTGCCTGAGTTCCTGTTCGAGCAGTGCCGAGTGAAAAGTGCCCTCGTCCCGCATCTGGAGCAGGACCTCTCGCTGCGCTGCGACCAGGTCACGACGGATCTGTTCGTAGGCGGCGCGAACCCTCATATTCGCGTCGATGATGCCCTCCTCGGTGTCAGCGGTCTTGGCGATCGTGGCAAACCGCTTGCGCAGCACCGGATACCGCGCGACCAACTCCGACTCTGCGATCACCTTGCGCGACGTGGCGGTCAGCTCCGCACGGAGCCGATGGTGCTCGGCGACGCGACCGTCGGTGTCTTCGGTCACCTTCAATACGCGGATCAGCCAGGCGAGGGTGCCGCCCTGACACAGCAGCGACGCCGCCGCGACGACGAAGGCGATGAGGACGAGCAGAGACCGCGACTCGACATCGCCCGGGAGGGTCTGGGCGGCGGCGAGTGTCACCACGCCGCGTAACCCACCCCAGACGACGATGGTCGCCTCCTTCGGCCCCAACGGCGCGGAGCGGTAGTAGTCGATGTCGGCGATCTGGCGGGTGAGTCGCGAACTGACGAGCCGCGCCGTCTCCGGCGATGTCGGCGGAAGCTCCTCGGAATCGGACCACCGCCGGGGTTCCATCCGACGACGCAGACGCCGCCACTCACGCCGGATCGCGCTGCGCGCCTCGCGCGTGCGACGTATCGGCCGGTCGGGCCCCTCTTGCTGACGTTCGACCATGGTCGCATTGATGTCTGCGAGCATCGGCCGCATCTCGGTCCCGCGTTGGGCGGCGCGATCGAGCCAGAGGACCAACGGCACCACGTAAGCCGCGCGGATCACAACCGCGAGCGCCAGGGCCGCCAAGCCGATCCAGACCGCCGTGTCGACCCCGTCGTGGTCGTCGTGGACATCGACCACCAGGCCCCACAGCTCCAGGCCCATCAGCAGGAACACCCCGCCCTCGACGATCAGCTCGACGGTCCGCCAGTTCTGGCTGTCCGACAGTCGATGCTGCGGCGTCAGGAACCGCGCGGCGCCGGCACCGGTGATCAATCCCGCGGTCACTGCCGCCACCAGCCCCGAGGCGCCGAGCTCCTCCGCGGGGATATAGGCGAGGTACGGAACCGTGAACGAGATGGCTGTGTTCACGGTCGCATCGGGTACGCGCGCCCGGACCGCGAGATTGAGCCAGCCGACAACGGTTCCGATGATCACCGCGACGACAACGGCCAGGACGAAGTCCACGGCGACATGGCCGAACGAGAAGCTGGCCGCGATGGCCGCGATCGCAGACCGCAACAGCACCAGCGACGTCGCGTCGTTGAGCATGCTCTCGCCCTCCAGCACCGCCGTGACCCGGTGCGGCACGCCGAGGCGTTTGGCGATCGAGGTCGCGACCGCATCGGTCGGACTCACGATCGCACCGAGGGCGATCGCGGTGGCCAGGCCGATCCCGGGGATCACCCAGACGAAGAAGAAGCCCAGCAGCACGGCACTGACCAGCACCAGAAGCACCGACAACGCGCTGATCGCGCCGAAGTCCCGGCGGAAGTCCATCGTCGGCATGGACACTGCGGCCGAGTAGAGCAGGGGCGGCAACACCCCGATCAGAATCCACTCGGGGTCGACGTCGACGGCCGGGACGAACGGCATCACCCCCACCACCACACCCACCACGACCAGCAACAACGGTGGCGCCACACGAATGCGTGGGCCGATGACCTGAGCGGCTGCGATTCCGAGCACCGCGACGACCACGAGGAGGATCTGATGCACCTGACCATCCTGACTCACATGTCCGGCGTCGGGCCCGGCACGCGGTGCCATCCTGGATTGTGACATTGAATGTTGACAAATGATCGAGCGTCCAATTACGTTCGGTTCACAACACGGCGGTACCGGTCCGATCCGGTGAGCCGTCCGGTATCACCCGGACCATCTCCGACGACGAGAAGGGTCAGCCATGACGAACGCCCTCGAACGCGTGGGTCAGTCGTACGTCCCCGAGCACGACAAGTCCAGCGACGCCGACAACTACACCCAGATCCTCGACGACCTGTCGGCCGCGTCGGTGCACCGCAACTTCGACCCCTACATCGACATCGACTGGGATGCCCCCGAGATGGCGATCACTCCCGACGATCACCGCTGGATACTGTCGAGCAAGGTCGATCCGGTGGGCCGCCACCCCTGGTACCAGCAACTGCCCGTCGACAAGCAGATCGAGATCGGCATGTGGCGGCAGGCCAACGTGGCCAAGGTCGGTCTGCAGTTCGAGTCGATCCTCATCCGCGGGCTCATGCAGTACAGCTTCAAACTGCCCAATGGGGCCAAGGAGTTCCGCTACACGACGCACGAGTCCAAAGAAGAGTGCAATCACACCCTGATGTTCCAGGAGTTCGTGAACCGCACCGGAATGGACGTGCCGGGCGCCAAGATCGGCTACCGGCTGATCTCACCACTGGTACCGCTCGCGTCGACGATCTTCCCGACCATCTTCTTCTTCGGCGTCCTCGGCGGCGAAGAGCCGATCGATCACATCCAGAAGGACTTCCTTCGGACGCGTGCCACCCTGCACCCCACCATGGCCGCGGTCATGCAGCTGCACGTGGCCGAGGAGGCCCGGCACATCTCGTTCGCGCATCACCTCCTGCGGGAGACCGTCCCGCGGAAGGGCCGCATCCAGCGCTTCCTGCTCTCGCTCATGTTCCCTCTCACCATGCGCATCCTGTGCGGCGCGATCGTCGTACCGCCGAAGAGCTTCCAGAAGCGGTTCGATGTGCCCGACGAGGTGATGCGTGACATCTTCTGGCGGTCAGACGAATCGAAGAAGTTCCTGCGCAACGTCTTCGGTGACGTGCGGATGCTCGGCGATCAGTGCGGCCTGATGAACCCGGTGTCGCGACTGCTGTGGAAGATTCTCGGTATCGGCGGCCGGCCGTCACGGTTCCGGAGCGAACCGACGTACACCGCGGCCTGAGCCGCACCCCTCACAGACGGATCCGACATGCCCCACGTAGTCACGCAGGCGTGCTGCGGCGACGCCTCGTGCGTCTACGCATGCCCGGTCAACTGCATCCACCCCACCCCGGAGGAGCCCGGCTTCGGCACTTCCGAGATGCTCTACATCGACCCGTCGACCTGTGTCGACTGTGGCGCCTGTGTGAGCGCCTGCCCGGTCGGCGCGATCGTGCCCGGCCATCGGCTCACCGACGAGCAGGCACGATTCACCGACGTCAACGCCGCGCATTTCGATCCGACCGGCGACGGCGCGACACGTTTCCCCGTCGACCCTGCACGACGACTCCCGTTGGCCCCCATCGACAAACCACATCAGCTCGCCGTCGACTCCCCCGTGTCGGTCGCCATCGTCGGGTCCGGGCCGTCGGCCATGTACGCCGCAGACGAACTCCTGCGCCAGCCGCAGATCTCGGTCACCATCTACGAGCGGCTCCGCCGACCGTTCGGGCTCGCTCGTTACGGGGTCGCGCCCGACCACCTGTCCACCCGGTCGGTGATGCGGCTGTTCGACGACATCGCAGGCAACCCGCGTTGCGACATCCGGCTCGGCATGACGATCGGGCGCGATCTCACCCTCGACGATCTGCGGGAGCGTCACTCCGCGGTCATCTGGGCGGGCGGCGCACCGACAGATCGTCGTCTCGCGATCGACAACGCCTCCGCACCCGGCGTACACAGCGCCACCGCGCTGGTCGGTTGGTACAACGACCACCCGGACCACGACCACCTGGACATCGATCTCGCCACCCCCCGGGCCGTCGTGATCGGCAATGGGAATGTGGCACTCGACGTCGCCCGCATCCTCACCACCGATGCGGAATCGCTTGCCGACACGTCCATCTCCCGGCATGCGCTGTCGGCGCTGCGGTCGTCGGCGATCGATGAGGTCGTCGTCCTGGGTCGCCGCGGTCCGACACACGCCGCCTTCACCCTGCCCGAGCTGATCGGCCTCGTCGACCACGGCGCGAACGTCGTGGTCGATCCCGACGACCTGGCACACGCGCCCGTCCCGGCGGCCGACGACGCGACAACTCGCGCCAAGATCGATCTGTTGGCCGAGGTCGCGGCACGCACACCGCGCCGAGGGCGTCGCATCCGGCTCGCCTTCCATCGTTCCCCGGTCGGCGTCGATGTGGATACGGACGGCCGGGCCGCGGGCGTCGTGGTCGCCCACAACACCGTCGATCTGACCGGGGCCATCACTCCGACCGGCACGACCGACACCATCGACGCCGGACTCGTCCTCACCTCCATCGGCTACCGCGGCATCGCGGTACCGGGGCTGCCCTTCGACGACGCCCGGGGCGTGATCCCGCACAGCGCAGGCCGGGTCGTCGACGACGGGGTGCCGGTGCCCGGCATGTATGTGACCGGATGGATCAAACGCGGGCCGTCTGGCTTCATCGGCACCAACAAGACCGACTCGGCCGAGACCGTCGCATCGCTGCTCACCGATCTCGAGGCCGGACTGCTACCCGAACACGGGCGTCCGCGCCGCCGACGGATCCTGAGCAGACTGGGCTGACCGCCCCCGTCGGCGCTGTGCCGTTCGGGGTCCTCTGCCCCACTCAGCGCAATCTGGGACATACGTCCCACTGCAATCGGATCTACAGCTTCGCAAAAGTCGTTGTGCACAAACGAATACGTGCAGGAAACAGTTGTGTCACGTTCGTCCGCCCGGACGACCACCCGGGGTTATTCTGGGGCCCTGTTGCTCTGGGGGGTGGCCAGTTGTGAGGACGATGTTCTCGCGGTTCGACTACATCGACGCTGCGCGGGAGACCGGCACGCAGTTCGTGGAGTTGGTGCGCACTGTCGCCGACCCCGAGACCCGCCTGTCCGCGACACCGTCGTGGACCGTGGCGGATTGCCTCGGCCACGTGTCGTCGGCGCCCGGCCGTTACCTCGATCTCGCACGTGGCGAGGGCTCGTGGTCGCGACGCGCGACAGACCTGCCCGACTTCAATGCCAAGCAGATCGCCAACCTGACCACGCGTGACGTCACGCTGCTCACCGACAACCTCCTCGGCGACCTCGACCGCCTGCTCGACGAGGTGTCGCATTTCGGCGCACGGGTACCACTGATGAGGTTCGACGGCGACCGGTGCATCCGATCCGACGCCGCGCTCGGCATCCTCATCGGCGAGTTCGTCGTGCACGGCCACGATGTCGCCTGCGCGATCGGCGCCCCATGGGACATCGACCCCGCGGTCGCCCCGTTGGTGGCGCGGGGCCGCCATCAGATCCTGCCCGAATGGGTGGACGAGATCGCGTGCGAGGGACACTCTGCGACCTACGACATCCGGTTGCGCGGATGCGCCGAGCGCTTCGTCTACCAGTTCACCGACGGCAGGCTCGAGATCGATCCGACCGACCTTCGGCCTCCTGACGTGCACATCAGCATCGATCCGGTCGTCGCGATGCTCGCCGCGTACGGACGCGTCTCCCCCACCTGGGCAGCGCTGACCGGCCGTGCTTTCGCGTGGGGTGCCCGGCCCTGGCTGGCCACGAGTCTGCACAGGCGGTTCATCCCGGCATGATCCGGCCAGACGGCCACCGGCCGAGTCACGACTTTGCCCGGCTCAGGTCGACTCGCTGATCATCACGGCAACTGTGCCCGGCACGAGGGCCGCGAAGACATGCTCGATGTCCCCGGCATACGAGACGTAGTCGCCGGCCCCGAGTTCCACCGCGGCATCGGTGGGCCCGACGCGCGCCCGTCCGGCACTGATCACCACGTGTTCGACCACTCCGCGTGAGTGTGGTGCCGAGACACGTGGTTCACCCGGTTCGGCCCTGATGAGGTACATGTCGCGGCGGGTCCCCGGCCGCGCTGTCGAGAGCAGCGTTGCCGAATAGTCGGCGGCCGCGGCCGGGATCACCGGGCCGTCGCCGAAGCGGATCACCTCCACCGGGTGCACGGGTGCATCCAGGAGCGCCGAGAACTGCAGCCCCAGGGCCGTGGACAGCGCCCAGAGCGTTTCGACACTCGGATTACCGTCGCCGGACTCCAGTTGCGACAGAGTCGATTTGCCGATGCCTGCGCGCCGAGCGAGCTCGCCGATCGACAATCCGGCCCGCGTGCGTTCACGTTTGAGCGACGCCGCCACGATCTGCTTCGGGTTGATCCCCGACGACGCATCGGCCGGCTCACGTTCAGGGTCGTTCACTGAACGGGACGACCGTCCTTCTTGACGAACACCATCCATAGTGTCCATCATAGTGGTCATGCGTTCGTCCTGGAGAACACTCGACCCGTCGGCGGTTCGCGCCGTCGTCGTGATGAGTGCGTCGGTGCTGGTGATCGGCGCCTCATATGGTGTCGCCGCGCACACCGCAGGACTCGCGTGGTGGCAGATCCTCACGATCGCAACGGTCGTGCTCGCGGGGTCGTCGGAGTTCGTGTTCGTCGGCGTGATCGCCGCAGGCGGGGCACCGCTGGTCGCCGCACTGGCCGGACTGCTGGTGAACACCCGCAATTTCGGCTACGGACTGTCTGTCGGCAAGCACCTCGGACGCGGGCTGCCGCTCGCCCTCGGCGCACACCTGATCAACGACGAGACGGCCGCGCTCGCATCCGGCGAGCACGATTCCCGACGCGCACGTGCCATCTTCTTTCTGTGCGGCATCGGGATCCTCATCGGCTGGCCGCTCGGGTCGGTGCTCGGTTCGGCGATCGGCGAGCTGGTCGCGAGCCCGGAGACCCTCGGTCTCGACGCCGCTTTCCCGGCTCTGCTCGCCGCGCTCGCGGTCCCCGCGCTCCGCGAGCGGACCACCCTCGCCGCCGCACTGGTCGGCGGCGGCATCGCGGTACTCGCCTCGCCCTTCCTCCCCGCCGGTGTGCCGATCATGCTCTCGCTGACGGGTGTCGCGGTCGTCGAGATCGCCCGGCGACGCCGATCCCCCACCCCCGCAACGGAAGTCATGGACCACGACGAAGTCGGATATGCGCAGGAGTCGTTGCGATGAGTACCACGGGACTCTTCATCGGTGTCGGCGTGCTGGCCGTCGGGACATACCTGATCAGGCTGGCCGGACCCGCGCTGCGCAACCGCTATGAGGTGAGCCCGCAGGCCGCCGCCGTGATGGACCGGGCGGCGATCGTCCTGCTGGTCGGGGTCGCCGCCACCGGCGCACTGTTCGCCGGCCACGATCTTGTCGGCTGGGCACGGCCTGCGGGCGTGACGGTGGGGATCATCGCCGCGCTGTGCAAGGCACCACTGGTGGTGGTCGTGCTACTGGCGGCCCTGGTGGCGGCGGGTCTACGCGCCGCGGGAGTCGCGTAGGCCGGCCATCCCGCAGGGGCCGTTGTGGTCCTTGAACGTCGTGGACACCCCGGAACGCCGGAATCCACCCTCGCGTGCGCGAAGGTGGATTCCGGAAGAGTGAGCCGGCTCGGTCAGCGAGCGCTTGCCGGAGCGCCTGCCCGGGTGGCCCGTCGACGCTGCTGGTTTGCCGGGCGACGACCGTGCGACGACTCCCCGGTGTGCGACTGCGACTGCGCGGTCGCCGAACGGCCCGTCCCGCGACGACGCTGACCCGAGTGACCGGCGCCGGACCGGTCGTTCCCGGCCTGGCCGTTGCGTCCGCCGGGGCGGCCGCGACGCTGGCCGTTGGACTTCGGCGCCTGACGCTGCACCGGCTGCTCCACCGGGGCCACATACTCGGCACGCGGTCCGACCAGGGTGTCGACCTCAGCGGACTTGGCATCCACGCGGGTCGGGGTCACCTTGATGTTCGCCTTGCGCAGCAGGCCGGCGAGATCGCGACGCTGCTCGGGCAGGCACACGGTGACCACGTCGCCGCTGCTGCCCGCACGTGCGGTGCGTCCGGAACGGTGCAGGTATGCCTTGTGCTCTGCAGGCGGATCGACGTGGACGACGAGCTCGACGCCGTCGACATGGACGCCACGCGCCGCGACGTCGGTGGCCACCAGGACGCGCACGCCCTCGCCGCCGAACGCCTTCAGGTTCCGGTCGCGCTGTGCCTGACTGAGATTGCCGTGCAGGTCGACGGCGGGAATGCCGCTGTCGGTGAGCTTCTTGGCCAGCTTCTTCGCCTGATGCTTGGTGCGCATGAACAGGATTCGGCGTCCCTGGCCGGAGGCCAGCTCCTGGACGAGTCCGTTCTTGTCGCCGGGCGACACCTCGAAGACGTGGTGGGTCATCTCGATCGGAGCCGTGGTCTCCACCGTCGAGTGGACCGTCGGCTTGTCGAGGAAGCGCTTGGCCACCTTGTCGACGCCGTTGTCGAGCGTCGCGGTGAACAGCATCCGCTGCCCGTCGGCCGGTGTGGCCGCCAGGATGCGGGTCACGCCCGGCAGGAAGCCGAGATCGGCCATGTGGTCGGCCTCGTCGAGGACGGTGATGTCGACCCGGTCGAGGCGGACGATGCGCTGCTGCATCAGGTCCTCGAGACGGCCGGGGCAGGCGACGACGATGTCGACACCGCGACGGAAGGCATCTTCCTGCCGCTTCTGGCTGACACCGCCGAAGACCGTGGTGACGGTGAGGTTCATCGCGCGGGCCAGCGGGGTCACCACGGCGGCGATCTGGGTGGCCAGCTCGCGGGTCGGAGCCAGGATCAGACCGGTCGGTGAACCGGGACGGCGTTCGACGTCGAGTTCGGCGAGGCCCGCGACCATCGGGATCGCAAATGCCAGGGTCTTGCCGGAACCGGTCTTGCCGGAACCGATCACGTCGTCACCCGCGAGGGTGTCCTTCAGGGTCTCGGCCTGGATGGGGAATGGTTCGGTCTTGCCTTCGGCGGCAAGAACTTTCACGAGCTCGGCGGGCACGCCGAGAGAAGCAAAGGTAATGGACAAGGTCCGTGTCTTTCTGTAGTGGACACGCCACAGCAGCAGTCGAACAGCTCTGCAAGGTGTCGATGGCGAAGACGCATCTGTGCGTGTTCGTTCGCCGTACGAAGTCAAAGAGCAGGCACTGACTGGCCTGTCGAAGAAGCGTTCTACGACGCGTTGACGGCACCTGATCGGTGCATCAATTGAAATCAACGTTACGCGACTTCCGACAGCACGGCCAAATCAGGTGACGCAGATCATGACCACTGCCGAGGGGCAATCCAGTTGACGACCGGGATACGCCGGAGGCACCATGCGATACGTGTATCCATCCATGTCGTCGCCCGTCGGGCGTGGGGAGGTCGTCGGCGTCGTGCACGCCGACAACTGACGACACCGCCCCGACAGACGCGGATCTCACCCGGCCGGGTGTCCCGCGTCCGGTCACGCGTACCCCTGTCACGACGATCCATCAAGGTATTCGATACACATGCACGCACTAACCGAATCACAGATTCGCAAGTCCTTCGTCAATGCTTCTCTGCGAGAACGCAATGCGCTGACGCTCCCGCTCGACTTCGCTGACATCGACTGGGAGAACACCGATTACGTCGGCTGGCGCGACCCGAAACTGCCGCTGGTCGGCTACATGATCGTCCCGGTCGACGACCGGCCGGTCGGCATCATGCTGCGGCTCGGCGGTAGGCAGCCTCGAACCCGCCCACAGTGCTCGCTGTGCGAGGACGTCCAATTGCCCAACGAGGTCGCGTTCTACAGCGCGAAACTCGCCGGCCCGGCCGGACGCAAGGGCAATACCGTGGGAACCCTCGTGTGCTCGAACTTCGAGTGCTGCGCCAACGTCCGGGTCCGTCCGTCGAAGATCTACGCGGGCGACGACCCCGAGGCCGTCCGTAGCCAACGGATCGAGTCGTTGCGGACTCGCGCCGACGGCTTCGCGCGGCGAATCCTCGACAAGGGCTGATCGACGCGCTGATGAAATACGGCTCATGAGAGACGAGAGCGCGGTTCCGATGATTCGGAACCGCGCTTTCCATCTGTGGAGCTTGTTCAACTGTGGAGTCCTTCAACTGTGGAGCTAAGGGGAATCGAACCCCTGACCTACTCGATGCGAACGAGTCGCGCTACCAACTGCGCCATAGCCCCTGGCGGTCATCGACTGACCGGCCGTTGGCCACTTTAGCAGCCTGTCGCATCGATCTCACACACCGCCACCCGGGCTCGCCGCGGCATGGGTTCGCGCCCGATCTCCGCCCGCCGACTCGGCTAGTCTCGCCGTATGGCCGAAATGTCGGACGCGCAGGTCGCGGGCGTGCTCGACCGCGCTGTCGCAGGTATCAACCCGGTCCTCGACACGCTGGCGGACCGCGATCCGCTGGGCCTCAAGCGGCATACTTTCCACGACGACCGACACCCCGATTCGACGGTGCAGCGGGCGCTTCATCTGCTCGCCGACGCACTCGACGTCACTGACTGGCCCGGCACCAAGGGCTGGTCCCAGCGCTCGATGAACAGCCGCGCCGACTGGTGGATAAGCCGGATCGGGGCGGTGAACAACATCGCGGTCGCCTACCCCGGCGTCTTCGGCGCGTGGACGAGGAGATTGCCGCTGTCGTCGACGATGGGTTTCGCGAACCAGGCGATGGTCCTCGTCGCGGTCGCCCGCGAGTACGGCGTCACCGAGCGTTCTCGCCAGGTCGAGTTGCTGGCAGCGGTGCTGTGCGGCCGCACCGTCGACCGGACGGAGTCCGATACCGGCGAGCGGCCGCCACTGCCCACGGAGCCCGTGCAGCGCAGGCACACGCTCGTCGGCACGGTCTGGGAGACGGCGAAGGTCCTGCGCGGTCTCACCTGCGAGATGGAACGACGCCCCGGGTCGCCCGGACCGCTTCGGCTCCTGACCTATATCCCGATCATCGGCGCTCCCGCGAGCTACATCGGCGAACGATTCGCCCTCGCACGGGCGACTCGACAGGCCCGCAAGTGGATTGCCGACCACTCAGAGGCGATAACCCGGGCCTGACGGACACAGATGACACCAGAGCCGCACGCCGTGACAGATATGTCCGCGGCATACGGCTCTGGTGTCATCTGTGTTTCTGCAGTCGGCCTCAGCCGGCGACGCGGCGAAGTTCTCCGTCCTCACGCATCATCCGACGGCGCTGGAACGGCGGCAGATGATCGAACACGGGGTCCTCGTCGTCGAGTTCGAGGACGGTGGCACCACCGGGACGCCGCAGCCGCTGCGGCGGTGGGGCCGCGGCGAACTCGGGCACGGCCTGTTGCCTGCGCCGACGCTCGGTCTGCTCTCGCTCGGCCCGGCGGGCCCGGGCAGCGCGCTGCGCCCGGATCTTCTGCTCGGTCGCCGCCGTGCGTCGCAGGTAGGCCAGGTAGGTGAGCAGCACCACCCCGACAACACCTGCCGCAAACCATCCGGTGAGGCCCAAGAAGATGCCCGAGGCCAGGGCGGCGATGAGCAGAATGATCATGCCGAGCAGGACACGCTGACGTTCCCGGTAACGGAGCTGAGTTCGCCGGGCATCTGACGAGTGTGCGGCCTGGCGGCGTGGCGTCGACCTCGCGGTCACCGGGGGCTCGGCCGGCCGCTCATCCCTTGCGACGACGGGCTCGTCGTCATACTCGTCCTCGAAGTCGTCGTCATATTCGTCGTCGAAGTCGTCGTACTCGTCTTCCTCGTACTCGTCTTCCTCGTACTCGTCGTCCTCGTATTCGACGTCATCGTCCGAATCGTCGTACTCGTCCTCGAGATCGGCGTCGTCATCGATGTCTTCGGCGTCGTCGATCTCATCGAGAGTGGCGATCTCGGCATCCTCGACATCATCGAGCTCGTCGTCGACGTCCTCACGCTCGGGATCGACGAACTCGCCGTCCACCGTGACCTCGTCATCGTCGGCGTCATCGACGGTGGTATCGATATCGGATTCTGCGGTTACCTCATCGCTGCTGTCGTCATCGGAATCGACCTCGGCCGCCGGCGCCTTCACCGCAGCACCCGTGGCGCGGCCCACGGTGGGCCTGTGCGCTTCCCGACTGTCCTCGGAATCCGTTGTGTCCGTGTCGGTTTCGGTGTCGTCACGGTCCAGGACGGCGGTGCGCGCACTCGTGGTGGAGCGCTTCGTGCGATCGGCCTTCCACGACGGGTCGTGGGGATGACTCCCCGATGCCCGACGGCGGGTCGTTCGAGTGCGGGTGCCTCCCCGGTGCAGCAGACGGGTCTCCTTGACGGCGTCCGTCGTCTTCCGCATCTGTGGCCGGCCTTTGATGACCATCGGTACCAGTACGAAAAGCCATACGGCCACGAGGCAGACCCACAAGACTGAGTTCGGCATGCGACTCTCCCTTCTTTCACTCTGGTTACACGAGGCCACCTCACAATCTAGGGGTGCTCATGCCTCCGCCAGCGCAGACGCGCCGGGCGTCGGTGACATTCCACGAATTCACAGAACGCTCTCAGGGCCTGTGTGGGCGGGCCGGATCAGGTCAGCTCGCGAGGAACCGGGCGTCGACGGCCACCGCGATCTCGATGTCCTCGGAACGCAATTCGAGAGCGGGTGCGGCTCCGGGAGCCGCGATCGATGCCGCACGCACCATCGAAGCTCCCGAATCCGAGAGCATGTTCGGATCGGCCAGTTGAGTGGCCGTCACGGCTCCCCTGCCGACAGCGTCGGAATAGGCTTGCGCCTTGGCCACGGCGTCGTCGACCGCCTCACGCCGCAGGTCCCGTTCGTACGTCCGGCGATTGTCCTGGGTTATGGCCCATTCGACATTGCCGACATCGACGCCGTCGGCCGCCGCCCAACGATCGATGAACTTCGACAGCTCCTCGAAGTCGGTGAACACCGCGTCGATCCTGATGCGGGTGGAGTAGGCCGGATCCTGCCGGTGGCCGTCGCCGTCATAAGGCCGGTAGCTGAACACCCGCAGCGTGTCGCTGGACCATTCGTCGATCACATCGCGGGCGAGGAGGTCTTTCAGCGACTCGACCACGGCACCGTGCACTGTGGCGGCGTCGCGGTAGACACTCTCCCGCGACCACCCTTCCCGGTGCACGGTCAGGTAAAGGATCGCCCTCTCCGGCCGGAACTTCCGGCGGGCGACCCCGCGTACGACGATCTCCAGTGGTGACATGGCGCCGACGCTACGTGGGCGCACCGACACGATTCCCCGATCTATCGCACCCGTCAGTGAAACGAGGCGCGGCCCGCCCGGACCAGCGTCTCGGCCGCGCTCCCGGCGATCTCCTCGGCCGTCAGGGCGAACAGGATGTGGTCGCGCCACCGGTTGTTCACATCCATGTATCTCTCGAGCAGACCCTCACGCCGGAACCCCACCTTGGTGAGCACCGCCTGCGACGCCACGTTCGCGGGCTGGACCGTCGCGTCGAGACGATGGAGGCCAACCGGCCCGAAGCAGTGGTCGACGCCCAGTGCGACCGCTGCCGTCGCAATGCCCTGACCGAAATGCTGCGCGTCGACCCAATAGCCGATCCACGCGCTGCGCACCGCCCCCCGCTGGATGTTGCCGACGGTGAGCTGACCGACGTACCTGCCGTCGAGTTCGATGACGAACGGCAGCACCGCGCCGCGCTTGGCTTCGGCGCGCAGCACCGAATACAAGGGCGGCCACGATCCGGGGTGATGCCGCTCGGCCCAGGAGCCGATGCCGCTCGGTTCCCACGGCAGCAGAGTGTTCTGGTTTCGGATGCGCAGCTCGCTCCACGCCTTCGCATCCCGCAGTCGCACCGGCCGCAACCCCACCGCTCCCGCTTGGGTGCGCAACGGCCCCAGCGTGGCGGGCCAGCCGGGATTGATCTGCGCCCCGGTCAACCACCTCAACACGGATCGGAGTCTAGTGCCCGGGAGGCGCGATCATCCCCGCTGCGCAAGGAACGCCACCTCGACCTCGTCGCCGGTTCCCAACTCCTCGACGTCGGGTTCCACGATGATCAGGCAATTGGCCTCGGCAAGCTCGGCGAGCAGATGCGAGCTCCCGGTCGGGGACGCGCCGATGACCTGCACGAGGTACTCCCCGGACCGCTCGTCACGCATCAATTGCCCGCGCAGATAGCCCTTGCGCCCGGCGACCGATGCGATCGGACCGATGGTGCGGGCCTTGATCACGCGCCGCATCGGCTGTCGCTTCCCCAGGGCGATCCGGATCAGGGGCCGCACCATCACCTCGAAGGTGACCAGCGCACTCACCGGGTTGGACGGCAGCAGGAACGTGGGCACCTCGTCGCGACCGAGGCGGCCGAATCCCTGTACCGAACCGGGATGCATGCCGACACGCACGATCTCCAGATCGCCGAGGTCGCTCAGCGCATCTGCGACCACTCGCGACGACTTTCCGCCGACCGCACCGCAGATCACCACGATCTCCGATCTGATCAGCTGCGCCTCAACCACTTCCCGCATCCGCGAGGTCTCCCGCTCGGCGATGCCGACCCGGTTGACATCCGCGCCGGCGTCGCGGCCCGCGGCCGCCAGCGCGTAGCTGTTGACATCGAAGATCTGGCCGGGCCCGGGCGAGCGGTCGATGTCGACGAGCTCACTGCCGACCGAGATCACCGACATCCGTGGTCGCGGATGCACCATGACACGGGCCTGCCCGACCGCCGCGAGCAATCCGACCTGCGCCGGACCGATGATCGAGCCCGCTCGCACCGCGACGTCGCCGGGCTGCACGTCGTCACCGATGCGACGGACGTAGTCGCCGCTCTCGACGCCGTGGCCGACCTTCACCTTCTGCTCACCGCCGTCGGTCCAGCGCAGCGGGATCACCGCATCGGCCAGCGTCGGCATGGGCGCCCCGGTCTCCACGCGGACGGCCTGACGAGGCTGCAGCCGTGTCGGTGTACGCGCCCCCGGGCCGACATCACCGACCACCGGCAGCGCCACGATCATCGGCTCGCCGGGGGTGAGGTCGACGAGGTCGGCTCCCCCGGAATCCAGATCCTCCACATCCGCGGGTGCGATCGCGCCCGCGAGACCGACGTCGACCGCCCGCACGGCGTACCCGTCGATGGCAGCCTGATCGAATCCGGGCATCGGCCGTTCGGTGACGACCTCCTCCGCACACATCAGGCCCTGGGCCTCGGAGATCGCCACGCGGACCGGTCGCGGCGCGACCGCGGCGGCGGTCACCCGGGTCAGATGATCTTCGACCGAACGCATCTCACCTCTCGCCCCCATCTCGGCTGACACAGTTGGGCTAGACGTTAGCCGCCCCCGGTCGCCGGTGCGCGCAGGCGCGCTGACGCCGGTCGTCTGCCGAGATCATCAGCCTTCGGCGAGCCGCTTCTCGAGCCACTCACGCAAGTCGGGGCCGTAGTCCTCGCGATCGAGGGCGAAATCGACGGCCGCCTTCAGATAGCCGCCGGGATTGCCGAGGTCGTGGCGTGTGCCTCGATGCACGACGACGTTCACGGGTTCGCCCTCCTCGATCAGCAGGGCGATCGCGTCGGTCAGCTGCAACTCCCCACCCGCGCCCGGTTTGATGCGGCGGAGGGCATCGAAGATCTTGCGATCCAGGATGTAACGGCCGGCGGCCGCCAGATTCGACGGCGCGTCCTGCGGCTTCGGCTTCTCGACCATTCCCTTCAGGCGCATCACGTTGGGGTTGTTGGCGTCCGGGAGTTCCTCGACGTCGAAGACGCCATAGGCACTGATCCGGTCGGACGGGACCTCGATCGCGCACAACACCGACCCTCCGCGGCGCTCTCGGGTCCGTGCCATCACCTCGAGGACGCCACCGGGCAGGACCAGGTCGTCGGGCAGGAGGACCGCGACGGCGTCTTCGTCGTCGTCGAGATACTGTTCGACGCAACCGACCGCATGGCCGAGCCCGAGTGGCTTCTCCTGCACCACCGAGGCCACTTCCAGGAGAGATGGCGCTTTGCGCACCTTCGCCAGCATGGCCGCCTTGCCGCGCTTGGCAAGGGTGCTCTCGAGCACCAGATCTTCGACGAAATGTGCGACCACGCCGTCCTTGCCGGGCGAGGTGACGATCAGCAGCCGCTCGGCACCTGCCGCCTTGGCCTCCTCGGCGACCAGCTCGATACCGGGGGTGTCGACGACCGGCAGCAATTCCTTGGGCACGGTCTTCGTCGCGGGCAGGAACCGGGTCCCGAGACCGGCGGCCGGCACGACCGCGGTTCGCGGGATCGGCGGTGTGTTCGGCACAGGCTGGTACTCGGTGAACGCGTCGGTAGTCTGGCTCACGTCACTGGGGGTCATGGGAACACCCTAGTGGCGATCCCTGCCAGAATCCTGTTGACGAGTTCTCAGAATCCTGGCGCGGCGGGCTCGAGGAGCTGCCGCGATGAGCCGAAGGCGGTCGGGTGCGGACGATGAAGAGGCGACTACGAACCGAGTTCGAGGAGCGCCGGATCTCCCGATCGTTCCCGGTGCGTCAACGGGCCGCCGCCGACCTCGCCGAATGGATCTATTCGGCACCGTTTCGCCTCGAATACGACGTGACGGTTGCCGCCTACATCCCCTTCGGTGCCGAGCCGGGATCCCCGGCACTGCTCGACGCCCTCATCGATCGCGGGGTGACGGTTCTGGTCCCGGCGGTGCCCGGCGGAGAACCGACCACACTGGACTGGGTGCGCTACGACGGTGCCGATTCGCTGACGCGAGGCCGATGGGGCCTTCTGGAACCCACCGGCGAGCGTCTCGGCACCGATGCCGTCCGGGCCGCCTCGGTCGTCTTCGTCCCGGCGTACGCGGTCGACAAATCGGGGACCCGACTCGGCCGAGGTGCAGGCTATTACGACCGGACCCTGATCGGCCTCGCCGCAGACGTGGTGGCCGTCGTCTTCGACGACGAGGTGGTGGAGTCGCTGCCGGCCGCACCGCACGACGTGCGCGTCGGCTGGGTGCTGACGCCCGGGGGCGGCTTCCGCGAGCTCGGGTGAATCGACCGTCAGGCCGGCGTGGGGGTGGCGGCCTTGCTGTCGCTCGACGACGAACCGGTGCTCGACGAGGAGCTGCTGCTCGACGAAGAATCCGAGGACGAGCTGCTCGACGAGCTGTCTGACGACGAGGACGACGAGGACGTCTCGCTGGAGCTCGATCCCGAGCGGGAATCGGTGCGGTAGAAGCCGCTGCCCTTGAACACGATCCCGACGGAGTTGAACAGCTTGCGCAGCCGTCCTGTGCATTGCGGGCATTCGGACAGGGAGTCCTCAGAGAACGACTGCACTATGTCGAACTTGTTGTCGCACTCCGTGCACGCATACGAGTAAGTGGGCACCGATACCTCCGGAAAGTAGTGATCGCCGCTCATACTAACCGAACTTGGCACTCCAACATTCCGAGTGCCAGGCTCAGATCAGTCGATCACGTCGAGAGCGCGGTCTGGCACGCCATCGCGATTCATGTCCGGGCTGCGCAGTCTGCGTGCATCCAGGCGCAGCAGGACCGCACCGAGCGCCGCGGCCACCACACTGCCGAACAGGATCGCCACCTTCGCCGCCGACGCATGGTCGTCGGCGCCCTGGTGGAAGGACAGTTCGGCGATCAGCAACGCCACGGTGAAGCCGACGCCGGTCAGCATCCCGACCGGCAGCAGGTCGCGTACCCCGATCGAGTCGGGCAGTCGCAGTGGCGTGAATCGCGTCATCAATGCGGTCGCCCCCATCACACCGATCACCTTGCCGACGACGAGGCCGAGGAAGATGCCGATCGACACGGGCTGAACGATCGCGCTGTCACCACCGATCACCGCGACCCCGGCCGAGAGGAATGCGAAGATCGGCAATGCCACCGCCGACGACACAGGTCGCACCGCGACGTCGAATTGGTGTGTTCGAGAACTCGATTCGCCGTGCACGAGCAACGCGGGAACGGTGAAGCCGAGCAGGACCCCGGCCACCGTCGCGTGCACGCCCGAGGCGTGCATCAACGCCCAGGCGACCACGGCCAGCGCGATCAGGACCAGACTGGCAGGCGTTCGCCACCGGGGACGACGCAACCGCACCACGACACCGAAGACGGCGATCACCGCGATCGCGGCGCCGAACAGGGCGAAGTCGATCGTCTCCGTATAGAACGTCGCGATCACCGTGATGCCGAGCAGATCGTCGACGACGGCCAGGGTCAACAAGAACGTCCTCAACGCCAGGGGCAACCCGCGGCCGAAGATCGCGAGCACCGCCAGCGCGAAAGCGATGTCGGTGGCGGTCGGAATCGCCCATCCGCGTAAGGCTTCCGGGTCGAACAGGGCGACCACGACCACATAGAACAGTGCCGGGGTCACCATGCCGCCGATGGCAGCGACGATCGGGACACCGGCCAGTCGGAGATCACGCAGACTGCCGGCCACGAACTCCTGCTTGAGTTCCACGCCGACGATGAAGAAGAAGATGGCGAGCAGGCCGTCGGCGGCCCATTCGGCCACCGAGAGGTGCAGGTGCAGTGCTTCGGGCCCGAACTCGAAGGTCGTCAACGATTCGTAGGCGTCCTGCCACGGTGAGTTCGCCCAGACGACCGCGATAACCGCGGCGACGAGTAGCAGCGCCCCGCTGGTGGTGTCGAGTGACACCCAGCGTCGAAAACGGACTCGGCCCGAGGCGTCCGGCCCGCTGCGGTCCGGGACAACAGCGCCGGATTGGGATTCCTCGATGCCGGGTGGACCCGAATCGTGTTCCGGAGTGGACATCAAACCTCCTGGTCACAGGGAAATCTGCAGAGATCACCCACGTAGCGTCTCCACCGGCACCCGGCGGAGGCCGACCAGACTTCCCGGCTCACCTTCGCGTCATTCTCCCCGATGGTTCGGCCCGGGGCCAATCGGTCAGGGTTTTGTGCACAACCCGCGTGCACACCCGACGTTGTCCCCAGATGCGTCTCGAGTCGTCGTCGATGCCGGTCCGGCCGCTACCGTCGCCGACCATGCACCCGATGTCCCGCGATCGCTTGTCGCCGCGCCTCGTCGACCGTGTCCGACATGCGCTGCGTCCTGGTTGGGCACGATCGGTGATGATCCGTCGTGGCGCATCGGTGCTCCTGGTCGTCGCCGCGGTCACGCTGACGCTGTTCGGGCACCGCGGTGCGGAGATGCGGTCGGTGGTGGTTGCCGCGCGTGACCTCATACCCGGAGAATCGATCGTCGCCACCGACCTCACCGTGCGCGAGGTACCCGGCGGACTCATCCCGGCGGGCACGCTGAGGCTGACCGCCGACGGTGTGGGACGCACCGCGGTCGGCCCGATCGGGGCGGGCGAGATGGTCACCGACTCCCGGTTGCTCTCCCCCCGTCTGCCCAGCCGGCTCACCGGTGACGACGATGCCCGGCTCGTACCGGTACGGCTGTCGGACGAGTCGGTGGCGACGCTGCTGCGGACCGGAGACGTGGTGGACGTACTGACCGCGTCGGCAGAAAAGCCCGAAGCAGCAGTTCTCGCACGGGCGGCGGTGGTGGCCCTCACCTCGGACAAGTCTGCCGCCGGCGTTCTGTCGGGGGGCGCGACCGCCGGCCGACCGGTGTTGCTCGCGATGGACGAACGGGCCGCGCACCGGGTGGCGGCCGCCGCGCTCGACGCTCCGATCACCGTCGTCGTGCACTGATCGATCGGCTCGGTACTCACGCGCACATACAGCAAAACAGTGCAACGGTCGTTTACGATCCTGGATAGCGTGAATACCTGAACAAGAGCGGAACACCGAAAAACGAGAGGACCGCACACCGTGCTCAAGGGATTCAAGGAGTTCATACTCAAGGGCAACGTCGTCGAACTGGCCACTGCGGTCATCATCGGTGCGGCCTTCACCGCGATCGTCACCGCCTTCACCGACAGCATCATCCAACCGCTCCTCAATTCGATCCCGGGAGGCAGCAATCCGGCCAAGGGGCTGGGCTTCCAGATCACCGACAATCCGTCGACATTCGTCGACATCGGCGCCCTGGTCACCGCGCTCATCAACTTCCTGATCATCGCCGCGGTGGTCTATTTCCTGATCGTCGTGCCGTACAACAAGCTCGCCGCACTCGGGGGCTACAGCAAAAAAGCCGAGGTCACCGAAGTGGCGCTGCTCGCCGAGATTCGCGACCTCCTCGATCCCGATGGCACATCGAAGGCGCAGGACGTCGCAGAGGCCGAGCTGCCGGACCACATCCAGGATCACGGAGCACTCCCCGGCAGCGACGCCGGTGCCACCCAGCGTCTGTCCACACCGCCGCCCGCGGAACCGATGCCGCCGACGCAACCGGCACCCACACCTCCTCCGCCCGGCGGGAATCCGCCCTATCCGACCCCGCAGCCCGCACCGGGTTCCTATCCGCCGCCCGGCGCATACCCACCCGGCAACTACCCCCAGCAGGGTGGCTACCCCGGGCAGACGCAGTTCCCCGGCGACTACCCACCGCCAGACGCCCCGGGACGGCATTCCCGCTGACCTCGACGACTCGGGCCGCGCTTCCATCGGAGCGCGGCCCGAGTCGTCGGCATGGACGTGCACATGCGTTGGCTCCCAGCGCTTTGCCAGCTCGCGGGCCAGGGAACCACAAGGTTGCGTCCTTAGTGTCACTGGAGTCCGGAGCCAGTCCGCCGGGCAGCCGAGATACACCGACACACCGGAGGTTGCAGAAGAAATGCCGCAGAACCCGGGCCCCCAGGGCCGCTACAACCGTCGTCCCGAGCCGCACCAGCCGCAGCGCCCGGCCCCTCGCCGTCCGCGCAGGCGCGCGTTCCCGTTCCCCTTCTTCGGGAGCTGACCGCACGCCGGCTCACCGGCCTGACGACAGCACGGCACGGACCCGCCTCCCCCGCCGGGCCCGTGCCGTCGCCGTCCGTGACGTGCGCCTTCAGCGACAGGCGCAGATTCACAGCGGACTCACAGTCGCATTCACAGGTACGTCACAGAACGCGCATTCCGACCACCGACGAGCGATTGATGGCCGAAATACATTGCTACAGAATACCTTTCACATTGATTCGGAGCAGCCGAGGACCGAACCCAGATCGTTGAGCGGCCGTTGCCGAACTGTTACCTTCTCTCCTTGTGGCCCTCGGCGCACTTCACGGCCGGGGCGCCACACAGACGGTCCGACATAGGGCGGACCGCAGTGTCAAGGGAGGAACACCATGCCACGAGGTCATCGAGGACCCCGTCATCCGATGCCGCCGCATCACGCCCCGCATCCGCACGGGGGACCGCACCCGGGGCCCCGTCGGGGACCCGGACCGCGCCCGGCACCGCGCCCGCCGCGCCGTCCGATGCCGCCGTTCTTCTTCGGTAGCTGATCAAGACCGGACCGAAGGCCCCGTCGCATGTCTGCGACGGGGCCTTCGTCGTGTCACTGGGCCGTCACTCGTCTCCGATCAGCGGCGCCGGATCGTCCCGTCGCGAACCGTGAGCGTGTAGTCGGCCACCGCGGCCACCTTGTCGTCATGAGTGATGAGCACTGTCGTACGCGACCGGGCCAACCTCTCGAGCGGTGCCATCACGCGTTGCGTGGTGGCGTCGTCGAGGCCTGTCGTCGGCTCGTCGAGAATCAGCAGCGGGGTGTCGCGCAGAAAGGCGCGGGCGAGCCCGATCCGTTGCTGCTGACCTCCGGACAGGTTGGCACCGCCGTCGCGCAGCTGGGTGTCGAGTCCGTCCGGCAACTCACCGATGAAACCGGCAGCGTCGGCGGCGGTCGCCGCCGCCAGAACCTGTTCGTCGGTCGCGTCCGGTCGCCCGTATCGGATGTTGTCGGCGATCGACGCGTTGAACAGCGCGACGCGCTGGGGCAGGACGGCCATGTGGGCGCGCAACTGTCGCAGGCTCATCGAGCGGATATCGGTGTCGTTGAATCGAATCGCGCCGGCCACCGGGTCATAGAAGCGCAGCATCAGATACATCAGGGTGCTCTTGCCCGAGCCGCTCGCACCCAGGAGGGCGACGAAGTCCCCCGACTCGATGGTGAGGTCGACATCGTCGAGGACCAGCCGGTCCGAATCGGGATAGGCGAAGCTGACCCGCTCCACGTGCACGAATACCGCGGATGCCACCGGGCCGGCCGACCGCTCGTCGACGTCCGCCTCGGGGTGGACGTCGGCGGCATCTGCATCGCTGCCGGCCAGGGCTTCGGCCTCCGAGAGTTCCGGCTCTGCCGTGTCGGTGATGCCGATGGGCGCGTCGAGCACCTCGGCGACGCGTTCGGCGCTCGCCGTTGCCGAGGTCACCGAGACCACGAGGCCACCGAGGGTCTGGATGTGCGGATACATGTAGCCGAGGTAGCCGGTGAGGGCGATGAGGGTTCCCACACTGGCGACACCGCGCGCGATCTGCCACGCGCCCACCGCGAGCACCGCCATCATGCAGAGCATCTCCACGACGGTGACGGTCTCCGAGAAGGCCGCGTTGGCCTTGAGTTCCGACACCCGTGCGTTACGCCAGATCCGACTCTCCCGCAGAACCTTTCGGCGGTCGCGCTCGCCCTGGTTGTCGGCCTGGATCGATATGGCGTGGGTGATGCCCTCCTGGATCCGAGAGCTGATGCGGCCGTTGGCCTTGCGCTCACGACGCGCGGCGGTCTTGACGACCCGGCCGAACCAGCGGGAGACCACCCACAGCAAGGGTGCGAGGACAAATGCGAGCAGCGCCAGGTCCCATCGCGTCACAAACGCCGCGGCGGCGTAGATGACCGCGCTGCCGATCGCCAGCGTTCCGGCCACCACACCCGACGACACCAGGTGTTCGATCTCGTCGACGTCGCCGCTGTGCCGCGCGATCAGGTCGCCGGTCTCGAACTGCCTACGCGTGTGCGGGGCCAGTTGTTGTGTGTGGGCGTAGAGACGGTCGCGCAGCCGCAAGAGTGTTCGTTCGGCGACCAGACCGGAGATCACGGTCCCGCCGTAGGAGGCCGCCGCGCCGACCAGCGACACCGCGGCCCAGATCCCCAACGGCCACCACAGCGCCGAGAGGTCGCCTGCGACGAGGACGTTGTCGACGATGTCCGCGAAGACCGCGACCGTGACCACGCTCGTACCGACCTCGATGAAGAAGAGCAGCACCGAGACGGCGAGCTTCCACCGCTGACCATGCATGACCGGGGCAAAACGACGCATCGCGGACAGGACGTTCAGCGCCGCGGGATGTGCGTCGACGGAATCCTGATAGCCGTCACCCACGACGTCACCCGTTGTCGGCACCAGGACCCTCCTCACCTCCGGCGGGGAACCGCCGCCGTCGCGACTCTAGCCGCACCTTGTCATCGGCTTCCTGGCACTCCGACCACCACCCCTACGACGACAGCAGGGCGGGATCGGATGTATCCGATCCCGCCCTGCTGCGGTTGTTCAGTTGTGAGGTCCGTACGGACCCGTCAACTCAGATCAGCCAATGCTGAAGGGCTTGCCGTACAGGGTGATGACACCCTTCACCGAATCGGTGTTGACGGTGACCTTGATCTTGGCCTTGGCCGAGGCGTAGCCGGCGCAGCCGTCCATCTTGAACCGCTCCTGGCTGTAGGCGACGCCGCCCGTCTTGCCCTTGAAGGTGTAGTCGTTGACGGTGTAGTCCTTGTACGCCGTGCTGTCGCCCGAGGTGGTGTCGATGATCGGCACGTAGCTCGCCTGGCCGGGTCCGAGAGTGAAACCGGCACCTGCGTTGGCCGACGGAGTTGCGGTGGCTCCGCCACCGCTCTGCGGCGCGACCTCGACGCCCGCGCCACCATCGGCGCCCGCACCGAAGTTCACCTGGCAACCCACGAGGTAGCCACCGGCGATCGAGCCACCCTCGGCCTTGCCGCCGACGGTCACCTTCACCTTGCCGGACATCCACACCTCGCGGCTGGTCGCGACGTTGGTGACGGCCTTCTGGACGTTCACGAACTCGTCGAACAGACGAACGGTCACCGGGGTGCCGTCGACGAGGGTCTTGCTGACGTAGCCGCCGGGCAACGGGCCTGCCGCGGCGCCACCCGCACCGAGGCTGCTCAGGCCCACCACCACGGCACCGGCGAGGCCGACTCCAGCGGCCACGCGAGTGTTGATCTTCTTCATGATTCCCCTTCGTGGAATATCAATCTGCTCGGGGCAGATAAGTCAGAACTGCTGAGTTGTCTGCGCCCGGTCAGTTGAGGCTGAAGGGCTTGCCGTAGAGGGTGGACTGGATGTAGGAGCCTTCACCGTTGACGGTGCCGTCGTCGGTGTTGTAGCCCTTGGCGCCGACCGTCTTGACGATGGTCCGTGCGGATGCGTAACCGCCGCAGTTCTGGACGTCGATCGCGAACTTGTCGAGCTGGATCGCCGCGACGCCGCCGTCCTTGATGTCCTTGTCGGTGACGTCGGCCACGACGACCTGGCCCGGGTTCAACGGGAGGGTCAACGAGCCGGACAGCGACGGGCTCAGCGCCTGCGTGATGCTGCCGGAGAGACCGCCCTCGAGGCCGGTGATGTCGACCTGGCAGCCCACGAGCACCTTGACCGCGATGTTGCCGGCCACGCCTGCGCTCGCCTTGGCCCGGTAGGTACCGGACACGACTGCTGCGCGTCCCGCGCCGTTGTTCGCGACGGACGGAGCCGGCAGGGCCGACTCACCGGTACGCCACGTCTGCAGGGACTCACCATCGACACCCACGGCATTCTTGTAGCCATTCGGCAGGCCGACTGCCGCAGCGTTTCCCGCCCCCATGCCGGCCAGGCCAACTACCGCCACCGCGGCGACGGCGCCTGCACCAACAACGCGGCGCAGCCCGAGCTTGCTGAACTTGCTCATTCGTTCCCTCTCACAGGATTCGGTTGTTATCTCGCCCCACACAACCACGTGCCGAGCGAGTCGACCCTTCTGGGCTGCGGACCCCCGCCCCGCAACCGAACCCAGATCCGGTTCCGGTTGGCTGGAAGTCGCCTTCCGCACACCCCTGGTCACTGCTGCGTTGTCATTCGCGACAGATCGCAGGACTCCCCGTCGGTGCTCGTCGCGAGCACCGAGATTCGTCGATGCGAACGTTATCGGAGCGAGATCGAGACCAGCAACAGATGCGATCTCGCGCGTCGCAAAACCCCATCTCGCGATCTTGAACTTCACATTCACTATTCCTAGATGAGCGAATGTTAACGGAAGGAAAACACGCTGCGTCAGCCATGTCAGCAGGTAGCTGGACTATTCGTAATGCGGCGGGCGATTGGCTTCATACCAGTCCTGAGAAACGCCCGTGTGACCTTGATCACACTCATCGGATGTTACCTCAGGAAGGTCGGTGCCGAAGACGTCATCGATTTTTGCCTTGGTCCGCCAGGTGTCACGCGGACGCGAAACCTCCCCGGAATCGCTGGTCATCCGCGATTCCGGGGAGTCGTCCGAAGTGCTTTCCATGGGGTCTCGGCGTCGTCGAGCGGGTCAGAATTCGCTGATCGCCTCGATGACGTGCTGGGCCAGCGGGGCGACCGTGGCCATGCCGTCACGCACTGCTGCCCGCGAGTTCGCCAGGTTCACCACGAGCGTCTGCCCGGAGATCCCGGCAAGACCCCGCGAGAGTCCACCGTCGGTGGCGCCTGCGGCGAGTCCGGAACTCCGGACTGCCTCTTCGATGCCCCGCAGCCGCCGATCGAGGACCTGTTCGGTCGCCTCGGGTGTCACGTCGCGCGCACCCACCCCGACCCCACCGACCGACACCACGAGGTCCACGCCGCCGATCACGGCGGTGTTGAGCGCGTTGCGGATCTCGACCTCGACGCCGGACACGGCGACGGTCGCATCGACATGGAAGCCCGCCTCGCCGAGGAGTTCACCCACGAGGGGGCCGAGAAGACTCTGATCTTCCCCGTGTGCCGCCCTGTCGTCGACGACCACGACCAGTGCCCGCCCGATCTCGTCGCCGCTCGGAGAGATGCGTACGTCATCGTCGCTGTGGCGCGCGACGAACTCGCGTGCCGCCGCGTCAGCGGCCACCGCGTCGTCGGGGTCGATGGCGGTGGATCCTGTGTCGCTCATGCTCTGCCTTTCTGTTCCCTGCGGAGATGGTGCGTGGGTCTAGCCGGTCTGCAGGGTCTCCAGGGTGACCTGCGCGGTCCGGGTCTGTCCGTTGACGACATATGTGATGGTCACCGTGTCGCCCGGTGCGTGTGACCGGATTGCCGCCACCAGTGCATCACCGCTGGCGATGTTGCGATCGTCGACCTTGGTGACCACCGCGCCGGTCGGTATCCCGGCTTTGGCGGCGGGTCCGCCCGGGGTCACGTCGGAGATGTAGGCACCGGGCTGCTCGAGTTCGGTGTTGGCCCGCACCGACACGCCGAGGCCTGCCTGGGTCGCCTTGCCGGTGTCGCGCAACTCGTTGGCCACGCGGATCGCCTGATCGATGGGTATCGCGAAACCGAGCCCGATACTGCCGCCCTGCTGTTCGGCGGACGACCCCAACGTCGCGATCGCGGTGTTGACGCCGATCAGCGCACCCTTGGCGTTGACCAGGGCACCACCGGAGTTGCCGGGGTTGATGGCGGCGTCGGTCTGGATCGCATCGATCACCGACGTGGTCCCGCCGGTTTCCTTGGACGTCGACACCGGGCGGTTGAGCGCGCTGATGATGCCGGTGGTGACCGTCCCCTCGAGACCCAACGGCGCACCGATGGCGATGACGTCCTGGCCGACCGCGAGATTGTTCGACGTCCCCACGTTGATCGGCTTGAGTCCGGTCTTGTCGACCTTGATCACCGCGATGTCGGACACCGAGTCGGCACCGAGTACCCGGGCGGGCGCGCGTGATCCGTCGGAGAAGATCACCAGCAGGTCGCCGGCCCGTGTGGCACCACCTTCGGTCACGACGTGGTTGTTGGTCATGATCACGCCGTCGTCGGACAACACCACACCGGACCCGCTGCCCTCCGCGTTCCCGGAGCGCACGATGATCGAGACGACCGACGGGAGCACATTGGCAGCGACCTCCTGCACGGATCCTGCCGGGGCCTCCACCTGCCCCTGAGAACCACTGTTCGGATCTCCGCCGAGTGGTCCGTTGTGTGCCGTCGACGACGAGTCGTCGGCGACGTTGGCACCGATCGCACCACCGACACCGCCCGCAACCAACGCGAGCACCACCGCACCCACGATCAGCGCGGCCTTGCCGCCTGCCCCCGATTTCTTGCGGGGCGCGCGATCGCCTCCGTAGGGCGGCCCTCCCGGAGGCATCGGCCCGCCGGGGCCCGCCGCGTACTGAGGTTGAGCCGGGAACGGCGCGGACGCAGGCGCTCCATATGGGTCGGAGTACGGCTGGGTGGATGCGGCGTGATGGCCGTAGGTGTTCGCATCCTGCGGGGACGGACCAGGGGCGTACGGATTCGATCCGTACCCCGGCGTCGGCTGCTGCCCCGGTGAGCCGTACGGATTCTGGCCGGCTCCACTCCCGGTGCCGTACGGATCGCCCTGCGAACCGCCACTCGTCATCTCGTCGTCCTCAGTTCTCTCCACGTCGCCCGAATCCGGCGATCTCCCGACTGTCGCGGCCGGTGCCGACACACTGCACCGATCCGATCTTCAACCCTAGGGGATCAGGTGCACACCGCGAGGTGCGAAATCGGGGACTGTTCGCACCGCCGAGGCCTGTTCACCCTAATGACGAACGACCTGCGGGGAAGGTTCCTGGGGCGTCGGACTCCCCGGCAACGCCATGCGGATCAGCGCTCCCCCGTCGTCGGACTGTTCGGCCCGGACAGTGCCGCCGTGCCTCGCGACCACCTGGCGCACGATTGCCAGGCCCAATCCCGAACCGGGCATCGACCTCGACTGGGTTGACCGGTAGAACCGCTCGAACACCAGGTCCCTGTCCTCTTCGGGGATGCCGGGCCCGGCGTCGGCGACGACCAGCTCCGCGGTCCGGGCATCGACCTGCCTGAGCTGTACCTGCACCGGCCGGCCACGCGGACTCCATTTCGCGGCGTTGTCGAGGACGTTGAGCACTGCCCGGTTCAGACCGTGCTCCTCGCCGAAGACATACCAGGGCGTCAGATTCGTCTGGAAATCGACGTCGAGCCGGCGACGTCGCACGCGGTCGAGACTGCGAGTGATGACCTCGGTGAGGTCGACCTCCTCGTGCACCACCTCGGGCGCCTCTTCGCGTGCGAGGTCCACCAGATCCCCCACCAGGGTCGAGAGCTCCTCGATCTGTGCCATCACGTCCGAGCGCAGTTCGATCATGTCCTGCGCCGGGACCGCCGGGGCGCCGGGTTCGCTGGACGCGATCAGCAGTTCCAGATTGGTGCGCAGCGACGTCAAGGGTGTCCGGAGCTCGTGGCCCGCATCGGCGACCAGCCGGGACTGGCGGTCGCGCGACTCGTCCAACGCACGCAGCATCGTGTTGAAGCTCTCCGTGAGTCGCGCCAATTCGTCGTTGCCACTCACCGGGATCGGAGTGAGATCCTGTGTCCGGGCCACTCTTTCCGCCGCGCGCGTGAGCCGCGCCACCGGTCTCAGGCCTGCTCGCGCCACCGTCGTACCGGCCAGCGCCGCCAGTGCCACACCACCCCCGCCGACCACGAGCAACACCCACGCCAGCCTCTTGAGCACCCGGTCCGTGTGTAACAGGCTCTGCGCCAACACAAGTGTGTTTCCGTCGCTGAGCTTGCGTGCGAGCACGCGCTGGTTGTGGATGGTGCGAAGACTCTGATTGTCCTGGCCCGGCGCGTACGTCGACCGGGCGATCTTGCGTTCGACATCCTCGAACGGCACCTCACCGATGAGGTAACTGCGACCGTCTGGACGTACCAGTGCAAGAGAGATGTTGGTGGAGAACACCGTTCCGGTCACCAGCGACTCCGGCCGTTCGTTGAGCAGACCGGTCCTCGCCAGAGCGGTCATGCCGTCGGCACGACTCTCGAGCTGCGAATCCACCTCGTTGTACATCGCCCGATACACGACGAAGTAGGCGGCCGCGGCCATCAGGCTGACCGACACCAGCACCACGGTGGCCGACAACAGCGTCACTCGGGTCTTCAGCGAGACGGCACGGGTGAGCGGCATCGGCGCACGCATCTCCGCGAGATCGTCGCGTTTGCGCCGCAGGAACCCGCGCGACGCCGGGGACGACGCGGGGTCGGTGTGTTCGGCGAGCACTAGGGTGGCGTCTCCCGCAGCACGTAGCCCACACCCCGCACCGTGTGGATCAGCCGGTCCTCACCGTCGGCCTCGGTCTTGCGACGGAGATAGCCGACATACACCTCGAGGGCGTTGCCCGAGGTCGGGAAGTCATAGCCCCAGACCTCCTCCAAGATGCGGCTGCGCGACAGCACGCGGCGAGGGTTCGCCATCAGCATCTCCAGCAGCGCGAATTCGGTGCGTGTCAGGCTGATGCTCCGATCGCCGCGCGAGACGTCGCGGGTCACCGGGTCGAGCGTGAGGTCGGCGAAGGCGAGCGCCTCGGAATCGACGTCGTCTTCGGGGGTCGCGCGCCGTAGCAGTGCACGCAGTCGTGCCAGCAGTTCCTCGAGTGCGAACGGCTTGGGCAGGTAGTCGTCGGCGCCTGCGTCGAGGCCGGAGACGCGCTCGGAGACCGAGTCGCGGGCGGTCAACACCAATATCGGCAGGTCATCGCCCGCCGACCGCAGTCGCCGACAGACCTCGAGCCCGTCGAGCCTGGGCATCATGACGTCGAGGATCACGACGTCCGGGCGTTCCGCGACGATCTTCTCCAGGGCCTCCAGCCCGTCGGCCGCGGTGTCCACGCCGTACCCGTTGAAGGTCAACGAGCGGCGAAGCGACTCACGAACCGCCCGATCGTCGTCGACCACAAGGATGCGCATACCTACAGTCTTATCGTGAACTGCTGAGATGTGTCTGAGGACGACAAGTGTGTCGTGGAGGCCGTTGACGCAGGTACGTCGCGGGCAGATCTCGATCTCGCACCGATGATCTACGGTGCGCACAGAGATCGGCCAGGCCTGTGAGGTCAAGTTGATGGACGCGTAACTGGACGCTTCGAATCAGGAAACACGTCCGACCGACGCTGGACCATGTGAAATCCGTCGGCACCGTCCAATCGCTGTGCGCCTACTGCGGCGTGGGGTGCGGTATGGACCTGTCCGTCGGAGAATCGGGCCAGATCCTCAAGACCACCGGCCGCAAGGATCACCCGACCAACTTCGGTCGCCTGTGCACCAAGGGCTCCACCACCGCCGACATGCTCGCCGGCGGCGGTCGGCTGACCGCACCCATGGTCCGCACCGAACGCGGCACCACCGCACAACCCGGCGACCTGGACCAGGTGATCACCGACACAGCCCGTCGGCTGCGAACGATCATCGACCGACACGGACCCGACGCGGTGGCCCTCTATGTCTCCGGTCAGATGTCGATGGAGGCGCAGTACCTCTCCAACAAACTCGCCAAGGGTTTCATCGGGACCAACCAGATCGAGTCGAACTCGCGACTGTGCATGGCCAGCGCGGGCACCGGCTACAAGCAGTCCCTCGGCGCCGACGGCCCGCCGGGTTCCTACCAGGACTTCGACCACGCCGACGTCTTCTTCGTGATCGGCTCCAACATCGTCGACTGCCATCCGATCCTGCACCTGCGCATGATGGATCGCATCAAGGCCGGGGCCAAGCTCATCGTGGTCGATCCGCGCCGCACCGCCACCGCCGACAAGGCCGACCTCTTCCTACAGGTCAAGCCCGGCACCGACCTCGCGCTTCTGAACGGCCTGCTGCACCTGCTGATCACCGGCGGCCACACCGACGACGAGTTCATCGCGTCGTACACCGACGGCTTCGACCAGATGCCCGACTTCGCCGCGCAGTACCCGCCTGACCTGGTCAGGGAGATCACCGGCGTCTCCGCCGAGGATCTGCACGCCGCCGCCGGGATGATCGGTACAGCCGACAACTGGATGAGCTGCTGGACGATGGGTCTCAACCAGTCGACGCACGGCACCTGGAACACCAACGCGCTCATCAATCTTCACCTCGCGACCGGTGCGATCTGCCGACTCGGCAGCGGACCCTTCTCGCTGACCGGCCAGCCGAACGCGATGGGCGGTCGGGAGATGGGGTACATGGGACCCGGGCTACCCGGGCAGCGGGCGGTGATCTCCGACGACGACCGGTCATTCGTCGAGGCGAAGTGGGGGCTCGAGCCCGGCACCCTGCGCACCGACGTCGGGGGCGGCACCATCGACATGTTCCGCCGGATGTCGGACGGGGAGATCCGAGCCTGCTGGGTCATCTGCACCAATCCCGTTGCATCGGTGGCCAACCGGTCCACGGTCATCGCCGGCCTGGAGCGGGCGGAGCTGGTGATCACCCAGGACGCCTTCGCCGACACCGAGACCAACCTCTACGCAGATGTCGCTCTCCCGGCCGCGCTGTGGACCGAATCCGCAGGCACCATGGTCAATTCGGAGCGCAACGTGACGCTGTTCGAGCCGGCCGTCGAGCCTCCGGGACAGGCCATCCCCGACTGGCAGATCATCGCCCGGGTCGCCTGCGAGATGGGTTATGCCGACGCCTTCGGCTACGCGAGCGCCGAGGAGATCTTCGACGAGATCCGCGAGTTCGCCAATCCACGCACCGGATACGACCTGCGGGGCATGAGCTACGACGGACTGCGTCGCACGCCCATGCAATGGCCGTACCCGCCCGACGACCTCGTAGACTCACCGGACCCCCACGGCCGCAACCCGATCCGCTACCTCAACGACGGCGTGAGCCAATCGCTGCACCGCGCCGACGACGGCTCCGTCCCGGCGCTGGCGTTCGCCACCCCGTCCCGTCGCGCCCAGTTCTTTGCCCGACCTCACGTCGATCCCGTCGAGATGCCCGATGACGATCACCCCTTCCTGCTCAACACCGGTCGACTCCCGCACCAATGGCACACGATGACCAAGACCGGGCGGGTGGCGAAGCTGAACAAACTCAATCCGGGCCCCTTCGTCGAGATCCACCCCACTGATGCCGAGCGCCTCGGCATCGCTTCGCAGGATCGGGTCGAGGTGGCCTCGCGCCGGGGGCACGCCGTTCTCCCGGCATCGATCTCCGATCGTGTACGGCCCGGCAACTGCTTTGTGCCGTTCCATTGGAACGACATGTTCGGCGACGATCTCGCGATCAACGCGGTCACGTCCGACGCCGTCGACCCGATGTCGCAGCAACCCGAGTTCAAGGTGTGCGCGGTGAGCCTCACACGCGTGGCCGCCGCCGCGAGTTCCGAGAACGCGCCCACACCAGGGAGATCCACTCCGGTATCGGAAGGGCAACCTGTGATCGACACCCTCGCCGACCTCTTCGGTGTACCCGACATCGCGCCTCCGCAACCCACCCACATAGAGAAGCTCTACCTCGCAGGGATCATCGGTGGCCTACGCGCCGATCCGCCGGCCGGCGAGGTCCCGGTAGTGCCGGCCGATGCGCCGCTGGCTCCCGACACCCGCACCTGGGTGTCGGGTCTGCTGGCCGGAATGTACTCCCGCCGCGCACTTCCCACGTATGCCACCGCACCGGTCGACCGCGCTGACGATGTGGGTTCGGTGGGCGCGGTGACCGTCCTCTGGGCATCGCAGATGGGTAACGCCGAAGAGTTCGCCACCCTGTGCGCGGATCGTCTCGCCGGCACCGGTCGCCCGGTCACCACGGTCTCGATGGACGACTGCGACCCCGGTCGGCTCCCAGACAACGAGACAGTCCTGTTCGTCACGTCGACCACCGGCGACGGAGATCCACCCGACAACGGGAGCGAGTTCTGGGACGCACTGAACACCGACGACGCACCCGACCTCTCCGGCGTCCGGTACGCGGTGCTCGCCTTCGGCGACTCCAGCTACGACGACTTCTGTGGCCACGGACGCAAACTCGACGCCCGCATCGGCGAGCTGGGCGGGGCCCGGATCCTCGATCGTGTCGACTGCGAGCCCGAGTTCGAGGACACCGCGGGCAGTTGGCTCGAACAGGTTGTCGGCGCGCTGAGCACCACCGCCGACAGCAACCCGAATCCCGCCGACGGCAACAACGATCTCGCCGACAGCAACCAAACCCTGGTGTCCACCCCGGATCGCCCGAACCCCGCACCCACGGACACGCCGACGTATTCCCGCAAGAACCCCTTTGTCACCTCCCTGGCCCGCAACATCAAGCTCAACGGCTCAGGTTCGCGGAAAGATGTTCGCAACTTCGCATTTCACCTCCCGCCCAACTCGTTGACCTACCGCACCGGCGATGCCCTGGGCGTGTGGCCGCGCAACAACCCGGCCCTCATCGAGGAATGGTTGTCGGCGACCCGCCTCGACGGCGACGACGTGGTCTACCTCCCCGATGCCGGTGAGATGACACTTCGCCGAGCGCTGCGGGAACGCCTCGAGTTCGCCAAGGTGAACACCGATCTCGTCCGGTTTGTCGCGGAACGGACCGGGGACGACGACCTCCGCGACCTGACCGCCGCCGGGAACAAGACCCGCTTCGCGGAATGGAGTTGGGGGCGCCAGTCGGTCGATCTGCTGTCCGAGCACCCGGTGCGCGCGTCGACCTCCGACTGGATCGACATCCTGAAACCGTTGGCGCCTCGGTCGTATTCGATCTCGTCGAGTCCGTTGTCGAGCCCGGACGAGGTGCACCTGACGGTCTCCGCGGTCCGATACAACGTCCACGGCACGCCCCGCGGCGGCGTCTGTTCGACATTTCTCGCCGATCAGGCGCAAGGCGAGGACATCGGGATCTTCGTCAACTCCACCAACCACTTCCGGCCACCGACCGACCCCGACGCGCCGATGATCATGATCGGCCCGGGGACCGGGATCGCACCCTTCCGGGCCTTTCTCCACGAACGACAGGCGCTCGGTCACACGGGTCCGAACTGGCTGTTCTTCGGCGAGCAATATGCGGCAACGGACTTCTACTACCGGGACGAGCTGACCTCGATGCTCGCCGACGGCCTGCTCACCAGACTGGACGTGGCATTCTCGCGGGACCAGGCCTCGAAGGTCTACGTCCAGGACCGGATGCGTGAACACGGCGCCGAACTGTACCGGTGGCTACACGACGGCGCGCACATCTATGTGTGTGGCGACGCCGGACGCATGGCCAAGGACGTCGACTCCGCCCTGAAAGGCGTGGTCGCGCAGCACGGAAAGTTGGCACCCACCAGCGCCGAGGGATATGTGAAGGCGCTCGCGGCGGAGAAGCGCTACGTCCGCGACGTCTACTGAATCTGGCGACGGCTACGCGATCTGCGGCAGTCCTGTCCCCGGGTGATCGAGCGGGCGACCGTCTTGTGCACAGTCTCTTCGTTGTCCACAGAAGGACAATTGCGAGGGTTACCGCAGGCCACCGAGGTCGTCGAGGTGCGACCCTGCCGGAATGGATCGATTCGATTGCGCTGGTGTGCTGGCGGCCGGCTTCGGCGTCGCCTCATGGAAGCAACTCCGTTGCGCGGGTATGACCCGTACCGAACTCCGCACCGCTGTCAGGAATGCCGACCTGCGCTGTGTGCGACGCGGTTGGTACGCGACGCCCTGGGCGAACCGAGATGTCGTGACGGCGGTATCGGAGGGCGGCGTTCTCAGCTGTCTGTCCGCACTTCGACTCCACGAGGTATGGGTGCCCGGCTCATCGGAGACCGTCCATGTGCGCGCCCGCGCGAGCGCTCATCGTGGTGTCCACACGACATTCTGCGAACAGTACGGCAGACCGGAATCAGAACTGTGCAGCATCGATGAGCTGACGGTCGCGCTCCGTCATGCACTCAAGTGCCTCGACGACGAAGGCATCGTGGTGGTCTGCGATTCGATCCTCAATCAGCAACTACTCGACCTCTCCGACCTCGACGTCCAGTTCCGGTCGGCCCCGGTACGCGTCCGGCGGCTACTCGACCGATGCGATGAGCAGGCACAGTCGGGTACCGAATCGATGACCCGATTACGCCTCCGCTCCCGTGGGATCGGAGTTCGATCACAGGTCACCATTCCCGGAGTCGGCATCGTCGACCTCGTTGTCGGCACCTCGTTGATCATCGAGGTCGACGGCTACGAAACCCACAGCAGCAAGGAGCAGTTCGAGAAAGATCGCGAGCGCGACAGAAAGGCCGTCGAGCTCGGGTACATCGTCATCAGACTGACATACCACCAGGTGGTCCACGAATGGACGGACGTCGAGGACACGATCATGGACCTCATTCGTCGACGCGAGCACCGCAAGCCGGTGGTCGAGCGGAGCGAACTTGTCTCAGATGACACCTGAGCAGATCGCCGAGCCAGATATCTCCTCCCCGTCGCGCTCCGGTGTCATCTGGGACAACGCCTCACACCCACACCACCACCTGGCCGTCGCGATCCTCCACCCGGTGAACCGCCACCGCCCCGATTCCCTCGGAAGCGCACCCGCCGTTCGTGAATCGAAAGGCGTACTGGTGCAACGGACACACGATCTGCCCCAGGTCGAACTGTCCGTCGGCAAGGGGACCTCCGTTGTGCGGGCACACCGCATCGGTGGCACGAAGTGTCCCGTCGGTCATCCGGAACACCGCGATCTGCCGATCGCCGACGGCATACGCCCGCCCTTCACCCGGCTGGAGATCCTCCGTCGGTCCGACCACCACCCCCATGTCGACGCGGGTCACCGGACCGGCACCCTCGGTAAGGGGAGCAACGGCAACGAGGGCGTGAACTGGGCGGGCGACTTCGGTTCCTCGCGATCGAGCCACGGGTCGACGTAACCGGCCACCGCTTCGTCGATCCGCTCCTGGAGACCGGCCACGAGGCCGTCACGGTCGTCGACGATGATCGCGCGGAGCTCCTCGATACCCACCCGCGGCACCCACGCGTAGGTCCGCTCCAGCCACTTCCCCTGCTCGCGGTAGTACTGGATGAAGATGCCGCACAGGCGGATCACTTCGTCTGGCGATTCCGCCGTGGCCAGCAGGTCGCCCTTGCGGATGTGCGCCCCGGCCGCGCCTCCGACGTAGATCTCCCAGCGACCGTCGCCCACCGCGACCACCCCGAAGTCCTTGCACAACGCCTCGGCACAGTTACGGGGACAGCCGGTGACCGCCAGCTTCAGCTTGGCCGGCGACTCCAGTCCCTGATATCGCGTCTCGATGTCGATTCCCAGCTGCGTCGAGTCGCCGAGACCGAAGCGGCAATAGTCGGTTCCCACACAGGTTTTGACTGTCCGGAACGACTTGCCGTAGGCATAACCCGACGGCATGTCCAGGTCCTGCCAGACCTTCGGCAGATCCTCCTTCTTCACCCCGAGGAGATCGATCCGCTGTCCGCCGGTGGCCTTGATCATCGGGATGTCGTACTTCTCCGCGACATCGGCGATCCGACGCAACTGCTGCGGCGACGTCACGCCGCCCTTCATCTGCGGCACCACCGAGAAGGTGCCGTCGCGCTGGATGTTGGCATGCACGCGGTCGTTGACGAAGAGCGCACCCGGCTCCCGTTTCCAGTCGGCACCCCAGACCACGCGCAGCAGCGAGGCCAGCGGCATCTTGGCGGAGGCGTCCTCACCTCCCGGTGCCAGCGCAACGAAGACGTCGGACACCGACCGGAGATCCTGTCGACGGATCGCGTCGATGAGTTCGGGCTTGGTCAGCGGGATCGCGGGCACATACCAGTCGGCCGACACGTCGGCGGTCAGCGCGTCCCCCGCCGCGAACTCGACGATGTCGGCGACCAGGGGTTTGCAGGAGCCGCAGCCCTTCCCGGCCCGTGTGGTCGCGCACACCTCGCTCACGCTGGTGCAACCGCCCCGCACACACCCGACGATGTCGCCTTTGGTGACACCGTTGCAATTGCAGACCTGAACGTCGTCGGCGAGTTCGGCAGCGCCCGTCGCCGTGCTGGGTGTACCCATGTCGAACAGCATCGAGATGCGCTCATCCGGCAGCGGCACCTTCTCGTCGAACGCCTGCGTGAGGAAGTTCGCCTTGGAGATGTCGCCGAGCAGCATCGCGCCGATCAGTTTGTTGTCGCGCACCACGACACTCTTGTAGGTACCACTGCGTGGTTCGTAGAACTGGACGAACTCGTCATCGTCACGTTCGGGTCCCTTGACGCCCATCGCCGCCACATCGACCCCGGCCACCTTCAGCTTGGTGGTCAATCGCGAACCATGGTATTCCGCATCCGGATTCGCACCCGTGATGACGTCGGCGAGCACCACCGCCTGTTCCCAGAGCGGCGCAACCAGTCCGTACACCTCGCTGCGATGCTGGGCACACTCCCCGACTGCGAAGATGAAACCCTCGTCCTCACAACGCATCTGGTCGTCGACGACGATACCCCTTTCGACGACGAGCCCCGCCCGCCGGGCGAGATCGACATTGGGACGGATACCGGCCGTCACCACGATCATGTCCCCCGGCAGCGATTGGTCGTCGGCGAAGCCCACGCCTGCTACCGTCCCGTCGTCGTTGCGCAGGACCGCGGTGGTCCGCTTTCCCGTGTGCACGCCGACGCCGAGTTCTTCGATCTTGTTGCGCAGCACCCTCCCGCCGCGTTCGTCGAGCTGCTGGTTCATCAGGTGACCCGGTGAATGGACCACGTCGACCTCCACGCCCTGGGTCTTCAGGCCGTACGCGGCCTCCAGCCCGAGCAGGCCACCACCGATGACCACCGCGCGCACATCGTCGCGGGCGGTCGCCATCTGCAGCATTCCGTTGGTGTCCTCGATGGTCCGGAAACCGAACACGCCGCGCGCGAGTCGCCCGTCCGGTTCCCGCAGTCCGTCCATGTTGGGAAAGAAGGTGTTCGAACCGGTCGCGACGATCAGCACGTCGAACGCGATCAACCGGCCGCTGGCACAGGTCACCGTCTTGGCGAAACGATCGATGGCGTCGGCGCTGTCGCCGCTGTAGAGCGTGACGTCGTTCTCCCGGTACCACGCCATCGGGTTCAGCATCAGATCGTCGTCGTCGAGTGCCGTCTCACCGGAGAGGACGTGGCTCAACATGATCCGGTTGTAGTTGCCGTAGGGTTCGTCGCCGATCATCGTCACGTCGAACAGATCCGCACCCCCGCGGGCCAGGATCTCCTCGACC
Source organism: Gordonia hankookensis (assembly GCF_014673215.1). Lineage (GTDB taxonomy): Bacteria > Actinomycetota > Actinomycetes > Mycobacteriales > Mycobacteriaceae > Gordonia > Gordonia hankookensis. The sequence continues at coordinate 539,225 of NZ_JACWMS010000003.1, forward strand.
GTCCGCGCGCCGGCCATACCGTTGCCGACGACAACGAGCTTGCGTTTCGGCATCAGAAGACGACCATCCCGAAATCGATGACGACTTCGCCGGCCGCACCTTCAGGCGCTGCCAGCACCAATTCGAGCGTCGAGTCCGGGTCGACGTCCTCGACGACCCGTAACGGCACGTTCACCGATGCCTTCGCCCCCATCGGGAAGATCCGCATGGGCTTGCCGTCGCGTGTCAGGGTGACATAGATCAGCTCGTCGGAACTGTTACCGCCCCGGAAGTAGAGCGGCTGTGCCGTCAGCCCGGACGGCACCACGAAGGTCAGCGACGGATCGACCGGGCCCGGCTTGGTGAGTCCGGTGCCGGTGAACGCGAAGACGCCTTGCAGGAACCGCGGTGTGCTGGACATGTATGCCACTATCGCGACCGCGCGTGACTCATTGCTTGCCTCGGTGTTACAAGGCGATTGTCAGGACCTCACCGGACATCCGGAGGTGAGTGATCTGGGGTGACCTTGATCTCGATACGCCCTCACTCCGTTCGGGCTACTCGATCAGCGGCGGTTCGCCGATCGACCAGCGGCGCCTCTCCGCCGACCGACCAGCCCGCCAGCCGCGCCTCTCCGCCGATCGAGTAGCCCACGAGCGAAGCGAGCGTGCGTATCGAGATCCACAATCCAGCGCTAGCGCTTACGCCAGCCCGCGGCGCCGACCATCTCGGCGACGTCGGTGTATTTGACCCTGGGCCGGCCCTGCGGGAGGCCACGACGCCGCTCACTCGCGTCGATGGCCCGCATCCCGCGATATCCGATCACATGTCGCGCCCGTTTGCGCACCAGCGCGGCGAACGCCTTGGACTCCGTGGTCGTTCGCTCGAGTCGACCGCCTGCGGCATCCCGGATGAAGTCCTCGACCGTCGACTCGGCGCACACCTTGTTGGTGCCGATGCCACCGCTCGGACCCCGCTTTGCCCATCCGAGGACATAGGCGCCCGGGATCACGGTGCCGTCGTCGTCGAGCATCCGGCCGTCGGTGTTCGGGAACACGCCACGCTCGTGGTCAAAGGGCAGTCCGGCGATCGGAGTCGACCGGTAGCCGATGGATCGCACCATGAGATCGGCGGCAACGGTGTGTCGGGTGCCGCCGGTCTGCACCGTCACGCCCTCCACACGTTGATCCCCGACGATCTCGTCGGGCGAGGTGTGGAAGAGGAAGACGATGCGACGCTTGCTCCGGTCGGCGGGCCCCCGCAGATCCGGGGCATCCGCCGACGGATCGTCGTGGACGACGATCTCGACTCCCGGAATGGTCGACAACGCACGATATTCCGCCGATGTATACGCAGCGCTCGCCTGATCACGACGCCCCAGCACCACGACTTCGTGGATGTTCTGCTGCTCGAGGATCCGCAATGCACGATCGGCGATGTCGGTGGTGGCGAGGAGTTCCGGCGGCGAGACCAGGATGCGCGCGACGTCGAGCGCGACATTGCCCGTGCCGACCACCACGGCGCGACCGGTGCCGTCGACGGGAAGCGGCGGCGCCTCCTTGCCGGGAACCGCGTTGTACCAGGCCACGAGATCGGTCGCCGACGTCGAACCCGGCAGATCCTCGCCGGGGATGCCCAGTCGACGCGACTCACTCGCGCCGACGGCATAGAACACGGCGTCGAAATGTTGCGCCAGTTCGGCCGGGGTCACCTGCCCGGGTTCGGTACCGACCTCGACATTGGTCGCCATGGTGACGCGCGGATCGCGGTAGAGCAGATCGAACCCGCGCAGCACTCCCTTGGTGCCGGGATGATCAGGCGCCACACCGGCACGAACCAGCCCGCCCGGCGTCGGCAACTTGTCGATGACCGTCACGTCGGCCTCGGTCCGGTCCAGGATCGTCCGGAGCGCATAGCCCCCTGACGGCCCGGTCCCGACCAGCGCAACTCGCAGTCCCGCAGGCAGTTTCGGGATCTCCGGGTATTCGACCTGGTTCCACCCCGAGGTGATGTCGGTGTTCTTCTTGTAGAAATCCGCGTTGATTTCGATGAACACCTTGTCGCGGGTACCGAGCTTGTCGGCGGGGTAGATCGCATCCACCGGGCAGGCATCTGCACAGGCGCCGCAGTCGATGCACGCCTCCGGATCGATGTGCAGGATGTCGGAACTGCCGAAACCGCGTTCCTCGGGAGTCGGGTGGATACAGTTCACCGGACATACAGACACGCACGCTGCGTCGCTGCAGCAGGACTGGGTGATGACGAACATCAGAGCATGTTCGCTTTCCGGTAGTAGTGCATCGCCGGACGGGTCAGCAGTCCGACCTCGTCGAGGAACTCCATCAGGTGCGCGCAACTGCTGCGGATCATCGACTGGAAATGTGAGTTCGAGTTCATCTCCGCGACTGCACGCTCCGCGTCGAGCCCGGCATCGGCGAACGCCTTCTTCTGCACGAGGCTCGTCACGATCATGTACGCCGCCAGGGAGACGTAGAGCGCACTGAACTGGCGGCGCGCAAAGCCAACACCCTCCATCGACTCGCGCACCTCTTCACGCGCGAACTTCATGTGGCGCGACTCCTCGAGCACGTGGATCTCGTTGATGGTCCGAATGAAGTCGAGCACGCGATCATCACGCATGCAGCCGCGCTGGAAGACGTCGAGCACCTCCTCCGCGACGAGAATCCCGGCGTAGGCGATCTCGTTCTTTGCGGTGCGCTTGAACAGTTTGCCGAGACGTCCCACGGTCTTGGTGGGGCGGTAGGACGTGCCGACCATCTTCTGCGACGCCTTGGCGAACATGATCGAATGCCGGCACTCGTCGGCGACCTCGGTGAGTGCGAACTGGAACTCCGGGTCGTGATAGGCGCCGAGATACTGATCGCGGATGACCATCTCCTGCAAGATCATCTCGAACCAGATGCCGATGTTCATGATCGACGCGAACTCGTGACGGGTCACCGAGATGCGCTGTTCCTCGGTCAGCTCGTCCCAGTAGGCCGTCCCGTACAGCGACGACCACTCCGGACTGCAGCCGTACTTCGTCGGATCCATCGGTTCCGACCAGTCGATCTCGGTCATCGCGTTCCGGGAGAGACGCGCAGCCGACGCCAGGAGGCGCTCGGAGACCTCGTTGGCCCCCTGGTCACGCATGCTCACGACGTTGTCCGGGCGAGCTTGATCCGGCGTGCCGCCGTCGCTCTGCGTCCGTTCCATCGCTGCAGTCATCGGATTCGACCTCCAGGTCGTCGGTGAACAACTGTTCTTTCTTGACAATGAGCACTGTTATGACAATGCGTGTTGTCAAGATAGCATCGGGGTGTGAGGGAGTAAACAGGCTCCGGCCTATACTGACCGGTAACTTAGCGTCGATATCCCTTCTCAACTGGGCAAAGGCAGGAGAACACACATGTCATCGATCTTCATTTCCGGCGGTGCGGCGGGTATCGGATTGGCCACCGCCGAGCGCTTCGACCGGGAGGGCTGGACGGTCGGTGTCTACGACGTCTCGGACGATGCGCTGTCGAAGGTGCAGGCGAATCACCCCGACTGGATCGTCGGAAAGCTCGACGTGCGCGACCACGAGCAGTGGGCCGAGGCGCTCGCCGACTTCACCTCCCACACCGACGGCCGTCTCGACGTGCTCGACAACAACGCGGGCATCCTCGTCGAGGGGCCCCTGCACGAGATCTCACCCGACGCCGTGCGACGTCAGATCGACATCGATGCCCTCGGCGTGGCCCTGGGAGCTCAAGCGGCGTTTCCGTACTTGAAGGCGACACCGGGTGCGCACCTGGTCAACATCGCCTCGGCCTCGGCGATCTACGGCCAGCCCGGTATCGCCACCTACAGCGCCACCAAGTTCTTCGTCGGCGGCCTGACCGAGGCCCTGGAACTGGAATGGGAGCGCGACGACATCCGGGTCGTCGGCATCTGGCCGCTGTGGGCGAAGACCGCACTCGCCGACAACGACGCCAAGTCGACAAAGACTCTCGGCGTGCGGATCACCCCCGAGCAGGTCGCCGAGAAGGTCTGGGAGTCAGTGCATCCGACCCGGCAGGACAAACTCCTGCACCGCACCAGCTACTCGGTGGGGGCGCAGACGCTGTTCCTCGGCAACGCCGCGAAGTTCATCCCGAACTTCCTCAACCGGGCCGTCAACAAGTACATCGCCCAGTAGGACCAGCCACCGTTGAACGTCCTCGAGTAGGGGCGGCACGGCCGGCAGCCGGCGACGGAACCGTCACACGTCGATCGGTCTGATCAGCGCGGCTCAATTACTCGAGACGGTCAGTGTCGACGCCACAGACCGCTCGGCGCGGTCGGCAGCTGCAAGCCGAACACCAGTCCCGTGATCCGCAGGCCGGTGGCGACCACGGTGCCGACCACCAGCCATATCCAGGTGGGTGCCGACGAACAGGTGGCGCCGACGCCGACGACCCCGGCTCCGAGGAGGGCCGGTACCGCGTAGAGATCGGCGGGTTGCAGCAACAACGGGATCTCGTTGGCGAGGACATCGCGCAGGATGCCGCCGCCCACCGCTGTCAACAGCCCGATGAGGGTGGCGGCGAATGCGCTCGCGTGCTGGTCGATCGCGATGGATGCACCGCTGGTGGCGAACAGGCCCATCCCGATCGCATCCAGCAGCAGGACGCTGCGGCGTAGCTCGGAGAAGGCCGGGTGGAAGAAGAAGACCACGAGACTTGCCGAGGTGGCGACGACGATCGGCGGCCAGTTCTGGATCGAGGTCGGTGGTGTGATCCCGAGCAGGACGTCGCGGAGGATGCCGCCACCGACGCCGGTCAGTGCTCCGACGGTCAGAATGCCCCAGAGATCGAAATCCTTGCGCACACCCAGCAGGGCACCGGATGCGGCGAACACGACGATCCCGATGTCGTTGAGGATGTCTTGCAGCACCCGATCATGGTGTCAGCAGCAGGTGAGCACAACAACGACCGCCCCGGCGGGCCGGGGCGGTCGTTGTGAAAGTATTCGCGGCTTCGACGTGATGTCGAAGTCAGCGAGATGCGCTCAGCGGCGATCCAGGTCGATGATGCCGGCCTTGGCCGCCTTCACGAGACGACGCGGAATGCGCTGTGCGACTCCGTTCACCTTCACCTCTTGCAATGCCGGGTTGTCCGCTTTCCACTGCGAACGACGGCTGCGGGTGTTCGCCCGCGACATCCGGCGCTTGGGTACAGCCATGGTTGAGCCCTCTCCTACGTGCGAGTCTGTGGGGACCGTCCGGCATGACTGCCGGTAGGTCCCGTCGATCCGTGCGCCCGGACTGTCACAGCTTTCGAGCCGGTCAGGCGCGGCACACAACCTCCCCAGACTACCGGCCCGCGGCCCAAGCACCAAAACGTCGTTCCCGCCGGGTCTAGGACGACGTGGCGAACGCTCCGATGATCAGCACGATCAGCGCGATCAGCAGGAAGATCACCACCAAGGCGATGGAGATCCAGCCGAGGATGACTCCGGCCTTGGCCATGCCCTCGCCGTCCTGCGTTCCCGCCGAGGCCTCGATCTCATCGCGGGCCGAGTTGCCCAGGATCACCGCAACCACACCGAACACACCAGGACAGACGAGGAAGGATCCGATACCACAGATCAGAGCCGCGATCGCCTTGCCGTTGGTCTGACGGATCCCCGGGTAGCCCGCGCCGTAGGGTGCCCCGTACTGCGGTGGTGCCCCGTACTGCGGCGTGCCGTACTGGGGTGCCGAGCCGTACTGGGGCGATGCCCCGTACTGCGGTCCCGAGCCGTACTGCGGAGTCGTTCCATGCTGCGGTCCCGAGCCGTACTGGGGCGATGCCCCGTATTGCTGTGCCGAGCCGTATTGCTGTGCCGAACCGTACTGCTGTGCCGAACCGTACTGCGGGGTCGTCCCGTATCCGGTCGTGTCACCTTGCCCGGACCCCGTTCCGTATCCGGACTCCGGCCCGTACTGGGATCCCGCGCCGGACTGGGATCCGGCGCCGTGTTGCGGGCCGGCGCCGTACGATTGCCAGCCCTCGGGATGGGGTGCCTGGGACTCCGGCGGTGTGGCCCGGTCGGTTGCGGGTGACCGATCGGTCACCGGCTCGGTCTGGTCACCGGCCTCGTGATCGTCCTGTGGATTCTGGGGGCCGTCGGTCGGATTCGTCATCGAATGGTCCTTTCCACGATGCCCAGCGTATGCGAACGGATGGGTCATCAGATCCGGGTCAGCGGCGACCCACCACCGATGGGGCACCTGCGAACGTCGTGTCCCGCCTGGTGAATACACTCGGCCCGGTGTCAGGCGTGGTCTCGGGCTTCACCGTCATCTTCATCATGGTGGGGATCGGCTACCTGTTGGGGCGTACCCGTGTGCTCGGCGACAGCGCCCACGAGGTGTTGTCCCGGCTCGTCTTCTTCGTGTGCACACCCGCCCTGCTGTTCCACTCGCTGATCACGTCGGACCTGTCCGTCATCTTCTCGACGACGCTGGTCATCGCCGGTGGCAGCGCACTCGCCATCGGCGTGATCTACGTGGTGGTCGCACGGTTGTGGCTTCGAGCCGAGATCCCCGAGCTCGCGATCGGCGGCCTCGCGTCGTCGTACGTGAACAGCGTGAACCTCGGCCTTCCGATCGCCATCTTCGTCCTCGACGACGCGTCGTTCATCGCGCCTCTCCTGCTGTTCCAGATCCTGGTGTACTCGCCGATGGCCTTGATCACCCTCGACCTCACGGTCACCGATCCGGCGACCGGGACGGCACCACGTACGTCCACTGTCCGAGATGCCGTGGTCGCGCCCCTGACCAACCCGATCGTCGTCGGCGGTGTGGCCGGACTGGTGATCTCCGCGGTCGGCTGGATGCCGCCCGCCGCGATCATGGAGCCGATGAAGATGTTGGGCAACGCGTCGGTGCCCGGCGCCCTGCTCGCGTTCGGACTGTCGTTGACCGGCGTCGCCGTCTTCAAGAAGGGCCAGAGCCCCCGCCGGGCGATCGCGCTGGCCTCGGTCCTCAAGGTGGTGGCGATGCCCGCGCTTGTCTACGTCGTGGCCCGGTGGGGATTCGGTGAAACGGGTCATCAGTTGTTCGCCCAGGTGGTGATCGCCGCTCTGCCGACAGCCCAGAATGTCCTCGTCTACGCGACACGGTATCGACGAGGGCAGATCATGGCCCGCGACACCGCGTTGATCACCACGCTGGCGTCCATTCCGGTGATCGGGGTGATCGCCTTTCTGCTCGCGTGAGCTAGGACGGTGTCCGCTGTTTGCGGTCCTTGCGCTTGACCTCGACGCCGCCCATCAACGCGAACCCGACGACACGGACCGTCGGCGCACCCGGCATGCCCGGTCCCGACGCACGGCCACCGAATCCGCCCATGATCGGCCAGCCGTTGACCTCGACGGCGACATCGGGTGGCACGGTGATGTCGACGGCCCCCATGATCGCGGTACAGCGGATGGTGAGGACCGCAGCGGTGAATTCGGCCTCCCTGAGGTCGATCTCCACGGAGCCCATGATCGCGGTGGCCGTGATGGAGTCCGCCACCACGACGGTGCCCTTGATCTCCGCGGCCGACATCAGCGCGAATCGATGTGCCACCGGTGAGCGCCCCGAGCCCGGGACGACCCGACTGACGGAGGGTTCACCGACGAACGGCATCGGCACCCCGAGTTGCCCAACCGGGAGATCGTCGGTGAGCTCGTCGAGCTCACCGAACGTCTTTGCCGAGACGGCCTTCCCCGCGCGTTCCTCGTACTCGGCAGGCGAGAGGCTGCCACTGGCCATCGCGGCGGACAGGATCTGGTGCACGAGTTCACGATCGGTGTCGGCGGCCCGCAGACGAGCTCGGCGGTCGTCGGGGGCCGGTAGATCCTCGGGGGTTGTCACAGGGTTCGAGCCTAGTGGGCGTCCACGGGCGCGACCACCCTGATTTTCGCCGTTTGCCAGACCGGGATCACCCTACTGGCCAGGCACCCAGGAAACCCTGATCCGCCACCCTGAGAAGCTCGATTCATCGTCGATGGCCGCGCCGCGATCGCAGGTAGTCCCCGACGACAGCGGCTCCGAGTCCGTCGACGTCCGGCGCGACCACACGGCCACCGATCCGGCGGGCGATCTGATCCATGAAATGCGCCAACCCGGGATCCTCGCCGAGCCGGAAGAACGTCACCTGCGCCCCGAGCCGCGACACATGGTCGAGTTCGCGGACGGTGACCGCAATCGTCTGCGGGTGTGGCGGATAGAAGAAGAACGGTTCGCCGCTGGGATCGAGATGCGCCGTCGGTTCGCCGTCGGTGACGACGAGGACCACCGGTTGCGCATTCGGGAACCGGCGGAGGTGACGCTGGGCGAGCAGCAGGGCGTGATGCAGGTTGGTCCCCTGCTCCATCCGCGGCTGCAGCCCGGTCAGCTCGGCGATGTCGATGGACCTGGCATACCTGCCGAATGCGATGAGATGCAGTTCGTCGCTGCGGAAGCGCGTGGAGATCAGGTGATTGAGCGCGATGGCGGTGCGCTTCATGGGCGTCCACCGGCCCTCCATCTCCATCGAGAACGAGGTGTCCACCAGCAGCACGACGGCGGCCTGCGTGCGGGCCTCGGTCTCGGCGACCTCCACGTCGCGGACGTCGATACGCACGCCGCCCCGGGCCATCTCCGCCGACATCAGCGACGGCTCGTCACTCTCTGAAACGGTGCGCAACACCGCGTTCGACACCGTACGGGTCACGTCCCAGGGGTCGGTGTCGCCGAACTCCCATTCGCGCGAGGCCCCCGTCGGCTCCCCGAGGGCACCGGTTCGGCGGGTCTGCCGGTCTCCGCGTCCCGACAGTTGCTCGGCGATGTCGCGGAAGATCGACTCTCCGAGCTGCCGCATGGCCTTCGGACTCAGCCGCAATTGTCCGTCCGAGGTGCGATCGAAGAATCCCTCCTCGGACAAGGCCTTCTCCAGTTCGGCGAGGCGTTGCGCGTCGACCGCGGCCTCGTCGCCGAGCTGGCGGGCCAGGGCATCGAGGTCGAGGTCGTCCATCTGAGCACCGGCGTATTGCTGGGACAGCTGCTCGCTGAGAGCCTCCAGCTCGGAAATGTCACGCAAGGCGGCGGCCCCCTGCCCCAGGCCCATCTGCTGCTCGCCCGAGAATGACTGCGCGTTGTCCCAGTCGAGACCCGGCCTCGCCTCACGCAGTGCCGAATCCATCTGCGACAGCTGGCTCATCAGCTCCGGCGATCCGAAAGCCTGCTGGGCCAGCTGATCCAGTTCCGCGCGTTGTTCGGGTGTCAGCGAGTTGTAGAACTGCTGAGCCGCGGCAGCACGCTGCGCCAGCGAATCGATGAGTTCGGATGTGTTACGGGGATTCTCCGGAAAGAAGTCCCCGTGCTTGCCCATGAACTCGTCGAACTGCTCGGTGGTGTCCTCACCGCGGTTGTGCGCATCGAGCAACTCGTTGAGATCGGAGAGCATCTCCGAGATACGTTGCCGGTCCTGCTCATTCGCGCCTTCCAGGGCTTCCTTCATCCCCGCGAAACGCTGGTCGAGGAGTTCGCGCCCGAGCAGATCCTTGATCTTCTCGTAGTCCTCCCGCGCCTGCGGGCTGCGCCAATCGTATTCCGACAGTTCCTCAACGGCCTGCGCGGTCGACGGGGGAAGACTGCCGATCTGCATCTCCTTGAACCGCGCGTCGTCGTCGAGGTCGCGCGCGAGTTGCTTGCGCTCCTCGAGGACCGCACGGTCGAGAAGCTCGCGGATCTCGGCGAAGGTACCGTCGAGATTCCGCTGCTTCAGCAACTCCTGACGACGGCGTTCGGCTTGCTCGCGGAGCTTGTCCAGCCCTCGCATGTCCGGCGTACCGCGACGGAGGAACTCTCGCAGGGCACGCTGCGGCGAGGTGCCGGCCATGACGTCGTCGCCGATGTCCCGCAACGCTTCCCGGAGGTCGACCGGCGGAGCCAGCGGATCCGGGCCACCGACATAACGCTGATACCGCGATCGGTGGAAACTCTTGTGCACCATGGTGTTCGGCTCCCGTTTCTCCAGCGGTCGAACTCAGCCGTAGATCGTCTGCCCGGTCTCGTCGGCTTCTTTGCCGATACGCCTGGCGAGGAAGAGGCCCTCCAGCGCCAGCTCGATCGCGCTGGCGCGTTCGCCGTCCGCCTCGGCGTCGAGGCGGGTGGCGATGTCGTCGAGGACCGCGGAGGTGGTCTCCGGGTCGGGGATCGATCCGAGCAGATCGGTCGCGGTGACGCGATCACCGGTCACGACGGGTTCACCGTTTTCCAATGCGTCCACCAGCGGGGCCATGTCGATCCCGCCGAGGTGCGCGCGCACGGTGTCGGCAACCGATTTACGCATCAGATGTTCGAGGATCTCGAGTTCGCGCCCCTCCTCACCGGATTCGAACTCGATCTTGCCCCGCAGCACCTCGATCACCGATTCGAGATCGACGACCCGCGCCACCGCCACGTCCTCCCCCGTGACCGTCGCCCGGTGGAGTGCAGCAGCGGCCACCGTCTCCGCCCCCGCGATCGAGAAGCGTGCGGAGACACCGGAGCGTTGATCGATCGACGGATGGTCACGGGCGTAGCGGGTGAACCGCGCGAGGATCTCGGTGATGAAGGTCGGCACGGTCGCAGTGAGGTCGGCCTCCTGCTCGATCACGGCGATCTCGTCGTCGAGTTCCAGCGGATAGTGCGTCCGGATCTCGGCGCCGAAGCGGTCCTTGAGCGGCGTGATGATGCGGCCGCGGTTGGTGTAGTCCTCCGGGTTCGCACTGGCCATCACAAGGACGTCGAGCGGCAGGCGCAGCGTGTAGCCACGGACCTGGATGTCACGCTCCTCCATGACATTCAGCATCGACACCTGGATACGCTCGGCCAGGTCGGGGAGCTCGTTGATGGCGACGATGCCGCGGTGGGACCGTGGGATCAGACCGAAGTGGATGGTCTCCGGATCACCAAGGCTGCGTCCTTCGGCCACCTTCATCGGATCGATGTCGCCGACCAGGTCGGCGACCGATGTGTCGGGGGTGGCGAGCTTCTCGGCATAACGCTGGCTGCGATGACGCCATTCGATCGGCAGATCGTCGAGCAGATTGGCCGCCTTGCGGATGGATCCCGGGGTGATCGGCTCAAAGGGGTGCTCGCCGAGTTCGGAACCGGTGATCACCGGGGTCCATTCGTCGAGCAGGCCGACCAGTGTTCGCAGGATGCGGGTCTTGCCCTGACCGCGTTCGCCCAGCATCACCACATCGTGTCCGGCGATCAGCGCCCGCTCGAGTTGTGGGATCACGGTCGCCTCGAACCCGACGATGCCGGGCCAGGGATCGCGACCCTCGCGCAACGCGCTCAGCAGGTTGTTGCGGATCTCGTCGCGCACACTGCGCTGGATGTGGCCACTCGCACGCAGCTCACCGAGAGTTCGGGGCGACGGGTGACGGGTTTCGGTGGTCTGGGAGGTATGTGTGGTGAAGTTCTCCTCTGGCACCTGGTCCACGGTACTCCGCGGTGGACGCGGTCAGCTCGGCGAAGGTGGGGACCACTGCGGATCGCGGCCGATGAATCCGACGAGCCGCGCCACCGGATCGGCGTCGTCGGCGACCGGGACCGCCGGCCCGTACTGCCCGGATGACCGCAACATCTCCTCGATCCCGACCATCCCCGAGCGCAGGTACTCGGCGAACGCGGGGTCCAGCGCAGGCGCGTGGCCCGCCGAGGTCGCGAGATCCCACGTGTGCATGTAGACGTCGGCGGTGTAGAACTGGTCGATCGCGTCGGCCAACCGATGCTCACCTGCCATCGGATGGGTGAAGGTGTCGTCGGCGGACGGACCGTCGAGCAGCGCCTGAACGGCCGCGGCATGTGCCTTCCACGCGGCGGACGGATCGTCGGCGACGGGCGGGCCGGCGGGCAACTCCACTCCTCCACCGGCGAGGAATCCGGGAAACCACTCGACGAGGTGCGCGACGACGTCACGTGCGACCCATCCGTCGACCGGGCTCGCCGCATCCCAGTCCGACACGGCGGCGATCTGCGCGGCGAAGTCGTCGGCGACGACGCGATGGCGCTCGGCAGGCGAGAGCCCGACGATGGAGTCGGCCATCGGACTCACACCTCGCCCGACGTGAGCAGGTTCTCGAGTGCGTCGTATCCCTCGTTGACGCCGACCTCCATACCCGATGCGAGCCACCCGTCGCGCGCCTCGAAGCTGTCGCACAGAGACTGGGCATGCAGGCGTGTGGTGCCGTCGCCGAGATCTTCGAACCACAGCGTCTCGAGGGCCACCTGGTCCGGCATCCCCTCGAAGGTGAACGTCTGCACGACCTTGTCGTCGGAGACCGAGTGGAAACATCCACGGAAGCCGAACTGCTCGCCGTCGCGCTCGGATACATATCGCCAGCTGCCCCCATCCCGGACGTCCCAGTCGATGATCCGGCTGCTGATCGAGTTCGGCCCGACCCAGCGGATGAACAGCTCGGGATCGGTGTGCGCCTTCATCAACTGGGCTGGCGTACCGCGGAAATCGCGGGTGATCCGGATGATCGGAACCTCCTTGTCCGCTTCGATCGCGGCCTCCGGATAACGGGTCTGCACTGCGCTCATGATGCCTTTCCTCTCCGTCGTGGTCTGTCGTCCTCGCGACGTTGTGCCGCAGGGCCGTCGTTCATGTCCGCGAGCAAGGCATCGAGTCGCTGATAGCGCTCTTCGGCCTGCCTGCGATAACGCTCGATCCATCTGGTCATGAGGTCGAACACCTCCGCCTCCAGATGGACCGGGCGGGTCTGCGCCTCCCGGGTACGGGTCACCAGTCCGGCCTCCTCGAGCACCTTCAGGTGCTTGGAGACCGCCTGGATGCTGACGTCGTACGGGTCGGCGAGCTGACTGACCGTCGCGTCGGATATCGCCAGCCGCGCGACCATGTCGCGCCGGGTCGGATCCGCGAGAGCGGCGAACATCTTTGACAGCTCGTCGGCCACCTGACTCCTCCTCAACCATTTGGTTGAATACGAGTGTGCGCCGGGCCGCCACCCTTGTCAACCCTTTGGTTGAATAAGAAACCGGCGCCGGCCGTCCACCGCCGGCCGACCCCCCCACCCGCCAGCCGAGTAAGGCGCAGCGCCAGCCGAACCCCCACCCGCCGACCAAGCAGGGCGCAGCCCCAGCCGAACCCCACCCGCCGGCCGAGTAGGGCGGAGCGCCAGCCGAACCCCCACCCGCCGGCCGAGTAGGGCGGAGCGCCAGCGGAGCCCGTATCGAGGCCACGCGCCCGTGACTCGATACGGCCTCGGCCGCTACTCGATCAGCAGAATCCCGAGCGTCTCCATCCCCCCGAGGGAGCGAAGCGTCTCGAAGGGTCAGGCGGGACCGAAGGGCTCGTCGCCCCGCAACGTGATCCGATGCATCACGCGACGGGTGTCGCCATAGTCGCGGTTCGCGTAGTGCACGGTGTTGCGGTTGTCCCAGAGGACGACGTCGCCCAGACGCCACCGATGCCGAACGATGTGCTCGGGCTTCGTGATATGCGCGTAGAGAAGGTCCAGTATGCCGCGACTCTCCGCGTCGGAGACCCCGTCGATATGCGACGTGAAGCCCGGATTGACGAACAACGACTTGCGACCGGTCTCCGGATGGACCCGTACCACGGGATGACTGACGGGCACGAGTTCGGTGACTTCTTCTCCGTCCCAGGTGTTTCCGCGACCGCCACGACGCTGCTTGAGGTAATAGCCGAACGCACGGTTACCGTCGTGCACCGCGGTCAGTGAATCGGCCAGTCGGCGCACCGGCTCCGACAGCGACTCGTACGCCAGCTCCGTGTCGGCCCAATTCGTGTCGCCGCCGTTGCGCGGCAACACAACCGGCCGAAGAATCGAACCCATCGGCGGACGCGGCATGAACGTGACGTCGGTGTGCCAGACATCGGCGAACCCGTCGTCGGCGCTGTCGAGCGAGTAGACCTCACCGGGAACGTCGCCGCTGTTCCACACCGGATGCCCGAACGTGAGGTCTCCCAGCCGACGGCCGAACTCGATGTGCTCGGCATCGTCGATCAGCTGGTCGCGCAGGACGATCACCTTGTAGTCGATCAGTGCCTGTCGGACGGCACGCACCTCATCATCCGACGCCGCAGCGACGTCGATGCCACGGATCTCGGCACCGAAGTTCGGGCCGAACTCATCGACGTCGAGTTCGACACCGGAAGAGACGATGCCGCCACCGGCGGTGAACTCAGGAGCGGAGACGGGGTGAGAGGAGATGGTCATGACGGTTCCTTCGTGGATCGATGCGAACATGGCGGGGTCCGGGTGCCGCGGGCGGTGAGCCGTGGTGCGATCCGTCCGACCAGTTCATCGAGTGGGCCGTCATCTGTCGGGTCGGGATGTGCCCGACCGTGCCTGCTCCCCCGTCACAGCGCTCGGCACACGCCGACGCCTCGTGCCCGAGGCGCTGAGCATGCGATGCGGAAGAGGTCACCCGTACTTTCTAACCGGCGGGCGACCCGGCGGACAGGGTTACCCCCACGATGAGAAAAACGCGGGCCAAGGCTGTTCCAGAAGGTGATCGTGCCGGCCGCCCGGCCCACCATCTTCACCGGTGCGAGAGGAAACTCACCCGCGGCGGCTGTGCCAGATCCTGAGGTAACCGCAACCGCGGGTTGGTGTTGGTCACGCGGGGCGGTGTTGGTCACGCGGGGCGGCACTGGTCACGCGGGCCGTCGACAGTTCGCGTGAACCGGCCCGATCCGCGCAAACCGGGTCGGCCCGCGTGAACAGAGCTTGAACAGCAGGATCAGCGGACGGCCAGCCAGACGGCGAGGGCCAAGCCGCCGATGGCGACCGCGATCCGCAACGGCCCGGCCGGCAATCGCTTCACCACCGGCGGACCGCACCAGCCGCCGATCAGGCAGCCGATGGCCATCGCCAGTGCCGCCCACCAGTCGACCGGCCCGAAGATCATGAATCCGACGGCCGCGACGGTGTTCGCGATACCCAGGAACAACGACTTCGACAGCGCCGCACGCCACAATGGCTCGCTGGTCAACACCAGCATCAGGGCGAGCACCATGATGCCGGCCCCGGCACCGAAATAGCCTCCGTACACGGAGATGATCACCAGCGCTGCCAACCACACCCATGGTCGGTCCTGGTGGCTGGTCGCCCAACGCCGGAGAACAGGCTGACACAACAGCGCGACCGCCGCGAGAGCCACCAGAAACGGCACGACGGCCTCGAAAGCTCCCGGCGGGGTGAGCAAGAGGATCACCGCGCCGATCGTGCCGCCGACGAGCGATGCGACGGCGCCACCGATCAGACGACGTCGGTCACCGTCGAGGAGGGCCCGGCCGGATTGGGATGTGCTCCCGATGCCGACGGCCACCAATGACACCGTGTTCGTGACGTTCGCCGCTATCGGGCTGAGTCCCACTGCGAGCAGGGCCGGGTAGCTGACCACCGATGCCAGCCCGGTGATGTAACCGATCAGTCCGGCCCCGAATCCGGCGAGGACCAGGAACGCGAATTCGGCCGGGCTCACGGATTCGCGGGATCAGTGTGCGAAATGTCGTGCGCCCGTGAGGTACAACGTGACACCGGCCTCCGATGCCGCCTCGATCACCTCGTTGTCGCGGATGGATCCGCCGGGCTGGACCACCGCGCGGACCCCACCGGCGATCAGGACCTGCAGTCCGTCCGGGAACGGGAAGAAGGCGTCAGAGGCAGCCACACTTCCGGTTGCCCGGTCGCCGGCGCGCTTGATGGCGAGGTGGGCGGAGTCGACCCGATTGACTTGACCCATGCCGACGCCGACCGAAGCGCCGCCATCGGCCAGCAGGATCGCATTCGACTTCACCGACCGGCAGGCCCGCCAGGCGAATTCGAGATCGGCGAGCGTCGCCGGCTCGGCCGGGGCACCGGCGGCGAGGGTCCAGTTCATCGGGTCGTCACCGTCGGCGTCGAGGACGTCGCGTTGCTGCATGAGCAGGCCGCCCGAAATGGGCTTGGTCTCCACCCCCGCGCGCTGGGGCGCCGGTGCGGTCAGGACCCGGATGTTCTTCTTGCGGGTCAGCACCGACAGCGCGCCGTCGGCGAAACCGGGCGCGATGACGACCTCAGTGAAGATCTCGGCGACCTGTTCGGCCATCTCCACGGTGATCTCACGATTGGCAGCGATCACACCGCCATAGGCGCTCACGGGATCGCACGCGTGTGCCTTGCGATGAGCTTCGGCGATGTCGTCACCGACGGCGATCCCACACGGATTGGCGTGCTTGATGATCGCGACCGCCGGGGCGTCGAAGTCATGCGCGCTTCGCCACGCCGCATCGGCATCGGTGTAGTTGTTGTAGCTCATCTCCTTGCCGTGCAGCTGCTCCGCGGACGCGAGTCCACCGCCTTCCTCGCTGAGGTAGAGGGCTGCCGCCTGATGCGGGTTCTCGCCGTAGCGCAACAACGACGACCGGTTCCAGGTCGCGCCGACCCAATCGGGGAAGATCTCGGAATCCGACGACGGGGCAACCACACTGGACATCCACGATGCGACTGCGACGTCGTAATCGGCGGTATGACGGAATGCCTTGGCCGCCAGCGCCTTACGCTCGTCGAGACTGAAACCGCCTGCCGCCACCGCGTCCTGCACCACGCCATAATCGCCGGGGTTCACCACGACGGCGACCGTCGGGTGATTCTTGGCAGCACCTCGGACCATCGAGGGTCCGCCGATGTCGATCTGCTCGACGCACTCGTCGGGACCCGCCCCCGACGCGACTGTCTCGGTGAACGGATACAGGTTGACGATGACCAGGTCGAATGCCGCGATACCGAGATCGGCGAGCTGGTCGACGTGACTCTGCTTGCGGCTGTCCGCGAGGATGCCGGCGTGCACCATCGGATGCAGGGTCTTGACCCGTCCGTCCAGACATTCGGGGAACCCGGTCAGCGTCGACACCTCGACCACCGGCACCCCGGCGTCGGCAATCGTTTTCGCCGTGGAACCGGTGGACACGATCTCGACGCCTGCACCGTGCAGTGTCGACGCGAGGTCGGCGAGTCCGGTCTTGTCGTAGACACTGACCAGCGCGCGGCGGATCGGGCGTCGGGAGCTGCCGGTGGGGCTCTGTGCGTTCACGGGATGTCGGCCTTTCGTCCGTCGATCACTACACCTCTGGTGACGAGTGCGGTCACCACGTCGGCGAGCAACACACGCTCGACCGATTTGATTCGTTCATGCAGGGTCTCCGCGGTGTCGTCCGCTCGCACCGGCACGGGCTCCTGCGCGAGGATGGGCCCGGTGTCCACCCCGGCATCCACCAGATGCACCGTGGCACCGGTCACTTTCACGCCATGGGCGAGGGCGTCGGCGACCCCGTGTGCCCCAGGGAAAGACGGCAGCAACGCCGGATGGGAGTTCACGATGCGACCGCCGAATCGGGACAGGAACGTCGGCCCGAGGATTTTCATGAATCCCGCGGTCACCACCCACGCCGGAGCGTGTTCGGCGACGCGCTCGGTCAATCGGGCATCCCATGCGGCACGGTCGGGATGATCGGCAACTCGGAGATCCACCAGGGGGATGTCGTGGGCGACGGCGATGTCCGCAGCGCGGCATTTCCGGTCCACCACGAGGGCCACGATTCGGAACGGTGCGCCCTGATCCACCCGCGCCAGCAATGATTCCAGCAGCGAACCGGTGCCCGATGCCATCACCACGACGGGTACGCGAACCGCAGGCACGGAGGGCTCTGCGGGGACTGCGTTCACATCTGGGAGCCTAGTGGGCGGCCTGAATGCCCTGATCGTCGGGGCGGTGCGGTCCTGCTCCGTCAGCGCGGGTCACCCGAGTACTCGACGTCCTCGTCCGACGTGGGCACGCTCTCGTGTTCGTCGGCCGCGTCGAACTCGTCGGCTGCTCCGGTGACGTCCCACTCGTCGTCCCGGCCGCCGTCATCCCGGTGCTCGTCGTCCGGGTCGTCAGACCAGGCGCCGTCGGCACCTTCCTCCTCGTACTCCCAGTCCTCGTACTCCCAGTCGCCCTCGTCGTCTGCGGTGAGGTAGTCGTCCTCGTAACCGGGATCGTCCACGTCGAAGAAGTCGTCCTCGACGTCGAGCACCTCGCGCGCCGCGCGAGTCGACGGAAGCGTTCCGTAGACCAGCGCGACCACCATGCCGGCGACGACTATCCAGCCGAGTGTGAAAACGCCTGCGGTGGGCAGGGTGACACCGGCATCACCGAACTCACCGAGCACGCCACCGGCCATCGCGCACAGAACCACCATCGTCGATGCGGCGACCGCACCGGCCACCGCCACGGACCGCACATTCGCCAGTGGATCGATGTCGCGGCATCGCCACGCCACCAGCAGCGCGATCGATGCCGGGATCACAAAACCGAGGATCCCGAGCATGCCTGCGCCGCTCTCGGGCAGCACGCCGAGTACCGGTAGCGGCGGCACCGGGCCGCCGTGGACGTCGAGCAGATCGACGGTGGCGCCACCGACATGGACGTCTGACCCAACGAGCACCGCCGCGGACCCGATGACCGCGTTGGGCAGGTACAGCACCGACAGCGCGGTGAGTCCGAGGTAGCCGTCGAAATCACTGCCTCCACCGATCAGATCGCCGACGACCCCCCACCGCATGACCAAGCGGATCACGACGAGTGCGGCCGCACAGGTGAGCAGCGCGGCCACGGTGAACCCTCCCAGCCGCACGCCGCGCCGCACGGCGGGCGTGATCCCGAAGCGCTCGTAGCACTCGCGCCGACGCCGCCAGACGATCCCGAGCGCGGCAGCTGCGGCATGGATGCCGGCGGTGTAGCCGAACGCGGTCAACGCGGCGGGACTCTGCAACGGAAAGACCGACGATCCGTCCATCACGACCGCGAGCGACAGGGCGGTCATCAGCAGTGGACCGCCCATCGCCGAGAACACGACCGCCACCAGCTCGGATGCGGGCCGCTCGGGGCCGCTCGCCGATGCCGCCATCCGCGCGGATCCGGCGGCCACCGCGATCGTCGGCAGCAGCGGGAGCACTCCGATCGTCACGCCACTCATCGTCAGCGGGACCTGGTGGATGGCGAGCCAGATCGCACCGACCGCGGTCGCCAGCCCGTCGAGCCCGCTCCCGGCCGACAGCAACACCGTCAGGACCACCACAGCCGACACCAGCATCGTGACGACCGGGACGGCGAACGCGACGACGACGAGCTCGCGTGCAGACCCGTCGGGCATCGCCCGTTGGGCACGGCTCAGCTGCCGCATCTGACGCAGACGCGACGCGAGGTTGTCAGCTGTAGGCGAGGGCATCACCAAGAGCCTGGCACGACCCAACCGTCACATCCGGCAGACGCGCCGCGACAACCCCAGAAAGCGACACGCGTCGCAGGCGTCGCACCCCGAGGTCACCGACCACATGACGGCGCCCCGCCGACATCGTCGACGGGGCGCCCTCATGGTGCACTACCGGACTATCAGTGGCCGCTCGACTGCTCCGGCTTGTTGAGCTTGGTGGTGGCGTCCGAACCGCTGTCGCCTGCCTGGGCGGACCGCTCCGGCGAGTAGCCGGCCGACGATCCGGCATCGGACGCGCCGACCGTCGGGCTGTACCCCGGCGAGGACGTCTGCGACGACGGCACATGGGTGTACGCGGACGGATCATAGGTGGGCTGCTGCGTGGTCGCCGCACCGTAGGCACTGGTCTGGGCATCGCCATAGGCGGACGACTGGGCCTGGGCCGGGACCTGAGTGGTCGGCGCAGCGGCGTCGGCAGACGCGGCGGTCCCGCCGAGTGCCGGTGCCACCTTGACCAGGTCCAACACGACCGACAGCCAGAAGACGGCAAGTGCGGCCACGATCAGCGACAGCACCAGCTGGGTGTAGTCGATGCCCGAATTGGCGATGAACTCAGACCCACGCGATGCCGTGTGGATCACCGCGAAGATGTCCGTGATCGCCGTCCCGACCGCAGCCGCGGCGATCACGGGCACGAAGATCTTCGTGTCGATCTTCGGATGCAAGGTCAGTACCGCGAGCAGGGCGATGAATGCCATGTACGGCAGATACGCGCCGAGGTTCCAGAAGCTGACGATGGCGTCGACGCCCGCAACCGCCGCGACTGCGATGGCGAGAAGCTGGCCGATGTTGCCCGGCAGTCCCTGGCCCTGCGGTTTCGGTGCCGCCGGGGAACCGTATTGGCCGTAGCCCTGCGGGTTCTGTGGGTACTGCTGCTGGCCGTAGTTCTGTGGGTACTGCTGCTGGCCGTAATTCTGTGGGTACTGCTGCTGGCCATAGTTCTGCGGGTACTGCTGCTGGCCGTAATTCTGCGGGTATTGCTGTCCATAGGTCGGCTGCTGGCCGTAACCCTGCTGGGCCTGTCCCTGCTGGCCTTGGCCCTGCTGGTCGTACCCCGGCTGCCCGTAGCCCGCACCTTCCTGGTGGCCGGACTGTGAGTAGCCGCCGTACTGCCCGTAACCCTGCTGGCCGGATCCCGGTTGGTAGGTCATCGCATCTCCTGCTCAGTCGTCTGTGCCCCCGCGGTGAGCGCATGTGCCGGGCCCCACGCTAGTACATGTTTTTCGATGCCCGTATGACATGGGATTCGCCGCACTGCGCGATGTGCCGATGACCTGCGCCTTCTACCAGCGATGGGCAGTCCCCTGGTTCTCGTACCACTCGATCAGGCCGTAGTCGTCCACGGATTTCGGGTCGATGTTGACGTCGGCTCGCCCCGCCAGGATTCCGGTCACCGGCACCTCGAGTTTCTTACCTGTCCGGGTATGGGGGATTCCCGGCGCCTCGATCACCTCGTCCGGCACGTGGCGCGGCGACAATCTGGTGCGGACCTCCGACGCGATGCGCGATCGCAACCGATCGTCCAGGCTCGCGCCTGGTACGAGCGTGATGAACAACGGCATCCAGTACGCGCCGCGCGGACCGTCGACCCCGAGGACGAAGGCCTCGGCGATCTCGTCGATTCCCTCGACCACCTCGTAGATGTCGGCCGATCCCATCCGGATGCCATGCCGGTTCAGTGTGGCATCACTTCGGCCGTGGATGACCATCGATCCGCGATCGGTCACAGTCACCCAGTCGCCGTGCCGCCAGACCGACTGGGGTGGCGGAGATGCCCACTCATGTGTGAAATACGCACTGCGGTAACGCTCGTCGTCGGGGTCGTTCCAGAAGGACACGGGCATCGATGGCATGGGCGCGGTGATGACCATCTCCCCTACCTCGTCGATCAGCGATGTGCGGTCGGGTGCCCAACTCTCCAGCGCCACTCCGAGATATCGAACCGAGAGCTCACCCGCGACGACCGGGACACCGACCGAACCACCCGCGAACGCGGTGACCACGTCGGTCCCCCCACTGATCGACGAGATCGGCAACCCCGGCTTCACATTGTCGTCGACCCAGGTGAACAGATCGGCGGCGAGAGTGGATCCGGTGCTGCCCAGGGTTCGCAGGGCGGAGAGATCATGATCCCGGCCGGGACGCAGCGTCGCCTTGCGAGAGGCCTGCAGCTGCCCGGGACTGGTACCGAAGTAGGTGACCCCTTCGGATTCGACGATCTGCCAGAGCCGGTCCGCATCGGGGTACAGCGGTGATCCGCTGTAGCAGACGATCCTGCTGCCGCAGAGCAATCCGGCGACCTGAAAGTTCCACATCATCCAACTGAGCGCGGTCTGCCAGAAGAAGACATCGTCGGGCCCCAGATCCCCGTGGAGTCCCGCCGCTTTGAGATGTTCGACCACCACCCCGCCGTGGCCGTGGACGATGCCCTTCGGCTTGCCGGTCGTGCCGGAACTGAACAGCACCCATAGTGGGTGGTCGAACGGCACCGATGTCGGCTCGAATGGTTCACCCGGGTGATCTACCGCCTCTGCGTAGTCGATCCGGCGGCATTGCGCCGAACCCGGCTGTGCGGCAGTACCACTGGGTGGGCCACCACCACCCGGCGGTGCGACGACGACCTGCGCGACCAACTCGGGCAGGAGATCGGCCAGTGCGGCACTGTCGGCCGTCTTGTCGACGGCCTTGCCGTTGTAGTGGTAACCCACAGCGGTGACGAGAACCTTCGGGCGCAGCTGCGCGAGGCGGCCCGCGGCCCCCTCCGGTGCGTAGTCCTGCCCGCAGCCCGACCAGATCGCGCCGACGGCGGCGGTGCCGAGGAATGCGATCACCGCCTCGGGAATGTCGGGTAGATAAGCGGCCACCACATCACCGACGCCGACGCCGAGGTCGGTCAGGGTCCGGGCGAACCCGGCGACCTGTTCGGACAGTTCCGACCACGCGACCTCGGTCCGCCCGCCGTCCTCGTCGATGCCGACGATCGCCGCGCCCGGCCGATCGGCGTGCCGCAGGATCGCAGACACGTAGTTGAGTCGAACCCTCGGAAACCATTGCGCGCCCGGCATCTCGCGACTCACCAACACGTCGGCGTCATCGGCGAGCGGTTGCCCGTCCGCCGTGACGGCGATGTCATCGAGATCGTAGAAGTCCCATAATGCGCGCCAGAACCGGGCGGGCTCGTCCACGGACCATTGCCACAGCGCTGCATAGTCGTGGAGGTCACGACCGGACCGCTCTGCTGCCGTCTCGGCAAACGAATCGATGTATGTCGTCCGGGAAGTGCTCTGCTGGGAATCGCTCACGTGTCCTCGCTCGCCTCGTCTCACAGTCCGAGTAGGTCGACTGCCTCGGCGCGCATCTGCACCTTACGCACCTTGCCCGTCACCGTCATCGGGAATTCCTTGACCACGTGCACGTATCGGGGGATCTTGTGCCGAGCGATCTTGCCCGACGCGAAGGCGTGCAGGTCATCCTTCGTGAAATCGGCCACGCCGTCACGCAACCGCACCCAGGCCATGAGTTCCTCGCCGTACCTGTCGTCGGGGACCCCGATGACCTGCGCATCGAGGATGTCCGGATGGGTGTAGAGGAATTCCTCGATCTCCCGGGGGTAGATGTTCTCGCCGCCGCGGATCACCATGTCCTTGATCCGACCGGTGATCCGCACGTAGCCGCTCTCGTCCATCACTGCGAGGTCACCGGTGTGCATCCATCCCTCGGTGTCGAGCGCTTCGGCGGTCTTCTCCGGTTCGTTCCAGTAGCCCTTCATCACCGAGTATCCCTTGGTGCAGAGTTCACCGGTCTCGCCACGCAGCAAGGTGTCGCCCGAGCCCGGGTCGATGACCTTGACCTCGAGGTGCGGCCCGACCCGACCGACCGTGCCGACCCGCAGTTCGAGCGGATCGTCGACACGGGTCTGGGTGGACACCGGCGAGGTCTCGGTCATGCCGTAGCAGATGGACACCTCGCGCATGTGCATCCGCTCGACGACCTGACGCATCACGTGTTCGGGGCACGGCGAGCCTGCCATGACCCCCGTCCGCAGACTCGACAGGTCGAAACCCGCTGTCACGCCGGCATCGTCGAGGAGAGCGAGCTCCGCGATGAACATCGTCGGCACGCCGTAAAGGCTCGTACAGCGATGTTCCGACACCGCGGCCAGGGTGGCCGCCGGGTCGAAGGCGGGTGCCGGGATGACCATGGCGGCGCCGTGACTGGTTGCCGCGAGATTGCCCATCACCATGCCGAAGCAGTGGTAGAACGGCACCGGCAGGCAGATCCGATCGGCCTCGGTGTAGTCGAGCAGCTCGCCCACGAGGTAGCCGTTGTTACCGATGTTGCGATGAGACAGCGTGGCGCCCTTGGGAAATCCGGTGGTGCCCGAGGTGTACTGGATGTTGATGGGGTCGTCCGGGGCCAGCGATCCGGCGATCTCCGCGACCCGGGCCGCGTCGTCCGGAGTGGGCTCGGCAAGCAGCGCCGCCCATTCCGCGGACTCGAACAGGATCACCTCGCGGAGTTCTGGACAGTTGGGTCGGGCGGCCGCGAGCATCGTCGCGTAACCGGAGTCCTTGAACCGCTCGGCGGCGATGACGACGCCCGCTCCCGACTGGGCGAGCGCGTACTCGATCTCGTTCTGCCGATAGGAAGGGTTGAGGTTGACCAGGACCGCGCCGATCTCGGCTGTCGCGTATTGGGTCAGCACCCACTCGAACCGGTTGGGCGACCAGAGGCCCACCCGGTCACCGGGATTCACGCCGAGTCTGACGAATCCCGCGGCCAGGGCACGCACGTCGTGGAGGAACTCGGTGTAGGTCCATTGTCGCCCGGCGGCGGCATCGATGAGCGCGACGTTGTCGCCGAACGTCGACGCCGTTCGTGCCAGCGTCGCGCCGATCGTCTCGGTCAGCAGATCCGGGCTGTCCTCACCCCGCGAATATGCCGGTTCGGTCATGATCGGACTCCGATTTCTTCTGGGCCGCGTCAGCGGCGGATTCTCACTGGTGCTCGGTGGTCGGTGTGTCCTCGGGCTCGGCGTCGGCCTGGGTGGCGACGACTCTCGCCAGCACCACCTCCGCCTGCCGCAGCACCGGACCGTCGATCATCTGCCCGTCGATGCTGAACACCCCGCCCTGATATTCGGCGGATCCCTCCACCACGCGCTGCGCCCATCGGACCTCCTCCTCCGACGGCCGATAGCCGTCGCGGATGTAGGGCACCTGCGATGGGTGGATACACGCGGTTGCGGTGTAACCCAGTGCGACCGCGTCGCGCACCTCGGCGATCAGTCCGGCCACATCGGGGATGTCGAGGTGGACCGAGTCCACCGCGAACTTGCCATGCGCCGCAGCCGCGATCCTCGTCGACGAACGAACCCACCGGGCCACGTCCCGGTACGAGCCCGGCCGCTCCTCATCCGGTCCGAATCGGCTCGACTTTCCGCCGAGGCCGGCGACGAGATCCTCGGCGCCCCACATCAGTCCGATGCAGTTCACCGCTGCGGCGATCTCGTGGGCACGGGTCGCACCCAGCGGGGTCTCGATGAGCGCGACGGTCTGCAGGGCGGTGTCGATGATGGAGTCGACATCCTCGGCCTTGGCCTGCATGACGACCCGATAATTGGTGTCGCCGATGGCGGCGAGGTCGCGCCGGTAGTCACCCGTCCCAGCCGGGTTGATCCGGACGATCGTGCGACCGGGGTCGAGCGGGTTGGCGACGAGCGCCTCTCGCGCAGCCACGCGGTTCTCCGGCGAGACGGCGTCCTCGAGGTCGAGGATCACCACGTCCGCCCGATCGAGCGCCTTCTGATATCGCTCGGGACGATCCGCCGGGCAGAAGAGCATGGCCGGTCCCGGGGGTGTCCAGGCGTTGATCAACTGCGGGCTGTCGAAATTCATCACTACTCCACTGGCTTCTTTCGCACCAGCGTGGCCCGTGCGGCACGCGCAACGACCTCGCCGTGCTGATTGCGTCCGATGTGGGTCAAGTTCACCACGCCCTCACCGGGGCGCGATTTCGATTCCCGCTTACCAGTGCACTCGGTCTCGGCATATAGGGTGTCACCCGCGAACAGCGGCGCCGGGAAGGCGACCTCGCTGAAACCGAGATTGGCAACGAGCGTCCCCTGCGTCAGCTGCGACACCGACAGGCCCACGATGGTCGACAGCGTGAACATCGAATTGATCAGCCGCTGACCACCGAACCCGGGCTGCTGTGCCGACCAGGCCGCGTCGAGGTGGAGGGCCTGGGTGTTCATCGTGAGCGTGGTGAACAGGACGTTGTCGGCCTCTGTCACCGTGCGGCCGGGCCGATGCTCGTACACGGTCCTCTCCGCGAACTCGTCGAACCACAGGCCGCGTTGCACGATGCGTGCCGGTCCGTCGACACCGTCCTGGCTCATGCGAACCCCAGTTCCCGTGCGATCAGCATCAGCTGTACCTCGGTGGTGCCCTCGCCGATCTCCAGGATCTTGGAGTCGCGGTAATGCCGCGCCACGGGGTATTCGTTCATGAACCCGTAGCCGCCGTGGATCTGCGTGGCCATCCGCGCATTGTCCATCGCCGCCTCGCTCGCGACCATCTTGGCGATCGACGCCTCCTTCTTGAACGGCTTACCGGCCAGCATCTTCGCCGCCGCGTCGTAGTAGGTGGTACGGGCAACGTGCGCGCGGGCCTCCATCCGCGCGATCGCGAACGACACCGACTGGTACTCGCCGATCGGTTTCCCGAAGGACTGACGTTCCTTCGCGTACTTCACGCTCTCGTCCACGCAGCCCTGCGCAACGCCGGTGGACAGTGCGGCGATGGCGATCCGGCCCTCATCGAGGATCGAGAGGAAGTTCGCGTACCCGCGACCACGTTCGCCCAGCAGGTTCTCGGTGGGGACCCGCGCATCGATGAAGGTCAGCGGATGCGTGTCCGAGGCATTCCAGCCGACCTTGTTGTACGCCGGTTCGGCGGTGAAGCCCGGGGTGTCGGACGGGACGATGATCGTCGAGATCTCCTTGCGCCCGTTCTCTTTCGTCCCGGTGACGGTGGTCACCGTGACCAACGACGTGATGTCGGTTCCGGAATTGGTGATGAACTGCTTGCCGCCGTTGATGATCCACGAGTCGCCGTCGTCCTTCGCGGTGGTCGCGGTGGCGCCTGCGTCGGAGCCGGCCCCCGGCTCGGTGAGACCGAATCCCGCGAGGGCGCGGCCAGAGGTGAGGTCGGGCAGCCACTGTTGCTTCTGCGCCTGCGTACCGAACCGGTAGATCGGCATCGCGCCGAGCCCCACCCCCGCCTCGAGTGTGATGGCGACGGACTGATCGACCTTCCCGAGTTCCTCGAGGGCCAGTGCGAGCGCGAAGTAGTCGCCGCCCATGCCGCCGTACTCCTCGTCGAACGGCAGCCCGAACAGGCCCATCTGCCCCATCTGCGCGACGACCTCGTAGGGAAAGCTGTGCTCCTCATCGTGTTTCGCCGAGACGGGTGCCACGACGGACCGGGCGAAGTCGCGGACGCTGTGGATGAGGTCGGTGTACTCCTGAGTGAGTTCCATCAGTTCTCCTTGTCGATCGAATCGCCCACGGCGGATTCCACATGTGCGAGTGTCTGGCCGGCCGCGACCTTGTCACCGACCTTCGCCGAGATCGCCACCACTCCGTCGATCGGAGCGGTGAGCGTATGTTCCATCTTCATCGCTTCGACGACGACGATCGGGTTGCCCGCCGCGACGGTCTCCCCCGCCTCGGCCCGGACCGCGACCACCGTTCCCGGCATCGGGCTGAGGATCTCGCCGGCATGCTCGTCGGCAGCTTCGTCGAGCAGCGTTCGGGCGAGGTCGAGCAGCCAGGTGCCGTGTGGACCCGCCACCCACCACGTCCCGTCCACCTCGGCATTCGACCACGACTGACTGACCCCGTCGACGATCAGCCGCCGGCTCTCGTTGTCGCCGTTCGCGATCCGCCGATATTCGATGGCCGCACGCCACGGCTGCCGGTCATCGTCGTCGCGGGTCACGGTCGCCTGACCGACGATCGAATCCGCTGACGCCGACTCCACCTCGATGGCGACGGTGAAATGCTCAGTGCCACTCACGAAACGGGTCACGACGGGTGCGGGTTCGCCGATCCGCCAGCCGACGGCGGACTGCCAGATGTCCGCACGGTCGCGGGGTCCGATTCGCGCGACCCCGGCCAGGACGAGAGCTTCCGGGACGGGCTCCGGCGAGGAGTAGTCACGGACGAGTCGGTCGAGCAGTTCGGTGTCGAGCTCCGCGTCGCGGACCGATTGCTGGGCGAGCACATGGCGACAGAAGTCGATGTTGGTCACCACGCCGAGTACGTGGGTGTGGGCGAGCGCTTGGTCGAGCCGCTCGAGCGCCTCCTCCCGATCTCTGCCGTGCGCGATGATCTTCGCCAGCATCGGATCGTAGTCGCTGCCGACCACCAGCCCGTCGGTCATCGCCGAGTCCACGCGAATCCCGTTGCCCGGATACGAGTCCGGGTGGACGAGGCCTGCGATGGTGCCGCCGGTCGGCAGGAATCCGTGTGCCGGATCCTCTGCGTACACTCGCGCCTCGATCGCGTGCCCGCTCATCACGATGTCGTCCTGGGTGAGCGTGAGCTCCTCACCCCTGGCCACCCGGATCTGCTGTTCCACCAGGTCGACGCCGGTGACGAGCTCGGTGACCGGATGCTCGACCTGCAACCGCGTGTTCATCTCCATGAAGAAGAACGCGTCTGGCCGATGGGCGGAGACGATGAACTCGACAGTGCCCGCGCCGGTGTAGCCGACGCTGCGTGCGGCGTCGCAGGCCGCGGCGCCGATCCGGGCACGTGTCTGTTCGTCGAGCAGGGCCGACGGCGCCTCCTCGATCACCTTCTGGTGGCGGCGCTGCAGCGAGCACTCACGTTCTCCGAGATGGATCACGTTGCCGTGCTCGTCGGCGAGTACCTGGACCTCGATATGCCGTGGCGTGTCCACGAAGTGCTCGAGGAACAGGGTGTCGTCACCGAAGGCGGAGCCGGCCTCTCGGCGCGCACGTTCGAGCGCAGCGGGCAGGTCCGCGGCGTTCTCGACACGGTGCATGCCCTTGCCGCCACCACCGGCGCTCGGCTTGATCAGCACCGGGAAGCCGACGTCGGGAGCGGCGGCGATCAGGTCGTCGTCGGACAGACCCGGCCGCGACAAGCCCGGAACCACCGGGACATCGCGCTCGGTGACCGCGGCGCGAGCGGTGATCTTGTCGCCCATCGTCGCGATGGCGTCCGCCGGCGGACCGACGAAGACCAGGCCCGCGCCTGCCAGCGCCGCGGCGAACTTCTGGTTCTCCGAGAGGAACCCGTAACCGGGGTGTACGGCGTCGGCGCCGGAATCCTGCGCCGCGCGCACCACCGCGTCGATGTTCAGGTAACTCTCGGTCGCGGGGGCAGGCCCGATCCGAACCGCGACGTCGGCCTCCCGGACGTGACGTGCGTCGGCGTCGGCATCCGAATAGACGGCGACACTGCGGATACCCATCCGGCGCAGGGTGCCGATCACGCGGCAGGCGATCTCGCCACGATTGGCGACCAGCACGCTGCGGATCGGCCGGATTGCTGGAGTGTTGTTGTCGGTCACGTGATCACATCCGAAAGACGCCGTAGCGCGGGTCGTCGAGTGGGGCATATCGGCAGGCTTCCAGCGCCAATCCGAGGGTGGTCCGGGTCTGCGCAGGATCGATGATCCCGTCGTCCCACAGCCGGGCAGTCGAGTAGTACGCGTCGGCCTGCCGCTCGAACTGCTCGCGGATCGGCGCCTTGAACGCCTCCTCGTCGTCGGCGGCCCAGTCACCCCTGGATCGTTCGACCTGGTTGCGACGGACCGTGGCCAGCGTGTCGGCCGCCTGTGGTCCGCCCATCACCGAGATGCGAGCGTTGGGCCACATCCACAGGAAGCGCGGCGAATACGCACGGCCGCACATCGAATAGTTGCCTGCGCCGAACGAGCCGCCGACCATGACGGTCAGCTTGGGCACGCGCGCGCACGCGACGGCGTTGACCATTTTCGCCCCGTTCTTGGCGATGCCGCCTTCCTCGTATGCGCGTCCGACCATGAAGCCGGTGATGTTCTGCAGGAAGATCAGCGGTATCCGCCGCTGATCACAGAGCTCGATGAAATGCGCTCCCTTGAGGGCGGATTCGCTGAACAACACGCCGTTGTTGGCGACGAAGCCGACCGGGTGACCGTGCACGTGGGCGAACGCGGTGACCAGCGTGGTCCCGTAGTTCGCCTTGAACTCGGTGTATTCCCCGGCATCACTGAGGATCTCGATGACCTCGCGGACGTCGTAGGGGGTCCGCGAATCGGTCGGGACCACGTCGTAGATGTCGGTCTGCGGCCGTTTCGGTTCGCGCGGGGCGATCGTCTCCCACTGCGCCGTCTCACGCGGGCCCAGGGTGGCGACGATGTCGCGCACCTTCGCGAGGGCCTGCTCGTCGTTGTCGACGAGATGGTCGGTGACCCCGGAAATCGATGAGTGCATCGCGCCGCCGCCGAGTTCCTCGGCGGTCACGTCCTCGCCGGTGGCCGCCTTCACCAGTGGCGGCCCGGCCAAGAAGATCGTGCCCTGATTGCGAACGATCACCGTCTCGTCGCTCATCGCAGGCACATAGGCGCCGCCGGCCGTCGACGAACCGAGGACCGCAGCGATCTGCGGGATGCCCGCAGCGCTCATCGTCGCCTGGTTGTAGAAGATCCGGCCGAAATGGTCACGGTCCGGGAACACCTCGTCCTGCTGGAGGAGCATCGCACCGCCCGAGTCGACGAGGTAGATGCAGGGCAACCGGTTGGCCGCGGCGATCTCTTGTGCGCGCAGATGCTTCTTCACGGTCATCGGGTAGTAGGTGCCACCGGAGACGGTCGCGTCGTTGGCGACGATCATGCATTCGCGTCCGGCGACGCGGCCCACACCCGCGACCACACCGGCAGACGGCACGCGGTCGTCGTACATACCCGTCGCCGCGAGGGGAGCGACCTCGAGGAACGGCGAACCGACGTCGAGGAGTCCGTCCACCCGATCGCGGGGCAGGAGTTTGCCCCGAGAGATGTGGCGGTCGCGCGCCTTCTCGCCACCTCCCCGCCGCGCAGCGGCGAGAAGCTCCCCGAGTCGGCCGATGTTGCGGAGGTGGGCGACCCGGGACGCGACCGGCTCTTCCCCGGACCCGCTGGCGGCTTCCGTGCTGAACGTGCTGGTCACCATCGACCTTTCAGTTAGTGATGATTAACTGAACCGCATCGTACGTCAGCCCGGTGCGACTTGTCACGTGCCCTTTCCGGCACTCATCACATTCTCGCAGCCGACGTGACGCGGCTCACGAAATTTCGTACTGTGGTGTCAGGCCCACCACCCATGGGCCGGATAACCGACGCCCGCGACGCCACCACCCACCGGCTTCGCGGACCGACATATGAAGAAGGCCAGGTAACCCCATGACCCTCGCAGACGACCGCGCGCGCCGAGCAGGCGCGCACACCGAAGCCGGTTCCCGCAACACCCCGATTCCGGGGGGCGCGACGTTCTCCCTCGACGACCGCTACACGCGCGAGTCGGGCACCATCTACCTCACCGGTATCCAAGCGCTGGTCCGAATGGTCCGCGACCGCGCGCGCATCGATCGGTTGCAGAATCTGCGCACGGCCTCCTTCATCTCCGGCTACGAGGGTTCGCCACTGGCCGGCTACGACCTGGAGATTTCCCGCCGACGCAACTACCTCGAGCCCTACGACATCGTCCACCGCCCCGGGCTGAACGAGGAGATCGCGGCGACGTCGGTGATGGGTTCACAGGTGGCCGGGCAGGTGGGCCATCTCGCCCCCGACGCCGCGGGACACACCCGCGACGGCGTGGTCGGCTACTGGTACGGCAAGGCCCCCGGCCTGGACCGTGCGACCGACGCGTTGCGGCACGCGAACCTGATCGGCACCCACCCGGCCGGAGGCGCGGTCGCCCTCGTCGGCGACGACCCGGGCGCGAAGAGTTCGACGGTTCCGTGCGCGTCGGAGATGGCGCTGGCGGATCTGTACATGCCGATCCTCTACCCTGCCGATTCCCAGGACATCCTCGATCTCGGCGTACACGCCGCCGTGATGAGCAGGGCCAGCGGCCTGTGGACCTCGATGAAGATCTCGGCGCACGTCGCCGACGGCGCCTCCACCGCCATGGTCGACCCCGCGCGGATCACGCCGGTCTACGGAGACCTCGGCGCGAGCCCACACGTTCCGAGCGGGCGTCTGCTCGGCGCGAATCTGATGGAGCTGGAACAGAATCAGCTCACCACACGCATCCCTCGTGCCCTCGAATACGCGCGCCTCAACGGGCTCAACCGGATCACCGTGTCGAGTTCCGACGACCGCATCGGCATCGTCGCTGCAGGCAAGACCTATCTCGACCTCCGAGAAGCGCTGCGTCTGATCGGTATCACCGACGACGACCTGCGTGCTCTCGGTATCCGGATCCTGAAGCTCGGGATGGTGTACCCGATCGAGCGGGACATCCTGAACCGCTTCATGTTCGACACCGCCACCGGCGAACTCGACGAGGTCATCGTGATCGAGGAGAAGCGCGACTTCATCGAGACCATGATGCGTGACATCCTCTTCCGCCACCCTCACGCTCCTCGGATCGTCGGCAAGACGAACGAGGACGGCTCGACGCTCTTCTCGCGATTCGGGGAACTCGACGTCGACGCCGTCTCCCGTGGCCTCGCCAACCGGCTCGCACACCACCATCACATCGACGCGGCGCAGGACTGGCTCGACCGCAAGTCGCAGCGACGCGGGCGGATCGAACTGCCACTCGCCGTTCGCACCCCCTACTTCTGCTCCGGCTGCCCGCACAACAGCTCGACGAAGGTGTCCGACGATACCCTCGTCGGAGCCGGGATCGGTTGTCACGCCATGGTTCTGCTGATGGATCCCCGTCAGGTCGGCGACATCGCCGGCGTGACCCAGATGGGCGGCGAGGGCGCGCAGTGGATCGGCATGGCACCATTCGTGACCGCTGACCACTTCGTCCAGAACGTCGGCGACGGAACCTTCATGCACTCGGCATCGCTGGCTCTGCGCGCCGCGGTCGCGGCGGGTGAGAACATCACCTACAAGTTGCTCTACAACGGCACGGTCGCGATGACCGGCGGCCAGGATCCCGTGGGTGCCATGGGCTTGCCCCGTCTGACGTCGTTGCTGATCGACGAGGGCGTCGCGCGAATCGTCGTGACCTCCGACGATCCCAAACGCACCAAAGCCCTCGCACTCCCCGGGAGTGTCGAGATCCGGCACCGAGACGAGATGCTCGACGTTCAGACCGAACTGGCCGCGGTCGGGGGCGTGACGGTGCTGATCCACGATCAGCATTGCGCAGCGGAGAATCGCCGCAAGCGCAAGCGCGGCACCGCCGAGACCCCCGATCAGCGCGTGATGATCAACGAGCGTATCTGCGAGGGCTGCGGCGACTGTGGCGAGAAGTCGAACTGCCTGTCCGTTCATCCCGTCCAGACCGAGTTCGGCCGCAAGACCCGGATCGACCAGAGTTCGTGCAACCTCGACTTCTCCTGCCTCAAGGGCGATTGCCCGTCCTTCGTGACCGTCACGCCCGGAACACGACGCGCCGGTGTGCGGGCCGACGACATCGCCGACACCGCGCTGCCGACACCGACTGTCCCGGAACTCCGTGACACATTCACCCTCCGGGTCACCGGAATCGGCGGCACGGGCGTGGTGACCGTGTCGCAGGTCCTGGCCACCGCAGCAGTGTTGGACGGGCACGCCGCCCGCACTGTCGACATGACCGGTCTCGCCCAGAAGGGCGGTGCGGTGGTGAGTGATGTGAAGGTGTCGCCGGGAGCCGTCGAGCAGGCCGCCAAGGTCGCCTCCGACGACTGCGACCTCTATCTGGTGTGCGATCCGCTGGTCGGTACCGACCCTGCAAACCTGAAGGTCGCGGCGCCGGACAAGACCGTCGCGGTGGTCTCGACGACCGAGATCCCCACGGGCGCGATGGTCATCGACACCTCGGTCGGTTTCCCGGCCGCACACCAGGTCCACTCCGCGATCGACGCCAAGGTGGCACGTGCGGTCTATCTCGACCCGGGCGCGCTCTCGACCGGGCTGTTCGGCGACGAGCAGTACGCCAACATGCTCATGGTCGGTGCGGCATATCAGGCAGGGGCGCTTGCGATCTCGGCAGAGTCCGTCGAGCGGGCCATCGAACTCAATGGTGTCGCCGTCGAGGCCAACACACAGGCCTTCCGTCGCGGTAGGCAAATAGTCGACGACCCGGACGCCGTGACGGATACGCTCGCGGAACTGCACGGTTCGTCGTCGCCGGACATCATCCCCAGCGCTGACGCCGAGTCGGCGGTCGCCGCGCTCGGCATCGTCGACGACGACCTCTCCCACACCATCGCGATCCGGTACGACGAGTTGATCGCTTACGCCGACGAGCGTTATGCGCGTGGGTATCTCGAGTTGGTGGACCGGGTGCACCGGGCAGGCCACGGCGACGAACTGACCGGCGCGGTTGCCCGCAACCTCTACAAGCTCATGGCCTACAAGGACGAGTACGAGGTGGCCAGGCTGACGCAGGACGCGGCATTCGCGTCGCGTATCGCCGAGCAATTCGGGGACGATGCAAAGGTGGCCGTGCGGCTGCATCCGCCGACCCTGCGTCATCTCGGGATGCGCGAGAAGATGTCACTCGGAGCTTGGGCGGATCGGCCGCTCGCGCGCCTCGCACAGATGAAACGTCTGCGTGGCACCAAACTGGACCCGTTCGGACGCAACGAGATCCGCCGAACCGAGCGCGCACTGATCGTCGAGTACCGCGAGCTGGTCGAGGCCCTCGTGGCCGGGTTGTCGAGCGGCCGCATCGGCACCGAACAGCTGTCGTCGGCGGTCGCCCTCGCCGATCTGCCGGACATGGTCCGCGGCTACGAGAGCATCAAGATGGCCAATGTCGAGCGCTACCGCGAGGAGGCCGCCAGGCAACGCGCTGCGCTGGGTATCTGACCGTGCGCGACTGGTCTCGATACGTTCCGTCGCTACGCTCCTCCACTACTCGACCGGCGGACCCCAACCGCTGGTCGGGTAACCGGCGAGCCCCAACCGCCGGTCGGGTAACCGGCGGACCCCAACCGCTGGTCGGGTAACCGGCGAGCCCCAACCGCCGGTCGGGTAACCGGCGAGCCCCAACCGCTGGTCGAGCAACCGACAAACCCAACCCGCTGGTCAAGTAACCGACAAACCCAACCCGCTGGTCGAGTAGCCTGCGAGCGAAGCGAGCCGGCGTATCGAGACCACGAGATCACTCCGCCCGCAACGCTGCCCACGCCATCGCGCCGAGCACGGCGCGCAGGCCCGGCTCCGGGTAGGCCGGCAGTCTCGGCGACGAGTTCAGCAAACCGAACGTCGCATGCACCCGGACGCGTGCCTCCTCGCGTGACAGCAACCGGTCACCGCTTACCTCATCAAGCGCGAGCAGCACGTCCACCCACTGCTCGACGTACCGCCGCTGCAGCGACCGCACCTGGTGGTTCGCGGCAGGCGTCAGTGACGACAAGTCGCGGTCTTGAACGGCGATCAGGTCCGGCTTCGTGACGAGCACATCGATGTGGAACCGGATGAGCTCGAGCAGCGTCTGATCCGGATCGCCACCACGGGCGACGACCTCCGCGCCGCCGTCGTGCAGACGCTGGCTGATGTCGACGAGCATCTGGTCGAGCAGGTCGGTCTTCGACGAGAAATGACGGTACATCGCCGGGCCACTGACCCCCACCGCTCCGCCGATGTCCTCGAGGGTCACCCCGGCAAAGCCACCCGCCGCCATCAGGCGCGCAGCGGCCTCGAGCAATTCGGCCCGCCGCGCCGCCTTCGCCTGCCCGCGACGGGTGCGCGCAGGCTGCTCGGACGACGAGGGGGGCGGCGTGGTCATGATGAGTTCGCACTCTACCGCCGGGTCGGTCACACCAGTGCCGTCACCAGCCGTTGATGTGCAGGATGTCGTCGAGGGGTTTGCGGCCGGCCGGCTGGAAGCTCGTACCCGTGTAGTACGCGACCGGCAGCAGCACCCCCTGGTGAACGGTGTCCGGGATGCCCAGGAGCTCGGCGACCTCACGTTCATAGGTCAGGTGCAGAGTCGTCCAGGCAGATCCCAATCCGCGAGCACGCAGCGCGAGCTGCAGACTCCACGCGCCCGGCAGCAACGAACCCCACAGGCCGGCCTGGTTGCCCGACGCGAGTTCGCCTCCGCTGTAGATCGCACCGATCACCAGCACCGGCACCTGACCCATCGTGTCGGCCAGGTACTGCGCGCTCGACGCGACGCGGCGGGCGGTGTCGTCGGCCCTCGGCTGGTTCGCCGAGTACGCGGCGAACGACTTCGCATAGAGGTCGGCCACCTTCTGTTTGATCACCGGATCGGTCAGCACGATCCAGTGCCAGCCCTGACTGTTGCTTCCCGTGGGCGCCTGCAGCGCCACCTCCAACGCCTCCTTGACGATCTCGAGCGGCACCGGACGCTCCAGGTCGAGCCGCTTGCGCACCGAACGTGTGGTGGTGAGCAGCTCATCGGGGTCCAGGGGTAACAGGTC
Organism: Gordonia hankookensis; assembly: GCF_014673215.1. Classification (GTDB taxonomy): domain Bacteria; phylum Actinomycetota; class Actinomycetes; order Mycobacteriales; family Mycobacteriaceae; genus Gordonia; species Gordonia hankookensis. Next base: position 575,132 of record NZ_JACWMS010000003.1, read on the forward strand.
GGTCATGCGATCTCCTTCGTTGTCGGATGATGACGATCGGCCATCGTGGGACCACTCTCCAGCTTGGCCGCGTGCGGCGACGATGTCGATGCCGGTCCCCGACCGGCGGTGATGGCACCGCTCGGGAATCTCAGCGCAGCAGACCATACCGACGTAGGTGATCGACCAATCCGTCGGTCAGGGGCAATTCGGCCAATTCGTGCGCCTCCACCCACCGGGCATCCGCCGCATCGTCGCCCGCACGGATCGTGCCCGAACGGTATTCGGCCACGAAGTCGTGGACCTCGTACACCACGTCGTCGTCGCCCGGGATGTCGACCACCCAGGCCTCCGCTCCGACATCGACGACGAGACCCGTCTCCTCCGCGACCTCGCGCGCGGCCGCGGCGGGGAGCGTCTCCCCCGCTTCGACCTTCCCGCCGGGCACGCTCCAGCGGCCGACCTGTGGCGGATACCGGCGCTGCACGAGTAGCAGCCGGTCGGCGGAATCCCAGACGACCGCTCCGACCCCCACGACACGCCGGGTCACCCGCCACCTCCGGGGACGCGGGTCCGACAAGCGTCCGACGGCGTCGGCCCCGAGGTCAGTTCCGCGGCGATCACCGATCGGAGCCGGGTCATCCCGTCGGGTGCGGTCACATCGACGAGGAGGTCGACGGTGTCGTCGGCGTAGAGGGCGCCTGCGGCGATGCCCTGGTCGGCGGCCAACTCCGCCGCGTGGTCGGTGTCACGGTGCACGATGAGGCTGGCTCCCTCGGGTGGCAGGGGCGACAGCCACGCGTCCGTCGCCGCGATCCGGCGGTCCGTCGGAAACAGCGCCAGTGCCGCCCCGCCGGCCCCCTGCCCGAGCAGAACTGAGATGGTCGGCACCGGGACCGACACGAGTTCGGCTGTGCAGCGGGCGATCTCGGCGGCCAGCCCGGCTTCTTCGGCAGCAACCGACAACTCGGCGCCCGGGGTGTCGATGACGGTGACCACCGGCAATCCCAGGTCGGAAGCCATGGCCATCCCGCGGCGCGCGACTCGGAGGTCGACCGGCCCGATCAGCTCCCCGCCCGCCTGTTTCCGCCGGTCATGCCCGATCACCACGGCCGGATTGCCGCCGAAACCGTGGAGTGCCAACCACAACGGTGCATCACCGCGGAGTACCACGGTGCCGTCCGTCGCCAAGAACTCACTCAACCCGGGCCGATCCCGCGCCCTGGTCGCGAGCACCGCCTCCCACGCGGTCCCCGCCCACGAACGCTCCGAGATCGGCCCGGCTGCAGCCTTCCCCGTCCCGCCCGGCCCGCGCACTCTCGACGACAGCATCGCGAGCGTCTCCCCGACGAGCCCGCCGAGACGCTCGGCCGGCACGACGGCGTCGACCAGACCTCGTCGGTGCAGATTCTCCGACGTCTGTACGTTCTCGGGGAACGGTTCCCCGTACAGCCCTTGGTAGACACGGGGACCGAGGAAACCGACGAGTGCCGACGGCTCCGCCCATGTCACGTGTCCCAGCGATCCCCACGACGCGAACACCCCGCCGGTCGTCGGATGTCGGAGATACACCAGGTAGGGCAGCCCCGCCGCCTTGTGCGCGTTGACCGCGCCGGTGATCGCGACCATCTGCAGGAATGCCGCGGTTCCCTCCTGCATCCGGGTTCCGCCCGACGCCGGGAGGGCCAGCACCGCAATCCGCTCCCGCGTCGCCCGCTCGATCGCGGCGACCACCCGCCTTCCGGCGCTGCGACCGATCGACCCTCCGAGGAAGCCGAATTCACTGACCACCACGGCCACTCGGACATCGCTGACGCGACCGGACCCGGTGACCACCGATTCATCCAGCCCGGTGCGCTCATGCGCCCGGGCGAGCGAGGAGCGATATCCCGGGTCGGCCGGCTCCCAGCCGACGGGATCGTCCCATGCCTCGAATGTGCCTTGATCGAACAGCGATTCGACCAGACTGATGGCGTCGGGGTGCGCGCGATCGGTCACCCTCACATCGTAGTGTGGGCTGCCCGCCAGACGACCATTCGGGAACAAACGGCTCGGACCGATGATCCGTGGGGCCTGCGGCGGTCATAATCGCAGACACACTCACCGACAGGAGCTCACCATGTCCGACTACACCGTGACGCGGACCGCCACGATCGCTGCCGAACCGGAGAAGATCTACCCGCTCATCGTCGACTTCCACGAGTGGAAGCGGTGGTCCCCGTGGGAAGGCCTCGACCCCGACCTCACTCGCGAGCATGCGGGGGCCGACAGCGGTGTGGGTGCGAGATACTCCTGGGCGGGAAACCGCAAGGCCGGCAAGGGCACCATGGAGATCACCGACGTCACCGAGCCCACCCGTGTCGCTGTCGCCGTCGCTTTCGAGAAGCCGATGAAGTCGACCAGCAACAGTGTCTTCACCCTGGCGCCCCGCGGCGCGCAGACCGAGATCACCTGGACGATGACCGGACCGCACTCATTGTTCTCGCGGATCGCCGGCCCCTTGGGACTGTTCGACAAGCTGATCGGGAAGGACTTCGAAAAGGGTTTGGCCGCATTGAAATCCGAATCGGAGATCGGACCAGCTCAGCGCGAGTAGACCACTCGCGTCCGCAGCACGACATCGGCGACCGAACGGCGCCGCCGGTCCACCGCCACCCACGCCAGCCCGATGGCGAAGAACACGCAGATCAGCGCGCGCAGCAGTGCACCCACCGGACGCATGCGGTCACCCTTGTGGTTCACCACACGCAGACCCATCACGACCGATCCGAGCGTGCGTCCCGAGACCGCCCAGCACAACGCGAGATAGGCGATCGACACCCCGATGAAACCCGTTGCCGTGAACACCGCATTGGGCTGCGGGAAGGAGAAGTCGCGGATGCTGAACAGGAGTCGCACCATGGCGAAGCCGAGGTAGGCACCACTCAGGATCGCGAGCACCACCAGAAGGTCCAGAAATGCCGCGACACCGCGGCTGACGATTCCGGCGTTCTTGCTGCTGTCGTGGATGGCCGGGGGATGCGCCCGGGGATGCAAGGTGTCACTCATCGGGTGGGACCTCCGGCGCGCGCCGCAGAATCCGGCCGACGATCCCGGCCACGGCGTCGTCGGCGCGCTCACTTGTGCTTCGCACGTCCGTCATCACGTCGGAGGTCACGGAGGTACTCGCGTCACGGATGATGTCGGGCAGGTCAACGCCCTCGATGATCTCGTTGGCCAGGCCGATGAGGTCGACCCGGTTCAGGATCGCGTCGACGTCGATTCGCGCTGCGATCGCGTCGATGTCGATGCCACCGGCCACTGCATCCAGATCGACATTCGCCACCGCCGCGTCGAGGTTCACCCGGTCACGGATCACCGCGTCGAGATCGACGCGGTCGAGAATCGCCTCGATGTCGAGGCCGGCGGCGACCTCGTTCAGATCGACGTTCTCACGCACCAGCGTGGTCAGGTCGAGTTCGGCCACGATGCTCGAGACGATCACCGCGACAAGGGTTCGCACACGGCCGATGACATCCGGGAGCGCCTCGAGTACCTGCTCACCGCCTGCCGCCAGCCGGTCGACTCCCCGCCTTCCGAGTGCTCCGATCACCGGCAGGCGTAGGCCCAGACGGATTCCCGATGCCACGACGGCGGCCGACGCGACCGTCGCCCGACCCGCAAGCGCCGCCGCACCGATCGCCGCCGCGACGAGTACCTCCCGCGGTACCTCATTGTCCTGGCCCACAAACGAATCGTAGCCCCCGAACGAACTGCAGCCGTTGTTCCCGACAAAAGGGAACAACGGCTGCAGATACGTCGTGCTGGTTCTCAGAGGCTCTGGTAGAGCTCCCGGGCCAGCTTGGCGGTCTCGCTCGGCGTCTTGCCGACCTTCACGCCTGCGGCCTCGAGCGCCTCCTTCTTGGCCTGCGCGGTACCCGAACTGCCGGACACGATGGCACCGGCATGGCCCATCGTCTTGCCTTCCGGCGCAGTGAATCCCGCGACGTAACCGACAACCGGCTTGGAGACGTTCGCCTTGATGTAATCGGCCGCGCGCTCCTCGGCATCGCCACCGATCTCACCGATCATCACGATGACCTTGGTGTCGGGGTCCTTCTCGAAGGCCTCGATGGCGTCGATGTGCGTGGTGCCGATGACGGGGTCGCCACCGATACCGATCGCGGTGGAGAAGCCGATGTCACGCAGCTCGTACATCATCTGGTAGGTCAGGGTGCCCGACTTCGACACGAGGCCGATCGGTCCGGTGCCCGCGATGTTGGCAGGCGTGATGCCGACCAGCGACTCGCCCGGGGTGATGATGCCGGGACAGTTCGGCCCGATGATGCGGGTCTTGTTGCCCTTGGACACGTTGTAGGCCCACGCATAGGCGCTGTCCTGCACCGGAATTCCCTCGGTGATGACCACCAGCAGCGGGATCTCCGCGTCGATGGCCTCGATGATGGCGTCCTTGGCGAACTTCGGCGGCACGAACGCGATCGAGACGTCGGCGCCGGTCTCCTTCATCGCCTCGGCCACCGTGCCGAACACGGGCAGCTCGACGCCGCCGTCGTGGCTCACCGTGGTGCCGGCCTTGCGCGCGTTGACGCCGCCGACGATGTTGGTGCCGGCCTTGAGCATCAGGGCGGTGTGCTTGGTGCCTTCACCGCCGGTGATGCCCTGGACGATGACCTTGTTCGCTTTGTTCAGAAAGATCGACATGGCTCAATTCCTCACTTGCTCGCCAGTTCGGCGGCCTTGTCGGCGCCGGAGTCCATCGTTTCGGCGAGCGTCACCAGCGGGTGATTCGCATCAGCCAGGATCTTGCGGCCTTCTTCGACCTTGTTGCCGTCCAGGCGAACGACGAGTGGCTTGTTCGCGTCGGAGCCCAGCTTGTCCAGCGCACCGACGATGCCGTTGGCCACCGCGTCGCAGGCGGTGATGCCACCGAACACGTTGACGAAAACGCTCTTGACCTGCTCGTCACCCAGGATCACATCGAGGCCGGCGGCCATCACCTCGGCCGATGCGCCGCCACCGATGTCGAGGAAGTTGGCGGGCTTGACACCCTTGTGCGCCTCACCGGCGTACGCGACGACGTCCAGGGTCGACATGACCAGACCCGCGCCGTTGCCGATGATCCCGACCTGACCGTCGAGCTTGACGTAGTTGAGGTCGTTCTCCTTGGCCTTGAGTTCCAGAGGATCGGTGGCGTCCTTGTCCTCGAACGCCTCGTGCCCGGGCTGACGGAAGTCGGCGTTGGCGTCGAGGGTGACCTTGCCGTCGAGCGCGAGGATCTGGTCGTCGGGGGTGCGAACCAGCGGATTGACCTCCACCAGGAGAGCATCTTCGTTGATGAAGACCTCCCACAGCTTCTGGATGGTCACGGCCGCGGCGTCGAGCACCTCGGCGGGCAGCTTGCCTGCCTCGGCGATGCTGCGAGCGAATGCGAGGTCGACGCCCTTGACGGCGTCGACGGGGATCTTGGCGAGAGCGTCAGGATTCTCCTCGGCGGTGACCTCGATCTCGACGCCACCCTCCACGGAGCACATGGCCAGGTAGGTGCGGTTGGTGCGGTCGAGCAGGAAGGAGATGTAGTACTCCTCGGCGATGTCGCTCGCCTCTGCGACCAGCAGTTTCTTGACGACATGTCCCTTGATGTCGAGGCCGAGGATCGACTCGGCGTTCGCCACCGCGGCGTCGACGTCGGCGGAGTACTTCACACCGCCCGCCTTGCCGCGGCCCCCGACCTTCACCTGGGCCTTGACCATCACCGGTTTGCCGATTTCCTCAGCAATCTCCCGTGCCCCGGCAACCGTGTCGGTAACGCGGCCGGCCGAGGTGGGCACCTCGTGCTTGGCGAAAAGTTCCTTCGCCTGGTATTCGAAGAGATCCATTCAGCTCACCATCTCGTAGGTTTGTCCGCAGAAGGATGTAACACCGCAGGGGTGTATTGCGGGCCATATCGGACTTTAAACCTGCCGCGTATGGCCCCTGTCGGCGCACCCGCCGCATGTGCGACAGATCACTCGCTCGGTCGACCCTTGCCCACCTCACCACCCTGCCGATCGCGGCCCGATCGGGACGTGATCTCATGAACCGGTTGGCGAGGGGGCGAGACCGAACACGGGTGCACCCATGTGGATTCCGAATTCACAGTGGTCGACATCACGGCGAGTGCACAGTGATGCGGCTCACATATCCACAGGTTTTGGGCTCGCACCGTTGGACTTGGCGCAATCAATTCGTTACCGTCGGCTGTCAGTTGGTCACAAAAGGATTACGGTCGCCAATCCGATAGTCCTCGTTAGCAAAGAGATGAGGTGGACGACTTGACGGGACGCGGTAATCCGGACCGACCGGTCACGACCACCGGGCAGTCCTCAGCCCGCTTCACCGAAGACCGTTCCGCCACGGACGTCACCACGATCATCCCGATCGACGACTTCACCGACGGCGACACGACGTGGGACTCGGGTACGTGGGACCGCTCCTACCATCCGACCCGCTCCGAGATCACCCAGGACATCCTGATCCCGGAGAGCGAGTTCGACGCCTATCAGCACGACGAGCCGTTCGACGTCGACGGCGCCCGCCCGGACAGCTTCTCGCTCGAGAGCGTTGCCGGCAGCGACGAGCGCCCGCTGTACATCTCCGATGACAAGCCCTTCCGCACACGCACCACCCAGGGCGGCTTCGTCCGCCGCGGTGGCAAGCACCGCATCAGCGCTCCCCCGGCCGCCCTCAAGGGCGGCCGCGCTGCGCTCATCGCCATGGCGGCCGGCGCCGCCGTCGCCGCGGTCGCACAGGTCGGTTCCACCGACAGCACGCCCACCACACCGACGAATGCCGCCAACGTCGACACGACCGGCGAGGCACCAGACCTCGGGCCCGGCGTCGCGACCGCCACCCCGGCGAAGGACATGAACACCTTCACCGACCAATTGGCCGTGGGCAAGCAGCGCGCCGCCGCCGAAGAGCAGCGCGAGAACCTTCTCCGTCGTCCGCTGTTCGAGTCGCCCATCCCGCTCGGCAACTACGACTTCACATCCACGTACGCGAACCGCTGGGGTAGCTTCCACGGCGGGATCGACCTCGCCGCACCCCTCGGCACCCCGATCCACGCCGCCACCGACGGTGTCGTCGTCGAGGCCGGTCCCGCATCGGGCTACGGCAACTGGGTCCAGGTCCAGGCCGCCGACGGGACGATCACCATGTACGGCCACATGGCATCGTCGGGTGTACTGGTCCAGAAGGGCCAGCACGTCACCGCGGGCGATGTCATCGCACTCGTCGGCAGCGAGGGTTTCTCGACCGGCCCGCACTGCCACTTCGAGGTCTGGAAGAACGGGAACACCAAGATCGATCCCGCACCCTGGCTCGCCGAGCACGGCGTGAAGCTCGCCAACTTCAGCGGCTGATCCACCCTGACGACCTGGTCGGTCGTTCTCCGCGAGAAGTCGACGGACCGGCCGTCGGGTGCCGGGCCTAGAGCTTGTCGCCCGGAAGCCCTCCTGCGGTCAGCAGCGTGACCCGTCCGACCTTCCCGCCGAAGTCGAAGGTGATGCGTTCCGTCGCACCACTGCCCTCTTTGGCCACCGCCTTGCCCATGCCGTACTTCGGGTGACTGATGCGGTCCCCGACGTCGTAGTGCACCTGCTTGTTCCGACCCCGCGTCGGGTCCGATGAGTACGACGACCTTCCGCGATCGCCACCGAAGCCGCCGCCCCCGAAGCCCGAGTCACCACGACCGAACACTCCGCCGCTCGAGGACAGGTGCCTGCTCGCCGCGCGGCGCGGTTCGGTCCGTCGCCAATCCAGCAGATGCTGCGGGATCTCCTGCAGGAAGCGGGATTCCGGATTCGACACCGGCTGACCCCAGGACGACCGCATCACCGATCGGGTGAGGTAGAGACGCTCCTTGGCACGCGTGATCCCGACATAGGCGAGCCGTCGTTCCTCGCTGAGCTCGGCGGGGTCCCCCAGCGCGCGCAGATGCGGGAAGTGGCCGTCTTCCCAACCCGTCACGAACACGACCGGGAACTCGAGGCCCTTGGCGGTGTGGAGCGTCATCATGGTGACCACTCCCTCACCCTCGTCGGGCACCTGGTCGGCGTCGGCGACGAGTGAGACCTTCTCCAAGAAGGCCGCGAGCGATCCGGGCTCCGGTTCGCCGTCGTTGTCCGGAGGTCCGTCGATCCCATCGTCGTCGATATCGGTCGTGTCGTCGGCAGACAGCCCGGCGGCATCGGCACTGAATTCCCTTGCCACTGCCACTAATTCGTTGATGTTGTCGAGGCGGGCGCCATCCTGTGGGTCGCGGGAGGCCTCGAGCTCGGTCCGGTAGCCGGTCCGCTCGACGATGGCGTCGACGAGCTCACCGATGTCGGCGCCTTCCTCCGTGGCGTCGACGACGGCGACATCCTCGCTCGCCTCACCCGCCGCGCCGAAGGTCGCGAGAAAGTCGTTGCGCAGACCTTCGATGAGATCCACGAATCCACCGATCTGCTTCACCGCACGGGTGTTCAGCAGTGGCACGTCTCCTGCCGCACCTTCGACGAGCGCCTCGTAGAAACCGATTCCCCGATTCTCCGCATGTACCGCCACGCAGGCCTCGGCCCGGTCTCCGATACCGCGGCGCGGGGTGTTGAGAATGCGTCGCAGACTGACCGAGTCGTCGGGGTTGGCGACCACCCGGAGGTAGGCGACGATGTCGCGCACCTCTTTGCGCTCGTAGAACTTGGTCCCGCCGACCACTTTGTACGGGATACCGTGCCGTACGAAGACCTCCTCGAGCGATCGGGACCCCGTGTTGGTGCGATAGAACACGGCGATATCGGAGTACGAATGGCTTGACGAGCCGCCGATCGAATAGTCGGTGAGATCCTCGATCTCCTTTGCGATGAACAACGATTCGTCGCGATCGGAGTCGGCGACGTAACCGACGATCAGCTCACCGTCCCCCGAATCGGTCCACAATCGCTTCTCGCGGCGGTTCGCGTTCTGCGCGATCACGGCGTTCGCCGCCGACAGGATCGTCTGGGTGGAGCGATAGTTCTGCTCGAGCAGGATGCTCTCGGCGTTCGGGAAGTCGCGTTCGAATTCCTCGATGTTGCGGATCGTCGCGCCGCGAAACGCGTAGATCGACTGATCGGCGTCGCCGACCACGCACAATTCCGACGGCGGCACCGGCGAGTCGGAGTCCTCGTCGCCGACCAACTCGCGGATGAAGACGTATTGAGCGTGGTTGGTGTCCTGGTACTCGTCGACCATCACGTGGCGGAACCGGCGCCGGTAGTGCTCCGCGACCTCCGGATGACGCTGGAGGAGCGCCACGGTCTCGCCGATCAGATCGTCGAAGTCGAAGGCATTCGCGGTCTGCAGGCGGCGTTGATACTCCGCATAGATCTGCGCCACCACCAGCACCGAGGGCTCGGCGTCGGACGCCGCGGCCAACGCCGCATCGGGATCGATGAGCTCGTTCTTGAGATTCGAGATGTTGACCGAGACGCCACGCGGACTGAACTTCTTCGGATCGAGCTGCATGTCACGGATGATCATGCCCAGCAACCGTTTCGAATCATCCGCGTCGTAGATCGAGAAGTTCGAGTTACGCGCGCCGAGCAGTGCCGACTGCGCGCGCAGGATCCGTACGCAGGTGGCGTGGAACGTCGACACCCACATGTACGCGGCGCGCGGGCCCACCAGATCTATCACGCGCTCGCGCATCTCGGCGGCGGCCTTGTTGGTGAAGGTGATCGCCAGGATCTGGCCGGGCGTCGTGTCGCGTTCGGCCAGCAGGTAGGCGATCCTGCGCGTCAGCACCGCCGTCTTGCCCGAACCTGCGCCGGCCACGATCAGCAACGGCCCACCGGCATGCAGGACCGCCGCCCGTTGCTGCGGGTTGAGACCGTCGAGAAGACGGGCGGTGCGATCGTCGGACGCGGTTCCGGTGCCGGAGTCCTGGGAGGTCTGGGCCGTTTCGCGGGTGGAGCTTGTCATCGGGATTCAGGTTACTCCGGGGCTGCGACACGACCGGACCGGCTCGCCCGCTCCACGCGATCATGTGTCCCCTGGGGGTCGTCCCCGACCGCAGAACGGCGTCTGAGAGCAGGCTCAGCCGACGAGCCTGGCCTCGGCGACCTCACCGACTCGCCCCTCCCCGGTGTGCAGCGTGAGCCCTGGCGTCACCGGCCGCACGTCGACATGCCGCCCCCTGCCCTCGAGCTGGACATAGGCGACGTGCAATCCGGCGCGCACCGGCACCCGAACGGTGCGGCCGCCGTCGAGCGCCATGTCGACGTCGCCGTCCATGTCGGCGCAGTAGCTGACCGCGACCGTCCAACGCCATTGCAGCAGTGGACCGTCGAGGACGAGCCGCCGCGGCCCGGTCACCTCGGGTCGGCTGCACGACCCCCGGCCGGGCCGGACGGTGCGAGCGGGCGTGACGGCGCCGGGCACCATGTTGCCTGCGTTGTCGAGAACGTTCAGCCGGTCGGTGGTCGCAGCGAAATCCGGACGATCCCGCACACGCCCGAAGGTGTGACTGATCTGATTGTTCGGATACGCAACGGGCAGGAGCACTTCCAGCGGAAGCGACTGATCGAACATCGGATGATCCCGGTTCGCGGCGAGCGAGCGCTTCGCGTTCGCGAGATAGTCCCCGGTCGGATCGTCGCGCCACGACGTCGAGAAGGACACCAACGAGATCACCGCCGACACCACGGCGAGCGCACCGGCCAGCGGCACGATGACCGGGGCCAGTCGCCGTGCCTCCGTGGCGCCGCCGTGGCGCGCGGCCTCGCCGGGTGCGGTTGCCGGCGACGCGACGATCAGAGCGATCGCGATGGTGATCACGAGCGCGGCGTCGGGGAGATACCGCATGGTCTGGGCGAGTTCGAGTGCGGTGTTGGCGCTCGATCGGTTCCACAACACCGGGATCTGGGCGCCGACGACGTAGACGGCCGTGCAGAGCAGGACCGCACCCGCGCCCCGACGTCGTGTGATGGCCCACCACACCAGCGCCGCGAGGACCACCCAGCCCAGGACGATCATCCAGACCGGCGGGAATCCCATCGGCGGGCTCGGCACCCAGCGCTCCCATTCCCACGGTCCGCCGACCAGTGACGGGATGACCGCGTCATTGATCGACCGCCACACCAGCCGCATTGTCTGCGTCGCCGAGTGCTGCCCCGCGGTGGCGTCGGAGACGGAGAAGAACACCACCGCCCACGCCACGAAGACGACCCCCAGCGACGCCCACAGTGCGCGCGCACCGGTGAATGCCCTGATCAGGGCACTATCCGGTCGAGCGGCACCGGCATCGCCCTCGCTGTCGATCTCCGGCGGGGCGTCGTCGTCCGGACGCCCGGTGAAACGGGCGGCGAGCACGGCCGCGACGAATGCCACCGGAAGGATGAAAAGCGACTTCTCGAAGAACGTCAGAGCGATGACGAACACCACCGACGACCGGATCACGATCATCCGGGCGTCAGGTCGACGGCCCCGCGACCTGGTCAGCAGTACCGCGTCGGCGACGATCCAGGCCATCGCGGCCTGCATCGGCAAGGTGTTGAGTGCGGCCGCCCACCACGCGAACGCCGGCACGGTCATCGGGCTGAACAGGTAGAACGTCAGCGCGGCGAGCGCCGCCACCCCAGCTCGCGGTCCGGCGATCACCCGGATCATCCGCCACACCGAGAGCGAGGCGATGGCCTGCAACACGATCATGCTGATCGCCGGCACCAGCCAGTTCACCGGAGCGATCACCGTGGACAGGCCCGCCAGCAGGAACGCGGCAGGCATGAAATGCCCGTCGTGGCTGTGTCCGAGATAGTCCCAGCTGAGGATCGGGAGCGTGGATGCGCGACCGATCAGCACCAGGTCGTCCCAGTAGAAGTTGCCGGTTGCGGCCAGCCATCCGCGGACGACGAGCTGTATGAGAATCAACGCGATGGCAACCGACGACACTGTCCCCCTGCTCAGCATGGGCTCCAGTCTCACGGCCATCGGACCCCGTGGCAAAATCGATCGGGTGACTGACGCCAACACCCCCGACGACGAGGTCGGCGACGATGCGGGCACCACGACCGGCTTCGACGTGGCTGCCTACGACCTGTCCGCCGACGTCACGACGTTGCCCGACGACATCGATGTGCTGCGAGGCGAGATCGATCGCATGGACGCGATGATCCTGGCCGCGGTCAAACGCCGGTCGGCCGTGTCCAAGAAGATCGGGGCCGCCCGGATGGCCTCGGGTGGGCCACGCCTGGTCCACAGTCGTGAGGTGAAGGTCCTCGACCGCTTCGCCGAACTCGGGCAGGAAGGCCACACGCTGGCGATGCTGCTGCTGCGTCTCGGGCGCGGCCCCCTCGGGCGCTGAGGGCGACTCACACGAAACTGCTGCCGCACAGCGCTCTTCTCGCAACTGCCGCATTCCCCTCAGACCACGACGACCGGCGCCATTGACCGTGCGCTCACGTCGGAGTTGAGTGGACGTCATGTTCACGTCGCCCGCCGACGGATACGACCGCTTCATGGGCCGCTACACGCGGACACTTGCGCCCGCCCTGGTCGACGCTGCGCGGGTTGACCAGGCTGAGCGGGTCCTCGACGTCGGCTGCGGGCCGGGCGGTCTGACGGGTGTCCTCGCCCGGCTGCTGGGGGAGCAGAACGTCGCGGCGATCGACCCGGCTGCCCAGTTCGTCACCGCCTGTCACGAGCGATATCCCGATGCCGACGTCCGTCAGGGCACCGCCGAGGCACTGCCATGGCCCGACGACGACTTCGACGCGGCGTTCTCGTGCCTGGTCGTCGGCTTCATGACCGACGCCGATCAGGGCCTGCGCGAGATGTCACGCGTCACGCGCCCGGGCGGGGTGGTCGCCGCGTGTATGTGGGACCTCGACGAGGGCGGCATGACGATGCTCGAGACCTTCTGGGCAGGCGCCCGGGAGCTCGACCCAGCCGTCGTCGGCGAGCGTATGCGGGTGGGTGTCGGCCGCGGCGACATCGCCACCCGTCTACGCCGGATCGGTCTGCACGACGTCGTCGACGGCGCACTGATCGCTCACGCCGACTACACGGACTTCGATGACTTCTGGCAGCCGTTCACCTTCGGCGTCGGACCGGCCGGTGCACACCTGGCAGCGTTGCCAACCGACCAGCAGGAGCGGGTACGCGACCTCTGCCGCCCGCAGCTACCGGACGGACCGTTCACGCTGAGCGCTCGCGCCTGGTTCGCCTGCGGAACCGTCCCGCCGCCGGACGCCGACCGCTGATGTCAGGCCCCGCGGGCCGCGCCGACGACATAGGGTGAACGTCATGAGTGACGTCTCCGGCAGTGACTTCGACACGAGCGACCACGACGACATCACCGCGACCCAATCCTGGCAGGCACTCGCCGCGCATCAGCCACACGTGTACGCGATGCATCTGCGCGAGGTCTTCGCGGTCGACCCCGATCGCGGGCGGGAATTGACCGTCGACGTCGGGGATCTGCACATCGACTACTCGAAGCATCGCGTGCTGCGCGAGACCCTGGAACTGTTGGCGAGCCTCGCGCGCGAGGTCGGGCTCGAGGATCGTCGCGACGACATGTTCGCAGGCGAACACATCAACACCTCGGAAGATCGCGCGGTCCTGCACACGGCACTGCGTCTACCGGCCGACGCCTCGCTGCATGTCGACGGACAAGACGTGGTCGCCGACGTCCACGAAGTCCTCACCGCCATGGGCGCGTTCACCGACAAGCTGCGCAGCGGAGAGTGGAAGGGGCACACCGGCAAACCCATCACCGACGTCGTCAACATCGGTATCGGCGGCTCCGATCTCGGCCCGGTGATGGTCTATCGGGCGCTGCGTCACTATGTCGACGCAGGCATCCACTGCCATTTCGTGTCCAATGTCGACCCGGCCGACATGGTCGGCACCCTTGCCGAACTCGACGCGGAGACCACGCTGTTCGTCATCGCCTCCAAGACGTTCACGACACTCGAGACTCTGACCAACGCGGCGGCGGCGCGCACCTGGCTCCTGAAGGAACTCGGCGCAGGCGACGACGCGGTCGCCAAACACTTCGTCGCCGTGAGCACCAATGCCGACGAGGTCGCGAAGTTCGGCATCGACACCGTCAACATGTTCGGGTTCTGGGACTGGGTGGGCGGCCGCTACTCCGTGGACTCGGCGATCGGCCTGTCGGTGATGGCCGCGATCGGCAAAGAGCGATTCGCCGACTTCCTCTCCGGGTTCCACGTCGTCGACCACCACTTCCGCACCGCGCCCCTCGAACAGAACGCGCCGGTCATCCTGGGCCTGATCGGGCTCTGGTACAACAACTTCTGGGATGCCCAGTCGCGTGTGGTGCTCCCCTATTCCGACGACATGGCCCGTTTCGCAGCGTATTTGCAGCAGCTGACCATGGAGTCCAACGGCAAATCCGTCACCGCACACGGCCATCACGTCACCACCGACACCGGCGAGGTGTTCTGGGGTGAACCGGGCACCAACGGGCAGCACGCCTTCTATCAGCTGCTCCATCAGGGCACCCGCATGATCCCCGCCGATTTCATCGGTTTCGCCGAACCCACCGACGATCTGCCGACCGCCGACGGAACCGGCTCCATGCACGATCTGCTGATGAGCAACTACTTCGCGCAGACCAAGGTGCTGGCCTTCGGCAAGACCGCCGACGAGATCGCCGACGAGGGTGTCCCGCCGAATGTGTTGGCACACAAGGTGATGCCCGGAAACCGACCATCCACGTCGATCCTCGCGCCCCGGTTGACCCCGTCGGTCATCGGGCAGCTGATCGCCCTGTACGAGCACCAGGTGTTCGTGGAGGGGATGATCTGGGGTATCAACCCGTTCGATCAATGGGGCGTCGAACTCGGCAAGACGCAGGCCAAAGAACTGCTCGGGATCATTGTGGAGGCACAATCGCCTGCGCCACAAGAGGATTCGTCGACCGACGAGCTCGTACGATGGTATCGCGAGCATCGCGGCCGCGCGCGGTGACGATTACTGCCAGCGAGTTTCGTCGAACACTTCGTCGGGGATCTCGTCACCGGGCTCCATACCGAGAGCTTCCATGCGGCCCACCAGCGCCGCGGCCACCGCGACGAAGGTGATGAGATCCTGTGGCTCCGTGGAACGTTCCGCCGGATCGCCACCCATGAACTCGAATACCGAAGGCGGCACACAGTCGCCCATGTCGATCGACCGCCGCCCGGTGGCCGTACGCCAGGCGTCGAAACTGGCGACGTCGACCGCGTCGGCGATGTCGCCGGTGCGCACGGCATCGAGAACCTCGTCGACCGAGGTCAGCGGACCGCTGCTGCCACTGGACGCGTCGAAGCCGACCACGGTGTCCGATGCCAGTTCCGAGTCGTCGTCGAGCGTGAAATAGACGATGCCACGCCAGTCCGCGCCGAGCGCGGTCACATCGTCGCGCCCGAAGATGTCCGTCAGAAGGTCACCGATCTCGTCACGACGGCGTTCACCGAACAACTGAAACGCGCCATTGGCCACAACCTGCCCCTGCTTTGCCGACACATCGGTTACCTTACGCAACGTGAGACTCTCACCCACGGTGATGTATGCGACCCGCCGCGTGTTGCCTGCGGTGTGCCTGGTGGCTGCGCTGACGACCGCGGCGTGCGCGACGTCGACGACGGCCGACGTCGAGCCGCCGACCTCGGTTCCGACCAGCGCTGCGGTCATCGTGCCGGCCGGACAGAGCGCCCGTTCCGCACCGGGCACCGGACTCACCTTCGGGGAGAATGCCGTACTGCCCGCCGATGCGTTCGCGGAGACGGGGTCACTGGCGATGTACACGGTCACCGGGATCACCCCGGCCGAGGGCGTACCCGAGAACACCACCAGGGGCGGCGCCCCCTACTACGTCTATGTGACGGTGACATCGCTCGCGACCAGGGCGGGAGCGGCGCCGGGTGTGATGGGGCTGAGTGCGAGCGCGGACGGGAGGACTCCCGCGTTGACGATGTCCCCCGACCCGGGTCTGGCAAAATGCCCGGTCACCACGCCGCCGCCCCAGATGCGGCGCGGCGAATCGTATGCGACCTGTCTGGTCGCGGTGGCCGACCCGGGTCAGCGACTCCGTCAGGTCATCTATTGGGCCGATACGACGGGAGATCCCGCGCTGGACTACAAGTCGTCGCCGGTCGTCTGGTCGCCTGCCGGCGCGCCACCCCCGTCGGCAGGCTCACCGACACCGGCACCGGGCTGACCCGTGCGGCGCAGACCCGCTGTCTAGACCATACGGCGGGTGATGGCCGACGGGAGATGACGCAGCGCCGCGGCGATCGGTATCCACGGCCAACGCGGCACCGGCGCCCACGAGGATTCGTTCTCGATGGCAGACACCATCGCCCTGACCCCCTGCTCCGTGCCCGTCATCATGGCGGTCTCGACTCCGCGGTTGATGTCGGTCTCGATATATCCCGGCAGGAGAACCGAGATGGTGATCGCGGAGCCCGCGAACTCCGCCTGCAACCCCTGCCCCAGCGTGGCGAGGCCCGCTTTGGATGCCGAGTACGCCGCCTGCGCCCTGGGCAGTCCGCGGACCGCGCTCATCGAGCTGACCAGCACCAGATGTCCGTGATCCTGCGCCCGGAAGATCTCCATCGCGGCCTCGACCTGTGCCAGAGCGCCGACCAGATTCGTCTGCACGGTCTCGATGTTCGCCGACGCCATCCCCGTTCCGATCGGCGCGCCCTTGCCCGACCCCGCGTTGACGATGACCCTGTCGAGTCCGCCGATCTCGTCGGCGAGCGCGGTGAAGACCCC
Organism: Gordonia hankookensis; assembly: GCF_014673215.1. GTDB lineage: Bacteria > Actinomycetota > Actinomycetes > Mycobacteriales > Mycobacteriaceae > Gordonia > Gordonia hankookensis. The sequence continues at coordinate 591,896 of NZ_JACWMS010000003.1, forward strand.
CGGGACCGAATCTGTGTCGGTGACGTCGAGTCGAGCCGTGGCAACCCGGCCTGCGGTCGGTCGCAGCTCGTCGGCCAGCGCATCGAGCCGGTCGAGACGGCGCGCACAGAGTGCCAGGTCGCGGCCTTTGCCCGCGAATTGTCGTGCCATGCCTTCGCCCAGACCGGAACTCGCGCCCGTGATCAAGATCTTCTGCCGTGTCGTCGCGCTCACGGCTCACCAACCTACCCGCTGGGAAGGCGTCCCGATCGCCGCCCCGACCGCATGACGACGGTGTGATCGCCTCAGGCGGTCAGCGCCGTCAACCGCAACGCCTGGACCACGTAGTCGGTGCCGGCGCGGTCGCCGACCGTGATACGCATCCCATGGTTTCCGCACTCCTTCGTCGCCACGCCGCAACTCCGCAGGAGCCGGCCGATGGCAACACCCTCGGCGCCCGGCAGGAACAGGAAATTCGCCTGACTCGGCAGGGTCGGGCAGCCGATGGCCGCCAGCATGTCCGCCAATCGCTCGCGCTCCCTCTTCATCGATCGAACACGCTGCGCGAGTTCGGCTTCCGCCGCGAGTGCGACCGGGACCGCGGCCACCGCGGCCGGCCCCACCGCGAACGGCACCTCGTGGCTGCGCACCTCCGACACCACGCCGATGTCCCCGATGCCGAATCCGACCCGCAGCGCGGCGAGTCCGTAGGCCTTGGAGAAGGTCCGCAGCGCCAGCACGTCGTCGCGGATGTCGACGAGCAGATGCAGGTCGGGCGGGTTGTCGCAGAACTCGACATAGGCCTGATCGACCAGGGTGAGCACCTGCGGCGGCATCGCATCGATGAACTCGTAGAGCGCCTGGGGCGCGACGGTCGAGCCCGTGGGGTTGTGTGGGGAGCACACCACCACTGCCATCGTGTCGTCGGTCACCGCGGCCCGCAGCGCATCGAGATCGACGCTGCCGTCGTCGGCCAGGGCGACGCCGTCGACACGTAGGCCGACCATCTCCGCGAGGATCGGGTATCCGTCGAAGGTCGGGACAGCCGTCACCAGCGACGGCGCGCAGATACCGGCTTCCGCGGCCCGGCGCATGCAGACCGCAAACGCGGACAACGCGACTCCGGTGGCGCCCGCGCCCACGGTCACCTGCCGGTGCGGTACACCGAGGTGGTCGGCGATCTGGCCGCGAGTCCGGTCGGGCAGGAAATCCGGATACCGGTTGGCCTCGGCCATCACCTCGCGCAGCACCGCGGCCACGGCGGGCAGTGGCGCATAGGCGGATTCGTTGAGGTCGAGGCGGGCCAGCGGCCAGGGCTCGCCTGCCGGGTCGAGCGGCGGGCTCATGGACGGCCACCCCAGCGGAGAGCGGCGGCGGCGGCGAAGTCGCCTGCATGCGCGAACGCCGCCGTCATCACCACCTCACCCTCCCGGATCCGACCGTCGGTGACCGCCGTGTCGAGCGTGACCGGGATCCCGACCGCGAACAGATTGCCGCACTCGTCGAAGGTGTCGGGGTGCCGATCCTCCGGGAGCTCCAGGGCCTCACGCCAATTGCGCAAGAAGATCCGGTTCGGCTGATTGGTGACGAACCAGTCGAGATCGGCGGGAGCGATGCCGATGGTGTCGGCCACCTCGATCGCGACCTCGGGCACCATCCGATTGCCGCGGGCGAGGACCTTCGCGATCTTCGCCTCGGTGAATCCGATGTGAATCTGTCCCGGACCAGCCTCCCAGTACTTTCGCTGCGGCTCGGACACCCCGGTCATGTCGCCCGAGTACTGGCCGTACGACCGGCAGGTCAGGCCGAGGACCGGGCTGCCGCGATCGCCGTCGAGGGTGAGAACGGCAACCGCCGAACCGTCCCCGGGGATGGCTGCCTGCGCCTTACCGCGTACCTGTTCCTGGGTGAACACCTGCGCCGCGCTGTTCTGTGCGAGGCCGAGCAGCGCGCGTCGACCGCCGTTGGCGCGCAGCAGAGCTGATGCGAGGTCGATCATGTGGATGAACGCCGCGCACCCGCCGTTGTGTACGTCGAGAACGGTCGACGGCCGCAATCCGAGCCGATGCGCCACCTCTCCACCGCAACCGCGGACCGGTACCTCGGGCAGCTGGCTGTGGGTGAGCACCACGTCCACGTCGTCGAAGAAGTCGTCGCCGTGCCGTTCGGTGAGCACCCGAGCCGCGGACAACATCATGTCGGCCGAGGTCTCCCCGTCCGACGCATGATGCCGGAATGCGGGCGCCCGGAACATCACACTGTCGACGAGCTCGTCATCCTCCGCGAACTGCGCGAAATAGGCTGCGGGCACTCGATTCTCCGGCAGATAGGTGGCCAGGTCGACCAGCATCGCCTGTGGTGCAGCATGTGTCATGATCGCATCCAATCCGGAGTGATGGGCAGGCCGTTGTGGTGCCGGTACTCGGCGATGGCCGTGAGGTTCTCGAGTTCGAGCTGGTGACCGGCGGAGAACATGTCCCAGAAGTCCCCCACCCACACCGGACGTTCCGGTGGCGCCGTCTCGGGATAGGGATTCTCGTCGTAGAACGGGTGATGGCAGTTGTGCCACAGGACCACCGAACCCGGTTTGTCCAGCACCACCTGCGCGTCCACCACCCGCATCAGGTAGATCATCCAGAGATGCTTGCCCTGGTCCCACGCACAGTGATAATCGACCGTCATCGCATGGGGATTGGCGATCGTGCGGGTGTAGATCTCGGTGTGATCGCCGAGGCGGTCGTGCCCGAGCCACAGTCCCGGTTCATCGGTGAGGACGAATCCGCGCAGACTGTAGGTCCACTCCTCCAGCGACCGCGTGTCCGACAGCCAGCTGTACAACTCGCGCGGTGGTGCGTCCACGTACCCCTGCACCGGGCAGTAGTCGCCGTAGATCTGCTGATGGGGATAGACCGACCGGAGCCGGTCCACGAGCACCGGTGTGGCCACCTGCCGAGGATGACTCTCGATGCGCGTGATCCCGGGCAGTGTCGTCGCGTCGTCGCCGAGGTCGGCGAGGGGGGTTGTCACGGTCATGCGCGGTCCTTTCAGAGAAACGGGGCGAACGGGGGTACCTCTTCGGGATCGACGTCGATCACCACGCAGTTCGGGCCGTCTGCGGCGAAGAGCTCGGCGCAGCACTCCGCGACGTCGTCGATGTCCGTCACGTGCCGCACCACGAGATCGGCGAACATCGTGTCGAGACCCGCTGCGATGGCGGTCGGCCGGAAGCGATTGACGGTGGTCGTGTCGGGGAAGTAGAGACGATCGCGGGTGACGCACATCCCGTGTGCGTCGTTGTTCAGGATGATCAAGCTGAGCGGGGCGTCGTGCTCGATGGCCGTGTGGATCTCCATACCGTGCATGAAAAACGCACCGTCACCGGCGATCACGATCGACCGTGACCGATCGTCGACCACTGCGCACCGCACCGCATTACCCACACCCGCCGCGATCGCATGCCCCATCCCGCCCATCCCCAGCGCGACCGTGAACCGCTGCGCAGGCGAGAACGGCAGGTGATGCAGAGCTGCAGCGCCTGCGTTGCCCGCGTCGGCGAACACCGCGCATACCGGCGGCAGCTGCTCACCGATCGCCTCGATGACCGCCCGCACACCCGGCCGGGTCGATGGGACGCGCGGCACCGGTAGATGGTCGATGGTGATGTCCGGAGGCGCCGGTGATCGCGACATCTTCGCGCCGACCAGCTTTCCCAGCATCCGTATCGAGTGTTCGAGATCGTCTGTCGCGATCTGGGTACAGTCCCCGAATCGCGCATCGTGACGTCCGATGGAGGTCAGGTCGGTCGAACGGAGTACATCATCGAGTCCGGCACGATCGGTGACCGACATCCGGCACCCGATCGCGACCACCATCTCGGCTGTACGGACGGCGACGTGCGCGCTCGGGTGCCCCATCACGCCGGTCACCCCCGCGAAACCACCGCCGGCGGCGAACACGTCGCGCCCACCCGGTGATGCGACCGTGACGGCTCCGATGCACTCGGCCAGTTCACCTATCTGTGTGCCGAGGCGCTCCCAGGACGCCTGTTCACCGGCCCACAGACAGACGCGTCCGGGTGCCGTCGCGGTTGCTGCCATGCGCTCGGCCAGGGCCTCGAGAGGACCGTCGTCGATGGACACGCCCGGTTCCGGATGCACGTCCGGATGGGTCGGCGCCGATCCAGGCATCGGCGCAGCCTGTACGTCCTTCGGGATGATCAGTACAGCAGGCAGTCCGCGCTCGAGGGTGTGAGACGCGGTCGCGAGCGCGGCAGCCATCGTCTCCGGTGACGAGACCTCGGCACACGACCCGCTCACCGCGGCCATCAACGCGACCAGATCGATGGTGTCCGGCGGGTTCAACATGTCCTGGAATGCACCTTGACCGACCAGACCTGTTGGCGCGCTGCCGATCAGGGCCAACACGGGCACTCGGCTGTCGTACGCCTCGGCCAATGCCGGCACGACGTTCATCGCTCCGCCGCCCGAGGTCGTCATCACCACACCGGGCCGGCCGGTGATCCGCGTCGTCCCGTCCGCCATCGCGCCTGCGGCGAATTCGTGCTTGGCCACCACAGGGCAGATCCCGACGTCCTGCGCCGCCGCGTACATGTCCTCGATGTTGGCGCCGTGGACTCCGTACGCGACACGCACGCCGTGATCATGAAGCACCTGCATGAGATGCCTCGCCGTCGACCGGTCTCGCGCCATGTGACAACCATGCGTCGGCCGCCCTGAAGGTTTGCTGAAAGTGCACGCTGGCCGTGAGGTCCGCGCGGGAATACGCTCGTAGGGCACCGATGCACACCGAAGGGCACCAGATCGTGGCGAACACGCGAAAAGGCTTGCCGCACGTCATTCGACGGCGCGGTGGCGTGCGTGTGCAGTCGACGATCATCGCCGCCGTGGTGGTCACCCTGGCCCTGTCGGTCGGCGGCATGGCCATGTTGTTCATGCTGCACCGGGCCAACAACGAAGCCATGTACCGATCCACCGGTCGGCAGGCGTACCAGATCGCGGCGGCGATCGAGCGCAACGGCATCCCGGGCGTCGACGCCGACGACCTCGCGCCGGGCGCCGGCGTCGACGTCATTCAGGTGATCGACGCGAGTGGGCGCGTGGTCCGCTCATCGCCCGGCGCGCCGAGCGGTCCGATCATCGATGTCGACCAGGCGCCGCACACCTACCGATACTTCGACAACATCGGAATCTCCGGATTCGCCGGGGAATTCTGCGCCACCGCAGTCGGCGCCGAACACGACAACGCGTACTACACCGTGCTGGCGCTCGACCGCGCAACGGGTGTGCGCCACAGCGAGTGGGTGACCGGCATCATCCTGGCGGCCGAGATCCCGCTTCTCGTCGTCGTCGCCGCAGGTGCGGTGTACCTCCTGGTCGGGCGTTCACTACGACCCGTGTCCCGGATAACCAAGCGGGTCAACGAGATCACCGCAACTGCTCTCGGACAACGCGTGCCGGTACCATCCGCCGATGACGAGATCAGCACCCTCGCGACGACGATGAACGACATGCTGTCGCGGCTGGAGAACGCGCGGGATGCTCAACTCCGCTTCGTGGCCGACGCCTCCCACGAGTTACGCAGTCCGCTGACGACCATCGTCGGGATTCTCGACCTCGCCGACGACACCGATTCCGCCGTCGACCTGCCGACCGTCCGCACCATCCTGCTGCCGGAGGCGAAACGGATGCAGGTGATGGTCGACGATCTGCTCATGCTGGCCCGCGCCGACGAGAACGGGCTCACCCTGAACCTCGACGAGATCGACCTCGACGACGTGGTGGCCGCAGAGGTCGGACGTGTCCGGTCGCTCGGTTCAGCTCGAATCCGGCTGCACGTCAAGCCGATCAGGATGATCGGCGACAGCGACAAGATCACGCGGGCACTGCGGAACGTCATCGACAACGCGGTCCGGCACGCTCGGTCCACGGTGTCGGTGTCGATGCGGATCGACGGCGACGACGCTGTGGTGACGGTCGCCGATGACGGTTCCGGCATACCGGTCCGCGATCGCGACGTCGTCTTCCAGCGATTCGCACGCCTCGACGTCGATCGCCGCAATCAGTTCGGCGCCGGGCTGGGTCTGGCCATCGTCCGCGAGATCGCCCGCGCACACGGAGGCTCCGCGAGCGTCGGCGAAAGCGACACGGGCGGAGCAGCTGTGACGATCACGCTGCCCTTGTCGGTGTCCGTGCCGGTCGGCCACGATTCGACGCCGCCTGTGCTCACCACCGGGGAACCGACCGACGAGGAGATCTCCCCCGACCCTCAGACCTCGCAGAGCCGGTAGCCGGCACCGCGAACCGTCTCTATCGATCGCACCCCGAACGGATCATCGATCCGCTTGCGCAGATACCGGATGTAGACCTCGACGATGTTCTCGTCGCCCTCGTAGTTCTCATCCCAGATCGATTCCAGGATGAGCCTTTTGGAGACCACCGTCTCCTTGTTCCGGATCAGGAATTCCAGCAGGGCGTATTCGCGCGGTGTCAGCGTGACCGTGGTGTCGCCTCGCGCCACTTTGCGTTCCGCCGGATCCATGGTGAGACTGCCGGCCGTGAGGATCGCCGGCCGCTCCCGGCCGCCCCTGCGCATCACGGCCCGGAGGTGGGCTTTGAGGACCACCACCGAGAACGGTTTGACGAGGTAGTCGTCGGCCCCGTAATCCAAGGCTTCGGCCTGGTCGTACTCCCCGTCCTTGGCGCTGAGCATCAGCACCGGCGTCCAGATCTTCCGCTCGCGCATCTCCTGCACGACACGAAATCCGTTGAGCTTCGGCAACATGATGTCGAGCACGACGACGTCGAACTGCTCCTCGGCGGCCCGCCACAGACCCTCCGCACCGTCGGTGGCGACCACGACGCTCCAACCTTCGCTCGCCAGAACCCGACGCACCGTTTCCGCCGCGCGCACATCGTCGTCGACAACCAACACTCGCACCGATCAACCTCACTCACCGACGGCTCCCATCTCGAGCCCCGGCACGAAGCCGACAAAGGCCACGACGAGCATCCGTGATCTGTCCCGTCCCGACCCAGATCTGACCCTACCCCTGTTCGCACCGATGCGGCCTGCTCGGCGGCGATGATCGGGCCGCCGTCATTTCAACAACCGTGACATCCGGCGGTCGGCGAGCACCTTGCCTCCGGTCTGGCACGTCGGGCAGTACTGAAACGAGCGGTCCGAGAACGACACCTCGCGGATCGTGTCGCCGCACACCGGGCACGGCAGGCCCGTCCGCGCATGCACCTTCAGCCCGGTTCGCTTCTCCGACTTCAACCGGGCGACCTCTTGCCCCTCGAGGCGACCGATGGCGTCGGCGAGTACGGACCGCATCGTCGTGTACAGAGAGTCCACCTGGGCGTCGGTCAGCGACTTGGCCGACGCGAACGGCGACAGCCGGGCGTCGTGCAGGATCTCGTCGGAGTAGGCGTTGCCGATCCCGGCCATCGTGCGCTGATCGGTGAGGACGTTCTTGATCCGGCCAGACGTCCCCGCCAGGATGGTGCCGAACTCGTCACGGGACATCGCGAGGACGTCCGGCCCGAGCGATGCGATCCGGTCGACCTCACCGACGTCGCGCACCACCCATACGGCCAACCGCTTCTGCGTGCCTGCTTCGGTGACGTCGAACCCCTCGCCCGGCAGGCCGCAGTGCACGCGCACGGCGATCGGCCCCTTGCCGCCCGGGCGTGGCGGGGTCTGCGAGAGTTGCTCGCTCCAGCGCAGCCACCCGGCACGCGACAGGTGGATCACCAGATTGATCACCGGTTCCGGCTCCGCGGCGACATTCGTGCTGTCCGGACCCGGGACGGTTCGGATGACCAGGTACTTTCCGATCCGACCCACCGACTCGACCACGCGCCCGGCCAGCGCCGTGTAGGGCGGATCCGCGGTCTTGAGAACAGCCAGCGACGCAACGTCGACCCGGCGGATCGGGAAACCGGCCGCTCGGCCGTCCACGTAGGCAGCCACCGCCGCCACCTCAGGGAGCTCAGGCATGGGTCCAGTGTGCTCTAGTAGGGGGATGATCTCCCGCCTTTCCGATGCCGAACTGGCGGCGCGCGTCGCCGAAGGTGCAGGCGAGATCCTCATGGGTGTCCGCCACGGCGGACTACTCGGCGGTCGCCATCTCGGTGACGTCGGCGACGCCATGGCGCAGGCATGGATCGCGAACGTCCTCGGCAGGCACCGACCACATGATGCGATCCTGTCCGAGGAGGGTGCCGACGTCGGCGACCGGGCCACAGCCGATCGCGTGTGGATCATCGATCCGCTCGACGGCACCAGCGAGTTCTCGTCCGGCACCGCCGACTGGGCCGTGCATGTCGCGCTCACCGAGTCCGGCGCGGTGACGACCGCGGCCGTGTCACTACCCGCCGTCGGCGAGGTCTTCCGATCCGATGCGGTGAAACCGCCGAGCGGCACTCTCACCGGGCGGATGGCGGCATCGCGGTACGGCGGCTCCTACGAGAGCGCGTGGGTGTCCCGGCGACTGTCGCTGAACATGATCGGGATCGGATCGGCAGGCGCGAAGGCGATGGCGGTGGTGCGCGGCGACGTCGACGCCTATGTGCATGCCGGCGGTCAGTACGAGTGGGACAACTGCGCTCCGGTCGGTGTCGCCCTGGCAGCCGATCTCCACTGCAGCAGGCTCGACGGGTCGACCATCGTCTACAACCAGCCCCGCCCGTACATGCCCGACTTCGTCATCTGCCGCAAGGAGATCCGCGACGATCTGCTCGCCGCGCTGGACGAGATCTGGTGACCGGCCGGGCAGATGTCAGTCAGCCTTTGCGGAGCAGGTAGATGTCCATGATCCAGCCGATGCGTTCACGCGCCTCGGCCCGGGCGGCGACGATCTGCTCGGCGACGTCGGCCACCCGGCCGCTGATCAGGATCTGGTCGTCGGTACCCACGTAGGCACCCCACCAGATGTGGTCGTCGGGGTCCGCGATCTGCCGGAACGCCAGGGTGCCGTCGAGCATCACGATCTGGTTGGTGTCGGCGCCATGCGGGGTGTCACCGAGGCGGCGCCCCGTCGTGATGTGGACGGGTTCACCGATCCGGTTCGCCGCGATGCGATGCGCTGCGGTGAGAGCACTGGCGCTGGTCACGCCGGGGACGACCTCGACGTCGATCGACAATCCGGAATGTTCGGCGAGGTCGTCGACGATACGAAGGGTGCTGTCATACAGCGCGGGGTCGCCCCACACCAGAAGGGCCGCCACGCCACCATCGGGCACCTCGGTGGTGAGCACGTCGGTGAAGATCGAGGCGCGGGCGGCATGCCACCGACGCACCTCGGCGTCGTAGTCCGCCGGATCGCGGTTGCGGGGCGGGTCGACGACCTCGATGACCCGATGACCGGGGCGGCCGTACCGCGTGAGGATGTCGCGGCGCACCGCACTCAGCGATTTCTTGTCGCCCCCCTTGTCCAGCACGAGAAATGCGTCGACGTCGCCGAGCGCATCGATCGCCTCGAGGGTGATCTGGCGCGGATTGCCCGGACCGATCCCGATGACCCGCAATGTGATCTGCACGGGGCGGTCAGATCCGGACCTTGCGCAGGCCGTGTATGCGCGCAGACAGGTCCAGGACCGCCTGGCGGGGCAACAACCGCCGGAGCGCGAAGACGATCCCGGCGTGGTTTCCCTTGGCGTAGAACGGCTTGGGATGCTCAGCCAGGGCGGCCCCGACGATGACCGTGGCCATCGCCGTGGCACTGATTCCGGCGTCCTCGTTCGTGCGGGTGGCGGCCGCGAGGGTCTCGTATTCACCCCGGTAGGGCGAGTCGTCGCCGATGTGGATGCTGCGCCGATCCCCGATTCCGGTGGCGATGGTCCCGGGCTCCACCGAGATCATCCGGATGCCGTAGGGCGCGACCTCCCGTCGGGTGGCCAATGCGAAGGCCTTGAGCGCGGATTTCGTTGCGGCGTAATTCGATCGGAAGGCAACCGGGAAGCTGGAGAGCATGGAACCGACCATCACCACCGTCCCGGTGCCGCGTTCCCGCATCCCCGGCAGCACCGCCTTGGTGAGTGCCACCGGCCCGAACACGTTGGCGGCGAACAGATCCTCGATCGCTGCCATGGACGTGTCCTCGAGCGCACCCGCCTGACTCTCGCCCGCGTTGTTGATCAGCACGTCGATCGCGCCGATCTCGTGGGCACAGTCGATCGCGCTCTGATAGTCGGCGTTGTCGAGGCGTACGTACCGAACTCCGGCAACCGGGTCTGCCACGGCCTCCGGTCGGCGGCTGGTGCCGTACACCGTGTGTCCGCGCTCGACGAAGATGCGGGCCACCTCGGCCCCGATCCCACTCGAGGCGCCGGTGACGAGAACGACCTTGGAACCTGATGCAGCAGCCACGGACACACCGTAGCGTGCCGACCTGACGGCGCAGTGCTCAGTCCGGCAGCGACTTCGAGAAGCTCGCGGACTCGGCAGCGGACTCCGACGCGAACCAGACCTCGGGCTCGATCTCGGCATAGGACGGCTGAGTCGGCGTGTAATAGACGCCGTCGGTCGCGCTCACCTTGATCGGGTACCCGTCGGGGGCCTGCTTCGGATCGTCGAGTGGGAGATGTGCACCCACCGGTACAGGTTCGCGCCGGCCGTTGGCGACGTAGTAGCCGACGCCGTCACCGTGCCCGTGCACCGACCCATCGATCACCGAATCGCCGGACACTGAATCGCCGGACACCGCGGCCGCGGTCCCCCGGTCGCCTTCACCGGCCTCTGGCGACTCGGCGACATCGGCGTCGTCAGCTGCGTCGTCGACGACAGTGCTCTCTCCCGAATCCGGAGTCGGCACATCGGTCTCGCCGACGTCTGACGTCTCCGCTTCTCGCGCCCCGGTTGCCGCACCTGCTGCCACGGCCCCACCCGCCGCAGCGGCGACACCGGCCGCCGCACCGCGATGTGTCGTCGGAGCTCCGGCGGCCCCCTCGGCGGCATCCGACTCGTCGACGGTCGCCTGCGGAGCGGTCGCCGCCCTCCCTTCATCCGCGCGAACGTCGGGTGTCTTCGGTCCCCGTGCCTTGCGGAACAGCCAGATCAAGAAGAGCCCGACCAGGATCAGCAGGAACGGGATCAGCAGCCACCACCACGACGTTCCGTCGGTGTCGGAGTCCGACGTGTTCGTGTCGTCGGCCGCCGCGTCACCACGGGAATCGGCCATACCGGGGATGCTCGACCCGGACAGCTGTTGCGCCCAGTTCGGGTCGGGTGCACTCGTCCACGCCCCGGTCGACCTGCTGTACGTCAGGGTCCCGTTGGCGAACTCCTGGGAGACGATGTCACCGGACGTCGTCATGTCGGCGGTCGGCGCTCCCAACGTGGCGCCGAGCTTGTCGGTGGCCACCGTGAACGGTCCCCGTACCACCCAGGCGCCACCGCTCGGTGTCCAGTAGATCTTCGGTTGATCGGCGGCCGCGAACGACGCACCGCGACCCGTCGGGCGGTAATCCGCCGGGCCCTCGCTCGAACTGGGGAAGCCCAGGCTGCCGGTGGGGCCGCCCTCGTCGGTGTACTTGGCCAGGATGCCGCCGTAGAGGACTCGGGCACCGTGTTCGGGCGACCAGAACACCGTGCCGTTGGCGAACTTCTGTTCGAAGCCGTCTCCGACCGCCGTCAGGTCACCGTCCTCGGCGCCCAGTCCGGTGTCCGCCTGGCCGCGATCCGCGTCGCCCGCACTGATCTGCTGTTCGAGTTCGGCGATTGCGGCCTGCGCGTCACTCTGGGGATCGGCACCCGCATGCGGCGCCAGCAGCAGTGCTGTCGCGGACGCAGCGATGAAACCCAGTGCGAGAGCACCGACCCTCGCACGTGTGTGTGATGTGGCCATTGCCTTCCTCGACCTCGCCTCGCTCGAACTCGTTTGTCATCGACCTGGTTGTCATCGAAACGGCGAAAAATTCGCCCAAAACAACAATTTGCCTCAATGTCGCGCATAGCACATGGCAATCCGAGAAAGTGATTGCCGAAAGTTCCCGGATTGCGATCATGGAACCTCAGAAAAGAGACTGCGCAGGTAGAGGGCACCGCCGCCCGTTGGACGCCGCAAAACAATCGATTTCGCCGGGGGATCAAGAATGTGCGGCGGCGGCCTCGAGGAATCCCGCTCGCCGGTCGGTCTCGGTGACTCGGCGATGTGCGATCAGGGATTTCGGCCGGCGTCTCGTGTGGATGCGGGTGCGGTCGTGCAGCCCTCTCCACACCACAGGAGGCGCACACCGGCCGGAGGCCGGCAGGGATGTCACAGTGCGCCCGCGTGAATCCCGTCAAACGTTGCAGTGGGCGCACACCGGCCGGAGGCCGGCAGGGATGTGACGGTGCCCCAGGCAGGATTCGAACCTGCGACCCTTCCTTTAGGAGAGGAATGCTCTATCCCCTGAGCTACTGAGGCGGGACCGACGGCGTCGAGGCGGCCGTCCGCTAGGGGGTTCGTCCTCGACGTTCGTGCCGGTCGCGGTCTGGCCGGCCGCTCGGGGCCGATCGGACCCTTGGAGTCTACGACACGACGTCCCCGGCGGATCGGCACGGTTTGTCCGGGTCTCGGTCCGACGACGGGCCGCCCGGCCCGCCCGGCAACTCCTTACCGTCTTCACAGACCACCTCCGTTAGAGTGGCGGCGTGGCAGCGACCCCGGATTCCGACATCTCGCCACCCGCGCGCCTGGCCGCGGGGTGCGAGTGGATCACGGGAGGCGCGCCTCATGGCCGTCGACGATTCCGATGTGCGTCATAGCGGCTGATTTCGAAAACGGCGTTGCGTACCGACCCCCGGAGGAATTGTGAGTCAATCGTCCCGCAAACCGATCGTCGACCCGCGTCAGGCGGAGCGACGACGCTCGATCCTCATCCGGGTCGGCGCCGTCGTCGTGCTGATCGCCGTGGCCGTGGCCGTGGGTTTGTGGGCGGTGTTGTCCAACGAGTCGGACACCGGTAGCGGCTCACAGGTGAGTGTCGCCACCGACACGGGCGCATTCCGGGTCACCAAGGCGCCTGCCGGCACCCAGCCCAAGGCCGTCCTCACCGTCATCGAGGACTTCCAATGTCCGGCCTGTCGACAATTCGAGGAATCGTTCGGCGCAACGGTCGCCGAACTCCGCGAGAACCCGCAGGTTGCCGTGGACTACCACCCGATCGCGATCCTCGACCGCTCCTCGAGCACCCAGTATTCGACGCGATCGGCGAACGCCTCGGCCTGTGTCGCGGAGTCCACCGCGGGCGGCGGCGACTTCGGGGTGTGGCAGAAGTTCCATGACCTGCTCTATCAGCGTCAGCCCGAGGAGGGCGGCGCAGGACTGCCCGACAGCGAGCTCAACAGCATCGCCAAGGAGGCCGGCGCGTCCAACGTCAACTCCTGCATCAGCGACGGCCAGTTCAAGGACTGGGTCACCCAGCAGACCCAGGACGTCACCCAGACCGGCGTGAACTCGACCCCGACGGTGCGGTTGAACGGCCAGGACCTCCAGCTCACCACCCCGGAGGACCTGAAGGCACGCGTCGAGCAGGCACTGGCGGGGTGACCCGATGACCGACGGGGCGCAACCGGCCGAGACCGAGGAAACCGCCGAACCGGCAGTCCGGGGCACCCGCACGGGTCTCTCCCCGATCGCGGCGATCGTGCTGCTGGTCGCCGGCGCTCTGGGTCTGCTCGCTGCGTTCACGTTGTCGGTCGAGCGGTACAAGCTCTTTCTGGACCCGTCCTACCGCCCCAGTTGCAGCCTGAACCCGGTGCTGTCCTGCGGTTCTGTGATGGTGACCGATCAGGCGGCTTTCTTCGGCTTCCCCAATCCGTACATCGGCATCGCTGCATTCGCGGTGGTCGTGGTCATCGGGGTGCAGTCCGTCGCCCGCATCGACCTGCCGCGATGGTTCTGGGCGGGGCTCGCGCTGGGCTCGGCGGCAGGCGTCGTGTTCATCCACTACCTGATCTTCCAGAGCCTCTACCGGATTCACGCCCTGTGCCCCTACTGCATGGTCGTGTGGGTGATCACGCCGATCATCCTGATCCTCGCCATCGGGCGGTCCCTCGGCGATGCACCGTGGGCCAGGTTCATCCGGTCGTGGCTCTGGCCGCTGCTCATCGTCTGGTACGCCATCGTGATCGTGGCGATCGGTGTGGAGTTCTGGGATTACTGGTCGACCCTGATCTGATCGGCGCCTGCGGACGCCGACTTGACCGACGTCCGCCGTTCCGGCAATCCTCGGACCATGTCGGAGCGGCCTTCTCAACGTCGCGGTGCTGGCGACCCGACGCCGACGCAGGTAGGCAGCTGGCGCGAGCTCTTCGCTCGTGAGTACCGTGCTGCGATCGCCGTCTTCGCCGGCGGCATCGCGGTGTTCGCCATCAACACGTACCTCACGGCGGCATCCCTGCCGAGTGCCGTGGCCGACATCGGCGGTGAGCGCCTGTACGCGTGGGTGATGACGGTCTTCCTGATCACGTCGGTGTTCTCCTCGATGCTGGTCACCCGCACCCTCACCCGCTGGGGAGCCCGCCGTGCCTACCTGATCGCCTTCGGCCTGTTCGGTGTCGGGTCACTCGTGTGTGCGCTCACCCCCACCATGCCGATCATGCTGGGCGGCAGAGCAATCCAGGGCATCGGCGGTGGCCTGCTGACCGGGTTGTCGTTTGCCGTCATCCGCCTGGCCCTTCCCGAGCGGCTCTGGGTGCGCGCGGTCGGCCTGACGTCAGCGATGTGGGGCGTCGGCAACCTGATCGGACCGGTCCTCGGCGGCCTCTTCGCCCAGATCGGGTTCTGGCGGGGGTCGTTCTGGCTTCTGGTCGTCGCGACCGCGATCATCACTGCGCTCGCACTCCGCGCCTTGCCCGCCCGCCGCCGCGACGACACTGCATCCACACCACTGCCGATCTCATCCCTCGCGCTGGTCGTCCTCGCGACGGTCGCCGTCTCGGTGGCGAGTGTGGTCGACGGCAGGTCGGCCGTGATCGTTCTCGTCGGCGTGGCCGTGACCGCCACGCTCGGGTTCGTGGTGGTCGACCGGCGACGACGCGCAGGCCTCCTCCCCCGCCTCACCTACACCACTCACAACCCGCTGAAGTGGATCTACGTGTCGATTGCAGTGTTGTCCGTCGGCTCGACCTCGGAAGCGTTCATCCCCCTGTTCGGGCAGGAGATCGCCGGGATGGGACCCCTCCTCGCAGGCATGCTGGGCGCTGCGCTGTCCTGGGGCTGGTCGTCGGCCCAGATCGCAAGCACCACGTGGGCAGACGGGCGGCGCGCCCGGGTGGTCCGGGTCGCCGGGCCGGCGTTCCTGGCCGTCGGGCTGGCGACATACGGTGTGCTGCAGTCCGCTTCGGGCACCGCGGCAATCGTCGGCTGGTTCGTGGCACTGTTCGTCGCGGGCACCGGGATCGGGATGGCGTTTCCACACATCGCCACTGCCGCCATGACGATCACCCCCGACGACGCCGAGGCGGCCCGGGCATCAGCGGGTGTCAACACCGTGCAGATGGTGGCCAACACCTTCGGCTCCGCGACAGCGGGCCTGCTGGTCAGCGTCGGCGCAACGGTCGGCGCCACAGGCGATCAGACCGTCACGTCGGCACGATTCCTGACGTTCGGTTTCGCGGCACTCGCGCTCGCCGGCATCGCGGCCGCGGTCGCGTCCATCCGCCCGCCGCGACCGACAGACGTGCCCGGACCGACGGCTTCGAGCGGGGCAGGGCATGTCGGACCCCGCTGATGCCGACGTGACGAGCAGACCGACCACATGTCAGGTCGGGTACGGCCGCGCACCGGCCGGTGCGCCGATCACGGTGTCAGGGGTGGCCCGTCGAAACGCTCCCGCGTCACGAACTCGGCGAGTGGCTGACGCCGCAGTTTGGTCAACTGACGCACCGGCCTGCCGATCGGGACGACGGCGGCGAGAGCGTGGGTCTCGGGCAGCCCCAACAGTTCCCGGGCCTCCGCCTCCTGCGGGACGGCCATCGATGTGATGGTGCCGCCGAATCCCTCTTGCCGGGCGCCGAGCAGGATGTTCCACACCAGCGGGTAGACCGATGCCCCGCTGACCAGACCGACCCGATCGAGATCCTGGTCGGTCGCGGCCACCACAGCGAGGTCGACGGTCACCACCAAGACCACCGGCGCCGTCCGGATCGGCACCACAAAACTGTCCGGCACCTCGGTACCGTCGATCACGTTCTGCGGAACGCTGGTGGGATACAACGGGTTCCACGGCTTCTCGCCGGCGGCGATCTGGGCGATGTAGCGGCGGACGGTCGCCTCCCCGAGTCGGCTGAGCCGACGCTTCGTCTCGGCGTCTCGTACCACCACGATGTGTGCGCCCTGCCGGTTCCCGCCACTGGGAGCGAACCGCGCGTCGTCGAGGATGCGCCACAACACATCGTCGGGCAATGGATCGTCGGTGAACTCGCGTGCGGCGAACGTGGTCCGCATGACGTCGTGCAACTCCATGGGTCCCACTATGCCCGTCGTCGCGACCACGGCGGACGCGATCCCGCTCTCGACGTCAGCTGCCGACCGCGGCCGAGATCTTGCGCAGCAGCGCCGCGAGGGACTCCCGTTCGGCAGGCGTCAGGCCGGCGAGCGCCCGCTCGTCGTCGGCGAGCCGCCGCGGCAGCTCGTCATCCACGAGGGCACGGCCCTGTGCGGTGAGCTCGAGCAAGACGACCCGTCCGTCGCGCTCCGATTTCCGGCGTTCGAGCAGTCCGCGGCGAGAGAGACTCTCGGTGATCTTGGTGATCGACGCACCGCTCAGCATGGTCGTCGACACCACCTCACTGGCGCGCAGCGGCCGATCCGAACGCGCGAGCGCTCCGAGCACGTCATATTCCGACCGCGTGACCCCATGGGGTTCGAGATGGCGATCGAGGCGGTGGCTGCTGACCGCGGCGATGTGATGAATCCGGCCCAGCACCCCGACCGGACGAACGTCGAGAGCCGGGTACGCCTGTGCCCACTCCCGCTGGATGCGGTCGACGAGATCGGGCGCATCCGGTGCATGCCCCCCACCCGGACTGTTCATCCCCTCATCGTAGGACCAGTTACTTCGTCGGTGAAGGATTTTTATTTCACTACTAAAACAGTGATAAAGTATCAGGCCATGAGCACCGCCACCCGCATCGACCAGGTCCGTGACCGCCGCGGCGCTCTCCTCTACGCCGTTCACCCCCAGATGTGGCGGTCATCGCTGCGCCTCGACCTGAGCCGGGCGAGTGTCGCGGTCCCGATCCGGGTCGGGTTCGCCGTCGGCTCGGTGCTGATCGTCGGAGGTCTCGCCGGCCAGCGCGACGTGGCGGGATTTGCCGCCCTCGGCGCTCTGACCTCGGCATTCTGCCGACCTGACCCGTATCGCGTACGAGTGGGACGTCTCGTCGTGCTGGGCATCGGCATCGTCGCGTCGGTCGGCCTCGGTGTCGCCCTCGGACTGTCCGGTGCGCCACTCGTCGCCGAGATCGCGGCCGTCGCCGTCCTCGGGGGTCTGGCCGCCCTGCTGGTCGGCATGCTGCACATCGCGGGGCCCGGAGCGGTCATCTTCGTGTTCGCCGCCACCGGCGCGATGGGATTCGCACAGGACGCGAACGACGTCGCACGCGCACTGGTCGCGACCACCCTTGGGGCAATCTGCGGCGCTGTGGCCTCACTCGCGCCGTGGCTCCTGCGCAACTCGTGGCAGATGATCCGACCGGCCGCCACCACTGCTCTCGACACCGAGCACCCGACGGTCCGTCACGAGTCGATCCGGACGACACTTCGTCGGCGCCCCCGCGACGAACTGCTGGTCAACAGTTGCCGCATCGCCGTCGCCATCGTCGTCAGCGCGGTGGCCGCCTCGGCTGCGGGGCTCTCCCATCCGATGTGGGCGGCCATGGGCTCGATGTCGGCCATGCAGGGCGTCGCCTATCACGTCACCGTCCAACGCGGATGGCAACGGCTGCTCGGCAACGTCGTCGGTGCGGTCATCGCAGCCACTCTGCTCGGCCTCGGTCTCGGCTACTGGGGTGCCGTGGTGGCCATCGTCGTCTGCCAGATCGTCGCGGAGGTCTCGGCACCGGTGAACTACGCGATCGCCTCAGTCGCGGTGACCCCGATGGCGCTGCTCCTGACGGCGTTGAGCGCGGGGCTGGCCCCGGCGGCCGCAGTGGACCGGGTGATCGACACCCTGATCGGTGTGGTCGTGGGCATCGTCGTCGCGGCGCTGACCGTCACCGGCTCGGGCCGCATCATCTCCCGGGCCGCCGCCGGGTAGGCCTTCGCTCGTCGCCCCCCAGGACTCGGATGCCACATCTGCCCCGAACCTGTTTTCACGCACGTCACACAAGGGAAACGACCCGGGTACGTCCTGCTCATAGCGTCGTATCGCTTGCACACCACGAAACGCCCTCGATGCACTCCCGTCGCCGAGGACGAGGTGACGATCCCAGGAGTGACAATGAGTGGCAGCATGTCCCGCCGTCAAGCCATCGAGGCAGTGACGAACTACTCGGTGGAGACCGATGGCTTCCCGGAACCCTTGGCAGACACCTTCGGGCGCAACGTCTTCACACTGTCTGTGATGAAGGCCCGCCTGCCCAAGCACGTCTTCAAAGCCGTCTCGGCGACCATCGACAAGGGTGCGCCGCTCGATCCCACCCTGGCCGACTACGTCGCGTCGGCCATGAAGGACTGGGCGATCGAGAAGGGCGCGTCGCACTACGCCCATGTCTTCTATCCGCTCACGGGCTTCACCGCGGAGAAGCACGACTCGTTCCTCGAACCGGATTCGTCGGGAGCGTCGCTGGCAGAGTTCCAGGGCAAGACGCTGCTGCAGGGCGAACCGGATGCCTCGAGCTTCCCCAACGGGGGTCTGCGCGGCACCTTCGAGGCCCGCGGGTACACCGGCTGGGATGTGACCAGCCCGGCCTACATCATGGAGAACCCCAACGGCAACACACTCTGCATCCCCACGATCTTCATCTCGTGGACCGGCGAGGCACTGGACAAGAAGACGCCGCTGCTGCGCAGCCAGCAGGCGATGAGCAAGCAGGCCATGCGAGTGCTGAGGTTGTTCGGCCACACCGACGTCGACACCGTCGTGTCCTACGCGGGCGCCGAGCAGGAGTACTTCCTCATCGACCGACACTTCTACTTCGCCCGGCCCGACCTCATGACGGCGAGCCGAACCCTGTTCGGCGACAAGCCATCCAAGGGTCAAGAGTTCGACGATCACTACTTCGGGGCCATCCCCGACCGCGTGCTGGCCTTCATGATCGAGCTCGACCGGGAGCTGTTCAAACAGGGCATCCCCGCGAAGACGCGCCACAACGAGGTCGCCCCCGGACAGTTCGAGCTCGCACCGGTCTTCGAGAAGTCCAACCTCGCCCACGACCACCAGCAGCTCATGATGACAACGATGAAGAACGTCGCGGAGCGGTACGGCATGGTCTGCCTGCTCCACGAGAAGCCCTTCGCCGGGGTCAACGGCTCCGGAAAACACGTCAACTTCTCGCTCGGCAACAACAATCAGGGCAACCTGCTCAACCCGGGCGACACCCCCCACGAGAACGAGCAGTTCCTGGTGTTCTGCGCGGCCATCATCCGTGGCGTGCACAAGTTCGGCGGACTGCTCCGCGCGTCCATCGCGTCGGCATCCAACGATCACCGACTCGGTGCCAACGAGGCGCCGCCTGCCATCATCTCGATCTTCCTCGGCGAGCAGCTGATGGACGTCTTCGACCAGATCGCCAAGGGCGGCGCCAAGGCCAGCAAGGAGTCCGGCGTGCTGGAGCTCGGCGTCGACACCCTGCCACCGCTCAAGGCCGACGCCGGCGACCGTAATCGGACGAGCCCGTTCGCCTTCACCGGCAACCGTTTCGAGTTCCGCGCTCCGGGTTCCAACCAATCGATCGCCGATCCGATGATCGCGATCAACGCCATGCTCGCCGAGTCCCTGGACTACGTCGCGAACTTCCTCGAGAAGGAACTCGCCGACGGCGTGGAGTTCGATGCGGCGGTGCAGAAGGTACTCGAGGGCATCATCGTCGAGCACGGCAAAGTGGTGTTCAACGGCAACGGCTACTCCGACGAGTGGCAGGAGGAAGCGGCGTCACGGGGACTGCTCAACCTGCGGACCACCGTCGACGCGATGGCGCAGTACGACGAGCCCGCCATCCAGGAGGTCATGAGCGCCTACGGAATCCTGAGCAACCGTGAGCTGAAGGCACGCAAGGAGGTGGTGCTGGAGCAGTACTCACTCGCTCTGCTGGTGGAAGCAAAGGAGACCCTGGAGATCGCGAAGACGATGATCCTCCCCGCCGCCAACCGGTATCAGGGCGAACTCGCAGGCACCGCGGCCAGTCTGAAGGCCGCCGGCATCGAGACCGACCACCCGGTCCTGATGTCGGTGACCAAGAGCACCAAGGATCTCTACGCCGCGATGCTGACGCTCGAGGAGGCCATCGGCGGCTTCCACGCAGACACCGTCGAGGGCGAGGCAGAGTACGCGCTGAAGTCGCTGATCCCCGCGATGGTCGATGTCCGGACCGTCGCGGACAAGCTGGAGAGCATCGTCGCCGACGATCTCTGGCCCCTACCGACCTACCACGAGATGCTCACCATCCTCTGAGCTCGTCGAGTCGTGGCAGTGCCCGCCGGACGTCACCGGCGGGCACTGTCGTCGAGCAACCGATTTCCGCCGACAGCAATGCGTTTCGCGCCGGGGTCACCAGCGTCGAGCGGAATTGCGCGTCGCACAGGCGATACAGTGCCGCGCAGCAGGCAGCGCATCGAGACGCTCCGGGCCGATCGACTCACCACAACTCTCGCAGCGGCCGTATGTACCGTGATCGAGGCGGCCGAACGCCGCATCGATCTCATCGAGACGCACCCGCGACCTGTCGAGTTGCGCGACGATCTGTCCGCGCTCGACGGCGAGTGTCGTGCCTTCGGGATCGTGTTCGTCGTCGGAGCTGGAGTCGGCCGTCGCCTCGACGACCGACCGCAACCGTGACGACAGCGCCTCGATGAGCGAAACGGTCGAGTCGCGTTCCGCGCCCAGAGTCGAGCGGACGCCGTCGTGATCGCGGGGACTCACATCATTGCTTTCGACGCCACACCGGCACGGAGCGACAGCGCGACGACGAGTCGGGTCGCCGGGTCGTCGAGGTCCATTCCGGTGATCTCCTGCAGCCGACGAATCCGATACCGGAGGGTGTTCGGATGTATGTGCAAAGTCGATGCGGCCGAGCGTACATCGCCGAATCGGTCGAGGTACACGCGCAGCGACGTGACGAACTCGCTGCCGGTGCGCCGGTCCGTCTCGGCGAGCTCGACGACCCGGGTGTCCATCAGTTCCGGGTTCGCGGTGAGATGGGCGACGATCTCGCCGAGGAGTACGCCGGTCTGCGATTCGCCGACCGTCGTCACGTCGGCGATCAATTCTCCTTCGCGTTCGGCGGCGTCGAGAACGCGATCGACCTGTGCGCGCAACCCGGGCACCGTCGCGAGCCCCTCATCCGGCCCGGCGATCACCGCCCGCAACGCGACGCCGAACTGGCGTTCCGCGGCCATGATGACCGACTTCCCCCAGGCCACGGTCGCGTCGGGATCCACCTGCGGGAGTATGACGTACGCGCGAGATCCGATCGTGGACATCACCGACAGTTGACTGAACGCACTCGCGTGCAAGGTGAGTGCCGACACCTCGCCGGACGCCTCGAGCACCGCAGCCGGGCCGTCGTCGTTTGCCGCGCCGAAGCCGACAACCGTCATCGGCAGGTCGACAGCGATGCCGAGCTGAGTGCCGAGGTAATCGGCGTCGACGACCTCCCCCCGCGCACCCAGCAGACGGCGGACCACGTCGTCGTGAGCGGTTCCCGCGGCTTTGCGGCGCGAGATCATCCGTGCGGCAACGGCGGCCGCCCCCGCAAGCACCTCGTCGGTGTCCGTGGACAGCGCTGTGCGTCCTTGCTGGAGCCACAGGACACCGAGGAACTCCCCCGACCCGTCCGCCGCGGGCCGGCGAATACCGATGGCGCGCCGCGGACGCAGTGCCAGATCGGCCCGTTCGTCGACGACGACCACGTCGGTCGCGATACGTACCGCGTCCATCACGCCCCACTGCCGCAGCCAGGCGAGCATCTCCGGTGGCCCTTCCCGACCGAGGATCGAGAGCCGGCGCAATTCGTCTGCCTCGTCCCCGGCACTGCTGTAGGCGAGGACGTGGGACCGCTCGTCCTCGATACTGACGAGTCCGCCGGTTCGCCGGGCGACCTCGGACGCAAGTTCGAAGAGGTCGCCGATCGCCCCGGACCGCATCGATTCACCCGCCATGCCCGAGCCGAGCCCGGGAGCTCCCTCCAGGACGCGCATGACCAGGTGGTAAATCCGCTCCCAGCGCGCGTGTGGATCGATCGCGACGACGGCGACGCCGTTCGTCTCGGCACGCTCGACGACTCGTCCCGACGGCGCCTTGCAGAGAATGGCCACCGGCCGATGTGCGCCGAGACCCGACAACCACGTCAGCACGTCGTCATCGGGGACGCCGACGAACAGGAACAGTTCGGCACCACGGGCCGCGCGACCGAGGCCGAGGTGGATGTCGTCGACGTCGAGGAGCGCCGCCGACGACAGCCGCTGGTCCAGGCCATTCGGGGCACCCACCAGCGTCGCGACGGTGTTGTCGAGGGCGAGGAGCAATTGACCGAGGGATACGCCCGTAGGGGTGGTCATACGACCAATTATTGCGCCGTTCATTGTGTGATCGGACAGCTTCCCGACGACTCCGTACGGATCCGGTCAGCTGTGCAGCACAGCCGCGAACGCGACCCGGTCGCCACGATAGAGCGACCGCACCACCTCGATGGGCATTCCGTCGGTGTCGAGCGAACGACGGCGGAGCAGCATCATCGGCATGAGGGTGGTCGTCTCCAGGAGATCGGCCTCCCGGGGCGAGGCCAGCGCGGTCTCGATGCGTTCCTCGGCGCTGGCGAACTCGACGCCCTTCGCTCGTATTGCGGCGTACAGCGACGTCTGCGGGTCGAAGGTCTGCGCGAAATCGCCGAATCTGGCCTGGGCGAGATACGTGCTCTCCAGACCCAGCTTGACCCCGTCCGCCAGCAATACCCGTTCCAGATGCATCACCGGTGAACCCGGTGCGATACCCAACGCATCGCACATCGGCTGATCGCCCACGATCTCCTCGAAGGTCACCAGGATGCGCCCGGGCACGCGCCCGTGCTCCTTGGCACCCTCGGTGTAGGAGCGTAAGGACAACGGCTGCACCAATTTCGGTGCCGAAACGACGGTCCGACGGCCTCGCCTCTCGATTCGCCCCTCCACGAGCAGATCTTGCAGGGCCTGCCGCACCGTCTCTCGCGCGACCGAGAACTGCTCGGCGAGGGCACGTTCGGGCGGAACGGCATCGCCCTCGTCGAGAGCGGAGACCATTCGATCGAGTTCGGTCCGCACCCGGTAGTACTTGCGGGGCTCGACGGTCACCATGACATTCCCCCCGGCCGCGGCTCGATCTCCGACCGACCCGCGATCCTCGCGGCCAGGATGGCGGCCTCGGCGATGTCCATTCCCGGCGCCCCGACAACCTTTGCGGCGTCGTCGTATCGACGCAACCGGATCGCATCGGGCCACCACGGGTGCGCCGTCCACGAACCATCGACACCGCCTGCTCCGCCCTGATGCGCCAGCGAATCCACCGATGTTTCGGAAAGTCCGGCGGCATAGCCGGATTCGGTGGCCGCGAGGAATCGTTTCGCCGCGACATGCGCCCCGGCCAGCCAGCCCACCCGCGCCCCGAACCGAGGGGTCAGCCATTCACGGGCGATCCGATCGTGCGGCTCGGACCCGGGCACGAGTGGGCTCCGGCCGACATCGTGGAGAACCGCGGCGAGGACGAGGCCATCGGGCGCGCCGTCTGCCTGGGCATGCCATCCGGCCTGCATCGCGTGGTCGAGCTCGTCGACGGCCGGCTCATCCCAGATGCCACGCAGGGATCGGAGCACAGCGGTCACCTCGGCAGCGATCTCGGACGAAGACGACATGTGTCGAGCATAGCGCCTTTGGTCTAGACCAAAAGTTCACCGAGTGTTTCCGTAGCGGATCCTGTTTGGTCTAGACCAAAGATTGCAGACTGATCCGCATGAAGATCATCGTCATCGGCGGGGGAATCCTGGGCACCGCCCACGCGTGGTCGGCCGTCGTTCGCGGGCACCGGGTGGTGCAGATCGAGCGCGAACGAGAGGCGCGTGGCGCCACGGTCCGCAACTTCGGTCTCGTCTGGATCTCCGGTCGCGCACCGGGTGAACTCGGTGCGGCGCAACGGTCGCGCGACCTCTGGGAGAAGATCGGGACCGAGGTACCCGGCATCGGGTTCCGACCGTGCGGGTCACTCACGATGGTCCGGACCGCCGCCGAGCTCGCGGTGGCCGAAGACGTGTCCACCCGGCCCGATGCCGCCGATCGCGGTTTCACGCTGCTCGATCCGGAGGCCGTGCGACAGATCAATCCCGCGCTGCGTGGTGACTTCCGCGCCGGACTGCACTGTTCTCGTGACGGCGCGGTCGAGTCCCGCATCGCACTGCCCGCTCTCCGAACCCACCTCGCCGGTACCGGTCGGTACGATTTCGTGCCCGGACGCGAGGTCCGGTCGGTCGAATCGGCGGAGTCCGGCGTGTCGGTGCGCGACGACCATGGGACGACGCACCATGGCGACGCGGTCATCCACTGTCCCGGCGCGATACACGGTGGTCTCACCCGCGAGTTGCTCGGCGCGGCACCGCCGGTCCGACGCGTCCGCCTGCAGATGATGCAGACCGCTCCGCTCGGCGAGCAGCTGACCACCGCGATCGCCGACTCCGACAGCTTCCGGTACTACCCGGGTTTCGCCGGCGATGCGCTCGAGGGGCTGACGGCGAGCCAGTCCCAGTCCACGGTCGCGGCCGAGCACCGCATGCAGTTGCTCTGCGTGCAGCGACTCGACGGCGGGCTGACGATCGGCGACACCCATGAGTACGACGACGATGCGGTGTTCGGATTCGATGTCACCGAGGAGCCTTACGAACATCTCCGACAGGTCGTCGAATCCCTGCTCGGCCGGTCTCTGCCCGGCATCGTCCGCCGGTGGTCGGGCGTCTACTCGCAATGCCTGGACCCGGCTGCGATCGCGTTCCGGGAGCAGGTGTCTCCCGGCGTCTGGGTGGTCACCGGTCCCGGCGGCCGTGGGATGACGCTCGGCCCCGCCATCGGCGAACAGACCGCCGACCTGATGAATCTCTGAGCCCACTCGAAAGGTATCCCCTTGTCCGATCTGAAGATCCGTCTGGCCGCGCTCGACATGGCAGGCACCACTGTCGCCGACGACGGCCTCGTGCTGGCCGCGTTCGATGCCGCCGCCGAGGCCGCGGGGCTCCCCGCGGACGGCCCAGACCACGCACAGGCACGCCAGTACGTGGTCGACACCATGGGCCAGTCCAAGATCGTCGTCTTCCGTCATCTGGTCGACGGTGACGAAGCGCGCGCCCAACTCGCCAACACCGCATTCGAGAATGCCTACGCCTCATCACTTTCCGATGGCGGCGTGCGCGAGATCGGCGGGGCCGCCGACACCATCGACGCGTTGCGGACCGCCGGGATCAAGGTCGCGCTGACGACCGGTTTCAGTGCCGAGACACAGCGTCGGCTGCTGACCGCGCTCGGCTGGGAAGGGCTCGCGGACCTGACAGTTGCGCCGTCGGCCACCCTACGGGGCCGCCCCTTCCCGGACATGATCCTGTCCGCGGTGATCGATCTGCGGATCGACGACGTCCGCCAGGTCGCCGTCCTCGGCGACACCGCCAACGACATCACGAGCGGGATCCGAGCAGGCGCAGAGATCGTGGCAGGCGCCCTCACCGGCGCGCATGACGAAACGCGCCTGAACGCCGCAGGCGCCACCCACATCGTCGACTCCGTGCGCCAGTTCGGCGAGCTGCTCACCCATTGATCAAGACCCGGGACCGTACGCAACGGCGCGTCGGCCACCCGATCACCTCCACCTCATCACCCGAATGAAGGAAACAGCATGCGCCTCTCCGCCTTTCGACGCGGCACCCTGCGTACCGCCGTTCTCGCCCTGACCACGGCCACTGTGGCCGTCACCGCCGCCTGCGGCGGTACCGGAACCTCCGAGTCGGGCGACAAGAGCATCACCGTGTACACCGCCGACGGGCTCGGAAGCTGGTACAAGACCGAGTTCGACACCTTCCGGCAGCAGACCGGGATCTCGGTCAACATCGTGGAAGCCGGTTCGGGAGAGGTGGTGTCGCGCGTCCAGAAGGAGCAGTCCAATCCGCAGGCAGACCTACTGGTCACCTTGCCGCCGTTCATCCAGAAGGCGGCGGGTCAGGGCCTGCTCGCCGACAGCGGCGTGGACACGACGGCGGTGGACAAGGCCGACAAGGATGCAGACGGCAAGTTTGTCGCCATCGTCGACAACTACTTGTCGTTCATCGCGAATCCGTCGGCCACGCCGGCCCCGAAGACCTGGGACGACCTCCTCGCACCGCGATTCAAGGGCAAGATCCAGTACTCCACACCCGGCCAGGCCGGTGACGGCACTGCGGTTCTGCTTCTGCTGCAACACCTCATGGGCGATCAGGCCGCCCTCGACTACCTGTCGAAACTGCAGGTCAACAATGTCGGTCCGTCGAGCTCGACCGGCAAGCTCCAGCCCAAGGTCAGCAATGGCGAACTGATGGTGGCCAACGGCGATGTGCAGATGAACCTGGCATCGATCCGCGACGACGGGTCGAAGTTCAACCTGTTCTTCCCCGCGATGCCCGACGGGTCGCGGACCACCGTGTCCCTGCCCTATTTCGCGGGCGTCACCAAGGGCGCGCCGCACGCCGACAACGCCCGTCAACTGCTCGAGTTCCTGCTCTCGAAGGACGTCCAACAGACCGTGGGCACCCAAGCGCTCGGTGTCTCGGTCCGCACCGACGTCGCGCCGCCTGCTCCCGACGGCACCACCCCGACCCCGTCCGAGGTGATGACGGGTGTCACCGTGTGGCACCCCGACTGGAACTCGGTGCTCACGTCGCTCGATACCGACGTCGCTGCATACCAGAAATCCACCGGGAGCTGAGATGTCCAACCCGTTGACGACCCCGACCGCGCGCGTCTCCGGCACTGCCGCTCCGGCGCAACCGAGCATCGCCTTCGACCGCGTGACCGTCTCCTACGGGCGCGGCAAGAAGTCCACCGACGCCCTGCTCGACTTCACCCTCCGAGTCGAGCGCGGAGAGACCATCGCCCTGCTCGGGCCGAGCGGATCGGGTAAGTCGACGGCGCTCAAGGCTCTGGCCGGATTCGTGCGGCCGAGCGCCGGACGGGTCCGTCTGTCGGGCCGGGACGTGACCGACCTGCCGCCCGCCAAGCGCGGCATCGGTGTGGTGGTGCAGTCGTACGCACTGTTCCCGCACATGCGGGTCCGTGACAATGTCGCGTTCGGCCTCAAGGCGCGCCGTATCCCCAAAGCGCAGATCACCGAACGGGTCTCGGATGCCCTCGCGATGGTCAGTATGTCCGACTACGCGTCACGACTGCCCCGTGAGCTCTCCGGCGGACAACAGCAGCGCGTGGCGATCGCCAGGGCGCTGGCGATCCGACCCGATGTGCTGCTCCTCGACGAACCGCTCGCCGCACTCGACGCGGCGCTGCGCCAGTCCATGGTGATCGAGTTGCAACGGCTGCGGGATGCGTTGCCCGACACGACGATGCTGTACGTGACGCACGATCAGTCCGAGGCGCTCGCGCTCGCGTCCCGGGTCGCGGTGATGCGGGACGCGCAACTCGTCGACATCGGTACCGCCGATGAGTTGTGGTCGCGCCCGCCCAGCAGCTTCACCGCGGGTTTCCTCGGCGGCGCGAACCTGATCGGATGCACTGTCGGCCGGGTGTCGGGTACCACGGCGCTGGTCTCGGTTGGCGACAAGATGTTCACCGGGAGCGCGCCCGCGCCAACGCGACGATGGGCTCCCGGGACCAGGGCTTGGCTCTGTATCCGTCCCCACGAGATGGAGGTGACCACCCTGTGGGCGGCCGGGTCACTGGCCGCCCGGGTGACCGGGTCGGTGTGGCGTGGCGCGACAACCCGTTTCACGCTCGCCGTCGACGGACTGCCCGACCAGCTCCTCGAGGCCGATGTGACCGGACGCGTGGAGCATCCGATCGAATCGCGTGTCGGGGTGCGGTTTCCGAACCCCACCGGCGTGCTGGTGGAGGCTGCGGGGCCGACACGATGAGCACGAGTGATGTGCTGGCGCGAACGCCGCCACCGATCGAACAGGCTGAACTGCAACAGAATTCGACTCCGGACCGATGGCGTCCGGTGGCCTGGGTCGCGGCGCCGCTGCTGATCGTCCTCGTGATCGCGGTATACCCTCTGATCCGTGTCCTGACCGAATCCGCAGCCGGCACCGGTCAGAGCACCTGGCGAGCCGTGCTGGGCAGTGAGATCTTCCTGCGCGCGCTCGCGACGACGGCAGAGATCGCCGTGTGCTCCACCGTCGGTTGCCTCGTCCTCGGCACGTTCCTCGCGATCGTGCTGGCCTTCGTCCCTTTCCCGGGCTCGGGCCTCGTGGCACGCCTGATCGACACCGTGCTCGCCCTGCCGTCATTTCTCATCACACTCGCGTTCACGTTCCTGTACGGGAGTGCGGGCGCGGTGAATGCGGCCATCTTCGAGGTCACCGGTCATCGGCCACTGAACTTCCTCGCGACGCCTGCCGGGGTCATCGCCGCGGAGATCACCTTCTTCACCCCCTTCGTCGTCCGCCCGTTGCTCGCGTCGTTCACGGTGATGTCACGAGATCAGCTCGACGTGGCCGCCAGCCTGGGCGCGTCGCCGTGGCGTGTACTGCGCACCGTGGTCTTGCCCGAGGCGGTGCCCTCGCTGATGGCAGGCGGCAGCCTGGTACTGCTGTTGACGCTCAACGAGTTCGGCATCGTGCTGTTCACCGGCGCGAAAGACGTGGTGACGCTGCCGATGCTCGTGTACACGCGCGGAATCGTCTCCTTCGACCTCCCAGGAGCGGCAGTCATCGCGACCGTGCAGGTGCTCCTGTCACTGACCCTCTACGGCGGATACCGGCTCGTGTTCGCACGGATGACGACGAGCCGGCCAGGAGGCCGCTGATGTTGTTCTGGACTCGACGAGGCCGCGCGGTTGCCTGGACGTTGTTCGCCGTGGTGGCCCTGGTGGTGTTCGTCGCGCCCATCGCCACCGTCGTGGTGGCCGGGTTCGCGGGTTCCTGGACGGGACCGTTGCCGTCGGATCTCGGCCTCGCACACTTCGGCGACGCCCTCTCCGGCGACAACGTCGCCAGCCTGTCGGTGAGCCTCCAGACGGCGTTCATCGCCGGCACGCTGGCACTGCTCCTGGGTACCTGGGCGGCAATCGCCGCCCGCGAGGCGAGCGGGCCGGTCGGCAGGATCGTTGACGCGGTGTTCCACCTGCCGATCGCGGTACCGTCGGTCGCGATCGGCCTGGGCCTGTTGATCAGTTTCAACGAGAAACCCCTCCTGCTCGGCGGGACGAAGTGGATCGTCATCGTCGCGCACACGGTCTTGGTGCTGGCGTTCGCCTTCAGCGCCGTCTCGGCCGCCCTGGAGCGACTCGATCCCGCCTACCGACAGGCCGCGGAATCGCTCGGGGCGGGACCGTTTCGGGTCCTGACCCGCGTGACCCTGCCGCTCCTGCTGCCGGCCCTGGGCGCAGCGGCAGGCCTGGCCGTGGCCCTGTCGATGGGTGAACTGGGCGCCACCGTGATGGTCTACCCCGCGACCTGGAAGACCCTCCCGGTGACGATCTTCGGTCTGTCCGACCGCGGTCAGGTGTTCTCCGCGGCGGCATGCACGTCGGTACTCCTGGCAGCGACGCTGATCGCCTTGGCGCTCCTCGGCCGGATTCGGTCGCGCGCCGAGATGCGATGACGACCTTGTCCGTTTCGACAAAAACGGCGAGGATTGGTTTGCTGATCGGACATATCGTCTCGTGGTCCGAGGTGCTGAACTCCTGGTATGGATGCCATCACCACGCCGCCGCGCCCGTCGAACGAGCCGGTCCACACCTATGCACCCGGTACTCCCGAGCGAACCCGGATCACCGACGAACTCCGCAGGCAGTCCTCGGCGGGCCCGATGGAACTCCCCCACGTCATCGGCGGGTACGAACTGCACGGTAGCGGCCAGCGCATCGATGTCGTCCAGCCTCACGCGCACCGCGAGGTGTTGGGAACCATCTGCAATGCGACCCACGACGACGCCGAGGCCGCCGTCACGGCGGCACGGACAGCTGCGCCGGCGTGGGCGGCGACCTCCTTCGACGACCGTGCCGCCGTCCTCCTGCGTGCCGCCGACCTGCTGAGTGGCCCATGGCGGGAGCGGATTGCCGCCGCGACCATGCTCGGTCAGTCGAAGTCGGTGCAGCAGGCCGAGATCGACGCACCGTGCGAACTCATCGACTTCTGGCGATTCAACGTCACCTTCGCCCGCGAGATCCTCGCCGAACAACCGGTGTCGTCGCCGGGGGTCTGGAATCGGCTCGATCATCGGCCGTTGGACGGATTCGTCTACGCGATCACCCCGTTCAACTTCACCGCGATCGCAGGCAACCTGCCGACCGCGCCGATGCTGATGGGCGACACGGTCGTCTGGAAGCCGTCGCCGACACAGGCGTACGCAGCGCACCTCACGATGCAATTGCTCAGGGATGCAGGACTTCCCGACGGCGTGATCAACCTGGTGCATGGTGATGGTGCCGCCCTGTCGGAGGTGGTCCTCGCCGATGAACATCTCGCGGGTATCCATTTCACCGGCTCGACGAAGACGTTCCAGCACCTCTGGCGAGAGGTCGGCACGAACATCGACCGGTACCGGAACTATCCGCGAATCGTCGGCGAGACCGGCGGCAAGGACTTCATCGTCGCGCATGCTTCTGCCGATCCCGATGTCACGCGCACTGCGTTGATCCGCGGCGCATTCGAGTATCAGGGTCAGAAGTGTTCTGCCGCATCCCGCGTATACATCGCGCGGTCGGTGTGGGCGCGCATGGGCGACGACTTCCTCGCCGAAGCAGATCAGCTGACCTATGGAGACGTCCGCGATCTGGGAAATTTCGGTGGCGCACTGATCGACCGTCGCGCCTACGACAAGAATGTCGCGGCGATCGACCGCGCCAAGACCGTGCCCCACATGACGGTCGCCGTCGGAGGCGAGTGCGACGACAGCGAGGGCTATTTCGTGCGCCCGACGGTACTGCTGTCCGACGACCCCTACGACGAGGCGTTCTCCACCGAGTACTTCGGACCTGTGCTGTCGGTCCATGTGTACGAGGACGACGATTTCGAACACACTCTGGGGCTGGTGGATTCGACCGCGAGATATGCCCTGACGGGCTCGGTGATCGCCACCGACCTCGGCGCCGTCGCCACCGCGTCCGACCTGCTGCGACAGGCAGCAGGCAATTTCTACGTCAACGACAAGCCCACCGGCGCCGTCGTCGGCCAGCAACCCTTCGGTGGCGCGCGCGCATCGGGCACCAACGACAAGGCGGGTTCGAAGGCCAATCTGATGCGCTGGACCTCCACGAGAACCATCAAGGAGACCTTCGTGCCGCCCACTGCATCCGGCTATCCGCACATGGCCTGATCTGCTCGAGACCACAGAGGAACACACGATGAGCAGATTCTTCGACACCGCGCTACGCCCGATCATCACCGCGGCCGCTGCCAGCGATCGCATCAAGGCGACGTCGCAGCGGCTGACGGTGACCAGGCGGGTCGTCGAGCGCTTCGTCCCCGGAGAGACACAGGACGACGTGTCGGCGGCGATACGCAGGTCACTGGGCAACGGATTGTCGGTCACCATCGACCATCTCGGCGAGGACACCACCGACGAGGCGCAGGCCACACAGACCGTCGACGCGTATCTCTCGCTCCTCGAGGAGATGTCGAGGATGCCATCGCCGGACCCGAAGGCCCTGGAGGTATCGGTGAAGCTCTCTGCCCTCGGGCAGATGCTACCGCGACACGGGCGCAAGATCGCCGAAGAGAATGTCCACATCATCTGCACAGCGGCCGAGACAGCCGGCGTCCTCGTGACGATCGATGCCGAGGACCACGCCACCGTCGACGAGCGGCTCGACATTCTGCGGACCGTGCGTCGCGATTTCCCCTCCCTCGGTACCGTCCTGCAGGCATACCTGCGCCGCACCGAAGACGATTGTCGTGAGTTCGCCGAATCCGACGTACGAATCCGACTGTGCAAGGGCGCATATGCGGAGCCGCCCACCGTGGCGTTCACCGATCGCGCCCAGGTCGACGAGGCGTACCTGCGTTGCCTGCGGATCCTGATGAAAGGCAACGGATACCCGATGGTGGCCAGCCACGATCCGATGATGATCGGTGCCGCGCACGAACTCGTGGCGGAGTTCGGTCGGACCCCGGACTCCTGGGAGCACCAGATGCTGTACGGCATCCGCACCGACGAACAGTTGCGGCTCGCCGGAGACGGGCATCGCGTGCGCGTGTACATCCCCTACGGTCGGGAGTGGTACGGCTACTTCGTCCGACGCCTCGCCGAGCGGCCCGCCAACGTCGCCTTCTTTCTCCGGGCACTCGCGGATCGAGGCCGTCCGGTCACAACGGTTGTGCCCGCTTGACCTGATCGGCAGCCCGCGCCGCATCGAGTTCGACGTCGCATCTGATCACCGCCTTGCCGACGCGGAGAACGCCCGACGACAGCGGCTGGGCACGCAGCCCGCCGCGACCGATGAGCGCCTTGCGGACACCCTCACCCGCCATCGAGTCCATCCACGAACACGGATGGGCGGGACGTCCGCCGCGGAAGACGATCCCGCCGTCGCCACTGTCGATCTCGAATTCACGACCGCGCAGCGGGTCGAGTTCGAGGCCGCCGACCACGATATTGCGTCGCGCGACGACCGGATCGACGTCGCCCGCGGCCGCCTGCCACGCTTCGAGCGCCAAGAAGGTGACCGAGGCCTCGGTGTGCGCCCGGATCCCGAAGAAGCGGTCGCCGCGTATCCCCTTGTCCGCCACGATGTCCACCCGATCCGGGGCAATGGTCTCCACATCGTCGGCTGGGCCGTCCTTGGGCCTGCCGAAGTAGGCGTGCCGCGGCGACACCAACAACGAGACGACCTCGAACCGGTACTCCATACCGCTACCGTATTCGCAGCGAACCGGTGGCCGCATTCATAAACACCATGTCTCAGTGGGTCCATATTGGGTATTGGCGCATGTCAAATACGGTCGATAGCCTGGTGAGAACGCCATCGGCAGCGCCGCTCGACAAAGGACCACCATGCTCGTCGCACCCACCGCTCTGGTCGCGGCCACCTCATCGGAGGACCTCGCGGCCGCACGCAAACAGGCACAGTCGTGGCGATCGCCGGAGATCGGGATCGCTGATCGCGACCTCACCGATACCGCGCTCACGGATCTGGTCGCCACCGCCGAGTCCACCGCCGACAGCTCCTTCGCACGGGCGGTGTCCGCGATCCGATCGGCACGTGCCGGCGAGTTCCCGGCCATTCCGCACGTCGACGCTGCCGCCGAGATCTTCCGGAGCTTTCTGCGTGACGACCTCATCGACGGATGGCTCTACGTCCGTGAATCCGACGGCTATCTGCATCCGTACCTGGTCATGGACATCACGCTGGAACACGGCGACCGCACGCACGGACCCCGGATCAAGTTCACCATGGAGGCCGACAACGCCACCGTGAAGCGGCCGTCGCGCAAACCGCGGGTGTTGTACTTCGAGGAGACCGAGGTCGTCGGCAAACCGCCCGGCGACGTTCTCGCCGCCGGGGGTGCGTACAAGGAGACGCCGGAGCTGAAGGCCGACTACCAGACACGCCGAGACCGATATCAGCAGGTCATCGATGACGGATTCGGGCAGCAGTTCACCTTCACCGGCCGCGCGATCCGAACCGACGACTACCGTTCGCCCAACAAGCGGGACAACCGCAAGGTCGTCCACGATGTGGCGCCCAGCGAGATCGCTGCGCTGCGGATGGTCGCGGCCTCGGTCCTTTTCGACGGCGGCGACTATGGTTCGGTACCGGTGATCACCGCGGTCCGCGTCTTCGATCTGGGCGCGCAAGACTTTCTCGATGTGAACACCGGCGATCTGTCCGAGTACATCTACGACGCCGATCTCCAGGACAAGCTGGTCCTCCCCGATGATCAGCGCGAGTTGCTGAACATCCTCACCACAGACATCTCCGTGTTCACCGGCGACATCATCGATGGAAAGTCCGCAGGCAACGTGATCTTGGCGATGGGGCGGCCCGGGGTGGGCAAGACCCTCACCGCGGAGGTGTACGCGGAGGTCACCGGTCGCCCACTGTATTCGATCCACTCCGGATCTCTGGGCGTGACGGCCGAACTCGTGCGCAAGAATCTCGAGGTGATCTTCGACCGTGCGAAACGGTGGGATGCCGTACTGCTCCTCGACGAGGCCGACGTCTTCGTGATGGAGCGCGGACTGGACCTCGCCCAGAATGCCATCGTCGCCGAGTTCCTGCGCACCCTCGAGTATTTCGACGGACTCCTGTTCCTGACGACCAACCGGATCGACGGAGTCGACGAGGCCATCCATGCGCGCTGCGCGGCCGTCATCGAATATCGGCCGCCCGGACCGAAGGATGCACGACAGGTCTGGCAGATCCTCGCGGCCGGGAACGACGTGATTCTGGCCGAGGACCTTCTCGACGATCTCGTCGGCGGCTTCCCCGACATCACGCCGCGCGACATCAAGATGCTCCTGCGACTCGCGTTGCGGATGGCAGCGCACCGCGGGGTGGAACTCGACGCCTCGGTATTCGCCAGTAGCGCGACATTCCGTGGACTGCACTACATTCTGCCGTCGGATCGGTGATCTCGATACGCCTCCTCGCTACGCTCGTCGGCTACTCGATCAGCAGAACAAAGCCAACCCGCTGATCGAGATCACCCCACCCCGACCACCCGCTGATCGAGTAGCCACGAACGAAGTGAGTGGCGTATCGAGATCACCCCACCCCGCCAACCCGCTGATCGAGTAACCGCGAACAATGCCAACCCGCTGATCGAGTAGCCACGAACGAAGTGAGTGGCGTATCGAGATCACCCCACCCTGCCCACTCGACCAACGGGGTTCGACGAGAGTACTTTCCAAGGATGGAGTACGGCGCACACCTGCCGCTGATCGACCTCGACGGTCGCGGTTGGGATGCGGGCCGATTGTCGTCGTACGCACGGACCGCGCAGCGCCTGGGCTTCGCCACCCTGGCCGCCAACGATCATCTGTCCTTCCGGCGTCCATGGCTGGACGGGATCGTTTCGCTGACTTCGGTCATCGACGCCAGCGGAGATCTCGACCTCGCCACAACGGTTGCGCTGCCGGTGGTTCGCGGTCCCGCAGCGCTCGCCAAAGCAGCTGCGGCACTGGATATCCTATCCGGCGGCCGATTCGTCCTCGGTGTGGGTGCGGGCTCCTCGGAGACCGACTACGCACTCGCCGGCGTCGACTTCGATGAGCGGTGGCCGCGGTTCGAGGAGGCGGTCCGGGTACTGAGGTCTCAACTCGGACGCGACGACGGCCCGTCGCCTCATGGCCGCTTCTACCCGGACCCGACGCCATTGGCTCCGAGGCCGAAACGCTCAGGCAGACCACCGGTGTGGGTCGCGAGTTGGGGATCGCCCGCGGGCCTGCGCCGGGTCGCCCGCCTCGGCGACGGCTGGCTTGCGTCCGCCTACAACACGACGCCGGACCAGCTCGCTCACGGCCGAGAAGTACTGCACGCGAGCCGCTCCGACAGCTCCGACTGGGACCCGACCTGCGTGGTCGCAACGATGTGGACCCAGGTGACCCACTCCGAGCGCGAACGGTCCGAGTGGCTGACTCGACTCGCCGGGCTCCTCGGCCGCGACGAGGACGACCTCGCCGGCCGGGTGCTCATCGGCTCGTCCGAACAATGCGCCGGTCTGCTGCGGGAGTACCGCGACGCCGGAGTCGACCAGATCCTCGTCTGGCCGCTCGCCGATCACGAGCTCCAGCTCGAACTCCTTGCCCAGGAGGTGATCCCGCTGGCTGTGGGAGGTGATTCAGCGACTGGCGACGGCGACGGGTGACGGAGTGAGTGCGGCGTACCGAGGTCCACGATGGTTGCGGTGGTGATCTCGATACGCCGCTCACTTCGTTCGCGGCTACTCGATCGGCGGGCAAAGGCCCACACTCGGCACGGCGGCTACTCGATCGGCGGGCAAAGGCCCACACCCGACACCTCGGCTACTCGATCGGCGGGCAAAGGCCCACACCCGACACGGCGGCTACTCGGACGGCGGGTAAGGGCCCACACTCGGCACGGCGGCTACTCGATCGGCGGGCAAAGGCCCACACCCGACACCTCGGCTACTCGATCGGCGGGCAAAGGCCCACACCCGACACGGCGGCTACTCGATCGGCGGGCAAAGGCCCACACTCGGCACGGCGGCTACTCGGACGGCGGGTAAGGGCCCACACCCGGCACGGCGGCTACGCGATCGGCGGGTAAGCAGCGGGCGACCTCGATCAGCCCTCTGGATCGAGCACGAAATCGTAGTTGACCACAACGCCTTCACCGTCCGGGGCGGAGTGCGGGTCGAGCATGAGTTCCGGCTTGACCGCCGTGGCGATGTCGTCGTCGTTGTGCGGGTCACCCGGGAAGTACAGCTGTGTGGTGATCAGCTCGTAACCGGGAGCGCTCACCTTGAAATGCAGGTGGGCCGGACGCCAGGCGTGCCAACCGGCCGCCTCGATGAGCTGGCCACACGCACCGTCGGTCGGGATCTGGTACGGAGCCGGTCGCAACGTGTGGATCTCGAAACGCCCGTCCTCGTTGGCAGTCCACGATCCGCGCAGATTCCATTCCGGCAATCCGGGTGCGAACTGCGAGTAGAAGCCGAGATCGTCGGCGTGCCAGAGCTCGACCTTGGCGCCCGACAGCGGGGTGCCGTCCACCGCGCGAACCTGCCCGGCGAACTCGAGCGGGGTGCCAGGTTCGTCGTCACGCATCGGAATGGTGCCGTTCCACGGCAGCTCGGGTGAGCCGTCGATGTAGTACGGACCCTCGATCGTGCCCTTGCTGCCCTCACGATGCTCGTTGGCGACCTCTTCCACCGAGTGTTCGAGCCACACGTCGAGGAACAGTGGCCATTCGCCGTCCTCGCCGACCCGGATCAGCCATGCCTTGAGGGCGTTGTACTCCTCGTAGCTGACCCGATCGGAGATGATGATGTCGTTGAGCCCCTTGACCACCTTGGTGGCGAGGTAGTTGACGCGCTCGGTGTCGACGACACCGGAGCGGGTGCCGGCGCTCGCCATGCGCTCCCGGAACCGGGCGGAGGCATTGGCTCCGGAGTCGGCGGCCTTCGCGGACGTTTCGGCCTCAAAGCTGATGTCGGTCATGGGTGGAACTCCTTCTGTGCTGGCCTGTGGGCTGACGCTTCGGGTGAGGGCCGGTCAGCCCGCAGCGATATCCGAGGGATGGGTTGCCAAGGGGGTCACCGAGATGTCCATGTAGGCGAACAACGGAAGCCCCGACAAGATGCTGTGCAGTTCGTCGTTGTCGGCCACATCGAAGACGGAGAAATTGGAGTACTCCCCGACGATCCGCCAGATGTGCGGCCACTTGCCGGACCGCTGAAGATCCTGCGAATACGCCTTCTCCCGCGCCACGGTCTCGGCTCTGGTGTCCGGGTCCAGGTCGTGCGGGATGTTGACGTCCATCCGTACGTGGAAGAGCATCTCGTCAGCTCCGATCGAGTCGGTAGTGGGCCAGCTTGTCGGGATCGATCTCGACACCGATTCCGGGGGCCGACGATCGGTGTAGGTATCCGTCCCGGATCTGCAGCGGCTCGGCCAGGAGGTCGTCGCTCATGTCCAGGAAGTTCGACAACTCCCCGGCGTTTCGCGATGTCGATTCGAATGCGGCGCCGAAGGCCAGAGTGCACGACGTGCCGACCTGGCCGTCGATCTGATTGCCCATCACCACTTCCAGGCCCAGCCCCTCGGCGAGATGGTGGACGCGCCGCGATGCGGTGAATCCGGTGCGCGCGGTCTTGATGCTGATCGCCGTCGCCGAGCCACCGAGGATCTCACGGGTGACGTCGGCGGCGGTCGGCACCGACTCGTCGGCGATGAAGGGCACATCGACCTGGCCGACGAGCCATCGCCTGCTCATCACGTCGTCTGCGGGGCAGAGTTCCTCGGCGAACAGAAGTCCGAGGTCGGACATCTCCTTCATCGCGCGGGCGGACTCCGACGCGGTCCATCCCCGGTTGCCGTCGACGTAGAGGTCGATCTCGTCGCCGAACCGGTCACGCAGGGCGCGCACGACCGCGGTGTCCAGGGTGATCGGCCGGCGTCCGACCTTCACCTTGAACGTGTTGATGCCGTAGGTGTCACGCATCTTCTCGGCCTCGGCGACCATCGTCGCCGGATCGGCGAAGCCCAACATGTGACTGACCCGCATGCGATCGGTGTAACCGCCGAGCAGATCGGACACCGGGAGTGCCAGCGTCTTTCCGAGCGCGTCCCAGATGGCCATGTCCAACGCCGATTTCGCGGTCGGGTTGCCGATCGTGCGGGCCAGCCGAGAGACCACGACCTCACGCTCGAGGAGCGTCAGACCGATCACTTGGGGCGCGAAGACCTTCTCGATGACCGCGATGATGCCGTCCTGGGTCTCCCCATAGGTGAACGGCCGCGGCGGTGCCTCCGCCACACCCACGATCCCGTCATCGGTGTGCACCCGGACCAGGACGTGCTCTGCGGTGTGCACCTCACCGGAGGCGAACCTCAGCGGTTTGGAATAAGGAATCGCAAACGGAATCGCTTCGATGGCAGTGATTTTCATGGATGGTCTCCCAGGTATGCGCCGGCGAATGCGGCAGCGATGGCATCGGCGACGGACTGCACGACCGGGTTGTCCTGCCCGGCACGCCAGGCGAGTGCGAGCTCCACGGTGCCGCCGTCGACCAGATCGCGGATCACCAGACCGTCGAGCGGCAGGGACCGGACCGATGCCGGCAGCACCGCAACTCCGAGCCCGGCGGCGACCAGTGCGAGCAGCACCGCCGTACCCGGCGCCTCGTGTGCGCGTCGTGGAACGAAACCTGCTCGATGACAGCTACGGATCGCGGCGTCGTTGACCGCCGAATCGCGACTGTCGTACATCACGAACATCTCGTTGCGCAGGTCGTCCATCGACACCACGGGCTCCACCGCCAAGCGGTGGTCCACGGACACAGCGAGCACCATGGGCTCGATGTCGATCGTGCGCATGTCGATCTCCTCCCCGACCACCGGCGGCCGGAGCACACCGAGATCGATCGCCATCGTGCGCAGACCCTCGCATTGGACGGGGGTGAGCATGTCCGACTGGATCTGGAGGTCGACGTCGGGGAGCTCACGCTTGACCATCCGCGCGATCCTCGGCAGATGTGAGAAGGCCGCGATGCCGGTCAGACCCAGCCGGACCAGTCCGCTGCGGCCCGCCGCGATCCGTCGCACGCCGTCGACGGCGTCGTCGACACCGGCCAGGATGCGTTCGGACTCCCCTTTGAGGTACTCGCCGGCGGGAGTCAGCGCGACCTGACGTGTGGTCCGAGTGAACAACGTGACGTCGAGCTCGTTCTCCAGTTGTCGGATCGCATACGACAGCGCGGGCTGCGCGACGTGCAACTGCGCCGCGGCCTGCCCGAAGTGGCAGGTCTCGGCGACGGCCGCGAAGTAGCGAAGGTGCCGTAACTCCATGTCCGTACGATGTCCTGTCCTGTCTCACCGTGATGACCTGCTGTGATCGACACCACGTATGGATTCCACGGTAGGACAGGGATACATACCAGACAAGGACACAGTTTCCCCTGATTGATAAATGTCATCGATCAATATGATGCTTGGTCAGGACTAGCCATTGGCCTGGTGTGATCGACGCCACGCAGTGTCACAGTGCAGGGACCGCCCACATTCACCGTCCCTGGAGGTAGAGCATGACCGCGTCGACCACCGACAACCTGCACCATGTGAACTCGGTCCTGGCAGATGCCGTCATCGACGACCGCGAGGCCGGCATCTACCGGGCGAACCGTCGCATCTTCACCGACGAGGACATCTTCGAACTGGAGATGAAACACATCTTCGAGGGCAACTGGATCTACCTGGCGCACGAGAGCCAGGTACCGGAGCCGGGCGACTATTTCACGACCTACATCGGCCGGCAACCGGTCATGATCACCCGGGACAAGGATGGCGAGCTGCATTGCCTCATCAATGCGTGCGC
The DNA here is from genome assembly GCF_014673215.1 of Gordonia hankookensis. Lineage (GTDB taxonomy): Bacteria > Actinomycetota > Actinomycetes > Mycobacteriales > Mycobacteriaceae > Gordonia > Gordonia hankookensis. Next base: position 632,254 of record NZ_JACWMS010000003.1, read on the forward strand.
CCACCGCGGCGCCATGATCTGTCGACGCAAGACCGACAACCGGATGACCCTCACCTGCCCGTTCCACGGATGGACCTTCCGTAACGACGGAACATTGCTCAAGGTCAAGGATCCCGACGACGCCGGATATCCGGACACCTTCAACGTCAACGGCTCCCACAACCTCACCAAGGTTGCGAGATTCGACAGCTACCGCGGTTTCCTTTTCGGCAGCCTCAATCCCGACGTGCTGACCCTCGACGAGCACCTCGGCGACACCCGGACGATCATCGACATGCTCGTCGATCAGTCGCCAGACGGCCTCGAGGTGGTGCGCGGGGCGTCGACCTACACCTACGACGGCAACTGGAAGGTCCAGGCGGAGAACGGCGCCGACGGCTACCACGTGACCGCGACCCACTGGAACTATGCCGCCACCACATCGCGACGAGGCACCGGCGAATCGAAGAACGACACGAAGGCCCTCGATGCGGGCGGGTGGGGCAAATCGGGTGGCGGATACTGGTCGTACCCGAACGGCCACCTCTGCCTGTGGACCTGGGCGGCCAACCCTGCAGACCGTCCGCTCTGGGACCAGATGGACACACTCAAGGAAAAGTTCGGCGACGCCAAGGGCGAGTTCATGGTCAAGGGTTCACGCAATCTGTGCCTCTACCCGAATGTCTATCTGATGGACCAGTTCTCGACGCAGATCCGGCACTTCCGACCGATCGCCCCGGACAAGACCGAGGTGACCATCTATTGCATCGCGCCCAAGGGTGAGAGCGACGCGGCCCGCGCCCACCGCATCCGTCAGTACGAGGACTTCTTCAACGCCTCCGGCATGGCGACCCCCGACGACCTGGAGGAGTTCCGCTCCTGCCAGCTCACCTTTCGCGCGCAGGCCGCTCCGTGGAACGACATGAGCCGCGGTGCCGAGCACTGGCTGACCGGCCCCGACCCGGTGGCCGAATCTCTCGGGATGACCGGGGTCATCTCGGCAGGCGTGAAGAACGAGGACGAAGGACTGTACCCCGTTCAACACGGCTACTGGCTGGAGACGATGCGCAAGGCAACAGGCTCTCAACCGCCGGTCGACTAGCCGCGACGATTCCACCCGCCACGCATCCCGCCGGTCGAGTAGCCGCAACATATCCCGCCGGTCGAGTAGCCGCCACGCATCCCGCCCGCGACGCATCCCGCCGGTCGAGTAGCCGCAACATATTCCGCCGGTCGAGTAGCCGCAACATATCCCGCCGGTCGAGTAGCCGCGACGAAGGAGCGGCGTATCGAGACCCCGTCCCCGAAAACCTTCTCAGACAGGACGATCCCATGACCACCACAGAGTCCACCGTGACCGCCGGCACAAGCGCATCGGCGCAACTGATCACCCAGAACATGATCGAGCAGTTCCTGTACCGCGAGGCGCGGTATCTCGACGACCGTGAGTTCGAGAAATGGCTCGACTGCTATGCCGACGACGTCGTCTACTGGATGCCCTCGTGGGACGATCGTGACCGATTGACCGAGAACCCGCAACGCGAGATCTCCCTGATCTACTACGGCAACAAGGGTGGTCTGGAGGATCGGGTCTTCCGGATCCGCACCGAACGGTCGTCGGCGACGTCTCTACCGGAACCGCGGACCAGTCACAACATCACCAACGTGGAGGTCATCGAACGTCGCGGCGACATCGTCGACGTCCGGTTCAACTGGCACACCATGTATTTCCGGTACAACACCGTCGACCCCTATTACGGTACGTCTTTCTACACGATCGACTTCTCCGGCGAGCACCCGCTGATCCGGCGCAAGACCATCGTGCTCAAGAACGACTACATCCACCACGTGGTGGACATCTACCACTTCTAGGGACATCAGCACATGACTGTCACGACAGACCGGAACACGGCGTCCGCCACCGGAGCCGAACCCAAGACCCATCAGGTCGCGTTGGCCTTCGAAGACGGTGTCACGCGGTTCATCACGTGCCGCGAGGACCAGACCGTCGCCGACGCGTCCTACCGCCAGCGGATCAACATCCCCCTCGACTGCCGCGACGGTGCGTGTGGCACCTGTAAGGCGTTCTGCGAATCCGGCGAGTACGACGGTGGCACCTACATCGAGGATGCGCTCTCCGACGACGAATCCGCCGCAGGTTTTGCTCTGCCCTGCTCGATGAAGCCGAGATCCGATCTGGTGCTCGACATCTCGGCCACCTCCGACATCGCCAAGACACAGGCCTCGACGTTCACCGGCTCGGTCGTCGAACTCGACCGGCTCTCGGAATCCACGATGCGTGTCGGCATCGAGATACCGAACCGTGGCGACCTGGCGTTTCTGCCAGGCCAGTACGTCAACATCTCGGTACCCGGAACCGATGACGGTGACGGCGGATTGCTGTCACGCTCGTACTCGTTCGCCAACGGCCCCCACGAGGAACGACTCGTCTTCCTGGTGAAACTGACGCCAGGTGGCGCGATGTCCACCTACCTCACCGACCGTGCGCAGCGTGGGGACTCGATCACTCTGCGCGGGCCACACGGATCGTTCTTCCTCCGCGAGGCGATCCGGCCCGTCCTGCTGCTGGCGGGCGGAACCGGGCTCGCGCCCATCCTCTCGATGCTGCGCAAATTGCATGACGACGACAGCGACCGCCGAGTCCACCTGGTCTACGGCGTGTCGACCGACATCGATCTGGTCGCGCTCGACGAGATCGAGTACTTCGCAAGTGAGCTACCCGGATTCACCTGGGACCACTGCGTCTCCGATCCAGGCAGCGCTGCAGCCAACAAGGGCTACGTGATGAGCCTGATCGAGCCGCGACATCTCTACGGTGGCGACGTTGCCGTGTATCTGTGCGGGCCGCCGCCGATGGTGGAATCGGTCCGGGAACACGTCGGCGCGGCGGGCATCGAGCCGACCGGGTTCTACTACGAGAAGTTCGCTCTGGCCGTTCCGTCCGCCACGTCTAACCCGACCGACCAGGCATCCGTCGCCACGATCTCCGGACCGGAATCGGCAACGGCCACCGACGAACCGGTGGTTCCGACGGCCGATGCCCGCGCGATCGCAGGCCAGATCACCCTGCCGCCGAGCAACATCGAACCGTGGTCAGAACCTGTCGGCACCCGCGGCGACGACGACACCAGATTGCGGATCGCCGGACAGCAACTGTGGACGGTCAGCGGAACGAGCGCCGACCTCGACGCCGACGACGGCGCGGTCGCGCCGGTGTCCGCTCGCGCCATCGCCGGTCAGGAACTGTTCGCGCCCAACGTGATCGCTCCCCTGCACGGTCCCGCAGTCCCCACCGCCGAGATCCCACCAACGGGGGCCCCCGAGGCTCCGGCCACCCAGCCCGACCCGGAGGCGACCATGGTGACCCCCGAGGGCTACCAGATCGGCGAGGAACACCCGGCCATCCACGAGTCCGACGCGTTGTTCGAGGCACGCGCCGCCCTGGAACTCGGCGCCCTCGAGCTGACGTTCGGTCGCCTCACGAGTGGGCAACTCGCCGGCTACCGGTTGCTCGCGGAGACCACGTTGCCGTTCGTCGAGGGTGAGCGATTCGTGGATGCCGCAGAGTACACCGAGACCAACGCGAACTTTCACGACTACCTCTTCACCCTGACCGGCAACACCCATCTCCTCGAGGCCTACAAGGCACTCGGTGTGAAGGGCCGGATGGGCGAGGTGCTGCGCAACGCCACGTGGTGCCACCCGCTCTGCGCCCAGGACCACGTCGACATCGTGGCGGCCTTCGAGTCGGGGGACCGAGAGTCGGCGCGCACGCTGATCGCCGACCACGCCGACCGTTCCAAGGAGACCATGCGTCGCGCGATGGCCGACGAGATGGCCTCGAACCGGCCGCGTTTCGTCTCCCCGGGGCGGTTCACCGGAAAGGTCGTGGTGGTCACCGGTGCCGCGCAGGGCATCGGCGCTCAGGCCGCGCGTCGGATCAGCGCCGAGGGGGGCACGGTGGTGCTCGCGGACCGCTCGGACATCGTCACCGAGTTGGCCGGACAACTCGATGCCGCGGGAGCCGGTGCGATCGCCGCAATCGCGGACCTCGAGACGTATGACGGCGCAGAGTCGGTGATGCGGACGGCTGTGGCCACCTACGGTCGCGTCGACGTGCTGATCAACAATGTGGGCGGCGCCATCAACTTCAAGCCGTTCACCGAGTTCACCGACCAGCAGATCCGCGCGGAGATCGACCGTTCGCTGATGACGACGCTGTATGCATGCCGCGCGGTGCTGCCGTCGATGGTCACCGCCGGAAACGGGGTCATCGTGAACGTGTCGTCGGCGGCCACGCGAGGCATCCACCGCATCCCGTATTCGGCGGCCAAGGGCGGCATCAATGCCATCACCGCCTCGCTCGCAATGGAATACGCCGAGAGCGGTATCCGAGTGGTGGCCACCGCCCCGGGCGGCACCGAGGCGCCGCCACGCCGCATCTCACGCGGGACCCCCGCACCGGCGAACCACACCGAGGAGGAGTGGTTCCAGGCGCACATCGATCAGACGATCTCGTCGTCGCTGGTGAAACGCTATGGAACCCTCGACGAACAGGCAGCCGCGATCTGCTTCCTCGCCTCGGACGAGGCCGCCTACATCACCGGGACCGTGCTCCCGGTGGCGGGCGGAGATCTGGGCTGAACCTTCCGCGCCGGACATACGATGGGACGGTGATCATCGCTGCGGAGTGTCTCGGAAGGGGTTCCGAGATCGACGAACTCCTCGGCCGCGCCCGGGCGGCCACCGGGCCGGAGTTCATCGCGCTCATCGGCGACGCCGGCATCGGCAAGAGCACGGTGCTGCGACGACTCGCCCAGGCCGCCGCGGAGATCGACGTCGACACGCTGGTGATGTCGGGCGGACGGCTGGCACGCTCGGACGTCGAGGGCGTCATCCGGTCGGCCACCGGACCTGCCATTCTCCTCGTCGACGACGCCGACCAGAATGATGAGCTCGTCCGTCACATCGCAGCGCTGGTGCAACCGAGCCGCGAAGCACCGGTGCTCGTCATTCTCGCCGCCGCCGATCCGACGCCTGCGATCAACGCGCTGCTGGCCGACACCCTCCGCCTCGGGGGCATCGATCGAGACAGCGTCGCGGCCCTGGCCACGGCGCGCGGCCGAGTGCTGCACCCGATCGTCGTCGACCGGCTGACCAGGCACACCGAGGGCAACCCCCGCGATGCCATCGCCCTCCTCGACGAACTGCCCACGGCCACCTGGTCCCGGGTCGATGTCGAGCTGCCGGCTCCGTCGCACGTCGTGGCCGAGGTTCGTCGACGGCTCGCGGACACCACCCCACCCACCCGTGCGCTCATCGAGGCGATCACCGTGCTCCGCGACGTGGACTCGCTGGGTACCGCTGTCACTCTCAGCGAGATCGATGACCCGCTCACCGCGGTCGACGAGGCGCTACGAACCGGGTTGGTGGTGGCGCCGACGGCACTGACACCCGCACAGACACAGCCGCATACCGCGGGTCCGCTGATCCAGGCCGCGATTCTGGAGGTCATGGGTATCCGCGCCGTCGGGGATCTCCACCGTCGGGCGGCGACGGTCGTGGCCGACCCGGTCCGGAGACTCCATCATCGCGTCGCCGCGACGGCGATCCCGGACCCCGCTCTGGCCGACGACCTGGACGCACTCGCCCGTGACCGCGGCTCCGATGGCGCATGGGCGGAGGCGGCCGGGCTCTTTGCGCAGGCGGGTCGCCTCACAGCGGATCCGCTGGACCGCGAGACACGTTCGACACTGGCGTTGGACGCATTGCTCGCTGCCGGTGACTGCGTGGGCGCCGGAGCGCTGGTGCCCCAGGTGGAGAGCCTCCGGGAGACCCCGCTGCGAAATGCCGCGCTCGCGTATCTCGCCATCTTGCGCGGCCGCTCTGCCGAAGCGCAGGTACGTCTCGACAGAGCCTGGGACATCGTCAATTTCGACCGCGACCCCGATACCGCCGCCCTCATCGCACAGCGCTACGTCCTGCACAACCTGGTCCGATGTCAGGGCACGGAGCTGGTGGAATGGGCCGATCGCGCCATCACGATGGCGGGCAGCCAGTCGCCGGCAGGCGTGGAAGCGGCCGTGATCCGCGGACTCGGCCTCGCCTGGTCCGGACGACCCACCGAGGCGACCGCCGAATATGCCGCCCTCACCGAACGGATTCGGTTCGGGGCACAGGCGCAGCGCGCGACGATGGGCCGGGGGTGGTTGCAACTGGGGCTCGACGACGTCGGCGCGGCGCGTAGCAATCTGGAGACCGCGGTGTCGATGGCCAACCTCGGCGGTTCGGCGCGGATTTCGTTGTGGGCGCTGGGCTGGCTCGCTCGGACACAGTGTCTCACCGGGGATTGGGAGCCGGCGCTGCACACCGTGGAGCAGGGGCGTGCGCTCGCCCGGACCAGCGGCATCGCGCTGGCCACGCCATTGCTGAATTGGACCGCAGCGCAGATTCATTCGCTACGCGGCGAATGGGAGGAGGCCGAACGCAGCGTCCAGGAGGCGTCGACCTCCGTGGGTGACTACGAGATCATGCGGATTCCGGACCTGTTGGCGCGCGGTCAGATCGCAGAGGCCGCCGCCGACTACGGCAAGGTGCGCCGGACGCTGGAGCCGCTGATGCGGATGGCCGACGACGTCCCAGGACTCCGCGAACCAGGATGGTGGCCGTGGGTCGACGTGCTGGCCAACGCGCTCGTCATCGACGGCCAACTCGGCGCCGCCGATGACCTGTTACGGCCGTACGAGCAACTCGTCGAACAGCGCGGGCACCGCTCGGCCTCGGCGAGACTCAAGTACGCGCGTGGCAGACTACTCGGGGCGACAGGTGAGATACACCAGGCCAGAAGAACTTTCGAAGAGGCTCTGGAGCTCCTGGACGGACTGCCCCTACGCTACGACCTCGCGCGGGTCAACTTCGCGTACGGTCAGACGCTGCGACGCGCGGGGAAACGCCGGGCTGCCGATGTCGTCATGGGGACGGCGCGGGAGATGTATCTGTCACTCGGTGCGATCACGTATGTCGAGCGGTGCGAACGTGAACTCAAGGCCGGCGGGCTCAACGCCATCCGATCCGATCGTGATGCCGTCGACCTGACGCCGCAGGAGGAGGCCGTCACCGAGCTCGTCTCCCGCGGCATGTCGAACCGCGAGGTGGCGGCCGAACTGTTCATCTCCCCCAAGACCGTTCAGTATCACCTGACACGCATCTATGCCAAGCTCGGAATCCGGTCACGATCGGAGCTCGCGGCGATGCGGCGGTGATGCTCAACCGGCCGGTCCACGTGGTCTCGATACGCCACTCACTTCGTTCGTGGCTACTCGACCGGCGAAAAATATCACCGTGGCTACTCGACCGGCGGTGTGGTGTTCGCTGGTCGAGTAGCCACCGAGCGCAGCGAGGAGCCGTATCGAGACCACGCCGTCACGAACGCCGCTTCTTACGTGCGAGCTCCGGCAGATCGCGCAGATTCCCGGTGATCAATGCGAGCCGCTTCGCCCTCGACCAACCCTGCACCCGCTTCTCGAGTGCATATGCCTCGCCGATGGATTCACACTCCTGGCGGTAGACCAGCTTCACGGGTAGGCGACGGCTGGTGTACCGCGCCCCTTGTCCGGAGCGGTGCTGCTCCATCCGCAGATCAAGGTTTCTCGTGCTCCCGACGTAGAAGCTGCCGTCGGAGCACTCGAGGATGTAGAGGTAGGCCGCCATGATCTGACCATGCGGCATGACCGGCACGCCCGCCGAAATCCATCCGCAGGCGGACGGCTCACTGTGCAGAACCGGTGGTCTCGATACGCCACTCACTTCGTTCGCGGTTACTCGACCGGCGAAGTATCACCGCCGCTACTCGACCAGCGAGGTATCACCCTCGGCCACTCGACCGGCGAGATGTCACCGCGGCTACTCGACCAGCGGTGGTGTTCGCTGGTCGAGTAGGCACCGAGCGCAGCGAGGCGCCGTATCGAGACCGCCCCGCCTAGACCCGGGCGGGCTCGTTCGTCGACGTCCGGTCCACCACCTGCGCACCGGTTTTCGCTTCGACGGTGGCAAAGTCGACGTCCGGCGCGAGTTCGACGACGTCGAATCCCGCACCGTTGACGTCGAACACACCGAGATCGGTGATCACGCGGCTGACCACGGATCGTCCGGTCAGCGGAAGCGAGCAGTCGGCGACCAGCTTGGGATCGCCCTTTTTGGTGGTGTGCTCCATGAGCACGATGACCTGGCCGGCGCCGTTCACGAGGTCCATGGCACCGCCGATGCCCTTGACCATCGCACCGGGGACCATCCAGTTGGCGAGGTCACCGTTGCTCGACACCTGCATACCGCCCAGCACCGCGACATCGACATGCCCACCGCGGATCATCGCGAAACTCGTTGCCGAGTCGAAGAACGACGCCCCCGGCAGGACCGACACGGTCTGCTTGCCGGCATTGACGAGGTCGGGATCGACCTCGTCGTCGTACGGGTACGGTCCGACGCCCAGGATGCCGTTCTCCGCATGCAGCGTGATGCCCGAGTCGTCGGGGAGATGGTCGGGGATCATCGTCGGCAGGCCGATACCGAGGTTCACGTAGTCGCCCTGCCGGAGTTCGCGCGCCGCGCGTGCCGCCATGTCGGTGCGGGTCCAGGTCATGGTGTCCTCCTAGGAATGAACGGGCTGTTCGGGGGTGGCGTCGATCTGGGTGGGGCGCGGCCTGGTGGTGCGCTGTTCGATCTCCTTGCGCGCAGCCTGTTCCGGTGTCAGTTCGACGATCCGTTTGACGAAGATGCCCGGCAGGTGGATCTCGTCGGGTCCCAGCTCGCCCACCTCGACGACTCGCTCCGCCTCGACGATGGTGATCCGTCCGGACATCGCGGCCGGCGGGTTGAAATTACGTGCCGCCGCGTGGAACTTGCAGTTGCCTGCCTTGTCCACCACGGCAGCGCGGATGAGTGCGTAGTCGGTGACGATCGCTTCCTCGAGGACCATGTCCTGTCCGTTGAACGATCGCACCTCTTTCGGCTGCGACGCGAGCGCGACACTGCCGTCGGGGTTGTATCGCCACGGCAGTCCACCGTCGGCGACCAGCGTGCCCACCCCGGTCGGGGTGTAGAACGCGCCGATCCCGCTGCCGCCGGCTCGCATCCGCTCGGCAAGCGTTCCTTGCGGGGTGAGTTCGACGGTCACCTCGCCGGCCAGGAACTGCCTGCCGAACTCCTTGTTCTCACCGATGTAGGAGGCGATCACCTTGTCGATCTTCCGGGCCTCCAACAACAGTCCGAGACCGGCACCGTCGACTCCGCAGTTGTTCGAGACGATGGTCAGCTGCGCGGCACCCTGATCCAGCAGCGCGTCGATGAGGAACCACGGGATACCCGCGAGGCCGAAACCGCCGACGGCGAGACTGGCCCCGTCCGGTATGTCGGCGACGGCGTCGGCGGCCGTTTCGGCCAGTTTGTCGATACTCATGATTGCTCCAGGTGTTCGATCAATGCGGGCGTGATGATCTCGGGTTGCTCGGCGTTGGCCAAGTGCGCCGAATGCGGGACGACGAGGAGCCGGCCGCTCGTGACCGAGTCGGCGATCTCGGCGAGCTTCGCCGGCGGTGTTGCGGGGTCGTCGGCGCCGGCGATCGCCAGGGTCGGGGCGGTGATCGACGCGAGATCCGCGCGCTGGTCCATCACCGCGATCGCCTCGCAGCACCCCGCATATCCCTCGGCAGACGTTTCGGCGACCATTGTCTCGTGGTAGCGGCGAGAGTCCGGGTTGTCGGCCAGATACTCGGGGGTGAACCACCGTTGCACAACGGCTTCCGCGACCGCCGCACTCCCCTGTGCCCGGACTGTCCTCGCCCGGTCGGTCCACGCCGACGACGGGGTGAGCTGGGCGCCGGTGCACAGCAGTCCGAGCGCGTTCACCCGCTCCGGGTTGCGAACCGCCACACGCATCGCCGTCATACCCCCGAGCGAGAGCCCGACGACATGGGCGCGCTCGACGTCGAGCCGGTCGAGCAGCGCGATCAGATCGTCGGCGAGATCGTCGATCGTGTACGGACCCTGCGGTATCGGCGATGCACCATGCCCGCGCGTGTGGTAGCGGACAACACGGAATCGTTCCTCCAGGGCCCCGAGTTGTGCGTCCCACATCCGATAGGTTGACCCGAGCGAATTCGACAGCACCACAACGGGTCCGTCGGCACGACCGGACACCACTGCCTCGACGTCGACGGCGCTCATCGGATGACCTCGAAGATCGCTGCGAGGCCCTGTCCGCCACCGATGCACATCGTCTCCAACACGTGACGGGCATCGCGGCGGCGCGCCTCGTGGGCGGCGGTCGCCAGGATACGGGCGCCGGTGGCGCCGATCGGGTGGCCGAGCGAGATCCCGGAACCGTTGGGGTTCAACCGGTCATCGGTCGCATCGATCTTCCACTCGGCGAGTACCGCGAGAGCCTGGGCGGCGAATGCCTCGTTGAGTTCGATGAGGTCGATCTCGTCGAGAGTGAGACCTGCCCGCTCGAGCGCAGCGGCCGTTGCGTTCACGGGCCCGATACCCATGACCTCGGGTTCGCATCCGGTGACCGCCCACGACGTCAGCGCGAGCATCGGGTCGAGACCTCGACGAGCCGCCTCGTCCCGAGTCGTGACGACGCACATGGCGGCGCCATCGTTCTGGCCGGACGCGTTGCCTGCGGTCACGGTGGATTCCGGGTCGACCTTCAACCGGATCGGCCGCAGCGCGGCCATCGACTCCACCGAGGCATCGGCGCGGGGATGCTCGTCACGCCCGACCACCACGTCCGGCTTCCCGCGTCGGCCGGGCACTGTCACCGACACGAGTTCGTCGGCGAAGCGGCCGGCCTCGTGCGCCGCGACCGCACGCTGGTGAGAGCGCACGGCGAGTTCGTCCTGCTCCGCACGGCTGATGCCGTACCGGGCACGAAGGTTCTCGGCGGTCTCGATCATGCCGCCCGGTACGGGATGGCTGTCACCGCCTGCCGTGAGGCGACCGCGGTCGAGTCGGTCCATCAGTTCGACGCCGCCCTGCCGGATTCCGGTCCGCAGCCCCAGAGCGTAGTGCTCGACATTCGACATCGATTCGGCACCGCCTGCCACCACCAGGCGCGCACCACCCGTGGCAACCTGTGCGGCACCGTTGAGGATCGCCTGCAGCCCCGAGCCGCATCGTCGGTCGACCTGCATCCCGGGGACGCCCGTGCCCAACCCGGCGTCGAGCGCGGCGATCCGGCCGATCGCGGGTGCCTCGCCGTTGGCATAGCCCTGACCGAGGATCACGTCGTCGATGTCGCCTTCGCCGAGTCCGGTTCGAGAGACCAGCTCCCGTAGCAATCCGGTGGCGAGGTCGGTCACGGTCAAGGTGGCGAGTGCGCCACCCATTCGCCCGACCGGTGTGCGCAGCGGGGAACAGATGACCACATCGGATCCGGTACTCATACGTCCACGATAGGAACGTCATTCGATATTGAGAAGTATTCATTTTCGGCCCTTTGATATGCGTAAGGTTTCAATCATGGAACTCCGACATCTCCGGTACTTCCGGGCCGTCGCCGAGGAACTCCACTTCGGCCGCGCCGCCGAGCGATTGCACATCGCACAGCCGCCGCTGTCTCAGCAGATCCGCCAACTCGAGGCCGAACTCGGTGTGACCCTCTTCGTCCGCTCCACACGGCGCGTGGAACTCACGCCGGCGGGCACCGCCTACCTGGAACGGGTCGAGGCCATCCTCGATGCCGTCGATGTCGCGGGGCTGCAGGCACAACGCGTCGCCGAGGGCCGGCAGGGCACCCTGGCGATCGGCTGCGTCGGGTCGGCCACCTATTCGCTGCTCCCCCGGCTGGTCCGTGCCCTGCGTGAGGACCTCCCCGATCTGGACGTCAGCGTGCGTGGCGAGATGCTGGCGCCGGCACAGCTGTCGGCGCTGATGTCCGGCGAGATCGACCTGGCGTTGCTGCGGCCACCGGCGGGCGGTACGGAGATCGTCGTCGAGACCGTCCGGCGAGACCGTCTCTTCGTCGCGGTACCCGAGGGCGACCTCCGATGGCGGGATACGACGGTCCACGTCGACACACTGCGCGACGCGGAGTTCATCGTGCACGCCGGGCACGGCCGATCGGTCATGAACGGGATAGTCGCGACGATCTGTGCGTCGGCCGGATTCGTACCTGCGATCCGGCACGAGGTCACCGAGACGTCGACACTCGTCACTCTGGTCGCCGCCGGACTGGGCGTGGCAATCGTCCCCGAACCCACTGCCGCCCTCGGTGTCGCCGGGGTGCGGTATCTGCCGCTGGTCCCCGACGTCGCGCCTGTCGACCTGGCCGTCGCCCGGCTCGCCGGCGATCCGTCACCGATGATCGGGCAGGTACTGGCGGTCCTGCGGCGGGTGGCGCGCGACGAGTGACGCAGAGCCCTCCGATCGGGCCCGGTTCCCCTCGACTGTGCGCGCAACCCGCCGACCGTGCGCAGAATGTCGCCCATCGCGCGCGAGGTTCCGCCGCGTCATGGGGGCCGGGTCAATAACCGAGGAACGCGTCGGTGTGGACACGCCAGAACTGCCACCGCGCGGAGGAGTCGATGCGTCGGATCGACTGAGCGGTCGAACGGACGAACCGCGGATTTCCGGATGCGTAGTAGTGCGGTGAACCGTCGACGTCATCGATCAGTCGGCGGAGCGAGTCGTCGTCGAAACCGCCGGCGAGATCGGTTGATTCGACGACCCGAACAGATGCCCCGGCATCCCTGGCAGCGTCCAGGACATCGCCGAAGACTTCCCGGTCGGCCGCCCGGACGACGTGGATCACGGTGAAGGGGCGCAAGTCGGCACCATCGATGATCGCCGAGCACAACATCGATCGGAACGGCGTGATGCCGATCCCCGAGGCGAGCAGGACCACCGGCCGACCTCGCCCCGCCCGGGGCAGCACGAAGTCACCGCCGGACAAGTCGAGATAGAGGCGTCGGGTATCGCCGCCGATGAGGCCGCACTTGAAATGCGACGGGGCCCCCGATGCGGTGAACGCGAAGCGGACTTCGTCACCGCCCGATGCATCGGCGTAGGAGAACACTCGTCGCGTCCCACGCCACACCGGCCTCGACCACTCCGGCGCACTGAGCAATGCCCATTGTCCGGGACGGAACGTCGTCGGCGCCGGCGCCACGAGGTCGAGTTCGTAGGTGTCGGCCGCGATGGGACGCGCACGATCGGCGGGAAACCCTGCCCGGTCGGCGAAAGCGAGGGGAAGTCGCCGCGCCGAGGGGTTTCGGGTCGCGAGTCGGACGCCGAAGGCGTAAAACGACCCGACGAGGAGCGCGATCTCCGGGACGAACTCGAGGCTCAGCGAGTCGGTGACCGCGATCGACACCTGCCAATACATCAGAACGCCGACCAACGCCCCGTAGGTCATGCGATGTCCGCGCGTGCTCGGTGAGGTGAGCGGCTCCGGCAACATCACGGCCGCGACAAAGAACGTCGGGCTGGACGCATACCAGAACTCCAGCGACTGACCTCCCTCGGTCAGCTCGAGAACACCGACGGTCAGCAGGGTCACCGCGAGGAAGACCAGGACCAGACGCCACTCGCGGAGAACGGTGACCAGGAGTGCGCCGATGACGACCATCGGGATCACCAGCGGTTTCGCGGCGATCCACCAGAGCGGGTAGCCGATGGTGCCGACCTCCGCGTAGGCGAGCGCGTACACGACCACGGCACCCGCGACCGCCGGGTTGATCACCACCCGTCTGCGCCACGCGAGCACGTACTTCGACAGTCCGGCAGCGGCGGCGCCGACGGCGACAGTGATCGCGGAACCCGAATCGGTGACGCCCGGCAGGATGAAGAACAGGATCACCGCCGTGATCAACCAGGAATCCGACCCCGGCGGCACCCGCACCACCGCGGCCCCCGCATAGGTCGCGAGACCGGTGACCACCACGGCGATGATCAGCGACAACGCCAGTTCATCTGGGCGGTAGGCGAAGTCGCCATCGGTCGCGGCCACCACGAAGGCCGCCACGGCGAGTGCCACCAGGGCGAGGAGCACGGCGCGATGAGCCGTGAGCCAGGCCGGGATCACGCGCGTCACAGGAACAACTCCAACCCCGGGATGTCGGTGTGCTCGACGGTCCCGTTGCGTCGAATGGTCACGTGATGGAAACCGGCGGCGTGAAAGTCGAAGGCGGACCGCAGAATCGACGCCGGCGTGAAGAACAGTGCGGTGGCCAGCCCATCGGCGGTCATCGTGTCGGGTGCGATCACCCAGCTGGCCAGCACCTCCCGGGCCGGTGACGCCGAGCGCGGATCGATGATGTGATGCCAGTCCGCCCACGCCCGACGGTTGGCCGCCGACGCACAGATCGCTCCGTCGTCGAGTTCGACGACCCCGATCGCCTTCTCGGCGTCGAGCGGGTGCTCGAGTGCAACCCTCAGCGGGCCGTCGGATGATCGGATTCGCATGTCGCCGCTGCCGTCCACCACGTAGCTGTCGACCGCCTCGCCGACGATCCCGGCGACTCGATCGACGGCAAACCCCTTCCCGGCCGCCCCGACGTCGAGGAGCACCGGGTGACGGACATCGAGTGAGCCGGAGTGACCGGCGAGCACGCCCTCCCACCAGGGCGCGGGTGCGACCTCGGGTTTCGGCGCGAGGCTGTAGCCGGCGTCGTAGCCTGCATCGACGAGAACCTGGCCGACCATCGGCGACACCGCTCCACCGGTCAGGTCGTAGAGCCGCCGATACCAGTCGACCAGTGGCTGATCGGCCGGGGCGATCGGATAGCGGCCGGCACGCCGACCGATCTCGGCGACCGTGGAATCGTCACGAAACCGCGACCACGCCCGATCGATCCGATCGAGTTCGTCGGTCACCCGACGCGCGACGACGTCGGCGAGTGGAACGGGTGTGGAGATCTCCCAGCGTGTGCCGAGGGCGTCGAAACACCATGCATGGGCGAGTGGTCGCACAGTAGCGGACACCGACGTGTCAGGCCTGCGCTTCGGTCTTGATCTGGTCGATCGCATCGTTGAATCCTGTTGACGTCAACGAAGATCCCGAGACCTTGTGGACGTCGAGGTCGTCGATGTTCTTGCCGACCACCAGTGCATCGACGCCGCTCGCGAATTTCCCCTGGAACTCCTTGGAGGTGCCCTTGGTCTGGCTCGTGTCCAGGCTCAACGCCGTGATCACCGAATTCGACAAGGTGACGGTGACACCGACCTGCTGCGGCCCGCCCGGTGACACGTAGTGCCCGGTGGCCGAATACTCGCCGTCCCGGTAGGTCCCACTCGCCGCCGACGCGGTGCCGGCTGCCCCGCCTGAGGCCATCGAACTCGTCGCCGCGGTGTCCGACGGGTCGTCGGAACCGCACGCACCGGTGACGAGGCCGACGGTCGCCAACGCTGCGGCAACTCCGGCCGCACGGGGCAGGGTGTCTGTACGGGTCATACGTCGATTCTGCAATAAGGCCTACCTAACGACCAGCCGGAGGAGCTGATCGCAAGGTAATCCTCAGGTAAACGACAGCTTCAGGCGTATTCGATCAGCGTCCGGCCGCGGCGACGCGCGCCTGGATCGCATCGACGAACACCGACTTGATGTCCTCGGGTGTCTGCGCCACATATGTGGTGCCTCCCGGGGTGGCGTCGGCGATCTCCTTCAACGCCTCGGTATCGGCATCCTCGGAGATCCCGATCGTGAGGACCAGGACCGGACGTGCCGGATCCTCGAGTTCTTTCAGCTGAGAGAGCAACTCGTCGAGGCTGATGCTGTTCGGATCCTCGTTCTGCCCGTCGGTCATGATGATGACCGAGTTCGAGTAGTTCGGGTCGTAGCTGTTCTGCACCTCTTTGAATGCGGCGAGAGTCGTGTCGTAGAGGCCCGTCCCGCCACCGAGCTGAGAGGGTGCGAGACCACGACGGACCGCCCGGCCCAGCTCCTGGCGGTGCGTTCCGCCACCGACGGCCGGTGCGTCGAGACGCCGGATCGGCGACATCCATTTCCAGTCCTGATCAGGGCCACCCTTGTCGATGCCGAACGCCCATCCACCGACCATGGCGTTGTTGGGGAACAGGGTGAGGCCGGTCATCGACGCATCGATGAGCAGATCGGCACGGGTCTGGTCTCCTGCCGGTGCAGCCATCGAACCCGAGGTGTCCTCGACGACGAGCGTACGAATCGGCACGCCGAGCACCTGCCACTGCCGGATCGCCCGGTCGACCTGCGACGGATCCTTGAGCTCGAGGTTCTTGACCTGACCGATTCCGGCGCCGTCGGGCAACGCCGCACCATCGGGATTGCGATACCCGGACTCGTTGAGCGTCTTCTGGCCATCGGACGACGCGAGCCTGTCGGCCAGCTCCTTGCCCGCCTTGGCGGCGGTGTCCTTGCGAGCCGCGCTCGCGGTGTTGACCATCGGGTAGTCGAGCATCACGGTGCCGTCGGCGGGCACCGATGCCTTCAGCTCGGAACCCGGATGGGTTCGCGTGAACAACAGGTACTGCTGCTCGGTGGTGACCACCGGGACCTCGGTCGTGTTCGCGAGGTTCAGGCGGGTGCCCTCGTTGTCGTTGGCCAGGCGCGCATTGTTCTGCTGCACGGCGAGCACCGTCATCGCCGCCGTCAGCTGCTTCTCCGACAGGTTCCCGGCATTTTCCTCCGCCAGGGCACCCACGATCGGCGCGTCACCGGTGCTGGTGTCGATCGGGCTGCCGGTCCGCAGATCCTGCAGCTTCATCACGTCGACCCAGCTGTTCAACTGCGGGACGGACTTCCCCACCACCACCGTCGGCGAGGACGCGATCGACGGTGACACCATGTTCAGGTCACGGCGCACCTGAGTGGTGACCCGGCGGGCCTGGATCTGCGAGTCGGCGACCCACAGGTCGGGCGCCTTGTCACCGCTGGTCAACTGACCGGGCACCTGAGCGCCTGCCACGCCGTTGATGTCGAAGTCGTAGCAGGAGTCCTCGGATGCGTCCTGGGTGACGGTGCGCAACGCACTGGTCATGGAGGGATCCGATGCGACCGAGATGGTTTCCCGATCAGCACAGCCCACGGCACCTGTCCGCCACAGCACGAAGCCGGTGACCAGTGCGGCGACGACGATCAGGGCGGCACCACCCCAGAGCCAGCCTGCCCGTCTGCCCGTCGACGTACGCCGGTGATCGAACCCGAAATCGTCGTCGGAGGCCCGCCGAGCCGATTGCCGCTCGATCGGACCGCTCGCCGGCATGTCGATCGGACCCGTGCGCGACACACGCTCCGCGCCCGACCCCTGTCGATCGTGCCCCGCTCCCGGTTCCGGCCGATCCCGACCGTCTCCCGACTCCGGGCGACCACCGCCCGAACTGTGACGCCCCATCGCCGTCCCCCCTGTTTGTCGTCTAGCCGAAGACCTCACGGAACGTCGTCAATGACTTCCGCAGATCCCCGGATACCGCCATGGCCGCTGCCTTGCCGGCCGGCCCGATCAGTGGCAAACCGCCGAGATCAACAGTGAAGGTTACTGTCGACCCCGAATCGGTGGGCGCTATGCCCAGGTCGAGCTTGGCCTTCACGCCGCCCTTGCCGTTGCCTTTCAACCGCACCTGCTCCAATGGACGGTACTTCTCGATCGTCCAGTCGAACCGGATGCGGGTCCCCTTGACCTTGACCACCGATGCCAGCGACACACCTTCGCCGAGCTCGTCGGCGGCCGGAACCGCGGACCGCCAGCCGTCATGCAACACGAGCCACTCCGGGTAACGCGTCAGATCCGATGCCGCGGCCCAGGTATCTTCGACAGACAGATCCACATCGATGGAGTCACTAGTCTTGGCCATGGTCAGTGAGCCTAGCGTCAGCGACAACGCGCGAGCGCTGCTGGGCACCGTTCTGGTGGGGCACGGCGTCGCCGCCCGCATCACAGAGGTGGAGGCATACGGCGGTCGCGACGATCCGGCATCGCACGCATACACCCGCACACCAAGGTCGGAGATCATGTACGGCCCGCCTGGGCGGCTCTACGTCTACCGGATCCACGGGCACTTCTGTGCGAATGTGGTGACCGGACCAACCGAACAGGGATCGGCTGTCCTGGTCCGCGCCGGGGAGATCGTCGACGGGCTCGATCTGGCCCGCAGACGGCGGCCGACGGCCAAGAATGATGTGTCGTTGGCGCGTGGGCCGGGGAATCTCACCCGCGCTCTCGGCATCACGATGGATGACCTCAACAGCAACCTCGACGACGGCAAGCCCGTCAGCATCGACCGATCGGTACCGGTGGTCTCGGCAGCGATCAGCGTGGGACCTCGGGTCGGCGTCCGACGTGCCGCCGACGTCCCGTGGCGATTCTGGTTCGCAGCCGATCCGACCGTGTCGTCGTATCGGCGGCATGCTCGGGCCGAAACCCGGGGCGAACCCTAGGCCTGGGACGGATTCTGCTTCGGCTCTTCGGGTTTCGGCGGTTCCGGGGTCGGGGCGGGAGCCGGGTTCTCCGGCTTCGGGGTGTCCGACCCGACCGCCTTCTTGACCGCGTCCTGCGCCTTGTCGACATGACCGGAGTATTTGCCACCGGTGACCTTGTTGACCGTGTCGCCGCCCTTCTCGATCAGGCTCGGATTGCCCTTGAGCGCGGCCTTGGCCTTGTCCACCAGTCCTTTGAGATCCATGCTCCGAGTCTAGTCAGTCGGGACGTCCCGGTGCAGTCCCATCGGCGACGGGATCCGCGGCATCGGCCCGGCGTCAATCTCGCGCCGCCACGATGCGCGGAACCATCCGCGACACCAGCTCGACGGCGGCTATACCCACCGCCGCCGACACCGCCGCGACCGACATCATCTGCGTGTTCGACGTGTCCAGCTTGAACAGGTCCTGGGTCCACGGCCACCAGAAGATCACCACGTATGCGCCGACCGACACCCCGATCAGGATCGCCTTCCACCAGTTGTACGGCCGCGCGACCACCGCGAGGACATACAGGGCGACGGCGATCAGGGTCATCAGCGTCGCGGTCGCCGCCTGCGTCTGCAGAGGGCTGAGGTCGACCGAGTCCTTGCTCCCGATCTCGACACCCGCCCCACCCGGGTTCACGATGACGTAGGTGACGAAGGCGGCCAGTCCGACGATGATCCCGTTCGGCACCGCCTGGGACAGCACCCGTCGGACGAAACCCGGCCGGGCCCGTTCGTTGTTCGGTGCCAGCGACAGCACGAACGCCGGGATACCGATCGTGAACCACGCCGAGATGGTCACGTGGATCGGCTGGAACGGGTAGCTGAGGGAACCCGCACCGAACAGGTGATCCACCAGTCCGCCGATGCCGACGAACAACGCCAGCAGCACCGCGTACACGGTCTTGGTGAGGAACAGGTTGGAGACCCGTTCGATGTTGCCGATCACGCGGCGACCCTCGCCGACGACATAGGGAAGAGTGGCAAACCTGTTGTCGAGCAACACGATCTGCGCGACCGAACGCGCCGCCGAACTCCCCGACCCCATTGCCACCCCGATGTCGGCGTCCTTGAGTGCCAGCACGTCGTTGACGCCGTCGCCGGTCATCGCGACGGTGTCGCCCGAGGACTGCAACGCCTTGACCATCGACCGCTTCTGATCCGGCCGCACCCGGCCGAAGGTGACGCCGCGTTCGACGATCTCGGCGAGTTCGTCCTGATCGGTCGGCAGGCTGCGTGCGTCCACCGACGTATCCGGCGAGCCCAGACCGAGTGAGGCCGCGACGGCGCCGACCGAACGCGCATTGTCGCCGGAGATCACCTTGACATCGACGTGCTGACCGGCGAAGTAGTCGAGGGTCTCCCGTGCATCGGACCGCACCCGCTGCTCGAGCACGACGAGCGCGACAGGGGTGACCGATCCCGGTGTGTCGGTACCCGGCGCAGGAGGGGTGTCGACCGGCACATCGGTCTGGGCGAGCAGCAGAATCCGCAGTCCGGTCGAACCGAGTTCGTTCGCCAGATGGGCGGTGGGACTCTCCTGGTCGAGGAGCACATCGGGCGCACCCACCAGCCAGTTGCCCATGTCCTCACCGCCTGCGTCGCGGAAGGACATCCCGCTCCACTTCTTGGCCGAGGTGAACGGCTCAACCGAGACCAACGACCACGACGGTGGCTCGGGGAAGGCCTCGGACAAGGCCTGCATGCTGGCGTTCGGGCGCGGGTCGTGTGCGGCCAACGAGGCCAGGACGGGTCCGAGATCGGCAGGCGTCTGCCCGGCGACCGGCCGCACTTCCGACAGCCGCATCCCGTTCTCGGTGAGAGTCCCCGTCTTGTCGGCACACACCACGTTCACGCGGGCCAGACCTTCGATCGCGGGCAGCTCGTTGACCAGACATCGACGCTGACCGAGGCGCACCACGCCGACCGCGAACGCGATCGAGGTCATCAGGACGAGACCTTCCGGCACCATCGGCACGAGGGCGGCGACCATGCCCAGCAGTGCGGCGCGTATTCCGTTGTCGCTGATGAACACCTGGTTGACGATGGTGAGGATGCCCGCCGGGATCAGCAGCCAGGTGATCACCTTGAGGATCTGGTCGATCCCCGACCGCAGTTCCGAGGAGACCAGGGTGAACTTGGACGCCTCCGACGCGAGCTGCGCGGCGTAGGCCTCGGCACCGACCTTGGTGGCGCGGTAAGCGCCGGAGCCCGCGACAACGAAGCTCCCGGACAGGATCTGGTCCCCCGGCACCTTGTCGACCGGGTCCGCCTCGCCGGTGAGCAGCGATTCATCCACGTCGAGGGCCATCGCCTCGACCAGCTCCCCGTCGACGACGACCTGGTCGCCTGCACCGATCTCGATGATGTCGTCGAGGACGATCTCGTTCGGCGGCAGCGCGCCCACCTGCCCGTCCCGACGCACCATCGGTGTCGTCTGACCGACGATCGCCAACTTGTCCAGCGTCCGTTTCGCACGGACCTCCTGGATGATGCCGATGCCGCTGTTCGCGATGATGAGCAGCCCGAACAGGCCGTTGATCAGCGAGCCGGTGGAGGCGACGATCGCGAACAGGACCCCGAGGATCGCGTTGATCCGGGTGAACACGTTGGCTCGGATGATGTCGGCGACGGAGCGACCCGACCGATCCGGCAGATCGTTGACCTGGCCGTCGGCCACCCGCTGCGCGACCTCCGCTGCGGTGAGACCAGGATGACCGGCGGTCACCTGCGTCACGCGGACGCCTCCCACCACGCCGGGTCGTCGAGTGCGGTGCCCGATCGTGTCAGGAGGTCGATCGCGCCGCCTGGCGGCGGAACCACCACCGTCGTCGCGTTGGCTGCCGCGGCCGGTAGCAGCCGGGCGATGGGTTCACCCCACGGATGGCGGGCGAGATTGAACGTCCCCCAGTGGATCGGGATCATCACCGCGTCGCGTACACGATCTCCGGTCACCATCCGATGCACCCGGACCGCCTCTTCGGGGTTCACATGGACATCCGGCCACACGGGGTCGTAGGCACCCACGGCCACCAGAGTCAGGTCGACGCCGCCGAGCCGCATCCCGACCTCCTCGAACTGCTCGGAGAACCCGGTGTCACCAGAGAAGAAGAAACTGTGGGTGGGGCCGGCGACCACCCAGCTCGCCCACTGCGTGAGGTTGCGGGTCAGTGATCGCCCGGAGAAGTGTCGGGCGGGCGTGCAGGTGAACGTCAGGTCGCCGCGACCGAAGGACAGGGTGTGTTCGTCCCACCAGTCGATCTGATCGATCCGGTCAGCCGCGATCCCCCAGGACATCAGGTGGGCACCGACCCCGATCGGGGCGACGAAGCGGACGTCCGGCTGCCGCGCGGCGAGGTCCACCACGGTGGGCATGTCGAGGTGGTCGTAGTGGTCATGGCTGATCAGGACCACGTCGATCGGCGGCAGGTCTGCGACATGGGCCGGCGCGGGATGCATGCGGGCCGGGCCGATGGCACTGGCGGGTGAACAACGCCGACTGAACACCGGATCGGTCAGCACGCGTAGTCCGTCGAGTTCGACGAGTACCGAGGCGTGCCCGAGCCAGGTGGCCCCCAGGGCGCGCACCTCATCAGCGAAATCGGGGCTCAGGACGGGGATCGGCCGTCGCGGCCGCCCGGGACGGCGCGCCATGTCGAGAATCACCCGGAAGTCGGCGTCGACCGAGAGCTCGGCCTGTTCGAGATTGCTGAACACGCCACCGCGTTGCCGTGGCGACGCCGCGGTGTACCGGCTGATCTCCTCCGCGTCGGCGCCCAGGGCACGCGCCGCGGGTAGTCCGCGCCTGGCGAGTCCGCCCGTGACCGCGTTGGCCGTCGTGAGCCCCACCGTCGAGAGGGTTGAGGCCGCACGCTGTGCCAGATTTGCGCCGGTCCGGCTGATAGTCGAGGTCACGGGACCCAGGATAGTGCCGTCCGACTCCCGGACGGGCCGGGATGCCGACGTGTTGACCGTCTCGACGAACCGTCTCGCTCGGCGGACCCGCCCATCTCACGTTCGTTGCCCGATTCGCACTGATAGGCTTCGGCGAACACGTCACCATACATGTGCAGGTCACATGCGGTCTTGGGGGTAGTCCTCGTTGGCACGAATGTCTGTCGGGGAGCGTCGGACGGCGCTCATCGAAGCCGCATATCGCGTGATCGCCGATCACGGTGTCGAAGGTGCGACCACGCGTCGCATCTGCGCGCACGCGAACATGCCGCTGGCCAGTTTCCACTACGCGTTCGACAGTCGCACGGCATTGCTCTGCGCGGTGATGGAGACCGCTGTGCCGTCCGACATCAGCCGGATGCTGGAAGCGATCCTGCCGATGGCCGCCGACCCGGAAGGCCGCGGGCGTGAGGCGATGCGCAAGAACGCGCAGGCACACCTCGAGGGCTTCTACACCCTGCTCAAGGCCGATCCCGGCCGGATGCAGGCCACCATCTCACTCGGCATCTACGCGCACAATCACGCGGAGCTGCAAGAGGTCGGCAAGGAGATGTACGGCCGCCTCTACGAGGTGGCGGGTGTCGGCCTGGAGATCTCCGCCGAGCGCGCGGGGGTGCGGTGGAAGGAACCGGTCTCCGATCTCAGCCCGGTGATCATCGCCGCCACCAACACCATCACCCTCACCTATCTGAGCACCTCTGACGATGTGGCGATCGCGAAGATCATCGAACTGGTGGTGACCGCGCTGATGTCCTACGTCGTCGAGGACTGAGCGGACCGAGCCCCCTCTGCCCGGAGTGTCGGCTCGTCGACGAACTCTTCTCCACCCCCGCTGGATTCGGCGGAGCCCGCCGGACCCGCCCATACCGAGAACACCGCCGCGGCCACACAGATGGCCGCCACGACCGCCCAGGCGCACAGCACCCCGGCGTCCGGGTGCACGAGGGACTGACCGTGCAACGCCTGCCACAACGTGATTGCCACCGCACTCGCGTAGCCGCCTGCCGCGATGCCGACGATGCGAGTCCGCGTGCGTTGGTCACGTATGCGTGGCACCCGCCGCGCGGAGACCATCAGCACGAAGGTCAGCAACAGGAGGATCTGCATCCCGTGCAGTCCGAGGAAATGCGGGATACGCAGGTCTCCGGCCTGCAGACTCCAGCCGGTGATCGGCATGCCCGGCGTGCCGTCCGGCGCGCCGAAGGTGTGCTTGGCCGAGAGCGTCACCAGCTCACCGGACGCAGTGCGTGCCACCTGCGGGCCGGCGAACCCGACGAGATAACCGAGAGCCATGCCGACCACCGAGATCACGAGCCCGGCACGGATGGCCACGGTGGTGGCCGGGTCGCCGATGCGTTGCCACAGCAGGATGCACGCGATGAGCAGGTTGGCGAAGAACAGGCCCGGCACGCCGGTGGTGAACACGACCTGCCCGATCGAGTTGACCGGATCGGCTTGGGAGTTGAAGTGGCTGAACGTGCCCCGGGCCGCCTGCACGACGATGAATCCCACGTCGATCACCGCGGTCGCGGCGAAGACGGGCGCGAGCACCCGCGTCCATCGGCGACCGCGGTGCGGATGGTCGAGGAGCCAGGCGAGGGTCGCGGTGTAGAGCGCAAAGGCCACACCGAATTTGACCGGCTTGGCCCAGACCGAGACCCCCAGCAGCATCCGGTCATCGACGGCCATGGCGCACAGCCCGACCACCACGAGCGCTGCCATCAGGGTTGCCGTCCACATCAGGATTCGCTGGGTACGAAACAGTTCCATGTCTCGGAAAGGTAGGTGTGCAAGGCACTTCGAGGCCTCCCCCGCGGGAGTGAGTGCAGACCCCTACTCAGGGGGGATGGCGTTTCCCGCCGCTCGATCAGCGGATGGATTTCTCCGACCCGCGGTGGATCGGTCCGTCGACATCGCGCAGCGGACGCCCGCTGCCACCATTCCGCTCGGAGATCAGTTGCGCCAGAATCGATATCGCCACCTCTGACGGAGTGTGGCCGCCGATGTCGAGTCCGAGCGGAGACCGCAGCCGATCGATCTGGTCTCGCGGGAGCCCGGCCTCGGCCAGGCGGCTGATGCGATCGGTGTGCGTGCGCCGGGAGCCGAGGGCACCCACGAAACCGACGCGGTCGGACCGCAGCGCCGTCGTCAGGATCGGTACGTCGACCTTGGCATCGTGCGTCATCACGCAGACCACAGTGGCGGAATCTGTTCGGCCCGAGACGATCTCGCCGTCCAGATATCGATCCGGCCAGGCCACGATCACTTCGTCGGCATCGGGGAAGCGGGCCGCGGTCGTGAACACCGGCCGCGGGTCGACGACCGTGACGTGATAACCGACGTTCTTCGCCGCCGAGGTGAGAGCCCGGACGAATTCGTTGGCACCGACCGCGATCAGGCGACGCGGCGGTGCGAATGGCTGCACGAAGGTCCGCGGTCGGTCGGCAGCGCAACCGAGTGGCGTCTCGGTGTCATCGACGCCCACGATCCCACTGCGTCCGGCGTCGATCAGGTCGGCGATGTCCTCGTCGAGTTCGCTCCGGCGTTCGATCGCGTCACCGTGGTTCACCCGCCACACCGGCCGTGTGGTCAGCGTCGTCGCCAGCGCGACCGGTCGCCCGGTGGTGATCGCGGCGAGGAGTTCGGTGAGGGCGGCCGCGTGACCCGCATCGATCCGTTCGACGAAGATCTCGATCTCGCCCCCGCAGGTGAGGCCGATGGCGACATCGTCGAGGTCCACCGGACCGAAGTGCTCGCCGACCGCATAACCCGTGTCCAGTACGTCACGCGCCGACTGCACGACGGCCGAGTCGACACATCCCCCCGACAGCGAACCGATCACCTCTCCGGCCGCGGTCACCGCCATCGCCGCACCGAGTCGGCGAGGCGTCGGGCCACTCGTCGCGACGACCCGCGCCAGCGCCACCGGACCGCAGGCGAGACGGTCCAGCAGCACGGGTATGAGACTTCGCATCTCGTCATTCTCCCAGACCGATGTCGACCGGGCCTCGGGTCGAACACCCGGGCCCGGTCGACCGCGAACGCGTTACGCCTGCGCCGGCAGCACGTGCTCACCGGTCTTGTCGCACGACAACGCCAGCGAACTGATGTACTGCTTCTCCCCGTTCGGTCCCGGGACCGCGGAAGCGATCATGTCCGGGCGCTCGAACTCGATCCCGGTGACGCAACACATCAGCTTCTCGTCGGTCGGGTTGCCGTGCTCGTCGTACATCGGGATGTCGATGCCGTCATCGGTACGACGCAGGTAGTACTTGCCCTTGGTGGACAGCGCGATGATCGGCGGCAGTATCAGGGCCAGTACCAACGCGACGAGCGGCGAGTACGGCTGGATGGCGTCGCCGAAGACGTGGAAGTACACCAGGATCGATGCACCCGCCGAGACGATCAGCGACACGAAGCCGACCGGGTTGACGTTGTAGATCATGCCGCGCCGGAACTCCGGCTGCTTCGGCGAGATCTTCAGCAGGTACT
Organism: Gordonia hankookensis; assembly: GCF_014673215.1. Classification (GTDB taxonomy): domain Bacteria; phylum Actinomycetota; class Actinomycetes; order Mycobacteriales; family Mycobacteriaceae; genus Gordonia; species Gordonia hankookensis. The sequence continues at coordinate 658,132 of NZ_JACWMS010000003.1, forward strand.
TGTTGATCGCGATGTCCGATGCCACCGCGACGACCCAGGCGATACCGCAGTTGGCGTAGAAGTTCAGCAGGTTGTTGAGGAAGCTGAACATGTCTGCCTCCATCAGCACGATGGCGATCGCGACGTTGAAGAACAGGAACACGAGTCGTCCCGGATAGGTCTTCGTGACGCGGGTGAAGCTGTTCGTCCATGCCAGCGACCCGGAGTACGCGTTGGTCACGTTGATCTTGACCTGGCTGATGACCACCAGGATCACCGCCAGCGTCAGGGCGAGCCAGTGCGGCAGGAAGTCCTGGTAGATCTCGACGAACTGATGCACGGGCTGGTTCGCGATGCCGGCGTTGTCGACCGAGATGCCGATCAGGTAGACCGCGAGGAACAGGCCGACGATCTGCTTGATGGCGCCGAAGAAGACCCAGCCCGGCCCGGCTGTGATGGTGGCGATCCACCACTTGCGCGAGTTCTCCGGGGTGCGGGGCGGCATGAACCGGAGATAGTCGATCTGCTCGGCGATCTGGGCGATCAGCGAGAGACAGACACCGGCGGCGAGCATCGTCCCGGCGAAGCTCACCCCCTTGCCGAGGGGCTGGCCGTCGGAGTCGACGCCGCTGAAGGCGAAGAAGTCACCGATGGCATCCGGATGCTTGATCACGAGGTACAGGAACGGCAACACCATCATGATCAGCCACAGCGGGGTCGTCCACACCTGCAGCTTCGCAAGCGTGTTCATCCCGTAGATCACGAGCGGGATGATCAACACCGACGACAGGAGGTAGCCGATCCACAGCGGTATGTGCAGACCCAGTTCGAGGCCCTGCGCCATGATCGACCCTTCAAGGGCGAAGAAGATGAACGTGAACGACGCGAAGATCACGTTCGTCAGGACCGACCCGTAGTATCCGAATCCGCTTCCGCGCGTGATCAGATCGAGGTCGATGTTGTAGCGAGCCGCATAGTAGGCCAGCGGACACCCGGTCAGGACGATCACGATTGCAAAGAATCCGATGCCCAGCAACGCGTTTCCGGTGCCGTTGGCGATGCCGACGTTCGCGCCGATGGCGAAGTCGGCCAGGTAGGCGATGCCACCCAGTGCCGAGATGGCCACCACACCCGGACCCCACTTGCGATAACTGCGTGGCGCGAATCGGAGGGTGTAATCCTCGAGCGTCTCGCGCATGGCCGCAGCCTGCGGGCCGGTGGCGATGATTCCCCCCTCGGCCTTCTCCACATCACCGACGTGGTCGGCGAACTCCCCGACCCCGTCGTGGACCGACTCATTCGACATACCGCTCCCTCACCAGGTTTCGTGCGCACTCCGGACCGGAGGACATCTTCGGTGAAGGTAGAAACGGGCGATTTCGATCACTTGACCGGAATGTTTCGGGTACGAAAACTCCCACACCGGCCTGGCAAGGAGCCCGTTTTGCCGGATTTTCCTCAGCGTCCGCTGAAGTTCGGGGTACGCTTTTCCGCCCGCGCGGCACGACCTTCCGCGAGATCGTCGCTGCCCCAGGCGCGCATCATCGCCGCCGCCCGCTCGAACGGCGGTTCGTCGCGCGCACCGTCACCGTTGAGGACGAGCTTGTAGTGCTGGAGGGTGAGCGGCGCGAGGTCGGCGATGTCGGAGGCCCAGCGTCGGGCGTCGGTCAGATCGCCGATGCGGTTGGCGAAACCCAGTACATGGGCACGATCCGCGGACAGCGGATCGCATCCGATGAGCATGCCGGCCGCCTGACCGGTCCCGACGATCGACGACAACCGCTTGATCGTCCATTCATCCACCGCCACACCGATCTTCGCGGCCGGAATGCCCGCCATCGCATCAGGAGCCATCACGCGTAGGTCCGCAGCCATCGCGAGCTGCAGACCCGCGCCGAGCGCCGAGCCGTTCAGCGCGGCGATCACCGGGACGGGCGTCGCCTCGATCTGTTGCAGGGTCGTCACGAGCTTGTCCAGGAACGCCGGGTCGTACACCGGACCGGAGAGATCGGCGCCTGCGCAGAAGACCGGCCCCCTCCCGGTGAGCACGATCGCCCGCGCACCTCCGTCCACCGCATCGACGAATGCCCGAGCGAGCTCAGAGACCATGGCCTCGTCGAGGGCGTTGCGCTTGTCGGGGCGGTCGAGCTCGATGCTGACCACTGCACCTTCTGCAGACGAGTGAATCATGTGCCGAAGCCTACCGAGGTGACAGACTGCGCAGTGTGGGCACTCCCGACAACGACCGCGACATCCGAGACGACTGTGACGTAGTGGTGATCGGCGGCGGGCAGGCCGGGTTGTCGGCGGCCTACTTCCTGCAGCGGTTCTCCCTCGGCGATCGCTATCAGCTCCTCGACCACGCCCGGGGTCCCGGCGGTGCATGGCAGTTCCGCTGGCCGACGCTGACACTCGCGGCTGCCAATCGCGTCCACGACCTGCCCGGATACGGACTCGTCGAGGCACTCGGACGTGACTGCGAGACGTTTCCCGCCGCGACCGCCGTCCCGGAGTATTTCGGCAAGTACGAGCAGAGGTTCGGCCTTCGGGTGTATCGGCCCGTCGATGTCCGCGCGGTCGAGCACCTCTACACCGAGTCAGGGGACGGCGGCTTTGTCGTGTCCCTGGGCGACCGCAGGACCATCACGACCCGGACGATCATCAACGCGACGGGCACCTGGGAACGCCCGTTCATCCCGCACGTCCCCGGGATCGGCGACTTCCGCGGCCGCCAACTGCACACGCATGACTACGTCGGACCCGAGGAGTTCGCGGGCAAACGGGTACTCGTGGTCGGGGCCGGTATCTCGGCGATCCAGTTGCTCATCGAGATCTCCCGCAGGGCGCCCGGGGTGCAGACGTTCTGGTGCTCCCGGACCGAGCCGACGTTCGACCCGACGCCGTTCGATCCGGACAAGGGCCGACGGGCGGTCGCCCGCGTCGAAGAACGTGTCCGGGCCGGGCTGCCGCCGACGTCGGTCGTCTCGGTGACCGGGCTGGCCCTCACACCGGCGATCCGGGCCGCGCAGGATGACGGCATCCTCACCTGGCGCCCGATGTTCACCCGGATAACGGAGACCGGCGTGTGCTGGGACTGCGAGGTGGACGCCACGAGCGGCGAGGACACGCTGGACGTCGACGTCATCTTCTGGAACACCGGATTCCGCAGCGCGCTCGACCATCTGGCCCCGCTACACCTGCGCGGGCCGGGCGGCGGGATCACGATGACCGGCCGGTTGGCCACCACCGTCGCAGCGGAACCACGGATCCAACTCCTCGGCTATGGGCCGTCGGCGTCCACGATCGGAGCCAACCGGGCGGGCCGCGCGGCAGCGCGCAACGTCGCGGAGTTGCTCGGCGTTCGTGGCACCGCTTGACATTTTGTTGTGTTTTCCAAACAATCGGATAGGTGAGTCCTGTCCGACGGGGTGAGAAGCTCCCGATCTTCAACCGCATCGGCGTCCTACGCGCCGAGCGAAAGATGTCGCGAGCACACCTTGCCGAACTGGTGGGCGTCAACGTCCAGTCCGTTGGCGCCCTCGAACGTGGCGACAACTACCCCAGCCTCGACCTCGCGTTCCGCATCTGCGCGGTCTTCGACCTGCCGGTCGAGGCCGTCTTCAGCCGCCGCGAGTTCGGGGCCATGTCGGCCGAGTTGTACCCACGGGTCGCCGACCACACACAACCCGATCGCGGAGGAGCACGATGAGGGACCCCAATTCGGCCATCCCGGAGGACGCGACCCCCGCCCTGTGGCGGCGCTACGACGAGTGGCGGGCCGGGCGCCATCTCCGTTTCAACGAGAAACATGCGGGCGCGCTGAACTCGTGGCGCACTCGTCGCGGCGCCCGGCAACTGGTCCTGCTCCAGGTGTCCGCCCTCGTGGTAGCCCTCGTCGGCGCCGTCACGTCGTTCGCGGCGATGTGGTTCGTGATCCCGTTCGTGGTCGGGGTGATCGGCTCGCTCCTCGTGCAATATGCCCTGCGCATCGTCACCGGGTCGATCGCCGGCACCCCGGTACCCGCGCTCGACGAGATCCAGCTCGCCCAACGGAATTCGGCGAGGTCCGTCGGGTTCTTCGTCCTCTACACGCTCATGTTCATCCCGTACGCGATCCTCATCGTCCTTGGCACACACGACAGCGTGAACGGCCAATCGGTGTACGGGACCGGCATTCTGCTCATCACCCTCGTGGCGATCGCAGTGGCGCTCCCGACGATGCTCACGGCGTGGTGGATGAACGATCCCGACCCCGAAGACCTCGTGACCAGTGAGACAGAACGGAGCCACAGATGAACGGGGCGTTGATCATCGACGGACTGCACAAGCGATATGGCGAATTGATCGCTCTGCAGGACATGACCTTTCAGGTCTCACCCGGGGAGATATTCGGCTTCGTCGGGAGCAACGGCGCGGGCAAGTCCACCACGATGCGGATCATCCTCGGCGTCCTCGCCGCGGATGCCGGCAGCGTCCGCCTCGGTGATCATCCGATCGACCTGCAGACGCGTCGACGCATCGGGTACATGCCCGAGGAGCGCGGACTCTATCCCAAGATGAAGGTCGGCGAACAGCTCGTGTTCCTCGCCCGACTTCACGGGATGTCGTCCGCCGCAGCCCGTGAGAGCGTTTCACGGTGGACCAACCGGCTCGGGGTCGAGCAACGGGTGAACGACGATGTCGGCGATCTGAGTCTGGGCAATCAGCAGCGCGTGCAGCTCGCGGCGGCCCTCATCCACGATCCCCGCGTCCTGGTGCTCGACGAACCGTTCTCCGGACTCGACCCGGTGGCGGTCGACGTCATGAGTGATGTACTCAAAGAGAAAGCGGCCGAGGGTATCCCGGTGATCTTCTCCTCCCATCAGCTCGATCTCGTCCAGCGCCTGTGCGATCGGGTCGGCATCGTGGCGCGCGGCCAGATGCGTGCGCTGGGACGGGTCGACGATCTCCGCGCACGCGACGGGGTGATGCTGGAGATCGCCGGCCCCTCGACCCGGACCCGGTGGGCCGACGGCATCGCTGGCGTCGTGCAGGCCGACTACGACACCGAGGCCGATCTGACGACGTTACGACTCGACCCGGCTGTCGCAGACGACCAGGCGATCCTCACAGCGGCCCTGCGCGTGGGCCCGGTCCACCGTTTCGCGACCACGACCCCGTCACTGACCGAACTGTTCCGAGAGGTGGTCGCCGCATGAACTCCCCCATGTCACCAGGTGGAGCCGGTGCCGTGCAGTCGATCTGGCTGGTCGCCGAACGGGAGATCGCCACCCGTGCGAAAACCCGGTCGTTCCTGATCAGCACCGGGCTCTTGATGGTCGTGATCATCGTCGGCGCCGTCGTCTGGTCGGCGCTCAGCGGCGGTGACGACGCAGATCGCGTCGGCGTGGTCGGCCAGAACGCCGCACTCACCCAGACCATCGAGGAGTTCGGCTCGGCGACCGGCACTTCGGTCGACGTGGTCTCGGTCGCCTCGGCGGCGGAGGCCCGCTCGCGGGTCGCCGACGGCGACCTCACCGCCGCTCTCGTACCCGGTATCGCACCGAACTCGTATGTCGCGGTCTCCGAGAGCGGTCTCAGTCCGACCCTCGACGGTGTCCTGCGGTCGTCGGTGGAGCAGGTCGGCCTGACCAGTTCGCTCGCCGCACGGGGCGTCGACGCCGCTTCCCTCCCCCGCGCGACGATCACCGTCGAACAGACCACTCCCGACAAGCCCGACGAGGGGCAACGCATCGTGATCGCACTCGTCGGCACCATCCTGCTGATCACCGCCATCATGATGGGTGGCTCGATGGTCGCCGTCGGTGTCGTCGAGGAGAAGACGTCGCGAGTCGTCGAGTTGCTGCTCGCGACGATCAAGCCGTTGCATCTGCTGTGGGGCAAGATCATCGGCATCGGGGCCATCGCGATGGCACAGGTCCTGCTGCTCGGCGCCACTGCAGTGATCGCGGGTCGGGTGACCGGACTGCTGACGATCCCGGGGGCAGCGATCGGGATGTTCGCGGCCGTGATCGCCTGGTTCGTCCTGGGATTCCTGTTCTTCGCCACGCTCTACGCGGCGACGGGTGCGCTCGTGTCCCGTCAGGAGGAACTCAACGCCAGCTCTGCGCCGCTGACCATCCTGGCGATGGCGGTGATGTACTCCGGGATCTTCGGCATTCAGGCCCTCGACTCCACCGTGATCCAGGTGCTCACCTGGATACCACCGTTCAGCGCCGCGTTGATGCCGGTCCGGATCGCCACCGGCGACACCTCGACGGTCCAGATCGTCGTCACTTTTGCACTCATGGTGCTCGCCTGTGCCACGGCCACCTGGTTCGCATCCCGGATCTACCAGCGGTCGATCCTGCGGACCGGCACCCGCGTCAGGTGGTCCGAGGCCCTGTCCCTCGCGCGCTGACGTCGACGGGCACGACGTCGGCGATCTCATCGGCGAGCCCCCACCGCAGAGCGGTCTCCGCGCCGACGGCGACGCCGGTCACCGCGAGGTGAAAGGCCCGCCAGCGGCCGATCCGTCGGGGGATGCCGACGGTACCTCCGGCGCCCGGGATCAGACCCATGCTCACCTCGGGCAGGCGGATCGCAACTCCTGGATCGACCACCACCCGCCCGGCCAGGCCGGGCAGCTCGATTCCCGCACCGACACATGCGCCGTGCAGAAATGCCGTCGTCCGATCGGCGATCTCCGCAATGCGCACGCCTGCCCCGCCGGCTGTGCGAACGAAGTGGGCGAGCACCGGATCCGGCGTGGTCCCGAACTCGTCGAGATCGCCGCCGGCGCAGAAGACCGGACCAGCGCCACGCAAGTGGACCTCCGTGACCGTGTCGTCGAGCACCGCGACGTCGAGCGCCTCGACGAGCGCATCCCGCAGGGCCGCACCGAAGGCGTTGCGACGCTCCGGCCGGTTCAGGCCGATCGTCAGCCGTCCGGCATCACGGTCGACGGTCACCGGAGCAACCCGGGGCGCCGGAGGCAGCGGACGCGGACCGCGCCGGGTCAGCCACGCCGCGAACTCGTCTCCGCCGAGCAAGGTCGAGTACGCCCACGACTCGATGTCGAGCGCCTGCCTGACCGATACCTGGGTACCGGTCCGTAGCACCGCAGCCAAGGTCGTCGCGGCCTGCGGATTGTCGGCGACGTGGTCGGCGAGTCGGCGGGCGGCGACCTCGGGTTCGCCGGCCCCAATCACCGCTCGGTGCACGCCCTCGGCGTCGGGATCGGCATAGACCACATCGCATCGCTCGCCGAGCACCGCCCAGTCCACCGTCGGGAGCGGCCCGGTCGTGAATCCGATCCGGACGGGCTCGACGTGGCGGTCCGACGACCAGGCAAGACCGGCCCAGGCCGCATCGTCGGAGATGTCGGCGACAAACGGGTCGGGGGTCGAGATCACGTTGTCAGCCTAGTGCGGCGCCGGACCGGCGCTCGATCGACATCAGATCTGCCGAAACCGCCGAAGGGCCTCTTCTCGCTCCGCCTTGTGGTCGACGATGGGTGCCGGGTAGTCGTCGTCGACCTCCGGTACCCACCGCCGGACGTACTCGCCATCGGGATCGAACCGATGTTGCTGGGTCTCCGGGTTGAACACCCGAAAGTACGGCGCCGCATCGGTTCCGGTGCCCGCCGCCCACTGCCAGCCATGCTGGTTGGAGGCCATGTCTCCGTCGACGAGCTGGTCGAGGAACCATTGCGCACCCCACCACCACGGCAGGTGTAGATCCTTGACCAGGAACGATGCCGCGATCATCCGGACGCGGTTGTGCATGAAACCGGTCTGGGCGAGCTGACGCATGCCGGCGTCGACAATCGGGAATCCGGTCCGGCCCTGCTTCCACGCGTCGAAGCGCCGATACGCGTCCTGGTCGGTGTCGAGTCGGATGTCGTCGAACTGACGATTCCAGTTGTGCCACAAGCTGTCCGGCCAGTGGTAGAGCACCGAGGCGTAGAAGTCCCGGAAACCGAGTTCCCGGAGGTAGGCCTGAGCGCCCTTCGACCGGCCCAGGTCGGCGGCCATCGTCCGCGGATGGATGTTGCCGAACTTCAGATAGACAGACATCCGGCTGCTGACATCGAGATCGGGTCGGTCGCGGCCTGATTCGTACTCATCGAGGTCGGCGTCGACGAACTCCGACCAGCGCGCCAGCGCAGCGTCCTCGCCGGCGGGGAGTTCGAGTCTCGTCGGGGCGGCCGGCACCCGGATACGTCCGGAACGACGAATGTCGCTGGGGTCCAACAGGTCCGAAGCGCCCACGGTGGACGATGCGGGATGCCGCCAACCGTGGTGGCGCCATTGCCGGAAGAATGGGGTGAACACCTTGTACGGATCACCGTCCGGTTTGGTGACCCGACCGGGTGACACGAGATATGGCGAACCGGTGGCCTCGAGGGGAACCTCCCCGAGCGCCTCCGCGACGGCTGCATCGCGGCGTCGCCCGAACGGCGAGAAGTCGTCGCTCACATGGACGGACGCGGCGTCGACCGCGGCCACCAGCCGCGGGATCTCCTCCTCCGGTCTGCCACGCACCACCAGCAGGCGGCCGGAGAGCTTGTCGTCGAGTTCGCGGAGTGAGTCGTACAGGAAACTGAGACGTCGTGGCCCCGAGGACTTCTCAAGCCTCGGGTCCACGACGAAACAGGTCAGGATCTGGTCGCCGCCGTCATGGGCGGCGATGAGCGGCGGAAGGTCACTCAGACGCAGATCGCGTCTGAGCCATAGCACCGACGGTGCCGACGGCACCAACCCGCCCGCTCGCTCGTCTGCCGGAGCGGCTATCCCACGCCCAGCAGATCGATGACGAACACCAGCGTCTTGCCCGAGAGTCGATGGCCGGCCCCGGCGGGACCGTATGCGAGCTGCGGCGGCACGGTCAGTTGTCGACGGCCCCCGACCTTCATGCCGGGGATACCCTCCTGCCATCCCGGGATGAGCCGGTCGAGCGGAAAGTTCGCCGATTGGCCGCGGTCCCAGGAGGAGTCGAACTCTTCGCCGGTGTCGTATTCGACGCCGACGTAGTGCACATCGACCACGCCACCACTCTGCGCCTCGGCGCCTTCACCGACGATGAGGTCCTTGACCTGCAGTTCGGCGGGAGCTGGGCCTTCCGGGAATTCGACTACGGGCTTCTCTGTGCTGGTCAACGGGACTCTCCTTTGAGTCGTCGGATCAGGTTTCTGGTCAGATCGGCGCACGTGGCGCCGATCTCAGGCCTTCCGGCGCGTCAGCGCTGACCCATGTTCACATAGTCGCGTTCGGTGTAGCCCGTGTACAGCTGACGCGGGCGGCCGATCTTGCCCGACGGATCCGCATGCATCTCACGCCAGTGCGCGATCCATCCGGGCAGGCGGCCGAGTGCGAACAGCACGGTGAACATCCGGGTCGGAAAGCCCATTGCACGGTAGATGACGCCCGTGTAGAAGTCGACATTCGGGTACAGCTTGCGCTCGATGAAGTAGTCGTCGTTCAACGCGACATCCTCGAGACCCTTCGCGATGTCGAGCAGATCGTCTTGCACGCCAAGCGATTCCAGGATCTCGTCGGCGGTCTGCTTGACGATCGCGGCGCGCGGGTCGTAATTCTTGTAGACGCGGTGCCCGAAGCCCATGAGCTTCACACCGTCTTCTTTGTTCTTCACCTTGTTCATGAAGGCCTGGGTGTCCCCGCCGGACTGCTTGATGTCCTCGAGCATCTCGAGCACCGCCTGGTTGGCACCGCCGTGCAGCGGGCCCCACAGCGCGTTGATGCCACCGGAGATCGACGTGAACAGGTTGGCCTGCGACGATCCCACGAGACGCACCGTCGAGGTCGAACAGTTCTGCTCGTGATCAGCATGCAGGATGAACAGCATGTCGAGGGCCTTGGCGACCTTCGGGTCGACTTCGTAGGGCTCGGCCGGGAAGCCGAACGTCATGCGCAGGAAGTTCTCGACGAGACTCAGCGAGTTGTCCGGATAGAGGAACGGCTGACCGGCCGACTTCTTGTACGCGTAGGCGGCGATCGTCGGCAGCTTCGCCAAGAGCCGGATCGTGGACAGCTCGACCTGCTCGGGATCCTTGGGATCGAGCGAGTCCTGGTAGTAGGCGGAGAGTGCGTTCACCGCACTCGACAGCACCGGCATCGGATGCGCGTTGCGCGGGAAGCCGTCGAAGAAGCGCTTCAGATCCTCGTGCAGCAGGGTGTGCCTGCGGATCTTGTCGGTGAAGTCCTCGAGCTGCGCGGGCGTCGGGAGTTCACCGTAGATGAGGAGGTAGCTGACCTCGATGAAGGTCGACTTCTCGGCCAGCTGGTCGATCGGGATGCCGCGATACCGCAGGATGCCCGCTTCGCCGTCGATGTAGGTGATCGCCGACTTGGTGGATGCGGTGTTGACGAAGCCGCCGTCGAAGGTGGTCAGGCCGGTCTCGGCGAGGAATTTGCCCAGCCCGACCGAGTCAGAACCCTCGGTGGCCTTCAGGATCGGAAGCTCCAGCTGACCACCGGGGTAGGTGAACGTCGCTGTTTCTTCAGCTGCGCCTCCGGCGCGGGCCGCATCCGACGCCTTGTCAGCTGGGACTGTTTCAGCGGACACACGAACCCCTTTACTCAGGTGAGAGTCTTGTACTACGCACATCCGGGTAAGGATGCTGCTGGTTATCAACGTAGTCGCTTCGCAGCTCGCCCGCCCACGGAGGGTCCGCGCCCGGCCGCGAAACGGTGATGGCAGCCACCTGACCTGCGTACTCCGCGGTCGCCAGCCACTGTTCGGCGCTCAGTTCCGCCACGGCGCGCGGGGAGAGCGCACCGAGGTTCTCCAGGTGGCGCAGCACCCCGCCGACGACACTGTCCCCCGCTCCGATCGTGTCGCTGACCTGCACCTTCGGGGCGGGCGATGTGACCGCCGCCGCAGCGGTGGTCACGGTGATCCCGGCCGGTCCGGCGGTCGTGATGACTGCAGTGACGCCGGCGGCGAGCCAGTCGGACGGCCCGGTACCCGAGGGGCCTGCAGAGAGCCAGTCGGCATCCTCGTCGGAGAGCTTGACGATGTCCACCGCGTCCATCCAGGACGCGAACCGACGGCGGTAGGCGTCGTGGTCGGCGATCACCGCCGGCCGGATGTTGGGGTCGATCACCACCAGCCGTCCCTCGTCGTGGCAGCGACGGAGGAGCGACTCGTACACCGACGCACCGGGTTCCAGAACCAGGGACAGTGTTCCGAAGCACACCGCGGAGACGGTCTGCGGGAAGGCTCCGGGATCCCGGACCAGACGGTCGGCCGTGCCCTCGACGTAGAACGAATAGTGCGCAGCGCCGTCGGTACCGATCGTCGCGAGCGCCAGCGAGGTCGGCTCGTCACGCCGTTGCAGGTGGCCGGTTCCGACACCGCTGGCCTGCAGGGCCGCGACGATCGCGTCGCCGTAGGTGTCGGTGGAGACCGCCGTGCACAACGAGACGGCACTGCCCAGCCGGCCGAGCGTCACGGCCACGTTGAACGGTCCGCCACCGAGCGCCGGCTGCAACGCGGCCAGTCGGCCGGCACTGACCGGCGCGCGGGCCGCGACGACGTCGACGAGGGCTTCGCCGCAGATCACGATCTCACGCATCAGGACACCTCCGGAGTTGCCGACAATCCTGCCATCGACGGCCGACTGCACCGGCACTTTCCGTCGACGCAACGGTAGGTTGTGCACATGCGAGAGTTACCCGCCGGGCCCGACGCGGTGCTGCTCGACTTCGCCACCGACAGAGCGCCGCTGCGCTCTGTCGCCTCTGCGTCGGCGGCACTGCGGCGTGCGGTACAGGCCGGAAACCTCAACGCCACCGAGCTGATCCCCACCGCGCAGACGTTGCTGGTGCAGGCCGATCGCGGCCGCGGGGTCGACGTGCTGGGTATCCATCGCGCACTGCGTGCCGCCGCGACCGGCGACGACACCGACGACGCGACCACGTCCGAGATCCGTATCCCGGTCACCTACGACGGACCGGATCTCGCCGACGTCGCCGGGCTGCTCGATCTCGGGACCGACGAGGTCGCCGCGATCCATCGGGACACCACCTGGCAGGTCCAGTTCATGGGATTTGCCCCCGGATTCGGTTATCTTGTCCCACAACAGAACTCGCCTCACCCCTTTCGCGACATCGGCCGCCGCAGCGAGTCTCGGACCAGGGTTCCGGCGGGTGCCGTCGCCATCGCGGCCGGCTACAGTGCCGTCTACCCGCGGGCCAGCCCCGGCGGGTGGCACCTGATCGGACACACCGATCGGTCGATGTGGGACGAAGACAACACTCCGCCGGCAGTTCTCGAACCCGGATCACTCGTCCACTTCGTCGACGCAGGCGATGGATCGCGAGGACCCCGGCCGTGAGAACAGTCACCGTGGTGGACCCGGGCCCGTTGTCGACCCTGCAGGATCTGGGGCGATCCGGGTATGCGCATCTCGGCGTGCCGGGCTCGGGCGGCGCGGATCGATCATCGCTGACGCTGGCGAACCGACTCGTCGGCAATCCCGAATCCACGGCGGTCATCGAGACCACCTTGGGCGGGTTGCGGATTCGCGCGCACGGGACCCTGGTGATCGCCGTGACCGGTGCGCGTGCGGAGGTCCGCGTCGACGGATCTCCGGTCGGCAATGCCGCGGCGGTACCCCTACCCGACGGGGCCGAGCTCACCATCGACACACCCGCGTGGGGCTGCCGTAACTATGTCGCCGTCCGCGGCGGTTTCGACGTGCCTGCGGTACTGGGTTCCCGTTCCACCGACACCCTCTCCGGGCTCGGGCCCGAACCGCTCGCTGCCGACGTCGAACTGCCGGTGGGACGCGCCACCGCTCCGTGGCCCGCGATCTCCGCCGCGCCGGTCGACAACGGCGAGCCCGGAGTGGTCTCGCTCGAGACCTCCGACGGTCCGCGTCGCGAACATGTCGAGAACGCCGGGAACCTCGCGCACGGGATCTGGGCGGTCAGCCCGGACAGCAACCGCGTCGGAGTGCGACTGGACCGACCGGCCGATTCCGACGACCCGCTCGTCGTCCATCGCGCCGATGCACCCGAACTCGCCTCCGAAGGCGTGCCGCACGGTGGCGTCCAGGTCCCACCGAGCGGACGACCGGTGATCTTTCTCGCCGATCACCCGGTGACGGGTGGCTATCCGGTCATCGCGGTGCTCACCCCGAGCGCAGTCGACCAGGCCGCCCAACTGGTCGCCGGACAACGGATCCGGTTCCATCGTCGTTGACACCCCGGCTGAGACGATCCTAGACTTTCGTCTCATGACCGAGGTGCTGACGAAATCTGCGGACGCCACGACCGACGGAACCCACGGTGACCCGACACCGCGGCCCGAGGATTACGCACCCCTCGGACCGGATTCGCTCACGTGGCAGATCTGGGGCACCTGGACCGGCATGTTCCAGGGCCTGTGGGCAGGCTCGATGCAGAACATGCATCCGAAGCTGGGCGCGGCGGTCTGGGAGCATTCCGATTTCTTCGGCGAACGATGGCAGCGACTGATGCGCTCGCTCTACCCCATCAGCGGCGTGGTCTTCGACGGCGGCACCGCGACCGGCCGCGAAGTGCGCGACTATCACCGGGACATCAAGGGCCAGATGGATGACGGCACGCGCTACCACGCGCTGGACCCCGATGTCTTCTACTGGGCGCACGCCACGTTCTGGTACGGCAATGTGCGACTCTGCGAACGCTTCGGCCCGTGGCTGACCGAGGATCAGAAGCGTCAGCTCTTCGAGGAGTCCAAGGCCTGGTATGCGATGTACGGCGTCTCGATGCGACCGGTTCCCGCTACCTACGAGGACTTCCTCGAATACTGGGACCACATGTGCCGCAATGTTCTTCGCGATCATCCAGCTGTACGGACGGTTCTCGACATCGGACAACTGCCGCCGCCACCCTTCCTGCGGTTCATCCCGGAGTCGGTGTGGTTCCGCTACATGGCCGAGACCAATCAGCGCTTCTTCACCTGGCTCACCACCGGTTTCTACGACGAGCCGATCCGCGAGATGATGGGGCTGCCGTGGACCGAGCGTGACGAGCGGCGCTTCCGGCTGCTCGGTCGGACGATCAACCTCGTGATGCACCGCATGCTCCCGAAACGCTTTCTGCGCCATCCACGTCCGCGCGACGCATGGGATCGGGTCGATGGGCGGGTGGCCCCCGACGCACCCCTCGTGGAAACGCCTTCTCGGAATCTCCCACCGGAAGCCGAACGCGACAATCCGATGCACTACTGCCCGGTGCATGCCGCACGGCGGGCCACCTATCCGGGCCGCGTCAGCGAGGTCTGACACCCTCTCCCGACCCGATGCCCTATTGCTGCCCCAACCCCCGGCGCATCGCCTGCCGCACCCGCTGCGCTTCCCGACGGGCATACGGATTCGATTGTCCGGCACGTGAGCCGGCCAGTTTGGCGCCGATGTGTTCACCCACCGTGATCGGCGAGTAGCGACTCCCGGCGCCGACGCAGGACGGCAGCGTGGAGATGGTGGCATCGATGTTGCCGTCGTGGAAGAACGCGGCTGATCGTCTGCGCTCGACGGTCCCGTCCACCACGGGCGGCTTGACGCGGTGCAGGGTGGACATCCATCGCTCGTTCGTCCAGCGCGCCATCAGGTCACCGAGGTTGATCAGCAGTGCCCCGTCGGCGGGTTCGACATCGTGCCAGACCCCGGCGCGATCGAGCACCTGCAGGCCCTTGACCTGATCGGCCCACAGCACCGTGACGATGCCGTAGTCCGTGTGCTCCCCCATCCCGGTCAGCTCGCCGTCGAGCTCCACTTCGCCGGGCGGCAGGGCATAGTTGTTCATCCGCAGGACGTCGAGTGAGTGGTCGGTGTAGCTGTCGAAGAAGTCCGGCGGCAGGTCGAGCGCGTCGGCGAAGATCCTGGTCAGCGTGTGCGCCACCCGTGCGGCCTCGGCGAAGTACGCCGACACCGCAGCCTCGAAATGATCGACGGCAGGCCAGGTGTTGCCGGCGTACTGATCCTCCGGCAGTTCCAGATCCGGGTAGGTCGCCGCCTCCACCCCGACGTTGAACGCCTCGAAGAAGTCGTTCATCCGATCAGCCGGCTCGACCCCCAGGCTCAGCGACAGCGACTCCGACTTCGGTGGCGCATAGCCACGATTGATCTCCGGCGGGGTGCGGTAGGCCTTCTTCCGCTCCAGCGGCAACGCGAAGAAGTCGTCCATCACGGCCGTGAACTCGTCGATCACCACAGACGGGATCTGGTGCCCGACGATCTGGATGAACCCCACCGCACTGGCGGCGTGGTCGATCTGGTCGGCGACGACGGCACGATCGGCCGCACTTCCGTTGCCGGTGTACGGGGTGATGTCGATGATGGGGACCGCAAAGGTGCCCGCGGGGTTGTCGACTACCGCGCTCATGGCACCCATAGTGGCATCGAATCGCCGACCTCGCCGATCAGCGCATATGCGCCGACGCCGTGCGTGTCGGGCATGCCAACTGAGCATTCCCGGAATCCGCCCCATAAATGCGCCCGCCCAGCAAGGGGTTCACCGGCGTGTCGTCGATGGTGCACCTGCACATGGTGCAACTCTGGGGCGCTTTTCGGGCTCAGGCGTGCTGGCCGACCCGATACGCCACGAACGCCGGAATCGCCAGAGCGGCAACGATGGTCAGCGCGACGACCAGCAGACCGCCCGCTGTGGTGGTCACCGCGACCCCGATTGACGCAGCTGCGGCACCGTGCACGACGTCGGCGATCCGCGGGCCACCGGCGACCACCACGGTGAACACTCCCTGCAGTCGACCACGGACATCGTCGGTCGCCGCGGCCAGCAGGATCGACTGGCGGAAGGCCGCCGATGCCATGTCGGCTGCGCCACCGATCATGAGGAAGACCAGCGCCACGGGCAGCATCGGCAACGACGTGCCGCCGGCGAACCCCACCGCGACGCCGACACCCGCCATCGCCAGTCCCCACACGATGACGCACACGATGACCGCCAGGCCCTGCCGTTCGACGCGACTGACCCACCCGGAGAAGATGCCGCCGACGACGGCACCGGCCGAGATGGCGGTGAACAGGAGTGCGAAGGCGATGCCGCCGCCGGACGGCCCGCCGAAGTTCTCGTGCGCCATCTGAGGGAAGAGCGCACGGGGCATCCCGAATATCATCGCGATGAGGTCGACCAGGAACGACGCCATCAGGATCTTGTGGCCTGCCAGGTATTTGAGACCGTCGATGACCGACCGCAGACCCGGCGTCTTGGGTCGGTCGTCGCCCTCTGGCCGCAACGATGGCAGCAGGATCACCGCGAGGAGCGTCGGCACCAGGAAGACGGTGTCGACGAGGTAGAGCAGTGAATACCCGAGCCACGGGATCAAGGCACCACCGATGAGCGGACCCGCGATGGCGCCCGCCTGCATGACGGTCATGTTCAGCGACAACGCCGCGGGCAGTTCGCGATCCGGCAGCAGCCGCGGAAGCACCGCACTGCGGGTTGGCTGGTTGACGGCGAAGAATGCCTGCTGAACGGCGAAGAGCGCCAAGATGATCCAGACATTACGGACACCTGCCGCGGCCTGCGCCCAGAACAGTGCGCTGCACCCGATGAGCCCCAGTGTCGAGATGATCAGCAGGGTGCGGCGATCGAACACGTCCGCAAGCGCGCCGCCCCACAGGCCGAACACGACGAGCGGGACGAGTCCGAAGATGCCGGTCAGCCCGACATATGCAGAGCTACCGGTGATCTGATAGATCTGCGCGGGCACCGCGACCACGGTCAGCTGTGCACCGATGACGGTGACGATGTTCGCGAGCCACAGACGTCGGAAGTAGGTGTTGCGCAGCGGCGCGGTGTCGGCCAGGAGTCTGGCCATCAGGGCTGGAGTCTTTCCGCCCGCCAGCCGTCGTCGAGCAACGTCAGTCGCACGCGGTTGTGCAGCCGATTGGCACGTCCCTGCCAGAACTCGACGACCGTCGGGACCAGGCGGAAGCCACCCCAGTCCGACGGCACGGGGATCTCGGCCCCGTCGTCGAAGCCACCGAACTCCTCGGCGACCGCCGCGGCCTTGGCCTCGAGGTCGGTCCGGCTGCCGATCGGCCGGGACTGTTCGGAGGCGTACGCCGAGAGTTGCGAGCCACGCGGGCGGTTGAACCAGTGGGCGTGGGTCTCCTCCATGCCGACGTGATCGATGCGGCCACGGACATTGACCTGGCGCTCGAGTGCGATCCACGGGAAGGTCACCGAGGCATACGGATTGGCGGCCAGGTGACGCCCCTTGTCCGAGTCGTAGCCGGTGAAGAACACGATGCCTGCCGCATCGGCACCTTTGCAGAGCACCGTACGGGTCGCGGGATGACCGTCGGCGTCGACCGTGCCGAGCACC
This sequence comes from Gordonia hankookensis, assembly GCF_014673215.1. Taxonomy (GTDB): domain Bacteria; phylum Actinomycetota; class Actinomycetes; order Mycobacteriales; family Mycobacteriaceae; genus Gordonia; species Gordonia hankookensis. The sequence goes on from NZ_JACWMS010000003.1 coordinate 675,454, forward strand.
ATGGCGTTGGGTTCGGGGATCCGGGCCTCGATCGCCTCACGCAGCCAGACGGTGAACAGGTCCACCCACGGTGGATCGCCTCGCAACCAACTCGGATCCAGGTTCTCGCGGATCCCGTCGGCACCTGCCGCCCGGTCACCCTCGCCGATGTTGGGCGGAATGCCACCGCCGTAGCCGACACGCATGTTCGGCAGGTCTATCGGTTCATCCGGCACCTGCGTGAGGCTACTCCCTGGACACGCCTGTTACTCCCCAGTACACCCCAGGGCGCGCGGCTGCCCTACAGTCCAAGTGGGTGCTCGGTCCGGTACGCCGGACATCACCGACAGCGCCGCCCACGATGACGTGTTTTCCAGATAGGTGGTCACCATGGCGAACAGTGTTCCCGACGATTTCGTCCCCGGACTGGAGGGCGTGGTCGCGTTCACCACCGACATCGCCGAACCCGACAAGGACGGCGGCAATCTCCGCTATCGCGGGGTCGACATCGAAGACCTGGTCGAGAACCACGTCACCTTCGCCGATGTATGGGCGCTCCTGGTGGACGGCCGCTTCGGCGACGGCCTCCCCCCGGCCGAGCCGTTCCCGCTGCCGATCCACACCGGCGATGTCCGCGTCGACGTCCAGGCCGCGCTGGCAATGCTCGCGCCGATCTGGGGATACCAGCCACTGCTCGACATCGACGACGCCACCGCGCGCGCCAATCTGGCGCGGGCGTCGGTCATGGCGCTCTCCTATGTCGCCCAGTCGGCTCGCGGCATCCATCAACCGGCCGTCCCCCAGCACGTCATCGACGACTGCGACACGGTCACCGCCCGCTTCATGACCCGCTGGAAGGGCGATCCGGATCCCCGCCACATCCGGGCCATCGATGCCTACTGGGTCAGTGCCGCCGAACACGGTCTCAACGCCTCGACGTTCACCGCCCGGGTGATCGCGTCCACCGGCGCCGACGTCGCGGCCTCGCTGTCGGGAGCGATCGGCGCGATGTCGGGCCCGCTCCACGGCGGGGCACCGGCCCGTGTCCTGCCGATGATCGAAGAGGTCGAGCGGACCGGCGACGCCCGCGGCCTGGTGCGGGGCGTACTCGACCGCAAGGAGAAGCTGATGGGCTTCGGTCACCGGGTCTATCGGGCCGAGGACCCCCGGGCGCGGGTACTGCGCCGCACCGCACAGGAGCTCGATGTGCCCCGCTACGAGATCGCGGCGGCCCTCGAACAGGCCGCCCTGACCGAATTGCGCGAACGCCGCCCCGATCGTGCCATCGAGACCAACGTGGAGTTCTGGGCCGCGGTGATCCTCGACTTCGCCGAGGTGCCGACCCACATGATGCCTGCGATGTTCACCTGCGGCCGCACCGCGGGCTGGTGTGCACACATCCTCGAGCAGAAGCGCCTGGGCAAACTCGTCCGACCGGCCGCGATCTACACCGGACCGGCGCCACGCCGCCCCGAAGACGTCGCCGGATGGGGCGAACTGGTCAAGCCCGGCCTCTGACGCCCTCTCCTCCTGCCCTGCCCCTCCTGCCCTGCCCCTCCTGCTGCGCCGTTCTGCTGCGCCGTTCTGCTGCGCCGTTCTGGCCGCACCTTCGGCGTCAGCCGATGTCGCGACGGTGGAAGGCCAGTTGCGCGGCGACGGCGAACAGCGCTGCGATGACGAGCAGCACCACGATCGGGAGCCAGTGCATCGGCTCCAGCGGCACCGCGGGCGCGTGGGAGAAGGGAGAGAGGTCGCGCGCCCACTGCGGCAGGCTGAACATCCCCGACAGCGGGCCGAGGAACAGGGCGGCGATCACCACCAGCCAGCCGATCGGGACCAGCATCGGGCGAATCGCGTAGAGGGCGACGGCGACACCGGTGACGAGCAGCGCAGCCGGGATCTGGACTCCGGCGGCCGCGAGGTTGTCGCCCACCGCGCTCCAACCCCCACCGGCCACGCCGTCACCCACCGTCATCCCGAGTGCGGCAGCGATGAGGATCACCACCACCCCGACGGCTGCGGTCGCCGCGTACACGGCCAGGTATCGCGAACGCGCCGTCGGTGTGACGAGCAGGACCTCGGTGCGCGACGACACCTCCTCTGATCGCATCCGGGTCACCAGGTTGACCGACCATGCACTCGCCGCCACGGCGAGAAACGTCATCATCGTCGAGCCGAACAACGTGCTCAGACTGCCCTGCAGACCGGACTGCTCCAGCACCCGACGCATCTGTTCGTTGTCGCCCGCCAACTCGTCCACCGACGGCTGGAGAAATCCGATGACCAACGCGTACAAGGTGATTGCCGATATCCACGACACGAGCAACGAGCCCGACAGCCGCATCGCGACGGCCCCGACCGACGACAACCTCGCCGATGACGCCGGCCCGGGACGTGGCTGGATCACACCCGCGTCCATGTCGCGGCCGAGGGCGAACCGGGCCGCGAGACCCACACCGAGCGCCGCGACGGCAAGCGATGCGACGGCAGGCCACGGGTTGTTCGCGCCGAACGGATCGATGAGTTCGGCCCACCCGACCGGCGTAATCCAGCGCAACCACGACCATGTGTGGTCGACGTCGGCGACGCCGCGCAGCACGTAGCCGGCAAGCACGATCGAACTCGCGGTCAGGTTGGCGATGTGCGACGTCTTCGCGATCTGGGCGGACACCAGGGCCACTCCGACGGCCGCCATCGCGGTCGTCGCGTACTGCCCGAACACCGCGATCACGTCGCCGACGCTCGCCCCGAGCGGGAACAGCATGATCGACATCCCCAGCGCGACCACCACACAGAAGACCGTCGCCACCACGGTCGCCGCCCACACGGAGGCCAATGGTCCGGTCGCGCCCGCGCGCAGCAGTTCCGCGCGCCCGAGTTCCTCCTCCTTCCGCGTCTGTCGGACCACCATCATCACGGCGCACACCGCGAGAGCGGCGATCATGAACAGCCCCGCCCGCCACACGGTCACCGCGGCAGCGGAGTCGATGTGGTCCAGTGGGCCGAGCAGGAATCGGAAGGCCGAGTTCGACCCGGCACCGACCTGCAGGGCGGCTCGCTTGTCCGGTGTCGGATACGAGCCGGCGATGGTGGCGGCGGTGGACAGGTTGATCAGCAGGAAGACGACCAGAGTGATCACGATGATCCACCGCTCGCGGCGCGACATCAGCCGGATGAGCCGGCCGGATTTCGCGAGCAGGGCGCGCCCGCCACCGATCGATGTCGATGCCGGGGCGATCGTCGCCATCACGCCGGCTCCTTGTCCCCGTACGCGTGCAGGAACAGCTCCTCGAGGCTCGGCGGTTCGACGGCCAGGGTTCGGACGTCGAGTCCGGCCAGGGCGGTCGTGACCGCGGCCAGACCACCGTCGGCGACCGTGAACGTCACACCGTCGCCGTCGGACTCGAAATCGTGCACGTCCGCTAGGGTCGCCAGGCCCGACACGTCACCCGCGACCGTCGCCGTCACGCGCGATCGACGAAGGTGCCGCAGCTCGGCGAGGGTGCCCGACTGGACAGTCTTCCCCCCACGGATGATCGTGACGGTCTCGCACAACTCCTCGACCTCGGCGAGAATGTGACTCGACATGAGTACCGCCGACCCGTTCCGGGCTCGTGCGGCGACACAGTCCGCGAACTCGCGCGTCATCAGTGGGTCGAGTCCGGAGGTCGGTTCGTCGAGGATCAACAACTCGGTGTCGGCGCACAACGCCGCGATCAGCGCGACCTTCTGCCGGTTGCCCTTCGAATAGGTCGACGCCTTCTTGGTGGGGTCGAGCTCGAATCGATCGATGAGTTCGGCCTTGCGCGTGGCAGATTCGCTCCGCAGGTCGCGGAGCGACAGCAGCAGGTCGATACATTCACCGCCCGAGAGTTGCGGCCACAGGCTCACGTCACCCGGGACGTAGGCCAGGCGCCGATGGATCGACACCGCGTCGGCGAGTGGATCGGCACCGAACACCCGCACCCGGCCACCGTCGTGCCGGTACATCCCCAGCACGACCCGGATCGTCGTCGACTTACCCGCGCCGTTGGGACCGAGGAAACCGGCCACCTCGCCGGCACGCACCTGTAGGTCGAGACCGTCGAGGGCCTGGAAGGAACCGAATCGCTTGCGCAGTCCGGTCACGTCGATCACCGGATCATGTTGTCGGGTCATCATGTTCCTCTCGGTATGCCAGGACTGCGTCGAGCAGGGAGTCGTCCGCCATGACGCCGTGAACGGCCATCTCGGTGGCGGGGACCACCACGCGATCGACGTAGGACCGCAGGATTGCGCCTGCGTCCGACCAGTCGTCCGGCGGATGCATCACCACATCCACCAGTAACGCGCCCATGGACTGGGCGACCATGTATCGGGCCCTTGCCTTCTCGTCGCGTGAGGGACGAATCGTGCCGGCCGCCACCCCGCCACGGAACGTCTCCTCGGCGTCGTCGGCGAGATGGTCGAGGAGTTGTCGCGCCATGTCGCCACCCGCCTGCAGACTGCGGATGAGGTAGACGATGCGGGGACCGTCCTCGTCCATCGAGTCCATCTTGGCCAGAATCCCGTCGAAAGCCGGTGCACCCGGACGTCTTTCGATGCTGGACTCGTTGACCTCACGGGTCCGCCGCAACACGTGTTCATCACACTCCGCCCGGAGCTTCTCCTTGCTGCCGAAGTGATGGATCACCAGAGCGGGGCTCACGTGCGCAGACTCGGCGATCGCCCGCACCGTCGCGGAGAACCCGTCACGGGCGAACACCTCGATGGCGGTGTCGCGCAGACGGGCCCGGGTGGTCCGGTCGCCGGCGTCCGTTGAACGCATGTTCAGTACATTAAACGCATGTTCAGCCGCGGTCAACGGTCCGCGCGGCAGACAACCGTCGCGGGTGCGACGCCTCCACGAGGGACCGCGACGGGGGTGGTCGGCGCCACAACCCTAGAATCGCCTACATGAGTGACACCGCCACCGCACCGATCACGATCCCCGCCGACCTCCTGCCGTCGGACGGCCGCTTCGGTTGCGGTCCGTCCAAGGTGCGCCCCGAACAACTGCAGTCCCTCGTGGACACCGGCGCGTCGGTGTTCGGCACCAGCCATCGCCAGGCGCCGGTGAAGAACGTCGTGGGTTCCATCCGCGCCGGTCTCGCCGAGCTGTTCGCCCTGCCAGAGGGGTACCAGGTGGTCATCTCCAACGGCGGCACCACCGCCTTCTGGGATGCCGCGGCGTTCGGTCTCATCAAGCAGCGTTCGCTGCACCTGACCTACGGCGAGTTCTCGTCGAAGTTCGCCACCGTGGCGAAGAAGGCACCGTTCCTGGATTCGCCATCGGTGATCTCCACCGACCCCGGAACCGCTCCCGACCCGGCCGCGCTGACCTCCGACGACTTCGGTGGCATCGACCTCATCGGGTGGGCGCACAACGAGACCTCGACGGGTGTCGCGGTGCCGGTCACCCGGCCTGCCGGCTCGGACGACGCACTGGTGGCGATCGACGCAACCTCGGGTGCAGGCGGTCTGTCGGTGAACGTCGCCGACGCCGACGTCTATTACTTCGCGCCGCAGAAATGCTTCGCATCCGACGGTGGTCTGTGGATCGCCCTGATGAGCCCGAAGGCCCTCGAACGGGTCGAGCAGATCGCCGAGACCGACCGGTGGTGCCCGGAGTTCCTCTCGTTGCCGACCGCCGTCGACAACAGCAGCAAGGACCAGACCTACAACACCCCGGCAGTCGCGTCACTGCTGCTGCTCGACAACCAGATCCAGTGGATGCTCGGCCAGGGTGGCCTCGACTGGTGTGTCTCACGCACCGCCGACAGCAGCTCGCGGCTGTACCAGTGGGCCGAGGCCAGCGAGTTTGCGACGCCGTTCGTCGCCGACCCGGCGCAGCGCAGCCAGGTTGTCGGCACGATCGACTTCAACGACGACGTCGATGCCGCCGCGGTCGCCAAGACGCTGCGGGCCAACGGTGTCGTCGACACCGAGCCGTACCGCAAGCTCGGCCGCAATCAGCTGCGCGTCGGCATGTTCCCGGCGATCGACCCGGACGACATCACCCGACTCACCCAGTGCATCGACCACGTAGTCGGCGCCCTCTAACCCACCCCCACACCCCACCCCACCCCACCCAACCCACACCCCACCCCGCAGCCGCGACGGTTCCCGTCATCCGCGCCCCCGTTTGGGCATCGCGGATGACAGAAACCGTCGCGGCTGCGGGGTCTGGCGTTGGCGGGATTCTGTGGAAGGCATGAGCGTAGGGTGGCGCATGGGTCACTTGTGACACACCTGCCCCTGTGGCAGCATGCGCCACAGCCTTGCTGATCTGCGGTTTTGCCGCGTGTCCCACGGCTCGGCGACCCACCGGTGGTCTAACCTGACCCCAATGCCCGCACTCGTGGTCACTGGAGGAGGAGCAGATGCGTGAGCTACGCGTCATCGGCGTCGAGGCCGACGGCACCCATGTGATCTGCCAGGACCCGGAGTCGGGTGAGAAGTACCGGATCGCGGCCGACGAGCGCCTCCGCGCCGCCGCACGCGGTGACATCTCACGATTGGGGCAGATCGAGATCGAAATGGAAAGCTCACTGAGGCCGCGAGAGATACAGGCCCGCATCCGGGCCGGTGCAAGTGTGCCGGAGGTCGCGGCACTGGCCGGGGTTCCGGTCGACAAGATCGAGCGTTTCGCCCATCCCGTCCTCCTCGAGCGCGCCCGGGCCACCGAGCTGGCCTCGATGTCGCACCCGATCCGCGAAGACGGCCCGTCCGTCTCGACCCTCGGTGAGGTCGTCGCCGAGGCCCTGACCGCGATGGGCCACAACCAACAGGACGTGGAATGGGACGCCTGGAAGGGCGACGACGGCCACTGGGTGGTACAGGTCGGCTGGCACGTCGGCTGTACCGACAATCACGCCCACTGGCGCTTTCAGCCCGGCGCCCACGGTGGCACGGCCGATCCGCTCGACGACCTCGCCGACGAGCTGACCCATCCCGAGGCCATTCCGCCGCGCAGGCGACTGACGCCGGTGGCCACCCCGGATCTGACGCCACATGCCGAGGTCGACCCGGTCGCGGGCACCTACGCCGACGGTCATGACGAGGTGACCGTCGATGCCGACCGTCTGATCGATGCACAGCGCACCCGCGGTGGATCTCAGCAGCCGGGCCACGACGAACACGGCACGGTCGCCATCGATTTCGGCGGTCGCGACGACGCGACCTGGACAGAGCCCGATTCTCGGCCCGCGGACGCCTCCGAACGCGACGACGACGTGGCGCCTGCGGCCACCACCGCCTCCGGCGAGCACACCGACAACCAGGCCTCTGCCCCGTCGACGAAGCCTCGACGCAAGTCGCGCAAGCCTGCGGTCCCCGCATGGGAAGACGTTCTGCTCGGCGTCCGCAGCAACGGCAACAGCTAGTCTCTCGACGTGTCGGCACGCGCAGTCACCCTCTGGTTCATCGACAGCGACAACCCAGTTGCAGAGCTCGCCTCCCCCACCAATGACGTTGTCGCAGCACAGAAATTGGCCGAGGCGATCTACGGCGACCGGGTACTGGTCCCGTTCGCGGACACCGATCTCGCGACCGCCGCCGCTGCGCAGGACGCCCACGTGTACGCCGGCTGGTACGGGCGACTGGCCGTCATCACCTGTTCGCTGTTCGCGACCACCCAGCCATCGACGCTGACCCGGACGATCGCGTCCATCCGGCCGAGCTCGGCAGCGACGGTGCTCTACACCGATCCCGAGACGGCGACCGGCACCTTCGCACGATGGGAGCACGGCGAGCTCCGCAGATCATTCGGGGCGGATCCGGTCACCATCTTCGAGGATTGTGGACTCCCGTACCCGTTCGAGCGGGAGTTCTGGGCCGGCGAGCATCCCCTTCGTTATGCGCCCGGCGTGGCTCCGGAACCGCTGGCATTGCCGTTTCACCCGCAGCACCTCGCGGAGCAGGCGAACCGGCAATGGCTGGGTTTCCGGTTCACCCGCCCGCGTATCGAAGGTGATCACGATCCGGCGCGAATCCCGGTCACCGCCTTCGCGATCCACCCTGCCGATTACGTACCGGGAGAATCGGATTGGCAGGACTACCGAAGCCGCAGCCAGGTGCCGGTCGAGCATCGCCCCTCGGACGACACCCCGAATCCCGCACCGGAACATGAGCCGGTCCGTCCCACCCGACAACGAGGACGGATCGCCCGCTACTTCGGTTTCGGCAACTGACGGGGTGCCACCTGTCATCGGCCCATCGCGAGGAGTGCCACCGTCGAGCCGAATCCGGCCAGCAGGCCGATGATGCTGCCCCACACGATCCATCGCCAGACAGGTCGCTCACGCAGATCCCAGAGGGTCCACCCGAGGCCGCCCGTGACCACCACGACGGCCGCCAGCCCGAGCCAGCTGAGCACGCCACCGATGAGTTCGTAGACACCGACGAGCAGGCATGTGGCGAAAAGGGCGCAGATCGCCGAGACCAGCAGACCGAGAACCCACGGCGTCGGCTCGTCGACGACCCGGTCGGCATCCGGCACCGACAGACGGATCCGACGTCGGCTGTCGCGATCTGTCGAGATCATCCGTCCATGGTGCCTGATCGGGCACGTTCGTAGAATGCGATCGCCGCGGCCGTCGCGACATTGAGCGAGTCAGTGCCGCGGCTCATCGGGATCCGGGCGCGGACATCGCTGGTGCGCATCGCCGTCTCGGACAATCCAGGGCCCTCCGCACCGACCAGAAACGCGACCTTCTCCGCGTCGACCGCATCCGACAGCGGGATGGCACCGTCGCCGGGAGTCAGTGAGATCATCCGGAACCCGTTGTCGCCCAGCGCGGTCAGTCCTCGCGGCCAATCCTCGAAACGTGCGAACGGGACGAGCAGCGCATGACCCATCGACACCCGGACGCAGCGACGGTACAGCGGATCCGCGCATCCGGCGCCGAACAGCACGGCGTCCACCTCGAGTCCCGCGGCGTTGCGGAAGATGCTGCCGATGTTCTCGTGATCGTTGACACCCTCGAGGACCGCGATGGTCCGCGAACCCGCGATCGCCTCCGCGACCGACAGGGACGGCGGCCTGCGGGCCGCCCCGAGAACCCCTCGGTTCAGGTGAAACCCGACGACCTCGGCCATCACCTCCGCAGATGCGCGGTAGAAGGGCACACCGTCGAGCGACCGCGCAGTGAGGTCGTCGGCCAGTTCGGCGAGCCGCTTGTCCACGCCGAGAAACGCGTGCGGCGAAAACCGCGAGGCGATCATTCGCTGCGCGACCAGCACCCCCTCGGCGATCACCAGGCCCTTGCCCACGCGACCACCCGGCAACGCGGGCAGGTCGGGTCGTCGGTCGACGGAATTCAGATCGCGAAAGTCGTCGACGCGCGGATCGGCGGGGTCGTCGATGTCGATGACGTCGACTCGGATGGTGGCCACCCCGACAGTCTGCCAAGGCGGCACTCGCCTGTCCGGACCGGTCCGGACAGGTTGCCGTCGGCGCGATCGAGGTGCTGTCGGCGGGATGCCGGGGCTGCTCGCATCGGTCCGGACCGCCTGTGAAACGGTTGACAGGTGAGTAATCTGCAGGCCGCCTCATCCGCGCTCACCGTGGCCCGTGCCACCGATGCGGACTGGGACGAGATCTTCGCGACCGACGCGCGCGCCTTCCTGATGACCAACCCGCTGTCGTCGGCCGAGCAGGCGGACATGCGGGGCAAGGTCGACGACGCAGACGTGGTCCTGGTACGCGATCCCGACGGACTCGCAGGCCGACCGCTCGTCGGCGTCTCGATGTTCTATCGCATGGCCATGACGTTGCCGGGCGGAGCAGCGCACCCCGCAGCCGGGCTCTCCTGGGTGTCGGTGGCGGCGACCCACCGCCGACGCGGCATCCTGCGGACGATGATCACGGAACTGTTCGATCAGTGGGAGGCCGAGGATCAGGTGTTCGCGATCCTCACCGCGAGCGAGGCCACCATCTACGAGCGGTTCGGATTCGGCCCGACCTGTTTCGCGCAGGACGTCACCGTTGACCTCGGTGCCGCCAAGATGCGCCACCGGGCCGACCGCGCTCATTCACCGGTCAACTACGCCACCGGTGACGAGGTGGCCCGCCACATCCCTGAACTCCACGCGCGCTGGACGGCGACCCGCCCGGGTGCCCTGGCCCGCCCGCAGTCGTGGTGGGACCCGATCCTGGCCGATCGTCCATCGCAGCGCCCTGCCCACAGCAGCGGCATGCACTATCTGCTCCACCCCGACGGCTACGCGGCGTACCGGATCAATCAGTCGACGCAACCGACCCGTGGGGACGTCGCCGAGGTGGTCGCCGTCACGGATGAGGCACACACCGATCTGTGGCGGGTACTCGTCGGTCTCGATCTCATGCCGACGGTCACCGCCTCGATCCCGGTCGACGACCCGCTGGCCGTCTCCCTCACGAACCATCGAGCGGTGTCGGTGACGGGCGTCCGCGACACGATGTGGCTCCGCATCCTCGATGTCCCGCGGGCACTCGGCTCCCGCCACTACGCGGCGGATCTTGACGCCGTGCTCGAGGTGACAGACGAGTTCCGTGGCCGCGGAGGCATTTTCGATGTGTCCATCCGTGACGGCAACGCGGTCGTCGCACCGAGTTCGGCGACGCCGACAGTCCGTATGGACATCTCCGTACTCGGATCGATCTTCCTCGGCGGTACACCCGTACGCAGATTCGCGGCGGCGGAGCGCGTGTGGACCGACAGCGTGGACACCCTCGCGGCCCTCGACCGCGCCTTCGGCACCGATCGGGCACCCTTCGCCGGGACGTTCTTCTAGCGGCCGTTCACGTCACGGGACGATCGTTCAGCGAGCGTCGTCGTCACCGTTGATGAGCTTGTCGATGATCGGGACGATGGCCACGAGCTGACCTCGCTCGTGGGGCGTCAGCTCTGCCAGCCGCGCACTCAACCACTCCTCGCGGGCGTCGAGTTCGGCGGTGATCACCTCGTTGCCGCGTTCGGCGAGGGTGACGATCGCCTGCCGGCCGTCGGTCGGATGTGGTTCGCGTCGCACCATCCCGAGGTCAGAGAGCGACGCGATCACCCGTGTCATCGACGGCGGCTGCACCCGCTCGGCGAGGGCCAGCGCCCCCGGCGACATGGGACCTTCGTGGTGGAGCGTCGACAGCGCAGACAACTGCGTCAACGACACGACCTTGCTGACCCGGCGACCTCGAAGCCGTCTGGCGAGTCGGACGATCGCCAGCGACAACTCTCCGGACAGCGCCCTGTCCGGCAGGGTCATATCCGTCATTGCGAGGTGCGAGATAGTCATGTTCGCGAATTCCCTGTTCGAGCGAGCCACATCTGAGACCACTGAGTCCACGCCGCTAAGCGTAATTCACTTCTACGATCACGCAATGCGATAGCGTGATTTGCAATCGCAGGATTCGTCCTTTTGGAGGACACAGGCCGATCGTTCCGGCCCGCTGTGGTCAGCCCACCAAGTCGTAGATCGGTCCGCGGGCGAAATATGCTACGAACACGGCGGCGATGATCCAGAGCAACGGGTGGACCGACCGACCCTTGCCTGCTGCTGCCGCCATCACCACCCAGCTGATGAACCCGACCCCGATGCCGTTGGCGATCGAATAGGTGAACGGCATGATCACGATCGTCAGGAACGCAGGCAGGGCGTGGGAGAACTTGGTGAAGTCGATCAGCTTCACCTGACCGATCATCATCGCGCCGACGACCACCAGCGCAGGTGCGACCGCCTCGAGCGGAACCACCTCATACAGCGGCGTCAAAAACATCGCGAGCAGGAACAACACGCCGGTCACGACGTTGGCGAGACCCGTCCGCGCACCTTCGGCGATGCCCGATGCGGACTCGACGAAGACGGTGTTCGACGACGACGACGCGACGCCACCGGCCACCGCGCCGGTACCTTCCACGACCAGCGCGCGGCCGATCCCGGGCAGGTTGCCCTTGGCATCGCTGAGTCCGGCCTCCTTACCGAGACCGGTCATCGTGCCCATGGCATCAAAGAAGTTCGACAGCACCAGGGTGAAGACGAGAACCGACGCCGCCAGCACCCCGATCCGGGTGAAAGCCCCGAACAGATCGACGTCGCCGACCAGACTCAGATTGGGCATCCCGCCGAATCCGTCGGGAATCTGAGGAATCGACAGACTCCACCCCCTGGAGTCGTCAGCACTCGACCCGAGGTCGAGAGTCGACTCGAGAATGATTGATACGACGGTCGTGATGACGATGCCGATGAGCAGTCCACCGGGCACCTTGCGTACCACCAGCACGCCCATCAGCAGCACCCCGATGCAGAAGACGAGGGTGGGGATCGTGTTGATCGAACCGTCGTTGCCGAGTTGGACCGGAACGGTCGTGTTCGCCGCATCGGGGACGCGACGGACGAAGCCCGCATCGACGAAGCCGATGAACGCGATGAACGCACCGATGCCCGCCGCGATGGCCGCCTTCAGCTCGGCCGGGACCGCGTTGAAGACTGCGGTCCGGAAACCGGTCACCGCCAGCAGGACGATGATGATGCCGTCGATCACGACGAGCCCCATCGCCTCCGGCCACGTCACCTGCGGCGCGATCGTCACAGCCAGGAGGCTGTTGATCCCGAGACCGGTGGCGATGGCGAACGGGTAGTTGGCGACCAGACCGAAGATGATGGACATGACACCCGCGACGAGCGCGGTGACCGCCGCGACCTGCGCCAGCGGCAGAACGTTGCCGAGAACGTCCGCATTCTTCGGCTCGCCCGGGATGCCGCCGATGACGATCGGGTTCAGTACCACGATGTAGGCCATCGTGAAGAAGGTGACGAGGCCGCCGCGGATCTCACGACTGACGGTCGACCCCCGCTGACCGATCTTGAAGTATCGGTCCAACGGGCCCTTCGGTTGCGGCGTCACGCGCTTGCCGGGTGAACCGGCCTCGCCCGGTGAATCGGTGGACTCGACCGGAGGGGTGGAGGGCGCCGACGATGTCTCCGTGGACTCGGTCGACGACGTGCTGGGCTCGCTCGACGGATCGGTGGGCACAGTCGAAAGTTACTCTGATGGCATGGCCGACGCATCCGACATCCCCGAACTACCTTCTGTCTTGCGCGCCCCGGAGCCGGTCATCATCGCCGGCATGCTCGCCTGGCTCGTCGCGGCGATCGCGGTGGGACTGACGGGTTGGGGCGGCGACCGCACGCTGGCGGTGTGCCTCGTCGGACTGGCGGTCGGCGTCCTGGGTACGACGATCTTCCTGGTCCAGCGCGCCGCCGTACGCCGCGGCGACCGCACCGCCCAGCAGGGCCTGGACTGAGTCGCCTCGGGAGTCCGTGCGGCTCATCACCGATCGGCGCCCGCAGGCACCCGAGATCGCGACGGTTCGGCCCGATCCCGGACGTCGAGGACGAACTCCGCCAGGATCTGGCTCAACTCGGCGGGCCGTGACAACTGCGGGGCGTGGTCGGATTCCAGTGTCACGATCCGCGCTCCCGGACTCAGTCGCTGCATCGCGCGCTGCGCGGCCAGTGGCACCGAACGGTCGCGGGTGGCCTCGACATAGAGCCTCGGCAGCGCGCCCGCACCATCGGGCGTCCAGTCCGGCGCGATCAGCCGTGCGCTCTCCAGCTGCGGCACCAGACGGCGGGCCGCAGGCACCGACAATGCGGGCGGAGCGTCATGGAAGAAGACCGCTGCCGCGGCTGCCGGATCGACGACGGTTCCCCGACCGTCCGCGGTCGGCTCGGTGAACGCCGAGATGCCCACCGGTGCAGTCAGTCCCGCGGTGTCACACAATTCGCCGAAACCCATCCCGGCGGGCAGCAGCATTACCGCGACGACACCGAAACCGGCCGGCCGGGTATCGCCGGTCCGGCAGAGCCGTTCGGCGACGGCGGTCGCCACCACGCCACCGCCGCTGTGGCCGATCACGACCATAGGTCCCTCGATACCGTCGAGGTCCCCGACGACATGCTCCACCAGATCCGGTAGGGCGATGGTCTCGGTCGGCTCCCAGGTGCCCGACCCAGGAAGCTCCGGACATCGGGTGTCGATGCCGGCATCGGCCAGATACGGCGTCACCAGGTCCCAGACCCACGGACCGGCCCAGGCGCCGTGGATGAGCACCGCGGTCGGGTTGCGCGTCATCATTTCTCGGCGGCCTGTAACACTCGGGTGGCCTCCCGGACCGCGGCGGAATTGAGCTTCCCGCCGCGCGATCCGGCCAGTTTCGCGGCGATGTGATCGGTCACCGTGATCGGCTCGTAGGCGAGCCCGTTGTCGTACTCGAGGTGACTGGCCAAGGTCGAGATGACCGCGTCGGCGTTGCCGTCGTGGAAGAACGCCACGGACCGACGACGCTCGATGGTGCCGTCGACCACCGGTGGCTTCACGCGGTGCAGTGTGGACATCCAGCGGTCGTTGGTGAGGCGGGCCGTCAGGTCGCCCAGATTGACCAGTAACGCGCCGTCGGCGGGTTCTACGTCATGCCACGATCCGTCGCGTGCGAGTACCTGCAGCCCCCGGACCCGATCGGCCCACAGCACGGTGACGATGCCGAAATCGGTGTGTTCACCCATGCCGGTGAGGTCGCCGTCGAGCGTGACGTCGGTGCCCGGCGGCAGCGCGTAGTTGTTCATCCGCAGCACATCGATCGAGTGATCGGTGAGCCGCTCGAAGAAGTCGGGTTCTTCACCGAGCGCGTCGGCGAAGATCCTCGTGAGCGTGCGGGCCACACGTTGCGCCGCCTGGAAGTACGCCTCGATCCGCGCCCGGTACCCGTCGATGTCAGGCCACAGGTTGATGCCGTAGTCCGCTTCGTCGAGATCGAGTCCGGCGAACGATCTGGCCTCCACACCGACGTTGAACGCTTCGAAGAAGTCGTTCATCCGCGAGGCGGATTCGACGCCGGCACTGAGACTCAGCGACTCCGTCTTGGGTGCCGTGTAGCCGCGGTTGGCGCCGGGCACGCGATACCGCTTCTTGTCGTCGGGGCGCAGACCGAAGAAGTCGTCGACGGCCGACGTGAGGCCCTCGATCACGGTATCCGGGATGCCGTGGCCGACGATCTGGATGAAACCGACCGTGGCGCAAGCATCGTCGATCGCACGCGCCACGTCGCGGCGGGCGGTCGCCGATCCCGCACCGACATAGGCCGAGATGTCGACGGTCGGGACGACGAAGGCATCGCCGGGTTCGGGCTTGTCCATCTATGCGCTGCCTTTCACAGTGGCCGGCTGTTCTGCCGGGACGACCACGATGTCGGTGGTCTCGTTTGTCACCGGCTCCGCGGCGACACGTCGCCGCAAGGGTGAGTGGCGGAACACGAGGTTGAGCGTGAAAGCCACGATCGCCGTGAGGGTGATACCGCTGCCGAAGATGATCTGCATGGCATCCGGAAGCCGTTGGAGCATGTCCGGCACATATTCGGGCAGCAACCCGATCCCGATCGACGTGGCGGCGATGGCGACGTTGACATGGTCGTTGAGGTCGATCTGGGTGAGCGTCCGGATGCCGATCATCGTGACCGTGCCGAACAACACGAGCCCGACCCCGCCGACCACCGGACCGGGGAGCGCCGCGACCGCGGCACCCATCTTGGGGATCAAGGCCAGCACGATGAGGATCAACCCGCTGCCACCGGTGACGAACCGGCTGTGCATGCGACTGCTGGCCACCGCGCCGACGTTCTGCCCGAAGACGGTGTCGATGAAGCCGGCGAAGATGCCGCCGAGCACACCCGAGATCCCGTCTCCGACGAGTCCCCGAGCGAGGTCCCCGGTGCTGAGCTTCTTGCCGGTGATCTCCGAGACGGCGAGCATGCTGGCCGTGGATTCGGCGAACACCACGGTCATCACGATGCTCATCGACACCACCGCGGCGATCGGGAAGTGTGGGACGCCGAAGTGGAAGGGCGTGGGGAATCCCACCCAGGAGGCGGAACCGAGCGCACCGAGATCGAACATCCCCAGACTCGCGGCGAGAGCGGTGCCCGCGACGAGGGCGATGAGCACGGCCAACTGCGACCACAATCCTCTCCCGAGGCACAACAGCCCCAGCGCGACCACCACGACGACCGCGGCCACCAGCAGATTCCGTGGGGAAGCGTAATCCGGTGCCGCAGAATCGGACCCGACGATGAGACCACCCGCCACGCCGATCAGGGACAGCCCGATGACCGTGAGCACGCTGCCGGTGACCAGAGCGGGAAAGAAGCGGATCACCCGCGAGAACGGGATCGCGAGCGCCAGCCCCACGACGCCGCCGATGAGCATCGAGCCGTAGACGGCCTGCAGCCCGTACTTCTGGGCGATCAGGATCATCGGCGTGAGCCCGCTGAAGGTCGCGCCACACACGATCGGGAGTCTGACGCCGACGATGCGGCCCAACCCGAAGCTCTGCAGCGCTGTCACGATGCCGGCCACGAGCAGGTCGGCGCTGATCAAGAACGCGATGTCCGAGCTGTCGAGCCCGACCGCGGCACCGAAGACCAAGGGCACCGTGATGCATCCCGTGTACATGATGAGGACGTGCTGCATGGCGAACGCGACCAGGCGTCCCCATGGGGGTCTGACATCGACCGTGTGTTCCGACATGTGTTCTCCGTTGGGCGTTGAGGAGCGGGCAGTCGATATTGAACAGATCGAATATTTCTTCAGTGATACCCATATTGTGACCGCCGTGTAAACGCCCCTTCGGTCGCCGCAACCTGCGCAGACACCGCTCTCCTGGATTACCGTGAGACGCGTGCACGAGGCGGCGCCCGATGTCGGGGATCAGAGCGAGGACGCATCTGCGCTCGCCATCACACTCGGCGCCGCCATCCGATTCGCCCGCAAGAACGCCGGGCTCACGCTCCAGACGCTCGCCCAGCGCACCGGGTTGTCCCAGTCCTTTCTGTCGCAGGCCGAGAACGGGCACACCGTTCCCAGCATCCTCAATCTGCACACCATCGCCCGGTCGCTCGGAACAACCGCCCACGAACTGCTGAGCCCTCCCGATGACGACGTCTCCCTGGTACGCGCCTCCGACGGACCACTGCTCGAGGCGTCTCCCGGGGCCACCATGCGCCGGTGCGCACGTCGCAGCGCGGTGATGGCGGCCAACGAGATCACCGCCGGCCCAGGCACTTCGGCGTCGTCTGCGACCGAACATGCCGGCGAGGAGTTCGTCTACGTCCTCGACGGCGTGCTCGAGATCGAACTCGGCGCAGTCACCTATCGGCTCTCCCCCGGCGACGTTCTGTATTACGCCGCGACCGTCCGCCACCGCTGGCACAACCGCGCCGACCGACCCGCGCGATTCCTCATCACCAGCTCACCCCCGTTCTGAGTCGCCCCACTTCAGACGTCGCCCCACGTCAACCCCTGTGACCCTTGACACGCGCCTTCGAGTGAATGTACGTTCATTCACTATGAAAGCGCGGTCACATACCGTGCCCGAGCAGAAGGAGCTGATGACATGGATTACGAAGACATCGAGTACGCCGTCGAGGGCCCCACCGCGATCATCACGATGAACCGTCCGCAGCGATACAACGCCTTCCGGGCGAAGACCGTCGAGGAGTTGATGAACGGCTTCCGTCGCGCGTGGGCCGACAAGGACGTCCAGGCCGTGATCCTCACCGGCGCAGGCGAGAAGGCGTTCTGCACCGGTGGCGACGTCAAGCAACGCGCGGAGACGGGCGACTACGGCCCGTCCGAGAGCGGCATGTTCGAGATCGGCAACCTGCACAAGACGATTCGCGACATCCCCAAGCCGGTGATCGCCGCGGTCAACGGTCTGGCCATCGGCGGTGGCCATGTCCTCCACGTGCTCTGCGACCTCACCATCGCCGCCGACACCGCCCGCTTCGGACAGTCGGGGCCCAAGGTCGGCTCCTTCGATGCCGGCTTCGGCTCGGCGTTCCTCGCCCGCGTCGTCGGCGAGAAGCGGGCACGCGAGATCTGGTACCTGTGCCGCCAATACGACGCGGAGACCGCCGAGCGCTGGGGCCTGGTCAACTGGGTCGTCCCGGCCGCCGACCTGCTCGACGAGGCCAAGAAGATCGCGGCGGAGATCGCCGAGAAGTCGCCAACGGCGATCCGGTTCCTCAAGCAGAGCTTCAATGCGGATACCGATCATCAGGCCGGTCTGTCGAATCTGGCAATGAGTGGACTGGATCTGTTCACGCACCACACCGACGAGGGCGCCGAGGGCGCACAGGCGTTCGCCGAGAAGCGCATGCCGGAGTTCAACAAGTTCGCCGCGATCTGAAACCCGCAAACCGATCACCCCCGATGTTCCTCACCGACAAGGGAAACCCATGAGCAGCAACAACATCGCCGTCATCACGGGCGCCGGCTCCGGCATCGGCCGGGCCATCGCGCTCGCTTTCGCCGAGCAGGGCACCACCGTGGTGGCCGCCGACCTCAACCTCGACGCGGCCAAGCAGACCGCCGACAGCAATCCGAAGATCGTCCCGATGAGCGTCGACGTGGCCGACCGTGCCACGGTCGACGCACTGCGTGACGCGGTCGACGCCGAGGTCGGCGTCCCCGACATCCTGGTCAACGCCGCCGGGTGGGATCGCACCGATCAGTTCCTCAATGCGACAACCGAGTTCGCCGAGAAGGTGGTCGCGATCAATTATCTCGGCCCGGTGCACATGGCCAGCGCCTTCTTGCCCGGCATGGTCGAGGCGTCGAAGGCCGACGGCTGGCAGGGCGGCCGCGTGATCAATCTCGCCTCCGATGCCGGCCGGGTCGGCAGCTCGGGTGAGAGCATCTACGCAGGCGCCAAGGGTGGTGTGATCGCGTTGTCGAAATCACTGGCGCGCGAGATGGCCCGCCACCAGATCACCGTCAACGCCGTCTGCCCCGGCCCGACCGACACCCCGCTCTTCCGCTCGCAGTCGGAGAAGTTGCAGGAGGCCTTGACCAAGGCCATCCCGTTCCGTCGCCTGGCCCGGCCCGACGAGGTCGCCGCACCTGTCCTGTTCTTCGCCTCTCCCGCAGCATCGTTCATCACCGGACAGGTGATCAGCGTCAGCGGCGGACTCACCATGGCCGGCTGACCGGCCGTCCCCGTAGATCACTGGAGACCGCAGATGAGCACCACCGAGTCCGACGACGTCTACGACGCGCACGCCTACCGGAACTTCTTCGAGAATGAGTTCACCTATCTGAACGGATTCCGCCGCAACGTCCACCGCTACGCCGACGTCACCGCGATGATCGACCCGGCCACCGACACCGAGTGGACATACGCTCAGTTGGGGGACGCGGTGGATCGCGTCGCCACCGCGTTGACCGCCTCGGGCGTGCACGCCGACGACGTGGTGGCGTACCAATTGCTGAACGGCCCCGAGTTCGCGCAGTTGTATCTGGCGACTCAGGCCACGGGCGCGGTGGGCTCACCGGTCAACTTCCGTCTCGCCGCCGGCGAGACGGCGGTGATCCTGGACATCAGCCGTCCGAAGGTCTATGTGTACGAGACGGATCTCGCGGAGACTGTGGCCGCCGCGATCGAGCGCGCCGACCACACTCCCGACATCGTGATCGGTGTCGGCGACGGCGCCCTCATCGACGCCCCGACATCGTTGCGATTCACAACGCTCACCGAGGTGGAGCCGAATCCGCCGTCGATCACCCGAACCGTCTTCGACGAGACCACCCGCCTCTACACCTCGGGCACCACGGGAATGCCCAAGGCGGTCCCGATGAACAGTGCGATCGAGATCTTCTCGGCGCACGACGTCATCATGGCCTTCCCGCTGTCGCCGGAAGATCGCACACTCAACATGACACCGTGGTTTCATCGTGGCGGACTGTACTGTGCGGGGCCCAATCCCACCTTCTACCTGGGCTCTTCACTCATTCCGATGCGGACGTTCGACGCCGATCGGACCCTCGACTGGGTCGAGAAGTATCGGCTCACCTTCCTCATCGGCGCGCCGACCAACCTCGCCATGCTCGCCAACGCCCAACAGGCGAACCCGCGAGACCTCTCGAGCCTCAACGGCATCGTCACCATGGGCGCGCCGCTGGAACGCGACGCGACACTGCACTACCAGGAAGTCCTGACGCCGCGGATCTTCAACGGCTACGGCAGCACCGAGGGATTCTGGAACACCTTCCTGCGACCGACCGATCTGCCGGAGCGCGCCGGCAGCGCCGGTCGCGCCTGCATCGACGACGACGTGCGCGTGGTCAAGGTGCACGACGACGGTCACCTCGCCGATCCCGACGAGGTGGTTGCACGTGATGGCGAGGAGGTGGGCGAGGTCATTGTCCGTTCGCCGAAATGTGCTGCCGCCTACTATGATTCACCGCAGCAGGAGAAAGCCAAGTATCGCGGAAGCTGGCTGCACATCGGCGATCTGGCCACCTGGGACGCCGGTGAGTTCGTCACCATCGTCGGACGCAAGGACGACATGCTGATCTCCGGCGGCGAGAACGTTCATCCGGTCCAGGTGGAGGAAGCCCTCAACGGGCACCCCGACGTCGCCGACTCGCTGGTCGTCGGGGTCCCGGACGACCGCTGGGGGCAGCTGGTGGTCGCATACGTCCTGCCGGCCGACGGTGCGTCGCCGAGCGTGGCAGCGCTGGACGCGTACTGCCGAGCTCACCCGATGCTGTCGCAGTTCAAGCGCCCGCGGGCATATCGGTTCATCGACGCACTGCCGGTCTCGGCGACCGGGAAGAAGCTGCACTACAAGGCAACCGAGAATGCCGCGATCGAGATGGCCGCCGGGGCGTTCGCGGTGCCCGAGACGGCACCGTCGCGGTGAGGTGTGGGTGTGGTCTCGATACGGCGCCTCGCTTCGCTCGGTGCCTACTCGACCAGCGGGGCGGCGCTCGGTGCCTACTCGACCAGCGGGGCGGCGCTCGGTGCCTACTCGACCAGCGGGATGGCGCTCGGTGCCTACTCGACCAGCGGGGCGGCGCCTCGATTCGCTCGGTGCCTACTCGACCAGCAGGGCGGCGCTCGGTGCCTACTCGACCAGCAGGACGGCGCCCCGATTCGCCCGCCGGTTGAGGACCCATGGGTATCGAAACCACACGCGACCAACGGATCTCATCGCAGGTCACGCCTACCAGCACATCGACGAGGAACACCATGAGCGCCCTGACACACGACATCGAGCACAAGCATTTCCGCGAGACCGTCGCCAAGTTCGTCGCCGAACAGATCACCCCGGTCCACGAGAACTGGGAGCAGACGGGCCAGTGGGACCGAAGCCTTTTCACCGAGGCAGGTAAGAACGGCTTGCTCGGGTTCCCGGTGCCCGAGGAGTTCGGCGGTCCCGGCGTCGACGACTTCCGATACCACGCCATCGTCATCGAGGAGACCGCCTCCACCGGCGCTGCGGCCGAGACGATCGCGTTCTCGCTACAGAACGACGTGGTACTGCCCTACCTCATCGAGATGACCGACGACGACCAGAAGGCACGCTGGCTGCCCGGCGTGGTGTCCGGCGAGACCGTCCTCGGCATCGCGATGACCGAGCCGGGGGCAGGCAGCGACCTGACCGGGATACGGACGACCGCCGTTCGCGACGGCGACCACTATGTGGTCAACGGGTCCAAGACCTTCATCTCCAACGGACGCAACGGCGATCTGTTCGTCGTCGCGGCCCGGACGGGCCCGGAGAAGCACAAGGGGCTGACGTTGTTCGTCGTGGAAGCCGACACCCCGGGCTTCGAACGCGGACGCAAACTCGACAAGCTCGGCCTGCACGCCCAGGACACCAGCGAACTCTCCTTCTCCGACATGCGCGTACCGGTCGCGAACCGTCTCGGCGAGGAGGGACGTGGCTTCTACCAGCTTGTCCACAACCTTCCGCAAGAACGACTCTCGCTCGCGATCGGGGCGGTCGCCGCCGCCGAGGGAACCTTCGCCCGCACGCTCGACTACGTGAAGGAGCGCACGGCCTTCGGCTCGCCGGTCGCGTCATTCCAGAACACCCAGTTCGTGCTGGCCGAGCTGGCGACCGAACTCGACATCGCCCGTACCTTCCTCGACGACTGCATCGCCGAGCACGTCGAGGGCACGCTGTCCGCACCCCGCGCCGCGAAACTGAAGTGGTGGACCACCGAGTTGCAGGTCCGGACCGCCGATCGCTGCCTGCAGTTGCACGGCGGTTACGGGTACATGCGCGAGTACCCGGTGTCGCGCGCCTTTGTCGACGCGCGCATCCAGACGATCTACGGGGGCACCACCGAGATCATGAAGACGATCGTCGCCAAGGATCTGGGCATCTGAGAGGATGGCAGCCGTGACGGGTTCAGGAGCGACGACGTCGGTGGATGTGGCCGAGGCGGTGCGCGCGGTTCGCGCGTCGTCGCGGCGTCGACAACTCCTCGACGCCGCCGTCACGGTGATGGGTCGCACCGGCTTCCACCAGATGTCGATGCAGGCGCTCGCCGATGAGGCGCAGGTCAGCGTCGGCCTCTTCTACAAGTATTTCGGCAGCAAAGAAGACATCCTTCTGGCGTCCATCGTCGACATTCTCGAGACCTTTCGCGACCAGCTGCAGCCGGCGATGGATGCGGCAGGCGACGACCCGGTGATCCGGTTGGTCGCCGGCTTCCGGCAGTACACGACCATCGTCGACGAGAACCGCGACGCGGTCGTCCTGACGTATCGGGAGAGCCGCACCCTCGATGCCGCGGGCCGGGAGCGCATCAAGGAACTCGAGGTGGAGACGTCGGCGCCGATGCGCGATGCGATCGCCGCAGGCGTGGACGCCGGCCTGATGAACGAGGTCGACGCCGACCTGGTGGTGTTCGACCTGATGATGCTCGCACACGGCTGGGCCCTGAAGCACTGGCATTTCGCACCGGCCCCGGGAGCGAAGCGAACCGGCCGATCATCAACCGCGTTCGCCCTGGACAGCTACATCGCCGCGCAACTGCGATTCACGTTGCCCGCGTTGGTCGTCGCGGATCGACTCGACGACTACCTCGCGCGGATCTGACGACGGGCACCGCTGTTCAGCTCACCCGTACCGGCATCGCGACGGTGGTCAGATCGCCGCTGTCGGCGGACCGCACGATCATCGGGTACTCCGGCCCGGAGAACTCGAGCATCACCTCGGGACCGATCGCACCCCCGAGGGCGGGATGCAGGGTGACCACATCGAAGTCGAGACCGACGGCCGGGCCGCTGACCGACGCTGCGACCGCCACGGCCGGCTCGTCCATGCCTCCGGAGACCACGAAATCGTTTCCGGACGAGCCGATCTCGAGTCTTAGATACCTCGAGCGGAACTGCTCGACGGCATCGAGCAACCGGCCTCGGGAGACCACGGCGCGAGTCGAAACCTGCGGCAGCGACCTCAGCATCTCCTCGTGATCGGGGAAGTCGACGACCAACGTCCGGCACCGTCGGGCTCCGGCCTCCGAGGTGATCGCCACAGTCCCGTCACCATCGCTGAGCGACACCTGATGCTGTCGTCGAATCCACGACAACGTCGACCGCAGTTCGTCGGCGTCGATGGTGGCCGACCAGGTGTCGCCGGTTCCGCCGCTGGTCGCGAGCGTCCGCGTCGTCAACCGGAGTCGATCGGTCGCCACCAGGGTGATCGAGCCTGCCCCCACCACCACGTGCACGCCGTTGAGCAGCGGGAACTCCGCATCGACGATCGTTGCCGTCAGTACCTGTTCGAGCGCCGCGGCGAGCCGGATACCGCTGAGGTCCACATGCACCGTCGAGACTCGAGCCGGTGCCGACAGTGACGCCTTGGCGACTTCGGCGATCTCCGTCGCAGTGCGCACTCTGGCCGTGAGTTCCGCCAGGTGATCGTCGATCAGTTCGGCGGCCGATCGTGCGTCGCCACTGTCGACGACATGGCGCAGGCGCGACAACGGCATGCCCATCTCGCGCAGGCGCCGGACCAGCACCGCGCCGTCCAGCTGATCCTGCGTGTAGTACCGGTAACCGGTGGCGTCGTCGACGAATGCGGGCTCGAGCAACCCGGAGTCGGCGTAGAAGCGCAACGCGCTCGCGGTCAGGCCGCAGGCCCGCGCGAAGACACTGATGGTGAGGAGTGCGTCGTCGGTCATGACGACAATGCTGGGGTCTGCACCAACGTGAAGGTCAAGGCGCGGCCGGCCTGCTCTCTCACGACCGCGCACCGACCGGCAGCGACGAGGCGAATGCAGCCATGGCGCGACCGGCACCACGCAGCGGTTCGGTGGACCGGAGTGTCCGAGCCATCACGAAGGCCCCTTCGAGCGCGGCCACGAGCGACGTGACCAACCTGCGGGCGTCATCGGTGGCGTACCCACGGCCCACGACGAGTTCCGTACCGCCGTCGATCCACGAGGCGAAGATCTCGGCTGCCACCTCACGCAGGGCAGGCTCGACGTCGGCGACCTCGCCGGCGATCGTCCCGACCGGGCACATGTTGACCCAGCCCGTGTTCTCGATGTCGTCCGCGGCGGCGTCGAAGGCACGCTCGATGGCGGCAGGCAGATCGTCGCCGTCGGCGAGGAGCCCGCCGACCAACTCGGCATAGGCATCGCCCATGGTCCGTAGTGCCACACCGGCGATCTCGCTCTTACCGCCCGGGAAGTGGTGGTACAGCGAGCCGTTCGGCACACCGGCCGCCTCGATGACCTGTTTGATCCCGGTCCCGGCGTAGCCCTGCCGACGTAGGAGTTCCGCCATCGCCACGGTGATGCGCTGATCGGTCTGCACGGTTCACATCCTAGATCATTTGCTCTAGAGTGATCTCTCTAGAGAGAGTACTCCAGTCGGACGCAACGAGAAGGAGTTCTTCATGATGCAGGTTCGGTTACCCGCAGGCACGATCGAATACACCGACGATGGGGACGGTCCGCCCGTGGTGCTGCTGCACGGTCTCCTCATGGACGAGTCCGTCTGGGACACCACGCTGCCGCTGCTCCCCAAGGGATTCCGGTACATCCGCCCGGTCCTGCCGCTCGGCGGGCACCGGGTCGCGATGAACCCGGATGCCGACCTCGCACTGCCCGGGATGGTCGGCCTGGTCGCCGACTTCCTCGACGCACTCGACCTCCAAGACGTGACGCTTGTTCACGCCGACTGGGGAGGCGGGCTCTTCCTCACCGCGATCGGCCGTGACGACCGGGTGAACGCGATGGTCGTGCTGCCGTGCGAGGCATTCGAGAACTTCCCGCCCGGGCTCCCCGGCCGGATGGCCACACTTGCGACAAAACTCCCCGGTGGGATCACCCTCGCCGCTCGGCAGCTCCGGATCCGGTGGTTGCGGAACACCCCACTCCTGTTCGGATGGATGGTGCGGCGCCCGATCCCCGACGACGTCGTCCGCCGGTGGACCGATCCATGCCTGACGAACGCGGGCGTCCGGCGAGACCTGGAGAAATACGCGGCGACCGCGTTCGACGACGCGGAACTGATCCGCGACACCGAAGCGCTCGCCGAATTCGGCGGCGACGCACTGGTGTTGTGGTCGCCGGAGAATCGGGTGATGCCGCCCGAACACGGGCGACGACTCGCGGATCTGATCCCCAACGCCCGGTACGCCGAGATCCACGATGCGTACGTGTTGTCGATGCTGGACCAGCCTGCGGCGGTCGCCCGGGAGATCGGCACGTTCCTGGCGCGGGTCCCGGCCACCGGCCAGTGATCAACGCGCCATCAGCCGCGCGATCTCCTCGTCGATGAGGTGAACGGCTGCGCCGAGCATCGCGAACGCCTCGTTGGTGGTCTGGCCGTGGTAGTAGCGGTAGTAGATCTGTTGGGCGATCACTGCGGACCGGAAGAAGCCGAACACCTCGTACCACCGCCACCGCTCCGGGGTCATCGCGAAACCCATACGTCGGCAATAGTATTCGACGAACTCCGCGCGAGTGATCATGCCCGGCAGGTTGGTCGGCACCCGCCGCATCATCTGCCGCCGGTCGTCGTCGTCGGACTGCACCCAATACGCCAGCGACCCGGCGACGTCCATGAGCGGGTCACCGAGGGTGGCCATCTCCCAGTCGAGGATGCCGATCACCCGCGTGACGTCGTCGGACGCCAGCACGACGTTGTCGAGCTTGTAGTCGTTGTGGATGACACAGTTCGCGACGTCCTCGGGCTGGTTCTCGTCGAGCCACGCCATCACCGATTCATAGTCGGGCGCATCATCGGTGCGCGCGTTGCGGAACCGGGTCGACCATCCGTCGACCTGGCGCCGGACGTAACCGAGACCCTTGCCGAGATCGGTGAGCCCGGCGGCCTCGACATCCACCGAATGGAGTTCGACGAGGACGTCGATGAAGTTGAAGCACAGCCGACGCGCTTGATCCTCCGACAGCGGGACGTCGGACGGCCACTCCTTACCGGGGATGACACCGTCGATCTTGCCCATCACGTAGAAGTCGGCGCCCAGCACCGCGTCGTCGTCGCAGAACGCAACCATCGGCGCGACGTAGGGCAACACGCCAGAGAGCTCGGACTGGATCCGGAACTCACGGCCCATGTCGTGTGCACCCCGCGCCTTGGTGCCCTTGGGCGCCCGGCGCAGAATGACCTCCCGGTCCGGATAGGTCAGCTGGAACGTGAGGTTGGAAGCGCCACCCGAGAACTGACGGACCTCCGGCGTGCCGTCGAGACCTGTTGCGTCGTCGGCATTCACGCGCAACCACTCGGCCACCCGTTCGACGTCGAACGCATCCTCGTCGCGCACCTCCTTGGCCCCCGCGACCTGACTGCTCATGATGTCTCCCTCCGACTCCGACACGATCTATCGCGACTCATCCGCGATACTTCCCCAGCTCGATCCGCGCGACGACACCGCGATGGACTTCGTCCGGTCCGTCTGCCAGGCGTAGGGCGCGGGCGCCCACCCAGGATGCCGCAAGCGGGAAATCGTCGGTGAGGCCGGCGCCGCCGTGCAGCTGGATCGCGAGGTCGATCACGTCGAGCGCCATGTTCGGGACCTCGACCTTGATCTCACTCACCGCGGACACCGCCTCACGCGACAAGCCCTGATCCAGCAGCCAGGCGGCGTGCAAGACCAGGAGTCGTGATCGGTTGATGGCGATCCGCGCGTCGGCGATACGTTCGCTGTTGCCGCCCAGCTTGGCCAGTGGCCGGCCGAATGCGGTGCGCTCCAACGAGCGACGGACGCCGAGTTCGAGAGCGCGTTCGGCGAGGCCGATGGCACGCATGCAGTGATGGACGCGGCCGGGACCCAGACGGCCCTGGGCGATTTCGAACGCCCGCCCCGGTCCCAGCAGGATGTTCGACGCAGGCACCCGCACGTCGTCGAACGACACCTCGCCGTGTCCGAGAGGTTCGTCGAAGTAGCCCATGGTGGTGAGCATGCGGTCGACGGTGACGCCGGGGGCGTCGATCGGCACGAGCACCATCGTGTGCCGCGCATGCCGATCGGCGGTCGCGTCGGTGACACCCATGAAGATCAGGATCTTGCAGTCGGGGTTGCCGACGCCGGTGGAGAACCACTTGGTGCCGTTGATGATCACGTCGTCGCCGTCCGGGATCGCGGTGGCGGCCATGTTGGTCGCATCCGACGATGCGACGTCGGGTTCGGTCATGCAGAAGGCGCTGCGGATCTCACCCGCGAGCAGGGGCTCCAGCCACCGTTCGCGTTGCGGCTCGGTGCCGTAACGCAGCAACACCTCCATGTTGCCGGTATCGGGGGCATTGCAGTTGAACACCAGCGGGGCGAGCATCGAGGAACCCATCGCCTCGGCGATCGGCGCGTAGTCGACGTTGGACAGCCCTTCGCCGCCGTCGGTGCCGAAATCGGCGGCGTACCGACCGGCATGTTCCTTGGGCAGGAACAGATTCCACAGGCCGGCAGCGCGGGCCTTGCTCTTGAGTTCGGCGAGGATCGGGGGCGGCGCCCACCGGTCCTCACCGGATTCGCGCCGCCGCGCGATGTCGCGGTGCACCTCCCCCTCGAAGGGGACGATCTCGTCGGCCATGAACGTGCGCACCCGATCGCTCAGATCGGCCGACCGTGCAGAGAGGGCGAAATCCATACCCGCGACGGTAGTCGGTCGGAAACGGTGAATGCGGAGGAATCCCTGTCTCAGGGTTCCGGGCGGCCGGCCGTGCGTTGTCGCTGCGGCGTCGCCGCCCACCGGGCACACAGCCAGGCGCAACCGGCGACCCACGCCGCACCGATCAGCCAACCCGCCAGCACATCGGTGGTCCAGTGCACACCGAGGTACACACGCGAGCATCCGATCGCGATCGCCCAGATCGGCGCGATCAGCAGCACCGCCGGATGTGCACGTACCCAGGCACTGAGGCGATATGCCGCGACGGCCAGCAGCCCGAACACGACCGTGCTCATCATCGCGTGGCCGGACGGGAACGAGTAGGTGTCGATGTCGAGCAGTCGGTCGGCGATCGGTGGGCGGGGTCGGGCGAACAGATGCTTCAGACCCACCATCAGCAGGTAGCCGGCAAACGAACCCGCCCCCACCAGGATCGCCTCGGGAAACGCACGGATGCCGACGAGGCCGAGGACGACGACCACCACGACCGTCGTGAGCACCAGGGTGTTGCCCGTCGCCGTGGCGACGAGCGCGATGTCGGTGAGGACCTCGGTGCGTAGGTCGACCACCGCGTCGGTGATCGTGCGATCCACCCCGTTCGGGCTCAAGAACACCGGTCGGAACCTGTCGCGTCCTCCGTTCGCCGCGGCCTCAAGTCACATCCAAGCGATCCACAAGTCACGGAATCCACCCTAACGATCAGACCCATATCGAAAGGACTCCGATGAAGACCACCCTGCTGTACCGGATCGGACACGCCAATGCGGCCCATCCGATCCGAGCACTGATCGGCTTTGTCGCCGCGCTCGGCATCCTGCTGGCCGCGTCGGCCACGTTGGGCGGTGACACCCAGGAGGACTGGGACGTCACCGGCACCCCATCCCAGGTCGGGATCGACCTACTTCGCGAACACGTGCCCGGTGCCGGAAATGCGTTCGCGCGCATCGTCGTCCACTCCGGCGACGGCACCGTTCCGGCGTCGGAGATCGACCGACTGCGCGACCGGCTCGGCGAGACGGACCACGTGGCCACCGTCAGCGACGCAAGGTACAGCGCCGATCGGGACACCGCTGTCGTCACCGTCGGATACGACGTCCCGGTCACCGACCGGTCGATCATGGGCAACGCCGACGGCCTCGAAAAGGCCGTCGCCCCCACCATCGGCGATGGCCTACAGGTCGAGATGAACGGGTCGGTACCCGAGACCGCGGCCGCCCCGATCAAGGGCCATGCGGAGATCATCGGGATCACCCTCGCTCTGCTCATCATGGTGTTCGCCTTCGGATCGGTGGTCGCCGCCGGTCTGCCGATCGTCACCGCGATCGCCGGGCTGGTCGCGGGGTCGGCCGGGGTCATGCTGCTCGCCGGGGTGATGAACGTGAGCCCGACCGCACCCATGGTCGCGAGCATGGTCGGGTTGGGCGTCGGGATCGACTACGCCCTGCTGGTGGTGAGCAGGCACGTCGAGTTCCTCCGGCGCGGCCACGATCCGGTCGAGGCCGCCGCGCGGTCGGTCGCCACCGCGGGCCGGTCCGCGACGTTCGCCGCGACCACGGTGCTCGTCTCGTTGATGGGCCTCCGGCTCGCCGGGCTGCCCACGTATTCGTCGTTCGGTTTCGCCACCGCGATCGCCGTGGTGGCGATGCTGGCCGCGACCCTCGTGGTGGTGCCCGCCCTGTGCCGGCTGGCGGGTCGCCGGATCGTGCCGCGCAAGGCCAGGCGCACGCTCCCGGCAACAGCCGACGGCGTGGCGCGCCGCATGCCACTGACCGCCCGCTGGGCCGGTCGGGTGGGACAACGGCCCGTCGTCGCGATCCTGCTGGCGCTGATCGTGCTCGTCACCTTGGCGGCGCCGGCCGCCGCGATGCGCACCTGGCCATCGGATTCCGGCGCCCAGTCGACGGAACTGACCACGCGGCGCGCACATGACCTGCTGGCCGCCGAGTTCGGTCCCGGGACAAATGCCGAGGTCGTGGTCGTCGCACCGTCGGCCGAGACCGATCGCGACCAGCTGAGGTCAGCGCTGCGTGACATCGCCCGGGTTCCGGGCGTGACCGCGGTGGCCCCGGTGACCGAATCCCCTGACGGCGCAATCGAGATCGCTCCGATCACCATCGGTGCCGATCCGGCGGCCGCGGCCACCGGCGACGTGCTCTCGGGTATCCGGGACCGCCTGCCCGACGGCGCGATCCTGACCGGCGAGACCCCCTATTACGACGACATCTCGCACATGTTGCAGCGCAGGCTGTGGTTGGTGATCGGTTTCGTCGTGGTCGCATCGGTGATCCTGCTGACCGTGTTGTTCCGGTCGGTGGTGGTACCGGTGAAGGCTGCGGCGATGAACCTGCTGTCGGTGGCCGCCGCCTATGGGGTGATCACTGCCGTGTTCCAGTGGGGTTGGGGCCTGTCGTTGCTCGGTGTCGACAACCCGGTCGCGGTGTCGAGTTGGGTGCCCATCCTCGTCTTCGCGATCCTGTTCGGCCTCTCGATGGACTACGAGGTGTTCCTGCTCTCCCGCATCCGCGAGGACTGGCTCGCCACCGGTGACGCGCGGGCGAGCGTGATCAGCGGGCTGGCCAAGACGGGACGGGTCATCACCACCGCGGCGGCGATCATGGTCGCGGTGTTCCTCAGCTTCGCGACGGAGACCGACATCGTGATGAAGATGCTGGGTCTCGGAATGGCGGTGGCCGTCTTCCTCGACGCCACGCTGGTTCGGATGGTCCTGGTTCCGGCGACCATGTCGCTGCTGGGGCGCGTCAACTGGTGGCTGCCCGCGTGGCTCGACCGGATACTGCCGCAGGTCGGACTCGAGCCGGATCTCGAGGCCGGTTCGACGGAGGAACCGACGCGCGCCCGGCGGGATGCACACATGACGCCCGTGTGATCGGGCCGTCATACCAGAGCTGTATCCGTTCTCCGGTCGCCGGGAAGAACGGATACAGCTTTGTCGATGAGGGCACAAGTGCACTCCAAGTGGGGCCCAAGCGGTCCGTCGGATGCTTGTCGAGACAGCCCACCGACAAGGAGACTCCGATGACCACCACCCAGAACACCACCGCAGGGACCGCAGGGACGACCGTCACCCAGGTCCGGCTGCCCGGCCAGGCAGCCGCTCCCGACGGCCCGATCGATCCGTTCATGATGTACGTGATGCACCACGCGTTCCGCCGGGACCTGGCGGGGTTCGTCCGCTGCGCACCGCACACGCCGGTTCCCGACCGCGCCACCTGGCACGCATTGCAGGAGCGGTGGTCGCTGTTCCGTGAGACGCTGCATCACCATCACGCCGGCGAGGACGCCTGGCTCTGGCCGCTGCTCGAGTCCCGGTGCACGAGCGCCGAGAAGGCCGTCCTCGATGCGATGGAGGCCGAGCACGGCCAGATCGATCCGCTTCTCGCGGCATGCGACGACGGCTTCGCGGCGATGGCCGCGGGCGCCGACGAACGATCACGCGACAACCTGACCGACGTCCTCGGCCGCACACAGGAGCATCTCGCGACCCATCTCGCGCACGAGGAGAACGACGCACTCGCCCTGATCCAGCAGTATCTCTCGGAGGACGACTGGGCCACGCTGGAGAAGAGGTTCGGCGAGGACAACAGGCTTCGCGACCTGTTCCGTGTCGCACCGTGGGCCGTCAAAGGGCTCGACGAGGACGCGTATCGTCAGCTGCGCCCGCGCATCCCGGGGCCGATGTGG
The DNA here is from genome assembly GCF_014673215.1 of Gordonia hankookensis. Taxonomy (GTDB): domain Bacteria; phylum Actinomycetota; class Actinomycetes; order Mycobacteriales; family Mycobacteriaceae; genus Gordonia; species Gordonia hankookensis. The sequence continues at coordinate 707,119 of NZ_JACWMS010000003.1, forward strand.
GTCATCGCGCGGCTGGGTTCGAGGTCCTTCAGGCGCGGTGAACGGCGCGCCTTCCGCTACGATCCCGATGTCGCCATCTGAGTTGGCGGATCATCGCGAGGCCAGTGCCCGTCCGATCACGAGTCGCTGGATCTGGTTGGTGCCCTCGAAGATCTGCGTGATCTTGGCCTCGCGCATGTAGCGCTCGACGCGGAAGTCGCGGGTGTAGCCGTAGCCACCGAGCACCTGGACCGCGTCGGTGGTGACCTTCATGGCGGCGTCGGTGGCAACCAGTTTCGCCGTCGCGGCGGCCCGGGAGTACGGACGTCCGGCGTCACGCCGACGCGCTGCGTCGAGGTAGGTCGCCCTCGCCGAATCCACTGCGGCGGCCATGTCGGCGAGCAGGAATGCCAGGCCCTGATGATCGATGATCTTGCGGCCGAAGGTCGTTCGCTCCTGGGCATAGTCGACGGCGGCGTCGAGGGCGGCCTGGGCGAGTCCGGTGGCCACCGCGGCGATACCCAGCCGCCCGGAGTCGAGGGCCGAGAAAGCGATGGTCAGCCCCGCCCCTTCACCACCGAGCAGACGGTCGTCGGCGACGAGGGCATCGTCGTAGGTGGCCGACGTGGTGGGCACCGCATGCAGACCCATCTTCTCCTCCGGCCTGCCGAAGGTGAGTCCGTCGGTGTCACGGGGAACGAGGAGGCAGCTGATGCCCTTCGATCCCTCACCCGTGCGGACGAACAGGTTGTAGGCATCGGCGATACCGCCGTGGGTGATCCACGCCTTGGCTCCGTTCACCCGGTATCCGCCGTCGACGGCAGCTGCCCTGCAGGTCAGTGCCGCCGCATCGGATCCGGCCTGAGGCTCGGACAGGCTGTAGGCACCGATCAGTCGCCCGTTCAACAGATCCGGTAGCCACCGCTGTTTCTGCTCCTCGGTACCGAAGGTGAACAGCGGATGGCACGCCAGTCCGTGCACGCTGACCGCGACCGCCACCGCCGCCCACCGCGCCCCGAGCTCCTCGAGGACCTGCAGGTACACCTCGTAGGGCTGACCACCGCCCTCCCACTCGACCGGATACGGCAGACCGAGCAGACCCGCCTCGCCCATCTCGGCGAACAAGCCGTCGGGATACTTCTCCGCCTTCTCGTACTCGTCGACAATCGGAACGAACCTTTTGTCGGCAAAATCCCTGGTCAGGGCGATGAGGTCATGCGCCTCATCCGTGGGCAGCAGTCGATCAACCGGCATGTCGGACCTCCGAGGGAAAGAAAACAGTACTGAAGTACTTTCCACAGTACTATGGGGGCGTGAGTGACAACACCGGCTTCGCCACCCGACGTCGCGGCGACCTGTTCGACGCGCTGGTCCGACTCCTGCTCTCCGAGGGATTCGCCCACCTCGGCGTGGCCGAGTTGGCCTCGGCACTGCGATGCTCGAAGTCGACGCTGTACACGCTCGCCGCCAGCAAAGAGCAACTGGTGGTCAAGACGGTGACGCACTTCTTCCGGACGGCGACAGATCAGGTCGAGGCACGGGTGGCCCAGCAGACGGATGCGCGCGCGAAGGTGATCACGTACCTCATCGCGGTCGGGGACGCACTCGCACCCGCCTCGGGTGCGTTCATGACCGACCTGCACGCCTACGAACCGACCCGGGAACTCTACGAACGCAACACCGAGGCCGCCACCGTCCGGGTCGGTGAGCTGATCACCGCAGGGGTGGCGACCGGGGCATTCCGCGACGTGAACGCCGCCTTCGCCGCCGATCTCGCGGCATCCATGATGACCCGGATTCAGCGCCGTGACGTGGCGGTCACCACGGGCCTCGACGACGCGGAGGCCTACCGGCAGCTGGCCTCCATCCTCACCGGGGGAATCGACGCGCGAGGTGAGTGACCCCGCGATCGTCCACCCACCAGGTCACCTCGACATCCGAGTCGGAGCCGTTGCGCTGTAGCCGTATCCAGAGTTCCTCGTGGAGTCGCACCTCGCCGTGGCCGAGGTCGCGACCCCACTCCGCGGCGAACAGCACCGCGTCGGTGGACGTCCAGGTGGCGGCCACCCCTTCGTCGCGCACCACGGCGCGCGCCAGCTCACCCGCGGTCGGCAGATCGAGGATGTCGGCGAGGATCTCGGCGTCGTCGGCGGTGACGCGGCTGCCCAGCACGACCGTCGTGTCGGGATCCATCGTCTGGATCAGCCACGGGTGGTCGAGCACCGCGGCCTGTTCTGCGGTCTCCCCCGAGACTGTCCGAACCCGTTGCGGCACTGGGAGTTCTGTCGCCTCGAACAGACCGGATCGGCATGCCCGCACGACCGATGCATACACCGTGCCCGCCACACCCGCGGCGATCTGACGCCTCGGATCACCGAGACTGGCGAGCACGGTGCCGGCGTCGGTGGCCGATTCGACGTCGCCGGTGCCCAGTGCCGCGGCGAACATGTCGGCGTGCGGATGATCCAGCGGATCGCGCACCCCCTCGACCGTGAGATCCGACGGTGCCCGGTACCACCCCAGCGGATGTCCGTCGATCAGCGCGTGGTGGCGCAGCCACCAGGCGGTGTACCCGGCGCGATCGGCGAGCAGTGGCGCGACGGCGTCGTCGGTGGCCAGAAGCGTGAGTGCGTCGTGCCAGCGGTTCTCGTCGACGAGGTCGAGATCGCGTACGGCCGAGAGACTTTGCGGGGGATCGTCGTTGGTGTCCCACCAGTGTTCCTCGTCGGGCAGGTCGTGATCGGGCGCCACCGGGAGATCGTCGACGAGGACGTGAAAGCCCCAGCCCACGCCGAGCCGCCGCAACACGTCGGGCCCGACGCGACGGACCAGTTCGTCGGACACGACACCGAACGGCGCATCGTCGACGAGCACCGATGCCAGCGGACTGTCCGGCAGCAGGAGCTCGTCGGCGGCACGCAGCTCCCCGTCCCGGTCGGGCACCGGCAGCCCCGACAGCCGATCCGGCACTGCCGCAGCGGGGTCCGCGGCGAGCAGCGCGAAGACCTCGTCGGCCACCTCGACGAGTTCGTCGTCGTCGGCCTCGTCGACGAGTTGTGCCAACGCCGGATCTGCGAGCACGTGATCAATCGAGATCGGCTCGGCGCCGAGCCGTTCCACCAGCGGATGTCGCGCGGCCGCCGCGACGGTCGGGATCCAGCGCATCGGGATGTCGATGCCGTCGGCGACGAACACCCCGCGCGCACCGATGTTCATCCGGCCGTCGGCGCGCGGGATCGGCAGCGCACCGAGTTCGTCAGCGTCGATGCCGGTGGTCACGAACGGCGACAGCGCCGCATACAGGTCACGCCACCACGCCGGTTCGCGTTCGACGCCGACCAGCCTCTCCGCGATGTCGGCGAGCCCGATCTCGCCGACGCCGACCGTGCGCAGACGGCCGAGATGGCGACGTTCGGAGACATCGGGGTGGGCCAGATCCCCGAGGACCGGGGCGAGCACGGCGGCGAGATCCGCACTCAGGTCTGGCAGGACGACTGCCCGGGATGGGACCAGGTCGGCCCCTTCCGCGGCCGGCAGCCACGCGCTGTCGCGGAGTTCACCGAGCACGGCCTCGATCAGCGCCGCGTCGTCGCGGTTGCGGGCCCGCGCAGGCAAGGGGATCAACAGCGGCCGCCACGCCGCGGGCACACCCGCCATCAGGTCCGCGTGACCCGTTGCCGCCGTGCCTATGTCGGCGTTCGGATGCAGGTGTCGACGATCGGGGGTGAGCGGGAGGTCGGTGATGCACCGCGCAGGCAACGACAACTCGATGTCGGTCGGGGTCGGCGCTCTGAGGACCTCTTTGTCGCGCAGTCGCGGTCCCGACTCCCCCGCCTCGATCAACCATCGGGTGCCGCCGCGCTCGGCCTCGATCCAGGTCCGCACCACAGGATCGGTCGCCGCTGTCCCGGTGATCGTCGATCTGCGGGTCCGCTCGTGCGCGGCGGGCTTCCCCCGGTTGATCGTCGTCGTCGAGCCGGACACCGCGATCTCGTCCAGGCCTGCCAATTCCAGGAGCAGATCGGGGGCCTGCGCTCGGGCTGCCGCCAACAGCGCGTCGGCCGAGACGTCGTCGCGCAGGTGCAGGACGATCTCGGTGTCGTGGTCGGGCGCCGGAGTCGCGTCGAGAGCCCACGCCAGCCGGAGCAGGGGCGCGTGACCAGACCCCGAAGCGGCCACCCCGGCGTCGCGGGCAGCCTGTGCGGTCCGGTCGCGATCGACGACGAACGACCCGGACGTGGACCGGACCTCGATGCGATCAGCGACGGTGCCGGTCGCGGTGAAGCCGACCCCGAACCGGCCGACGCTCGGTGGTCCCAGATCAGCTCGCTTGGCCGACACCCTCAGCGACAACAGCGACCGCACGCCGTCGACGGTCAGCGGGGCACCGGTGTTGGCCACGTGCAGCGCACGTCCGTCGAGCCAGACGCTGAGCCGCCCAGGGGAACCGGAGACGGATGCGGCGTCCGCGGCGTTGGCCGCCAATTCGACGAACAGACGGTCCCGATAGCCGACGGTGACCAGATCCCGTTCGGCCGCAGCGTCTTCGGCGAATCTCGTGGGTGAGGTACGCCACGCGTCGAGCGTGGCCGTACGGAGCTCGTCGAGACCGAAGGGGTCGTCGAGGTCGGAGGCATCGACGCCCGAGGGCACGGCGTCGGTCAGGACGTCGCGTCAGCGCCGGCGCTGACGATCTCGAGGACGCCGTCGTCGTAGGCATCGTAGGCCGGCGATCCACCACCGGACGGTGCGGGGACGTCGGAGTGGGCACCGCACCCGTAGTCGGCGGCGACCACATGGCCGTCGGCCGAGTACTCGTTGGCGCACACGCCGAACGCAGGCCGCAGTGCACCGGCGAGCGGGAGGTAGAAGCCACAACTGGCACACGAGTAGGCCGCGGCGGCCGCCATCTCGCTGCGCGGACCGAACTCCCCGTCGTGCCAGCGCTGCGCGGCATCGTCACGACCGTCGGGACTCAGCAGTCGCCGACGACCGAGGCCGAGTTCACCGGCGATCTGTCCGATGTCGTCGGGATCGTCGTCGTCGGACGACAGCGCGAACTCGTCGCCGTTGTCGATCTGATTGGGTACCAGCCGCGGATCGCCGGGATCGGCGGCCAGGACGTCGCCCGGTGACAGGTCGCCGGCGACGACCCGCTCGTTCCACGGCACCCAGTTCGGGGCCAGCAGCGATCCCTGGCCCGGCAGCAACACGAGCTCACTGACAGTGATCTCGTCGGTGCCCGGCGCCCCGGCCAGCACGACGCACCACTGCCAGCCTCGGTAGCCGGCGAGGTCGGCCTCGAAGTAGTGGGCGACCGCCCAATCCCCCTCCGGGGTGCTCTCCAGGTGAGCCCCGGGGTGCTGACCGTCTTCGACCAACGCTGCGCGCGCCACGTCGACAGCGGCGAGCAGCCGGTCACCGTCGAATGCAAGAGTCACGTGTCCAGTGTGCAACATCGCGCGATCGCGGCGGCACCGACCCGCACTTTGCTTCGCACCGCCGTCTCGCACCGCCGTCTCGCACCGGAGTCCTTCACCCCGGTCCTGAGCCCGGTCCTGAGCCCGGTCCTGTGCCGCACCGCGTCGAGCCTGCCCGCGAATGCGCTTGCCCGGGCGACAGCAACTGCGCGCGGTCGGCGTTGTGTGGACCGTCAAACGCGCGGGCGATGGCCGTGCCGACACCGAGTCGGTGGGATGAGGAACAATTGTCGGTGTGAACCGACCCAGCCCCCGCTTCCCCCGGGGGGAGCGAAGCGAACCGACGGGCCCCGACCCGCGCGGCGCGGGTCACGATGTCGGACCGGGTGCAGGCCACGATGGTCGTAGTCGTCGGCAGCACCCCGGCACCGCCAACTACCCCGCCGACGAGCCGATCACCGCCCGGCGTCCGGCGGCCGGACGCCCCTCGTCCCGCGGCCCGGCCGACACCGCGTATCTGCCACCGCCCACCCACAATCCACATCTGCCGCCCCTCGACGGGCGCGATGAGACCCCGTCAGGCGCCCCGACCGACCGGATCGGCGGGACCAGGGCGATGGCAGGCGGCACGTCTGGTCCGGGAGTACCCAAGAAGATCACCGTCGCACGCGTCGCCGCGATGCGCAGCCGCGAGTTGACCGGGCGTGGGATCGGCAAGATCTACCAGGCCGCGACCGCCGACGGCGCCGATCGCTCCGGCCTGACCGCCCTGACGCTGCCGGTGATCGTCAACTTCGCGGTGGACGCCGCGATGGCCGTCGCACTGGCCAACACGCTGTTCTTCGCGGCCGCCACTGGCGAGTCGAAGACGAATGTCGGCCTCTACCTGGCGCTGACGATCGCCCCGTTCGCACTGATCGCACCGTTGATCGGCCCCATGCTCGATCGCCTCCAGCACGGCCGCCGCATCGCGATGGCGACCACGTTCGGGCTCAGGGTGATCCTGGCGTTGCTCATCCTGGCGAACTCGTCCTGGGACACGACGACGCAACAACTGCAGTACGACCCCTGGGTGCTCTATCCCTGCGCGCTGGGTCTGCTGGTGCTGTCCAAATCGTTCGGGGTCCTCAAGTCCGCGGTGACGCCACGCGTGGTGCCGCCGACGATCGACCTGCCCAGGGTCAACTCCCGTCTCACCACCTTCGGCCTGATCGGCGGCACCATCATCGGCGGCGCCGTCGCGGCGATGTTCGAGATGCTGCTGGCCAAGGTGCTGCCCATCCACATCCCCGGCGCGATGGCCTGGCTCGCGGTGATCGCCGCTGTCGGCGCCTGGCTGTGCATGCGCATCCCGTCGTGGGTCGAGGTGACCGAGGGCGAGATCCCGACCACGCTGACCTACCACGGGGAACCGGCGATGTCGCACGCTCCCACGGGTGATGCCGCGGGCGGGCGCCGTGGCGCCCGCGAGACGGCCACCGCGCTGGCAGCGAAGATGCGACAGCCACTGGGCCGCAAGGTCGTCGCGGGGCTGTGGGGCAACGCGACCATCCGCATCCTGACCGGGTTCCTCACCCTCTACATCGCCTTCTACGCCAAGGCACAGCAGGATGTGCATTCCGACTGGACGCAACTCGTCCTGCTCGGTGCGGTCGGCGCCGCCGCGGGTGTCGGAAACATGATCGGCAACGGGCTCGGCACCCGACTGGAGCTGAAGAACCCACCGCGGATCGTGGTCTGGTCCACCGCCGCCTGTTTCGTCGTCGCCGCGCTGGCCGCGATCTTCGGCAACATCGTGATCGCCACGCTGGCCGCTTTCGTCGCCTCCGGCACCAGTGCGATCGGCAAGGTCTGTCTCGACTCGTCGATCCAGGACGACCTGCCCGAGGAGTCGCGGGCCTCGGCCTTCGGGCGGTCGGAGACCGTTCTCCAGCTCGGATGGGTCTTCGGGGCCACACTCGGTGTCCTGCTGCCCCCGACTCTGTGGATCGGCTTCACCGTCGTCGCGGTGCTACTGGGTATCGGCCTGCTGCAGACCGTGATGACCACGCGCGGATCGTCGCTGGTGCCGGGTATCGGCGGACAACGACCCGATTACGCCGCACCGACGGTGGCGTTGCGCGCAGTCGGCAACCCCGGGCCACCCCCGCGCCCGTCGTCGCACGGACACCACCCCCCGTCCGACGCCCCGACCCGCATCACGCATCATCCAGGTGGTCGGCACCCTGATCACCGTCGCGGCCACGCCGCGGACCCGACCCGGAAGATGCCGGCCGAACCCGATCGAGGACAGTCGTAGACCGTGCACCTGAACAGTGGAGAAAAAAAGGCGCTCGCGATCATCGCGGCCGTGGTGGTCGCGTTCGTCGTGATCGTCGGTGGGACGGTGGCCGTCCTGACGAAGGATCAGTGGTCCGGCGATTCGACCGAGGAACATCCGTATCTGCAACTCGCAGTGGGCGATCGGCTCGTACGCGTGGAGCCGACCCGGATGTGCGACGTCTTCCTCAAGAACTGCGAGCCCAAGAGGATCGCCGATGCCCAGGCCCAGCGCGTGCCGGTACCGGTCGGGGAATCGGTGATGCTGTCGGTGTCCAAGGACATCGCCGAATGGCCGTGGAATCTGGTGATCCAGTACCTCACACCCGAGGGACTCGACGGGACGTCGGTCCCGATGCGGTCGAACTCCACCTACACCACGGTGCTGCACTCGACGCCGGACCGAATCCTGGTCAACGTCGAGGTGCAGGTGCCGTCGGCGATCGCCGACGCCGAGAACAACAACGTGATCGCGCGCGGCTACCTCGCGGCCGACACGAGCCCGCAGGACCTACGACTGCCCGCCGCTGATCCGCGCTGACGTTCACCCGGTCAGGTCAACGCTCCAGTTCGCGGGTGACCGCGCGGACCACCTCGGAGATACGCTGTGACGTCTTGCGATCCGGGTAGCGACCCTTTCGGAGCTCCGGCTGCACGGCACCCTCGAGCAGGGTGATCAGGTCGGCGACCATGCCGTGCAGTTCGTCGGGGGTGTGGCGTTTGGTCTCCTTGCGCGCCGCCTCGCGCGTGTTCTTCGCGACGCTGGGCGCCGGTTCGAGAACGGTGACGGTCAGCGCCTGCGGTCCTCGACGTCCCGCGGCCATGCCGAACTCGACGCGCTGGCCGGGCTTCAGACCCTCCACGCCGTCGGGCAATGCGGACGATCGGACGTAGACGTCCTCACCGCTGTCCTGCGCGAGGAAGCCGAAACCCTTTTCCGCGTCGTACCACTTCACCTTGCCGGTCGGCACCGTGCTCACCCTCACCTGTACGTCGGAGTCCATGACAAAAGCGCCCCTGACCTGAGTCACAGCTGATCCCGTGAACGGGACCCGGCTCCACATCAGATGAGCAGAGGCGCCAATGAGCACTCAGTCTAGCCAACGCGAATCGGACCGGTCACGTGGATTACCTCACCTCCGGCGCCGATCACCGGCGTCACCGAGCCGTCACGTGTTCTACCGTGGAAGACATGAAGAGCCAATCGTCCCCGCGACTGCTGCAGCTGGCCGTGGTCGTGTTCGCGATCGGACTCGCGGCGATCGTCGCACTGTTCGTGACCCCGCTGGTCACCGACGGTGGCACGGCACCCACGTTCGTCTACCTGCTGACCATGTGCGCGCCGGTGGGTTTCGTGATCGGGCTGGTCTTCGCACTCCGATCGGGGCGGCGCGCACGGTGACCCTCGACTCCGCGTTCCCGACCACGACCGCCGAACTGTCGCCCGCGGCCGACGTCGATGTGCTCAAACGCGCCTACAGTTGCTTCCCGTCCGGCGTCGTCGCGGTCGCGTGCCGCGTCGCCGGCGCCGACGGCGCCGACGGCGCGCCGGAACTCGTCGGGATGGCGGCGAGCGCGTTCACCACGGTCTCGCTCGATCCGCCACTCGTCTCGCTGTGCGTCCAGAACACGTCGACCACGTGGCCACGACTCCGTGCGGCCCCGGCCATCGGCGTCAGCGTATTCGCGCGCGATCAGTCCGACCTGTGTCGACAGCTCGCCGGCCCGAGCGATGCCCGCTTCTCCGGGATCACCCCTTCCGGCACCGACGACGGCGCTGTGTTCATCCCGGACGCGGCCGCGTGTCTGTCCTGTTCGCTCCACAACGAGATCCCGGCCGGCGACCACACCTTGGTCCTCCTCCGCATCGAGGCACTGCGGTACGACGCCGGGGTGGAACCACTCGTGTTCCACGCCAGCACATTTCGCTCATTGGAAGTGCGGAGTACCGGCCCATGACCGTCGTCGGGCTCGGCCTCCCCACCACCGCGCCGAAAGATGTGCCGCCTGCGGACACCCCCACAACGGGTCCGCTACGGGATCGGTTCGGCCGGATCGCCACTGATCTGCGCGTGTCGGTGACCGATCGCTGCAATCTGCGCTGCACCTACTGCATGCCCGCCGAGGGTCTCGACTGGCTCCCCACCGACGACGTGCTCACGACCGCGGAGCTGATCCGGGTGATGACCGTGGCGGTGCGCGACCTCGGCATCCGCACCATCCGTTTCACCGGCGGGGAGCCGCTGCTCCGGCGCGACCTCGAGGACCTGATCGCCGCCGTATCGGACCTGCCCGACCCACCCGAGATCGCGATGACCACCAACGGCCTCGGCCTCCGGCACCGGATCGAGCCGCTGGTGGCGGCCGGACTCGACCGGATCAACGTCTCACTCGACACCGTCGACCGAGAGCGATTCGCCGCGATCACCCGGCGCGACCGCCTCGACGACGTCGTCGACGGGCTCGCCGCCGCCCGGGCCGCCGGAGTTCGCTCGATCAAGGTGAACGCGGTCCTCGCCGGCCACGACGATCTCGACCGCCTCCCCGACCTCCTCGGGTTCTGCCTCGACCACGGCTACCAGCTGCGCATCATCGAGCAGATGCCGCTGGACGCCGAGCACCGCTGGGACCGGTCGTCGATGGTCACCGCCGACGAGATCCTCGCCGCGCTGCGCGCCGGCTACACCCTGCTGCCCGATCCCCGGCCACGCGGCAGCGCTCCCGCCGCGACCTGGCTGGTCGACGGTCACTACGTGGACGGTGCGCCCGCGCGCGTCGGGGTGATCGCATCGGTCACCCGTCCGTTCTGCGGAGACTGTGATCGCACCCGGCTCACCGCAGACGGAGCTTTGCGCAACTGCCTGTTCGCGGAGTCGGAGACCGATCTCCGCGCCGTTCTGCGCAGCGGTCTACAGGGCGATCGCCTCGACGCGGCGATCGCCGACCGCTGGCGCGGCAACACCTGGGTCAAGGCGGCCGGGCACGGCGTGAACGGCCCCGAGTTCCACCAGCCCACGCGGCCGATGTCGGCCATCGGGGGCTGATCGGCGATGGAGTTGACCGTCCGGTACTTCGCTGCCGCGCGTGCTGCGGCCGGCAGTGACACGGTCGTCATCGACGTCGACGCGGATACGACGCTCGCCGACCTCGAGTCGATCCTGTCCGCCGACAATCCGGATCTGCGGCGGGTGTTGGCGCGGTGTTCATACCTTCGCGACTCCGTCGCGCTCTGCGATCGCAGTGTGACCCTTGGGACGTGTGCGATCGTCGATGTTCTGCCGCCATTTGCCGGTGGCTGACGCCACAGTCGCCTGTGAGCTTCCTCACATAACGGGTCGATAACGAGAAGGACACAAGTCGACTATCGCCCCGTGAGCAGGGACGACCCTCGAATTGGGTCGGGAGACCCAATCAGGCGCCGAAAACAGGCTTGCCAACAACGTGATTCGAGCTCGCAGACGTCGTACTGTGACTGAACGACGCCCCCCGGGGGGTCACGAGCAAGTAACCAAATGCATAACGTCCCGTCGGCCGCGCCGAACCTCGCTCCGTCACGGGACGCACCAGAACGACATCTAGGAGCGAGGACGGGGGACCCACCCTCCGACAGAGAACCGGACGGTCATCACGACGTCCTTGGGGTTAAGTCCCGGCGTGACTCACGTCAGGCCGAGACCGGGCACCTCTCGCCCGAACCCGACAGCTGACTTCGTAGGCGCGTGGAGAGAGGAACACCACCATGTCCGGACGCCATCGCAAACCGACGACAGGCACTCCCACCAAGACCTTCGCCAAGGTCGCCCTCACCGGGGCCGTCCTCGGCGGCGGTGCAGCCCTTCTGGGTGGCACCGGCTCGGCCAACGCCGCAACCGACGCCGAATGGAACCAGGTCGCCCAGTGCGAGTCTGGCGGCAACTGGGCCATCAACACCGGCAACGGTTACCAGGGCGGACTCCAGTTCAACCAGAGCACCTGGGCAGGCCACGGCGGCACGCAGTTCGCGCCGAGCGCCGATCAGGCCACCAAGGAGCAGCAGATCGTGGTTGCCGAGCGCGTGCTGGGCAGCCAGGGCAAGGGCGCATGGCCCGTGTGCGGCACCGGACTCTCGGGCGCCACGCAGCGCAGCGCGCCGAGCGAGGCACCGCGCCTGCAGCTCCCGAAGCTGCCGGCACCGTTCAACTGGTCGGCCGCACCCGAGGCCAAGAGCACCGGTGACGTGCAGAAGCAGCTCGACTCCGCGCTGAGCCAGGCGCAGGAGAAGGGCAAGATCTCGCCCGAGGTCAAGAACATGTGGGATATGGCCAAGAAGAGCGGCTACGAGCTCACCCCTGACCAGATCAAGCTGTTCAACGAGCACAAGGACCAGCTGCCCACTCCCTGATAGGAGCAGCTGACTCGGCCCGACAACCACGGGCCCACAGTCGAAGGGCCCCGCACGACGGTTTCAGACCCGTGCGGGGCCCTTTTCCACTCTCATGGGCCGGCCGGTCAGTCGGGTCGCGACAGTCGTCGCCGTTCACGCAGCGGCATCGCCACCCACATGAACAGAAAGACCACCAGGGCCAGACACCCGGCCGTGATCGCGGCCCAGCCGCCGAACACGATGTCGAAGATGACCGTGAGAACGCCGATGAGTGCGATTCCGAGCAATCCGATGCCGATCAGCGTCAACAGATGTGCGCGGTCCACCAGCTGATCGATCGCGTGACGCCGGAACAACAGTCGGTGCAATGCCACCGGCGAGATCAAGGTGACCGTCGACAGCACCGCGAAAACCAGGCTGACGACGAAGATGTACTGCTCACGAGAGCTCAGCTCCTCGAAACCCTCTTGAAACGGGACGGTCAGCATCAGACCGGTGAGGATCTGACCGCCGGTCTGCACCACTCGCAGCTCCTGCAACAGGCTCGCCCAGTTGCGGTCGAGTCGCTCGGTCGGCGTCTCATGGCGACGCGGTTGCGACGCGTCGTCCTCATCCCGTTGCGAGGTCATGCCGAGCCGACCCACTCGTCAGTACCGTCACCGAAGAACTGATGCTTCCACACCGGCAGTCGCGCCTTCACCTCGTCGACCAGGCGCGCACAGAGCTCGAACGCCGCTCGACGATGATCGGCCGCGACCGCCACCACGAAGGCGACATCGCCGATCGCGAGTTCTCCGACCCGATGCGACACGGCCACCGCACGGACCCCGTCCGCTGCCCCGGCGACATCGCCGACGACGTCGGACAGCACCGCAGGCGCCGTCGGATGGGCGGAATAGACCAGGCGGGTGACCTCGTGCCCGCCATCGTGGTTGCGCACCGCACCCACGAACCCCACGACCGCGCCGGCGCCACCGCCCGCGGCCTCCACGACGAGCGCTTCGTGTGATGCCAGGTCGATCTCGTTGTCGGACAAAGAGGCCCGCACCACCTGTACGCCGACGGCCCGTTCCGTCATCAGTGGTCGCCGCCGCGAATCTGATCGAGCGCGTGGTCGAGGACCCCCGCGAGGACGGACAGCCCGTCCCTCACCCCACCGGTCGAGCCCGGCAGGTTGATCACCAGTGTCGTGGCGGCCACCCCCGCGGTGCCGCGCGACAGTACCGCGGTCGGCACCGTCGGCAGGCCGGCTGAGCGGATCGCGTCCGCGAGACCGGGGATCTCGACGTCGAGCAGCGGGCGGGTCTGTTCGGGAGTGCGATCGGTCGGTGAGAGGCCCGTCCCGCCGGTGGTGATGACCAGATCGGCGCCGGTATCGACGCCGGCGCGGATCGCGTCCCCGACCGGCAGGCCGTCGGCCACCACGCAGTGGTCGTCGACGACGAACCCCCGGGCGGTGAGCCAGTCGGTGATGATGGGCCCGGTGCGGTCGGTGTAGTCGCCCCGGCTGGCGCGAGTCGAGGCGACCACGACTCTGGCCACCCGGAGCCGTCCGCCGTCGCCCGGTGACTCACTCACGTCGCCACGACCCCGATTTGCCTCCGGTCTTCTCGAGCAGGCGCACCCCGTCCATGCTGGCGCGACGGTCGACCGCCTTCACCATGTCGTGCAAGGTGAGGCCGGCGACGGCGACCGCGGTCAGGGCTTCCATCTCGACACCGGTCTGCCCGCTGGTCCCGACGGTTGCCGTGACGTCGATGTGATCGTCGGCGATCGCGAATTCGACCTCGACCGACGACAGGGCCAGCTGATGACACAGCGGGATCAGTTCGTCGGTACGTTTGGCTGCCATGATCCCGGCGATCCGGGCGGTCGCGAGGACGTCACCCTTCGGGAGCTTGCCATCGCTGAGCAAGCCGATCACCTCGGTCGTGGTACGAAACGTGCCACCGGCCACCGCACGGCGGTCGGTGCGCGATTTGCCGCCGACGTCGACCATCCGGGCCGCGCCGGTCGAGTCGATGTGACTCAGGCCCGCCCCGCTCGCTTCGCTCCCGGCGGCCACCCTCGTCAGCGGTTGACGACGGTCTTCGGCTGGAGGTAGGGCAGGTCGTCGGGGGCCAGTGGGAACTCGACGTCACCGAAGGGTGACAGGGCCCCGGACAGGCCGGCCGCGAACTCGGACACAGCGTGCGCGCTGTCGCCCTCTCCGTCTTTCGGCCAGCCGTTGTCGACGTACTTCTTCTTCTCAGCCACGGGGTCATTGTGCCATGTGGCCTCGACGGCCGTCCCGCCGAAACCGCGGTCGGGAGCCCGCTCAGTAGAATCGACCGAATGAGTGCGGATGACCAGGGCGTCAGCCTGGCCGATGACCTGGCGTTGCGCAGCGACGACGAGATCATCGATCTGCTCACCGCCCGCCCGGATCTCGCGTCCCCACCTCCTGCGGGCACAGGTGTGCTGGCCTCACGGGCATTGTCGGCGGCCTCATCGGCGTTGGCAGGCGAGGATCTCGACCTGCTCGCGGTGGCCGTGCTCGAGCAGGCGATCGCGCTGGGGCTCGAGACCACCGGCACGATTCCCGCACCGACCACCGTCGCATCGATCGTCGCCGCACTCGCCGGCCAGGCCGACAACCACGAGATCCTCGATCGGATCGATCGGTTGCGCCTGCGCGCCCTGCTCTGGGGGCCCGACGACGCCCTGCTGACCGGAGCGCATGCCCCGGCCGCCCTGCCGTGGCGAGGCCACCATCTGACCGGACCACTCGCACGCCAGAAGCCCGAGGATCTGCGCGCCACCGTCGACGCTCTCGATGAGCGCGAGCGCAACCTACTCGAAACCCTGTCCCGCGGGCCCGCACTGGGCCGTAGCCGCGACGCCGCACCGGACGCCGATCCGGACTCGCCGGTCGCCCGGCTCCTCACGGCCGGTCTCCTCGCGCGCATCGACGACCAGACGGTCGAGTTGCCCCCGATGATCGGTCAGCTGCTGCGCGGTGAGCCCCCACTGCGCACCGACGATCTCGCGGCCCCCGCCCTGCACGACGAGTCGGCCAAGCGCCGGTTCTCCCCCAGCGCCGTCGAGGCGGCCGCGGGCGGCGAGGCGCTGGAGCTCATCCGCCACGCCACCGCGGTCATCCGGGCACTCGGCGCGACGCCTGCGGCGGTACTGCGATCGGGCGCGCTGGGAGTTCGTGAACTGCGGCGCCTGGCCAAGGTGACCGGCCTCGAACAGCAGCGGCTCGCATTCATCGTCGAACTGCTCGCCTACCTACGCCTGATCGATGCCGGGTTCCCCGAGCCCCCGCCGGCATCCGATTCCGGCGAGCACGCCTTCGCCCCCACCACGGCCGCCGACACCTGGCTGCACCAGGCACCCGACCGGCAGTGGTGGGCGTTGCTGGGCGCCTGGCTCGAGATGCCCCGGCGTGCGTGGCAGATCGGCGAACCCGATCGCGATGGCAACGCCCTCCCGGCGTTGTCGGGGGAGCTCCACGACGCCTACGCGCCGATCGCGCGACACGAGATGCTCTCGACGTTGAGCAAGGCCGGACGCGCCATGCCGGTGACCACCGACGCACTCGCCGCGGCCGTGCACTGGCAGCATCCACGCCAGATCCGCAGGTACTCACGGCACGTTGTCGGAGAGACTCTGCGCGAGGCGCGCGAACTGGGGGTGGTCGCCCATGGATCGCTGACCGCGGTGGGTCGGGCGGCCATCACCGGTAACCACGACGACGTCGAGTCGTCGGTGCTCACCGCGATGCGGGCGGCGTTGCCGGAGCCCGTCGACCACTTCCTCGCCCAGGCCGACCTCACGCTGACGGTCCCCGGACCCATGACCGCCGATCTGGCCGAACAGGTGGAACTCGTGGCCGACCTCGAGTCCGGTGGTGCGGCGTCGGTCTATCGCGTCTCCGAGGCCAGCGTGCGGCGCGCTCTCGACGCGGGCCGCAGCAGCAGTGAACTGTTGACCCTGTTCACCGGGCATTCGCGCACCCCGGTACCCCAGTCGTTGACCTATCTGATCGAGGACGTCGCACGCAAGCACGGGCAGCTGCGGGTGGGCGTCGCATCGGCCTTCGTGCGCTGCGAGGACCCCACCACCCTGGCCGCGGTGCTGCGCAGCGACGCCGCCGATCACCTGGCGTTACGTGCGCTGGCCCCGACTGTCGCCGTGTCACAGGCCGATGTCCGAGAGGTGATCGACCGTCTCCGCGCCGCCGGTTTCGCCCCGGCCGGCGAGGATTCCACCGGCACCGTCGTCGACCTGCGTGAACGCGGCAGCCGGGTCACCGTCGCCCGTCAACGCCGGCAGCCCCAGCCGCGCCGGCCCGTGCCGTCGCCGGATCAGTTGCGGACCGTCGTCGCCCGGATGCGTTCCCAGGACCGGGCCGCGACGGCCCGTCCCGCAAACCGTGCGACGTCGGCGACACCGGTCCGGGCGAGCGGTGGCGGTGAATCGGCGACCGCTCTGATCCAGCTCGCGCTGCGGGTGAACCGGCGGCTGCGAGTGGACTACGTCGACGCGCACGGATCGGCGAGCAGGCATGTGGTGACGCCACGAACCCTCGGGGCCGGACAGCTCGTCGCCGTCGACTCGGGCACCGACGACGAGCAGCATTTTTCCCTGCACCGGATCACCAGCGTCGAGCTCATCGAGAACTGAGGGCCGTCGGAACGACCGCATTCTGACAAGAGTTGCGCCGATCTGGACAATGGACGGGGTGACCGATGGACCCCTGATCGTGCAATCCGACAAAACCCTGCTGCTCGAGGTCGACCACCCCGACGCGGCGGCGGCCCGTGCGGCGATCGCGCCGTTCGCCGAGCTCGAACGTGCCCCCGAACATGTGCACACCTATCGGGTGACTCCGCTCGCCCTGTGGAACGCGCGTGCCGCAGGCCACGATGCCGAGCAGGTGGTCGACGCACTCGTCAGCCACTCCCGCTACGCGGTCCCCCAGCCGCTGCTGATGGACGTGGTCGACACGATGGGTCGGTTCGGCCGCCTGCAGCTGGTCAAACACCCGGCCCACGGTCTGACCCTGGTCAGCCTCGATCGCGCCGTGCTCGAAGAGATCATGCGCAACAAGAAGATCGCGCCGATGCTCGGCACCCGCCTCGACGACGACACGGTGGTCGTGCACCCGTCCGAGCGGGGCCGACTCAAGCAGGTCCTGCTGAAGGTGGGCTGGCCGGCCGAGGATCTCGCCGGATACGTCGACGGCGAGGCGCACCACATCGAACTCGATCAGGACGACTGGCATCTGCGCGACTACCAGGAACTGGCCGCCGACTCGTTCTGGGCGGGCGGATCGGGTGTCGTGGTGCTGCCCTGCGGCGCGGGCAAGACGATGGTCGGCGCGGCCGCCATGGCCAAAGCCGGTGCCACCACGCTGATCCTGGTGACCAACACGGTCGCCGGGCGTCAGTGGAAACGAGAACTCGTGGCCCGCACCTCACTCACCGAGGAAGAGATCGGCGAATACTCCGGAGAACGCAAGGAAGTCCGGCCGGTCACCATTGCCACCTATCAGGTGATGACCCGGAAGTCGAAGGGAGAGTACAAGAATCTCGACCTCTTCGACTCTCGCGACTGGGGCCTGATCATCTACGACGAGGTGCACCTGCTGCCCGCGCCGGTGTTCCGGATGACGGCCGACCTGCAGTCACGGCGCCGACTCGGCCTGACCGCGACCCTCGTCCGTGAGGACGGGCGCGAGGGTGACGTCTTCAGTCTCATCGGCCCGAAACGCTATGACGCACCGTGGAAGGACATCGAAGCCCAGGGCTGGATCGCGCCCGCCGACTGTGTCGAGGTGCGGGTGACCCTCACCGACGAGGAGCGCATGCAGTACGCGGTCGCCGAGGCCGAGGAGAAGTACAAACTCTGCTCCACCGCGCACACCAAGGTTAATGTGGTGAAGTCGATCCTGGCCCGGCACAAGGATTCTCCGACGCTGGTCATCGGCGCCTACATCGATCAGCTGGAGGAGCTGGGCCGCGAGCTCGACGCGCCGGTGGTCCAGGGTTCCACCAAGAACAAGGAACGTGAGGTCCTGTTCGACCAGTTCCGCAAGGGTGAGATCCGGACCTTGGTGGTCTCCAAGGTCGCCAACTTCTCGATCGATCTCCCGGAGGCGTCCGTCGCGGTCCAGGTCTCCGGCACGTTCGGTTCCCGCCAGGAGGAGGCGCAGCGGCTCGGCCGCCTCTTGCGGCCGAAACGTGATGGCGGACAGGCACACTTCTACTCGGTGGTCTCCCGCGACACCCTCGACGCCGACTATGCGGCGCATCGGCAGCGGTTTCTCGCCGAGCAGGGTTACGCCTACCGGATCACCGACGCTGATGATCTGCTGGGTCCCGCCATCGGCGAGGAATCGACGGGCTGACCGGCCGGTGACTCAGGTCGGTTCGGCGAGGCAGTAGCCGAGCGGCTTGGGCAGCGCGAAGTAGACGGACAGTTGATCACTGGAGCATGACGGCTGTCCGTTGCTCCGCTGATCCACACGAACGATCTCGGTGCCTGCCGCCTTGGTGGCCCCGCATGCGAGTTCCTTGTAGTCCGACAGCGACGCACTCGGCATCCCGCCGAGCGGGATCTGGTAGCACTTGCCCTGCACCAGGTTCGGCGCCAGGCACAACTGCTCGCCGGTTTCCTCACCGTCGCGCATCCAGTAGAGGCGGGAATAGTCCTCGCTGGGGCACGTCGCGCCGGTGACCTTCTGCGCCACGTAGAAGGTGAACTTGCTCGTCGAGGAGCAGTCCATCTTGCGCGCATGCACGTCAGTTCCCTGGCCACTGCCGGTGACCGAGACACAGTCACCCACCGCGACGTCGTCGGTGCCGGACACCGAATCGCGGGAGATGAAGCCGACCACCCCGATGATCGCCATCAGGAGCACGGCCACGATCCCGACGACCCACCACAACCGCTTGCTCGACCGCTTGGGCGGCGGTGCCGCATACGGATACGGGCCGGGATAGGGCTGGCCGCCGGGAAGCGCCCCTGGATACGGCTGCGCACCGGGATAGGGCTGCTGCCCGGGGTACGCCTGCGCACCCGGGTACGGCTGCCCACCCGGATAAGCCTGCGCACCCGGGTACGGCTGCCCACCCGGATAAGCCTGCGCACCCGGGTACGGCTGCGCACCCGGGTACGGCTGCGCACCGGGATACGGCTGAACACCCGGGTACGGCTGCCCGCCGAAGTACGGCTGCTCCCCCGGATACGGCTGCGCACCTGGGTACTGTTCGCCGCCCGGTGGCTGTTGCGCTCCAGCCGAGCCATCGCCACTGCCCTGGGGTTGCCGGGGATCCGCGTCCTGCGGCCCCTGTGGTGAATCCGGGTTCGGCGGTACGGGCGGGGTGGTCATAGTCGCAGATCGTACCGCCGCCCGCGACGGCCGTGGCGATGCCGTCTGCACGCACGACCCTCGGTGTGTCAGCCTTGATCCGTGCGCACCGTTTCCCGCCTCCGCCCCTTCGGCACGACGATCTTCGCCGAGATGTCCGCGCTCGCGGTCGAACACGATGCGGTCAACCTCGGTCAGGGCTTTCCCGACACCGACGGGCCCCAGTCGATGCTCGCGGGCGCGCAACGCGCCATCGCCGAGGGCCACAACCAGTACCCGCCCGGGATCGGCGTGCCCGAACTCCGATATGCGGTGGCCCGCCACCAGCGGCGACATTACGGACTGGACTACGACCCCGACTCAGAGGTGCTGATCACGGTCGGCGCAACCGAGGCGATCGCCGGAGCGGTGGTCGGACTCGTCGAGCCCGGCCGCGAGGTGGTGATGGTGGAGCCGTACTACGACTCGTATGCCGCCACCGTCGCGATGGCCGGCGGCATCCGCCGCACCGTTCCCCTGATCGCCGACGGCGACGGCTTCCGCCTGGACCGGGCCAGGCTGTCCGACGCGTTCGGCCCCGCCACGGCGATCATCCTGGTGAACTCACCACACAACCCCACCGGAACGGTCCTCTCCGACGACGATCTCGCCGAGATCGCACGGCTGTGCGTCGAACACGACGTGGTCGCGGTGACCGACGAGGTCTACGAGCACCTGCTCTTCGACGACCGCGTCCATCGACCACTCGCCACCTTCCCCGGCATGCGTGAGCGAACCCTGCGGATCTCGAGCGCCGCGAAGACCTTCAACTGCACTGGCTGGAAAGTCGGGTGGGTCAGCGGTCCTGCCCAGCTCGTCGCAGCGGCCCGCTCGGCCAAGCAGTTCATGTCCTATGTGGGTTCCGGACCGTTCCAGCCCGCCGTGGCCTCCGCCCTCGACGACGAGATGGACTGGGTGCACGACTCAGCACAACGACTGGCCTCGGCACGAGATCTGTTGTCGAATGCACTCCGCGACACCGGATTCGGCGTCCACCGAAGCGAGGCAGGCTACTTCGTATGTGCCGATCCACGACCGCTCGGCTTCGACGACGGCGTCTCGTTCTGCCGCATGTTGCCCGAGCGGATCGGGGTCGCGGCCGTACCGGTCAGCGCATTCGTCGACGACGTCGGCCCCTGGCGACACCTCGTCCGATTCGCGTTCTGCAAGCGTGAGGACGTCATCGCCGAAGCCGCGCAACGACTTCGGCAGCTCTAGCGGGTGCCGTCAGCGCAGCGCAGGCATCACCTCGTCGACGAACAGGTCGAAGCTGCTGCGATCGTGCGCGATGTCGGGAAAATAGAAGATCCCATACGACATCCCCAGGTCGGCCAGCGCCGACAAGTTCTCGACCACCTGCTCCGGCGTCCCGACGGCCGGCATGCCGCGGTAGGCAGCCATGGTCGCCGCGGCAGCCTCGGGATGGACGAACCGCGCCAGCCGCTGCTCGAGGGCGTCGAGCCGACGCTCCACCTCGGCATCCGTCTCGGCGATCACGACGTTGTAATTCGCCGAACGCACGATGGATTCGTAGTCGCGCCCCAGGTCGGCGCAGTGTTGTTGTAGCACAGACGATTTGTGCGCGAATCCGTCGACTGTCCCGTCGAAGTTCGTGTAGTCGGCGTACTGGGCGGCGATCCTCAGGGTCTTCCGCTCGCCACCGCCCGCGATCCACAACGGGAGGCGGCCCGCCGTCGGCCGGGGTGCGCAGATCGCGTCGTCGACCTGGTAATGCACGCCGTCGAGACTCGCACGCCCGGTCTCCCAGGCCTGCTTCATGATCGCCACTCCCTCGTCGAGCCGAGCGAGTCGCTCACCAGCGGACGGGAAGCCATAGCCGTACGCACGCCACTCCTGCTCGTACCACCCGGCGCCGATTCCCATCTGCACCCGCCCGCCCGAGATGAGGTCCGCGGTGGCCGCCACCTTCGCCAGGTACATGGGATTCCGATAGCTCATCGCCGTGCACATCTGCCCGATATCGACGCGGGAGGTGGTGGCTGCGAAAGCCGACACCAGGCTCCACGCCTCGTGGGTGGCCTCGTCGGTCGGCATCGGGACCGTGTGGAAGTGGTCGTACACCCAGATCGAATCCCATTCCGTCCCTTCGGCGGTCGCGGCCAGCGACGACATCACCGACCAGTGGTCGGCCGGCGCGATGCCGGTGAGATCGAGACGCCAACCCTGTGGAATGAACAGTCCGAATCGCATGGCCCCACGCTACCCGGGACGGCCGGGCGTCGGTGCCGTCGGCGGGCACTAGACTCGATGTATGCCCGACCCGAACGGAGTCGGCGACAGCTAGGAGATCGACGACGATGGGCAGGGTCCGCAGCGAGCGGGTCACCACAACGCGCACCCGAATCATGTCGACTGCCGAGCGACTCTTCGCCGAGCAGGGTGTTTCGACGGTCTCCAATCGCCAGATCAGCGAGGCCGCAGGCCAGGGCAACAACTACGCCGTCGGATACCACTTCGGCGGTCGGCTCGAACTGGTCCGGGCCATCCTCGAACATCACAACGCCGCGATCGAACCGCTGCGGCACATCATGGTCGATGCACTCGGACCGGACGTCGAGATTCGCGACTGGATCGGCTGTCTCGTCGCGCCGCAGACCGACTACCTGGGTTCACTCGGGACGCCCACCTATTTCGCCCGCTTCTGTGCGCAGATCACCATCGACCCGAAGTTCGGGACACTGCTCTACGATCAGGCGGTCGCATCCAGTGGACTGATGGCCGTTCTCACCGGCCTGTACTCGTCGCTGCCGGCGATTCCCGACGCCGTTCTCGAATCACGAGACACCATGGCGCGCAACATGATCCTGCTGACCCTGGCCGACCATGAGCGGTCTCGTGCCGCCGGCGAGGCGACCGGGTCGTGGTCGGACGTCGGCCACCAGCTCATCGATGCGCTCGTCGGCATCTGGCTGGCGCCGGTGACCCACACGCCCGAATGACAGGCGACCGCGCAGGGGGCGCCGAACCGACGAGGACCCCCACATCCCCGGAAGCCCGACACCCCCTGACACGGTCCCCCGACTGCGACCCCGGAGCCCCCCGGCCCCCGGGGTCCGACCCATTCAACCATCATTCAGTCACCTGACTCAACATGCCGGGCGAGTTTTCTCGCCGAACGGCGACGACGTCGCCTCAGCGTCGTGCGGAGACGGCCAGCAGCGCACCGGACTCGGTACCGACGACCAGCAGGTCCGGGCGTCCCGGCCGCTGCGCGATGGCGGTGACCGGCCGGCCGACGCCGGCAACGCAGACGCTGCGGTTCGGCAGATCGACGGTGGCGATCTGGCCCGTGGTCATCGTGACCGCCAACGTGCGATCGTCGAGCGCGACCAGATCGTCGAGCACCCCCGGGACGGGCCGGGTCACGTCGGCGGCGACCGACACCGCGCCCGGATCGCCGATCGGCACTCGCAGGATCCGTCCCGTGAGACTCATCGTCAATGTCACGTACAGGTTGGCGCCGAGGACGACGATCCCGTTGGTGCTCGTGCCGTTCACGGTAGGCGACAGCGCGAGATTCTTCGGCGCCCGACGGGACCATGACGTGTCGATGACTCCGCGACGGTCGATGCGCAGGACACCGAGGTTGCCGTCGGCGACATAGAGAAAACCGGCGTCGTCGAAGTCCATTCCGTTCGGCATACCCAGGCCTGTCGCAAAAACCTCTGCGGCGGGACGAGGCCGCGATGGATCCAGCCGGACGATCGTGCCCAGGCGCGGTGATCCCGGAATCATGTTGAGTGTGGTGTCACCGGAGGCGATGTAGAGCAGGCCGTCGGGTCCGGTCCGAATGGCACCGGGAGCGACGACATGCACTGCCGCGGTGCGATGTCCGGCAGGATCGAAGCGTTCGACCGTGTTGTCGAGCACCCTCGACACCCAGAGGTTGCCACGGTCGTCGAAGGTCAGGTTCTCGGCCCAGCCCGTGAGACTCGGCGACTCGGCCGCGGTGGTGACCGACACCGCGGGACAACGGGGAGCCGCGGTGGCCTGTGCCCCCACCGACAAGGGCACGATTCCGGCGACCACCGCCACCACCACAGCGACGACACGAATCCGGCCCGCTGTGATCATCGGATCTCCCCTCGTCCCCGCGGCAGCCGGCGCCGCGCCAACCCTGCGCAGGTCAGAGGCTATCCGACTCGGGGTCCACCGGACAGGCACACGAGGATGCACGCCCCGGAAAGACAAAAAAGCAGTCTGGACTGTTTCTTGAAATCCCGCTACGCTCCACCACCATGACCGAGCAGCCCCCACCGGCGACGCGCACCCAGGCCCAGCGCACTGCCGCCACCCAGGCGAAAGTGCTCGACGCAACCGTCGATGCTCTCGTCGAGCTCGGATACGCCGGGACGACGACCCAGGAGGTCAACCGCCGCGCCGGGGTGTCCCGCGGCGCCCTGCTGCACCACTTCCCCACCCGCGAGGCGCTCGTCGTCGCCGCGGTCTCACACCTCGTGGATCGTCGGCTCGTCGAGCTCCTGACTCGTCCCCGCACCGGTCACGAGGACATCGAGATCATCGTCGAGGCGTTCAGTGGTCCGCTGTTCGACGCGGCACTGGAGCTCTGGGTGGCCGCGCGCACCGACCACGGGCTCCGCGAGGCGATGATCCCCCTCGAGCAGCGGGTCACCGACGCACTGGCGGCCGGGTGCGCCGACCTGTTCGGCGACCGATACACCCCCGCCGAACTCGAGCTCACCGTGGAACTCGCACGTGGACTTGCAGTTTCCCGAATTCTCCGAACCGCCGACGCCGACCGTGCCCTCGTCACCCGGCTGCTCCCAGTGTGGAAGGAACTCCTCGACCGCCATGACTGAACGCCCCGAACGCCCCGAACGCCCCGAACCGACCGAAGACGTCGACGTCCTGGTCGTCGGAACCGGATTCGGCGGCCTCGCCGCCGTCCATCGCCTCCGCACAGACCATCCGCGGCTCACCATCAGGGTCATCGAGCGCGCCGCCGGTCCCGGCGGGGTCTGGCGCGACAACGACTATCCGGGTGCGGCCTGCGACGTGCCGACCTCCCTGTACTCGCTGTCCTTCGCCGACAACCCGGAGTGGTCGCACACCTACGGCCGGCAGCACGAGATCCGCCGCTACCTCGAGGCCGTCGCCCGCGACCATGCCGACGTCATCCGGTACAACTGCCCGCTCACGGCGGCGGCCTGGGACGACGACACCGCGCACTGGATCGCGGAGACCGGACTCGGCACGATCCGCGCGCGGCACCTCGTGGCCGCCTCCGGCGCGCTCTCCGAGCCGGGTGTCCCCGATCTGCCCGGGTCGGATCGGTTCGGCGGGACGATGTTCCACACAGCACGGTGGCGTCACGATCACGACCTCACCGGCCGCCACGTCGCCATCGTCGGCACCGGAGCCTCCGCGGTCCAGGTGGTTCCCGAGATCGTCGACCGGGTCGCGCACCTCACCGTCTTCCAGCGCACGCCCGCGTGGGTCGTCCCGCGGATGGACCGGACCATCGGCCCCGTCGAACGGGGCGCCTACCGCACTCTGCCGATCAGCCATACCCTGGTGCGTCGGCTCACCTATCTCTATCGGGAGGCCTACGTGGTGATGATGGCCCGCCGGCCACGGCTGCTCCCGGTGGCCACCGCACTCGCGAAGGCGCACCTGCGCCGCCAGGTCCGCGACCGTGGCCTGCGACGACGACTGACCCCCGACTACACCATCGGGTGCAAACGGATGCTGCTGACCAACAAGTGGTTTCCGGCGTTGCAACGTGACAACGTGACACTGACCGGAGCGATCTCCCGACTCGCCGACGGGGCGGCGATCGATGCCGACGGGACCGAACACCCGGTCGACACCGTCATCTTCGCCACCGGCTTCACACCCACCACGCCGCCGATCGCCAGGATCCTCCGGGGCCGCGACGGCCGGACACTCGCCGAGGACTGGGCTGGTTCACCGAGCGCCTATCGCGGCGTCTCGGTGCACGGCTTCCCGAATCTCCACCTGATGTACGGACCGAACACGAACCTGGGACACAGTTCCATCGTGCTCATGCTCGAACCACAGGCCTACTACATCTCCGCCGTGCTCGAACACCTTCGTACGCAGGGCCGTTCGGTCGTCGAGGTGACCGGAGACGCCCAGCGACGCTACGCCGCCCGAATGGACGGCGAACTCGCAGGCACTGTGTGGAACTCCGGCGGCTGTTCGAGCTGGTACATGGATTCCTCGGGACGCAACTCGGTGATGTGGCCGACGTTCACCAAGGACTACCGAAAGATGATGTCGCAGTTCGACCCGACCGATCACCTGATCACCGGCACCGGCACCGGCGCAACAGCCGCCGACATCACGCCGAGCTTCCCGGACACCGTGGGCGTCGTTCGATGATCGGCCGTCGCGCCGAAGACGCATCCACCACCGATTTCGACGTCATCGTGATCGGCTCCGGCTTCGGCGGCTCGGTCGCCGCGCTCCGGCTGTCCGAGAAGGGCTACCGCGTCGGCGTCCTCGAGGCAGGCAGACGGTTTGCCGACGACGAACTCCCCGCGACGAGTTGGCGGCTCCACGACTACCTCTGGGCACCGCTCCTCGGATGTTATGGCGTGCAACGCATGCACCTTCTCCGCGACGTCCTGGTCATGGCCGGCGCGGGTGTCGGGGGCGGCTCGCTCAACTACGCGAACACGCTCTACCGGCCACCCGCGGCGTTCTTCGACGATCCGCATTGGGGTGACATCACCGACTGGGCGGACGAACTGGGACCGTTCTACGACCAGGCCGAACGGATGCTCGGCGCCACCACATACCCGCACGTCACACCCTCCGACAACGTGATGCGTGAGGTCGCAGCGGAATTCGGCGTCGAGGAGACCTTCGTCCCGACGCCGGTCGGCGTGTTCTTCGGGGAATCCGGGATCACCACCGAGGACCCGTTCTTCGGTGGTGCGGGTCCGGCACGCACCGGCTGCACCGAGTGCGGAGCATGTATGACCGGCTGCCGCGTCGGGGCGAAGAACACCCTGGTGAAGAACTATCTGTATCTCGCCGAACAAGCGGGCGCACAGATCATCCCGATGACCTCGGTGCATGCCGTCAGGCCCAGCGCCGAGGGCGGCTACACCGTCAGTGCCCATCGCACCGGACGCCGTCGCCGGGTACGCACCTACAGCGCGGACCAGGTGGTCTTCGCGGCCGGTACCTACGGAACGAACAAACTTCTCCTGTCGATGAAACAGTCCGCAGAACTCGCCTGCCTGTCGGATCGTCTCGGCCAGGTCGTCCGCACCAACTCGGAGGCCGTGCTGGCCGCGACGGCACGCGACCGCACCATCGACTACACCCAGGGCGTGGCGATCACCTCCTCGTTCCACCCGAATGCGCACACCCATATCGAGCCGGTGCGATACGGCAAGGGCAGCAACCTGATCGGCCTCCTACAGGCCGTACTCGTGGATGGTGGCGGACGTGTCCCGCGCGTGGTCAAGGCGATCGGGGCGATGCTCGCCGACCCGGCCGCCGCCCTCCGGTCGTTGTCGGTGCGGCATTGGTCGGAGCGCACGATCATCGCATTGGTGATGCAGACCGCCGACAACTCGATCGAACTGTTCGCCAGGCGGGGGCGACTCGGTCCGCGTCTGCGCAGCCGGCCCGGCGCCGGGGACCCGCCGCCGCGGTGGATCCCCGAGGGACATCGGGCCGTCCGATCGGTCGCCAGGCGTATCGACGGCGATGCCGGCGGCTCCGTCGTCGATCTCCTGAACATCCCGATGACAGCGCACTTCCTCGGTGGCTGTGCCATCGGGGCGGACTCGCAGACCGGTGTCGTCGACGCCTATCACCGGGTGTTCGGCCACCCGGGGCTGCACATCGTGGACGGTTCGACGGTCTCGGCCAACCTCGGCGTCAACCCGTCGCTCACCATCACCGCCGCAGCCGAACGGGCATTGGCCATGTGGCCCAATCGCGGTGAACAGGACCACCGCCCCGAACCGGGATGCGGCTACCAGCCGGTGGAACCGGTGGAGCCGAGCCACCCGGCCGTCCCGTCCGGCGCACCGGGCGCTCTGCGCCTCCCGAGACGCCTACCCATCAGTCCCGTCCGTCATCACGCCTGAGCACGCGAATCCCAGGAGCATCAGAATGTGGAGTGTCGTCGAGTCCCGCACCGATCGTGATCTCTGGCCGGTGAGCCCACCGGCGCCGTGGCCTGCGTCGGTCCGTGCCACCCTCTGGTGGCACCGGGCCACCGACGACGCCCGGTCGCTGGCGATCTCCGACGCAACGACCATCCCGGTCACGATGGGGATGATGATCGACTATCTCGATTCGCCGGTCGGACCGTATCGCGAAGTCCTCGCCAGCCCGGTGCTGCTGGCGCCGAGCCGGCGGCTCGGACCTCTTCCGCGGCTGCATGTCCCGTTCATAGCGGTGGATTCGGAGACCTCTGTCCACGGCGGCCGTTCCCACTGGATGCTGCCCAAGGTGATGGCCGCGTTCACCGGATCGGTGACATCGGAGATGGTCGCCAACGGAGCTGACTGGTCGGTGCACGTCATCGCGCGCTCGCTACCGGTGACACTGCCCATCGCCGGTGCGCTGGGCTTCGCGCAGCCGATCAGCCGGGCGGGCGGACCGGTCGACTTCCTCCGCGCCACGGCGTCACTCGCCGGGACCTTCCGACCCGCGCGCGTCGACGTCGTCCTCACCGGACCGACGCTCCCCACCTGGCTGAAAGCGGGTACGCATCAGGGCATCACGATCACCCGCGGCCGGATGTCGACCGGCCGCGGGCGTCGCTGCTGAGGCTTGGCCCGTCGTCAGAAGTACTGCGCGCCACCGTCGATCGAGATGTGTTCGGCCGTGATGAACTTCGACTCGTCCGAGGCGAGGAACGCGACCACATTGGCGATCTCGTCGGCCTCGGCGACGAACTGGTTCAGGAAGGTCATACCCATCCCGGCCAGTCGCGGGTTGGCCGCGTTGGTCTCCTCGATCCGGGCGACCATCTGACCCGACCCCATCGGCGTGGCGACCGCTCCGGGATGGATGCTGTTCACCCGGACGTTGTGGTTCCCCAATTCGGCGGCGAAAGCCCTCGTCATCCCCACCAGCGCGTGTTTGCTCGTGGTGTAGTGGACCATGAAGGGCTGCATCTTCTTTCCGGCAAACGAGCTGGTCAGGATGATCGAGCCGCCACCTCGCTCGATCAGGTGAGGTGCGGTTGCGGTCACCGTGTTCCACGCGCCGATCACGTTGATGTCCATGGTGTCGCGGAAGCTGGTGGGGGTCACCTCGTCCCATGTCTCCGGGATGCAGATACCCGCGTTCGCCACCGCGATGTCGAGGCCACCGAACGCGGCGACACCGTCGTCGACAGCGGCCTTCAACTCGTCGAGGTCCCGCACGTCACAGCGGACGAGATGCGCTTTCGATCCCTGTTCCTCGACGAGCCGGCCGGTCTCGTCGAGGTCCGCCTGGGTCGCCGGGTCGTACGGCACGCCGGGCAGCGGTCCCGCGATGTCGACACCGACGATCTGCGCGCCCTCGCCCGCCAGCCGAACCGCATGGGCGCGCCCCTGGCCCCGGGCGACCCCCGTGATGAAAGCGACCTTGTTGTCGAGACGTCCCATGGCAGAACTCCTTTCGTGACGCGGCGACCCCATGCCACCGCTGTCGAAGCAGATGTGATGAGTGCGCGCCCTAGAGAGGCAGGCCCTGTTCCAGCAGGTCGATGGCCTCCAGCAGTCCTCGCAGGAGCTCATCGTCGGCCAGGTCGTCGGACTGGGCGAAGTGGAACATCACCCCGCCGGCCGCGGCGATGAACACCCGCAGCCGGAAGTCGTCGACGGTCCTGCCGGTGTACTCCGCGAAGAAGTCCGTCGCCTCGGAGATCGCCCGGTCGGATTCGATCTGATAGGCGGTGCGCAGGACCGGTTCGGCCTGGATCAGACGCATCCGTTCGGTGTTGCTGGCCCAATCGTCGGTGGAACCGATCTGGAACAGATCGGTCACCAGCCGGCGCAGGAGGTCGAAATGCCCGAGACCCGGGGGAATCGCCGCGGTCGCCGCCGCCCTGGCCTCCTCGAGGTCGTCGGAGATGACCACTTGTTCTTTCGATGCGAAATACCGGAAGAAGGTGGTGTGGGAGACCTCGGCCTCACGGGCGATCTGTTCGACGGTGGTCTGGGTGTAACCGTGCTCGGCAAAGAGCCCCATCGCCGCCTCGCGGATCGCCTTGCGGGTGCGGATCTTGTTCTTCTCCCGCAGCCCGATGCGACGCCCCGGACTGATGCCCGGGGCCGTCGTCGGTGTGGCCATGCTCCCGACCTCCTCGAATCAGCTCGCCGAACCCACTGGCTCACGTGGTGTGGCCTCGGCGTCGGAGTCCGTCAGTCCACGGTCGCGGACGGCACCGCCCTCGATGTCGAAGTTCACCACGAGTCGATCCAACCATCTCGGGAGGCCCCAGGCGCGATCTCCGAGCAATGCGATGATCGCCGGCACGACCATCATCCGAATGATGAAGGCGTCGAAGGCAACCGCGACCGCGAGTGCGAACCCGATCATTTTGGATGTCGTGTCCGGGGACAGCATGAACGCGGCGAACACACTGATCATGATGATGGCCGCGGAGGTCACCACCCGCGCACCATGCCGATAGCCCGCGATGATGGCGTCCTTCGCCGACATCCCGTGGATGTACTCCTCACGCATACGCGTCACGAGGAACACCTGATAGTCCATGGCAAGGCCGAAGACCACCCCGATCAGGAAGATCGGCAGGAACGACAGGATGGGCTGGGTGTGGCTGATGAGCCCGAAGTTGCCTTCCTGGAAGATCGCCACCGTCACGCCGAACGTCGCCAGCACCGAGAAGATGAAGCCGACGGTGCCGATCAACGGGACCCAGATCGATCGGAAGACCGCGATCATGATCAGGAACGCCAGGCCGACCACCACCACGAGGTACGGGATCAGGGCCTTGTCGAGCTTGGCCGACAGATCGGACATGATGGCCGTCTGCCCACCGACGTGGAGTTGGGCACCCGCGGTCTCCACGACCGGCGTGTAGTCGCGGATGTGTTCCATCAGGTCGTGGGTGGCCGCATCCGACGGTGCACTCGTCGGCGTCACCGAGATGAGTGCGGTGTTCGCGCCCACCTGAGGTTGCGTCGCGCCGTTGCCCATCCAGGTCAGGGTGTTGGTGTTGGCGACGTCGGGGAGCGTCTTGATGTGCTCGACGGTCTGCGCGGCGGCCGCGGTGACGTCACCGTTCTCGGTGTGCACCACCACCAGCAGCGGACCGTTGATGCCCTCACCGAAGCCGCGCTGCAGCAGCGATTGTGCCGCCGCCTCGTCGTCGGTGGTCATCGACATCCCCAACTCGAGTTTCGTGGCCGGGATCGCGGCCAGCACGAGGACGGCCAGGCCCGCGATGATGAACGGCAACGGGCGCTTCACGACGGTCCGGCCGAACTTCACGCCGACGGTCTCGGAGTTCTCCGACGGCTCGGCA
This sequence comes from Gordonia hankookensis, assembly GCF_014673215.1. Lineage (GTDB taxonomy): Bacteria > Actinomycetota > Actinomycetes > Mycobacteriales > Mycobacteriaceae > Gordonia > Gordonia hankookensis. The sequence continues at coordinate 738,114 of NZ_JACWMS010000003.1, forward strand.
TGTTTGATCCACGGGATGCGTGGTGCGAATGCGAACCGTCCGACGGCGCCGAGCAATGCCGGGATCAGGGTCAGCGCGGCGAGGACCGCCACCGCGACAGCGACCGCCGCACCCATACCCATCTGGGTGATCAGCGGGATACCGACGACCATCAGTGCCACCACCGCGATGATCACGGTGAGCCCGGCGAACACGACCGCCGACCCGGCCGTGCCGACTGCTCTGCCCGCGGCATCGGCGGCACTTCCACCGCGCTTTCGTTCACTGCGATAGCGCGACACGATGAACAGGGCGTAGTCGATCGAGACGGCGATGCCGAGCATGGTGACGATACCGGTGGCCGTCTGATTGATGCTCATGAACTTGGCCCCGAGCGTGAGCAGCATGATGGTGATCATCACGCCGACCACTCCGGTGACGAGCGGGATGAATGCGGCGACGAGCGCACCGAAGGCGACGATCATCACCACGAAGGCCACCGCGAAACCGATCAGTTCTGCCGTGCCGCCCGCTTCCTGCACCTGCATCAGGGAGCCGGTCGCCTCCACGCGCAGCCCGCCACCGCGGTGATCGGCGAGGATCTCTTTGAGTTGGTCCTTCTGGTCGACCGTGAGGTCCATCATCTCGATGTTCTGCCGGACCTGGATCAGGCCGACCTTGCCGTCGTCGCCGAGGACGGATGAGGCGAGCGCCGGTTGCGCCTCGGCCACCGTGGTCGGGTTGACGACGGTCTTGCCGTCGGTCAGCTCGGGCAGCTTGTGCAGATCGGCGACCAGCGCATCGATCTGCGACGAGTGCGCCGACAGTCCGTCGTCGGCGGCCACCAGCACACTGGTCGATGCCTGCGACTGCTGTTTCATCACATCGGGGAAGTACTTCTCCACCTGCGACGTCGCGGTTCCCGAATCGGTACCGGGCAGGCTGAAGTCCTTCGCGAACTTCGGGCTCAACGCGCCGACGAGACCGGCGACGGTCACGGCAGCGAGCAACCACACCGCGATCACCCACCACTTGTGCCGGAAGGAGAACCTCCCGACTCGGAACAACAACGACGCCATGGTCTTCCCTTCGCACGAGCCGAACAAACGGAAGGCACCAAAAGTGTTAGTGACTTCCACTTGTTACTAGATACCGAAAGATTCGGCGGTTCGCCACCACGAAATGGACATTTGTGTCGGACCCCTCGCCACCACACGGCTGCGATGCACATCATCGAACACATGTTCGTATGGTGCGGTAGCCTATTGGGCATGACCGCGGGCATCCAGCGTTCGCTCTTCGATCAGCAGTGCGACCAGACGAGTATCGGAGATCTCGACGCGACCACTCGCCGCACGCTCACCGACGGCGCGTGGGTCGATCTCCGACCGGGCTGGATCGCCGGCTCCGACCTGCTCTTCGACGCGCTACGTGAGAAGGCCGACTGGCGCACCGAACGCCGACGGATGTACGACCGCGTCGTCGATGTCCCGCGTCTCGTCGCGACCTACCTCGAGGCGGCGGCATTCCCCGATCCCCTGCTCCGCGAAGCACGTGAGCGGCTGTCGCGGCACTATCGCGACGAACTGCCCGAGGGGTTCGCGACCGCGGGACTGTGTCTGTATCGCGACGGCTCCGACAGCGTCGCGTGGCACGGCGACCGGATAGGCCGCGGGTCCGCCGAGGACACGATGGTGGCCATCGTCTCCCTCGGCTCCCCGCGTCCGCTGATGTTGCGGCCCCGCGGCGGCGGATCGTCGGTGCGGTTCGTGGTCGGGCCCGGAGATCTGCTGGTGATGGGTGGGAGCTGTCAGCGGACGTGGGAACACGCGGTGCCGAAATCGCCGGGCGTCGGTCCCCGGATCAGCGTGCAGTTCCGCCCGCCGGGCGTCTGGTAGCGGCGGGATCCGACAGACCAGACATCGATCCAACCCGATGGCCATCCCATCCTGGTCGGGTGGTTGAATCGGGGGCGTTGTCACCGCCCCGGGGCCAGAGCCGAAAAGAGAATCATGATCCGACAATGTGCCGCCGTCGCCATTCTGGCCGCCGCCGCGATGGCCACCGCCGCTCCGGCAACGGCCGGTCCACTGGACACTCTCTTCGGCAGCGCGGGCGCGGGGAGTTCGGGATCGGGCAGTTCCGATCTCCTGGATGCCGGCAGCTCCGCTCTCGGGTCGTCGAGCTCGAAGCCGCAGCACTTCGGCAAGTTGGGCCGCCCCGATGCGACCAATGGCGTGAAGTCCATCAACGTATGGGCGTATGCACCCAAGACACAGGCGATCTCACCGGGCGTGTACCCGAAGAACGCACAGCTCGGCGTGCGGTGGAACTCGACCATCGACGCCGGTCCGGTGGTCGACGGCAACCAGTGCCGGATGGAGGTGCGCCTGTCGGGGCCGAAGGTCCCGAAGAACGCGCAGCTGACCAAGACTCAGGACTGCACCTCGGCGAAGACGTTCCTCCTCCGGGCTCCGGGCTCCTACTCGATCAGCGTCACCGACACCATCTCCGGAGCCTCGAACTCCATCGAGTTCGACGTCCAGTAGCCCGGCGCCGGCACACCGCCGTCAGATCGGGAAACCGACGTCTGTCAGCTTCTCCGAGGTCGTCCACAGACCACCGCGGACGGCCTTGTCGTCGGCGCGCTTGTTGTAGCCGGAGATCCCGGGGGCTCCGCGACTGCCGAACATCTGGGTGGGCCCGTAGAAGGTGCCGTTCGTGGCATCGGGGGACGTCGCGGCGTACAACGACGGCAGCGCCCCGGCAGCGGCCGACTGCGCGAAGATCTTGTTCGACGCGTTCATGAACACGTCCTCGACGGTCCCCGACTTGCCTTGCAGTTCGGTTGCGGCATAACCGGGATGGGCGATCAGGGATGTCGTCGCGGAACCTGCTGCGGCAAGTCGTACGGCCAGTTCCTTGCCGAACATGAGGTTGGCCATCTTGGAGTCGCCGTACGCCCGCCAGCGGCGATAACGTCGCCTGTCCCAGTTGAGGTCCCCGAGGTCGATACGCCCCATCTGATGCATCCCCGATGACAGCGTCACGACCCGTCCGGTGATCTTCGGCAGGACCAGCGCGGTCAACGCGAAGTGGCCGAGATGATTTGTGCCCATCTGCATCTCGAAGCCCTGCGCCGTGCGACCGAGCGGGATCGCCATCACTCCCGCATTGTTGATCAGCACGTCTGCGCCGGTGAGACCGTCGGCGAAGGCACGTACCGAGTCGAGATCGGCGAGGTCGAGTCGGGCCACGGTTGCCGCGGACCCTATCTCCCGCGCCACCACATCGGCCTTCTGGGCGTTACGGCACGCGAGGATCACCTCGGCGCCCGCCGCGGCCAGCGCCTTCGCGGTCTCCGCACCAAGACCGCTGTTGGCGCCGGTGATGACCACCGTGCGTCCGGACTGATCCGGGATGTCCGATGTCGACCAACCACTCATGCTCACAACCCCCTGCTCGGCGAATGACGCGGTCCACGCTATTGACGTTGCCGATGGCCGTCAACGATCGAGAAACCCGAACGGCAGACGCATCATCCCGGTCAGTCCCACGCGCCGTGCCGGCCGGAGCAGGCCCGAGAGCACGCCACCGACGGACGGGGTCGGCGGCTCGACGATCAGCGCCGCCGGGGCGAACACCTCCGTCGGCCGCGGCCGACCGCGCAATGTCCGGCTGCCGACCGAACTCCACTCCTGCGCCTCATCTCCCGCAGCGCCGACGGCCGCATCACCGGCCAGAACCGGGACGGCGGATGTCTTCGCGAGTTCCGACAGCCGCGCGCACTCGTTGACCGGATCTCCGATGACGGTGTACTCGTAGCGCTGTTCGGCACCCACATTGCCCGCGAACGACATCCCGTAGGAGACCCCGATCCCCCACCGGACCGGCAGCTCTTCGAGCCGCACCGCCAGATCCCGCGCGGCCGCCAGCGCTTCGGCTGCCGGATCGTCGATGACGACCGGCACGCCGAACACCGCGAGTGCGGCGTCACCCTCGAATTTGTTGACGAACCCGGAATGACTGTCGACCACGTCGGCGACGATGGTGAAGAAGCTGTTCAGCAGTTTCACCGTGGCCTGCGGGTCCTGCTGGGCGGCAATCGACGTCGACCCCACGATGTCGACGAACAGCACACCGACGAGCGCGTTGGTACCGTGCATGCCGACCCCACGCTCGAGCGCGAGTTCGGCAACCGTGTCCCCGACGTGGCGGGCGAACAGTTCGCGCATGCGTTCGCGCTCGTCGAGTCCCTCCACCATCTCGTTGAAACCATGTTGCAGGACACCGAGTTCGGAGGAATCGTAGACCGCGACCTGGGCCGAGAGGTCGCCTCGCTCGACGCGTTCGACAGCTCGCCGCAGATCGACCAGCGGGTCCGCGATGGCCCGGCCGACGAGGACCATCACGCGGGCGCCCGACGCCAGGCCGACGATGGCGAGTACCACCGTGGCCCAGTCGACCGGGCCGACGGCCGGCGGCAGCATCCCCGTCCACCGCCCGATGTTGATGATGAGCAGGCCGAGCATCGGGACCGCCGAGCTCACCGCCCAGACCGCGATCATCCTCGTCTGTACGCCGTGCATCACGTGCTGTGCAGGCGCGTCCTGCAAGGCGACCACGGACAACGGCCGGGCGGCCCGCTCGGCGAACACGTAGGTGATGCAGGAACTCGAGAAGCCCGCCAGCATGAATGCCACTGCGACACCCACCACGGTCTTCTCGGTGAGCTCGTTGGCGGTGAGCACATAGGACAGGACGGCCGCGGACCACGCGACCAGGGTGGTGATCACCTGATAGCCGGGGATGCGTTGCACGGCACGACGCCTGGCCCGGTCCGCGGGACGCCCGCTGACGAACCAGCGCAGCTGCGGGCGGAACACCGAGAGTCCGAGGGCCACGTTGATGATCAGCCCGATGACGATGGCGATCACGACTGCGGGGAAGTTGGGGGCGCCGAGCGTGGTGTCGAAGTTGAGCTGGCCGCCGTTGAACGCGAGTTGCACGAGGAGGAAGGTCTCCACGCCGACGACGCAGTTCGTGATGCTGATCGCCAGAGCCGCCGCCGCAGTGGCCCACCGCGCCATCCGCGCGCGTTCGGTGGCGGTCAGGTCGGCCCAGTGCCGCGAGATCGGGGCGCTGATACGACCCCACAGCAATGAGCGCGCGTGGACTCCGCCCCACGACCCGACGGTGTCGGACCAGGGGCCGCGTGGTCGCACCATACGGCCACCTCCCTGCCCAGCGGCGTAGTGCAAGCCTACCGAACGCCGCACTTGCGCCGACCACGGAAACGGGAGCCGACGCCGCGCTCAGGTGTGGCGCGGCATCGGCTCCCGTCAGGAGTCGGCCGGAGATGGCTCCGGCGTCGAGGTCAGGAGACCTGGATCAGGCCGGCTGGCCTGCCTCGATCTCGAGGGTGATGGTGACCTTGTCACCGACGACGACGCCGCCGCCCTCGAGGGGCATCTCGATGTCGATTCCGAAGTCCTTGCGGTTGAGGACGGTCTTGGCCTCGAAACCAGCGACCGGGCCGTAGCCCATGCCCGGGCTCACGCCGTTGAACTCGAGCTCGAGCTCGACGGTCTTGGTGACGCCGCGGAGGGTGAAGTCACCGGTGAGGACGTAGTCGTCACCCTTGGGAGCAACAGAAGTGGAGACGAAGGTGGCCTTCGGGAACTTCTCGGCGTCGAAGAAGTCGGCGGACTTGATGTGCCCGTCGCGCTGCTCGTTGCCGGTGGTGATCGAGGTGACGTCGATCTCGGCCTGCACGGCAGGCGTGCCGTCCTCGGCGATGGTGATGGTGCCGGAGAAGGTCTCGAAGTTTCCGCGGACCTTGCTCACCATGAGGTGCTTCACGGAGAAGGCGACGGCGGAATGCGAAGCGTCGATCGCCCAGGTGCCGGCGGCGATGGGAGCGGTTACGGCTGTGGTCATGGTGACAAATCCTCCAGGTGGACGTTGATCGTGTTCGGTCTGTCAGGGTGGGCCTTCTCGACCCAACACACCTTCAAACGGACCGCGGTCCGATTCCATTCCCGAATCGTGGAAAATTGTTCGAGAAAATCATCGCCAGGCGAAAACCGGCTGCTCAAAGCCGTCGACACGGGTGGATCTCCCCCGGAGAACGACCTCGGCGAACTGGTAGATGACTGCCGCCGTCGGCGCATGGACCAGGGCGCCGACGATCGGCAGCTGGATCACCGGGCGATCCGATTCGGGGATGGTGAGGAATCGAGGCTCGACCATCAGCTCATCGAGCGTGACGAAGAACAATTGGGCCACCTCGTCCGGGCTCGGTGTCGGTTCGGCCTCGCCATCGGCCCAACAGACGACCGGCGTGATCACGAAGCCGGATCTGGTCGGGTAATCGTCGAGCATGCCGAGCACGGAGTCCGCGCCGAGATCCAGCCCGATCTCCTCCTGCGTCTCCCGCAGTGCCGCCGTCACGTGGTCTTCGCCCGGGTCGAGCCGTCCGCCCGGCAGCGCATACTGCGCGGCATGACGGCGCATCGTCGCGGGCCGCTTCATGAGCCAGATCCCCTGCTTGCCGGCCCGCTCCGCGATGATGATCGCGACCGCGGCCGGACGGGCTTCGGGCGACGACACCTCGCGGCGGCCCAGCCCGGCGATGCGGGTCGCGGCCAGTGTGCGTTCTGCGGTGATCACACTCTCAGTTGATCATGCTCGCCTGCCGCATCGGCCGCCTGGACTGCCAGTCCGAGGTGGTAGGTCATCACCGCGAGTGCGAAGAGCCCGATCGCGAGGTTGAGCAATGCGCCGAAGCCCTCCAACGCGAAGTCGACCAGCGCATTGGAGAGCGTGAAGACGAGCGCGGCGATGCGCAGCGACCGCAGCGGCCACACGCGTGTGGTCCGCCGGCGGGCGATCATCGCCGGAAGCGACAGCACCAGCGTCACCACGCCGCTGACCAGCAGGATCCACGTCGCGGTCTCGTTGCGGCTCAATTCGAGATAGATGTCGACATCGCCACGCCGCGTGCCGTCGAAGTAGAAGCTGAGACCGCCGACGATCACCGTGCCGACCGAACTGATCGTGAGCATCCACCCGAAGAACGTCACCCACCTCCGGCTCCGCAGGAATCCAGGGATCATCGCCGTGGCCCGATGACGCAGGCGCATCAGGCGGTCGGGCGAGTCGGCCCCGGTGTCGAGAAGTGCTCGCAGGTGACCGATCACGTCCGGGTCGGCACCTCGATCGGCGGCGAGGTCGAGGAAGTTCTCGGCCTGCTCACGCCTGCGATGCGGAAGTCCGTGTGCGACGCCGTCGGCGACGATCGCCGCCGCATTCGCCAGCGCCTCCGCTTCTGAAGGCCGCTTGACGTCCCGGACGATCCGGCTGATCAGGAGGATCAGCACGACGAGGACGTACATGATCTCGGCGGACGGACCATAGAAGTAGTCGTTGTCCTTGGTCACGAACTTCCCGACCTCGTCGAGGAACAAGCCGAAACCGATGCCGCCCATGACGACCGCCACGATGCGCGGTGTCGCGCCGAGGAAGAGCCAGCCGGTGACCAATGCGAGCATCATCAGCGCACCGCCCCACAGCGCGTGTGCGATGTGGAGCGTCCCGCCGCCGACCTGTGGATACCCGGTCAGCTGGAGATAGAGCCGCGTCACCAGGATGGTTCCGATGGCGAAGATCAGGAACCACTCGACCGCAGCGGTCCCGTAGATGCTGCGAACGATCACCGCGTTGGTGCGCGAATGTCGCGACTCGGTCATGGTCGAAAGTATGGCGAGCCCGTAGGTCTGATCCACCCCATTCGTCGCAATCCACCTTCACACCGTCACCGCGCGCTCCACCCGCCGTCCATCGGGTACGACGTCCCGGTCACCATCGCGGCGTCGTCGGAGGCCAGCCACGCAACCAGCGAACCGACCTACTCGGGCCGGACCAGTCGCTTGATCGAACTCTCGGTGAGCATCACCTTCTCGACGACCTCGTCCTCACCGAGCCCGTGGATGCGTGCCTGATCGGCGATCTGCTTGGCGACGAGTTCCGTCGCGACGTATCCCGGGTTGACGCAGTTGCTGGTGACTCCGAGCACGATCGTGGCGATCAGGTTGCCGACAGGGACACCCGCCTGCGGCCACGACGCCCAGAACGCCCGCGACCGGTTCGGACTGTGTTCGGCCACGAGCAGGACGGCCCCGCCCCATTCGCCGCCGACCGCGAAACCCTGAAGGAAGCGCAGCGCCACCAGCAGCGCGGGTGCGAGATAGCCGATCTGACCGAAGGTTGGTAGGCATCCCATCAGAAAGGTCGCGATCCCGACCAGGATCAAGCTGAGTTGCAGCAGCTCGAGGCACTGCCCTGTCCGCTCGAACTCGGTTACCGCCTGGCGGTTTCCCGTGGCAGGTCGTACACAATTGCAGCGTGAGCGAGGGGCGACGACAATTATTGTCGCGGAACCCCGCTCAGGTTGCAGTTGTGTACGGAGTCAGTCCTCCAGGGTGGCGACGCGCTTTTTCTTCCGCCTCGACGTCGAAGTCGGCTTTCGACCAGTCGAGGTCCAGGCCTTCCAGAGCGTGGATGAGGAGTTCACACCACCGTCGCGCGGCGGATCGACGCCCTGGAGAAGGCTGTCGGCGCGCGAGTGCTGTCGCGTGGCGCGGCAGGATGGGAGCTCACCGACCTCGGCAGGCAGGCCTTCGCCGCGGGCGAGCAGATCGAGGGTGCCGTACGCCGGCTGTCCACCGACGTCGCCGGATCGCCATCGCTGAACGGGGTGGTCCGGATGTCGGCAACCGACGGCTTCTCCGCCTACCTCGCCGCCCCCGCTGCCGTCGCGGTCCGGCGCCGTCATCCGGGGGTGAGCGTCGAGATCGTCACCGCGACCCGGCTCGCGTCACAGAATCGCACCGGCCTCGACATCGAGGTGGTGGTCGGCGAGCCGCACGTGCACCGGGCCGAAGCCATCCGCCTGGCGGACTACCGCCTCGGGCTCTACGCGTCTCGCACCTACCTGTCGGAGAACCCCGTCCCCGAGAGCGCCGACGACCTGACCGCGCATCCACTGATCTACTTCGTCGACGCCATGCTGCAGGTGGACGACCTCGATCTCGCCCGCACCCTGGTCCCCCCAGATGGCCGAATCGGTCACCTCCACAAACGTGTTCGTGCATGTGGAGGCCACCCGGTCCCATGCGGGTATCGGGCTCCTCCCCTGCTACATGGCCGACCGCCACGATGACCTCGTGCGCGTATTGCCCTCTGTGGGAGCACAGTTGACGTACTGGCTGGTGGCGAGGACCGAGGCGTTCCGTCGGCCGGAGGTGGCCGCGGTGGTGGACGCGATCCGCGCGCTGGTGGGTGTGCGGCGGGCGGAGTTGTTGGGCCGCACGATCAGTTGACGGGCCACGGTCGTCTCGTCCGCTGTCAGCGCGTCGATGGGATTGTGGCCATGCAGCGTGTCCGCCGAACTACGCGCGTCCCGTGCTGCTCTCGACCTCCGACACGTTGATCTCCCGGCGCAGGATCTTGCCCGTGGCGCCCTTCGGCAGTTCCGGGAGGAACCAGACGTGGCGCGGGTATTTGTAGGCGGCGACGCGCTCCTTGACGAAGTCGACGAGCTCGCCTGGTTCGATGGCGGCTCCCGGCTTCAGTGCGACCGCGGCGCCGATCTCTTCACCGAGGGATTCATGCGCGATGCCGACGACGGCGACTTCGGCGACCGCGGGATGCTCGTAGAGCACTTCCTCGATCTCTCGCGGGTACACGTTGTATCCGCCACGGATGATCAAGTCCTTCTTGCGGTCGACGATGAAGAAATAGCCGTCCTCGTCCACGGTCCCGATGTCGCCGGAGGCGAACCAGCCGTCCGCGTCGATGGCCGCAGCTGTGGCGTCGGGCTGATTCCAGTAACCCTTCATGATGTTGTGGCCGGCGATCTGGATCTCGCCGGGCTCACCGATCGCGACCTGGTTCCCCTCGCCATCGACCGCCCTCATCCGGACGCCCTCGATCGGCGTGCCGATCGAACCTGCCTTTCGCTCGCGGTCAGGATGGTTGAACGACGCGACCGGCGAGGTCTCCGACAATCCGTAGCCCTCCAGGATGATGCATCCGAAGGTCTTCTCGAAGTCGTTGAGTACCTGAACGGGCAGCGACGCCCCACCCGATGCACAGGTCCGCAGGCTCGCGGTCGCCGATGGGCCGAACTCGCGCGCCACACCCAACATCGCCGCATACATCGTGGGAACGCCCAGGAACACGGTCACCCGGTCCCGCTCGATCACCTGTATTGCGGTACGCGGATCGAATCTAGGGATGAGCGTCAAGGTCGCGCCGACAAGCACCGAGGTGTTCATCCCACAGGTGAGGCCGAACACGTGGAACAGCGGCAGACAACCCATGACGACGTCGCCGAACTCGATCCTCAACAGGGTCCGCGCAGTCACCTCGCAGTTGAGCGCGAGCCCGCCGTGGGTGAGTTCGGCGCCCTTCGGCTTGCCGGTGGTGCCCGAGGTGTGCAGGATCACGGCGGTGTCGGAGTCCTCGCAATCGACGGGGCTCTGCTGAACCGGCAGGTCGGCGATCAGGTCGGCCAGACCCGCATCGTCGACCAGCCACAACCGCCCACCCGCCACGTCGACGGCCGCGCGCGCCTCGTCGGCGAACACCGGCGTCGCGAACAGCGCCGACGCCCCGGTGTTGCTGAGGTAGAACTCGATCTCACGAGCCTTCAGCAGCGGATTCATCGGCACCGCGATCGCGCCGCGACGGAGAATCCCGTAGAACGCCAGCGCGAAGGCCGGTGTGTTGCCCAACATGATGCCGACCCGGTCCCCCGGCCCGATCCCCTCCCTTTCCAGCAGCGTCGCGATCCGCGCTGCGGCGGAGTCGAATTCGGTGTAGGTCAACGCTAAGTCGTTGCACCGCAAGGCGACTGTGTCGCCGTGATCGCGTGCCGTGGCAACGAGGTTCATGGAAAGGTTGGTCATCGCTGTACTCCTGGGGTTCGATGTCGTGAATGTCTCATGTTGTCGGGGGCCGGCGCACCGTCGGGGGTACTCACAGCCGCTGATCACCGAGAAGCTGTACCGAGCGCAGCGCGAGATACAACTCGGTGGCGTCCACCGGCTTGTCGACAGACCGATTGGTGAGATCGCGGATCTTGCGCAGCCGGTACAGCACCGTGTTGCGGTGGAAATGGAGACGTTTCGCCGTTGCCGCTGTCGAACCGTCACACTCGAACCAGGCCTCGAGTGTCGCGAGCATCTCCTCGCGTTCGTCCTCGGGTAGGTCCAGCAGAGGGCCCAATGTGCGAGCCGCGACCTCACGCGCGGTATCCGGGCTGCGGACGAGAAGTAATGCCAGCGTGAGACTTTCGTAGCGGCTGAGCGTCGCAGCACCAGGCGGCACGGAGCGTCGGGCAAGGCGGGACTCGTCCACGGCGCGCGCGATCTCGCTGGGCATCGAGAACGGCCCGCTCACACCGACACGGTGATCGAACACCGAACCGAGTTCGGTCAAGCCGGCCTCGATGTCGGCATCGCACCGGCCGCAGATCAATCCGAGATACCCGTCGGGTCGCGCGTCCCAGACCGACGTGACGCCCTTGCTCTGCAAACGGCCTGCGGTATCGCTCGCCGTGGTCGAGCGCGACTCGGGACTCCCGGCACACACCACGACGTAGCTCGCACGTTCGGGCAGACCGAGGGCCCGCATGGCATCGATGATGGCTGTCGGGTTGTCCGCATGGTCGTCGAACACCTTCCGCACGAGGAGCGCTCGCGCCTCGGCGTCGGCGTGGGTGAGCAGGATCTCCGCTTCCCGGTAGCCCTCCACGGCAGCATCGGAGTACGTGTCGATCGCGGCCCAGAGCTGGGCGGGAACGTCGAGCAGTTCCACCGGCGAGACACCGCGAGATCCGCACAACATCTGCTCCCAGATCAGCTGGCCACCGAGCCGGTACGCCCTCAACAGCGCCGCAAGCGGGATCGCTTGCTCGGCCTTGAGTCGACCTGTCGCGCGAGCGACGTCGAACCGAACCCGGCCGCGGCCGGCGAGCACCGTGAGGATCGAACCCAGATTCTCGGTGCACGCAGCCGACAGTTGCTCCAGCGTGAGCAGCTGCGACTCGAGATAGGACTCCTCTGCCTTCTGCAGTCGTTCGACAAGGGTCTCGGTGAGTGCAGGCAGGTCGTCGAGCAGGTCGGCGGCGAGTGCGGCCGCCGTCGAGCTGCTGGTTGTGATGGGCACGGGCCACATCGTAGCGGCCCGCGGTGAGCCACACCACGTCAGCCTTGTGCCAGTGCACAAGGACACGTGGCCGACAGCGTGGCCGTCGCCTATGGCGGCGCCCGTGGTGCACCACGAAGAATCCAGGTATCGGGCCATCCCCTGATCCACAAGCGGTAACCACGAGACAACAGGAGCTGATCTACGCACATGAGCGTCGACACACACCAGACCGCCGATCACCGGGACGTGATCGACGCCGCGCTCTCCGACCTGTCCGCAGGTGAGAAGGCCTGGGCCGGGTTGTCCCTGCTCGAACGCGCCGACCTTCTCGACCGTGTCCGGTCACTCACCGGGATGCACGCCGCGGACTGGGTCGCGGCGTCGGCGTCGATCAAACGGCTCGGGCCGCATTCGGCGCTCCTCGGCGAGGAATGGATGTCCGGTCCCTATGCATTCGCCACCGGCCTCGGTGCCACTGCACAAACGCTTCGCGACCTGGCCGCAGGCCGCAGCCCCATCGCCGACGCCGCCTTCGGGACCGCAGCAGGTCGGACCACCATCCGGGTCCTGCCGTCGTCGCGCTACGACTCATTGCTGCTCAACGGTTTCACCGCCGATGTGTGGCTGCGGCCGGGGGTCGACGCCGCGCAGGCCACCGCGGCGGCAGGTCTCGCACAACTCGATCCCACTGTCAGCGGCGGCATCGGCGTCGTCCTCGGTGCAGGCAACATCACGTCGATCGCGCCGCTGGACGTGATCTACGAACTGCTCGCCCACAACCGGGTGGTCGCCCTCAAGCTCAACCCGCTCACCGATCCGCTGCTGCCTGTTCTCGAGCGAGTGCTCGAACCGCTGACCTCAGTCGGAGCGATCCGCATCCTCACCGGCGGAGCGGATGTCGGCGAGTACCTCGTCGGCCACGACGCGGTCGCCCATGTCCACATGACCGGCAGCGCCAACACGCACGACGCGATCGTCTGGGGAACCGGGGAGGAGGCCGAGCGGCGCAGGGCGTCCGGAGAGCCGCGCCTCACCACACCGATCACCAGCGAACTCGGCGGTGTGTCCCCGGCCATCGTGGTGCCCGGCCGATGGAGCGCAGCGGACCTGCGCTACCAGGCCGAGCACATCGCGACCCAGCGTCTGCACAATGGCGGATACAACTGCGTGGCCGCCCAGGTCGTCATCGTCTCCGCCGACTGGGACCAGAAGCACGAGTTCCTCGACGCGCTCCGCGAGGCGTTCGCCTCCGCGCCGGCGCGGGTCTGCTATTACCCGGGCAGCGACGACCGCGTCGGCGCCGCTCGCACGGCGTACCCGACGTCGGAACAACTGGGCACGGCGGGTGAACGACTGCTGATCACCGGGCTGTCGCTCGACGAGGACGAGGACATCCTGCACACCGAGTACTTCGGACCGGTCCTCGGCGTTCTCGAGCTTCCCGGGACCGGTGCCGACTTCCTCACCAGCGCAACCGATGCCGCGAACAATCACTTCCTCGGAACCCTCGGGGTGAACGTGATCGCACACCCTGCTTCGATCGCCGGACTCGGCGAGGCCTTCGAGTCGATGATCGCCGCCCTCCGCTACGGGACCATCGCCGTCAATGCGTGGACCGGAGTTGGCTTCCTCAGCGCCGCCGCAACGTGGGGGGCGTTTCCCGGTCACAGTCTGGACGACGTCCAATCAGGAATCGGCGTGGTACACAACGCCTTCCTCCTCGCCGACACCGAACGCACAGTGGTTCGCGGGCCCTTCCGGCCTGCACCGCGCTCGGTTCTGCACGGCGAATGGTCGATCTCCCCGAAGCCGCCGTGGTTCGTCACCAACCGGACAGCGGCAACCACCGGTCGCCTGCTCGCCGACTTCGCCGGCGCGCCGTCTCCACTGAAACTGCCCGCCATCTTCGCCTCCGCACTACGTGGCTGAACACAACTGCGGCTGATGCCAACACGGCAGACCATCTCACCACGAAAGGCCACCATGCCCACCACAGCACCACGCACCGTCGACTACGTCGTCGTGGGGACCGGGTCCGCCGGTGCCGTCGTCGCGAACCGACTCAGCGCCGACTCCCGCAACGAGGTCCTCGTTCTCGAAGCCGGGACGAAGGACTCCGACAAGTTCATCCACATCCCCGCGGCGTTCTCGAAACTGTTCGGCAGCGCGTCGGACTGGGACTACTCGACCGAGCCGCAACCGGAACTGGGCGGTCGACGCGTCGTCTACCCACGCGGCAAGACACTCGGCGGCTCGTCGTCGATGAACGCCATGATGTGGGTTCGCGGATTCGCCGCCGACTATGACGCGTGGTCCGAGCATGCGGGTGCCGACTGGTCGTTCGACGGCCTCGTCGAGTACTTCCGGCGCATCGAGAACGTCGCGGGCGCCACCGAGAACGACGAAGGCACCACCGGGCCGCTGCACGTGTCACATCAGCGCTCGCCGCGCCCGCTGACCCGCGCGTTCCTCGACGCCGCGGCCGAGTGCGGACATACCGTGGAGCGTGCGAATCTGCCGGAGCCGAAGGGTTTCTCGCAGACGATGGTGACCCAGCACAAGGGCGCACGGTTCAGCACCGCCGACGCATATCTACGCCCCGCGCTCAAGCGAAAGAACCTCAGCCTCGTCACCGAAGCGCTCGCCACCAAGGTGTTGTTCGATGGCACCCGCGCCGTCGGTGTCGAGTACACCCACGCAGGTCGGACGCAGACGGTGCACGCGCGACGTGAGGTCGTGCTCTGCGGCGGTGCCGTCAACACCCCGCAGTTGCTCATGCTCTCGGGTGTGGGCGACAGCGACGATCTCGCCGGGCACGGCATCCGCACCGTCGCGCACAACGGCGGTGTCGGCCGCAACCTGCTCGATCACCTGCTGGCGCCGATCGGCTGGGACGTCGACTCCGGGACGCTGCGCGACGCCGAGAGCCCTCGCCAACTCGCCGACTACCTGCTGCGCCGTCGCGGCATGCTGACCTCGAACGTCGGCGAGGCCTACGGATTCATCCGTAGTCGCGACGACTTGCGCTTGCCGGATCTCGAGCTGATCTTCGCCCCCGTCGCGTTCTACAACGAAGGCGTGGGCGAGGCGTATCCGCACCACGCCGTCGCAATGGGACCGATCCTGGTCCAGCCGAAGAGCACCGGAACGATCACGCTGCGTTCGGCGGACCCGACCGCCAAGCCGATGATCGACCCGCGCTACCTCAGCGATCCCGCAGGCGTCGACCGTGCGGCGATGATGCAGGGATTGCGGGCGACCGTCGAGATCGCACAAGCGCCGTCACTGCGCGGGCGGCTCGGCGTGGTCTCGCAGCCGCGCACCGACTCCCGCGTGCCCGACGACGCCGTCCTGACCGAGGTGCTCGACCGTCACTCGCACACGCTCTATCACCCGGTGGGCACCTGCCGCATGGGCACCGACACCGACAGTGTCGTCACGCCCACCCTCGCCGTTCGGGGTGTCACCGGCCTGCGAGTCGCCGACGCCTCGGTGATGCCAACCATCGTCCGAGGACACACCCATGCCCCGTCGGTGCTCATCGGCGAGAAGGCGGCGGATCTGATCCTCGCGGGCCGCTGAGCGGCGGCAGGATCGTGAGCGGTGGGAGATGCTGCGCGCCATTGCTTCATGTGACGTCAACACGTGGTTGAGAGGCCAATGGCATTTCAACCATCAGCAGAGCTTCGGGCTCAGAACGACGAGTACGGCGGCCTGCCGCGAGGCATTCTCCGCCCTGGGCCTGAGCGGAGAGGGGGATGTCGATGTCATTCACCTCTGCGCAAAGCGTGCTTCTTGATCTTGCCTGTCGAGGTCTTCGGGAGGTCGGCGAA
The DNA here is from genome assembly GCF_014673215.1 of Gordonia hankookensis. Classification (GTDB taxonomy): domain Bacteria; phylum Actinomycetota; class Actinomycetes; order Mycobacteriales; family Mycobacteriaceae; genus Gordonia; species Gordonia hankookensis. The sequence goes on from NZ_JACWMS010000003.1 coordinate 754,142, forward strand.
CACGATCTCCCTGGGCACCTTGAACCGGGCGAGTCTCTCGCGAGCGAACGCGATCAGATCGTCGGCCTCCACCTGGGCACCACCGCGCACCGTCACGTAGGCGACCGGGATCTCGCCCCATCGCTCGTCGGCGCGTCCGACCACCGCCGACTCGACGACGCCCGGATGTCCGTCGAGGACCCGTTCGACCTCGACCGACGCGATGTTCTCGCCGCCGGAGATGATGACATCCTTACTGCGGTCGCGGATCTCGACGTAGCCGTCGGGATGCATCACCGCGAGGTCGCCAGTACGCAGCCAGCCGTCGATCGTGGCCGCCGTGGTCGCGTCCGCATCGCGGTAATAGCCGAGCATCACGTTGTTGCCGCGGACCACCAACTCGCCCTGCGTCTCGCCGTCGGCGGGGACGTCGACGCCCTCGGGCGCCACCACCCGGACGTGTCCGGCGGCGATGTTGCCGATGCCCTGCCGCGCCGTGCGCACCGCCCGGTCGGCGGCCGACCCGACATCCCAGTCCGGCTGCCACTGGTTCACGACGATGGGACCGAAGGTCTCGGTCATCCCGTACAGGTGGGTGATCTCGATCCCGAGGCCGGCCATCCGCTCGAGCAGGGCGGGAGACGGTGGCGCGCCGCCGGTCCCGGCATGCACGGAGTGGTCGAGCGCGGCAGCCGCCGGGTCCTCGGCGATCATCGTCAGGACTGTAGGAGCAGCGCTGAAGTGTGTGATCCCGTCCGCAAAGAAGTGACGCCAGACCTGCGCGGTGTCGATGCTACGCAGGCAGACATGCGTGCCACCTGCCGCGGTGACCGCCCACGTGAAACACCAACCGTCACAATGGAACATCGGCAGCGTCCACAGATATCGCGAACCGGTCCCGAGTCCCGCGTGGTAGGCCATCGCCAGCGCCTGCAGGTAGGCGCCGCGGTGGTGGTACATCACGCCCTTGGGTCTGCCGGTGGTCCCCGACGTGTAGTTGACTGCGAGTAGTCCCCGCTCGTCCGGCTCGCGGTAGACCGGTTCCGACGCCCCGCGCAGGAGCTGTTCGTATTCGTCGGATGGCTCACTCGCGGCGACCACCACGCGCACGCCCGTCGCGGCACCGACTACGTGTGCCCGCTCGGCGAACTCGGCGGTCGCCACCAGCAGTGTGGCGCCACTGTGCTCGATGATGTAGACAAGTTCGACCTCTGACAGTCGGATGTTCAACGGGACCAACACCGATCCGTGCGCCGGAACGGCATTGTGCAATTCGAGCATCACGTGACTGTTGGTGCACAGGGCCGCAACGCGGTCTCCCGGGCCGATCCCCAGGCCCTCCAAGACGGACGTGAGGCGGGCGACGCGTCGGTGGAAGTCGGAGTAGGTGAACCTCCGGTTACCATCGATGATGGCGATCCGGTCCGCGAAGGCGTACGCCGCGCGATCCAGGAATGTCGCCGGGCTCAGTGCCGCGAAGGTGAAGTCGGCAGGTACCGGGGGCACGGGTCGATCCTCAGTCACCATCCGACGCCACCTGCCGTTCCACGGCGTCGATGGCCGCAGTGATGCGTGTGGCGGACGCGTCGACCCACGTGTTCGCCGCGTGCGGGGCCGCGGCGGCCGCGGCGCCGAGGGCCGCGATCTCCTGGCTCGTCGGAGAAGGCATGTCGAGATCGGCAAGCGACGTCGGCAGGCCGACCGCGGTCAGGAAGTCGCGGATCTCGCGCCGGTCGACCTCGGGGTCGTCCTCGAGCGCGAGTTGCACGAGAAGCCCATAGGCGACGTGGAACCCGTGGAGGTGCTTCGACGATCCGCGCCCCACCTGAAGCCCGCGTGTCATGCAGTGCGCGATCGAGAGGCCGCCGTTCTCGTATCCGATCCCCGACAACAGGATCACCGCTTCGACGACGGCTTCGACCTCGGCCGTGACCCGCCCATCGATGACATCGCGGACCGCGGCCACACCGTCACGCAACAGCACTCGCGAGCAACCGTCCGCGATCACCTCACCGATGATGAGCGGCCGGGTCCCCTGCGTGGTGACACCGCGACCCCGCGCGCACGAGCGTGCCTCGAACTTCTTGGACAACGCGTCCCCGATTCCCGACACCAGGAACCGGATCGGGGCGGTCGCGATAACCTTGGTGTCGACGACGACTGCGGCCGGGTTGCTCGGCAGTCTGCCGAGCTCCGACAAACGACCCTCGTCATCGTAGAGCGCGTAGATGCTCGCCGTCGGGCCATCATTGGACGCCGTCGTCGGGACCGAGATCATCGGGCGCCCGAGCCGGTGCGCGACGCCCTTCGCGACATCGAGCGCCTTGCCTCCACCCACACCGACGACGACATCGCCGAAACCGGTCGCGACTCGATCGACGGTGGTCGCGATATGGGCACGGGTCACCGGCCCCCGATAGGGCACGACCTGATGCGTGAGACCGGCCAACGCCATCGACGCGGTCAGACGTTCACCGAGAAGCTCCACGATGTCGGCGTCGATCACCACGACCGGGCGCGCGCCGTGTTCGGCGACAATCGGGCCGAGCTCGTCGAACACCCCGGGCCCCTGCACGTACTGCTGAGGTGCAGCGAACCGACGGGCCGCGCGTTCGACGCCGACGCCGTCGAGAGCCGCACTCATGTGTAGGGCCAGTCGCCGGTGATCACCGCGCGGGTGATCGCGTCCTCGTCCAGCCCGAACAGCGTCTCGTTGTAGGACTGGGATCCGCACGGGTGGAATCGATCGCCGAGGCCGATGCGTGTCACCGGGACAGAGATGCCGCGATCAGCCAGCGTCTCGACCACTGCGGTACCGAGGCCGCCCGAGCGGAGGCCGTTCTCCACCACGATCACCCGGCCGGCATCGGCGGCGACCGCGGCGATGGCTTCGGTGTCCAACGGCTTGATAGTCGGCACATGCAGGACCGAGGCAGCGATACCCTGCTGCTCGGCGGTCGCCGCGGCCTTCAGCGCACGTGCGGACATGAAGCCCGTGCCGATCACCGCGACGTCACGACCTGGCCGGAGCAGCCGCGCACGCCCGATCTCGAACCGTAAATCGCCCTCGTCGAACACCACCGGCACGTTGCCGCGCAGATTGCGGATGTAGAAGGTCCCGGGGGTCTCGGCGGCTGCACGGATCACGTGGCGCAGCTCGACCGCATCGCATGGGTCGATGACGGTGAGATCGGGGATCGACCGCATCACCACCAGATCCTCGAGCGATTGATGGGTCGCACCATAGGGATTCACGAGGCCGGGAGAACCGGCGACGATCTTCACGTCCGCCTTGCTGTGCGCACACGACACCGCGATGAAATCGAGCGCGCGCCGAGTGAGGAAGGCGGCGTATGTCGCGCAGAAGGCGATCTTGCCCACCTTGGCCAAACCGGCCGCCATCATCACCGCGTTCTGCTCGGCCATCCCTGCGTTGAAGTACCGTTCCGGGAACCGTTCCCGGAACGGGATGATGTCGGAGTACTTCGACATGTCGGCGCTTAGCCCTACGATCCGCTCGTCCCGCGCGCCCAGTTCGGCGAGCTCGTTTCCGAAGGGTGCTCGTTCGTACGGTCCCTCGATCTCAGCGATCTCACCCATGCCACCGGCACGGTTCCTGACCTCAGCCACGGTTCTCCTCCAATTCGGCGATGAGTCCGGCCCACTCGGTGTCGGCGACCCGGACGAAATGTGCTCGTTCCCTCGCGACCAGGGTCGGCACCCCGGTCCCCGGTGTGGTGCGCGCGATCAGGACACGCGGGGTGTCCGCAGGTGCAGTGGCCAGGGTGTCGAATGCACGGGTGATCGCGTCGATGTCGTTGCCGTCGACCTCCTCGACGGCCCACCCGAACGCCCGCCACTTGTCGGCGATCGGTTCCATGTCCAGCACGATGGGACCGTCCGCCTGGATGCCGTTGCAATCGACAACCGCGGTCAGGCCGCCGAGGCCGAAGCTCGCGGCCGACATGGCAGACTCCCAGGTGGCGCCCTCCTGCAGCTCGCCATCGGAGAGCTCGACGATGACCCGCTGGTCACCGCCGTCGAGCCGGAGCCCGAGCGCCATCCCGACCGCCTGTCCGAGGCCGTGCCCCAGTGAACCGCCGGTGATCTCGACGCCGGGTGTCTCGTCGAAGGTGCTCATCGGGAGCTCACTCCCGTTGAGTCCGTACTCGTCGATCTGTTCCTCGGTGAGCACACCGAGATCGGCGAGCACCGCGTAGAGGGCGATGGAGTAGTGCCCGGTCGACATCAAGAACCGGTCGCGGCCTGCCCAGTCGGGGTCGGCGGGATCGAATCGCAGTTGCCGCGAGTAGATCACTGCCAGGAGGTCGGCGATGCCGAGTCCCTGCGCGATGTAGCCCTCACCCTTGTCTGCGGCCATCCGCATCATCGCTGATCGCAGGCGATATGCGGTGTCGCGCAACGTGATTGCCGACGGTGCGTCGACTGTGTTGTCCACCAGCATGTCTCAATGTGCCTCTCTGGTCTGTTCGGCCGATGCCGAGTGGAATGTGCCGTCGATGGTGATACCGCCGTCGACCCGCAGGACGGTGCCGGTGACGAAGGAGGCATCTGCGGAGACGAGAAACGAGGTGGCCGAGGCGATCTCCTCCGGCCGCCCGAGGCGACGAAGTGGAGTGCGATCGAGGAGCCGATCCTCGTCGAGGGTTCCCGACTCCAGGCCGGACCGCATCATCCCGGTGTCGATGTACCCGGGTGCCACGGCGTTGACCCGAATCCCGTACGGACCCCATTCGGCGGCGAGGGTCCGGGTCATCCCAGTGACGCCCGACTTCGCTGCGGTATAGGCCAGTCGGTGTGGCAGTCCGAACGTCGAACCGACTGACGCCACGTTCACGACGGCCGCGGCCGGCGCCTCCCGCAGCAGCGGAAAGGCCTGTCGGCTGCATCGCATGGTCCCACCCAGGTGGACATCGAGTTCCCGGAGCCACCGATCCGAGTCGATCTTCTCTGCGTTGGACCGGGAGATGACGCCTGCGTTGTTTATCAGGACGTCGAGGCGTCCGAACCGGTCGGCGACCGCATCGATCCCCCGGCGCACCGACCTGTCGTCGGTGACGTCGAGGAGCACGGCGGTGCCCGAGACCTCGGCGGCGGCCTGATCGGTACGGGCAGCGTCGATGTCGGCGATCACGATCTCGAGTCCGTCGGCGTGCAGGCGGCGGGCCATCGCGAGCCCCAGGCCCTGACCTCCGCCGGTGATCAACGCGACGCGCGGTGAGTTGGTGCCGTTCATTTCCCGAACACCTCCCGAACAACCATGTCGCCCTCGGCTTCTGCGATCTCGTTGAGGTCATGACTGGTGTCGAACGGCTCCCAACGGATCAGCATGCAGATCGCCGCGCCGACTAGTGGGACCGCCACGAAGATCGTGATGGTGGTGCTCAGTCCGAGTGCGTCGGACATCCGGGGGAATGCGTACAGGCCGACGATGCCGCCGATGCTCTGCGAGATGGTGGCCAGCTGTCCGCCACGGCCACGCAAATCCGACGGATACGCCATGGCGGCCATCGTCAGTCCGGAGACGCCCGGTCCGGCCGAGTGGAAGAAGATGAACATCGCCGGAACCAGGAACGCGAGAAGGACGGGCAGCGAGTCGAAGAAGACGCCGAGGATCAGGATCATCGCGGCCACGGCCAGGAAGCCGTACTTGGCAGCACCATTGGCACCGAGTTTCGATGCGACCCAGATCGATGCGACACCACCGACGATGCCGAAGACGTTGAAGACGATGGACCCGAAGGTGGCCTCACCGAAATTGTCTCCGAACAGGCTGAGCGCGATGACCGGTAGGTAGTACGCCACGGCGTAGTACTGCAAGGCCTGCATCATCGTCACGACGTTGGCGAGGATCGTCCGTGCCCGGAAACGCACGCTGAAGAGCTCCGTCCAGCGCCGTTCCTTCTTCGGTTCCTCGACCGCGGCCTCCAGATGTCCGGTCGGATATGTAGCGGAGATCCGGTACATCTGCTGCAGGGACGTCGTCAGCTCCGACAGCCGGCCCTTCTTGGCCAGCCAGCGCGGGCTGTCGGGCATCAGGGTCCATTGCGCGATCGCCACTACGAAGGCGAAGATCGCGGCGGTCACGAGGCCCCAGCGCCAGATGCTCAGACCGACGTCGAGGTGATAGAGACCGAGCACGATGACCAGCGCCACCACTGTGGAGATGTACCACTGGGCCTGCCAGAAGTTCAGCAGGTACTGACGCCGCTTGGGCAGGTTCTCCGACAGGTAGGCCATCGCCACACCGAGGTCGACGCCGTAGGCCGCACCCGCGATGCACCGGGCCAGCACCAGCATCGCGAAACTGGGTGCACCGGCCATCAGCAACGCGGCGACGACCGCGATGAGCTTGGCCACCACCATGATCTTGACGCGGCCGAAACGGTCCGCCAGCAGCCCACACGTCGCCGCCGCGACCAACGTGGCGACATAGCCGTAGGAGCTGACCAGACCGACACCGTTCGAGTCGAGGTTCAGCTGCTCGCTCATGGGGGCGGTGCCCGAACTCAGGACCGCCAGAAAATAGGCCTCGAAGGCGATCCCGGCGAGGCCGAGCACAAGCATGACCTTGTGTCTGCGGGTCTTGATGTCCTCAGAGTCGACCAGATGGTCGACCTCCGATACCGAGGTCAGCGCCCGATTTCGGGCAGGGAGTACTTGGGTCATGGTGATTCCGTTCGGTGAGTGCCCACACCCCACAGTGGGCAGGATCGAGAGAAGCGCTGCGCGACGGTGTCAGACGAGATCGAGCAGATCGCGCAGGGAGTGCAAGAGATGGTCGGGCCGGTGGTCGGCGAGCCGTTCGGGGCCGTAGTAGCCGTACGCGGCCCCGACGGTCCCGGTGCCTGCGGCGGCGCCGGAACGGATGTCCTGGGGCCCGTCACCGACGTACCAGGCGTGTGCCGGGTCGAGACCACCGCGTTGCAGACCGAGAAGTACGGGTGCCGGATGAGGCTTCCGTTCTGCGGTGTCATCGGCGGTGACGATGGTCGCGAAGATTGTCGCGTCTAGTCCGAGATGGTCGAAATCCCTTCGTACACGGCTCATCCGCTTGTTGGTGACGATGCCGACCGTGATGCCGCGACCCACGAGTACGGACAATGTGTCGCGCAATCCCGGATACGGTTCCACACGGCGGAATGCATCGGTCTCGTAGTGGCGGCCGTACGCGTTCTCCAGTTCGAGCGGTTCCTGGTCGGAGTACCGCGCGAAGATCTCCGGTGGGCGCGGGGCCATGATCGCGCTCGGGTCCTCGAGTTCGGTGGGCAACGGACGTCCGAGTTCGTTCTCGAAGGTCGCACGATAGGCCTCGATGATCGCGTACCGCGAGTCGATCAGTGTGCCGTCGAGATCGAAGAGCACTCCCCTGGTCGGTAGTCGCGAACGCGTGTCGACGGTCGAAGCGGTTGTCGGGGTGCTCATGCGGCCGTCTCCGTCGGGGTGAAGGCGAAGAACTCGCGGGGATTGGTCAGGAACACGGTCTCGGCGATTTCCGCGGGAAGGCGTTCGCGGATCTGCTTGAGCAGCCCCGCGAATCCGGGAGAGCCCCCGTGGTGCGGTTGGTAGGACGGTCTGCCGAGGTCGCCCGACACCATCACCTGGGTGTACCCCTCGGCGAACAACTGCTCGATGCAGGAAACCCGCAGTTCGTCCGACGGGTACTTCGGCTTGGTCCAGTGGTCGAAACCGAGCCATACGCCCGTCTGCGCGACCTCGCGGAGATAGCCGTAGTCGAGATTCCGATCGAGGTGTCCGATCAGGACGCGCGCCGGGTCGACGCCCAGATCGGCGAATCCGTTGGCCTGCAGAGTGCCGAGCGTCCCGGCCTGGCAATGTGTCGAGATCGGTGCACCGGTCGAGAGATGTGCACGGGCGACCGCTTCCTGGACCTTGCGCTCGTCCTCACGGATCTCATCGGTGCGGCAGGTGCCGAACTTGATCACGCCTGCTCGCGCCGACGTCCCGTCGATCCCGACGGTCACGTCGGTGACGAAGCGCCGCGAGATCTCGTCGACCGATTCGGTGGCGACCGTGTCGGGATAGTAGATGCCCTTCTGATAGCCACTCGCACTGACGACGTGGACACGTGAGGCCTCGGCGACGGCAAGGAGACCGGCGGCATTACGTCCGTAGTCCTCGGTGGTCATCTCGATCAATGCACCCCCGCCCAGACTGTTGAAGTCAGCGACCTCGCCGATGGCGGCATCCACCTTGTCGAGGACCATGTCGTGGTCCCGCTCCCGCGCCCACCGGGGCGGATTGGTGAACAGGTGCTCGTGGCAGAGCGTCACGCCGAGATCGTCGGGCGCGATGTCGCCGAGCACGGTTCTGATGGCGGTCACAGGAGTCTCCGTTCGCTGTTGGTCGAGGTTCGGTTGGATCGAGGAGGGATCGGCGCTCAGGCCGGGGTGCGATGGTCGGTGCCGTCGGCGACGGCCGCCCACACGTCGCGCAGGGGCGTCAGTACCGCGCGGTACGTCGAGAACGCCGCGTCATAAACCTCAGCGGTCGTCGTATCCGGTTCGTGGACACGACCTTCGCGCACCATCTGAGCGGCCGCGGCATCCAGGTCGGTGTACTGCCCGGTGGCGATCGCGGCCAGCATCGCGGCGCCGAGGGCACCCGACTCCGGGACGTCCGGCGCGACGATCGTCTTCTGCAGGACGTCGGCGATGATCTGGCTCCACTCGACGCTGCGTGCCCCGCCACCGGTGAGGCGGATCTCGTCAATCCTCACCGGCATCGCTGCATAGCAGTCACGCACCGACAGCGCGGTGCCCTCCATGACGGCGCGGACCATCTCCGCCGGTGTCGTGTCCCTGCGTAAGCCGACGAAACTACCGCGGGCGTTCACGTCGAGGAACGGCGCGGTCGCGCCTGCGGTGTTGAGATACGGATGGAAGACAAGGCCTCGAGCGCCCGGCTCCGTGTCCTGCGCGAACTCGCGGACAACGTGCCCGAGGGTCGTCTCCCCCGCTGCGATCCGTTCGACCTCGACCGGGCAGAAGGTGTTGATCACCCAATCGAGGCACATGGTGCCGCCACCGGAGTTGGTGATCTGCCGTTGCCAGCGGTTCTCCGGCATGAGGAACGCGAAACCGACGCCTCTGGGTTCGAGAAGCGGATGGTCGGTGGAGGTCCCGTTCATCAGACTGGTCCCGATCGTGGTGACTGCCTGACCGTCGTGTGCGGCGCCGATCCCGATCATGTTCGCGGTCGCATCGCCCGTCCCCGCGCAGACCGGTGTCCCGACCGGCAGACCGGTCTCCGCCGCCGCGACATCGGTCACGGTACCCAAGAGGGCTTCGCTGACCCCGACATCCGGGAGTCGGGCCGACATCTCCTCGATACCGAAGGCAGTGAAGAAGGCCTCGGCCTTCCGTCGTCCGCGGAAGTCGCACGGCGCGAACGAGAGATCGGACTCCTCGGTTGCGACGATTCCGGTCAGCCGGTAGTTGATGTAGTCCTTGGCCATGAAAAAATGCGCAATGTCGGCGTAGCGGGCGGGTTCGTGCCGCTTGACCCACGCAAGCAACGGATACGGTGTGCCAGGTATCAGGGCGTTGCCGCTGATGTCGAAGAGCGCGTCGAGCTCACCTCGGTCACCGACCTCGTCGAGAATCCCTGTGGCCCGAGCATCGGGCCAACAGATGGCGTTGCCCACCGGCCGCCCGTCGCCTCCGAGGGTCCACAGGCCACCCATGTGGGCGGTCACCCCGACCCCTTCGATCACGGTGTCAGGACCCAGATCTCCGACCACACAGCGGATCGTGGACGCGACACTGCGCCAGGTGTCCTCGGGGTTCTCCTCGTGCCGTCCGGGACTCGGGTACGAGCACGGGGTCTTCGCGCCGCGCTCGGCGACCAGTGCGCCGGTGGCCAGGTCCACGGCGATCGTCTTCAACGAGCTTGTTCCCTTGTCGATGCCGACGACGACCGAACGGCGGGTCATCAGACTGCCCCCTGCGCGGTGGTGGCCACAGTGCGCACAAGGAAGTCGAGCTGCTCGCGTCGGGCCACCTCGGTGAGGTCCGCGCTCCGTCCCCTGGGATCGACGACCACGCCGAGGCCGGCGAGGCGATCGGCGAGCACGTCGGCGCCGGGATGGTCGGAGTGGATCTCGACCGGTCCGTCAATCTCGTTGTCGCGCAGGTCGCGGGCGATCGCGACACACAGACCCGACCACACAGCACGCAGGATCTCCGCAGGAGCAGTCTGGTATGACAGTCCGACGAGCACGTCATGGCCGTCGGCGACCGAGTAGACGACGGTCGCCGGTGTGGACTCCCATTCCGCGACGAGGTCGGCGAACCGGTGATCGAGGTCAGCGGCGATGCCGGGTGCGAATCTCTCGACAAAGGAGTCCAGGACGGACCATCCGGCGGTCTCGACGGTGATCTCGGTCCCAGCGGCCGTACGTCCGACGAGCTGTCCCGAACCCGAGATGGGCAGAACCAGTGTCGCGGCGGCTCCTGGTGCCGTATCGATGTCCATCACCCCTGGGGCTTGACTCGGTGTCCGGAATCCGGATAGCGTGTTCGCCATACGGAACAATTGCACGAAGCTGTTCGTGTGTCAACCATCACAACATGTGGTGATTTGTGCCTGCCGCCGCAGTCTCGCGCGAACGGGCCATCACCGTTGATAACGACAACGAAGTCCTGAAATGGCCAGGCGCACACAACAGCTGGCGAAGGAGAGGGAACGATGACAGTGAACCCGCCCCGAACACCCGAGCTCGATCCGAAGAACCACATCGCCTCGATCATCAAGGCGACGACTGTCCTGGAGGCCTTCAAGGGCGACAGCTCAGAGCTGTCCCTCGCCGAGCTGATGAAGAAGTGCGGGTACAGCAGGACCACGATGTACCGAATCCTCGCCACCCTCGAAGTAGCCGGGTGGGTGGAGCGGACACGATCCAACGACTATCGCCTCACGCTTCGGGTCTTCGAGCTCGCCTCCGCGGTCCTCGGCAGTTTCGACCTGCGCACCGAGGCCAGCCATGTGATGTCCGAGCTGGCGGCCCGGTTCGATGAGCACGTCTACCTCCTCGTCCCGGATGGTGCACGCGCCGTGTGCCTGGACCTCATCGAGAGCAGTCAGCCGATCCGAGTGATGGTGCTGACCGTCGGGCGGTCATTGCCCCTCTACCTCGGTGGTGCGCCGATCGCACTACTCGCCGAGTTGGAGGAGACCGCGCTCCCCCAGGTCCTCGACGCCGGCCCCATGCTGACCCCCACTGGGGAAGAGATCACCGAGGAGGAACTGCGCGCTCGCCTCGTCGAGATCCGCGAGCGGGGGTACTCCATCAGCATCGGGGACGTGACGCCCGGGGTGGCCGCGCTCGGCGCCTGCGTCCGGGACCGGAAAGGACATGTCGTCGCGGCGTTGAGTATGGGCGGGTTGTCGGCGGACATGTCCGATGCCCGACAGGACGAGATGGCCCTCGCATTGATCGACGGCGCGATGACCGTGTCGAAGCGATTGGGGTACTCGGGCTGAACATCCAGTTGTGGGTCCGCAGACAGAAAAGCGGCCCTCAGACGAGGACCGCTTGCTCCGGTATGGATGGTGGCCAGGGCCGGGATCGAACCGGCGACCTTCCGCTTTTCAGGCGGACGCTCGTACCAACTGAGCTACCTGGCCGGGCGGCACCCGAACCGAATGCCAATCGCAAAAACGAATTTGCGACCCTGACGGGACTCGAACCCGCGACCTCCGCCGTGACAGGGCGGCGCGCTAACCAACTGCGCCACAGGGCCATGTTCTGTTGTGTTGCTCTTCCGTCCCCTCGTCACCTCGGGGCCGGGCAAGCGTACCCCCTACGGGATTCGAACCCGCGCTACCGCCTTGAAAGGGCGGCGTCCTAGGCCGCTAGACGAAGGGGGCCGGTTCTCCGTTGGGAGCCGACTTAGCTTAGGACACGCGCTGAACAAAGTACAAATCCTATGGTCAGAGGGCGAATCTGCGTTCGTTGTCATCACTTCGCAAAGTAAGTCGGGACGGCCTGTACCCGGCGGTTTCCCTCCTGCGGTGGAAGATCCGGCGTGGCGACGATGTTCGCCACGCCGAGGACCCGCGGTAGCGAAAAGGGTTCTGGCCCAGATCCGACCACGGTCACGGTGAGGCGGTCGGCGAGGCCGACAACGGGCTCGGGTGCGAACAACAGGCCGAATGTCCATCGGTGTGGTCACCATTGCGGTGACGCCATGTCCGCATCCACACGAAGACACTGCCGCTGCCACAAAACCTGAGGTAGCGCCTGCACCACCGCCGCCGAACGGCTGCTCGACGGGGCCGCATCCCCCGCGTCGACCGGGCCTGTAAACTCGTCGTCGCCCTGCTCCGCGGGGCACGCCCCTATAGCTCAGTTGGTAGAGCTACGGACTTTTAATCCGCAGGTCGCAGGTTCGAGCCCTGCTGGGGGCACCATCTTGACCAGGCGATTCGCTTCCGAGCGAGTCGCTTTCGTCGTCTCCGGAGGCCGTCGTGGCCACCGATCGGTCACGCGACGCTTCTGACTGACGTCGTATGTGGTCGCGAAACCGGCAGCACATGATTCGAAGTCCCGAGTAACCCGCCGCACAACCTGCAAAGACAGGTAGTCGTCTACTCGCGGCCGCATCGCGGAGTCGGACCACACTTGGATCAGACACCGGAAACGATGCCCTGGAGGGCTCGATGACCACGATCTTCTCCGAACCCGATCATGCCCGACTCGTGCGCAGGCTCTCCGCGGTCACCGGCGGTGATCTCACCGGCCCACAGATCGCCAAACTCGCCGGCGGTGACGCCGAGCTGCTCAACGACCTCTCCCCGTCGAGCAGACAACGCGTCGCCGCACTCGTCGCACCGACCGCCGACGGAGCTCTGGAAAAACTCGTGGGCCCCGCCGACTACGTCCCGATCGCCTATCTCGACCTGGCCCGCCGAGCGTCCGCCACCGTGGCCCGGCTCCTCGACCGTCACCGCCGACCCCTCGGCACCGGAGTCATGGTGTCGCCGCGGCTGTTCATGACCAACCATCACGTCATCCCCGATGCCACCGACGCGGCAGCATCGAGCCTGCAGTTCGACTATCAGTTGTGCATCGACGACATCCCCGCGATCGTCACCGAGTTCCGGTTGGACCCGACAACCTTCTTCTGGACCAGCCCCGTCGACGATCTGGACGTCAGCCTCATCGCGGTCGGTCCCAGGTTGGCCGGCGACAAGGCACTCGAGCAGTTCGGGTTCACCCCGCTGTCGTCGGCGGCGGACAAACATGCCGAAGGCGACTTCGTCTCGGTCATCGAGCATCCCGATGGCGACTTCAAGCAGATCGCGCTGCGTGAGAACCGGGTGGTCGGACGCGGCGCGTCGTCGACGACCCTCTTCTACTCCGCCGACACGCTGCACGGATCGAGCGGGAGTCCTGTGTACAACGACGAATTCTGTCTCGTCGCACTGCATCACGCCGGTGGCCCACGCAACGATCACACCCTGGACACCGGCGCGCCGGCCCCCGACGACTGCAACGAGGGCATCCGGGCCAGCGCGGTCGTCGCGGCACTCCGTCTCCGTCACGATGACCTGCCCCTGCGCTTCCGAGACCTCCTCGCCGAGGCGCTCAACCCACCGATGGGATCTGCCCGCACGACGGCCACCGCACCGACACCGACGCCGACGATCGCGACAGCCACCGGGGTATCCGCCGAGCTCATCCTTCCCGAACTACGGATCGTCAACGGCCGCACGATCGCGGCCGAGGCCGCCGCGACGTCGGCGACCCCCGACGCGTCACCGACTTCGACGCCCGAGGGCGTGCCGCCGATCGATGTGCTGTCCGACGGTTCGCCGCCGACGGCGGGCGCGATGGTCCTCGAACGCAACGATGCGCCCGAAACCGATTACGACAAGCGCCGTGGCTACGAGCCCGACTTCCTCCCGCAGGCGGTCGCGCTCCCCACACTCCCGACGGCGTTGGTGAAGCAGTGCGCGCTACCCCACGGCCTGCGCCGATCGGCGGCCAATGTGGTGTTGCGGTATCACCATTTCAGCCTTGTGATCCGCGCAGATCGCCGAATGCCGGTGTACACCATCGTCAACGTCGACGGACGGCGGCTGCGCAGCATCAACCGCACCACCGGCGAGGTCGAGGCCGCGGAGATCTGGTACACCGACCCGCGCATCGACACCGACGCACAACTCGGACAGGAGGTGTTCGCCTCGCAGCGGCCACGCTTCTTCGATCGCGGCCACATGGTGCGTCGACTCGACCCGGCGTGGGGCAGCCCGGCCACCGCCAAGCTATCGGCCGACGACACCTTTCACTTCACCAATTGCTGTCCGCAGATCTCTGCCTTCAATCAACACCTCTGGCAGGGCATCGAGAACTACGCGCTCACGAATGCGGGTGCGGAGAAGAAGCGCATCACCATCATCACCGGACCCGTGTTCGGCGCCGACGACCCCGTCTACCGAGACGTCGCCGTTCCCCGGGCGTTCTGGAAGATCGTGATCCGTGTGCACGCAGGCCGGCTGCGCGCGACCGGTTTCATCGCAGACCAGAATGCCGGACTCGACGCCGCACTCGGCGACGGCACCGAGGCATTTGCCGATCTCGGCACGGTTGCGGTGTTCCAGGCCCCGATCGCGCAGATCGCATCCGCGACCGCGTTGAGGTTCGGCACGCTCGCTGACCACGACACCATGCAGGTCGGCCTCGAATCCGCCGGACCAGCGTTGACCGCCCTCGACGAAGTCGACTGGTGACCTCTGCCCGGAGTCGGCCAGAACTCGCCACCGACGGCCGATCGGCTGCGGGCGCCCGCTCCGAGGTGGATGATCCCACCATGAGGGTTGCTCTTCGCCACATGCCTCAACGACACGAGGTCGGCGAGAAACCGCTGCAACACCTGCGAAGCGTCAAGGCGGTCAAGGGGATCGACCTGGTCGAGTTACCGGCAGCAGAGCAATGCTGCGGATTCGGCGGAAGAGACCGGCGCCGAAGTCCTGGTGGCGGGTGACAATTCGACTCAGTCCCGGCGGTTATGCCGATCGGCGGCGGGTCAGCGCCTCGATCATCTGCGTCGACATCGTGTCCAGCGACGCTGACTCTTCGTCCTCGACGGACGTGAGGGTGTTGATCTCCTCATCGGTCAGCGCAGCAGCGACATCAATCGCGCGCAGGTTGTCCGCCAGGTGGTCCAAGGACCTGGTGCCCGGGATGGGGATGATCACAGGCGAGCGGCGCAGCAACCAGCCCAAGGCGACCGCCGATGCCGAGACACCGAGACGCTGGGCTGGTCGCGTGAGCGCCGGCAGGCCGCCGAGCGCGCCGGTCGCGAGCGGGAAGTAGGGGACGAAGGCGATGCCGTCACGCTCGCACGCCGCAAGTACCTCGACGCCACTGCGATCGATGAGGTTGAACCGGTTTTGTACCGCCGCAATCGGCGTGAGACGTTGTGCGCGTTCCAACATCTCGGGCGAAGCGCCGGAGATACCGATGTGGCGCACCTTCCCCTCGTCTCGCAACTCGACGAGGGCGCCGAGCGCATCTTCGAGCGGCACCGCCTCCTCAGGAGAGTTCCCAGGCGCCTGACTGTCGCCCCAAAGACGCAGGTAGGTGAGCGGGCTGGCCTCGGCCCGCAGATCGAGCAAGGCATCCTCGACCTGGGCACGCACGATTTCCGGGCGACCGTCGGTCAGCCACTCCCCCTCAGCACCGCGCCGGGCGCCGACCTTGTTCCCGATCACGATGTCGGGGGAAACCGGGCTGAGCGCCCGCCCGATGAGTTGGTTGACTGTTCGGGGCCCGTAGGCGTTGGCAGTGTCGAAGAACTGCACTCCCTGCTCCACCGCGCCGCGTAACACGCCGATCGCGCCGAGCACGTCGTCCGGAAACCCGATGACGTCCCGGCCGGCCAGTTGCATGGCGCCGTATCCGAGACGGACGACCCGGTCCGTTCCTCCCAGCAAGTGGGTGGGTGTGAAGCTCTCGTTGGCAAACATGGTCACTCCTTTGCTCCCTGTTCCGGTGCGTCTTGTGAGGGCGCGACGTGTTCGATGAGGGTGCGCAGCCATTGCCTCAACAGCGCTTCCTCTGCCGAGGTGAACAGCTCTGGAGCCGAGCCGAGCCGAGCGAGCAGCAGCGCTCCGGCATGTTCGGAGGAACCGAGTTCGTGCGGGCGCCCGGTGAGCTCGGACATCAGCGCCGAACGCATCCTCTTGGCAAGCGGTCCGGTTGCCGATCCACCGTCGTGGACCAACCGCGTGACGCAGCCAATCGCCATCGCAGTGGTCATGGCGGTGGCCTCGCCCACCCCCATGCAGAGCAACCCCGCATCGGCTAGCCGCTCGAGGCCGCGACGCAGTTCTGCTTCGGCCGTCTGAGCAGCTGCGGACTGATGATCAGCACCGCCGTACATGAGTGCATAAAGAGCCGGGTTCTCCACTCCGAAGCCCACATGCATGTCCCAACCCGCCGCGAAGTCGACGAGAAGATCACCGCTACGGGTAACCGCGCGCTTGCGCTCCAGGTACTCAGCGAACGCCTCATCGGTCACGGCCTGCAAGAGACCGTCCTTGTCGCCGAAGTGGTGATACAGCGTCGGAGCAGCGACACCGGCCGCCTCATACAACTCACGAGTGCTCGGGACTCGGCCCGGCTGCTCCGTCAGCATCGAACGTGCTGCCTCGATCAAACGACCTCTACCTGACGCCACGTATATCAACGATACATAGTTTCGGGGCAGTTGGAGATCATCGGTACACGGTCTCGGGTGCACGCGGCCAGTCCTCCCGAAGAAGCGCTGATCGACCGCGATCGCCTCCACATCGTTCGCAGGATGTGACCTGACGCCCGCGGGCACAGCAGAACTCCGTCTCTGACGATCCGACTGCGTCCGACCGCGTCGAGGCGGATGATTCACACATGAGGGTTGCGCTCTTCGCCACGTGTTTCAACGACACGATGTGGCCCGACACCCCGAAGGCCACGGTGCTGCTGCTCGAACGCCTCGGGGTCGAGGTGGAGTTCCCCGTCGAGCAGACCTGCTGCGGACAGATGTTCACCAACACCGGCTACGCCGATGAGGCCATCCCGGGTGTCCGCCAGTTCGTCGACGTCTTCGGCGGCTACGACGCCGTGGTCGCACCATCGGGATCATGTGTGGGATCGGTGCGTCATCAGCATCCGTGGCTCGCCGACCGCGCAGGCGATCGTGGGTTGCGCTCGGCCGTCGACGTCCTGGTCCCCAAGGTGGTCGAGTTGAGCGAGTTCCTCGTGGATGTCCTCGGCGTCACCGACGTCGGTGCGTATTTCCCACATCGCGTGACATATCACCCGACATGCCATTCGCTGCGCATGCTGAGAGTCGGCGACAAACCGCTGCAACTCCTACGAAGCGTCAAGGGGATCGACCTGGTCGAGTTACCGGCAGCCGAGCAATGCTGCGGTTTCGGCGGCACGTTCGCGATGAAAAACGCCGATGTCTCGGTGGCGATGGGCTCGGACAAGACCGCCCACGTCAAAGAGACCGGTGCCGAAGTCCTGGTGGCGGGTGACAATTCGTGTCTCGCGCACATCGGCGGCATGCTGTCGAGAGAACGCTCCGGGATACGCATGATGCATCTGGCGGAGGTACTGGCGTCGACCGAGACGGAGCCGGCATGACGACCGCCCGACCTGCCCATCAGACCGGCCACCCGCACGTCGGTGTGACGTCCACCTTCGTCGGCATGCCGAAGTTCCCGGTCGCGGCCCGCACCGAACTCGCCAACACCACCCAACGTCGAAACCTCGCCCATGCCACCGGCATCATCCGCTCCAAACGTGCGAGCGTCGTCGGTGAACTCGACAACTGGGAGGAGCTTCGGTTGGCAGCGGAGGCCATCAAGAACCGCACCCTCCGTCACCTCGACCACTACCTGGTGCAGTTCGAGGAGAAGGCCACCGCGGCCGGCGCGGTGGTGCACTGGGCCCGAGACGCCGAGGAGGCCAACCGGATCGTCGTCGATCTGGTCCGCCGGACCGGCGCCGACGAGGTGGTCAAGGTCAAGTCGATGGCCACCCAGGAGATCGAGCTCAACGAGGCGTTGCAGGCGGCAGGCATCGACGCCTGGGAGACCGACCTCGCCGAGTTGATCGTGCAACTCGGCGATGACTGGCCAAGCCATATCCTGGTCCCCGCCATCCACCGCAACCGCAGCGAGGTCCGTGAGATCTTCCGGCGACGCATGAAGGAGGTCGGCCGTCCGGCCCCCGACGACCTCACCGACGACCCGCGACGGCTCGCCGAGGCGGCACGGCTCCACCTGCGCGAGAAGTTCTTACGCGCCAAGGTCGGGATCAGCGGCGCGAACTTCGCGGTCGCCGACACCGGCAGTCTCGTGGTCGTCGAGTCCGAGGGCAACGGCCGGATGTGCCTCACCCTCCCGGAAACGCTGATCTCGGTGGTCGGTATCGAGAAGGTGCTACCGACCTGGTCCGACCTCGAGGTGTTCCTGCAGGTGCTGCCGCGGTCGAGCACCGGCGAACGGGAGAATCCCTACACGTCGATCTGGACCGGTGTCACCCCCGGAGACGGTCCACAGAATGTGCACATCGTCCTGCTCGACAACCATCGCACCACCGTGCTGGCCGACGAGATGGGCCGTGATGCGTTGCGGTGCATCCGCTGCTCGGCGTGCCTCAACGTGTGCCCGGTCTACGAGCGCGCCGGTGGCCACGCCTACGGCTCTGTCTACCCCGGCCCGATCGGCGCCATCCTCACCCCGCAACTCCGCGGTACCGGCTCTGCTGTCGATCAGTCACTGCCGTATGCATCGAGCCTGTGTGGCGCTTGCTTCGACGCCTGTCCGGTGCGCATCGACATCCCGGAACTGCTGGTGCACTTGCGGACCCGCGTCGTCGACGAGCATCGCGGCGGACTCCCGACGGCTGAGTCCGCCGCGATGAAGGCGATGGCCTGGATGTTCGGTTCCCACAAGAGACTGGAGGCCGCACAGAAGACGGCGACCTCGAGCAACCGATTCTTCCGGCGGCGCACCACGATCGGGTCGATTCCGGGACCGTTGGCCGGCTGGAGTTCTTCTCGCGACATCCCGGTGCCACCGAAAGAGTCGTTCCGCGACTGGTGGAAACGTGAGCGCGCCAACCGAAACGACGAGGGCGGCGAGGGCGGCAGATGAGTGCACGCGACGAGATCCTCGGACGAATCCGGACCGCGCTCGGCGACGTCAGCGATCCCCACGTGGGCGAGACGCCGGTCGACTGGGCGTACGGGCAGGCGGTCAGCACCGGCGACCTCGGCCTGATCGATCGCTTCGCCGAACGGGTGGCCGACTACCGTGCCGTGGTCGAGCAGGTGTCGGCGGCCGACCTGGACGCCGCGGTCGTCGCCGCACTCGCCGGGGTGAGCGGACCGATCGTGGCCGACGACGTCGTCCGTCGACGCCTCGGGGCCGATCTGGAATGGCGCAAGGACGACGGACTCTCGCCCGCCGACCTCGATGGGGTCGGCGCGGTGGTGACGACCGCTGCGGTCGCGATGGCCAACACGGGCACCATCGTCCTCGACCACGGACCGGGACAGGGCCGACGCGCGGTGTCGTTGGTGCCCGACGTACATGTCTGCATCGTCGACACCGATCAGGTGGTCGGCGATGTCCCCGAAGCGGTCGCCCGACTCGTCGAGACCGGGGCCCACACACATCCACAGACCTGGATCAGCGGGCCGAGCGCCACCAGCGACATCGAACTCGATCGCGTGGAGGGTGTCCACGGGCCACGGACACTGCACGTGCTGATCGTTGGGTGACCCGCGTGCCCTAGAGGTGCCGCTGTTGTCCTGTGACTTCTGTTCACTGATGTCGACTGAGGTTCACTGAGGTCCACTGAAGTTGCTGAATTTGCTTGCACTGCTTGCGAATTGCTCTTGTAATCGAACATTCATTCGAATACATTGGAGTCATGAGAACTACGGGGAATCTCACCGGTATCGCCGATTCACTGAGGGAGTGTCCTCTCGATGACGCCATCACGGGACGTGAGGCGTTCGAGGCCATGACCTCCGTCGTCACGTTGCGCAGTCTGCTCGATCATCGGGCGGCACTCCTTGCCGGTGCGCTCGACCGACTCGGCGTTGCGAGAGATCACGGCCGTTCGACACGAGAGTTGTTGATCGTCATGGGATTCGCCCCCGCCGTCGCGAGTCGATTGTTGCGCGTCAGTGCGTCGATGGCGTCGTTGCCGACCATGAGCTCGCACGCCGGCGACGGCGCGATCTCGGGTGAGCACGTCGATGCGATCGTCAAGGGCATCAACCACATCGCCACCCGGACGCCGGACCCGGTCGACGACGAGACACGCCATCACCACGTCACCGATCTCCTCGGCCAGTTCTTCTCCGGCGCCACACCGGCCGAGATCATGGCACGCGCACGGGTCATCGGCAACGAACTCGCCGCGCAGGTAGACGGAGGACTGCCGGCCGCCGAGGACCGCTCGATCAACACCCTCGACCATCAGGTGACCGCCGACGGGAGGCTGCACCTTACCGCCGACCTGGATGTCGAGGTCGGCGAGAAGCTCAGTTCCGCGATCGAGGAACTGTCGGCACCCAGACCCGAACCCGATGGCTCACCCGACTCCCGAACCCCCGGACGGCGCCGCGCCGACGCCTTGGAGACCCTGCTCGACATCGCTGCCCGCGGCGGCGATGTCGCATCCGCCCCGCGCACCCAGGTTCTGCTGACCGTCCCGGCCGACGCCCCGACACGCGCGTCATTGGAGTTCATGGGGTCCGTCACCGAGGCAACCCTGCGGGCATTGTCCTGCGACGCCGCGGTGACCACCGTTTTCGTCGACGGCGAGCGGGTACCTCTGGACATGAGTCGCGACAGACGATTCTTCCCCGCGCACGTACGCAAGGCGCTCTATGTACGAGACCGATGCTGCATCAAATGCGGCGCGCCGGCGACCCGTGCGCACGCGCATCACATCCAGCATTGGGCCGACGGCGGAGAGACCTCTCTGGCCAACGGCTGCTTGCTCTGTCCGTCATGCCATGCCGACGTCCACCACTACGGGTGGGATGTGGTGATCGGCGCTGACAAGCACCCCTGGCTCATCCCGCCTGCGACGGTGGATCCCAGACGAGAACCATTGCGCGCCTACAACCGTCGCACGATGACCGTCGGTGACCTCACGCTCGCTGCCTGACCGGACCATTCCCCACGCACCCGGGCGCAACCCGGGATCGCAGTCGAACCTTGACAAGTCAATAGTGTGAAACCTTGATGGCACCAACCGGTGTCGCGTATCCGACGGCCCGTCCCGAAGCATCGAACGGGTGCGCGATATGCGATGCCGTGCCACCACGCCGGCGCCCGACGACCGGCGAGACGCTCACGCCCCGATCGAGACCTCGCTGACGGCGTCGACGGCTTCGGTGAACGGCGGGATGAAGAACTGCGCACCGAGGACGCAACATGCATGTCCGCCGTCGACCTCGAATCGCCGCGCGCCCGGGATCCCGTCGATGAGCAGTTGCTGACGTTCCGGCTCCACCACCCGGTCCCGAACGGAGACCACCACCGAGGTGGGCACATCGATCTCGCCGAGCCATGGGCGCGAGTCGAATTCACCGAGTCCGTCACCGAATTGCCCCATCTGCGCCAGCGGGGTGGAGAGGAACTGACGCATTGCCCACACCGTGGTGTGCGCGGAGGTGTCGTCGAGGCGTCGCGACGGTTTCGGCATGAACCGGCTCGTCGCGGTCAGCAGTCGCCCGGTCCGTTGGGCGTTGGCCCGATGCGCGGGGTCGCGGGTGCTGAAATAGGGCCCGGTCGAGCACAGCACCAGCCCGGCCACGCGTTGTCGGTGTTGCCGCCACGTGAGCTGGGCGATGCCGCCACCCATCGAGAAGCCCGCTGCGATGAACGTGTCGATGCCGAGTGTGTCGGCCAGTGCCACCACATCGTCGGCGCAGTCCACCAGATCGAAGCCGTCCGACCGGATGCCGCGGCCGTGCCATCGCTGATCCATCGTGATGACCCGGTATCGCTGATTGAGCTCCGGGATGACCGGGTACCAACAGAGCAGACCGGTGGTCAGTACCGAGTGCAGCAGGAACACCGCGGGTGCGTCCTTGGGCCCGGAATCGGTGACGTAGGTCGGGCCACGGCCGGGGAGATCGACACTCGCGCCTGCCGGGATGTCGCGGATCGGATACGGACGTAGGACATGCCCGAATCCACGGGCGACACCACGGGCGAACTCAGAACTCACCCTCACGACGGTACGCGGTTCTCGATGAGAAATACCTGTGGTCAGCGGTAGTCGATCACGATCCGACCTTCGATCTTGCCCTCCTCCATCCGACGGAACACATCGTTGATGTCGTCGAGGCGGGTCGTCGCGACGGTCGGCTTCACGAGGCCTCGCACGTAGAAGTCGAGTGCTTCCGTCATGTCCTGGCGGGAACCGACGATCGAACCCCGGATCGTGAGTCCCTTCAGCACCACGTCGAAGATCGGAGCGGGGAAGTCGCCCGGTGGCAGCCCGACGAACACGATGGTGCCGCCGCGGCGCGCCATACCGATCGCCTGCCCGAATGCCTGCGGGTGGACGGCGGTCACGAGCACGCCGTGCGCGCCGCCGGTCTGTTCGACGATCGCGTCGGCAACATCCACCTCGGCAGCGTTCACGGTCACCTCCGCGCCCAGTTCACGGGCCAGATCGAGTTTGTCGTCGCCGATGTCGACGGCGGCGACCCGCATACCCATCGCCGTCGCATACTGGACTGCGACGTGGCCGAGACCGCCGATCCCGGAGATCACCATCCACTGACCCGGCCTGGTCTCGGAGACCTTCAAGCCCTTGTAGACCGTGACGCCGGCGCACAGGATCGGCGCCACCTCGACCGGGTCCACACCATCGGGGATGCGGGCGGCGAACCGCTCGTCGACGAGCATGTAGGTGCCGAACGAGCCGTTGACGGAGTACCCGCCGTTCTGCTGTTTCTCACACAGCGTCTCCCAGCCGGTGCGGCAGTACTCACAGTGACCACATGCCGACCAGAGCCACGCGTTGCCGACCTTGTCGCCGACCGCGATGTCGGTCACGCCCGGTCCTACCGCCACGACCGTGCCGTAGCCCTCGTGGCCCGGGACGAACGGAGGTGTCGGCTTCACGGGCCAATCCCCGTGCGCCGCATGGAGGTCCGTGTGGCACACGCCGGACGTCTCGAGCTTCACGAGCGCCTGCCCGTGACCGGGCTCGGGCATCTCGACTTCCGAGATGGTCAGCGGATCTCCGAAGCCGGTCACCACGGCAGCCGTGAAAGTCTGATCTGTCATCGCGTATCACCTTCCGATCGAGACGGCCCCCCTCAAATCTGTCGGGGTCACGTGACCCAAGACACAACTTACGTGGGATGCTGGATGAATGATGGACATCGACCGTCCCAAGATCGAGGGCTCCGTTGCGGTCAGCGGAGGTCAGCGGCGGATCGGGTTTGCCGAGTTCGGCTCGGCCAACGGCCGCGCCGTGTTCTGGTTGCACGGAACGCCGGGAGCACGCCGCCAGATCCCGACCGAGGCGCGCGCATTCGCGGCCGAGAACGACATTCGGATCATCGGACTGGACCGGCCGGGAGTCGGCTCGTCGACGCCCCACTCGTATCGATCCGTCGCCGAGTTCGCCACGGACCTCGGCGAGGTCGCCGATTTGCTGGGTATCGACCGGTTCGCCGTCATCGGCCTCTCCGGCGGCGGCCCATATGCCCTCGGGGTGGCCCATGCGTTCCCCGATCGGGTGGTGACGGCGGGCATCCTGGGCGGCGTCGCACCGACCGTCGGACCCGACGCGATCGATGGCGGCGCGATGCGTCTCGCCCGCGCTGCCGCGCCGGTCCTACGGGTGGCCGGAGCGCCGGTCGGCAAAGTGGTGAGTTCGGTGCTGAGTGTCGCGCGCCCGATCGCCGACCCGGCGATCTCCATCTACGGGCGCCTGTCGCCGCAGGGAGACCGGGAGTTGCTGTCGCGCCCCGAATTCCGGGCGATGTTCCTCGACGACCTGCTCCACGGCGGGTCGCAGCGAATGGAGGCACCGTTCTCCGACATCGTGGTCTTCTCGCGGGACTGGGGTTTCCAGGTGTCCGACGTGACCGTGCCGGTGCGATGGTGGCACGGCGACCGCGACCACATCATCCCGTACAGCCACGGCGAACACATGGTGTCGCTGCTGCCCGACGCGAAACTCTTCACGATGCACGGCGAGAGTCACCTGGGGGCGCTCGGGATGTCGGTCGACATCATCACCGAACTCCTGGCGGTCTGGGACCAGCCCCGCTGACTCTGTCAGCAGACCGTCAGGGCGCCGTGGTCGACAACCCGACCGCGAGTCCCAGCACCACGGCCATCAGCATCAGCTCCCCGACGGCGAGTCTGATCGAGGTGGCCTCCGGCGACCGGTGCCGGATGACCGCGGGCACCCACGCCCGACGATGTCGCGCACCCAGCACCACGAGGGCGACTGTGCCGAGAACCTTGGCCAGCAGGATGCGCCCGTAGCCCGATCCGACGAGTTCGCCGAGACCACCGATCTCCATCAGACCGGTGATCACACCCGTCGCGGCGATGACCGCGACCGCCCACACCGCCCGTCGTGAGAAGACGGGCAGGGCCGTGGTCCAGCCGACCCGGCCTCGGATGGTGACGACCATTGCCGCGAGAGATCCGCACCACCAGGCCGCGGCCAGCGCGTGGGCGCCGATCAGCAGAGGGCCGACCGCCGTCTGACTCGGATGTCCGGTGATGGCGGCTGCCAGCAGCCCGATGGCCCCGAGTACCCCGTAGGCCGTGGCGGGCGGATGCATCCGGCCGGTGAGCTGGACGGATGCCATCGCGACCACCAGCACCGCCGCGATCAGCTCGACCACCTCCGGCGCCCCCTCACCGAGAGTGTCGGCGAACTGGCCGACACTCACCGACAGGGACGACTCACCCGCCTGG
Source organism: Gordonia hankookensis (assembly GCF_014673215.1). Lineage (GTDB taxonomy): Bacteria > Actinomycetota > Actinomycetes > Mycobacteriales > Mycobacteriaceae > Gordonia > Gordonia hankookensis. Next base: position 779,144 of record NZ_JACWMS010000003.1, read on the forward strand.
TCGGCCGTGCGCATCCAGGCGGAGACAAGCGCCGCGACACACCAGATGCCGCCGGCCACGCCGATCACCCGTGCCGACGGCCGGAGTCCGAGCCCGGGCAGTGAACCCAGGCCGACCAGCAGGACGGCTGCGCCGACCGCAGCCGTGGACGGGACGGCAAGCGCCTCGGGTCCGCCGGGCGCGGCGAGGATCCAACAGACACCGAGGCCGGTGAACATCGCGAGCAGCGCACCCGGTAGCGCCAGATCGCGCAGCCACGATCGCGACTGCGGGGTACGCCTGCCCGCGATGCCCACGTCAGTCCGTCCCGGTCACGACGAGCGTCGAGTGGGCCGGCGCGTCAGCCACAGCACCACGCCCAGACCACCGACCAGCACGACGACCGCGACCACGATGAAGGGCCACAACGGCGGACCGTCGTCGCCGCCGCCGGACGTCGCGTCGGCCGCCGGACCGGGAGTCCCGTTGCCCGCGGTCGCGAGCTCGAAGGTCCTTTTTCCCTCGACGGGGTGTCCGTCGGCCGACGTCACTCGGTAGTTGAGCGTGTACGTCCCGGCCGGACCCAACTCCCGCAATGCGACGCTCAGTCGCGGACCACTCACCGTCGGCTTGCCGTCCTGCCAGTAATGGTTGTCGGGACCCACCACGGTCAGCACTGCGAACGACTCTTGGATCGGTTCGTTGAAGGTGATGGTGACCTGCTGCGGGCCGGTCTGTACCGAGGCACCGTCGGCCGGATCCGTCGACACCACGCGTGAATGGGCCGACGCGATCGGTGCTGCCCAGGTGCCGATCAGCCCGGCCAGCAGGACACCGACGATCACCGCGAGCACGGTCGACGGTGAGCGGCGACGGACTGTCGGGGCTGCCGATGCAGGCCTACGCATCGTCACCACGTCGCGCATCGTCACCACGTCGCGTGTCGTCATCGCCAGATGTCTCGGTGCCGCGTCGGCCGGATCTGACCAGCGCGCCGATACCGAACACTGCGCCGAGTGCTCCGATCACCAGTCCGATACCGCCCAACCACCGTGCGGTGCCGTCAGCCGACGACGAGGCCGCATCCGAGGCCGTCGAGGTCTCCGCGACACCGCTCTGGCCTGCACTGCCACCGTGATGGTCGGCACCTTCTTCCGCTGCCGGCAACGTGAGCGTGGGCGCCGGGTGTTCCGGCTCCTCACCGTTCGCGCCCATGGGCTGTGACCAGTCCACCTTCTGGCCATCGGCATAGGTCTGCACGGCGGGTAGTGACACGCTCGCCTGCTCGGGGAACGGCCCACCCGAGATGCGGAACTGGGCGAATTCGCCGACCGGTACACCCGGTGTACCCGGCAGCGCGGTCCAGGTGATGGAGGTGACCTCCTCGGTGGCGGGGTCCTTGACGACCGTGGTCTTCCACCCCGGCATCACCTCGGGACGGGCCGACTTCAGCTTGGGCAGGGTCACCGTCAGCGCTGTGGTCGCGGCAGTGTCGGATTCGTTGGGCACCACCAGGTTCACCACGCCGTAGCCGCCCTGACTCAGGGTCGGCGCGTTCGCGGTGACGTGCGCAGAGGCCGCGCCCACCCCGGCGAAGGTGGCCGCCGCCGCGACGGCGAGGGCTCCAGCAGGCACGGCGAGTCGTCGAATCAGTCTGTTACTCATGATTGTTGGTTCTTTCCAGGTCTCGGAGACACGCGGAAAACGCGTGTGATGATCGCCCCGCGTCAGCCGGGCACGATCAGAGGCGTACCGGCACGCGCAGGTGCCACCGCGTCGCGACAGGAGTCGGACGGCGCTGGCGAATCGGGTCAGGGCAGTGCGGGCGGACCGCGGACCCCGACCCCTCCGACGACGACACCGGTGTAGAGATAGGGCGCCACCCAGCGCACGGGAACGACGGGTGGAGACGCGACGACCCGCGGTGGCGGGAACAGACGCCGCACCGTCGAGGTGAGTACCCGCAGCAGGCCGGCCGCAGCCACGATGAGTCCCGCACTCAGCGGGATGGCGATCATATGTGTGACCAGCATCGGCAGGAGCGCGTCGTGGTGCATCGTCGACGACGGTGTCTGAACGGCCATCAACGACAGATGCGAAGCGATCTGGGCAAGCGTCAGAAGGGCCGCAGTGCGCAGCGTGGCCGTGGTCGCCGACCGCCGCCGCTGACTGCCGAGTACCAGCGCCACGAGGGCGCCGATGCCCCCGCTGAGCAGCACACCGGCCGAGCCCGGCACCGAGCCTGCCCCGAGACCGTGCGCGGCCACCGCGACCACCGGGACGACGACGCCCGCCGCGACGCGCGTCAGCACATCCGGCGACCGATCAGGCGTCGCACGACCCATGACAGGTCATCCTAATGCGCTGCCCGGGCCTCCTGAGCAGGGCACCGATGGTTGGCCGGACTCGGCCCGTGATCCGCGGCGACGATGACAGGATGAGGTCATGCCGCACACGTCGACCGCTGTCGAGATCCACGAGCTGTCGTCCCCCGCCGATCTCCAGCAACTGACCCACGTGTTCGACGACGTGTGGCACCCCGACCCCGGCAACCGGCCGGTGAGTGTCGACATGCTCCGCGCCCTGTCCCACGCGGGGAACTACGTCGCAGGCGCGTATGTCGGCGACCGGTTGGCTGGCGGGAGCGTGGGCTTCTTCGCGGCGCCGGTCGGTCGGACGCTGCACAGCCACGTCACCGGGGTGTCCCGGATCGGCCGCGGCCACAACGTCGGCCATGCACTCAAGATGCACCAGCGTGAGTGGGCGGTGGCGCGTGGCCTGCAGACCATCACCTGGACCTTCGATCCTCTCGTTGCGCGCAACGCCTATTTCAACCTCGCCAAGCTCGGCGCGGTGCCGGTTGCCTACCACCGAGATTTCTACGGCGAACTGGCCGACGAACTCGCTGGCGGCGACGAGAGCGATCGGCTGCTCGTCTCCTGGTCGCTCGGCTCTCCCGCGCCACCGGCGCCCGCCGACACCGCCGATGACCTACTCGGCGCAGGCGCGCGCCTCGGCATCGACGTCGTCGAAGGCGAGCCTCGCGCGGTCACCGACATCGGTTCCGGTTCGGCGGTGGTCATTCCGGTCCCGCGCGACATCGAGGCGATGCGGCGGACGCATCCGGTCGTCGCGGCACGGTGGCGAATCGCCCTGCGCGCCGCGCTCGCCCCGCTCCTCGATCCCGCCGGAACCCGGCGCGCGATCCGGTTCCTGCGATCCGGCCACTACGTGGTGGAGCCGACCGGCGACTGACCGCGCCACCGGTCAGCTGCTACTCCGTCGCAAGGTGACCCGATACGTGTAGTGCTCGGGCAGGAAGTGACTGACGGCCAATTCGACGGCGTTCCCCTCGGCATCGCTGTAGAGGCGGTCTACCCGCAGCATCGGATGGCCCTGCGGACAATTCACCTGCTCGGCCACCGACGCATCAGCGGCGGCGACCGTGATGGACTGTGCAGCCTCCACGATCGGACGGGCCAGGTGGGGTTCGAGCAGACCGATCATGGTGTGCGCGCTGGTGGCCCCGGCCGCCACCTCCGGTCGATCGATCACCGGTCGCGCCACCGACTCCGGCCACCACACCGTCGTCAGGACAAAGGGCACACCATCGTGAAACCGGCGGAAGACCATGCGATACACCAGGTCGGTGTCCAACCGCAGGCGACCGGCCGCGTCGAGGTCGACCTGCCGTCGGGGTGCCGACACCACCTCCATGGTGGTGTCGGCCGACAGATTCATCAGGTCTTCGATGGATCCGAGTTGCCGCAGGTACCGCCCGTTGCCCTCGGTGGCAAACGTGCCACGGCCCGGCACCCGGTACACCGCACCTTCGGCGACCAGATCCTGGAACGCACGCCGCACCGTCTGCCGGCTCAGACCGAACTCGTCGGACAGTTCCGATTCGGTGGGCAGTCGGACTCCGCCGCGGTAGCGGCCCTCCGCGATCCGCGCACGAAGTGTCCCGGCCAGTGCCCGATAGGCTGGCTCGCTCGTGTCTCGTGCGCTCATCCCGGAACCCTCACCATCGCTCAGATCCCGCCCCGGGCGACGAGTTGCCCCGCGATGACATTCCGCTGGATCTCGTTGGTGCCCTCGCCGACAATCATCAGCGGAGCGTCCCGGAAGTAGCGTTCGACATCGAATTCGGTCGAGTAGCCGTAGCCGCCGTGGATGCGGACCGCGTTCAGCGCGATCTCCATGGCGACCTCGGACGCGAAGAGCTTGGCCATGCCTGCCTCCATGTCGCAGCGTTCGCCACGGTCGTACTGGTCGGCCGCATGCCACGTCAACTGCCGTGCGGCAGTGAGCTTGGTGGCCATGTCCGCCAGATAGTTGCCGATGGACTGGTGCTTCCAGATGGGTTGCCCGAACGATTCGCGCTGCTGGGCGTAGGCAAGAGAATCCTCGAGCGCCGCGGTGGCCACTCCCAATGCACGGCAGGCGACCTGGATACGTCCGGTCTCCAGTCCCTTCATCATCTGGCCGAATCCCTTGCCCGGTTCGGTGCCGAGGATCGCCGACCGGGAGATCCGGTAGTCGTCGAACGAGAGCTCACAGGTCTCCACACCCTTGTACCCGAGCTTCGGCAGATCACGCGAGACCGTCAGTCCCGGGCCATGTTCCACCAGCACGATGGAGATGCCCCGATGCCGTGGCTGCGCGGCGGGATCGGTCTTGCACAGCAACGCGATGAGACCTGAACGCCGTGCATTGGAGATCCACGTCTTGGAACCGTTGATGACCAGGTCGTCGCCGTCGACCTTGGCCACCGTCGACATGTTCTGCAGATCCGAACCGCCGCCGGGTTCGGTGAGCGCCATGGTCGCCCGCACCTCGCCGGTCGCGAGCCGAGGCAGATAGCGCTGCTTCTGTTCGTCGGTGCCGAACTCGGTCAACAGCTTCGCGACCACCGTGTGACCGCCCATCGCGCCGGCCAGACTCATCCAGCCCCGGGCGAGTTCCTGGGTCACCTGGGCATAGCAGGGCATCGACACCGGCGAACCGCCGAATTCCTCCGGAACCGCGAGACCGTAGATGCCGATCTGCTTCATCTGCTCGATCCACTTGTCCGGGTACTCATTGGCGTGCTCGACCTCCTGCACCGTCGGCTTGACGTCGCGGTCGACGAACGCGCGCACGGTCTCGACGAGAAACGACTCTTCGGCGTTCAGGTTGCTCATGGACCCACCTCACACAGCAGCAATACATTCGTGACTATTTGTACGGCCATATTTGCCCTACCCGGTCGCGCTGTCAAGGCCTGTCACGCACTTCCGTTGCACCCGCGCGTCTGGTAAGTGTTCTTGGGGACACCGATTTGGCCGCACATTTGGCCGTACCTGGGATCGAGGATTTCGTGCAGACAAACAGACGCCGGGCCGTCCTGGTCGCCCCCGCCTCCGATGATCGAAAGGCCCGCAAGGCACTCGCCTCGGACGCCGACGAGGTGATCCTCGACCTCGAAGACGCGGTCACGCCGCAGAACAAGAACTCCGCCCGCGACGCCGCCGCTGCACTCGTCGCGGAATTCGGTGGCGCTCGCCCGGTGTCGATCCGCATCAACGCGTTCGGGACCGACTGGGTCGAGCCAGATCTGTCCGCATGTGCCGCGATGGGATCGTCACTCGGGTCGGTGGTGCTCCCCAAAGCGGAGTCGCCCGAGCAACTCACGGATGCCGATCGGCTCCTCGGCAACTCGCCTGCCCGGTTGCAGATCCTCGTCGAGACCCCGACGGGCATCCGCGACATCGCCGCCATCTGCGTCGGGTCCGATCGGCTCGACGCGGTGATCATCGGTTACGCGGATCTCGCTGCAACGCTGGGGCGTTCGTCGACCGCACCGCAACTCGTCTGGCATCCGATCCAGGAGACCGTGCTGACTGCCGCCCGCGCGGCGGGCGTCTCGGTGGTCGACGGACCGCATCTCACCATCGCCGACGACGATGCGTTCCGGAATGCGAAGACCTGGGTCCGGGATCTCGGCTTCGACGGCACCTGGGTGATCCACCCGGCCCAGATCGATTCGGCGAAAGCCATTTTCACGCCCGACCCCGATGTGGTCGCCGATGCGCGACGAGTCCTCGACGCGCTGGACGAGGCCGCTGCACGGGGTGACGGTGCCGCCGCTCTCGACGGGCGGATGCTCGACGAGGCGCTCGCCGTCTCGGCGCGCCGGGTCCTCGCCAAGGCGGACCCCGCATGACCGGCGCGACCATCCAGGTCGGAGGCCCCTACTTCGACGAGCTCACCATCGGGCAGATCTTTGACGACGCACCGTCGGTGACCATCACATCGGGAATGGCGGCGACCCACCAGGCCATCGTCGGCAACCGGATGCGCCTCGCTCTCGACGTCTCACTGGCCGAGCGGATCACGGGTCGCGACCGTGCGATCGCCCACCCCGGACTGATCTGCGACCTGGCCATCGGCCAGTCCACGCTGGCGACCCATCATGTCAAGGCAAACCTGTTCTATCGCGGCCTGCGATTCTTGCGCCATCCGCACGTCGGGGACACGTTGAGCACCACGACCGAAGTGGTCGGGCTGCGGGAGAACTCGCCGAAACCCGGTCGTGCCCCGACCGGACTGGCCGCGCTGCACATCGTCACCACCGATCAGCAGGGTGCCGTGGTGCTCGACTTCTACCGATGCGCGATGCTACCGCTGAGTGATTCGCCGGACCCAGAACGTGTCCGTGCCTCCGACGACCTCTCCGCCATCGGCGCCGACCACTCCACCGAGTCGGTCATGCCGGACTGGGACCTCGCCGCATTCCGGGAGTCTGTTCGCGGACAACACTTCTCTCCTGACCTCACCGGTGATGTGTACGCGTCGAGCGGTGACGTCGTGTCGAACGCGCCGGAGCTCGCCCGCCTCACCCTCAACATCGCGGCCACGCATCACGACGAGCGGGTCGGCACCGCCGGGCGGTTGGTCTATGGCGGACACACGATCGGAGTGGCTCTCGCCCAGGCCAATCGCGCCCTGCCGAACCTGGTCACCGTGCTGGGCTGGGAGGCGTGCGACCACACCGGACCGGTCCGGGAAGGTGACACGCTCACCAGCGAACTGACTGTCGAACAGGCAATCGCCCTCGACGGCGGAGGCGGACTGCTCGACCTGCGGTCGGTGGTGGTCGCGCACGACGCCGACGGCCCACGCCCCGTCCTGGACTGGCGTTTCCGCGCCCTCATGGCGTAACCCCCTGACATGAGTACCCCCGAAGGAGCACGATCATGACCACCCCCGAGAAGCCGCTCGCCGGCCTCCGCATCGTCGAGGTGTCGAGTTTCGTCGCGTCGCCGCTGGCCGGACTGACCCTCTCGCAGCTCGGCGCCGAGGTGATCCGGATCGACCCGGTGGGCGGTGCGGCCGACGTGCACCGATGGCCGCTCACCGACAGCGGTGAGTCGATCTACTGGACCGGCCTCAACAAGGGCAAGCGGTCGATCACCGCGGATCTGCGCAGCGAGGCAGGGCAGTCGCTGGTGCAACGTCTGGTGTCCGATCCCGTCGCGGGGGGCGGAATCCTGCTGACCAACTCGGCGGGACGGTCGTGGATGAGCCACGAGACCCTCTCGGCGCTACGGCCCGACGTCATCACCTGCGAGATCCTCGGGCGCACCGACGGCACGCCCGGCGTCGACTACACCGTCAACGCGGGCCTCGGGTTCCCGATGATCACCGGACCGGTCACCAACTCCGGCACCGTGAATCATGTGCTGCCGGCGTGGGATATGGCGTGTGGATTGTATGCGGCCCTTGCCATCTCGGCCGCAGTCCGTCGACGCGAACGCAGCGGCATCGGCGCACACATCACCTTGCCGCTCGAGGACACCGCCCTCTCGATCGCCAGCACGCTCGGCTACCTGACCGAACCGCAGGTGAACGGCCGGGGACGGGTGGGCACCGGCAACGACGTCTACGGCACGTACGGAACCGATTTCGTCGCCGCGGACGGCGGCCGGTTCATGATCGTGGCGCTCACGCCACGCCATTTCCGCGACCTGGTCGCGCTGACCGAGGTGGGCGACGCCATCGAGGCGGTGGAGAAGGCGCTCGGCGCCGACTTTCGCAGCGAGGCCGACCGCTTCACCCACCGGGCGGTGCTGACTGCGCTCTTCGAGCCGTGGTTCGCGCGTCACAGCAGTGCGGAAGTCACTGCGGCGCTGGGCGGATCATCGGTGCTCTGGGAGCGCTACCGAAGTTTCGAGGAGGTCGTCGCGTCGGGGGTGCTGACAACCAACCCGATGTTCGCCGAACTCGACCAACCGGGGATCGGGACGTTTCTCGCCGCAGGCCATCCCGCCGCCTTCGACGGTGAGCACTACGTCACCGGACCGGCATCGGAACTCGGCGCCGACAATCCCCCGCCGGCCCCGTAGCCGCACTCAACCACCGCCCACCCACCGCCGGTCGAGTAGCCGCGAGCGTAGCGAGCGGCGTATCGAGACCACCCGAGCAACAGGCGATCTCGATACACCCGTTCCCCCTCACCACGCTCGTCCCCTACTCGATCACCCGCGCCGGGTCGGTCTCGTCGTGAGCCAGCTCGGCGAGGATTGCCTCGGTGTGCTGGCCGAGGGAGGGCACCGCCCCCATCGACAGCTCGACGTCGGCGAAGGTCATCGGGGGCAGCAACGCGCGGATCGGGCCCGCCTCGGTGTCCACCTCACGCCACCGATCGCGTCCGGACAGTTGCGGGTGCGCCACCACGCCGTCGAGCTCACGGATCTCGGCGGCCGGAATGCCTGCCGCAGCGAGTTTTTCGTCGAGTTCGGCGGTGGTGAACCGCTTGGTCTCGGCCGCGACCGCGGCGTCGACGTCCACCCTGGCGCCGACCCGGCCGATGTTGGTGGCGTAGCGGGGATCGGCGGCGAGATCCGGGCGTCCGAGTACCTCGCCGGCCAGGACCTGCCAGCCACGGTCGTTCTGGACCCCGATGAGGATCTCGCCATCACTGGTCGGATAGCGGTCGTACGGCACGATCGCCGCGTGTCCCACGCCGGAACGCGCGATCTGCCGGTCGCCGTAGAGCCGCATGTACATTGGATGCCCCATCCACTCGACCGTCGCGTCGAACATCGAGACCGAGACCGCAGCCCCCACTCCGGTGACCCCACGCCGCACCAGCGCACCGAGGATCGAGGTCAAGGCGTACATGCCTGCGGCGATGTCCGACGTCGGGATACCGGTCTTGGCCGCCTCGTCGACAGTGCCGGTCACCGAGATCAGACCCGCCTCCGCCTGCACCAACATGTCGTAGGCCTTGCGCTCCCGGTACGGACCGGCGTCGCCGTATCCCGACATGTCGACGACGATCAGGTCCGGATGATCGGCACGTAGTTCGTCGGCACCGAACCCCAGCCGTGCCGCGGCCCCGGGCGCCAGATTCTGCAGGAACACATCGGCGCGGTCGATCAGCCGGCGCAACGCGTCGCGCCCCGACGACGACTTCAGGTCGAGGGCCAGTGACTCCTTACCACGGTTGAGCCAGACGAAATGCGATGCGAGGCCGTGCACTGCGTCGTCGTAGTTCCGGGCGAAGTCGCCCTCACCCACGCGTTCCACCTTGATGACGCGGGCACCCATGTCGGCGAGATGTCGCGTCGCCAGCGGCGCCGCGACGGCCTGCTCGAGCGCTACCACGGTGATCCCGGCCAGCGGCAGGGGCATCTGATCGGCATCCACCGGGCAACCATCACCTGCCGACCCACAACGCGTCAACGGCGCGCATCTCCCACTGCCATAGAACCTTCCTCATCGTGTCTGAGTCGGACCCACTTTGAATATGACGAACCCCTCATGATCCGATGGAAGTTGATCGCCGCAACCGTCCGGATCATCGGCGGCATCATCTGGAGGTGAAATGACCACGATCGAGGTCACCGGCCATCGTCAGCGCGAGGCATGGGCCGAGAAGGTACTGCCCCCGGTCGAGGAGGTCCGGCCCGGCCTGTGGTCGATCCCGGTCCCGATGCCGTCGAACCCGCTGCGGTACGTACTCATCTACGCACTGGCGCTCCCCGACGGCATCGCCCTGATCGACACCGGATGGAACACCGACGAATCGTGGCGTGCCCTGGTCGATGGTCTGCACACCACCGGGCACGATGTGGCCGACGTCCGCCACGTCTCCATCACGCACTTGCATCCCGATCATTTCGGGCTGGTGCCGCGGCTGCTCGAGCACGCCGATCCGGTGCTCGCGATGCACCACAACGATGCGCGCCACCTGCACCATGTCACCGAGGCGGAGATAGAACGACAGATCGACGGCGCGCAGCGGGACCTCGAGATCCACGGCGCACCGACCGACGTCGTGGACACCGGATTCCGTGAGATCGCCCGCCTGCCGGACGGTCGCACCATGGATGTGGAACTCGACAACGGCGACCCACTGAATCTGCCGGGGTGGAATGTGCGGGCGCTGTGGACCCCGGGACACACCGCCGGCCACCTCTGCTTCGTCGACGAGGACGCCGGGGTCATCTTCACCGGCGACCACCTGCTGCCGCGGATCAGCCCGAACGTCTCGACGAATCGGTTCCAGTCACACAACCCGCTGTCCGAGTATCTGATCTCGCTGGCCAACACCGAGCACCTGCCCGACCTCGAAGCGCTGCCCTCCCACGAGTACCGGTTCCGTGGGCTCGCCGACCGCGTCACACATCTCCTCGCACACCATGAGGAACGACTCGACGAGATCACGGCGGCCGTGGCGGCCGAGCCCCAGAGCACAGCCTGGGACATCACCCGTTCGGTGACGTGGTCGCGACCATTCGAGCAGCTATCGGTCCCGCTCAGCCGAATGGCACTGGGCGAGACCAACGCACACCTGGTCGTCCTGCAGCAGCGAGGCATCCTGAGCCCGACCGAGGGTGTCCCCATCCGATGGTCGCTGACCACACCGTCCACCACAGTCGAGGAGACTTCCCGATGACCGCAGTTCTCACCGAGTTCGCCGACGGCGTCGCCGTCATCACCATCAACCGGCCCGAGGCCAAGAACGCGGTGAACCGCGAGGTGGCCGAGGGCATCGCGGCCGCGGTGGACGAGATGGACGCCCGCGACGACATCACCATCGGCATCCTCACCGGCGCGGGCGGCACCTTCTGTGCAGGCATGGACCTCAAGGGATTCACCCGCGGCGAGAACGTGAACATCGAGGGCAAGGGGTTCGCCGGACTCGTCGAGGCGCCCCCGGCGAAGCCGCTGATCGCAGCCATCGAGGGTTGGGCCCTGGCCGGTGGATGCGAACTCGCCCTGAGTGCAGACCTCATCGTCGCCGCGCGTGACGCGAAATTCGGCATCCCAGAGGTCAAGCGTGGCCTCGCAGCAGCGGCCGGCGGTCTGCAGCGGCTGCCGAAGATCCTGCCCTACCAGCTCGCGATGGAAATGGCGCTCACCGGTGACCCGATGACCGCCGAGCGCGCCCACCAGTTCGGCATGGTCAACCGGCTGGCCGAACCCGGCGAGGCACTGACCGTGGCTCGCGAACTCGCCGCGACCGTCGCCGCCAACGGACCGCTGGCCGTGCGGGCCACCAAGCAGGTGGTCTCCATGTCCATCGACTACACCGACGCCGACCTGTTCAAGGCACAGTGGAAGCACCTCGGGCAGGTCTTCACCTCCGCCGACGCACAGGAGGGTGCGCGCGCATTCGCCGAGAAGCGGACCCCCAACTGGACGGGACAGTGATCCCGACGGTCACGGGCAACCGCCCGTGACCGGCCCCGACGCAATCGACGATCCGTACCATCACTGACGTGGACCTGCACCTCGTCACCTACTTCGTAGCGGTGGTGGACCACGGCGGGATCACCAAGGCGGCGCAGTCGCTCTACATCTCGCAGCCGTCCCTCTCCCAGGCCATCCGGACGCTCGAGCGGCGGCTCGGCGTCACGCTGTTCGACCGCACCGGGCGTCGCCTGGAACTCACCGAGGCCGGCCGCAAACTCGATGTCGCCGCGCGGCGCATCCTGGCCGACGTCGACCGGGCCAAGGCGAAGGTCGAGGCCGTGCGCGAACTACGCGCGGGACGGGTCGACATCGTCACCCACGGCGCGTTCAGCATCGACCCGGTGGTGGAGATGATCCGGGTGTTCCGGGAACGGTTCCCGCGCCTCGCGGCGCGGGTCGTCGCGGCCGACGGACCGAGCGGTGTGCTGGCGTCCCTGCGACGGGGTGAGGCCGAGATCGGCCTCATGGATGCGGCGGCCGAGCACGCGACCTTCACCGCCATCCCCCTCGGCGCGCAGGAACTCGTGCTCGCCGCCCCGCCGCATCTGGCGGCCGGCCTCACCGATCCGGTGCCCCGCAGGCTGGTGCGCTCGATCCCACTCGTGTTCGACATCGCCGATCCGGGCTCGTCGGCGATCATCGGCGACCTCATCGACGACGACGCCCGTAACGTTGTGGTCGACTGCGCCCATCCGACGGCGACCTGGGACCTGGTGGAACGTGGCACGGGCGCCACCGTCGCGCCTCGGGTGGTCGCCGAACAGCAGATGCCGGGCAGTCGGCGATTGCGGCTCGACCCGCCGTTGACCCGGGCCTTCGGTCTGGTCCTCCGGGCCGGTCGGCCCTCGCCTGCGGCCATGGCCTTCATCGCGGTGGCCAAGGGGCACGTCGGTGTCACCACGGACCCGACCGAGTTCGGCGACTGGTAGGACGATGGAACTACGTCAGGTGGAGTACTTTCTCGCAGTTGTCGAACACGAGGGCATCGGCGGTGCCGCCGGGGCCCTTGGCGTCGCGCAACCCACTGTGTCACAAGCACTTCGGGCTCTCGAGCGCGAACTCGGCGTACAGCTGTTCCATCGCATCGGCCGTGGCATGGTGCTCAGCGCCGCCGGCCGGACGATGGTCGGTCCGGCACGTCAGATCGTGCGGGACGTCGGCGCGGTCGAGGATCTGCTGTCCGCATCGGCCGACGAACTGACCGGCCGCCTCGACATCCTCGCGGCCCCCGCGATGGCGAGCGGGCCGATCGTCGAGCTGATCGCGCGGTTCCGTCGTGAGTACCCCCGTGTGGGTGTCCGTTTCGGCGAGCTGCGCGATGAGACGCAGGCGGCCTCGGTGATCGAGGACGGACACTGCGAGTTCGTCGTCGCCCATCTCCCCATCGCGGGTGACGATCTGGAGGTCATCGTGCTCGGTGAGCAGGAGTACCTGCTCGTCTATCCGCCGGGATCGCAGGTCCCCGACGGGCCCATCCCGCTGGCGGAACTGCCCACGATCCCCATGGTGTTCGTCCCACGCGGGCACTCGGTCGCCGACGAGATCGAAGAGGCGATCCGAGTGGCCGGTGTCCGACCGCCGCTCGCGGTCCTGTCGGAGCATCGCGAGGAACGGTTGCCGATGGTGCTGGCGGGTATCGGCGGCACCTTGCTGGAGAAGACGATGGCCGAGGCCGCCGCCGATCGCGTCGTCGTACGTACCGTCGAACCGCGGTTCGTCCGGCCGTTCGCGATCACCTATGACCCGGCAGGCCTGTCACCCGTGGGACACGCATTCGTCGACCTGATCCGCGAATCGCCGTGATCCCGGTGCGCGCCTGGACTCAGACGACGCGTTCGAACACCGCCGCCAGCCCCTGGCCGCCGCCGATGCACATCGTCTCCAGTCCGTAGCGGACGTCGTTGCGCACCATCTCCCGCGCCAGGGATGCGAGCATGCGCACGCCGGTCGCGCCGACCGGATGGCCGAGCGAGATCCCCGACCCGTGCACGTTGGTGCGATCGAAGCCGCCACCGGTACCGAATCGTCCGAAACCCCACTCGCGCGTCACCGCCAGCGCCTGCGCGGCGAAGGCCTCGTTGAGCTCGATCACGTCGATGTCGGCGAGCGTCACACCCGCCTTGGCCAGCGCCTTCTCGGTGGCGGGCACCGGCCCGATACCCATCGTGCGCGGTGGGACTCCGGCGACTGCCCAGGACACCAGCCGCACCAGCGGGCGCAGACCGTGTTTCTCCGCGACGTCGGGTGTGGTCACGATGCACATGGCCGCCGCATCGTTCTGGCCGCTGGCGTTGCCTGCGGTGACGGTCGCGTCCGGGTCGGCCTTCCCCATGATCGGCCTGAGTTTGGCGAGGGAATCCGGCGAGACGTCGGGACGCGGATGCTCATCGGTGTCGATGATCTGTTCGCCACCGCGGCTGCGGACGGTCACGGGGATGATCTCCTCGGCGAGGATGCCGTCTTTCTGTGCCCGCACCGCACGCAGGTGCGACTCGACGGCGAGTTCGTCCTGTTCCTCGCGGGAGATCTCGTACTCCTTCCGGAGATTCTCCGCGGTCTCGATCATGCCACCGGGCACCGGGTAGTTCTGCCCTCCGGCGGTGGACCGGGCACGAACCAGGCTGTCGTGCATGGCGATACCGGTTCGGGCGCCGCCCCAGCGCATGTCGACGGAGTAGAACGACGCATTACTCATCGATTCCGTCCCACCGGCGACCACGACATCATTGTCGCCGGCCGCGACCTGGAACGCGGCCTGGACGACCGCCTGCAGCCCGGAGCCGCATCGCCGGTCGATGTGCATGCCGCCCACCGTGATCGGCAGGCCTGCGTCGAGTGCGACGACCCGGCCGATGGCCGGCGCCTCACTGTTGCCGTTGCAGTGCCCGAGGACCACATCTTCGACCACATCCGGCGCGAGCCCGGTCCGATCAAGCATGCCGCGCAACGCGGTCACTCCGAGTTCGACGGCGGTGACGTCTTTGAACATGCCGCCGTACCGGCCGATCGGGGTGCGGACGGGTTCACAGATCACCACGTCACGTAAAACAGTGTCTCTCATTGCAAGCCTTTCGAATTCGGCGAACCACGGTGTCGGCGGCGGGCTGCGTTCACATGAAGCGCCCGCCGGTCACCTCGAGCACCGTCCCGGTCATGTACGAGGACATGTCAGAGGCGAGGAAGAGAGCTACGGAGGCCACCTCACCGACCTCGCCTGCCCGCTGCATGGGGATCTCGGCCATCTTCTGGTCCCACGCCTTCTGCGGCATCGCCTCGGTCATCGCGGACCGGATGAGACCGGGCTGGATCGCATTGACCCGTACCCCGTGATGTGCCATCTCCTTGGCGGCGGCCTTGGTCATGCCCACGATGCCTGCCTTGGCGGCCGAATAGTTCGTCTGCCCGACCATCCCGACCTTGCCCGACAGCGACGAGATGTTCACGATGGCACCGCGTTTGGCCTCGCGCATGATCGCGGCAGCCTTGCGGGTACCGTTCCACGTCCCCTTGAGATGCACGGAGATCACCAGGTCGAAGTCGTCCTCGGACATCGTGCGCATCGTCGCGTCACGGGTGATGCCGGCATTGTTCACCATCACGTCCAGCGAACCGAAGCCGTCGACGGCCTCGGCCAGAAGCGCATCGACGCTGGTGGAGTCGGTCACATCGCACCGCACGGCGCGCGCGACGTCGGTGCCGCCGAGCTTCTCCACCGCGGCCTGGGCGGCCTCTTCGTTCAGGTCACCGAGCACCACGCGTGCACCCGCGTCGACGAACGACCGTGCGATCTCGAGTCCGATGCCCTGCGCACCACCGGTGATGACCGCGGTCCGCCCGTCCAGGAGGGTGTTGGGTGCAGAAGAGTCCATATGACGGAATCTACCGGCCGCCGCACCGAATCGACCCCCGCCGATCCATTCGAAGCGGCTATCCGTGCAGTAGCGAGTTCGTAGTGGACCGCGCCCGCCGAGGGCGCCACAGTGGGAGGATGACCGGTGTCATGAACACAGCAGCTGCCACATCCCAGGTGTCCGCCGAGGACTTCGCGGACATCCTCGCCGCCACGCGTGAGTTCGTCCGCGAGAAGGTCGTCCCGCGTGAGCAGGAGATCCTCGACGGCGACGCGATCCCCGACGACATCCGGGCCACCGCCAAGGACATGGGCCTGTTCGGCTACGCGATCCCGCAGGAGTGGGGCGGCCTCGGCCTCGACCTCACCCAGGACGTCGAACTGGCCATGGAGTTCGGTTACACGTCGCTGGCGCTCCGGTCGATGTTCGGCACCAACAACGGTATCGCCGGCCAGGTACTCGTCGGTTTCGGCACCGATGAGCAGAAGCGCACCTGGCTGGAGAAGATCGCCTCGGGCGAGGTGGTCGCCTCGTTCGCGCTCACCGAGCCGGGCGCCGGCTCGGACCCGGCCGGACTGCGCACCAAGGCGGTTCGCGCCGGATCGGGAGATGACGCCGACTGGGTGATCACCGGCGAGAAGCGATTCATCACCAATGCGCCGTTGGCCGACCTGTTCGTGGTGTTCGCGCGGACCGAGCGCCGGGAGCGCAGCGAGCGGGCTCAATCCTCGGAGCGCATGGCCGACTCCGACGGGACCGGGATCGCGGTGTTCCTGGTTCCCGCGGGGACGTCGGGTATCACCATCGGCGCGAAGGACCGCAAGATGGGACAGGAAGGCGCGTGGACCTCGGATGTCCACTTCGATGACGTCCGGGTGCCTGCCTCGGCGCTCGTCGGCGGCAGCGAGGACGTCGGCTATCGGGCAGCCATGACCTCACTGGCACGAGGCCGTGTCCACATCGCGGCTCTGTCGGTCGGTACCGCGCAGCGCGCTCTCGACGAATCGGTGACGTGGGCCGCCACCGCGACCCAGGGCGGCACCGCGATCGGCGAGTTCCAACTCGTACAGGCCATGCTCGCCGACCAGCAGGCGGGAGTGATGGCCGGACGCGCGATGGTGCGGGATGCGGCGCGCGCGTGGGTCGACGAGACGGACCGACGGATCGCACCGTCGGCGGCCAAGCTCTTCTGCACCGAGATGGTCGGCAAGGTCGCCGATCTGGCTGTGCAGGTTCACGGTGGCAGTGGCTACATGCGCGACGTGCCCGTCGAGCGGATCTACCGCGACGTCCGCCTGCTCCGACTGTACGAGGGCACCAGCGAGATCCAGCGGCTGATCATCGGCCGGAATCTGGTGAAGCGAGCGCAACGGGGCTGATTGCCGTGCCCCTCGACCTCGTGGGCACTGAACTGATCGCAGGGGCCGCCACCCGAGGTGTCACGGACGAGTGTGGCGGCTGGTGACCACCGATATCCGACGTTGCAACGGTTGTCCGGTTGACCCGGCCCCGCCCATCGTGTCGGTGGCCGCCGATAATCCGATTTCAGCACCGCGGTCTCCGAGGCTGCAACGGCCAAACGGCCACCGTAGTGCTTCCTCATCGGCGGATGCGGCAGGCACTCGACCATTGCGGGATCCCGACGAGTACGAATCGGTCTCGCCTGGAACGACTGTCGCGGATGCCGACCATGTGGACAGAATTCACGTCCCCGCCGATCTTGTCGGTGCCCGCAGATAGTCTGGTTCCACCAAGCCGAAATGATGACAGCCGGTCGACCGCAGGACACCCGGTTCTGGTCGACCAGAGACAACGATGACGATGCCCTGCAAGCGCATCCGCGTTATCCGAGAGGCTGTACATGACCACCACGGTTGAGCTGTCCACCATCGCCGATTCGTTGCGCGATGTCGCATTCGCCGACGACATGTCCGGCCGCGGCGCGTTCGAGGCGATGCGCACGATTCTGACGCTGCGAAATCTGATCGATCATCACGCGGCCATTCTCACCGGTCACCTCGAACGGCTCGGCGTCGGCGAGAGCCACGGACGCAAGCTCCGAGAGTTGTTGATCGTCATGGGCTTCGCGCCCAACGTCGCTGCGCGACTGATCCGGATCGCGGCCTCGACGGCCGCCCTGCCGACCGCGCATGCCCATGCCGCCGATGGTGCGATCTCTGCCGAGCACATCGATGCGATCGTCACCGGCATCGCACACATCGCGAAGCGATCACCCGAATCGGTCGACGACGACACCCGATACGGGCAGCTGACCGATCTGCTCGGCCAGTTCTTCTTCGGAGCGACTCCCGCCCAGATCGCCGCGCGCGCCAGGGTGATCGGCAACGAGCTCGCCGCGACCACCGACGGCGGTTTGCCGGCCGCCGAGGACCGTTCGATCAATGCCCTCACCCATGCCGCCGACAGCGACGGCCGCCTACAGGTACGCGCCGACCTCGACACCGAGGTCGGCGAGAAGTTTCGGGCCGCGATGGAGGAACTCGGCGCTCCGCGGCCCGAACCCGACGGATCCGCCGACGCCCGGTCGATCGAACGTCGGCAGGCCGATGCGCTCGAAACGT
The DNA here is from genome assembly GCF_014673215.1 of Gordonia hankookensis. Lineage (GTDB taxonomy): Bacteria > Actinomycetota > Actinomycetes > Mycobacteriales > Mycobacteriaceae > Gordonia > Gordonia hankookensis. The sequence continues at coordinate 797,301 of NZ_JACWMS010000003.1, forward strand.
TGTTGGACATCGCCTCCCGCGGCGGCGACACCGCATCGGCACCACGTACCCAGGTGCTGATCACGGTGCCCGCCGATGCGCCGATCCAGGCATCATTGCAGTTCATGGGATCGGTCACCGAAGCCACCCTGGCGCAACTGACATGCGATGCCAGCGTCACCACTGTCATCGTCGACGGTGAGAAGGTTCCCCTCGACATCAGCCGCGACAAGCGACTGTTCACCGCCGCGATGCGCAAGGCCCTCTATGTCCGTGATCGCTGCTGCATCAAGTGCGGTGCACCGGCCGCCCGCACCCATGCCCACCACATCGTGCACTGGGCCGACGGCGGTGAGACCGCCGTGGTCAACGGCTGTCTGCTGTGCCCGTCATGCCACGCCGACGTCCATCACAACGGCTGGGACGTCACCATCGGCCTCGACAAACACCCCTGGCTCATCCCACCGGCCACCCTCGACCCACGTCGACAACCCATACCCGCCCACAACCGGCGCAGCATGACCCTCGACGACCTACCCGCTGCGGCCTGAAATGGCTTCCACCTCAAGCACACTCGACGTCGACAACGCCAACCCGGCAGACAACTGACCGATCAGCGGCGAACACCGCACCGTTCCTTGACAACTCCACAGTGTTCCTTGACAACTCCACAGTGTGAAACACGCATGGCCGCCGCTGACCGAGTGGCAACCGACGCCACTCGGTCAGCGGGCCGTGGGTGCCAGCCGACCGCGCAACGCGACCTTCTGGATCTTGCCCGCAGCCGACGTCGGCAGGGAGTCCACGACGATGACGTCGCGGATCTTCTTGTACGGCAACACCTGCTCGGCGACGAAACCGCGGACGAGCTCCTCGTCGACCACGTGGCCGTCCTTGGGCACGATGAACGCGACCGGCTCCTGACCGACACTGCCCGCCTCACGCCCGACCACGGCAGCGGAGGCAACATCCGGATGCGTGACCAGGATCTCCTCGAGCTCGCGTGGATAGACGTTGTAGCCCTTGTAGATCAGCATGTCCTTGGCACGGTCACAGATGTAGAGATAACCGTCGTCGTCGCGGTAGGCGATGTCGCCGGTGTCGAGCCATCCGTCGAGATACTGCGCGGCCGTGATCTCGGGGTGGCCCAGATAGCCGGCGGTGACCTGAGGTCCGCGGACCCACAGCTCGCCACGTTCACCCGCCGACAGCACGGTGTGCGGGTCATCGACCGAGCGGATCTCGATCGCGGTGTCGAATGTCGGCAAACCCACACTGCCGAGCCGGTAATCACCGTCACTCGTCAGCGGCGCCGACGAGACCAGGCACGTTGCCTCGGTGAGTCCATATCCCTCGACGACCGCCCCCGAGGGGAAGGCCGCCTGCAGCAACTCGAGTGTCACCCGGTCGATCGGTGCAGCGCCCGATGACACCACCCGAACCGACGACAGGTCACGGCTCCCGACGTCCGGGTGCGTGGCCAACGCGTGCCACATCGCCGGACTGCCGGTGATGTAGGTCGCGTGATGCCGTTCGATCAGACCGAGCATCTTCGCCGGATCGAACCGTCCCGCCAGCACCTGGGTCGCACCGCAGAGCAGCAGGAAGGACATGTTGATGAGGGCGTGCGCGTGGAACAGCGGCGACACCACGACGGTGGCGGCGTCGCCGGGGACCACTCCCCGACTCTCACCACCTCGTGATCGGAGCTGGACGTACCCGTCGTCGCCCTCGATCACCGCGTGCCCGGCGCGCCACCCGACCATCTGGGTGACGTTTCCGATCACGTTGCGGTGCAACACCTGAACACCCTTGGAGACCCCGGTGGTGCCGCCGGTGAAAGCGAGGTGCGCGACGTCGGCGGAAGTCACCGACGTGGCCGGGGCGACGGAGTGGCCCGCGGTGAATTCCGCGAGCGTCACCACCCCAGCGGGTGCCGACGGCGCGTCGGGCTCGGCCAGCACCACGGCGAGAAGTCGGGTTTCGCCGGCCGCATCAAGCAGACGGTCGAGTTGCTCGGCTCCGGTGAACGCTGCCACCGCACCCGTTTCGGCGAGCTGCGCCCGCAAGCCGGGAACGGGTTGGAGCGGATTGACGAGCGTGACCGTAGCCCCGGCGCGCAACGAACCGTAGTAAGCGACGACGAACTCGATGCTGTTGGCAAGATGCAGCAGGACCACGTCGAGATAGTCGACCCCGGACGCTCGCAACGCCGCTGCGACCCGGCCGGTTTCGACGTCGAGTTCGTCGTAACTCAACACACGGTCACCGTCGACCACGGCCGCCCGATCGCCGTACATCCGCGCCATACTCGGCGGCAGTGCGGCCACCGGGACGTCGGGATAGTGGAGTTGGGTCGACCCGTGAGAAGCGGCGGCCCCGTTGCGGGCCTTCGTCGACGCATCACTCATCGCGGTGCCATCCGGATCGCTCCGTCGAGGCGGATCGTCTCGCCGTTGAGATAGCTGTTCTCGAGGATCGAGACCGCGAGTTGCCCGAACTCCGACGGCTTGCCCAGGCGAGACGGATTCGGGATGCTGGCCGCGAGAGACGCACGGACGTCGTCGCGCAGCCGCGCCAGCAGGGGCGTGTCCATCGTGCCCGGTGCGATCGTGTTGACCCGGACGAGTTTGCTCGCCAGGTCGCGCGCTCCGACGATCGTCATGCCGACGATGCCCGCTTTCGAGGCGCTGTAGTTGATCTGACCGATCTGCCCCTCGAAGGCGGCGACCGAGGCCGTGAGGACGATGCAGCCGCGCTCGCCGTCGATCTCGTCGAGCCGCGCCATCCGCTCGGCACCCAGGGAGAGGGCATTGAACGAGCCGACGAGGTTCAGATTGATCACGAACTCGAAGTCCTCGAGCGATCCCGCCTTGCCATCCCTGTCCAGCACGCGCATCCGCCGTCCGGCACCCGCGCAGTGCACCAGCCCCCGCAGACCGCCGCGCTCGTCGGCGACGTCGAGGGCGGCAGCGAACTGCTCACGATCGGTGATGTCGGCCGGGGCGAAGCTCGCCGACGACCCGAGTTCGTCTGCGACGGCTGCGCCGTCTGAGGTGGGCAGATCGATCACCGTGACCTGTCCCCCTGCGTCGACGATGCGGTTCGCCGTTGCTAGCCCCAACCCCGATGCGCCACCGGTGACGGCGAAGGACTGACCTTTGAGTTCCATTGTGTTCCTTTGGTTTTCAGACGAGTTCGACGATGGTCGCGTTGGCCATGCCGCCTGCCTCGCACATCGACTGCAGCCCGTAGCGGATTCCGTTGTCGCGCATGTGATGGATCAGCCTCGTCATCAGGATCGCGCCTGAACCACCCAGCGGGTGGCCTACGGCGATGGCACCGCCGAGCGGGTTGACACGTTCGGGATCGGCACCCGTCTCGATCTGCCACGCCAGCGGGACCGGGGCGAAGGCCTCGTTGATCTCGAAGGCGCCGATGTCCCCGATCGAAAGGCCCGAACGCTCGAGTGCCTTCGCGGTCGCGGCGATCGGGCCGGCGAGCATCATGACCGGGTCGTCGCCGGCGACCACCGCCGTGTGCACCCTGGCGATCGGAGAGAGTCCCAGTTTCCTCGCCGTGTCGTCGCCCATCACGAGCAGCGCGCCGGAACCATCGGAGATCTGAGAGGCATTGCCCGCGTGGATCACCCCGTCGTCCTTGAAGGCAGGCTTGAGCGTGCTCATCGATTCCAGCGTCCCCCCACGGCGGATTCCCTCGTCACCTTCGAGAACGCCCGTGATGGGTGCGAGTTGCCCGTCGAAGGCCCCGTTGTCGGCGGCGGTCGCCGCACGCTCATGGGACCGCAGGGAGAACTCGTCGAGAGCGGTTCGACTCAGTGCCCACTTCTCGGCCATCATCTCGGCGCCGACCCCCTGGCTGAAGCGGTCCACCCCGTATCGGTCGAGCACCGTGGCCGGCTGATTCTCGCCGTCGGGCGCCGCACTGCCCATCGGCACCCGGCTCATCGACTCGACACCACCGGCGACCACGACGTCCTGCTGACCGGAGATCACCGCCGCCGCAGCCATGCTGACCGCCTGCTGGCTCGATCCGCAGGCTCGGCTGACCGTGGTGCCGGGGACCGATTCGGGCCAGCCGGCGGCGAGGACGGCGGTCCGGGCGATGTTGGTCGCCTGCTCGGACGTCTGACTGACGCAGCCCCAGACCACGTCATCGATCACCGACGGGTCGATGCCGCTGCGCTCGACGAGGGCCTCGAGGACGTGGGCCGACAGATCGGCGGGGTGGATTCCCGACAGGGCGCCCCGGCGGCGTCCGATCGGGGTACGGACGGCGTCGACGATCACTGCATCACGCATGGGACTTCCTTCTACTGACGGTGGATCGGATTGCTGTGCTGAGGTCATCGGGCCCCACTCGAATCGACCATGAAGCACGGTGGATCACAAGTCGATTCATGCTCACGGACGGATAGCCCGAACCTATGGACGGGTCGCGTCGTCCACCAGGCCGCGCCGGACCAGCATCTTGTCGCGTTCGGGATCGGCCAGGACGAGCGCGATCACCGCGCACACCGACGCGACGAGTCCGAGGATCTGGAATGCGGTGGCGTAGCCCTGCGCAGGAGTGGCCGCCGCATCGACGATCAGACCGGTGGCATACGGCGCGACGAGGCCACCGATCGCCATGATCGCCAAGAACACGCCGAGTGTGCCCGCGGTCTGACGCGGAGGGCAGATCTCCGAGATCGCAGCGTTCATCAGAGGGAAGACGGTCGTCGCGAAACCGTAGCCGACCGAGACGACCAGCACGGCTACTGCCGGGGTACCGATCGACGGCAGCAGGAACAGCAGGACGCCGGAGATCAGCACGCCGACAGACGGCACGATCACCCGAACCTTTCGTGAGGTGGCACCCCGTGAGATCAGGCGGTCGGCGACCACAGAGGTCACCAGCATCAGGACGAGTCCGACGATCGACGGGAACGCGAACATCGAACCCGCCTGCAACCGGCTGTAGCCCAGACCGACCTCGAAATAGGAGGGCAGCCAGGTGAGGACCACCGTGACCAGGGCATACACACTCATCACCAGCAGAGCGCCGCCGATGAACGTCCGGGAGGTGAAGATCCGCACCCACGGGACAGCGGGCTCCTCGCCCGCCGTTGTGGTCGGGCTCGTCGCAGAGCCCTTGGCACCGGAGATGTACGGCCCGTCCTGCCAGGTGGCCAGCCACACGACACACCACAGCAGCCCCGCCACCGAGAGTGTCACCAGGGCCGCGCGCCAACCGAGGTTCACGGTGACCAGCGCGAGGATCGGCGCGATGGCGATCTTCGCGATGGAGGCGGCGCCGGCCAGAAGAGCGCCCGGCAGCGCACGCTTCGCCGGCGGGTGCCACGAGTACGCCGCGGTGTGCAGCAACGCAGAACTGGGACCTTCGGCGAATCCGAGCAGCAACCTGCTCACGATGAGCACCGCGAAGGCAGCAACTGCGACCAGCGGCAGCATCGCGAATGCCCAGCACAGCGCCAGCAAGACCAACGCCCACCGGAGCGAGAACCAACGGTTCAGTGCGCCTGCGAAGAATCCGCCGATCGTGAAGGTCAGGAAGAACAGGCTGCCGACCAATCCGATCTGCGAGGACCGCAGACCGAGTTCGTCGGCGAGCGGCTGGGCGATGATGCCCAGCACCGCCTTGTCGGCGTAGTTGATGACGTACAGCGCCACCAGTAGCGAGGTCAGTCCCCACGCCTTTCGTGGTGAACCGGCGCGGTCGCGCAACCCGGTCGACGCGGGAAAGTCCTGGGTCGCCGCGTCCGGATCGACTTTGGTGGTCGGCATGGAGTCTCCTTCAGCAATGCGGGGAAGGTCGGAGATGGTGGTGTGGGTCACACCGTGTCGATTGAAACGTCCCGTCGCAATCGCGAACAATGTCCGTTCGGCGAAGAGTGGGACTGCCACTGCCTATGAGTCGACTGCGTACATCCGGTGACCACGCCTCATTGGCTCCCGCTAACGCATCGATAGCCGATCGCGTCATTCCCTCGCGCACGTCCGGCAGGCATGCTGAGAGGGTTCACCGGTGTGCCCTCCGCCACCGTCGAGCGCCCTGACGACAAGAATCCGCCGATCGAAGAAGAGGTCAGATGACCCGTCTCGCACAAACTCTGGGGTTGACCGGGATCCAGTCCGAGATCGTGGCGAATGTTCGCCGGTTTGTGGACAAGCAGATCATTCCGTACGCGCAGGAGCTCGAGCATGGCGATGTCTATCCGCAGGAGATCGTCGACGGGATGCGCGAGATGGGGTTGTTCGGCCTGATGATTCCCGAGGAGTACGGCGGGCTCGGTGAGTCGTTGTTGACCTATGCGTTGTGTGTCGAGGAACTCGCCCGCGGCTGGATGAGTGTGTCGGGGGTGATCAACACCCACTTCATCGTCGCCTACATGCTGCGCCAACACGGCACCGACGAACAGAAGCAGCGATTCCTGCCACGCATGGCCACCGGCGAGATCCGTGGCGCGTTCTCCATGTCCGAACCCGAACTGGGCTCCGACGTCGCGGCGATCACGACCACGGCCAAGCGCACCGGCGACGGCGACTACGCGATCACCGGCCAGAAGATGTGGCTGACCAACGGCGCTTCATCCACCCTGGTCGCCGCCCTGGTACGCACCGAGGAAGGCCACGACAAACCACACAAGAATCTGACCACGTTTCTGATCGAGAAACCGGCGGGCTTCGGCGAGGTACTTCCCGGGGTGAACATCCCCGGCACGATCGACAAGATGGGCTACAAGGGCATCGACACCACCGAACTCCTCTTCGACGGCTACCGCGCACCCGCCACCGATATCCTCGGCGGCGACCCGGGCCGCGGGTTCGCCCACATGATGGACGGTGTCGAGGTCGGCCGCGTCAATGTCTCCGCACGCGCCTGCGGCGTCGCGCAGCGGGCCTTCGAGTTGGCGGTGCGCTACGCCCAGCAGCGCACCACCTTCGGTAAACCCATCGCCGAACACCAGGCGATCGCGTTCTCACTGGCCGAGATGGCCACCAAGGTCGAGGCCGCACACCTGATGATGGTCAACGCCGCCCGCCTCAAAGACTCCGGCGAACGCAACGACGTCGCCGCCGGGATGGCCAAATACCTGTGCAGCGAATACTGCGCCGAGGTCACCCAGGCCTCCTTCCGCATCCACGGCGGCTACGGCTACTCGAAAGAATTCGAGATCGAACGACTGATGCGCGAAGCCCCCTTCCTCCTCATCGGCGAAGGCACAAGCGAAATCCAGAAACAAATCATCAGCAAAGGACTACTCCGCGACTACCG
>NZ_JACWMS010000004.1 GCF_014673215.1 Gordonia hankookensis
AGTTACGGCGGCCATAGCGGAGGGGAAACGCCCGGTCCCATTCCGAACCCGGAAGCTAAGCCCTCCAGCGCCAATGGTACTGCACCCTAACCAGTGTGGGAGAGTAGGACACCGCCGAACACAACTCAGAACTGTGGCCCCCGGAAGCAATTCGGGGGCCACAGTCATTTCTGCATTCTTTTCATCCATCTCGGCATCTGGTCTGTCACCGACTCCCGTCATCCGGTGTTCTGCGACGACGTCCAACGGATCAGTTCGGCGGACAGTTGAGTCGGGGCATCGAGTTGGATCAGGTGGCCGGCATCGCGGATCAGTGCTGTCGAAGCATGCGGGATCAATCTGCCCAATCGTTCGGCACGGTCCTTCGGAATCCAGGTGTCCTCTGCGCCCCAGACTATATGTGTCGGTTCGTCGATGGTTCCGTACAGTGGCTGCACTTCGTCGGTGTGGTGCTCGTCCGCCTGGGCGATCTGTCGGTAGAAGGCAGGTTGTCCGTCCGAATCGATCCACGGACGGACCAGCATCTCGAGCTCGTCGTCGCGGAGTCCCCGGTGACTTGCTCCGCGGATGTAGGCCTCGATCGCGCCCCGATGGACGGCGGCCGGGAGCTGTTCGAAGATGTCGGCGTGCCGCCCGACGAGTGTGAAGAACGGCGAACCCCATGGGCTCAGAGCGACGACGTCGACCAGACACAACGATGAGTACCGTCGTCCATGCAGCAGGCGGGCCCGAAGGGCGACGGCGCCGCCGAAGTCGTGGGCGATGACATGCGGACGTTCGAGCCCCCAGACGTCGAGGAGATGGGCGAAGAGCTCACCTTGTGTGCCGAGATCGACACGATGATCGGCCAGCTTCGACGACAATCCGTACCCGGGCATGTCCCAGAGGTGGACGGTGAAGTCCGCTGAGAGGGCCTCCGCGTACGGGCGCCACAGCGCCGACGACCATGGTGTGCCGTGGAGGAACACCAGGTCGGGGCCCTCGCCGAAACGATCCCAGTGGACGGTGCGGCCGGCCCATTCGATGGTGCGTCCCAGGTGATGCGTGATCATGTGGCCAGTGTCCCAGCGGGGTCGATCGGAAATGGATCGGCATCCTGGTTGTCGGTCGGTCACTTCTGGATGAGTGAGCTCTCGTCGACCAGTGCCGGGGTATCACGGCGGAGGGTGCGCCCGGCGAAGAAGTCGGGTGAGAGCGCCCGCATGACGAACATCAGGACCAGCCCCAACGCCAGCAGGCCGAATCCCATGTAGAAGACGAGTCCGATTCCGAAGATCGAGGCTCCGCTGCCGTTGTCGGGGTCCATGCTCTCGCGGACGGAGATCACGAACACCGCGGTGAGCATGATGCCCCCCAGGAGCGGGAACAAGAACTTGAACACCACGTTGCGGGCGCTGCTGAACAACTCCTTACGGAAGAACCAGACGCATGCGAAGGCAGTGATCCCGTAATACCAGCAGATCATGATGCCGAGCGCAGCGATGGTGTCGAGAAGTGTGTGTTCGGAGAGCAGACTCACGGCTGTGTAGAAGATTCCGGTGATGGCCCCGGCGACGACGGTGCTGTAGGTCGGCACCAGGAACCGGGGATGTACGGAGGCGAGCTTCTTGGGGAAGGCGCCGTAGGCGCCCATCGCGAGCATGGTTCGAGCCGCGGGCAGGAACGTGGTCTGCAGACTCGCCGCCGATGACGCGAGGATGGCGAGAAACAGCAGGGGTCCGGCCCAGCTGCCGAGGACCGGGTAGGCGAGTGCGCCGAAGACGTTCTCGGAGATCTCCTCGTTGCCCAGGCCGATGCCCGTGGTCCCGACGCCCGCGTACATCATCACGGCTACCGCGACGAGCAGGTAGGTGAGGAGGATCGAGATCACACACAGCAGACCTGCCCGTCCCGGTACCTTCGTCGGGTCCTTCGACTCCTCGCCGAGGGTCAGGCAGGTGTCCCAGCCCCAGAACGCGAAGATCGAACCGGTGACCCCGATGACGAACGCGCCGATCGCCATGCCGGTGAACGGGTTGAACCACTCCAGGCTGAAATGCAGGCCTGCGGGCGCGTTGCCGTTCACCGACTCGACGATGGCGGCGATGGCGAAGGCGACGAGGACGATCATCTGGAACCCGACGAGAATGTATTGGACACGTTCGCTTGTGGTGATTCCCCGACCGGATATGAAGGTGGCCAGAGCGATGAACGCAAGGGTGGTCAGGATGTTGACGGCTTTGTTGTCCGCGAGGTCTGCGACGTCGGGAGCATTGAAGACGCGGGCGATGAACAAATAGAAGAATTCGACCGCGATCGCAGCCAGGTTCGACAACACGATGATGGTGGCGAGGACCATTCCCCAGCCGCACATCCAGCCGACGTAGGGACCGAATGCCTTGGTGGACCAGGTGAAGGAGGCCCCGCAGTCCGGTGCGCGTGAGTTGAGTTCTCGATACGCGTACGCGGTCAGGAACATCGGTATGAAGCCGGCGATGAAGATCGCCGGCATCTTGAGGCCCACTGCGGCGACGATCAGGCCGATACTTGCCGTGAGCGTGTACCCGGGGGCCACGCAGGAAATGCCGAGTACGGCACCGGCGAAGGTGCCGACCTTGCCGGCGGCGAGGCCTTTGTCCACCAGATCGGTCGAACCCTGTGGAGGAGTGGACGGTTCGGACGGACCGGTCATTGCGGTGCCTGTCGGGGGACGACGATCATCGGCACCGCGAGTACCCGCAGCATCTTGGCCGCCGTGGAACCCAGGAAGAGCTTCCGCGGCGCGGCGAGTCTGCTCGACCCGACCATGATCACGTCCCCGTCGTGCCAGTCGACGGTGGCGACCGCATCTTCGACACTGCGCCCCTCGGCGATGGCCGAACTCAACGGCGTGCTCTCGGGCAGGCGCTGCTGAGCCGTGTCGAGTGCTCGCTGCGCGAGTTCGACGGCATGGGCGGTGGCCTTCTCCTCGTCCTGCGGCGATCGGCGCGGCGGCATGTCGTCACGTGACACCAACGAGAGCAGTCGCAGTGGCAGATCCCCTTGCGCGCTCAGTTCGAGTGCGGTGTCCAACAGGATCTCCGCCCCCGGGCGTCGCCCGATGGCGGCGGTGATCGCCCGGACGCGGGTCGACCCGGTATGGCTGAAGCCTCTGGGAGCCAGCGCCACCGGGATCGAAGAACTGTGCAACAGATCGTTGACGACCGACCCGAGGGAATGCCTGCCGATGAGTCCGCCTCCGGAGGCGCCGACGACGAGCAGCGTCGAGTTCAGCCGGTCGACCTCCTTGAGGATTCCGTCGGCGGAGTTCTCGTCGAATGCAACGTGAGTCGCGACGGTCACGTCGTCGGGTACCAGGGCCTCGGCCCCCGCCAGCCATTCCTTCGCCGCATCGTCGAGGACGCCGGCATAGCTGCCCGTGCTCGCGAACGCCTCCGGCCGGTCGGGCGGGATCACCAGGGAGATGTCGAGTGATGCGTTGAGGGTGCGGGCCAGGCACACGCCGAGCGCGACGGCGTCTTCGCCTCCCGGCGTTGCCAGAAACGCGACGAGCAACTTCATCGTGCACTCCGATCGTGAGCTCGGGAACGACGCAGGTGAACTCACTGTGCTCCGGTGATGATGTGGATGCATCTGACAAGATGTCGCGCCATGTGCTCCGGCGATGGACACCGTGGAGCGGTGATGTCGACGTCGCGCCCAAGGGGTCAGGCCGTGGTCACCTGCGTGACGACGTCGAACTCCAGTCCCTCGGCGCGCGCCACGTAGACGTCCTGGTGGAGGTGCCTGCCGGAGAATCTCACCTCGCCACGAGGACTCGCATAGGTGAACGGCTTGTCGGCTGCACATTCCAGTACTGCCGGATTCAGCGAGCCCGCGCGGTGCACGAGCTCGCCGAGCAGCGCGAGGCCCTCGTAGCAGGATTCACCCGGAGAGGTGAGCGGTGGCGCGCAGGAGCCGAAACGCCGCACGTAGCGTCCCTCGAACTCGAGACTGTCGGAGGTCGCGAGCGACTCGAAGTAACCCGACGCGGAAAAGAGTTGCTGGGCACCATCATCGCCGCTTCCCAGGAGCATGTTCTCGTCCATGAGTGGGCTGAGGCGCACACATCTCTCATGCAAACGGCGCCGACCGAACGAGCGATTGAAAGCGACCGCGTCGCCGCCGAGTAGCAGGACGAGGATGCCGGTGGCGTCGGACCGCTCGATGTTGTCGAGGGTGCTGCTGAAGTCGGTGGTGCCCAACGGGAGGAACTCTGTGGCCACGATCCGCGCGGGCGAATCATGCGCGGTGAGGTCGTCGACGACCATCGTGACCGTGGTGCGTGGCCACACGTAGTCGCTGCCGACGATGTACCAGCGACGCACTCCGAGTTCGTCCGACATCCACGTCATCGCCGGTATCAACTGTGTCTCGGGCACCTCGCCGGTCATGAACGTGGCCGGGGCCGACTCTCCACCCTCGTATACGGCGGTGTAGATATACGGAACCCGTCCGCCGATGGTACCGACGAGGTGTCGCCGCACGGCTGAGGTGTGCCAACCGAGTACCGCGTCGATGGCACCGGCATCGATGTGTCGGGCCACCGTGGCCGCGACCCGGTCGGCACGCCCACCTCCGTCGATGGTCGTCACCCGCACCTCGTCACCGAGGACGCCGCCGGCCTCGTTCATCTCCTCGACGGCCAGTTGCGCACTCGCGGCACACGACGGCCCGAAGATCCCGGATGGGCCACTCTGCGGGATGACGAGCCCCAGATGCATGAATCAATCCCCTGCGTGCCGCGGTCTGTCGCGCCAAGTGTGCCACCGGCTGATTACCGCCCGGTTTCTACTGGGTGAGGTGGGTGAGGCCGTCGTTGAGGGCGAGAAAACGACGGACGCCGACGATTGCTGCGAGCTCGCGCTCGATCCCTTCCTGCCGGTCGCTGACCGCTGCGAGCGCACGCGCGCCGTGCGGACTGAGGAACACCATCACCCGGCGTCGATCCAGCGGATCCACGCGTCGGTAGACGAGAGCGGAGGCGATCAGCTTGTCGATCGTTCGGGTGGTGGTGGCCGGTGGCAGCACCGACAGCCGGGCCAGATCGGTCATCGTATGACCCTCGCCGTGTGCCAGCACGGCCAGTACCCGCCACTGTTCGGCGGATACTCCGAGCTCGCCGAACAGCGGTGTCATTCGTTCCTCGATGATCTGTACCGCGCGGAGCAGCTGCAGCAACAGTGGCTCTGGTCCTGGCTCATCGGTCATCGGTGAACCCTCCGCTCGGCCGGGCCTCGACCGACACGCGTCCAGCTGTGTGGTCGACCTGGATGACCAAGGGCGAATCAGGATGCGGTGGTCGACGGACCAGGTGGTCGGCCACCGGCGCCAGTACGGCCTGCCGGAGCACGCGGTGTACCTGCCTCGCCCCGTAGCGGTCGTCGAAACCGGTCTCCACGAGTGAGGATCGCGCGGCCTCAGTGACCTCGCAGATGACATCGCGGGCCGCGAGAGTCGCGACGAGCCGCTCGATCTCGAGATCGACGATCCGGCGCGCCGTGCCGGGGCCGAGGGAGGCGAAGGTGACGACCTCGTCGAACCGATTGAACAACTCGGGGTCGAAGAATCCGCGGACCGCGTCGAGCACGACGTCGTGCTCATTGCGAGGCCGCCCGCTCAGGCGAGCCAAGGCGGCGTGCGCAAGGTCCGCTGGTGTGCGGATCGGCCGTCGCATGTCGTGGATCTCGCGCGAACCCAGATTGGAGGTGAGCAGGACGATCGAATTGCGGAAGTCGATCGATGCGGTCCCGGCCGCCAGTCGGAGGCGCCCGGTGTCCATGATCTGAAGCAGCGAGCGCAGGACCGTGGTGTGCGCCTTCTCGATCTCATCGAACAGGACGATGCCCGGCCGGGAGACGCTACCCTCGATCTTGTCGCGTTCGAACAGGGTGAATTGCTCCTTGGAGCCTGCGTAGCCCGGCGGCGATCCCGACAAGGACGCCGCATAGTGTTCGAGCGCAAGCGAATTCATGTCGATCCGACACAGGTTGTCGGCATCACCGCGGATCTGACGCGCCACTTGTCTCGCGAGCTCGGTCTTTCCGACACCGGTGGGCCCGACGAGTAACAGGGATGCAATGGGACGGTGGGGATTCCGTATTCCCGCGGCGGCGATCGTCAGTGCTCGCACCACGGCGTCCACGGCGTGGTCCTGACCGACGATCGCGGCGCGGAGTTCGAGTGCGAACGCATCCGGTGACCGGAGATCGCCGAGGCGAAACCCGTTCACCGTATCGAGATCGTTGACCTTGGCGGCGAGGTAGCCGGACACGATGTACCTCCTTCGCTTCCGTGTGAAAGTAGATCATGTCACGGTCTGCAGCGCGGAGCAGCAGAGTATGGCAGGTCGCTTGGCCCGATCGTCGAACTGCGCTGGGGCGTCTCCCGACGTATGCTTCCATTCGGTAGTAATTCGATGGGTCGCAGTTCAGTAGAGAGGGAGCCGACATGCGTCACGGCGATATCGCATCCAGCCCGGACACGGTGGGCGTCGCGGTGGTGAACTACAAGATGCCCCGCCTGCACACACGCGAACAGGTCATCGACAACGCCAAGGCCATCGCGGACATGGTTGTCGGGATGAAGAGCGGTCTGCCCGGTATGGACCTCGTGGTGTTTCCCGAGTACTCCACGCAGGGGATCATGTATGACAACGAGGAGATGTATGCCACCGCCGCGACGGTGCCGGGTGACGAGACCGACATCTTCTCCGCGGCCTGCCGTGAGGCGAAGACCTGGGGCGTCTTCTCGATCACCGGGGAACGTCACGAGGATCATCCGCACAAGCCGCCGTACAACACCCTGGTCCTCATCGACGACCAGGGTGAGATCGTGCAGAAGTATCGAAAGATCTTGCCATGGACGCCGATCGAGGGCTGGTATCCAGGTGGGCAGACGTACGTGACCGACGGGCCGAAGGGTCTGAAGATCTCTCTGATCATCTGCGACGACGGCAACTATCCCGAGATCTGGCGTGACTGCGCGATGAAGGGCGCCGAACTCATCGTGCGTCCGCAGGGATACATGTACCCGGCCAAGGAGCAGCAGGTGTTGATGGCCAAGGCGATGGCCTGGGCGAACAATTGCTATGTCGCCGTGGCGAATGCCACCGGATGGGATGGCGTGTACTCATATTTCGGCCACAGCGCGATCATCGGCTTCGACGGTCGAACACTCGGCGAGTGCGGGGAGGAAGAATACGGCGTTCAGTACGCGCAACTCTCGATCTCGACGATCCGAGACGCCCGACGGTATGACCAGTCGCAGAACCACCTGTTCAAGTTGCTTCACCGGGGCTATACGGGAGTTCTCGCCGGCGGTGACGGAGACAAGGGACTGGCCGAGTGCCCCTTCGACTTCTACCGCAACTGGGTGAACGACGCCGAGGCCACCCGCAAGCAGGTCGAGGCGATCACCCGGGAGACGATCGGTGTCGCGGAATGTCCGGTCGGAGATCTGCCCGCGGAGAAGGTCATGGAGGCCTGACCGCGGTTCCCGCTGACCGGACGACGTTGCCGGCCAGGGGTTTTCCTGACCGGCCGCGCGCGTACACAGCTGGCTCAGCTGAGGTGATGGACGTCCTGCAATCCGTACACCGGGGTCGGGATGCCTTCGTACCGGGCCTTGAGTTGGAGTGCGAGATAGAGCGAATAGTGGCGGGACTGATGGAGATTCCCGCCGTGGAACCACAGCCCGGGTTGCTGGGTGGGCTTCCACATGTTGCGTTGCTCGCCTTCCCAAGGGCCGGGATCCTTGGTGGTCTCCGAGCCGAGCCCCCACACCTTGCCGACCCGGTCGGCCACGTCCTGACCCATCAGGTCGGCCGCCCAACCGTTCATCGAACCGTATCCGGTCGCATAGACCACGACGTCCGCGTCGAGTTCCGTGCCGTCGGCCAGGACCACGGAGTGTTCGGTGAGGTGATCGATGTCGCCGTGGGCGAGTTTGATGGTGCCGTCGGCGACGAGATCACATGCACCGACGTCGATGTAGTAGCCGGAACCGCGTCGTAGGTACTTCATGAAGAGCCCGGAGTCATCGTCGCCGAAGTCGAGATCGAATCCGGCCGCCTCGAGGCGATCGTAGAAGTCCTTGTCGCGCTCGCGGATCTGGTCATACAGCGGGATCTGGAACTCGTGCATGATCCGGTAGGGCAACGAGGCGAAGGTGAGATCGGCCTTCTTGGTGGTCATCCCCGACTCGACGGCCTGCTCACTGTAGAGGGCGCCGAGCCCGATCTCCATGAGTGAGTCGGACCGCACGATGTGGGTGGACGACCGCTGCACCATCGTCGTGTCGATCCCATTCTCCACCAATGCCTTACAGATGTCGTGCGCGGAGTTGTTGGCGCCGATCACGACGACCCTCTGGCCGGCGTAGCCATCCGGACCCGGATGCTGACTCGAATGATGCTGGTCGCCGGTGAACACATCCTGGCCGGGGAAGGACGGCACGTTCGCCTTGCCCGACATCCCGGTCGCCAGCACCAGTTGCGTGGGATGGAGGGTCATCGGATCACCGTCGCGCTCGATCTCGACGGTCCACTGCTGTGCCTGCTCGTCGTAGTCGGCCGACAGGCACGTCGTCTTGCTCCAGTACGGCACCTCCATGACCTTGGTGTAGAACTCCAGCCAGTCGCCGATCTTGTCCTTGGGGGCGAACACCGGCCAGTTGGCCGGGAAGGGCAGGTACGGCAGGTGGTCGTACCAGACCGGATCGTGCAGACAGAGCGACTTGTAGCGTTGACGCCACTGGTCGCCCGGTCGGTCATGACGGTCGACGACGATCGACGGCACGCCGAGCTGTCGTAGCCGGGCGCCGAGCGCGATCCCGCCCTGACCGCCGCCGATCACCAGCACGTACGGCGCTCGCGTGCTGCTCAGAGCAGCGTCCTCGTCCTCGCGCTTCTCCGCCCACGAACGCCGGTCGGGGTCGGACCCGTGTACGGCGCCCCTCACGCGGGTGGCGCCGCTCGGCTCTTCGTGTCCCGTGAGTTCCTGCAACGTGGTGAGCAGCGTCCAGGCGACATCGGTGCCGGATACCGCGTCCGGCCGGAGTCGGAGGTGGCCGACGCCGCGACCGGTCGCGGTCTCGAACTCGATGAAAGCCGCGGCGACGTCACCCTCCACGGTGGCCGGTTCGGCGGTACGGAATGCCCGCGGATCGGTGTCGGCGAGTCGGGTCGTCAGCATGTCGGCGATCTGTTCGCGACCCTCGACGGTCTTGAGGTTCCAGGTGAACGAGACGAGGTCGCGCCAGAAGCTGTCGGTGGCGAACATGCCGGTGACCTGGTCGATGTCGCGGGCGGCCAGGGCGCTCTCGAAGGCGGTGAGCCAGGTGTCGATGCGCTGTTGCGGATCGGTCGGCCCCGCTCCGGCGGTGGTGGGCTCCAATGTCTGCGTCATGATGTGCCTTCCTCGGTGCTGCGATCATCGCTGTCTGTGATCCACGGCACACCGACGGGCCGGTCGCCGACAAGGGTTGCAGTGGGTTGCGGTCCGGTTTGCGGACGAACGTCGGCGTGCCTGCAACCCGCTGCAACCCCCGGCCATCCTTTGCGGTCGGAGTGTGATGGGGAGCACAATCGGGGTGTGTCGGACCCAGATGCGCAGATCGGCCCCGAACCCGCGATGTCTGCGGGGGATGACCCACGGCACTACGCTCAGCTGCTGTCCGCCGTGTACGACGCCGCGATGGCGGGCGACAAGATGCCTGCTCGTCCTCGTTCGCTGATCAGCGAGTCCTGGGACCGCGTCCTGACTGCCGGAGTCGATCCGGAGGTCGGGCGGACCGATGTCGGTCTCGACGTGAGCGAGCTCGAGGAACGTCGGGCTGTGTCCGGGCTGACCGCGGTGCTCGACGACCTGACGCGGGGGCTTGATTCGGTGATCGCAGACGGGGACAACATCCTCGTCGTCGCGGACGCCGAAGGCCGAGTGCTCTGGCGCAGCGGCGCGTCGCGCGTTCTGCAACGGGCCGATCGACTCGGTTTCGTCGAGGGTGCGGGATGGGCGGAGAATGCTGTCGGGACCAACGCGATCGGTACTGCATTGATGTCCGGTCGTGCCGTCCAGGTGTTCTCGGCGGAGCACTTTGTGCGCAGCCATCATTCCTGGACCTGTGCGGGGGCGCCGATCCGGGATCCGCGGACCGGCACACTGCTCGGCGTGGTCGATGTGAGTGGACCGGCCGCCACGATCCATCCGACTACGGTGGCGCTTGTCGACGTCGTCGCGAAGCTCGCGGAGTCGCAACTGCGTGATCATCATCGGCGCTCGCTTGACCAACTGCGGTCGGTCGCCGCGCCGATGCTCGCCAGATCCGGCGGGCCCGCATTGGCCGTGGACAACGACGGATGGGTGGCCGCGCTCGACGCCGTCGCCCCTCGCGCCCGCCTGACCCTGCCGCGCCATGCCGGACCAGGGCGGGTGTGGTTGCGGAGCCTGGGGGACTGCGACCTCGAGCCGCTACCGGGCGGCTGGTTGGTACGGGTCGCCGAGCGCGGCTCGTCGTCGGACACGACAGTCGATCTCGATCTGCGGGATCCGCGCAAGCCATCGCTGACGGTGTCCGGCGGGACGGGCCAGTGGACCATGCGGCCCTCGCCCCGGCACGCGGAGATCCTGACGCTGCTCGCCCAGCACCGGGGTGGCCGCAGCGCAGCGCAGATGTCACGGCATCTGTTCGGGACAGATGACCGGACGATCACCGTGCGAGCCGAGATGTCGCGCCTGCGGAAACATCTCGGTGGGCTGCTCGCCGCACATCCCTATCGCTTCGCCGACGGCGTGACGGTGCGGGTGGATCGCGTGGGTGCGGCGTCCTGACCCGTCGGACGAGCCACGCGCCTGGGCCTTGTTGTGGGAGTGGCGATCTCGATACGCCGCGAGCTCGCTGCGCTCGCTCGCGGCTACTCGATCGGCGGGGACATGGCGGCTACTCGATCGGCGGGGACACGGCGGGGAGACGGTGGCTAGCCGACTGGCGGGGAGGTGACGGCGAGGTCGTCGAGGATGGCCGTCGCGGTGCGCCTGCCCATCCGGATCGCGCCGTCGACATGCTGGTAGCCCTCGGCGGCGATATCGGAGCAGGAGAAGTGGATAGGGCCGACCGGCGTCCGCTGGTCCTTGCCGTAGCGATGCAGACCGCCGAGATCGAAGCTCGCGGCATACGCGCCGCGCGTCCACTCCTCCGAGCCCCAATCGGACTCGTAGTAGACAACCGGCTCGGTCGCCTTCGGCCCGAGGAACCGGGCGATCGACGCCAGAATCGCGGCGCGCCGTTCGTCGGCGGGCAGCGCGAACATCGCATCCGCCTTCTGATCCGACACGAATCCGACCAGGGTGCCACGTTCGTCGCCGTGATTGGTGTTGTCGTACACCTCCTGCACGAGCTCGGAGCCGCTGAAACCGGTGCCCGACAGACCGTCCTCGCGCCAGAACGGCGTCTCGTAGACGGCATGGACCTTGATCACCAAGCCCAACGACATGTGCTGATGCATCTGATGCTGCCGTCGTGGGAGGGGCGGGTCGAAGGAGATACGGGGATACAGGTTCGGGGGTACGGCCAGGACGACCCGCCGCGCGTGACATTCCAGGCCGCCGTCGGCATGGACGGTGACGCCACCGTCGGGGTGGCGACGGACCGAACGTGCGGGTGCGTTCAGGAAGACGTGGTCGCCCAGACGCTCCGCCAGCCGCTCGGACACCTGTTGCATCCCGCCGACGACACGTCGGTCGAGGATGAAGTCCTCGTCGACGAGATTGCTGAACGACCCTGCCGATGCCGCCATCAGCACCGCCTGCAGAGTGGAGAACGCGTGCGCGGGCTTGGTGAGCATGCCACCTGCCACGAAGAGGCTGATGTTGTCGATGGCCTCGACGTCGTCGGTCAGGTCCTCCAGCCAGCGACGGAACGATATCGTGTCGAGTTCGGCCGCGCGCGGATGGGCCCACGGCTCCTCGGCACCGATCTCCGCGACCAGGTCATCGATGATGCCGACAAGCCGGTTCATCTCGGCGACGGTCCGACCCGATGCCGGGAAATCGTTGCCGTCGTAGATGATTCGTTCACCCGTCGGTGTCACGTACACCGAGCTGCCGTCGCGATGGCGCGGATAGGTCTGCAGGCCGAGGACATCGAGCATCTCGTACAGGGCAGATTGATCCGGCGACACCCACTGCCCGCCGATCTCGAGCATGGCGCCGTCGATGGTGTCGGTCCACGTGCGACCGCCGACGCGGTCCCGGGCCTCGAAGACTGCCACGCTGAGTCCGGCCTCGGTCAGATGATGCGCCGCACTCAAGCCGGAGGGGCCGGCGCCGATGACGATCACGTCGCGGTTGATGCTGGTCATGATGACTCCTGTTCCATGGTGAGACCACCGGGCGGCATGGCCGTCCGGCCAGTGGCCGAGTGGATGTCAGATGGGACGGGTTGCTACCGGCTCACGGCCGACGGTTCGTTCTGGGTGATGCAGTGGATTCCACCGCCCCGTTCGAAGATGGGGCGCGCATCGACCGTGACGACCTGCCGACCCGGGTAGGCGGCACCGAGGATCTCGGCGGCCTCCGCGTCGTGCGGATCGGCGAAGGAGCAGGCGATCACCGCACCGTTCGCGACATAGTGGTTGAGATAGCTGTAGTCCACGAAACCCCCGGTGTCGGTCAGGGTCTTCGGTGCGGGCACCTCGATGATGTCGAGCTGTCGGCCTCCGGCGTCGTGGGCATCCCGAAGCGTCGACAGGAGTTGCTGAGAGACAGCGTGATCGGGATGGCCGGGATCGCGTTGGACGTGGACGAGAGCGGTACCCGGCGACGGCAGGGCCGCGCAGATGTCGACGTGGCCGCGCGTCCCGTAGAGATCGGAGTCGCGGGTCAATCCCCGTGGCAGCCAGATCACCCTGTCGACGCCGATGGTGCGTCGCAGCTCGGCCTCGACAGCCTCCTTGGTGAGATCCGGATTCCGTCCCGGATCCAGCTGGACGGTCTCGGTGACGAGCACGGTTCCGGCCCCGTCGACCTGGATTCCGCCGCCCTCGTTGACCATCGAGGAATCGATGACGGTGACATCGGTCCCGTCACCCGCCGACCCGCTGTGCGCGAGCACGAAACGGCCGATCTCCTGGTCGTGCTCCCAGTTCGCCCATTCCTGGGCGCCCCAGCCGTTGAACACCCAGTCGACACCTCCGACGTGCCCATCGTCGTCGAGGACGAAGGTGGGGCCCATGTCGCGCATCCAGGCGTCGTCGAGCGGGGCCTCGAGGACGTCGACCGCGCGTCCGAGGTAGCGCTTGGCCGCGGCGACCTCTGCCGGGTCGACGACCACCACGACGGGTTCGAACTCGCTGACGGCATTCGCGACCGCCGCCCACGCCGAGCGCGCTTCGTGGTGCTCTTCCGCGGTGTCGCCGAGGGAGTAGCCCTGGCTGGGGAAGGCCATCCAGGTCCGTCGGTGCGGTTCGCGCTCGGCCGGCATCCGCCAGGTCATCGGGCCCGCCCGATCGGATGGTCGGGGTCGACCGGTGCGCTCAACGCGGCGTAGGTGTCGGGCCTCCTGGTGGCCAGGAACGGGAACAGCGTCAGCCAGTCACGGCGTTGTTCGAGGTCGAGATCGGCGACCAGCACCGCGGACTCGTCGCGCGGGGCCTGTACCAGGATGCGGCCGTACGGATCCGAGATGAACGACGACCCGTAGAAGGTGATGACTCCCTCGTTGCCGTGCCGGTTGGGTGCGATCATGAAGGTGCCGTTGGCGATTCCGTTGCCGACGATCACCTGTTGCCACAGCGGCTGCGTATCGAAGTCCGGGTGATCGGGTTCCGATCCGATGGCTGTCGGATAGACGATGATCTCGGCACCCGCCAGCGAGTACATCCGCGCGACCTCGGGAAACCATTCGTCCCAGCAGGTGGGCATGCCGATCTTCGCGCCTCCCAGCGCGTCCGCGGTGTGCACGGTGTAGGCCTCGTCGGAGGCCGGCCCGCCACGGAAGTAGGTGTCCTCGTAATAGCCTGCGGTCACCGGAATGTGGAGTTTACGTGTGCGCCCGATGAGCCCGTCGGGGCCGACGAGAATAGCGGTGTTGAACCCGAGACCGTCGTCGTAGGCGACACCGGCCTCCGCGGTGGCGTGCTCGTACAGCGACGCATGCACGAGGATGTCGTGCCGCTTGGCGGCATCGGCCGCGAAGCGGAAGGTGGGCCCCGACAACAGATCCTCGGCCCCGGCTCCGGGGTCGTCACCGCCACGGACAAAGGCCGGGTATCTGCTCAGGGTGAGTTCGGGCAGGAAGACGACCTGCGCGCCCTGCTCGGCAGCGGCCGCGATGGCGTCGGTGAGCTCGGCCTCCAGAGCGGTAGCGTCCTCGTGCCAGCGGTGCTGGACCAGCGCGACACGTACCGGCTCCCTGGTCGGGGCGTCGACGCGAGCGAGGGACGCCGGTGGGGTGAGGGCGGTGAGAACCTTCATGGAACCATTCTTTCTCGTATGGCGTGTCAGGGCAGGGGAGTCGGTGCTTCGGTTGTGATCGAGGCGGATTCGGTTCCCGGCGTCGACCGGGGAAGAGTCCGGCCACGGAAGAAGTCCGGATGGGACGCGCGCAGGACGAGCATGACGACCGCGCCCAGCAGCAGGAGTCCGAATCCGATGTAGAAGACCAGACCGATCCCGAAGATTGACGCGCCGCTGCCGTTGTCGGGATTCATGCTCTCGCCGACCGAGATCACGAACACGGCGATCAGGGCGGCACCGCCGAGGAACGGGAACACCAACCGGAACACGAAGTTGTGCACACTCGCGAACAGGGTCCGTCGGAAGTACCACACGCAGGCGAATGCCGTGATCCCGTAGTACCAGCAGATCATGATGCCCAATGCCGCGATGGTGTCCAGCAGCGTGCGGTCGGACAGGACGGTCACCACGGTGTAGAAGACGCCGGTCACCACGCCCGCCGTGAGGGCTGCGAACGACGGCGCGAGGAAACGAGGATGGATCTCGGCGAACTTCTTCGGGAAGGCGCCGTAGGTGCCCATTGCCAGCATTGTCCGTGCGACCGGCAGGAACGTCGTCTGCAGGCTGGCGATCGAGGACACGAGGATGGCCAGGAAGAGCAGGATGCCGCCCCACCGGCCGAGGATCGGTTCCGCGAGCGAGCCGAAGACGTTGTCGGCGTTGTCGGGGTTGCCCAGGCCCAGCCCCGCCTCTCCGACGCCGGCGTACATCATCGTCGCGACGGCGATGAGCAGGTAGGTGATCAGGATCGAGATGACACACAGCAGACCCGAACGACCCGGCGTGCGCTTCGGGTCCTTGCACTCCTCGCCGAGGGTCAGACACGTGTCCCATCCCCAGAAGGCGAAGATCGACCCGGTGAGGCCGACTGCGAAGGCCGCGATGGTCAAGCCGGTGAACGGGTTGAACCAGTCGAGGTCGAAATGCAGGTGTGCCGGGGCCTGACCATCGCCGACCTTCACGAACGCCACGACGGCGAAGGCGATCAGCACGATCATCTGGAATGCCACCAGCACGTACTGGATGCGTTCGCTCGTGGTGATGCCGCGCATGGACACCCACGTGGCGATGGCGAGGAACAGGAGCGTGGTGACGATGTTGACGACCTTGTTGCCGCCGAGGTCCCCGAGCCACACCGAGTCGAACAGACGCCCGAGGATGAGATAGAAGAACTGGACACCGACCGCCGCCAGATTCGACAGGACGATGATGGTCGCGATCACCATCCCCCAACCGCACATCCACCCGACGTAGGGGCCGAATGCCTTGGTGGACCAGGTGAACGATGCCCCGCAGTCGGGGTTGTCGGAGTTGAGTTCGCGGTAGCCGTAGGCGGTGAGGAACATCGGGATGAAGCCGGCGATCAGGATGGCGGGCATCTTGAGCCCGACCGCTGCGACGATCAGACCGATGGACGCGGTGAGCGTGTAACCCGGTGCGACCGTCGAGATGCCGAGCACGGCTCCAGAGATCACACCGATCTTGTTGGTGGCCAGCCCCTTGGTGGAGACGGAGTCCCGGCCGCCATCCGGCGGTGGGGTGTTGGTGGTGGTCAGCTCGGCGGTCATGGTGGCTCCCCTCAGGCCTCGAGCGCGATGTATTTGGTGTTGAGGTACTCGGCGATCCCCTCGCTGCCGCCCTCGCTGCCGAGTCCGGACTGCTTCACGCCGCCGAAAGGTGCGGCTGCATCAGAGATGACACCGCGGTTGACGCCGACCATGCCGACCTCGAGGGCGGCGGCGACCCTCATCGCCCGGGCGAGATCGCGGGTGAAGAAATAGCCTGCGAGCCCGTAGTGCGTGTCGTTTGCCGCGGCGATCGCCTGTTCTTCGGTGTCGAAGCCGGTGATCGCGGCGACGGGACCGAAGATCTCCTCGGTGGCGATGGCGGAGTCGGCCGGGATGTCGTCGAGCACCGTTGGCGCATAGAAGAATCCATCCCCGTCGAACGTCTTGCCACCTGTTCGTACGGTGGCCCCGGCAGCGACCGCGTCGTCGACGAGTGTGGCGATCCGGTCGCGCTGGCGACGGTTGATGATCGGTCCGAGGTCGACGTCGTCCTGCCACCCGGCACCGACGCGCAGCGCGCCGATCCGCTCGGCGAGCGCCGAGGTGAAGCGCGCGCGGACGGAGTTGTGGACGAGGAAGCGGTTGGCAGCCGTACAGGCCTCTCCGCCGTTGCGCATCTTCGCCGCGAGGGCACCGTCGACCGCGGCGTCGAGGTCCGCGTCGTCGAAGACGATGAACGGCGCGTTGCCGCCCAGCTCCATCGACGTCCGCAACACCTGGTCGGCGGCCTGCCCGAGCAATGCACGGCCGACCTGGGTTGACCCGGTGAACGAGATCTTGCGCAGCCGCGGGTCCGACATCAGTGCGCCGACCACGCCGACCGCGTCGGTGGTCGGCAGCACGGACAGCACACCGTCGGGAAGGCCGGCCTCTGTGAGGATCCGGGCGAGCAACAGCATCGTGAGGGGAGTGTCCTCGGCAGGCTTGACGATCATCGTGCAGCCCGCGGCGAGTGCAGGCCCGATCTTGCGGGTGCCCATCGCGAGGGGGAAGTTCCACGGCGTGACCGCCAGGCACGGGCCGACGGGCTCCCGCGTCACGAGGATCCGCCCGTTGCCCGCGGGTGCGTCCGCCGTGCGCCCGCCGATGCGCACCGCCTCCTCGGAGAACCAGCGGAGGAACTCGGCACCGTAGGCCACCTCGCCGCGGGCCTCGGCGAGCGGTTTGCCCATCTCGAGCGTCATCAGCAGAGCGAGGTCGTCGGTACGGGCGATGACGAGTTCCCATGCGCGCCGCAGGATCTCCGACCGTTGCCGCGCGGGTGTGGCCGCCCAGTCGTCCTGCACGGCCACGGCGGAGTCGAGTGCCGCGCGCGCGTCGTCGACCCGTGCGTCGGCGACCCGGGTCAGCAACGTGCCGGTCGCCGGGTTGATGACGTCGAACTCCGCGGCACCACGTGCGTCGGCGCGGCCGCCGTTGACCCAGAGGCCGGCCGGCACGCCTTCGGGCAGGTCGGGGAGGTGGGACATGCTCGAACTCCTCGGTCGGGGTGGTCGGATCTCGGTGGGCATCAGTTGTCCGCGGCGGTGCGGATCGCTTGCGCGAGGACATCGAGTCCGTCGGCCAGCAGGTCGTCATCGATGACCAGCGGCGGCAACAGGCGGATGACGTTGCCGTGGGTACCGCAGGTCAAGATGACGACCCCGTCGTCGAGGCACTGGGCGGCGATGCGCTTGGCCAGGTCTGCGTCGGGATCGGTGGAGCCGGGGCGCACCAATTCGATGGCGATCATGGCGCCACGCCCGCGCACGTCGCCGATGACATCGACCTCCGCCGCCAACGCACGCAACCGCCGCGTCGCGGTGTCACCGATGGCGCGAGCCCTGGCCGGCAGATCATGCGTGCGCATCGTGTCCAGCGCCGCGAGCGCCGCTGCGCAGGCGACCGGGTTGCCGCCGTACGTGCCGCCCAGGCCGCCGGCGTGCACTTTGTCGAGGAGGTCACTTCGCCCGGTGATGGCTGCCAGGGGCATCCCGCCGGCGATCCCCTTGGCCATCGTGATGATGTCGGGTACGACGTTCTCGTCATCGCAGGCGAACCATGAGCCCGTGCGGGCGAATCCCGTCTGCACCTCGTCGGCGATGAACACGACGCCGTGCTCGCGCGCCCAGGCCGCGAGGGTAGGGAGGAAACCGGGGGCGGGCACGATGAACCCACCCTCTCCCTGGATCGGCTCGATGATGACCGCCGCGAGCGCGTCGGCGCCGATCTGCTTCTCGATCTGCGAGATCGTGCGGCGCGCAGCCTGCTCGCCGGTCAAGCCCTCGGCGTCGCGGTAGGGGTAGCTCATCGGCATGCGGTAGATCTCGGGTGCGAACGGCCCGAAATTGTGCTTGTACGGCAGGGTTTTGGCGGTCAGGGCCATCGTGAGGTTGGTGCGACCGTGGTAGGCGTGGTCGAAGGCGACCACGGCGTTGCGTCCTGTTGCGAGGCGAGCGACCTTGATCGCGTTCTCCACTGCCTCGGCCCCGGAGTTGAACAGCACGGTCCGCTTCTCGTGGTCCCCGGGGGTGAGCTCGGCGAGCTCCTCGGCGACGCGGATGTAACCCTCGTAGGGCGTGACCATGAAGCACGTGTGGGTGAAGTGTCCTGCTTGCTCTCGGACGGCTTCGACGACACCGGGGTCGGAAGCGCCGACGCTGGTGACCGCGATGCCCGAGCCGAGGTCGATCAACGAGTTGCCGTCGACATCGACGATCACGCCGCCGTCCGCATCGGCTGCGTACACCGGCACCGACGATCCGACGCCTGCGGGAACGGCCTGTCGCCGCCGTGCGGTGAGCTCTGCCGATCTCGGGCCCGGCAAGGGGGTGATCAGGTGACGCTTCTGCGCGAGGCGGTAAGTGATGGCGGTCATGGTTTCTCCCCACATGTTGTCTGCATCGCTGCAATGAGTGTTTCGTCTGGACAGGTCGCGCGACAGCTCCATTTCGGCGAAGCCTGCCGCCACTGGATCGACATTTCGTCGTATTGACAGATGTCGGATGTGCGGTCAGTCGTCGTGTCGTGGGACGACGACCATGGGCACGGCGAGGACGCGCAGCATCTTGGCGGCGGTCGAACCGAGGAACAGTCGACGCGGCTGGGCCAACCGACTCGACCCGACCATGATCAGGTCGCCATCGCGCCAGTCGAGCGAATCGACCGCACTCTCGACCGATGTGCCCTCCGCGACGCAGGCGGTCACCGACGTTGCCGGGGGAAGTGCAGCGACCGCCTTGTCGAGCGTCTCCTCTGCGTGCGCGGTCGCCCGGCGGAGCCGGGAGGCGTCGCCGGACTTGTCGAGTCCGACCAGGGAGACCAATCGCAACGGCAGAGAGCCCTCGGCGCTGACGCGGACCGCGGCGTCGAGGAGTTCGGTGGAACCGGGCAGAGTGCCGATGGCGCAGGTGATCTCGCGCACCCGGTCTGCGGTGGAATGGCGTGCTCCGCGAGGGGCCAGCACCACCGGCACCGACGACGCATGCAGGAGCTCGTTGACAACCGAACCCAGAGAATGGCTGCCTGCCATTCCGCCGCCCGATCCACCGACCACCAGTGCGGCCGCGCCGAGCCGTTCGGTCTCGTCGAGCAGGCCTTGAGCCGCCGAATCATGGAGAACGACGTGTGTGGTGACCGCGACGTCGGTCGGTACCAGGTCGACTGCCTCGGTCAGCCACTGTTCCGACTGCTCGACGAGTACCTCGTCGTAGTTGGCTGCGGGCAGCAGGGGAGCGGTGCGGTCGCGTGGCACCACCATGCAGACGTCGAGGCGAGCGCCCAGGGTGCGGGCCAGTCGGACCCCCACCGAGATGGCATCGGCGCCACCGGTGGTGGCGAGGTAGGCGACGAGCAACCGCATGTCGAATCTCCATCCGTCCGAAGTGCCCGGCACCGATGCGGGCAAGAGTCGGCAGCTTGCCTGCCGCGTCTCACTGTGCTCTTCTGCACAGAGGCGCGCATGCGCCGAAACGTCGGAGATCGACGGTCGATCTTCGACAGAATGGAGTGATGACTGTGGGAGTGCCGGTGCGCTGGCTGCTCGGCCGCCGTGAACTCGGGCTGCAGCGGATCGCCGGTGGCGCAGGCGACGACGCCGAGATCACCTTTGTGGTGACCTCGGAACTTCAGCGACCCGGTGAATGGTTGTCCGGCGGAGAAGCGGTGCTGACCACGGGGATCGCGCTACCACCTGACCCCGATGATCGGCGGCGATATGTCGCCGAGCTCGCCGAATGTGGTGCGGCAGCATTGGGATTCGGACTCGGACTGAAACACGACGACGTGCCCGCCGAATTGATCGAAGCGTCCGACGAGCACAACCTGACACTCTTTGCGGTACCGCTGCCCACACCATTCGTCGCCGTCGCCAAGACCGTCACCGATCGGCTCGCCGAACTGCAGTACGAGGCGGTGCTCCTGGCATCCCGCGCGCAGCCTCGGATGACGAGGGCAGCCGTCAGCGGCGGCGCGTCTGCACTGATCAAGGAATTGTCGGTGGCGTGCGCGGGGGCGGTGGTGCTGCTCGACACTCAGATCAGGGTCGTGGACACCTATCCGGCAGACCTCGCGGACGATGTCGTGGGTTCCGTGATCGATCTCGTGACGCGGGATGCGTCGAGTGCGGTGAGCAGCGTGTCGGCGGGGCCGTTCGGGATGGTTGTCACACAGTCGATCCGGGTCGACAAACGTGGCCACGGTCATCTCGGGGTGGTCTTCGCCCACGAGCCACGGCCGACCGATCAGGTCCTGATCGGCCACGCGAACTCCCTGCTGGCCCTCGATTTCGAGAAACCGCGCCGACTTCACGTCCAGCAGAACCGGATCCACTCCGCAGCGTTGCGGATCCTGTTGTCGGGGGAGGCCGACCTCGGGATGGCCCGCGACGTGGTGATCGCTGCGGGTGATCAGCGAGACGAGATCCGCGTGCTCACCGTTCTGGATCTGCCATCTGCTTCCGGCGCGATCGTGCGGATCGTCGACGATGCGCTGGCCGCCGCAACCCGACCTGTCTTCCTCGTCGAGGACGACGACAGGCTACTGGTCCTGCTGCGCGGCAGTGACACGGTGGAGTTCGCCGATCGCCTGTTCGAGGGAGTGAGCCCGCCGCAGCGCAGGGGGCTTCGGATCGGGCTCAGCGCGGCACATCGCGTCGATGATCTCGCCATCGCCGTCGAACAATCCCGGATGGCCGCTGCGTCTGCGGAACGTCGCGGCCGCTGCGAGGAATCCACCGCGCTGGCGGGCCGGGCATTGCTGTCGTTCCCGGAATCGCGACGAGTCCTCGACGGACTGGCCGAGATCCTGGTGGCTCCGGTCGTCGACCATGATGCCCGCAACGGCACCGAACTCCTGGCCTCGGTCCGCGCCTACCTCGAGGCGAACGGCCAGTGGGAGGCCGCGGCCGCCTCCCTGGGCGTGCATCGGCACACGCTGCGCGGCCGGATCGCACGAGCCGAGGAGATCCTCGGCTGCGACCTCTCGATCGCCAGGGTGCGGGCCGAACTCCTGCTCGCGATCATCGCCCGCAGCTAGG
Source organism: Gordonia hankookensis (assembly GCF_014673215.1). Classification (GTDB taxonomy): domain Bacteria; phylum Actinomycetota; class Actinomycetes; order Mycobacteriales; family Mycobacteriaceae; genus Gordonia; species Gordonia hankookensis. The sequence continues at coordinate 21,615 of NZ_JACWMS010000004.1, forward strand.
CGCGCGCGATCAGCAGCCGTACCTCGTCGACGGCCACGAGGGCGCGGGTGCCGGTGATCGGTCCGTCGCGATGCAGTCGCGCAAGGGTGTCCGCCAGTCGGGCCACCGTGACCGGATGTCGGCGGGCCCACCCACCGACCACATCGGTCATCGGTTGATCGGCCGGTGCACCTGCCAGGAGCAGTCGCACCAGCGTGTGGCGGTGTTCGGCGAGCTGATCGGTCACGATGGCCGACGCGATCGCGTCCCAGTGGTCCTGGGCGGGCCCCTCCGACAGCGACCGATCAGACAGCGACCGATCAGACAGCGAGTGCGCGAGGCGGTCGAGTTCGAAGCTTTCACCGACGCAGCGCCATGCCTGCGCCACCCGTGCCACCGGGACGGCCGAGCGAATGGCCTCGTCGGCGATCGCCAACGATTGGCCCAGCAGGTCGACGGTGCTGCGGTCGTCGGCCGCGTCGCCGGTCAGCGGCGGTAACCCGGATCGCAGTTCGCCGACGGTCGGTGCCAGTCGGGCGATCTCGTCGGCGAGTGCGTGCCCGGCAGGCATCCCGTCGACTCCCGCGGTCTGTGCGGTGCGTTGTCGAAGGACCCAACCGGTGGCCTCCTCGATCACCGACTGGAGGGCCGTGAGCATGGACATCCGGACGTCGGGGGCCAGATCGTCGCGATCGATGACCTCGCGCCACAACGCGGATACGTCGAGTGTTTCCGCCACCAGCACATAGGCGCGCACGATGTCGGGCGTGTGCACGCCGAACCGCTCTTCGGCCCGGAAGACGAAACCCGGCCCGACATGGTCGATGAGGTCGTTGGCCACGCTCACTGCCACGATCTCACGCGCGAGCCGGTGGCCGGCCAGATCGCCTTGGAGAATTGCCCGGATGGCGGCGGGGAAGTAGCCGGCCAGTACGCCCGCCATCGCGGGATCGTCGGGTAACGAGGAGGCCAGCAGATCATCGCGCACCAGGTTCTTCGACATCGCCAGCAATACCGCGATCTCCGGGCGGACCAGTCCGCCACCATCACGTATGCGGGCGGCGAGTTGGCCTGCGGTGGGCAGGACCTCGGCGGTGCGATCGATCCCGACCGTCTCCTCGAGGTTGTCGATGAGCCGTGCGTGGCGGCCGAGCAGGAAGGATGAACTGTTCTCTGCCAACGACAGCGCGAGGGTCTGACGGTCGCAGTCGGCGAGCACGGCCGCGGCGACCTCGTCGGTGACCCCGGCCAGTACCGCATCGCGATCGGCCGGCTTCACGGAGCCGCTGCGGACGGCGTCCTCGAGCGCGATCTTGAGGTTCACCTCCCGGTCCGAGGTGGCCACACCGGCGGCGTTGTCGATGAAGTCGCCGTTGATCCGACCGCCCGCCAGCGCATACTCCACCCGTGCACGCGCCGTGAGCCCCAGGTTGCCGCCCTCACCGATCACGCGGGTGCGCAATGTGTCCGCATCCACACGCAGCGCATCGTTTGCGGTGTCGGTTGCCTGGGCGTGTGACTCCGTCGACGCCTTGACATAGGTTCCGACGCCGCCGTTGAAGAGCAGGTCGACACGTGCCCGCAAGATGGCGGCGATCAGTTCGTGTGGTGACAATTCGTCGGCCTCGACGTCGAGGGCGCGTCGTGCCGGGTCGGAGAGCGGGATCGATTTCGCGGCCCGCGACCAGACCCCACCGCCCGGCGAGATGCGGGTGCGGTCGTAGTCGTCCCAGGTGCTCGTCGGGAGGTGGAACAGGCGTTGCCGTTCGAAGTACGACGACGTGGCGTCGGGCGTCGGGTCGAGGAATATGTGCCGATGGTCGAAGGCGGCGATCAGCCTGATGGTGGTCGAGGCGAGCATGCCGTTCCCGAAGACGTCACCGGACATGTCACCGATGCCCGCAGCGGTGAACTCATCGGTGTCCGCATCGATCCCGATCTCGGACAGGTGTCGTCGGACCGCCACCCAGGTTCCCCGGGCGGTGATGCCCATCTTCTTGTGGTCGTACCCGGCCGATCCGCCGGAGGCGAATGCATCGCCGAGCCAGAAGCCACGTCGCACCGCGATCGCGTTGGCGAGATCGGAGAAACGGGCTGTGCCCTTGTCGGCGGCGACCACCAGGTAGGGGTCTGGGCCGTCGGTCACCACAGTGTCATCGGGGTGGACCACGGTGTTGTCGACGAGGTTGTCGGTGACGTCGAGCATCGCCGCGACGAACTCGGCGTAGGCACTGCGCACTCGGTCGGGGCTCGGATCGGTGCCGCCGCGAACCACGAAGGCGCCCTTCGCGCCGACCGGCACGATGAGCGAGTTCTTGACGATCTGCGTGCGCAGCAGGCCGAGCACCTCGGTCCGGAAGTCACTCGGCCGCTCCGAATGCCGCAGTCCGCCCCGAGCGATGGTCCCACCCCGGACGTGACTGCCCTCCACCGTCGCCGAGTGGACGAAGAGTTCGCGGTGAGGGATGACCCCGCCGGACAATTCCACTTGTGCGGGATCGAGTTTGAGGACCAACGCCCGTGTACAGGGAACGCCGGGCCGAAAATAGTTGGTCCGCAGCGTCGCCCGGACCACGGACCGCAGGGCGCGGAACAGGCGATCCTCGTCGAGGGTCGTCGCCATGGCGATCGAGCTGTCGAGTCGGCGCTCGGCGTCGTCGATCACCTGTTCCCGGTCGTCACGTCCCGGTTCCAGGCGTGCCCTGAACAGGTCGACGAGTTCGCTTGTCACGCAGGGATGGTCGGTGAGCATGTCCACCACGGCGTCGGCCCCCACCGCCAGGCCGCACTGGGCCGTGTACCGCGACAGCGCCCGGATCAGCACGACCTCGGGCATGCGCAGCCCGACGGATGTGACCAGACGGAGGAAGCCGTCGACCTCCACGCGATCGGAGCGCAGCATGGCGAACACCTCGGCGATCCGGCTGCCTGTCTCGGCATCCCAGACACCGTTGACGGGCGGGGCCAGCAAGAGACGGTGCGTCGGTGCGGCGTCGTCGGACTCCTCGAGCTCGTGAGCGACCACGGTGAGGCCGAAGTGCGCGAAGGTCTCGACGAGGCCCGTCATGGTCGGCGAGTCGTTCGGCCAGAAGAGTCGTGCACGCAACCGAGTGGCGGTGGCAGGCGCGGGTTCGAAGGCGAGCGATGGCGTGTCGACGTCGGGCGATGAGATCGAGGGCGCGGAGGTGGTCACCGGAGGACTCCTTTGTCGTCGGCGGGGATCTCGACCAACTGTGCCGAGCCGGGCGGAGAGCGACCACCGACGAAATGGTGCACGAGCAGCAGGCGGGCTCACCACTTCGGAGGTTGTCGCGAGTGTGGCGCGCGGCCGACTGATGCCCCGTCCACCGTTTCTGGCCTACATTCGCAGTGTGACCTCCCTTGTCGACGGGTATCTCAGCCACATCACGTCCGCCTGCGCCGCCGATCTCTCCGGTGCGGTGGCCGACTACATCCCCGAACTCGCGCAGGTGGACCCGGAGGGTTATGGGCTGTCGTTGTGCGTGCACGACGGCCACATCTATTCCCGCGGGGACAGCTCCGTCGAGTTCACGATCCAGTCCATCTCCAAGCCACTCACGTACGCGCTGGCGCTCTCCCGACTGGGTTACGTGCAGGTCGACACCAAGATCGGTGTGGAGCCTTCAGGTGAGGCGTTCAACGAGATCAGTGTCGATGACCGTCTGCGCCCCAAGAACCCGATGATCAACGCCGGCGCGATCCTGACCGCGTCGATGCTGCTGCCACCGGTTCGCGACGTCGCCCCGCAGACCGTCGACGAGATCTTCGACGAGTTGGTGGCGTTCTACTCGGCATGCGCCGGACGTCAGCTGTCCCTCGACCCCGCGGTCTACGGCTCCGAGGCGGCCACCGGTGCCCGTAACCGGGCGATCGCCTACATGCTCGACAGCTTCGGGGTCATCGACACCGATCCGGAGGCGGCGCTCGACCTCTACTACCGGCAGTGCTCCCTGCGGGTGACCACCGACGACCTGGCGGTGATCGGCTGCACCATCGCCAACGGTGGGGTCAACCCGCGTACCGGTCGCCAGGTGCTGAACCAAGAGGTGGCCCAACGGGTGCTGTCGGTGATGACGACCTGTGGAATGTACGACGGTGCAGGCGACTGGGTGTCGTCGGTCGGGTTGCCGGCCAAGAGCGGGGTGGGCGGCGGAATCCTCGCGATCCTGCCGGGACAGCTGGGTATCGGGGTGTACTCACCACGGCTCGATCGGCACGGCAACAGTGTGCGGGGCATCGACACGTGCCGGCATCTGTCGACCGACCTCGGTCTGCACATGTTCAACCTGACACGCGAGAGTCGGGTGACCATCCGGTCCATTCACGACATCGCCGATTTCGAGATCGCGGAGGACTGGGGTGACATCGAGCGTCTGTATCTGCGAACCTGCCGTGACCGGGTGAGGATCTACGAACTCCAAGGCGACCTGACCTTCTCGGGGGCCGAGAGTGCGATGCGGCGGTTCGAGGGGGATCTCGACGACGTCGATGTCCTGATCGTGGACATCTCCCGGATCGGGGTCATCGACCCGGTGGCCCGGACCATGATCCTCAACTTCAAACACGCCCTCGACGACCGCGGCCAACGCGCCATGCTGGTCGACCCCGACGGTGTGGTGCGGGCCAGCGTGGACCGCCACCGAAACGACAGCACGCTCCCAGATCTTGCTGCACCGCAAGCACTTCGGGGATTCGATCCGACGTTGCCGCACGTCCACGGCACCATCGCGGATGCGGTCATCGACGCGGAGGCGTTCCAGCTGAAGCAACGGTACCCGGCGTGAGCGTGCGTTCGGTGGGGAGTGCGCCGGCACGCAGGGGCGGTCGCTAAGCTGGCCACCGTGCGTCTGGTTATCGCGAACTGCCAAGTGGACTATGTCGGGCGATTGACAGCACATCTGCCGATGGCCAAACGTCTCCTGCTGATCAAGTCGGACGGCTCGGTCAGCGTGCACGCCGACGACCGTGCCTACAAGCCGCTGAACTGGATGAGTCCGCCCTGCTGGATGGCCGAGCTGCCGGTTCCCGACGGTGCCGACGGCGAAGCGTATTGGGTCGTGACCAACAAGACCGGCGAGGAACTGCGGATCACCATCGCGTCGATCGAACACGATTCGGCCCATGAGCTCGGCGTCGATCCGGGTCTGGTCAAGGACGGCGTGGAAGCGCACCTTCAGGAGTTGCTGGCCGAACACGTCGAGACGCTGGGCACCGGTCACACGCTGGTCCGGCGCGAGTACATGACCGCGATCGGTCCGGTCGATCTGCTGTGTCGTGACGCCGCCGGTGCGACGGTGGCCGTGGAGATCAAGCGACGCGGCGAGATCGACGGTGTGGAACAGCTCACGCGGTACCTCGAACTGCTCAACCGCGATCCGATCCTGTCGCCGGTGTCCGGGGTCTTTGCCGCCCAACAGATCAAGCCGCAGGCGCGAACCCTCGCTGAGGATCGTGGAATCCGTTGTCTGATACTCGATTACGATGCACTCCGAGGCGCGGAGAGCACGGAGTTCCGGTTGTTCTGAACGCTTCCGCGCGGGTCAGCTCACAGGGGTCAACGCGACCACCGCGATCGTGCGGCTGACCTGGTCCTGATAGCCCTGGAAGTCGAACACGTTCTCGTTGAGAGTCGTCCACATCTGCTCTCGTTCGGCACCGGTGATCTCCGCGCCCCGAACAGGCGTCACCGCGTCGCCGATCGCGATCTCCGCCGGGCTGCCCGCCTTCAGGTTGAGCCACCAGCCGGGCTCCCAGTCGCCCCCGCCGTTCGAGGCGACGACGATCCAACGATCGCCGTCGGGCATGTAGATCAGCGGCGTCGTACGCCGCGTCCCGGTCTTGCGGCCCGTCGTGGTCAGGATCAGCAGATCGGCCCCACGGAAGCGCCGAGGACGAATCCGCCCGATCACAGCGTTCATGGCACGGTTGACCAGGACGAAGGCACGCCTCTTCATGGCGAGATCGTAAACAGTCCGGCGGAGATCCGCCGGGTATCGGTCGAGGTGGGGCTATTTGTTCGCAGTCTGGTTGTTCGCGGTCTGATTGTTCGTCGTCTGGTTCTTGGACTGGCCGCCCGCGACATTCGGCGCCGCCGACGATCCGTTGGTGCCCCCGGAGTTCGTCGCGCCGGACCGCTTGATCTGCGACTGCGTGGAGAGTGCGCGATTGAGGAGTTCGAGATCGTCGGAATCGGTGAGTTCGGCGAGATCCTTGTGGCGTTCGGCCAGTTGCTCGGGCACCTTGGCCAACTGCTCGCGGACCCGGTCGAGCTGCTCGACGACCTGCTTACGGGCGAGGTCTGCCTTGTTGGCGAGTTCACGGGAGCGGGCGAGGCGCTCGGTGGCGATCTCTTGTGCCGTGTCCTTCGTCCGCTGGGCCTCGTGCCGCGCGCGGTCACGCTGGGCGGCCAGTTCGGCGTCGTGGCGTTCGCGTTCGGCCTGGCGCGCACGCGTGCTCTGCAGTTCGAGTTCGGCGGCCTCGCCCTTGGCCTTGGTGACGATCCGGCGCGCCTCGTCGCGTGCCGCGCTCATGGTCTCCTTGTGCTCGGCCTCCATCGCCGCCGTGCGCTCGGTGATCAGGGTGCTGGCCTCTTCGGCCTCTTCGGCGGCCTGAGCGGCAAGGGCGTCTGCCTTCTCCCGTGCCTGACGTGCGCGGTCCTCGGCTTCGTCGATCAGCTTCTTCGCTTTGTCCTCCGCGTCCTCGCGGATGCGCTCGGCGTCGGCGTGGGCATCGTCACGCAGGCCTGCGGCCTCCTGCCGGGCGATCGAGGTCGTCTCGGCCGCCTCGGCCGCGGCATCGGCACGGATCTCCGACGCCTCGTCGGAGGCGAGCTGGAGCATCCGGCCGAGCCGCTCGCTCATCCCTTGGGCGGTGGTCGGGGGCACCGAGAGTTTGTCGACCTCGCGACGCAACTCCTCGATCTCGTCGCGTGCTTCTTCCAGATGTGCGGCGAGTTCGTGGGCGTTGGCGGTGGCCGCATCCCGGTCCGCGGCGAGCACACGCAGCTCGGCGTCCATTCGCTGCAGATGCTCGGCAACCTGCTCGCGGTCGAAGCCGCGCATGACGATCGCGAACGGGAGTTGCCGCGGTGCGGGAGCTGACATGCGGCACAGTCTATCTCAGTGGGAAATGTCAGTGACCTGTGGAATCCGTCGCAGGTTCGACCAGCTCGAGGAGTACGCCGCCCGCATCCTTGGGGTGCACGAAGTTGATCCGCGAGTCGGCCGTGCCACGCCGTGGCTCGGGGTACAGGACACGCACTCCGGCGTCGGTCAGGCGTGCGCTCACCGCGTCGACATCGGTGACCCGCACGGCCAGCTGCTGCAGGCCCGGCCCGTTGCGGTCGAGGAACTTCGCGATGGTGGAGTCGTCGTTGAGCGGGGCCAGCAACTGGATCACGGCACCGCCGGTCTCGGCGGCGCTGCGTGGGCCGACCATCGCCTCGATGACGCCTTGGTCGGTGTTCGTCTCCTGGTGGAGGGTCTCGAATCCGAGGTGGGTCAGGTACCACTCCTTCGCGGCGTCGAGATCGGGGACCGCGATGCCGACGTGATCGATCGCGACGACGAGGTCGGAGATGAGCTCGGTGGCCGAGACGGTTGCGGGGTCTGTTGCAGAGGTGGTCATGCACCAACGGTAGCGTTGGATGTACAAGCGCACAGAGCGGGCGCTCGGTCTGCCCGCTGTCACCGGAGATCCTGGAGGTCCCATGTCCACGAACACCGAACAGTCGTCGACGGTCATCGTCGCCGGAGCGCGGACGCCGTTCGGCCGCCTGATGGGGTCGTTGAAGGACTTCAGCGGGGTGGACCTGGGCGCCATCGCCATCGAGGGCGCCCTGGCGAAGTCGGGCGTATCGGCCTCGGAGGTCGAGTACGTGATCATGGGGCAGGTGCTCACCGCGGGCGCCGGTCAGATGCCTGCACGCCAAGCCGCGATCAAGGCGGGTATCGGCTGGGATGTCCCGACGCTGACCATCAACAAGATGTGTCTTTCCGGGATCGACGCGATCGCGCTCGCCGACCAGATGATCCGCGCAGGCGAATTCGACGTCGTGGTCGCCGGTGGCCAGGAGTCCATGACACAGGCACCGCACCTGCTGCCGGGTAGCCGCGGTGGCTTCAAGTACGGCAACACGGAGTTGGTCGACCACATGGCCTTCGACGGCCTGTGGGACGCCTTCACCGATCAGCCGATGGGTGCCCTGACCGAGCAGGGTAACGATGTCGCAGCCGATGCGGCCGCCGACGTGACCCGCGGATTCTCGCGGGAGCAGCAGGACGGGTTCGCCGCGCAGAGCCACCAGCGTGCCGCGATCGCGTGGAAGAACGGCGTGTTCGCCGATGAGGTGGTGCCGGTCAGCATCCCGCAGCGCAAGGGCGACCCGATCTCGTTCGCCGAGGACGAGGGCGTGCGCGCGGACACCACGGCCGACTCGCTCGCCGGTCTGCGCCCCGCATTCCGCAAGGACGGCACCATCACCGCGGGCAACTCGTCGCAGATCTCCGACGGTGCGGCCGCCGTTGTCGTCATGAGCAAGGCCAAGGCGACCGAGCTCGGCGTCACGTGGCTCGCCGAGATCGGTCCGCACGGCGTGGTGGCGGGTCCCGACTCGTCGCTGCAGGCGCAACCCGCCAATGCCATCGAGAAGGCGTGTGCGCGCGCCGGGATCACGCCGGCCGACCTCGACCTCGTCGAGATCAACGAGGCCTTCGCAGCGGTCGGGCTCGCCTCGACCGCGCAACTGGGGATCGATCCGTCGATCATCAACGTCAACGGCGGCGCGATCGCCGTCGGGCACCCGATCGGGACATCCGGCGCTCGGATCACGCTGCATCTCGCTCTGGAGCTGCAGCGCCGTGGCGGTGGGATCGGCGCGGCCGCGCTGTGTGGTGCCGGCGGACAGGGCGATGCCCTGATCGTGCGGGTCCCGAAGAGCTGAGTGGAGCCGCACGGGGAGACTTCTACTACACCTGGTCGTAGAATCCTGTCCGATTCGGCACAATGGTGACCATGTCGCACTTCTTCGATCTCAGCACCCCGGCCAAGCGCTTCCGATTCGTCGCGGTCCTCGAGGCGATCACCTGGTTGGCGCTGTTGATCGCGATGTTCTTCAAATGGGTGCTTGGGCACACCGAAGCGGTTGCGGTCCCGGGCATGGTGCACGGCATCGTCTTCGTTCTCTTCGTCATCGTCTCGGTGATCACCGCAGTGCAGTTGCGATGGAGTGTTGGGGTCACCGTCCTGGCGCTCGTGTCCAGCATCCCGCCGTTCGGCACGTTGGTGTTCGAATGGTGGGCGCAGCGCAACGGCCACCTCGCGGAGCTCTCCGACGAGCAGGCCTCCGGGCAGCTGGCCGCCTGAGTACGGTGCTGTCATGATCGTCGCGTTCAGCCTGACGCCCTCGGGGGGTGACGCCGTCGACGACGACGGCGGGATGAGCAGGGCTGTCGCGGCGGCGGTGCGGGTCGTCCGTGAGTCTGGTCTGCCCCATCAGACGACGGCGATGTTCACCTACCTCGAGGGCGACTGGGACGACGTGATGGCCGTGGTCAAACGTGCCACCGAGGCCGTCGCCGAACACGCCCCGCGCGTTGGCCTGGTCCTCAAGGCAGATATCCGGCCGGGCCACACCGGCGAACTGACCGGCAAGGTCGAGCGGGTCGACCGGCATCTCGCGTGACTGCTCCTCGTCGGGGGGCGCAGCGCGAGATCGAGGTCGCGGCCACCGAGCGACGGGCGCGCGGGTCCGTCGTCGCCGTCTTCGCGCTGAACGGTTTTCTCGCCGCGATGTGGGTTGCCCACATCCCGGTGATCACCGAACGCACCGGCGTCTCGCACGATCAGCTCGGCGGCCTGCTTTTGCTCCTGGGTGCATCGGCGTTCGTCGGGATGCAGGTCTGCGGACCGCTCATCGACAGATGGGGTTCGCGTCCGAGCACCGTCGTCGCGGCCGTTGTGCTGTCGGTCGTGATCCTCGCACCGGTGAGTGCAGTCAACGGCGCAACCCTGGCTGTGGCACTCGCCGGATTCGGCTTCGCCAACGGTGCTCTCGACGTCTCGATGAATGCCCAGGCGGTCCAGGTCGAGCGCCGGTACGGCCGTCCGATCATGTCGTCCTTCCACGGTTTCTTCTCCGTCGGGAGCCTGATCGGTTCCGGCGTCGTCGCGGCGACCCTGTGGCTCGACGCAGGAGTCCTCGTCACCGTCGCCGCCGCGGGCGCGGTCGGCCTGGTGGTCGTCGCGTGTGCGGCCCCCGGACTGCTGCCGCGGGAGCACCACGAGCCCGAACCCGTGCGGCATGCCGGAGTATCGGACGACGCCGATCGGCGGCGCTGGTGGACGGGCGTCGACCTGCGACGCCTGGCGTTGCTGGCCGCGGTGGCGTTCGCACTGATGCTCGCCGAGGGCACGGCCTACGACTGGAGTGCGCTGCACGTCGTCGAGACGTTCGATACCCGCGATTCGATCGGTGCGATCGCTTTCGGCGCGTTCAGTGCGGCGATGACGGTGTCCCGATTCGGTGTCGACGGGGTCGCGTCCCGGGTCGGGCCGGTTGCGGTGATCCGCTGGGGTGCCCTGATCGGGATGACCGGCATGCTGCTCGCGATCCTCGCGCCGTCGGCGGGCTGGGCGATCGCAGGGTGGACCGTCTTCGGCGTCGGCCTGGCCGGATTGATCCCACAGATCTTCACCGCCGCCGGAAACCTCACGACGGCTTCGAGTGGACGGGCGATCTCCGTGGTCGTCGGCTGCGGCTATCTCGGCATGCTGGCGGGACCGGCGGTCGTCGGTTTCATCAGTAGCCGGAGCAGCCTGTCCGTCGGATTGATCGTCGCGATCGCAGCGCTCGTCTTCGCCGCCGCGGCGGCCGGGGTGGTACGTGCGCCGGCGGGTGACAGCGGCGGTCGGCGGTCGGGCGGCATGACACACTAGAGGGGTGAGCAGACCAACGAATCGGCAGCAGGCGGCCGCTGCGGCCGCACGGCAACAAGCTGCCGCGGTAGCGATGTCGGGTGCGGTCGACCTGTCGGCCCTCAAGGAACGCGCCGACGCGCAGCGGCAGCAGTCGGGGCGGCCCTCACCGGCCTCCCGAACACCGGAAACCCCGCAGGACGCCCCGAACGGTGACTCTCCGGGCGGGAGCGGTCCCGATCACTCCGGCGGCGCAGTCATCGACGTCACCGACGAGAATTTCGAGACCGAGGTACTCGGACGGTCACAGCACCAGCTGGTTCTCGTCGATCTGTGGGCCGAGTGGTGCGGACCCTGCAAACAGCTCTCGCCCGTGCTCGAGTCGCTGGCGGCGCGCGCAGGGGGTTCCTGGGTACTCGCCAAGATCGACGTCGACGCCAGCCCGCGCGTCGCCCAGGCGTTCCGGGTGCAATCGATCCCGATGGTCGTGGCGATCGCCCAGGGACAGCCGGTGGCCGCGTTCAACGGAGTGCGATCCGAGGCGGAGATCTCGCAGTGGGTGAGGGAGATCCTCGATCAGGTCGGCGACGCACTGCCGGGCGGTGAGGCCGGTGAGGTCGAGCCGGAGGCCGACGACCCCCGCATGGTGGCGGCGGAGGACAAATTGAACGCCGGTGATTTCGAGGGCGCCCTCGCTGATTATCGGGCGATCACCGACGCCGAGCCCGACAACATCGAGGCGGCGTCGGCTGCCCGCAATCTCGAGTTCGTTCTCCGCGCACAGGCACACGATCCGGCGATCGTCGACACGGCTGCACCGGCCGACGTCGACGCCCAGCTGGCCGCCGCCGATGTGTTGCTGCTCGCGCAGCGGCCCGAGGATGCCTTCGACCGGATCGTCGGTGTCATCAGGGTGACGTCGGGTGACGAGCGCACGCGCGCACGGACACGACTTCTCGAATTGTTCGAGCTCTTCGATCCCGCGGAACCGTTCGTGGTGGCCGCGCGCCGCAAGCTGGCCAGCGCGCTCTTCTGATCGTCCGCCGGGCGGGTGTGCCCGCCCGGCGGACGATCGTGTGCCTGGTCGTCGTCAGGTCGACGACGTGGCGGGAGCGAGGAAGATGGCGGAGTTGGCCGGGAGCATCACGGTCGCGGAGCTCTCGCGGCCGTGCCAGCCGGGCCCGTCGGCGACGACCTGCCCGAGATTGCCCTTGCCCGCGCCGCTGTAGGCTGCCGAGTCGGTGTTGAGGACCTCGTCCCAGGTCCCTTGCCGGGGCAGGCCGACGCGGTAGCTCTCTCGATCGGAGCCGGAGAAGTTGAACAGGCAGGCCATGACCGAGCCGTCGGCGCCGTAGCGCAGGAAGCTGATGACATTGTTCGCGGTGTCGTTGGCATCGATCCACGAGTAACCGTCCGGAGTGGCATCCTGGCTGTAGAGCGCCGGGCTCTCCCGATACACGCGATTGAGATCGGACACCAATGCCGATATCCCGGAATGTAATTCGCCCTCCCAGCCCTGGAGCTGGTGCCAGTCCAGACTCCGGTTGTCGGCCCACTCCCCGGTCTGCCCGAACTCCTGACCCATGAACAGCAGCTGCTTGCCGGGATGTGACCACATGTAGGCGAGCAGCACGCGGACTCCGCATGCCTTGGTGAACGAGTCGCCGGGCATCCGACTCCACAACGTGCCCTTCCCGTGGACGACCTCGTCGTGCGAGATCGGCAGCACGAAGTTCTCACTCCACGCATACATCAACGAGAAGGTGATCTCGTGATGGTGGAAACTGCGGTGGATCTGATCGCGGGACAAGTAGCCGAGCGTGTCGTGCATCCAGCCCATGTTCCATTTGAAGGTGAATCCGAGACCGCCGAGCGTGGTCATCTGCGTCACACCAGGCCAGGCCGTGGACTCCTCGGCGATGGTGACGACGCCGGGGAAGTGTTTGTGCACAGTTGCGTTCGTCTCCTGGAGGAACTGCACGGCCTCCAGGTTCTCGCGGCCGCCGTAGACGTTCGGGCGCCATTGCCCGGCGGGACGCGAGTAGTCCAGGTACAGCATGGATGCGACCGCATCGACGCGAAGTCCATCGATGTGGAACTCCGCGAACCAGTACAGCGCGTTCGCCACCAGGAAGTTACGGACCTCGCGGCGTCCGAAGTCGAAGACCAGAGTGCCCCAGTCCAATTGCTCGCCGCGCATCGGATCGGCGTGTTCGTAGAGGGGCGTGCCGTCGAAGCGGGCCAGGGCCCAATCGTCTTTGGGGAAGTGGGCGGGGACCCAGTCGACGATGACGCCGATGCCCAACGAGTGCAGATGGTCGACGAGGTATCGGAAGTCGTCGGGCGAACCGAATCGTGCAGTGGGTGCGTAGTACGACGTGACCTGATAACCCCACGACCCGCCGAACGGATGCTCGGCAACCGGAAGGAACTCGACGTGGGTGAACCCCTTCTCGACGAGGTAGTCGCCGAGCTCGGAGGCGAGTTCGCGATAGGAGAGCTCCACTCGCCACGAGGCGATGTGTACCTCGTAGACGCTCATCGGCTCGTCGATGGGTGACCCCTCGGCGCGACGGGCGATCCAGTCGCCGTCGGTCCACGAGTAGGTTGATTCGCTGACCACCGACACCGTCGACGGCGCCGTATGTGTCCGCCTGGCCATCGGGTCGGCCTTGTCGCGCACCACGCCGTCGGCACCGTGGACCCGGAACTTGTACCGTTCGCCATCCGTGACGTCGGGGACGAACACCTCCCAGATCCCGCTGCTGCCGATCTGCCGCATCGGAGTCCGGCGACCGGTCCAGTTGTCGAAGTCGCCGATGACGGCCACGCCATGGGCGTTGGGGGCCCACACCGAGAACGCCGTCCCCCGGACCTCGCCGTCCGGTGTCGTGTACGAGACCACCCGGGCGCCGAGCACGTCCCACAGGGATTCGTGTCTGCCCTCGGAGAACAGGTGGACGTCGACCTCACCGAGGCTGGGCAGGAAGCGATATCCATCGGCCACCAGATACTCGCTGCCACCCGGGTACGAGACTCGATAGCGATAATCGATCAGTCCCGTGATCGGCACCGCGACCACCCAGAGGTCGTCGCTCTGGCGCTGCATCGGGTGGTCGGCCTCGCCGATCACCGCGACGACGGCGGTGGCGTCCGGTCTCAGTGTGCGCAGGATGGTCCAGCCGTCATCGGTCTCGTGTGCGCCCAGGAAAGAGTGCGGGTCCGGGTGCGTCAGGCTGAACAGCCGGCGCAGATCATGGTCGGAGGCATAGGGTTCGGGGCTCTTGGTCGTCTTGGTCACGGCAACCTCACTGCATCCGGTAGGCGAGTCGTCGGGCGGCGGACGGGTCGAGCGGGGGCAACGCGAGGATGTGCGCCACCGCCCGCCACGGCTCGAGCTGGATGTAATTGGCCTGTCCCCAATGGAATTCGTGGCCGGACACCTCGTCGAGGACGGTGAAACGGTCCTGCCAGTCGTAACCGAGGGCGGGGAGGTCGAGCCACAGCGTGGAGGTCTCGGTGCCGAACGGATTGAGATTGATGACGACGATCACGCGGTCGCCGGACACCGCATCGAACTTCGAATAGGCGATCAGTGCAGGATTGTCGAGATGGTGGAAGGTGATGTTGCGCAACTGCTGCAGGGCCGGGTGGCGCCGACGGATCTCGTTCAGGGTGGTGATCCAGGGCTCGAGTGATTCGCCCCGGCTGGAGGCGGCCTTGTAGTCGCGCGGCCTCAACTCGTACTTCTCCGAGTGGAGGTACTCCTCGCTGCCGTCGGCCACCGCGATGTGTTCGTACAGCTCGTATCCGCTGTACACACCCCATGTCGGAGCCAGCGTGGCCGCCAGCGCCGCACGCAGGGCGAACATCCCGGGGCCGCCGTGCTGCAGGCTCGCGTGCAAGATGTCGGGGGTGTTGACGAACAGGTTCGGGCGGGCCTCGTCGGCGTGGGCGGCGATCTCCCGGCCGAACTCCTCGAGCTCCCACTTCGCCGTCTTCCAGGTGAAGTAGGTGTAGGACTGGGTGAACCCGATGCGGGCGAGGCCGTACAGCCGGGCCGGGCGGGTGAACGCCTCTGCCAGGAACAGGACATCGGGATCCCGCTTCTTCACCTCGTTGATCAGCCACTCCCAGAAGTTCGGTGGCTTGGTGTGCGGGTTGTCGACCCGAAAGATCTTGACGCCCAGTCCGACCCACTTCAAGGTCATCTTGAGGACCGCGCGATAGAGGCCGTTGCGGTCGTTGTCGAAGTTCAGCGGATAGATGTCCTGGTACTTCTTCGGTGGATTCTCCGCGTAGGCGATGGTGCCGTCGGGCAGGGTGGTGAACCACTCGGGATGTTCGGCGGCCCACGGATGATCCGGAGCGCATTGCAGAGCGAGATCGATGGCGACCTCGAGATCGAGTTCGCGGGCACGCGCCAGGAAGTAGGCGAAATCCTCCTCGGTGCCGAGCGCAGGATTGATCGCATCGTGACCACCCTCGACGGAGCCGATCGCCCACGGTGAGCCCACGTCTTCGGGTCCCGCCACCAATGTGTTGTTGCGGCCCTTGCGATTGACCGTGCCGACCGGGTGGATCGGTGGGAGGTAGACGACGTCGAAACCCATTCCGGCGATCCGGGGCAGGTCGTCGACGGCCGTCAGAAAGGTGCCGTGGACGGGGTTGCCGTCGCTGTCCCATCCGCCGGTGGATCGAGGGAAGAACTCGTACCACGAGCCGAAGAGGGCGCGGCGACGATCGACCCAGACACGATAGGACCGTGATTTGGTGACCAGTTCGCGGATCGGGTGTTCGGTGAGCAGTTCATCGACCTCGTCGGAGATGGCGAGGATCACCCTGTTCTCGATGCGCCGTCGCCGCGCTTTCAGGAGCCGGATGGCGTCGTCGAGGGTGTCGTGGGCCTCGATCGGGACCACGTCATGTGCCCGGGTGAGCAACTGCACACCGCTCTCGAGATCGTTTGCCAGATCGGCGGCGCCCTGGCCTGCGTCGATCTTCTTGATGATGGCCGAGCGCCACGTGGTGTACGGGTCGCTCCAGGCCTCGATGCGAAACACCCAGTACCCGACGGCGTCGGGGACGAACGCGGCGTTGAACACGTCGGGTTCGCCTGCCGGTTGCATCCGGATGTCGAGGCCGGTCCGCTCCGGGCCGTCGACCCGCAATGTCACGCCGAGCGCGTCGTGTCCTTCGCGCCACGCGGTCGTGCTGACCGGGATGAGCTCACCGACAACCGCTTTCGCCGGCAGCTGCCCTGCCGACACCAGGGGTTGGATATCGTCGATCCCCATCCGCCCGATCACCAGCGGCCTCCTCTCGTCAGACCCCGCGATCTCTGGCGCACGCTCGGGTACGGCGACGCCGGCATCGCTGCCGTTCTCAACCGTAGGGGATCGCGGCCAGTCTGCCCAACGCAGAACGCACCAGATCACCATCGGTCGTACGCCAGAACGGCGGCAACGACGCAAGCAGATACCCACCGTATCCGGCCGTCGCCAAACGGGAGTCCAGAACGGCGACGACACCGCGATCATCCGTGGAGCGCAGCAGTCGCCCGGCGCCCTGGGCGAGCAGCAGAGCGGCGTGATTGGCCGCGACCGTGAGGAATCCGTTGCCTCCCCGAGCCTCCACGGCGCGTTGGCGCGCGGTGAGCAGGGGATCGTCGGGCCGGGGGAACGGGACACGGTCGATGACCACCAGGCTGCACGACGGCCCGGGGACGTCGACACCCTGCCAGAGCGACAGGGTCCCGAACAGGCACGTCTCGGGATCGTCGGCGAACCTGCGGACCAAGGCGGAGGTGGTGTCCTCGCCCTGGCAGAGCACCGGGTGATGGGTGCGTCCCCGGATGGCTTCCGCGGCCTCCCGCGCCGCGCGCATCGAGGAGAACAGCCCGAGGGTGCGTCCACCTGCCGCGTCGACGAGACCGGCGAGCTCGTCGAGCGTCACATCGGCGATCGCGTCCCGGCCCGGTCGCGGCAGGTGGCGCGCGACGTAGAGGATGGCCGCCTTTCGGTAGTCGAACGGTGAGCCCGCGTCGAGGCCGGTCCAGCGTGGCGGCGCGTCGTCGGCGGGTGCGGTCTTTCCGATCGCCATGGCGTCGATGTCGCCGGTCGGCACCTCGGTCGACGGGTCGGCGCCGTCGGTGTCACGGCGGCCGGCGGCGGGCAGACCCCAGGTCGCGGCGAGCGCATCGAAATTGCCACCGACGGTCAGCGTGGCAGACGTCAGGATGACCGTCGCCTTGGCGAACAGCGACGCCCGCAGCAGACCACCGACCGACAGGGGCGCGATACGGAGCACTGCACGGGTGTCCTGTCCGACCTTGTCGTGTGCCACCCACACCACGTCGCGCCGCTTCGCCTCGTCGGGCGAGTCGAACGCGCCGAGGAGGCGTACCACGGTGTCGTGGGTGTCCTCGAGTGATGTGAGGGCCGCCGAGCGGGCGGCGGCCGAATCGTCGCCTGCGCCGGGCATCCGGACCGGCCCGATCGCATTGCGGGCCTGCCACAGACGATCACGCAACCCGGCAAGGGCCTCTGCCATGCCGGACGGCAACCGGATCCACTCGCGGGCAGGCGATTCGGCGAGCAGGCCGTCGAGGTTCTCGCCTGCACCCAGCAATGCATCAGTGGTCTCGTCGTCGATGAGCTTGCCGCAGCGTCGCGCGACCAGGGTGATCCCGGCGCCGGAGATCTCGGCGGTGGACACCGAGGTGATGCGATCGACGAGCTCGTGTGCCTCGTCGATCACCACCACGTCGTGTTCGGGCAGAATGCTGGCCGGGCTCATCGCGTCGATCGCGAGCAGCGCGTGATTGGTGACGATGACGTCGACCTGCCCGGCTGCGCGGCGGGATCGTTCTGCGAAACAGTCCTCGGCGTAGCTGCAGTTGGCAGCGCCGAGACATTCGCGTGCCGTCACACTCACCTGACGCCACGAGCGATCGGACACACCGGGGGAGAGGTCGTCGCGGTCGCCCGTCTCGGTGTCCGACGTCCACTCGCGGAGGCGGGTGACCTCCCGGCCGGTGCGCGACAGTTCGAACGCGTCGAAGAGTTCGGTGGCCGGCTCCTCTGCGGTCCCACTGTGGATCTTGTTGAGGCACAGATAGTTTCCTCGACCCTTGAGGATCGCGAAGGTCGGCTCCCGGTGTAGGGAGCCGGTGAGTGCCGGTGCCAGGCGGGGCAGGTCGCGCTCGATGAGCTGGCGTTGCAGTGCGATCGTCGCGGTCGACACCACCACCGTTCGACCGGATTCGACGGCGTGTCGGATCGCCGGGACGAGGTAGGCGAGCGACTTGCCCGTACCGGTGCCCGCCTGGACCGCCAGATGTTCCCCGGTGTCGATGGCGTGGGCGACTGCCGAGGCCATCCGGACCTGACCGTCACGGCGGCTGCCGCCGAGGGCGGTGACCGCGGTGTCGAGCAGGGCGGTGACCGATGGGATGGCGCTCATCCGGTCGGGGCCGTTGCGCTCGACGCCGTGTGGTGCGCAGTGATGCGGGACCGCGTCATTCGATGTGTGCGGAACCGTCGTACAGCAGATCGCCCGTGAGATCGATTCCTGCCGAGCTCATCTCGGAAAGCGCTTTCGACGCCGTGGCGGCGGCGACGGCTGCGGTGAAGTTCAACAGGACACGAGTCTCGAACCCCTCTTTCACGGCATCGAGCGCCGTCGCGCGTACGCAGTGATCGGTCGCGATCCCGACGATGTCGACGTGTGTGATCCCGTGATCGCGCAGCCAATCCGCCAGGGAGGTGCCGTCGTCGGCGGACCCCTCGAATCCGGAGTACGCGGCGCTGTAGTGCCCCTTCGAGAAGACCTCCTGGGCGACCGATGCGTCGAACGAGGGGTGGAACCAGACGCCGTCCGTGCCGACCCGGCAGTGCGGCGGCCACGAGTCGACGAAGTCGGGTTCATCGGAGAAATGATCGCCAGGGTCGATGTGATAGTCGCGTGTCGCGACGACGGTGCGGTAGTCGTGCATGATCGTCTCGAGTGCTGCGGCGACCGCTGCACCACCGTTGACTCCGAGCGCGCCACCCTCGCAGAAGTCGTTCTGCACGTCGACGACGATCAGCGCATGGTCCTTGGGTTCGTGATCGGACATCGCGACTCCTAATCGAGCAGGTAGCGGGTGGGCACTGCCGGGTCGCCGTGCGACAGGCCGAGGCCCTCCCACGGGAGACTCACCAGTGCGTCGCCGAGATGGGTGCGGCCGTCGCCGAGCGAGGGCAGACCGTCCAACCGATCGCCTCCCCGCACCAGCGGGATCTGTAGTGGCCGAACGGACAGGCCGTCGGTCGGCGGCGGATCGTCGGTCGCGCGATAGACGATCTCCTCGACGATGGTGCCGCTGGGACGAGCCGCTCGCATCGCGGATTTGGCCCCGCCCTTGGACTCCTTGTGGCTCGAGCGCTTGGCGACCGGAATCCCGTCGACCTCCACGAGCTTGTAGATCATGCCTGCGGTGGGGGCCCCGCTGCCGGTGACCAGCGCGGTGCCGACGCCGTAGGTGTCCACCGGCTCGGCGCGCAGCGACGCGATGGCGTACTCGTCGAGGTCGCCCGAGACGACGATCTTGGTGTCGGTCGCACCGAGGTCGTCGAGTTGTTCGCGGACCTGGCGGGCGAGAACACCGAGATCGCCGGAGTCGATCCGGACGCCGCCGAGTTCGGGGCCTGCGACCTCGATCGCATTCCGGACGCCCTGGGTGATGTCGTAGGTGTCGACCAAGAGGGTGGTGCCGGTCCCGAGGACCGCGATCTGGGCCGCGAATGCCGCCTTCTCATCGGGTCCGTCCGCTCCGGCGAAGCCGAGGGTGAAGGCATGTGCGGCGGTGCCGGCACTCGGCACCCCGTAGGTGCGGGCCGCCTCGAGATTGGAGGTCGCGGCGACACCGGCCAGATAGGCGGCGCGGGCGCTCGACACCGCGGCCCGCTCATGCGTACGGCGGGATCCCATCTCGATGATCGGGCGTGACGCTGCGGCGCTGACCATCCGGGCCGCTGCGGAGGCGATCGCGCTGTCATGGTTGAGGATCGAGAGGACCAGCGTCTCGAGCAGGACGCCCTCGGCGAAGCTCGCGCGGACGGTCAGGATCGGAGACCCCGGGAAATAGAGTTCGCCCTCGCGGTAACCGTCGATGTCCCCGGAGAACCGGTAATCGCGTAGCCAGTCGACGGTGTCGGCATCGAGGAACCGGCTCACCACCGCGAGCTCGTCGCCGCCGAAGCGGAATCCGGCGAGCTCGTCCAAGAGCCGCCCCGTACCTGCCACCACGCCGTAGCGGCGGCCGTCGGGCAGCCGCCTCGCGAACACCTCGAACACGCACGGACGGTGCGCGACAGGGTGGTGCAACGCGGCCGAGACCATGGTCAGTTCGTACTGATCGGTCAGCAGCGCGGTGTTGTCGATGGTCACAATCGCTTACCCTTGGTCCTATGGCGCCTGACGAAACTCGTGCGCACGAGGCTACCCCGGGCGGGCGAAGCGACGGGAGAAGGCTCGGCGAGCGTAGCGACGGGAAATTCCTCGGCGAGCGTAGCGACGGGAGATTGCTCGGCGAGCGTAGCGACGGGAAATTCCTCGGCGAGCGAAGCGACGGGGAATCCACCCCCGGTGGTACCGCAGTTGCCGAACCCGGTGTCGCCGACGGCGCGACCGCTCTCGACCGGCCCTGGGTGACGATCGTCTGGGACGATCCGGTCAACCTCATGAGGTATGTCACCTTTGTGTTCCAGAAGATCTTCGGATACTCCGAGTCCCGGGCCAACCAGCTCATGATGCAGGTCCACAACGAGGGCAAGGCCGTGGTGTCGGCGGGTGCCCGCGACAAGGTGGAGTCCGACGTCCGGAAGCTGCATGCGGCGGGTCTGTGGGCGACCATGCAGCGGGATGCCTGAGCGGGGACCTGGCAACACGTGCGTACCTGGAAGCGCAAGGGCCGTGGCCCCTCGATGCGTATCTGCTCCAACCTCGACGTGCACGAGGTCGAACTGCTGGTGTCGATGGTGACGTCGCTGAGGGAGTTGCTCTCGGAACGCGAATCCACCGCGCCCCGCGACGAGCTCTCCGACCTCACCGGTATCCGTACCGGACACTCCGCCGCACCCGGCGACGCCACCCTCGGACGTCTGCTGCCCGACTTCCACCGGCCGGATCAAGATCAGGAACTGACCGCCGACGTCGTCAACGGTGACGTCAACGGTGCGCTCCGAAGTGTTCACGAGCCCCACATCATCGACGCGAAGATGGCGGCCGCACAGGTGGTGCTCGACACGCTGCCGCCCGGCGGCGGCGACCTGGCCCTCACCGAGGATCAGGCGATGGAGTGGCTGACGGCACTGAACGACGTCCGGCTCGCGCTCGGCGCGATGCTCGGCATCTCCGAGGACACCCCGGACCAGCTGCCCCCGGACCATCCACACGCGGCCCATCTCGATGTCTACCACTGGCTCACGGTGATGCAGGAACTCCTCGTGGAATCGTTGCCGTGATCGCCCCGTCGGGTGACCGGATCACCGACGTCGCAGGTATCGAGGTCGGTCATCACCACCGGATCGATCCGGATGCGGTGCTCGCCGACCCCGACGCCGGCCGCGAGGGCAGCGGCTGGGCGACGGGCGTCACGGTCATTCGGATATCCCGCCCGAACGCGGTCTGTGCGGTGGACGTGCGCGGCGGCGGACCGGGTACTCGGGAGACCGATCTGCTCGATCCCGTGAACAGCGTCCAGACCGCGAACGCCATCGTGCTCGCCGGTGGCAGTGCGTACGGACTGGCGGCCGCCGACGGGGTGATGTCGGGTCTGGAGTCCGCGGGGGTCGGCCTGCGAATGGACGACCTGGGTCACGTGGTGCCGATCGTGCCGGGCGCGGTGATCTTCGACCTCCCGGTGGGTTCGTGGGAGAACCGACCGGACGCCGCGTTCGGTCGGGCCGCGTTGTCCTCGGCGACGGTCGATCTCGAGGTGGGCAGCGTCGGTGCGGGTGCGGGGGCGCGGGCCGGGGCCCTCAAGGGCGGTGTGGGGACGGCGTCGATCCTGATCGAGAACGGGCCGGCCGCCGGGGTGACGGTCGGTGCTCTCATGGTGGTCAACCCGGTCGGTTCGGTGATCGACAAGGCGACAGGATTGCCTTGGGCGGCAACAGATACCGATCTTCAGCGGCTGGGTCTACGGCGACCGTCGGAGCGTGATGTCGCCGACCATGCCGACCTGGTCGCCAAGCAGACGGTGCTCAACACGACCATCGGGGTGGTGGCCACCGACGCGGTCCTGGACCCGGCGTCGACCCGTCGGGTCGCGATGGTCGGTCACGACGGCATCGCGCGATCGATTGTGCCTGCACATTCCCCGCTGGACGGGGACACCGTCTTCGCGGTGTCGACGGGCGCGGTTCTTCCCGATCAGCCGGACGTTCCGGTTGGCATGAACCCTGGCGTGGCGTTGCTGGCCGAGGTCTGCCGGGCCGCGGCGGACGTGGTGGCGCGGGCGATCGTCGGTGCGGTGCTGGCCGCGACCCCGGTGGCGGGGCTGCCGACCTTCCGCGACGTGTTGCCATCCGCATGTCGAGCGACCGACTGAGATCGATGCAGCTCCGCACACCGACATTTGCGTTGGGCCGCACGGTTCGTGTGACCTGGGTCGGGTGCGGGCCCGGAATAGCGACGGCCGGGCCGACGTTGTCGCCGAGCGTGACGAGAGGTGGGACGAAGTGCTGACGATCGGTCAGGGGTTGGTCGATGCGATGGTGGCGCACGCTCGGGCCGATCATCCGGACGAGGCGTGCGGGATCATCGCCGGGCCCGAGGGGTCCGATCGACCCGAACGGTTTGTCGCGATGGTCAACGCCGAGCGTTCCCCGACCTTCTACCGTTTCGATTCGGGTGAGCAGCTGAAGGTGTGGCGGGAGATGGATCGCCTCGACGAGGAGCCGGTGGTGATCTATCACTCGCACACCGCGACCGAGGCCTACCCGAGCCGCACCGACATCTCGTATGCGAGCGAACCGAACGCCCATTACGTGCTGGTGTCCACCCGGGACGCCGACAACGCGGAGATCCGCAGCTATCGCATCGTCGATGGTGTGGTGACCGAAGAGCCGATAGAGATCAGGAGCTGACCCCATGGCGGTAACCGTGTCCATCCCGACCATCCTGCGTACGCACACGGGTGGTGAGAAGCGTGTGGAGGCGTCCGGGGCGACCCTCTCCGAGGTCATCGACAATCTCGAGTCGGCCAACCCCGGGATCAAGGAACGCCTCGTCGCCGACGGCAAGTTGCACCGTTTCGTCAACATCTATGTCAACGACGAGGACGTGCGGTTCTCCGGCGGCCTCGACACGACGATCGGCGACGGCGACGATGTGACGATCCTTCCCGCCGTCGCGGGCGGATAGGTCTCGGTGGCCCGCTACACGTCGCTCATCGACTCGGTGGGGCACACGCCCCTGATCGGTCTGCAGCGACTCTCGCCGCGCTGGGACGGGACAGCCGACGGTCCGCATGTGCGCCTGTGGGCCAAACTCGAGGACCGTAATCCGACCGGTTCCATCAAGGACCGTCCCGCGTTGCGGATGATCGAGCAGGCCGAGCGTGACGGGTTGTTGGCGCCCGGATCGATCATCCTCGAACCGACCAGCGGCAACACCGGGATCAGTTTGGCGATGGCTGCCAAGCTGAAGGGTTATCAGCTGATCTGCGTCATGCCCGAGAACACCTCGGAGGAACGCCGGTCGCTGTTGAAGATGTTTGGCGCGCAGGTGATCTCGTCGCCTGCGGCCGGCGGTTCCAATACCGCGGTCGCGATGGCGAAAGATCTCGCGGCCGAGCATCCCGACTGGGTGATGCTCTACCAGTACGGCAACGAGGCCAACATGCTCGCCCACTACGAGGGAACCGGGCCGGAGCTGTTCGAGGATCTGCCGGAGATCACCCACTTCGTGGCGGGGCTCGGCACCACGGGCACCCTCATGGGTGTCGGCCGCTATCTGCGTGAGCAGAACCCCGACATCGAGATCGTCGCCGCCGAGCCGCGTTACGGCGACGAGGTCTACGGCCTGCGCAACATCGACGAGGGCTTTGTGCCCGAGCTCTATGACGACTCGGTGCTGACCCGGCGGTTCTCCGTCCAGGGCGTCGACGCCGTCGCCCGGGTACGCGAGCTCATCGACGCCGAGGGGATCTTCGCCGGGATCTCCACCGGAGCGATCCTGCAGGCCGCACGCGGAGTCGGCCGGGGTGCGATGAAGAACGGCCAACGCGCCGACATCGGCCTGGTCATCCCCGACGCGGGGTGGAAGTATCTGAGCACCGGAGCCTACGAAGGTAGCCTGGAGCAGGCAGAGCAGGCGCTCGAAGGTCAGCTCTGGGCATGACCCCGCCGGTCTGGACTCGACTGGCCCCACCGCAGGCCGACGGGCCCCAACCGTTGGCCGAGTAGTCGGCGAGGGTGCGAGTCGACGTATCGAGACCACCACCGACGAGGACGTAGATGACAGCCAATCCGGCACCCGCACGGCCCACGCCGCGCCCCCTCTGGCAGCGTTCGGCGCTGATCATGGCCGCGATCGCCGTGCTGCTGTTCGTGATCGAGGCGATCGATGCGGCGACCGATTATCGGCTCGACGACGCCGGTATCGTGCCCCGTCAGGTCGACGGCCTCGACGGCATCGTCTGGGCGCCGTTTCTGCATGTCGACTGGGCGCATCTCATCGGGAATCTCATCCCCGGGCTCATCCTCGGATTCCTGCTGTTGCTGACGAGGCGTTTCGTCCTCGTCACGCTGATCGTCTGGGTGGTCTCCGGGGTGGGCGTGTGGCTGTTCGGGCCGGCGTACACGCCGACGGTGGGCGCATCCGGGATCATCTTCGGCTGGCTGACGTACCTGCTCATCCGTGGACTGTTCAACAGGGATCTGTGGCAGATACTCGCCGGAGCCGTCCTTTTCCTGGTCTACGGGTCGATCCTGTGGGGCGTGCTGCCTGGTAATCCGGGCGTCTCCTGGCAGGGGCACCTGTTCGGTGCTCTCGGAGGGGTGCTCGCCGCCTGGTTCCTCGCCGACCGGGACCGCCGTCGCAAGGTCAAGGCCGGCACGCCGCAGTTCCCGGGGGTGTCGTCATAACGGCGAACAACAACGGCGACGGGCGCGCCCACGCCGTAGCCGGGCCGGCTGATCCGACGGCTCCCATCGGCATCTTCGACTCCGGCGTCGGCGGATTGACGGTGGCGCGCGCGATCATCGATCTCCTGCCCGACGAGGACGTCATCTACATCGGTGACACCGCCAACGGCCCGTATGGCCCGCTCGCGATCCCCGACATCCGGCGACACGCCCTCACCATCGGCGACGACCTCGCCGAACGAGGCGTGAAAGCAATTGTGATCGCCTGCAATACGGCCTCGGCGGCGTGTCTGCGCGATGCCCGTGAGCGATATGCGCCGATCCCGGTCGTCGAGGTGATCCTCCCCGCGGTCCGCCGTGCGGTGGTGGCGACCAAGACCGGACGTATCGGAGTGATCGGCACCGAGGCGACCATCGCCTCACGCGCCTACCAGGATTCGTTCGCCGCGGCCCGGGACGCGGAGATCACCGCGGTGGCCTGCCCGCGGTTCGTCGACTTCGTCGAACGGGGCATCACCAGCGGCAGGCAGATCCTCGGTCTCGCGCAGGGCTACCTCGAACCCCTTCAGGAGGCCGACGTCGACACGGTCGTGCTGGGATGTACGCACTATCCGTTGCTGTCCGGCGTCATCCAGTTGGCGATGGGCGATCAGGTCACCCTGGTGTCCAGCGCGGAGGAGACGGCGAAGGATCTGTTCCGGGTGCTGACGGAGCGCGATCATCTGCACCCGCACTCCGACCGTGAGGCCGTCCGGGAGTTCCGGTCCACCGGCGATCCCGAGTTCTTCGCCCGCCTGTCCAGCCGTTTCCTCGGTCCGGCGATCGGTCAGGTACAGCATCTCTGATCGCCGCATCGCTCTTCTGAACAGTCGTTGGCCAGTTGTGACCCGTACCTGGTCACTATCCGACGACAGCGTGGCACAGTAGGGCATATGCGTCTGACGGTCCTCGGATGTTCCGGAAGTGTGGGCGGCCCTGGCGCCGCATGCTCCGGATATCTGCTGTCGACCGAAGGCCGCCGTCCGGTGCTGATCGACTGCGGTCCCGGCGTCCTCGGCGAGCTGCAGAAGGTGGTCGATCCCGTCGATGTCGACGTCGTCCTCAGCCATCTGCATGCCGACCACTGCCTCGACCTACCCGCGATGCTGGTGTGGCGGCGGTATGCGCCGTGCCCGGCGCCGTGCCGCGCCCGGCTGTACGGACCGCCCGGTACCGCGTTGCGGGTGGGCGCGGCGTCCGCGGAGATCCCTGGTGACATCGACGACATCTCGGACACCTTCGACATCGTCGAGTGGCAGGACGGTGTCCCGGAGTTGTTGGACGGTGTGGAGATCGTCCCGACGAAGGTCAACCATCCGCCCGAGACCTTCGGAATGCGCCTCACCGGACCCGACGGGCAGGTGATCGCCTACAGCGGCGACACCGCGATGTGCGACGAGGTCGTCGACGTGGCCGCCGGTGCCGACATCTTCCTGTGCGAGGCGACCTGGACCCATGCACCGGACGAGCGACCGCCCAACCTGCATCTCTCCGGGTATGAGGCCGGTCAGATCGCCACCAAGGCCGGCGTGCGGTCACTGGCATTGACCCATCTCGCGCCGTGGTTCGACGCGGAGGCCATCCTGAGCGAGGCACGCTCGACGTTCTCCGGACCGGTCGACCTGGTACGGCCCGGACAGGTTTTCGATCTCGTCCCCTGAGGACCTCCTCCGCCCGGCAGGCCGATCGATCGCCCGTCAGACGGATAGTTACAGTTGGGATCGTGACGACACGAGCTGACGGCAGGACCGACGACGAACTGCGACCGATCACCTTCACCCGCGGGTTCACGAGCCATCCGGCGGGCTCCGTGCTCGTCGAGTTCGGCCAGACCCGCGTGATGTGCACGGCCAGCGTGACCGAAGGCGTGCCGCCCTGGCGTCGTGGTTCGGGGCTGGGCTGGCTCACCGCCGAGTACGCGATGCTCCCGTCATCGACGCACGAGCGTTCTCGTCGCGAATCGGTGAAGGGCAAGATCGGCGGGCGGACCCACGAGATCAGCCGGCTCGTCGGGCGCTCGTTGCGCGCCTGCATCGACCTGGCGGCGCTGGGCGAGAACACCATCGCCATCGACTGCGACGTCCTGCAGGCCGACGGGGGGACCCGCACAGCGGCGATCACCGGCGCCTACGTGGCACTCGCCGACGCCGTCACTTGGCTGGGTGCCGCCGAGCGACTCAAGGATCCCCAGCCGTTGTCGTGCATGATCGCGGCAGTGAGCGTGGGTGTCGTCGACGGTCGCGTCCGGCTCGACCTTCCCTACGAAGAGGATTCGCGCGCGGAGGTCGACATGAATGTGGTCGCCACCGACGCGGGCACCCTCGTGGAGGTGCAGGGGACGGGTGAGGGCGCGACGTTCCCGCGCGCCACCCTGGACAAACTGCTCGACGTGGCGATGCTCGGGACGGAGCAGCTCTTCGCGGCGCAGCGCGAGGTCTTGGCGCAGCCGTACCCTGGCGAGCTGCCCGGTTCGAAGCAATGACGACCGTCCTCGTCGCCAGCCGTAACGCCAAGAAACTGGCCGAACTCCGGCGCGTGTTGGATGCCGCGGGGATCACCGGAATCGACATTGTCGGCCTCGATGCCGTGCCCGAGTACCCGGAAGAGCCCGAAACCGGTGCGACCTTCGAGGAGAATGCGCTCATCAAGGCAGTGGCTGGTGCACGAGCAACCGGATTTACCTGTCTTGCAGACGATTCCGGTCTGGCAGTGGATGCGTTGAACGGAATGCCGGGTGTCTTGTCGGCACGCTGGTGTGGCCGCCACGGCGACGACCAGGCCAACAACGATCTTCTTCTGGCGCAGATCCACGACGTTCCCGACGATCGTCGTGGGGCGGCATTCGTGTCGGCATGCGCACTGGTCGAGCCGTCGGGGGAGCAGACTGTCACGCGCGGTGAATGGCGGGGCACGATGTTGCGGGCGCCGCGCGGGGACAACGGCTTCGGCTACGACCCGTTGTTCGTGCCGGACGACGAACTCGCACAGGGGCGTTCATCGGGTGAGTTGTCGGGCGCGGACAAAGACGCGCTCAGCCATCGCGGGAAGGCCCTGGCGCAGCTGGTTCCGGCGCTCCGGGAGCTCGCCGCGCGCTGACAGAACGTCGGCCGTCAGCCTCGGTGGACGGCCAACATGCGGGCGATCGAGTCGGGCCAGCGGTATCCGGAGGCCCGCTGCCGGGCAGCCGATTCGCGCTCGGGCCGTGGCAGGGCCAGCACCTGCTCGATGGCGTCGGCAAATGCTTCGGGCGAATTGGCCGCCAGCGCACCACAACTCGCGTCGACCATGCCCGCCACCGCCGACGACGTCGAAGCGACCACCGGTGTCCCCGATGCCAGGGACTCGAGTGCCGACAGGCAGAAGGTCTCGTGGGGGCCGGGTGCCAGGGAGATCTCGGTGGTGGCGAGCAGGGCGGCGATCTGACCGCGGTCGGCGACATGCCCCAGGAACGTGACCGGTAGGTCGCGCGCCGCTCGCTGCAATGCGGGTCGTCGAGGCCCGTCGCCCGCGACGACGAGATGCACCTTGCGGCGTGCCTCGTGCAACCGCGCGATCGCCGCGATGCTGCGATCGGCCCGCTTCTCCGGAGACAGGCGCCCGCAATGGGTGATCAATGTGGTCGTGTGGTCGGCGAACCGGGCGCCGACGGCGGGATCGGCGTGGCGTGGGTCGAAGACGTCGAGGTCGACGCCGAGGGGAGCGTGCTCGACGTTGGTGGCGCCGATGCGATCGAACTCGGCGGCCGCGAAACCCGTGGTGCACACCACGGTGTCGAAGGAGGCGGCGGTCCGTCGGTTGGCCTCGTCGGCGAGTGCGCGCGCCACCGCGTGAGGCATGGTCATCGCGAGCAGTCGGTCGAGCCGCTCGTGCGACACCATGGTCGAGTGAATGTCGCGCCTGCGCGCCCATCGGCCGAAACCGCGAAGGGTGAGGCGATCGGACACCTCGAGCGCGTCGGGTCCGAGATGACCGAGGATGTCGGCCACCCGCCTGGCCGGTGCGACACGGTAACCGCCCGAGAACGGGAGTCGGGGCGCGCTCACCGAGATACGCCGGACCCCACTGGGGAGGGTCTCGGCGTGGTCGTCGACGCCGGGGACCACCAGGATCACTTCATGACCGTCGGCCACGTACCCGGCACCCCACCGGTCGATCGCGGTGCGCAGTCCACCCGACCGGGCCCCATAGAAGTTGGCGAGCTGCACGATGCGCACCCGCTCAATGTGGTCGGACCGGGGTGAACCCGTGCCGACGACCGCACCACGAGCTGTCGATCAGCCCGTGAACACCTCGCCGATCGGGTACACCGTGCCCGTCGTGAGCGTCAGAGGCGGTACTGCGCCTTCACTTCCTTCGTGCGGATGTGCTCGAAGTAGAAGGACAGGAACGGGATGGTGCCCGCGATCGCTGTGACGACGATCTTGCCGAGCGGCCAGCGCACCTTGATCGCCAGATCGATGGTGACGATGAGGTAGACGAAGTAGACCCAGCCGTGCACGATCGGCACGAAGTCGAGCGCGTCGACACCGAATCCGTACTTGAGGATCAGCTCGGCGACCAGCAAGAGCAACCACAGGCCCGTGATCCAGGCGAGGACGCGGTAGCGCAGCAACGCCGGTCGGACCTTCTCCACGGGGGTGCCGGTGGTTGTGCTGGTTGTTTCGGTCACCTGCGATGTTCCTCACTGCTCGACAGAGATTCGTCTGACCGACCGAGTTCGGTCAGATATGCGTTGTATTCGGCCAGCGCGGAATCGTCGTGCTCCGACGGAGCCGACGACAGCGACGACGCGCTCGGGGTGGTGGGCCGCTCGGGCAGGAGGCCCGCGGGGATCTCGGTGGCCCCCTTGGCTCCGGGTGCGATCTTGGCCTTCTCCTCCGGATCACTTTCCAGGACGACGAAGCGACGATAGGCCCAGATGACGGCGACGGCGAACGCCGGCCACTGCAGGGCGTATCCGAGATTCTGGGCGGTGCCCGACGCGGACTCGTACCGGTCCCACTGCCACCACGCCAGCGCGAGACACGCCAGTGCCGCGACGATCACCAGGACGATGAGTGCCGGACGGTGCCGGCGCCTGGGGGTGGAGGAACCCGATTCCATACCGTCGACGGTACCTGGCCAGCGATGATCGGTTCGCGGGCGGTACTCTGACGCAGGCGCCGGTGTGGCCGGCGACACGCGCGAGTGGCGGAATTGGCAGACGCGCTGGATTTAGGTTCCAGTGTCTCAGGACGTGCGGGTTCAAGTCCCGCCTCGCGCACCAGCAGGTCGACAGGGGTAGAGGTCGAGTTTTGCGCAGGAAAGTCGGCCCGCATCACGGTGTTGGGTTGTTTCGGGTCCGGTACCTGACGCCAACAGGAACGTGATGATTGGGAAACACCGATCCGTACCAGCCGGGTTGTTGAGGACAGCGTTACTTAGCGGGTCGTTGCCGTGCTCATCCTTGGCATTCACGTCGGCACCTGCTTCGACAAGCACTCTCGCGGCATCCAGAGCGTCATCTTGCGCCGCGAAGTGGAGGGCGTCCAGTCCGCCTTGTCGCGGACATCCGGTGATACCCCGAGAGCGAGCAGCGACTTGACTTGGTCGACTTCGTTCTCGAGCGCGGCGTAGTGCAGATCGTCGCGGTCCATCGGGTCACCAGTCGGTGCCATGTGACGTTCCCTTCGTGGCGTAGGTTGTTCGGCTACTTGGGCTTGCGTCATTGTTCGCTCGAGCTGCTGAGCTGCGGATACGTGATTCAAGAACGTCTGCAGGACCCGCACCACTCATCCACGGTCCTGGCGCCTCGTGTCGTCGGACGTCGTCTCCTTCTGCTCGTCGCGCTTCTCGTTGACGTCTCGCAGACGGAGCATGCGGCCCACGACGAGTGCGACGACGACGGCAATCGTCACCCAGACGGTGACCAGGATCGCGACGATCAACCACGTGGACATACCCCACGGTACGCACAGGGGGTGCCCGATCGACAAGTCCTCCTGCATACAGCGCTGCGGCGGATGGCGATGTCGGCGGGTTCACGCACGATGGGCGGGAAGTGCACGCACGATGGGCAGGGCGTGTGCCCGGTCGGCGACGGCGGCATGGCCCTCACTCGCCCGGGAACACGATCCCTGTCTCCGCGCGGATGCGGTCCATCACCTCGAGGGTCGCGACCACGTCCGCAGCCGGATGGATGGCGGAGTCGACGGCGCCGTCGGCGATCCGTCGCGCCGCATCGGCGGCCGAGAAGTGCAGCCCGTCCTCATGGGATGCCGGCTCCTCCTCATGGATCAGCGGTTCACCGGTCCGCGGCACCAGCCGGAATGGCCCCGGCTGGTAGAACGGCCCGGCCAGCTCCAGGTACCCGTCCTCACCCGCGACGGATGCGGTGGTCGGGGTGTCGGCCAGGATCGTCGTCGAGACGAGGGACTGGCCGCCGTCGCGGTGTCCCAGGGCCGCCGCGATCTGGCCGTTGAGTTCGTGATTCGCGCCGACACCGATCGCGGACACGGTATGGACCTCACCGAGGGCCCACTGGGCGAAAGCAACCGGGTAGGTGCCCAGGTCCAGCATCGGGCCGCCCGCGAGTGCCGGATCGTAGATCCGGTGGGCGGCGGTGAAGTACTCGCCGTGATCGGCGGCCACGGTGCGCAGTGTCCCGAGTGCCCCGTCGTCCAGGAGTTGGCGGATCACATCGAATTTCGGCAGGAACCTCGTCCACATCGCCTCGCCCGCGAACACCTCGGCTGCGCGGGCCGCCGCGAAGACCTCGCGCGCCTGTGCGGCGTTGATCCCGGCAGGCTTCTCGATGAGGACGTGCTTGCCGGCCGCGATCGCGTCCAGCGCACACCGGTGATGCTGCGGATGTGGCGTGCTGACGTAGACGATGTCGACATCCGGATCGTCGAGGAGCGCAGCGTAACCGGCGCGTGCGCTGGGAATGCCCATGCGCCTGGCGAACTCGTCGGCGCGATCGGCCGAACGTGACCCGACCGCGACGACCCGCTGACCGGTGTGCTTGTGCAGCGCCCCGACGAAGCGCTGCGCGATCCAGCCCGGGCCCATGATTCCCCAGCCGAGTGAGGGCGCCGTCGACGGGTCGAGCGTTCGGGGTGCCGGCAGGTGCCCTGGCACGTCAGCTCCGGTACTTGTCGACGTAGTCGGTCATGGTTGCCAGCTGATACCGCGAGACGTCACTCGCGTTCTCGTTCTCCGCGAAGACACTGGACACCATGACCGTGTCGTCACGGTCGTAGAAGCCGATCGCCCCGAGTGTGCCGAAGAACTCCTCCCAGTTCACGTCACCGTCACCGATCTTCAGGTGCTGGTGCACCCGGACCGCGTTGCCGGGCGGATTGGTGATGTACCGAAGACCATGTGACGCATGGTGATCCATGGTGTCGGCGACGTGGACCAATCGCAGCATGTCGCCGGCGGCGGTCATGATCTCGGCCATGTTGCCACCCATGTGAAAGGAGTGGCATGCCACATAGACGAGGCCGAAATTCTTCGAGTTGATCCCGCGGATCATCCGGATGGCGGCCAAACCGTCCTCGACGAAATCGTCGGGATGCGGATCGATCCGGACATCGATGCCCTCACGCTCGATGATCGGTACCAGTTCCTCCATCGAGCGGAAGAAGGCTCGCTCGGATTCCTCCGGCTTCTCCGGGCGCCCGGAGAACTCGGTGTTCATCACGTTGACGCCCAGGTCGATGGTGATCTGGATGGCGCGCTTCCAGTACCGGACGGCGGCTTCGCGAGCGTCCTCATCCGGACCGGACCACCGCAAGACCGGTAGTACCGACGCGATCCCGACACCTGCATCCGCGCAGGCCGTGCGGAACTTCGCGACCAGGTCGTCGTCGGCCTTGGGGTGGTTGAAGAACGGGATCATGTCCGCGTGCGGCGTCAGCTGGAGGTGGTCGTAGCCGAGATCGGCCACGACGCCGGGCAATTCGAGCAGCGAGTGGCTGTGGTGGAACGGGGTGGGGTCGAGCGCGACCTTCATGGCGGGACCTTCCTCGGTGAGGCGTCGGGTGTCAGCTGAAACGGACGGCAGGCACGCCACAGGAACCGAGGTAGCGCGCGGTGCGCTGGGCGATCGGCAGCGGGGCGTCGGGGGCGCACGGGTACATGTCCTGTTCGACGATCGCGAAGATGTCGACGTCGAGGTCGGCGACGGCGTCGAGCAGCGGTGGCATCTCCGGGATGCCGCGCGGCGGTTCGGTCATCGCGCCGAGACGGACCGCCTCACCGAACGGCAGGTCGTCGGCGGCGACCTTGGCCCGCACGGCCTCGTCGACCTGCTTGAGATGTAGATAGCCGAGGCGCTCGGGGTGCTTGCGGATGATGGCGAGATTGTCGCCGCCGCAGTAGCTCACGTGCCCGGTGTCCAGGCACAAGTTGACGAACTCGCCGTCGGTGTTCTCGAGGAACCGATAGATGTTCGGCTCGGTGTCCACGTGGCTGTCCGCGTGCGGGTGGTACTGGGCGCGCACACCGTACTTCTCGAACATGGCCTTGCCGAGTTCGTTCATGCCCCGGGTCTTGGCGAGCCATTGGTCGTCGGTGAGGTGGCGATCCTCGAGGACAACACCGGTCGCCGGGTCGCGCCACATCTCCGGGATCACCACCACATGCTTTCCGCCTACGGCTGCGGTGAGCTCGGCGACGTCCTCGATCTGAGACCACACGGCATCCCAGGAATCGTCTTGGTGGAGGTGCTCGAAGACGGTGCCCGCAGACAACTTCAGGCCGCGCTCGCCGAGTTCGTCGCGGAGCTGTTGCGGGTCGGTCGGCAGATAGCCGAAGGGGCCGAGTTCGATCCATTCGTAGCCGGATGCGGCGACCTCGTCGAGGAATCGGGTGTAGGGGGTCTGCTGGGGATCCTCGGGGAACCAGACGCCCCAGGAATCGGGCGCAGAACCGACGATGATGTTGCTCACTTGTGTTGTCCCTTCAGATGTTTCAGATGGTGGCGGTAGACAGTGCCGGATATGTGATGGTCTCGGGGCCGCCCGAGCGCAGAGACCTGGTGGCGGCCTCGGCGATCGCCTGGGCCGCGAGGGCCTCGGGCAGGGTCGGGCCGATGGGGGTGCCGGAATCGAGCGCGGAGACGAAGTGGTCGAGCGCGCTGCGATAGGTCGGGGCGACGCGCTCGAACCAGCCGGGATGCATGCCGTCGGTGACGAGGCTCCCTGCCCGATAACGGGTGACCGACCCGACTCGCTGCCGTCCGGCCTCGATCATCCCGGTGGAGCCGAGGACCTCGATGCGTTCGTCGTATCCGTAGCCGATGCGGCGCGTGCTGTCGATCTGCACCAGTGTCCCGGTGGGCATGCGCAGGATCACCGCCGACGTGTCGACGTCGCCGAGCTCGGTCATCCGGGGGTCGGTGAACACCGATCCTGCCGCGAACACCGACACGGGGTCCTCTCCGGTGATCCAGCGCGCGAGGTCGAAGAAGTGCACGGTCTGATCCCTCATCTGACCGCCGGAGACGGCGACGTAGTCCAACGGTGGCAGGACCGGACCTCGGGTGGTCATCTGGACGAGTTCGACGGTGCCGATCTCGCCGGCGCGTACCGCGTGATGGAGTTCCGCGTAGTCACGGTCGAAGCGCCGGTTGAAGTCGACCATCATCGGGCGTCCGGTGGTCCCCACCTCGCCGACGACGTCGATCGCATGGTGCAGATCGAGATCGATCGGCTTCTCGCAGAGAACGGCCAGTCCGGACGTCGCGGCGCGTCGGAGGTGATCGGCATGTGTGTCGGTCGATGAGGCGATCAACACCGCGTCGACTTCTGATGGGGCGAAGGCAGCATCGAGATCGATTGCCCGAGTGAGGTTCCGGGTGGCGAGGTCGGTGGAGCGAGCGGCGTCGACGTCGTAGACGCCGACGAACTCGACACCCGGATGCGCGGCGAGGTTCTCGGCATGGACCGAGCCGATGAACCCTGCGCCGATCAACGCCATGCGGACCATTCGAGTGCGCTCCTTCTGTCGGAAACCGGCGAACTGTGGGAGAGTGGGACCAGCGATTGGGACAAGTATGGGACCGGTCCCAGTCACCATACGTGGTGCAGATCACCAGGGCAATAGGATGACGATTGTGAGTGTTGACGAAGTGAATCCCGATGGCGGTGCTGCCGCCGTCGGCGGTCGACGAGCGGCGACGATCCGCGACGTTGCCGCTCACGCGGGCGTGTCGAAGTCCGTGGTGTCGAGGGTGGTGCGCGACGAACCGAATGTCAGCGAGGAACGTCGGGAGCGGGTGCGCGCGGCGATGGCCGAACTCGGCTACCGGCCGAACTCCATCGCGCGAGGACTGTCCGAGGCCCGTAGCGGCACCGTCGGTGTGGTGATCAACGACCTGCGGAACCCGTGGTACGTCAGTCTGATCGAAGGCCTGGCGACGACACTGGACGCGGTCGATCTCGCGCCGATCCTGGTGGACAGTCGACTCGACCACCAGGTCGGCCGCGACACCGTGGAGACATTGCTGTCCCGGCAGGTGGATGGTCTGGTGGTGGTCGGTACGACCGACGCACGTGTCGATGTCGAGCGGGCGGCGCAGTCGATGCCGGTGGTGCTCGCCGGCACCCTCGAGCCGGATCTCCCAACCGTGGACGTCGCGGTCGATGACGATCTCGTCGGCGCGAGGCTGGCCACCGAACACCTTCTTGCGCTGGGGCATCGCCGACTTGCGCACATCCAGGGGCCGGGCTTGGTCGGGTCGCTCCGTCGGCAGGGATTCGAGGAGACCATCGCCGCGTCGGGTGCGGCGGTCGAGTCC
Organism: Gordonia hankookensis; assembly: GCF_014673215.1. Classification (GTDB taxonomy): domain Bacteria; phylum Actinomycetota; class Actinomycetes; order Mycobacteriales; family Mycobacteriaceae; genus Gordonia; species Gordonia hankookensis. The sequence continues at coordinate 57,486 of NZ_JACWMS010000004.1, forward strand.
GTGATGGTGGACTACGGCGGCATGACCGAGGACGGGGGACATGCGGCGGCCGCGCGACTACTCGACTCCGCTGCACCACCCACCGCGATCTTCGGCTTCAACGACATGACCTGCCTGGGTGCGATGTCGGCGGCCGACGACCGAGGCATCTCGGTGCCGGGTGACCTGGCGCTCCTGGGCTACGACAACACGCAGCTGGCCGGCCTGCGCCACATCTCGCTGACCTCCATCGACAACGGGAACTTCACCGTCGGTGCGCAGGCGGCGAAGTTCCTCATCCAGCGCATGGACCGGCTCACCGCCCCGCGGCTTGTCTACCGGCACACGCCCGAACTGGTGGTCAGACGGACGACGGCGGCACCCCGCTGATGTTCGAGCAGGGCGCCGCCGTCGGACTCAGCCGCGGGCGTACAGGGCCAATGCGACGAGCGCGGGCTGGCCGAACAACCGGATGAGACGTTTGCGATCCGAGTCCAGACCGAACGCATCGATCTTGTTGCGGTACTGATGGATGTTGCCCGGGAACACCGCGACGAAGAACGCCGCAGTCAGGGCGCCCAGCGTGCGACGCTGTTTCGGTAGTCCGACGAGCCCGAGTCCGAGCCCGATCTCGGCGACGCCGGAGGCGAGCACGGTGGCATCCGCGCCGAGGGGGACGAAGTCCGGCACCTGAGCCTGGAACTCCTTGCGCTGGAACGTCATGTGTCCTACGCCCGCCGTGGTGAGGATGACACCAAGCGTCAGGCCGGCGACGCGGTGTGCGTCAGTCATCGGCGAGTGAGAGTGCGACGTCGATGTTGCCGCGTGTCGCATTGGAGTACGGGCACACCTCGTGGGCCTTGTCGACCAGCGACTTCGCTGTTGCATCATCGACCGACGGGAGTGACACCTCGAGCTCGACCGCGAGCCCGAAACCGCCCGATTCGGTGGAACCGAGCGAAACCCGGGCTCCGACAGCAGAATCGGTCACATCCGCGCCTGCCTGGCCGGCCACGAGTCGCAGGGCGCTGTGAAAGCAGGCGGCATACCCGGCCGCGAAGAGCTGCTCGGGGTTCGTGCCGACCCCGGAGCCGCCGAGTTCCTTCGGCATGTCGAGGTCGACGTCGAGCTTGCCGTCGGAGGTCCGGGCATGTCCGTTACGACCATCGCCGGTCGCCAGTGCCTCTGCCGTGTAGATCGCCTTCATGATGTGATTCCTTTCGGTGATGCGGGCGCGTCGAGGTGTCGGCGCAACTCGTCGGTGAGTTCGTGCAGGGTGGTGCGGAGCGCGATGAGTGCCGCGGGGTCGAACGAGACGTCGGTGTCCGATCCCGCTGGGCCCGATCCCGCCGGGCCCGATCCCGCTGGGCCCGGATCTCGTCCACCGGATTCCTCCGCGGCGGCATCGGCGATCGCCGACACGAGGGATTCGTAGACGCAATCCGCCTGCCCGCCCAGGGCTATCCCGTCGGGGGTGAGGGCCACGGTGACCGATCGCTCGTCGTCGTCGGATCTGCGCCGGGTCAGGTAGCCGAGCGTCTCGAGTCGTCGGACGAGCGGTGACACCGTCCCGGAGTCGAGGTGGAGTCGCCGACACAGTCGGCCGATCGAGATCTCGTCTTCTTCCCAGAGCACGAGCATCGCGAGGTACTGCGGATATGTCAGTCCGAGTTCGCGCAGGCCGGGCCGCTGCGCCGCGATCACCGCACGGGATGCCGTGTAGAGGGCGAAGCAGAGCTGGTCGTCGAGCCGGACGGAGGTCACCCGTCCGACAGTAGCGCATTTAAGTTGTGCACAACATGGTTGTGGGGCATTTAACCAAGCATGTCAACCAGAGTTGACGAATCGACAGATACTCGGCACCCTGGACGGATGAAGACCGGAATCGACAGCGACGACGGCGATACGCCGATCGAGGAACTGGCGCGGGTGGCCGCGCTCCGCCGCGACATAGCCCGCGAGGAAGAGGTCGCGGTTGGACGTGCGCGCCATGCGGGTCTGTCGTGGGCCGAGATCGGCACTGTGCTCGGTGTCTCGAAGCAGGCGATGCACAAGAAGTATCGGAAGGTCGGATGAGCGCGGCGCAGCCGCTGGCCGACGACGCGGTGATCGATGCGCTGGGTGTCGACCTGCGATCGGCGGGCTACAGCGCCGACGGCGTGGCCGATCTGCTGGGTGAGGAAGCGAACGAGGCTCTCGGCCGGGGGATCTGGTGGCCTGCGCTGCACGCCACCCGGCGGGCGCAGGAGGACTCGTCCCGACTCGCCACGGTGATCAGGCTCTTCCTCCTGGGTGCCGATGAAACGGAAGCGGCGGTTGCACAAGCGTTTCCCACCGCGGGGATCGATGCGCTGATCGCCAACGGTGTGTTGGCCAGGTTCGGCGCCGAGATGATCCGCGCGACGCTCGACATCCGGCCCCACGCCGACGACGTCCGCGAGTACCTGGTCGTATCGGACCAGGATGCGGTGATGAGGTCGGGGCCGGTCGACCGTGCACACGTGCTCGGGATCGGTGGCGCATCGGTGTCATTGGCGCGTGCGGTGATCCGCACCCCGGTGCGCCGCGCGCTCGACATCGGGACCGGTTGCGGTATCCAGGCGTTGCACCTGGGCACCCATTGTGACGAGATCGTGGCCACCGACACCAATGAGCGAGCCCTCGCGCTCGCCGGTGCCACCGCACGACTCAACGGTATGCGCTGGGAGCTGCGGTCGGGCAGCCTGTTCGAGCCGGTGGCGGGCGAGCGGTTCGATCTGATCGTCTCCAACCCGCCGTTCGTCGTCGGTGCAGGCGGCCAGGATTACGTCTATCGGGATTCCGGCATGATCGGTGATGCACTCTGCGCCGACCTGATCAGGCAGATTCCCGATCACCTGAATCCCGGTGGCACGGCGCAGATCCTGGCGAACTGGATCGTGCCGAAGGATGCGGACTGGCGGGACCGGGTGCGTGGCTGGCTTGCCGGCACGGGCCTCGACGCCTGGGTCGTCCAGCGTGAGCTGGCCGACCCCGTCAGCTACATCTCGCTCTGGTTGTCCGATGCGGGGGAGTCTGCCAACACCGTCGCCGAACGCGGCGCGGCGTGGCTCGACTGGTTTGACGACTCCGGTATCGCAGGAATCGGGATGGGACTCATCACGATGCGCCGCCGGGAGGGTGGTGAGGCCGGGGAGCCGGACCTGGTCGTCGAGGAGATCACCGGGGCGGGGGAGGAGGTGACGGGGACCGAGGCCCAGGCATTCCTGGCCCGGCGCCACTACCTCCGGACCACGTCTGACGAGCATCTGCTCGGCGCCCGGTTGTCGACCGCACCGATCTTCCTGGAGGAACAGTCATTGCCGGGAGAGGATGGCTGGCAACAGATCTCGGCGGCCGCCCGTCGGCCGGGTGGGCCGGGTGCCGTACTCGGGGTCGACGAGGTGTCGCGAGCGCTGCTGGCGGGTTGTCGTGGGCAGGTGCCTCTCGGCGCGCTGATCGACCTGCTCGCCGGCTTTCACGGGGTGGACGAGGGAGCGCTCGCCGAGGCGGCGTTGCCGGTCGTGCGGGAAGCGATCGGCCGGGGGATTCTCTACGAGGCTACCTGACGTGGGTGTCGCCCGCATTCACGTTGTGCGACAGCACATCTCACGTCCGAGGCGGTGTCAACCGAAGGTAGCGTCCAAGGCGTGACGGAGGTCTGATTCGAGGTCGGCGTGATCCTCGAGGCCGACCGAGAACCGGAGGTGCCCCCAGCGCCGGAACTCGGCCGGGTAGGCGGCCACCCGAGGACCGTCGGCGCCGACGTGCACGATCAACGACTCGTCGTGGCCGAGGGAGACCGCAGAGGTGATCACCCGCAGGTGGGAGACGAAACGATTCTGGTCGTCGGGGCTGCCGTTCACCGCGAACGCCATCATTCCGCCGAAGCCACGGCCGCCGAATTGTCGGGTGGCGAGCCCGTGTTGCGGGTGTGATCGCAGGCCAGGATAGGCGACGAACGCGATGCGCTCGTCGGCCTCGAGGAACTCGGCCAACCGTTGCGCATTCGACTGGTGCTGGGCCAGTCGCAGAGGGAGGGTGATCGATCCGCGCGAGATGAGCCACGCGTTGAACGGTGAGATCACCCCGCCCACATCGACCATCGCCTCGGCCTTGATCGGTTCGACGAGGTCGGTTCGCCCGATGACCGCACCGCCCATCGCGTCACCGTGCCCATTGATGTACTTCGTGAGCGAGTGGGCCACGAGATCGGCACCATCGGTGAGTGGGCGGTACAGCGGCGGCGGGGTGAACGTCGAGTCCACCACCAGAAGTGCACCGGCGCCGTGAGCGATGTCGGCGAGGGCCGCGATGTCGGCCACCTTCGTCGTCGGGTTGGCGACGGCCTCGGTGATCAGCAATCGGGTGCTGGGGCGCACTGCCGCGCGTACGGCGTCGAGATCGGTGACGTCGACGAAGGTGGCCTCGATCCCGTATTTGCGGGGCAACAGCGACGACCAGAGCTTCCACGTCGCCTCGTACGTGGTATCCGACACCACAACGTGGTCGCCGGTCGCGACGTGGGTGAAGAAGATCGCGTGAAGGGCGGCGACACCGGACGCGAGCGCGACGGCATCCTCACCGTGGTCGAGCGCCGCGAGCTTGCGCTGCAACGCGATCTGGTTGTCCCCCGAGTTGCGGGTGTAGAACGGCCGATCGGTCGCGGACCAGTTCATCGTGGACGGGTCGTCGGGCAGGCGATAGGAGTTCGCCATGGTGATCGGCGTCCGGATGGCGCCCGACGGGCCCCCCGTGTTGCCGGCGTGGACACACAGCGTGTGGTCGCCGATGCCACGCAGTGGTTCCGGGTGGGATGATTCTGTGGACGTCATGGTGGCGCTCCGACGGTCTCGGCGGCTTGTGCCGCCACAGTGGGTGGATGTGTGTGGTGGCTGCGTCGCTCGAGCCGCCGCGCGAGGATGACCGGCAGCCGGTGGAGTTTGTCGATGTGACAGGCACTCCGGAACTCCGACCATGCCCAGCAGAGGCCGAAGACCGTCAGTACCACGCAGGTGGTCGTCAGTGATCCCCATGGTCGGTGGGCCACATGTATCGGTATGAGTACGAGGGCGATGGCCTGCAGCACATAGGAGTCGAGGCTGCGGGTGCCGGTCATCACAAGCGGTCGCAGCCAGTCCTTGTGCCACCAACGGAGCAGCATGCGGAAGATCCCGTAGATCGCCGGGACCACGAGCCATGCACCGATCGCGCGCGCGGGCCGAAAATCCAGCTTGTCGGCGATCGCCGGCTCGAATCGCATCCACGGGCCGGCGTCGACCACGAAATGGAGGATCAGCGCGACACCGATCGCGACCGCGACGATCGCCGGTAGCCACCGATCGATGAACTCGGGAACCCGCCAATCCCGCCACTTCCAACCCACCACGACGGCCGGGACGAACATGATCTGCCACGCCGCCCAGTTCTGGATCCGCGGTGCCTCCATGGTCGCCGTCAGATAGAACCAGTCCGGCGAGAACGTCAGCGAGATCACGTACAGGGCAACCGAACCCCCGAGGACGATCGGCCACCATCCCCGAATCAACATGGGGAAGAGGACATAGGCCGACGCCATCAGCACCATGTAGAGCAACAGGATGTTGCCGCCGCTCGGCAGGTATTGCATGCGCAATGCCAGACCGAGGCCCTGACCCCAACCGTCGACCGGGAGGAGCAGCGTGAGCCAGCGATGGCCCTCGAGGGCCGCCGCGACCGCGATCAGGGCGATCGTCAGCTGGCACACATAGAGGACCGCAAGTCGTTTGGTGAGTCGCCAATAGGCGAAACGCAACGAGATGCGTTCGATCCAACGGCGGTAGACCAGCCCCAACACCATCCCCGACAGCAAGACGAACGCCGACATCCCGTCGACATAGGGGTACGCGTGGGTGGGCGCGGCGATGTGCGTACCTGCGGCAAAGTGCAGCGAGATCATGCTCCAGATCGCGAGCCCCCGTGTCGCGTCGATGGCGAGATCTCGATTCATCGGATGACACCTTACGTTGTCGACCCTCCGGGGACGCCACGGCGACCGTGGTCACCCGCCCGACGAGAACGCCCGGCTCCCGAGAGGGGAGCCGGGCGTCGGTCGTCTACCCGGTGGGTGTCGGCCCGGCCGGGTGGGCGATCAGGTGTAGAGATCTGCGATGGCCCGCTTCTGCGCGTCGTGGATCACGTTGCGCTTCAACTTCATCGTGGGCGTCAGTTCGCCCGACTCGATGGTGAAATCGGTGTCCAGGATGGTGAACTTCTTGATGGCCTCGGCCTTCGACACCTTCGCGTTCGCATCCTTGACCGCGGCGTCGATCTCGGCGGTCAGGGTCTCGTTCTGGGCGAGATCGGCGAGCGAGGTGTCGGCGGGCAGGTGATGACGCTCGAGCCATCCCGGGATCGCTTCCGGATCGATCGTGATCAGTGCGGCGATGAACGGCTTGTTGTCGCCGACCACGAGGCACTGGCTCACCATGGGATGTGCCCGGATGGTGTCCTCGAGCTGGGCAGGCGAGACGTTCTTGCCGCCGGCCGTGACGATCAGCTCCTTCTTGCGACCGGTGATGAACAGGAAGCCGTCGTCGAGATGCCCGATGTCGCCGGTGTGGAACCAGCCGTCGACGATGGATTCCTCGGTCGCCTTGGGGTTCTTCCAATAGCCATCGAAGACCACCGGACCGTTCAGCAGCACCTCGCCGTCGTCGGCGATCCCCACCGTCACCCCGGGGACCGGACGCCCGACGGAGCCGACACGCTGATGCTCCTCGTTGTTGGCGGTCACCGCGGCGGTGGTCTCCGACAGCCCGTAGCCCTCGTACACCGGGATGCCGACGCCGCGGAAGAAATGCCCGAGTCGCGCACCGAGGGGTGCGCCGCCGGAGATCGCGCCCTCGCACTGGCCACCGAGCGCGTCGCGGAGCTTGCCGTACACCAGCCGGTCGAACAGCGCGTGCTTGAGCTTGAGGCCGAGGCCTGCGCCGCCGTTCTCCATCGCCTTGCTGTATTCGATCGCGGTGTCCGCTGCGCGGTCGAAGATCTTGCCCTTGCCGCCGTCGTAGGCCTTCTGCTTGGCGGAGTTGTAGACCTTCTCGAAGACACGTGGCACCGACAGCACGTAATTCGGTCTGAACTTGCCCAGGTCGTCGATGAGGTTCGGGATGTCGCTGGTGTGACCGAGGACCACCCCGTTCTCCACACATCCGACCGCGACGACACGGGCGAACACATGCGCCAGCGGGAGGAACAGCAGCGTCGACTTGCCCTCGACCAGGCCGGCGCCGACGGCGTCGCGGGTGGCCTCACACTCGGCAAGGAAGTTGGCGTGGGTCAGGACCACGCCTTTCGGCCTGCCCGTGGTGCCCGAGGTGTAGATCAGTGTCGCCGCATCCGAGGAGAGCGCGTTGGCGTGCCGCGTGTCGAGCTCCGCGTCCCCGATCTTGGCGCCGCGCTTGGTGATCGTCGCCAGCGCGTGGTCGTCGATGACGAGGGTCTCGCGCAGCTCGGGAGCTTCTTCGATGACGCGGATGTGCTTGGTGTGGTGGGCGTGCTGCTCGACGAACAACATCGAGGTGCCCGAGTCCTCGAGAATCCATTTCACCTGGTCGGGCGCCGACGTCTCGTAGATCGCCACCGTCGTGGCCCCCGCGCGCCAGATCGCATAGTCCAGGACGGTCCACTCGTAACGGGTCGATGACAGGATCGCGACGCGTTCGCCCGGCTTGATCCCGGACGCGATGAGGCCCTTGGCCACCGCGTCGACCTCGTCGGCGAACTGTTTGGCCGTCACGTTCACCCACTGATTCCCGGAACGTTTCCGGAACAACGGCATCGTCGGGCGTTCCGATCGGTACCGGAGAATGCTGTCGACGGTCGTCGCCTTGTCCTCGATGGAAAGGTTCGACGGGGTGGAATACTGCTCCATGGCGGGCTCCCCTGTGCGCAACGAAATTGGTACATAACGGACACGGGCGGGCCCGCGTGAACTCCGTCAGCTGTCTGTTGAGTGTCACTGACAGTACCAGTATCAGTGGGCGCGATCACAGGTCGGTGCCCACGTGAGCAACGGCAGGTCGAGGCCGTGACGTCGGCGTTCGGTGAGATTCCTCGCCAGAGGCCTCGGCGGATTAGAGTGACAGTGATGAACGGACAGATCGCACATGAGTGAGTCCACCGACGAGAAGGCCGACAACGGCGACGGCCCCGGCGTCACGTTCGACGACCTGGACATCGACCCACAGGTCCGCCAGGCGATCACCGATGTCGGATACGAGACGCCGTCGCCGATTCAGGCCGCCACGATCCCGCCCCTGATGGCCGGCCGCGATGTGGTGGGCCTCGCCCAGACCGGAACCGGCAAGACCGCCGCGTTCGCGATCCCGATCCTCTCCCGGCTCGACGCCTCGGCGCGTCGCCCACAGGCGTTGGTGCTGGCTCCCACGCGTGAGCTCGCCCTGCAGGTATCCGAGGCATTCGGGCGCTACTCGTCGCACATGGCACAGGTTCGGGTGCTGCCCATCTACGGCGGCCAGAGCTATGGCGTCCAGCTCGCCGGGCTCAAGCGTGGCGCGCAGGTCATCGTCGGGACGCCGGGACGTGTCATCGACCACCTCGACAAAGGCACTCTGGACATCTCCCAGCTGGAGTACCTCGTCCTCGACGAGGCCGACGAGATGCTCACCATGGGTTTCGCCGAGGACGTCGAACGGATCCTGGCCGAGACGCCGGACTCCAAGCAGGTGGCGCTCTTCTCGGCGACCATGCCCAGCGCGATCCGTCGGCTGGCGCAGCGGTATCTCGACAACCCGCAGGAGATCACGGTCAAGTCCAAGACCGCGACGGCCCAGAACATCACCCAGCGCTATCTGCAGGTCTCTCACCAGCGCAAACTCGATGCGCTCACCCGGTTCCTCGAAGTCGAGACCTTCGACGCCATGATCGTCTTCGTCCGCACCAAGTCGGCCACCGAGGAACTGGCGGAGAAATTGCGCTCCCGCGGCTTCTCCGCCGTTGCGATCAACGGCGACATGGCGCAGGCCCAGCGTGAGCGGACCATCAACCAGCTCAAGGGCGGGGCGATCGACATCCTGGTCGCCACGGATGTGGCGGCACGCGGACTCGACGTCGAGCGCATCTCGCATGTCGTCAACTACGACATCCCGCATGACACCGAGTCGTATGTGCACCGTATCGGTCGCACCGGGCGTGCAGGCCGGTCGGGAAATGCGCTGCTGTTCGTCTCGCCCCGGGAACGGCATCTGCTGAGGGCCATCGAGCGGGCGACGCGTTCGACTCTGGTCGAGATCGGTTTGCCCAGCGTCGAGGACGTGAACGCGCAGCGTGTCGCGAAGTTCGCGGATTCGATCAACGCGAACCTGGGTTCGGACCACCTCGATCTGTTCCGCAAGCTCGTGGAGGACTACGCGCGCGACAAGGACGTCACGATGGCCGACATCGCCGCGGCACTTGCGCTCGAGACCCGCGACGGCGGTTTCCTGATGGCCCCCGACCCGCCGGAGGGGCAGCGTCCCGAACGGCGTGAACGTGCTCCACGGTCCGGCGGCGGCCAGTTCGCCACCTATCGGATCGCGGTCGGACGCAAGCACAAGGTCTCACCGGGTGCCATCGTCGGTGCGATCGCCAATGAGGGCGGACTGTCGCGTGGGGACTTCGGCAACATCAGCATCCGCGACGACTTCTCCCTCGTCGAGCTGCCCGAGAATCTCGACAACGAGACCTTGGCGGGCCTGCGGAACACCAGGATCGGGAAGACCCCTATCGACATCCGCCGTGACTACGGACCACCGCGGTCACGAGGTGGCGCGAAACGCGGACAGGGTCAGCGCGGCGGGCATGGGCGCGACGGCCACGGGAAACGACCGGATCACTGGGGTAAGCGCACGACGCCGAGAGTCGCCGGCCGCGGCCGGGGCTGAACGTATCCGACGAGATACCTGTGGGGTGTGGTATTTCGTGGTGCAAAACTTGCCGGATCGAGATATTTCCGTAACCTTTCGTGGTGGGGGAGCGACAGACCTGATGGGTCGTGCACATCGCGACCCGAGCCCTTCTGATCACGGCTGAGGCCGTGTGTCAGTGGCGGTTTCAGACAGGACGACACAACAGGAACGGTGAGTCACCAGTGTCAGTGGTGGATTCGATAACAGCAGCCGACGCGAAGTCGCATTGCGAGGACGATCACGCAGTGATCGTCGATGCGCGACCGCAGGTAGTCCGTCACCAGGGCAGTCTGCCCGGTGCGGTCGTGGTGGACCCGAAGGACGTCCGCGATCGGTTCAAGCCGACCCCGTCGGGAACATTCCCCGTCGTGCGTGACCCCGACACCGAGATCGCCGTCGTGTCGGTCCGGTCGCAGGCGCCCGCTATCGCCGAGGAGATCGCGGATCTCGGCTACACGAACGTGCGCTACGTCGACGGCGGTTTCCCCGCCCTGCGCACCGCGTATCGCGCGTAGTCGAAACCGCACGAACCGCACCCGATTGGTAGCGTTTCTTGACGTATCCACGCCAGTGAATCCAGCCGACGACGCCGGATAGGGCGGACGGAGGAGGGAACGGAACAGGCATGGCCGACGGGACCGACACGGCCCAGACCGATCGAGAGCAGACCGATCGAGGGCAGACCGATCGAGGGCAGACAGATCCAGGGCAGACAGATCCAGGGCGCACCGATCAGGCCGACCAAGTGGTGCGACTGCTGGGTTATCTCCGGGAGCTGGTGCGTTCCCGATCAGAGGTCGTCAGCGACGTCGAGCACCATCCGGGCCTGGTCTGGGTGGGCAAATCGACCGACGTGCCGATACGGGTGGGTGCCGGGGCCGGTCAGGCCGTCATCGAGCTCGCGCCTGACAGCCAGGGATATGACGCCGTCTCGCGCCTGATCGACGAACTGCACGACAGTCCGGAGACGCTCGAACTCGTCTTGGCCAACGCGCTGGTCACGGTGCGTGACGTCGAGTCCGCGGGTGACCCCCGCATCCGTGAGCACCTGGTGACCCAGCAGGTGGTCGCCGATCGTGACGACGACACCGCGGCAATCCGGGTGACCATCGGTACCGGCGCGACGCCGATGATGCATGACACCTATCTTCTCGCCCCGATCGACGGTGTCGACCTCGCCGCGGCGGTCAAGGTGCGCGGCAAGATCACCGAACTCGTCAGTCCGGTGGGCAGTCAGGTCTCCGAACTCGTGGACACCTGGCTGCGGCAGGTCCGAGCCGACTCCGCCACCGTGTCGCTCTCGGTCGACATGCGTCCGGCGCTCGTGCTGCGGCGCCGTGGCGTCACGGCAGCACTCGCGTTCTACGACGCGATCCTCGCCGAGCTACGGGAGACCGCCGGTATCGAGAACGACCCGGACCGACCGGGCCGGGGTGAGGTGCCGATCGGACTCGCGCAGTTGGTCGCCCCGATCGAGGCGCCCGAACGCCTGGCCGCGCTCACCCGATCCGGTGCGTTGCCTGCCGAGGACCTCGTGCGCGACGCGCTGTACCCGCTTCCCGCGAACGTGGAGCAGCGTGATGTGTTGGCGCAATTGGGCGTTGACAGTGGCGTGGTCGTCGAGGGGCCACCGGGGACCGGTAAGACCCACACCATCGCCAACCTCACGGCAGCGCTGCTGGCCAAGGGGCAGCGCGTGCTGGTGACGAGCGAGAAGGCACACGCCCTGCAGGTGATCCGGGACATGTTGCCTCCGGAACTGCGAGACCTCGCGGTCTCGATCGCCGACGTCGGGCAGGACGATTTCGAGGCGATGGTCTCCGGTGTGGAGGCCATCGCCGAACGCAAAGCCGGGCACCAGCCGCGGGTGGTGGCCGCGGAGATCGCCGACCTCATCGACAAGCGGGGACAGGCGATCGGTAAGCGTGAGCGGGTGCTCCGTGAACTCTGGATGGCGCGCGAGTCGGAGACAGAGGTCCACGAATGGGTGGCCGGGGAGTATCGCGGGACGGCTGCCGAGGTCGTTCGGCAATGCAACGATGACAAGCACCGATACGACTGGCTGCCGGGTCCGGTGGAGGGGGCGTTGCCCCCGCTCGATGCCGGTGAGTTCGAGGAGCTTCTCGAACTACTGCGCACCACCGACGGTGCGACAACACGATTGGGGCAGCGGCTCCCCGATCTCGCCGATCATCTGCCCGACTCGGCCGACCTCGAGCAGATCTGCGAACGGATCGGGCGGCGGCCGCACGAGCCGATGGTCGGGAGCGGATCTCTGCTGTCGATCCTGTCGGGGGTGGACAGTCGACGGCTGGTGCGGATCAAGGACGTCTGCGACCACCTCGCAGTCTCCGCCGGTGAAGTGGCGTCCTTCCCGCCGCTGGTCGCAGATATGGCCGATCGTCTGCTCGCCGGTCAGGCGGCCCATCTGTGGTCGCGGGTCACCACCCTCTCGCCGATCATCGGCGAGGCCGCCGAGCGCGACCGGGCGATCGGGGCGCATGTGATCGCCACCGAGGGGGCGCGGCCGGGCGACAGCTCGATCTTCCGCGCCGCGGCCGATCACCTTGCCGCAGGCGGCCGCTGGCGAGGCCGGCTCCTCCGGTCGGCAGAACAACGTGCCGTCGAGGAATCCGGTGTCCGGGCCACCGTCGACGGCGTCGAGGCAACCGATGAGCAGTCGTTGCGGCTCGTCGCCGACCACCTCTCGGTCTTCGACGCGGTACAGCAGGTGCAGAAAGTACTCGCGGATCTGCATGTCCCGGTGGACAACTCGGGATCACGGTCGGCGCAACTGAACAGCCTTGTGCGACTGGACAACCAGCTGGCCTGGATCTCCGAGCTGATGGCCGGCCGCGACCAGCTGGTTCGCGAACTCGAGGCGATCAGCCCGGGCGGCCCACGGCCACGCAGCGTCGCCGAGGTGACCGAGGTCGCTGTCCAGGCAGGCGTGATCGCCGCCACCAACGATGCCGTTCTCGCCGAGCACGAGTTGGCCGAATGTGCGTACCGACTGTCGGCCGAAGTGGACCGCGGACCTTCTCCGGAAGGCGATGCGCTTGTCGCCGCACTGGCGAAAGCCGATGCGCAGGCGATCAAGTCGGCGCGGCGGGACTGGAGCGCGGCGCGCGGCGAACTGGAGGCACAGACCGCGCTCGATCTCTACACGCTGCGACTGCGCAACAAGGCGCCGGAGTTCTACGGTCTGTTGTACGAGACCGCGCACGACGACAGCTGGCCGCCCCGACTGCGTGACGTCGGAGCGGCCTGGTCATGGCGTCGCGCCCAGACCTGGGCTCTCGAGCGCAGTGATCCGACGCTCGAGGCACGGCTGCAGGCCGAACTCGACGAACACGAAGCCGACATCGAGCAGTTCACCGCGCGGCTCACCGCTGCCTACGCCTGGCGCGAGTGCCTGGATCGGATGAGTGTCGCGCAGGTTCAGGCGCTGCAGTCCTACCGCGACCACATGATCAACCTGGGCAAGGGATCCGGAAAGCACGCCAACCGTTTCCGGGCGGCTGCTCGGGCGGCGATGGAGCATGCGCAGGGCGCGGTACCCGCGTGGATCATGTCGATCAGTCAGGTCGCGGAAACTGTTGACCCGCACCGCAACGCGTTCGACGTCGTGATCGTCGACGAGGCCAGTCAGGCCGACATCACCAGCTCGTTCCTGCTCTGGCTGGCCCCGCGGGTCATCGTCGTGGGCGATGACCGGCAGTGTGCGCCCACCGGGCTGTCGGGAACCACCCTCGACGACGCGTTCGCCAAACTCGACGCCCACTTACCAGACCTACCGCAGTATCTGCGGGATGGGCTCACGCCCCGATCGAGCCTTTTCTCCCTGCTGCGCAGCCGATTCGGTCATTTGATCCGGCTGCGTGAGCATTTCCGGTCGATGCCCGAGATCATCGAGTTCTCGTCACGTCAGTTCTATTCGGGCGCCCCGCTGCTGCCGGTGCGCCAATTCGGCGCGGACAGGTTGCCCCCGTTGCGATCGGTCGCCGTCGACGACGGTGTGGCCGGCGGTCAGGGGGCGTCGGTGGTGAACGAGAACGAGGCGGCGGCGATCGTGGCGGCGCTGGCCACCTGTCTGGACGACCCCGCCTACGACGGACTCGATTTCGGCGTCATCGCGCTGCAGGGCACCAAGCAGGTGGACGAGATCACCCGCAGGCTGCGTGCCGCCGTCAGCGAAGACGATTGGCGGTCGCGTCGTATCCGGGTGGGGACGCCGCCGGACTTCCAGGGCGACGAGCGGCACGTGATGATGTTGTCCATGGTGGTGTCCGATCCATCCGCGATCGCTCCGCTGACGCGGGCCGAATCCCAGCGCCGGATCAATGTCGCTGCCTCGCGCGCAATGGATCAGATGTGGCTCTTCCACTCGATCGACCTCGATGCGCTCAAGACGAACGATCTGAGGTACTCGCTGCTCGACTACGTCCGGGCCGGACAGGGGCCGACCAATCCGCCGATGCCATCCGATGTCTCGGACATCGAGCGGCAGCAACCGTTCTCCAGCCTCTTCGAGCAGCAGGTCTTCAATCGACTGGCCGACCGGGGCTACTACGTCGTGCCGTCGATGACCATCAACAACCGCGTAATCGATCTCGTGGTCACCGGGGCCGACGCCCGGATGGCCGTCGAGTGCGACGGGGACTCGTTCCGGACCACCGGCGAGCAGGCCCGTTCCGACATGGAACGCGAACGCGAATTGCGTCGGTGTGGTTGGTACTTCTGGCGAGTGCGGGAGTCCGAGTTCGAGCTCGACCCCGACCGTGCCCTCGACGGGCTGTGGGAGGTGCTCGATCGGCGCGGGGTGAAGCCGGGATCGATCACGCCCCTGCCTGCGGATGCGGCGGCGACATCCGACAATCGCTGGGACCCGATCGATCTCAGCACGGGGGAGTGAGAGGCGCAGAACCCTGATCGTCAGTCGGTGGATCGGACCGCTGCGACCAGCGCGGGCAGGCCGATCGCGGCCGACGATCGGATGGTGTGCGTGACCTCGCGACTCAACGCCGATGGCTCCGGATTGAACTCGATGACCGGGGTGCCGGCGGCGATGGCCCGCTCGGGGAGCTCGGCAGCCGGATAGACGATGCCGCTGGTTCCGACCACGAGTACGACATCGCTTGCGGCAAAGACATTCTCGGCCGTCGTCCAGGCGTCGGTTGGCAGCGGCTCGCCGAACCAGACGACACCGGGACGGATCGCGGACAGGCAGACCGGGCATGTGGGCGGTTCGACGCGTACCTCGTGTACGGCCACCTCCGGGTCGGCGTCGGTGCCCTGGTACGGCCGCCCGCAATGACTGCATCGCGGCGCGAACAGGCTTCCGTGCAGATGGCTCACCACGTCGCTGCCTGCCCGCTCGTGGAGATCGTCGACGTTCTGGGTCACGACCATCACCGCACGATCGCGAGCCAGTTCGACGAGCGCGCGGTGCCCGGCGTTGGGCTGGGCGTCGCGAATCATGCGGGCCCGCCACTGATACCACCCCCATACGAGCGCGGGATCGGCCGCCCAGGCCTCCGGCGTCGCCAGCTGCGCGGGGTCGAACTCCTCCCACAGCCCGGTCTCGGCATCGCGGAAGGTGGCGATGCCGCTCTCGGCGGACATTCCGGCGCCGGTGAACACCGTGATCCATTCGGCCCGCCGGACCGCCTCGACCACGTCACCGGGCAGGTCGGGACCAGGCGCGGATGCCGACGACGACGTCGACCGGTTGGTCGGCGGCGATTGGTCGCGCTCGCTCATCGATGATCCGGTTCCAGCGCCACCCGGAGCAGCTCGGCGGTCTGGTCGGGATCGGGGTCGCGGCGTACCACCAGCCCCTTCGCGAAGCTCAGCTTGTCGCCGTTGTGGCGGGGGACGACGTGTAGATGCGTGTGGAACACCGTCTGAAAGGCCGCCCGGCCGTCGTTGACGACCAGATTGACGCCGTCGGCGCCCAGCGCACCCGACTTCATCGCCGCGGCGACCCGTTGACCGGCGGCGAAGAGGCGGCCGCCCATGTCGGGGTCGAGGTCGGCGAGCCCGGACGAGTGCTCGCGCGGGATCAACAGGGTGTGACCGCGGGTGACCGGGCGGATGTCGAGGAAGCCGACGACGTGGTCGTCGCGGTAGACCGTCCGAGCCGGCGCCCGCCCGCCGACGATGTCGCAGAACACGCACGTTGCCATGTCGAGCACCCTACGTTTCCGGACGCGGGCCGTCGCGATCGGTGGCGACGGGTGACCGTCCTGGATCGAGAGTGCACCATGTCACATAACGATTGGATAACGGATCGTCGCCACTTCCGGATGGGCCGAACGAGCGCTCGGAAACGATCCGTGATCAGGGACGATCCGGGGGTGTCCGCCCGAGGGTTCGGTGCACACATGTGTTACCCGCGGGGTTACCCACGGGTATACCCGCGGGTCGATGTCAAACATGAGGAAAGCCTCATTTTCGTGTGTCATCATTGGGTCACGTTCACGCCGACGACGACTCGTAGGTGAGTCTCTCGTGCAGCCAAAAGCGTTGCGCGGCAGGGGTGTTCATCCAGTGTGCCACAGCGCAACACGGATAAGTGCAGCGCAGCACCGAAAAGTCCAGGCCACCGTACCGACAGACCTCAGCGGGTGATTTCTGTGCCCGCGGCTCAGCCAACGACGACAAGCCATTGACTACCCGCGACACGAGCACCCCCGCCACAACAGTGTCGAGACAAGAGGAGAACCCGTGACCGTCGACCAATTCCGTTCAGGAGCACAGGGCGCCGCGCACTCGGACCGCCCGACCACGACGCTGATCGACCGTCTCATCGACGGTGAGCCGTACGCGATCAGTTTCGGTGGACAGGGGTCGCCCTGGCTGCCCACCCTGGCCGAACTGGTCGTCGACGCCGATCTCGAGCATCGGATCGGGAAGGTCGTCGCCGCCGCCGAGCGCATCATCGATCCGGTCGCCGCCCAGCTCACCATCGCAGTGGTGGACGGTTTCCACCCGCTGACCTGGGTTCGTGCCCTCGATGCCGAAGAGCCGGTGCCCGGGGAGACAGAGCTCGCCGACTTCACGCTGTCGGGTCCGGGCGTACTGCTGACCCAACTGGCCGCGGTCGAAGCGCTGAAGAAGCAGGGCCTCGACACCACCGCCATCACGCCGACTGCCATCATCGGGCACTCGCAGGGATCCATCGCCACCCACGCGATCGGCGCCGACGGCCAGGTCGCCGAGTCCGGACAGGGCCTGCTGCTGGCGATCGCACACCTCATCGGGGCCGCCGGCACCCTCGTCGCGCGTCGTCGGGGATTGGCGACCACCACCGACGGCACGCCCATGCTCGCCATCAGCGGTGCCGTGCCCGCGCGCATCGAAGAGATCCTCGCCGACTATCGCGCCGGTCTGAGCGAGTCCGAGCTGGCCTCGGCCCCCGTCGTCGCGATCCGTAACGGCCGTCGCGCCGTCGCCCTCTCCGGTGCACCTCGCCATCTCGCCGCCTTCGCGGCGCTGTGCGAGCGCATCGCGGCCGCCGAGACCGACGAGCGCAAGCGCAAGGTCGCGGGTGGGGCGCCGTTCGCGCCCAAGTTCGATCACCTGAACGTCAGCGTCGCCTTCCATCACCCGACCATGGCCGAGGCCGTCGACCTGGTCGCGGAGTGGGCCGACGAGTGCGGGATCGATCGCGACACCGCGATCGGCCACGCCAAGTCCATCCTGGTCGATCCCGTCGACTGGGTCGCGACGGTCGACGAGGTCGTCGAAGCCGGCGCCAAATGGATCCTCGACTTCGGGCCCGGCGACCTCGCCACCCGCCTCACCTCATCGCTGGTCCGCGGCCAGGGCGTCGGCCTGGTGTCGCCTGCGCTACGCGTGGGTCAGCGGAACCTGTTCAGCCCGGGCGGAGTCCCCGAGGTCGCCCGGCCCTGGACGCAATTCGCCCCGCAGCTCGTCGAGCTGCCCGACGGCCGCACGGTGGTCGACACCGCGTTCACCCGGCTGACCGGTCGTTCACCGATGCTGCTGGCCGGCATGACCCCGACCACCGTCGACCCCGCCATCGTCGCTGCGGCCGCCAACGCCGGACACTGGGCCGAGCTCGCCGGCGGTGGGCAGGTCACCGAGCAGATCTTCGCCGACAACGTCGCACGCATGACCGATCTCCTCGAGGACGGCCGGCAGGCACAGTTCAACGCGCTGTTCCTCGACCCCTATCTGTGGAAGCTGCAGCTCGGCGGTAAGCGCCTCGTGCAGAAGGCCCGCGCCCAGGGAGCCCCGATCGACGGTGTCGTCGTGTCCGCGGGCATTCCCGAACTCGAGGACGCGGTCGCGCTCGTCGACGAGTTCGTCGAGGCAGGCCTGCGTTTCGTCGCCTTCAAGCCCGGCACCGTCGAGCAGATCCGCGCGGTGGTCCGCATCGCCGCCGAGGTGCCCCATCACCCGGTCATCGTCCAGATCGAGGGGGGCCGCGCGGGTGGCCACCACTCGTGGGAGGACCTCGACGACCTGCTGCTGGGCACCTACAGCGAACTGCGGGCCCGCAACAACGTCGTGATCTGTGTCGGTGGCGGCATCGGCACCCCGGAACGGGCGAGCGAATACCTGACCGGCGCATGGTCGTCGGCCTACGGCTACCCGTCGATGCCGCTCGACGGCATCCTGGTCGGTACCGCTGCGATGGCCACCAAGGAGGCCACCACCGCCCCCGAGGTCAAGCAGCTGCTGGTGGACACGGTCGGCTGTGACGACTGGATCGGTGCCGGACACGCGACCGCAGGCATGGCGTCCGGGCGTAGCCAGCTCGGTGCCGACATCCACGAGATCGACAACACCGCGTCGCGCTGCGGTCGCCTGCTCGACGAGGTCGCGGGTGACGGCGACGCCGTCGCCGACCGACGCGACGAGATCATCGCCGCCATGGCCGACACCGCCAAGCCGTACTTCGGTGACGTCGCCGAGATGACCTACCGGGCATGGCTGGACCGCTACGCGACCCTCGCCGTCGGCGACGGCCGGTCCGATCAGCTGCCCTGGGCCGACATCACCTGGCAGCAGCGGTTCACCGATATGCTCCAGCGCACCGAGGCGCGGATGAGTCCCGTCGATTCGGGTGAGATCCCGACGATGTTCGCCGGGACCGGCAGCACCGACGATCCGCACTCCGCGATCGATGCACTCGGCAGCGTCTACCCGGAGATCGAGACCGACGTCCTGCATCCCGCCGACGTCGCGTTCTTCCTCGAGCTCTGCCGCACCCCCGGCAAACCGGTCAACTTCGTGCCCGTCATCGACAAGGACGTGCGCCGCTGGTGGCGTAGCGACTCGCTGTGGCAGGCCCACGATGAGCGCTACCCGGCCGATGCCGTGTGCATCATCCCCGGTCCGGTGGCAGTCTCCGGCATCACCCGCGTCGACGAGCCGGTCGGCGAGCTGCTCGATCGCTTCGAGGCTCAGGTCGTGAACGACTTGCAGGACGCCGGCACCGACTCCATCGCCGTCGACACCCGCAAGCGCGCCGGTCTGGTGGACGGCGACGGCACCATCGTGGCCGTGCTGGAGGCCGACGACGTCGACTGGGTCGGGCGCATGGTGCCCAACCCCATAGCGCTGCTCGGCGACCGCGATCGCTGGACGCTCGTGGACCCGGATCGTGCCGAGCACGAGCCGACGGGTTCGGTGCTCGAGCACGTCGCCGAGGATCGTTACGACCTGGTGACGCCGATCTCGGGTTCCTCGGTCCGGATTCCGCTGCACATCGACGCCGGTCTGCTCGACGGCGGCAACCCGCGGGTCGGGATCGACGAGGCCGCCAACGCCATGCGTGAGATCCTGACCGTCGCCGCCGGTGGCGAACTCGCGACCGTCGAGGACGGCGTCGCGGTCACCACCGTCTCGTGGGACCCGGACAGCGTTGCCGACCACGCCGCGGTGACCGGCTACACCCTGCCTGCCAACCTGCGTCCGACGACCCCGACCGAACCGTTCGGCTTCGCGGTCCCCGACACCCTCGTCGGCGCGAGCTGGCCGAGCGTCTTCAGCGTCATCGGTGCCGCCCGTACCGAATCGGGGGCTCCCGTCGTCGAGGGTCTGCTGGACCTGGTCCACCTCGACCACGCCGTCGAGCTGGTCAGCGAGATTCCTTCCACCACAGCAGAACTGACCGTCACCGCGCGCTCGGGCGCCGTATACGACTCCGAGGTCGGCCGGGTGGTCGAGGTCGGAGTCGAGGTGGCAGGCCCGACCGGTCCGATCGCCACGATGGCCGAGCGGTTTGCCATCCGCGGGCGCCTTGGTTCGGCGGAACTCGCCGACCCGGTCCGTGCCGGAGGTGCCTCCGATGACGAGCGGGCTGCCACGCGCAAGCTGCTCCGTTCTGCCACCATCACCGCACCTAGTCGGATGACCGGCTTTGCGGCGGTGTCCGGTGACCGCAACCCGATCCACACCGATGTCGCGGCCGCCAAACTGGCCGGGCTCGGCGACCCCATCGTCCACGGCATGTGGCTGTCGGCAGCCGCCCAGCAGGTGGTCACCGCAACCGACAGCAAGCACCCGACCCCGTCGGCCCGCCCGTTGGTCGGCTGGACCGCCCGGTACCTGGGCATGGTGCGCACCGGCGATTCCATCTCGATCCGCGTCGACAGGGTCGGTCTCGATGCCGGCCGTGAGGTCGTCGAGGTCACCGCGAAGGTCGGCGACGACCTCGTGATGGCCGCCACCGGTCTGCTGGCCGCGCCGCGGACGGTCTACGCCTTCCCGGGCCAGGGCATCCAGAGCAAGGGCATGGGACTCGACGCCCGCTCGCGGTCGAAGGCCGCACGGGAGATCTGGGATCGCGCCGACAAGCACACCCGCGACGCTCTGGGCTTCTCGATCCTGGCGGTGGTGCGGGACAACCCCACCACCCTGGTCGCCAACGGCACCACCTACAACCACCCCGACGGAGTGCTCTACCTGACGCAGTTCACCCAGGTCGCCATGGCGACGCTGGGTGTCGCGCAGATCGCCGAGCTCAAGGAGGCGGGCGGTTTCGTCGAGAACGCGATCACCTGCGGTCACTCGGTGGGCGAGTACAACGCGCTCGCAGCGTGTGCCGGAGTGCTGCCGCTCGAGGCCGTGCTCGAGGTCGTGTTCCAGCGCGGTGAGGCCATGCATCATCTGGTCCCGCGAGATGACCTGGGCCGCAGCGACTACCGGATGGCGGCGATCCGCCCGAGCCAGTTCGGTCTGGCCGATGCCGACGTCACCGGTTTCGTGACGGAGGTCGGCGAGTCGGTCGGCGAGTTCCTGGAGGTCGTGAATCTGAACCTGCTCGGTTCGCAGTATGCGATCGCCGGTACGGTCCGTGGCCTCGAACACCTCGAAGACGAGATCGAGCGTCGTCGTCTCGAGTTCGGCGGCAAGAAGTCCTTCATCCTGGTGCCCGGTATCGACGTGCCGTTCCACTCCACGGTGTTGCGTGAAGGCGTGCCGGAATTCCGGTCCAAGCTCGAAGGCCTGCTGCCCGAACACATCGATCCGGAGATCCTGGTCGGTCACTACATTCCCAACCTCGTGCCACGGCTGTTCACCCTCGATCGCTCGTTCATCGAGGAGATCGCCGCGCTGGTGCCGTCCGATCCGCTCGATGCCGTTCTGGCGGATTGGGATTCCTGGTCGAACAAGCCGGGACAGCTGGTTCGCGTCGTCCTCATCGAGCTGCTGGCCTGGCAGTTCGCCAGCCCGGTTCGCTGGATCGAGACCCAGGAGTTGTTGTTCGCCGGACCGTCGCGCGACGGCCTCGGGGTGCAGAGATTTGTCGAGATCGGACTGAAGGGCGCCCCGACCCTCGCCGGACTCGCCACCAACACCCTCAAGCTCGACGACTATGCCGCGGCGACCACCGAGGTGGCCAATGTCGAACGCGATTCCGATGTGATCCTGGCCAAGGACTCCGGTCCCGAACCCGAGGACGAGGTCGACGAGGGTTCGCCGGCGCCGACCGCCGATGCCCCGGCGGCGGAGGCCGCACCGACACCTGCGCCGGCCGCCGCACCGGCACCGGCTCCAGCCGCAGCAGGGCCCCGACCGGACGACATCTCGTTCGGGCCTGCCGACGCGGTGAAGTCCGTGATCGCGCTGTGGACCAAGATGCGGACCGATCAGATCGGCTCCGCGGACACCATCGAGGCGCTGTGCGACGGTGTCTCGTCACGCCGCAACCAGCTCCTCCTCGACATCGGTGGTGAGCTCGGGCTCGGTGCCATCGACGGTGCGGCCGAGGCCGACATGAACGCGCTGTCGTCGACAGTGGAGACGCTGGCGCGCGGCTATCGCCCGCTGGGCCCGGTGCTCACCGACGCGGTCGGCGACCAGGTCCGCAAAGCGCTCGGGCCCTTGGGCAAGCGGCAGTCCTACATCACCGATCGTGTTTCCAACGTGTGGCAACTCGGACCCGGCTGGGGCCTGCACGCCACGGTGGCGGTCGCTCTCGGTACCCGCGACGGCGTCAGTGTCCGCGGCGAGGATCTCGGCAACCTGCTCGACGGCGCGCTCGCCAACGCCGACGCGCTCGACGCCCTGATCGATCGTGCGGTCGCCTCGGTGGGTGCGGCACGCGGTGTCGCCGTGGCCAAGCCCGCCGCCGAGAGTGGTGGCGGCGCAACGGTCGACGCGGCAGCCCTCGGTGAGTTCACCGAGCAGATCACCGGTCGCTCCGGTGCGCTGGCCTCGGCCGCCTATACCGTGCTGGAGAAGCTCGGCCTCGCCGAGATCAACGCCTCGGGCGAGGTGGTCGAGGACCCGAATGTGGCCATCGTCGAGCGCGTCAGCGCCGAACTCGGCTCCGACTGGGTCCGGACCGTCGCCCCGGCCTTCGACACCGCGAAGGTGGTGTTGGTCGACGACCGCTGGGCCACCAGCCGCGAGGACCTCGTCCGGATCTGGCTGACCGACGAGCACGACCTCGACACCGACTTCGAGGGTGTGGTCGGCCGGTTCAACGGCGCAGGCGAGACGGTCGCGACGCACGCCACCTGGTGGCAGGGCAAGGCGCTGGCATCCGGAAATGCCGTGCACGCACGTACGTTCGCCGCGATCGCCAGTGCCGCGGAGCAGCCGGGCGTCGGCCAGTGGTCGAACGAGATCGCCGTCGTCACCGGTGCAGGCAAGGGTTCGATCGCCTCCGGCGTCATCGCCGGACTGTTGGCCGGCGGCGCGACGGTGGTCGCCACGACCTCGCGCCTGGACTCCGGCAAGCTAGCGTTCTACAAGAAGCTCTACCGTGAGAACGCCCGGTACGACGCGGCATTGTGGGTCGCGCCCGCCAACATGGCGTCCTACACCGACGTCGACGACCTGGTCGAGTGGATCGGTGCCGAGCAGACCGAGAACCTCGGTGGCACAACGTCGGTGATCAAGCCGGCGATGAAGCCGACCCTGCTCTTCCCGTTCGCCGCGCCCCGGGTGGCCGGTGACCTCACCGACGCAGGCGGTCGAGCCGAACTGGAGATGAAGGTTCTGCTCTGGTCGGTCGAGCGGATGATCGGCGGACTGGGAGAACTGCACGCCGATCACGACATCGCCGCCCGCGTCCACGTGGTGCTGCCCGGTTCGCCGAACCGCGGCATGTTCGGCGGCGACGGCGCCTACGGCGAGAGCAAGGCGTCGCTGGACGCTCTGGTCACCCGCTGGGCGGCCGAGGATTCCTGGAATCAGAAGACCACCATCGCGCACGCCCTCATCGGATGGGTGCGTGGCACGGGTCTGATGGGCCACAACGACGGGATGGTCGACGCCGTCGAGGCTGCGGGAGTGCGCACCTGGAGCACGGCCGAGATGGCCGCGAACCTGCTCGGCCTGTGCACCACGGAGCACCGGCAGCACGCCCGCACCGAGGCGATCGTCGCCGACTTCACCGGCGGTCTCGACCCGTCGATCGACCTCAAGGCACTGGCCGGTGCGGCCGCCGAAGCGGCAACCGACGAAGCCGAGGAGTCCGACGACGAGGTGACCACCGTGGCGGCGCTGCCCGCCCCGGCCCGCGCACCGAAGGGGATGACCCCGCAGTGGTCGTCGATCGACGCTCGTCCGGAGGATCTGGTCGTCATCGTCGGCGCAGGAGAACTCGGCCCGTACGGCTCGTCGCGCACCCGGCTCGAGATGGAGGTCGACGAGAAGCTCTCCGCCGCAGGCGTTGTGGAACTCGCCTGGAACACCGGACTGATCCAGTGGGACACTGCACCCAAGCCGGGCTGGTACGACACCGAATCCGGTGATCCCGTGCCGGAGAGCGAGATCGCCGAGCGTTACCACGACGAGGTCGTGTCGCGCTGTGGAATCCGGCGCTACGCCGACGAGGGTGCGATGGTCGACAACACCTCGCCATTGCTCACCTCGGTCTTCCTCGACGAGGACCTCACCTTCACGGTGAGTTCCGAGGCGGAGGCACGAGCATTCGCCTCGGCCGCCCCGGAGAAGACACGGATCGTGGAGAACGCGGAGACCGGCGACTGGCAGGTGACCCGGCTCTCGGGCACCGAGATCCGGGTGCCGCGACAGTTCACGTTGTCGCGCACCGTCGGCGGTCAGATCCCGACCGGTTTCGACCCGACCCGTTGGGGTGTCACCCCGGACATGGCCGAGTCGATCGACCGTGTCGCACTGTGGAACCTGGTGGCGACCGTCGATGCGTTCCTGTCGTCGGGATTCACCCCGTCGGAACTGATGCGGTGGGTGCACCCCGGTCTGGTCGCCAACACGCAGGGCACCGGCATGGGCGGGATGACGTCGATGCGGGAGCTCTACATCAACACCCTGCTCGGCGAGTCCAAGGCCAACGACATCCTGCAGGAAGCCCTGCCGAACATCGTTGCCGCACATGTCGTCCAGTCCTATGTCGGCAGCTACGGCGCGATGATCCACCCGGTGGCCGCATGTGCCACGGCAGCCGTCTCGGTCGAGGAGGGTGTCGACAAGATCCGTCTCGGCAAGGCGATGTTCGCGGTGGCAGGCGGTTTCGACGACCTCGGTATCGAGGGCATCGTGGGCTTCGGTGACATGTCGGCGACCGCGGAGTCGGCCGCGATGTCGGCACGAGGGATCGACGAGCGCCGGTTCTCCCGGGCCAACGATCGTCGGCGCGGCGGGTTCGTCGAGTCAGCAGGAGGCGGAACGATCCTGCTGGCCCGCGGTGACGTGGCCGCGCAGATGGGTCTGCCGGTCCTCGGCGTGGTCGCCTGGGCGCAGAGCTTCGGTGACGGTGTGCACACCTCGATCCCGGCCCCCGGTCTGGGTGCACTGGGCGCCGCGCGTGGTAACGACGCCTCGCCGCTGGCCTGTGCGCTCAGTGCGCTGGGCGTCAGCGCTGATGACGTCGCGGTGATCTCCAAGCACGACACCTCGACGCGGGCCAACGATCCCAACGAGTCCGAGCTGCACGAGCGGCTTGCCTCCGCGATCGGTCGCGGTGACGGCGCGCCGCTGTTCGTGGTGTCGCAGAAGTCACTGACCGGCCATGCCAAGGGCGGTGCCGCTGCCTTCCAGCTGATCGGGCTCTGCCAGTTGTTGCGCGACGGGGTGATCCCGCCGAACCGCAGTCTGGACTGTGTCGACGAGCAGATGCGCGACTACCCGCACCTGGTGTGGCCGCGCGAGACCCTCGACCTCGGCGAGCGGTTCCCGCTCAAGGCGGGTCTGCTGACCAGCCTCGGATTCGGTCACGTCTCCGGTCTGATCGCCGTGGTCCACCCGGAAGCCTTTGTGGCGACACTGGATTCGGAGCAGGCCAAGGTCTACCGGCAGCAGGCCTCCGAGCGCGTCCGCAAGGGCAACCATCGTCTGCTGGAGGCGATGTGCGGCGTCGAGCCGGCCTACCAGCGTCCGCCGAACCGCCGGTTCGACAGTGCGGCCGACGAGCACGATGCCGAGGCCGAGCTCCTGCTCGATCCGTCGGTGCGGCTCGCGGCAGGTGGCAGCTATGGTCGCGCCGGCGGGGCGGAGTGAAGCCGGAGTCTGATGCGGCGATGAGTGTTCTCGGAGTGGGCATCGACATCGTGTCGATCCCGGAGTTCGGTGAGCAGTTGCGCCAGCCCGGCACGACGTTCGCGGACCGATTCACGGTTCGCGAACGTCGTGACGCGGCGGCGGGCACCGGCGACGAGGCACGCCATCTGGCCGCACGGTGGGCGGCCAAGGAGGCCGTGGTGAAAGCGTGGTCGGTGAGCCGGTTCTCGCGGTCGCCGCTGCTGCCGCTCATCCGCCACAGCGACATCGAGGTGGTCACCGACAACTGGGGCCGCCCGGCGATCCGCCTGGGCGGAGAGATCGGCGAGTTGCTCAAGGACACTCGCCTGCACATCTCGCTCACCCACGACGGCGACACCGCCGCCGCGGTCGCGATCCTGGAAGGCGTCTGACCAGCCGTCTGTCGTGCGCGGCTCAGTCCTCTGCGGTCGTCTCCTCGAGCAGCAGGTAGCCGGCGAGCATCCGTTTGAGCTCGGAGACCGTCTCGTCGTGGTCGTGACCGTCCTGGACGGAGAAACTCAGCAGCGAGTAGGCGGTGTGCACCAGCACCTGCGACATCATCTCGCGTCGACCGCGTTGGGTCGGGGTGAGGGGAGCGAGGATGTGTGCGACCTGCTCGGCGAGTACGCGTTCGTTCCGCGAGGCAGTGGCCCTGGTGGCAGGGGTGGACTGCACCGCCAGCCAGACCGCCCGGCGCGACGGGTCGTCGCGCCACAGTGCGGCGAGGTGATCGAGGAACTTCTCGAGGAGATGGGGCCACTCCAACGACGGGATCTCCGATGAGAACGCCGCCAACTCCTCCCGGACGTCGACCGTGTCCTGGCGGTCGAGCTCACAGACGATCACGTACTTGTTGGCGAAGTACTGATAGAGGGTGCCGATCGGGACCTCGGCACGCGACGCGATCTCTTCGCAGGTCAACGACTCGAAACCGACCTCGATGAGCAGGTCACGGGCGGCGCCGAGCATTGCGGAGAACTTCTTCTTGCTACGTTCCTGCGTCGGCCGCTTCCGTGGGACCAGCGGCTCGGCGAGTGATGCGGACATCGTCGTCGCTCCTCGAGGCCGGTCTCACACGGCGATATCGCGCCGGAGCTTGGCGACATGCCCCGTGGCGCGGACGTTGTACTGCGCCACTTCGATCTTGCCGTCCTCGTCGACGAGAAAGGTCGAGCGGATCACGCCGGTCACGGTCTTGCCGTACATCTTCTTCTCGCCGAAGGCGCCCCAGGCGCTGAGGACCTCTTTGTCCGGGTCGGACAACAGCGGGAACGTCAGGGCCTGTGCCTCGGCGAACTTCGCCAGCTTGGCCGGCTTGTCCGGTGAGATCCCGAGGACGGCGATGCCCGCGTCCTCGAGGTCCTTCAGATTGTCGCGGAAATCACATGCCTGCTTCGTGCAGCCCGGGGTGGACGCGGCCGGATAGAAGTAGACGATCACCTTGCGTCCCGCGTAGTCCGACAGGGACACCGGCGTGTCCTGCGAATCGTGAAGGGTGAAAGCGGGGGCTGGGTCTCCGACGGACAACCTCGGTGTCGCTGGCATACGGCCAGGTTAGTCGATGCGCACATCGGTCGGCTGCCGCGTGTGGGTGCGGAATGTCGGTATCGCTCGATTTCACGTGGGCACTCCGGCGCGGCGCGTGACGGCGCACATGCCTGGTGGGGCCGCCGATGCCGTAGTCTCGAAAGGTCGCAACGCAGGCGTCGCGCGGGTGGCCGTGACGCCACCGAACACCGATCCGATGACGCCGTCAATCACGTATGGGAGGAACCACGTGGCCGGGGATACCGAACGTATCGAGCAGGAGATCGCACAGGCGCGCGAGGACCTGGCCAAGACCCTCGATTCGCTGGCCGAGCGCGCGAATCCGCAGCGGCTGGCAGACGATGTCAAGAAGAAGGTGATGGCCACCCTCTCGACCCCGGCGGTGAAGTACACGCTGGCGGGGGTCGGGACAGTGGTCGTCGTCGTGATCGTACGAAAGATCGTGAAGTGATCCATGTTCGTCTGCCCGGTGTACGCCGGGCTCGTCGCCGTGGCGCCGCAGTGGCGCTGGTGGCCGCACTCTCCGCCGTCGCGCTCGCGGGCTGCTCCACGTCGTCGAGCTATCCCGACGTCATCACCGACGCTCAGAGCCTCGATTCGGTGGCGCAGCCGACCATCTCGGTGACCGGCTGGCATGACCAGCCGATGAACGACAAGGCCGTCGGCGTGATGCCCGGCGCGCCGATCACCGTCACCGCCCACGACGGCAACCTGTCGTCCGTGGTGGTGTCGGGCCCCGACGGTCCGGTGCCGGGGAAGACATCGTCGGACGGCTCTCACTGGGTCTCCACGGGTGCCCTCGACTTCGGTGCCGACTACTCCCTGACGGCGGCCGCCCGCGGCGTCGACGGCGCCGGGGCCCGCAAGATCGGCTTCACCACCGCCTCCGCCGACTCCCTGGCCGACGCGTCGACCGTGACCGGCGACGGTGAGACCGTCGGTGTGGGCCAGCCCGTGGTGATCAACTTCGACACCCCGGTCGCCGACAAGCGCAATGCGGAGAACGCCATCAAGGTCACCACCGACCCGCCGGTCGAGGGCGCGTTCTACTGGCTCAACGACAGCATGGTGCGGTGGCGTCCGGAACATTTCTGGAAGCCCGGAACCAAGGTGCACGTCGCGGCGGACATCAAGGGAATCGACCTCGGCGACGGCGTGTTCGGCGAGAACAATCTGGATTCCAGCTTCAAGGTCGGCCGCAGCTTCATCGCGGTGGCCGACGACAAGACCAAGCAGCTGACGGTGTCGGTGAACGGCAAGGTGGTCAAGACAATGCCGACCTCGCTGGGCAAGGACTCCACACCCACCAACAACGGGACCTACATCGTGGCCGAGCGAGAGCCGAGCGTGATCATGGACTCCTCGACCTACGGTGTGCCGGTGAACTCTCCGGAGGGGTACAAGGAGACGGTCTACGACGCGACCCGAATCTCGTTCAGCGGCATCTACGTCCACTCCGCTCCGTGGTCACTCGGCGATCAGGGTGTCGACGACGTGAGCAACGGGTGCCTGAACGTGAGCCCCGAGAACGCGGAATGGTTCCTCAACCATGCATTGCGCGGCGACATCGTGATCGCGAAAAACACTGTCGGTCCAACACTTCCCGGCGACGACGGGCTCGGGGACTGGAACGTCCCCTGGTCGGTCTGGAAGAAGGGCAATGCCTGATCGGCACGGTGCGGAGGGGCCGTCGCGGGGGCGATTTCACTTCTGCCGCCACGACATGTAAGGTTCCTTTTCGCACCGGCAAGCGCCATTAGCTCAATTGGCAGAGCAGCTGACTCTTAATCAGCGGGTTCGGGGTTCGAGTCCCTGATGGCGCACAACACACAGAGAAGAACGCCCCGCCAAGCGCGGGGCGTTTTTCTGTCGGGTGGAACACCGTGTGCGGGCCCCGATTCATCCAGCGAACCGACTCGGACAAACCGGTCGCACGTCGTCTCGTACACTTGTGTCCAACCGTGGGTCAGGGGCGCGTCATCGTCGACGTGAGCGGTGAGATCGTCGTGGTGGTTACAAGGTTGGAGGATCATGGGGATCAGTCGTACCCGGATGGGGCGTCGTTCACCGCTCGCACTCATCGGTGTTCTCGTCGCGATCGTCGCGAGCGTCTCGTCGTGCACGGAGGACCCGAAGTACTCGTCGGATGTCGGGAGTTCCAACCTGATCGACGACATGCTCAAGCCGGGGGTGGAGGTCTCGGAATGGGGCAATCGCCCGTTGGCCGATCAGGCCGTCGGAATCCAGCCGGGCGCGCCGATCACCGTTGCCGCACGCGAAGGCGCCATCACCGGCGTGGTGATCGCCAAGGCCGACGGTTCGCCGGTCAAGGGCGAACTCTCCGAGGACGGCACCACGTGGACCAGCGCGGAGCCGCTCGGCTACAACCGCACCTACACGCTCCAGGCCGACGCGGTCGGGATCGGCGGCAAGAGCACCAAGCGCGTCTCGTTCACCACCCGCGCGCCGAACAACCTCACGCAGGCATACCTGACGCCGTCGCCGCGTGAGACGGTCGGCGTCGGTCAGCCGGTTGCGGTCAAGTTCGACGAGCCGATACCGGACCGGAAGGCCGCCCAGGACGCCATCAAGGTCACCACCGATCCGCCGACCGCCGGCGCGTTCTACTGGATCAGCGACTCGGAGGTCCGGTGGCGTCCGCAACACTGGTGGAAGACCGGCACCAAGGTCGCCGTCGCGGTCAACACCTACGGCATCGACCTGGGCGACGGATTGTTCGGCCAGGAGAACGTGCGCACCGACTTCCAGGTGGGGCGGTCGATGATCATCACCGCCGACGACAACTCCAAGCAGGTCAGCTTTGCCCGGGACGGCAAGGTGATCCGCAGCATGCCGACCTCGATGGGCAAGCCGGGTGCCGAGACCGACAACGGGGTGTACCTGGTGTCGGACAAGCACGACCACATCATCATGGACTCGTCGACCTACGGCGTGCCGGTGACGTCTGCCGACGGTTATCGCACGCCTGTGGACTATGCGACCCGGATGTCCTACAGCGGCATCTTCTTCCATTCCGCACCGTGGTCGGTCTGGGCCCAGGGCAACACCAACACGAGCCACGGCTGCTTGAATCTCAGCCCGGACGATGCGCTCTGGGTCATGCGCAACACGCTGCGTGGGGACCCGGTGGTGGTGAAGAACACCGGCGGAGCCACCCTGTCGGGCACCGACGGGCTGGGGGACTGGAACATCCCGTGGTCCGTGTGGTCGAAGGGCAACGCCTGACCGCGCCCGGACTCCCTCGCGAGGTGGTCGCGCCGACGTTACCAACACGCACTGTTACGATCGCCGATGACAGTAACGTCCGACGACAAAGGGTGTGCCGACATGGCCGAACGCTCCTCCTGGGAAACCGACGACCTCACCGCGCTGCGTGATCTCGCTCGCAGCTTCTGTGAGAAAGAGATCAAGCCGAACATCGAGAAGTTCATCGACCAGCACCATGTCGACCGCGACCTGTGGAACAAGGCAGGTGAGCTGGGGCTCCTCTGCATGTCGATCCCGGAGGAGTACGGGGGCGGCGGTGGCACGTTCGCGCACGAGGCTGTGCTCATCGAAGAGCAGGCGCGCGTTGCCGATTCGTCCTGGGGCGCGAGCCTGCACAACGGGATCGTCGCGCACTACCTCCTCGCATACGGATCCGAGGAGCAGAAGAAGACCTGGCTGCCCAGGATGGCCAGTGGGGAAGTGGTCGGCGCCATCGCGATGACCGAACCGGGGACCGGTTCGGATCTGCAGAACGTGAAGACAAAGGCAATCCAGCAGGGCGACGACTACGTGATCGACGGGTCGAAGACCTTCATCACCAACGGCAGCCAGGCCGATCTGATCATCGTGGTGGCCAAGACCGACACCAGCGAGGGCGCCAAGGGGATCTCGCTGATCCTCGTCGAAGCGACCCGTGAGGGTTTCCGCCGCGGCCGGGTCCTGGACAAGGTCGGTCAGCGTGGCCAGGACACGTCGGAGCTCTTCTTCGACGGTGTCCGCGTGCCGACCTCGAATCTGCTGGGGCAGGAAGAGGGTCAGGGCTTCATCCAGCTGATGCAGCAGCTACCGCAGGAGCGACTCATCATCGCGGTGGCCTCGGTGGCAGGCATGGAGAGTGCGGTTGCGCAGACCATCGAATACACCAAGGACCGCACCGCCTTCGGCCGACCGATCTTCGGATTCCAGAACACCAAGTTCAAGCTCGCCGAGGCCGCGACGGAGACACGGATTGCGAGGGTCTTCGTGGACGACTGCATCACCAAACACCTCGACGGCAAGCTCGACATCCCGACCGTGGCGATGGCGAAGTGGTGGACCAGCGATCGTGCCATGGTCGTGGCCGACGAATGCCTGCAACTCTTCGGTGGGTACGGCTACATGAACGAGTACCCGATCGCGCGGATGTGGGCCGACAACCGCGTGCAGAAGATCTACGCCGGGACCAACGAGATCATGAAGGAGATCATCGCGCGATCCCTCTGAGCTTCCCGAAGATCGTCGATCAGCCGACCCGGAACTCCGTCGAGATGCCGCTGAACGACCGGGTGGATCCGTTGTCGGCCCGGCTGTCCCCGTGGTACCGGATGCGGAACCGGCCGGCGGTGCCCGACGGAATCGTCCACTCGATCCGGATCACCGAGGCCTGGGACTCACCGGCCGGACGCCGCCAATGGAGTTCGGTCTCCCAGTCGTTGTCGTCGGCAACGGTGGTCCAGGACATACCGTCTCGCCGTTGGATCTCGAGGTAGGTCCCGCCGGTGCGCAGCCGGTTGTTCGGGTGCGCACCGGCGAATTCGGCGACCGCCACCTGACCCGTCCGGTACCGACCCGCCGGGCGGGTCAGCAGGTCTCCGTAGCCGCGGCCCGCCACCGGACGGTCGGGCGGAACCGGTGGCAGCAGGTCGGGCTGGAATCCCGACTTGTTCAGCGGGGCAGGGCCCCGGCCGAGTGGGCTGCCCGACGCCATCGCCGCGGCCAGTGCGTGGAACTCCTGCATGTAGGCCGACAGTGTCCATCGCCCGAATTGGGTCTCGCCGCCCTCGTATTGCTGGGCGTCGTACTCTTCGGGGGTGGTCACGTATTGCGTGTAGGAATTCGAATAGCCCTGCACCAGAACGTTGTCGGGGTCGATCCGCAACGCATCGGCGACGACGGTCCGTAGTCGGAGACCCGCGACGATGGTCACCTCGGCGGGCACCGCGACGAGGACGAGATCTCCGATGCGGAGGATCTGCAGCGGGACGACCTGGGGTATCCATGGTGCCGGCGGCATGATCCCGAGCGGGAACAGGATGAACTTGGGGGCCTGCATGTCGCGGATCCACGGGGAGATGGGCGGTCGACGGTCGCCGCCGAACGCGGAGACCAGCGGGTTGGTCGTGCCCTCTTTCAGGAACGGGAGCTGAGATTTCCAGTTGTCCTCGGTGCTGGTCGCGGCTGCGGCGGCGCCCATCATCGCCGGCGTCGTGGCGGCCGGCCTGCCCTCGGGAGTGTATGCACCGTCGATCGTCACCGCAGACATGTCGACGTAGCGCACGATGGAGTCGACACCGCCGCGGGACATCTGACGCGCGTCGTCGAACGCGGTTCGGCCTGCCAGGTATTGGCGTTCGCCGATCATCTCGCAGTTCGTCTTGTTGTCGGAGGTCGGACCGCCCGGATGCATCTTCACCAGGTTGAGATTCGGTGTCATGTCACCGCTGTTGGTCTGCGGGAAGGCCGCGACAAAGCCGGGATGGGTGCGCTCCCAGCGGTAGCTGGCGTAGCCCTTGTTGTCGCCGGCGATGAGCCGATTGCGATCGGTCAGTGACGTGCCGTGGGTGGAGAACCAGGTGATGGCGCCGATGTCGTTGTCGCCCTGCCGGAATCGCAGCACGGTGACCTTGGGGTCGATGGCCTCGGGGAAATGCTTTCGATCGGAGCCGGGGTTGAGGTCGAACGCGACCTTCGACCGGTTGCGGCTCGCGTTGTGCAGTTCTCCGTGGCCCAAGGAGAGCGTCCCGGGTGCGAGATTCTCATGCGCGCGGACGATGGCCGTGTAGATCCCGTTCAGCTCGGCCTCATAGGAGTTCTTCTTGAAGCCGTAGGCCGCAAGAGAATATGCGAAGTCCCAGGCCGTTCCCCCACAGGAGGCGTGACTGTGCGTTGCATTGAGATTGACGTTGCGCTCGGTGTATCGGGAGCCGAATCTCTGGCGGAGCAAGGGCATCAGGCCCATGTGGTGCGACTCGAAGAGACAGGCGATGTCCGCGGTCACGAACACCACTCGCTCCCCGGTGGCGCGGTCGACGATGATGTAGGCCCGTGCCCAGCAGCGCTGGAGGAGGCCTGCCGCGACCTGGTCGGCGTCGGAGTACCCCATCATGCCCTGGCCGGCGATCGCGCCGGTGATGTCGGCGATACCGCAACCGACGAGGAGGTCGGTACTCCCCGTGCCGGGCACCGGGCCGGACGCCTTCGGCGCCGCGTCGGCCACCGGCGGCCCAGCGGTGAGTGCGGCGCCGCCTGCGACGGCCGTCGCCGCAACCCCGGCGAGGAGCTGTCTACGTGTCACGTCCATGATCTGTCCCCCTGTCGATCTCGCGTCATCGTCGACGCACAGATGTTGATCAGCTCGAGCGTGTGCGGGTCACGTGGCCGAGAAGCAGCGTCACGGTCGCCTCGGCGACGCGTTCGCAGACAGCGCGGTCGCGCGTGTTGAGATAGGCGAGGGTGATCCCGTCCGTTGCCGCGACCACGAGCGGGGCCAGTTCGTCGGTCGGACGGTCCCATTCGACTCCGGCCTGCTCGGCGCCGACGTCGAGCCCGTATGCGATGGCCTCGTAATAGCGGCGGTACATGTCGGCGCCGAGCCCGGCGAGCCCGGCGGTCTGCCTCGCGTACTGGTTGAGTGAGATCATCGCCTGCTCACGGTCCGGATCCTCGATCAGACCGTCTATATAGCCGAACAGGCTCTCTCGCAGCATGATCCGGATTCCGTCGAAGCCGCCGATGCCATCTGCCGATGCGGCCGTCAGCGCGTCGGCGATCACTGCCAACTCCGTGTCGGTACCGCGCTCCACCAGCGCGGCCAGCAGGTCGTCCCGCGAAGAGAAGACATAGTGGAATGTCGACAGCGTCATCCCCGCCTCGGCGCAGATCGCCCGCGTGGTGGCGCCGTCGACGCCGTCGCGGGCGATCACCCGAAACGCTGCGTCGAGCAGCAACTCGCGGCGCCTCTCGACAGGCATCCTGGCCATGATGTGCGCGGATCAGCGGAGGTCGGCGAGGACTTCGCGTGCGGCGCGCCGGCCCGATCGCACCGCACCGTCCATGTATCCGGTCCAGTAGTCGGCGGTCTCGGTGCCTGCCCAGTGGATGGGGCCGACCGGATCACGCAGTGCCGGGCCGTATCTGGTCAAGGTCCCCGGCGAGCTGACCGCAACCGGACCGCCCTGCGACCACTCCTCGAGATCCCACTTGAACACGCCGTAGTCGATGAGATCGCGCGCCTCCGGACCGAAGTAGTCGACGAAGTTGCCGACGCACTCACGCACGATCTGACTCTCCGGTGCGTGATCGAGTCTGCGCATGGCATCGGCGGAGATGAACCCGATGAGTATGTGACGACCTTCGGCATGACTCTCGAAGGTCACATCGATCGGCCGCCCGTTGCCGATCACTTGACCGGAGAAACCCTTGTCCCGCCAGAACGGTCGTCGGTAGACCGCGGAGAACTTGCTGACCGCCCCCATGTGGAACCCGCGACTGAGGGCGACGCGTGCGGCAGGCAGGCCGGGTCGGTACCTGATCTGACCGCTGATCGCCGGCGACATCGCGACGATGACCTTGCGTGCGCGGAATGTCCCGGCATCGCTGTTGACCGAGGCGATCCCGCCCGTGTGGTCGATGGAGCGAACCGGCGCGTTGTACACGACACGTCGCCCGAGGGCGTTCGCCATGCGCAACGGGATCAGCGCCGCTCCGCCCTCGAAGAGACTCTCCTGCGCGCCGCCGTCGGTGCTCAGCAGGCGGATGAGCGTTCCGGGATTGTTCTCGTCGCCCGACGCCGCGATGTAGTTGATGTAGTAGAGGGCCGAGACCTCGTCGGGACGCACGGAGAGGGCGGCCGACATCGCGATGCTGGTGAGCATGCGTGCGGTCGGGTCAGAGGTGATGGAGTCGGTGTACTGCTTCCAGGTGATCGAATCCAGGTGGCGGGCATTCGGATGCTTCCAGGCTTCGCCGACCGGGTAGGGGAGCAGGGCCTCGGCCTGGGCGCGGGCCAGTGCCGGCAGCGCCGCGAGGGTCGAGAACTCCGCGGGCAGCGGTAGCGCCGCGGGCATCCGGGTGCCCTTGTCCGTGTTCCAGAAGACGCTGTCGCCCTGGTTGTAGGTGCGGATCGACCGCACATCGTATTCGCGCGCGAGGCCGGCGATGTGGTTCTGCGTCGGCCCGATGAACTCTGCTCCGGCATCGAGGGTGGCGCCTGCCCTCGGCGTGGTGATGTTGTGGACCCGCCCACCAGCCCGGTTGCGGGCCTCCAACACGACGACGGACGCTCCGGACTCGCTCAGGGTCTTGGCCGCCGACAACCCGGACAGTCCGCCACCGACCACGATCGCATCGACCGTGTCGCCGGGAGCGGCCGCCGCGCGACCGCTGCCGAGTGTGGCCACGCCGGCGACCGCGCCCGCGGTCGCGACTGCGCCGCCCAGAAAGACGCGGCGTGAGATGTCTTGGCTCATGAAGGTTTCCGATCCTGACCAGGGACTGCTGGAGTCCGCCACGGGGTACGACCAAACGTTAGGGTCCGAATGTTCAGGTCATTTGACCTGAAGTAACGGCAGAGTAACAGGTGCCTGTGTCGTACGTCTCGGAGGTCGTGGTGTTTCGGACCCGGTCACCCTGGGTGGACACCATCGAAATCACCCCACCGCCGACGAATCATCCCTGCGGTGCGCGGGGCATCGTCGGCGACGGGGTGGAGTGGAAGGCGAACCACGAGGACGTGATCCGCTGGTCGCGCTACTTGTACTTCTTGATGATCTTGGCCGCCTCATCGGCGTCGACATTCTTCGCCACGAGCTTGGCGTTCTTGGTCTTCCGGATGGAGTACTTGCCATCCTTCTTCGCCGCGGCAACGTGCAGACCGACCTTCTTGGCCGCCTTGTTCAGATCCTCGAGCATGCGCGGGATGGTACGGGATGGAGGTGAACAGTCGGCGTCGCGACTCAGGTGGCCCGCGGCGACCGGGCGGCTACGCCGCGTCCTGCGCCCGTCGGATCGCCGCCACGAGCGCATCGACCGCGTCCGGCGTCGTTGCGTGGGATGTGACGAGTCGCGCGACACCCGGCTCGGGGTGGCCGTGATGAAAGACGAAGCCGTCGTCGGTGAGTGCCTCGACGGTCGCATCTGGCAGGTGGCAGAACACGATGTTCGCCCCACCTGTTCCGCGCACGTGCACGTGCGGGGTGGCGCGTAGGCCGTCGACGAGGCGCTCGGCCATCGCGTTGGCGTGGCGAGCGTTGCGCATCCAGACGTCGTCGGTCAGGTACGCGGCGAGTTGGGCGGACTGAAAACGCATCTTCGAGGTGAGCTGCCCCGCCCGCTTGACCCGATAGGCGAGTTCCGTCCCGAGTGTCGTGTCGAAGGCGACCACGGCATCGGTGGTGAGGCCGCCGTTCTTCGTCACCCCGAAGGAAAGGATGTCGACGCCCGCGCGCCAGGTCATCTCGGCCGCAGTGATATCCAGTGCGACAAGCGCGTTCGTGAAGCGAGCGCCGTCCATGTGTACCCGGAGGCCCGCGTCGTGGGCGATCGTGGTCAAGGCGCGGATCTCGTCGACGGTGTAGACCGATCCGCTCTCGGTGGCCTGCGTGATGCTGACGACCTGGGGCTGGGCACTGTGGATGCTGCCGACACCGGCGCGCACGGCACGACCGAGTTCGTCGGGATCGATCTTGCCGTCCGGGCCGTCGAGGGGGATGAGCTTTCCGCCCGAGGTGAAGAACTCCGGCGCGCCGCACTCGTCGTAGAAGATGTGGCTCCCGCGATGACAGAGGACCGACCCCCACGGATCGAGGAGGGTGGCCAGGGCCAACCCGTTGGCCGCGGATCCCGTCGACACGCAGTGCACGATCGCCTCGTGGCCGAAGACTTCGGTGACCTTGCGTCGGGCTTCCACGGTGTACGCGTCCTCGCCGTACGCGAGGTGTCCGCCTGCCGATGCGCGTGCGACGGCTTCGACGATCTCGGTCGAAGCACCGACAGCGTTGTCGCTGGCGAACATCCGATCGGCCGGGTGGCGCACGAGCGTGGCGTCCGATTCAGGCATGAGCACAAGTGTAGGTGGATCGAGCAGCAGCCCTCGGAGTCGCCGACGAACAATGCCCCACCTGCGACAGCGCAGGTGGGGCATTGATTCTGTCGGGGTGGATGACGGGACTCGAACCCGCGACAGCCAGGATCACAACCTGGTGCTCTACCAACTGAACTACATCCACCATCGGCGTCCGTCACCCAGGATCGCTCACCGGGTTCCAGAGCCAAGGTCATACTCTAGCCGGTCGGGCCGCCCGAACTCCAATCGGCAGGCGGTGCGCGTGTTCACGCAGGTCCGAGGTCCTTCACGATGGCAGCGAGGTCGTCGGCGTCAGGACCGGGTG
Source organism: Gordonia hankookensis (assembly GCF_014673215.1). Lineage (GTDB taxonomy): Bacteria > Actinomycetota > Actinomycetes > Mycobacteriales > Mycobacteriaceae > Gordonia > Gordonia hankookensis. The sequence continues at coordinate 95,626 of NZ_JACWMS010000004.1, forward strand.
CCGCCACGAAGACGGCTGTCCGGTAGTACTTCAGCTCGCGGATGGACTCCCGTACGTCGGCGAGTGCGCGGTGGGCGAGTCCCTTCTCGGGCTGCCCGTAGTAGATCTTCGGGTACCAGCGGCGGCACAGCTCCTTGATCGAGCTCACGTCGACCATGCGGTAGTGCAGGTAGGCGTCGAGTTCTGGCATGTCCCGGGCGATGAAGCCGCGGTCGGTGGCGATCGAATTGCCCGCCAGTGGCACGGCGCCTGCCGTGGTCACCTGGGTACGGATGTAGTCGAGGACCTGCTTCTCGGCTTCTGCGACGGTCACCGTCGAGGCGCGCACCTCGTCGGTCAGGCCAGATGCCGCGTGCATCTTGGTGACCACGTCCGGCATCGCCGCCAGGTCGTCGTCGGAAGCGTGGATCACGATGTCCACGCCGTCACCGAGGACGTTGAGTTCGCTGTCGGTGACGAGCGCGGCGATCTCGATCAGCTTGTCCGATTCGAGACGCAGACCGGTCATCTCACAATCGATCCACACCAGTTTGTCCTGCATCCGGTCAACCTTAGTCGTCGGTGCCGTTCGCGACGGGTGGTGATGGCCATTGTTTGCCGTGGTGCACGTGCTGATACGGCCACGTGGATGACAGGACAGCTGTGTGACCGACCCCGAGAACGCCGCGACATCGATGCGGCGGCGCGGGAGCGGACCATCTGTTGACGATGGGCTCCGGCACATGCGCTTGTCAGAACTACGGATTCGCAGGGTCGTCGCCACCGAGTCGGCGATAGAAACTGCCGACGATCGGCGCGACGACCGCGCGCGGACTGTAACCACCTGCCACCGACATCGCTTTGGACAGGGTGCCCGGAACCACGCGCATCTTGTTGTTCTCCAACGCATCCAGGCTCAACTCCGCGACCTTGGCGCTGGAGTGCCAGAGGAAGTCGGGGACCACACGATCGACGATCGAGGCGTCTTCGGGAGCGGGTGTCGAGGTGCGTACCGGGCCGGGGGCGAGCAGCGTCACGTGGACGCCCCGGGGACCGACCTCACCGCGCAGCGACTCGCTGAACGAGTTCACGAAGGCCTTCGTGGCCGCATAGGTGGCGTTGTTGGGGATGGGCATGTTCCCGGCGGCCGAACCCACCATGAGGATGCCGCCGGAACCACGGCGCACCATCTGGGGCAGCACCGCCAGGGTCAGGTCATGGACGGCGTTCACGTTCAGGCGGACCTGTGCGCGCTCGTAGTCGGGGTCGAGCTCGCTGAGGGCCCCGAACGTCGAGATGCCCGCGTTGTTGCAGAGGACGGAGATCTCACGGTCGGCCAGCTCGGCGCAGAAGACCTCCACGGCGCACGGATCCGACAGATCCACTGCCCGGACCTCGGCCTGGACATCGTGGCGTGTGCGGATTCGGGCGGAGAGATCTTCGAGGATGTCGCCGCGCCGGGCGACCAGGATGAGCGAGTGCCCGCGCGCGGCCAAGTCCCAGGCGAGGGCCATCCCGATGCCCGATGAGGCGCCGGTCACCACGGCGCGGGCGGACTCGTTCGGCGCAGGTATACCCATGACAGAAATCCTAGTCGGGCGCCGACCGCCGGCCGGCGCCCGAGGGATTCGTGACTCGATCGCTTTCTCAGGCGATACCGGCGGCCACCTCGGTGCCTTGGCGGATGGCCCGCTTGGCGTCGAGTTCGGCGGCCAGGTCGGCACCACCGATGACGTGGGTGGTCACGCCGGCCACGGTCAGCGGATCGACGAGCTCGCGCACCGATTCCTGACCGGCGCACACGACCACGTTGTCGACCTCGAGCACACGCGTCTCGGTCACCGAGCCGTCCTCACCTCGGAAGCTCAGATGCAGGCCCTGATCGTCGATCTTGTCGTAGGTCGCTCCGCTGATCTGCTCGACGCCCTTCATCTTGACCGTGGCGCGATGCACCCAGCCGGTGGTCTTGCCGAGCGTCTTGCCCTGTCGGCCGGATTTGCGCTGCACCAGGAACACCTCACGCACCGCGGGGAGCGGGCGGGGCTTGGTGACGAAGCCGGGCTTCGAGAGATCTTCGCTCACACCCCATTCCTGTTCCCATTCCTTGAGATTCAGGGTCGGCGACTCATCGACGGTCAGGAACTCGGTGATGTCGAAGCCGATTCCGCCTGCCCCGATCACGGCGACCCGCTTGCCGATCTCACGGTGACCGAGGACGGCATCGGCGTAGGACATGACCATCGCATGGTCGATGCCGGGGATCTCCGGCATCCGCGGGGTGACCCCGGTCGCCACGATCACCTCGTCAAACTCGGCCTCGATGATCTCCTCGGCGGTGACCCGGGTGTCGAGGTGCACCGTGACATTGTTGACCTCGAGCTGGCGGGTGAAGTATCGGATGGTCTCGTTGAACTCTTCTTTGCCGGGAATCCGTGCGGCGATGGAGAACTGGCCACCGATGTGCTCGCCTGCCTCGTACAGGTGCACCTTGTGACCGCGCTGGGCGGCCGACACCGCCGCCGACAGGCCTGCAGGCCCGGCGCCGATCACCGCGACCCGCTTGGCCCGGCGGGTGGCGCCGAGCGTGAGGGTGGTCTCGCGTCCCGCACGGGGGTTGAGCAGGCAGGACACCTTCTTGCCGACGAATGCGTGATCGAGGCAGGCCTGGTTGCATCCGATGCAGGTGTTGATCTCGTCGGCGCGACCGGTCTCGGCCTTCGCGGCGAAGTCGGGGTCGGCGAGCAGCGGGCGCGCCATCGAGACCGCGTCGACCTTGCCGCGCTCGAGGATCTCCTCGGCGACCTCGGGGGTGTTGATGCGGTTGCTGGCGATCAGCGGGATGGACACCTCGTCGCGGAGCCGCTCGGTGAACTTCACGAAGGCGGCGCGCGGCACCGAGGTCACGATGGTCGGCACGCCGGCCTCGTGCCAACCGATGTCGGTGTTGATCGCATCCACGCCGTATTCCTCGGCCTTGCGGGCCATGAGCGCGATCTCGTCCCACGTCTGGCCCTTGCGGACGAAATCGGCGATCGACTGACGCAGGATGACCGGGAAGTCGCGCGGCACCTGGCGGCGGATCTCTTTGATGATCTCCACCAGGAAGCGCTGCCGGTTCTCGGTGGAGCCGCCCCACTTGTCGGTGCGGTCGTTGGTGTGCGGGCAGAGGAACTGATTGATCAGATAGCCCTCGCCGCCCATGATCTCGATGGCGTCGTATCCGGCTCTGCGGGCGAGTTTGGCGGAGCGGCCGAACGAGCGGATCACGTGCCGGATGATCTGTTCGGTCATCTGCAGATGCTTGAACGGGTGAATGGGGGAGGGTTCCGAACCCGCGGCGACCTTCAGCGGTGTGTAACCGTATCGGCCTGCATGGATGAGCTGCATCGCGATCTTGCCGTCCTCGCGGTGAACGGCGCGGGTGATCCGCTGGTGCCGCTTCACATCCGCGACATTGGTCATCTTGCCGGCGAAGGGCAGCAGGAGTCCGGTCCGCGACGAGCTGAACCCGCCCGTGATGATCAGCCCGACCCCACCCCGAGCGCGCTCGGCGTAGTAGGCGGCGAGCTTGTCGGTGTCCCAGACGCGATCCTCGAGTCCGGTGTGCATGGAGCCCATGACGAGCCGATTCTTCAGTGTCGTCCCGCCGAGCGCCATGGGCTCGAACAGTCTCGGATAGTGCGGATTCGGTGCGGCCGTGTGGGCTGACATGGCGACCTTTCGGATTCGATGGATGACCGGCTGGGGCCGGTCAGGCGGACAGCTCTCGTTCGAGTGCGGCGATGACCTCGTCGCACCATTCGATGAAGCCTGCTTCTTGGCGGATACCGCCGCGCAGCACCAGATATTGATGCAGTTTGCGGCCGGTGAGCGTGTCCGGATCCGGGTAGTAGCTCTCTTCGAATCCGGTGAAGATCTTGAGCTGGGCGACGTGCTCGTCGCGGTGCACCTTCAATTCGCCGATGATGGCGGAGAGGTCGCCGAACTCGGCCGCTCGCAGCTTCACACCCAGGTCGCTTCGAAGGGGCTGCATCGGCGTCGGGCTCGTCGCCCACGCCGACAGGACCTCTCGGCCGGCGTCGGAGATGGTGTAGACCTTCTTGTCCGGCCGGCCGTCCTGGGTGATCGACTCGAAACTGACCAGCCCGTCGGAGTGAAGCTTTTTGAGCGTGCGATAGATCTGCTGATGTGTCGCCGACCAGAAGTAGCCGATCGACCTGTCGAACTGCCGGCCGATCTCGTAACCCGTACCGGGTCGCTCGGCCAGCGACACGAGAATCGCATGCTCGAGTGCCATGGGGTCACGCTAGCAGTGCACCAACGCACTATGCAACTAGGTTCATATCCGCCGCGCAGGCGGCGGGCGGTCAGGCGATGGCGGCGCTACGGCTGTGCAGGCGTCCGTCCCGGAGCTCGAGGACGTCGTCGGCGATCTCCGTCACCCGGGCATCGTGGGTGATGAGCAGGGTGGACCGCCCGCGTGCGAGGCGACGCAACGGTTCGAGGATGCGCTGCGCGGTGGCGTCATCGAGGCCCGCGGTGGGTTCGTCGAGGATCAGGACCGGACTGTCGCGCAGAAACGCGCGCGCCATGGCGATCCGTTGCCGCTGACCGCCCGACAGCGTGAGGCCGTCCTCGCCGAGGGGCGCGTCATAACCGAGCGGCAGATCCGAGATGAATCCGTCGGCATCGGCCGCGATGGCCGCGCTGATGATCTCCGCACGGGATGCATCGGGACGACCGTAGGCGATGTTGTCGGCGACGGTGGCCGCCTTGATGATCGGCTGCTGGGGGAGCAGGGTGACGTGATCACGGATCGAATGGCCGGTGAGCGTGGTGAAGTCGTTGCCGCCGAGCATGATCCGACCGTCGTCGGGATTCTCGAAGCGACACAGCAATGACGCCAGGGTCGACTTTCCGGCGCCACTGCCCCCGACGAGGGCGGTGATCTCGCCGGGCCGCAGGTCCAGGGAGACGTCGTCGAGGATGGTGACGCCGTCGCGGCGCAGCGTCACGCCGCGGACCGCGACGTCGTGACCGGGCCCGGTGTGCGCCACAGCGTCCTCGCGATCCGAGTCGGTGGGGACGAGGTCGAGGAGTTCAGAGATCCGTTCCGCGCTCACCACGGCGGAGGCGAGCGACAGCCGAACCTCTGCGAGTTCCTGCATCTTCGGATACAGCATGCCGAGGTAGCCGGTGAGCGCGAGCAGTTCTCCGACGCTGAGGGCACCCTGGCGGACCTGCCAGACGCCCGCGACGGCGATGGCGAGGGTCACCACCACCTGCCCGAAACCCATGACGGCGCCGAAGCCGGCCTCGATCCGCGTCTGTGACATCCGGGCGCCGAGCCAGGTGACGCCGTGGCGGTGCAACCGCGCGTGTTCGCGGCTCTGCTGGTTGTAGGCGACCGCGGTCTCATGTCCGCTGAGGGCGGTCTGGACGGCGATGGCGATGTCGGCGTTGGCAGTTCGCTCGTCGCGGGTCACGATGGTCTGACGGCGGCCGTAATAGGCCGAGATCACCCACAGGATCGGTACCGCTGCGATGGCGACCAGTGCAACCTGCCAACTCATGATGAACGCCGCGACGACGAGGCCGATGGTGTTGGCCACCGCGATGACGAATTGCATGACGCCGGATCCGACGAGATACTCGACCGCTTCGAGGTCGCTGGAGTGTCGGGTCACGAGGTCGCCGAGGCCGAAACGTCGATGGATGACCGGATTGAGCCGCTGTACGTGGGCGAACAGCGAATCGCGCAGGCGTAGGACCACCCGCTCGGAGATGCCGATGGCGGTGACCTGACCGTAGTAGTCCGCGCCGGTGGAGACCGCGGTGATGAGCAGCCACAGAGCCGCCAACTCGGCGAAGCGGACGGCGCTGTCGGCGGTGAGCGCTCCGTCGATCACGTCGGAGAGCACGAAGATCGCGATGATCTCGCAGCCGGCGGCGACGAGTAGAAGTGTTGCGGCCAGCGCGAATCGGGCGCCTTCGCCCTTCAGGGCGGGGAAGAAGCGGCGGAAGGCTTCGCGTGCGGTCATCCTGTGATCCGATCGATGACGTGCGGCGTTCCGAGACCATACGTGTGGCGGTATGGCCGCGGAACGCTGCGGTGGTGGTCAGAAACGGGTGGTGATCAGAACCACGCCCAGTCCCACCGATGCAGACGCCGGTTCCAGACGCGACGACGGCGACGCTTGCGAGGGGGTGCGGGATGCTGCTGCTGCGGGCGAGGGCCGTTTCCGTGCTTGGGTCCTGGCTGAGGCATGAGTGCTTCTCCTTGTGTTCGGGCCGGCAACATTGCCGACGTGGAGAAAGCTATGGGCGCCACCTTCGGACGGCCTTGGCCGTAGCTGGCAGAAGGCTGTCAGATCGGAGTCGTCTGCTGTTCCGGGGCACCGATCGTGCCGTCGCGATCTCCGCCGCCCTCGCGCGGACGCTCGGTAAGCGCGCGGACGCAGGGCGTCATGTCGCACACTGATTCCCATGGCGACAACGGACACGCGAACGGGTGGATTCTTGTCCTGGCGGAAGGTCGACGGCGGGGGAGTCATCGCACCTGACGAACGCCTCAGCTGGCCTCGAACGGTGGGTATCGGACTACAGCACGTCGTGGCGATGTTCGGCGCGACCTTCCTCGTCCCGGTGCTCACCGGATTCCCGCCGTCGACGACACTGCTGTTCTCCGGGATCGGCACGGTGCTGTTCCTGCTGATCACCCGCAACCGGCTACCCAGCTATCTCGGTTCGAGTTTCGCGATCATCGCCCCGGTGCTGGCGGCCACCGCCTCCAACGGCCAGTCGGCCGCGCTGGGCGGGATCGTGGTGGTGGGAGCGCTGTTGATCGTGATCGGCGCGATCGCACACTTCGCGGGTATCGGCTGGATCGAGATCCTCATGCCACCGGTCGTGACCGGCACGATCGTTGCGCTCATCGGGCTGAATCTCGCGCCGACCGCGAAGACGAATTTCGAGAAGGACCCGGTCATCGCGACGGTGGTGCTGGTGCTGCTCGTCGCGTCCGTGGTGCTGTTCCGAGGGCTGTTGGGGCGCCTGGCGATCTTCTTCAGCGTGATCCTGGGGTACGTGATCTCGCTGATCTTCGACAAGGTGGACACCAGCGGTATCGGCGATGCCGCGTGGGTCGGCCTCCCCGAGTTCCACACCCCGACATTCCATCTCTCGGTGATCCCGATGTTCTTGCCGGTCGTGCTCGTGTTGCTGGTGGAGAACATCGGCCATGTGAAGTCGGTCGCGACCATGACCGGGAACAACTACGACCGCCGGATCGGCCGCGCGCTGGTCGCCGACGGATTGGCCACGGCGCTCGCCGGCAGTGGCGGCGGTTCGGCCACCACGACCTACGCGGAGAACATCGGCGTGATGGCGGCGACGAAGGTGTATTCGACTGCCGCGTACTGGATCGCGGGTGTGGTGGCGGTGCTCCTCGGACTGTCACCGAAGGTCGGGGCAGTGATCGCCGCGGTGCCGGCCGGCGTGCTCGGTGGCGTCACGACAGCGCTGTACGGGCTGGTCGGCGTCCTCGGTGTGCACATCTGGGTGACCAATCGAGTGGATTTCTCCAGGCCGGTCAACCAGTTCACCGCAGCAATCCCGCTGGTGATCGGGATCGCCGACTTCACCTGGGTCGTGGGGGATCTCGACTTCGGCGGTATCGCCCTGGGTGCCGCAGCGGCGCTGGTCATCTTTCACTCGATGTCGCTGATCGGACGGTGGCGCGGCACGGTACCGCGCGAGCGCGCCGGCGACGAGAGTTCACGCTGACGACACTGAACGTGCGTCTGCTGTCGGACGGACGGCTCGCGGCCAGGGCGTACGGGCGGCCCACGCGTGGCGGGCGCGGGACCTACACGTCGTTCCGGGTTCCCGACGATCCCGAGATCTCGACTCTGATCGATCGGGCTGCGGCGCGCGCTGCGACCTTGTGGTCGGGTCATCGCGGACTGGGGTGACGTAGCCGAGATCACACGGCGGAGGGCGCCTGCGTCGAGTTCTTTCGACGACGGCGGGTGCACCGCCGCTGGTGCGGACGAGGATTCGGTGGTGCCCCCGGCAGGACTCGAACCTGCGACCTAGGGATTAGAAGGCCCTTGCTCTATCCACCTGAGCTACGGAGGCAGCGCCGCTCGGGGCGGCAGCGTGGGCGAGTATATCCCGTCCTAGAGTGGTGCCATGACCAGCGCAACGCCGACAGTTCCGGCCGAGCCCGGCCGGGACGCGATGCGTGAGCAGCGAGGCGCGGCGGCGGGCCTGTCGTGGGCGCTCGGTTGGCTGGCCGGGATCGTCGCGATCCTCGTGACGGCGATGTCGGCGGCGACGGCGGTGCAACTCGCCGGTGTGCCCGACCCGGGGTGGCTGACGACCTATGGGCTGCCCGCGGTCACCGCGATCGGTGAGGTGAGTGCCGCGATCGCTCTCGGGTCGGCCGTCTTCGCCGCGTTCTTCGTGCCGCCGCAGTCCGACGGTGTGCTCGACGTCGGTGGCTATCGAGCGATCCGGATCGCGGCGACCGCCGCCCTCACCTGGGGTGTCTGTGCCGTCCTGTTGATCCCGTTGTCGATCTCCAACGTGAGTGGGCAACCACTGTCGGCGTCGCTGAAACCGGCGAACCTGATCAACTCGTACTCGCAGGTCGCCGATGCCCGCACCTGGCTGTGGACGGCGATCTTCGCGGTGGCCGCCGCGGCCCTGGCACGGGTGATCCTGAAGTGGGGGTGGACGTTCGGCGCTATCGCGCTGATGGTGCTGAGCCTGATGCCCGCGGCGCTCGCCGGCCATTCGTCGACGGGTGGCAACCACGACGTGGCCACCAACAGCCTGATCGTGCACATCGTCGGCGCGACGGTGTGGATGGGTGGGCTGTTCGCAGTGGTCGTCTACGCCCTGGCCGATGGGCGCTGGCGGGTGCTGGCGGTACGACGGTTCTCCCGCGTCGCGTTCTGGAGCATCCTCGCGGTCGGCGTGAGCGGGGTGATCAACGCACTCGTCCGGATGCCGCTCGGCGATCTCTTCACCGACACCTACGGGCGGCTGGTGCTGGCCAAGACCTGTGCACTGGTCGTGCTCGGCGCGCTGGGGGCCTGGCATCGGCGGGTGACCATCGCACGTCTGGAGGACGAGCCGGCGCCGCGGTCGACGTTCGTCCGTTTCGGCATCGTCGAGACGCTGGTGTTCGCCATCACCTTCGGACTGGCCGTCGGCCTGTCCCGGACCCCACCGCCGGCCGGCGAGAACGCCGACGTCTCCGCGGTCGAGGCACAGATCGGATACCGGATCGACGCCGCGCCGTCGCTGTGGCGGATTCTGGTGGACTGGCGGTTCGATCTCCTGTTCGGGACGCTCGCGATCATTCTGGCCATCGTCTATCTGCGCGGGGTGGTGCGGCTCCGGCGCCGTGGGGACGACTGGCCGGTCGGGCGGACGGTGGCATGGATTCTCGGCTGCGCGCTGTTGCTGTTCACGACCTCGTCTGGTCTCGGCAGATACTCGCCAGCGATGTTCAGCATGCACATGATCGCGCACATGCTGATGTCGATGATGATCCCGGTCCTGTTGGTCCTGGGCGGGCCGGTCACGCTGGCGCTGCGTGCGTTGCGGCCGGCCGGAAAGGGCAATCCCCCCGGGCCGCGGGAGTGGATCCAGTCGGCCATCCACAGTGGGCCGTCGCGGTTCCTGACCCACCCCGCGGTCGCGGCGATCCTGTTCGTCGGCAGCTTCTACGTCCTCTACCTGGGCGGTGTGTTCGAGGCGGTGGTGCCGTATCACGCGGCGCACATCCTGATGAACGTGCACTTCCTGCTCAGCGGCTACCTCTTCTACTGGATCGTGATCGGCATCGACCCCGCGCCCCGTCAGGTCCGACCGGTCGCCAAGCTCGGCATCGTCATGGGTTCGTTGCCGTTCCATGCGTTCTTCGGGGTGGCCCTGATGATGACCAGTGCGGTCATCGCCGAGGGGTACTACCGCAGTCTGAACCTGCCGTTCGCCTACAACCTGTTCGACGATCAGCGCGCAGGCGGTGGAATCGCCTGGGCGGCAGGCGAGATACCCCTGGTGGTGATCATGCTCGCGCTCCTCGTGCAATGGCGGCGTCAGGACGAGAAGCAGGCTCGCCGTTACGATCGCCGGGCCGCGCGTGACCACGACGCGGACCTCGAGAGCTACAACGAAATGCTCAAGGATCTCCACAACCGCACATGATCGCCGACGATTCCGCGGACTTGTCCACAGATCAGGCTGCGGATCGTTTCGCGGCCCTCGCGTCATCGATGCTGGCACCAGCCACGACAACGCGTGGCGCGGGAGAACCCGAGGAGTCGAGCATGTACGAGACCTACACCACCATCATCGGCACTGTTGTTTCCGAACCACGGCGCAGGCAGACCACCACCGGGGAGGAGGTGATCTCCTTCCGCGTGGCGTGCAACTCGCGACGGATCGACAAGCGCAGTCAGGAATGGATCGACGGTCCGACCCTGTATCTGACCGTGAGTTGCTGGCGTCGGCTGCTGGCGGGAGTCGGTCTCGCGGTCGCGAAGGGGCGCCCGGTCATCGCCCACGGGCAGATCAAGACCAACGAATACGTCACCGCCGATGGGGAGAAGCGCTCCGACCTCGAGATGACCGCCAGCGCGGTGGGACTGGACCTGAGCCGGTGTGTGGTCACCTACCAGGGCACACCAGGAGCGGCAGGCCACGCGCGGGTGGTGGAGGCGGTCGACCGATCGACGTTAGATCACGCCGCCCCCAGCGCGGCGTGATCCTCGTCCGGCCGCCACGGCCGGTGACCGTTGTGCCCGGATGGGTACAACGGTCACGGCCTCGCCGGCCGGTGGCGAGTCACCGGACGACACCGCGCCCCGGCGCGCCCACTAGGCTGGTGGGCGTGAGTGCGCGCTATCGCGTGCATCGGAGGTCAACGGCTGACGCCAGCCGACAATGAGCGCAGGTCTGAAGGAGTTTTTCTGTGGCTGAGTTCATCTACACGATGAAGAAGGTGCGCAAGGCGCACGGCGACAAGGTCATCCTCGACGATGTCACCATGTCGTTCTATCCCGGTGCCAAGATCGGCGTCGTCGGGCCGAACGGCGCCGGCAAGTCGTCGATCCTGAAGATCATGGCCGGACTCGACCAGCCGTCGAACGGCGAGGCCTTCCTCGACCCCGACGCCACCGTCGGCATCCTGCTGCAGGAGCCTCCCCTCAACGAGGAGAAGACGGTCAAGGAGAACGTCGAGGAGGGCATGGGCGAGATCAAGGTGAAGCTGGACCGCTTCAACGAGATCGCCGAGCAGCTCGCCACCGACTACTCGGACGAGTTGATGGAGGAGATGGGCAAGCTCCAGGAAGACCTGGACAACAACGACGCGTGGGACCTGGACTCGCAGCTCGAGCAGGCAATGGACGCTCTGCGGTGCCCGCCTGCCGACTCGCCCGTCACCCATCTCTCCGGTGGTGAGCGCCGACGCGTAGCCCTGTGCAAGCTCCTGCTGCAGAAGCCCGATCTGCTGCTCCTCGACGAGCCGACCAACCACCTCGACGCCGAGAGCGTGCTGTGGCTCGAGCAGTTCCTGGCCGGGTACCCGGGCGCCGTCCTCGCGGTCACCCACGACCGGTACTTCCTGGATCACGTCGCGGGCTGGATCTGTGAGGTCGACCGCGGCAAGCTGCACCCCTACGAGGGCAACTACTCCACCTACCTGGAGAAGAAGGCCGAACGTCTCGAGGTCCAGGGCAAGAAGGACCAGAAGTTGCAGCGCCGCCTGAAGGAAGAGTTGGCGTGGGTCCGCTCGGGAGCCAAGGCGCGTCAGACCAAGAACAAGGCCCGTCTCGCGCGCTACGAGGAGATGGCGACCGAGGCAGAGAAGACCCGCAAGCTCGATTTCGAGGAGATCCAGATCCCGACCCCGCCACGTCTGGGTGACGTGGTGGTGGAAGTCAACAACCTCGACAAGGGTTTCGACGGGCGGGTGCTGATCAAGGACCTGTCCTTCACCCTGCCGCGCAACGGCATCGTCGGCGTGATCGGCCCCAACGGCGTCGGCAAGACGACCCTGTTCAAGACGATCGTCGGCCTCGAGGAGCCCGATTCGGGCTCGGTCAAGGTCGGCGAGACGGTCAAGCTGAGTTACGTGGATCAGAACCGCGCGAACATCGATCCCAAGAAGAACGTCTGGGAGGTCGTGTCCGGTGGGATGGACTTCATCGAGGTCGGCCAGAACGAGATGCCGTCGCGCGCGTACGTGAGCGCATTCGGCTTCAAGGGCCCCGACCAGCAGAAGCGTGCCGAGGTCCTGTCCGGTGGTGAGCGCAACCGCCTGAACCTGGCGCTGACCCTCAAAGAGGGCGGAAACCTGATCCTGCTGGACGAGCCGACCAACGATCTCGACGTCGAGACCCTCGGTTCGCTGGAGAACGCTCTCGAGAAGTTCCCCGGCTGCGCCGTGGTGATCTCGCACGACCGGTGGTTCCTCGACCGCACCTGTACCCACATCCTCGCGTGGGAGGGCAACGTCGCCGAAGGTCAGTGGTTCTGGTTCGAGGGCAACTTCGAGGCCTATGAGGCCAACAAGTTGGAACGTCTCGGTGCCGACGCAGCGCGGCCGCATCGGGTCACGCATCGCAAGCTCACCCGCGACTAGTTCGTGCATCGGCGGCCGGACACGCGCCGGATCGGCTGACCGCGACCACCTCGGTCATTACCATCGCAGGGGAGCGGGCATACTCCGGAGATTCCGGGTCCCTGCCCCTCCCGCGATGGGGTGAGTGCCGTTGCCGAACGTGACATCGCTTCTGCCACAAGCGATTGCGCGATATTTTAGCTCCTCGTCGTCGGCGCGCCCGGCAGAGTCGCCGGACCTGGATCGATTCGCATCCGAGGAGGTCGACCGGGTACGTCGTCACCTCGACGTGGCTCATCGGCGCGCTCCCGGCGAACGTCTGGTCGACATCGTCGCGAGTCGGTCCGGCGGCGTCGAAGTGGTGGTGGTCAACGACGACATGCCCCTGCTGGTCGAGGCGGTGCTCGCGACGGTCGAGGCCCACGAGCTGGTGGTGACCCGCATCGACCATCCGGTGCTGCCGGTGATCCGTCGCGACGACGGGACTCTGTCGGCGTTCGGCGACGACGATCCGACCGCGGTCGAGTCATGGATCTTCGTCGTCGCCCTGTCGCAGCAGCCCGACTTCGATCTGGCGGCACTGAGGTCCGACGTCCTCGAGGTCATCGGCCGGGTCGCCGACGTCGACCGGGACGTCGATCGGATGCGGACCGGGCTCACCGAGTTGGCCGTCGAATGCGCGGCCGTCCAGGAGTCCGGTGCCACCGGCCTGCCCGCAGGCGAGCGTCAGGAGTACGCGCGCCTGCTGGAGTGGTTCGTCGGCAACCATTTTCTGCCGCTCGGATATGCGCGGGCCCCCGCCGACGGCGCGGCCCTCACCGACCGCCTCGGAGTGTGGCGCACGGACACCGTCGTGTCGTCGTTCCCGGTCGCCGCCGACGCGCCGTTGCCGCGGGTCTCGCGCATCTACCTCGAGACCGGAATCCAGCGTTCCGACTTTCCCACCCTGCTACAGATACCTGCGTTCACCTCCGATGGTCAGCACGCAGGCGAGCATCGGTTTGTGGGCACCTTCACCTCGTCGGGTCTGCATCAGACGGTGCTCGACATCCCGGTGCTGCGCGTCAAGGTTCGTGGCGTTCTCGACCGGGCCGGTGTCGACGCGGACTCGTTCGCCGGGCAGGCGATGCTCGAACTGCTGCAGAACTACCCGCTCGTCGAGATGTTCGCCGCCACCGATGCCGAACTGGGCCGCCAGGTCGATGAGATGCTGGACGCCGTCGCGACCCGGTCGCTGCGACTGTTCGTACGCATGAATCCCGACGGGCGGATGGCGGCGGCGCTGGTCTACCTGCCGCGTGATCGCTACAACACCCAATCGCGTCTCACATTGCAGGCCGAACTCCTCGACGCGCTCGGCGGGACCGCGATCGAGTACACCGCACGAGTGAGTGAGATGCCGCTGGCACTGCTCCAGGTGCTGGTACGTGTCGACAGCGACCGCGCGCGGCTGCTCGGTTCACTCGACACCGGCGGTCGCAGACATCAGGCGATGCAGGCCAAACTCGCCGGATCGATACGCAGCTGGGACGAACGTGTCCGTGCTCTCGGCCGCGCCACCGAGGCCGGACACCCGCCGTCGGCCTGGCCGGCCGGTGGTGTCGACACCTTGCTCCGCGCCCTGCCCTCACTTCCGGAGGACTACAAGGAGCAGCGGAACCCACGGGCAGCCCTCTCCGACCTGATCCACGTGACCCAGTTGGAGCCGGGCGGCGTCACCGTCACGCTGAGTCGATTCGTCCAGGGGGAACCGGACGAACGGGAGCTCGGTGAGGCAATCGCCGACACCGACAACCGACAACTCACCGACAACCGTCAACTCGCCGACGACCGGTGGATCTTCACGCTGTACCTGTGCGGGGCGGCCGCCACCCTCACCGATGTGCTGCCGGTACTCCACAGCCTCGGCCTCGACGTCCTCGACGAACATCCCTATCACCTCATTCGCCCCGACGGAACATCGTGCTGGGCTTATGAATTCGGTGTGACCCTGACGACAGGGATGTCGGTGGACGCCGAGGCCCTCGACGATCTCGAGCACCGGTTCACCGATGCATTCCGCCAGATCTGGCGCCAGAACGCGGAAGTGGACGCGTTCAACGAATTGGTGATCCGATGCGGGTTGGACTGGCGGTCGGCGGCGATGCTCCGTGCCTATGCCAGGTATCTGCGTCAGTGTGGATTCTCCTATACCACAACACATGTCGCGGCGGTTCTCGGCGAGCACAGGTCGGTCACCCGTGGGTTGGTCGACCTGTTCGCCGCGTCGTTCGACCCGACAGGTGCCGACGAGGACCGGCGTGACGATGTCCTCACACGTCTGCGGCGCGACGTCGGGACGGTGATCAGCCTGGACGCCGACCGCATCCTGTCGGCGTTCGTCGCGGTGGTGACGGCGACCTCGCGTACCAACTACTACGTGACCGGCGATGGCGGTCGTCGACCGGTCATGTCGTTCAAGCTCCGTCCCCGCGACATCCCGCAGGCGCCGGAGCCCCGGCCGCTGCACGAGATCTTCGTGTACTCACCGCGGATCGAAGGCGTGCACCTGCGCTTCGGCATGGTCGCCCGCGGTGGTCTGCGATGGTCTGATCGGCGCGAAGATTTCCGCACCGAGATCCTCGGACTGGTGAAGGCGCAGGCCGTGAAGAACGCGGTGATCGTCCCCGTCGGGGCCAAGGGCGGGTTCGTCGTGAAGCGCCCGCCTGCGTCGACTGGTGATCCGGTCGCGGACCGTGACATCCAACGCTCCGAGGGTGTCGAGTGCTATCGGGCCTTCATCTCCGGTCTGCTCGACGTCACCGACAACATCGACCATCAGAGCGGAACGGTGATCCCGGCGCGGTCCGTGGTGCGTCGGGACGGCGACGATCCGTATCTCGTCGTCGCCGCGGACAAGGGCACCGCGTCGTTCTCCGACATCGCCAATGACGTTGCTGCGCAGTACGGTTTCTGGCTCGGTGACGGCTTCGCATCGGGCGGTTCGGCCGGTTACGACCACAAGGCGATGGGGATCACGGCCCGGGGTGCATGGGAGTCGGTGAAGCGTCATTTCCGGGAGTTGGGCCGCGACACCCAATCCGAGGACTTCACGGTGGTCGGGATCGGCGACATGAGCGGTGACGTCTTCGGCAACGGGATGCTGTTGTCCGAGCACATCAGGCTGGTCGCTGCCTTCGACCACCGACATGTCTTCGTCGATCCGAAACCCGATGCGACCGCTGCACGGCGAGAGCGTGAACGGCTGTTCGCCCTCACCCGTTCGTCGTGGGCCGATTACGACACCACGCTGATCAGTCCCGGCGGCGGGGTGTGGTCGCGCGAGCAGAAGTCGGTCCCGGTCAGCGACGAGATGCGTGCTGCGCTCGGCCTCGGTGACCCGATCACCGCGTTGTCGCCACCGGAACTGATCCGCGCCATTCTGCTGGCGCCTGTCGATCTGCTGTGGAACGGCGGCATCGGCACCTATGTCAAGGCGTCCACCGAGTCCGACGCCGAGGTCGGCGACAAGGCGAACGATGCGATCCGCGTAGACGGCTCGGAGTTACGCGCCAAGGTCCTGGGGGAGGGTGGGAATCTCGGCGCCACCGAGCGCGGCCGGATCGAATTCGACCTGGCGGGTGGGCGCGTCAACACCGACGCGATGGACAACTCGGCGGGCGTCGACTGTTCCGACCACGAGGTGAACATCAAGATCCTGCTCGACTCGGCGGTGTCGTCGGGTGACCTGGATGTCGCGGACCGCAACCCTCTGCTGGAGTCGATGACCGGTGAGGTCGCCGATCTCGTGTTGGCCGACAACATCTCCCAGAACTCCGAACTCGGCTTCAGTCGAACCTTCTCCACTGTCCGGGTGGACGTCCACATGCGGCAGCTGACCGATCTCTCGCGCAATCGCGGGGTGGACCTCCGGTTGGAGGCGTTGCCGCAACCCGCCGAACTCCGGAAGCGATTCGGCAGCGAGTTGCATCGCGGCCTCACCTCTCCCGAACTCGCCACCCTGATGGCCCATGTGAAACTGGCGGCGAAATCGGATCTCCTCGCGACCGATCTGCCCGACAACGAGGTGTTCGACGCGCGGTTGTCCGGCTATTTCCCGATGCCCCTGCGGGATCGATTCGCCGACGGTATCCGGTCGCATCGCCTGCGCAGGGAGATCGTGACCACCACGCTGGTCAACGACGTGGTCGACAAGGCGGGAATGACGCACCTGTTCCGTCTGGGGGAGGGCACCGGCTCCTCGACGGAGGAGGGCGTTCGCGCATATGTGGTGGCGGGCGCGGTCTTCGGGATGGACAGTCTGTTCGAGCGGATCACCCATGCGCCGGCTCCTGCCGCGGCGATCGACGAGATGTCGATGTACGCCAGGCGCCTGCTGTTCCGGGCATCTCGGTGGCTGCTGGCATTCCGGCCACAGCCACTGGCGATGGCCGCGGAGATCACCCGGTACGGGGAGCGGGTCGCGGAGTTGTCGGCCCTGCTGGACAGTTGGTTCGGGGCGAGTTCGGCATTCGATGTCGACGCGCGTGTGGACCGCTATCAAGCGGCAGGCGTACCGCAGGATCTCGCGCACGACGTGGCGGTGAGCCTGCATCGGTTCTGCCTCCTCGACATCATCGATGCCTCGGAGATCGCGGACCGTGAGCCCGTCGAGGTCGGCGAACTCTATTTCGCGGTCATGGAACACTTCGGACTCGAGGAGCTGCTGACCGCGGTATCCGACCTCGCCTATGGCGATCGATGGCATGCGCTGGCGCGCTTGGCACTTCGCGATGACATGCACGGTGCACTCCGGGCTCTGACACTGAAGGTCCTCGAGGTCGGCGAGCCCGATGAGTCGGCGGCGGAGAAGATCGACGAGTGGGAGTTCTCGCACACCTCCCGGTTGTCCCGGGTCCGCACGATGCTCGCCGACATCACCGAGTCGGACACCCTGGACCTGGCTGTGCTCTCCGTGGCGGCCCGCCAACTGCGCAGCGTGATCCGTTGAGCGATACCGTCCGGACCGAGGCCGACCCGGTCTAGGGTTGGTCATGGCCCGAAATGCGCTGCGCATCTGTCCGCTGTGTGAGGCGACCTGCGGACTGACCCTCACCGTCGACGACTCTCGGCGACGGGTCCTGACCGCCCGCGGCGACCACGACGACGTCTTCAGTCGTGGCTTCATCTGTCCCAAAGGGGCGAGCCTGCCCGATCTCGACGGCGATCCGGATCGCCTCGGACAACCTCTGGTGCGCCGTCGTGGTGAGCTCGTCACCACCGGCTGGGATGAGGCGTTCGACGTGGTCGCCGACCGCTTGGGAGCGATCATCGGCGATCACGGGGGGTCGTCGGTCGGCCTGTATCTCGGCAATCCGAATGCGCACACCGTCGCCGGGGCGCTCTACACGCCGCTGCTGGCCAGGGCCCTCGGTACCCATCAGGTGTTCAGCGCGAGCACCCTCGACCAGATGCCCAAACAGGTGGCCCTGGGGTATCTGTTCGGGAACCCGTTCGCGTTCCCGGTGCCCGACCTGGATCGGACCGACCACCTGGTCGTCATCGGTGCGAACCCGGTGGTCTCCAACGGAAGCGTCACCACGGCCGCCGATTTCCCCGGAAAACTCGCCGCATTGCGTCGTCGCGGCGGGCGGTTGACGGTGATCGATCCGGCTCGGACCCGCACGGCGAAACTCGCCGACACGCACATCTCGCCCCGCCCGGGGACCGACGCCGCCCTCCTGTTCGCCATGGTCCACACGTTGTTCGACGAGAACCTGGTGGCACCCGATCTGGGTGGGACCGCGCGCCATGTGACCGGGGTCGACGCGCTGAGACGGGCCGCGGACGAGTTCGCCCCCGAACGCGTCGCCGGATACTGTGACGTCCCCGCCGCGGATCTCCGCGCGCTCACCCGCGCGGTGGCAACTGCGTCGTCGGCGGCGGTGTACGGCCGGATGGGCACCACCACAGTCGAATTCGGGACCGTCGGGAGCTGGCTCATCGACGCGATCAACATCCTCACCGGCAACCTCGACGTACCCGGCGGCGTGATGTTCCCGACCGCCCCCACTGCACCGGCGCCTCGTCCGCCACGCCCGGGCCGCGCGTTCCGGACGGGACGCTGGCGGAGCCGGGTATCCGGACACCCCGAGGTGGCGGGCGAACTACCGGCCGTGGCCCTCGCCGAGGAGCTCGACACCCCAGGGCCCGGACAACTCGAAGCCCTGATCACGGTTGCCGGGAACCCGGTCCTGTCCGCGCCGAACGGGGAGCGTCTGGCGCGCGCCCTCGAGGGCGTCGACTTCATGCTGAGCATCGACCCCTACCTCAACGAGACCACCCGTCACGCCGACGTCATCCTGCCGCCGCCACCGCCGTCGCAGAGCCCTCACTTCGACTTCGTGCTCAACAATCTCGCCGTCCGGGCGACGGCCCGCTACTCGCCCCCGGTGTTCGAGTTGCCCGCCGGGCGGCCCGACGAGGCAGAGATCGTGTCCCGGATCGCGCTGGCAGTCAGTGGGGTCGGGGTGCACGCCGATCCGGCCCTGGTGGACGACCAGGCGATCACCGCAACGCTCTCGAAGGAGGTGTCGGATCCGCACTCGCCGGTGGCCGGCCGTCGGGTCGAGGAACTCGCCGACATGGTGTGCGACGGTCCGGGTTACGAACGACGACTCGACATGATGCTGCGGCTCGGAGCCTACGGGGACGCGTTCGGTTCCCGGGCCGACGGATTGACCCTCGACTCTCTGCGGGAGAACCCGCACGGCATCGACCTCGGTCCCATGAGGCCTCGGCTGCCCGGGGTGCTGCGGACCGAATCGGGGAAGATCGAGCTCGCCGCCGAGGATCTGATCGGCGACGTCGCACGGTTGCGCGCCGCAATCGATCGCGGGCCCGACGATCTCGTGCTCATCGGCCGACGTAATCTGCGCTCCAACAACAGCTGGATGCACAACCTGGGGGCCCTGTCGGGAGGGACCAACCGCTGCACCCTGCACGTCCACCCGGATGACGCAGACCGCCTCGGGCTCGCCGACGTCGCGGTCATCCGCGGTCCCGGCGGCGAGCTCAGCGTCCCCGTCGAGATCACCACAGACATCCGTCCCGGTGTCGCATCGTTGCCGCACGGATGGGGGCACGACGTCGAGGGCACAAGACTCACCGTCGCGGCCGCGACGCCCGGCGTGAACGTGAACCGCCTCAACGACGGGACGGTGCTCGACCCGCTGTCGGGCACCGTGGTGCTCAACGGCCTGCCCGTCCAGATCGTGCCGGGCTGATCCGGCGGAGCCCTGTGCGTAGGGTTGGACCCGCGGCGACGAGTCGCGGTTCGACGACGTCTGGGAAGGGAAGCGCGTGCTCTACGAGGACGAGGGAACGAGGACCGACGCCGGATACCTGGTCAAAGTGCCCGTCCGGTGGTCTGACATGGATGTCTTCGCCCACATCAACCATGCCCGGATGGTGACCCTCCTCGAGGAGGCGCGGATTCCGTGGCTCTTCTACGACGGGCGGCCCACCGCCTCGCTGCGAGAAGGGTGCGTGGTGGCCGACCTGCACGTGAAGTACCGGGAGCAGGTGCGCCACGACGAGGGGCCGATCGAGGTGACCATGTTCGTCGAACAGCTGCGCGCGGTGGACTTCACGGTCGGCTATGAGGTCCGGCCGAAGGGAGCAGGCCCGACGAGCAAGCCTGCCGTCACCGCCACTACTCAGCTCGTCGCGTTCGACGTCGATGCGCAGCGTCTGCGGCGACTCACAGCGGACGAGAAGGAGTTCCTCGCGTCCTTCCGCCGTGCGGACCAGGAGGTTCGGTGACCGCTCCGGAACGCCACATCACCGTGACCGGGTCGGGTGACCGGTCCGATGCGGTCGCATTCCTTGGACGTGCGGTCCGTCTCGACGACACGGCCGCCGTGCGGGTGTCCGCCCGACCCGATGGTTTGCTCGGTTTCTGGGTCAACACCGGATTCGACGTTCTTGCAAGCAGATCCGTGTTCGGGACGATGCGACCCGACGACATCGTCGCGGACGCCGGGATGCTGCGCACGGCACTGTCGGCGGCGGAGCCGGGGAGCGCGGTCGACCCGGGTTTCGGTCTGGACAGTGCCTGGCGCGGCGCGCTGCCTGCGAACTCCGGGTTCACCCAGCTCGATGACGTGCCGGCGCGCACCGTCGTCGAATTGTCCCGCGGCGGTGCACATCTCGCGCGGACCGAGGGCAGTGCCCATGGTCCGGCGACCGGATTGCTCGACCAGGATGTGCTTGACGTGACGTCGCGCGACGGTGAACGGCGGGCCTCGGTCTCGATGAGGTCGCTCTTCGCCGTCACCGCGATGGGGTTCATCCGGGACGCCGACGGCCACGAGATCACCGAATCGTCCCCCCTCGACCGTATCGCCGCCGACGAACCGGTTCGGATCCGTGTGTCCGGGGCCTGGATTCGTATCGATGCACGCTACGGATCGGTCTTTCAGCGCCTGGAGAAGATCGCGATGATGACCGTGTGACCACGCCGGTCGCGCGGTGTTCGCCGGAAGGCGTTCAGACCAGCCAGGCAGCCGAGTTGGGTGCGAGCTGACCGTCGATGAGCGGATAACTGGTCAGCAGGATCTCGCCGGGTGGGAGCGGGACCGGGACGTCGCCGGTGTTGAGGGCGCAGGTCAGGTGCCCGACCGACCGGCGGAAGGCCAGGCAGCCGTCGGGGGCGCCGTACCACTCCACCGTGTCACCCTCGAATTCCGGTCGTTCATACCGCATCTCGATTGCCTGCCGGTAGAGCGAGAGCGTCGAACCGATGTCCTCGAGCTGTGCTTCGACGGTGAACCGCGTCCATGATGCGGGCATCGGCAGCCACGTGTCCGGATTGCTGCTGAAACCGAACGGCGGCTCGTCACCCTCCCAGGGCAACGGAACCCGGCACGCGTCGCGGCCGCGTTCGGTGTGCTCGGAGCGCTCCCACACCGGGTCCTGGAGGGCGTCGTCAGGCAGGTCGGCGTTCGGCAGTCCGAGTTCGGCGCCGTTGTAGATGAACACCGTTCCCGGCAGTGCGAGTTCGACGAGCAGCATCGCGCGTGCCCTCAGGATGCCCAGGTCGATGTCGGTGTCGGGCGACTCGATATCGACATCGACATCGACGGGGTCGGCACCGGCGGGTGTGACCGTGATACGTCCGTAGCGGCTGACCTCACGGTCGACATCGTGGTTGGAGAGGGTCCAGGTGGGCACCCCGGACACCGACAGCACTGCCTCCAGGGAGTTCTCGATCGCGTCCCGGATCGATTCGGTGTCGAACGTCGCCTTGGCGAGGCGGAAGTTGAAACCGAGGTGCAGCTCGTCGGGCCTCAGGTATTCGGCGAATCGTTCGTTGTCGTCGACCCAGATCTCACCGACGTTGGCCGCGCCCGGATACTCGTCGAGCACCTTGCGGATCTTGCGATGGATGTCGTGTACCGCATAGTTGTTGAACCGCGGATCGTCGTCGTCGTTCTGCAGCAGCCCCGCCGATTCGAGATCCATGTCGGGTAGGTCGGCAGGCTTCGCCATGCCGTGGGCGACGTCGATGCGAAAACCGTCCACGCCGCGGTCGAGCCAGAAACGCAGAGTCTTCTCCAGGTCGTCGAAGACCTCGGGGTTCTCCCAGTTCAGATCTGGTTGTTCGGCAGCGAAGATGTGCAGATACCACTGGCCTGGAGTGCCATCAGGATCCGGGACCCGCGTCCAGGCCGGACCACCGAAGATGCTCTGCCAGTTGTTCGGCGGCTCGTCGCCGTCATCGCCTCGTCCGTCGCGGAAGATGTACCGTGCCCGCTCGCTGCTGCCGGGTTCGGCCGCCAGCGCCTCGACGAACCACGGATGCTGATCGCTGGTGTGGTTGGGGACGAGGTCCATCGTGACCCGGATCGACCGCTCATGTGCCTCGGCGATCAGCTCATCGAATCGCGCGAGATCGCCGAAGATCGGATCGATGTCGCGTGGATCGGAGACGTCATAGCCGTGATCGGCCATGGGGGAGCGCATGATCGGACTCAGCCACAGAGCGTCCACCCCGAGGAGTTCGAGGTAGCCGAGCTTGTCGATCACGCCGGCGAGGTCGCCGACGCCGTCGCCGTCCAGATCGGAGAACGAGCGCGGATAGATCTGGTAGAAGATCGCGGACTTCCACCAGGTGTCGTCATCGGTATCGAGTTGCGTCGCAGCGCTTGTGGGTACCACGGCGTCGTCGGGATCGACAGACTGGTCGTCGGAATCGATATCGTCGGCGTCGATGGCGTCGATGGCGTCGTCCGCGTGGTCGACCTCAACGCCCTCAACGGTTTCGGCGGTCTGATCGCTGTCGTCTGCGGCCTCGATCTCCGGGTCGTCGATGTCCTCGTCGTCGCTCGCAGCGACGTCCGCGTCCGGAGTTCCGGTCTCGTCGGTGTCACCCGCATCGCCGGCCTCGGTGGGACCGGGATCTGCACCCGCAGAGTCGACGGCGTCGTCCGACAGTTCGTCGCCCACGACCTCGGCAGCGTCTTCGTCTGTGCTGTCGGTGGCCGTGGCCTCCTCGGAGGTCACGGCGTTCCCGTCGGCATCGGTGGACACCGCGTCGGGCGCGGCATCGGGATCCGGTTCGGCGGGGACAGCGTTCGATGTCTCGTCGCTCACCGTCGTCATTGTGCCCTACCTGTGTTTTCGGTGAGAACTACAGGTCATCTCGGCGCGTCGAAACGGACGTGTCGGCGTGTCAGACGGGCGAATTCATCATCGATTGCGCTGCCATCTCCATGTAGTCGACCAGTGCCCGCCGGTGCGGGTCATCGAGGGTCTGAGCGTCGATCGACCCGATCGCCGTGTGCATGCAGCGCAGCCATGCATCGCGCTCGATGGGACCGATGCGGAACGGGTGGTGGCGCATGCGCAGCCGTGGATGGCCACGTTCCTCCGAATACGTGCGGGGCCCGCCCCAGTACTGCTCGAGGAACATCCGAAGACGTCGTTCCGCGGGTCCGAGGTCCTCCTCGGGGTAGAGCGGCCGTAACACCTCGTCGGCGGCGACCTCCTCATAGAACCGCGCGGTCAGCTTGTGAAACGTCTCCGCGCCGCCCACCTCGTCGTAAAAGGTTCGCTGCGTGGAAGGGTTGCTGGGCTCTATGCCGCCGGGGACCTCGGTACTCACGGACTCCATTGTCCTGACCGCGGGCGCAGGCCTCAACCGCCGTGCTCCGCGGGTGATCGGGTCACCGGGTGTTCACCGAGGCGACCTGCGGTGACACGCACAATTGTCGTGCAATAGTCGGTGTTCCATGGTCAACTTGACCTCGTCGTGTTGAGGTGGGAGACACATATGACGAGCAGGAGCGCAGCAAAGACGGCATCGGCCGACGGCGGCCGGGCGCGCATCACTGCGCTCACCACGCTCCCCGGCGGCCGCGCGCACGAGTCCGTGGGCACCGGTCCATCGCGGTCGGCATTGCTGTGGGGCCGTCGCCGGGTTCTGTTGCTCAACGCCACCTATGAGCCGCTGACTGCCATCTCTCTGCGTCGGGCCATCGTCCTGGTCCTGCGTGAGCGGGCCGACGTCGTGCACGCCGACGACGGCGGACTCGCCGTGCATTCGGCCGACATGTCGGTTCCGGTGCCCTCGGTCATCCGGCTGCGGTCGTTCGTCAAGGTGCCGTATCGCGCCGTGGTGCCGCTGACGCGGGCGGCTCTGATGCACCGCGACCGTTTCCGCTGCGGGTACTGCTCCGCCAAGGCGACCACCATCGATCACGTCTTGCCGCGGAGTCGGGGCGGAGCCCATTCGTGGGAGAACTGTGTCGCCTGTTGCGCGAGCTGCAACCACCGCAAGGCCGATCGGCTCCTGAGCGAGCTGGGCTGGTCGCTGCGCGTCCAGCCGGGTGTCCCGAAGGGGCGTCATTGGCGCTTGCTGGCCACGGTCAAGGAGATCGATCCGGCGTGGGCGCAGTACATCGACGCCGGTGCCGCCTGATCCGGCCAGGATCGGACGGTGGATCGGCGGAATACTGTCTACGACGCACTGTAGGGGTCAGCGCCCGAGTGCCGCGTGCGTCGGCTAGATTGATCACAATGACCTGTACTTCGGATGTTCCGCAGGTCACCGCAGTGCAGCCGATCGAAAGGGTGACATGGACAACCTGATCGTCGCCATCGGAGTGCCTGTCACGATCATCTGTGTGGTCCTTGTCGTGGCATGTGTCATCGCGATGGCGTTCACGTTCAACACGAAGTATCCGAAGGTGTCGCTGTACACCCTCGATCAGCAGTGGGATCGCGCCCCTCTGCTCTTCAGTGCCACGGCCATCGAGCCGATGACGCTGGCGCATCATGCGGAATCGACCGACGTGGACGGAGGCTCGGCCAGTGGCAAGTGGTGAGGTAGCAACAGGTCGTCACGCCGAGGTCGAGGCGGCATCGGCGGCCGGGAGTGCACTGCCGGTCGGCACGGTCATCACCAACAGCGGACGCGTCTCCGCGACGCGGTTCCCGGGCCAGGCGCCCACCACGCCGCCGTTCACCCGTGAGGAACTGATCGGGCTCGACGACGCGCTCAAGAGCGCCAGCGAGAAGGCCCTCGTCCGGTTCTCGGTCTACATCGGTGAGCTCGGCGCGGACGCTGTCGCGGATGCGCGCGCGGTGCTGCTCCGCGCTCCGGAGCCCGCCAACGGCGCGCTGATCGCGGTGTCCCCGAACGCCCACGAGGTCGTGGTGGTCTCGGGTGTCGCCGTCGCCGACCGGGTCAACGATCGCGTCGCCCAGCTCGGCGTGACCGCGGCCGTGACGAGTTTCCGTCAGGGTGACCTGATCGACGGATTGATCGCGGCGCTGCGGGTCATGTCCACCGCCGCCGCCGTCTCGTGACAGGCGGTACGGGAGGCTTGTGACGGCCTGCACCGGAGTCTCCTGAGGGAACACCACACCAATCCAACCGACGGCCGCTCACCCCTGGGTGAGCGGCCGTCGGTCTTTCCGTCGGTGGCGCGTCAGTGATCGGTCAGTACGCGATCCGGCCGCGGTGAAGTCCGCGCCGCGTCGTCGCCGGGGCGACGGTCCACCGGTTCGTCGTCGACCATGTCCGACTCGTTGAACGGCGCGCCGCCGCGCAGGACGGTGTCGACCCTGCCCTTGTCGACGGTCCCCGTCCACGAGCCGACCAGCAGCGTCGCGACCGCGTTGCCGGAGAAATTGGTCACCGCGCGGGCCTCGGACATGAACCGGTCGATCCCGACGATGAGTCCCACGCCGTCGAGCATCTCGGGTCGATGGGCCTGCAACCCGCCGGCCAGGGTGGCCAACCCCGCGCCGCTGACGCCTGCCGCACCCTTCGACGCGATGATCATGAACGCGAGCAGACCGATCTGTTCACCGATCGAGAGCGGGTCGCCCATCGCGTCGGCGATGAAGATCGAGGCCATCGTGAGATAGATGGCCGTCCCGTCGAGGTTGAACGAGTATCCGGTGGGCACGACCACACCAACGGTGGTCTTCTCCACGCCCAGGTGTTCCATCTTCGCGATCAGGCGCGGGAGGGCGGACTCCGACGACGAGGTGGCGAAGATCAGCAGGTACTCACGGGCGAGGTAGCGGACCAACCGGAAGATGGACACGCTCGCCACTGTCCGCAGCAGGACGCCGAGGACACCGAACACGAACACCACGCAGGTGAGGTAGAACGCCAGCATCAGGATCAGCAGTTGCTGGACCGCGGCCCACCCCGTCTGACCGACGACGTTGGCGATCGCGCCGAATGCGCCGATCGGGGCCACCCACAGGATCATCGACAAGACCTTGAAGACGAGTTTCTGGAAGTACGACACCGCGGTCAGGATCGGCTCGCCGGTGCGACCCATGGCCTGGATCGCGAACCCCACGAGCAGGGCGACGAACAGCGCCTGCAACACATTGCCCTCGGTCAGCGCGGACACCATCGAGGTGGGGATGATGCCCTCGACGAAGTCGAGCGTCCCACCGGATTCGTGTGCCTCTGCCGCGAGTTCGGCGCCCTTGCCAGCAGTCGTCGTGATGTTGAGGCCCTCGCCGGGCTTGATCAGGTTGCCGACGACGAGGCCGATCGCCAGCGCGACGGTCGACATCACCAGGAAGTAGACGAATGCCAGTCCGCCGACCTTGCCGACGGTCGCCGCTTTTCGCACCGACCCGATGCCGAGAACGATGGTGCAGAAGATCACCGGCGCGATCATCATCTTGATCAGGCTCACGAACATGGTGCCCAGGAACGCGAGATCCTTGCCGGCCTGCGGTGCGACGAGCCCCACGACGACACCGGCCACCACCGCGACGATCACGGCGATGTAGAGCCAATGCGTGCGATCGCGCTTCTTGACCGCAGGCAGGTCAGCGGTGGACACCGGAGGAGCGGGTTCGTCGCCCGGCTCGTTCGGTCGTGATCGCAGATTCATCGGATTCCTCTCGTCGTCGCCGCGTCATGGACCGCGCGGTCACCGTCCGTGTATGGATTGTGGGACGAATGCGTGACACGGGTCACGATTGAGTTCGTTTCGTTCACCGAACGAAATCGACGAATCCCGGGTGGAGGTGGCCGATGTATCGAGCGATTCCCCGGACTCTCGCCGGTCAGGCGGTTGCCTGGCTGCTGATGCTGGTCGCCGTCATCGTCGTCGCCGGCAGTGTGCTCGCCGCGATCGATGCCCGCGTCGACGGTGATCGTGCCGCCCGGGGCGAGGTGACGGCGATCGCGGTCAGTCTCGCCGATTCACCGTCGACGTCGCGCGCACTCATGTCGTCCGATCCGGCGGCGACCCTGCAACCGGTGACCGAACAGGTCCGGAAGGCGACCGACATCGCCTTCATCACGATCATGGGCACCGACGGCACCCGCTACACGCACACCAATCCCGGGCTCATCGGGCAGAAGTACATCGGCTCGACCGCCGAGGCGCTCCGGGGAGAGGTCCACACCGAGACCTACACGGGCACCCTCGGACCGTCGGTCCGGACGGTCGCGCCGGTCCGGGCCCCCGACGGGCGGATCGTCGGGCTGGTCGCGGCAGGGATCACCCAGCAGTCGCTCACCGCGGCTTGGCGTGCGCAACTGCCGCTGATCGCTGCGATCGCGCTGGCGGCGCTCGTGACGGCGGGGTTGGGTCTCTGGCTGATCCGCCGCAGGCTCCTCCGGCAGACCGGTGGGCTGGCACCGTCGGAACTCCGGCTCATGTACGAACACCATGACGCGGTGCTCCACGCTGTTCGCGAGGGGCTGGTCGTGACCGAGCGCGGCCAACCCGCACTCGTCAACGACGAGGCTCGGCGGCTGCTGGGCGCAGGGCACAACGGCGAGATCGAACTGCCTACCTTTCTCGTCACGGGCGACGAGCCGTTGGTCGACGTGCTCTACGCCGAACAGGGCAGGACACTGGTGGTCAGCCGGTCGCCGGTGCCGACCGACGCCACCGCCGCGGTCGTCACGATTCGGGACCGCACCGAATTGGCCGATGCCATGGGCGAACTCGACTCGATGACCCGATTCGCCGAGGCGCTGAGATCGCAGCTGCATGAATCCGCGAATCGCCTGCACACCGTGGTCGCGATGATCGAGACGGGCCGCAGCGCCGAGGCGGCGTTGATGGCGACGACCGAGATGCAGTTGTCGCAACGATTGATAGATCGGATGACCGAAACCGTGGCGGAGCCGGCGCTGGCCGCACTGTTGCTGGGGAAGTCGGCACAGGCCGCCGAGCGTGGTATCTCGTTGATGCTCACGGAGGATTCGCAATTCGGCGACGATGCGATCGAACTCCTGACCGTGGGTGAGATGATCACCGTTGTGGGCAATCTCATCGACAACGCGCTCGATGCATGTGATCCCGCCGACCCCTGGGTGGAGGTGACCGTCGTCGGGGACCCCGCCCGTCTCGAGGTCGTCGTCGCCGACAGCGGACCCGGAATGGACCCCGGCGAGTTCGATCGCGCACAGGCCAGGGGCTACTCGACCAAGGCGGGCGGCGATGCCCTCGGCCGCGGGTTGGGTCTGGCACTGGTCGCCCAGGTGGTCGATCGGCACCACGGAACCCTGCGTGCCGAGAACACCTATGCGTCCGTGGTGACGGTTCTGTTGTCGGCACCCGAACGCAGCGGCCGCGCCGACGTTGCCGATGCGGATGCCGCGATCGAGGGGGACGGTGATCGATGATCCGCGTGCTGATCGTCGAGGACGAACCCCTCATCGCCGAGGCGCATCGCGAATATCTCTCCCGCGTGGGTGGATTCGACGTGGTGGCATCGGTCACGACGGCGCAGCAGGCGATGCGCGTGGCGACCGAGGCCGCGGGATCGTCCGAGCCGATCGACCTGGTGCTGCTCGACCTGGGACTGCCCGATGCGCGTGGGGTGGACCTCGCCTCCGCGCTGTCGGGGGTGCGGCCCGGACCGGATGTCATCGCGATCACCGCGCAACGGGATCTGGCCGCGGTCCGCAGTGCGATGTCTCACGGCGTACTTCTGTATCTCCTGAAGCCCTTCACCTTTGCCGCGTTCGGCGAGAAGATCCGGCAGTATCTCAACTATCGGGGTGCGCTCACCGCAGGCAGTGATGCGGTGAGCCAGCGTGACGTCGACCGAGCTCTTGCCGAACTGCGGACCTCCGACACACGTCGGACCGCGAAGAAGGGGGCCGCCCCGGACACCGAGGATGCCGTCGGGCGCGCGGTCCGGGACAGCGACGGCGGCCTCACTGCGTCGGAGGTGGCCGCGGTGCTGGGGAGTTCGCGTGTCACCGCCTGGCGATATCTGGAACGGCTGGCCGACGACGGCACCGTCGAGCGCACCACCGAATACGGCAACACAGGTCGACCTCAGGTCCGATACTGCTGGCGAAGCCGCTGAGCGAGCCGGGGTCCGACGACGGTGCCGCCGGACCCCGGACACTCACTGCTGTGCGTCGAACTCCCGTGCGCGCAGCGACCGGGCCACGGTGTCACGCCCCTCGGAGATCAGGCGTTTCAGTGCCGGCGGGTGATCGGCGGACAGGAACTCGTCCGCGGCGGAGATACCCTCGGCGTTGATCGCCCAGTGTGGGTAGAGGCCCACGACAACCGTCTGCGCCACCTCACTCGACCGACGGGCCCAGATATCGGGGATCGCCTCGAAGTACTTGGCCACATACGGCTGCAGCAGCTCGTCCTGGCCTGCCCGTGCGAAGCCCTCGATCATGGTCCGGGTGTAGACATTCGAGAGCGAGTCGTCGTCGACGGCCTGAGCCCAGGCGTCGGCCTTGGCCTCGGCCAGTGGTCGGGACGCCCGCGCGGCGGCCGCCTGGCGCTGACCGGTGGCTGTGTTGTCGCGTCCCGCCTCGGCGTCGATGACCGGCGAGCTCGCCGGATCCGTGTCGATCGCGCCTGCCGAGGCCAGTGCGCGCACCAACTTCCAGCGCATGTCGGTGTCCACCACGAGACCGGCGAGTCCGTGCGACGTCGGATCGTCGCCGTCGAGCAGACCGCGCGCGGCCGGGATCTGATCGTCATTCAGCTTGCCCGCGAGCCAGGTGTTCACGAAGGCGAGCTGATGATCGGAGCCGGACTCGGATCCTCGCGCGAGTTCGAGTAGTCGGGCGCTGAAACCCGGACGGCCTGTCGCCGACACCCATGCGGGATCGGCGTAGGCCTCGACTGCGCTGGTCGCCTGCATCAGGACTCGTTGCACCACACCGATCTCCGATTCGGAGGCGATGCCGCGCTGTACCAACTCGGCGAACTCGCGGGCCGCCATCTCGGCCTGCCGGGTCATCTCCCAGGCCGCCGACCAGACGAGCGTGCGCGGCATCGGATCGGCGATGTCGCCGATCCGGGCGGTCGCGGTGGCCAGCGACTCCGAGTCCAGGCGGACCGACGCGTAGGTGAGATCGTCGTCGTTGAGCAGCACGAGGGCGCCGCGGGCCACCCCGACGAGCTCGGCGACGTCGGTCCGTTCGCCCTCGACGTCGAGTTCGGCGCTGTGGACGCGCTCGAGCGCCCCGGAGCCGTTGTCGTCGTAGATGCCGACCTTCATGCGATGGACGCGGGTCTCGCCTGCGCCTGGTTGCGCGCCGTCCTGGACGATCGTGAACCGGCTGAACTTCCCGTCCGCGTCGAGCTCGAAGTCGGGCCGCATCACGTTGATGCCGGTCGTCTTGAGCCACTGGGAACCCCAGTCGGACAGGTCGCGCCCGGACGACTTCTCCAGTGCGGCAAGGAGATCGGAGAACGATGCGTTGCCGAACTTGTGGGCCTCGAAGTAGTCGCGCAGACCGGCCAGGAAGTCCTCGAGGCCGACATAGGCGACCAGTTGCTTGAGGACCGACGCACCCTTGGCGTAGGTGATGCCGTCGAAGTTGACCTCGACGGCTGCGATGTCGGGGATATCTGCGGCCACCGGGTGGGTCGACGGCAGCTGGTCCTGTCGATACGCCCAGGATTTCTCGACGTTCGCGAACGTGGTCCACGCGTTCTTGTACTCGGTCGCCTCCGACTGGGACAGGACAGAAGCGAACGTGGCGAAGGACTCGTTGAGCCACAGGTCATCCCACCACTGCATGGTGACCAGGTCGCCGAACCACATGTGGGCCATCTCGTGCAGGACGGTCTCGGCGCGACGCTCGTAGAGGTACTTGGTGACCCGTGAACGGAAGACGTAATCCTCGAGAAAGGTCACCGCGCCTGCGTTCTCCATGGCGCCTGCGTTGAACTCCGGCACGAAGAGCTGATCGTATTTGCCGAAGGCGTAGGGGATGCCGAAGTTCTCGTGGTAGAAGCCGAAGCCCTGTTTGGTCTCGGTGAACAGCCGCTCGGCGTCCATGTGCTCGGCAAGCGATGCGCGGCAATAGATCCCGAGCGGAATGGTGCCGTGATCGTCGGTGTAGCTGTCGGTCCACTCCGCATAGGGGCCGGCGATCAGGGCGACGAGATACGTGCTCAGCAGCGGCGTTGCGCGGAACCGGTGGAGTCCCGGTTCGGCAGCGAGCGTGTTCACCACCGCCGCATTCGAGATCACCTTCCAGTCCTCGGGTGCGGTGACCGTCAGCGTGTAGGTGGCCTTCAGGTCCGGCTGGTCGAAACAGGCGAACATGCGCTTGGCGTCGGCTGTCTCGAACTGGGAATACAGATAGACCGCATCGTCGGTCGGGTCGACGAAGCGGTGCAGCCCCTCGCCGGTGTTGGAGTACGCACAGTCGGCGACGACCGTGAGGGTGTTCTCGGCGGCCAGTGACGGGAGTGCGATGCCCACCGACTCGTCGAAGCCGGACACGTCGAGATCGGTGCCGTTGAGGGTCGCCGAGATGAGCGACGGTGCGACGAGGTCGATGAAGGTCTCGGCCCCGGGCGAGGCCGTGAACGTCACGGTGGTCACCGATCGGAAGGTGTCGACCCCCGGGCCGCCGTTGCCGTCGGTGAGGTCGAGGTCGATCGCATAGTTGCCGACATCGATCGTCGCGGCGCGTTCGCGGGCTTGGTCGCGGGTCAGGTTGGGAGCAGTCACAGTCGGGTCAGTCCGCCTCTCGAATCGTGGTCCGTGGGCCAGCTTAACGGGAATGAGCGTCCGGGAATCTGGTTGTAGTTTGCGAAGAGGTATACCCACGACACACGCGGAAGGTCAGGTCGATGGCGACAGAGACGCAGACAGGTCAGCAGGCACAGGATCGGGTGGATTTCTGGTTCGACCCACTGTGTCCGTGGTGCTGGATCACTTCGCGATGGATTCTGGAGGCCGAGAAGGTCCGTTCCATCGACGTGAAATTCCACGTCATGAGCCTGGCGGTGCTGAACGAGGGCAAGGACATCCCCGAGGAGTACCGCGAAGGACTCAAGCAGGCCTGGGGTCCGGTACGCGTGATCGCCGCGGCATGGGCGCAGAAGGGTGACGAGATCCTGGCACCGCTCTACGCGGCGATGGGCACGCGCATCCACAACAAGGGCATCAAGGACTCCGGCCAGGTGATCAGCGAGTCGCTGGCCGAACTCGAACTGGACCCGTCGCTGGCCGACGCTGCCACCTCGGAGGAGTTCGACGAGTGGATCCGGACGAGCCATCACGAGGGCATGGACAAGGTCGGCGACGACGTCGGAACCCCGACCATCCATGTGAACGGTGTCGCGTTCTTCGGGCCGGTGCTCTCCCGTATCCCGCGCGGCGAGACCGCAGGGACCGTCTGGGACGGTGCCGTAGCGCTCGCGTCCTACCCGCACTTCTTCGAACTGAAGCGCAGTCGCGACGAAGATCCCGAATTCGACTGACTCCCGGCCGGGCCGGTGCGGCGGTGTCGCACCGGCTCAGAGCTTGGGTGGCATCTCCAGCCCGTTGGGCAGCGTGCCCGGTGTGACGGCCGCCGGGTGCGGTGGCGGCGGGACCGGGACGACGTTTCCGCTGCCGACGCCGCGCACGATGGCCTTCGGACGGAACAGCATCGCGCCCGCACGGGTGCGATCGCGCAGTGCCGCCGCCCGCCAGGTGAGCACGGGGTGTGAGGCCAGTGCGTTGACCGCCCAGGTGAAGAATCCACGTTCGTGGGTGGCCCGGTCCGCGAACTGGTCGAAATCCACCGCCGACAACATGTATTTGCCCGCCGAGAGCACGCCCATCGCCCCGGGTACCCCTCGGGGTTTGGTGTAGTAGCCGTAGTTGTCGGCGGTGTATTCCTGTGCCCGCGACAGTGCCGCGCCGATCAGCGGGATGTTCATGCCCACCACGGTGGCCAGCTGTCGCCAGTAGGAGGTGTGGCCCGCGGCGATATGACCGACCTCGTGGCCGATGATGAACTCGAGCGCCTCGGGGTCGCGCGCTCGACCACCCACCTCGAAGAGGTCCGAGTAGACCACCACGTACCGCCGGAAGCCGTGTCCGGAGGCGAAGGCGTTGATCATGCCGTTGCCGAGCACCACATAGGCATCGGGAACGTACTCGAGTCCGTAGCGGGCGGCCGCCTCGACCACGATCCGGTAGCCCTCGGGGAATTGCGTCGGCGTCATCTGCACGCCGTTCACGCGGGGTTGCGCGTAGGTCAACCCACGAATCAGCAGGAGGACCAGGGGAGCGGCCAGGAGCGCGAGGAAGTACTCGCTGAACTGGCCGAGGACCACCAGCCAGACGATCACGAGGTAACCGATGAGCGTGATCGCGACGATCAGCACGAGCATCGGGATCTCCCATGGATGCAGGCGTGGCCGCAGCGCGTATTGGGCAGGCGGCAGCCAGTAGGCGCCTGGCCCCGACTCCGGAGGCGCTGAGGTCCGGTCACGGTCGGCGTCCGCGTGTGAGTCCGAGACACCGGGAACATTGGGTATCGGCGATTGTGCGTCCACCCGACCAATCTATAGTGACGCCATGCGTGTCTACCTCGGTGCCGACCATGCCGGATTCGAATTGAAGAACGCGATCGCCGAACACCTGACGTCCAACGGTCATGAAGTCGTCGATTGCGGTGCGCTCACCTACGACGCGCAGGACGACTATCCGGCGTTCTGCATCGAGGCCGCACGTCGCACCGTGGCAGACCCGGGCAGTCTGGGAATCGTATTGGGCGGCAGCGGAAACGGCGAGCAGATCGCCGCGAACAAGGTGCCCGGTGCGCGTTGCGCCCTGGCGTGGAGCACCGAGACCGCCCAGCTCGCCCGGCAGCACAACAATGCGCAGCTCATCGGGATCGGCGGCCGGATGCACAGCACGGCGGAAGCCCTCGCGATCGTGGATGCGTTCATTGCGACCCCGTGGTCGGACGAGGCTCGTCACCAGCGACGGATCGACATCCTCGCCGACTACGAGCGCACCGGCGAGGCGCCTGCCCTGCCGGAACAGAGCTGAGGCGACCCGCTCCGGGTCGTGGGTGAGTCGTGCCCGAAGGTCACACCCTGCATCGGTTGGCCCGCCGACAACAGCGCGCGTTCGGTGGGTCGTCGGTTCGTGTCAGCAGCCCGCAGGGCCGCTTCGTCGACGGTGCCGCCGCAGTCGACGGCATGGTGTTCGCCAAGGCGGAGGCGTGGGGCAAGCACCTCGTCCAGCATTTTCGGCCGCTCGGGGGACGGGCGCGCGCCGGTCGGCGGATGATCCACGTCCATCTCGGTCTGTATGGTGCGTTCAGCGAGGCGGCGATGCCGATGGACGATCCGGTCGGCCAGGTCCGGATGCGGATCGAGGGTCGCGACGTGGGGACGGATCTGCGCGGACCGACCGCGTGCGAATTGTTCACCCCGGCCGACCTGGATGCCCTGATCGCCCGGCTGGGTCCCGATCCGTTACGCAGCGATGCGGATCCGGCACGTGCCCGGGACGCCATCGCCCGGTCGCGCCGTCCGATAGGTGCCATGTTGATGGACCAACGTGTGATCGCTGGCGTGGGGAACGTCTATCGGGCCGAGGTCCTGTTCCGGGCGGGCATCGACCCTTATCGGGAGAGTCGCCGGATCGATCCCGCCGAGTTCGACGGGCTGTGGTCTGACCTCGTGGGCCTGATGCGGATCGGGGTGCGTCGCGGACGGATGCACGTGGTCCGGCCCGACGACGATCACGGGGCGCCGTCGTATGCGACCGATCGTCCGCGCACATATGTGTATCGCCGCGCGGGGGAGCCCTGTCGGATCTGTGGGGCCACCGTACGTGTCGCCGAACTAGACGGGCGAAACCTGTATTGGTGTCCCGCTTGTCAGCGTTGAGGGGCGATCAGCGGGTTTCGGCGCGCTGCGCCATCACCAGGAGTTCGTCGCGCTGGTTGCGACTGGCGAGCGCATAGATGTCGGCGTAGAGCTTGCGCTGTGCGAAGGGCTGGAAACGGGCGCGGAGGCGTGCGAAGGACATGAGGGTACAACTCCTGAATTTGCGGTGCTTCGACTCCCATTGTCCGTGTTACAGCCAGGTTAATCAATCTGACCTGGGGTGATGTCCCTTACGTCGAGTACGCGAATCACAGGAAACCCTCAGGCTCGGCCACGGAATTTCACACCCGGTACACGCACCATGGGGCGATGGGCGGGTTCTCTGAAATCGGATCACGGCAGCACCGGCGGGTGACCGTGCTCGCAGTGGGCGGCACCGGGGAGTCCTTCGACGGCGACCGACGACGTGCCGTGACCGGCATGCTGCGCGGCGTCACCGAAGGACTCGACGATCGCTTTGACTGTCGATGGATCGGATATCCCGCCAGCTACGGCCCCGCACCACACATCGGCGGGATCAGCTATCAGCGCAGCCTCGACATCGGGATGCGCGAGGTCGGCTCGGCCCTGCGGCAGACCGAGGGACCCGTCGCCTTGATCGGTTACTCGCAAGGCGCCGTGGTGATCCGGGCCGCGCTGCACGAACTGGGCGAGGCCTCCGACCCGGTACTCGAGCGCGTGTTGGCGGTCGGGTTCGTCGCCGACCCCCATCAGCCGCCGGGCGTGGTGGCGGGTTGTGAGGGATGGGGTGTCGCCGGCCCGGGGCCTGCCCTGCCGGCCACCGTGCCGGCTCACTGGGTTGGCACGCCGGACGACATGATCTGCAACGCGACTGCGGACTCTTTCCTTCGCGACGTCGCCGATCTGACGGCAGGTTTCGCAGTGGGCCGAGTCAGATCCTGGATGATGCAGATGTGGAACATATTGCGGCACAATTCCTTCCAGAATGCCGATCGGACATCGCCGGGGCTGGCGCAGATGTCACACGACGTCGGGCGGCTCTGGTCGGCGGGCCGGGAGGTGCTCGGTTATCTACCCGGGACCATCGCCTGGCGCGGACTGGTGTTCCGTAATCGCCGGGGCGGCCGGCACACGTCCTATGCCCGGGAGCCGTACCGGCGCGAATCATGGACGGACCCCGACACCACCGGATGCGAGGCGCTCGCCGCCTGGCTGCAGGTGTGCGCGACGTTCTCCGACGTCGGTTGCGCGGCGGAGTGGGGCGAGGTCGAGTTCGCCGCCTGAGCGTGTGGCGCCCGATCCGTCCGCGCCGATGATTCGTCGGTGTTAAATCCCGTCGAACACTGTGCTTCTCGAGTCGTACCGCCCCGGATTCGGGGCGAGACTTGATCCATGGATCATTACGACGTCGTCGTCATCGGTTCCGGTCCGGCGGGGCAGAAGGCCGCGATCGCCGCGGCCAAGCTCGGCAAGCGGGCTGCCATCGTCGAGCGGCGGGACATGGTCGGGGGAGTGTGCATCAACACCGGCACCATCCCGTCGAAGACGTTGCGCGAGGCCGTTCTCTATCTGTCCGGACTGAATCAACGTGAGCTGTACGGACAGTCCTACCGGCTGAAGTCGGACATCACCGTCAGCGATCTGGCAGCCCGCACCATGCACGTGGTCGGGAAGGAGATCGACGTCATCCAGAGCCAGCTCGCCCGGAACTCGGTTCGGATGCTGATCGGCAGTGCACATTTCGTCGATCCGCACGAGATCGCGATCGAGGATGCCACCGGAGATCTCAAACGCGTCAGCGCCGATCATTTCGTGATCGCCGTCGGGACCAGACCGGCGCGGCCGGCGAGTGTCGAGTTCGACGGGATGACCGTCGTCGACTCCGACCAGATCCTGTCCATGGACCGGGTTCCCGGTTCGATGGTGGTGGTGGGCGCCGGCGTGATCGGCATCGAGTACGCCTCGATGTTCGCCGCGCTCGGCACCAAGGTGACCGTCATCGAGCAGCGTCCCGTGATGCTCGACTTCTGCGATCGGGAGATCGTCGAGGCCCTGCAATACCAACTGCGTGAGCGGGGAGTCACCTTCCGGTTCGGCGAGCACGTGAAGACCGTCGAGACACATCCGTCGGGCACGCTGACCATCCTGGAATCCGGCAAGAAGATCCCTGCCGACACCGTGCTGTACTCGGCGGGCCGTCAGGGCGTCTCCGACGAACTCCGGGTGGAGGCCGCCGGGCTGACCGCGGACGCTCGGGGCCGGCTGAAGGTCGACGAGCACTTCCGCACCGCGGTCGATCACATCTACGCGGTCGGCGACGTCATCGGATTCCCCGCCCTCGCAGCCACATCGATGGAGCAGGGGCGT
The DNA here is from genome assembly GCF_014673215.1 of Gordonia hankookensis. Classification (GTDB taxonomy): domain Bacteria; phylum Actinomycetota; class Actinomycetes; order Mycobacteriales; family Mycobacteriaceae; genus Gordonia; species Gordonia hankookensis. The sequence continues at coordinate 133,222 of NZ_JACWMS010000004.1, forward strand.
CGTGCCGCCTATCACGCCTTCGGCGAGCCCGTCGGTGCCACCGACGAGGATCTCCAGCCGATCGGGATCTACGCGATCCCGGAGATCAGTTTCGTCGGCAAGAGCGAAGACCAGCTGACCACTGCCAACATCCCGTTCGAGGTGGGGGTCGCACGCTACCGGGAACTCGCCCGCGGCGCGATCATGGGCGATTCCTACGGTCTGCTCAAACTCCTCGTCCACGCCGAGGACCGAACCCTGCTGGGAGTCCACGCGTTCGGTGGCAACGCCGCCGAACTGGTGCACATCGGGCAGACGGTGATGGGTCTGTCGGGCACCGTCGACTACCTGGTCGACGCGGTGTTCAACTATCCGACGCTCGCCGAGGGATACAAGGTCGCGGCGCTGGACGCGGCGAACAAGATGCGGGCCATCGCCCGGGTGCGGTCGGCGGGGCAGCACCTGGATCTGGAGGCGGGGCCTGCGGTCGGGGGATGAGGGTCGCCCAAGGGGGCTCCGGGCCTGGCGCCAGGGTCTCCGAGGACCGACGAGCAATGAGAAGGGCCCGGTCCGTGTGGACCGGGCCCTTCTCAGGTTCGTGAAGATCTGGCGGGTGTACTCAGTCGCCGGTGTATTTCGGACCGACGGTGCCACGCACGACGATCGGAGTATCACGGGGGATGGTGTTGAACACCCACTTGCCGTTCTCGGTGCTCACGTTGATGCAGCCGTGGCTCGCATTGCTGCGGCCCTGCTGTGACACCGACCAGGGAGCCGCATGGATGAAGATGCCGTCCCACGACATGCGGGTCGCGTACTCGACGTACGTGCGGTAGCCCTCGGCGGAGTCGACCGGCACACCGTACGTGGACGAGTCCATGTACATGTCGCGGTACTTCTCCTTGGTGTGGTACACGCCGTTCGGGGTCGGGTGATCGTTGGTGCCCATGGAGATCGGCATCGTCTTGACCTGATTACCGTTGTGCCACCAGGTGATCTGATGGGAGGCGTCGTCGGCGAGTGCGATCCAGCCGGTCGAGGTCTTGACTCCGGGGATGGCCGGGCCCTTGGGCTTCTCCGGCGTCGTGGGAGTCGGCTTCGGCTTCGGAGTGCTCTTCGGCGTCGACGGGGCACCCGGGATCTGCGGGGCACCCGGGATGTCGGGGATCGTCAGCGGCGGCAGCCCCGGCACCGGGGAGATGGTCGTCGGTGCGGCACTGGCGGCGATCGGCAGGGCGAGCACGACGGCGAGCGCGCCGATCACGATGGCGATCGCACGTTGTGTCAGGCCGCGACGCGCGCGACGTGAAGGCTTCGATGTGAACACAGAGAGACCTTTGCAGTTCGAGTTACTGAAGCGCTTCCCCCGGAGCGCTCAACCATCGTTACACAAACGTTGTCATCGGGCCAAAGCCGAAACGTCGAACATTCCACCAATTCCGCCCGACGGATGGGGTGATTCCGTGAACAGCGTGGTGACCGGTGCAGGTGACCCAGTCGGCGTGACAACCGTCACATCTGGACGGGTCATCTGTACGACCTGCGGCCGTCACGTGGCCGCGACCCGATGACAGTGTTCACGCGGGGTCACCCGGTGACCCCGCGTGAACTCCGGTCAGCAGCTACTCGGAGCCGGAGCCCCGTTGAAGCGGTCGGTGAGGTATTGGAAAGCGGGCAGGAGACCGATGACAGCAGCCGACAGATGATCGGGCGACGGCGTCAGCAGTCGCTGGACGCGAGCGCCGGCCCGGCAGTATCGGTTGATCGTGTAGTCGATCGACGACACGGGGATGAGGACATCGGTCGGGCTGTGCCATTCGAAGATGGGAACCCGCGGGATTCCGGGATAGAGCGAGAGGCTGTTCTCCTCGACGACCCGACGCGCATCCTTGTTGTCGAAGATCGCTCGGCCGCCGATGGTCACCTGCTGCGCGTCATGACCGGCGCCCAGGCGCAGGATGTCGTTCGTGCAGGCGTTGCGCATGCCCTGGTACATCTGCCTCCCGAGCGGCGACAGGTATTTCATCATCGGGATCTGTTCGGGGTACTCGCGCGCGACGCCGATCGCCGCGGCGAACGCCAGGCCGAAGGCCGGATGTGGGTTGTTGTAGCCCAGCCCCTCGGCCATCTTGATCAGGTTCATCGGCACGCCACCGTACGCGGCGCCGACGATGTTCAGCTCGGGCGCGTACTTCGGTGCCAGCGCGGCTGCCCACGCGGTGGCCATACCGCCACCGGAGTAGCCGGCCATGCCGACGCGACTCTTGGCCACCTGTGCGGGTGCGAATCGCTGCACCGCGCGGATGCCGTCCAAGGTGATCTGGCCCCCGAGTTTGGCCGCCCCGTAAGCGCTGCGTGGGCCGAGGTGGTCGGGGATGGCGATCGTCCAGCCGCGCTGCAGTGCCACGTTCAGAGCCGGGGCCTCCCGGATCGTCAGATTCGGATCCTGGGTCCAGAGTGCTTGCGACGGAGCGCATTCGAGGCCGGTCGCGTTGATGATGTGCTGGAACGACAGAAGTGGTCCGTTGACGGGCTTCTTGGTGGGCACCAACAGGGTGGTCACGGCCGAGATCGGCTTGCCCTGGCTGTCGGACGAACGGAACTTGATCTGGTAGGTCCGGACGTCGAAGAACGCGGGAGGATTGGGTCGGCCGCGCACCGAGATCACGTCACCGGGCGCATACTTCCCGATGTTCTTCGGGATCGTGTAGAAGCTGTCGGGTAGCGGTGTCGGCATCGCCACGTCGTCGGCGGACGCGGTCGGTGTGGCGGCGATCATGCCGCCCGCGATCATCGACAGTGCCGCCGCGGCGGCGACCAGTCTGCGTCGAATGGCCGTCGTCCTACGCGGCGGCGACGGCGTGATGTGCGTTCGGTCGTCGGGCAAGAGCATGTGTCCCCCAGGGCTGACTTTCAGGATCGGCTGTTCTCCGACGTCCTCCGACCCCCACGGTGGTGTCCGTCGTTCGTCCTAATGGTGCGACACATGGATGCTCAATGCCAACGCGTGTTGAGATATTTGGTCCGGACGGATGGTTGGTTGGCATGCCGAGACCCGGCGCCCGCGGGCGCCGGTGCGATGGGGCCGTCAGGCCGGCTGCGGGTGCTCGGTCCGTAGGTGACGAGCCGGTTCAGAACAGGACTCATCGCGGCACACGAGCATCACGTCGACGCGTCCGGGACCGGTGTCGGAGTGTGTGACGTCCTTTCGGACGTACAGGTGTGCACCGCAACTCGGGCACTTGCGCGGGCTCTTCGAATGGCTGGATGACATGGCCCAACCCTACGCCGCATGTGGCGCATATCACAGGTCCCGGCATGGGTCCCGTGTAGGTCCGACAGTCCTCGTGATCGAGGTGTCGTTCGTGTGGAGCGGGTGACGGGAATCGAACCCGCGTAGCTAGTTTGGAAGACTAGGGCTCTACCATTGAGCTACACCCGCGTGCCGCGCCACCGATGGGATCGCCACCGGCGTCGCGTGCGCACCAGACTGTACCCGGTGAGGTCGGTGATCTCGAAATCGCCTCGCGGGTCGGTATCCGCCCGGGTCGGAGAGCACCCGTTTAGGTCGTCGGCGCACCGCCACGTACTATCTTCTGTTGGCCCTGCTCTGCGTTCTCACCGGTCTCCGGTCCGTGTCGCGACGAGGGTCGACCGGGATGTGGCGCAGCTTGGTAGCGCATCCGCTTTGGGAGCGGAGGGTCGCAGGTTCAAATCCTGTCATCCCGACTCAGGTGAACGACCTCGAGACTTGTCATTACCCGACGCAGAAATGCAGATGTTAGGAGCAGGCGTGAAGAGCACCGTCGAGCAGCTGAGCCCGACCCGAGTGAAGCTCAATGTCGAAGTCCCCTTCGAGGAGTTGTCCGGGGAGTTCGACCGGGCCTACAAGTCTCTGGCCCAGCAGATCCGGATCCCGGGCTTCCGACCGGGTAAAGCGCCCGCGAAGCTGATCGAGGCCCGCGTCGGTCGTGATTCGATTCTCGCCCAGGTGGTCAACGACGCGCTCCCGACCAAGTACTCGCAGGCCGTCGAGGAGACCGATACGAAGGCGATCGGTCAGCCCGAGATCGACCTCGCCGAGCTCGTGTACGGCGATCCGGTCACCTTCACCGCCGAGGTCGACGTCCGTCCGGACGTCGAACTGCCGGACTACTCGACCCTGGCCGTCGAGGTCGACGCCATCGAGGTCGACGACGCCGAGGTCGAGGAGCAGGTCGAGGGGCTGCGAGCCCGGTTCGGCACCTTGAAGGGCGTGGACCGTGGCGCCGAGAACGGTGACTTCGTCTCGATCGACCTGGCCGCCACCGTCGACGGCGAGGCCGTCGAGGAGGCATCGACCGAGGGCCTGTCGCACGAGGTCGGTTCGGGTCAGCTGATCGAGGGCCTCGACGACGCGCTGGTCGGGATGACCGCAGGCGAGAACAAGGAGTTCACCACCAAGCTCGTCGCCGGCGACCATGCCGGTGAGGACGCCCAGGTGACGGTGACCGTGAACTCGGTCAAGGAGCGCGAACTCCCCGAGCTCGACGACGAGTTCGCCCAGATGGCCAGCGAATTCGACACCGTGGCCGAACTGCGCGAGAGCCTCGTGGAGCGCGTCGAGCAGTCGAAGAAGCTCGAGCAGGCCAACGCTATCCGCGACAAGGTCCTCGAGGAGCTGCTCGAGAAGGTCGAGATCCCGCTGCCGGAGAAGGTCGTCGCCGACGAGATCGAGGGCCAGCAGCACCAGGTGATCCACGCGCTCGGTCACGATGACGAGCAGGTCGCCAAGTTCCTCGAGGCACAGGGCAAGACGCGCGAGGAGTGGGACAACGAGGCTCGCGGAGAGGCCGAGAAGTCGGTCAAGACGCAGCTGCTGCTCGATGCCATCGCCGAACAGCAGGGCACCGAGGTCGGCCAGGACGAGCTGACCCAGCAGATCCTCTTCCAGGCGCAGCGCTACGGGATGCAGCCGCAGGAGTTCATCCAGCAGCTGCAGAACGCCGGCCAGGTCGGCGCGGTCTATGCCGATGTCCGGCGGGGCAAGGCACTCGCCGGGATCGTCGCGGACGTGACCGTGACCGACAGCAAGGGTGCGGCGGTCGACACCGACGAGTTCTTCGGCAAGCCCGAGGAAGCAGCCGATGACGAGGCAGCCGAAGACAACAGCGCGGAGAACTGAGTATCCACACGTAGATGCATGAACAGCCGGAGCCGGGTCAGCACCCGTCGCCGGCTGTTCTGCTCTCAGCGAAGAGCGGTGTCATCGGGACTGTCCGTCCGGCCGCATTGGTTAGTGTCGATGAGGACGTCGAGATGGCCACCGGGCCGACCCCGGGCATCGCACAGACGAAGGTAGACCCGTAACCGGTTGACGCGGTCGAGGACCGCATGTCACCACGACAGGCAAAGGTAGGAACTGTGAGTGAGCCGACCATCCACACACCAACGCTGAGTTCGGGAGTGGCCGGGCTGAACCTGACCGATTCCGTGTTCGAGCGACTGCTCCGAGAGCGCATCATCTTCCTCGGCACCCAGGTCGACGACGACATCGCGAACCGGTTGTGCGCGCAGATCCTGTTGCTCACCGCCGAGGACCCGACGCGCGACATCAACCTCTACATCAATTCACCGGGTGGTTCGGTCACCTCGGGCATGGCCATCTTCGACACGATGCAGCTGGCCGAGTGTGACGTCGCGACCTACGCCATGGGCATGGCGGCGTCGATGGGGCAGTTCCTGTTGGCGGCCGGTACCCCGGGCAAGCGCCACGCACTGCCGCACGCGCGGATCATGATGCACCAGCCGTCGGCGGGCATCGGCGGCACCGCGGCCGACATCGCCATCCAGGCCGAGCAGTTCGCGGCCACCAAGAAGGAGATGAACCGCCTCAACGCCGAGTTCAGTGGGCAGCCGCTGGAGAAGATCGAGGCCGACGCCGACCGTGACAAGTGGTTCACCGCGCAGGAGGCCAAGGACTACGGCCTGGTCGATCACGTGGTCACTCGCGCATCGGTGATGCCGTCCTGATCTCTCCCGACCACCCCAGTCCCACGAGGCCACTCACAGCAACGGAGCACAAGATGACCAACTCCAGCTCGCTCGACTCCCGACTCCCGGGATCGCTCCCTGCCGACGTCGCGGCCGGTATCCCGGCGTCGGCGCTCGCGCTGCGCGCCATCGAGGCGCGGTACATCCTGCCGCAGTTCATCGAGCACACGCCCAACGGTCAGCGCCAGTACGACCCCTACGCCAAGTTGTTCGAAGAGCGCATCGTCTTCGTCGGTACTCCGATCGACCAAACCGTCGCCAACGACGTGATGGCGCAGCTGCTCGTCCTTGAGTCGCAGGATCCCGATCGCGACATCACGATGTACATCAACTCCCCGGGCGGCAGCGTGCCGGACATGCTCGCGATCTACGACACGATGCAGTACGTGCACTGCGACATCGTGACGGTCTGCCTCGGTGAGGCGGCGTCGGCTGCCGCGATCCTGCTCGCCGGTGGGACACCGGGCAAGCGCGCGGCGCTGCCCAACGCGACGATCCTGATCCATCAGCCGCGGACCGGTGGCGCGTATCAGGGGCAGGTCTCCGACCTGGAGATCCAGGCGGCCGAGATCGAACGGATCCGCAACCGACTCGACGAGATCCTCGCCGGGCACACCGGACAGGACCCGGCGAAGATCCGTAAGGACACCGACCGCGACAACATCCTGACGGCAGAGGCGGCCAAGGAATACGGGATCATCGACGAGGTCTTCGAGTACCGCAAGAAGTCGTTGAAGAAGTAGTCGTCCTGACCCGAGGTACGTGCATCGGCTCGACACGCCGGGCCGATGTGCGTGCCCGAGGTCGTCGTCGCGGTCATCCTTGACGTCTGCGCCACAGTGCCTCACCGGATACCGACGCAGGCGAAGATGACGATCAGGTAGACAGAAGACGACCGAATCGGGACACGACATTTGTCCTTATCGGTCGAAGTTCGAGCGGCACGCGGGTACCGTCAGGTTGATGGGCATTCCGATTGACGGTCGGTGGCCCATGCCCGGCTGCACGCGGAGACCGTCCGCCGGTTCGACCGGAGCAACAAGGAAGGTACAGCACAGATGGCACGAATCGGAGACGGTGGCGATCTGCTGAAGTGCTCTTTCTGCGGAAAGAGTCAGAAGCAGGTCAAGAAGCTGATCGCCGGACCCGGCGTATATATCTGTGACGAGTGCATCGACCTGTGCAACGAGATCATCGAGGAAGAACTCGCCGAGAACGGCGATGTGAAACTCGACGAGTTGCCGAAGCCGGTCGAGATCCGCGACTTCCTCGAGAACTACGTCATCGGCCAGGACACCGCCAAGCGCACTCTCGCCGTTGCCGTCTACAACCATTACAAGCGCATCCAGGCCGGCGAGAAGAAGGATTCGCGCAGCGGCGAGACCGTCGAGATCGCGAAGTCCAACATCCTGATGCTCGGACCGACCGGCTGCGGCAAGACCTACCTCGCGCAGACCCTCGCCAAGATGCTCAACGTGCCCTTCGCGATCGCCGATGCCACCGCCCTCACCGAGGCAGGCTATGTCGGTGAAGATGTGGAGAACATCCTCCTCAAGCTGATCCAGGCGGCGGACTACGACGTCAAGCGCGCCGAGACCGGGATCATCTACATCGACGAGGTCGACAAGGTCGCGCGCAAGAGTGAGAACCCGTCGATCACCCGCGACGTGTCGGGGGAGGGTGTGCAGCAGGCGCTGCTGAAGATCCTCGAGGGAACACAGGCATCGGTGCCGCCGCAGGGGGGACGCAAGCATCCCCATCAGGAGTTCATCCAGATCGACACCACCAACGTGTTGTTCATCGTCGCGGGTGCGTTCGCGGGTCTGGAGAAGATCGTCTCCGAGCGAATCGGTAAGCGCGGCATCGGCTTCGGCAATGAGGTGACGAGCAAGGACGAGGTCGACACCACCGATCACTTCGCCGAGGTGATGCCGGAGGATCTGATCAAGTTCGGTCTGATCCCCGAGTTCATCGGCCGTCTGCCGATCCTCGCATCGGTGACCAACCTGGACAAGGACTCGCTCGTGAGCATCCTGTCCGAACCGAAGAACGCGCTGGTGAAGCAGTACACCAAGCTCTTCGAGATGGACAACGTCGAACTCGAGTTCGCCAAGGACGCACTGGAGGCGATCGCCGATCAGGCCATCCACCGCGGCACCGGGGCCCGTGGTCTGCGCGCCATCATGGAGGAAGTCCTGCTGCCGGTGATGTACGACATCCCGAGCCGCGACGACGTCGAGAAGGTCGTCGTGACCGGAGAGACGGTGCGCGACAATGTGCTCCCGACGATCGTCCCGCGCAAGGAAGGTCGCGACGAGCGGCGAGACAAGAGCGCCTGAGCCATTGTCTGCTCCGTGAGGAGCGAGGCCGTCAGCGAGCCCCGAAGGACCACCAGCCCTTCGGGGCTCGCTGCTGTCGGGCGCACGTCGCGACGCCCGGGAGTCGGTCCGGGCTCGATCAGGCGGTGCGACTCGGCTCGAGACGCACGACGACGGCCTTCGACACCGGGGTGTTCGACTCCTTGGCCACCGCGCCGAGCGGTACCAGTGGATTGGTCTCCGGGTAGTAGGCGGCGGCGTTGCCGCGCGGCGTCGCGTAGGCGATCACCTCGAATCCACTGACCCGCCGTTCCTGTACGCCGTCGGGCGCGGCGAACTCCGACACGATGTCCACCCGGTCACCGGCCTTCAGGCCCCAGCTGTCGATGTCGTCGGGGTTGACCATGATGACCCGGCGATTGCCCTTGATGCCGCGGTAGCGATCGTCGTGGCCGTAGATCGTGGTGTTGTACTGGTCATGACTGCGCAATGTCTGCAGGATCAGTCGTCCCTCGGGGACGCGAACCCACTCGAGGGGATTCACGGCGAAGTTGGCGCGGGAGGTGGCGGTGTCGAACTCTCGACGGTCGCGTGGTGGGTGCGGAAGGACGAAACCGTCGGACAGCCGGACGCGGGTGTTGAAGTTCTCGAAGCCGGGGATGACCCGTGAGATGTGCTCGCGTATCACGTCATAGTCGCCGCGGAACGTCTGCCATGGCACGGCGTGGTCCGATCCCAGAACTGCGGTCGCGAGGTCGCAGACGATGGCCACCTCGCTGTGCAGTTCGGGTGACGTCGGCGGCAGCGAACCCCGGGAGAGATGGACCACCGACATCGAATCCTCCACCGAGACCTGTTGGGGGACACCGTTCACGACGTCTTTGTCGGTACGTCCGAGGGTGGGCAGGATGAGAGCGGCCGAGCCGGTGGCGAGGTGGGACTCGTTGAGCTTGGTGCTGATCTGAACGGTCAGCGAGCACTGCTCGAGCGCCGCTCGGGTGTATTCGGTGTCAGGTGCGGCTGAGACGAAGTTCCCGCCCATCGCGACGAACAACCGGACGTCGCCACGGGCCATCGCGCCGATGGCCGCGACGGTGTCGTACCCGTGGGCGCGTGGACTCACGATGCCGAACTCGGCGTCCTGGGCGGCGAGGAACGACTCGGGCATCTTCTCGAAGATCCCCATCGTCCGGTCGCCCTGCACGTTGGAATGGCCGCGGACCGGACACAGTCCGGCGCCGGGTTTGCCGATCATGCCGCGCATCAGCAGCACGTTGGTGCCCTCGCCGATGGTGGCCACGGCATGGTGATGCTGGGTCAGACCCATCGCCCAGCAGAGGACTATGCGTTCGGACGACGCGACGGCCTCGGCGAGGTCGACGATCGCCGCACGGCTCAGCCCGGTCGCCTCGAGGATGTCGGCGAAGTCGACGTCCTCGAGCAGGCGGAGATAGTCGTCCACACCGGCGCAGTGGCGGTCCAGGAACTCCTGGTCGAGAACTGTTCCGGGGGCGGCACGCTCGGCATCGAGGAGCAGGCGCGCGACACCGCGGAACAGCGCCATGTCCCCGCCGAGGCGAATCTGCAGGTAGTCGTCGGCGAGCTTCACCCCGTGCCCGACCACGCCGCTGACCTTCTGCGGATCCTTGAACCGCATCAGACCGGCCTCGGGCAGCGGGTTGATCGCGATGATCCGGGCGCCGTTGTGCTTGGCCTTCTCCAGAGTCGACAACATGCGCGGATGGTTGGTGCCCGGGTTCTGCCCGGCGATCAGGATCAGGTCGGCGGCCTCGATGTCGGGCACCGTGACCGATCCCTTGCCGATCCCGATCGAGGCGCCGAGTGCCGCGCCGGACGATTCGTGACACATGTTGGAACAGTCGGGGAGGTTGTTGGTGCCGACGCTGCGAGCGAAGAGTTGATAGACGAAGGCAGCCTCGTTGCTGGTCCGTCCCGAGGTGTAGAAGACCGCCTCGTCCGGCGACGACATCGCGGCGAACTCGTCGGCGATGATGCGGTTCGCCTCGTCCCAGCTGACCGGGCGGTAGTGGGTGTCACCGGCGGCCAGGTGGACGGGATGGGTCAGTCGTCCCTGCTGGGACAGCCAGTACCCCGACCTCTCGCGTAGATCCGCGACCGAGTGGGTGGCGAAGAACTCCGGGGTGACCCGCCGCTTGGTGGCCTCCTCGGCGACCGCCTTGGCCCCGTTCTCGCAGAATTCGGCGTGCTTGCGGTGTCCGGGGGTCTCCGGCCAGGCGCAGCCGGGGCAGTCGAAGCCGTCGCGCTGATTCAACTTGGTGAGTGTTCGCGCCGTGCGCAGCGGCCCCATCTGCTCGAGCCCGCGCGCCAGGGCGACCGCAACCGCCGGCACGCCCGCCGCGTAATCCTTCACGTGCCCGATGTGGACGGCGTCGGGTTCGGCGATGGGGGTTTCGTCGCGGGGCTCTGCGGGACTCATATCACCATCTTGCCCCCAGAGACCGGGCGCTTCACAGAGACTGGTCCCATGGCGCAACAGGATGCAGAGCAGCGGGTGGCGGGGATCGTGCTGGCGGGCGGACGCTCACGGCGGATGGGCCGGGACAAGGCGGCACTGGAGTGGGAGGGCGAGCCGATGCTGGCCCGGGTCGTGCGGGTGGTCGGGGAGCGTTGCCAACCGGTCCTGGTGGTGGCGAACGAGGAATCCGCCGCATACCGGTCGATGTTCGGCACCGGCGGTCCGGAGGCCCAGTGGGTCACCGACGAGGCGCCGGGCACCGGCCCGCTCGGCGGGCTCGCGGTCGGACTGGCGAGGGCCGCGGAGGCCGGCGCGGAGTGGGCCTTCGTGTGCGCCACCGACATGCCGTTGATCTCGGTCGACCTCGTCGACGAACTGATGCGCGGCGTGACACCGTCGAACCAGGTGGTGATCGCGACCGACGCCCAGCGCGACCATCCGATGGCAGGTGTCTACCGCACCGACGTGGCCGGGACACTCGGCCGTCTGACCGACGGCGGCGAGCGCCGGATGCTGGCCGCACTCGACCTGCTGACCACTCATCGAGTGGCGGTGAGCAACCCCGAGTGGCTCACCAACGTCAACGCGCCCGAGGACCTGCATCGGCTCCATGTGTGAGACACATGCAGGCCTGCCGACCGAACACCTACGGGCCTGCAGTCCAGTGGTGACCCGTTCCCTAAGATTGTGGGGTGACCACATCCGATCCCACCCGTGAATTGCCGAAGTCCTGGGACCCCGCCGAGCACGAGGACAGGCTCTATCAGGGCTGGGTGGATGCCGGCTACTTCACGGCCGATGCGACCAGTGACCGGCCGGCCTTCTCCATCGTCATCCCCCCGCCGAACGTCAACGGTTCGCTGCACATGGGGCACGCCTACGAGCACGTGCTGATGGACGCACTGGCACGCCGGCGACGGATGCAGGGGTATGAGGTGTTGTGGCTGCCCGGCATGGACCACGCGGCGATCGCGATGCAGACGATGGTCGAGCGCAAGCTCGCCGGTGAGGGGTTGACGCGCGACGACCTCGGTCGTGAGGCCTTCATCGAACGTGTGTGGTCCGAGAAGGCCGAGATCGGCGACAACATCGGTACCCAGATGCGACGGCTGGGCGACAGTGTCGACTGGAGCCGGGAACGGTTCACCATGGACGACGGACTGTCCCGCGCGGTGCAGACGGTGTTCAAGCAGATGTTCGACGACGGGCTGATCTACCGCGCCGAGCGATTGGTCAACTGGTCGCCGGTGCTCAAGACCGCGATCAGTGACATCGAGGTCAGCTATGCCGACGTCGAGGGCGAACTCGTCAGCTTCCGGTACGGCAGTCTCGACGACGGGCAGCCCCATATCGTCGTCGCCACCACTCGCTTGGAGACGATGCTGGGCGACACGGCGATCGCCGTGCACCCCGACGACGAGCGCTACGCGCATCTGATCGGCACCGAACTCGAACATCCGTTCTCCGGCCGGATGATCCCGGTGATAGCCGACGCCTACGTCGACCCCGAATTCGGTAGTGGTGCAGTGAAGATCACGCCCGCCCACGACCCCAACGACTTCGCGATCGGGCAGCGACACGACCTGCCCATGCTGACGATCATGGACGACGAGGCCCGGATAGCCGACACCGGGACACCGTTCGACGGCATGGACCGGTTCGAAGCCCGGGTCAAGGTGCGCGAAGCCCTTGCCGAGCAGGGACGGATCGTGAAAGAGGTACGGCCCTATCTGCACAGCGTGGGTCACTCCGAGCGCACCGGGGAGCCGATCGAACCGCGACTGTCCATGCAATGGTGGGTCAAGGTCGAGTCCCTGGCCAAGGCGGCCGGTGACGCGGTCCGCAACGGCGACACCGTGATCCATCCGACATCGATGGAACCACGCTGGTTCGGCTGGGTCGACAGCATGTACGACTGGTGCATCTCACGACAGCTGTGGTGGGGCCATCGCATCCCGATCTGGTACGGCCCGGACGGTGAGGTGGTGTGCGTCGGTCCCGACGAACAGGCGCCGGAGGGATACGTGCAGGACACCGACGTCCTGGACACGTGGTTCTCGTCCGGACTGTGGCCTTTTTCCACGATGGGCTGGCCCGAGAAGACACCGGACCTCGAGAAGTTCTATCCCACTTCGGTTCTCGTCACGGGTTACGACATCCTGTTCTTCTGGGTGGCCCGGATGATGATGTTCGGCACCTACGTCGGACCGCAGCTCGGCGAAGACGACAAGGTCCCGTTCCGCAATCTGTTCCTGCACGGCCTGGTTCGCGATGAGCACGGTCGCAAGATGTCGAAGTCGAAGGGCAACGGCATCGATCCGTTGGACTGGGTGGAGCGATTCGGCGCCGACGCCCTGCGTTTCACGCTCGCGCGGGGCGCCAACCCGGGCAGTGACATCTCGGTGGGCGAGGACCATGCCCAGTCGTCGCGCAACTTCGCCACCAAGCTGTTCAACGCGACCAAGTTCGCGATGATGAACGGGGCGACCCTCGGAGATCTGCCGGAGAGAGCCACCCTGACCGAGGCGGATCGCTGGATTCTGGATCGCCTCGCGACCGTTCACGCCGAGGCCGACGCCGGGTTTGAATCCTACGAGTTCGCCAAGGCCTGCGAGGCGCTCTACCACTTCGCTTGGGACGAGGTGTGTGACTGGTATCTGGAGTTGGCGAAGGTCCAGTATGCCGAGAACGATGCAGAACGTTCGCGGTCGACCTCGTTGGTGCTCGGCACGGTGCTCGACAGCCTGCTGCGTCTGTTGCATCCGGTGATGCCCTTTGTCACGGAGGCATTGTGGACGGCGCTGACCGGCCAGACGTCGGTCGTGGTGGCCGAGTGGCCCCAGGGTGGCGATGCTGCAGGCGACGCCGCGGCGGCACGGCACATCGACGATCTCCAGCGCCTCATCACCGAGGTCCGCCGTTTCCGCAGTGACCAGGGACTGAAGCCGGGGCAGCGGGTCGCGGCCGAGATCAACGGCCTCGACGTCGCCGGACTGGCGCCGTCGCGGGCCTATCTCGATTCCCTCGCCCGTCTCGAACCTGCGGGTCAGGACTTCTCGGCCACCGCAACCATCGACGTCCGGTTGTCGGCGACCACGGTGACCGTGCGGATCGACACGTCGGGGACGGTCGATGTGGCGGCCGAGCGCAAACGCCTGACCAAGGATCTCGCCGCTGCCGAGAAGGAATTGGCAGGCACCACAGCGAAACTCGGCAACGAGCAGTTCCTGTCCAAGGCCCCCGACCACGTCGTCGCGAAGATCCGCGACCGGCAGCAGGTCGCCACCGAGGAAGTCGAACGACTCGGAGCCGCCCTCGATGCGCTGAGCGGCTCGTGAGTCCGCGCGAGCGGGGACACGGCAGCGCCGACGACGAGGACGTCGACGACATCGACCGTGACCACCTCGGCGAGGATCCGCTCGACCGCGATGAGATCGATGTCGATCCGCTCGGCGCCGCTCCGCTGCCGACCGACCTGGGGTCCCTGCTCGCCGGCCGCGGTGGGGCACCCGATGACCTCTACGCCGACGACGTCGACGACGACGGATCGGGGTACGACGGATCCGGGTACGAAGAGTCCGCGGACGATGACGGCGATCGTGGCCGATCGCCGGTCGACGCAGGCCCGCGCGACGACGCGGCGACTCTGGCCGAGCTCGCGGAGCTGGAGGCCGAACTCGACACGCGCTGGCCGGAGACCAGGATCGAGCCGTCGCTGACCCGCATCTCGGCGCTGATGGATCTCCTCGGTTCGCCGCAGAACAGCTATCCCGCGATCCACATCGCGGGTACCAACGGCAAGACGTCGGTCACCCGCATGGTCGATGCGTTGCTGATCGCGCTGCACCGACGGACCGGCCGCATCACCAGCCCGCACCTGCAACGGGTCACCGAGCGGATCTCGGTGGACGGCAGGCCGATCAGCGCGCGGCACTACATCGACACCTACCGCGAACTCGAGCCCTACATCACCATGGTCGACGACTCCTCGACCGCGGCCGGCGGACCACGGATGAGCAAGTTCGAGGTCCTCATCGCGATGTCGTATGCGGTGTTCGCGGAGGCGCCGGTGGACGTCGCCGTCGTGGAGACCGGGATGGGCGGACGCTGGGATGCCACGAACGTCATCGACGCCGCCGTCGCGGTGATCACCCCGATCGCCATGGACCACGCCGACTATCTGGGCGACTCCCTCGGTGCGATCGCATCCGAGAAAGCCGGGATCATCAAGAAGGGCGCCGCCGACGAACTCCTGCCCACCGATCCGGTCACGATCATCTCGACACAGGAACCCGAGGTGTCCGACGTGTTGCTGCGGCAAGCAGTCGAGTCGGAGACGATCGTCGCGAGGCAGAACTCCGAGTTCGCGGTGCTCGACTCGATGACCGCCGTCGGGGGTCAGATGTTGCGCCTGCAGGGACTCGGCGGTGTCTACGACGAGGTCTTCCTCCCGCTGCACGGCGCCCACCAGGCAGCCAATGCCGCGCTGGCGTTGGCCGCGGTCGAGGCGTTCTTCGGCGCCGGTGCCGATCGCCAACTCGACATCGACGCGATCCGTGCGGGTTTCGCGTCGGTGACGAGCCCGGGGCGTCTCGAGCGGGTGCGGAGCGCACCCACGGTCTTCGTCGACGCCGCGCACAATCCGCACGGCGCCACCGCGCTGGCGCAGGCGTTGGCGGAGGAATTCGATTTCCGACGCCTCGTGGGCGTCATCGGCATGCTCGGCGACAAGGACGCCGAGGGCTTCTTGGAAGCTGTCGAGCCGGTGTTCGACCAGATCGTGCTGACCAACAACGGATCTCCGCGGGCGGTGGACACGGAGTCACTCGCAGAGATCGCGCGACCGATCTTCGGGGATGACCGAATCGTGGTGAAGCCCTTCCTGCCGGATGCGGTGGAGACGGCGATCGGCCTGGCCGAGGAATCCGAGGGCGAGCCCGTATCCGGTGCCGGCGTGGTGATCACCGGGTCGGTGGTCACCGCCGGTGCTGCGCGCACCCTGTTCGGCAAGGAGCCCACATGACTGAACCGGTTCGGTTCACCCCGCCGCCCAACGACCCGTGGAAGGGGCTACGTGGCGTGATGGCCGGCACCCTGATACTCGAGGTCATCGTGCTCGGCCTGGCATTCCCGATCGTGGCGAACATCGGCTCCGGCCTGACATGGCTGTCGGGTGTCTACCTGGGCGTCGTCGTCCTCGCCCACATCCTGGCGGCCGGATTTCAGGGCCGACCCTATGCGCTTCGACTCGACCTGGCGCTCCAGGTCCTGGTGATCGTCGGGGGCATCTTCCACTGGTCGATCGCCGTGATCGGAGTGATCTTCCTCTGCGTATGGATCTACATCGCGTACATCAAGCACGACGTGGAGGTCCGGATCGCCCGCGGGATGCTGCCCGGTCAGCAACCGCTCGACGGCTGACCTCTCCGTTTCGGCAACCACCACGCCAGGTTCGGCGAGTGCAACACGTGTTGCCCGACTGTGACCTCGGAGCCCTCGCTTTTGGTGCGGCGGGCCTGTGACAATGTCGCTGCCGGGGGGGCGCTTTTTGGTGCGTTCCCCGTGTTCCGACTTCCAGTGATGTGAGGAAACGCTTGTCTGTCAACACCCGCCTGCACCGCCCCTTGGCCACCGCCGCGATGGCGCTGGCCGTGATCGGATCGTCGCTGGCCGCCGGTGCCGCCAACGCTGCGCCGCCCGTCGACCCTGCGGATCTGCCGGTGGCGGACGCGCCGATGCCGGTGTCGGAGGGGGAGTACAGCTACGTCGCCACTCACGACGTCACCGTGCGCGCGGCCTCGATGAAGGTTCCTGATGCGGTCGCGTCCCTGCCGGTGCCGGCTCAGTACCGTCCGGCGAACCTCGCACTCGCGGCTCAATTCGACATGGCGCTCGCCGGGGCTCTCAAGTCCCCGGGTGGTTGCCTGCAGATCGTCGTGGATCCGCGCGCGAAGTCGGGCAACCTGTTCAACTACGGATTCTTCCCGGTTGCCGGGAACTACTGCCAGTGACTCGTGGCGCGTGGGAGCGAAGCGAGCCTGCAGACCGCAACGATAAGGTGACGTCGTGACTGAACGGACTCTGGTACTCATCAAGCCCGACGGCGTCGAGCGGTCGCTGGTCGGCGACATCATCAGCCGGATCGAGCGCAAGGGATTGACGCTCGTGGCGCTGGAACTCAAGACCGTGAGCGACGACGTCGCGCGCGGGCACTACGCCGAACACGAGGGCAAGCCCTTCTACCCGTCGTTGCTGGAGTTCATCACCTCCGGCCCGTTGGTCGCCGCGGTGCTCGAAGGGCCGCGGGCGGTGGCCGCGTTCCGTCAGATCGCCGGTGGTACCGACCCGGTCGAGAAGGCTGTCCCGGGAACGATCCGTGGCGACTTTGCCCTGAGCACGCAGACCAATCTGGTGCACGGCTCGGACTCGCCGGAGTCAGCCGAGCGCGAGATCGCGCTGTGGTTCCCTGACCTGGGCATCTGACCGAGGCCTCACCCGCATTGCTCGTACCGCGGACACCCCGGCAGCGAGCAAACCCGCATAGTGTGCGGGGATCGACTCGTGGTGTGGGATACTTGCAGAGTTGTCGGTGACACACTTTGTCGCCGGCAGCCGGATGACGCCTCCGGTATCGGTCACCCCGATCACCCGTCTTCCCCATCAGGCTCGGGCTGCCGTGGCAGCCGGACGGCTGGCTCGAACGCCCGCGGCCCGATGGCGTGGAAGACCTGACCGGTTGAGGTCATCAACAACGCAAGGCGCCGCCTCGCGACCAGTTGTTGCAGGTCGCGGAGAAGGCGCGAAGACCACACAACACCGGTCCACCAGAGACCGGGACACAGAGTGAAGCCCTCGCGTGGCCGCGTCAGCCCGACGCGCCCGGGGGCTCGAGGAGACTGAGTGACCGACAACGGGTCGCCGGCTGACGCGAACGCATCGTCAGGATCGGCGGAAGAATTTCCCAGCAGGCTTCGCGTGCATGCTCTGGCCAGGACCTTGGGCCTGACCAGCAGACAGGTGCTCGCGCACCTGACCGAGCTGGGGGTGGAGACACGTAGCCCCCAATCGAGTATCGACCGCGAGGTCGCACAGCGGGTGGCTGACCGGGTCCGCGCGCATGTCGAGGTCGACGAGGCCGCCGTCGAGGCGGTCGAGGATGCCGCCGACACGGCCGGGACCGACGAGACGGTGCAACCCGAGGTCGAGCCGGCCGACCCGGGGCAGGCCGGACCGGACGCCGGTGAGACCACACCCGCAGAGACAGCTCCGGCCGTCACCGAGGCACCGGCCGCCGAGAGCCCGGCCCCCGAGACCCCTGCCGCCGAGACCGCGGCTGCGGATGACGGATCGCAGGCTTCCTCGGCTACGGCAACCCCCGACACGAGCGGCATGCCGTCGTTGTTCTCGTCGGTCGAGCAGACCCAACACCAGCCGATCTCGGCCGCTGAGGTGGCCGTGTCGCAGCCGCTGTTCCTCTCGCCTCAGGCGGTCGAGCCGGTGAAGCGCGCACCCCGCCAGACGAAGGCCGAGGAGCAACCCGAGGACAAGAAATCCCAGGGCGCGAAATCCGACAGGGCGAAGTCCGACAGGTCGACCGATGACGAGGCCGGCGCCGGCAAGGCTGCCGACGCCGACAAGACGCGCGACGCCGACACGACCCGCGATGACGACAGCGGGCGCGACGACGACTCGGACGGCGACCGCGGGTCGCGTCGGCGCCGCCGTGGTCGCCGCGGACGAGGCCGTGGTCGGGGAGACCAGGCCGACACGGGCACCGATGAGACATCCGACTCCACCGACGAGGACTCCGACGACGAGTCGGCCGATGCCGCAGGCGACGACCGGAGTGCACGTCCGTCCGGCAAGAAGAGCAAGAAGTCCAAGGCGAAGGACAAGGACCGCGACTCCGACGACGAGGAGAGCGGGAACGACGAGGGCGAGGCCACCGACGACGCCGACGGTGGTTCGGGCTCGGAGGATTCCGACCAGAATTCGTCCAAGCGACGTCGACGTCGCCGCCGCCGCAAGGGCGGTGCGGACGCCGAGGACGCCTCGCTGGACGATCCGCCGAACACCGTGGTGCACGAGCGTGAGCCGCGCAGCAAGCGGGCCCGTGACGAGGTGCAGGGCATCTCCGGTTCCACTCGACTCGAGGCCAAGCGTCAGCGTCGGCGTGACGGTCGCGACGCGGGTCGTCGACGACCGCCGATTCTGAGCGAGTCCGAGTTCCTGGCGCGACGGGAGGCCGTCGACCGGGTGATGGTGGTGCGCGAGCGCAGCGCGAACAGCTCGATCACCGTGGGGGCGAACGGAGGCGACCACGGGCACGACCAGGCCGTGCCGGTCGAGGACTACACACAGGTCGCCGTGCTGGAGGACGGGGTGCTCGTCGAGCACTTCGTGACCACCGAGACCTCGTCGTCGATGGTCGGCAACATCTACCTCGGCCGCGTGCAGAACGTGTTGCCCGGGATGGAGGCCGCATTCGTCGACATCGGTCGGGGACGCAACGGCGTGCTCTACGCCGGCGAGGTCAATTGGGACGCCGCCGGACTCGACGGCGGTTCGCGAAAGATCGAGCAGGCGCTCAAGCCGGGCGACAACGTCCTCGTCCAGGTCAGCAAGGACCCGGTCGGGCACAAGGGTGCGCGTCTGACGACACAGATCTCGCTGGCCGGCCGCTACCTCGTCTACGTACCGGGCGGATCGTCGACGGGTATCAGCCGCAAGCTGCCCGATGTCGAGCGCAAACGGCTCAAGAGCATCCTCGGCAAACTCGTCCCCGACGACGCAGGCGTGATCATTCGCACCGCCTCCGAGGGTGTCAGTGCCGAGGATCTCGGCGCCGACATCGAGCGCCTCGAAGGTCAGTGGAAAGAGATCGACGCCGCGGTCGCCAAGGCCAAGGGCGGATCCGGTTCGACCTCGCCCCAGGCTCTGTACGAAGAGCCCGATCTGCTGGTGCGGGTCGTGCGCGACCTGTTCAACGAGGACTTCAAGAAGCTCGTCGTCGAGGGGCAGAAGGCCTGGGATCTGGTCCAGCGCTACATCAGCGCGGTGGCACCGGATCTGATGGATCGGGTCGAGCGATTCGAGCGTGCGCATGCAGACGCGCCGGACTCGTTCGTCGTGCACCGGATCGACGAGCAGCTCGCGAAGGCTCTCGATCGCAAGGTCTGGCTGCCCTCGGGTGGCACGCTGATCATCGAACACACCGAGGCCATGACCGTGGTCGACGTGAACACCGGAAAGTTCACCGGGTCCGGCGGAAACCTCGAGGAGACCGTCACCCGCAACAACCTCGAGGCCGCCGAGGAGATCGTCCGGCAGATGCGTCTGCGCGACATCGGCGGCATGATCATCGTCGACTTCATCGACATGGTCCTCGAATCCAATCGTGACCTCGTCCTGCGCCGCCTGACCGAGGCGCTCGCACGCGACCGGACCAGGCATCAGGTGTCCGAGGTGACCTCGCTCGGGCTGGTGCAGATGACGCGCAAGCGTCTCGGTACGGGACTGCTCGAGGCCTTCTCCACGACGTGCACCCATTGCAGCGGACGCGGCATCATCGTGCACGCGAATCCGGTCGAGGTCCGATCCGACGACACCGCGAGGTCCGACGGCGGCGGTGGATCGAAGCGATCGCGGCGCAATCGTCGCAAGGCCGAGCCGACACCCGAGACGCAGAAGCCTGCACACAATCCGGCCGAGCACCCGATGTTCCGCGCGATGGCGGCCCACACTCACGATCACGACGGCGAGCACGATGTTCACGGCGAATCGGACGTGACGGCGGACACCGCGGCCGCCCAGGCAGATGCTGCTCAGGGCGACCACGCCGACGTGGTCGAGAAGACCCCGAAGGTCTCGGTGGAGACGTCGGTGGACAGCGACTCTCGTGACGCCGACTCTGGCGACGCAGATTCCCGGGAAGCAGATTCCCGGGACGACGTGAGTTCCGAGCCCGGCACGGCCGCGAGCGAGTCCGTGGCCGCGCCTGCCGAGCAGACCGGGACCGCAGCGAGCAAGCACGAGGACGCGGCCTCGCAGTCCGAGCCGGCGCCCACCGCGCCGAAACGCCGACGTCGGGTGGTCCGCCAGGCGGCCTCCCCGCCGACGGCCTCGGAGCCGGTGGTCCTCACCGCCGACACGGACGGATCGTCGTCGGGACCGAAGACCACGTTCGGGCCGGTCGGCGGGACCGCATCGTCCGAGGCCGCCGTTGCGGTCAGGCGTCGCCCTCGTCGCCGGACGGCAGGCAGGCCTGCCGGCCCGCCGCCGGCGGAGGAATGAGGATGACGACCGCTGTGAGCAGGTCGGGAGGCTGCACGTGAGTTTGACCCGAGCGACGACGGTCCCGTAATCTTGATTGGTCGCCTTCCGCGGAGGGCTTGCGCTGTGCCCGGAACATCCAGGACGACCCTGGAACCGACAGACGCGCGAGATCCGACGGCAGGCATCTGGTGTGATCCGTAGTGACTCCCCGGCGCAGATGCGGGGTTGGCGTGCGGCCCGTACCAGGCACGCACCACCCACACACCCCGGTGCGCAACAGCGCCGTGGGTCCGACAGACGAGTTAAAGAGGACAGCTTCGATGGCAACGTACGCGATCGTCAAGACCGGCGGTAAGCAGTACAAGGTCGCTGAGGGCGACATTGTGAAGGTCGAGAAGATCGACAGCGAGCCGGGCAGCAGCGTGAGCCTGCCGGTGGCGCTGGTCGTCGATGGCTCGAACCTCACCACCGATGCGGACAAGCTGGCGAAGATCTCGGTGACCGGTGAGGTCGTCGAGCACGTCAAGGGCCCGAAGATCCGCATCCACAAGTTCAAGAACAAGACCGGCTACCACAAGCGCCAGGGTCACCGTCAGAAGCTGACGGTCCTCAAGGTCACCGGTATCAAGTAACTCGATTCCCGCACGTACCTCAGGAGGACTGCAGAGATGGCACACAAGAAGGGCGCGTCCAGCTCGCGCAACGGTCGTGATTCCAACGCCCAGCGACTCGGCGTCAAGCGTTTCGGTGGACAGAAGGTCAGCGCGGGCGAGATCCTGGTCCGCCAGCGCGGCACCAAGTTCCACCCGGGCGTCAATGTCGGTCGCGGTGGCGACGACACCCTGTTCGCACTGGAGACCGGCTCGGTGGAGTTCGGCACCAAGCGTGGCCGCAAGACGGTGAACATCGTCCCGGAGACCGTCGCGGTCTGACGGACGCCGGGAGCACGTTCGGCTCTACACAGGGCGGGCAAGGGTCATGACGTACCCGGCCCGCCCTGCTTGTTTTTCTCAGGAAGGAAGTCACCGATGTCTCGGTTCGTCGACCGTGTGACGATTCACGTCGCGGCGGGCAACGGCGGCCATGGCTGCTCGTCGGTGCACCGCGAGAAGTTCAAGCCGCTCGGCGGTCCCGACGGTGGCAACGGGGGCAACGGTGGGTCGGTTCGTCTCGTCGTCGACCCGCAGGTGCACACGCTGCTGGACTTCCACTTCCGGCCGCACGCCAAGGCGTCCAACGGTAAGCCGGGCGCCGGGGACAACCGCGACGGTGCCACCGGTGACGACCTGGTGCTGGCAGTTCCCGACGGGACCGTCGTGCTCGACGAGGACGGCACGATCCTCGTCGACCTGGTCGGCGAGGGCACCACATTCGAGGCCGCACAAGGTGGACGCGGGGGACTGGGCAACGCCTCCCTCGCCTCCAAGGCACGCAAGGCGCCGGGCTTCGCACTGCTCGGGGAGGAAGGTCAGCACCGGGACCTCGTCCTGGAGCTGAAGTCCGTCGCCGACGTCGGTCTCGTCGGGTTCCCGTCGGCAGGCAAGTCGTCGCTCGTGTCGGTGTTGTCGGCGGCCAAGCCGAAGATCGCCGACTACCCGTTCACCACGCTCGCGCCGAATCTCGGAGTGGTGCAGACCGCCGGAGACGTGTTCACCATCGCCGACGTTCCGGGCCTGATCCCCGGTGCCTCGACCGGCCGTGGGCTGGGGCTGGAGTTCCTCCGGCACCTGGAACGCTGTGCAGTGCTCGCTCACGTCGTCGACTGCGCCACCTTGGAGCCCGGTCGTGATCCGGTCTCCGACATCGACGCCCTCGAGGCGGAACTGGCCGCATATCAGCCCGCTCTCGACACCGACCACAGCCTGGGCGACCTGGCCGAGCGACCGCGCGTGGTCATCCTCAACAAGATCGATGTCCCCGACGCGGCCGACCTTGCTGATCTCGTCGAACCCGAACTCGCAGAACGTGGTTGGCCGGTCTTCCGCATCTCCGCCGTGAGCCATGAGGGGCTGCGGGAACTGACCTTCGCCCTGGCGAAGTTGGTCGCGGACTATCGCGAGAGCCATCCGAAGCCCCAGCCGCGCCGCCAGGTGATCCGTCCCAAGGCAGTCGACGAGGCAGGCTTCAGTGTCTCCGCCGATCCCGATGTGGACGGCGGATTCATCGTGCGCGGCACCCGCCCGGAGCGGTGGATCGCACAGACCCAATTCGACAACGACGAGGCCGTCGGTTATTTGGCCGACCGTCTCAACCGGCTCGGGGTGGAGGACGAACTCGTCCGCCTGGGCGCCCAGCCCGGTGCACCCGTGACGATCGGCGACGTGTCGTTCGACTGGGAGCCGATGACGCCCATGGGTGACGACGTCCCGGTCACCGGGCGCGGCACCGACATCCGGCTCGACCGCAACGACCGCGTCGGGGCGGCCGAGCGTAAGCAGGCCCGGCGGTTGCGCCGCGGCGTGCCGCAGCCCGACGAGGACGGCGAACAGGACGTCCGGTGAGCGACGTCCGTGAACGGATCGCCCGCGCACGCAGTGTGGTGGTCAAGATCGGATCGTCGGCGCTGACCGACCTGCACGAGGGGCTCGACCGGAATCGGCTCGACCGGCTCGCCGACGCGTTGGAAGCGCGGATGCGTGCGGGTTCGGACGTGATCGTGGTGTCGTCGGGTGCGATCGGTGCCGGGATCGCACCGCTGGGGTTGAAGCGGCGACCGACCGATCTCGCGACCAAACAGGCAGCGGCGAGTGTCGGTCAGTTGGCGCTCGCGCACGCGTGGGGGACCTCGTTCCATCGTTACGGACGGACCGTCGGACAGGTCCTGCTCACCGCCGATGACATCTCCAACCGTGCCCATCATGCGAATGCCCAACGGACACTTGACCGTCTGCGATCGCTGGGTGCCGTCGCGGTGGTGAACGAGAACGACACCGTTGCGACCACCGAGATCCGTTTCGGCGACAATGATCGGCTTGCCGCACTCGTCGCCCACCTCGCGGGTGCCGACGCGCTGTTCCTGTTGTCCGACGTCGACGGACTCTACGACGGTGACCCGCGCCGGGTCGGCGCCGACGGGCGTCGGGCGCGGTTGATCCCTGAGGTCCACGGGCCGGAGGACCTCGACGGGGTGATCGCAGGCTCCGGAGGAGCGCTCGGTACCGGCGGAATGGCCTCCAAGCTCGCCGCTGCCAGACTGTCGGCCGACGCCGGTGTGCCGGTGCTGCTCGCCGCGGCCGATCAGGCTCCGCAGGCGTTGGCGGATGCCTCGGTCGGGACGGTCTTCGCGGCACGGGACGAGCGCCTCTCCGCGCGGCGGTTCTGGGTTCGGCATGCGGCGGACGCGCGCGGACAACTCGTGCTCGATGACGGCGCGGTCGCGGCGGTCGCGCGGCGACGCCGCTCGCTGCTGGCGGCAGGCATCGTCGGCGTGAACGGGCGGTTCTATGGCGGCGACGTTGTGGAACTCGTCGACCTCACCGGTGCCGTGCGGGCGCGTGGAGTGGTCGCCTACGACTCCGACGACATCGCCCTGGCGGTGGGGCGCTCGACCAGAGACCTGCCGTCGGAGCTCCGTCGCCCGGTGATCCACGCGGACGATCTGGTCGCGACCTGACCTGGCGCAGCTGTTGCGCCTCGGGCACTTTCGTGACCCGTGCCCGGGTCGGCGCTCATGCCGTCGCGCGCACCTGTGACTCCGACAACCTCGGTAGCACCACCGACGCGAGGTGGTCGATCTTGAGGTCGGCGATGTCGTCGGCTCGGGTTGCGCCCCGGTTGACTATGGCGAGCTTCTTTCCGGCGCGGTGCGCATGTCGGGCAAACCGCAGGCCGCTCATCACGGTCAGCGACGATCCGATCACCAGCAGGGCATCCGCCTCGTCGACCATCGAGAATGCCTGGCGCACCAACGGTTTGGGAACGCTCTCGCCGAAGTAGACGATGTCGGGTTTGACGATGCCGCCGCATCGGGGGCAGTCGACCATCTGGAAATCGCTGGTGTCGTCGATGGCGGCGTCGGCGTCGGGGGCCACCTCGATGGCGCCTCGGCCACGGACCCGAGAAGTGAATCCGGTGTTGAGCGCGTCGAGTTCGCGGGCCAGTCGGTGCCGAGAGATCAGCCAGTCGCAGTCGAGACATCGGACGCGTCCGTAGCAGCCGTGGAGTTCGAGGACCCTTCGGGTGCCTGCCTTGGTGTGCAGCATGTCGACGTTCTGGGTGATCACTCCGGTGAGGAGACCGGTGCGTTGCCACTCGGTGAGTGCCCGATGCGCGGCATTGGGCCGTGCGGCATCCATGTGCCGCCAACCGAGATGGTTGCGGGCCCAGTAATGGCGACGGAACTCCGGCGACGACAGGAACATCTCCAGGGTCATCGGCGTGCGCGGTGGAGCGCCCGGGCTGCGATAGTCGGGGATGCCGGAATCGGTGGAGATGCCGGCACCTGTCAGCGCCACGATTCGTCGCCCGTCGAGCAATGCGCGCAACTCGTCGATCCGCGCCTCGACATCGGTGTCGACGGCTGTCGGCTCGGCCGGATCCCAGCCGATCTGGAGTCGAGTGCGCACTCTGCCCAGGGTAACCGCACAGACGCAGGACCCGCCACGACGAGACGTCGTGGCGGGTCCTGAGCCTGTGGCGCGATGGCCGACCGCGGCTATACGGTGCTGTGCTTGCCGGCCGGGGCCGGCACGGCGACGAGCGGGTACACGCCGTCCTCGTCGTGCACCTCGGTGCCGACGACGGGCGGGTTGAAGACGCACAGCATGCGCATCTGGGTATCCGCGGTGACCGTGTGCCGTTCGTGGCCGTTCAGCAGGTACATGGTGCCGGGCGCGAGCGGATAGGTCTCGCCGGTTTCGCGGTCGAGGAGCGTGCCCTCGCCTTCGACGAGCCAGACCGCCTCCACGTGGTTGGCGTAGTGGAACTCGTTGACCGACCCGGCGTTGATGGTGGTCTCGTGGAAGGAGAACCCGACGTGGTCGCCACCGAGGACGATCCGCTTGGAGACCCAATTGCCCTTCGGGTCGGCGACGTCGCGGTCGGTACCGGTGATTTCTGCTGTGGTTCGGACGATCATCCGATCACCTCCTTGACGGAATCGCTGATGATCTGCAGTCCGCGACCCAGGTCCTCGGTCGAGATCGTCAGCGCGGGAAGAAGTTTCACGACCTCATCGGACGGCCCGGAGGTCTCGGCGAGCAGGCCGGCACCAAATGCCGACGCGCACACCTTGCTGGCGGTCGCCGACTCCTCGAAGACGAGTCCGCGGACCATGCCACGGCCACGAGTGCTGATGCCCTCGTAGCGCTCGGCCAGCTCGGTGAAGGCGGTGTTGATCTGCTCACCCTTGGCGTGCACCTCCTTGGTGAGCGAATCATCGCTCCAGAAGTGCTCGATGGTCTTCGTGCCGGTCACGAACGCGGGGTTGTTGCCGCGGAACGTGCCGTTGTGCTCACCCGGAGTCCAGACATCGAGCTCCGGCTTGAACAGCGTCAGGGCCAACGGCAGGCCGTAACCGCTGATCGACTTCGACAGGGTGACGATGTCGGGCTTGATCCCGGCCTCCTCGAACGAGAAGAACTCGCCGGTGCGGCCGCAGCCCATCTGGACGTCGTCGACGATCAGCAGGATGTCGCGACGCTCGCACAGCTCGGACAGTGCGCGCAGCCACTCCATGCGGGCGACATTGACGCCGCCCTCGCCCTGCACGGTCTCGACGATCACCGCGGCGGGGCGGTTGAGGCCGCTGCCCGAATCGTCCAGGACGCGCTCGAACCAACCGAAGTCCTCGGTGACACCGCCGAAGTAGTTGTCGAACGGCATCGGGGTCGCATGGACCAGCGGGATGCCGGCACCGGCGCGCTTCATCGAGTTACCGGTCACCGAGAGCGAGCCCAGCGTCATACCGTGAAAAGCGTTGGTGAAGCTGATGATCGACTCACGGCCGGTCACCTTGCGGGCCAGCTTGAGAGCTGCCTCCACCGCATTGGTGCCGGTGGGTCCGGGGAACTGGATCTTGTAGTCCAGCCCGCGCGGCGCGAGGATCTTCTGTGTGAAGGCCTCGATGAACTTTCCCTTGGCGACGGTGGCCATGTCGAGGCCGTGGGTGATGCCGTCGTCGGAGATGTAGTCCAGCAGAGCCGCTTTCATGATCGGGTTGTTGTGCCCGTAGTTCAGTGAGCCGGCTCCGGCAAAGAAGTCCAGGTATTCACGACCGGTGGTGTCGGTCATCCATGAACCGCTCGCGCGGGTGAACACGGTCGGCCAGCTGCGGCAGTAGCTGCGTACTTCGGACTCGTGTTGGGTGAAGACCGAATCATCAACGGTCTGATCGAGAAGCTCCATCGTGACTTCCCCCTTTTTTGTTGTGACGATCAATGGACGGCGGCGGCCGAGATCACCGGTGACCCGGGAGTTGGCACCGCCGCAATTTCACAATTGTTGTGCGAAATCAGAATTCGGAAACTGTCGGTTCGAGGATGTAGAGATCCTCGGGCTCGTGGGCGCCCGGGAACTGTTCTGCGGCGAACAGATCCCGACGTTCGAATCGCAGTCCACGCGCATCGGCGACGGACTCGAACAACCGTTGCGAGGCGGCATTGTCCGGGCTGATCGTGGTGTGCATCGCCACCACGCCGGACCGCTGGGTGCGGTCGAGAAGACGGTGCAGCATGGTGCCGGCGATGCCGTGACCACGGTAATTGTCGTCCACCGCGACCTGCCAGACCATGATGGTCGACGGGTCGGTCTGACGGCGATATCCGGTGACGAAACCGACCGGATGTCCGTCGACTTCTGCGACGATGGATGTGGTGGCGAAATCATGGCACCACAGGACGTAGGCGTAACTCGAGTTGACGTCGAGAACCTTTGAGTCCGAGGCGATTTCCCACAGTCGCATGCCGTCGTCGGCGGTGGGCTGTCGATAATCGACAGCAAGGGCAGTTGTTGGGGCCGTTCTAGTTTGGGACGGGCTCATGACCTTTTTGACGTTAACAATGTGTGTCCGCGAAGTCATCTAGCAGCGGAAATCGGTCCCGGAATGCCCTACCTTCCGCCTGTTCAGCACCGGTTTGTGAAGTGGGTCACATCCATGTCACCCGGTGCCTATGCGTGGGGACGGGGCGGACGTCATCGACAGGGGTCCGGGGCGCAGAATGAGGGCAATGACCAGAATCATCGCCGGTGACTCCCGCGGGCGCCGATTGTCCGTTCCTGACGACGGTACGCGTCCCACGTCCGATCGGGTCCGGGAAGCCGTGTTCAACATGATCTCCGCCCGGTTCGACCTCGCAGGTACCCGCGTGCTGGACCTGTACGCGGGGTCGGGTGCGCTCGCGATCGAGGCGCTCTCCCGCGGCGCGGAGCACGCGACTTTCGTGGATTCTCGCCGACGCGCCACCTCGGTGATCAGGGGTAACCTCGCCACCTGCGGCAAGACCGGATCAGGTGTGGTGGTCACCCGGCCCGTGGCGACGTTCTTGGCGACGGCCCCAACCGGCCGATTCGACCTGATCTTCCTCGATCCGCCGTACGACCAGGCGAACGACGAGATGACAGCCGATCTCGCGGCCCTCGGGGCCGGGTGGCTGGCCGACGGTGGCGTCGTGGTGGTGGAACGGAGTGCGCGAGCGCCGGTGACCGAGTGGCCGGACGGGATGAGCGTGCTCGTCGAGAAGACCTACGGAGATACCCGCGTGGAGGTGGCCGACCATGAATGAAGCCGTCGACGGCGTCGAACCGATCCGGATCGGTTCGCTGCAGGTCCCGTTGCCGATCATGTGCGCGCCGATGGCCGGCGGCCCCTCGACGCCCGCGCTGATCGCCGCGGTGGGCGCAGCGGGCGGACTCGGCTGGCTCCCCGCGGGTTACCTGGCCCCCGAAGCGCTGGAAGACCTGGTCACCGACGTCGAAGGGCGGTCGGACCGGCCCTACGGCGTGAATCTCTTCCTGTCCGGGCCCGAGCCGGATGACGACAGGGACGGTGCAGTCCAGGCCTACGTCGAGGATCTCGGGAGCGAAGCGGCGCGCTACGGCGTCGCGCCCGGTGAGCCGCGGTTCACAGACGAGCGGGTGGCCGAGAAGCTCGACGTCCTGGCCCGGCACCGGCCTGCGATCATCAGCTTCACCTTCGGTGACCCGGGTGCCGCGGTCGTCTCACGGGTCCACCGCGAACTCGGCGTTCCGGTCGCGGTGACCGTGACCTCGGTGCCGGAGGCCGTCACCGCGGTGGCATCGGGTGCCGATGCGGTGGTGGTACAAGGCATCGAGGCGGGCGGTCACCGCGGTTTGTGGTTCGACGATCCGTCCGAACCCGACGGCGGACCGCGCACCACGACCGCCGACCTCGTGCGCACCGTCGTCGGGGAGGTCGATGTGCCGGTGATCGCGGCGGGTGGTGTCGCCGATGGCGCCACGATCAGATCACTGCTGGCTCTCGGCGCAGTCGGTGCGCAGCTGGGAACGGCATTCCTGTGCTGTGACGAGGCCGGGACGTCTGCACCGTACCGTCGGGCGTTGCTGAACGGGATCTTCGCCGACACGGTCGTCACGCGGTCCTTCTCGGGGCGCTCGGCACGGTCGCTGCGGAACGGATTCGCCGAGCGCCATCCCGGGGCACCGGCTCGGTATCCGCACGTGCATCACGTGACGAAACCGATCCGGTCTGCGGCGACCGCCGCCGGCGAGGCCGACGACATCAATCTGTGGGCGGGGACGAGCTGGCGGTCGGTGACCGCCGGTCCGGCCGCCGATCTCGTGGCTCGGCTGGCGGCCGAGCTGACCGCCGGGTCATGACCCGGACGGCGGGGACCGCTCGCGTAGATTTCCGGATATGACCTCAGCTGTCTTTCCCGGATCCTTCGACCCGTTCACCGTCGGCCACCGCTACATCGTGGAGCGGGCGGCCGCCCGATTCGACTCCCTGGTGGTCACCGTGGTGGTGAACCCGAACAAGCAGGGCATGTTCGGGGTGGACGAACGCATCGCCCTCATCCGCGAGGACTGTGCGGATCTGCCGAACGTCCGGGTGGACCGGTGGACCGGACTGCTCGTCGACTACACGCGCAACGAGGGGATCGACACGATCGTGAAGGGTCTGCGCTCGGGCACCGACTTCGACTACGAGGTGCCGATGGCGCAGATGAATCGCGACCTCACCGATGTGGAGACGATGTTCCTGCTGACAGATCCGCGCTTCGCCCACGTGTCGAGCTCCTTGGTCAAAGAGGTCGCCAAGCTCGGCGGGGACGTTGCGCCCTTCCTGTCGCCGAGGATTCACGAGCGTCTGCAAGCGCGACTGGCGGGTGAGCGCCGCATCTAGGCTCACCGCTGCGCGACACACCCCTCACGCCTCACTAATCACAGACACACCATTCGGCACAATAGTCACAGTTGTTTCATTCGCAGACCGAAGGCATACGCCGGATTGGGGTAGCTGTGTACCGGGTTTTTGAAGCGCTCGACGAACTCGTCGCGATTGTCGAGGAAGCGCGAAGCGTCCCGATGACTGCGGGCTGCGTCGTTCCACGAGGCGATGTCCTCGAACTCCTCGACGACATCAAGGACTCCATCCCAGGTGAGCTCGACGACGCCCAGGACGTGCTCGATCAGCGGGATTCGCTCGTCGGCAATGCCCGGGAGCACGCGGAGAACGTGATCAGCAAGGCCGACTCGGAATCCGATGCGGTGATGGGCCACGCTCGCGCAGAGGCCGACCGCATCCTCTCCGAGGCCAAGGCCCAGGCCGATCGCATGGTGGACGAGGCCGGCGCACACGGTAACCAGCTGGTGGACGAGGCCACCGCGGAGGCTCATCGCCTGTCGACCAGTGCGGCGCGGGAGTTCGACGCCGTCACCGGACGTGCGCGGGCCGAGGCGCAGCGGACCATCGACTCGGCCAACAACTCCTACGACAAGTCGGTCGCCGACGGCATCGCCGAACAGCAGCGACTGGTCTCGGAGGCCGAGGTGGTCGCCGCGTCCAAATCCGAGGCCGAACGCATCATCGATGCCGCACACGCCGAGGCCGACCGGCTGCGGGGCGACTGCGACATCTACGTCGACGAGAAGCTGGCGCAGTTCGAGGAGATCCTCACGGGCACGCTGCGGTCGGTGAACCGTGGCCGCCATCAGCTGCGCACGGGTGCAGGCATGCATGACTACGTCGAGTACCCGCGCAGCGTGGACGAGCCGCCGGCACCGCGCGGCGGTGCGTCGTCGAGCCGGGATGTCGCCGACGAGCCGGGTTCCCGCCTGGCCGTGTGAGGCGTCGGGCCTGCCACGGGTGATTCGAGCGGATGTCGTTCGAACACCCCGCAGGTCGGGCGTATCGTGCAACTGTGTCTGAACATGCAATGAGCCGCGGAAGCGCCGCGGGCGAGTCGGTGTCACCTGCCGATCCGCGCGGCGGCCCCGAGAAGCGGACGCCCGACTCGGCAGCAGCCGTCCGTGATCCCTTCGTACTCGACATCCGGTCCCTCGGCCGCCGGCCGGGAACGATGTCGGAGGTACACCGCACCGCCATCGCCCCCGAGCGTCTCGGCGTCGACATGATCGCGATCCCCGAGGATTCGGAGGTGGACCTCGATCTGCGATTGGAATCGGTCAGCGAAGGCGTGCTGGTGACCGGGACCGTGAGCGGTGAGACCAAGGGGCAGTGCTCGCGCTGTCTGGAGCCGGTCGACGGCACCGTCACCGTGTTCCTCACCGAACTGTTCGCCTATCCGGACAGTGAGACGGAACAGACCACCGATGCCGAGGACATCCACCGCATCTCCGACGACCGCGTCGATCTGGAGCAATCGATCATCGATGCCGTCGCGCTCGAGCTCCCGATGTCGCCGCTGTGCTCGCAGGACTGCGAAGGGCTGTGTCCAGAGTGCGGTGTCCGGCTCGCGGTCGCCGAACCCGGGCACGCGCACGACGTCATCGACCCGCGATGGGCAGCGCTGCGGGACAAATTCGGGTCCACCGAGGAGGCGTCCCCGAACGCATCGGGACGTCCGGACGATCAGGGCGGTGACTGAACCGTCGTGGCCGAAGGACAAGGCGCGACCGACGAGTCGACGCGGACCGAGACCACCGACGGCGGGTTCGGGGATCTGCTGACCGCCGTCCGCGGAGAGTTGTCTCCGCCGATGCTCACCCTGGCATTGACCCACCGTTCCTATGCATACGAGAACGGGGGCCTGCCCACCAACGAGCGCCTGGAGTTCCTGGGCGACTCGGTGCTCGGTGTGGTGATCACCGAGCGTCTCTATCTTCGATATCCGGACAAATCCGAGGGTGAGCTGGCCAAGATCCGGGCGAGCGTGGTCAACATGCATGCGCTCGCGGACGTGGCCCGCGGTCTCGGCCCGGGTGGTCTCGGGCGTCATCTCTACCTCGGTCGGGGTGAGGAGATGACCGGTGGCCGCGACAAGGACAGCATCCTCGCCGACGGCCTGGAGTCGTTGCTCGGTGCGCTGTACCTGGAGCACGGACTGGCCGAATGCCAGACCATCATTCTGGGACTGTTCGACGAGATCATCGGGCACGCAGGACATCTCGGGGCCGGACTCGATTGGAAGACCTCGTTGCAGGAACTCTCCGCCGAACACGGATTCGGTCCGCCGCACTACCAGATCTCGTCCACCGGTCCCGACCACAACAAGGAATTCACCGCGACCGCGATGATCGCCGGGGAAGGACTCGGCGAGGGCAGCGGACGGACGAAGAAAGAGGCCGAGCAGAAGGCAGCAGCCCTGGCCTGGCAGGTGCTGACCGACCGCGCCGCGGCCGCGAACTGATCGGCGGAGCCCAGTGCCTGAGCTACCCGAGGTCGAGACGGTTCGGCGTGGCCTCACCGACCATGTCGCCGGACGGCAGATCGTCGCCGTCGAGGTCCTGCATCCCCGATCGGTGCGGCGTCACCTCGGGGGTGGCGCGGACCTCGCCGGACGCCTGACAGGGAAGACCGTCACCGGTGCCCACCGGCGCGGCAAGTATCTCTGGCTCGACCTCGGTGACGACACCGATGGATTTCCGGTCGTCGTCCACCTGGGCATGAGCGGTCAGATGTTGATCACCGAGGCCGGGGCCCCGGACCACGTGCATCTGCGGATCCGTGCCACTCTCGACGACGGCAACGAGCTGCGATTCGTTGACCAGCGGACCTTCGGCGGTTGGCATGTCGACGAATACCTGGGGCCGCCGGTCGCCGATGGGGGCTCGCTGCCCGAGTCGATCGCACACATCGCGCCCGATCCTTTCGACCCTGCGTTCGATCCGGCCGCTGTCGTACTCGCCATCAGAGCCCGCCACTCGGAGATCAAACGTGTGCTCCTGGATCAGACAGTGATCTCCGGGGTCGGCAACATCTACGCCGACGAGGCGTTGTGGCGCAGTCGGATTCACGGCAGCAGGATGGCAGATCGATTGAGCCGGGCCAAGATCGCCGATCTGGTCGGCTCCGTGACCGATGTGATGGGTGAGGCCCTCGTGGCCGGCGGGACGTCGTTCGATGCGTTGTATGTGAACGTCAACGGGCAGTCGGGCTACTTCGAACGATCACTCAATGCATACGGGCGCGAAGGACTGCCGTGCCGGCGTTGTGGTGCGATCATGCGCCGCGAGCAGTTCATGAACCGCAGCTCGTACTACTGCCCGAAGTGTCAGCGCCGCGAATCGAGCCGGAAGCAATCCGGGTCCGTTCGTGTTGTCAGTTCAGCCGAGATCGCAACCGAGCCGATCACCGGCCGTACACGAGGAAAAGGATCGAATCAGCGACCATGACGACCGATCAGCAGACCACCCAGGCCGCAGCCGACGGCCAGGCGGCACATCATCCCCACACCGATCTGTGGGTCGAACGTACCGGTACCCGCCGCTACACCGGTCGGAGTTCTCGGGGCGCGGAGGTTCTGATCGGTTCCGACGACGTCGAGGGCGTGTTCACCCCTGGGGAACTGCTCAAGATCGCGCTGGCCGCCTGCACCGGCATGTCGTCGGACCGGCCGCTGTCCCGGCGTCTCGGTGACGACTACGACGCCACCGTCCGGGTCAGTGGCGCGGCCGACCGTGAGAACGAGCGATACCCGGTCCTCGACGAAGTCCTCGAGGTCGACCTGTCCGAACTCGACGACGCGGCCGCCGAGCGGCTGCTCGTGGTGGTCGAGCGTGCGATCGACGCGGTCTGCACGGTCGGGCGCACCATCAAGGCCGGTGCCACGGTCAACCTCGCGATCGAGACCGACTGAGCCATGCCCGACAACGGGGACGTCCGGCTCACCGCGTATGTGCACGGGCATGTCCAGGGCGTCGGGTTCCGATGGTGGACGCGCTCCCGGGCACTCGAGATGGGACTCGTCGGCTACGCCGCCAACCTGGCCGACGGCCGCGTGCTGGTGGTCGCGGAAGGGCCCCGGGATGCGGCCGACGCGCTGCTGGCTGCGCTGAGGTCGGGCGAGACCGCGGGTTCGGTCGACCTCGTCGTCGAGCGGTTCGACGCCGCACGCGGCGATCTGAGCGGCTTCGTCGAGCGGTGACCCTCGCCTGCGGCGGCCGCATGAGGCGCGGGAGGGACGTGCTCGCCACCGCGTGGTGACGGTGATCAGGCCACGATGGTGAGTATTCTGTACCGTCGTGCACCTCAAAAGCCTCACCCTGAAGGGCTTCAAGTCGTTTGCGTCGTCGACGACGCTGCGCTTCGAGCCGGGTATCACCTGTGTGGTGGGGCCGAACGGGTCGGGCAAGTCCAACGTCGTCGATGCGCTGACCTGGGTGATGGGCGAGCAGGGTGCCAAGGCGCTGCGCGGCGGCAAGATGGAAGACGTCATCTTTGCGGGTACCTCCGGACGGCCGCCTCTCGGTCGCGCGGAGGTGACCCTGACCATCGACAACTCCGACGGCGCACTGCCCATCGAGTACTCCGAGGTCTCCATCACGCGGCGGATGTTCCGCGACGGGGCCGGCGAGTACGAGATCAACGGGAACTCCTGCCGGCTGATGGACGTGCAGGAGTTGCTGAGCGACTCGGGTATCGGCCGGGAGATGCACGTCATCGTCGGACAGGGCAGGCTCGCGGCCATCCTCGAGTCGCGACCCGAGGATCGGCGAGCGTTCATCGAGGAGGCAGCCGGCGTCCTCAAACACCGCAAGCGGAAAGAGAAGGCGGTCCGCAAGCTCGACGGGATGCAGGCCAACCTGGCCCGCCTGACCGACCTGACCGCAGAGCTCCGACGTCAGCTCAAGCCACTGGGACGGCAGGCCGAAGTGGCGCGCCGGGCGCAGACGGTCCAGGCCGACCTGCGCGACGCGCGTCTGCGGCTGGCCGCAGACGATCTGGTGACCCGCCGCTCCGAGATGGCCGAGCACACGGCGGTCGAGGACGAGGTCCGGCAACAACAGGACGAGGTGACCGCCGCGCTCGACCATGTCACCGCCGAACTCGCCGAACACGAACGCCACCTCGCGGAGGTCGCGCCTGCCGCCACCGCCGCCGCCCAGGCCTGGTTCCGGTTGTCTGCACTGGCCGAGCGGGTGGACGCGACGTGCCGGGTGGCGGCCGAGCGCAGCCGCTACCTGAGTGAGCCGTCCAGCGCGCCGGGTGGCCCCGATCCCGACGAACTCGAACGCGAGGCCGAGGAAGCGGCGATCACCGAGGCAGAACTCGACGGCGCGGTGGGCGCGGCGGCCGAGTATCTGGACGCCGTGAAGGCAGAGCTGTCCCGATCCGAGCAGGTGGCCGCCGAGGCCGAACAGGCCCACATGGCGGCGGTTCGAGCCATCGCCGACCGCAGAGAGGGCCTCGCCCGCCTCGAAGGGCAGGTCGCCAACCTGCGGACCAAGTCGGAGTCGGTCGACGCCGAGACGGCCCGCCTCACCAGCGCGATCGCCGCGGCGAACGAGCGAGCCGAAGCGGCCCAGGCCCAGCAGGACTCGATGGCCGAGACGCTGGGGGAGTACGAGGCCGCCGAACACGGACTCGACGAGCATCACGAACGCTCGGTCGCGGCGCTGAACCAGGCGAACGAGCGGGTGGCGTCGCTGCAGGCCGGGCAACGTGAGACCGAGCAGCGGATCGCGTCGCTGTCCGCGCGGATCGAGGCACTCGAGGTCGGACTCGAACGCAACGACGGCGGCGCATGGCTGCTCGACAACGCCCCCGACGGACTCGTCGCGCCGATGTCGGAACTGCTCACCGTCGACGCAGGTTACGAGACGGCCATCGCCGGTGCCCTCGGGCCTGCGGTCGACGCGATCGCCACCGTGGACGCCATCGCCGCGGTCCGGGCCCTCGCCGCGTTGAAAGCCGGCGACGGCGGTCGCGCCGCGCTGATCCTCGGCGGCCTGCCCGATGCCGCGGCCCGGACCGACATCGACCTGCCCGACGGTGCCCGCTGGGCATCCTCGGTGGTGACCTGCCGGCCGTCGGTCCGCGGTGCCGTCGAGCATGTGCTGGCCGACACGGTCCTGGTGGACACCGCCGAGCAAGGTCTCGACATCGCGCAGCGACACCGCGTCCGGACAGTCACCCTCGACGGTGACCGGATCGGTCCGGGGTCCATCGAGGGGGGCTCGTCGCACCGGCCGTCGACGCTCGAGGTCCAGTCGGCCATCGATGCGGCGACCTCCGAACTGGCCGCGGCCCGACGTCGGCTCGAGGAGATCGAGGCCGCCCTCGACGGCGCGATGTCCGCGCAGGTGGGCCGGCGTGAATCCGCCGAAGAAGCGTTGGCCGCGTTGCACGAATCCGACGCCAACGTCGGCGGCACCTACGAGCAGATGGCGCGCCTCGGCCACGAGATCCGTGCGGCACGATCGGAGAGCGAACGTCTGACCCGCCAGCGCGGCAAGGCCGAGGAAGGTCGCGCCGAGGCACTGACCACCCTGCATGAGCTCGAAGAGCGTTTGCGTTATGCGCGTGACGAATCCGACGACACCCCGGCTCACACAGGCGACGACACGCCCCGTACCGCCGCGGCGGAGGCGGTGGCCGCGGCGCGGTCGGCGGAGATGGAGGCGCGACTGCAGTTGCGAACGGCCGAAGAACGACTCGCCTCGGTGCGGGGACGTGCGGATTCCTTGCGTCGGGCCGCGCAGCGCGAACGCGAGGCGCGGCTGCGTGCTGAGCGTCAGGACCTGGCACGCCGACGCGCCGCTGCCGTCGCGTCTGCCGTCGTGGAGGCGGGAGCCGAAGTCTCCCAGCGACTTTCGGTGGCTGTGCAGAACGCCCAGGCAGGCCGTGACGAGCTCGAACAGGTGCGCGTGGAGCGGACCGCGGCCGTCGACGAACTCAAGAACAAGGTCGCCGAGCTGACCACCAGACTCAACACGCTGCGCGACACCGTGCACCGCGACGAGCTGGCCAGGGCACAGGCCGCCCTCCGGATCGAGCAACTCGAGGAACAGATCCTGGATTCGTTCGCGATCGCGCCGGATGACCTCGTGGCCGAGTACGGTCCCGACGTACCGATGCCGCCCTCGGCGCTCGAGATGCACGAGTACGAGCAGGCGAAGGCCCGTGGCGAGTCGGTGGTGGCGCCCGCGCCGTTGCCGTTCGATCGCGCGACGCAGGAGACACGGGCCAAGAAGGCACAGAAGGACCTCAACACCCTGGGCAAGGTCAACCCACTCGCACTGGAGGAGTTCGCCGCGCTCGAGGAGCGCTACAACTTCCTCTCGGCTCAGCTCGAGGATGTCAAGGCGGCCCGTCGGGACCTGTTGTCGGTGGTCGAGGAGGTCGACGCCCGCATCCTGCAGGTGTTCACCGAGGCGTACGCCGACGTCGAGCGGGAGTTCGCCCAGGTGTTCACCACGTTGTTCCCGGGTGGCGAAGGACGTCTCGTGCTCACCGAGCCCGGCGACATGCTCACCACCGGAATCGAGGTCGAGGCCCGCCCACCGGGAAAGAAGGTCAAGCGGCTCTCGCTGCTCTCCGGTGGTGAGAAGTCGCTCACCGCGGTGGCCATGCTGGTGGCGATCTTCCGGGCACGGCCCTCCCCGTTCTATGTGATGGACGAGGTGGAGGCGGCACTCGACGACACCAACCTGCGACGCCTGATCTCGCTGTTCGAGCAGTTGCGTGAGCGATCCCAGCTGATCGTGATCACGCACCAGAAGCCGACGATGCAGGTCGCCGACGCGCTGTACGGCGTGAGTATGCGCGGGGACGGCATCACCACGGTGATCTCGCAGCGCCTGCGTGGGGTGGACCTGCCGGTCACCAACACCGACGCGACCTGACGGCCGTTCAGCCTCACGTGCGACCCTGATCGGGTAGCTCGCTCGTATCAACCACAACGACAGGGGTCTACCGGAGTGAACACCGCAGTCATCATCGGCATCGTTGTCGCCGTCATCGTGCTCATCGCGCTGGTCGTTCTCGGCGTGATGTTGTCGCGGCGACGGCGGATCTCGCTGTCCGACGATTCGGGGACACAGCGGCCCGTCGACGGTACTACCAGGCAGGTCGACAAGTCGGGCGGTTATCAAGCGGGCTCGGGATTCAACTTCAGCCAGGGCGGCGGCGGGGTCGGTCTCGCCGAACCCCCGGAGCCGGTGGTGCGTCCCGGTACCGAACGCACCGAGGTCGACGGCCAGCCCGGTGTCGGTGATGACGCGTCGGTACCCCGCGACTCCGCGCAGCGCGGTATTCGGGACGTCGCGCTGCCCGACGCGGATGCGGACACCGGCACGCAGACCCTGCCA
Source organism: Gordonia hankookensis (assembly GCF_014673215.1). Lineage (GTDB taxonomy): Bacteria > Actinomycetota > Actinomycetes > Mycobacteriales > Mycobacteriaceae > Gordonia > Gordonia hankookensis. The sequence goes on from NZ_JACWMS010000004.1 coordinate 172,015, forward strand.
GACGACACCACCGAGACATCGGCACCCGACGACGTCGCCGCGGCCCCGAGCTCAGCGCCCGAGGCGCCCGCGGTCGAACCCGCAGAACCGGAACCCGCGCCCGAGCCCGCGGCGCCGGAGGCACCTGAGGCGCCGGCGACATCCGAGGTGCCGGTCGCTGAACCGGCAGCAGCCGAACCCACAGCAGTCGAACCCGCAGCACCCGAGGCGGCCCCGACCGCCGCACCCGAACTCGACGAGATCGCCCCGACGGCGGGCCGGCTCGGCCGTCTGCGCGGGCGGCTGTCCCGATCCCAGGGCGCGATCGGTAAGAGCATGCTCGGCCTGCTCGGGGCCGGCGATCTGGACGAGGAGAGCTGGGAGGACATCGAGGACACGCTCTTGATGGCCGATCTCGGCACGGCGTCCACGATGGCGGTCGTCGAGCGTCTGCGGACCGAACTCGCCACGTCGAGCGTGCGTACCGCCGACGACGCACGCGCGCTGCTCAAGCGGGTGCTCGTCGAGCAGTTGCGTCCCGGGTTCGACCGCTCGGTCCGTGCCCTGCCGCATGCCGGACAGCCCGCCGTGGTCCTGGTGGTCGGGGTCAACGGGACCGGGAAGACGACGACCACCGGAAAACTGGCGCGGGTGCTGGTGGCCGACGGCCGACGCGTGCTGTTGGGTGCCGCGGACACCTTCCGCGCGGCTGCTGCCGACCAGCTGCAGACCTGGGGCGAACGAGTCGGCGCGGAGGTGGTCCGGGGCAAGGAACAGGCGGATCCGGCATCTGTGGCCTTCGACGCCGTCGTCAAGGGCATCGATCACGGTGCCGACGTGGTGATGATCGACACCGCGGGGAGGCTGCACACCAAGACCGGTCTGATGGACGAGTTGGGCAAGGTCAAGCGGGTCGTCGAGAAGAAGGCGCCGGTCGACGAGGTTCTGCTCGTGCTCGACGCCACGGTGGGCCAGAACGGGCTCACCCAGGCGCGGGTGTTCGCCGAAGTCGTCGACATCACGGGCGTGGTCCTGACCAAGCTGGACGGCACCGCCAAGGGCGGCATCGTGTTCCACGTGCAGGAAGAGCTCGGCGTACCGGTGAAGCTCGTCGGCCTCGGCGAGGGCGCCGACGACCTGGCGCCGTTCGAGCCGGAGGCATTTGTCGACGCGCTGCTGTAGAAGATTCACCGCTCTGAAATCGAGCTTCAGAGAACGTGAATTCGCGGTCGGCGATTCTTCGAAGGGCCTGAGAACCCGCTGAGGCACGACCTGCGCTGTTACCCGCAGGAAATATAAACCGGCGAGTGGTTCACATTCTCGAAACGTCTGAGCACCACGGATGAAACCGACTGCCGACAGTCTCTTTGCAGGCGCCGAGCCGTCGGCGCACTCTGAGGAGGTTTCTACAGTGGTTTTGGCACTGCCAGACGACGCTTTCGCAGTTCCAGATGCCGGCAATACAGCGTGGATGCTCGCCAGTGCGTCGATGGTTCTGTTGATGACGCCGGCATTGGCCTTCTTTTACGGGGGGCTGTCGCGGGGCAAGTCGGTTCTGAACATGATGATGATGTCCTTCGGCTCGATCGCGACCGTCAGTGTCGTGTACGTGCTGTGGGGCTTCTCGATGGCTTTCGGTAATGGCATCACAGGCGACGACGACATCTGGGGCGTCTTCTCGAACCCGTTCGCGCTCTTCGGGTCCAATCAGTTGATGGAGACCAAAGAGGTGACCAAGGGTGGCGAGGCGGTCGAGCAGGTCGTCACCGGCGGGCTCACGATCCCGTCGACGGTGTTCCTCGCATTCCAGCTGACCTTCGCGGTCATCACGGTCGCACTCATCTCGGGCTCGCTCGCCGAGCGTGTGAAGTTCTCGACGTGGCTGGTGTTCTCGGTCGTCTGGGCGACGATCGTGTACTTCCCGCTGTCGCACATGGTCTGGGGTGGCGGCATCATGTCCGGCGCCGAGAACGGCTTCGCCTCATGGATGTTCGGCACCACCGACGGCGCAGCGACTGTGGCGCCGATCGACTTCGCCGGCGGCACCGTGGTCCACATCAACGCCGGTATGGCAGGCCTCGTGCTCGCCGTGATCATCGGTTCCCGTGCCGGATTCGGCAAGACCGCGTACCGGCCGCACAACATCCCGTTCGTGATGCTCGGTGCGGCCCTCCTGTGGTTCGGATGGTTCGGATTCAACGCCGGATCGGAACTCGCCGCCGACATGGTCGCAGGCAAGGTGTGGATCAACACGACTGCGGCAACCGCCGCCGCGATGATCGGCTGGCTGGCCGTGGAGTGGATTCGCGATCGGCACCCCACCTCGGTCGGTGCGGCATCGGGAATCGTCGCAGGTCTGGTCGCTATCACGCCGGCCTGTGGGGCGCTGACCCCGGTCGGATCGATGATCCTGGGTGTCGTCGCCGGAATCCTGTCCGCGCTCGCCATCAGCCTGAAGAACAAGTTCGGCTACGACGACTCGCTCGACGTCGTCGGTGTGCACCTCGTCTCGGGTCTCTGGGGCACGATCGGCATCGGTCTGCTGGCCGAGGAGACCGGTCTGTTCTACGGACACGACTACAAGCAGCTCGTCGTGCAGATCGTCATCGCACTCTTCGCCCTGGTGTTCACCGGTGTCCTCACCGCGATCATCGCGCTGGTCCTCAAGCCGCTGGGCTGGAAGGTCAGCCAGGAAGACGAGCACAACGGCATCGACGAGGCGGAACATGCGGAGACGGCATATGAACTCGCATGAATCCCTGCACTTTCGCTACTACGCTGATTCTTGTGGAGAGGGATAACTCATGAAGCTGATCACCGCAATCGTGAAACCGTTCACGCTTGAGGACGTCAAAGCAGGTTTGGAGCAGGCCGGAATCCTGGGTATGACCGTCAGTGAGGTCCAGGGCTACGGACGGCAGAAGGGCCACACCGAGGTGTACCGAGGCGCCGAGTACTCGGTGGACTTCGTACCCAAGGTCCGCGTCGAGGTCGTCGTCGACGACGCGGCGGTGGACAAGGTCGTGGACGTCATCGTGGAGGCGGCACGCACCGGCAAGATCGGTGACGGAAAGGTGTGGGTGTCGCCGGTGGAGTCGGTCGTTCGCGTCCGCACCGGTGAGCGCGGCGCCGACGCGCTGTAAGCCGGGCCGATGCCCTTTCTCAACCCATCTCACGGCCCCGCGTCTGATGATTCAGGCGCGGGGCCGCGTCCTGCACGTCCGATTCCCGAGACACCCGTGGCCGCAACCGATCTCGCTGCCACCCGCCGCCAGCTCCTGGAGTCGGGCAAGAGCGGGAAGCTCGACGCCCCGGGCCTTCGGCAGGTGCTCGTCGACCTTCACGAATTCTGGCTGACGTCCAAGGGCGTCGAACTCGGGATACGACCCGACAGTGGGTACTCGATCATCGCGGTCGGCGGCCTCGGACGCGGCGAACTGTTGCCGTTCTCCGATCTCGATCTCATCCTGTTGCACGACGACATGCCACCGGACGAGGTCGCCGAGGTGGCCGACGGCCTGTGGTACCCGTTGTGGGACGCCAACATTCCGCTCGATCACAGCGTGCGCACGGTCCCGCAGGCACTCCAGGTCGCCACCGAGGACGTCAGTGCCGCACTCGGATTGCTCGAGGCGCGGCACATCGTCGGTGACGAGGATCTGTCCACCTTGCTGATCGGCGGTATCCGCCAGCAGTGGCGCACCGACATCCGTGATCGGTTCCCCGCAGTCGTCGCGCATGCGCAGGATCGCTGGCGTCGCGCCGGTGACATCGCGCATCGCGCCGAGCCGGACCTGAAGAACGGTCGCGGCGGTCTGCGTGACGTCCAGCTGCTCGGTGCGCTGGCCATCGCGCAACTCACCGACGGGATGGCGAGCCTGCGGCCGGACTCGCCGGGTGCAGGCCCACAGGTCGCCTACGGCCGACTGCTGGACATCCGTACCGAATTGCATCGGATCGCCGGTCGTCCCCGGGAGCAGGTCCGCGCACAGGACGCCGACGAGATCGGTGCGGCCCTGCGGATCGGCGACCGTTTCGACCTGGCACGGGTCATCAGCGATTCGGCCCGCACCATCAGCTATTCCATCGATGTCGGCCTGCGGACCGCGGGTAATGCGTTGCCGCGCCGGGGTCTCGCGAAACTGCGCCGATCGCCGATCCGCCGCCCGCTGGATGAGGGCGTGGTGGAGCACAACGGGGAGATCGTGTTGGCGCGCAACGCGATTCCCAGTAAGGACCCGGGGCTCATCCTGCGGGTGGCGTCGGCATCGGCGCGCACAGGTCTGCCGATCAGTGCGTCGACCCTCAGCCGTCTGGCCGACTACGCCCCCGAACTCAGGGAACCGTGGCCCGCCGAGGCCCTCAGCGATCTTCTCGTGCTGTTGGGGTCGGGCCATCACATGGTCGACCCCATCGAGGCCCTCGACCGGACCGGGCTGTGGGGGCGGCTGTTGCCGGAGTGGGGTGCGGTTCGTGACCTGCCGCCACGTGATGCCATCCACACATGGACCGTCGACCGTCACCTGGTGGAGACGGCGGCACATGCCGGGTCGATGACCACGCGGGTGTCGCGTCCGGACCTGTTGGTGCTCGGTGCGTTGATCCATGATCTCGGAAAGGGACGGGGTGCCGATCACAGCATCGTGGGCGCGGACCTGGCCATCCAGGTGGGCAATCGTTTCGGGCTCTGGCCGCAGGATGTGACTCTCCTGTCGGAGATGGTCCGGCATCATCTCCTCCTGCCGAGTGTGGCGACCCGCCGCGACCTCGACGACCCGGCGACCGCGGAATCGGTGGCCACGACCCTCGGCCACAACAGGACGCTGCTCGAGCTGCTCGCGACGCTCGCCGAGGCGGACTCGCTCGCGACGGGACCCGGGGTGTGGGGCGAGTGGAAGGCCTCATTGATCAACGACCTCGTGCGGCGTGCGCTCCGATTGATCGACGGGGGCGAGCCGGCCAGACCGGAGTCGTTGTCGCCGGAGCAGATCGCGTTGGCGGAGGCCGGCGGGTTCGCGGTGGTCATGTCGCCTGCCGACGGCCCGCACACCTTCCGGGTGACGATGGTCGCCCCGGACCAGCCCGGCCTGCTGTCCAAGATGGCCGGCGTGCTGGCGCTCAACGGTCTTCGATCGCACTCGGCGACGGTCCAGGGTCACGGGGGCAGTGCGGTGAACTCGTTCGTCGTGGTCCCGCTCTTCGGCAGCCCGCCCGAGGGCGGGCTGATGCGCCAGCAGCTGATGGCCGCGATCGACGGCAAGATCGACGTGCTGGCCCGGCTCGACGCACGGGAGGCCGAATCGCCGATCCCGACGATCGGGTCGGTGTCGGCGACACCCGGGGTGTCGGCGGGAACGGGCGCCTCGGCGGGCAGCACCGACCCGGCGGTCGATGGTGCGGGCCACCCGAAGACCGCCGTGCCCGCTCTGTTCGCGGTCGCACCGCCCCGCGTCATCTGGATCGATCTCGATGCTGCCGACTCACCCGCCGATCCCGGCGACGTCCTGATGGAGTTGCGGACCGATGACCGCATCGGTCTGTTGAGCCGTGTCAGCGCGGTGATCGAACGGCACGGCGCACAGGTGCGCTGGGCCAAGGTCGCCACCCTGGGCAGCACCGTCGTCGACACGTTCTGCCTACGTCTCGACGACGACACCGCGTCGGGCAGGACACGCCTGGCCGACGACGTCATCGCGGTGTGTCCGCCGCCGCAACCGCGTGCCGAAGGCGATGACGGCGACGGCCCGCAGCATCATGGCGGGACCGCGCGGTCGGGGGTGCCGATCAGCTGAGCGGCACCCGCCGGACGGACACGACGACCACACGACCACGCGCCGGTGAACCATTCCGACACCGGAGGTGATCGGGCCGGGGCACGAGCATGGAAGACTAGAGGCATGTTCGATTCGCTTTCCGATCGGTTGGCCGATGCCCTGAAGGATCTTCGCGGTAAGGGCCGGTTGTCCGATGCCGACATCGACCGCACCTGCCGTGAGATACGGCTGGCGTTGCTCGAGGCCGACGTCTCCCTGCCCGTGGTCCGTGGCTTCATCGCCAAGGTCAAGGAGCGCGCCAAGGGCGCCGAGGTGTCCGGTGCGTTGAACCCTGCCCAGCAGGTCGTCAAGATCGTCAACGACGAGCTCGTCGGGATCCTGGGTGGCGAGACGCGTCGGATCACGTTCGCGAAGAACCCGCCGACGGTGATCATGCTGGCGGGCCTGCAGGGTGCCGGTAAGACCACCCTGGCGGGCAAGCTCGGTCACTGGCTGCAGAAGCAGGGCCACACACCGCTGCTGGTGGCCTGCGACCTGCAGCGTCCCGGCGCGGTCTCGCAGCTGCAGATCGTCGGTGAGCGTGCCGGGGTCAAGGTCTTCGCGCCGCATCCCGGGACCAGCATCGGCGGCGAGGGCCAGCTGGGTGTCACAGCGGGCGATCCGGTGTCGGTGGCGCGCAGTGGCGTGGCCGAGGCGGCCGCCCAGCACCACGACGTCGTGGTGATCGACACCGCGGGTCGCCTGGGTATCGACCAGGAGCTCATGAAGCAGGCATCGGACATCCGTGATGCCACCGAACCGGATGAGGTCCTGTTCGTCGTCGACGCGATGATCGGTCAGGACGCGGTGTCCACCGCCGAGGCCTTCCAGGACGGAGTCGGGTTCACCGGCGTCGTGCTCACCAAACTGGACGGCGATGCCCGTGGTGGTGCGGCGCTCTCGGTGCGTGAGGTCACCGGACGTCCCATCATGTTCGCGTCGTCTGGCGAGAAGCTCGACGATTTCGACGTCTTCCACCCGGACCGGATGGCCAGTCGGATTCTCGGGATGGGCGACGTGCTGTCGCTCATCGAACAGGCCGAACAGCATTGGGACACCCAGCAGGCCGAGGCGGCGGCGGCGAAGATCACCCAGGGGGAATTGACCCTCGAGGACTTCCTCGAGCAGATGCTGATGATCCGCAAGATGGGTCCGATCGGCAACATCCTGGGCATGTTGCCCGGCGCAGGCCAGATGAAGGATGCGTTGTCGCAGGTCGACGACAAGCAGCTCGACCGCGTGCAGGCGATCATCCGCGGGATGACGCCTGCGGAGAGAGACAACCCGAAGATCATCAACGCGTCGCGCAGGCTGCGTATCGCCAACGGCTCGGGTGTCGCGGTCAGCGAGGTCAATCAGCTCGTCGACCGGTTCTACGACGCCCGCAAGATGATGTCGCAGATGTCCGGCCGGATGGGTATGGGCGGCGGGGGACGCAAGACCAACCGTAAGAAGGGCAAGGGCAAGAAGGGCAAGGGCCGCGGGCCCACGCCACCGAAGGCCGCGCGTGCCGGTTTCCCCGGCATGGGCGGTATGCCCGGGATGCCTGCCGGTTTCCCCGACCTGTCCAACATGCCTGCGGGCCTCGACGAGCTGCCACCGGGGCTCGAAGGCCTCGACGTCAGCCAATTCCAGCCCAAGAAGAAGAAGTAGCCGCGGTGGCCGGACCGATGGGAATCGGGTCGGCGCCCGCCGACGACGTGCGGCACTACCGTGGGCGAGACCCGTTCAGTGACGAACAGATCGACCTCTGGGTGGTCGGTGACACCATCACCCGCGAGCCGGTGGCATCCGCGCGCACCGTCCTCGACGGCGGCTGGATCATCCCGGGCCTGGTGGACGCGCACAACCACGTCGGGATCGCGCCGGGGCTCGGCGTCACCATCGACCGGGCGCGCGAGTATGCGAAGGCAGATGCGCGCGCAGGCACATTGCTGATCCGCGAGGTGGGGTCGCCACTGGACACCCACCCGCTCGACGACGACCCGGCCTGCCCGCGCTTCATCCGGTCGGGCAAGCACATCGCGCGCCCGAAACGCTATCTGCGGGATTACGGCGTCGACCTGGAGAATCCGGACGAGCTCGCCGACGAGGTGACCAGGCAGGCGCGCGATGGCGACGGCTGGGTGAAGATCGTGGGCGATTGGATCGACCGTGAGGTGGGGGATCTCGCGCCGCTGTGGACGCGGCGACAACTCGATGCGGCAGTGGCCGCCGCGCACGCGGAGGGAGCGCGGATCACCGCCCACGTCTTCGGCTCCGATGCGCTGCCCGACCTCATCGGCGCCGGAGTCGACTGCATCGAACACGGCACCGGACTGACGGCGGATCTCGTCGACGAGATGGTCGAACGGTCGATCTCGTTGGTGCCCACCCTGATCCAGGTGGAGAACTTCCCGGGTATCGCCGATGGCGCGGATCGGTTCCCGACCTATCAGGCGAACATGCGCAAGCTCTACCAGAATGCGGAGGCCGTGTTCGCGACCGCCCGTGAGGCGGGGATCACGATGTTCGCCGGCACCGATGCGGGTGGGTTCGTGGAGCACGGGCGGATCGTCGACGAGATCGTGGCGATGGCCGCGGTCGGCTTCGGGGCGGAGGGTGCGTTGCGGGCCGCCAGCGTCGCGCCGCGGGAGTGGCTCGGTGCAGGCGTCCTCGGCGAGGGCGATCGTGCCGACTTCATCGTCCTCGACGACGACCCACGTGAAGACCTGACGACCCTGCGCCGACCGCGATCGATTGTTTGCTCCGGGCTAACCGTTTCCTGATCTCATCGAGCACAAAACCCCAGCTCGCGTCCGTGGCTGTGACGCATTCGTGTGAGGTACTCCACGTTCGTCCAACTGGTACCGCTAACTTACTGGCTGGTAATGTAACGTCCGCGTTGCATGGGTTCGCGGGCGCGGAGACATCGCCGACTTCACCCCGAGGCAGGTCAGGGGAGGGCCGCCACGGGAGATATCGGTGAGTCGGGGTCTTCGCGGTCGGCACGCGACATGTGGTTACCTTCAGCGGGGTGGGTAACCACATGTCGAACCCCGTGCGCGACCTCGTGGAGGTCGACGCCGCAGCGTCGATTCGACGCGGTTTTTGCTCCGGCAGTCCGGTCTGGCAGAATGGCACGCTGGTTCGTCGGACCCGGTTACGCACCGACCGACGGTCACACCACAACAGATCGCAAAACCGGGTCCGTCACCGGACGGGCCGCTGAATTGCGCAGTGACCACTCGAGGAAGAAACATGGCTGTCAAGATCAAACTCACGCGTCTCGGCAAGATTCGCAACCCGCAGTACCGCATCGTCGTCGCTGATTCTCGGACCCGCCGCAACGGCCGGGTGATCGAGACCATCGGCAAGTACCACCCGAAGGAAGAGCCGAGCCTGATCGAGGTCGATTCGGACCGCGCGCAGTACTGGCTGGGCGTCGGCGCACAGCCGACCGAGCCCGTCGCGGCCATCCTGAAGGTCACCGGTGACTGGCAGAAGTACAAGGGCCTCCCGGGCGCCGAGGGCACCCTGAAGACCAAGGAGCCGAAGCCGTCGAAGCTCGACCTCTTCAACGCCGCGTTGGCCGCCGCCGACAGCGGACCGGCCGCCGAGGCCACCACCCCGAAGAAGAAGGCTGCCAAGAAGGCCGACGACGAGACCTCCGCCGACGCCGCCGCGACCACCGGTGACGACAAGGCCGACGCGTGACCGCAGTCGTCGCTGACGCGGTCGAGCACCTCGTCCGTGGCATCGTCGCGAACCCGGACGATGTCCGTGTCGAGATGATCACCGGCCGTCGTGGCCGGCTTGTCGAGGTGCACGTCAACCCCGAGGATCTCGGCAAGGTGATCGGTCGCAACGGCCGCACCGCGACCGCACTGCGTACCCTCGTCACCGGCATCGGTGGCCGCGGTATGCGCGTGGACATCGTCGACACCGATCGCTGAGCGAGAACGATTCCGCGATGGATCTCGTGGTCGGCCGTGTGGCCAAATCTCACGGTGTTCGCGGTGAAGTCGTCGTCGATATCCGCACCGACGATCCGGAGTCGCGATTCGCTCCCGGCACCGACCTGCGAGGCCGACTGCCTCGCGGCGGCGGGGAGAAGACATTCACGGTGACAGCCGCCCGGCAGCATGCCGGGCGGCTGTTGCTGTCCCTGGATGAGGTGGCCGACCGGTCGGCGGCAGATGCTCTGCGCGGCACGCTGTTTCTGATCGACAGCACCGATGTCGACTCGGGTGATGACCCCGACGAATTCTACGATCACGAACTCGAGGGTCTGCCGGTCTCGACGATCGACGGCAGGGAGGTCGGCAGGGTCGCATCCGTGCTGCACCTGCCCGGCGGGGAGATCCTCGCCGTCACGACCCCGGAGGGCGCCGAGGTGCTGATCCCGTTCGTCCGCGAGATCGTGCCGACCGTGACCTCCGATCTGATCGAGATAGATCCCCCCGACGGTCTGCTCGACCCCGAGGCGTGACGATGCGCATCGACGTCGTCTCGATCTTTCCCGAGTATCTCGACCCGTTGCGGTTTGCCCTGCTGGGCAAGGCGATCGACGCGGGCCGCATCAGCGTCGACGTGCATGACCTGCGTACGTGGACCCATGACGTGCATCGCAGCGTCGACGACTCGCCGTACGGTGGTGGGCCCGGGATGGTCATGAAGCCCGAGGTGTGGGGACCGTGTCTGGACGAGGTGTGTCCTGACGACGCGCTGCTCGTCGTCCCGACCCCCGCGGGCGTGCCGTTCACCCAGGAGACCGCACAGCGCTGGAGCGCGGAAGATCATCTGGTGTTCGCGTGTGGGCGATACGAGGGAATCGACCAGCGCGTCTTCGACGACGCGGCGCGTCGCGTACGGGTCGAGGAGGTCTCCCTCGGCGACTTCGTGCTCATCGGGGGCGAGGTCGCGACGATGGCGATGATCGAGGCCACTGTCCGGCTGATCGATGGCGTACTCGGCAATCCCCAGTCGCACCAAGAGGATTCGTTCTCCGACGGGCTGCTCGAGGGTCCGAGCTACACGCGGCCGGTGTCGTGGCGCGGCCTCGACGTGCCCCCGGTGCTGCTCAGCGGCGACCATGCGAAGGTGGCGGCGTGGCGGCACGAGCAGTCGCTGGCGCGGACGGCTGCGCGCAGACCGGACCTGCTGCCTCGCGGATCTCATGACGAGAGTGCCGAGTGACCAAGCGGTCGGCCCGACCCGTTGCCTGCCGTCCGGTGTGACGCTCGAATCTCGCGTGAGCGGCCGCTAGGATTGCTCGACCGGGAGGGGGTCGGATGATGGCGGACCGATGGGCGGCGATGCTCGAAGAGCTGTCTCGTCAGCGGTCGGAGTTGACCCGGGTCGGAGAGGCGATGGCCGGGCTGACCGCTCACGCTGTCAGCACCGATCGCCTGGTGTCGGTCACCGTCGACGCCCGTGGGTTGCTGCACGATCTGACGATCGATCCCCGCGCCATGCGTCGTTACCGGGCCGACCAGCTCTCGGCGCAGATCACCGCGCTCGTCGCCGAGGCAGATCAGCGGTTACATGACCAGCGGAACCAGATCTACACCGCGGCCGTCCAACCATCACCGGACTATTCAGATATCCGATTGGGTGAGGGCGCAAGCCCGCGACGGGCGGGGGACACGAATGACTGACACATCGTTTCCCGGCGAGCATGGCCGTCCATCGCCGGGCGCCGGGCGACTCGATGTCGACGTCGACTCGTTGACCCGGCTCACCGCCCGCCTCGCGGCCGTGGACACCCGGTTCGGGTGGCTTGCCGTCGAGGTGACCGACGCGCTCGCCGAGGCCGATGCCGCGATCGGCGTCGATGATGCCGCACGCGCATTTCGCACTGGATTCGCCGGCCTCACCACCGACCTCGCGGGAGCGTCGGCCGGGGTGGCGCGAGCATTGGCAGATCATCAGATGCTGATCGCCCGCGGCGTGCGTGACATCGGCGGCGCAGACGACGAGGCAGGTCTGCGGTTGAAGTCGGGCGACCGATGACCACGGGGCCGACGCCGATGAGCGTGCCGCCCGAGATCCGTGCCCTGGCCGAGCAATTGGCTCCCGGCACGTGGCCGAGTGCCGACGTCCGCGGACTGCGAGCGGCGGCCGCCCGCTGCCGTGATCTGGCGTCGCGCGCGGCCGACCTGGCCGTGGAGGTTGTTGCGGCGCATCGTGACCATGTGATCGGTGCCGGTGCCTTCCACGACGGGGTCGTCGAGGGCGGGCGCGCGCTGACCGGCTCTCCGGACACGGGATTCGGGCGGCTGATCGGGCGGCTCGAGTCGACTGCGAAGACGCTGGACAGTTACGCGGATGCCGCGGCGACCACGCACAACGAGATGGCCGTGATCGCGTCGCTCGCCGACCGGGAGCGACTGCGATCGGACCTGCTCGCGACGCTGGGGGACGACTCCGCGCGCGTTGTCACCGCCGGTGGCGGCCGGATGGCACTGACGGCGGCCGGCGAGGACTACACCGACGCGGCCGGGGGCGCCGGCCACCGACACCACGACGACCAGGCACAGCCCGCCGCGACCAGCGGCATGCTGCCGTTCTCGGCGATGAGTGGACTGGCCGCGGGAGCCGGCGCGCTGGCCGCCTCACACGCCGGGACGGTGAGTCCCGACCCGGCGGAACTCAGCGGTCCCGACACTAACTGGCTGCAACGGCGGGCCGCCCAGCTGCAGTCGGGACTGCCGTCGTCGGTGGCGGGCTGGGTCCGGATGGCCGTGGGTATCGGCGTGTCCGCCGACGGATCCCGTGCGGTGGTGATCGGCACCAGCGACCCGTATCCCTATCTGCGCGAAGGGATCACGCTCAGCGCCGGCGAGATCATCGCCGGCAACGGCCGGGCAGCCGAACTCGCCGTCGTCGACCACATGACCGCATCCGGGATCAGCCTGCAGGCGATCGCATCGGCGACGCCGATGGCACCGGGGACCCTTGCCGCACTCGCCGGAACCGATGCCGAGTTGTTCGCGCCGGACGAGCACGGATCTCACGACGGACTTCCGTCGCTCTCCCACGAGCCGGGGAGTGATCACCCATGAGCGGCCGGGTCACGCGACTACCCGAGGACGTCGCCGAACTGGTGGACCGCGTGCCCGACAGTGATCTCGCCCCGTGCATGTACTTTCTGGCGATCACGGTGTTGTCGGGTGTCGACGTCGCCGACAGCGCGGAACTCGCCACCGCGCTGACGGAGTTGCGGGAACGCGGATCCGTATCGGCGGGACACCGGTTGGAGGTGGGCAGCCGCCTCGCGCAGTTGGAACAACGCGCGTTCATCGCGGGTCGTCGTGGTGACGACGAGGCGCGCGATCGAGCCTTCTTCCAGGCGCGCGCCGTGAACTGTCTGGTCCACGTGGTCGGGGCGGGTTCTGGGGCCGTCATCGCCCGGGAGCCGAGGGACCGGCTGCGAGAGGCCGCCTACGAGGCTGCGATCGCGTTCCGCGGGACGCCGGCGGTGGTGAGCGTCCTCAATCGCTACGCCGGGTGAACTGCGGCATTAACCTTGGCGTGTGCACCACTGGCTCTCGCATCGGGCCGCCGATTGGATGTCACACGACATCATCGAGCGGGGGCGATTGCCCCTGCTGGTGTTCTTCCTGGGATTGATCGTCGGATTCGTGGTGATCCGCATCAGCGTGCGATTGATCAGGGCCGACGTCGGCTGGTGGTTCTCCAACGTCACAGCCGGCGACACGCACGTCCACCACGTGGTGTTCGGGGTGGTCCTGACGCTGTTGTCCGGGCTCGGGTTGATCGCGTTCGCGCTCAGTGGTGATCAGGCCGCGATGTCCGTCCTGGCCGGGCTGTTCGGCGTCGGGGCCGCGCTCATCCTCGACGAGTTCGCGCTGATCTTCTACCTGCGCGACGTCTACTGGTCGCAAGAGGGTCGGACGTCGGTGGATGCGGTCTTCATCGCCCTCGCGGCCACCGGCATGATCCTGCTCGGATTCCGGCCTCTCGACCTCTACTTCGATGCTCTCCACGATCTGCGGATCGGACGGACGTTCGTGGTCGACCTGATCGCCGCGGTGCTGAACCTGGTGTTGGCTGCGATCGTCGTGTTGAAGGGCAAAGTGTGGACGGGCGTGATCGGGGTGTTCGCGTGGCCTCTGCTGATCGTCGGGGTGATCCGGCTGGCACGTCCGACCTCGCCGTGGGCGCGCTGGCGATATCTGTCGCGACCGAGGAAGCTGGAACGGGCGATCGAGCGTGAGCGGAAGCTCCGACGGCCGTTCGTGCGGGTGAAGATCTTCGTCCAGGATCTGGTTGCCGGCCGGCCCGACGTTCTGCCGCACGTCCGGGTCGCCACCGAGGATCGGCTCGATCGCGTGGTGCACCCGGCGCCACCACCACCGGCGATTTCGCCGCAGCGGGGTCTGTCTGGCACAATAGTCGGGTTGCCTGGCGATGATGTCCCACCTGCGGGACGTGGTCCCGGGACGCACCTTGACTCGGAGCACGAACCGGTCGAACCTCACACATGATCACCCGCGGGTCGGGGGGTCGAGTGCGGGCCGCCAGGTTCCTCTGTTCACGCGAACCGCCAGATTGGACCCACCACGATGAACACCCTCGACTTTCTCGACAAGCAGTCGCTGCGCGACGACATCCCCAAGTTCGGACCCGGCGACACCCTCGACGTCCACGTCAAGGTCATCGAGGGCTCGAAGGAGCGCGTCCAGGTGTTCAAGGGCGTCGTGATCCGTCGCCAGGGCGGTGGCGTGCGCGAGACCTTCACCGTGCGCAAGGTGTCCTTCGGCGTCGGCGTGGAGCGCACCTTCCCGGTGCACAGCCCGAACATCGCCAAGATCGACGTGGTCACCCGCGGTGACGTGCGTCGCGCGAAGCTCTACTACCTGCGCGATCTGCGCGGCAAGGCAGCCAAGATCAAGGAAAAGCGCTGACGCGTCTACCCTGACGACGTGGCTGACACACACTCCACGGGTGGGGAATCCGAACACGCTGCCGATCGCTCGTCCTCCGATGCGGGGGACTACGGCTGGGACCGTGACGGCGACCACCCCGACGAGCGCCCATGGCGCACCAAGAGTGACAAACCCGAGAAGCGTGGCTCGCTACTTCGTGAAGCAGTCATCATCATCGGCTGCGTGCTGCTGCTGACGTGGTTGTTGCAGACCTTCATCGGACGTCAGTACGTCATTCCGTCCGAATCGATGGAGCAGACCCTGCACGGTTGTGCCGGCTGCACCAACGACCGCATCGTCATCGACAAGCTGTCGTATCGCTTCGGCGACCCCAGCCCCGGTGACGTGGTGGTGTTCAAGGCTCCCAGCGAGTCATGGGACGGTGCGTGGCTCTCGCCCCGCTCCGAGAACCCGGTCGTGCACGGACTGCAGGATGGTCTGTCATGGTTCGGTTTCGCGCCGCCGGACGAGAACGATCTGGTGAAGCGCGTGATCGCCACCGGCGGGCAGACCGTGGAATGCAAGAACGCCGAGAACGTCGGGGTGAAGGTCAACGGCAAGCCGTTGACAGAGCCGTACGTCGACAAGCAGTTGCAGGCCGACGACGTCGCGGCCGGCAACGAGATGGCAGCGGGCCCCAACGGTCAGCCGAACTCCTGCTACGGACCCGACTTCGGTCCGGTCAAGGTGCCCGACGGCAACGTGTGGGTGATGGGGGACAACCGCGCCAATTCGGCGGATTCCCGGTTCCACATGGAGGACGAGTTCCACGGCACGGTGCCGGAGAGCGACATCCGAGGCAAGGTCCGATTCATCATCTATCCCTTCTCGCGGATCGGTGGTGTGTCCTCGCACAATCCCCAGTCATGACACCGGGGATAGCGCCGGTGTGGGGAGGTGAACTGTGAGCCGTTGGCCGCCGCGATTCCCGATTCGTCGGGCCGCAAGCCTGCGCACCTTCGAGTTCGCCCTGCATCGCAACGGGCTCGGTCCGGTCGCAGGCGTCGACGAAGCAGGTCGGGGAGCGTGCGCAGGACCGCTGGTGGTCGCCGCGTGCGTCCTCAAGCCCACGCAGATCGCCTCGCTCGCCGACCTCGACGACTCCAAGCGTCTGACCGAGGCGGTACGCGAGTCCCTGTACAAGGCGGTGACGAAGTACTCGTTGAGCTGGAGTGCCGTGATCATCGACGCTGATGAGATCGACCGGATCGGCATCCACGTCGCGAACATCGAAGGGATGCGTCGCGCGGTTGCCGGCCTCGACGTCACCCCCGGATACGTGCTGTCGGACGGATTCGTGGTGCCAGGGCTGACAGTGCCGTCGCTACCGGTGATCGGTGGCGATGGTGCCGCCGCCTGCATCGCCGCCGCCAGCATCATCGCCAAGGTGACCCGGGACCGGATCATGGTCGCGATGGACGCCGACCTCCCCGGTTACGATTTCGCCGTTCACAAGGGCTACAGCACGGCCCATCACATGGCTTGCATCGATCGTCACGGACCGTCGGTGCAGCACCGTATGTCCTACCGGAATGTCGCCGCGCGGGTGACGTCCGGCCCCCACCCGACCACGATAGGCTTGTCGAATGAGTGCTGAGGATCTCGAGAAGTACGAAACCGAGATGGAACTCTCCCTGTACCGCGAGTACAAGGACATTGTCGGTCAGTTCACCTACGTGGTGGAGACCGAACGGCGCTTCTACCTCGCCAACGCAGTGGAGATGGTCCCCCGCAACACCGACGGCGAGATCTACTTCGAGCTGCGCATGTCCGACGCCTGGGTCTGGGACATGTACCGACCCGCGCGCTTCGTCAAACAGGTCCGGGTCATCACGTTCAAGGACGTCAACATCGAGGAGCTCGAGAAGCCGGAACTCCGGCTCCCGGACGAGCCCTGATCTACCCCGCCCGCCCGCGTCCGCGATTATTGCTACGGATTCATTTGCGGGCGTGGTTATTTGGGGATTTTGTCGATCGTGGCTGTAACCATATCGATCGCATAGCCGCAGATCTCTGACACGGGGAGGCTTGGGCTCAGAGCGTAGTCGGCAAGGGTGATCACTCCGCTTCCTCCGGACTGAACATAGGTTGTGCAGCTTCCGGAATTGTCACTTGCCACACCGACATCACGTCCTTCGATATTCCTATCAGGTAGCCAGGTTGAGCCCACATGATTTTGCTGCTTGTACCAGGAAAGGCCATCTGAGTCGACGACCGTCTGCGAGATCGCAAGATATTCGGAACGGGGCGGCGAGTAACTCCAAGTGCATCCACGCAATGACTGTCCGTCTACTGTCGCCGCGTCCTTTACGCTGCCGGGATCGATACCTATGCGTGAGAGGCTATTCGGATCTGTCGTGCAAGGTTCATGGGACGTTCCATCATTTGAGCTGTTCCATCGCTGTGCGAAGTGATTGTTAAAGGGCAATGAAACGCCATTGTCGTCAGTCTGCCGTGGGCCAGTCGGCGTGCTGGAGATGGCAGGGCTTGATTGCTGCGTTGGGCTGCCGCTGATTTGTCCGGAGCAACCGGTGGCAAGTGAGGCCGCCAACATCAAAATGAATATGGCCGCATTGCGCAACGTCGGAACAGGGCCGTTAGTTTTCAAAGTCTTGGGTTAATTGAGAATCTGCATTGTGGATTGATTCGGCCGCAGCGAGACGTGTAGCGGCGAGAGTCTCCAATTCGGAAATATGTTCGGCAAGCTGTGTACGCCAGCCGCTTTCGACAATCGATGTGCGGAGCGCGTTATAAAGATTGAGACCTTCCACGCAGTCACGACCGAAATAGTTTGAATCTACGATCGTCATTAGCCTGTGTCGGCAGTCGGCGAGTTCTCGCGCTGCTGCCTTCGCTGCGTCAGCCCGCCGAGTCCAAGCAACGTCATCGGACACCACAGGGGGAGCGCCAATCATTCGCCCCACCTCCCCGCCCATCGACGTCCCATCCCCACCGCTCATACAGTCCTCCCCACAGAACGTTCGACGTCGCATGCGCCGCAGCGGTTCCACCCTGGCGATCCACACCCGCAGGTCTCGCGCCCGCAGACACAGAAGTCACAAGTAGGATAACCAACCGTTGGACATCGATGGTGGCGACCGGTGGAACGCGATTGTGTAGCAATAATCCGCATTTGGCGCGGATTTGCTACGGATTCATTTGAGGGCATGGTTATTTAGGGATTTTGTCGATGGTGGCGCGGGTGAGATCGATGGCGTGGCCGCAGATCTCTTTCTGCGGCAGACTCGGCAAGAGACCGTATCCGGCTCCCGTGACCACGCCTGCTGTTCCTGACTGTACGTAAGTTATGCAGCCGCCCGACTTGTCGCTGGCAATCCCCACTGTTCGGCCGCTAATCGTAATGTCGGGAAGCCAATTTGATCCGACGCGATTTTGCACTTTGTACCACGCAAGACTTTCAGAGTTCCCGACTATCTGATATGCGCTTAGGTATTCGGATGCCGGCGGCGAATAGTGCCAATTGCATCCACGTAGAGTCTGCCCATTTACAGTGGCGGCGTCCTCAATTTTTCGAGGATCGATTCCTACGCGAATCAAGCTTTCTTCGTCGGCGTTGCAAGGCTCATATTCAGTGCCACTATTTGCCGAATTCCACCGATCAGGAAAATTATTGTGAAATGGCAGCGCTTTTCCGGCGTCATCCATCTGCCTTACTTCTTGTGGCGGAGCGGAGGAGTCTGGGTGCGAGGACGGTCTGCCGTCTACCTCACTACTGCAGCCGGTCAGTGAAAGGAGCGAAAAGCCAGCGACCCACGCGACCGCTACCACCGGGTTGCAACGGATCCAGCGACTAGTTTTGGAATTCAAGCCGACCTTCTTGTTCATCCCGGTTTCTGATCGCATCAGAGGCAGCATCGCAGTTCGCGGCCAAGGTGTTTAGCTCGTTGACTTGGTGAACGAGTTGTGTGCTCCATCCACTGTCGACTATGGCGCACCTCAAAGCTTCAAAGAGCGCCAAGCCTTCAACGCAATCGCGGCCAAAGTAGTTCATGCCGATTATGCGGGTAATTGTCATCCTGCAGTCGTCCAGCTCTCGTGCGGCCGCGCGAGCTGCAGAAGCACGCTTGGCCCACGCCGTGTCATCAGACGCAAGTCGGATCGAACTGTCGGCGGGAGCGCCAACCATTCCCCCCACCTCCCCGCCCATCGACGTCCCATCCCCACCGCTCATACAGTCCTCCCCACAGAACGTTCGACGTCGCATGCGCCGCAGCGGTTCCATCCTGGCGATCCACACCCGCAGGTCTCGCGCCCGCAGACACAGAAGTCACAAGTAGGATAACCAACCGTTGGACATCGATGGTGGCGACCGGTGGAAGGCGCAGACCGAGGGGGATCCGTGGCGGACGACGGCAGGAACGCGGGCTCGGCCGCGGCATCTGGCGGTGGATCGACCGACTGGCGGCTCGCGATCCAACAGATGTTGAGCCGAATCGCATCAATGGAGCCGGGCTCGGCCGGGGAGGATGCTCTCGCGCTGGAACAGGCCATCGACGCCGCTATCAAAGCGACAGAGCGTCTGAAAGACTTCGGTCAGGATGGTCTCGAAGGTCACGCCGCACAGGGAAGCGCCGAACGAGCATCTCGACTCGCGACCGACATAACTTCCGGAGCGAAGTCCGTCTCGGGGGGAGTAGGTGCCTTGGCGACGGCGCAGGGAATCATGGCTGCCGCCAAGGTGCAGGTGCCATTCCTTCAGCAGATGCAGAAGGAGATGGAAGAAAAGCCCGAGGACGCCGCGGAGATCATGACGCGCGCGGCATCTCTCATGACGAGTCTCTACAACGGGCCGATGAGCTCCGCAGCGGGTCAAGCTCCTGACCCGATCGTGAATCCGTCAGTGGGTTCTGCCCTGATCGCCGGGTCGACCGTAAGCTCCGTCGGTGGCTCAGGTGATGGCAGTGGAAACAGTGGTGGCGGCAGCACCCATACCACCGCAGGCGGATCATCTGACCTCGGGGAGTACGGCAACAAGAATGCAGTGACCGGCGCAGCGACGCCGACCGATGCGGGTCCGGCTGCAAGTGCACCGTCGTCGAACACCAATTCCTCTGGCGACAAACCCCTGTCACTGGGCGATGACGCCTCGAGCGGCGGCGCTGGTGCCGATGATCCCGATGACCTCAGCCGAGGCGGCCTCGGGAGCGCGAACGGTTCGGGCAGTTCGACCGTCCCGTCAGGAATGATGCCCGCCATGGGCGCCGGGGCAACGGCGGGCTCGGGCGGGAAGGTCGGCGGCGGGGGTACGGGCGCAGGCTCGGGCGGGAGTGGAGGCGCGAACGCGGCATCGGCGATGTCGCGAAGGCTGTCGGGAGCGTTGCCCGCAGCGTCGCCGTCGACTACGCCTGCGAACTCCACGACCCCTGTGGGCGCCGGCCCGGGGCGCACAGGTGGGCCGATGGGCGGTGCACCCCACGGAGGGCGCGCGCGTGGATCCGACGACCGCAGTCACAAACCGGCGCACTACCTCCACACCCAGGAGAACGGGGCACAGATCGTCGGCAGCCTGCCACTGGTCGGGCCGCCGGTGATCGGGGACTGGGCGCCCCCGCAGGCGCCGGCCGCAGCCGAGGCGCGCGCGAAACAATCAGACGAAGCCGATGGGACCGACACGGATCTCAAGCTCTGATCTGTGGGCGGGAACAGAAACGCAACCTGTCCACATTCTCTGAACCATCCACAGAACCGGACGATTTCGCTTGTGACGAACTGAACCGTCGTACGTTCCAGCGATGCTTAAGGCATGAGCGACAACACTTCCCGGCCGCAGCGGGCTGCCGAACCCCGACGTCCACGCAGCGCGGATATCGGCCGTCTCGGTGAAGATCTCGCCGCCGAACACGTGCAGAGTCTCGGGTGGACTGTGATCGAGCGTAACTGGCGCAACCGATTCGGCGAGCTGGACCTGATCGCCGCCGATGGCTCGGCACTGGTCGTCGTGGAGGTGAAGACGCGGGCCTCCCGGATCTTCGACGATCCGGCCGCGGCCGTCACCCCTCTCAAGCTCGCCCGGATGAGGCGGCTGATCCGCCACTGGCTGGCCGACCATCGCGACAGTTGGTGGAGCGAGATCCGGTTCGACGTGCTGTCGGTCCAACTCGACTCGAGGGACCCGACCGCAGTCGACCGAGCCGTGGTGCGTCACCATCGAGGCGTGTTCGCATGAGCGAGCCAGGTCTCGGCACCGGGCTCGGGCGCGTGCATTCGGTGGGACTCAACGCGTTTGTCGCGCGAGAGATCGAGATCCAGGCGAACGTCGGGCACGGACTGCCGGGTTTTGCGGTCACCGGTACGGTCGATGCGTCGCTGCGTGAGGCCCGCGACCGCGTCCGCGCGGCGATCTCGAACAGCACGCTCAAGTTCCCGGACATGAAGGTAACGGTCTCGCTCGCTCCGGCCGATCTCCCCAAGGCGGGCTCCTCGTTCGATCTCGGCATGGCATTGGCGATCCTCGCCGCGACCGAGCAAGTGACCACCACCCGGTTGCATCACACGGTGTTCCTCGGAGAACTCGGCCTCGACGGCGGGCTGCGGCCGGTGCGCGGAGTGCTCCCGGCCCTGAAGAGGGCCCGTGACTGCGGGTTCACCCATGCCGTGGTGCCGATTCCGAATGTCGCGGAGGCCGCTCTTGTTGCCGACCTCGACGTCGGTGGCGCACATACCTTGCGGGAGGTCGTCCGCTGGCTGGCGGGAGACCACGTGCTGGACACCGTCTCCGACTCCGACAGCGTTCCACCGCCACCCGAGGTCGCCGACATGGCTGACGTCGTCGGACAGTCCGAGGCGCGTCATGCCCTCGAGATCGCCGCTGCCGGCGCGCATCACGTCTTGATGACCGGACCGCCCGGCATCGGCAAGACGATGCTCGCGCGACGGCTGCCCGGCATCCTGCCTGCGCTGTGTCCCGAAGAATCTCTCGAGGTCACCGCCATCCACT
The DNA here is from genome assembly GCF_014673215.1 of Gordonia hankookensis. GTDB lineage: Bacteria > Actinomycetota > Actinomycetes > Mycobacteriales > Mycobacteriaceae > Gordonia > Gordonia hankookensis. Next base: position 193,698 of record NZ_JACWMS010000004.1, read on the forward strand.
CCATCGCCGGAACTTTGCGGGCCGGCCATCCACTCATCACCGAAGCGCCGTTCGTGGCCCCGCATCACACGACAACTGCGACGGCGCTGCTGGGCGGAGGTACCGGCTTCGCGCGACCCGGTGCGGTTTCTCGTGCGCACCGAGGAGTCCTGTTCCTCGACGAATGTGCCGAGATGGGGGCAAAGGTTCTTGATTCCTTGCGACAACCCCTGGAAGAAGGTGAGGTCCGTGTCTCTCGGCGAGATGGCGTGGCCACCTACCCCTCCCGTTTTCAGCTGATCATGGCCGCCAATCCCTGCCCGTGCGCACCTGCGCATGACATCGATTGCGTCTGTTCGGCTGTCGCGCGACGTCGATACCTCGGGAAGCTGTCTGGGCCGTTGATGGACCGCGTCGACATCCGGGTTCGTATGGATCCACCTGGGAACACCGCACTGATGAACTCGATCGAGGAGCCCAGCGCGGCAGTGCGCGAGCGTGTCTCGCAGGCTCGGGCCACCGCAATCGAACGATGGTCGGAACATGGCTGGCTGACCAATGCAGAAGTACCGGGCTCCGCGCTGCGGCAGCGATTTCGATTGTCACCCAAAGCTCTACGGCCGATCGAGCTCTTCCTTCGCGACGGACGCGTGACGGCTAGGGGAGCCGATCGCGCGATCCGCCTCGCGTGGACCCTGGCCGACCTGAAGCAGGGTACCGAGCCCGGCGAGACCGAGATCGCCGAGGCCTTGTTGTACCGGGACCGGAGAGGATACCGATGAGCCACCACCTCGACGACACCGAGCGTCGGGCCTGGGCGTATCTCGCCCGTGTCGCCGAACCGCCCTGCGCTGCAATCGAATCTCTGTGTGACGAGCTCGGCCCGGTCGAGGCGGCAGCCGCAGTGCGGTCGCGTTCGGTCCCGGCAGGCCATCCCTTGGTACTCGAGGCCACGGCCGCTCGCGCCGAGATCGACACCGCCGCAGAAGACCTGGAGATCGCCGAGCGCATCGGGGCCCGCCTGGTGACCCGCGACGACGCCGAATGGCCGGGCTGGCCGCTGATGTCGTTGAGTCAGTCGGACACGGCGGCCCGTGGCGGAGTGCCGCTGGCATTGTGGGTCCGTGGGCCCGGCCGCCTCGACGACTTGGCGACGACGGGTATCGCGCTGGTCGGCTCGCGTGCCGCGTCGGGCTATGGCGAGCAGGTCGCGTCGAGCCTGGCGTCCGGACTCGTCGCGGAGAACTGGACAGTGACCTCGGGCGGGGCATACGGGATCGACGGGGTCGCCCACCGCGGTGCCCTGGCTTCCGGTGGTTCGACGATGGCGGTCATGGCTTGTGGGATCGATCGCGACTATCCCGCCGGTCACGCACGATTGCTCGCAGAGATCGCCGACCGGGGCCTGGTCGTCTCCGAGTACCCACCGGGTACCACCGCTGCCAAGCATCGCTTCCTCACCCGGAATCGCCTGGTTGCCGCCATGTCTGCCGCCGTGGTGGTCGTGGAGGCGGGACGGCGGTCGGGCGCGGCGAACACTGCCGCGTGGGCACGGAAACTCGGCCGTCCGCTCGGCGCGGTACCAGGCCCCGTGACGTCGGCGACATCGATCGGATGTCACCAGATGATCGCCGACGACCTGGCAGTGCTCGTGACCGGCATCCGTTCGGTCATCGCGCTCGCCGCTCCCGACGGCGCAGTCGACAACGGCCGGGGCCGAACGCGGTCCACTGATCGCCTCACGGCAGACGAGCAGCGTGTGCACGATGCGTTGCCGGGTCGGGGATCGGTCACAATCGAGGAGATCTCGTTCTCCGCCGGGCTCGACATCCCGGACGTGCGATCCGCGCTCGCCCGGATGGATGTCAGTGGACACGTGGTGAATGACGCCGGAATGTGGCGACTGTCATGAGGAAAGCGACGGCGGCGGAACGACACCACGAACTCCGCGCCCACGGGCCGGACCGTCAGCGGGCGCCGCCCAGCACATGCCCCCCTGCGATGATCACAAGGTCGAGAAAGGTCTCGGTGTCCGCGACTAGTGTCGGTGTATGAGAATCCTGCTGGTCGGCGCAGGCGGTGTGGGCGATGCCATCGCGAAGATCGCCGCTCGACGTGAGTTCTTCGACCACATGGTCATCGCCGACTACGACGAGGGCCGGGCGCGGCGCACGGTGGCCGCGATCGTCGACATGCATGGCGCTGGTGTTGCCGCGAAGTTCAGCGCGGTGGCGATCGACGCAGGTGATGCGTCGGCGATTCGCGATGCGGTTCGGGATCACGGTGCGACGCACGTGATGAACGCGGTGGAACCGAAGTTCGTGCCGACGGTGTTCGGCGGAGCCTTCGCCGGCGGCGCCGACTATCTGGACATGGCCATGAGTCTGTCGACTCCGCACCCGTCCGAACCTCATCGCCACACCGGAGTGAAGCTGGGTGATGAGCAGTTCGCCGCCGCTGCGGACTGGGAGGCTGCCGGGCGCCTCGCGCTGGTCGGGATGGGGGTCGAGCCCGGTCTGTCCGACGTGTTCGCCCGCTACGCCTGCGACAACCTCTTCGACGAGGTCCACGAACTCGGCACCCGGGACGGCGCAAACTTGTTGGTGCGCAACGAGAGTGGCGAGGAGATCTTCGCGCCGTCGTTCAGCATCTGGACCACGATCGAGGAATGTCTGAATCCGCCGGTGATCTGGGAGAGGGACAGGGGATTCTTCACCACGCCGCCCTTTTCCGAGCCGGAGGTGTTCGACTTCCCCGAGGGGATCGGCCGGGTCGAATGTGTGAACGTCGAACACGAAGAGGTCCTGCTGATGCCGCGATGGTGCGACGCGCGGCGCGTCACGTTCAAATACGGTCTGGGGGAGGAGTTCATCGGTGTGCTCCGGGTTCTCAACACGCTCGGTCTCGATTCCACCGAGCCGGTCGGCGTGCGCTCGGCCGCGGGACGCGTACAGGTGGCCCCGCGTGACGTGGTGGCCGCAGTCCTGCCCGACCCTGCCACCATCGGCCCGGTCATGACCGGGAAGACCTGCGCAGGGCTGGCGGTCACCGGCATCAAAGACGGACGACCACGCCGCGTGTACCTCTACCACGTCAGCGACAACGAGTGGACGATGCGTGATTACGGCACGCAATGTGTGGTCTGGCAGACCGCGCTGGGCCCGGTGATCGCGCTCGAACTGCTGGCCGCGGGCACCTGGCGCGGAACGGGTGTCCTGGGTCCTGAGGCCTTCCCGGCAGAACCCTTCCTCGAATTGATGCGAGCCGACGAGGCCCGCGGCGGATACGGGCAGCCATGGGGGCTCCGTGAGGACGACTCGCAGATCTGAGCGCCTTCAGCGCCCGGTGAGCAGGTCGATGAAGATCCGGGTGTCGTCGTCACTTGCGGGGCCGTGGCGCCGGCGCGCGTGCAGATAACCGATCCCCGCGTACAGGAGAGTCGTCGCGCGCGCATGTGCCTCCGGCTCGTCGAAACCGAGTTCCCGCATCGCCTCGTGGGAGATGTCGAAGATCTGGTCGTCGAGTGCGGCCACGATGTCCGCCAGGGATTCGTCGGTTTCGGCCCAGGTGCGAACGGCGGCCTCGACCGTCCATCGCCGAGGGTCGGACACCAGTCGAACCATCGCCTCGATCCGTTCCACCGGGGGCAGGGTCTGCAGATCGGCCAAAGTCTGCCTCGCCGATTCCTCGACCTTCCGGCAGTGATCGGCAAGCGCCGACATGAGTGCGGCGATATCGGTGAAATGCCAGTAGAAGCTGCCTTTGGTGACCCCGAGGTGTGCGCACAGCCGCGAGATCTTGATGGCTCCGACGCCTTCGGTGATCAGTAGTTGCATCGCGGCATCGAGCCAGTCATCCACGGTCAGACGCGATCCGCGTCGAGGGGACGGCTCCGGCATGTTGACCTCGATGGGTTGTGACTGTGTACTGACAATTCGACGACCTGAACTCCCAGGTTAGATCACACGGCGAATCCGATGCGTCGGATCTATTTACTTAGGTTTACCTAATGCGGCGTACTGTGGTGTCCGAGAGGAGGCTTCATGGCCAAACACATGAACATCATGACGGTGCTCCGTCGCGAGCAGCTCAGCCCGCACTTCGTCCGTCTCTACCTCGGTGGCGACGACTTCGACGACTTCACCCCCGACGGTGATCGTGGTACCTGGGATACCGACCTGTACATCAAGATTGCCTTCGGTCCCGATGGTGCGCCATTCCAGGGGGATGTCGACCGCAAGCAGATGCGGCTCATGCCGGCAGCGGAGCAGCCTGTGCTGCGGACCTACACGGTGCGCTCGATCGATGTGGACCGTCGCGAGATCGCCGTCGACTTCGTCGTCCATGGCGACGAGGGCATCGCGGGTCCGTGGGCGGCAACGGTCGAACCCGGTGCCACTGTTCGGTTCCTCGGTCCCGGCGGTGGCTATCGACCGGCGGCAGCGGCTCCCTGGCATCTGTTGGCCAGCGACGAGGCGGGATTGCCTGCGGTCGCCGCCGCACTCGAGGCGCTGCCCGACGACGCCGTCGCGAAGGTGTTCATCGAGGTCGCGGGTCCGGAAGATGAGATCGCGCTCACCGCACCGCCCGGTACGGAGATCGTGTGGGTCCATCGCGGTGGGCCGGCGGGCGAGGTCGGCGACGACCGGGCCGGCGACAATGCTCCCCTGATCGCAGCCGTCCGCGCCGCCGAGTGGCTCGACGGTGAACCACATGTGTTCATCCACGGCGAGGCGCAGGCAGTGATGCACAATCTGCGCGCGTACGTGCGCAAGGAACGCGGTGTCGGGGCGAAGAATGCATCGATCTCCGGCTACTGGCGCCGGGGTCGGACCGAAGAGGGCTTCCGAGAGTGGAAGTCGGAGCTGCGCGCTGCCGAGGAGGCGGCCGGAGCTGCGGTGTAGCCGTGCGGACGGGCACGATCCGGCAACGGACCGCGTGCCCGGTTGCGCTCGACAACGGTGGCTAGTTCTCTCGATGCCATGACCGCCGAGTCCGACACCGCTTCGCCCCACAACGCCGGCGTCCTCGACGACTTCACCACCTATCTCACCTTCGAGAAGGGGCACAGCGAGCACACCGTCCGTGCGTACGTCGCCGACGTCCGTGGACTCGTCACGTTTGCGGGGGCACGGGGTGTGTCGGTGGCCGACATCGACCTGTCGCTGCTGCGGAGTTGGCTTGCCGACCACACGCGCCGTGGCGCGGCACGGACCTCGATCGCACGCCGGGTGTCGTCGGCCAAGGCATTCTGCGCGTGGGCCACCCGGGAGGGGGTACTCGGCGCAGATCCGTCGACGCGTCTGCAGGCGCCCAAGGCGCATCGGACGTTGCCTGCCGTGCTGGCGCCGGACCAGGCCGCCGCGACGATGCGGTCGGCGGCCGCTGGCGGGACGGATGAGGAAGCGCTCGCGTTGCGTGATCGGTTGATCGTGGAACTGTTGTACGCCACCGGGATTCGTGTCGGAGAGCTCTGTGGGCTCGATGTCGGCGACGTCGACGAGACGCGACGCGTTGTGCGGGTGACCGGTAAGGGGAACAAGGAACGGACGGTGCCATACGGGGATCCGGCCGCAGCGGCGATCGAGCGTTGGTTGGCGCAGGGGCGGCCGGCATTGTCCGGGCCGTCGTCGGCGGGCGCCCTCTTGCTCGGCGCACAGGGTGGCCGACTCAACCAACGGATGGCCCGACGCGTGGTGCACCGGGCGGTGGCGGCCGCCGGCGGGCCGGACATGGGGCCGCACGGACTCCGGCACAGTGCGGCCACCCATCTTCTCGAAGGTGGTGCCGACCTCCGGGTGGTGCAGGAGTTACTCGGGCACTCGTCGTTGGCGACCACACAGCTCTACACCCATGTCAGTGTGGAACGCCTGCGTGCGGTCCATCGGCAGGCGCATCCCCGGGCCTGATCCCATCGACGGGTTTCAGTCGGACGCGGAGTGCGCCGATCAGGGCGAGGGGGTTGAGGTAAGTGGCCGCCCTGCCCTGGCCGCGGCGAGCGCCCCAGTGTAGGCAGGCAGGCGCCGGGCATCCCTCGTGTCCGGCGATCACGGTGCCGATCTCCTCGCCGCGACGTACCGTCGTGCCCTGCCGGACCGAGGCGCGGACCGGCTCGTAGGTGGTGATCAGTGCATCGGCGTGACGGATCGACACGACGGGGCGCCCGGCGACCACGCCGGCGAACTGCACCGTCCCGGCGCCGGCCGCGTGGATGACGGTGCCCGGCGACGTCGAGAGGTCGACTCCGCGATGACCCGGTTGCCACCGGTGCTCGGGAGGGTCGAATCCACGGATCACCGCGGGCGGCGGTGGCAGGGGCAGTCGGAATCGTGGATGGGCGGCGCCGGCCACGCCCGGCAGCGCACACAGCAGCACGGCAACCAGCACGAGCTCGGACACCGCGTACACAATGACCCGGAACAGACGTTTCCGGCGGTGCCGTCGGGCCCGGCGGTCGTGGTCGGCCATGAACATCTGACGCACGGGTGGCGTGATCGGCTCCCGCAGAAATCGTCGCCGGGCAGCCGAGACCGCGCGGACCGGCAGAACGCCGGGTGTGGATTTTGGTTTTCGGCAGATGACCGGCGTAAACTGGCCGACGCACCTCATCGACTTCGGTGAGGTGACTTCGCGCGCCTGCGTTGCGAACCGCACTCACCTCGTGAAAAGCGGTTCATCACGCCGGGTGGGCGGTCCCGGGATGCGGTCGAGAACTGCGACCCGGGTCCACCACGGCGGCAGGCGCCAGGATCGGCACCGACCGGTGTCGATGTCAACTGCACACAAAGGAAATGACGACATGGCTGTCGTGACCATGAAGCAGCTGCTGGACAGCGGCGCACATTTCGGGCATCAGACCCGCCGTTGGAATCCGAAGATGAAGCGGTTCATCTTCACCGACCGCAACGGCATCTACATCATCGACCTGCAGCAGACGCTGACCTACATCGACAAGGCCTACGAGTTCGTCAAGGAGACCGTTGCCCACGGTGGCACGATCCTCTTCGTCGGTACCAAGAAGCAGGCACAGGAGTCGATCGCCGCAGAGGCCACTCGCGTCGGCATGCCGTATGTGAACCAGCGCTGGCTCGGCGGCATGCTCACCAACTTCTCGACCGTCCACAAGCGCCTGCAGCGCCTGAAGGAACTCGAGACCATGGAGCAGACCGGTGGCTTCGAGGGTCGCACCAAGAAGGAAATCCTCATGCTGACGCGTGAGAAGAACAAGCTCGAGCGGACACTCGGTGGTATCCGCGATATGGCCAAGGTGCCGTCCGCCGTTTGGGTGGTGGACACCAACAAGGAGCACATTGCTGTCGGTGAGGCACGCAAGCTCAACATCCCGGTCATCGCGATTCTCGACACCAACTGCGACCCGGACCTCGTCGACTACCCGATCCCGGGCAACGACGACGCGATCCGCAGCGCCGCTCTGCTCACCCGCGTGGTCGCCTCGGCGGTCGCCGAGGGAGTTCAGGCCCGTGCCGGCCAGTCCTCCGACGATTCCAAGCCGGAAGCAGGCGGCGGCGAGCCCCTGGCCGAGTGGGAGCAGGAACTGCTCACGCAGGCCACCGCGCCCGCCGGTGGCGAGGCCGGAACCACCCCGGCCCAGTAGGAACCCGTCCTGACGTCTCCCCGGGCCACGACCGGGCCCGGGGAGGCATCCGACACTCTCTCGAAGGAGGCTCGCCAACGATGGCGAACTACACCGCAGCCGATGTGAAGCGTCTCCGTGAGCTCACCGGCTCAGGAATGCTTGACTGCAAGAACGCGCTCGCGAACAACGACGGCGACTTCGACAAGGCCGTCGAGGAATTGCGCATCAAGGGTGCGAAGGACGTCGGCAAGCGCGCCGAGCGCTCCACTGCCGAGGGCCTCGTCGCAGCCAAGGACGGCGTGCTGATCGAGCTGAACTCGGAGACCGACTTCGTCGCGAAGAACGCCGAGTTCCAGGAACTCGCCGACCAGATCCTCGACGCCGCGGCGGTCGCCAAGACCAGTGACGTCGACGCGCTGAAGGCGGCGGCTCTGGGTGGCGGCACCGTGGACGAGGCCGTCGCCGCGCTGTCGGCCAAGATCGGCGAGAAGCTCGAACTGCGTCGGGTCGCCTACTACGACGGTCCCGTCGCCGTGTACCTGCACAAGCGTGCATCGGATCTGCCGCCTGCTGTCGGCGTGCTCGTCTCCTACACCGGTGAGGGTGACGCCGCTGCGGAGGCCGCGCGTGGCGCTGCCATGCAGGTTGCCGCGCTGCGCGCGAAGTACGCGACCCGCGACGAGGTGCCCGCCGACGTGGTGGAGAACGAACGTCGCATCGCCGAGCAGACCGCGAAGGAAGAGGGCAAGCCCGAGCAGGCACTGCCGAAGATCGTCGAAGGCCGCGTCAACGGCTTCTACAAGGACGTCGTGCTGCTCGACCAGCCGTCGGTGCAGGACTCCAAGAAGACCGTCAAGGCTCTTCTCGACGAAGCAGGCGTGACCATCAACGGTTTCACCCGCTTCGAGGTCGGCCAGTCCTGACCTGTTGACCAACAGACAAAACCCCGCGTCACCGCTGAGGTGACGCGGGGTTTTGCCTGTTATTCGGGCTTGTTCGGGCCTGGCCGTGAACCGAGAGCCAGCGTCAGCACCGCGATCGCCGCGCACATCGCGGCGAGTGCCCACAGCGTCGTCTGAAACGCCCCCACGAAACTTCGTGCCGCCACGGCTCGGCCTGCCTCCTGCAACTGGCCGTTGGCCTTGCCGATGAGATCGGCGGCCATACCGGACTGTGCCGAGGGATCGCCGTCGCAGCCGGGCGCCGGTCGATCGGGATGGGCCGAGGTCAGTTGGTTACGGGCGCAGTCGGCGAATCTATCTGCCATCGGGGCACGGAACAGTGGCTCGACGGCGGTGTTCTGCAGATCGGCCACGAGCTCCGCGCGTGTCGCGGGTACCGCCGAATGTGCCTGAGTGGCAACCTGACCGAAGAAGAACAGGGAAACCACGGCCAGCCCTATCGACGCGCCGATCTGCTGAACCGTCGGCACGCATCCCGATGCCGAGCCGATGTTCGCCTCGGAGGTGTCCGACAGGATCGCCGTTTGCAGCGGTGCGACGAACAGTCCGGTACCGATACCACCGACCACGAGTGGCGCGATGACCGCCGGTATCGACATCGTCCCGCTGATCGGCTGCAGCGTCAGCCCGACCCACGCGAGCCCGGCGCCGAGGACGAGGGCACCGGCACACAGTGTCCGCGCCGAGCCGATCCGATCGACGACGCCAGGGGACAGAACCGATCCCAGGACACCGCCGACCGCGAACGGCAGTGCCAGCAGCCCGGTGCGCAACGGGGAGTAGCCGAGTCCGAACTGGGCCGAGATGGAGACGGTGAAGAAGAAGGCGGCGAACACGCTGAAGAAGAGCAGCGAGAGCGACAAACCGACGGTGAAGCGTCGAGAGCCGAACAGGTCCATCCTGAGCAAGGGGGCGCCGCCCCGAGCGAGCAGTCGTCGTTCGAGGACCACGAACAGCACGAGCAGCACCGCCGACGCACCCATCATGACCCAGAGCCGCGGCGGCCAGCCCTGCTCACGTCCCACGGCGAGCGGATACAGCAGAAAGAACAGACCCGCGGTCGACAAGGCCATCCCGCGCAGATCAAGTCGAGGTGGCGGCTGCTCACGCAGTTGAGGAAGCCTGCGCCACGCCAACCCGCACGCGATGACGCCGAGCGGGAAGTTGACGAAGAAGATCGTCCGCCACCCCCACCCGAGGACGTCCGAGGTGACCAGTACGCCGCCGACGACGGGCCCGAGCATCGCGGCCAGACCGGCGACGGCGCCGTAGATGCCGAACACCAGACCATGACGGGCCTTGGGGAAGAGTGCGGCGATGAGCGCCAGCGTCTGCGCCGACATCAGCGCTGCGCTGACACCCTGGGCGCCCCGGAACACGATCAGTTCCACCGGACCCTGCGACACACCACAGAGCAGCGACGAGACGGTGAACGCCAGGATCGCGGTGACGAACACGCGCCGACGACCCAGGCGGCCGCCCAGGGTTGCGGCGGTCAGCAGGGTGCACGCGAATGCCAGCGTGTACACGCTGAGGACCAGCAGTTGCTCGGAGGTGGACGCGCGGAGGTCGGTGGTCAGGTCCGGCAGCGCGATGTTGACGATCGTGGTGTCGAGCATCTGCATGAACAGACCGAGCAGGCAGCCGGCGAGGGCCACCCACGCTGCGCGGTCGACCGGCCCGGTCGTGGCCGAATCCGCAGGCGCGGCATCGGTACCCGCCATCGTGTCCCGGTCGTTCGCGGTCGGGGTCACCGCGTCAGCGCGGGGGCAACCTGATCGTAGTCACCTTGGTTCGCAACGGTTTCCATGATCTCGATGAACTTGTCCGTGTAGTCGTGCACGGATTCCCGGGCGATCTCGGTGTCGGGATACAAGAAGGTCATCGAGGTCTCTTCCTGGAATCGGTTGATCCACATGAACACCTCTTCGCTGCTGCCCCGGTTGCCGTACAGGCATCCGTTGATGGCGTCGAACATCTTGACGCCGGGCAGCTTTCGCACGTCGATGTAGGAGATCATCGGAACCGACCAGCCGGGTTGCACGTCGATGCCGTCCTCCGGTCGCACGAGCTCGAGGACCCGGTGGAAGGACACATCGGTCAGGTCCTTTCCGGCGTCGTAGCTCCGGGCGGCCTGAGCGACTGCCGAACTGAACGTGCTGTCGGGATCGATCGTCACCGGCACCGGGATGAGGCTGGTGAACCACCCGACCGAGTTCAGTTCGCTCCCGGCCTGGCGCGTGCTCTTGGGCGTCATGCCCAGATAGCCGGACTCGCCGGTGAACTCGGCATAGGCCAGCGCGGCGATGGCCATGAGGCCGGCGGTGACGTTTCCGCCGTTCGCCCGACATGCGTCCTCAAAACGCTGTGCAGCAGCGTCGTCGTCGAAGACCTTTGTGGTGAGATGCGCACTGCGGGTGTGGGTGTCGGCATCCTTTCCGAGCGGTAGCGGAAAGTGGGGCAGGCGGCCGCCATGATCCGAGACGACGTCGATCCACCTCTGGACCCGGGGAGAATCCCGGGACAGTTCGCGCGAGATGGACCGCTCGCGGTCGCAGTAGTCGACATAGCTGCCGACCGGCGCCAGGGCGGTGTCCATGCCGAACGCCGCATTCATGTACAAGGTCATCAGATCCACGCAGGTCATCGCCTGCGACATGCCATCGGTGTTCAGGTGATCCACGGCGCAGTAGATGGTGAATCCGCCATCCCATTCGATGGCGCCGAAGGAGAAGCAGTCCCAGGCGAAGGGCCCGGGGGTCTCGTGCTGTACGTGCTCACGGATGCGGGCCGGCGTCGTGAAGTCGCCGTGATCGTTGCAGAGCAGTTCGATCGTCTCCGGTTCGGTCACATGCCTGGCGACGGAACCGTCGGCCTCGACCGAGAACCATGACCTGAACGTGTCGTGTCGGCGCAGAAAGGTGGTCAGCGCGGTGGTCAATGCCGCAGGTTCCAGCTGCGCGTTGATGTCGAACGCGATCAGGCACAGACGTGAGAACCGGAAGCCGGCGGATCGGTTGCGGTCCGCGGCGCGGAGGTACTCCTCCTGCTGATGCGACGGGGGTACCGGATGACTTGCAGCACGTGCTGATTCGGCGATCGATGACGGCGACGCGACCCAGCTGGTCAATTGTCCAGGACGGGGGTTCCACTCGTCGATGAGCCCGAAACTTACCATCTCTGACCTCTATTCGCTGATTGCGGATGGAGCGACGACTCGCCTGTGGGCTGCCGCGCTTGAACACGGGACCTCGAAAACGAGACCCGATCAGACCGGGACCTCGATCCCCACCTACAGCATCAACCCATGAAATATGTTGTGTGTCAACCAGTTTTATTGGACAAAGGTCCCAGTCGCACGTACTTCTGAGGGAGTGGACAGCAAGGGAGTCGTGGGGCACACTCCAAGCGTCGACACCGGGTGGGTGTTTCTGCGATGGGGGTGACGAGGGTGGGTAATTACGAGGCAGGGGCAGCGGCCTCGCATACCGTCGCTGCACGAGGATTCGCGGCAGTGGCCGCGACTGCTTGTATCGCTCTGGCGGGGCTGTTGGTGCCGGTGATCTCGTCGGCCGCTCCGTTGAGCGCGAGGATTGTCGCCGAGCATGTCCGGCCGGGCCACGAGATCGACCTCACGGTGCGTTCACCTGCGATGCATAAGTCGTTGTCCGTCAAGGTCATTCCCGCTTCCGGTGGCGGACCTGCTCCGACGCTCTACCTGTTGAACGGAGCCGCCGGGGGCGAGGGCGGTAGCAGTTGGTTCGACCAGACCGACATCCGGTCCTTCTTCGCCGATGAACATGTCAATGTGGTCGTCCCGATGGGCGGTGCGGCGAGTTATTTCACCGACTGGAAGCGTCCGGATCCCACACTGGGATACCAGAAGTGGTCCACCTTTCTGACCGACGAGCTTCCGCGGGCCATCGATGCGCGTTTTGATGGCAACGGGCGCAACGCAATTGCCGGTATCTCGATGGCGGGGACATCGGTCTTCCAGCTGTCGCTACACGCCCCGAAGCTCTACCGGGCGATCGGTTCGTTCAGTGGATGCGCGCAGACCAGCGACCCGGTCGGACAAGCCGTTGTCCGGATGGTGGTGGAGGGACGCGGCGGTGGGAACACTCTCAACATGTGGGGTCCATCGACCGACCCGTCATGGCGGGACAACGACCCGTACCTGCACGTCGACAGGTTCCGCGGCAAGTCCGTCTACATCTCCAACGGTTCCGGGACGCCCGGACGCTACGACACCATCAACGGGCCCGGCATCGACGGAAACGGCGGCAAGCTGTTCGACCAGATCGCGGTCGGTGCGGTCATCGAGACCGCAACAGGCGAATGTACGCGCAACCTCCAGCGACGGATGCGGGAGATGGGGGTCGATGCGACGTTCCACCTGTACGACGGTGGCACGCACGCCTGGCCGTACTGGCAGGACGAATTGCACCGGGCCTGGCCGCAGTTCCGACGGGCTCTCGCCGCGTGACGGCCCGTCGTCACGACCGTGTCGGGACCGCCGCGGACGGTGGGACCGCGATGGACTGCGATTCGATGACGATTGCGGCCATGGCGGGCTCGGCGACCTGGCTGGAATCGAACACGTGGGACCGGCCGGAGTGGACGATCGACGAACTGATCGCCCACAAGGAGGGCCGGTCGATCTCGGTGGTCTTGCCGGCCCTCGACGAGGAGCGGACCGTGGGGTCCGTGGTCGCGAGCATCATGCCCCTCGTGGGTGGGCTCGTCGACGAGGTCGTCGTGGTCGACTCCGGGTCGTCGGATGCCACCATGGCCCGCGCGGCGGCCGCGGGGGCACGGGTGGAGAGCAGGGAGTCGGCGTTGCCGGGGGTGACGCCGTTGCCGGGCAAGGGTGAGGTGCTGTGGCGCTCGCTGGCGACCACGGTCGGCGACATCGTGGTGTACATCGACAGTGACCTGGTGGATCCCGATCCGATGTATGTGCCGAGGCTCGTGGGTCCGCTGCTGCTGACGCCGGAGTTGCAGCTGGTCAAGGGCTACTACCGTCGCCCACTCGTGGGCTCCGGCGGTGTCGATCCGACGGGCGGTGGGCGAGTCACCGAGCTCGTCGTGCGGCCTCTGGTCTCCGCGCTGAGACCGGAGCTGTCAGCCCTGATCCAGCCGTTGGCGGGCGAGTACGCCGGAACCCGCGAGTTGCTGACTTCGATCCCGTTCGCCCCTGGATACGGCGTGGAGATCGGCATCGTCCTCGACACACTGAGTCGATACGGGATGGACGCGATCGGACAGGTCGATCTCGGGACCAGAACCCATCGGAATCGGCCTCTCCGTGACTTGGGGCCGATGTCCCGCCAGATCGTTGCGACGTTGATGAGCCGGCTCGGGATCGAGGACTCGGGGAGTCCGCTCATCCAGTTCCTGATGGAGGACGACGGGCACAGCGTCCGTCGTGCCTATCCGGTGCTCGACGATCGCCCTCCGATGCGGACGGTGCCGGGTCGCACCATGGTCGGCGTCGGCGCTGTCTGACCGTGCTCGCCACCCCGTCCGGAATGGTGCGCTGCGTGGGCCGACTCTGCCTGCGGACGGGCGCGCCGACCGCTCTTCGCCGGACCTCTCGTCGAGGGACGTACGATGTTCACCGAACCGACGAGTGAGGATGTTGATGAGCGAAACCCCCGACATGCAGCAGTCCGAACGTCACGGCTACCGTCGCGTGCTCCTCAAACTCGGGGGTGAGATGTTCGGCGGCGGCGAGGTCGGTCTCGATCCCGACGTCGTGGCGACCGTGGCCGACCAGATCGCAGATGTGGTCGGATCGGGGGTGCAGGTGGCGGTCGTCATCGGCGGCGGCAATTTCTTCCGAGGCGCCGAACTCCAGCAGCGTGGACTCGACCGATCCCGGTCGGATTACATGGGCATGCTCGGTACGGTGATGAATTGTCTCGCTTTGCAGGACTTTCTGGAGAAGCGCGGCGTGAGCACGCGGGTCCAGACCGCCATCACGATGGGCCAGGTGGCCGAGCCCTATCTGCCACTGAGGGCGCAACGTCACCTGGAAAAGGGACGGGTGGTGATCTTCGGCGCAGGCATGGGGATGCCCTATTTCTCCACCGACACCACGGCAGCCCAACGGGCCCTGGAGATCAAGGCCGAGGTCGTGTTGATGGCCAAGGGGGTCGACGGTGTGTACGACGCCGATCCTCGTCTCGTCCCGGATGCCAAGATGTACACCGAGGTCACCCATCGCGAGGTGCTCGACAAGGAACTCAAGGTCGCCGACGCGACCGCCTTCAGTCTGTGTATGGACAACAAGATGCCGATGCTGGTGTTCAATCTGCTGGAGGAGGGCAACATCGCCCGGGCAGTCGCAGGCAAGCGAATCGGCACCCTGGTGGCAACGTAGTCATGGATGCTTGTGCTCTCATGACCTGCACCAATCCGAACCCGTACCGAGTAGAAGTGGGACGACGATGATCGACGACGCGCTGCTGGACGCCGAAGAGAAGATGGAGAAGGCGGTCGGCGTCGCCAAGGACGACATGGGCTCGATTCGCACCGGCCGTGCCAATCCTGCGATGTTCAACAAGGTCAACATCGAGTACTACGGTGCGCTCACCCCGGTCACGCAGGTGGCGAGCATCAACACGCCGGAAGCCAGAATGGTCGTGATCAAGCCCTACGAGGCCTCCACACTGCGCGACATCGAGACGGCGATCCGCAACTCCGACCTGGGCGTGAACCCGACCAACGACGGCACGATCATCCGTGTCGCGATCCCTCAGCTCACCGAGGAACGGCGACGCGAACTGGTCAAGCAGGCCAAGGGCAAGGGTGAGGATGCGAAGGTGGCCATCCGCAACGTCCGCCGGAAGGCCGTCGACGAACTCAAGCGCATCCAGAAGGACGGCGAGGCCGGCGAGGACGAGGTGAACCGCGCCGAGAAGGAACTCGACAAGACAACCGCCGGCTACGTCACACAGGTCGACGACCTGGTGAAGCACAAAGAGAACGAATTGCTCGAAGTGTGAGCACTGACCCAACCCACGCGTCTATACCGGAAGTGATGGCCACCGAATCCTCCGCGAACACGCCGCCTGCCGAAGGCGGCGAGGGTTCGGGGACCCCCGCCGAGCCGGTGTCCGCGGCGGCACCTGCGCCCACGAAGTCGCGCGCGGGCCGGAATCTGCCCGCGGCGATCGCGGTCGGCGGGTCCCTCGGTGTCTCGATCATCCTCATCCTGCTGTTCGCGCCGAAGATCTGGTACGGCGTGGTGGCCGTTGCGTTCGCGATCGCGACGTGGGAGGTGACCAAGCGGTTGCGCGACGGCGGCTTCCAGGTGGCGCTGTGGCCGTTGCTGATCGGCGGGCAGGCGATCATCTGGTCGAGCTGGCCCTGGGCGCAGACCGGAGTGCTCACCGCGTTCGCGGCGACGGTGCTGATCCTGATGGTCTGGATGCTGCTGGCCCAGGGGATCGGTCGCGCACCCGAGAACTACCTCCGGAATCTGGCCGCGAGTGTGTTCGTGCTGGCATGGTTGCCGCTGCTCGCGTCGTTCGGCGCTTTCATGGTGGTCCAGGACCACGGCGCCGCCCGCGTGGCGACGTTGATGGTGGTGGTGGTGTGCTCCGACGTCGGCGGCTACGCCGCGGGCGTCTTGTTCGGCAAGCATGCGATGGCGCCGGCCATCAGTCCGAAGAAATCCTGGGAGGGACTCGTCGGATCACTGATCGTCGGTACGGCGGGCGCGATCTGCTGCGTGGTCTTCCTCCTCGACACCCACTGGTGGGTCGGCGCGATCCTCGGACCGGTGCTGGTCGTCTGCGCAACGCTCGGTGATCTGGTCGAATCCCAGGTCAAGCGGGACCTCGGTATCAAGGACATGGGCACGTTGCTCCCTGGGCACGGTGGCATCATGGATCGACTCGACTCGCTGCTGCCGTCGGCGTTCATCGTGTGGGCCGTCCTGACGGCGCTCCTCTGACGCCTGTCGGCCGCGCTACTTCTTGGCCTTGCGCATCGCCCGGCTCATCTGCAACATGCGCAGGCCACCGGCCAGGGCGACGATCAGTGCTCCCGCGATCGCGGCGATGAGAAGGCTCACACCCAGCGGTAGGTTGACCTCCCAGAAGATCAGCGTGATCCGCTGCGAGTCGAGGTTCTGCAGGATGAAGACGAGCAGCAGCACGGTGATGACCGCACCGATCACCAAGCCGATGAAAGTCGCACGGGTGCGCGTGTGTTCGACGTTCTTGACCCTCGTGCGGAGCTCGTCACGTTCGTCGAGCAAGGCCTGGTGATCTCGATCCAATTCGGCATCGGCCGGGGGCAGGTCACCCGGTGTCGCCTCGGGGCGCTGCGGATCAGGTGTCGTCATCTACCCATCATGACATGCGACAATGTCAACATGTCGTCATTGCCGCTCGTGTTCGACGCGCCCAAACGGGGGCGTCCGCCGACTCATTTCGCCGACCTCGACCCCGAGGGCCGCGTCGCCGCCCTCGGCGCCCTTGGGCTCCCGAAGTTCCGGGCGAATCAGCTGGCGAGACAGTACTACGGCCGCCTCAACGGCGACGTCGAGGAGATGAGCGACCTACCCGCGTCGTCGCGCGATGCGGTCGGCGAGAAACTCTTTCCGCCGTTGCTGAGCCCGGTGCGGCACATCTCCTGCGACGACGGCGATACGCGGAAGACATTGTGGCGGCTGCACGACGGCACGCTCCTCGAGAGCGTTCTCATGCGCTACACCGAGCGCAACACACTGTGTATCTCCAGTCAGGCCGGTTGCGGGATGGCATGTCCGTTCTGCGCGACCGGGCAGGGCGGCCTCGACCGCAATCTGTCGGCGGCCGAGATCGTCGACCAGGTCCGCGCAGCGGCGCGGGCGTTGCGCGACGGTGAGTTCGGAGCGCCCGGCCGGTTGTCGAACGTGGTCTTCATGGGGATGGGTGAGCCGCTGGCGAACTACAAGCGTGTGGTCAGCGCGGTCCGGCAGATCACGTCGCCGGTACCGGACGGACTCGGGATCTCGGCGCGGTCGGTGACCGTGTCGACGGTCGGCCTCGCACCGTCGATCCGGCGTCTTGCCGACGAGGGACTGGCGGTGACGCTGGCGGTGTCGCTACACACGCCCGACGACGAACTGCGCGACACCTTGGTGCCGGTGAACAACAGATGGTCGGTGTCGGAGGTCCTCGATGCGGCGCGCTACTACGCCGACACCACCGGTCGGCGCGTGTCGATCGAGTACGCGTTGATCCGGGACGTCAACGACCAGCCGTGGCGCGCGGATCTGTTGGGGGAGAAGCTGCACAAGGCACTCGGCTCGCGAGTGCACGTCAACCTGATCCCGCTCAATCCGACGCCGGGATCAGAATGGGACGCCAGTCCCAAACCGGTCGAACGCGAGTTCGTCCGGCGGGTACGGGAACAAGGTGTGTCCTGCACGGTTCGCGACACCCGTGGGCAGGAGATCGCCGCCGCCTGTGGGCAGCTGGCGGCCGAAGAACGCTGAGACCGGCTAGGCGGTCAGTTCTTCCAGCGGCCCCGATTGCGGATCGACGGCCGGATCAGGAAATAGGCGAGGACAACGGCAATCCCGACGAGGTAGATGTCCTCGATGTGGCCCCGCTGATTGCCGATGAGCATGCAGAGCAGTGCGACGACGCAGAACCATCCGGCGATCATGAAGGACTTGGTCGCCTGACCGTGCCAGCCGAACCGGGCCGACGGCGCATCCGCGGGTTCACGGACCCAGCCGGTGTCGACGGGCTCAACCTCGGTGCTTGCCACGGTGGCTCCTCACTGCACGGTCAGCGATCTGACGGACGTGGCCAGAAGTCTGACGGTCGGTAGTAGTTCATCGAACAGCATAGCGGTAGCGCCGGGTGCGCGACGTACCTGCCACCACGCATCGTCGCGGGTTCGGTGACAGAATGCCGCCATGTCCGACACCGCGCATCGAAATCTGGCCGACTACCGCACGGAGAACTATCCGCGCGACATGATCGGATACGGTGCGACACCCCCGGATCCGCAATGGCCGGGCGGCGCCAGGATCGCCGTGCAGTTCGTGCTCAACTACGAGGAGGGTTCGGAGAACAACGTCCTCGAGAGCGACAGTGGCAGTGAGACCTTCCTGTCCGAGATGGTCGGTGCGCAGTCGTTCCCGAACCGGCACATGAGCATGGAATCGCTCTACGAGTACGGGTCGCGCGCCGGGGTCTGGCGGATCCTGCGCACGTTCTCGCGACGGCAACTGCCCCTCACCATCTTCGCTGTCGCGCAGGCGATGGCGCGTAACCCGGAGGCGGCCGCGGCCTTCGTCGAACGCGGCGACGAGATCGCGTGTCACGGCTATCGATGGCTCAGTTACCAGCTCGTCGGCCCGGCGGTGGAGCGTGAACACATGCAGGCGGGCATCGACCTGCTCACCGAGATCACCGGCCAACGACCTCGCGGCTGGTACACCGGCCGTGATTCGCCCAACACCCGCCGACTCGTGGTGGAGCAGGGTGGGTTCGTCTACGACTCCGACAGCTACGCCGACGACCTGCCGTACTGGGTGAAGGTGCCGCGAGCCGACTCCGTCGTCGATCACCTCGTGGTGCCGTACACGCTCGACACGAACGACATGCGGTTCGCCTCGCCCGGCGGATTTCCGTCGGGCGACCAGTTCTTCGCCCACCTCCGTGACGCCTTCGACGTGCTGTATGCCGAAGGCGTGGCCGGCGCACCCAAGATGCTCTCCATCGGGCTGCACTGCCGGATCGCGGGCAGGCCGGCACGACTGGCGGCACTCGAGCGGTTCCTCGACCACGTGCAGGCCCACGACGATGTCTGGATCACCCGTCGCATCGACATCGCCGAACACTGGCGGAAGGTGCACCCGGTCGGCTGAACCGGGAAGTTTGGGCTCACCCCTCCGAGGCAGGACAATGAGTTCGTGACGACGCGCGTACTCATTCTCGGCTCGACGGGGTCGATCGGTGTCCAGGCCCTCGAGGTCATCGCCGAGCATCCCGAACGTTTCCAGGTGGTCGGCCTCGGGGCGGGCGGCGCGAACCTCGATCTGTTGCGTGCGCAGGCACAGGTGTTCCGGATTCCGGCCGACGCCCTGGCGGTCGCCGATCCGGTCGCCGCGCGAACGCTCTCCGACGGTCTCGGCAACCGTGTTCTCGGCGGCCCGGACGCGATGTGCGACCTGATCGACGCCGTCGAGGCCGATGTGGTCCTCAACGCCGTGGTCGGGTCCATCGGCCTCCGGCCGAGTCTCGCCGCGCTGCGATCCGGGGCGCGGCTGGCGCTGGCGAACAAGGAGTCCCTGGTCGCAGGCGGCTCGCTGGTTCTCGACGCTGCGGCCCCCGGTCAGATCGTGCCCGTGGACTCCGAGCACTCGGCCATCGCCCAGTGCCTGCGGGCCGGTACCGCCGACGAGGTGGACCGGCTCGTCCTCACCGCATCGGGCGGACCCTTCCGGGGATGGACCCGGGCGGAACTCGAGGACGTGACGCCGGAGCAGGCAGGCCACCATCCGACCTGGTCGATGGGTCCGATGATCACGCTGAACTCGGCAACGCTGGTGAACAAGGCACTCGAGGTCATCGAGGCGCACCTGCTGTTCGGGGTGGATTACGACCGCATCGACGTCACCGTTCATGCGCAGTCGATCGTCCATTCGATGGTGACCTTCGTCGACGGGGCGACCGTCGCCAAGGCATCCCCGCCGTCGATGAAACTCCCGATCGCGCTGGCGCTCGGGTGGCCGGCGCGCGTGCCCGGCTCCTCGGCCGCCTGTGACTTCTCGACCGCGTCGTCGTGGACATTCGAGCCGGTCGACAACGCGGTTTTCCCGGCGATCGATCTCGCTCGCGAGGCGGGCCGTGGGGGCGGCTCGCTCACCGCCGTCTACAACGCTGCCAACGAGGCCGCGGCCGAGGGCTTCTTCGCCGGTGCCATCCGGTTCCCGCGGATCGTCGAGATCATCCGTGAGGTGCTCGCCGAGGCCGATCAGTGGCGTGCACGGCCAGGTACTGTGGATGAGGTCTTGGCCGCTGATCAGTGGGCACGCGAACATGCTGCGCGTCTGGTCAAGTCATATGCGGATGGAGTGAGTCAGTGAGTTTTGCGCTCGGCGTGGTGCTGTTCGCCGCAGCGCTGGTGCTGTCGGTTGCGTGGCACGAATGCGGTCACATGTGGGCAGCGCAGGCGACCGGTATGAAGGTCCGCCGATACTTCGTCGGCTTCGGGCCGACGCTGTGGTCGACCCGTCGCGGGGAGACCGAATACGGCGTCAAGGCACTGCCGCTCGGCGGCTTCTGCGACATCGCGGGCATGACGCCCTACGACGAGATCGCCGAGGAAGACCGCCCCCGGGCCATGTACCTGCAGAAGCCGTGGAAACGGCTGGTGGTGCTGTTGGCCGGGCCCGCGCAGAACTTCGTGCTCGGGTTCGTGCTGGTCGTCATCGTCGGCGCGATCTTCGGCCTGCCGAACATCAGCCAGGACCCGGTGCCCGCGACGGTGTCGAAGACCAGCTGTGTGTCGGCCACCACCACGTATTCCGAGACGGCGGAGCCGGTGCGGACCCCGTGTGTCGGCAACGGTCCGGCCGCCGACGCGGGCCTGCGCGCAGGCGACACGATCGTCGCCGTCAACGGCCAGTCGGTCTCCGACTACTCCGAGGTGTCCAAACAGATCGGCACGGGCTCCGACCCGGTTGCGATGACCGTGCAGCGAGGCGGCGAGAAGGTCGACCTCACGATCGTCCCGCAACCCGCGACCATCGTCGTCCAGCGGTCGGACGGGACCAAGGAGACCGAACAGGCCCGCCAGGTCGGCATCACGTTCACGCCGCCGCCGAACATCAACCACTACGACGGACTCGAGGTGATCCCCGCATCGTTCGCGTTCACCGGTGACCTGTTCGTGGCCACGTGGGACGCCCTGCTGTCGATGCCGTCGAAGGTCAGCGCCCTGTGGACGGCGGTCACCGGCGGTGAGCGCTCGGCAGACACCCCGGTCAGCGTCTACGGTGCGTCGGTGCTGGGTGGTCAGGCCGTCGAGCGGGGTGCGTGGAGCACCTTTCTGCTGTTGCTGATCAGCATCAACTTCTTCCTCGGGTTGTTCAATCTCGTGCCGCTACTACCGTTGGATGGTGGGCACATGGCCATCGTCGGCTACGAGAAGGCCCGCAACACGGTCCGCGGATGGTTCGGGCGTGCCGCAGGCGGGCCCGTCGACTACCTGAAGCTCATGCCGATCACCTACGCGGTGGTGATCATCATGGGTGGATTCATGGTCCTGACGGTCACCGCCGACATCGTCAACCCGATCGAACTGTTCAAATGACCCAGCCCTGCCGTCACACAGCTCAGCCGTTGAACCACACAGCCATTCGTCATTCGAGGTGAACGAGATGAACGCCCCAGCAACTCCCGGAGACGCGGTCTCGGTCGGGCTCGGCATGCCCGCAGGCCCGCCGCCCGTGTTGGCGCCCCGACGCCCGACACGCCAGATCCAGGTCGGCCAGGTCGGTGTGGGCAGCGACCATCCGATCTCGGTGCAGTCGATGACCACCACCAAGACACACGACATCAACGCGACGCTGCAGCAGATCGCCGAGCTCACCGCATCGGGCTGCGACATCGTGCGGGTGGCCTGCCCGCGTCCCGAAGACGCCGAGGCGTTGCCCGTGATCGCCAAGAAGAGCAAGATCCCGGTGATCGCCGACATCCACTTCCAGCCGAAATACATCTTCGCCGCCATCGACGCGGGATGTGCGGCCGTTCGTGTCAACCCGGGCAACATCAAGGAGTTCGACGGGCGCGTCAAAGAGGTCGCATATGCCGCCAAGGACGCCGGGATCCCGATCCGGATCGGCGTCAACGCCGGCTCCCTCGATCCCCGGCTGCTCAAGAAGTATGGCAAGGCGACCCCGGAGGCCCTCGTCGAATCGGCGCTCTGGGAGGCAGGCCTGTTCGAGGAGCACGGCTTCGGCGACATCAAGATCTCCGTCAAGCACAACGACCCGGTGGTCATGGTCGAGGCTTATCGGCAGCTCGCGGCGCAGTGCGACTACCCGCTGCACCTCGGGGTCACCGAGGCCGGACCGGCATTCCAGGGCACGATCAAGTCGGCGGTCGCGTTCGGTGCACTGCTCTCCGAGGGCATCGGCGACACCATCCGGGTCTCCCTGTCGGCACCGCCCGCCGAGGAGGTCAAGGTCGGTGATCAGATCCTGCAGTCACTCAACCTGCGGCCCCGCAAACTCGAGATCGTGTCCTGCCCGTCGTGCGGTCGCGCACAGGTGGACGTCTACAAGCTGGCCGACGCGGTGACCGCTGGGCTCGAGGGCATGGAGGTGCCGCTGCGTGTTGCCGTGATGGGTTGTGTCGTCAACGGTCCGGGTGAGGCACGCGAAGCGGATCTCGGTGTGGCATCGGGTAACGGCAAGGGCCAGATCTTCGTCAAGGGAGAGGTCATCAAGACCGTGCCCGAGGCCGAGATCGTGGAGACCTTGATCGAAGAAGCGCTGCGAATCGCAGGTGAGTCGGGTGACACTGGTGGGGACAGGGAAGTGGGCCCACCAGTCGTCACGATCAGCTGACGACAGCGGAGGCGACCACCGCCGAAGGTGCAGGAGCCGGAGGTCGTGCCCTGCCCGACTACTGCAGAGGAGCGGTGGTGCTGAAGCTACTGGGTGACCGCCCCCTCGGCGCACGTGATGCGCCGGTGGTCGAGCGCGTCATGGCCGCCGACCCGGTGGCGATGTGCATGGTGGCGGCACGTTTCGAGACCCACGGCATCAACCCGCGGCTGCTCGGCGGCGAGCTGTGGACCATCGACGACCCGACGACGTCGCTGTGCTTCTCGGGGGCGAACCTGATCCCGCTCGCCGGTTCGGCCGACGACATGGAGGGTTTCGCCGACCGAGCCGCCTCCGCGCCACGGGTCTGCTCATCGATCGTCGGTCGCGCCGAGCTGGTGCTGCCGTTCTGGGACCGCGTACAGCCGTGTTGGGGTCCTGCACGTGAGGTGCGCGACAACCAGCCACTGATGGCACTGACCGGAGCGCCTGCCATCACGCCGGACCCACTGGTACGTCTTGTCACCCTCGACGATCTCGACGCATATCTGCCGGCCGCGGTCGACATGTTCATCGGTGAGGTCGGAGTGGACCCGTGTGCCGGCGACGGCGGGCGTTCATACCGCCGGAGGCTGGCGTCGCTGGTCACTGCGCAGCGTGTGTTCGCCCGGTTCGACCGTGGTGAGGTCGTGTTCAAGGCCGAGATCGGTTCGCTCTCAAGGAGAGTCGGACAGATCCAGGGAGTCTGGGTGGCCCCGCACCGACGCGGTGAGGGGCTCGGCGCCGCCGGCACCGCAGCCGTTGCGGCAGCGATCATCTCGCACGGCCGGACGCCGAGTCTCTACGTCAACAGCTTCAACCTTCCCGCGCGAGCGGTCTACCGGCAGGTCGGGTTCAGCGAGGTCGGGACGTTCGCGACGGTCCTGGTCGACTGACGAGTCGCGTTTTCGCAGCGCGTAGCGCGTGGCGCAACGGATTCCGGTCATGGACGCCATATGATCGCAACCGATGTGGCAGATGAGACGGCGTGTGATCAGCGGGACCTGTGTGTCGGTGAGTGCTCTCGTCGTGCTCGGGGTGGCCGGTTGTTCCACGGCTGACGACGGTCCCCGTCAGGCCGTCGAGAGGTTCCTGACCGCCTACGGTGCCCACAACACCGCGGCCGCCGCCCAGCTCACCGACAACGCGTCGCAGGCCCGCACTGATCTCGACGCCGCGTGGAAGGGCATCTCGGCCGAGAAGATGACCTTCAGCACCGGAAAGGCGGAGGTCTCCGGTGATACCGCCGACATCGGCGTCACCTACCACTGGGGCCTGCCAGGTGGACGTGAGTGGAGCTATCCGGCCCGGATCGCGATGATCCGGACCGACGCCGGGTGGGGTGTGCGGTGGATCTCGACCGACATCCATCCGGACCTCGGTGCCAACCAACGGCTTTCGCTGCGCACGATGGGGGCACCACGGGCGACCGTGAACGAATCCGACGGTTCGGAGGTGATGGTCAACGGCACGGTGGTCGGTATCAACTTCGATGCGCAGGCCGCTGCCGCGAGTGGATCGGTGGCCGATTCGGTGACGCAGCTCGTGTCGGTCCTGAAGCCGTTCGATCCGTCCCTGTCGGCGCAGAAGATCGCCGAGGAGTCCACGGCGGGCGGTGGGTCGTATCCCATCACCCGCCTGTCCCAGCGTGATTTCGACCGGCTCCGCGACCAATTGGCCATCCCAGGGGTCGAGCACAACGAACAGGCCGAGCTGGTTCCGAAGGATCCGCACTTCGCGCCTGCCCTGCTGACCGAGGTCAAGAAGGTGGTCGACAGCGAGGTCGACGGTCGGGCGGGGTGGCGGGTGGTCACCGTCAATCCCAACGGCCTCGACGCCGATGTCCTCGCCGACCATGCCGCGCAGCCCGCACCGGCGGTCTCGCTGAGCCTGTCACGGCAAGTGCAGACGGCCGCGCAGCGGGCGGTCGACGCCACCGACCGCTTCCAGGTCGCGATGGTGGTCATCCAGCCGTCAACCGGGCACATCCTCGCGGTCGCGCAGAACAGATCGGCCGATCGCGACGGACCGATCGCGACCGCCGGGCTCTACCCGCCGGGCTCGACATTCAAGATGGTCACCGCGGCCGCGGCCATCAGCCGAAACCTGGCTCATCCGGGGACCATGGTGCCCTGCCCGGGCGAGATCGAGATCGGGCCGCGTCGCATCCCCAACTACGACCGGTTCTCGTTGGGGACCGTGCCGATGCTGCAGGCCTTTGCGAACTCCTGCAACACGACCTTCGCCAAACTCGCCAGCGAGATGGGGCCGTCGGATCTCGCACACACCGCCGCATCGATGGGAATCGGGCAGCACTACGACATCGCGGGTCTCGCGTCCGTCTCCGGGTCGGTGCCGATCGCCCCGGAGTTGGTGGCCCGCACCGAGGACGGCTTCGGCCAGGGCAAGGTCCTGGTCAGCCCGCTCGGTCTCGCGCTGGTCGCGGCCACCGTCGCCCACAACGGCAAAGCTCCGGTACCGCAACTGATCCTGGGCAAGCCGACCAAGGTCGAGGGCCCGCAACCCTCGCTGGATCCGTCGGTGGTGGCCGAACTCCGACCGATGATGCGGGCGGTCGTCCAGCAGGGCACCGGCACCGTCATCGCCGGACAGGGTGACATCCTCGGTAAGACCGGTGAGGCGGAGTTCGCCGGCGGCTCACACGCGTGGTTCGCCGGTTACCGGGGTGATCTCGCCTTCGCGACCCTGGTGGTGCGCGGCGGCGACTCGAACAACGCGGTCGCGGTGACCCGGGACATGTTCGCCTCACTGCCGCCGGGATACGCCGCCGCTGCCCGGTCGTGAGTCGCGGCACCGGTCAGGTGCGGCGCGGTACCACGATCGGCTGTCCCGACGCCGGGTGATCCCAGATCTCGACGGGGTGGTCGTAGGTCTCGGAGAGCAGGTCGGCAGTCATCACCTCGCGGGTCGGGCCGGTGGCGAGCAGGTGACCGTCCTTCATCAGTGCGACCCGGTCGGCATAGGCCGCGGCCAGGGACAGGTCATGCACCACCAGCAGGATGGCGCCGCCGCCGTCGCGGGCTGCTCGGAGGATGTCGAGCACTGATTCCTGGTGGTGGATGTCGAGCGCGGCTGTCGGTTCGTCGAGCAGCATCACCGGTGTCCGTTGGGCGAGAGCTCGGGCAATCGACACGCGCGCCTGCTGACCGCCGGAGAGCTGGGCGAACGGACGGTCGGTGATGTCGGTGAGATCGCAGGCACGCAACGCATCGTCGATGATCTCGGGCGACTCGGTGGCCTGTGGTGTGCGCAGCCACGGAAAGCGACCCATCTCCACCACCTCGGCGACGGTGAACGGGGTGTCGGTGCGGTTGTGTTGGGTCACAAAGGAACGCAGGCGGGCCAGTTCGGTCGACGACGCCTTGGACACGAGGTGATCGCCGATGCGCACCGTGCCGTGGTCGGGGCGGCGCAAACCGGCGAGCACCGACAGCAGCGTGGATTTGCCGCACCCGTTGGGTCCGACGAGGGCCAGCAAGGAACCCGGCTCTACCTGGAGGGACACATCCTCCACCACATGACGGCCGCCGAGGGTCACGGTGATGTTCTCGGCGATCACACCGTCGGTCACTTCGGCCACGATGCTCACCACCCGGCCCCGGCGTGCCTGCTGCGCCGCAGCAGGATGAAGAACACCGGACCGCCGATCAGCGAGGTGAACATGCCGAGTGGCAGGTCGGCGTCTCCGAGCATGGTGCGCGCAGCCAGGTCGGCGGCGGTGATGACGAGTGCGCCACCCACCACGCTGGTGGGTAGCAGGATCGCGTGCCGCGGTCCGACGATCAGTCGCATCACGTGCGGCACCACGAGGCCCACGAACATGATGATCCCGGAGAACGCCACTGCGGCCGCGGTCAGGATGGACACGAGCACGATCACCTGGCGGCGGACCACTTCCACGTTGACGCCGAGGGAAGCCGCCTGGATCTCACCCAGTGCCAGCAGATCGAGCTTGTGGACCAGGACGAGTGCAGCAGCGATCGCGGCGACGATCAACGGCGCCGACACCCAGATCTCGTCCCAGGTCGCCCCGGCCAGGGACCCGAGCTGCCAGAACACGATCTGCTCGCGAGCGGCGGTGGAGGCCACGAAGGTGAGGTAGGCGATGATGCCGAGGGCGAAGGCGTTGACCGCGATGCCCGTGAGTACCAGCATGATCGCGGATGTCGAGCCGTCCCGTAGCGACAGCAGGTACACGGCCGCGGCGGTGAACAGGCCGAACACGAACGCGGCGCCGGCCAATGCCCAGTCGCTGGTCATACCGCCGCCGAGCACGATCATCAGGCATGCGCCGACCGCCGCCCCCGACGACACCCCGATGATGCCGGGCTCGGCGAGGGGATTGGCCAGCACACCCTGGAGCAGGCACCCGCCTGCCCCGAGCGCGGCCCCGACGAGCAGACCCAGGACGATGCGCGGGAAACGTACATTCCACAGGGCGCCCTCGCCGTTGGGGTGCGAGGGGAGCGGTCCGAGGTCCAGATGGAAGTGGTGGGCGAGACTGCCGAGGACCTCGATCGGCGGCACCCACACCTTGCCGACGCCCGCCGACACGACGATGAGTGCCGCGGTCGCGACCACCATCACCGCCATCACGGTGACGTTGCGCGTTCGGTGCCGAGAGCGGTGGCCGGCGCTCGGGGCCGCGGGGACCCGAGGGGTGGTCGGGGCGCTCATGTGTAGATCGCCCGGGCGAGGGAGCCGAGCACCTCGCCGACATCGGGTCCGAAGGCGAGGATCTTCGTCTCGTCCATCTGGACCACGCGTCTGTTGCGGCCGGCGTCGGTCTCCGCGATTCCTGGCAGGCTCAGTACTCCGTCGAGCCCTCCGACGGTGTCGGCGCCCTGGGTCATCACCAGGATGACGTCGGGATCCGCCTTGATCATCGCCTCGGCACTGATCGCGGTGAACGCTCCGGTCAGGTCGGCCTGGGTTCCGGCGTCAGTGCCGCCGAGACTCCTGATGAGGTCGTCGGCGCCGGAGCCGGGGCCCGCCAGCAGGATCAGGTTGCGACCGCGGATGTAGACGAAGGCCATCGTCGGGTCGCCGGACGGCGACGGCACGAGATTCTCGGCGGCGGAGACCTCGGCGTCGGTGCGTGCGACGAGCTGTTCGCCCTGGCGCGGAACACCGAGTGCACCGGCGACCGAGCGCATGAGCGCGTCGTTGGACTGCAGGCTTCGCGTACCGGGAAACGCGACCACGGTGACCCCGGAGTCGCGGATCTGATCGACCGCAGCAGCCGGGACCGTGTTCTCGTCGACGAGCAACACGCTCGGGTTCAACGCGAGCACGGCCTCGGCATCGAGGCTGTGGCCCCGATTGGTGACCACCGGCAGGCGCGCGGCCGCCGGGAACGCCGTCGACGTGTCCCGTCCGACGACGTGAGAGCCCAGACCCAGCGAGAACACGATGCTGCCGAGTGTCCCGTTGATGTCGACCGCGATGATGCGGCTGGCATCGGCCACGGTGACCTTGCCGTAGCGGACCGAGTCCACGGTCGCGGGCAATGATGGAGTCGGATCGTCGGCGACGGGCCGCACGTCGCGCTCCGGCAGCTCGGCGGTCCGAGGACCGTTGCGCAGGTGTGCGGCGGGGTCCACCGACGATCCGGATGTCTGCTCGATCGGCTCGACGAAGCATGCCGTGGTGGAACCCGCCAGCATCAGCACCACCACGACGAGGACCGGCCGCATCAGTCGACGCGCCCTCGTCACCTGCTCACCCGCATCACTCGTCCTCCGCACCCGTCTACTGAGTCTCACCTTAGTTCGCGCCGATGCCCCACCCGTGTGCCGGGACTCGTCGAGCGGCGTTCACCTCGACCGCGGGGTCTGGATAAGCTGGGTGCATGACTGTTCGCGCTGCCCTGCGGCCCGGCACCGTGTCGCCGACCCGCCCGGTTCCCGACTCGATCGAGCGTCCCGAGTACGCGTGGAAACCGACGGCGAACGAGGGAAACGAACCCTGGGTGCAGACCCCGGAGACCATCGAGAAGATGCGACTGGCGAGCACGATCGCCGCCAACGCGCTCGCACAGGCGGGTGCCGCGGTGGCACCCGGCGTCACCACCGACGAGCTGGACCGCATCGCCCACGAGTACATGGTCGACCACGGTGCCTACCCGTCGACCTTGGGGTACAAGGGTTTTCCCAAGTCCTGCTGTACATCGCTGAACGAGATCATCTGCCACGGCATCCCGGACTCGACGGTCATCGAGGACGGCGACATCGTCAACATCGACGTGACCGCCTACATCGACGGCGTGCACGGCGACACCAACGCGACGTTCTTGGCCGGTGATGTCGCGTCCGAGGCCGCCGATCTGGTCGAGCGGACGCGGGTCGCGACCGAGCGTGCCATCAAGGCGGTCAAGCCCGGCCGGGAACTCAACGTCATCGGCCGGGTCATCGAGGCCTACGCGAACCGGTTCGGATACAACGTCGTGCGCGATTTCACCGGGCACGGTATCGGTGAGACCTTTCACAACGGACTCGTGGTCCTGCACTACGACCGGCCCGATGTCGACACGGTCATCGAGCCCGGCATGGTGTTCACCATCGAACCGATGATCAACCTCGGTGGCCTCGGCTACGAGATCTGGGACGACGGCTGGACCGTCGCGACGACGGACAAGAAATGGACCGCGCAGTTCGAGCACACCCTCGTCGTGACCGACAACGGCGCGGAAATCCTCACTCTGCCGGACGCGTGACATCACCGGGGTGAAGGGTGCACTCCTGGTCGGCGGCACCAGTTCCGACGCAGGCAAGAGTCTGATCGTCGCCGGGCTGTGCCGTCACCTGGCCAGGCAGGGGATTCGTGTCGCGCCCTTCAAGGCGCAGAACATGTCGAACAACTCCGTGGTCACCCTCGACGGTGGGGAGATCGGGCGCGCGCAGGCTCTACAGGCCTTCGCCTGCGGGTTGGAACCGTCGACCCGTTTCAATCCGGTCCTGCTCAAACCGGGCAGTGATCGTCGGTCCCATGTGGTGGTGCGCGGACAACCCGCGGGTGACGTCGGTGCCCGCGACTACCACGCGTGGCGCGCTCGGCTGGTGGGGATCGTGACCGACGAACTCGCCTCGCTCCGAGACGATTTCGACGTCGTGATCGGTGAGGGTGCCGGGTCGGTCGCGGAGATCAACCTACGTCCGACCGACATCGCGAACATGGGTCTCGCACGGTCGGCGGATCTGCCGGTGATCCTGGTGAGCGACATCGACCGCGGCGGTTCACTGGCTCACCTGTTCGGCACGACGGCCGTGCTCGACGCCGCGGATCAGCGACTGATCGCCGGATTCGTGATCAACAAGTTCCGCGGAGACCCGGCGATCCTCGCGCCAGGACTCGATCAGTTGCGGGGACTGACCGGCCGGTCCACATTCGGGGTGATCCCGTACCGTTCCGATCTCTGGATCGACGCCGAGGATTCGCTCGCCGCTCCGGTGGGCCGCCGGGTCGGGCCTCCCGACGATGGCGCGGATCCGTCCGCGGTGCACCTGTCGGTGGCGGCCATCCGATTGCCGCGGGTGTCCAACACCACGGACGTTGAGGCCTTGGGCTGTGAGCCCGGGGTGGACGTGACCTGGGTCGATGACCCGGCAAGCGTGGCGTCGGCGGATCTGGTGGTCCTGCCGGGTACGCGCGCGACGGTCTCGGATCTCGCCTGGCTCCGGAGCCGGGGACTCGACGACGCGCTGGTCGGGCGCGTCCGGCGGGGGTGGCCGGTGATCGGGATCTGTGGCGGCTTCCAGATGCTCGCTCGCCACATCGACGATCCGGTGGAGTCGGGCGCCGGTCCGGTCGAGGGTCTCGGGATTCTCGATCTGGAGATCGGCTTCGAATCGGGCAAGGTGCTGCGGCAGGTGACCGGCACCGGCGACGGCCGGCCGATCACCGGTTACGAGATCCACCACGGCCGCGTGCGGTCGTCGGGTGAGCGGCCGTGGATCGTGGATGGACACAACGGTCCAGAGGGCGCGGTGCGCGGGGCCGTACGCGGGACGCACTGGCACGGGCTGCTCGCCTCCGACGACTTTCGCCGTGACCTGCTGCGCAGGGTCGCCGGGGAACGTGGTGTCACCGGCTTCGTCGCCGCCCCGGACACGGTCGTGAACGAGATCCGCAGCGCACAGGTCGACCTGATCGCCGATCTGATCGGCGAGCACCTCGACCTCGCAGCGCTGGAGGCGATCATCGAGCACGGCCCGGACCCGCGATCGCCGGTGATCACTCATCGTCTCGAATGACCTGCGTCGCAGCCCGGGCCGGACTATCTCGCCTATCCTGGGCCCGTGGACACGCAACAGCGCGCGGTGAGGGTCGGGGAAAACACATTCGACGTCCGGATCGGCGGACCCGAGGACGGCAAATGGGTGCTGCTCCTGCACGGATTCCCGGTCAACAGTTCGTGCTTCGACGCGGTGGTCCCGCGGCTGCACGAGAGCGGACTGCGCACCATCGTCTTCGATCAGCGGGGCTACAGCCCCGGCGCCCGTCCTGACGGTACGGATGCTTATCACTTGTCCAACCTCGTCGATGACGCCCTCGGCGTCCTCGACGAACTGGGAGTCCGGTACGCCATGGTGGTCGGACACGATTGGGGAGGCATCGTCGCGTGGCATCTCGCGGCCAAGCATCTGGACCGGTTCACCAGTCTCGTCGCGGCGAGTACGGGTCATCCGTCGGCGATGCGCGACGCGCTGTCGTCAAGCGATCAGCGTGAGAAGTCCTCGTACATCAAGGATTTCATCGCCGACGATGCTGAGGAGAAGCTCCTGGCGCGCAACGGTGTGCTGTTACGCCGCGCAGGGGTCACCGCCGACGAGCTCAAGCCCCTCATGGAGCCGGGCGCGCTGACCGGGCCGTTGAACTGGTACCGCGCGAACTTCACCGGGAACATCGCCGACACCCTGGCCTGTCCGGCCGTCGAGATTCCCACGACGATGGTGTGGGGCGACGGCGACACCGCGCTCGGGCGTGAACAGGCAGAGCTCAGCGGCCGCTACGCGTACTCCGATTACCGGTTCTGTGTACTGCCCGGCGTGGACCACTGGATTCCGCAGCACGCCGCCGCGGCGCTGGCGAGTGAGATCGCACTGCGATCCGCGATGTTCTGACCCCTGTTCTGGCGCCGGCGGTCAGCCGAAGCGTTCGGTGCGGATCCGCCCGGGCTGATGTCCGGCCGCGACCATCGCGGCCGCGCACTGCTCGACGAAACCGTTGGGCCCGCAGATGAACACCGTGGGATCGCGGTCGGGCGACATCGTGATCTCGGCGAGTTCACCGCCGCCGAGCCGCCCCGCCGGTCGCGGATCATCGGCCGGGGCCTCCCGGGTGTGGGCGAGATGGACCGGCATCCGTCCCCGGTGCATCAGTTGCCGCAGCTCGTCGGCGAACAGGACGCGGTCCGGCGATCGCAGCGAGTACACCAGGCCGAACGGCACCATCGGCGCAGAGACCTCTCGACTCCGGATCATCGCCATCAGTGGCGCGAGTCCGGAGCCGCCGGCGATGAGCTGCACGGGGCGCGGGTCCCGCTCGTCCCAGGTGAACCAACCGCCATGTGCACGTGTCACCTCGAGCGGCTCACCCACCTCGACCACGTCGACGAGATAGGGCGACACCTCACCGTCGTCGGCGCGTTCTATCGTGACCTCGATCGTCCGTGTCTCGCGGACATCGGACAGCGAATAGGTGCGCGCGGTCGAATAGCCGTCCTCCGCGGTGAGGCGGATGTCGATGTGCTGGCCGGGCAGACCGTGAAACGGCTCGGCGAGGCCGAGACGCAGCGAACGCGCACTGGTGCTGTGACGGAACTGCGAGAGGACCGTCGTCACCTGCCATTCGTTCATGAGTAACGCTGCTCGGTCCAGGGATCGCCATGCATGTGGTAGCCGCGGCTCTCCCAGAACCCGGGGGTGTCGCCCGGCATGAATCGCAGTCGGCGCACCCATTTGGCGCTCTTCCAGAAATACAGGTGGGGCACCAGCAACCGTGCCGGACCGCCGTGTTCGGCCGGGAGCGGCTCGCCGTCGTAGGAATCGGCGATCCAGCCCCGGCCGGACACGAGATCGGCGAGCGCCAGGTTGGTCGTGTACCCGCCGTGGCAGTGGGCCATCACATGGCTGTCGCCGGGCCAGGGAAGGTTGCTCATGATGGTGTCGAAAGAGACGCCACGCCACCGTGTCTCGAACTTCGACCACCGGGTGACGCAATGGATGTCGGTGACGATCTCCTCATGGGGGAGGTCCTGGAACCGAGCCCAGTCCCAGGTGTGCGCCCGGTGATCCGACGACTGTATGGTCAACGACCAGTCGTCGAGCGCGATGGCCGGTGTCGGCTCGGCGGACAGCACCGGGAAGTCGAAGGTCCGGTACTGGCCCGGCGGCAGGCGGGTGGCGTCGCGATCTCGACGGCCAACGAATCCCCGGTTCACGATCGCCATGCCGAGATCCTACGCGCAGGATCGGATCTCGCAGCGCGAACGAACCGTCTCAGAGTTCGAGGCCGAGCAGCGCGTTCTCCAGCACCTCGGGCATGGCCGGGTGAATCCAGTACTGCCCACGCGCCATGTCGGATGCGTTGAGGCCGAACGACATCGCCTGGATGACCGGCTGGATCACGGTGGGCGCCTGCGGGCCCATGATGTGGCAACCCAGCAAGCGGCCGGTGCCGCGCTCCGCGATCAGCTTGCAGAACCCCGTCGAGTCCTCCATCGCCCAGCCGTAGGCGACATCGCCGTAGGCCTGCACCTTCACGGTGATGTCGAGTCCGAGGTCGCGGGCTCGGGTCTCGGTGAGGCCGACCGACGCGATCTGTGGATGTGTGAACACCGCCGCGGGAACGAAACGATGATCGAAGGCGACCAGATCGTCGGCATCCCAGCCCTTCAGCAGGTTGGCCTGGACCACCCGCTCCTCGTGATTGGCGACATGCTTGAGCTGATAGGGAGAACTCACGTCGCCGAGGGCCCACACACCGGTGGCATCGGTGCGGCCGTGTCGATCGCAGGCCACACGGCCGTGTTCGTTGACGGTGACCCCGACCGATCCCAGGTTCAGTCGGTCACCATTCGGTTTGCGTCCGGTGGCCACCAGCAATGCGTCACCGTCGACGTGGGTGCCGTCCTCGAAGCTCACCCGCACCCCGCCGTCCGGCAGGTCGACAGCCCCGGTCACGTGGGTGTCGAGATGGACGTCCCATTTCTCCGCGGCGATCTCGGTGAACCGTGCGGCGATATCGGCGTCGAGGTGCCGGAGCAATGCCGGACCTCGCGCGATGATCGAGACCTGGGTGCCGAGCGCGCCGAAGACGTGGGCGAACTCGGCTGCCACATAGCCGCTTCCGATGATGATCAGCCGCTCCGGAAGTCTCTCGAGGCGCATCACGTCGTCGCTGGTGTGGTAGCGAACACCGCATTCGGCGATGATCGGCGGCACGGTTGCACGTGAGCCTGCGGCGATGACCACCTCGGTGGCGAGCACGACGGCGTCGGGGGTGACGAGCCGGTATCGGCCGTCGTCGTCACGGCCGTCGAACTCGACGTGCGCGGAGTACACGGTGATGTTCGGGCACCGGTCGACGCGGTACTCCTTGCCGCCGGCCGAGATCGGGTCGATGCGGCCGAAGATCCGATCGACGATCGCAGGCCAGTCCACGGATTCGACACGCGCGTGCACGCCGTACCGGTCGGAATGGCGGGCCATCTCGGCCACCTCGGCGGCGTAGACGAACATCTTGGTGGGGATGCAGCCGACGTTGAGGCAGGTGCCGCCGTAGACACCTTCCTCGAAGATGGCGATCGTCCGGTCGTCGAAGCGCTCGTCGGGGATGGAGTTGCCGCTGCCGGAACCGATGATGGCGAGGTCGACGAGCTGTGTCCCGGTCATGCGCCGCCCACCAGCGATCGGGTGTCGGCGCCGCCGGCGGGCACCGAGAGGGTGGTGCGCATCCACGCGTCGACCGTACGGTAGGCCTGGTCGCGGGCGTTCTCGACCGAGAGGAACACGTCGTGACGCGCGTCCGCGACGGGCGTCACCGACACGCGGTCGCCCAGATAGCCGCTCCAGCGGGCCATGTGCCGGACGTCGAGGACGACATCGGCGTTGTCCACGCCGGCCCCGTGACCGCGGTCGAACAGCGTCTTGTCCGACCGCAACACCAACGTCGGGACACCGACATCGATGCCACGGTGCAGTCGCGCCTGGCCTCTGCGGACCGCGGTGAGGAACCCGAAGGTGACCGGGAATCCGCCCATCGGCTTCAGCGACAGGTCGAACGTCCATTCGCCGCCGGTGGTCTCGTGGATGCTTCGGCCGTAGCCATCGGACAGCTCCTGGGGGATCACCGTTCTCGGTCGCGCGGCCGCGACACCGCGCAGGAGGAGCGAGACCGGGAGCGATCGCAGGACCGGGCTGCCCTGGAGGTCGAACCAGGGGCTGTTGAGGAGCAGACCGCTCACGTGGGCGTGGCGATCGGGTGCCGCGGTGCGAAGCCGATCCAGCCATAGCGGCGTGATGAGGCCCCCCGTGGAATGGGCGGCGACGATCACCCGGGCGGGCGCACCGTCGGCCGACGTCTCGTCGACGATCACATCGAGCGCCCGGCCGAGTTCCTCGTCGTACTGGCGCAGGTCGGTGGTGAAGTGCGCGGTGTGATGCGGCTTCAGGGAACGCCCGCACTTGCGCAGATCGAGGGCGTAGAACGCGTAACCCCGCTCATGGAAGAAGTCGGCGAGGGGCTCGTGGAAGAAGTAGTCGGTGAACCCGTGCACGTACAGGACGGCTCCGTTGGGGAAGCTCGTGTCGGCGTCGCCTGACTTGCGGACCAGAGTGGCGGTGATCGGGTCCTCGCCGTCGGGATCGGGCCCCAACGGCAGGGTGAGGATCTCATAGCGGTCGAGCAGGCGATCGGGTTGCCAGTTCGCGGTGGGCGGTCCATCCTGACGGGCGGCCCCGTGGGTTGCGGTCACGGCATCCACTGTAGAGAAACCCCCGCATGCGGATACCGGCGCCAAGTGTCGCCCAGCCCACATTTTGCCCCAGGCGATTCCGTCGTTCGGCCGATGATGGGGAACAATGGCCGTTGACAGGGACGACCACAGCGGCGAGAGCCGTCGGCCTCGATCGTCCAACCTGTGCGAAGGAGAGCTCCTCGTGTCTCAATCGGTGATCAAGACGGACGTCGCGCTGGTCGGTGCCGGAATCATGAGCGCCACCCTCGGCGCCTTGCTGCGGCGCCTGCAACCCGACTGGTCGATCAGCCTGTTCGAACGGCTCGACGCCGCGGGTGCCGAGAGCAGCGATCCGTGGAACAACGCGGGCACCGGCCACTCGGCACTCTGCGAACTGAACTACACGCCCAGGACCGCCGATGGTGACGTGAACATCGACAAGGCGCTCAACATCAACGAGCAGTTCCAGGTCTCTCGGCAGTTCTGGGCGAACTCGGTGGACAACGGCATCCTGGGCGACCCGAGTGAATTCATCAACCCGATCCCACACGTCAGCTTCACGCACGGTCCCGCAGGCGTCGACTACCTCCGCAAGCGCTACGACCGGCTGGCCGGGCAGGTGCTCTTCGAGGGCATGGAGTTCATCGACGACCCGACCGAGTTCAGCGCGCGGCTCCCGCTGATGTCGGCCGGTCGCGACTTCTCCGACCCGGTCGCGCTGAACTGGTTCACCGACGGCACCGATGTCGACTTCGGCGCCCTCACCCAACAGCTGCTCAACTTCGTCGGTCGCACCGGCGCCGACATCTACTACGGGCACGACGTCACCAATCTGTCCAAGCAGTCGGACGGCAGCTGGGTCATCAAGGTCCGCAACCTGCGGACCAAGGAGAAGCGGACCGTCCACGCCAAGTTCGTCTTCGTCGGGGCCGGTGGCGGCGCACTCCACCTGCTGCAGCGCTCGGGCATCAAGGAGGCGAAGGGGTTCGGCGGATTCCCGGTATCGGGCGAGTTCTTCCGCTGCACGAACCCCGACCTGATCTCCGAACATCAGGCCAAGGTCTATGGGCAGGCCGCCGTGGGCGCGCCGCCGATGTCGGTGCCGCATCTCGACACCCGAGTCATCAATCACCAGCCGGGACTGTTGTTCGGTCCGTACGCCGGCTGGTCGCCGAAGTTCCTCAAGAACGGCAAGATCACCGACCTGCCCTACTCGGTCAAGGCGAACAATCTGCTGCCCATGCTGTCCATCGCTCCACAGGAGTTCGGGCTGCTCAAGTACCTGATCAGCGAACTCGCGGCGAACCGTGCGGATCGCGTCAACACGCTGAGCGAGTTCGTCCCGCGCGCCGACGGCGGTGACTGGGAGATCATCACCGCAGGCCAGCGGGTCCAGGTGATCCGCAAGACCGGCGTCGGCGGCACACTCGAGTTCGGGACCGCGGTGGTCACGGCCGGAGACGGCACGATCGCGGGCCTGCTCGGCGCATCACCGGGCGCCTCGACGGCGGTGCCCGCGATGCTCCAGGTGCTCGAGAAGTGCTTCCCGAACGAATACGCGGGATGGGGACCGGCGCTCACCGAGATGATCCCGTCGTTCGGACAGAAGCTCTCGGACAATCGCGATCTCTTCCGCCAGGTCTGGGACTGGACCACGGCCAGCCTGCAACTCAAGCGCGGCGCCGTGGACACCCGGGTCGAGGCGGATCGCGCACCTGCCGCGGCGTTGTGACATCGATGCCGCCGACGTCGGCGCCGTCCGATCGTCACGGGCACGGCTGGTGCGACCGAACGCCGATGTGATAGTCACGACACCATGACTCCGGTAGGGCAACTGCACCAGAGCCCGGCTGCGGATCTCGATGCGGCGACGCTCTATCAGATCCTGCGGTTGCGGGTGGACGTCTTCGTCGTCGAACAGGCCTGCCCGTACCCGGAACTCGACGGCCGCGACCTCGAGCCGAACACACGTCAGTTCTGGATCTCCGACACCGAAGGATGCGTGATCGCCACCTTGCGGCTCCTGACCGAACCGCCGTCGGCCGACGGCAGGCCCCTGTTGCGTATCGGCCGGGTGTGCACCGAGCGCTCGCATCGTGGTGAGGGGCTGACCGCACGTCTGCTGTCGGCCGCGCTCGCCGAGGTCGGCGACGATCCGTGTCGGATCGAGGCGCAGGCCTATCTGGTCGAGATGTATGCGAAGTTCGGTTTCGTGACCGAGGGTGGGGAGTACCTCGAAGACGGCATCCCACACGTCTCGATGGTCCGGGACCGCGGCATGGCAACTGATCACGTCGGTGCCTCTCCGGACACCGTCCGATGAGCGGTCGACACCGTTCGGTGGGGGAACCGACCCTGACGCGTTACCCGTTCAGCGCCGTCGTCGGGCAGGAGCGGCTGAAGCTCGCGTTGATCCTGTCCGCCATCTCGCCCGGGATCGGGGGAGTCCTGATCCGTGGTGAGAAGGGAACGGCCAAGTCGACGATCGTCCGGGGACTCGGCCCGCTTCTCGCCGGTGATCCCACCCCGACCGACGACGACGCCCGAGGCCGCGTCGTCGAACTCCCGATCGGCGCCACCGAGGACCGCGTCATCGGCTCCCTCGACCTGACCGCGGTACTCAGTGAGGGCCGAGCGGAGTTCACCCCCGGTCTGTTGGCACGGGCCGATGGCGGGGTGCTCTACATCGACGAGGTGAACCTCCTCGCCGATCACCTCGTCGACGTGCTCCTCGACGCCGCCGCCAGCGGCCGGGTCACCATCGAACGAGATGGTGTGTCGCACACCCAATCCGCCGATTTCGTGTTGGTGGGGACGATGAACCCGGAAGAAGGGGAGCTCCGGCCGCAGCTGCTCGACCGGTTCGGCCTCGCGGTGGACGTGGCCGCCGGCCGCGACATCTCGGAACGAGTGGAGATCGTCTCGCGCCGAATGGAATTCGATGCCGACCCGGATCGTTTCGCGGCGCGCCATCAAGACGCGGAGCGGGAACTGGCGCGACGGATCGGCACCGCCCGCGAGCTGATGCCGTCGGTCAGCATCCCGCCAGTGGAATTGCGTCGGATCGCCGGGATCTGCGCACACCTCGACGTCGACGGGTTGCGCGGCGACATCGTGGTCGCGCGGACGGCGGCTGCGCACGCCGCATGGCGCGAGGCCCTCGAGGTCACCGAGGACGATGTCCGGGTGGCCGTCGAGCTGGCGTTGCCACACCGCAGGCGCCGGAATCCGTTCGACGAATCAGGTTTGACCACAGAACAACTCGATGATGCGATGGATGCTGGCGACGAGGCCGCCGGATCGGGGGAGCCCGACGACGATCCCGATCCCACGGACCAGGGACCGGGCGGGAGCGACGCCCCCGGCGAGGATGCCACTGCCGGTGCGGATGAATCCGGCGGGACGACAGCAGATCCGGGAACCGACACCGCTGGCGATTCCGATGCCGACGAGAAGGCGCCTGCCCCGGGAGCGCGATTCGGGACACCGCAGCCCCGCGCGAGCGCACCAACCGTGCGGAGACTGCGGGTGGACGGTGTCGGTGACGGCGATCCCGGACGCCGATCGCGCGCGCGGTCCCGTCGGGGGCACACCACACATGCGACCGCGTTCGAGCACGGCCGGCCGGTCCATCTGTTCGGCACCATCTTGAATGCGGCCGAGCGACACCACGGTTCGTGGGTGGCCACGGGGTCGGGGCAGTCGTCGCCGATGCGGGTCGTCGCCGACGATCTGCGCGCCGCCCAGCGCATCGGTCAGGAGGGCAACCTCGTCGTCTTCCTCGTCGACCTGTCGGGTTCGATGACCGCGCGACGTCGGCTCACCACCGTGAGTGGTGTGTGCGTCGACCTGCTCCGCGATTCGTACACCCGGCGCGACCGGGTGGCGGTGGTCGTCGCGCGGGGGGCGTCGGCATCGGTGGCCGTGCCGCCGACCAAGTCCGTCGAGATCGCCGTGCGCCGGCTGGCCGACATCCGCACCGGCGGGCGCACCCCGTTGGCAGAGGGGATCACCACCGCGGCCGAACTCATCGAGCGGGCCGGACGCCGGGAGCCGCAGCGACGTCCGTTGCTGGTCGTCCTCACCGACGGGCGTGCGACCGCGGGCCCGGATGCCGCAGGCCGTGCACGGTCGGCCGCCGCCGCGATCGGGCGCCGAGACATCGACGCGGTGGTCGTCGACTGCGAGCAGGGCATGATCCGGCTGGGTCTGGCGAACGACCTCGCCGCCGCCATGGGTGCCCGATGCCTGCCGATGGACGAACTCACCGCCGACGTGCTCGCCCGTCCGGGACGGGCCGCCTGACATCTGTTCTGCACCAGCGAGAAACGGCAGGAGGCCGCAGTGCCGCAAGGAGTGCCCGACACCATCCCCGACGACGGGCTCACCACCCGGCAACGCCGGAACCAGCCGGTCCTGGCAGTGCACACCGGGGACGGCAAGGGGAAGTCGACGGCGGCGTTCGGGATGGCGATGCGTGCGTGGAACGCAGGCATGCGGGTGGCCGTGTTCCAGTTCGTCAAGAGCGCCAAGTGGCGCGTCGGCGAGGAGACCGCGCTCACCACGCTGGGCACCGTGCACGAGCAGACCGGTCAGGGCGGTCCGGTCGAATGGCACAAGATGGGGCAGGGCTGGTCGTGGCTGCGTGCCAACGAAGACCATGATGCCGACCATGCCGAGGCCGCTCGTGCCGGATGGGCGGAGATCGCCCGCCGGCTGGCCGCCGAGCAGCACGATTTCTACGTGCTGGACGAGTTCACCTACCCGCTCGACTGGGGCTGGGTCGACACCGACGAGGTTGTCTCCGCGCTCGGCGGTCGACCCGGGCGGCAGCATGTCGTGATCACCGGGCGCCGCGCCCCGTCGGCCCTGGTCGACGCCGCCGACCTCGTCACCGAGATGCGTAAGGTCGCGCACCCGATGGATGCCGGCCGCAAGGGGCAGAAGGGCATCGAGTGGTGACGCCATCCTCGGATGCCCCGGCTCCCGTTCCGGAGGGGCCGGGATGAGTCCGGTCCCCGCCGTCGTGATCGCCGCCCCCGCATCGGGGAGTGGGAAGACGACGGTGTCGACCGGACTGATCGGGGCGCTGCGGACCGCCGGACACCGCGTCGCGCCGTTCAAGGTCGGGCCCGACTACATCGACCCCGGCTATCACGCGGTTGCCGCCGGGGTGGTCGGCCGCAATCTCGACCCCAACCTGGTGGGGACGGACGTCGTCGCACCGCTGTTCGCCGCGGGGACCGCGGGCGCCGACATCGCCGTGGTGGAGGGGGTGATGGGGCTCTTCGACGGCCGCATCCTGCCCGACGACGCCGATGGCGGTCCGAGTGGCTTCGGCTCGACAGCCCATGTCGCCCAACTGATCGGCGCACCGGTTGTCCTGGTGGTGGACGCGGCCGGACACAGCCAGTCGCTCGCCGCCCTACTGCAGGGCTTCGTCGGGTACGACCCGTCGATCCACGTCGCGGGGGTCGTCCTGAACCGGGTGGGTTCGGATCGCCACGAGACCGTTCTGCGTCAGGCGTGTGCACGTGCCGGTCTGCCGGTGTTCGGAGTGCTGCGTCGGGACCCACATCTGCAGGTGCCGTCGCGACACCTCGGGCTGATCCCGGCCGCGGAACGTCGCGACGACGCGGTCCGAGCGGTCGCCGCGATGGCCACCACGGTCGGTGCTGCGCTGGATCTCCCGGCGATCGTGGCCGCGGCCCGCAGTCGTGGACAGGGGCCGGTCGATGCCTGGTCGGCGGCAGACGCGGTCGCCACCGGCGGCTCCGGCTCCGGCTCGGGCGGTTCGGGCGCCCGGCGTCCGATCGTGGCGGTCGCGGGTGGTGCCGCATTCACGTTCGGCTACGCCGAACACAGCGAGTTGCTCACCGCCGCAGGCGCGGACGTCGTCGGGTTCGATCCGCTGAATGATCCGCTGCCGCCCGGCACCGACGCCGTCGTCGTCGGGGGCGGTTTCCCGGAAGAGCACGCCGAGGTGCTGTCGGCGAACGAACCGTTGCGTACCGGGCTGGCCGCACACGCCCGAGCGGGTCGTCCGATCCTCGCCGAATGTGCCGGATTGCTCTATCTGGCAACCGAACTCGACGGCCATCCGATGGCCGGGGTGCTCGACGTGGTCGGGCGGTTCGGCCCGACCCTGACCCTGGGTTACCGCGACGGGGTGGCCGTCGCGGATTCCGTGGCATTTGTCGCCGGTGAGCGTGTCACCGGACACGAGTTCCATCGATCCACCGTCGAGGCCGGGGGCGAGATCACGCCCGCGTGGGCATGGCGCGATCATCAGGGGTCAGCCGGCACACACGGATTCGTGCAGGCTTCGGTGCACGCGTCCTACCTCCATGTCCATCCGGCCGGCCATCCCGCTGCGGTGACGCGATTCGTGTCCGCGGCACGGCGCGCCGCCGAGGTGACCGGCTCGGGACGAGACGAGGCGGCGGAGCGCACGGGATGAGCAATCAGGGGCTCGACGAGGCTCTCGACGCACTGGCCCGACATGGCGTCGATGATCCCGCGGTCCTGCGCGATCTCCTCGAGGCGGTGCTCGTCGTCGGACAGGGACTCGAACTCGACGAGGCCCTGCAGCGGATCGTCGAGGTCGCCTCGGCCGTGGTCGACGCCCGGTACGGGGCGCTCGGCGTGCGCGGACCTGATGGAGGCCTCAGTGCCTTCGTGTACACCGGGATCAGCGAATCGCAGCGTGCGCGGATGGTTCATCTCCCGGTCGGCCGCGGGGTGTTGGGGCTACTCATCGAGCAACCGCAGGTGTTGCGAATCCCGGCGCTGTCGAAACACCCGGCCTCGGTGGGCTTTCCCGCCGGCCATCCACCGATGAACACGTTCCTCGGTGCGCCGATCATCGTGCGGGGCTCGGTGTTCGGCAGCATCTATCTGACGGAGAAACGTCGGCCCGCTCGCTCCGCTTCCGACGGCGGGAAGCAGTCTGCGCTCGAATTCGGGGAGGTCGACGAGACGCTGGTGGCCGTGCTCGCCGTCGCTGCGGGCATCGCGGTGGACAACGCCCGACTGTTCGAGAGTGCCCGCACCCGGCACCGCTGGATGCAGGTCATCGCTCGCCGTGGCTCGGAGCCGCTGGCCGGAATCGCGCTCGACGACACGCTGTCCCGGTTGTGTGAGGACGTTGCCGAGCTCACCGACGGTGTCGACGCCTTCATCCTCACCGGCGACCCCGGTCCCGTCGAGGTGGCCGGGCACACCGGGCGGGCCGTGACGGCGGGGGACATGTCGTTGCCGCCCACCGACATCCACATGGTGCGGCCTGCCGTCGATCTGCCGTCCGAACTCGTCCGAGGCGGGGCGCAGTGGGCCACTGTGCA
Source organism: Gordonia hankookensis (assembly GCF_014673215.1). Taxonomy (GTDB): domain Bacteria; phylum Actinomycetota; class Actinomycetes; order Mycobacteriales; family Mycobacteriaceae; genus Gordonia; species Gordonia hankookensis. The sequence goes on from NZ_JACWMS010000004.1 coordinate 237,163, forward strand.
GCCGCTGCAGCGCGCGGCCGGGGTGTTCGGCTGCATCGTGATCACCCACCATGAGCGACCCCGGTGGGATGGGGAGGACGCGTCGGGGCTCGCAGGCGTCGCCGAGGTGGCCTCGCTGGCGGTGGCCTACGCCGAACAGCAGCAGGTCGCTCGCGATCTGGAGGTTCTCGAGGACCGCCATCGCATCGCCCGGGACCTGCACGACCACGTGATCCAGCGGCTGTTCGCGATCGGGATGTCGGTACAGACGATGCTGGCCACCCAGCCGTCGGGAGACGGGGCGGACACCCCGGCGGTGCAGAGCGCCACCACGGCCCGCCTCGAGCAGGTGATCGCCGACCTCGACCGCACCATCGCGCAGATCCGCACCTCCATCTTCGATCTCCAGACGGTTCCCGGGCATCACGACACCGCCACGCTGCGCCGCCGCGTCCTCGACATCGTGTCCGAGCTGGCCGTGCGCGCACCGATCGCACCCGGCGTCGCATTCGCCGGACCGGTGGACACCGTGGTGCCGGAAGTGTTGGGCCCGCACATCGATGCCGTACTGCGCGAAGGGCTGTCGAACGCATTGCGCCACGCGAAGGCCGAACACATCGACGTGTCGGTGAGCGCCGCCGACGAGGTCCTGACGGTGCAGATCAGCGACGACGGCGCCGGCATCGGTTCCGACGTGGTCTACCGAGGCCTCGACAACCTGACCCGCCGCGCCGAGGAATGCGACGGGGTGTTCAGCGTCGTGACGCGCCCGGGCGCGGGTACCACGCTGACGTGGTCCGTCCCGCTGACCGGCTAGGACGGCGTCCGCGCACGAACAACGGGGAGCTCGGGACGAGCTCGGCGCGTCAGATCTTGCCGTCGCGCAGCTTGGTCGCCATCACCGCGACCTGGGTGCGTCGCTGCATGTCGAGCTTCGCCAGGATGCGGGACACATAGTTCTTGATCGTCTTCTCGGCCAGGAACATCCGCTCCGCGATCTGTCGATTGGTGAGCCCGTCGCCGATGTGGCCGAACACCTCGCGCTCCTGTGCGGTGAGTTCGGCGAGCGGATCGGCGGCCGAACCCTTGCCGTCCCGCAGTTTGGCGAGGAGGGCGGCCGTGCTGCGGTCGTCGAGCAGGGACCCGCCGTGTCCGACGGTCCGGACTGCCGCAACGAGGTTGTGGCCGAGGATCTGCTTGAGCACGAAGCCGGACGCACCGGCCAGCACCGCCGCCAGCAAGGCGTCGTCGTCGGCGTAGCTGGTCAGCATCAGACAGTGCACCGACGGTTCTTCGGCCCGGACGTCGCGGCACAGTTCCACGCCGTTGCCGTCCGGTAGTCGGACGTCGAGCACCGCGACGTCGGGTTTGGTCGCGAGGATGCCGACCTTCGCCTCACCCACAGATGCGGCTTCACCGACCACTTCCAGATCGTCGGCGGTGCCCAAGAGGTCGCGCAGACCGCGTCGGACCAATTCGTGGTCGTCGACGAGGTAGACGCGGACCAGCTTGTCCGGTGTGGCATCGGCAGGCATGTCCTCGACGGTACCGCAGGTCCAGACGGCGGGAGGCACCTGAACTCTGACGACCTGAGACCCAGCCGATCCGGGACTTTGTGCTCACGTGAGGACGTCGCCCGGTGACGCAGTGTTGGTTGTACACCGGCGATGGCGGCCGGCGAGTACGACTTCGAGGGAGAGCGATGACGAGCGTGATCGGTTCACCGACGGTGACGGACACACGGATGACCGGATCGGATCTGCTCCGGGAGTTGCTCCCGGTCTGTGAGACCGAGGTCGAGCGGCATATGAAGATGACCAGGGACTGGCATCCGCACGACTACGTCCCGTGGGACGACGGCCGCAACTTCGCCGCGCTGGGCGGCGACGACTGGGATCCGTCGCAGTCCCACCTGTCGGAGACGGCCAAGGCGGCCATGATCACCAATCTCCTGACCGAGGACAACCTCCCGTCCTATCACCGCGTGATCGCGGACAACTTCGGTCTCGACGACGCGTGGGGCTTCTGGGTGGGCCGGTGGACAGCCGAGGAGATGCGTCACTCGGTGGTGATGCGTGACTACCTCGTGGTCACCCGAGGTGTGGACCCCGTCGAACTGGAGAACACCCGGATGCAACACATGACGCACGGTTTCAACCCGCTGCCCGAGGACGACGGACAGCGCGACCACAGCTTCGACATGCTCTACGCCGTCAGCTACGTGAGCTTCCAGGAACTGGCCACCCGGGTGTCGCACCGCAACACCGGAAAGGCCTGCGGCGACCCGATCGCCGACCGCATGCTGCAACGTGTCGCCGCGGACGAGAACCTGCACATGCTCTTCTATCGCAACATCGTCGACGGTGCGCTCGACCTGGTCCCGGATCAGGCGATGGCCGCGATCTACGGCATCGTCTCGAACTTCCAGATGCCCGGCGCGACGATGCCGAACTTCCGTCGCAATGCGGTCCTGATCGCCAAGGGAGGGATCTACGACCTGCCGCAGCACATGTCCGAGGTGGTGATGCCGGTGCTGCGCAAGTGGCGGATCTTCGAACGCGATGACTTCGGCCCACTCGGCGAGCACTATCGGGAGTTGTTGGGCGACTTCCTCGAACAGATGAACATCAAGGTGGGCAAGTTCGAGGAATCACGTGAGCGCGCCCTGGCCCGTCAGCGAGCCAGGGGACTTGTCGACGTGCCTGCGCGATGACCGGCGTCAGCTCGTCGGCACCTGCGGGAGAACGTCTGTCCTACCGTGTGCGCGGAATTCGTCGGCGAGTCGGGCCGCCCGGATCGCGTCGAACGGGTGATAGTCGCCATCCCGGAACTCGAAGATCGGGTCGTCGGTGAACCAGGCCGCACGTCGTAGCGCGGGTTTGTCGAGCTTGCGGGTGGCGGTGAGGGGCAGCGCATCGGTCAGTCGCACCAGCGATGGCGTCCACTTGGTGCCCAGATCTGGCTGTGCGGAGAGGAATTCGGCGAAGGCCTGCGGATCGAAGTCGGCGGCGGGCAGCTCGAGTGCGACCATCACCCGGTCTCCGGTGCGCGGATCGGGGATGCCGTAGGCGGCCACGCCTCGCGGGCCGGGGAACCGGGCGACGATCCGCTCGAGCGGTGCGGTGGCGAAGTTCTCGGAGTCGACGCGGATCCAGTCGCTGGTGCGACCGGCGAACCAGAAGACGCCGTCGGCGTCCCGGTAGGCGAGGTCGCCGGACCAGTAATCACCGTCGCGGATCTTCGCTTCCGTCGCCTCGGGATTGTTGTAGTAGCCCTCGAAGCGGTCGCCGCCGCCGCGCGCCACGATCTCCCCGATCGCCTCCTCGGCGTTGGTCATGATTCCGTCCCCATCGAAAATCGCAGGAGGACAGGGTGTTCCGTCGTCGTGAAGGATCTCCAGACCCATCTCGGGCCGGGGAATCCCGAGTGCCCCCGGTGGCGTGTCGGCGTCGCGCAGTATCACGCAGACTCCCTCGGAGGAGCCATAGGACTCGATGATCCGGCAGCCGAACCGGCGCGTGAACTCCGCACGGTCGACCGCAGACGCCTCGGTCCCGAAGCCGAGGCGGAGATCGGTGTGGGATTCGGCGGGCGATTCGGGCTGGGCCAGGATGTAGGTCAGGGACCGGCCGACATAGTTGAAGAACGTGGCGCCGAAACGCCGGACGTCCGGGAGGAAACCTGACGCGCTGAATCGGGGACGGATGGCGAACGTCCCGCCGTAGGCGAGGATCGGCGCCCAGGCGCTCATCAACGCATTGCCGTGGAAGAGCGGCATGGCGTTGTATGCGACGTCGTGGCGGCCGAGGCCGCGGACATTGAGTTCGCCGATCGCGGCGAGCCGCGCGGAACTGCAGATCACCGCCTTGGGTGCCCCCGTGGACCCCGAGGTGAACAACAACAGCAGATCGTGATTGACGCCGCGGAAGGCGGGGAAGTCGTCGATGTTGGCGTGCCGATGGCCGTCGATCACGGAGGCGTAGTGCGCTGAGTCGGTCTCGAGGGTCTCGACGTCTCCGCAGTCGGGGATCAACTCGCGGCGCGAGGCCCCGACGAGGACCAGTCCACAGTCGGTCCGTCGGACATCGGCGGCGAGTTCGGCACCGCGCCGGGTCGGATTGACACCGACAACGGTGACGCCGGCGAGCGCGGCACCACCGATGAGGAACAGATACTCGGGATCGTTGTCCATCAGGATGCCGACGTGCCACGGGCCGGGCCGGGAACCGCGCAGTCGCCGGAGAGCTGCGGCCCGTACCGCCGACTCCGCGACGAACTCGCGCCACGTCCATGCGTCGTCACCGGAACGCAGTGCGATGCCCGGATCGTCGCTGCGGGCGGCGAGCAGGTCGGCGATCGTCCTCGTGGACGGGTTGGTCATCCGGGCACCCCTCTGTGACGTCGGTTACGTGGCGGTGATCCGCAACGTATCACCGTGATCACGCCGCCTCGGTGACTCGGCGTCCGGTACCGCAGGCGTCGTCCTGGCGACGGTCGGGTGTGGTTCGGACGGTAGGCTCGTGGCTCATGTCGGCACCAGCATCCGCAGACGGCTCGTCCGGCGGTCACTACCTCGTCGGCCTCGATCTGACGGGCCGCAAGGTCGTCCTCGTGGGCGGGGGATCGGTGGCGCAGCGGCGACTGCCCAATCTGGTCGCGGCAGGCGCACAGGTGCACGTCGTCGCAATCGACCCGACGCCCGCCGTCGAATCCACGCCCGGGGTCACCGTGTACCGCCGCGCCTACCAGGGAGACGATCTCGTCGGGGCCTGGTACGTGATGGCGTGCACCGACGATCCCGAGGTCAACGCGCGGGTCGTCGCCGACGCCGAGGCGCGTCACACCTTCTGCGTCCGTACCGACGACGCCCGATTCGGCACGGCGGTCACGCCGGCCTCCGGCCGCCATCGGGACCTCCAGTTCGGCGTGCTCGCCGGGGGCGACCACCGGCAGTCGGCGGCGTTGCGTGCCGCGATCGGACGTGCCCTCGCCGACGGTTCGCTGACCGTCGACGACGACGCGCCCCATCCGCCGGGCGTCGCGCTGATCGGCGGGGGTCCCGGAGACCCCGATCTGATCACCGTGCGTGGCCAGAAGCTCCTGCAGGCGGCAGATGTGGTGGTCGCCGATCGCCTCGCGCCACCCCAACTGCTCGCCGAGCTGGGGCCGCAGGTGGAGATCGTCGACGCGGCGAAGGTGCCCTACGGGCGCGCCATGAAACAAGAGGCCATCAACGCCGTCCTGGTGGATCGCGCCAAGGCAGGGAAGTTCGTGGTGCGGCTCAAGGGCGGTGACCCGTATGTCTACGGCCGCGGGTTCGAAGAGGTCCAGGCCTGCGTCGAGGCCGGGGTCCCGGTGACCGTCGTCCCCGGGATCAGCAGTCCGATCGCGGTGCCCGCGTCGGCGGGCATCCCGGTCACGCATCGCGGTGTCACACATGAGGTGGTGATCGCCTCGGGGCACGTCCCACCCGGCCACCCGGACTCACTGATCGATTGGGCCGCCGTCGCACGGCTGCGGGGCACCCTGGTGCTGATGATGGCGGTGGAGCGGGTCGACGTGTTCGCCGACGCGCTGCTCGCAGGCGGAAAGCCGCCGCACACGCCCGTCGCGATGATCGAGAACGGCTCCCTCCCGACGCAGCGCGTGCTCCGTACCGATCTCGCCGATGCGGGGGCGACCGCCCGGGAGCACGACCTGCGGCCACCGGCGATCGTGGTGATCGGCGATGTCGCCGGGTTCACCGACGCGCCATCCTGACATCCGGTCCGACCTGGACGTCTGATCAGGACGTCCGACCCTGCGACGATGCCCCTCAACGGGCCAATGGCGATTGGCATATTCCACTCCGGGAGCGGTAGCGTCGGGCTTTATGTCCGCACCGGAAACGTCGAGCCCCGGGCACACCGCCGTGCCGGAATACCGCAACGTCTTCGGTCCCGCGATCATCGTCCTGAGCGGGATGCAGCTGCTGATGGTGCTCGACGGCACCGTCGCGGCTCTGGCGCTGCCCCGGATCCGTGATGGCCTGCAACTCTCCGAATCCGGCGCGAACTGGATCATCAGCAGTTACGTGCTCGCCTTCGGTGGACTGATGCTGCTCGGCGGCCGGCTCGGCGACACCTTCGGCCGCAAGCGCATGTTCATCGTCGGCGTCGTCGCGTTCACCGCGACATCGTTGTTGTGCGGTCTCGCGTGGAACGAGACGAGCCTGATCATCGGTCGCGCGCTGCAGGGCGCGTCGGCCGCCGTCGCCGCACCGACGGCGATGGCGCTGGTCGCGACGACGTTCGCGCCGGGCAAGGCCCGTAGCCAGGCGTTTGCGATCTACGCCGCGATGACCGGCGTCGGGTCGGTCGCCGGTCTCATCCTGGGAGGCGTCCTCACACAGGTGTCGTGGCGGCTGGTGTTCCTGATCAACGTCCCGATCGGGGTGCTCGTCGCCGTCGGCGCGATCGCCGTCCTCCGCGAGTCGCAGGGCGAGCGTCTCTCGCTGGATGTGCCGGGCGCGATTCTCGCCACCCTCGGTTGCTCGTTGCTGGTGCTGGCGGTCAACGAGGGGCCGAGCGGTTGGGCCAGGCCGGTCGTGGTCGGCTCATTCGTCCTGGGGGCGCTCGCGCTGATCGCCTTCGTCTTCGTCGAGCGGCGGGCGAGCAACCCGATCCTGCCGTTCGTCATCTTCGAGAACCGCAACCGTGTCGCCGCGTTGGCGTCGATCTTCCTGGCCAGCATGATCATGATGTGCATGGCGGTGTTCATCTCGCTGTACCTCCAGGGCATCCTCAAGTACTCGCCGATCCAGAGCGGGCTGGCCGTCGTGCCGTTCGCCTTCGGGCTCGGTGTGGCGGCTGCGATCGCCTCGAAGCTGGCCCTGATGATCCAGCCGCGCTGGCTGGTGCTGGTCGGTGGCGCGATCATCCTCGCCGGCTGCCTCTACGCCTCGTCGATCGCCACCGCGACCCCGGGGTATTTCCCGAGCATCGCGCTCCCCGTCGTCGTCATCGGATTCGGCGTCGGCTTCGCCGTCATACCGCTCACGCTGTCGGTGGTCGCCGGGGTCGGGCCGATGGAGATCGGTCCGCTCACCGCACTCGCACAGGTCGCACAGAACCTGGGCGGAGCCATCGGCCTCGTGGCCGTCGGTGCCGCGGTCACCTCGCGGGCATTGTCGGAAGGCGGCACCACGCGCCCGGTCGAGGACATGAACGCGACCGAGCTGGCTGCTCAGGCCAGCGGCTACGGGCTGGCGTTCGCGTGCTGTGCCGGTATCGCGGTGCTGGCGGCCGTCGTCGTGATGTTCATGCGGTTCACACCGGAAGAGGTCGCGGAGGGACAGGCTGCGCAAGAAGCGGCCAACGCGTCACTCGACGTCGACCCCGAACATCCCTGAGCGCATCCGAAGCGATGATTTTCCTCGCCGCGGCGAGTCTGGGTCTGTATGAGGACCAAGAACCTGGCCGACCTGTACCAGCTCGCCACGCTCGACTGGGATCCGATAGTCGCGCGCCTGGACGCCGGCGTGTCACAGGCCCCCGGGACCGGCGGACCTGACCGGCACACCTGGTGGCTGGCGACCATCGACGCCGACGGCCGCCCGCACGTGGCCGGTGTCGGAGCGCTGTGGCACGACGGCGCCCTGTGGTTCGAGACGGGCGCCGAGACCCGCAAGGGGCGCAACGTCGCCAGGGACCCGCGATGCACGTTGTCACTCGCCATGCACGACTACGACCTGGTCGTCGAGGGAGAGGCGCATCGGGTCACCGACCCTGACGTCGTGGCCGAGATGGCCGCACAATGGGCCGTCGAATGGCCATGTCGCGTCGACGACAGCGGGGTCGCGCTCACCGCGGACTTCAGCGCACCGTCGGCGGGCCCGCCGCCCTGGTACGTCTATCGCGTCACGCCACGTGCGGCCACCGCACTGCTGACCGTGGAGCCGGGCGGTGCCACCCGATTCACGTTCGACTGAACGCGGTTCGAATGAACTCGGCGCTCAGTCGGTGACGACGACGATCGCGTCGTCCGAGGTGATCTCGGCTCGCTGACCGGCATCGGCCAGCACCGCGGCCAGCGCGTTGACGTCCCGTACGTTCCGTCGGGTCCGCACCAACTCGCGCGCCATCAGCCCCTTGTAGTGCTTGTTGAAATGGCTGACCACTTTTCGGCTGCCGTCGGCGGCCTCGGTGACCACCGTCGCCGTGACCGCGCCCCGGATCGGGCCGAGCTGCTGATAGATGCCCGACCGGAGATCGACGACGAAATCGTCGATCGTCTCGAGACTGTCGGACAGGTCGGGCTTCCACACCGACGCCAGCGTCGGCAACCCGGGGAGCTTCGAGCCGCCCGACAACCGATACGCCGGAATCATGTCCGAAGCGCGAACCACACCGAACAACGCCGACCCCACGGCCAGACGGTCGGCGGCCTTGGACCTGCCGGCGCGGGTGAGCGACCGATGGTCGAGCGCGTCGTAGAGAACTCCCGTATAGCGCTCGATCGCGGGGCGGGTCGGAGCGAGCCAGAGGTCGGCGTTGCGGTCGATCTCGCCGAGCTGGGTGCGGCCAAGGCCGAGCGCCTCGCGACTGGCGTCGAGATCGCTCGCGAGATCGACGATCGCCTCGGCGATGCGCTTGCGGATCGGATTCAGCTCGGGGAACGAGAGGGTGTCCAGCTCGAGCGGGGCACCGCGCCCGCCGTCGGATTTGGTCTCGGAGGGAGGCAGGATGACGAGCACCGCAACACCATAACGGTGGGGAATGACGGGGTCGGGAACCGTCCCATACCGCAGGGCCGTGGCCGAAGGCTCCCGACTAAGGTGAACCCCGTGATCACACGGATGTCGACCCTGTTCCTGCGTACTCTCCGCGACGATCCGGCCGACGCCGAGGTGCCCAGCCACAAACTGCTGGTGCGCGCCGGCTACGTGCGACGCACCGCCCCCGGCGTCTACAGCTGGCTGCCGCTGGGTCTGCGCGTCCTCAAGGCCGTCGAGAACGTCGTCCGGGAGGAGATGGCCGCGATCGGTGCGCAGGAGATCCTGTTGCCCGCGCTGCTGCCCCGTGACCCCTACGAGTCGACCGGCAGGTGGACCGAGTACGGCGACAGCCTGTTTCGGCTCAAGGATCGCAAGGGTGCGGACATGCTGCTCGGCCCGACGCACGAGGAGCTGTTCACCCAGCTGGTGAAGGGCGAGTACTCCTCCTACAAGGATCTGCCGGTGATCCTCTACCAGATCCAGACCAAGTACCGCGACGAGGAGCGGCCGCGGGCGGGCATCCTGCGCGGCCGCGAGTTCGTCATGAAGGACGCCTACTCTTTCGACCTCGACGACGACGGGCTCAAGTCCTCCTACAACGCCCACCGCGAGGCCTATCAGAAGATCTTCCGGCGCCTGGAGGTCAGCTATGTGATCGTCGCCGCGACGTCGGGGGCGATGGGTGGCAGCGCGTCGGAGGAGTTCCTCGCGGAGAGCGAGGTGGGTGAGGACACGTTCGTCCGTTGCCTCGACTCGGGCTATGCGGCGAACGTCGAAGCGGTGATCACTCCTGCGCCCGCGCCGATCCCGTTCGACGGCCTCCCCGAGGCCACGGCGCACGACACACCGGACACCCCGACCATCGAGACCCTCGTGCAGTGGGCGAACGCGACCTTCGAGCACACCTACGGCGGATACGACACGTTGAAGAACGTGATGGTGAAGATCCGTCAGCCGGGTGGCGACTGGGAGATCACCGGTATCGGCGTCCCCGGCGACCGCGAGGTCGACATGAAGCGGCTCGAGGCCGCTGTCGAGCCGGCCGAGGTGGAGTTGCTGACCGACGAGGACTTCGCGGCCAACCCGTTCCTCGTGAAGGGGTACATCGGCCCGAAGGGGTTGGCGGCCAACGGGATCAAGTATCTGGTGGATCCGCGCGTGGTGGACGGCACGTCGTGGATCACGGGTGCCGACGAATCGGGGAAGCATTACGTCGATCTGGTGGCAGGCCGGGATTTCACGCCCGACGGCACCGTCGAGGCGGCCGAGGTGCGCGACGGCGACCCGTCGCCCGACGGCAAAGGCCCGCTCGTCTCCGCCAAGGGCATCGAGATCGGCCACATCTTCCAGCTGGGTCAGAAGTACACCAACGCCTTCGAGGTCGACGTGCTCGGCGAGAGCGGCAAGCCGGTGCGTCTGACGATGGGCTCCTACGGCGTCGGCGTGTCACGACTGGTCGCGGTGATCGCCGAACAGTGCCATGACGAGAAGGGCCTGCGGTGGCCGCGTTCGGTCGCGCCGTTCGCGGTGCACCTCGTCATCGCGAACAAGGACGACGCCGCGATCACCGGCGCGCACGAGTTGGCCGAGGAGCTCGACGCGGCGGGACTGTCGGTGCTGCTCGACGACCGCAAGGCGTCGCCGGGTGTCAAGTTCAAGGATGCCGAGCTGCTCGGGATGCCTGTCGTCGTGGTGGTGGGTCGCGGATATGCCAACGGCACCATCGAGATCCGTGACCGTTTCACCGGCGAGACCACCGAGGTCGCCGTCGCGGACGCCGTAACGGAGGTCACCGCGGTCGCCCGCGGCTGACGCCGGGCGCGCATCTCCTGATCGGTTGCTGCCGACGCGAGGACGGTTGCTGTCGGCGGTATTCGCGTTGCTGTGGGCGGGACCTGGGTTGCTGTCGGCGAGGGGCGTCAGCCGGGACGGCCGGGGAAGGCGACCGTCGCCGGCGAGATCCGCGCTGCGACCCGCCAGGTGCCCGCGCGTACCGACGAGTCGGTGAGGCCGTCGAGCCCCTGCCGGCGGGCGGTGCTGCTCTCGGCACGTTCCAGCAGCGCCCGATATGCGACCGTGCAGTCCACCTCGGCGGCGAGGAGTGCCTTCACCGCGGAGACCGAATCGTCGACGGTCAGCGGCAGCGTGTAGCCGGCCGCCGACTCCGGAACCGTTGCCTTGGCGGCGTTGAGCGCGGCGACCAGCTCATCGCGTCGGGCGCGGTGTGCCGCGGCGTACTCGGCGACGGTGTCGCGGCGGGCGGCCGACACGAAGGCGGTCGAGACGCCGTAGGTGAAGATCGCCGCATTCTCCGCGTCGACGGCCGCGGCCAGGGCATCGCTGGTCGTGGTCATGCGAGTTGTACCTCCACCATGCTGGTCACCGACGCGCCGACAGCGCCGGCGAGTCCTGCCGAGTATCCGCTCAGATTGACGCTCGCGTCGCCTGCCGTGCGCGCCGACCGTGCGAGTTGTGCACGAAGCGCATCGACGGTGCTCGCGGTCGGTGCCGGTGCCGAGGGACTGTTCGGGGGCGCCGACGACCGAGGCGACGGCGGAGACGCGGACGAGGGCGTCGCGGCGCCCGGTACCGAGATCCGCCCCGCGGTCTGCTCATCGAGGCGCGCGACCTCCTCACGGAGAGCCTGTGCGTGCTCGCCGCGCTGCTCGGCGACCACGCCGAGGGCATTCGCATACTCCGGTGTGCGGGGCGCCAATGACTGCGCAGAGGCCTGATCGGCGAATGCGGCGTCGGCGAGTGGCACGAGCGCGGCCGCCGTGATCTGTTCGGGGGACGGTCCGCTGTCGCAGGCCGCCACCGTTGCCGCAGCGACGGTCCCGACCGTGACGGCGAGGCCACCGCGCAGAACCGCACGGCGCGTCAGGGGTGAGGTCACGCGACACATGATGCCAGTTGATGCGGCCGGGGCCGGGACGGGCGCAGGGGCCATGTCCGCCGGGTCCGGGGTCGGCGCCCGGACCGAATCGGATCCACTAGGATGATTGCGTCTCACCGGTCGAATGGCCGCCCAGCGGCGCCTCCGGGGAGCGCCGTCGGGACAACTGAAGACGAGGAGCGCCCGTGCCGATCATCGCCGAACAGGTGAGCCAACTCGTCGAACCAGTCGTCCGCGCTGCGGGATTCGACCTCGAGGACGTCGTCGTCACCGAGGTGGCCGAGCGCACCGACCTCACCGTCGTGGTCGACCGCGACGGGGGCAGTGATCTCGATGTCCTCGCCGACCTCAGTCGCGAACTCTCCGATCTCCTCGACGACGCCCCGTCGACCGTCGACGCCGTCTACACCCTCGAGGTCACCTCGCCGGGTGTGGACCGTCCGCTGACCGCCGCGCGGCATTGGCAGCGGGCCCGCGGTCGAAAGGTCGCGATCGAGGTGGCCGCCACCGACGACGACGCGTCGCCGCGTCGCCTCACCGGTCGCGCCGGTCCCGTCGACGACGGCGGGGTACTGCTCGTCGTCAACGAGCGCGGGCGGATCCGCACCGAGACGGTCGCGCTCGACTCGGTGACCACCGCCGTCGTGCAGGTCGATTTCGGACAGCCGAGCGTCACCGAACTGGAGCTGTGCGGGCTCGATCCCGACGAGATCCGCCGCAGAAGGTCCGAAGCCTGACCGGACACGCCGGGGAGTTCCGGTTCCACGATCGATCAGGATCTGCGCACAATCGAAACGGACAAATGAATACGACGCGACAAATGAATAGGAGCTCAACCCCATGAACATCGACATCAACGCGCTCCGCATGATCGAGGCGGACAAGGGTATCTCGATCGATACGGTCATCACCGCGATCGAGACCGCGCTGTTGACCGCCTACCGCCACACCGAAGGATTCGCGCCGCACGCCCGCATCGACGTCAACCGCAAGACCGGCGCGGTGCGGGTGATGGCGCAGGAACTCGACGACACCGGCGAGGTCGTGCACGAGTGGGACGACACCCCGGAGGGGTTCGGCCGGATCGCGGCCACCACGGCCCGTCAGGTCATCCTGCAACGACTGCGTGATGCGGAGAACGAGAAGAACTTCGGCGACTTCGTCACCCACGAGGGCGAGATCGTCGGCGGTGTCGTCCAGCAGGACGCACGGGCGAACGCGCGCGGGATGATCGTCGTGGCCATCGGCAGCGACGCCAACACCGCCGAAGGCGTGATCCCGCCCGCCGAGCAGGTGCCCGGCGAGACCTACACCCACGGTGACCGCATCAAGTGCTACGTCGTCGGGGTGTCACGGGGACCCCGCGGTCCGCAGATCACACTCTCGCGCACCCACCCGAATCTCGTCCGCAAGCTGTTCTCGCTCGAGGTGCCCGAGATCGAGGACGGATCCGTCGAGATCGTCGCGGTGGCCCGCGAGGCGGGACACCGCTCCAAGATCGCCGTGCACACCGGGGTCAGCGGCCTCAACGCGAAGGGTGCCTGCATCGGTCCGATGGGTCAGCGCGTCCGGAACGTGATGAGTGAGCTCGCCGGCGAGAAGATCGACATCATCGACTACGACACCGATCCCGGGGCGTTCGTCGGGAATGCCCTGTCGCCCGCGAAGGTTGTCTCGGTCGAGGTGATCGACCTCGCGGCCAAGGCGGCCCGGGTGGTGGTGCCCGATTACCAGCTGTCGTTGGCCATCGGCAAAGAGGGCCAGAACGCCCGGCTTGCCGCACGCCTGACCGGTTGGCGGATCGACATCCGATCGGATGCGGATCCGGCGCCGCCTGCGGTCGACGGTCGTGGCTCCGACGTCGCGCACACCGACTGAGCAGCCGGTTGCCGGAGATGCGTAGGGGCGCGCTAGACTGATCGATGGTGCAGCGAACTCTCTCGACACCAGCCGAGGATGGGGCCGCGCGAGATGGTTCCACCATCCGCGGACCTGTCCGAACATGTGTCGGATGTCGGCAGCGTGCCGAGGCAACGGCCCTGGTCCGGATTGTCGCCCGTCGGGGTGACGGTCCGCCGGTGACGGTGGTCGATCTCGCGAAGACCATGCCGGGACGGGGTGCTTGGTTGCACCCGCGACGGGACTGTCTGTCCGCCGCGGTGCGACGTAAGGCATTTCCCTCGGCACTTCGGGCGCCCGGTCTGACCGTGGCACCCGACGACCTCGCCGAAGCAATCGGTGGGATCACCGAAGTAGATGGCCTCAACGGCCGGAACAGGTAGCAGAAGACATGAGCACACCGTGAAGTACCCACGATGAGCGCGTTTCTAACGTAAACCGAGGTCGCAGCGGGTAGCCCGCTCGACCTCCAAGTGAGGAGAGCAGTGGCAGGCAAGGCCCGCGTGCATGAACTGGCCAAAGAACTCGGCGTGACGAGCAAGCAAGTGCTCGAGCGACTGAAGGAACAGGGCGAGTTCGTCAAATCAGCGTCGTCGACCGTCGAGGCCCCGGTGGCCCGTCGACTTCGCGAATCATTCCCCCAGAACTCAGGATCCAAGGACGCCCGGAGGCCGGCGGCGAAGCCCGGCAGCGCACCGAAGCCCGGTGCGAACGGTGCCGCGGCCAAGCCGGGCCCGGCCCGTCCGGGTCCCAAGCCGGGAGCGCCTGCACCCGGCCCGACGCCCGCTGCGGCCGCCGCTCCGGCGCCGGCCCCCGCGCCGACCCCGGCGCCTGCACCGACCCCGGCGCCCGCGGCACCGGCCGCGCAGGCTCCGGCCGCGCAGGCTCCCCAGGCCGACGCGACGCCGGCACAGGATTCGGGTGCCGCTGCACCGGCTCGCCCTGCACCGCGACCGGGCCCGAAGCCCGGCCCGCGCGCACCGCGCGTCGGCAACAACCCGTACTCATCGGCACCTGCACCCGCTCCGCGCCCGCAGGCTCCGCGCCCCGGTCCCGGACAGGGTGGTCCTCGCCCCGGTGGCGGTCGTCCGGGCACTACCGGCCGACCTGGACCTGCAGGTCAAGGCGGTCCCCGTCCGGCTCCCGGCCAGGGCGGTCCCCGTCCCAGCCCGGGTAGCATGCCCCCGCGTCCGAACCCGGGTGCGATGCCCAGTCGTGCGGCACGGCCCGACGCCGGACGCCCAGGTCGTGGCGGACCGGGCGGCGGCAACCGTGGCGGCGGTGGCGGAGGCTACCGTGGCGGCGGTGGCGGAGCCCCCGGCGGCGCACCAGGTGGAGCTCCCGGTGGTTTCCGCGGTCGTCCCGGTGGCGGTGGCGGACGTGGCCGCGGCGGTGCCGCAGGTGCGTTCGGTCGCCCCGGTGGTGCGCCGCGCAGGGGACGCAAGTCGAAGCGTCAGAAGCGCCAGGAATATGACTCGATGCAGGCGCCCGCCGTCGGCGGTGTGCGGTTGCCACGTGGCAACGGCGAGACCATCCGGCTGGCGCGCGGTGCATCGCTGTCGGACTTCGCCGACAAGATCGACGCGAACCCGGCATCGCTGGTCCAGGCGCTGTTCAACCTCGGCGAGATGGTCACGGCGACCGAGTCGGTGAACGACGAGACGCTCGAGCTGCTCGGTTCCGAGATGAACTACAGCGTCCAGGTCGTCAGCCCGGAGGACGAGGATCGCGAGCTCCTGGAGAGCTTCGACCTCACCTACGGCGAGGACGAGGGCAGCGACGAGGACCTCGAGCAGCGCCCGCCCGTGGTCACCGTCATGGGTCACGTCGATCACGGCAAGACCCGTCTGCTGGACACGATCCGCAAGGCCAACGTCCGCGAGGCGGAGGCCGGTGGCATCACCCAGCACATCGGTGCGTACCAGGTCAACACCCACCTCAACGGTGACGACCGTCTGGTCACCTTCATCGACACCCCGGGTCACGAGGCCTTCACGGCCATGCGTGCCCGCGGCGCGAAGGCCACCGACATCGCGATCCTGGTGGTCGCGGCCGACGACGGCGTGATGCCGCAGACGGTCGAGGCGGTCAACCACGCGCAGGCTGCTGACGTGCCGATCGTGGTGGCGGTCAACAAGATCGACAAGGAAGGCGCCGATCCGCAGAAGATCCGCGGACAGCTCACCGAATACGGGCTGATCCCGGAGGAGTACGGCGGCGAGACCATGTTCGTCGACATCTCGGCGAAGCAGGGCGAGAACATCGACGCACTGCTCGAAGCCGTGCTGCTGACCGCGGACGCCTCGCTCGATCTGCGTGCGAACCCGGACATGGACGCCCAGGGTGTCGCGATCGAGGCACACCTCGACCGCGGCCGCGGTCCGGTGGCGACCGTGCTGGTTCAGCGCGGAACGCTCAAGGTCGGCGACTCGATCGTCGCAGGCGACGCCTACGGACGTGTCCGTCGCATGGTCGACGAGCACGGTGAGGACGTCGCCGAGGCGCTGCCGTCTCGTCCGGTGCAGGTCATCGGCTTCACGTCGGTGCCAGGCGCGGGAGACAACCTGCTCGTCGTCGAAGAGGACCGCACCGCTCGTCAGATCGCCGACCGGCGCAATGCGCGTAAGCGCAACGCGCTGGCTGCGCGCAGTCGCAAGCGGATCAGCCTGGAAGACCTGGACTCCGCGCTCAAGGAGACCAGCCAGCTCAACCTGATCCTCAAGGGCGACAACTCGGGTACCGTCGAGGCGCTCGAGGAGGCGTTGCTGGGGATCGACATGGGCGACGAGGTGTCGTTGCGTGTCATCGACCGTGGTGTCGGTGGCGTCACCGAGACCAACGTCAACCTGGCTGCGGCGTCGGATGCGATCATCATCGGCTTCAACGTCCGTGCGGAGGGCAAGGCCACCGAGCTGGCCAACCGCGAGGGCGTCGACATCCGGTACTACTCGGTGATCTACCAGGCCATCGACGAGATCGAGAGTGCGCTCAAGGGCATGCTCAAGCCGGTCTACGAAGAGGTGGAGCTCGGCCGCGCCGAGATCCGCGCGATCTTCAAGTCGTCGAAGGTCGGCAACATCGCCGGCTGTCTGGTCCAGTCGGGGATCGTCCGTCGCAACGCGAAGGCACGGCTGCTGCGTGACAACGTCGTGGTTGCCGAGAACCTCACCATCGCGTCGCTCAAGCGCGAGAAGGACGATGTCACCGAGGTCCGCGACGGGTACGAGTGTGGTCTCACGCTCACCTACAGCGACATCAAGGTCGACGACGTGATCGAGAGCTACGAACTGCAGGAGAAGCCGCGCGACTGAGGTCCGCGCGCCGTCCGCCGAACTCCCCTTCCCGTCCGCGCCGTCGAGTGTGGACGGGAAGGGGAGTGGTTTTCCCCGATGGAAAGGATCGAAGATGGTTGATACGGCGAGGGCTGCCCGCATGGCAAAGCGCATCTCGTCGATCGTCGCCTCGGCGATCGGCACCGAGATCAAGGATCCGCGGCTCGCCTACGTGACGATCACCGACGCTCGTGTCACCAACGATCTGCATGATGCGACGCTCTTCTACACCGTGATGGGGGAGTCGATCGACGCCGAACCCGACTACGAGGCAGCGGCGGCCGGGCTGGCCAAGGCCACCGGCATCCTGCGCTCCAAGGTCGGCGCAGGCACCGGCGTGCGGTTCACACCGACGCTCACGTTCGTGCTCGACACGGTTCCCGACTCCGCCCGCCACATGGAGGAGCTCGTCGCCCGGGCCCGTGCCAATGACGAGATGGTGGCGCGGCGGGCGCAGGAGGCAACTCCGGCAGGCGATGTCGATCCCTACCGCGCTCGTGAGGACGACATCGAGGACGGCACGGCCAAGGACGGCTCCGTCGAGTGACTGCCTCGACGAGTGCGGCGGTCGCCCGAGAGTTGACCGACGTCCCGGCGGTGACCATCCTCTGCCACGTCCGTCCCGATGCGGACACCATCGGCAGTGGGCTGGCACTCGGATTGGCGCTCGACCGACAGGGCGTCGACGTGGAGGTCGCCTTCCCGGACACGGTCGCGCTGCCGACGACACTGGCCGGTTTGCCCGGCAGCACCCTGCTGGTCGGGGCGCAGGAAGTGGTCGGACATCCGGTGGTGGTCTCGGTGGACGCGGCCAGTCTGGGCCGCCTGGATTCGCTGGCCGCGGTGTTCACCGCCGCCGAGCGGTCGATGACCATCGATCACCATGCGTCCAACGCGGGATTCGGTGACCTCGACCTCATCGACGCGGCCGCGGACTGTACGGCCGTGCTGGTGTTGTCGGTGCTCGACGACCTGGGTGTGGAGATCGACGACGATATCGCGACGTGTCTCTATGCGGGCCTCGTGACCGATACCGGTTCCTTCCGCTGGGCGCGTCCCGAATCGTTCCGGATCGCGGCCCGCCTGCTCGACGCCGGAGTCGACGCGCGGACCTGGAGCCGCAACCTGCTCGACAGCCATCCGTTCCGGTGGTTCGAGATGGTCGCCTCGGTGCTCGGCGGTGCCCGGCTGGTACCGGAGGCCTGTCAGGGTGAGGGACTTGTCTACGCGATCGTCGGCCACGACGTCCTCTCGGGCATGAGCTGGGAGGAGTCGGAGAGCGTCGTCGACATCGTCCGGACAGCGAACGAGGCCGAGGTGGCCGCGGTGTTCAAGGAGACCGGCCCGGCCACCTGGACGGTGTCCCTGCGCTCCAAACGCCGCGTCGACCTGGTGCCGATCGCGGCTGCCCACGGCGGTGGCGGACATCGTCACGCATCCGGATACAGCGATGCAGGAACCGCCGACGAGGTCGTCGCGCATCTGCTGGAGTCGCTCTGAGTTCAGTGAGCGCCGCAGGAACTGCGAGCGGGCGTCGGATTGCGGTCCTGACGGTCTCTGCGCTCGCGGTGCTCATCGCGCCCCCCGTCTACCTGTTGCTCGACCTGGCGGTGGTGGGTCGCCTCGGGGGCCATCAGCTCGCCGCTCTCGGGGTCGCGACACTCGTGCTCTCGGTGATCAGCACCCAGCTCACCTTCCTCTCGTACGGCACCACTGCACGGTCGGCGCGACGCTTCGGTGCCGGTGACCGCGCGGGTGCGGTGTTCGAGGGCGTACAGGCGAGCTGGATTGCGGTCTCGGTCGGCGCAGTCCTGGTCGCCGTCATGTACCCGCTGGCCCCGGTGGTGCTCCGCGTGCTCGTCGGCGGAGGTTCTCCGGAGGCCGAGCAGGTGGTCATCGACGCGACGGGATGGCTGCGGATCGCGATGTTCGGTGTTCCGCTGATCCTGTTGTCGATGGCAGGCAACGGGTGGATGCGCGGTGTCCAGGACACCCGTCGGCCCGTGATCTATGTGATCGCGGGCCTGGCAGTCGCCGCGGTCCTCGTCGTCGGACTCACACATGGCATCGGTCCGTTCCCACGCCTGGGACTGCCGGGCAGTGCGGTCGCGAATCTGATCGGGCAGGGCATCACCGGGCTGCTGTTCGCGGTGCGCGTCGTCCGGGACGCACGCCGGTCGGCGGTGACGAGCCTTGCGCCCCAGTGGTCGGTGATGCGCGCGCAGCTCGCGATGGCGCGCGATCTCGTCCTGCGGAGCCTCTCGTTCCAGGTGTGCTTCCTGTCCGCGGCCGCCGTCGCGGCACGCTTCGGGGTGTCGGCCGTGGCGGCCCATCAGGTTGTGCTGCAACTGTGGGAGTTCATGTCCCTGTTCCTCGACTCCCTGGCGATCGCCGCGCAGGCGCTGGTGGGCGCCGCGCTCGGCGCGGGCGCGGTGGGATCCGCTGTCGGCGTTGCCCGTCGCGTGACCGTGGTGTCGCTGCTCGCCGCGGGTCTGATGGCCGGTGTGTTCGCACTCGGCGCCGGGCTGATCCCCCGTCTGTTTACCTCCGACCCGGAGATCCTCGATGCGATCGCCGTGCCGTGGTGGTTCTTTGTCGCGATGCTGCCGATCGCGGGCATCGTGTTCGCGCTCGACGGAGTCCTCCTCGGCAGCGGTGACGCCGGTTTCCTGCGTACCGCAACACTTGTCGCTGCCCTGGTCGGATTCCTACCGCTGATCTGGATGTCGCTCGCCTTCGACTGGGGACTCGCGGGGATCTGGACCGGGTTGGTGGTCTTCATGCTGCTGCGACTTGCCGCGGTGGTCGTGCGCGTCCGGTCCGGTCGCTGGCACCGTACCGGGGTGGACACCTGAGTCATCCGGTCGGACGGTTCGGGTCGGCACAGGGGGAGATGCCACCGAGTTCGGTTATCCTTACCTGATGTCGTTCCGATCTCTCGTCGTCCTCGCCACCGGCGTCCTCGCCATGATCCTCACCGTCGTCGCCGCGCCCGCGGCCGAGGCCGCGCCCCCGACGACGCGAGTGCTGATCATCCCGGGCCAGTACGTCGGCGCGGTGCCGTTCGTGCCGATGGCCGACAATCTGACCTCGCGCGGGTATCCGACCACGGTGCTCGACCTGCCCGGATTCGACATGAAGACCGATGCGAAGAAGATCGGCGCCGCGGTCGACCGAATCCATCGCGATCATCCCAGAGATCGAATCGCGCTGGTGGGCCACAGCATCGGCGGCGTGAGTGCGCGGTACTACCTGAAGGAGATGGGCGGGCACGCCAAGGTCGCGACCTACGTGGCGGCCGGCTCGCCCCAATACGGCTCGCCCGGGGCCTGTGGTCAGCAGGCGGCGCCCGAGGTCTGCCCGGGTACCCCGTTCATGACGTCGCTGAACAAGGGCGACGACACGCCGGGCACGACCGAGTACTACGGGGTGCGCAGTGCGCGCGAGTGGGTCGACGGTCATCTCGACGGCGGGCAGTGCCAGGTCACCCCCATCCCGGCGAACGAGTCGCTGCCGAAGCTCGGTCTCGAGCACACCTTCGAGCCGCTCGACCCGAAGTTCTGGGACGTCACCGTCGCCGCGATCAACGGGCAGTGCCGCGGTCGGTTCGTCACCGAGCCGGACGGCGTCCTGAACTACCAGAAGTCGGCCCTGCCCGGGGCGCCGGGCTACCGCTGAGTCGCCGCGGTCGTGGGTGCGGCCGCTCGGAGGTGAGCCACCGCACATCGTTAGGCTGGTGGGCATGGCGACGTTGTGGGCAATCAGTGATCTCCATGTCGCACAGCGGGGCAACGAGCACATCGTCGACCAGCTGCGGCCGCAGAGCAGCGACGACTGGCTGATCGTCGCGGGCGACGTGGCCGAGCGCACCGACGACATCATCGACACCCTGCGGCGGCTGCGTACCCGGTTCCACACGGTGGTGTGGGTGCCGGGCAACCACGAGCTCTACACGACCGCCAAGGACCCGCTGCAGATATTCGGAGTGGCGCGCTACGACTATCTGGTCCAGGCGTGCCGCGATATCGGCGTGGTCACCCCCGAGGACATCTATCCGCTGTTCGACCCCGGCAACGGCGCGCAGCCGGTGCGGGTGGTGCCGATGTTCCTGCTGTATGACTACACGTTCCGTCCCGAGGGCACGACGACGACTCTCGCCGCACTCGCGCTCGCCCGCGAACGCAACGTGGTCGCCACCGACGAGTTCCTGCTGTCGCCCGAGCCATATCCGACCCGGGATGCGTGGGGGCGGGCACGCGTGGAGGTGACCCGAGGCCGACTCGAGGCCATCGATCCCTCCGAGCCGACGGTGCTGATCAATCACTGGCCGTTGCGGCGGGAACCCACCGATGCGCTGATGTACCCGGAGTTCGCGTTGTGGTGCGGCAGCGAGCTGACCGCGGACTGGCACACCCGCTATCACGCCGCCTGCTGCGTGTACGGCCACCTCCACATCCCACGGACCACCTGGTACGACGGCGTGCGCTTCGAGGAGGTGTCGGTCGGATATCCGCGGGAGTGGAAGCGTCGCGGGCTACCGGAGCCGTTGCTGCGGGCCATCATCCCCGACCCGGGACTCACCGAGGCCGATCTGCCGGGACATGGCGCCCGGTTCGAGCTGCCGCCGGACTACGAGGAGCGCGCGCAGGAGTTCGCCCGGCGAATCCAGGAGCGCAGGGAACGACGGGCGGCGCGCTCGGGCGGCCGAAGTGATCGCGAGGAGCCCCGTTGATCGAACAGCTGGTGCCCAGCGGTGTG
Source organism: Gordonia hankookensis (assembly GCF_014673215.1). GTDB lineage: Bacteria > Actinomycetota > Actinomycetes > Mycobacteriales > Mycobacteriaceae > Gordonia > Gordonia hankookensis. Next base: position 258,782 of record NZ_JACWMS010000004.1, read on the forward strand.
GCGTCGGCAGAGGCCTTCGAGGACCCGCCCGGAATCGAACCCATGCCGGCCGAGCGCACTCTCATCGAACGAGCCGTCGAGAAGCGTCGCCGCGAGTTCACCACCGCACGACACTGCGCCCGACAGGCCATGTCCGAGCTCGGAATCGGGCCGACGCCCATCATGCGGGGCGAGCGCGGGATGCCGCTGTGGCCCGAACGCGTGGTCGGAAGTCTCACGCACTGCGACGGCTATCGCGCCGCGGTGGTCGCCTACTCGTTGCAGGTACGCTCGCTCGGCATCGACGCCGAGCCGCACGAACAGCTTCCCGACGGCGTGCTCGAGCACACGAGCATCGCCGACGAGCGTGACGTCCTGGCCGGCCGGCCGTCCGGAGTGCATTGGGATCGACTTCTGTTCTGCGCCAAGGAAGCAACCTACAAGGCGTGGTTCCCCATCACGCAGCGTTGGCTCGGGTTCGAGGACGCCCACATCGTGTTCGAGCAGACGGCCCCACAGGCGGGGACCTTCACCTCGCGAATCCTCATCGACGGCACGGCCGTCGACGGCGGTGCCCCATTGCGAGAACTGTCCGGCCGCTGGCTCGTCGACCGCGGACTGATCACCACGTCGATCGCGCTCGTCTGACATGGCCGACGCATCCATCGAGAACGCCGGGCTGGTCATCGTCGACAAGGACGCGGGCATGACGAGCCACGATGTCGTGTCCCGATGCCGGAAGCTGTTCGACACCAGGCGAGTCGGACATGCGGGCACGCTCGACCCGATGGCGACCGGGGTCCTGGTGATCGGAGTCGAACGCGCCACCAAGTTGTTGGGGCTCCTGTCCCTGACCACCAAGGCGTACACCGCGACGATCCGCTTGGGTGCCGGCACCGACACCGACGACCGTGAGGGCGAGATCATCTCCCGCGCGGATGCCGGGCACGTGACCGATGCCCAGATCGCGGTCGGGGTGGCCGAGTTGACCGGCGACATCGAGCAGATCCCGGCCAAGGTCAGCGCGATCAAGGTCGACGGTCGGCGGGCGCACAGCCTGGTCCGGACCGGCACCGAGTTCGACCTCGCCGCCCGGCCGGTGACGGTGTCGCGCTTCGGGCTCCTCGAGACCCGGCGTACCGACGACGGTTTTGTCGATCTCGACGTCGAGGTCGAGTGTTCGGCCGGTACCTACATCCGCTCCCTGGCCCGGGATCTGGGAGGTGCGCTCGGTGTCGGGGGACACCTGACGGCGTTGCGGCGCACCGCGGTCGGGCCGTTCACGCTCGAACACGCGCGAACGCTCGCCACCCTCACAGAGGGGCCTCGGTTGTCGCTGACCATCGACGAGGCGGCGAAACTGTCGTTCCCGCATCGCGACATCAGCGACGACGAAGCGGAGTCGATCAGCCAGGGACGGTGGCTGGACCCGGTCGGGCGCAAGGAGATCTACGTGGTCATCGACCCGTCCGGCCAGGCCATCGCACTCGTCCAGGAGAAGGGGCGGCGGGCCAGTTCGGTGATGGTCGTCCGGCCCGCAACCCTGCGCTGAGTGGTGAGGTCAGCGGCTCACGACTGCGGCAGAAGGAAGATCGCCTGGGCGGCGACGTCGCCGAGGTCGATGTGGTCGTTACCGTCCACCGAGATCGAGATGGTGCCCGCGAACGGACGCTTCTCGATCACTGTCACCTCACAGTCCAACGCCACCCCGACCTCGTCGAAGTAGCGGAGCATGTCCGGATCGGTGTCGGAAATCCTTGCCACCGTCCCGGATTCGTCGACGTCGAGTTCGGACAGGAGTTTCACGTCCGGGCTGGGCACCGATCCGTCGATCGCCGGGATCGGATCGCCGTGCGGGTCCCGGTTCGGGTGACCGAGCTTGGCATCCAGCCGCGACATCAGACGATCGGACACCGCGTGTTCGAGGACCTCGGCCTCGTCGTGGACCTCGTCCCAGCCGTAACCGAGCTCGCGTACCAGGAACGTCTCCAGCAACCGGTGTCTGCGAACCATCAGGATCGCCGCGGTCTGCCCCTCTTCGGTGAGCGTCACCGCGCCGTAGCGCTCGTGGGAGACCAGGCCCTGGTCGGCGAGTTTGCGGATCGCTTCGGACGCCGTCGATGCCGAGACGCCAAGGCGTTCGGCCAGCATCTTGGTGGTCACCTTGACCTCTGCCCACTCCTGGATGGTCCAGATGACCTTCAGATAGTCCTGGGTGACCGTGGACAGTTCCGTGACCGGTCGTTCCGGAGTGGGGACTGCGGCGCCACCGTCGGACTCGCCGGACGGCGGTCTGCCGGATCGGGCCGTGGGGGACTGGGGCATTCTTCGAGCTTAGGACGTGCCTTCGCCGAGAGCGAGACAGGTCCCGGTGTGTTGTCCGGGTTGGGGGTCCGTTCAACGTTCGTCGGACCCTGGGAAACTCGCTGTTCAACACCAGCGACCGGAAGTGGTTTGCGGGCCGGGTGGGCCGTAGGCTTGTGCGCGTGTTGCGTTGGCGAGGTCTCGAGGACATCCCCGCGGACTGGGGTCGGTGTGTGGTCACCATCGGTGTGTTCGACGGCGTCCACCGTGGGCATGCCCAGCTGATCCACGCCGCGACCGCCGCTGCCGCCGAGCGCGGCGTACCCGCCGTGCTGATGACCTTCGATCCCCATCCGGCCGAGGTGGTCCGCCCGGGATCGCATCCGCCACAGCTCACCACGCTGACGCGCCGGGCGGAACTCGCCGAACAGCTGGGCATCGACGTGTTCTGCGTGATGCCGTTCACGCCCGAACTCGCGTCACGATCACCCAAGGACTTCGCCCACGACATCCTCGTCGAGACCCTTCATGCCGCCGATGTGGTGGTCGGCGACAACTTCACCTTCGGCAAGAAGGCGGCGGGCGACGTCGAGAAGTTGACCGAACTCGGACAGAAGTTCGGGTTCGAGGTGCAGGGCATCTCGTTGTTCGGTGAACACGCGGTGACCTTCTCGTCGACCTACATCCGTTCCTGTGTGGCCTCGGGTGACGTGGAGCTGGCCGCCGAAGCGCTGGGGCGGCCGCACCGGGTGGAGGGTGTGGTGGTCCGCGGCGACGGCCGCGGCCGCGAACTCGGGTTCCCGACCGCCAATGTGGCACCGCCGATGTACGCGGCCATCCCGGCCGATGGCGTGTACGCCGCCTGGTTCACCGTGCTCGGCGTCGGGCCGGTGGTGGGGCAGGTCGTGCCGGGCGAGCGCTATCAGGCCGCGGTCTCGGTGGGGACCAACCCGACGTTCTCGGGACGGACCCGTACGGTCGAGGCATTTGTGCTCGACACGAGCGCCGACCTCTACGGTCAGCACGTCGCCGTGGACTTCGTCGGCCGGCTGCGTGGCATGGTCAACTATCCCGACGTCGACGAGTTGATCACCGCGATCGCCGGCGACGTCGACGAGACGCGCAAGCTGCTCGCCCAGTCCGAACGGTGACGCGAGCGGTGCCGCGACGATTTGGGTCGACAGGGTCTGCGCTGGTAAATTGATCCGCTGGCGTTGCTGCGGTCCGCGGTGGCGCGCCATCCGTCGGCATCTGGGTAGGTGCCGCCGGCCTCCAGACGAGCGCGGGACTGAGAATCCAGGAGTATCTCCATGGCATTGACTGCCACCCAGAAGAAGGAAATCCTCGCCGAGTACGGGCTGCACGAGACCGACACCGGTTCGCCCGAGGCGCAGGTCGCCATGCTGACCAAGCGCATCACCGACCTGACCGAGCACCTCAAGGAGCACAAGCACGATCACCACAGCCGTCGTGGTCTGCTGCTTCTCGTGGGTCGCCGTCGTCGTCTGCTCAAGTACGTCGCGAAGGTCGACATCAACCGTTACCGCTCGCTGATCGAGCGCCTGGGTCTGCGTCGCTGAGCGACCGGATCACTCGAATACCATCGCCTCGGCCGTCTCCGTCTCACACGGGGACGGCCGAGTCGTTTATGCTGTTCAGCCCTCAATGATAGGCTGAGCACTGATCGTTGCCGTGAAAGTCCTGCTGGACGTGACGAACGAGCAGATCGGTCCTCGGTAGTGGCCGCCGGAACCCAGTTCGACCGGTTCCGGCCGCTTCGATCGAAGGCCGTCTGCCATACAACGCGGCGCGCATCTCGCGATCGCGCCCCCGCACGACCGGCACTTCTCTCACGGCCCCGTTCCGGGTCGACTTCCTGCACTCGCAGTCGTCGCACACCGTGGTGTGCACGGAGACGAGTCGACCCGCATCCACAACCGCAGCCGCCGAAGCGCGGTGGCTGACACGAAGGGATTTCTACATCCACATGACCGATGTGAACACCGACGTCGATTACGACGACGCCATCACCGAAGCCACCGCCGTGATCGACAACGGCAGTTTCGGCACCCGCACCATCCGATTCGAGACCGGCCGCCTCGCGCTGCAGGCCGCCGGCTCGGTCACCGCCTACCTCGACGACGAGAACATGCTGCTGTCGACGACGACGGCTTCCAAGCAGCCGAAGGAGCATTTCGACTTCTTCCCGCTGACCGTGGACGTCGAGGAGCGCATGTATGCCGCGGGCCGCATCCCCGGCTCGTTCTTCCGTCGTGAAGGTCGCCCGTCGACCGATGCGATCCTCACCTGCCGCCTGATCGACCGTCCGCTGCGCCCGACCTTCGTCGACGGTCTGCGTAACGAGATCCAGGTCGTCGTGACGGTGATGTCTCTCGATCCGAAGGATCTCTACGACGTCGTCGCGATCAACGCGGCCTCGGCATCCACCCAGCTCGCCGGACTTCCGTTCTCGGGACCGGTCGGCGGTGTGCGCGTCGCGCTGATCCCGACCGAGGAGAACAAGGCCGGCCAGTGGGTCGCCTTCCCGACCGTTGAGCAGCTCGAAGGTGCCGTTTTCAACATGGTCGTCGCCGGCCGAATCGTGTCCGGCGAGGGTGACTCGGCCGACGTCGCGATCATGATGGTCGAGGCCGAGGCGACCGACAACGTTCTCGAGATCATCGCCGGCGGCGCGCAGGCGCCCACCGAGGCGATCGTCGCCGAGGGCCTCGAGGCCGCGAAGCCGTTCATCGCTCGTCTGTGCGAGGCACAGAAGTCGCTCGCCGCCGCCGCCGCGAAGGCGACCGGCGAGTTCCCGCTGTTCCCGCCGTACGAGAACGACGTCTACGACGCCGTCGCATCGGCCGCGGGCGACCGCCTCGGCGAGATCCTGACCATCGCAGGCAAGCAGGAGCGCGACGACAAGACCGACGAGCTCAAGGCAGACGTCCTCGCCCAGCTCGGCGCGCAATTCGAGGGCCGCGAGAAGGAGATCGGCGGTGCCTACCGCTCGCTCACCAAGAAGCTCGTGCGCCAGCGGATCCTGACCGATCATTTCCGTATCGACGGACGTGGCATCACCGACATCCGATCGTTGTCGGCTGAGGTCGCGGTCATCCCGCGCGCGCACGGCAGCGCACTGTTCGAGCGTGGTGAGACCCAGATCCTGGGGGTCACCACCCTCGACATGGTCAAGATGGCGCAGCAGATCGACTCGCTCGGGCCGGAGACGTCCAAGCGCTACATGCATCACTACAACTTCCCGCCGTATTCGACCGGTGAGACCGGACGTGTCGGCTCGCCGAAGCGACGCGAGATCGGCCACGGAGCGCTCGCCGAGCGCGCCCTGATGCCGGTGCTGCCGAGCGTCGAGGAGTTCCCGTACGCCATTCGCCAGGTCTCGGAAGCGTTGGGCTCCAACGGTTCCACCTCGATGGGTTCGGTCTGTGCGTCGACCATGTCGCTGCTCAACGCCGGTGTGCCGCTGAAGGCCCCGGTTGCGGGTATCGCCATGGGACTCGTCTCCGACACCGTCGACGGCGAGACCCGCTACGTGGCGCTCACCGACATCCTCGGTGCCGAAGATGCGTTCGGCGACATGGACTTCAAGGTCGCCGGCACGAAGGACTTCGTCACGGCACTGCAGCTCGACACCAAGCTCGACGGCATCCCGTCGAAGGTGCTCGCGGGTGCGCTCGGCCAGGCCAAGGACGCCCGGCTGACGATCCTCGACGTGATGGCCGAGGCCATCGACGAGCCGGACGAGATGAGCCCGTACGCACCGCGGATCACCACCATCAAGATCCCGATGGACAAGATCGGTGAACTGATCGGCCCCAAGGGCAAGACGATCAACGGCATCACCGAGGACACCGGCGCCAACATCTCCATCGAGGACGACGGCACCGTGTTCATCGGCGCATCCGACGGTGAGTCGGCGCAGGCCGCGATCGATCGGGTCAACGCGATCGCCAACCCGCAGCTGCCGAAGGTCGGCGAGCGCTTCCTGGGCACCGTGGTCAAGACCACCGCCTTCGGTGCGTTCGTGTCGCTCCTCCCGGGACGGGACGGCCTCGTGCACATCTCGAAGCTCGGCAAGGGCAAGCGGATCAACAAGGTCGAGGACGTCGTGAACGTCGGCTCCAAGCTCCGTGTGGAGATCGCCGACATCGACGAGCGAGGGAAGATCAGCCTCGTGCCGGTCGACGACGAGGCCGCCGCCGAGAGTGCGCCGGAGTCCGTCGAGGCCAACGCCTGAATCGTTCTGGATCGCGCACGGCCCGTCACCCGCTCGTGGGTGACGGGCCGTGTGCGTCCGTCGTGGATAGGCTGACGGCGACGGCCCGTGACGATCGGAGGACGAGGACCCGTGTCGGACACCGAGGGCAGGATTCCCCCCGAGAAGCTCACCGTCGCGCGCCGACGAGATCACGGCGTACCCGAACGCGGAACCGTCGACGATCTGCTGGTGACCGAACCCGTTGTCGGGTCGCCGGCGATGACCGTGCGGGAGGCGGCCGCGTTGATGACCGACCGTCGCCAGGACTATGTGCTGATCCCGTTGGGAAATCAGGAGTATGGGCTGCTCACCGACGCCGACATCCGGTCCCGGGTGGTGGCGACCGGGCGCGGCATCGACACTCCCGTCGGCGATCTGGTCACCGTCCCGGTGCATGGTGTGCACCGGGACACCGCCGCCGTCGACGCGCTGACCGAACTGCTCGACCGGGAGCTGACGGTGATCCCGGTCGTCGATCCGACCGGCGACGTCATCGGTGTGGTGGCGGCGGCGGACTTCATCGCGGCACCGTCGGGCCCGGGAATGTCGCTGCGCGGGCAGGTGTCGCGTGCCGCGACGATCGACGACCTGCAGGCGCGGGCGCGGCGCGTGCCGTATCTGCTCGCCGACCTGCTGCGCCGTGGACAGCCCGTCCACGAGATCACCGCGGTGGCGTCACTGATTCACGACGCTGTCGTCCGACGTGCTCTGGAACTCGTGCTCATGCGACATCCGGACCTGGACTCCGATGCGGTGACCTGGCTCTCACTGGGCAGCAACGCTCGCCGCGAGCCGGTGTTGACCTCCGACATGGATTCCGCCGTGTCACTTGACGACCGGGTACGCGACGACGGGATCGTCGCCTACCGGTCCGCGTTTGCCGAGGTCGACGAGATTCTCCGAGGGGCAGGGATGGCGGTCGACGAGAACGGTGCGATCGCCTCGAAGCCGCTGTTCGCCCGGACACACGCGCAGTGGCGCGCGGCCGCACGGGGCTGGATCGAGGCGCCGTTGGAGAACAAGGGGATGATCTTCACGTCACTGCTGCTCGACGGGCGTCCGATCTGGGGCGACGAGGGGTTGTCGGCGGTCGGGGAGGTCTTCACCGACCTGCGTTCCCATCCGGGCACGATGGGCCTCCTGCTGGCGGAAGCCTTGTCCTACAAGGCGAGATTGCGCTCGATGCGCGACATGCTGGCCCGGCGCGGCGACACCTTCGACATCAAGGCCCACGCCCTCACACCGCTGATCAACATCGCTCGATGGGCAGCACTGAGCGTCGAGAGCACCGAGCTGAACACGCGATCGCGACTACGGGCCGCGGCAGGCAGTCCGATGTTGCCGGAGGATCATGCGACCGCCCTGGTCGAGGTCTTCGATGTGCTGCAACGGGTCCGGCTCACCTATCAGGTGGCGCAGTTCGACCGGGGTGAGCCGGTGAGCGACCTGCTCACCATGAAGCGGCTCTCGCCGCTCGACCGCAGTCTGGTCGCCCAGGCAGTTCGAGAGATCGCGGGTGTCCAGCGCCGGATGGTCAACCTGACCCATTACATGCCGATCACCGATCAGTCGTAGGTGAAAAGCCTTGTGTCTCATTCTGTTCGCCTGGAACGCCGACCCGGATCAACGACTCGTGGTCGCGGCGAACCGGGATGAGTACCACCGCCGGGAGACGTCGCCGCTGTCGCGCTGGCCCGACCTGCCGATCATCGGGGGACGCGATCGGGTCGCGGGCGGGACCTGGATGGGTCTCGACGCCGCGAATCCGTCGCGCGTCGCGATGGTGACCAACGTGCGCGTGGGCAGGCCGGGCGAGCCGGGCCCACGCTCGCGGGGTGTGTTACCGGTGCAATTCCTGGTGGGCGCGGATGGCCCCGGCGCGTTCGCACAGCGGCTGCGCCGGGAGGGACACGAGTATCTCCCGGTGAATCTGCTCGTGGGCGACGAGCACGAACTGTGGTGGACCACCAACTGGCCGGAGCCGCGTGCCGAACGTGTCGATGGCGGCGTGCACGGTCTCTCCAATGGTGCGCTCGACAGCGATTGGCCGAAGGTCACCGACGGACGCACCACGATGGCGGAATTGCTGTCGGGCCCCGGCGGGACGGCGAGCGTCGAGCCCTACCTGGACCTGCTCGCCGACCGTCGCCGTCCCGGCGTCGAGCGGCTGCCCGACACCGGGGTCGCGGATGAACTCGAGGCCGATCTGTCGCCGATCTTCGTCGACATGCGTGGCTACGGAACGCGAGCCTCGACCGTCCTGCGGATCGGCCGGGACGGGCGCGGTGACATCACCGAACGCCGCTTCTCCTACCGCGGTCGTCGTCGAGGCACCAGCGCCATCCGCTTCTGACGGCGATCGATGGATTCGAGGTGGGTTCAGAACGGCGCGGCGGCAACCGGGATGTCAAGGGCCGCACCGACCTCCGGGGTGAACAGCGCGCCACCGTGGGTGCTCAGTCCCGCGGCCAGCGCCGTGTCGTCCCGGCAGGACTGCTCCCATCCCTTGTCGGCCAGCCGCAGGACGTAGGGGAGGGTCGCGCCGGTCAACGCCGACGTCGATGTCCGCGCGACGGTGCCGGGCATGTTGGCGACGCAATAGAAGACCGTGTCGTGGACGGTGAACGTCGGGTCGTCGTGGGTGGTGGGACGAGAGTCCTCGAAGCATCCGCCCTGATCGATCGCGATGTCGACCAGGACTGCGCCCGGCTTCATCTGTGCCACAAGGCTGTTCGGCACCAGGACCGGGGCCTTTGCGCCGGGGACGAGGACCGCGCCGATCACGAGATCGGCATCCCGGACGGCTTCGGACAGCGCCAGGCCCGTGCTGTAGCGGGTGTGGACACGGCCGGCGAACCGGGCGTCGACGGCGCGGAGTTTGGTGATGTCGACATCGAACACGGTCACCTGTGCGCCCATGCCGACGGCGATCGTGGCCGCGTTGACGCCGCTGACACCGCCGCCGATCACGACGACATTCGCCGGTTCGGTACCGGGGACGCCGCCCATCAGCACGCCGCGGCCGCCCTCGGAACGCATGAGGTGGTACGCGCCGACCTGCGGTGCCAGTCGTCCGGCCACCTCACTCATCGGCGCGAGCAGCGGGAGGGAGCCGTCGACCCCGCGGACGGTCTCGTAGGCGATGGAGGTGGTCCTCGAATCGAGCAATGCCTTGGTGCACGGCAGGCTCGCGGCGAGGTGCAGGTAGGTGAAGAGGGTCTGTCCCTCCCGTAGCAGCGGGTATTCGGCCGCGATCGGCTCCTTGACCTTCAGCAGGAGATCGGACTGCTCCCAGACCTGCTCCGCGGTGGAGAGGATCTGCGCGCCGGCCTCTTTGAAATCGTTGTCGTGGATGGCCGACCCCTCGCCTGCGCCGGCCTGGATCACCACGTCGTGACCGCGGTGGTGGAGTTCGGCGACTCCCGCGGGGGTGATCGCGACGCGGTATTCGTTGTTCTTGATCTCGGTGGGGATGCCGACGCGCATGACGGTTCTCCTTGCGAATGGTTGGCGGTGCGTATGTGTTGACCTCAGGGTGAAGGAACTACGGAAGTGGCACAATATATGTGTAGATAATTCTCAAATTAGTCACGAGGGCGAAGATTCGACGAAAGTCAGGAGCGACATGACAGTCCAGCCGAAGGATGTTCGGGGCGCGGACCGCGCTCTCGACGACACCGATCGCACACTGCTGCGTCTCCTGCAGACAGATGCGCGGATGCCGAACAGCGAGCTCGCGGCGCGGGCCGGGATTGCCCCGTCCACCTGCCATGGACGCGTGCGGCGACTGACCGACCTGGGCGTGATCCGAGGATTCTTCGCCGAGGTGGACCCGGCGGCCGTCGGCCGCCCGCTCCGGGCCATGGTGGCGGTGAGCCTGCAGTCGGAGGCCCGGGGCGAGATCCGCCATTTCGTCGGCGAGATCGCCCGCCAGGACGCGGTGATCGACGTCTTCTTCCTCGCCGGCGCCGACGACTACATGCTGCACGTCGCCACCGCCGACACCGAAGCACTCCGACAGTTCGTCGAGATGCTCAACTCGCGTCGGGAGGTGTCGGGGACGACGACCTCGCTCGTCTTCGAGCATCGCCGGGGTGGTGCGCCGATCTTCTGAACGACGACGCGCAATAGAATCGGATCGGTATGTCGCGAAACGAAGGGACTTCTCGATGTCAGGTGATATCCGGGTCGGTGTGCTCGGCAGCGCGGGCAAGGTCGGCCAGGCCATCGTCGCCGCGGTGGAGGCCGCCGATGACCTGACCTACACGGTCGGGGTGGACAAGGGCGACCCGCTCGAGAAGTTCACCGAGTCCGATACGTCTGTCGTCGTGGACTTCACCCATCCCGGCGTCGTCATGGACAACCTGGAGTTCTTGATCCGCAACGGAATCCATGCCGTGGTCGGCACCACGGGCTTCACCGACGAGCGACTCGACCAGGTCCGGTCCTGGCTCGCCGACAGCCCGGGCGTCGGTGTCCTGATCGCGCCGAACTTCGCCATCGGGGCCGTGTTGTCGATGCGTTTCGCCGCGCAGGCCGCGCGGTTCTACGACTCGGTCGAGGTCATCGAGCTGCACCATCCGCACAAGGCGGACGCGCCGTCGGGAACCGCCTACCGCACTGCGGCGCTCATCGCGCAGGCACGGGCGGACGCCGGGGTGGGGCAGAGTCCGGACGCGACGACCGATGAGCTCGACGGTGCGCGAGGCGCCGAGGTCGACGGCGTCCACGTGCACTCGGTCCGCCTGGCGGGTCTCGTCGCCCACCAGGAGGTGATCCTCGGGACGGAGGGGGAGACGCTCACGATCCGCCACGACTCGCTCGACCGCACGTCGTTCGCGCCCGGAGTCCTCCTCGGCGTCCGCGAGATCGGCGGACGACCGGGCCTCACGGTGGGCCTGGAAGAGTTGATGGACCTCTGAGCGCGATGGCCGCCGAACCGAAACAGCGCGACGCCCGCCCGATCGTCTGGATGATCGGGTTCCTCGTGGTGGCGATGATCGTGTATTTCGTCATCCTCGGGGAGCGCGGGATCGACCTCATCTCGTCGGGGACCGTCGCCGGGATCGGCGTGGGCATCGGCGTGCTGATCCTGCCGTTCATCGGTGCATGGCTCATCTACGCGACGCTGCGTGCCGGCATCGAGCACCAGCGACTGGCCCGGATCATGGCCGAGGAGGGGCGTGAGCTCGACGTCTCCTCGTTGCCGCGCAGGGCGTCCGGACGCATCGAGCGAGACGCGGCGGACGAGTTGTTCGCCCAGGTCAAGGCGGAGTGGGAGGCGGAACCATCGGATTGGCGCAACACCTACCGGATCGCGCGTGCCTATGACTACGCCGGTGATCGGGGGCGGGCCCGTCAGATGATGAAACGGGCCGTCGCGCAGTTCAAAGGCGAGGAGACGTGAGCACACTGCTGATCGTCCATCACACCCCGTCGCCGTATTGCCAGGCGATGTTCGAGGCGGTGATCTCCGGCGCGTCGGATCCGGATATCGAGGGAGTGGACGTGGTGCGACGTGCCGCGCTCGCCGTCTCCGCCACCGACATGCTGGAGGCGGACGGATACGTGCTCGGCAGCCCGGCGAACCTCGGGTACATCAGCGGCGCGCTCAAACACGCCTTCGACAGCACCTACTACCAGATCCTCGACTCGACGAGGGGGCGGCCGTTCGGCCTGTACCTGCACGGCAACGAGGGGACCGAGGGTGCGGAGAAAGCGGTCGACTCGATCACCACCGGACTGGGGTGGGCCAAGGCGGCCGAGTACGTCGCCGTCGCCGGCAAGCCGTCCAAGGACGACCTCGAGAAGTGCTGGGAACTCGGCGCCACGGTCGCGGCCGGGCTGATGGGCTGATGATCTCCCGTGCCGGTTGGCGACCACGTCCGCACACGGCGTCGGCGTACACCCGACCGCGCCGGTCCACCAGCAGGGTTCCGGCTGGTCCTACACTGGCACCGTGAGCACGGCCATCCACTCAGCGACCTCGTCGGACGCCGCGACGATCCCTACCCCGTACGAGGACCTGCTCCGGCTCGTCCTCGAGACCGGTACCCCCAAGGCCGATCGCACCGGAACCGGCACGCGCAGCCTGTTCGGACACCAGCTGCGCTACGACCTGGCTGCCGGCTTCCCGCTGGTCACCACCAAGAAAGTGCATCTCAAGTCGATCGTGTACGAGCTGCTGTGGTTCCTGCGCGGCGACTCGAATGTCCGGTGGTTGCAGGACCGTGGGGTGAGTATCTGGGACGAGTGGGCCGACGCCGACGGCGACCTCGGGCCGGTCTACGGCGTGCAATGGCGCAGCTGGCCGACACCGTCCGGTGAACACATCGACCAGATCTCGGCCGCCCTCGACCTGCTCCGGACGAACCCCGACTCCCGTCGCAACATCGTCTCGGCGTGGAACGTCGGCGAGATCCCGCAGATGGCGCTGCCGCCGTGTCACGCCTTCTTCCAGTTCTACGTCGCCGACGGCAAACTCTCGTGCCAGCTCTACCAGCGCAGTGCCGACCTCTTTCTGGGCGTGCCCTTCAACATCGCTTCCTACGCTCTGCTCACGCACATGATGGCGCAACAGGCCGACCTGGAGGTCGGCGAGTTCGTCTGGACCGGCGGTGATTGCCACATCTACGACAACCACCTGGACCAGGTGCGCAAGCAGTTGTCGCGCGATCCGTTCGCTTATCCGAAACTCGAACTGCGCAAACGTGATTCGATCTTCGATTACGAGTTCGACGACATCGCGGTGGTGGGGTACGAGTCGCATCCGGGGATCAAGGCGCCGGTGGCGATCTGATGGCGACCACGGTCACCCTGCTGTGGGCCCAGGATCGGGTCGGTGCGATCGGTCGTGACAACACCATCCCGTGGCGGGTGCCCGAGGACATGCGTCGGTTCCGTGAGTTGACCGGTAGCGACGCGGTGGTGATGGGGCGCAAGACCTGGGATTCACTGCCCGACCGTGTCCGCCCGTTGCCCGGCAGGCGCAACATCGTGATCACGCGGTCGGCCACGTGGTCGGCCGAGGGGGCCGAGATCGTCCACACGATCGACGATGCCATCGGGCTGGTCGACGGGCCGGTGACGGTGATCGGTGGCGGACAGATCTACGAGGCGTCGATGGATGTGGCAACGCATCTGCGCATCACCGAGATCGACATGCTGGTCGACGGCGCCGATGCCTTTGCGCCCGAGGTGGACCCGTACAGGTGGGAGGCGCAGGGCGCCGGTGACTGGCAGCCGTCGTCGACCGGCGTTCACTACCGATTCGTCGACTATCTCCGGCACACGAGTGTGCGGTCGGGGTCGGAGGCGTAGCGGGCGGATGACCCGTACCAGCCTCTCCGCCGCACAGGCGCGGCGAATCGCGCTTGCTGCACAGGGTTTCACCGATCGCCCACCGTCCGGTGCGCCGACGTCGGCGCACCTGCGGAGGGTTGTCGGCCGGACCAGACTGCTGCAGATGGATTCGGTGAACATCGCCGCGCGTGCCCACTACATGCCGATGTTCAGCAGACTCGGCCCATACGATCGCGACATCCTCGACCGCGCGGCCTGGCGCCCCCGGCGCGGTTCACGACTGCTCGTCGAGTACTGGGCGCACGAGGCCGCGCTCATCCCAGTCGGCGACTGGCCTCTGTTCGGTTGGCGCAGAGACGAATTCCGCGATGGACGATACCGGTTCACCCGCGAGTTGATGAGCCGCAACCGGGAACTCGCGCGTGATGTGCACGCGGTGATCGTCGAGGGTGGTCCGAGCACGCCGAAGGAGATCGAAGCTCACCTCGGCATCGTGCGGCAGGCGGGGGTCCCGGGTGGCTGGTGGCATCGCGGGGAGGTCAAGCACCTCTGCGAGGCCATGTTCGCCGCGGGTGACCTCTCGGCCGTACGCAACGAGAACTTCGTACGGCATTACGATCTGACCGAACGCGTCATCGGCACCGACGTCATCGACGTGCACCTCGACCGCGCCGACGCGCATCGGGAGCTGACTGCGCGGGCGGCGTGTGCACTGGGGGTCGCGACAGCCGCCGATCTCGCCGACTACTACCGCACCAAGAGCGTCGACATGCGTTCGGCCATCGGCGATCTGGTCGATGCGGGGGAGCTGACGCCGGTGACCGTCGAGGGATGGCGGGATCCGGCCTACCTGCACACGCGCGCGGTGATCCCGCGCCGGACCGATCGCACCGCCATCCTCTCGCCGTTCGACCCACTGGTGTTCTTCCGACCACGGGCCGAGCGCCTCTTCGACTTCCACTACCGCATCGAGATCTACGTGCCGGAACACAAACGGGTGCACGGCTATTACGTGCTGCCGTACCTGATGGGCGACGACATCGTCGCCCGCATCGATCTGAAGGCCGACCGCAAGGCCGGCTCGCTGCTGGTGCTCGGCGCCTTTCTCGAGGAGGGGCGGGCCGAGAAGGTCGTCGCCGATCGGCTCGCCGCCGACCTCGCGGCGATGTCAGGGTGGCTCGGACTGGACCGGGTCGACGTCGGGGAGCGGGGCGATCTCTCCCGCGCGCTCTCCGCCGCCGTCCGGTGAGCTGATCACGACGGGATGCGTACGACCATCTTGCCGGTGTTCTGGCCTTGCATCAGACCCAGGAAGGCATCGACCGCGTTGTCGATCCCGTCGACGACGGTCTCGTCGTGGACGACCTCACCTGCTGCGAACCACTGGCCCATCGTGGCGGTGAACTCCGACAGCTGATCGAAATGGTGGCCGACCGTGAACCCGGTGAGCGTGAGACCGCGCGTGATGATGTTGGCCATGTTGCTCGGTCCGGGGGTGCGAGTTGTGCTGTTGTACTGGGCGATCGCCCCACACAACGCCGCTCGTCCGCCGTCGTTGAACACATCGAGGGCCGCCTCGAGGTGATCGCCACCGACATTGTCGAAGTAGACGTCGATGCCGTCCGGCGCGGCCTCGCGAAGCTGCTTGCGGACCGACGGTTCGTCTTTGTAGTTGAACGCGGCGTCGTAGCCGTAGCGCTCGGTGAGCAGCGCGACCTTCTCGGCCGAACCCGCGGACCCGATGACCCGCCCGGCGCCCTTGAGCCGGGCGATCTGTCCGGCGGCGGTTCCGACGGCGCCTGCGGCCCCCGAGATGAACACCGTGTCGCCGGGACGCAACTGCGCGATCGTGAGGAGTCCGACGTACGCGGTGAGTCCGGTCATCCCGAGCATGCCGAGGTAGACCGACGACTCGACGCCCTCGGGCGGTTCGGGAAGCGCGCGGAAACCCGTGGCGTCCTCCTGGACGATGTCTCGCCATCCGTACTGATGGGAGACCAGCGTGCCGACCGGCAGGCCTTCGGTCGTCGACTCGACCACGCGGCCGACGGCACCGCCGGTCATCGTCTCGTCGAGAGCGAACGGCGGGATGTAACTGCGGGTGTCGATCATCCGGCCGCGCATGTACGGATCCACCGAGACGAACTCGTTGGCGACGCGCACCTGCCCCGGGCCCAGGTCGCCGTACTCGACCGTGACCGTGCGGAAGTCGGCGTCTGTGGGCCAGCCGGTCGGCCGGTTCGCGAGCTGGATCTGTGTGCTGGTCTGAGTCATCGATGACTCCCTTCCGGATTGTGTACCGATCGTTCCACAATAGCGTACACTCGACAGCACGACAATCGACGTAGTCAGGGGTGGCCATGGGCAGAACGCAGGCATACGACACCGCCACCGTTGTCGCCTCGGCGCGGAACCTGTTCTGGAAGAGGGGCTTCGACGGGGTCTCGGTGTCCGACATGGAAAAGGCGACGGGATTGTCTCGGTCGAGCATCTACCACGCGTTCGGGAGCATGCGCGGCCTGTTCGACGCGGCCGTGCAGGACTATCTCGACACCATCGTGCGGCCCCGCATCCGCGCGCTCCGGGAACCGGACGTCGCGCCTGGCGCGCTGGCCGGGTACCTCGCCGGCCTGACGGAAGCGATCGGGCGACTCGGGGACGCCGACCAACCGACCGGCTGTCTGCTCGTCGGCGCCGCGGGGACCACCCTCGCCGACGACGAGGCCGTGCGGCAGGTCGTCGGCGCCTATCACGCCGAACTCCTCGCGGCCGTCAGCAGGGGAGTGGCCGCGCGATTCCCCGACGACGACGCTGAATCCGTCGCGGCACGTGCCACATCCATCACCGGGGCGACGATCGCGGCGATGACCCTCGCGCGCGTCAACCGGGCCGAGGCGGTTCGGCTCCTCGACGTGACGTCGGCCATGGTTCGCTGACCCGGCACCCCGACTGGTGCAATCGCGACGCCGGGATGCCATGCTTCTGCTCGACCACTGTGCACACAGACGTGCTCGATCGGGAAGGCTGATGATGGCGGTTTCGTACCAGGGCAAGGACTACCGGCTGGTCATGTTCGACCTCGACGACACCCTGGCACCGTCGAAGAGCCCGATGGCCGACGACATGGTCGCCCTGATGCACCGCATGCTCGACCAGAGCCTCGGCTGCATCATCTCCGGCGGGCGGTTCGAGCAGTTCGCCGCACAGGTCCTGGCGCGCCTCGGGACCTTCGACTCGATCGGGAACCTCCATCTGATGCCGACGTGTGGCACGCAGTACGTGCGCTGGTCGGGGACCGATTGGGAGACCGTCTACGCCGAGTACCTCAGCGACGACGAGAAGTCGCGCACGCTCGACGTCCTCGAGGCGGGGTCCAAGGAGCTCGGACTGTGGGAGTCGGAGACCTGGGGCCCGATACTCGAGGACCGTGGCAGCCAGATCACCTTCAGTGCCTTGGGACAGTCGGCTCCGGTCGATGCCAAGGCCGCCTGGGATCCCGACGGTGCCAAGAAGGAGTCGTTGCGCGCCTATGCCGCCGAGCGGCTGACCGACCTCGAGGTGCGCAGTGGCGGCTCCACGTCGGTGGACGTCACGAAGAAGGGGATCGACAAGGCGTATGGCGCGCGGAAGCTGATGGACATCCTCGACCTCGGCACCGGCGACATCCTGTTCTTCGGTGACCGCCTCGACGAGGGGGGCAACGACCGGCCCGTCCTCGATCTCGGGATCGAGTCCATCGCCGTCGACGGCTGGCAGGACACCTTCGCGAAGCTCTCGGCGATCGTCGACGGATAGTCGTCGACGATCGCCGAGAAGCGTTCACGAATGCCGTGACTACGCGTGCTTGACCAGCAGGCCCTTCTTGAGCCCGGCGATGTCTCCGGCCGTCAGACCGAGGCCCTTGGACACGTAGTTGTCGAAGCTGCCGTACGTCTTGTCCGCTGCCGCGAACGCGGCACGTAGCGACGAGATGTTCACGCCGTTCAGCGAGTCGCCGGCGTCGGCATGGCGGAAGGTGTTGCTGGCCAGGTAATCCTGCTCGACCGTGCTGCGGTCGACGCCGAGGATGCTCAGCAGGACCGCGGACGCCCAGCCGGTGCGGTCCTTGCCCGCGGTGCAGTGGTAGAGGACGGTGTCCCCCTTGCCCGCGGTGCTCTTGATGTCGAGCAACGTCTTCCGGAAGGCGTCGCGCGCCGATGCGCTGGTCACGAACTCGCGATACTGACTCTCCGTGTCGGTCAGACCGGCCGAACCCGAGTCCACGCTGATCGGGACGGGTGAGCCGAAGACGTTGTAGTTCACCGCAGTCGCACCCGGGACCGCGCGGTCGGGCTGCACAGCGCGCTCGACATCACTGCGGAAGTCGATGATCGAGGTGACGCGGTGTCCGGCCAGCTTCTTCTGATCGGCCGCGGTGAGTTTGTCGAGGCTGTCGCTTCGGATGACCCGGCCGTTGATCGACTGACCGTCGGCGGTGTGATAGTTCGTGAACGTGCGCGTGTTCACCGTGCCGGCGAGGTCGAACGCGGCGGGGGCGGACGTGGCCGCCATCTGTGACGGGGCTGCGGTCGCGGTTCCGATCGCGGTCGGTGCGATCGCGGGTGCGCCGATCACGGCGAGTGCCGCGGCGGTGTACACGAGCCGGCGTCGCAGCGCGCGGCGGTGCGAAGGTGTGGTCATCTCGGGCCTTTCGTTTCCTGGATGGACGTGACGATCACGGTGCCGTCTCGTGACGCTAGTCGGCGGGGCCTGCGACGGATCCGACGCGTGGCGTTCCGGAGGGCACCCGGAACGATCTGGCGTGATAGCTGCTGGTCCGCGGGTCGGCCTTGTCGACGAGGAAATACCAGTCCATCTGCGCCGCTGCCGGTGTGACGGTCAACACCCCGTAACCGTGTGCGTCGAAATCGTTCCATCGGACGTGTCGGTTCGCGGCCATGATCGCCGTGGGCACCGCGGCCCCGACGCTGTGCTCGGGCACTCCGAGGATGTCGTCGATGTTCGCCGAGGTCACCGACGGGACCACCAGCTCGGTCGCGACCGAACCGGCGGCGGGATAACGGGCCGCATCGACCGGGATGTCGCACGCCCAGGACGAATGGATGTCGCCGGTGATGAACACGACGTTGTCGACGCGATGATCGCGGATCGCGTCCAGCAGTCGGCGGCGGTCGGCGGTGTAGCCATCCCATTGATCGGCGTTGTAGGGCACACCGCCTCCGGGCAGGCCGAGCAACTCGGTGACGGCCGCGGTGTTGCGGGCGTCGAGGGGCGGGATCAGGACGGGCGCGATCATCACCGGATTCCCGATGATCTGCCATCGCGTCGGAGACGAGGTCAATCCGTTGGTGAGCCAACGCATCTGGGCCTGACCGGTGATGGTCCGGCGCGGGTCGTCGACGTCGGACGAGGTGGCCGACACCTGTTGGTCGCGGTACGTCCGGAGGTCCAGCATCGACAGTTCGAGCAACCGCCCGAAACGGAGCCTGCGGTAGAGATGCCTGCCGGTACCGGTCGCTTCGGGACGCACCGGCATCCATTCGTAGTAGGCGCGCTCGGACGCGGCTTTTCTTGCTGCCCAGGGGCCTTCGCCTGCACTGTGGTTCTCCGCGCCGCCCTTCCAGGCGTCGTTGGACGACTCATGATCGTCCCACGTGCAGATCCACGGCAGGAGGCGGTGTAGTTCGGCGAGGTCGACGTCGGTCTTGTAGTGGGCGTGTCGAATCCGGTAGTCGCGCAGGGTCACGGTCTCGTTGGCCGGTTCCGTTCGCCGCACCACGCCGGATTTCCCGCCGTAGCCGCCGGTCTCGTACTCGTAGAAGTAGTCGCCGAGGTGCACGATGGCGGTGAGATCACGGTGCGCGCGCAGATGGCGGTATGCCCCGAAGTACCCGGCTTCCCAGTTGGCACATGAGACCACACCGAATCGCACGCGACGGACATCGGCGCCTGCTGCCGGTGCCGTGCGCGTGTGACCGGTCGGCGACGTCGCGCCCGTCGTGGGTCCCGACGCGACCCGGAACCGATAGACGTAGGACGTGTCGGGCTCCAGCCCGGCGACATCGACCTTCACCGTGTGGTCCGCATCGACGGACGCGTGGACGGAGCCGGATGCGACCGTGCGTGCGAAGGTCCCGTCACGGGCGATCTCCCAGGTGACGACGACGTCGGGTCCGCGACCCGAGCCCGGCGTCGACGCGGCCGTCGGCGTGACGCGTGTCCACAGGATCACCCCGTCGGGGAGCGGATCGCCCGAGGCGACGCCGTGGGCGAACACCGCGGCCGACCGGGGCGCCGGCGTGGCGGAGGCGGGTGAGATGGCGATCCCGGCGGAGGTGACGCCTGCGGCCACCGCGCCCGTGCGCAACACGGCGCGACGGTTGATCCCGGACCTTTCCGACGGTTCTGCAGAGGACGCGCCGGGCTGATCGGCGTCACCGGGGACACTGGGTGGTGCGGACACGACGCTCATCATGCGGCACCCGATGCCACGGTGGCGAGCGGGACGCGCTCGGCAGATCTGCAGTGCCCTGGGGGTTCTGGCGGGTGTCGTCGAACGTTCATCCGGTGTCTGCCCGACCGATATCCGACCGCGCTGAGGTCTGGTGCGGGCCGGGCCGGAAGAGCAGGATCGTCACCATGGCGATCGACATGGATCGGTTCACGCTCTCCGGACTCGGCGAACTCCGCTGGTGCGCGATGCGACGACGAGTGCGAGCTGCGGTCGCGGGGGAGACCACCGTCGACTCACGTGATGCGTTGCAGGTGTGGGAGCCGTACCGGGTGGTTGGCTTCTATGCCGTGCCGATCGGGGACGTCTCGCCTGGACTGGTCGATCCGGTGGCCGTGGCGCCTGCCGAGCACCGACCGCCGATCCTGACCCCGGACGATGCGTTCCTGTTGCACACCTGCCCGGGCACGGCGTGGACGATCCCCATCACGGATCGCCCCCTGGTCGCGGCAGCCTTCACCCCCGACGATCCGGATCTGCGAGGCCACGCCGTCCTCGACTGGTCCGCCTTCGACGAGTGGCGGGACGAGGAGAAGGCCGTGCTCGCGCATCCACACGATCCGTTCAAGCGCATCGACTGTCTGGACACGAGTCGCCACGTCGTGGTCCGCATCGACGATGTGGTGCTGGCCGAGAGCAACCGGCCGACGCTCCTGCTCGAGACCCACCTGCCGGAACGTCATTACCTGCCTCGGGAGGACATCCGGATGGATCTGCTGGTTGCCGGAGACACGCACACCACATGCGCCTACAAGGGTCACGCCTCGTACTGGTCGGCCGTCGTGCACGGGCGGACCGTGGCCGATGTCGCCTGGTGCTATCCCGATCCGCTCATCGACGGCGAGCCGGTCCGTGACCTGATCTGCTTCGACGGCGATCGGGTCGAGATCACCGTGGACGGTATCGCGGGGTGAGGGGGAGCGGTCTGCGCAACTGGTGGACAATCGACGGAACCGACCCCGCGGAAACGGGTGGCAGGTCGAACAGAATGCGGTGAGGAGGCAACGTGTCCGAGTTGGTGCCGTTGACGGTGCAGATGGTCGCCGCGACGCAGTTCACCCCACCGCCGGACGTCGACTGGAGCACCGATGCCGCCGGTGGTGAGGCGCTCGTCGAATTCTCCGGCCGGGCCTGCTATCAGAGCTGGGACAAGCCGAATCCCCGCACGGCGACCAACGCGGGCTACCTGCGACACATCCTCGAGGTGGGTCACCTGTCGCTGCTCGAGCATGCGTCGGTGACCTTCTACATCACCGGTATCTCCCGTTCCTGTACCCACGAGCTGATCCGGCACCGTCACTTCTCCTACTCGCAGCTGTCCCAGCGTTTTGTCCCGGAGCACGACTCGAATGTGGTGGCACCACCGGCGATCCGCGGCGACGCCGAGCTCGAGGCCTTGTTCACCCAGGCGACGGATTCGGCGCGAAAGGCCTACAGCGAATTGCTCGACGCCCTCGAGGCCAAGTTCGCCGACGTGCCGAACGCGATCCTGCGGCGCAAGCAGGCACGTCAGGCGGCGAGGTCGGTGCTACCGAATGCCACCGAGACCAAGATCGTGGTGACCGGCAATTATCGGGCGTGGCGGCACTTCGTGGGGATGCGCGCGACCGAACATGCCGACGTCGAGATCCGGCAACTCGCCGTCGAGTGTCTACGTCAGCTGATGGAGGTGGCGCCGACGGTGTTCGGTGACTTCGAGATCGGCACGCTGGCCGACGGAACCGAGGTCGCCACCTCCCCGTTCGTCCTCGAAGGCTGAGCGGCGCCGCGCCGGGCGCCCGCACGCGTATCCGCGGTAGGGAGAAGGTAGCCTTGAGCACCATGAACGCAGGCGTAGACCAGCCGCAGACGCACCCCTTCGGGACCATCGGCGTCGCCATGGTGACCCCCTTCACCCCCGACGGTGCGCTGGATCTGGACAAGGCCGCCGAGCTGGCCGAACACCTGGTGTCCAAGGGATGCGACGGACTCGTGGTGTCGGGTACGACCGGCGAGTCACCCACGACCACCGTCCCGGAGAAACTCGAGTTGCTGCGTGTGGTTCTCGATGCCGTCGGGGACCGCGCTCGCATCACCCAGGGCGCGGGCAGTTACGACACCGCAGAGAGCGTCCGCTTCGCCATCGAGGCGGAGAAGGTCGGTGCCCACGGACTGCTCGTGGTCACCCCGTACTACTCGAAGCCGCCGCAGGCGGGCCTGTACGCCCACTTCCGCTCGATCGCGGACGCGACCGATCTCCCTGTGTTGTTGTACGACATCCCGCCCCGTTCGGTGGTCCCGATCCTCAATGACACGATGCTCGCGCTCGCCGAACATCCGCGCATCAAGGGTGTGAAGGACGCCAAGGGCGACCTGCATTCGGCAGCGGGCATCATCGCGTCGACTGATCTTGAGTACCTGTCCGGCGAGGACGCACTGAACCTGCCGTGGCTGTCGGTCGGCGCGACCGGATTCGTGAGCGTGATCGGTCATCTGGTCGCCGATCGGCTGCGCGACATGCAGATGGCATTCGAGAAGGGCGACATCGCGACCGCCCGGGAACTCAACATCTCGATGCTCCCACTGGTGAACGCGATGGGCCGATTGGGCGGTGTGACGATGGTGAAGGAATCGTTGCGAATCCTCGGGTTCGACGTCGGCCGACCGCGTCTGCCGCAGGTCCCGGCAGATGGACCACAGATCGAGGCGCTCGTCGCCGATCTCCGCACGGCCGGCGTGCTGAACTGATGACCGGGCCAGCGCGGCGTCGTCGTACCGCAAGCCGAAAGGCGGGACCGCCGGCACCTCCCACCGAGGGGGCACCCCCCACCGAGGCTGCGTCGCCGGATGTCGCACCTCCGGAACCGCAGGCCAAGGCGGCGAAGGCGACCGGCGCCACCGCGAAAAAGGCAGCCAAGAAGGGGGATTCGTCGGCAGCCAAGGGCGGTCGGGACGCCGAGCCGAAGCAGTCTGCGCGGGCGCAGTCGGGGCAGTCACGCTCCGGCGGACGCCACGAGCGACGGGATCGGCGTGGCGACAACCGCGGATCGCAGGCTGCGACGGTGCCTGCTGTCGATCGACTCGGTACCCCCCGCAGGGCACCCCGCGACGGTCTTCGCATCGTGGCCCTCGGCGGCATCGGCGAGATCGGGCGGAACATGACAGTCTTCGAGTACGGCGGCCGCCTGTTGATCGTCGACTGCGGCGTGCTCTTCCCCGAGGACGCCCAACCCGGCGTCGACCTGATCCTGCCCGACTTCACCTACATCGAAGACCGGATGGACGACGTCGACGCGATCGTCCTGACGCATGGTCACGAGGATCACATCGGCGCGGTCCCGTTCCTGCTCCGGTTGCGCAGCGACATCCCCGTGATCGGGTCGAAGTTCACGCTCGCCCTGGTCGACGCGAAGTGTCGTGAGCACCGGTTGCGTCCCAAGCTCGTGCAGGTGGTCGAGGGTGAGCGAACCACACATGGCCCGTTCGACTGCGAGTACTTCGCGGTCAACCACTCGATTCCGGACGCCATCGCGGTGGCCATCCGGACCCCGGCCGGCGTGGTCCTGCACACCGGCGACATCAAACTCGACCAGCTACCTCTCGACAATCGGCTCACCGATCTCGCAGGCTTCAGCCGGCTCGGCGACGAAGGGGTCGATCTCTTCCTGGTCGACTCGACCAACGCCGAGGTACCCGGGTTCGTGACGCCCGAACGTGAGATCGGCGGCGTCCTCGACCAGGTCATCGGTCGCGCCCGCCAGCGCGTGATCGTCGCGTCGTTCGCCAGTCACGTCCACCGGATTCAGCAGGTCGTCGACGTGGCCCTCGCGCACAATCGGCGGATCGCCTTCGTCGGGCGGTCGATGGTCCGCAACATGCAGATCGCCCAGGATCTCGGATACCTGTCGGTGCCCGACGGGGTCCTGGTGGATCTCGACACCGCCGCCACGTTGCCCGACGACCGGTTGGTGCTGATCTCGACCGGCTCGCAGGGCGAGCCGCTCTCGGCGCTGTCGCGGATGGCGCGTGGCGAACACCGCCAGATCAACATCCGCGCGAACGACCTCGTCGTGCTCGCGTCATCCCTGATCCCAGGTAACGAGAACTCCGTCTTCGCGGTGGTCAACGGTCTGGCGAAGCGCGGTGCCACGGTCATCACCCAGCAGAGCGCCAAGGTGCACGTCTCCGGGCACGCGTCGGCCGGTGAGCTGCTCTACCTCTACAACGCGGTGCGGCCGTCGAATGTCATGCCGGTCCACGGCGAATGGCGCCACCTGCGGGCCAATGCCGCGCTCGCGGTCGCGACCGGCGTCCCCGAGGACCGGGTGGTGCTTGCCGAGGACGGCGTGGTGGTCGATCTCGTCGACGGCCGTGCGGAGATCTCCGGCCGCGTCCCCGTCGGCCACGTCTACGTCGACGGGCTGTCGGTCGGCGACGTCAACGAGTCCACGCTGTCGGAACGACTGGTGCTGGGTGAGGGTGGTTTCATCTCCATCACGGTCGCCATCGATGCCACCACCGGACGCGCGGTGAGCGTGCCCGAGGTGTCCGGGCGCGGCTTCTCCGACGAT
Organism: Gordonia hankookensis; assembly: GCF_014673215.1. Taxonomy (GTDB): domain Bacteria; phylum Actinomycetota; class Actinomycetes; order Mycobacteriales; family Mycobacteriaceae; genus Gordonia; species Gordonia hankookensis. Next base: position 283,707 of record NZ_JACWMS010000004.1, read on the forward strand.
CCGGATGCCCTCAAGGCTGCGGCCGATGTGGTGCACCAGGCGCTCGATTCCCTGGCGGCCGAAGGCGTCACCGATGCGCATCGAATCGCGCAGACCATCCGCCGGGCCGTTGGCCGCTGGGTCGCCGAGACCTACCGCCGCCGGCCGATGATCGTACCGACGGTGCTGGCCGTCGGATCCTGATCGACGCAGCGCCGGGGGCGGTGCCGGCCACTAGGGTGTGACGCGTGACCCTCGCACAAGATGAACGCGCTGCCCTCGTCGACACCCTCCGCTCCGTCGGGCCGGACGCACCGACCCTGTGTGAGGGGTGGACAACCAGAGATCTCGTCGCCCATCTGGTGGTGCGCGAACGGCGGCCGGACACCGGTCCCGGATTCATGATCAAGCAGTTCGCCGGGCACACCGAGCGGGTGCGTGCCGACGCCGCCGCCGGGTCGTGGCAGGTCCTGCTGGACCAGTTGGCGTCGGGTCCGCCCACGTTCTCGCCCTTCAAACTCGTGGATCGCTGGGCCAATCTCGCCGAGATGTTCGTCCATCACGAGGACGTTCTGCGCGGCGGAACGCCCAGAGACGCGCCGTGGACGCCGCGGCCGCTGTCGGCCGAGATGCAGGAAGCACTCGTCACCCCGGCGAAGTCGATGGCCAAGCTCACCCTCAAGGGCTCGCCCGCGTCGGTCACGCTGACCACCACCGACGGCCGTGAGCTGGTCACCTCGGGTTCCGGGAAGCCGGTCGTGGTGACCGGCACCGCGGGCGAGCTCGTGCTGTTCGCCTTCGGGCGGGCCCCGCTCGACGTCACGTACGAAGGGGACGGCGACAGCGTGTCGGCCGTGATGAGCGCCAAACGGGGCTTCTGAGACACGTCGAATCGTGTCGGTTACGAATTCGACACACAAATGCGTTGCCAGTGTTGCCCATGTGACTGAGGTGACGGTAGGCGACTAGTCTGTCTCGCATGGCTTCGAAAGCAACCGCTGGTGCCCATAAACGGGGTACGTCGCAGAGGAGTGCGCCGAAATCGGCATCGCGTGCGACCGCGGGGACGACGAAGTCGGGTGCCCGGGGGACGCGCGGTACGAGCACGCGGACGTCGACGCCGCGCTCGACGTCGGCAGGCACCCGCTCCACCACAGCCCGCAAGAGCAGCGGCACCGCCACGCGGGCCCGGAGCGGGAGCCGTAGCGGGAGCCGGAGCGCGGTGGCGTCCGAGGACATCCACCGCCGGTCGGTCGCGGCGACCGGGGCATCCGCGGTCGGTCGCGGACTCGGCGCCGGATGGTCGCTGATGGCGCGTGGCGTCGGCGGTCTGGCACGTGCCGGGGGAGTGCGCCCGGCGGGCGACGATCGTTTCGAGGACCTCGACGTCGAGGATGCGATCGACGACGGGTTCGAGGTCGACGGGCCGATCGTCGACGATCCACTCGACGAGGAGCGACCCGTCGATCGGCGTGGGCGATCGGCGCCGCGCCGCGATCTGAGCGGGCACTCACACCGCCGCGACGGCGTCGCGCTGGCGATCCTCGCCTTCGCGCTCCTGGTGGGTGCGAGCGTGTGGTTCGGGGCGGCCGGCCCCGTCGGGGCCTTCATCGAGGCCCTCATCCGAGCGATTGTCGGTGCTGCATCGGTGGTGGTACCGGTGGCCCTGGTCGCGCTGGCGGTGGTGCTCATGCGGCGGCCGCCGAACCCGCATCGACGAGCGCGCTATCTCGGCGCCGGCCTGCTGGTGGTGCTGCCGGCCCTCGGTCTCGTCCATCTCGTCGCCGGGGCACCGGAAGACCTGCCCGGCCGGTCGTCGGCAGGCGGTTTCCTCGGATTCGCCGTCGGCACCCCGCTCACCGACGGCGTGACGGCCTGGATCTCGGTCCCGATCCTGTTGTTGTGCATCGCGTTCGGCGCATTGATCCTCAGCGGCAAGACAGTTCGTGAGGTGATCGACGGAGCCGCGGGTTATCTGGGTCTCGGGGTCGGCCATGCCGCATACGCCGACGACGCCGCACCGTGGGACGACGTCGACGACGAGTTCGACGACGAAGATGAACCACGCCCGGCTCCTCGTGGTCGTGCTCGAGGTCGAGGCGCCGACGATCAGGCGACCGAGGTACTCGATTCGCCCACCGGCTACTCGCCGGACCCGTACGACAACTACCCGCCCGACGTCGAGCCGGTACGCCGTCGGCGCTCCCGCCGTCCTGTCGACCCCGATGTGGACGCCGCCGACTTCGCCGCCGCGACGACGATCCCGCTCGATGACGAGGTCACCGAGCAGATCGGTGTCGAACCCGAGGAACCGGCGCCGCCGCGCAAGGCCAAGGCAAAGCGGTCGACACCACGCGCACAGACGCCCGCCGCGGCGCCCGAGTCCTCGACGGCCGCTCTCGTCGATCGCCCGGTCGAGGGCGCCTACCAGTTGCCGCCGTCGGACCTGCTGATCGACGGAGACCCGCCGAAGCAGGGCGGACGTTCCAACGACGACATGATCGACCGGATCACCGGGGTGATGGAGCAGTTCAAGATCGACGCCGCCGTGACCGGCTACACCCGCGGCCCGACGGTGACCCGCTACGAGGTCGAACTCGGTCCCGGCGTGAAGGTCGAGAAGATCACGGCGTTGCAGCGCAACATCGCATACGCGGTGGCCACCGACAACGTCCGCCTGCTCGCGCCCATCCCGGGCAAGTCCGCGGTGGGTATCGAGGTGCCCAACTCCGATCGGGAGATGGTGCGACTCGCCGACGTGCTGAAGTCGCCGAAGACGCGCAAAGACGGTCACCCCCTGGTGATCGGGCTCGGCAAGGACATCGAGGGCGACTTCGTCAGTGCGAATCTGGCCAAGATGCCCCACCTGCTGGTGGCCGGGTCGACCGGTTCCGGTAAGTCGAGCTTCGTCAACTCGATGCTGGTCTCGTTGCTCAGTCGGGCGACACCCGACGATGTCCGGATGATCCTCATCGACCCCAAGATGGTGGAACTCACCCCGTACGAGGGCATTCCGCACCTGATCACGCCGATCATCACCCAGCCGAAGAAGGCCGCGGCGGCATTGGCGTGGCTCGTCGAGGAGATGGAACAGCGCTATCAGGACATGAAGGCGTCGCGGGTGCGTCATATCGACGACTTCAACGCCAAGGTGCGTTCCGGAGAGATCACCACGCCGCTGGGCAGCGAGCGCGTATACACCCCGTATCCGTACATCCTGGCGATCGTCGACGAGCTCGCGGACCTGATGATGACCGCGCCGCGTGACGTGGAGGACGCGATCGTGCGCATCACGCAGAAGGCGCGTGCGGCGGGCATCCACCTGGTGCTGGCCACCCAGCGTCCGTCCGTCGACGTGGTGACCGGCCTGATCAAGACCAATGTGCCGTCGCGTCTGGCGTTCGCGACGTCGTCGCTGACCGATTCGCGGGTCATCCTCGATCAGCCCGGCGCCGAGAAGCTGATCGGTATGGGTGACGGCCTCTTCCTGCCCATGGGTGCCAACAAGCCGATCCGTATGCAGGGTGCCTTCATCACCGACGAGGAGATCCAGGCCGTCGTCGACTTCACGCGCGAGCAGAGTGAGCCCGAGTACACCGAGGGCGTCACCACCGCCAAGGCCGGCGAGAAAAAGGACATCGACGGCGACATCGGCAACGACCTCGACGACCTCCTGCAGGCCATCGAACTCGTGGTCTCCAGCCAGTTCGGTTCGACGTCGATGCTGCAGCGCAAGCTCCGGGTCGGGTTCGCCAAGGCGGGTCGGCTGATGGACCTGATGGAGACGCGCGGGGTCGTCGGGCCGAGCGAAGGGTCCAAAGCCCGTGAGGTGCTGGTCAAGCCGGAGGACCTCGCCGGTGTGATCACCTCGATCACCGGTGGCGGTGGCGACGACACCGCCACCGAGTAGCTCGCGGGTCGGGCACGGGCCGATCGAGGGCCGGCAGTCGGGTAGACGGTCGACTGTCGATGGGCGATGCCCTCAGGCGAGCCCGTGCTCGGACAGCCAGGTCTGCGCGCGCCGCGGCGATGCCCTGCTCAACCAGGCGTCCTGGATCACCTCGGCCAGTTCGGTGCGGCTCAGTTCGCCGATCCTGGACGTGCGTACGAGCACCGAGAGATGCCCGTCGAAATGGCTCGTGGTGAAGAACGGTGTGCCCTCGTCCTGGACCAGGGCGAGCTTGTCGTCCTCGGACGGGACCCAGATGACCACGACGTCGTCGAACCGCTCACCGGTATCGGGATCCCGGGCGTCCGGCCGCGGGGTGCGGAAGAACACGAACGACTTCCCGCCGACCTGATACACCGGCCGATCCGTGGACGAGCCGGCATCGGTGACGTGGGGCATCGCCTGTGCGACAGTGTGGATGTCGTCGACGGTCGCAGGGCGCTGACGTGGCGCCATGGTGCAACCGTACCCGCGTGTACTAGGCTGGTCGACGATCGAAGAGGGGAGTATCCCCACTCTTTGCGGCGTCTCCGTCAATACGGTCGCCCGGGTCACGATGCCGATCATCGTGGCGCGGACCACCCGGATTCGCCGGTCGGCCCGGTGACATGCCAGTGATGGTCTGCCACCGAACCCCCGGCGGGAGAGACCTCTGGCATCGCAAGCCTGTGCTGCGCGCTGGAGGAGATCACTTTCATGGATATCTCGACAACGGTCTGGATCGTCACCTGTGTGGTGATAGCGGGCCTGTTCGTCTTCGACTTCTTTGCCCACGTCCGGGTGCCACATGCGCCCTCCCTGAAGGAATCCGGGGCGTGGTCGGCCGTCTACATCTCGATCGCCATCCTGTTCGGCCTGTTCGTCTGGTGGAAATGGGGCGGCACGTTCGGCGGTGAGTACTTCGCGGGTTACGTGACCGAGAAGGCGCTCTCGGTGGACAACCTGTTCGTCTTCGTCATCATCATGTCGAAGTTCGCGGTGCCCAAGGAGTATCAGCAGAAGGTGCTGCTGCTCGGCATCGTCATGGCCCTGGTGATGCGAACGGTCTTCATCCTGGTCGGCGCCGCCGCGATCAACGCCTACAGCTGGATCTTCTACCTGTTCGGTGCTTTCCTGATCTTCACGGCGGTGAAGCTGGTCAGCGAGAGCGACGATCCGGTGGAGCACGAGGAGGAGCGGGAGAGCCGCCTCGAGCGTTTCGTGAAGCGCTACCTGCGTACCTCAGACGAGTACGACGGCGACAAGTTGTTCACCAAGGCCAACGGCAAGCGTCTCGCGACCCCCATGCTGATGGTGCTCGTGGTGATCGGGTTCACCGACGTGCTCTTCGCGCTCGACTCGATCCCGGCGATCTACGGTCTGACCCAGGAGCCCTACCTGGTCTTCACCGCGAACGCCTTCGCCCTGATGGGACTTCGTCAGCTGTACTTCCTGCTCGGTGGGCTGCTGGACCGGCTGGTCTACCTGTCGTACGGATTGTCGTTCATCCTCGCGTTCATCGGCGTGAAGCTGATCCTGCACGCCCTGCACGAGAACACCCTGCCGTTCATCAACGGCGGTGAGCATGTGTCGGTGCCCGAGGTCACCACCCCGGTCTCGCTGGCCGTGATCGTGCTGACGTTGGTGATCACCACCGTGGCGAGCCTGATCAAGTCGCGCAATTCCGAACCCAAGCCGAGCTGACGACCGCCGGTCGGCGGTGTCCGGTCCCGATCAGGCGTCGAGCGGCCCGAAGACCTGGGTCCACTCGACCACCCGGACACCGTCGACCGCTTCATGTGCGATGAACGGGTCGTTGGCCAGGAACGCCTCCGCGGCGTCGAGGCTCTCGGCGCGGATGACGATCAGCGCGCCGGAGCCGTCCGGATAGGGGCCGGCCAGCAGCACGTTGCCCGCGGCATTCTCTTCGCCCAGCCACTCACGATGCAGTGGCCGGTAGTGGTCGCGCAGGGCCGCCTTGGGGGGTTCGTAGGTGTAGTGGACGGCATAGGTCGCCATCGGGGAGCTCCTGTCGTGATCAGTTGAGGGTAGCCAGCATTCGGGTGTTGCCGAGCGTATTGGGCTTCACGTAACTCAGATCGAGGAACTCGGCGACGCCGGTGTCGTAGGAACGGCACATCTCCTCGAACACCTCTCGGGTCACGGGTGTGCCGTCGATCTCGCTGAAACCGTGCCGCGCGAAGAACGAGGTCTCGAACGTGAGCACGAAGACGCGGGACAGTTGCAACTCCCGGGCCATGTCCATCAGGCGTGCGACGATCCGGTGACCGACGCCACGACCCGCGTACCCGGTGTCCACCGCGACGGTACGCACTTCGCCGAGATCGGCCCAGAGCACATGCAATGCGCCACAGCCGACCACCACGCCGTCGAGGTCCGCCACCCAGAACTCCTGCACTGCCTCATAGAGGGTGACGAGGTTCTTCTCCAACAGGATTCGACCCGCGTACTGGTCGATGAGCTCTTTGATCCGGGGTACATCGGAGGTTCGTGCCCGGCGGATCATCGCGTCGCGTACCTCCGGCGCAGACACGTTCTCGTCGTCTGCGATCGATCCGGGGTCTGCGATCGATCCGGGGTCTGCGGTCGGTCCAGGGGATGGGGTCGGTGGTGTCCGGGGTGCCGGGTCGGGGACGGCAGGGGCCATGGGACCTCACAGTAGTCGCGACCGGAATGGCCACGCACGTACCTTTCGTCCCGAGCGTGCCCTCGCGGACAGCCACCTACGGTGCTGCCGATAGGCTGTGGTCGTGCGGGAGCAGTATCGCCTGGTCGGCAAGCGGCCACGAGAGGTCGGTGAGTCATGACCGATCGGATGCGCCGTGCCGTGCACGAGCACGGGATCGCCGGTGCCGGGCGCGGACCCGACCACATCACCGATCCCGTCGACCCCGTACCCCTGGTCAACATCGCGAACGCGCTCACCGTCTTCCGGATCGTCCTGGTCCCCGTGTTCGTCGTCGCTCTGTTCATCGGCGGCGGACACGACACGGTGTGGCGGATCATCGCCGCGGCGATCTTCGCGATCGCGGCCATCACCGACCGTTACGACGGGCGTCTCGCGCGGGAACGAGGCCTCGTCACCGACTTCGGGAAGATGGCCGATCCGATCGCCGACAAGGCCCTCATCGGCGCTGCGCTCGTCGGCCTCTCCATCCTCGGCGACCTCTCCTGGTGGGTGACCGCCGTGATCCTCGCCCGCGAACTCGGTGTCACCGCACTCCGGTTCTGGGTCCTGCGCCACGGTGTGATCCCGGCCAGCCGCGGAGGCAAGCTGAAGACACTGCTGCAGGCGGTGGCCATCGGTGTGTATCTGCTGCCGCTCGACGGACCGTGGCACGTGGGGGCCGCCGTCGTGATGGGTCTCGCGCTGGTCGTCACGGTGTTCACCGGCTTCGATTACATCTGGCAGGCCCTGGCTCTGCGGAATCGGTCCGTCGCGGCCGGCCGAGCGGAGACCGAGGCCGGCAACGGGCCGTCCGGCGCCTCCGGAGCGCCCGGTGTTCGCCCTCGGCGCAACACCGGATGACGTGCGCGATACCGCGCGGCATCGGCCGTCATATTCGACTACTGTCGTCGTCACGGCGGTGACACCGCGCTGAACCGGCGAACCTGGTCTGTCGGGAACCGGTGTGGTGTCCCAGACGTTGTGGTGATGGTCTGGTCCCGACAACCGACGAGGTGGTCGTGGCCGGTAGACAACGGAGCAGTGAGGAGGACGCCCGATGGCAGTGCTACTGCGAGAGGCGCTGGGCGAGAGCCTGCGCCGGGTACGCACGACGCAGGGCCGGACGCTGCGCGAGGTGTCCACCGACGCCCGGGTCAGCCTCGGCTACCTGTCGGAGGTCGAACGTGGGCAGAAGGAGGCGTCCAGCGAGCTCCTTGCGTCGATCTGCGATGCACTCGACGTGGAGATCGCCGAGCTCCTGCTCGACATCGGCCTCGCCATGCTGCCCGCCGACAGTGACCGTCTGATCGGCGCGGAGGCGGTCGCGACCACGGACATGGGCGTGCTCGACGCGAAGGTCGTCATCCCCGGGCCCGCCGGACGTTCCGAGGAGGCGGCGCTCGCCGCCGCCTGATGCTCTGCGGTTCGCGCCGCGCCCGACCGCGCCGTCGGCGCGACCGGGATCATGGTGTGTCACCGTGTGGCGGCCCCAGACGCTAGATTGGTTACACACTCACCGACCACCCGGAATGGAGTTGACGCAAGAATGGCGAACCCGTTCGTGAAGGCGTGGCGCTACCTGATGGCACTGGGTAACGCCAAGATCGACGAGAACGCAGACCCGAAGATCCAGATCCAGCAGGCGATCGAGGACGCACAGCGTCAGCACCAGGCCCTCTCCCAGCAGGCGGCGTCGGTCATCGGCAATCAGCGTCAGCTGGAGATGAAGCTCAACCGCCAGCTCGAGGAGATCGAGAAACTCCAGGCCAACACGCGCCAGGCGCTGACGCTGGCCGATCAGGCGACTGCGGCGGGTGATACGGCGAAGGCGCAGGAGTACACCAATGCGGCCGAGGCGTTTGCCGCCCAGCTGGTTACCGGAGAGCAGAGCGTCGAGGATCTCAAGGTGCTGCACGACCAGTCGTTGCAGGCGGCCGAGCAGGCCAAGAAGGCCGTCGAGCGCAACGCGATGATGCTGCAGCAGAAGCTCGCCGAGCGGTCCAAGCTGCTGAGCCAGCTCGAGCAGGCCAAGATGCAGGAGCAGGTGAGTGCGTCGCTCAACCAGATGAGCGAGCTCGCGGTACCTGGCAACACCCCGAATCTCGACCAGGTGCGCGACAAGATCGAGCGTCGGTACGCCAATGCGTTGGGCCAGGCCGAACTCGCGCAGAACTCCGTCCAGGGCCGCATGCAGGAAGTCGAGCAGGCAGGCGTCCAGATGGCCGGGCACGCACGACTCGAGCAGATCCGAGCCAGCATGCAGGGCGGGGCGCTTCCATCTGCCGGCACCGCACAGCCGGCCGCCCAGCCCGCGCAACCGTCCACACCGGCGACCGAACAGCCGCCCCAGACCGGCAACTGATCCGACCGGACACGATCCGACCACGACGAACGGCCTCCCGCCGAGTGGGGGGCCGTTCGTCGTCCGATGCGCATGCCGACCGCTGCATCCTGCGTCGGTCGGATGTGCGTGGCAGCGAGGAGATCCATGGCACGCGTGGCCATCGTGGCGGGACCTGATGCAGGACACGCCTTTCCGGCGTTCGCCCTTGCCGAACGTCTGGGAGCCGACGGCATCGCGACGATCGTGTACACGGGGCTGCGGTGGCGCGCGGCCGCAGCCGACCGGGGCATCGAGGTGCTCGAGCTGCCGGGCCTGGCCGTCGAGGACGGGGACGACGACACCGACGCGGGTGCGAAGCTGAGCGGACGGGCCGCCCGGATCGCGGTGTCGCTGGCGCCGGTGCTCGCCGAGCGCCGAGTGGACCTGGTGATCTCGGACGTGATCACCGTCGGGGGCGCGTGGGCGGCCGATCTCGTGGGGATCCCGTGGGTGGAACTGTCGCCGCACCCCCTGTACAGGCCATCGCGTGGCCTGCCGCCGATCGGCGCGGGCCTCGAACCCGGACACGGTTGGTCGGGCCGGCTGCGCGACAGGGCGATGCGGGCGGCGACCGCTCGATCGTTGCGACGCGGTGAGCGGCAGCGGGCGCGGGCACGCTTCGAGATCGGTCTCGGCACATCGATGTCCCGACCCGCGGCGCGCCTCGTCGCGACGTTGCCGGCGCTGGAGGTGTTCCGACCGGATTGGCCCGTACACGCACATCTCGCGGGTCCGTTGCTGTGGGAGCCGACCGAATCGGTGTTCGAGCGGCCTCCGGGGACGGCGCCGTTGGTCCTGGTTGCGCCCTCGACCGCGGTCACGGGCGCCGCGGCCATGGCCGACACCGCGATCGCCGCGCTGTCCGATGATGAGCTCGGATTCCCTGTGCGCGTGGTGCTCTCGGCCCTCGACCCGCCATCGTCGGGACGGTTGCCGGATCATGTGGTGGTCGCCACGGCGCGACAGGACGAGATCCTGCCCGACGCCGATCTGGTGATCTGTGGCGGCGGACACGGGATGCTGGCCAAGGCGCTCGCGGCCGGTGTCCCGGTTGTGACGGTTCCCGGCGGCGGTGACCAGTGGGAACTGGCGAATCGCGTGCAACGCCAGGGGAGTGGCCGTCTCGTCCGGCCGGTCGAGGTGCGGTCTCTCGCGTCGGCGGCGCGCGACGTGCTCACCGATCCGGCGTACACCGATGCGGCACGGCGCGCCTCGGTGTCGGCGGCGTGGGTCGTCGACCCGGTACAGGTTGTGCGGCGTCTGTTGCCGCGGTGAGAAGGTCGTCCGGCGTGGGTAGGCTGGCCGCGTGCGTCTGACCGAATTCACCGAGCTGATCACCGCCGAGTTCGGGGAGCTGGCGGCAGATTCGATCCTGGTCGATCACGTTCTCCTCGAGTTCGGTGGACGTACCGGGTCGCAGGCGATCGAAGGCGGTGCCGATCCACGAGATGTCTGGGTGGCCATCTGCCGAGACTTCGACGTCCCCCGCGAACGCTGGTGACGGCGATGCAGAGCTGCCGTCCCGCCACCCGCTGATCCGCGCGCAGCGATCTGCCCACGGGGCGTGTCGGTGCTTGCCATCGAACACATGTTCGTCCATTGTGGGTGTTGTCGGAACCACGGACTCCGGGCGTGCGTCAGACATTGAGACGACCAAGCGACGACGTGCGCAGACCGAAGTTGTCGGATCCCGTGGCTAACGTGCAACTCACATCAGCCACACACCCAGACCACCTGGCCGGTCATCGGCCCCGAGTTCGGAGGAGAACCCCATGGCAGCAGCACCCCAGGACAGGGAGAAGGCGCTCGATCTGGCTCTCGCGCAGATCGACAAGAACTTCGGCAAGGGATCGGTCATGCGGCTCGGCGAGGAGACCCGCCAGCCGATCGCCGTCATCCCGACCGGCTCCATCGCCTTGGATGTGGCCCTCGGTATCGGTGGTCTCCCGCGCGGCCGGATCGTGGAGGTCTACGGCCCGGAATCCTCGGGTAAGACCACCGTCGCCCTGCACGCGGTGGCGAACGCCCAGGCCGCCGGCGGCATCGCCGCCTTCATCGATGCCGAGCACGCTCTCGATCCCGATTACGCGGCCAAGCTCGGTGTGGACACCGACGCGCTGCTGGTGTCGCAGCCGGATACCGGGGAACAGGCGCTGGAGATCGCGGACATGCTGATCCGCTCCGGCGCGCTCGACATCCTGGTCATCGACTCGGTCGCCGCGCTCGTACCGCGTGCGGAGATCGAGGGTGAGATGGGCGACAGTCATGTGGGACTGCAGGCTCGCCTGATGAGCCAGGCACTGCGGAAGATGACGTCCGGCCTGAGCAACTCGAAGACCACTGCCATCTTCATCAACCAGTTGCGCGAGAAGATCGGCGTCATGTTCGGCTCCCCGGAGACCACCACCGGCGGCAAGGCCCTGAAGTTCTATTCCTCTGTCCGGCTTGATGTCCGGCGTATCGAGACGCTCAAGGACGGCACCGATGCAGTCGGCAACCGCACCCGCGTGAAAGTGGTCAAGAACAAGGTGGCGCCGCCGTTCAAGCAGGCCGAGTTCGACATCCTCTACGGCCAGGGCATCAGCAAGGAGGGGTCGCTCATCGACATGGGCGTGGCCGAGGGGTTCATCCGCAAGTCGGGTTCGTGGTTCACCTACGAGGGCGATCAGCTGGGCCAAGGCAAGGAGAACGCCCGGAAGTTCCTGCTGGAGAACGACGACGTCCGGGATGAGATCGAGAAGAAGATCAAGGAGAAGCTGGGCATCGGGGCTGTCGTCGACGCCGATGAGGTCGCACCCGCCCCGGTGGAATTCTGATCCAGCCGTGAGTGGTACCACATCGGACCCCGAGGAACGGACCGGTCCCAGCGCATGGGACGCGGCACTCCGACTCCTCGGGGTCCGCTCTCGTTCCCGGCAGGAAATGGTCGATCGGTTGACCCGCAAGGGTTTTGATGCCGAGACGGTGGACGACGTGATGATCCGCCTGGAGAGACATCAGCTGGTCGACGACACCGAGTTCGCCAACGAATGGGTGCGGTCTCGGCACACTCATTCGGGCCGCGGGCGTGTCGCGCTTCGTCAAGAACTCCGCAAGAAGGGTGTCGACGCCGGCATCATCGAAGCCGCGCTCGACGACGTGAGCCCCGACGACGAGCGCGCCGTCGCCGCCGAGCTCGTCGCCAAGAAGCTGACGCCCACGCAGATCGACCGACTGCTCGCCGATCCCGCCTTGCGTGACACCATGTTCCGGCGGCTGGCGGGCATGCTGATGCGCCGGGGCTACCCACAGTCGATGGCCATCGATGTCGTCACCGAGGCACTCGACGTCGTCACCGAGGCACTCGACGGTGTGAACACCGAGGTCTGACGATCACGGTGTGACCATCACGGCCACCGGGTTTTCGACCCGAACCGGCCTACTTCGGCCCGAACGTCGGCAGATTCTCCATGGCCGCGAGGTCGGCCGCCTCGGCGTCGGGGACCGCTCGCTTCGTCCGGCCCTGACGCAACCGCCGTTCGAGATAGGTGGCCAGCGACGACAACCCGAAGTTGATCACGATCATCACGATGGCGACCACCACCAGCGCGGGGAGGTAGTTCCCGTAGTACGACGCGGACTGGATGCCGGAACGGACCACCTCGATGTAGCCGATGGCGTATCCGAGCGCGCTGTCCTTCAACGCGATCACCATCTGGGAGATCAACGCGGGCAGCATCGCGGTAATCGCCTGGGGGAGCAGGACGATGCGCATCATCTGCGATTTGCGCAGACCCAAGGCCATGGACGCCTCGGTCTGGCCCTTCGGGAGAGAGTTGATCCCGGAACGCAGGATCTCGGCGATCACCGAACCGTTGTAGAGGGTCAGGCCGGTCACCACGGCCGCGAATGCGAGTTGTGACGACGGGAAGATCGCGTAGTCGGCGAACAGATAGTAGGCGAAGATCATCAGGATCAGCACCGGGATCGCGCGGAACACCTCGACGAACAGTCCGGACAGCGCCCGTAGCCATCGATGATCGGACAACCGGCCGATGCCGAGGATCGAGCCGAGCAGCAACGCCAGGACGATCGAGAGTGCCGCCGCCTTCAGCGTGCCCCACAGCCCGGGCAGGATGTAGGTGGTCCAGGTGGTCGACTTGACGAAGGGATTCCACTTCTCCGACGTCAGCTGGTCGTTGCCGCCGAGGATGTAGAGCACGTAGGCGGCAATCGCGATCAGGATGGCGATGAAGACGATCGCAATGATGCGATTGCGGATCCGCGCCTTGGGGCCCGGTGCGTCGTAGAGGACGGTTGCGTTGGAGCTCATCGTTTCACCGCCAGTCGTTTGGCCAGATACCCGAAGACGAAACCTTCGGTCAGCGTGATGATCATGAAGCCGATCGCGATGATCGCGAACACCGCGACGATCTGGTCGGAGAAGGTCTCGAGCTCTTCTTTCATCAGCAGCGAGGCCTCAGCCACTCCGATGACGGAGGCGATCGTGGTGTTCTTGGTCAGGGCGATCAGCACACTGCCCAGCGGCCCGATGACCGAGCGGAGCGCTTGCGGCAGCACGATGATGCCGAAGACCTGCGGGAACGTGAGTCCCAGGGATCGTGCGGCCTCCGCCTGGCCGATCGGCACCGTGTTGAAGCCCGACCGTAGTGTCTCGCACACGAATGTCGCCGTGTAGAGCACGAAGGCGAGGACCGCCAGCCAGAAGTTGTTGTTGTCGATGAAGTTCTCGTTGTCCGGTGCCAGGGTGAGACCGAGATTCTGGTACAGCCCGATGGAACAGAACAGGATGATCAACGTCAGTGGGGTGTTGCGGACCACGTTGATGTAGACCTCGGAGAAGCCGCGCATCACCGGGACCGGGGACACCCGCATCGCGGCCAGCAGGGTGCCCCAGATCAGCGCCCCGATCGACGAGAAGAAGGTCAGTTTCAGCGTCACCCAGAAGGCGGGCCACAGCTGCGGCCCCATATCCGCCCATAGTTCACTCATCGGCGATCAGCCCTTCCTCGTCAGCTCAGGCCCGGCGGGCACGGGGTGGAAGTGGAATCGAGGAACTCGAGATTCCCTGGATCGGGGGCGAACTTGTATTTCGAGTCCGGGGTGTCGGCCCGGGCGATCATCGAGTCCACCGTCTCGTTGCCGATGGCGTCGCGCAGCGCCCGATCCCACGGGGACCGGCCATCCGGGCCGGGGACGAGCATCGCGTCTATCGCCTCGTTGACCTTGGCCACGGCGTCGGGATACTCCTTGGCCATGCCGATTCCGTAGTACTCGGTCGAGAACGGTGTGCCCGCCTTCTTCAGTGCGTCCTTCACACACGCGTCCTCCGGATAGGACATGCCCACCAGTTTGAACTCGTCGGGGAAGAAGTTGGCATACCCGGCAAGGATCACCTCGTCGGTGGTCAGCGCGTCGACCTTGCCGCGGCGCAGCGCCTCCACGCACGACGAGTAGGAGTCGTATTCCTGCAACTGCACGTTGGGCAGCTGCGCCTTGACGTTCTGGGCGGGGGTCGAGCCGGTGACCGAACAGAGCTTCTTCCCGGCGTTCAGATCGGTCAGTGAGGTGATCGAGTTGTCGTCCTCCCGAACGAGCAGCCCCTGATAATTGATCAGGTACGGTCCGGCGAAGGCCACCTCCTTGGCCCGGGCAGTGGTGATCGAATAGGTGGCCGCGATCATGTCCACCTCGCCGTTGTCGATCAGGGTCTCGCGTTGGGCGGACGGTGTCTCGCGCCAGCGGATCTCGGGATGCTTGACACCCAACGAATCGGCGATGTGATTGACGACGTAGGTCGAGACCGACGGATCGAATCCGGTGACGGACTTGTCCGGGTTCCGGATGCCGAGGCCGGGCTGGTCGTACTTGGTGCCAAGGACGACCGAACCGCTGCGGATGGAGTCGAGCAGGTTCCGCGGATCGGTGTTGCCGCAGCCGGCCAGCGCTCCGGCGACGAGCGCGAGGGTGAGGGCGAGGATTCCGATTCCCGTGGCCCGGTGGGCACCACGAACCGACGTCGATGGTTTCGTGAACCCCATATCAGTGGCCCAGGATCTTCCCGAGGAAATCGCGGGCGCGTTCGGATCGGGGATTGGAAAAGAAGCTCTCCGGATCGGAATCCTCCACGATCGCACCGTCGGCCATGAAGATCACCCGATCGGCGGCCTTGCGCGCGAAGCCCATCTCATGGGTGACCACGATCATCGTCATCCCCTCCTTGGCGAGGGAGACCATCACGTCGAGTACCTCGTTGACCATCTCGGGGTCGAGCGCCGATGTCGGCTCGTCGAAGAGCATGATCTTCGGCGCCATCGCGAGCGACCGCGCGATGGCGACACGCTGTTGCTGGCCGCCGGACAGCTGGGCCGGATACTTGTCCTTCTGGCTCTCGATGCCGACGCGTTCGAGGAGTTCGAGCGCCCGCTTGTTTGCCTCGGCCTTGTTCTTCCTGCGCACCTTGGTGGGGGCGAGGGTCACATTCTGCAGGATTGTCTTGTGCGCGAAGAGATTGAAGGACTGGAACACCATCCCGACATCGGCGCGCAGGCGGGCGAGATCCTTGCCCTCGTCGGGCAGCAGTTTGCCCTCGACGTAGATCTCACCGCTGTCGACGGGCTCGAGACGGTTGATGGTGCGGCACAGTGTGGACTTGCCCGAGCCCGATGGGCCGAGCACCACGACAACCTGGCCGGCCGGGACCTCGAGGTTGATGTCCCGCAGCACATGCAGTGATCCGAAATGCTTCTGAACGTCTTTCATGACGATCATCGGTTGCGATCCGGACGTCGGTTCGGTCGTCGCGGGTTCCTCGATCGGCGAATCGGTCATAAGGAATCACCCTAGTGTGAGCGGGGCAGTACGTCCTGCTCATCGGCCGTCCGAGTGTCGAAAGGCGGATTTGCGCAGGCCCGTACCCTGGGAGGCGTGAGTATCGAGTTGTCCGAGCGGCGTGGCGCCCCCGACGCCGGAGCCGGCGTCGGGTCCGACGTCGTCGCCCCCGTCCGCAGCTATCAGGTGCGGACCTACGGCTGTCAGATGAACGTGCACGATTCGGAACGTATCGCCGGACTCCTGGAGGACGCCGGATACACCAAGGCGCCCGACGACGCCGATGCTGATCTGGTCGTGTTCAACACCTGTGCCATCCGCGAGAACGCGGACAACAAGCTGTACGGAAACCTGTCACATCTCGCGCCCGCGAAGTCGGAGCGGCCCGGCATGCAGATCGCGGTCGGCGGGTGCCTCGCGCAGAAGGACAAGGACACGGTGCTGCGCAAGGCGCCGTGGGTCGATGTGGTGTTCGGCACGCACAACATCGGTTCGTTGCCCGCACTGCTCGAACGTGCGCGACACAACGAGTCGGCACAGGTCGAGATCCTCGAGTCACTCGAACGGTTCCCGTCGACGCTGCCCGCCAAGCGTGACTCGGCCTACTCCGGTTGGGTGTCGGTCTCCGTCGGCTGCAACAACACCTGCACGTTCTGTATCGTGCCGTCGCTGCGCGGCAAGGAGGTCGACCGCAGGCCCGGCGACGTCCTGGCAGAGGTCCAGGCGCTCGTCGACCAGGGCGTCAGCGAGGTGACCCTGCTCGGTCAGAACGTGAACGCCTACGGGATGTCGTTCGCCGATCCCGACCAGCCCCGCAACCGCGGCGCCTTTGCGGAGTTGTTGCGGGCCTGCGGGAGCATCGAGGGTCTCGAACGCGTCCGGTTCACGTCGCCGCATCCGGCCGAGTTCACCGACGACGTCATCGAGGCGATGGCGGAGACGCCCAACGTCTGCCCGCAGTTGCACATGCCGCTGCAGTCGGGCTCCGATCGCATCCTGAAGTCGATGCGGCGCAGTTACCGGCAACGCAAGTTCCTCGGCATCCTCGACAAGGTGCGGTCGGCCATGCCGAACGCCGCGATCACCACCGACATCATCGTCGGCTTCCCGGGTGAGACCGAGGAGGACTTCCAGCAGACGCTCGACGTGGTCGCCGCGGCACGGTTCTCCAGCGCGTTCACCTTCCAGTACTCACCGCGCCCCGGAACACCTGCCGCCTCGATGCCGGATCAGGTCCCGCCCGAGGTGGTCGGGGAGCGTTATCGACGGTTGATCGACTTGCAGGAGGAGATCTGTCTCACCGAGAACCGGGCCATCGTGGGCCGTGAGGTCGAGCTACTCGTCGTCGCCGACGAGGGGCGGAAATCGGCCGACACCCGGCGGATGACCGGTCGGGCGCGCGACGGGCGTCTCGTTCATTTCGCCGCGGGGGAGCGGGTCGGAAGCGATGTGATCCGTCCGGGCGACGTGGTGACGACTCACGTGACCGCTGCTGCCCCACACCACCTCATCGCCGATGCGGGGGTGGTGACGCACCGCCGGACCCGTGCCGGAGATGCCCACGAGACGAGCCGCACGCCGACGACACCGCCGGTCGGAGTAGGACTTGGTCTACCGACGATCGGTGCGGCGCCTGTCGAACCGGTCGCCACCGGATGTGCAGGAGGTTGTGGCTGATGGCCGACACGAGTGACCGTCCAGAGGACGGAACGGGCAGGGGCGACGTGCCCGCCGACGGTGACAGCGCGACCGATGCGGGCCGCTTCGCCGAGTACGAAGGGGATCTGCGGAAGGCAGAACGCAAGGTCGCCGGCGAGATCGATCCCGGCATGCGCGCCCTCGTGGTCGCGGTCGCGGTCCTCGTGGCGATGCTCTCGCTCGTGCTACGGCACACCGGTTCCGCGAGCGGTATCGACGTGCTGACGTTCTCCCCGGACGCGGCGGCCGAACGGGTCACCATCACCTCGAAGGTGTTCGTCTATTTCGTCGCCGTCTTCGGGATCGGCGCCTCGGTGCTGGCGTTGCTGACCCGGCGCTGGATCATCGCGTGGATAGCGCTGTGTGGCAACGCGATCGCGTGTGTCGCCGGAATGCTCGCCTGGTGGTCACGGAACACACCGGGCGTCGGGGGAGTCCAACCGCCGTCAGGCGTCGGTATCGGGCTGATCATCGGGTGGCTGGCCGTCTTCGTGCTGACCTTCCATTGGGCCCGGGTCGTGTGGGCCCGCAGCACCTATCACCTGGCACTCGAGGAAGAGCGGCGCAAAGAGGCAGCGACCCGCGACGCCCTGGCGCGCTCGTTGCAGCGCAAACCCGGTCAGGACAGCTGAGAGTTCAGGAGAGCTGCCGGGTCAGCGGTCGGCGATCGCACTGGCCGCGGCGTCGGCCCACTCTTTCCACTGGGCCGCCTGGTCGCGGAGTTTGGCGGCGTCCTTCGCCTTGCCGCGCTCCTCGGCCTTGCGAGCCTGATCCTCGATCTGGGCCGCGCGGTCAGCGAACTGTGCGGCCCTGGCCTGCGCTTCGGGATCGGTGCGCTGCCACTGGGCGTCTTCGGCGTCGCGAATCCGCTTCTCCAGCGCACGGGCCCGGCCCTCGAGGCCGCTCATCTGTTCCCGCGGCACCTTGCCGATCTCATCCCACTTGTCGCGGAATGCCCGGAACTCGCGCCGCGCGGCGTCGAGATCCGACGCCGGATTGATGGTCTTCTCGGCCGCATCGAGGAGGGCGATCTTTGCGGTGGCATTGGCCGCGAACTCACTGTCCCGCTCGGATGTGGCGGCGTTGCGTGCCGAGAAGAACACATCCTGGGCGGCCTTGAAGCGTTGCCACAAGGCGTCGTCGGCGTCGCGCGGGGCTCGACCGGCCGCTTTCCATTCGGTGAGGAGCTCACGGAACTTGCCCGACGTCGGGCCCCAGTCGGTGGAGCCGGACAGTTCCTCGGCGCGCCCGATCAGTTCCTCCTTGCGGGCCTTGGCACCGGCCCGCTCCCGGTCGAGCTCGGCGAAATGGGCGCCGCGACGACGGTTGAAGGCGTCCCGCGCCTTGGCGTAGCGCTTCCACAGGGCATCGTCGGTCTTGCGATCGACTCCCTTGATGGTCTTCCACTCGTCGAGAATTGCCCGGAGCCGGTCGCCTGCCGCCTTCCACTGTGTCGAATCGGCGCCGATCTCCTCGGCTTCGGCGGCCAGCAGTTCCTTGCGCGCGATCGCCTCGGTGCGCAACCGGTCGCGCTCGGACTTGATCGAGTCGGCCACCTCGTCGGCACTCCCGACGATCAGGTTCAACCGCTCCTCGAGCGCCCCCACGTCGCCGATGACCGCCGCCGTCGGCAGCGCGTCGAGCAGGTGTTGAGCGGCCGCCTGGGCTTTCCGTGGATCGCCGGACCGCGCCGCCAGGCGCTCCTCGAGTATCTCCACCTCGGTGGCGAGGTCATCGAACTTGCGAGCGAAATGGGCGAGCCCTTCCTCGACCGAACCCGCTTGCCAGGAACCGATGTCCCGTTCGCCGGAGGCCGCCTTGAGCCAGACCACACCGTCCGCGTCGATCCGCCCGAACTGATGCGGATCCCCGTGCGGAACGGGGGTCGGCACCGGCGGCAACTCGCTGGGACGGGGGTGCGGACCCGGCCTGGGACCGGGTTTCGGTCCCGGCCTCGGCCGCGGTCGTGGCGTCGCATCCTCTGGCGACGGCGACGGACCAGGTGTCGCCGCGGTGTCGGCAGGGGTCGTCGACTCCGTCACCTCGGAGGCATTTGTCGGATCGGTCGGATCAGTCATGTGCAGGTGCCCTCTCCCGCAGGTTGGTTGCCGCGCGTCACGGCTGCCGTCGCATCGATACCTCTGTGGCGCCCGGCGTCGACACGGAGGTCTACCCATTCAAACAGGTCAGCGCTCTTCATGGGGCCGCTGCCACGACATTGCACCGCGACACCGGTGCTGAGTGCGCCTCATCGCTCGACTAGCGTCGTGGGCGTGCTGGCGTCCGTGGTCTTCGTGCCGAGTGCTCCTCTGCTGGTGCCGGCTCTGGCCGGCGGCCTCGCCGTCGACACCGACGAGGTGCGCGCAGCGACCCGGGCGGCGGGCCGAGATCTGGCCGCGACGGCGTCGACGTGGATCGCCGTCGGCGCCACCGATACCGACGCCGACCAGGTCGGCACGGCCGGGACGTTCCGGCCCTACGGGGTCGATGTGCCGGTGTTTCTCGACGCGGCTGACGCCGGTGGTCGAGCGGACGACACCCGCGGCCTGCCGTTGTCGCTGCTGATCGCGGGCTGGCTCCGTGCCGAGGCCGGGGCAGACGTCGTCACCCCCGTCCCGGTGGCACCGGGCGAGACGCCTGCCCGGTGTGCACAACTGGGTGCCGAGCTCGCCGGCCGGGTGGACGGCGAGTCGGAGCCGATCGGCGTCCTCGTCGTCGGCGACGGTGCGATCTCGTTGTCGCCGCGGGCTCCCGGCGGCGGCCTGCGGGAAACCGGCGTGCGTCTGCAGGAGATCATCGACGACGCGCTCGGCACCGCCGACGTCGCAGCACTCGCCGGGCTCGATCCCGAGGTGTGCGCCGCCGAAGGCGTTGGCGGGCGACCGGTCTGGCAGGTCGCGGCAGCGCTGTGCGCCGGTCGTCGGATGCACGGCGAACTGCGATACGCGCGCGCGCCCTTCGGGGTGGGTTACGTTGTCGCGGTCTGGACTCCGCAATGACCACTCCGATCCCGGTTGCGGTCGTCGGTCCCACTGCGAGCGGCAAGTCGGATCTCGCGCTCGATCTCGCGGAGCGACTCGACGGCGAGATCGTCAACCTCGACGCGATGCAGCAGTACCGAGGGATGGACATCGGGACGGCGAAACTGACGGTGCCGGAGCGCCGAGGGATCCCGCATCACCAGATCGATGTCCTCGACGTGACCGCGACGGCGACCGTCGCGCGGTATCAGCAGGCTGCCACGGATGACGTCCAGACGTTGCTCACCGCGGGCCGGACCCCGATCCTGGTCGGCGGGTCGATGATGTACATCCAGGGGCTGCTGGACAATTGGCGGTTCCCGGCGACCGACGCCGATGTGCGGGCGAAATATGAGGCGATGCTCGCCGACGTGGGGGTGGCCCGTCTCCATCAGCGTCTCGCCGAGGTCGATCCGCAGGCGGCGGCGTCCATCCTCGCCACCGATGGCCGACGGATCGTGCGTGCCCTCGAGGTCGTGGAGATCACCGGTGAACCGTTCGCGGCGTCGGCACCCACCATCGGAGACCCTCGGTGGGGTACGCGAATCCTCGCTCTCGACCGGGAGACCGGCGCCCTGGACGAGCGGATCCGGTTGCGCACCCGGCAGATGTTCGCCGGTGGGCTGGAAACGGAGGTGCGCGACCTCTGCGAGGTCGGACTACGGGAGGGCCGGACGGCCTCGCGGGCCATCGGATATGCACAGGTCCTCGCGGCTCTCGACGGCGAACACGACATGGCGACGGCCGAGGAGCTCACCTTCATCGGGACGCGGCGCTACGTTCGCCGGCAGCGTTCGTGGTTCCGCCGCGACCATCGCATCATCTGGCTCGACGCTGCGGAACCCGACCTGATCGACGCCGCACTCCGGGCGATCGGCCACGGCTGATCGGTGCGTGGCCGGGGCCCGGAGGACGGCCCGTACCCTGGATGGGGTGACGGCGACCCAGTCCACTGCACAGTCCCCCGCCCGGCCCGGATCGGCCTCCGACCGTCGGCGTTTCGTGAAGGGGCACGGCACCCAGAACGACTTCGTCATCCTCACCGACCCGGCGGCGGACCTCGAATTGACCGAGCCCACGGTGGCCGCGCTGTGCGACCGCAGGCGCGGCATCGGCGCCGACGGCCTCCTGCGGGTGGTGCGCTCGGCGGCGCTTGTCGAGCGGGGAGTGCTGACCGCGCTGCCCGACGGCGTCGGGCCCGACGACTGGTTCATGGACTACCGCAACGCCGACGGATCGATCGCGGAGATGTGCGGGAACGGTGTGCGGGTGTTCGCCCACCACCTGCGGGCCTCGGGTCTGGTCGCCGACGACGCGTTCACCGTCGGATCGCGCGCCGGTGCCCGACCGGTGATCGTGCACAGCCACGACGAGGTCCGCGCCGACGTGACCGTCGAGATGGGGCAGGTGCGTCTGGACGGCGAATCGTTGGTGCGGATCGGCGACGACGCGTATCGCGGTGCGATGGTCGACGTGGGCAATCCACACCTGGCCTGCGTGGTGCCGGACATGAGCGCCGCCGACCTGGCGGCTGTCGACTTCACCGCGGGGGTCGAGATCGACAGCCAGGCCTTCCCGCACGGTGCCAACGTGGAACTGGTGACACCCCCCGGACCTGTCGACGAACGAGGCCGTCTACCTGCGGCGATGCGGGTGTTCGAGCGCGGCGTGGGCGAGACGCGCAGTTGCGGGACCGGTCTGGTGGCGGCGGGCGCCGCGATCCTGGCCGCCGGTGACCAGTCAACCGGAACTCTCTGCATCACTGTGCCCGGTGGTCGCGTCGAGGTGGGTGTCCGGACCGACGGGTCCCACCTGCGCGGACCATCGATGCTGGTCGCCGACGGTGAACTGCGGGCCGGTTGGGACCGACTTCCGGACTGATCTCGGTGGCCACCCGGCGGTCACCGGAAAACCAGGTGCTGTGCGGTTCCATGACATGAGATCATGGTCGTGCCTATGACCGAATCAGCATCCACACCATTTTCCCTGTCCACCCCGGACGACGACGATCTCACCGACCTCCCGGAGACCGCCACCGCGCCGGGCAGCGGCCGCGACATCCTCCGCGGTCTGGCCCAACCCACGACGGGTGAGCTCCAGCTCTCCGAGCGCGCCTCTCTGCAGCGTGTCGCCGGATTGTCGACCGAACTCACCGACGTCACCGAGGTCGAATACCGGCAGCTGCGACTCGAACGCGTCGTCCTGGTCGGTGTCTGGACCGAGGGCAGCGCCGCCCAGGCGCGCGCCAGCATGGTCGAACTCGCCGCACTGGCCGAGACGGCCGGCTCGCAGGTTCTCGACGCGCTGATCCAGCGGCGGTCGCGGCCCGACTCGGCCACCTACATCGGGTCCGGCAAGGCCGACGAACTCGGGGAGGCCGTCCTGACCTCCGGTGCCGACACCGTGATCTGCGACGGTGAACTCACTCCGGCTCAGCTCACCGCGCTGGAGAAGATCGTCAAGGTCAAGGTCATCGACCGCACCGCACTGATCCTCGACATCTTCGCCCAGCACGCGACGTCGCGAGAGGGCAAAGCCCAGGTGTCGCTCGCCCAGATGGAGTACATGCTGCCCCGGCTGCGTGGGTGGGGCGAGTCGATGTCGCGCCAGGCGGGTGGTCGCGCGGGAAGTAACGGTGGTGTGGGTCTGCGTGGTCCGGGCGAGACGAAGATCGAGACGGATCGTCGGCGGATTCGCGAGCGGATGGCGAAGCTGCGCCGGGAGATCCGTGGGATGAAGAAATCGCGCACCGTGATGCGCGCGGCGCGCGAACGTAACGCCATCCCTCGACTGACGGTCGCCGGGTACACGAACGCCGGCAAGTCGAGTCTCGTCAATGCGATGACCGGGTCCGGCGTCCTCGTGCAGGACGCGCTGTTCGCCACCCTCGACCCCACCACGCGTCGCGCCACCCTCGACGACGGCCGCGCAGTGGTGTTCACCGACACCGTCGGCTTCGTGCGGCACCTGCCGACGCAGCTCGTCGAGGCGTTTCGGTCGACATTGGAGGAAGTGGTCGACGCCGACCTTGTCCTCCACGTCGTCGACGGTGCGGATGCCTTTCCTGCCGAACAGATCTCGGCGGTGCGTCAGGTGATCAACGAAGTCGTCGCCGAGGAGGACGCCCCGCCGCCGCCGGAACTGTTGGTGATCAACAAGATCGACGCCGTCGACGCCACCAGGATGGCCGAACTGCGTGGGGCGTTCGGTGATGCGGTGTTCGTGTCCGCGCGCACCGGTGAGGGATTGCCCGAGCTGTTCGACCGGCTCCGCGAGTTCATCGGCCGCTCCGACGTGGAGCTGACGATCGACGTGCCCTACACCCGTGGTGACGTGGTGTCGCGGATTCACGAGGAGGGCGAGGTGCTGTCGAGCGAACACACCGCGGACGGCACCCGGATGCGCGTGCGCGTCCCGGCCGCCTTCGCAGGCGCGCTCGACGATCTCACGGTGACGACCTCGCGGTGATGTAGCCCATCCGCCGAGTGTGCACAGAATTCCGTCGAGTGCGCGTCGGCGGTGATGCCCACGCACCCTCGACGGAATGGTGTGTGCCCGATCGACAGCAGTATGTGTGCGCGACCGGCGGGAAGCCAAGGAGGGCTTCGGCCCTCAGTCGGCGTCGAGATCCTTGGCGACCAGGGTGGCTATCGCATCGAGGGTGTTCTGATCCTCGGCCGTGACCACGACGTTGGTGCCCTTCTCGGCGCCGAGAGTCATGATCATCAGAGCCGAACCGGCATCCACCGGATCTCCGCCCTCGAGGCCGATGGTGACCGCGGTGCCGGCGTCCGCGACCGCCTCGGCGATGATCGTCGCGGGGCGGGCATGCAGGCCGACGGCGGATCCGACGGTGACGGTGGTGCTGGGCATGTGGGTGTCTCCTCACTCATGCGGTGGTGATGTCTGAATTGTTTCGCTGACGACGATTGTGCACGCGTTTCGCGGCGGCGGGGTGCGGCTTGGCCGATCACCTCAGGCCGCGATGGTCTCGAGTTCGGGTACGGCGGTCGCCTCTTTCCGCGCGGTGCTCCATTGCTTGGCGGCGATGACGAGGAACGCGGACAAGGCGGTTCCGGCGGCGAGCGCCACCAGGAACAGGACCCAGTGGTTCATGGTGAAGAAGACGAAGATGCCGCCGTGCGGGGCGCGCTGGGTGACGCCGAACGCCATGATCAACGCACCGGACAGGGCGCCGCCTGCCATCATCGACGGGATCACGCGGAACGGGTCGGTCGCAGCGAACGGGATCGCACCCTCGGAGATGAACGAGGCACCGAGCAGCCATGCGGCCTTGCCGTTCTCACGCTCCGGCTCGGTGAACAGCCTCGGGCGCAGTACAGTTGCCAGCGCCAGCGCCAGCGGCGGCACCATGCCTGCGCACATCACCGCGGCCATGATCTCCAGCTGCGCATTGCCGCCGATCGCGAGTCCCGCGGTGGCGAACAGATATGCCGCCTTGTTGACCGGGCCGCCGAGGTCGAAGCACATCATCAGGCCGAGCACGATGCCCAGGACGACCGCAGAGCCGCCGGACATGCTGTTGAGGCCATCGGTCATCTGATCGGTGACCCACGCGAGCGGCTTGCCGAGCAGCATGTACAGCAACACGCCGATGATCAAACTGCCCAGCAGCGGGATGATCACCACCGGCATCAGCCCTCGTGCCCACTGCGGCAACGGGAGTCGGGCGATCCACAGGCACGCGACACCGGCGATGAGACCACCGACCAGACCACCGATGAAGCTGGCACCGACGGCGACCGACACGAGACCCGCGACGAAACCGGGTGCGATACCGGGGCGATCGGCGATGGCGAACGAGATGTAGCCGGCCAGTACCGGGACCAGCATGCTCATGGCGAGGCCGCCGACCGCGAACAACACCGCACCGATGTATTGGCCGAGGCCGCCGGCAGGCAGATCCCACAGGCTGTTGTTGAGCGCGATGAACTGTCCGTCGTTGAGCGCGCCGGAGGTGTCGAGTGTCGAGTTGGCGATCTCGTAGCCCCCGAGGAACGGGAGGAAGGCGAGGGCGATGAGCAGACCGCCGGCGGCGACGAACGGGATCATGTAGCTGACGCCGGTCATCAGCGCCTGCTGGACCTGCTTGCCGACGCCGAGACCACCGGCGTCGGCTGCGTTGTCCGGGACGCCGTCGCCGGTGCCCGCCACCACCGCGGCGTTCGGATTGTCCGCGGCTGCAACCGCTTCGGCGATCATCGCATCGGGCTCGTTGATCGCCCGTTTGACGCCGGAGGAGATGACGGGCTTACCGTGGAAACGTTCCTTGCCCTTGACGCCGACGTCGGTGGCGAAGATCACGGCGTCGGCGCTCGCGATCACCTGCGGATCGAATGCGGTTGTCGCCGACGACCCCTGCGTCTCCACGTGGAAGTCGACGTCGGCGCGTTCGGCCGCGTACTTGAGGGCATCTGCCGCCATGTAGGTGTGCGCGATCCCGGTCGGGCACGCGGTGATCGCGACGATCGACGTGCGCTCGGGGACGGCCGGACCCGAGGACGGAGACGAAGCGACGCCGACTGATGCCGGGGCCGTTGCTGCTGCTGTTGCGGCTGTGGTTGCCGCGGCGGTGGATGCCGCAGGTTGTGCGGGTGCGGGATTGATCGCCTCGTCGACGAGTTGTACCACCCGCTCATCGCTCTCGGCCTCGCGCAGGGACGCGACGAAATCGGGGCGGACCAGCGACCGCGCAAGTGAGCTCAGCAGTTTCATGTGCTCGGATGCGCCGCCGGACGGTGCCGCGATCAGGAACACGAGGTCTGCCGGGCCGTCGGGTGCACCGAAATCGACCTTGGCGGACAGCCGTGCCATCGCGAGACTGGCCTCGGTGACGGACTCGGCGCGGGCATGCGGGATCGCGATTCCACCGGGCAGCCCGGTCGCGGACTTCGCCTCGCGGTCGAGCGCCCCTCGAGTGAGGTCGGCGGCATCGGTGGTACGGCCTGCAGCCTGTAGAACCTCGGCGAGATAGCCGATCACGGCCGCCGGGTCGGCGCCCGCATCGACGTCGAGTCTCACCGTCTGCGTCGTGATGATCTGTTCGGACATCGGATTTCCTTCTACCTGGGGGTGTGCTGTCGTCGGGTTCGTGGTGGCGGGGTTCGTGGTGGCGGGGTCGGGGCAGTCCGTCTGTCGGGGGCAGGCCCGTGCGTGCGATCGTCGAGTGTCATCCGAGCTGGGCGGCCCCGGAGAGGTCGGTGACCGTCACCCCGTCGAGATCGAGCCGGCCCGGCGCGGGTGGCTGAGTGCCGGCGAGCGCGGTGGCTGCCGAGCCATAGGCGACGGCGCTCCGGAGCCGCTCCGGCTCGGTGGCGCCGCGGGTCTCCGCGATCAGATACCCGGCGAGGGCCGAGTCCCCGGCGCCGACCGTGCTGCGTGGCACGATCGGTGGCGGAGTGGCGAACCAGGTTCCGGAGTCGGTGACCAGGATCGCCCCGGCCGCACCGAGGGTGGCGAGGATGGCGGCCCCGGTCTGGTCGACGAGAGAGCGCGCCGCGCCGATGAGCGGTGCGTAATCGCCTCGCGACGTCGCGGCGACGAGACGCGCCGGATCCACGCCGGTGGCCTCGGCCAGCTCCTCGTCGTTGGGTTTCAGCAGGTCCACACGACCCCGGACCGTCGCCGACAGTGGGCCGCCGGAGGTGTCCACCGCGACTTGGCAGTCCTGTCCGTCGAGCTCGTCGATGACGGTCCGGTACCAGTTGTCCGACGGTCCCGGTGGCAGTGACCCACACAGTGCCACCCAGCTTGCGTCGCGCGCGTTCTCGACGATCAGGTCGACGAGGGCATGTGTGTCGGCGGGCGTCAGCCCGAAGCCCGGTGCGTTGATCTTGGTGGTCGTGCCGTCGGGGTCGGCGACCGTGACGTTGGAGCGGACGTCGCCGTCGATCGGCAGGGCGAGGTAGGGGAGATCAACCGTGTCGAGCGCGGTGAGGAGTGGGTCACCGGTCCGCGCGGGCAGGACCGCAAGCGTCGCCAGCCCTGCCTCGGACACCACTCGTGCGACGTTGACACCCTTGCCGCCGGGCTCGGCACGCACCGACGTCGCGCGCTGCACCTCACCGCGGCGCAGCGGTGCGGCGAGCTCCAGGGTGCGGTCGAGGCTCGGATTGGCGGTGACGGTCAGGATCACCGGCGGTGGTGATGGTCGTGTCATGGGGGTCCTCTCGGTCACGCGATCACGACGTCGATCCCGCGTGCCGACAGAGCCGCGGAGGTGACCGGGTCGATCCCGGCGTCGGTGACCAGCACGTCGATATCTGCGAGATCGGCGAACGAGGACAGGTCCTCACGGTCGATCTTTGATGAATCAGAAAGCACCACAACGCGATTGGCAACCCTGACGATGGCTGCCTTGATGGCGGCCTCGTCCGGGTCGGGGGTGGAGAGTCCGTGTGACTCGGTGATCCCGTTTGCGCCGACGAAGGCTGTCGAGATGCGCAGTCGTTCCAATGCCGCCACCGTCTCGGAGCCGACGGTCGCCTGTGTGAGTCCGCGGACCCGGCCTCCCAGGACATGTAGGTCCGACGAGTGGTGGCCGGCCAGAGCGGCCGCGATCGGGATGCTGTGGGTGATCAGGGTCAGACGGCGGTCACGTGGCAGGGCGAGGGCGGCCTGGAAGGTGGTGGTGCCGGCGTCGAAGAACAGCGAACCACCGTCCGGTGGGAGGAACCGGATCGCCGCTCGGCCGATGGCGACCTTCTCATGGGTGTGGGTCATCTGGCGTTCGTCGATGCCGAGCTCGCCGATCACCGGCGTGGAACCCGGCCGAACCGCGCCGCCGTGTACCCGCTGAAGATGCCCTGCGCGCTCGAGGGTTGCGAGATCCCGACGGACCGTCTCACTGGTCACGTCGAACAGCGTGGCCAAGGCGGCGACCGACGCGCGGCCATTGGCCCGTACCTGATCGGCGATCGCCTGCTGACGTTCTTCGGCGTACACGGATGTCCTCGTCTGTTGGAATCTGTGGATTTAGATGTTGCTATATCTGTGTTTACGCCTGTTTATGTTGACAAGTCAAGGTTTTCTTGTAACTTGAATCACATAACTTCCAGTTACGGGTTCATTGCACATGTGCTCGGCTGCTCGAGACAGGCCAGTGAGTCCGGGACGGGATCGTTTCCCGGACCGACGGACAGATAGGACTTCGGTGACACAGACACAGGTTTTGCAGGGGACACCCGTGGTGGCCGGAAAGGCCTTCGGTCCGGCCATCTGGCCGGGCGCCCGCCCGGACTACGACCCGAGTGCAGAGGCCGACGTTGCCGCGGACGAGCGTGAGGTCGAGGCCAAACGCTTCACCGATGCCGCGGCGACGGTGGCGGGACGACTCCGGGAGCGGGCCTCGCATGCCTCGGGCGCCGCGTCGGAGGTGCTCGTGGCGACCGCTGGTCTCGCCGAGGACCGCGGCTGGGTCGGTGCGGCGACTGCGTTGATCGCCAAGGGCACCCCCGCGCCGGCCGCGGCCGCGGCGGCGACCGAGCAGTTCGCCGTGATGTTCACCAAGCTCGGTGGACTGATGGCCGAGCGGGTCACCGATCTCAACGACGTCCGGGATCGGGTGGTCGCCGAGTTGCTGGGGATACCCGAGCCCGGCGTGCCGGAACCACCGGTGCCGTCGGTGCTGCTCGCCGACGATCTCGCCCCGGCGGACACCGCCGGGCTCGACCCGACGTTGATCACCGCGCTCGTCACGCGTCTCGGAGGTCCCACGAGTCACACCGCGATCATCGCCCGCCAGTTGGGGATTCCATGCGTGGTCGCCGTGGGTGGGCTCGCCACCGTGGCCGTCGGCACCACGGTGCTCGTCGACGGGACGGCGGGCACGCTCGAGATCGAACCCGACGAGGCGGTGGCGCTCGCCGGCGTGGACGAGAGTCGCCGCAAAGCCGCAGCGGTGGCGTCATGGACGGGACCCGGGACGACCTCGGACGGGCATCGGGTCTCGGTGCTCGCGAACGTCGCCGACGGGGCGTCGGCACGAAACGCATCCGGTCACCCGGTCGAGGGTGTCGGATTGTTCCGCACGGAGTTGGCGTTCCTCGAGCGTACCGAGGCCCCGACGATCGCCGAGCAGGCGACGTTGTACCGCGAGGTGATCGACGCATTCGCCGACCGGAAAGTGGTGATCCGGACGCTCGACGCCGGGTCGGACAAGCCGCTGAAATTCGTGACCCAGCTCAACGAGGCCAACCCGGCGCTGGGCGTGCGGGGCAATCGCATCGCGATCGACCATCCCGAGATCCGCGCGGATCAGCTCGATGCGATCGCGGCCGCTGCTCGGGAGAGCGGAGCCACTCCGTGGGTGATGGCGCCGATGATCGCATCGCCGTCCGAGGCAGCGGAATTCGCGGGCGAAGTGCGGCGCCGCGGGTTGGTCGCGGGGGTGATGGTCGAGGTGCCGGCCGCGGCGATCCTGGCCCCCGCGATCATGGCCGAGGTCGACTTCGTCTCGATCGGCACCAATGATCTGACGCAGTACACGATGGCCGCCGATCGGATGTCCGCAGAACTCGCCACATTGACGGATCCGTGGCAGCCGGCGGCGCTGGCACTGATCGACATGGTCGCCCGCGCCGGAGAGGCGGCGGGCAAACCGGTCGGGGTCTGCGGCGAGGCGGCCGCCGATCCGCTGCTGGCCTGTGTCCTCGTCGGCATGGGTGTCAGCTCGTTGTCCGCGGCACCCGCCGCGGCTGCTCCGGTCGGCGCTCGCCTCGCGGAGGTGACCCTCGATCAGTGCCGGTCAGCCGCGCAAGCAGTGCTGAGAACAGCCGATCCCGCGGAGGCCCGTGCGGTGGCGTCCGCTGCGCTCGGTGGCTGACTCCCGGCCGTCGGGCCTCAGACGCGCCGCATCACGGTGACGACTTTGCCGAGGATCGCGGCCTCGTCGCCCGGGATGGGATCGAAGAGGTCGTTGTGGGG
Organism: Gordonia hankookensis; assembly: GCF_014673215.1. Classification (GTDB taxonomy): domain Bacteria; phylum Actinomycetota; class Actinomycetes; order Mycobacteriales; family Mycobacteriaceae; genus Gordonia; species Gordonia hankookensis. The sequence continues at coordinate 314,180 of NZ_JACWMS010000004.1, forward strand.
CATCAGCCACACGTGACCGTCCTTGCGCTTGAACGTCTTCACGGTGGCCTCGCCGTCGATCATGGCCGCGACGATGTCACCGTTGTCGGCGACGTTCTGCTGTCGGACCACGACCCAGTCGCCGTCGCAGATGGCGGCGTCGATCATCGACTCACCGACGACGCGCAGCAGGAACAGTGATCCCTCTCCGACCAGTTCTCGAGGTAACGGGAAGACATCCTCGACGGCCTGCTCGGCCAGGATCGGTCCGCCGGCGGCGATCCGCCCGAGGACGGGCACGAACGTCGGTGTGGGCAATTCCTGACCGTCGGCCAGTCCGGCCGCGGCGCCGCCGGGCGGGGTGTGGTCGCCGTCCTGGATGTTGACCGCGCGCGGCCGGTTGTGGTCGCGCTTGAGCAATCCCTTGCGTTCCAGAGTGCGGAGTTGATGGGCCACCGACGACGTGGACGTCAGTCCGACGGCGTCGCCGATCTCGCGGATGCTGGGCGGGTAGCCACGCTCCCGCACGGACTGACGGATGAACTCCAGGACCCCGCGCTGCCGAGCGGTGAGAGCCGCCTCGGCGGCCTCGGGGTCGGCGACGACGGGTGCCGGATCCGACGTGTCGTCGGGGGCGTGCGCGGTCTCGTGGATCCCGCGGGTGGCTCCACGCCGCCCACCGGCCTTGTCGCTCATCGCTGAGTCCTTCCTGTCGGCTCTTGCATCGTCGGCTGCCGCCGGAACCGGTTCGCCTCGCAAAATCGCTGGTCGATCGGTTGTCTTACGGCCGAGGTTAACCGAACCCGCCGACAGGTTCAAACATTTGTTCGACGCGTGTCGGGACTTTGTCGGCGCATCGTGCTACAAATCGAACATGCGTTCCATCGAACATGTGATCGATGAGACGCCCGATTCGGATCCCGGGAGGACACGATGAGCACAGCAACCTTGACCCGAGAGGCGTCCGTCCGCGAGACGTCCGCGCGCCACGCGCCGAGCAGTGGCACCCAGACCCGCGAGACACCGGCGCTCGCCCCGCGACGGCCGGCCACCTCGGGCGTCGGTGCGCGTCCACGGCGTGCCGCTAGGGTCGAGCCGACCCGTCCGGCCGACCGTCGTCCGGCGGGTCGACGCAACGTGGGTACGACGATCGTCGGCACCCGGTGTGCGGCACCGGCAGATGAGCGACTGGTCTATGCGCGCCGTCGTGCGGCCGCGCTCGCGGTGCTGGTCGGAGGAGCACTGGCGGCGCTCGTCTGGGTTGTCGCGATCGTCGGGTCGAACTACGCCGCGTCCGTGGCCCCGCAACCGGTGGGCACCGAGGTCGTGCATGTCCGGCAGGGCGACACCCTGAGCTCGATCGCCGATCGGGTGGCTCCGGACCTGCCGCGGCAGTCGGTCATCGATCAGATCGTCGAGCGCAACGCGCTGCCGTCCACGGGCCTCCGGATCGGTCAGGCACTGATCGCGCCCGCATACCGCTGAGCGACGGACGGTATCCTCCATGGCACAGGTTCCAGCCGGAAACCGGCACGGCGTAGCGAGCATCCGGTGCGCCGGAGTGTCCCGAGATGTGCGTGAGGACAACATGCGCTGCCCGTTTTGTAAGAACGAAGACACCAAGGTCATCGACTCGCGTGTCGCCGATGAAGGGCAGGCGATCCGACGGCGCCGTTCGTGTGCGGAGTGTGGTCGCCGGTTCTCGACGGTGGAGAGCGCCGTGCTGTCGGTGGCAAAACGCAACGGGGTCACCGAACCTTTCAGCCGCGAGAAGGTGATGCGCGGGGTTCGTCGGGCCTGCCAGGGGCGCGCCGTGGCCGAAGACGCCCTCGCTCAGCTCGCGCAACAGGTCGAGGATGCGGTGCGCGCATCCGGATCGGCCGAGATCCCCAGCAACGAGGTGGGATTGGCGATCCTCAAACCGTTGCGTGAGCTCGATGAGGTGGCCTATCTCCGGTTTGCGTCGGTGTATCGCTCGTTCGACTCGCTCGAGGACTTCCAGCGTGAGATCGACGACCTGCAGGGTGACCTGACGCACGAGAGGGCAGTGGACGCTGCGGGGCCGACCGTCGCCGACTGACGACGTCGGAGGGGTGCGCTCGGTCGTGCGCTCAGTGGAACGCGTCCAGTGCGCGTAGCGCCCGCTTCTCGGAGATCGGGTAGGCGGTACCGAGTCGCTGCGAGAAGAGACCGACCCGGAGTTCCTCGACCATCCAATGCGCGTACTCGTTGAAGGCATCGCGCCGGCCGGCCGGGAGCTGCGCGACTCGCTGATTCCAGTGTGCGATCACCCGGTCGACCGCGGCGAGGGCATCGCGATCGCGGGTCGTCGATCCCATGAGATCGGCCAATCGATTCTCCGCCGCCTGGAGATAGCGCGGGATCTCGGTGAGATGTCTGCGGGGGGTCGCGGCCACGAATCCGTCGAAGACGAGGTTCTCCAGTTGCTCGGCCACGTCGTCGGCAGCGACGGATCCGCTGTCCTGATCGATCTCCGATCGGAGCGGGGCCAGATGTCGGAGAATGTCTGTGGCGAGCTCGAAATACTCAGGGGCCGCGTCGGTCACGGTCGGCCTGAGGTCGTCGCGGAGCTGCGCGAACCGGCCGGGCGTCCGGATGACCGTGAGGTCTCGGGTGGCCACGGCGTCGCGGACCGCGCGCCGGGTGCAATCGGCCAGGAGATCATCGGCTCGGAGATACGGGCTCTGACTCAGTGCCAGTCGTCCGGCCGGGTCGAGGGTGCCGATGATCTTCTTGGGGAGGGTCGGGATCGTCGTTTCCAACAACACGATCACCGCGTCGGTCAGCTTTCGGTCACGCTCGGCTGCGGTGACGGACTCGGTTCGCGTGACGCCGGTTGCCCGGCCCGCGTCGTCCCAGGCGACATCGAGTCCCGGATAGCGGGTGATCGTCTGGCCGGCAACCGCTGTGGTGGTGGTGTCGGGCAGGTCGCCGATGCCATCGGCGGTCCATGAGGTGTGGACGGTGCGGGGACGAGAGGTGTCGTCGTGCCCGGCGAAACCCTTCTTCAGGCCGGCCAGTGACTTGCCACTCGCGACGACCGTGCCGGACCGGTCGGTGACGGCGAAGTTCATTGTCAGATGGGCGGGGACGCGATCGAGGGAGAAGTCACCCGGGGACACGGTCATGCCGGTGATCGAGGTGAGCTCGCGGGACAGGCCGGTCACCAGTGGCTCCGACCGGGGTGTCAATCGCGACACCGCGAGGTCGGCGAAACGCTGGGCGGGTGCCATCGACTTGCGGAGGGCCTTGGGCAGTGACTTGACGAGCTCGGTGGCGAGTTCGGAGCGCAGGCCCGGAACCGACCAGTCGAAACCCGCGGGTCGTACATGATCGAGTAGTGGCCGGGGGACCACGACGGTGACCCCGTCGTCGGGAGCACCCGGCTCGAACCGGTAACGCAGTTCCAGGCGGGTCTCGCCCTGCTGCCATACCCCGGGAAAGTCGTTGTCGGCCACCGTGACGTCGGCCGCCACATCCTCCGGCTTCAGGTCGAGCAGGTCTGGATGCTCTTGCCGGGTCTTCTTCCACCAGGTGTCGAAATGCCGCGCCGACACGACGTCGGCGCCGACACGGGCGTCGTAGAACTCGAAGAGCTGTTGCTCACTGATCACCAGATCGCGACGGCGCGCGCGATGCTCGACGTCGGCGGCCGCGTCGAGGAGTTCCCGATTGCGGTGGAAGAACACATGATCGGTGCGCCAGTCGCCCTCGACAAGGGCGTGGCGAATGAACATCTCCCGTGCGGTCGGCGGATCGATCGCTCCGTATGGAACACGTCGCTGGGCGACGAGGGTGACCCCGTAGAGAGTCACCCGCTCGTAGGCCATCGCGGACGCCCGCTTGGCCGACCAGTGCGGCTCGCTGTACGACCGGCGGACGAGGTCGCCGGCGAGTTTCTCGGCCCAGAGCGGATCGATCCCGGCGACGGTGTGCGCGAACAGCCGTGAGGTCTCGAGGATCTCTGCGGCCATGATGAAGGGAGGCGGTTTACGGGCGAGCGACGAGCCGGGGAAGATCGCCAGCGATGTGTTTCGGGCACCGATGTAGTCGCGTGAATCGCCTTGGCGGACTGCGATGTTGCCCAGCAGTCCGGAGAGGATCGAACGGTGGATGGCGTCGGCGTCGCGTGGCGACGCGGTGGCGGTCCAATCGAGGTCGGAGACGATCCGTGACAACTGGCGGTGGAGCTCCTGCCATTCCCGGATGCGCAGGAAGTGGAGGAACTCGCTCTCGCACATCCGTCGGAAACGATTCCCCGACAACTCCTGTCGTCGGTCGTTCAGGTACTGCCAGAGCTCGAGATACGAGAGGAATTCCGAACCCGGCACCGCGAACCGTCGATGCGAGGCGCCGGCGGCCTCGCGATGTTCCGCCGGCCGTTCGCGCACATCTGGCACCGACAACGCCGCGGCGATCACCAGGACGTGGTCGAGACATCCGAGTTCGTGTGCGGAGATCAGCATCCGTGCCAGACGGGGATCCACCGGTATCCGGGCCATGTCCCGCCCGATCCGGGTGAGCACCGGCTCGTGGTCGTCGCGAGCGGTCTCGCGGATCGCGCCGAGCTCGGTGAGCACGGCCATGCCGTCACGGATGGCGCGCGCGTCGGGCGGCTGCACGAAGGGGAATGCCGACACGTCACCGATGCGCAGGGCGGCCATCTGGAGGATCACCGCGGCGAGATTGGTCCGCAGGATCTCCGGGTCGGTGAACGCGGGACGGTTGTCGAAATCCTCCTCGGAGTACAGGCGGATACAGATGCCGGGCGCGACACGACCACAGCGCCCGGCCCGTTGCCGGGCGGAGGCCTGGGAGATCGGTTCGATGGGAAGTCGGTTCACCTTCGACCGTGTCGAGTAGCGCGAGATGCGGGCGGTGCCGGTGTCGATGACATAGCGGATACCCGGAACGGTCAGTGATGTCTCGGCGACGTTGGTGGCGAGGACGATCCGCCGCCCGCTCGACGGCGCGAAGACGCGTTGCTGGTCGGCGATCGACAGCCGCGCGAAGAGCGGGACGATCTCGGCACCCGACGCGACGCGATGACGCAGCGCGTCCGCGGTCTCGCGGATATCCCGTTCGGTCGGCAGGAACACCAGGATGTCGCCGGTGCGTTGCGACGACCACAGCTCGCCGACGGCCTGGTCGACGGCTTGGACCTGATCCAGGTCGCGATGGTCGGAATCGGGATCCTGGTCGTCCCCGAACGGCCGGTATCGGACCTCGACGGGATACGCACGCCCGGACACCTCCAGGATGGGCACGTCACCGGTGGGCCGGTCGCCGTCCGTGGATTCGTCGGATGCGAAGTGCCGCGCGAACCGGCCGGGCTCGATGGTCGCCGAGGTGATGATGACCTTGAGGTCGGGACGGCGCGGCAGGAGTTGCTTCAGGTACCCGAGGATGAAGTCGATGTTGAGGCTGCGCTCATGGGCCTCGTCGATGATGAGCGTGTCGTAGTGACGCAGCAGAGGGTCGGTACCGATCTCGCGGAGCAGGATTCCGTCGGTCATCACCTTGACCAAGGTGTTTGCGCCGGCCCGGTCGGTGAACCGCACCGAGTATCCGATCGCCTGACCTATCTCGGTGTCGGTTTCGTCGGCGATGCGGCGCGCGACCGAACTCGCTGCTATCCGCCGTGGCTGGGTGTGACCGATGGCGCCTCGGATGCCGCGACCCAGTTCGAGACAGATCTTGGGCAGCTGGGTGGTCTTGCCCGAACCGGTCTCGCCGGCGATCACCACCACCTGATGATCGGCGATGGCGGCGGCGATCTCGTCGCGGGCCGCCGACACGGGCAGGTCCGGCGGGAAGGTGATCGTCGGAACAGTCGCACGACGACGATCGACGCGGAGCGTTGCGGCGTCGACGTCGGCGGCCAGCTTGTCCCAGGCCGCCTGTTTCGGTGAGCGACCGAGTTTGTCGAGTCGTCTGCGCAGACGATGAGCGTCGAGGATGGTCACGTCGGCGAGGCGGTCACCGAGCGCTCGTCGGTCGTCTGCGGTCGGAACGGGCATGATCCGTCCAGGATATGGGGTCGACGGAGGTGACCCGACGCACGCCCGGCATGATTGGGGCATGGCTGGTTCACTGTGGCACGGTTTCGCCGATATGGGTTCGGTCTCCACCAAGGGGCCGTTCGTGGTCACCCGCGGACGAGGGACACGGATCTGGGATGCCTCCGGTCGCGAGTATCTCGACGCGACCGCGGGTCTCTGGTTCACCAACATCGGCCACGGCCGAACCGAGGTGGCACAGGCCGTCGCGGATCAGCTCGGTCGGCTGGCGCATTACTCCGGGTTCGGAGACATCACCGCCGATGTGACCGCGGATCTCGCCGACCGTCTCGCCGCGATCGCCCCGGTTCCCGACAGCAAGATCTTCTTCACCTCGGGTGGCAGTGACTCGGTGGACACGGCCGCCAAGCTGGCCCGGCGCTACTGGCACGAGCAGGGCAGGCCGGAGAAGAACATCATCGTCGGTCGTACCAAGGCGTACCACGGCATGCATGTGGCGGGGACCGCGCTCGCGGGCATCCCGGTCAACCGCGAAGGCTATGGCGAACTCATGCCCGACGCCGAGTCGGTGGAGTGGGACAATGCGAAGAGTCTGCTCGGCCTCATCGAGCGCCTGGGTGCCGATCGCATCGCGGCGTTCTTCTGCGAGCCGATCATCGGTGCCGGCGGGATCTACCTGCCTCCGGAGGGCTACCTCGCCGAGGTGCGTCAGATCTGCCGCGACCACGACGTGTTGTTCGTCGCCGACGAGGTGGTCACCGGATTCGGACGCATCGGTGGCGATTCCTGGTTCGCGTCCTCCCGTTTCGACCTCGCGCCCGACATGATGACGACGGCCAAGGGCCTCACGTCCGGATACGTTCCGATGGGCGCGGTGTTCATCGCTCCCCGTATCGCCGAACCGTTCTTCGGGGGCGGTGTCTGGTGGCGCCACGGCTACACCTACGGCGGCCACGCCGGTGCCGCCGCGGCCGCGATGGCCAACCTCGACATCATCGAGGGTGAGGGTCTGCTCGCCGAGGCGACCCGGTTGGAAGGCGATCTGGAGCAAGCACTCTCGCCGCTGGCCGATCTCGATTCGGTGTCCGAGGTCCGCACCGGCCTGGGCGCGGTCACCGCGGTCCAGCTGGCCGATCCCGCCCAGGCGATGCCGATGGTCGGCAGACTGCGCGAGCACGGCGTCAGCGGTCGTGCCGCGGGCCAGGGGGCGCTGCAGATCTCACCGGCGTTCGTGATGACCACCGACGAGGTCGGAGAACTCGCCGACCGGATGCGGGCCGCACTGGCCTGATCCAGGGACAATCGAATCTGCCCCCGGCTCTCCGTATTTCGTCAGAGTCGGGGGCAGATCTGTGTGCGGGGCCGGTCAGACCGCCGCGAGCACTTCGGTGGTCGCGATCGCCTGGGCGACACCGGCGACGATCGAGGCGACCTTGAGGGCCTCGAGGATCGCCTCACGGTCGACGCCTGCTTCGCGAAGGGTGTTCTCGTGAGCGCCGACGCAGTGCTCACAACCGTTGATCGACGACACCGCGAACGACCACAGCTCGAACAGCGCCTTGTCCACTCCGGGGTTGCCGATGATGTTCATCCGCAGACCGGGACGCAGGTCGTCGTACTTGCCGCCGAGGAAGCCTCGGCCTCGATAGAAGACGTTGTTCATCCCCATGATCGACGCAGCCCCGAGTGCGGCGTTGTATGCCTCGGCGGACAGCGTGTCGGCGGCCTCGTCGGCGATCTCGGCCAGCACCTTGGCATTACGCGTCGCGGCCGCGGTCGACAGCAGGGTGCCCCACAGCTGATCCTCGCTCAGCGCCGTGGTGCGGCTGATCGAACCCAGATTCAGTTTGAGGTCCTTGGCGTACTCGGGCAGTGCTTCCTTGAGATTCTCGATGCTCATGCGGTCTCCTCTCAGACGCTCGCGGTCAGCAGCTCGCCCGCGTCGATGGTCGGATCGCCCTTTTTCCAGTTGCAGGCGCACAACTCGTCGGACTGCAGGGCGTCGAGGACGCGGAGCACCTCATCGACGTTACGTCCGACCGAACCGGCAGTCACCGAGACGAACTGGATCTCGTTGTTGGGATCGATGATGAACGTGGCCCGGTCGGCCACCCCGTCCGCATTGAGAACACCTGCCGCGGAGGCAAGTTCGCGCTTGAGGTCGCTCAGCATGGGGAAGGGGAGGGTCTTGAGGTCCTCGTGCTGTGCGCGCCACTGGAAGTGGACGAACTCGTTGTCGACCGAGGCGCCGAGCACCTGCGCGTCACGGTCGGCGAACTCGTCGTTCAGCTTGCCGAAAGCGGCGATCTCCGTGGGGCACACGAAAGTGAAGTCCTTGGGCCAGAAGAAGACGATCCGCCACTTCCCGGGCTGATCGTCGCTGGTGACCGTGGTGAAGTAGTCGTCCGGCTTCTGGGCGTCGACCTTGGACAGGTCACCCCCGATGACCGCGGTGAGGTGGTAGGCGGGGAACTGGTCGCCGATGGTCAGCAAAGCCATGCTCTGTTTCGCTCCTTGATGTTTCGATCAGCGTCGGGTGCGTCATACGAGGACGCGGATTCGTCGTCAGACATGCACCATCGTGCCGGAATATCGGTAAGAGCGAAACGTGATGATACGCACTATATTGATAGGCATGGCCAATAGAAGTCATCAACCGTCCGCGACCGCTCTGCGGGCATTCGTCGCGGTCGCGCACCGGCGTCACTTCGGTTCTGCGGCAGATGATCTCGGTGTCAGTCAGCCGACGTTGTCGCAAGCACTGGCCGGTCTCGAGACCGGACTCGGACTGCAGCTCGTCGAGCGGACCACGAGACGTGTCTTCCTGACTCCGGAAGGGGAGAGGTTGCTGCCCAGGGCAATCGCCGCCGTGGATGCGATCGATGACCTCCTGGCAGAGGCATCGGGAAACGGGGACCCGCTCGCCGGGCCGATGCGGGTCGGCTTGATACCGACGGTCGCCCCGTACATCCTTCCGACGGTGCTTCGCGGTGTGGCAGAACGTATTCCGGAGTTAAGGATGCAGGTGGTCGAAGACCAGACGGCGCGACTGCTGCGTCAGCTGAGAGACGGGTCACTCGACGTGGCCATCATGGCGTTGCCCACGAATGAACGGGGGATGAGCGAGGTCCCGCTGTACACAGAGGATTTCGTCCTGGCGCTGCCGGCCACGCATCCACTCGCAGGACGACGCAGAGTGGACCCGGCGTCGCTCGCCGACCTGCCGTTGCTCCTGCTCGACGAGGGCCATTGTCTCCGGGATCAGGCGCTGGAGGTGTGCCGGCTCGCCGGCGTCCGACCGGACGTCGGACAGACGCGGGCGGCATCCCTGGCGACCGCGGTGCAATGCGTGGAGGGTGGTCTGGGGGTCACACTGATCCCGCAGACCGCCGTGGCGGTCGAGACCGGCGGCGGTCAGCTGGCCACCGCAACCTTTGCGCGGCCCCGTCCGGGTCGGCGGGTGGGCTTGGTGTACCGCGATTCGGCCCGTCGAGCCGAGGCGTTTCACACTCTCGCGGAGGTCGTCGCCGATCTGGTGGTCGCGACCGGTACCGTGCGGCGCGGCTGATCATCGCCGACGGCAAGGTGACGTGCGCCGACGGCAACCGGTATCCCGACGAAGAACAGGTGGCTGTCGGCGGGATCGGGGTTGCGGTCGGGGGGCGAGCGGTGAGTGGGCTCAGCGGGGTTCGAGCACGAACACCGGGATGACGCGGTCGGTCTTGGTCTGGTACCCGGCATAGTCGGGCCACGCCTCGACGGCGCGGGCCCACCAGGTCTCACGTTCCTCGCCGGAGACCTCGCGCGCGGTGTAGTCGCCGACGTGCTCCCCGTCGCGGAGTTCGACATGCGGTTCGGCGACGAGGTTCCAGTACCAGACCGGGTGTTTGGGGGCTCCGCCGAGGGAGGCCACGACCGCGTAGTCGCCATCGTGTTCGACCCGCATGAGTGGCGTCTTGCGCAGCTTGCCGGATCTGCGGCCGACCGAGGTGAGGATCACGACGGGTTTCCCCTTCATCGTGGTCGCGGCGGTGCCGTTCGATCCCTCGTACTCGCGGACCTGATCAGTGGCCCAATCCGCCGGGCTGGGTTCGTATTCTCCGGTGAGTGGCATATCTCCTCCAACGTGGTCGGTGGAGCCGACTATTCCACACTCGCCTGGCTCAGTTGCTCCCATTCATCGACAAGGCTGGAGTCGATCTCGCGGACCATCGCCCCGACCCGGTCCGTGATCTCGACGACCTCCGGAGTGCTGACCGCAGTCGGAAGGCCTTGTCTGAGAACTCGATAGCAATCGGATAGGTATCGCAGCAGTACGCCCTCGCTGCGGGCCAATCCGTATTGGGAGATGAGCTCGTTGAATGTCATCGACCGCTCGAGCATCTCGCGGAGCACCGACTTCGGCGACGGCGGATACGAGGACACCCAGGGATGTCCGCGACGGTAGACGCCGAATGCGAAGTCGATCTCGTCGGCGAGCGGACGGGGCCAGGTGATCTCCTCCAGCCGGGCCATGCGCTCCTCGTACTCGACGCCGTCCGACTTCATCTCGGCTATCGCCGCGTCGCGCGCGACCTTGCGTTGTGCGAACAGCAACGGTCGCGGATCCTCGAGCGTCGACTCGAGGATCGAGAGCACATCCAGTGCGTAGGTTGCCGAGTCGGGGTCGAGGATCTCGAATGCTGCCAACGCGAACGACGAGAGTGGATTGGTGAGGGCGAAGTTCTCCGGCATGTCCACCGACATGGCGACGTTCTTGCCATCTGCGTCAGGAGCATCGAGCTGGACGACGATGCCGGACTCGCGGAGGCCTCGGTACAGCTCGATGGTGTGCCGGATGTGGCGGAGTTGCCGGTTGCGCGGCTCGTGGTTCTCCTCGAGGAGATGCCGCAGCGCCACGAAACAGTCGCCCGGCCGGGCCAGTACCTCCATCAGGATCGCCGTGGTCATCCGGAAGTGTGACCGCAGTGGCTCGTCGGGTGCATCGATGAGTTGGGTGAATGTCTTCTCGCCCCAGGACACGAAACCCTCCGGCGGCTTCTTCCGGACGAGTTTGCGGAGTTTCTTGGGATCGTCGCCGGCCTTGGCCACTGCCCGCGCGTTGTCGACGTCGTGCTCCGGCGCCTGGACCACCACGTAGCCGACGCTGTCGAATCCGGCACGGCCCGCCCGCCCCGCGATCTGGTGGAACTCACGCGCGCGAAGACGTCGCACCCGGGTGCCGTCGTACTTGCTCAGCCCCGCGAACAGCACGGTGCGGATGGGCACGTTGATGCCGACTCCGAGGGTGTCGGTACCGGCGACGACCTTGAGAAGTCCTTGTTGCGCAAGGCGTTCCACGAGCCGACGGTAGCGCGGCAGCATGCCGGCGTGGTGCACGCCGATGCCCGACCGCAGGAGTTTCGACAGTGTCGCACCGAAGCCGGTGTGGAAGCGGAAATCGCCGATGGCCTCGGCGATGAGCGACTTCTCGGCCTTGTCGGCGATCTTGGCCGACAACAGTGCCTGGGCACGTTCCACAGCGGAGGCCTGGGTGAAGTGCACCACGTAGACCGGCGCGCGACCCGCGGAGATCAGGTTCTCGATGGTCTCGTGAATCGGAGTCATCGCGTACGTGTGCTCGAGCGGCACCGGCCGGTCGGTGCCGGTGATCGCCGACGTCGGGCGTCCGGTGCGCCGCTGCAGGTCGTCGACGAAGAACGAGACGTCACCGAGCGTCGCCGACATCAACAGGAATTGCGTGTGCGGAAGTTCGATGAGAGGCACCTGCCACGCCCAGCCCCGATCGGCCTCGCCGTAGTAGTGGAACTCGTCGGCGACGAGAGTGCCGATGTCGCTACGTGATCCGTCCCGGAGTGCGAGATTCGCGACGATCTCGGCCGTCGCGCACACGATCGGGGCGTCGGCGTTGACGGCGGCGTCACCGGTGACCAGGCCAACCGACGCCGCGCCGAACATCGCACACAACTCGAAGAACTTCTCGCTCACCAACGCCTTGATGGGTGCGGTGTAGTACACCCGCTCGCCACGGCAACGCGCGAAATGGATCGCGCCGGCGGCGACGAGGGATTTGCCGGACCCGGTGGGTGTCGCCAGGATCACGTTGCTGCCGGCGATGAGTTCGAGAAGGGACTCTTCCTGGTGCGGGTAGAGCTCGATTCCCCGGTCATGCCACCAGTCGGTGAACGTTTCGAAAGCGGTGTCCTCGTCGGCGACCGGGGTCAGGACCGACCCCGGTGCCGCGCTCACATCGGAGATGGGGGACCGCCCGCTCCGTCGTCATCCGGGCCTCCCGGATTGCCGTCATCCTGATTGCCCGCATCCTCATCACCGCTGTCGCGCACCTGCTCGGCGAGGAAACGTTCGAGTTCGGCGCCGAGCTCGTCACCGCTCGGAAGGTCCTCCTCGGCCGCCAGCAGCGACGCGCGTTCCTGCTGGGCCTGTGTGAAGGTGTCGTACTGCGTCTCGAGCGCGGCCACGACCGATTCGATCTCGGCGTTGCCCGACACCTCGTTGTCGACCTGGACACGGACCTTCTCCGCTGCGTTCTCCAGAGCGGCGACCGGCAACTGCAGGCCGGTCAGCTCGCCGACGGCGTCCAGCAGCCGCGCGGAGGCCGCCGGGTAGTCGGTCTGCGACAAGTAATGCGGCACATGGACGGACAGGCCCGCGGCGCGGTGATCGTGTTCACCCATCCGCAGTTCCAGCAACATCGACGCGCTGGCCGGGAGCTTCATCTCCGACCCCCAGCGCGGGAGGTCGCCGAGCCGGTCCGGATCGTCGCCGTGTGCGGTGATCGACGGTGGACGGGTGTGCGGGACGGCCATCGGGATGGCGTTGAGTCCGATGACGTCGGTCACCCCGAAGCGCTCGGCAAGCAGGCGCACCGCCTCGACGAACTGTTCCCAGCGCAGGTCGGGCTCCGAACCTGCGAGCAAGAGGAACGGTCGGCCCGCGGTGTCGCGGATCGCATGCATCGTCAGTGACGGCATCTCGACATCGGTGAACTTGTCGCCACTGAAGGTGATCGTCGGTCGACGTGACCGGTAGTCGATCAACTCATCGGTGGAAAACGTCGCAACCAGTTCGGAATCGAACGCATCGCGCAGATGCCGTGCTGCCAGCGCGACAGCGTGTCCTGCGTCCGCAAACCCCTCGAGGGCATGGAGCAGCACCGGTCCGGTGCCCTCGTCGTTCGAGACCTGGGGCGCGGGGAACTCCAGCGAGTACAGCGAACTGTTCTCGGCGGGCCGCTCGTCCATGGGTCGTCCCTCCTCGTCGTGTATCTGTCGATTCTCTCGCATCGGCGCCCGGCAGGGCCAATTACGCAGACAGATGCGGTATTCATGGGAGTCAACACGCCGGTGCCGGTCGCGATTCCCGCCCGGCCGGATTCGCCGGGGTGTCGGTGCGCCGGGCGTGTGCTCGTCGATGGCACAGTAGGCCCTTGTGACCACAACCAAGAGGCACCAGATGCGACGTCCCGTCGTGCTCGCCCCGATGCTGGTCGGGTCGGCGATTCTCGTGGCTTCCGGGTGCACGGTGGACGGACAAGGGGTCGCAGGCGCGGCCGATCTCTCCGGCGACTCGGTGGCGGCATCGGACTTCCCCGGCGGTTCGGCGAGTCGGGTGCCGGCACCCGCAGTGCCTGCCGCCCTCGCCGACATCACGGGCCGTCCGCTCCACGGATCGGTGACCCCGCCGCAGTGCACACCCGCAGGCCTACCCGCCGATGGTGCGGCGGTGTTGGTCGGTCCGGATCCCGACGATTCGACCGCGACCTTCACCTCCGCGGTCACCCGAGCGCGCACATCGCTCGCCGACGTGACCACGCAGGCCAGGAATTGCCCTCGAGTGCTCTCCGGCTCAGCCCCGACCGCGACGTCGCTCGTGACCGTCCAGGTCCTCAAGGCCCCGAGAGCACAGTCGATCGACACCGCGGGTCTGCGTCGGCAGATCGCGACGGGCAATGTCGGATCGTCGGCGCTGACGACCGGGACCACCACCCTGATGGCACAGCGCAGCGGTGTGCGGGTCACCGTCGAATACCGGCACCAGGGCGCGGAGCCGATGTCGGCACGAGAGAGCGATCAACTCGCGTCACTCTTCGACAAGGCGGTCGACGCGGCCTTCGGCTGACCCGGTGACCGTCGATCCCAGGATGAGCCTGTCCCATCGTGCCTGCGTGATCTGTGGATTGTCGCGGAGGTGTGGACAACCTCGGGTCAACGGGCGGTCGCGCGGGTCGGCGGCGGCAGATGCGTCCGCGGCAGAGCCGACGATGACCGCATGTCTGCATCCATTGATTCCCGGTCCCTGTCATCTTCTGCTCTGTTGACGGCCGTACCGGGTCTGCTCGGCTTCATCCCCGAACGCTCCTTCATCCTGCTCGCATTCGGCGACGACCCGCGCGTTGTCCGGACGGCGATGCGCCACGACCTCGTCCTCGACGAGAGCGGAGAGATGGTCCCGGCGCTGAAATCGGTGTTCGGCGATCTCGCGGAGGTGTGCGTACGCAACCAGATCCGCGCAGTCGTCGCCGTCGTCGCCGACGATCGTCACCCCGCAGGCGACGAACGCTATCGCCGGATCTGTGCCATCGCCGATCGCCGATTCGCCGAGATCGGCGGGATCGCAGCGGGGTTCGTGGTGCCGGAGTTCGCCGACGGGGCGCGTTGGCAGCGGATCTGGGACCCCCGTCCTCCGACTGCCGGGCCGATGTCCACACCGCCGATCGCGCGGTCGGCGGCACCTCGCGGCCGGCTCGGCAATCCACACACCAGCCCGACCGCCGTTCACCAGGCGGTTGCGACGGGCAGACGGGTGCTCGCCCGCCGCTCGGACATGGTGGCGATGCTCGCGCCCCTCGACCACTGCGCCGGTGACAGCTGCGACGCCGGCCGGTGCGAGGTCGATTCGGCGAGCGATGCCGGGCTGCTGCGGGGCGTCGTCGAGCACGTCATCTCCACGATGCCGTCGCCGACGGGCGAGGTGGAGGGACCACGCGAGCTCGACTGCGCGACGGTGACGATGCTCGGTACCGCGCTCACCCGGCTGCCGGTCCGGGACGCGGTCCTCGCCCTCGCGGTGACCGATCTACGGCACGCTGCCGAGATGTTGTGGAGGGAGCTGACGCGGCGGCTGACCGGCTCGCAGCGGGCGAGTGCGGCAACGCTGCTGGCGCATCTGCACTACATCAACGGTGAGGGTGGATATGCCGGCGTCGCGCTCGACTGCGCGCTCGCGGCCGACGCAGGATGGTCGCTGGCCGTGCTGCTCGACAGTGCCCTCCGCGGCGGCATGCCACCGCGGATGCTCCGCGCCATGCTCGACGACAGTTACCGGATTGCGCACTCCCTCGGGGTTCCGATGCCTGCGCCGACACCGGAACTCGAGGCAGGCTGAACGATCACACCTTGTCGACGAAGACCGAGTGGGCCATCTCCTCGGACAGCTCCAGGCCGTCGTGGCCCGGTGAGTTGACCATTGCCTTGTCACGATTGATCGTGACCGTCACACGGGCGTTGGGCACCACGCCCGCATCGCGCAGTTCGCTGATCAACTCATGATCGGACTGGGCATGTTCGGACAGCCGGCGCACGATCACGACGACGGGGTCACCCTGGGGCAGGTCGGACAGCCGGGTGGCGCCGTCGGTCAGGGGAGCCTGCTCGGCGCCCAGCAATTCGAGCCCGGGAATCGGGTTGCCGTAGGGGGAGGTCGTCGGGTTGTCGAGAACGGTCAGCAGTCGCCGCTCGACGTTCTCGCTCATCACGTGCTCCCAACGGCAGGCCTCCTCGTGGACCTGTTCCCATGGCATCCCGATGACGTCGACCAGCAGCCGCTCGGCAAGGCGATGCTTGCGCATCACGGCGACGGCCAGGTCCCGGCCGCGATCGGTGAGCTCGAGGTGCCGGTCGCCTGCGACATGCAGGAGACCGTCACGTTCCATCCGGGCCACCGTCTGCGACACGGTCGGACCGCTCTGCTCCAACCGTTCGGCGATGCGGGCGCGGAGCGGGACGATCCCTTCTTCTTCGAGGTCGTAGATCGTCCGCAAGTACATCTCTGTGGTGTCAACCAGATCGTTCACTGTGCGCAGTCCCTTCGTCTAGGCCCAAGGGTACCCTGATCAGGCCATGTGACCTTCCCGCGTGTCGGACGACACGCATCGAGGTGCGACACCGCGGCACCGCGGTGTCGCGCTCGGGACGAAGTGCGTCGGTGGCCATCGGAAGCCACTAGCCTGAGGTCGTGACGCGGACGACGAGCGACGAAGCGGCGGCAGTCATCTGGAGCGAGGATTTCCTGTCCTACAAGTGGGCGCACACCCATCCGATGAACCCGGTCCGCCTCGCCCTGACGATGACCTTGGCGCAGAGCCTCGGAGTGCTCGACGGTGTCGACAGCCGCGCCCCGCTCGACATCGACGACTCGGCACTGACCGTGGTGCACTCGACCGACTACGTCGATGCGGTACGGGCGGTCGGATCGGGGACGGCATCGCTGTCGGGGCCACTGCTCGAGCGGCTGTTCGGGTTGGGGGATTCGGACAATCCCGTGTTCGACGGGATGCACGAGGCCGCCCGGTTGCTCGTCGGCGGCACGCTGGCCGCCGCACAGGCGGTGGCGTCCGGGTCGGTGCGCCGGGCGGTGAACATCGGTGGTGGCATGCATCATGCGATGAAGGCGAGAGCGGCCGGTTTCTGTATCTACAACGACTGCGCGATCGCCATCCGGTGGTTGCTCGAGAACGGATATGACCGGATCGCCTACGTCGACATCGACGCACACCATGGAGACGGTGTCCAGGTCGAGTTCGCTGCGGACCCGCGGGTGCTGACGGTCTCGCTGCATCAGCACCCGGCGACACTGTGGCCCGGCACGGGATGGCCGACCGAGGTGGGCGACGGTGACGCCCAGGGATCCGCGGTGAACGTGGCACTGATGCCCGACGTCACGGATCGATTGTGGCTGCGCGCTTTCCATGCGGTGGTGCCCTCGGTTCTCGAAGAGTTCCGGCCGCAGATCCTGATCAGTCAGTGCGGCGTGGACAGTCATCGCGCCGACCCCCTCACCGATCTGGCGCTGACGGTCGACGGTCAGCGTGCCGCGATGCAGGCCATGCGCGGGTTCGCCGACAAATACTGCGACGGGCGTTGGATCGCCGTCGGCGGTGGCGGCTACGGCGTCGTGAACGTGGTCCCCCGCAGTTGGGCCCACCTGATCGGGATCGTCGTCGGCCGCGACGTCGACGTCGACACCACGATCGACGAATCGTGGTGTGCCACCGCCGAACAGATCGCCGAGCAGGTGCACTCCGACTACTCGCAGTCCCCGGTGACGGTGATGGGTGACGGCGGAGATGTCGGCTATGTGGCGTGGGACGGCGACACGGGTCAGGACCCGCCGGAAGGGATCAGCGACTCCGCCCAACGCCAGACCGACCGAGCGATACTGGCCACCCGCCGCGCGGTGTACCCGTTGCACGGTCTCGATCCGGAGGACCCCCGTGACTGATCCGAGTGACGACCAGACCTCGTCGGGAACACCTGTGACGGAATCGAATCCGACGGGCGTCACGACACCGGGCGGCGCGGCCGCGTCGGCCGGGGAGGCGACCGAGGAGGCGGCCGACCGTCCCCAGCCGCGCGAGCCGTGGGATTACCCTCGCCATTGGATCGCCGATGTGCTCGCCTCCGACGGCGGCGTCGTCCACCTGCGACCGATCATCCCCGACGATGCCGATCGCGTGGTCCGGTTCCACGCGGGGCTGTCGGAGCGGACCCGATATATGCGGTACTTCGGGCCGACACCGACGTTGCCGCCGCGCGAGGTGGCGCGTATGACGACGGTCGACTATCAGAAACGGGTCGCGCTGGTCGCGGTGCTCGGGGGTGACATCATCGCGATCGGCCTCTACGAGGGACTCGAGTTCGACGGCAAACCCGAGTCGGCCGAGGTGGCCTTCGTGGTCGCCGACGATCATCAGGGCCGTGGGCTCGGCCCCATCCTCCTCGAACATCTGGCCGGGGCGGCGGCGGAGAGCGGTTTCGTCCGTTTCGAGGCGGAGGTACTCAGCGAGAATCCGAACATGGTGGCCGTGTTCCGCGATGCCGGGTACCAGCTGTCGCGCAGCTTCGACGGCAGCACCGTGCACGTCGAGTTCCTGATCGACCCCACCGAAGCATTGCTTTCGGTGCGCAACGCGCGCGAACGCGCCTCCGAGGCGCGCAGTGTCGCCAACCTGCTCCGGCCGTCGTCGGTCGCCGTGATCGGCGCCTCCACCGACCCGAAGAAGGTCGGTAATGCCCTGCTCGCCAACATCATCGCCGGAGGATTCACCGGCCCGGTGTTCCCGGTCAACGGGCCAGGCCCAGCCGAGGACGAGAGCTCAGCGGACACCGGGGCGCAGGCGGCGCCGCACGGACCGGGCCCGGGGCGGTCGACGCCGGCGCAGCGACGTGGTCACGAGCGGCCGCCGTCGGTG
Organism: Gordonia hankookensis; assembly: GCF_014673215.1. Classification (GTDB taxonomy): domain Bacteria; phylum Actinomycetota; class Actinomycetes; order Mycobacteriales; family Mycobacteriaceae; genus Gordonia; species Gordonia hankookensis. Next base: position 332,690 of record NZ_JACWMS010000004.1, read on the forward strand.
CGCGGCATCCGGGCGTACCCGACCGTGCGTGACATCCCGGATCCGGTGGATCTGGCCGTGGTCGCGGTACCCGCGGCCACCGTCGACGACGTCCTCGACGACTGCCTCGTGAAGGGGGTTCGGACGTTGGTGGTGGTCTCGTCGGGGTTCGGCGAGAGTGGTGAGGCCGGTCTGGAGAGTGAGCACCGACTCCTCGAGCAGGTCCGGGAACACGGCATGAGGCTGGTGGGCCCCAACGCACTCGGTGTGGCCAACAACGAACCGTCGGTCGCGCTCAACGCGACGCTGGCACCGCGCATCCCGGCCACCGGGCGGGTCGGCTTCTTCTGCCAGTCGGGCGCGCTGGGGATCGCGATCCTGGACACCGCAGCACGCCGCCAGATCGGCCTGTCGACCTTCGTGTCGGCCGGCAACCGCGCGGACGTCTCGGGTAATGACCTGCTCCAGTACTGGGACAGCGACACCGCCACGGACGTGATCCTGCTGTACCTCGAGAGCTTCGGAAATCCGCGAAAGTTCTCGCGGATCGCCCGGCGGGTCTCGCGTTCGAAGCCGATCGTGGCGGTCAAGTCGGGCAAGGGCGCGATGACGGCTGCGCGCGCGGCCCGGTCGTCGGCGGCCAGCCTGGACGACCAGATCGCCCAGATGGTGCTGGAGCAGGCAGGGGTCATCCAGGTCGACACCATCTCCGAACTCTTCGATTGCGCAACGATCTTCGCGTACCAGCCGTTACCGCGCGGTCCCCGTACCCGCATCATCGGCAACTCGTCGGTGCTGGGCAGTCTGGCCGCGGAGACGGCCCGCGGTGGTGGGCTGGAGGTGACCGACACGATCGACCTCGGTGCGGGTGCGAGCGAGGACGCGTTCGAGGCCGCGGTGACCGACGCGATGGGCGATCCGTCGGTGGATGCGGTGATCGTCGTGTTCGTCCCACCGGTTGCGGTGGACGCCGACTGGCATGCCCGCGCGCTGATGGCGGCCGCCAACACCCAGGTCTCGCGAGCCGCAGACACCGCAGGCGGGCCGGACGCGAACCACCCGAAGCCGATCGTGACGACCTTCCTCGCGGTCGAGGGCATCCCGCCCGGGCTGATGAAGCCCGGCGACAACGGACTGCCCGACGTCGGGTCGATCCCGTCCTACGGGAGCCCCGAACGCGCGGCCAATGCGTTGGCCCGCTCGTGGCAGTACGCGCGGTGGCGGGAGCGGCCCGAATCGGAGATCCATCGACCCGACAACACCGATCCGGAGGCCGCGCGCGGCTATGTCCGGGAGGCGATGGAGGATCTCGTCGCCGACGGCGGCGACACCGGCCCCGGCCTGACTCTTGGCCATGTCGAGTCGGCGACCGTGCTCGGCTGGTACGGCATCTCGATCGTGCCGTTCCGAGAGGTCACCACCATGCACGAGGCGTCCGCCGCGGGACGTGAGCTCGGGTTCCCGGTCGCGGTGAAGGCGACCTCACAGACGTGGCGCGGTCGTCTCGACCGTGAGGGCGCCCGTCTCGACCTGCCCGATGCGACCGCGGTTGTCACCGCCTTCGCCGAGCTCAGCGAGCTGACCGGTGATCGGGTGCTGCACATCCAGAAGATGGCGCCGAAGGGGATCGGGACGATGATCCGGGTGCGCGACGATCGTTCGTTCGGATCGCTCATCTCGTTCGGGCTGTCGGGCCGGACGTTCGATCTGCTGGGAGACCACGGATACCGGGCCATCCCGCTGTCGGCGCTCGATGCATCGGAACTGATCGACGAACCGCGGTCGTCGGCACTGCTGCGGGGGTATGCCGGCGAACCGCCGGTGGACCGAACGGCGCTCGCCGACCTGCTCCTGCGGATCTCGACGCTCGTCGAGGACATCCCCGAGGTCCGTGAGGTGGTCCTCGACCCCATCCTGTCCTCGCCGGACGGCGCCGCGGTGCTCACGGCCCTGATACGTGTCGGTCCGGTGCCCACACGAGCGGACACCGGACCGAGGCGATTGGGTTAGAGATCAGCTGGCATAGGCACGCAGGCGCTCGGCGCGCTCGCCCTGACGGAGCTTGCCCATGACCTCGCGCTCGATCTGCCGCACCCGTTCGCGCGACAGCCCGAACATCCGGCCGATCTGGTCGAGGGTGCGTGGCTGACCGTCGTCGAGGCCATAGCGCATCCGGATGACCTGCTGCTCACGCTCGTCGAGCGTCGACAGCACCGAGCGGATGTCCGAGTGCAGCAGACCGGCGATCACGGCGTTCTCGGCGGAGGTCGCCTCGGCGTCCTCGATGAAGTCGCCCAACGGCGCCTCCTCGTCGCTGCCGACCGGCATGTCCAGGCTGACCGGATCACGGCTGTGGTCGAGCAGATCGGCGATCTTCTCCGCCGGGATGCCGGACTCGCTGGCGAGCTCGTCGTCGGTGGCCTCACGGCCGAGCTGCTGATGCAGTTCACGCTTGATCCGCGCCAGCTTGTTGACCTGCTCGACGAGGTGGACCGGCAGCCGGATGGTGCGACTCTGATCGGCCATGCCGCGGGTGATGGCCTGACGAATCCACCACGTCGCGTAGGTCGAGAACTTGAAGCCCTTCGCGTAGTCGAACTTCTCCATCGCGCGGATCAGACCCAGGTTGCCTTCCTGGATCAGGTCGAGCAGCGGCATACCGCGACCGGTGTACCGCTTGGCCAGCGAGACGACCAGCCGGAGATTGGCCTCGAGCAGGTGCGCCCGTGCCGCCTCGCCCTCGCGGACGATGACGGCGAGGTCACGCTTACGGGTGGCCGACAACCGCTTCTTGGTGGCCAGGAGGTTCTTGGCGTAGAGGCCTGCCTCGATCATCTTGGCGAGTTCGACCTCCTGCTCGGCGTTGAGCAGAGCCGTACGGCCGATGCCGTTGAGATAGACGCGAACGAGGTCGGCGGCCGGGGACTGTGCATCCAGATCCTGCTCCGTCATCGCGGGGCGGGTCCGGGTGGAATCGAGATCGTCGGCGAATCCTGTAGTCGTGGTCGGGCGTGAAACTGTCGAGCGTGACATTCGGCCTCCTGACTTGAGTGCGTTCATGGGGTCCAACGCGTTCAAGGGGGTGAAAGTTCCCGGGGGTTCCCGCGACTGCGTCGTCGGGGATACGGGTGACCAGCGGTTTCCGCGGATCGATTCAGCGCGCTACATGAGAAGTTGCTGAGAGTGTGGGTCAGCGGGAACCGTGTTCCGAATCGCCCTCGGCCTGTTCGTGGCCGGTACCCGTGGTCGAGTCGACCACGCGCGGGTCGGGGCCTGCTGCCGGCCCGCCGAGCGACATCGGTCCGACGACGGAGTGATCGGCGCCGTACTTGTATTGCGGTGCCTCGCCACGCTTGCGCGGCGGGCGGTCGTTGGCGATCAGGACCGCGATCCACGGGATGGGGATCGAGATCGCGACGATCGCGAGTGCGAGCAGTCCGTTGTGCGTCGAGCTGTAGACGATCCCGGCGATCACCAGGGCGGGAACGCGAAAGGCCATCAAGGTCAGGTACTTGCGCACCCGGGCGCGTTGCTGATCTTCGAGAGATTGCTGCGCATCGGTGATCAGGAAGGCGTCGCGGTCGTCGCGATGGGGTACTCGGGCACCATCTGTACCGGTGCCCCCTCGTGCCCCAGATCCGTCGCCAGCCATGTTTCCACTGTCCCACTTTCGGGTGTGGATTGCACCGCCGGGATCCCGGTGTCCGTATCCCGCCGCCGGGTGCCGCCGACGATCGATCGAGCGCGACGGCAGCTGATCGACGTGGCTGGCCGCCGACACCGGCTTTGTCGCACAATGGAGTCCATGGGAACCCAGACGATTGAGCGGCCGGACCTCGACGAACGGACCGACGTCGACGAACGGCCGGATGCCGACGCCACCGACCGGGGCGACGACGATCGCCCAAAATTCTTCCACTATGTGAAGAAGAACAAGATCGCCGAGAGCGCGGTGATGGGGAATCATGTGGTCGCGCTGTGCGGCGAGACCTTTCCGGTCACACGCTCGGCCAAACCCGGGTCACCGGTGTGCCCGAAGTGCAAGAAGATCTACGAGCGGATGAAGAAGAGCTGAGCGTCGCGGTCGCTCACGCGACCGGACCGTCGCCGGGCGGGCGTGCGCGGGTGGGTCGTGTGCGTGTCGGCTGATCATGCCCGCTGCCGGCATCCCCGGAGGACCGGCCGCGCCGGATCGGTCCGGAGGACAGGCGGTCGGGAAGTGTCTTGAGCTGACCGGTGATGTCGGAGGTCTGCGACGACACCCAGTCACGCACCTGGGTGGACGCGGCAGGCTTGGCGGGCCACAGCGACTGGACCGCGGCGTTGAACTCGGCACCGACGACGATCGCGAATCCCAGGAAGAACGTGAACAGCAGGAACGCGATCGGGGTCGCCAGCGCACCGTAGGTGTAACCGGCTCGGGTGATTGCGGTCAGGTAGATGCGCAGGATGTAGCTCGCGATCCAGAAGAACACGCCGGCCACCACGGCGCCGCCGACCAGGCGGTGCCACGGCAGCGGATTGGGCAGCGCCAGGTGGTAGAGCGTGGTGAGCACGATCAGCATCAGCACCGCGACGAACGGGAAGTAGCCGTAGTCGATCAATTGGGTGACGATCGGATCCCAGGATTCGGGCACGATCTCGTGCAGATAGTTGGGACCCAGCGCGACCAGGGGCAGCAGGAACACCGCGATGACCAGGAACCCCACGTACAGGAACAGGGCGAAGAAGCGCTGCCACACGGGGTTTCGGACCTGGTGCTGGTCGTGGGCTCGCACGATCGACGCGACGAAGCAGGAAACCGCCGACGAGCCGGCCCACAGGGAGATGATGAAGCCCGCCGAGATCACCACGACCTTCCCGCGCCCGAGCACGTTGTCGACGGTGGGTTTGATGATGTCGCTGACGACGTTGTCGGAGAACGTGCGGTTGGCGAACGCGATGATGCGCTCGTAGATCACCTCGACGGTGTCGGGGCCGAACCATCCGGCGATGTAGCCGACGCTCCCGAGGATCCCGAGGACCAGCGGTGGCAGCGAGAGGGCCTGCCAGAAGGCGGCCTGCGCCGCCCAGCCGACGATGCCGTCGTCCCAGGCCTTCTTGATGGTCCGCCACACCAGCCGGTGCAGATTGGGCAGCACCGGCGGGCCGGGCGGGTGTGGGAGCTCGACGGCCGGGTCATCGTGGCCGGGAGGGTCCTGTGCGTCGGCGCCCCGGGGGGAACTGCTCTGTTCGGCACTGCTCTGTTCGAGGTCGAGTGGCTCCGCGGCGGGTGACCGTCGTGGTCGTGGCCCGGCATCCCGGCGCGGGGGTCGGGCCGACCGGGGGACGGTGGGAGGCACGGGGCCGACGATCGGGGTGGTCGGGGTGGTCGCGTCGGGGACTCGTCCCGCATCGCCCCGGTTCCGCGCGTAGCGCCCAGCCGCCGACGACGTGCTGTCCTCGGTGATCGGTACGGGGTTCCGATTGCGACTGTTTATGGCTCCAGCATCCCTGATCACGTACCGAAGCAGGTGACCCGGTCCCGGCGTGGTGTGTGGTCTGTTGGTTTCGTCACCCGAGCGCCGGGACGATCCGTACGACACCCGACACCGAGTGCGCGTCGCCCGAGCCGTCGTCGGCGACCCCCGGTAGCATGGCCCGCGTCCCCTTGAGTGTGCGGATGGATCAGGAGCGGAGCGACCGGGCCCGCCGAAGATCGCGTGCACGAGGGGATGTTTCATGCCCCCGGAACGTGGTGTCCGGCCCCGATGACAGGTGTCAGGAGCAGTGCAGGAGTGACTTCAGCAGCCCACGACGACCCATCCGCCGACGAGGTGCCCGTCCCGGCAGACCCCGCGCTGCGCGCCTGGCAGCGGCGCGCGCTGACGAAGTACCTGACGCGCCGTCCCCAGGACTTTCTCGCGGTGGCCACACCCGGCGCGGGCAAGACCACCTTCGGGCTCCGGGTGGCACGCGAACTGCTCGACGACCGTACGGTCGACCAGATCGCCGTCGTCGCGCCGACGGAACACCTCAAGCACCAGTGGGCCGAGGCGGCCGCCCGGGTGGGAATCGCCCTGGACTCGCGGTTCAGCAACTCGACCGGCCAGACCAGTTCGGATTACCACGGGGTCGTTCTCACCTATGCGCAGGTCGCGGCCCATCCGACTCGCCATCGTGTCCGGACCGAGAACCGGCGGACCCTGGTGATCCTGGACGAGATCCACCACGGCGGTGACGCCAAATCGTGGGGCGACGCGATCCGCGAAGCATTTTCCGATGCGACACGGCGTCTGGCATTGACCGGAACACCGTTCCGCTCCGACGACTCGCCGATCCCGTTCGTCACCTATGAACCCGAAGCGGGCGGGGTGCTGCGATCGAAGGCCGACCACACCTACGGCTACGCCGACGCGCTCGCCGACGGAGTGGTCCGTCCGGTGGTCTTCCTCGCCTACAGCGGACAGGCGAGCTGGCGAACCAGTGCAGGCGAGGAGTTCACGGCGCGCCTTGGCGAGCCGCTGTCCCAGGAGCACACCGCGCGGGCCTGGCGGACCGCCCTCGACCCACACGGCGACTGGATTCCCGCAGTCCTCGAGGGCGCGCACACACGCCTGCGGCAACTGCGTGCCGGCGGTATCCCCGATGCGGGTGGCCTGGTCATCGCCACGGATCAGACGACCGCGCGAGACTACGCCGAGCTGCTCGCGGCGATCACCGGGAAGCGGCCGACCATCGTGCTCTCCGACGATCCCAAGTCGTCGTCGCGCATCGCCGAGTTCTCGGCATCGGACGACGAGTGGATGGTCGCGGTGCGCATGGTGTCCGAAGGCGTCGACGTGCCGCGTCTCGCGGTCGGTGTCTACGCCACCAGCGCCTCGACGCCGCTGTATTTCGCACAGGCGATCGGTCGTTTCGTGCGTTCGCGGCGACCGGGGGAGACGGCCAGTGTCTTCCTGCCTTCGGTACCGGTACTACTGGGCCTCGCGAGCGAGATGGAGGCCCAGCGCGACCACGTGCTGGGTAAACCTCACCGCGAGAGCGACGGTCTCGACGACGCGCTGCTGATCGACGCGAACAAACAGAAGGACGAGCCAGGCGAGGACGAGAAGGCGTTCGAGTCGCTCCACGCCGACGCCGAACTCGATCAGGTGATCTTCGACGGTGCGTCGTTCGGTACGGCGACCTTCGCGGGCAGCGACGAGGAATCCGATTACCTGGGGCTCCCGGGCCTGCTCGACGCCGATCAGGTCCGTGCGCTGCTCCGTAAGCGGCAGGCAGAGCAAGTGTCTGATCGGACGTCCGCGGCAGCCGCGGATTCACCTTCCCCCATGCCGCCCCCACGTCCCGCGAGCGAGAACCTGCACGCGTTGCGCAAGGAACTCAACGGGCTGGTCGCGATGCATCATCACCGGACGGGCAAACCGCACGGCATGGTCCACAACGAGCTGCGTACCCGACTCGGCGGGCCCCCGACGGCCATGGCCAGTGCCGATCAGCTGCGTGAGCGGATCGCCGCGCTGCGCGAGTGGCGCTGACAGGTCATCGTCGGGCCCGGAACCGCGAAGACCCGGCCGGAAACCGGCCGGGTCTTCGCGGTTCGTTCGCTCGTTTCGATCAGACCAATTCGCTTGCGGACTCCACGACCGTGGCGGACAGCTCGACGAGCTTCGCCTCGTGCTCGTTGAAGTGATGACGGCAGAAGAGAAGCTCTCCGCCCGCAGGCAGTACCGCCCGAACCTTGGCGGCTGCGCCGCAGCGGTCACAGCGGTCGGCAGCAGTGAGCGGCATGGAGATCGGGGATGTGGTGGCGGTGTCTGACATGTTTCCTCCGTCCCGGTCCGGCGGGTCCGTCCGAGGCCGGTCGCCTTTCCCTTCGTGAGCCGACACATCGGTCTGATGCATCGCCCTCACCTTCTCAGACGTTTGGGGGTTTCGTATTGTTCCGAGAGCCCGCGCGGGTGTGTCGTCACTCACCCGTAACACAGTGATCTGCTCCGGCAACAACGTCGCGATCGGGTGTTACACGTGGCGCGATCCAGATCACACTGCGGGCCGCACGCACGCCTCACGTCCGACGCTCAGCCCGCGGGTGACACGGACTCGACTGCGGCCGGTGTCACCTCGACCTCACGCTCTTCGCGTGCCCGGCTGATCGCGTCCGAGGACTCGTTCTCGCGGTCGCGCAGATACTCCCGAAGCGAGTAGGCGAACGCGGCAGCCCAGACCGCGACGACGACCACGTAAATGGCGGTCTGTGCTGCGGACGGGACGTCGACGAGGTCGCTGCGCAGCAGCGAGCGGGTGTTGGTGAGCACGATCAGGCCGCCGACCGACGCGCCGAGCAACCGGGGCGGGATATGGCGCACCAGCCAGGCCGCGATAGGAGCCGCGACGACGCCGCCGACCAGGATCGCACCGACCCACGCGAAATTGATGCCCTGCGATCCCAGGCTGAAGAGGAAGCCAAGGCTCGCGGCGACCGCGATGATGAACTCGCTGGTGTCGATCGAACCGATGACCTTGCGCGGCTCGAGTCGTCCACTGGCGAGGATCGCCGGCGTGCCGACCGGACCCCAACCGCCGCCACCGGTGGCGTCGACGAATCCGGCGATCAGCCCGAGAGGGGAGAGGAAGCGTTTGCGCAGCGGCTTGCCGAGGTGGTGGCGGGGAATGCCCTGCAGGGTGAAGCGGGCCAGGATGTAGATGCCCAGGAGCAGCAGGATGATCGCCATCAGCGGTGCGGCGGCTTCGGTCGACAGGTTCGACAGCACCGTCGCCCCCAGGAAGGCGCCGATGGCTCCGGGGATCGCGATCCGTCGGACCACCTTCCAGTCGACGTTGCCGAAGCGCCAGTGGGAGATCCCGGACACCAGTGTGGTCCCGATCTCGGCCAGGTGGACAGTGGCCGACGCCGCGGCCGGGTTGGTGCCGACGGCGAGCAGCAGCGTGGTGGTGGTGACACCGTAGGCCATACCGAGGCTGCCGTCGACGAGTTGCGCGGCGAGGCCGACGAGGCCGATCAGAACGATGGTTCGCATGGTGGTTCGGGATCTTTCAGGTCAGGTGACGGTGACGGAGCAGAAGTCCACCGGACACGACCGCGCCACCGCGGTGGCGGGTGCGCTGATCGTGACCGGGACTTCGCGGGTCGAGGCGCCGCGGGGATCAGGTGATCGGGCCGCGACGCCGACGACACAACATCGACGCCACGCGCAGCAGGTCGACGGTCCGTCGGGTCACAAGCATGCGCAGAATCCTAGGACGTGCGGACCCGAAACCGGACATTGCGCACCGCGTGGGAATCTCTGCGGGCGCAACCTTGACAAATGGGCTGCCGATGGGCGTTGCTGATCGGCATGACCGGACCCGATGAGCCACACGTCGCCGTCGACGACGACCGGCCGCGGCTCCTCGTGCATCTATGTACGCGCGACGAATGGGACACCGCGCGCCACGCCGGGCACCGTGAGCCGCCGTCGCTCGCCGATGCCGGTTTCGTCCACCTGTCCGATCCGGGGCAGGTACACCTGCCGGCGAACCGATTGTTTGCGGGGCACGACGACCTCGTGCTGCTCGTTGTCGACAGCACCAGGCTCGACGCACCTGTCGTGTGGGAACCCGGGATGCCGGACGATCCCGAGGGGATGCGTTTTCCCCATCTCTACGGCGCACTGCCCGCCCACGCGGTGGTCGAGGTACGCACCTACCGTCCGGACGGTACCGGTACGTTTCTGCCGCCGTCGATCTGAGATCGACGGCGGCAGAAAGCGCAGATCGTGGTGGTCGGGCGCCTAGTCGAGATAGTCGCGCAGCACCTGCGAACGCGAGGGGTGCCGCAACTTCGACATCGTCTTCGACTCGATCTGACGGATGCGCTCGCGGGTGACGCCGTACACCTGCCCGATCTCGTCGAGGGTGCGCGGCTGACCGTCGGTCAGCCCGAAGCGCAGGCGTACCACGCCGGCTTCGCGTTCGGAGAGGGTCTCGAGCACCGACTGCAGCTGGTCCTGCAGCAGGGTGAAGCTCACCGCGTCGACCGCGACGACGGCCTCGGAATCCTCGATGAAGTCGCCGAGCTGGCTGTCGCCCTCGTCGCCGATGGTCTGATCCAACGAGATCGGCTCACGCGCATACTGCTGGATCTCCAGCACCTTCTCCGGCGTGATGTCCATCTCCTTGGCGAGCTCTTCGGGAGTGGGCTCGCGGCCCAGGTCCTGGAGCAGCTCGCGCTGGATACGGCCGAGCTTGTTGATCACTTCGACCATATGGACCGGGATGCGGATGGTGCGTGCCTGATCGGCCATCGCGCGGGTGATCGCCTGACGAATCCACCAGGTGGCGTACGTGGAGAACTTGTAGCCCTTGGTGTAGTCGAACTTCTCGACGGCGCGGATCAGACCGAGGTTGCCCTCCTGGATCAGATCCAGGAACGCCATGCCGCGGCCGGTGTAGCGCTTGGCCAGCGAGACGACCAGACGGAGGTTCGCCTCGAGCAGGTGGTTCTTGGCGCGGTTGCCGTCCCGGGAGATCCAGTTCAGATCACGCTTGGACGCCGTGCTGATCTTGTCGCCGGAATCGACGAGCCTGCGCAGTCGCTCGGTGGCGAAGAGACCGGCCTCGATGCGCTTGGCGAGCTCGACCTCCTCCTCCGCATTGAGGAGGGCGACCTTGCCGATCTGCTTGAGGTAGGCGCGGACCGAGTCGGCCGATGCGGTGAGCTCGGCATCCTTGCGCGCCTGACGGAGAGCCTCTGACTCGTCCTCGTCCCAGACGAAGTCACCTGCCGTTCGTTCTTTCTCGTCCGGGGCCTGTTTGCTCTTGGCAGCGGCAGGCTTGGCTGCGCCTGCTGCCGCCGGGACCACCACGGTCTCTTCGGCGTCCTCGGTCTCGGCGTCGTCGCTGTCGGGCGAGTCGTCGTCGTCATCGTCGTCGACGGCGATGTCGTCGATCTCGACATCCTCGTCGAGCTCGCTGTCGGGGGCATCGATGTCGTCGATCGTGCCGGCGTCGTCGGCGTCCTCGGTCGGCTCGACACCGTCGGCATCCGACGGCTTGGTGGCCTTCTTGGCTCCGCGCTTCGCAGGGGCCTTCTTTGCCGCCTTCTTGGCGGGTGCCTTGCGAGCGGGCGCCTTCTTGGCCGCTTTCTTTGCGGGTCGCTTGGCCGGCGCGTTCTCCGTGGCGGTCGTCGCGTCTGTCGAATCGTCGACGTCGGCCTGGCGGGTCTGGGTGGCTGCCACGTACAACCTTTCGGAACTGGCTATCGTGAATCTCTCACGGCGGCATGCGCCGACGCGGATCAGGGCTTGATTTCTCGGTGCGTGATCACCGGTGAGGACCATTGTAACGACATCGCCCCGCCGGATGTGACAAAGACCAGGTCAGTGAGTTGTCGATACGGCGCCGACGGTGCACAACCGGACTAGGTGCGAAGGCCGGCATCGACAGCCATCGCCGCACCGACGATACCCGCGGTGTTGAGCAGAGTGGCCGGCACCACGGGCGTCTTGTTGGTCAGGTGCGGGATCCATTTGTCGGACTTGCGGCTGATCCCGCCGCCGACGATGAAGAGCTTCGGCCAGAGCAGCGCCTCGTATGCCTCGAGGACATGTGAGAGCTTGTGTGCCCACTTCTCGTAGCTCCAGCCCTTGTCCTCCTTGACCTTCGACGACGCCCGGTGCTCGGCCTCCTTGCCGTCGATGATCATGTGGCCGAGCTCGGTGTTCGGGACCAGGGTGCCGTCGATGAGGATGGCGGTGCCGATGCCGGTACCCAGGGTGAGCAGCATGACCACCCCGTCGACGCCTGCGCCGCCGCCGTGGCGGTCCTCGGCCATCCCGGCAGCGTCGGCGTCGTTCAGCACGGAGACGGTCCGGCCCGACAACGCGGAACTGAAGAGCTCGTACACGTCTGTGCCGATCCAGCCCTTGTCGATGTTGGCGGCGGTGCGCATGGTGCTGTCGGTGATCACGCCGGGCAGCGTGATCCCGACCGGTCCGGTCCACTCGAAGTGGTCGACCACCTCGGCGACACCGCCGGCGACGGCGTCGGGGGTGGACGGTTGCGGGGTCAGCACCTTGAACCGGTCGCCGACGAGCAGTCCGGTGTCGAGGTCGACGACCCCGCCCTTGATCCCGGAACCGCCGACGTCGACTCCGAATCCGAGATTGGCTCCCGGGTGGGCGGTGCTCGCTACCTCGGCGTCGGTCATGTCGGAGTCCTCTCTGATCCACCCAATGGGAACTGGCGCGGCCTCAAGGCTATCCAGCCGGTGCGCACCGTGCGCGAGGTCGATGCAAAGTCGTCACCCACTGGACGGCTGCAGTTGCGACACGCAGATCGCGATGGCTCGGGACCGAGCCCCTGTCGGCAGATCTCGCGGCGGTGTGCTCACATAGGGGCGTGACCGATCATTCCGGGCCAGAGGTCCTCGAGCGCGTCGCGATCGACGTGGCGCAGCGTGCGGCCGACCATGTGCGACGACGCCGCCCGGAGCTGTTCGGTCCGGGACCGGGCCACGATCCCCATAGGGTGCGCGCGGACGCGGACAACCCGGACGAGGATGCGGCGCCGGTCAGCACCAAGTCGACCCCGACCGATCCGGTGACCCTCGCCGACACCGAGACCGAGCAGTTGATCCGCTCGGAGCTCCGGTCCCGGCGCCCGGGGGACGAGATCCTCGGTGAGGAGGCCGGTGGCACCGTCGACGTCCCCTCCGGGGTGCGGTGGGTGGTCGATCCGATCGACGGCACGGTGAACTTCATGTACGGCATCCCGGCGTATGCCGTCTCCGTCGCGGCGCAGATCGACGGCCGGTCGGTGGCCGGTGCGGTTGTCGACGTGGCCCGCGCCGTCACGTACTCGGCCGCGCTCGGCGCGGGCGCCTGGGTGGATGCCGGCGACGGGCGGATCAGGCTGTCCTGCAACCCGATCGGTCGCCTCGATCTGGCGCTGGTGGCCACCGGGTTCTCCTACGACGCGGGGCGACGCGCCACGCAGGGGGCGATCATCGCGGAACTGCTCCCGCAGGTGCGTGACATCCGCCGGGTCGGTGCCGCCGCACTCGATCTGTGCATGGTGGCCAGCGGTGCGGTGGATGCGCATTTCGAACACGGGCTCAGCCCGTGGGACTGGGCCGCCGGTGGTCTGATCGCGGCGGAGGCAGGCGCGCAGGTGTACACGCCGCCGCCGGACTCGCGCTCGGGCGACGGCCATCCGACGATCGCGGTGGCGCCGGGAATCGCGGACGAGTTCCTGCGGCTGCTCGATGGCCTCGGGGCACGCACGATGATGCCGTCGGCCTGAGAGTCTCGGCCCGAGTGGTCGGCGTCGCCCCGGCGGTAGATCGGCCTGGTCAGCGCGACGGTGGTCTCAGCAGGACGCCGAATGGACGGCCTTGACCAATGTCGGGTCGGCGCCGGTGCGCGGGTCCTTCGGATCGGCCGATCGCAGCGCCTCGAGGGCGGCCTGTGCATCCTGTGACTGCTCGCGGCCCTCGTAGTACTTGCCCAGCGCGACGTCGACCCCGGTGCCCTGGCGCCCGTCGTCGACGAGTTGGGCGCAGGGGATGGCCAGCCAGACCGCGGCGGCGCTCGCCTTGCCTGCTGGACCGAAGCGGATCTGTGCGTAGCAGGACAGGTCCTGGTTGGTGTAGACGGTGTCGTCGCCATACGGATTGTCGGGGACCGGATTGAAACCCTGGGCAGTCAGGTCATCGGAGACCGATCGCGCCGCGCCGCGCTGCGACGACGCATTGAGCACGCGGACCTGGAACGTCGACAGGGCGGCCGGGGTCACGGCCAGCATCTCGTCGCGGTCGGCCGGGGCAACCGTCGCGGGCGCCGCCGACGGTGCGGGCAGCCCGGGATTCGGGGCGGCCGCGGCGGTGGACGGCTCGGCGGCGGAGGGTTCGGCGGATGCCGGCGTCGGCTGGTTGCAGTTGGTCGGCACCGCCACCGGACCGGAATCGGCGAGCGCGACCGCCCAGGTGATCAGACCTGCCACCGCCAGCACGACCGCGACGATGATCGCCGGGCGCATTCGGCGACGACGGAACGGCCGACCCTTCGCGTCGACCGAAGACCCCGATGTTAGCTGCGACACCACCGTGAACTGGCTCCTTCTCCGACGCCCGACCTTGGCGCCCACTGTAAACGGTGGTCGTCGGCGCGCGGCGCAGACAGGCCGCAACGACGGATAACGCCTGTACAGAGCGCTTGCCCGTGCCATCGGGAGTGCTGGTCCGGCTCGGTCTCGCCGTGGGCGACGGCGCGCAGGGAATGATCCGGCCGAGGAGATCGTTGACCGAGCCACGTCGGTGGACTAAGCTTCGGGCGCCCGCCCCTCCAAACAGTGAGGGGCACGTGGATTGAATGTGATGAAGATCACGCCGATCTGCAGGGTTCTGGGTAACGAATTGCACCGGTCACGACGTTGTAGAGACGCCGCCGGCAAGACAATCCCGGCGGGCTCGCGCACCTAGGTTTGTTCGGTCACAAGCCGACATCCGAGAGCGCCCCTCACACTCTCTCAATAGGTAAGGCACACAATGGCTACTGATTACGATGCGCCACGACGCACAGAGACCGAGGACATCAGCGAGGACTCCCTCGAGGAGTTGAAAGCGCGACGCAGCGAAGCCCAGTCCTCGGCCGTCGACGTCGATGAGAGCGACACCGCCGAATCGTTCGAGCTGCCCGGTGCGGATCTCTCGGGCGAGGAACTGTCGGTCCGGGTGATCCCCAAGCAGGCCGACGAGTTCACTTGCACAAGTTGCTTTCTCGTCTACCACCGCAGCCGGCTCGCCCGTGAGAACGGCAATTCGATGATCTGCGTGGACTGCGCCTGACGAACTGATGAGGGAGGCGGGTCGTCGATACCGACCCCGCCTCCACGCTCAGTCGGCGATACCCGCCTCGGCTGCCGCGTCGGGTAGGTCGAGAGCGGCCAGCAGCGCCGACGGATCCCGGGTGGACACGAGCCAATACGGTGTCGGGTCATCGGGATCGTCGAGCACCAGCAGCACCATCGTCTTGACCCATGCCTTGTGCATGAGGAATGCGGCCGGATCGAGCTGGCGACCCAGTGCTGCACTCTTGGCCGTCGCGGGCACGGTCGCCCCGCGTGCGATGACCGCCCGCGGCAGGCGGGCGCGACCGGCGTGGAGTTCACGATCCGAGCTCACCCGGACCGACGCGCGGCCGAGCGACCACAGCATCCATGCGCACAGCAAACCGACCGCCACGTAGCCCACCACGCTCCACGTCGCGCGGTGTGCCGACAGCTGGATCTCGTAGCCCAACACCCCCGTCACCACAGCTGCGGCCACCCACCACCACCACGGCACATGGAGGCGTTCATGGAAGCGGTCGGAACCCGAGTTGCCTTCTCCTGCCGATCGGTCTGCGCCGCCGGGGACGCCGGGATGATCGTCGCCGGACGAGGAATCGGCCGGATTCTCAGGTGATGCTGGAGGAGTCACGCGACCAGCGTAGTCTGCCCTCGTGACGCCCAAATCCTCCACTGCGGCATCTGGCCGACCCGACCCGATCGGGCCGCTGCGGGTCCGCCGACTCGACCCGGACATCCCGTTGCCCACCCGCGCACATCCCGGCGACGCGGGAGTCGACCTGTGTTCGACCATCGACCTCGAACTGCCGCCCGGTCGTCGTCAGATGGTGGGCACGGGCCTCGCCGTGGCCCTGCCCGTCGGCACCGTCGGGCTCGTCCATCCCCGCTCCGGGCTCGCCGCGCGGGCCGGACTCTCGATCGTCAATTCGCCCGGCACGATCGACGCCGGGTATCGCGGAGAGATCAAGGTGTGTGTCATCAATCTCGACCCCGACGAATCGATCTCGATCGCACGCGGGGACCGGATCGCCCAACTGCTCGTCCAGCGCGTCGAACTGCCGGAGCTGGTCGAGGTCGACGAGCTCGACGACACGAGTCGCGGTTCCGGGGGGTATGGCTCCAGTGGTGGCCATGCGGTGCTGGCAGAGGCCGTTCCGGAGATCGACGGGGATTCGGGTCCGTGACCCGACCGACGGTCCATCCCGACGAGCGAACACTTCCCTAGGAGTAGACGACATGGCACGAGATGAGCAGGGCGAGTTGAGGATCGGCTCGGCAGAGGGTCCGTACGACATCGAGGCCCTCGACACCCCCGCCGAGGAGCTCGAGAACTCGCATCTCGACCTGGGTTCGGTGCTGGTCCCGGTGGTCGAAGGTGGTCAGGTCACGGTGGAGATGTCCGCCGAGCACGAGCCCGAGGCCGTCTACCTGGTGACCCCGCACGGGCGGATCAGCGTCAGCGCTTTCGCTGCACCGAAGTCCCCGGGCCTCTGGCGAGAGGTCGTGACCGAGCTTGCCGCCTCGCTGCGTGACGAAGGCGCGCAGGTGGCGATCGAAGACGGCCACTGGGGACGCGAGATCATCGCAACCGTTCCCGGTGCCGCACATCGTTTCGTCGGCGTGGACGGCCCGCGATGGATGGTGCGCTGCATCGCCAGCGGGCCCGACGAGACCGCAGACGAGCTCGGCAGACTCGCCCGCGCCGTCCTGGCCGAGTCCGTGGTGCGTCGCGGTGACGACCCGCATCCGCCGAGGGACGCGCTGCCCATCGTGTTGCCCCCGGTCCTCGCCGAACAGGTCGCCGCTGCGCAGCAACAGATGCTCGACGACCAGACGCCGGTCGATGACGCGGGTGCACCGGCGGGGACCGCCGACGCGTCGGTGCCCGGTGGCGCGTTGGAGCAGGTCGCCTCGGCGACGGTGATCAGAGACGATGCCGTCCCGGCGCCCACGACAGACGAACCCGCGCCGATCGAAGAGCCCGAGGTGGCGGACGACGAGCCGATGCCGCGCTCGTCGGGGTCGGCGATGCAACGCTTCCGGCGTAACAGGCGCAGCTGAACCTGTCGACAGTCCAGGTCAGCGGATACCGAGCCACCCTCGCGCGCAACCGAATCCGAGAACGGCAGGGTTGTTTCCCCAGTCCTCGAGGGTTACCTCTGTCAACGCGGACCTCGGCGCCGCCGCCGCCCATTCCCGGCCGACCTCACCGGGGTGGACCGGGTCGTCGACGGCAGCCGTGATCGCCAACGGGGCGGTCAGAGTGGCGATCTGCGCGAGGTCGGGGGAGTGGTACCCGGCGGCCTCGGTGAGCTGATCGGTGAGGCCGGGATGCAGCGCCCGCCAGGAGCGACTCAATTCGGCCGCCAGCCACTCGGGACTCGATGCGGCCATCGCGACGATGGTCGGTTCGAGGCCGTCGGCGACGAGCGCGCCCGCCGTCGCGCGGGCGCTCCATGCCGCAGGTGCGGCGTCCGGGTCGCCGGTCCAGGCGGGCAGAGCCGCCCACACCCCGGCGCACGGGCTGCGCAGCGCCCAGGAGAGCGCGATGGCGGCACCGATGGACACACCGCCGACGATGAGCGGACCGGCGCTCCCCGCGATCTCGTCGAGACGCCTGAGATGCCCCTCGACCAGGTTCTCCGACGGTTCGAGCGCGATCAGTGTGAGACCGATCTCATCGGCGGCGGGCCCGAAGGCGCGGTGCACGTAGTCGGCATCGGAGCCCGTACCGGGCATGGCCACGATCGTTGTCGGCACCCTCCGATCCGACCCTGCTGTACCGGGCATGTCATGATCATGCCCGACGTTGAACAGGGAGCAAGAAGAGGATTACGCTGGCGGGTGCGAGCAGGGCTTTCAGCCCGGCCCACTTCGCCTCGCAACAAGTCACCCAGGAGGGTGTGATGGCTACCACCGGTTATCTCAAACGGTTGACGCGCCGGTTGACCGAAGATCTCGGAGATGCCGACGCCGTACAGATCGCGGAGGAGTCGCGTGCCACGGGTGCGCAACGCGCCGCGGAGTGTTGTCGTGGCGATGAGGTCACGATGCACGGTGAGCTGCGCGCGGTGGAGACCTGTTCGCGGTCCGCGAAGGTAGGGGTGAAGGCGGAGTTCTTCGATGGTTCCGACACCGTCGTACTCAAATGGCTCGGTCGGAACCGGATCCCCGGGATCGAACCCGGCCGGAAGCTGACCGTACGGGGTCGGCTGGCCGAGCACGACGGCACCAAGGTGATCTACAACCCGTACTACGAACTCTATGGCTCAGACGACGAATGATCCGTCGGCCGGTGGCCCTGCCGATGACGCAGTCGGCGCCCACCGCCGACCGGACGGTGTCGACGAATCCACCGACGATGACCCAACACCCGCGCCGACGATTCTCGAGCAGATGGGCGGGGTCTCCGGCCTGATCTACTCGACGGTGCCGATCGTGGTGTTCGTCCCCGTCAATGCGGTGTGGGGTCTCACGGCCGCGATGATCGCAGCCCTGGCCGTCGCCGTCGCGATCTTCTGCGTGCGTCTCGTGCGCCGCGAGCCCCTCAACCCGGCCATCTCGGGTCTGATCGGTGTCGCGATCTGCGTCTTCATCGCGCATCGGGTCGGAGATGCCAAGGGCTACTTCCTTTTCGGCATCTGGACGACCCTCGCGTACGCCGTGGTCTTCGTGGCGTCGATCGTGGTCCGATGGCCGTTGGTCGGCGTCGCATGGAACCTCATCAGCGGCGAGGGCATGGCGTGGCGCAAGCATCGAAAGACCCTGCTCGCCTACGACATCGCCACCGCGTTCTGGGCGCTGGTGTTCCTCGCCCGATACCTGACCCAGTCCGAACTCTATGACCACGGCAGCACCGGATGGCTCGCCGTCGCGCGCATCTCCATGGGCTGGCCGTTGACCGCGCTCGCAGTGCTGGCAACCGTTCTGCTGGTCCGGCGCGCGACGAGGGAAGAGGATCGGATGGAGATCCCCGACGATGCCGCCGGAGGCGATCGGGATGGTGCAGGGATCAGCGACAACCCACTGCGCTGACCCGCGGCGCTCCTGACGTCCTGCCCACGACGATCGCGGTTCGGCGGTTCAGTGGGTCTGCCTCAGGGGCATCTGCCTCAATGGATCTGCATCGCCTCGTGCAGTGCGGGCTCGGCTTCGGCGGGTGCGATGAACACCAGCTCGTCGCCGCCCTCGATGGCGTCGTCGCTCTGCGGCACGATCACCCGGCCGCCCCGCAGGATGGTGACGAGTGCCACATCCCGGGGGAGCTCGAGCTTCCGTACCGGCTTGCCGGCCAACGGTGTGTTCGGCGGCAGGGTGAGCTCGACGAGGTTGGCCTGCCCCTGACGGAACGTCATCAGGCGGACCAGATCGCCGACCGAGACCGCCTCTTCGACCAGGGATGCGAGGATGCGTGGCGTCGAGACCGCGACGTCGACGCCCCAGTCGTCGTCGAAGAGCCATTCGTTGCGCGGATCGTTGACCCGCGCCACCACCCGGTTGACCGCGAATTCGGTTTTCGCGAGCAGGCTCACGACGAGATTGGCCTTGTCGTCACCGGTCGCCGCGACCATCACGTCGAACGTCTGCAGTGACGCCTGCTCGAGATTGCTCAGCTCGCAGGCGTCGGCCTGCACCCACGTCGCCTCCCGCACCGACTCACGATCGATGTGGGACGGGTTGCGCTCGAAGAGGGTGACCTCGTGGGAATTGAGCAGGAGCTCACGGGCGATCGAGCGCCCGACTGCGCCGGCACCGGCGATGGCGACCTTCATCGTGTGTTCTCTCTCACCCTCAGTCAGACGTGGTGTACGGAGCGCGTGCGGTTGCACGGGCATTGACGAGATTGTCGATCAGTGTGGCGGCGTAGATGACATCTTCTTGTTGGAGAACGGTTTTCATGTCCGGGAGTATCGGGCGGCCGAGCCGGGTGAGGAACGCGATCCGGGCGCCGGTCTCCTCCTGGAACTTCCCGACGGTCACGCCGATCCATGTCTCGTCGATGTCGAGTTGGGCGATGGCCAGGGTTCCCGACGGATCTCGCCACGCAGTGGTCGTCGAGGTCTCCCCGAGAGCCGAGACGAAGCGTTCGGTCGTCCACGGCACGGTCGCCACGGTCGGGATGCCCAGTCGTTCGTAGACCTCGGCGCGCTTGGCGTCGTAGATGCGCGCCACGACCCGTTCCACGCCGAATGTCTCGCGGGCGACACGTGCCGCGATGATGTTGGAGTTGTCGCCCGAGGAGACCGCGGCAAACGCGTCGGCGGTCTCGATCCCGGCCCGTGTCAGGACATCCCGGTCGAATCCGACGCCGATCACGGTGGTGCCGCGAAAATCGGGGCCCAGCCGGACGAAGGCCGAATGGTCGCGATCGATGACCGCCACGGTGTGGCCGCGCTTCTGCATCGCCATCGCCAGCGACGACCCGACGCGCCC
The DNA here is from genome assembly GCF_014673215.1 of Gordonia hankookensis. GTDB lineage: Bacteria > Actinomycetota > Actinomycetes > Mycobacteriales > Mycobacteriaceae > Gordonia > Gordonia hankookensis. The sequence goes on from NZ_JACWMS010000004.1 coordinate 352,934, forward strand.
GCACCCCATGATGACTACCTGCACGTTCATCCTCTCCACGGCGCTTGTGCCCGAGTCGGTGCCCCGCGCGGTACGCGCTGGACGCATCGAACCTACCCGCACGGGGTGCCCTCGCGCGCCGGACCTCCGGCCCCTTGTGGCCTTTGTCTACTACACGCTCTAGTGTTGCCTGGTGTCCACCGTGTCCAAGGTGTCCGTGGCGACAAAACGTCTGCTGCTCGGCCGCCCGTTCCGTAGCGACAAACTGGGTCACACCCTGTTGCCCAAGCGCATCGCGCTTCCCGTGTTCGCCTCCGACGCGATGTCGTCGGTGGCCTACGCGCCGCAGGAGATCTTCCTCGTCCTGTCCGTCGCGGGTCTGAGCGCGCTGGCCTTCACCCCGTGGGTGGCCCTGGCCGTCGCCGTGGTGATGGTGGTCGTCGTGGCCAGCTACCGGCAGAACGTCCACGCGTATCCATCCGGCGGCGGCGACTACGAGGTGGCCACCGTCAACCTCGGCCCCAATGCGGGTCTGACGGTGGGCAGTGCGCTGCTGGTCGACTACGTCCTCACGGTTGCGGTGTCGATCTCGTCGGCAGCGGAGAACATCGGCTCGGCGATCCCGTTCGTGTCCCAGCACCGGGTGTGGTTCTGCGTCGCGGCGATCGTCCTGATGGCCGCCGTGAACCTGCGCGGTATCAAGGAGTCGGGCTCGGTGCTCGCCATCCCGACGTATGCGTTCATCGTCGGTGTTCTCGCCATGCTCATCTGGGGATTCGTCGAGCTGTACATCCTCGACGAGCCGGTCCGGTCGGAGGCCGCGGATTTCGGCATCAGGGCCGAGCAAGATCACCTTGCCGGGATCGCCTTCGTCTTCCTGATCGCGCGGGCGTTCTCGTCGGGCTGTGCCGCGCTCACCGGTGTGGAGGCCATCAGCAACGGAGTGCCTGCCTTCCGTAAGCCGAAGTCCCGCAACGCGGCGACGACGCTGTTCCTGCTCGGTGCGTTCTCCATCACCTTGCTGCTCGGTATCGTCCTGCTCGCCCAGCGCATCGGCGCGAAGTATGTGATGAACCCGGCCACCGACCTGGTCGGCGCACCCCCGGGATACCAGCAGAAGGCGATGATCGCCCAGCTCGCCCACGCGGTCTTCCATTCGTTCACGCCCGGTTTCTACTTCGTCGCGACGGCGACCGCCCTCATCCTGTTGCTGGCCGCGAACACCGCGTTCAACGGGTTCCCGGTGCTCGGCTCGGTGCTCGCCCAGGATCGCTTCCTGCCGCGGCAGCTGCACACCCGCGGAGATCGCCTCGCGTTCAGCAACGGAATCCTGTTCCTGGCCCTGGCGGCCATCATCTTCGTGGTGGCCTTCGGGGCTCAGGTCACCTCGCTGATCCAGCTCTACATCGTCGGCGTGTTCGTGTCGTTCACCCTCAGCCAGACCGGCATGGTGCGGCATTGGACGCGGCATCTACGCACCGAGACCGACCCGCGGGCCCGGCGGCGGATGATGCAGTCGCGGGTGATCAACTCGATCGGCCTGGTGATGACGGCCACCGTCCTGGTGGTGGTGCTGATCACGAAATTCCGTGCCGGCGCGTGGATCGCGATCCTGGCGATGGTGGCCCTCTTCGTGATCATGAAGCTCATCCACCGGCACTATGCGACCGTGCAACACGAACTCGAACTCGAGGAAGACGAACCGGTGCTGCCCAGCCGGACACACTCGATCGTCTTGGTGTCGACGCTGCACCTGGCCACGAAACGCGCGGTTCTCTACGCCCGCGCCACCCGGCCCGACGCCCTCGAGGCGATCACGGTGAACGTCGACGACCGCGACACCCGCAAGCTGGTGTCGCAGTGGGAGGCGAGCAACATCACCGTGCCGCTCAAGGTGATCGCCTCGCCATATCGTGAGATCACTCGTCCGGTCATCGAATACGTCCGTCGGGTCCGGCGCGAGTCACCCCGGGACGTCATCACCGTGTTCATCCCCGAGTACGTGGTGGGGCACTGGTGGGAGCAGATCCTCCACAATCAATCGGCCCTGCGTCTCAAGGGACGTCTGCTCTTCGAGCCCGGGGTGATGGTGACCTCCGTCCCGTGGCAGCTGACGTCGTCGGATCGCCTGAAGAATCGCGATCTCGCATATTCGGCTCCCGGTGATACCCGCCGTGCCCTCGGTGGCGACTCGGATCAACCGTGAACGAATCCATCGGCGGCGCAGACGGTGCGGGTGCCGAACTGATCGTGCGGCCCGACCGCCCGGCCAACGGCGGTGAGTCCGTCGGCCGCGTGGACGGGCGCGTCGTGTTCGTTCGTGGCGCCATCCCCGGCGAGGAGGTCCGCGTGCGGATCACCGACGATCGGCGGGAGAGTTTCCTGCGCGGCGAGGTGGTCGAGGTCCTGGAACCGTCGATGCACCGGATCGATCAGCTGTGCGATGCCGCCCACCACGGAGCCGGTTGTTGCGACCTCGGTTTCGTCGACCTCGCGCACGCCCGGGATCTGAAAGGACAGGTCATCCTCGACGCGCTCGACCGGATCGGCGGGTTCTCGGTGGCCGATCTCGACGGCGTCGGCGCGGGTGAGGTCGTCTCACTCGGGGACGACGGCACCCACTGGCGAGTCCGCACCCGACTCGGTGTCGACGCCGACGGGCGCGCCGGTATGCATGCGTTCCACGGTTCGTCGATCGTCACCGACCATCCTTGTGTCGCACCGGAATCCGGGATGGTCGACGGACTCGACGGGTACACCTTCACTCCGGGCGCCGATGTCGCCGTGGTCGCCGACATGGCAGGCAGGCGCCACATCACCGAGATCGCTCCACCGCGAGTGCGCGCCCGCGGGAGTCGTCGGGGTGCACGAGGGCGCACGCAATCGGCACGTCGGGGCCGCGAGGCTCCCCGTGCCCACCGGGTGGTCGACGGTGAACCGGTCGCCGCCCACCGCGTCGGAGACCGGATCTGGCAGATCCCGGTCGCTGCATTCTGGCAGGCCCACCGGGCGGCGCCGTCGGCGTATGCGCAGACCGTGATCGACCTGCTCGCCGACGCGGAACTCCCCGCCCGGCCCGAACCGCTCGTCGCGTGGGATCTCTACGGCGGTGCCGGTGTCTTCGCGGCGGCGATGCTCGACGCGCGGATCGATGTGCTCGACGCCCTCGGTGCCGTGCATGTGGTCGAGTCCGATCCGGCCGCCCTGGCGGCCGCCGAGCAGACATTCGCCGACGACGACCGCGTGGTCCTGCACCGCGGCGAGGTGGCCGGCGTCGCGGCCGGTCTGCCTGCGCCGGACGTGGTGGTCCTGGATCCGCCGCGCACCGGTGCCGGGGCAGCGGTCATCGACGTCGTCGCCGATGCCGATCCGGCCGTGATCGTTCACGTGGGCTGCGATGTGGGGCGCTTCGCCCGCGATCTGGCGCTCTTCGCCGAACACGGATATCGGCCCCGGGCGATTCGCTCGTTCGATGCTTTTCCGCTGACACATCACGTGGAGGCCATCGCCTGTCTGGTGCCTGCGCATCGCGGGGTGTGACAGCGGGGTGTGACAGCGGGGTGTGACGGAGTCGTCGTCGGGGCGCCGCCTTGCGGGGCGAGGAGCCGATGGTCGGGTCCGTAGACTGTGGAGAACATGACCGTGTGTGCCATATGGGCCCGGTATGCCGATCGCGCCGACATCCCCGGTGCGCTCACGAGCCGGACCGTGGAATTGTGATGGAGGATTCGATGGGCGTGCTGGACACGATCGGTTCGCCGGCCGACCTGCGGGCGCTGTCGTCGGAGGAGATGATCGCCCTCGCCGGGGAGGTCAGGGAGTTCCTCATCGAGAAGGTCTCGGCCACCGGCGGCCACCTCGGTCCGAATCTCGGAGTCGTGGAGCTGACGCTCGCATTGCACCGCGTCTTCGACTCGCCCACCGATCCGATCGTCTTCGACACCGGTCATCAGAGTTATGTCCACAAGATCGTCACCGGCCGCACGGAGGGTTTCGACACGCTGCGGCAGAAGGACGGCCTGACCGGCTACCAGGACCGGGGCGAGAGCGAACACGACTGGGTGGAGTCCTCGCATGCATCGGCCGCTCTGTCCTACGCAGACGGGCTCTCGAAGGCCTTCGAACTCACCGGGCAGGACACGCGCACGGTGGTCGCGGTGGTCGGCGACGGGGCGCTCACCGGCGGTATGTGCTGGGAGGCCCTGAACAACATCGCCGGTGGTGACCGGCCGCTCGTCATCGTGGTCAACGACAACGGACGCTCCTACGCGCCGACGATCGGCGGGCTGGCGCGGCACCTCTCGGGGCTTCGCCTGCAGCCGGGTTACGAGCGTTTTCTGGACGAGAGTCGCAAGGTGGTCAAGCAGCTGCCCGTCGTCGGGCCGCCTGCCTATGCCGTCCTGCACGGCATGAAGAGCGGGCTGAAGGATCTGATCGCGCCGCAGGCGATGTTCACCGACCTGGGACTGAAGTACGTCGGCCCGGTCGACGGGCACGACATCGGGGCACTCGAGTCGGCATTGGGTCACGCGAAGGCCTTCGGCGGTCCGGTGATCGTGCACACCGTCACCCGTAAGGGGATGGGCTATGCGCCCGCAGAGAACCACGAGGCCGACCAGATGCACTCGACCGGCATCATCGATCCGCGGACCGGTCGCGCCACCAGCGTCTCGCCGCACGACTGGACATCGGTGTTCTCTGCCGCCCTGGTGGAGGCTGGGGCACGCCGCGACGACGTCGTCGCCATCACGGCAGCCATGCCCGGGCCAACCGGATTGACGCCGTTCGGTGAGAAGTTCCCGGACCGCATGTTCGACGTCGGGATCGCCGAGCAACACGCGATGACCTCGGCTGCCGGGTTGGCACTCGGCGGGTTGCACCCGGTGGTCGCGATCTACTCCACGTTCCTCAACAGGGCGTTCGATCAGTTGCTGATGGATGTGGCGCTGCTGCGGCTGCCGGTCACAGTGGTGCTCGACAGGTCGGGGGTCACCGGCCCCGACGGTCCCAGCCACCACGGCATGTGGGATCTGTCGCTGATGTCGCTGGTCCCCGGGCTGCGTGTGGCTGCTCCGCGTGACGCCGTGCGTCTGCGCGAGGAGTTCGACGAGGCGCTGGCTGTCACGGACGGGCCCACCGCGGTGCGGTTCTCGAAGGGTGCTGTGCCGGAAGACATCCGGGCTGTCGAGCGTCTCGACGACGGTGTCGACGTGCTGTACCGGGCCGCCCCCGGTGTGGGTGACGCGTCCGGCGATGTGCTCATCGTCGCGGTCGGTGCGTTCTGCGGGCTCGCGGTCGACGCGGCGCAGCGTTTGGGTCGGCAGGGCATCGAGACGACAGTTGTCGACCCGCGATGGGTGCTGCCGGTGGCCGGGTCGATCCCGGCTCTCGCAGCGCGGCATCGCCTGGTCGTGACGCTGGAGGACAGCGGTGTCCGCGGTGGTGTCGGGTCGGCGGTCAGTGACGCTCTCTCGGTGGCCGACGTCGCGGTTCCGGTGCAACACCGGGGGATACCGCAGGAATTCGTCACGCACGCGTCGCGCGGGGAGTTGCTCGCCGAATTCGGTCTCACCGCACAGGACCTCGCGCGCACCATCACGGCGACGGTGGCCGGTATGCAGGCCGTGCCGGGCATCGACGACACGTCCGACCTCGGTGACCGGACGCAGAGCACGAACGTCGAACCGTCGAGCCGGGGCGTCGACCCCGACGCCTGAGCCCTCCGGCCCGAGTCAGTCCGGCGGGTCGGCTGTGACGTCGTCGAGCGCTTCGGCGATGGCCGCCGCGCACAGGTCGCGCTGCCACTGGCGGGCGCCGAGCTCGGCGAGCCGATGGTCGACGGACTCTGCGCTTGCGGGTAGATCGACACCATCCCAACACAATTGGCGAACCGTGTCGGGTGCGAGCAGGTTCTCGACCGGGAGATCGTGCGCCTCGGCGATGTCGCGGACCAGAGGTCGGACCTTCGCCGCACGGGCGGCCGCCTCCGGATTGCGCTGATCCCATCGGTTCACCGGTGGGAGACCGATCGATGGTGACTTGCGCGACGGCAGCTCGTTGTCCGGCAGTTCGCGGGCCCGCTGTAGCGCCGTAAGCCAGATGCGCGCATACCGGCGCTGCCGGGGTCCACCGAACACCGGCAGCCGGACGAGCTCGGCCTGCGTGGTCGGGTCGGCGTTGGCCGCGGTGACGATCGCCGAGTCCGGCAGGATTCGCCCGGGGGCGACATCTCGGCGCTGCGCGAGTTCTTCGCGGGCGGTCCACAATTCCCGGACCGCGGCCAGGGTCCTGGTGTTCTTGATGGTGTGGATGTTGGAGGTCTTGCGCCACCGGTCGGTCCGCGGTGGCGGCGCCGGACGCTCGAGAACGGCACGGAACTCCTCGCGGGCCCAGTCCGACTTCCCCGCCTCGACGAGCGCGGCGTCCATCGCGTGGCGCAATTCCACCAGCACCTCGACGTCGAGGGCGGCGTAGTTGAGCCAGTCGTCGGGGAGTGGGCGTCGTGACCAGTCGGCGGCGCCGTGACCCTTGACCAGGCCGAGACCGAGGAACTCGGCGACCATGGCCGCGAGATTCACCTTGGCCAGGCCGAGCAGACGCCCGGCCAGCTCGGTGTCGTAGAGATCCCGGCAGACGAAGCCGAGTTCGCGCAGACACGGCAGATCCTGATCGGCGGCGTGCAGAACCCACTCCGGCCCGTCGAGGGCGGCGATCACGGGTGCGAGCGCGTCCGGGTGTTCGATCGGGTCGAGCAGAAACGATCCGGCGCCGAGCCGTCTGATCTGCACCAGATACGCCCGCTGGGAGTAGCGGTAGCCCGATGCCCGTTCGGTGTCGACTGCGATCGGCCCGTCGGCCGCCGTGATCAGCGCGGCGGCCTCGGCGAACTCCGACGGCGTGGTGAGCACCGCGGGAACTCCGTCGGCGGGATGGAGGAGCGGAGTGGTGGGAGGTCCGGCCGGTTCGCCTGGTTGCGCGTCGTCGGGCTCACCCGGTGGTGGGCCCGCGGGCTGATCGTCACCGGTGGTCATGGCCGAATCCGTGGCGGCTCAGACCGAACCCAGCTCGGTGACGCCTGCCGGTGGCAGCCCGGCCGCCGCTGACAGGACATCGCAGAACGACTCGAGGTGAGCACCGAGGTCGAGGCCGGTCGCGGTCCACGAGGCGCGCAGTTCGAGCTGGTGAGCCCGGGGTGGCCCGGCGATGTCGCCGTAGCGTACCGACGTCGTCGAGGTGACGGTGCCGCCGAGTGCGGTCACCTCGACGTCGCGCTCCGGCGACGACGCCTCGGTGGTGGCGGTCTCGCCGGGTGGCACGCCCAGGGCATCGGACAGCCAGCTCCAGGCCACCTCCGGCAGGAGCGGGTCCATCGCGAGCGCGGCCTCCACCTCGGCCTGGATGTAGGCGACCAGGCGCATCGTCCCGTTCCAGGCGTCTTGGCCTGCCGGGTCGTAGAGGAGGATCAGGCGGCCGAAGGAACTGCCGGTCGAGTCGACCGGGATCTCGTCGGCATCGTCGGTACCGGGCCGGACCTCGGCGCCCACCGCGTAGCTGTAGGGGGCCAACCGTTGCGGTGGGCGGATCGGACCGACCTCGATTTCCGGCCGGATCCGCGCGGCGTGCAATGACTCGACCGCGGTGCGGAAGTCAGCAGGCTCCGTCGGAGCTCCAGAAGAGGTCACCGTTCGACGGTAGGGCGGGCCACCCCACCGCCGTCGGAGGCGCGCCGACACATGGCAGAGTAGGCAGTGATGTCCGAGACAACGCGATCCCAGGCCCGTCGTGCACACCATCGTCCGCTGGTCGCCGCCGCCACCGGTGGCACACCCAGCCGTCGACCCGTGTGGTTCATGCGCCAGGCCGGGCGATCCCTGCCGGAATACCGCGCCATCCGGGCCGACCACGGGATGCTCGAGTCGTGTTTCGATCCGGAACTGGTCTGCGAGATCACCATGCAGCCCGTGCGCAGGCATGACGTGGATGCCGCGATCCTGTTCTCCGACATCGTGGTGCCGTTGAAGGCGGCCGGCATCGACCTCGACATCGTGGCAGGCACCGGGCCGGTGATCGCGCAGCCGATCCGGACGGCCGCCGACGTCGCGGCCCTGCCCAGGCTGGAGCCCGAATCCGTCGGGGCGATCGCCGGTGCGATCGAGCTCCTTCTCGACGAACTGCCCGAGGCCGCGGCGCTGATCGGGTTCGCGGGCGCGCCGTTCACCCTGGCGTCGTACCTGATCGAGGGTGGCCCGAGCCGGAACTACGCGCGGACCAAGTCCCTGATGCACGGTGAACCCGACACGTGGCACGCCCTGATGGGCCGGCTCGCCGACATCACCATCGCCTTCCTGCGCGTCCAGCTCGACGCGGGTGTCGATGCCGTTCAGTTGTTCGACTCCTGGGCGGGCATGTTGTCGCTCGCCGACTACCAGACCTATGTGGCGCCGCACAGTGCGCGTGTCTTCGCCGAGGTCGCCGACTACGGCGTGCCCCGCATCCACTTCGGCGTCGGAACCGGCGAACTGCTGGCCGCGATGGCCGACGCGGGCGCCGACGTGATCGGGGTCGACTGGCGCGTCCCTCTCGACGAGGCGGTGCGCCGGGTCGGACCCGGAAAGGCCGTCCAGGGCAACCTCGACCCGACGCTGCTGTTCGCCGGATCCGACGTCGTCGAGCGTGAGGTCCGGCGGGTGATCGCCGACGGCGAGCGGGCGGTTCGCGCGGGTGCGACCGGGCACATCGTCAACCTCGGCCACGGCGTGCTGCCCGACACCGACCCCGACGTGCTCACCCGGGCGGTCGAGCTGATCCACGCGGTCTGATGACGCGGGTCGCGGTCGTCGGCGGCGGTATCTCCGGACTGACGGCCGCATACCGGCTGCGCCGAGCACTGGGCCACGACGCGCAGATCGACCTCTTCCAAGCGGGTGAACGACTGGGCGGCGACCTGCGGACCCTGGAGGTCGGTGGTCAACCCGTCGACGTGGGGGCCGAGGCGTTCATCGTGCGCCGGCCGGAGGCGCTGGCGCTGATCACGGAACTCGGACTGTCCGATCGGGTGGTCTCGCCGACCCCGCGTCGGCCCGCGGTCTGGGCCCGGGGGCGGCTGCACCCGATGCCCACACCGGCCCTGATGGGCATCCCCGTCGATGCGGAATCTGTTGCGGGACTGGTCGATTCGGACGACCTGGATCGAATCCGAGCCGAACCGGGGCGACCTCTCGACTGGCATCCGGACAGCGCGCCGACGGTGGGGGAGCTGGTGGAGGACCGCTTCGGACCGTCGGTGGTCGCGCGCAGCGTCGATCCCATGCTGGGTGGCGTCTACTCGAGCCTGGCGGGCGACATCGGTGTGCGCGAGTCGATCCCGGCCCTCGCGGCCCGGCTCGATGCCGGCGCCCCGAGCCTGTCGGCGGCGGTGGCGGATCTGACCTCCACGGCGACGGGATCCGGCCCGGTGTTCGGGACGCTGGTCGGCGGGTACTCCGTGCTCCTCGACACCCTGGCGGACGCCGCGGGGATCGAACCGCAGTTCTGCTCGTTCGTCACGGGAGTGACGCCGCGGTCGGATGGCTGGACCCTCGATCTCGGTGACCGGGTCGCCGACTACGACGGGGTGGTGCTGGCGATTCCGGCCTGGTTGGCCGGCCACATCTTGCGCCGTTCGCTGCCGGACCTCGCCGCTCCGCTGATCGCCGTTCAGCGCGCCTCATCGGTGGTGGTGTCCATCGCGCTCGCGCCGGGCACGCCACTGCCAGACCATTCCGGGGTGCTCGTGGCCACCGGAGACAGCCTGCGCGCCAAGGCCTTCACCTTCAGCTCGCAGAAGTGGCCGCATCTGTCGGGCGATGACCGCCCGGTGTCGGTGCGGGCGTCCTTCGGCAGGTTCGGCGCCCCGGTGCCCGACGACTGCATCGAAGAGGGAGTCGACACACGGATTCGCGACGAGGCTATGGAGGATCTCGATGACGTCTGTCGGGCGGCGGCAGTCCCGCCGCCGTCGGCACGAGTGACGGACGTGTTCGTGCAGCGATGGACGAACGGCTTGCCGGTCTATCGCCCGGGACACCTGGCGGCCATGGCCGACGTCTTGCGGTCACGCCCCGCCCGCCTGGCTTTCGCGGGTTCCGCGTACGCCGGGGTCGGCGTACCGGCATGCATCGGCCAGGCCGGGCGCGCGGTGACCGACCTGCTCGCGGATCTCACCTGATCGAGCCGACCTCGACTCGCTCGACCTGGCTGTCCGGATGGTTTCGTCCGGTGGCACCATGAACCCATGAGCCGCTTGGACTATGCAGAACTCAATGCCACCGTTCGTTATCTGATGTTCTCGGTGTTCGCGGTCCGCCCCGGCGAGCTCGGGACCGACCGCGATCAGGCGAAGGCCGACGCCACAGACTTCGTCAAGTCGCTGGAGGACTCCGGGGTGGTGGTCCGCGGTGTGTACGACGTCTCGGGCCTGCGCGCCGATGCCGATTTCATGATCTGGTGGCACGCCGAGGAGATCGAGCAGCTACAGGCGGCGTATGCGCGATTCCGTCGGGAGACGATCCTCGGAAAGGCGTGCGATGCAGTGTGGAGCAACGTCGCACTGCACCGTCCGGCCGAGTTCAACAAGAGTCACATCCCGGCATTCCTGGCCGGCGAGGAGCCCGGCAACTACATCTGCGTCTATCCGTTTGTCCGGTCCTACGAGTGGTACCTGCTGCCCGACGCGGAACGCCGCAAGATGCTCGCCGACCACGGCATGGCCGCACGCGCCTACAAAGATGTCCGAGCCAACACCGTGTCGTCGTTCGCGCTCGGCGACTACGAGTGGCTGCTCGCCTTCGAGGCGCCGGAGTTGCACCGGATCGTCGACCTGATGCGCGATCTGCGCGCCACCGAGGCACGCCTGCACGTACGCGAGGAGACGCCGTTCTTCACCGGCCCGCGGGTCGAACCCGCCGCGCTGATCGATGCATTGCCCTGACGCTGTGTGATGTCGACACGCCGGTCTCGCTGCGGCTCGTCGGCTACTCGATCGGCGGTTGCCGGTTGAGTAGCCGACGAATGGAGCGAGGGCGCATCGACGCCCCTCTCAGTCCTCGGCAGGCTCGAGCGTGAGGCTGATCGAGTTGATGCAGTACCGGAGATCGGTCGGGGTGTCGTAGCCCTCGCCTTCGAAGACGTGCCCCAGGTGGCTGCCGCAGTTGGCGCACAGCACCTCGACTCGGCGCATACCGAGCGAGCTGTCGAAGCGTTCGATGACGGCGTCCCCGGCCAGCGGGGAGAAGAACGACGGCCATCCGCAGTGCGACTCGAACTTCTGCTCACTGCGGAACAGTTCGGCCTCGCACGCGCGGCAGCGGTACACGCCGAGTGTCGTGGTGTCGGTGTACTCGCCGGTGAACGGTGCCTCGGTGCCTGCCTGCCGCAGGACGCGATACTCCGCTGGGGTCAGCCGTTCGCGCCACTGCTCGTCGGTGATCTCGGCGGCATCGGGGTCGGCAGGAGGGTTCGAGGTCATTTCTCCACGGTAGCCACTGCGCCGCGACCCTCGCCACCGTCACCGGACTGCTCGGCCGGCGACGGCTCACCGACGTCGGCGGCGTCGTCGAGCGACGTGACGCCGTCGCGACGCATGTCGAGGTATCGGAACAGCAGTGAGCAGAAGACCGCGATCATCAGCAGCGACCAGCCCCAGGTGACCTTGTTGAACTCCAGCTGTCGGCCGAAGGCCTCCCATCGCACCGAGTAGAACGAGTCGAAACTCATGCAGCCGTACACGCCCAGCCATGCGGGCCAGTTGCGCATCGTCGAACCGGCGAGGAAGACGGTCATCAGCAGCGGGAACAGGAGCATCGAGTAGTAGCCCTGGCCCAATGCGCCCACCAGGAAGGTGGTCACCAGCAGCACCCCGGACGACGTGGTGAGCCACAGCAGCTCGTCGGTGCGACGGTAGTAGCGATACAGGAACCAGAGGGCGAACACCGCCATCGCCAAGAACGCGACGCGCAGCAGGATGATCAGCCAGTCCGCGACCCCGAAGTAGGCGCCGTTGCCCGCGATCGAGCTGTTGTAGTAATCCCGGGCCTCGTTGAGGTACGGCAACGTCCGACTGATGAATTCCTTCGGATCGACGACGAGTGGCCAGGCCACCACGGTCAGGATCACCGGAATCCCGATTGCCGTGATCAGAACCCGCCACTGCCGATTCAGCAGCGGCAGCAGCAGCAGCGGCAACAACACGGGTTTCACCGCGATCGTGAGTGCGATCGGGACCCCGGCCCAGAGATCTCGGCGCCGCATCATCAGCAACATGAAGGCGAGCATCCCCAGCAGGACGAAGGAGTTGAAGTTCGTGAAGATGAGTGTGTGCGCGACGGTCTCGGTACTGAAAAAGAAGAACAGGACCACCGGCACCACCCACGACCGCGCGGAATGGCCGAAGAGTTTGGCGAGCAGGTACGCGCTGGCGATGAGCGCAAGAACGCTGATCGCGATGAACAGCCAGCGCGCACGCTCGGGATCGATGATCGCCATCGGGGCCATCAGCAGGGTTCCCGAGGGCGGGTACAGGTAGTGGGGATCGACGGTGTTGAGGTTCTCGCCGTAGACCGGTTGGCGATTCAGGAACTGCAGGGCCGCCTGATAGACGGGCTTGAAGTCGTCGGTGCGGTCGCCGTTGACGCCGAGGATCACCGAGCGGTGGAAGATCATCATGATGGTGATCGGCCACAACACCAGCGGGATGATTCGCTGCGCACTCATCTGCGGGTGGAGGTACCTGTCGAGAATCGCCACCCGCGAACCGTACTACGTCGGCGCGCCCACATCCGCACAGCCTGTGCCCTTCGCACTGCGCCCCTGCAGGTCGGTCAGGTCGGGCAGCCGCGTTCGGTGGGCTCCCCGAGGGGCTGATCGCCGAGGTACTGCGTCACGGTGTCGGCGGCGCATCCGCTCCGCGCCAGCACCGAGTACCCCAGCCCGTCCCACGAGACGGTGGTCGGGGTGACGCCTGCCTTGATGAACAGCGCCTTGAGGGCGTCCGCACCGCCTGCGCCGTTGACGGGATCGTTCGCCCCCGCGAGCACCAGTGGATCGATCGGTAGCGCATTGGGCGGATTGGTCGGCGTCGCCGACGCCCAGCCGTTGCACCGCAGCATCGAGAGCGCGCTGTCGGCACCGGTGAGCGGGTTCTGCTTGGTCCACGCATCGATCAGCCCCGGGATCTCGTTCTGGCCGATCGGACCACTGACGTCGTTGCAGCGGGAGACCAGCTGCCCGTCGCTGGTCCGCAGTCCCTCCGCGCGCTCGGTGAGCGCCTTCAGCGCCGCGGTGTCGCCCCGATCGGCGTCAGCGACCGCCGAGGCCAGATCGGTCACCGCCTGCGGGCGGTTGGGTGCCAGCGCCAGTGCGGTGGTGATCGCCGACAGGGCTTGGGTGTCCGAGAGGCCGCCGAGACCCCCGGTCCGGCCCTTGGCGAGGACGTCGCCGATGGTCGCCATGCCGTCGGCGCCCAGCGGGCAGGAACCGGCGGCGGCGCAACTCTGTGCGAACGACCGTAGGGCGGCCTGCACCCCGGTCGCCTGGGCCGCCGCACGGTCACGCGCGTTGGACCCGAACGCGGTCGGGGTGTCGAGGATGATGCGCCCGGCACGTCCCGAGTAATTGCTGGCGTAGGCGAGTACCACATCGGACCCCTCGCCGACACCGATCAGACCCAGATGGTCGACGCCCCACCGGATGCGCAGGGCCTCGATGTCCGCGGCGGCGAAGGCCGCGCCGAAGTCGAGCTGATGCGGGGTCAGTGTCTCGGTGCAGCCGTCCGACGCCGACGACGCTGCCCGCGCGAGCCGGCTGATGCGCTCGGACTGACCCGAGGCCCCGGCTTCGGGGAGTCCGTTGCGGCTCATCGCCGACCGCTCGATGCGCGTCATGCAGTCGAGATCGCCGCTCGTCTGGGTGCCCCGACGGTCGATCGCCACCACCGGATGCTGGGACAGCAGGCTTCGTCCCGGCCCGCTGGCGAGTAGGAGGAGTGTTCGCGACGACGGCAGGTCCGAACCGGAGGTCAGCACTAGCGGTGCCGCGTCCTTCGGCGTGGCGGCCACCCGTGCCCTGGTCAAGGCGACGGTCAGCGTGTCTCCGGTCGGATTGTCGGGGTTGGCGGGGACGTCGAGTTCGGCGCACTCGACGGTGACCCCACCAGGCGCCGGGACACCGAACCGTGCCGCAGACGGCCGGGCGCAGTCCTTCCATCCCAGGTCGGTCTTGGGCGCACCGAGCGCGGGTGGCGCGGGGGCCGCCTTCGACGACGACGGAGCGGCGTCACCACCACCGCCGCCGCCCGTCACGGCGTCAGGACCCAGGTCGGGACCGATCGCACATCCCGCCACGCCCATCACCGCAGCCATCGCCGCGGCCGCGAACAGCATCGCGGCGGACCGGGATCCGATGCCGGCGGGCCGCCGGGGTGCTCGTCGCATGTCCGCGAGCCTAGTCATCTCGGCGGGGCATGCCTCTCATGCCTCCTCGGCGGATGCGCGGGTCCAGCGGATGAACACGAAACCGTCGTCGTCGGTGATGATCGTGACCGGGCGCATCCGATGCAGGGCGGCCTGCGCGGGGTGATGCGCGATGCGTCCGGCGTCGCCTGCCACCGCATGGGGACTCGTGGTGACGCAGAGTTCGTCGAGGACGTCGTCGTCGATGAACGTACCGAGCAGTGTCGGGCCGCCCTCGCTGAGCGCGCGGACCCAGCCCCGCTCGGCGCACACCTCGAGGACCGATTGCATGTCGACGTCGTCGTCGCCGCAGTCGATCACGGTGGCACCGGCGTCGCGGAGTGCGGCGCGCCGGTCCGCGGACGCGGCACGGCAGGTCAACACCACGGTGTCGGGTCCGGTGAGGGGTGCGTAATCGGTCGGGATGGAGAGGGAGCGTGAGACCAGCGCGAGCGCGGGTGCCGGGGCCTGCTCGCGTTCGGCGCGCACCGCCGTGAACACCTCGTCGGGCGACGGCTGACGATAGCCCTCGACGACGGCGGTGCGGGCACCGACGATGATCACGTCGGCCAGCGCCCGCAGCACTCGGAAGATCGCCTTGTCGCCGGGTCCGGCGAGGTCGCCGGAGCGGCCGTTGTGGGTGACCGCACCGTCGATGGAACTGACCATGTTGACCCGGAGATAGGGGCGGGGCAGGCACGGTGGAGACGCGGGCCGATCCGGATAGGGATACTGCTCGGCGAGCCACCGCAGCGTGGTTGCCTCGTCCTGCGTCGATGTGACCTGGGTCGCTTTCTGAAGACCGAACATGACTCCATCATCTCTGAGGTGGCTACCCTCCCCATATGACGGCACGACTCTGCGATCGGAATCCGATGGTCGCCCCCGAGGCGCTCATCGACGAGATGGTGCCACCGTCGACCTTCGACACGGTCAGCTTCGACTCGTACATCCCGGATCCCGCCGAGCCGTCACAGGCACAGGCGGTGTCGAAGGCACGGGATTTCGTCGCACGCGCAAGCAAGGTCCGGGGCGGCAAGCGTGGCCTCTTCTCCCGCAAATCCACCGCTCAGGGAGTCGGTCTCTACCTCGACGGCGGATTCGGTGTCGGCAAGACCCACCTGCTGGCCTCGATCTACCACTCCATGCCGGAACCGAAGGCGTTCGCGACCTTCGTCGAGGTGACCCATGTGGTTGGTGCTCTCGGCTTCGTCAACGCGGTCGAGCGCCTCTCCGATCACACGGTGTTGTGCATCGACGAGTTCGAACTCGACGACCCGGGCGACACGATGCTGGTGTCGCGATTGCTGACCGAGCTCACCGCGAAGGGTGTCTCGATCGCCGCGACCTCCAACACGCTCCCCGGTCAGCTCGGCGAGGGTCGATTCGCCGCACAGGACTTCCTGCGCGAGATCCGCAAGCTGTCGGCGGTCTTCGAGACGATCCGGGTGGACGGTCCCGACTACCGGCACCGCGACCTCCCGCCCGCTCCGGAGCCCCGCACTGACGCAGAGCTCGCAGAAGTGGCCGCCTCGACCCCGGATGCCACGCTCGACGATTTCGACTCGCTGTGTGACCACCTGAGTACGCTGCACCCGTCGAAGTACAAGGATCTGGTCGCCGGCATCTCGCTGGTGTGCATCCGCGGTGTGCACCCGGCCAAGGACCAGTCGGTGGCGTTGCGTCTTGTCGTGCTGGCCGACCGTCTCTACGACGCCAACATCCCGGTGACCGTGTCGGGCAGCAAACTCGACGAGATCTTCACCGAGGAGATGCTCGCAGGGGGGTATCGCAAGAAGTATCTGCGCGCGACCTCCCGTCTGCTCGCGTTGTCGCGATTCGCCGAATCAACTGTCTGACAGGCGTGCCCGATCAGTTCAACGGCTGGGCCATGATGAAGTCGTGTTCGATCGACCCGTTCAGGTCGAAGGTCTTCACGCCTGCCCGGGTGAACCCCATCTTCGCGTAGAAGCGAAGTGCGCGAACGTTTTCCTGGTTGACGCCGAGCCACGCCAGTACGCTCCCTCGCTCCCGCGCCAGATCCAGTGCGGCACGCATCAACTCGTGCGACGGCGGGGTGTCGCGCCCGTGCGCGTGATGGTCGGGTGCGACGTACATCTTGGAGATCTCGGTGACCGGCCGCGCGGTGATCACCGCCGCCACATCCGGGTGGGCCGGGGCGCAGTGGTGGATCAACGCGTAGCCCACGATCGGACCTCCGACGCCGTCCCGCGCCGTGAGGACATCGCTGTCGGGACTGTGGATGTAGGCGGCAAATCGCTCGGGGCGCAGGTTCTCCCGGATGAACCCCGCGATGTCCTCCGGCGTCGAGTGTGGTGGGCACGCCAGGGGGAAGGTGGCGGCCGCCACCTCGGCGACAGCACTCGCCCGGGCCGGGTCGGTGACGGTCTCGATCAATGCTGCGACGGACACCTTCGCAATCTACGCCCGGGTCGTGAGACGGTCACTCGCCGGTCGCCGGGGTGGCATCCGCCGAAAGCCCACCGGAGCGTCGTGCGGCCTGTGCGTCCCGGGCCACCGCGTCGCCGATGAGTTGTCCTCCGCTGGTGAGCATTGCCCGCCGCCAGGGCACCACACCGTCGATCTCGATCTGGATCGACATGGACAGGACCGTCCGGATCAGCACGATGAGGCCGAGGATCAACGCGTCCTCGATGGACGGCTTGGACGTGATGGTGCGGATGAGGTCGGCGGCCACCAAGACCTCGAGCCCGAGAAGGATCGCTGCGCCCAGGGTGTTCCGGAGGATGCCGAACGCGACCCGTCCACCGTCGTCGCGGAGCAACGATCGGGCGCCGAGCACCACCGCGATGACGAATCCGACGATCATCGCGAGCGCGCCGATCACCTCGAACGCCACTGCGACGCCGGTGAACACGGACTCGAAATCCATGGGCGTCAGACTACGCACCGACGAACGTCGAGGAGGGCTACTCGCCCGCGAGATCAGCGGACAGGTCGGCCACCCGGACTCCCTCGGGCACCTGCACCTCGGTGACCCGTTCGGGGACATCGTCGAATTCGAGTTTCAGGGCCTTGCTCATCGTCGCGTGCATGTCGTACATCGCGGTGATGTAGGTCAGCTGGAGGATCTGGTCCGGCGGAAGATGTTCGGTGAGCACCTCGAACACGCCGTCCGGTACCCGGCCGCCGTCGAGCACGAGGGCGTCGGTGTAGGCGAGTACCGCTCGTTCGAGCGGCGAGAACAGGTCGCTGACCTGCCACGCCGGGATGGCAGCGATCTTCTCCTCTGGCATCCCGAGCGATCGCATCTGCTTGCAATGCTGCGAGAAGACGAACTGGCTGCCGCGTGCGTAGCCCGCCCGACCCTGGCCGAGTTCGCGCAGCAGCGGATCGACGGTCGAGTTGCGGTACAGGGCGAATCCGCGCACCGCGTGACCGAACACGGCGGGGGACTGGGCGAAGACCGTCCACCAGTCGCCCGGGGTCGCGTGGATGGTGCCGTGGTCGACGGCCGGGTCCTTGTCCTTTCCGAAGAGGTGATCGTAGAAATAGATGATCTTCTCGTCGGTGACGTCGGCGCGATGGACCTCGGGCAGGCGTGGCATCGGGTTCCTTTCTCGGTGGTGCAGGTCAGTTGGATGCGCGAACGTGGCGGTCGGCCGCGGTCTTCGGTTCGTGGGATACGTCCGCGTCAGTGAACTCTCTTGTCCAGCAGGCGAACTCCAGGAGGACACCGTCGGGGTCCTGGAAGTAGAACGACCGCACGAAGGTGCCCGGGTGAACGTGGCGCGAGACGCCTGCCGGGCTGTCGTCGTGGTTGAGCACCGGGCTGACCGCGACCCCCTCGGCCTCCAGGCGGGAGCGGTACTCGTCGAACTGCTCTGGCGGCACGGCGAAGGCCACATGGTTCATCGACCCGACTGCGCTGGCGAGTTCGCCTTCGTCGGGTCGACCCTTCGGGGCGGCGATCCCGGGTGCGGCCTCGGGGGAGTCCGCCAGCCAGAAGAACGCCACCGTGTTTCCGCCGCCACAGTCGAAGAAGAAATGCTGTCCGAGGCCTGCCGGCAGGTCGAGCGTCTTGACGAGGGGCATGCCGAGCACACCCGAGTAGAAGTCGATCGTCCGGCGCATGTCGGCACACACCAATGCCAGGTGATTGATGCCGCGGAGTTCGAACTTGGGGTTCGTGGTCGACATGGAGCGCTCCTTCCTGACATGACTTGACTGTCATGTCATCTTCTTGGATAGTCTTGAACGTGGCGAAGTCGTCTGTCAACACCCCGACAGCACCGGTTGATTCGCTGTCGCCCCGGGGTAGGGCGACGCGTGACTCGCTCCTCGACGCCGCCACTCGGGTCTTCGAGCGCGTCGGATTCCTCGACGCCCGGGTCGAGTTGATCGCGCAGGAGGCCGAGGTCTCCTATGGCACCTTCTACCGGTACTTCGAATCGAAAGAAGAGATCTTCCGAGAACTGAGTACGCGGCTGTTCGTCGATGTCCATCTCCGCGAACCGTCGGCACCGGGTCACACCCCCGCCGAGCGGTTGATCGCCTCCAATCGCGCGTATTACCAGGCGTATCGCCGCAACGCTCGCATGATGGCCATCGTCGAGCAGGTCGCGACCTTCAACGCCGAGTTCCGGGAGTTGCGGCACCAGCATCGGGCCCAGTGGATCGACCGGACGGCTGCGGCCATCAGGCGATGGCAGGACGAGGGCCGTGCGCGGGCCGCGCTCGACCCCACCATGGCTGCGCGGGCGATGGCGGCGATGGTCGATCACAGCCTGTACCTGTGGCTGGTCCAGGGCGAGGACGCCGACGAGACGAAGTTGCTCGACACCCTCGACCAGATGTGTTTGGGCGCATTGGGTCTCGACAACCGAGGATAGGGTCGGCCGGCATGGCGGCCCGAGATTGAACGGGGAGATCGATGACGATCGAGGAGCTCGCGGATCGCTTCTTCATGGCAATCGAGGCCGGTGACGGCGGTACGGTGCGCGCGATGTACGCCGACGACGCGGTGATCTGGCACAACGAGGATCGGACCACGCAGACCGTCGACGAGAATCTCCGAGTGCTCCGATGGCTCTCCCGGACGGTCGCCGCGCTGCGATACCGCGACATCCACCGCATCGTCCACGACGGCGGATTCGTCCAGCAGCACGTGCTGACCGGTGTCCTCACCGACGGCACCGAGCTCTCGATCCCGGCAGCTCTGTTCGTCACCGTCACCGATGGCATGATCTGCCGCATCGACGAATACGCCGATTCGGCGCACCTCGGCCCTCTGTATGCCATCGCGGCCCGAGGCCGCGCGGCCAGGATGCAATGACCGACTGCTATCAGAAAGAGCACACATGACCGATCCGGCGACCTCCGTATCCGGCGACGACCTGACCCGACTCTGTGCTCGCATGCGCACATTCATCGACGACGAGGTGATCCCCCGCGAGCGCGAACTGACTGGTGAAGACGACGCCTCCACCAAGGTTCTCGACGAATTGCGCTCGTGCGCCAAGGAACTCGGCCTGTGGGCCCTCGGTCACCCGTCGGAGGTTGGCGGCGGTGGTGTGCCGTTCATGGACTTCGTCTACCTGAACGAGATCATCGGACGATCAGAGTTCGGTCAGCTCGCGGTCGGATCGGTGACCATGCAGGACACCATCATGCTGCACAAGCACGGCACGGAGGAACAGCAGCGCAGGTGGATCCCCGGCATGGTCGCCGGCGACCTGCTGCCGTCGGTGGGCCTCACCGAGCCCGAGGTCGCAGGCTCCGATCCGACGCTGATCGCGACCCGCGCGGAGCTCGACGGCGAGACCTGGGTGATCAACGGCCACAAGTGGTTCACCACCGGCGTGAACCGCGCGGCGTATTGTTCTGTGTTCGCGCGGACCGAGGACGACTCGGTGCCCCGGCATTCGCGGATCAGTTCGATCATCGTGCCGACCGACACCCCGGGGTTCGAGATCGTCCGCGCGATCCCCACGATGGGTCATGACCCGAGTGACCACTTCGAAGTCCGTCTGACCGATGTCCGGGTTCCCCGGGAGAATCTTCTCGGCGAACGGGGTAAGGGCTTCGTGATCGCGCAGGACCGGCTCGGTCCGGGCCGGATCTTCCACTGCATGCGATGGCTCGGCCAAGCCCAGCGTGCATACGAATTGATGTGTGAGCGAGCCAATTCCCGCTTCGTCCACGGTTCATTGCTGGCCGAGAAGGGCGAGGTCCACCGATACATATCCGAGTCGGCGGCGGAGATCCAGGCGGCCCGCCTGATGACCCTCGACGCCGCCAGGGTGATGGACACCGGCGACGATGCGCGCGTTCAGATCGGCCTGATCAAGTTCTGGGGTGCACGGATGCTCCACAACGTGATCGACCGCTCGATCCAGGTGCACGGTGCTCTCGGGCTGACCGCCGACACCCCACTGGAGCGGATGTACCGACAGGCCCGCTATGCGCGTGTCTACGACGGTCCGGATGAGGTGCATCGAATGTCGACCGCACGCCGGTTGCTCCGCGATCCCGACGCCGCGCCGTGGCGGTGACCACGATGAGCGACAGCAGCGAGGCGCTTGCCGCCGGGATCGGGGCCGTGCTGGGGGAGGCCACCGGTGCGGAGGTCGTCGTCGACGACGTTCGCCGGCTCACCGGTGGCGCCAGTCGTGAGACCTGGGCGGCGCGCACCCACTCCGATGACGGGGAGCGCACGGTGGTGCTCCGGCGTGACCCGCCCGGTCATGGCGAACCGGCCCGGATGCGAGCCGAGGCCGCCTGTCTGAGAGCAGCGGCCGACGCGGGCGTACCCGTGCCCAGATTGATCGCGGCGGGCGACGACGCGCCGGGGATCGACGCCCCCTATCTCGTGACCGACATGGTCGAGGGCGAGGCCATCGCCCGCAAGATCCAGCGGGACGAGGCGTTCGCCGGCGTTCGTGTCCACCTCGCCCGGGACATGGGCCGGGTGCTGGGGTTGATCCATCGCACTCCGACCGGCACGCTCGAGATGCTCGATGACCGCGATCCGGTCGACCTCATCGAGGCGATCTACCACGACGTCGACTATCCGCGTCCCGCCGTCGAGACCGGCCTGCGATGGCTTCGTGACCACCGGCCCGACCGTAGGCCGAATACCTTGGTGCACGGCGACTTCCGCATGGGCAACCTCCTGATCGACAACTCGGGTATCCGTGGGGTCCTGGATTGGGAGCTCGCGCATCTCGGCGATCCCATCGAGGATCTGGGGTGGCTGTGCGTGCGCGCCTGGCGCTTCGGCCAATCGGCGCCGGTGGCCGGGATCGGCTCACGCGAGGACCTGCTGGACGGCTATCGCGACATCACCGGGGATCGCCCCGACCCCGACGAGCTGCACTGGTGGGAGGTGTTCGGAACACTTCGGTGGTTGGTGCTCAGTCGATTTCAGGCCTTCCGGCACCTCGGGGGCGGCGAACACTCGCTGGAACTGGCGGCCGTCGGTCGTCGGGTGTGTGAATCGGAGTACGACCTGTTGCTCGCGTTGGATCTGCTCGATGACATCAGTCACGACCCGGAGGTGAGGGCCGAGGACAGCCGGGTGCACGATCGGCCCGCGCTGACCGAGGTCCTCGACCTGGTTTCCGAGACGCTCCGCACCGATGTGCTGGGAGCGCTGCCATCAGAGCGCGGGCGGGAGAAGTACCTGCTCAAGATCTGTCTGAATCTGCTCGGCATGGTCGATCGCGAGATCGGCAGCGGCGCAGATCAAGTCGCCGTCACGGACGGCCTGACCGCATTGGGTTTCGCCGACGAGGTGTCGCTCGCACAGGCGATCCGCGCCGGAGACGTCGATCCGGCGACCGCTGATGTCCGGCACGCGATGTCAGCCGCGGTGCTCGCTCGCCTTCGGGTCGCGAATCCCCGTCATGTGGTTGCTTCGAGGAATCGATGAGGTCCACCAGGGCCTAGGCCGATCCGGCCCAGCGTGCGATCAGATCGCGAATGCGTTGCTCGGTGAAGAGGTCGGCCCCGGTGTCCGGGTCGATGTACGGCGAGGCATCTGCCGCGACGATCACCCGGTACCGATCGGGATTGTCGAGGTGGTGTACGACTCCGCCGATTTCCACCCGTGCGGTCCGGCCGGGCGTCGTGACATGGAAACCGTGCGGCCGCGTGAGCGCGTTCAGTTCCTCGATCTTGGAATGTGATGGACCCGGGACCTGAAAGCTCACAATGCGACCTCCTCGGCGTCGACGATCGTTCCCACTGTCTCAGGGTAGGGCGGCGACGGGAGAAGGCGGACGACCCGCATGGCGCGGGTCATCCACAACAACAAGAAAGGCACCCTCGGAAGGGTGCCTGACCTGCGATGACAGTGGTGCGCGATACTGGGATTGAACCAGTGACCTCTTCCGTGTCAGGGAAGCGCTCTCCCACTGAGCTAATCGCGCGAGACTATGAAGTTGGAGATCTTGGAGGCGGCGACGGGAATCGAACCCGTGTGCACGGCTTTGCAGGCCGTTGCCTCACCACTCGGCCACACCGCCAATTGCGAGAGGACTCGCTCGCCGAGCGGATGACGGGATTCGAACCCGCGACCCTCACCTTGGCAAGGTGATGCGCTACCAGCTGCGCTACATCCGCATGGTCGGGAGCTGATCTTGTGGATCTTTTGTTGCTCTCGACGCGAAGCAGAACACTATCGGACCACTCCGCACCTAGCCAAATCGCCTGGTCAGCGCGTCGCGTCACGACGGTGAAACATGACGACACGACAACCGGGTGGGGATTTGGGTTCCACGCGCCAATCCGTGTAATCTTCCTCCTCGTGCACCGGCGCCGAGCGCGCCGAGCGCGGTCCCGTGGCTCAGTGGAAGAGCGTCCCGTTCACACCGGGAAGGTCGCTGGTTCGATCCCAGCCGGGACCACAAGGTCAGAGCGTTTTTCGAGGTCACCGGGCCACTAGCGGGCCACCAACCCGGCGAAGGTGCTTCGGAGATCACCACGGTCGGGGAGTCGCGGAGCCTGAATCGGCATGTGACACGATTCAGCGGTGGAAGTTGTCGCAGTAGTCATTTCAGCTCTTTCACTACTGGTCGCCGGCCTCGGCACCTACCAGGCGAACAAGCGCGCCAACGACGCCCTTGCTGCCTCACATAAGGCGGCGGCGGACGCTCGGTGGTCTGCTGTCCAGGAGGCCGTGCAACGACTCATCGGATTTGACCCCGCCGCTGAGCCAGTCGGGGAGCGACTGCAAAACCTGCGGATCGCGATGATCAGCCTCGTTGATCAGCTGGAAGGCTGGGACGGCATCGACGCGTGGCTCGACGCCGAACGAACCCTGGGCGCGACGCTGGCCGATCAAGTGCTGGCTGCCTCCAGGTCAGACGACACAGTGGAGCAGCGAGTGAGGAACCTCGACCCGCTGATGAGTTGGGCGCACGTCCTGAGTCAGAACCTCCGCCGATTCCGATCGACCGGTCACAACGCCGCCGCTCCCGCTGCCCTCCGGGCAAACGCGGAAGAGTTTGTCAGAGCTGTCTGCGAACAGAATGGCTGGGGTCCACCGCCCTCGACCAACCCTCGGATTCAGCCCCTGAGCTAGCCAACACGCAACCTTAGGGGCTCTACGTCCCTGGGCTTGGTGGAGTTCTAGCGGGGCGAAATGCAGGCGCGCGAACATTGGAACCTGGCTGCTGCCGGTTCGGAGAATAGTTAGGAGAGGCACGCGATGGATGACGAATTGCAGGTAGCGGAGGGAGCAGGCTGGATCCCGATGCCGGACTTCGGTCAGATCAACCCGCGACGCGACAACGTATCGGGCGGGCGCCATTACTTCACCGCGAAGACCGACAACGGCGAGTACGCAAGGGCGGTGGGCGACTCGATCAGCGGCGGCCCGGAGACCTGGCACTACGAACTCGACATGCCGTTCTTGCTGGCGGACAGCGCCCTACGATGCGTCGAGGTGACAATCTCGCTACTGGTCGGCGGTCGCTATGCCGTGAAGTATCGCCCGGCGGACTGGCCCGGCGGGGAGACCGGGGGCTGGTAGTCCCGTCTAGTCAAGTCATCCGCCGGATGGTCGCCTGCGTCGGCCTCGATGACCCGCTCGATCTCGTCGGACCCGATCAGCCCCGCCTCGTTGAGTACCTGGTGGACGGTTCGCCACTGAGTTGGGTCAAGCTCTTGTGAAGGGTCGGCGGGCATCGGCGGTGGGCCGTCCTCGCCCTCGGCGGGAGCCATGTAGACCTCGACCTTGCGGTCCACACTGGTCTTGGTAACCACCACCCTCTCGCTGAACACCTCCGAATCGATGGTGAGCAGTCCCTTGTCGATCAGGCTCACGAGCATGATGTGGGTGGTGATCACGAGGTTGCAGATCCGCGCGATGCCGGGGGCGGCGGCATGGTAGCGGTCATCGATGCTGAGATCCTTGATCACCAGGGATCGCGGCGTGGTGGCGTGGACCAGGTCGCCGTAGATCCAGGCGTACGTCAGCTTGCGGTCAGTGATCTGACCGCTGGCGGTTCCGACGATGTACGCCTGCGCCTCGCCGTTGCCGTCGATGATGTTCTTCCACTCCTCGCGCCACCAGTCCAGGTCGATCTCCTCGTTGAGCGCGTCGGTGTCCACCACCTGCTCAAGGGCATCAAGCACCTTGAGGCAGTAGATTGGTTCCTTGGCCAGGATCAGCGGACGCACCCGGCTGGCAAGCGATTCCATCGCCTCCTCGGGCGGGTACTCGATCTTTATCCGGTGGGATTCCTCGCCGGTCTTTACGTTGCGGGTCACAGAGATCTTCACGGTGCCGCCGTGAAGGCTCGACATCATCGCGGCCTGCTCACGGATCAGCGAGTGAGCCATGATGCGGCGGGATCGCAGCAAGAATCCCTCGATGATCGCCGACGCTGTGGGTTGTGCCATGCCTGGACTCTAGGTCCCGCATCCGACACCGTGTCGGTACCGGCGGCTAATGTTCGCGCATGCCGCAAATAGGTCCGCCATCACCTTCAAGCGCAAGCGACGGCCGGCACGATCATCAGCAAGCCGAGCAACTCTTACAGAACATCATTCAACTCGCCGCCACGCTCGGTCCGATTGCTAAGAATCAGCGCCAAGCGCGGAATCAGACCCAACCCAAGGATCGAAAGCAAAGGGACAGCGCGGGAACTTTCTGGCTGCTCGGCCTGATCCCGATCACGCTTGCGTGCCTGCATTTGGTCATTGTGAGCCGCGGTGACGCTGAGACGCTGCGGTCGCTAACAGAGAACCTGAACGTGACTGCCCTCGTGCTCTCCACAGTCTTGCCGCTGCTGACGAGTGCGATCACATGGGTGTATTTGTTCGTGCTGTTGGCCTCCCTGGGGCGTCGCTCGAATCCGAAACGCACAAAGCCATCCACGCTGCTGATCTGGGGCGCAATTGTCGCACTCATCGACGCGTTCGCCATGCCGTTGAAGTACATCGCGATCAACGCTGTGTTTCTTGGCGTTCTAGTTGGCATCTTCGGAATCGGCCTCGTGATCGCACTTGTCCGTCCTCAGACATTGGGGAAACGCGTGACGAACTGGGTAGGCAGACTGGGGAAGTGGTTTTCCGTCGCACTACTCACCGGTCCGGTGATTGTGTGGATGGCGTTATTAGGCGTATGGATGCCGCAGGAGCGGCTGACCATCGGGGCCACTCAGCTGTCGCCTGTATATGTTTTGTCGTCTGATGTTCGATGGACGAAGTACATGGACGCTGATCACAAAGTTCATCTGGTTCCCACGCAAGAGATTGCACGGCGGCAAATGGTCGGCAAGTCGCAATCCGTTTGGCATAAGACTCCAGTGGCGATATGGCATGGACAGCGTGTTGGTCATGTCCCTGACCCAGCTGTCCCTCGAGTACCGGCTACTACAGCCACCCAGGTCAATCCTCAGCCGTCACCTGCCACACCCAGCTCTGATAGGCCTGGGTGACATCACCGGTTGTTCAGCCTCGCGACCCAGCCGGGGTGATGGTGAACGATTCCGGCGCACTGCCCGAGCGAATCGCTGCCAGGGCGGCGGCGCGTCCGTCGTCGTCGGGAATCTGGAGGGCGGCGTCTACGTCGGCCTGGGTCGCCGATCCGCCCGTGTAGAGCCGGTTGGCCAACAGGCTGATTGATGCCCAGCAGTTCACCACCAGGCGGGGAACCTGGGCGGGCCGAGGATCTCCCGCTGCGGTCATCGCGGCGAGATCTTCGGTGCCGTCGAGGGTGCATCGGATAGCTGCCGAGGTGGGCGGGCCGCCGGCGAGGAAGAACTGTTCGGCATACGGACCGGCGTAGCTGATCGCGGCGCGGTCCTGGTCATCGAACCGGGTGACGTAAAACCGCCTCGATCTCGCGAACCCGGTCGTCGAGCGTGCGCACCTTGGGGAGCGGGTCGGACAGCCCCACGCCGGCCTTGTCGAAAAGCAGTACGCGGCAGTAGGTCCCGATCTGATCGAAGAATGCCTTGAACTCGGGCACCGTCGGAGAGCAACTCGAGGTGGGTGACCATCGGTCCGACGAAGACGAGGTCGATCGGCCCGTCGCCGACCACCTGATACGCCAGACTGAGTTCGCCACATGGCGCGTAGGACGTGTCCGGCACGGCGCATCAGTCCTTGGGGAACTGGGGCGCGTCGTCGAGTGCCATCAGCTCGCCGACACGCGCGAACAGCGGGTTCTGCAGGATCCGGTCACCGCTGATCAACGCTGCGAGAACAGCGATCAGGAACAATGCACAGACGCGGGCGAGCGGATGCGCATGACCTACTTCTGGTCCATCCCCGCTATGACATGTTTCATATTCTGGTGAACTGGTGGGGCGACGGTTGCAGGTGACGGTCCGATCGGCAACAGGGAGGGTGTCAGTGGGCGAGATCGTGGTCTCGGAGTTCGTCTCCGTCGACGGTGTGATGGAGGCGCCGGGCGGCGAGGAGGGCTACCCACACACGGGCTGGACCTTCGACTTCCACACGCCGGAGCTGCGGCGGGCCAAGTTGGGCGAGATCCTCGAGGCACGAGTGCATCTGCTCGGGCGCCGGACCTACGAGTCGTTCGCCGGCGCTTGGCCGCACTATGAGGACGACGACGGATTCGCCGCCAAGATGAACACGATGCCCAAGCGAGTCGTGACGAGTACGTTGCGCGAGCTGTCCTGGGCCAACTCGCAGGTGCTCGAGGGTCCGGTCACCGAGGCGGTCACGCGGTTGCGCGACGAGACCGATGGGGTCGTCCTCGTCGCCGGCAGCCGCACCCTCGTCCATCATCTGCTGGCTGAAGGTCTCGTCGACGAGCTGCGCCTGGCCGTGTTCCCGGTGATCCTCGGTTCCGGATTCCGGGTGTTCCCCGACACCGAGCACGCCACCGGCCTGACGTTGCAGAGCCACGGTGCCCTCGGGAGCGGTGTGCAGCTGGTGACCTACCGACGGGCCTGACGGCGGCGCGTCGTCGGTGGCGGACAACGACCTTCCCGACGACACGGCGATTCGCCTCGCCCCGGGCGTCACCTGCGAGTACGTTCGGCTCGTGCGCGCCGGTACCGCCGAGGATCTCAGGGCAGGGGACAGGCGTTCAGCGCCCGAGATCGCCTGGTGGCTCATCGGTGTCGCGGCGATGGCAGCACTCGGCGCAGTCGTGTGGCACGCGACGGCGGTCTCGCCGGGCAATCCGTTCTACGGCTTGTTCAACAACTTCACCGACCTCCGGGTCTATCGGGCAGGCGCCCAGACGGTCCTCGACGACCGGCCCCTGTACACGGCGCCGGTCCTCTGGCGACTGGACTTCACGTATCCACCGTTCTCCGCGGTCGTGCTCATCCCGTTCGCCCTGATGACCCAGATGATTGCGGCGGTGGTCTGGTGGACCGCATCGTTCGTCGCACTTCTCGGGGTGATCGTGCTGGGCTTCCGCAGTCTCGGCTACCGCATCGACGGGCGGCTCTGGATCTTCGCTGCCCTCCTCACGGTCTGCTCCACGGTGCTGGAACCGGTGCGCACGACGATCTGGCTCGGACAGATCAACATCTTCCTGATGGCGCTGATCCTGGCCGATCTCGTTCTCCTGGATCTGGTGCGCCCGGGCTCCCGACTCAAGGGTGTCGGTGTGGGGTTGGCCGCGGGCGTGAAACTGACGCCCGCGTTCTTCCTCGTCTACTTCGCGGTCAACCGCCAGTGGCGTGCCCTCACGACGGGCATCGCGTCGTTCGCGGCGACGATTGCCATCGGGTTCCTGGTGATCCCGCGGGACGCGTGGGCGTACTGGACCGACTACGTCGGCGGTGCGACGCGGATCGGTCGGGTCGACTCGCCGGCCAACCAGTCGGTGAACGGATTCATCTCACAGTTGTTGGACTACTTCGACATCCGACGGTTCGCACATCCTCTGAAGGGCATCCCGGTCTACGAGGCGCCGGCGTGGCTCTGGGTGCCGGTCGCGGTTGTCGCGGCGATCCTCGGCCTGTGGGCGGCCCGGGTCGCCCACCGTAGAGGCCAGGAGCTGCTGGCGGTGACCATCGTGGGCATGACGGCCTCGACGGTGTCCCCGTTCTCGTGGGGGCATCATTGGGTCTGGTTCGTGCCGCTGCTCGTCGTCGCGTTCGATTTCGCTTACCGAGGCTCTGTCGAGCATGGGGCCGGGGCGTGGTGGCGCTGGCTCGCGCCTGCCACCGTGATCGCTCTGTCGTTCACGTGGTGGCATCACTGGTACCAGAGCGGCCCGCGGTTGGGTTCCGATCACGCGATCGCCCTGGGACTCTTCATGATGCCGCGCTGGCCCGACCCGCAGTGGTTCGATCGAGTCGAGGTGATCCTCTACGCCGGCTGCTACCCGCTGGTCCTGTTGCTGACGATCGTCGTCACGCTGGTCGGGGATGCGCGACTCCGCCGGCGGCAGCGCGAGGAGAACGTCGTCGCGCGTCCGGAGCCGGCGGCGTCCGTCGCGTAGGCTGGGCGGGCGAATTCGGTCAGAGCGGTCACGGAGCGGGGATATGTCGGCCTGGAAGCGGTTGCGGCTGTGGGGCCGCCAGCGGCGGTATCTCATCCGCCGGAACCCGAAGCTGCACCTCGCGTATCGCATCGTGGTCGGTGTGGTCGGGACGGTCGTCCTGGCGTGCGGCATCGTCGCCATCCCGTATCCCGGTCCGGGCTGGCTGATCGTGTTCCTGGGACTCGGCATCCTGGCCTCGGAGTTCTCCTGGGCGCACCGGGTGCTGACCTATGCCCGGGGCAAGTACGACGCCTTCATGGACTGGATGCAGCGCCAGCACTGGTCGGTGCAGGCAGGCGCGTGGCTGGGGACCGCCGCGATCGTCGTGGTGACCTTGTGGCTGCTCGGCGCGATAGGGATGGTCGCAGGGTGGGTGAACATCGACGCCGACTGGCTCGCGAGCCCCATCCTGTCCTGACTACGCCGCTGCCCTGTCCTGACGACGCCGCCGCGCCGAACCGGTCGGCGGATGCGGGTCGTCGAACAGGCGCAGATACGATCAGAGACGCAACCAACCCGCCGCGACACGTCCATCGTGTTCTGACTGCTGAGGAGCGTCCTCGTGCCCGACGATCTCCAGGTGACCACCCCCGCCACCATCCGTGTGCCGGCCGGGAGCACCGCGGGTACGGCGCTTCGCGACCACGACCTGCCCAACAAGGGGCCGGACGCGGTCGTCGTGGTCCGCGATGCGGCCGGGCAACTGCGTGACCTCTCGTGGGTCCCGGATCTCGACACCGACGTCGAGCCCGTCGCCGCGAACACCGAGGCCGGGCGCAGCGTGATCCGGCATTCCTGCGCGCATGTCCTGGCGCAGGCCGTACAAGAACTGTTCCCGAACGCGAAGCTGGGAATCGGGCCACCGATCAAAGACGGCTTCTATTACGACTTCGACGTCGCCGAGCCGTTCACCCCCGAGGACATCACCGCCCTCGAGAAGAAGATGAAGCAGATCATCAAGGCGGGTCAGCGCTTCTCCCGGCGTGTCTACTCGTCGA
This sequence comes from Gordonia hankookensis, assembly GCF_014673215.1. Taxonomy (GTDB): domain Bacteria; phylum Actinomycetota; class Actinomycetes; order Mycobacteriales; family Mycobacteriaceae; genus Gordonia; species Gordonia hankookensis. The sequence continues at coordinate 383,362 of NZ_JACWMS010000004.1, forward strand.
AGGACCAGGCGCGGATGGAACTGTCCGCCGAGCCGTACAAGCTCGAACTGATCGACGACAAGGGAGCCGCGGCCGACAGCGAGATCATGGAGGTCGGTGGGGCGGAACTGACCGCCTACGACAACCTGAATCCGCGTACCGGTGAACTCATCTGGTGCGACCTGTGTCGCGGTCCGCACGTCCCGACGACGAAGTACATCTCGGCCTTCAAGCTGACCCGTAGCTCCGCGGCCTACTGGCGGGGCGACCAGGACAACGCCGATCTACAGCGGATCTACGGCACGGCCTGGGAGTCGGCGGAGGCCCAGGACGCGTATCTCGAACTGCTCGCCGAAGCCGAACGTCGCGACCACCGTAGGCTCGGCGCGGAGCTCGACCTGTTCAGCTTCCCGGACGAACTGGGTTCCGGTCTGCCCGTCTTCCATCCCAAGGGCGGGATCATCCGCACCGAGATGGAGGACTATTCGCGTCGGCGGCACATCGATGCCGGCTACGAGTTCGTCAACACCCCGCACATCACCAAGGGGCATCTCTACGAGGTCTCCGGGCACCTGGACTGGTACGCCGACGGCATGTTCCCGCCGATGCAGCTCGACGCCGAGTTCAACGACGACGGAACCGTGCGCAAGCCGGCGCAGGACTACTACCTCAAGCCGATGAACTGCCCGATGCACAACCTGATCTTCCGGTCGCGGGGCCGGTCGTATCGGGAGTTGCCGCTGCGGCTGTTCGAATTCGGGTCGGTCTATCGATACGAGAAGTCCGGCGTCATCCACGGTCTCACCCGGGTGCGCGGCATGACCCAGGACGACGCGCACATCTACTGCACGCGCGACCAGATGCGCGACGAACTGCGATCGCTGCTGACGTTCGTCCTCGATCTGCTCAAGGACTACGGCCTCGACGACTACTACCTCGAGCTGTCCACCAAGGACCCGAAGAAGTTCGTCGGCGACGACGAGTCGTGGGAGATCGCCACCGAGACGCTGGCCGAGGTGGCCCGCGAATCGGGTCTCGACCTGGTACCCGATCCCGGCGGCGCGGCGTTCTACGGCCCGAAGATCTCGGTTCAGGTCAAGGATGCGCTCGGACGCAACTGGCAGATGTCGACCATCCAGCTCGACTTCAACCAGCCCGAACGGTTCGAACTCGAGTACACCGGATCCGACGGCGCCAAGCACCGGCCGGTGATGATCCACCGCGCCCTGTTCGGCTCCATCGAGCGCTTCTTCGGGGTCCTCACCGAGCACTATGCCGGAGCCTTCCCGGCGTGGCTGGCGCCCGTGCAGGTGGTCGGCATCCCGGTTGCCGAGGCCTTCGCCGATCACCTGCAGTCGGTCGTCGACGAGCTCAGGAAGCGGGGCATCCGCGCCGAGGTCGACCACTCCGACGATCGGATGCAGAAGAAGATCCGCAACCACACCACAGGCAAGGTGCCGTTCATGCTCCTGGCGGGCGAACGCGACGTGAACGCCGCCGCGGTGAGCTTCCGGTTCCGCGACGGCTCCCAGGTCAACGGAGTGCCGGTGGCCCGCGCCGTCGACCTCATCACCGGCTGGGTGACCGACCGCCGCAACGACTCACCGACGGCGGACACCCTCGACCATGGGGTCGATGGATCGGATGCCGCCGATGGCTGAGCAGGGCGACGCCGCCGGCGACCGCGAGATCCGTGATTGCGGAACCGGGGATCCGGATCGGCTGCAGCGTCTCTGGAGCCCCCACCGGATGACCTACATCACCTCCGATCCGCCGCCGTCGGCGAAATCGACCGGGCATCCGTTCCTCGACATCCCCCTCATGTCCGACGAGGACGGGCTGGTGGTGGCACGGGGAGCCGCCGTCTACGCGGTGCTCAATCTGTACCCGTACAACCCGGGCCACACCATGATCGTCCCGTATCGCCAAGTGGCCGATCTCGAGGACCTGACGGCCCAGGAGTCCGACGAACTGATGTCGTTCACCCAGCGGATGATCCGCACCATCAAGTCGGTGTCGAATCCCAACGCGTTCAACGTGGGCCTGAACCTCGGTTACGCGGCGGGTGGCTCACTCGCCGAGCACCTCCATCAGCACATCGTGCCGCGCTGGATCGGCGACGCGAACTTCATCACGGTTGTCGGGGAGACGAAAGTCATGCCACAGTTGCTGCGCGACACCCGTTCGCTGCTCGCCGACGCGTGGCTGGGCCAGCCGTGACACCGACAGCGCCGATTCCGGCCGGGCGGGGGAGGAAAGGAGCGGTCAGATGCTGAGCATCCGGGGCCGGTCCTCGGTATCCAAGGTGACATTGCCCCTCGGGCGCGCATTGCTCCGGACCGGCCTCAGTCCGGACATCATGACCTTGATCGGCACCGCGGCCACCATCGCGGCGGCGCTCACACTGTTCCCGATGGGGTACCTGTTCGTCGGCACCCTGGTGATCTGGCTCTTCGTGATGTTCGACATGCTCGACGGCGCGATGGCACGCGCCCGTGGCGGCGGTACCAAATTCGGTGCGGTGCTGGACAGCACCTGCGACCGCGTCGCCGACGGAGCGATCTTCGCCGGACTGGCGTGGTGGTGCGCGGTGACCGAGCCGCATCGATTGCTGCTGATCGCCACCCTGATCTGTCTGGTCACCTCCCAGGTCATCTCGTACGCGAAAGCGCGGGCGGAGGCGAGCGGGCTCAACGGCGACGGCGGGTGGATCGAGCGTCCCGACCGGCTCATCATCGTTCTCGTCGGTACCGGCCTGACCGGGTTAGGGTTGGATTGGGCTGTGCACGTGGCGGTCTGGGCGCTCGCCGGGTTGTCGGTCATCACCGTCGGCCAGCGGATGTGGTCGATCTACTCCTCGCCGGGCGCACGTGACCTGATCCCGCTCGCCGCCGCGAGGACAGGCGACGACGGACCGCCGACGACGGGCACGCAGCCGCAGGCCGGGGCACACTGACACACATGGTGACGGGGGAGAGGGCTCGATGAGCTCGGTCGCGGGCACGATGGCCGACCTGGGGTACGCGGCCGGGTGGGCGGCGGTACGCCACGCACCGGAATCGGTGGCGCGCGGGCTCTTCGACCGGTTCGGCGATCTCGCGGGACGTCGCAGGGGCGGGCCGGCGCAGTTGCGCCGGAATCTCGCCCGGGTCGTGGGCACCACGCCGGAGGAGGTGCCAGACGACCTCGTTGCCGCCGCGGTGCGTTCTTATGCCCGGTACTGGTGTGAGGCATTCCGATTGCCGGTCCAGGATCTCGCTGCGATAGCGGCGACGGTGACGGTCCCCGGGCCAGACCAGGTGGTCCTCGATACCGCCATCTCCGCCGGGAAGGGTGTGATCCTCGCTCTCCCGCACACCGGGAACTGGGACATGGCCGGGGTCTGGCTCGTGCAGAACCGCGGACACTTCGCGACGGTCGCCGAGCGCCTCGAACCGGAGTCGCTGTTCAGACGGTTCGTCGAATACCGGGAATCCCTGGGTTTCGAGATCTTCCCGCTCAGCGGGGGCGAAGAGCCACCGTTCGCCCGGCTCGCCGAGAGGCTGCGGGCGGGAGGTGTGATCTGCCTGCTGGGTGAACGTGATCTCGCGCGGCACGGGGTGCCGGTGACCTTCTTCGGTGAGAGGACGCGGATGCCTGCGGGGTCGGCGAAGCTGGCCATCGAGACGGGCGCGGCCCTGCTGCCGGTGCACCACTGGTTCACCGATGCACCGAACTCGATGATCTCTGTCGGGGCGCCGATCGACGTGTCGGGTGGCGTGGGTCCGGCGACGCAGGCCTTGGCGGATGTGTTCGAGAAGAACATCGCCGCGCACCCGGAGGACTGGCACATGCTCCAGCCGCTGTGGGAGGCCGACTGGTCGTCGGAACGACGTGCGCGGATCGAGTCCGACGCACCGGCCGAGGAGTCGGACCGGTGAGAATAGGGATGGTATGCCCGTACTCTTTCGACGTCCCCGGCGGAGTGCAGGCGCATGTCGTCGAGCTCGCGCAGGTGTTCATCGGGCGCGGACACGAGGTGAGCGTGCTGGCGCCGTCGGCGGACGAGACGCCGCTGCCCGACTACGTGGTCTCGGCGGGGCCCGCGCTCGCGATCCCGTACAACGGGTCCGTCTCCCGGGTGAGCTTCAGCCCGACAGGCTATCTGCGCCTGCGTAATTGGGTCGACGAGAGCGGCTTCGACGTTTTGCACGTGCACGAACCGAACGCACCAAGCATCTCGATGCTGTCGTTGATGGTCGCATCCGGTCCGATCGTGACGACGTTCCACACATCGACGACGCGCTCGATGTGGCTGACCCTGTTCCAGGGCATCCTGCGGCCGTACCACGAGCGGATCTCGGGAAAGATCGCGGTGTCCGAACTCGCGCGCCGTTGGCAGATGGAGTCGCTGGGGTCCGACGCGGTGGAGATCCCGAACGGGATCGACGTCGGTGGATTCGCCGACGCCGACCCGTTGGACGGTTATCCGTGGCCCGGGCACACGATCCTGTTCCTCGGACGCTACGACGAGCCGCGCAAGGGGATCGACATCCTGATGCGCGCGCTGCCGTCGATCGTGGCCGAGTTCCCCGACGTGCGCGTGCTCGTCGTCGGGGGCGGCAGCGAGCGCGCGCTGCGGCGACGAGCCGGATCACTGGCGTCACATCTGGTATTCCTCGGCCAGGTCGACGATGCGACCAAGGCGCGTGCGCTCCGCTCGGCGGACGTCTACTGCGCGCCCAACCTCGGCGGGGAGAGTTTCGGCATCGTGCTCGTCGAAGCGATGGCCGCGGGCGCCGCGGTGGTGGCCAGCGACCTGAACGCGTTCCGCCGCGTCCTCGACGACGGCCGGGCCGGACGTCTGGTGCCGACCGGATCCCCGGATGCGCTCGGCGCCGCCGTCATCGAATTGCTCGGCGACGGCGAGGCCAGGGCAGAGCTGGTGAGGGCGGGGAGGCGACGCGCCGACCGGTACGACTGGTCGCGGGTGGCCGACCAGATCCTGCGTGTCTACGACACAGTGACGGTCGGCGCCGGGCCGGTCGTCGTGTCCGATTGAAGGAGGTGGGCAGATGACGATATCGGGCCTCACGATTCTCGTGATCGGGGTGATCATCCTGCTTGCCGTTCTGGCCGGCGGGTGGGCGTTCCAGACCGCGAATCGTCTCGACCGGCTCAACGTCCGGGTCGATCTCGCACGCCAGGCGCTCGATGCGGCGCTGGCGAGGCGGGCGGTGGTGGCGCGGGCGATCGCATCGGGAATGGTCGTCAGCTACGACGAGGAGGCACGGGCGGCAGGGCAGGCGCTGGCCGCGGCGGCCGACCATGCCGAGCATGCGCCCGCACACGCACGAGAGCAATCGGAGAACCGGGTGTCGGCGCTGCTCGCGCAGACCGACACACAGACCAGGCCCCAGGGACTGGTGGTGGAGCTGGCCGATTCCGAGACCCGGGTGATGATGGCTCGACGGTTCTACAACGATGCCGTGCGTGACACCCGCAACCTGGCCGAACGTCGACTGGTCCGGTGGTTGCGCCTCGGTGGTACCGCCGAGCTACCGCAGTACTTCGAGATCATCGAACGCGTCAGCCCCAGCGGCAACGGCTGAGGCGACGCAGGGCCTCTGCGCCCGCACCAGGACCGGTGGGTGACCGACGATGACCGGTGTCGTGTGGCTCGCCTAGACTTGTGGGGCAACCGCGTCGAGCGGACCCGGCACCGAGTGCCGGAATGACGACATCAGGAGACATCACAGTGAGTCAATTCCAGTCAGGGAACACTCCCGGGCCGGACGCCCCGAACACCCTCAACGGCGCCGCCGGGAACGGACATCGTGATCCGGCACCGACCGTTGGGCAGGGTACGGCCCGGGTGAAGCGTGGCATGGCGGAGATGCTCAAGGGTGGCGTCATCATGGACGTCGTCACCCCGGAGCAGGCCAAGATCGCCGAGGACGCCGGAGCAGTGGCGGTCATGGCCCTCGAACGTGTGCCCGCCGACATCCGTGCGCAGGGCGGCGTGTCACGGATGAGTGACCCGGACATGATCGACGGGATCATCTCGAAGGTCTCCATCCCGGTGATGGCCAAGGCCCGCATCGGTCATTTCGTGGAGGCGCAGATCCTGCAGAGCCTCGGCGTGGACTACGTCGACGAGTCCGAGGTCCTGACTCCCGCCGACTACGCGAACCACATCGACAAGTGGCAGTTCACGGTGCCTTTCGTGTGTGGTGCCACCAATCTCGGTGAGGCGCTGCGACGGATCACCGAGGGCGCGGCGATGATCCGAAGCAAGGGCGAGGCCGGAACCGGTGACGTGTCGAACGCGACCACGCACATGCGCAAGATCCGCGACGAGATCCGGCGGCTGACGTCGTTGCCGAAGGACGAATTGTTCGTCGCGGCAAAGGAATTGCAAGCGCCGTACGACCTCGTCGTCGAGGTCGCAGAGGCGGGCAAGCTGCCGGTCACGCTGTTCACCGCCGGCGGTATCGCGACGCCGGCGGATGCGGCGATGATGATGCAGCTCGGTGCCGAGGGTGTGTTCGTCGGTTCGGGCATCTTCAAGTCGGGCAATCCCGAGCAACGGGCGGCCGCGATCGTGCAGGCGACCACGTTCCACGACGATCCGGATGTGCTGGCCAAGGTCTCTCGCGGCCTGGGTGAGGCGATGGTCGGGATCAACGTCGACGACATCCCACAGCCACACCGACTCGCCGAGCGGGGCTGGTAGGTCAGATCTGCCGTAGGATCTGCTGATCATGGACGCGGCGACGATCGTTCGGGACGCATCCCGTTGCGGCACCGACACACTGGCGGGCCTGCAGCTCGAATGGGCGGCGGTGTGCAACGTCGGGCGGGTGCGCGAGGCCAATGAGGATGCCGCGCTCGTGGAACCGGGCCGGTACCTCCTCGCCGACGGTATGGGCGGTCACGACAGCGGTGAACTCGCCAGCGAGGCCGCGCTCGAGACGCTGGCCGCCGTCGAGGCGCTGGGTGACCAGACCGAAACCCAGCTGGCACTCATCGAGTTGCTGTCGGACGCCCAGATCCGGATAGGGGAGATCGACACCGAGTCCGAGCGCCGCGCGGGTACCACTGCGACCGGCGCCGTGCTGGTGACCCACGACGGTGAGCCGCACTGGCTGGTCCTCAACATCGGGGACTCACGAACGTATCGCCTCCAGGGCGGGGAGTTCGAGCAGCTCACGGTGGATCATTCGCAGGTCCAGGAGTTCGTGGACGCCGGCTTCCTCACTCCCGAACAGGCCCGGGTGGACCCGCGGCGCAATGTGATCACTCGTGCGCTCGGGGCCGGCATGGCCGAGCCGGAGGCGGACTTCTTCTCCCTGCGCGCGTTGCCCGGCGACACGCTCCTGATCTGTTCGGACGGCCTCACCGGCGAATTGCCCGACGAGGAGATCGCCGATCTCCTCCGAGGTGCGGCAACCGCGCAGGATGCTGCCGAGGCGATGGTGGAGGCGACCCTCGCGCTCGGCGCACACGACAATGTCACGGTCATCGTCATCGTTGTCCACGAGGCGGCCGCCGACGCCGGCGGCACCGATGGGGCCGGTCGGGATGACATCGATGGTGTCGAGGCCGCCGATACCGAGGCGGGCACGACCGACTGACCGACTGTCGGCACCCCCACATCGACGCGTCGATCATTGCTTGTCAGATCTGCGGAACCTTGTGGTGACTCGTCGCGTCTAACTCACGACAGCAGGGCAGACACACCGGATGCCCCTCGAATGAGTGAGGACAACCATGACGGTCATCGCACATCACGATTCGCAGCATCACTCTTCTGTCGCCGCTCCCGGTCGGCCCGTACGCGATGCGCGCCGACACACCGAGGCGACACGTCGTCGGCAGGAGGCGCTCGCCCGCCTCGCCCAACGGCGGATGCCGCTCCCCGGCAGGCCGCTCGACACAATCGGGGCCGGCGCGCCTCGCACCGGGACCGGCCGTGCACACATGACCCTGGTGGCGTCGGGGACAGGCGCAGAACCCGATCGTCCGCGTTGCTCGTGCGGCACCGACTCCGTCGATTCCGACCATCCCTCGCTCACCACCCGGGAGATCGAGGTGTTGCGCACCTGGTTGATGCTCGACTCCAAAACGGCGGTGGCAGAAGCACTCTTCATCTCCCTCGGCACGGTCAACACCCACTTGACCAGAATCCGTGCGAAGTACTCGGAGGCGGGCCGGACCGCGTCCACCAAGGCCGCGCTGGTGGCCCGCGCCGTCCAGGACGGGCTGATCTCGCTCGACGAGCTCTGAACCGCAGGCGCCACGGGACGTGAGGTCGGCAACACACCCGGTCAGACCACACCGGGCGGCACGCTCGCGGGCCACCCGGTGCGCGATACTGGGGCCGTGGCAACCATCGAAGAGATCCTCCAGGTCGAGCCCATCGAGACCGACATCTACCGGGGGCTGGCGTTTCCCACGCTCATGCAGCGGACCTTCGGTGGTCAGGTGGCCGGTCAGGCCCTGATGTCGGCCACCCGCACGGTGGACGCCGAGTACGCGGTGCATTCCCTGCACGGCTATTTCGTGCGGCCAGGCAAACCGGAGAAGCCGACGCTGTTCCTCGTCGATCGGATCCGCGACGGTCGCTCGTTCGTCACGCGGCGCGTGACCGGCATCCAGAACGGCGTCGCGATCTTCACCATGTCGGCGTCGTTCCACGTGCGCACCGATCACGGCATCGAACATCAGGACCGGATGCCACCCGCGCCGGCTCCCGAGGAGTTGCCCGATGAGGCGAACGAACTCCCGGAGGATGCCAAGGCCATCTTCCGGGAGTGGAAGAACTTCGACATCCGGTTGGTGCCGCCGAGCCGCCTTGCGACCTCCGACTACTTCGCGGCGCAGCAGCGCGTGTGGTTCCGATACCGTCACCGGCTCCCGGACGATCAGGTGTTCCACGTGGGCACCCTCGCGTACATGAGCGACATGACCTTGCTCGGCTCCTCGAAGGTGCCGCATCCCGACGCGGATCTGCAGGCGGCCTCGCTGGATCATGCGATGTGGTTCATGCGTCCCTTCCGTGCGGATGAGTGGCTCCTCTACGACCAGACCTCACCGTCGGCATTCGGCGGACGAGCGCTCACCCAGGGCCGGATCTTCGACCATGCCGGGCGGATGGTCGCCGCGGTCACCCAGGAGGGACTGACCCGCATCGACCGGGAAGCAGCCGCTGATCGCCGCGATGGGCAGGCACAGTGAGCGGCGTCGAGGGTCCGCGGATCGGGGTCCTGGCGTTGCAGGGCGACGTCCGGGAGCATCTCGCCGCCTTGTCCGAGGCCGGTGCACTGGCCGAGGCCGTTCGCAGGCCTGCCGAACTCGCGGCCGTCGACGCGGTGGTCATCCCGGGAGGGGAGTCGACCACGATGAGTCACCTGCTGAACGTGTTCGATCTGTTCGACCCCCTGCGTGAACGGCTGGCCGCCGGCATGCCTGCGTACGGTTCCTGCGCGGGCATGATCATGCTGGCGAGCACGATCCTGGACACCCGCGCCGATGCCCGCCACCTCGACGCGCTCGACATCACGGTGCGGCGCAACGCCTTCGGTCGGCAGGTGGAGAGCTTCGAGACCGACCTCGAGTTCACCGGTATCACCGATCGGCCGGGGGACGCACTCATGCGGGCGGTGTTCATCCGGGCGCCGTGGGTGGAGTCCATCGCGCCGGAGGTCGAGGTGTTGGCGCAGGTGCCGGAGGGTCCCGCGCAGGGACGGATCGTCGCGGTGCGGCAAGGCAACGTCCTCGCGACGTCGTTCCATCCGGAGGTGACCGGCGACCGGCGGGTGCACCAGTACTTCGTCGATATGGTGCGGGCGCCGGGAGCGTAGCGAGCGGGCCCGGTCGAGATGGCGCCGGGAGCGTAGCGGCAGGTGGGTCGGCGCGCACCGGTAAGATCTTGACGTTGGGCCGATCGTCATCAGATGGTCGCGCCACGTGGTACTGACGTCGAGAAGGATGTGGGAGTCTCATGAGCGGCCATTCCAAATGGGCCACCACCAAGCACAAGAAGGCGGTCGTCGACGCCAAGCGCGGCAAGATGTTCGCCAAGCTGATCAAGAACATCGAGGTGGCGGCGCGGACCGGCGGTGGTGATCCGGCCGGCAATCCCACGCTCTACGACGCCATCCAGAAGGCCAAGAAGTCCTCGGTGCCCAACGACAACATCGAGCGTGCCCGCAAGCGCGGTGGCGGTGAAGAGGCCGGCGGCGCCGACTGGCAGACCATCATGTACGAGGGATACGGCCCGAACGGCGTCGCGATCCTCATCGAATGCCTCACCGACAACCGTAATCGCGCAGCCGGTGAGGTGCGGACCGCGATGACCCGCAACGGTGGCAACATGGCCGATCCGGGTTCGGTCGCATATCTGTTCACCCGTCGGGGTGTGGTGACACTCGAGAAGAACGGCCAGTCCGAAGATGACCTCCTGATGGCGGTGCTCGATGCCGGCGCCGAGGAGGTGAACGACCTCGGCGAGTCATTCGAGGTGGTGAGCGAACCGACGGATCTGGTCGCGGTCCGGACGGCGTTGCAGGAGGCCGGTATCGACTACGACTCCGCCGAGGCCGACTTTCGCGCTTCGGTCGAGGTGCCGGTGGACGCCGACGGCGCGCGTAAGGTGTTCAAACTCATCGACGCGCTCGAGGACTCCGACGACGTGCAGAACGTGTACAGCAACGTCGACGTGAGTGACGAGGTACTCGCCGAACTCGACGCGTAGGGCTCGTCGCGATCCGCTCGGCGGGTGTTCAGCACGTGCGATCCGGGTGGTGCGATCGCGGATCGTTGACGGCGACGGCAGGCCGGTCCGGGTGGTCGTAACGGACCTCGATGTCGGCGTCGCCCGAGGCTTCCGAGTACCGCAGTATCGGTTCGATCGTCCATGCCGTATCCGGCGGCGAGATCCGGCGCAGGGTGGCCTCGCTCATCCGCAGTCGGATCGTCAGGTCCACGTCGAGGTGGCGGCCGACGAGCATCGGTCCCGCGAGGATCAGCACCTGGTCCGGAGCCGCGTCCAGTCGTCGGTCACGGAAGGATCGATCCTGTTCGGCATCCCACAGACGGGGTAACCATCGGCCGGCCACCCGGAGCGCCGACACGACCTCCCGATCGACCGCGCGGTAGTCGAACCACCCGGATCGGTAGCTCTCCTGATCGGTGTGCCCGTACTCGAATCGCAGCGACGCCGCCCGCAGATAGTCGGACATCCTGACGACACCCGCGGCACGTCCGACGGCCCGGAGCCGATCGGCGAGCCGGTCGGCGAGGTCGTCGGGCCGGGCGGCGTCGGCACCATCGATCACCGCCACGACACGACCGCCGCGGGCGGTGACGTGGGAGAGGCAGAGTTCGACGATCCCGTCGGGGGTGGTCGGCGTGTATGTGGGCATGGCGCCTTCGATTGTCGCGTGTTGTTGTCCGGCCCCGTCGGCGCCTGCCGATAGAATCTCGAACAACTGTTCGGAAATGCTTGCACGGTGGAGGTGTACGTGCGTGTGATGGGAGTCGATCCCGGCCTGACGCGCTGTGGGATCGCCCTGGTCGAGTCCGGTCGGGGACGAAACGTGACGGCGCTCGACGTCGACGTGGTCAGGACGCCCACCGACATGGAGCTCGCGGACCGGTTGCTGGCCATCTACACGGCGGCGAGTCACTGGCTCGACGTGCACCAGCCGGACGTGGTCGCGATCGAGCGGGTGTTCGCGCAGAATCAGGTGTCCACGGCGATGGGCACCGCCCAGGCGGGCGGGGTCGTCGCGCTGGCTGCCGGGCAACGCAATGTGCCCGTACGTTTCCATACGCCTTCCGAGGTCAAGGCAGCGGTCACGGGGAGTGGTCGGGCAGACAAGGCGCAGGTCACGATGATGGTCACCCGCATCCTCGGGATGCAGACGAAGCCGAAACCGGCAGACGCCGCCGACGCGCTGGCGCTGGCGATCTGTCACTGCTGGCGAGGAGCCACCACGGAGAAGATGATCGCAGCTCAACGCAAGGCCGAGGAACTGGCACGTCGTCATCGTGAGCGGGTTGCGCAGGCGTCCGTCGATCGTGCGACGTCGTCGAAGCGGTCGCGGGCCGGGGGAGCGGCATGATCGCCTCGGTGCGCGGTCCCGTCGTCGACGTCGCCCTCGACCATGTGGTCATCGATTGCGCAGGCGTCGGTTACCGCGTCCTCGTGACGCCGGGAACCGTCGGATCGCTGCGGCGCGGCGAGGAGGCGACCTTGCTCACGTCGATGATCGTGCGCGAGGACTCGATGACGCTCTACGGCTTCACCGATGCCGACGCACGGTCGCTGTTCACCGTCCTGCAGACGGTGACCGGGGTCGGCCCGCGCCTGGCGATGGCGACCCTGGCGGTCCTGGAGCCGGACGCGCTGCGCCGGGCGCTCGCGGAGTCCGATGTGAAGGCGCTGACCACGGTTCCGGGAATCGGAAAACGAGTGGCCGAACGGCTCGTCGTCGAGCTGCGGGACAAGGTCGAGGCGCCGGCGACACGAGACGGCACGGCGTCGACCACCGCCATCGGCGGCACGGTCCGCGACCAGGTGTCCGAGGCGTTGCTCGGTCTCGGCTTCACCGCCGCGCCCGCGGACCGGGCCCTGGCCGCGGTTCTGGCCGACGCGCCCGATGTGGACGCATCCACCCTCCTTCGGAAGTCGTTGGCGCTCTTGGGGAAGACCGCATGAGCGACGATCAGGTGTCCGGACCCGACGAGCGCGACATGAGTGCCGCGGAGTTGCACTCGGACGGCGACTTCGATGCCGGGCTGCGTCCACGGTCATTGGCCGACTTCATCGGCCAGCCCAGGGTCCGTGAGCAGCTCGAACTCGTGCTGCGCGGTGCGAAGGGCCGTGGCGGCACCCCGGATCACATCCTGCTGTCGGGACCGCCTGGACTCGGTAAGACGTCACTGGCGATGATCATCGCCAGTGAGATGGGGGCGGCGATCCGCGTGACGTCCGGTCCGGCACTCGAACGTGCAGGCGATCTCGCGGCCATGCTCTCCAACCTGGTCGACGGCGACGTCCTCTTCATCGACGAGATCCACCGGATCGCCCGTCCGGCGGAGGAGATGCTGTATCTCGCGATGGAGGATTTCCGGGTCGACGTGGTGGTGGGGAAAGGGCCAGGTGCCACGTCCATCCCGCTCGACGTGGCACCGTTCACCCTCGTGGGCGCCACCACCCGGTCCGGGTCGCTGACGGGTCCCCTGCGTGACCGGTTCGGGTTCACCGCGCACATGGAGTTCTACGAGACCGACGAGCTGGTGCATGTGCTGCGCAGGTCGGCGGGGATTCTGGGGATCCGCCTGCTCGAGGACGCCGCGGTCGAGATCGCCGGCCGGTCGCGCGGCACCCCCCGGATCGCCAACCGGCTGCTGCGCCGGGTCCGCGACTACGCCGAGGTGCGCAGCGACGGTGTCATCACCCTGGACATCGCACGGGCAGCTCTCACCGTCTACGACGTCGACCAGCTGGGTTTCGACCGCCTCGACCGAGCCGTTCTCAACGCACTGGTCCGAGGGTTCGGGGGCGGGCCCGTCGGGGTGTCGACACTGGCGGTCGCGGTGGGTGAGGAGCCCACCACCGTCGAGGAGGTGTGTGAACCGTTCCTGGTGCGTGCGGGGATGATGGCGCGGACCCCGCGTGGCCGCGTCGCGACGGCGGCGGCCTGGCATCATCTCGGTCTCACACCGCCGGCAGGCGCGATGAACGCCAGCTTCGGTGTCCGCACCCGCGACACCCTGACCGAGAGTCTGTTCGACGATCTCTAGACCGGCCGGAAACCCGAGAATCGCGACGACGTTCCCGGGCATGGCACACTGGGGAGGGCCCGCCGGAGGACTTGGTGCGATCACGCGCGCCTGCGAGCGGCATTCGGCTGACCGGCCGAACCCGACATAACGCCCACAATACGACCGAACCGACAAGGATTGTTGCTGTCATCATGGAGTCCCTCTTCTTCCCCCTTCTGCTGGCCCTGCTGGCCGGTTTCATGTTCCTGAGCATCCGCAAGCAGAAGAAGCGCGTGTCCGAGATGCAGGACATGCAGAACTCCGTGGCCACCGGTGCGCGCGTGCAGCTGACCTCGGGAATGTTCGCCACCGTCGTCGAGGCCGGGTCCGGCGATTTCGTCGACCTCGAGATCGCGACCGGAGTCGTGACCCGCTTCAATCGCGCCGCTGTGGTGCGGGTGGTGCCGACCGAAGACGCCGCCGAGACCTATCCGGGCGCGCTGACCGAGCGTCCCGAGGAGATCGTCGACGATCCGTCGCCCACCCTGGGTGCCGATCCCATCACCGACGACAGCGTGTCCACCGAACGTCCGGGTGACACCCCCTCCGACGAGAAGTGATCAACCTGCGGGCGCCTACACGCGCCCGCAGGTGACCGAGCGCGGTGGCACCGGAGAACGGTTGCTACCGCGCAGTCAGTAGAGTGGGCGACCGACCGCCACGACCGCGCGGCGGGGACGCATGGCGCCCCGGTGCGCATTTCCTAGGAGACCAGAACAGCAGTGACCACACCTCGCCGGGCGTCGGCGAAGCGGTCGGGACCTCCACGTGAGATTCCGCCGTGGAGACCCCTGACCGCTTTCTTCGTGCTGTTGGCCGTCGTCTGGGGGCTGGTTTTCTTCACCGGAGGCGGATCGCCGACACCCAAGCTGGGTATCGACCTGCAGGGCGGGACCCGGGTGACGCTGACCGCCCGCACACCCGACGGCAAACCGCCGTCACGTGACCAGCTCAATCAGGCGAAGCAGATCATCGAGCAGCGCGTGAACGGGCTCGGTGTCTCCGGCTCGGAGGTCGTGGTCAACGGCAACAACCTGGTCATCACGGTGCCGGGTGACGACGGCAAGCAGGCACGCTCGCTGGGCCAGACCGCCCGACTGTTCGTGCGTCCGGTCGAGAAGGTGCAACCCGCGACCCCGCAGCCGAAGACCGATCAGCAGAAGCAGCAGGAAGACAAGCAGTCCGACGAGACCTCGGCAGCCGCGATCGAGGAACAGCGCAAACTGCGACAGGCACCTGCCGGGGCCAATCTCGACGGCCTGACGGCGCAGATGGCCAAGATGGACTGCTCACCGGGCGCCAACGATCCGTTGCTGGGCAACGATTTGCCCGACCAGAACCTCGTGGCGTGCTCCCAGGACGGCAAGGAGGTCTACCTCCTCGGGCCGGAGATCATCGACGGCCGGGACATCAAGAATGCGACGGCAGGCACCACGCAGCAGGCCGGATCGTGGATCGTCCAGGTCGAGTTCAAGGGTGACGCACAGAAGTTCTGGCCGACCTACACCGCCCAGAACACCGGCAAGCAGACCGCGTTCACGCTCGACACCAAGGTGGTCTCCGCGCCGCAGATCCAGGGTGCGATCACCACTCCGTCCACCGAGATCAGCGGCAATTTCAGCCAGCAGGAGTCGAAGGATCTCGCCAACGTCCTCAAGTACGGTTCGTTGCCGCTGTCCTTCGAGGCCTCCGACGCCGAGACGGTGTCGGCGACACTGGGTCTCGCGTCGCTGCAGGCCGGCCTGATCGCGGGCCTGGTCGGACTGATCGCGGTTCTTCTCTACGCGCTGTTCTACTACCGCATGCTCGGCATCCTGACGATGTTGTCGCTGGTGCTGTCGGGGCTGATGGTGTACGGCATCATCATCCTGCTGGGCCGGTGGATCGGCTTCACCCTCGATCTCTCCGGCATCGCGGGCCTGATCATCGGTATCGGCATGACGGCCGACTCGTTCGTCGTCTACTTCGAACGAATAAAGGACGAGATGCGGGAGGGCCGAAGTTTCCGGTCCGCGGTGCCGCGCGGCTGGGCGAGCGCGCGGCGCACCATCTGGTCGGGCAACGCGGTCAGCTTCATCGCCGCGGTCGTCATCTATGTCCTGGCCATCGGTGAGGTACGCGGATTCGCCTTCACGCTGGGTCTCACCACGATTCTCGACGTCGTGGTCGTCTTCCTGGTGACCCATCCTCTGGTCGTCCTGGCGAGCCGGTCCGAGTTCCTGTCGAGACCGAAGGTCAACGGGCTCGGCGCCGTGAGTGAGGTGGCGCGACAGCGGAGACTGTCCGCCCGAACCGCCAAGGTCGAGGCGTCGGAAGGAACGGCCAAATGAGCGATACGCAACGCCCCGATTCCGGTCGAACGGACGGCTCCCGCGGCGCGACACAGTCCGACGTGGCGGACGTGACGAGAGAGACGAGCCCGACGTCGGAGGCGAATTTCGTCGCGGAGTCCGACCGGTCGTTCCTGTCCCGCCTCTACACGGGTACCGGCGCGTTCGAGATCGCCGGACATCGTCGCGCGTGGTACATCGTCACCGCGGTGATCCTGGCCATCTGCATCGCCTCGATCGCCATTCGTGGTTTCACCCTGGGCATCGACTTCGAGGGCGGTACACAGGTCTCCATCCCGGTCTCGGCCGGTGTCACCAGCGATGCCGTCGAAGAGGTCTTCACCAATACGCTGGGCAGCGAACCCGAGTCGGTCCAGACCGCCGGTTCCGGCGGGTCCGAGACCGTGCAGGTGCGCACCGAGACGCTCACCATCCAGCAGACCCAGCAGGTGACCAGTGCCCTCACGGACAGATTCGCACCGGAGCTGACGGCGGCCGAGGTGAGCTCGTCCGACGTGAGTTCCACCTGGGGTGGCGAGATCACCAAGAAGATGCTGATCGCGCTCGCGGTGTTCCTGGTCATCGTGTTCGTCTACATCGCGGTGCGGTTCGACCGGGAGATGTCGTTGGCCGCGCTGGCGTCGCTGTTCTTCGACATCATCGTGACGGCCGGTGTGTATTCGCTTGTCGGATGGGAGGTCACGCCTGCCACCGTGATCGGCCTCCTGACCATCCTCGGTTTCTCGGTGTACGACACGGTCGTCGTGTTCGACAAGGTGGCCGAGAACACCAGATCGGTGCTGCAGACGACACGACGGACCTACGCCGAGCAGACCAACCTGGCGATCAATCAGACCCTGATGCGCTCGATCAACACCACGATCATCTCGGTGCTGCCGATCATCGCGCTGATGGTGATCGCGGTGTGGCTGCTGGGCGTCGGCACGCTCAAGGATCTCGCGCTCATCCAGCTCGTGGGTGTGGTTGTCGGCGCATATTCGTCGATCTTCCTGGCGGCGCCGCTACTCGTCACACTCAAGGAACGCCGTCCAGAGATCGCGCGCCACACCAAGCGGGTCCTCGACCGGCGTGCGCGGGTGGCGGCCGGGGAGGACGTCTCGGACGACCGACCGGTTCGCGGCCGTTCGGCGGGGAGACGGTCGGACGAGGACGCACCGTCGAGCCCGACCGGAAAACGTCGACGGTCGCGCTAGTCTACGGGTCGTGACTGTGCGGACCGGGTCGGATGCCCGGCGACGAATCGGCCTGCCCACGACGACGATCGCCCTTCTCGGCGTGGTGATGGTCCTTGCCGGACTGCTCGCCGGCTGCGGCGAGGACGGCCCGCCCACCATCGACTACGCGGTCGACGCGCGGATAGACAGCTACAACGCCAACACCGTGGAGGGCAACGCCGACGGCGTCCTGATGGCCACCACCCGGATGTTGCCGGGCTTCAGTTACCTGGGTGCACACGGCCAGGTCACCCCGGACCGCGACATCGGAACCGTCACACCGGTTCCCGGGTCGTCGCTGACCCTGCGGTACGACTTCAACCGTGAGGCCCGCTACTCCGACGGCCAGGCCGTCGACTGCGACGACCTGGTTCTCGCGTGGGCGGCGATGAGTGGTCGATTCCCCGGGTTCCGGCCTGCGACCACCGCGGGCTACCGCGACATCGAGCGAGTGGATTGCGCTCCGGGTGAGACCACGGCGACGGTTGCGTTCGCCCGCGGGCGCGACTACCGGGACTGGCTGTCGTTGTTCGGCGCGGGCACGATGCTGCCGGCGCATGTGGTTGCGCGACTGGCCGGTGTCACAGATGTCGTCGATCCGATCCGTACCGGTGATCAGGCAGTCGTGGCGAAGCTCGCCCGGGCCTGGAACACCGGGTTCGCACTGACGCCCGGGCCGGTCGACGAGCAGCGTTTTCCGTCGTCGGGACCGTATCGGATCGACCGATATTCGGAATCTGACGGACTGGTGCTGGTCGCCAACGACAAGTGGTGGGGCGACGCGCCGAAGACCTCGCGGATCGCGATCTGGGGCCGGGGAACCGACGCGGAGCGACGAATCCCCGACGGCTCCTTCGATATCGCAGATCTGACCGGGGGGATGACGACCGACGACGTCACGCCGTCCGGATCGACCGACGAGACGGTCCAACCACTGCCGCAACCGAATCGGGCGCTGGCCGTCGAAGAGTTGGTGCTCTCCCAACGCGGGGTGTTCGGTGATGTCCGGACCCGGCAGGCCTTTGCCTCCTGCGTGCCCCGAGATGTGTTGGCGCGCCAATTCGGTCAGGGTGCGCAACTGTGGAATCTGCGTGTCCTCGCACCCGCCGACAACCTGGCGGGCCAACTCAACGGCGGCTTCGGCCGCGCCTACTCGAGGCCGGACGTCGCCCGCGCCCGCACGCTGGCCGACAGCACCGCATCGTCCCGGTCGGGCGCACTGCGGGTGCGGGTCGGATATGTCGCGCCGACGGCTCGGCGGCAACAGATGGTCGCGACGATCGCCGAGTCGTGTCGCCGGGCCGGTATCGACGTGGTGGATGCGGGTTCGCCCGATCTGACACCGTCTGCGCTGGGCAAGGATGTCGACGCATTGCTGGTGTCCAACGGCGCGTCGTTCGCGGCGGCCGGGTCGGCCGATCCGTCCCGGGACGCGTATCAGCTCCGCGGCGGGGACCCGTTGAACCTCGGCGGATTTCAGGACCCGGACGTGAGTGCCGCGATCGACCGGCTGGCGGTCGCGGATCTGGCAGCGGACCGGCTCGACCTCGTCCGCACCATCGAGAACGCAGCGTGGGCGGCGGTGCCGTCGATCCCGCTGTTCGCGGCCCCGCGCGTGCAGCGGTGGGGTGGCGGGGTCGGTAATGTGATCGCCGGGCTGGGCCGTAACGGAACCGGATGGAACATGGATCGGTGGACAGTACATGACTGACGAACCGCAGAGGGTCGGGTCCGCGCCCGACGACCACGTCACCGCGCAGGCGCTCGACCGGGCCCGCCGGGCCATCGACGAACATGCCCGAATGGTGGCCGACTTCCCGGCACCCGGAATCGACTTCAAGGATCTGACACCGGTGCTGGCCGACCCGGTCGGACTGTCGTCTGTCGTGACCGCGCTCACCCACGGGTGCCGCGGCATCGATCTGGTGGCCGGCATCGATGCCCGGGGCTTCCTGCTCGGCGGCGCGGTCGCCCGTGAACTCGAGGTGGGGGTGCTGGCGGTCCGCAAGGGTGGCAAACTGCCGCCGCCGGTGCACAGCACCAGCTACACGCTCGAATACGGGACCGCGGTCCTGGAGATCCCCGCGAGCGGTATCGACATCAGCGGCATGCGGGTGCTGCTCGTCGACGATGTGCTCGCAACCGGTGGCACCGCCGTGGCAGCCGCGCAGCTGCTCGGACGGGCGGGCGCCGAGGTGATCGGCGTCGCGGTGATCATGGAGCTCGACGGTCTGGGCGGACGGGCGACCATTGCCGAGGGCCTCGGCGCGGATCTGCCGGTCCATGCCGTTGTCAACGGCTGAGCGAACCGCGGTCCGCATCGGGCGGACTAGACTCGCCCTCATCCGGCGTTACGCATGGTGATCGAGGATGGCGGTGGTGACGAGCCGCCGCCGGGATCTTGCGCCGCACGGACGAGGAGAGGAGGTCACGATGCACGACGAGGTCGACACCGATGCCCGGCGGGAATCCGCTGAGACGACGGGACCGGCTGCACCCGGTGTACGGAACGCATCGGACCAGCCGCTCCCCGGTTCCGATGCCGTCGGGACTCCGTCGTCGTCGGCGTCCCGTCGTGTGCGCGCCCGGCTCGCGCGCCGGATGACCGCCACCCGTAGCCCGGTCCGTCCGGTCCTGGAACCCCTGGTGACGCTGCACCGCGAGATCTACCCGAAGGCCGACGTGGCGTTGCTTCAACACGCCTATGACGTCGCCGACGAACGGCACGAGGGGCAGCGGCGTAAGTCCGGCGACCCGTACATCACACATCCGTTGGCGGTGGCGACGATCCTGGCCGACCTCGGCATGGACACCACCACCCTGGTGGCGGCCCTGCTGCACGACACGGTCGAAGACACCGGGTACACCCTCGAACAACTGGAGAAGGACTTCGGCGCCGAGGTCGCGCATCTCGTCGACGGCGTCACGAAGCTGGACAAGGTGGCACTCGGCAGTGCCGCCGAGGCCGAGACGATCCGCAAGATGATCATCGCCATGGCCCGCGATCCGCGGGTGCTGGTGATCAAGGTGGCCGACCGGCTGCACAACATGCGGACCATGCGCTTCCTCCCGCCCGAGAAGCAGGCCCGAAAGGCGCGCGAGACTCTGGAAGTCATTGCGCCGCTGGCGCATCGACTCGGTATGGCGACGGTCAAGTGGGAACTCGAGGATCTCTCGTTCGCGATCCTGCACCCCAAGCGGTACGAGGAGATCGTCCGGCTGGTGGCCGACCGTGCGCCCTCACGCGACACCTATCTGGCCCGCGTGCGTGCCGACGTGAACAATGCGCTGGGGGGCTCACGGATCGAGGCGACCGTCGAGGGCAGGCCCAAGCACTACTGGTCGATCTATCAGAAGATGATCGTCAAAGGACGCGACTTCGACGACATCCATGACCTGGTCGGCATCCGAATCCTCTGCGACGAGGTCCGTGACTGCTATGCCGCTGTCGGCGTTGTGCATTCGTTGTGGCAGCCGATGGCCGGTCGGTTCAAGGACTACATCGCACAACCTCGCTTCGGGGTCTATCAGTCCCTGCACACCACGGTGATCGGCCCGGAGGGCAAGCCGCTCGAGGTGCAGATCCGCACGCACGAGATGCATCGCACCGCGGAGTTCGGCATCGCCGCCCACTGGCGCTACAAGGAACGCAAGGGCAAGAATCCCCGCAGGTCAACCGACGCCGCGGAGATCGACGACATGGCCTGGATGCGCCAGCTGCTCGACTGGCAGCGCGAGGCGGCCGATCCGGGTGAGTTCCTCGAGTCGCTGCGCTATGACCTGGCGGTCCAGGAGATCTTCGTGTTCACCCCCAAGGGGGATGTGATCACGCTGCCCGCCGGGTCGACCCCGGTCGACTTCGCCTATGCGGTGCACACCGAGGTCGGGCACCGATGCATCGGTGCCCGGGTGAACGGCCGGCTGGTGGCGCTGGAACGAAAGCTGGAGAACGGCGAGGTCATCGAGGTCTTCACCTCCAAGGCGCCGAATGCCGGGCCGTCGAAGGACTGGCAGAACTTCGTCGTGTCGCCGCGCGCCAAGGCGAAGATCCGCCAGTGGTTCGCCAAGGAACGTCGGGAAGAGGCGCTCGAGACAGGCAAGGAGGCCATCGCCAAGGAGGTGCGACGGGGTGGACTACCGTTGCAGCGCTTGATGAGTGCCGAATCCATGGCGTCGGTCGCCAAGGAACTGCGGTACACGGATCTGACCGCTCTCTATACCGCGGTGGGGGAGAACCACGTCTCCGCCCGCCACGTGGTGAACCGCCTCGTCGCGTCGCTCGGTGGCATCGACGACGCGGTCGACGAGATCGCCGAGCGGTCGACGCCTTCGACGCTGCCCACCCGCACCCGCCAGGGTGGCGATGCCGGCGTGGTCGTCGAGGGTCTCGACAACGTCATGGCGAAGCTCGCCAAGTGCTGCACACCGGTGCCCGGCGACGAGATCATGGGATTCGTGACGCGTGGCGGTGGCATCAGCGTGCACCGCACCGACTGCACCAACGCCACGTCCCTGCGGGAGCAGTCCGAGCGCATCATCGAGGTGTCGTGGGCACCGTCACCGTCGTCGGTGTTCCTCGTCGCCATCCAGGTGGAGGCGCTCGACCGTCACCGGCTGCTCTCCGATGTCACCAAGGTGCTCGCCGACGAGCGGGTGAACATCCTGTCCGCGTCCGTGACCACGAGCCGTGACCGGGTGGCGGTCAGCAAGTTCACCTTCGAGATGGGTGACCCGAAGCATCTCGGGCACGTGCTGAACGTGGTGCGCAACGTCGAGGGGGTCTACGACGTGTACCGGGTGACCTCGGCCGCCTGACCCCCTCGCGTCGGCGTCAGGCCGCCGAGCCGCTGTCGACGGTGGCGGTGGTGATGTCCACCGGCTGCTTGGGCTTGCCGTCGTCGGCGCTGCCGTTGGGGCCGGGTGTCAGACCGTTCTTGGCGATCTTGTCCAGCACGGTCAGGCCGTTCGGGTCGACCTTGCCGACGACCGAGTAGTTCGCCGCCAGCTGGCTGTCCTGCATCACCAGGAAGAACTGACTGGAGCCGGTGTTCGACTGACCCGTCTGCGGGTTGTTGCTGTTGGCGATGGCCACGGTGCCGCGGGGATAGATCACCGGCGCCTCCCCGGAACTCGGATCCGGTTGCCCGGCGGGCTTGAGGTCCGTGGGGAGTTCGTCGGGGCTCGACCACCCCGGGCCGCCCGCGCCGGTCCCGGTCGGGTCACCGCACTGCAGAACCTTCAGCGTCTCGCTGTTGGTGAGTCGGTGGCACGGCGTGCCGTCGTAGAACTTCTTCTCGGCCAACGAGATCACCGCAGCGGTGTTACATGGTGCCCCGGTGCGCTGCAAGGTGATCGGGATGGCGCCCTGACTCGTGTCGAGCACCATGTCGGCGGTGCCCTCCTTCAGCTGCTTGGAGTCGGGCTTGGGGGAGGTCCGTTGTTTCGCCTCGCCTGCCTTCATCTCGTCGAGGTAGGCCTGCGCCTGTGCGCGCTGATTCGCCGGGACCTCGGCCGGAACCTCCTTGGGGAGCTGGTCGAAGCGACTCGGCTGGTCTTGGTACGAACATGCCGTCCAGCGGGCGGCCTCACGGTCGTCGAGGACCTTCTTCACGATGAGGGTCGTCGCGGTCGCGACGATGGCCACGACCACCACGGTCGAGACCGAGGCGATGATGATCTTGCGACGGCGTGCTTGCTGCCGTTCCCGTTCGAGGCGTTCTTCGAGCTTGCGCTTGGCGGCTTCGCGGCGTTCCTCGTTGGTGGACACGCGGTTAGACCCTCCTGAACTCGTGTGCCGTGACTCCCCCCCGGGAGATGGCACGCCGGACGTGGTGTCGAGGCATGCGGTCGTCGCTGATGCTACGTCGACAGGCCAGTGTGCCAGCCGAACCTGAGAGCTCCATGGCCGGGGCGCGCGACCGTATGGGCGGGCCGCACCCCCTGGACGGGCCGTTTGTCACAATGGACGGATGCTGATCACCGGATTCGCAGCGGGGATGTTCCAGACCAACTGCTACCTGCTCGCCACCGAGGCGGGCTCGGAGGCCGTGATCGTCGACCCCGGGCAGGATGCCGCGGTGCGGGTACGTGAACTCCTGGCCGAACACGACCTGACCCCCGTGGCCGTGCTGCTCACCCACGGCCACCTCGACCACACCTGGAATGCGGCCGAGCTGTGCGACGAATACTCCATCCCGGCCTACATCCATCCCGCCGACCGCCCGATGCTGGCCGACCCCGGCCGCGGCCTGGGACGGGCCCTTGAATCGGTGATCGGCACCCTCGAGTTCCGTGAACCGGAGAAGGTCGTCGATTTCGTCGACGGTGAGGATGTCGATCTGGCAGGCATCCGGATCTCGGTCGACCTCGCGCCAGGCCACACGCAGGGATCGGTGCTGCTCGGGATCGAGGTCCCGGTCGACGCGGAGTCCGGGCATCAGGGCGAGGCGCCGCCGGAGGTGGTACCCGTGTGCTTCTCCGGTGACGTACTGTTTGCCGGGTCCATCGGGCGGACCGATCTGCCCGGTGGTGATCATCAGCAGTTGCTCGACTCGATCGCGGCCAGACTCCTCCCGTTGCCCGACCACACCCAGGTGCTGCCGGGACACGGACCGCAGACCTCGATCGGCGCGGAGCGGGCGGGAAACCCGTTCCTGGCCGACATCTCGGGCACAGTGAAGAAGGGACGATACGGACTGTGAGCGCCGACTTCGCCGCGCCGCGGGGGATCCCCGACTACTTCCCGCCGAACTCGGCGGATTTCCGGCTGGTCCGGGACACCCTGACCGACGCGGCGCGCCGCGCGGGGTATGGCCACATCGAGCTGCCCGTCTTCGAGGACACCGCGCTCTTCGCGCGCGGCGTCGGTGAATCCACCGACGTCGTCAGCAAGGAGATGTACACCTTCGCCGATCGTGGCGACCGGTCGGTGACGTTGCGACCCGAGGGGACCGCCGGGGTGGTGCGGGCGGTCATCCAGCACGGACTCGACCGGGGCCAGCTGCCTGTCAAACTCTGCTATGCCGGTCCGTTCTTCCGGTACGAGAAGCCGCAGGCAGGCCGCTACCGGCAACTGCAGCAGGTGGGCATCGAGGCCATCGGCGTCGACGACCCGGCTCTCGACGCCGAGGTCATCGCCGTCGCCGACGAGGGCTACCGGCGTCTCGGCCTGTCCGGTTTCCGTCTCGAGATCACCTCCCTGGGCGACGACGCGAGTCGAGGGCCCTATCGGGAAGCGTTGCAGCAGTTCCTGTTCGGTCTCGATCTCGACGAGGCGACCCGCAAGCGGGCGGAACTCAATCCGCTGCGGGTGCTCGACGACAAGCGCCCTGAGATCAAGGCGGCCACGGCCGACGCACCTCTTCTCATCGACCACCTGTCCGATGATGCGCGCGCACATTTCGACGCCGTACTGACCCATCTCAAACGGCTCGGTGTCCAGTACGAACCGAATCCTCGCCTGGTACGCGGGCTCGACTACTACACCAAGACCACCTTCGAGTTCGTCCACGACGGACTCGGCGCGCAGTCGGGGATCGGCGGCGGTGGCCGGTACGACGGGCTCATGTCGCTGCTCGGCGCAAAACAGGATCTGTCCGGGATCGGGTTCGGGCTCGGCGTCGACCGCACCATGCTGGCGATGGAGGCGGAGGGTGTCGCCCACGCCGACACCGCCCGCTGCCAGGTGTACGGCGTGCCGCTCGGTGGTGACGCCAAAGCCGAACTCGTCGGTGTCGCGGGGCACTTGCGCGCTGCCGGGATCAGCGTCGACCTCGCCTACGGCGACCGCGGTCTCAAGGGCGCGATGAAGGCCGCCGACCGCTCCGGTGCGCGTCTGGCACTCGTGCTCGGCGACCGCGAGCTCGCCGAACGCCGGATCGAGGTCAAGGACCTGAGCAATGGCGAGCAGCATCAGGTCTCGCTCGACGACATCACCGGCGAGGTACTGCGCCTCCTCGGCTGATCGGACCGCGGGCCACCGCGCGGGCGGCACCGTCGGGTTCAGGTGCGGGTGAGTTCGTCGGCCAGCACATCGAGCGACACACCGCCGAGCGCGAGCGCCGCTGCGTGGAAATCCTTCAGGGTCCACTCCGGGTGGGCGGCGCGCGCCGCGGTGCGGGTCTGCGCCCACACCCGTTGCCCGAGTGCGTACGACGGAGCCTGACCGGGCCAGCCGAGGTAGCGGTTGAGTTCGAACCGCAACACCGCCCGGTCCATCGCGACGGAGCCGGTGAGCAACTGCCATGCCTTGTCGGCGTCCCAGGTGCCGCCGCCGAGACCCGCGGGCGCGGGCAGCCCGCAATGCACACCGATGTCGACGATGACGCGGGCGGCCCGCAGTCGCTGCGAATCGAGCATGCCCATCCGGTCACCGGGGTCGTCGAGCCAGCCGAGTTCGCCCATCAGGCGCTCGGCGTAGAGCGCCCATCCCTCGCCGTGACCGGACGTGAACGAGGCCAGTTTCCGCCAAGCATTGAGATCGTCGGCGACGACGGCCGAGCCGAGCTGCAGGTGATGGCCGGGGACTCCCTCGTGGAAGACCGTCGTCGTCTCCTGCCAGGTGTGGAAGACGGTCTGCTCCGGGGGAACCGACCACCACATCCGGCCGGGACGGGCGAGATCCGCGCTCGGCTGCGTGTAGTAGATGATTCCCGTCGACGACGGGGCGAGACGGCACTCGAGGCGGGTGAGCCGGGCGGGGATGTCGAAATGCGTGCCGGCCAACCCCTCGACCGCCCGATCCGAGAGTTCCTGCATCCACCCGACGAATGCGTGACGGTCCTCGATGGCGTACCGGGGCAGCGTGTCCAGGTGGGCCAGCGCCTCACGCACGTCACCGCTGCCAACGAGGTCGCGGGCGATGGCGGATTGCTCGTCGACGATGGCGGCAAGGTGGTCCAGTCCCCACGCGTAGGCCTCGTCGGGGTCGATGTCGGCACCGAGGTGGGCGGGCAGGAACCGCAGGTAGCGTTCCCGTCCGACGGCATCGACGGACGTCGCGCCGGTCATCACCTCGGTGCGCAGAACTGCGGCAAGCGCATCGAAGGAGGCGGCGGCGTCGTCGAGAGCCGTCCGCAGCGGGCCGGCGAGAGCCGGGTCGTCGGCGAGGGCGGTGGTGTCGGCCGCGATGGCGGCGGCCGCGCCGAGGGCCTGGTCGGCGACGAGCCCCACCTGTCGTCGGGTCGCAGGCGGACCGTGCGCGGTGCGGTACCGCAGACCGTCGATCACGGTGTCCACACATCCGGGGACCGCCTGTAGGCGCGCGAGGAAGATCTCCCGCGCGTGCGCCGAATCCGTCGGCATGAGATCGAAGACGTCACGGATCGCCTGCAGGGGCGACGCGATGACGTTGCACTCGCCGACACGTTCACCGGCTTCGGCCAGGGCGATCTCCCGACGCAGGGACGCCGTCATGGTCGCCACCGTCACCCGGTCGACGTCGTCGGTCACGGGTGCGTCGGCCAACGCGCGCACCGTGCTGCGTGTCTGCGCGACGCGTGCGGCACAGGCGTCGGGGGAGAAGTCGGTCAGCAGGTGATCGTGTCCGGCGATGCCGATCTCGGTCGCGAAGAGCGGGTCGAGCCGGGCCTGGCCGGCGAGGTGGGCCTCGGCCAGGCGGTCGACCGGGGTCGGGAGACGCTCGGCGCCTGCCTGGGCGCTCACAGGTCGTTGGTCGCGAACGTGTCGCACTGCCGCGGGTCACCGGACCGGTAACCGATGGTGAACCAGCGCGAGCGCTGCTGGGCCGAGCCGTGTGTCCAGCCCTCGGGGTTCGAGTTCGCGCCCTGGATGGTGTCGTCGCCGATCGCCTTCGCGGTCTGGATGACGCTCGCGATCTGTTGCTGGGTCAGCGGCTCGAGCATCGCGTCCGGCCCCTTGTCGGCGTGATAGGCCCACACGCCTGCGAGGCAATCGGCCTGCAGTTCCACGCGCACCGACCCCGACAGTGGGCCCTGCGAGCCCATCCGATTGCCCTTCTGCAGCGCGCCGGTCAGGTTCTGGACGTGGTGGCCGTACTCGTGTGCGACCACGTACTCCTGCGCGAGCGGTCCGTTGCTGCCGCCCATCTGCTCGAGCTGGGCGAAGAACGACGGGTCGATGTACACGGTCTGGTCGGCCGGGCAGTAGAACGGGCCGGTCGCCGACGTCGCCGCGCCGCAGCCCGTGCTGACCGATCCGGTGAAGATCTTGGTCCGGGGTGGCGAATACCCACGCATCTCCGCCGACCACACCTTGTCGAGGCTGTTCGTGGTCGCGACGATGCGACAGATGGCGTCGGTGTTCGCCTTCTCGATCGTGCAGGACTGGATGTGGTCGTCGAGCTCGGATGCGTTCTGGCTGCTGACGGTGTCGCCGCCGAGACCGGAGCCACCGGTGATGGAGCCGGGGTCGATGCCGAAGAACAACGCGACCAGAGTGATGATCAGCCCGGCGCCTCCTCCGAGAGCGATTCGACCGACACCACCGCCTCCTCCGCCACCGCCGGAGACGTCGCCGGTGTCGAGTGGACCGTCACCCTGAAAAACCATGTCGCTCCTTGTCCCGGCTCCGTACCGACCCACGCCCCGGTCCCAGCCCCACGGTCGGCGTGAGTCGGGGTTCGGCACGATCGAGCTTATTCGCCGACGCGCCGATGGTGACCTGATCGGACCCGACGCCGGGTCCGTGTCGTCGGTGCCGATCCATCGAGGGAGCCCGGGATGGCCGGGTGCAGGTCGGCGGAGGTCACGAACGTAGGATTGGCCCAGATTCACCACGTATCCGCTTGGGAAGGACACTGAGTGCTCCGCACGCATCTCGCCGGTTCGCTTCGCCGCGCCGACGCCTCGCAGACCGTCACCGTCGCCGGTTGGGTCGCCCGTCGTCGCGATCACGGAGGCGTGGTCTTCATCGATCTGCGCGACAGCTCCGGACTGGTCCAGGTCGTCTTCCGCGACGAGGCTGTCGCGGAGTCGGCCCATCGACTCCGCGCCGAGTTCTGCGTGGCGGTCACCGGGGTCGTCGAGGAACGGCCTGCGGGTAGCGAGAACCCGAACCTGCCGTCGGGCGAGATCGAGATCAACGCGGTGGGCCTCGAGGTGCTCAATCCCTCTGCGCCGCTGCCCTTCCAGCTCGACGAGGCGCCCGGCGAAGAGGCCCGTCTGCACTACCGGTACCTCGACCTGCGTCGCGAGGGGCCTGCCCGCGCGTTGCGATTGCGATCCCGGGTGAACGCGGCCGCCCGCGGAGTGCTCGCCGACCACGACTTCGTCGAGATCGAGACGCCGACGCTGACGCGCTCGACCCCGGAGGGCGCCCGTGACTTCCTGGTGCCCGCGCGCCTGCAGCCGGGCACCTTCTATGCCCTGCCGCAGAGCCCGCAGCTGTTCAAACAGCTGCTGATGGTCGCCGGGATGGAACGCTACTACCAGATCGCGCGCTGTTATCGCGACGAGGATTTCCGTGCCGACCGGCAGCCGGAGTTCACCCAGCTCGACCTCGAGATGAGCTTTGTCGATCAGGACGATGTGATCGCGCTCGCCGAGGAGGTACTGGCGGCACTGTGGAGGTTGATCGGTGTGGAGATCACCACCCCGATCCCGCGCATCACCTACGCCGACGCGATGCGGCGGTATGGGACCGACAAGCCGGATCTCCGCTTCGGGCTCGAACTGGTCGAATGCACCGACTATTTCGCCGACACCCCGTTCCGGGTGTTCCAGGCGCCCTACGTCGGTGCGGTCGTGATGCCGGGTGGGGCGTCGCAGCCCCGCCGCCAGCTCGACGCCTGGCAGGAATGGGCGAAACAGCGCGGCGCCAAGGGATTGGCCTACGTGCTCGTCGGGGACGACGGTGAGCTCGGCGGACCGGTCGCAAAGAACCTCTCCGATGCCGAACGCGCCGGACTCGTCGCCCACGTCGGGGCCGAGCCGGGTGACTGTGTCTTCTTCGCTGCCGGACCGGCCAAGGCGCAGCGCGCTCTGCTGGGTGCCGCCCGCGGCGAGATCGCATCACGTCTCGGCCTCATCAAGGACGATGCCTGGGCGTTCACCTGGGTTGTCGACGCCCCGCTGTTCGAGCCCGCCGACGATGCGACCGCGAGTGGCGACGTCGCCGTCGGTTCGGGCGCCTGGACCGCGGTGCACCATGCGTTCACCGCGCCCAAGCCCGAGTCGCTGGGCGCGCTGGAGACCGATCCGGGGTCGGCACTGGCCTACGCATACGACATCGTCTGCAACGGCAACGAGATCGGTGGCGGGTCGATCCGTATCCATCAGCGCGACGTGCAGGAGCGCGTGTTCGAGATCATGGGCATCGGCCACGACGAGGCACAGGAGAAGTTCGGCTTCCTGCTCGACGCCTTTGCCTACGGCGCGCCGCCGCACGGCGGGATCGCATTCGGCTGGGACCGCATCACCGCCCTGCTGGCGGGGGAGAACTCGATCCGAGAGGTGATCGCGTTCCCGAAGTCGGGCGGCGGGGTCGATCCGCTCACCGACGCCCCGGCGGCGATCACACCGCAGCAGCGCAAGGAGTCCGGGATCGACGCCAAGCCGGTGGTCCGGAAGAAGGCGGATGCCGACGGAGAGGATGCGGCGGCGGACGATGCCGTCGGCGCCTGACCCGGTGCCGCGGGTTCTCGGCGACGTTTCGCCGGAAGCCGTGGGCGGCATGACAGGCCGTGGGTGACGCTGCCCGCATATCCGGCAGCGGGTCGGCATCTGTGATGTGATTTCACACCATGACGATCAAGGTGGCCCTCGAGCATCGCACGAGTTACGCATTCGATCGCCCGGTCAAGATCTTCCCGCATGTGGTCCGTCTGCGACCGGCTCCGCACTCGCGCACGCCCATCGAGGCGTACTCGCTGAAAGTCGAACCGGCCGAACACTTCCTGAACTGGCAGCAGGACGCGTTCAGCAACTACATGGCGCGGTTGGTGTTCCCGGAGCCGGCCACGAGGCTCTCCATCTCGGTGAGCCTGGTCGCTGACCTGACCGCGGTCAATCCGTTCGACTTCTTCATCGAGGACTGGGCTGAGGACTTCGGTTTCTCCTATCCCGACGACCTCCGCTCCGACCTGGAGATCTTCCTCCGTTCGGTCGGGGTGACCGAGGGGGAGTTCGTCGGCGCGCCGGTCCATCCGTCCGTCGCGGAGTTCGCCGCGGAGCATCGGCCCACGGGCAAGGTCCGGATCATCGACTTCCTGGTCGGTGTGAACCAGGCGGTGCGCGACGCGGTCGGATACACCGTCCGTCTGGAGTCGGGTGTGCAGACTCCCGAGTACACGTTGTCCAGCGGGATCGGGTCCTGTCGTGATTCTGCCTGGCTGCTCGTCGCGCTGTTGCGGGAACTGGGGCTGGCCGCGCGGTTCGTCTCGGGGTATCTGGTGCAGCTGACGTCGGATGTGAAGTCGATCGACGGCCCGTCGGGCCCGGATGCCGACTTCACGGATCTCCATGCCTGGACCGAGGTCTACCTGCCCGGCGCCGGGTGGGTCGGCATGGACCCGACGTCCGGACTGTTCGCAGGCGAGGGACACATCCCGCTCGCCGCGACGCCGAGCCCCGGCGGCGCGGCACCGATCACCGGCGCGACCGGACCCTGCCACGCCACGCTGGACTTCGCGAACACGGTGACCCGGTTCCACGAGGATCCGCGGGTGACGTTGCCGTACACCCCCGAGCAGTGGGATCGGGTGGTCGATCTCGGCGCGGCCGTCGACGCCAGGATGGCCCGGAACGACGTCCGACTCACGATGGGTGGCGAACCGACCTTCGTGTCGATCGACAACCAGACCGACCCGGAGTGGACGACCGCCGCCGACGGTCCGCACAAACGACTGCTGGCATCACGGCTCGCCGAGCGTCTGCGCGGGACCTACGCGCCCGCCGGCCTGGTGCAGCGCAGCCAGGGCAAGTGGTACCCGGGTGAACCGTTGCCACGCTGGCAGATCGCATTGATGTGGCGGACCGACGGCCTGCCGATCTGGCGTCGTCCGGAACTCCTCGCCGATCCGTGGGCGACGCAGGAACAGGCCGCGGCGAGCATCGAGGTGGAGAGCATCGGTGCCGGCGAGCGTGCGACGGACGGTGCCGCCGACGCGTCGACGGCCGAGACGCTGTTGACCGCGGTGGCCAAGGCGATCGGGCTGCCGACCACACAGGTGATGCCCGCCTACGAGGATCCGCTGGTCAGGATGGGTGAGCTGGCGGCGCTCCCGCCCGGTGATCCGGGCGAGGACCCCACCTTGCCGACGGCCCGCGGTGCAGCGCTGGCGGCCGCCGCAGCCGAGGCCGACGACGAGTCAGATCTCACGCCGCATTCGGATTCGGGCGACGCGCGCCGCGCCCTGCTCGGGCGTCTGGACAGCGCGATCACCGAACCAACCGCTTTCGTCCTGCCGCTCAGTCGTTCCGAGGACGAGACGGCGTGGCAGAGTGCGCGGTGGACCACGCGCCGTGGCCGTCTGGTGCTGACCCCCGGAACGTCGCCCGCGGGCCTGCGGCTGCCGTTGAACTCCGTGTCGTGGGGGCCGGCCCCGACCATGTTCGAGGTCGATCCGTCGGTCCGGGCCGGAGAGTTGCCTGCCGACCCGGCTGCCGAGCTCGGACTCACCGTCCGCGACGTCGACCCGGCCGCATTCGTGCCACGATCCGCCGTGGTCGCCGAGGTCCGTGGCGGCGTGCTCGCGGTCTTCATGCCACCACTGGCCGCGCTGGAGGAGTTCCTGGCGATCATCGAGTTCATCGAGGACGCGGCGGCCGCGATCTCGACACCGGTGGTCGTCGAAGGCTATGGGCCGCCCTCGGATGCGCGCCTCACCACGCTCACCGTCACGCCCGATCCGGGCGTGATCGAGGTGAACATCCAGCCGACCGCCAGTTTCGCCGAGCAATCCGCGTTGCTCGACGATCTCTACGACCACGCGCGGCACACCCGGCTCGGCACCGAGACCTTCGACCTCGACGGAAGTCATGGCGGTACCGGCGGCGGTAACCACATCACGCTCGGCGGGACGACCCCCGCCGATTCGCCGATGCTGCGCCGTCCGGACCTGTTGGTGTCGATGCTGACGTATTGGCAACGGCACCCGTCGTTGTCGTATCTCTTCTCCGGGAGGTTCGTCGGGACCACATCGCAGGCACCGCGGGTGGACGAAGGCCGCGAGTCCGCTCTGTACGAGCTCGAGATCGCGTTCTCCGAGATCGACCGGCTGGGCGTGCGGGGCGACGGTGTCGGAGGTGTGGACGCCCCGCCGAATCCATGGGTGACCGATCGTGCTCTGCGGCACCTGCTGACCGACATCACCGGCAACACCCATCGCTCGGAGTTCTGCATCGACAAGCTCTACAGTCCCGACTCGGCACGCGGACGTCTCGGTCTGCTCGAACTCCGGGCGTTCGAGATGCCACCGCACCACCGGATGGCGATGGTGCAGTCGCTGCTGGTGCGGTCGCTGGTGTCGTGGTTCTGGGAGCACCCGCATCGCGGCAGGCTCATCAGGCACGGTGCTGACCTGCACGGCAAATATCTTCTGCCGCATCACATCATCGGCGACATCGCCGCCGTCGCCGAGGACCTACGGGAGGCAGGCTATCCGTTCGACACCGCATGGCTCGACCCGTTCACGGAGTTCCGGTTCCCTCGGCTCGGTACGGTCTCGATCCGCGACCACGAGGTCGAACTCCGAGGCGCGATCGAGCCGTGGAACACCCTGGGCGAGGAATCGACCGGTACCGGGACCGCGCGGTACGTCGACTCGTCGATCGAACGTGTGCAGGTGCGGGTCCAGGGTGGTGAGGATGACCGTTTCCTGTTGACGTGCAACGGTTTCCCCATTCCGTTGAGTCCCACCGGCCGCACCGGTGAGCGGGTCGCTGGCATCCGGTTCCGCGCCTGGCAGCCGCCCAGCGCGTTGCATCCGTCGATCACCATCGACACCCCACTCACGTTCGACCTGGTCGACACGGTCGCAGGCCGGTCGGTGGGTGGTGCGACCTACCACGTCGTCCATCCCGGTGGCCGCTCGTACGACCGGCCACCGGTGAACGCGGTGGAGGCGGAATCGCGCCGCAACGGACGTTTCGAGGCCAGCGGCCACACCAGCGGCTCGGTCGACATCGGACTCCTCCGGGAGCGGCAGGCCCGGCAGGCCACCGATACCGGGGTACCGGCGATCCTGGATCTGCGCCGGGCACGTACAGTTCTTCGGTGATCGTTTCGTCGGGCAGCCCGGCCGGGAGTCGACTGCCCGGGGTCTTCGACGGGTACCGACCCGACGGCTCGGCATTGTTCGATGTCGAGGGGTTGCCCCACGGCGCGGCAGCGCAGGCACCGTACGACGAGATGCTCGACAGCAGCGGCGTGACCAGGCCGGCCTGGACGGATCTGGTGTCCGGGTATGCGGCGCGTGGCGACGAACGCCTCAGGGGTGCCGCGGCGCGCCTGGCCACCGCGGTCAGCGACGAGGGCGTCATCTACAACGAGTTCGACGGCGACCAGACCGTCGCGCGGGACTGGCAGGTCGATCCGGTCCCGCTCGTCGTCGACGGGGTGGAGTGGACGGAGCTGGAGAAAGCTGTCACCCAGCGGTCGATGTTGCTCGATCAGCTGTTGCGGGACATCTATCGCGACCAGAAGACGATCCGCCGTGGCCTGCTCCCACCGGAGATGGTGTTCGGCCACCCCGGCTACATCCGCAAGGCGGCCCGGCTGGAGGTCGCCGGCCCGCACGCATTGTTCCTGCATGCCCTTGACCTCGGTCGGACGTCCGACGGCAGGTTCGAGGTGTACGCCGACCGCACGCAGGCGCCGTCGGGCATCGGCTTCGCGATGGTCGACCGCAGACTGCTCTCGCGAACGTTCCCGCAGCTGTTCCAGACCGTCGCGCCGCGACCGATCGCGACGTTCGCCGGCACCGTGCGGCTGGCCCTCTTCGACTACGCACCACCCGGCGTCGACGATCCAACGGTCGCGGTGCTGAGTCCTGGCAGCATGTCCGAAACTGCCTTCGACCAGGCATATCTGGCATCGGTACTGGGGTTCCCCCTCGTCGAGGGCGACGACCTGACCGTGCGTGACGGCGCCGTCTACATGCGGTCGTTGGGCAAGTACAAGCGGGTCGACGTGCTACTGCGGCGGATCGACGCCGGTTATGCGGATCCGCTCGATCTGCGGACCGACTCCCGGCTCGGCGTCGCCGGTCTGGTGGAGGCCATCTCACGCGGCACCGTCACGGTGGTGAACACCCTCGGCAGCGGGGTGCTCGAGAACCCGGCACTACACACCGTGCTCGACGAACTCGCGCCGGTGCTGCTCGACGAGGATCTCGCGTTGCCGTCGGTACCCACGCTGTGGGCGGGCGATGATCTGCAGCGCACCAAGATCCGCGCCGATCTCGGCGAGCTGGTGCTGTCGAACTTCGCGACCGACGAGGAGGTGATCGCCCCGATGCTCGATTCCGCGAGGCGTGCCGATCTCCTCGCCCGGATCGAGGCCCACCCGTGGCAGTGGGTGGCCCGGACGCTGCAACCCGTCTCGATCGCGCCGACGATGACGCCGGGGCGCACCACCGCGCATCGTCCGGGGGTGCTGCGTGCCGCACAGGTCGGGGTGCGCGCCTTCAGTGTGGCTCAGGGGCCGACCTACGCGGTGATGCCGGGTGGGCTGGGGATGGTGCTCGCGGACGGTCTGGCCGGTGCCGCGCAGCGGACGGTGTCGGCGAAGGACGTCTGGGTGACCAGCGCCGACGTCGGTGGACATGTCTCACGGAAGTCGGGCACCCGATCGGCGGCCACCGACGAGATGGCGGCGCCACGTACCGGCCGGAGTCCGCGTACCGCCGCCTACTTCGACGTCGCCGCGGCCGCGAGTCCCCGCGTCCTGGCCGATCTCTTCTGGTTCGGGCGCTACGGCGAACGGACGGAGTCGACGACGCGCCTGGCGAAGGTGGCGCGCGAGCGGTACCAGGAGGTGCAGTACCGCCCGTGGATGAGCGGATCGGCGGCGGTGCCATTGGTGCTGCATGCGGTCGCGCGGGTGACCGGCACAGCCCTCTATCTCGGTACCGCCGACCTCGCGGCAGAGCCCGACGACACGCCTGCCGCGCCGGAGCGGGTCAACGAGGCCATCGCGAAGATCACCGATCTGACCATCGCGCGCTCGGTGACCGGGACCATCGCCCACTCCGCCGATCGGCTCGTCGCGACGGCACGGGCGGTCCGCGATCAGATGTCGACGAGCACGTGGATGGTGTTGGCTCCGGTCGAACGGGCCATCGAGCAACTCGGCGAGCAGGTCCGCGGCGCCCGCGGCGCGGCCGAACCCACCTCCGTCGCCGGTGACACGACATTGGATCTGGGCTCCGACCTCGGCCATGCGCACGACGAGGTGTTGCACGGTGTCCTCGCGCTCGCCGGTCTGCAGGCCGACTCGATGGTGCATGATGCCGGCTGGTTGTTCATGGACATCGGCAGGCGTATCGAACGGACCATCACCCTCGCCGACCTCACTGCGGCGCTGTTCGTCGTGGCGCAGGACCGTGAGGTCGAGCAGGCGCTCCTGGAGTCGTTCCTGGTCGCCAACGAGTCGTCGGTGATCTACCGCAGGCGTAATCGGGGGCTCTACCGATTCGGTGCCGTCGGGGGTCTGCTGTTCTTCGACGAGACCAACCCCCGGGCGATGATCTACCAGTTGACACGGATGCATGACGACCTGACCGCGCTGCCGGACGAACTGCGCTCCGCGAGCTCCGAGCGGATCGTCGAGGAGATGATCGCGGAGCTGCGCCGTTCCGATCCGGAAGACCTCGCCGCGGTCGACGCGACGGGTCGCCGGGCACAGCTCGGTGAGTTGATGACCGCCCTCGGTGCCGGAGCGCGTGACCTCTCCGACGTCCTCACGCGGACCCGGTTCGCCTCGCCCCGGCAGGCGCAGCCGATCTGGGGCGGGGGAGGTGACGGCGTATGACCGGCGCACCGGAACCAGCAGTGGAACCGCCTTCGGAAAGTGGCGACGTCATCGATGGTCACCGGCGTCGCTACCGGGTCATGCATCGCACGTCGTACACCTACGACGACGTGGTCTCGTCGTCATACGGTCGCTGCTACCTCACCCCTCGCGAGTTGCCGCACCAGCGGGTGCTGTCGGCCGGGGTGACCATCGAACCCGAGCCCGACGACTGGTCCACCGGGGTCGATGTCTACGGCAACGCTGATTCGTACTTCCATGTCCGGTCCAACCACGACGAGCTGGTCGTCACCGCGACCTCGGTCGTCGAGGTCGATCCACCCGACCCGGGGATGCTCCTCTCGCCTGCGGCACTCGGTCCGTGGGAGCAGGCCCGCCCGTCGTCGATCGGTCCCGCGGGTGCCGGTGCGGTCGAGTTCCTCCTCGACCTCACGCCTCCGGAGATCACGCCTGCGGTGGCCGGTTACGCGGCTGAGGTGTTCCGGCCCGGCCGGCCGCTGATCGAGGCCGTCACAGACCTGACCTCGCGGATCTTCCGGGACTTCACCTACAAATCGGGATCGACAGCGATCAGCACCCGCGTGGACACCGTCCTGGAACGGCGTATGGGGGTCTGTCAGGACTTCGCCCGCGTCGCCATCGCCTGCCTGCGCTCGGTCGGGCTCGCAGCGCGTTACGAGTCGGGCTATCTGGCCACCGATCCACCGCCGGGCCGGGAACGGATCTTCGGCGCGGACGCGAGCCACGCGTGGGCGGCCGTGTGGCTGCCCGGTGACCGTTGGCTGGCCTTCGACCCGACCAACGACAAGCTCGTCGACGAACGACACGTGACAGTGGCGTGGGGTCGCGACTACGACGACGTCCCGCCGTTGCGCGGGGTCATCTACACGGAGTCGAAGAAGAGCCGGATCGATGTGTCGGTGGACGTCAGCCCGATCGGTGCCGACGATGTGTCCGAGATCACCGAGGGGTCGTCGAGAACGAACGCCGACTAGCCTCACCGGGCGATTCGGGCCGGTTCACCCGACCGGATGACACGCACCGGCGTCGGGCTGGACCTCGACCTGACCCTTGTTGTGCGAGACGGGATCTGACATCTGCCGAGGTGGGCGCGGTTTACCAGTGGCAAATGCATTGCAGATGGATGAAGAGTCGTGACGCCGTGATCGGCGATTGGGTAGGTTGGTGGGTGACATGACGGTAATCACTGAGAGTCGCATCGCCGGTGTGGTGCGCGCGGCCGAGGCGGTTCTCTCGCATCGGGCCGGTTCCCCCGTCACCCTCGCAGACCCCGAAGACCTCGGGGGCAGTGGTCGCACCGTCGTGGTGCGGGCGCGGGTGGCGGTCAATCCTCTGTCGATGGATCGCACCCTGGTGATCAAGGCATTGCCCGCCGACGAGGACCCCCGCGCCTTCCATCGCGAACTCGCCTCCTACAAGTACGCCACCGCGCTGCCAACCGAGTCCCGTCCGGGACCACAGCTCATCGCGTCGGACCCCGACGTACGGGTCCTCGTGCTCACCGACCTCGGGCACGGGCGATCACTGACCTCGCTGTTGTCGGGCACCGACGTCGTCGAGACCTCGCACGCCGTCAGTGCCTGGGGGCAGGCACTCGGTCGTATGCACGCGGCGACGGTCGGCGGTGAGATCGACTTCCTCGCCATTCTGCGGCGTGGGGCGAACGGCACCGATGACGTTGATGTCCTCGGCGAGGCCGCCGCGCGGGCGGTCGAGGACGCGCCGGCCCTGACCGAGAGCCTCGGTGTCGAACTGCCCGATGACGTCGCGAAACGACTGATGATCGCCTGTGGACTGTTCGCCGACGGTGATCACCGGGCCTTCAGCCCGTCGGACGTCGGCGCGGAGAACATCCTGCTCAACGACGAGGGCGTGCAGTTCATGGACTACGAGTGGGGCGGTTTCCGCGACGCCACTCTCGACATCGCGTATGCCCTGGTCACCTTCGGTGCACAGTTGTCGCACGTCAACGTCGACCACCGCGCCGACCTCGAGATCGCGATGGTCGACGCCTGGCGATCGGAGGTCTATCCCATCTGGCCGGGCCTCGGTCACGACGGTGAGGCGACCCGCAAGATCACCACCGCCCGGCTGTTGTGGACGTGGCTGTCGACTGTGTGGATGCTGCCCGACGATGCAGCCGCGACCGTCGAGGACCGACGTCCCGGTCACGCCGGTCAGACCCACGACTGGGCGCTGCACACCAACGATCCCCGCGTCGTCGTCGCGCGCTGGGCGGATCTGTCGGCCGCGGCGGTCCGGGCAGGCGAAGCGGAGATCGCCGAGTTCGCGTCCCGGCTCGGTGCCGCGCTGCAGCGCACCTGGCTCACCTGACGGCGCGCCGTGGAAGGGCTGTTCGACCCACCGACAGGCGCCCCGGGTCCCGGTTCGGGCGGCCTCGCGTCACCTCCCGGCGCGCACGCACCGTTGGCGGTGCGGATGCGCCCGGAGTCGCTCGAGGAGATCGTCGGCCAGCAGCATCTGCTGGGCCCCGGGTCGCCGTTGCGACGCCTCATCAACGGCTCCGGTGCGGCATCAGTGATGCTCTACGGCCCGCCCGGTACCGGCAAGACGACGATGGCCGCCCTGATCTCCCGGGCCACGGGAGGTCGGTTCGAGGCGCTCTCGGCACTGTCGGCCGGCGTGAAGGAGGTGCGTGCCGTCATCGACGTCGCGCGGCGCCGGTTGATCGAGGGGCAGCAGACCGTGCTGTTCATCGACGAGGTGCATCGGTTCAGCAAGACGCAGCAGGACGCGTTGCTGGACGCGGTGGAGAACCGCATCGTGCTGCTGGTGGCGGCGACCACGGAGAACCCGTCGTTCTCGGTGGTCGCGCCGTTGCTGTCGCGGTCACTGGTGCTGCAGCTGCGATCGCTCTCCGACGACGACATCCGCGAGGTGCTGCGCCGTGCCGTGGCCGACCCGCGCGGTCTCGACGGGCGGGTCGAGGTCAGTGACGCGGCCATGGACCACCTCGTCGCGGTGGCCGGTGGCGACGCCCGTCGGGCCCTGACCGGCCTGGAGGCGAGCGCGGATGCGGCGTTGCGCGGCGACGACGAGGATGCCTCGGGAGCCGACGGCCACCGTCGGGTGCTCGACGTGACCGAGGTGGAGGCGGCCATCGATCGCGCCGCGGTGCGCTATGACCGTGACGGCGACCAGCACTACGACGTGACCAGCGCATTCATCAAGTCCATCCGCGGCTCGGATGTCGATGCCGCGCTGCACTACCTGGCTCGGATGATCGTCGCGGGCGAGGACCCCCGATTCATCGCCCGTCGCCTGATGATCCATGCCAGCGAGGACATCGGCATGGCCGACCCGACGGCCCTGCAGACGGCCGTGGCCGCCGCCCAGGTGGTGGCTCTGGTCGGGATGCCGGAGGCAAAACTGGCCCTCACCCAGGCCACCATCCACCTGGCGACCGCCCCGAAGTCGGGCGGAGTGGTCTCGGCGATCGGCGCCGCGATCGCCGATGTCGAGGCCGGGAAGTCGGGGGCGGTTCCCGCGCATCTTCGAGACAGCCACTACGCCGGGGCCAAAGGTCTGGGCAGCGGCATCGGCTATCGGTACCCGCACGACGATCCGGACGGTGTGGTGGCCCAGCAGTACGCGCCCGACGAACTGATCGGGGTCGACTACTACCAGCCGACCGATCACGGGTTCGAACGAGAGATCGGCGCCCGGCTGGGCAAGTTGCGGTCCATCGTGCGGGCCGCGGTTGCCCGTTCGCGGCGACGGTAGACCTTCCAGGCGGTCAGCCGATCTCGACCACGGTCTCGTGGCGGACGGGGAAGTTCACCGAGTTCGCGATGAAGCACCACTCGTGGGCGTCGTCATGGGCAGCGATCGCATCGTCGACCATCGACCCGTCCGCGACGGTGACCCGCGGACGCAGCGTGGCGCTCACGAAGTGCCCACCATTGCCGTCCTGTGCCATGACCGCGTGCGCGTCGTCGACGTACGCGGTGACGACGACACCGCGGGCCACGCAGGCATGCAGGTAGGAGAGCAGGTGGCACTGGGAGAGCGCCGCCAGCAGCATGTCCTCCGGGTTCCAGCGCCCACGGTCGCCGCGGAACGCGGCATCGGCGGAACCGAGAAGCGCAGGCTTTCCCGGCATGGCAACGACCGTGTCGCGGTCGTAGTCGCGATACCCGGTTGTTCCCGGGCCACGGTTGCCGGTCCAGGTGGTCGTGAGTGCGTATTGATGGTCGGTCGACATGGTCGACGAGTCTGCCACCGGGCTCCGACACGATGCCGGACACGTACGCGCTCCCACCTCGGCGGTAGTCTGGAGAGTCGCAGACCGGTCACGACGCCGGTCCGGACGACCAGATGCCAGACCGACCACTCACCAAGGACGAACTCAGTTGCAGACGCATGACATCCGGCAGCGCTTCCTGGATCACTTCATCAAGGCGGGCCACACCGAGGTCCCGAGCGCCTCGCTGATCCTCGATGACCCCAACCTGCTGTTCGTCAACGCCGGAATGGTGCCGTTCAAGCCTTACTTCCTGGGTGAGCAGACCCCACCCTTCGACCGCGCGACGAGCGTGCAGAAATGCGTGCGCACCCTCGACATCGACGAGGTCGGCATCACGACGCGTCACAACACGTTCTTCCAGATGGCGGGCAACTTCTCGTTCGGCGACTACTTCAAGCGCGAGGCGATCGGCTTCGCGTGGACGTTGCTCACCAACAGCGTCGCCGACGGCGGATACGGGATCGAGGCCGACAAACTGTGGCCGACGGTCTACCTCGACGACGACGAGGCCGAGGCCATCTGGCGCGACGAGATCGGCGTCCCCGCCGAGCGCATCCAGCGGCGCGGTCTGAAGGACAACTACTGGTCGATGGGTGTCCCGGGCCCCTGCGGCCCGTGCTCGGAGATCTTCTACGACCGCGGTCCGGCCTACGGCGAGGAAGGCGGGCCCGAGGCCGACGAGGACCGCTACATCGAGATCTGGAATCTCGTGTTCATGCAGAACGTGCGGGGCCCCGGTGGCGGCAAGGACGGCTACGAGATCCTCGGTCCGCTGCCGAAGAAGAACATCGACACCGGCATGGGCATCGAGCGTGTCGCCTGCATCCTGCAGGGCGTCGACAACGTCTACGAGACCGACCTGTGCAAGCCGATCATCGACCTCGCGGCCCGACTGACCGGCCGCGCATACGGCGCAGGCAATCACGACGACGACGTCCGGTTCCGCGTGATCGCCGACCACGCCCGCACCGCGACCCTACTCATCGGCGATGGCGTCCTGCCCGGCAACGACGGACGAGGTTACGTCCTGCGCCGCCTGCTGCGGCGGGTGGTCCGGTCGGTACGTCTCCTCGGAGCCGATCAGCCGACGATGGGGGACTTCATCAACCTCGTCGTCGACACCATGTCTCCCTCATACCCGAACCTCGCCGAGCAGCGCACGCACATCGTCGACGTCGCGATCGGTGAGGAGGCGTCGTTCAGCAAGACGTTGGCCGCCGGTTCCAAGCTCTTCGCCGATGCCGCGCAGGCCACCAAGGCGTCCGAGAACACCACGATCAGCGGTGACGACGCGTTCACCTTGCACGACACCTACGGCTTCCCGATCGACCTGACCCTGGAGATGGCCGCCGAGGCCGGGTTGTCGGTGGACCAGCAGGGTTTCACCGCGCTGATGGCCGAGCAGAAGCAGCGCGCCAAGGCCGATGCGACCGCCCGCAAGACCGGTCACGCCGACCTGTCGGTGTATCGCGAGTTCCTCGACCGTGGGCCGACCACATTCACCGGGTTCGACGAACTCGTCTCGGAGGCAAAGGTTCTCGGGCTCGTGTCCGACGGCACCCGGGTGCGCAGCGCGTCGTCGGGGCAGGAATTGGTCGTGGTACTCGACCGCAGTCCGCTCTACGCCGAATCCGGCGGTCAGATGGCCGATGTCGGGACGATCACGACCGGCGACGGTGTGCGCCTGCGCATCACCGACGTCCAGAAGGCCGGCAAGTCCGTGTGGCTGCACAAGGTGACCGTCGACGAGGGTGAGATCGCCGAGGGCGACGAGGTCATCGCGTCGGTCGACCAGGCGTGGCGGCACGGTGCGACACAGGGACATTCGGGAACTCACATGGTGCACGCCGCACTGCGCGAGGTACTCGGGCCGACCGCGACGCAGGCCGGTTCGCTGAACCGGCCCGGCTATCTGCGATTCGACTTCCACTCCGGGAAGCCGTTGTCGGAGAGCCAGCGTCGTGAGATCGAGGAGATCAGCAATGCGGCGGTCGAGGCCAACTATCCGGTGCACACCTTCGAGACGGGGCTGACCGAGGCGAAGCAGATGGGAGCGCTGGCGCTGTTCGGTGAGAACTACGGCGACGTGGTCCGCGTCGTCGAGATCGGTGGCCCGTTCTCCATGGAGCTGTGCGGCGGAACGCATGTCGCGGCGTCGTCGCAGATCGGTCCGGTCACGGTGATCGGTGAATCGTCGGTCGGATCGGGTGTCCGGCGCGTGGAGGCCTACGTCGGCATGGACTCGTTCCGGTTCCTGTCCAAGGAGCGGGCGCTGCTGGCCGGTCTCGCATCGTCACTCAAGGTGCCCTCCGATGAGGTGCCGGGTCGCGTCGAGCAACTGGTGAACCGGCTGCGCGACGCGGAGAAGCAGGTCGAACGGTTGCGGGCGGATTCGGCTCGCGCAGCAGCAGGCGGACTGATCGACTCCGCCGTCACGGTGGGTTCGACGCTGATCGTCGGTGGGCGCCTGCCCGACGGGCTCGACGCCAACGGGTTGCGTTCGCTCGCAACGGATCTGCGTGGCAAGGTCGCCGACCGGCCGGCGGTGATCGCGCTCTTCTCGTCGACCACCGATGGCGAGACCACCAAGGTGCCATTCGTCGTGGCCACGACCGATGCCGCTCGCGGACTCGGCGTCAAGGCCGGTGACATCGTCAAGGAGGTCGCCGGACTGGTCGGCGGCCGCGGTGGCGGAAAACCCGATCTCGCGCAGGGATCCGGTACCGACGTCACCGGCGTCGACGCCGCGATGACCCGTCTGCGCGAACTCGTCCGGGACCGATGACGGCGACCCGCGGACGTCGCATCGGCGTCGATGTCGGATCGGTCCGCATCGGTGTCGCGGTGTGTGATCCGGATGGCATTCTCGCGACACCCGTCGAGACCGTCCGGCGGACCCCCGGCGGCAGAGCGGACCTCGAACGAATCGCCGCCATCGTGGCCGAGTACGACGCAGTCGGCGTGGTGGTCGGTCTACCCAGGACATTGCGCAACGAGGACGGGAAGGCGGCCGGGCTGGCACGTGAGTTCGGTGATCAGCTCGCAGCCCGTATCAGCCCGGTCGGTGTCGAATATCACGACGAACGCCTGACCACGGTGACTGCTACCCAGGCGCTGCGTGCGAGCGGGGTGAAAGCGAAATCCTCGCGCGCCGTGATTGATCAAGCGGCCGCGGTCGCTATTCTGCAGGGGTGGCTGGATACGCGACGATGAGTTCTGGATCCGT
Organism: Gordonia hankookensis; assembly: GCF_014673215.1. Classification (GTDB taxonomy): domain Bacteria; phylum Actinomycetota; class Actinomycetes; order Mycobacteriales; family Mycobacteriaceae; genus Gordonia; species Gordonia hankookensis. The sequence continues at coordinate 427,186 of NZ_JACWMS010000004.1, forward strand.
CCGTCCCCACAGCACAGCGCAATTCGCGATCGCGAATCGGCGCTACAATTCAGACGACTTTCGCCGGAACCGGAGAGGAATCATTCGGTGACCGACGAGCACCAGCATCGACCGCGACAGCGGCGTCACGACATCTCCGAACAGCCAACCGAGCAGCTCGATCTCGAGCGACTGCGGTATTTCACGCAACCCGCCGACGGCAAGCCCTCGACGCGTCATCGCCGCCGCAGGGCCGTGGAGTCGGACGAGCGGGAGGTCGCGCGATCTGCGCAGGCCGCGCACCCGCCGAACCGACCCGCGGGTGCTCAACCGCCTCCTCCCGGCGCGCCGCCGATGCCCAGTGGTCCGATGCCCAGTGGTCCAATGCCCAGCGCTCCGATGCCCAGCACTCCACCGGCGCCGAGCCCGCCACCTCCCGCTGCGCCGCGGACCGGTGCGCAGCGCGTCGCTCCAGAGGCCCGGCGACGGGCGCCGAGCGCGCCGCCGCCACCGAGCCGACCCGAGCGGATGCCTCCCGAGCGGATCCCTCCCGAGCAGATCCCTCCAGAGCCGAACCCGTCCGCGGACCACGTCGATCCGGACCAGCCCCTGACGCTCTCGTCGGGTGAGTACAGCGACCCGCTGCGCAGCGCAGTTCCGCACCGGGTGCGCCCGCAGACGATCGAGCCCCAAGCGCCGCGTACACACTTCCTCGACAGCGAGGACGATCCGCTCGACGCGACCGCCGACGACGCCGACGACGTCGCCGATCGCGGTCGTCGGCGCCTGCGGCGGGAGCGCGGCGCAGGGCGCCCGAAAGGCAGACGTCCCCGTCGGGAGAAGGTCGGCTCGCCGAATCGCACGCGACGGCGCGTCGTCCTCGCGCTCGTGATGGCCTGCATGCTGGTCCTGGTCGCCGGGGTCGGATTCGTCGGTCTGCGCTCGCTCGGGGTCTTCGAGAATCACAAGGACTACTCCGATGCGGCAGGTACGGCCGATGTGATCGTCGACATCCCGCAGAACTCGACGCTGATGGACTTCGGCCGGATCCTGGAGAAGGACGATGTCGTCGGCAGCGTCAACGCGTTCCTCGACGCCGCAGGCGGGCAGGCCATGTCGGGCGGCTACTACAAGCTCCGAACCCAGATCCCCGCATCCACCGCGGTCGCGATGATGACCGACGACAACGAGCACCGGGTCGGCCGAGTGGTGGTGCCCGAAGGGCTGCAGCTCGACAACAAGAAGGGCGTCGACGGCAAGACCACACCGGGAATCTTCCAGATGATCTCCGACGCCACGGCGGTGACCGTGAACGGTCAGCGTGTCGGTGCGGACGTCGGACAACTCGAGAAAGCGGCGGCCGAGTCGACACCGGAGCAGCTCGGGGTGCCCGCGTGGGCTCGCCCCACCGTCGAGCAGCTCACGGGTGATCACCGGCGGATCGAGGGACTGATCGCGCCCGGAACCTGGGAGACGATCGATCCGAACCATTCGGCGACCCAGATCCTGCACGATCTGATCGTCGCGAGCTCGATCCGATTCCAGCAGTGGGGTCTGCTCGAAACGCGGGACTCCGGGCTGACCCCGTACGAGACGCTGGTGGCGGCATCGGTCGTCGAACGTGAGGTGACCGACCCCGAGGACTTCCCGAAGGTGGCAAGGGTGATCCTCAATCGCTTGGCCAAAGACCAACGGCTGGAGATGGATTCGACCACCAACTACACCGCGAACGTGACGAACATCGACGTCTACGGCGACGCATACAAGGCCGACAACAAGTGGAACACCTACCGCAACACGGGACTACCGGTGACGCCGATCGGTGCGGTGGGCGAACGCGCGCTCGGTGCCGTCGAGCATCCGACCGCAGGTGACTGGCTCTACTTCGTCACCGTGGACAGGCAGGGCACCACGCTGTTCGCGAACACCTTCGAAGAACATCAGCAGAACCGCGAAAAGGCTTGTGAGAACAAGCTCCTGAGCACCGGGTGCAGCTGATCGGATGGACCTGACAGCCCGCCGGGCCGCCGTGCTGGGATCGCCGGTCGGTCATTCCCGATCGCCGGACCTGCACCTGGCCGCCTACCGTGCGCTGGGTCTGACGGACTGGACCTATGACCGGATCGAGTGCACTGCCGAGGAGTTGCCGGATCTGGTGGGTGGCCTGGGTCCCGACGTCGTCGGTCTCTCGGTGACGATGCCGGCCAAACTCGCGGCTCTGGCGTTCGCCGACGAGCGCACGACGCGGGCCGAACTCGTCGGGTCGGCCAACACGCTGGTACATACCGAGCACGGCTGGCGCGCCGACTGCACCGACATCGACGGCATGGCAGGCGCTCTGCGGGAGGTGGGCGCCGACGCCACGACCAATGCGTCTGCCGTCGTGGTGGGTGCCGGCGGTACCGCGCTGCCCACGGTGGCCGCACTCGCCGATGCCGGCTTCACCGACCTCGTGGTCGTTGCGCGCGACGCCGGCCGGGCCGCACCGGTGATCGAACTCGGACGGGCGGTGGGCATGACCACCGCGATGCTGCCATTCGAGCCCGGTTCCGAGCTCGAGGCGTCGGCGGCCGCCTCCGGCGTTCTGATCTCCACGGTCCCCGCGGGCGCGACCACACCGATCGTGGGCTCGCTGGCATCCGCACCGAGGGTCGTCGACGTGATCTATCACCCGTGGCCGACGCCGTTGGCGGCGGCGGTCTCGACGGCGGGCGGCCGTGTTGTCGGGGGACTGGTGATGCTGCTCAATCAGGCGTTCAGCCAAGTCGAGCAGTTCACGGGACGCCCCGCGCCTCGAGAGGCGATGGCCGCCGCGCTGGGCGCGGCCGGATGACCGACCGCCGGTAGCACGGTTCGGGCGTCGGAGCAGATCGACGCTCCACAGGGGGACAGCCATGCACAGGGCCGTCGCGCACGCGACGGCCCTTGTCTGCTCGACCGGCACTCTCGGCGGATGAGCTCATTTCTGGTACTGATCTGGCTGGTGGTCGTGGCGGTGGGCGATCTCCGCACGGGACGGATCGCGACGGTGCTCGTCTGGCCGGGAGTCGCGGCGACGGTCGGCATGTCGATCGAACACCCCGGGGTGTTGGCCGCAGCACTCGCCACTGCGACCCCGTACCTGCTGGCGGCGCTCGCCCGCGCATGTGGGGGCGGCGATCTCAAGCTCGCCTTCGTCGTGGGCGGGATGATCGGCGACGTGGGCACGGGGCTGATGGTGGTTGTGTCAGCCGCGGTGGTCACCGCCATGGCGCATCTGCGAGGACCGGCGCGCGAGACCGGTCGACCACACGGTCCGGCGCTGGTCACCGCCGCACTCTGCGCTCTCGGCATCGAATGACCCGGTCTACGAGGTGGGGTCGTCGGGTGACAACGAGGTCATGGAACAATTGATCACTGTGTTGCGCTGGATAACCGCCGGAGAATCCCATGGCCCGGCCCTGGTCGCCCTTGTCGAGGGGATGGTGGCCGGAGTGGAGATCACCTCGTCCGACATCGCCGAACAACTGGCGCGTCGTCGTCTCGGCTATGGACGAGGGGCGCGGATGAAGTTCGAGGCGGACAAGATCACCCTTGTCGGCGGGTTACGGCACGGCGCGACGATGGGCGGCCCCGTCGCCATCGAGATCGCCAACTCCGAATGGCCGAAGTGGGAGACGGTGATGGCCGCCGACCCGGTCGACCCCGCCGAACTGGAGGGCAGCGCGCGCAACGCGCCGCTCACCCGGCCGCGCCCCGGGCACGCCGACTACTCGGGCATGCTGAAATACGGCTTCGACGACGCGCGTCCGGTCCTCGAACGTGCCAGCGCGCGGGAGACGGCGGCACGGGTGGCCGCGGGTACCGTCGCCCGCAACTTCCTGCGGCAGGTGTTCGGGATCGACGTCCTGTCGCATGTGATCTCGATCGGCGCGAGTGAACCCTATGACGGTCCCGCCCCCCGCATCACCGACCTGCCGGCGATCGACGAGAGCCCGGTCCGCGCCTTCGACGCGGACGCCGGGCAGCGGATGATCGACGAGATCGAGGCCGCGAAGAAGGATGGCGACACACTCGGTGGCGTCGTCGAGGTCGTCGCCACCGGGGTGCCGATCGGCCTGGGGTCCCACGTCAGTGGTGAGACCCGTCTGGACGCCAGGCTGGCGGGAGCCCTGATGGGCATCCAGGCGATCAAGGGCGTCGAGGTCGGCGACGGTTTCACCACCGCACGACGCCGCGGCAGCCAGGCCCACGACGAGATGGTGCCGGGTCCCGACGGCGTGCTGCGCTCCACCAACCGGGCCGGTGGTCTGGAAGGAGGCATGACGAACGGCGAGGACGTGCGCGTGCGGGTGGCGATGAAGCCGATCTCGACGGTGCCGAGGGCGCTGTCCACCGTCGACATGGCGACCGGCGAAGAGGCCGTTGCGATCCATCAGCGCTCCGACGTGTGCGCTGTGCCCGCGGCAGGCGTGGTCGCGGAGGCGATGGTCGCACTGGTGCTCGCCCAGGCTGCCCTGGACAAGTTCGGCGGCGACTCGGTGACCGAGACCGCGGAGAATTTGGCAGGCTACCGCAAGCACATCGACGCCCGGCCGCCGCAGCGATGAGCACGACCCGTCCCGAGCGTCGTCCGGTCGTGGTACTGATCGGCTTCATGGGCGCGGGCAAGTCCACGGTCGGCCGCATCCTGGCCGACCGGCTCGGTGTGGACTTCCTCGACACCGACGCCGAAGTGGTCCGCAGCACCGGGCGGACCATCCCCGACATCTTCACCACGGACGGTGCGGAACGATTCCGCGAGATCGAACGTGACGTGGTCCTCGAGATCCTGGGATCACACGGAGGTGTGCTGGCGCTCGGTGGCGGTGCGGTGATGACGCCTGCGGTCGCGGCCGGTCTGGCAGGCCACCGGGTCGTCTATCTGAAGATCGACGCCGAGCAGGGTTTCGCGCGGGTGCGCGACAGTGACCGTCCGCTCATCGCCGGTGACGATCCGCACCGGCGCTACGGCGAACTGCTCGCCGAACGAGACGAGACCTACCTCCGCACGGGCACATTCACCGTCGACGCGGCAGCGGGCGACCCCGGGGACGTGGCGGACGCGATCCTCGCCGAACTCGCCCGCGCACTCGTACCAGAAAGGGCGGCCACCACATGACCGAGCCGATAGCGATCACCGTCAACGCCGGTGACCCGTACGACGTGGTCATCGGGCGAGGTCTTCTCGCCGATGTCGCCACCGCGGCCGGCGGAGCCGACCGGATTGCGATTCTCTACCAACCGACGCTGGCGAAGACTGCCGAGCAGATCCGGGAATTCTTGGCGGACAAGGGTTTCGATGCCCACCGGATCGAGATCCCGGACGCCGAGGCCGGCAAGGATCTCTCAGTGGCGGCTTTCTGCTGGGACGTGTTCGGCCGGATCGGACTCAAGCGCAACGACAAGGTGATCGGTCTCGGCGGCGGTGCCGCGACCGATCTCGCCGGCTTCGTCGCCGCCACCTGGATGCGCGGCATCGGTGTCATCCACATCCCGACGACGCTGTTGGCGATGGTCGATGCCGCGGTCGGGGGCAAGACCGGGATCAACACCGACGCGGGAAAGAATCTCGTCGGTTCGTTCCACGAACCCGACGCCGTCCTGATCGACACGGCGACGCTCGCCACGGTCCCGCGCAACGAGGTCGTCGCAGGTCTGGCAGAGGTGATCAAGACCGGATTCATCGCCGACCCGGTGATCCTCGACATCATCGAGGCCGACCCCGCCGCCGCGATCGACCCGGCAGGCGACGTGCTGCCGGAACTGATCAGGCGGTCCGTCCAGGTGAAGGCCGATGTGGTCTCGGCGGATCTCAAGGAATCGTCACTGCGCGAGATCCTGAACTACGGGCACACCCTCGGGCACGCGATCGAGCGGCGCGAGCGTTACCGCTGGCGCCACGGCGCCGCGGTCTCGGTGGGTCTGGTGTTCGCCGCGGAGCTGGCGAGGCTGGCCGGCCGGCTCGACGATGCCACCGCCGACCGTCACCGCAGCGTGCTGGAGCTGGTCGGTCTGCCCACGAGCTATGACGCCGATGCCCTGCCCGATCTCCTGGAAGCGATGTCGGGGGACAAGAAGAACCGTTCCGGCGTCCTGCGCTTCGTCGTCCTCGACGGTCTGGCCAAGCCCGGTCGGCTCGAAGGCCCCGATCCGGGCCTTGTCGCGGCTGCCTACTCGGCCGTCGCAGGCGACGGCGCCCCGTCGGGCGGCGTGCTTCTCTGACCGGACCACCGAGAACTCCCCCGGCACGAGCTCGTGCCGGGGGAGTTCTCGGTGATCTGAGTCCGGTGGTGGTCTGAGTCGGTCAGCCGGCGACGTGTTCGCCGTCGCGGTCGGGGTGCACCGACCAGTCGTCCTCGGTCTCCTGCCCCTTGCGCTGATCGCGGCGGACCAGGAATCGGCCGACGGCAGCACCGAGGAACGCGGGGGCGAACACCAGCAGCGCGGTGAACGAACCGCCCGCGATCAGCTCGATGAAGAGACTGGCCTCGCCGATGCCTGCGAACACGAAGCGGCCGAGGATCCAGCAGATCAGTCCGGCGACGACGCCTGCGAGCAGACCAGCCTGCAACCAGCGGACGGTGAGGTCCCGGTAGTCATCCGGATCCGGATTGGCACGGGCATCCGCAGTGCCGTCGATGCCACCCCAGAGGAGCGCCACGAGCACGACCGCGGCGATGGCGATCGTCTTCCAGACGGTGGAATGCAGCGGGGCGTTGACCACGGCCACACCGAGCAATACACGGGCGATGACGTGAACGGCGGTCATGACCACACCGCGCAGCAACCACGAAGACATAGCCGACAGGGTACGCAACGACGAACGTGTTCCAAAACACATCCCCCGTCCAACCGCCCGCGACGACATGTCTGCGGACCCGAGATCTGCGGCGCGGTAGCGTGAACAGATGCCTGCCGATGCCATGACCAGCGACTACCGAGCCCGCCGCGATCGTGTCCGCACCGCTCTCGCACGGTTGGACGAGCCGGCCGACGCCGTGGTCGTCACCGATCTCGTCAACGTCCGCTATCTCACGGGGTTCACCGGATCCAACGGCGCGGTGCTGATCTGGGCCGACGACGCTGCGGCCGACCGCATCTGCACCGACGGCCGCTATCTCACCCAGGTCGCCGAGCAGGCCGGGGATCTCGAGGCGGTGATCGCCCGTGACGTACTGACCGAACTCGCGGTGCATGCGCGCCGGGTGGGTGCCAGGTCGATCGGTTTCGAAGCGGATGCGGTGACGGTGGCGACCCATCGATCCCTCGTCGACCGGATGTCCGAGGAGGACGGCCCGTCGGCGGAGTTGGTCGGCTGCAGCGGGCTGGTCCAGGAATTCCGGAAGATCAAGGACGCGGGCGAGGTGGAACTGCTGCGCCGGGCGTGTGCGATCGGTGATCAGGGTCTCGCAGCCATCATCGATCGCGGCGTGATCCGCGCAGGCGTCTCCGAACGGGAGGTCGCCCGCGCGCTCGAGTGGGAGATGTACGCACTCGGCGCCGACGACATCGCCTTCGAGACCATCGTCGCCGCAGGCGCGAACTCCGCGGTTCCACATCATCGGCCCACGGACGCGATCCTGGCCGACGGCGATTTCGTCAAGATCGACTTCGGAGCGGTGGTCGGCGGCTATCACTCGGACATGACCCGCACCTATGTGCTGTCCCATGCTGCCGAGTGGCAACGCGAGATCTACGAACTGGTCGCCACCGCCCAGGCCGCCGGACGCGCGGCCCTGCATCCGGGCGCGGACCTGCGCGACATCGATGCCGCAGCTCGGTCGATCATCACCGACGCGGGCCACGGCGACCACTACGTCCATGGTCTGGGCCACGGCGTCGGGCTGGAGATACACGAAGCGCCGGGAATCGGGTCGCTGGCGACGGGTACACTGCCTTGCGGCGCGGCGGTGACCGTGGAGCCCGGCGTCTACCTCCCTGGGCGAGGTGGAGTCAGGATCGAGGACACGCTCGTCGTCACGAGTATGGAGACGGCTGGGGACACACCGGACCTGCTGACCGCGACCGACAAGACATTCACCGTCATCTGACGGTCGTTGACCCCGAGAAGACAGGGAAGAGAACCACATGGCGACCACCGCCGATTTCAAGAACGGCCTCGTGCTGCGCATGGATGACCAGCTCTGGCAGATCCAGGAGTTCCAGCACGTGAAGCCCGGCAAGGGGCCGGCCTTCGTCCGCACCAAGATCAAGAACGTGCTCTCGGGGAAGATCGTCGACAAGACCTTCAACGCAGGCGTCAAGGTGGAGACCGCGACCGTCGACCGTCGCGACATGACCTACCTCTACAACGACGGCACCGACTACGTGTTCATGGACGGCGAGACCTTCGATCAGATCTCGGTGCAGCCCGCCACCATCGGTGACGGCGCGCGATTCCTGCTGGAGAACATGACCGTGCAGGTGGCCATGCACGAGGGCAACCCGCTCTACGTCGAGCTGCCCGTCACGGTCGAGCTGATCGTCTCGCAGACCGACCCGGGACTGCAGGGCGACCGCTCGACCGGCGGCACCAAGCCGGCAACCATGGAGACCGGCGCAGAGATCCAGGTCCCGCTGTTCATCAACACCGGCGACAAGCTCAAGGTCGACTCCCGAGACGGCGGCTACCTCGGCCGCGTCAACGGCTGATCGAACGATTCTCCCGTGAAACAGCCCGGTACCCGACACAAAGCCCGCCGTCGCGCGGTCGATCTGTTGTTCGAGGCGGAGGCCAAGAAGGTCAGCCCGGCCCAGCTGGTCTCCGAGCGTCGGCTCTATGTCCGCGACGACGAGAGCGTCGGGACCATCCATGACTACACCGCGACCGTCATCGAAGGTCTGGCAGGCGACCTGCCGCAGATCGACGCGGTGGTGTCCTCGCATCTGCGCGGATGGACGCTGGAGCGGTTGCCCGCGGTCGACCGCGCGATCCTCCGGCTGGCGACGTGGGAGCTCTTCAATGCGACCGATGTCGACCCGATCGTGATCGTCGACGAGGCGGTGGAGTTGGCGAAGGAACTCTCGACCGACGACTCGCCCGCCTTCGTCAACGGCGTGCTGGCGCGGATCGCCGAGCTCGCACCCCAGGTCCGCGCCGCGCCCGCCGCCGGGAGCGCGATCGACGACGCACCCGCCGAACGTGAGCGCAACGACGGCGTTTGACCAAGCGCACACCTCGTCGGCTCGGTTCGACGGGGTGGCGGCGTGTAAAGTATCGCGAGACAGACATCCTTTAACGATCCGTCCGGCGAGGCGGAGAAGGAGGTCGGCTTGACCATGCCAGCTGATGGTGCGCGGCCAACCGATGGTGCCCGATCCGTGGGACGGGTTCTGCTCGACGCTTCCGACGTCGCCCGGACGATTGCCAGGGTCGCCCATGAGGTGATCGAGAAGACGGCGCTCGACTCGCCGGCCGCCCCTCGGGTGGTGATCATCGGAATCCCAACCCGCGGAACGTATCTGGCTTCGCGGCTGGCCGAGAAGATCAACGAGTTCGCGGACGCCCACGTGCCTGTCGGCTACCTCGACATCACGCTCTACCGGGATGACCTCCGCGCAAAACCGCATCGCCCGCTCGAACGGACCGTGGTGCCCGCCGGTGGCGTGGACAACGCGGTCGTCATCCTGGTCGACGACGTCCTCTTCTCCGGCCGCACCGTGCGCGCCGCCCTCGACGCGCTGCGCGATCTGGGCCGTCCCGCGGCGGTTCAACTGGCCGTGCTGGTCGATCGCGGGCACCGGGAACTGCCGCTGCGCGCCGACTACGTCGGAAAGAACATCCCGACATCGCGAGACGAGAACGTCTCGGTGCATCTCGTCGAGCACGACGAGATCGACGAGGTCGTGTTGAGTCCGGCACCCGCGGCCCAGCCGCCGACGGCAGCAGGTGAGGCCTGATGCGACATCTGCTGTCCACCCAGGATCTGACGGCAGACGAGGCGATCGGACTCCTCGACGAGGCGGAGCGGTTCGAGCAGGCGCTCACCGGACGTGAGGTGCGCAAGCTCCCGACACTGCGCGGTCGGACCGTGATGACGGTGTTCTACGAGAATTCCACCCGCACCCGGGTCTCTTTCGAGGTCGCGGGCAAGTGGATGAGCGCCGATGTGATCAACGTGAGCGCGTCGAGTTCCTCGGCGGGCAAGGGAGAGTCGTTGCGGGACACCGCGAAGACCCTGCACGCGTTGGGCGCCGATGCGCTGATCGTGCGTCATCCGGCGTCGGGTGCCGCGCATCAGATCGCGGCCTGGACCTCTGGCGTGACCAACGGTGAGACAACCGGTCCGGCGATCATCAACGCGGGCGACGGCACCCACGAACACCCGACGCAGGCATTGCTGGACGCGCTGACCCTGCGTCAGCGGCTCGGCTCGCTCAAGGATCGGCGGGTGGCCATCGTGGGCGATGTGCTGCACTCCCGGGTGGCCCGCTCCAACGCGCATCTGCTCGCAACGCTCGGCGCCGAGGTCGTGCTCGTCGCTCCGGAGACCCTGCTGCCGGTCGGCGTCGAGGACTGGCCGGTGGTCACCTCGAACTCCTTGGATGCGGAACTGGCCGCGGCCGACGCGGTGATGATGCTTCGCGTACAGGCCGAGCGGATGAACGGCGGGTTCTTCCCCAGCGCCCGCGAATACTCGGTGCGTTTCGGACTCAACGACCGGCGGATGGCTCTCCTCGCCGATCACGCGATCGTGTTGCACCCCGGTCCGATGCTGCGCGGTATGGAGATCGGCTACTCGGTCGCCGACTCGCCGCGCGCAACGGTCCTCGAACAGGTCCGAAACGGAGTGCATGTGCGGATGGCGGTCCTCTTCCGCCTGCTCGTCGGCACCGACAGCCCGGGAGCCCAGTGAACAAGCCAGGAGCTCAGCGAGTGGAGATGCAGAAGTGACTGCTCCGACAACCGGTTCGATCCTGATCGCCGACGTCCGGCCCTACGGGGAGGGCGACCCGATCGACGTTCTCGTCGTCGACGGCGAGATCGCCGACATCGGCACCGGCCTGACCGCACCGGATGGAGTCGACCGGGTCGACGGCGGCGGAGCCGTCGTCCTGCCCGGCTTCGTCGACCTGCACACCCATCTGCGCGAGCCCGGACGCGAGGACACCGAGACCATCCGGTCCGGTTCGTCTGCGGCCGCACTCGGCGGCTACACCGCCGTGTTCGCGATGGCCAACACCGACCCCGTCGCCGACAACGCGACCGTGACCGACAACGTCTGGCGCACCGGCCGGGACGTCGGACTGGTCGATGTCCACCCGGTCGGTGCCGTCACCGTCGGCCTCGCCGGTACGCAACTGGCCGAGATGGGCATGATGGCCGCAGGCGCGGCGGGTGTGCGGATGTTCAGCGACGACGGGAAATGCGTCGACGACCCCCTGCTCATGCGTCGCGCCCTGGAATACGCGAAGGGCCTCGACGTGCTCATCGCGCAGCACGCCGAGGAGCCACGACTCACCGTCGGTGCGGTGGCCCACGAGGGACCGAACGCCGCCCGGCTCGGGCTCAGCGGATGGCCCCGCGCCGCGGAAGAGTCCATCGTGATCAGGGATGCGCTGCTCGCCCGGGATGCCGGCACCCGGGTCCACATCTGTCATGCCTCGACCGAGGGCACCGTCGAACTGCTGCGCTGGGCCCGGGACCAGGGGATCGCGATCAGCGCCGAGGTGACGCCGCACCACCTACTGCTCGACGACTCGCGCCTGCTGGGTGCCGAGAGCACGGCGAGCGGACCGGGTTTCCCAGCCTATGACCCGGTGAACAAGGTCAACCCGCCGCTGCGGGAATCGCGGGACAAGCTCGCCCTGCGTCAGGCTCTCGCCGACGGCGTGATCGACTGTGTCGCCACCGATCACGCGCCGCACGCGGCACAGGAGAAGGCGTGCGAGTTCGCGCAGGCCCGCCCCGGCATGCTCGGTCTGCAGACCGCGCTGCCGATCGTGGTCGAGACCATGGTGACGCCCGGCCTGCTCGACTGGCGTGGCGTCGCGCGGGTGATGAGCGAACGGCCCGCGCAGATCGTCGGCCTGTCCGATCAAGGCCGTCCGATCGCCGTCGGCGAGCCCGGCAACCTCACACTGGTCGACCCGGACACGTCATGGATCGTCGACGGCGACGGTCTGGCCAGCCTGTCGCGTAACACGCCGTACGAGGCGATGACGATGCCCGCCACCGTGACCACGACGGTCCTGCGCGGTGTGGTGACCGCGCGTGACGGTGAGGTCGTGGGATGAGCGGGTTCGAGGTCGTGGTGGTGCTGATCGTGGTGCTCGTGTGGCTCGGTCTGATCGCACTCGTGCTGCGTGGCTGGCGGAACCGGGGGCGCCGTCAGGCCGATCTGATCGGTGACCTCCCGGCTGTTCCCGCCGGACTCCCGGTGCCCACACGTGGCCCCGACACCGGCCTCTATGTGGGCAGCACCATCGCCCCGAGCTGGCAGGACCGGGTTGCGGTCGGCGACATCGGCGATCGTGCCGCGGCCGAGATCTCCGCCTACCCCGAGGGAATCCTGATCGACCGGAAGGGTGCCTCCGCCATCTGGATCCCTCGACCGTCCATCACCGCGGTCCGCACCGAACGCGGTCTGGCAGGCAAGGTCATGACCGCAGACGGAGTCCTGGTGATCCGATGGGTCCTGCCCAGCGGCACCGAGATCGACTCAGGGCTCCGAGCCGACGACAAGACCATTTATCCCGGGTGGATCGCCGACCACGAGTCGGCGGCGGCGGCGCCGGATGCCGCCGCCGCGCCCGGTGACGACAGTGAACAGAGGAAAGATCAATGAGCACAGCAGTTCTGGTGCTGGAGAACGGACAGGTCTTCCGTGGCCGGGAGTTCGGTGCGACCGGCGAGACCCTCGGCGAAGCGGTGTTCTGCACCGCCATGACGGGCTATCAAGAGACCCTGACCGACCCGAGTTACCACCGCCAGATCGTGGTTGCGACCGCGCCGCAGATCGGGAACACCGGCTGGAACGACGAGGACGGCGAGAGCACCGGCAGCGCGGGCAGCGATACGGCGTCCGGCGACACCGGAAAGATCTGGGTGGCAGGGTATGCGGTGCGCAATCCCACCCGCCGCGTGTCGAACTGGCGTGCCACGACCTCGCTCGAGGACGAGTTGCGGCGACAGGGCATCGTGGGGATCTCCGGCATCGACACGCGCAGCATCGTCCGGGTTCTCCGTGACCACGGGTCGATGCGTGCCGGGGTTTTCTCGGGTGCAGCCCTGTCGGCCGACGACGAGCTCGTGGCCCGGGTGCGTGATCAACCCCAGATGAAGGGTGCCGATCTCGCGGGCGAGGTCACCACCGACACCGGCTATGTGGTGGAACCCACCGGCGGCGAGGCCAGATTCACCGTCGCGGCACTCGACCTCGGGATCAAGACCAACACGCCCAGGATGTTCGCCCAGCGTGGCGTGCGGGTGCACGTCCTGCCGTCGACGATCGGTCTCGACGCGATCACCGACCTGCGGCCCGACGGCGTGTTCCTCTCGAACGGCCCGGGCGATCCCGCGACCGCCGACGCGATGGTCGAGTTGACCCGCGCAGTGCTCGGGGAGGGGTTGCCACTCTTCGGGATCTGCTTCGGCAACCAGATCCTCGGGCGAGCGCTCGGACGGGACACGTACAAGATGAAGTTCGGCCACCGCGGCATCAACATCCCGGTTGTCGACCATGTCACCGGCAAGGTGTCGATCACCGCGCAGAACCATGGTTTCGCGCTGGAGGGCGAGGCCGGTGAGGAGTTCGATACGGACTTCGGGCGGGCGCGGGTCAGCCACGTGTGCGCCAACGACGGAACCGTCGAAGGCGTGGAACTGCTCTCCGGACAGGCCTTCTCGGTCCAATACCACCCTGAGGCCGCGGCCGGTCCCCATGACGCCGCGTACCTCTTCGACAAGTTCGTCACCCATCTCGAGGGTGACCGCGCACATGGAACGAGGGCCTGATGCCGCGCCGTACAGACATCTCCCACGTCCTGGTGATCGGCTCCGGCCCGATCGTGATCGGCCAGGCATGCGAGTTCGACTACTCCGGCACCCAGGCGTGCCGCGTCCTGAAGGCCGAAGGCCTGCGGGTGAGTCTGGTCAACTCGAATCCGGCGACCATCATGACCGATCCCGAGTTCGCCGACGCCACCTACATCGAGCCGATCACGGCCGAGTATGTCGAGAAGGTGATCGAGGCCGAACGTGACGCAGGGCACCCGATCGACGCGGTGCTCGCGACCCTCGGTGGGCAGACAGCTCTCAACACCGCTGTCGCGCTGCATGATCGCGGTTCGCTGGAGAAGTACGACATCGAGCTGATCGGCGCCGACTTCGATGCCATCCAGCGTGGCGAGGATCGGCAGATGTTCAAGGACATCGTCGCGAAGGTGGGTGGCGAGAGTGCCCGCTCACGCGTGTGCCACACGATGGACGAGGTCTACGACACGGTCGCCGATCTCGGCTATCCCGTCGTCGTGCGGCCGTCGTTCACCATGGGCGGGCTGGGTTCCGGCATGGCCTACGACCGCGCCGACCTCGAGCGCATCGCCGGGGGCGGACTGGCGGCATCACCGACCGCCAACGTGCTCATCGAGGAATCCATCCTCGGCTGGAAGGAGTACGAGCTCGAGCTGATGCGCGACAATCGCGACAACGTGGTGGTCGTCTGCTCCATCGAGAACGTGGACCCGGTCGGCGTGCACACCGGTGACTCGGTCACGGTCGCGCCGGCGATGACCCTGACCGACCGCGAATACCAGATCATGCGCGACCTCTCCATCGACATTCTGCGAGAGGTCGGCGTCGACACCGGCGGTTGTAACATCCAGTTCGCGCAGGACCCCACCGACGGCCGTCTCGTGGTCATCGAGATGAATCCGCGTGTGTCCCGCTCGTCGGCCCTGGCCTCGAAGGCGACCGGCTTCCCGATCGCCAAGATCGCCGCGAAACTCGCCATCGGCTACAGCCTGGACGAGATCGTCAACGACATCACCAAGGAGACCCCGGCCTGCTTCGAGCCGACGCTCGACTACGTGGTGGTGAAGGCGCCCCGGTTCGCCTTCGAGAAGTTCCCCGGCGCCGACGACACCCTGACCACGACGATGAAGTCGGTGGGCGAGGCGATGTCCCTGGGCCGCAGCTTCGCCGAGGCGTTGGGCAAGGTGATGCGGTCGCTGGAGACGAAGGCGGGCGGATTCTGGACCGAGCCGAATCGCCCGGATCCCGCGACCGTCGACCTCGACGGTCTGCTGGAGACGTTGAAGACGCCCAAGGACGGGCGGCTCTACGGGCTGATGCTGGCCTTCGAGGCCGGCGCCTCGGTCGAGCAGCTCTACGCGGCGACCGCCATCGATCCGTGGTTCCTGGCCGAGATCGGCGGTATCGCCGCGCTCGGTGCCGAGCTCCGCGATGCCGCCTCGCTCGACGAGGGACTGCTGCGAGAGGCCAAGAGCAGCGGCTTCTCCGATCGCCAGATCGCGGCTCTGCGAGCCGATTTCGTCGACGAGGCGGCGGTGCGCGAGTTCCGTCTCGCCGCGGGCGTGCATCCGGTCTACAAGACCGTCGACACCTGCGCCGCCGAGTTCGAGGCCAAGACGCCATACCACTACTCCACATACGAGCTCGATCCCGCGGCGACCAGTGAGGTTGCGCCGCAGCCGGATCGCCCCAAGGTGCTGATCCTCGGTTCGGGTCCCAACCGCATCGGTCAGGGCATCGAGTTCGACTACTCGTGCGTGCATGCGGCGCTCACCCTGTCGGAGGCCGGATACGAGACCGTGATGGTCAACTGCAACCCGGAGACGGTCTCCACCGACTACGACACGGCCGATCGCCTGTACTTCGAACCGTTGACCTTCGAGGACGTCCTCGAGGTCTACCGCGCGGAGTCGCAGTCCGGCACCGTGGCAGGCGTCATCGTCCAGCTCGGCGGGCAGACGCCGCTTGGCCTGGCCCACCGTCTCGCTGCCGCGGGTGTCCCGATCGTCGGGACCAGCCCGGAGGCCATCGATCTCGCCGAGGATCGCGGTGAGTTCGGCAAGGTGCTCACCGCCGCCGGACTGCCCGCCCCGGCGTTCGGCACCGCGACCAGCTTCGACGAGGCACGCTCGACCGCGGCGCGGATCGGCTACCCGGTGCTGGTGCGTCCGTCCTACGTCCTGGGCGGTCGTGGCATGGAGATCGTGTACGACGAGAAGTCCTTGGAGGACTACATCTCCCGGGCCACCGAGTTGACCACGGATCATCCCGTGCTGGTCGACCGCTTCCTCGAGGATGCCGTGGAGATCGATGTCGACGCACTGTGCGACGGCGACGAGGTCTACATCGGGGGCGTGATGGAGCACATCGAGGAAGCTGGGATCCACTCCGGTGACTCCGCGTGCGCGTTGCCTCCAGTCACACTCGGCCGGTCCGATATCGCGATGGTCCGTGCGTCCACCGAGGCGCTGGCCAAGGGCATCGGCGTACGCGGTCTGCTGAACGTGCAGTACGCGTTGAAGGACGACACGCTGTACGTCCTCGAGGCCAACCCGCGCGCCAGCCGTACCGTGCCCTTCGTCTCGAAGGCGACCGCGGTGTCGTTGGCGAAAGCGTGTGCGCGGGTCATGCTCGGTGAGTCGATCGCGGAGTTGCGCGGCCAGGGTTTGCTCGACGCGGTCGGTGACGGCGGTGAATCGCCAACGGACGCACCGATATCGGTGAAGGAGGCGGTGCTGCCCTTCAATCGGTTCCGACGCCACGACGGCAGCGGCGTTGACTCGCTGCTGAGTCCGGAGATGAAATCGACCGGCGAGGTGATGGGCATCGACGCCGACTTCGGGCGCGCGTTCGCCAAGTCGCAGACCGCCGCCTACGGCTCGCTGCCCACGTCAGGGGCGATCTTCGTGTCCGTCGCCAACAAGGACAAGCGGGCGCTGATCTTCCCGGTCAAGCACATGGCCGATCTCGGGTTCGAGATCCTGGCCACCGAGGGGACAGCGGACGTGCTGCGGCGCAACGGCATCGAGTGCCGGACCGTGCGCAAGCACTCCGAGGCCGAGTCGGGGGAGCCGACCATCGTCGACATCATCCGTGCGGGGGAGGTGGCGATGGTGATCAACACCCCGTACGGCAACTCGGGCCCGCGGGTCGACGGCTACGAGATCCGGAGCGCCGCCGTCTCGGTCAACATCCCGTGCATCACGACGGTTCAGGGCGCGAGCGCGGCGGTCCAGGGTATCGAGGCTGCGATGAACGGTCAGGTGAACGTCGAGTCGCTGCAGCGGCGGCACGCTGTGCTGGTGAACCGGCGGTGACCACGGCCTCGACGTCGGGATTCGCGACCCGCTACCTCGATGCGGTCGGGGAGCGTGGCCGGCTCTGCGCCGGCATCGATCCGCACGCCGAGTTGTTGGAGCAGTGGGGTCTGCCGGTCTCGGCGGACGGGTTGAGTCGGTTCGGTGACATCTGCGTGGAGGCCCTCGCACCGGTGGTGGCCGTGATCAAGCCGCAGGTGGCGTTCTTCGAGGTGTTCGGCGCGGCCGGATTCGGTGTGCTCGAACGGGTCATCCGGGGCTGCCAGTCGGCCGGGGCCCTGGTCCTCGCCGACGCCAAGCGCGGCGACATCGGGTCCACGATGGCCGCATATGCCACCGCATGGCTCGACGACAGGTCGGCCCTGTGCGCCGACGCCGTGACGGTGTCGCCGTACCTGGGTGTCGGATCCCTCGCCCCGGCGGTCGATGCCGCTCGGGCAGGGGAGCGGGGCCTGTTCGTCCTGGCGCGGACATCGAATCCCGAAGGTGCCTCGGTCCAGCTCGCCGACGCCGGTGGACGAACGGTCGGTCAGTCCGTCGTCGACGACGCCGCCGCCGAGAACGTAGACGGCACAGGCACTGTCGGGCTGGTGGTGGGCGCCACCCGTGCGCACGGTCTTGACCTGGGAGCCCTGCGCGGGCCCATCCTGGCGCCCGGCCTCGGTGCGCAGGGCGCGACAGCAGGCGATCTCCCCGAGGTGTTCGACGGTGCCGACACGGCGTGGGTGCTGCCCGCGAGCAGTCGGGCCGTCCTCCGCGCCGGTCCCGACGTGGGTGCGCTGCGCGCATCGGCGGAGCAGGCGCGCGACGACGTGGAGTCGGCACTGCGCTGACGGTCGCTTCGGTTGATCGACAGTGCTCTCTGATCGGCCCACAGTGCGCGCGTCGACGCATGAGGCGGCCGCGGGCCGTAGGACCCGTGATCGCCCGACCACGGCTGCATGAGGGGTATCTCTCCCCCGGTAGGCGTCTCCTGGTCGCACTCTCGGCGACGCTTCCCGCGCCGGTGCGGGCTCGGTGTCGAGGTGGTCACGCGACACGCGCGACGAGCGATCGATTCCAGAGAAATTCCTGATCATCACTCCCGTCACATCCGTATCAGTGCAGGCAGACGCGCAATTGGGCACCGAACGTCGTCGTCGGGGCGCTCCGGTCTGCAGGCGTCATCGGTGACCTGCGGTTTCTCGGTAAATTACGTAGTCAGAGCGCTGCCGCGATCGGTGTCGGGGCGATGGTCTACGTTCGAGGGGCGAGGGACGTTACAACACAGGAATCCGGTGGATTTCCCGGGGGTGGCACTCGCAAATGCCTGCTCACGTGAGTACGGTCGCTTTCGCCGCACCATTCGGCGGCGGTGGCGTTGTCGCTGATCGCGACCGCACCGGTCGCGCCGGCGACCAACCGCCATCAGGCGCCTTCGGGCACCTGGTGACAGTCCAATCGAAGACACGAAAGACGGAGGAACCCCGTGGCCCTTCCCCAGTTGACAGACGAGCAGCGCGCTGCAGCGTTGGAGAAGGCAGCTGCCGCTCGGCGGGCCCGCGCCGAGCTCAAGGAGCGCCTGAAGCGTGGCGGCACCGACCTCAAGCAGGTGCTGAAAGACGCGGAGAACGACGAGATCCTGGGCAAGATGAAGGTGTCGGCGTTGCTCGAAGCGCTGCCCAAGGTCGGCAAGGTCAAGGCGCAGGAGATCATGACCGAACTGGAGATCGCTCCGACGCGCCGCCTGCGCGGACTCGGCGATCGCCAGCGCAAGGCGCTGCTCGAGAAGTTCAGCTCCTGACCGAGCAGAAGCAGCGCGGACGCGTGACGACGACTCAGGTTCGGCGGTGACCCGACCGCCGCAGCAGCCGCAATCCGAGCGCACGAGGGGTCGACTGGTGGTACTGGTCGGCCCCTCCGCCGTCGGTAAGTCCACCGTGGTCTCCAAGGTGCGCGAGCTGCTGCCGACCATGCATTTCAGCGTGTCGGCGACGACGCGTGCACCGCGGCCCGGAGAGGTCGACGGACGCGACTACCACTTCGTGTCCGGCGACGAGTTCGACCGCATGATCGCCGACGACGAGCTCCTCGAGTGGGCCGAGATCCACGGCGGTCTCCAACGGTCGGGAACCCCGGTCAAGCCCGTCGTCGAGGCACTGGAACAGGGCGTTCCCGTGCTCGTGGAAGTCGACCTGGCCGGCGCGCGCAATGTGGTCCGCAGGCTGCCGGAGGCGGTCAGTGTCTTCCTCGCACCGCCGAGCTGGGACGAATTGGTGTCGCGGCTCACCGGTCGGGGCACCGAGACACCGGATGCGGTCGCCCGTCGCCTGGAGACGGCGCGCACCGAGATGGACGCCCAAGATGAGTTCGGCCACGTGCTCGTGAACCACCAAGTCGACCAGGTGGCCTCCGAGTTGGTATCCTTGCTGGTCGGGTCCGAGGATTCGGCGTCTCACCCGACCCCGACCGGACAATCGACCTCAGACGTTTGAGTAAGGCGGACGGCCGTCGCCACCCGATGGTCCCCGCACAGAGCACAGTGATGCAGGAGAATGCGTGAGCACCCAGACGAATTTCGACGTGACCGAGATCGCCGACGCCCCGGCTTATGAGACCCCGCTGGGTATCACCAACCCACCGATCGACGAGCTGCTCGAGCGTGCGTCGTCGAAGTATGCGCTGGTGATCTACGCGGCCAAGCGTGCCCGGCAGATCAACGACTATTACAACCAGCTCGGCGACGGCATCCTCGAATATGTCGGCCCGCTGGTGGAGCCCGGCCTGCAGGAGAAGCCGCTGTCGATCGCCATGCGGGAGATCCACTCCGACCTCCTCGAGCACACCGAAGGCGAATAGAGACCTCGGGCGCGGGGATGACCACAGCGCGCACAGGTACGCCGGGTACCCCACGACGCCGGGTTCTGATCGGTGTCGGCGGCGGGATCGCCGCGTACAAGGTCTGCTCGGTGATCCGGCATTTCACCGAGGCGGGCCATGAAGTCCGCGTGGTGCCCACCCGATCGGCCCTCAAGTTCGTCGGTGCCGCCACCTTCGAGGCGCTGTCGGGCAACCCCGTGACCACCGATGTCTTCGACGACGTCGACCAGGTTGCCCACGTGCGCCTCGGTCAGGGTGCCGATCTCGTCATCATCGCGCCCGCGACCGCCGACCTGATGGCACGCGCGGCATCCGGGCGCGCAGACGACCTGCTGACCGCGTCACTGCTCACCGTGCGATGTCCCGTCCTCGTCGTCCCGGCAATGCACACCGAGATGTGGGAGCACGCCGCGACCCAGGCGAACGTCGCGACCTTGCGTGAGCGCGGGATCACGGTGATGACGCCGGCGTCCGGACGCCTCACCGGTACCGACAGCGGTCGAGGGCGCCTGCCCGATCCGCAGGAGATAGCGATGATCGGCGAGCTGCTGCTCGAACGCCCGGACGCACTGCCCTACGACCTGGGTGGAGTGCGAGTGGTGATCAGCGCGGGCGGTACGCGCGAACCGCTTGATCCGGTGCGTTTCCTCGGTAACCGCAGTTCCGGCAAACAGGGTTTCGCGCTTGCGCGGGCCGCGGCCCAGCGCGGCGCGATCGTCACCGTCGTCGCGGGCTCGACCGCGGATCCGGGAGATCCGGCCGGCGTCGAGATCGTCCCGGTGGCGAGTGCGCAGGAACTGGCCGACGAGATGACCAAACGTGCCGCAGAGGCCGATGTGGTGATCATGGCGGCCGCTGTCGCCGACTTCCGGCCGGTGTCGGTGTCCGAGGCGAAGATCAAGAAGGGGGAGTCGGGGCCCGCGCCGATCGAGCTGACCACCAATCCCGACATCCTCCGCGGACTCGTCGAGAGCCGCGAGGCCGGCAACATTCCCGCGCAGACCGTCGTCGTCGGTTTCGCCGCCGAGACCGGCGACGAGACCGGCGGTGTGCTCGACCACGGTCGGGCCAAACTGCGTCGTAAGGGCTGCGACCTGCTGGTGGTGAATGCGGTGGGCGACGGCAAGGCGTTCGGGACCGAGGACAACACCGGCTGGCTGTTGTCGTCGAGCGGCACCGAGACCGCTCTGCCACTCGGCTCGAAAACGCTCATGTCGAGCAGAATCCTTGACGAGGTCCGTGCGCTGGTGCCAGATGGTGGCGGCACCGCCTGACCGGCCGGGCCGCCTCCGAAGGGTCGGAGCCGGTGTGTAGTTTGGAACGCGTTCACATCGGGTCCGACCCGAAGTGCCAGAACCCCTGTTCAGAAGTCACAATTGCTGAGTAGCCACAATTGCTCAACAGAGACAACCAACGGCAGCGACGACTGCCGGCGCGCCCGTCCGGGCCCGGAGAGCCTGAGAGGACCAGATGACCACCTCTGCGTCACGCCTGTTCACCAGTGAATCCGTCACCGAAGGTCACCCCGACAAGATCTGTGACGCGATCAGCGACTCGATCCTCGACGCGATGCTCGCCCAGGATCCGAAGGCACGTGTCGCGGTGGAGACCTTGGTCACCACCGGCCAGGTGCATGTGGCCGGTGAGGTCACCACCACCGCGTATGTCGACATCCCCGGCATCGTCCGCGAGAAGATCCTCGAGATCGGCTACGACTCGTCGACCAAGGGTTTCGACGGTGCGTCGTGCGGCGTCAACGTCGCGATCGGTGCGCAGTCGCCCGACATCGCCGGTGGTGTGTTCACCTCCCACGAGAGCCGCAGTGGCATCTCCGAGGACGAGATCGACAGCCAGGGCGCCGGTGACCAGGGACTGATGTTCGGTTACGCGACCGACGAGACCCCGGAGTTGATGCCGGTCCCGATCGCGCTCGCCCATCGTTTGTCGCGTCGTCTGACCGAGGTCCGCAAGAGCGGGGTGCTCCCGTACCTTCGTCCCGACGGCAAGACCCAGGTGACCATCGAATACGACGGCGACAAGCCGGTCCGGCTCGACACCGTGGTGATCTCGACCCAGCACGCCGCCGACATCGACCTCGACAACATGCTCACCCCCGACATCCGCGCGAAGGTGGTCGACTCGGTGCTCGCCGACCTCGCGCTGCCGGGTCTGGACACCTCGGCGGTCCGGTTGCTGGTCAATCCCACCGGAAAGTTCGTGCTCGGTGGACCGATGGGTGATGCCGGACTCACCGGACGGAAGATCATCGTCGACACCTACGGCGGCATGGCACGCCACGGCGGTGGGGCATTCTCCGGCAAGGACCCGTCGAAGGTCGATCGCAGCGCCGCATACGCGATGCGCTGGGTCGCCAAGAATGCTGTCGCCGCCGGGCTCGCCGGGCGTATCGAGGTCCAGGTCGCCTACGCGATCGGCAAGGCCGCACCGGTCGGGCTCTTCGTCGAGACCTTCGGTACCGAGCGCGTCGATCCCACCGTCATCGAGAAGGTGATCGCCGAGGAGTTCGATCTCCGGCCGCTGGCGATCATCCGCGATCTTGATCTGTTGCGTCCGATCTACGCACCGACCGCCGCTTACGGTCACTTCGGCCGCACCGATGTCGACCTCCCCTGGGAGCGCACCGACCGTGCCGAGAAGCTGCGGGCGGCCGCAGGCCTCTGAGCACGCGTGAGCGGGCCGCCGAGCGGCCGATCGGCAAAGTCCTGCCGATGCTGGGGCTGGCCCACCTGGATCGGCCGTTCGACTATCTGATCGACACCGACCAGGACGCATCGGCCGTGCCCGGCGTCCGGGTGCGCGTGCGGTTCGCCGGACGGC
Source organism: Gordonia hankookensis (assembly GCF_014673215.1). Lineage (GTDB taxonomy): Bacteria > Actinomycetota > Actinomycetes > Mycobacteriales > Mycobacteriaceae > Gordonia > Gordonia hankookensis. The sequence goes on from NZ_JACWMS010000004.1 coordinate 450,175, forward strand.
TCGTCGACGGATTCCTTCTCGATCGCGTGACCGAGAGTGATCACGCAGGCAAACTGGGCTGGCTCGAGCGGGTGGTCTCCCCGGAGCCGGTTCTCGGTGCTGATCTGGCAACCCTGTGTCGTGCTGTCGCCGACCGCTACGCAGGCACGATGTCGGATGTGGTCCGGCTCGCGGTCCCGCCGAGGCACGCCCGGACCGAGAAGGAGGACACCCCGGTTCCGGCGTCGTCCGGTCCTGTCGCGATGCCCGACACAGCGGCCTGGACCACGACCTATTCGACCGCGGATTCCTTTCTCGCGTCGATGCATTCGGGCCACCCGCGGGCGATCTGGCAGGCGACGCCGGGCGAGGACTGGCCGTCTCGTCTCGCCGAACTGGCCGCGACGGCAGCAGCGGCCGGACGCGGCGCGATCCTGGTGGTGCCGGATCAGCGCGATCTCGATCGTCTCGAGGCCGCATGCGGACCGATCTTCGGGGAACGCTGCGTCACGCTGGCGGCCGGGCTCGGTCCGACCGCACGGTACCGACGGTGGCTCGCCATCCGCAGGGGAGCGGTCGACGTGGTCCTCGGTACCCGGAGCGCGATGTTCGCGCCGGTGCATGATCTCGGTCTGATCGCGGTGTGGGACGACGGCGACGACAGTCTCAACGAGCCGCGAGCGCCGTATCCGCATCCTCGGGAGGTCGCGGTGCTGCGGTCTCATCAGCAGCGGTGTGCCCTGGTGATCGGGGGATTCGCGCGGACCACCGAAGCGCAGTCGCTGGTGACCGCGGGGTGGGCACACGACCTCGTCGCCGATCGCGCGACCGTGCGTTCGCGCACCGCTCGCGTGGTCGCGCTCAGTGCCGAGGACCGCAGGGTCGCAGGCGATCCCCTGGCCCGGTCCGCTCGCATCCCCGGAGTGGCCTTCGAGGCGGCGCGGTCCGCAGTGGCGGCCGATGCACCGGTGCTGTTCAGTGTTCCCCGTCGCGGTTACATGCCGTCGCTGGCGTGCGCACGGTGCCGGGCACACGCTCGTTGCCGGACGTGTCACGGACCGGTGCAACTCGATGCGGGCAACGTGTTGTCGTGCCGCTGGTGCGGACGGGTGGAGAGGTCGTTTCGCTGTGCCGAGTGTGGCGGGAGCGAGGTGCGCGCACTCACCACCGGCGCCCGGCGGACCGCGGAAGAACTCGGTCGTGCGTTCGCCGGGGTCCCCGTCGCCACCTCCGGGGGTGCGTCGGTCCTCGACGAGGTGGAGACGGGCGCCCGGATCGTGGTGGCCACACCCGGGGCCGAACCCGTCGTCGCCGGCGGATATGGGGCCGCCGTTGTGCTCGACACCTGGGCGCAACTGGATCGGGCGGATCTGCGCGCCGCGGAAGACGCGGTGCGGCGCTGGATGGCGGTCGGGTCGCTGGTGCGCCCGCACGCCGCGGGCGGCACGATGGTGATCGTCGCCGATGCCGGACTCGCGCCGGTCCAGGCCATGATCCGTTGGGACCCGGTGGGTTTCGCGCAACAAGAGCTGGCGCAGCGCACCGAACTCGGCTTTCCGCCCGCGGTCACGATGGCGTCGATCGACGGCCCGCCGGAGACGATCGGCGCCTTCGTCGACGGGGTCGGATTACCCGACGGCGCAGAGAGACTCGGTCCGGTTCCGCTGCCTGCGGGTGTGCGTGCACCGGCGGGCTCGGGGGATTCCTTCGACGGGGACATCGAGCGCATCCTGCTGCGGGTCGACCGCCGTGACGGCAAGGGCCTGGCCGCGGCGCTGGTGGCCGCTCAGGTGCGGCGCAACGCGAATCATGACACCGGACCGATCCGCGTCCAGGTCGATCCCCCTACGATCGGATGAGCACGGACATCGCCGTCGTCCGCGACGAAAGGGTCGTATGAGGGTCGTATTCGCCGGAACCCCGGAGGTGGCGGTGCCGTCTCTGCAGTTGCTGATGGACTCGCCGCAGCACGAGGTGGTCGGGGTGATCTCGCGACCCGATGCCGCATCGGGGCGCGGTCGTTCGGTGGTCCGGTCACCGGTGGCGTCTCTCGCCGACGAACACGGCCTCGAGGTGATCACCCCGCGACGGCTCACCGATCCAGGGGTGCTCGACCGGCTGCGAACCTGGCGACCCGACTGCGGGGCGGTGGTCGCCTACGGTGGGCTGGTTCCCGCAGGCCTGCTGGACCTGCCGACGCACGGTTGGATCAATCTGCACTTCTCGGTCCTGCCGGCCTGGCGGGGCGCGGCACCGGTCCAGCATGCGATCGCCGCGGGTGACGAGGTCACCGGCGCGAGCACGTTCCAGCTGGAGGAGGGGCTCGACACCGGGCCGGTCTACGGTCTGATCACCGAGAACATCGGGCCGGCCGACACCAGTGGAGACCTCCTCGAACGGTTGTCGAAGGCGGGCGCGCACCTGTTGCTGTCGACACTCGACGGTGTCGATTCCGGCACCCTGATGCCGGTGGCCCAGACCGCCGCAGGCGTCAGCCACGCCCCGAAGGTCGACGTGGATGACGCGCGGATCCGGTGGGATCTGCCCGCCCACATCGTCGACCGTCGAATCCGGGCGCACACCCCGGCACCCGGCGCCTGGACCACCCTCGACGGTGCACGAATCAAAGTCGGTCCGGTGACGCCGCTGGAGGTGCCCGACGAGCCGACCCGGCCTGCGCCGGGCGAGCTGGTGGTGGCGAAACGTTCGGTCGATGTCGGCACGGCCACCCGACCGGTGCGTCTGTCCTGGGTGCAGCCGCCCGGAAAGAAGGCGATGCCTGCGGCGGATTGGGCGCGCGGTGCACATCTGGGAGATGGGACGGTGGTGGAATGAAGCGCTCGCCGATGATTCGCGACAAGTCGGTCGACCCCGCGCGGGCGGCGGCGCGCGACACCCTCCGGGCAGTTCGCGAACGCGATGCCTACGCCAACCTCATCCTGCCGAAGATCTTGCGGGAGAGGGGGATCACCGGCCGAGACGCCGCCCTCGCCACCGAGCTCGCCTACGGTTCGGCCCGCGCGCAGGGGTTGCTCGACGCGGTCATCGCCTCGGCCGCCGATCGTCCGGTCGACGAGATCGACGGCCGGGTGCTCGACGTGCTGCGGCTCGGTGTCTATCAGCTGTTGCGCACCCGGATCGGCGCTCATGCGGCCGTCTCGACCTCCGTCGACCTGATCAGATCAGAGGCGGGAATGGGTCCCGCCGGCTTCGTGAACGCGGTGCTGCGCAAGGTGTCCCAGCGCGACGAGGACCTCTGGATCGACGACCTCGCGCCCTCGATCGCCGATGATCTGATCGGGAACCTGGCGTTCCGGTACGCCCATCCTCGCTGGATCGCGCAGGTCTTCGACGATGCGCTGGGCGGTTCCGCAGGCCGACTGCAGGCGGCGTTGGCCGCCGACGACGAACGCCCGCCGGTGCACCTGGTGGCCCGGCCGGGTCTGATCACCGCCGAGGAGCTGGCGCTCGTCAGCGACGGCGAGGTCGGCCGCTACTCGCCGTACTGCGTCTATCTCGCAGGCGGTGACCCGGGCGATCTCGAGGCCGTCCGCGACGGCTATGCCGGTGTGCAGGACGAGGGCAGCCAGCTGGTCGGTCGCGCGATGACGGTCGCCGAGGTGACCGACGACGCCGGTCGCTGGCTGGACATGTGCGCGGGCCCCGGCGGAAAGGCTGCGCTGGTGGCCGCGATCGCCGACATCGACGGTGCGCGCCTCGACGCGGTGGAGGTGTCCGAGCATCGTGCCGAACTGATCCGGAAGGTCGTGGGTGACCTGCCGGTCGACGTGTATGTCGCCGATGCGCGGTCGAGCGGACTGACACCGGGGTACGACCGGATCCTGCTGGACGCGCCGTGCAGCGGGCTCGGTTCGCTGCGCCGTCGACCGGAGGCCCGGTGGCGGCGCACGCCCGACGACGTGGACGAACTCGTCGTGCTGCAGCGCGAACTCCTCGCCGAGGCGCTGCGGTTGGTCCGGCCGGGCGGCGTGGTCGTCTATTCGACCTGCTCACCGCACCCGGCCGAGACGACCGGGGTGGTCGCCGACGTCCTGGCCGCCCATCCGGAGGTCGAGCAGATCGACGCGCGCCCGCTGGTGTCAGCCGACTCGATGGGCGACGGTCCACACGTCCAGTTGTGGCCGCACATCCACGGCACCGATGCGATGTTCCTGGCCGCCCTGCGTCGCTGACCGGTCGCTGCCCCGGCGACAAGAGCCGAGACCGGCGCGGCCGGGCATGTCATGCGCCCTACAATCTGAGGCCATGTGTGATTCCGGATCTGCCCCGATGATCGCCCCGTCCATCCTCTCCGCGGATTTCGCGAATCTCGGCGCCGAGGCCGAGGCCGTCGCCGGGTCCGGGACCAACCGCGCCGACTGGCTGCACGTGGATGTCATGGATGCTCACTTCGTGCCCAATCTGACGCTGGGGCTCCCCGTGGTGGAGAGCCTGCTGAAGGCCACCGACATCCCGCTCGACTGCCATCTGATGATCGAGGACCCGGGCCGCTGGGCACCGCCGTATGCGGAGGCCGGCGCCTACAACGTCACCTTCCATGCCGAGGCCACCGATGATCCGGTCGCCGTCGCCCGTGATGTCCGGGCGGCCGGCGCCAAGGCCGGTCTGAGCATCAAGCCGGGCACTCCGCTGGAGCCCTATCTGCAGATCCTGCGCGACTTCGACACGCTCCTCATCATGAGTGTGGAGCCGGGATTCGGTGGACAGCAGTTCATCCCCGAGGTCTTGGCGAAGGCCCGTGCGATCCGGAAGTTCATCGACTCGGAGGATCTGCGGCTGCTCGTCGAGATCGACGGCGGCATCAACGCCGACACCATCGAACAGGCTGCCGAGGCGGGTATCGACTGTTTCGTGGCCGGGTCGGCCGTCTACGGGGCCGCGGATCCTGGTGCCGCCGTCGGTGCACTGCGCGCGCAGGCCGCGGCCGCGCGGGCGAGCGCCGGCTGACCGCGACATGGTGGATGAGCCGTTGCCATCGGGTACCGATGTGGCGCGTGCGATGGATCTCGCCATCGACGAGTCGCGCCACGCGCAGGGTGCCAGCTCACCCAATCCGCCTGTCGGTGCGGTGATCCTCTCCGCCGACGGTGCCGTGGTCGGCCGCGGATTCACCCAACCCGTCGGCGGGCCCCATGCCGAGGTGATGGCCCTACGCGAGGCGGGTGCGGCAGCCGCCGGGGCGACGGCGGTGGTCACGCTCGAGCCCTGCGATCACACCGGGCGCACCGGCCCCTGCACGCGCGCACTCATCGATGCCGGGGTCACCGCCGTCTACTACGCCGTCGAGGATCCGAATCCGACCGCGGCCGGGGGAGCGCAGACGATGCGCACGGCCGGCCTGACCGTGGTCGGCGGCATCCGGGCCGGCGAGGCCGAGGTCGGCCCACTGCGGGCATGGCTCTTCCGGCAACGGCATGGTCGCCCGCTCGTGACCGCGAAGATCGCCGCGAGCATCGACGGACGGGTCGCCGCACCCGATGGCACAAGTCAGTGGATCACCGGGCCCCTCGCGCGTCGGCGAGCACACCGACAACGCGCCACTCTCGACGCGATCGTGGTCGGCACCGGGACCGTGCTGCGTGACAATCCCGCGTTGACGGCCCGACATACCAACGGCGACTTGCGAACTCATCAACCAACACGAGTGGTGATGGGGCAGCGGGACCTGCCCGACACCGCACAGGTCGCCGACGGGGCCGCGCCGCTGAGGCACATCCGAACCCACGATCCGGCAGCGGTGCTCGCCGATCTCCCGGATGCATTGTGGGTCCTCGTGGAGGGTGGGCCGTCCATCATCGGGGCGTTCCTCGCCGCGGATCTCGTCGACGAGATCGAGGCGTATGTGGCACCGGTGGTTCTCGGCGGTGGTCCCGCGTCGGTGGCCGTACCCGACGTGACGACACTGGCCGACGCGAGGCGATTTTCCCTCAGTGCGGTGGAAACGCTCGGTTCCGATGTGCTGCTGCGTCTGTCCCGCTGAGCGGCACTGTGCCGGTCGAGTCCGTGATCATGATCGCACCTGTGACGGACGCGAAATGCCACGGTGAGTCGGGGCGTGCTAATTTCGATATCAGAGTTCTCGGGGCGGGGTGTAATTCCCCACCGGCGGTGATGGTGTCCTCCCACACGAGGGGATGTCGAGCCCGCGAGCGCCTGCCGGCCGGCAGGGACAGCAGATCCGGTGTGAATCCGGAGCCGACGGTCATAGTCCGGATGTGAGAGAACGGGCACCACCGACGGCCGCCCTCGTCTCACCTCGCCGCATGCTCCGAGCGAGTACTGAGGAGCGCCACGTGTTTACCGGGATCGTCGAGGAACTCGGCACCATCGTCCGTCGAGACGATCTGACCGATGCCGCCCGACTGACCGTTCGCGGACCCCTTGTGACCAGCGATGCCAAGTTCGGTGACTCGATAGCGGTCAACGGCGTGTGTCTGACCGTCGTCGAGCAGGGACCCGACGAGTTCACCGTCGATGTGATGGCCGAGACCCTGCGCCGCAGCTCGCTCGCCGCGCTCGGCAGCGGCAGTCCGGTGAATCTCGAACGAGCGATGGCCGCAGGCGGACGATTCGGCGGTCACATCGTGCAAGGGCACGTCGACGGTGTGGGCGAGGTCATCTCCGTCACCCCGTCGGACCATTGGACGATCGTGCGGATCGCCGTCCCGGACGAGCTGAGCCGCTACATCGTGGAGAAGGGATCGATCACCGTCGACGGGGTCTCGCTGACCGTCGCGGCACTCGGCACGTCCCCCGGGTCGGGGTCGTGGTTCGAGATCTCCCTCATCCCCACCACGCTGAAAGAGACCAACCTCGGGGTCGCCACCACGGGCAACCCGTTGAACCTCGAGGTCGACGTAATCGCCAAGTACGTCGAGCGTCTGCATCCCGCTCTGCGGGACCAGGTCGACTCGCAGGTGCCGGGCGCAGGCGACGATGGCGTGCGTGACGCGTCAGGGAGTGGAGTCAACGATGACGAGTGAAGCAGCAGTGGGCAGCGGCGGCCTTGCCGATCCTCCGGGCCGGGTGGCGCAGGCCGATGTCCGGCTCGACTCGGTGGAGCGGGCGATCGCCGACATCGCGGCCGGAAAGGCCGTCGTGGTGGTCGATGACGAGGACCGCGAGAACGAGGGCGACCTGATCTTCGCCGCGGAGAAGGCGACGCCTGAGCTCGTCGCCTTCATGGTGCGCTATACCTCGGGCTATCTGTGTGTGCCCCTCGCCGGTGAGGACTGCGACCGTCTCGGTCTCCCGCCGATGTACTCGATGAACCAGGACAAGCACGGGACCGCGTATACCGTCACCGTCGACGCGCGCGAGGGCATCGGCACCGGGATCAGCGCGTCCGACCGGGCCACCACCATGCGGCTGCTCGCCGATCCGCAGAGCAGCGCGGTCGACTTCACCCGGCCCGGTCATGTGGTGCCGCTGCGAGCCAAGGAGGGCGGCGTGCTGCGCCGTCCCGGCCACACCGAGGCGGCGGTCGACCTGTCCCGGCTCGCCGGGTTGTCACCCGCCGGGGTGATCTGCGAGATCGTCAGCCAGAAGGACGAGGGCTCGATGGCGCAGACCGATGAGCTCCGGGTGTTCGCCGACGACCACGACCTGGCCCTCATCTCGATCGCCGATCTCATCGCATGGCGCCGTCGTCACGAGAAGCATGTCGTGCGGGTTGCCGAGGCGCGTATCCCCACCCGGCACGGCGATTTCCGCGCGGTCGGGTACTCGAGCATCTACGACGACGTCGAGCACGTCGCGCTGGTCAAGGGCGACATCTCGGGGGCGGATGGACAGGGCCACGACGTCCTGGTGCGAGTGCACTCGGAGTGTCTGACCGGTGATGTCTTCGGGTCGCTGCGCTGCGACTGCGGACCCCAACTCGATGCCGCCATGGAGATGGTGTCGGCGGAGGGACGTGGCGTCGTCCTGTACATGCGGGGTCACGAGGGGCGTGGCATCGGGCTGCTCCACAAACTACAGGCGTATCAGCTGCAGGATTCCGGATCGGACACCGTCGATGCGAATCTCCAGCTCGGTCTGCCCGCCGACTCCCGCGACTACGGGCTCGGTGCGCAGATCCTCGTGGACCTCGGCGTCAGCTCGATGCGCCTGCTCACGAACAATCCGGCCAAGCGGGTGGGCCTCGACGGGTACGGCCTGCAGATCGTCGATCGAGTGCCGATGCCGGTCAGGGCGAACTCGGAGAATCTGCGGTACCTGCGGACCAAACGTGACCGGATGGGCCACGACCTGGTGGGTCTTGAGGAGTGGGTGGACAGCGACGGAGAGGCCGGGCCGGCGTGAGTGGACATGGTGAGCCCACCCTGGACCTGGCAGATGCGAGCGCGGTTCGACTGGCGATCGTCTCCTCCCGATGGCATGCCACGATCTGCACCGCGCTGCTCGACGGTGCCGTGCGCGCGGCCGCCGACCACGGCGTGACAGATCCCACGATCGTGAACGTGGCCGGGGCCATCGAGCTGCCGGTGATCGTGCAGGCGCTGGCCCGCAACCACGATGCGGTGGTGGCACTCGGCGTGGTGATCAAGGGCGAGACACCACATTTCGACTATGTCTGCGACGCGGTGACCGCCGGTCTGACACGGGTGTCGCTGGACGAGTCGACACCGGTCGGGAACGGGGTGCTGACCACGCTGACCGAGGAGCAGGCACTGGCCCGGGCGGGTCTGCCCGACTCCAAGGAGGACAAGGGTGCCCAGGCGACGACGGCGGCCCTCGCCTCTGCGCTGACCCTGCGGGCGCTGGCCCTGGGTGAGCTCAGATGAGTGCCGGTACGACCGTGGAATGGGACCTCGACTATCGGCCGCGCCGGATGCCGCGTGTGGCGATCGTCGCGGCCGCGGTGGTCCTGGCCATCCACATCACCTTTGCCGCGCTGCTGACCATCTCGGACACCGGAGTGCACGTCGGTGGCGCCGACCAGTTCGGGCTCGCCCTGATCGGGCTGGTGGAAGCCGGTCTGATCCTGCTGTTCACACAGCCGAGGCTACGGGTCGGACCGGCAGGCGTGGCGATCCGCAACCTGCTCGGTGAGCGGGTGTTCGAATGGGACCGGGTGCGGGGGATGACCTACCCGGACAAGGGGTTCTCCGCACGCCTGCTGCTCCCCGCCGACGAGCACGTACCCGTCCTCGCGGTGCAGGCCTGGGATTCCGACCGTGCCGTCGACGCGATGACCAGGTTTCGCGAGCTCGAGGATCGCTACCGTCCGTCGTCGGGCTAGGCCGGGGATCCACCCCGCCGACACCCCCGCGACCGGTCGCACTGCGCATCCCGTCGCCGGCCTCGACTAGCCTGGGATCCGTGGCCGACCCGACAACGTACCGTCCCGCCGCGGGCACGATTCCCACCGAACCCGGGGTCTACAAGTTCCGCGACGCACACGGTCGGGTCATCTACGTCGGCAAGGCCAAGAACCTCCGCTCGCGACTCACCTCCTACTTCGCCGACCTCGTATCGCTGCATCCCCGGACCCGCCAGATGGTCACCACGGCGTCGTCGGTGGAGTGGACAGTGGTCGGCACCGAGGTCGAGGCGCTGCAACTCGAGTACAACTGGATCAAGGAATTCGATCCGAGGTTCAACGTCCGGTATCGGGACGACAAGAGTTACCCGGTGCTGGCCGTCACGCTCAACGAGGAGTATCCGCGGCTGTTCGTCTACCGCGGCCCGCGCCGTCGCGGGGTGCGCTACTTCGGCCCGTATTCGCATGCCTGGGCGATCCGCGAGACCGTGGATCTGCTGACGCGGGTATTCCCGGCGCGTACCTGTTCGACGGGGGTCTTCAAGCGCCACAGGCAGATCGACCGTCCCTGCCTGCTCGGCTACATCGACAAGTGTTCCGCGCCGTGCGTCGAACGGGTCACCGCCGAGGAACACCGAGCGATCGTAGACGACTTCTGCGAGTTCCTGGCCGGCCGCACGGATCAGATGATCCGCAAGCTCGAACGTGAAATGAGCTCGGCTGCAGAAGATCTCGATTTCGAGAAGGCTGCGAGGTTGCGCGACGACGTGGCGGCGATGCGACGTGCGATGGAGAAGCAGGCGGTGGTTCTGGGCGACGGGACCGACGCGGACGTCGTCGCGATGGTCGGCGACGATCTGGAGGTCTCCGTCCAGGTGTTCCATGTCCGCGACGGCCGGGTGCGTGGTCAGCGTGGCTGGGTGGTGGAACGGTCGGACGACGACTCGATGGGTGAGCAGGTCGCGCAGTTCGTCACCCAGTTCTACGGCACGCAAGCCGATCTCGACGCCTCGGTCCAGATCGACGACGACCGGCTGCGTGGCGAGTCGATCCCGCGGGAGGTCCTCGTCCCCGAATTGCCCGACGAGCACGAGGATCTGCAGCAATGGCTGTCGGATCTGCGCGGCAGCAGGGTGGCGCTGCGCGTACCGCAACGCGGCGACAAGAAGGCACTCTTCGAGACGGTCGGGCGGAATGCCTCGGAGGCGTTGGCACAGCACAAGTTACGACGCGCAGGCGATCTGACGACGCGTTCGGCGGCGCTCACCGAGCTGCAGGAGGGACTCGGTCTGGACCAGGCGCCCTTGCGCATCGAGTGCATCGACATCTCGCATGTGCAGGGCACCGACGTGGTGGCGTCGCTGGTGGTGTTCGAGGACGGCCTACCGCGCAAATCGGACTATCGTCACTACTCGATCCGGGCGGCCGCAGGCGACGGTCGCTCCGACGACGTCGCGTCGATCGCCGAGGTCACCCGGCGCCGCTTTCTCCGGCACCGTCAGGACCAGGAGACCCCGGCACAGCCCGCCGTGGACCCGGAATCGGGGCGTCCCCGAAAATTCGCCTACCCACCAAACCTTTTCGTGGTGGACGGGGGTGCGCCACAGGTACACGCGGCGGCGGCGGTGCTCGACGAGCTCGGGGTGAACGACGTGGCCGTCGTCGGGCTGGCCAAACGGCTGGAAGAGGTATGGGTGCCGGGTGATGATGAACCGGTGATCCTGCCACGGACCAGTGAGGCCCTGTTCCTGCTGCAGCGGGTCCGGGACGAGGCACACCGATTCGCGATCACCTTCCATCGCAGCAAGCGCAGCAAGCGGATGACCGAGTCGGTGCTCGACGGGGTGCCCGGCCTGGGGCGAACCCGACGCACCGCTCTGGTGACCCATTTCGGATCGGTCGCCCGCCTGCGCGAGGCGACCCTGGAGGACATCTCGGGGGTGCCCGGCATCGGCGTGGCCACCGCTCGTGCGGTCCGGGAGGCACTCGCAGCCGATGTACCCGCAGCCGATGCCCCTGTGGCCGATCCCGCGACAGCCGACCGAGTGGAGGAGAAGACGGGTGACTGACCCAACCGATGCGACCGGCGACGGCACGGCCGTGGACGTGCGGTCCGAGCTGACGGTGTTGTTCGTGGCCGGGATGTCCGGGGCCGGACGATCGACCGCCGCAAACGTACTCGAGGACGACGGCTGGTATGTCGCCGACAACGTCCCCCCGACCCTGATCTCCACGATGATCGGGATGGTCCGGGAAAGCGATCCGGCCATCTCCCGGCTGGCGATGGTGATCCGTGCCTCCGACGATGAGATCGGCGGCCAACTCGACCGACTGCGAAAAACGCTGGAGGCGTCCGGCGCACGCACGAAGGTGCTCTTCCTCGACGCGAGCGACCAGATCCTGGTGCGCCGCTTCGAGCAGGTCCGACGACGTCATCCCCTCCAGGGACGGGAGACGCTGATCGACGGTATCGCCCGCGAGCGGGTCATCCTCGCGCCCATCAAGAGTTCGGCCGACCTGGTGGTGGAGACATCGGCGCTGACCGCCGCGAAACTGCGCGAGGTCGTCGAAGGGGTGTATCCGGACGAGGCCGACAACCTGCTGAGCGTCGCGGTGCAGTCCTTCGGTTTCAAGTACGGGTTGCCGATCGACTCAGACCTCGTCGCAGATGCCCGATTCCTGCCGAATCCGTACTGGGTCCCGGAGCTGCGGGAGCAGAACGGACGTGACGACGCCGTACGCGATTACGTCCTCGGGCAGGACGGCGCCGGGCACTTCGTCGACCTCTACCTGGAGATCCTCGACATCGTGTCGGCCGGCTACCTGCGAGAAGGCAAGCGGTACATGACCATCAGCATCGGATGCACAGGCGGGAAACACCGCAGCGTCGCGATCTCCGAGGAGATCGGCGCCCGTCTCCGGGCGATGACGGATCGGACCGGTGCACCGAGCTATGACGTGCGCGTCATCCATCGCGATCTGGGCCGCGAGTGAGCAGCGGGGGCGGTGCCGAGCCGAGCCGGATGCGGATCGTCGCTCTGGGTGGCGGTCACGGTCTGTACGCGACCCTGACCGCGATGCGATACCTCAGTCCGGACGTGACCGCCGTGGTCACGGTCGCCGACGACGGCGGATCGTCGGGCCGGCTGCGGGCCGAGTTGGGCGTCATCCCGCCGGGTGATCTGCGGATGGCGCTGTCGGCCTTGATGTCTGCGCCTGCCGCCCTGGCCGACCGGGCGAGCCGACCGGGCCGGCTCGATCGGGCCGGGCACGAGTTGTGGACCAACACCTTCCAGCATCGGTTCGGCGGCTACGGAGCTCTCGCCGGTCACCCGATCGGCAATCTGCTGTTGGCCGGTCTGACCGAGGTGACCGGAAGTCCCGTGGCGGCGCTCGACGAGCTGATCGACGTGTTCGACATCGACGGCCGCGTGCTGCCGATGTCGACGGTCCCGCTCGAGATCGAGGCAGACGTCTCGGGTCTGGAGAGCGACCCGCGGATCAGCCGATGCATCCGTGGGCAGGTGGCGGTGGCGACCACACCGGGAAAGGTGCGGCGGGTGCGATTGCTCCCGGCCGAGCCGCCTGCGTGTGCAGAGGCGGTCGAGGCGATCCGAGGTGCCGACGTGGTGGTACTCGGTCCCGGGTCGTGGTTCTCCAGCGTGATCCCGCACGTCCTCGTACCCGACCAACTGAATGCGTTGCGGGAGACCGCTGCCCGCAAGATGTTGTTCGTCAACCTCGCGCCGGAACCAGGGGAGACGACCGGTTTCTCCGTCGAGCGCCATCTGCACGTGCTGCATGCGCACGCCGACGTGTTCCGGGTCGACGACGTGATCGTCGACGCCGCATCGGTTCCGGCCGGCCGTGAGCGGGATCACCTGGTCCGGGCCGCTGCGTCATTCGGCGCACAGCTCCACGTCGGCGACCTCGCCGTTCCCGGTCGGCACGTCCATGACCCCGAGAAAGTTGCCACCCTGGTGAACGAACTGTGCGAAGGTGAATTGGGTCGATAAGCTGTCCGGGCGCAAGAATCTCCAGTCGTGACCACCGATGACGGCGACATGTCGGTGAGACGTCAGGAGTACGAGGTCGATCACTGCGCGACCGGATCCGGGACGAGCGCCCGGCGACCGGCGATCCGCATGCAGTGGCGCGGACGCGACCGGAGCACGGCTCTCGGCGGGACCACGGCGCGACCCGGGACAGGAGGACCGTGACAGGAGGGCAGGGACCGGTGGCGATGACCGCGGCGGTGAAGGATGAGCTTTCGCGACTGACCGTGACCCAGACGAGTGCACGCAAGGCCGAGGTGTCGGCCTTGTTGCGATTCGCGGGAGGCCTGCACATCGTGGCGGGCCGGGTGGTGGTGGAGGCCGAGGTGGATCTCGGGAACGTCGCCCGTCGCCTTCGCCGGGAGATCTTCGACCTCTACGGCTACGGCTCCGACGTCCACGTGCTGCGCAGTGGCGGCATCCGCAAGGGTGCGCGCTACATCGTCCGTGTGACCAAGGACGGCGAAGGACTCGCGCGGCAGACCGGCCTGCTGGATCTGCGCGGACGCCCGGTTCGGGGACTCCCTGCCCAGGTCGTCGGCGGAAGCGTTGCGGATTCGGAAGCCGCCTGGCGCGGTGCGTTTCTCGCCCACGGTTCGCTCACCGAACCCGGACGATCGTCGGCGCTCGAGGTCAGCTGCCCAGGGCCGGAGGCCGCGCTGGCGCTCGTCGGGGCGGCCCGACGGCTCGGGGTGTCGGCCAAGGCACGCGAGGTGCGTGGGGCCGATCGCGTCGTCATCCGCGATGGTGAGGCCATCGGCGCACTGCTGACCAGGATGGGTGCCCACGACACGCGGCTGGTGTGGGAGGAGCGTCGGATGCGACGCGAGGTCCGTGCCACCGCGAACAGATTGGCCAACTTCGACGACGCCAACCTCCGGCGTTCGGCGCGTGCCGCCGTCGCGGCGGCGGCACGGGTGGAACGTGCACTGGACATCCTCGGCGACGAGGTCCCCGACCATCTGATCGCGGCCGGGCAATTGCGCATCACCCACCGTCAGGCCTCACTGGAAGAACTCGGTCAGCTCGCAGATCCGCCGATGACCAAAGACGCGGTGGCCGGACGGATCCGTCGTCTGCTGTCGATGGCGGACAAGAAGGCGCGCACCGACGGGATCCCCGACACCGAATCTGCGGTGACGTCCGACCTCCTCGACGAAGCGTGAGGCGGGCGGGCCAATCAACCCCTTGGGTCACCCATCGTGTGGTGTCCTACTAGGCTGAGGTGTGCCGTGGGTACGTTCACCTTCGCCAACACCGACCGCGACCCCGGCCGCAGGGCTCGATGATGAACACCGCTAAGGAGCACAACAGTGACTGTACGGGTAGGCGTCAACGGATTCGGCCGGATCGGCCGCAACTTCTTCCGCGCCATAGAAGCACAGAAGGCTTTGGGAACCACCGACATCGAGATCGTCGCGGTCAATGACCTGACCGACAACGCGACTCTCGCGCACCTGCTCAAGTTCGACTCGATCCTCGGGCGTTTCCCCGAGGAGGTCAGCGTCGACGGCGACTACATCGTGGTCGGAGACAAGCGCATCAAGGCGCTCGAGGTCAAAGAAGGACCCGCCGCCCTCCCGTGGGGTGACCTGGGCGTCGACGTCGTCGTCGAATCCACGGGTATCTTCACCGCCCGCGCGAAGGCGCAGGGCCACCTGGACGCGGGAGCCAAGAAGGTCATCATCTCGGCGCCGGCCAGCGACGAGGACATCACCATCGTCATGGGCGTCAACGACGACAAGTACGACGGCAGCCAGAACATCATCTCCAACGCCTCGTGCACCACGAACTGCCTCGGGCCGTTCGCGAAGGTGCTCAACGACGAGTTCGGCATCGTCTCCGGTCTGATGACCACCGTGCACGCCTACACCCAGGACCAGAACCTGCAGGACGGTCCGCACAAGGATCTGCGTCGTGCCCGTGCCGCCGCGATCAACGTGGTTCCCACGTCGACCGGCGCGGCCAAGGCGATCTCGTTGGTCATCCCGGAACTGAAGGGCAAGCTCGACGGCTACGCGCTGCGGGTGCCGATCCCCACCGGCTCGGTCACCGACCTCACCGCGGTCCTCGAGAAGTCTCCGAGTGCCGACGAGGTCAATGCGGCCATGAAGGCTGCCGCCGAGGGGCCGCTCAAGGGCATCCTCAAGTACTACGACGCACCGATCGTGTCGAGCGACATCGTCACCGACCCGCACTCGTCGCTGTTCGACGCCGGACTCACCAAGGTCATCGGCAACCAGGTCAAGGCCGTCTCCTGGTACGACAACGAGTGGGGCTACTCGAACCGTCTCGTCGACCTGACCGGCCTGGTCGGCAAGTCGCTCTAGTACCTGACCCTCGACAACTCTGGAGCAACGCTGCCATGGGCGTACCCACGCTGAAAGACCTTTTGGAAGAAGGCGTTTCGGGTCGGGGAGTGCTGGTCCGGTCGGATTTCAACGTCCCGCTCGACGGGACGACGATCACCGATCCGGGCCGCATCCTGGCCTCACTGCCGACCCTGTCGGCACTGGTCGACGCAGGCGCCAAGGTGATCATCACCGCGCACCTGGGCCGGCCGAAGGGCGAACCCGACCCGAAGTACTCGCTCGGGCCGGTGGCCGAGCGACTCGGAGCCGAACTCGGACGCAACGTCCAGCTCGCCGGTGATGTGGTCGGCACCGATGCGTTGGCCCGCGCCGAAGGGCTGACCGACGGTGACGTCCTGTTGCTGGAGAACGTCCGGTTCGACCCGCGCGAGACCTCCAAGGACGATGCGGAACGGGAATCGCTGGCGAAGGCCCTCGTGGAGCTGGTCGGCGACGACGGTGCGTTCGTCTCGGACGGCTTCGGGGTCGTGCACCGCGAGCAGGCCTCGGTGTACGACGTCGCCAAGCTGCTCCCGCACTATGCCGGGAAGCTCGTCGAGGCCGAGGTCGAGGTATTGTCGAAACTCACCCACGAGGTCGCCCGGCCGTACGCCGTCGTCCTCGGTGGATCGAAGGTCTCGGACAAGCTGGGCGTGATCGAGGCGCTGGCGCCCAAGGTCGACACCCTGGTGATCGGCGGCGGAATGGCATTCACTTTCCTTGCCGCGCAGGGGCATCCGGTGGGTACGTCGTTGCTCCAAGAGGATCAGATCGGTGTCTGCAAGGATCTGCTGGACCGGTTCGGTGACGTGATCCGGCTGCCGGTCGACGTGGTGGTGGCCGACAAGTTCGCCGCCGACGCCGAGTCGAAGACGGTGCCGGTCGAGGAGATCCCCGACGGGTGGATGGGTCTGGACATCGGTTCGGAGTCCGTCAAGCGGTTCGCCGCGGTGCTCTCCGGTGCCGAGACGGTGTTCTGGAACGGGCCGTCGGGCGTCTTCGAGTTCGAGGAGTTCGCGGCAGGTACGCGGGGCGTCGCGGAGGCCATCGCCGCCACCACCAAGGGCGGGGCATTCACCGTCGTCGGCGGTGGCGACTCGGCCGCCGCGGTGCGGACCCTCGGTCTGCCGGACAGCGACTTCTCGCACATCTCGACCGGCGGCGGAGCGTCGTTGGAATACCTGGAGGGCAAGGAACTGCCCGGCCTGAAGGTCTTGGAGAATTGATGGCGGCCAAACGCAAACCGTTGATCGCGGGCAACTGGAAGATGAACCTCAATCATCTCGAGGCGATCGCGCTGGTCCAGAAGATCGCCTTCGCCCTGCCGGCGAAGTACTTCGACAAGGTCGACGTGACGGTCATCCCGCCGTTCACTGACATCCGCAGCGTGCAGACCGTGGTGGACGGCGACAAACTGCTGATCACCTACGGGGCACAGGATCTGTCGGAACACGATTCGGGTGCCTACACCGGCGAGATCAGCGGAACCTTCCTGGCCAAGCTCGGCTGCACGTTCGTGGTCGTCGGGCATTCCGAGCGCCGCACCCTGCACGCCGAGACCGACGAGGTGGTGCTCGCGAAGACCAAGGCGGCGCTGCGACACGGCCTCACGCCGATCGTCTGCATCGGCGAGGGGCTCGAGGTCCGGGAGTCGGGTGAGCACGTCGCGTACAACGTGACCCAGCTGAAGGGCTCGCTCGCCGGTCTCGGCGCCGAGGAGATCGCCAAGGTCGTCATCGCCTACGAGCCGGTGTGGGCCATCGGAACGGGTCGCGTGGCCAGTGCCGCCGATGCGCAGGAGGTGTGCGGGGCGATCCGCGGTGCGCTCCGCGAGATCGCCGACGACGCCACCGCCGATTCGGTCCGCGTGCTCTACGGCGGATCGGTGAATGCGAAGAACGTCGGCGACATCGTCGGTCAGCAGGATGTCGACGGTGCGCTCGTGGGCGGCGCCTCGTTGAAGTCGGACGAGTTCGCGAGCCTGTCGGCCATCGCCGCAGGCGGACCGTTGCCCTGACCCAACCCACCGAACCGCACCTCCCCATCCACGACCCCACCCCACCCACCACCCCACCCCGCAGCCGCGACCCTTTCCGTCATCCGCGACGGCACATCGGGGTCGCGGATGACGGGAACCGTCGCGGCCGCGGTGCCGGGTGTGACGGGGGGTGCGGGGTAGGTGAGGCGTGACGCGTAGACTGTGGCAGGTTGTGCCCATCCATCGGGCGTGACCTGCCATAGTTGCCTTGAGTCGACCGCAAAGGTCGAAGTACCCGACCGAACAGGACTGACTACACGTGAAGCTCGCACTCGACATCGGATTGGTCATCACCAGCGTGCTGATGGTGGTGCTGGTGTTGCTGCACCGCGGCAAGGGCGGCGGTCTGTCATCGCTGTTCGGTGGCGGTGTGCAGTCCAGCCTGTCGGGGTCGAGCGTCGTCGAGCGCAACCTCGACCGCCTGACCGTGTTCGTCGGGCTCATCTGGTTCATCTTCATCATCGGCATCGGCGTCGACATCAAGCTCTCCTGAGCGATCCGCCGATCCCGCCTCGATCAGTCCGGCCCCACGGGCCGGACTGATCGTGTCTGAGGGGTTTCCGCAACTCGGCGAAAGTGCCTGCCGTGACGCCCGTCTCTTCGGAGCGGATCCCGGCCCGAGATGCCCCCGCCCTCGAATGACGGGATACTGGACGTCATGAGCGAAGCGATCTCGTCTGCCTCGAACACATCCCGCGGTGCGGCTGCCTGGCGGCCGTCGATCTCCATTGTCGACCACATCTCGGTCGACGACGAGGGTCGAGCGCTCACCGAGCCGTTACGTGAGGACATCCGCCTGCTCGGCGGGATCCTCGGCGACATGGTTCGCGAGCATTCCGGTACGGAAGTCTTCGATCTCGTCGAGAACGCGCGGGTCGCGGCCTTCCGGATTCGTCGCTCGGAGATCGACCGGGATGTGCTGGCCGACATGTTCACCGATCTGGACATCGGTGTGGCACTGCCGGTGATCCGAGCGTTCACCAACTTCGCGTTGCTGGCGAATCTCGCCGAGGACATCCACCGGGAGCGGCGTCGGACGATTCATGTGCGTGCCGGGGATCCTCCTCAGGACAGCAGCCTCGCCGCCACCTATGCCAAGCTCGCCGCCGCCGGATTGACCGACGAGCAGGTGGGTCGTGCGCTCGCCGATGCCACCGTGGTCCCCGTCATCACCGCCCACCCGACCGAGACGCGCCGCCGAACGATCTTCGAGGCCCAGAACCGCATCACCGAACTGATGCGGTTCCGCGGACGCACCGAGCTGACCGCGGACGAGGACGCGGAGGTCACCGAAGGCATTCGGCGGCAGATCCTCACCTTGTGGCAGACCGCGCTGATCCGCCTCGAACGCCTGACCATCCAGGACGAGATCCGTTCCGGCCTCCGCTACTACGATGCCTCGTTCTTCGACGTCGTGCCGAAGATCAACACCAAGGTGCGCGCGGCGTTGCGATCGGCCTACCCCGACGCGGGTCTCGCCGACGACCCGATGATCCGGATGGGTTCGTGGATCGGCGGTGACCGCGACGGCAATCCGTACGTCACCGACGAGATCGTGACGATGGCGACGACGCGCGCGGCGGAGACCGCGGTGGCACATCATCTGGCCGAACTCGAGCGGCTCGCGGAGGAACTGAGCATGTCCGCGCGGCTGATCAGCTCCACCGATGCGCTCCTCGAACTGGCCGACGTATCCGCCGACGACCCGGCTGCCGACGAGCCGTTTCGTGCTGCACTACGCCACATCCGGTCCCGCCTGGCGGCGACCGCGAACACCATGTTCGACACCGAGTTCCTGTCGTCGAGTGACCTGTTCCTGGTCGACGGCCGCAGTCCCTACGGCTGCGCCGACGACCTGCTGGGCGATCTCGACATCATCGACGTCGCACTGCGGGACAACCACGACGACACCATCGCCGACGACCGCCTGTCGCGGCTGCGGGAGAGCGTCCGGACCTTCGGTTTCAACCTCTCCGGCCTGGACATGCGGCAGAACTCGGACATGCACGAGGAGGTCATCGCCGAACTGCTGGCGTGGGCAGGCGTGCACGCCGACTACCTGTCGCTTGGCGAGGCCGACCGAGTCGAGATCCTGACGAAGGAACTGGCGGCACGACGCCCGTTGACGAGGCCCGACGCCGCGCTGAGTGATCTCGCCACCAAGGAATTGAACATCGTCCGTGCGGCGGCGGGGGCGGTCGAGAAATTCGGCCCGCAGGCCGTGCCGAACTACGTCATCAGCATGTGCACCTCGGTCAGCGACATGCTCGAACCGATGATCCTGCTCAAGGAGGCGGGACTGATCGACATCGACCCGGAGAGCGGGAAACTGATGTCGACGGTGCGGGTGGTCCCGTTGTTCGAGACCATCGAGGACCTCCAGCAGGGTGCGGAGACGCTGTTGGCGGCGTTGGACATCCCGCTCTATCGCGATCTCGTCGACGGACAGTCGGGCATGCAGGAGGTCATGCTCGGCTACTCCGACTCGAACAAGGACGGCGGCTACATGGCCGCGAACTGGGCACTGTACCGGGGCGAACTCGACCTGGTGGAGGCGGCCAAGAAGGCCGGCATCAGGTTGCGTCTGTTCCACGGTCGTGGCGGCACCGTCGGGCGTGGCGGTGGGCCGAGCTACGACGCCATCCTGGCGCAACCGCCCGGTGCGGTGCAGGGCTCGCTGCGGATCACCGAGCAGGGCGAGATCATCGCCGCAAAGTATGCGGAACCGGTTCTGGCCCAACGTAATCTGGAGACCTTGTTGGCCGCGACGATCGAGTCCTCACTGCTCGACGTCGAGGGACTCGGCGACGACTCCGAATGTGCCTACCGCGACATGGACGAGATCGCCGCGCTGGCGCGCTCTGCCTACAGTGGACTCGTCCACGAGACACCGGGCTTCGTCGAGTACTTCACGACCTCGACCCCCCTGTCGGAGATCGGCGCACTCAACATCGGCAGCCGTCCGGCGTCGCGTAAACAGACCGAGAAGATCTCGGACCTGCGCGCCATCCCGTGGGTGCTGTCATGGACCCAGTCGCGGGTGATGTTGCCCGGCTGGTATGGCACGGGTTCGGCCTTCCAGCAGTGGGTCGGCGAGGACGAGCAGCGACTGGAGACGCTGAGCCGTTACTACGCGGATTGGCCGTTCTTCCGGACCGTGATGTCCAACATGGCGCAGGTACTCGCGAAGTCGGACATGGGCCTGGCCCACCGCTACGCGCAGCTGGTTCCCGATGAGACCTTGCGGGACAAGGTGTTCGGCATGATCGTCGACGAACACGAACGCACCATCGAGATGTACGCGAAGATCACCGGCACCGACGACCTGCTCACCGACAACGCCGCCCTGAAGCGTTCGGTCTACAACCGGTTCCCGTACCTCGAGCCGCTCAACATGCTCCAGGTGGAACTCCTGCGTCGGTTCCGCGCCGGCGAGGACTCACCGGCGGTGCGCCGCGGCATCCAGCTCACCATGAACGGGCTCGCGACGGCGTTGCGCAACAGCGGCTGATTCTTCTTGGCGGATTGAGGTCAATGATGCTCCGACGTCACATACGTATACCGATCAAGAGGACCTGATTGTCGGGAGACACTGTCGTCCCAAACCGTGCGACATCGGCTTCGCGGGCGCCTCATTCACAACTCCGTCTGGCGAGTCAACGAGCTCGCATGTCATTCGACCAGACGATTGGTTGCTAAGGCTTAGCTAGCCTGTTCTTGCGGTGCAACAATCGATTCGTGACGGAGCCACCCGCGGGGTATTCGTTATCCCAGTTGAAAAGAGCGCGCAAGGTTCATGCTCGTTCGCGGTATCGGCAGACTCCGTTTGGTCCAGAATGGATAACGATGCCGCGCCAGTGGCGGGGGCGTTATCTCTTCTACGAGTCATCCCTCTCAAGACAGCCGAAGTGGTGGGTTGCTGAAATCTTTGTGGCACTCCTTGTAGCAATACTGGTGACGATGGCATCGATCGCCATTCAGTACAGGCTTGACAATCTACGCTCCGAGCGTGACGAAGCGCGGGCAGATGGCCAGAGAGTTCAGGCAGACAGACTAGAAGGCCAACGAGCGGAACAGGCTGAGCGGCTCGAGAACTTGCGTTTCGTTCGCGAACGTGCTGGTGGATTCGGAGCCAAACCATTCTCGTACATGGACCTGCAACAAATGAATCTATCTGGACTTCAATTGCCCGCTGCTGATCTGACGGGTGCAAATCTCTCCAATGCCCAGATGAATAATGCCAACATTACCGGCGGCGACTTGGTTAAGATCGTTGCTAAGAACGCAAGCATGGACTCTGTGATCTTGGCCGGCGCCAAACTTGATGGCGGTGCGCTCAATTCGGCGACACTCCGATGGGCGAACCTTTCCTGCCCGACATCTCTGCCTGGTGACGCGTTTGTCGAGATGAAATGCAACGGCACTGATGCACGCGGACCTACCTCGTTGGACGCAGCCGATCTAACCAGAGTAGTTGCGACTGACGCAGAATTCGAGGGTGTGCGCTTTTGGGGCGCGAAAATGTCGCAAATAGATTTACGAGGCGCATTATTGAAGTTTTCGAATCTAGCGAGTGCAGATCTCAGCGGCGCTCTTATAGGGTGCATTGATGACCCAACCGAAAAAAACCCAAGAGTGCGTACTGTTCCGCGCTGTGCGAATCTAACTGGGGCTCGGTTGACGGGAGTTGACTTGCGGGGGGCGGACCTGAGAAGAGCTGTGCTCACTGGGACGGTAATGGATGGGGACACAGATCTGCGGGAGGCGAACCTCCATCAAACAGTCTTGTCCAACATTTGCTACGAGTCGGCAACCAAGTGGCCCTCTCGTTTCGTGCCACCTCCGGCCCGCGTCCTCCGTTGTTACACGGACGCTTCGCTTGCGGCGGCCGTTGGCGTCGTCGCGGACGCCGTGAGGTCGGGGAATGCACCCGAGGAGTTTGTAGCACCCGACTGTTTGTCACTGCTCGGTGATCCGGTCCAAAGGGGGCAGATCGTGGCGGCGCTAAGAGAGCCCCCAACAGTGCATTTATTGAGTACCCGTACGAATGTAGGGACCGACAGTCGCGGTGTTCGTAGACTAGGTGGTCTCGTGCTACGACATGGCACCGTCTCTACCGCTCCATTAGACGATCACGAACGCTGGCTGTGGTCACAGACTGAGTATCGCTGGCTATACGACAATTGTTGATGGAGATGCGCGCCGTTCCCCGTGACGCCCGGCGCGACATCGGGCAACAGCCGGATCGAGTGGTCATAGAACCGTTCGTCGAGTGGCAGATAGGGGATCGGTGGTTCGTCACCGATCCCGATCAGCCGTGACCGCAGATCCGCCTCGACGCCGGCGATGGTCGACTCGTCGACATCACGTGCCCGCGTGACGAGATGCGGCGCCAGCGCCTCCATGCCGGTGTACCAGAAGGTGCCGTGCAGGGTGGTCCACAAGACGTCCTCGATACTGCCGCTGATGCCGCGCTGCTCGAGACTGCCCGGGCGGTCACCGGCGGTGACCACCGCAAGGGCGCGCCGCCCGACGAGGCCACCGTCGCCGTACTTGCGTGCGCGCCCGGTCTCCGGATCGATCACGTCGTAGGCGAACCCGCGCTCGAAGACCCGATCCACCCACCCCTTCATGATCGCGGGCATGCCGTACCACCAGAGCGGGAACTGCATCACCAGGAGGTCGGCCGCACAGAGCTTGTCCTGTTCGGCCTCGACGTCGGCACCACCCTCGTCCTGGAGAACCGGATCCCACTTCATCGCGTACAGATCGGATTCGCTGACCTCCCAACCGTTATCACGCAAGGTCTGCACGCCGACGTGTCGCAGCCGGCTGTTGAGCGAATCGGGGTCGGGATGAGCCAATGTCCACAGCGCCCTCATGCCACCCACAACGCCGTCGGTGGTGCGGGTGATTCCCGGGTCGTGACGGGAGGCGTGCGCTAGGAGATCCGCGACGCGGCGGGGCGGTCCAGAAACCAGACCGTCTCGTCGGTACCGTGGGCGCCGGCGCAGGGCCAGTCGGCGGCGCTCGCCCCGGTGTGGGCTGCCGCCACCGCATCGGCCTTGTCGGCGCCCGCAACCAGGAACCAGACTGCCTTGCTGCGGTTGACCACCGGCAGCGTGAGGGTGATCCGTCGCGGTGGAGGCTTCGGTGATTCCTCCACGGCGACGACGGTCTTCTCGGTCTCCGCCGTGGCCGCCGTGTGTGGGAAGAGGGAGTTGATGTGGCCTTCTCCGCCCATGCCCAGCAGGTGGAGGTCGAAATGCGGTACCTGGCCGGTGCCGACGTGCCCGAGCACTCTCGCATAGGCGGAGGCCGCCGCCGTGATGTCGTCGCCGAACTCACCGTCGGATGCGGCCATGGGATGGATCCGATCCGGGTCGACCGGAACGTGGTCGAGCAGGGCGTCGCGCGCCTGCCCGTAATTGCGTTCCGGATCGTCGGCGGGAACGAAACGGTCGTCGCCCCAGAACAATTCCACCCGTGACCAGTCGATGTCGCCACTGTCGGCCGCCAGCGCACGCAGGATCGCGATCCCGTTGCTGCCGCCGGTCAGTACCACGGACGCGACTCCGCGTTCGGTCTGCGCGCGAGTCACCAGGTCGACGAACCGGTTCGCAGCCGTCGCGACGAGGTCGTTCTTGTCGTCGAACACCAGGGTTTCCGGGATCATCACGCCACCACCTCGCTGAAATCGACAGCGGCCACGCCGCGCAATGCCTCCTCGTACACCTCGTCGACGTCGAGACGACGGAGTTCCTCGACGAGGAGTTGGGGGAGATCGCGCCTCGTCATCGCGACGCGCCCGTCCGGCTTACCCGGCTGGGACAGCACGGCGTTGCGGTTCTCGTCGATCGCGAGCACGGTCGGTCCGTCGTCGCGCACCAGCCGCACCTCGAAGCTGCCCGTCCGGCGCCGCGTCGGCACGTGCAAAGCCGACTGCAGCCAGCCCGCGAGCAGGTCGACACCGGGGGAGTCCGACGGGCCGGTGACCTCTGCGGAGGTGACCGGCGTGTGCGGCGGCCGGCCGAGTGCCGAGGCGAGCAGGCCACGCCAGTGGGTGATCTGCGTCCAGGCGAGGTCGGAGTCGCCCGGCGCGTAGGTGGCGAGGCGGCGGGCCAGAACCGATTCCGGGTGGTCGGACCTGGATGCGTCCAGAATGCGCCTGCGGCCCAGAGTTCCCATCGGGTCTGCCATGGGATCCTCCGGCGCAGTGCCCGGCCACCACGTGACGACCGGCGTGTCCGGGAGCAGGAAGGGAGTGACGACCGAACGCGGGTGGTTCGCCAGATCCCCTTCGAGGGTGAGGACGACGACTTCCGAGGCGCCCGCATCGCCACCGACGCGGATCTCGGCGTCGAGCCGGGACTCGGTGTCGCGGTCGCCACGCGAGACCACGATCACCCGGCTGGGATGCTCACGGCTGGCCCCGATGGCCGCCTCGATCGCACCCTCGGTCGGTTCGTTGTGCTCGGCACACACGACCAGCGTGAGGACGCGCCCGAGACTGATCGCCCCGCCGGATTCACGCAGGGCCACGATCTTCTTGGCCACCTCGTTGGTGGAGGTGTTCGGTAGCTCGACAATCATCGTGCGCCATCCAATCCGATGATCAGGGGCGTCGCCATGCTCGCCCGACCCTGGACATCATGTCGTCCGCCGACGCCGGACCCCAGGTGCCCGACTCGTAGGTGTCGGGCTTACCGCTCGACACCCAGGCCTCGATCACCGGATCGAGGATCTTCCATGACAGTTCGACCTCTTCGTTCACCGGGAAGAGTGACGGTTCGCCCAGCAGTACGTCGAGGATCAGACGCTCATAGGCCTCCGGCGACGCCTCGGTGAATGCGGTGCCGTAACTGAAGTCCATGTTGACGTCGCGGACCTCCATGCTGGAGCCGGGGACCTTGGACCCGAACCGCAAGGTGATGCCTTCGTCCGGCTGGACCCGGATGACCAGCACGTTCTGGCTGAGCTCCTCGGTCATCGTCTTGTCGAACGGGAGGTGTGGGGCACGCCGGAAGACCAGCGCGATCTCGGTCACCCTGCGGCCCAACCGCTTTCCGGTCCGCAGGTAGAACGGAACACCTGCCCATCGGCGGGAGTCGACCTCGAGTGCGATCGCCGCATAGGTCTCGGTGATCGAGTTCTTGGAGAATCCCTCCTCCTCGAGCAGCCCGGGCACCTTCTGGCTGCCCTGCCAACCCGGTCCGTACTGACCGCGCGCGGTGTTCTCCTCGTGCGGGAGGATGTTGCGTGTGGCGGCGAGCACCTTGATCTTCTCCGCCTGGAGTTGCTTGGGCTCGAAGGAGATCGGTTCCTCCATCGCGATGAGTGCCATCAGCTGCAGGAGATGATTCTGGATGACGTCTCGCGCGGCGCCGATCCCGTCGTAGTATCCGGCCCGCCCGCCGAGGCCGATGTCCTCGGCCATGGTGATCTGGACGTGATCGACGTAGTGGGAGCTCCACAGCGGATCGAACAGCTGGTTGGCAAAGCGCAGGGCCAGGATGTTCTGGACCGTCTCCTTGCCCAGATAGTGGTCGATGCGGAACACCGACGACTCCGGGAACACGCTGTTGACGATTCCGTTGAGTTCCTTGGCCGACTCCAGGTCATGGCCGAACGGCTTCTCGATGACGACTCGTCGCCAGCTGTCGCCCTCCTCGGTGGCGAGGCCGCTGCGCTGCAACTGCTCACACACGGTCGGGAACGCCTTGGGCGGGATCGACAGGTAGAACGCATAATTACCGTCGGTGCCACGTTCCTTGTCGAGCCTGTGCAGGGTGTCCTTGAGCCGGGCGAATGCGTCGTCGTCGTCGAAGGAGCCGGACACGAAGCGGAACCCCTCGGCGAGGCGTTCCCACACCTCCTCACGGAAGCCGGTCCGCGCATGGTCGCGGACCGCGTCGTGCACAACTTTCGCGAAATCCTCGTCGTCCCAGTCTCGTCGGGCGAAGCCGACCAGAGCGAACGACGGCGGCAGCAGGCCGCGATTGGCGAGGTCGTAGACCGCGGGCATCAACTTCTTGCGCGCGAGATCACCGGTGACACCGAAGATGATCAGGCTGCTGGGGCCCGCGATCCGGGGGAGTCGCTTGTCCCGGGGTTCACGGAGGGGATTGGTCCAGGCCGAGCCGCTCGCGGGCAACGGGTCAGCCCTTCGCCGCAGCCAGTTGTTCGGCGGTCGCGGTGAGGAGTTCGTTCCACGCGTCCTCGAACTTGCCGACACCCTCGTCTTCGAGCACCGCGAACACGTCGGCGACGTCCACGCCGAGAGCGGCGAGCTTGTCGAAGACCTCCTGCGACTCCTGTGCCAGACCGATGATCGATCCGGTGTTCACCCAGCCGTGGTCGGCGAAGGCGTCCATCGTCTTGCCCGGCATGGTGTTGACCGTGTTGGGGGCGACGAGCTCACTGACGTACAGGGTGTCGGGATAGTCGGGGTTCTTCACTCCGGTCGATGCCCACAGGGCACGCTGGGGTCGGGCGCCCTGGGCGAGAAGGTCAGGGAATCGGGACTCGACCTCGAAGACCTCTTGATACGCCTGATATGCCAGGCGGGCATTGGCCAGCGCGGCCTTGCCCTTCAGCTCGTCGGCCGCGGGGGTCCCGATCGCGTCGAGACGTTTGTCGATCTCGGTGTCGACCCGGGAGACGAAGAACGACGCGACCGAATGGATCGTCGACAGGTCGTGACCGGCCTGTGCGGCGGCGTCGAGCCCGTCGAGGTAGGCGTCCATGACGCCCTGGTAGCGCTCCACCGAGAAGATCAGGGTCACGTTGACGCTGATGCCCTCGGCCAGGGTCCGGGTGATGGCCGGCAGGCCGGCCTTGGTGGCCGGGATCTTGATCAGCAGGTTCGGTCGGTCGACGATCTTCCACAGCTCGATGGCCTGGGCGACGGTGGCGTCGGTGTCGTGGGCCAGTCGCGGATCGACCTCGATGGACACGCGCCCGTCCACTCCGTCCGACTGTTCGTAGACGGGGTGCAGCACGTCACAGGCATTGCGGACGTCGTCGGTGGTGACCGTGCGGATGGTCGCATCCACGTCGGCCCCGCGCGCCGCGAGCTCGGTCACCTGGGCGTCGTAGCTGGTGCCCTTGGACAGGGCGGCCTGGAAGATCGACGGGTTGGTGGTGACACCGACCACCGACTTGGTGGCGGTCAGGCCGGCGAGGTCGCCGGAGCTGATCAGGTCACGGGACAGGTCGTCGAGCCACACCGATACCCCGGCGGCGGACAGTTCGGCGAGCTTTTCGTTCTGGGTCACGATTCTCTCCTCTGACTCATGGCCGGGTCGCGGCCAATTGTGTTGTGCCCTCGGCTAGGTGGTGACGGCCCGCTGTGCGGCTGCGATGACCGCCTCGGTGGTGATGCCGAACTGCTCGTAGAGCACCTTGTAATCGGCGGATGCCCCGAAGTGGTCGAGCGACACGATCTCGCCGCCTGCGCCGACGATCCGGTACCACGGCATCGCGATGCCTGCCTCGACCGAGACGCGCGGGACCGTGGGCGGCAGCACCGCGTCGCGGTAGCCCTGCGGCTGCTCGTCGAACCATTCGACGCATGGCATGGAGACGACACGCGCCGCGATGCCCTTGTCTTTCAATGCCTTCTGGGCCTCGACCGCGAACTGGACCTCGGAGCCGGTCCCGATGATGACCACCTCTGGATCGCCCTCGGGGTCACTGAGTACATATCCGCCCTGCGCGACGCCCGCGGCACTGGTGCCCTCGAGGATCGGCACGTTCTGCCGGGTCAGGGCGAGCCCGACCGGATGGTTGCGCCTGCCCAACAGCGTCTGCCAGGCGTAGGCGGTCTCATTCGCGTCGGCGGGACGGACCACGTCGAGATGCGGGATCGCCCGCAGCGCGGCGAGGTGTTCGACCGGCTGGTGCGTCGGGCCGTCCTCGCCCAGGCCGATGGAGTCGTGGGTCCACACGTAGATCGGGTCGATCTCCATCAGCGACGCCAGGCGCACCGCAGGGCGCATGTAGTCGGCGAACTGGAGGAAGGTGCCGCCGTAGGCACGGGTGGGCCCGTGCAACGCGATGCCCGACAGGATCGAGCCCATCGCATGCTCGCGGATGCCGAAGTGCAGCGTGCGACCGTACGGGTTCGCCGACCACTTCTTGGTGCTGATCGACGTCGGCCCGAACGATGCCGCGCCGTCCATGGTGGTGTTGTTGCTGCCGGCGAGATCTGCCGAGCCGCCCCACAGTTCGGGGAGCACGGGGCCCAACGCGGAGAGCACCTTGCCCGATGCGGCACGGGTGGCGACGTCTTTGTCGCCGGGCGTCCAGGACGGCAGCGCGTCGGTCCAGCCCTCGGGCAGTTCGTGGGCCTGCAGACGGTCGAAGAGGGCCTTGGTCTCAGGGTTGGCCGTCGCCCAGGCGTCGAAGCCCTTCGACCACTCGGCCTTGGCCGCGGTGCCGCGCTCGAGAAGCGCGCGCGTGTGGTTGATCACCTCGTCGGAGACGTCGAAGTTCTTCTCCGGGTCGAAACCGAGGATCTTCTTGGTCTCGGCCACCTCGTCGTCGCCGAGCGCAGATCCGTGGGCGGCGCCGGTGTTCATCTTGGTCGGTGCCGGGTAGCCGATGATCGTGCGCAGACAGATGATCGACGGCTTGTCGGTCACCGCCTTGGCGGCCTCGATCGCAGCCTCGATGGCCACCACGTCCTCGCCGCCCTCGACGGTCTGCACGTGCCAGCCGTAGGCCTCGTAGCGCTTCGCCACATCCTCGGACAGCGCGATGTCGGTGTCGTCCTCGATCGAGATCTGGTTCTGGTCGTAGAACACGATGAGGTTGCCGAGCTGTTGGGTCCCGGCGAGTGACGATGCCTCGGAGGTGACGCCCTCCTCGATGTCGCCGTCGGAGGCGATCGCGTAGATGAAATGGTCGAACGGGCTGGCGCCGGGCGCGGCGTCCGGGTCGAACAGTCCGCGCTCGTAGCGCGATGCCATGCTCATGCCGACCGCGGACGCGAGGCCCTGGCCGAGCGGCCCGGTGGTGATCTCCACACCCTTGGTGTGGCGGAACTCGGGGTGACCCGGGGTCAGTGAGCCCCAGGTTCGCAGTGCCTCGATGTCGGGCAGTTCGAGACCGAACCCACCGAGGTACAGCTGGATGTAGAGGGTGAGGCTGGAATGCCCACAGGAGAGGACGAATCGGTCGCGTCCGACCCATCCGGTGTCCGCGGGATCGTGGCGCATCACGCGCTGGAACAGGGTGTAGGCGAGCGGGGCGAGGCTCATCGCCGTGCCCGGATGGCCGCTGCCGCATTTCTGTACCGCATCTGCGGCCAGCACGCGGGCGGTGTCGACCGCGCGGGTGTCCACCTCGGTCCAGTCGTCGGGGTGGGCCGGCTGGGTCAATGCGCGGATGTCGTCTGTGAGCGCCACGGTCGTGCTGTCTCCTGTGCAGGTCGGTGCGAATACGGTCGCAAGTCCTCGGTTGTACAAGTTCACGGTGTGTGCGTGCGGGCCGCCCGGGAGTTCGGCAGCTACCGCTCCAGACTAATCTGCTGAACCTTCGCGTGCTCCGGCGAGTGACGCGAAAGCCTCGACCGGGGCTTCCCGTCGAGGTCGTCCGGCCCCGCCGGACTCGATTCTTCGATCGTCGATACCACCGTCTACCATGCTCTGTAGTAGCCCTGGTCGTGGAGCAGCACCTCGGGGCAGACGAGGAGAGGCCGTGAGGATTGGGGAGCGCGTGAGCGGAGATCTGTCCACCGCATCCCACGGCAGCCATGGGGCCTCCACCGCGCAGAACCCGTCGTCGGAGAGCTCCGACGCATCGATTCTCTCCCGGGCCAAGGCGGCCGTTCTCGCGTACGTCGCGCTGACCAAACCGCGTGTGATCGAGCTGTTGCTGGTGGCCACGATCCCGGTGATGCTCCAGGCCGATCGCGGCCACGTCGACATCGCGTTGATCGCTTTCACCCTGCTCGGCGGCTGGCTCGGCGCCGGCAGCGCCAACACACTCAACATGGTCGCCGACGCCGACATCGATCAGAAGATGAAGCGCACGGCGCGCAGGCCGCTGGCTCGGCACGCCGTCTCCACGCGTAGCGCGCTGATCTTCGGCATCGCCCTGTGGATCGGCTCGTTTGCGGTCTTGTGGTGGGCCGCCAATCTTCTGAGCGCCCTGCTGGTGACCGCGACGATCGCGTTCTACGTGGGCGTGTACACCTTGATCCTGAAGCGCCGCACCTGGCAGAACGTGGTGTGGGGCGGTGCGGCCGGATGCATGCCGACCCTGGTCGGTTGGGCAGCGGTGACCGGAAGCATCAGCTGGCAGCCGATCGTGCTGTTCCTGGTGATCTTCTTCTGGACGCCGCCGCACACCTGGGCGCTGGCGATGCGATACAAGGAGGACTACCGGGCGGCCGGGGTGCCGATGCTGCCGGTGATCGCCACCGAGGAGCGGGTGACCCGCCAGATGCTCTGGTACACCTGGGCAACCGTGCTCTCGTCGCTGGTGCTCATCCTCGGGACCAGCTGGATCTACGCGGGCGTCGCCGTACTCGCCGGTGCCTGGTTCACCAGCCGCGTGCAGCGCCTGTACCGCGAGACCCGCGCAGGCGCCGAGGTGGCGCCGCTGAAGGTCTTCCTGCAGTCGAACGAATACCTGGCGATCCTGTTCTGTGGCCTGGCCATCGATGCCGTGGTCAACCTGCCGCTGATCACCAGCTACTTCTGACAGTCGCCCACGCGCCGACAGCAGCCGGTTCTCTGCCGAGAGCGGCCGGCTCCACAGCGACTCGGGGCCGACCCGAGATCAGGACGGGATGAGTACGGTCGCCCCGGTCGTCGCGCGGGATTCCAGATCGGTGTGCGCGGCGCCGGCGTCGGCGAGGCGGTAGCGCTGGCCCACCCGGACGTCGACGTCACCGTCGGCGACCGCGCCGAGGAACTCGCCCGCCCGCCAGCGCAGTTCTTCGGGGTCGGCGATGAAGTGCGCAAGGGTCGGCCGCGTCACCGAGAGGGAACCGGCCCCGTTGAGGCGCTGGAGGTCGAAGGGTGGCACCGGACCCGATGCCGCGCCGAACAGGACGACGATGCCGCGCAGGGCTGTGGACGCCAGGGACTGTTCGAAGGTGTCGGCGCCGACGCCGTCGTAGACCACCCGCACGCCGTTTCCGTCCGTGAGCGAGCGCACCTGCTCCGCGAGGCCGTCGCTGTAGCGCAGGACGTGATCGGCGCCGGCGGCGGTCGACAGTGTGGCCTTCTCGTCATCGGACACCGTGGTGATCACCCGGAGTCCGCGGAGCTTGGCGAGTTGCGTGAGGATGAGTCCGACACCCCCGGCACCCGCATGGATCAGTACGGCGTCTCCCGATCGTGGGTGTGCGCTGCCGTCCAGGAGATAGTGGGCGGTGAGCCCCCGCAACATGGCCGAACCCGCGACGTCGTCGGGAACCCGGTCGGGCACGGGGATCGCGCGGACAGCGCGGACGGCGACGAGTTCGGCGTAGCTCGCGGGTGCATCGACCCAACAGACACGCTGTCCGACGGCAACGGAGTCCACGTCGGAACCGACAGCCACCACTTCGCCTGCGCCTTCGGTACCCGGGATGTACGGCGGTACCGACGGATAGAGACCGCGCCGCAGGTAGGTGTCGATGAAGTTGACCCCGGTCGCCGCGGTACGGACCAGGACCTCGTCGGGTGCTGGGGTCGGGTCGTCGACGGTGCCGAACTCGAGAACCTCCGGGCCACCATGGCGAATCACCTGAATTGCGCGCATGGCTCAGTTCTACCGCAGCGAGCGGGCTCATCGTCCCCCGGTATGCTCGGGAACCATGAGCGAGCAGCCTGAATCCGATACCGCTGATGTGACGACCACGCCCGTCGCGGCCCCGCAGAATGTGGTCGCCTCGATCAAGGGATTCATCGGCCGTGAAGGCGGTTCCGCGAAGGCCGTGCTGCAGCCCATAGGTGCTGCGGGCGTCCGGATCACCCTTGTGGGGGAGCAGGGCGGGATTCTCGGTGATCGGGTGGTGAATGATGTCGCGACCGCGGAGGCGGTCGTCGAGGCCCTCGACGGACTCGAGACCGCGGAGTGGGACCGCGACCTGACGTCTGCGGCCACCGTGTCGCCGTCGCACTATCGGAAGATGGCCGGCTGGGTGGCTCGTCAGAGTCGCTTCCCGAAGGCTCGCAACCGCGCGATTCTCTGAGCGCCCGGGCGGTCGCCGGCCTCGTTAGACGCCGGTTGTCGTCGACGTGGCGTTCTCGTCGGTCACCGTGCGCGTGCCGAATTGCAGGATCATCCAGGTCGCCACGATCAGCAGCATGGCGCTGACGGTCATGTGCGCGATCACCAGGGCGATCGGCAGCCCGGTGTTGTATTGGACCACCCCCAGAATGCCCTGTACGGCGATCAGACCGAGGAATGTGTAGGCGCTCCGCTGCTCGGGGAGTCTGAGCGCCCGGGTGAAGACCGCGACCGCGATGGCGAGCCCGATCAGCACGAAGACCGCGTCGGCGTGCAACTGGGTGGCGTGATCGGGGGCGAGGCCGTTGCGTCGCGCCTCGGTGTCGCCGGCATGCGGACCGGAGCCGGTGACGACGGTCCCCAGGTAGACGGTCGCCCAGGTCACCAGATACTGCAGCACGGAGAGGCTTCGACCCAACCGGGTTCCGGGTCCGACCGGCGGGGGCGGCGGAGCGTCAGGGCGCAGTCGGTACACGAGCACGGTTGCGCCCGACACCAGGACCATCGAGAGCACGAAGTGCAGGGAGACGACCCACGGGTTGAGTTTGGTCAGCACGGTGATGCCGCCGATCACGCCCTGGAACGGGATGCCGAGGGCGAGCAGGGTGACCAACCACTTGTCCCGCCGGGCGGAACGGGCGTAGCGCAACACCGCCACCCATGTCGCGATCGCGACGATCGTGAGGACCCAGGTCAGCATCCGGTTGCCGAACTCGATGACGCCGTGCACACCGAGGGCTTCATGCGGGACGAACGAGTCGTCGGTGCACCGAGGCCAGGTCGGGCACCCGAGTCCGGAGCCGGTCAGGCGGACCGCGCCACCGGTGGCGACGATGCCGACGTTGGCGATCAGGAGGGCGATGGCCCACCAGTAGACGAAACGGGCGGTCGGACGGCCGAATCCGGGCAGCCGTGCGAAACGATGTGCGTCGGTCCTCGGCGGCTGCTCATCGGCCGCGCCCGCTGACGTACCGGCTGCCCCGGTCGCCTCGGGATCTGATGTCTTGGGGACTGTCATTGGAACCGGAACCACCTCACCGCGAGCAGGGCGGCACCGACCGCCCATGCCAGCAACACACCTATACCGAAGAAATCCACCGAGCCCCGGGTTGCCTGGTCGAGTGCCTCGGTCAATGCTCCGGACGGAACACAACGGGCTATCCAGTGCGCGACGGCCGGCACCCGGTCGCCCATCACGACGAGACTGCCGATGCCGACCATCGCGAACCAGAGCAGGTTGGCCAGCGCGAGTACCACCTCGGCCTTCAACGTCCCGCCGAGGAGCAGGCCGAGTGCGGAGAACGTCGCAGTGCCGACTGTGATGACCACGGCGCCGAGCACCAGTCCCAGCAGGGATGGGCGCCAGCCGAAGGCCAGACCGATGCCGCCGATGGTCAGGGCCTGCAAGGCCACCACGATCACCACCGCGATCGACTTTCCGGCGATGATGCCCCACCGTGGGATCGGTGTCGCGCCAAGACGTTTCAGTGCGCCATAGCGGCGGTCGAACCCGAGGGCGATGGCCTGTCCGGTGAACGCCGTGGACATCACCGCGACGGTCATGATTGCCGGCACGAACGTGGCGGCACGTTCCGCGGGCGTCGAACCGAGACCGGTGTCGACCGGGAGGAGACACAGACCGATCAGCAGGGTGATCGGGATGAACATGGTGAGCAGGAGCTGTTCGCCGTTGCGCAGCAGCAGCGTCAGCTCCATCCGCGACTGCGCGGTGAGGATCGCGGGCAGCGACGCGGGACGCGGACGCGGGGCGAAGGTCCCGGCGTCGAACCGGTTGGTCGGCGTGGTCATGATCGCAGTGCCCGTCCGGTGAGGTCGAGGAAGACGTCCGACAGGCTGCGCGTCTCGACCCGGAGGTCGGTCGCCAGCACGTCGATCTGCGCGCACCATGCGGTGACGGTGGCGAGTATCTGTGGGGTCACGGGTCCACGCACGAGGTAGGCGCCCGGGGTGGTCTCGCAACAGCGGTACTCCTCGGGCAGCGCGAGCCCGAGCATCGCCATGTCGAGACCGCGGGGAGCGGAGAACCGGAGCTCGTTCTCGGCGCCCCGGCGCGTGAGGTCCTTCGGTGTGCCGGACGCGACGACACGTCCGTTGTCGATGATGACCACCTGGTCGGCGAGTTCTTCGGCCTCGTCCATCAGGTGAGTTGTCAGTAATACCGACACACCGTCGTCGCGGAGTCGATCGATCAACTCCCAGACCATGATCCGCGCGTGCGCGTCGAGTCCTGCAGTGGGCTCGTCGAGGAACACCAGGTCGGGCCTGCCGACGATCGCGCAGGCCAACGAGAGGCGCTGCTGCTGTCCGCCGGACAGTCGGCGGAACGACGTGCGGGCACAGTCGGTCAGCCCCATCGCGTCGAGCAGCCAGGCCGGGTCGATCGGGTCGGCACTGTAGGCCGCGCAGAGCCTGAGCATCTCTTCTGCACGAGCGCCCGGATAGGCACCTCCGCCCTGCAGCATCACGCCGATCCGGCGGCGCAGGGCGTCGTTGTCGGTGACCGGGTCGAGGCCGAGGACCTCGACCCGTCCCGCGTCGGGTGCGAGGAACCCCTCGCACATCTCGACAGTCGTCGTCTTGCCCGCGCCGTTCGGGCCGAGTAGCGCGAGGATCGTGCCGGTTTCGAGTTCGAGATCCAGCCCGTCGACAGCGGTCCGGTCGCCATACCGCTTCACCACGCCCGTGGCACGCAGGGCCGGCGCCCCGGAGCGGTCCGCATTCACCGTGCGGCCATCGTCGCGTCGATGATCAGGTCGTCGATCATCACCCGGGTACCGCTGTCGGATCGTCGTGCCGCACACATGGGCCAGACTATTCGTTCGGCGTCGCCGTCCCAAAAACGCGGATTCGCAACGCTCGGTCCGTCGTCAGCCCGCGTCGGCGTCCTCATGGACCGGTTCATGTCCCCGACGACCTCGCCACCATCGGTGCACCGGCAGGTCCTCGAAGAACAGCGCGGTCATCACCGCGACCATGATCACGCCGGCCAGGAGCCCTTGGGCGAGTACGACTCCGCTGGTGTTGGAGCTCGTCGGCATCACAACGATCGCGATGATCGCGGAGACCGCGATGGTGGTCAGGCGGAACCACGGGCGGGTCGCCCAGGCGGCGAGTGGGATCACCGCCCACAGCAGATACCAGGCCTGGACGAAGGGGAAGAAGACGACGACTGTGGCCATTGACACACCGAGTGCACCGAGTGGATGCAGTCGGCCGCCGAGGCAGGCGAGCATCCAGCGCACGATGAAGACGGCGGCCACGAGCTCACCGAGCGGACGGCCGACCTCGAGGATCGCCTGGGTCTGGTCTCCGAGGCCGAGTGCGAGCCCGAGACGGCCCGTGGTCACCGACAACAACGTCGGCATGGACATCCAGGACCGCACCACGGCACCGGTGGACCCGGTGCCCGTCCATCCGAAGCCGAGCCCGGTACCGACCGAGATCCCGACCATGACGACGGCCAGGATGCTCGCGTAGAACGCCGCCGAGCAACCGAGCGCCGCGATACTCCGGCGTGATCGTTCCCACCATTGGGCGACGGGTGCGTTACGGAGTGCCGGCAGGATGGCACCCCACCGTTGGGCGAGCGCTATCCCGACGAAGCCGAGTGCCAACAGCGAGGTCACCTTGACCATGGCCGACGCCGAGATGACCGCGGCGCCGGCGATCAGCGTCCAGCCTGCGGTACTGGGCCACCACGACGAGGGTCTACGTAGTCGATCCGCGCCGTAGATCGCACGGAAGGACAATTCCAGGCCGACCAGCATCATGCCGAGCATCAGCGCCTCGTTGTGGATGCCGCCCACCAGGTGCAGGATCAGCAGCGGGTTCATCGCGCCGAGCCAGAGCGCGGCCACCGACGACACCCCGCAGCGTCGGGCCAATCGCGGCAGTGCCCACACGATCAGGCCGATGCCGACCAGCGCCACCAGTCGATGCAGGAAGATCGCCGCGGTGATGTTGTCGCCGGTCACGGCAGTGATGCCCTTGCCGATCCACAGGAAAAGCGGGCCGTAGGGGGCGGGTGTGTCGCGCCACAGATTGGGTACCGACCGGGTCAGGACGTGATCGACACCGAGTCCGCGGACCGGACTGACCACATAGGGATCCATCCCCCGATACGCGATCGCGCTCTGCGCGAGATACGAGTAGATGTCCTTGGACAGCAGGGGCGGCGCGACGATGATCGGCGCGATCCAGAGCATGAGGGTGCGGTCGGCCTGCTGACGCGTCATCCGGCGCTCCGGGCTGCGGCCCCGGCGCACCTCGACGCTGAACCGGCCGACCGCAAATCGGCCGATCAGCAACCAGGCGACGACCAGCATGATGGTGCCGCCGATCGAGAGTGTGAGGGCCGTACTCCACATCCGCGACGGAAGTGACAGCACGCGCATCCCGGCCACCGGGTTCTGGAGCACCGGGACGGCACCCGTGCCGAGTGACCCGATGAGCAGGAGGACCGAACCGGTCGCACCGAACAACTTGATCCGCAGGAGGCGCTTGTTCTCCGCTGCGTTGAGCGGGCCGACCTCACGTTCGTCGTCGTGCAGCCGCGCGACGGCCTTGCCATAATCGCCTCGACGGTCGATGGTGTCGTCGACCTGCGCGGTGTCGGTACGGGATCGGTTCCTGCTCAGCCCGAGGTAGTCGGCGCTCCGGCGCAGGGCCTCGTGCGGCGAGCGAGCCCATTGCGGCAGCGCGCGGCCCCGACTCCGCGGCACTGTGGTTTCTGGCACGCCGACGACTCTAGTGCCCCGTCCGCGCTGCGCGGACTCGCCACACGTGCCCGACCGGTCCCGCTCGGTAAGGGCAGCCTTGCTGGCATGCGGGAAGCAATTACGACACACTTGTGTTGTGAAAACCATGAGGAGCGATACAGCGCTGCCCAAGGGCGCGCCTGCCGGCCCCTCGGACGGGGCGGCGAATGCCGGTCATCACGACGGGCAGACGCGTGCTGCCGTGATCTCTCTGCTGGTGGAGGACGGTCCGCTGACCGCGAGTGAGATCGCCGATCGCCTCGGCATCAGCGCCGCGGGTGTCCGACGTCACCTCGATGCACTCGCCGAGGCAGGCGACGTGGAGATCTCGTCCTCGGGGTTCGGGCGCCGTGGTCGCGGTCGTCCCGCCAAATGGTTCCAACTCACGGCGACCGGCCGCGGCAAGTTGCGTCACGCTTACGATGACCTCGCGGGCGCGGCGATGCGCAGACTGAGAACAGTGGGCGGTGAGTCCGCGGTCGAGGCGTTCGCCCGCGACCGGGTCGAGGAGATCACCGCGAACGTCGTGCCCGCCGACGAGTCCGGATCGGTCGCCACCACGGTGAACGACATCGCCGACGCGTTGACCAGCGCGGGTTTCGCGGCCAACACCCGCGAGGTCGGTACCGGGATGCAGATCTGCCAGCATCATTGTCCGGTTGCCCACGTGGCCACGGAGTTCCCGGAGCTCTGCGAGGCGGAGACCGCGGTCTTCACCGAACTGCTCGGTACCCACGTGCAGCGGCTGGCGACGATCGCGAACGGCGATTGTGTCTGTACCACCCATGTTCCGCTCCACCCCCCGCCGGAAGGGGCCACGGTCCCGTCCGACACCACCCAGACGACAGCGAGCGATGCACAGCCCGCATCCGCTCACCCGATGAAGACGAGTCGAAAGGCTTCGCGATGACAGTCACCGAACCAACCGCGACCGACGCCGCCACACCCGCCAAGCCCTCGCCCCTCACCCAGGAGCAGACCATCGCGTCGCTGGGCAAGTATGGGTACGGCTGGGCGGATTCCGACGTCGCCGGTGCGAGCGCACAGCGCGGTCTGTCGGACGCGATCGTCGCCGACATCTCGGCGAAGAAGAGCGAGCCGGAGTGGATGCTCGAGCAGCGTCTCAAGGCTCTGCGCATCTTCGACCGCAAGCCGATGCCGCACTGGGGTGCCGAACTCGACGGCATCGACTTCGACAACATCAAGTACTTCGTCCGCTCCACCGAGAAGCAGGCGGCGACGTGGGACGATCTGCCCGCGGACATCAAGAACACCTACGACAAGCTCGGCATCCCAGAGGCCGAGAAGCAGCGTCTGGTCTCCGGTGTCGCGGCACAGTACGAGTCCGAGGTGGTCTATCACCAGATCCGTGAAGACCTCGAAGAGCAGGGTGTCATCTTCCTCGACACCGACACCGCGCTCAAGGAGCACCCGGAGATCTTCCAGGAATACTTCGGATCGGTGATCCCCGCAGGCGACAACAAGTTCTCCGCCCTCAACACCGCGGTGTGGTCGGGTGGCTCGTTCATCTACGTCCCGCCGGGGGTCCACGTCGACATCCCGCTGCAGGCCTACTTCCGCATCAACACCGAGAACATGGGCCAGTTCGAGCGGACCCTGATCATCGTCGACGAGGGTGCCTACGTGCACTACGTCGAGGGCTGCACCGCGCCGATCTACAAGACCGATTCGCTGCACTCGGCAGTCGTCGAGATCATCGTCAAGAAGGGTGGTCGCTGCCGGTACACGACCATCCAGAACTGGTCGAACAACGTCTACAACCTGGTCACCAAGCGCGCCAAGGCAGAGGCCGGCGCCACCATGGAGTGGATCGACGGCAACATCGGTTCCAAGGTCACGATGAAGTACCCGGCCGTCTGGCTGACCGGTGAGCACGCCAAGGGCGAGGTGCTCTCGGTCGCGTTCGCAGGCGAGGGACAGCATCAGGACACCGGCTCCAAGATGGTGCACCTGGCGCCCAACACCTCGAGCAACATCGTGTCCAAGTCGGTGGCCCGCGGTGGCGGCCGCGCCTCTTATCGCGGCCTGATCAAGATCAACAACGGTGCGCACGGCAGCCGGTCGACGGTGAAATGTGATGCCCTGCTGGTCGATACGATCTCGCGTAGCGACACCTATCCGTATGTCGACATCCGTGAGGACGACGTGACGATGGGCCACGAGGCCACGGTGTCGAAGGTCAGCGACGATCAGCTCTTCTACTTGATGAGTCGCGGTCTGACCGAGGACGAGGCGATGGCCATGGTGGTGCGCGGATTCGTCGAGCCGATCGCCAAGGAACTCCCGATGGAGTACGCGCTCGAACTCAACCGCCTCATCGAACTGCAGATGGAAGGAGCCGTCGGCTGATGGCAGATCCCACATTGCCCGTGTCGTCGACTCCGGTGGCACCCGTCAACCGCGGCGAAGCCGCACCCGTCAACAAGGGGGAGATGTTCACCTCCTTCGACGTGGAGGCGTTCGAGGTGCCGAGTCCCCGCGAAGAGGTGTGGCGGTTCACCCCGTTCCGCCGGCTGCGCGGACTGCACGACGGTTCGGCTCAGCGCACCGCCGATCCGGTGTTCGAGATCTCCGGTACCGGCGAGGGCGTGACGGTGGAGACCGTCGGCCGCGACGACAAGCGTCTCGGCGAGGGCGGCATCCCGTTCGACCGGGTGTCGGCTCAGGCGTTCTCGTCGTTCACCGACGCCACGGTGGTGACCGTCGGCCGTGAGGTCGAGCTGTCCGAGCCGGTCGTCGTCGAGGTGACCGGTCCGGGAGAGGGCGAGGTCGGCTTCGGCCACCTGCAGATCCGCCTCGAGGCCTTCGCCCGCGCGGTGGTCGTGCTCGACCAGAAGGGCGGCGGAACGTACGCCGAGAACATCGAGTTCGTGGTCGGCGACAGTGCGGCCCTGACCGTGGTGAACGTGCACGACTGGGCGGACGACATGGTGCACGTG
The DNA here is from genome assembly GCF_014673215.1 of Gordonia hankookensis. Lineage (GTDB taxonomy): Bacteria > Actinomycetota > Actinomycetes > Mycobacteriales > Mycobacteriaceae > Gordonia > Gordonia hankookensis. Next base: position 490,850 of record NZ_JACWMS010000004.1, read on the forward strand.
GCAGCGCATCATGTCCGGGTCGGACGCGATGCGGTGGTGCGGCACTTCGCGATCAGCCTCGGCGGCAATCTCGTTCGGCTCTCTCCGGTGGTCCACTACGACGCACCCGGCGGCGACGTCGAGTTGTGGGGTCTGTACTTCGCCGATGCCGGCCAGCACCTCGAGCAGCGCCTCCTGGTCGATCACAGCCAGCCGAACTGCCGGTCGAACGTTGTCTACAAGGGCGCCCTGCAGGGCGACCTCACTGGTGACCGCACCCGGGAGGCCCACACGGTCTGGATCGGCGACGTACTGATCCGTCCGGCGGCCGAGGGGACCGACACGTTCGAGCTCAACCGCAACCTGGTCCTGACCGACAACGCCCGCGCCGACTCGGTGCCGAACCTGGAGATCGAGACCGGCGAGATCGTCGGTGCCGGACATGCCAGCGCAACCGGTCGATTCGACGACGAACAACTGTTCTACCTGCAGGCCCGAGGCATCCCGGAGGATCAGGCCCGTCGTCTGGTGATCCGTGGCTTCTTCCGCGAGATCATCGCCAAGATCGCCGTGCCCGACATCCGGGAACGGCTCGAGGCCGCCATCGAATACGAGCTCGAGATAGCCGGCGCCTGAGCCGGCCAACGAGCACAGCCACACCCACGAGCATCGAGGAACACAACCACCGTGACCACACTGGAAATCCGTGACCTGCACGTCGACGTCGCGCAGAGCGACGCAGACGCCGAACCGATCCACATCCTCAAGGGTGTGAACCTGGCCGTGTCGTCGGGTGAGACGCACGCCATCATGGGCCCCAACGGCTCTGGCAAATCCACCCTGTCGTACGCGATCGCCGGCCACCCGAAGTATCAGGTGACCCAGGGTTCCATCACCCTCGACGGCGAGGACGTCCTCGAGATGAGTGTGGACGAGCGCGCCCGCGCTGGGCTGTTCCTCGCGATGCAGTACCCGGTCGAGGTGCCGGGGGTGTCGATGTCGAACTTCCTGCGGACCGCCGCCACCTCGGTGCGCGGCGAGGCGCCCAAGCTTCGTCACTGGGTCAAGGAGACCAAGGAGGCGATGACGGCGCTGGAGATCGATCCGTCCTTCGGAGAGCGCAGCGTGAACGAAGGGTTCTCCGGCGGTGAGAAGAAGCGTCACGAGATCCTGCAGCTCGGCCTGCTCAAGCCCCGGATCGCCATCCTCGACGAGACCGACTCGGGCCTCGACGTCGACGCCCTCCGCGTCGTCAGTGAGGGTGTGAACCAGTACAAGGACCGCGAGAACGGTGGCGTCCTGCTGATCACCCACTACACGCGCATCCTGCGCTACATCCAGCCGGACTTCGTCCATGTGTTCGTGAACGGACGCATCGTCGAGTCCGCCGGACCGGAGCTCGCCGACGAACTCGAAGAGAACGGTTACGTCCGCTTCACGTCGGCGGCCGCCGCCGGCTGAACCCATTCGGTGAAGGAGGTACCGTCATGACGCTCTCTCCCGAAACCGTCGCGCCGACATTGGATGTCGGACGACTGCGCGCGGACTTCCCGATCCTGTCGCGCACAGTTCGTGACGACAAGCCGTTGGTCTACCTTGACTCCGGTGCCACGTCCCAGCGCCCGGTGCAGGTGCTCGACGCCGAGCGTGATTTCCTGACGACGCACAACGCGGCTGTGCACCGAGGCGCGCACCAGCTCGCCGAAGAGGCGACCGACGCCTATGAGGGCGCGCGGGCATCCATCGCCGACTTCGTCGGCGCGACGCCCGAGACGATCGTGTTCACCAAGAATGCGACAGAGGCGCTCAACCTGGTGACCTACACGCTCGGCGACGACCGGTCCGCCGCGGTGCTGGGCGGTCGCCCACTCGGTCCCGGGGACACCGTGGTGATCACCGAACTCGAGCACCACGCGAATCTGGTCCCATGGCAGGAACTCTGCCGCCGGACCGGTGCGACGCTGAAGTGGTTCGGCGTCACCGACGATGGCCGGATCGACCTCGATTCGCTGACGCTCGACGAGACCGTGAAGGTCGTCTCCTTCACCCACCAGTCCAACGTCACCGGTGCGGTGGCCGATGTGACCGAAATGGTCCGCCGGGCCCGCGAGGTCGGCGCGGTCGTGGTTCTCGACGCCTGCCAGTCGGTGCCGCACATGGCTGTCGATTTCGCCGCGCTCGGCGTCGATTTCGCCGCGTTCTCGGGGCACAAGATGTTCGGTCCGTCCGGCGTCGGTGTGCTCTACGGCCGGGCGGGTCTGCTGGATGCGTTACCGCCCTTCATCACCGGTGGTTCGATGATCGAGACCGTGTCGATGGAGGTGTCCACGTATGCCCCGTCGCCACAGCGATTCGAGGCAGGCGTGCCGATGACGTCGCAGGTCGTCGGGCTCGGCGCAGCTGTCGACTATCTGACCGCGATAGGTATGGATGCCGTTGCGGCGCACGAGCATCGACTCACCGCGTACGCGCTGGAACGACTTGCGGCAATCGATGGTCTCCGGATCGTCGGCCCGACCACTGCCGAGCAGCGGGGCGGTGCCGTCTCGTTTCTGGTCGATGGTCTGCACGCGCACGATCTCGGCCAGATCCTCGACGACGAGGGCGTCGCGATCCGTGTCGGACACCACTGCGCGTGGCCCCTGCACAAGCGCTTCGGGGTGGCCGCCACCGCGCGCGCCTCGTTTGCCGCGTACAACACCCTGCCCGAGGTCGACGCGCTCGCCGATGCGATCGTCAAGGCGCAGAACTTCTTCGGAGTGGTCGGGGCCAGCGCGAAGGGGGACCGCTGACGATGCGGATGGAACAGATGTACCAGGAGGTGATCCTGGACCACTACAAGCACCCGCATGGCCGTGGACTGCGCGAACCGTTCGGCGCCGAGGTACATCATGTGAACCCGACGTGCGGCGACGAGGTGACCCTTCGAGTCGCGCTCTCCGCGGACGGATCGACCGTCGAGGACATCTCGTATGACGGGCAGGGATGTTCGATCTCGCAGGCGTCGACCTCGGTGCTCCACGATCAGCTCGTCGGGCAGCCGGTCGACGAGGCCCTCACCACCCTGGACTCCTTCAACGCGATGATGACCTCGCGCGGCGCGGACGAGGGTGACGAGGATGTGATCGGTGACGGCGTCGCCTTCTCCGGCGTCAGCAAGTACCCGGCCCGCGTCAAGTGTGCTCTGCTGGGATGGATGGCGTTCAAGGACGCGTTGGCCCAGACAGTCGACAGAGATGAACCTTCAGAAGTGGAGTCGGTATGAGTGACGAAACAACCACAGCACCGGAGGCCCCGACCACGTCGCTGCCTCAGCTCGAGGACGTCGAGGAGGCGATGCGCGACGTCGTCGATCCCGAACTCGGCATCAACGTCGTGGACCTCGGTCTTGTCTACGGCATCGAGGTCACCGAAGAGGCGGTCGCCAAGATCGACATGACCCTCACCTCGGCGGCTTGTCCGCTCACCGACGTCATCGAGGATCAGTCGCGGGCGGCGCTGGTGAACAGCGGGCTGTGCACCGACATGGAGATCAACTGGGTCTGGATCCCGCCGTGGGGACCGGACAAGATCACCGACGACGGGCGCGAACAGTTGCGGGCGCTGGGCTTCACGGTCTAGATCTGGCGTCGCACGTCTGATGCCTGCGACCGACGACGAGCGGTCCTCGACCGAGGGCCGGTTCCGGCGCGTCCGCCGATGGCAGCCGCCCCGGTACGAGTCGCGCGTGGAGAAGATGATCCGCGAGGCCACCGAGCGCGGGGAGTTCGACAACCTGCCCGGCATGGGTCGGCCTCTCGACCTGAGCGACGCCGACGACCCCGATTGGTGGGTCAAGCGGAAGATCCGCGACGAGAACCTGGATTCGTCGGCGCTGCTGCCGATGCCATTGCAGCTTCGTAAGGAAGCCCAGGGCTTCCCCGAGTCGCTGCGCGACATCGCCGACGAGAACGCGGTGCGCGACATCCTCACGGATTTCAATCGGCGGGTGCGCGAGGCCCACCTGGGTTCACGTGCCGGCCTTCCCACGCTGATCACCGCCCACACCGTCGACGTCGACGACCTCGTGCGGCAATGGCGCGTTCTGCGGGCCGGATAGGCCGGGCGCGAGGCAGTTCGACAGCGCCGGAGACGTTGTTAGCCTGGAGATGTACGGACCAACGCCAGTTTCGAAAGAGGTGCGCGATGACCGTCGATGATGCGATCCCGTCGGCCGATGACGGCGATCTGATCGAACAGTCCATCGAGGTCGAACCCGATGGGGCAGAGGACGATTCCGACGAATATCCGGTCACCAGCCGCGACACCGTCGAGGATGAGGCGGACGCGTTCGCACCCGTCAGCCGCGAACAGCGTCGCTGACCGGTCGCCGTCCCGCCATTGCCCGCACGAGTGAGAGTCGTGTTGCGTGGTCGACGTGCGCGAACATCGTCGCCATCGCCGACAGCGTTCCGGTCAGGTCATCGCGACCCGTCAGATAGGCGCGCTGTCGCTCGACGGGCAGACGTGCGAACGTCGCGAAGAAGCGACGCGTCTGCTGCGCATCGAGTCCCAGCACAGCGCGCAGGCCGGCGGATCTGAGACGGTATACCGCGCGGGCCTGCGTGGGCCACAACGCACTCTGCGGATCCCGATCGGCGGCCACGGCATCCGCGACCACGTCGGCGGCCGTCAGCGAGGCGCCGATGCTGTAGCCCGTGGCAGGGTGCAACAGACCGCCACGAGAGCCGAACGGCTGCGGTCGGGTCTGCCACGGGGTCGGTGTGCCGTGCAGGGCGAAGGACACCGATTCCGTGTCCACCGCCGCCGCGACGAGCGGGCGGCCCAGTCGCCGCTCGAGTCGGGAGCGCAGCTGCGCTATCGACAGTGGTGGGTCTCCGGCGAGGCAGGTCTCCTCCAGGAGGAACCGCTCGTCGTCGAGGGGTACTGCATAGAGAAACGACGCGATGTGCAACCCGTCGTCCGGGGTGACCGGGTCCCAGTCCATCAAGACGGCATCGGCCTCGCGAAGGATCGGTCGTGCTTGCTCATGTGACACCACCACCCCCCACGCCGTCTGGCGCGGTCCGCGGCCGGTCGTGCCCCGGGCATCGACGACCCGTGCGGTCCGGATCGTCCCCGACCCGGTGATCACATGATCATCTGCCACCACCTGTGCCGTCTCGGGGACGATCCGCGCACCGTCGACGTCCAGGGCCCGGCGCAGGCCCGGGTTGTCGAAGACGGCGTAACCACGCTGGATGCGGACCGAGTCAGGTGCCCGGATCTCCACCGAATCAGTCTGGGCGGACACGGTATCGCGGGGGATCCATGCGGGGATCTCGTCGGCCCAGCACGCGTAGGTCGGCCGCCACGGCCTGGTCGGGTGTGGATCGACGAGCGTGACCTCGACGCCACGTTGCAGCAGACGGTGAGTCAGCGCGCGACCTGCTGGTCCCGCGCCGACCACCACGACATCGGTCATCGCGTCCGTCACACGAGCGTCTGGGTCACAAGAACCGCGTCACATCGATCCGGTGGACAGCATGCCGCCGTCCACGTTCAGAGTCTCGCCGGTGATCCAGGCCGCCTCGTCGGAGGCCAGGAATGCGGCCGCGCGGGCGATGTCCTCCGGCTCGCCGAGCCGGCCGAGGGGGTAGCCCTTGAGCGCGCGCGCCTCGTTGTCGCCCGCGATCAGATCGCTCGCGAACCGGGTCTTCACGATCGCCGGCGCGATGGCGTTGACCCGGATGTTGTTCGACCCGAGTTCCCAGGCGAGTTCCGAGGTCAGTCGGATCAATGCGGCCTTGGACGCCCCGTATGCGGCGATCACACCAGTCGAACGGATACCCGCGACCGACGAGATGTTCACCACCGCGCCGCCGTTGTCGCGCATCCCGGCCCGAAAAGCCTCCTGGATGAAGCCGAGTGCCGCGACCACGTTGGTGTCGAAGATCTTCCGGAACGCGGCCAGGTCGGCGTCCATCAGGGGGCCGAAGATCGGATTGATCCCGGTGTTGTTGACCAAGATGTCGATGCCGCCCTGTGCGACCGCCGCGGCCACCGCTTCGGCGCGGTGAGTTTCGTCACCGGTGTTGCCGGGCGTCGCGGTGACCTTCGCGCCGGACACCGCGGTGCGGATCTGGCCGGCCGCCTCCTCCAGCGGTTCGGGCTTGCGGCCGGTGATCACCACCGCTGCGCCACGTCGCGCCAGTTCGGTGGCGATGGCGAGGCCGATTCCACGGCTCGCCCCGGTCACCAGTGCGGACTTGCCGGTCAGGTCAGAGGACATGTGTGTCGGTGTGGGTTCGCTCACGATCCTCACCGTAATGGTCGCCTCGGGTGGCGGTGGAGCGGTCGGGCGGAAAAACGCATGGTCCTCCGCAGGTAGACTTGACCGCCGTGATCACCGCAACCGACCTCGAAGTCCGAGCGGGCGCTCGGACCTTGTTGTCGGCGCCCGGTCCCGCACTGCGTATTCAACCCGGCGACCGGATCGGCCTCGTCGGCCGGAACGGCGCGGGCAAGACCACCACACTGCGAATCCTCTCCGGTGAGACCGAACCATATGCCGGCACGGTGGTGCGCAGCGGCGAACTCGGTTACCTGCCGCAGGACCCCAAAGAAGGCGATTTGGACGTCCTCGCCAAGGATCGGGTGCTGTCCGCACGCGGCCTCGACGCGATCCTGCATCAGATGGAGAAGCAGCAGGCACTGATGGCCGAGGCGGCCGACGACCGGGTCCGTGACCGGGCGGTGGCCAAGTACGGGCAACTCGAAGAGCGGTTCTCTGCACTCGGCGGCTATGTGGCCGAATCGGAGGCTGCGCGCATCTGTCACAGCCTCGGGTTGCCCGATCGGGTTCTCGGCCAGGCCCTGCGGACTCTGTCCGGCGGTCAGCGACGTCGAATCGAGCTGGCACGCATCCTCTTTGCGGCCTCCGACGGTGCCGGGAAGTCCGACACAACGCTCCTGCTCGATGAGCCGACGAACCACCTTGACGCCGACTCGATCACCTGGTTGCGCGGATTCCTGCAGAACCATGAGGGCGGTCTCGTGGTGATCAGTCACGACGTGGAATTGCTGGCCGACGTGGTGAACCGGGTGTGGTTCCTCGATGCCGTGCGCGGTGAGGCCGACATCTACAACATGGGTTGGCAGCGCTACCTCGACGCCCGCGCCACCGACGAGCAACGACGCAAGCGCGAACGCGCCAACGCCGAGAAGAAGGCGGGTGCACTGCGGGCGCAGGCAGCCAAACTGGGCGCAAAGGCGACCAAGGCAACCGCCGCGCAGAACATGCTGAAGCGTGCGGACCGGATGATCGACGCTCTTGACGAGGAGCGGGTGGCTGATCGAACCGCACGAATCCGCTTCCCGGAGCCTGCGACCTGCGGCAAGACGCCTCTGATGGCGAGCGGCCTCACCAAGATGTACGGCTCCCTCGAGATCTTCACCGGGGTCGACCTGGCGATCGACAAGGGCAGCCGCGTCGTCGTGCTCGGACTCAACGGCGCCGGCAAGACCACGTTGCTCAAGCTTCTGGCAGGGGTCGAGTCACCAGATCTCGGTTCGCTCGATCCCGGCTACGGCCTGAAGATCGGTTATTTCGCTCAGGAGCACGACACTCTCGACGACATGGCCACGGTGTGGGAGAACATTCGCCACGCCGCTCCTGACGCGGGGGAGCAGGACCTTCGCGGTCTGTTGGGCGCGTTCATGTTCAGCGGAGCTCAACTCGATCAGCCTGCGGGCACGTTGTCGGGCGGCGAGAAGACCCGCCTGACGCTGGCGGGCCTGGTGTCGTCGGCGGCCAATGTCCTGCTGCTCGACGAGCCGACCAATAACCTCGACCCGATCTCGCGCGAGCAGGTCCTCGACGCGCTGCGCAGCTACACAGGCGCCGTGGTCCTCGTGACCCACGACCCCGGCGCCGCCGCCGCCCTCGACCCGCAGCGCGTGATCCTGCTTCCGGACGGCACCGAGGACCACTGGTCCGACGAGTATCAGGAACTCATCGAACTCGCCTGATGGTTCCGGCCCGGCTATCGCGGGTGGGTGACCATCTGCTCTCTGGTGGTCGGGTTGTGCCAGGTGATGGTGCGGTCGGTGTGCATGGTGGGTAGCCATATTCCGAGGTGTTTGCGGTGATGGTCGGGTGTGCACAGCGGCGCCAGATTTTCTGGCACGGTCCAGCCGCCGGCCTGTGGGTCGGCATGGTTGAACTTGACGAGGTGGTCGAGTTCGCAGTCGTGGGATGGTGTGGCGCACAGTGGGTATCGGCACCACAAATCGGTGTGCAGGATCTGGTCGCGTAATCGCCGGGACGGTGTGTAGGTCAGCGCTCCCGGTGGTGGATGCCGGTGCCCGCCGTGGCCGGTGGGATCGACCGGTGGTGCGGGTCCGCGGTCTGCGACGACGATCAGCCCCGATGGTGGGCGTTCGGTGGTGTCGGGAACGGCGATGAGGGTGGAGTTCTCGGTCAACGCCTCGGCCAGTGCGGGGTCGATGGCCCCGTAGCCGCGTAGTCGGGGGACCACGCTGCCCGCAGGGTCGAGGACCAGTGTCCAGGCAGACGACGACGGCGGTGGTTGGCTGTTTGGCTCTGCCTCGGGCACATTGGCGTCCGCCGAAACAGCTTCGGTGCCATGCCCGCTCGGATCGCTCGGCTCGCTCGGATAGACCGGATCGCTCGGGCCGGCGGGATCGCTCGGATCGCTCGGGTCGGTGGGGTTGGGGGTGGGGCGTTGCGGGCAGTCGTGGTGTCCGCAGTGGCAGGTGAGTGTTGTGCCGGGGACGCCGGTGATCTCGGCGAGAGCAGCGACGCGTTGTTGTCCGATGCGGCGCGGGTCGCGGCGACACAGGCGTTCGGCGATCAGGGTGCTGATGCGTTGGGACAGGTGCACGCCATCTTCGGCGGGTACACAGCCGTCGAGGGTCATGTGCCCGGATGAGTCGGCGGTGACGGTCAGGTTCTGCCAGGTGTGGGCGAACTGTTCGCGGGTCTGGGCGGCGCCGTCGGGGTCGAGGCTGATCACCACCTCGGCCAACTGATCCTGCAACACCGTGTCGGTGGTGGGCCGCGCCTGCAACTCCAAGGCGAGGTCTTCGAAATCGAGAGTGCACGCCGCACCGGGTGTCGGGTCGGTGTCGATGACCAGATCGTCGGGCACCAGTTGTGCGGCATAGACCATCCGTGACATGCGGTGGGTGCTGAAATCGCCGGCCAGGTAGGCCAGCCGGATCTTGGGCAGTCGTTGCAGCGCGTCGCCCAGGTGCAACCAGGTGCCGGCCTTGGTGCGGGAGAATCCCAACTGTAGGGAGA
>NZ_JACWMS010000005.1 GCF_014673215.1 Gordonia hankookensis
AGTTACGGCGGCCATAGCGGAGGGGAAACGCCCGGTCCCATTCCGAACCCGGAAGCTAAGCCCTCCAGCGCCAATGGTACTGCACCCTAACCAGTGTGGGAGAGTAGGACACCGCCGAACACAACTCGAGCAACGGCCTCGTATTCATTCGAAAGAATCGAATACGGGGCCGTTGCCATGTCTTCTCCACGACGCCGATATTCTGACTCGGGACCGGCGTCCGCCCGGGGAGACCATTCGATTCCGAACTTCTGGCTTCGAGGCATAGATTGGCTGCTATGAGTGATCGTGACCGTCCCCGCCGACGCGATGCGGGTCCAGGGCGACCGAATCGTCCCACCAGGGGCACCGGGTCGGCAGGCCGGCCGGACGAACCGGCATTGCCGGTCGACGTGGCAGCCTCAGATCTGGACACCGATGTACGTCGTGATCTGCTGACGCTCGACAAGGCCAACGCCGAGAATGTGGCCCGCCATCTCGTGATGGTGACGCGCCTGCTCGACGAGGATCCGCCGCTCGCGCTCGAACATGCCCGTGCGGCACGTCGCCGGGCTGGCCGAGTGGGTCTGGTCCGGGAGACCATGGGCATCGCCGCGTACAACGCGGGTGAGTGGCAGGAGGCCCTGTCGGAGCTCCGTGCCGCGCGTCGGATCACCGGTAACACCGCCCTGCTGCCGCTGATCGCGGACGCGGAGCGTGGGCTGGGACGGCCCGCTCGTGCTGTGGAGATCGCACGCAGCGAGGACGGCCGGGCGCTCACGGGCGACGAGGCCACCGAGATGCGGATCGTCGAATCGGGCGCGCGAATCGATCTGGGTGAGCCGGGTAAGGCAGTGGTCACGTTGCAGTCCGAGGACCTGTCCCCGGGCCGCTCGGGCACCGGACCGGCCCGCCTCTACTACGCGTACGCATCCGCTTTGCATGCTGCGGGCCGTACAGACGAGTCGATCACCTGGTTCATGAATGCTGCGTCGGCCGACGTCGACGACGTCACCGATGCCGAGCTGCGACTCGTCGAGCTGTCCTCAGACGATGCGGATGACGATTCGGTCCCGGCAGGCGATGCTGCCCTGCCCGGCGAGGACCTCGTCGACGAGCCCCTCGGAGTCGCAGTCCACGAGAACCCGGCCGACGGCCGCCCGTCCGACGGTGTCCGGACGACGCCGGTCGACGCGACGACTCCGGATGGCCCGGATGGCCCAGCGGGGCGTGACAGCGCCGCGGACGACACCGCCGCGCGGGTTGCTGTCGCCCCGGAACCGGCACATCGAGCTCCCGCCGAGTCCGGACGCGCACGTGACGCTGCGACGCCGGTCGCGTCCGACAACACGTCGCTTGCAGCTCGCTACGACGCATTGCTGCTCGACCTCGACGGCACCGTCTTCGCGGGCCAGCGGGCCCTGCCGGGCGCCCGCGAGACTCTCGAGACCGTGGAGACCGCGCGATATTTCGTCACCAACAATGCGAGCCGCCGGCCGTCGGAGGTGGTTGCTCACCTGGTCGAGCTCGGTTTCGCGGCGACCGAGGATCAGGTGGTCACCAGCGCGCAATCGGCTGCACGGCTGCTCTCCGAACACCTCGAGCCCGGTTCACGCGCGCTCGTGATCGGAACCGACGGTCTCGCCCAGGAAGTTCGCGAGGTGGGGATCGGCGTCACGCGAAGTGCCGACGACCGCCCTGCCGCCGTCATCCAGGGGCACTCGCCCGATACCGGTTGGGCCCAGCTGTCGGAGGCGGCGCTGGCAATCAACGCCGGTGCTCTGTGGATCGCCTGCAACACCGACGCCACCTTGCCGTCTGAGCGAGGAAAGCTGGTCGGGAACGGCTCGATGGTCGCCGCGGTAGCCCACGCCACCGGTCAGCAGCCGCTCGTTGCGGGCAAACCGGCTGCGCCGCTGATGGCTGACGCGATAGCGCGCAGTCGTGCTTCGCGACCGCTCGTGGTCGGTGACCGGCTGGACACCGACATCGAGGGCGGGCACTCGGTGGGCGTCGACAGCGTGTTGGTCCTGACCGGGGTGAGCTCGGTGACGGATCTCCTCGTCGCGCCTCCCGAACAACGGCCGACCTATGTGATCTCGGATCTCACGGGTCTCTATCACGACGCCGACACCGTGCGAGCCGGCGACCACGACGGTTGGCGGGTCGAGTTCGACGGGCCGACGGCCACGGTGAGCCGCGTCGGCTCTGCGACACCGCAGAGCCTCATCCCGGCTCTCGCATCGGCGGTGTGGTCGGCCATCGACGAAGGTGCGCTCGACCCGGCCGACCTGTCGATCACCGGTTCCGACACCGAAGTCCGTGGCGTCCTGGAGTCCGTCGGCGTCGGTCGGATGCGCTAGCGTTGGTCCCACCATGACCGAACCGGGCGAATCAGGACGCGACGAGCAGCCGACCGGCTCCTCGTCGGTCGGTTCGGCATCGAACGGGCCGGTCCCGGGTCCACGACCCGGTCCACACCTGATGCCGCGGACCACCGGTGGCCCGTCGAACGGCGCCGACGACGAGACTCCCGTGGTGGTCGATCCCGATACCGTCACGGATACGGTCGCGCAGCTGCTCGTGGAGGTCGATTCGGTACGGCAGGCCGCGGGCGAGACCTTTGATCTGGCAGCACTGGCCCGTCAGACCGAACTCCTCGAACGGGCGCACGATGTGTTGACGACGGCACTGGAAGACGTCGATCCCCGATGACGGGCTGCTGACAGGTGGCCCCACGTGCGCGCCTCGACGCCGAGCTCGTCCGTCGCGGCCTGGCCCGGTCGCGCGAGCAGGCCCGGTCGTTGATCGCCGACGGGCTGGTCAAGGTCAACGGTGTCGTCGCAGTGAAACCGGCGACCAACGTGGGCCGCGACACCCCGATCCTCGTGTTGGAGACGGTGTCCGATGATTGGGCGTCTCGCGGCGCGCACAAGCTGCTCGGTGCGCTCGACGAGTTCGAACCACAGGGGCTGTTGGTCGGTGGTCGCCGCTGTCTGGATGCGGGGGCGTCGACCGGTGGGTTCACCGACGTTTTGCTGCGGCGCGAGGCGGCCGAGGTGGTGGCCGTGGACGTGGGTTACGGACAGCTGGTCTGGCGGCTCCAGAATGACCCGCGGGTCACCGTGCACGACCGAACGAATGTCCGGCGACTCACCCCCGAGGAGATCGGCGGCCCGGTCGATCTGGTGGTCGCGGATCTGTCCTTCATCTCGTTGGCATTGGTCCTGGCCGCACTGTCCGCGTGCACCAAGACGGGGGCAGACCTGCTGCCCATGGTGAAACCTCAGTTCGAGGTGGGCAAAGATCGTGTCGGTGCGGGCGGGGTGGTGCGCGATCCCGACCAGCGGATCGATGCGGTGCTGGCGGTGGCGCGTCGAGCGCGTCAGTTCGGCCTGGAGACGCGCGGCGTGGTGGCCAGTCCGCTGCCCGGACCATCGGGAAACGTCGAATACTTCTTGTGGTTGCGCAAGGTCGGCGACGAGCGGCCGCCCCAGATCCACAACGTCGACGGCGATGTCGTGAACGCCCGGCCCGGCGCGGAACCGTCGTCGCCGGATAGTCTCGAAGACCGAACGGACGCGACGGGTGGCACGGCCGAAGGCGTCGCTCCCGCCCCGGGGACGTCCGACGATCCGGCGCTGATCGAGATGATCACCCGGGCCGTCGAGAACGGGCCCCGCTGACACACGAAGGGACCATTGTGGCCATGGACGCGGCCGCCGATCGGGCGGGTCATCGAGAGTTCTTGGTGGTCGCTCATACCGGGCGGGAAATCGTCACGCAGACGATGGACGCCATCGCGCGCCATTGCGCCGGGGCCGGGGTGAGACTACGTGTGGTCGACCACGACACCAAGGCTCGCGAACAACAGATCGACGTGGTGGACGTTGCGCCGGAGATCAACCCACCCGAGAGCCATCCCGTCGATCCCGAGCATCTGCGTCGCATCGGCGCCGCGGTCGAGGTCACGTCGGCGATACCGGCGTCCGCGGAGGGATGCGAGGTGGTGATCGTCCTCGGTGGCGACGGAACCTTCCTGCGTGCCGCCGAGCTCGCCTATCCCGCGCAGGTGCCGGTCCTCGGCATCAACCTGGGACGTATCGGTTTTCTTGCCGAGGCAGAGGCCAATCGCATCGACGAGGTGATGCAACAGTTGATCGACCGCGATTATCGAGTCGAGCCGCGAATGACCCTCGACGTCACGGTGATCGATCCGGCCCAGCCGGACCATCCGCCGGTGCGGAGTTGGGCCCTGAACGAGGTCGCGATCCTGAACAAGACCAACAACGGTGTTCTCGAGCTCGTCACCGAGGTCGATGGCCGCCCCGTGTCGGCATTCGGCGCCGACGGCGTCCTGGTGTCGACGCCGACGGGGTCGACCGCCTACGCGTTCTCCGCAGGCGGCCCGGTGATGTGGCCTGATCTGGAGGCCATGCTCGTGGTGCCGAGCAACGCTCACGCTCTGTTCGCGCGTCCGCTGGTCACCAGCCCGCGGTCACGTATCGCAGTGGAGATCGACAAGGGTGGCAGGTCGGCTGTGGCACTGTGTGACGGGCGAAGACGCATCGATGTCCCGGCGGGGGCACGTGTGGAAGTGGTCCGCAGCGACCGTTCGGTGCTGTGGGTGCGTATCGACTCGGATCCCTTCACCGACAGATTGGTGACAAAATTCGATCTACCGGTGACGGGCTGGCGGGGGAGGCAGACCTAGACGTGCTGGAAGAACTCTCGATCGAAGGCCTGGGTGTCATCGAGCAGGCCTCTGCTCAATTCCATCCCGGGTTCACCGTGCTGACGGGCGAGACCGGTGCGGGCAAGACGATGATCGTCACGAGCCTGCACCTGCTCTCCGGTGCCCGCGCGGATGCCACCCGGGTCCGCTCCGGCGACACCAAGGCGACGGTCGAAGGTCGCTTCCGTCTCGCTGACGGAGGCTCGTCGCCCGGACACGGCGGTGACCCGGTGGTCGAGGAGATCCTGGAGTCGTCCGGCGCCGACGTCGACGAGGACGGCACCGTGATCGCCGTGCGATCGGTGAACGCCGATGGGCGGTCCCGGGCCCATCTCGGCGGACGCTCGGTGCCGGTCGGCGTGATGGGCCGACTGACCAATCAGCTCCTGGCCATCCACGGTCAGAACGATCAACTCCGGCTGCTGAAGCCCGAACACCAGCGGGCCGCTCTCGACACGTTCGCCGGGTCATCGGTCGCAGGGCCGTCCGACGCCTACCGTGCTGCCCGCGACTCCTGGATCGAGGTGCTCGACGAACTCGACGCACGCCGGACCAATCATCGTGAACTGGCACAGGAAGCCGATCGTCTGCGCTTCGGCGTGGACGAGATCGCCGCCGTCGACCCCCAACCCGGCGAGGACGCCGAGTTGGCTGCGACGATCCGTCGGCTCTCCGATCTGGAGACGATCCGTGCCGCAGGGGCCGAGTCGCGCGAGATCGTCGCGGGAGACGCCGGATCGGTCGTCGACGGTCTCGGCCAGGTGCGGACGATCCTCGAGACGGCCGCCGACGACTCGCTGCGTGATCTGCTGCCGCGGGTGTCCGAGGCGTTGACGGTGATCACCGACGTGGGGGAGGAGCTGACCTCCTTCTTGGCCGACCTCCCCGCCGACGCCGACGAACTGGACAAACTGCTCACCCGCCAGGCGGAGTTGAAGGCGCTGGTGCGGAAATATGCACCCGACATCGACGGGGTGATCGCCTGGCGGACCGCCGCCGAGCTCCGGCTGACCGAGATCGACGACCCGCAACAATCCATCACAGAGCTCGAAAACGCCGCCACCGCAGCACAGGCGAAAGTGCAGGATGCCGCCGCCGCCCTTCACCGCCGCCGGAAGACTGCGGCGAAATCGATGGCGTCGAAGGTGTCCGCGGAACTCGGCGGACTGGCGATGGGTGACACCACGCTCGCGGTGGATGTCGCCGTCGAGCCCGCGGCCGCCGACGATCGGCTGGCGATCGAGCTCGACGGTCACCGGGCACATGCAGGCAGCGCAGGTGCCGACCGCGTCGAGTTCGCGTTGCTGGCGCACAAAGGTGCCACGCCGCTGCCCATCGCGCGGTCGGCCTCGGGCGGCGAATTGTCGCGGGTGATGCTTGCACTCGAGGTGGTCCTGGCCGAACCGACCAGCGGATCGATCATGGTCTTCGACGAGGTCGATGCCGGCGTGGGCGGACGTGCTGCCGTCGAGATCGGACGGCGGCTGGCCGGCCTGGCCCGGGCACATCAGGTGATCGTCGTGACCCACCTGCCACAAGTGGCGGCATTCGCCGACAACCACCTGGTGATCGGCAAGAACTCGGGTGGCGGACGTAGTCGTCGACAGCACACGAGCACGGTGCGCACCCTGGATCGTGACGAACGCGTGGCCGAGCTCGCGCGGATGCTGGCAGGACTCGGTGATTCGGACACCGGGCGAGCGCACGCGGAGGAACTCCTGGCGACCGCCGAAGGCGAGAAGCAGGACCGCGACGACTCCTAGGTCCCGCCATTGGGTGTTACTCATGTGACAAAAGTTGCAGTTGTTGCGGCGCGCCTCCCCATGCTGTCGCGGCCGCATGGTGATCATGGGCGTCATGAAGATGCCTGCCCTGCTTGCCCGTACGACCGATGAACTCCCTGGTGTCTCCGGAATAGCCAGGATCGACAAGAACACCCGCCGGTTGCTCGATCGGATCGGCCCCGGCGACATCGCCATCCTCGACGAGGTCGACCTGGACCGGATGACCGCTGACGCCCTGGTGCAGGCCAACGTCGTCGCAGTGGTCAACGCGTCCAGGTCGATCTCCGGCAGGTATCCGAATCTCGGTCCGGAGGTGCTCGTCGCCTCGGGCATCGTCCTGCTCGACGACGTGGGTGACGAAGTCTTCAAGCGGGTGAAGGACGGGGCCAAGCTCCGCATCGACAACGATCGTCTGTACGTCGGGGAACGACGTCTCGCGCTGGGGCAGCAACTCGAGGAACGCGACATCGCGGACTTGATGATCGAGGCGAAGACCGGGCTGGTCGATCATCTGGAAGCATTCTCGGGCAACACGATCGAGTTCATCAGGAGCGAGTCGCCGCTGTTGATCGACGGGGTCGGGGTACCCGACATCGACGCCGACCTCGCGGCGCGGCACGTGGTGATCGTGGCCGACGGGGCGGATCGGGGTACGGACCTGCGCGCACTGAAGCCCTTCATCAAGGAGTACTCACCGGTCCTCATCGGTGTCGGGGCCGGTGCCGACACCTTGCTGAAAGCCGGGTACAAGCCAGCCGTGATCGTCGGCGATCCCGACGAGATGAAGGCGGCGACGCTCAAATGCGGTGCACAGCTGGTACTTCCGGCGGACACCGACGGCCACGCCCAAGGATTGGCACGTATTCAGGATCTGGGGGTCGGCGCCACGACGTTCCCCGCGGCGGGAGCCGCGGCAGATCTCGCCCTGCTGCTCGCGGATTACCACGGTGCGGATCTCATCGTGACGGTCGGTTACGGGGGAACGCTCGACGACTTCTTCGATCGCTCACGGCGCGAGAGCAATCCGTCGACCTTCCTGACCCGTCTCAAGGTCGGTCCGAAGCTGGTGGACGCCAAGGCCGTCGCAACGCTGTATCGGAGCCGGATCTCGGGTGCTGCGATCGCCTGCGTGGTGCTGGCCGCGCTGATCGCTGTGATCGCGGCGATCATGCTCTCCAACATGGGACCCGACGTGAGCGACTGGGCCGTCGCGCAATACCACAATGCCGTCGAGTGGGCGCGAGACGTCTGGAACAGGTGATCGATGATCTCTCTCAGGCAGCACGCGATCTCGCTCGTCGCGGTCTTCCTCGCGCTTGCAGTCGGTCTGTTCCTCGGGTCCGGCTTCATCGGGGATCGGGTCAACTCGGTCACCGGGACATCGCGGGACCGGATCGGCGACCTCGAGAAGCAACGCGACCAACTCAACGAGCAGGTCAACGCGGCCAACAGTTTTGACGCAGCCATCGGAGCGCGTCTGATCGCCGGCACCCTGAAGGGGCAGTCGGTGCTGGTCGTCAGTGCTCCGAACGCAGCGGACGCCGATGTGGACGCGGTCAAGGAGTCGATTGCGTCGGCGGGTGGGCGTTTCGCCGGACAGATCGCGCTGACCGATTCGCTGGTGCGCGACCAGAACGCGGAACAGGTACGCACGATCGTCGATCAGACGATCCCGCCCGGCGCGACGCTGCGCACCGAGCTCACCGATTCGGGAGGTCGTGTCGGTGACCTGCTCGGTGCGCTCACCCTGCACCGGGACGGGCAGTCGGCAGCATCGGCCGGGGACACCCGGCTGGGCCTGCAGGCCCTGCGCGAAGGCGGATTCATCGACTACGCCGACGGCGCGGTCTCACCGGCCGACCTGGTCGTCGTGGTCACGGGTGATCCGCTCGGTGCCGACGCCGGAGCCCAGGGTCAGTTGACCGCGCGACTCGCCGGTTCGATGTCGGCCCGCGGCCAGGGCGGTGCGCTGCTCGGCCGTACCGGTTCGGCGACGGGCGGATCGCCGATCGCCGTGGTGCGTTCTGATCCCGGCCTCGGCAACGCGGTGTCCACGATCGACAACGTCGACCAGCAGACGGGCCGGATCACTGCCGTGCTGGCCCTGGCGGACGAGGCGGACGGCCGGACGGGTGCCTACGGCACCGGGCCGGGCGCCAAGGCGATCACCGTGGGAGCCCAGTCGGGCCCGGCCGCCTGACGCGGTCGGGCGCCGTCTCACGGTGTGGCGTCCGTCGAACCGGCACAGAGGTGTTACCCTGGAGTCCCGTAGGTAATCAGGGTTTTCTGGCCTGGATCGGCCGACGGGAGACGCATTGCGACCACTTCGCCACGTGCACGACACCAAACACATCTTTGTGACGGGCGGTGTTGCGTCGTCCCTTGGCAAGGGACTGACCGCATCGAGCCTGGGACAACTTCTGACCTCTCGCGGCCTTCGCGTCACGATGCAGAAGCTCGATCCCTATCTCAATGTCGACCCCGGCACGATGAACCCCTTCCAACACGGTGAGGTGTTCGTCACCGAGGACGGTGCCGAGACCGATCTCGACGTCGGACATTACGAGCGCTTCCTGGACCGCAACCTCTCGCAGTCCGCGAATGTGACCACCGGGCAGGTCTATTCGACGGTGATCGCCAAGGAACGCCGCGGAGAGTATCTGGGTGAGACGGTCCAGGTGATTCCGCACATCACCGACGAACTCAAGTCGCGTGTCCTCGCGATGCGCGAGCCGGGCGAAGACGGTGAGGCGCCCGATGTGGTGATCACCGAGATCGGTGGAACCGTCGGCGACATCGAGTCACAGCCGTTCATCGAAGCGGCACGGCAGATCCGCCACGACGTCGGGCGCGACAACGTGTTCTTCCTGCACGTCTCGCTGGTCCCGTATCTCGCCCCTTCCGGCGAACTCAAGACCAAGCCGACCCAGCATTCGGTGGCCGCATTGCGCAACGTCGGCATCCAGCCCGACGCGCTCATTCTCCGATGCGATCGGGAGGTCCCCGAAGGTCTCAAGAAGAAGATCGCCCTCATGTGCGACGTCGAGCTCGAGGGGGTCATCTCCACGCCGGACGCGCCGTCGATCTATGACATCCCGAAGGTCCTGCACCGCGAGCAGCTCGATGCCTACGTGGTGCGCAAGCTGGGCCTGCCGTTCCGAGATGTGGACTGGACCGAGTGGGGTGAGCTCCTCAAGCGAGTCCACGATCCGCGGGAGACGGTGACCGTCGCGCTGGTGGGGAAGTACGTGGACCTGCCCGACGCGTATCTGTCGGTCACCGAGGCGATTCGCGCGGGTGGCTTCGCCTGGAGGGCGCGTACCGAGATCAAATGGGTCCCGTCCGACGACTGCGCCACCCCCGAGGGTGCGCAGGCTGCGCTCGGTGACGTGCATGCGGTGCTCATCCCCGGTGGTTTCGGGATCCGCGGTATCGAGGGCAAAGTGGGCGCGATCAGCTACGCCCGTAAACGCGGGATTCCGTTGCTGGGTCTCTGCCTCGGATTGCAGTGCGTGGTGATCGAAGCGGCTCGCGCCGCCGGTCTCGACGACGCGAGTTCGACCGAGTTCGATCCGGATACGCCCTATCCCGTCATCTCGACGATGGCCGACCAGGCCGACGCGGTGGCCGGCGAGGCGGATCTGGGCGGAACGATGCGGCTCGGTGCCTATCCGGCCTCTCTCGAACCGGACAGTGTCGTCGCAGAGGCGTACGGGACGACCCGGGTCTCCGAGCGGCACCGACACCGCTTCGAGGTCAACAACGGGTACCGCGACAAGATCGCGGCCTCCGGGCTGGTGTTCTCCGGGACCTCGCCCGACGGCCATCTCGTGGAGTTCGTGGAGTATCCGACGTCGGTGCATCCGTTCCTGGTCGCCACCCAGGCGCATCCGGAACTGAAGAGCCGGCCGACCCGGCCACACCCGCTGTTCCGCTCGTTCATCGACGCGGCACTGAAATACAAGGCTGCCGAACGGCTCCCGGTGGACATCGGTGACTACGAGCGTCCCGCCACGGGAGAGGTCGAGGACGCCGACGGTGCCGAGGAACGCGGCGCTTGAACGGGCCCGATCCCGACGTACGGTCAGGCGACGACGCAGTCGACAGGCAGCACGCGTTCACCGTCCAGGGGACCCGAACCGTTTACGACGGTGCGATTCTCACCTTGCGGGTCGACGAGGTCGAGATGCCCGGTGGGCGCGTCGCCGAACGTGAGGTCGTCGAACACTTCGGCGCGGTCGCGGTGGTCGCCCGCGACGCGCGGGGGCGGATCGCGATGGTCCGGCAGTACCGGCATCCGATCGGCAGGCGGCTACTCGAGCTGCCGGCAGGCCTGCTCGATGCCGGTCCCGGTGAGACCCCGCTCGCGGCGGCACAGCGTGAGCTGGCCGAGGAGGTCGACCTCGCCGCCGAGCACTGGCAGGTGCTCGTCGATCTCGACCTGTCGCCGGGTTTCACCGACGAGGCGCTCCGGCTCTACCTCGCGCAAGATCTTCGCGGACTCGAGGCCTCGGAGCGGCACGACGAGGAGGCCGACATGTCTGTCGAGTGGGTGGCCCTCGAGGACGCGGTCTCCCGGACCCTGTCCGGTGAGATCGTCAACGCGACGAGTGTGGCCGGCATCCTCGCGCTGGCAGCAGCCGATGCGCGGGCGACATCGCTGCGGGCGGTGACCGCGCCCTGGACCGACGAACCGACGGCGTTGCGTGAGCGCCGGGACCGGCGATGACGGGACACACGGTATCGACCGACAGCGCGGCGGAGCACGTGACCCGGTACCTCGATCACCTCACCGTCGAACGCGGCGCCGCCGCCAACACCGTCAGCTCCTATCGGCGGGACCTCGGACGTTATGCGGACTACCTCGGAGCACGGGGGATCGACTCCCTGGCCGAAGTGACCGAGAACGATGTCCGGGAATTCCTCGTGCAGCTTCGTCGTGGTGACCCCGACACCGGTTCGGCGCCGCTGGCCGACAGCTCGATCGCGCGGACACTCGTCGCGGTTCGCGGATTCCACAAGTTCGCCGCGGCCGAGGGCGTCGTCGAGGCGGATGTCGCCCATGCCGTCCGCCCGCCGCGTCCGGCCCGTCGCCTCCCGAAATCGTTGCCGGTCGACGAGGTTCTCGCGATTCTCGAATCGGCGGGGGCGCCCGATCATCCCCGTGCCCTGCGGGACCGGGCCCTGCTCGAACTGCTCTACAGCTGCGGTGCGCGGATCTCCGAGGCGACCGCCCTCGACGTGGACGACATCGACGCGACGACACGCGCGGTTCGACTGTGCGGCAAGGGCGGCAAGGAACGCGTCGTCCCGGTCGGCGGTCCGGCGATCGATGCGCTGGAGGCATACCTGGTGCGCGGTCGGCCGGCCCTCGCGAGCCGGGCGAATCCTGCGCTGTTCCTCAACGCGCGCGGTGGCCGGCTGTCCCGGCAGAGTGCGTGGCAGGTGTTGGCAGACGCCGCTGCACGGGCCGGCCTGGACAAGGCGGTGTCGCCGCACACGTTGCGGCACAGCTTTGCCACTCATCTACTCGACGGCGGTGCCGACGTTCGCGTCGTGCAGGAACTCCTCGGCCACGCATCGGTGACCACCACACAGGTCTACACCCTGGTGACGGTGAACACCATGCGCGAGGTCTACGCCACGGCCCATCCGCGGGCGCGGTGAGCGTCCACGGAAACGGTCCCGGGTCGGTTGTCGGCGATGCTCCGCCGAATCGGCCAGGTGACCCACTAGGCTGGGTCCTGTTCGAGGTCGAGACGAGAGATGGGAGCGGCGGACACGTGAGCACCCCGGGGGCCCCGCGGTCCGCTGCCGATGACCAATACCGGATCTCTGTCGCGCCGTCCCATGACGCCGACGAGGAGACCGAACACGAGACCGAGATGGGTCCGACCGGTCGGCCCTATCGCGACATCCCCGAACCGGTCCCACTGGACCGGCACGGCCCGGCCACGGTGGTGGCCGTCTGCAACCAGAAGGGCGGCGTCGGCAAGACCACGTCGACGATCAATCTCGGTGCGGCGTTGGCCGAATACGGCCGTCGGGTGCTGCTCGTGGACCTGGACCCGCAGGGCGCGTTGTCGGCGGGTCTCGGCGTTCCGCATCACGATCTCGACCAGACCGTCTACAACCTGCTGGTACCGCCACAGGCCGCCACCGACGACGTGCTGATGCGCACCAGGGTCGACGGCCTCGACCTGTTGCCCAGCAACATCGACCTGTCGGCCGCCGAGATCCAGCTGGTCACCGAGGTCGGTCGCGAGCAATCGCTGGCCCGGGCCCTCCACCCGGTGCTCGATCGCTACGACTTCGTGCTGATCGACTGCCAGCCGTCACTGGGCTTGCTCACCGTGAACGCGCTCGCCTGCTCGGATACCGTCGTCATCCCGATGGAATGCGAATACTTCAGTCTGCGCGGGCTTGCCCTGCTGACCGACACCGTCGACAAGGTCCGTGATCGTCTCAACCCGCGTCTGAATCTCGGCGGGATTCTGGTGACCATGTTCGACGCGCGCACATTGCATTCGCGAGAGGTGATGGCCCGCGTGGTCGAGGTGTTCGGCGACGCCGTCTACGACACCGTCATCAGCCGGACGGTGCGATTCCCCGAGACGAGCGTCGCGGGTGAACCCATCACGTCCTGGGCGCCGAAGTCGGCGGGAGCCAAGGCCTACCGGGCGCTGGCGCGCGAGGTGATCGCGCGCGACTCCCGGCAGGCATGACCGACGGCGACCCGGTGTCCGACAGTGCGGTGTCCGACAGTGCGGTGTCCGACAGTGCGGTGTCCGACAATGCAGTGTCCGAAACCGCGGTGTCCGACGAAGGTGTGTCTGACAGTGCAGTGACCGAGCCGGTGGTCGCCGACGGTGCCACGACCGAGTCGGCGCCGGACACGCCGGAGGCGGCAGATGAGAAGCCGACGGGTTTCCAGGTCCGTCTCCGGAACTTCGAGGGTCCGTTCGACCTGCTCCTGAACCTCATCAGCCAGCATCGCCTCGATGTGACCGAGGTCGCGCTGCACGAGGTGACCGACGACTTCATCGCTTACACCCGTGACCTCGGGCCCGAGATGGGCCTGGAGCAGACCACCGAGTTCCTCGTTGTCGCGGCGACGCTTCTCGATCTGAAGGCGGCGCGGCTGCTGCCGTCCGGGGAGATCGACGACCCCGAGGATCTGGCCCTGCTCGAGGCGAGAGACCTGCTGTTCGCGCGGCTGTTGCAGTACCGTGCCTACAAACAGGTGGCCGCGTTGTTCGGGGAGTTGGAAGCGGCTGCGCTGCAGCGCTATCCGAGGGCCGTGTCGCTGGAACAGCAGTTCGAGGATCTCCTGCCCGAGGTGACCATCGGCGTCGACGCCCGAGGATTCGCCCAGGTCGCGGCGACCGCGATGACACCTCGACCGACCCCGACCGTGGGCCTGGACCACTTGCACGCCTCGCAGGTCTCGGTCCCCGAGCAGGCCCGTCGCCTCGCCGAGATGCTCGCCATGCGACCCGGTGATTGGCTGAGCTTCGGTGAGCTGGTCGCCGAATGCGAGTCCGGCCTCGAGGTGATCGGCCGGTTCCTCGGGCTGCTGGAGCTCTTCCGCGAGCAGGCCGTCACATTCGAACAACCCGAGGCACTGGGGGAGTTGCGGGTGAACTGGACCGGAGACCGAGACGTGGACGACGTCAACATCGACAGGGCGGAGGACTACGGATGACCGACGAGCCGGATCCGACGACAGAAACCACCGGAGTCCCGGACCCGGCCGCGGGACCGACGACCCTCGACGCCGAGCAGAGCGCCCTCGAGGTCGAGGAGGAGATCGTCCTCGACGACGGCCGGTTGCGATCGGCGCTCGAAGCGGTCCTGCTGGTGGTCGACACGCCCGCCACCACGGACGAACTGGCCACCGCGGTCGATCAGGATCGACTGCGGGTACGCACGATGCTGACGCGCATGGCGGACGAACTCACCGAGTCCGGCAGCGGGATCGACCTTCGGTACGCCGGTGACGGCTGGCGGTTCTACACGCGGGCCGAGTTCGCCCCCTATGTCGAGCGTCTGCTGCTCGACGGCGCCCGATCGAAGCTCACCCGGGCGGCGCTGGAGACGCTGGCGGTGATCGCCTACCGTCAGCCGGTCACCCGTGCACGTGTGAGCGCCATCCGCGGCGTCAACGTGGACGGCGTGATCCGCACGCTGGTGGCCCGTGGCCTGATCGACGAGGTCGGCACCGACCCCCAGACCTCGGCCATCACCTACGCCACCACAGAGATGTTCCTCGAGCGTCTCGGCCTCGCATCCCTGACCGAATTGCCCGATCTCGCGCCGCTGTTGCCCGACATCGACGTGATCGACGACCTCGATGAGGAGATCTCGTCGGACCCGCGATTCGCCAAACTCGGTGGTCACCGGTCAGACTCGATGGAGAAGGATTCACCCGGAACGGACGAACAGCACTCATCGACGTCCGCCCCGGACCCCGACGACCAGGACTGATGACATGGCATCCGCTAGCCGAGACGGCACACCGGGCCCGCGCAAGAAGACGTCGCGCGCCCAGAAGACAGGCAAGAACACTCCCAAGACGGGCAACAAAGGGCACGGTGGCGCAGGTGCCGTGAGTGAGGGCCGCTCGTCCAAGAAGACGCATCGCAAAGGCTCGTCGAAGCCCAACGTGACGTCGGGCAAGGTGCGTCTGAACAACGCGAAACCGGCTCGTCACCAGACCCCGGCCCAGGATCCGGGTGCGACTGGCGCCACCTACGTCGAAGACGGCGTGCGGTTGCAGAAGGTGCTCGCCTCTGCTGGCGTCGCATCGCGTCGCGGTGCCGAGGAGCTCATCGCCGCGGGTCGCGTCGACGTCGACGGGCAGATCGTCACCGAGCAGGGGATGCGCATCAACCCCGACACCGCGGTGATCCGGGTGGACGGTGCGCGGGTCGTGATCGACGAGACCCGGCAGTATCTGGCCCTCAACAAGCCCAAGGGCTGGCAGTCCACGATGTCCGACGACCAGGGCCGACCGTGCATCGGCGACATCGTCGCCGAACGTGTGATGGCCGGGCAGCGACTCTTCCACGTGGGCAGGCTCGACGCCGACACCGAGGGACTGCTGTTGCTGACCAACGACGGCGAGCTCGCCCACCGCCTCATGCATCCCTCGTTCGAGGTGCCCAAGACCTATATGGCCGAGCTCCGTGGCGAGGTGCCGCGCTCGGTCGGTCGCACCCTCAAGGACGGAATCGAGCTCGAGGACGGCCCGGTGGCAGTCGACGGTTTCACGGTCGTCGGCGTTCACGAAGGCCAGTCGCTGGTGCGGATCACATTGCACGAAGGCCGAAACAGGATCGTCCGGCGCATGATGGAAGAGGTCGGATTCCCGGTGACCAGCCTGGTGCGCACCAACATCGGCGCGGTCTCTCTCGGTGAGCAGCGGCCCGGCAGCCTGCGCGTACTGGGTAAGAACGAGATCGGCGCGCTGTACAAGGCGGTGGGGCTGTGAGTCACGACGACGCGGTCGGCACGCATGTCATCGCCATCGACGGTCCCGCCGGAACCGGAAAGTCCACGGTGTCGCGGATCCTCGCCGATCGCGTCGGCGCACACTTCCTGGACACCGGTGCCATGTACCGAGCGGCCACCCTCGCCGTGCTGAATGCCGGTGTCGCGCTTGATGACACGGACTCGATCGGCGCCGTGGTGACCAGGGCCGACATCGGTCTGAACGTGCTCGCCGGCAGTTCCACAACTCTCCTCGACGGCGTCGACGTCTCCGCCGAGATCCGGACCGACGTGGTGACCGACGCGGTCTCGGCAGTCTCGGCGGTGCCGTCGGTACGCACCAAACTCGTTGCGGTCCAACGCCGTGCGGCGCAGGGATCGTTCGTCGTGGTGGAGGGGCGCGATATCGGGACCGTGGTGTTCCCGGACGCGGACCTCAAAGTCTTCCTGACCGCCACGCCCGAGGCGCGGGCGGCTCGGCGGCATCAGCAGAATGTCGCGGCGGGGCGCCCGAGCGACCTGGCGGAGGTGTTGAACGGTGTCAATCGACGTGATCATCTCGACTCGACCCGTGCGGTGTCGCCACTGCGTCCTGCAGACGACGCCGTGATCGTCGACACCAGTGACCTGACCCGCGACCAGGTCGTCGAGACCCTCGGCGCCCTGGTCCGCGACCGGATCGGAGTGCAGTCGTGAGCGAGCAGAACATCACCGGCGGGGACGAACTGGCGTTGCCGGGTGACGGCACGTGGTCGGACGAAGCCGACTGGCAGCTGACCGATTTCGACGTCGACGGGGAGCCCATCGACGGCACCCCGATGCCGGTGCTCGCCATCGTAGGCCGACCGAACGTGGGGAAGTCGACGCTGGTCAACCGCATTCTCGGGCGTCGCGAGGCCGTCGTCGAGGACATTCCCGGTGTCACCCGTGATCGGGTCTCGTACTCCGCGAGTTGGTCCGGACGCCGGTTCACCGTCGTCGACACCGGCGGATGGGAACCCGACGCCAAGGGCCTGCAGCAGGCTGTGGCGACACAGGCCGAACAAGCCATGCGCACTGCGGACGCCATCGTCCTGGTGGTCGATGCAACCGTCGGGGCCACCACGACCGACGAGGCCGTCGCCCGGGTGCTGCGTCGCTCCAAGACGCCGGTCATCCTGGCCGCCAACAAGGTCGACAGCGAGCGAGCCGAAGCCGAGACCGCGGCTCTCTGGTCATTGGGGCTCGGCGAGCCTTACCCGGTCTCGGCCGCGCACGGCCGCGGTGCCGGTGACCTGCTCGACGTGATTCTCGACGTGCTCCCGGAGACGCCTCGTGAGGCGCCGACGCTCGGCGGGCCCCGCCGCGTCGCGCTGGTGGGTAAACCCAATGTCGGGAAGAGCTCTCTGCTGAACAAGCTGGCAGGTACGCATCGGTCGGTGGTCGACAATGTCGCCGGCACCACCGTTGACCCGGTCGACGAGCTCATCGAGATCGATGGCACCACGTGGCAGTTCGTCGACACGGCCGGCCTGCGCCGCAAGGTTCGGACGGCAAGCGGTCACGAGTACTACGCGTCGCTGCGCACGCGCGCCGCGCTCGACGCAGCCGAGGTCGCGATCCTGCTCATCGACTCCTCCGAGCCGATCACCGAACAGGATCTCCGCGTGCTGTCGATGATCATCGAGAGCGGCCGCGCTCTGGTGATCGCCTTCAACAAGTGGGATCTGGTCGACGAGGATCGTCGTTACCAGCTCGACAAGGAGATCGACCGGGAACTGGCCCGGGTGCCCTGGGCGAGACGGGTCAACATCTCGGCGAGCACCGGACGGTCGGTGCAGAAGCTGGTGCCCGCGATCGAGGGTGCTCTGGAGTCGTGGGACAAACGCGTCGGCACCGGTCGCCTCAACAACTGGCTCAAAGAGGTCATTGCCGCCACGCCGCCGCCGCTGCGTGGCGGACGCCAGCCGCGCGTCATGTTCGCCACGCAGGCCGCCACCAGACCGCCGACGTTCGTCCTGTTCACGACGGGCTTCCTGGAGGCGGGATACCGTCGATTCCTCGAGCGCCGGCTGCGTGAGGAGTTCAACTTCGACGGTTCGCCGGTGCGGGTGAATGTGCGTGTCCGCGACAAGCGGGAGCAGCGCCGCAAGCGCTGACGTGGTTAGCGGCGGATTCCGGACGCGCGGGCGACCGTGTGTCCGGCCGCTGCGATCGGTCGTGCGATACTTCCACTCGTGCTCATCTTGGGAATCATCGTGTTCGGAATGGTCATCGGCGCTCTTGCACAGCTGATCATCGGCGGCAAGAACATGTGGACTATCGACTGGGGGCTGGCGATCGTCGCCGGCCTCGTCGGTTCCTTCGTCGGTGGACTGTTGATCAGCCTGCTGTCGGGTGACGGGATCAACTTCCGCGCCAGCGGCATCATCGGGTCGATCGTCGGTGCGCTCCTCGTGACCGGCGGGTGGATCTGGTACAAGAAGCGTTCGCCGGCGAACTGAGCACTCGGCGGTCGGTCCGGCGCGCCTGACCAGGCGATTGGATCGAACCGAGGCTCGTCGGCTACGCTCATCAACGCCCCGCTTGCGGGGCAACGGGCTGTGGCGCAGTTTGGTAGCGCACTTGACTGGGGGTCAAGTGGTCGCAGGTTCAAATCCTGTCAGCCCGACACGAATGGTCCCGGAAACCCGATGGGTTTCGGGACTTCGTCGTTGTGGCGCGAGGAAGGCCGTGGCCCGAATCGGTGCGTACCGTCGATGCCACGATGCGCAGTTGTGGGCGCATCGTCACCGTGCTTTTCCAGCACAAGGCCGATGGATCAGGCTAGTTCGGCAGACCGCCGCCCAGCCCGCCGACATCGGTGATCTTCCAGTCGTCGTTGCCATTTACTCGGACGTTGTAGGTCACGGTGGTCTTGGCACCGTTCGGCGCCTGCTTGCTCGTCGAGTTCACACTGACGAAAGCATCCACCTGGTAGACCCCATTGTTCTCCGACGACACCTTCGCGGTGACGGGTGTGGCCGTGGAGACCCAGTTCAGCGGTACGAGGATCTGCTTCAGCGCAGGCGCGGTCGAATCGAACTTCGCCGTCAGCTGCGGGCTCGTGTCGGTCTTGAGTTTGTCGAACCAGGTATCGAGATCACGATAATCGGTGGTCGCGGCACCGACGGCGTAGTCGGTGGCGATCTGCTCGGCCCGACGGGCGTCGGCCGCACGAGCTTCACTGTCGGAGATCGTCGACCGCGCGGAGAACCACAGACCGGCGAATACGCAGGTGGCGGCGAGCAAAGCCACGATCACGCCTCCGACGATCACCGTCGACAACGAGATCGATACCTCACGCCGTGGCCGCCTGCCGGGCTCCGTCGTGTCGCTCGTCTGGGCGGTGCCCACGTCATCGGTGGTGGCGGTGTCGGTGTCGTCGATCTGGGTATCCGGTGTGCCGGTCGTGGTCGTACTCATCGAGTCCTCACTTCGGTTGTGGCTGCGGGATGTTCAACTGCAGGTGGATGGCGCCGTCGGAGCCCACGGTGCCCAGCGCCTGTGTGACGAGGGCACCGATGTCCAGGCCGGACACCCCGGTGGTGGCCTGGGCGACCACCGGTTGGAGCATCGGGGCGAGTGGCTTCACGCTCGGCCCGATCTCCAGCAGGACCTCGTTGATGCGATGGAGGAACGGGATGATCCCGTCTCCGGTGGTGTAGACCGACGGATTCCGGGCGTCGGTGAGTTCCGCCATCTTGGTGGCCAGCGGCGCGATGACGCGGTCGCCCACCGACGCCCAGGCCGGTCCACCGGCCTCGAGCGTCGGGCCCAGCCAGTCCAGGTCGCCGCCGATCGACTGGATGCTGCTGAGCAACTTCTCGAACTGAGGGTTCTGCACCATCAGCGTCTCCGCGAGCAGTCGGGTGGACCGCTGCAGGCGGGGCATCACCGCGTCGGTGCCGTCCAGCGCAGTGTCGATGGTGTGCACCAGGCGTGAGATCACATCGGGGTCGAACTGATCGAGCATCGCCACTGCCCGCGTGGCGGTGTCGGCGATGGTCACCGGCTTGGTGGTCGCCCGGGTGTCGACGACCTGACCGTCGGCGAGGTCGGGACCTCCGTCGGTCGCCGGCACGAACTCGAGATACGGCTCGCCGAGCGCCGAGAGGGTCTGGACCGACAGTGTGCTCGACGCCGGGATGGGGTACTCGGCGCGATACCTGATGTCGGTCTGGACCCCGTGATCACCCACGCGCAGGGCAGTGACCTCGCCGATCTCGAATCCGGTCAGGAGAACCGGGGAATTGACCTCCAGGCCACCCGAATCCGTCATCACCAGGGTGGCCGTCCGGTCTTCCCGGAACGGTGCGACGCCGAGGACACCGAAGGCGAGGTAGGCGACACCGATCACGAGTACCGCCAGGATGGCTCCGAGGGAGATCACCGTGCCCCGGGTCATCGAACGAGACCGATCATGCGCAGTGCCTGGATCATCTGAGCGCTCTGGCCGGTCGCGGACAGCTTGCCCGTGCGGCCGGTCACCGACATCGTCGTGATGTCGACCTTGGCGCCCGAGGTCGCGAACGGGATCAGGTCGTCATGCAGCAGGTCGGTGAGCCTGCGCAGGTTCGACGGCTCGGTGGTGTCGAGCGGATTGCTGGAGAACAGCATCGGCATCACTGCGGACACGGCTCGATCCGACGCACCGAGCATCGGGGCGAGCCACTGCGCAGGAGGAGCGATCTGCCCGAGGTCGGTGAGGATGAAGATGATGCCGAGCACCGACTTCATCGCGGAGGTGGTGTGTGAGACACCCTGCGCGGTGAGCAGCGGGTCGATCTTGGGTTTCTCCTCGATCACGCGCTGCGTCGTGGCGTTCATGCCGTCGAGGACCTTGGTGATCGAGTTCTGATGGGCGGCAAGGTCGTCGAGATCCCGTCCGATCACGTCGAACATCCGGGCCGTGCGTCGCGTGTCGTCGGGGAATGCCTTGTTCATCTGACGAACGGTCGTCATGAAATTGGTGAACGTGCCATTGCCGACCGCGGTGGCCAGTCCTGCCAGGGTGTCCTCGATCTGAGGTGCCTCCGACGTCCGTTGCAACGGGATCGTCGAACCGGCCTCCAGGTTCCCGCGCGACGATCCGGTCGTCGGTGTGGTGAGGGCGATGTGGACGTCGGCGAGTGGAGCGGATTGCCGGAGCATCGCGGTCGTCGTTGTCGGCAGGGCGACGCCGTCATCGATGGCGACGTCGGCGACCACGAAGCCGCCGTTGTCGACCCGCAGTCCGGTCAGCGACCCGATCTCCACCCCGTTGGCGACGACCGGGGCACCGGACGGAAGGTTCAGGACATTCGAGAACTGGATGTGGACCGGGTAGGTGCCGTCGGAGGACTGCATGCCCGGGACGGGCAGACCGGCCACATCGGTACCACACCCACTGAGGCTCGCACCGATCGTGATGGCGACGCATGCCGCCGCGCACGCGCGCCGCAGACGGTCTCGGCGCCGGGTCATCGGGTGCCCGCCGTTCCGAGGAGGTGCGGTATCAGGTCGCCGATACCACCGGGTTCGCGGCAGACGTCCGGATCCCGTTGTCCCATCGCGGTGCAGAGCCCGGCGAGGACGCCGGACGGCAGGGCATGCGGCGGTGGCGTGAAGCCGAGCGACACGCGCCCGGTCATCGGATCGACGGAGTTCTCGAAGGCGTTGGTGAAGACCGGGATCATCTGCAAGGCCTGGCCGAGAGATCCGACACCCGCCGAGATCATCTGCGGGAGATTCTGCAGCGACTCGATGTGACGGATGATGGTGCCGCCGAACATCGTCGTGATGTCGTTGAACATGGGCAGCACATCTCGGAGCCGCGCGATGATCTCCACCGACGGGCCGATGAGGTGCTGATCGACGGAGACCAGCGTCCGGGGCAGGCGGGTCAACATTCGCTTGATGTCTCCCCAGCCGTGCGCGGTGCTGTAGGACAGATCGCCCAGTGCGTCCAGCAGGTCGCTGATGTGTCCGATCGCGGCGTCGGGGGAGTCCAGTGCTCTGCCGAGCCCCATGACGATGGCGTTGATCTGATCGCCTGTCCCGGCGGTCGCCTTCTCCAGGGCCGAGACCCCGCCCGACATCGCGTGCGCCTGGGCTGGGTCATCGGCGCCGTTGAGCTCGTCGGCGAGGCTCGACATCGCGGCGAGGGTCTCGGTGATCGACTTCGGCGTGGTGGTCTTGGTGATGCACTCGGAGGGACGCCAGGCAGGAGCATCTCGTCCTGGCTCGGCACCGATCAACGCCAGACGGCGGTCGGCGATGAGGGTTTGCGAGAGGGTCGTCGCGCCCACGTCGGCGGGCAACCGGCGGTCGGCGCGTACGTCGAACTCGACACGGGCCCTGGTGCCGTCGGGCACGACCGAGGTGATGTGACCGACCGGAACGCCCATCACGGTGACCGCGCTGCCGTCGTACAACCCGATGCTGTCGGGCAACAGGGCACAGTAGGACGTCGTCGCCGACTCCGCACTCCTGACCCGAAATGCGGTGAGGCCCGCACCGACGAGCAGGACCACGACGATGGCGGCGACGAGCATGCGTGAGTGAAGGATTCGTCCGAACATCTAGCACCGCCTTTCCGGTGTCGGCACACAGATCGTCACGGGGTCCGCGCCCCCGCCGAACGAGCGGAGTTCTCCACCGATCCGCCGGATGGAATCCAGGAAGCCGCTCAGCTTGGCGCCCAGTTCCTGAAGTGGCGGAACGGAGTTCGCCAGCTCCTGCGCCATCGGCTTGAACTTGCCGTTCCACTGCCGCGAGATGGGGCTCAGTCGGGCCAGCAGGCTGGCCACCGTGCCGAGGGCGGACCCGACCGACACCATCGATTCCTCGGCGCTGTCCTCCAGACTGTTCCAGTACCAGATGATCCGGCCGAATCGGGACTTGATGCCGTCGATCGACGAGACGTATTCGTCGGCCATGGCCAGGGTTCGGGAGATGTCCGAGTTCTGCCGGTTGAGGAGCGCGACGATGGTGTCCGTGGCATCGATCGCCCGGCGGATCGACGACGGGTTGTCCACCGTTGCCGATCGCAGTGAGGCCATCGTCCTACGCATGGTGCCGCCGTCGATCTCGTCGAGTGGGGTCACCGCATCCTGGAACAGCTCAGGGAGGTCATAGGGCAGCACAACCCGCTCGCGCGGGATGACCTGATCGCCGAGCGGCGTCGTACCCGCCGGCTGAAGAGCCAGATAGTAGCCCCCGACAGCGGTGAGCATGCGGACTCCGAGGGTCGATTCCGACCCGACAAACACCTTGTCATCGGCGGTGAATCGGAGATCGACATGATCCGACCTCAGGTCGACGGCGGTCACCTTGCCGACGTTGATTCCCGCAACCCGCACGTCGTCGCCGACCCGGATCGATCCTGCGTCGGTTGTCTCGGCGCGATATTCGTGGCTGTTCAGGTCGACGGTGCTGATGAGGACGATCGTCAGCGCGACCACGAGCAGCACTGCCAGGCCGGCGATGCCCCATTGCAGATCTGACCAACGAGGCCCGGAGTCGCGCGTGGAAGCGGCTGTGCGCCAACTGATCATGCGCGGCATAGGGTGATCCTCTGTCCGCCGAGCAGCACCTCGATCTCGTGCCCCGGCGACGCCTGGCCCTTGCTGCAGGTCAGTTGTCCACTCGTCGGGGCGAGCCCGGCCAGCGATTGGAGGAACCCGGGCAGCCGGTTGAGGGCGCCGATCGCCGTTTTCGGGTCGGGAAAAGCCCGATCGATGAGCCCGTCGAGTGGTTGATTCGGATCGCCGACGAGGCCGATCTCGCCCATGATGTGGTCGAGCGGATCGAGAACCGGCGGGATCTGCGCAGCGAAATCGATCAGTCCGGGCAGTTTGGCCTCCAGGTTCTTGAACAGCGTGGTGAGTTCCTCGATCAGCGCGACCGCATGGCCGGACTTCCCGCCGATCTGTTCGGAGACGACGGACAGATTCCGGACGAGTGTGGAGATGACGGCCTGCCGGTCGGTCGTGTAGGTGCTGAGTTTCTCGATCGCGTCGAGTGCCGGGCCGATGCCGGCGCCGTTGCCCTGGACGACGGCAAGCATGCTGCCGGTGAACTTGTTGAGATCAGCGGGGGACAGGTCGGCGAGGACCGGCTGCAGTCCGTTGAACAATGTCGTGATGTCGAAGGACGGCACGGTGTGGTCGGTGCCGATCGTGCTGCCGGACCGACGAATCCCCCCGATGACCGGTGACGACTGCTGGATGTCGAGGTAGCGCTGCCCGGTCAGATTCTGGTAGCGGATGGCGAGCTTCGCCCCGACCGACAGCTGCTGCGACGGTTTCATCGTGAACACCACGCGGGCTGTGTCCCCGGCGAGGTCGATGGTCGTCACATTCCCGACCGCGACACCGAACTCGCGGACGTCGTCACCGGGATGCAGGCCGTTGGCGTCGGTGAACAATGCGGTGTAGTTGTCGGTGGCGTCGGCGACCGGACGTTCGATGGTCCGCAACACGGCGAACAGGATCAGCAACATCGCCAACGCGAAGGCGCCGACCCGAAGAACCAGCGACGGTATCGATCTCATCGGCGACCGCCGCGTGTTGCGGTGTCCGCGTTGAGCTCGACGGCGACGTTCACGATAGGTCCGGCCGGGGAGTCATGGAAGGTTCGGGACAGGCGGGTCAGCAACCGTTCGAGGTCGGTGCCGGTGCGCGGACCACCGACGCTCCCGGCCACCGCACCGAGCAGTGGGACCGGGAGTTCGGCGAGCTCGTGATAGTCGGGACGGATGGACCGGAGAAGGCCGGCCACCGAGGGAATGAGCTGCTTCGCCAGCATGCCGACCGTGGCGTCGAAGTTCGCTCGCCGAGCGGCGGACTTCAGATAGGGCTCGTTGTAGACGGAGTCGAGCAAGACCAGGCCTCCGGACAATGTCGACGGCAGGCCGAGCAATGCGTCTCCGAGTCCGTCGACGATCGGCGAGTAGGGCATCTTCTGTGTGTCGGCGATGGATTCCACGCTGACGATGACCGCTTGCAGTAGCGGTGCGAATGCGGTGGTGTCCCTGGAGATCTGCGCGACCAACTTCGCCAGCCGCGGGGTCAGGACGTCGCCGGTCAATTGCCCCAGCGACTGCAACAGGACAGACGTGGTGGCATCACGCACGCGATCGGACCCGGTGAGACGGACGACGGTGCCGTTGCGGAGTCGCGATCCGCCGGTTCCGGTGTGCATGCTGATCTGGGTGATACCGAACAGGTTGGCCGGGGCGTAGTCGATGGTGAGGCCCTCGGTGAGACCGGACACGCTCGCGTCGTCCAGGGACAGGGTGAGCCGTTGCCCATCGGGATCCCGGTCGATGTTGCGCACCGTGCCGATCTTCACGCCGTCGCGGCGGACCTCGGTGCCCTGCTCGATCCCTTCGCCGACATGGTCGGTGATGACTGTGACCGAGATCTGACCGGATGGCGCGCTGTTGTCGGAAGGCAGTGTGCGCCAGGCGGCGACGGCCACGACGACAGCGATGATCGCCGCGATTCCGATGATCCGTGCGCCTCGGCGGGTGGTGGTGACGCCGGGCAGTCCGTAGGCGGGCACGCGGTCACCCGGTGAAGCTCAGGGGGGATCGGAATCCCCAGAGGACGATGGTCATGAGCATGTCCAGTGCGATGATCGCGACGAGGCTTGCGCGGATGGCCCGGCCGGATGCCATCCCGACGCCTTCTGGACCGCCGTAGGCGAAATAGCCCTGGTAACAATGGATCAGGATGATCGCGATGGTGAAGACCAGGACCTTGATGACGGCCGCGACCATGTCCCAGCCCACGACGAACTGGGTGAAGTAGTGGTCGTACACACCGCCGGGCTCGTGGTGGAAGGTCGTGACGACCATACGCGTCGAGAAGTACCCGATCACGAGCGCGATCACGAAGGTCGGAACCATCGCCACCACACCGGCGATGACCTTGGTGGTCACGACGAATCCGACCGACCGGACCCCGAGGGCTTCGATCGCGTCGATCTCTTCGGAGATCCGCATGGACCCGATCTCCGCGGTCATCCGGCAGCCCGCCTGGGCCGCGAAACCGACGCCCGCGGCGATCGGGGCGAGTTCACGCGTGTTGGCGAATGCGGAGATGACGCCACTCAGTGGACCGAGTGAGACGAGCTCGAGGGCCGTGTACGCCTCGATGCCGATCGAGGCGCCCACGGCAGCGCCCATGACCACCATCACTGCCGCAGTGCCGCCTCCGACGATGAGAGATCCTCTGCCCCAGGTCATGTCGGTGATGGTGCGCACGGTCTCCGCTCGGTACTGCCGGAGTGTGACGGGGATGGATGCGATCACCTGCCAGCAGAACGCGAGTGCGAATCCGACGGTGTCGACGGCAGCGCCGATGCGCAGCCGCGACGACAGTGAGGTCAACGGGCGCAACGGGTTGTAGGTCGAGGGTGCTGCCATGACTAACCCATCCTCATCGGATAGAACATGTTGACCACCTGCGTGATGGCGGTGTTGACGACGAGTATCGCGACGACCGAGAGGACCACCGCCGCGTTGACCCCGTCCGCGACGCCCCGCGGACCACCGCGGGCCTCGAGCCCACGCTGACATGCGATGACGACGACCAGGAACCCGAAGATGACGGATTTCGCCAGGGAAACCCAGACGTCGACACCAGAGGTGAACGCGCCGAACGACATCCAGTAGCTACCGGGTGCGACGCCGAGCGCGGCGACCGCGGCGATGTAGCCGGCGGCGATCCCGATGGCGATGATGAGGATGTTGAGCAGTGGTGCCACGAGCACCATCGCGACGATCCTGGGCGCGACCAAGCGCTGCACGGGATCGACACCCATGACCCGCATGGCATCGACCTCTTCGCGGATGGTGCGGGCGCCGAGATCGGCCGCGATCGCCGCTGCTCCGGCACCGCCGAGCAAGAGGCCTGTCGCGACCGGTGCACCCTGCTTGATCACGCCCATCCCGCCGGCTGCGCCGATGAGCGAGTTCGCGCCGAGTTGATAGACGAGGTTGCCGACCTGCGCCGACACGATCACTCCGAAGGGGATCGCCATCAGGATGCCGGGAATTGCGGTGACCGAGATGATGAACCACGCCTGGGTGAGGGTCTCGCGCCATTGGAAGCGGAGCCGGATCAGGTCGGTTACCCCGATCCGTGTCGCTTCGGCGCCCATGCGTGCTGCACGGCCGAAAGTGCTCAGGCCGGTTGCGACAGCCCCGGGTTGTCTCGGGATCGAGAGGTCGGCGTCCCGGCCCTCCGGCGTCGACGGTGAAAACCCGCGCAGATCTCGCGCAGTGCCCACAACGCCTGCGGGCGAGGCGTCGACCTCGGTCTGCTGCGCTGTGGCGTGTGGCGACGCCGCCGCGACACGTGAATGCCCTGCGACCATCTCGTCCTTCCATGACGATCCTGATGTGGCCGACGCCCGGGTTCGGGTGACTGTCGTTGGCTGATCCGGTGCTCGGCGTGTGGACCCGGCTTCCCTCTGGCCAAGGACGGTAGCACTTGTCGTAAGGATTCCGGTAGTGGTTTCGGTAAACATGTACAGGTCGGATGACCCGGCCGGTGCGCGTGTGTCGATCGCGCGCCTGCGTCGCTGATGGGAGCACGAGAGCGCGTGTCGGCGCGGATTGTGGGTGAGACTACTGGATGGTCAACGGTATGGCCAGTAGTGTGCGGGAGGGATCGGGCGATCCGCGAATGTCGTTGGACCGGTTTATGTTCCGCCGGCGGCGGAGTTCCGCAGTTCGTCAGCCGCCGGTCTGAGGGGTCAGGCCTCTCGGGACCTCGTCGTGCAATCGACCGGCGATCTCATCGAGCATCTGGTCGACGTCGGCCTCGTCGCTACCGGGGTAGTCCGCCACGAATGTACGCAGTCGTTCGCGTTGGGCCTCGAGAAGACGATCGGCCTCGGCGGTTCCGGCGGGCGTGATCGTCACGGTCTCGTTGTCGATCGTCACCATTCCGCGTCTCGCCAAGTCGTCGGCCGTCTGTTTCACGATCGGCAATGGTGTGTCGGAGGCTTCGACCATCGCGGCGAAGTCCCGCGACGTCTCTTCCGAGACCCGGCTGACCATCCATGCTTCGCCCCTGGACAACGGGCTGCCGGCGGTCGCGACGACGATCTCCCAGATGCGCAGCCGGTCCTCTCGTGCGAGAGTGCGCCACACCTGCAGCCGGAGTTCTTCCAGAGATGTTCGCGCAGAGGGCATACCGAACGATTCGCTGGGCTCCGGAGTGCGGGTGACGGTGCGCAACTCGACCTCCGGCAGCAACCACGATAGAGCAAAGGCCAAGATGCCGATCGGCACCGCGACGAGGAACACGACCTGGAACGCATCGGTGAATCCGTCCAGGAACCATGACTGGACGGCCGGGGAGCAGGAGGGCAACGTCAGAGTCGATGCCTCCAGCACCTCGGCGGAACATCGACCGACCGCCGCGGGTGGGGCGCCGCTGGTCAGATGGGAATCGAGTTGGCTGTTGAAGACTGCTCCGAACACCGCGACGCCCACCGAGGCGCCGATGGTGCGGAAGAACGTCGCCCCGCTGGTGCCGGTTCCGAGGTCGCGGTACTCGACGGCGTTCTGTACGGCGAGCACCAGCACCTGCATGACCAGGCCGAGCCCCACGCCCAAGATGAAGAGATACACGCTCGTGAGGAGCTCGGAGGTGCTGCGGTCCATCGTGGACAACAGGTACAGGGCGACGGTGAAGATCGCGCACCCGATGATCGGATAGATCTTGTAACGGCCGTTTCGGCTGATGAGTTGGCCGCTGGCGATCGACGTGATGAGCAGCCCCAACATCATCGGAACCATCCGCAGTCCCGACGATGTCGCGGTCGCCCCCTGGACCGATTGCAGGAACAGCGGCAGGAACGTGATCGCTCCGAACATCGCGAAACCGACCACGAAGCCGATGGACGACGCGATCGCGAAGACCCGGTTGGTCAGTAGCCGGACCGGAAGGACCGGCTCGGGTACCCGTTGCTCCACGAGGACGAACGCGACGACGGCGACGACGGCGACGGCGGTGAGGCCGAGGATCCTCGGCGAGCCCCAGCCCCACAGTGAGCCGAAACTCGTTGCGAGCACCACGCAGGTCGCCACCAGGGCCAGCAGGAAGATCCCGGCGTAATCGATCTTGGCCTTGACATTCGCCGACGTCGACGGGAGGACCAGGATCACCGCGATCAGTGCCACGATGCCGATCGGCAGGTTGATGTAGAACACCCAGCGCCAGCTGAGGTTGTCGACGAAGAAGCCACCGAGGAGCGGGCCGGCGACGCTGGCCAGTCCGAACACGGCGCCGAAGAAGCCCTGATACCGCCCACGCTCCCGTGGTGGGACGACGTCGCCGATGATGGCCTGCGCCAGCACCATGAGTCCGCCTGCCCCGACTCCCTGGAGGGCGCGATATGCGATCAACTCGCCCATCGACTGAGCGGTGCCACAGAGCGCCGAGCCGACGAGGAAGAGCACCACACAACCGATGAACAAGTAGCGGCGACCGTAGAGGTCGCCGAGCTTTCCCCACAGTGGGGTCGTCGCGGTGGTCGCGAGCATGTAGGCCGTGACGACCCAGGTCAGATGCTCTGCGCCGCCGAGATCGTTGACGATCGTCGGTAGGGCGGTCGAGACGATCGTCTGATCGAGAGCTGCGAGCAGCATCGCGAGCATCAGTCCGCCGAAGATCGACCAGATCTTGCGTTGATCCAGTTCGCCGGCAGGAGATTCGCCCGATCCGGTTGTCGACGCGCGTCCATTCGTCATCAGCAGTCCTGTGGTCGTCGGCTCGTTGACATTTCCAGTGTGGCAAGAGAACAGGTCGGATGTGCGATTTCCGCTGTCACCCATGTGACAGATGTGTTGCGCGTGCCGCGTGATCGGTGGTGGTTGCCAGGTTTGCGATCCGATCCGAAGCCGGGTTCACTGCAGTGGTGATCATGACCCGACTTCGGGGAGTCGTGGCCGCGAGCGTGCTCGCCGCGTTGCTCGGTTCCGCTTTCGCCGCCGCTCCCGTCTCCGCTGCTCCGTCGAATCCACTGACATCCCATCGGACCGCCCCGGATGGGCGATGTGTGGTCGCGAAGGACGATCCCCAGGCCACTGTCGATGCGCTGCAACATCGGTGCACGAGCCGGCAGATCCTCGACCTGTTCGCCTCGGCGAAAGTGGGCGATGTGCCGACCGGGCGCAAGGCGATCGCGCTCCTGCCCGCGTTCCAGTTCGGCGGACGACTCCTGCCCTACGGCGTCGCTCGCACCATGACCACTGCGCAGAGCACACTCGGCGACTCCCTGACCTTCACGACCGGTCCCGGTGGCAGGCCGTGGGTGTACAAGAACTACATCTGGGGGCGCGACGCGGGTGGCCCGCTCACCCCGGGTCTCTCGAGGCTGGACCACAAGCCGGTCTGGACCGCCGACTTCTCGCGGGATTTCGCGGGTGTCCCGATCAGCATCCACGAGTACCGACAGCTCACCCCCGGGGTGTGGATCGGGCGTGACATCGGCGGCGGATCGTCGACGTCGGCGCGGCCGACCGGCGGGGCCATCGCCGTCAGCTGACCCGGCGGTCGATCAACCGAATGTGAGTCCGAGGTGTTCGGTCATCGACGTGCCGTCACCCACCGGACCGCGATAGCCGAGGTATCCGTCGGGGCGGACGATGAACACCGTGTCACCGTCGGGCCGGTAGGCCACGGCGAACCGTCCCTCGACGTCCCGGATGAGAGGTATTTCCGTGCTGGCCACCTGGGCCTCGGGGGACGCCACGAGGTACACGTCGAGGTGCCCGCGGGCCGCGCTGCCGGCGTCGGCGGCCAGCGCCTCGAACACCGCGACGTCGGCCGGACCGGCGGTGTCGCCCGCGTACAGGATCGCGGTGTGGTGGAGTCGTCCGAGGAGCGAGTAGAGGCGGATCGGGACGTTGACCACCTCCCGGGCGAGCCCCGCCGCATCCGGGGCGCGTTCGCCGGGTTGCGGCCCGGTGCCATCGGTCGGCGCGACCGCCACGATCGGACTGCCCGCATAGCTCAGCAGCAACTGCGCCTCGCGGCGCATGACGTGACCCGGGTCCGAAGAATCGGCGCCGATACCCTCACGTGCGCTGCGGACGGTGCGGCCGACGACTTCCTCGCCGATCGGCCGGCGTTCGGCGTCGTAGCTGTCCAGGAGACCGTCGGCGGCGGCACCGTCGAGCGCCAGCGCGAGCTTCCAGGCGAGGTTGTGGGCGTCCTGGATTCCGGTGTTCATCCCCTGTGCACCGGTGGGTGGGTGGATGTGCGCCGCATCGCCGGCAACGAACACCCGTCCCCGGGAGTAGGCGTCCACGATCCGGTGGCTGATCCGGAACACCGAGGACCATCGGAGGTCGGATACCGTCGCGGGTTCGGGTGAGAGGCGGTCGACGACGGCCTGGATGTGCGACAACTCCGGCGCACGGGTGCCCTCGAACCCGTGCGCCACACCGTCTGCCGACGACGAGGGGCCGGTCGACAACTCGTCGGGAACCAGCATCGACATGCGGTACCGTCCGCGACCGGGAAGCGGGATACAGACGAGTAGGTCGTCGGTGACGCCGTCGGTCTGGTGCATGGACCGGACGCTGTATCCGCGCGGCTGCGACCAATCCACCACCACGTCGCCGAGCATGTACTGCTCGTCGAAAGCCGCGCCCTCGAACGCGAGACCGAGGGTCTTGCGCACGATGCTGTGTGCACCGTCGGCTCCGACGAGAAACGAGACCCGGGTGGTCTCGTCGCCGCCGGGCCCGGTCAGCGTCGCAGTGACACCGTCGGTGTCCTGCGTGAAACCGGTGAGGCGAACGCCGCGTTCGATCCGGGTGTCCAGGGCGGTCAGCCGTTCCCGTAGCACCCGCTCGGTCTCGTACTGCGGAATCGAGTGGAACCGGAACGGGACGTCGGGCGGCAAC
The DNA here is from genome assembly GCF_014673215.1 of Gordonia hankookensis. Lineage (GTDB taxonomy): Bacteria > Actinomycetota > Actinomycetes > Mycobacteriales > Mycobacteriaceae > Gordonia > Gordonia hankookensis. Next base: position 31,925 of record NZ_JACWMS010000005.1, read on the forward strand.
GAGAGGTCGATGCGCATCGCCTCGGTGCCGTTGACATACACGATCTGCCCGCGCATCTCGGTGCCCGCGTCGAGGATCTCCCGCAGGACACCCATGCCCTCGAACACCTCGAGAGTGCGGGGCTGCACTCCCACGGCCTTGGCGTACTGCGGTGGTTCGAGCAGGGGGTCGACGATGCGGACCCGGACCCCGCGTCTGCGCAACTCGATCGCAGCCGTCAGCCCGATCGGTCCTGCGCCTGCGATGAGTACGTCGGTGTCGTTCATCTGTCCTGACCTCCGGGTGGTCGCAACGGCAGACCGATTATCGCCCGATCGCCTCTGCCGGCGGGCGGTTTGCCCCATCTGCGGCACACCCGACTCACGCCGGTCGAGCCTGCGGGGCGTTGTCCGACGACTTCGGTAGGGTCCTGCGAGTGAAATCGAGCTCAGCTGTGAAGTCCGTGAACACCCGCCTCGCCGAGGAGTTGTCGGTCGGGGAGGAGCAGGTCGCCGCCGCGGTGCGGCTGCTCGATGACGGCTCGACGGTGCCGTTCATCGCCCGTTACCGCAAGGAGGTCACCGGCAGCCTCGACGACGCCCAGCTACGGACGCTCGACGAGCGTCTGCGCTATCTGCGCGAACTCGACGAACGACGAGACGCCGTGCTCGCGTCGATCGACGAACAGGGCAAGCTCACCGACGAACTCCGGTCCGCGCTGTCGGCCGCCGAGACCAAGGCCCGGGTGGAGGACATCTACCTCCCGTACAAGCCGAAACGCCGGACGAAGGCACAGATCGCTCGCGAAGCGGGCCTCGAGCCACTCGCCGACAGGCTGCTGGCGGATCCGTCCACGGTTCCCGACGATGCGGCGGCGGAATTCGTCGGCGACGGTGTCGCCGACGCGACGGCCGCGCTCGACGGTGCCCGCCAGATCCTCGTCGAGCGCGCATCCGAAGACGCCGAACTGGTCGGCGCGATCCGCGAGCGGTTCTGGGCCGACGGCTCGATGCGCACCGCCGCGCGGTCCGAGACCGCCGCGACATCGTCCGGGGCCCAGAAGTTCCGGGACTACTTCGATTTCGCCGAGCCGCTGGACTCGATGCCGTCGCATCGGGTGCTCGCGGTCCTGCGTGGCGAGAAAGAAGATGCGCTCACGCTCACGCTCGACGGCGGCGAGGATGACGTCTACCAGGCGATGGTCGCGGCGACGCTGGGTATCGACGCGTCGGATCCGGGACCGGCGACGCCGTGGCTGGTGGGCACCGCCCGGTGGGCCTGGCGGACCAAGCTGATGGTGTCGGCATCCATCGAGGCACGGGTCCGGCTGCGCCAGCGTGCGGAGGCCGACGCCGTCACGGTGTTCGCGACAAATCTGAAGGATCTCCTGTTGGCCGCGCCCGCGGGTACCCGGCCGACGCTCGGTCTGGATCCGGGCTTCCGCACGGGGGTCAAGGTGGCGGTGGTCGACGCCACCGGAAAGGTTCTCGACACCTGTGCCATCTATCCCCATCAACCTCAGAAGCAGTGGGACCAGGCCAAGGCAACGCTCGCCGCACTCGTCGCGCGGCACGGCGTGGAACTGGTGGCGATCGGCAATGGCACCGCCTCACGTGAAACCGACGCGCTGGCAACCGAACTGATCGACGACATCCGGAAGGCGGGCGCGCAGGCGCCGGCCAAGGCGATCGTCAGCGAGGCCGGTGCGTCGGTGTACTCGGCGTCGGAGTACGCGTCGCACGAGCTGCCTCAGCTCGATGTGTCGCTGCGCGGCGCGGTGTCCATCGCGCGCCGCCTGCAGGACCCACTCGCAGAGTTGGTGAAGATCGATCCCAAGTCGATCGGCGTCGGGCAGTATCAGCACGACGTCACCCCGGGCACCCTCGCCCGCAGTCTCGACGCCGTGGTGGAAGACGCCGTGAACGCGGTGGGTGTCGACCTGAACACGGCGTCGGTGCCACTGCTGTCGCGGGTGTCGGGTGTGACCCCCACGCTGGCCACGGCGATCGTCGCGCATCGCGACAGCGTCGGCCCGTTCCGTAGCCGATCCGGATTGCTCGACGTATCGCGCCTGGGGCCCAAGGCATTCGAACAATGTGCCGGGTTCCTTCGGATCCGGGACGGCGACGACCCGCTGGACTCATCGGGCGTGCACCCCGAGTCGTACCCGGTGGTCAGGCGCATTCTGGATCGCTCCGGCCTCGCGATCGCCGAACTCATCGGCGACGAGCGCGCGATACGCGGTCTGCGCCCGGCCGACTTCGCAGACGAGCGCTTCGGCCTCCCGACCGTGACGGACATCCTCGCCGAACTCGAGAAGCCGGGGCGTGATCCACGTCCCGCGTTCGCCACCGCGACGTTCGCCGCGGGTGTGGAGAAGGTCGCACACCTCGAACCGGGCATGGTGCTCGAAGGTGTGGTCACCAACGTCGCGGCGTTCGGCGCCTTTGTCGACGTCGGAGTCCATCAGGACGGTTTGGTCCACGTCTCCGCGATGTCGGATCGGTTCGTGTCGGATCCGCACGAGGTGGTCCGCTCGGGGCAGGTGGTGCGGGTCAAGGTCATCGAGGTCGACGTCGATCGCCAACGAATCGGTCTGAGCCTGCGGCTCGACGACGAGGCTCGCGGGAGCGGCCGCGCCAAGCAGGCGAAGGCCGGCGGTGGTGATCGCAAACCCGACCGCGGCGGACAGCACGGGGGCCGGCGCGAAGGAGAGCAAGGCGGGCGGCGCGAGAACAGGGCACAGAAAAACGGTCGCCGCGACAACTCCGGTCGCGCACAGCGTAATCAGCCGAGCGGGTCGATGGCAGATGCGCTGCGCGACGCCGGATTCGGTCGCTAGCCCGAACCCGTGCTTCAGGGGCGCGCCCCGGGCACCCGGCCGAGGTCGGTCTTCAGGAGCATCACGTTGTAGTCGCTCCAGCGCGATGCATTGAAGTACAGATCTGGGGAATTTCCCTGTAGCGCAGGGGAGTCGGGCAGCATCATCGGGCCGTACAGCACGACGGCGCCCGAGGGGACGATGGTCCGGGGTGCGCTCCACGGGCCCTGGGGATGGTCGGCGGTGCGGAGACGGATGTCGTTCTGGCCGTCGAGCATCACGTACTTCTTCAGGTATGGGCTCCAGGCCACCGAGAGTTCCGTCACGGGAGCGGGTACGACGATCGCCGATCCGTCGTCGGGAATCTGGGCGATGTCGTCGACCCATCCGCGGGCGGCCCCGGCCCAGTACTGGTAACGGTCGAGGGTGAGGATGTCCTCGGGCGCGAACCTGGCGAGGAAGGCGGCGCCGAATCTGCCGTTGGGCGTGCCGAACTGATAGATGTAGCGGTTCTCGTCGGTCGAATCCGGCCGACCGCGGACGTACGCGCCCTGCTGGAACTTGCCGTTGTTGTACTCGACCGGGGCGAGGTTTCCGGGCAGTGCGAGCGAGACCGGTGCATTGATCAGGATGGTGCTCTGATCGGTGGTCCAGGTCTGCCCGTTGTCGTCGGAATAGGCGACCGCGGAGAAGTTGGTGACCCAGTTTCCGGCGGTTCCCCACGAGCGCACCGACATGTAGTTGATGTACTGGCGGAACCCACCCGCGCGCGGTAGCGCGATCGCGGCGGTCGGGATGGTGGTGACCTCGACGTTGCTGATGCCGAGCGCCGGGATGAGTTGCTGCGCGAAGTTCGGCTGCCCTGGCGCGATGACCGACCCCGACGACGTATTGCCGGCCACTCCGTCTGGGACGCGGATGCCATCGGTCAGCTGATTGTCGTCAGTGCGAAGGAGCACATTGTGGCGCCATTGCTGGCCGGAGACGTTGCAGTCCCCGAACGTGTCGCCGAACGCCATCAGTGTCTGTCCGCGCCCGTTGTCCCAGCTGATTCCGAGGTCGGTGCCGCTGATGCCGAAACGACTGAACGTGCGGTTGCTGCTGAGTGGTCCGGTCACCCACCCGATGGTGCGGGTGCTGGATCCGATGAACGGGATGAGGGGACGTTGTGGACCGATGTTCGGAATATCCGAACTCCCCGATGACCCGCTCGAGCCGAGGGAACCGCTGGAGCCCAGCGAACCGCTCGAACCAAGCGAACCGTTGCCGAAAAGACTCGATCCGAAACCGCCGTTGCCGCACGGGGCCGCGTCGGCGGTGCCTGCGCCATGGGTCATCGCCAGAATCGATGCCGAGGCGGCCAGGGCTCCGACGAGGGCGACCCGGGCGGCCTGCGTGAGGCGTCGCCGCACGTATACCTCCAGAGGTGATGGATGTCACCAATGTGACTGATGAGGTAATTGTGACGTATGTGATTCAGGATCACGGCACGAGCCGGTCACGATCGGGTATCGCCTCGGCGAGGCCGCCGGGATCAGACGTCGCCGGTCACGGCCGCGCGAAGGGCGACCAGATCGCGCTCCACGGCTGCGCAGTCTGCTGCGAACTCGTCGTCGGTGAGGTCGCGTTGCCGGACCGTGAAGACCACCTCGGAGCCATCCGGATGACCGATGACCCGCAACGGGTTGGCGACGACCATGCCATCGGGCAGGGTCACGTCGTGATCGAGGATCCCATACGGATTCGGCGGGGCGAACCGCACGATCACCTCGCCCATCGGAGATGCGGCGACCAGCGCATCACCGTCGCGACGAACGCCTGCGGCCAGGCCCGCCGCCCAGGTGGGGAGATTCTCCGGATCTGCCGCGAAGGCATAGACGTCCGCGGCCGACGCCGGTATGACGACGGACATGTGCCGACTCTCCATCTCGGTCATGGGCCAGAGCCTAGCGCCGGATTACTGTGAGTTCATGCCCATCCTGAACAAGGACATGACGGTGTGCATCTCACTTGCCGGTCGCCCATCCAACATCGGCACGCGATTTCACAATCATCTCTACGACGAACTGGGTCTCGACTACATCTACAAGGCGTTCAGCACCGACGACATCGAGGGTGCCATCCGGGGTGTGCGTGCCCTCGGCATCCGCGGCTGCTCGGTGTCGATGCCGTTCAAAGAGGCCGTCATCCCGCTCGTCGACGTGATGGAGGAATCCGCGTCGGCGATCGAATCGGTCAACACCATCGTCAACGATGCCGGCACACTCACCGCCTCGAACACCGACTACGAGGCAGTCGCGACGCTCCTCGCCGAACATGGCCTCGACCCGCGCGCGACAGTGGCCGTCCGTGGATCGGGCGGCATGGCCAAGGCAGTGGTCGCAGCGTTTCGGGGGGCCGGATTCGACGATGTCACGGTGATCGCTCGCAACGCAGGCGCCGGCGCGGCACTGGCCGCGAGGTATGGGTACGCCTACACCGCGGACGAACCCCGGTCGGGAACCTCCGTGCTGGTGAACGTGACGCCGCTGGGAATGCATGGCGCGGACGAGGACGCGCTGTCGTTCGGCGGGGATCGGATCGCGGCGGCCGACGTGGTGTTCGACGTGGTCGCCTTCCCCTCGGACACGCCCCTGATCCGACGGGCCCGCGCGGAGGGCAAGCGAGTCATCACCGGGGCCGAGGTGATCGCCCTGCAGGCCGCCCGCCAGTTCGAGCGCTACACGGGGGTGAGCCTCACCAGGGAACAGGTCGTGCGGGCCTCGGAGTTCTCCCGCGCGGTATAGGTCGCGAAACGCTCGTCAGCTGTCGAGCACGGCTCCGATACGTGCCTCGAGGCCGGCGATCCCGCTGATGTCGATACCGAAGGTGTCGACGAGCAGGTCGAGCACATCGTGGGTCGTTGCGAGCGCGCGTTTCTCGCCCGAACCGTCCGGACGGTGGATTGCGAGATCGCGGCCACGAAGATTCCACCGCGCGTCGTCGACGATCTTGCACGCGGACAATCCGGTGCAGAAGTGCGAGCCCGGGTGCGTTGACGCGAACCAACTGCCCACCACGCTGTCGATCTCGGGCCGGGGGCGCGGACCGAACAGGTACAGAGGTTGCCAACGTCCACCGACCATCGATTCCATCGTGCGGAACCGGTCGTCGGGCCCGGCGCTGATGCGGAACGGCTCGAGATCGGTGTTCTGAGTTTCGTCCATCGTGAACCGCAAGGGTGCGGTTGGTGTCTGGCCTCCGAAGCCGACGTCCACGAGGAACCGCTGTGGATCACCGGGGATCTCGACGGCGAGGAGCTGATGTGTCTCCGCGGGTAGCGGGCCGGGCTCCTTCATCCACACGACGCGCCCCGCGAGCGGATCGACCCGATAGCCGAGGGCGTCGAGAACGTGCCGGAACAGACCGTTGTGCTCATAGCAGAACCCGCCCCGGCGCCGCCGGACGAGTTTGTCCTGAAGGCTTTCTGCGTCGAGTCGTTCGACTGCGGTTCCGGTCAGCGGGTCGAGGTTCTCGAACGGGATCCGACGAACATGGGCTGATACCAGACCCGCCAGGGTCGGAAGTGAGGGAGTTCGGTCACCGGAATACGCGATACGTCGAAGATATGCATCGACGTCGACCTCGACGGAAGTGCTCATGGCACCATCGTCGCATCGCGCGTTCATGACGAGTGCGGAGATCGCGGACGACGTGGGGTCCATTCGTCTGGCACACTTGTGGGTGCCGACGTGATGCATTGCTTTTAGCTGGTCGTGACTCTCGTACCGCGCCCCTTCACGGACCGACCCTCCGTGGCGCCAAGGCTCCGAGCAGAAAGCAACGAGGCGCATCGTGTCGAACTCGAACAGTCCCACCCTTGCCCGCAACCGATTCGTCAGTTCGTACTCGGATCTGGTGGCCGAGGTGCGCGACACCGGTCTCCTCGAACGTCGGCGCACCTACTACGTCATACGGATCGCCGCCACGATCGCCGCCTTCGTCGCGGTCTGGGCGGGCGTCGTGATGATCGGGGATTCGTGGTGGCAGCTGGCACTCGCAGCGGCGCTGGCCGTGATCAGCACGCAGTTCGGCTTCCTCGGACACGACGGAGCACACCGCCAGATGTTCGCATCGGCGTCGGCCAACGAGTGGACCGCCCGGATCGTCGCAGGTGCGTTCGCCGGTTTGTCGCTGCACTGGTGGCGGGCCAAGCACAACCGACATCACAAGGCGCCCAATCAGATCGGTGTCGATCCGGACATCGAACCCGGACCGATCGCGTTCGTGCCTGCCGACGCGGAGGGCCGCGCCGGCATCAGCGGCTGGTTCACGCGGCACCAGGGATGGCTCTTCTTCCCGCTGGTGACACTCGAGGGTGTCGCTCTACACATCTCCAGTATCCAGGGGCTGATCGGGCGCGCGCCGGTGGCGCATCGCGCGCTGGAACTCGCCTTGATCGTGGGCCGGCTGTTGTTCGGTATGGTCCTGCCGCTGGTGCTGATGCCGTTGCCGATCGCGGTCGCATTCATCGTCGTCCACCTGGCCCTGTTCGGCTTACTGCTCGGCGGCTCCTTCGCGCCCAATCACAAAGGGATGCCGTTGGTACCCAAGGACATGCGGGTGGACTTCCTGCGGCGCCAGGTGCTGATGTCGCGCAACATCCGGGGTGGCCGATTCACCGATTTCATGATGGGCGGGCTCAACTACCAGATCGAGCACCATCTGTTCCCGAGTATGCCGCGGCCGAACCTGGCCAAGGTGCAGCCGCTGGTTCGCGCCCACTGCGCGCGTCACGGGGTGACCTATACGGAGACGTCGCTCGTGGGTTCCTATGCGATCGTCCTCCGTTATCTGAACCAGGTGGGCCTCGGTGAGCGTGACCCGTTCACGTGTCCGCTCGTCCAGACGTACCGCTGATCGCGGCGGTCGGCATCTCAGTCGAACAGTCGCCGGAACAGGTTGGTCTCCGCCAGGTCGACGAGTTCATCGCCGCGACCGGACATCACGGTGCGCAAGGCGTACAGGGTGAAGCCCTTGGCCTGTGCTGCGGTCACCGTCGGAGGGATCGAGAGTTCCTGCCGGGCGGTCACGACATCCAGCAAGGCAGGTCCGTCGTGCTCGAGGAACGCGCGGACCGCGCCGGTCAGATCGTCCGGCTGCTCGACCCGACGTCCGAAGATGCCCACCGCGGAGGCGAGTTCGGCGAAGTTCGGATTGTCGAGCTGTGTCCCGTAGTTCACGAAACCGGCGGCTTTCATCTCCACCTCGACGAAGTTGAGTGACGAGTTGTTGAACACCACGATCTTCACGGGCAGCTTGTTCTGGGTGATCGTCAGCAACTCGCCGAGCAGCATGGTGAGCCCGCCGTCGCCGGCGAGCGCGATGACCTGACGCCCCGGGTACGCCGACTGCGCACCGACTGCCTGCGACACCGCATTGGCCATGCTGCCGTGCGAGAACGACCCGATGAGTCGGCGTCGGCCGTTCATCCTCAGATATCGCGCGGCCCACACCACCGGTGACCCGACGTCGGGGATGAAGACCGCGTCGTCACTCGCCAGGTCGCTGATCAGCCGGGCCAGGTACTGAGGATGGATCGGCTGCCGGTTGCGGTCGTTATCGGCGAGTTCGTCGAGGCTCTCGCGAGCCTTCACATAGTGGCGGCGCGCCGATCGGAGGTGGTCGGAACCACGGTTGCGGTCGATCAACGGTGCCAACCGGGGGATGGTGTCGGCGACACTGCCCACCAGGCCGAGATCGACCGGGGTGCGCCGACCGATCTGCTCGCCGCGGATGTCGACCTGGATGATGGTGGCCTTGGACGGATAGAACTGCTGGTAAGGGAAATCGGTCCCCAGCATCAGCAGGGCATCACATTTCTCGATGGCCCGATAGCCCGAGGAGAAGCCCAGCAGTCCGGTCATCCCGACGTCGTACGGATTGTCGTACTCGACGAACTCCTTGCCGCGTAGCGCGTGGACGATCGGCGCCTGCAACGCCCCGGCCAGCTCGACCACCTCGTCGTGCGCCCCGGCGACGCCCGCTCCGGCCAGGATGGTCACCGCTTGCGCCTTGTTGAGAATGCCTGCGGCAGCGGTCAACCCGTCGTCGGTGGGTGCGACGACCCGGTCGACTCGGCGGATCGGCGCTCCCGCACGGCGATTCGTGCCCTTCGCCAAGAAGATCTCGCCCGGGATCACCAGCACGGCGACGTCGCTGGTCTCGACGGCGGTTCGCATCGCGATGTCGAGCAGACGCGGCAACTGCTCAGGAGTGCTGACCATCTCACAGAATGCGCTGCACTCGACGAACAGCCGCTCCGGATGGGTCTCCTGAAAATACGTGCTGCCGATTTCGGGTGCCGGGATGTGTGCCGCGATCGCGAGTACCGGCACCCGATTGCGGTGGGCGTCGAACAACCCGTTGATGAGATGGAGATTGCCGGGGCCGCAACTACCCGCACAGACCGCCAGATCGCCGGTCAGGGCTGCGTCGGCGGCTGCCGCGAAGGCCGCACCCTCCTCGTGGCGTGCGTGCTGCCAGGAGATGGTGCCGTCGCGGCGTAGGGCGTCGGTGAAACCGTTGAGCGAATCGCCCGGAATGCCGTACACGCGGCTGACCCCGGAGTTCTTCAACGACTCGATGATGTTGTCCGCCAAGGTTGTTGCCATGGGCTTGTCCTTTCGGCAGGGAGCGCGACGATGGTCGGTCGTTCTCTCTCGGCCCCCGTCTACGCCCCCTCGGCCGATGCTACCCGAGCAATTCGGGGGTGTCGGGCACATGACGTGAGTACCGTGGACGGTCAGTGATCGTGACGTCTCGCCGCACAGGAACCGAGCACATCCCCCAGGTGCGTGATCTGCGGTCCGCGACCTAACGGGTCCCGTCCGCCGAGAGTGCAGACGGGCCGAACACCTCCGCGCCCAGGGCTTGCACCCGCCGGCGGAGCTCACGATCGGCGGTCACCACGATCCGTCGCCGATCGGGGTGTTCGGCGACGAACTCGACGATGCGGTCGTCCCCGGAGCCCGATGCCGGGACCGTGGTCACCGTGGCCGACGACGCCACCTGCCGCGCCTGCCCTTCCACGATCATCACCACCGCGACCGGGCCGTCGACCTGGGACATCCCGGTGGCGGCGAGCCCCGACAGCCGGTCGCGAAGCCGTTCGGTCGCTCCGCGCCGGTCACGCCACCAGCCATCGGGGACCGATCCGACGACGTTGGCCGCATCGACGATGATCACCGGGATCCCAGGGGTGGCCGAGTTCATGGTTCCATCAAGCCACACCGCACGCCCTCAGACGAGGGAGACACCATGGCAGAACCGATTCTCCGGGTCGAGCGCAGCCTTGATCGCGGCCAGCCGCCGCCGATTGGCCTCGCTGAACGCGCTCGTGGAGCGTTCCGACTTCTCCTCGCCCTCCAGAAAGTTCAAGTAGGCCGCACCGGTCACGAACGGAGCCAACGCCTCCCGGGTGAGGCGCAACGCGGATTCGACGGCCAGCGCGAGCTGCGGGTCGGGCACGATCGAGGCGAGCTCCAGCAGGAATGTGCCGTCGCGTCCTCGGTCGTTCGGCGAGGCCGCCGCCCCGCGTGACACGGCGCCACCGGCGTGGCGGATCTCGGCGAACAGGATCAGCGGCATCGCACCGGGGCTCGGGAGCACCCGGGACGCGAGGATGTCGGCGGCCTCGCCGGTCAGTTCGTCCATCCATTCGGTCGTCACCATCGCGGGTACGGGATCGGTCGGGTCCATGCTGATCGCGTCCGCTGCGGTGAACGGCATCTCTGCCCACATGTCGACCTCGGGCGTCTTCCAGTTCCGCCATTCGTCGATCACGGACCTGCCGAGGTCCAGGTCGCCTGACCAGCAACCGCGGATCATGGTGAAACTCTTGCCGCGGAAGGGTTCCGGCACGATGTCGAGAGGCGGGAAGTTCATCAGCGTCACCGCCGACGTCAGATCCTCGGACTGATCCGGGGCCCACTCGGAGAATCTCCGCATGATCTCCGGGGCATCCTCGGCAGAGTAGAGCAGATTGCCTGCGTAGACCGTCGTGACCGGGAACAGGTCGATCACCACATCCGTGACCACTCCGATGCTGCCTGCGCCACCTCCCTTGAGGGCCCAGAAGATGTCGGGATGGCTGGTGGCGCTGACCCGCAGCGGATTGCCGTCGGGGGTCACCAGGTCGAACGATCGCACGGCATCCGAGGCGAGTCCGTACTTGCGTCCGAGCCAGCCGAAGCCACCACCGAGGGTGTAGCCGACCACCCCGACGTCGGTGGTCGACCCGAGAAGCGGGGCGAGGCCGTGACGCTGTGCCTGCTCGAGCGCAGGGGCCCATTTGGCACCGGCGCCGACCGTGGCGGTTCGTGCGATGGGATCGATGCTCACGTCGGTCATCTCGGAGGTGTTGATCAGCAATGCACCGTCGGCCGACGGTCCGGGGCCGTGACCCGTCGCCTGGATCGCGACGCGCAGTCCCTCGGCGGCCGCGAAGCGGACCGCTTCGGCGACGTCGAAGCGGTTGGACGGCACGGCGATCACGGCGGGCCGATGATCCGACAACAGGTTGAAACCGCAGCGTGCGGCGTCGTAGCCGGCGTCGTCGGGGCCGTGCACGGCGCCGGAGATGCGGTCGGCCAGGTCGGCGAGCACCGACGTACGGGCGCGAACGGTCAGGTCCGAATCACCGGTGGGGGACGGGGAGGTGGTCTGGATCGTCATGGATGGTTCCTCACTGTGTGCCGGCGTCGCCGGCGCGGGTCGGGGGTCCGGTGTACCGGATGTGAAGAACTCTCGTCGCAGGCGCTTGAAGGTCACTTGGAACCGACTTGGATCTGGGTCGAGTGTGCGCAATTGCCCGCTCAGCGGCGCGTCTCAGTGCGGTGTCGGTGTCTGTGCCGGTTCAGCGAGGTGACGACGTGTAGCCGTGGTCGGCGGCGAAGGCGTCGATCCGGGTGACCAGGGCGGTCGCCTCCTGAGTGGCGGCGACTCGGCGTGCCTCACGGAGCATGTCCTGGACCGCGCCCGCCGGGTGATCGGCGGCGTGCTGATACTCGGCGCACACCAGGAGCCGATGCGCGTCCGGATAGCGCTGTCCGGTGGTTCGGGCGAAGTTCTCGGCCTGCTCGAGAAGAGCCGGGACGCGGTCCAGCGTGCCTGCTGCGACGAGTGCCTCTGCATGCAGGGCGAACCAGAGTCCGAGCCCGGTACGCTGCCCCCGGGCAGTCGGCGCCAGCCGTTCGATGCGATCGAGGGCCTCTTCGGGATCATCACCGAGGGCGCGCGACCACCAGTACAGCCGCTCGCCGCCGTGCCGCAGATACTCGAGCGCGCTGTGGGTCGGGGCGGAGAGCAGTCGCTCACCGGCGTCGCGCGCCCAGTCCACGTCGCCTGCAAGGGCAGCAGCTGTCACCGCGAAGATCGCGGTCCCGAGATAGGTCGTCGGTTCGTCGGGAACGGTGTCTATCTCCTCGAACACGATGCGTCCGGCCCGTGCGTCGACGTGCAGCGTCGTGGACAGTGCGCGGAAGCCCCGCGCGATCATCATCTGGTCGCTCTGCAGGCCGTCGACGCCGATGTCGATCGGTGCGTACTCCTCGAGTATCCGAAACGCGTCGCCGATGTTCCCGCGATCGAACAGATCGATGCCCGCGGCCTGCATCCCGAGGTGCCGGACGACCTGATCGTCCGACTGCCGCGCCCGGGTGCGCAGGTCGTCGGCGATTCGACCTGCCTTACGGATGTCGGCTAGCTGGGAGTGCGCGGCGAAGCGCGCGTAGTCGAGGTGGGTGAGCAGTGCGGCGTTTCCGGATGCCTCGCCGAGCTCGCGTGCGCGCCGGAGGAGTTCGGCATCCGCGGCGAAGTAGCCGTTGCGGGCGACATCGGTGGCGAGCAGGGTGGTGATGGCGTCGAGTTCCAGTTCGTGCTCGCCGGCCGCCCGGGCGAGACCCGCAGCGTCGCCAAGTTGTTGCTCCGCGGTGTCGAAACTGAAGCTGCGCAGTGCAATTCGCGCGGCCGCAAGCAGGGCTCGAGCAGTCCGGACACGATCAGCCAGCGGCCCTGCCGCCCACAGGTGGCCGGCGAGCCGGGCTGCTTGGCCGCCGGTCTCGAGTTCGTCGGCGACCGACAGGTTGAGCCGGTAGGCCCGGGTGGTCGGGATGTCGTCGACGATCGTCTCGCGGATCAGGTCGTGGTCGAAGGTGACGACGAACGGATCGGCCGGGTCGACATCGACCACACCTGCGACGACGGCCAGGTCGAGCGCTTCGAGCGTCATGTCCACGGTCCGGTCGGCGGCCGCGGCGAGAAGCGTGATGTCCACCCGTCTGCCGATCACGGCGGCCAGATCAAGGATGTCGGTGGTGGACGCGGGCAACGGCCGCAGACGTTCCCGGACGACGTCTCGAACCCCGGCGGGCACCGCGCCGTTGCCGATGGTTCCGCGGTCGGCGAGGATACGTGACAGTTCCCGCACGAAGAAGGCGTTGCCACCGGTCCGTGTCGCGATGGAGGCCACCGTGCCGGCCGCAGGCCACTCCCGGGTCTCGCGGCGGACCATCTCCGAGATGTCGTCGTCGGACAACGGTCCGACCTCGATCCTGCGGTGCTCCGACAGCCGGGCGAGCGTGGCGAGCGCATTGGTGACCGCGGGCCGCCGCGGTACGGAGCGGACCGACGCGAAGAAGGTGACTCCGGGCGCGCGCCGAGCAGCCATGTGGGCGAAGAGTTCGAGCGACGCGCTGTCAGCCCATTGGAGGTCGTCGAGGACGATGATCAACAAGTGCGACCGCGCGACACCCTCGAGTAGGTCGGCGGCCTGATCGTAGAAGCGGAATCTGGCTGTTGCGTCGGGCATCTCACGTGGCGGGGGTATCACGGTCGCGCCCTGGGTGACCATTCGGCCGAGGTCACTGTCGAGAAGCTCCGCGCGCTGCGCGTCGTGGAGTTCGGGGAGAACGGCACCGAGTACCTGCACCCACGGCCACATCGACGGTGCCGCGCCGTCTTCGGTGCAGCGTCCCCAGAGCACGGTGAGGTCGGCGGCCGCGGCCGCCCGCCCGGCGGCGGCGTCGAGCAGCGCGGTCTTGCCTGCGCCCGGCTCGCCTTCCACTACGACGATTCCACCTGGACCGTGCAGTGACCCGAGGACCGCCCGATGGAGTACTGCCAGTTCGTCGACGCGCCCGATCAGGCTCTCGGGAAGTGCGGTGTCGCGCCGTTGGGCAGGCTCGGCATGGTGCTCGGGGGCTGTGTGCTCGGGGGCACGGGCCGCGGCACCGTGCTGGGGGGCCGACGGCGTGGCCGACACGGGGACCGTGGTGGGTGGATCCAGTGACGGGGCGTGATCGAGGATGTCGCGTTCGAGAGCTCGCAGCGCCGGTCCGGGATCCACACCGACCTCGTCTGCGAGGATCCGGCGCGCATCGGCAAGTGCCGCCAGTGCATCGGATTGACGGCCGAGCCGGTAGTGGGCGGTGGCCAGCAGCACCCGCAGACCCTCGTCGAGGGGGGAGCGCAGGACCGCCTGCTCGAGGTCGGTGACGAGGGACCTGTGCTCACCGAGCGAGAGCCGGACGTCGTAAGAGAACTTCTGTGCCTCCTCGATCGTACGGTCGAGATGGGCAGCCGCGTCATCGCGAAAGGGCAGCCCCTCCAACTCCGGTAGCAGCGGACGGTACTGCGCGAGCGCCGTCTGCAGGACTTCTGCGGCGGCCGCGGATTCGGCCCGACGATGGAGAGCGTGTGCGTGCGCGATCCGGCCGGTGAGTTGTCGGACGTCGACGTCCTCGGTGTCGGCGACGAGGGCATATCCGGGGCCGCGGGTCACCAGCACCATCGACGGGGTGCGCGGCCTGCGGTCCGGCTCGAGAGCCTTGCGCAACCCGGAGATGTACGCCTGCACAGAGACTTCCGCACGGTCGGGAGCCGCCGAGCCCCAGATGCCGTCGATGAGTCGATCCGTGCTGACCGGGTCGCCGTCGGCGAGAATCAGCTGCGCCAGGACCGCCCGCTGCTTGCGCGTGCCGAGTTCGACGGTCTCGGAATCGATCTGCGCGCCGAGGCCGCCCAGTACCGAATACGTGAGCCGGGCCATCAGCGAGAGTCTAAACCGGATCACGGCATGCCGCCCCGGATCGACAGGGTGCGGGGTTAGCCTGGTGACGTGGCCGTCTCTCTGGAAATGATCACCGTCGACACGACCGATCCGGTTCCGCTGGCGAACTGGTGGTCCGAGCAGATCGGAGGCTCGATTCTCGCCGAGAACGAAGGATTCTTCGTGATGGTCTCGGCGGGCGTCGGCAAGCCTCTGCTGGCGTTTCAGAAGGTCGATGACCCCACACCGGGAAAGAACCGGCTTCACCTCGACATGTCCACCGACGACCTCGCCGCCGAGGTGGATCGGTTGGTCGCCGCCGGCGCCACGAAGGTCGCAGAACGCGCGATGCCCGGCTTGGAGTGGGTGACCCTCGCCGACCCGGACGGCAACCAGTTCTGCGTGTCCGGTGCGCGGACCGCGTCCGAATCGTGATCGGCGAGGCCCGGTCGACATGGGATTCACCCGTGAGGAATTGCTCGCCTGTCGTGGGGTCACGGTTCCGGATCTGATCGGCGACGATTGCCGGATGCTGTTCGTCGGCATCAACCCGGGACTGTGGACAGCGGCGGTGGGGGCACACTTCGCCCGCCCGGGCAACCGGTTCTATCCGGCTCTCTACCGCGCGGGCATCGTCGACCGGCTTGTCGATGCGTCGGGAGGTATGTCCGACGCCGATCGAAACCTGCTGTGCAGCAGTGGAATCGGGATCACCAATGTGGTGGAACGGGCGACCGCGACGGCCGCGGAGTTGTCCACAGACGAGTTGCGTGCCGGTGGCGAGCGCCTGCGTGCCACCGTGCGCAGGGTGGCGCCTGCGGTCGTCGCCGTCGCGGGGATCACCGCGTACCGGTCGGCGTTCGGTCTGCGCCGTGCGGTCGCCGGGCGCCAGGCACAGACGTGGGATGGTGTGGCCGTGTGGGTGGTGCCGAACCCGAGCGGACTGAACGCCCACGAGACGGTCGACTCGCTGGCGACGGCGTACGCGCGTGCCGCCCGGGAAGCCGGCGTACTCGACTGAGGGGCGACTCACACGTCGGTGGATGCGATGACACGCCGGCGGACCGACAACAACTCGACTTCGGGTCGGCCCGCGGCACAGCGTTCGACCTCGTCGAGGACGTCCATCACGTGAGTGCGGTCCGGCGCCACCACGGACACACCGATCACCGCGCGACGGTGGGCGTCGAGATGTCCTACCTCTGCTGCCGACACGGAGAACCGCCTGCGGATCTCCGCGACGATCGGTCGCACGATGGACCGCTTGTGCTTCAGCGAGTGCACATCACCGAGGAGGTAATCGAACTCCGCAAAACCGATCCACATCGTCGGACCATACTACCGACGGAGACGAAGATCTCCCGACCGGCGACCACGCCTCGGATAGATCCTCTGTGCCAGCGCTTTTTTCAAGGCGACCGCGCGGTCTCGCGCGTCCTCGGGAAAGCCGCCTGCGGTCGGGCGGTCGGGTATCGTCTCCGTCCCGGAGACGACGGTCCAGCGTGAACCCGCGGCAACCAGCGATTCGTGTTTGGTCGCGTAATAATCGGGGCGGGTGACCACCGCGACGCCTGGGTCGCCTGCGGCTGCCGCGACCAGGTGCGGGTGGAATCTGGTGCTGATCCAGGCATCGCCCCGCCCGACCGTCAGGCCTTTGCGCCACACGTCGATGAACGGCACCGTGGTGGCGCCGTCGAGTCGGTCGCCGAGTCTGGTCGGTACCTCCAGGTCACCTCCTGGAATGCCCTCGACCACGGTGATCGCCTCGGCGGGGACCTGCCAGGCGTCGAGGGTGGCGCGGATGAATCGGGTCAATGCATCGACGCCGGTGGACCCGAATGCCCCGAAGTCGTCGGTGAGATCGGATTGCAGACACAGCGTCACACCCTCCGGGTGGCGGGGCGGCCGTGTCGGGTCGTCGACGTCGGAGACCGTGTCAGGATCGTCGACGTCGGTGACCGTGTGGGTGCCGTCGCCCTCGCCGACGGCCAGCCAGGCATCGTCGCCGGTGTGGCGCCGGGCCCCGATCCCCGACAATGCCTGCGCCGACGCCTCGTCCCGGACGTCGAACACGGTGAACGCCCCGATGGCATCGGTCAGCACCGACCACGCCGGCTCGTCGAGCAGAGGTATCAGCCCCTGCCCCGTGGCGTAGGAGGGTACACCCGTCATCCTGG
The DNA here is from genome assembly GCF_014673215.1 of Gordonia hankookensis. GTDB lineage: Bacteria > Actinomycetota > Actinomycetes > Mycobacteriales > Mycobacteriaceae > Gordonia > Gordonia hankookensis. The sequence goes on from NZ_JACWMS010000005.1 coordinate 48,990, forward strand.
TGAGTTCGGCGATGGCGGCGACGAGCGAGACATGGTGCGGCCAGACCTGATTGACGTAACCTCCGCCCAGGAGGTGGACCGACGACGCACGGCGGAACACGTCCACACCTTCGGCGAGGCGGGGGGCGGGCCCGAACGTCGTGGCGGCCTGGGCGACCCACGTCCAGGGCGTCGTCGGATCGGGGCCATCGGTTCGCGTGGTGTCGGCGGCGTATTCGGCCAACTGCCACAGGGTGTCGACGAAGACCGCCCCGGGATGTACGCCTCGCAGCAGCAACGAGGTCTGCCCCGGGCTGTGGCAGTCGAGGACGACCAGTGCGTGCGGGCGTGCCCGGGCCAGGTACTGCAACCACGCGAGTGCGATCAGCTCGTCGCCGTAATTCGGGTGTCCGGACGGCGCGATGAGATAGATGATCTCGTCGTCACCGTCCTCGTTGCCGGCTCCGATGCGGAAGCGGGCGCGGAGGGCCGAGGGAAGACCGGGCATCTGCACTCAGGGGATGTTACCCACCGACATCGTCGGCGCAGCCGGAGTGCGTCAGTGATCGCCGCCCAGCAGCGCTGCCACGTGGTCCGGGACGTACTTGGACAGCGATCGCGGTGGCCGGCGGTAATTGCCGGAGTCGATGGGTTTCTTGGGGAGTTCGACCTTGTGCAGGGGAACGTCCTCATAGTCGATCGTCGACAGCAGGTGCGAGATCATGTTGAGGCGGGCGTGCTTCTTGACGTCGGATTCGACGACATACCAGGGGCTCAGCGCGGTGTCGGTGTGCACCATCATCTCGTCCTTGGCCCGGGAGTAGTCCTCCCAGCGGTAGACCGCCTCGAGGTCCATCGGACTGAGTTTCCACTGGCGGACCGGGTCGTTGAGGCGCGAGCGGAATCGCTTGAGCTGCTCCTCGTCGGAGACCGAGAACCAATACTTGCGCAACAGGATTCCGTCGTCGATCAGCATCTGTTCGAAGATCGGGGTCTGGCGCAGGAATCGAGTGTGTTCGGCCGGGGTGCAGAACCCCATCACCTTCTCCACGCCTGCGCGGTTGTACCACGAGCGATCGAACAGGACGATCTCTCCCGGCGCGGGCAGCTGTGCCACGTAGCGCTGGTAGTACCACTGTCCGCGTTCGCGATCGGTGGGCGCGGGCAATGCGGCCACGCGGCTGACCCGGGGGCTGAGGTACTCGGTGATCCGCTTGATGGTGCCACCCTTGCCTGCGGCGTCGCGACCCTCGAAGATCACCACGACGCGGGCGCCGGTGCTCCGAACCCATTCCTGGAGCGTGACCAGCTCGGTCTGCAGGCGGAAGAGTTCGGCTTCGTAGACCTTGTTGGGGATCTTCGCGGGACGTTCGTGTTCTTTCGCCTTCTTCGCCATGGATGGAGCTTAACGGTGGTTCGGCGGCGCCACCCCGCAGATCAACCGACCCGCGGGTGGCGCGCGCTCGGGCGGCGTTCGGGGCGTTGTGAATCGGTCAGGCGGGTAACAGATCTCCGACCGCCGCGATCTCGTCGGCGAGTTCGGCCACCGAGGTGTCGATGCGTGCCCTGGAGAAGTCGTTGATGTCGAGACCCTCGACGATCTCCCATCGCCCGTCGACTGCCCTGACGGGAAACGAACAGACGAGTCCCGGCGGTACGCCGTAGACGCCGGGTGACGGGAGCGCCGCCGATGTCCAGTCGCCTTCGGGCGTGCCGAACACCCAGTCGTGTACATGGTCGATGGCGGCGTTGGCGGCCGACGCCGCCGACGAGGCGCCCCTGGTGTCGATGATCGCGGTGCCACGTCTCGCCACGGTCGGGATGAAATCGTCGACGAGCCAGGCACGGTCTTCGGCGATCTCGGCACCGCTGCGATCACCGACGCGAGCGTGGAAGATGTCGGGATACTGCGATGCCGAATGATTGCCCCACACCGAGACCCGGCTGATCTCCCGAACCGGGCATGCCGTGTGATGCGAGAGCTGGGCGATGGCGCGGTTGTGATCGAGGCGGGTCAGGGCGGTGAACCGGTCGGAGGGAATGTCCGGTGCGTGCGCGGAGGCGATCGCGGCGTTGGTGTTGGCCGGGTTGCCCACCACGATGACCCGGAGGTCATCGGCGGCAACGTCGTTGAGCACCGCACCCTGCTCGGCGAAGATCGCTGCGTTGGCCGCGAGGAGGTCGGCCCGCTCCATACCCTTGCCGCGCGGGCGGGCGCCGATCAGGAGCGCGTGGTCGGCGCCGTCGAAGGCCGCCCGCGCATCGTCGAAGATGTCCACCGACGTCAGCAGCTCGAACGCGCCGTCGTCGAGTTCCATCGCGGTACCGACCGCGGCAGGCAACGACCCAGGTAGTTCGAGCAAGCGGAGCCGAACCGGTTGATGGTGCCCGAGCATGGCGCCCGCGGCGATCCGGAACAGTGCGGCGTAACCGATGTTTCCCGCGGCGCCGGTGACGGTCACCACGGCGGGAGGGGTCGTTGGCATGAGCACCTTCGCGGGTCGGCGGTGTTGAGGGAAGGAAAGGTGTTGAGGGAAGGAGGGGCAGGCAGGCAGGGAGGAATGAGCGTGGGGGCGGCTCAGCGGGGGAGAGCGGATTGTTCGACGAGCGCCACGGTCTGCCGGGGGCTCGAGAGGACGAGCACCGGGCCGAACGCTCGCCAGGTCAGCGGCACCGAGGTGAAGGTCTTCAGCCACTGATCGGCTCCCGAGCGTGGTCCGGGGCAGGCCATTCGGGTCGACACGAGGGTGTGGATCCGAACCTGATCACTCGAGATGGTCGCGGTTCCCAGGTGTCGGTTGCAGCCTGCGCTGAGTGATATCCGATCCGGGCGTTCGAGATGCACGGTCATCGGGCCGCCACCCGGGATGACGCCGCCGAGGACCGCAACCGACGAGTACGACTTGCCGACGAGCGCGCCGGGCAGGGTCTGGGGGAGCGGGCGGGGCATCGGCGCGGGTGCGGGTGCGGCCGACGCGGCGGCGATTCCGAACGCGGACAGCATCGACGTCAGCAGCACGCTGGTGAGCAGTAGCATCACGGCCCGACGGGCACGGATCGGACGAGGTCGCGCCGAACCACCGATTCCGGGGTTCGGCCCGCGTCGTGGGGTGGGATGATCGATCGGATTCATGGCCACTTCTCCTGGGACGGGGTCCGTCATCCAAACCTAGCCGAGTGATCGGACCGGCGGTATGCGACTCGTGGGTGATGTGCCGATGATCGCGGGACCCTCGTCGCGCACCGCAGGTGGTTCAGCACGGTGGCGCGATCGGCGACGCGTACCGTGGACGGCGACCTCGGGGCACCATGGTCGTTTCGGCACGACCGGAGTCTGACGTCGGTGCTGCGAGAATTGGTGCCACGACCAGTACACATGCATGCCCGACAGGCGCGAGTCAGGAGAAGTGTTTCGGTGGGAAAGCTGACGAACAGCATGTGGCGACTCCTGGGCTCCCAGTCGTCACGTAATCAGTCGAAGTCCGTGTCGCTGATCAAGGATGCGGACGCACACACGGCGTGGGCAGGCGGACTCGACGACGACGGGTTCGCCGCCGAGGCGGAGAAGCTCGACATCGGCGCGAGTTCCGACGACCGCGCGCGCTTCCTGGCGCTCGCCCGCGAAGCCGCGGACCGGACCCTCGGCATGCGCCCGTTCGACGTCCAGTTGCAGGGTGCGCTCCGTCTGCTCGAGGGTGACATCGTCGAGATGGCCACTGGTGAGGGCAAGACCCTGGCGGGTGCCATCGGCGCGATCGGACACGTCCTGCAAGGGCACCACGTCCACGTGATCTCGGTGAACGACTATCTGGCCACCCGCGACGCTGAGTGGATGGGACCCCTGTTCACCGCCTTCGGCATCGTGGCGAAGGCGGTGTCGGAGAATTCGGACCGGGACGAGCGCAAGGCCGCGTACGCCGCCGACATCACCTACGGGTCCGTGAACGAGATCGGCTTCGACGTTCTCCGCGATCAGCTGGCGCTGTCCGAAGACGATCTGGTGTCGCCGACACCCGACGTCGCGATCATCGACGAGGCCGACTCGGTGCTCGTCGACGAGGCGCTGGTGCCTCTGGTGCTCGCCGGTTCCACCGAGGCCGAGGCGCCGGATCAGGCGATCCACGACGTGGTGGCCCGGATGAAGAGCAAGCACTACGAGGTCGACACCGAGGGGCGCAATGTCACCCTCACCGACGACGGCGCGGCGTTCGTCGAGGAAGAACTCGGCGGAATCAACCTGTACGACGAGGACCATGTCGGCAGCACGCTCGTCCACGTCAATGTGGCGATGCACGCGCAGTACCTGCTCGAGCGCGACATCCACTACATCGTCCGGGACGGCGGCGTGCATCTGATCAACGCCTCGCGTGGGCGCGTCGCGCAGTTGCAGCGGTGGCCCGACGGTGTCCAGGCCGCGGTCGAGATCAAGGAGGGCCTCAGCCAGACGGATTCGGGTGAGGTGATCGACACGATGACCGTGCAGGCCCTCATCGGCAGGTATCCCAGGGTCTGCGGCATGACCGGCACGGCGCTCGCCGCGGGTGAACAGTTCCGTCAGTTCTACGACCTGCTGGTGTCACAGATCCCACCGAACACCCCGAACATCCGGATCGACGAGGCCGATCGCGTCTACGACTCCAAGGCCAACAAGGTCGAGGCGATCGTCGCGTACGTCAAAGAGGTGCACGAGACCGGGCAGCCGATTCTCATCGGCACCCACGACGTCGCGGAATCCGAGGAGCTCGCGTACTTCCTCGACAAGGCCGGGGTCTCGCCGGTGGTGCTGAACGCCAAGAACGACGCCCAGGAGGCGAAGATCATCGCCGAGGCGGGCGCCCGCGACGCGGTGACGGTCTCGACGCAGATGGCCGGGCGCGGTACCGACATCCGCCTCGGCGGGTCCGGTGACGACGAGTCGGCTCGAGACGATGTCGTGGCGCTGGGCGGTCTCTGTGTGGTCGGCACCGGACGACACGACACCGAGCGTCTCGACAACCAGTTGCGCGGCCGCGCAGGTCGCCAGGGCGATCCGGGTCGCTCGGTGTTCTTCTCCAGCCTCGAGGATCCGGTGGTCACGAAGAATCTCGCATTCAAGCGTGATCCGGTGTCGCAGGCCGAGGACGGCTCGATGGGTGCCAAGGGCATCGATCTGATCGAGCAGGCGCAGCGCATCGCCGAGGGCGTGATGCTGGAACTGCATGCCAACACGTGGCGTTACAACACGCTCGTGAATCAGCAGCGCGACATCGTCGTAAAGCGTCGCATGGAGCTCCTGACCAGCGATGTGGCCCTCGACGAACTGGCTGCCGAAGAACCCACCCGGTATGCCGAGCTGACCGGGACCACGGCGGCGACGGAAACGGCCGACGCAGACGATGCGAAGGCCGACGCGGCGACCGCCGAACGCGGCGAGGCAACCGAAGCAGACGATTCTGCTGCTTCTGGGGCCGACGACGCTGCAGCGCCGGCCCCGGTCACCGAGCCGGTCGAGAAAGAGGTCCTCACCCAGGCGGCGCGTGAGATCATGCTCTTCCACCTCGACCGGGCGTGGGCCGATCATCTCGCGTTCGTGTCCGACGTACGTGCGAGCATCCATCTCCGGTCATTGGGCAAGGAGAGCCCGCTCGACGAGTTCCACAAGCTGATCCTCGACGAGTTCTCGACGCTGCCCGGCGAGGCGGTCGAGAACGCCCGCAAGACGTTCCGGGAGGCGACGATCACCAACGATGGCGTCGACCTCGGGACCGCGGATCTGCACCGCTCGACCACCACCTGGACCTACATGGTCCACGACAACCTCTTCTCGTCGGGCGGCGCGAAAGCCCTCCAGGGCATCATCGGCATCTTCCGGTGACCTCCGGCGGGCGCTCGGAGGTGCCGGCAGAGCGCGACTCGGTGGACCCGCCGGACGAACTGTCCGACGGGTCGGACCGGGTGGTGACCCTACCGAACGCGCTCAGCGTGCTGAGGTTGGCGCTGATCCCGGTGTTCGTGTGGTTGTTGCTGTTCGAGAAGGCCGACGGATGGGCGTTCGCCGTCCTGATGTTCTCGGGGTTCTCCGATTGGGCCGACGGGAAACTCGCCCGGTGGCTCAACCAGTCGTCGCGGATCGGGGCACTCCTCGATCCGGCCGCCGATCGGCTCTACATCGTGATCATCCCGATCGCGTTCGGCCTGCGCGAGTTCCTGCCCTGGTGGTTGATCGGCGTCGTCATAGCCCGTGACGTCGCGCTGTTCGCCACGGCGCCGTTGCTGAGATCGCGTGGACTCGTCGCGCTGCCGGTCCTCTACATCGGGAAGGCCGCCACCTTTGCGCTGATGAGTGCGTTCCCCTGGTTGCTGGCCGGGCAGTTGGACTCGGTCGTCGGGACGATCTGTTATCCCATCGGCTGGGCATTCATGATCTGGGGCGTCGGCCTGTACCTGTGGTCCTTCCTGCTGTACGCGTATCAGACGGTGCTGGTCGTCCGCCGGATGCCCCGCGTCAGATGACCGATGCCGTTTCCGGCGGCCGGACCCACACGGCGGCCGCCGATGACCTAATGTCCTCCGTTTGAAGTAGTTCGAAGTTTTTTTGCCGCCTCCGACAAGAAAGGTGCGACAGTGAGCGAGACCAATGTGCCGCCGTCCCTGCGCTACACGGCCGAGCACGAATGGGTGGAGCGGACCGGGCCCACGACGGTACGGGTCGGGATCACCGACTTCGCGCAGGATGCGCTCGGCGATGTGGTGTTCGTCCAGCTGCCCGGCGCCGACGATGCCGTCGAGAAGGGCGAGTCGTTCGCGGAGGTGGAGTCCACCAAGAGCGTGTCGGACATCTACGGGCCGCTCGACGGGACCGTGTCGGCCGTGAACACCGAGTTGGAGACCACCCCTGAACTGGTGAACTCCGATCCGTACGGGTCCGGCTGGCTCGTCGAGATCACCCTCGCCGACGAGGCAGCGCTCGACTCGGCACTGGCGGAGACCTTGGACGCCGACGGTTACCGCGCCGTCACCGAGAACTGACCGTCGCGGGACGCGCGAGAACTGACCGTCGCGGGACGCGAGAACTGACCATTGCGGGACGCCAGGGTGCCGTGAACTGCGAAAGGCATTCTCTGGTGAGGCCGACCGAGCACGACAACCCGACAACACGGATCGTCAGCGACCGGCGGATCGGGGCGCTGCGACTATCATCGGCGGTGTCCTGGTCGACTCGACCGCCCGTGCGGCGGCCGCGCAACACGGTACGGTTTACTGCAGCAGAACCGGTTCGAGTGCCGATGAGAAGCGGCGAGCCGGACGTTCGAAGGCAGAAGAAGATGCATCGACATCGAAAGCCCGGTGGCGCGGTTCGCGTGGCCGCTCGGGGCCGGTAGGTGTGGGCGCGACGACGCCTACGGGCACCGAGACAGACGAAGGAGAAGTGGTGAGCGAAAACGACAAGGATCTTGAGGCACCGGTGGAAACCACCTCGGTTTTCCGGGAGGAGTTCATCTCCGAACTCGATTCCGGAGCGACCGCCTCGAGTGAACCTGCCGACACCGGGGTGGAGAGGCTCTCGCCCGGCACGGCGTTGCTTGTCGTCAAGCGTGGCCCCAATGCGGGCTCACGATTCCTGCTCGACCAGGCGACCACGTCGGCGGGTCGGCATCCGGACAGCGACATCTTCCTCGATGACGTGACCGTCAGCCGCCGCCACGCGGAATTCCGCCTTGGCGACAACGAATTCCAGGTGGTGGACGTGGGCAGCCTGAACGGTACCTACGTGAACCGGGAACCCGTCGACACCGCGCAGCTGAGCAATGGGGACGAGGTGCAGATCGGCAAGTTCCGCCTGGTCTTCCTCAGCGGCCCGCGCGACGGCCAAGCGGGCGCCTGACCTCGTGACCGCATCGTCGGCGGGTCAGCACGGAGAAGGGTCGATGTCGATCGGCTCTGTCCTGGCGCTGCTGCGTGAGGACTTCCCGGACGTGACGATCTCGAAGATCCGGTTCCTGGAGTCCGAGGGGTTGATCACGCCCGAACGCGCGCCGTCGGGCTATCGCAGGTTCAGTACGAACGACTGTGAGCGGCTGCGGTTCGTCCTGACCGCCCAGCGTGACCGCTATCTGCCGCTCAAGGTGATCAAGGAGCAACTCGAGGCGATCGATCGCGGTGAGGGAGGCGCAGGCGCCGGGGGCACCCGGTTGTTGTCCGCTGCCCGCAACGCGGTCGCCCCGGCCACGGATTTCGGTTCGCGCGGCGGTCGGGTATCGCGGGAGACGCTGATCGAGCGAACCGGGGTCGACTCGGCGTTCGTGACGGAGTTGCTCCGCAACGGGCTGCTGACACCGGGGCCTGCGGGATTCTTCGACGAGGATGCGGTCCGTCTGGTGGAGGCCGCCGCCGCGTTGGCGAACTACGGCGTGGAGACGCGTCACCTCCGCGCCTTCAAGGTGTCCGCGGATCGTGAGGCCGGATTGGTTGCGCAGATCGCGAATCCCATCGCCAAGGGCAAGGGCACGGGTGCCCGGGACCGGGCCGAGGAGTTGGCCCGGGAGATCGCGGCGCTGTCGGTGACCCTGCACACCCAGTTGGTCAAGGCTGCGGTCCGGGGCGTACTGGACTGATGGGTCCGCGACTCACGTCGCGGCCGCGTGACGCGGTGTAGCGTCGTTGACATCGATACGGCGCCGGGACGTGGTTAACGGGGCTGTCGAGTAGTGTCCTGGCGATCACGAGGAAGCGGGTGCTAGATGGGCGAAATGCGAGTCGTGGGCATTCGGGTCGAGCCGCCACAGAGCCAGCCGGTACTGCTGCTGCGCGAGGTCGAAGGCGAACGCTACCTACCGATCTGGATCGGGCAGAGTGAAGCGGCGTCGATTGCCTTGCAGCAGAAGGGCATCGAACCGCCGAGGCCGCTCACGCACGATCTGATCGTCAACCTGATCACCGAATTCGGGCGAACCCTGAAAGAGGTTCGGATCGTCGACATGCAGGAGGGCACGTTCTACGCGGAGATGGTCTTCGCGGACGACCTGAGGGTGTCGGCGCGTCCGTCGGATTCCATCGCCGTGGCGATGCGGGCCGGAGTGCCGATCGTCGCCGAGGAGGATGTGCTGACCGAGGCCGGGTTGCTGATTCCGGACGAGGACGGCACCGAGGGCGAACCGGGCGATGGGAAAGAGGACGAGGTCGAGAAATTCAAGGAATTCCTCGACAACGTCTCACCGGATGATTTCAAGGCGAGCGGCGGCGCCTGAGTCCCATTTGGTCACGGAACGGACACCGTGGGGTCACCGTTTGCTCGATCTCAAGTTGAGGTTGAGGTTGCACCGCGCGTCGCGTTGATTTGCGACTCCCGCCCGACCTACCGTTCACACGTCGCCCGTTTTCGGCGGGGACGGAGGATGATCGTCCGTCAGGCGCGTACTGTTGAAGCAGTCCTCGAGGCCGCTCTTCGAGGTTCGGAGCCTGTCGAGTCGGTCCAGACGTTGCGAGGGAGTCTGCAGTGGGCGATAAGCCGTTCGACGACGGAGTGACGTCACCGACGGATGCGGCACCTGACGGTGCCGCCGAGAACGCCCGTACCCGATCCGCGACGCAGGGCAGTCTGGAAGACATCGCTCCGGGCCTCTTCCCGAACGACACGGTGCCCGACGAATTGGTCGGATACCGGGTGCCGAGTGCGTGCCAGATCGCCGGCATCACCTATCGGCAACTCGACTACTGGGCCCGCACCTCGCTGGTTGTTCCGTCGATCCGGGGGGCCGCCGGTTCGGGTAGTCAGCGTCTGTACTCGTTCAAGGACATCCTGGTCCTGAAGATCGTCAAGCGTCTCCTCGACACCGGGATCTCACTGCAGAACATCCGTGTCGCCGTCGATCATCTCCGCAAGCGTGGCGTCGAGGATCTCGCCCGGATCACCCTCTTCTCCGACGGGACGACCGTCTACGAGTGCACCTCTGCCGAGGAGGTCGTCGATCTGCTTCAGGGCGGTCAGGGTGTCTTCGGGATCGCGGTGAGCGGAGCGATGCGCGAATTGACCGGCACCATCGCCGATTTCCCGGGTGAACGGGCCGACGGCGGTGTGACCGAGACCGCCCCGGAGGACGAATTGGCGGCGCGTCGTAAGAACCGGACCCGCCGCACCGGCTGACCTGCCGACAGCCCCGGCAGCCCCATTGCGGGGTTGAACTGCAGAGCAGCCGCCGGGGTTGAGCTGCAGAGCATTCGCCCACCCGTATACTGGGTGGGCGTCGCTACGTCACGGGAGAGCGCCACCGATCGGGTTGGGGTGGCCGCCGAAGGAGCAACACCTCCTCGTCAAACTCTCAGGCACCCAGGACCGTGGTGTTGACGGCGTCTCTGGAAAGTGACCCGGGGAGACCCGGGCCCGCCCACGGTGAAAGGCCGCTCCGGTGTCCCGGAACGACCGAATCTCTCAGGCGTCTGGCATCCGTGCTGCGGATCCCCGGATATGACAGAGGGGGAGGGCCGCAGACCGCCGAGAGGTTGACCTGTCATGCCCGCCACTTCCGCGTCCGATCCGGTGACCTTCATCGACCGCCATGTCGGTCCCGATCCCGCCGAGACCGACCGCATCCTCGCCGAGATCGGGGTCTCCTCACTCGACGAACTCGCCGAGCGGGTCGTCCCGTCCGTGATCGCCGACGACCCGGGTGCCAACGGTCTGCACGCACTGCCGCCCGCCATCGGTGAACACGATGTGCACGACCGCCTCGCCGAACTCGCGTCGCGCAACGTGGTCGCCCGATCGATGATCGGGCTCGGCTACCACGACACCTTCACCCCGCCGGTCATCCTGCGGAACGTGCTGGAGAACCCGGCCTGGTACACCGCCTACACGCCGTATCAGCCGGAGATCAGCCAGGGACGACTCGAGGCCCTGCTGAACTTCCAGACCATGGTCGCCGACCTCACCGCGATGGAGGTCGCCAACGCGTCGATGCTCGACGAGGCGACCGCCGCCGCCGAGGCGATGACCCTGATGCGTCGTTCGGGCAAGTCCCGCTCACCGCGCCTCGTGGTCGACGCCGATCTGTTCCCGCAGACGCGCGCTCTGCTCGACACACGGGCCGAGCCGCTCGGGATCGAACTGATCGAGGCGTCGTTGCATCCGTCATTGCCCGGATGCGGCCTGCCCGACGGCGACTTCTTCGGCGTTGTGCTCCAGGTTCCGGGCGCATCCGGCCGGATCCTCGACGTCGCGCCGATCATCGCGGCCGCGCACGATCGCGGCGCGTTGGTCTCGGTCGGGGCCGATCTGCTGGCGCTGACGCTGATCACGCCTCCGGGCGAACAGGGGGCCGACGTGTGCTTCGGCACCACTCAGCGCTTCGGCGTGCCGATGGGATTCGGTGGTCCGCACGCCGGCTACCTGGCGGTGCACTCCGCCCACGCGCGACAGTTGCCGGGACGGCTCGTCGGCGTCTCCAAGGACGCCGACGGCAACCTCGCCTATCGGCTGTCACTGCAGACGCGTGAACAGCACATCCGACGGGAGAAGGCCACCAGCAACATCTGCACAGCTCAGGTGCTGCTCGCCGTGATGGCCGCCATGTACGCCTCCTACCACGGCGCGGACGGTCTGCGCGCGATCGCCCGGCGGGTACACGACGGCGCGGTTTTCCTGGCCGACAGCCTGACGGTCGCCGGCTTCTCGATCGCGCACTCCTCGTTCTTCGACACCATCGTGGTGCGCGCACCCGGCCAGGCCGACGCGATCGTCGCGAACGCCAAACGCGACGGCGACATCAACCTGCGGCGGATCGACGCGGACTCGGTGGGCATCGCCTGCGACGAGACGACCACCGACGCCGACCTGGCCGCTGTGCTGCGTGCGTTCAGTGCCGAAGGGGTTCGGCGCCATTCGTTCGCGCAGCCGATCGAGACACGGCAGAGCGACTTCCTCACGCACCCGGCGTTCAACCGCTACCGCACCGAGACGTCGATGTTGAGGTACCTGCGTGCGCTGTCCGACAAGGACATCGCGCTCGACCGGAGCATGATCCCGCTCGGGTCGTGCACGATGAAGCTCAATGCGACCGCGGAGATGGAACCGGTCACCTGGCCCGGGTTCGCACGCCTACATCCGTTTGCGCCGGCCTCCGACACCACCGGGATCCGTGAACTCATCACGACGCTGGAGGACTGGCTGGTCACGATCACCGGCTACGACCGGGTCAGCCTGCAGCCGAACGCCGGCTCCCAGGGCGAGTACGCAGGCCTCCTGGCGATTCGTCGGTACCACCGCAGCCGGGACGAGGCGGACCGCGACGTCTGCCTGATCCCGTCGAGCGCCCACGGCACCAACGCCGCATCTGCGGTGATGGCGGGGATGCGAGTGGTGGTCGTCGGATGCCGCGAGAACGGCGACGTCGACGTCGACGACCTGCGCGTCAAGATCGAGAAGCATCGGGACGCGCTGGCGGCCATCATGATCACGTATCCGTCCACCCATGGTGTTTTCGAGCACGACATCGAGGAGATCTGCGCGGCTGTGCATGACGCAGGTGGCCAGGTCTATGTCGACGGCGCCAACCTCAACGCGCTTGTCGGAGTGGCCCGGCCGGGCCGGTTCGGCGGTGACGTCAGCCACCTGAACCTGCACAAGACGTTCTGCATCCCGCACGGGGGAGGAGGACCAGGGGTCGGGCCGGTTGCCGTGCGCGCGCATCTCGCGCCGTTCCTGCCAGGTCATCCCCTTGCCGACGAACTGCCGTCGGAGGGCACGATCTCGGCCGCCCCCTACGGTTCTGCGTCGATCCTGCCGATCACCTACGCCTACATCGCCATGATGGGGGCGGACGGTCTGCGCCGCGCCACCCTGACGGCGATCGCGTCGGCCAACTACATCGCGCGCCGGCTGCGCGGCCACTTTCCGGTGCTCTACACGGGCCGCGGCAGCGAATCAGCGCGAACCGACGGCGAGGGGTTCGTCGCGCACGAGTGCATCCTGGATCTGCGCCAGCTGACCAAGGCGACCGGAGTGACCGTCGACGACGTGGCAAAACGCCTGGCCGACTACGGCTTCCACGCTCCGACGATGAGTTTCCCGGTCGCCGGGACACTGATGGTCGAGCCGACTGAGAGTGAGAATCTCGACGAACTCGATGCGTTCTGTGAGGCGATGATCGCCATTCGCACCGAGATCGACCGGGTCGGCTCGGGCGAATGGTCCGTCGACGACAACCCGTTGCGGGGAGCTCCGCACACCGCCGAGGCGCTGGTCGGGGACTGGGATCATCCGTATTCGCGAGAACTCGCGGTGTATCCGCTGGTACTTCCGTCGGCAGGCGGACGGGCCAAGGTGTGGCCTGCGGTGCGACGGATCGACAACGCCTTCGGTGACCGGAATCTGGTGTGCAGTTGCCCACCGATCGAGGCGTTCAGCAGCTGAGAGGCGCCCCCGGCGGCCTGAGAACTGCGGGTCAGCTACCGCCGGGCTTGGGGCCGCTGTCGGGCCCATAGACGAGGCGATTGATGGTGACCGTCGCGGCGTCCTCGGGGTTCGGCATCGGGTTGTCGGTGATCGGGAACGTCACCGTTGCGTTCGGCTCGGGCATCGGGGCGTCGCCGCGGAATCCGAGTGCGGTGAGTTTGCCGAGCTGGTCCGGCTTGCTGACGAAGTCGAAGAACTCGGACACCGCATCGGTCTGCTCGGGTGAGACCTGTGAACCCGCCATCCGGACGATCGGATAGTCGGCGATCGGGGTCGGTCCGTCCGGCACCACTTCGGAGAGCCGTGCCGAGGTGTCCGAGCGGGTCAGCTGGAACAGCGACTGTTCCGTGATCGGCACCGCGTGGATCGGAGAGGTCGCCGGGTCGTCGGCGTCGGCGATCGAGCGCGCGGCACCGGCCGCCGACCCGTCCGGCGACTGCGGGGCACCCGTCAGCATCGCGTCGACACTCGAGGCCACGCGAGGTGAGCTCGCGTCCTGCTCGGTGAGCGCACCCGTGGTCCGGGTCACCTGCATCGCGACCGCCTGGGCCGACAGCGCGGTGGCGTCGGACTGCGCACCGGTGGGCATCGCGAGACGGATCGACCCCCAGCTGCCCAGGCCGTAGTCGCCGAGGCTGCTGCTGCGTTTCTGCAGGGTGGGCAATTGCTGCCAGTCGAGTTTGCCGTCGAGGGCCTTGGCCAGCTGGGGTGCGGTGGCGAGCACGACCGGAGACGACACCAACGACGTGGGTTTGCCGTCGATCGCATCGGGCTTGGCCGTGGACAGGTCCGCCGTCCAGATCGATGACTGCGGAACCCAGGCAGCCGGATAGGCGCCGAGCGCCGCGGAATCCCACGTGCCTGCCAGTCCGTCGAGGGTGACCTTGGCATCGGCCGGTCGGACCTCGATGGTCACGCAGTGATCTCGCACCACCGGTCGGGTCTTGGCGTAGTCCTGCGCGAGTGTCTTCAGCGGGCCGGCGATGTCGGGATCGGCGATCACCGGGACCTTGGTCGTACCCTCGACGCAGTTCGCCGCGGCCTGATCACCTTGGCGGTCTATCCGGTCGCCGAGTTGCGCCCAGAGCAGCACCAGGGCGGCGACCAGGATGATCGACAACAGGGAACCGACGAGGCCACGACTGACACCGCGACCGCGTACCCCCGCGCGACCGTCAGTACTTCGATGGTGTGCCAAGCCCCCCTGCCTTCCGCTCATCGGGCCGACGTCCACCCCGGTCCCGTTTGACCGGGGTGACAACGGACGACGATAGCGGAGATCGCGGTGCCGGCACCATGGCGGGGGCTGTGCGAATGCTCGGGAGCCCGCCCGTCAGGCGTTGGCGGCCTTGAACTCGCGCCGCTTGCGATGCAGGATCGGCTCGGTGTAGCCGCTCGGTTGCTTCGCACCTTCGAGGATAAGCTCCTTGGCCGCCTGGAAGGCGATGTTGGAGTCGAAATCGGGTGCCATCGGGCGATATGTGGCGTCGCCTGCGTTCTGTCGGTCGACCACCGGGGCCATCCGTTCGAGCGATGCCACGATGTCGGATTCGGTCACGATGCCGTGATGGAGCCAGTTGGCCAGCAGCTGGCTGGAGATCCGCAGGGTGGCACGGTCTTCCATCAGCGCGATGTCGTGGATGTCAGGCACCTTGGAGCAGCCGACGCCCTGGTCGACCCAGCGGACCACATAGCCGAGGATGGACTGGCAGTTGTTGTCGAGCTCTTCCTTCTTCTCCTCGGCCGACCAGTCGGTCTTCGGCGCGAGCGGGATCGTGAGGATGTCGTCGACCGATGCCGGATCACGCTTGGCGATCTCGTCCTGGCGCTCGAAGACGTCGACGAGGTGGTAGTGCAGCGCATGCAGGGTCGCAGCGGTGGGCGACGGCACCCATGCGGTGGTGGCGCCTGCCTTCGGGTGACCGATCTTCTGCTCGAGCATGTCGTGCATCAGGTCCGGCATCGCCCACATGCCCTTGCCGATCTGCGCCTTGTGCTGCAGCCCGGCGTGCAGTCCGGTGTCGACGTTGAAGTCCTCATACGCCTTGATCCACTTCTGCTGCTTCATGTCGCCCTTGCGGATCATCGCGCCGGCTTCCATGGAGGTGTGGATCTCGTCGCCGGTGCGGTCGAGGAAGCCGGTGTTGATGAACACCACGCGATCCTCGGCGGCCTTGATGCACGCCTTGAGATTGACGGTGGTGCGTCGCTCCTCGTCCATGATGCCGACCTTGAGGGTGTTCTCCGGCAGGCCGAGAACCTTCTCCACCCGATCGAAGAGTTCGACGGTGAACGCGACCTCGTCGGGTCCGTGCATCTTGGGCTTCACGATGTAGATCGACCCGGTCCGGGAGTTCTGCTGTCCCTGCGGGGACATGCCGTGGATGCCGATCAACGACGTGAAGAGTCCGTCGAGGATCCCCTCGGGGACCTCGTTGCCGTCGGCGTCGAGAATCGCACTGTTGGTCATCAGGTGCCCGACGTTGCGCACGAACAGCAGGGAACGTCCATGCAGGTCGAAACCGGAACCGTCGGGTGCGGTGTACTCGCGGTTACCGTTGAGGACGCGGGTGAAGGTCTTGCCGCCCTTGGCGACCTCCTCGCTGAGGTCACCCTTGTTGAGACCCAGCCAGTTCCGGTAGCCGAGCACCTTGTCGTCGGCGTCGACCGCGGCGACCGAATCCTCGAAGTCCATGATGGTGGTGATCGCCGACTCCACGACGACGTCCTTCACCCCGGCCGGATCCGTCGAGCCGATCGGCGACGACGGATCGATCTCGATGTCGAGGTAGAGGCCGTTGTTGCGCAACAGGATCGACGTCGGGGCGGCGGCCTCGCCGCGGTAGCCCGTGAACGCCGACGGATCGGCGAGGGTGGAGGTCGTGCCGTCGGCAAGCGTGACCTGGACGGCGGAGTCGACCACCGCGAACGCGGTCACGTCGGTGTAGCTGCACTGCTCGAGCGGGACGGCCTTGTCCAGGAAGTCCTTCGCGTACGCGATGACCTTGTCGCCGCGCACCTTGTTGTAGGAGGAGCCCTTCTCGGCGCCGCCGGTCTCGGGGATGGCGTCGGTGCCGTACAGGGCGTCGTAGAGCGAGCCCCATCGGGCGTTGGAGGCGTTGAGTGCGAAGCGCGCGTTGAGGATCGGGACCACCAGCTGCGGTCCCGCCGTCTCGGCGATCTCACGGTCGACGTTCTCGGTCCCGATCTGGAAGTCGGCGGGCGGATCGACCAGGTAGCCGATCTCGGTGAGGAACGCCTTGTAGGTGTCGAAGTCCAGATCGCCGGCGGTCGCGGGATGGTCGCGATGCCACTGGTCGATCTTCGCCTGCAGATCGTCGCGCACGGACAGCAGTTCACGGTTGCGGGGCGCCAGGTCGGTGATCACCGAGGCCGCACCCGTCCAGAAGGTGTCGGGGTCTACACCGGTGCCGGGCAACGCCTCGTTGTTGATGAAGTCGTACAGGACGGAAGCGACCTGCAGCCCGTTGACGTTGATCCGGTCAGACATGACAGCCTTTCTCCAGCGGTGAATCGACACGTTCATGCTACTCGTCGGTAATCTGCCCCGACACCGGGTATCCGGGCAGGTCCGAGACGGGCGAGAAGGTCAGTTGACGGAGCTCACAGTCGGTTCGAAAGTGCGAGTAGATCGCTCAGGCGTTGTGACAGTGCCGCCCGCAACTCCCTGCCGTCCTCGGCGATGGCGGACTGTTCGCGCACATACTGCGCGCGTCCTGCCGCGGTCTCGACGGGCACCGGCTCGTAACCCAGCGCCCTGAGGTCGTAGGGGCTAGCCCGCATGTCGAGCTCCCGTGCGCGCAGGGCGGATCGGAAGCAGGCGAGGGTGAGGTCGGAGTCGATCAGCGGCGCGAGTGTGAAGCACGCCCGATAGAGGTCCATCGTCGTGTGCAGACATCCGGGCTGCTCGTCGTGCACCTGCCGGTCCCGGGTCAGCTCGGCCTCGTTTCGCGGCCGTGCCTCCGGCGTGAAGAACCGGAACGCATCGAAATGCGTACAGCGCAGTGGCATCTCCTCGACGACGGCATCGGTCCCGGCCCGTCCGAGACGCAGCGGGACGTCGTGGCGCTTCTCGGCGCTCCGGTAGACCATCGCCCACTCGTGCAGGCCGAAGCACCCGAGGCGCGCGGGGCGTGACGCGGTCGCGTGCAGGAGTGCGGCCGTGGCACCGACGGCACCTACGCGGTCGCGGAGGTATCCGGGATCCACCGTCACCGCGTCGCCGACGCGATGGTAGCCGCGCAGACCGAGGAGTTCGTCGCCGTCCTCGAGGTGGACGCCGAAGCCCGGATGCCATCTCCTCACGTGTGCGGGACGAGACGAGTAGAAGGTGAACAGGAAGTCGATGACGGGATGCTTCGCGCCGTTCTTGCGGGCTCGCAGGTACGGCCCGATCAGGTCGTCGACGCGGGCACGGTGATCGTCGCGCCGAGCGCGCCATTGTGTCGAGGTCAGATGTCGGCTCGTGGCGCGACGCATCTCCGTCGATGTCATCGGTTCACACCCGGTGGGTCTCGTCACGGACATTGCCGACGAACTCCTCGACGAGGTCGGCGAGCGCGACGATGCCGACCGTCCGTCCGGAGTCGTCGACCACCGCACCGATGTGGGCGCTCGTGCGCCGCAATGCCGCGGTCGCCTCGTCGAGCGGGGTGGTCGATGCGATCACCGGTAGCGGACGGATCTTGTCGATGCCGATGATGGTGTCCGGACCGATCCGCTCGTCGAGGATCTCGTCCAGCACGTCTTTGAGGTGGAGATATCCGGTGAACGTCCCGTCGGGACCGCGCACCGGAAAGCGCGAGAACCCGGTGTCGCTGACCGCGTGCTCGACCGCCCCGAGTGTCGGCCCGGTGCCGCCGGTCTCGGAATCGACCTCCACGCCGACGCTGTGCATCTGTTCCAGGGAGATCATCACCTCGCTCACGGTGCGGCCCACCGACTGCAGTGCGCGGGTCAGTCGCTCGTGTTCTTCGGCGTCGATGAGACCTTCCTGCTTCGACTCACCGAGCATCTGCGCGAGTTCGCCGGCGGAGACCGCCGAGTCGAGCTCGTCCTTGGGTTGTACACGCATCAGGCGCAGCGACGAGTTCGCCAGCCAGTTGTAGAAGGCGATCAGGGGGCGCGCCATGCGGATGAACGCGAGATGTGCGGGCACCAGGAGCATGGCGGAGCGCTCGGGGCCGGCCAGCGCGATGTTCTTGGGCACCATCTCGCCGATGAGGATGTGCAGGACCACCACGAGCGACAGGGCGACGGCGAACGAGATCGGGTGCAGCAGGGCTTCCGGCACATGTGCCAGATGCAAGGGTTTCTCGATCAGATGCGCGACCGCGGGCTCGCCGACGCGACCGAGCAGGATCGAGCAGATGGTGATGCCCAGCTGTGCACCGGCCAGCATCAGTGACAGACGTTCGCCTGCCCTGATCACCGTCCGGGCACGCTTCTTGCCACTTTCCTCGAGCGCTTCGAGGCGGTCGCGGCGCGCGGAGATGAGCGAGAACTCGGCACCGACGAAGAATGCGTTGCCGCCGAGCAGCACGATCGTGAGGAGGACGGCCCAGACGTCGTTCACTCCGTGCCCCGATCTATTCCGCTGCGACCGAGGGGCGTGTCGTCGGAGGGGGTGCTGTCGGGTGGGATGTCGTCGAGTCGCACGTCGTCGTGTTGGATGTCGTGCTGGATGTCGCCGTGCCGGATGTCGTCGCGGACGGGGCGTAACGAGACCACATCGATTCGGCGACCGTCCATCTGCGTCACGGTCGCACGCCAGGTGATCTCGGTACCCGGCAGGGGCTCGTCCTCGTCGTCCTCGTCGTCGTCTCCGCCGATCGATCGGGTCGGCAGCTCGACGGCGTCGCCGACCTCGGGTATCCGTCCGAGGCAGAACATCACCAGGCCGCCGAGTGTGTCGTAGGACCCCTCCGGAGCCCGATAGCCGGTGGCGTCGGTCAGTTCGTCGATGCGGAGCAATCCGGAGCACAGGAATCCGTCGCCGTCGACCGCGACATCGGCGCGTTCGTGGTCGTGCTCGTCGGTCACATCGCCGAGGATCTCCTCGATCAGGTCCTCGGTGGTGACGATGCCCGCGGTCCCGCCGTACTCATCGATCACCACGCACAGCTCCATGCCGTCGGCGCGGATTCGTTCCATCAGGGCGTCGCCGTCGAGGCTGGTCGGGACGCGGGGGACCGGCCGCGCGATGGATGCGACCGTCGTGTCGCCGGCGTGTTCGGGCGCGACGGTGAAGGCCTGCTTGATGTGGACGACGCCCACGAGGTCGTCGAGATCGCCGTCGATCACGACCGGGAACCGGGAGTGACCCGTGCGCGACGACGCCATCACCAGATCGCGGATGTTGTCGTCGCGGTCGAGACAGTCGACCGTCACCCGCGGGGTCATCAGGTCCTCGGCGCTGAGCTCACCGAACTTGAGTGAGCGGTCGACGAGCGCCGCGGTGTCCTCGTCGATGGACCCCTGGCGGGCCGAGTTGCGTACCAGCGACACGAGTTCCTGGGGCGACCGGGCAGACCGCAACTCCTCGGCGGGTTCGATGCCCAGTCGGCGGACGATCCAGTTCGCCGAGCCGTTCAGGCCGTTGATCGCCCAGCGGAAGGTCGCCGAGAACACGGTCATCGGACCAGACGTCGCGCGGGCGACGGCGAGCGACTTGGCGATGGCCAGATTCTTCGGGATCAGCTCGCCGAGCACCATCGACAGCGAGGTGGCGATGATCAGTGCGAGCGCCAGCGAGATCCCGGACGCCAGTGAGTCGCTCACGCCCGCCGAGGTCAGTGCCGGGGTGAAGATGCGTGCCAACACCGGCTCGGCGATGTAACCGGTGATCAGCGTGGTGATGGTGATGCCGAGCTGCGCACCGGACAGTTGGAACGACAAGGTCGCGTGCGCCCGCTGGACCAGGCGAGATCGGCGGTCGCCGTTGGTGGCGACGTCGTCGGAGATGGTGGATCGTTCGAGCGCGGTCAGTGAGAACTCCGCGGCGACGAACAGTGCGGTGCCGAGCGTCAGCGCGACGAAGCCGACGAGACCGGCGATGAGGAGGGCTGTCTCCACCCCTCACCACCCGCCGGGAAGCGGACGCCCCTCGGCGAATCCGGCGGCGGACTGGATCCCGAGCACCACCTTCTCGTGTAGCTCGGCGAGCGTCCGGGCACCGGTGTAGGTCGCGGTGCTCCGCACTCCCGAGCAGATGTTGTCGATGAGATCCTCGACACTTGGTCGCTCGGGATCGAGCCGGATCCGGGAGCTCGAGATGCCCTCCTCGAACAGGGACTTGCGCGCCCGGTCGTAGGCGCCGTCCTTGGCCGACCGGGCCGCGACGGCCCGTTTCGAGGCCATCCCGAAACTGACCTTGTACGGCCCGACGGCATCCTCTTGCAGATCGCCCGGCGACTCGTAGGTTCCGGCGAACCATGACCCGATCATCACGTTGGACGCTCCGGCGGCCAGCGCCAGCGCGACGTCACGCGGGTGGCGGACCCCACCGTCGGCCCAGACGTGGGCACCGTGGCGGGTGGCGACCTCGGCACACTCGGCGACTGCCGAGAACTGGGGTCTGCCCACGCCCGTCATCATCCTGGTGGTACACATCGCGCCTGGTCCGACACCGACCTTGATGATCGATGCGCCTGCGTCGATCAGGTCCGTGGCGCCTTGGGCCGACACGACATTGCCTGCGGCGATCGGAACTCCGGGGTCCGCCGTGGCGACCGCCTCGAGTGCGGTGAGCATCTTCTCCTGATGCCCGTGGGCGGTGTCGATCACGAGCAGGTCGGCACCGGCCGCCGCCAGCGCCTTGGCCTTGCCGACCACGTCGCCGTTGATACCGACCGCCGCCGCGATCCGGAGGCGGCCGTTGGCATCGACATTCGGCTGATACACGCCGTGTCGCAGCGCCCCGACCCGGGACAGCACACCCGCGAGCCGCCCCTCGTCGTCGACGAGCACAGCGAGGCCGAGATGCTGGTCGTCGAGCCGGTCGAAGACATCACGGGACGCGGTGTCCACCGGCAGTGTGACGATGTCGGGATCGAGCACCTCGCGCACGCGTGCGAAGCGATCGACGTCGCGGCAGCGCTTCTCGGTGACGACGCCGATGGGTCGGCCGTCCTCGATGACGACCGCCGCTCCGTGCGCCCGCTTGGGGATGAGGGCCAGCGCGTCGGACACCGAGTCGTCGGCCGTCAGCGTCACGGGTGTGTCGGCGACGAGGTGCCGGGATTTGACGTAGGCGATGGACTCGGCGACCACCGGGATCGGCAGATCCTGGGGCAACACCACCAGTCCGCCCCGTCGGGCCACGGTCTCGGCCATCCGCTTGCCGGCGACCGCGGTCATGTTGGCGACCACGATCGGGATCGTCGTACCACTGCCGTCGACGGTCGAGATGTCGACGTCGAATCGCGAAGCGACGTCGGACCGATTCGGGACGATGAACAGGTCGTCGTAGGTCAGGTCGTGTGTGGGCCGATGGCCCTCGACAAATCGCACGGTTGGTTGCGGACTCCTCTCGCCCCCGGCCGATTCTATTCGGTCACTTCGGACCGGTCACCGCTCCACAGTGTGTGGAAGGTGCCCGGCTTGTCGATGCGCTGGTAGGTGTGTGCGCCGAAGAAGTCGCGCAGACCCTGTGTCAGGGCCGCAGGCAGCCGCTCGGCACGCAGCGCGTCGTAGTACGACAGCGAGGACGCGAACGCGGGCACCGGGATGCCCATCAGGGTGGCCGTCGAGACGACCCGTCGCCAGCTGTCCACCGCGTTCTCGACCGCGTTCCGGAAGTACGGTGCGAGGAGCAGGCTCGGCAGGTCCGGGTTCTCGGCGTACGCGTCGCGGATCCGGTTCAGGAACTTGGCGCGGATGATGCAACCGCCGCGCCAGATGGTCGCCAGATCACCCGGGTGGACATTCCAGCCGTATTCGGCACTGCCCGCGGCGATCTGGTCGAAGCCCTGCGCGTATGCGACGACCTTGGAGGCATAGAGCGCCTTGTTGATGTCGTCGATGAAGGTCTTCGTGTCGGTCGGCGCCGCGGCCAGTGTGCCCGGCTCGAGGCCTTGGGCCTGCTTGCGTTGGTCGGTCGCGCTCGAGAGTGCACGCGCGAACACGGCCTCGGCGATACCCGTGGTCGGGATGCCCAGGTCGAGAGCGGATTTGACGGTCCAGCGGCCGGTGCCCTTCTGGCCGGCGGCGTCGACGATGACGTCGACGAGCGGCTTGCCGGTCTCCGCGTCGGTCTGCGAGAGCACCTCCGCGGTGATCTCCACCAGATAGCTGTCGAGGTCTCCGGAGTTCCACTCGCGGAACACGTCGGCGATGTCGGAGACAGGCATGTCGAGCGCCTTTCGCATGAGGTCGTAGGCCTCACCGATGAGCTGCATGTCCGCGTATTCGATGCCGTTGTGGACCATCTTGACGAAGTGGCCGCTGCCGTCCGGGCCGATGTGGGTGCAGCACGGCTCGCCGTCGACCTGCGCGGAGATCGACTCGAGCATCGGGCCGAGCGACTTGTAGGACTCCACCGGACCACCCGGCATGATCGACGGGCCGTTGAGTGCCCCCTCCTCGCCACCGGAGATCCCGGCGCCGACGAAGTTGAGTCCACGCTCGGACATCGCCGACTCGCGGCGGATGGTGTCGGTGTAGAGCGAGTTGCCACCGTCGATGATGATGTCGCCGGGTTCCATGAGGCCGGCGAGCTCCTCGATGACGGCATCGGTGGGGTCACCGGCCTTCACCATGATCAGCACCCGGCGCGGGCGCTCGAGCGCCGCGACGAACTCTTCCATCGTCTCGGTCCGGACGAACGATCCCTCGGAACCGTGTTCGGAGATCAGGGCGTCGGTCTTCGCGATGCTGCGGTTGTGCAGGGCGACCGTGTAGCCGTGGTTGGCGAAGTTGCGGGCGATGTTGGAACCCATGACGGCAAGACCGGTGACACCGATCTGGGCCTTGCCCGAGTCGGTGGAATCGGAGCTGGCGGGCCGATTGGATTCAGCGGCAGTTGTCATGGCCTCAAGCCTATTGCCTTCGCGATCGCACCACGAGCGGGAGGGTGGTGTGACTCACGCGGCCGAGATCAGTCGGCTGAGTTCGGTCAGCCACGGGATCGCCACCGCGAGAGTCGGGACCACCAGGATCGCCGCCGCGGCGGAGTAGGCCGACAGTGCGAGCAGTCGGGTCGGCCGTTCATCGCGGAGCCGGCGGATTCTGGCCAGCGTGGTGGGGCCGCCGACCGCCATCGCGCCGCGCGGGGCCACCGCATCCGCGCAGGCGACGAGTGCGCGGCCGAGGGTGGTGGGAGCGGTGGCCCGGACGGCCTGGTCGTCGGCGAGTGCCTCGACCAGCAGTTCGACCGCACCGAGTGCCGAACTGCTCCGGACGACGCGGGGGAAGGCCTCGTGCACGGCGATGAACGCTTCGAGCACGAGGTCGTGGCGGGCGCGCAGATGGGCGCGCTCATGGGTGAGGACGGCGGTCAGTTCGTCGCGGGAGAGCCGCGCGACGACCCCTTCGCTGACCACGACGCGCTGTCGGAGACCGGGTAGGCAGTAGGCGAGGGGCTGCTCGACATCGATCATGCGGACGTCGCTGGCGAACAGCGGATGCGACGCGTCGCTGCGATCACACCGGTCCAGGATGTCGATCAACTGGCGATGGGCGTAGCGACGGGCGCGGGTGCGCACACCGACCCGGATCACGGTGTACATCAGTCGCGCGCCGACCATCAGGGTCAGGGCGAAGACACCGACGAGCGTCAGCCACAAGGGCAGTCCGAGCCGGTCGATCTCGTCGAACGGGTTCGTGGTCGGGGCGCCGTCGGGTCCCGGGGTCAGCAGATTCGCGGCGATCGCCAGGCCGCAACTGAACGCGGACAGCACACCGGCCAGAGCAATGGCCTGCCACAGCGTCATCGCTGCCCGAGGTGCCTTGACCGGCCAGGATGCGCGGGACAGAGCCTCCGCTGCCGGACCGACGAGCACCAGGGTCAGGATGCCGAAGAAGAGCGCAGTCATCGGAACTGTCCTTGCGTGGGCTGTGTGAAGTCGCTGCTGGCGTCTGGGCCGAATCTATCCTGTTTCCCCGGCTCCCCGGACGGCTTCGAGTTCATCGAGCGCGTGTCGTAGGGCGGCGGCCTCGTCGGCACCGACCCGGCCGACGAAGGAGACCAGAGCGGCATGACGCGATCCGGGCGCCTCGGCCTCCGACAACGCGTCGACCATGAGGCTCGCCACCAGATCCTCCCGAGGGTGGGTGGGCTGGTACTTGTGCGCACGGTCGTCGCGGATCTGCGTGACCAGATTCTTCTTGGCCAACCGCTGGAGCACCGTCATCACCGTGGTGTACGCCAGCGAGCGGTCGCGGGAGAGCGACTCGTGCACCTGCCGCACCGTCTGGGGGGTCGGGCTGGCCCACAGGGTGTCCATGACGGCGCGCTCGAGGTCGCCCAGTCCGTTCATTCTTTTCATTTTACTTCCGCTTCTCCTGTCCGCCCACATGGGACGTCACCCGTGTTTCCATCCCTGGTCACCCTCGTTTTGCACAACCCCTTGACAATATTGGTAAGGCTATCCTACATTTATCCCACGCGGACCGAGTGAGTGTCCTGAGGGCTGCAGAGACCCCCGGTCCACGCCGCGATAGGCCCCACGCTGTAACGCAGCGTGGGGCCTATCGGTTCCTCCGGGTCGGTTTGGTGCACTGTTCGAGGAGTCCTACGACGGGTTCGCGTCCGGGACCTTCCCGAGCCCGCACCGGCGTCTCGTGCCAATCTCTTGGGTATGAGCGTTGAGAACGAACAGTTGATCAAGGACACCTTCGGCCGCGGGTTCGACACCTCGCTGGGCCTTCGGCTCCAGGAGGTCGGGCGGGATCGCGTCGTCGCGGTTCTCGAGCTCGACGACAAGCATCACCAACCGTTCGGGATCGTGCACGGTGGCGTCTACTGCGCAGTGGCCGAGAGCGTCGCGAGCGTCAGCGCCTTCACCTGGCTGCAGGCCACCGGCATCGGTGGCACCGCCGTGGGAGTGAACAACAACACCGACTTCATCAAGTCGGTCAGTGCCGGGACGATCAGCGTCGAATCGTCGCCGATCCACCGTGGACGTCGCCAGCAGCTGTGGCGGGTCACCATGACCGACGATCAGGGTCGGCTCGTCGCGGCCTCGCAGGTACGGCTGCAGAACATCGAACTCCCGGAGGGGGTCGAGGTCCCGGCCATCCCGGCCGGCGCATGACCGATCGAGGGCTGCCGGCAGAGGTGCGGGCGCGTCTCGAGGAGATCCTGCGCCCGGTCGACGACGATCTCGCCGCGCGATATCCCGGTGATCGTCCGACGGCACAACCGGCGCACACCGTCTACGTGAGCGCGGCCGACGCCGACCTCGACACCCCGGCGTCGTGGGGTGAGCGGGCAGGCGAGATCGCCGAGGCTGCGCGCGACGTCGTGATCGAGTTGGCCTCGGGTGACGTGGTGGTCGCCGACCTCGCACGAAAACGTCTGCAGGACAACCCCGTCGAGGACCTCCGGATCGATCTCGAGGACGGCTACGGGTGGCGCGACGACGCGGTCGAGGACGCCGATGCACGACGCGCCGGCGAGATCCTCGCCCGATGGACGCAGATGAGACCGCATGCACCGCGCAGTGCGGGTATCCGCGCGAAGGGGCTCGGTGATCGTGAACGCGGCCGCGGGCTGCGCACATTGGAACTCGTGCTGGACAGTGCGGGGGGCGTCCCGGACGGCTTCGTCTTCACGGTCCCCAAGCTGCGTGACGTTCGGCAGGTCGACGCGGTCACCGTGCTGTGCGAGGCGTTCGAGCGTGCTCACGGTCTCGCCGACGGGACGCTGAGATTCGAGCTGCAGATCGAGATCCCCCAGGCGGTGCTCGGACCAGACGGTCGGGCAACCCTGGCCCAGGCGATTCACCGGGGGATGCCCCGGCTCACCGGACTCCACTACGGGACCTACGACTACAGCGCCGCGTGCGGCATCGTCTCGGCCCAGCAATCGCTGGCACATCCGGTCGCCGACCATGCCAAGGCGGTGATGCAGGCCGCCGCGGCCCAGACCGGCGTGTGGATCAGCGACGGTTCGACCCAGGTGATCCCGGTGGGCACCCCCGATCAGATCCAATCGGCGCTGCGGCGCCATCATGCTCTGGTGCTGCGGTCGGTGGAACGCGGGTTCTATCAGGGGTGGGACATGCATCCAGGGCACCTCGTCACCCGTTGGCTGGCCGTGATCGGCTTCTTCCGGTCTGCGATGCCCACCGCCGCCCGGCGTCTGGACTCGTATTTCGACCGTCGGTCCGGCGACGTTGTGGACGAACCCGCGACGGCTCTGTCGTTGGCGTCGGTCCTGTACCGCGGCGCGGCGGCCGGGGCGTTCACGGCCGACGAGGTCACCGAGATCGCGCCGTCGTGCACGGCGCAACGGTTGTCCGCCCTGCGCGCGGGTGGCGGCGCGCTGCCGTCCTGACGAGGTGATCGTCTGTCGGCGCGCCGTGCGATCCGCGGCGTGGCAGGATGTCATCTACCCCGGCGCCGGCGCACGAACTGTGTGCTGTCCCGGCCGTATTCGTCTCGCCAGGAGAGGGTCCGTTGCGTCTGTCGCCCCATGAGCAGGAGCGGTTGCTCATCTCATACGCCGCCGAGCTGGCACGTCGACGGCAGGGCCGTGGATTGAAGCTCAATCATCCCGAAGCGGTGGCAATCATCACCGACCACGTCCTCGAGGGGGCCCGCGACGGACGCTCGGTCGCCGAACTGATGTCGTCGGGACGGGAGGTGCTCGGACGTGCCGACGTGATGGACGGCATCCCCGAGATGCTCCACGACGTGCAGGTCGAGGCCACCTTTCCCGACGGGACCAAGTTGGTCACCGTGCACGACCCCATCGATTAGCGGCGCGAGAGGACCACGATGTCGCAGACGCAGTCATCCGTTGTGCCAGGCGAGGTGATCACCGCGAACGGCACCATCGAGATGAACGAAGGTGCCGACGTCACGACACTCACCGTCGTCAACTCCGGCGACCGGCCCGTACAGGTCGGAAGTCACGTGCACTTTCCACAGGCCAACCCGGCGCTCGACTTCGACCGCGTCGCCGCCCGGGGGTGCCGCCTCGACATTCCGGCCGGCACCGCCGTGCGGTTCGAACCGGGGATCGAGATGACCGTCTCACTGGTGCCACTGGGCGGTTCCCGCGAGGTCTACGGCATCTCGCTGGACGCACCCGGACCGCTGGGGCCGCAGGAGACGGCCGACGAACGTCACGAGGGGGACGACTGATGGCGACGCTCGGCCGAGACCGCTACGCACAACTCTTCGGGCCCACCGCAGGCGACCGAATCCGATTGGCGGACACCGACCTGATCATCGAGATCACCGAGGATCGGTCCGGTGGGCCGGGACGGGCAGGCGACGAGGCCGTCTTCGGTGGCGGCAAGGTGATCCGCGAGTCGATGGGCCAGAGCCGGGCCACCCGCGCGCAGGGCGCACCGGACACCGTGATCACCGGCGTCGTGATCGTCGACCATTGGGGGATCATCAAGGCCGACCTGGGTATTCGCGATGGTCGGATCACCGCGATGGGAAAGGCCGGCAATCCCGACACGATGGACGGAGTCCACCCGGACCTCGTGATCGGGCCGTCCACCGAGATCATCGCGGGTAACGGAAAGATCCTGACAGCGGGCGGTATCGACTGCCACGTCCACTTCATCTGTCCGCAGATCATGGAGGAGGCGCTGGGCAACGGCATCACGACCCTGATCGGCGGCGGTACCGGCCCGGCCGAGGGCAGCAAGGCCACCACGGTGACACCGGGTGCGTGGCACCTGAAGTCGATTCTCGCGGCCACCGACCACTGGCCGATGAACATCGCCCTGCTGGGCAAGGGCAACACCGTCAGTGCCGATGCCATGCACGAGCAGATCCGTGCGGGTGCCTCCGGTTTCAAGCTCCACGAGGACTGGGGGAGCACCCCCGCCGCGATCGACGCCTGTCTGCGGGTGGCCGACGAGACAGGCGTGCAGGTGGCGCTGCATTCGGACACGCTCAACGAGGCGGGATTCGTCGAACAGACGATCGGTGCGATCGCCGGGCGCAGCATCCACGCCTACCACACCGAGGGTGCGGGCGGCGGTCACGCACCCGACATCATCACGGTCGCAGCGTATCCGAACGTGTTGCCGAGCTCTACCAATCCGACCCGGCCCCACACCGTCAACACCCTCGACGAACATCTCGACATGTTGATGGTCTGCCATCACCTCAATCCGACCGTCCCCGAGGATCTCGCGTTCGCCGAGAGCCGGATCCGGCCGTCGACGATCGCCGCCGAGGACCTGCTCCACGACCTCGGGGCGATCTCGATGATCGGGTCGGATTCGCAGGCGATGGGCCGTATCGGCGAAGTGGTGCTCCGCACCTGGCAGACCGCCCACGTGCTCAGGTCGAAACGCGGATCGCTGCCGGGAGACGGTGCGGCGGACAACAATCGGGTCCGGCGGTACATAGCGAAGTACACGATCTGCCCGGCGATCGCGCACGGTTTCGACGATGAGCTCGGATCGGTGGAGACCGGGAAGCTGGCCGACCTCGTCCTCTGGAATCCGGCATTCTTCGGCGTGAGCCCCGATCTCGTGATCAAGGGCGGCGCCATCGCGTGGGCGGCGATGGGTGACGCCAACGCGAGCATCCCGACCCCGCAGCCGGTGCTGCCGCGACCGATGTTCGGGGCGGCGCCCAAGACCGCCGCGGCCACCTCGGTCAGTTTCGTCGCGCAAGGCGGGCTCGACGCCGGGATCGAGGAGTCCCTCGGCCTCGACCGCAGGCTCGTCGCGGTCCGCGACACCCGCCGAATCGGGAAGGCCGACATGCCGAACAACTCGGCGATGCCGGAGATCTCGGTGGAACCGGACACGTTCACCGTGCGGGTCGACGGCGAGGTGTGGGATTCCGAACCGGTCACCGAATTGCCCATGGCACAGCGATATTTCCTGTTCTGAACGGCGACGACGAAATGATTCCCGGGTCACCCGCATCCCGTTCCCAGCTCGCGATGATGCTGACGCTGGCCGATTCCCGGTTGCCCGTCGGCGGCCACGTGCATTCCGGCGGAGTCGAGCAGGCCGTTGCCGACCGGGTCGTCGTCGATGCGGAGAGCCTCGCGCGGTTCCTCCGCCTGCGCGTCACGACCAGTGGACTGGTGGCTGCCTCGATTGCTGCCGCGGTGACCGATGGCACGCTCGATGTGGTTGCGGCGGAGCAGGAAACGGATGCCCGGACGCCGTCGGCTGCCGCGCGGCGCGCCTCGTTGGCGCAGGGCAGGGGAATGCTGCGGCTGGCACGTCGTATGTGGCCGGAGGAGGACTGGGCCGCCCACGTGCCGCAGACCCATCTCCCGGTGATCTGCGGCGCCATCGGTCGCGTGTCTCGTCTGTCCGGTTTCCACACCGCGCTGATCCTCGCGTACACGACGATGAGCGGCTCGGCGACCGCCGGACAGCGACTCCTGGCGCTCGACCCGGCCGATGTGGCGGTGATCATCGCCGATCTCGGCGCCGAATGCGAGCGGGTCGCGGCGGCCGCGGCCGTCGAACTCGCCGACCTCTCCGACCCGATGCTGGACGTCTTCGCCGAACGTCACGAGCGACGCGAGATGCCGCTGTTCATGTCGTGAGGGTCATGTCGTGAGGGCCGCGCCCGGACTTCGCGACGTCCGTACCGATCACCAGACCCGGACCAGACCCGTACACCGAGACCGACCACCACCGGGACCGACCACCACCGGGACCGACCACCACCGAGAGGAAGTCATGCCACCCCATCTGATCGACGGAGAACCACACGGACACGACCACGCCCGCCCGCGTCGTCATCGCGAACCCGGCGAGGCACTGCGCATCGGAGTGGGCGGACCGGTCGGCTCGGGTAAGACAGCACTCGTCGCCGCGTTGTGCCGGCAACTGCGCGACGAGTTGTCGGTCGCCGTACTGACGAATGACATCTACACCACCGAGGACGCGGACTTCTTGCGGCGCAACGCGGTCCTGCCCGACGAACGGATCACCGCGGTGCAGACCGGCGGATGTCCGCACACCGCGATCCGCGACGACATCACCGCCAACCTCGACGCGATCGACGATCTCATCGAGGCAAACCCGCCGTTGGACCTGATCCTGGTCGAGTCGGGGGGCGACAACCTGACGGCCACGTTCTCCACCGGACTGATCGACGTACAGATCTTCGTGATCGACGTCGCCGGCGGCGACAAGGTACCCCGCAAGGGCGGCCCGGGCGTCACCTTCTCCGATCTGCTGGTGATCAACAAGACAGACTTGGCCGAGCAGGTCCGTTCGGATCTCGAGGTCATGCGGACCGATGCCGAGCGGGTTCGCGAGGGCCGCCCGACCGCGATGATCTCGCTCACCGAAGACCCGGCCGCGACCGACGTCCTGGCGTGGGTCCGCAGGCAGCTCGCCGAGATCGTCGTGGCGGGCTGACCCCGGGTGCACACCGAGATCGAGATCGTGGCCCGACGCGGTCGCTCACCCCGGGTGGCGGCGAGTGGTGGTCTGGCGCTGCGTCGGACCGGACCCGAGTCGGCGCACCTCATCAGCACAGCGGCCACACCTCTCGGTGGGGACACGATCGCAGTCCGCGTGAGCGTCGAGGCCGGTGCGGTCTTGCACCTGCGAACGGTCGCGGCGACCATCGCGCTGCCGTCGGTCGACCGTGTCGATTCGAGTTCGGCATGGACCATCGAGGTCGCCGACGGGGGGCGCCTCTACCTCGATCCGGAACCGATCGTCGTCGCAGGCGGCGCACATCACCGGACGACGACCCGCGTCGTCGCGCAACCGGACGCCACCGTGATCATCGCAGAGCACGCGCAACTCGGCCGTCTCGCCGAACTGCCCGAGCACGTCGTCCGGGCGCGCTGGGAGGGATCGCTGTCTGTGGACATCGGGGGCGGGCCGGTCCTGCGACATCGGCTGGCGCTCGGTGGGACCGGTCATCGAGCGGCGAGCAGCGTCTTCCGCTACCCGGACTCGCGCCCGTCCGAGGTGTCGTCGGATGCCTATGCGGCACGGCTCGAATTGGCGCGACCGCCAGGGGTGAACGGCGCGACACTCACCACCTCACTGGCGCCGACGACCACGCGGGCGCGCACCTTGTGCGACGACCTCGACCTCGCTCCGATGGCCCGCTGAGGAGACCATCGGAAGCGTCGGTGTCAGCTGGCCTCGGCGGTGGGATCGGTGGCGGATTCGCTGTCCTTGGCCGCGGCCACATCCGCGGACTCGGCTTCGACCTCGGGTATCGACTTCTTCTCCAGCTCGGACAACGCACCGAGCGCCGTACGCGCGTAGACCTGTTGTTCGGTCACCGCGAGCTGCGCCCGGCCCCGTGTGCTGAATGCGAAGAACCAGTTGATGAGGGTGTTCAGCCGGTTACGGAAGCCCACCAGGTAGACGAGGTGCAGCGCGAGCCACCCGAGCCAGGCGAAGTAGCCCTCGGTCTCGAACATCTTCTTGGTACCGGGGATGGGCACCTGCATGACCGCGCTGAAGCGAGACACCGTCGCCATCGAGCCCTTGTCGTAATAGCCGAACGGTTTGCGTTGTTCCTGCGTCTGCCCACGCAGGCCCGCCGTGATGGCGTCGGCCGCGTATCGTCCGCCCTGGATGGCGCCCTGTGCTACGCCGGGCACGCCATCGACGGCCATCATGTCGCCGACGACGAACACGTACGGAAATCCGGGGATGGAGAGGTCCGGCAGCACCTTCACCCGGCCCGCGCGGTCGAGTTCGACCCCGGACTGTTCGGCGAGCTGCTTGCCGAGCGGACTCGCCTGCACGCCGGCCGACCACACCTTGCACTGGGATTCGATCCGGCGCGTGGTGCCGTCCTTGTCCTTGACGACCAGACCGTCGTAGTCGACATCGACGACCATCGCGTTGAGCTGGATCTCGACGCCCATCCCCTCCAGCCTGCGGGCCGCCTTCTTGCCGAGCTTCTCGCCGAACGGCGGCAGCACGGCAGGCGCCGCGTCGAGGAGGATCACCCGTGCCTCGGTGGGATCGATGTTGCGGAAGGTGCCCTTCAGGGTCTTGTCACTCATCTCGGAGATCTGACCGGCCAATTCCACACCGGTGGGACCGGCACCGACGACGACGAAGGTGAGCAGGCGAGCCCGTTCTTCGGGATCGTCGGACAGTTCGGCCTGCTCGAATGCGCCCAGGATGCGACCGCGCAACTCGAGCGCGTGATCGATCGTCTTCATACCCGGCGCGTACTCGGCGAAATGATCGTTGCCGAAGTATGACTGGTCGGCGCCTGCCGCGATGATGATGCTGTCGAACGGGGTCACCGTGATCCGCTCCAACAGCCGGGAGGTCACCGTCTTCGCCTCGAGGTTGATGTCGAAGACATCGCCGAGCAGCACCTTGCTGTTCTTCTGCTTACGCAGGATCACACGTGTCGCCGGCGCGATCTCGCCCTCGGACACGATCCCGGTCGCCACCTGGTAGAGCATCGGCTGGAACAGGTGATGGGTGGTCCGGGCGATCAGGGTGACGTCGACATCGGACTTCGCCAGACGTTGGGCCGCGAAGAGTCCGCCGAAGCCGGAGCCGACGATCACCACATGGGGTCGCGCCGAGGTCGGAGTGGGGCTGCTCATCAGAGAACATCTCCTGTCGCTGGGAGGTCGGCTGCTGCCGCGCACCTACAACGGTAGTCAATCTTCGGAGTCCGGTCGCGACGAGGACCCCGGGGCGCGTCGCGCCGTCGCGCAGTCGTCAGGCCGTGAGGTCGGAGACCCCGTCGTGGATGTGAGTCCACCCCGCGGGCACCGCCGGTGACCACGAGCGGTGGGTGGGCTCTGACCAGCGCATCGTCAGCGTTTCCCAGTGACTGCGCAGGAGTTCGTACTCGACCTCGCCGCCACTCGTCGGGAACAGCACCCCGTCCTCGGACATCCGGATGGCGGAGAGCCGCATGCCCACCTTCTCCATGACACGCCGCGACGCGGTGTTCATCGCCATCGTGCTGGCGAAGACCCGCTCGGCGGCGATCTCCTGGAACGACATCGTGACCAGTGCGTGTGCGGCCTCGGTCGCCAGTCCTCGCCCCCAGGAGTCGCGACGCAGGCGGTAGCTCAGTTCGACCTCGGATCGGTTGCTGTGGCGTGGCGTGCGGAGTGCGAACCAGCCCTGAAAGGCCGACGATGTCCGGTCGACCGCGGTCCAGATCCCGGTTCGGTGAGCGCGGTGCTCGGCCTGGGCGCGGGGCAGGACCCAGTCCTCGATCACCTCACGCGGTGTGGGCATACCTCCGCTGACGAAGCGCATCACCGCCGGATCGCTGTCCAGCTCGACCAGCGCATCGACATCGTGCATCGCGACCGGACGTAGCCGTAACCGAACGGTCTCCAGGATCACGATCTCCCCCTTGCCTGCGTTGCCCATCGGTGAGTGTACGGTCCTGCCGCGCCGCGATGGGCGCAGAGCACGGGTGTGTTCGCGGCGTGGATCCTCTGTCCGTCGGCCACACCGTCGGGGGCACCCGTTAGGGTTTGCGATCGTGGCCGACGAATACCTCGAAGTACCCATCCAGCTGCGCTTCGGCGACATGGACATCAACAATCACATCAACAATGTGCAGTTCGCCCGGATCTTCGAGGAGAGCCGGGTGCGGTCGTTCGCGACCTGGCTGCCGGAGCGGCCGAAGGACTTCTCGGTACTGGTCGCACGACAGGAGATCGTGTTCACCGCGGTGCTCGAGTACTCCCACGACCCGGTGACCGTCCGGTCGTGTGTGAGCCGCATCGGGACGACGTCGTTCACGCTGTCACTGACTCTGGTCGACCCGGCCGGGACCACCTGCGGTGTCGCGGAGACCACGATGGTGTCGGTCGACCCCGCGACCGGGCGGCCCACCCCGGTCCCCGACGCGGTGCGGTCGATCCTCGAATCGCAGCTCGTCGTCGGAGCCGGGCTGCCCGTCCGCTCCTGACCGAGACCCGTCCGGAGGCTGGAGGGCGACCCGATGTTCCACCTGCACCGCGCCGAACGCACCGACGCGCTCGCCGACGCGCTCGCCGATCTGTTGCGGACTCCGCTGACGGATCCGATGGCCGCCGAGATCGTGTCGGTACCTGCGCAGGGCGTGGAACGCTGGCTCCAGCAGCACCTCGCCACGCGACTGGGGACCTCGGGAACCGGCAGCGACGGTGTGGCGGCCAACATCGATTTCTCGTCGCCGGCGATGTTGACCGACCGGGCCGTCGGCGACGCGCTGGCGACGGTCGGCACGACGACCGCGGGGGATCGCAGGCGTGGGCGGTCGACCGCAGGCGACCGATGGCGTCCGGCAGCCCTGACCTGGCCGGTACTACGGGTGCTCGACGAGATGATCGACGATCCGCGTCTCGCGGTGCTCGCGCGGCATGTCGGCGCGGACGGCCGCGCCGAGGCCGACGAGCATCGTCGCGGGCGGCGATTCGCGACGGCCCGACAGATCGCCCAGCTGTTCGACGCCTACGGGCGGCAGCGTCCGGCGATGCTGGGTGCCTGGGCCACGGGTGACGACACCGACGGCGTGGGAGCGGAGATACCGGCCGACCTCGCCTGGCAGCCCGATTTCTGGCGGGCGGTGCGGGCAGAAGTCGGCGAGGCTCATCCGTCGGAGGCGCTGGCCGAGGTCTGTGCCGTGTTGCGCGAGCGCGCCGATGCGACCGACCTCCCGGAACGGGTATCGGTGTTCGGACCGACACGGGTGACCGAATCCCTCCTGCAGGTGCTCGGCGCCCTCGGCGTCCATCGCGACGTCCATCTGTTCGTGCCGCACCCCGGCCCGGCGCTGTGGTCGGCGGTCGAGGAGGTGGCCACGCCCTCGACGGGACCTCGACGCGCCGACCATCGGCCGCCGGTACTCGCGCACCCGTTGCTCGCCAGCCTGTCGCGAGACATCCAGGAGCTACAGCGCCGCGTGGCCCCGGTGGCCGATCGTGTCACGCACCATCCGCCGGTCGGTGCCGTCGGTGCCGACACCGTCCTGACCGCACTCCAGGCCGGTATCCGCGACGACCGCCTCGACCACGCGATCGTGCCAGCCGACAGCTCGGTCGAGATCCATTCCTGTCACGGACCGGAACGCCAGGTCGAGGTCATGCGGGACCGGTTGCTCCACCTCTTCGCCGACGATGCCACGCTGCAGCCCCGCGACGTCCTGATCATGTGCCCGGACGTCGATGCCTTCGCGCCGATCATCCGCGGTGCCTTCGGCCAGCCGGGCCTGGGGCACCCCGCCTTCGAGCTGCGGGTGCGGCTCGCCGACCGCGGGCTACGGCACACGAATCCCGTCCTCGATGTGGTGGCGGCGGTGGTCGAGCTCGCGGCCGGGCGCGTCTCGGCGGGCGCCGTGCTGGATCTGCTCGGCCGGCCACCTGTCCGGCAGCGGTTCGCACTCTCCGACGACGATCTCGAGATCATCCGGGAGTGGCTCGTGGGCAGCAATGTCCGCTGGGCGATCGACGACACCCAGCGGTCGCGATTCGGTCTGTCTGGCTTCGGTCAAGGGACCTTCGAGGCCGGGCTGGACCGCATCCTGCTCGGTGCGGTCGCCGAGGAGGCCGACGGCGAGTGGCTCGACACCGCCCTTCCGCTCGCCGGGGTGGAGAGCACCGAGATCGATCTCGCCGGACGGTTCGCGGAGTTCATCACCCGCCTGTCGACGAGCCTGGGCGATCTGACCGGCACCCATCTTCCGGAGCGGTGGACC
Source organism: Gordonia hankookensis (assembly GCF_014673215.1). Lineage (GTDB taxonomy): Bacteria > Actinomycetota > Actinomycetes > Mycobacteriales > Mycobacteriaceae > Gordonia > Gordonia hankookensis. Next base: position 85,231 of record NZ_JACWMS010000005.1, read on the forward strand.
GAGATCCTGATCGGTATCGCCGACAACCTCGTCGCGACCGCATTCGACGAGGAATGGCAACGTGCACAGGCGATCCGATCGATCACGGCAGCCTTCGACGACCCGAGCGACGATCTGCGGCCGACAACGACGCCGCTGCGCCTCGGTGACGTCCGCGATCTGATGTCCGGTCTGGTGGCCGCCACGCCGACGCGCACCAATTTCCGTACCGGGGAGCTCACCGTCTGCTCGATGGTGCCGATGCGGTCGGTCCCGCACCGGGTGATCGTGTTGCTCGGTGTCGATACCGATGCATTCCCGCGAACCCGACGCACCGACGGCGACGACATCCTGGGCCGGTCGCCCCTGGTGGGGGAGCGGAATCCGCGTGACGAGGACCGCCAGCTGTTCCTGGACGCCATCTGTGCTGCGCAGGAGAATCTCTTGCTCTTCTACACCGGTGCGGATCCCGTTTCCGGACAACGTGTTCCGCCGGCCGTCGTGGTCAGCGAGCTCATCGACTCGGTCCGTGCACTCACCATCACCGCAGACGGAGAACGACCGGCCTGTACCCGCCTGCACACGTTGCACGGATTCGACGAACGCAATTTCGTGCCGGGTGCGATTGCCGGTGTGGAGGGGCCGTTCTCCTACGACCGGGCGCTCCTCGGCGGTGCGCGTGCGCTGGGCGCGGAGCCGGTGCGCCCCCCGCTGATCTCGGAGGTCGCTGTGCCGCCGGAGGAGCCCGAGGACGTCGCTCTCGACGCACTGGTGTCCTTCCTGACCAATCCGGTCGAAGGCTTTGTCCGCCAGCGTCTCGGCGCGCGGGTTCCCGACGAGGAACGTCCGCACGCCGACCAACTCGATGTCGAGCTCGGGGCGCTGGACCGATGGGGGATCGGAGACCGGTTCCTGTCCCGGATGCTCGCCGGGAGCGATCTCGCAGAATGCCAGGCCGCGGAGCTCCGGCGGGGTACGCTGCCGCCGTTCGCATTCGGGACGCGGGAGCTGCAGGTCATCTCCGCGGATGTCGAAGCCGTGTTCGCGGCGGCGTCGGCGGCGAGATCAGGCGCGTCGCAGACAACCGATGTGGTGGTGCCCCTGCCCGACGGTCGTCGCCTGCACGGCACCGTCGGCGACATCTTCGCCGGCACCACCGTCACCGCGACCTATTCGAAACTCCGCGCCAAGCAACGACTCGGCGCCTGGGTGCGGCTCCTCGCCCTCGCTGCCGCGGCGCAGGGAGACGAGTCCGTCTCGCCGATACGTGCGGCGGTGGTGGTGGCACGTCGGACCGGCCGCTCCGGTGGTGTGGCCCGGTCGTTGTTCGCCGTCCCCGACGATCCGCTCGCCATCCTCATCGATCTGATCGCGCTGCGTGACGCGGGACTCCGTCGCGTACTGCCGTTGCCGCTGGATCCGGGCGCTGACTTCGTCGACCATCACCGTCGCACCGGACGCGTCGACCGCGCATTGCCGGCCGCCCGCAAGGCGTTCGAGGGCGATTTCGGTGCCGGACGTGACCGCTATCTGCGGCTGGCATATACAGGCGACGTCACCGGTGCCGTCGGCTTCGACGTGCTGACCGAGGAGGCCATCACCGACGATCGGCGGTTCTGCGGTCTCGAGCTTCCGGGTGAGGCGGGAGATCCGGTGTTCGCCGGACTAGCCCGACTGGTGTGGGAGCCCCTCATGGACCACGAGACGATGACATGACCGACGCACCGACAGCATTCGACGTGACCGGGGAGTTGCCGACCGGTACCACGGTCCTGGAAGCGAGCGCCGGGACCGGGAAGACCTACGCGATCGTCGGACTCGGTGCGCGATTCATCGCGGAGGGAGTCCCGATCGACAAGTTGCTGCTCGTCACCTTCAGCCGGGCGGCAACCGCGGAGCTGCGTGAGCGCATGCGTGACCGGGTGTCCGAACTCGTACTGGCGCTGGGTGATCCGGACCGGTGCCGCACCGATGGCGATCCACTTGTCCGGCACCTGGGGAGTGGCGCCGACGACGAGGTGGCGACACGTCGCGAGCGTCTTGTCCGGGCGCTGTCGGACTTCGACGCCTCCACCATCGCGACCACCCACACCTTCTGCAACCGCATGCTCGACGCCCTGGGTTTCCTCGGCGAGCGCGAACTCGTCCATGAGATCGTCGAGGACGTCGACGATCTCGTGGACGAAGCCGCCCTCGACACCTATATCCGCGGATATGCGGGGGCCGACCGCCCGGAGATCTCGCTGGCCGATGCGACATCGATCGCACGGGATGCGGTTCGCCAGCCGGCGGCGACGCTCGCCCCGACGGCCGATCACCTCGGCGCCACGACCGGAGACGACGCGACGGTCGCGGCCCGGCGCGTGCGGTTCGCGGCCCGGGTCCGGCAGATCATCGAAGATCGCAAGCGGCTGTCACGTCTACGGACCTACGACGACCTCCAGATGATCCTGTTCCGGATCGTCACGGATCCGGTGGTGGGACCGGCCGCCTGCGAACGGATTCGAGCGGTCTTCGACGCCGTGCTGGTCGACGAGTTCCAGGACACGGACCCGCAACAGTGGGAGATCGTCCGACGTTGCTTCCATGGTCATCGGACGTTGGTGCTGGTGGGCGACCCGAAGCAGTCGATCTACGGATTCCGGGGCGCCGAGATCCTGAGTTATCTGCAGGCGGTCCGATCGGCAGGCGCGCTACGCGCACTCGACGTGAACCGCCGCTCCGACGGTGACCTCGTCGACGCACTCGGCACCCTGTATGGCGGAGCCGAACTCGGACACCACGAGATCGTGGTGCGCCCGGTCAGCGCCGACCGTACCGGCAGCCGGATCGACGGAGTGCCGCCGGTCCGTATACGGGCCTTTCCGCGCAAGGCGTTCCCGGTCACCGGTCGTAGCGGGTTCGCGGCGGTCGGGGTGGTGCGAGACCGGGTGATCGCCGACGTCGCCGCGGACATCGCCGGGCTGCTGGCGTCGGGCACGACCATCGAGGTCAACGGTGTCGTGCGCCCGGTCGAACCCGGCGACATCGCGGTGCTGGTCACGCTGAACAAGACGGTCCAGCCCCTGCAGCGACATCTGCAAGGCCATGGGGTCGCCGCGGTGATCGGATCGGGGACCAGTGTCTTCCACACCGCGGCTGCGCGACACTGGCTCGCGGTGATCCGTGCGATCGAGCAACCGGCCCGGGCCGACCTCGTCCGCCTCGCCGCACTGAGCCCGCTGATCGGTCGAGCGCCTGCGAACCTCGCCGCCGACGACGGCCCCGGCACCGCAGCATTGGCCGAGACCCTGCATGCCTTCGGGCGGGTCTTCGACGAGGGCGGATTCGCCGCGATGTCGCAACGACTGATGAGTCGTATGGCGGTCGCCGAACGGGTCCTAGCCGCCCCGGACGGCGAACGTGCGCTGACCGACCTCGTCCAGGTGGCCTCCCTGTGCAACACCGAGGTGATGGAGACCGACTGCGGATTGAGTGCGCTGATCGAATGGCTCGCGGATCGGATCGCGGACACCACCCGGTGGCAACGACACGAGGACCAGACCCGACGGCTCGACCGCGACACCGAGGCGGTGCAGATCATGACGGTGCATCGCAGCAAGGGATTGCAGTTCCCGATCGTGTACGTGCCGTTCGCGTGGGACGGCACGCGGAACTCGAACCGCGCGACCTTCACCTACCACGACGATTCCGGCGACCGCATCCTCGACGTGGGTGGCAAGGAGGCGCCCGGATATCAGGCGCGGTGGCGGCGACACGAGAGCGAGGCCGCAGGCGAAGAATTGCGCCTGCTGTACGTGGCGCTCACCCGTGCACAGTCTCAGGTGGTGATCTGGTGGGCACCTGCGTACTTCACCAAGAACTCGGCACTGCATCGGCTCCTGTTCGGCCGGAAGCCGGGAACCGCACTCGTACCGGAGAGCTTCGACGTCCCCGACGACGACACGTGTGGTCGGGTGCTCACCGGGTACGGGAGCGCCGACGGGCCGATCCGTGTGGAGGTCGCCGGGCGCGACGGTGCCGACTCGGCCACGCCGCGGCCACCCGCCCGCGCGCGGGCCGGATTGTCTGTCGCACAGTTCGACCGTGTCATCGACCAGAATTGGCGCCGCACATCGTATTCGGCGATCGTCGCGGCGGCGGGTCACCATGTCCACCAGCCGCTGCTCGCAACGGGGAGTGAGGCTGTGGACGGACTGATCGTCGACGAGCCCGTCGAGGAGGTGGCCGACACCGCCGGCCCGACGACGGCGGCGATCGGCGGTACGCCGTCGCTGATGAACGGCATGCCCTTCGGCGCGGCCTTCGGCACCCTCGTGCACGAGGTGCTCGAATACGTGGACACCGATTCCACCGACATCACCGAGCACGTGCGGGAGCTCTGCGCCACCGCGATCGACGGTCGGATGGTGGACGTCGACGCCGACCGCCTGTCGACGGCGTTGGTGGGGGTGCTGACCACCCCGTTGGGGTTCGGTGATCTGTGGCAGGTGCGCCCGGGGAACCGACTCGCCGAGCTGGACTTCGAGTTCCCGCTCGCCACGGGATCGCAGTCGACGACCGGGACAGACCCCGCTGCGGTCACGATGGCCTCGATCGCCGATCTCATGGATCGTCACCTTCCTGACGACGATCCGCTCATCGGCTTCGGTACGCGCCTGCGTGAGCTGCCACCTCAACGCATTCGCGGCTACCTCACCGGGAGCATCGACTCGGTGCTGCGGACCCCGGACGGCCGATTCGTGGTGGTCGACTACAAGACCAACCGACTGCGGCCGGGGGATCTGACCGCCGAGGATTTCGACCGCGAGTCGATGGCCGCGGAGATGATCAGCGCCAACTATCCCCTGCAAGCCTTGCTGTATTCGGTTGCGCTACATCGATATCTGCGGTGGCGACTGCCAGGGTACGACGCCACCGAACATCTCGGGCCCGTGCAGTACCACTTCGTCCGGGGGATGGTCGGTCCCGATACCCCGCCCGGCTGCGGCGTCTTCGAATGGCAGGTCCCGTCCGGGCTGGTCGAGGAGCTCTCGGATCTGCTCGGGAAGGGGACATCATGACCACGAACCGCCACGACGGATCCGGCGGGCCGGAAGCGGACGGTTCGCGGACGGCCCGCACCGAATTCGATCCGCGTGCGGTCGTCGCCCACGACGGTGTCCTGGGATTGCTGAACACATCGGGACTGCTCGACGCCGCGGATGTCCACGTGACCCGGCGCCTCGTGCATCTCAGTGGGGGACAGGTGAGCGAGACCGCACAGATCGGGGCTGCGCTGGCCGTGCGGGCGGTGCGACAGGGCTCGACCTGCCTGGCCATCGCGCGAATCCCGGAACTCGTCGCCGACGACGAGGCGGTCTCCGCGGTGATGCCGTCCTCCGCCGAGCTGGAACGGGCGCTTGCGGACAGCGTCCTGGTCCGCGGTGGTGCCACGGGACCGTTGCGGCCGCTGGTTCTCGCCACCTCCGACGACGGACCGTTGCTGTACCTGCGCAAGTATTTTCGTCAGGAAGAGCTGATCCGATCGGTGTTGGGTGAGAGGCGCTCGTCGCGGCCCGATGTGGACGTCACCGACGTCGCGTCGGCAGTCGACGCCGTGTTCGGCCCGGCCGGGCCGGGAGACGCGGATCTGCAGCGCATCGCCGCGCAGATGGCGGCGGTGAGTTGGACATTGGTCGTCGCAGGCGGACCGGGAACGGGCAAGACGTACACGGTGGCCCGGATCCTGGCGGTCCTCGATCGCCTCGCCGGAGGCGGTGCCCGCATCGGGCTGTGCGCTCCGACGGGTCGTGCGGCGGCGCAGTTGCAGGCGGCGGTGTCGGCCGACGACGCCGCACCGCGGTCGGTGCGCGCGGTCACGGTGCATTCGCTGCTGGGTTGGCGGCCCGGTGCAGCACCTCGGTTCGGACAAGGGAACAAGCTCCCGCACGACGTCGTCGTGGTGGACGAGACCTCGATGCTCTCCATGACGGCGATGAGCAAACTCCTCGACGCGGTACGGCCAGATGCCCGGGTGATCCTGGTCGGTGACCCGCATCAACTCGCGTCGGTCGAGGCGGGCGCGGTCCTCGCCGACCTCGTCGACGGCGAGGATGCGACGCCGCCCGCCCCGATCCCGTCCGGACTTCTCGACGACGGCGTCATGTCGACCGTCGCCGACCGCGATGGTGTCGAACGCGGTGTCGTCACGCTTCGCCGGGGGCACCGCTTCGGGGGCGGCATCGCCCGGGTGGCCGCGGCCATCAACCGCGGGGATGCCGATTCCGTCCTCGACCTGGTCGGCGATCCGACGGTGACCGATGTGACGTTGGTGTCGGCCGATGACCTCGACGATGTGCGTTCCGATGTCGCGACCTGGGGATCAGCGCTGCGCGCGGCAGCGGTGGCGGGCGATGCCTCCGCGGCGCTCGACGCGCTCGACGGTCAGCGCGTTCTCTGCGCCCACCGGGAGGGCGTCTGGGGCGTCCAGGGATGGTCGCGCCGCGTCGTCGACTGGCTGGCGGAACTCCCGGATCACCCCCCGAACCTGTCCGTCGACTCGACGTCGCGTCATGCCGGTCAGCCGCTCCTCGTCACCGCAAACGATCGGCAGACCGGGACGTTCAACGGTGACTGCGGTGTCGTCGTCCGCACGGGCCTCGCATCGGACACCCTCGATCCGGAGGGGGATGGATTACGGGTCGTGTTCCGGCGCGGCGAACACCTCTTCGAACTCCATCCCACGCAACTCGCCGACGCGGTCCCGATGTATGCGATGACGATCCACCGGAGTCAGGGCAGCCAGTTCGACGGCGTGACCGTGATCCTGCCGCCGGAGGGCTCGGAACTGCTCACCCGTGAATTGCTCTACACAGCCGTCACCCGCGCCCGGCAGCGGGTCCGCATCGTCGGCTCGCCGGAGGTGCTGGCCGCCGCTGTGGCACGTCGTGTCCAGCGTGCCAGCGGGTTGCGGTCGCCGATCCGCGTCGCGGAGCCGACCTGATCGCTTCGGCAACCATCAGAACCATCAGCCGAGGTCGACGCCGCCGGGCACGAGATCGCGACGGAGGAAGCACTCGGTCCCGAGCAGGCGACTGCGCCGCGCCGCCGGCAAACCCATCAGTGCCTTCATGGTCCGGCTGCGATCGAGTTCGGTTCGGTGACAGACGATCGCATCGGCCTTGCGGTCGCGCCATTCCGCGACGTCGAGCACCAGGTCGACATCGTCCTCGGGGGTCCCCGGCAGATAGTGCGGCGGGAGGTCTGCGAACAGGTCGTGTTGCACGTCGTCGACCATCCACTGGGCGATCGTCACGAAGTACATCGACCGGACCTGCCAGGGTTCGCCGGTCGATCGGTACAAACCGCCGGACGCGGCGGCGTCGGCCGAGACGGTGGCCAGTCGATGTGCATGGACGTGGTCGGGGTGACCGTAGATGCCGACCGCGTCGTAGGTGACGATCGCGTCCGGGCGCAGGCGCCTGATGTGCGCCACCAGCGTGCGTACCGGGTCGTCGAGGGGCGCCGAGCAGAAGCGCATCGCCTCCGGTGCCGACTCGGGTACACGATCGTCGGCATACCCGAGCATGATCGGGGGCCTCGGCAGTCCGAGTGCGCCGGCCGCCTCCACCAGTTCCGCGTGTCTTTCGGTGCCCTCTGCCCAGGTGCACACGACCAGATCGGCCTCGCCGCCACGGGCGACGTGGCGGGCGATGGCGCCGCCGGTCCACAGCGATTCGTCGTCGGGGTGCGCGTGCACGAACAACAGACGAGGAGGAGACATGCACCTGTCTTCCTGTGGCGGAACTTCCGGCGGTGTGCGGACGGCGGGTGAACCGGCCGACCCACTTCAGAGTAGCCAATCGGCGGATCGGTAATATGCGGCTCCGGCAATGACTCTGACGCGGAGGTTATCGTGAGTGGTCAAACAGAGGTTCGCGAGTTCCAGGCCGAGACCCGGCAGTTGCTGGATCTCATGGTTCATTCGGTCTACTCGAACAAGGACAGCTTCCTGCGTGAGCTGATCTCCAACGCATCCGATGCCCTGGACAAGGTGCGGCTCGAATCGCTTCAGGACAAGAGCCTCGAGGTGGATACCTCGGACCTGCACATCCAACTGGACGCCGATCGGGATGCGCGCACCCTGACCGTTCGCGACAACGGCATCGGCATGTCCCGCGACGACGTCGTCGGTCTGATCGGCACGCTCGCGCGGTCCGGAACCGCAGAACTCCGCCGTAAACTCGCGGAGGTCAAGGACGCAGCCGCGTCCGAGGAGCTCATCGGACAGTTCGGTATCGGCTTCTACTCGACCTTCATGGTCGCCGATCGGGTCACCCTCGTCACCCGCCATGCCGCCGACGAGGCGGGCACCCGATGGGAATCGACGGGTGACGGCACCTACACGCTCGACGAGGTGAGCGACGCACCGCAGGGGACGTCCGTGACGCTCGCCCTCAAGCCGGTCGACACCGACGACCACCTGTACGACTACACCGACCCCGCCAAGCTGCGTCAGCTGGTGAAGCGCTACTCGGACTTCATCGCGTGGCCCATCCGGATGGACGTCGAGAAGACGGTCCCGGCACCCGAGACCGACGACACCGATACCGACGACGGCACCGGGGCCGAGCCGACGACCGAGATCGTCAGCGAGACGATCAACTCGCAGAAGGCGTTGTGGGCCAAGTCCTCCGACGAGGTGACCGAGGACGAGTACCACGAGTTCTACCGCCACGTCAGTCACGCGTGGGACGAGCCGCTCGAGGTGATCACACTCAAGGCCGAGGGCACCTTCGAATACCAAGCGCTGCTGTTCATCCCGACGCAGGCGCCGTTCGATCTGTTCATGCGCGAACGCACCTCCGGCGTCCAGCTCTACGTCAAGCGCGTCTTCATCATGGACGACTGCGAAGAGCTCATCCCGGAGTACCTGCGTTTCGTGAAGGGAGTCGTCGATGCAGCCGATCTGTCGCTGAACGTCTCGCGCGAGATCCTGCAACAGGATCGCCAGATCCGGGCCATCCGACGTCGCCTCACCAAACGTGTCATCTCGACGGTCGGGGACATGCGAGCCTCGCGGCCGGACGACTACCGCACGTTCTGGCAGAACTTCGGCCGGGTCTGGAAAGAAGGCCTGGTCAACGACATCGACAATCGCGATGCCCTGCTCAAGGCCTCGTCGTTCGAGTCGACCGACTCCGCCGACGACCTCACCACCCTGGCCGACTACGTCGGACGGATGCGGAGCGGCCAGGACACCGTCTACTACATGACCGGCGAGACCCGTCAGCAGATAGAGAACTCACCCCACATCGAGGCATTCCGTGCGAAGGGCATCGAGGTCCTGCTGCTGACCGATCCGGTGGACGAGATGTGGGTGAGCAGCGGACTGGAGTTCGAGGGCAAGTCCTTCACCTCGATCGCCAAGGGAGCCGTCGACCTCGACGGTGTCGACTCGGAGTCGGCCGACGACGAGACCGACACGGAAAAGGCCAAGGCGGACAAGGAGAAGCGGACCGAGGAGTTCACCGGCCTGCTTGATTGGCTGGCGGAGACCCTCACCGACGACGTCAACGAGGCGCGCCTGTCGTCACGGCTCACCGAGTCGGCGGCGTGCCTGGTCGGCGACACGTTCTCGATGTCACCGCAGCTGGAGAAGCTCTACCGGGCGTCGGGACAGGAGCTACCCAAGACCAAGCGTGCGCTGGAGATCAACGCGGACCACCCGCTGATCGCCGGTCTGAACGACGCCTTCCGGGTTTCCGACGATCACACGTCCCTCGTGGCGACGGCGAAGTTGATCTACGGCATGGCGGTGATCGCAGAGGGCGGCGAACTCGGCGATCCGGCCGAGTTCGCCAAGTTGCTGGCCGGCACGCTCACCGATTCCCTCGCCACCGAGTCCTGAGCGTGCGGATCGGCCGGCACGACCCGCACCCTCACGCGCGGTGAACCTGGTCGGCCAGCGGGTGTTCGGACGGTAGATCGGGCAACAGCCCGACGCCGTCGAGTGGCTCACCGCGGGGGCCCTCGACGATGGCGCCGGGCATCGTGGTGCCGAGCACACCGACGAATCGTTCCCGGATCCGCTCGTTGTGGGTGAGCACCTCGCCCATCCAGCTGACCCGGGCGGTGTCGTCGGGCCGGTGTCCGCTGCGTCGCAGGGCGGCGGCCACCGACGCGGCGAGTTCGGTGGCTGCCCGGTGGTTGATCTCGCTCGCGACGCGATCGCCCGCACGCGCCGCATCGTCGACCTCTCTCGCGAATCCGGCGATGCGACGCACGCGGTCGGGAGCACCCTGCAACACCATGTAGAGCTCGGGCAACGGTCCGAACCGGTCGCGCGCCGCCGACTCGAGTCCGGTGCCGGGACCTCGGCCGTCGAACGACCGCAGGGCGGCCTCGAGGCCTGCCCGCCCGATCCAATAGGCGCTGCCTGCGTCGCCGACCAGATGCCCCCATCCGTCCACCCGCGCAGTGCCCGCGGTGCCGACCCCCAGCGTGACGACCCCCGTACCGACCGCCGCGACGGCACCGAACGCGAGGCGATTGGCCGCGAGATACGCCGACACCGAGTCGTGGGTCAGCGCGACCGAACGGATACCCAGATGGGCAACGGCTTCCCGAAGCTCCGCCGGGCGGGTCGCATCCGGGGTGAGACCCGAGACGCCTGCCGCGAGTTCATCGACCGTGCTGCCCGCTTCGGCGAGGACTTCGCTTGCGGCGCGGGCGATCTGCGGGACCACCGGACGATCGGTGCGGATGGGTCCGGCTTGGTGGTCGCTGCTCGACGACGGACCGACGATACGTACCCGCGTCCCGGTCTGGCCGCCGTCGAGCAGGATGCGTTGCGCCATGACCGTCTGATCTCCCGTCGCCTGCCGCCGGCACGTTGTCGCCGGCGCTCATGGGCCAAGCTACCTGGGCACCCACCCCATTCCAACGGTGTGCAACCGCGTCAGGCGGCCGCGTCGCTGGGAAGCGTGAGTGCGATCAGCTCCACATCGTTCGCGCGGTGGATCGGATGCAGGATCACGCCGTGGCGGCGGGCGTCCGTGGTCAGGATCCGAGCCCAACCGATGTCGTCGTCGGTCACACCGTCGTAGCCGGGTCGCGTCAGCAGCAGGGCGACGGACAGATCGGGGAGCTGTGCGACGGCCTCGCCGAGACGGCTCATCAGGACGTCCGAGATGGATCGATCAGGGCGTGCGGGAATCGGAAGTTGGTTGAGCGCCGGGGTCTGCAGGTGGTCGGCATCGATGAAGGTGAACCACAGGAGGATCTCGGAGAACCCGAGTGGCTCCATCAGCAGGCGCCATCGGCGGTGCAGGTCGGCGGCCGAGTGGATGGGGTCGTGGGCGGTACCGATATCCGGTCTCGGAGAGTTGTCGTATGTCATGCCGCGATGATTCCCTCGATCGCGTGGATGTGAGTTCTGCCATCCACAGGATTCGCGGCCTGTGGATACGGCGGTCGGCGTGCACGCCGAAGTGAAGCCGACGCCACGGGATGTCACACTTGGGTCATGGGCGCCCTCACTCCGCTGGCGATCAAGATCGGTTCGATCAGCTGGATGCCACGATTGCTGCCACAGATCGTCGTCGTCGACAGTGCGGTACAGCGGGTCACCGGTCAGAAGTACGGGCTGCTGGATATCGGTGGGTTGCCGAACATCACCCTGCGAGTTGCCGGACGACGCAGTGGGGTCGTGCGATCGACCCGTCTTCTCGCGGTACCGACGGAGAAGGGCTGGCTGATCGCGGGATCGTACTTCGGCGGCCCGCGCATGCCGCAGTGGGTTTTCAATCTCCGTGCCGCCGACACCGCAGAGGTCGGTCACCACGGGCAGTACGAGACGGTCACGTGGCGTGAGCTCGACGGCGAGGAACGCGGTGAGGCGTGGGCCAGGATGGTCGACGTGTGGCCGAACTTCGACCTGTATGTCTCCCGCACCGAACGTCAGATCCCGGTGTTCCTGCTCGAGCCGATCGCCCTGATCTGAGATCGCCCGATCTGATACCGCCCCGATCCGATACCGCCCCGATCTGAGAACGGCCGCGGAATGGCCCGCGCGGGTGGCGAGACCCGCGCGGACGACCGTTCGGATCAGGCCCCGCGGAACTCCGGCGCACGCTTCTCGAACACGGCGCTGATGGCCTCGGTGAGGTCATCACTCGGCAGGAAAGCGGAGTTCCACGCAGCGACGTAGCGCAGACTGTCGTCGACGTCCGGACGGCGACTGTGGTCGAGCACCGACTTGACACCCTGCACCACCAGCGGCGGGTTCGCGGCGATCTCGGCGGCCGTGGCGCGGGCGGCGGCCAGCACGCCGTCACGGTCCGGCAGGACGTCGTTGACCAGACCTATCCGCAGGGCGTGTTCGGCGTCGATGTCCTTGCCGGTCAGCGCGAGTTCGCGCAGATGGCCGTCGCCGATGATCCGGGGCAGGCGGGCAAGGCTGCCGACGTCGGCGACCATCGCCACCTTGACCTCGCGCACGCTGAATTTGGCGTCGGCGGCGGCAAAACGGATGTCGGCGGCGCTGATCAGGTCGACGCCGCCACCGATGCACCAACCGGACACCGCCGCGACAATCGGTTTGCGACAGTCGGCCACCGCCGAGATGGCACCCTGCATACGACGCACCATGTCGTGGAATTCGGTACGCGGACGCGCCTTCGCGCCTTCGGCCAGGACCGTCCCGAGGTCGCCCGCCATCGCCGGCAGGTCGAGCCCGTAGGAGAAATGAGATCCCGAGCCGGTCAACACGATCGCGCGCACATCGTCGTCGCGGTCGAGCTGTGCGCAGATCTCGGGGAGTTCACGCCAGAAGTCGGGTCCCATCGCGTTGCCCTTGCCCGGGCCGGTGAGGGTCACCTCGGCGACGAAATCGGAGATCGAGACCTCGAACGCATTCCACTGTTGATCGCTCATGGTGGTGAGGCTACCGGGCGGGTCGCCCGGGCAGCCCGGCGGTTCAGATCGACAGGCGGCAGGCCTGACCCACGTCGAGGACGCGAAGGGCACGGCCCTGACCCAGCCACAACGCGCACGACACCGCCAGGTCGACGACGAGTTCGTCGGACAGGGCGGCGCGACACCTCTCCCAGTACTCGTCGTCCTCACGCAAGCCGATGTGATCGGTGGCGAATCGATGGGCGAACTCCGCGGCGACGCGTTCACCGTCGGAATAGCCGGGCCAGGTGGCCCAGTCGTCGACGTGGAGGTAGAACTCTTCGTCGAGGCCGCTCGCCTGCGCCCGCGTGTTACGGCAGACGGCACATTCGTTGTGACCTGCGATCACCATCCGGGCCAGCTCGCGGGTGCGCGGGTCGAGGCGGCTCTTGGTGTATACGGCGTCGGCGTAGTTGCCGAGAGCGCCGCCGAGCGTCGGTGAGAGGCCGAGCCACCCGACGATGTCGTCATCCGCGAAGCCGCCGATTCGTGCCATGGGGCAAGCCTAGCAAGAACGAGAACGTGTTCTCGTTTGTTCGCGATGTTCGTCGCCGAACCGGTGACCTGATTCTCCGGTGGGATAGCGTGGTCGTTCGGGCGTTTCGACAGTGTGAGGTGAGCTATGAGCGGGTACATCACCGAGGAGATCCCGGCCGAGGAGCTGACGCGGCAGATCGAGCAGGCGAGGGAGCTCGGCGACAGCGTGCGTCGCCTGGTCACGGCCACGGTGGTGACCGACGTGGGCGAGGAGGAGCTGGCCGAGGCTCGAGCGCACATCGACGCGGCCGCCGAGATCCTCGAGCGCAGCCGGATCGACTCGTCGTTCGGTCTGCGTTTCAATTCCGATGGGCGGCTGCGGAACTGGGGAAATGCGGTCGAGGGAATCCGCAATCCCCTCGCCCCTCCGGTCGAGTTCCACGCCGAGGCCGATCATGTCTGGGCCGAGTTCGACCTCGGGCCGCAATACGAGGGTCCGCCCGGGCTGGTGCACGGTGGCGTCATCGGGCTCATCCTCGATCAGGTCCTGGGAAACGCGGCGGTCAATGCCGGGTCGCCCGGTATGACCGGGACGTTGACGATCAGATATCGGCAGGGGACGGCTCTGGGGCCGATCCGCGTCGAGGGCCGACTCGACCGCACCGAAGGTCACAAGTCATTTGCCAGCGGGACGATCTCGACCGCCGACGGTCTGTGTGCCGAGGCGGAGGGCATCTTCATCATGCCGCGCTGGGCTCGCGGTCTCGACGCCAGCCGACAGTTGGGCGTCGGCGACGCGTGACGACACGCAGAGTAGTCCCGAGTTGCCCTGTCCCGCTGGTCGAGTAGTCCCGAGCCGCCCTGCCCCGCTGGTCGAGTAGTCCCGGGTTACCCTGTCCCGCTGGTCGAGTAGTCCCGAGCCGTCCCGCCCGCTGGTCGAGTAGTCCCGGGTTGCCCTGCCCCGCTGGTTGAGTGGTCCCGAGTGCCCTGCCCCGCTGGTCGAGTAGTCCCGAGTGCCTGCCCGCTGGTCGAGTAGTCCCGAGCCGCCAGGCGAGGGACGTATCGAGACCACCGCACCCACCCGCAGAACCGGTCATCACCGAGCCGGCTCACGCGGTCCCACCACGCGGTAACGCGCACACACGAACGCTCGATTGCGTTCCACCGTCTGCAGTTCCAGGTCGAACCGGCGCGGGAACAGCGGCCGCCCGGCGCCGAGGGTCACCGGGGCGATGGACACCAAGACCTCGTCGAGCAGCCCCGCTTCGGCGAACTGCGCCGCCAGATCACCGCCCCCGACAATCCAGATGTCCTTTCCGGCCGCGGCATCGACGAGCGTCGAATGATGTTCTCCCGGTGTGCCGGAGACGATTCGGATCGATTCGGCGACGGGAGTGGGATCGCGGTGGGTGAACACGAAGCACGGCATGTCGTAAGGCCAGGGCTTCCCGTCGACGACCTCGTGATCGAGTAGCCATCGGTAGGTGGTCGCTCCCATCACCACGCACCCGACCTCTGAGATGAACGCTCCGTAGTTCATTGCGCCGTCGTCGTCGATCGGCTGTGTGAGAAGCCAATCGAGGGAGTCGTTCTCGTCTGCGAGATAGCCGTCGAGGGTGGTCGCGGTGTAGTAGCGGAATCTGGGACTGGTGTTCATGTGAATCCTCCGGATCGCTGTCGATGCCACATGATGGGGTCGGGGTCGATCGACCGCACATCGATCCCTGCGTCGGTGAGCATCCACCGGACGAGTTGGCGGCGATGCGCGGAGAAGGTCAGCACGTGCGACCAGATTTGTGACAGCAGAAAGGATTCCGGTGGATCGCAGATCGCGTCGACGATGCGGTCGGGCCACGCGCCACGTCTGTCGATGTCGCGCGTCAACGCGAGCCAGCGTGGTGCGATCTCCTCGTGCATCTCGATCAGTGCCCGCACGTCGTGTGGGCCGTCGAGATCGGGTTCGTCGGTGCCGTCGATGCTGGCCATCCACGGGGCCTTGTCGACAACGAGGTGGGTGAGGACGTCGGCGATGGTCTCGTCGGGACCGGCCCAGGGCAGCACGCGGTGTCCCGGCAGGCGAACCCTCGCACCGGACTCGTCGTCGATGTCCTTGGCTGCGGTCAGCAAAGCGGCGATGTCGTCGAGGTCGTGTCGCACCATCAGTGCCACCACGTCGCCCGCGGACTCCTCGGACGTGCCGCCGCTGTCGATGTAGAGAACAGTCGGGGAGTGGAAGTGGATGCCGTTGGGTGACGGCAGCCAATGTCCGTGCTCGGTGCGCGAACCCGAACGACTCGGTGGGTGGCCGAACGCACGTGTGAAGGCGCGTGCGAAGCCCTCGACCGATTCGTACCCCGATGCGAACGCAGTGTCGGTGACGGATTCGCCGCGCTGGAGGTGCCACGCCGCACGTTCGAGCATCACGCGACGTCTCAGGGCCACCGGTGATTCGCCGGTGTGGCGCGCGAGCTGGCGACTGAAGTGAAACGCCGACGCGTGCGCGCCCGTCGCCATGTCGTCGAGGGTGTGGTGATCGTCGGCGAGTACGGCATCGAGCAGTTCGCGGATCCGGTCGCGGCCGGTGTCGGTCATGTCTCCAGTATCCGTCGCCTGCCGGTCGTCGCGCCCGACCGTTCTTGCTCAGCCTGCCGCCGGCGATCGACGACGACGGGAGTTGGTCGGGTGTACAGAATTGAGAATTTGTCTACTCAATCGTTGACATCGATTCCGGACCCTGTCTCTAATGGTCGAGTGACTTACGACACAATCATCCGCAACGGCCTCTGGTTCGACGGCACCGGCGCGCCCGCGGCGATCCGCACGCTCGGCATCCGGGACGGCCAGGTGGCCGTCGTCTCCGAGGAGCCCATCGACGACTCCGGGTGTCCCGAGGTGATCGATGCCGACGGGATGTGGGTGATGCCGGGCATGGTGGACATCCACACCCATTACGACGTGGAGGTGCTCGCCGAGCCGTCGCTCTCGGAGTCGTTGCGCCACGGGGTCACGACCGTGCTGCTCGGGTCCTGTTCGTTGTCGACCATCCACGTCGACGGGACCGATGCAGGCGATCTGTTCGGGCGAGTGGAGGCGATCCCCCGTGAGCACGTGATCGGCACGGTCGACCGGCACAAGACCTGGTCGGGCCCGAAGGAATACATCGACGCCCTCGAGTTCCGGGCGCTCGGCCCGAATGTCGCGGCATTCATCGGCCACTCGGACATGCGGTCGGCGGTCATGGGACTCGACCGGGCAACCCAGAAATCGACGCGGCCGACCGGCTCTGAGCAGGCCCAGATGGAGCGATGGCTCGCCGATGCGCTCGAGGTGGGGTTCGTCGGGATGTCCTCGCAGCAGCTCCTCTTCGACAAGCTCGACGGTGAGACCTGCCGTTCGCGCACGTTGCCGTCGACCTATGCCAAGCCGCGCGAACTCCGCAGGCTCAAGGCTCTGTTGCGGAGATCTCGCCGCGTGCTGCAGGCCGGACCCGACATAGCGAACCCCGTGAATGTCGCGTCGCAGGCGCTCACGTCGCTCGGCATCGGTCGTCCGCATCTCAAGACCAGCCTCCTGTCGGCGGCCGACATCAAGGCCAATCCGTATGCGATCAAGATCATGGGTCCGCTTGCCGCGCTGGTCAACCGGCTCGGCGGTGACTTCCGGTGGCAGCATCTGCCCGTGCCGTTCGAGGTCTATGCCGACGGGATCGATCTGGTGATCTTCGAGGAGTTCGGTTCCGGGGCCGCCGCATTGCACCTCAAAGAAGCGTTGGCACGTGACGAGTTGCTGCGCGACGAGGAGTATCGGCGACGGTTCCGTAAGGACTACGAATCCAAATATGGTGTGCGTGTGTGGCATCGGGACTTCTTTGATGCCCAGATCGTCGGTTGTCCGGATGATTCGGTGGTCGGGAAGTCGTTCGGACAGGTCGGATTGGACCGGGGCGGTCTGCATCCGGTGGACGCGTTCCTGGATCTCGTCCTCGAGCACGGAACCGAACTACGTTGGCGGACAACGATATCCAACCATCGCCCGGAGGTGCTCAAGCAGATGGCCCGGGAACCGGGCATCCAGCTGGGGTTCTCGGATGCCGGCGCCCACCTGCGGAACATGGCGTTCTACAACTTCGGCCTGCGGCTGCTGAGGCATGTCCGCTCCGCGGAGCTGGCCGGTGAGCCCTTCCTCGACACCGCCGCCGCGGTGCACCGGATGACCGGCGAACTCGCGGACTGGTACGGGATCGACGCGGGCCACCTGCGCGAGGGCGACCGTGCGGATCTGATGATCGTGGATCCAGAGCATCTCGACGAGTCGCTCGAGGAGTACGCGGAGGCGCCGGTGGAGGCCTATGGTGGGCTCTCGCGCATGGTGAACCGCAACGACGACACCGTCGTCGCGGTTTTCGTCAGTGGTCGAAAGGTCGTCGACCACGGGGTTCCTACGGACATCGTCGGCGTCTCGCGGACCGGACAGTTCCTCCGACACGGACTCCGCGCGCCTGCGGTGCCTGATCAGACGGTGCCCGCAACCGATTCGAGGCTCGCCGATGTCCAGTGAGACCGTCACCGAGCGCGACTCGGCAGCCATCGTCCGGGGGCTGTGGTCTGCTCTCGCACAACGAGATTGGGATGCGGCGATGAACTTCCTCGCGGATGAGTGCATCTACGTCGACATGCCGTATGGTCCCACCTTGGCGGCCCGTGGTCCGCATGACATCGTCAAGCGGATCAAGGTCGGTTTCGAGCCGTTGGCGGCGTACACCAACCATGACGGAGTGCTGGTGGCGCACGGCGACGACGTGATCTACGAGCATTCCGAGCGGTGGGAATGGGCGAGTGGCGAGGTCGCGGTCCTCCCGTTCGTCACCGTGCACCGGGTCGTCGACGGCAAGGTGACGTTGTGGAAGGACTATTGGGACGCCGCCACCCTGATCAACTCGGCCCCGGCCACGTGGATGGACGACCTGGCGAAGGCGGACACGAGTTGGGTGTTCGATGCCACGGGACTGTTCTGACAGTCCGATCGGCCGTCGACAGGGCCCGCGGTCAGTCGCGGTTCAGGCGCGGCAGCAAGGCCTCGGTCTTGACGTCGGTCCATCCCGGCGGATCCAGCATCGCCGCCCAGGCGTAGGGGATCGCCGACATGTAGTCGTGACCGTGCCCGTCGGGGACGTTGACCGCCACGGCCATGTCCGCCGACACCTGAAGGAAGGTCACGAACGGAATCCACCGCGTCGACGACAGGACGTCGCGGCCCCGGGGCTCGGCGAGCCAGTCCGGTTCGTTGAGGATCAGGTTGGGATTCCACCAGGTGATCGGATCACTGGCGTGCTGCAGGTAGACGATGCGCGACGGTTTCCATGGCGCGTCGGGATGACCCAGATCCTGTTGGTCGGCAATGAAGCGGACCTGGGAACCGTTGTCGTAGACAGGCTGCCACTGCGGCGACCCGGCATCGCGGTCGGCGGTGGTGTCTTTCCACAGGGTGTTGTTGAAGGTCGGACCGCTGAACAGCGCACCATCCGTGCGCGCCGCGAGAGCGGGGATGGTGCCGAACGCGGCTTCACCGGCGAATGAGCCGAGACTCTCGCCGAAGACCACCAGCTTGGGCCGGTCGGCTTCCGGGATGGCGCTGACACGTTCGGAGACCGCCTCGAACAGTGCCCGACCGGCCTGCCGGGCCCGTTCCTTGTCGACGAGGAACGACAGCCAGCTGGGTAGATACGAGTACTGCATGCTCACGGTCGCGATGTCGCCGTTGTACATGTACTCGAGTGAGTCCACGGTCGCCTTGTTCACCCATCCGCTGCCGGTCGTCGACGCGACCGCGATGATCTTGCGCTGCAACCCTCCGGTGCGCACCAGTTCGTCGGCCGCCAATTCGGCGTTCTCCCGGATACTGTCGCCGGACTCCAGGCCCGCGTACACCCGGATGGGTTCGGTTGCCGGAGACCCGTTGAACTGCGACAACGCGCCCACATCCGGTCCCCGGGAGACGAACACACGACCCTCGCGGCCCAACGAATCCCAGGTCACCAAGGATCCCGGGCCACCGGAGCGCAGCGCGGAGGTCGGCGGGGAGTTGTCGGCCTTCGTCTCCTCGTTCGCTGCGGCGAAACTCGCGTTGAGCCACTGCATCGAGTACTTGGCGACCACGCCGTTGAGGACGAAGACCGTCAGGACGACCACCAGCCCCGCCCCGATCACCGCCGAGATTCGTGGGGGAGCGATGCGATTGAGCTGTCGAACCGACCATCCGACGGCAAAGGCGAAGGCCTGTCCGAGGGACATCAGCACGACGAAGACGATCACGGCGAGGACCGCGATCGTCGGGAACGCCGTCCAGGCGAGCTGCCCGACCCCCATCAGGTCGCGGATGTCGGACTGCCACTGGGAGAACCAGATGAGCATCGCCACCGTCCCGACGATCGCCACGCCGGCCAGGATGAGCCACGACCGGCGGCTCGCGCTCCGCCACGGCTCGTCGCGCGAGATCATGAAGCGCACCAGCCATGCGAGGAACACCCCGATGCAGTAACCCACTGCCGCCGACGCGCCGCTCACCAGCCCCTGGAACAGGGCGCCTCGCGGCAGCAGCGAGGGCGTCATCGACAACCAGACGAAGACGAGTGCCACGGCCATCCCGGTGAACGCGTAGCGTTCACGGTGCCTGCGCCACCACCCCCGGGCCGGGGCGGGGTCGGGGATGGTCTCGGCGGGCTGGTCCTGTCCGGAGTCCGCGTCCGTCGCCGTCTCGTGCTCGAGTGTCACCGGATGTGCTCCTGCAGGTCGTCGGAGCAGTAACAGTATCAGCGCGGACCGCGCCCGGGACCCACCTCAGCTCAGGCGATTCCCCGTTTCCGGATCGAAGAGGTGCACGGCGTGATCGGACTGGTACAGGCGCACCGCATCGCCGAGCTTCGCCGGAGCCCGGTGCGGTGATCGCGCGACGAGGGTGACCGGGTCGCCCTCGAGCGTGGCGATCGACGGATCGTCGACCTTGGCATAGAGGTAACTCTCGCTCCCGAGTTCTTCGAGGAGTGCCACGTCCGCGGTGATGCCGCGATCGCCGCCGATCGCGAGATGCTCGGGACGGATTCCGACGATGACCTTCGACAGTCCGGACTTGCGCAGCAGACCCTGCGCTTCGTTGTCGAGGTCGACGGTTGCGCCGGAGATCGTGATGGAGCCGTCGGTGACGGGCGCCGTGAACAGATTCATCGCCGGGGAACCGATGAAGCCGGCGACGAATGCATTGACCGGACGGTCGTAGAGGTCGGCCGGGGTGGCGAACTGCTGCAGGACACCGTTGCGCAGGACGGCGACCCGGTCCCCCATGGTCATGGCCTCCACCTGGTCGTGGGTGACGTAGACGGTGGTGGTACCGAGACGCCGTTGCAGCGCAGCGATCTGCGTGCGGGTCTGTACCCGGAGTTTGGCATCGAGATTGGACAGCGGTTCGTCCATGCAGAAGACCTGCGGTTCACGGACGATGGCACGGCCCATCGCGACGCGTTGGCGTTGCCCGCCGGACAGTTTGGCCGGTTTGCGGTCCAGGTAGTCGGTGAGGTCGAGGAGTTTCGCGGCTTCGGCGACCTTCTTCTTGCGTTCGTCGGTGGGGATGCCGCGCATCTTGAGCGCGAATCCCATGTTCTCCCCGACGGTCTTGTTGGGGTAGAGCGCATAGTTCTGGAAGACCATGGCGATGTCGCGGTCTTTGGGTGCCACGCCGACCATGTTCTGTCCACCGATGCGGATGGCGCCGGAGTCGATCTCCTCGAGACCGGCGAGCATGCGCAGTGCGGTCGATTTGCCGGAGCCGGACGGGCCGACGAGGACGACGAACTCGCCGTCGGCGATGTCGAGGTTGAGGCGGTCGACGGCGAGTTTGTCGGCGCCGGGGTAGACGCAGCACGCGTCGTCGTAGCTGATGGAAGCCATGGTGGGTCTCCTGGTTTCTGGGAGTGGGTGGGACGGTCTACTTGATGGCGCCGAACGAGAGTCCGCGGACGAGTTTGTTCTGGGCGATCCAGCCGCAGATCACCACCGGGAGCGCGGCGAGGACCGATGCGGCCGACAGTTGCGCCCAGTAGAGGCCTTGCCCGGACATGAACCCGGTGAGGAACACCGGCATCGTCTGCGCGTTGACCGCGGTCATGTTGACGGCGAAGAAGAATTCGTTCCACGAGAAGATCACGCAGATCAACGCGGTCGCTGCGATGCCGGGTGAGATGAGCGGGAGGATCACCTCGCGCACCGACGTCCACAGGCTCGCGCCGTCGATGCTGGCGGCTTCGAGGAGTTCGCCGGGGACCTCGAGGAAGAACGAACGCATCATCCA
Organism: Gordonia hankookensis; assembly: GCF_014673215.1. Classification (GTDB taxonomy): domain Bacteria; phylum Actinomycetota; class Actinomycetes; order Mycobacteriales; family Mycobacteriaceae; genus Gordonia; species Gordonia hankookensis. The sequence continues at coordinate 106,966 of NZ_JACWMS010000005.1, forward strand.
GACGGCGATCGGCAGGTTCATCGCGGTGTACAGGATGATCAGCGTCCAGATGTTGTCGAGCATGCCGATGCGGCCGACGATCACATACAGCGGGATGATCGCCGCCACGATGGGCAGCATCTTGGTGCTGATGAAGAAGAACAGTGCGTCCTGGGTCTTGCGCACCGGTCGAAGCGACAGGGCGAAGGCGGCCGGAACACCCAGTGCCAGAACCAGAATGGTCGAGATGATGGTGGCGAACAAGGAGTTCATCAGAGGGGTGCCGATGCCGGCGTCGAACACCTCTTTGAACTGTTCGAGCGTCGGGGTGAAGATGAAGGTCGGCGGGTTGGTGGCCGCGTCGCTCTCTTTCTTGAACGCCGTCAACACCATCCAGAGCACCGGGAAGAAGAACCCCAGCGCCAGGATCCAGGTGAAGACCGTGAGCAGGACCCCACGTGGATTCCGCCTGCGGGCGATCTCCACGCCGTCGATGGTCGTCGACGACGCGCGAGACTCGGTTGCGGTACTCATCAGGCTGCCTCCTCGTTCCCGGTGAAGCTCTTGAAGATCAGTCGTAGCGCCAGTGAAGCGACGACGATCGTGCCGATCACGGTGACCACGCCCATCGCTGCGGCCTGCCCGATGTCGAAGCCGAGGAAGGCGCGCTGATAGATGTAGAACGGCAGGTTGGCGCTCGAGACCCCGGGGCCGCCGGAGGTCATCATGTACACGGCATCGAACGTGTTCACCAGGTAGATGGCACCCAGTACCGCGCCGAGTTCGATGAACCGACGAAGGTGGGGAAGCGTCAACTCGCGGAACAGCCGGAAGCTCGTCGCGCCGTCGACCTTGGCCGCTTCGGTGATGTCGTTCGGCATCGACTGCAGGCCGGCGAGGATCAGCAGCATCATGAACGGTGTCCACTGCCAGACCAATTCGGCGATCACGCTCATGAGGGGGTACTGGCTGAGCCAGTCCGTGTGGACACCGAACGGGCTCAACGCCCAATTGACCAGACCGTTGGTGGGGGAGAGCAGGCTGGTCTTCCACAGCAATGCCGCGGCGACCGGCGTGACCAGGAACGGGGTGATCAGCAGGGTGCGAACGATGCCCCGGCCCAGGAATTTCCGGTCGAGCAGCAGCGCGAAGATCAGACCCAGGATCACCGACGCGATCACCGTGCCCACGATCAGCAGGATCGTGTTGAGGGTGACCCGCCAGAACTGCGCGTCGGTGAACACCTCCACGTAGTTGTCGAGCCCGACGAAACTCCGTGAGCCCGGACGCACCAGGTTCCAGGACTGCGTGGAGTAGAAGAGGGTGAAGACGAAGGGGATCTGCGTCACCACGAGCATGAAGATCAGGGCAGGCAGCAACGGCCCCCGTCGACGCCATCCCTCGGCGCGTGAGATGTGATCTCGCCGTGAGCTGATCGGCAGATCGGACCGTGGTTGCGGATCAGCCCCGGGTTGGGCGAGTGTGGTGGTCACGTCTCACCTCTCCTTCTGATAGGTCTTGCCGACCGTCTCGGCATACTTCTGGCTCTGTTCCAGTGCCTGGTCGACACTGATCTGTCCGGCGATCGCCGCCGAGATCTGTTGGCTGACGCGGGTGCCGAGATCCTGGAACTCGGGGATCGAGAGGAACTGGATGCCGGTGTACGGGACCGGCTTCAGCGTCGGCTTGAGTTGATCGGCCGTGGTCATCGCCGACAACGTCGCGTCCGCGAACGGCTTGGAGATGGCCTGATAGGCGGGGAGCTGGTAGGTCGACATCCGGCTCCCGGGCGGGATGTGACTGGCGCCAAGGGTGTCGGCGACGTGCTGGATGTAGGCGCGGTTGGTCATCCAGTCGATGAACTTCCATGCGTCGTCGCGCTTCTTGCTGCTGGTCGGGATGCCCAGCGACCAGGTGTAGAGCCACCCGTTGTCGGACTTGGCCATCGACGGCGCCGGGAGGTATCCGACGTTCCCGGCGATCGTCGACGTGTCCGGGCTCTCGAGGACCGAGACCGCCGAGGTGGCGTCGTACCACATCGCCGTCTGGCCCTGGGACAGCAGGTTGCCGCACTCCTGGAAGCCCGACGACGCGGCACCGGGCTCGCCGGACTTCCGGACCGTGTCGACGTAGAACTTCACTGCCGCTTCGACTTCCGGGCTGGTCAGCTGAGCATTCCAGTTCTCGTCGTACCAGCGACCGCCGAATGCGTTGATGACCGTGTTCAACGGAGCCAGCAGCTCGCCCCAGCCGGGCTTGCCGCGCAGGCAGATCCCGGACACATCACCCTTGGTGAGCTTGGCCGCGGCGTCGGCGACCTGTGGCCAGGTGGGCTTCGCCGGCAGGGACACCCCCGCGTCGGCGAACATCTTCTTGTTGTACATGAGGAACGACGACTCCCCGTAGAACGGCGCCGAATACATCGAACCCTTGTATGAGAGTGCCGTCTTGAGCGTCGGGACGAAGTCGTCCGCGGCATACGACGGGTCGGCGTCCATGTACGGGGTGAGGTTCACCAGCCACCCGTTCTCCGCCCACATCGGTGTCTCGTAGTTGCTGATCATCACCACGTCGAACTCGCCGCCACCGGTGGACACCGATGCGGTGATCTTGGCGCGAGCCTCGTTCTCCGACAGCGTGACGAACTTCAGCTTGGTGCCCGGGTTCTGCTGTTCGAACTGGCTGGACAGCTTGACGGCATCCTGCATCTGCGAGTTCGAGACCATGGCGATGGTGAGGGCGTCGCTGCCGCCGTCGGTCAGCGAACCGGCGCCGGAGCACGCCGTCGTCACCATGGCGAGCGCGGCAGCGATACACACCGCGTATGTCCGGGCACGGTGCGTGACGCGGCCGATGCGCCGGGGTGGCATCGGTTCTTCGGCCATCAGTGATCACCTTTCTTCTGTGCGACAAGCCATTCGGCGGTCGAGAGGTCGGTCACGAGAATCGTCGCGTAGCCACCGCGGAGTGCGCCGAGGATGGAGTCGCGTCGATGCTCGCCACCGGAGACGAGGATGGAGGTGGGGCAGGCGCGCACGGAGTCGAGGGGGACGGAGACGGTCCGGTCGACGAGAGTCGAGGCCACGGCAACGCCGTACGCGTCGTAGAACCGACCGCCGATCTCACCGACTGCACCGAGTTCCTCGAGTTCGTCGAGGACGATCGCATCGATGAACGCGCCCTCGAACAGGGTCGTCGAGGTGGAGACCGAGCCAACTCCGAAAAGCATCACGTTCGCCGATCTCGCCGCCGACAACGACTGCGAGAGAATGGAATCCCGTTGAAGCGCAGAGACCGTGTCGGAGTCGGCGTAGAGCGGCGCGACGAGCCGCATCGGCTGTGCGTGCAGGCGGTCGGACAGGCGCGCGAGGGCATGGTCGACGCCGGTGTGGTACTCGACGGAGGTCATCGATCCGTCCATCTGCACCACCTGTCGGCACGACGAACTGGCCTGCATCGCGTCGGCGACCGCGACCTGCTCGGGTCCCCACGTGAAACCGAGGACATCGGTCGCCTGGACGCGTCTGGCCAACACCGAGGCACCGGCACGGCCGAGGGCCGCGTTGCCCGACGTGGTCCCGTCGGCTCGTTCGTCGATGACGAGGACCTCGTCGAGTCCGAACGCCTCCTCGACGGTGCGTTCGGTTTCGGTGTGGATCGAAGCACTGAGATGTGCGGGGGCGGCCACCGTGACCTGGACCAGACCCTGGGCCCGCGCTCGGGCGACCAGGCGGCCGGCGGTCGGGCGAGAGACGCCCAGCCGGGTGGCGATCTCCGCCTGGGTGAGGCCCTCCAGGTGGTACATGGTTGCCGCACGCACCAGAAGACGCAGGTCGTGCCCTGCGTCGGGGGTCGTCCTCGCGGGAGTTGTCATCAACAATGCCTCACGGTCGCTGGTGAGCATCTGCTCACTAGCCGGAAATATGCTCAATACGCTAACATCGCTCGTGTGATGTACGCAACAACCGGCGCCGAGAGTGATCCGGCGATCAGCGCTATGCGCGCGAGTGTCCTGTACCCGGGTGGCGAGATGGCCGTCGAGGAGCGCCCCGTCCCCGATCCCGGGCCCGGCGACGTGCTGATCCGGGTCAGCGCCGTGGGAGTCTGCGGGTCCGACGCCCACTACGTGCGCCACGGACGCATCGGGAACCACGTCGTCGACGCGCCGTTGATCCTCGGGCACGAGGCGGCCGGGACGATCGTCGCGGTGGGACCGGGGATCGCGCAGTCCCGGATCGGCAGGCGGGTCTCGATCGAGCCGCAGACGCCCGATCCGACGAGCTCGGAGTCGCGGCGGGGTCTCTACAACCTCTGTCCGCACATGCGATTCTTCGCGACTCCACCGATCGATGGAGCGCTCTGTGAATACGTCACCATAGGCGCCTCCTTCGCGCACGATGTGCCCGACACGGTCAGTGACGATGCGGCTGCGCTGTGTGAGCCACTGTCGGTGGGGATCGCGGCCATTCGTAAAGCCGCTGTCGGTATGGGGGATTCGGTGCTGATCGCCGGAGCGGGCCCGATAGGTCTGATGTGTGCGCAGGTCGCCCGTGCGGCGGGGGTGACGAGGATCGTCATCAGCGAGCCCGACCCTGCCCGGCGCGCGGCGGCCGGCCAGTTCGGGGCCACCGAGATCATCGAACCCGGCGCTCCCGTGTCGTCGGTCGACGCGTTCGTCGACGCCAGCGGTGTCGAGGCCGCCGTGGTGGCGGGGATCTCGGCGCTGCGACCGGCAGGCCGGGCGGTACTGGTCGGGATGGGGGCGGACGCGATGACCTTGCCCGTGACGGTCATCCAGAACCGCGAGATCGTGCTCACCGGAGTCTTCCGCTACGCGAACACCTGGCCGACCGCGATCTCGCTGATCACCTCGGGACGTGTGGATCTCGACGCAATGGTCACCGGGAGGTTCGGTCTCGACGACGCGCGGGCCGCCCTCGACGCGGACCGCACTCCCGGCAGCATCAAGGCGGTCATCTACCCGGGCCTGTCCCGGTCCGTATCGTCGTCGGCGGACCGGCCGGCATCCGACACAGAGAAGGGACGTGACACGTGAGCGGGTCTCGTGAGTTGAGTCAATCGCAGCTGCCGGGCATCGAAGGGACGCCGACGCCGCACTACGACCGGACGCGATTGCGAACGGGTGTGGTGCATTTCGGTGTGGGTGGATTCCATCGGGCGCATCAGGCCATGTACCTCGACCGTCTGCTCGCCACCGGTGGCGACGACGCGCTCGCCTGGGGGATCTGCGGTGTCGGTGTCCGGCCGTCCGACGCGGCGATGCGTGATGCGCTCGTCCCGCAGGACGGCCTGTACAGCCTGACACTCAAACACCCGGACGGCAACGTCGAGACGTCCGTGATCGGGTCGCTCTGCGACTATCTCTTCGCACCCGACGACCCCGAACGCGTCATCGAGCGGCTTGCCTCGCCCGACACCGAGATCGTCTCGCTGACGGTGACCGAAGGTGGCTACAATTTCTCGCCGTCGACCGGCGAGTTCGACACAGAGAACCCGGAGATCGTCGCAGACCTCGTCGAGAATTCCATTCCGCGAACTGTTTTCGGGTTGGTGACCGAGGCCCTGCGGCGCAGGCGTGCGCGCGGTATCCCGTCGTTCACCGTCATGTCGTGTGACAACATCCAGGGCAACGGTGATGTGGCGAAGTCGACCTTCCTCGCCTTCGCGCGTCTCAAGGATCCGGAGCTCGCGGGCTGGATGGCCGAACACACCTGTTTCCCGAACTCCATGGTCGACCGGATCACGCCCGCGACGCCGCCGGACCTGCGTGCCGAGGTGCTGTCCCGGACCGGTGTCGACGACCGCTGGCCGGTGGTCGCCGAACCGTTCACGCAGTGGGTACTCGAGGACGACTTCTCCATGGGGCGGCCGCGATTGGAAGATGTCGGCGTGCAGGTGGTTCATGACGTCACTCCGTACGAGCTGATGAAGCTCCGCCTGCTCAATGCCGGCCACCAGACCCTCTGCTACTTCGGCTACCTCCTCGACTACCGATACGTCCACGACGCCACGTCAGACCCGCTGATCGCAACGTTGTTGCGCCGCTACATGTCCGAGGAGGGCCGGCCGACCTTGCGGGCGGTACCCGGTGTCGATCTCGACGACTACACCGAGACCCTGATCACGCGGTTCTCCAATCCGGCGATCGCCGACACGATCTCGCGGCTCTGCCAGGACTCGTCCGATCGGATCCCCAAGTGGTTGGTACCGGTCATCCGTGAGCGACTTGCCGCGGGCGGCGACGTCACGCTCGCCGCCGCCGTGGTGGCCGGCTGGACACGGTATGCGGAGGGCATCGACGAACACGGAGAGGTGATCGAGGTGGCCGATCCGCTGGCCGACCGACTGGTACCGCTTGCGCGCGAATCGCGCACCGAGCCGCTGGCGTTTGTCGCCGACACAGAACTGTTCGGCGATCTCGCGCTCGACGAGCGATTCACGAAACCATATCTGGCGGCGCTGGAGTCGCTGCGATCCCGCGGCGCACGGGCCACGCTGGAAGGGTTGCTCGCATGACCCTGGTGGCCGGGGTCGATTCGTCGACCCAGTCGTGCAAGGTCGTGGTGTGCGACGCCGACACCGGAATGATCGTGCGCGAGGGCAAGGCGGCACATCCCGCGGGTACCGAGGTGAACCCGGAGCACTGGTGGACTGCACTCGAGGATGCCGTCCGAGCAGCGGGTGGGCTCGACGATGTCGACGCGATGTCGGTTTCGGGGCAGCAGCACGGCCTGATCTGTCTCGACCGGAACGGTCAGGTGATCCGGGACGCGCTGCTGTGGAACGACACCCGATCGGCCGCGAGTGCCGCGGCCCTGGTCGACGAACTCGGCGCCGACGAGTGGGCGTCGCGGGTCGGTGTGGTCCCGGTCGCCTCCATCACCGCGGCCAAGCTGCGGTGGGTGGCCGACAACGAGCCCGATGTCGCCGACGCGACCGCCGCTGTCTGTCTTCCGCACGACTGGCTGACCTGGCGTCTACGCGGTGCTGATGGAATCGACACGCTGACGACCGACCGCAGCGACGCCTCCGGTACCGGATACTTCGCGGCGGCCGACGGGTCGTATCAGCGCGATCTCCTCGAGTTGGCCTTCCGTGGCCGCCTGCCCGTGCTGCCTCGTGTGCTGGAGCCGGATGCGTCGGCGGGGCGCACCGGCAGTGGCCGCCTGCTCGGCGTCGGCGCCGGAGACAACGCTTCCGCGGCGCTGGGGTTGGCCGCCGGTCTCGGTGATTGCGTTGTGTCCCTGGGTACTTCGGGTGTGGTGAGTGCAGTCACCGACACACCCCCGCGTGACGGGTCAGGGCTCGTCGCCGGATTCGCAGATGCCACCGGCAGGCAATTGCCGCTCGTGTGCACACTCAACGGGGCGCCCGTACTGGCGTCGACGGCGGGGATGCTCGGGGTCGATCTGGACGGGTTCGGCCGGCTGGCGCTCACCGCGGAGCCCGGCGCGGGAGGCCTGGTCATGGTGCCGTACCTGTCCGGAGAGCGCTCTCCCAACATCCCGGACGCCACCGGGTCGATCCTCGGGATCACCGTCGACAACTGGACTCCCGCCAATGTCGCACGGGCATCGGTGGAAGGTCTCCTGTGTTCCCTCGCCTACTGCCTCGATCTGATCGGCGAGCAGGGGATCGGGATCGACCGGATCGTGATGGTCGGCGGAGGCGCCCGGTCGGCCGCGGTACTCGCGATCGCGCCCGGACTCTTCGGCCGCGCGGTGACCGTCCCCGCGCCAGGCGAATACGTGGCGCGCGGTGCGGCGCGACAGGCCGCCTGGGCGCTCACGGGGGAACTGCCCGCCTGGGATGTCGCTGCCGAGCACCACGACAGCACACCCACCGATGCCGGTGTCGGAGCCGACGTCTACCGCCGCTACCTGTCCGCGACCGGATTGGTCCTCGAGCGCTGAGGTGAATCCGGCCGCGCACAGGTGGACCGGTCAGGGCGCGACGGTTCCCGCCGCGGTCACCAACGGCAGGTCGAGCGTGGTCCGGATTCCCGGCGGGCCGTCGATGACATTGGGGATGGAGTTGACGATCCGTCCCGCCGCGGCGACGATCGCCGCGTGGTTGTGGTCGCCGTGTTCGCTTGTCGGACAGATGTCGACCCGATACGACGGCTCGCCGACGATCTCGACCCGGTAGCAGCCGCCAGGTTGCGCCGGGCGTGCCCAGGCGTCGCCCACGTCGTCCCGGAGCCTGGTGACGTGTTCGATGACGATGAAGGGTTCGCCACCGACCATCCCGATGATCTCGAAGCGGACCGCGGCGCGTGTCCCCATCGCGATGTGTCCTGATGCGATGTCGAAATCGTCGGGGGCGGGCAGGTCTTCGTATCGCTCGACGATGTCGTCGACCTCCACGCCCAAACCGGAGGCGAGCTGGCGAATCGTCGTGCCCCAGGCGAGCCCGAGAACGCCGGGGAGAAACAGCATCGGCGTCTCGTCCATCGGTTTGCCGAATCCCATGACGTCGAACATCACCGTCGCGCCGTCGTACGTCGCGTAGTCGGCGATCTCCATGCATCGGACCTGCTCGATGTGCTGGCACGTCCCGGCGAAGGCCAGTGGGATCAGGTCGTTCGCGAATCCCGGGTCGACGCCGGTGATGAAGATGCTCGATCTGTTCGCCTCGGCGGCCGACTCGACCTTGGCGATGGCCTTCGAAGGCATCGCGCCCCAGGGGAATTGCAGGGTCCCCGGTGCGGACCCGACCACATCGATGCCTGCCGACAGCAGTCGCACGCAGTCGTCGAGTGACTCGACCGGGCGGGTGTCGCCCATTGCGCAGTAGACCGCGCAGTCGGGCGCAGCCGCGATGATCGCGTCCAGATCGTCGGTGGCGACCACGCCCGTCGGCGCGTGGTCCAGCCCGGCCAGCTCGGCGGCATCCTTGCCCACCTTCTCCGGCGACGACACGGCCAGCCCCACGAGTTCGAATCGAGGGTCGTCGATCAGTTGGCGAAGGGCCAGTCGGCCGACATTTCCGGTTCCTACGTGAGCCACGCGGATCGGCATGGAATGCTCCTTGTCCTGGTCAGGTGAACAATTGTCCGGACTACTGTCCATATCAGTAGATCACGTCGGAAGACGAGTCGGTAGAACCTGTTCTCATTTGGTGCTTGGCCAGGTAACCTGGCTCGCCATGGGACGTGTAGATGACAAGGTCGCGCTGATCAGCGGTGGTTCACGAGGAATGGGGGCGTCGCATGCGCGCATGCTCGTCGACGAGGGCGCCAAGGTGGTCATCGGAGACATCCTCGACGATGAGGGCAAGGCGCTCGCCGACGAGCTCGGCGACGCCGCGCGGTATGTACACCTGGACGTGACGTCGCCGGACGACTGGGCGGCGGCGGTCGCGACGGCCGTCGACGACTTCGGCAAACTGAACGTGCTCGTGAACAATGCGGGCATCGTGAACGGGAGTTCTCTGGAGAAGTTCCGTCTCGACAAGTGGAAGCAGATCATCGACGTCAACCTGACCGGGACCTTCCTCGGCATGCAGGTGGCGGTCGAGCCGATGATCGCCGCGGGTGGCGGGTCCATCATCAATGTGTCGTCGGTCGAGGGGCTGCGCGGCAGCCCGTGGGCGCACGGTTACGTCGCGTCCAAGTGGGGCGTCCGTGGACTCGCGAAGTCCGCCGCACTCGAACTCGCCCCACACAACATTCGTGTCAACTCGATCCATCCCGGTCTGATCCGTACGCCGATGACCGAAGGGCTGCCGGACGACATCATCAAGACCCCGTTGGGCCGGCCGGCCGAATCCAGCGAGGTGTCGACCTTCATCATCTTCCTGGCGAGCGACGAGTCGTCGTACGCGACCGGCACCGAGTTCGTGATGGACGGCGGACTGACCGCCGACGTCCCGCACAACTGACGTCGACCATCACCGAGTGGTCCTCGGAATGATCGCGACGAGCGCGACCATTCCGAGGACCTCGACGAGTGTCTGGGTGACCACCGCCGAGGCGGCGAGCTCGAGGCTCGGCGGCAGCGACAGGGCGAGTGGCAGCACGACGAGCGAGTTGCGGGTGGCCCCGGAGAACGCGATCGCCCGTCGACCCGCCAGATCGATCCGCGCGAGCCGGGCGATCAGCAGCCCCAAGATGGCCATCACCGCCAAGAACATCGCATACACGGGTATCAGTCGGGCGACCTCGCGCCCGTGGTCGTCGAGAGTGTGGATCTGTGACGCAACCACGACCGCGAGGACAACGGTCATCAGGGGCACCATCGCGACGTCGATCCCGCCTCGGAACCGTTGCGCCGGTGCTGATCGCACCGCGAGCATCTGGGTGCCCCAGGCCAGCGCCAACGGGACGACGATCAGCACGACGAACGATGTGACGAACGGCGAGATGTCCACCAGATCGGCCACTTCGGCGCCCATGAATGCCGTGAGAAACACTGGTAGCAGCGCCATCTGAAGGATCAGCAACACCGGTGTCGCGGCGAGTAGCCGACGATTGTCCCCGCCTGCCAGCCCGCTGAAGACGATCACGTAGTCGACGCACGGACACAGCAGGACGAGCAGGACGCCGGCACGGATGGCCCGATCCCCCGGCAACAGAGGGTAGAGCACGGCGACGACCGCCGGGACCACCAGGAAATTCACCCCGAACAGCACCGCCATGAACCGCGTGTCCCGGAGTGCGGTGCCCACATTCGCGACGGGGACCTGGAGAAACGTCACGTACAGCAGTGCGGCGATTGTCAGGTTGATCGTGTGTTCCAGGACCGCCGCGGCAGTGGGTGTGGCGAGTCCGACCAGTGCTCCGACGCCCATTCCACCGACATAGACCGGCACCTGGCGCCGCTCCAGCATCTGTGTGACGGTGCCGTGGTCGGACATCCGACCATTGTCTGTCATCGGGTGGACACGATCGCGACCTGGCCGGGAAACAATTCATCGCTTGTTGACCTGGCGCGCGCGGCGTGCTTATCATTCGACATGCGCGCCATGATTCTCAAAGAATTTCGCGAACTCCGGCGGGACCCCCGCACACTGGCCATGTTGATCGTCCTGCCGCTGCTGTTGCTGGTGATCTTCGGCTATGCAGCCAACTTCTACGTCTCGTCGGTGCAGACCGCCGTCGTCGGCCCGACCACTCAGCAGATCAGCCAGGCGCTGCCGTCGTACTTCGACGTCACCGAGTCCCATCCCGGCGACACCGCGACCCAGGCCCAGGACATGGTGCGGGAGAACAAGGTCGATGTGGCCATCGTGGCCGGCCCACCCGGGCAGAAACCGATCGCCTACGTGGACGGGTCGAACCTGTTCGCCGCACAGTCGGCGGTCGGCATCCTGAACAAGATGGGCGGACAGATCGAGACCGACGTGCTGTTCAACCCCGACTTGAAGACGTCGTGGGTGATGGTGCCTGCGATCATCGGCCTGATCCTCACCTTCATCGGCACGATCATCACGAGTATCGGGTTGGTCCGTGAACGAGAAGCCGGAACCCTGGAACAACTCGCTGTCATGCCGATCCGGCCGAGTCAGGTGATCCTGGGAAAGATCGTGCCGTACTTCCTGCTCGCTGCTGTGGACATGATCATCGTGACGGTCCTCGGGATGCTCCTGTTCGGCGTGCCGTTCAACGGGAACGTGCTGATCTTCGCGCTCGGGGCGGCCATCTTCCTGTTCGTCGTCCTCGGACTCGGGGTGCTGATCTCGACGATCTCCCAGACGACCGGCCAGGCGATCCAGACCGCGTTCATGTTCTTGCTCCCGCAGATCCTGTTGTCCGGCATGATCTTCCCGCTGGACGCGATGGCAGCGGGGGTCCGATGGATCGGCTACCTGCTCCCACTGACGTACTTCACCATGATCTCGCAGGGCGTGATGCTGCGCGGCGCGCCGATCTCGTCGCTATGGCTGCCGTTGCTGATCCTGACGGTGATGGCCGTGGTCGTGTTCACCGGCGCGACACTCCGATTCCGTCGCGACCTCGCACCCGACGTGTCGAAGCAGAAGACGCAGGCCCCGGCGACGGATTCGACCCGCGCGGACGTCGGATGATCGCGCGAGCGCGCTCGGTCACGGTGCGGTTCGGTGCACGAACCGCACTGGACGACGTGAGCGTCGACGTACCGGCCGGACAGGTGGTCGCGCTGGTCGGCGGCGACGGCGCAGGCAAATCCACTCTCCTGCGGACATTCGTGGGTGCGGTGATCCCGGACAGCGGCACGGTCGCCGCGCCCGGCAAACACGAGATCGGGTTCCTGTCGGCGGGTCCGGGGAGCTGGGCCGCGTTGACCGTGCGGCAGAACCTCGACTTCGTGGGCGGGATCTACGGTCTCGCGGGTGCCGAACTGGAGGACCGACGCGAGCGGCTCATCGACGGATCCGGATTACGCGTCGCCGCCGATCGACTGGCCTCGGCGCTGTCGGGCGGGATGCGCCGCAAGCTCGGCGCAGCCATGGCGATGATCCACCGTCCGTCCCTGCTGATCCTCGACGAGCCCAGTACCGGCGTGGACCCGGTCAGCCGCATCGATCTGTGGCGGATGATCTCGGAGGCGGCCGCGGACGGCGCCGCGGTGCTCATGTCGACGACCTATCTGGACGAGGCCGAGCGCGCCGCCGATCTCGTGGTCCTCGACGGCGGCCGGATCCTGACCCAGGGCTCCTATGACGACGTGCGGGCGGGATTCACCGGCGTCATCACCGCTGCCGCGTCGCCGACACGGCCACAGTGGTCGTGGCGACGTGGTCGGCAACGACACGAGTACTGGCCCGACGGTCGCCCCGACGTGGATGCACCCACCGTCACCCCGGACCTCGAGGACATCGTGATCGCGCTGAGCATGACACGCAGGCAGGAGGCCACGGCATGACCTCCGACGTGGTACTCGGTGCGCGTGACGTCACCCGCCGCTTCGGCGACTTCACCGCCGTCGACTCGGTGTCGATGACAGTCGGGCCGGGTGAGGTGGTCGGTCTGCTCGGCGCCAACGGCGCCGGAAAGACCACGTTGATCCGCATGTTGCTCGGACTGCTCGCCGCGACGGAGGGGGTGGTCGAACTCCTCGGCGGACCACCCGACCAGACCCGCAGGGCCCGAATGGGTTACGTGCCGCAGAACCTCGGACTGTACCGAGATCTGACCGTGGCCGAGAACCTGTCGTTCAGCGCCGGGGCCTACGGCGTACCCGTGCCCGACATCCCGGCGGACCTCCATGGTGTGCGCACCACACTCGTCGGTGACCTCGCCCTCGGAGCCCAGCGTCAGGTGGCGTTCCTCGTCGCCCTCGCCCACGCACCCGAGGTGCTGGTCCTCGACGAGCCGACCTCCGGTGTGGATGCCTTGTCGCGCGCCGAACTCTGGGACACGATCCGCCACCAGGCCGACAACGGGGTCGGTGTGCTGGTCACCACCCATTACATGGAGGAGGCGCAGCAGTGTGATCGACTGCTGCTCATGGCAAGTGGACAACTGGTCGGCTCGGGCAGCGAGGACGACATCATCGGCGACACCCGCGCGGTCGCGGTCCGGACATCGGACTGGTCACAGGCGTTCGCCGCATTGAACGACGCAGGCGTCCCGGTCATCCTGGCGGGCCGGGCGATCCGGGTGCCGGACACCGATCCCGCGGACATCGACGCCGTTCTCGGCGCCGCCGGCATCACGGCGGACATCACACCGGTCCGGGCCACCATCGAGGAACGCATGTTGGTCCTGGCTCGGGAACACGCGGCGCAGTCGTAGGGAACGTCGAGGTGACGCCGCAGCAACGGAGCGGTCGGGGACGAGGGCGCCCGAGGACGGCGGAGACCGGGTCCGACAATCGGGAGTCGATCCTCGGCGCGGCTCGGGAGTTGTTCTCGGACCGTGGTTTCGAGCGATCCACGATGCGAGAGATCGGCAGGCGGGCGGGCGTCGATCCGGCCCTGATCCATCACTACTTCGGCACCAAGGACGCATTGCTGGTCGCAGCACTGCGGCCGGAGATCGATGTCGTCGAGATGTTCGCGGGGATCACCGCCGACACCGAGAGTCCGGGAACCGAGTTCCTCCGGCGCATCCTCGGCTTCTGGGAGTCGAATCCCCAGCAGCGGACTCGTGCCATCGCCCTTCTTCGTGTGGCCGTCACCCACGCCGAGGTGGCCGGCGGGCTGCGCGAGTTCTTCCTCGGGGTCGCCCGTACCGCGCTCGCCGACGTCATGGCCGCCGATCATCGTGAGGAGCGGATCGGGCTGATGATCAGTCAGATCGCCGGACTCGTGATGGCGCGATATGTGCTCGATGTCCCTGCGGTCGCGGGGGCGACCCCGGAGGAGCTCGCTCAGCGCGTGGGGCCGAACATCGACCGCTATCTGACCGGTGACATGACCGTCGACTCCTGGCACAGCTGACTCGCTCTCGCCGAGCGTGCTCACGATCCCGGCGACCGTGCCCAGAGATTCTCGAGTGGGTGCAGCGTCGGGCGGCGTGGCAGTCGTCACTCGCCGCCGAAGGGTGATGTGCCCGGATCGCCGACGATTCCGGGTACGTTCATGCAGAACGGTGAACCCGACACGAGGATGCGCGATGGCCCGATTGCGGTGGATCTCCGCCGGCGCGCATTCCGATGCCGCGGTACGGCGGGCGCGTTCGGTGTGGATGCTGGTCGCGGTTGTCGGATTCCTGGTGGCCGCCAACCTCGTCGCGCATTTCACCGGGCGGTGGACCGGGATGCTCGCGGTGCCGGTGGCAGCCGTGCTGCTCGTCACCGGCACCCGATTGGCGGGCCTCCAGTGGCGTGAGATGGGTCTGAGTCGTTCGGAACTGCGGTCCGGGGTCCCGTACGCGGTGGCCGCAGTGGTGGTCGTGTTCGCCGTCGTGTCGGTGGCCGTGGCGATCCCGGCGACTCGGCAGTTCTTCTTGTCCGATCGCTACGACAGCGCATCAGAGGCGGCACTGGCCGCACTCGTGGTGATTCCGCTGCAGACGGTGTTACCCGAGGAGTTGCTGTTCCGCGGTGTCCTACAGGGATCACTGAGCCGCCTGTTCGGGGTGCGCGCCACGCTGGGCCTGGGTGCCGTCGCCTTCGGGTTCTGGCACATCAGTTCGTCGCTCGGGTTGACGTCGGGGAATGCCGGTCTCAGCGGAGTTCTCGGCTCGGGCACGCTCGGTCAGATCGCGGGCATTCTCGGTGCGGTCGTGGCGACGGGGCTGGCCGGACTCGTGCTGGGCTGGTTACGGTATCGCGCCAACAGCCTGCTGGCCCCGATCGCGCTGCACTGGGCGCTCAATGCGATCGGCGCGGTGGGTGCGGCCGTTGCCTGGCATCTGCCGTCCTGAGTCACGAAAGGTTGCCGGTGGAAGCGGTTGGCGCGTCCATCGGCAACCGGGCGGGCATCGTCATGTCGTACCGAAGATCCGGTCGCCTGCATCGCCGATGCCCGGCACGATGTATCCGTGGTCGTCGAGTCCTCGGTCGACGGCGGCGGTGAAGATGGGGACGTCGGGATGGGCGGAGTGCAGCGCGGCGATGCCCTCCGGACAGGTCAGCAGACAGACGAATTTGATCGATCGCGGTGAGTACTCCTTGATCCGATCCACGGCGGCGACCGCCGAGTGTCCCGTGGCCAGCATGGGATCGGCGATCACCACGTCGCGTTCGGTGAGTTCGCCGGGCATCTTGAAGTAGTACTCGACGGCAACCCGCGTCTTCGGGTCCCGGTAGAGGCCGATGTGGCCGACGCGTGCGCCGGGCACCACGGTCAGCATCCCGTCGACGATCCCGGTGCCCGCGCGCAGGATCGAGGCGAACACCACTTTCTTGCCGTCGATGACATTCGCGGTCATCGTTTCCAGAGGTGTCTCGATCGTGATCGGCTGCATCGGCATGTCGTGCAGGATCTCGTATGCCATGAGGGTGGAGATCTCGTTGAGCAACCGTCGGAAATCGTTGGTGGAGGTGTCCTTGCGGCGCATCAGGGTCAATTTGTGTTGCACCAGTGGGTGTTCGATGAGAACGATGTCGTCCATCTGAGTCCTTCGTGCTAGAAGACGGTGCCGTCGCTTGCGACGGTCAGTGGCGGCAGGCCGTTGCGGAGCCGACCGGCCAGTACGCGTCCGGCGGCCCAGGTCCCTCCCTCGAGGACACACGCGAGCGGCAGTTTCTCCCGGTCGCCCCCGAGGGCGTCGCGGACCAGCGGTGCGAGTTCGTCGATCAGACCGACCGTGAGCGCGCGCCATTCCACGATGAGTTCGTCGCCGGGTGACCAGATCTCGTGTGCGAGGTCCTGGTCGCGTAGTTCGATGACGCCGGTGTCGAGCAGCAGTCCGCCGTTGCGGTATTCGGGGAGCGGAGTCAGTTCGTCGATACCGGTGACGTCGACGCCTGCCCACGCCAGTGGCTCGAGCAACGAGAAGGTCAACCATTGCGAGAGCTTGTGGAACGGCATCCACCCGTCGGTCGCACCAGGTCCGGTCACCGCATCGTGGCGCCAGCAGTCGCCGAGAGGGTGGCCGTCGATGCTGTTGCCGGACAGCCAGATACCAGACAACGACCGGAGCAACGCGGCGAGGATGTCGGTCGCGGCCACCGATCGTCGGGGCGACGAGGTGGCGAAGTCGAGGAGGTGCCCGGGCCTGCCGGGTGTGCCGAACACGTGCGGCCGCGTCGTCAGGGCGGCGCCGAGTCGACGGAGCAACTCGACGCGCCCGTCCACTCCGACCAGAGGGTTGGTCGCGCTCGCCTGGAAGGCCGCGCCGAGTGACTCGGGGGTCAGCTGCTGCAGGGCGGTCGCGTCGACCTGCAGCGGTCGTCGCGGATCGCTGGAGAACAGGCCGGCCACGAATGCATGCCAACTTGCGACCGCGAGACCTTCCGATCGCGCGATCCGGAGTCCGGTGACCGTTTCGTGGAAGGTCCAGTCGGGGCCAGCTCCGGCGTCGAGCAGCACGCTGATCACCGCGAGGTCGGTCAGTGAACGAACGCGCTCGGCCGGGTCGCTGGGAAGTCGGTCGTCGATCGCTGCCAGGCGGTCGACGCCGCCGGTTTCGAAATGCCGCCACCGACTGTGAAACGGGATGTCCAGATCCGGGTAGCGCTGCCGGGTGACCGAGGCGACCTCGTCTGCGGCGGCCGCGCGTGCGTCGTCGTCCACCGTGAACCACCTCGACCCGCCGCCTCTGGCCCGCTCCACGAGCGCAGCGGCGCGTTCCCGGATGGCCGTGGTCGTTCGGAGCAGTGCCACACCGTCATCGACGTCGCCGGTGTCGTGCCGTGGGGCACTCCCGGCGGTGTCGGCGATCATCCGTCCAGCCCCCGACCCTTGGCCTTACCGAGTTCGGCGGCATCCGGAACCGGGCCCGGCGTGAAGTAGCCGGCTGCCATCTTGGCGTCGATCTCCACCTGTGCGTCCTCGGGAACCAGGTACTCGGGAATGTTGACCCGCTCGCCCACCTCGATCCCGGATCCGGTGATGGCGTCGTACTTCATGTTGCTCATCGAGACGAGCCGGTGGATCTTGCGTACGCCGAGCCAGTGCAGGACGTCGGGCATGAGCTCCTGGAATCGCATGTCCTGCACGCCGGCAACACATTCGGTTCTCGCGAAGTACTGGTCCGCGGTGTCGCCGCCGACTTGGCGCTTGCGTGCGTTGTACACGAGGAACTTCGTCACCTCTCCGAGCGCACGTCCCTCCTTGCGCGAGTACGCGACCAGACCGACACCCCCGCGTTGCGCGCCCCGGATGCACTCCTCGATGGCGTGTGTCAGGTAGGGGCGGCAGGTGCAGATGTCGGACCCGAAGACGTCGGAGCCGTTGCACTCATCGTGGACGCGGGCTGTGAGTTCGACCTCGGGATCGGCGAGATCGCCTGCGCTGCCGAAGATGTAGACGGTCTGACCACCGATGGGCGGCAGGAACACCTCGAGATCGGAGCGGGTGACCAGTTCCGGATACATGCCGCCGGTCTCCTCGAACAGCACGCGTCGGAGCTCGGCCTCAGTGCACCCGAAACGCTGTGCGACGCTGGGCAGATGCCACACCGGTTCGATCGCGGCCTTGGTGACCGACGCAGCACCCGACGGCAGGAGATACCGGCCGTCCGGGTGCAGTCGGCCGTTGGCGATGGCGTCGGCGATCTCGGGCACCACCACGTGTGCTTTGGTGATCGCGATGGTGGGACGGATGTCGTGGCCTGCGGCCAGTTCGGTGCCGAACGCCTCGGCCGTCATCGCACCCCACGGATCCAGGCTGACGATCGCTCCCGGCTCCGACCACTGTGGATAGGGGCCGACCACGTCGGTGGGGGCGGTGTCGGTGAGATCGGCGCGATGCTCGCGAGAGAGAGCTCCGGCTGCCACGGCGAGTGCCCGATAGACACTGTAGGACCCACTGTGGGTGCCGATGACGTTGCGATGCGCACGTCGTGACGTGGTGCCGACGACGGGGCCGCGTTCGGCGGCGGTCGGTGCTCCCCACCTGATGGGTAGGGCATCCGAGCCGCCGCTGTGTGACGTCAGCCGGATGTGACCGACGGCCCCGGGTGTGGCCGGTGGCACGGAGTTCGCGTTCAGATCTGCGGTCATCGTCGCTCCTGTCGATCACCGGCGAGCGGGTGGTCGCCCTGGCCGTTCGAGGAAACCGCCAGCATAACGATCACCTCCAGCCTATGCCGGGTGACGAGATCCGGCGAGAACCCCGATCGGCGCCTGATCTCAGCCCGTGCGCCGGTGTGCCGACACCGCGTAGTCACCGCCGTCGAACGGCAGGCGATCCCAGGTGGCCCATCGGCCGAACTGTGCGAGCCCCGCCGACGACGCGCACCGGTCGTACTCCTCGAGTGAGATCCGATCCGGTCGGAGGGCGAACCCGGCGACGAGCAGCCCGCCGGGCCGTAGTCGTCGCGCCAGCTGAGCGATCACCGATTCCTCGGTGCCGGGATGAACGAAGATCATCACGTTTCCGGCCATTGCCACGACATCGAAGACGTCGTCGAACAGGTGTGATCCGAGATCGGCGAGATCGGCGTGTATCCACTCGTTGTCGGGGTCGTTGCGTCGGGCCGTGTCCAGCATCGTCGTGTCGGCGTCGACGCCGACCGTCTCGAAGCCACGGCGACGGAGTTCGATCGCCACCCGGCCCGTCCCACATCCGGCATCGAGCACACGAGTTCCGCCGATCTGTTCGAGTAGCGAACCCACGAGATCGGCCTCGCCGTGGATGTCCTGCCCGGCGGCAGCCATCTGCGACCACCTGGCATCGTAGGCATCGCCCTTCGGTGCGTCGGCCTGTTCCCATCGAGTGCCCATGGTTCATCCTGGCACGCGATCGGATGGGCTCGGCGCGGCGGAGTTCGCGAATGGTTGGGTAAGTGAACGGCACGATGGGGGAAGCTCGATGAACGTCTACGAGGCGATCGGTGCTCGACGAGACGTCCGGAACGAATTCAGCGGCGACGTGGTCGACGACGCTCGATTGTCGCGGGTTCTCGAGGCGGCCCACGCCGCTCCGAGTGTCGGCAACACCCAGCCGTGGGATTTCGTCGTGGTCCAGGATCCCGACACGCTGACCAGATTCGCCGAGCACGTGGCCGGCTGCCGCGCCGATTTCGCGCGGTCGCTGCCGGCCGATCGAGCGGCGACCTTCGGGCCGATCGTGGTCGAGGGAATCGAGCAATCAGGAACCGGAATCGTGGTCACCTACGACCCCGGCCGAGGCGGCAGACACATCCTCGGCCGACACACGATCGACTCGACCGGTCGGCTCTCGGTGGGGCTGGCGATCGAGAACCTGTGGCTCGCGGCAACCGCCGAAGGACTCGGCGTCGGCTGGGTCTCGTTCTATCAGGACCCGTTTCTGCGCGAGCTCGTCGGGGTACCCACATCGGTGGAGGTGATCGCCTGGCTGTGTGTCGGGCCGGTCACGCAGCTGCAGACCGTGCCCGATCTCGAGCGTTTCGGATGGCGCGCGCGACGGTCGTTGGCGGATGCGGTGCACCGGGAGACCTTCGGGTCGCCTCGTCCGACCGGTGTGCGGACGCAGACCCGATGAGTGACCGACGTCGCCCTCGGTGACCACCGTCATGCTCCCGGAACACGGGTGGTTTGCCGGAATGGCGCAACGGGAACGGCGCCCCTCCCGCGGTGAGCAGGAGAGGCGCCGTCGCCCTGCGGCCCGGATGGGCCGTCGTGCTGTGTCAGGACAGATCGAACCGGTCGAGATTCATGACCTTGTCCCACGCGGCGACGAAGTCCTTGACGAACTTCTCCTTCGCGTCATCCTCGCCGTAGACCTCGGCGAGCGCGCGGAGTTGCGAGTTCGATCCGAAGACGAGGTCGGCTCGACTGCTCGTCCACTTCTGGGCGCCGGAGTCGCGGTCCTTGCCGACGTAGGTGCCGTCGTCGGCCGGTGACGGCGTCCACTCGGTGCCCATGTCGAGCAGATTGACGAAGAAGTCGTTCGTCAACTGTCCTGGCTTGTCGGTCAGGACGCCGAGGGCGGAATCCTTGTGATTCGCACCGAGGACCCGCAGCCCGCCGACGAGGACGGTCATCTCCGGGGCCGACAGGGTGAGCAGGTTGGCCTTGTCGAGAAGCCGGTATTCGGCAGGCAACTCACTGCTCTTGCCCTCGTAGTTGCGGAAGCCGTCCGCCTTGGGCTCCAGGTACGCGAAGGACTCGACATCGGTCGATTCCTGCGTCGCGTCGGTCCGGCCCGCGGTGAAGGGCACGGTGATGTCGAAACCGGCGTCCTTGGCGGCCTTCTCCACTGCGGCGACACCACCGAGCACGACGAGATCGGCGAACGACACCTTCGCTCCGGACCCACCGTTGAACGATTCCTGGATCTGCTCCAGCTTGCTGATGACCTGGGCGAGTTCGTCGGGTTCGTTGACCTCCCAGCCGGCCTGCGGCTGGAGCCGGATGCGGCCGCCGTTGGCGCCGCCACGCTTGTCGCTGCCGCGGAAGGACGACGCTGCCGCCCATGCAGTGGAAACAAGTTGTCCGACAGTCAATCCCGACTCGAGGAGCTGCGACTTGAGTGAATCGACGTCCGCATCGGAGACGACCGGCCCTTCCTGCGGGGGCACATTGTCCTGCCACAGATAGGTCTCGGACGGTGCCAGCGGACCGCGATAGCGGATCGCCGGACCCATGTCACGGTGCAGCAGCTTGAACCAGGCCTTGGCGAACTCGTCGGCGAGTTCTTCCGGATGGTCGAGCCAGCGGCGGGTGATCTCGCCGTAGACCGGGTCCATCCGCATCGACAGATCGGTGGTCAGCATCGACGGGTGCGTCTTGCCGGACCCGTGCGCCTCGGGCACCGAGCTCGCCCAGCCGCCGTCCTTCGGCTGCCACTGATTCGCGCCTGCGGGGCTCTTCGTCAGCTCCCACTCGTTGCCGTACAGGATCTCCAGGAAGCTGTTGTCCCACTTGGTGGGTGTGTGCGTCCAGATGACCTCGAGTCCACTGGTGATCGCGTCCGCTCCCACACCGGTGCCCTGCGGATTGAGCCAGCCCAGCCCCTGCTGCTCGATGGGTGAGGCCTCGGGCTCGGGCCCGACGAGCTCGGCGTCGCCGTTGCCATGGGTCTTGCCGAACGTGTGTCCGCCCACGATGAGTGCGGCGGTCTCCACGTCGTTCATCGCCATCCGTCCGAACGTCTCCCGGATGTCGGTGGCCGCCGCGATCGGGTCCGGATTGCCGTTCGGGCCTTCCGGATTCACGTAGATCAGGCCCATTTGAACGGCTGCGAGCGGGTTGGTGAGGTCGCGCTCCCCGCTGTAGCGGTTGTCGCCGAGCCATTCGGCCTCGGGGCCCCAGTAGACCTCTTCCGGCTCCCATTCGTCGACGCGGCCGAACGCGAAGCCCGCGGTCTTGAAGCCCATCGATTCGAGGGCGACGTTGCCGGCCAGGACCAGCAGGTCGGCCCAGGAGAGTGCCTTGCCGTACTTCTTCTTGACCGGCCACAGCAGACGACGCGCCTTGTCGAGGCTTGCGTTGTCGGGCCAGCTGTTCAACGGTGCGAAGCGCTGCATTCCGGAACCCGCTCCGCCACGGCCGTCTTCGACGCGGTAGGTGCCTGCGGCGTGCCATGACATCCGGATGAAGAGAGGTCCGTAGTGCCCGAAGTCGGCAGGCCACCACGCCTGGCTGTTCGTCATCACGTCGGTGAGATCGGACTTCAGGGCGTCGACATCAAGACCCTCGAGGGCGGCGTCGTAGTCGAAGTCGGCGTCAACCGGATTGGCGACATCCGGATTGTGTGCCAGCAGTTTGAGATTCAGCTGGTTGGGCCACCAGTCGCGGTTACCGCCGCCCTCCACGGGCGGCTTGATCCGCATGGGGCAGGCCTTGTCGTCCGCATCGGTGTTGGCCTCCGCTATCGGCGGGTGCTCCGTTGCGTTGGCCGGGTTTTCCTCAGTCACGACAATCCTTTCGGGAGTGGGTGATTCGGGCTGTGATCACGGGCGTGATCCCGAAGTGGGAGAGGCTGCGCACTCTGCGCACAGGCCCCAATAGATGACTTCGGCCTCGTCCAGGACGAAGCCTTGGTGGTCCGACGGGACGAGGCAGGGTGCCTCCCCGACGGCGCAGTCGACATCGGCGATGATCCCGCAGGAGCGGCATACGACGTGGTGGTGATTGTCGCCGACCCTGGACTCGTAACGAGCGACGTGGCCGGACGGCTGAATGCGCCGTACCAGGCCCGAGGCGGTCAGGGCACGGAGAATGTCGTAGACCGCCTGACGCGAGACGTCGGGCAGGGCTCTACGAACCGCGCCGACGATGGTGTCGGTGTCGGCATGGGGACTTGCGCACACAGCTTCGAGTACGGCCACCCGGGGCCGGGTGACTCGTAGATCGGCGTCACGCAACTGGCTCGCGTACTCCGAGTGTGACTGCACGCACACAAATATGGCGCCTTTTCTGGACTGAGTCAAGTCTTCGGCGAAAAGTGCATGCCGCCCGGTGTGTTCAGTCGAGCGAGTCGTTCGCCTCGATGCGGAAACCGACCTTCACGGTGACCTGGGTGTGGGCTATCGCTCCGTCGACGAGGTGACCACGGGTCCCGACGACCTCGAACCATTCGAGATTGCGGGTGGTCTCCGAGACGCGGGCGATCGCGTTGGCGATCGCGGCGTCGATACCGTTCGGCGAGGAGCCGACGACTTCGATGACTCGATAGGTGTGCTCGCTCATGCAGCCGATACTCCCATGGGCGTGCGGAGGGCGGGTCGCTTTGATCAGAACGATGTCGACCACCGCGACGGACCAGGCCGTGCCGGCCCACTGCGCGTCCACCTCCGGATGAATTCACCGCCGTCGGTCGTGATGACCTGATCATGTGCGACGAGACGATCCAGGTGGAGTTGCGCGGTACGGCGTTCGACCGCGTCGACGAACGGCAGCTCGACGTGTGGCCGATAGACGAGGCGGTGCGCGACGATGTCGGGAATCGCGCGTGGCCGATCGAGGAACTCGAGGAGTCGTTCCTCTCGACGAAGGATCACCGCGGTGTAGTCGTCGAGCCGGCGTCGGAACTCCGCCGCTCCGTCGATGACCCCTTTCTGATGGAACGTGCCGTACCAGCGGGCGTCGATGGTGCGCACTCTCTCGATCGACGTCAGGAAATCGTCGACGCTGCTGCCGACGTCGCCGTACATCGGGCCGAACGAGGTGAGGTCGATGTCGGCGACGTACAGGAAGCCCGCCGGTTCGATCAGGACCCCGCAGTGTCCGGCGGTGTGGCCGGGCAGGTGGATCACGGTCGCGCTCGCGTCGCCGAGGTCGAACACATGACCGTCACCGACGCCGATGGCTTCCGGAAAGCCGTCGGGGAGCGCGAACTGTTCGCTGATCTGCGCGTCGACGGCGTCGAGCTCCTCGGAGGTCAGCCCGTATCCGTCGAGGAGGACCTGCAGGGAGCGGACACCGTCCACATCGCGATGGTGGGCGTACTTGTCGCAGGCGAAGTGCTTGAGCCCGGCGATGTGGTCCTCGTGTGCGTGACTGATCATCACCGCATCGGCACCGACCGGATCGTGGTCGACTTCGAGCGACGGATCGATCACCAACCGCGCTTGTGAACCGTTCACCACCACGGTGTTGCCGTACGGGAACGCACCCCCGTGGCCCGACATCAACACGGTCACGCCGTCGAAGCGGGTTTCACGAATATTCGACGACGTGCCCATTCCGTCTGGGTACTCGGAGGACCGCATCGTGTCAATCGTCGGACGGTCGGCGGCTCCGCGACCGGTCGACCTCCCGACGCTCGGGATCAGGCCGTCGCGAGCAGCACGCCGACGCCGACGAACAGCAGACCGAATGTGCGGTTGAGGTTCCGCTGTCCGCGTTCGCTGGTCGTCACCCGACGGAAGCTTCGCGCGATGAGCGCGAAGAACAGCCACATCACCACGATGTCGACGGCGACGATCGTGGCCGCGATGACCGCATACTGTCCGGCCAGGGACTGATCCGTGTGCACGAACCCGGGGATGAAGGCCAGCAGGAAGACGATCGCCTTGGGGTTGAGCAGGTTGACCCACAGACCGCGCAGAAACATCGACCACCCTGATTCCTGCACAGATGTCGGGGCCGGCGCGGGCGCCGAGTCGGGGCGTCGGAGGAACTGGCGAATGCCGAGGTAGACGAGATAGGCGGCGCCGGCGTAGCGGATCACCGCAAAGGTTGCCGGTGATCGGGAGACGACCACGCCCAGTCCGGCTGCGACCACGAGGAGCTGGATGACGAGCGCCGCCTGTTGGCCGAGCACGCCCCAGATCGCCCGGCGGAATCCGACGTTGAGCGAATTGCTCATCGTGTTGATCGCACCGGCACCCGGTGTGAAGCTGATGAGCAGGCACGCCGTCAGGAGTGCGAGCCAGGTCGAGATCTGCACCGCCCGAGGGTAGTGGGGCGGCCGCGGGAGAACTCGCCGCGGGGTCTCCGACACCGGCGTCGATGGGAAGATGACTGCGACTGTCTCGGCGACCGCCGCGGCCAGTGAGGAGACCGGACATGGCCAGACCGAGCTACTCGGCGACCGCTTCTCTCGTCGGTTCCATCGCAGGACCGGGCGGCGGCCACTGATGGACCTCGACGAGATCGTCGACGAACTCTATGGACTCCCGCCTGCCGAGTTCGTGGCACGCCGGAACGCGCTGGCGAAGGAGGCCAAGGGCGCAGGCCGCACGACGCTTGCTGCCGAGGTCGCCGCCCTTCGGCGCCCGACCAGGGTCGCGTGGGCGGTGAACCAGTGGGCGAGACACGACCCCGACGGGGTCGGCGCCATCCTCGATCTCGCCGCGGAGCTCGCAGCCGCTCAGCGACGAGCGGCGGCGGATCGTTTGCGGGACCTCTCCACCCGGCGTCAGCAACTGATCGCCGAAACGGTTGTGGCGGTGGCCGAGCGAGCGCGGGAACTGGATGGGGCACTCTCCGCCAACGCGATCCGCGAGGTCGGACAGTCTCTACGAGCCGCCCTCGCCGATCCCGAGGTGGGTGCAGAGCTGCAGCGCGGTCGGCTCGTCGCTGCAGCAGAGTACAGCGGTTTCGGGCCGACCGGGGTGTTCGCGGTGCCGGAGCCGGTGGCCGACGAGAGCGACCAGGATCCCGATGATCATGGGGCTGCCGATCGGGCTGCCAAGGCCCACACGCCTGACGATCTCGACGAGCGGATCGCGGCGGCCAGGGCGACGCTCACAGCCTCGGAGGGCGACGAACATCGTGCGCGCGCGGACCTCGCGCAGCATGCGGATCAGCGCGCGGAGGCGGCGCGCCGCGTGGATGAACTGACCGAGCAGGCCGAACGGTTGCGCGCGGAACTCGCCCATTGCGACGCCGAACTACGCTTCGCTCGACGGCAGCTGACGGTTGCCGACGATGAGAGTGAGAGCGCTGCAGAGGCTTTGAGCGAGATTCAGAATCGGGTCGTCGAGGTTCGACGGATGCTGGCCGGGCTCGAGGGACGGTGACAGGCGCAACCTGTCCGCTCGTCTGACGTCATCAGTGAGCGGACAGGACCTTGATCGCGAACACCAGCGTGTCGCCCTTCTGGATTCCCGCGTCGGGCATGCCGTCTGGGTATCCGTCGGCGGGCGCCATGGCAACTGCCACCGTCGAACCGACCTTCTGGCCGGCGATCGCCTTTTTGAAACCGGGCACGACTCCGTCGAGTGGGAAGTCGGCGGGTGTGCCGCGCTCGTAGCTGCTGTCGAAGACCTTTCCGTCTCGACCATCGACGCCCATGTAGCAGACGGACACCGATGCCGTGTCGGGAACAACCGGGCCGTCACCGGCGGTCAATGTGTGGACCTGGGTCTGGGTGACGGCGAAGGGGGTCTGGACGTCGATCCGCGGGGCGGCCGTGTCGGTGGACCCGACCACCTCGACGCTGCCGGTGGATCCCTGGAGGGTCCATTGGGGGGCGACCGAGCCCTGGGGTGCGGTGGAGGGGCACGTCGCGGCAGCTGCTGCGCCGGCCGGCGCGCTGTCGGTGGTGTCTGTGGTGGGCTCGGTGCCCGAGGAGCACGCGGTCAGCGTCAATGCGAGAGCTGTGACCGACAAGAGGGCGCCGCGACGGATCTTCATGCGGGTAACGCTACCGAAAGGGATTCGATCCGAGGTAACGGACCGAACCTGTCCGCATCACCTGGCACTGTGACGGTATCGGCACTCGTGATCGAGAGGAGACAGTGATGGCGCGCGACTTCCAGGTGACCTTCGACTGTGGCGACCCGGCAGCACTCGCCGGGTTCTGGGCGGAGGTTCTCGGCTATCGGATACAGGATCCGCCACCAGGTTTCGACAGTTGGGAGGCCGCTCTCGAAGCGATGGGCATCCCACCGGAGAATCGAAACGACGCGTCGGCGTTGATCGACCCGGACGGGGTGGGCCCGCGAGTGTTCTTTCAACGGGTGCCGGAGGGCAAGTCCGCAAAGAATCGGGTGCATCTCGACGTCCGGTCGGCTCCGGGGCTCACCGGCGATGAGCGGATGGTGGCTCTCGAAGTGGAATGCACCAGGACGGTCGGACTCGGCGCGAATCGCGTGGCACGCCATGAACCTGCGCCGCCACTCGAGGGCGGGCACATCGTGATGACGGATCCCGAAGGAAACGAGTTCTGCCTGGACTGAGTCGACCTGGACTGAGTCGACAGGGCGGTGCGCTGATGGCCCGGCCTACCGCACCGGCAAGGAGTCGTCGCGCGACAGGACGAAGAAGTACGGCTGACCCGAACCTTTCATGTCCATCGCTCCGAGGACCGATCGGTCGGACAACCGACGGAACACATCGTTGATCGGTAGCTGGTCATACAGCATCGTGGCCGTGTCGGTGCCTCGGTATCGGGTCGTTCGCAGGCGTGCTTTGGCGCTGTGGGCCCGTACGACCGGACTGAGCGCCGCGATCGGTGTCGCGAACGACCGCTGCTTCACCATCGGGAACCTGGCCAGCCCGACGCCGCGAAAGGCGTGGACCGGATTCATCGGCCAGAGTGATGATCCGTCACGTGCGGGGAAGAGCAAGGGGTGCACCGTCTCGGTGTCGACGAACTGTTTTCCCCACCAGCCACTTGCGGCGAGTAAGCCGTCCATCGGGTGGCCGGTGGGCAGTTCGGCGCCGCGCCAGGTGCCGAGCATTGCCTGGGGCTCAACCGGTTCGGAGGCGTCGAACAGTTCCAGTGCCGCCGCGGTCGTGGTCGGCACAATCGTCATCAGGTCCTCGAGGCGCATGCGGCGATGATAGCCGCCGGGGTTGTCAGCCGGCCCGGATCGGGCCGTGGGTGGACAGGCATCGGACGATCGTCGCGCGGGTGTCGGCGGGATCTATCACCGAATCGATCTCGAACACGCTTGCCACATTGAGTGCCTTGCCGTGTTCGTAATGCATCGCGACGAGTTCGTCGTAGCGAGCCTGCCGTGCGGCGGAGTCCTCGATGGCCTCCAGTTGGTCGCGGTACCCGAGGCGAACGGCACCTTCGAGTCCCATGCCGCCGAATTCGCCGGTCGGCCATGAGAGTGTCGCCACCGGAGCGTGGAGGTCGCCGCCGGCCATTGCCATGGCACCGAGGCCGTAGGCCTTGCGGAGGACCACCATGACGAGCGGAACCGTCAGTCGCGCCCCGGCTCGGAACATATCGCTGAAGCGCCGGACCGTGGCGGTCCGTTCGGCCTCCGGACCGACCATGAATCCCGGTGTGTCGCAGAGGGACACGATCGGCAGCCGGTGGGTATCGCAGAGTTCGAAGAAGCGTACGGCCTTGTCGGCGGCGTCGCCGTCCAGTGCACCCCCGAGATGCTGTGAATTGTTGGCGATGATGCCGATGGCGACCCCGTCGAGACGCGCGAGTGCCGTCACGATGCCGTGGCCGAACCCGGCGCGGAGTTCGAACACCGAGCCGGTGTCACACAGCGCGTCGAGGACCGGTCGGATCGGATATGCGCGTAGTCGGTTCTCGGGCACGAGGTGGCGCAGCCGTCGCTGGTCCCCGGCGGCCGGGCGATCGGACTCCGCAGCCGGACCCACCGACGACGGCCGGAAATAGGAGAGATACCGCCGGACGTCGGCAAGCGCCGCGGAGTCGTCGGGGACCAGGCGGTCGACCACGCCGTTGGTCCATTGCACATCCATCGGACCGACCTCGCCCGGCGCGACCCGACCGAGCCCGCCGCCCTCGATCATTGCCGGTCCGCCCATCCCAAGACTCGATCCCTCGGTGGCGACGATGATGTCGCAACTGCCGGCCAGCGCCGCATTCCCGGCGAAGCAATACCCCGCGACCACGGCGACGGTCGGAACCTTGCCGTTGAGCTGGGCCATCAGCCGGAAGGTGGTGACGTCGAGTTGGGCCACCGCGGACGAGTCGGTGTCGCCTGGCCGCCCGCCGCCTCCTTCGGCGAACAACACGAGCGGAAGATCACGGCGGTGGGCAAGCTCCAGCAGACGGTCGGTCTTCTGATGGTTGTGCAGCCCCTGTGTGCCTGCGAGCACGGTGTAGTCGTAGGACATGACGGCGACGGGCATGCCGTCGACACGGCCCGTCCCGGTGATCAGTCCGTCGGCCGGGGTTCGGTCGATGAGTTCGTCGACGCTGCGTCGGCGACGTTGCGCGGCGATGGTCAGCGCGCCGTACTCGACGAAGCTGCCGTCATCGAGGAGGGCTTCGAGCCCTTCGCGGGCGGTCATCCGCTGCTTCGCGTGACGCTTGCGGACTGCCTCGGCGCGACCCTCGTCGTGGGTCTTGTGATGACGTGCGAGCACTTCGGCGAGATCGGGTCGAATGTGCTCGAGGTCGATCTCGGTGGTGGCGTCGTCGGCCGCGCCGTCGCTGTCGCCGGTCAGGACGAACGCAACTGCGTCGTCCAGGTCGACGGCGTCACCGACGCGGACGTTGAGTGCGGAGATCTGCCCGGCAACCGGGCTGTGGACGACGTGCTCCATCTTCATCGATTCGAGCACGACGATCTCGGTTCGGGTGGTGACGACATCGCCTACCGCGGCGGGAAGCGCCACCACGACCCCACGGAACGGGCTCGGGACCGCACACGCTCCCGCGGGGGGCGGTGACACTGTGCGCGGTGGACTGGCCCCCTCCGTCTCGACTTCGGCGGCGGCCCTGTCTCCCGGTGCGATCGAATGCCCCGGGGCGGTGACGAGTTCGGCGATCTCACGGTCGACGAAGGTGGTGTCGATGCGCCCGTCCGCGAGCTCCGGTCGCGCCAGGATGGCTTGCAGCAGAGAGGTGTTGACCGGAACTCCGGAGATGTCGAAGGCAGCCAGGGCCCGGTTGCAGTCGCGCGCGGCGGATTCGGTGTCGACGCCGCGCACGATCACCTTGGCGAGTAGGGAATCGTAGCGAGGACCGACCTCGTAACCCGCGTATCCATGGGTGTCCACCCGGATGTTGCGTCCGCTGGGCGGTTGATATCGGCGTAGCCGCCCCGTACCCGAGGCCACGTCGCCGTCGACGCCGACGGTCTCGGTGTTGACCCGTGCCTCGATGGCGACCCCCCGCGGTGGTGGACAGGCGGTGAGGCCCAGTTCGGCGAGGGTCACGCCGGTCGCGACGCGCAGTGCCAACTCGACGAGGTCGAGGCCGGTGGTCTCCTCGGTCACGGTGTGCTCCACCTGGATGCGAGGGTTGACCTCGAGAAACGCGAACGTCTCTCGGCCTACGAGGAATTCGACCGTGGCGAGTCCGCGGTACCCCGACATGAGCTTCTCCGCGGCGCGGTGAAGCTCCTCCCGTACCTCGGCATCGAGCGTAGGTGCCGGTGCGATCTCCACGAGCTTCTGACGCCGCCGCTGGGCCGAACAATCGCGATCGCCGAGGACGACGACATCTGAACCGTCACCGAGTACCTGCACTTCGACGTGACGCGCGTCGACGAGCACTTCTTCGACGTAGACCGACGGGTCGCCGAACGCCGCGAGGGCCTCGGACGCGCAGCGCTCGAGCGCTGAACCGAGGTCATCACGGTCGGATACGTGGCGCATCCCGCGTCCGCCGCCACCCGCCACGGCTTTCACCATCACCGTGGCCCCGACGCCGAGCCGGTCCCAGAGTGATTGCGCCGCAGTCAGATCGGCGGGGGAGTTGGTGGCTGCGATCGTCGGCACCCCACACCGGGCCGCATGGTCACGCGCAGCCGTCTTGTTCCCGAACTTCTCCAGATGTTCGGGTGTCGGCCCGACGAACGTGATCGCGGCATCGGCGCAGGCGCGGGCCAGGGCAGGGCTCTCCGCGAGGAATCCGTAACCGGGATGGAGCAACGTGGCGCCCGTGTCGCGAGCAGCATCGACGATCGCGGCGATGTCGAGATAACCGGTGACTCCGGCGCCCGCCAGTGTGACCGCTTCGTCGGCTCGGTTGACGTGGGCGCAGGTGACGTCGTCCTCGGGGTGGATCGCCACCGTTGGGATCCCCATGGAAGCCGCGGTCGCCAGAATCCGGACGGCGATCTCACCACGATTGGCGACCAGCAATTTCATCGGTGCGCCCCTGCGTGAGGTCCTATCTGCACACCGCTCCCTCGGAAGCCGAGGTGACGAGTTTCGAGTACTTCGCGAGGACGCCGCGCGTGTAGCGCGGCGGCAGGGGAGCGAATCCCTGTGCGCGCTTGTCGAGCTCGTTCTCGTCGACGAGCAGGTCGAGAGTTCCGGTTCCGACGTCGAGGCGTATCCGGTCGCCGTCCTCGACGAGCGCGATGGGGCCGCCGTCCACGGCCTCCGGCGCGACGTGCCCCACACACAGTCCGGTGGTCCCGCCGGAGAACCGGCCGTCGGTCATCAGGAGTACGTCCTTGCCCAGTCCGGCACCCTTGATGGCACCGGTGATCGCCAACATCTCACGCATACCCGGGCCGCCCTTCGGGCCCTCGTAGCGGATCACCACGACGTCCCCGGCGGTGATGGTGCCGTCTTCGAGCGCGTCCATCGCCGCCCGCTCGCGATCGAAGACCCGCGCAACGCCCTCGAAGACGTCGGAATCGAAGCCGGCCGACTTCACGACGGCCCCCGCAGGCGCGAGTGAGCCCTTCAGGATGGTGATCCCGCCGGTCGGGTGGATCGGCCTCGTGGTGGCTCTCAGGACGAGACCGTCGGGATCGGGCGGCGCGATGTCGGACAGGTTCTCGGCCACCGTCTTCCCGGTGACCGTGAGGCAATCACCGTGCATCAGCCCGGCGTCGAGGAGAGCCTTCATGACGACCGGGACACCGCCGATCCGGTCGACGTCGGTCATCACGTGCTTGCCGAACGGCTTGACGTCGGCGAGATGCGGTACCCGCGAACCGATCCGGGCGAAGTCGTCGAGCGACAACTCGACCTCCGCCTCGTTCGCGATCGCGAGGAGATGCAGGACCGCGTTGGTGGAGCCGCCGAAGGCCATCACGACGGCGATCGCGTTCTCGAATGCCTCCCGGGTCATGATGTCGCGCGCGGTGATGCCGCGTCGCAGGAGTTCGACCACCGCCTCGCCGCTCTCCCGGGCGTACCGGTCGCGTCGCCGGTCGGGTGCCGGTGGCGCCGCACTGCCCGGCAACGACATGCCGATCGCCTCGGCGGCGCTGGCCATGGTGTTGGCGGTGTACATGCCACCGCACGCTCCTTCGCCGGGGCAGATCGCGCGCTCGATGGTGTCGACGTCCTCACGACTCATCAATCCGCGTGAGCAGGCACCGACCGCCTCGAAGGCATCGATGATCGTCACCTGCCGTTCCGAACCGTCCGAGAGAGTCGCGTACCCCGGCAGGGTGGAGCCGGCATAGAGGAAGACATTGGCGAGGTCGAGGCGGGCGGCTGCCATCAGCATTCCGGGCAGCGACTTGTCGCAACCGGCGAGAAGCACTGAGCCGTCAAGGCGTTCGGCGCTCATCACGGTCTCGACGCTGTCGGCGATCACCTCGCGCGAGACCAGCGAGAAATGCATGCCCTCGTGTCCCATCGAGATGCCGTCGGACACCGAGATGGTGCCGAACTCCAGGGGATATCCCCCTGCGGAGTGGATCCCCTCCTTGACGGCTTTCGCGAGGCGGTCCAACGACAGGTTGCAGGGGGTGATCTCGTTCCACGACGAGCCGACGCCGATTTGTGGTTTCACCCAGTCGTCGTCGCCCATGCCGACAGCGCGCAGCATGCCGCGTGCTGCCGTCTTCTCGAGACCATCGGTGACGTCTCGACTTCTCGGCTTGATGTCGACGTCGGTGGCTGGAGAGTCCGGTGTTCGATTGGCCATATCCGTCACGATAGATGTGTCGGCGGCTTCGTGATGACAGTTGCGGCTCCGAACGCCCCGATTCGCACGAGACCGACAAGGTGGCCCATGGCCTTTTCTCGAGTCCGTAGCATCGGGTCATGAGTGCTTATGTGACGACCAACCCGACGACCGGTAGGACTGAGCACGAATACCCAGGCCTGCGGGACGACCAGATCGACGACATCGCCGAAAGATCTGCGAACGGATACGAGACCTGGCGGTATGCATCGGTGGCCGAACGTGCCGAGGCGCTGGCCGCAACGGCGGATCTGTACGAGAAACGCTCGACGGAACTGGCGCAGGCCATCACCACGGAGATGGGCAAGCCGACCAAGCAGGCCGCAGGTGAGGTGCAACTGGCCGCGGACATCTACCGCTGGTACGCCGAACACGGTCCCGAACTCCTGGTCACCGAGACCCTCGATCCCCAGGGCGCTGCGGAATCACTCGTCCAGACCCTGCCGATCGGACCGCTGGTCGGAGTGATGCCGTGGAACTATCCCTACTATCAGGTGGCTCGATTCGTAGCGCCGAACCTGTTGGTGGGCAACACGATCATCCTCAAGCATGCATCCATCTGCGCTGCGTCGTCCGCACTGATGGCTGATGCGTTGCACGACGCGTCGGTGCCTGAGGATGTGTACATCAACGCATACGCGAGCGCCGGTCAGGTCGCCGAACTGCTCCGGCATCCGGCCGTTCGCGGGGTGTCTCTCACCGGCAGTGAGGCTGCGGGTGCGGCGGTGGCCGAGGAGGCGGCGAAGAATCTCAAGAAATCCGTCCTCGAACTCGGGGGCTCGGATCCGTTCGTGCTGCTCGACACCGACGATATGGCGCGGACGGCGCGGATCGCCGCGCGCGCCCGCATCTCCAACGCCGGTCAGGCGTGCAACTCCCCGAAACGCTTCATCGTGGTGGACGATCTCTTCGATGACTTCGTCGAAGGACTGGTCGGCGAGTTCGACCGGGCCGTGGTGGGCGATCCGACCGACCCGGACACCGATGTCGGACCGTTGTCGTCGGTGTCCGCGCGCGACACGGTCGTCGAGCAGGTCGCGACGGCAGTGAACCAGGGAGCGACGCTGCACACGGGTGGCGCACCGGTGGACGGCGACGGCGCCTTCATGAGACCCGCCGTCCTCACCGGGATCACCCCGGACATGGACGCTTATGCCGAGGAGATCTTCGGTCCGGTCGCGATGGTCTACCGGGTGCAGTCCGCCGATGATGCGGTGGCCCTGGCGAATGACGTCGCCTTCGGCCTGAGCGGATCGGTGTGGAGTACCGACATCGCTCGTGCCGCAGAGGTGGCCGACCGCCTCGATGTCGGGATGGCCTACATCAACGAGCACGGAACGACTTTGCCCGGCTTGCCATTCGGCGGTGTGAAACGCTCCGGCTACGGACGCGAACTGGGCCGATGGGGAATGGGTGAGTTCGTGAACACCAAACTCCGTCGTACCGCGACGCGCTGAGTTGTTCGAGGCGCATCACGCCGAGAGCGAGCTGATCCAGCTGTCGGTGTCGGTGACCGTCGCCTGGCGCGGGAACACCGCGTCCATCAAAACGCGGTGCACGGTGTCGTCGGTGTCCGCGCACGCGTCTTCGAGAACGAAGATGCGGTAATCGAGATCGGCGGCCTGTCGCAGCGTCGACAGGACGACTCCGCTGGTGGAGATCCCGCTCAGGATCAACGTGTCGACGCCCGCGCCGCGGAGGAGGACGTCGAGGTCGCTGCCGGTGAATGCACTGATCCGGCGTTTGGTGATGATCGGCTCGCCTGCCTGCGGTGTGAGCGAGTCGTGGATCTGCGTGCCATGCCCGGTTTCGACCATCGTGTCGCCTGCGTGCTGCTTGGCAGCGGCGAACCCTTGATTGGTGTCGGCAACCTCCGGATATCCGGCCCGGAATGCCACCCGGACGAAGAAGACGGGGACGTCGGCGGTGCGGGCCGCCGCGACGGCACGGCCAGCGGGTGCGAGAACATCCGGCGAGCTGAGGCGATCGACGATGCCGTTCTGGAAATCCATCGCGAGTAGGACTGATCGTGAGTGGGTCATGCGGCACACAGTAGACAGTCCAGACTGTTGATTACAAACTGTTCAGTCTAGACTGTCGATTATGTCCGAAAACAGCTCCGAAGCGATCTCGCCGCCCGCTCCGTCGGCGCTCCAGGTTGCACTCGACACCAGAGTGGCGATCGGTCGGCTGATCCGTCGTCTCCGTGAGGTCTCCGACGGCCAGGAATTGTCTGCAGCACAGGCGTCGGTGCTGGCGAGGGTCGGCAAAGGGGAGGCCTCGTCGGCGTCGGCACTCGCCGCATTGGAGGGCGTCCGGCCGCAGTCGATGGCCGTGACGATCTCGGCGCTCGAAGACCTCGGTCTCGTCAGCCGGACGCAGGATCCCACCGACCGTCGCCGCCAGCTCGTCGTCCTGACCGATGCGGGCCGGGATGCCGAGATGGGAAACCGCGATGCCCGCCACGAATGGCTCGCGCGCACGATCGAGGAGGCTCTCACCGAACAGGAACTCGACGTCCTGCATCGCGCTGCCGAGATCATCGAGAACCTGGCGCGCCGATGACCGCGCCCACCACCGTCCCGAACGTCCGGTCCGAGCGGTTCGATCGACGCCTCCTGGCGCCGATGATGCTCGGATCGATCCTCAACCCGATCAATTCCTCGATCATCGCGGTTGCGCTCGTACCCATCGCGGTGGCGTTCGGTGCGCCGGCGTCCGAGACCGCCTGGCTGGTTGCCGCGTTGTATCTCGCGACGTCGATCGGCCAGCCGCTGTTCGGCCGACTGGTCGACATCTTCGGCCCCAGACCGCTGTATCTGATCGGTGCGGTGCTCACTGGGATCGCGGGCTTGTTGGGTACGTTCGCGCCCGGACTCTGGATGCTCATCGTCGCCCGTGTCGTGCTCGGATTCGGCACGTGCGCAGCGTATCCGGCCTCGATGTACCTGATCCGCAGCGAGGAGAAACGGACCGGCGTATCCAGTCCGGCGGGCGTGCTGACCGCGCTGTCGGTGACCACCCAGACCATCGCTGTGGTCGGCCCGACGCTCGGTGGGCTCCTCATCGGAATCGGCGGCTGGCGAGCGGTATTCGCCATCAACATCCCGCTGTCGGTGGCGTGCCTGATCCTCGGACTGCTCGTCCTCCCGCGCCGGGCGCGCGCGGCGCGGACCGATACCGACGCCAGGTTCGATGTGGTGGGAGTGATCCTGTTCTCCGGCATGATGATCTCCGTTCTCGTCCTGCTGATGGACTTCCGCATCGATCGACTGTGGCTGGTCGCGGTGGCCGTCGTCGCCGCGGGCGCCTTCGCGATCCGTGAACTACGTGCCCGCGATCCGTTCATCGACGTGCGTGTCCTCGGTGGCAATGTGCCGTTGGTCGTCACCTATCTGCGTTCGGTCCTCGGGGCGACGGTGACGTACGCGTTCCTGTACGGATTCACGCAATGGCTCGAAGGTGGGCGTGGGCTGTCGGCTTCGCAGGCCGGACTCGTCCTCATGCCCGCATTCGCAACCGGCATCGTGGTGGCGGTGGTGACCGGCCGACGTCCGCAGATCCGCGGGAAGTTGCTCGTCGGTGCGTCGACCATGGTGGTGGCCTGCGTGCTGATGCTGTTCGTGCACGAGACCTCGGCGGTGTGGTTCCTGGTCGTGATCGCTGTGATCGTCGGTGTTCCACAGGGATTGATCAATCTCGCGATTCAGAACACCCTCTATCACCAGGCAGATCCGGAGCGGATGGGTGCGTCGTCCGGTCTCCTCCGCACCTTCATGTACCTCGGCGCGATGCTCGCGTCGAGCGCGAGCGGCGCCTTCTTCGGCGCGCAGGCGACGGATGGCGGTCTGCACGAGCTGGCCGCCTTCATGTTGATCGCTGCCGTGTTGTTGGTGCTGATAACGGTGCTCGACAGGTCGCTGATCAAGGTCGACCGAGCGGCGGGCGAGGGGCAGCGGGCGAAGGTGTCGTCGGACCGGTAGCGGTCGTCAGGTCGATTCGGTTGGTGCCTGCGCCGGCCGCGACAGGATCGGGGTGGCGCGCAGTTCGGCGCGGTTGACCACGACCAGCCATGCCGCGAGCGTCGCGAAGAGCATCGGTATGAGCAGATCCAACTGCGGCACCACCGCCAATGCCAGGAACAGGCTCATCCATCCGTTGCGTGTGGCGGCCACCACGATTCCGGCAGTGGCAGCGGCCACGGTCACCGTCACCGGCAAGTCAGGCCACAAGGCGTGGACGGCGAAACCCAATGCGGCGCCGACGAAGACGGCCGGAAAGATTCGCCCGCCCCGGAAACCCGCCGCGCTGGCGATCAGCAGTGCGACCAGCTTGATGCCGGCCATCGCAAGAAAACCGAGTGCGGTGGTCGTCGCCATCCGGTCGGGCAGTTCCTTCATCTGATCGAGGCCTTTGAAGAGGGTGATCGTGCCACCTGCCACGCCGAGCAGACCGAGGGCCAGACCTGCCGCGGTGAGCAGGAGGATCGGGTTCCCGATCCGGTGGAGGAGCTTGTGCAAGGGGTTGAACACACGTGCGGCGACGACTCCGACCGCCGCGGCGACCATCGCGACCCCGATGGCGACGAAGACCTCCGCGACTCCGCCGAAGTCGTCGGCGGGCAGACCGAGCGACATGTCGAGGTCGGTGAAGTGTGTGATGACAAACGAGCCCGTCGCCGCGGCGACCAGCGGTATGTAGAGGCGGTTCCAGAGCGGCACGCGCTGGTCACCCTCGTTCACCTCGGACAGCATGAGGGCGGCCGCGACGGGCGTCCCGAACAGTGCACCGATCGTGGCCGATGTCGACAGCCCCACCCAGTCGTGTGTGGTCACCTTCGGGACGAATCGGGCTCCGATGGCCACCACCAGCGCCGCATTGATCGCCATGATCGGATTCTCGGGTCCCAGGCTGATGCCGCCGGCGAGGCCGAGGATCGCGGCCACCGCGAGACCGGGAACCACACTGGGCGCGAGTGGCTTGGCGACCAGTTCTGTGGTGGCCGGATCGTCCCCGGCATGCCCCGGCACATACCGGACCACGAGTCCCACGAGCAGGCCGGTCACGGTCAGGACGAGCACCATCCACCACCAGGTGTCCGAAGAGATCCCCAGTGCGTCGGTGAGATCATCCCAGATCAGATGCTCGATCAGCCCGGCCAGAGCCGAAATGCCCCAGAGGAGCAGGGCGCAGACCACGCCTACCACCATTCCGACGGGAGTCATGGCGATCAGTCGGCCCACCGGGACGCGGAACTCCTCCGCCGGTTGGGGATTGCTGTCTTCGGGGCTCATCGTGGCGGCTCCTCACCTCCCTCGACGCATCGGACGGCCCATTGTCTCATCAGCCGGTCACCTGACCCGCAGATTCAGATCAGCCGATCGCGTGTCGGAAACCGGGTGGATGCGGCGCTTTCCGGATCGCCGGTGCCGTCGGGGCCCTATCGCCGGTCGGCATGGTCCGCGAGCTGGGCGGTGAGTTCGCGCGCGTAGTCGAGCTGGCGGGCCAGTTGTGCGCAGGCCTGCTCGGCCCGCTCGTGGAACTCCGCGAGAGTCGCCGCCGCCGCGATCGCCTGCGCCCGACCGTCCGATCCGGAGAGCGCGTCCTGGGCGGCGAGCAGTTGCCGCATGTCGTCGAGGGTGAAACCGAGGGGCTTCATGCGCCGGATCACCAGGAGTCGGTCGATGTCGCCGCGGGTGTAGAGCCTGAATCCGCCGGCCGACCGGGCCGACGGGACCACGAGACCGACGTCGTCGTAATGGCGAATGGTCTTGATCGACAACTCGGTTTCGGCCGCGACCTCGCCGATCTGTCTATGCCTGTGGTCGCTGTCGTCGGGGGTGTTCACGTGACGTGTCCTTCCGAGCATCGGGTCAGTGGTCGGCGACGAGGTGCCCGCTCAGGCGTTCGTGGCGGGCGGCGCTGCTGTCGTCGAGGCCGACGATCGTCGCCGTCTTGCCCTTGGCCGCGTATTTGGTGGTGATCGCGTCGAGTGCAGCCACGGTCGAGGCATCCCAGATGTGCGACTCGCTCATGTCGATGACCACGTGTTGCGGGTCGTTGACGTAGTCGAATTGGTAGACGAGGTCGTTGCTGGAGGCGAAGAACAGTTCGCCTCGCACCGCGTACACGCGCGTGTCGTCGTCGGGGTGGGCGACCTCGACGACCTCGGTCATGTGGGCCACGCGGCGGGCGAAGAGGATCATCGCGGCGACCACGCCGACGATGACGCCGTAGGCGAGGTTGTGGGTGGCGACCGTGACGGCGACCGTCGCCAGCATGACGGTGGTCTCGCTCTTGGGCATGCGCCGCAACGTCTTCGGATTGATGCTGTGCCAGTCCATCGTGCCGACCGAGACCATGATCATCACGGCGACCAGCGCTGCCATCGGGATCAGTGCCACCACGTCGCCGAGACCGACCACCAGGATCAGCAGGAACACCCCGGCGAGGAAGGTGGAGATGCGGGTGCGGGCCCCCGACACCCTGACGTTGATCATCGTCTGGCCGATCATGGCGCACCCGCCCATGCCGCCGAAGAATCCGGTGACGATATTGGCGACGCCCTGGCCGACGGATTCCCGGGACTTGTTGGAGTGCGTGTCTGTCAGGTCGTCCACGAACTTCGCCGTCATCAAGGATTCCAGCAGCCCGACCAGTGCCATGGTCACGGCGTAGGGAGCGATCACGGTGAGGGTGTGCCACGTGAAGGGGACGTCGGGGATCAGGAACGATGGCAGGCTGTCCGGCAGCTCACCCTCGTCACCCACATCGGGAACGGAGAGTCCGCACACGATGGTGGCGGCGGTCAGCACGACGATCGCGACCAGGGGTGCGGGAACGATCGTGGTCAGTCTCGGCAGCCCGACGATGATCAGGATGCCGATCGCGACCATCGGATAGACCAGCCACGGGACACCGATCAGATGCGGGAGTTGTGCGGTGAAGATGAGAATGGCAAGTGCATTGACGAAGCCGGTCATCACGCTGCGCGGCACGAACCGCATCAGCTTCGCGAGTCCGATGCCGCCCAGGATCATCTGGAACACTCCGGCGAGGATCACGGCGGCGATCAGATAGTTCAGACCATGGCTCTTGACCAGCGGCGCGACCACCAGCGCGACCGCGCCGGTGGCGGCGGAGATCATCGCGGGGCGTCCACCGACGATGGCGATGGTCACGGCCATGGTGAACGAGGCGAACAGTCCGACCCGGGGATCGACACCGGCGATGATCGAGAACGAGATCGCCTCCGGGATCAGGGCCAGCGCGACGACGACGCCGGCGAGAACCTCGGTGCGCAGCCGTCGGGGCGAGCGCAACGCGGCGAGCACCGATTGTTCGCGTTCGGGGGAGACCACTGTGGCGGTCGAGGACATGCGAATACTCCTTCAGCCCAGACGCGACGAGCAGGTGACGGGGTCACGGGCCAGGGTGGCGTGTGGGCGTCAGGCGCGAGCGGTGACTCTACCCTCACGGGAGGGTAGAAACCCAATGCGGAATGCTGACCCGGTCCACCGGGTTGGCATGAGAATGAGCGACGAACAGTTCGATCCACGAGCCCTGATCGCCGACAGCAAGCTCGGCATCCTCGCCACCATCAAGTCGAACGGTCTCCCGCAGCTGTCCCCGGTGACATCGGTCTATGACCGCGACACCGACACCATTTACGTGTCCATGACCGAGGGGCGGGCCAAGACGGCAAACCTTCGGCGGGATCCGCGCGCGGCGATCGAATACACCAGCGCCGACGGTTACACATGGGCGACCGCCGAGGGTGACGTGACGCTGATCGGACCGGGAACCGATCCGAACGGACCGGAGGTCGATGCCCTCGTGGACTACTACCGGCAAGGCGCCGGCGAGCACCCTGACTGGGCAGAGTATCGAGGCGTGATGGTTGCCGACCGTCGTGTGCTGATGGTGCTTCATGTCGGTCGCGCCTACGGGGCCAAGCTGCGCTGATCATGCGCGTTCGCTCGAGAGGATAGGTGACCGATGGTTGAAGGCGACGGCTCGGTGTACGCACTGAACCTGTTCGACCTGGCCGACAACGATGACTATCGCGCGTATTCGCGGCGGTCGGTGGCGGAGGTGCAGTCACACGGTGGGCGCGTCATCTCGTTGGGTGCGTTCCGGCGTGCCGAGGTCGGTGACGTCGCTCCTCGGCAGGTCATGGTGCTGGTCGAGTGGGATTCGATCGAGGCGTTCGAGAGCTATCGAGATGATCCGGCACTCGCCGATCTCCACCCGCTCCGTGAGAACGGAACGACCGGCTACGTCTGGCATCTGTTCGACAAGCTCGACGACTTGCGGCCGATTCTGCGGCGCTCCTGACGGGTCGCGTCCCGCGCGCCGTTCAATCGGTGAACTCGCGGGCGGCCGACTCGACGACGTCACGTCCGGTTCCCTTCTGCAAGAACCACTCTCGCCGCCTGGTGGCACCATTGCCCGCAATCCGGAGGCGAGCGAGGGCGGCGTCCACCAATTCGGTCTCTCCGAGGGCGTCGAGTGCGGCGCGGATGTCGGTCACGACCGACTCCATCTGTGTGATGGCCGAAACCGATTGTTGCGTCACCACATCGATGCCATCTCCGTCGATGCCATCGTGGGCGGCCTTCCACATGGCTGCGGCCAGCACAGCGGAATCGACGATCGGCGGTGCGACGCCGGACGCGATGTCGTCCAGCGCGGTGATCACCAGGGCGCGGACGAGCGTTGCGACGACGACGGTCTCGTCGGCTCGAGACTGGACGTCGCCGACCCGGATCTCGACGGTGGGCAGGTGATCGGATGGGCGGATGTCCCAATAGACCATGTGGTCGTCGAGGATCGCGCCACTGGCCACGAACATCGACACCAATCGCTCGAAGTGTTCCCGGGAGCGCAGATACGGCGGCGGTCCCGACGCCGGCCACCGGGACCAGAGCACCGAGCGCCAGCTGGCGTGCCCCGTGTCGGCACCGCGGTAGATCGGCGAATTGGCACACAGCGCAAGCAAGATCGGCAAACGATGTCGTAGGTGATTGCTGACCGCCACCGCGGTGTCCCGATCGGGAACACCGACGTGGATATGACATCCGGAGATACCCTGCTCGTGCGCCAGCATGCCGAAACTCTGCCCGATGTGCCGGTATCGGTCGGTGTCGGTGATGGGGAAGTGGTCGGGCACCGTGGGAGGTACCCCGGCGGCGATCACGGCGACGCCCACGTCGTCGGCGGCCTCGGCGACCACGGTGCGAAGCCTGCGGAGCTCGGCGAGGACCTCATGCCCGCTTGCGCAGGCCGACGTGGCGATCTCCACCTGGCAGGACGTCAGCTCCAGGTCCAGATCGACGCCGCGCCGTGCCGCCGCCGCAGCGACGTCCCGGTTTCGGCCGACCGGATGCCCGGTCAGCTGGTCGACCAGGATGAATTCTTCCTCGACGCCGACCGTGGGTAGCTGCACGGCAGGGTTGCCCGTGATCGACGAGTCGCCGTACGTCACCTTCTCATCGTACGGTCGGCAGGGTCATGGGGCGCCCACTCTGCCGACGGCTGGACTCAGTGG
The DNA here is from genome assembly GCF_014673215.1 of Gordonia hankookensis. GTDB lineage: Bacteria > Actinomycetota > Actinomycetes > Mycobacteriales > Mycobacteriaceae > Gordonia > Gordonia hankookensis. Next base: position 149,246 of record NZ_JACWMS010000005.1, read on the forward strand.
CACCTCGAGCGCGTCGTACAGGCCGGGTTCGGCGGCGACCAGCCACGGGATGGCATTGACCAGGCGACCGACGGCCGTTGCATTGCCTCCGGCCGCGCGGTTGCCGTCGTCATCGGTGGCCTCGACGGTTATCTCGATGCGCGGGCTGCCCTCGATGATGACGCGATGTGATCCGTCGCCACCGTCGGGAGGCGACGGCCACTCGGGAGCGCAGTCGGCGTGAATCCGGGTGATGTGTTCGATCACGATCGGGATCGACTCACCCGCGATGCCCTGAACCTCGAACCGGACAGCTCCCTGCGTGCCTGACCCGAAGACACCCATCGCCGGTGTGCTGACATCCGCGTCGAGAGACCTGCGCTCGAGAACCTCCCGGATCTCATCGATCTCGATGCCGAGACCCCTTGCGATCAAACGGATCTGACCGCCCCACACCATCGAAGGCACGCCTCCGGTCAGCATCGGCGGCTCGTAGTCCATCGGCTGTCCCATGCCGACCAGGTAGCGCACCGAGTCGGGCTGGTCGTAGGTGGTGTAGTCGAAGATCTCCTGGCACCGGATGGCGTCGATCCGCGAACCGAGGCCGCTCGCGAGCAGCGGGAGGATGTCGTTGCCCCATCCGGGATCGATGCCGGAGACGAAGAGCGAACCCTTGCCGCTCGCGATAGCGTCGACGACCGGATCCCTGATCTCGGCCGGCGCCGACCGTGGGTCGTAGAGCGCATACAGCGACGGTGTGACGACAACGGCACCCGCCGCGACTGCCCGCACGATGTCGGCCAGGGCGTCGTCGGGGCGGATGTCGCCGGACGCCGCATAGACGACGGCGTCCGTGTCGGCCTTCAGGTCGTCGAAGCTGCCGGTGGCGACGATTCCGGCCTCGACGTCCATGCCGGCCAGGGCTCCGGCGTCACGGCCGACCTTGTCCGGAGAATGCACGATCACCCCGCTCAAGACGAGATCCGGGTGGGCGAGAACGGAGCGGATGGCGGCCTGGCCGACATTGCCCGTGCCCCAGACGATTGTGCGGTGCTTCTCGGCCATGCCGGTGAGCATAGGGATTCGGCTCCGGGGGCGGACACGAAACGGACATCTGGGTCCGCACGCCGCCCGTCATGTCAGATCGGGGAATCCCGTCGAAAGACCCCCGCGACGATTCCGCGGATCAGATCGGCCTCCTGCTCGGCGTCGGACGGTGGCCAGATGAGAATCGTCAAGATCGTGCGCACCGCGAACGCTGCGACCGCGTTGTCGTCCCGATCGATCCCGATCAGTTCCGAGGCCAGATCGGTGACGGTTGCCGAGGCGATCACAGTGCCGGCCGCGCCGATCAGATGACGCGATCGAAGGAACTGTCGGGCCACCGGGTCCGCGCGGATCGCTTCGAGGGCGACCGTGATGGCGGTGATCGCGCGGTGCTCTCCGGACAGGTCGATGATCGCCGCCCGTACTTCGGTGATGATGTCGGTCGACGTGGAGGCGAGCACCGCCTCGACGATCTCGCCCTTGCCGCCGGCGTGCCGGTAGACAGTCGCGCGTGAGCAGTGCGCGCGCCCGGCGAGTTCGTTGATGTCGAACGCATCGACCCCACGCTGCGCGATGAGGTCGGTGGCGACGGCATACAGACGGTCCCGGGCCGAGTCGGAGCGGCTTCCCCCGATCAGCCAGTCGTTCGTCATATCTCAGTGTGAGACGAACTGATGATCTATCTCAAGTCGCGCCGCAGGTCGCAGCGTTCGGATGAGACGACCGGGCCAGGTGCGGTGGTGTCAGCCGTGTCGACTTGCGGCGGCCCGGTTGTGTCGCGGACCCGACCTCGTCGAGGCTGGTCACATGCATGATCTCGGCAACCCGTATCCCTATTTCGAATCGCTTCGCCTGCAGGGGGCGGTGACGCGGCTCGCCGGCTCGTCGTTCTACCTGGTCGGCTCGTGGGATCTGGTGGCCGAGGCGGTGGGGCGTCCCGAGGACTTCTCGTCGAATCTCACGGCGACGATGGTGTGGAACGACGACGGGACGGTGTCGGAGTTCCCGATCGCAGAGCTGGGCTCGCCGCTGCACGTGTTGGCGACCGCCGATGAACCGCTGCACCGTATACACCGCACCATGGTGATGCCGTCGATGGTCGCCAAGCGAGTGCGTGGACTCGAACCGTTCATCGCGCAGCAACTGCTGCGCTTGTGGGACGACGGTCTAGACGGTTCTGACATCGACTGGGTCCACGTGATCGCCCAGCGATTGCCGATGGCCGTCGTCGCGGAACTGGTCGGGTTCCCGACATACGATATCGACGACCTGGTGCGCTGGGCCTTCTCGAGCACCGTTCTCCTCGACGGGGTGGTCACCGCAGAACAGCTCGCCGACGCGACACAGGCCGTGGGGGAGCTCACCGCATATCTCGCGGAGGCTTTCGAACATGCGGTTGCCGCCCCCGGCGAGAACGTGATGGGTGACCTCGCGCGCCTTGTCGCCGCGGACCGGCTCGATCACGACAGTGCGGTGATGATCCTGATCCAACTCGTCGCGGCGGGGTCGGAATCGACCGTCAGCCTGCTGGGCAGCGCTGTTTGGTTGCTCGGCATGCACCCCGGGATCGAGGCAGACCTGCGCTCCCACCCCGACTTGGTGCCGCTGTTCATCGAGGAGGCATTACGATTGGAATCGCCGTTCCGTGGCCACTATCGCCACGTCGTCGCGGACACCGCCCTCGGTGACACCGATCTACCCGCGGGATCACACCTGTATCTGCTGTGGAGTTCGGCCAACCGCGATCCGGCCGCTGTCGACAATCCAGCACAGATCTGCCTGGACCCGGGAAAGCGTCGCCCGCACATGGCATTCGGCAAAGGTCTGCACATGTGCGTCGGCGCTCCGCTCGCCCGGCTCGAGGCCAGGCTCGCGATCGAGTTCCTCCTCGACTCCACCACGGCGTTCGACGTCGAGACTGCCGATCCGCAGTGGGAGCGCAGCCTGATGGTGCGGCGCCTGCGTACCCTGCCGGTTACGGTTCAGTCATGACCGACCACGCCGACCACGACGCGATCTGCACGCTGCTCTATCGATACGCCGAACTGCTGGACGGCGGTGACTTCGCGGCGGTCGGTGAGTTGTTCGCAGATGCCGACATCGCACTGCGCGGCGAGGTCACCGGACGCGGTGCCGCGCATGTCCGTGCGATGTTCGAGGCCATGGTGATCGTTCATCCGGACGGCACGCCGCGCACCCGACACCTGATCACGAACCCGATCATCGAGTTCGACGGGCCCGATCACGCGCATGTCCGATCCTGCTACACGGTGCTCCAGCAGCGCGACGGTCGCATCGAGATCGTCGCATCGGGCCGGCATCTCGACACCGTGACCCGACGCGCCGAAGGCTGGATCTTCAGTTCACGTGACTACGGGTACCTGGACTTCGTCGGTGACACCTCGGATCACCTGCGCGCATCCGGATAGTGTCGGCGCGGGAGAGCCGGGTCAGACCGAGGCTCGGACCCGTCCGAAATAGGACCGCAGACCGAATGCGGCTGCCGTCGCACTGACGCCGAAGACTCCCCAGAACTCTGCGCTGCGCAGGCGGGTGCGCTGTGTGTACACCATCGCACCGGCCACGCCGGCGTTCATCGACGCCCAGACGATGTTCTGGGCCGGTGACGAGTCGCCGACCCCGGGTGGATCGGAGAACGGCGTGGGAAAGGGCCTACCTGCGAGTCCATGCGCGAGGTGTGGGACCACGTTGGTCGCGACAGCGCCTGCGCTCGCGGTGACAAGATGGTGTGGCCAAGCGGGTTTCATGACATCCCCCAGTCAGTGTTGTGCATTTCGTCGTCACAGACACGGTATCTGCCCCGTGGAACCGGGCGCTTCCGATGAGATACGCACGCCGGTGGGGTCTACATCGGTGATCGGTTCGCAGGATCCCACACCGGAACGGCAGGCAAGCATGCTCATCGTCGCAGGACACATCACGGTCGATCCCGACCAGCGCGAGACCTACCTGGCGGGCTGCGTCCGCGTCGTCGAACAAGCGCGTCGCACGTCCGGCTGCCACGACTTCACCATAGATCCCGATCTGCTCGACGCCGGGCGCATCAACATCTTCGAGCGCTGGGAGTCACAGGCGGACGTCGAAGCGTTCCGTGGCGGGGGCCCGAGTGACGATCAGGGTGCCGCGATACGGTCGGCCTCGGTCACCGAGTACGAGATCGGTGAGGTGCGGTCCTTGTCGGGATAGGGCGAATACTGCATTGTCCAGTGGCTCATCGTGGTTGCGAAGCGAGTGACGACGCAGCACGAACTCCCTCATGGACACGCTTGGATCCGGAGTTCGTGGCGATCCGCGACCCTCCTCAGACGAGATAGATCACGAACACCGCGATGAACAACACGGCCAGCCATGAGTCGGTCGCCATCCTGAGCCAGCGAGGTGCGGTGCGCACTTCCATGAAATACCCGATGATCAAACGCGATTTGATGAACGTGATCACCAGGACGGCCGTCGTGATGACGACACTCGGCTGCAATCCCGCTGCGTGATGGGCGGGCGCGAGCCACCAGGAGCCGATGGTGATCGCGACCAGAATCAACCATACCCACGTCACTGTGCGTCCGGACGTCGAGCGGATGGTGGAGTCCGTCGGGTTCGTCATCGGGTCACCTCACAACGTAGAGCAGGCCGAAGATGATCACCCACAGGAGATCGACCATGTGCCAATAGATTGCGCCGGACTCGACCATCGAGGCGCGTCGGCGGGTCGGGTTCCGCAGTTCCCGGACAACCACACTCAACACGATGAGTCCGATCAGGACGTGGACCAGATGCACGCCGGTGAGCACGTAGTAGAACGAGAAGAACATCTCGCTGTTCGTGTGGCCGGTGCTGATCTCGGTGTACCACTCGTATCCTTTGAGGAGCATGAACAGCAGACCGCCTGCGCCGGCGGCATACGTCAGGCGTATCGCCTGTTCGTGGCGTTCGGAGCGGGTTGCGAGGACAGCGCGGGCGATGAACCATGAACTGGTCAGCAGGATCACGGTGTTGATGGCGCCGATGGTGATGTCCAGGTGTTGCTGCTCCTGAAGGAATCCCTCCGGGTCCATGGTCCGGTAGATCATGAAGACGACGAAGTACCCACCGAAGATGATCAGGTCGCCGATCACCATCACCCACATGTGGCCATCGCCGGGGAGGTGGCGATCATGTTGGCGGGCAGATGCTTTGGAGTCCGGTGGTTGCGCTCCGGGTGACGACAGTGGCGGTCGCGGTTGCGCTTGTGACATCAATGGTTCCTTGCGTCGGTTCAGTCCGGTGGCGGAGAGTCTGCGGGTTCGTGTGTCGCGGCTTGTCGGAGCAGGACAATCAGCGCTCCGAGCCAGACAGAGAAGATCACCACCGCCCACCAGAGGGCGATCGACCCGTTCCACGCGAACGGTCCCGAATGGAACAGAAACATCTGGGAGGCGATGACTTCGGTGATGATCTGCCAGATGGTCACGTAGGCAAACCATTTGGGGAAAATCTCGTTCTTGTCATACAGGATGGCGATCGCCAGCACCAGGTAGGCCGCCGTGAAGCAGCCCAGCGAACCGTTGTAGGAGAGCATGCCGACGTCATAGAGCAGACCGATGAGTGAGGGGTCGCGATCGGGCCGGAACGTCGCGGTCAGGAAGCAGACGGCGACCAGCAGGAAACCGGGCAGCGCACCGACTCCCATGCCGGCGATGTACCCGTAGGCGAACGTCGACCCGACTGACATCCGCTTCATGTGGTATAAGATCAGCCCATTGGTCACGGCTGCACCGCCGAGCAGGACCATCAGCAGACTGAATCCGATCTGGATCGTCAGCCCGTGCTCGGTGAAGAACGCGACCTTGCCGGCATCGGTGACGTCCGGCCGTGGTGGTGGCGTGACCCGGGTCAGCACGCAGATGATCACGCCGAAGAGTCCGTACCAGATCGGGAAGAACCAGGTGACGAGCCGGACATCGGGTTTACCTGGGGGATGCTCGGTCATGTCCGCGGCCCGGCTGCGCGTCAGCATGCTCACGAGACCACCACTTCGTCGGAGACGGCCTGACCGATGACGGCCCGTCGCAGGACGAAGAACATGACCACGACGAAGAGGGCGAACGCGCCGTAACGCAGCCAGAACGTGAGGAAGCCGTCCCAGGCCAGGGGTCCGGTCCGGAAGACGCCGGCGGCCGCTGCGGGAAGCATTGCGACCGCGGTGGCCATCGAGTAATGGCCGACCCATCGGGGGAACACCGCGTCCGGACCGTCATCGAAGTAGACGGACAGGCCCAGGAGGACGAACTGCATGACCATCATTCCAACCGGGGCCACCAGCACGATCCACGCGAGATCGTTGAGCAGCATGACCAGCTCCGGGTCGCGTTCTGGGCGAAAAGCGGCTGCCAGGAACAGGATGTTCGACAGCGCGAAGATGGTGGCACTGCTGACGATTGCGGTGAGGTAGCAGTAGGCGAAGACGTGGCTCTGCGTGGTCATACGTTTCATCTGGACCACGATCACCATGAAAAACGGCAGCACCAGAATCCCACACAGGTTGAACGTGACCTGGCTGAACTGGATCCATGCGGTGTGGTCGGCGTAGAACGCTCCGACCTGGTCCGCGGACATCGTCGGGGACATCGGTGGCCGGAAGCCCGGGAACGCCAGCGCGGCCACCAACAGGACCATCCCGACGGCCGGACCTGTCCACAGACTCACCCACTGTGCCTTGATGTTTCCTGCGCTGGGCAGGTCTTGGGCTTGCTCCACGATCTGCACGTCACCCTTCCGATAACTGATAACAGTCAGTTTGTGCTTCGGCCGTATGACCGGCGGTGCTTCTCATTGTCTTCGAATCCATTCGCACAGCGGATGTTTCCCCGGGAAGCGTAACGCGGCCAGTAACCCGGAGGTGGCGATTTACTGATCTGAGTCAGTTTTGTTTTGGGGTAGGATCGCCGACAGAGATGCAGACTGGTTCGACGAGGGCAAGGGGTGGACCGCTGAAAGCGAAGCCGCAGGAGCGCCGCTCGAAAGGCCTCCAGACGCGAGAGCGATTGCTGGGAGCAGCGATTGCGGAGTTCAAACGCACCGGAATGGCGGCTGCCGACACAGGTGCGGTCGTGGCGGCGGCCGGCGTGGCCCACGGCACCTTCTTCTTCCATTTTCCCACCAAAGAACACGTGCTGATCGAGTTGGAGGAGCGCGAACAGGTTCAGATGGCGGCCGAACTGACACGATTCTTCGGACAGGACCATGACGTGCGCGAGACCCTGGCCGAATCCGTCCGTGTCTTGCTGAAACTCGAGCGTCGCCTCGGCCGCCTGTTGTTCAAAGACTTTTTGGCACTGCACTTCTCAACGACCCGGCCACCGTCGGAGGAGTGGGACAAGTATCCGGTTGTCGGTGCCGTCGTCGAAGAACTTCAGCGCGCCCGAGAGCGCGGCGAGATCCCCGACGAGGTTGACGTGGTGCACAACGGCGTGTCGTTCCTGGTCGGGCTCTACGCACTGCTCATCACGATTCCGGAATCCGAGGACATCCGTGGCCCGGTGATCGAGGAGTACCTGACGACGTACATGTACGGCCTTCGGGCGTGGCCACCACCGCAGGGTGTGCCCTCGTGACGTGGTCGGCTGACCAGTTGGGCGCGGTCGACTCCGCCGATGAATTGGAGATCGCGGTGCGAAGGGCAGGAGGAGATCTGCGCGGCTGGGTGCCGATCTGGGTCGTGCGCGTCGATGATCAGGTGTTTGTCCGGACCTGGTACCGGCGACCGACGGGATGGTTCGGGCACGTTCTCGATACGGGTCGTGCCCGCGTACGCGTTCGCGGGATGGAGGCCGACGTCACCGTCGAGGATGTCGGGGTCGGTTCGTCCGAGTTGCGCGCCGACGTCGATGCGGCCTATCGCCACAAGTACGGCCGGTACGGCGTCACGACCGTCGACAGGATGGTGTCGGACTCTGCGGCCCGAGCGACCCTGAGGCTGACGCCTGAGTGATCGTGTCAGCCGGCAGTCGTCACGCCGGCGAGGAACAGGTCGATACCGGCAAGGAATTGCTCGCGGTCGTCGTGCTCGGGGAGTTGGGTCGCCACCTGTTGAAGGAAGGGATGATTGGCGGGATCGCCCTGCATCCACCGCTCGGTGACCGTGGCGAGAAAGGCCGACCGATCGGTCTCGCGCGCGAGAAGCCTCGCGCCCGCCGAGTATTGCGCCGCGAGACCGAGGACATAGCTCACCAGAGCGGACGCCGAATTGAACTGTGCCCGTTCGGGAATGCCGAGAGTCTGCAACTGTTGGCCGATGCCCTCGAAGATCTGCATGATCGCGGACTGCCACGGCTCGCGGGAGAGTTGAGTCCCCACCCAGGGATGGGCATCGATTGCATCGAACACCCCGGAGGCGATACCGCGGATTGCCTCTCGGGGGTCCGTCTCCTCGGCGACGTCGGTGACCGCTCGGGCGATGACGTCGTCGGTCGCCGCGACGAGTAGTTCGTTCTTGTTCGCGACGTGGTGGTAGATCGCACCACTGCCGGTGGCCAGGCGAGCCGTGAGCGCGCGGAACGTCAACGCACTCTCGCCGTCGGCGTCGAGGATCTCGATCGCGGCCTCGACGATCCGCTCCTTCGACAGCGCGTCTGAGCGCCGTTCATTCCGCTGCGTCTTGGTGGCCATGGCGACCATCTTGACATAGTTGGAATGATGTTCCAACATAGAGACATGGAACGACGTTCCAACTTACTTGTGAAAGGAGCATTCCCATGAAGACACCAGTCACGATCATCGGTGCGGGCCTCGGGGGCCTCACCCTCGCTCGCGTCCTGCACGTCCACGGCATCCCTGCAACGATCTACGAGGCCGATCCTTCGGCCGCGGCCCGAACACAGGGCGGCCAACTCGATATCCATGAGGACGATGGCCAGCGCGCGCTCAACGCGGCCGGTCTCACCGAGGAGTTCCGCAAGATCATCCACGTGGGCGGCGACGCGACCCGCATGCTCGATGAGAGGGGAGAGGTCCTGCTCGACGACCCCGCCGACGACGGAACGGGGCGTCCCGAGGTACTCCGTGGAGACCTTCGTCAGATCCTGCTCGACTCGTTGCCCGCAGACACGGTCCGGTGGGGAAAGAAGCTCGCCGGCGTCTCCGCGGTGGGCGATGGGAGCCACGAGCTGACCTTCGCCGACGGATCGACGGTTCACGCGGAACTCCTCGTCGGCGCCGACGGGGCCTGGTCGAAGGTCCGGCCGTTGCTGTCCGGTGCGACGCCCGAATACGTGGGCACGACCTTCATCGAGACATACCTGTATGACGCCGACGAGCGCCATGCGGCAACGGCCGACGCCGTCGGGGAGGGCGCGATGTATGCGCTCACGCCTGGGACGGGTATCACGGCGCATCGTGAGGTGGGGAGTGTCCTGCACACGTATGTCCAGCTGAAGCGACCAGCCGAGTGGATTGCCGACATCGACTTCACCGACTCGGGTGCGGCTGCTCGCATCGCGGCCGAATTCGACGGATGGGCACCGGAACTCACCGCTCTGATCACCGACGGCGAGACGGCGCCGGTGCCACGCATGATCTACGCGCTCCCGAACGACCATCGATGGGATCGCGTGCCCGGGGTGACCTTGCTCGGGGATGCCGCACACCTGATGCCGCCGTCCGGCGACGGCGCGAACCTGGCGATGTTCGATGGTGCTGAGCTCGGCAATGCGATCGCCGCGCACCCCGACGACATCGACTCGGCGCTCACGGCGTACGAGACCGCGATGTTCCACCGAAGCGCGGCCACCGCCGTGGACGCATGGGAGATCCTGGACCTGTGCCTCGGCGGCAACGCGCCCCACGGGCTCGTCGACTTCCTGTCAGGAACCGTCGAGCAGGCGCGGAACTGATCCGCTGTGGCGCACATTTTCGGGTCGCACCAGACGCGCCGGGGGCGCCGGTCTGGGACGATATGCATGTGATCCTCCCCAAGGAGCGCGATCCTCGTTTCATCACCATCCGGCGCGGGGGAACGCTCACCGACGCCGATCATCGACTCCTGGCGATGTGGGCAGCGGCATGTGCCGAGCACGTCCTCGGCATCTTCGAGAAGGCGCGGCCCGACGATCCGCGTCCACGCCAGGCCATCGAACACGCCCGCGCATGGGTCCGTGGCGAGGTCAAGATGATGGATGCTCGCGCAGCGGGCGGACACGCGATGGGGGCGGCGAGGGAGCTGCGCGGAGCACCTCGTCACGCGGCGTATGCCGCCGGACAGGCCGGGGCGGTGGCCCACGTTGCCGCCCACGACCTGGGTGCGGCCGCCTACGCGATCAAGGCAGCGCGTGCGGCAGCGCCGGAAGGTCGAGGTGAGGCCGCCGGATTGCTCGAGTGTCGTTGGCAGCGTGAGCAACTCCCGGACGCGATTCGTGATCTGGTGCTCGACGACCAGCGATTGCGGAACGACATCTGCTGGTCGGTGTTCGAGATCTGAGTCGATGCGTCCGAAACTGCTTGCAGTTGGGGCGGACCTGGAACCGAGTTCACGGCCGGCGACGCTGCAACCACGAAAGTATCAACGCACGCGCAGACTGCTTGTTTCGCCACTCTCACCATATCGCGTGGTCCGGGGCTTGCGGCAAGACCCCGGTGATGGTGCAGACTCGTCTGCTGCGAGCAAACACACGTCGTGCGCGGCGAAGGGATCTGTATGAGTGACGTCATCATCGTCGGCGCCGGGCCGACCGGCTTGATGCTGGCCGGCGAGCTCCGGCTGCAGGGCATCGAGGTCGTCGTCCTCGACAAGGACGACGAGCCCACGGCGATGGTCCGTGCGCTCGGCATCCACGTACGCACGATCGAGATCATGGAGCAGCGCGGCCTGTTGGACAGATTTCTCGCGCGCGGACGAAAGTATCCGCTCGGTGGCTTCTTCGCGGGTATCGCCAAGCCGGCGCCAACGCATCTGGACACCGCCCATGGCTACGTGCTGGGCATACCCCAGCCCGAGATCGACAGGATCCTCGCCGAGCATGCCACCGAAGTCGGTGCGGAGATCCGTCGTGGGAAGAGTGTCGTCGACGTCCATCAGGACGAGGATGGGGTCACCGTCGAATTATCTGATGGCACAACACTTCGTGCGCGCTATGTGATCGGTTGCGACGGTGGGCGCAGCACCGTCCGCAAGCTGATCGGCGTAGCGTTCCCCGGCGAGCCGTCGAGGGCGGACACGTTGATCGGCGAAGTGGACGTCGCCATGCCGGACGAGGAGCTGACCGCCAGGGTCGCCGAAGTCCGTGAAACGCAGAAGCGCTTCGGGATCGGCCCCTCTCCGTCGGGGAACGGCCGTTATCGCCTCGTGGTGCCGGCAGCCGAGGTCGTCGAGGATCGCGCGGTCCCGCCGACCCTCGACGACATCAAGCGACAGCTGCGGGCGATCGCCGGCACCGACTTCGGCGTCCACTCGCCGCAGTGGCTGTCACGTTTTGGTGATGCCACCAGGTTGGCCGAGCACTACCGCCGCGGCCGGGTGTTCCTCGCCGGCGACGCCGCACACATTCACCCCCCGATGGGAGGGCAGGGCCTCAATCTCGGGGTCCAGGACGCGTTCAACCTCGGGTGGAAGCTCGCCGCCGCCATCAATGGGTGGGCACCGCACGATCTGCTCGACAGCTACGAAGCCGAACGGCGGCCGGTGGCCGCCGACGTACTCGACAACACGCGTGCACAGGCGGTCTTGGTCTCCACCGAGGCCGGACCACAAGCGGTGCGGCGGTTGATCTCTGAGCTCATGGATTTCGATGAGGTCTCGCGGTACCTGACCGAGAAGATCACGGCGATCTCGGTCCGGTATGACTTCGGTCCCGGTGACGATCTGCTGGGCAGGCGTGTGCGCAACATCGGCGTGAGCCGCGGGGGCCTCTACGATCTGATGCATGCCGGCCGTGGGCTGTTGCTCGATCAGACGGCCCGGCTATCGGTCGAAGGGTGGGATGATCGAGTCGACCACGTTGTCGACACCAGCACCGAGCTCGACGTCCCGGCCGTGCTGCTCCGTCCGGACGGGCATGTGGCGTGGGTAGGGGACACGCAGTCGGAGTTGAACACGGGCCTGGCCAGGTGGTTCGGCAGCGGCCCTGAGTAGCTCGGTTCGCCCTGAGTAACTCGCCCGCGCGGGTGGTCAGTCCACCATCATCGTCATGAACGTGCTGTTCGGATCGTCGGCGGGATATGCACCGAAGGCGCCGCATTCGACGAATCCTGCTCGGAGGTACAGCGTTCGAGCGGGCGCGAAATGAGCCATGCTGCCGGTCTCCAGGGACACGCGATGCACTCCGCGGCCTTTGGCGTCGGCCAACGCATGGTCGAGGAGAGCTCGTCCTATCCCGCTGCCGCGTCGATGGGGGGCGGTCCTCATGCTCTTCAATTCCTCGTGACCTTCCGTCACCGGCCCGAGCCCGACCGTGCCCACGAGCTCGTCGTCGAGATGCGCGACCCATAACCTGAATCCCGGAGACACTCTCATCTCGTCGATGGTCAGCGCATGTTGACTGCCGCTCGGCGCGGTGGGCGCGATGTCATCGAGATGTGCCCGCAAGAACGCCTGGAGGGCGGGGTCGTCGTAGTTCGCCCGTGCGATCAGCATTGTCGCGGAGTCACCCCATTCTCATACGCGTCTGCGAACGGCTACCCGGCGATCGTGTGCATTCCGACGTTGATCACGTTTCCGCTGCTGTCACGATAGAAGAATCTCGTGACACCCCACGGCTCGTCCGTGCGGGGGTGCACCACCTCGAGGCCTTGTTCCTGCACCTTCCGGAGAGCGTCATCGACGTCATCGACAAAGACCGAGACTGCTGGGTTTGCCGGACCGGTCGCGTCGCGGGTCATGAGGCTGAGCTGGTGCCCGTCCTCATCTCCGAGAGTCACAATCCAGCCGTGGTCCATCAACACCGTGAGCCCGAGCGCGGCTTGGTGTTCGGCTACGGCCTCGCGGAGGTCCGACACGACGAGGTTGGGTACGACTCGGTTGACTGCGGCCATGTTCGGCCTTTCGTCGGAGGTGTGTTGTCGGACTGTCACAGTGGTGGGCAGACGTTATCAAGTCGGCGGGTACCCGGGCGGCCATGTGCACAACTCTGGTCGGGCACTGTGCGGCGGAAGCAGGTCACTCCGTCGATCCGGCATTCTTGCGCCGGCCTGCATTGAAGCGCGCCTTCTTCTGACGATTCCCGCACGTGTTCATGTCACACCATCTGCGGGTGCGACTCTGACTGGTGTCGAAGAAAGCCGCTCGGCAGGTCGGTGACGCGCACAACGCCAGCCTGCCGGTCCGTTCGCCCGCGATGATGCTGATCGCGTCGTCGGCGATCACGCTGAGGGCATCGTCGACGCAGGACGCGGAGCTCAGCCGCCATTGACGGTTGCCCTCGGGTGTCAGGATGGCCGCGGCCCGACCTCGCATGCTGCAGGCGTTGATGATTCGGACGGCAGACGCCGGGGGAGAGGCTCCCATTGCGGTCGCTGTCGCGGCGGCGTGAATGGATTCCCTGAGTTCCCGGGCGTGTTCGATCTGGGCCGTGGTGCAGGACTCGACGGCGAGGCCGTGTACTGCCAGCCAGTCGACGAGTCGTTGGGGCGTCGGAATGCGCTCGACGGCGTCGCCCTGTCGCTCGGTCAGTGTTGCCGTGAAGCTGGTCGCCAACTCGGTACCGAGGCGAAAGTCTGGAAACTCGGCTCGCATGGAACCACCTTAGCTGGTTGCGAGGAGGCGCGATGACGGTATGCTGGAACCGTCTTAGCCGGTTCCGATTCATCTGACCGGTTCCGCGATGATTCGGAGGTATCGATCTCATGGCCCGTCCGAGCACAGACGTGCAGGCATATGAAGCCCGCGCAAGTGACGCTGACCTCGACGATCTGCGCGCGCGACTGGGCGCGGCCCGGTTGCCGGAGGCCGAGACGGTCTATCGCGCCGCGCCCGACCCACGTCGATGGGAACAAGGCGTTCCGCTCGCCGACCTCATCGAGATCGTTGACTACTGGCGCACCGAGTACGACTGGCGCTCCTTCGAGGAGCGGCTCAACCAGATCGGGCAGTACCGCACCACAATCGATGGCCTGGGAATCCACTTCCTGCACCGGCGATCTGCGCGAGCAGACGCAACTCCGCTGATCCTGACGCACGGTTGGCCGGGCAGCATTGCCGAGTTCATCGACGTGGTAGAGGAACTGGCGGATCCGGACGACGGGGACGCGCCTGCGTTCCATGTCGTGGTCCCCTCGCTACCCGGATTTGGTTACAGCGACAAACCGACCACAACCGGTTGGGGGACCGAAAAGATCGCGGCCGCGTGGGTAGAACTGATGGGCCGGCTCGGCTACCGCAGGTTCGCGGCCCACGGCGGCGATTGGGGAGGCAATATCACCACGGTCCTCGGTGGCCGGTTCCCAACGCATGTCATCGGTATCCACACACTGTTCGCCGAGGCGCCGCCCGGGTTGACGACGGAAGGGCTGACGGCGGCCGAGCGCGAGTGGACCGAGGACACCCGTGATTTCTGGCGCCACCACGCGGCGTATGCGAAACAGCAGGCGACCCGACCGCAGACCATCGGCTACTCGCTCGTTGATTCGCCGGTCGGGCTCCTGGCCTGGCTCCTCGACAAGTTCGCTGAATGGTCCGACACGAAAGACAGTCCGTTCGAGACGATTTCCAGAGATCGCGTCCTCGACGACGTCACGCTGTACTGGCTGACCCGGAGCGGGGCATCTGCGGCACGCATCTACTACGAGAGCCACAACTCGGTCGACCCCGATCTCCGGGTCGATGTTCCGTCGGCGATCACGATGTATCCCCGTGACATCGAGAAGTGCCCGCGGCCGTGGGCCGCCGAGAGGTATCGAAACATCGTCCGATGGAACTCGCCTGAGAACGGGGGACACTTTCCGTCGCTGGAGGTCCCCGAGTATTTTGTCGAGGATCTGCGAGAAGGCCTCGCGGTGGTACTGGCCGCTGGACGATGAACGCGATGACGGTACCGGGTGCAGGATGGGCCGAGGGCCGAGGACGGCAGAGGAACGGCGTAGGCGTTGCCACTCCCCAACATCTCGATCAGCCAGACCCGCGGCGGCCTCGCGTCGGAACTGGCAGTCTTTGTGGTGAAGCGGAGTCGCGACCCCAACTCAATGCAGCTGAGCAGGACCTCGCCGGACAGAAAGGCAGTCGATATGGCATACGCCGTGGATTTCAAGGACGTCTCAGTCGTCGGACTCGAGTCATCGCCGGTGCCCGAGGCATTGGCGGGGCTGCGGGCCAATGAGGCGCGATACTTCAAGAACAAGTACGACCATGTCTTCACCGTCGAGCCGGCGGACGAGGCGACGTCCACCGTCGACTGGGTACATCGGATCCTCAAGGAGGAGCGAGGCCTCGTCATCGGATCTCGCCCTCTGGAGGCAACCGAGTTCGAGGTCGACGGCATCCGGATGGCCTACGTCTTCTACGAGAGCGGTCTCTCGATCAACGTGATGTATGCGCTCGACGACGGCGGGAAGCGGGCGGTCGGCTTCAAACTCTCCGACGGCATGGAGATCCCCGAGGAACTCGCCTCGACGTTCAAGTTCGCGCGGCAGAAGTCGAAGCTCGCAGGCACCATCCGCGGGTCCTACTTCGTCATCAAGAACACGTACTGAGATCTTCAGTGCTGTCGCGTTCTCTCGTGACGGCCCACTGGATTTCGTCACCGCCGAGGTGGACTGTTCATTTGCACAAATGATTCGATGTACGTCAATATTGATGAATGTCGAAGCACAACCTGTTGGCCTCGGACCCGCGCCCGGGTCTGAGCGCCGCAGAGGCGAAGGGACTCGCGCCGGCGTTGAAGGCACTCGCTGATCCGGTGCGACTGCGGTTGTTGTCGGAGGTGGCGGCGCATCCAGGTGGCGAGGCGTGCGTATGTGACATCTCGGGGCCATTCGATGTGTCGCAGCCGACGATCTCGCATCATCTGAAGGTGCTGCGTCAGGCGGGTTTGGTGACCAGTGAACGCCGGGCGACGTGGGTGTATTACCGGGTGAACACGGATGCTCTGGCCGAGTTGGCCGATCTGCTCGGTGGACTCGCGTCGGTGGTGGGGGTGTCGCGGTCGTGTGAGGTGCCCGAATGAGTACCTCGTCGGATACCGCTGTGGCGGGTAAGCTTTCGGGTCTCGACCGGTTCCTGCCGGTGTGGATCGGTGCGGCGATGGGGGTCGGTTTGCTCCTGGGGCGTGGTGTGCCCGGCCTGGGTGACGGGCTGGCGGCGGTCGAGGTGGACGGAATCTCGTTGCCGATCGCGCTGGGCTTGTTGGTCATGATGTATCCGGTGCTGGCGAAGGTGCGCTATGACCGGCTGGACTCGGTGACCGGTGACCGACGGTTGTTGTCTGGGTCGTTGCTGTTGAACTGGGTTGTCGGGCCGGCGTTGATGTTCACCCTGGCATGGCTGCTGCTGCCGGACCTGCCGGAGTATCGGACCGGGCTGATCATCGTGGGTTTGGCTCGGTGTATCGCGATGGTGATCATCTGGAACGACCTCGCGTGCGGTGATCGGGAGGCCGCTGCGGTGCTCGTCGCGTTGAACTCGGTGTTCCAGGTGGTCATGTTCGCCGCGCTGGGCTGGTTCTATCTGTCGGTGTTGCCGGGCTGGCTCGACCTGGAGCAGACCGCCATTGATACCTCGCCGTGGCAGATCGCGAAGTCAGTGCTGATCTTCCTCGGCATCCCCCTCGTTGCGGGCTATCTGACCCGACGGTTGGGGGAGCGTGCGAAGGGGCGCGAGTGGTATGAGACGTCGTTCCTGCCCCGGTTGGGACCGTGGGCGCTGTATGGCCTGTTGTTCACCATCGTCATCCTGTTCGCGCTACAGGGCGAACAGATCACCTCACAGCCGTGGGATGTCGTGCGGATCGCGCTGCCGTTGTTGATCTACTTCGCCGTCATGTGGGGCGGCGGATTCGCCCTCGGTGCGGTGATGGGGTTGGGATATGCACGCACCACAACGTTGGCGTTCACGGCTGCGGGCAACAACTTCGAACTCGCCATCGCGGTCGCGATCGCTACCTACGGCGCCACGTCGGGTCAAGCTCTCGCAGGCGTGATCGGTCCACTGATCGAGGTCCCGGTCCTGGTCGGACTGGTGTATGTCTCGTTGTCGTTGCGCCGCAGGTTCGCCCTACCTGCCGATCCGATGGTGGGCGTCCGTGATGTCTGAACCCACCAAGGCGTTGTTCGTATGCGTCAGCAACCGGGGCAAATCGGTGATGGCCGAACGCCTTACGCCGACGGTCACCGACCGCGTCGTCGCATCCTCGGCCGGCACCAGCGCCAAGACCGGTGCTCAGATGAATGAGCTGTCAGCTCACGTGCTTGCCGAGGTCGGTGTCGATACCGGCCATCATCAGCCTCGCCGACTGACCGAGGAACTCATGCTGGCGGCTGATCTGGTGATCGTTGTTGGGACCGCAGAAGTCGCCGCACCAGTCGGGGTTGATCTGCAAGTGTGGAACATCGATGAACCGGCGCGACGTGGCATCGACGGAATCGACCGGATGCGGTTGGTGCGCGACGACATCACCGCCCGAATCCGGGCTCTCGCCGCCGACTTGGAATAGTTCGCGAAGTATCGCGGTGTGGCCGGCTCAGCAGCACGCCGTACGGGAATCAGCGGAGTCGGGAGTGCTTCCACCGCAGCATGTCGAACTCTCGTCCGTGTCATCAGTTATGTTCTGTTGCAGCAGTTTCGGGCTTGTGCCGAAAGTCTCGGAATCGGCGAGCACAGCGTAGACCTCCCACTGTTCGCTTGACGGGCCGGTCACCCACACCTTGTCCTGGGTCGCGAAGCAACAGGTGGAGTTGATCTCGTCCCGGGTGAACAAGCCCTCGGCGGCGAGCCGGGTGATCTCGGCGTGCACCTCGTCGCTGGATTCGACCTCGATGCCGAGATGGTTGATCGTGCCGCTCTCTCCGGGATTCTCCAGCAGCACCAATTTCATGGGCGGCTCGGCGACCGCGAAGTTCGCATACCCCGGCTTGCGTTTGGCCGGCTTGGTGTTGAACAGCTTCGAATAGAACTCGACCGCAACATCAAGATCATCGACATTGAGTGCGAGCTGCATGCGGGACATGACCATCACCTTCACCTGTGAGACATATATCGAACTATTGGATACAAGCAGCGTGCACGCCTTTTCGACATATGTCAACAGGGTGAGTAGGGTCGGAGTATGCCGAAGACGTTGCCGATGATCGACATCAGCGCACCCATTTGTTGCGCCCCGGTGTCGGCTGCGCCGCTCGACGATGAAGCGGCACTCGAGATCGCGCTGCGACTCAAGGCCTTGGGCGACCCCGTCCGGATCCGATTGCTGTCGATGTTGCTCACCGATGAGCAAGGTGCGGGGATCTGCACATGCGATCTCGCGGCAGCGGTCGGACTGACCGAGGCCACCACGAGCCACCATCTGGGTCAGTTGCGTAGGGCCGGGATGGTCGCACCCGAGCGGCGCGGGATGAATGTGTACTACCGGGCGCGGCCCGAATCGCTGCAGGCACTGTGTGGTGTTCTGAGCGCGGACACCGGTTGTTGTTGAGCGCTGCGAGGCTCGCTGTGAAGGTCTTCTGATACCGGCACGTTGGTGAACCCGCGACGGTGCGCCTCGACGCCCCGATACCGATAGGGTCGAACAGGATGTCCGGTTCCGGATCGCGTTGGGCGGAATCGGTGATGTGTCGAGTCGAAAGGAACACATGAGGCAGATCGCTTCCCGCCGCATTGAATTCGTCGCCGGCCTGATTGCGGTCATCGTGGTCGCCGCTGCCTGCGGCGGCGACGCCACGAGCGACGACACCGCGTCACAGGTCTCGTCGGCGGCTCCTGCGGTGTCGGAGTCGGCGGCAGCGACCAGCGGCGATGCGACCACCGGTACGGCTGTGGAGACGACGCCCGAGGCCCAACCCGCCGCAGTGAAAATCGCGGGGGAGCGTGACGAAGTGGTGACACTGGCCGGTCCGATCGCCGTGAAGTACACGTCGGCCACCGACGCTCAGAAGGATGCTCTCGGTCAGCCGCTGACCGGCGATCACAACGCTGGGACCCGCGAGAATGGCGTGGTGTTCCAACAGTTCCAGGGTGGTGTGATCATCGCGAAGAACGACGCCTCGGGGACGCCTGCGTACATCATCACGTCGGGCAAGATCAGGGACGCTTGGAACACCGAGCGGGCTCTTGACGGCACCCCGTCGCTCACCGGAAAGAACGGCTCGCCCGGACCGCTGGGAGTTCCCACCAGCGACGTGACCACTGATGGTGCAGTGCAAGAGGCGAGTTTTGAGCACGGCAAGGTGACCGAGAACACCCAGACCGGCGAGGTCACTGTGACGGTCAACGGCCGGACTGTGCCATCCGGTCTGAAGTAGACCAGCCGAACTGGTCGGCCACGTGACGAGTCGAGGGGGCTTACGGCGCGATGCTGAATGCAGTCGGACCTCGTCGCACAGGCCGATGCTGATGGGGTGAGCAAGACCCTCAAACGGGCAGACCCACTCTGCAGAGCGCTGTCACGACGCCAAGCCGGTTGGCGCTCAGACGAGGGTGCCAACCCCAGCGTGTCTGGCCCGGTCTGCTCCACAACCACGATCTCATCGACGACATTGGTGCCAAACTCGCAACCCGCTGGGATATCTGACACGTCCCTGTGTGCTTGGCTGAAGCCTATTAGTGATCGAGGAGTCCTCCAAGAGGGTACTGCGACAATGAATGGAAGGGCCCGTTCTGCGTATCGGCTAACGGACTGCTCACCGGGTCCACCGCTCTGATCCCCATTGGAGAACGCGATGCATGTGCCAGTAACTCTGGCCAGCTGGATGATCGGCGACGGCGCGGCGGCTTTTCCAGCCCACGGCGACCCGGTCGACATCGTCCTTGGGCTTGTCCCAGCACAAGACAACGACCTACCAGCGATGTGCATCACCGCCACCGCTGAGGTAGAGCAGCTCGGCGGTGGCGGGGCAGCCACGCCAGATGCCGCACTCGTGCACTTTTCGGCCTTCGCTGCGGTTGCCCATAACGCAACGTCGCTGCACCACGGCGAATCGACAGTGCACGGCCGATTGCATGTGGAATACGAGATGACGGCTGTCCGTGTTCCCCGCGTGAGAGGGACGGTACTGCGGCGCAGGCTGATCACCGAAGTTCGATCACCCGGAGAACACTGGCGGCCACCTACCTATGAACTCAGCGACATCATCACTCGGCGAACAGAATTCGAAGATTCGGCCATGACTGCGATCGGTGAGGTCGACTCCGGACAGCGCGGTCCAAGACCACACGACACCTGGCGGCACGATACCGGGCTCCTGCTGGACATCGAGATCGACTAATCCGATCTGTTGCCGCCGGTGTGACCTGCAGGCAACCAAATCACCCAGCAGCAGTTCCCTAGAGATTCACGGGGTAGCTGCCGCCGACTGAGACATGGTGTCGGAATGGAAATGCATGCCCTGTGTCCGGCACCCTGATCCTGCCACGATGGACATGTGGTCCATTGGCGCGTTGACCCCGACACCATCAACTCGAAGATTCCGTTCTCGGCACACGAGATGCCGACCGACCTCCCAAAGCAATGGGCAAAGGCGGTCCAAGCGGTGACTCACGACCTGCATCATCTGAGACCAGGACCGCCGATTGTCCTTGATCGCCTCATTCCAGGCGTGACTGCGCCGCCAACCCACTAGGGTCGGCACAGGTTGCTGAGTCGTTGAGGAGGTCCAACTCGCTATGAGTGCAGGTGCTTACGAGTCCGCAGCTGGAGGCGGGGGCGCAATTGGCCGCCGCCTGCGGCTTAGTGGTCCGGAGCAGTTCTGGTATGTCCTTGAGTGCATCGGATTTGGTATGGGATATCTGACGAAGGTCCCAACAAAGAAGGCGCTGTCGGAGGCATCGCTCACCGCACTCACCGGTGGGGAGCGGTTTTGGTATGTCGTCGAGTGCATTGCTTTCGGCGCAGGATACTTTGCCAAGATCCCCGCGAAGAAAGCTCTCAGCGAGGCCGGATTGGTCACTCGCACTGGGGCGGAGAGTTTCTGGTACGTCCTCCAGAATATCGCATTCGGGTCCGGATACTTCGCGAAAGTGCCCATACGTAAGGCGCTTTCGGATGCGTCACTTCTACCGATGACTGACGCGGCACAGTTCTGGTACGTGCTTCAGTGCATCGCTTTTGGCTCAGGATATTTCGCCAAAGTCCCCCAGAAGAAGGCGCTGAGCGAACTCGACAATATCGACCTGCGGCGGAGGGCAACCACCGGTTCTGTGAACTGAACCAACGACGTTGCGGACCCGGATCGCGGCGGAAAGCCCTGATACACAGGGACATTTGAGTTGAGACTTGTGCCACGTAGTTGATACTCCCTGCCTGGCCCAATTTTGACTACCTCATCCGAACTGGTGACAGATGATTTGAGACATTGCTTCGTGGTCGTCAACTCGGATCCCTCCGACACGCAGTCGAGACTTGCTTGATCCGGGTCCGACGCTGATAACGGAAGCGACCAGGAGGGCGGCTTAACCGGTGTTCACCAAACGGGCTCAACCCAGTGTCTGTGGCGTCGTCACCTGAAACGGCTAGTTGCGTACGGCTCCATCAATTGCTCGATCGACTCCGTAGACACCGAGTTCGAGCAGGCGATCAAGGATATCGAGTAGCGCCGTGATGCGCTCTGGGGCGCGAGTCTGCGCCAACCCACGGACCACCAAATCCGAGATGTAATGAGCTTCCCCGGCAGCACCCGTCCTGAGGTCGGCCACGTCTTCGCCATGGATGTCGAGAAAGTGGTGCGCAGCAAGGTCGACGAGATCGTCGACCTTGTCCGGCGCTTCCTGCAGCGTGATGAGCAGTTGTGGGATGGCGTGTACGTAGCTTGGCGACGCGATCAAGTCAGCGAGGAATTCGGCGTAAGGTCGCAGGTCGTCTCCACGCAGGTGACCGGCCAGGTCACCAACCTTCTTCCGAACCTCATCGGCCTCGTCATGCATCAGGCGGCGCAAAGTGGACAGCACGAGTTCTGAATCGGCGGACCGATCAACCCTTGCGGCGCAGACCTCAGCCAGGCCGCCTCGAACTTCCACGTCGCTGGCCAGGGCTCGCTCCACTAGCGCTGGACGCCCCCATTGCAGCGCGGCGAATGCCGCCATGCGCCCCCCTGCCCTCCGAACCTCGGCAGCTGTCGAGCTGAGCATGCGATCGATAACCGGATCGACAACATCTGGATCGGCGTTGCCGATGTAGATCATCAGGTCGTCCAACTTGTCTGAGGCGAGCAAGAGATCGTCGGCGTCGATAAGACGTTCGAAGGCTGCATAGGCAGTTGTCCGCGCGTACCGTAGGCAGGCCGCGACTGTATAGGCCACACAAGCGCGGACGCTCAATACTGGATCGCTCGCCAGTTCGGCGAGGTGCGGGGCTATGAGTTCGGTGCGCGTGCCATCAGAGTCGTGGACCAGTAGGTCGCCGAGCGACTCGGCCAGACTTCCTCGCGAGGTGTTGAATCCGTTCTGGAACAAGTCATGTCCCGGTTGGTGGTCGTCTCGCCGTACGAAGATCGGCGAGTTATCGACAGGGTCGGAAGCGTGCAGCGCCCGGTTTAGGACCATCTCAACAATGTCGAAGGGTATCTCGTCATAGAGGCGTCGGACCGCCCAGCCAAGCCAGCGATCACACGTTTCGAGGCCGAGACTCATGACGTGACGGATCGCGTCGAAGACAGCGTGCTGGGCTTCCTCTGGAATAGCTGATCCTCCGAAACCCCGCAGGATCGCAGCGGGATAGGCCGCCTTGGTCTCGGGCGTCAACTGCATAGCCAATCCAGCGAATCGAAGAGGGTCATCGGCCGTTCGCGTCTCCAGCTGCTGGGCTAACTCGCGAGCACCGCCTATCTCGCTGCCGAAGTCGCGGTCGTCGTTGTCGTGCTTTGCCATCGCCTGCAGCCACTGCGCGTTGCTCATCTTGCCTGTGGCGGGGCCACCAATCGGCGACCCGACGGTGTAGGTGGTGATGCCGGTGGGTGGCTCGGGCAAATCGCAGTCGAACTTGCGCTGATACTCCTGTAGCCGTCGAAGTCCCCACGGTGATAGCCGCCTGCGGTCGAGCGCTGATAGAAACGTGAAGGCGGTGTAGCCGAACGACCGAAGCCTGTAATGGAGGTCGGAAGATTGGTATGTCGCTGGAAGGTCTCGGAGCTGCTCTTCGAGCTGCAGGTGAACCTCATCGCTGACAATCGGCGCGATGGCCTCAACGACCTCGCGTGAGATCCAGTGCGAATCGGATAGGTAGTCTGCTTTAAGGCGGTTGCCGCCTTGGAGAATCAGCTCAGCTGCCCACGGGGCAAAGGTCCCGGCCCCAGCAATGAGAGCGCGATACAACAACGACTGCGCCGCGTCGTGCTCGTTGACGGCCAAGCGCCGCAGTACCGGCTCGATGGTCTCCGGCGATGTCTGCGCCCAGTCTCCGAGCGCGTCCGCCACGCCGTTGTACAAAGCGTCATCGACGTCGCCGTACCCCGACTCCTCACGAAGTCTCAGGCTGAAGTGCCGGTCTTGAAGTAGATGTTGCTCGTGGCGGTCGTAGTGGGTGGCGTTCATGACCGCGAGCAAATGCGGCACGAATGCCTCCGCGAACGCTTGCGGCTCGGCTTTGCATGCTGCCTCGATCATCTGAGTAGCGCTGTACTCATGAATGCCAAGGAGAGTTACCTTGCCATCGTTACCGAGCGCCAGAGCAGATGGACTCTCAACAAAGCAGGCCTTGAGCATCTCGATTGCCCAGAGTGGCTGGTGTTCCGCAAGCCCGTGTGCCGAGAGCCAGATATTCTGATCGGCTGGGTTGATCTCGCCGGCACGGACTGCGTCTAGCAACAACTCGAGAAGCTGCCGGTGATGGTGCAGGTCGGCGCGCCAGGTCACCGAACGGAGCCACGCAACGTAGTCGGGTGACTGCTTCCGCGCCGTCAAGAGATCAGCCACCTCGGCGCAATGCTCGGCGCCGGCGTTGCCCATCCAGTTGATGCTCCTGCCGCGTAGCGCGGCGTCGTCACTGTCGAGCCACCGTTCGATGTGACCCTGGGCGTAGAACTGGCCGAACCAGGTAGGGCGTGCGAGTTGCAGCCACAGCCGTTTCGTGAGCGTAGATTCGCTCTCGGCAAGGCGCAGCACAAGTTCGACATCCTCGAGCGTCGGAGCGCTGACGTTCACGAATACGGCGACCACCGTCTCCTTAATGTGGAAGCGAACATCTGCGCTGCTAAGGACCGACTCGACCTCTGTCCGGAACCGATCGGGATCTCGCTCTCGAAGAAGCTCGAGGAACCGCCGCACCTGCGCGCGTCGGAACAGTTCTTGCTCCTGGGCGCAAAGGAATTCGATCATCGACTGCTGTCGTGACAGCCACTGGCGGGCGAACGTGAAGTCGAAGAAAGTCTCGTGAAAGAAGGAGACCCGGTCATCTTCGATCGCGATGACCTGTTCGGAGGCGAGAACCCGCGCGTGCTTGATGAAGTCGCCAGGACCGAGAATCTCGACGGGGACGGACAACGTCTGGTTGTCGCTCGCAGTGTTGGCGATCCGGGCCAACACGTCGTTGAACAAGGTTCCGGGTCGTCGTTCCTCGGAGGTCTGTTCTTTGCGCTGCCAGAATGCTTCGAAGAGCGATCCTCGGGAGGTGAAGTTCAGGGCACCTGGCTGGTCGGCGATCGTCTCGAGCAGGACGAGGTTGAGCGGTGACCTGAGGAGTGCACGTTGCGTAGCAGTGAGCAAGTCGGGATCGAGACCCATGGCTGAGACAGCGTTCGCCGAGGCTTCGTCAGGTAGCGGCTCAACGGTCAGGCGCTCGACATCGTTCCGCGCATCGAGTTTGCGGATGCGGTGGTCGTTCTCGACGTCGAATAGTCGGCAGGCCAAGATGACGCGCACCCCGTCAACCGCCGTTGCTTCTTGAATGAGATCGGCAATGACGTCGTAGCGCTCCGAGAGGCGACCGGACGCTAACGACACGGCGTCGAGTTGGTCGATAATCAGGAAGGCCTCGCGGCCGTCGGCCGCCCGTCGCAGCGCCGCAACCGGCGAGGTCGAGAGACCCAGCTGAGTGCCCAGTTCCATCGTCGAACCGAAGGCGCCACGGCGGTCAAGCCGGAACGCCAATACCTCGGCGCCCTGTACCTCCAAGTCTCGCGCAGCCTGGTAAAGCACAGAACTCTTGCCGCCACCGCCAGCCCCGACGACAAGGGCAAGTCGGGTCGTAGTCATGAGGTCGACGAGATCTGCAGCTTCCTGTCTCTCGATCGGCGGCGCGAGCAGTTCGCGTTCGATAGTGCCGCGCCAACTCTGGGTCGTTGCCATGACCTGCTCATGGGACGTTCGCCGTGCCACGGCGTCTCGCGGTGTAATGCCGTAGCGGTCGAGAGCGTCGAGCAGTTCACGTCGCGTCACGCGCGTGCGCAGGTTGTCGAGCAGCACTGCACCAATGGCAACCGCCATGAGGTCGCCGGTCGCTCCCTCCAAGCTCACTTCGGCGAGCATGGCGTTGGTCATGACCAGTTGCTCTTCAACTTCAACCTCGATCCACATACCGCGCAGGGTCTGCCAGGCCCTCTCAGAGCTTCCGAAGACATTCGCCGCAGTCAGCTCATCGAAGGTTTCTCCCAACTTCTGTGTTAGCTGATGCTTGACGAACTGCTGTGCGTCCGCCGATTGCCTCGACCGCTCAGCCATGACCCGAAGTGCCCCGCTCGGAGTCATCGAACTAAAGTGGAACTCACGCCCAACGGCAACATGGCGAGCAGCAGCCGCCAGAACTCCGCGACCTCTGAGGGCTGCGATCGTCCAGTGATCAGTGATGTTGTTCTGGCGCTTGACCTGAGTCACCGAGGTATCGCCGTGCTCGTTCACGTAGGTGAACTCCGAGCCGTCAGCCAGCTCAGGGTCGATCTCTTCGAGCGTGAGACTGCGGCGCTCGTCCTGGATGCAGAGCAGAGCGTGACGGATCGCCCAGGCCAACTCGTACTTGTTGCCCAGCTTGTCCGCGACGCCACCACCGGCACCGGCCATTCGGGGTGGTGCCGGATGCTGTGGCGTGGGAGTGGCTGCGCTGATCGGCTGATCGGGTTCTTCGTTATCCAGATCAGAGAGACAGGAAGGAGGGATACCGGTCACAGAACCAGGTTAGGTGATGCGAAGTAACAGCCGGCTTGCCATGAGGTCGCGTTCGGGGTGCCTGGCCAGGATGGGCTGAAATGCGCGGTGTGGTCTGTTGGACTCGCTGCGGCGGTGACTGGCCGTCTTCGTCAGACCGGCTGCATCGAGGAGGGGAGTGAGCCATCGACGCAAGGTGCGGTCGCTCGGCCAGGCGATCTCGGCATTCGGATTGTCCTGGCGGACTCGCTGCTTGGTCTTGTCGAGGAAGTAGAGCACGTCACGCGATGTAGCTCCGATGTGGTCCGCGGTCACCCTCTGCGCAGCTGTCTCGATCTCGACGGGCACTCGTCGGTGCTCTTGGCGCCGCAGGTGCCTGCGATCCACAAGTCCGGCGACTCCGTGCTGTCGGTACGCTGTGACCTTACGGAACAGACTCGCGCGCGATGTCTTCATACCCACGGTCTCGAGCTCAGACAGCTTACGCTGCAAACGGTCTTCCTGGGTTCGATGTCACTAAGTCTCTACTAGGGTGTCAAAGTCTCAGATAGCTTGTCACCCGACAGGGTGGTGGGGCGCTTGAGTCCTGTTGCTGCGCACCGTGATATGCACCGGTCTACTTGACATAATGTATCTTATCGGCGCGGTTGCGTTCACAGACCGCTGATGGCAAATGTGAACGGTCAGCGAAATTGGCGAGTTTTCCCGATTTGGCGAATCCGAAGGCTGTTCTGGCGAGGTTTGATGACACTTCGGGCCCTGCGTGACCGCGACGTCGAGTGTTTGCGCATGATCCATCGGAACGAATCGGCCGAGATCTGGTTGCCCGCCTTGAGGATTGCGAGCCGAATGGCCAAAGCGCGCCATGGTGGATATCCCCTTTCGGCCGCCCGCCGGACTCCGGACTTATGTCACAGTGACGTAAGTTCAACCGCAGCCTGCGGAACGCGCACTCAACCGGCTCTACTGGCGTGCCCCCCGTGAACCGGTGTCATGGGTGAAGGCGATGCCGTCAACGATTCTCCTGGTCAGAGTGGTGAAGAAACATTCGCCAGCCGTTATGAACAGGATCGATCCGAACCTACCAATTTCACCCAATATGGCGAGCCACAGTTCAGAGCCCTGCGGTTGGCCACGATCCTTGCTCGCTCACATCCAATGTTAACCGTCATCGAGATCGGTGAACCGTCATCCACGGTGCCCTGATTTATCTCGAGCGAAATGGGCCGCTTCGGCCAGCAAGTCGCCGCCGGCCTGAGCCAGCAGTAATAGTCCGATCCACAGCTCAGTATTGGTTTGCGCAACAGATGAGAGATTCTCGCTGCTACGCAGTGCGATGTTGCACACAGTACCGATCCGGCAAGTAGTCAGCATGCAACGATCGGTCAGGTGTTACCTGTTCGCCAGAGCGTCATTGCGGCAATCGAGGGCTCCGCCCTCCAGGCCGGTATCGTTCTGAACGCTGAACAGAGGCGCCTTGCTGAACGACTCGCCATGCTCGATCAGCCCGCCGGTCGTCGACGGCGGGCCCGCCGAAACCAAAGCTCACGTGGACTCTATGTACACGGGCCAGCCGGTCGCGGAAAATCTTGGCTGGCTCAAGCATTCTTCGATGCAGCGCCAGTGCCGAAAACCCGGGTGCACTTCCACAACTTCTTCGACGAGTTGCACCTTCGCGTTCACGACTCCCGCGATGATCCGAGAGCGCTGGAGTCCGCACTGAGTGAACTTCTCGGGTCAAGCCGTCTGCTGTTTTTCGACGAGTTTCATGTCCACGATTCCGGCGATGCTCGCCTTCTCACACGCCTTCTCGAGTTCGTGTTCGCTCACCACTTCACGGTGCTGGTCACCTCGAACTATTCGCCGAAGTCGCTGCTGCCCAATCCCATCTGGCACCACACCTTTGAGGCAGGTATCGCGATGATCCAGAACCATCTCGACGTCTACCACCTCGACGGTCCTACCGACTACCGGACGCAGTCACCACACCACACCACGGGCTTCGCGTCTGGCAAGTGGCTGACCGCCTCGCCACCCGGTGACTTTCCATCAAACGACGAGAGGGTGACGCTCACCGTTCGGGGTCGAGAATTCCCTGTCTTGGCGGTCCGCAACGACCAGCTGTGGATCTCGTTTGCGCAACTCTGCGACTCACCACTATCGACGATCGAGTATCTCTACTGGGCGGACGCGTTCGGTGATTGGGTAATAACCGACATCCCACTGTTCGACGAGGCAAGCCGCGAAGCGCAGCAGCGGTTTGTCAATGTCATCGACATTCTGGCCGACACCGACACCCCCACAACATTCATCGCAACACATACGGTCGCCGACTTCCTCGCGACTGAAACCACGCGCCCAGACGCCTTCCGCATGGCAAGCCGACTCCAGCTGCTTCACAGCTAACCAGCGAGAAACAACTCGTCCTCCATCAACACGTTTCGCCAGTTTCATCTAGGTGGTTCGGCTCGCCCTAGCCGAGCGAGGTCGCCGGCTTGCGTCACTCGTTGCGGAAATCGGATCACCGATGCTGTCAGGTGTCACAGTGGGCAGCGCGTCATAGAGTACGTCGGGCCCGCACCAACTCACGCGCACAAACCAGCTGAGACTGCGTCATGCCGGCGCGCCGACATCGTCTGATTGACTCCGCGGCATCCCTCACACAGGGATATACCTTTCTTGGTATATCCGTTCCGGCTGTTGGATCCCGCCGCGGGTCTGCCCTCAGATCGCTGATGCGACCAACCCCCGCTTTTGGTGTGAAAAGCTTTGTGTCGTAGGCTCTTCACCCGTGCCCAACCTCGCTGCCCGTGCTTCCGTGACCGACGCCACGCTGAGGGAATGTGTATGGTGCTCGTCCGACGAGGAGGTTGTTGACCTCCGTAACGAACCGCGGTGCGGGCGCTGCCGCGCCGCGGAGCAGACCATCGCCGAGGCCCGCGAGTTCATCGCGTTCTATGCTCTTCGCCCATTGGGCGGGTCCCTGGAGTCCGACGATGAGGAGGAGCGCGAGCATCGGGTCGCAGCTCGTGAGGCGAGTGCGGTGCTGACCAATACTCGTACACACACTCCGCCTCGTCGCACGTCTCAGACGGGAAGGAGTGCCGCCCTAGCCCGACCCGGTGCTACCGCCACAAGGGCAGATGCGCGGGGCGCGGCTGGAACAGGACGATCCGCCAAGCCGGACACCGCTCGACGCCCAGACGTTTCCCGGCCCGACCACGCCGAACTCGCGAGCCGAGCCGAAGGATTGCTTGCGCAGCTCACCGAACTCGAGGAACGCCTCGCCGTCGCGAAACGTGACTCCGGTCTCAGCGGCAAGGCCAAGGTGTCAGATCTGACCGCGAAACGCGAGTCCGTGTTGCGGACGCTGGCCGCATTGGAGAAGGCCAAGCGGGCGCTGGAGTCAGTCTGACTTTCGCACGTCGTTACGGCCTGGCGGCGCCGATCGGCTCAGTGGCGAAAGCCCTCATTCACTACCAGATAGCGGTAAGGACTCGCTCGCGAATATTGCCACTGTGGATAGCCGACTGACCTGTGGATTTCTACCACGGTCCGGATGCCCGATTCCCCTATCGTTGGCGACATGTCGAGGCAAAACCAGTCATCGAGATCGGGCCGACGAGGTCGCACACAAGGCAGGCGCGGGGTTGATCGCGCACGTCCCTGGCTGTCCGATGGTCTGCCCCGAATACACCGGGAGCTGACCCAGGCATATCGCGATCTGTCGGTCGAATGGATCGCATACGTCGACATGGTCAGTGCACGCGACGCCGAATACGACACCGAGTTGGACGCACTCGCCGCCGACGGCCACGGTCCAGGTGATGCCGATTTCGACGCGGTGGTCACACAGAAACTCGACAATATCGCTCTCCACCGCATGCTCTGCGGGAACGTGATGCACTCGGTGACGGCTGTTGAGGTGCTGGATGACCTGACTCCGGTGTGGGTCCCGGAGGCGGTCAACGATGCGCTCGCATCGATCGAAGTCCCGACAGGCGACGCGCGAAGCCTCACGGGGATAGGCGCGTCCGGACTGTTCGTCTTCGGCAAATCCCCCGTGCGCGCTCGCGAGAGCCTTCCGGGTGGGCAGACAATGCCTGAGGTCGACGTCGACGGCGTGCTGTGGTGGACGAAGACGGCAGTGCACGATGGTGCGTCCTCTGCCCTCACGGAGGGCGTGCCTCGCAGACTGATGCTGGCTCCGCTGACGCGCAGTCGTGATCTGCAGTGGCTGCGCGGCGACGGATGGCGAACGTCTACGCTCACCGAGGTGACCTGTTTGGACGTCACCACAGTCCGAGGTGTCGATGTACCAGAAGCGCTCTGGCCTTGTGTCGAGCTGCTGACGAGAATCGGAACCGCGCTGCAGCACAAGAGTCTTCGCCGTATCGGCGGATCGATCGCGACGCTGGACGCTGCCTGAGACACGTCCTGGATCTGGCGAGAGCCGCCGAAGACGTCGTCTTCGATGTAGCGGCGCAGAGCGTCGGCTGCTTGCATTCACCTCTACGGTTGCAACGCCTTGCTGACCACCCGCATCACCTTTCGGCGCGCCGCACCCCGAACGCTGCGCGGCGCCGGCGGCGGACCGGTTTCGGTGCCGAATCGTGGGAACAGTCGTGCAGCGTTGGACCATTCGATGGCGTCACGCTGTTGCGTGCTGAGGTCGGCGTAGTTCTCCAGGTTGGCAGCGAAGTAGGAACCAGCGGTCAGTGGGGCAAACGGCCAGTCGGAGCCGAAGGTGATGTGCCCGGGCTGAGCGAACGCGAGAAGGCTTGGCAACGATGCGGCACTGGCGGTCAATGCGAGGTCGAAGTAGAAGGTGCGGAACTCGTCGAGGACGTCGAGAATGCTGCGACCTGTGTCGCCTGCGATGGCAATGGCCATTCGATGGGCGGCGTACGGCACGAATCCGCCGCCGTGGCTGAGGAGGAAACGGACATCGGGATATTGCTCCCGGATCTTGTTGCGCACGAGGAGGTATGCGGCGCGAGTGGTGTCCAGGAGGAAGTCTGCGGCGAACGGCGGGATCCCGGGAACCGCCGGGCTCGGTAGTTCGGCGGGATGAATGAACGCGACGGCTTTGCGAGCGTTGAGTTCGGACCACAACGGCTCGAGACCAGGCTCGCCCAGATATCGGCCGGCCGAGTTGGCCAGCAGCACCACGCCATCGGCGTGCAAGTCGTCGAGCGCGCGGATCGCTTCGGCGGTCGCGAGTTCTGCGTGAGGGGTGGGAAGTGTTGCGAAGAAGCCGAAGCGCTGTGGCCTGTCCCGGACAAGGTCTGCGCAGTAGTCGTTGATTTCACTCGCAAGACGCACGGCGGCCGCTGCGTCGTCGAGGAAAGTCGTCCCCGGGGTGGACACCGACAGGATGGCGGTGTGCACGGCCAACGCGTCCATCGTCTCGATCGATGTGTCCGGACTCCAGTCCGGCAGGTCGCGTCCTCCGGCTGCTTCGATTCCCGCCGACGCCAAGGCTGCCCGGTACGACGGCGGGATGAGGTGATGGTGGGTGTCGATGCGCAACGTCATTGTCTACTCAATCTGTGGTCGGGTGGTCAGTTGTCCGGGATGCCGACGCCTGCGAGCGCAGGTACGGAGTCCTCGTCGTGGCGCAGCGAGGTCACCCCGCGGCGAAACTGATCGAGCTTGTCGACGATGGTCTGCCCCTCAGGCGTGTGTCCCCAGATACTGATACCGCGGTGAGTGCTTGGTTCCCAGGTCTTCTCGTCGACGGTGAGCGGGTTCCACCCGACCTCCCACTCGAAGCCTGACGGTGTCTGAGCATAGAAGGACAGCTCCTTGTCGTTGGTGTGCTGCCCGACCGACAACGCCATGCCGAAACCCAACTGCTTGACTCGCTGGTAGGCCTGGGTCATGTCGTCGAGCGAGGCGACCTCGATGTTCAGGTGCTGTACCCGGGTGCGGATCGGATTGATCGGCAGCGTGCGAACATTGGCGATGGCGATCGAGTGATGGCGTTCGTTGACGCGCAGGAACCGGATCTTGAGCTTGGCTCCGCTGATCGTCTCGTCGATGTAGTCGGTGAGGCGGGCGTCGAACACGGTGTTGTAGTAGCCACGCATCTGGTGAGGCTTACTCGAGGTGATCGCCACATGTCCCATTCCGGCTGTGCCGGTGACGAATCCCCCGCGGTTGGTCATCGCGAGTGGTTCATCGGTGAGGTGTGCGCGAGTGAAGATCTCCTGGGCCAAGCGGTTGGGGCCGGGAAAGCGGATCAGCCGTTCCACCCCGCGGATGGCGGCATCGTCGTCGGTGCCGGCCACTGTGGGTACGCCGCGATTGGTCACCCGGCTGACGATCTGATCGAACGACTCGTGGTCGTCGAGTTCCCAACCCAGGGCAACGACGTCCTCGGCTGGGCCGCGCACGACGATGAATCGCGCTTGGTGGTCGTCGAGGCGAAACCGGATCACCTCTGGTGACACTTCGTCGAGATGCATTCCGATGGCATCTTTTCCGAATCGTCGCCACTCGCTGAATCGTAGGCTTTCGATGACGATGTACCCCAGGTGCACGTTGCCGAACACCGAGGGCGCGTCGGTGATGGAGGTGTTCATCGTCGGATCCTTCATGCGTACGTGCCGTCGAGGAAGTCCGCGACGACGCGGTTGAAGAGGTCGGCCCGTTCCCACTGAACCCAGTGGCCGGTCCGTGCCGGCATCATCAGATCGGCGTTGGGCATCAGGTCGACCAGCATCTGACCACCCGCCGGACGATTGACCTTGTCGTTCTGGCCCCAGATGACCAGGGTGCGGGTTGTGAGCGCGCGCAAGCGTGGGTCGCGGGTGAAGTCCATGCGCCACAGGGTCTTCAGCGCGCCGAGACCGGATGGACGCCGCAGGGGTGGGTTGGCAACGACGTCCGGGTCGATCGACGAGCGGTAGCGCTCCTCGATCGCCGCCTCCGGCACGGCTTCTGCGTCGTAAACCAGGTATGTGCGGATGAAGTCTTCGAGCTTGTCACGACTGGGGCCTGAGCCGGTGTAGTAGCCGAGAAGCGCGTTGAGGCCCTTGGTGGGGGCACCGCGTGTGGTGCCGATTCCGCCTGGTCCCATCAAGACCAGACGGTCGACGCGGTGCGGTGTGTCCAGGGCCAGTCGCAACGCGCAGGCACCGCCGTAGGAATTGCCCACCAGGTGGGCGGTATCGAGTCCGAGGTGATCGAGCAGCGCACGGATTGCGTCGGCGAGGGCGCCGAACGGATCGGTCTGATCGAGATTCTTGCTGCTGCGCCCGTAGCCGGGCAGGTCGGGCACGATCACGCGGAAACGGGTGGCCAGGGCGTCGATGTTGCGAACGTAGTTCGACATGCCCGAGGCGCCTGGTCCGCCGCCGTGCAGGAGCACGACCGGCGTGCCGGTGCCACTCTCGGTGTAGAAGATCTCGGTGTCGCCGTTGACTGTGATGGTGTGGGAGGCGCTGTCGGAGGCCAACATCAGGTTTCCTTCATCGTGAGGTGGCGGTCGCCGCACGCAATCCTGCGGGCGGTGCTGGGAGGGTTTGGCCGGAATGGGCCGCGCCATAGACGAAGCCGTCGGGGCGCAGAACAACTGTCGACGCACGATGCTTGCCGAACCACGTCCGGAGTATGCCGTCGGTGTCGACGACGGCGCCCGGTTCCGGAGCCGACACCGCCGGCAGCACTCTGACCTGTTCCACGCCACAGGAGTGCCACGCAGGGTGGTGACGACCGTCGAGACTGAGCAGTCGCCAGCGCCCGCTCAGTACGTGGTCGAGGCGTACGCGTGATCCGTGCTCGTCGAGCACCCACGGCTGTGGAATCTGCCATCCGTGGGCCGGGTGGGTCTGGTCGCTGAACAGTCCGTCGGCATAGTGGGCATCCGGGATCCACTTGGTGTCCACCATCCACCGTGGGAACGGGGAGAACCTCGAGACCATCCGAAACGCGTGATTGCGCAACATCGCCGCCCAGGGGCGACGTTCGGTGATCACCTTGCCGGCGAACACAGCGTGTGCAGTGGTCTCGCGCACGTGAGGTTCTCGTTCGAGCTGGTAGCTGTCGAGCGCGGACTCCGGGAGGCTTCCGTCGATGACCGCAGCGAGTTTCCAGCACAGGTTGGCGGCGTCGCGGACACCTGACGCCATCCCCTGCCCGATCCACGGCGGCATCGCGTGCGCCGCGTCGCCGGCGAGGAACACCCGGCCGACTCGCCAACGATCGGCCACTCGCACGTGATGGCTGTACACCACCGCGCGCAGGATCTCGACGTTGTCCTCGGTGATTCCCTGGCTGTGCAGGATGGACCAGATGGCTTGGTGGGTGACGAGGTGGTTCTCGTCTTCGCCATCGCGGACCGGGAACTCCCAACGGTGATGACCGAGCGGCGTCGGACAGTCCACCGTGGGACGTGCCGGGTCGCAGTGAAAACGCAGTCGTGAGCTGCCGTCCCAATCGCAGAGCACCTTCGTGTCGATGACGACCCAGCGTTCGGTGTACGTCTTGCCTTGATATCCGATCCCCAGCTGCCCCCGTGTTGCCGAGGATCCGCCGTCAGCGGCGATGACGTACGACGCGTGGATCCGGACGAAGCTGTCCTCGGCCAGATCGGCCGCCAGTATCTCGGCGTGCTCGGTGCCGGTGAGCACCTTGAGGCACTCGTGTCGGGTCAGCACGGTCACATTGGGAAACCGCTCCACCCCGGCACGCAAGGTCTTGTCGACGGCGGGTTGGTAGATGAACTGCTGGGGCGGGTGGCCGGCGCCTCGCGACGTCGGCTGCACCTCCGCGAACGGCCTGCCCTCGGAGTCGACGAATGCGACGACACCGCCGGGAAGCATGTCCAGCTGCAGGCGATCGGCCAGGCCGACCTGCTGCCAGATACGCATGACCTCTTCGTCTGTCGATATCGCGCGGGCACGACCGTAGACGTCCGGATCACGTTCGAGAACAACCACATTCAAACCTTGCTGGCCAAGGAGGTTGGCCGCGGTGACCCCGGTGGGTCCATAGCCGATGATCGCGACGTCACAGTGCGGAGTGTCGGACACAGAAGTCTCCTCGAACCAGACCTCGCTGCCAGGGTGAGATGCCAGATAAACGAACTGTAGTGATCACTACGGTAAGTCCTTGACCCGGGGCCGTCAAGGACTTACTGTAGCGACCACTACGGCAATTTGCCGGACGCTCCCGGACGATTCCAGAAGGGTGGACCAATGGCAGACACATCCCGGCGACGCCGCGCCAACGGCGAGGCGTCGAGAGCCAAGATCCTTGATGCAGCAACCGAAATCGCCAGTGAACGCGGATACGAGGGAACGAGTATCAACCTGGTCAGCAAGCGGTGTGGTCTGCCGGCGAGTTCGATCTACTGGCACTTCGCCGACAAAGACGACCTCATTGCAGCCGTGATCGAGCGCAGTTTCGGTCGTTGGTTGTCGGCGTGGAGCATGCCGGACGACGGGACGCCCCGTGACCGGGTCGCCGAGATGACGATGCAGGTGGCCAAGGCGCTGCTGGAGTCACCCGATTTTCTGCGGCTCGGGCTGATGCTCGCGTTGGAACGCCGACCGGTCGAACCGCGCGCCCGCGAGATGTATCTACAAGTGCGTGCCCAAGCCCAGGCCCAGTTACGCGAAGCTGCCCAGGACCTGTCCCCGGACCTCGACGAGGCGGCGCTCGATCAACTCGCCACGTACGCCATGGCCGGTGCCGACGGCCTTTTCATCGCCAAGGAGATCGGCGGTGACTCAGTGGATTTGCCGGCCATGTTCGAACTCCACGGTCGCATGGTCATCGATGCCGCACTCCGGCTTGCCGAATCAACCCGAGACGAGTACTCATGAGCTCTCCCCTACCCGCCGCCGACCTGGATACCTGGGCGGACCGGTTGCACAGCGCGTTGGTCGACAGTGCGCCGATCCTTCCGTTGAGCGACAGCATTCCCGACCTCGACGTGGCCGGCGCCTATGCGATCCAACAGCGTAATCTCACTCGCCTGCTGGGCGAGGGCGCTCGGCTGGTCGGCCGAAAGATCGGTCTGACGTCCGCGCCGATGCAGCAATTGCTCGGAGTCGACGAGCCGGATTACGGATTCGTTCTCGACACCATGGTGTTCCCCGACGGTGGCTCCATTCCGCTGTCGTCGCTGTGCGCGCCACGGGTCGAGCCGGAGATCGCATTCCGGCTCAACCGTCCGCTGCGGGGGCCAGGTGTCGGCGTCGCCGATGTCCTCGATGCGACCGACGCTGTCGCGGCTGCCCTCGAGATCGTCGACAGCCGGATCGCCGATTGGCGAATCACCCTGTGCGACACCGTTGCCGACAACGCCAGCTCCGCCGCAGTGGTCCTCGGTCCCTGGCTGCCGATCAACGACGCACCCGACCTCGACGACATCACCGCATCCCTGTACGTCAATGACGAACAGGTCGACCAGGGGGTCGCCACCGCGGTTCTCGGTCACCCAGCCGA
This sequence comes from Gordonia hankookensis, assembly GCF_014673215.1. GTDB lineage: Bacteria > Actinomycetota > Actinomycetes > Mycobacteriales > Mycobacteriaceae > Gordonia > Gordonia hankookensis. Next base: position 185,931 of record NZ_JACWMS010000005.1, read on the forward strand.
AGCGGTGGCGTGGCTGGTGAACGCCCTGGCCGCGTTCGACACCGGACTGCAGGCCGGGGAGTTCGTCATGTCCGGATCGATCACCGCGGCCGTGTTCGTCCACGCCGGTGACACAGCGTCCGCGGACTTGTCCGGCCTGGGCCGCGTCTCCATCGACTTCACCTGAAAGAGCCCACCGATGACCAAAACACAGCGCTACCCGGTTGCCATCATCGGGTCGGGAAACATCGGCACCGATCTGATGATCAAGATCCTCCGAAGCGACGGCCCCCTCGAGGTGGTCGCCATGGTGGGGATCGACCCGAACTCCGACGGCTTGGCGCGTGCCGAGCGCTTGGGCGTCGCCACCACCGCCGAGGGGATCGACGGGTTGCTCGCCATGGACGAATTCGCAGATGTCCGGCTGGTTTTCGACGCCACCTCTGCCGGTGCGCACCGCGCCAACTGGCTCACACTCGAGGCCACCAAGGTCCGGGTGCTCGATCTCACGCCCGCGTCGATCGGTCCGTTTTGCGTGCCGGTGGTCAATCTCGATGAGCACCTCGATGCGCCGAACCTGAACATGGTGACGTGTGGCGGGCAGGCGACCGTGCCGATCGTCGCCGCCGTCGGCGCAATCGCGCCGGTGTCGTACGCCGAGATCATCTCCTCGATCTCCTCCAGATCGGCAGGGCCGGGAACGCGCGCGAACATCGACGAGTTCACCGAGACCACCGCCACCGCACTGCGCGAGGTGGGGGGCGCGCAGCGCGGCAAGGCAGTGATGATCCTCAACCCGGCCGACCCGCCTATCCTCATGCGCAACACCGTGTACTGCCTGGTCGACGGCGACACCGACCACTCGGCTATCGAAGCGTCGATCACCGAGATGGTCGAACGGGTCAACGGCTATGTGCCCGGCTACCGACTCAAGCAACGCGTGCAGTTCGAGACGTTCACCGCGGACAACCCGCTCTACATCCCCGAGACCGGCACGTTCAGCGGTACACGGGTCACCACGATGCTCGAAGTGACCGGCGCAGCTCACTATTTGCCCGCCTACGCCGGCAATCTCGACATCATGACCTCGGCCGCCAAAGCCACTGCCGAACACATCGCCGTTCACGCCACCCAGGCCACAGGAGTCCCATCATGACCGCGGTGTACCTCAGCGACGTCACGCTGCGGGACGGCATGCACGCGATCCGGCACCAGTACACGACCGAGCAGGCGGTTGCCATCGCGACTGCACTCGACACCGCAGGAGTGGATTCGATCGAGGTCGCGCACGGTGATGGACTTGCCGGTTCGAGCTGTATCTACGGCTTCGGCGCCCACACCGATCTGGAATGGATCGAAGCCGTTGCCGGCGCGGTCGAGCGCGCCACGGTGGCGACGCTGCTGTTGCCCGGGATCGGTACCGTGCACCACCTCAAAGACGCTTACCGCGCCGGCGCGCGCACAGTGCGTGTCGCGACACACTGCACCGAAGCGGACATCTCCGCCCAACACATCGCGGCTGCCCGCGAACTCGACATGGACACCGTCGGCTTTCTGATGATGAGTCACATGGCCACCCCGCAGGAGTTGGCCCGTCAAGCCGCCTTGATGGAGTCCTACGGCGCCACGTGTGTGTATGTCGTCGATTCGGGCGGTGCGATGACCATGCGTGACATCGCCGAGCGCTGCGACGCCTTGCGTGGAGTTCTGCACGGCGACACCGAGATCGGCATCCATGCCCACCACAACCTCTCACTCGGTGTGGCCAACTCTCTGGTGGCCGTCGAGCATGGCGCGACCCGTGTCGACGCGTCGCTGGCCGGTATGGGCGCCGGCGCAGGTAACGCCCCGCTGGAGGTGTTCGTGGCAGCCGCCTCGCGTCTCGGTATCGACCACCCCTGCGATCTCCATGCGCTCGAGGACGCCGCCGACGACATCGTCCGTCCATTGCAGGACCGTCCCGTGCGCGTCGATCGCGAAACCCTGACCCTGGGCTACGCGGGGGTGTATTCCAGCTTCCTGCGTCACGCCGAGACCATCGCCGAACGCTACGACATCGATGCACGCAGCGTGCTGGTGGAAGCGGGTCGCCGGGGCATGGTCGGTGGTCAAGAAGACATGCTCGTCGACATCGCGCTGGATCTGCTTGCCGATGGTCAATCGCAGACTCCCGCGGTCGACGATGACTCGATGGCCGATGTCTGAGACGTCCTCCTCCGCGGGGGTATGTCGGCGTCGATGATCTCGGTTGCGGTCGTCCTGTTCGTCGCTGCGATCGGATGCGCCCTCAAAGCTCCTCGACAACAACCCGACAGCGACGCCACCGATAACCGGTGAGTCACACCTGGCCACCTGATATCCGAGTCCAGCCGAGATCGTCGATCTCGACGTAGTCACCAGTTCATTCCCCGAAAGGCCCATAGCCGATGACCTCCACCCCGAATCCGTCCTCGCGCAGTAACATTGAGGCCCCGTCTGCAGTGAGTCGTCGATCGCTGCTCATCGGTGCCGGCGCGGTGGCTGCCGGAGCCGCGGTTGCGACCAGCGCTGCACCAGCGGCGGCTGCACCTGCTCCTTCGGGGCGCTACCGGATCGACCTCCACGCCCATTTCCTCCCACCGGAGTACCGTGCCGCCCTGCTCGAACACGGGCACTTCACCATCGGGGGCTACCCCACCCCACAATGGTCGCCGGAATCAGCGATCGACTTCATGGACCGATGGGGCATTCAATCCCAGGCACTGTCGGTGTCCGACCCGGGCGTGTCCTTTCTGCGTGGCAAGGAAGCCCGCGATCTTGCCCGCTACTGCAACACATACGCCGCCCGACTCTTCCGAACCCACCGCACCCGCTTCGGCGCATTTGCCGTGCTGCCCATGCCCGATGTCGCGGCCTCGATCGCCGAACTCGAGTACGCACTCGACACCCTCCACCTCGATGGCGTGGTGTTGTTGTCCGCGTACGACGGCGTCTATCTCGGCGATCCGCGGTTCGAGCCACTCATGGCGGCGCTCAACCGCCGCAAGGCGTTCGTGTTCGTCCACCCCGCCGCCATCCCCGACAACGCCAAACCCTCACTCCCACTACCGGACTTCCTCGAAGAATTCACCTTCGACACAACCCGTGCAGCAACCCTGATGCTCGCCGGCGGCACTCTGCGCCGCTACCCCGGCATCCGGTTTCAACTCGCCCACGCCGGCGGGACGTTGCCATTCCTGTCATGGCGCGTCGGCGTCCTTGCCGAAACACCCGTCGGCAACCATTGGCCCGCCGGCGCTCCCCGTCCTTCGGCCCTTGACGTGCAACAACTGATCCGCACGTTCTACTTCGACACCGCCCTGAGCGCGTCCGAAGCTGCGATGCGGTCGGTGCTGGCGGTCGCACCGCGTTCCCATATCGTCTTCGGCTCCGACTGGCCCTTCAGCCAAACCGTGTTCCTCGAGGGCGGCGGCGACCCGGCTCGCGGACTGAGCGACGTTTTCAACGCCGGCCAACGCTACGAGATCGAGCGCATCAACCCGTTGCAGCAACTGCCCCGGTTGCGCGCTGCCGTGAGCTGAAAGATCAAAGAGGTCGAGTATCAAAGGTACGGACGCGTGGTGACCTCTGAAAGTGCTTGCGCGAACGACGCGGTCCGACCGAGGTGGACAGCGAAGGTCTGTTCACATTCGCTGCGCTGTGCGACATCCTCGAATGCACACCCAACGGTTGTTCGAACAGGCCGAGCGGACAGAACCCATCACTACTACTACGAACCGCACTTTGGTACCACGCACTGAGTCGGACTCACCGTAAGCTGGGTCAATGGCGGCCACCTCCACCACAACGCGTGCAGGCAAGGTCCAGGTCGCCGCCGCCGCTACCGTCGGCTTCGTAGTCGCCATATTTGTCGTGATCCCGCTCGCCCATCTGACACGGAGTCGGCTGGGATTGCCGGAACCCACCGCCGCGCCGCTGGATGCACCAGTGGACAGGCCGATCATCGCCACGTACTGGGTTCCGTGGTTGCTGGCGTGGGCGGTGCTACTCGTTCCCGGGATCGCGTTCATGCTCCCGGTACGCACCCGCCGGGCCGGCTGGGCGTACTCGCTGGCGGTTGGGGCAACGGCCGGAGTGATCGCGCTATTTGGGGCGTGGATCGATTGGGGCCTCGGATAGGCCTTGTCGATCAGGCCGCGTTTCTCGCAACTCGTCCAACGTCAATGACGAACGATGCGACCCGTCACCCCGGAAGCGTGCTCTATGCCGGCGTATGTTTCATCCTTGCCGCGCTGATCGTTGCCGCGGTGGCGACAGGAACACCCAGAACGTTCGACCCGAGCATCAACAACCAGATTTCAACGGAGCGTCGTCACCGAGCAGTGAGGGTTCGTCAGGCAGTGCGAATGGCGTGTCCTCACCCGGTCTCGGCGATCCGCTCCCAGTGCGCGGCTCGTTCGGCAACCCATTCCGCAGGGATCTCTGACGGGGCATCGTCAGTCGAATCCTGGAGGCTGTCGGTGGCCAATTCCTCTGGACTGTAGACAAACAACGTATGTGCAACAGGAACATTGGGATCGGTGTCGACGGGGCCGAACGCGATGACGATGCAATCGGCACAGTCAAAAGCGTTCGACAGGCCCATGATCTTCACTCCTCGGACACGATGGCCTTCGAATTCGATCTTCACAGTCTTCTCGTCTTTGCCGCCGGTCTCCCAACCCACGACACCGGTTTGCTGGCCGGTGTTGTTCTCGAAGCCGATCCCGTGAATGACATCCGCGTATCGCACCAACGCTCGGACCGGATAGTTTGTCGATGTGGGCGAAGTCTCGAATTGCCAATTGTGCTGATGCTGCCAGTCCACGTAACGCCCCATGAGCGGAGTTCCGTTGGACTGCGGTGACTGTTTGGTATCGCGCGGAGCGGTTGTGTCGTACCAGACTTGGACGCCGTTGACGAACCGATCCGCCCACACGGCGATGCAGCCGGGATACTCGGGCGTGGGGACCTCCGGAACCGTGACACCGTGCCCGTCTGCGGTCCCATAGGGATCTGAGTAGATCGTGTACTGCGGCAACGACTGGCCGGGTGCACCATTCACAAAGTATTGCCACAGATCGACGAAGCTCAGCAGTTTGAGCTGTGCGTACCTGTCGAATTGATTCATGGTGCGCCAGCCCGCAATACGGTGGTCGCGTACGTGTCCGTCCATGCGATGGCGCTCGACGGCGTCGGCCTCGTCCTTTGCCGCTTGTGGTTTGCGGTGCTCTCGCGCGACTGCGATGGAAGCCCGCACTTCTTCGGACATCTCCGCGACGTACGCATCGGCTTCGTCTCTGCGATCCTGTAAGTAGGATTGGTAGTGCTTGTCCTCCATCGTTTTGTGGTCACGGCATATGTAGTAATAGTCCCGTTGAAGCGTCATGACCATTGTCCCCAGGAGCACGCTGTGAGGCAGAGTCAACCGTCGGCGAGTCTCATCCGACGTTCCCTGTGCCAGAAGCCAAACGCGCTCCGAATGGAGATGGTCCCGGGTGGTCACCAAGGAAATGATGGCGGACTGCCATTGCTCTGGAGTGTCGTATCGAACCGCATATTGCACCTCCCGGAGGTACGACTTCATCCGATCCTCGATCACGCGTATCCGCACGTTCGCCTCGTCGAGGAAGTGTGTGTCGAAGTTTTCTCGAATGAGGTTCTCGACCTCGGACTTGACCTGATCCCAGGCCGACAGATCTTTCCCGTCATCGCGTGGCCACAGAGCATCGAGAAGCGCAGAGGCGATCGTCCCCACGTAGGGCAGGTAGCTTGCACCGAGTATCGCCGCGTTGCGAACCAACATGTACCAGTCTTGTTGGGACCCGTCATCGTTATCCGCCATGGCCCTGCTCTCGCGATAGTTGAACGTGAGTTCCGACAGATCGATCTTCGACGACATCGGTGTATTGAATCGGAACTTCGAGATATTTGATTCCGATTCGTCAGTTCGTGGAGCTTTCCGGGTCGATACGGTGACGACGTTGTTCTGACCACGTTCACGGGCCAGACCGGCGGCGCCTGCGTTGATTGCCTATGCCTGTTCGAGAACGGCAAGAAGCTGAGCCGGAGCGTCCTCTTGCAGGAGGTGGCCCGCGTTCTCGATCCAGGTCATGGACTCATGACGGATGTGGTCCCGTAGCCACTCTCCGTGGCGGGGTGGCAGGATGCGGTCGTCACACCCCCAGAGGAGACGCACTGGGATGTCGACGTCGCCGAGTAGAGAGGAGTAGTCGTCGGTATCGGCTTCTGAGAGTTGCCGGTACTGGCGGTAGAAGGCCGCTTGGCCTGCCTCGCCCAACCACGGCGCCAGGTAGGCGTCCAGGACGCCTGGCCGGAATCCGGCATACGTTGCGTGGCGAAGATGACTGGCCACCAGCGCCCGGTGTGCGTAGCCGGGAAGTTGTGCGAACACCTCAGGATTCTGGCGAATCTGACCGAACAGGCCGCCCTCCCATTGCCCGCCGCTGACACAGTCGAACAGGGTCATGTCGCTGAAGCGAACGCCTTCGACGAGCAAGGCCCGCAGAGTGATGGCACCGCCGATGTCGTTCGCGGCCACGCGTGGCCGTTCCACTCCGAGATACGAGAGGAGCGCTGCGAATCGCCTGGCCTGCGCAGCCAGCGTCAGGTCTTGCATCTCCGACTTGTCCGATTGTCCGTAGCCGAGGTGATCGAAAACGATCACGCGTCGTGTCCGCGCGAGCGCTGGGGCGATGTCTCGCCACAAGAAGGACGAGTACGGGGTGCCGTGCACCAGAACGATCGGTGGACCTTGTTCGCCGAACTGACGCCAGCGGATGTCCCCGTCGGCGTGGCGAAAGACGTGATCAAGATTCCATGTCGGGGTGGTAGGGGGCATCGTCGACTGGGCTACCGAGTCCATGGTTCGACCGTACGTTTTCGGCCGGCCGTTCCGGAGTCGAGCCGGGGGTACTCACCTCGGATAGGTGGTCAGTTGTCGTCCGGTTGTCGGGTTGGTCCAGGTGATGCTGCGGTCGAGATGCATCGTGGGCAGCCACAAAGCCAGGTGTTTGCGTTGATGATCTGGGCGGCACAGGGGCGCGATGTTCTCGGGCAGCGTCCAGCCGCCGACCAGGGGGTCGGCATGGTCGAACTTCACCAGATGGTCGAGGTCGCATTCATGGGCAGGTCGGCTGCACCACGGATAACGGCACGTCAGGTCGGACTGCTGAATCTCGTCCCGTAGCCGGCGAGACGGCGTGTAGGTCAGGGCGCCAGGTGGTGGCAGGGCGTGCCCGCCGTGTCCGGTCGGGTCGACCGGCGGGGCGGCGGCGCGGTCGGTGACCACGAGGCGACCCCAAGGACCGCGCTCGACGTTGTTGCGCAGCAGTATCTCGATCGATCGATCGTGCAGGTGTTCGGCGTGGGCAGGGTCGATGGCACCGTATCCGTGCAGCCGAGGAACGGCGGTACCCGCCGGGTCGAGCACGAGGGTCCACGGCGCCGCAGGGGTGAGCGCGGTGTCGGACGTGGGTTCGGTGTCTGCCCTGTCCCTTTCATCGGCCTGTCTGTCAGGTTGGGTGAGGGGTACGGCCGGAGCACCGTTCGGTGGTTGCGTGGTGTCACGCTCCCCGTTGGGATGGCAGTTCTCGTCGCCGCACTGACATACGAGGTCAGCACCTGGCGTGCCCATCAACGCAGCCATTGCCACTACGCGTTGTTGCCCGAGGGTGCGTGGATCGCGGCGGCAGATCCTGGCAGCGATCAGTGCGGCAATCCGATCGCGCAGGTAGACACCGAACTCGGCGGGTACGCATGCGTCGATGTTGATGTGTCCGGAACTGTCATTGCTGATCGCTACGTTCTCCCAGGCCCGACCGAACTCCTCACGTGCTTCGGTGGCATCGTCGGGGTCGAGGCTGATCACCAACTCCTCGAGCGCATCGCGCAATACGGTGTCTGTTGTCGGACGCTCCGCGAGGTCCAGCGCTATGTCCTCGAAGTCGGTTTCAGGAGTGTCGGTCTCAGGCGAATCGACGTCAGGAGAATCGACGTCGGGGGCTTCCGGTTCCGTAGGAGCGCCGGGCGCTATGTCCGACGCAGCTTCTGCGGCATGGATCAGTACCGACATGCGGTGGGTACTGAGATCGCCCGCGAGATAAGCCATTCGGATCTTCGGGAACTGTTGCAGCGCGATGCCGAGTTGGTACCAAGTGCCGGCCTTCGTGCGGGACAGTCCGAGTTGGAGTGAGATCTCGCCGACGGCAGCCTTCTCCGCGTGCTTGCGAACCATCATCTGCCGACCGGGACTGAGGAAGACGAGCATGTCGTCGTACGCGGCTTCACCGATGCGATGAGCCATGAGCAAGGCGCGAGCTTCGGCTTGGCGGCTCAACCGTAGTGCGTCGCGTGCAGGCTCCCCGATACCGCTCGAACCCAACGACGACAGCACAGCGTCATCGCCGATGGGATCGGTATAGGAGAACACGTGCGCACCTCTGAGGCAGGGACCGACAGGACCAGTCATCATCAGCTCGTCATCAAAGAGATCGCGCCCGCGTACGAAATTGAACTGAGTACAGACTATCGGCGACCACCGACAGGATTGGCCGCCACAACGGGTCTCGAGTGATCGCCGGACACACCTCTGCGCATGGGAGGTTCTCCGCTCACCAAACCACGCACGGCCACGCCAGGTTTCTGGCAGGCTCCACTGGTGACGACTGAGAGATTTGAAGTGGCCCGACAGATCGCGGCGCCGCCCTCGGCGGTGTTCGACATCCTGACTCGGCCCGACGGGCATGTCCAGATCGACAGCTCGGGGATGTTGCAGTCGGCCGAAGGCGATCCGGTCCGTGCCGTCGGCGACACCTTCGTCGTCCACATGGACCGTGAGTCGCTCAACGATCTGCCCATGGGCAAGTACGACGTCACCGTCATCATCACCGAGTTCGAGCAGGATTCGGTGATCGAGTGGACGATCTCCGGCGAGATCCAACCCCCCATCAAGCACCTCTACGGATACCGCTTGCAGCCGAGTGACACCGGAACCGAGGTCGTCTCCTACTACGACTGGAGCGAGATCGAGGGTCGCTACCGCGACATGGACATCTTCCCCATCATCCCCGAGTCGGCGCTGCGAGCCACGCTGGGCATCCTCGCGAGGACGGTCGCGCAGCGTCCGAGCTGAGCGGGCAAGCCCACCACGGCGGAACCTCGTATGGTCGAACTCATCGAACAGGTGGTACCGGCGTCCTCCAGTCGGGGGGACTGACCTACCGAAGGAGCTGTCATGGCCAGTAACACCGGTGCCGCGCAGCCGGAGAAGCTCGACCGCAGTGTCATCGTGACCGGACTGGTCATCGTGTCCGGCATGATCATGGTGGTCCTCGACACCACGATCGTGAACGTCGCGCTGGACTCTTTGAGCACGGACCTCGGTGCGTCCTTGTCGACTACTCAATGGGTGGTCACGGGATACCTCCTCGCGGTGGCCCTGGTCATCCCGATCACCGGTTGGGCAATGGACCGCTTCGGCCCGAAAGCCACCTGGATCACGGCCGTCACGATGTTCACGGCCGGCTCCGCGCTCTGTGCGTGCGCCTGGAACATCGAGAGCCTCATCATCTTTCGTATCATCCAGGGGCTCGGTGGCGGCATGCTGCTACCCGGCGGACAGGCGATCATCACGAAGGCCGCCGGCCCCGAACGCCTGGGTCGTGCGATGAGCATCATCGGCGTGCCGATGCTGCTCGGTCCGGTCTTCGGCCCGGTCATCGGCGGTGCGCTCGTCGAATACGCCAGTTGGCACTGGATCTTCCTGGTGAATGTGCCCGTCGGCATCCTCGCCGTCGCACTGGCCGTATGGAAGCTGCCCTCCGGGGACACGCTCGACGATGTCGAGCGTCTGGACTATCTCGGTCTGGCGGTGCTCTCGGGCAGTCTTGTGTGCCTCCTGTACGGGTTGTCGCGCGCCAGCACTCAGGGTGGTTTCGGTGATTGGAGCGTGCTGGGGTGGCTCATCGCCGGCGTGGTGGGTCTCGGTCTCTACACCTGGCACAGCTTGTCCAAGGGAGCGGCGTCGATCATCGACGTCCGGCTCCTCAAGGATCGACTCTTCGCGAGCGGGACGATCGCGATCTTCCTGGTCGCCATCGGACTGTTCGGCGGCATGCTGCTTCTGCCGCTGTACTACCAGACCGCTCGCGGCGAAGGGGCGCTGGCGGCCGGCCTGCTGCTCGCGCCGCAAGGATTGGGCGCGATCGTCGCGATGGTGGTCGGCGGGCGCCTGACCGACCGTATCGGTGCCGGCTGGGTCGTCCCGGTCGGCGTGATCATCGCGCTGATCGGCACGATTCCGTTCACCCATGTCCATGCCGACACGTCATACGTGTGGTTGAGCGTGGCTCTGTTCGTACGTGGCATGGGGCTGGGCGCGGTGATGATGCCGACAATCGCGGGCGCGTACTCCAACCTTTCCGTGGAGTCGGTGTCACGGGCCGCCCCGACGTTGTCGGCCATCCAGCAGGTCGGTGCCTCGCTCGGCAGCGCGCTGCTGGTGACCGCGCTCACGCAGCGTTTCACCCATGAACTCACCAGCCACGGGATCCCGGCGACCGGCGGTGGTACCGATCAGATCAGTTCGGCACCACCCGAGGTGATGTCGAAGGTCAGCCCACTGCTGTCCGAAGCGTTCGGATTCGCGTTCTGGGTGGCGTTCGCCCTCACTGCTGTCATCCTCATTCCTGCGATGTTTCTCCCACGACATGGCAGAGATCGCGGGCAGGCGGCATCGGCAACACCGCCGATCTGACGGTCACGGTGACGGGTGCGTGTTGCCGGTGACACGTCCGGCACGGTGACACGTCCGGCCCGGCGAGCCCCGAACGATTCGGCCGACCCGCGTCGCCGGAACTCCGCTACATGACGACACTTTCGGTGCTGATTCCGTCTGCGGAGATCGCCAAATCTCCGCAAATCGCCGGATCGGGACCTACCGGCAACGAATCGGAGTTCAGAATCGCTCCCGGGCAATGTGATCTGTGTTACATCTTGATGCGTGAACTTGCGAGCATCTGCACTGACTTTCGGGGCCTCGATCCTCACTGCCGCGGCCATCGCGCTATCGATACCGGCGGGGTCGGTGTCGGCGGCACCGCGGGTGCCCGGACCGACGCTTGACTATGTGAATCTCGGCGACAGCTACTCGGCCGGGTCCGGTGTCCTGCCTACTGCGCCGGGCACACTCCCGCAGTGCGCGCAGTCGAGCATCAACTACGCGCATCTCGTCGCCGGCCAGACGGGTGCGCGACTGACCGACGTGAGTTGCGGCGGAGCCAAGACAACCGACTTCTTCGGGTCCCAGTATCCCGGTCTCCGCCCGCAACTCGATGCGCTGAGCCTGCGAACACGGTTGGTCACTTTCATGATCGGCGGCAACGATGGCGATGTGTTCGGCTCCACTGTTGCCAAATGTGTTGCCGCCGCAGCTACTACGGCCGGACAAGGATCACCGTGTCGTGCCATGTACGGCGATTCCATCGCCTCCGAGGTCCGTCGGCAGACATTCCCCAAGCTGTTCCGTGCCTTCTCCGCAGTCCGTGCTCGGGCTCCCCTGGCCCGAACGGCCGTTGTTGCCTATCCATGGATCCTGCCCAACACGGTGCAGCAGTGCGCCGGATTCCCCATCGCACCCGGTGACATTCCGTACATGCACGGTATCCAGGCGACTCTCAACGACGCCATCCGTCGGGCCGCCTTGCTGACCGGGATCACCTATGTGGACGCCGCCACCGCCTCGGTCGGCCATGACAGCTGCAAACCGCAGGGTGTGCGCTGGATCGAGCCACTGATCACCGACGTCCAGACGGTCCCCGTGCATCCCAACGCTCTCGGTGAGCGCCAGATGGCACAGGTGACCCTGCGGGCGTTGCGACTGTAGACCGAGCTGACTCCCGTGCGGGCGGCAGGATCAGAACCCTGTCGCGCTCCACGGTGCGAACGCCCATCCCACGAGGTGCCAATGACCCAGGTTCGCCGACGGCAGGATCTGGTTGTTGGTGCCGTCGCCCCAGCCAGGCCCGAAGCCCTGTACACCACCGCTCATGTACTGGCCGTTACCCATGGAGATGTCGACATGATCGCCGTCCTCACCTTGTGAGAACACCAGCGCCCCCAGCGGAGCGGGAAGCCGGCTGTGTCCCTCCCCGCGCGCGGCGAGGCGGTGATAGAACGCCATAGCACCGTCGTGCGGTATCCCGTTGGCGGTCGTTCGGCCGTACGCGGCGTCCACGAAGTCTTCACACCCATATCGACCGAACGTGTTGGTGTGAAGCAACGTGGAGCCTCGTGCGACGGCGACCGCCCCATTGGCGATCTTGACAGCGTCTGGCGGGCCTGCAGCATGTGCGGGTGCCGCGACCACGCAGGCGATCGCGGTGACCGATCCGAGTACCGACAACAGTCGTTTCATTGATTCCCCTACGCGGTGGATGGACGTTTACCCATGGTGCCAGGCGAGATGCGGTGTGGTGCGACTCCCGATGGTCGGTTCGGCGGCCGCGACGGGCGATGGTGATCGACGTGGCGGTCAGTTCCCCCGTTCCTGGCCCTCGAGATGAGCCAATGCAGCTCGCGCTGTTTCCAGTTCGTGGCTGAGTTCGTCGATTCGCTTCTTGGCCGCCGCACGAGCCGACTCGATCACCCCGTCGACCGCCGTGATCGCGGCGTCGTCTCCGAGCTCGTGCATCGCTCGCGCCACCCGATCTGCGGTCACTTCGGTCGGTCTCCCCTGCTTCTTGGCCCCGTGGGAAATCGATACCGTCCACGCGCTTTCGCCTGTGGAGGTGATGGTGACACTGACGGCTGCGGTCGACGCCTTTGGCCGTCGCGGCGCCTTGGCCGGGGCGGGTCTCGGCTGCGCTGGAATCGTTGTCGCGGATTTGGCTTCGGGGATGGCCTCGGATTCCGACTTCGGTTCCGTGGCAACGGTTCTCGATGAACCCGCCGGACGTGACGGAGCCGGCGCCGCCTTGCCCGGTGGTCGGCGCGTCGGTGTGGCGGTTGTCGGTGTCACACGGGTCTTCTGCAGTTCGTCGGCCTCGAAGGGCAATTGATCGTCGACACCCTTCGGGCTCACCGTCAGCGTGGAGCCGTCGATGGACACCACCCGTGCCGACGTTCCGGCGTCGAGGTTCAGCGATGGCATCGGATCGCGGAGGTAGACGGTGACCCGCTTGCCGGCGGCGAGTCCCGCGGACAGGGATTCGAGGTCGTCGGGAGTCAATCCGGGGGTTTTGCGCGACGTCACGCCGACCATGTTCGCACACTTGTGCGAGTGACTGCATCAGCCTTCCGTGAATCCTGGTGTTGACGTTGCTTACATCCTTCCCTACCGTGATGTGAGCAATGCTTACACTAGTTGTCGAAACGGTTCATGCCGGTTTCGGTTCCGGCTCGGCAGCGGATGATCAGACGCACGGAAGGAGTTCGCATGAACGCACCTGCCATACCCGCGACCATGACCGCGATCGTCGTCGACGACGACAAGAACCTTCTCCTCGACGAAGTGCCCACGCCGGTCCCGGCCTCCGGTGAGGTGCTCGTCGAGGTCGCGGCGGCGGGTGTCAACCGTGCGGACCTGATGCAGCGACAGGGCTTGTATCCACCGCCGCCCGGTATCACCGATGTGATGGGTATGGAGGTGTCGGGCACGATCGTCGGGCTCGGCGACGGCGTCGACGGTGTCGAACCAGGGAAACCTGTGTGCGCGTTGATCGCCGGCGGCGGTTATGCCATGTACGTCGTTGTCCCGGTGGATCAGCTGCTCCCGATCCCTGCCGGTGTGTCCCTGGTCGAGGCGGCGGCACTGCCAGAGGTGGCGAGCACGGTCTGGTCCACCATCGTGATGGACGCCGGACTCCGAGCAGGCGAGACATTGCTCGTCCACGGCGGCGGCAGCGGTATCGGGACTCATGCCATCCAGGTCGGCAAGGCGCTCGGCGCGAAGGTCGTCGTGACCGTCGGCTCCGAGGAGAAGGGGCAACGCTGCGGGGATCTGGGCGCCGACATCGTCATCAATTATCGGGAGCAGGACTTTGCGACCGAACTCGCCGGACAGATCGATGTGGTCCTGGACATCATGGGTGGTAGTCACTTGTCCCGCAATGTCGATGTGCTCGCGGTGGGCGGCAGGCTGGTGGTCATCGGCATGCAGGGCGGGTTCACCGGTGAGGTCAATGTCGCGGCGCTCATCGGCAAACGAGCACGCGTGATCGGACTGAACGTGCGGAACCGTCCGCTCGTCGGTCCGGGCTCCAAGGCCGAGATCGTCGCCGCCGTCGCGAGCGACGAATGGCCGCTCGTCGAACAGGGGCTGATTCGCCCGGTCATCTCGGCAATCCTGCCCCTTGCCGACGCCGAACGCGGTCAGGCGATGCTGGACTCCCCCGCTTCGGTGGGCAAGGTCCTGCTGATTCCTGCCGAACCGACGCCAGGGGTCACCACGCCATGACATCCGAAACCCGTTACCACCACGGTGATCTGCCGAGTGCACTGGTCCAGGCTGCCGTCGAGGAACTCGAGGAGAATGGTGCACCGGCGTTGTCGCTGAGAGCCGCCGCACGTCGCGCCGGGGTGTCCAGCGCGGCACCCTACCGCCACTTCCCCGACCGCAACGCCTTGTTGTCGGCTGTTGCAGCGGTGGGCTACGGCGAACTCGCGCAGGACTTGGTCGAGGTCAGCCCGGCGCCCACCACGCCTGCGGACCTGGCGAAGGTTGCGGTTGCCTATGTGGACTTCGCGTTGCGTCGGCCGGGACTGTTCCGGGTGATGTTCGCCGAAGGGTGCGACACCACCAGCCCCGATCGGGTTGCCGCTGTGGCGGCAATCCACGACTACCTCGGCTCGATCGTGACATCGGCGTTGCCCGATGCGCCGGCCGAGCCGATGGCGATCGCGGTCTGGTCACTCGTCCACGGGTTGGCCTTCCTGCATATGGACGGCAAGCTCAACACATCATCCGACATGGCTGTGGCCGAGCAGGTTTCGTCTGCGGTGTACGCCGTACTCGGGCATTCGCGACATGGCTGACCGAAGCGCCCTGCCATTGGCAAAGGAGACAGTGAAGTCCGTGTCGGCACTCGTGGGGTAGGCGCCGCCCCCGGATCCTTCGCATGCGCGAAGAGATCAACGAAGGCGGTGCGGCCTCGGGATGGCCCACCCGGGGGGAGGCGGACCATCCGTTCGGCGATCTTCACAATACGCACGAACCGTAACCACCCCATAGGGCCGAAAGTCCCCCCGTGTTCGGCCGAGCGACTCCGGCAGTCAAATGTCACGACTGGGCTCTCAGGCGCGGGTGGTATCACTGTCATGGTGCGACGACCAGTGCCTGTCCTCTCAGGGAGGCGGTTGTGCAACGCATACGCATCAACCAGTGAGGAACGACCATGGCCCGGATCTCCCGACGACTCCGTCGCACCGCAGCCGCCACGATGGCGCTGTCGATCGGTATCGGCGCAGCCCCGCTCACCGGAAGCGCCACGGCAGCACCGCTGCCCACCCTGCCGATCGGAGCGCTGAAGTACACCGTTGACGTGAACGCGGGCGCCACACCCGGCTACGTCTACTACAGCAGCGGCATCAGCGCGGCGGCGCTCGTGCCCGGTGTCAGCAAGGCGGTCTCGGGTATTCCGGCTGCCACATCGGCCAACATCGTCGTCGACAAGGCCGGGCGTGAGGTCTGGCGCTACGACCCGCCGGCCGGTCAGGACGTCTCCAACTTCCGCACCCAGACCTACCACGGCAAACGGGTGTTGACCTGGTGGCAGGGCGAAACCGTCGGCGGGCACGGCTCCGGCGCCGACTACATCGCCGACGAGCACGGCCGAGTCATCGAAAAGCTCGATGCCGGCGGCGCTCCCACCGATGTGCACGAGTTCCGGCTCACCCCTGATGGCCGGGCACTGGTCACCTCTTACCACAAGGTCGACGCCGATCTCACCGCGATCGGTGGCCCGAAGAACGGCACGATGTACGACGCCGTCGCCTCGGTCGTCGATGTGGCCACCAAACGCGTGCTCATGCGCTGGAGCGCTGCCCGGCATGTACCGCTGACCGACGCCACCGCCACCGACAAACTTCCCGGCAGCGACGCCTACGACCCCTTCCACATCAACTCGATCGCCCTCGATCCCGACGGGGACCTGGTGATCTCGATGCGGGACACGTCCACGGTCTACGACGTCGACATCCGGACCGGCGCGATCAAGTGGCGCCTCGGCGGCAAGCACTCGACCTTCACATTGGGGCGCGGTGTGCAGTTCGCATTCCAGCACGACGCCGAATTCGCAAGCTCGAACACGATTCGGCTGTTCAACAACAACTCGAGCGGTTTCGAGACCGACGGCCTGTCGAGTGTGCAATGGATCCGCCTCGACCACGCGACCCACCGAGCCACCCTGGTACGCAACCAGACCCACCCCGACAACCTGGTGGCTTTCGCGATGGGAGACGCGCAGCCGATCCCGAACGGGAACACACTCGTGGGCTGGGGCATGGCGCCACACATCTCCGAGTTCACACCCTCCGGAAAAATGGTGTACGACGCCCGACTGCCGTTCGGCACCTATCGGGCGTATCCCGCCGACTGGGCGCCGACTCACTGATAGCCGAGGCGCAATGGTCTCCGCGGCCATGCGACACCACATCTGAACGTGCCGGCAACGCTCGGTAACGCGCTGGAGCGCGCGGGCGATCTCGGTGGAGACGATGATGGTGGCTGACGGCGTGTACGCGCAGAAGCCTCGACGGAGGAACGGTGTGCGTGAACTGTGTCGAAAGCCCTGGCGGGCGAATGACGGCTCAGGTGCAGGAAGGTCGGGGCGGGAGGTCCGGTTGGACCGCCGTCATGACATCGCGTTCGGGAGGTGAGGGCGGATGCCCTATCTCGGACTGATCTACCTGGTCATTCTGGTGATCGCGCTGGTCGACATTCTGAGCACTGACAGCGTGATGGTGCGCGGTATGCCGAAACCGGCATGGGCATTGCTGGTTGTGATCGTGCCCCTGATCGGCGCGCTTCTCTGGCTGGCGTTCGGCCGACCGACTGCTGACGACCTCCCCCGTCGTGACCGTCCCGGTGCGGCCGGCGAGTTTCCCGAATACGACCGGCCCGGACGCTACATCCCCGAAGACCCCGACGCCGATCGCGAGTTCCTGCAACGACTACGCGATCGAGCCGAACAGCAACGCCAAGCGGCCCGTGAGCAACGCCGCGCAGAAGAGCAACGGGACACTGACCCAGGCGAGGAACCACCGACGGTGGGCGCGTGAGAACCATGGCCGCGCTCGGTGGGCGGCACCGTCTACGTCAACCCGCAGGGGAACCGGTCACGAAGTGGTCAGTCGTACCTTGCTGCAACGGAATTGGCGCGTAGCCCGTCGACGACGGCGCGGACTCCTCGACGTCGCGGGCCGGTAGAGCCGGATGTCGAAGTGGATCCCCACATCGCGAACCGACCATGTCGGCGGCGGGAGGTACGAACTGCGATCCACGAACCGACTTGGTGGACAACATCGTTCAGCTTCTGGACGGGAACGAGAAACGTTGCACGGATGGGGAACGGCGAAATCGCTGCCAATCGTGCGCATCACCGGTAAGGTCACTGGCACTATCGATGTGGGCGTCATGACCATCGGGTCAGGGATTCGCCGGGCATTGTTGGGAGTCTGCGGTGGCACGAAGACGACATCTGCTGGTGGCTGCGCTCGTGCTGGCTCTTGTGGTGAACGCGGTCTGGGCGTGCGCGGACGCCACCCCGTCGCCGCCGTCGGTCCCCTCCCCGCGTTGGATCCTGGTTTCGGGATCGGTACCCGGACTGGTCGATGCCGGGCTGCCCAAGTCGGAGCTCGACAATCTGGACAGTCCGTCGACGCTGATGCTGGTGCGGAATGTCGACGCCCACAGCGATCTGAACGACGCGACTCCGACCCTCAACTTTCGCAGCGCGACCGACCTGGCGACGGCGCTGAGCACTGGGCAGGTACCCGATTCCATGCACTGGTTGCTGCTGGACCTGGAGGCATGGTCGTTGACGCCGATACCGGAGCAGCGCGACCCGATCGGCGCGTTGCGTCGTGCCGAGGATGTGGCCCACCGATACGGCAAGAGCGTGATCTTCGCGCCCGCCATCAGTTTGATGAACGTGCTCGCACCCGGGTTGTCCGGGGATGCG
This sequence comes from Gordonia hankookensis, assembly GCF_014673215.1. Lineage (GTDB taxonomy): Bacteria > Actinomycetota > Actinomycetes > Mycobacteriales > Mycobacteriaceae > Gordonia > Gordonia hankookensis. The sequence goes on from NZ_JACWMS010000005.1 coordinate 204,128, forward strand.
CTGTACCAGGCATTCATCGACCGGTTGGTCACCCCCGGCGCCGCGATCGCCGACGGTTTCGAGATCCAGGCGCAGCGCACGGAGGCGACCGAGTATGCGACCTCCTTCGTCACGGCTGCCGTGGCGGCCGCGCATACCGCCAATCCCGGCAGCGCACCGGTGCTGGTCGGGGTGAGTACGAATCCGAACGGCCGGCAGGTCACCGCCGACGACATGGTCGAGGTCTACAACGCCGCGAAGATCGCCGGGGCCACCGGGTACTGGCTCAACATCCCCGGCAGCGGGGCCGAATGCCCCAACTGCGGCGAGCCGCGCTACCGGGTCGCTGTCGAGTTCCTGCAGAAGATCTCGTCGTCGCCGAGCTGAGGTCGGCAGGGGCCCGAGGAGTAGTTTCGTGATCATGGATCACGTGCAGCCCAGCCGGACGGCGCTCGCGACCGCCTATGCTCGCGCCTACCACCAGATCGCGGACCGGCCACCGATCCTCACCGATCCACTCGCGGCGCGCCTCGTCGGTGTGACCGCCGACGAACTGTCCGATCTTGCTGAGCCCACCGAGGATCGTCCGGGCAGCGGCGCCACCTTTCGACCTCGTCGCCTGTTCTTTGCCGCTCGTGCTCGATTTGCCGAAGACCGCGTGGGCGCAGCCGTCGCGGCGGGTGTGCGGCAGGTCGTGATCCTGGGCGCGGGTCTGGACACGTTCGCGTATCGCAACCCACATCCGGGCGTGCGCATCTTCGAGGTCGACCATCCGGCAACCCAGGTGTGGAAACGTGATCGCCTCGTCGCGGCCGGAATCGGGGTTCCCGAGACCCTGACCTTCGTCCCGGTTGACTTCGAAACCGATCTACTGTCAACAGAATTGGAGTCCGGCGGATTCAGCAGGTCCGCCCCGGCCGAGTTCGTGTGGCTCGGCGTCGTGTTCTATCTGACCTCAGATGCGGTGCGCACCACGCTCGATTACATCTCCGGTCAGACCCCGCCGACCGAAGTCATCTTCGACTACCTGGTGCCGGCCGACACCGACGAGGATCGAGCGCAGTTGCAGGACCGTGCCAATCGCGTGGCCGCGGCAGGCGAGCCCTGGTTCAGCTACTTCACTCCCGCCGACATCGCCGCCGACCTGCGTGCCCGTGGCTTCACCGACATCGAGGACCATTCCGCCGCCGAGCTGATCGACAGCTATCTCGACGGGTCAGCGGAATTCGGAACCGACCCGCCGCATGCATTGCGCGCGAGCCGCATCCTGCGGGCAGGGCGCTGATCTCGTGCCCTGAGGCTCTCGATGTGGTGTCCTCGTGGGAGCGTCATTCTTCGGTGGCACGCGAATTGGTCAGCGTGAGAGCGCCAACCGCGGTGACCAGTCCCACGACGATGGCCAAGATGGCGTAGGTGATCCGTTCGCCGTGGAAGAAGGACTCGACAAGATCACTGCTCCAGATGCCTGCGGGTAGCTGGGTGGTCACCAGCGCAGCGATGAGCGTGCCGACGATGGCGGTGCCCAGACTGGTACCGACTTCCTGCGCTGTGTCGTTGAGGGCAGTGCCGATCGACGTGCGGTTGGCCGGCATCGCGTTGACCAGCGCAACGGCGCAGATGGTCATCACGGTGCGCAGGCCGATGGTCATCACGACCATCGAGGCCGCGATGGCGGCATAGCCGTGTTCGACGCCCCAGGCGAGACCGCCCATCGAGCCGGCAAGGCAGAGGGCGCCGATCAGGCAGGCGATGCGATGACCGAAACGTGCGGCGAGCCACTCCGAGAGCGGGGACGCGACGAGCATCGTGATGATGATCGGCAGGTTCGCCAGGCCGGCCTTGACCGGGCTCCAGCCGTAGGCGTACTGGAAGTGCAAGATGAGTCCGAACATGGTGGCGGCCATCGCGATCGCAGTGCCCGCCTGAGCGATGGTGGCACCGCGGACCGTGCCGTTGCGGAACAGTCGCACGTCCAGCATCGGCGATGCGGTCCGCAACTCGTGCCACACGAAGACCGCGCCGGCGATGGCGGCGCCGACGATGGAGCCGATGGTGAGCGGAGACAGCCAGCCATGCTCGACGCCGCTGGTCATCGACCAGCACGCGAGTCCGATCGTGGTGATGCTGAGGAGCGCACCGGGAAGGTCGAGCGCATCCTTGGTGAGGCCGTCGGGTCGGTCGGCGGCCACACCCAATCGAACGCCGACCGCGGCGATCAGTGCGATTGGGGCGTTCACGACCAGAAGCCACTCCCACCGCACGTGTGCCAGCGCGGTGCCTCCGAGCAGCGGACCGAGGACGAAGCCTGCCATGCCCACGACGATCATCACCGTCATCGCACGCATCCGTAGCTTCTCGTCATCGAAGAGGCGGAACACCAGTGAGTTCGTGATCGGGGCCATCGCGGCGGCGGCGATACCGAGTGCGGCGCGCAGCGCAATGAGCTCGCCCGTGGTGGACACGGCCACGACGAGCAGGCTCAGAATTCCGAATGCGGCGAGCCCGGCCAGTAGCACCCGCCGACGTCCGAATCGGTCGGCGATCGACCCTGCAGTCAGTAGCAGGCCACCGAAAGTCAGTGAGTATGCACCGGTCACCCACTGCAATGCCGTGGTGCTACCGCCCAGGTCGCGCCCGATGGTCGGCAACGCAATCGACAACAGGGTGTTGTCGACCATCTCGACGAAGAAGGCCAGGCAGAGGGCGGCGAGCGGAATCCACGCTGCGGCGAGTGAGGTATAGGTGCGCGACGGCGTCGACGGCGCGGTGTGTGTTGTGGTGGTCATCGGGATCTCCTTCCCGGGGCGGGGTAGCGGAATTGATGCCAACGCTAGGGACCGGTTCTGTCGTGGTGCTGCCACGCGCTGACGCCCGGCTGTCATGCCCTGTCGTGGTCGGGGAAACCTGATGACCAGGCAGAACCGGGCCGCAGCCGACGGAACGGCGAGAATGTTGTCGCGGTCCTGTCATGCCTGATCACGCATGTGCAGACGCCTCGACTGCCGCGAACCATAGAATGGCCGAGCACGCGACGTGACACTTGCGACAGGGCTTGACGGGATCAACATGAGGAGAATCGGCGATGGGCGAACATCGGGTTCGCGTCGACGTCAGCGATGACGGCGTCGCAACAGTGACCTTGGATCGTGGCGAGAAACACAACGCGCTGGATCCCGCGATGTTCGATGCGATTCTGGAGACGACCGAAAGTCTCGCAGTTGATCGTCGAGTCCGTGCCGTCGTACTCCACGGTGCGGGTAAGAGCTTCTGCTCTGGGTTGGATATCTCGGCGCTCGGCCAGGGCGGCGGATCAGCGTCATTGCTGACCCGGGAGGCCGGTCATCTGGCCAACCATGCACAGCGCGTCTCGACCGACTGGGCGCGAGTACCCGCGCCCGTCATCGCTGCGATCACCGGCAACTGCTTCGGGGGCGGATTGCAGATCGCCCTCGGCGCAGATATCCGCTATGTGACGCCAGATGCACGGCTGTCGATCATGGAGGTCAAGTGGGGGCTGGTGCCGGACATGGGCATCACGCAGACGCTCCCCCGTCTGGTTGCTGCCGATGTCGCCAAGGAGCTCACCTTCACCGGCCGCATCATCTCGGGCACCGAGGCCCGCACGTTGGGGCTCGCCACCCGCGTCGTCGACGACCCCCGTGCGGCGGCACTCGAGCTGGCTCACGAGATCGCCCGCAAATCGCCGCATGCGATACGCGCGGCCAAACGACTCTACGACGAGACATGGAGCGGTGCGGACACGGCAGCCGCACTGATGCTCGAGAGCGAGCTGCAGGTCGGACTCATGGGTTCGCCCAACCAACTCGAGGCGGTCGCTGCCGGCATGGAGCGTCGAGACGCCCGCTACGCCGATCCGGACTGAGACACGAGGCCACGGGCATGGGCACCGCGCGCGACTAGTCGAAGGACGGAAGCCACAGGCGCTGACCAACATTGATGAGATCTGCGTTGGCGAGGAAATTGGTGGCTGCCACCATCTCGATCAGGGTGCGTGTTCGCTCGTCTCCCCCTTCACCATAATTGTGTTCGACGATCCGCCACAGAGTGTCCCCGCCGGCGACGGTGCGGCGACGATTCAGGCGGGGCCGGATGACGACCTGGCCGTGCTGGGGTTCCCCGTTGAGCTGGTGATTGGCGATGGCGAGCATCGTCCACAGCTGAGCGTCGCCGTACCATCGTTCGGCCAGGGTTTCCCATCGCTCCCCCAGGACAACTGTGTGGTGCCCGACGTCGGCGAGGTCCGGGATCACCAGCCACTCGCCGAGGATCAGATCACGCTGCGCAGCCCCGTTGGGGATCTCGAAGACCTCGCTCAATGTCTCGTCGTGGTAGAACCGCTGCGCGAGAATGCGTTTGGTGTCCGCGGCGGAGACCTGGTGGCGGAAGGTGACATACGGGATCTCCAACGTCTGTCCGACCGAGATCTGATCCGGATTCGTGATCTTGTTGATCGAGCTGATCACGCGGAACAGTCGTCCATCGCCGTAGAAGTGCCGGGCGATCGCCGACAACGTGTCGCCTGCGACGACCTGATGCTTCGTCATGATGCTGCCTCTCGTCGGTGTCGTGCCGGTGCACGACGGAACTCAAGGCTGAACTGCTCGACCACCGACGTCATGAGTAATCGACTACCCGAATCGTTCGTCATCACGCGTGAATGACCGAAGGCATCGGATTCGCCGTGGCCCTAGACCCGCATCAGGACTCCGTCGAAGACCGTCGCGGCGGCGTCGTCGAACAACTGCATCGTGTCCACCACGAAGCTTCGGCGGGTGACCCCGCACGCGCGGAGTGCGGGACCGTGGTCCACTGCGACCACCACCACGACGCCCAGTGCGAGTGTGCGCCATGCGTTCTTGACAAAAATCCTGGCCGGTGCCCGGATTCCGTCGAAGGCCAGGTTGAGCCGACGGCACTGGAACGGGACGTGGTGCCGCTCGTCGTCGAGGATCCGCTCGGACACATCTGTCAGCAGGTCATCACCTCCCCCGTCGGCCAGTGCACGGTAGTACCGCAGTGCGACGATCTCGGCGATGGCCAGGACCATCAGCTCGAGCTTCAAGCCCATGAGTCGGCGAAGGTGAACGAAGACGGTATCGGACCAATGCGCCCCCTTCGTCTGGGCTCCGGCGGACCGAAGTATCCCGGCGAGCATTCGTGCGTGGTTTTGTTCCTCGGCGACAAACAGTCGGATGGCGGTTTCGTAATCTCGATCGCCCACGGTCGCGGCGTTGGCGATCAGGTGAGCGCCGTCGCCGCTCTCTCCGACCTGAAACTTCTGTACGCTCCGCACCACCGCGGGGTGCAATCGCGATACATGCGTCCAGTCGGGCTCGGGCTCGGCCGTCCGGCGCGCGGCTCTGGCCGTGAACTCCGCCGACCATTCATGCGGTTCAGTCATGTGACAACGGTAGTCGGGGCTGTCCGGGTGTGGTTGTGGCTGATTTCCCGCGCGACATTTCCCGGAGTGTCGCTGTCGAAAACCTGTTCGGCGGGTCGCTGCGGGCGCCTACATCCTCCCGAGGGATAGCGGTTGCCGGGGCCGACGCGCCGTGTCCTGGCCGCCGGGCCTCGTCGGTTCCCGTTCACATGGGACGCTGGGTAGATGACGGACACGGTCGAGGTCGGCGGAAACGACGCCGAAGGGCAGACCACGACGCGCGGTCGCAAAGCCCGGGCAACGACGGAACTGCTCCTGGACACAGCGGAACGGCTGTTTGCCGAGCGTGGAATTTACGCGGTGTCGAACCGACAGATAGCCGACGCGGCCGGCCAGGGCAATCCGGCGGTGGTCGGCTATTACTTCGACAGCCGACTCGATCTGGTTCGCGCCTTGGTCGAGAGGTTCAACCTGCGCATCGAGGTCGAGCGCGAGGCGATGGTCGATCGAATGGATCGCCACGCAGGTATCCGCCAGTGGATCGAATGCCAGGTGCTCCCCTTCACCGGTGGGTTCGACGAGCTCGGGGCGACATCCTATTTCGCCAGATTCTGTGCCCAACTCATTGCTGACCCCGAGCTGCGCAGCATCCTGCTCGACGAATCGCTGGTGTCGTCGCCGACCAACCTGCTCACCTATCAGGGACTGGTGGAGACGTTGCCGTTTCTGCCGCCACAGCTGCGTGCCGAGCGCGCGGAGTGTGCCTTCTTCCTCACTGTCGGGATGTGCGCGGACTTCGAACGCGCACGGGCCGCCGGAACCCCCACAGCCCGAACCACCTGGGACCAGCTCGCCCTCGGCCTCGTCGACTTGCTGGTGGGCGTCTGGACCGCACCCGTGTCACCAGGGTGACACGGGTCCCGGGCGAGATTGCCCCAACGGGCGTCTGCGGCGGGCCACCGGCGTGTACTGCGCGTTCAGCGAGGCAAACCCCGTAGACTCGGCGCCGCCACGGCCCCGATTGCCCGGCGCCTGCCAGACGGCTGCGGCGGTGATCGCGTTGGGTTCGACGGAAAGGTGGCGCGGGTGTCGCTGTCAGACCGCATCGACAATTTCCAGCGCAGGTACCCGAAGTCCGGTTTTCCGTTGGCCGTCGCCTACAAGTTCTTCGACGACCAGGGCGGCTATCTTGCCGCGCTCATCACCTATTACGGATTCATCTCGCTGTTTCCACTGCTGCTGGTCCTCACCTCGGTGCTCGGCTTTGTGCTCGAGGACAACCCAGACCTCCAGGAACGGATCGTCGACTCGGCACTCTCCCAGATCCCGGTCGTGGGCGAGCAGTTGGGCGAATCAGGACAATTGAGCGGCAGTTCCGCCGCGGTGACCATCGGCGTGGTGAGCGCGATATACGGCGCCCTCGGCGTCTCCGTGGCGATTCAGAACGCGATGAACATCGTATGGGCCGTCCCGCGCAACGAGCGGCCGAATCCGATCCGGGTACGGATCAAGGGCTCGATGCTGCTGTCGACGGTGGGTTTGGCCGTCATCGGTCTGACGGTGCTCAACGGCGTCACCGCCGCCATCGACCTCGGAGGCGACGGTCGAGTGCTCGCGATGCTCGGGTCGTTGATCCTCTATACCGCCGTGTTCGTCGTCGGGTTCCGGTTCGGCACCGCTCGCCCTGTGAGCATCCGGGACGTGTTCCCCGGAGCATTGGCCGCAGCTGTCGGATGGCAGGTGTTGCAGACGTTCGGCAGTGTCTTCGTCCAGCGCGTCATCGCCAATGCCAGTGCGACCAACGGTGTTTTCGCAGTCGTGCTCGGTCTGCTCGCATTCCTCTATCTGGCCGCGGTGATGGTGGTGATCTGCCTCGAGTTCAACGCAGTGCGGGTCGACGGGCTCTATCCGAGATCGCTGCTGACCCCGTTCACCGACAACGTCGTCCTCATGCCCGGAGACGAGGCAGCCTACTCGGCGCAAGCGCAGGCCCAGCGCAGCAAGGGATTCCAGGAGATCGACGTGAGCTTCGACAATCCTGCCTCCGGAACGACGCCCGAACATCGGGACCCCGAGGACGACCGAACCGACGTCGACGGAAGCGACGATCAGCACTAGGCGGTGCCCATGCCGCGTGAACACGAACACAGGCGCTGAGCACACAGTGCTGTGCCATGCTGGGATTCGTGACGTCACCAGATGATCTCGACGGCGTGCGATTCGGCTCGGTCCACGGGCTCGATGCGATCCTCGTTGCCACCCCGCATGCCACGGCTGCCATCTCGGTGTTCGGCGGTCAGGTGCTGTCGTTCATCCCGGCGGGCACGGCCGACGACGTGCTCTGGGTGTCTCCGCTCGTCGCTCCCCCGCCGACGGCCATTCGCGGCGGAACGCCGGTGTGTTGGCCGTATTTCGCGCGTGAAGGGCAGACCGGTGACGTGCCCTCGCACGGCTACGCGCGCACCGCGCGATGGTCGTTGATCGCCGGACACACGATCGAATCCGGCGGTACAGAACTCGAACTGGCACCCGAGGGTCTGGGACACCTGCCTCTGACGCTGCGCATGACGGTCCGTGTCGGTGTCACGTTGGAGCAGGGACTGCACACCCACAACCCAGGTGACGCGACAGTCGCGATGACCGAGGCGTTCCACAATTACTTCCGTGTGTCCGACGTGGGACGTGTCCGTGTCGAAGGTCTCGACGGACTGACCTACCTGGACAAGTTCGATGACCTGCGATCCCACACCCAGCGTGGCGATTGGGTTCTCCCGCACGATGACCCACGCAGCGACCGGATATACCCAGGCGCCGCAGGCCACTATCGGCTCGTCGATCCGGGGCTGCGACGGTCGATCGAGGTGTCGGTGCGGGGCGGGCAGACCGCCGTGGTGTGGAATCCCGGTGAGGAAGTCGCGTCGGGAATGGCCGACGTCGGGCACCATTGGCGGGGGTTCGTCTGCGTGGAGGCCGCCAACGCGGGACCAGATGTGGTCGAGGTGCCTGCCGGCGGTGACCATTCACTGTGGCAGATGATCTCGGTGTCGGCGTTCGAGTGACTGCGAATCGCACGTTTGGGCTGACGGTTCCGTCTGGCGGCAGCGCCACGTTCTGGCCGCACTTGTGGCTCGAAGCCGGAACCCGAAGGTCCGGCTGGAATACGTCTGCGTCCGTTATGTCTCTATTGTCGGGTTAGGGGTGGTCTAACCGACTGCGGCGCAACGCCATCGAGCCGATAGACTCGCGACGCTCGCATGCGACGGAAGGCGGCCATGTTCCCGAAGTACGGTGTCCCCGACAGCGCCAACACGGCATGGATGCTCACGGCGTTCGCGCTCGTGCTGCTCATGACCCCTGCCCTCGCCTTGTTCTACGGCGGCATGGTCAGATCCAAGAGCGTCCTGAACATGATGATGATGTGTCTGTCGGCGATCCCGATCGTGTGGATCATCTGGGTCGTCGTGGGCTACTCCCTCGCGTTCGGCGACGATCACGCCGGGCTGATCGGTGGCTTCGGCTCCTTCCCCGGCCTCCATCACACCTACGGCCACGACCCCGCGCACCCGACCGGTATACCCCTCGTCGGGACCATCCCGGCGATCCTCTTCGTCGCATTCCAGGCCGGCTTCGCGATGGTGACGGTCGCGCTGATCGCGGGTGCTGTGGCTGACCGTATGCGTTTCATCTCGTGGGTGATCTTCGCTGCGGTCTGGTCGTTGGTCGTCTACGTCCCGATTGCCCACTGGGTGTTCAGTGCGCCCGGCCTGACCGAGGAGAGCGGCGGCTGGATCGTCTCCCACCTCAAGGCGATCGACTTCGCCGGTGGAACGGCGGTCGAGATCAATTCAGGCGCCTCGGCGCTGATCCTGGCACTGTTCCTGGGGCGCCGCCGCGGCTGGCCCAAGGATCCGATGCGACCGCACAACCTCCCGTTCGTCATGCTCGGTGCCGGTCTCCTGTGGTTCGGATGGTTCGGCTTCAATGCGGGTTCTGCGCTGGAGGCGAACGGTTCGGCCGCGATGATCGCGGTCAACACGCTGGGCGCGGGCGCCGCATCGATGGTCGCGTGGCTCGTCGTCGAGCAGGTACGCCACGGCCGTCCGACATCATTCGGCGCGGCATCGGGAGTGATCGCAGGCCTCGTCGCGATCACCCCCTCCTGCTCGGCGGTGACTCCCGTGGGCGCACTGGCAGTCGGTGCGGCGGCGGGTGCGGTCAGTTCGTACGCCATCGAATTGAAGTTCCGCTGGCGCTACGACGACTCGCTCGACGTCGTCGGCGTGCATTTCGTCAGCGGCGTGGTCGGCATGCTGATGATCGGGCTCGTCGCCTCACATTCGGCACCGGCCGGCGTCGACGGACTCTTCTACGGTGGCGGTATCGATCAACTGTGGCGGCAGGCCGTCGCGGTGATCGCCGTACTCGCGTACGCCGCCGCGGTCACGAGTGTCATCGCGCTGGCCCTCAGGTACACGATCGGGCTGCGGGCCGACCGCGAGCACGAAATCGACGGAATCGACGACGGCCAGCATGCCGAGTCCGCCTACGACTTCCAACCGTCCGGCGGCGGCTAGCAGGTCTTACGAACCTGTCGGTGCGGCAGGGGTATTCAACGAATCGCTGCCGACGACCACGTGTCGGAGGCTGCTCGTCGCCACTCTCGCTCGGCACTCGCCTGGCACGAGCCTCAGAATTCTTTCTGGCAAACCCTGTATTTGCCGACGTTGTTCTCGTTACCGTCGTCCAGGGTGCGCCTCGTGCGTCTACCCGCCAGGTAAGTGCTCTGAGAAACCGAAAGGGACATCATGAAGCAGACCACTCGACGGGTTGTCGCCATTGCTGCGGCTGCCTCGATCGCCACGCTCGGTGTGGCAGCTTGTAGCGACGACAGCAACAGTGATTCATCGACATCGTCAGCGGCATCGTCGGCGGTGATGGGTTCGGAGTCGGGTGCATCGGGCTCCGCTGAGGCGTCCGGCGAGGCCTCCGGTGCGAACGGCTCCGTCGAACTGACAGCTGCCGACGGCACCAAGGTGACGCTGTCCGGCCCGATCGCCGCGAAATATCAGACGGCAACGGAGAAACAGAAGACCGACCTCGGTGCTCCGAAGACCGGTGCGGATGCCTCGGGCACCGGGGACAACGGTGTGGTGTTCCAGCAGTTCGACGGCGGGGTCATCACCGCCAAGAACGCTGACGCCGGTACACCTGCGTACGTCACGTGGGGCAAGATCCGTGACGCGTGGAACGTTCCGCGCGATGAGACGGGCAAGCCTGCGCCCGATGGCAAGGGCGGGTCGCAAGGACCGCTCGGCGTCGCCACCAGCGACGAAACCGATGCGGATGGCGTCAAGACGTCGACGTTCGAACACGGCAAGATCACCTGGACCGAATCGACCGATCAGGTCGAGGTCACCGTCAACGGCACGGTGGTGCCGGCTCAGTAGCTGCTGACCTCAGGCCGTCTGCGCCCCATCCGCATCTGACGCGGATGGGGCGCATCCGTCTTTCGCCTCGCGACAACGAACTCCCCGTAATCGTCTGCGAGAGTGCGAGATGCCGCTGCTTCCGGCCCGGTGAAGCCAATCTCTCGTGTTGGTCCTCCTGGTGGCCAGAACCAGGCTAAAGTCCGCACTACGTAGTCGCGCCAGGACGGGTGAGCACCCGACCGCCCGCTCTATGCCTGGTCGCCGCGACACTCGGGCGGCCAACCGAACAACCACCTTCGACGGCGGAGATGAGATGGACCTCGGTCTTGCTGGACGGCTCGCAGTTGTCACCGGAGCGAGCAAGGGCATCGGGCTGGCGGTGACAACAGCGTTGACCGACGAGGGAGTTCACGTCGTGGCGGGTTCACGAAGCCGGGGACCCGAACTGGCGACACTGGAGGACGCAGGTCTCGTCACCCATGTGGCGGCCGATCTGTCGACGCCAGAGGGCCCGATCGCGCTGATCAACCGCGCCGAAGAGCTCGGTGGTGTCGACATCCTCGTCAACAATGCCGGCGCGGTGACACCCCGTCCCGATGGGTTCATCAGTGTCACAGACGAACAGTGGCTGGCGTCCTGGACTCTCGGTGTGATGGCGACGGTGCGAACCACCAGGGCTGCGATACCGCAGATGATCAGGCGCGGTGGCGGATCCGTGGTCACGGTCGGTTCGGTCAACGCGTTCCTGCCGGATCCCGGCGTGATCGACTACAGCGCCGTCAAGGCCGCGGTGACCAACCTCTGCAAATCCCTGTCGAAAGAGTACGGCGCGCAGAACATCCGGGTGAACACGATCAGCCCGGGGCCTGTCGCGACGTCGCTCTGGCTCGGCAAGGATGGGGTGGCCGAGTCGATCGCACGTGCCGCAGGCGGATCGGCCGACGACGTGGCGCAGCACGCGGCGGCAGAGTCCGTGACGGGGCGTTTCACCACCCCGCAGGAAGTGGCCGACCTCGTCGTGTACCTGACGAGCGACAGGTCGGCGAACGTGACCGGCGCCGACTTCACGATCGACGGCGGGTTGATCACCACGCTGTGATCGACCGGATCACAAGACTCTTCACCACTTCGCCCAACCCATCGACGATCGGACCGAACTCATGAGTGCAGACGTCAACAAGAGCAACCCGATTCTGTTCATCCACGGCCTGTGGATCCACGCGAGCGCCTGGGATCCCTGGATCGATTACGTCGGCCGGCACGGCTACACCGCCACGGCGCCCGGATGGCCGGGCGACCGCGAGACGGTTGCGCTGACCCGCGCCAACCCCGACGACATGAACGACGTTGGCATACAGCAGATATGTGAGCACTATGCAGACTTGATCGGAACACCGGATGTCAAGCCGATCGCAATCGGGCACTCCTTCGGCGGGCTGATCGCGCAGGAATTGCTCGCCAACGACCTCGTGGCAGCGGCGGTCGCGATCGATCCCGCGCCCATCAAGGGTGTCAAGGCCCTCCCCTTCTCCCAGCTGAAGTCGGCGTTCCCGGTGTTGTCGAATCCGAATAACCGAAAGAAGGCTGTGTCATTGACGGCCAAGCAGTTCCACTACGGCTTCGGGAACACCCTCAGCGAGGAGGAGTCGGACGAGCTGTTCGAGAAGTGGACGATCCCGGGACCTGGCCGCCCGCTGTTCGAGGACGCCACCGCAAACTTTCACCGTTCATCTCCGGCTGCCGTGGAGACGCACGATGCGGTTCGGGGACCCCTGCTGTTGACCTCGGGCTCCGAGGATCACACCGTTCCGGCAAAGGTCACTCGCGAGGTGTTCGCCAAGTACTCCGGCGGCGTATCGGTCACCGAGTATCAGGAGTTCGAAGGTCGCGGACACTCACTCACGATCGACGACGGATGGGAAGACGTCGCCAGTGCCGCGCTGACGTGGCTCGGTGACAAGGGGTTCTGATCTCGGCGAACCATCGGCTTGCCGATGGTTCGCCAGTCCGGTGATCAACAGATGAAGACCGAACTCGAACTCGCTCTCGAGTGTCTGTTGTGGGAGATGTTCTGCGACGGCAACCGTCGCAGGTAACGCGGCACCGTCGAGGTCTCGGTAGAGCGAGGTCAGCCGGTCCGCCTCACGTTCTCGAGCGCCGCTGTGCCCGTCGAGTTGGGCGGCGAAGCCGATGACGTATCGGGCGAGCGTGGCGTAGGCCATCGAGGCCTCTGCAGGTGTGAACCCATGGTCGAGCAGCCTGGCGAGGATTCGTTCACGCATCAGCAGGGCATGTGGACCGATGGGTACTCGTTCGATGAGCAAAGGCGCCACGCCGCGATGTCGGCTGAGCACGGCAAACATGGCCTGTGCCGAGATGAGGCAGTCGGTCTGCCACGTGGCGCCGTCATCGAAATCGACGTGGATCTCGGCCAGTGTGTGGTCGACGACGTGTTCGATGAGCTCGGCCCGACCGGCAACCGCTCGGTAGAGCACGGTCGGACTGGTGTTCAACTGGCCGGCAAGTGACCGCATGGTCAGAGCGGAAACACCGTCGGCGTCGACGATCTCACGCGCAGTCGCGACGATTCGCTCGAATGGCAGTCGCGGCCGGCCGGGCTGTCGTCGTGTCGAATGCGCATCCTCGTCGGCCACGTCCATGAGTCCAGTGTCCGGCATGCCGATGACCGAATGCAATTACGGTCACGTCGTTACCGGAGCGCCCTTGTCAACGCGCCTCATTTAGGTAACGATGTAACCGTTATGGTCATATCGAAGACGCGGCCCGCCGACTACATTGCCGACGACTCCCGGTTCGCCGTGGTGGACGATCTCCATGTCCACTACAAACGGGCGGGACATGGAGTCCCGGTATTGCTGCTGCACGGCAGCGGATCCTCGCTGCAGTCGTTTGACCGAACTGCGAACAACCTGACGGAGGCGTTCGACATCATCCGTCCGGATCTGCCGGGCTTCGGACTGACCGGCCCCCGGTCGGATCGGGACTACCGGATCTCGGCGCTCACTGCGACGGTTGCCGGTTTCATCGATGCGCTGGGTCTGGCGAAACCCGTCGTGGTCGGGAACTCACTGGGTGGAAACATCGCGTGGAACCTCGCTGTAGACCACCCGGATCGTGTGAGGGGGCTGGTGCTGGTCAACGCGACCGGCTATCCCGGCAAGTCGCTTCCGCTCGCGCTTCGGTTGGCGCGCAATCCGATCGGCCGCGCGTTGCTGACCCACGCGAACTCGACCGGTGCTGTTGCCCGACATCTGCGGTCGATCGTCGGTCCGGGGTCGACGCAGGTTGTCGACGCCGCGATGGTCCAGCGGGTGCATGCCATGATGACCCGGCCCGGTAATCAGCAGGCATTCATCGATTTCGCGTGCACTGACCAGGTCGACCGCACCACGGAGCTCCCTGGGATTCGCATGCCGACACTCGTCCTCCGCAGCGCCGACATCGACGGGCAACACTTCGCTCGAGACATCCCGGATGCCAGGGAAGCGGTGAATTCGCAGACCGGACACCTGATCCCGGATGAGGATCCCGACTGGCTCAGCGACCGGATCCGAGACTTCGCCACCCGGACACTGCTCGCCGACGATACGGACAACTGATGCGATATTTCACCACTCGCGCCGAAGGTGCCGCCCTCGACGATGCTCTGCGCGATGAGGTCCGGGGTGAATTCGTCACCACCGGTGCGGGATTGACTCACTACGAATTGCGTGGCCCCGCCCGAGGGGAACTGGTGTTGCTCGTCGGCGGTCTCACGGTTCCGTTGTACTACTGGGATCGGTTCGCGATCCAACTGCACGCGCACGGTTATCGGACCCTCGCCTTCAGTCTCTACGGTCGCGGCTATTCCGATCGGGTCGCCACCACCTACGACGAGGCCCTACTGGTCGGGCAGATCGCCGGTTTGTGCGCTGCCTTGGACGTGCAGCCCCGTCATGTGGTCGGGTCCTCGTTGGGTGCGCTCGTCGCGATGTCGTATGTCCGTGACCACTCCCCTGCGGTCGACTCGGTCAGCTTGGTCGGTCCCGCCGGCATGGAACGGCGGTTACCCCGTGGCGCAGGTCTGTTGCGGTATGGCAGCCTCGGTTGGCTGCTGGGCAAAGTGGTCGGCGATCGCATGCTCGAACAGCATCTGGGCCACAACGTCGAGCAGGAGGCCCTGGCGGCGCAACTCTCCGAGATGGTGCGTACGTGCTATCGCGTCGACGGATCGCTGTACTCCCTCTGCTCGACAGTCGCCGACTACCCTCTCGTCGATCGGCACGACCTGTACCGTGACCACCGGTCGTCGGGTGTCCCCACTCTGCTGGTCTGGGGCGCCGAGGATGATGTGACGCCCATCGGCCGACTGCCCGAAGTAGAGACACTCCTCGGGCCCTCGCACACCCACGTCATAGGCAACTGCGGACACATGGCTTCCTTCGAGCGGCCCGCCGACGTCGCTGCCGTCTTCACCACCTTCCTCACCTCACTCTCGGAGCGCTGAATCCTGATGACCTCCACTGAAGCCGTCGATGTCCTGATCGTCGGTGCAGGGCCGACCGGAACCACGCTCGCGATCGACCTCGTCCGCCGCGGGCATTCAGTCCGGATCATCGATCGAGCCCCCGGCGGCTTCGAAGGCTCGCGCGCCAAGGGAATTCAGCCGCGCACCCTCGAGGTCTTTGCCGACCTCGGCGTCATCGACGAGATCGAAGCCGGGGGCAGTACCTACCCGCCCATGGGTATCCACCTCGGCCCACTCACCATTCCGAAGCGAATGGTGACCGTCGAGGACCCGAGCACCGAGGTGCCATACCCGAGTACCTGGCTCATTCCCCAGCACAGCACCGTCGCTGCCCTTCATGCACGACTCGGCACCCTCGGTACCACGGTCGCTTATCGGACCGAACTGATCGACCTCGATCAGAACGATGAGTCGGTGACGGCCACCATCGTCGACGCCGATGGGACCACAGAGACCTGCGCACGGTTCGTCGTGGGCGCGGACGGCGGCGGTAGCAGTGTCCGGAAATCGCAAGCGATCCCGTTCGAGGGGACCACCGATGACGCGGACCGGATGATCATCCTCGACGCCGTCACACATGGACTGAGGCGCGACCGCTGGCATATCTGGCCCGCTCTGGGAGGCAGGTTCACCGGCGCATGCCCACTCCCGAATTCCGAGCAGTTCCAATGGATGATCCGCATCCGCGACGACGACATCGTCGATCTGGCCGACGACGCACTCACCGATCTCATCCGCACCCGCACCCGCAACGGTCGGATGCAGCTTGGTGCGATCTCCTGGAAATCGGTGTTTCGCCCCAATATCCGGCTCGCGCAACGCTATCGCGACCGTCGGGTCTTTGTCGCAGGCGACGCCGCCCACGTCCACACCCCGGCCGGGGCACAAGGCCTCAATACCGGTGTGCAAGATGCGTACAACCTCGGCTGGAAACTCTCCCAGGTACTCGCCGGGGCACCGGAACGCCTGCTGGATACCTATGAGGCCGAACGGCAACCGATCGCCGCACATGTTCTCGGACTGTCCACGAAGAACTACGACAAGCTCACCAAGCTCGATCCGTCCGCACTCAAGCGAGGCGACGACGAACGCCAGCTGAGCATCACCTACCGGGGCGGGCCATTGGCCCCGGTGGACGCAGAATCCACCCGCACCCTGCAGGTGGGCGATCGCGCCCCTGATGCCCGGCTGCTGAAAGCCGACGGAGGCGGTCCGATGCGCCTCTTCGAGCTCTACGCGGGCCCGCATTTCACAGTGGTCGGCCACGGACCCACCGCGGCCGCGCATCTCAGCCACGTCACATGGCCCAGCGTCGGTGCGCGACTGCGCACCGTGGCCGTCAATTCAGCACAGGCCGAACTCGATGCCTCGACGGTGGTCCTCGCGGACATCGCCGGTGATTTCGCGACGACCTATGGGATCACCTCGGACACGATGTTTCTGATCCGTCCGGACGGCTACATCGGTGCCATCGCTCACGATCTCGATGCCATGCTCGCCGCTGTCTCCGGACTGACCCCTGGTTGAGGGCCGGTACGGTTGAGCCACGGATGGTTCGACGACCGGGGCGAGATCGGAGCGAGCGATGAAGGCGGCACGTTTCAGCAGGTTCGGCGGTCCCGAGGTCCTGGAGATCGCGGATCTTCCGGACCCCCACGCGGGACCGGGCCAGATCCGGATCGCCGTGCACGCTGCCGGCGTGAACGCCAGTGATTGGAAGAAGCGCAGCGGTCTGATGGACCCCGATCTGCCGCAGACCATCGGTTATGAGGCAGCGGGCGTCGTCGACGAGATCGGTGACGGCGTCAGCGACGTGGCCATCGGGGATCGCGTATTCGGGTTCTCCGACGACGGTGCAGGCCAAGCGGAACTGGCCGTGCTGTCGCACTATGCCCCCATCCCGTCAACGCTCGGTTTTGCCGGGGCGGCAGCCCTGCCCGCAGCCGTCGAGACAGCCACCCGATCGCTCGACCAACTCGGTGTCTGCAGCGGTGGCACTGTGCTCATCAGTGGTGCCTCTGGCAGTGTCGGGAGTGCCGCGGTTCAGCTCTCGGTGGCCCGCGGCGCGCGTGTGATCGGGACCGCGAGTCCGGCCAATCATGAGTATCTGCGGACGTTGGGGGCGGAGCCCCTCGCCTACGGTGACGGACTTGTCGAGCGGGTGCGCGAGATGTCACCCGGCGGTGTCGACCTCGCGCTCGACGTGGCCGGAAGCGGTGTCCTGCCCGAACTCATCGAGCTCGCCGGTGGTGCGGACCACGTCGTGACCCTCGCCGATTTCGCCGGCGCACAGGACCATGGCGTGCGATTCAGCCGCGGCGACTCCGGGCGCGCCCTCCATGCGCTCGCCGGGATCGCCGACCTGGTCGATTCCGGACACTTCACACTTCCTGTGGCACAGGCGTTCCCGTTGACAGAGGTCGCCGAGGCGCACCGCTTCGGGGAGGAAGGGCACATCCGAGGAAAGATCGTGCTGCTGGTCGACTGACCTTCGCGAACATCAGGCGCGGGTCGGCCCGCCCTCTTCGAGATACACGAGGGTGTTGCCGTCGCCGTCGGCGAAGGCGAACATCGGCGGGACGCCCTCCCACCGAAGGGGTTCGTCATTGTGCATGGTGGCTCCGGCTGCGGTGAGGCGGGCATGCGCCTCATCCGCATCGGTCGTGCCGAGCCGCACGGCCACCGGGATCTCGCTGTCCGGTGGGAGGAGGAGCAGCGACACGCTCGAGCCGGGTGGCCGGACCTCCACCAGTCTGGCGCCCGGCCACAGCTCCACGTCGGTGACCAATTCACACCCCAAGGTCTGGGTGTAGAACTCGATCGCCTTGTCCTGATCCCGCACCGGGACGGAAACGCTGATCACTCGAGTGGTCGCGGTCATGGTGAGCTCCTGACGGTTGTCGGTCTGTAGAAGACAGACCGATCGGCGGCACCGAACTCATCGCGACCGTGGTCAGTACGAGGATCTATCCCGCGAGCAGGGCATCGATCTGATTGATCGCTCCGGACGCGCCTTCGACGATGCCCATGTCGAGCACCTTCTGCAATGCCTCGGCGGTGTCGTATGCGCTGACGTAGGTCGCGACCGTGACCCCTGCACGTTCTTCGAATGCGTAGGTGTTCGTCGACACCGGCATGGACTCGATCGGCTTGAAGTCGTCGTCGGCGAAGCCGTCTTCGAAGCTGAACCCGTTCGGCTCGTCGATGGTCTCGAGCACCCAGTAGCCGCCGAACTTCTCCCCTTCGGGGCTCGTCATGTAGTACGTGACGCGACCGCCCGGGGTGAAGTCGTGCTCGACCACAGTCGCAGGATATGTCGGTGGGCCCCAGATCTTTTCGAGCTGGCGCGGATCGGCGTACAGCTGCCAGATGCGTGCCGGAGGCGCGGCGAACTCGGCGGTGATGGTGAGCGTGCGGGAGTCGATGTCGTGGGTGACATTGGTGACAGGCATTGATCAGTCCTCCTGTGGTGATTCCATTGCGATGAGTTCGTCGATGCGCGCGATCCGACCTCGCCAGACCGCCTCGAGCTCGGTGAGCATGGTCGCGACCGCACGTACCGCGGCGACCTCGCCGGTCGCGAGTTGCTCACGACCGTTGCGACGTTTGGTGAGCAGGCCGGCGCGTTCGAGCACGGCGACATGCTTCTGTACGGCGGCAAAGCTCATGTCGTACTCGGCCGCCAGTACCGAGACCGAGTGCTCGCCGGTCAATACCCGACGCATGATGTCGCGTCGTGTGCGATCGGAGAGCGCGTGGAAGAGGGCGTCTGCTCTGTCCTCGTCCGTATCGGTCACTTCTCAAACATACAACCATTTGGTTGTATGTCAACCCCTGTCACTGATCGGACGACGTGCGGTGAGCGGCGTAGGCTCGCGGCCAGACGCCAGCCGAACCCGTGAGGACACACCGAGGCAGCACTGATGCGATTCACACGAGACCGTCGACCACCCGGGGGTATGAAGGTCGGAAACGTCACCGGACCAGGCGTGTCGACCCAGTTCGGTGTCGGCGCAGCCGATCTCGGGGCGATGGTGGAGGGACCCAACGGCGACATCGTCGCCGTCTTCGGTGACACGTATCGCAAAGCGCGGGCCGGATCGTCGGACTGGCGTTCGCCGGTGGTGTTGATCGGAAACCGGAACCCCGAGGGTCGGCTGGTCTGGGAACGCGCGGGCGGGCCGGATCCGGCCTATGCCCGCCAGCTGTGGCCCTACATCCACGACTCTCCCCCGTGGCACCGCGGTGGGTTCTCCACGGTGATCCCGAGCGATCTGCTTCGTGTGGGAGATGATCTCTACCTGCACGCCATCGTCGTACGAGGTTTCCCCACCGTGCATTGGACGGAGATCTGGCGATCGTCGGACAACGGTGTCACGTGGGGACACATGGGCCCCCACGCCACGTTCGCAGCAGACCTGCACGACGGCTTGGCGCAGTCGTGGACCTGGGATTTCGATCCGGACGACGGATGGGTCTACGTGATCTCCACCGCGTTCCAATCAGGCTCGGGAATGATCCTGCGTGCTGTTCGGCCGGCCGACATCGGCAACCGCAGCGCGTACATCGGATGGGGCTACCGTGACGGCGCGTGGGCGTGGGGCAACCCTCCGACGGTGATCACCCCGGACGGTGAGGTCTGGCGTGAGACGACCTTCCGGCGCCTGGGAAACGGCCGCGACGTCGGCTGGGTGCTCGGCGGATTCTGCATGTCCGACCGAGGGCTGTCCTACCGGGTGCTCGACGGCCCGACCGACAACGTCGGTCGACGCGTGAAGACGACGCCGATCGCCGAGATCGCCGACTGGTCGGCCGAGGATCATCCGTCCGGCAGGGTCGCTCAGGCGTACGGTGGGTACGTCATGCCAGGCTCCGCTCTCGATACTCCGGGAGGAATCGATCTTGCTGTGTCGCAATGGAATACCAGAACCCATTGGCCGTATCACGTGATGCAGTTCGCGACCACTCTGAGCTCGGTCGCCGCGGCATCGCCTGATCGCGCCGTTCTCGCGCAGCGGATCCCGGACTGGCTGGCCACCCTCGAATCCGTCCGTGGCGAATCCGGCATCGCCGACGAGGTCACCGCCGCCGAGAACGCTCTCGATGCGCTGCGACGTCGCTGTCTGTGAGTCGTCGGGAGTCGTGCCGGTGTCGCCGTCACGCCGGTGTCGTCACGCCGGTGTCGTCGTCACACCGAAGTATGCGAGTTCAACGCCCGGGAAAGCTCATTCGCGGTCTCACCGGTCATGGTGAGGCCACCTCGGTGCCGGATGAGGACTCCGGAACCGGCCGGTTCACGATCGAACGGGAGCGGGCCGATCGGATCCAGATCGGGTCGGACCCGCGCCGCCACGTAGGTCAGGGACCCGGGCAGTATCGGCGGTGTCGGGTCCTCGGACTCGTCGGGCGGCTCGATCGAGAACGGCTCTCCTTCGTAGAGAGCAGCACCGTGGGCCACGGACGCCACGTCGGGATCGAGGCCGACGATGATCGCCCCGAGCACGTCTTCGAGCAGACTCTCGGACGTCGCGCCATCAGCGGCGGCGATCTGATCCGGCCGTTCCACATTGACCACGATGTGGAGCCGATCGACCAGTGGCCCACTGGTGTCGAGGTCGATGAGGATCTCGACAAGGCCCGCGTCGGCCGCGCCGGTGTGGCCGTTGATCACGCGCAGCGACCTCTGCCACGTCTCGATCGTGCCGTCGATCGCGTACGCGGGATTGACACACCGGAAGGCGGCCTCGACGTCGTCGGCGGACGTCATCCCGATCGCGGGTAGTGACGCGCGATCGGCGGTCACGGGGAGCCAGCCGTTGTGACGCCACAGTGCGTGCGCGACAGACAGTTCGGCGAACACCGACGCGACCGCCCGATACGCCTCGGTCGCCGGGATACCCGGGGTGGATCGGATGGCGTCCACGACGTACCGTCCTTGGGATTGGGGCGGCATCTCGCGTTCGTACATGTGGAACAACGCCCGTTCGCGATTCCAGCGCAACTCTTCCAGCGCATCGTGCGGCGGTGGCGCGGGTTCGTTGCCGCTGAGGTACCCCTCGAGCCAGCCCCGGGCAAATTCGGTGGCCTCGCTGATCTGCGATGGTCGCACCGACATGTTCTGCCCGGTGGCGAGATCGTTGATCGCGAGGAGGCCACGGAAGGTGTGGGGGTTCCCCACGATCGCGAAGAGGGTATCGCTCTGCCCGCTGATCCGGACGACCAGCCTCGAATCGACCCAATCCGGAAGGTGGCGGGGGTCCACGCCTGTCAGAAGTTCCATCATCCGTTCCTGTCTCACCTAACCGCGGACATGGCCGTTGGGATACACGTTCACATGGTGACCGCTGCGATCCACCACGTCCCAGTGTTCCCCACCGTGACGGGACTTGTCCCAGGTCCAGGTGCGGCCCTTGTTGTCGATGAATCCGCCGTTCCGGACCGACTTGGGTCGGCCGTGCGCACTCTTCGGCGGAACGTAGGGCGTACTTCCCGACTTGGGAAGCTGATTCGCATGACCTGCGGCGGGCCACTCCGGCCGTGGGACAGCCGCCTCACGACCCCTCTCCTGCGCCTGTTGGCCCGCCCGCCGGCCGCACTCTGCCCGTTCCGCCTCCAGCGCCCGCTGCCGGGCGTTGACCTGTGCCTTCTGCGCCTCGTACTGGGCGACCTGCGCCGACGTGCCACCACCCGATGCGTTCACCGACTGTGCATAGGCGGAGAGTTGTGCGACCTCCTGATTGTGCGTGGCGATCCGGGCAGGCAACGACGAGCAATCCACCGGGCCTGCGGATGCCGGAGCCGCTGTCGACAGACCCAAACCCATCAGCAGCGCGGTCATGGTCAGAGCCGCGACCACCAGCTTGCGTAACCGTTCCGGTGGGTGCCTGCGTACGGCGCGCGGATCGTCGGTGCGATCAGTTTCGGTGCTCGGCGTGTCGATCATGCTGGTGCTTGTCATCTTCTTGTCCCTCGCGTCGTTACCGGTTGGTGTGAACACTGGGTTGGATGCGGCCATGCGGTGAAAAGTTCCGCGGTCGGGCCGCCAGTTGCCCGATCCGATCGAGACGCGCCGGGCCGAGCCCGTTAGGTTGTCATCAGAGTGCGTCGACGGCGTAGAGCCATCGACCTGCGATATCCGAT
Organism: Gordonia hankookensis; assembly: GCF_014673215.1. Lineage (GTDB taxonomy): Bacteria > Actinomycetota > Actinomycetes > Mycobacteriales > Mycobacteriaceae > Gordonia > Gordonia hankookensis. Next base: position 226,605 of record NZ_JACWMS010000005.1, read on the forward strand.
CTCGACACGGGAGGCTTTACACGTGACACACCTGGGAGTAGTAGGCGGCGGGACGATGGGCGCCGGGATCGCCGAGGTGGCCGCACGCGCGGGTGACGAGGTTCTGGTTCTCGAGCGTGACCAGGATGCGGCCGACGCCGCGCGCGCCCGGATCGAGAAGTCGCTGGCACGTGGAGCCAAGGCAGGAAAGATCACCGAGGAACAGGCCACGGAGTCGCTCGCCCGGCTGCGGACGACCACGTCCATCGCCGACTTCGGTGATCGGGAACTGGTGATCGAGGCGCTGCCGGAGATCGAGTCCCTCAAGGTCGACTTCTTCTCGGAGCTCGATCAGGTGACTGCTGCAGACGCGATTCTCGCGACCAACACCTCGTCCATCCCGATCATCCGCGTCGCGAAGAATGTGGCCGATCCCTCCCGGGTGGTGGGTGTGCACTTCTTCAATCCGGTGCCGGTGATGCCGCTCGTCGAGATCATCGCGAGTCTCGCCAGCTCGACCGAGGCGATCGACACGGTCACCACGTATGCCCGCGACCACCTCGGCAAGCGGACCATCCAGGCCGGTGACCGCGGCGGATTCGTGGTCAACGCCTTGCTCATCCCCTATCTCGTCAGCGCGATTCGGATGTACGAAAGCGGTTATGCGACAAAGGAAGACATCGACGCCGGCATGATCAATGGCTGTGCCCACCCGATGGGACCGCTCACGCTGAGCGACACCGTCGGCCTCGACGTGGTCCTCGACGTCGCCGAATCGCTGTATCAGGAGTTCCGCGAACCCCACCTCGCTCCGCCGCCGTTGCTGCAGCGGATGGTCGATGCCGGGTATCTCGGCAAGAAGGCAGGCAAGGGGTTCTACGACTATTCGAAGTAGCGGATTCGGTGACGGGATGCGGTCCTTCGAGACGCTTGTCGCGGAGGCCGCATCCGCCGACGTGAGTGGGTGGGGCTTCGATTCGCTGAACGGCCGCGCAATCGAGCAACGTCCACCGTGGGGGTTCTCGCGGCAGTTGGCCGACCGCCTCGGCCGGGCACGGTCGGCGTTGGACATCGACACCGGCGGTGGCGAAGTGGTGGCGCAAGCGCCCGTTCTCCCACCCACGATGGTGGTGACCGAGGGCTGGCCGCGCAACGCACGACGAGCTCGTGACTCGCTGGGCCCGCGCGGAGTTCGGGTGGTCGAGACGACCGACGGTGGTCGGTTGCCGTTTCCCGACGGGTCATTCGAGTTGGTGACAGCACGCCATCCGGTCCGGCCGGACTGGGCGGAGATCCGCCGGGTGCTGGAACCCGGCGGACACTACTTCGCCCAGCATGTGGGGCCGGCATCGGCGTTCGAACTCATCGAGTTCTTTCTCGGTCCCCTGCCAGAGCAGCGTCGCGGACGTGACCCCGAACGTGAGGTCGCCGCAGCTGAACAGGCCGGGCTCCAGGTCGTGAATCTGCAGCGAGCGCGCTGCCGAATGGAGTTCTTCGATGTGGGTGCGGTCGTGTGGATTCTCCGCAAATGCGTGTGGTGGGTTCCCGACTTCTCGATTGACACCTATGAGGACGAATTGCGCGAGATGGACGCGCACCTGCGTGCCGGCCGTTCCTTCGTCGCTCATTCGACCCGCCACCTGATCGACGCCCGCCGCTGACTCACACGCCGTTGGCGATCAGTCGGCCAGCCCGGCGTCCTTGCTGCCATACGCTTCGCGCAGCCTGGGTTTCACCACCTTGCCGCCCGCGTTTCGCGGCAGTTCGTCGAGGATGACGAGATCCTTCGGATGCTTGAAGCGTGCCAAATTCTCGTTGAGGTAGGGCTCGAGTTCGGCGAGGGTGAGATCGTCGACGCCGTCGGCGAGGACGACGATCCCCACCGGCACCTCTCCCCACCTGTCATCCGCGCGGCCGATGATGGCTGCCTCGGCGATCTTGGGATGGCCGTACAGCACGTTCTCGACCTCGGCGCAGTAGATGTTCTCGCCGCCGGAGATGATCATGTCCTTGGCGCGATCCACCACGTAGAGGAAACCCTCGTCGTCCTGGCGCACCAGATCGCCGGAGTGAAACCATCCGCCTCGGAACGCATCGGCGGTGGCCTGCGGATTCTGCCAGTAGCCCTTCATCATGTTCGGGCCGCGGTAGACGATCTCGCCGACCTCCCCGGGTTTCACGTCGTTCATCATCGGATCGACGATGCGGGCGGTCACCGCCGGGACGACCTTGCCGATCGAACCGATCTTGCGTAACGCATCCTTGCCTTCGAGGATGCATGTGACAGGAGACATCTCGGTTTGTCCGAAGGCTGTCATGTTGAGTGCGGCGGGGAAGTTCTCGTTCATCGCGTTCAAGACGGTGTCCGATGCCGGAGCAGCTCCCCAGCTGATCGTCCGGAGCTTGAGATCGCGGGGACGTGCCTGTTGCGCGGCGCACACGGCCTGCCATTGGGCCGGGACCATGAACACCGACGTGGTGCCCTCGCGCTCGAGTGTGTCGAGCATCGCCTCGGGATCGAACGCGCCGAGCGGATGTATCACCGACCGGATACCCCGATAGAACACCGGCGCAAATGCCGCGAGGCCTGCGATGTGGAAGATGGGTGGTACCACCGAGGCGACGTCGTCGTCGGTACTCCCCTGCGACGCGCTGATCGTGGTCACCGCCTGCGCCTGCAGATTTGTGTGGGTCAGCATGGCACCCTTGGGTTTTCCGGTTGTTCCCGAGGTGTACATGATCACGGCGACGGTGTCCTCCGGGACATCGATCTCCGGCAGATCCGTCGGATCCTCGGCGACGAGGGTCTCGTAGTCGAGGTGCGTGCCACCGTCGCCGCCATCGACGACGATCGTGGTGTCGATGGCGCCCGTCGACGTTCTGACCGCCTCCGCCACCGGTGCGAGCAGCTTCTCGGTGACGATCACCCTGGCACCGCTGTCGGTGACGAGATAGGCGACCTCGGCCGGGCTCATCCGGATGTTCACCGGAACCGGGATGGCGCCGATCAGGTTGGCGCCCAGCACCGCCTCGATGTACTCGGTGCGATTGAGCAGCGCCATCAGGACACGATCGCCGAATCGCACACCGCGGCGGTGCAATGCTGCGGCGAACGCGCGCGACCGCTCGTCGAGCTCTCGCCACGTGATCGCCGTGTCGAGGTACGTCACCGCGGTGCGGTCGGGTGTCATGAACGCATGCCGGCGCACCTGGTTGTTCCAGTGGTTACGGCGCGAACGCATCGGCTCGGCCACGAGGTCACTGGTCGACTCGGTGGTGACGGTCATGTTCGATCTCCTGGTGGTCGGCAGCGGTTCGGAGGTCCTCCCGTTGTCGCGAGGTGGCCTCGACTACACGGTAGGACGCGACGAGGCTCGGCGTGGTCGGTCGTCGAATCTGGTAGGAACTCAGAATCTGTTCGGAACGACCGAGAAAGCACCGACGGATCCACTGGCTCCGTCGATCAGGATCCCTGACGACCCGGCACCGACGACATGGACAGATGCCACGCTCCGTCTACCGGAACGTGGCATCTGTCCACAAAGGCTTGGTCTACGAAACGCCCACCTGGGCACCCTGTCCCGACCACGCGGCACTCGCCTCGATCGCCCCGATGATCTGGGGACGCAGCTCGGCGGCACGGATCACCGCGTCGACGGAGCCGACCTCGACCGCACGCGCGATGCTGTGGACGGCGTCGAACTCGGCGGCGACCTCACCGATCTTCTCGGCCCGGACCGACTGCCGCATCTCCGCGAGCTCGGCACTCAACGTCGAGCGGTCGGTGCCGGTGGCGTCTGCCACACGCATCTCGAGTTCGCGAATGCGGGAGTCGGCAGAGGTGCGTTTGCCCACCTCGCCGGCGAACACCACCGCCGCGGCCGGGGCGCCACCGAGTACCGACGCGTACGAGCCTTCGATGGCCAGCACGGTCATGTTCGGGTTCAGCGCCTTGGAGAACACCACGAAGGCGCCGCCGTGGTACCGCGAGATCACGCAGAACACAATGGGCCCTTGGAAGTTCACGATCGCGCGACCGATCTCCGCGCCGTATTCCAGCTGCAGCTTTCGCAGCGACTCGGGAGAACCGTCGAAACCGGACAGGTTGGCGAGCACCACCAGCGGCCGGTTGCCGCTGGCAACGTTGATCGCCCGCGCGGCCTTCTTCGACGACTGCGGGAACAGCGTGCCCGCGGTGTAGGTGTCCGGGCCGTCGGTCGGCTTGTAGCCGCGTCGCTGCACCTCCCGCGACTCGATCCCGAGCAGGCACACCGGGATACCGCCGAGGTGGACGTCGCAGACCACGGCGGTCTCGGCGTCGGCCATACCCGCCCAGCGTTCGAGCACCACGTGGTCCTGGTCGGCCAGTGCGCGCATCACCGTCCGAATGTCGAAGGGCTTCTTGCGATCCGGGTTGGTCTCGGCCGAGAAGATGTGTCCGACGGTGGTGAAGTCGCTGCCCGCAAGAACGTGCGGGTAGTCGGAGATGTCCCGATCGGCCGGGTCGCTGGTCAGTGACCGCCGCGGCGTCTGTTCGCCGGGTACGACATAGGTGTGGTCGTAGTGGCTCATCAGCAGATCCTTGGCCGCACCCAGGTTCGGCACCCAGTACTGTGCCTGTCCGTTGGGACCCATCACCCGGTCGTATCCGCCGATGCCGAAATTGTCCTCGGCCGACACGCCCCCGGAGAAGTCGAGCGACTGCTTGCCGGTGAGCACCATTGCCGAATCCGGGGTCATCACCAGAATGCCCTTGGTGTGCATCAGCATCGTGGCCTCGGCGTTCCAGTACGGCTGCGCACCGACGTTGATACCGGCCACGACGATGTTGATCTCGCCGCCGGCCTGGGTGAACTCGACGACGCGCTTGAGTGCGCGCGCCACCCAGTCCATGTTCTCGGTTCCCGAGTCCATGGAGATCCGGGCACCCGACGACAGCGCAAACCACTCGACCGGAACCTGCATCCGCTCGGCGAGGTCCAGCGCTCCGATCACCCGACTGCATTCCGGCTCCGACAGCGCACCAAGTGATTTCGTCGGATCTCCGAGCAACACCACGCGGGTCACGCCCTGCGGATACTTGTCGGTCGGTGTGGTGACCACGCCGACCACCATGGCGGCCGTGTTACTGCCCTTCGGACGATCGACGGGCACCAGTACCTGCTCGGCATTCAGGTCGTACTCGGAGAACTCGCCGAGCAGGCCGGCGAGCTCGTACGGATAGACGGTGTTGCGCTTCGCCGCGCGCAACACTTTCTGGCGGTACCCGTCGACGGGTTCGATCGGGTCGTCGGAAGGCTCGCCGACGCTGACGTCGAAGCCACCCGTGGCGTTGATCGAGAATCGCACGGCGACCTTCGACAGGATCCCGGTGTCATGGTCGCGTCGACGCGCGATCAGCTGGACCTCCTCGAGACCGACGCCGGCAGCGATGGCACGGATGTATCCGGCGATCGCTGCGAGTTCCTCGGCGGTGACGTCCATCGGCGGCCAGATGTACATGATGATGCGGTTGGTGTCGGCGGTCCGGCCCGACGGGCGTTGCGCCCGTCGGATCGAGTCGACACACGATGCCAGGATTGTCTCGGCGGTCGGCAGAGCCAGGAGTCGGCCGTCGTGTTCGCGTACCGCAGTGAGGTCGCGCACCTGTGCGAATGCGATGAGCCGGTCGTCGGACGGGTTGTCGCGGGCGACGCACCGGAAGAGGTAGACCTCCTCGTCGTCCGAGGAGCTCAGTCGGGTGAGATCGAATTTGTGCAGTCGCTCCATCTGCATGCGCTGCGCAATGTGGGGATGCAGCCCACGGATCAGACGCTCTTCTGCCATACCGGTCGCGGACGGCCGGAAGGTGAAGTGGTGATGCATCAGCGCATCACCACTGCCGGCAACCGTGGTGGTGATGCGGTGTACCTGGCTGGGCATCGGGGTCGACGCGATGACCTCGTGCAGAGCCGACGCCATCGCATCGAAATCCTCGGGTTGTTGTTCCCAGCTCAGGTAGATGTCGGCATCGATGGACGGGGTGTCGCGGGCCAGTTCGGCCAGACCGGCCAGCGCAGGTCCCAGATTGTCGAAGCTCACCGCCGCCGACGCCAGCTTCGCGCCCTCCCGCACTGCGACCACGAAACGGGCGCCGCCCGCCTGCTGGATCCGCACATCGGTCAGTCCCTTGTTCCCGTAGTAGCGGCGGGTCAGGACCTCGAGCATCACGGTGTTGTCGGCCTTGCCGTGGATCACCTGCTGCGCGAGGAGCCGGACCAGTGGCTCGGTGCTGCGGACCATCTCCGAGATTCGTTCGGCGCGGTCCGTGGCATCGGGGTTGTCGTCGAGATAGCGCAGATGATCGCGGACGTTGTCGTAGACCCGTGCGCGATTGCGGCGCAGCAACTCCTGGCCGTACCACGCGTAGATGAGCCCACGCGCGAGATCGGCGATGACCGGGAAGCGCACCTGAGTGGCAGCCACAAGCCGATCGAGTGCGGTGCCGACGGAATCCCTCAGCTCCTCGCGCGGGGTCGGTTCCCCGAGCCACTCGCGCAGCAGGGTGGTGAGCACGGTGACCGAGTCGCCGGGGTTCTGCAAGGCCAGGAAGATCCGGAAGACCGCGGCCTCGAGTTCGGGGGTGCGATCGAGATCGGTCACACCGTAATGGGCGAGTGCCCGTCCGAGTTGTGCGTGGAACGCCTCCGGCAGACCGTCGCGCTCGACGTCGAGGCTCTGCAGATAGGTGTGGAAACTCTCGCGTGAGCTGTGCACGCGCTCGTCGCCGATGGCCTCCCCCGACGGCCGGTTCTGACTCAGCTTGGCAAGATCGGCGAACACGGTGATCAGTTCGAGTTCGTCGGCCAGCGGGCGACGACCGCTCTCGATCGCCACGCGGCGGGTTGCGAGGTAGTCGTCGAGCAGTCGGGTGCGGTCGTGTGGGTCGACGTCGTACCCGAGCAGCAGGCTGCGCAGATCCTCGAGGCTGCGGCCGGTGCGCTCCTGCGGTGACACGTCGACGGGCTCGTCGGGCAGTTCGATGTCGACGCCGTCGGTCGCGTCGTCGGGTGTCTCCGCCTCGTCGTCGTCGCTGAGCGGTTCCAGGCGTAGCAACGGCACACCGGTCTCCACCTGGGTGCCGACCGACACCAGGCTCTCCTTCAACCGACTCCGGACCGGCGCACGCAGCACCGTCTCCATCTTCATGCTCTCCAGCACCAGCACGGGTGCGCCTGCCTCGACCTCGGCGCCCACCTCCAGCGGAGTGGCGACGACCAGTGCAGGGGCCGGTGAGCGCACGACGCCACCTTCGTCGCGACTGACCCGATGAGTCACCCCGTCGACGTCGACGAGGTGGATCGGTCCGTGGGTGTCGGTCACCAGTCGGTAGCGGACGCCGTTGAGGACGATCTGAGCGGTGTGCTCGTCGAAGCGTTCGAGGTCGACGTCGGCGGTGCGCGTGTGGTCACCGGCTTCGATGCCGATGCGGAAACGGTGCGCGCCGATGCGTGCGACGCGGACACGGTAACCGATCCCGCGCAGTTTCAGATCGAGCGGACGACCGCTGTCGTGCTGCACCTGTGGCCGACCACCCGACGCGGTGGACAGCAGCCGATGGCGCTCCACCGACTCGCCCTCTTCATAGGCGTCGATGGCCGCAGCGGCCAGCGCGACCGCCGAGTGACGATGGGCGACGAGTCGACCCTCCTCGCGCACTCGATCGATCCAGCCGGTGTCGGCACTGCCGTCGATGACCTCGGGCTGGTTGAGCAACTCGAGGACGAAGCTCTTGTTGGTTGCGCCGCCTTCGATGATCACCCGCGTCTGGACCATCGCCCGGCGCAGACGGCCGAGCGCCTCGTCGCGGTCGCGGCCGTAGGCGATGATCTTGGCGATCATCGAGTCGAAGTCGGCGGGAATGGTGTCGCCCTCGCTGACGCCGGTGTCGACACGGATGCCCGGGCCGGCGGGCAGTTCGAGGCGCGCGATGCGGCCGGGGGACGGCGCGAAGTCGCGGTCGGGGTCCTCGGCGTTGAGTCGGGCCTCGATCGCGTGACCGCGTTCCACCGGTGGTTCACCTTCGAGACGTCCACCCGAGGCCACGTGCAATTGAGCGCGGACCAGATCGAAGCCGGTGGTCGCCTCGGTGATGGGGTGCTCGACCTGCAGACGAGTGTTGACCTCGAGGAACGCGAACAGTTGCTCGCCGGGGTGATAGAGGAACTCGACGGTGGCCGCGCCCCGGTAGCCCACCGCCACGGCCAATCGTTCGGCCGACGTCTTGAGTTCGGCGACCTGCGCCTCGGAGAGGACCGGCGATGCGGACTCCTCGATGACCTTCTGATTTCGTCGCTGGACCGAGCAGTCACGTACGCCCAGTGCCCAGGCGGTGCCCTGACCATCGGCGATCACCTGCACCTCGACGTGGCGGGCGCCGGTGACGAGGCGTTCGAGGAACACGACGCCGCTGCCGAAGGCTCGGGCCGCCTCATCGCGGGTCCGTTCGTAGGCCTCGCGGAGATCGCCGTCGTTCGTCACGACCCGGATACCCCGGCCGCCACCGCCCGCAGTGGCCTTGAGCATCAACGGGTAACCGATCTCGGCCGACGCCGCCACGGCCTCGTCGATGCTCTCCACGGCTCCACGGCTCCAGGGCGCCACCGGGACGCCGACCTCTTCGGCGATCAGCTTGGCGCCGATCTTGTCGCCCAGTTTGCGCATCGCCTCCGGCGACGGCCCGACGAATGTGACGCCGATGCGCTCGCACAGTTCGGCGAAGAGTGGATCCTCCGCGACGAAGCCCCAGCCGACCCATGCCGCGTCGACACCGGTCGCGAGGAGTGCGCGCTCGAGGACCTCGAGGTTCAGATAGGGCCGGGTGGCGGCGGGCCCGAGGTCGTAGGCGAGGTCGGCCTCACGCACAAATGTCGCGTTGCGGTCCGCGTCGGTGTAGAGCGCGACGACCTCGATCGGCTGTCCGGTCTCGGCGGACAGGCCGCGGACGGCATGGATGAGTCGCATGGCGGACTCGCCGCGGTTCACGATGGCAATGCGTGTGAACATCACCGACTCCAATCTCTTCGATTCGTACGTGTCGGCCGCGGAGGTCGCGGCGCCCGTCTCGACGGCTACGCCCGAGTACGGGGTCGGTGTGCTCCGTGCCGGCGCTGGATGCCGGCGGCGCACCTCGCATGATTGTGGCGAATCGTTTCCCTACGCGCGAGTACGGGCTTTGTGACGTTGTCGTCCGGAGCGTGGCACATGCACCCTGACCTGCACGTCGGGGCCGTTCGGGTGCGGGTCCGCACGGTGAGCCGCCGAGCGCGCACCTAGGCTGTACCGATGGCTCTCGTTCTCGGTCCGATCTTGCGTCACGTAGGCGAGACCACCGCAACCATCTGGGTACAGACCGACAACCGCGCCGACGTCGAGGTGCTGGGCTGTCGCTCGTCGACGTTCGAGGTCGAGGGCTGCCACTACGCGCTGGTCGTGGTCGACGGCCTGACGCCGGGCTCGACCACCGAGTACCGACTCCACGTCGACGGGACACAGGAGTGGCCGCCTCCGGAGTCCCGGTACCCACCGAGCGTCATCCGGACGCGGGGAGCCGACCGCGACGGGAGTCTTCGGGTGGTCTTCGGGTCGTGTCGCTACCCCAAGACCGGCGATGCTGCCCTGGACGACAAGCTCGGTGTGGATGCACTGGACTGCTACGCCACACGACTGACCGGGCAACCCGTGTCGGCGTTGCCCGACGTCGTCATCCTGCTCGGCGACCAGGTCTACGCCGACGAGCTGACGCCGGAGGCGCGGCGTCACCTGGCCGGCCGCCGCAGCGGCTCGGTGCGTACCAAACGTCCACCCGGCGAGGTCGTGACCTTCACCGAGTACGAGGGGCTCTATCGGCATACGTGGGGCGATCCGGAGATCCGCTGGCTCATGTCCACCGTGCCCATCGCGATGATCTTCGACGACCACGACATCCGCGACGACTGGAACACCTCCGCTGCGTGGCGTGCCTCGATGAACTCCGTGCCGTGGTGGCGGGACCGGATCCGGGCGGGACTCGCGTCCTACTGGGTGTATCAGCATCTGGGCAATCTCAGTCCCACCGAACTCGCCGCCGACGACGATTATCGAAAGGTCGTCGATTCCACCGGCGACTGCTGGCCGCTGCTGGTCGATCTCGCCGACCGTGCCGACGACGACGCCGACGGAGAGAAGGGTCTTCGGTTCAGTTACCGGTGGGATCTGGGTACGGCCAGACTTGTCATGATCGACTCGCGCAACGGTCGAATCCTGTCCGGGGGCTCTCGAAAGATGTTGAGTGATCGGGAGTTCGCCTGGCTCGAGGAGCAGATGACAGACGGTGTCGACCGCGTCGACCACGTGATCCTGGGGTCGTCGCTGCCCTGGCTGTTACCACCTGCGCTCGGTGACCTGCAGACGATCAACGAGATCGCGGCCAACCGGAGCGGCTTCCGCGGGCGGCTTGCCGAAAAGATCCGGCAGGCGACCGATTTCGAACATTGGCCCGCGTTCATGGAATCGTTCCGAAGGCTCAGTGACCTGATCATCGGTGTGGCCACGCGGCCCGGTCGTGCGCCCGCCACCGTCTCCGTGCTCTCCGGCGATGTCCATCACAGCTATGTGGCGCGGGCCGACCACCCGGGTACGACGGCGACCGCAGTTCATCAGCTGGTGTGCTCGCCCGTTCACAATCATGTCCCCTGGTACGTCAAGCCAGTACTGGAGTATGCATGGTCGCCGCGGGCCGCTCGCGTGACCCGCGCGTGGGCCCGGCATCTGGGGTCTCCCCCGCTGCCGATGAACTGGTCCGACGTCGGCGGTCCGTTGTTCGGCAACACCATCGCCACTCTGATGACCAACTGGCGCACCGCCCGCGTCGTCTTCGAACAACCACGCGACGACCGCGCACTGTCCGAGGTCACCCGGGTATCCCTCACCGACTGAGGTCTGTCGGTCATTCCGTCAGCACAACGCCCTTGCCGAGGAGAGTGCCGTCTTCCATGTCGCGATGCGCCGAGGCGATCTCGTCGAAGTGATAGACCCGACCGATCGGGACAGTGGCATTGCCGGCCGAGACATCGTCGAGAAACTGCTGCAGGACTCGCGGCGGCAGATCGCTGGATCCACCCGAGTACGCGGTCAGTCGGACTCCGTTGGGCAGATAGTCCATCGGATAGAACTCGGCAATGGTCCATTGGTCGGACAACATACCGGTGAAGCACACGGTCCCCTTGGCGCGCGTGGCACGCAGGGTGTCCGGGAGTGTGTTGACACCGACCAGTTCGACGGCTCCGTGCACTCCGTCCGGCACGATCTCGCGGACCACCTCGCTGATCGCGCCGTCGTCGACGACGACGTGATCGGCGAACTCACGGAGGAAGCCCACCCGCGCGTCGTCGCGCGTCGTCGACACGACCACGCAACCGGCGCGCCGTGCCAGGACGGCCAGGGCCAGGCCGACCGATGAGGTGCCCCCGCGGATGAGCAACGTCTCGCCTGCGGCAACACCGGCGCCGATCGTGAGCGAGCCGTGAGCGGTCTGCACCATCTCCGGCACCGCGCCCAACACGTCCCACGGCAGGTCGCTGGCGAAGGACACCACCGAAGACACCGGAATGCACGCGAACTGCGCGTACCCGCCGTCGATGGTGCGGCCCATGCCGCCCATCAACGCCGCCACCTGAGTGTCGGGCGCAAACTCGCCACCGGGGCATTCGACAACCACCCCCACTGCCTCGAGCCCGGGAATGCGGGGGAAGGATCCGAACGATCCCATTCCCCGCCGGAAATGCAATTCCGAACGGTTCAGGCCAAATGCCTTGACCTGTATGAGAACCCACCCGACAGTGGGTGTGGGCGTCGGAACCGAGCGGATGGTCATGGATTCCGGCGGTCCCGGAGCATCGAGTACGACGGCGCGCATCATGATCCGAGACTACGCGGGCGGAAGGGGCGGCGATGCCGACGATGGTTCGCACCGAGAACCGTCGCTAAGGTGCGATGCGTGAACACGTCAGCGCATCGATTCATCGCCGGCGACAGGGTCGCCATCTCCTATCGCATGTTCGGCGACCCTCCTGCGGGCAACTCTTCTGGCGGGAACGGTCCGGGTCGACCACCGGTCGTCTTGCAGCACGGCTTCGCGTCAAGTGGCGCACAGAACTGGATGGCAGCCGGGTTGGTGGATGCTCTTGTCGCGCAGGGTCGTCAGGTGATCGTGATCGATGCGCGCGGGCATGGGGAATCGGACAAACCGCACGATCCCGGCCGTTATGGGGAGGGCCGTATGGCGTGGGACCTCGTGGAGTTGTTCGACTCGCTGGACATCGCCGCAGTGGATCTGGTGGGGTACTCGATGGGTGCGATCGTCGCGTTGCTGACCGCGGTGCAGGACAATCGGATTCGTCGGCTCGTCGTCGGCGGTGTCGGTGCCGGCGTGGTGGACCTCGGTGGTGTCGACACCCGGGTGATCGACCAGCGCGCCCTGGCCGAGGCCCTGCGTGCCGACGACCCGACGTCCGTGACCGACCCGGCCGCCCGCCGATTCCGGCTGTTCGCCGACGCATCCGACAACGACCGGCTCGCGTTGGCGGCGCAGGCCGAGGCGGTGAACACCGAGGCGATCGCATTCGAACAGATCTCCGTCGAGGTCGCCGTGGTCATCGCCGGTGTCGACGACGATCTCGCACACCGGCCCGAGGTCCTCGCGAAAGAGTTGTCGGCCACACTGATCCGAGTGCCTGGGAACCACCTGGGTGCGGTCGGGACGCCGGAGTTCCGGACCGCGCTGCTCGACACCCTCCGGTGACCTCTCGTCGTGGTCAGTTGTGGTGCAGCTCCGCGAGTTCGCGTTGGATCATCGTTTCGTGGGCACGTGCGTCCTCCCGGGCCCGTCGTGGATTCCATCGACCGCTCAGCACAAAGATGAACGGCACGAACAGGATCTGGGCGACGACGCAGATCCACCACCAGATCTGCCACTGACCCGGGTTGTCCGACTGCGCCTGCTCGACATCGGCCGCATGGTCGGCAAGGAACGCCTGATCCCCCGGCGGAATCGGATCGGTGCTCAACTGTTGCAGCCGAGCCGCTGCCTCCCGCGGGGTCGCCGCGAGGCCCGCACCAATCAACTGCCCCACGGCGTCCATGCCGGCCCGCGCATCGCGCGGATTCGCGGCGAGCGCGTTCAGGGTCGCCGGCTCGACAGCACTCGCGGTCGCGACCTGTTCGGGATACTCGGCGACGATGTGGGAAACGCGCGTGCCCTGGTCGACCAGGGTCGAGGTGGCCGGCACGACGAATGTCAGCACGATGAGTGCCAGCGTCACCGTGATGCGGACAGTCCACCCCCAGATCGCCAGACCGGTCGCGGTTGCGGCCGGATTATGGCGCTCGACGGTCTCGGTGAAACTGGCCATCCATGCGCAGTAGGCGATGCCGCCACCCACAGCGATGACCACGAGCACCAGCGCGAAGGTGTAGTAGCCCGTATCGGGACGGGTGCTGAGCATCGCGAAGATCGCGGTGCCGATCACGGAGATCACGGTCCCGATGGCCATGAGTGGCTTGCGGACCCGGATCTTGTCGGAGACCACACCGGCGACGATGAGGGCGATCGCGTTGGCGATCCAGTACCAATTCGCCAACGCGTTGGCACGAGCCTCCGAGTAGCCGAATGTGGTGGCGAAGTAGACGACGAAGAACCCGACCGCGATGTAATAGAACATGAGGAACAGGCTGATCGCGATGGCAGGTCCGACGATGTCGAACCTCATCATCTGGCGCCAATGCCCGTGCAGGGCGGTCTCGGTGTCGAGACCGCCGGCCCGCGCCTCGATCAGCGCCCGTTCGTTCAGACTGACCATCAGTTGGTCACGAAGCCCTGGCGACAATTCGCGGAGACCGACCAGTGCGATGACCGCGACGACCAGACCCGCGATCCCGCAGACATAGAACTGGAACCGCCAATCCGGGTGGTTGTCGAGTGTATTGCTCGACACCATGGTCACGACGAGGCTGCCGAGCACGGGGCCCATCGTCCAGAAACCCATCGCCTGAGCACGTCCGACCTGTGGCGAGAAGTCACGGATCAACGCAGGTGTAGCCACCAGGATCATGCCCTCGACAATGCTCAGGACTGCGAAGAAGATGATGTACCACAAGGTGTTCGGCGCATGCGGGAGCGCGAACAGCACCAGCAGGCCGGTGATGAACAGGCCGATGACCACCAGGTTGGCGCGGCCCCATCGGTCCGCCAGCCCGGCCGCCAGCGATGCGAAGGCGCCCAGGAGGTTCCCGACGATCGACACCACGACGAACTGGGTGAAGGTCATGCCGAACGACGTGATGATCTTTGTCGCCACGGCGCCCTGGATATAGAGCTGGTAGTACAAGATGACCGTCGCCAGCACCGTGATGGCCAGGTATCGGTATCGGGCCGCAGGCAGTGGATAGTGATCGAGCTTGCGGTCCCGGAGCGAGTGAAGACGGCCTGTCGGCGAGCCTGCGATTCGTGCCCCGTCTGGTTCTGCATTGGTCTGTGTCACGCGTTTCCCGTCTGCAAGGGTCGAATTGGGGTCGGCTTATCCGACAGATTCGCGAAAGCTGTTCTCCGGATGTCGTTGTAGGGATGCCGGAGTCCGGATGTCGTTGTCGGGATGGTCGAGTCGGTGCGACTCATGCGGTCATCGGGTGCCGCTCATTCCTCCGTCGACGGGTATGACCACGCCGGTGAGGTAGGCCCCGGCCCGTGACGACAAGAAGATCGCCGTACCTGCGATGTCGTCGGGCGTTCCGACCCGTCCGAGTGGGACTCCGGCTTCCACCCGGGATCGCATGTCCGGGTCGTCGAGCATGAACGCCGTCATCTTCGACGGGAACGGTCCTGGCGCAATCGCGTTGACGGTGATCTGCTCCGGCGCCAGTGTGGCCGCCAGCTTGCGGGTGAGCATGTGCACGGCCGCCTTCGACGCTCCGTAGGAGAAGTTGTCGGTGTGGGAGACGACAATGCCGTCGATGGAGCCGATGTTGATCACCCGCGCCGGACCGTCCGAAGCGGCGGCGCGGAGCATCGGCAGTAGTGCCTGCGTCACCTCGAACACGGACGTGATGTTGAGATTGAGGATCTTGTCGAAACCCGATTGTGGGAATTCGTCGACTGGTGCTCCCCAGGTGGCGCCCGCATTGTTGACGAGCACGTCGACACGATCGAATTCGTCTGCCACGAACCGGGACAACGTTTCCACCCCGCCCGCGGTGGACAGATCGGCGGCCACTGCCGACACATCGCCCGAGTCGGACAATGCGTCGCGCGCCCGCTCGCAGGCTTGCGCCTTGCGGGAGGAGATGATCACGCGCGCGCCTGCCTGCAGGAAGCCCCGCGCGATCATCAGCCCGATGCCGCGCGTTCCGCCGGTGACGACGACAGACTTCCCGGCGACGTCGAAGAGCGGCACGGCCGGCCCAGGCTCCTGGGGCGGGGTCACCTCGACACTCCGTCACGAGTCGTCACATGGTCGAGGGCTCGACGGTGCGGTCGTGCACCGGGCCGGGAACAGCTCACGTGGGACACCACTTTCGTTGATGAGCGCGTCGCGACCATCCACCGTGATCGATGTGACGCAATGCGGAGGAATCAGTGACTGTGATCTGAGTCCTATCGAGATATAGTTGAAGTCGGCTTCATCTTCAAGTCTTTCGCACGATCGGCGATGGTGATTCCGCCCGGGATCGGACCCCATCGACCAGTAGGGTCGGGTACGTGAATCTCAACGGGGTAGGTATCTGGAGTTCGCCATTGCGCTACGGAGATCCGGCCGAGGCCGCAGACGCTGCATCGGAACTGGACGAACTGGGCTTCACTGCCCTGTGGATCCCCGATGTGGGCGGACCGGTGCTGGACTCGGTTGCCAATCTGCTCGGTGCGACGTCGAATGTCGTGGTCGCGACCGGGATTCTCAACATGTGGATGCATGAGCCGCACGATGTGGCTGAGGCGCACGCGCGACTGACGGCCGAGTACGGTCCCCGATTCCTGCTCGGACTCGGGATCAGTCACGCTCCCCTGATCGACGCACAGGAAGCCGGACGCTACCGAAAGCCGTTGGCGACAACCAAGGCCTTCCTCGACGGACTCGACGGCGCGGAGAAGCCGGTCCCGGAAGACAGTCGGGTGCTGGCGGCGCTCGGCCCGAAGATGCTGGCCCTGTCGGCCGAACGCAGCCGTGGCGCGCACCCGTACCTGGTGACACCGGAGCACACCGCAGTCGCCAGATCTGCCCTCGGTGACGGTCCGCTGCTCGCGCCGGAACAGACGGTGGTGATGACCGCCGATCGGGACGAGGCTCGCTCGATCGGCACCCCATGGCTGCGCGGCTACCTGGCAATGCCGAACTACGCGAACAACTTACGCCGCCTCGGGTTCTCCGACGACGATCTGGACTCCGTCAGCGACCGGCTCTTCGATGCGATCATCGCGTGGGGAGACGAGTCGGACGTGCTCGCGCGGATCGACCAGCACCGGGCTGCGGGCGCCGACCACGTCTGCCTGCAGGTCCTGCAGGCAGACCAGCGTGCGGTCCCGCGCGCCCAGTGGCGGCGGATCGCCGACGCGTTGCGGTAGCCCCCCACTCACTCACCCCCACTCACCCACCACCCCCACCCAGCCGCGACGGTTCCCGTCATCCGCGACGGCATTTTGGGGGCGCGGATGACGGGAACCGTCGCGGCTGGGGTCGGGGTGGCTGGGTGGGGTGAGTGAGTGGGTGGGGTGGTCAGAGTCGACGGCCCAGGACGCCTGCGGTCATCTTGTTGCGCAGCGCGCGCCGATCCGGTTTCCCGGTCGGGAACAACGGGAGCTCGTCCAGACGCGCGGTGAACCACGTGGTCGGCACCTTGTACCGGGACAGTTGGTCGCGCGTGCGGCGATCGAGGTCGGCGGCATCGACGTCGCCGCCCGCAGGCACCACGACGGCGACCACCTCCTCGCCCCGGGTCGGATGGTCGATCCCGACGACCAGACAATGAGCCACATCCGGGAACTCCTCGATGACGGCCTCGACTTCCCGAGGTGACACGTTCGAACCTGCCGCCTTGATCATCTCGGTGTCGCGTCCCACGTAGAACAGCCGTGGATCGTCGGGCAGTTCGTAGACCTGATCACCGGTGTGGAACCACCCGTCGGGATCGAAGACCTCCGACCGCTCGCGCTTGTTGTATCCGGCCATGACGCCGGTGCCACGAATCCAGAGTTCGCCGATCTCGCCCACGGGCACGACAGCACCGTCGCCGTCGACGATCCGCTTCTCGGTGGCCGCCCACCCGCCTGCCGTCTCGGTCATGGTGCGGTGGATCGGATGGCCGAGGGGCGAGTCGATCATGGCGATGTCGGCCGGGCCGTCGCGCAGGAGCGGGGCGCGCGACAGGTCACGCTCGCCGAACGACGGATCGCCCCGCAATTGCTGGATGAACGCAGGCCACCCGACGTACCCGGTGGCGCGTTCACGCTCGATGAGGTCGAGTGCCGGGCCGGGATCGTGACGCGGAACGGTGAGCACCGTCGCAGGGGCGTGCAGTGCGCCCGCGGCGGCCAGGATGCCGCCGATCCAGAACACCGGCATCGCGCACAACACCACCGGCATCGCTGCACCGCCATTGCTCGCCTGCAACATCTGGACCCACTGCGAGGTCTGTCGGACCACGGTGCCGTGAGTGTGCACCACTCCTTTGGGCAGGGCGGTGGAGCCCGATGTGTGGATCATCAGCGCGACGTCGGCGGGCGAGACCTCGCTCTCGACGGCGTCGAGGAGCGCCTGGTCGACCGGCGACGTGTCCTCGCGTTGCCAACGAGTCGCCCAGGACCGTTCGGACGGACCGGTGAGGACGATGTCACGCAGGAAGGGAGTGGCGGTGAGCTGGATCAGAGCGCGACTCTGATGGTCGAGGCCGGGCAGTGCTGCCTCGAGCTTGTCGGGGATGTCGACGCCGAGGATCTCGGGCGGCGCGACCAGCACCTGCACATCCGCGAGGCGGAGCACCCGCGCCAACTCGGCAGGTGGATACAGCGTGCTCAGCGGCACCGCGACTGCGCCGATCCGGCTCACGGCCAGCCACCAGACGGTCCATTCGACGCCGCTGGTGAAGAACAGACCGACGGGGCACCCCTTGCCGACATGCTGGGTGAGCAGCCACCGGGCGACCAGCGCGGAGCGCTCCTCTGCCTCGGCATAGGTCATGCGGTCACTGGGCGAGACGGTGTAGGTGACGTCCCCGAACTCCCGCGCGGCCCGCTTGAGTAGCTCCGCGATCGTCGCGCGGTTCACCTCGTCATCACGCGCCATTGTTCCCCCGGGTGTCGAAGCGATTGTCGGTTCTTGTAAGACCGTAGGTGATCTATCACCGAGCGATGACCGCCATCGCTCTCATTGGTGGGCACCCAGCCTTCTCCGGCGTGATACTGGTAAAGCTGAGGCAAGCAGACCGATGTGTTGCGTGACCGAAACTGAAGACGAAGGCAGGATTATGAGCGCGGAGCAGCCGACCATCATCTACACACTGACCGACGAGGCGCCGATGCTCGCGACGCAGGCCTTTCTGCCGGTCATCCGCGCATTCGCCGATGCGGCCGACATCAACGTCGAGACCAGTGACATCTCGGTGGCGGCCCGGATCCTCGCCGAGTTCTCCGACTACCTGACCGAGGACCAACGTGTCCCCGACAACCTGGGTGAATTGGGACGGCTGACCCAACTGTCCGATACCAACATCATCAAGTTGCCCAACATCAGTGCCTCCGTCCCACAGCTGCTCGCCGCCATCAAGGAACTCAAGGAGAAGGGCTACGACCTTCCCGACTTCCCGGGCAGCCCGAAGACCGACGAGGAGGAGGCGATCCGGGAGCGTTACACCAAGTGCCTGGGCAGCGCGGTCAATCCGGTGCTCCGCGAGGGTAATTCCGACCGTCGGGCGCCGAGGGCGGTCAAGGAGTACGCCCGCAAACATCCGCACAGCATGGGCAAATGGTCGATGGCCTCGCGCACTCACGTCGCGCACATGACCGAGGGCGACTTCTACCACGGCGAGAAGTCGATGACGGTCGACGGCGACCGCGAGGTCAAGATGGAGCTGATCACCGAGAGCGGCGAAACCCTCGTACTCAAACCAAAGGTGACACTCACCGACGGCGATGTCATCGACAGCATGTTCATGAGCAAGAAGGCGCTGGTCGAGTTCTACGAAGAGCAGATCGAGGACGCCTACGAAACCGGCGTGATGTTCTCCCTGCACGTCAAGGCCACCATGATGCGGGTCAGCCACCCGATCGTCTTCGGTCACGCCGTCAAGGTCTTCTACAAGGACGCGTTTGCCAAGCACGGTGAACTGTTCGACGAGCTGGGCGTGAACGTCAACAACGGTCTGTCAGACCTCTACGCGAAGATCGAGTCGCTGCCGAGCGCGCAGCGTGAGGAGATCATCGACGACCTTCACAAGTGCCACGAGCACCGTCCGGAGCTGGCGATGGTCGACTCGGCGCGGGGCATCTCGAACTTCCACTCCCCCAGTGATGTCATCGTCGACGCATCGATGCCGGCGATGATCCGTGCGGGCGGAAAGATGTACGGCGCGGACGGCCGGATGAAGGACACCAAGGCGGTCAATCCCGAGTCGACCTTCTCGCGCATCTATCAAGAGATGATCAACTTCTGTAAGACCAATGGTGCGTTCGACCCGACCACCATGGGTACCGTGCCCAACGTTGGGCTCATGGCGCAGAAGGCCGAGGAGTACGGCTCGCACGACAAGACGTTCGAGGTCCCGCAGACGGGCGTCGCGAACATCACCGACATCGCGACCGGTGAGGTCCTGCTGACGCAGAACGTCGAGGAGGGCGACATCTGGCGGTTGTGCATCGTCAAGGATGCGCCCATCCGTGACTGGGTCAAACTCGCTGTCACGCGTGCCCGGGATTCGGGTATGCCGGTGCTGTTCTGGCTCGACCCCTACCGCCCGCACGAGAACGAGCTGATCACGAAGGTCAACACGTATCTGAAGGATCACGACACCGATGGTCTCGACATCCAGATCATGTCGCAGGTCCGAGCGATGCGGTACACACTCGAACGAGTGATCCGCGGGATGGACACCATCGCCGCGACGGGAAACATCCTGCGCGACTACCTGACTGACCTGTTCCCGATCCTGGAGCTGGGCACCAGCGCCAAGATGCTCTCGATCGTGCCGCTGATGGCCGGCGGCGGTCTGTACGAGACCGGAGCGGGTGGTTCGGCGCCCAAGCACGTCAAGCAGCTCATCGAGGAGAACCACCTGCGCTGGGATTCGCTCGGCGAGTTCCTCGCATTGGCCGTCAGTCTGGAAGATCTGGGGAAGAAGACCGGGGACAAGCGTGCCGAGATCCTGGCGAAGACGCTGGACGCGGCGACCGGCAAGCTGTTGGAGAACGACAAGGGACCGTCGCGCACCTCCGGTGAACTCGACAATCGCGGGAGCCAGTACTACCTGGCGATGTACTGGGCGCAGGAGTTGGCCGCGCAGACCGACGATGACGAACTGCGTCAGCGCTTCGGCCCGCTGGCCGAGACGCTGGCCGAGAACGAGGACGCGATCGTCGGGGAACTGAATGAGGTGCAGGGCACCGCAGTGGACATCGGGGGCTACTACGCGCCCGACCCCGAGATGACCGCTGCGGTGATGCGACCGAGCAAGACGTTCAACGAGGCGCTGGAGTCGGCGCGCGGCTGATGTTCGTACCTGTGGGCCATCGCGATCGCGACGGCCCACAGGTCACGGGTCTCGGGGGCGTGATCGGTCGATGATCCGCCTCAGGGTGCGGCGATGCGATCGAGAGCGGCATACGCTGCTGCCGTGGTTCGTGCGGTATCGCCGGTTGCCAACAGATCCAGCAGGGCGCCCCGTAGCACGGCGAGGACGCCCGTCCGTCGATTCGCCGCCTCGCGGGTGCCGGGGACCGGCTGTGCCGATGCGAGCACGGTGAGCCAGTCGTCGACGGTGTCCGCGGCGAATCGGGCCCAGGGCCCGTCGGGATCGATCAGTGATCGCGCATACGCCTCCACCCAGAGCGCCAGCACAGGGCGATGCTCAGGGGCGGCGAGCCAGGACCAGATCTGGCGGGCGACTTCTGTGAGGGTCTCATCGGTGGGTTCGAGATCGTGGAGTCCGGTGAGGAGTTGGAGTTCGTCGCGGCGGGCACGCGTGAGGATCGCCCGGATGAGGCCGTCTTTGCTCTCGAAGAGATAGAGCAGTACTCGGGGGCTGGAGCCGATGGCGGCGGCGAGCGGGCGAAGCGAGAAGTCGGTCAGTCCGTGCCGAAGGACGTATTCGTATGCCGCTTCGAGAAGCTCGGACTCGCGAGCCGACGGCGTGGCGTCGGTGGGCAAGTCAGAGGTCCCGTGCCCAGTTCTGGCCCAGTAGGTCGTGACCGAAACTGTGGTGTTGCTCCTCGTCGACGAGGGTGAAACCTGCGGCCTGGTATATGCGGCGAGCCGATGTCAGGACGTCGTTGGTCCACAACGTGATTCGACGGTATCCGGCTGCGCGTGCGAAATCGAGGCAGGTGTCGACGAGTCGAGTTCCCAGTGCGTGTCCGCGAGCGGCAGGATCCACGAGGAGCACGCGCAACTGTGCGGTGCCTGCGGTGTCACCGGCCACACAGAAGACACAGCCGACGCGCCTGCCCTCGAGTTCGGCGATCCAGGCGGCTTCGCGTCGTGGGTCGTGCCCGATCGCGTAGTCGGCGGCGATCGTGGCGACGAGGGCTTCGAAGCTGGCATCCCAGCCGTACTCCCGTGCGTAGACCTCACCGTGAGTCTGAATCACCCAACCGAGGTCCCCGGGGCGATCCATCGGTCGGATCGTGACTGCGTCGGCCGAAACGCTCGTGGCCTGTCCCGATTGTGTGTCACTCATCGTCGCCCTTTCTGAACCGGAGCGGACGTGCGCATCGCCGCTACTGAAACGAGTGTTTCAGTAGGCTACCACGGCTCGCGGACTCCACCCGCCGAGCAAGCATGGGCCGTAGGCTCGAGGACACCAGACCTTCGACAGGAGATTGTGGGCATGAGCGAATACGACGACTGGAACACCCAGATAATCAACGAGTTCCGCGCGAACGAAGGCAAGGTCGGCGGCAATTTCGAGGGAGCTCCGATGCTGTTGCTGCACCACGTCGGCCGCAAGTCGGGTCGTGAGAGCGTGACGCCGATGATGTACTTGCCCGACGAGAAGGACGACGCCACCATGTACGTCTTCGCATCCAAGGCGGGTGCGCCGAGCAACCCGGCCTGGTACTACAACGCCACCACGGCAGGACAGGCCCAGATCGAGATCGGGACCGAGACCCAGACGGTCACGGTGAGCGAGGTGACCGGCGACGACCGCGATCGCATCTACGGCGAGCAGGCCCGGCGCTACCCGGGATTTGCCGACTACGAGAAGAAGACCGCCGGGATCCGGACCATTCCGGTCCTCGCATTTCGTCGTAGCTGAGGCGGGAATCCTGCCAGTGTGAATCGTGTCGAGGTGAATCAGGTCGAGGTGAATCGTGTCAGGGTGAATGCCCTCAGCGGACTCCGGAGGTGTCGGCCGACCGCGCCCGGGGTGACAGGGCGACATCGGCGGAGCGTCGGATCAGCACGGCGGGAGTGGCGAGCAGGGCGACTCCCGCCACCACCAAGGCCGTGCGCGGAGTGGTGATGGCCGCGAGAAGGCCGCAGGCGGCAGTGAGTGCCGCGATGCACAGGCTTGTGCTGATCGACCAGGCCGCGATGACCCGAGAGAGTTGCTCTGTCTCGATGAGTTGCTGTCGGTAGGTCACGTAGACGGGATTGAACACGCTGCAGCAGAAGATCAAGCCCAGCTCGATGACCATGACGACCGCCAGGCCGCCGATGCCGGGTCCTACCAGCGCCAGGCCGATCGGCCAGCATGCGCGCGACACCCCGGTGACGAGTAGCGCCGTGGATTGGCCCAGCCGGTGGACGACGGCGCCTGCCAGTCGCGAACCGATGAGTCCGCCGACGCACGGCAACGAGAATGCCAAGCCGTATTGCCATGCCGGGAAACCCAGCCGGCCGAGCATCAGAACCGCGAGGACGGGTTCCCCGGCCATGATGAGACCGTTGACCAGCACGGTGTTGGCGAACAGCCGTCGCAGGGTGCGGTGGCCGATGACGATGCGCCAGCCGTCGACGAGATCGGACAACCGTGGCGGGCTGGCCCTTCTGCGCGGTGTCTCCGACGCGCCCATGGCAGAGACTCCCAGCGCGGAGAGCAGATAGCTCGTCGCGTCGACACAGATGGTCACGAACGGACCGAACAGCCCGATCAGTGCGCCACCGAGTGTGGGGCCGACGACGGTCGCCGACCACCTGGTCGACTCGAACCGGCTGTTCGCGGTCAGCAGATCGTCGGGATGGACAAGCGTCTTGACCAGAGGTGCGCTCGCCGCGTCGAAGGCGATTCGCGACGCCGTCGCGACCACGGAGACCACGATCAGCTGGCCGATCGTCAACACGTCGAGCGCGTATGCGAGCGGCAGCGACGCGAATGCGCACAACCGGATCAGATCCGCGGCGATCATCACGGGCCGCTTGCGGCGAAACTCCACCCAGGGTCCCAGGGGCACGGCGACCACCGCGCCCACCGCCAGGCCCGCAGCGGACAGCGCCGCCACCTCGGCCGGTCCCGCGTCCAGCACCGTGATGGCGACAACCGACAGCGCGCCGAATCCGATCCAGGTGCCGAAGGTGCTCACCGCATAGGCCGCCCACAGCCACTCGAACTGTCGCCCGAGAGCGCGCCTGACGCCCACGCTGCCCCCTTTCACTTCCAACCGGGTTCGAACCTCGACTGATGAAACGCCCATGCCGACGGACGCACAAACAACTGGCCGAGCGGCACGGCACAACCATCGGTTGTTCATTACGGTGGGTCGCATGGACCTTGACGGGGTGCGCACCTTCGTCGCGATCGTCGACGCCGGACAGTTCCAGGCGGCCGCCGATCGACTCTCCATCACCCAGCAGGCGGTGTCCAAACGCCTGGCAGCCCTCGAGCGCACCCTGGGAGTGCAACTGCTCACGCGCAACGCCCGCGGTGTCGGCCTCAGCGTCGACGGACAAGCCCTGCTCCCCCACGCCCGTGAGTTGCTTCGAGCCGAGGACCGTGCCCTGGCGTCGGTGACGCCGCAGCGGCGTCCTCTGCGCATCGACGTGATCAACCGACGCATCGCATCGGCCGTTCGGGTGCACGCCTTCTATCGGCAGCATCCCGATCTCACGCTCGATGTGGTCGCCCTTCCGGACATCGACACCGACGCCGCCTTCGAGGCTGTTGCCAACGGAGCCGTGGACGCCACGTTCCGAACCGTGCGGAACACGAAGCGATTGCCACGGGCGCTCCGTTCGGCTCACGTCATCGACGATGCCCATCAATTGCTCGTCGGGCCCCGACATACGTTGGCCGACAACGACGTCATCGCGTTGGCCGAGCTGCAGCGGCATCCGGTCTGGATGCCCGGACTGCCCTCGACGACGGACTGGGGTGCGTACTACGCAGAACTCGCGACCACTTTCGGCCTGCGCATCGACGTGCTCGGCCCGAACTTCGGCGGAGAGGTGCTCCTCGCCGAGATCTCCGAATCGGCAGATATCGCCACCTTCGTCGGTGAAGGGTCACGCTACCTCTGGCCGGCACACTATGACCTCCGGCGAATTCCCATCGTCGATCCCACACCTGTGTATCCGATGTCGATCGTCTGGGCGCGCGACAATCCCAATGTGTCGCTGGATGCACTCGTCACCCATCTGCAGACTGTTCACGCCGACCATCCGGTCCACAATGCCTGGGTGCCGCCTCGATGGGCGGAAACGCTCTGAGCGCCGTTTCCGGCTCGGCGGTCAGCGTCTGCGTCCAGCGGCATCGGGCCACATCGGTGGGCAGTGCGTGCCCGGCACCGTGGCCACCTCGAAATGCCACCACTCGTTGACGAACGTGCGGCACGCGGGCTGCCGTGGGTGGCGATCCCGTTGCGCCAGAGCCGCTCCTGCTCACCGACAGTCCGCCTGCCCGAGGTTATCGACAGCAGAATGCCCTGCGTGTGGGCGAATCCGCCGCGGAGGGTGTACAGCCCATACGCGCGAAGCAGGCGCAGAACATCTCCTGGTGTCGTGCTGGTCGGACCGGACACACTGCGACGAGACGCGGGTTCACGACGGCTTCGTCGTGACGAGCACGCGGTGTCTGCGAAGGTAGCGAGGCCGGCCATGGTCGCTGTCGATTCCGTCGCATCGTGATCCCAGCCCGTTCCATGCGATCGAGGTGGCGATGCTCGAGTTCCACCCGGCGGAACGGTCGTCGACAGCCGGATGCTCGAGTCCATCTCACTGATCGTCGCGCGTGAGTAGTCGAAGGTGTTGGGAGACAGCAGTCTACTGATGGGCGGCTGGTCTGCCGGCTCACCGTCCGATACGCAGGCACACGGCGAGGATGTCCCAGTGGTCGGCCATCGGTCCGCTCGTCTCCACGAACGGTAAGTATCCGCATACCACTCCTTCGAGTCCGGGTGCGGCGAACCCGCAGACGTGCCGGTCAGAACGCCGTAGCATCCAACAGCATGATCAAACGCTCGCTCCTGGTACTCCTCGGCGTGGCCATCGTCGGCGCCGCGACCCTGACAGCACAGGCCCCGCGAGCCGAGGCCCAGACGTGTCCCGACGTGGAGGTGGTGTTCGCGCGCGGTACCGCCGAACCCGCGCCGCCGGTCGGGTTGACGGGTCTTGCCTTCGACGCGGCCCTGCGGACCCAGCTCGCGGGCAAATCGGTCGCCGTATACGGGGTGAACTACCCGGCGA
The DNA here is from genome assembly GCF_014673215.1 of Gordonia hankookensis. Lineage (GTDB taxonomy): Bacteria > Actinomycetota > Actinomycetes > Mycobacteriales > Mycobacteriaceae > Gordonia > Gordonia hankookensis. The sequence continues at coordinate 252,482 of NZ_JACWMS010000005.1, forward strand.
GCAGCAACTTCAACAATCGACTCGCGTTCGCGCAGACGGTCGTGAACGGGGTGAACAACGCGCAGGCACGCGTCAAGTACATGGCGTCACGGTGCCCCCGAACCAAGATCGTGCTCGGCGGCTATTCGCAGGGCGCGGTGGTGGCCGGCTACGCGGCCAATGCAGGTATCTCGCTGCCGGCGCGATATGCCCAGTACACGTCCAAGATCCCGCCGCCCTTGCCCGCAGCGGCTGCGAGCAAGGTGGCGGCGATCGTCATGTTCGGACCGCCGTCGGATCGTTTCCTCCGCGATGTCGGGGCGCCTCCGATCAAGATCGATCCGCGACTCGCGACGCGGACGGTCCGGTACTGCATCCCGGGCGACACCATCTGCAACGGTGCCCCCGTCGGGCAGCCGAACGGCCTCCATGTTCTCTACACGGTCAACGGCATGACCTTCGACGCCGCGCGATACGTCGCCGCTCGCTTGTAGAAGCTCACACCGGTAGCTGTGCTCCGGTCGATCTGCGCAGGTCCGAGAACGCCTGAATAGACGTCGACATGGCGGTGGCGACGGGTCGGGCGCCTGCCCCCTCGGTCTTGGACACCATGATCACGTTGTCGATGTAGGGCTGAATGGTGCTGGTGTTCTGCACTGTTGCGACGATGATCAGCTGGAAACCGAACTTGCGGAACGCCGACAGTGCCTGCTGCGCGAACTGCGGATCCGACTTGGAGAAGGCCTCGTCGAGCATGAGTTGAGCGAAGATCGGTCGGTTGTCGTCGCCCTGCGGGCTCGCGAGATTGAAGCTGAGGGCGCCGGCAAGGCAGAAGGCCATCAGCTTCTCCTGCTCACCGCCGGAATTGTCGCCGGCATTGCTGTAGGTGCGGATCGTCTCCCCGGTGAGCGCGTCGTGTTCTTCGCAGTAGAAGTCGAAGCGGTTGCGCACGTCGAGCGCGTCGCGAGTCCATTGCCGATCCTCGGGAGTGGTGCCTCCCAGTCGTTCGCGCAGCAGCAGGATGTCGGCGTACTGCTCGAGGATCGCCTGCTCGTCGCCGAAGCTGACGGCTGTGGTCCGCTGTGAGATCTGCCGCGCCTTCTCGGTGAGGTCCGCGACCGCGGCGAGGTTCTTTCGTCCGGGATGGAGCCGAAGCCGGGTGCCCCGGTTGAACGCCACCGCGGCCAGACCGGTGTTGACCCGCTCGATCTGGTCGACGATGCGTCGTTCCTCTGCGTCGGCGGTCATGTGCAGGTTGAGGATCGCCCCGGGCGCCTGCTCGGTGATCAGTCGTCGCATGCGTTCGTAGGCGGCGGGGAGTTCGCGTTCATCGATCCGGCGGCTCAACGCGACGTAGTCGTGCACGCGCTCATCGAAGTCGTCGCTGTCGTTCGGGATCGCGTCGGGGAACTCTTCGTCGTAGCTGTCGAGGATCCGGCCGAGTTCGTCTCGTGAACGGCGGGCGTCCGACCGCATCCGGTCGCGATCCTTCACGACTGCCTTCATCAGTTCCTGGCGGAACGCTTCAGGTGCGAGCACATCGAGTGCGGCCGGGGACTCCTCACGGAATCCGTCGAGGGTCTTCTCAGCTTGTGCGGGAACATCTTCGGGTTTGAGTCGGTCGACGAGGTCGAGCAGCTGGGTGCGGCGGCGATCATGCGTGGCGATCTTGTCCCGCACCAGGGCGGCCTGCGAGATCGCCGATCGCACCTGCTCCCAGATGTCCTCGGCCTTGCGTTGCAGCGCCTCGATGTCGGGGTGTTCCTCCATCAGCAGTTCGTACTGCTCGGTGAGCTGGTCGACTCTATCGTCGGCGGAATCGGTGTCGATCTCGTTCCACTGGGTGAACTGTTCACACACCCGGCGATAGTCGTCACGACGTTGCTGGCGCGCAGTGCGGTCGCGATCGTGCTCGGCGCTGGCTTCCCGCGCCGCGTCGTAGGCAGCCTGCTCGTGATCGAACTCATCGCGCAGAGCCGCGATCTTGGATCCGACGTTTCCGACGAAGATGTGCTGCGACGGCCGCAGGGCCTGACGATCATCCTTGATGGCCAGTTTCGCCGAATCCTTCCGCAGACCTTGGTCGGTCACGGCCTTGGCGTGATCGGCGAAGTCGGTGGGCGAATCGACGCAGACGTAGTTCCCCAGCCGGGCCAGGATGGACAACGCCTCGGCCGAGCACGGGTGATCGGGATCGACGGCACGTAGTTTGGCGCCCAGGGTGGCAGGTTCGGCGGTGGGCGCCGCACGGTTCTCGGCGTGATGGAGCTGAATCCGGCCCCGCATGTCGTGGCTGTTCACAAAACGAAGTGCGGCTCGAAAATGCTTGTCGGGAACCAGAAGTCGTAGGCCTGCGTTACGGAGGACCTTTTCCACCGCGGATCGCCAGCGCTCCTCGTCGGGATGCAGCTCCACCATCTCGGCGACATAGCGCAGTTCGGATTCGTCGATCTGCAGCGAGTTGGCGATGGCGCGGCGCATCTCGTGTTCGGCACGTGGGAGCGCCGAACCCGCCTGCTCCACACGACTCAGCTCCTCCTGCGCGGCATCACGCTGGGTGCGCGCCGCGACCTCGCGGGCCAGTGTCTCCGCGAAATGGGCCTTGCCCGCGTCGAGTTGCCCGTCGATCTGGGTGGCCTCGTCCAGCAGGCTCGCGCGTAGGGACCAGAAATCCTCGGCGTCGTCGGGGATGTCGGCGCCGAGGGCCGAGATCTTGTTCTCGTAGCTGGTGCGCCGCATGGAGGCCTCGTTGCTGACCTTCTGGGCGGTAGCGAGCTGCTCCTGCAACGGGGCGAGATCGCCTGTCGAGGTGGCGATCCGCGACAACAGGTGACTGTGATCCTGCCGGAGCTGATCATGCTGGCCGGTCAGGGCGGCGAGATCGGCGTCGAGGCGGGCGATCTGATCATCGAGATCGGCCACCTCCGGCTCGGCATTGCGCAGACGCAAGTTGTTCAGGTAGGCGCGCACCGTGGTGGTGTCGATGGTGTCGAGGACGGTGAACGTGGCAGCCTCGGCCGCGTACCTCTCCTGAAGAGTTTCGATGGTGCCCAGGATCGTGCGCTTGCGTCGTGCCACGTCGAGAAGTTCGCGCGCTTCGACGAGCGGATCGATCTGCTCGAGCGCATCCTTGATCCCGGCGGTACTGGTGGGTTCGTCCAGCATGAATTCGCGGACGAACTGGGCCAGGCCACCGACGCTCTTGAGCGACTTGGCCTTGCCGAGGAGCTGCTGGGCGGCCTCGGAGCCACGGATTCCGATCAGCGAGTACAGGGTCGCCAGATATTTGCCTTCTCCCGGCCCACCCCGCCAGCCCTGTTCGCGGAACTTGGCCGAGTTGTAGTTGTTTCCTGCCCACGCATTACAGACATCGACGATGTCGACGTCGCCGTCATGAACGAAGTACGAGCTGTGCGCGTCGGTCATCTTGCCCGCCGCAAGCCATTTCAGCACGAGACCGGTGATCGAGGAGCCGGAACTCGAGGTATACGTGACGGCGATGGCGGCCCAGGCAGGCCCGGTTCCACGCAGGTACATGATCTCGCGATGGGCGTTGGTCCCGTCACGTCGTTCGCCCCAGGCGCCGCGCACGTACTTCCCCACGGTGCGTTTGCCACTCGACGATCCGGCCGCGGTCGCATCGCCGGAGGCATTGAAGTTGCGTCGGTGATCCGGGAGAAAAGCCAGTGAGATCGCGTCCAGCAAAGAGGATTTCCCGCTTCCCGACGATCCCGTGATCAGTGATCCGGAGGTACTGAACGGGATCGAATGGTAGCCGTCGAAGACTCCCCAGTTGATCAGTTGCAGTCGGGACAGGTGATATTGGTCGACCGGCCCGCTCACCAATCATCTCCTTCGTCGTCGTCGCTGTCGTCGCTGTCGCCGTTGTCGTCGTCGTGGTCGTCGTGGTCGTCGAGATCGACGCCCGCCGGCCGGGTCGCGTCGGCCGGCGGAGTGTCGTCGCCGGTCTCCCCCGATCCGATGAACTGCTCGAACTGCCTTTGCAGGTCGGTGATCACGGAGGCGGTCATCACCGCCGAGATGACCGGGCTGACCGTGAAGGTGTCCGGGTCATCCCGATGTCTCCGCAGGAACTCCAACTCGTCCATCTTGTCGATGGCATGCTCGATGCGCTTGTCGAACAGTGCCAGGTCGCGGTCGATGGTGTTGGTGACACCGGCGAACAACTCGTGGATCTCCTCCCGCGTGATCAGCACCCGTTCGTCGCGGGATGCGCGCAGGTATTTGGCGAGGTGCAACGCCAGGATCGCATCGTAGGTGTGAATCGCCTCTCGCTTGAGTATCCTTCTGCCCCAGCGAGACTCGTAGCCCGCCTGCTCCACGAAGGCGACCTCGAGTTCATCGACGATACGCAGGCGCAGGTCCAGCTCGGACAGCCGGACCCGGAGTTGGTCCTGGTACTCGGCGACCCAGGCCCACAGCTGCGGCTGACGATCGCCACCGACGAAGCGGCGGGTCAGGAGATTCTGGAGGGCCCAGCAGGCACGGTCGGGCAGCGCACTGACGTCGCCATCGAAGCGCGGGGCCCCGGCGCTGTCGTCGCGGCCGGCGCGCTGCACCGCCGGGAGATCGTCGTAGCCGGCGAACTCGTCGGGCACTCCCCCGCCGCTCTGCCCGTCCGTGACGTCGAGGTTGCTGGTCATAGTGCGTCGACCTCCGCGGTCGGAATCGGTTCGGTGAACATCAGGGCCGGGACCTCGATGATGCGGTCCTCCCCTTCGAGGGACCGGAATCGGACGAAGACCGATTCCGGCTCAGCGGTGCCGGACTGTTTGAGGGCCCATGACCACAACACGATGACGTGGGCGAGGTAGGGCTCGTCGACCCGCGCGATCACATCCGACAGGGAGATGGGGCCGTCGTCGACAGCCGCGTTCACGACTTCGGTGAGTTCGACGGTGTCGACCTGACCGGACAGTGACGCGAACGTGGTGAGATCGCCTGTGCCGGTCGCAGGCAGGGCAGGCGCCGGCGGGGCCGGGTCGCGGATCTCGAACGCCAGACGACCTGCCGACGTGACCGATGGTGTCGCCAAGGGCAATTCGTAACCGATCCGGCGGTCTGCCAGAGAGGTCTTCAACAGATCGTTCGCCGTTGCCAGTGCGTCGTTGAGTTGTCGCGCGATCCCCCGGCTCTGCTCGAGTGTTCCCGAGGCGACGAATCGGCGGATGCGTCGCGCGCAGCGCTGACGAGTACGGCCGACCTCTGCCATCTGCTGGGTGACGAGGACGAAGAAGTCGTCCATCACCGATCGGAGTCCATGGTCGATGCCGGGGAGTTGCCTTGTCACCGTGGTGATGTCGGCGACGAGCCGGGACCGTTGCTGCGGGTCCTGGATCATGTGGGTGAAGGCGTGATAGGAGGCACTCTGGGACGATTCGAGCAGAGCCTCGTAGTCGTCGAACATCTGTCGTTGACGATCCCGGTACGCCAGATCCGAGTCGTGCGGATCGTCGAGCAGCGCGGTCGTGATCCGATCCAGCATGCTGCCGTACTGGCCGATGTCGGAGATGATCTGTTCCATCTGGTACGCGATCGCCCGCGCCTCGTCCTCGGCGACACGGAGGTCCGGTTCCGGACGTCGTCCCGCATCGAGGTCGGCGAGTTCGGCGTCGAGTTCGGAGATCTGATACTCGATCTCCTCACGAATCTGACGTGGATCGTTCGTGACCTGTCCGGCGACGCGATGCAGTCCGGCTGCGATGCCGTTGATCGAGCCGCCGGTAGCGACACTGTCCTCGCGCCTCAGACGCCGGACGTAATCGATGACCGAGCGTGCCTCCGAGGTCAGATAACAGAGATTCTGGGCTGTCCGGGCACTCGCATCGGTGACCCGGTGCAGCCACCCCTGCCTGGCCCACAATTTGACCAGCTCGAGACCGCTCGGTTGGTCGGTGACACCGAGCGTGGCGATGTCGCGTTCGAGTCGCACGGCCAGATCGGTCTCGGACAACCTCGTACCGAAGTCCAGGTGACGCTCCATCAACGTCACGTAGAGAGCCGAGTTGTTCGCCGCGAAGAGTCGGACAGCTGCGGACCTCTGGATCCGTCGATTGGCATCCCACGCGTCAGCCACTGTCGGCTGCTCAGCACTCTCCATCGCCGCCTCACGGGTTCACAGGGACTGGTGGACCCGAGGTAGTGTGCCACGTTTGATGGTCGTCGCTGATGCTGCGGGGTGGTGGACGGGTGCGGTGCGGAATCTGCGCAGGTCGGAAGTGCGACCCACCCCTGCACCGTGTGATCGGCGACGGTCCCGCGCGGTGCGGTGATCGTCGCCATTCAGTGGGTCAGGGCTCGTTGTGGCGCCTCGGTCACGGATTGTCTGCGCCGGCCTTCTCCGCCACCAACTGGACCAGGTTCCCGCAGGTGTCGTCGAAGACGGCGATGACGGCGGTGCCGATGTCCGTCGGCGGCTGCGTGAACACCACTCCCGCGGCGGTGAGTCGTGCATGTTCGGCCTCGACATCGTCGACGGCGAACTGGACGAGCGGGATTCCGTCCTCCACCAATGCATTCCGATAAGGCTGCACGGCGGGGTGACCGCACGGTTCCAACAGCAACTCGGGCCCGTCCGGGGACTCGGGCGAGACCACGGTGAGCCACGAGTTGTCGCCGCCCAGCGGGATGTCGTGGTGCTTCGTGAAGCCGAGCACGTCGGTGTAGAACGCGAGAGCCGCTCGCTGGTCATCGACGAACACACTGGTCAGATTGATTCTCATCGTTCATGCCCTTCTGTGGTGGGCCACCGATGCGTGATCTGCGCGAGTGGCTCCGGGGTGAAGTAGTGGAACTTGGATCGTCCGCGTCGCTCGGTGGCGACCAGCCCCGCGGACTCCAGAACCGCGAGATGTTGCGAGATCGCCTGCCGGGTGAGCCCGCGCGCGTGTCGCGTCGTCATCACGGCGCAGATCTCGAACAGCGTCTGGCCGTCGCTCGCGGCGAGTTCATCGAGGATGAGACGTCTGGTCTCGTCGTCGAGGGCTCGGAACACGTCGGCCATGCCCGTCACTATAGGCAAGTCGCCACTTGCCTATCAAGCCCGTCCGGCATGTCGTCCACGGCAGTCGACCAGATGCGGCCACTAGCATGGGCGTCATGGTGATGGCTGATCGTCCGGAAGTGCAGACGGCGTCAGGACCGGTGACCGCTCTGACCGTGATGGGACTCGCCGAGAGCATGCTCAACGGGCTGGCGCGGGTGCCGTTCCGGCGACCCTGGCACGGCCCGGGCGGGTTGCTCGACAATGTGGGCCAGTCGGTCACGCGCCAGGTCGTGAGGTCGTTCATGGGCTACTCGATGGGGCTGCCCATCGAGGAGTTCCGGTCGATGGAGAAGATCCTCGACGACATCTGCCTGGCGGTGATCCCACCCTTCGTCGGCGTCATCGACGGCGTGGAGATCACCGACGACACGATCAGTGGCGTGCCGGGGATCTGGTGTCGTGCGAAGGCAAGCTCGGACGCATTCGTCGATGACACCGACGACAAGGAGACGATCGGCGCCACCATCCTCTACCTGCACGGTGGTGGCTACATCGGCACCTCGCCGATCATGTATTCCGCATTCGCTGCGTCTCTCGTCGGGATCACGGGATACGAGGTCTTCATCGCCGACTATCGGATGGCGCCGGAATTCCCGTTCCCCGCGGGGGTGCTCGACGCCGCGGATGTCTACCAGGGCCTGCTCGACCGCGGAGTCGACCCAGAGCACCTCGTCATCGCGGGCGACTCGGGAGGCGGCGGACTGGCGACGTCGTTGGTGTCCTACTTGCACAACCAGTCCAAGCCCAGGCCTGCAGCGCTGACGCTCTTCTCGCCGGAGGTCGATCTCGATCTGGACCATCCGTCGATCACCGAGAACGCTCAATTCGACATCCTTCCGTGGAACGTTCCGGTGACGCCGTACCTCCATGGCGTCCAGCCGAACGACGAACGTGTCTCAGCGGTGCACGCGGCACCCGATCCCGAGTGGTTTCCCCCGACGTTCGTCTGCTGGGGTGCCGACGAGATGTTCCGGGACGGGATTCGTGAGTTCGCCGAGGGCTTGCAGGCCGCCGGGGTGAGGGTGCATGCGATGGAGGAGCGTGGGATGTTCCACGTGTTCCCCATCCTCATGCCATGGGCGGAGTCGTCGAGACGCGTGTTCCGTGCGCTGCGTGAACTGGCCGGCCGCTACGTCGCCCCCGACCCCGACGCGGAACAGACGCACTGACATGACCGACGCCGGCGGGCCGACAGCTCGGACTTCCATGGGACCGGTTGTGGCCGTGGCGATTCTCGCGTCCTTCGTCGCGTTTCTCGACGGATCCGTGGTCAATCTGGCGCTACCGGCGATCTCGGGCGATCTCGGCGGCGGTCTGGCCACACAGCAATGGGTCGTGGACGCGTACCTGCTGTCTCTGGGCGCCCTGATCCTGGTCGCCGGGTCCATCTCCGACGCGTTCGGCCGGTTACCTGTTCTACGAGCCGGATTGGTGATCTTCGGCGTGGCGTCGGTGGTGTGTGCGCTTGCTCCGACCGACCTGATCCTGATCATCGGCCGTGGCGTTCAAGGCGCAGGCGCGGCACTGCTGGTTCCCAGCTCGCTGGCCCTGATCAATTCGGCCTTCTCCCCCGACGACCAGCCCAAGGCGATCGGGACCTGGACCGCATGGACGGGCACCGCGTTCGTGGTCGGACCGCTGCTCGGTGGCGTCCTCGTCGACGCGTTGAACTGGCGCTGGATCTTTGCCGTGAACATTCTCCCCGTGGTCGTCACCTTGGTGCTGTCGACACGGCTCACCGAAGCACCGCGGCCATCGGTACGCACCAAGATCGACGTGCCAGGGGCGGTGCTGACAGCGGCCGGTCTCGCCGGGACCGTGTATGCGCTGATCGAGGAGCAACGTCTGGGATTGTCGAATCCCGCTGTGGCGGTGTCGCTCGTCGTCGGTGTGCTGTGTCTGGCAGGCCTCGGCTGGCGGGAAATGCACACGGACCATCCGATGATCCCGCTCCGGATGTTCCGGGTGCGCAACTTCGGAGTCGGCAACCTCGCAACGACCTTCATGTACGCAGGCCTGTCGATGGGTTCACTGATCACCGCGCTCTTCCTGCAGGAGGTCGCCGGGTTCTCGGCGCTCGCAGCGGGACTCGCGACATTGCCCGTCCCGGTGCTGTCGTTCTTCATCGCCCGCCCCGTCGGCGCTCTCTCGGCACGATACGGTCCCCGCTTCTTCATGGCGTCCGGTCCGATCCTCGCCGGGTGCGGCTACCTGCTGATGCTCACCACCGACGACGATTTCAATTTCTGGTGGCAGATGTTGCCAGGGCTCGTACTCTTCGGTCTCGGGCTGTCGGTGACCGTGACGCCGTTGACGTCCGCGGTCCTCGCCGCCGTCAATCGGGAGCAGAGTGGGATCGGTTCGGCGATCAACAACGCCATCTCGCGCGTTTCCGGGCTGGTGGCCGTCGCGTGCACCGGCATCATCGTGGGCGGAGTACTCGACACCGCCGGGTTTCACCGCACCGTTCTCATCACGGCCGTGCTGTTCATCGCCGGCGGTGTCGTATCGGCCCTCGGGATCCGCAACAGCGAGCACCGCGAAGGCCGCGTTCCCCTACACGCCGCGGCCGGCTGCTATGACCGCGCGACTGCTCCGCCGAGCGTGCACGTGGACAGCGTCGGAATCGGTCACCTTGACAATCCTTGATCGCCACCTTCAGACTAACTGAAGCTGCCGTCGTGCGACGGCGTCCGATCAACGGCGACTGAGGCGCGGAAGAGGTTTCCACCCATGGGTATTCGTCACTACGTGCGACACGCCCCGGCCGTCACCGCGGCGGACGCGATCGGTTTGGTGGCAGACGGCGCACTGATCGTCGACGTGCGCCGTCATTTCGAGTGGAACCGCAACCACATCCCCGGGTCTGTCCACATTCCGCTCGAAGAACTGACCGATCGATGCCTGGAATTGCCCGACGACCGACTCCTGATCACCTTCTGCACAGGCGGACTCCGGTCGGCCGGCGCCGCGAACATGTTGATCGAGTTGGGCTTCGAGGCAAAGAACATGACCAAAGGACTCATCGACTGGCGAAGCGCCGGTGGACCACTACAGGGGACGAAGCACCCACCATCCTGAGCCTGCGCCGGTCACCCGTGCGATGCTGCCGGGCTCTCGTCGGTCGCGACGACACCCCGGAGTCCGTCGGCCCCGAACAGCGGCTCGAGCATGGAGCTGAAATCCGGTCCGCGACGTAGCATCTGGCCGCCGTCGACGTTGATCACCTGGCCGGTGATCCACGTGGAACCCTCGCCCAACAGGAAAGCTGCAAGGTGGCCGATGTCCTGGACCTCGCCGATCCGGGGTATCGGAGTGGATGCTCGATAGTCCTCGGTCAGCTGCGGATCATCCAGCACCGCGGTCACCAGATCCGTCCGGATCAGGCCTGGCCGGATGCCGTTGACCCGCACCCGGCTCGGCCCGAGTTCGTCTGCCGCGAGCGCGACCATGTGATCGACCGCCGATTTGGTCACGCCGTAGGCACCGAACCAGCGGTGCGTGTTGCTGGCCGCGATCGAGGAGATCGCGACAAACGATCCCCCACCGGCCCGCACCAGCTCGCGTGCCGAGTGCTTGAGCGTGAACATGGTCCCGTTGACGTTGAGATCGACGGTACGTTTCCAGGCCTCGCTGTCCATCTGCGTCAGCGGACCGATCGTCTCGCTGCCGCCTGCGCACGCCACCACGCCGTCGAGGCCGCCGCCGAACCGGGTCGCCGCGGCCACCGCGGCGACGACCTGATCCTCATCGGTGACGTCGGCGGCGTGCGCGTGCGCACCTGCGCCCGCCGGTGCATCCAGGTTGAGCCGTTCCTGCACCGCTGTCAGACGGTCGGCGGTCCGGCCGACGATCGTCACCTTGGCGCCAAGGCCGACGAGAACGGTGGCGATGCCCTCGCCGATTCCGCTGCCGCCACCGGTTATGAGTACAGATTTCCCTGTCATCGTCACGCCCCAAGGCTAGAACACGTTCTAGTCTTGGGGTCTGGCGGGGCCGTCCCTACCTGCGCTCAGCGTGCCTGCCGGACTCGGATCGGCAACGACGCCCACGACCTCAACGTGTTGTTGAGGTGACGACGAGTAGGCCCGGCGAGCTCGATGCTCTCGACCCGGCGGACCAGCGCCGTGAGGAGGGCCTCGGACTCCAGGCGTGCAACGTGCTGGCCGACGCACTGGTGGAGCCCCATTCCGTATCCGACGTGACCGGATGGATCGCGATCGAGATCGAACGAATCGGGATGTTCCCAACGTCGCGGATCACGGTTCGCGGCCCCGAGGAACATCAGGATCTTCGACCCGTCCGGGATCGTCACGCCTGCGAAGTCAACGGCACGCGTCGTGGTACGGAAGAACGTCTGCACCGGGGACTCCCAGCGCACGGCCTCGTCGAAGGCGTTGCGCATCGACGCCGGATCGGAGCGAAGTCGCTGCCATTGCGCCGGGTTGGTGGCGAACGCATAGAGGACTGCAGCCAGACCGTTGACGGTGGTGTCCACGCCCGCGGTCAGCAGCGACCGCACCACCAGCGGGGCCTGCTCGGCGGTGATGTCGCCACGGTCGCTCGCCGCCCAGATCTGTGCTCCGAAGCCGTTGTCGGTCAGCGCCTCCCGCGTGCACTGGGTGCCCACCCACGCGGACAGGCCGGCGACGTGGGGCGCGCCGTCGGCCACCAGGCTGTTCGACGGGCCGAAGGCGTTGAACGCGTGGTTGCCGTACGGGAGCAGATTCTCCCGACCGGTCCTCGAGATCCCCACCGCATCCGGGAAGACGCGCAGCGGAAAGGCCTGGGCGAGTTCGATTGCCGCGTCGAACTCGGTCGAGCGGGACAGGACCGACGCGACGAGGTCGTCGGCGTCGGCCATCCATTCATCACGTAATCGACGCAACGCGCGCGGTCCGAGGATCTTGCTCAGTACCGACCGCGGGGCATCGTGATGCGGAGGGTCGGCCTCGAGGAGCACGCTGGGCGGGCGCCACGGCTTCTCGTGACGGAAGTTGCTCAGTCCCACCCCGGCCGACGACTGGAAGGACTGCCAGTCTGTCAGGGCGGCATGCACCTGCTCGTAGCGGGCCATTCCGTAGATGCCGTACCTCTCGAGGACGACAACCGGTCCGATGTCGCGTAACTCCTGTTGACCCGGCAGCGGGTCGGCGAGCACATCGAGCGCGAACGGGTCGAGGTCCGACGCGGCGATCGCGGTGCGCGGCGAGCTCGGGGCTGTCATGATTCGTCTCCTTGGATGGGGATCACAGGTCGAGGACCAGGCGATCGGAACGCGAGCGGGACACGCAGACGAACATGCAGTCACCGACCGCACGCTCGTCGTCGTCGAGGAGGCAATCGCGATGGTCGGGTTCGCCGGCGAGCACAGTGGTTTCGCATGTGCCACACAGCCCCTCCCGGCACGACGAGAGGACGGTGATCCCGACATCGGACAGGGCGTCGAGGACGCTGCGCTCCGGCCGGACCGTCACTGTGCGTCGGGAGCGCGCGAGATGTAGTTCGAACGGCGCCGTACGCGCAGGTGTCACCGGCGACGCGGAGAAGCGTTCGACGCGTAGCCGTCCGGGCGGCCAGTGAGATGTCGAGGCCGTCAGGTCATCCAGCAGGGTCCGTGGTCCGCATGCGTAGACCTGCGTGTCGGGTTCCAGGGTGCCCAGTTGGCCGGTCACGTCGAGCCGGGCGCCCTCGTCACGCGCGGACACGGTGACGTGTTCAGGGTGCGCGGCGAGGGCGTCGAGGAATGGCATCGCTGAACGGCTACGCCCCAGATAGAGCAGATGCCATGCCGCACCGACCATCTCGGCTTGCACGATCATCGGGACGATCGGTGTGATACCGATCCCGCCCGCGACGAACAGATAGCTCGATGCGGGTGCCATCGCGAAGTTGTTGCGTGGTCCGCCGATCTGGACGTGCTCGCCCACCTGCAGCGAGTCGTGGATGTACGCCGAACCCCCTGAGCCGCCCCTGTCGCGTCGGATCGCGACTCGATACGTGTGCGCGTCCCAACGGTCGCCGCAGAGCGAGTACTGGCGGGTGAGACCGCCCGGCAACATCACGTCGATATGTGCACCCGGCGTCCAGTCCGGAAGTCGTCGTCCGTCCGGATGCTCGAGGGTGAGGACGACGACGCCGTCTGCCACGACTTCTTTGGTGCGGACCCGCAAGACGTGTGCCGGGTGTGCCTCCTGAACCATGTCCACTCTCCTCGTGTGAAACGTGGATCAAGGGTCGCGCTGCGGGCTACGCCTGGCCCAGTGGCTTCTCAATGATTGAGAGAAGATTCGTGTCGTGGATCACTGACGCGGTCCGCGAACGTGGGTCATCACCCTCGATATCCCGCGTGCTGCGGCCTGGACTGCGGGAATCTTGCTGTAGGCAGCGGTGTCGTTGGGTGCGATGATCCCGAGGGCCGCGACCACCGTTCCCCGTCCGTCACGTATCGGCGCGGCGATGCCGGTGGTGTCCGGATAGATGTGCCCCGCACAGAGCGCGTAACCCTCGCGGCGGATGTGGGCGAGCATCGCGCGCAGCTCGGCACCCGTCTGGATCGTCTGGTCGGTATACCCCTTCATCGGGGCGTCCATCACCGACTGCTGGACATCATGTGCGGCGTGTGCGAGCAGGACGAGGCCCGACGATGACGCGTGTACCGGCAACCGGCCGGCGATTCGGGAGTAGTTGACGACCGGCCCTGGTGACCACAGGCGTTCCAGGAACAACACCTCGGTTCCGTCGAGAACCGCCAACTGTGTGTCGTTCCCGATGACCTGGTGCAGATCCTCCATGAACGGCAGTGCGGCGGCGCGTAGTCCCATCACGGGCGATGCGCGAGTCGACAACTCCCACAACCGTATCCCGATTCGGACCTCGCGACCGGAACGCTCGAGCCAGCCCGCCTGTACCAGTTCCTCGACCATGCGTGATGCCGTCGCCACGTGCAACCCCGCCCGTCGTGCGATCTCGCCGATCGTGAGTGAGGGGTCGTCGAGGCCGAAGGCCTCCACGATGCGTACGGCACGCGCGATGACGGATTCTCCGGTGGCCACACGCGACATGCCTCGATCCTGTCATGGGCGGTCCGCGGCGTGACGCGATCGAGCACACCGCGCTCGTCGACCCGCCTGGCTACACTGGCGTCATCGATCAGGAGCCGAGATGTCGCCGACCCGCCGCGTGTTGATAGCAGATGTGACAGTGCCTTTCGGGGCGCCTCCGACGACGACATTCGATTATCTGGTCGATCCGGAGAACCGTCCGCACTGGCAATCGAGTCTGCGCCGGATCGAGGATTTGGCACCGGTGGGCGACCGTGCCGGAGGCACCGGTACGTCATGGAGGGACATCACCCTCGTACCGTGGGTACGGCCTCGTCTCGAGGTCATCGAGTGCGTGGCCCCGCTGCGCTGGCGCGAGATCGGTCGATGGTGGTTCGTCGACGCGAGCCTGAGCCTTGCGGTCTCTGCGCTACCGGATGGCCGCACCGAAGTGCGAGCTCGCGCGTACCTCACTGTCCCGCTGATCCTGTCCGCGTCGACCCTGGTATTGACAATGCTGGCGCCGTTCGCATTACGTGCCGATCTGGATTCGGCGGCGTCGATCGTGGGAGGCTACTGAGTCGACGAGACACCGGGGGCCGGAGACCCGCCGCCGGACACGTCGACGCCGGCGTGGCCGATGAACCAATCGGTCCATTCGCCGGGCGTCCAGCCGCGTTCGTCGATCAGCCGGAGCCAATTGCGTCGGGCCGCCAGCAACCAGACCGCGTCGACGATCGCGTCGGTGGGTCGAGCGCCGGTGATCACGGTCAGCGCCCATTGAACCTCGTCCCATCGATTGGCCTCACGCACCCCGAGGCGCTGCGCGGCAGCGGGATCGGTGACCGCAGCTTCATCCAGCACGTTCTGAATGGCCGCCGACCTGATGTGTGCGGCACACAGCCACCGTGCACCCGCGGCGAGGCGCTCCTCGGGCGATCCGTTCCCCATCGCCCGGTACTCGGCGAGTTCGCGGACCGGGATCCCCTCCCCCGCGGACAGCGCGTGATCGATGCATGCATCGAGCAGCGCCAGCTTGTTGGGGAACTGCTGATAGACCGTCTGCCGTGTGACGCCCGCGTCGGTCGCGACGTCGGCCACCGTGGTGGAAACCCACCCGCGGCTGCAGAACATCTCGGTGGCGACCGCGAGTACCCGCTCTCGGTTCTGCTGCGCGCGTCGCGCGCGGAGTTCGGAACTGTAGGTGCGTGCCACGGATTCAGTCTAGACAGAATTGAGTTTACGCGGTGTAATGTCAATCAGAACCCCACCGAGGAGACCTGATGCGTGAGCACACTGTGAACACCGATCTCGGCAAGCTGCATGCCACCATCGTCGGCGAAGGCCCGGTGACCGTTCTGTGGCACAGCATGTTCGTCGATGCGCGATCGTGGCAGCGGGTGGTGCCTGCGCTCGCCGAACATCGAACGCTGGTCATCGTCGACGGGCCGTCGTCCGGGCGCAGCGACCGTCTCGATCGCGCCGTCGACATCGCTGCCTGTGCCGGTGCTGCCGCCGAGCTCGTGACAGACCTGTGCGCCGGATTGGACCAGGAAGCAGACGTCGACCAGTCCGGTGTCGACTGGGTCGGCTGCGCCTGGGGTGGTCACGTCGGTCTTCACCTGGCGGCCACGCAGCCCTCGATGGTCCGCAGCCTCGTCGCGATCAGTGCGCCGACGTTTCCGATCGATGCCGCTCTGCGCCGCCAGGTCGGGATGTTGTTGCCGCTCTACCGCGTCATCGGCCCACGGGGGCCCGTCCGCACAGCGATCGAGACAGCGGTCTTCACCGACGCCACCCGTGCCCACGATGCCGAAGCTCTCGGACTCCTGAACGACTCGTTACGCACATCTGGTCGTTCGATGATCGCGGCGATCCGCACAGGAATCCTCAATCGCACCGATCTCGAATGGGCAGCCTTGCGCACCGCATGCCCGACACTGTTCGTGAGTACCGACGACAGGGGCGAGTGGACGCCGGGCGAGGCGCGTGCGATGGCATCGAGAATGCCTGACGCTCATGAGGTCACGGTGCACGACGCGCGCGTGATACCGGCTCTCGAACAACCGGGCGCGACGGCGTCGGCGATCATCGCCTTCTGGAGCCGGTCGGCCCTGGCCTGCGATCAGCGGCGGGTGTGACCGTACGCTCGTGCGTCGTCCGGGCGACCATCCGAGTACGAGATCCGGACCGGGCGGAGAATGGCCCGGTGGGTCGATCCGTCGTCGGCGAGGACCGACGCGGTGGCGGCGATGTGGCCCGCCCCGACGAGGTGTGCGGTCACGAAGAGCGTGACCGAGTGGTCGACGAGATACACCGGACGCACGAATCGCGTGTCACAGCCGGTGATCCGACCGCCGCGGCCGCGTACCCAATCGTCGGCATGGCGGACCACGATTCCCAGGATGAGCAGGCCGTGGGCCACCGGCGCGGACAACCCTGCCTCGGCGGCGGCGACGGCGTCGAGGTGAATGGCATTGGTGTCTCCGGACACTTGTGCATAGCGTCGGACGCGGTCCATGGTGATCTCCTCGGTCGCGACCCAGAGCTGTCGGCCGGGATCAACCGGTTCGACGGGCGTGGGGACCTCGGGCATCGTCGCTCGCCACCTAGCTCCTGAAGGTGAGAGTGGACGTCGTCACCGCGATCGGCGACGTGTCACCGTCGGCCACGATGTCGCTGCGGACCAGGAGCTGGGTCGCGCCCCCACGTCGATGGATCCGCTCCACTGTCAACAACCCGCTCAGGTGGTCGCCGAGCCGGGGTTCGCGGCGCAGATGCAGCGATTCCGATGTGTGGACGATGCCGTCGCTTGGCACCGTCCCGGAATCCATTGCCTGATGGGCCAACTCGGTCGTGACGCGGAACACGACCGGCAAACCGAAGTCGTCCGACTGCGAGCCGAGGACTTCGGCGAAGTCTGCCAAGAGCCGACCGTCGACGACTATCACGTCGGGGGTCGTGAAGGTCATGCCTTCTACCAGCTCTCTGGCCATGATTCACGCTAGCGAACCGACGACGACTTGCCAATCGTCAGGACAGACGAACACTCGACGTCTGTGCTCGCCGGGCGCCCGGCGGTGCCGGCCACTCGACGAGATCGGCGACGGTGACCGCATCGGCGGCCGGTCATCGCGGATCGTCGTCGGGCACGATGTCCGGAAGGCCGTCGCCCGCCGGATCGAGCACCGCTCGTATCCGGGTCCCCCATCGCTCATGGGCAGCCTGACGTGTCATCCCGGCGGCCCGCCCGATCGTCGCCCACGTCGCGCCCTGGGTCCGCAACACGAGCACCGTCTCGAGTCCGTCCAGACCGGCGCCGAGCTGAATCCGAAGACTCACCAGGTGCCACGCGAGGACGCGCTGGCGGGGAACGGCCGTCCCCTGCTCGGCCTCCCACTCGTCGGTCCCCGGTAGCGGACCCGTGCCGATGATCTCGTCGGCATGGCGGCCCGCCTCGGTCGCGGCTGCGGTCACCACCTGCCGTGCTGCGTCGTCGACCGCGACGGTGTATGCCCGTTCGATGAGCGTCATGGCGCCTCCTTGTCAGGTTGAGCCTGACACTGAGGCCGACAATCTGTCAAGCTCTGCCTGACGAACTTCCCTGGTTGCCGAAGGGCGTCACGAGCGAGTTCTCGAAGGCGTAGATGATCGCCGCCGCCCGGTCCCGCAGGTCGAGTTTGGTGAAGATGTGATTCACGTGGCTCTTGACGGTCACCTCGGAGATGAACAGACTGGAGCCGATCTCGGCGTTGGTGAGTCCACGCGCCATCAGGCGCAGGACATCGAGTTCGCGTTCGGTCAGTCCGCTGCCGGCGGGTTCACGCGGTTCGGGTGTCGCGCGGCGGAATCCGCGGAGTACCCGCTCGGTGACTGCCGGGTCGAGAAATGCTCCGTCGCGGACCACCGCCCGTACGGCCCAGATCAACGCTTCGGCAGGCGAATCCTTCAGGATGAATCCGGCCGCGCCCGCGCGCAGGGCGCCCGACAGCAGCTGGTCGTCGTCGAAAGTGGTCAGCACGAGCACGGGCGGAGGGTCACGTAGCGTCCGCACGGTGGCGGTGGCGGTGATGCCGTCGATGTGGCGCATTCGCAGATCCATCAGGATGATGTCCGGCGCGCACGAGGCGACCTTCTCGACAACCTCGTCGCCATCGCCGCACTCGCCGACGATGTCGAATCCGTCCCGGGCGCGCAGAATCCGACGTAGCCCGGTCCGCACGAGCTCCTGGTCGTCGACGAGCAGCACGCGGATACCGAACGGGCTCACCGGAACCGATCGCGTCGACGTCATCAGCCCGCCCGCCGAACGGCGTCGGCGTTGCCGGGAAAGGCCGCCCGGACCACCCATGAGCTCTGCTGGCCACCGGCTTCGACGAACCCGCCGAGCAACTGCGCCCGCTGTTTCATCCCGTCGATCCCCGAACCGTCCGTTGATGGACGGCCCGTCACCGGAGGACACGGGTTGCGGACGCACAGGACGAGGTCGGAATCCGCGGTCAGGGTGACTGTCGCGGTGGGGTTGCGTGAATGCTTCACCACGTTGGTCAGGGACTCCTGGGTGATTCGATAGAGTGCCGCCCCGAGGGGAGCCGGAATCGTCTCGAGGTCGACGTCCACATCGAAGCTCACTGCGACGCCTGCCTTTCGGTAATCGTCGACCAGGCGATCGATGTCGCGGGCACCGGGCGTCGGTGCCGCCGAATCATCAGACGAACCCAGGACTTTCACGATGTAACGGATCTCGGTCATGGCCTGGCGACCAAGGCGCTCGGCATCTTCGAGTGCCTCGAGAGCCTCGTCGTGTGCACCCTCCTGGAGTGCGCGCCGCGCGCCCGTGACATTCAACATCGTGATCGACAGCGAGTGTGCGATGACGTCGTGGACCTCGCGGGCGATGCGGCGGCGCTCCTCGCTGGCGGCCCGTTCAGATCGAGCCTGCTGATCACGTAATTCGTTCTGGGACAGCAGCTTCTGGTACAGAATCATGTAGCCGACGAGCCATCCGCACAGGATCGCGAGGACGTAGACCACCGGAGATTGCAGATGCCCGGACTGGCTTCCCGTCAGGACGACCGCCACCGACAGCGCCGCGACGGCCAGGCCGCGGCGCAGTGACTCCATCGCCGCCGCTATCGCGGTCGTGAGCGCGAGCAACAGTGGGGCCACGTCGACCGGAACCGGATCCATCAGCATCAGCGCCACGGCTCCCGCGGCCAGGACGGCACAGGCCACCTTGCTCGGAATCCAGAGATCCACGACCAGAGACAAACTGGCGAGTGCGGCCCCGAGGAGCGCCCACCAGGGTGGTTCCAGGGGCAGCCGTTGCACGACGGCACCGATGGTCAACCCGGCCGAGCCGGCGAGGGTCACGGCCGGGTAGAGCGGCGGGTAATCATCGCCCGCCATCTCGATCCGGCGGCGGACAACCGCGGCCATCGACGTCACCGACACAACCAAAAGGATAGGCCGCCGGAGCGTGCAGTCATCTGTCTGTGGGCGGAATTGCGGCTCCACCCACGGATGGAGGACAGGTCCGCCTGCGGCATGCCGAACCCGCGGGCTCTGATCTCTACCGTCAAATGCAGAGGTCAGAGCAGGTCCGAGACGACAAGAGGTGAGAGCCGTGACCATATCTGAGATCTTCCACCCGCACCAGGCGCGCACTGCGACGGCAATCGACCGGCTGCCCGTGCGCGGCCCGATCGTCGTCGGCTACACCGGTTCCCCGGTGTCGACCCGTGCGTTGGAGACCGTGCTGCGCGCGGCCGATGCACACGTCCGAATATCGTTGGTCTGCGCGGTCACGCCGATCCGCCCGCCACGATCGACGTCGTTCATGCACGACGCCCTGAAATCCGAGGCGTATCTGCTCTCGGACCGGGCATCCATCGACGAGCAACTCCGACGCGGCGTCGAGGCGCTGCACGCACATTCATTGGAACCGGAAACCGCGGTCGCGATAGAGGGCGATCCGGTGAGAGTCCTCTCCCGGGCCGCACGAGAGTTGGAGGCGGCGCAGGTGGTGGTCGGAATGCGAGACGATCGGCCGACAGGCCAGGTACGTCGGATCGCGAGGGCTCTTCCGGACGACGTCGCGCTGTTCGCGACCTCCGGAGACGCCCATCTCCGACTGGTGCACACCCGGCGGATCCGTCGCGGTGTGCGAACGCTCGCACCGGAACCCATCGGTCGGGCCGTCGGTGCGTGACCATTCCGGGTTCGCCGGCGCGTGATCGTGCCGGCTCAGCGGTGGATCCGTCGCCAGTCCCGCGGGCTGAGCTGGAACCTGTCGCGGAAGCGGTGCGTGAAATGTGTGGGATCGGCGAACCCGTGGTGTCGGGCGACCGCGGCGATCGTCAGGTGTGGCTGGTCGAGAAGTGAGTCGCGCGCCCGGTCGAGACGCAGGCCCATGATGTAGTCCTGCAGGCCTGTATCCGTCATCTGCCAGGCTTTGTACAGTCCTCGGACCGAGATGTTGTGGGCGATCGCGATGGACCCCGCCGAGAGCTCGGGGTCGGTGATGTTCCGTTCGATGTACGCCTTGACCCTGCGCACGATGTCGGGAGTGTCGTCGCCGGCGCTGCCGGAGGTGTCGGCGGCGGCGTCGAGGATCAGTGCATGGGTGAGGAGGGTCGTTGTCGCATGCAGCTCGGACAACACCTGCGGGTTCGACTCCGCGACCTCCTGCAACTCGCCCAGGAATGACAGGTAGAGCTGATAGAGGCGGCTGGACGGCCGGAGTCTCTGGATGGCCCGGCGTACCGCGGACGGCGGAAGGTCGAGCAGGTTGGTGTCGACGTGGACGATGGTCGACGCTCCACGGTCGGCTCGGCGGAAGTCGTAGGGGGCGGCTTGATCGACCATCAACAGCGTGGACTCCCGGGAGTCTGTGTGCGTGACGACGCCATGTTGACGGTGGCTCCACGACCCGGGCGAGACCGCGACGAGCGCCACGCGGTCGGCCATTGCCGTCCTCAGTCGGGAACTGCTGATCGACAGGGTGATCGGATCCGATTCGACATGCATGAGCGATGTGCCCTCGCCGATGGTCCAGCCGCTGACCCGCGCCCGGAACGCATGGTGCGGAACCAACGGGGTGACGGTCAGCCCCGGAGCCGTTCCGGCCACCCGGAAAGCGTTGTGCAGCTCCGCGATGACCGCGTGTGAATCGATGGTGGTGGTGTCGAGGAGGAGCGCCATGCTGCGGTCTGCTGCTACCCGTCCGGACCGGGAGCCGGGACAACCGAACTCATCTGCCGCCAGGCACGGGGCGACAGGCCGTACATCATCCGAAATCGTCGGCTGAAGTGCGAATCGTTGGTGAAGCCCCAGCGGTGCGCGATCGCCGACACCGTGGTCGATCGTGATTCGGGTCTGGCCAGGTCCTCGCGTGCCCGCGCGAGGCGCTCGGCGATGATCCACTGTTCGAGGCTGAATTCCGCAGAGGCGCACAACTTGAAGAGGTGTCGTGGCGAGATCCCGTGTGCGGCCGCGATGGATTGCGGGCAGAGCTGTGGATCGGCGAGATGCCGTTTGACATAGGACCTGATGCGAGGCAGGAGCATCTCGGCCATCGCTCCCCGTGCATAGTCGATGTCGTAGGCGGACGCGATCAGGGTCCGGACGAGCTCGATACTCGCCTCCCCCAGCGATCGGGCCGCCACGCTCGAGGTCAATGCCTCGGCCTGCACCGTCAGCTGCGAGATGTGGTTGACCATCATCGCCGCCACGGGACTGGCGTGCAATCGGAGGGCCGCCGATTTCACCACCTCGTACGGCAATCCGACGGCGTCGATCGGGACATGGAGGCATCGGGAAGCGCCGACCCCGCTGAGTCGATAGTCGTACGGGGAGTTGAGGTCCATCAGCATCAACTCGTTGGGGCGCATCGAGCGTTGGGTCCCGTATTGCTCCTGCTTCCCGACACAGCCTTCGTGAATCGCGATCGCCAGCATCTCGCCCGGACCGGAGTCGATCTGCTTCTGGGTGCGGATGAGTCGGAATCCGGTCATCTCGGCGCGAAAGATGCTGGCGTCCCCGTACGTCCAGACGTCCATGTGAGACCGCACCCCGATCGCGTTTTCCAGCCGGACGGTCGAGGGCACAGATTGTTCCTGCATGGCCACGCAGGTCGCTTCCACGCGATCGGCCGGGGCAAGCCCCTCTGTGCTGAACACAACTGTCATGGCTGCCCCGAATCGTTTCCTGATCAGTCGTCCGCGCCGCGCCGGTCGGCCGTGACCTGTAACCATTCCTGCGGCGAGAGCCCGTATGCGGCGGAGAACTCTTCGGCGAAATGTGCCCGATCCGCGAACCCCAGCGATCGGGACTGGTCGGCACGCATCTGACATCCTTGCCGGGCGATGACGTGCCGGGCCAGCCGGAGGCGCTCGGCCAGCATCCATCGGTCGAGGTCGAACTGCTCGGAGGTGGCGAGTTGCCGTAACTCGGTGACCGACACCCCCAGATTATCCGCGATCATGCCGGCCGACAGGCCGGGATCAGTCAGATGACTGCGGACGAAATCCGCGACCATCGTCATCAAGGCATCCGATCGAATCTGATCCGCGGGATCGCGCACGGTCGCGAACAATCCGTGGACCAGAGCCGAACCTGCCGCTCCCACCAGCCCTCGTGTCCGCCGATCCGCCGGGGAATCGGTATCACAGAGCTCCCAGATGTGCCGCGCGACGATTCCGTGCAGAGGACTCGCCCGGATACGTCTTATCAGTTCTGGGAGCTCACCGGGATGGACTCCGGCATCCTGCATCGGTACCCGGATGCTGCGCGCGGCCCCGGTGCCGTCCCAGCCTGCGACATATGGGGCGTCGAGATCGACCACCATCAGGTCGCCCGGACGAAAACTCTCCTCGGCGCCGTGTTGTTCGAGATGTCCGACACCCGTCTCCTGTACCGCGATCGCGAGTGTGGCCGTCGGTCCTCGCCGAATATGCGTCGACGTCCGCGACAAGCGATGGCCGGTTGTTCGTGCGCGGAACACACTCACGGTGCCGTACCGCCACAGCTCCATCACCGCTGTGATGTCGTCGCAGGGGTCGAAGGTGACGCGGGCCGGAAATGACTGCAGTTGGAATTGCGCGATCGTGGCATCCATCCGCTCGGCGGGAACGATGTCGGCGGTATCGAAGACGACGACCATGGCCATCCCTCTCGGCTGGGCCTGCTCCGCGAGTCGTCGATCGAACCGCGGAGCAGGCTCATCGTGTTCACCGTTGCGAAGCGCGAGCCGCCTTGAGTACGACGGCGGCCACGGCGCCCGGACGTGACACCAGAGAGGCGTGACTCGCATCCACCTCACTGGTGCGGCCCTTGGCGGCACGGGAGGCCATGAATCGTTGCAGCGCCGGCGGGATGACACGGTCCTGCCGGGACACCAGGTACCAACTGGGGACGGTGCGCCACGACGGATCGCCCGACGGTTCGAGGTTCGCGACGAGCGCGGCCGACTTCTGATGGGCGAACATGTCCGCGGCCGTCGCGACACTCACGTCCTGCGCGAAGATGTCGCGGAAGTAGGGCTGCGCGATGTAACCGTCGAGGTTCTTGCCACCCGGACCGGTCGGATCGTCGACGACCTTCAATTGCAGTGCAGGCGGGAGCAATCGGCTGCCCGGGAAGGTCACCGGGTTGAGCAGTCCCTGGACGAACTCGCCTCGCGCGGGCGCGAATGCGGCGATGTACACGTTGGCAACCACGTCGGGATCATGCGTGTTGGTGATGACCGCGCCACCGTAGGAGTGCCCAACCAGGACGACCGGCCCCTTGATGCCCGCGAGTTGCTTCTCGAGGAGCGCCGAATCATGGGCGGGCCCACGCAGCGGATTGTCGAAGGTCTGGACGGGGTAGCCCTGACCCCTCAGCGTCGCCGCGACGTCGCGCCAGCCGGTGGCATCGGCGAATGCGCCGTGCACCAGTACGATCGTCGGCTTCGGCGGGGGCGCCGCGCCCGCAGGGCCGGCCGACAGTCCGAGAATGCCGAGGACGATGATCACGGCGGCGGCGACCCTGGTGAGGAGCGCACGTTGCGACCGACCGGAAAGAACGGTGGAAGGCATGACCTGAGTACCTTTCGTGATGGGCGAACCTGACTCTCCGGACCGGGACACGCCGGAGCAGTGACGCGCAGTCTCATTGTGAGTGCCGCTGCCCGAGTTCGCTTGCTGTTGCGCCGACCGATCGCCACGCGTTCCCGCAGGGCACAGAACTGTGCACGATCGGCCAGGTTGCCGGGGCGGGACGGCGATATCATGACGGTCGCGTGGCCGGCGATCGTCCAATCCCTCACTCGGCGAACATCTTCGGAGAACACTATGACCTCATCGTCCTCTCCCGACACAGTTGTCCTGATCCACGGTCTGTGGATGACACCGCGGAGCTGGGAACACTGGGTGACCTATTACGAGAACAAGGGACTGCGGGTGCTGACCCCGGCCTATCCCGGCTTCGAGATCGAGGTCGAGGCGCTGCGGGAGAACCCGGAGGTGATCGCATCCCTCACTGTCGACGACACGATCGACCATCTGGCTGGAGTCATCGAATCGCTACCCACGGCGCCGATCCTCATCGGACACTCGTTCGGCGGCACCATGACCCAGCTCCTGGTCGATCGAGGGCTCGGTGCCGCTGCGGTGGTGATCGACTCCGCGCCGACCGAGGGCGTTTTCGTGAACCCGCTCTCGCAGCTCAAGTCGTTGTTCCCGTTCCTCAAGCGTCCATCCAGCCGCCACAAGGCCGCGGGTTTCACGCACGAGGAGTTCCAGTACGCGTTCACCAACACCGTGAGCGACGAAGAGTCGCGAGCGGCCTACGACCGCTATGCGATCCCCGCCCCCGGAGCATGGGTGTGGCGATACGGGGTCTTCGCGAACCTGACGCCGCGACATCTCGAGACCGCGGTGGACTATTCGCGGGACGATCGCGCGCCGCTGCTGTTCATCGCAGGCGGGGCCGACCACATCATGCCGCCCTCGGTGAACAAGTCCAACGCCCGCCACTATCGGAAGTCGTCGGCCGTGACCGACTACCACGAGTTCCCGGGTCGCTCGCACTGGACATGCGCCGAGCCGGGATGGGAGGCGGTCGCCGACCACGCGATCGCCTGGGCGCGCTCACAACTGGGCGAGCAGACCCCGTCCTCGACGGGTCAGGCCTGAGTCGGACCGACCCCTTTGGGCGCGCCCGCCGACATGAAACCGAACAGGTATCCGGCGACCCGGCGCATCTGGATCTCGTCGGCGCCCTCGGTGATGCGATACCGGCGGTGATGGCGGTAGATGTGTTCGAAGGGTTCGTGACGTGAGTACCCACGCCCACCGAAGGTCTGCATGGCCTGGTCGGCTGCATCGCAACACAACCGGTTGGCCTGGTAGTTGCACATGGAGACCTCCTGTGACGCCGCGAAGGGCCCCTCGGTGTCCATCTTCCACGCCGTTTCGCGAACCAGCGCCCGCAGCATCGCGGCACGGGTGTGCAGGTCGACGAGGGGGAACTGGATCGCCTGATTGGTGGAGAGTTTCCGGCCGAAAGGCGAGCGCTCGTTGGCGTACGCGACGGCTCGGTTGATGCAATATTGTGCGGCACCGAGACTCGAGGCCGCCTGGCGAATCCGATTCTCGTTGAAGAAATGCTGAACGATCTGCAGTCCGCGCCCCTCCTCGCCGAGGATGGCCGAGTGCGGCACCCGCACGTCCTGCAGTCTGATGTGGGCGTGGTCCGTCGGCATGTTGAAGGTCCACAGATACTCCTCGACCGTGAATCCGTCGGACGTCGGGTCCACCAGAAACGCCGTGATGCCGCGCGCGTCACCGGCATCGCCGCTCGTCCGGGCGAAGACGATGTCCCGATGGGCGGCGTGGATGCCGGTGTTCCACGTCTTCTCGCCGCTGATCAGCCACGTATCGCCGTCGCGGACCGCAGTGGTCTCCATGTGCGTGGCGTCCGAGCCGTGGTCGGGTTCGGTGATACCGAAGGCGAAGAACTTCTGTCCGGCCGCCAGGTCTTCCACCCACTCCTCGCGTTGCCCGGGTGAGCCGTACTCCAGCATCAGCAGCAGTCCGATGTTGTTACCCACGATGCTGTGCTCGTTCTGGAGGTCGCAATGCAGGCCGAGCCCCTTGGCTGCGAGATGCTCCCGGATGACCGCCATGGCCAGGTTGGAGCCATCACGTCCGCCGAACTCCGGGGGGAACGGGTAGCGAAAATGGCCCGCGGCGTCGGCGCGCCGACGTACTTCGCCGAGGAGCGCCTCCCAGTCGGCGCTCGGGAGTCCGTCCCGGTCCCAATCCGTTCTCGAGTGCTCGCGTCGATGATCGAAGAACCGGACGTTGTCGTCGGCCTGTTCCAAGGGCACTATCTCGTCGTCGATGAACGCATCGAGTTCGGCCAGGTAGTCGGTCAATGATTCGGGCAGCGCGAAATCCATGCGTGCATCCTCCGGGTGGACTGCGTGGGTCAGCGACTCACCCGACGTCGCATGTCGATCGGCAGGCCGTCGGCGGGCGTCGGGCCGGTGCCGTAGGTGAGGTCGAGCCGATAGTCGGCGGGAACCGACCATTCGAAACGCTGCAGCATCTGGTGCATGATCGACTTGACCTCCATCCCACCGAAGTAGAGGCCGATGCATTTGTGTGCGCCTCCGCCGAACGGCGCCCACGCGAAACGGTGCACCTTGTCCTCACGACGATCGGGTGCGAACCGGTCGGGGTCCCAGTGCGTTGGGTTCGGCCACCACTCCTCGCGCAGCATCGAGGCCCAGGGGTGGATGGCGACGAGCGTGTCCTTGGGTACGTAGTGACCGAGGATGTCGGTGTCGGCGATGGTCTTCCGGAAGAGCATGCCAACCGGCGCGTTGATTCTCAGCGTCTCCTTGAACGCGAGGTCGAGGCTCGGCAACGAATCGATGTCGTCGTAGTCGAGCGTCGACTTCCCCAACGCGAGGGATTCCTCCCGGAGCCTGTCCTGCCACTGCGGATACCGACCGAGGAAGTACGTGAGCATGGACAACGCGATGGTGCTGGTGTCATGCGCGGCCATCATCACGAAGATCATGTGATTGACGACGTCCTCGTCGCTGAAGGTGTTACCGTCCTCGTCCTCGCTGTGGCAGAGGACGCTGAAGAGATCATCGCCGTCGCCGGCCCGCCGAGCGGCGATCTCCGATCGGAAGTAGTGCTGCAGGTCCTCGCGCCCGCGCAGGCCGCGCGCCCAGGTCCAGTCCCGTACGTCAGCACGCACGAGGGCCTGGCCGCCGCGGACGGCCGCCTCGAACGCACTCTCGAGTCGGTGCGCCTCGACCTCGGTCAGTGACGCACCGACGAAGACCTCGGTGGCGAGCGACAAGGTCAGGTCCTTGGTGCGGGAGTACATCGGGAAGGCTGTGCCGACCTGCCAGTTGGACAGCGTCTTCTCGATGTGGGGCGTCATGATGTCGAGGTAGCCGTTGAGCCGCGGACGCGTGAACGCCTGCTGCAGGATTCGGCGGTGATGCATGTGCTCGTCGAAATCCATCAACATGATGCCCCGGCGGAAGAACGGGCCGATCATGGGTTCCCAGCCGTCTTCGCTCGAGAAGGCCTTCTGCCGGTTCATCCAGGCGCATTCGATCGCCTCCGGCCCGACCAGCGTCACGATGTTCATGTTCAGCGAGCCCGACCAGGAGACGGGGCCGAACCGGTCGTACCGCGCCATGGCACTGCCGAGCGGATCGGCCAGCGCTTCCAGGGTGTTGCCCAGGAACGGCATGCCTGCGTCGCCCATCACGGGCTTCAGATCCGACCCGGCCGGCGGCTCGGCCAATGCTCTCGGTGTGCTCGGGTATGCCTTGGACAATGTGCCGAGGCCGGCCTGGAACCTCTTCTTCACGGATTGCACCGACGTCCACTCCCTCGTCTGATCGACGTCGACACGGACGATGGGCTGCCCGTGCACTCTTGGAACGGATTCTTGCATCTGTTCCAACCGGAGTCCAGGACCTCAGACGATCCCATGTCCCGGGAATCGCGTGTGCCGCGCGTCGGATCAGGAAGGCGCTCCCACATAGTCGGCGAGATGGCGCGCGGTGAGTGTGGACCGACCGTCGACCAGGTCACGCGGTGTCCCCTCGAAGACCACGCGGCCTCCGTCGTGACCGGCGCCCGGACCGAGGTCGATGATCCAGTCGGCATGTGCCATGACGGCCTGATGGTGCTCGATCACGATGACGGATTTTCCGGCGTCGACCAGACGGTCGAGAAGTTCCAGCAGCTGCTCGACGTCGGCGAGGTGAAGTCCGGTGGTCGGCTCGTCGAGCACATAGACGTCGCCTTTGTCGCCCATCTGTGACGCGAGCTTCAGACGCTGACGTTCTCCGCCGGACAACGTGGTGAGGGGCTGCCCGATGGTGAGGTAGCCGAGCCCCACGTCCCGCAACCTGACCAGGATCTTGTGCGCCGCAGGTATTTTCCCGTCGCCGGAACCGAAGAACTCCTCGGCCTGGGCCACCGACATCGTGAGGACGTCACTGATGTCACGGCCGCCGAAGGTGTACTCGAGCACTTCCGCGGAGAAGCGTTTGCCCTCGCAGACCTCACACGCGGTGGCGACACCTGCCATCATCGCGAGATCGGAGTAGATGACCCCTGCCCCCTTGCAGTTGGGGCATGCACCCTCTGAATTCGCGCTGAACAGAGCAGGTTTCACACCGTTCGCCTTGGCGAACGCTTTCCGGATCGGATCGAGCAGACCGGTGTAGGTGGCAGGGTTGCTGCGCCGGGAGCCCTTGATCGCCGCCTGATCGATCGACACGACGTCGTCGCGTTTGGCCACCGAGCCGTCGATCAGGGAACTCTTCCCCGAGCCGGCGACGCCGGTCACGACGACGAGGACGCCGAGGGGGATGTCGACATTCACGTCCCGCAGATTGTGGGTCGACGCACCACGGATCTCCAGTGCGTCCGTGGATGTACGCACCGAGTCCTTCAGTGCGGCCCGGTCGTCGAGATGCTTGCCGGTGAGGGTGCTGCTCTTCCGGAGCTCGGCCACGGTGCCCTCGAAGACCACCTCACCTCCGTCCCGTCCGGCCCGAGGGCCGAGGTCGACGACGTGATCGGCGATGGTGATCGCCTCCGGTTTGTGTTCGACGACCAGCACCGTGTTGCCCTTGTCCCGGAGCTGTAGCAGCAGGTCGTTCATCCGGTCGATGTCATGCGGGTGAAGGCCGATCGTGGGCTCGTCGAACACATACGTGACGTCGGTGAGCGACGAACCGAGATGACGGATCAGCTTGGTGCGCTGCGCTTCCCCACCGGACAGTGTGCCTGCCGGACGCTCGAGGGACAGGTAGCCGAGCCCGATGTCGACGAACGAGTCGAGGGTCTCCCCCAGACTTGTCAGCAACGGTCCCACCGATGGCTCGTCGAGGTCGCGAACCCAGTCGGCGAGGTCGCTGATCTGCATCGCGCAGAGGTCGGCGATGTTCTTGCCCTTGATCTTCGACGAGCGTGCGCTCTCTGCGAGGCGTGTTCCGTCGCAGTCGGGACAGGTCGTGAACGTGATCGCGCGATCGACGAAGGCCCGGATGTGGGGCTGCATCGCCTCACGATCCTTGGACAGGAAGGATTTCTGGATCTGCGGGATCAGTCCGAGGTAGGTCAGGTTGATCCCCTCGACCTTGATCTTCGTCGACTCCTTGTAGAGCAGGTCATTGAGTTCGCGCTTGGTGAACTTCTTGATCGGCTTGTCCGGATCGAACCATCCGCAGCCCCGGTAGATTCGGCCGTACCAGCCCTCCATGCTGTAGCCGGGGATGGTGAGGGCTCCCTCGTTGAGCGACTTGGATTCGTCGTAGAGCGCCGTCAGATCGAAGTCCGAAACCGCACCGCGGCCCTCGCATCTCGGGCACATGCCGCCGGTGATCGAGAAGCTGCGGCGCTCCTTCACCGTGCGACCGGCCTTCTCGATGCTCACCGCGCCCGCACCGCTGATGGACGCCACGTTGAACGAGAATGCCTGCGGCGAACCGATGTAGGGCTTGCCGAGCCGGCTGAACAGAATGCGCAACATCGCGTTGGCGTCGGTGGCGGTACCGACCGTCGAGCGCGGATTGGCGCCCATCCGCTCCTGATCGACGATGATCGCCGTCGTCAGTCCCTCGAGGACGTCGACGTCGGGGCGGCCGAGGTTCGGCATGAAGCCCTGCACGAATGCGCTGTAGGTCTCGTTGATCATCCGCTGCGACTCGGCGGCGATCGTGCTGAACACCAACGAGCTCTTTCCCGAGCCGGACACCCCGGTGAACACGGTCAGCCTGCGCTTGGGGATGTCGAGACTGACATCTTTGAGGTTGTTCTCACGCGCCCCGTGAACCCGGATCAGGTCGTGGGTGTCGGCGAGGTGTTCAGCAGGCGACCTGTTCTTCGCCTTCGTGGCCGTGCTCATCGTGCCTCCATCTGGTCGCTGCGGTCTGGGCATCTGCCGAAGACGGGTTCGGCGTCGATCCAACCATGCCGGAGCGCTTTGTCGGGTATGTCGGGACAACTGTCCTGAATTCGTCGACGGTCAGGCGTCCCTCGCGGAATCTGCACATCGGGTCACCGCTGATCAGCTGACCTCGTCGATCCTGATCAGATTGCCGGATGGATCTCGGAATGCGCAGTCACGCACACCGTATGGCTGCTGCGTCGGTTCCTGGATGACCTCGGCGCCGCTGGCCTCGAGCCGCTCGAACAGTCCGTCGAGATCGTCGGTGGCCAACGTGACCGCGCCATAGCTGCCCTTGGCGATCAGTTCCAGGATCGTCTGGCGCTCCTCGTCGGTGATGCCCGGGTCCGCGGCAGGCGGATGGAGAACGATCGACGTACCCGGCTGATGCGGTGGCCCGACGGTGAGCCACCGCATCCCCTCGTAGCCGACATCCTTACGGAGTTCGAAGCCGAGTGTGTCCCGATAGAACGCGAGCGTCGCGTCGGGATCGGTCTGGGGCAGGAAGGTGTACTGAATGGTGATGTTCATGGATTTCACCGTAGGCGCGACCGGGTCCCCTGCGCTTCTCGATTCCTGACCGGTCTCGTGACCTGTTTTGCCAGGCACGCCGGTATGCCGTCGACGGTGTCGCCATCGTGACGCTTGTAGGCGCTCGGCGACATCCCCACGAGTTCGGTGAAGCGCGTGCTGAAGGTTCCGAGCGAGGAACATCCGACCGCGAAGCAGATCTCGGTGACACTGAGGTCACCGCGGCGCAGCAGCGCCATCGCTCGTTCGATCCGCCGGGTCATCAGGTACGAGTAGGGGGACTCGCCGTACACCCGGCGGAACTCTCGGCTGAGGTGACCCGCAGACATATGCGCTCCGCGTGCGAGCGATTCCACGTTCAACGGCTGCGCAAACTCCCGATCGATGCGATCGCGGACCCGGCGGAGTCGGGCGAGGTCGTGCAATCGCTGAGCATCAGAGGACGTGCTGGTCACGTATGCGATCGTGCCACGTCGGGCCGCGATTGCCCAGTACGGGCGGTCTGCGCGATCCGATGCCGTCGGCGCGGGCCGGGCCCGGCCGACGTTCGGGTGCCTGCAGCCACGCGCCTCGTGAATAGCGCTGTGCACCAACACTTATGTGTCATCAACAGGCACATCGCAAGGATATGCGCTCCGCCGAAGGGCCGACCGGCGTAAACTCACCGCCGGACCTGAAGCAGCTCGGGTGCCACAGCCCACAACCGGATCGACCTTTTCGGAGGCGACATGTCCGACAAAAATTCCGTGTACACAACGCGTGATTCGGGGGCGCCGGCCGGGAGCGACGAGCATTCGCTCACCGTCGGGGCAGGCGGTCCCATAGTCTTGCACGATCACTATCTGATCGAGCAGATGGCACAGTTCAACCGGGAGAGGATCCCGGAACGGCAGCCACATGCCAAGGGTAGTGGCGGCTTCGGCACGTTCGAGACCACCGCAGATGTCTCGGAGTTCACCAGTGCCGCGTTGTTCCAACCGGGCGCAAAGACGGAGATGATGGCGCGCTTCTCCACCGTGGCCGGTGAACGGGGCAGCCCGGACACCTGGCGCGACCCCCGTGGATTCGCCCTGAAGTTCTACACCGACGAGGGCATCTACGACATGGTCGGCAACAACACGCCGGTCTTCTTCATCAAGGACCCGATGAAGTTCCAGCACTTCATCCGTTCGCAGAAACGGCGTGCCGACAACAACCTTCGTGACCACGACATGCAGTGGGACTTCTGGACCCTCTCACCGGAGAGTGCCCACCAGGTCACCTGGCTGATGGGCGATCGCGGAATCCCGAAGACGTGGCGGCACATGAACGGCTACACCTCGCACACGTATCTCTGGGTCAATGCCCAGGGCGTCAGACATTGGGTGAAGTACCACTTCATCACCGATCAGGGCATCGAGTGCTTCACGCAGCACGAAGCCGATCAGATGGCGGCGGCCGACACCGATTTCCACACCCGCGACCTCTTCGAGTCGATCGCGGGCGGCAATCACCCGAGCTGGACGCTCAAGGTGCAACTCATGCCGTATGACGACGCGGTCGGTTATCGGTTCAATCCGTTCGATCTGACCAAGGTGTGGCCGCACGGCGACTATCCGCTGCATGAGGTCGGGAAGATGACCCTGCACACCAATCCGACCGACAATCATGCGCAGATCGAGCAGGCGGCGTTCGAACCCAACAACGTGGTCCCCGGCATCGGGTTCAGCCCGGACCGGATGCTGCTCGGACGGGTGTTCTCCTACGCGGACGCCCATCGGGCGCGGCTGGGTGTGAACTACAAGCAGATCCCGGTGAACGCGCCGCACAACGAGGTGCACAGCTACTCCAAGGACGGCCACATGCGGATCAATCCGGTGACCGACCCGGTGTACGCGCCGAACTCCAAGGGTGGCCCGGCCGCCGTGTACGCGGGGCAGGCCGAACCCCAGTGGGCTGCCGACGGCGAGATCGTCCGGAGCGCATATGTCGACCACCCGGAGGACGACGACTGGGGTCAGGCGGGAACGATGGTCCGTGAGGTGTTCGACGACGCAGCCCGCGAGCGGTTTGTCGACAACGTGGTCGGGCATCTGCTCAACGGGGTCTCTGAACCTGTCTTGGCGCGGGCGTTCGAGTACTGGTCGCGGGTCGACCCCGACATCGGTGCGCGGATCAAGTCGGGCGTCACCGAGAAGCGCGACGAGCCGGACCCCAAGGTCGACGAGCAGGGCAATCCGGCCCGCACATCGATGCAGGAGAAGGTGCGCGCAGGCTGATCGAACGGCCGACCGAACACGCGCCGGGACACGCGTCACGCACCGCTGAGGCCGGCCAGCACCCGCTCGGTCTTCACCTCGGTATCGGCCAGGTGAAGGCCGCGGCTGCGGATCGCGTGCTCCAGCGCCTGTTGTCGCGCGGCGGCTCGGGCTTCGAACATGGCGAGGCTCTCCCCGTCCCGCGGATGGATCTGTTCGCACAACTCGAGGAGATCGACGTCGCCGACGGTCCACCGTTCGATGTCGACCTCGACCCGATCGATGGTGATGTCCGACCAGGTGGTCGACGAGATCGGGCCCAATGCCCGCAGATGGTCGATGGGCACCCCGACGGGCGTACAGGTGACGACGAATTGGCGCTGAGCAGGGTCGAGCACCGACAACGGGTCCGTTCCGACGGCCATCTCGGCGGCGAGGGATCCCGGCGGCCGTCCGCAGACCGCCGAGGCCGCGAGCACGCGGTGGGTTCCGCTCCAGTCCCAGCCCAGGCGGTAGCTCACCGCGTCGGTGTCGAAGGGGTGGGTCCAGGGTTCGGCGAGCTGACCCTGACGGCACGGCCGTAGCTTCACGGTCAGGTCATCGACGTCGCCGCTGCGGATGCGGATGATCACGTGGTTGCTGAGCAGCGGAAACGGCGAGTCGGCGCTCACCGGTAGGACCTCGGCGAACCAGATCTCGCGATGCCGGCCCTGGTGATATGTGAGGCCCAGCGCGGACAGGGCCCGGGATGGGTCGTCGAGGTTCACCTTGATGTCGATCGGTGCGATCACACCTGCCGCCTTTCTCTGCCAGAGGCGCGACGGGTATTGGTCGACCTGGGCACGTCACCATCCTGTCGGCCGTGATCGCGCTCGACGCGAGTAGGCGACTACCTCATTTGCGCTCCGAATCGACCACCTCACCGTGGTGTCCCATTCCCCGCGGCGCCGCATCGTCGGCAACGAGTAGTCGATTACTCATGCCGAGTTCGTGATCGGACCACATACTGGTCGCAGAACATTCCGAGTGTTCGGATGTCGTCGCGACGCGAAGCGGAGGTTGGCGTGCCCCGGTGGGTGTGGTTGGCGCTGTTGATGGCGCCGAGTGGAATAGCTCGCGAACCGTCACCGGACCGGCGAGGACCGATCACCCGAAACCTCGCCCGCGCCGCCGAAGTGGTGGATCGGGCCGTCGGCTGGCCGACCCTGTGGCGCCCGGTGGGCCTGGCCGTCCTCGTCGGCCTCCGCAGCCAACTGCGTGCCCTGAACCTCTATGACAGCGGCCGTGATCCCGACGAGCGGGCACCGCACTGGGATTCCCGAGCGCTGCGGGCCCGCCTACCGAGCGGGACCCACAACGACCTCGACGCACCCCTGATGGGTGCGGCGTCGAGCAGATTCGGGCGCAACGTTCCCCCGGCGAACTCGTCTCCAGACGCCGCGCGACTCCTGGAACCGAATCCGCGGGAGATCAGTCGGCGCCTGTTCACCCGCGACGAGTTCCGACCGGTTGATTCGCTGAACCTCCTTGCCGCGGCATGGATTCAGTTCGAGGTGCACGACTGGTTCAGCCACCCGGACGACGAGGAGACACCCGGCCGGGAGATCCCGCTGCCCGCCTCGGATGACTGGCCCGAAGAGCACCGTCCCATGCGCGTCCACCGGTCGGCGCTCGCTCCCGGTGCGGATCCCGATGCCCCACCGTCCTTTGCGAATCGCGACACCCACTGGTGGGACGGCTCGCAGATCTACGGAAGCCAACAGGACTATGCGGATGCGATCCGATCAGGCGATCGGGGTCAGATCGTCCTGGCGGAGAACGGACTCCCGCCCGCCGAGGCCGACACCCTGCTCGATCCCAACGGGCCGGTGGCGAACTTCTGGGTCGGCCTGGCCCTCCTGCATTCGTTGTTCCTGCGCGAACACAACGCGATCTGCCGGCGGCTGGCCGCTGCCTATCCGTTCATGACCGATCAGCAGCTCTACGACACTGCGCGGCTGGTCAACACGGCCCTGATGGCCAAGATCCACACCATCGACTGGACTCCCGCGATCATCGCGCACCCGACCACCGTTTCCGCGATGCGCGGCAACTGGTTCGGCCTGCTCGGCGAGCGGTTCGCCCGCAGGTTCGGCAGGGTGGCCGCGAGCGAGGTGCTGTGCGGTATCCCCGGCAGCACGACCAACCACCACGGCGTCCCCTACTCGTTGACCGAGGAGTTCGTCGCGGTCTACCGCATGCACTCACTGCTTCCCGACGAGCTGAAGATCCGCGACATCGACGGCAACCGCCCGCAAGCGGTGCACACGTTGGACCAACTGCTCGCCGATCATGTCCGCGATCGCCTGGCCGAGAACTCGATGCCGGATCTCTTCTACTCCTTCGGCCGTGCGAAAGCCGGTGAACTCACCCTGCACAACTACCCTGCTGCGCTCCAGGAGCTCGCCCGGCCGGATGGACGGCCGATCGACCTGGCGACCGTCGACATCCTGCGCGATCGAGAACGAGGAGTGCCACGCTACAACGAGTTCCGCCGTCTGTTCCGTCTCCCACGCGTCCCCTCCTTCGCGGCCCTGACCGACAACGCCGAGTGGGCCGAAGAGCTCGAGGACATCTATGGTGACATCGACAACCTCGACCTGATGGTCGGCCTGCACGCGGAACGCAAGCCCCCCGGATTCGGTTTCAGTGACACCGCGTTTCGGGTGTTCGTGCTGATGGCGTCCCGGCGGTTGTCCAGCGACCGCTTCTTCACCACCGACTTTCGGCAGGAGATCTACACCGAGGTGGGGATGGCCTGGGTGCGCGACAATTCGATGCGGTCGGTCTTGCTGCGCCACTTCCCCACCCTGGCACCGGCTCTCGCGGGTGTCGACAATCCGTTCGCACCGTGGCCGGGCCGATGACCCGAGAGGACCCCAGCACGATGACCAGCACGACGACGTACGTGCCCTACGACCCCGACCTGGAGCGCCCGAAACCCGACGAGGACACCTACATCGACAAGATCGTGGACAGCCTGCGCGGCAACAACGAACGCGCATATCGCAAGACCAAACGCGGTTTGCGTGATGCCCATGCCAAGAGCCACGGCATCCTGCGCGGCACACTCGAGGTCCACGACGATCTCGACGATGAACTGGCACAGGGCCTCTTCGCTCATGGCGGTCGACGTTTCGACATCATCACGAGGTTGTCCAGCACATCGGGTGCCATTCGCAGTGATCAGATGCGAGGTGTGCGCGGTCTCGGCATCAAGGTCCTCGGGGTGGAGGGTGAACGCGCACTGCCCGAGGACACCGCGACGACTCAGGACTTCATCATGGTGACGCACCGGGACTTCCTGTTCGCCGACGCCGAGGCGTACTACAAACGGGGCATGCCCACCGCCTGGGCACTGGCCCGTCTCTCGGATCCCGCACTGAAGATCGGGAGCGAGCTCCTGGCAGGCGTCGACAAGTGCCTCCTGCGCCCCATCGGCCGTCCGCTGCCGGAAAGTCTTGCGGTCTTCGTCCGACCGAACACCCACATCCTGGGCGACACGTTCTATTCGTCTGCTCCCTTGCGCTACGGCGAGTACGTGGCCCGGATGGCGTTCGTGCCGTCGTCGCCGGAGGTACGTGCGCTGGCGGGGGTGCGCGTGGCCGACGGCACCGGAGTCAACGCGTTCCAGGACATGGTGGTCGACTTCTTCTCCTGCCACAGCGCCGAATACGAGCTGCGGGTCCAACTCTGTGCGAGCAGTGACCGCCGGTGGATCGAGGACGCGACCTTCGACTGGCCGGAGGAGGTGTCCCCACACCGGACGGTCGCGACCGTCCGATTCGATCAGCAAGACCCCTACACGCCCGAGCGGCGGGCTTACGGGGATGACGTGTTGTCGTTCAACTCGTGGCGCGGGCTCGACGCGCACCGGCCGCTGGGGTCGATCAACCGGCTGAAGCGGAAGGTGTACGACGCATCGAGCCAATTTCGCCACCAGGTCAACAACGCGCCGATGAGCGAACCCGGTTGCCCCGGCGATCTGCCCGAATGAGCACCCTCACAGGTATGCCAGACGAGGACGAGGGACTGCGCCGAACAGTCACACCTGACCGGTCGTCCGATCTATACTCGGCCCCCATGGGAGGCCGCTGGCAGCTGCTCGGTCGACCGGCCGAAGATCATGCCATCCGAACCGCGTTGACGAGTTCTGATGGTCGCGGCGTGGTGCTCGTGGGCGCCGCGGGCGTGGGTAAGACGACGTTGGCGCGGACCGCCGCAGGCGCACTCGGTGTACCCGTCCAGTGGGCGGCCTGCACGGAATCGTCGCACGCGATTCCGCTCGGTGCGTTCGCGCCCTGGGTACAGCCGATTGCATCGCGCGACCCGATCGCAGCACTCGTGTCGGCGCGGGAAGCTCTCCTGGCCGAGCCCGACACCATCGTCGGGGTCGACGATGCGCATCTGCTCGACCAGCTCTCGGCCACACTGCTCCATCAGATCGCCATCGAGCGGTCGGCCCGCATCGTCGCGACGGTGCGGACCGGCGAACCGGTTCCCGATGCGGTGACGTCGTTGTGGAAGGACGGCTACCTGACGCGCATCGAACTGCAGCCGCTCGGCAAGGACGAATGCACCACCCTGGTCGAACGCGTGCTCGGCGGAACCCTCGAAGGCCTGAGTGCGGACGTGATCTGGGAGTCGTCCGGCGGCAACCCGTTGTTCCTGCGGAACATGGTCGAAGGCGCCGTGGACGCGGGTACCTTGTCGGAGACCAACGGGGTCTGGCAGCTCCGTGGCCCCACCGCGGTGCCGTCGGGCCTCGTCGCGCTGCTCGACGATCGTCTCGATCGCGCGGGCGCGCAGGTGATGGAGGCGCTCACGTTGCTGGCGCTGTGCGAACCCCTCGACATCGACACGCTCATCGAGTTGGTCGGCGCCGATGCCCTGGACGCGGCGGAGGTGCAGAATCTGATCCGCGTCACGCGGGACGGCCCGACCACCAATGCCCGGTTCGTCCACCCGCTCTACGGCGACGTCATCCGTCGGCGGATCGGCACCATGGCCGGCCGGAAGCTGCGCTCCCGCATCGCCTCTCGACTACGTGATCGGGAACTCGAATCTGCCGCCGACCGTATTCGGCTGGCCCGGCTGTGCGTCGACAGTGACCAGGAGATAGACGCGGGCCTGCTCATCTCGGCCGCCAAGGATGCGCTCTTTCTTGCCAACCTCCCGCTGGGCGAACGTCTGGCCCGGGCGGCATTCGACCGTGACGGCGGACTCGCCGCAGGCGAGCTGCTGTCGCGGGCACTGCTCTGGCAGGGTCGTCCGATGGAGGCCGACGACATCCTGGCCCGCTTCGACCCCGATGATCTGGACGAGCTGCAACTCGTGCAGTGGGGCGTGCCCCGCATGAGTCTGTTGTTCTGGTCGATCGGCGACGTCGAGCAGAGCCATCGGCTCCTCGATCTGATGCGAGACAAGGTCGACTATCCCGCGATCATGTTGGTCGTGGACGCTGCAGGGGCCGCGATGGCTGTGCACGAGAACCGGATCGCCGAGGGTATCGACGAGGCCGAACGGGTGCTGGCCCAGCCGGACGTGCCGAAGCAGGCCATCGACTTCGCGGCGTTCGCCGCCGGGCTGGCCATGCCGGTCGCCGGTCGCGGTCACGACTACGAACCGATCGCGGAACGGTGTCGAGCCGAGCAGAAGGCCACCGACGGGATGATCCGCGTCATGGTGCGGTACTGCGACGCGCTCGCGCTGACGATGGTCGGCGACCTCGCCACGGCCGAACGGCGGGTGGCCGGGTACACCGAGTTCTCGTCGTCGGGACAGTTCCTCGGATGGGCGATCGCCAAGATCATGTCCGGTCTGGTCGCGACCTACCGCGGGTGCTTCCGCGAGGCGATCTCGGCGATCGAGCAGGCACTCGCCGCTCTCAACGCGGAGACGTCACTGCCCTGGCGGCTTCCCGCGCGACTGCTGCTGGCCCGGGCCTATGCTGCCCTCAACGACGTGACAGAGGCTGAGCGTGTGCTTCGCGACGCCGAGGAGCACGTGGGATCGCATGTGGCGCTGCACGAACCGCAACGCATCATCGCCCGCGCCTGGGTTGCTGCCGCCGGAGGGAGTGACCGCTCGGCGGTCGAGCTCGCGCGTTCGGCGGCCGATGTCGCCCACGACAGTGGGCAGTTCGCTCTCGAAGCAGAGGCCCTGCATCACGCCGCGAGATTCGGCGACCGCACCGTCGCCGACCGCCTTGCCGCTGTCGCGCCCGGCCTGCAAGGAGGGGTGGCGCGTCTGTACGCACGGCACGCCGCGGCGGTCGCCCAGGCGGACGCGGCGGCACTCGACGATGTGAGTCGGGCCTTCGAGCATGCCGGACTGCTCTTGTCGGCAGCCGATGCCGCAGCCCAGGCGGTCGCTGCGCACGAACACGCCGGACGACGTGGGAAGCGCGCGGAGTCGAGCGCGCGTGCCCTGCGCCTCTCCAAGATCTGCGACGGCGCGACCAGCCCCGCGATCCGTCTGGCCGCCCGACCCTTGCCGGTCACGGCGCGGGAACGGGAGATCACGGCATTGGTGGCCCAGGGACTGACCAACCGCGAGATCGCCGAACGCCTCACCGTGTCCGTGCGGACCGTCGAGGGACACATCTATCGGGCGTCCATCAAGCTCGACGTCGCCGATCGGGAAGCACTGGCCAAGATCGTCTGGGACCAATAACCGCGAGCACTCGCGACCGACGGCGACTTCGGTGCACAGATGTACACTCGGTTCGTGACCGCTTCCGTCGACCGTCGCCAGGAGGAGCTCGACGCCCTCGCCGTGCTCGCGGGGACCGAACTCCGCCGCGCGACCACCGGCGTCGCCAAGGTCCATGCGTCCATCGCCGACGGCGTGTTCGGCGGGTTACGCATGGCGTTCGGGCGTCGAGCCGACCCGGTCCGCACGGTCCACAACACGCTCGCGCTGGCGGCCTACACCACCGTCGGGGGATCCGCCGATCTCGTCGGGAGACTCACCGGCATCGTCGCTGCGGTTCCGGTGGCCCGCCGGGCCCCTTCCGAGACCTCCCGCGGAGCAGTCACGCTCGGTATCCTCAACGGACTCATCGGCGACGAATTGTCCCGGGACGCTTCCCCATTGGCCGCCACGATGACGATACGTGTCGACGGCCGGGAGGTGCTCCCCACCGCGGAAGCCCTGCGAGCGGCGTTTCCCGGTGCCGGCAGCCACCTCACGGTGTTCCTCCATGGCCTGATGGAATCCGAGTACGCCTGGGAGATCGGCGGCCGCTCCAGCTACGGTCGACGACTGAGCGACGACATCGGCAGCACCGAGATCCGGATCCGTTACAACTCCGGCCTCCACGTGAGCGACAACGGTCGTGAACTCGCCGATGTCCTGTCGGCTCTCGTCCTGCTCTGGCCGGTGCCGGTGACCGGCCTGTCGCTGATCGGCCATTCCATGGGTGGGCTCGTCATCCGGAGTGCCTGCGAGCGAGCCGCCCGCGAAGACCTGTATTGGGCCGGATTGCTGAGACATGCGGTGTATCTGGGTACGCCCCATCTCGGCGCACCGATGGCGAAAGGCGTGCATGCGGCCACCGCCGCGCTCGGCGGGTTTCCCGCGACGAATCCGTTCGGCAACCTGCTCCGTCGACGCAGTGCGGGAGTCCGGGATCTCTTTCACGGAACGCTCACCGAAGAGGGGTGGCACGACATCGAGCGCGATGTGCTCCGACAGCCGCTCCCCGACGACGCGCCGCTGCCGCCGAACGTCCGCCATCTGTTCGCGACCGCGTCGGTGACCCGACGCGCCGATCACCCGCTCGGGCGACTGCTGGGCGATGGTCTGGTACTCGCCGGGAGCGGGCGCGGACAGGGTCGTGACCGCACAATCGGTCTGCGGCCGTCGGACGGCTTCCATCTCGGGAGCGCGCACCATTTCACGCTGTTGAACCACGACGGTGTCTATGCATGGCTTCGCTCCGAACTGCGCCCACGGCGTGCACTCGAGCGCCGATCCGATGCCATCGGCTTCAGTGTCCTGTGAAGGCTTCGGCCAGCCACCAGGCCCCGCCGTCGGAAGCGATCTTCGCATCGACGACCAGCACCCCCGAGGGGGAATCGAGCCACGTCACAACGTCTTCCATGTCCGCGCGGCTTCTGACCGTGACCGCGGCCGCGCCGAAACCACGCGCCAGCGCGGCGATGTCGGTGTCCGGGAAGGTCACCGATCCGAGGTCGGCGTCGGGGCCGAAATGATGCACCTCGGCGCCGTATGCGGAGTCGTCGTACACCGCGATCAGCATCGGCCGACCGAGCCGGACCGCCGTTTCCAACTCGGCGACACCCATCAGGAATCCGCCGTCGCCTGCCGCCACCACCGCGAGCCGGTCCGGTTGTGCGAGCATGGCGCCGATCCCGCTGGACAGACCGAGCCCGATGGACTGGAACGCCTGGGTGAACACGAAACCGTTCTCGTCGGGAACCCTCAGGTAGGCACTGGGATAACCCATGAAATTGCCGGAGTCGACCGCGACGACGCGCTCGGACGGCAGTGCGCGATCGAGTAGGACGCTGAACACGCGCGGATCGATGCGGTCGGCCGTCGAGATGTCCGTGGTCGTCACCTCGTTCCAGCGTCGCCCGGCCGCCAGGCGCCGCGCCACCTCCGCGGTCCGGTATCCGGTGCGCTCCTGCTCGATCGCATCGATCAGATCGGCCGCGGTCGCGTCGCAGTCCCCGTGGATTCCCATGGTGATCGGGCGATGAGCGCCGAGCGCGCTCTGATCGTCGTCGACCTGCACGACGGCAGTCTGCGCGCCGATCAGTGTGCCGTGCCGCATCGTCCACATGTTCAGGGCACAACCCCACCCCACGATCAGGTCGGCGGAACGGATCAGCTCGGCGGTGAGTGGCGTGGAGAAGCCACCGGAGATGCCGAGATCGAAGTCGTCGCCACGGAACAACCCGTTCGCGACCGCCGAGGTCGCGACGAGCGCGCCGGCACGCGCGGCGAGCTCGGCGATCCGGGCCCCGGCGGCACGACCCCCGCGTCCGGCCACGAACACCGGACGCTCCGCCGCTTCGATCGCCATCTGGAGTGCCGCGACGGAATCCGCAGATGGCCGAACCGGATCGGAGGTGAGCAGGGTGGCCACGGCATCCGGCGCGGCGAGTTCGGCGGCCTGGATGTCGAGCGGCAGACTCAGGACGACGGTACGCCTGCCCTGCACCGCGGTGCGATATGCCCGTGTCACGTCGGCCACGGCGGAAGTGGGCCCGTGGACACGATCGGCCACGGCACCGACACTGCGGGCCAGAGCGTCCTGATCGACGTTGAAGTTCGAGAGCACGGCCCCGGCCGCGGAGTCCGCGGCCAGCACCAGCATCGGGGTGCGGCTCTTGGCCGCCTCGGCGATGCCGGTCATCGCGTTCGTCAGTCCGCAGCCCTGGTGCACCGACACCAGCGCCGGGGCATCGGCAACGCGACCGTACCCGTCGGCCATCGACGCGGCGCCCCCTTCGTGACGCGTCGCCACGAACGGCACACCGCGTGCCCGAAGGGCATTGGTGAGGACGAAGTTGCCGCTACCGACCACCCCGAAGCAGGTCCCGACGCCCAGTTCGACGAGAGTCTGGGCGACGACGTCCGCCACGCACACCATGGTGTCGGCCGATCAGGCCGGGACGAGGGCGAGAACTCGTGCCGGCGAGCCGGTTCCGCCCACGATCGGCAACGGTGAGACGACCAGCATCGCGCCGGAGCGAGGGACGGCTCCGAGGTTCTGTAGCTGCGTCAGCCCATATTTGTCGGCACCGAGCAGGTGGTGATGGGCCGGGAAGATCGGATCCATCGCCGCTGCCTGTCCGGCGTCGATACCGACCGTCTCCACGCCGTATCCGGTGATCGGCGACGACGCCAGCCACTGCGCGGCGGCCACCGAGACCCCCGGGCTGTGCGGTCCGTCGTCGTCGGCGTTGAGGAACCGTTCGGCGTCGGTGTTGAATCGGCTCCACCCGGTCCGGAACAGCAGCCAGGCGCCGTCGGGCAGCGGTCCGTTCTCGGCGACATGGGCATCGAGATGCGCTGGCTCCAAAAGGAAGTCCGGATCTTCGGCAACCGCGTCGGTGAAGTCGAGGAGCACGGCCGGACCCACCAGACGACCCGGTGGGATCTGGTCGACGGAGCTACCGTCGCGGCCGGTCGCCCAGTGGCTGGGGGCGTCGACATGGGTACCCGTGTGCTCGCCGGTGTGAATGTTGTGCCAGCCCCAGAACGGTCCGTTGTCATCGAAGTCGCTCACGGTCTCCAGCGACATCGAGATCGTGTTGGCGA
Organism: Gordonia hankookensis; assembly: GCF_014673215.1. Classification (GTDB taxonomy): domain Bacteria; phylum Actinomycetota; class Actinomycetes; order Mycobacteriales; family Mycobacteriaceae; genus Gordonia; species Gordonia hankookensis. Next base: position 296,152 of record NZ_JACWMS010000005.1, read on the forward strand.
ACGGCGGGGGCAGCTGCAGAACCGGTGTGGTCGGGCTGAGCGGCGCTGTGAGGTCGACGACCGAGACCGAGCCGTCGGCGAGCGAACTGAGAAGTGTGTCGATGACTGTCATCGGGGGCCCTTCGGGAGTCGTGCGGCTCAGCTGTCGGTGTCCACGGCGATCCGGACCAGCACCTGGCCCTTGTCGTCGCGGCGACTGATCGCGTGTCCGGTGCGTGTCGTCCCGTCGGTCACCATGGTGACGGGGCCTCCCTCACCGGTGAAGTTCCGCCACCAACTCTTCTTGTCCGGCATCGCCACGCCGACGACGATGTCGCCGCCGTCGCGGCGGTAGCCGACGGGGAGCTCGAAGCTCTTGCCCGAGGTACGCCCGGTGTATCGGAGGACCATCATCGACCGGCCGAGAACCGAACCGAGACCCGGGAGCCGCAGCACCGGGGTCACGAACTTGTTGACGATCGATGCAGTCTGCTGAAACCGGTTCACAGGGATCCCCTCGAGCGACGATGGCAGGTGTCGCCCAATCTAGTCTTCTCAGGGTCGGTGGGGCTCATTACCCTCGACATCGTGGTGGAGACAGTCGATGCCGTCGTCGTCGGCGCCGGTGTGGTCGGCCTTGCCGTGGCCCGTGACCTGGCGCGCACCGGTCACGAGGTACTCGTCCTCGAGGCCGAGAGTGCCGTTGGCACGCAGACGAGTTCGCGCAATTCCGAAGTCATCCACGCCGGCATCTACTATCCGACGGGCAGCCGCAAGGCGATCGCCTGTGTCCGCGGACGCGAGCTCCTCTACCGATACTGCGCCGACCGCGGGGTGCCGCATCGTCGCCTGGGCAAGATCATCGTCGCGACTGCGCACGACCAGATCGGTCGGCTGGACGAGATCGCGGCACATGCGGCGGCGAACGGCGTCACCGATCTGCGCAAGCTCGATGCGTCGGCGCTCCGCGACCTCGAGCCGGACCTCTCCGGTGTCGCAGCGCTGTTGTCGCCCTCGACCGGCATCGTCGACAGCCACGGCCTGATGCGGGCGCTGCGGGCCGACGCCGAGGGGGCAGGCGCCGGTGTCGCGCTCGGCAGCCGCGTGGTCGCAGGGTCGGTTCGGGGAGGCTCGCCGATGACGCTCGAGGTCGCCGATGCCGGGTCTCTCCGGTGCCGGGCGCTCGTCAACTGTGGGGGCCTCGGCGCATGGGATCTCGCCGCATCGCTCGACGGGTTCCCGGCGGAGCGGATCCCGGCACGCCGGCTGGCGAAGGGAAGCTATTACGCGCTCGCCTCGGGCTCGGCGCCGTTCCGGCGGCTCGTCTATCCGGTACCCGCAGATGGCGGACTCGGGGTCCACCTGACACTCGATCTCGCAGGTGCGGCCCGTTTCGGCCCGGACGTCGAGTGGACCGACCACGTGGACTATCGGGTCGATCCCGACCGCGCCGATCGGTTCTACGCCGAGATCCGTCGGTATTGGCCAGAGCTCCCCGACCATGCGCTGGCGCCTGCCTACGCGGGCGTCCGACCGAAGCTGAGCGGTCCCGGTGAGCCCGGCGCCGACTTCCTCCTCCAAGGCCCGACCGAGCACGGCGTTCCGGGGTTGGTCAACATGTTCGGCATCGAATCGCCAGGTCTCACGTCGTGCCTCGCATTGGCGAGCGATGTGTGCGAGATGCTGCGAGACGACACTCTAAGCTGAGGGCAATCGGCCCGTCCGGCCGGCGATGATCAACACGGGAGCGATATGAAACTCGGTCTACAGCTGGGATATTGGGGCGCGCAACCGGCGAAGAACCACGCCGAACTGGTGGCAGCCGCCGAATCGGCAGGCTTCGACAGCGTGTTCACGGCCGAGGCTTGGGGGTCGGACGCCTACACACCGCTGGCCTGGTGGGGCTCGGCGACCGAACGAGTACGCCTCGGCACATCGGTGCTCCAACTGTCCGCGCGGACGCCCACGGCCTGCGCGATGGCGGCGCTGACCCTTGATCATCTCTCCGGTGGACGACACATCGTCGGCCTCGGTGTCTCCGGCCCGCAGGTCGTCGAAGGATGGTACGGGCAGCGATTCGCCAAGCCGCTGGCGCGGACGCGCGAGTACGTGGACATCATGCGCCAGGTCTGGGCCCGCGAGGCGCCCGTGACCAGCGCAGGACCACACTATCCGCTACCGCTGGCCGGCGACGACACCACCGGGCTCGGCAAGCCACTGAAGGCGATCACGCATCCGTTGCGCGCGGACATCCCGGTGATGCTCGGAGCCGAGGGACCGAAGAACATCGCGTTGGCCGCCGAGATCGCCGACGGTTGGCTGCCTCTCTTCTACACGCCGCGCCTGGCCGACACCTACAACGAATGGCTCGACGAGGGCTTCGCGCGCACCGGGGCACGACGGAGCCGCGAGGATTTCGAGATCTGCGCGACCGCCCAGATCGTGATCACCGACGACCGATCCGCCAGCTACGAGGCGATCAAGCCGTTCCTGGCGCTCTACATGGGCGGCATGGGGAGTGAGGACACGAATTTCCACGCCGAGGTGTACCGCCGGATGGGATACGCCGAGGTGGTCGACGAGGTCACCGCCCTGTTCCGCGGCGGACGCAAGGACGAGGCGGCCCGCATCATCCCCGACGAGGTGGTGGAGGACTCCGCGATCGTCGGCGACATCGCACACGTCCGCGAACAGATCGCGCGCTGGGAGGCCGCCGGTGTGACGACCATGCTGGTCTCGCCGGGCAGCGTCGCGGACGTCGAACAACTCGCGACCCTGATCTGACCCGCGAGCACCATGTCGACCCTCGAAGCGAGCCGACGAACGCACGGCCTCGTGCGCATCACGGTCGCCTATGTGATCGCTGTCGCGGTGGCGGCGCTGTGGCTGATGTGGGGACCCGCCACGTCAGCGCTGTGGCTGGACACGCTGATCGCCGACCTCCTTGCCACTGCGGTGATCTTCGGATTCAGTCGCCACTACCGGAACTCGAGTTTCTACGACGCGTACTGGAGCGTCATACCACCGTTGATGCTGGTCTTCTGGTGGTGGCGCGGCGATCTCGGCGTCGATGATCCCCGATCGTGGATGCTGGCGATCGTGGTGATGGTGTGGGCGGTCCGGCTGACGGCCAACTGGGTGACCACGTTTCCGGGTCTCCACCACGAGGACTGGCGCTACGCGATGATCCGCGACAACGCTGGACGATGGTCGTGGCCTGCTGATCTGTTCGCGATCCACGTCATCCCCACCCTGCAGGTATTTGTCGGGATGCTCCCGGTGTACGTGGCGCTGACCCGTCCGTCGGCCGGACCGTCCTGGCTGGTCCTGGTGGCATTCGTGATCGGGCTCGGTGCGGTCCTGCTCGAATCCGTGGCCGATCGGCAACTGCGGGTGTTCGCCGAGAGCCGCCGCCCCGGTGAGGTCATGGACCGAGGCGTGTGGGGCTGGTCCCGACACCCGAACTACTTCGGAGAGTTCTCGTTCTGGTTGGCCTTGGCACTGTTCGGTGTCGCCGCGGCACCTGCCGACGCATGGTGGCTGTTCGCCGGGGCGGTGATCATGCTGGCGCTCTTCGAGGGTGCGAGTATCCCGATGATGGAGAAGCGCAGCCTCGAGCGTCGTCCCGGATACCAGGAGGTCATCGACCGGGTGCCGCGCTTTGTGCCCCGGCCGCCGCGGGCGGCGGCGCATGGCTGACGGAACCCGAGCCCGGCGGATCGTGGTCGCCGGGCTCGGCGACACCGGCATCCTCACCGCGATCCACCTGGCCCGCCACCATGACGTCGTCGGGGTCTCCGTCAAACCCGGACTCGTGAGCGGACAGGAGGTCGGCAGCCGGATCACCCGGCCGGACGCGTGGCGGCGGGACTATTGGATTCCCTTCACCAGGTTCCGGGGACTCGACGGCGTGCGCGTCGTCCACGGCACCCTCACCGGTCTCGACCCGGCCGAACGCACCGTCACGGTATGTGGTGGCGACGGTGACGTCGTCGTCGAAAGCTATGACGCCCTTGTCATCTCGACCGGGGTGCGGAACGGGTTCTGGCGGCAACCGACGCTTCAGTCGATCGATGAGGTCGACGCAGACCTCGAGTCCACGCACGAGCGGCTGTCGGCTGTGTCGTCGGTGGCGGTGATCGGTGGCGGGGCCGCGGCGGTCAGTGCGGCGGCCAACGTCGCGGGCGTCTGGCCCGGCAAAACCGTTGATCTGTACTTTCCCGGCGATCGCGCACTCCCCCAGCATCATCCACGGGTCTGGCATCACGTGCGCCGGCGACTCGACCGACTCGGGGTGGGCGTGCACCCCGGGCACCGCGCGGTGATCCCGGATGACGGGGTCGTCGATCGGATCACCGCCGAGCCGGTGACCTGGTCCACCGGTCAGCAGCCGACGCGCGCCGACGCGGTCATCTGGGCGATCGGTGCGGTCCGGCCCAACACCGAATGGCTGCCCGACGACCTCCTCGACGATCGCGGCTTCGTCCAGGTCACCACGGATCTCCGAGTGCACGGTAAAGACGACATCTTCGCGGTCGGGGACGTCGCCGCCACCGATCCGCTGCGCAACTCGGCACGCAACCGGGCCGATCGGCTTGTGGCGCACAACGTCATGGCCTCATTCGCCGGGAGGCCGCTGCGCAGCTACCGGCCCCGCAGTCGGCGCTGGGGATCGGTCGTTGGCGTCCAGCCCGATGGACTCGAGGTCTTCGCGCCCAATGGCAGGCCGTTCCGGTTCCCGGCATGGTCGATCGATTCGGTGCTCCAGCCATGGATCGTGCGCCGCGGGATCTATCGCGGGATTCGCGACTGATCGGGCGCGTGCCAGAGCGGCGGGAAACGTAGTCGTCGTCAGGAGGGCTGGACCTGTCGCAACGATTCCAGCCACGTGTGCACGAGGGGGACCACACTGGCTCCCTCGCCGCTGGCCGCGGCAACGCGCTTCATCGAGCCCGCCCTGATGTCACCGGCGGCGAACAGCCCGGGTTCGCTGGTGGCGAGGTTGGCAGGCGGGACATCGCCGATCCAGCGATCGTGCGACACGTCCCGACCGGTCAGGACGAAGCCGTCGTGGTCACGTTCCACGTCGTCCGGCAGCCAGTCGCAATGTGGCAATGCTCCGAGGAGCAGGAACAGGCCGGCGGCCGCGCATCGCTCCTGAGACCCGGTGATCCTGTCGCGCAATGTAATCCATTCCAGACGACCGGCACCCCCGCCGTCGACGACCTCGCTCGAGCCGCGCACCGTGATCCGGGGGTTGAAGGCGATCTCCCCGATCAGGTACTGCGACATCGTCGAGGTGAGGTCGGGGCGTCGGACCACGATCGTGACCGAACGCGCGTATCGGGCGAGGTGGATCGCCGCCTGGCCTGCCGAGTTTCCGCCGCCGACGACGAACACATCGTGTCCGTCCATTTCTCGGGCCGCGCTCATCGCCGCGCCGTAGTGGACGCCGAGACCGACGAGGTCCTCGAGGTCGGCGACGCCGAGGCGACGGTAGGCGACGCCGGTGCTGATCAGGACGGACCGGGCACAGACCTCGCCCCCCTCGGTCAGCAGGCGGAATGGCGCGGCGGAGTCCTCGACGAGGAGACTCTCCACCGGCCAGCCCGTGAAGAACCGCGCACCGAAGCGAACGGCCTGGGTGCGCGCCCGCTGGGCGAGACGCATACCCGAGATACCCCTGGGGAAACCGAGATAGTTGCGGATCATCGAGCTCGTGCCCGCCTGTCCCCCGATGGCCTCCGACTCGATGACGACGGTGCTCAGCCCCTCCGACGCCGCATACACGGCGGCAGCGAGGCCGGCCGGTCCCGCCCCGACCACCGCCAGGTCCATGATGGTCTCGAGCTCGATGTCGGAGGGCCGGCCGTAGAGCAGTTCCGCGACGTCACGCACCGAGTCCGGCGAGATGACCGCGTCGGCCGTGCCCCGGAGTGAGTGCACCAGCGGCGTGGGTACCGCGGTGTGTGACTCATCGGGCGCGGCGGTGCTGTCGTCGGGGAAGAGATTGCTCTCGGCGGGAAACAGGTTGCTCTCGGCGGGGATCCGGGTGCCGTCGGCGGACCAGAGCGCGATGGCGGCTCGTCCCGCGGAGCTGTCGGGAGAATATGTCCGGTACGGCATGCCCATTCGCTCGAGGAAGTCCCCGATCGACATGGTCAGTGGCGTGAGCGCGGGGCTGATGATGCGGAGCACCTCGACCTCCGGCGCTGCGACGGTTGCGCCCCAGTCCGACAGGAGTTCGGTGATCGCGTAATGGAACTCCTCGTCCCGTGGTCCGCGTGGGATCAGGAGGAACGTATCGAACTTGCCCTTCTGCAGGGCAGGCCGCAGCGTCTCACTGTCCTGGAGGAAACGACTCCAGTGGATCCCGACGACCCGCCGGGCGGTCGGCACGATACTGCGGAATGTCGAGAGCGCCTCGAGGAGATTCATGTCGGTGAGTTCGGATTCGGCGAGGATCAGGGCCACCTGATGCCCTTCACTCCGGAGCCTGCCGAGCAGAGCGATCGCCTCGATCGCCGAACTCGCGCAGGTGATGTCGTAGTCACGCCGATAGCGCTCGAACTCGGACATGAGGGTGTCGGCATGATCGGCGGACACCACGACGACGGCGGGACGTGTACCCGCTTCGGCGGGCGGAGTGGTCATGGGTCCAGTCTTCCATCTGATCTCGCACACGTCCGGACGGTCGGTCCACGCTGATCGACGGGATCTGCGACTACTCGGCGTGACGTGGGTCCGTCTCGATCACCACGGTCCGGGTGGCGAGGGCGCGATCACGGACGGTGAACAGCCGCGTACCCGGCTTTCGTCCGGTCCTGACCTCGCTCGTCGGCACTCCGCGATCGGCCAGCCGACGGTGCGTCACCGCGGCATCTCGCGATCGCCACGCGACACCCCACAACGCGCAGGGCTGCGGATCACCCGTCGCCTGCGTGGAGCCGGTCACCACCTCCACCACGAGATCGGCTGCCCGGAAGAACAGTTGGCGTGCGCCGTCGCCGATCTCCCGATCGAGCCGGAAATCGAGGTCAAGGCAGGCCCCAAAGATCGCCAGCGCGTGATCGCGGGATTGCGCGGTGAAGACGAGATGATCGATGGCCTCGATGTCTCCGTCACCGGCCTCGACGAAGCCGGTGTCGTCGATGATCGCGACCGGCTCGTCGTGGGGCAGCCCACGCCGGTCGAGGAGTCGCTCGGCCACGACACGGTCGGCGACGCCGAACAACACTCGGTGGGTGTCGTTCGCGTTCGTCTCATGCCATCGGATCGACCCGTTGCCCACGGACGACGGCGTCGATTCCGAGCCGCCCAGCAATCGCGCATACGCCTCAGCGGTGGCCGCCGTGTCGGCGGTGGCCAGGTCGATCACCGCGCCGGCCGGTCCGAGTCGGGTCATCGTGGCGACCGGCTCGTGATATGCCATGAGCCGCAAACACATTCATAGCAACGCAACGTCACGTCGGGAGGGACACGGTGGCGGATCCGCGCAATGCTGTCGCGCGCAGACATCTCCGCGGAGAACGAGTCCTTCTCCGGGGTCGGGCACACGGTGGCACGGCGCCCCTCGACAGCGATTCTTCGACGGCGCCGAGGAGGTGACGCGGCGGTGCGCGCCTCGATGTCCCGATAGAACGCGTCGAGGTCATCGTCGGAAAACGGCACCAACCCAGTTTAGAGCTTCGTGGGCGGGTCCTGGCCGTCGCCGCCGAGGTCCGCGCGGGCCGCGACCCGGTAGGCGGCACCGGCGCCCTCACGGCGCTTCATCGCCTGCAGGGCGATGTGGTGGCGGCGCGCGTGATAGGCCAGCGGGAAGTAGGTGAGCCGCTCGGGCAGGACTCGGTACGACAGCCGGATGGCCGAGTGGATCCGCTCCAGTTCACGCTGCTCGTCGGCGCTCCACGACAAGCCGAGGATCTCGCGTACGCGTGGTTCCATGACACCGACGGTGGTCAGGTAGTTCAGCTTCTGGACCGGGACGGCGGCGACCCGCGCGATCGCGTTGACCGGCCGGAGCACGGCGGGCGGGACCACACCGTCGAGCCTCGGCGCCGCCTTCATCTGGGCGATCAGGTCGAGCGCCACCGGATGTGCGATCAAGGTGTTCTCGACCATGTCGTCGTAGTACGGCCAGAACTCCTCGATCGATTCGGGATAGCCGCGCATCGGTACCTGCACGATCTTCGCGATCCGCCGGTTGTCGCGGAAGACCTCGTCGCGTTCGGCCGCAGTGAACTCCCGCCCGAGGATCAGCGGCGCGGCGCTGCACGAGGTGGGAAAGGCGGTGGCGATGACCCACTGGTAGGCCTCGGGGTTCAGGGCGCTGATGTGATCACCCTGGGCGTTCCGCATCTGGAGGGGCTGGTGCATCCGCCGCAGTCGCTTACCCTCGTTGATCGCCTCGGTGCCGCCGTAGACCCATCGCAGCACGGAATCGATCGAGCGAACGGCGCGCCCGAGCGGATCTGTCCGGAACACCGAGTACTTCCCGACGATGTCGCCGATGGTCGGGTGCATCACCTGCATCACGAAGGCGGCGCCGTTGACCGGCAAGAAGGTGAACCGCCCGGTGAGCTCGGCGGTGAGCGAGTCCGGTGGGACGAGCTCGATCTCGTCGTCGGCGTGCGAGATCACCGCGCCTGCGGACTCGGTCGGCGAGGGCTGTGTGACCGTCATGTCGGACCTCCACGAATTCTGACGACAAGCATTCTGAGGACTGCTGTTGTCAGATTAGCGTCCGAGAGGCCCGGAGTCGAGCACTTCGGTCAGGCACCCGTGCCGACGACCGGGTTCAGCGCGCCATCCACAGTCGGCGACGGATCACGCTGCGCATCCTGCCCAACTCCGAATGCGTCAGCGAAGGAGGCGGATCCGACGCGACGATCCGGTCTACCTCCCTGAAGAAGTCGCGATCGGTGAGGCCGAACCGCTCGGTGATCACGCGCGACGAGCCACCGCCGAGTTGGTACCAATCCGTTTCGAATGCCAGCATCTGCTGCTGCTTGTTGTCCATTGCCATCACGCCCCGCGATTTGTCTTCCGGACACTGCGACCCGCGGCGACCCGCGCCGCCGACTTGACGCGCTCGCCCGTACAGGCACCAACCCATTGTGCGCCGAGTCACCGACCAGTGTCACCAGATGAGCCGACGTCCATGTGACCTGTGAGCGAATGGTCCACGATCGGCAGATGACCAACGCGAAGCCCGCTACGACGCGTGGCGTCAGGCACCGGAGTCATAGCGTGGCACCACGGCGAAGACCTCCAGATCGCGAGGTACGCCTTTCGCCTTGAACCGACGCCTGCGCCGGTGATACTTCTCGGCGTCCGCGGATGCGAGGGTGGCATCGCTGACCAACAGCTCGCCGGGACCGGCGGCATCGGCGACCCGCGCCGCGATGTTGACGTCCACGCCGAGGAAGTCGTCGCCGACGGCGCGCGGTGTCCCGGTGTGCAGCCCTGCGCGCAGCTGTGGACGATAACCGTCGATGGTCAATGCGCTCACCGCACAGATGGCCTCGTACCCTGCCTCGATGGCCTCGGTCCCGTCGAGGAAGACCGCCATCGAACCGTCGCCCAGTTGTTTGACGACACTGCCGGCACGAGCGGTGACGACGGATTCGGTCACGTCGTTCACCTGGGCGAGCAGTCGCAGGACCTGGTCGTCCCCGGCACCGAGCGCCCAGGTGGAGAATCCGACCAGATCGGTGAACAAGATGGTGGCGGGCACCGGATTGTCGTCGTGGACAGTGCGACGCGAGACGAGCGACTGCCACACCTGAACGGCGCCCAGTCCCAGTTCACGCACCACGCTGGGGCGGTCCGGACGGGATTCACCGATCAGACGCGCCACGCGATCCGACGTGCGGCCACCGGATGGTGCGGACCGGGAATCCGGGAGAAGGCTGCGCGCAGCTCGAGCGGCACGTACCGCGCCGGCGTTCGCATCGGATCTCGCGAGAGCGTCGGCCGCCCGCCGGCTGGGGCGCGCGGCGGCAGGTCGATCGTCCCGCTGCTCCCCCGATGCCGCCGCGTCTCCGTCCGTACCGGTCACGACGTGAAGTCTAGCCCGGTACCCAGGCGCCACCGCGGATCGGACGCTGCGCGGTGGCGCGTGACGCGAGCGTGGGTCGCTCAGTGCGCGACCCCGACCTGCGTCCGGCGTTCGTTGCGGCGTCGATCACGGCGATTGGCTCCGACGCTGCTGGCCAGCGACGCACCGATGAAGGCGACGCCGACCAGGCCGGTGATGACCTCGTTGATGTGGATGTGCACGCTGAGCAGCAGGATCGCCGCGAGAGCGCCGATCGCCCAATGGGCCCCGTGCTCGAGGTAGCGGTACTGACCGAGCGTGCCCTGACGGACCAGATAGATCGTGATGGACCGGACGAACATGGCGCCGATGAAACCGAGTCCGAGGGCGATGATGATCGGGTCGGGCGTGATCGCGAAGGCGCCGATCACCCCGTCGAAGGAGAACGACGCATCGAGCACCTCGAGGTAGAGGAACAGGAAGAAACCGGCTTTGCCGACGGCCACGGTCACCGGGCTCGGTCGTCGTGCCGAGCCGGCCTCGGCCATGGTGGCCTCCGCGGACGGCAGATGATCGTCGCTGCCGGGTTGTTCACTCTCGAACAGCGAACTCAGGCCGTCGACGAGAATGTAGGTGATCATGCCCAGCAGCCCGGAGATGAGAACGGTGGCCCGACCGTCGTCGGGCACCAGGTACTCCCCGACGACGACGAGCGTGACGGCCGCGAGAACGATCGACAGCTGATCGAGCCGCCCCAGCCGACCCAGCGGCTTCTCGATCCACGACAACCAGGTGATCTCGCGGTTGCTGAGGACGAAGTTCAGGAACAGCAGGAGGAGGAACATGCCTCCGAAGGCCGCGATCTGCGGATGCGCATCCAGCAGGATCGTCTCGTAACTCGGGGTGCCGTCGGGGAAGTACTCCGCGTCACCCGCAGGCGGATTCATGGCCAGCCGAAAGGCCTCGACGGGATTGAGCCCGCCGGTGATCCACACGATCGCCAGCGGGAACAGCAGCCGCATCCCGAAGACCGCGATGATCACCCCGACGGTCAAGAACATCCGCTGCCAGAACCGGCTCATGCGCTCGAGCACGGTCGCGTTGATGACCGCGTTGTCGAAGGACAGCGACACCTCGAGGATGCCGAGGATCGCGCAGAGGGCCAGACCGGTCCATCCCTGATACAGATACGCGACCAGCAGCGCCGCCAGGGTGACCAGCGCGGACAGCCCGAAGATCCGGACGATCACCGCAGTCGCTCGGCTTCACGTGCCAGTGACAGCAGATCGTCGCCGAGCGAGTTGAGGGTGGCCACGTCCGCGCGTTCGGAGACCGCGGTGACCAGGTCTTCGGCAGCGCACCGGAGAGCGAACATCCGATCGCCGAATGCGTCGGCCTCGGAGGCCGTCAAGATCACCGCATCTGCGGGAATAGAAGTGCCCTGCGTGAGCGCTCTCTGTTCATAGGCGCGTTGGCGGCAGGACTGCTTGCAGTATTTGCGTCGTCTGCCCTGGTGCGAGTCGATCATGCTGCGCCCACACCATGCGCACGAGTACGGGCGTCGGCGAGGGTCGTCCACGGTTATGACCGTACCCGGGGGCCCCACACGTCGCCGTCCGTGGCTCGCCCGGCGAGCACTGACGGACGCGTAGAATGATTTGTGTTCAGTGCCGAGGTGCCGCACGCACTCCCGGTGCCCGATAGCGATGGGCCCGCTTGTCAGCGCCGGCGCCCGACGAAATGTTTGAGAGGAATTGTCCATGGCAGATCGAGTACTTCGAGGTAGCCGCCTCGGTGCGGTGAGCTACGAGACCGATCGCGATCACGACCTCGCACCACGACGTATCGTCCAGTACCGCACCGACAACGGCGAGATCTTCGACGTCCCATTCGCCGACGACGCCGAGGTGCCGTCGAAGTGGCCGTGCAAGAACGGCATGGAGGGCACTCTGCTCGAGGGCGCCGAGCCCGAGGAGAAGAAGACCAAGCCGCCGCGCACCCACTGGGACATGCTGCTCGAACGGCGCTCCGAGGAGGAGCTCGAGGTGCTGCTCAACGAGCGCCTCGACCTGCTCAAGCAGCGCCGCAAGGGCGTCACGAACTGATCGCAGTCGACAACGGCCGGATGAGACCTCGTCTCGTCCGGCCGTTTCGCGTCTGAGGTGAGTCGGTGACGCACGCCGCCAGTCTTACTGCCGTCAGTTCTTGCCGTCGTCAGTTCTTACGGAGTCCGAACCGTTCGATCCGACTCTCCAGTCCCCACCGCGCGACCATCAAGAACGCCTCGGTCATCACTCCACCGCTCATCTTGGACTCGCCGACCTCGCGTTCGGTGAAGGTGATCGGGACCTCACTGACGTCGAAGCCGGCCCGGACCGCACGCCACGCCAGGTCGATCTGGAAGCAGTATCCGGCGGATTCGACCGATCCCAGATCGATCTTCTCCAGGACGGTTCTCCGATAGGCACGGAACCCGGCGGTGATGTCGTGCACCTTCGCGCCGAGCGCTAGACGCGCATAGGTGTTGGCACCGCGGGACAGGAATTCCCGACGTTTCGGCCAGTTGATGAGTTCGCCACCACGGACGTAGCGCGATCCGATGGCCAGATCGGCGCCTGCGTTGATCGCCTCGAGCAATCTACAGAGCTGTTCGGGCGCGTGACTGCCATCTGCGTCCATCTCGACGATCACCGCGTAATCGCGGGCGAGACCCCACGCGAAGCCGGCCAGATAGGCCTTGCCCAGACCGTCCTTCTCCGTACGGTGCAGGACATGGACGCGTAGGGCCGTGTCCTGCGCCGCGATGCCCTCCGCGACGTCGCCGGTGCCGTCCGGACTGGAGTCGTCGACGACGAGGACATGGGCACCCGGCAGAGCCGCATGCAGGCGGGTGACGATGCCAGGCAGGTTCTCGCGCTCGTTGAACGTCGGGATGACGACCAGTACGCGTTCGCCCTGCGCCCCGACAACGGCCTGCATGTCGTCGTGGGGGGCCCCGCTCGCCCGCTGATTGTTCCCCGGTTGCTCATTCCCGGGTGTCTGACTACCCAATGCCACCGAGCTCCTTCGTTTGATCTTCGGGCCCCGCGTGGTCCTTCGTCACTGCCTGGCCGACGGGCTGTGCCAGGTCCGCGGAAGCGGGGTCTGTGACTCGGCGATGTGGGCTGCGTTGCCTGAATGAGAACCTAGTATGCCGTCCCACCGCGAACAAAAGCCCCACCGCCGCGATGATCATCGCCACGGTCTGCGGCCAGCTCCCCAACCGGGTCGCAGGCGTGATGTCGCTGCGCAAGGGCAATCGGCTCGACAGCACTGCGGGGCTGAAGATGCCGCTCTGAGCGGTGATCATCCCGTCGGGATCGATGATCGCGCTGACACCGCTGGTGGCGGCGACCACAACGGCACGTCCGTGTTCGACTGCTCGCACCTGCGACATGGCGAGCTGCTGATAGGTCATCTCGGTGCGGCCGAACGTCGCATTGTTGGTCGGCACATAGAGGATCTGGGCGCCGTCGTCGACCGCCGCGCGCGCCGATCTGTCGAAGGCGACCTCCCAGCACGTCGAGACGCCGACCTGTACGGGTCCCGACCGCCCCGGCACGGTCAGCGTCGACGATCCGGAGCCCGGCCGGAAGTTGCCTGCCATGTCCGCATATGAGGAGAACTTCCGGAAGAAGCCGCGCCACGGCAGATACTCGCCGAAGGGCTGGATGATGTGCTTGTCGTAGCGATCGACGGGGCCACGCTCCTGATCCCAGACCAGAACGGTGTTGGTCGGCCGGCCGTCGGGGTTCATCACGAGGGTGCCCACCAGGATCGGCGCGCCGACCGAAACCGACGCAGCGGTGATCTCCTGCGCGGCGTCCGGGTTGGTGAGCGGCGAGATGTCCGAGGCATTCTCCGGCCACGCCACGAAGTCGGGTTGCTCGGCGTTGCCGCTACGAACGGCATCGGCTAGTCGTTCGGTCTGCCGGACGTGGTTGTCGAGAACCGCGCGTCGCTGTGCGTTGAACTCCAGTCCGAGCCGCGGCACATTGCCCTGGACGGCCGACACCTGCGCCGACGACGACGCGACGTTGCGATCGACGGTGCCGGGGGTCAGTGCGATGGCACAGATCGGGCCGATCAGGGCGAGGACGACGGCCAGTGCAGCTCCGCGGACCACCGCTCGACCATGGTGCTCGCCGTCGCGGACGGCCGTGACGACGATCTGACACAACCACGCGATCGACGCGCCCAGGAGTGCCACCGCGGCCGAGAGTCCCGGCGCCCCCAAGACCGATGCCATGGGCAGCAACGGTCCGTCGACCTGACTGAATGCTGCTCTCCCCCAAGGGAATCCGCCGAACGGGAAGGCCGATCGCAAACCCTCGACCGCCACCCAGGACAGGGTGAACCAGACGGGCGGGACCGGCAGCCGCATGGTGAGCACGGCGATCACCCCGAAGAGCGCGAGAAACACCGACAGCACCGCGGCAAGCGCCAACCACGGCAGCGGGCCGACGTAGACGCCGATCCACGGGAGCAGCGGCACGAAGAACGCCAGTCCGAAGACGAAGCCGAGCCAGGCCCCGGTGCGGACCCGTGGGCGACCGGCGCCCAGGAGGACCGCCATCAGGCCGAGGCCGACGACCGCGAGGAACCAGAGGTTGCGGGGCGGAAAGGCCGCCCACATGGCGATGCCCGCGACCACGGCGACGATCGTCTGGGCCGACAGCACGGTCCACGCGGACCGGGGTGATCTCACGCGGGGCCGCCGTCGAGCGCCCCGCCGTCGAACACGACGGTGTCGCGGTGGACGGTGCGGACGCATCTCGGAAGTCGCGCCCCGGGGGCGATGTCCGGAAGGGCCGGCACCCGCGAGCGGGGGTCGGTCGACCAGCGCTGCACCCCGGCGTGGGATCCGGCGACCACGAGATCGTCGATATCCCAGACCGCGTAGCTCGCAGGAGCCCCGGGGACGAGCGTCCCGGTGAGCCCATCGTTGACGCCTGCGGCCCGCCAGCCACCTCGGGTCGACGCGGCGAACGCGCCGCGGGCGGAGATCGCGTTGCGGGGTTGGTGGTGGTGCACCGCCGCCCGGATGGACGACCACGGATCGATCGGTGTCACCGGCGCGTCGGACGAGAAGGCCAGGATCACCCCTTCGCGGGCGTGTCCGGCGAAGTTGTTCAGCCCGGCGGTGCGCGGAACTCCGAGACGTTGCTCATAGAGCTCGCCCGGCCCGCCCCATTCCGCGTCGAACAGCGGCTGCATGCTCGCGACGACACCGCAACGTGCCAAGACCACGGCCTGCTCGGTCGACACCATCTCGGCATGTTCGAGTCGGTGGGCGCACCGGGCCAGTGCCGGTGTGCCGAGTTCGGCGGCGAGTTCCTGGAACGCTGCGACCACCGAAGCCGTTGCCGCGTCGCCGATCACATGGAACCCGGCCTGGATGCCGATCACGGTGCACGCCCGGATGTGGTCGCGGATGGTCTCGTAGTCGAGATAGCTGATGCCGGTGTGGCCGGGGTGGTCGGCGTACGGCTCGGTCAGCCAGGCGGTGTGCGAGCCGATCGCCCCGTCGATGAAGAGATCGCCCGCCAGGGCGTCGGCATGGCTGATCGCCAGGAGTTCGCGGGCATGCTCGGCGCTCTGGACGGCCTGACCCCAGTAGCGACGCACCTCGACCGGATGGTCGAGGTCGGCGAGTGCGAGGAAGTCGTCGAGACCGCTGATGTCGGGCCCGCCGTTCTCGTGGACGGCGACGACACCATGTGCGGCCGCGGTGTCGAGGGCGCGGCGCTGGGCGCGGGTGCGCTGTGCCGCGGTGACCAGTTGACGGGCCGCCCCGCGCACCAGGTGATGGGCCTCGGCGACCAGTGGTTCGTCGGGGTGGTAGCCGACGGCGGCCTCGAGGTCGGGCACCAGGCGACGTAACGCGGTCGATGCGACGGCCGAATGTTCGTCGATACGGGCCAGGTAGACCGGAAGATTGCCGACCACCGCGTCGATCTCCGCGGTCGTCGGGAACCGGCGATCGTCGGGGTCGGCACCCTGCCAGCCGGAATCGTCCCAGCCGAGGCCCCAGATCAGCTCACCCTCATCGGTGACGGACGCGAATGCGGCCACCCGACGCAGACAATCCGTCCGGTCGGTTGCCTCGTTGAGGGTGAGGCCTGCGAGTGCCAGGCCCGTGGAGGTGAGATGGACATGCGAGTCGACGAATCCGGGTCCGACGAAGCGGCCCTGCAGGTCGGTGACCCGGGCATCAGGGTGCAGAGCCTTGCCGACGTCGTCACTGCCCACCCAGACGACGGTGCCGTCGGTCACGGCCATGGCGGTGGCATCCGGGGCGGCCGGTGAATAGACGACGCCGCCGAGTAGCAGTTCCGTGGTCACGGTGGTCCAGTGTGCCCTGACGAGCGGGCGCCCGGACTATCGCCCCCGGGGCAGCCCGCGATCTGCAGGCCCTGGTGTCGGATCGACGACGGTGCCGTCCACATCGACCACCGTGCCGTCGACGACGGTGCCGCGGCCGACGTACATCCCGCTGGCATAGATGCCCGCGCGGTCCATGGTCGCGGCGAACCGGCGGGCGCCGGCGGCGGCGACCACCGGGCGCATCATCCGACGCACCGGCGGCGCCAGCAGCACCAGACCGATGATCGTGGACACGATCCCGGGGATGACGAGCAGAAGACTCGACGCGGCGAGAAGTGCGGTATCGGTGAGCGGACCTCGCGGGTCGACCTCGTTGCGCGATGCACGTCGGAGCTCGCCGAAGACCTTGCGACCCTGTTGCTGGAGCAGCGCGAAGCCGGCCACGACCGCGGCCAGGGTGATCAACACCGCCCATCCGAATCCGAGGAAGTGTGCCATCGCGACGAACGCACCGATCTCGACCGCAAAGTAGGCGATCACGTAGATCATCCGCATGGGGATCTCCGCCTTTCCGAGACCTCGTCCACCGCCGAGATGGTCGGTGTCGCCCTGTCTCTGCCCAGTCCAACGATCGAGCGTGCCGGTTTTCTCCCGAATCCGCGGGATTTCTTTCCGGCCGGGCCGTCGCTGTGGGCACAGCGGTGATCACATCACTCGGCGCGACCCTCGATATCTCCTTCGGCCTGCAGATAGACCTGGCGCAGCCGATCGAGCATGTCGGCAGGCGGTTGCTCCCACAGGTCCCGATCGACCGCCTCGAGCAGTCGTTCGGCGATGCCGTGCAACGCCCAGGGGTTCGACTGCTGCATGAAGCGCTGGTTGTCCTCGTCGAGGACGTAGGACTCGGTGAGCTTCTCGTACATCCAGTCGGCCACCACGTTGGTCGTCGCGTCGTAGCCGAACAGATAGTCGACCGTGGCCGCCATCTCGAATGCGCCCTTGTATCCGTGACGCTGCATGGCCGAGATCCAGCGGGGATTGACCACGCGCGCCCGGAAGACCCGGCTGGTCTCCTCCGACAGAGTGCGCGTGCGCACCGAGTCCGGGCGGGTGCTGTCACCGATGTATGCGTCCGGCGACGACCCCGTCAGTGCGCGCACGGTCGCCACCATGCCCCCGTGGTACTGGAAGTAGTCGTCCGAATCGGCGATGTCGTGCTCACGGGTGTCGGTGTTCTTCGCCGCGACGGCGATGCGTCGGTATGCGGTCCGCATGTCCTCGACCGCCGGGATGCCGCCGAGGTCCCGGCCGTACGCGTAGCCACCCCATTCGGTGTAGACCTGCGCCAGATCGGCGTCGCTGCGCCACTCGCGCGAGTCGATCAGCTGCAACAACCCGGCCCCGTACGTGCCCGGCCTGGAACCGAAGATCCGGGTGGACGCGCGTCGCCGATCGCCGTGCTCGGCCATGGCCGAACGCACGTGGGCGGCGACGTGATTCTGATCGTCGGGTTCGTCGGCCGCGGCGGCCAGCGCGACGGCATCGTCGAGCATCGTGACCACGTGCGGGAACGCATCGCGGAAGAACCCGGAGATGCGCACCGTGACGTCGATCCGGGGACGTCCGAGCTCGGCGAGGCCGATCAACTCCAGATCGACGACCCGTCGGGACGCCTCGTCCCACACCGGCATCACACCGAGAAGCGCGAGGACCTCGGCGATGTCGTCGCCGGAGGTGCGCATCGCACTGGTCCCCCACACCGACAAGCCGACCGACGCCGGATAATGGCCGTGCTCGCCGACATACCGCTCCACCAGCGAATCAGCGAGGGCGCGACCCGTTTCCCACGCGAGACGTGACGGGACGGCCTTGGGATCCACCGAGTAGAAATTCCGTCCGGTCGGGAGCACGTTGATCAGGCCGCGCAGCGGCGACCCGCTGGGGCCTGCCTCGATGAATCCGCCGTCGAGGGCGTGCAGGATCTGGTCGATCTCGCGGCCGGTCTGCCGCAGGCGCGGCACCACTTCGCGGGCCGCGAATCCGAGGACATCGGCCACTGCAGGCGGATGCCCGGCAGCCGCCGCGTCGACGGCCGCGTGCGTCCAGCCCTCCTTCGCGCAGGCCGCGACGAGCTCTCGGGCGGTGGCCTCCACCTCGTCGACCGGGTTGCGGGCCGCGCTGCCGTCCTCGATGAGACCGAGGGCCTCGCGCAGGCCGGGGAGTGCCTGGGTGCCGCCCCACAGCTGACGCGCCCGCAGCATCGCCAGGACGAGGTCCACCTCGCTCTCGTCCTCAGGTGCCTGACCCAGAACGTGGAGACCGTCGCGGATCTGAACGTCCTTGATCTCACAGAGCCAGCCGTCGACGTGCAGCAGCATGTCGTCGAAGACGTCCTCGTCTGGACGTTCGGACAGGCCGAGGTCGTGGTCCATCTTGGCGGCGGTCAGCAACGTCCAGATCTGCTGACGGATCGCGGGCAGCTTGGCGGGGTCGAGCGCGGAGATGTTGGCGTGCTCGTCGAGCAGTTGCTCGAGCCGCGCGATGTCGCCATAGGACTCGGCGCGCGCCATCGGAGGGATCAGATGGTCGACGAGCACCGCGTGGGCCCGTCGTTTGGCCTGCGTGCCCTCCCCAGGATCGTTCACCAGGAAGGGGTAGATCAGTGGGACGTCGCCGAGGGCGGCGTCGGTGCCGCACGCGGCCGACATCCCGAGGGTCTTACCGGGCAGCCACTCGAGATTGCCGTGCTTGCCGACGTGCACGATCGCGTCGGCGCCGAACCCGTCGATGTCGGCGACGCCGTCACCGCGACCTGTCAGCCAGCGGTAGGACGCCAGATAGTGGTGCGACGGAGGCAGATCGGGATCGTGATAGATCGCGACCGGATTCTCGCCGAACCCGCGCGGCGGCTGCACCATGAGGGTGATGTTGCCGAAGCGCATGGCGGACACCACGATCTCGCCGTCGGGGTGCGACGACCGGTCCACGAACAGATCACCCGGCGCGGCTCCCCAGTGCTGTTCGACGGAGCTCCGCAGGTCGTCGGGCAGGGTTGCGAACCATCGGCGGTAGTCGTCGGCGGCGACGCGGATCGGGGCGGCCGCCAGTGTCTCCTCGGTCAGCCAGTCCGGGTCCTGCCCGCCTGCCTCGACGATGGCGTGGATGAGGGCATCGGAATCCTCGTCGGCCAGTCCGGGTATCGCGTCCGGACCGGCATCTGGCCCGATGTCGTAGCCGGCTGCCCGCAAGGCGACGAGGAGATGGAGCAGGCTTCGCGGGGTGTCGAGCCCGACGGCATTACCGATCCGGGCATGTTTGGTCGGGTACGCCGAAAGCATCAGTGCGACACGGCGATCCGACGGCGGCGTACGTCGCAACCGGGCGTGTGCCACCGCGATCCCGGCCACCCGGGCGCAGCGTTCCGGATCCGGCTGATACCAGGGCAGGCCGTTGTCGTCGAACTCCTTGAAGGAGAACGGCACCGTGATGATGCGCCCGTCGAACTCGGGTACGGCAACCTGCGTCGCCACGTCCAGGGGCGAGAGTCCGTCGTCGGTGGCGGCCCAGTCGGCGCGGGAACCGGTGAGACACAGGCCCTGCAGGATCGGGACGTCGAGCGCCGCGAGCCGCTCGATGTTCCACGCGTCGTCGTCACCCCCGGCCGACGCCGTCGCCGGTGTGGCACCGCCTGCGGCAAGGACGGTGACCACCAGCGCGTCGGCGGTGCCCAGCAATTCGATGAGATCGTCGGGCGCGGTGCGCAGCGACGCGCAGTAGATCGGCAGGGCGCGCCCACCGCGCTGCTCGATCGCCGTGCAGAGCGCCTCGACGTAGCGGGTGTTGCCGGCGAGGTGCTGCGCGCGGTAATAGAGGACGGCAATGGTTGGCGCCGAGGTGACGGTGGCCTGCGCCGGGCGTTCGAGTACGCCCCACGCCGGTGTCTGCTGCGGCGGATCGAAGCCGAGACCGGTCAGCAGGACGGTGTCGGACAGGAAATTGTGGAGGTTGACGAGGTTGGCCACGCCGCCGGCCGCGAGGTAGTTGTGCGCCTCGGCGACCACACCGGCCGGCACGGTCGAGTGCGCCATCAGGTCGGGGTCGGGCTGCTGTTCGCCGGAACAGACCACCAGCGGTTTACCGGTCGCCGCCACCGCGGCGAGCCCGTCCTCCCAGGCCCGCGTGCCCCCCAGGATGCGCACGACGACGATGTCGGCGTCCGCGGCGAGCGGGCCGATGTCATCGACCAGGATGCGCGACGGGTTCGCACCGGAGAAGTCCCGGTCGCAGGCCGCTGCCGTGATGAGGTCGGTATCGGAGGTCGAGAGCAGCAGGATCATGGTTCTCCTCGCCGGGATGGCGCGCCCGGTGTGTGGTCGGTGGTGCCGTCTGTCGTGCGTGTCGGGTTACCGGAGCGCAGGTCTGGCTTCGGTGTCCTCGGTCGTCGACCGGCGGACACCGTCACAGTGGCGCGACCGCGTCGGATTTGCACCGGCTTCTGCCGCTCCTCGGTGCGTTCAGCCTAGTCAGCGCGGGCTTCGCGGCGTTCCGGCGGGGGCCTACCCTGGGAGAGGTGACCGAACCCGTCCGGCGCGATGCCACCGACCGCTGTCCCGGCGTGTTCAGCACCCATGCCGCCGCCGACGGCGCGGTTGCCCGGGTGCGGCTCCCGGGCGGGCGGATCCGACCCGATCAGCTCGAACTCCTCGCCCAGGCCGCGACCGAGCACGGTGACGGATATCTCGAGCTGACGGCACGGGCCAATCTCCAGCTGCGCGGCCTCACCGACGTCGATGCGGTGGCCGATGCGGTCGTCGAGGCAGGCCTCGCCCCGAGTTCGACGCACGACAAGGTGCGCAACATCGAGGTCAGTGCACTGACCGGTCGGATCGGTGGCATCGCCGACGTGCGCCCGCTCGCAGATCTGCTCGACGACCGGCTGCAGGCGGCCGACGTGTCGGTGTCGCTCTCCGGCCGCTTCCTCTTCGGCCTCGACGACGGCCGCGGCGACATCGCGCGCCGGGAACCCGATGTCTGCGCTATCGCGCGATCCGCCGATGTGTCCGGCGAGATCGTCGTCGATGTGCTGGTGGGCGGCACAGCCCTCGGTTCGGCACGCGGCGACGACGCGGTCACCGCGGAACTCCTGGCCGTCGCCACCGACATGATCGACATCTGCCCCGGAGCGTGGCGGGTCACCGATCTCACCGACGCGCAGCGAACCGAACTCGACGGCCGGGTTCGCGCGCGGCTGGCGCCGGCCGTCGGAGGTCCCGACCCCCAGCCTGCCGACCCCCAGCCTGCCGACCCCCAGCCTGCCGACCCGATCGTCGGCTGGTTCGACCAGGACGACGGCCGTGTACTGCTCGGCGCCGTCGTCGAGCTCGGCCGGCTGCCCGCGCGGCTCGCCCAGTTCGTGGCCGCCGTGCAGGCACCGATCGTCGTGACCCCCGACCGCGAGATCCTCATCTGCGATCTGGACGAAGGTGTGGCCGAGACGGTGGTGCGGGTCCTGGCTCCGATGGGCCTGATCTTCGACGCCGCCTCACCCTGGGCCGCGGTCAGCTGTTGTGTCGGAGCCCCGGGATGCGCGAAGTCGCTGGCGCCGGTCCGCGACGATCTGCTGGTACGGATCCGAGACGGCGAACCGGTGACCGAGCGCGAGCACTGGGTGGGGTGCGGCCGCCGATGCGGCTCCCCCAGCGGCCCGCATCGCAGTGTCGAGGCGACTCCCGACGGCGGGTACGTGACACACCGTCGATAGGCTGGCCGCACCATGAGCGACTACCTGCGTGACGGCGCCGCGATCTATCGCCAGTCCTTTGCCACGATCCGTGCCGAGTCGGATCTGACGGCCTTCGCACCCGACGTGGCGCAGGTGGTGGTGCGCATGATCCACGCTTGCGGGCAGACCGACCTCACCGAGGACGTGGTGGCCACCGAGGGTGTCGTGCAGGCCGCCCGTGCGGCGCTCGGAGCGGGTGCACCGATCCTCTGCGATGCCTCGATGGTGGCCGCGGGGGTGACCCGTAAGCGTCTGCCCGCCGACAATGACGTACGTTGTCACCTCGCCGAACCGTCGCTGCCCGCTCTCGCCGATCGCCTCGGCACCACCAGAACGGCTGCCGCGCTCGAGTTCTGGCGTCCACATCTCGACGGAGCAGTGGTGGCGATCGGCAACGCCCCGACCGCGCTGTTCGCGCTGCTGGACATGATCGACGACGGGGCACCGCATCCGGCGGCGATCGTCGGCGCACCCGTCGGCTTCGTCGGTGCCGCGGAATCCTGTGCGGCCCTGGCTCTCCGCAGTGATCTCGAGTTCATCACGGTGACCGGGCGGCGCGGTGGATCGGCGATCACCGCCGCCGCGATCAACGCATTGGCCAGTCCGGAGGAGTGACGTCGGTGAGTGGAAAGCTCTGGGGGATCGGCCTCGGGCCCGGGGACAGCGACCTGGTCACGGTGAAGTCGGCCCGCATCATCGGGTCTGCCGATGTCATCGCATATCACTGTGCGAGACACGGGAACAGCATTGCGCGGTCGGTGGCGCAGCCGTACCTGCGCGAGGGACAGATCGAAGAACGCCTGATGTATCCGGTGACGACCGAGTCCACCGATCACCCGGGCGGGTACGCAGGCGCGTTGCAGGATTTCTACGCCGAGAGCGCCGCCCGCCTCGCCGGGCATCTGCGCGCGGGCCGCGACGTGGCACTGCTGGCCGAGGGTGATCCGTTGTTCTTCAGCTCGTACATGCACATGCACAAGAGGCTCGTCGGCGAGTTCGATGCCGAGATCGTGCCCGGCGTGACGTCGGTGAGTGCGTCGTCGGCCGCCCTCGGAATCCCGCTGGTGGAAGCCGACGAGACCCTGACCGTGGTACCCGGCACCCTGCCGGCGGCAGAGCTGGTCGCGCGCTTCCGCGCCGCGGACGCCATCGCCGTCCTGAAGCTCGGCCGCACCTTTGTCCGGGTGCGTGACGCCCTGGTGTCGGCGGGCCGCGCCGACGAGGCCTGGTACGTGGAACGCGCGTCCACTCCGGCCCAGCGAGTCATGCCGCTGCGCGACGTGAAACCCGATGAGGTGCCGTACTTCTCGATGATCGTGGTACCCGGGCCGCTGAACAATCCGAATCGCCCGGAGGTGGCCGCGGAGCGCGGCGAGGTGGTGGTGGTCGGATTGGGTCCCGGCGCAGACGATCAGACGACGCCGCAGGTCCAGGTCGAACTCGCCCGCGCCACCGATCTCGTCGGCTACACCACCTACCTGTCGCGGGTCACCGCGCGACCCGGCCAACGCGTCCACGCGAGCGACAACCGGGTGGAATCCGAGCGGGCGGAGTTCGCACTCGATCTCGCCGCCCGCGGCGCTCGGGTCGCCGTCGTGTCCTCCGGGGATCCCGGCGTCTTCGCGATGGCCGCTGCCGTCGCCGAGGTCGCTGCCGAACCCCGTTGGCACGACGTCGCGGTCCGGGTGGCCCCCGGGGTGACGGCTGCGAGCGCGGTGGCCGCCGCCGTGGGTGCGCCGCTCGGCCACGACTTCGCGATCATCTCGCTGTCCGATCGGCTCAAGCCGTGGGAGGTGATCGCGGACCGGATCCGGCACGCGGTGGCAGCCGATCTCGTGGTGGCGATCTACAACCCCGGTTCGTCCCACCGCACCTGGCAGGTCGGCCGGCTCAAGGAGATCCTGCTGGAGTCGGTCTCACCGGACCGGACGCTGGTCGTGGGTCGTGATGTGGGGGGACCGACCGAACGTCTGCGGACGATCTCGGTCGGCGAACTCGATCCTCAGACCGTCGACATGCGCACCCTGCTCATCATCGGGTCGTCGGCGACCACCGCGGTGACGCGTGCGGGCGGCGACCTCGTGTACACGCCGCGGCATCACCCGGGTTGAGTCAACCCCCGGTCAGATGGTCGTGAACCCAATCGATCGCGGCGGCCACCGAATCGACGGAATCTCCCGACGCCGGTTCGGCCGGACGGTCAACCATCACCACGTCGACACCGAGCCCAGCGGCCGCGGTGAGCTTCGCCCGGGTGAGCTCTCCCCCGCTGTTCTTGGTGACCAGCACGTCGATCTCGTTCGCACGCAGCAGTTCCCGCTCACTCGAGAGATCGTAGGGACCCCGTGAGCGCAGGATCCGGTGGTGCGCGGGCAGGTCTGACGTCGGCGGATCGACCACCCGGATGAGAAACGTGGCGTCGGTGATGCCTGCGAACACCCCGACGTCCTGGCGACCGGTGGTCAGGAACACCCGCAGAGCCCGCTGTCGGGCGGCGCGCGACTCGATCTCGCGGGCCGCGGCACGTATATCTGGCACCGCCACCCAGCTGTCGTCAGCGGTGGGCGTCCACGCCGGACGCCGAACTCGTAAGAGCGGGAGGTCCATTCGGTCGGTCACGGTAGCGGCGTGATAGGTCATGGTGGTGGCGAAGGGATGCGTCGCATCGACCACGCCGACGACATGATGGGTCCGAATCCAGTCGGCGAGGCCGTCGACTCCCCCGAAGCCGCCGATCCGGACATCCCCGACCGGTAGGCGCGGGTCGCGGACCCGGCCGGCCAGCGAACTGATCACCGCGATGTCGGCGGCGACCAGACGCTCGGCCAATGCGCGGGCCTCGCCGGTACCCCCGAGCAGCAGGATCGGCCCGTCGCTCATCGTGTCGGGATCATCCATCACGCCGGAGCTTTGTCATGCGGGCCTCGGAGTAGAGGTAGCTGTCGCTGACGGCGGGATGGGCGGACGGATCGAGAACTCGGCCGACGAAGATCACCGCGGTGCGCCGTATCCCCGCGTCGGCCAACGTCACCGGGAGGTCGGCGAGGCGGCAGCGCACGATCTGTTGATCCGGCCGGCTCGCGAACGCCACGGTGGCGGTGGGACATTGCGCCCCGTAATGCGGACTCAGGATTGCCGTGAGTTCGGTGGCACGATGTGCGGCCAGGTGAAGGGCCAGGGTCACACCGCTGGCCGCGAGGCGATCGAGTTCCTCGCCCGGGGGCATGTCCGTCGACAGTGTCGAGACCCGCGTGATCAGGAGACTCTGTCCGACGCCCGGTGCGGTCAGCTCGCAGTCCAGAGCGGCCGCAGCGGCCGCGAACGCGGGGACGCCCGGCACGACCTCCACCGGAATCCCGCGGGCGGCCAACTCCCGGCGCTGCTCGGTCATCGCCGAGTACAACGACGGGTCGCCCGAATGCAATCTCGCCACGTGATGTCCGGCGGCATCCGCCGCCACGATGTGGGAGATGATCTCCGCGAGCGGCATCCGGGCGGTGTCGATGAGGACGGCGTCCGGCGGGCATCGGTCGAGGAGCTCGGCGGGAACCAACGATCCCGCGTACAGGCAGGTCTGGCAACGGCCGAGGATCTCGGCACCGCGCAGGGTGATCAGGTCCGGGGCGCCAGGGCCGGCGCCGATGACGTACACGGTCATGATCTGTCCACCACCCACTGAACGATCGGCAAGGCCGGGCGCCACGTGGTCAACGTACCCAATGGGGCCGCTGTCTCCACGGACAGCCGACGCAGCGAACCCCCATGCCGGCCATACCATTCGGCGAGCAGATTCTGGTTCTCCAGGCTGACCGCGTTGGCGACGAGCCGGCCGCCTTCGCTCAGCGCGGCCCATACGGCCTCGAGAACGAGCGTGCTGAGCCCCCCTCCGATGAAGACGACATCGGGTTCGGGTGCCGTCGACAGGGACTCCGGCGCGGCGCCTGCCACCGTCAACCGGCCGCGAACACCGTGGCGGGTGGCATTGGCGACGAGTTGCGCACTGCGTGCGTCGTCGCGCTCGAAGGCGATGACCCGTCCGGTGGGTTCTGACCGCAGCCATTCGATGGAGATGCTGCCGGACCCGGAGCCGATGTCCCACAGGAGTTGCCGGTGACTCGGCGCAAGCGCGGACACGGTCAGCGCGCGGATCGGCTGCTTGGTGATCTGGCCGTCGTTGGCGTACTCGTCGTCGGGATGCCCGGGTGCCCGGCTGCGGTGAGGTCCGATGCAGCTGATGGCCACGACGTTGAGCGGATCGCCTGCCGGCTCGGACCACGTGCGCGCGATTCCGCGGACGATCCGTTCCGCAGGGCCGCCGAGCTGCTCGAGGACGGTGATCGACGACCAGCCGAAATCGTTGTCGGACAACAGCTGTGCGAGCTGTGCCGGTGTCGTCTCGTCGCGACTGAGGACGAGCAGGTTCCGGCCGTCGGTGAGGGCGTCTGCCACGGATTCCAGGTCGCGGGCGACCGCCGTCACGATCCCGACGTCGGTGAGATCCCATCCCAGTCGAGCACACGCGAGCGCCGCGCTGGACACGGTCGGGATCACGTCGACGCGGGCCGCGCCGACAGCGCGCACGATCGTTGTGCCGATACCGTGGAACATCGGGTCACCGCTCGCCAGGATGTGGACAGTGCCGTCCCGCCCGGGGCCGTCCTGCCCGGTGTCACCGTGCCCGCTGTCATCACCGTCCGTGCCGCCGGACGGCGTGGTCGCGAGGACCTCGGCCAGATGTGTGCTCATCGGCGAATCCCACGGTCGGAGGTCCGCCTCGAGCGCAGGCAGCAGGTCGAGTTGCCGGGCCGACCCGTAGATCGTCGTTGCGCCGGCGAGCTCGTCACGGGCCCGGCGGCCGAGGCCGTCCCAGCCGGCGGCGCCGATCCCGATCACCACGAACCGATCCGTCATCGAGACAGCCGTCGCCAGATCGGGCGAGGGATGAGCCGCATGCCGACGAACAATGGTCGCAGGGCCCACGGAATCCATACTTCGCCCCTGCCCCGTCGGTACGCGCGCGCGACTGCATCTGCGACCTTTTCGGCGTCGACCGACAGTGGTGCGGGTTTGACGCCCGACTCCATGAGGTCCTTGGTCATCGCGCCGATGACGAAACCCGGCCGGGCGAGCAAGAGATGAACTCCGCTGCCGTGGAGTGCATCTGCCAGTCCGCTGGCGAATCCGTCGAGGCCCGCCTTGGTGGACCCGTAGACGTAGTTGGCCTTACGGACCCGGATGCCTGCCACCGACGAGAAGACGATGATGGTCCCGGAGCCCTGCGCGCGCAGCGCGGTCGCGAGCGGGGTCAGCACGCTGATCTGGGCCAGGTAGTCGGTGTGCGCGATCTGGAGCGCATGTTCGACGTCGGTCTCCGCGCGGGCCTGATCGCCCAGGATGCCGAACGCGACGATGGCCGCCTCGATCGCACCGAATCGGGAGATCACCGACTCGATGAGCGCTCCGTGGGACGCGGTGTCGTCGGCGTCGAAGGCGACCGTGTGCACCTCGGAAGCGCCTGCGTCGATCAATCGGGACGCCTCGGCCCCGAGATCGTCGGGGCGTCGCGCGGCCAGGACCACGGTGCGCCCCTGAGCGAGCCGTCGTGTCAGCGCGACGCCGATCTCGCTTCGGCCGCCGAACAGCACGATGGTTCCGGTCGTCGGTGGCAGGGCCATGGCTGTCAGTATCGCATCGACCGCTAACGTGACCGCCATGACCCGTACCCCTGCCGATCTGGGCCCGGCCGCGGCCGAATTCCTCCGCGAACGCCATCTCGCCACGCTCGCGACCGCGCGCGCCGACGGAACACCTCACGTCGTCGCCGTCGGCTTCACGTGGGATGGCGAGCACGGGCTTGCCCGGGTGATCACCACCGACGGGAAACAGAAGGTCCGCAACGTCGAGCGCGGTGGGTACGCATCGGTGACCAACGTCGACGGCCCACGGTGGCTGACTCTCGAGGGACCGGCCACGATTCGCCGCGAACCGGACGATGTCCGGGATGCGGAGGAGCGCTACGCCCTGCGCTACCGCGAGCCGAAACCCAATCCGCGACGTGTGGTCATCGAGATCGCCGTCCGGCGCGTCATGGGTTCGAAGACGCTCCTGGGCTGACTTCCGACCTTCGCTGGAATTCTGTGCCCAGGCGGCGGATCAGAGGATCGCGAGTTCGTGCGGCCGGGTGTTCATCGCCTCGCAGCCGTCGTCGGTGACCACCACGATGTCCTCGATGCGTGCCCCCCACCGACCGTCGAAGTAGACACCCGGTTCGACGCTGAATGCCATCCCTGGCCGCAACGTGATGCCGTTGCCGCCGACGATGTAGGGCTCCTCGTGCACCGACAACCCGATGCCGTGCCCGGTTCGATGGATGAAGTTGTCGGCGAGACCGAACTCGCGCAGGTGATCTCGCGCCGTCGCGTCGACCTGCTCGGCGGTGATCCCGGGGCGGATCACTGCGACGGCTGCTCGCTGCGCATCGTGCAGTGCGGCATAGGCGTCGGCGACGTCGGAAGCAGGTTCGGCGAAGCAGTAGGTACGCGTGGAGTCCGAGTTGTATCCCGGATCGACGGGACCGCCGATGTCGATGACGACGATGTCGTCGGCCTCGATGACGCGGTCGGAATACTCATGATGCGGGTCCGCGCCGTGCGGGCCGGACCCGACGATGATGAACGCGGCCTCGGTGTGGCCCTCGGCGAGGATCGCGGCGCGGATGTCGTCGGCGACGTCGCGCTCGGTGCGGCCGGGCCGCAGCCATTCCCCCATCCTCGCGTGCACCCTGTCGATCGCCGCTCCGGCCTCCCGCAGCGAGTCGATCTCGCTGTCGTCCTTGATCATCCGGAGCTCACGCAAGACATCGGTGGCCAGCGCGGGGGTGGCGCCGGTGTGCGAGGCGATCGGGACCACATGCAGTGCGGGCATCGTGTCGCACACCGCGAGCTTCGACGACGGCGGCAATCCGGCGAGGGCGAGCCCGTAGGGATCCTGCCCGTCCACCCAGTCCGCGACGTCGATCCCGAGGTCGGCGATGGCCGAGTCGCGGACCGACGCCAGTTCCAGGCGGGCGACGACAAGTCGTGGATCGGCGTCGGCCGGCACGACCAGTGCGGTCAGGCGTTCGAAGGTGTCGGCGCGTGAGCCGGTGAGGTATCGCAGGTCCGGGCCGGTCGACACCAGGAGCGCGTCGAGGCCCGCATCCGCAGTGAGTTGTCGGGCCTTCTCGAGGCGATTGCGGTAAACGTCGGAGGAGAACCGGTAGGCCATGAGCGCAGCCTACGCCGGACAATGACAGAGTTGGGGCATGGCTGGTTCGCTGATGCTCCTCGACGGGGCGAGTCTGTGGTTCCGCTCTTTCTACGCCCTGCCGGAGAAGATGACCTCGCCAGATGGCCGTCCGGTCAACGCGGTCCGGGGTTTCGTCGACACCATCGCGGCTCTGGTCACCAGGGAACGGCCGACCCGCCTCGTCGTCTGCCTGGACCTCGACTGGCGGCCTGCGTTCCGCACCGACCTCATCCCGTCGTACAAGGCGCACCGGGTGGCCGAAGAGGTTCCACACACCCCGGGCGGCGCCGCGGACTCCGACGGCGGACCTCTCACCGACGTCGAGGAGGTCCCGGACACGTTGACGCCGCAGGTCGACATGATCCTCGACGTGCTGCGGTGCGCGGGGATCGCGACCTCGGGCGCGGTCGGCTGTGAGGCCGACGACGTGATCGGCACCCTGGCCTACGACGAGTCGACGGACCCGGTCGTCGTGGTCAGCGGCGATCGAGACCTTCTGCAGGTCGTCTCCGACGATCCGGTCGAGGTCCGGGTGCTCTACGTGGGCCGGGGCCTGTCGAAGGCGGAGATGATGGGTCCGGTCGAACTCGCCGAGAAGTACGCGGTTCCCGAGGACCGGGCCGGTGTCGCGTACGCCGAGATGGCGATGCTGCGCGGCGATCCGTCGGACGGGCTGCCGGGCGTTCCCGGCATCGGCGAGAAGACCGCGGCGAAACTGATCCGCGAGTTCGGGAGTCTCGACGCACTGGAGGCCGCCGCGGCCGACAGCGCATCGTCGCTCGCCACCCGAGCGCGGAAGTCGTTGCTGGCCTCCGCGGACTATCTGACGGCCGCTCGCACGGTGGTGTTGGTTCGCACCGATGCCGAAACCATCGACAGTACCGACGACGATCGGCTGCCCGACGCCCCCGCCGACCCCGGCGGACTGGCCGATCTGATCGACGAACTCGGTATCGGGGCGTCGGTGGCACGCTTGGCCAAAGCCCTCGACTGGCCGGCCCGATCAGACCGATGAATCCACGACGAGGGGCCGAAATCCGCCTCACCGGCTGGATTCTCGTCCCTGCCGAAGAACGCGAACGCGTGGACACACTGCTCGAGCAGCACTGCCGCCTGACCCTGGCCGAGGCCGGGTGTGTCGCCTTCTCGGTCACTCCGAGCCCCGATCACCCGGATCGGTTGACGGTCGAGGAATGCTTCACGGATCGGGCGGCGTTCGACGCCCATCAACGTCGAACCGCGACGTCGGAATGGGGCGTTGCCACTGGCCATCTCCACCGCGAGTACACGATCGCCACCGGTCCGGCCTGACTACGCCGTGTGCGAGAGCGCACTTCAGCTGGTCGGGCGAGACACCTCGTACTTGCCGTCGTCGTCGAGGAAGGTCACCGTGACGGTCTGCTGCTGACCGCCGACAGTGGCCTTGCAGGTGAAGGACGCCCCTTGCTCGACGCGTTGGCCGGACGGGCACTCGACGTCGGAGACCTCGCTGGCCTGATAGTCCTCGGTGAGCACCTTCTTGACGCCGTCTTGCACGGCGTCCTGTGAGATCGTCTTCGGCGCCCAGCCCGGCACGACGAATGCGGTGATCAGGACGATCGCCAGGATCAGGATCGCGGCCCCGCCGCCGAACAGCAGCAGTCGGCGCCGACTCGACTTGCCCTGAGGTGTGGCCATCGACGAGAACTGGTCGCCCCCGAACTGGCCGTACTGCGGCGGACCCGCGTATTGCTGCTGGGTGTGATCGCCGGGCGGCGGACCGTACCCTCCCCCCGGTTGGGACGGATCACCATACTGACCCGACCCGGCATACTGCCCGGGAGCGTACTGCCCCGGTGCACCGTAGTGGCCGGGCTGCCCGGGTGCGTATCCCTGGGCAGGCGGAAAGGCGCCGGCGGCCGGCTGTTGGGCGCCGTAGGCAGGCGGCTGGCCGTAGATTTGTTGGCCGTGGTTCTGTTGGCCATAGCTTTGCTGCCCATAGCCTTGCGGACCCGGAACCTGCTCTCCCTGTGCGGGCTGTCCGGGCTGGCCGTACATCGGTTGGCCATACGCCGGTTGGCCATACGCCGGCTGCCCGTAGGCGGGTTGACCTTGCGGCTGTGCCGGACCGGTCGGTCCGGGGCCGTGATCACCATGGCCGGTCTGGGAGAATCCCGGTTGCGGGTATTCGGGTTGCTGCATGTGCGGCGCGGGTGCCGCGTCGGGCGTCGAGGCATCCTGTGCCGTCCCCGGCTCCGATCCATCCGAGTCCGGCTGCTGTCCGCTCGGACCGCTCGGATCGTTCGGCTCGCTCATGCGTCTCTCCCGCTCTGCCCGGTGTCTGGGCACCGTTACGCCTGGACATGGTGGTCGTCGAGGGAGGAACGTGCCCCGCCGCGGGTCCCGCGACGGGTGGTCGAACCGGCCCACCCCGTACTCCCGACCGCGTGGAGAACGTTACCTCACACGTCGGGAGCCCAGCGTGCTCCTGACGCGTGTGTGGTAAGGCCGTCCAGGTCGCCCTCAGCGCAGCTCCGCGGCCACCACGCCACGCCGGATCGCGCCGACGGCCGCGCGTGCCGCGCCTGCGAGCCGCGTATCGGCCCCCACTCCGAGCCGGATCTGTTCCAGGAGGTCGATGACCTGACGATTCCACCGGACGAAATCTCCCGGCGACAGCAACTGACCGCGCTCACCCGCCGCGGCGAGGGATTCGGTGAGCGAACGCCCAGATGCCCACAGCGACACCGCAACCGAGAATCCAGTGTCCGGTTCCCGGGTGGGGTCGACACGATGCCTGGACTCGACGTCGGTCACCTCGCGCCAGATCTCGACTGTGCGGGCGAGGGCATCGCGCTGCGCGGCGTTGCCGGGCATCGCGTCGATGCCCGAGTAGCTCTCCCGGCGGGCCTCGAAGACCATCGCGGCGACCACTGCGGCCAGTTCGTGCGGAGCCAACGCGTCCCAGATCCCGGCTCTGATGCACTCGGTCACCAGCAGGTCGCTCTCGCTGTAGATTCGGCTGAGTAGATGACCCGCAGCGGTCACCGACGTCTCCCGGCCGCCGGGTCCATCGGAGGCATCGAGATACCCCAGTTCGGCGAGGACGCCGACGATCCGGCCGAACTGCACCCCCAGCGTCGAGGTACGTTCTCCGATCGCGCGGTCGGCGGACGCGATCTCGCGGACCACCCGATTGCGTCGCTCCGCGAGTCGGAACAGTTCGTCGTTGCCGTCGAGACCGTGTGCGGGGTGATTGCGCAAGGTCGAACGCAGGCGGCCGAGTTCACGATCGTCGGCGGCGACCGCACGCTGCTTCTTGGACCGACCGCGCGGCATCTCGATACCCGTCGATCGCAGTGCGGACGCGAGATCCCGACGCCCCTTCCCGGTGCGCCGGTCGACATGTTTGGGCAACCGCATGTTGCCGAGGACCTGCGGCGGATTGACGAAGTCGCGGGTGCCCACCCGGCCACACCAGGCATCCTCGCTCAACACCAGCGGCTTGGGGTCCACCGCTTGCGCGGCGGGTTCGAGGACCACCGCGAGCCCTCGGTGGCGACCGCCGTGGAGGCCGATGACATGTCCTCGTTTCAGAGCGGCCAGATCCGCAACCGTCGACTGCGTGTTGGCCGTGCGGCGCTCGAACTTGAGTTCTCGTTCACGGCGCCGGATGTCCTCCCGGAGCTGCACATAGCCCAGGAATCCCGGATAGGTCTCATGGCTGTCGGGATCGTCGTCGTCGGTGTCGAGGACGCCCGGCTCCAGCCCACGGTTCTCGGCAGCCCCGGCCAGTTCGACGTCGAGCTTGCGCAACCGCCGACGGGCCTCGTCGGCCTTGCGTGCCTGACCGACCACCGACCGATCGGCCTGGAACTGGGCGAAGGACCGGTTCAGGAGTTCGCGCGAACCGGCGAGGCCGAGGCGGCCGATCAGGTTGACCGCCATGTTGTATTCGGGCTGGAACGAGCTGCGCAGCGGAAAGGTTCGCGCGCCGGCCAGACCCGCGACCTCCTCGGGCACGAGGTCGGGGGTCCACACGACCACCGCGTGCCCTTCGACATCGATCCCGCGCCGACCTGCCCTACCGGTCAACTGGGTGAACTCACCGGGCGTCAGGTCGACGTGGGCTTCACCGTTGAACTTGATCAGCCGTTCGAGGGCGACGGTGCGGGCGGGCATGTTGATACCGAGCGCGAGGGTCTCCGTGGCGAAGACCATTCTGACCAGACCGAGCGTGAAGAGTTCCTCCACGGTGTGCCGGAAGGTCGGCAGCAGGCCGGCGTGGTGGGCGGCGAAGCCCCGACGCAGACCAGCCCTCCACTCTGCGACGCCGAGGATCTCTTCGTCCGCCGGTGACAGTTCGGTCAGGTGCCGGTCCACCACCTCGTCGACCGCCTGGGACTCCCGTGGGGTCAGCAGATGCAGCCCCGACCGCAGGCACTGTGCGAGGGCGCCATCGCAACCTGCGCGGGAGAAGATGAAGCCGATCGCCGGCAGCAGACCTTCTCGATCGAGGCGCGCGACCAGATCGGGCCGCGAGGGCGGACGGGCACCGCCGCCTCGTCGTCCGCCCCGTGGCGGTGGCCCACGGCGCCCTCGGCCCCGACCGCGGTCGTCCCGGTCGTCGGCCATCAGGACCCGGTGTCGGATGTAGCGCTTGAGTTCCGGGTTCACCTGCGGACGTACCGTTTTCGACGGGCTCGGGGCGTCGGCCGTCGGGTCGAAGAGGTCGAACATCCGGGTACCCACCAGCATGTGCTGACTCAGCGGAACCGGGCGGTGTTCGTCGACGACGACGGTGGTGTCGCCGCGAACGGTCTGGATCCAGTCGCCGAACTCCTCGGCATTGCTGACCGTCGCAGACAGACTCACGACCCTCACCGCCGGTTCGAGGTGCAGGATCACCTCTTCCCACACCGCACCGCGGAACCGGTCCGCGAGGAAATGCACCTCATCCATCACCACATGGGAAAGGCCTTGCAGCGCACGCGAGTTCGCATAGATCATGTTGCGCACGACCTCGGTGGTCATCACCACCACCGGTGCGTCGGAGTTGATCGACTGGTCCCCCGTCAGCAGACCGACCGAGTCCGCACCGTGGATGGCGACCAGGTCGGCGTACTTCTGGTTGCTCAGCGCTTTGATCGGCGTCGTATAGAAACATTTCGTCCCACCCGCGAGCGCGAGGTGGACGGCGAACTCACCGACGATCGTCTTCCCCGCGCCGGTCGGCGCGCAGACCAGGACGCCGTGCCCGGCCTCCAGGGCGACACAGGCCCGGCGCTGGAAGTCGTCGAGCCGAAAGGCGAGCCGGTCGGTGAAGTCGTCGAGTCGGGTCACAGGATGTCGTCGAAGGTGTCGCGGTCGCGTACCGAGGTACCGGCTGCGGAAGCGCCGTGGCCGTGAGGATCCGACTGCGACGATGCGATCCGCGACGCCGTGGGTGCGGGCCCCGTTGCCGGGAGCGGGCTCGCCTGGTCGTCGGGTATCGAGGACCAGTCCGTTGCCGCCTGCCGCTTGCGCCGCTTGTCGTTGATCCGCGCGAACTGGATCGCGAACTCAAGGAGCACCGTCAGGGCCACCGACAATGCGAGCATGCTGAAGGGATCCTGCCCGGGGGTTGCGATCGCGGCGAAGACGAACAACGCGAAGACCAACCCACGACGCCACGACTTGAGACGCGCATATGTCAGGACGCCGATGACGTTCAGCGCGACGATCAGGAGCGGCAACTCGAAGCTCACGCCGAAGATGATCAGCAGGTGGAGCATGAACCCGAAGTACTGGTCGCCTGCCAATGCGGTCACCTGCACATCGTTGCCGACCGTCAACAGGAAGTGGAAGGCCTTCGAGACGACGAGGTAGGCAAGGATCGCACCGGTCACGAACAGGGCCGCGGCGGCAGACACGAAACTGACCGCGTAGCGGCGTTCGTTCGAGTGCAGGCCGGGGGTGATGAACTCCCAGATCTGATAGAGCCAGATCGGGCAGGCGAGCACCACGCCCGCGGTCAGTGCGACCTTCAGCCGCAGCATGAACTGATCGAATGGACCGGTCGCCAGGAGACGGCACGAGCCGTCATCGGTGAGTGTCGCCCGTGAAGACGAGGGCAGGTCGCAGTACGGCCCGCGCAGCAACTCGCCCAGTGACGGGGTGCCGAACAAGCCGTGTGTGTACCAGATGAAGCCGATGATCGTCGTCACGACGATCGCGAGCATGGAGATGACGACTCTGGTCCGGAGTTCGTAGAGATGCTCGACCAACGGCATGGTGCCGTCAGGGTTGAGCTTGCGTTTACGGCGTCTCGGGTCGAGAGAAATTCGCACGCGGGTGCCCTGGCCTCGGTTCCGCCGAGCGCCTACGCGGACTTCTTCACGTCATCGGGCGACTTCGGCGCGGAGTTCGTAGGCGCGGAATTCGTGGGAGCCTCGCCGGGGGGAAGCTCGCGTGTGGTCGGCGCGGCAGGCTCGCCGGGGTCCTTGCCGTCGTTCTGCATCTCCTTGACCTCGCTCTTGAAGATCCGCAACGACTGGCCCAGTCCGCGCGCGGCGTCGGGCAGCTTCTTGGAGCCGAACAAGATCACCACCACGAGCAAGACGATCACCCAGTGCCACCAGGACAAAGCGCCCATGTTTCTACCTCCGAATCGCGACATTGCCAATGCTACCCGAGGGAAGTCGGGCAGCCGAGTGCACAACCGGTCGCCGCGACCTCACTGATACCGTCCTCGAGCTGCCGCAGCCGTCGAGGCGACCATATCAGCGATACCGGGGTCCGAGACAGGTCTGACGCGACCCCCGAAACCCAGCAGGAATCGCGACAGCCAGTCCGCCGAACCGTAGACGAGGCGTGCGCGCAGCGGCGCGTCCGGGTCGGTGCGGTTCTCGACCGGCTCGAGTGGCTCGACGAG
This sequence comes from Gordonia hankookensis, assembly GCF_014673215.1. GTDB lineage: Bacteria > Actinomycetota > Actinomycetes > Mycobacteriales > Mycobacteriaceae > Gordonia > Gordonia hankookensis. Next base: position 332,497 of record NZ_JACWMS010000005.1, read on the forward strand.
GTAGTAATCGAGGATCCAGAGCTCGTCCGGGTCGATCTCGATCTCGGCCGACGGCAGATCCGGATTGTCGGAGAGGATCGCCGACTGCGGATGTGCGAGCGCTTCGGCCGGCGGGGTTGCCGGTTCGTCCAGCATTGTCGCGGTCTCGACCCGATCGAAGCGGAACAACCGGACCCCGTCGCTGCTCCGGCACCACGCCTCGAGATAGGTGTTGCCGTCCATGGTCTGCAGCCGGATCGGATCGACGACTCGTTCGGTCACGCTGTCGCGAGTGGCGGAGTAATAGCGGATCTCGAGGGCACGCTCGGCCCGTACCGCGTCGCGGATGGTCGCGTAGGTGGGGTTGTCGGAGTCGCCACCCTCGTCACCGCCGCCGGTGGGGACGGGCAGGCGCTTCTCCGAAGCCCCGACAGCCTGCTCGATCTTGGCGATGGCACGGCGCGCGGCCGCGCGGTCGACCGCGCCGGGCATGTCGAGCAGGGCACGTAGGGCGACGAGCATGGTGCTCGCCTCGGTGCTGGTCAGACTCAGCGGGCGATTCATCCCGGCGGTGAACCCGACCTCCACATAACCCTGTTCGAACTGCAGATCGATGAGGTCGTCGGGAAAGTGCCCGGGCAGGCCACAGACAAAGAGGAGTTCGAGATCCTTGGTCAGTTGCCTTGGGGTGATGCCGAGGTCGCGGGCGGCCTGCTCCAGCGCGATACCGCGTCGCGCGGCGAAGTACGGGACCAGCGCGAGCAGGCGACTGAACCGATCGGGACGCGGCGCCATCAGGCGCTCACCCCGGTGAGTCGGTCCAGCGATGCGATCACCATGTCCCGCAGTTCGGGAGGCGACAGCACCACGGCGTCGGCGCCGGCGCCCAGCGCCATCCGGGCCAGGGTGGACATCGACCGGATCTCGATCTCCAGGACATCACCTGCCTCGCCGTCGTGGTCGTGGGCGGCCGCCTGGGTGGCGAGACGTCGAAGTCCGGCGGCCCGGTCAGCCGCCACCCAGATGCGGGCGGTCCGGCCGTCCGAACCGGCCGCGGACTCGACGGCGGTCGTGACGATGCTCTGGAGGTCGGTGTCGTCCGGGACGGTCACGGTGCCCGCGGCGCCGACCGCGGTGACATCCGAGATCCGCGAGAGTCGGAAGGTGCGGGTGGCCGCGCGATCGCGGTCGTGCCCGACGACGTACCAGCGCCCTCGATGGGTCACCACTCCCCAGGGCTCCAGGGTCCGGGTCGCCGCTGTCGAGGCCGCGCCCGACCGGTAGGTGAAGGTCACCGCCTGCGACGCCCCGATCGCCGACAACAGCGTCGCCAGAGCCGATTCCGAGCCGACCGACCGAGCGGACAGGGCGGCGGAGAAGCCGATCTCGTCGTCGGTGCGGACGTCGATCCCGGCGGCCTGGAGCTTGAGTACGGCCGTCTGTGAGATCGCGGCGATCTCCGGGGCATCCCACAGCGCCGCCGCCATCGCGACCACGGCGGCCTCCGAACGGTCGAGCTCGATGTCGGGCAGTTCGTAGCTGTCCCGGTTGATCCGGTACCCGTCGGCACCACCCGACAGCCGCTCCCGGCCGGTCACCAGCGGGATGCCGAGGTCGCGCAGCTCCGTCTTGTCGCGTTCGAACATCCTGTTGAAGGCCTCGACGGACTGCCCGTCGTCGTTGTAGCCCTTGACGTTGCGGCGGATGTACTCCGCGGTCACGAACTGACTGGTCGACAGCAGGCAGATCACGAGGTTCAGCAGGCGTTCGACTTTCGGGGTTGACACCGGAACAGCTTACGCATCACATCGACGCGATGAGTCGATCGACGCGCTCGTCGACACTGCGGAACGGGTCCTTGCACAACACCGTCCGCTGCGCCTGATCGTTGAGCTTCAGATGCACCCAGTCGACGGTGAAATCCCGACCCGCCTTCTGCGCGGCGGAGATGAAGTCGCCGCGGAGTTTCGCACGGGTGGTCTGCGGCGGTTCGTTCACCGCGTTCGCGATCGCCTCGTCGGTGGTGGCCCGCGTGACCAGCCCCTTGCGCGTCAGCACGTCGAACACCCCGCGACCGCGCTTGATGTCGTGGAATGCGAGATCGAGCTGCGCGATCTTCGGGTCCGAGAGATCCATCGAGTACCGGTCCTGGTACCGGTCGAACAGCTTGCGCTTGATCACCCAGTCGACCTCGGTGTCGACCTTGGAGAAGTCGTCGGCCTCGACGGCGTCGAGCATCCGCCCCCACAGGTCGACCACCTGGTCCATCTCCGGATCCGGGCGGCGGTTGACCATGTGCTCGACGGCCCGCGCGTGGTACTCACGCTGGATGTCCAGGGCACTCGCCTGCCTGCCGCCTGCCAGGCGCACCGGTCGTCGACCGGTGGGGTCGTGGCTGACCTCGCGGATCGCGCGGATCGGGTTGTCGAGGGCGAAATCGCGGAACGCGACACCGGCCTCGATCATCTCCAGCACGAGCGCAGCCGAGCCCACCTTGAGCATCGTGGTCATCTCGGCCATGTTCGAGTCCCCGACGATGACGTGCAGCCGTCGGTACTTCTCCGCATCCGCATGCGGCTCGTCGCGGGTGTTGATGATCGGTCGTGACCGGGTGGTCGCCGACGACACGCCCTCCCAGATGTGTTCCGCTCGTTGCGAGAGGCAGAAGGTGGCGGCCTTCGGGGTCTGCAGGACCTTGCCCGCACCGCAGATCAGCTGCCGGGTGACCAGGAAGGGCAGCAGCACGTCGGAGATCCGGGAGAACTCTCCTGCCCGCACCACCAGGTAGTTCTCGTGGCACCCGTAGGAGTTGCCCGCCGAGTCGGTGTTGTTCTTGAACAGGTAGATGTCGCCGCCGATCCCCTCGTCGGCCAATCGCTGCTCGGCATCGATCAGGAGATCCTCCAGGACGAGCTCACCGGCCCGGTCATGGTTGATCAACTGGATCAGGCTGTCGCACTCGGCGGTCGCATATTCGGGGTGCGATCCCACGTCGAGATAGAGGCGCGCCCCGTTCTGCAGGAAGACGTTGGACGAACGTCCCCAGGAGACAACCCGCCGGAAGAGGTAGCGGGCCACCTCGTCCGGACTCAATCGACGATGACCGTGAAAGGTACATGTGACACCGAATTCGGTCTCGATACCCATGATTCGACGCTGCACATCGTCAACCCTACTCGCGGAACACCCCGTGGACCCGGCGACGCGACGGCGGTGGCCCGACCGGATGGTCCGGTCCGGTCACCGCCCGGGCGCAGTCAGGATTCCGTGTCCCCCGAGGAGGAGGCCGCGTCGTTCCCGTCCCCGTCGCCGGCCTGCGAGTCGGGCCCGGGGGCGACACTGGGCAGCAGATCCGTCAACGCGGTGTTGTTCAGTCGCTTGAACGCCCTGCGCGGACGATTCCGATCGAGGATCGCCACCTCGAGATCGTTGGCGGTCAACTCCCGTGGCGGCGCCGACGTCGCGGTGGCCGTCGACGACGCGCCGGATCCGTTGCCGCTCGCCTCGGGTGGGGTCGCCAAGGCCGCCACGGCGACCGCCAGGGCCGCCGAGAGCTCGAGATCGGGCTCGTAGCTGGTGCGCAACGCCGCGGTGATCGCGTCGTTGGCGCCACCCATCACCAGGAACCGGGTCTCGTCCGAGATGGAACCGTCGTAGCTGATGCGATAGAGCTGCGACGGGCCCGGCTTGCCCGGCTTGGCCACCTCGGCCACACACAGCTCGACCTCATAGGGCTTGGCCTGCTCGGTGAACACGGCGCCCAGGGTGTTGGCGTAGGCGTTGGCCAACGAGAGACCTGCGACGTCGGCACGGTCGTAGCTGTAACCGCGCATGTCCGCGAGCTGGATGCCCGCCTTTCGGAGGCTCTCGAACTCGTTGTACTTGCCGACCGCCGCGAAGCCGATGCGGTCGTAGATCTCGCTGACCTTGCGCAAGGTGTTCGACGGGTTCTCCGCGACGAAGAGCACCCCGTCGGCATATGTCAGGGCCACCACACTGCGGCCACGCGCAATCCCCTTGCGCGCCAGGTCCGAGCGGTCGCGCATGATCTGTTCGGCACTGGCGTAATACGGGAACGTCATCGTGGATCCCCCTCGTGCTCGGCGGCCCGTCGGTCCAAGATGACCCGTGCCGCCTCCTCGATCTCCGACGGTGCGACCTCGCGCGCCCCGTCGGCCGCCACGATCACCGCGGTCGGGAAGATCTTGCGAATGAGGTCGGGGCCGCCGGTCGCCGAGTCGTCGTCGGCGGCGTCGTAGAGCGATTCGATCGCTATCGACAACGCCGATACGCCATCCAGGTCGTTGCGGTACAGCTTCTTGAGCGACGACTTGGCGAAGACCGATCCCGATCCGATCGCCTGGTAGCCGCCGAGTTCCTCGTGCCGGTCGCCTGCGACGTCGAAGGAGAAGATCCGGCCGCGTTCGGACGGATCGTCATGATCGATGTCGTAACCGACGAGCAGCGGGATGGCCGCCAGTCCCTGCATGGCAGCGCCGAGGTTGCCGCGCACCATGGAGGCGAGACGGCTCACCTTGCCGTCCAGGGTGAGCGAGACGCCCTCGATCTTCTCGTAATGCTCGAGCTCCACCGCGAACAGCCGGACCATCTCGATCGCGATCCCGGCTGTACCGGCGATGCCGGCGGCCGAGTACTCGTCGGTGATGTAGACCTTCTGCACGTCACGATTGGCGATGAGATTCCCCGCGGTGGAACGCCGGTCGCCGGCAAGAACCACGCCACCCGGATAGGACACCGCGACGATCGTGGTGCCGTGCGGGATCTCGTCCGCGGTACCCGCGCCACTGATGCTCATGCGCTCAGCCCGGTGCTGCGGAAGCTGCTCGGGCGCGTGCGCCCGGACGTACTCGGTGAACGACGAGATGTCCGCCCCCATCAACGACGAGGATGCAGATGTGGGCCGCGCGGATTGGTAGGGGTGCAGTGATCCGAACCGATCGCTCACTGGCCGCCCTTCTGCACGTAGGCGCGCACGAAGTCTTCGGCGTTCTCCTCGAGCACGTCGTCGATCTCGTCGAGCAGGTCGTCGGTGTCCTCGGCAAGCTTCTCGCGGCGTTCCTGGCCGGCACCGCCGTCCGAACCGATGTCGTCATCGTCGTCGCCGCCACCGCGCTTGGTCTGTTCCTGCGCCATCTGCTGCCTCCTTCAACCGATTCGGCCCGCTCGGCCGAGATCCGGCAGATCGTTGCCGGACTCCACATCGTGTAACTCCACACCCTACCGGTGCGGACGCCCGCAGGGGCGGAAGCGAACACGCCCGCCGCGCGGCTGCGTCAGGAGGTCGTCGTCAGCTGGTCGACGAGCTCCGCGGCGGAATTCACCGAATCCAGGAGCTCCCCGACGTGGGCACGACTCCCCCGCAGCGGCTCGAGCGTCGGTATCCGGACCAGCGAATCGCCGCCGAGGTCGAAGATCACCGAATCCCAGCTGGCGGCCGCGATCTCCGCGCCGAACCGCCGCAAGCACTCGCCCCGGAAGTACGCCCGGGTGTTGTCCGGGGGCTGGTTGATCGCCCGCATCACGTCGTTCTCGTCGACGAGACGCTTCATCGATCCACGCGCCACGAGCCGGTTGTAGAGACCCTTGTCGAGCCGGACGTCGGAGTACTGCAGATCGATCAGCTGCAGTCGCGGCGCCGACCATCCCAGACCCTCGCGCTGGCGGAATCCTTCGAGGATGCGCAGCTTGGCGGGCCAGTCGAGGATGTCGGCGCACTCCATCGGATCCCGCTCGAGCCGGTCGAGGACGTCGGCCCAGGTCTCCAGGACGTGCGCGGCGCGGGTGTCGTCGCTGCGTTCGGTCTCGTGGAACTTCATGCACCGCTCGAGGTACTCCCGCTGCAACGCGAGCGCGGTCAGTTCCCGGCCGTCGGTGAGCGCGACAGTGGTGGTCAGACCGGGGTCATGGCTGATCGTGTGCACAGCCTGCACCGGTCGCGCCAGCTCGATGTCGGAGAAGTCGACGCCCGCCTCGATGAGGTCCAGGACCAGGGCGGTGGTGCCGACCTTGAGGTAGGTCGCGGTCTCGGCCAGGTTCGCGTCGCCGATGATGACGTGCAGTCGGCGATAGCGTTCCGGATCGGCGTGGGGCTCGTCGCGGGTGTTGATGATGCCCCGCTTGAGGGTGGTCTCGAGGCCGACCTCGACCTCGATGTAGTCCGAGCGCTGCGACAGCTGGTAGCCCGCCTCGTCGCCGGACTGGCCGATGCCGACCCGGCCCGACCCGGTGATCACCTGACGCGAGGCGAAGAACGTGGTGAGACCGGCGATGACCGCGGTGAACGGGGTCTCGCGGTTCATCAGATAGTTCTCATGGGTGCCGTAGGACGCACCCTTGCCGTCGATGTTGTTCTTGTAGAGCTGCAGGCGAGGTGCGCCCGGGACACTGGCCACATGCCGGGCGGCCGCCTCCATGACCCGCTCCCCCGCCTTGTCCCAGATGACCGCGTCCATCGGGTCGGTGACCTCGGGAGCCGAGTACTCCGGGTGCGCATGGTCGACGTAGAGGCGGGCGCCGTTGGTCAGGATCATGTTCGCCGCGCCGATCTCGTCGGCGTCGATGATGGGTGCCGGACCCGACCCCCGCCCGAGATCGAATCCGCGGGCATCACGCAGGGGGGATTCCACCTCATAGTCCCAGCGTGTGCGCTTCGCGCGCGGCACACCCGCGGCCGCGGCGTACGCCAGCACGGCCTGGGTGGAGGTCATGATCGGGTTCGCGGTCGGGTCGCCGGGAGCTGAGATCCCGTACTCGACCTCGGTGCCGATGATTCGCTGCATGCTACGAGCGTAGATGTTCATCGTGCTGCGGTCGCACCCTCGCCCCCGTCTCGGTAGCGTCGACGCGGTGAAAGCCTTCCGCCGGTTCACCGTTCGGGTGCCGTTACCAGCCGAGCTCACCGACCTCGCCGACCTCGCCCACAACCTGCGCTGGGCGTGGCACGCCCCGACCCAGGAGCTATTCGCCGCGATCGATCCGGCGCTCTGGCACGACACGACCGATCCGCTACGACTGCTCGCGGAGGTGGACCCGGACCGCATCGCCGAGCTGGCCCGGGATCATGCCTTCCTCGACCGACTCGCGATCGTGCGTGAGGATCTCGAACGCTATACGAGCCGACCCCGGTGGTTCGGTGACTATGCCGACCACCTGGGACCGGAAGCCGTTGCACCGCAAGCCATCGCCTATTTCTCGATGGAGTTCGGCATCTCGGAGGTGCTACCCATCTATTCCGGTGGACTCGGCATCCTCGCAGGCGACCACCTGAAAGCCGCCTCCGACCTCGGTCTGCCCCTCGTCGGCGTCGGCCTCTTCTACCGCTCGGGCTACTTCCACCAGAGTCTGTCCCATGACGGCTGGCAGGTCGAGCGTTATCCGGTCAACGACCCGACGTCACTGCCGCTGAGCATCCTCGCCGACGACGACGGTCCGGTCGTCGTGACGATGTCGATGCCGGGCGGCCGGACCCTCGACGCCCAGGTGTGGGTGGCGACAGTCGGCCGGATCCCGCTCCTGCTGCTCGACTCCGATCTGCCGACCAACGACGAGGAACTCCGCAACGTCACCGACCGGCTCTACGGCGGCGACCAGGACCACCGCATCAAGCAGGAGATCCTGCTCGGCATCGGGGGCGTACGCGCGGTACGGGAGTACGTCCGGATCAGTGGGCACGCCGTCCCGACGGTGTTCCACATGAACGAGGGACACGCGGGGTTCCTCGGCGTCGAGCGGATCCGGGAACTGTGCAGCGATCCGGCGCCGGGAGCGACCGACTCCCTCGACTTCGACACGGCGGAGGCCGTCGTGCGGGCGTCGAACATCTTCACCACCCACACCCCGGTACCCGCCGGCATCGACAGATTCCCGCTCGACATGGTGCGCTACTACCTCGACGCCGACGACGCCGGGAACTCGCGGTTGGTGCCGGGGCTGTCGGTGGCCACTGTCCTCGACCTGGGCGACGAGGCAGATCCCGGCGTGTTCAACATGGCGCACATGGGCTTCCGGCTCGGGCAGCGGAGCAACGGCGTCTCGCAGTTGCACGGTGCGGTCAGTCGTGAGATGTTCGCCGACCTGTGGCCGGGTTTCGACGCAGGTGAGGTCCCGATCGGAGCCGTCACCAACGGGGTCCACGGACCCACCTGGACCGCCAGGCGCTGGCAGGAACTGGCTGTGGACGACGGGGACGGCGCCGCCGGGGTCGTCGCGGGGCTTCCGGCCGACGATATCTGGGAGATCCGCTCGACCCTGCGGGCCCGGCTGGTCGACGAGGTGCGTCGACGCGCTCACGCCAGCGGCCGTGACCGGGGGTTCACCGACGCCGAACTGGGGTGGACGGGCGACATCTTCGATCCGACCGCACTGACGATCGGCTTCGCCCGGCGAGCGGCGACCTACAAACGACTCACCCTGATGCTGCGCGATCCCGAGCGGATGCGACGTATCCTCACCGATCCGGATCGCCCGGTACAGCTGGTCATCGCTGGTAAGGCACATCCAGCCGACGACGGCGGCAAGGCACTCATCCAGCAGGTGGTCCGGTTCACCGACGACCCCGGACTCCGGGACCGGATCGTCTTCCTCCCCGACTACGACATCTCGATGGCGCGCGAGATCTACGCCGGCTGTGACGTCTGGCTCAACAACCCGGTTCGCCCGATGGAGGCCTGCGGCACATCCGGCATGAAGTCCGCCATGAACGGCGGCCTCAACCTGTCCATCCTCGACGGTTGGTGGGACGAGATGGCCGACGGCGAGAACGGCTGGGCGATCCCGTCCGCGGAGGGTGTCGCCGATGAGCACCGACGCGACGATCTCGAGGCGGAGGCGCTCTATTCGCTGCTCGAGGAGACCGTGATCCCGATGTTCTACAACCGGTCGGTCGCGGGTGTGCCCGAACGCTGGGTGGAGATGGTCCGGCACACGCTGAGCAGGCTCGGGCCGAAGGTCCAGGCGTCGCGGATGGTGCGGGACTACACGACCGCCCTCTACGGCCCTGCTGCCACACAGTTCGCCTCCATCTGCGCGGACGGCTTCGCACCGGCGCACGATCTCGCCGACTACCGGCACCTGCTCGATCGGAGCTGGCCCGCGGTGCAGATCGCCGGCATCGACGAGTCGGGATCCGGTGGCTCCCTCGTCGAGGGCAGCCCGCAGCGGGTGAGCCTGACGCTCACCGCCCACGTGGCGCTCGGCGAGCTGACGGCCGACCGGGTGCGCGTCCAGGCGCTGGTGGGCCGGGTGACCGACGACGGCGAGATCATCGATCCGGTGATCGCCGAGATGACCCCGACGGCCGGTACCGACCCGTCCGGGCGCACGCTGTTCGTGGCGACCGTGTCCCCCGCCCGATCCGGCCGCCACGGATACACCGCACGGGTGCTGCCCCGGCATCGACAACTCTCCGACGACGCCGAGCTCGGTCTGGTGCGCTATCCCGTCGGGACGGCCGCCGATGCCGGACCGGCGTTGGCCGGAACCGTCCCGGTCTCCGGCGCACACTCCTGACGACTCCGACGGCGAGGGCCCCACGCGTCAGATGCGTGGGGCCCTCGCCGTCGGAACCGATCGGCCGCGAACCGGCCTACAGGTACTGGCCCGTGTTGGTCTCGGTGTCGATCGCACGGCTCGCGCCTGCGCTCTTGCCGGTGACCAGCGTGCGGATATAGACGATCCGCTCGCCCTTCTTGCCCGAGATCCGGGCCCAGTCGTCGGGATTGGTGGTGTTCGGCAGGTCCTCGTTCTCGGCGAACTCGTCGAGGATCGAGTCGAACAGGTGCTGCACCCGAAGACCTGGTTGGCCGGTGTCGAGCTGCGACTTGATCGCGTACTTCTTGGACCGGTCGACGACGTTCTGGATCATCGCGCCGGAGTTGAAGTCCTTGAAGTACATGATCTCCTTGTCGCCGTTGGCGTAGGTGACCTCCAGGAACCGGTTGTCGTCGCTCTCGGCGTACATCCGCTCCACGACCCGTTCGATCATCGCGTTGACGCACGCGGTGCGGTCTCCGCCGAACTCGTTGAGGTCGTCGGCGTGCACCGGCAGCTGCTCGGTCAGGTACTTGGAGAAGATGTCCATCGCAGATTCGGCGTCGGGGCGCTCGATCTTGATCTTCACGTCGAGCCGGCCCGGTCGCAGGATCGCCGGATCGATCATGTCCTCGCGGTTCGATGCGCCGATCACGATGACGTTCTCGAGGCCCTCGACGCCGTCGATCTCACTGAGCAGCTGCGGCACGACGGTGGTCTCCACGTCCGACGAGACGCCGGACCCACGGGTCCGGAAGATCGAATCCATCTCGTCGAAGAAGACGATCACCGGGGTGCCCTCGGACGCCTTCTCCCGGGCCCGCTGGAAGATCAGTCGGATGTGACGCTCCGTCTCACCAACGAACTTGTTGAGCAGCTCGGGGCCCTTGATGTTGAGGAAGTACGACTTCGCCTCTTTCGCGTCGTCGCCACGCACCTGAGCGATCTTCTTGGCCAGCGAGTTGGCGACCGCCTTGGCGATGAGGGTCTTGCCGCACCCCGGCGGGCCGTAGAGCAGCACACCCTTGGGCGGGCGCAGTGCGTAGTCGCGGAACAGGTCCTTGTGCAGGAACGGGAGCTCGACGGCGTCGCGGATCTGCTCGATCTGGCGACCGAGTCCGCCGATGTCCTCGTAGCCGACGTCGGGGACCTCTTCGAGGACCAGGTCCTCCACCTCGGCCTTGGGCACCCGCTCGAAGGCGAAGCCGGCCTTGGTGTCGATGAGCAGCGAATCGCCGGGGCGGAGTTTGCGGCGCTTGCCGTCTTCACCGTCGACCTCGCCCATCAGCGGTTCGGCCAGCCAGACGACACGTTCTTCGTCGGCATGGCCGACGACGAGCGCGCGACTACCGTCGCCGAGGATCTCCCGCAGCGTGCTGATCTCGCCGACGGAGTCGAACTCACACGCCTCGACGATGGTCAGCGCCTCGTTCAGCCGCAGGGTCTGCCCCTTGCTGAGCGACTCGACGTCGATGTTCGGCGAGCACGTGAGCCGCATCTTCCGGCCGGAGGTGAACACGTCCACGGTGCTGTCGGGGTGGATGTCGAGGAGCACGCCGTAGCCACTCGGCGGCTGCCCGAGTCGGTCGACCTCCTCACGGAGTGCCACGAGCTGCTGGCGGGCCTCTTTGAGGGTGTCGAGCAGCTTCGCATTGCGCGCGGTCAGGTTGTCGACCCGTTCCTGCAGGTCCTTGGGGTCGGCCGGCCTTGCGAATGACGAGCGTTGCGAGTCCGGACGCGCGACGGGCGACGCATACGCGGGGATGAAACTCTCTTCGGGCATCTGTGCGGACTCATCGCGATCGGATCCGTCGTCGTGCGCACCCGAGGACCCGAGGCGGTCGGCGCCGCTGGCGCCCTGGCGGTCAGATTCGGTCATTGCTGACTCCTCTCCCCGGCAAACACTTCTCTCATGGAGTGTTTGCGCCGTAACACCACGCTACCGGTGTGGACCGGAAAACGCCGTGCACCGCGCGATTCACGGTGTTGACGGTCTGTTAAATGTACGTATTCGCAACGTATTCGCGACGTTTCGCGCGGTAAACCCCTTACGCCCGCGACGAACGCAACACGCTCACCCTTTCGACGGCCGACGCTGCGGCCGAAGCGTCGTGACGCCGTCCGCGAGGCGTCGAGTCGTGATGAGAAAGGCCGTATGGCCTTGCATTTTGTGTTCCGGACGCACCGCGAGGCCGACGGCACTCCAGTCCCTCACCAGGGACTCCCAGGCACGGGGCTCCGTCCAGCACTCCTGTTCGCGCATCGCCTCCATGACGCGCGACAGCTGCGTGACCGTCGCCACATAAACGATCAACACGCCGCCGGGGGTGATCGCGTCCCGCACCACGTCGAGGGGCTCCCACGGGGCCAGCATGTCGAGCACGATGCGGTCGAAACGACCGTCGGCAGACAGTCCGGACGTGTCCAGATGTGCGAGATCGTCGATGACGAGATCCCAGTTGGCAGGCCTGCCGCCGAAGAACGTATCGACGTTGCGGACGGCATGTTCGGCGTGATCGTCCCGGACCTCGTAGGAGGTGACCGTGCCCTCGGGTCCGACGGCACGGAGCAATGAACAGGTCAGTGCGCCCGAGCCTGCGCCCGCCTCCAGGACCCGCGCGCCGGGGAAGATGTCACCCTCGGTGACGATCTGCGCCGCGTCCTTCGGATAGATGACCTGGGCACCCCGCGGCATCGACAGGACGTAGTCCACCAACAGAGGGCGCAGCGCGAGATACTGCGTCCCGCTCGTCGCCGACACGATGCTCCCCTCGGGAGACCCGATCAGGTCGTCGTGGGCGATCGCACCACGGTGGGTGTGGAAGAGCTTCCCCTCCTCGAGGTTCACGGTGAACTTGCGTCCCTTGGCGTCGGTGAGCTGTACGCGGTCTCCCACGGTGAAGGGGCCGGATGTCGGCATCGGATTGAAGTCCTTCCGGCTGGTCAGGGTGTCGTTCCCTGAACCTGTCACTGTCGCGACCTACCCTGCCAGTTGTGAGTACGACAACCGAAGCCGGGCCCGTTCCCGGGCCCTCGGAAGCCGCGGGCCCCGGCGAGAGCGGACCGTCGCCGAGAGGACTGGTCGGGCGCCCGTTGGCCCTGTCCCCCTCGCGCGCAGCGGACTTCAAACAGTGTCCGCTGCTCTACCGCTACCGGGCGATCGACCGGTTCCCGGAGACCCCGACCCAGGCCCAGACGCGAGGGACGGTGGTGCATTCCGCACTGGAGAATCTCTTCGACATGCCGGCGGAGCTGCGTACCCAGGAGTCCGCAGACCTGCTCGTCGAGGGCGCATGGGCGGCGATGTGCGAGGCCGATCCGCAGCTGTCCGATGTGGTCGACGAGAGCCAGAGCGGGCGGTTCGTGGCGGAGGCCCAGAAACTCATCGCGACGTATTACACGATGGAGAACCCGACCGCCTTCGAGGCCGAATCCTGCGAAGAGCACGTCGAGATCGATGTCGATGACGTGTTGATGCGTGGATTCATCGATCGGATCGACATCGCACCGACCGGAGAGATCCGGGTCGTCGACTACAAGACGGGGAGATCACCCAGCGAGGCCTACGAGGCCAAGGCCCTCTTCCAGATGAAGTTCTATGCGCTCGCGATCCTGCGCACCCGTGGCGTGGTGCCCAAGCGGCTCCAGTTGATGTATCTGTCCGACGGTCAGCAGCTCGTCTACGAACCCGACCGGGCCGAACTCGAACGATTCTCGCGCACCCTGAAAGCGATCTGGTCGGCGATCCGGTCGGCGGTCGCCAGTGGCGATTTCCGTCCGCGCCGGTCGCGGCTGTGCAACATGTGCGAGCACAAGGCACGTTGTCCTGAGTTCGGCGGCCAGGTGCCGCCCTACCCGGGGCCGCCGCCGGGATTCACCCCCTGATCGCCGACCACCGACCCTTCTGCTGACCACTATGACGGTTGGCATACGGTGGCTTTGTGGAGAGCTGTTACTACGTACCGATCGACCGCCCGGAGACGCAGACGCCAGACGCCGGGGCAGGTGTCGAGTACTTCCAGCCCACCGAGGCGACGCAGAGTGTGTGGGCGGCGACGATGCAGCATGGCGGTCCGCCGTCGGGACTGATGATGCGGTCACTGTTGCGGTGTGACCCGGACCCGGGTCAGCGGTTCACGCGGGTGACCACCGAGATCCTCGGTCCGATCGGGCTCGGGGTGAATCGAATCAGCGCCCAGGTGATCCGGCCGGGACGGCAGATCAGCCTGGTGGGCACCGATCTCGAGGTGCAGCAGCCCGACGGTTCGTTCCGGCTGGCCGCGCGGTCGGTCGGCTGGCGGTTGCGCACCGCCGACACCTCGGCGATCGCCGAGGAGCCAGCCCCGCTGACCCCGCTCCCCGCCGAGCTGACCCCCGTCGCAGGCGTCACCGGCAACGAGGACCTCGGAGTGGATTGGGGCACAACGGGTTTCATTGGTTCGATCGAATCGGCGACGATCGCGGGCCGCACCGGCGACACCCCGGCGGTGTGGATCCGGCCCGCGATCCCACTCGTCGGTGGTGAGGAGATCTCCGATCTGGAGTCGGTCTTCAGCGTCATCGACATCGCGAACGGTATGGGCACGCGTCTGCGTACCGACGAGTGGACGTGGATGAACACCGACACCACCGTGCACCTCACCCGGACGCCCAGCGGACCGTGGGTGGGCATCGACGCCGACATGGTGCAGGGGCCGGACGGGTACGGCGCGACCTTCGCAGACCTCTTCGACACCGACGGGTTCATCGGCCGGTCGGCGCAGACGGTGCTCCTGTCCGCCCTCTGACGGATCGTCGGGGATCCGGGTCAGAAACGGCAGGAGCGGATGTCGGTCGCGAGAATCGCTTTCGCCCCGAGCTCGGACAGCTCGTCCATGAGACCCTGGTGCTCCTTGCGCGGCACCATCGCGCGCACCGCCACCCAGGCCGGATCCGCCATGGGTGCCACAGTCGGCGATTCCAGTCCCGGCGTCAGCGCGGACGCCTGTTCGAGGAGGGTGCGCGGGCAGTCGTAGTCGATCATCACGTACTGCTGCCCGAAGACGACACCCTGGACGCGGGCGATGAACTGTTTGGCGGCCTTGGTCCGCTCCGCGCCACCCTGCGAGATCAGCACAGCCTCCGAGTCGCACAGCGAGTCGCCGAACGCGGCCAGTCCGTGCTGGCGCAGCGTGCGGCCCGATCCCACGACGTCGGCGATCGCGTCCGCCACGCCGAGCTGGATCGAGATCTCGACGGCTCCGTCGAGCCGGATGATCTCGGCGTCGAGCCCGCGCCTGCCGAGGTCGGCACGCACCAGATTCGGGTACGACGTCGCGATCCGCTTGCCCGCCAGTTCCTCGACGGTCCAGCCCTTCCCGGCGGGAGCGGCGTACCGGAAGGTCGAGGAACCGAAGCCCATCGAGATCTGTTCGTCCACGGTGGCGCCCGAGTCGAGTGCCAGGTCACGTCCGGTGATCCCGAGGTCGAGAGTGCCGGACCCCACGTAGATGGCGATGTCCTTGGGCCGCAGGAAGAAGAACTCGACGTCGTTGGCGTTGTCGAGGACGGTGAGATCCTTGGGGTCCGAACGCTTGCGATATCCGGCTTCGGCCAACACGGCCCCCGCCGATTCGGAGAGTGATCCCTTGTTGGGCACGGCTACGCGCAACATGTTGTGGTGTCCTAACTGATTGCCGGGTGATCTGTGGAGGCGATCCGGGGCCGGTACGTGACATCCGATGCCGACCCCTACAGATGGCGGTACACGTCCTCCAGCGAGAGTCCACGCTTGATCATCATCACCTGCAGCCAGTAGACCAGTTGGGAGATCTCCTCACCCAGCGACTCGTCGGACTCGTACTCGGCGGCCAGCCACACCTCGCCGGCCTCTTCGATGATCTTCTTGCCGAGGGTGTGCACCCCGGAGTCGAGGGCCGCGACGGTCCCGCTCCCGGCGGGTCGATGCTGCGCCTTGTCGCTCAGTTCGGCGAACAGCTCCTCGAATGTCTTCACGATCCCCTATCTTGGCATGTCACGGTGGTCGGAACGATGGCCGGGGTGCTGCCCGGTCCAGGCATCGGTGAGGTCGTCGAGGGTGAGACCCACCAACGATTCCCTGAAGGTACGCAGATTCCCGGACGGAACCGGCGCCGCCGACGGGAGCACCAGCGTCGGACACCCGGCCGCGGTCGCCGCGACGGTCCCGGTCGGCGAGTCCTCGACGGCCAGGCATTCATCGGGTGTCAGGCCGAGTAGTGCCGCCCCGCGCAGGTAGAGGTCCGGCGCAGGCTTCCCGACCGGGACCTCGTCGCCGCAGACCGTCGCGGTGAACCGGTCGCGCCCCAGCGTCTCCAGAGCGGTGTCGGTCAGTTCGCGCACCGTGTTCGTGACCAGCACCATCGGCAGTCCTGCCCCGGCCACCAGGTCCAACGCCGCCGCTGCGCCCGGTCTCCACGGCAGCCCGGCAGCGAAGAGTCCGGCGACGTGGTCGAGCAGCCACCGATAGTCGCCGTCCCGGTCCCGGTCCGGTTCGGCGATGGCGGCGGCGTCGTAGACCTTCGTCATCGCATCGGGAAGGGAGTTGCCCAGCGTCGACTCCCGAAGGGCGGGCGACATCATGATGCCGTGCCGCAGTGCCAGATCGGCCATCGCGATATCCCACAACGGCTCGGAGTCGAGCAGCGTGCCGTCCATGTCCCAGAGCACGGCTGCCGGACCCGAACGGGCGGCACGGGACGATGGGACGCTCGGAGTGCTGTTCACCCCTGCATTCTCGCAACCACATCCTCGGTCGCCTCGTCCGCCGGGTAGAACAGCTCGATGGTCAGTTCCTCGAGCGTGATGTCGCGGGGCGTCCCGAAGGTGGTGAGCGTGGTGAAGAACGACAACACGTCATCGCCCAGGCGGAGTACGAAGGGCACCAGCAAGGCCGGCTCACCACTGCGTTCCGCTGATCGCGTTGCGCGTCGGTCGAGGTCGGCAACCGTCGAGTACTCCCCCACCTCACGTTCGATGGCGGTGAGGCGCGGATCCGCCGTGATCCGGACCAGCCGACGAAGAGTGTCCACCAGGTACGCCGCCCAGACGTCGAGGTTCTCCGTCATGCGGGCGAAACCATCGGGGTGCAGGGACGCACGGAAGACGTTGAACGGCGGCCCCTGCAGGTGTGCCGGAAGCAGCGCGGCGAGCGATGCCGCCGAGTCGTTGGCCAACACGACGTTCCAGCTCCGATCGAGGGCAAGGCCCGGGTTGGGATCGTGCGCGTCGAGAATTCGCTGCACGGAGGCCCGAATCCGTTGCATCGCCGCCGCATCGAGTGACTCCTCGGAGTATCGCGGCGCATGCCCGGCTGCGAGCAGGAGCGCGTTGCGTTCCCGCAGAGGGAT
Organism: Gordonia hankookensis; assembly: GCF_014673215.1. GTDB lineage: Bacteria > Actinomycetota > Actinomycetes > Mycobacteriales > Mycobacteriaceae > Gordonia > Gordonia hankookensis. The sequence goes on from NZ_JACWMS010000005.1 coordinate 349,392, forward strand.
GTCGAGGCGGGTGGACAGCGCCTCGAGCAAGGCCGGGCTCGGTCGCGACTTCCCCGTTTCGACGAAGCTCAGATGTCGCGGTGAGACACCGACGTCGTAGGCCAGGTCGAGCTGACTGATCGACCGCTGCGAACGCCACTGCCGCAACATCGTTCCCGCATCGGCCGCCATCTGGCCATCCTAGAGCGGGCGGTGATCGGATCCGACTACCTCGGAGGTAGTGGATTCGCTGCACGACGACGAGCAGGCTGCACTCATGACCCACCACACCTCACCGACCGTGCTGATCTCCCCGGCGATGGCGGTGCCGTCGCGCTATTACCGACCGGTCGTGGACGCCTTCGCGCGGCGTGAGTGGTTCGCGGCGACGATTCCGCGACGTGGGCTCGACCCCGGCACCGATGCGCCCTCGCGGTCCGAGGACTGGTCCTACGCCGACGAGGCGGACGATCTCTCCGCGGCCGTTCGCCGTGTGCGTGCGCAGACGCCCGGCGCGCCGGTCATGATCCTCGGGCACAGTCTCGGTGCCCAGTTGTGCGCGGTCATCGGACAGCGCGGCGGCGAGGGCGCCCCGGACGCCATCGCCACGGTCGCGGCCTCGGTGCCCTACTTCCGTCACTACGCGCGTGGGGGTGTGGTGGAGTGGTGCACCGCAGCCGCCGTCCCGATCGTCACCGCGGCGGTCGGCCACTGGCCCACCCCGGGTTTCGGCGCCCCCGCACCTCGAACGCTGATGCGCGAGTGGGCTCGCATGGTTCGCACCGGAGTCACCCCGTTCGACGGTGGCGATCCGATCGAGATCCCCACGCTCGCGGTCCGTCTCGCCGACGACCGCCTGGTGCCCGCGCGAGCGGCCGAGCGCTTCGAGCGCGCCTTTCATCCGGCCGCCCGCACCACCTGGACATACTCGGCGGACGACTGCCCGCCGGGCGGGTCGGTGGGCCACGTCCGGTGGGCCCGCACGCCGGACGCGGTGGTCGACCGGATCGTCGACTGGTGGACGTCTCAGCTCGGGGAGGACGTCACCCGTAGGCGCCCCCGCCGGAACGTGTCGATCACGGCGACGACGACACCGAGCACGGCCAAGCCCATCATCGACGCGTAGATCGACAGTGCGGTATCGCCACGGCCCGAGCTGTAGCCACCACCCCCATTCGGTCCGCCGCGCGCTGCGCCACCGTGGGCGCCGTGGGCGGATCCCGGATCGCCGCCGGTGCCGCCGCCTGGGCTGCCGGGTGGGCCGCCCTGGCCGCCGCCCGGCGCGCCCGCATGTCCCCCGCCACCGGGACCACCGCCACCGGGACCACCGCCACGATGCCCACCGCCACCGGGACCACCCATCCCCTGTCCTTGGTCGCCGGTCAGCGAGGAGTGGTACACACCGATCGCGGCCGCCTGGATGAGGATCGGGATCACGATGAAGCGAAGCGGCAGGTAGAACGCCATGACCACACTCAGGATCTCCGCCGTGAAGAAGTAGCGATCGTGCATTGCCGGGAGCAGGAACGGCACGATCACCGAGGAAGCGGTCGCGACCACCAGGATCGAGGTCGGGGTCACCTCGGGCTTCTTCCAGACCGACCAGGCCAGGAACACCACGATGACGCCGGCGGCAGCAGCGATCCCGAGATGAGCGAGCCAGGTCGCATCACCGGAGATAGGGATGAGTTGATACAGATTCGCGGCACCCAGGGTCAGTTGCTGATAACTGTCGGTCTGATCCAGGTACACCGACAGTGCGGTCTGGAAGGGGGCGCCCGCGACGAGCGCCGGGACGTCGAGCAGCAGGTACACCACCGGGATGGCCGTCAATGCGTACCACGGCACGCGGCGCCGGAGCAGCATCCAGGCCAGCACCGGCAGCACGAAGACGGCCTGCAACTTGAACGAGATGGCCAGGCCGAACAGGCCGCATGCCCAGAGCGAGTTCCAGCGGTACGACTCGTGCCGGGCTCTCATCAGGAAGTACACGCCGCCGAGCGCGAACGCCGAGTAGATCGCGTCGGCCTGACCCCAATAGGCGCTGTTGGCGATCACCGACGGCAAGAACACCATCGTCGCGAACGCCAAGGCGCGCAATGCGAATCGGTCGGTCCGGAGGCCGACGATGCGATAAGCGAAGAAGCCCAGCACGAAATCGAAGAGGATCGAGATCGCCTTGATGCCCACCAGCGCGGGGATGTTGAGGACGGTGAGGATCCAGATCAGATACAGATAGGGGTAGTTGTAGTCGGCGAACTTCTCACGGAATGCCCCGAAGCCCTGCGTGTCGAGGGTGTCGTACCACCGGCTGAGAAACGCTCGGTAATCGAGGGTCTCGACGTCGAGGAACCAGCAGCGGATTCCGATGGCGACTGCGATGATGACGCCGAGCACGAGCCACCGCATCCAGCGCGGTGTCCCGGTGACGGCGTGCGACTCGGATGTGCCGTCGAGTGCAGGCGTGAGGGCAGGGGCAGCCAAGGTCATGCTCACCACTGTGGGTGGCGAAGCTGTGGACCCGGTGTCAGCCCGCTGGGAGGTTCACGCGGACCCGCCCGCAGTGGACGGTCCGTCCCGGATCGGTGACACCGGATCGTTCACGGACCGGTTGTCGCGACGATCTGCTCCCGCGTGCGCTCGGCGGTCCGGGCGGCCCGGCGACCCGTCGACACGATGCCGACGATGATGATCCCGACACCGCACGACGCCATGAGGATCCATGCCGGATGCGACGCCGCCGCCAATCCATCGGAGACCGGGCCGTCGAGGCCGGCGAACGCGACGGCCCCGAAGATCGCGACGCCCAACGAGATCCCGACCTGTCGGCTGGTCGAGGCGATCGCGGACGCAACGCCTGCCTGCGATCGTGGCATACCCGAGACGGCCGCATTGGTGATCGGGGCGTTGACCAAACCCATGCCCACCCCGAGGAACAGGTACGCGACCCCGAGGTACCACATGCTGGTGTCGTGACCGGCCTGCGTCAGCATCACGCCGCTCGCCAGAACCATCACACCGGCACCGACCATGGGCACACGTGCGCCCCGATCGCCCACCAGTCGGCCGGACAGCGGCGAGAACACGGCATTCGCGACCGCCATCGGCAACGTCATCAACCCGGCCTGAAGTGGGCTCAACCCGCGCACCTGCTGAAGGTAGAGGGTGTTGAGGAACAGGAAGCCGCCCATCGCACTGAACGCCAGGATTGCACCGATCACCGAGCTGCTGAACGGGATGCTGTGGAAGAAGCGAAGATCCAAGAGCGGCTCATGCCTGCGTGATTCGACGAGCAGGAACAGAAGGAGCGCCACGATCGCGGCGGTGAACGCACCGACGACCAGACCGGAGTCCCATCCGAGACCTCGGCCCTCGATGATGCCGTACGTGAGAGTGGCGAGAAAGACCAGGATCAGGAACTGACCGGCGGGATCGGGCCGGCGTGCACGGGCCGCCTTCGACTCCGGCACCAGGATCGCGGTGAGGATGCATGCGGCCAGGCAGACCGGGACGTTCAGCCAGAAGATCGCCTCCCAGCCGATGCCGTCGACCAGTGCACCGCCGACGAGCGGACCGAGTGCCATGCTCACCCCGATCGCCGTGCCCCACATGCCGATCGCCCGTGCCCTCTCCTTCGGTTCGGTGAAGGTGTTGGTGATGATCGACATCGCGACGGGGTTCATCATCGCCCCACCGACAGCCTGCAGCATGCGCGCACCGATGAGCATCTCCGGCGACACCGCCAAGGAGCAGAAGATGGAACCGAGCCCGAAGACGGTGAGTCCCACCTGGAAGACTCGTTTGCGGCCCAGTCGGTCGCCCAATGATCCACCCAGCATCAGCAGGCTGGCGAGCACCAAGGTGTAGGCGTCGATCACCCATTGCAGCTGGGATGCCGTCGCGCCGAGTTCGGAGCCGATCGCCGGTAGGGCGACGTTCACGCCGGAAGTGTCGATCCCCACGATGAAGAGACTCAGACAGCACGTCGCCAGGATCGCCATGCGGCGACGCGTACCGAGCTCGGAGATGTCCGTCACGGGTCCGGACATGGTCGGAAGGTTCATGATTCGGCTGCCTCTCGGAGGGCGTCGAGCAGTGAGCCCAGGTCGCGCAGTTGCTCGTCGTCGAGCGCGGCGAACATCGTGGGGGCGATGGCCGGATCGGCGATCACCGAATCGACGATCCGGCGACCCTCATCGGTGATGGTGACCACCTTGTATCGGCGGTCGGTGGGATGGGGCTCGCGCGTGACCAGCCCCCGGTCGACGAGGTCGTTGACGATTCCACTGGTCGCAGGTGCGTCGACGCCGAGACGCCTGGCCAGGTCGCTCTGGGTCATGTCGCGCACGGCGATCCGGCGCAGCGCACGGAATCGGCTGAACGGCATCTCGACGCGCGCGTCGATCCGGGCGCGCGACTCCACGGCGTGGTCGCGGACGAGGCTGTTCATCGCGAACCAGAGTTCGGTGGCAGTCGGCACAGCTGCCACCGAGGACGCGCGTTTCCCCGAATCAGTTGTACGCATACAATGATTGTATACATACAACCGTTTCCGTGCGACTCAGGTCAGGTGTTGAAGTACTTGGCCTCCGGGTGATGCAGCACGAACGCGTCCGTCGACTGCTCGGGATGCAGCTGCAGTTCCTCCGACAGCACCACACCGATCCGCTCGGGCTCGAGCAGCTCCATCATCTTCGCGCGGTCGTCGAGGTCGGGGCAGGCCCCGTAGCCGAACGAGAAGCGGGCGCCCCGGTACTCGAGGTCGAAGAAGCCCTGTGCGTTCTCCGGATCCTCCCCCGCCAGCGATGTTCCCGCGACGGTCAACTCACTGCGCACCCGCTGATGCCAGTACTCCGCCAACGCCTCGGTCAACTGCACACCGATGCCGTGCACCTCGAGGTAGTCACGGTAGGCGTCCTCGGCGAACAGCTTGTTCGCGAAGTCCGCGATCGGCTGGCCCATGGTGACGAGCTGGAACGGGAGCACATCGACCTGGCCTGCGGCCTTCGCCTGTTCGCGCGAGGAGATGAAGTCTGCGACGCAGAGGAACCTCGAACGCTGTTGCCGCGGGAATTCAAAACTGTGGCGCACCTCGGCGTCGGGTCGCGGCTCGGCCAGCACGTGGACCGTGTCGCCCTCGCTCACCGCCGGGAAATAGCCGTAGACGACGGCGGCATGCTGGAGGATGCCCTCGGTGGCGAGTCGGTCGATCCAGTAGCGCAGCCGTGGACGACCCTCGGACTCGACGAGCTCCTCGTACGACGGCCCCTCTCCCCCGCGTGCGCCGCGAAGTCCCCACTGTCCGAGGAACAACGCGCGCTCGTCTAGCAGTTGGAGATAGTCCGCCACCGGCACGCCCTTCACGATCCGGGTGCCCCAGAACGGAGGCGTCGGGATCGCGTTGTCGGCGGCCACATCCGAGCGGGCCGGAACCTCGACGGGCGTCTCCGCGGCCTTGCGCTTCTCGGCAATCCGCCGCGAACGTTCGTGCCGAGCCTTGCGCTCCTCCACCTTCTGCCTGGCGGCGATCGCCTCCGGGCTGTTCGGATCCGGACCTTCACCGCGCTTGGTCGCCATGATCTCGTCCATGAGCCGCAGACCCTCGAAGGCGTCGCGTGCGTAGTGGACATCGCCGTCGTAGGTCTCGGACAGATCGTTCTCGACGTAGGTACGGGTGAGCGCGGCCCCGCCGAGCAGGACCGGGAAGCTCGTGGCGACCCCGCGCGAGTTGATCTCCTCGAGGTTCTCCTTCATCACCACGGTCGATTTGACGAGCAGCCCGGACATGCCGATGACGTCGGCCCGCTTGTCCTCGGCAGCCTCGAGGATGGTGTTGATCGGTTGCTTGATACCGAGGTTGACCACCTCATACCCGTTGTTGGACAGGATGATGTCGACGAGGTTCTTGCCGATGTCGTGGACATCGCCCTTGACGGTGGCGAGCACGATGCGTCCCTTGCCGTCCTCGCCGGTCGCTTCCATGTGCGGTTCCAGGTGCGCGACAGCGGTTTTCATCACCTCGGCGGACTGCAGCACGAACGGGAGCTGCATCTGGCCCGACCCGAACAGCTCTCCGACGGTCTTCATGCCCGAGAGCAATGTCTCGTTGATGATCTCCAGCGGCGGCTTCTCGGTCATCGCCTCGTCGAGGTCGTCCTCGAGGCCGTTGCGCTCACCGTCGACGATGCGGCGTTCCAGACGATCGAACAGCGGCAGTTTCGCCAATTCGGCCGCGCGGGATTCGCGTGCGGACGCCGCCGACACCCCTTCGAACAGCTCCATGAGCTTCTGCAGCGGGTCGTAGCCCTCACGACGCCGGTCATAGACGAGATCGAGCGCGACCTCGCGGTGTTCTTCGGGAATCCGGGCGATCGGCAGGATCTTCGACGCGTGCACGATCGCGGTGTCGAGCCCGGCCTGCACACATTCGTGCAGGAACACCGAGTTCAGCACCTGCCGGGCGGCCGGGTTGAGGCCGAACGAGATGTTGGAGATACCCAGTGTGAAGTGCACGTCCGGGTGCGCCTCGTGGAGGCGGCGGATGGCCTCGATGGTCTCGATGCCGTCGCGTCGGACCTCTTCCTGCCCGGTCGAGATCGGGAACGTGAGGGCATCGATGATGATGTCTTCCTCGGCCAGACCCCAGTTCTCGGTGATGTCGGTGATCAGCCGCTCGGCGATCCGGATCTTCCAGTCCGCGGTCCGCGCCTGTCCCTCTTCGTCGATGGTCAGCGCCACCACGGCGGCGCCGTGTTCCACGACCAGCTCCATGATGCGGGTGAACCGCGAATCGGGACCGTCGCCGTCTTCGTAGTTGACCGAGTTGACCGCACAGCGGCCGCCGAGCGCTTCCAGACCGGCCTTGATGACCGCGGGTTCGGTGGAGTCGAGCATGATCGGCAGGGTCGACGATGTCGCGAACCGACTGGCCAGCGCCGTCATGTCGACCGCGCCGTCGCGGCCCACATAGTCGACGTTGAGGTCCAGCATGTGCGCGCCGTCGCGGGTCTGGTCCTTGGCGATGTCGAGGCACTTCTGATAGTCCTCGGCGATCATCGCCTCACGGAACGCCTTGGAGCCGTTGGTGTTCGTCCGCTCGCCGATCACCAGGAAGCTCGCGTCCTGATCGAACGGGACCGCGCTGTAGAGCGACGACGTCTCGGCGATGTGCTCGGGCTTCCGCTGTGCCGCGGTCACCTCGGCCACGCGGTCGGCGACCTGACGGATGTGTTCGGGGGTTGTTCCGCAGCAGCCGCCCACGAATGCCAGTCCGAAGTCGGAGACGAAATCACCCAGGGCGCTCGCCAGTTCGTCGGGCTGCAAGGGATATTCGGCGCCGTTGGCGCCCAGCACGGGCAGACCGGCATTCGGCATGACCGACACCGGAATCCGCGCGTGCTTGGAGAGATACCGGAGGTGTTCGCTCATCTCGGCGGGCCCGGTCGCGCAGTTCAACCCGATCATGTCGACGCCGAGCGGTTCGATGGCGGTCAATGCGGCACCGATCTCCGAGCCCAGCAACATGGTGCCGGTGGTCTCCACGGTGACATGACTGATGATGGGGATCGATCGCCCGAGATCGTTCATGGCGCGACGTGCCGCCACGATCGCCGCTTTGACCTGCAGCAAGTCTTGCGACGTCTCGACCAGGATCGCGTCGGCGCCGCCGTCGAGCATCCCGGCCACACACTCGTAGTACGCATCGCGGATCACCGCGAAGGTCGTGTGGCCGAGGCTGGGCAGTTTGGTACCGGGCCCGATCGAGCCGAGCACGAAGCGCGCGGTCCCATCGGCCGACGGACCCATCTCGTCGGCCACGCCACGCGCGATGCCGGTGCCCTTGTACGACAGCTCGCGGATCCGATCGGCGATGTCGTAGTCGCCGAGATTCGAGAGGTTGCAGCCGAATGTGTTGGTCTCGACCGCGTCCGCGCCTGCCTCGAAATAGGCACGGTGGATGTCGGCGAGCACATCGGGGCGGGTGTCGTTGAGGATCTCGTTACAGCCTTCGAGACCGTTGAAGTCGTCGAGGGTGAGATCGGCGGCCTGCAGCATGGTGCCCATGGCCCCATCGCCGATCAGCACACGGCGCGACATCGCGGTGAGGAATGTCGTGTCGTAGGCGGCCGGGTCGGTGGTGCGGGTCGACATGGTTGTCAGCGTAGTTCGCCCTCTCTCGGGGTTCGGTCGTAGGCTGGTTCAGTGAACGCTGAGCAGAGGTCGAACCTTCCCCAGCTGCGCAAGCCCATCCTGTTGGCCGCCTTCGAGGGGTGGAATGACGCGGGGGACGCTGCCAGCAGCGCGATCGAGCATCTGGCGCTCACCTGGGATGCCGTTCCACTCGCCGACATCGACTCCGAGGACTATTACGACTTCCAAGTGAACCGACCCACGGTCAAGCAGATCGACGGGGTCACCCGACGGATCGACTGGCCCACCACGTCCATTTCCTATTGCACCCCCCAAGGTGCGGACCGTGACATCGTACTCGTTCGCGGCATCGAGCCGAACATGCGCTGGCGGGCGTTCTGTGCGGAGATCGTGGATCTCGCCCGGCAGCTGGATGTGGAGACGACGGTCATGCTCGGCGCGCTCCTCGCCGACACGCCCCACACGCGTCCCGTTCCGGTGACCGGCACGGCCTACAGCAGTGAGTCGGCTGCACAGTTCAACCTCGCGGAGAGCCGCTACGAGGGGCCAACCGGGATCACCGGAGTGCTCCAGGATCTGTTCGTCCAGGCGGGGTTGCCTGCGGTGTCGTTCTGGGCCGCAGTGCCCCATTACGTCTCCACTCCCCCGAATCCGAAGGCGACGGTGGCCCTGCTGAACCGGGTCGAGGAGGTCCTCGACGTGGAGGTACCCCTGGCGACGCTGCCCGAACAGGCCGAGGAGTGGGAGCGCGCGGTCACCGAGATGACCGAGGACGACGAGGAGATCGCCGACTACGTGCGAGGGCTCGAAGAGCGCGGCGATGCCGAGATCGACGCCGACGACGTGATGGCCAAGATCGACGGGGACGCCCTGGCAGCCGAGTTCGAGCGCTACCTCAAGCGACGCGGACCGGGCGGGACGGGCCGCGGCCAGGGGTCGTTCGGGAGCTGAGGAGACCCGGATCGGCCGTCAGCCGATCCTCTCGATCGACACGACCGGCGTTGTGATCCGCCAGGTGCGCACGTCCGGATCGTCGGCTGCCCGAACCCAGAATTGGGCGGATTCACCGACCCGGCAGGACTTGACGCCCAGGAGTGGGATGTCCTCGGAATCACGACGCAGCCGGCTGACGGCCCACTCGTCACTCTCGGTGCCACCCACCCCCGGCGCCCTGAGCAAGGTCATGTCGTCGAAGTCCAGCAGGTAGGTCGATGTGCGGGTCACCACCGTCCACACCCCGGCAGTGGTGTCGGGATCGATTTCCTGAGCGCGTGCCACGGGAGAACTGTACCGATCCCGATTCCGACCTTCGCGACGACGTCGGCTCGTTCTGCCCGGTCGCGGGTCAGGAGGACAGGGCGACGCCGAGCAACGCGTCGACAGCCTGCTCGATCTCTCCGGGGGCCGCGGCGGATCCGCCGATCCCCTCGGCCACGTCGCGGCACCACGCGTCGATCGCGGCCAGTGCCTTCGGGGTGTCGAGATCGTCGGCGAGGTGCTGGCGCACCCGCGCGATGACCGGTGCCGCATCCGGACCGGCGGGCGCCGACGTCGCGGTGCGCCACCGCTGCAGACGCTCGCGCGCCTCGTCGAGAACCGCATCGGTCCACATCCGATCGGCCCGATAGTGATCGGCGAGCAGGGCGATCCGGATCGCGGCCGGGTCCACACCGTCACGGCGCAGGCCCGAGACGAACACCAGATTCCCGCGACTCTTCGACATCTTCTCGCCGTCGAGGCCGACCATCCCGGTGTGGACGTAGTGCCGGGCGAAACGGCGCGAATCGGTCAGGGCCTCACCGTGGGCGGCGGAGAACTCGTGATGCGGGAAGATCAGGTCGTTCCCACCGCCCTGGATGTCGAATTCGACGCCGAGGCGGTTCAACGCGATCGCCGAGCACTCGATGTGCCAGCCCGGGCGTCCCGGCCCCTGGGGCGAGTCCCAGGACGGCTCCCCGGGGCGCGTCGCGCGCCACAACAGTGCGTCGAGGGGGTCTCGTTTGCCTGCCCGGTCGGGGTCGCCGCCCCGCTCGGCGAAGAACTTCTCCATCGTGGCGCGGTCGTAGCCGGACTCGTAGCCGAACTGTTCGGTCGCATCCGTGCGGAAGTACACGTCGGGATACTCGGCATCGTCGACGACATAGGCCGCCCCGGACGCCAGCAGCTTGCCGACCACTTCGACGACCTCGCCGACCGATTCGATGGCGCCGATGTAGTCGCGTGGTGGGAGCACCCGCAGCGCCGTCATGTCGTCGCGGAACAGCTGGGTCTCGCGTGCACCCAGGTCCTGCCAGTCGATGCCGTCACGTTCGGCCCGCTCGAAGAGCGGATCGTCGACGTCGGTCACGTTCTGCACGTAGTGCACGTCATGTCCGAGGTCACGCAGCACGCGGTTCACCAGGTCGAAGGTCACGTAGGTCGCGGCATGCCCCAGGTGGGTCGCGTCGTAGGGGGTGATCCCGCAGACGTACATGGTCGCGGTCTCGCCCGGACTGACCGGACGAACCTGTGCGTCGGAGGTGTCATAGAGGCGGAGTGCCGGCCCGGTGCCCGGCAGGGCCGGAAGGGCGGGGTCAGGCCATGACTGCATGGGTCCACTGTATGGCCCGGCTCGCAACGCGCCCCGCCGGGATCGGCCGCTCCACCGCGCGAGCCCTCCCCAACGGTCAGAAAGGCGGCCACGGAATCGGCCGATGACCCGGTGGGAGCGGCATCGTCTCGTGCTCGACGAGCTCGCCGGCCCGTACGGCCATCGCGAGGATCTCGTCGTCGGTGATGTGCCCGGCCAGCTCTGCGGTGAGAGGGTGGTCGGCCGAGGTCAGGTGGTCGACGAGACCGGCGAGATCGGCCAGCAGATGTGCCGGGATCGGCTCACCCGCCCATCCCCACAAGACGGTCCGCAGCTTGTCATCGGTGTGCAGGCAGATCCCGTGATCGACGCCGTACACCCCACCGTCGAGGCCTTCGAGGACATGGCCACCCTTGCGGTCGGCGTTGTTCAGCACGATGTCGAGCACAGCCATCCGCTGGAGCCGCGGGTCGTCGGCGTGCACGAGGACCACCGGCTCCCCGAGCCCGTCGAGCGCGCGCAGGATCGCCCGGTAACCGGTCGGCACGGTGTCGGCGGGACACAGGTCGACCAGATCGACCCGCGGAGCCGGGAGGTCGCCTGCCGCTCCCACCCTCGACGGCGGCTCGTCGTTGTCTGCGGTCACCACCCACCGCTGCACCATCCCCGGTCCCAGGGGCCCGTCACGATGGATGGTCGTCGGGATGACCGACCAGCCGAGGGCCTCCGACACCAGGTATGACGACACCTCACGCCCGGCCAGCGTGCCGTCCGGGAAATCCCACAGCGGCACCTCGCCCCGGACGGGCTTGTAGACACAGCGCACCTCGGTGTCCCCGAGCACGGCGTCGCAGACCAGCGTCGCATTGCTCGCCGACGGGATGCGTCCGACGATGACCAGCTCGCCGGTGCGGAGCGCATCGACCTCGGCGACACCCCGCTCGTCTCGACGGTCGCGCGTACCCGACGTCTCGGGCCCGGGCGCGGACGGTTCTCCGACGGTCACATCAGTCCTGCGGGTTCGGACCGGGATCGGTGTCGTCGTCGGGGTCGGTCGGGTCGACGTCCAGGTAGCCGCCCTCGTCCTGGATCGTCAGGTTCCGGAACACCTCGGGATCGACGAAGTCGAGCGATTTGCTGAGTTCGGCGTCGCGCTTGTACCCGTTGGTCCGCACGCACAGGTGACCGTCGGGATCGAGTGGTTCGTGGCAGAGCGGGCAGGGCTGCCGTCCGGCCGAGATCACGCGCGACGATCGGGCGGCGAATTCGCGGGCCGCCTCGGTGGTGAGGAACACCCGAACGGCATCAGGCCCTTCGTCGGTGTCGTCGAGGACGACGCTCTCGTCGAACTCGCCCTCGGTGATCGCGAGCAGCTCCACCACGACGGCCTCGGACTCGGCATCCCAGCCCAGACCCATCGTGCCGACACGGAATTCCGCGTCCACCGGCATCACCAGCGGGCTGAGGTCACCGACGTGGTCGCTCTCCGGTGGGATGGCCGTCCCGAATCGCCGGTGGATCTCGTCGAGCAACGCACCGATACGGTCGGCCAGGATGGCCACCTGCTGCTTCTCCAGCATGACGCTGACGATTCTCGTCTCGTGCACGGCCTGGAGGTAGAACGTTCGGTCGCCCGGCTGGCCGACCGTACCGGCAACGAACCGGTCCGGGGTTCGGAACACGTGTATCGCGCGAGACATCACACCTCCTTGGCTTGTTCGTCCATTATCCGCGTGCGAGGGGGGTGGCCGCAGCCTTGTCGCCACGATCGCGGCCGTCGACGCCGGAGGCGCCTCCGACGACTGCGTCCTCACCGGCGTCCGCACCTGCGGTGTCCTCGGCGGATCCGTCACTCGACGCAGGCTTGTCGCGGTGTGGTGGTGGGACCGAGAGGACCGCCGTGTTGTTGACCGTGTGTACATACGGGCGGGTGGGACCGTATCGGATGACGCTGATCGATGCGGGTTCGACGACGATGCGCTGGAACGAATCGAGATGCATGCCCATTGCGTCCGCGATCACCGCCTTGATCACGTCGCCGTGTGAGCAGGCGACCCAGACGCCGCTGCCGTCCGCACCCCCGTGCACCCGGTCGAGGTCGCGGATCGCGGCGACGGCCCGCGCCTGGACGGCTGCGAGGCCCTCGCCACCGGGGAACACCGCGGCCGACGGATGCTGCTGCACCGTCTTCCAGAGCGGCTCCGAGAGCAATTCCTTGATGGGCCTGTTCGTCCAGTCCCCGTAGTCGACCTCCGCAAGGGCCTCCACCACGAGTTCGGGCACGTCACGATCGGCGGCGGCGTCGAGCACCGACATCAGCGGCGCCACGGTCTGCGCACAGCGATCCAACGGGGATCTCGCGACCGCGGCGATCTCGCCCATGCACACACCGAGCCGGTCGATCAGGGCAGCGGCCTGTTCTCGCCCCTTGTCGTCGAGGCAGACCCCGGGCGTCCGTCCGGCGAGCACCCCCGAGGTGTTGGCCGTGGAACGTCCGTGTCGCACCAGAATCACGGTCATGTCTCAACCATAGGCGTAGCCGCCCGCACTGATCGCGACGCGACGGTCCGCCGACGTCATGCCGGGTCGGATCACGTGGCGCTGATCACGCCACCGGCGAGCAGTCCCATCACGGTGAGCCCGAGGATCACGCGGTACGCGCCGAACCAGTTCATCGAATGGGCGCTGACAAAGCGCAGCAGCCAGGCGATCGACGCATACCCGATGACGAAGGCGATGAGTGTGGCGACCAGCAGCTGCGGTCCGGATGCCTCCATCCCCTCGCCGCTGGGGTCGAACGCGTCGGGGAGACTGAACAGTCCGGATGCGGTCACCGCCGGGATGGCGAGCAGGAACGAGAACCGAAATGCCGCTTCTCTCTCGAGCCCGAGGAACAGTCCGGCACTGGCGGTCGCCCCCGATCGCGAGACCCCGGGCACCAGGGCCAGGCACTGGGCCAGTCCCATCACGACGCCGTCGCGCAGCGTCAACTGTTCCATCGACCGTTCCTTGCGCCCATAGCGTTCGGCGAGCCAGATGACGCCTGCGAACACGATCAACACGGTCGCGACCAGCCAGAGGTTGCGACCGGTGGTCCGGATCTGGTCCTTGAACAGGAATCCGAGCACACCGATCGGGATGGTCGCGAAGATCACATACCAACCGATGCGGTAGTCGAGGCCGCGCTCCTCCTGATTCGTCAGGCCGCGGAACCATGCCGCCACGATCCGCACGATGTCGCGTGCGAAGTAGACGAGCACGGCGGCTTCGGTCCCGAGCTGGGTGACCGCGGTGAAGGAAGCGCCGGCATCCCCTCCGAACATGATCTCGGAGGCGATCCGCAGGTGGCCCGAGGACGAGATCGGCAGGAACTCGGTGAGACCCTGCAGCGCGCCGAGCACGATCGCCTGGATCCACGTCATGGTGTCTGTCACGGCGGCTGATGCTACGTGGAAACCCGATGCGGCACCGCATCGCCCACACCGGCGTTTCCCGGCATCCGCCACGGATCCGACATGTGTCGTCGCCGCGACCCCGCGCGTCCCGGATCGGTGTCGTGACGCAAGATGGTGAGATGCACGCGCCGAAATCACCGCGCCCGGGACCCCTGTTCACCGCGGTGCGCAGGCCTGCGCCGATCGCCGCGGGGATCGCCGCGATCGCTGCGGTCGTGGTCGTGTCGGGCTGTGGATCCTCCGGTGACACGTCGTCGACCCCGAACGTGCCGACCGTCACACCGGCGACCGCCGAGCAGGCGCCGCCCGGCCCGGCCGCCGCGCCGGCAGGGACCGTGGTCCCGACTCCCGCGAACAGCCGTGGACTGGCGATCGACTCCGGCACCGTCGCGGTGCTCGATCCGGCCGGGACCGCCGTCCTGCGTTATGCCACCGACCGGATCTCCGACGTTCCGCAACGATCGACGACACCGCCCCTGACCCGCATCGTCGGCGGTGGCGATGGTTCGTTCCTCGGTGTCGGACCGGAGGTCATCGTGCGCATCGCCGCCGACGGCACGGTGTCCACCACCCCGATCTCGGCCGCCGACCCGACCGCGTTGGCGCACACCGCATCCGGGCAGGTGCTGGTCGGTACCGCCGACGGGCGACTGATGGTCTTCGATCGCGACCTGAAGCCTGGTCGGGTCGTCGACAAGTTCATCCGGGTCGATGACATCACCGTGTCGCCGCCGGGCGCCGACCTCTCCGACGAACAGGTCGTCGTGCTCGATCGTGCACAGTCCTCGGTCACCCCCGTCACCATCTCCGACGGCGACCTCGGCCCCGCGCTGCGGGCGGGCAACGGGGCCACCAACTCCACCGTCGACCGGTACGGGCGTGTGCTGGTCGCCAACACACGCGACGACGAGATCATCGGATTCTTCGGATCTCCGCTGGTCATGCGATTCCGGTATCCCGTGTCCGCAGGACCGTACGCCGTAGACTACGACGACACCCGCAACCTGATGTGGGTGTCGACGACGGCGAACAACGAGGTGGTGGCCTATGACCTGTCCGCTGGCGAACCCGTGGCGAAGCAACGATTCCCGGCGGTCGCCCAACCGGACGACATCGCCGTCGACGACACGTCCGGCACCGTGTACGTCTTGTCCGACCGGGGTGGCCTGCAGGTCGTTCCGCCCGCCTACCGGCCGCCGGGCGTCGCGGGCGTCGGGCCGTCGGGTCGGTGATCATGTCCGTTAGCCAGAGCACCGGCAGCCTCTCCCCCCGCCGCGGTCGCGCGTCGTCCCGGTTCGGTTCGCGTCACCCTCGCGGTTGGGAAGTGAGCTCGGATACCCACGAGTGCGTGCTGTTGACACTGCCGCCCGACGTGACCAGGATCACCGCATCCATGCGGCTGTCGATCGAGGCCGAGTTCGGCGGCTGGGAACTGAAGAGGGTCCGACTCTACTCCGACGGGACGCGAAAAGTGTTGCTGCGCCGCAAGAAACCGCCAGGTCCCCGCCGCGCCGATGCCGGCATCGACCATACGGGCTACCCCGACGAAGGTGCCACCGCGTGCTGAAGCGGATCAACGGCGTGATCTATCCGATCCTGTTGCGGTTGATGTTCCGACTCTCCCCGGAGCGCATCCACGCGATCGCCTTCCGCGCCATCGGTCTCGTCGGTCGGGCCCCGATCCTGCGCGGGCTCGTCGCGCAGGTCCTGGCCACCCACGATCCCGTGCTACGTCAGCGCGTGTTCGGCATCGACTTCCCGGCTCCTCTCGGGCTGGCGGCCGGATTCGACAAGAGCGCCTCGGCCGTCAACGCCTGGGGCCAGTTCGGATTCGGCTATGCGGAGATCGGGACGATCACCGGACAGGCGCAACCAGGCAACCCCACCCCGCGACTGTTCCGCCTGCCCGCCGACCGCGCGCTCGTCAACCGGATGGGGTTCAACAACCCCGGATCCGGCGAGGCCGCCCGGCATCTCGCAGCACTGCGACCGGGTCCGGTGAGCATCCCGATCGGGGCCAACATCGGCAAGACCAAGGTCGTCCCGGTCGAGGACGCGGTCGACGACTACCGGGTCAGCGCGCGCGCACTCGGCCCGCTCGCCGACTTCGTCGTGGTCAACGTGAGCTCGCCCAACACACCGGGACTCCGGGACCTCCAGGCGGTCGACTCGTTGCGGCCGATCCTGGCGGCGGTGCAGGAGGAGGTCACCGTACCGGTCCTGGTGAAGATCGCCCCCGACCTCGCCGACACGGACATCGACGCCGTGGCCGATCTCGCCGTCGAACTCGGGCTCGCCGGGATCGTGGCAACCAACACGACAATCGAACGCAGCGGTCTGCAGACCCCCGCAACCGACGTCGCCGCCCTCGGTGCGGGCGGCCTGTCCGGGGCCCCTCTCGCCAGCCGATCGCTGGCTGTGCTGCGCCGACTCCATGCACGGGTCGGCGGACAGGTCGCGCTCGTCAGCGTCGGCGGTATCGAGACCGTCGACCAGGCCTGGGAGCGCATCCTCGCCGGCGCCGATCTCCTGCAGGGCTACACCGGATTCATCTACGGCGGACCGTTGTGGGTCAAGGAGATCCACGACGGTATCGCCGAACGGGTGCGTGCCGGCGGCTTCGCGAGTCTGGCCGACGCGGTCGGCAGCGCGGTTCGTGGCCAGGACACGCGCTAGTCGCGTGTCCTGGCCACGATGCCGGCGACTCAGGATGTCGGCGACTCAGATGTCCTCGGAGGCCTGTTCGTAGGTGCCGACGATGGTGGCCCGCGCGATCGCATGCGAGAACAGGTTGAAGCCGAGGTACGCAGGGGTGGCGCCGTCGGGCAGACCGAGCGATTCGACATCGACGGCGTGCACCACCACGAAGTAGCGGTGGGGCCCGTGTCCGGGCGGCGGGGCGGCGCCGATGAACCGCTTCTGTGCCGCGTCGTTGGCGAGCGTCACCGCACCCGCGGGCAACCCACTCCCGGTGTCGTCACCGGCGCCCGCAGGCAGCGTGGTCGCCGAGACCGGGATGTCGGCGACCGCCCAATGCCAGAAACCGGACGCCGTCGGGGCGTCGGGGTCGTACACCGTGACCGCGAAACTCTTGGTCTCCGAGGGGAATCCGGACCACGTCAGTTGCGGCGACAGATCTTCGCCGCCTGCCCCCATGATCCCGCTCACCTGCTCGTTGCGCAGCGGACCGCCGTCGGCGATGCTCTCCGACGTCAGGGTGAAGCCGGGCAGTGTCGGTAGCGGGTCGTACGGGTTGAACGACATCAGAACACCTTTCTCGGGTCAGCGCGGAAGAGGTCGAACGCGCAACGGACTCCAGTACATCAACTGTGTAGCAGAAAGTGCTCGAACACCTTGGTCCCGAACACCACCGCCTCGACGGGTACACGCTCGTCCACACCGTGGAACAGTGCGGCGAAATCCAGCTCCGGCGGGAGTTGCAGTGGGGCGAAGCCGAAGCAACGGACGCCGAGCTTGGCGAACGCCTTCGCGTCGGTGCCGCCGGAGAGCATGTAAGGGACCGTCATACCCTGTGGATCATGCGCGAGGATCGCGTCGTTCATCGCGTCGACGAGATGGCCGTCGAAGGTCGTCTCATACGAATCGAGATGGGTGATCCACTCGCGGGTCACGTTGGGCCCGATGAGCTCGTCGACCTCCTTCTCGAACGCCTCCTGGCGTCCGGGAAGTACGCGGCAGTCGACAACCGCCTCGGCCTTCTGCGGGATCACGTTGGCCTTGTAGCCGGCCTTGAGCATCGTCGGGTTCGCGGTGTCGCGCAGCGTTGCGCCGATGATGCGGGCCAGATTGCCGAGCTTGAACAAGGTCGTGTCGAGGTCGGGGGCGTCGGGGCTCAGATCCAGGCCGGTCTCGTCGGAGACCGTGGCCAGGAACTGGCTCACCGATTCGGTCATCACCAACGGAAAGGTGTGCCTGCCAAGGCGGGCAACCGCTTCCGCGACTTCGGTGACCGCGTTGTCGGAGTGCAGGAAGGACCCGTGTCCGGCCGTGGCATCGGCCGCCAGTCGCATCCACGACAGACCCTTCTCGGCGGTCTCCACGAGATAGAGGCGCCGCTGCGTGCCGTCGGGTCGATCAACGGTGAGAGAGAATCCGCCGACCTCGCCGACCGCCTCGGTGACACCCTCGAAGAGATCGGGCCGGTTCTCGACCAGCCAGTGGGAACCCCAGGTGCCACCTGCCTCCTCGTCGGCGAGGAAGGCGAAGACGATCTCCCGCGGCGGCACGGTGCCGTCACGTTTGAACTGACGCGCGAGCGCCAGCGCCATGCCGACCATGTCCTTCATGTCGACAGCGCCGCGACCCCAGATGTACCCGTCCGAGACGGTCCCGGAGAAAGGGTGCACGCTCCAGTCTGCGGGTTCCGCGGGGACCACGTCGAGATGACCGTGCACGAGTAGTGCCCCGCGGTCGGAGTCGACCGGCCCCGGGAGTCGAGCGAAGATGTTGCCCCTGCCCGGTCGTCCGGACTCGACGTACTGGGTGGTGTACCCGACTTCCTCGAGGAGTTGCGCCACCCATTTGGCGCATTCCTCTTCGCCTTTGGTGGTGTCGGCCTCGCCGGTGTTGGTCGTGTCGAACCGGATGAGACGGCTCACGATGTCGACCACTTCGTCGACCGCACGATCGGCCACAGGCTGGGAAGTCACCCCTCACTCCTACGGGATTTGGGATACACGGGCAACCTCGGTTAGGGTTATGCCCGCGCTACGAGAGGTCCGAGTGGCGGAATGGCAGACGCGCTAGCTTGAGGTGCTAGTGCCCTATTAACGGGCGTGGGGGTTCAAGTCCCCCCTCGGACACCACCTTCGGGATGATCACGGTCATCCTATTCGCGATTCACCCCGGCCACGGCCGGGGTTTTCTTTTTCCCGTCGACCGCAACCGGAGATCGGTCGCGCCCACTGATGAGAATGCCATTTTCATATTCGGAAACGTCGAGTACGATCACGAAGAATCCATTGTCCGACGATGCCGGAGGAAAGACCATGCCCAAGGCGCTGGCGCCAGAGATCTCCACCTGGCCCGACAAGGACGCGCAGCTGATCGGCACGAGGTGCGCCGTGTGCGAGTTCACCACCTTCCCCGCCCAGGACAACTGTCCCAAATGCAGTTCGGGTGACACCTCGGATGTCCTCCTCCCCCGGACCGGCACCCTGGTCGCCTGGACCGTCCAGGGATTTCCTCCCGGCGCTCCCTACATCGGTGCCACCGGCGACGACTTCGTCCCGTTCGGCGTCGGTCTGGTGCAGCTCGACGACGTGGTGCGCGTGGAGGGTCGGCTCACCGAGAACGACCCGGCCAAGTTGCAGTTCGGACAGGCCGTGGAACTCACGATGATCCCGCTCGCCACCGACGCCGACGGCGACGAGATCTACACCTTCGCCTTCGCCCCGGCCTGACTCCACGAGAGGAACCCCCATGACCAACGACGTAGCCATCATCGGCGTCGGCCTTCATCCCTTCGGTCGCTTCGACAAGACCGCCATGCAGATGGGCGCCGAGGCCATCCAGCTCGCTCTCGGCGATGCCGGTGTCGAGTGGAAGGACATCCAATTCGGCTTCGGCGGAAGCTATGAGATCTCGAATCCGGATGCCGTCACCCGCCTGGTCGGTCTGACCGGGATCACCTTCACCAACGTGTTCAACGCGTGCGCAACGTCGGCCAGTGCCATCCAGCAGACCGCCGACACCATCCGCCTCGGCACCTACGACATCGGGATCGCGGTCGGCATGGACAAGCATCCGCGCGGGGCGTTCACCGACAACCCGGCCAAGCTGGCCCTGCCCCAGTGGTACGCGCAGAACGGGCAGTTCCTGACCACCAAGTTCTTCGGGATGAAGGCCAACCGCTACATCCACGATCACAACATCTCCCAGGCCACCCTCGCCGAGGTCGCGGCCAAGAACTTCCGCAACGGCGAGCGGAATCCGAACGCGTTCCGACGCACCCCGATCCCCGCCGACCAGATCCTGAATTCGGCGATGGTCAACTACCCGCTGACGCAGTACATGTTCTGCTCGCCCGACGAGGGCGCGGCGGCGGTGATCATGTGTCGCGGGGACATCGCGCACAAGTTCACCGACAAACCGGTGTTCTTGCGTGCCAGTGAGATCCGTACACGTCGGTACGGCGCCTATGAGGTGCACGCCACCTCCGCACCGATCGAGGAGGACGTGTCGCCGACCGTCTACGCCGCACGCGCGGCCTACGAGCGGGCCGGTATCGGGCCCGAGGACGTCGACATCGCCCAGTTGCAGGACACCGACGCAGGTGCCGAGATCATCCACATGGCCGAGACCGGTCTGTGCAAAGACGGGGAACAGGAGCAGTTGCTCGCCGACGGAGCCACCGAGATCACCGGCTCGATCCCGGTCAACACCGACGGCGGGCTGATCGCCAACGGTGAGCCGATCGGCGCGTCCGGGCTCCGCCAGATGCACGAACTCGTGCGTCAGCTGCGCGGCGAAGCCGGTGACCGACAGGTGCCCGGGTCACCCAGGGTCGGGCTGGCACAGGTCTATGGCGCCCCGGGCACCGCCTCGGCCACGATCGTCTCGCTCTGAGGTCTCTGGCGCGGACAGTCCTTCATCGACCTGCCGTCATCGCAGCCATCCCGTTGCGATACGGCAGGTCGATGTCGTTCGCGTCGTAGGCGCGCAAGATCGCGCGGCGGATACGGCGCTGCAGAGACCACTGTGCGTTCGGCTTCGTCTTCAGCGTCATCCGCAGAACGACCATGTCGGGTGCGACCTCCTGGATGCCGAGCATCTCGGGGGCGCCCAGCACATCGGCGGCCGCCGACTCGTCGGCCAGTACCTCGTTGGCCGCCTCGAGCGCGACCTCCTGGGCACGATCGAGATCGGCGGTCAGGGCGACCGGCACCTCGACCCGAGCCACCGCGTACTCCTGGCTCATGTTGCCGACCCGGGCGATCTCACCGTTGCGGACGTACCAGAGCGTGCCGTCGAGGTCGCGCACCGTGGTGATGCGCAGACCCACCGACTCGACCTCGCCGATGGCCTCGCCGAGGTCGACGATGTCGCCGACCCCGTATTGATCCTCGAGCAGCATGAACACACCGGACACGAAGTCCTTGACCAGGTTCTGCGCACCGAAACCGATGGCCAGGCCGACGACACCGGCCGACGCGATGAACGGCGCGATGTTGACCCCGAGGACGCTCAGGATCGACAGCACGACCCACACCAGCAGAATGATCGACACCGTCGACTTGAGGACGGATCCGATCGTCTTCGCCCGCTGGGCCCTGCGCTCGGCAACCGCGGGGTTACGCGCGGCGGCGGGAGTCTTTTCCCGCAGGTGACGCAGCAATGCGGGCTTCCGCTGATCCGGGTTTCCGGAATCGGTCTTGGGTCGCCTGGTGGCCCGATCGATCGCACGGTGCAGCAAGTACCGCACGATCAGCGCGACCACGATGTATGTCACGATGCGGATCGGGGTCTCGATGATCCACTCGCGGTTTGTCTCCGTCCATTCGAAGGCGAGGGTTTGAGCTGTCATGGTGACGACCGTACGGATGTGATCGGTCATGTCCAGTCGGGACCGCGGTCAACTGGAGCGTCGGGCGGACAGTGCGTCGAATCTCACGGTGCGTCGATCTCGTGGTGCGTCTGATCTCATGGTGCGTCTGATCTCATGGTCCGGTCCACAATGGAACGGTGACCCGCCTCATCCTCGACTGTGACACCGGCATAGACGACTCGCTCGCTCTCCTCTATCTCCTCGGCCGACGCGATGTAGACCTGGTCGGCATCGTGTCGACGGCGGGCAATGTGCCCGTCGACGTCGTGACCGCCAACAACCTGGCGTGGCTCGAGTTGTGCGGACGCACCGACATCCCGGTGCACACCGGCTCGCCGGTACCACTCGTGGCCGAATTGATGACCACCGAGGACACCCACGGTCCGCTCGGCATCGGGTACGCCGAGCTCCCACCTGCCACCCAACCGGCCAGTCGGGTCGACGCCGCCGATGCCTGGATCGAGGCGGCGACGGCACACCCCGGGGAACTGATCGGACTGGTGACCGGGCCGTTGACGTCCCTGGCGACCGCGCTCCGGCGTGATCCCGCACTCCCCACCCGCCTGGCCCGACTCGTGATCATGGGCGGTGCGTTCCACGTGCACGGGAACACCACGCCGACCTCGGAGTGGAACGTCGCAGTGGATCCCGAAGCCGCCGCCGAGGTGTTCGCCGCGTTCGGGCGCGACGGTACGGAACCACCCATCGTCTGCCCCCTCGACCTCACCGAGTCGGTGGCGATGACGCCCGATCACCTCGTGCGGCTCGCCGCGACGGCAGGCAGCAGCCCCGTCGAGTGCCCCGATCCCAGCGACGAGGCAGGGCTGCGGTCGGTGTCCGACAATGCGCTGATCCGGCATCTGATGGACGCGCTGCGTTTCTACCTCGAGTTCCATCACACCCACGACGAGGGCTACATCGCCCATCTCCACGACCCGTTCGCGGCCATGGTCGCACTGGCGCCCGACATCGTGACGACGATCCCCGCGCGTGTCGACGTCGAGCTGATCGGGCATCACACGCGCGGGATGACCATCGCAGACGAACGATCGATGACCGGGGAACCCAATGCGCGGATCGCCACCGCGACCGATGTCGACGCAGTGTTCGACGACCTGATCGACACCGTCGGATCCTATGCGAGATCATATGCACCATCGGACAATTCGGGCAGCGGGATCGACGCGCGAACGTGAACGCCTGCGTGCCGGGAACCACAGGCGTAGCGTCGTGATGTGACCAGACTCGGCTACCAGATCCCCAACTTCACCTATCCCGACGTCACCGCAGATCGCCTCTTCCCCACCGTCGTCGCCCAAGCCGTCGAGGCCGAGGACTCCGGATTCGACACCGTGCTGGTGATGGATCACTTCTACCAGCTTCCCATCCTCGGCACTCCCGACGAACCGATGATCGAGTGCTACACCCTGCTCTCGGCCCTCGCCCAGCACACGTCGAGGGTCAGGCTGTCGGCACTCGTGACGGGCAACACGTATCGCCACCCGACACTCCTCGCCAAGACGGTCACGGCACTCGACGTGGTCTCGGGTGGGCGCGCCCAGTTGGGTATCGGCGCCGGCTGGTTCGAACTCGAGCACGACTCACTGGGCTACGAGTTCGGCACCTTCACCGATCGATTCGAGAAACTCGAGGAATCGCTGCAGATCGTCCTCGGCATGCTCGAAGGGAACACACCGAGCCTTGACGGCACCTGGTATCAGGTCCGTGAGGCGCTCAATGTGCCTGCGCCACTGTCGAAGATCCCGGTCATGATCGGCGGCGGCGGCGAGCGCAAGACACTACGCATGGTTGCCCAGTACGCCGACGAATCGAATCTCATCTGCGCGTTCGAGGACATCGGCCGCAAGCTGGATGCCCTGTCCGGGCACTGTGACCGCCTGGGCCGCAACCGCTCCGAGATCACCGTCAGCCTGCAGACGTCGGCATGTATCGCGCCGACGCACGACGAGGCCGTCGCCGAATTCGAGTCGTATCTCGAGCGGAATCCTGCTGCCGAAGTGCGCAGGGCGAACACCATCGTGGGCGACCCGGACGAGGTGGGTGCCCGGTTCTCGGAGCTCCTCGCGACCGGCGTGGACGGCATCACCGTCAACGCTCCTGCCAATGGCCATGTGCCGGGGCGGGTGTCGCTGTTGGGCTCGACCCTCGCCCCGCTGATCAGCGGCTAGTTCAGCTCGGGCGTCGTCTCGTGCACGGTGCCGCGGGTCGGCCGGCCGGGCTTCGCCCCGACCAGCCCGTGGTCGTCGACGATCACCCGAAGGATCTCACCGGACCAGATGGCCACAGTGGAGGGGTCATCTGTGCACCTCCTCGGTGGCGCCGGCCGCCGAAGCCGCGTTCGGCGCCGGGTCCGCCGCGAGCTCACGAACCCATGTGCCGACGATCGGATCCGATGCCAATGCCACCAGATCGGCCTTGACTGCTCCGGCAGCCCGCCAGCGTTCGACCAGTGACATGAGCCGGATCGAATCGAGACCGATGTCGAGGACATTGGTGTCGTCGCCGATCTCCTCGACAGGTATCTGCAGGATCTCAGCGATGTCCCCGATGATCCCTTCCCTGCTGAGTGTCGAACGATTGGTCGCCATAGGCTGATCTCCTCATCTCCGCCATCGCCGGGATGGCCTCTGTTCCGGGTCATCGCAGATCTCGCACGGCGGGTGCCGAACGCTGCCGAAGACGTCGACAATGCTTGGGCCGACCTCTTTTCGGGTGCGGTCGGCGTGCGCCGGGAACCCCTATCCGGCGAGAATGGCACGCAGCTTCTTGCGGCTCACCTTGCCCACCCCGGTCTCCGGGAACTCCTCCACCACCTTGACCGAGTCCGGCAGTTTCCATTCGGCGAGGCCCGCGTCGCGGACAAATCGCCGGATCACGGCGAGACTCGGCGGTTCGGCCGGGTCGGTCGCAATGACGTAGGCACAGGTGCGTTCGCCGAGGTACGGGTCCGGGACAGCGACGACGATCGCGTCCCACACACCCGGATGCGCCAACAACTGCTCTTCGAGCTGCTCGGCCGACACCTTCTCGCCGCCACGGTTGACCCGGTCGCCGCCACGGCCGCGGACCACCAGGTTGCCGTACTCGTTCAATTCGACGACGTCGCCGGTGCGATACCAGCCGTCGGCTGCGAACGAATCCTTGCCCGCACCGGCCCAGTAGCCTCGAATCGTGTACGGGCCCTGGGTCTCCAGGAACCCCGGTCCGACGTCCACCGGTTCACCGTGCTCGTCGACGACACGCAATTGATCGGCATCGGACATCGGTCGCCCCTGAGTCGTGCAGATCTCGTCGATCGGATCATCGAGGCGCGTGTAGCAGACCAGGCCCTCCGCCATCCCGAACACTTGCTGAAGCGTGACACCGAGGGCGGGGCCGATCCGACGGGCCAGCTCGTCCGGACAGCGTGCGCCGCCCACCTGGATGGTGTCCAGCGACGAGATGTCGAACGCGGCACCCCGTTCGGCTGTCTCGGTCCACAGTCGTGCGAGAGGCGGCACGAGTCCCGTCATCGTCACCCGTTCGCGCTCCACCAGCTCCCAGGCGACCGACGGCGTCGGGGACGCGGCCAGCGCGACAGTCCCGCCGGCACTCAGGGCCCCGAGGATGCCGGGCGAACTCATCGGGAAATTGTGCGCGACCGGAAGTGCCGCCAGATAGACCGTGTCCGCGGTGACCCCGCAGATCTCATTGCTGCGCCGCACGCTGTAGAGGTAATCGTCGTGGGTGCGCGGGATCAGTTTCGGGACGCCGGTGCTGCCGCCCGACAGTTGCAGGAATGCTAGCTCGGACGGATCCGCGCGACCGTGGTCGACCGGCTCGGCGAAGAGCGACTCCAGATCGTCGACATCGACGAGGTGTTCGACGGAATCGACTTGTGCCGCAACGGCCTCGGCGAGCGCCCGATGGTCGAAGCCCTCATGGGCACGCGGCGAGATGATCGCCACCGCGCACGCAGAGCGTGCGATCCCGACCAGTTCCGCCTCGCGGTGTGCGGGCAACCCGAATACCGGGATGGCACGCACCCGGAACACGGCGAATACGGCTTCGACGAAGGCAACCTGGTTGGGGATCTGCAGCAGGACGCGATCATCCGGGCGAATGCCCAACGCCGCCAGGCCCGCCGCGAGCCGACTGACCCGGTCATCGAGGTCGGCATAGGTGAGTCGACGCGCTGCGTCCACCACCGCGATCCGGGGCCCGGTCGCCGGATCGCCACCGCGCGAGCGCAGCATGTCGTCGAAGGTCTCTCCGCGCCAAAGTCCCTGGGCACGGTAATGATCGGCGAGTTCGGGGGGCCATGGCGAAACATCCATAGAAGGTGAGGCTACCCTAAGGGAGTGCCGATTCCTTCAATCAACCCCTACCAGATTCCCCGTGGACCGTTCCCCCGTCGCGTGAACTGGACACTCGAGGCTCCGCGCACCGCGCTGCTCATCCATGACATGCAGCGGTACTTCATCGACGCCTACGAGGTGGAGCAGGAACCGATGGCGACGGCCTTACCGAACATGGTCCGGATCCGTCAAGCGTGCCGACGCGCCGGCGTCCCGGTCGTCTACACGGCCCAGCCGGGTGACCAGCATCCCTCGCGACGTGGCATTCTCGCCGACTTCTGGGGCGTCGGGCTCGACGCGGGTCGCGACGAGGAGATCATTCCGGAACTCGACCCACGCCTCGGCGACATCGAGGTCACCAAGTGGCGCTATTCCGGCTTCCAGCGCACCGACCTCCGGCAACTGCTCGGCCATCACGGACGCGATCAGCTGATCGTCGTAGGCGTATACGCCCACATGGGATGCATGATCAGCGCCACAGAGGCCTTCATGAGCGACGTCGCACCCTTCTTCGTGGTCGATGCCATGGGCGATTTCACCCGCGAGGAGCACGAGATGGCGGCCGAGTACATCGGTAAGCGCGCCGGGTTGGTGGTGACCACCGATGAGATCGTCGCGGCCGTGCAGGCGACCGCGGCCGCCGGCGCCGTACCCACCGACGCCGCACCCACCGAATCGTTGACGAACGGATCGCCGCGGTGATCGACGCGAACGCCGCAGGCGTCGCCGGCATCGCGGGCCGCCGAGCGGTGGTCACCGGCGCGAACGGTGGTATCGGTCGCGCCGTCGTCGGTGCCCTCCGGGCCGCCGGCGCCGAGGTGGACGGGTGGGACGTCGACGGCCCGGGCATCCGGCCGGTCGACGTCACCGATCGGTCTGGCGTCGAAGCGGCGTGGCGCGCACACGAAGAGGACGTCGGACCGGTCGATCTCGTGGTCACCGCGGCAGGTGTCATGACCGACGACTGGGATCGCTGCATGGCCGTCAACGCCGGCGGTGTGAGACATGTGCTCGATGCGGCGGTCTCGGCGATGACACCGCGCGGTCGTGGGTGCGCCGTGGTCATCTCCAGCAATGCCGGCACCACGCCCCGCGCCGAGATGGCACCGTATGCGGCGTCCAAGGCCGCGGCCACGTCCTATGCGCGCAGCGTCGGGTTGGCAACGGCCTCCGATGGCCTCCGCGTCAACATAGTCTCACCAGGCTCCACCGACACCCCGATGCTCCGCGGCATGTGGTCGTCGACGACCGATCGGGATGCGGTGCTCGCGGGCGATCCTCATCGATATCGGCTCGGTATACCGTTGCAGCGCATCGCCGAACCCGCCGACATCGCTGCTGCCGTCGTCTTTCTGGCCTCGGATGCGGCACAACATGTCACGATGCACGATCTGCGTGTCGACGGGGGCGCGACGTTGGACATGTGATGCGGGTGCATGCAACGCAACGCACCCGGCCGGCGCTGGGACGCCGTCATCCCAGGAGATGAATTGTCTGACCACCATGCCGTCGAGGCGAACGGGCGGTCAGAATCGACGTATGCCGCGCCCACCGAGTCCACCGCCGCCGGTACCACCGGTCCGCACCATCGACGAGGTGGTCGCGGCCATCGACACGATCGTCTCATGGTCGGGCAGTGAATCGAGCCGGTTGGGATACTTTGCGGCGCTCTACAAACGCATCACACTTGCCGTGGGCGTCGCCATCGACGACGGCGTCTTCGATGATGGTCCGCGGATGGAGCGATTCGACGCTGTGTTCGCGTCCCGGTATCTCGACGCCGTGAACGGCCACTTTCATCCCGACCGGTTCCCGAAGCCCACCCGATCGTGGCGAAACACGTTCGCAGGCGCTGACCGATCCGATCCGATCATCCTGCAGCACATGCTGTCCGGCATCAACAGTCATATCGTCCTCGATCTCGGCATCGCCGCGGTGGAGACGGTCGGCCGCCGGAATCTGGTGTCACTGCGTAGGGATTTCGACACCGTCAACGCGGTGCTGGCCGGTCAGCTCAACGGTGTGGTGGAGGACCTCAACGAACTCTCCCCCGCGCTCGCGGACATCTACGCCACCTTTGCGCGACACCAGATCTTTCTGCTGAACGGGGCGATCAAGGGCTGCCGCGACAGCGCCTGGCGCTTCGCCACCGTGCTGGCACTGGAACCGGGCTTCCTCCGGCGCGCGACAATCACGGCCCGCGACCTGCAGGTGGCCCGTCAGTCCGCGCTCGCCTTCGATCCGCCCGGCCTGATCGGAGTGCTCGACCGCGCGGTGGTGGAGGTGGCGAGTCGCGAGAGTCGCGATGTGGCACACAACATCCGGGTGCTCGACGAGGTCGCGTCGTCGCCGTCCCGGATCGTCACCGAGCTCGACTGATCCGGGTCGACGGCTCGCCGCTCATGACGACGACGTCGGAGCGCTGTCGAATGCGTCGACGATCTGCTGCGCGGCGAGCGCGGGCGTCAGTTCGCCCGACCGGATCTGCTGTTCGACCTCGGCGCGGATCCCCTTGACCTCTGGACTCTCACCGAGGCGCGCCAGGACGATGTCGCGCACCATCGCCCACGTCCAGTCGATCTGCTGCTGATTACGCCGGGCCGCGAACTGCCCGGCGTCGGTGAGGGTCTGCTTGTGGCGGAGCACGGCGTCCCAGTACTCGGCGACGCCGACGTTCTCGATCGCGCTCATCGTCTGCACGGGTGGCACCCACAGGGCATCGTGCGGATAGATCAACCGCAGCGCGTTCTTGAGTTCGCGGGCCGCCCCCTTGGCCTCGGTGAGATGCTTCCCATCGGCCTTGTTGACCACCACCACATCGGCGAGTTCCAGGACGCCTTTCTTGATGCCCTGCAACGAATCCCCGGTCCGGGCGAGCGTCAGGAACGTGAAGGTGTCGACCATGTTCGCGACCGTCACCTCGGACTGTCCGACCCCGACCGTCTCCACGAGGACCACATCGAATCCGGCTGCCTCGAGCAGCACGATGCTCTCGCGGGTCGCCTTGGCCACGCCGCCGAGGGTGCCCGAGGTCGGCGACGGACGAATGTAGGCGTCTTTCGACATCGAGAGGCGCCCCATCCGGGTCTTGTCGCCCAGGATGGAGCCGCCGGTCCGGGTCGACGACGGATCCACCGCGAGCACCGCGACCTTGTGCCCCTGCTCGATCAGGTACATCCCGAGTGCCTCGATGGTGGTCGACTTCCCCACCCCGGGAACCCCGGTGATCCCGACCCGGAACGAGTTCCCCGCGTGTGGGGTCAGACGCAGCAGCAGCTCCTGGGCGGCCGCGCGATGATCCGGCCGTGCCGACTCGACGAGTGTGATGGCCCGGGCGAGGTCGGAACGCCGATCGGCCCGAACCGCCGCCTCGAGGGCGTCGACATCGATCGATCTACGCGCCGCCGTGGCCGGACCCGAGGGTTGATCGCCCATCACTCGCCGGCGACGCCGGCCAGCTCATGCCCCAGGCCGGCGGCCAGTTTCGTCACCAATTCCACTGCGGAATCGGCGATCACGGTTCCGGGCGGGAAGATCGCTGCGGCGCCTGCCTCGTGCAGCTCGGCGAAGTCGTCCGGAGGGATGACACCGCCGACCACGATCATGATGTCGGGACGCCCGACATCTTCGAGTGCCTGTCGCAGTGCGGGCACCAATGTCAGGTGCCCCGCGGCCAGCGATGAGACACCGACGACGTGCACGTCGTTGTCGGCGGCCTGCGCGGCAACCTCCTCCGGGGTGGCGAACAGCGGGCCCACGTCGACGTCGAATCCCAGATCGGCGAAGGCGGTGGCGATCACCTTCTGCCCCCGGTCGTGGCCGTCCTGTCCCATCTTCGCGACCAGGACGCGCGGACGACGGCCCTCCGCC
Organism: Gordonia hankookensis; assembly: GCF_014673215.1. GTDB lineage: Bacteria > Actinomycetota > Actinomycetes > Mycobacteriales > Mycobacteriaceae > Gordonia > Gordonia hankookensis. The sequence goes on from NZ_JACWMS010000005.1 coordinate 379,341, forward strand.
TCACCGAACTGCCGGACGATCTCGGTCGCCGCGTCGACGTTGCTCACCTCGCCCGCCTCATGTCGGTACACCCCGCTGATGGTCTTGATCTCTGCCTGATGGCGACCATAGACCTTTTCCATCGCGTCGGAGATCTCGCCGACCGTGGCCTGATGACGAGCCGCCTCGATGGCCAGGGCCATCAGATTGTTCTCGAGGCCACCCTCGTCGGAGCCCGCTGCGCGGGTCAGGTCGGCAAGCGCCGCCTGCACGGCCGACTCGTCGCGCTCGGCGCGCAACCGCTTCAGCTTCTCCAGCTGCTCGGCGCGCACCTTGGAGTTCTCGACCTTGAGGACCTCGATCTCCTCGTCGACGTCGACCCGGTACTTGTTCACGCCCACGAGCGGCTGCTGGCCGGAGTCGATCCGGGCCTGGGTGCGGGCCGCGGCCTCCTCGATCCGCAGCTTGGGCAGTCCCTCGTTGATCGCCTGTGTCATGCCGCCGGCCTCTTCGACCTCGGCGATGTGCGCACGAGCCTTCTCCGCGAGCTGATGCGTCAGCCACTCGACGTAATTCGAGCCGGCCCACGGATCGATGGGGCGCGTGGTGCCGGACTCCTGCTGAAGCAACAGCTGCGTGTTGCGGGCGATGCGGGCCGAGAAATCCGTCGGCAGCGCGATCGCCTCGTCGAGGGCATTGGTGTGCAGCGACTGCGTGTGGCCCTGTGTGGCCGCCATCGCCTCGACACAGGTCCGTGCGACGTTGTTGAAGACGTCCTGAGCGGTCAGGGACCACCCCGAGGTCTGCGAATGTGTGCGCAGGGACAACGATTTCGCGTTGGTCGGCTCGAACTGTGCGACGAGCTCACTCCACAGCAGTCGCGCGGCGCGCAGCTTGGCGACCTCCATGAAGAAGTTCATGCCGATGCCCCAGAAGAACGAGAGGCGGGGCGCGAACTTGTCGATGTCGAGACCCGCGTCCAGCCCGGCCCGGATGTACTCGACACCATCGGCAAGGGTGTACGCCAATTCCAGATCGGCTGTCGCCCCGGCCTCCTGGATGTGGTACCCGGAGATCGAGATCGAGTTGAACTTGGGCATCTTCTGGCTGGTGTACTCGAAGATGTTGGAGATGATCCGCATCGACGGTTTCGGCGGGTAGATGTAGGTGTTGCGGACCATGAACTCTTTGAGGATGTCGTTCTGGATGGTCCCGGCGAGTTTCTCCGGCGGCACCCCCTGCTCCTCCGCGGCCACCACGTACAGCGCCAGAATCGGCAGCACCGCACCGTTCATGGTCATCGACACCGAGACCGATCCGAGGTCGATGCCGTCGAAGAGTTGCCGCATGTCGAGGATCGAGTCGATGGCGACACCGGCCATCCCGACGTCGCCGGACACCCGCGGGTGATCGGAGTCATAGCCGCGGTGGGTGGCGAGGTCGAAGGCCACCGACAGCCCCTTCTGTCCCGCCGCGAGGTTACGGCGATAGAAGGCGTTCGACTCGGCGGCGGTCGAGAACCCCGCGTACTGGCGGATGGTCCACGGCTGGTTGACGTACATCGTCGGGTACGGTCCGCGGACGAAGGGCGCCTCGCCGGGGATGGAATCCAGCGGATACGGGTGGTCGCCGTCGGTCGCGACGGCGTCGCGGTCCGCGCGGGTGTAGATCGGCCGGACGTCGATCTGTTCCGGTGTGCTCCAGGTGATCTCGTCGGCGGTCTGCCCCTGCGCCTTCGCCAGCCGGTCGATCGCGGCGTCGGCGGTCGGCGATTCGCCAGAGCCGGCTCCGGCGTCCAGGTCGACGTCGGCGAAACTGGGGATCGTCCCGAAGGGATCCACAGTCGAACTGGTCGGGCTCGGTTCGGTCTGGGTCATGATGTCGCTCCCGCTGGTTCATCGGTCAGCTGGTCGAGAAGGTCGCGCAGGATTGCCACCGCGTCGATACCGACCCGCAGCGATCCGTCCGGCCGGTCGTCTCCGTCGGGCCACTCCTTCTCGGGCCCGGCCAGCAGCACCGTGCGCAGACCGGCCGCGCGGGCGGCCTGCAGCGCGGTGGCGCCGTCGTCGGCATACCGCTGCTTGCTGCCGCAGATCACCGCGATCGATGTGTTCGCGTCTCCCGCTGCCACGGGGATGTCGTCGGCGGTCAAGGGTCCCGGGTTCACCACCGAGATACCTCCGGCGGCAAGAAGATTCGCGATGAACGTGGTCCGGCCGTTGTGCTCCGCCACGGATCCGAGCGGTAGCAGCAGAACGGTTGGCCGTCGGCCGGTGTCGGCGAGAACGGCGTCGGATCGATCGCGCAGTTCCTCGAACGAACGCCCGACCCGGGCGAGTCGCGGCGCCCCGAGCGGTACGTCGGTCGCGCCGGCCACGTCCGAACCCAAGGGCTTCTCGTCGAGATTCGGGAATTCGTTGACGCCGGTCACCGAGGTCCGACGATGGGCAACCGACTCCTCGCGATTGGCGAGGGAGGCGCCCACCCGGTCGGTGATCCAGCCGGAGTCGAGGGCGGGGCGGTACCCGCCCACCGATTCGATCTGGCCGAAGACCGTCCAGGCATTCGACGCGAGGTCGTCGGTGAGTGATTCGACGAACCAGGAGCCGCCGGCCGGATCCAGCACTCGGCCGATGTTGGATTCCTCGAGCAGCAGCAGTTGCGTGTTGCGAGCGATACGACGGGAGAACGACGCACTCGAGGTGCGGCTGCCGACCGGGATCGCGGCGTCGAATCCGAGGGCCGTGACCTGATCGGCACCACCGACACCCGCCCCGAACGAGGCGATCGTGGTGCGCAGCATGTTGACCCAGGGGTCACGCTGACTCTGCATGGCCAGGTCGGTGACGCCATGGGTGATCGCGGCCCCGGCCTCGGGGGCGCCGACCACCTCGGCCACCCGTGCCCAGACCTTGCGCAGCGCACGGAACTTGGCGATGGTCGCGAACTGATCGTCTCCCGCGGACACCGCGAAGGTGATCTGGCGCAGCGCATCCGCCGGCGACAGTCCGGCCTGGGTGAGGTCACGCAGGTGCGTGACGGCGGCCGCGATCTGCAGTGCCAGCTCGAGTCCGTTGTCGGCCCCCGCGGTGGCGAAATCCGTTCCGTCGACGCGGAATGTCCGGACGCCTGCCGGCAGATCTGCGGCCAGCGAGGTCGCCTCCGCGATATCGACTGTCGCGCGACCCGAGAAGGCAGCGGTCAACGGTGACAGACCGAGAGAGGTGATCGTCGAGGTCGTGGGCGCGATGGACTCGGGCGCGGCTGCCGCTGCCGCACAGACCGACAGCAGGGCCCGCGCGGAGGCGATGCCGTCGGCACCGGCGTCCAGGGTCACCGGGATCAGATCCAGATAGACGCCGTCGAGGACCGCGGCCAGGTCGTCGGGTGAGATGCCTGCGCCGACGTTCAACCACAGTCCGCTCGTGCCCTTGGACAGGGCATCGAGTACGGACTGATTGACGTCGGCGGCCGATGTCGAATCGTCACCGAATCGTTCGGTCACCCGCCAGCCCATGGTGACGTCGCGATCGGGGTCGGCACCCCGGACGAACGGGAACCCTCCGGGCAGGCCGGATTCCGCGTTCTCATCCCTGCGTGTGTACAGCGGACGGATCCGGAGTCCATCGAGAGTGGTGGTGGACAAGAGCTCTTCGGCCGAGGCCGGCAATTCCTCGACAGTGGACCGCCGGGACTTCGCCAAGACAGCGGCAGCGGCTTCCGACCAGGCCTGATAGGCCTCGTCGAGCGACCGGTCGGACCGATCGGATTTCGACGCAGTGGTCTGCGGCATGGGGCGTGACACCTCCGTGTTGCTCGGGTCGAGCGCGTACCCGACTTTAGCCGAACGCTCGCTCGGCTCTCACATCGAGGGCCGATCGTGACACATCCCACGGGTCGCGCCCGCGTAGTATTGCGCGGTGCCCACCGAGTCCCCCACGGTCCCCGACGACACGTCGGGATCACCGATCACCGATCTCGGGACGAGTGGCTCATCCCGTCCCGTCCGGCGCGGTGTCGATGCCCGCGTGATCCGCCGGGCACTGCTGCTGACCGCTGTCGTCGCCGTCGTCCTGGTGGGCTCCTACCTGATCCCGATGCCGTCGGTGGCGAGCGTGCGGACCTGGGGCGAGAGCCTGGGTCCGGCGTTCGCCTGGGTGTTCTTCGCCGCGTATGCGGTGGTGACGATCGCGCCGTTCCCGCGCTCGACCTTCACCGTGATGTCGGGCATCTTCTTCGGCCCGGTCGTCGGATTCACCGGAGCGATGATCGCCTCGACGGTGGCCGCGATCGTCGCCTTCTGGTTCGTCCGAACGGTGGGACGCGATCGTGTCCGGCCTTACCTGAAGAAGCCGGTGGTCCGCGCCGTCGAGTACCGGCTGAGCCGGCGGGGGTGGCTCGCGGTCGGTTCGCTACGTCTCATCGCGGCCTGCCCGTTCTCGGTGGCCAACTACTGCTCGGCGCTCTCCTCGGTGCGGTTCGTCCCGTACCTCGTGGCGACGGTGATCGGTATGGCCCCCGGTACCGCGGCAGTGGTCTTTCTCGGTGACGCCATGACCGGGCGGCGCGATCCACTTCTGCTGCTGCTCAGCGCGTGCTTCTTCGCCGTCGGCATCGTCGGCCTGATCCTCGACGCCCGGCTGCCGGTCAGCAGCTCCCGAGACGCGATCGAGACAAGTACGAGCCCTTGATCTCGCCGGATCAAGGCAATGACCCTCACATCGACGACTCTCACATCGACATAAAGCCAGAAGGCTTGATCTTGGCCTATCAAGCAGATAGCCTTGATAGTTGGAGGTGATTCGATGTTTGTCCTCACAGTCGATCAACGAGCCAGTCGACGCGACATCGATCGTGTGGACGGCCTCCTCGACGTCATGTCGAACGCCGATCTCCTCCGGCCGTTCGAGCGGACCGCTGGAGACGAGGTCCAGGCCGTCGCCGACGACGCCGCTGTGGTCGCGCGGCTCGCGGTGACGTTGGCCGCCGACGGTCACTGGAGCGTGGGGATCGGCGTGGGACCCGTGGCACTGCCTCTCCCCTCCTCCACACGCGCGGGCCGCGGGCCTGCATTCGAATATGCGCGGGAGGCCGTGGACTCCGCCAAGAACCAGCGGGTCCCGCTGTCCATCCGGGGTACGGACGACACCTGGTCCCGTCATGCCCAGACCGCCGCGCGTCTGCTCGCCGACGTCGTCGCCGCACGCAGCGAACCCGGCGCCGAAGCCGTCCGGGTGATGCACACCGGGGTGACACAGGCCGACGGGGCGGCCCGGCTCGGCATCACGCCACAGGCGATGTCCCAGCGCTTGCGGAGCGCCCGTTGGGACATCGACGACGACGCCCACATCTTGCTGACCGAACTCCTCAGGAGGGCAGACATGACCGACAGCTCAGGCGGGACCGCGTGACCGCTGCCGCCATCGCCGTGTTCGTCGCGGCCGCGCTGATCCCGATCGTGCCCGTAGTACTCCGCGGCCACGACGTCGGCGGCGTCGCCCGACGGCCTCGGGCGGCGATGGTGCTCGACGGGGTCACCGCCGGCGCGATGATCGCGCTCGCCGGAACAGCCGCGATCATCGCGACGACCACCGGCCCGGCGCGGGGCGCGGGCCTGGTGATCACCACCTGCGCCGCGATGGCGGCCGCGGTCGGCGGCGGCGGCTTCGTGGTGCGCGTCGTCCTGTGGACCGGTGGCGTGAGCCCACATCGCGCATCCGGTGAGAACACCGACCCCACCACGCGTCCCGACGACGACGCGCCCGAGTCCGGACCGCTGCGAGGTGGCCGGGTCATCGGCTATCTGGAACGAGCGACCGTCGCGGCCACCCTCCTCGCCGGATGGCCCGAGGGGCTCGCGGTGATCCTCGCCGTCAAGAGCCTCGCCCGCTTTCCGGAACTCCGCGCCCCGCACGCGAGCGAGCAGTTCATCATGGGAACGTTTGCGTCCGTTCTCTGGGCTGCGTCGATGTCCGGGGTCTGCTACCTCGTCGTCCACTGAGACGCCCGCACATAGGGAAGGAGCCTCTCACTCGGACGGGGAAGGTGACCGCGTCTGCTCCGCAGCGTCTCCCGCCGGCGGATCCGTCGGCGCCTCGTAGGACAGTTCGCGGGCGACCCGCGACGTCACCTCCGGGGAAACCGGTTTCCGGGCGACCGCCTCGGCCTCGGCGACGGCCTGCGCCACTTTGGGATCCGAGGCCAGCGAGAACCAATCCTCGGTCTCGGACTCGTCGATGGCGCTCGGCTCGTCGTCGCTCGGCGGTTCGTAGCGGAACACCCCGTCGTCGCCCTGCACGCCGAAGGACTTCGCGAAACCCTGGAGTGCCGAACCGAAATCGGACGGGATGACCCACACCTTGCTCCCCTCGCCCTTGGCCATCTCCGGAAGCTGTTGGAGATACTGATAAGCCAGCAGTTCCGGGGTCGGTTTACTCGCCTTGATCGCTGCGAACGTCTTCTCGATCGCCTTCGCCTCACCCTGAGCGTTCAGGTATGCCGCGGCGCGGTCACCTTGGGCCCTCATGATCCGCGACTGCCGCTCGCCCTCCGCGCCCAGGATCACCGCTTGTTTGGCACCCTCGGCCGCCAGGATCTGGCTCTGCTTGTTGCCCTCGGCGGTCTTGATGGCCGACTCACGCTGGCCTTCCGCGGCGAGGATGGTCGCCCGCTTCTCGCGGTCGGCCTTCATCTGCTTCTCCATCGACTCCTGGATCGACGGCGGCGGCATGATGCTCTTGAGCTCGACCCGGGCAACCCGCAGGCCCCAGCGTCCGGTGGCCTCGTCGAGGACGCCGCGCAACTGACCGTTGATGGAATCCCGCGACGTCAGCGTCTCCTCGAGGGTCATCCCTCCGACGACGTTCCGCAGAGTCGTGATGGTCAGCTGTTCGACGCCGACGATGTAGTCGTCGATCTCATAGACCGCCGACCGCGGGTTGGTGACCTGGAAGTAGACGACGGTGTCGATCGAGAGGGTGAGATTGTCCTCGGTGATCACCGGCTGCGGCGGGAACGAGACCACCCGCTCACGGATGTCCACGCGGGCGCGAATCCGGTCGACGAACGGCAGCAACAGCGTCAGTTGGCCGGACACCGTGCGCGTGTAGCGGCCGAGCCTCTCGATGACGGCGGCCTCCGCCTGCGGGATGATGGCCACGGATTTCACCAGCATCACCACGACCAGCAACACCACCAGCGCCAATACGATCAATCCGGCGTACTCCATGATCACGTCATCCCTTCCACACGACCGCGGTGGCACCATCGATCTGCACCACGGTCACCTCGATGCCCGGTTCGATGACCTCGCCCGGGTTGAGTGCACGCGCCGACCACACGTCACCGCCGATCTTCACGCGGCCGTCGTGCTCGTCCACACGCGCGGTCACCAACGCGTGACGGCCCTCGAGAGCTTCGGTGTTGGTGAGGACCGGCGGCCGGCTGAGCATGTGTCGACGCGCGACCGGTCGGGCGACCGCCAGCAACAGCACGGAGACGACCGCGAAGGTGACCGCGTCGACCCAGAGCGGAGGATCGAACACGAGATCCACGCCTGCCGCGGCCAGCGCGCCACCACCGAGCATGAGCAGCACCAGATCCCCGACGAACATCTCGGCGATCACCAGGAGAATCGCGGCAACCAACCACAACAGTGCGGTCATGACTCCAGTGTGCCAGAGATCACGCAACGGGCCGGCGGCCCGAAACGGCGGGGCGCCACGGTGTCAGGCGTCGTCGGCGGCCGCGGTGACGAAATCGATCAGTTCCTCAACCGACCTCAGGAGATCCACCTCGAGGTCGCGGAAGTCACGCGCCCCGGCCAGGACTCGTCGCCACCCATCCTGCGGTGTGCCCCAACGCAACTCACGACAGACGCCGGTCTTCCAATCGGTGCCGCGGGGAATCTGCGGCCACGCCTTGATCCCGACGGACGCGGGTTTCACCGCTTCCCACACGTCGATGTACGGGTGTCCGCAGACCAGGACGTGCTCTCCCACCGATCCGGTCAGTCGCATCTCCTTGGACCCGGCGACCAGGTGGTCGACGAGGACGCCTGCCCGCCGGTGGGCCGCGGGCCCGAATGCGTCGAGTGTCGCGGCCAGGTTGTCCAGCCCGTCGAGACTCTCCACCACCACGCCCTCGGCCCGCAGATCGGCACCCCAGACACGTTCGACGAGGGTTGCGTCGTGCACCCCTTCGACGAAGATCCGGCTCGCACGCGCGGTTCGGGCGCGCGCCGCGGGGGCGATGCGGGACCCGGACGCGGTCGTGGTGCGGGCCTGCGGGCCGCGGGTCCGCGGACGGACCAGGGTCACCGGCTTACCGTCGATCAGAAACGCCGCCGGGTGCATCAGGAACACGCGCGTCGCACCGCGCCGGTCCTCCAGCCGGACGAGGTCGCCCGAGTAACTCTTCTCCAGCCCGACGACCGCGCCGCAGAAACCGCTGGCCGCATCCTCGACGACGAGGTCCCGCTCGGCGGCCACCTCGGGAGCACGCGGTTTGGCCTTCCGCGGACTCGCCAACACATCACGTCCATAACGGTCATCTGTCACGGTGAGCCACCGTAGGACGTCGACAGTGCGAACCATTCGAGCCACGCCGGGTTTCCCGGAATCCGACCGCTCGCCTATCGTGGAAAACCTATGACCAGCACCGACCTCTTCGTCTCCGGCCCACCCGCCTGGCCGGGCTGTGCGCTGGGCGCATGGGCTGCGGCCTGGCTTGCCGGTCGCTGCGCACCGGATGACGTGATCGACACCATGTCCGAGTTCGCCAACCGACACCTCGTCGTCGACCCCGACGCGATCGTCGACGTCGCAGGCGACAGCGACGCACGACTCGGCCTGCTGACGGTCCTCCGTCGAGCCCGGCAGATCGAGGTGAGACTGCCGACATCGGGTGCCCCGCAGGGCCTTCCGCCGGATCCCGCCACCACCGCGGGTCTCGAGGTAGGCGAGATCCTGCTGATCCACGGTGATGTCACGTCGTCATCGACCATCGGGCTGACCCCGACGCTCGACGGCGACACCTGCCGGTGGACGATCCATCGTTTTCGCAGCGAGGTGCCGATCGTGCGGCCCGAGCCGTTGGGGCAGGTGGAATATGAACTGCGCGAGGCGATCCGGGAGACGGCGACGATCATCGGTGGACTCGGGAGCGCGGGTGGCCGGTCCGGTGGCGCCGAGTTGCGCACCACCCTCACCGCCCTCACCGCGCGACATCAGGTGATCTTGCCGCCGCACGACGACATCCGGGCCACCCGGGTGATCGACTCCGCCGCCCAGGTCGAGGCGATCATCACCTTGGCCGGGGCGCACGCCCCCACGTTCGGCGTGACCGCGCGCCACGTCGAGACCGGGGACTCACGCCTGAGACGGCTGTCGGGTCTCGCGCGCGCAGCCCGGGCGGCCGCGGTCAACCGGGTCATCGTCGAACACCTGCCTGCCGATCGCTGACGCCGCAGGCCGGACTCACGGACGCCCCAGAGGATTCGCGCACCGGCAGTACGGCTGCGATCAGGCCGAAACCGGCCGTGGACGCGCGACCGGGACACAGCAGTCCGGCCGGCACACCCGTCCGTTGTCACCACAGCCCATCGCGGTCTGATCACCCCGGCCGTCGACATACCGCTCGACGAGATCGGCGATCATCTCGACGAACCGCGGGTCGGTTCCGACCGTGTCGGCGCGCACGTAGTCGAGACCGAGTCGCCCAGCCACCTCGGCTGCCTCGTTGTCGAGATCCCAGATCACCTCGAGATGATCGGAGATGAACCCGACCGGGAACACCACCACCTGCCGAACACCTTGTTCGGCAATGGTTTCCAGGTGATCGCAGATGTCGGGTTCGAGCCACGGAACCTGAGGTGGGCCGGAACGCGACTGCCAGACCTGATCGAAATCGCGGCAGCCGACGGCGTCGGCCACCGCCGACGATGCCGCGTACACCTGTGCCGAATACCGCCCACCGCCCTCGGCGGCCGGGCCTGCGGCCCGATCCGCCGACTCCGGGACCGAATGCGCGGTGAACACCAGACGCGGCTCGACACCGGCCGACGGTAACTGCGCCCGCGCCCGACGGACCGCGTCGGCACCGGCCGCGATGACCGCCGGTTCGTCCCAGTACTGCGGCAGTTTCCGCAGCACCACCGGATCCTCTATGCTCGCCGGCTCCGACGCGGCCAGCGCATCGATCGCCCGGGCAATGTCCTCGTGATACTGACGGCAACCCGAATAGCCGGCCCAGGCCGAGGTCGGGAACACCAGTATCCGTCGATGCCCGTCGCGATAGATCCGTGCGAGGGTGTCCTCGATCATCGGATGCCAGTTGCGATTACCGAAGTAGACCGGCAGTTCCCGACCGCGGTCGGTGAGCGCAGACCGCAGCGCGCCGATCATCTCCAGGTTGAGGCGATTGATCGGTGAGACGCCGCCGAAGTGGAGGTAGTGTTCCGCGACCGCCTCGAGGCGCTCACGCGGGACGCCCCGGCCACGAGTGACGTTCTCCAGGAACGGCATCACATCGTCGGGTCCGTCCGGTCCGCCGAAGCTCAGGAACAGGACCGCGTCGAAGCGCGTCGAGGCGGCCGCACCGACCGGCGATGAATACGCTGACGCGTCCACTAGCCCGCGAAGTTCTCCGGGAACCAGGTGTTGTGGCTCGCACCGCCGTCGACGTACACGATCGAACCGGTGGTGCCCGGCAACCAGTCGGAGAGCAAGGCGCACACCGACTTCGCGACCACGGTCGGGTCGTCGACGTCCCATCCGATCGGCGATGCACCGTCCCAGTAGGTGTTGAGCATGGTCAACTGTTTGGCGTCATCGGTTGCGGTGCCGGCAATCGCCTTGGCCGCGAGCGTCTTGATCGGGCCCGCCGCGACCAGATTCGATCGGATCCTCTTGGCGGTACCGACCTCGCGGGCCACATAGCGGTTGACCGATTCGAGCGCGGCCTTGGCGACGCCCATCCAGTTGTAGTACGGCAACGCCGTGCGTGGATCGAAGTCCATACCGACGATCGAGCCACCCTCGTTCATGGCGGGCAGGACCGCCCGGGCGAGCGAGGCGTAGCTCCATGCGGAGATCTCGAAGGCCTTGGCGGCGTCCGGGCCCGGACCTTCGAGGAACGGCACGGCCTCCGGTCCCATCAGGGTGCGGGGCGCGAAGGCGATCGAATGCATCACACCGTCGATGCCTTCGGGCGCGAGCTCCCTGACCTTGTCGGCCAAGGCGTTCAGGTCGTCCTCACTCGTGATGTCGAGCCCGATCGCCGGCGGCACCTCCTGAGGCAGTCGCTTGGCGATCCGATCGATCAGCCTCAGTCGCTCCGGGATGCCGGTGATGATCACCTTGGCGCCCTGCTCCTGTGCCATCGCCGCCGCATGGAAAGCGATCGAGGCATCGGTGATGATGCCGGTGATGAGGACGGTCTTGCCGTCGAGAATTCCTGTCACGATTCGCTCCTGAGGTGTCTGGTGGTCCGAGGTGAGAAGGTCAGTTGCCCATGCCCATGCCGCCGTCGACCGGGATCACCGCGCCGGTGATGTAGTTGCCCTGGTCGGACGCGAGGAAACTGATGGTCGCGGCGACGTCCTCCGGCTGGCCGACGCGGCCGAGCGGGATCGCCTGCTTGGCCATGTCCACGTAGCGGTCCTCCATCGCGGCGGTCATGTCGGTCTCGATGAAACCCGGTGCCACGACATTCGCGGTGATGTTGCGCGAGCCGACCTCGCGGGCGATCGATCGAGCCATACCGATGAGGCCCGCCTTGGACGCTGCGTAATTGACCTGCCCTGGAATGCCCGACATCGCGACAACCGAGCCGAGGAAGATCATGCGGCCCCACTTGGCGCGCTGCATACCCTTGGTGGCCCGCTTGGCACAGCGGAAGGCCCCGGTGAGGTTGGCGTCGATGACCTTCTCGAAGGATTCCTCGCTCAGCCGCATCAGCAGCATGTTCTCGGTGATACCCGCGTTGGCCACCAGCACCTCGACCGGACCCTGGTGCTCGGCGACCTCGTCGAAGGCGCGCTCCACCGATTCGTTGTCGGTGACGTCGCACTGCACACCGAACAGACCGTCGGGTGCACCCGAACCGCGGTGCGTCACCGCCACCTTGTGGCCGTCCGCGGCCAGGCGGCGGGCGACCGCGAGACCGATCCCGCGGTTACCGCCGGTCACCAGGACCGACCGGGAGACCTGCTGAGCTTCGTTGCTGTCTGCCATGGTGGCCAACCTATCCGTTCGTCACTGTTCTGATGTCACTGCGGTCGCTGTCAGGGCAGTCGCCGGTTGATGGCCAGCGCCGCGAACGCCGAGAGCAGCGCTAACAAGGTACCGGCGATCAGCCACGGACGAGAGTTGTCGCCTCGGCGTTTCTCGTAGCCGATCTGCTGTTGGAGGGTCTCGTAGACCTTGTTGAGCTCATCCAGGCTCGACGCCGTGAAGAACTGTCCGCCACTGAGATTGGCGATCTTGCGCAACGACTCGTCGTCGACCGGGACCGGGACCGGGTCGCCCTCGAGATCGACAGTGCCGCTCATCGTCCCGAAGGAGATGCTCGATACCGGGATCTTCTCCTCCTTGGCCTTGCGGGCCGCCGTGAACGCGCCGCGCGGATCGTCCGGGTTGTCGGGGACAGTCTCCTTGCCATCGGAGAGCAGCACGACCCGAGCAGGAGGCGCCGCCGCATCCCCGCCGAGGACGGCGTTGAGGGTCTTGATCTGCTGGATGGCCGCGAAGATTCCCTCGCCGGTGGCCGTCTTGTCGTCGAGGCGGAGCTTGTCGACGGCTTCCTTGGTCGCATTGTGGTCTGGGGTCGGTGACACCAGGGTCGACGCGGTGCCCGCGTAGGAGATCAGGCCGAGGTTGATGCCGTCGGTCAGCTCGTCCGCGAACTTCCGCGCCGCGTCCTGGGCGGCCTTGATACGCGACGGCGACACATCGGTCGCGTTCATCGACCGGGAGACGTCCATCACGAGGATGACGGTTGCCTTGTTCCGGGGCACGCGACGGTCGGCCTGCGGTGCGGCGACCCCGACGACGAGCAGGATCAGCGCCACGAGCAGCAGCGCGATCGGCACATGCTGCCAGCGGTTGCGCTGTTGGGGCGCCACCCGGTTGAGCAGGTCGAGGTTCGCGAAGGTCAGTGCCCGCTTGCGACGCAGCCGCTGGACATAGACATAGGCGGCGCCGAGTCCGGCCACGACCAGGAGAAGCAGGAGCCACCATGGGCTCGCCAGGAACGACACGCCGGCGTCACCCGACCCCGGCGGCGAGGCCGCGACGTCGCTGGGCGACGAACTTGACGGTGTCGGTGATCCAGTCCCGATCTGTGGACAGACTCAGCACGGGTCCTCCGCAGCTACGGATGGTGCGATGCACCTTCTGCTGGTGTGCGCGCGCCGCGGCCGCGAAATCCCGGCGGACCGCCGGGGTGATCGTGATGTCGCGGACCTCGCCGGATTCGGCATCCGCGAGGGTCACCTCACCGATGTCGGGCAGCTCGAGATCGCGCGGATCGAGTACCTCCACCGCCAGCAGCTCGTGGTGCGCGCCGATCGCGCGCAATGACCGTTCCCAGTCGATCGGACCGAGGAAATCACTGATCACCACGGCGAGGCCGCGGCGCCGCTGAGGGCGTCGCAACGCCTCGATCCCGGCGTGCAGGTCACCCCGCACCCCCGTCGACGCGCGAGTGGTGGTCGCGATGGCCTTCAGCAGGTTCTGGGCATGGGCACGACCGCTGCGGGCGGGCACACGGACGAGCTGATCGCCGGTCACGACGATGGCTCCGTGGCGGTTGCCGCCGCCGGAGGTGAGGTGCACGAGGGCGGCCGCAGCCGCCACTGCCAGATCTCGTTTCGTGCAGTTGACGGTGCCGAAGTCGAGGCTTGCCGACACATCGACGACGAGCCAGGTCTCCAGCTCGCGGTCGGCGATCATCTGCCGGACGTGGGGCTGGGTGGTGCGCGCGGTGACCGACCATTCCATCCGCCGGATGTCGTCGCCGGGCTGATACGCCCGGGCCTCCCCCGGTTCGGATCCGGGACCGGGGATCAGGCCCAGATGCTCCCCTTGCAACACGCCGTCGAGCTTGCGGCGCACAGTCAGCTCCAGCGTCCGCAACGCGGCGGTGAGCTGCGGTTCGGACAGGAGGCCGGCGCCGAGCGACGGCAGCTCGCTATTGGCCGGCATACCGCGGCGGCGCCTGATTCACCGCAGCGCCATTCGTCTGGCCCGGATGCTGTTGCGGTGCTTGCTGATTGACAGTCCCCTGCCCCGGTGGCGGGCCCGCTTGTGCAGGTGAACCCGAGTACGCAGCGGGTGCCACCGGTTGCGCGCCGACCTGTGGCAATCCCACCGTCTGCAGCACCCGGGTGATCACCTGGTCGGCGTCCACCTCGTCCGCGAGCGCGTCGTAGCTGAGCACCAGGCGATGCCGCAGGACATCGGGAATGATCTCGACCACGTCCTGCGGGATCACGTAGTCGCGTCCCCGCACCAGAGCGAGAGCGCGTGCGGCCGCGACGATCCCGAGGGTCGCACGAGGCGAGGCACCGTAGGAGAGCCAGGCGGCGACGTCGGTCATCCCGAGCTCGCCCGGACGACGGGTGGCATTGATGACCCGCACGACGTAGTCGACGAGTGCATGGTGGACGAAGACGTCGGCGGCGGTCCGCTGGAGTCGGATCATCGTCTCCGGGTCGAGGATCTGCGACGCCGTCGGTGGGACGTTGCCCATCCGGTAGACGATCTCACGCTCTTCTTCGACGGTCGGATAGTCGACGAGCACCTTGAACAGGAAGCGGTCGCGCTGTGCCTCGGGCAGCGGGTAGACGCCCTCGTTCTCGATCGGGTTCTGGGTTGCCATCACCAGGAACGGGTCGGGCATCGGATAGGTGGTGCCGCCGATCGAGACGTGCCGCTCGGCCATAACCTCGAGCAGGGCCGACTGCACCTTGGCGGGAGCCCGGTTGATCTCGTCGGCGAGCAGGAAGTTCGCCACCACCGGGCCGAGTTCGGTGTCGAACTCCTCGCGGCCCTGACGGTAGATACGGGTACCGATGAGGTCGGTCGGGACCAGGTCAGGAGTGAACTGCACGCGGGAGAACGAGCCGCCGACCACGGTGGCGAATGTCTCGACCGCGAGGGTCTTGGCCACGCCCGGCACACCTTCTAGCAGGATGTGGCCACGTGCCAGAAGGCCGACCAGGATGCGCTCGACGAGCTCGTCCTGCCCGACGATGACCCGTTTCACCTCGTAGATCGCTCGTTCCAGCAGCTTGACGTCGGCGTCGGAGAGCGAGACCGATCCGTCGCGGCCGGCTCCGCCCGCGGGTTCGGCAGGGGGATGCGAAGAGGTCAACCGGTGCTCCTTGTTCATCTACGAGTTGAGCAGCAATACAGGGCGGCCTGTCGTGTCGCTGCCAGCCTAGTCGCGTTGCCTGAACGGGGGCCAAGAAGGGTCACGGGTGCGCGCGAATGCTCAGAGCAGGCGCACGACGTTGGGCATGGCCCCGCTGGTGCGCAGCGGCGACACCTTGACGACCGACCCGGACTCCGGCGCCTCCAACATCTTGTTGTCGCCGAGGTAGAGCGCCACGTGCTGACTCGCGTTCGGACCGTAGAAGATCATGTCGCCGCGCTTCATCTGCGACAGCGGGAACTGCGGACCCGAGGTGTACTGATAGCCGGTGTAGTGCGGCAGGTCGATCCCGACACCGGCGAAGGCGTAGATCATCAACCCCGAGCAATCGAAACCGGTCTTGTTGTAGTCGCCGTAGCTGTCGGCGACGCCGCCGTCGCGGATGCCGCGCGTCGGACCGTTCGCGTCTCCGCCACCCCATGCATAGGGGACGTTGAGCTGTGACAGGCCCCGATTGACGACGATCTCGACGGCCTGCGGTCCGCGCAGGCCCGGACGGACCATGCCGCCGCCGGACGAACTGCCGAACAGACTGCCGAGGCTGCCCGAACCCAGCGCCGAACTCAAGGAGTCGGGCCCGCTGCCGGTCATGTCGGAACCACCGACGCCGAGTTCGTCGAGCAACTGCGAATGCGGGACCTGCTGCCGGCCGACCACCCCGGCGAGAACTTTCTGGCCGACGTCGAGGGCGAGCTTCGCCGCCGCCTCGGCCGCGACCGCGAGCGCCTGGTTGTCGCCACCGCCTGCCGCCGGAGAGCCGGGAGTCGACGGCGCCGCGGGAGTGCTCGGCGAATCCGGGAAGAGGTTCTGCAGGAGCTGGTCGGTCGTCGGGCCCTCGACCTCACGCTTGGGCACTACCCCCCGGATCTTGTCCAGGGACGCCTGCACCTTGTCGCGCTTCTGGATCAGCGTGCCCCGGCGTTGCTGTTCGGAGGCGGCTGCCGAGCGCGCTTCGGAGACGGCGGCGAGGGCGTCGTCTTTGCGCGTCTGGGCGCTCTTGGTGGCGAAAGCCGCCTGCCGCTTGGTGGCCTCCACCGCGGCGACGCGATTGGCCTGCTGGTTCCGGGCGACCTGAAGGCGTTCGATCGTGTCGCGCTGCTGCTTGCCCAGACGGTCGAGGACGGTCACCCGGTCCAGCACCGACTGCGGGTTGTCCGAGGAGACGTAGTTCGACATCGAGTTCTGCGAGCTGCCCTGGCGATAGACATCGCGGGCGAAACGATCGAAGTCCTTCTGCGCTTGCGCGACCCGGCGGCCCGCCTGGGCGAGCGAACGCTTCGACGACGTGGCCGCGACGTTGGCGAGGTGTTGCGCGGCCACCGAGTTCTGGAAGTCGACGAGCGCACGGTTGACGTTCTCCTGCCGTACCGCGATCGCATTGTCGAGGTCGGCGATGTTCTGGTTGGCCTTGGCGATCTGATTGATCAGCGTCGACACGCCCGATTTTCCTGATTTGCCTCGTTCGGGGGCCGCCTGCGCCGTTCCGGCTCCGATCGCGCCGAGGACGACGATGACCACGAGCACACAGAGGCGTGCGAACGGCGACAGACCGCCGACTCGCTGCGCTCCGGGCGCCGGTGGTCCCCCACGCGCCACACCGGTATTCCCTCGCCTCACCAGATCTCCCTTGCCGTTTGCGGCATGCCCCGCCACATCCGCACCGTTGCGACGTCGGTGCCCGTCCGATCCCGACCCTTTCTCGACCTGCACCATGCACCACATGCGCTGCCCTTCATCACTTGGACACCACACGTGACAACAGAACCGTACGTCACATCGGACACATCGGAAAACAGGCGTAACGAATTACATTGGCGTGATTACCTGCGAAAATGCCGTGAACTGGCGAAAGACCGGAGCTCTGTCGAGGTATCGAATTCGCAACGAAAAGGCCGCGCGAGCGTGCCGTGCCGAAAACGGTTCGAACCGCCGTGTAGCGGGGGCGCTGACGGCCCCGTTTCAGGCCGTGGAGGCCGGGAGAACGAGCGACCCTAGGGCAGGTCGCGGGAGAGGTCGGTGGTGCCCGGCCCCGGCGTGGATGTCTCGTCGGCCGGCTCCGGGTCCTTGTGGGTTCGGACGCCGTCGGAACCGACATCACCGGGGAGCGCAGCAGAGCCCTCGGCCGTGGCTCCACGCTGCCTGCGGGTCCGCAGGCGGGCGATCACCGCGCCGATGATGATGATCACGATGAGCACCAGGCTGATCGCCGTCCAGTTCAGGGACGGACCGTTCATCTGGTCCCACATCTGGCGCGCGGCGAGCGGCGGATTGGTGAGGGTGAGGTTGTCGGTCGCCTCTTCCTGGTGCACCCGACTGAAGTACGGCGAGGAACTGCCGACCGAATTGGGCCCGAGGACGATCACGGTCCCGCCCACCTCGGATTGCAGTTCGGTCGCGATATCGCGGTAGTAGGTGAACTTCATCGCGTCGGGCAAGACGACGAAGCTGACGTCGTAACCCTGGGAGTCCGCGTGCGCGACGACCTCCCGGAGGCCCGCGACCTGATCCGCAGGCGCCGAGACATGATCATCCTTGATGTCGGCGAGGATCGCGTTCATGTCGAGGTCGCTCGGGATGATCTGGGGTGCGGTTCCGCCGGCGGCCGGCAGGGCCACCACATTCTCAGTCGTCGCACCCGGACTCATCTGGCCATCCTCACATCCATCCGCACCGGTACCCGGTAACCGTCACGAGCCGTGTCACAGCGTCTGCGACCAGGTTTCGCGAGCATTAAATTCGCACGGACAGTGGCTGCTCGCCAAACCTCCTGCTGCACGGTACGACAGAATGGCAGGGGCCGGATACTCGCGGTCCGGATCCGGCGCGCGAGCGGTGGAGTCGGCTTGTTAACAGTACGGACGTACTGTTAAGGTTGGTGATGTCGTCGCCGCCCCGTGATCGGCCCCCCGCAGATCGGTCCCGGACACGCGACAGCGATCGCAACGGACATACTTGTTGCAACCCGTGCCGACGCAGCCCGTCGGTGCCACGGTCAGAGTCGACGGGCCGGCCACGCTCGCCGACGACCCCCAGCGGTTCGCCCGGTTGGACGAGCGGATCAGAGAAGCACGCCGGCGCAGCCCGCCGGCACTTGAGGAGAGTGGATTAGACGTGAGTATCGATTCCTTTGGCGCCAAGGGCACCCTCGAGGTGGGCGACAACTCGTATGAGATCTACCGGCTGAGTGCCGTGGAGGGCGCCGACAAACTCCCTTATGCGCTCAAGGTGCTCGCCGAGAACCTGCTGCGCACCGAGGACGGTGCCAACATCACCAAAGAACACATCGAGGCGATCGCGAACTGGGATCCGAGCGCCGATCCGAGCATCGAGATCCAGTTCACCCCGGCCCGTGTGATCATGCAGGACTTCACCGGTGTGCCCTGCATCGTCGACCTGACAACCATGCGCGACGCGGTGAAGGAACTCGGCGGCGACCCGGACAAGGTCAATCCCCTCGCGCCCGCCGAGATGGTCATCGACCACTCCGTGATCATCGAGGCCTTCGGCAACGCGCAGGCGTTCGAGCGCAACGTCGAAATCGAATACCAGCGCAACGAGGAGCGCTACAAGTTCCTCCGCTGGGGTCAGGGCGCATTCGACGACTTCCGCGTCGTCCCGCCGGGCACCGGCATCGTCCACCAGGTCAACATCGAGCACCTGGCACGTTCGATCATGGTGCGCGACGGCTCGGCCTACCCCGACACGTGCATCGGCACCGATTCGCACACCACGATGGAGAACGGCCTCGGCGTGCTGGGCTGGGGTGTCGGCGGTATCGAGGCCGAGGCCGCGATGCTCGGCCAGCCCGTCTCCATGCTCATCCCCCGTGTGGTCGGCTTCAAGCTGACCGGCGCCACAAAGCCCGGCGTGACCGCCACCGACGTGGTCCTGACCATCACGGAGATGCTGCGCAAGCACGGTGTGGTCGGCAAGTTCGTCGAGTTCTACGGGAAGGGCGTCGCCGAGGTCCCGCTGGCCAATCGCGCCACCATCGGCAACATGAGCCCCGAATTCGGCTCGACCTGCGCGATGTTCCCGATCGACGAGGAGACCGTCAAGTACCTGAAGCTGACCGGCCGCAGCGAGGAGACCCTCGCCCTGGTCGAGGCATACGCCAAGGAACAGGGCATGTGGCACGACGGCGACAAGGAACCGGTCTATTCGGAGTACCTCGAGCTCGACCTCGCCGACGTGGTGCCGTCGATCGCCGGCCCCAAGCGCCCGCAGGACCGGATCGAGCTCTGGGACGCGAAGAACGCCTTCCGCAAGGACATCCACAACTACGTCGAAGAGGGGAACACCCCCGCCCACAACGGTGTCGACGAGGCGAACGAGGAGAGCTTCCCGGCATCCGACGCTCCGTCGGTCAGCCCCGGTGCCGCCACCCTCTCCTTCTCCGATGACCAGGAGCCTGCCCACAACGCGTCGAAGGGCGCCGAGGGCCGTCCGTCCAAGCCCGTCAAGGTCACTTCGGCCGAGCGCGGCGACATGATCCTCGACCACGGCATCGTGACCATCGCGTCGATCACCAGCTGCACCAACACCTCGAACCCGTCGGTCATGCTCGGTGCGGGCCTGCTGGCCAAGAAGGCCGTCGAGAAGGGCTTGACCGCGAAGCCGTGGGTGAAGACCTCGATGGCTCCGGGCTCGCAGGTCGTCACCGGCTACTACGAGAAGGCCGGCCTGTGGCCCTACCTCGAGAAGCTCGGCTTCTTCCTCGTCGGCTACGGCTGCACCACCTGCATCGGCAACTCGGGCCCGCTGCCCGAGGAGATCAGCAAGGCGATCAACGACAACGATCTGACCGCCACCGCGGTGTTGTCGGGTAACCGTAACTTCGAGGGTCGTATCAACCCCGACGTGAAGATGAACTACCTCGCATCGCCGCCGCTGGTGATCGCCTACGCCCTCGCCGGGACGATGGACTTCGACTTCGAGGCCGATCCGCTCGGTCAGGACACCGACGGCAATGACGTGTTCCTCAAGGACATCTGGCCGTCGGGCGAGGAGATCGCCACGACGATCGAGGAGTCGATCTCGTCCGAGCAGTACGCCTCCGACTACGCCGACGTCTTCAAGGGCGATGAGCGTTGGCAGGGTCTGCCCACCCCTGCGGGCAAGACCTTCGAGTGGGACGACAACTCGACCTATGTCCGTAAGCCTCCGTACTTCGAGGGCATGCAGCTCGAGCCGTCGCCCGTCTCCGACATCAAGGGCGCTCGGGTGCTCGCGAAACTCGGTGACTCGGTCACGACCGATCACATCTCACCGGCCTCGACGATCAAGCCCGGTACGCCTGCGGCGCAGTACCTCGACGCGAATGGTGTTGCGCGCAAGGATTACAACTCGCTGGGCGCCCGTCGCGGCAACCACGAGGTGATGATCCGGTCGACCTTCGGCAACATCCGCCTGCAGAATCAGCTGCTCGACGGTGTGTCCGGCGGCTACACCCGCGACTTCACCCAGGACGGCGCCCCGCAGTCGTTCATCTACGACGCCGCGCAGAACTACGCCGCGCAGGACACCCCGCTCGTCGTGCTCGGCGGCAAGGAGTACGGCACCGGGTCGTCGCGGGACTGGGCCGCCAAGGGCACCAGCCTGCTGGGTGTGAAGGCCGTCATCACCGAGAGCTTCGAGCGCATCCACCGGTCGAACCTGATCGGTATGGGCGTGATCCCGCTGCAGTTCCCGGATGGCGAGTCACACAAGTCGCTCGGCCTGGACGGCACCGAGACCTTCGACATCAGCGGCATCGAGCAACTCAACTCCGGTGAGACGCCGCAGACCGTGCACGTCACCGCCACCAAGGAAGACGGCTCGGCGATCGAGTTCGACGCCAAGGTGCGGATCGACACGCCCGGCGAGGCCGATTACTACCGCAACGGAGGAATCCTGCAGTTCGTGCTGCGCAACATGATCAAGAGCTGACGGCGTTGATCAGGAATTCAGGGAGCACGAGACGTGCCCAAGGTCAGTGATGACCGGCTCGCCGCGCGCCGTCGAGAGATCCTCGACGGCGCGCGGCATTGCTTCGCCGACTACGGATACGACGGGGCGACCGTCAAACGCATCGAAGAGTCGACCGGATTGTCACGCGGCGCCATCTTCCATCACTTCCGCGACAAGGAAGCCCTCTTCCTCGCGCTCGCGCAGGAGGATGCCGAGCGGATGGCCGACGTTGCCGCCGAGCAGGGTCTGGTCCAGGTCATGCGCGACATGCTTGCTCGGCCACAGGATTTCGACTGGTTGGGGACGCGACTGGAAATCGCGCGCAAGCTGCGCACCGATGCGTCCTTCCGGGCCGCCTGGTTGTCCCATTCGGCAGATGTCGAACAGGCCACGCTGAGACGGCTCGAGCATCGACGCGAGGCCGGTCGACTGCGCGACGACGTTCCGACCGAGGTGCTGGTCAAATACCTCGACCTCGTTCTCGACGGCCTGATCACCCGCCTCGCCACCGGACAGCCCACGGGTGACCTCACCGCCGTTCTCGACCTCGTGGAGGAGTCGGTTCGACCCGAGCACTAGAGTTCCTGGCGTTTCAGGTCGCCTTCAGGTTTCGACCGATACGGTCATCAGGTGGACGCCAAGGCTCCCTCGCCCCGTGACGGGCGATCGGGACATCTCACCCGTCGGTCGTTTCTTCGCGGCGCGATCGGAACTGCCGCCCTCGCCGCCGGAGGGCTCGCGGCTGCAGGCGGTGCCGGCATGGCCGGCCCTGCCACCGAACGGACCGCCATCGTCATCGGTACCGGTTTCGGCGGATCCGTTGCGGCGCTGCGACTCGGCCGGGCCGGCATCCGGACGACCGTGTTCGAACGCGGGCGACGTTGGCCGATCCGACCCGACGGCGACACGTTTGCCACTTTCACCAACCCGGACAAGCGAGCCGCGTGGTTCGGCAGTCCCGCAGGTGCGAACCTCGCGACCGCGATACCGGTCGAGCCATACCCCGGGGTGCTCGACCATGTGGTCGGCAACGGGATCGAGGCGGTATACGGCGCAGGCGTGGGTGGCGGATCGTTGGTGTTCGGGTCGTTCACGCCAGTTCCCAGGCGCCGCGATTTCGAACTCATCTTCCCTGCGGCGGCCGATTATCCGGAACTCGAGCGCTCGTATTATCCACGCGCGAAACGAATGCTCGGCGTCTCACCGCTGCCGTCGGACATCCTGTCCCATCCCGACTACGTCGGTGCCCGATCGTGGTTGAAGGTCATCGACCGCTACGGTGCCGACCCCCATTTCTTCGATTTCGCGATCGACTGGGATCTCGTTCGCGCGGAGCTACGCGGTACACGACCCCGCGGCGTCTCGATCGGGGACCTGACCTACGGCGTCAACAGCGGTGCCAAGAAATCCCTCGACCACACCTACCTGCCCGCCGCGGAGCAGACCGGCAACGTGCGCATCCTGCCGATGCACGAAGTCTTCGACATCCGGCAACGGCCACGCCGCAGGGGATTCGCCGTGACGGCACGGGTTCTCGACGAAAGTGGCCGGACGGTACGGACCGTCCGGGCCGAGGCCGATCACGTCTTCCTGGCCGCCGGCTCATTCCACACCACCGAACTCCTGGTGCGCGCACGGGCACTCGGTATCCTGCCGCGGCTCTCACCACGCATCGGTGAAGGATTCGGCGGCAACGGCGACTTCCTGACCACGCGGTCCAACCCCCGCGAAGACTTCGGTGCCGTCCAGGGCGGCCCGGGTTACGCGCGGATCTACGACGACGACCTTCCGGGTGGGCCCGCATCGATGGTGTACCAGGCGACCCCCCTGCCGTCGCCGCTCGGTAAGGCGCTGACCACCAACCTCGTCCAGGTGCACACCGATGAGCGCGGCAGCATCGACTTCGACCATGCCACCCGTAGAGCGGTCCTCACCTATCCGTACCCGGAAGGTTCCAGCGACCTCGATCGGCGCGCCAACGCGTTCGTCGAACGGTTCCACTACCGAACCGAGACCCGGTACGGCTACCCCGCCAACGGGATTCCGCTGTCCTCGCGGCTCATCGGGTTCGGCTCGGCGAGCACGTATCACGGCCTCGGCGGTGTGGTCATGGGAAAGGCCGCGTCGATGAACGGCGCGGTCAAGGGCTACGACGACCTCTACGTGGTGGACGGTTCGTTCGTGCCCGGCGCCGTCGGATTGGTCAACCCATCCCTGACGATCACCGCCCTGGCCGAACGAACGATGGACAGGTTCCTCGCGACGCGTTAGCGGCCGCCGCGAGGCCGCGGACATAGGGTAATGTGACGCACAGCACCCCGATCGATCGCTCGGTAGAGTCTCGGTCGGGGTGACTGTTCCCACTGTCAGTCAGAGGAGTGCCCGTTGTTCCCTGGAGTATTCGCGAAGTCCACTCCGGACAAGCCCGCGATCATCCGTGCCGCCACCGGAGAGCAGTTGACCTACCGGCAATTGGACGAGAACTCGACTCGGCTCGCCAACCATCTGGACACCCTCGGCCTGCGTCCGGGGGACACCATCGCGATGATCTCGCGGAACGACCTGCACATGTTCGAGGTCTACTGGGCGGCCCTTCGCAGCGGACTCTATGTCACCGCGATCAACCACCATCTCACCGCCGCGGAGACCGGCTACATCCTCACGGACTGCAACGCGCAGGCGGTCTTCGCCGACGCCGCGGTCGCCGACGCGGTCGCCGAGGCCCACGCCATCCCAGGCCTGAGCGCGCCGGATCGGCGAATCGCCTGGGGCGGACAGATAACCGGATTCGGCTCATACGACAGCATTCTCGCCGGGGCGTCCGCCGCGCCGCGTGCCGACCAGCCTCGGGGCACCGACATGCTGTACTCGTCAGGTACCACCGGCCGGCCCAAGGGCATCAAGACGCCCTTGCCACAAGGTCAGGTCGACGAGATCCCGGATGCCTACACGGCGATCTTCGCACCGATGTACGGCTTCGACGCCGACACCGTGTACCTCTCCCCTGCTCCGCTGTATCACGCTGCGCCACTGCGGTATTGCGGCGTCACGAATTCCGTTGGCGGGACAGTCGTCTTCCTGGACCGGTTCGAGCCCGAGAACGCGCTGGAAGCCATCGAACAATTCCACGTCACCCACAGTCAGTGGGTACCGACGATGTTCATCAGGATGCTCAAGCTGCCCGACGACGTACGCGCGCAGTACGACGTCGGCAGCATGCGAATCGCGGTCCATGCGGCGGCGCCGTGCCCCGTCGAGGTCAAGCGAGCGATGATCGACTGGTGGGGTCCGGTGATCCACGAATACTACGCATCCACCGAGGCGGCGGGAGCCACCTTCATCGGCCCTCAGGAGGCCTTGGACCATCCCGGGTCCGTGGGCAAACCTCTGCTCGGCGTGGTCCACATCTGCGACGAGGACGGCACGGAGATACCGACCGGAGAGGTCGGCACGGTGTACTTCGAGCGTGACGATGTCGCGTTCGAGTATCACAACGACCCCGACAAGACCCGGAAGGCACAGCACCCGGAACATCAGAACTGGTCGACGACAGGCGATGTGGGCTATGTCGACGACGAGGGTTACCTCTACCTGACAGACCGCAAGGCCTTCATGATCATCTCCGGCGGAGTGAACATCTATCCGCAGGAGGCGGAGAACGTCCTGGTCGGCCACCCCGCGATCTACGACGTGGCGGTGATCGGAGTCCCCGACGACGACCTGGGTGAGGTGGCGAAGGCCTGCGTCCAACTCGACCCGGCCTTTGCCCCGTCGCCCGAACTGGCCGCCGAGCTCATCGACTTCACCAAAGAGGCGCTCGCATCCTACAAGGCCCCGCGGACCGTCGACTTCGTCGATGACCTCCCCCGGACACCGACCGGGAAGCTCGTGAAAGGAGAACTGCGCAAGCGGTATTGGCCGAAGACGGTGAGCTGACCCTCCGCCGGTCGAGTAGCCGCGCCCCTCCGCCGGTCGAGTAGCCGCGAACGAAGTGAGCGGCGTATCGAGACCACTCACCCCACGCCCCCTCCGCCGGTCGAGTAGCCGCGAACGAAGTGAGTGGCGTATCGAGACCACCCACCCCGCGCCCTCTCCGCTGGTCGAGTAGCCGCGAACGAAGTGAGTGGCGTATCGAGACCACCCACCCCACGCCCACACTTGCCAGCCGATCTTGTCGGTGCTCCCCGATACGCTGTTGTCAGTTGATGGTGATGCGGGTTGTCGTTTCCGATGACGGGCAGATGTTGGTGGTGTCCTGTCGGTGTCGATCTGTGAAGGCCTCGCTGTCGTGTTCGTGTGTTCTGATCCCGCTGCCGCCGATGCGGCGA
>NZ_JACWMS010000006.1 GCF_014673215.1 Gordonia hankookensis
AGTTGCAGGCGCGGCCCACCACCGACACGGTGTTGCAGGATCAGTTGGCCGAGGTGGTGATCAGCCTCGACCCCGACGGCGCCGCCCAGACCCGCGAACAGTTCGCCCACACCTGGCAGAACCTGACCGTCACCGCCGACTCATCCGGGCACATGACCCTCGACGGCTGTGTACCCGCCGAAGATGGCGTGCACCTGTCCCAACGCATCAGCACCCTGATCGCCGAACGCCTGTGTCGCCGCGACCCGCGCCGCATCGGACAACAACGCGTCGCTGCTCTCGCCGAGATCACCGGCGTCCCCGGCAAAACACTCACCTGCCACTGCGGACACCACGACTGCCCGCAACGCCCCACCCCCAACCCCACCGACACCACCGACCCGAGCGGGCATGGCACCGAAGCTATTGCGGCGGACGCCGACGTGCCCGAGGCCGAGCCAAGCAGCCAACCACCGTCGACGTCGCCCACCTGGACACTGACATCCGATCCCACGGGCAGCGTGGTCCCCCGACTGCACGGCTACGGGGCCATCGACCCCGCACTGGCAGCAACCCTGGCCGAGAACTCCACCCTCATCACGCTTCCCGACCAGGCGCACCGCCGACCATCCGGGCTGATCGTCGTCGCAGACCGCGGACCCGCACCACCGGTCGACACGACCGGCCATGGCGGGCACCGGCATCCACCACCGGGAGCCCTGACCTACACACCATCTCGGCGACTACGCGACCAGATCCTGCACACCGACCTGCGGTGCCGATACCCACTGTGCGCCACACCATCCCACGACTGCGAACTCGACCACCTCGTCAAATTCAACCATGCCGACCCACAGGCCGGCGGCTGGACCGTGCCACAAAATCTGGCGCCGCTGTGCCGACCCGACCATCACCGCAAACACCTCGGAATATGGCTACCCACCATGCACACCGACCGCACCATCACCTGGCACAACCCCACCACCGGACAGCAGATAGTCACCCACCCGCGATAGCGGGGGTCACGGCCCCAGGCTGTCCTGCACAGTCCGCTGTGTACTGCGCAGTCCTACACAGTGCAGTCCTACACAGTGCAGAGCGGCGAATGATCGGTCCGCCCACCGGTTGTCGGCGATACGAGGAAGATGCACGAGTTGTATCCGACCTTCTCGATCTCACCGCGCAGCATGCGCAGTGTGGAGGTGGGGACGACCTTGTCCCGGGAGAGCAGGAATCCGGA
This sequence comes from Gordonia hankookensis, assembly GCF_014673215.1. Classification (GTDB taxonomy): domain Bacteria; phylum Actinomycetota; class Actinomycetes; order Mycobacteriales; family Mycobacteriaceae; genus Gordonia; species Gordonia hankookensis. The sequence goes on from NZ_JACWMS010000006.1 coordinate 1,220, forward strand.
TGTCCGCGTGGGGTCGCCGACGACGGCAAACCGGTAGGGATCGGTCGGGGTCTTGCCGTCGGCGATCCAAGCGACAATGTAGTTGGGAGCACTTCCGGGATTGATGCTCACCGGAACCTGGGGGAAGGTCACCGACAGCTGGGCTTTGGTGACCGGGTCGACGACGGAGGCGCGGCCTTGCACGCGATTGGTCTGGCCGGTGAATGTTGTGCAGGTGTTCTCCACGCCGATGGTCTTGGCATCGATCGGCGTGTACGTGGCCTTGGTGTCCTTGGCACAGTTCAGGTTGAAGAACGCGGGCACTGCGGCGAGTTGCCACCACGAACCCAGATACCGCTGCGCGTCGAGCTTCGGAATCGGCTGCAGGGGAGCGGCCGATGCGGGTGCGGTCGCGACGAACAGGGCTGCGATCGTGAGGGCAACGGTCGCGAACAGCGTGAACAGCGGGCGGGTCGTGCGGGTGATGCGCATGGCAGCTCCGTTCGATGTGCTGGATGGTGCCAGCGATTCGGAGCCGTCGTCGCCGCGGATGGGTGACTGGGCCGTTCAGTACCCTTCGGCGGGCTTCCAGGTCGCAACCGCCCAGATCACGATCAGGTCGAGCGCGATGATGAGGATTGCCCACAGCGGGTAATAAGGGAGCCACAGGAATTGCGCGATGATCGACACCGACGCGATGACCACCGCGGCGACGCGCGCCCAATCGGCGCCGACCGCCAGGCCACCGGCGACGAGTACGCCGAGGACGCCGATGACGACGTGGATCCAGCCCCACGTGGTGAGGTCGAATTTGTACGCGTACTCGTTCCCGAGGACGAAGAGGTCATCTTTGGCCAGTGCGGAGATGCCCTGGAAGATCGCGACCAGGCTGGCCACGAAGATCAGCGCGGCCGCCACGATCGAGATTCCGAATGCGAACCCGGTCTTGGCTCCGTAGTCGGCGTCGCGGTCAGGCGTTGTCACATCGGTTCTCTCGGCGGTCATGGTGCGCCTCCCTTCATTGGTGCAGACGATATTGATGCAGACGATCGGACGATAGTGCACGACCAGATTAAGTTGCCGAAGCAAATGAAATGACATGAACGCGCCGTTCGGGTTGAAATGTTATGTCGTGAGGTGCATGAAGTCGCGGTCGACGATCGTCCGATTCGGCGTTTGGCCAGCCGATTTAGTCCCCAGGGGGACCTGGGGGTAAGCTATCGCAGGTTGCACACGGGGTGTGGCGCAGCTTGGTAGCGCGCTTCGTTCGGGACGAAGAGGTCGTGGGTTCGAATCCCGCCACCCCGACGCAAGGTTGAGATTGCAGAAGAGGCCCTGGCCTGGAGAAATCCGGTCAGGGCTTCCTCGTTTCCGGCAATGCCGGGCCGCCTGTGTGTGACCATGGGCTATGCCGACACTTCTGACCTCGGATGAGCTCGACATCCGGATCCTCTTCACCGAATCCGCGCCGGACGTTCTCACGTTTGTGCGCGAGGCGATTCGGGCGCACGAACCCATCGGTCTGTCGACGAATGCGGACCATCACGTCTATCTCGTCAATCTCGCAAACCTCAAGCAGTTCGCGCTCACCGAGCTCGACCGCGACGACGAGTCGTTGGCCGACGACCAGATCACGGTCCTCACCTCACTGGCCGAATTGCGCGATCAGGCCGGCTGAGCGGCCGCACGCCCGTCGTCATCCCGGCGGGAAGGTGCCCACGCGCCGGATACCGTCGTCATAGGTGGCGGTCACGATCGTCGGTCCACCGGTCGGGGCAGCAGAAGGCGTCGTCGCCGAGCAGCCACCGATAACGCACGGCCACCGAATCGCGGCCGAATCCGGCGATGGCCGTATAGGAATACGGCACGGGCTCGACAGTCCCGACGAACTCGCCGCCGTGGAACAGCAGCACGCGGCTCGTGGCGGTCGCATCGTTGTAGCCGGACCCGGTGACCAGCACGAAGTCGAGGTCGCAGCCGCGCCCCAGCGGGTTGTCGGACGCGGTCTCGACCTGCCACTGTCCGCCGTTCGGGTCGTTGCCGAGTGACGCGACGGCGTTGTGGACCATTGCGGAGTTCGCGTCGAGGCACAATCCGTGGCCGCTGCCGGCGGGTGGGGCCGCGGGCAGCGGTCCGGTGTCGGGAGCGGTCATGTGTGTGGTCGCCATCGTGGTGGCCCTGGGCAGTGCATCGTGCTGCGCGGTCTCGTCGGTGCCGCAGGCCGTTGCGAACGCGGGCAGGGTCAGCGCTGTCGCGACAACGCACACGACGCGCGAGAATGGCAGGTTCGCCATGGTGGTTCGCCCCTCGGTCGTCGATGTCCCGACCTACCTCGTCTATCGCGACGACCATCCGCGCGGTTACCGGAAGCGGCGAGAGATCCCGGACTCGGCGGAGAGGCTGCGGCGTATCGTCGGCGGGGTGATCATCGAGCGTGCGAACGGACCCGTCCGGATCATCGGTATCAATCGACCCGAGGTGCGCAACGCAGTCGACCGGACCACCGCGGACGCCCTCGCCGACGCCTTCCGTCGCTTCGACGCAGACGATTCGTCGTCGGTGGCTGTCCTGTACGGCGAAGGTGGAACCTTTTGTGCAGGAGCTGATCTCAAGGCCATCGCCGATGGCGCACCCAATCGGATCGACGACGACGGGGACGGTCCGATGGGTCCGTCGCGAATGCGGTTGTCCAAACCGGTGATCGCCGCGATCTCGGGGCATGCCGTGGCAGGCGGCCTGGAACTGGCGTTGTGGGCAGATCTGCGCGTGATGGACGACGACGCCGTGTTCGGGGTGTTCTGCCGCCGCTGGGGCGTGCCCCTGATCGACGGCGGAACCGTGCGACTACCGCGACTGATCGGTGCGAGCCGGGCGATGGATCTGATCCTGACGGGACGGCCCGTGTCGGCGCCGGAAGCACTCGATATCGGACTCGCCAATCGTGTTGTCCCGGCAGGGACATCGCTCGACGCGGCGATCCGACTGGCCACCGAGATCGCCGGACTGCCGCAGACCTGTCTCCGGCACGACCGGATGTCGATGCTCGAACAAGAGGGCCTCGACGAGCGCGCTGCCATCGCCAACGAGTTCGGACACGGCAAGGAGTCGCTGGCCGCGGACACGCTGGCCGGGGCGCGGCGTTTCGCCGGCGGCGCCGGTCGTCATGGTGCCGCGGAGGCCCGGTCTGCGCCCACCGATGTGGCAGGCACAGACCGGGCCTGAGGTCGGTGCGGCTCCGAATGTGTGGCCCGAGGGGTCAGGCCGTCTTCCAGGTGGCCACCGCCCAGATGATCACGAGATCGATGGCGATCACCAGCACCGACCACCACGGGTAGTACGGCAACCACAGGAAGTTCAGGATGATCGACAGCGCAGCCACGATGATGGCCGCGACCCGCGCCCATGCTGCGCCGGTGAACATCCCGATCGCGATGCCGATCGCGACGATCGAGACGACGATGTGGATCCATCCCCAGCTGGTGATGTCCATCTTGTAGACGTACTGCGGGCCGACGACGAAGAGATCGTCCTTGGCCACCGCCGAGATGCCCTGCAGGAGTCCGATGATGCCACCGGTGAGCAGCAGGATCGCGGCCGCGATCGTCGTGCCGCCTGCGAAGCCCTGCTGCACGCGATGGTCTTCGTACCGTCGTTCCTCGTACTGTGGTGTGGTCATGGCAACCTTTCTCTCTGATGGGTGCCGGAAGCCTTGTCGCGTCACCTCTACCGCATGGTCGTGGACGCACGCGGCGGCCACATCCCCCGTAGCGGGTGATTCCGTGATGGTGGGTGACAGAGCGCGACGAGAGGTCAGGTCTCGATGAGCATCGCCGCCCGGTTATTGCAGACCCGATGGTTTGTGCGAGCGCCGATCATCGTGTTCCGCGCCCGTCTCGGCTTCTTGTTCGGTGGTCGCCTGTTGCTGCTCGAGCACACCGGGCGTCGCACCGGAGAGAAGCGCTATGTGGTGCTCGAGACGGTCGAACGAGCGTCACCGACGCAGGTGGTGATCGCGTCGGGTTTCGGGACACGTGCCCAGTGGTTCAAGAATCTGCAGGCCGACCCCCGCTGCCGGGTGTCCGTCGGGTGGTCGTCGAGGCGTGCGGCGCTCGCGGAGGTGCTGGGTACCGACGACGCGACGGCCGTCCTCGACCGATATCGCGACGCGCATGCCCGTGCGTATGCCGAGTTGTCCGGAGTCATCGAGGAATCCACGGGACTGTCGATCGATGACGTGCCACTGGTCCGGTTGACCCTCATCTGACGTGCCTGAACCCGAGTTGGAGGACGTGCTGTCCGTCGGACCGGATCAGCAGCCGAGTTGCTGCGCCAGATCGAGGATGTCGGTGGCGTGGATGTCGTTCTGGGGCGAGCCGGAGTCGTCCTTCGGGTCGCCACCCCACTCCATCGGACGTTCGATGAACGCGGTGCGCAGGCCGAAGGATCGCGCCGCATCGAGATCGTGCTGGTGCGTCGCGACCATCATCACCTGCGCCGGCGAGACCTCGAGCAGATCGGCCAGGCCGCAGTAGGTCTCGCGAGCGGGTTTGTAGTGCCGCCAGAGGTCGGACCCGCCGATGACATCCCACTCGAAGCCGTTGTGCCGGGCCATGTCGGTGAGCAGCGCGACGGTTCCGTTGCTGAGCGCACACACGAGGAATCCGGTTCGGAGTCTGCGGATTCCGTCGGCCGCGTCCGGCCATCCCGGGATGGTGCGCCACGCGCGGACGAGCCGGGCCGCCTGCTCGTGGCCGAGTGCGCAGCCACACAGCGTCGCGACCTCGTGGACGGTCTCGGTCTGCAGATCGTCGAGACGCCGCCAGGGCAGCTCACCGGACTCCACGCGCGCCAGGATCGGTCCGTACCGACGGCGCCACTCACGAGCGAAAGCGCCGGCGTCAACGTCCGGCACCACCTCCCGGACCGTCGACGAGATCCCGGTGAACCAGTCGGTGACCGTGCCGAACGTGTCGAAGGCGAGCACCTTCAGCTCGCCCGCGGGCCCGTTCAGCCGATCTCCGACGCCAGTTGCGGCAGTGAATGATCCTCGTCGAACTCGGCGTCGCCGTTCGAGACCGGTGTCAGCGTCAGCAGGCTCGCCTCGGGGCGGCAGCAGAACCGGGCGGGCGCATACGGTGAGGTGCCGAGGCCTGCGCTGACATGCAACTTCATCGCCGAGCCCCAGCTGGACACGCCCTTCACGCGCGACCGGTCGAGCTCGCAGTTGGTCACGAGGGCTCCGAAGAACGGCAGGCACAGCTGGCCGCCATGCGTATGTCCGGCCATCACGAGGTCGTAGCCGTCGTCGGCGAAGCGGTCGAGCACCCGCGGCTCCGGCGAATGGGTGAGTCCCAGACGCAGATGCGCGAGCGGGTTCGGCCGCCCCGCGATGGTCTCGTAGCGGTCGCGCTCGATGTGCGGGTCGTCGACACCGGCGGCCACCACGCGCACCCCGCTGACCTCGAGTTCGCGCACGGTGTGGGTGGCGTCGAGCCAGCCGCGTTCGATGAACGCGGCACGCAGGTCCTGCCATGGCAGCGGATCGCCGAAGGTCCGGGTGTGGTCACTCCGGAAGTACTGGAAGGGATTCTTCAGGCGCGGCCCGAAATAGTCGTTGGAGCCGAACACGAACATGCCCGGCCGCGACAGCAGCCCACCCAGCGACTGGATGACTGCCGGGACCGCCTGCGGATGGGCGAGGTTGTCGCCGGTGTTGATCACCAGGTCGGGCTCCAGGGCCTCGAGCTCGGAGACCCATGCCTGCTTGAGGTGCTGGTGGGGTGTCATGTGGAGGTCGCTGATGTGCAGCACACGCAGCGGCGCTGCCCCGGGTTCGAGCACCGACAACGTGCTGTGCCGGAGTGTGAAGGCGTTGCGTTCGACCACCGTCGAGTAGAAGAGACCCGCGGCGGCCAGGCCGGCCAGCCCGCCCGCCGCGCGTACCGCGGCCGAGGAGGTCAGGCCCGCTGAGCTGATTCGGCCCGCGAGGGCGTTGTCGACGTGAACCATTCACTCAGGATACGCAGTGTCACGCCCGTGGCACCCACGGGTTTTCTCCGGCCCCCGGGCGACTCAGCCCGGGAGTTGGATCACCACCGGCCCGACGCCCGGGACCTGCACCGTCGTCTCGGTGGGGCCCTTGTCGCCGTCGTCGCGCCGGCCGTTGCTGACATAGATCGTCACCACACTGCCCGGCATCGCCGAATCCGACGGCGCGGTGAACACCACCGTGCCCTGCGGCCGGTTGCTGTCGACGTCGAGCTGGTTCACCTTGAACCCGGCGCGCTGCAGTCGCGACGTCGCGTCGCTGGCCCGCAGACCGCTGACCGAGGGAATCCGCCCGCGGTCATTGCCTGCCATGAATCGCGGATCGGTCGGTGGGAGGTTCACCGGCCCGAACTTGGTGGCCACCGGTTTGATCGCGGCGTACCAGGTCCGCGCCGGCTCCATGCCGCCGTACAGATTTCCGTCGTAGCACTGACGCAGCGGGCTGCTGCAGATCCCGGTCGGATTCGGGCCGTCGTTGTAGACGTAGGAGGAGCCGGCGATGTTGTTGGTGAAGCCCAGGAACGCCGACGAACGATGCGACTCGGTGGTACCCGTCTTACCGGAGACCGGCAGGGTCCAGCCTGCGGACCCGGCGGCGCCTGCGGATGTGCCGCCACCCTTGTCGTCGTGGCTCAGGCCGTTGGCGAGGGTGTTGGCGAGGCCTTCCTCGACGGCCTGCTCGCACGGCGGCGGGTTGAACGGGACTGCGGTCATCGCCGGCTTGCCGTCGGGCCCGAGCACCGGATTGCCGTACTGATCACGCTTGATGCGGCTGATGGATGCGATCGGATTCGGCGGGCACCAGGTGCCGCCGGAGGCCAGAGTGGCGGCGACGTTCGACAACTCGAGACCGTTGACGGGCAGTGGTCCCAGTGTGAACGAGCCGAAGTTGCCTTCCTTCACGTAGGTGGCCATGCTCTTGTCGCCATAGCCCGACGATCCGGGCACGGTGTAGGACCGCAACCCGAGACGTACGGCCATGTCGACTGCCGGCTTCACACCGACCTGCTGCAACAGCTTGACGAAGGCCGTGTTGGGGGACTGCGCGAGCGCATTGGTCACAGACATCGAAGCGGGATACTTGCCGTCGTTCTTGACGCAGTACGAGTTCGCCGGGCACCCGTTGGACCCGCTGCTGTTGCCCATGCCCTCGAGTGCGACGAAGCCGGGTACCTGGATGTTGGAGGCGAGTCCGAGTCCCTTCTCCATGGCTGCCGCCGTGGTGAAGATCTTGAACACCGACCCGGCGCCGTCACCGACCATCGAGAACGGCTGTGACTGCACGGTCTGGCCTGCCTTGAGGTTGAGCCCGTAGTCGCGGCTCGAGGCCATCGCCAGGATGTCGTGCGATTTCTTGCCGGGCCGGATCGCGCTCATCACGTCGGCGACACCGTCGGAATCGGGATTCGCCTGTGCTTTGACGGCCCGCATGGTCGACCGCTGGACATCGGGGTCGAGGGTGGTGCGGATCACGTAGCCGCCGCGTGCCACCGAGTCGCGTGACATGCCGTTCTCGGCGAGGAACTGCAACGCGTAGTCGCAGAAGAACCCGTTGTTGTCGGCTCCGATGCAGCCCTGCGTCGGGGTCTGCGGGTTGGGCACCACACCGAGTGGCTTCGCCTTGGCCGCCACGAGCTCCGCGCGACGATCCGGGAAGTTCTGGATCATGGTGTCGAGGACGGTGTTCCGCCGCTTGGTCGCGGCTTCCGGATTGGTGTACGGGTCGAGGGCCGAGCTCGACTGCACCATGCCGGCCAGCATGGCCGCCTGTTCGACCGCCAGGTCCTTGGCGTGCTTGCCGAAATAGGTCTGGGCCGCCGCCTCGATGCCGTAGGCGTTGTTGCCGAACGGCACCACGTTCAGGTAGCGGGTGACGATCTGTTTCTTGGCCTCTTGCTTGGCCGCCGCGTCGTCGAGGCCCTTGTCCCGTTTCGCCTGGTCGGTGAGCGACTGTTCCATGGTCAACGCCATGCGGACCTCACGCAGCTTGCGCGCCGGAGTGGTCTCGATCGCCGCCTGCCGGTCGGCCTCGGTGCGTGCGAGGACCAGGAGTTGATAGTTCTTGATGTACTGCTGATCGAGCGTCGAGGCGCCCTGCTGCACTTCGCCCGACGACGAGTTCTTGAGCGCCGCGCGGATGGTGCCCTTCCAGTCGACGCCGTCGTGTTCGAGGAACCGGCGATCTTCGATGGAGATGATCGCGCGGATCATGTCCGGCGAGATGTCGTTGTAGCCGACCTGATAGCGGTACTGGTCGTAGAGCACGGCTATCGGCGTGCCCGCCGAGTCGGTCATCGTGGTGACCTCCGGCAAGGTGCCGTTGAGCAACTCCGATGAGACATTTTCGACGGCGGAGGCCGCACGGTTGGACACCACGCCCATACCGCTTGCGACCGGGTACAGCAGACCGGCCACCAACACGCCAGCCAGCAGGCAGGCTCCGGCCAGCGGCCACAGCTTCTTCGAGATCGGCACATCGACAGGATACGTGTGATGGGCGGAACATCGTCCGACCACGGGTCACGGGGGGTCGCGTGCGGCGAGCGGGGCAGGTGACCTGCGCGGATGTCACTTGTTTGGACGATGGTGCCATTTTCTTTGCTCCAGGGGTTGCGCTCCCATGCACAGATCCTTAAATTGAGTGCAGAATGTGACTCACTTAACATTCCCTCGGGGATGTGAAGCGCGACCAGTGCCGCGGGAGCCGTGACCAGCGCAAATGCTTCCGTTGGTGAGAAATGTTCACGGTCAGGGACGTCGGAGTCGTGGCAGAGAACGCGTGACGACCCGGCGGGACACAACGACAGACAGGGGTCGGCGGATGGCGATTGCGGCAGTTTCCACCGGAGATGACGCTCGGTTGATGTGGGTGTCACAAGCTCGATGCCGGGGAGGAAACCCCGACGACCTGTTCGTTCGCGGAGCGGCCCAGCGCAAGGCCGCAACGATCTGCCGGCACTGCCCGGTGCAGCTCGAATGTGGTGCCGACGCCCTCGACAACCGAGTCGAGTTCGGTGTCTGGGGCGGCATGACCGAGCGGCAGCGGCGGGCGTTGCTCCGGCAGCATCCAGAGGTCACGTCCTGGGCGGCATTCTTCGACGCCCAACGACGCCGGCAGCGCGCCGACGCGGTGTGACCCAGCGACGAACGACAGTCGCACGACACTGATGGCCGGCCCGTTCGGGCCGGCCATCGTCGTTGAGGGTGAGGAGCGCTGTCAGCCGCGGCTGACGATCTGCTCGGCGACGGCGCGCAGCGCGACGGCGTCGGCCACCTCGAACGGCAGGGACGGGACCCCGACGATCGGCACGGCGGGATGCGATGCGGTGAACCGTTGCAGCAGGTGGAGTTCCCGCTTGCCCCTGGCCGCACGCTCGGAGTGGATCTCGAGCACGCCCCGGGTCAGTTCGTCGTCGACGCTCTCGAGGGCCGCACGGGCCGACGACTCGGAGATCGACGTCAGATTCGGGTGGGTGCGGTTGAGGATCAGGCCGGCGAGTGGCATCGACTCCTCCGAGAGGCGGTCGACGAAGAACGCCGCCTCGCGCAGCGCGTCCGGTTCGGCCGCGGCGACCACGGCGAACTGGGTGCCGGGCTGCTTGAGCAACTCGTAGGTCTTGAGTGCCCGGTCCTGGAAACCGCCGAACATCGAGTCGAGCGACTGTACGAACATCGCGACGTCGCGCAGCATGTCACCGCCGATGATGGTCGAGACACCGCGCATCGCCAGACTCATCGCGCCGGTGACCATCCGGCCCACGCCGCGGCCACCGCCGACGAGCACCTTCATCAGCCGGCCCGACAGGAACGAGCCGAGCCGTTGCGGTGCGTCGAGGAAGTCGAGGGCGTTCCGTGACGGCGGGGTGTCGACGATGATGAGGTCCCAGTGATCCCGCTCGAGCAGCTTGCCGAGCTTCTCCATCGCCATGTACTCCTGCGTCCCGGAGAACGACGACGCCATCGTCTGATAGAAGGAGTTCTCCATGATCGCGGCCGCCCGGTCGGGTGATGAGTACTCCAGCACCATCTCGTCGAAGGTGCGTCTCATGTCGAGCATCATCGCGTCGAGGGAACCGGCGCCCGAATCGCCGGACCCGTTCACGGCGCCGATGTCCACCGGCTGCGGATCGTTGGTGAGCTCGGACATGCCCAGCGACTGCGCCAGCCTGCGGGCCGGGTCGATGGTGAGTACCGCGACGGTCCGGCCCTGCTCGGCGGCGTACAGCGCCATGGCGGCGGCCGTGGTGGTCTTGCCGACCCCGCCCGCGCCGCAACAGATCACCACGCGGGTGGTGGGATCGGTGAGCACCGAGCCCATCTTCAGGTCCAGCGGCATCTAGGCACCTGCCTTCTGCAAGAGGTTGACGAGTTCGTAGATCGCCCCGAGGTCGATACCGTCGCCGAGCGTCGGCAACTCCAGGGTGGGCAACTCGACGTCGTCGAGTTGTGCCTTGGCCACCTGCTGGGCCTGCAGTCGGGTCGCGTGCTCGATGGTCTCGGTGAGCAGGCCTGCCAAGTCCTCGTCCGAGACGTTCATACCGGCCGCGGTCAGATGCTCGAGCACCCGCGGCGCATCGATCCGGCTCTCGGCGATCTCGTCGATGGAACCGGCGGGCAGATGGGTCGCACTCACGCGGTTGATGATGAGCGTGCCGATCGTCAGGTCCTTCTCGCGCAGCTCGGCCACGGCCTCGACGGTCTCCTGGATGGGCATCGCCTCGAGCAGGGTGACCAGATGGATGACGGTGTCCTCGGAATGCAGGAGTTTCACCACGCCATCACTCTGGTTGCGGATCGGCCCGGTCTTGGCGATGTCGGCCATCGCCTTCGTCACGTCGAGGAAGTTCCCGATCCGGCCGGTCGGCGGGGCGTCGACGACGACGGCGTCGTAGACGCGTCTGCCCTGCTTGTCGGTGTGGATGATCCGTTCCTTGATCTTGCCGGTGATGAGGACGTCGCGGAGTCCGGGCGCGACGGTGGTGACGAAGTCGATGGCGCCGATGCGCTTCATCGCGCGACCGGCGAAACCGAGGTTGTAGAACATGTCGAGGTACTCGAGGAGGGCGTGTTCGATGTCGAGGGCGAGCGCCGACACCTCGCCGCCGCCCGAGGCGGTGGCGATCCGCGTGTCGGTCGGCGGCAGCGGCGGGATGTCGAAGAGCTGTGCGATGCCTTGGCGGCCTTCGCATTCCACGAGGAGGACCTTCTTGCCGTCGGCGGCCAGGGCGAGGGCAAGAGCGGCGGCGACGGTGGTCTTGCCGGTACCGCCCTTACCGGATACGAAGTGCAGGCGGGCGCGCTCGGCGGACTCGGGCCATTCGTTGGCGTGCCCGGCGTCGTCGGCCGGTGTTTCGTTCACCACTGCATCACCATATCGACAACCCTCGACCCGTTAGGGTGGGTCCATGAGTGAAGTGACCGCGTGGGAGTACGTGACCGTGCCGTTGTTGACGCACGCCACCAAGCAGATCCTGGATCAGTGGGGCGCAGACGGCTGGGAACTGGTCAGCGTACTGGCCGGCCCGACCGGTGAGCAGCACGTCGCCTACCTGAAGCGGCCGAAGGGATAGCACCGATGGCAGGTACATGGACCCAGCGTCTGGCCGAGCTCGGTATCGAACTGCCCCCGGTGGTCTCGCCGGTCGCGAGTTACGTACCCGCGGTCCGGACCGGGAACCTCGTCTACACGGCCGGACAGCTGCCGATCGTGGCCGGTGAGCTCGACGTCGCGGGCAAGGTGCACGAGGGTGCCGAGGGCGTTGTCAACCCGGATCAGGCCAATGCCGCTGCCCGCCAGTGCGCCCTGAACGCGCTCGCCGCCGTCGACGGTCTGGTCGGCATCGATTCGGTCGTGCGCATCGTCAAGGTCGTGGGCTTCGTCGCTTCCGCACACGGATTCACCGGCCAGCCCGGTGTCATCAACGGTGCCTCGGACCTCCTCGGGGAGATCTTCGGTGAGAATGGCGTCCACGCCCGCTCGGCGGTCGGTGTCGCCGAGCTGCCGATGGGCGCGCCCGTGGAGGTCGAGCTCATCGTCGAGGTTTCCTGATCCGGTGACCTGGACCACTGCCCTCGGCGACGCTGTGGGTAGTGTCGGATGGCATGACCGACAACGGAAGTGACGCAGCCGAGGCTGCGCCGGTGCACCCGGCGTACGGAGTCGTCCGCGAGGTGACCTCGTTCGCGTCGGTGCTGTTGTGCAACAACCCGGGGAGCATGGAGCTCGACGGCACCAACACGTGGATTCTGCGGGCGCCGGGGCACGCGGAATGTGTGGTGGTCGATCCGGGGCCGCCGAACAAGAAGGGCCACGTCAAGCGGATCGCCGAGCAGCCGGGCATCGCGCTCGTGTTGATCTCACACCGCCACTTCGACCACACCGGCGCCATCAAACGCCTGCGGAAACGCGTCGACGCCCCGGTGCGTGCGCGATCGTCGAAGTTCACTCACGGCGCGCCGACCCTCACCGATCGAGAGGTCATCGAGGCGGCGGGCGTCCGCATCACCGTGCTCGACACACCCGGGCACACGGCAGATTCGGTGAGCTTCCTCGTCGAGTGCGACGGACAGCGCGCCCTGCTCACCGGCGACACCATCCTGGGCAGCGGGACCACCGTCATCGATCCGTCCGACGGCACCCTGCGGGACTACCTGAACTCGCTCAACCGGATCATCGTCGAGGGAGAGGACGCCGCCCTGCTTCCCGCCCACGGCCCCGACCATCCCCGGGTCGGCCCGGTGGCGCGCTACTACAAGGCTCACCGCGAAGAACGGATCGACCAGATCGTGGCCGCGCTCGACGAACTCGGTGTGTCGGCCAAGGACGCCAAACCGATGAAGGTGGTCCGGAAGGTCTACGCGGACGTCGACAAGAAGCTGTGGCCCGCCGCGCGGATGTCGGTCAAGGCGCAGCTGGACTACCTCCGCGACCGCTGACCCGGCCCGACACAGACTCGTCCCCCGGGTATCGCCTCATCCCTCACCTGTAACCGGAGGAACGAGCGATACCCGGGGGACGAACTGAAGGTTCTGTTACCGGGCGCGACGCGCCAGGCGCTCGGAGTCGGCGATCAGCACGCTCTTGCCCTCGAGCCGCAGCCAGCCGCGCTGAGCGAAGTCGGCCAGCGCCTTGTTGACCGTCTCACGGGAGGCGCCGACGAGCTGAGCGATCTCCTCCTGCGTCAGGTCGTGGGTGACACGCAGCGCGCCACCCTCCTGGGTGCCGAACCGCTGTGCGAGCTGCAGGAGCTGCTTGGCCACGCGTCCCGGCACATCGGTGAAGATGAGATCCGCCAGGTTGTTGTTGGTCCGGCGCAGACGGCGGGCGAGCACCCGCAGGAGCTGTTCGGCGATCTCGGGGCGATCCTTGATCCAGGCGCGCAGGGCGTCGCGATCCATGGAGACCGCACGGACCTCGGTCACCGTGGTCGCCGACGAGGTCCGCGGCCCGGGGTCGAAGATCGAGAGCTCGCCGAACATGTCGGACGGTCCCATGATCGTCAGCAGGTTCTCGCGGCCATCAGGAGAGCGACGCCCGACCTTCACCTTGCCCGACAGGATGATGTAGAGCCGGTCACCGGGCTCGCCCTCGTGGAAGATCACGTGACCGCGAGGGAAATCGACCGGTTGAAGCTGCTTGGTCAGCGCTGCGACGGCCGAGGGCTCGACACCCTGGAATATGCCAGCCCGCGCCAGTACGTCCTCCACCTAGGAACCTTTCTCGTCCAAACCACAATCGCGTGGCAACTGGTCACCGGCGTCTACAAGCACGTGGATACCGCCCCGCCGACGCGTTGCCCCGTGCAACGCTACTCTCGCCCCAAGCATAAGTGTTGAATGGGTCACGGACCGGACCATTGCGGCGAGTCGGCTTCGTCGGCTATGGCGGTTCTGCGGTCAGCTGGCGCGCTTCGGCGACGACGAGAGCATCGAATCCGACGTCGGCAGGGCCGGTTCACCGATCCCGCGACGAGTGCGGAACTCGTCGAGCGCGGCGGGAAAACCCTCCTTGGCCAGCGTGTCCACGTGTGCGGCGTCGGCCGATTCGAGGAATTCCTCCACGTGGTCCCGGGACACTGAGAGGCGGTCGATCCGACTCTGGACCTTCTCCATCGCCAGCGCGAAAAGCATGAGGACAGCTGGGAACAGCAGCGCCGCGAGTCCTTGCATGGGGACCAGTAAACACAATGGGATCCGTCTCCCGCCAACCAGAGTGGCGGCCTTCACTGACTTGTTACCAATGCGTAGCACCGTCGTGGGCGCCCCGTTCCCGGCGATGCGCACGGTCTCTGTCGGTCCCGCGGCGACGATCTGGCTAACCTGAATCGGTGAGCGCACGTAAGACCACCGACCCCGCGGTGCCGACTCCGTCGGCCCGTCCGCGCAAGAGCGGCGGGGCCCAGACGCACCTCGGGCTCGTGCGTCGTGCCCGTCGGATGAACCGGGCCCTCCAGGTCGCGTTCCCCCACGTCTACTGCGAGCTCGACTTCACCACACCGCTCGAGCTGTCGGTCGCCACCATCCTGTCGGCACAGTGCACCGATGTCCGGGTCAACATGGTGACCCCCGCGCTGTTCGCGAGGTACCCGACCGCGGTGTCGTACGCGCAGGCCGACCGCACCGAACTCGAGGAGATGATCCGCTCGACCGGCTTCTACCGGAACAAGGCGAATTCGATCATCGGCCTGGGTCAGGCGCTGGTCGAGCGGTTCGACGGCGAGGTGCCGAACACACTGAAAGAGCTGGTCACGCTGCCCGGGTTCGGACGGAAGACCGCCAACGTCGTGCTCGGGAACGCCTTCCGGGTACCCGGCATCACCGTCGACACCCATTTCGCGAGGTTGGTCGGTCGGTGGGGATGGACCACTGAAACCGATCCGGTCAAGATCGAGCGTGCGGTCGGTGAACTGATCGAGCGCAAGGAATGGACGGATCTCTCGCATCGGGTGATCTTCCACGGGCGACGCGTGTGTCACGCCCGCAAGCCGGCGTGCGGCGTCTGCGTCCTGGCCAAGGACTGCCCGGCGGTCGGAACCGGTCCGATGGACAAGACCGAGGCCGCCCGGCTGGTCAAGGGACCCGAGACCGATCACCTGCTGCAGTTGGCGGGGATCACGGCGCAGTGAATCAGACCCCAACCGACGAGGGCTCGAGTGCCCCGGAGCCCGAGCCCGGCCCACCGGAACCGTCGCAACCCGCGCGCGGGCGCTTCCCGGCATCGGCGCGATGGACCCTGGTCTTCATCGTCGTGATGATCGCCCTGGTGGTGGCGATCTGGCCACGCGGTGACGACGACACGGCGGGCGTATCGGACCAGGCGACTGCGACCGGTCCGAAGGCGACCGACGCCCAGGTGGACGAGGGTCAGCTGGCCCAGGCCCGACGCGATGCCGCTCTGCAACCCTGCCCGCAGACGGGCCTCCCGATCGGTCCGGGGTCGGTTCTCGCGGGCGTGACCGCGCCGTGCCTGGCGGACGGCAAGCCGTACGACGTCGGGGCCGGCACCGCCGGGAAACCGATGGTCGTGAACATGTGGGCGGTCTGGTGTCTGCCGTGTCGTCGGGAGCTACCGGAGATGGCCGCGTACGCGCAGCGTGCCGGTGACAAGGTGACGGTCCTGGCCGTGCACGCCCAGGAGGGTGCGAAGAATCCCTATCTGGCGCTGCGGTTCCTCACCGAGAACAACGTCCACCTGCCCGTCGTCATGGACCCCGACGCCCGCATCGCCGGCGCGCTCAAGGCTCCACGTGTCTTCCCGTCGACCATCCTGGTGCGTGGCGACGGCACCGTCGCCAAGGTGCTCCCGCAGGTCTTCGACGATCCCGACCAGATCGCCGCAGCCGTCCGGCAATACCTGGGGGTGGCGACATGACCGACCGTGACACGACCGGCAGCGACATGACCGGTGGCGACGAGCAGGTCTCGCCGTTCGGGCCGCTGGTGCCGACCGGACAGATCCCGCCGTGGATGCGCGCGGTGACGGGCGATGTCGGTGCCGTCACCGACGCGGTGCTCAATCGGGGCGGAGATCGGACCCGGTGGGCGTCGATGATCGGCCGGAACCGCCGTGCCGCAGCTGTCCTGGTGCTGATCTCGGGCAGCTGGGACGAGGCGCCCGACCACCCGGGTGGACTGCCGGCCGACGCCGAGATCTTGCTGACCGAACGTGCCGCGACGCTCCGGCAGCACAGCGGGCAGGTCGCCTTTCCGGGCGGTGCCATGGATCCGGGCGACGACTACCCGGTGGGTACCGCGCTGCGTGAGGCGAACGAGGAGACCGGTCTGGTCGCCGACGGCGTGCACGTGGTGGCGAACCTGCCGTCGTTCCCCGTCCCGGTGTCGGCGTTCGATGTCATCCCGGTGCTCGCGCACTGGGCGCGGCCGGGCGACGTGCAGGTGATGGACACCGCCGAGACATCGCGGGTCGCCCGGGTCAACCTGCGGTCGCTGCTGGCGCCGGAGAATCGCTTCCAGGTGCAACGGAAAGTGCTGGGGGCGAGCGCCTATCGTGGACCGGCATTCATGGTCGACGGTCTTCTGGTGTGGGGATTCACCGGCGGTCTCATCGCCGCCATCAGTGAGGTGTCGGGATGGGATGTGCCGTGGGACAAGTCGGATGTGCGTCCGCTGGAGGACGCCATCGAGCATGCGGCCGCCGGGAGCGTGGCGAGCGGGGCCGGTGTCGCCGGGAATCCCCAGACGACCGGCCGTTCAGCGGTGTTGCCAGAGGCGATGCATCAGGCGGTCGGCGATCCCGATCGCGGTGAGGGTGGAGATAGGTGAGCGGTTCCGGATGGGTGGATCTCATCGTCGTGGTGATCGCCGTGCTGGCCGCGGCCAGCGGGTACCGTCAGGGCGCGGTGGCCTCGGCGCTGGCGTTCCTGGGAGTCATCCTGGGGGCGGTCGCCGGAATCCTGCTTGCGCCGCACATCATCTCGAGGTTCGACGACAGCACGGTGCGGTTGTTGGTCGGCGTGGTGCTGCTGGTTGCGCTGATCATCGTCGGCGAGGTGTCGGGAATGATCCTCGGCCGGGCGGCGCGCAGCGGAATCCGGTCGAGGGGCGTGCGCCGCATCGACAGTGTGATCGGCTTGGTCCTGCAGGTGATCGCTGTGCTCGTCGCGGCATGGCTGCTGGCGATTCCGTTGAGCAGCTCTACCGAGACCCAGCTCTCGACCGCGGTCCGCGGCTCCAAGGTGCTCGGCGGAGTCGACGTGTTCGCCCCGCAGTGGCTGCGCGACCTGCCCCGGGACTTCAGTGCGCTGCTGGACAATTCGGGCCTGCCGCAGGTCATCGGACCGTTCGGCCGGACTCCCGTCGTCAATGTCGGTCCGCCCGATCCGTCGGTGGTCCAGCTGCCCGTCGTGAACCAGACACGTCCCAGCGTGATGAAGATCGAGGGGACCGCGCCGAGTTGCCGACAAGCCCTCGAGGGCAGTGGTTTCGTGGTGTCGCCGGAACGCGTGATGACCAATGCCCATGTGGTCGCGGGTACGCGCCGCCTCACCGTCTCCGCTCCGAGCGGCCAGCAACTGCCTGCGCGGGTGGTTCTCTTCGACAGCAGCAACGACATCGCGGTGCTCGACGTCCCCGGATTGACCGCGCCGCCACTGAAGTTCGCCGACAAGGAGGCGTCGCCCGGCGACGACGCGATCGTCCTCGGTTACCCGGAGGCGGGACCGTTCGCGGTGAATCCCGTGCGGGTGCGTGAGGTGATCAATCTGTCCGGTCCGGACATCTACCGCACCGGCCGGATTCTGCGTGAGGTGTACACCGTTCGCGGACAGATCCGTCAGGGAAACTCGGGTGGCCCGATGATCAACTCGGACGGCGAGGTGCTCGGCGTCGTGTTCGGTGCCGCCGAGGACACCGCGGACCAGACCGGCTTCGTGTTGACCGCCAAGCAGGTTCAGTCGAATTTCACCGACTCGGAGAACCGGTCGTCGCGGGTCAGCACACAATCCTGCGTGCATGCCTGAGAGCGGCGCACCATCGCGGCCGCTCGGCAGACACGGCTACGCGGGTTCGCGCGAGAGCAGCTCGACCAGCAGTTCGTTGACCTGATCTGGCCGTTCCTGGTGGGCGAAGTGGCCGCTGCCGTCGATCTGCCGGTAATCCATGTGCGCAGACCAACGGTTGCTCGCGGTCATCAGGTGATCCAGGATGTACGGATCCTCCCGGCCACGCAGCGCGAGTACCGGAATGTGCAGCCGCTGATTCATCAACTCCATGAAGCGCATTCCGTCTGGACGGAACTGCGACCGGAATGCCCAGCGCTGATACTCCAGGCTGCAATGGGCCACGTAGGGGATCTGGATCGCCGATCGGTTCCGCTCGACTGCCTCGGCGAACTCGTCGGTCTGCTGCCAATCATGTGCGGCGCGCTCGCGGAAGTACTGCTCGATGTAGCCGCCGTCGTGGCGGGTCAGGCGCCGTTCACCCATCCGCGGCAACTGGTTCCGCAGGAATCCCGTGAGGAAGGCCGATCGTTGCGCCCGGTTGCGCAGCACCTCCCGACGTAGAGCGCGCGGATGCGGCGACGCTACGACGGCGATCCGGTTCACCACCCGGGGATGCAACGTGGCGGTGGCCCAACACACCAGGCCGCCGTCCGCATGCCCGACGAGCGCGGCCTCGGTGTGCCCCAGGGCACGCACCAGACCGTTCGTGTCACCGGCCAGTGACCAGCCGTCGTAGCCGCGTGGCGGCTTGTCGGAGTCGCCGTACCCACGTAGGTCGACGGCGACGGCTCGGTATCCGGCGTCGGTCAGCGCGGCGATCTGGTGTCGCCAGCTCCACCAGAATTCACCGAAACCGTGCAGCAGCAGAACCAGGGGGCGGTCGGCCAGCCATCGACCATCCGCCTCGACAGCGTGAAAGCGGACCCCGTTCGCCCGGACGTCGAAGTGGTGCCAGTTTCCGGGAACCCGGACGCTCGACGGGTCAGGCGGGACCGCCAACGGTCATCTCCGCCCGGGGTCGTGCGCGCGAGGGATCTCGGGGTGATCGCCGGTCCGTGTCACCGACGTCGGCGGGACGTCTGCCGGGTGCTTGCCCGGCAGCACCGTCTGCACCTCCCGGACCGATTCGATCGTCTTCTTGGGGCCCCTGACCTTACGGAAGAGCACGTAGCCGACGAACGCCATGACGATGGTGATCAGCACCAGGATCAGGAACACGATCAGGAACGCCAGCCACCGGGGCATCCAGTTGTCCAGCAATTCGGCGAGGAAGAAGAAAAAGAAGAAGCTCGAATAGAGGGCCATCACCCCGGCGACGACCAGCAGACCGGTGCCGGCGCCCGCCTTTTTCGCCTCCCCGACGAGTTCGGCCTTCGCCAGCGCCACCTCGGACCGGAACAGGGTGGACACATTCGCGGTGGCGTCCTTCACCAGGTTCCCGATACTGGGCTCCCCGTCCCGACCCAGTGTGGGGTCCGACAGCGGGATGGACGGGACCGATCCGGTGCCGTCTGCGGGTTGGCCGTGCTCGTTGCGGCTCACTGCATCCTCCGTATCTCGGTGCTCTGCGCTTATGGTGCCATGCGACTGGCGGTCGCGGCGCGGGCCACCCGGGTCGCGACCGCGGCGAGTCGCGCGACCCACTGGCGACCGGCGAGATCACCTCCCGTGCGTTCGCATCGCCGCGACGGCCGCGACGGCCGGATCGTCGTCGTCGACCAACGCGGTGAGGATGCCGACGGCCACCTCGCCGGGCATCTCCACCAGAGCCTGCGCGAGGCGGCTGCGTGCCGCGGGCGAGACCGCCTCGTCGTCGAGCAGCCGACCGAGATCGGCCGCGACCTGATCGGCGGTGCCGGCATGGTGCGCCAGATCGCGGAGCAGGTCGGCGGCATCGACATCGTTGGTCCCGGCGACCACCATGTCGATGAGGTCCGGCACCACCTGCCGGTCGCCCCGCGCCCCGAGAGCCATCGCCGCCCGGCTGCGTACGACGACGTCGGTGTCGGTCAGCGCGCCGCGGAGAACGTCGGCCACCCCGGGACCCGCGAGCTCCGCGACGGCCGACACCGCACGCCGTCGTACCTCCACGTCGTCGGATCTCAGGCCTGTCGCGAGCACGGCCGTACCTGCCGCGTCTCCGGTGGCGGCCAGCGCCCAGGTGAGGGCGCCGGAGACGTTGGGGTCCGCTTCGGCCAGGACGGCGTCGGCCACGGCCTCGGACGACAGCTGGTGACCCATCGCCGCGAGAGCCGCCCGATAGCGCACGCCTGCGGAATCCGATTCGAGGTCGTGCATCAATCGCACCGCTCGCAGCACGTCCTCCCAATCCGCCGGGGTGGACGCCTCGATGCGCCGGAGCAGAGCCAGCAACTCCTCCTCGCGGGCGAGACGTCGGCGTGACTGGTCGACGAGTTCGCCGATCAGTGCAGTCGGCTCGGCGGATCCTGGTGCGTCCAGCACCCGCCGTACCTCGGCCAGCGACAATCCGAGTGATCGGAGTCCCTCCACCCGGAACAGCCGGGCGATGTCGTCGGTGGAGTACTCGCGGTACCCGCCGGACGTGCGGCCGGCGGGCGCCACGAGACCGAGCCGGTCGTAGTGCCGCAACATCCGGGTGCTCACGCCGGAGTGCTGCGACACCTCACCGATCAGCATTCGGTACCCGGCGACGGCGCGTTCGCCAAGGAGAGCGCCCGTCGCGCCTGATCCACCGCAGCCGAGAAATCGCTGTCCGGGTCCTCCATGAGGTGCTCGGTGGCGGCGGCATGCTCACGCACGGCCGGGTTGCGACCCGAACGTGCGACCGCGAGCAATGGGAGTGCCGCATCGCCGATAGCGACGAGCGCTCGGCTCAGGCTGCGTTGCGTCTCCCGGTCGCCGCGGCCCAGCTCGGTCACCAGTTCCCTTGCGAGAGACGCTCTTTGATCGTCCGGAGTGAGCACGACCGCCGCGCGCCAGGCACTGCGCGCGACGTCGTCGTCGGGATCGTGGAGCAGCCCATGCGGGATCTTCTCCCAGACCGAGTGCCGGCCGATCTTCGACAGTGTGTGCAACGCCTGGCTGCGGGCCTGCGGTGTGGTCGAGGCGAGCTCGCCGAGCAGTCGCGCGATGGTGACGTCTGGTGCACAGCGGGTGAGAGCCCACGTCAGCATGTCACGCACGAAGAAGTCCGGTTCGACGCCGCAGCGCCCCACGAGCACATCGACCAGCGCATCATCCGGGTATGTCCCGGCGGCCAGCGCCGCCTGCAGTCGGGTCGACGGCTGCGGCGCCGACAGGGCCTCGATCAGCCGGGCCTGCCGATCGTCACGAATCGCGTTGTTCATCGCGATCACCTCCTCGACACCAGTCAAGACCTTGTCACCGTGTCAAGGTCAAGGAGGAATCCGGCATCTCCGCCCCGACCGGGTCGATCGCGGGTCGGGGCGGAGACGTCGTGCTCAGGACTTGCGGGCGCGGATGGCCTCGAAGACCGACGGATCGACCAGAGTGGAGGTGTCGCCGAGTTCGCGTCCTTCGGCGACGTCCTTGAGGAGGCGTCGCATGATCTTGCCGGAGCGGGTCTTGGGCAATTCGGGGACGACGTTGATCTCGCGGGGTTTGGCGATGGGCGAGATCTCGACGGCCACCTGGTCGCGGAGTTCCTTGACGAGTTGGTCGCCGGTGTTCTCGACTCCCTCACGCAGGATGACGAAGGCGACGATGCCCTGACCCGTGGTCTCGTCGGCGGCGCCGATGACGGCGGCCTCGGCGACCCCGGAATGGCCGACCAGGGCGCTCTCGACCTCGGCGGTGGAGATGCGGTGCCCGGAGATGTTCATGACGTCGTCGACGCGTCCGAGGACCCAGAGGGCGTGGTCGTCGTCGTAGCGGGCGCCGTCGCCTGCGAAGTACCAGCCCTGCTCGGCGAAGCGTGACCAATAGGTCTCGCGGAACCGCTCGTCGTCGCCCCAGATGCCGCGCAGCATCGACGGCCACGGCTGGTCGAGCACCAGATACCCTTGCTCACCGGCGCCGACCGGCTTGCCCTGGTCGTCGACGATGTTCGCCGAGATGCCGGGCAGCGGTGCCATCGCGGAGCCGGGCTTGGTGGTCGTCACGCCGGGCAGCGGGGAGATCATGATGGCGCCGGTCTCGGTCTGCCACCAGGTGTCGACGATGGGCGCAGAGTTGCCTCCGATGACCTCGCGGTACCACTTCCACGCTTCGGGGTTGATCGGTTCGCCGACCGAGCCGAGCAGTCGCACCGAGCTCAGATCGTGTGCGTCGGGGATCTCGCGACCCCACTTCATGAAGGTGCGGATCAGCGTCGGCGCGATGTAGTAGATGGTCACGCCGTAGCGCTCGATGATCTCGAAGTGACGATGTTCGTTGGGGGAGTTGGGGGTTCCCTCATAGACCACTTCGGTGGCGCCGTTGGACAGTGGGCCGTAGACGAGGTAGGAGTGTCCGGTCACCCAGCCGATGTCGGCGCCGCACCAGAAGACGTCGCGGCCTTCCTTGTGGTCGAAGACGTAGTGGAAGGTATAGGACGCCTGCGTCAGGTAGCCGCCCGAGGAATGCACGATGCCCTTGGGCTTGCCCGTGGTGCCAGAGGTGTAGAGCAGGAACAGCGGGTGCTCGGCGTCGAAGGCCTCGGGTTCATGGGTGCTCGACTGCTCGTCGACGGTGTCGTCCCACCACACGTCGCGCCCATCGACCCACGGCAGATCGGGATCGTCGTTGGTGCGGCGCACCACCAGGACCTTCTCCACCGACTTCGCGGCGTCGTCGCCGGTGCCGAGTGCCTCGTCGACGGCGGCCTTGAGGGGGGCGGGTTTGCCGCGACGGTACTGGCCGTCGGTGGTGATGACGAGCTTGGCCTCGGCGTCGTCGACGCGCGAACGCAGTGCGCCCGAGGAGAATCCGGCGAACACCACCGAATGTGTCAACCCCAGCCGGGCGCAGGCGAGCATCGAGATGATCGCCTCGGGGACCATCGGCATGTAGATGGCGACGCGGTCGCCGGCCACCAGCCCGATCGAGGTGAAGTAGTTGGCGGCCTTGGACACCTCGTCCTGCAGCTGGGCGTAGGTGAGGTCGCGGGTGTCACCGGGCTCGCCGACCCAATGGATCGCGACCCGGTCGCCCTTGCCCGCCGCGACGTGTCGATCGACGCAGTTGTAGGCGACGTTGAGCTTGCCGCCGACGAACCACTTGGCGAACGGCGCGTCCGACCAGTCGAGGATCTGGTCGAAATCGGTGTCCCAGTCCAGGCGGCGGGCCTGTTCGGCCCAGAACTCCAGACGATCCGCGTCGGCCCGGTCATAGAGCTCAGACCCGGCGTTGGCCTGCGCGACGAAATCCTCCGACGGCGGATACCCCTGGGCGGACGAAGTGGTGGCGGGAGTCATCGGTGAGGAGACCTTTCACTGTCGAGGAGACGATGTGTACGCGTGCTGTGTGTATGCGTGCTGGGTGCCCGCACACTGGCGTGACGTGCATTCATGCCGGTTACTCATTGTGAGGGTAGTCACGTTGGAACCTCGTTGCAGGTGCCCTCGACCGGGTCCCGCAGTTCCGCGACGAATGGTCCCATGGACACGACGAGTGGTGCAGGACGCGCATCGACGTCACCGGCCGGACGACGGCCGACCCCACATCACTATCGTGGGAAGGCGTGACCTCTGATCCGCTCGCGCCGCTGCTCGACCTGCCCGGTGTGCGCGACGCCGCCGACCGCGCACGGGACGCGCTGAGTGCCGTGCATCGTCACCCGGCGAATCTGCGCGGGTGGGACAAGACGGCGACCGAGGCGTCCTGGCGGGCCGGCCGATCCTCGGCGGCCATCGACGGCGGCAGCGTGGAACTGCGTCGCGACGGTGACTTCGACGATCCGCTGCTGGCCGGTGCGATGCGCGTGGCCCAGGCCCTCGACGGCGACGCACTCGATCAGCTCACCGGCGTGTTCCGCCGGGCTCCCGCCCAGGCGTTCGCCCGGCTGCATATGCTCGCCGCCGCCGATCTCGTCGCCGATCCCGACGAGCTGGGCCGCCCGAGTGTGCAGCCCGGAGTCGCCGGACGGCTCGATCTGCTCGGGCAGCTGATCACCGGCGCCACATCGGTCCCGGCGCCGGTGCTGGCCGCCGTGGTGCACGGCGAATTGCTGGGGGTCGGCGCGTTCCCGACCGCGAACGGTGTGGTCGCGCGCGCGGCCTCGCGCCTGGTCTGCACGTCGTCGGGACTGGATCCGCACAACCTCGGCGTCCCGGAGGTGACCTGGCTGCGTCGCCTCGACGACTACCGCTCGTTGTCGACGGGGTTCGCCGACGGAGACCCGACAGCAGTGGGCGCCTGGATCGTGCTGTGTTGCGAGGCGCTCGAGGCGGGTGCGGGCGAGGCCCGCTCGATCGCCGATGCGGCACGCGCGGGCTAGCTCCCTGCGGCGCGCGCGCACGAAAATGTAAGCAGCGAGCGAACTCTCGGGATCGGTTGGCGCTCGGATGCAACACCCGGGCAGCACCCGGACGATACGACGGCACCGGACAATACCGCGCCGGACAATACCGCGCCGGACAATACAATGCGGGCGGCCGCTCGATCGGTTGAAACCGACCGGGTTGCCGCCCGCATAGCACGGACCCAAGTTACCAAGCGTGCTTGGTGGGTTGTGTGGATCGCCTCGGCGAGGGACCGCGGTGCCGGTCGGTACGCCCCGATGTGAACCATTTACGAATGACGGTGCCGTGCAATCGAATCGAGCTTCATCGGATCGATTCGTTCCGTCTCACGGACCAGCTGGTCCGTTCCGATCGGATCGATTCGTCCGGCCCGACGGGGAACTCCTCATGTTCCCGCTTACGGCCCGTTGATGGCCATCGGCTTGCCCTTGCCGGCCTACGATGTCGCAGGCGCACAACGCTTTTGCCTTATTGCGGCGTGCTCCGCGTGGGTGCTTGCCGCCCGTGCTGGGAAGCGCTCGGCGTGGGGGTCCGCTCCTTCTCTTCCGGATCGGACTTTGCCTTCCGAGATTCCGTAACCCCTTTTGTACACCGTGACCGCAGTCACATCAAGGGCCTTTCGCACCAACATTCAGTGGTGTTTCCAGGAGTCTCAGCTCCGGCGTCGCCGATGCCGTCGATGCAGGAACGAGTGCATTCCGGCGCTGCTGACCGCCGCCACCGCAGCGCCGAGCGCCAGGGCGGCGGCCATCCGTGACGACGGGGTGGGGATCCGCTTGCGGAGCGGCACCGGGCGATTGAAGCTCAGCACCGGCCAGCCTCGATCGGCTGCCTGCTTGCGGAGTTGCCGGTCCGGATTCACCGCGACGGGGTGACCGACCGCGCTGAGCATGGGGAGATCGGTGATGGAGTCGGAGTATGCGTGGCACTCGGCGAGATCGTAGCCACGGGATTCGGCGAGTGCCTCCATCGCGACAGCCTTGTGCTCTCCGTAGCAATAGAACTCGAGCTCGCCGGTGTAGTGGCCGTCGACGACTCTCATCTCGCTGGCCTCCACGTGGTCGACCCCGAGGAGCTCGCCGATCGGTTCGACCATCTCGCGTCCGGACGCCGAGATCAGCACGACGTCGTGTCCGCGTTCCTGGTGGCCGGCGATCAGTTCGGCGGCCTCGGCGAAGACCAACGGATTCACGATGTCGTGCAGCGTCTCGTTGACGATCGCCCGCACCTGCTCCACATCCCACCCGCGGCACATGTCGGTCACGTGGCGGCGCAGGTTCTCCACCTGATCGTGGTCGGCGGCCGTGACGAGGAACAGGAACTGGGCGTAGCTCGATTTCAGCACCGAGCGCCGATTGATCAGTCCCTCGTCGAAGAACGGTCGCGAGAACGCGAGCGCGCTCGACTTCGCGATGACCGTCTTGTCGAGATCGAAGAAGGCCGCGACGCGGCGTCGGTCGGTCAGACGTGATACCGAAGGTGGCGACCCGGTCGCCTTCGGTGAGGTGTCCGTCACGTGGTCAGAGTACGGTCTGAGAGGCCTGCGGCGATAGCCCCGATGCAACGTCATTGCATCGTGAATGCGCAGGCAGCGATATAAAAATGTGACCTCGGATCGCTCTTTGTTGTGGTTGCAATCAACGAAATCCCGTGTGTATAGTCGGCCGTAACCGGTTAATACCGGTGCCTTTCAGCCCGACCCCCCGGGGCTGAAACGCGATGACCCCGGCCTCCTCCCCCCCTGGCCGGGGTCGTCCTCTGTCTGGGGTCGGTATCACATCTCGGCAGCACTCATTCTTCGCGCGTATGCGGCGGTTTTCCGAAAACTGGGACGCTTGACCAAGCAGTTGCTAGGTTCTGGGCGGACGTCAGCCGAATGGGGGAGTGGGTATGTCGATCGGTGCAAGGACACGGGTGGGATTGATCGGTTCTGCGGTCTCCTGCGCGGTGGTCGCCTGCGTGATGGCCGTGGTGGTGGGCGCGGGCACTGCTCACGCGGCCCCGCAGCCGCCGCTACCCGAGACCTACAACTTCTTCTCGGGTATCCCGGCGGAACTCTCACATCCCGGCGGGTCCCTGCCCGGTTCCAACGACTTCACGTGCAAACCCACTGCGCGGCATCCGCGGCCGGTGGTACTCGTGCACGGAACCGGTGGATCGCAGCAGACCAACTGGGGTGCCTACGTGGCGATGCTGGCCAATCGCGGTTACTGCGTCTTCGCGCTCACCTACGGCGCCCTGCCGGGAACTCCGTGGCCGGTGTCGGCGATCGGGGGCATGGCGCCCATCGAGGGCAGCGCCGCACAGCTGTCTCGATTCGTCGACAGAGTGCTGGCCGGTACCGGTGCGAAGACCGTGGATCTCGTCGGGCACTCCCAGGGCACGTACATGCCCACCTATTACCTGAAGAATCTGGGTGGTGCGGGCAAGGTCAGCAAGTACGTCTCGCTCGCCCCTCTGTGGCGGGGCACGTTCGGCGGCACCCCGCTGACCGGCCTCACCGACACGCTGCTGGGTGGCCGGGAACTACCGATCTGTGCCGCGTGCGGCCAGATGACCGCCGGGTCGGAGATGAACCGGGAGATCTGGCGCGGGGGAAGCCCGTACGTGAAGGGCGTCGACTACACGAACATCTCCACCCGCTACGACGAACTCGTCCTGCCCTACACCAGCGGGCAGGTACCCGGACGCGCGGGAGAGAAGGTGCGCAACATCGTCGTCCAGGACACCTGCGCTGCCGACCACAGCGATCACCTCGCGATCGCCGGCTCGCGGCGTGCGGCCTACATGGTGCTCAACGCACTCGATCCGCAGCATCCGGTTCCCGTCCCGTGTGAGTTCGTGCCACCGTTCACGGGCTGACCGCAGGGTCATCCACAATCCGGGTCATCCACAGATCTGGGATATTCCACAGATCGGGCCGTGGCGCCCCGACGCCCCCGCCGGGGGGAGATGGCGCTGCAGGATCGGTACATGACCGATGAACTCCTCGCCCTGGTGGGTCCGGACCTCTCCGACGACGTCGCCCGCTGTGCGGCCGCGGCGGGATATCAGATGCTGCGCGCCGACCCAGAGCACTGCCGCCGGGAGTGGCTGCGTGCGGACGCGGTGGTCGCCGATGTGAACGCCACCCGGGTGCTGGCCGAACTCGGGCCGCCGCGACGCGCGGGACTCGTCATGGTGACCGACGGTGAACCCGCAGCCGACATCTGGCGATCGGCGATGAGTCTCGGTGCGGATCGGGCGGTGTCGTTGCCCGCCGAGGAATCCACCCTCGTCGGACTCCTCACCGAGCTCCGATCGCCGCTCGCCGCCCCGGCGGGCGCGGTCGCCGTGATCGGCGGGCACGGCGGAGCAGGCGCCACGACCCTGGCGGCCGCGGTGGCCCTGACCGCTGCCGAGGAGTCCACACACGTACTGCTCTTCGATGTCGACGAGTTCGGAGCGGGCATCGACCTGACTCTCGGGATAGAGGGTCGTGCCGGCCTCCGGTGGCAGGACCTGACCCTGGCAGGCGGGGCGGTCCGGGCGCAATCGTTGCACAGTGCATTGCCACAGGTGAACGATCGGCTGTCAGTGCTCGCGCCCCGTCGCGACAGCCGGCTGCGGATCGGCGTGGACGCGGTCATCGCGACGATGGATGCCGGCCGGGTCAACGGCGACACCGTGGTGGTCGACCTGCCCCGTACCGCCGACCCGGTCACCGATGCCGTGCTCGATTCCGTCGATCTCGTCGTGCTCGTCACCACGGCCGGTGTGCACGGGGTGGCGTCGTCGCGGACCGTTGCCGCCCGCCTGGGTGAGCGCGGGATCGCCGCTGCGCTGGCGGTCCGGGGTCCGGCGCCGAGCGGTCTGCGCGCGTCCGAGGTGGCCTCCGCCGTGGGCCTCCCGCTGCTCACCGCATACCGATCCGATCCCGGACTACCGGGCCGGATGGAGGCCGGGCGCCTGCGGGTTCCGCCACGCAGCCCGCTCGGGCGGGCGGCGCTGGCGGTGTACCGCAAGGCGGGGGCGGCCGAGCGGCTCGCGGCGTGAGCGGCCCGCACGATGCGCTCCTCGACCGTGTGCGTGACCGGCTGGCGACACAGGCCGTCGAGCCCACGGCAGAGGTCATCGCCGATGCGATCCGATCGGAGTCGCGGGGCATGCTCGGCGACACGGATCTGCTTGCCGCCCTGCGCTTCCTGCAGACCGAGCTGATCGGAGCGGGCCGGCTCGAGCATCTCCTGGCCGAACCCGACGTCGCCGACATCCTCGTCGTCGGCGCCGAGCGGGTGTGGGTCGATCGGGGAAACGGACTGCAGCGCACGGATATCCGATTCGACGACGAGGCGGCCGTCCGCCGCCTCGCGAGTCGGCTGGCTCTCAGTGCGGGCAAGCGGCTCGACGACGCGCAACCCTGGGTCGACGGCCAACTCGCCGACCTCGGGCGTCGTGGCCATGCGGTCCGGCTGCATGCGGTGATCCCACCCGTGGCCACCGACGGAACCTGTATCTCGCTCCGAGTCCTGCGCACCGCGACCCGTGACTTCGACGAACTCGTCGCGCTGGGTGCCATTCCCGGCGAGACCGTGGAGCCGCTGCGCGCCATGCTGCACGCCCGGCTCGCCTTCCTCATCGTGGGCGGGACGGGATCGGGTAAGACCACACTCCTCGGATCCCTGATCGGTGAGATGGACGCGGCCGAACGAATTCTCTGTGTCGAGGACGCGCTCGAACTCGACCCGCCTCACCCGCACATCGTGCGCCTTGTCGCCCGGACACCGAATGTGGAAGGGGCGGGAGAGGTTCCGGTGCGCTCATTGGTACGGCAGGCACTTCGGATGCGGCCGGACCGGATCGTCGTGGGGGAGGTGCGCGGTGCGGAGGTGATCGATCTCCTGACCGCGCTGAACACCGGACACGAGGGATGCTCGGGGACCGTGCATGCCAACTCGACGTCGGAGGTCCCGGCGCGGATGGAGGCGTTGGCGGCGCTGGGCGGGATGGCGCGCGACGCGCTGCACAGCCAGCTCGCGGCGGCCGTCCACGTGGTGCTCGGTGTCGCGCGGACCCCCGGTGGCTCGCGTGGACTCACCGAGATCGGGCTGGTGTCCCGCGACACCGACGGCTTTGTGCACATCCGGCCCGTGTGGATGCGCGCGCACGGCTTCACCGACGAGATGTCCGGATTCGATGCACTGGTGCGGTCCCGGACGCACCGATGATCCCGGTCATCCTGGCGCTCGCCGCGGCGGTGCTCTGGTGGCCGGCCACCCACGCCCAGTATCGGTTGGTGGCCCTCACGCCGGGAACCTCGCGGACGCGCACTGTTCCGTGGCAGGCGTCGGTCGCCGTCGGCGCCCCGGTGGCGGCAGCTGTGCTCATCGGGCTCCATGCGGCGGTGGCGATGACGTTGGTGTCCGCGACGTTGATGTGGCGACGGCACCGCGCACAGCGGGTCCGGGCGCGCGACCGGGAGATCTCCGATCTGCTGCTGGCGTTGTCGGTGATGACGGCCGAACTGTCGGTCGGTGCCCCGCCTGCCGCGGCGTGCGCGGCCGCGGCGCGCGAACTCCCTGCCGGGCAACCGAGGTCGCCGGTTGGCGATGGCCTCGCGATGATGGCGGGACGGGCCGAACTGGGCGGCGAGGTGATGCCCGACGTCGAGGCCTCCGACGAGCTCTCCTGGCATCGCGTGGGGGTCGCCTGGCAGACCGCCGACCGGCACGGTCTGCCCATGATCGAGCTGGTGGAGTCGGTGCGGGCCGATCTGCTGGCGCGCAGGCAGTTCGCCACCCGGACCCGAGCCGGACTCGCCGGCCCGCGGGCCACCGCGACCGTGCTCGCCGGATTGCCGGTCATCGGCATCGCGCTGGGCGAGTTCATGGGCGCGCACCCCGTCGGCGTGCTCCTCGGTAGCGGTCTCGGCGGGGTTCTGCTCATCGTGGGTACGGCGTTGTCGGTGGCCGGTCTCGCGTGGTCGGAGCGGATCACCGACCGGGTGATCAACCGATGATCGCGTTCTCGCTGGTTGCGGCGGGTGCTGCCCTCTGGGTATGGCCGGCACCGAGCTGGGCACTGCATCGGGTGGTTGGCGATCCGGCGTCGGCGATCGCCGCGCGCGACCCTGCGCATCCGAGGCCGGGTTCCGACGACCCGTTCGCGGTCGCGGCGTCCTTCGATCTGTTCGCCGTGTGTCTGCGCGCGGGGATGCCGATCGCCGCGGCGGCGGGCGTGGTCTCGAGTTCCGCGCCGCCCGGGCTCGCCCGCCCGTTGGCGTCGGCGGCCGAACTCCTCGGGCTCGGTGCCGATCCCGAGCATGCCTGGCGTCGCCACGGGGCGCCCGTCGTCGACGGCAGGCGAGCCGCGAGGTCGGACGTCGATGGCGACCGTTTCGAGGCGCTGGCGACGTTGGCGCGGCGTTCGGCACGGTCCGGGTCGTCGCTCTCCGGAGGTCTGGCGGAACTGGCCGACAGCACTCGCAGGGACGCGCACGACGACGCGCTGGCGGCCGCCGAACGCGCAGGCGTCGCGATCAGTGGACCACTCGGGCTGTGTTTCCTGCCGGCATTCGTCTGTCTCGGGATCGTGCCCGTGGTGGTGGGCCTCGCCGGCTCCGTCCTCGGTGGCTGATCGATCGTGACGCAGTGGATCCGAATCGTGATGCGGTGCGTCTTACCTGTGACACGCAAGGTGCGTGACCCAGGGAGGCCAGAACATCATGTCCGACAGAATCTTTCGACGTCCGATCGCGCGAGTGCAAGCCGAGGTGTTGCGGATCGTCGCCGACGACGAGGGGATGAGTACGGCTGAATATGCGATCGGCACCATCGCCGCGGCGGCCTTCGGGGCGATCCTCTACACCGTCGTCACCGGCGACAACATCGTGAGTGCCCTCACCGGCATCATCGGCAAGGCCCTGAACACCTCGGTGGGCTGAGGCGGTGTCGGTGCTGATGACGCTGCGGCAGGTGTGGCGCGACGAGCGTGGCATGGTCACCGTCGAGGGCGCGTATGCCATCGCCGCGATCGTGGCGACGGTCGTCCTCGGCATCACGGCGGTCGTCGGTGCGACGGTGCAGATCCGGTGTACAGATGCGGCCCGGGAGGCCGCCCGATTGGCGGCGGCCGGGGACGCCGCCGCGCAGGAGGTCGCCGCCGGGGTGGTCGGGCGGTCCGCGCAGATCACGATCACCGGCACGGATTCCCGCGTCGAGGTCGTCGTGCGGTCGTCGATCCCGTTGTTGCCGATGGTGACGGTGTCGGCCAGAGCGGTGGCGGCGAAGGAGCCCGACGACGACGCGCCTGTGCAGGCATCTCGACCATGATCCGGGTGTGGCGCGACGACGGGGGTTTCGCGACGGTGGCCGGGGCGTTCGCGATCGCGGCGATCGCGGCGACGGTGGTCACGCTGCTGTACTTCGGCGCTGCGGTCCTCGCACGGCATCGCGCGCAGTCGGCCGCCGACCTCGCGGCGCTCGCCGCCGCGCAGCAGCAGGTGGCCGCCGAGCCGGACCCGTGCGCGGCCGCACGCCTGATCGCCGCCGCTCAGGACGTGGGTGCCGAGGTGGCCCGGTGTGTGACGGAGGGTGCCGACGTCATGGTCGACGTGGTGGTTCCGGTGACGCTGGGACCGTTCGGTGTCCGGCGCGCGCAGGCCGCCGCCAGGGCCGGCCCGGTGGGGTGAGGGCGACTGCAGCATGAGTCGTTTGTCCACACTGTTCCGATTTCCTGGCATCGAGATGCGGACCACGGTCCAGACTTCGAAATCGTCCGACATGTGTCGGTTCGTTTCTGTCAAGGAGAGCTACATTGCACGTCCTCAGTCGCCCACAGCTGCGCCCATATCTGCTGGCCGGAGTGTCGCTGGTCAGCGCGACCGCGATCGCCGCCACCCCATTCGCCATGTCCGGGGCACCGTCGCTGACGAATGACCTCGGTGCGCAGGCCCAGAGCGTCATCTCACCCAATGTCCGGTTGAGTTCGTTCGCGGCGTATCAGGAAGCTGTCGAACATGCGATGACCAATCTGGAGGCCATCGCCACGACGTCGGAGGCCCGAGGGGCGCTCCCGGTGCTGCGTCAGATCCTCGAGAACCAGTCTGCGAGTGCCGAGACCCTGATCAGCGGTCTGCAGTCGGCCGGCTCGGCCATCACCACCTCGCTGAACGACGACGTCCCCGGTCTCCTCGAGGCCTCGTCTGCCGCTCTGCGCGCCGGTGACGTCTCAGGTGCGCTCAACAACCTGCTGACTGCCGTGATCGTGCCGATCTTCTCCGCGATCAACCCGGTGTCCGGTGACCTCATCCCAGCCATTCAGCAGGCACTCGCCGCGCCTGCGGAGAACCTGGCCCGAGTCATCAACGAGCAGTTCGCCAACATCGCGCTGAACGCCGGGCTCGCCCTCATCGGCCCGATCTACGGCGGGGTCGGCGGGCTCGGTGCAGGGATCCAGGGTGTCATCGATGCGGCCCAGAACGGTGGTGGACCGACCGACATCATCGAAGCGCTCGCCAAGGCGCCCGCGGTCATGCTCGACGGTCTGCTCAACGGTGGTTACGGCCCCAATCTGGGGCCGCTGATCGGCCTCGACATCCCGGGATTCACCATCTACGGCGGTGGGCTGCTGAGCAACGGTGAGGCAACCGCCGACGGCGCGATCATGCCGGGCACCCTCGCGTCGCTGCAGGCGATCCAGCAGAGCATCCTGTACGGCATCACCCCGCCGGCCAACGCGACCCTTGCCGGTCTGCGGACGGCTGCCGACACTGATGCGGCAGCCGTGTCCTCGGATACGACGGATACGACGGAGACCACCGGAGGCGCAGCAGAGGCCGACGCGGTCGGCGCCGAAACATCCACGGACAGCAGCGAATCGGTGACATCTCACGCAGGAGACGTATCGGAGACGACCGACGCCCCGACCGCCGACGCCCCGACCGCCGACGCCCCGACCGCCGCCGCCCCGACTGCCACGGACTCCTCTGCAGCCGACTCGACAACGTCTGACTCGACGGCGTCTGATTCGACCGCGTCTGACTCGACGGCGCCTGATTCGACCACTGCCGACTCGACGACTGCCGACTCGACGAATGCCGACTCGGGTACCACCGGGGGCGCCGACAGCCACGCCGGCGGATCGGGTTCGGCCGCATCCGCGGGAACCTCGAAATCGTCTTCGAGCTCCTCGTCGGATGGCGCCTCATCGGATGGTGGCTCGTCGAGTGATTCGAGCAGCTCGACCAGCTCGGGTGCAGCCGCTTAGATCGGACCGCCAAGAAGCACCATCACGAGAGTCCGTCCCGTCGGCCGCCCAGGCCGGCGGGACGGACTCTCCGCATCGCCGGTGATGTTGACCCGACGGCGCACGGTGAATTAGCGTTCATCCACGGAAGGCCAGGTCAGCATGGCCGTGGCGGGGGAGACGGACGAGTTGTCAGCAGATGTCGACGATCGATGTCGCGCCGACTCACGCGCGCTGCTCGGCCGCACGGGCGACATCAACCGCATCTCGCAGCTCCTGACCACGATCACTGCCGGGTCGAGTGAGTCCCTCGCCGTCGTCGGGGAGCCGGGTATCGGGAAGACCGAGATCCTCGCCACCGCAGCTGGGCTCGGCGAATCCCGGGGATGCCGCGTACTGCACGCGACGGGTGTCGAGTTCGAGACGGACATCGATTTCGCAACGCTGCAGGAGCTGCTGCTCCCGGTGGTCGACAGTCCGAGGGCGACCGGTCGGGCCTGGGCGACAACTCTGCGGGGAGCTCTCGGCCTCGAGGACGGCGCGATTCCCGACATCAGGGCAGTGCTTCGAGCGACGACGCGCTCGATCGAGGAGCTCGCCGCCGATGGGCCCGTGCTGATTGTCGTGGACGACCTGCACTGGGCCGACGCAGCGAGCCGCGAGGTCCTCGACGGCCTCGCCGCAGTCGGGCCCGCCCGGGTCGGCATCCTCACGGCGACACGTGACCGGGGACTGTCGGGCCGCCACGAGATGAGGCTCGAACCCCTCGACGACGTCGACGGGGCTGCGCTGCTCGACGCCATTGGCCCGTCGCTCGCGCCGTCGGTGCGAGCGCGCCTGCTGGCCGAGGCCCAGGGCAACCCGCTCGCACTCGTGGACCTGCCCGCGGCCATTCCGATCGAACAGCGATCGGGCACCACGTCTCTGCCGCCCCTACTTCCATTGACGCACCGGCTGCGCGACGCATTCGCCCCGCAGATCGCCGCACTGGGTGCCGATGCCCGGCTTCTGCTCCTCCTGCACGTCCTCCAACCGACCGCATCGGTCGCCGATCTCGCCGCGGCGGTCCCGGATGGATCGGCGACAGGTGCCATCGCCGATGCGACCGACGCCGGCGTGATCACCGTCTCGGGAGTCGGCCCCGACGCCCGGATCAGCCTGTGCCGACCATTGTTCGGGTCGGCGCTGCTCTCCGACTCCACGCCGCAGGAGCGTACGAACGCACACCGCAGACTCGGCAGGCTGCTTGTCCGGACACCCCCCGAGACATCCGAGTCCCGCACAGAGCCCGAGTCCCGCACAGTGCCCGAGTCCAGTACAGCGAACGGGGCCGGCCGATACGACGAACCCCGCGCGTCGCACCTCGAGCGTTCCGCGGAGGCCGCGGTCCGCGACGGGGACTGGACGGACGCTCTTGCTCTTTTCACCCGCGCCGCGGGACTGACACCGACGCCGCCCGACCGTGCGCGGCGGCTCGCGCGAGCCGCTTACATCGCCGCAGGCTCCGATTCGTCGATGGCACTCGAGTTGATCGACGAGATCCGGGAGTTGGACCCCGGTTTCACCCAGTCGCTGACAGCGGCGTCCGCGGCCGCGACGCTGATCGCCAGCGGCCACGACGGCGACATCGACATGGCTCACCAGATTCTCGCGCGGGCGATCGACGGGTACGCCCGTCACACCGACCCGACCGACGAGGCGCTGATGGACGCGATCGGTGAGTTGCGGTGGGTCTGCTGGCTGGGTGGACGAGAAGAGCTGTGGCCGGCCTACTACCGGGCTCTCGATCGACTGACCCCGCGTCCCCCGGTCGTCGCCGACCTCGCCAGTCGCACCTCGCTCGATCCGGCCCGCACCACCGCGAGGACACTGCGCGAGGTCGATGCACTGATCCGCGGGGTGCATGCCGAGACCGACCCGGTTCAGGTCATCCAGATCGCCGAGATGGCGGTCACCTTCGACCGGCTGTCCGATTGCCTTGTCGCACTTGACCGGATCGTCGATGCAGCCGAGCACCGTGGTCCCGTGCTCCCGGCGATCTGGGCGCTGCTCATGATCGCTCGCGACGCACGCAACCGCGGTGACTGGCAGACCGGCGTCGACGCCGTCGATCGTGCACGCCGACTGGCGAACGGCGGGGATTACAACCTGCTCCTGTGGGCCGCGGACTACGAGATGGCATGGCTCGCGGCTGCGAAGGGCGATCGGGCGTCGATGATGGTGCTCACCGATGCGATGGCGGCGTGGGCGATCCCTCGCCGCGCGACCACGGTCATCGCCTGTGTCGAGCACGTGGAGACGACGGCAGCCGCGGGGCGCGGCGACGCCGAAGGTGTGCTCGCGCATGCCACATCGATCAGTCCGATCGGCGAGTTCGCCGCGCATGCGTGGATGGCGATCTCGGTCGCTCTCGACGTCGTGGACGCCGCCGTGCGGCTGCGGCGACTCGACCTCGCCCGCGCACACGTCGATGCGATGGACCGCATCGGGTACGGCAGGCTGTCGCCGAGGATGGCAATGATTCACCTGGTGGCCCGTGCCCTGATCGCCGATGACGAGCAGGCCCGTGAGCTCTACCGGCAGGCCCTGGCGGTCCCGGGCGCGACGACGTGGCGATTCGACCACGCCCGCGCGCTACTCATGTTCGGTGCGCACCTGCGCCGCCACCATGTGGCAGCGGCGTCGCGGCCCCTGCTGACCGAAGCGCTCGCGACGTTCGACGAACTCGGCGCCCGACCGTGGTCGGATCGGGCTCGTGCGGAACTCGAGGCGACCGCAGCCACCCGGCTGGTGATGACCGAGGCGATGTCCGGTTCCCTCACCCCGCAGGAGCGACAGATAGCGGAACTCGCGGCACAGGGCATGAGCAACAAGAAGATCGCCGAGCGTCTCGCGATCTCGCACCGCACCGTCGGAAACCATCTCCACAAGGCCTACCGCAAGCTGGGCGTGGCCTCCCGTGGCGGCCTCCGTGACGCGTTACGCGTGACGAACGCCGGGCCCGCCGGCAGGGTCCTCGGAGCGGAGCGAATCCCGTAGTCCGGCACGGGAATGCACGCCGAGCGTCGCGTAGACACGAGACAGGTGCGAGCCGACGGTGCTCGGGGACATGTGCAGGACAGCGCCGATCTGGCGGTTCGACAGCCCGGTGGCGGCCAGCCCGGCGACCCGGCGACCGATCGGGGAGAGCTGGGTGATGTCGTGCAGCAGGTGATCTGTTTCGTCGGTCGCCCCGAGGCGGCGGAGTTCCTCACGCGCCTGGGCGAGCCACGGGGTGGCGCCGAGGTATCGGAACGTCACGGCCGCCGACCGGAGTGCTCGGTGCGCTTGTGTCACGGACCCCTGAGCGCGTAGGGAGCGTCCACGGCTCAGCTGGATGCGCGCGAGGTCGAACGGCCACCTGTCGGCCTCCGGCATGGCCACTGCGCGTTGGTAATACAGATCGTCATCGGAGATGATGGCCAGGGCGCCCGCGTACAGCAGGGTCCGGCGATCGGCTGCGACGCGATCGTCTGCGGGGCGTGCGGAGACGATCGCCCGCAGGGACTCGATGTCGTCGGAGGTGCCTGCGAGCATCGCTGCCTCGGCGAAATCCAATGCGGTCCTGTCGTCGAATTCGATCACCGCACCGAATTCGCCGGTGCCGGAGATCATCCGAAGGAGCCGGTACGCCCGCCGCGGCCGGCCACTGCCGAGCGCGATCACCGCCCGGCAGTGCAGGGCCCGCCAGTGCAGCGCGGCGGAGCCGCGGTCGTCGGCCCACTCCTGTAGCTGAGTGACGGCCGCCTGCGCCACCTGTTCCTCGCCTCGGTAGGCGGCGAGCAACGCGCGCGAGTGTCGGAGCCAGGGTTCGGCATACATCCGATAGTCATGTGACTCACAGAGATCCAGAGCGCGACGGGTCACCTGTTCGACCGCCTTCCAGTTCCCGGAACTCAGACCGTCGGCGGCGAGCAACGCACCCGCATAGACGACCGAGGCGAACGGGCTGCGCTCGTCGGCCCAGAGTCGCTGCAGGGCGTTGCGCCACCAGAACCGCCGGTCCCGGCCGCGGGTGACGAAGGCGATACGTACCACCGCCGACGGATCCGTGGTGAACGCCAGATTCTCGATCAGCTGGTCGGCCTGTGCGTCGAGGTCGGCGTCGTCGAATGCGGAGTGGGACTCCAGCCTGGCGGCGAGTGCGGCCCACGGTGGGATTCGGTCGACGTCGGCCTCCACCACGGCGCGGAAGTCATGCCAGTGCTCGCGCTGATTGCCGAACCAGCACAACAGGTACAGCGCCCACAGCGCCTCCTCGAACACCCAGCGTCCGATCTCATGCCGACGGTCGCCGATCGCCTCGACGAGTCGACGATGGACATCGTCGATTCCCTCGCTGCCGCGAAGTGCCACATACGACGTGGCGATGACGGCCTCGAGCGAGCGGTCCGACCGCGGGTCGGCGCGCAGCGCCTGATCGAGGAGGCGGCCCAGTGCGGGCAGGTCGCCGGTGACGTCGGCCGAGAGGCACGCGGCCGCGGCCAGCCGTCGCGCCCGCGCCGAGGGCTCGGTCGAGGTCTCCACCGCGCGCTCGAGTACGAAGGCGGCGGCACGGGCATCGCCGCGTCGCATCGCCCGGACGGCGACGCCGTCGAGGAGTTGAGCGACACCGCGCCGATCGCCGTCGACGGCTGTGGTGTCCATGGCTGTGGTGTCGCCGGTTGCGCGGTCGACGGACACGGCATGGCGAGAGAGTTCGGCCGATCCCTGCTCGATGAGCATTCGCGGGTTGCCCGGGACGGTGTCGACCACGTGTGTGCGCACCGTGTCGGGCAGCATCGGCAGCCGGTCGCGCAGCAAGCGGTGCGCAGCCTCTGCGGGGAGTGGGTCGAGGTGCCACGAGTGATCGACGGAACGTTCGACGAACACGCCCTCGCCCGGAGGCGCGGCCGCCAGGATCGCCACCGGCGCCGCGCCCAGCCGGCGCGCGACGGAGGCCAGGACCTCGACGCTGGCACGGTCGATGCGATGCGCGTCGTCGAGGGTGAGGAGCAAGGGGTCGCGGTGCGCCCGCCGCCGGATGAGGTCGAGGACGGTGGCCGAGAGGACCAGTCGCGACGGCGGCGTACCGGGTACACGACCCAATGCGACCTCCAGGAGATGGCGGCGGTGGTCGTCGAGCGCGAGGAGGGTGTCGTCGACAGCGGCGACCACGGAGTCCAATGCGGGATATGGTCCGGCCCGGCGGTCGGCGGTGACCCGTACGACGGAGACACCGGCGTCGATCGCCATCGATTCGGCCGTGCGCACGAGGCTGCTCTTGCCCGATCCGGGCTCCCCGAGGATGAGCGCCGACCCGCGGGACCGCGCCGTGACAAAAGCGCCGAGCGCGGATACGAGCTCGGTACGTCCATGCAGCTGGCGGGCGGAATCGGCCATGGGCTCGCTTCGGTGAGAAGGGCTGTTGCCGCCATATTACTGCCCGGTAGGTTGCGCCTCCTCGGGGTCCCCTCTGCTACCGCGCCGTGGTGCCGTACGTCGCCCGGAAACGGTCGGCGAGATGGGTCAGCTCGGTCGGGAGATCGTAGAGCTCGGGTGACACGATCCACTGGTAGCTGAGACCGAACACCGCAGAACCGATGTCGTTGGTGGCGCGGGCGAGGTCGATGTCGGCGCGTACCGAACCGTCGCGAAGTCCCTTCGCCAATCCGGCGATGATCTTGGATCGACCTTGATCGATGTTGTGCCGCACACGATCTCGCAATGCCGAGCTTTCTTTGACGGCCTCGAAGGTCGCGACGAACATCGCGCGCAGGAAGTCGGGGTCCTCGGCGTAGAGCTGCTGCACGTGCGAGACATGTGCGACGGCCTGGTCGAGTCCGGTGTCCGCGGGGTCGACGTCCGGTGTGAGGCGGCGGACGTAATCGTGCTCGAAGAAGGCGTCGAGGATCGCCTCCTTGCTCCCGAAGCGCGCATGCACCATCGCCCGGCTGTATCCGGCGCGCCTGCCGATCTCTGCCGCTGTGGTGGCCTCCCAGCCCTTTTCGACGATGAGTTCCGCCGCAGCCTCGACCATCCGGCGGTTCGAGACCTCCACACGTTGCGGTTGACTCATTCCTCGGATGGGTGACGGCACCATTGCATATTAGACGTGCGACAACTAACTTGTGTTCAGTGTCGAGGACGGCATCGGAGGGGTGTGGGGCGTGAGCGATCCACGTGCACTGGACGAACTGGGCTACTACCTGCTGGCCGGAGCCGGCGGCGAGGGGCCGGCCACCCTGATGGACGAGACCCGTGCCGGGGAGGCGCTGGGGCTGGGTACCGCATTCATCTCCGAGCGCTGGAACGTCAAGGAGGCGTCGTCACTGGTCGGTGCCGCGTGCGCGGTGAGTGAGCGCATGCAGATCGCCACGGCGGCAACCAATCACAACACCCGCCATCCATTGATCACCGCGTCCTGGGCGACGACGATGCACCGACTCTCCGGCGGGCGCTTCACTCTCGGGCTCGGTCGTGGGATCGCCGCGATGTACAAGGCGTTCGGCGTGCCCGCCGTGACCACGGCGCAGATGGAGGATTTCGCCCAGGTGATGCGGCGACTGTGGCACGGCGAGTTGATCTTCGGCCACGACGGCCCCATCGGGAAGTACGACCTGTTGTTCCTGGACCCGGACTTCGACGAGGACATCCGGCTGGCCATCGTGGCCTTCGGGCCGCAGACCCTGGCCCTCGGCGGACGCGAGTTCGACGATGTCGTCCTGCACACGTACTTCACTCCGGAAACCTTGCAGCGCAGTGTCAGGACGGTCAAGCAGGCGGCCGAGGAGGCAGGACGCGATCCGGACAGCGTGCGCGTCTGGTCCTGCTTCGCGACCGTCGGGGATCACCTGCCCGAGGAGCTGCGGATGAAGAAGACGGTGGCGCGTCTGGCCACGTATCTCCAGGGCTACGGCGACTTGTTGGTGACGACCAACGATTGGGATCCGGCCGTGTTACAGCGCTTTCGGGACGATTCGGTGGTCCAGTCGATTCCCGGTGGGATCGATCACAAAGCGAGTGCCGACCAGATCGAGCACATCGCCACGCTCCTTCCCGACGAGTGGCTGGAGCCGTCGGCGACGGGGTCTCCGGAGCAATGCGCCGCCCGCATCCGGCAGGAGTTCGAGTACGGCGCGGATGCGCTGATCATGCACGGCGCAACCCCCGCCGAACTCGAGCCGGTGGTGACGGCCTACCGCGCGGCAGACAGATGACCGACGGTCAGATGTCGTCCTCGCGCACCACGATCCGTTTCGGGTACACGCGGCGCGAGTGCGAGGGCGCGAATCCGATCTGGCCGAAGTCCACCGATTCGTCACCGCGATAGACGAGCCCGAAGGACATCGTGGTCGACGAGACGGCCATGTACCGCATCGCCGC
Organism: Gordonia hankookensis; assembly: GCF_014673215.1. Taxonomy (GTDB): domain Bacteria; phylum Actinomycetota; class Actinomycetes; order Mycobacteriales; family Mycobacteriaceae; genus Gordonia; species Gordonia hankookensis. The sequence continues at coordinate 42,279 of NZ_JACWMS010000006.1, forward strand.
GCGGACGAACGAGGTCCAGTGGATCAACTCCCCTTCGGTGAGGAACCCACCCGCGACCGCCATCGGTCGATCCGGATCGGTGGCGCCGGTCGCCAGGAAGACCTCGCCCAGTCCAGCGGTGACCTGCGATCCGACCATCGCACTCTGCAGGTACCAATGTGCGCCTGCCACGACCGAGGAGTGATGTCCGCCGTGCTGGGCGGCGCACCACGCGTAGTGGAGATCGAGCGCATCGAGTGCCTCGTCCTCGGAGAAGAACACGTCGCGCTCGCCGATGGTGGCGGGCAATTCGTCGGCCTGCTCGGTCGGTCGGGCCAGCAAGAAGTACGCCGGCCGTGACGACGCGATGGCGTGCGCAGGCTCGCGGCGACCTTCGGCGCTGTCGTCAGTCATCACTCGAGTATTGCCGACTCAGCAGTGTCAGAACCGTGATCGCGCCGTCCTTGTCGAGCGGGTCGTTGCCGTTTCCGCACTTGGGGGACTGCACACATGACGGGCATCCGCTCTCGCACCGGCAACTCGCCACGGCGTCGCGCGTCGCAGCGATCCAGGTCTCGAACGCCGCGAATCCCCGATCGGCGAAGCCCGCACCACCCATGTAGCCGTCATAGACGAAGACGGTTGGCAGTCCGGTGTCGGGGTGCTGGTTGGTCGACAACCCGCCGATGTCCCAGCGGTCGCAGGAGGCGACGAGTGGGAGCAGCCCGATCGCGGCGTGCTCGGCGGCATGCAGCGCGCCGGGAAACCGGCCGGCGGCCACTCCGGCCTCCTCCAGCGCTTCCGGTGTGAGCGTGTACATCACCGCGCGGGTACTCAGTGTCTGCGGCGGCATGTCGAGTTCCACCGCGTCGAGGACCTCGCCCGACAGCAAGGTGCGGAGGTAGCCGACCACCTGATGGGTCACGTCAACGGTCACCAGTGCGACGGTCAGCGGACCACATCTGCGGCGCGCCACGACGTCGGTGATCGTCACGTCGGTGGTCTCGCGGGCGGAGGTGGTCCAGTCGGGTTCTTCCGGATGTGCCAGGGCCAGACCGTCGGTCAGATCGAGTTCGTCGACGACGTAGGACTCACCCTGGTGGATGTGCAACGCGCCGGGGTGGACGGTCGACATGGCGCGGCCCGAGTCGACGGTGCCGAGCAACTGGGAGGTGGTGGTGTCGACGATCAGGACCTGGCCGCCGATACCTCCGCGGATGTCGATGTCGGCGTGCGGTTCGACGCCCGGCGCCACGTACCAGCCCGCCTTGCGGCGCTTCAGCATCCCATCGGCAGCCAGCCCCGCGACCGCGTCGACGGCTCCCCATGCCTCGATCTCGCTGTCCTGCAGCGGTAGCTCGGCGGCCGCGCACAACAAATGTGGAGTGACGATGTACGGATTCGTCGGATCGGTCACCGTCGCCTCGACCGGTCGGCCCAGCAGCGCCTCCGGGTGGTGCACGAGGTAGGTGTCCAGCGGATCGTCGCGGGCGACGAGCACCACCAGCGAATCCCCCGAGGTGCGTTGTCGCCCGGCGCGTCCGGCTTGCTGCCAGAAGGAGGCGACGGTACCGGGATAGCCGCCCACGATGACCGCATCGAGTCCACTGATGTCCACGCCGAGTTCGAGCGCGTTGGTGGTGGCCACACCGATGAGGTCTCCGCCGGAGATCGCCTGCTCCAGGCGGCGGCGATCGTCGGCGAGGTATCCCGCGCGATACGCCGCAACCCGATCGACCAGTTCCGGTGCGGTCTGCGACAACAGGTGACGTGCTTGACGTGCGGTCAGCTCCACGCCGCGCCGGCTGCGCTGGAAGCAGAGTGTCCGCGCTCCCTCGACGACGAAATCGGCCAGCAGCCGAGCGGATTCGGAGCCGGCCGAACGGCGTACCGGCGCACCGTTCTCGCCGGTCACGGCGGGCAGGAAGTCGGGCTCCCACAGCGCGACCGTGCGCTCGCCGCGAGGTGATCCGTCCTCGGTGACGGCGGTGGCCGGTTCGCCGATCAAGCGGGTCAACGCTTCTGCCGGTTCGGCCATGGTCGCGCTGGTACCGATCACCACCGGGTTTCCGCCCGCGGATCGGGCGATCCGGAGCAGACGCCGCAGGACCAAGGCCGTGTTGGAGCCGAAGACGCCCCGGTAGTGGTGACATTCGTCGATCACGATGTAGCGGAGATGGCGGAAGAAGTGCCGCCAGCGAGCGTGCCCGGAGAGGATGCCGATGTGCAGCATGTCCGGATTGGTGAAGATCCACCGCGAATGCGCGCGCGCCCACTGCCTGATCTCCACATCGGTATCGCCGTCGTAGGCGCACGGCTGCAGATGGGTGAACTCCCGATGTCCGGCGAGTAACGAACTCACCGAACGGATCTGATCCGCACCCAGCGCTTTGGTAGGCGAAAGATACAGCGCTGTCGAATTCGGATCCTTCGACAGCGTGGTCAATATGGGTAACTGGTACGCCATCGATTTACCGGAAGCGGTTCCCGTGCAGAGCGCGACATGATTTCCGTGATAAGCGAGATCGGCTGCCGACACCTGATGTGTCCACGGTTCATCGATTCCGGAATCGATGAAGGCGGTCGTCAATTCTGGTGGAACCCACTCCGGCCACTCGGCGAAAGTAGCTGTCCGCGAGGGTATTACCGACATGTGGGTGAGGCACGACGCCATCGCGTCGGTGCCTGCCATGCTCTGGCGGAGGAGTTCGGACCCGAATGTGAGATTCTGCATTGTTGGTGACTCAATCGTCGACGGCGTTCGCCAACGTGGACCCTGATGTTACTGCGAGATGTCCACGCGGGCGAAAATGACCAGGTTTTTGCGCAGTTTGGTTGGGGTGACTATCGCAGGCGGGCCGAACATGATTGACTAGTGGCGGTCGCAGCTTTCGTGAGCGCCGGACAGCCGGTTGCGCAGCGAGATCGTGTTGTGGCCGTGGTACTGAGGCTGGTTTTCGCGGGTTCTCCGCAGGGGTCCATCGAGGTATGGCGGTCGGAACCGGCCACGACACGAGACCCATCGTGTCGCGTCTGTTGGAATGTATGTAAAGGATTGCAGTAATGGCACAGGGAACTGTGAAGTGGTTCAACGCGGAAAAGGGCTTCGGCTTCATCGCACCTGATGAGGGGTCCGACGACGTGTTCGTCCACTACTCCGAGATCCAGGGATCCGGTTTCCGCACTCTCGAAGAGAACCAGCGGGTCGAGTTCGAGGTCGGTCAGGGCACCAAGGGCCCGCAGGCCACCGGTGTTCGCGCCGTCTAGGAGTCACCTCCTGCAAGCTGCGAAGCACGCTTGAGCGAAGCCGCTCCCGGTCACCGTCATGGTGACCGGGAGCGGCTTTTTCATCATGCTGCCGAACGGAGCGGGACGCCCGTCTGTCGCGTCACCCGTCTGTTGCCCCACGCAGTAACCTCTGTGATGTGGGCCAGTTGTCGTTCTTCTCGGCGCAGATCGACCAGCCCGCGTACGACGATCTGGCGGGTCTGCTGGCCACCAACGGCCAAGCGGTCCGCTCCGATGCCGGTACGCGGGTGTCTGTGGTCGTGGCGGACAAGTGGCGGGCCACGGCGATCGTCGAGGAGATCGCGGCGACCGGCCTGGCAGTCGAGATCGTCACGTCTGACGAGGGCAATCCGATCGCTCGGACGGGTCACAGTCATCAGCTCGACGGTTTGCACCGGCGATGGTCGGCCGGAGCCGTCAAGGCGATGCCCGCCGGGTGGGTGCCGTCGCCCCGTGCGCTGCGCCTGTGGACGATCGCCGGTGGTGAACGTGAGGGCGAGCGGTACCTTCTCGGTCTCGATGCCCATGCGCTCGACACCCACGCGATGCTGGCGACCGCACTGATGCGGGTCGGCGTCGCGCCGACGCTGGTCGGCACCCGCGGTCAGTCGCCAGCCCTGCGGATTGCGGGAAAGCGTCGCCTCACCCATCTACTCGAGTACGTAGGCGAGCCCCCTGCACTGCCCGGTGCGGCCGAACACTGGCCGACCATCGCCGGATTCTGAGCGAACACCCCCGACAGACCCGAAAATTTACGGAGACCCCGTGAACTGGGGTTATGTGCTGAGCGTGGCGCAATTTGTCACACTGGGAGTTTGAGAAGGGAATCCGGATGTGCAGATGACGCTATATATAAGGTACAAACCTCAACGAGCAGCGATAGCGAAGTAAGGACGCCCGGTGGCCGATACCAGCACCGCACCTCCCGCGAGCGGGAGCACGACTCGACGATTGGTCATCGTCGAGTCGCCGACCAAGGCCCGCAAGATCGCGGGTTACCTGGGGGCGAATTACGTCGTCGAGTCCTCTCGGGGTCACATCCGCGACCTCCCGCGCGGTGCGGCCGATGTCCCGGCCAAGTACAAGGGACAGCCGTGGGCGCGCCTCGGGGTGAACGTCGACGACAATTTCGAACCGCTCTACGTGGTCTCCGCCGACAAGAAGTCCACGGTCACCGAGCTGAAATCGCTGATGAAAGACGTCGACGAGCTCTACCTCGCGACAGACGGTGACCGCGAGGGCGAGGCCATCGCCTGGCATCTGCTGGAGACCCTGAAGCCGAAGATCCCGGTCAAGCGGATGGTCTTCCACGAGATCACCGAGCCGGCGATCCGAGCCGCCGCCGAGAATCCGCGCGACCTCGACATTGACCTCGTCGACGCTCAGGAAACCCGCCGCATCCTCGACCGCCTCTACGGCTATGAGGTGTCACCGGTGCTGTGGAAAAAGGTCATGCCGAAGCTGTCGGCAGGCCGTGTGCAGTCCGTGGCCACCCGCATCATCGTCGACCGCGAACGCGAGCGGATGGCGTTCGTCTCCGCCGACTACTGGGACATCGCCGCGACCATGGACGCCGGCGACGCGGCCACCCCGTCGACTTTCGGGTCCCGGCTGGTGTCGGTCGACGACGCACGGGTCGCGACCGGCCGTGATTTCGACGCGCGCGGCGCTCTGAAGCGTCCCGACGGCGTGGTCGTGCTCGACGGTCCGCGCGCCACCCGGCTGGCCGACGCCCTCGACGGTGCCGACATGTCGGTGACCTCGGTCGAGGAGAAGCCCTACACCCGCCGCCCCTACGCCCCGTTCATGACCTCGACGCTGCAGCAGGAGGCCGGGCGCAAGCTGCGGTTCTCCTCCGATCGCACGATGCGGATCGCGCAGCGCCTGTACGAGAACGGTTTCATCACCTACATGCGTACCGACTCGACGACACTGAGCGAGTCGGCGATCAACGCGGCCCGTGACCAGGCGCGCGAGCTGTACGGCGATGCGTTCGTACATCCGACTCCGCGGCAGTACACGCGCAAGGTCAAGAACGCGCAGGAAGCCCACGAGGCGATTCGGCCCGCGGGTGAGACGTTCCGGACCCCGGGCCAGCTCGCGGGTCAGCTCGAGTCCGATGAGTTCCGCCTGTACGAGCTGATCTGGCAGCGGACCGTCGCATCGCAGATGGCCGACGCCAAGGGCACCACGATGAGTCTGCGGATCAGTGGCACGGCGTCGACGGGGGAGCGATGCACGTTCGCCGCGTCCGGTCGCACGATCACGTTCCCGGGCTTCCTGTCGGCCTACGTCGAGACCGTCGACGAGCAGACCGGCGGACAGGCCGACGACGAGGAGAACCGCCTCCCGAATCTCACCGAGGGCCAGGCGCTGACGGCCACCTCGCTGACGGCCGACGGACATTCCACCAATCCGCCCGCGCGCTTCACCGAGGCGTCGCTGGTCAAGGTGCTCGAAGAACTGGGGATCGGCCGGCCGTCGACGTATGCGTCGATCATCGGCACCATCCAGGACCGTGGCTACGTCGTGAAGAAGGGCAATGCCCTCGTGCCGTCGTGGATCGCGTTCGCGGTCGTCGGGTTGCTCGAGGCATATTTCGAGAACCTCGTCGACTACGACTTCACCGCCTCACTCGAGGATGACCTCGACCAGATCGCCAGCGGCAACGCCAACCGCACCCGCTGGCTCACCGAGTTCTACTTCGGCGACAACGCCGAGGCCCCGGTGGCCGAGGGATCGGGCGAGACCGGATCCGGCATCGCCAAGCACGGCGGGCTGAAGAAGCTGGTCGGCGTCAACCTCGAGGAGATCGACGCCCGCGAGGTGAACTCGATCCGCCTGTTCGACGACGACGAGGGGCGTCCGGTCTACGTCCGCGTCGGTCGGTACGGGCCATACCTCGAACGCAATGTTGCCCAGCCCGGTGCGGAACCGGATCTCAAGCGCGCCAACCTGCCCGCCGACATCACTCCGGACGAGTTGACGCCGGCCGTCGCGGAGAAGTTGTTCGCGACTCCGCAGGAGGGGCGGACCCTCGGCGTCGATCCGCTGTCCGGCCACGAGATCGTGGCGAAGGAAGGCCGTTTCGGTCCCTACGTGACCGAGATCCTGCCGTCGGACGACGACGATGACACCGGCAGCGCGCCTGCCACGGTCCCCGCGGGGCCGACGCCGCGCGACGGCGGTGACTCCGGAGGCGAGGTGGTCCACCTCGACGACGCGCCGACCGGAGGTGGCGGCACCACGACAGCGAAGAAGGCTCCCGCGAAGAAGGCCGCGGCGAAGAAAGCCGCCAAGAAGGCCGGCCCGAAACCGCGGACCGGATCGCTGTTCAAGACGATGGACATCTCGACGGTCACCCTCGAGGATGCGCTCAAGCTGCTGTCGTTGCCGCGGGTGGTGGGCGTCGATCCGGAGTCCGGCGACGAGATCACCGCGCAGAACGGCCGCTACGGGCCGTATCTCAAGAAGGGCACCGACTCGCGGTCGCTGACCAACGAGGAGCAGCTCTTCGAGATCACGCTCGACGAGGCGCTGAAGATCTACTCCGAGCCCAAGCGACGGGGTCGTCAGGCCGCCGCTCCTCCGTTGCGTGAACTGGGCAACGACTCGGTCAGTGAGAAGCCGATGGTGATCAAGGACGGCCGCTTCGGTCCGTATGTCACCGACGGCGAGACAAACGCCAGCCTGCGCAAGGGCGACGAGGTCGATTCGATCACCCCGGAGCGGGCGATGGAACTGCTGGCCGACCGTCGTGCACGCGGGCCCGTGAAGAAGCGGGCCGCGAAGAAGGCCCCGGCAAAGAAGGCTCCGGCCAAGAAGGCCGCGGCGAAGAAGACGACCGCCAAGAAGACCGCTGCGAAGAAGACGACCGCGAAAAAGACCGCGGCCAAGAAGACAACCGAGTAGTCCCCGCCGGGACGCTGTCTCTAACGCTGGTCGACCAGGCGCTGGTCGAGCAGGCACCCGCCGCCCCTACCGTTGGTCGAGTAGGCGCCCACCGCTCCTACCGCTGGTCGAGTAGGCGCCCACCGCTCCTACCGCTGGTCGAGTACGACCGAGCCGCTAGGCGAGGGAGGTATCGAGACCACTTGTGCCGCGCGAGGTCTCGATACGGCGCTCGCCTAGCGGCTCGCACCTACTCGACCAGCGGTGAGCACACTCGACCAGCGGGTGACACCGCCCTGCTCAGTCCCCCATCGGCTCGAGCAGCGGGCGGGCGAGCAGCGTCTCGATACCGCGACCACGGAGCTCGACGCCCTCGCCGATCTCCCAGTTCTCCGACTCCTGCTGCGATGCGAGGAACACGGCGCGTGCGCTGCCGAGCACGCGGCTCGGTTCGTCCTTGGCGAGCTCGGTGAGCCGCGCGGCCTCGTTGACCGGGTCGCCGATCACGGTGTACTCGAGACGCTGTTCGGAGCCGATGTGGCCGGCGATCGCCTTGCCCGCCGACACCCCGATCCCGATGTCGGTGTCGCCCAGGGTGCGGTACAGCTCGGTGCGGAGCTCGCGCGCGGAGGCCAGGGCACGTCCGGCGAAGTCCTCGAGATCGAGAGGAGCACCGAAGATGGCGAGTGCAGCGTCACCCTGGAACTTGTTGACGAAACCGCCGTGGCGGCCGACGACGGCGACCACCACGCGGAAGAACTCGTTGAGCAGCTCGACCACATCGCGTGGCGGCCGGTTCACCGCCAGCCGCGTCGACCCCACGATGTCGACGAACAGGACTCCGACGTAGCGTTCCTGGCCGCCGAGCTCGGTGCCGGTCTCGATCGCCCGTCGTGCCACGTCCTCGCCCACGTACCGGCCGAACAGGTTGCGCAGCTGTTGGCGCTCGCGCAGGTCGGCGACCATGTCGTTGAAGCCTGCCTGCAACAGGCCGAGATCGCTGCCGTCATAGATCCGGACCGCGACATTCAGGTTGCCCGCCGACACCTGGCTCTGAGCGCGGCGCAATTGTTTGATCGGATCGTTGATCGCGGCGACCACACGGACGATCGCGATGACGCTGAACGCGAGGGCCGCTCCTGACATCCATAGGATCGGTCGCTGCAAACCGGCCGGATCGGTCGCGATCCAGCCGAGTCGTTGCAGGGTGATCAGTCCGATGATGACGGCCAGCGGTGCGACGACGCTGATCACCCAGAACACCGCGATGCGGGTGGTCACGCTCGGCGCGACCGCCACGTCGGGCTCGTTCGCCATCGCGGCCACGGTGATGGGCCGCAACACCTTCTCGGCCTGCATGTACGACAGCACGCAGGTCACCAGGGCGCCGATGGCGCTGGCCATGCCCACGATGAACGCGTCCTTGTGGGAGACCGCGAAGTTGACCAGGGTGAACAGCACTCCGCCGACCAGCCACAGGCCGGCGTTGACCACCGACAACAGGTACGGCAGTTTGAGCGCGCGACGTCGCGCGTTCTCGTTGTCCAGGCGCGTACGCCGCCGATGCCACACCAGCACCGGCAACGACAGTTGGATGCTCAGGAACGCGCCGACCAGCATCGCGCCGATGAGGTAGACGGCGAAGATGATCTGGTTGAGCGCGGTGATCTCGTCGAGACGGATGGAGTCCTCCATCGGCATCCCGAATCGGAGGAACGCGAAGGTGAACAGAGCGCCCACCACGTTGGCCCTCAACATGTCGAGGGCAAGGATCGGCCACGGTGTGTGCACGAGCCATCGGGCCAGATGCAGGCCCTTTGACCACCGAGACCGCCGTTCAATCACGTAACAACGGTAGCTGTCTGCTTGCAATTGTTAAACACACGCAGGTCGGTGGGAGGTGTCTGAGCAGCACATTAGGGTGGCGGTGTGACGAATGTCTTCAGCCGTTTGATCGGCCAGGTCGCGGTGGCCGAGGAACTGCAGGCAGCAGCCCACGCCGCCCGTGGCGTGGCGGCGCGACTCGACGAGGGCGATTCCGCCGTCGGCGACCCGGACGACGACCGATTCACGGGTCGGTCCCGGGCGGCGATGACCCACGCATGGCTGTTCACCGGCCCGCCCGGCAGCGGGCGTTCGGTGGCTGCGACGTGCTTTGCAGCGGCGTTGCAGTGCCACGCCGAGGACGAGGTCGGTTGCGGTGAATGCCGTGCCTGCGTCACCGCGATGGCGCAGACCCATGCCGACATTCGGCACGTCGTCCCCCAGGGGCTGAGTTTGTCGGTGCACGAGGCGCGTGACGTGGTGCAGGCCGCGGCGCGGCGCCCGGGCACCGGCCGGTGGCAGATCGTCATCGTCGAGGATGCTGATCGACTCACCGAGCAGGCGGCGAATGCTCTCCTGAAAGCGGTCGAGGAGCCGGCGTCCCGGACGGTCTTTCTGCTGTGCGCACCGTCGGTGGATCCGGAGGACATCTCGGTCACCCTGCGGTCGCGTTGTCGACATGTCGCCCTCACGACGCCGGGGGTGGCCGACATCGAGCGGGTCCTGGTCGACCGCGACGGCATCGAACCGGAACGGGCGGCCTGGGCGGCCGGTGTGTGCGGAGGTCATGTGGGCCGCGCCCGACGGCTGGCCACCGACGACGACGCTCGGGCCCAGCGCGAGAAGGCCCTCGGGCTCGCGCGGGCCGCCACTCGGGATTCGACGGCGTACGCCGCGGCCGAGTCGTTGGTGAAGTCCGCAGAGGAGGCCGCCAAGGCCATCAGCGCCGAACTCGATGAACCCGAGACCGAGGAGATGCGGACGGCTCTCGGCGCCGGCGGCACCGGCAAGGGCACCGCACGGCCGCCCCGTGGGAGCGCCGGTGCGTTGAAGGAGCTGGAGCGGCGGCAGAAGTCGCGGGCCACCCGGGTCTCCCGCGACATGCTCGACCGCGCCCTGGTCGATCTCGCCGCACTCTTCCGCGATGCGTTGGTGGTCTCGGTCGGTGCCTCGGTGACCGCGATGCATCCGGACAAGGCGGATCTGGTCGGAGGGATGGCGCACTACGCGTCGCCCGAGCGCCTCCTGCGGTGCGTCGAGGCCGTCCTGGACTGCCGGACCGCCCTGGATGTGAACGTGAAGCCGAAGTTCGCGGTCGACGCGATGGTGGCCAAGATCGGCTTGGCGATGAACTCCGGCAGGTGATGTCAGGCGCTGACCGGCGGCCCCGTCGCTCCGACCTGCATCGCGATGTCGAGCAGGTCGCGGGCCGGACCGCGCAGCGAGATGTGGGGGGTCCACACCGCGCGCAGGGGACGCACCATGCGAAGGCCTGCCACGTCGACGCGGACCAGGCGTCCGGCGGCGATGTCGTCGTCGACGGAGAGACGTGACAGGACCGCAGCGCCCGGAGACGTCAGCACCGACGACCGGATCGCGGTGACCGACCGGAGTTCGATGAGGGGATCGGTGGGCGTGACGCCCGAATCACGCAGTGCCGCTTCGAAGGTGACGCGCGTGCCGGATCCGGGTTCGCGCTGGATGAGTGGTGTGGCTGCGAGCTCGTCGAGGTGGACGCTCCGCCCGTCTGCCCATGGGTGGCCGGGCGCCGCGACCACCACCAGTTCGTCGCGGGCGACCACGGCGCTGTCGAGATCGCCTGCCGCGCCGGGACTCTCGATGAACCCGAGGTCGGCCTTGCCGGCGTGAACGGTTTCGATGACCTCGGTCGAGTTCATCGGTCGCACCGAGATCTTGACGTCGCTGCGGTGGGCGAGCGTGCTGATCCAGAGTGGTACCAGGTACTCGGAGACCGTCTTCGACGCAGCGACCACCAACGTCGCGTGCCGGGCGCCGACCAGCGCATCGACGCCGGCCATGAACTGGGTCGCCCGCTCGACGAGCGCGTTCGCCCACTCCAACACCGCCATCCCGTTCGCGGTGACGTCGACGCCGCCTGCCGACCGGATGAAGATCTCCACACCAAGCTCGCGTTCGACCCCCCGGACGCGGGCACTCACCGCTTGCTGGCTGATGCCGAGGTCCCGCGCGGCGGCGCCCATACTGCCGAGCCGGGCGACGGTCACCACGACGTCGAGGGCGGGGATGTCAGGGAGTCGGCGTTGCACCATACGATGACTTTCCGTCCCAGATGACACCTGAGCGCATCGTCGCGTCGAGGACGACCTCGGCCGACTGCTGTCGTGTCATCTGGGACAGCGACGGCCGGCGGTCACTTCTCCGTCGCCGATCCGCCGCCCTCGGTGTCGTCGGACGCGCTCTCGCCGTCGGTGCCGCCCTCATCTCCGGCGGTGTCACCGGATTCCTCGTCCTCCTCGCGGAACGCGTCATAGCCGTCGACGCCTTCGAGGACGGTGAGCTCCTGATCGAACGCAGCGGAGACGGCCTTCGCTTCCTCTTTGATCTTGTTGATGAAGTCCGACATCGTGTTCTCCTTGCCACCTCGCCCGGCCGCTCGACCGGTGGTCCCGACACCACTATAAGGACGTCTGGGTCATTCGAATGACCGAAAACTCGGGGGAGAGGGAGGGGTGAGCTGACCAGGCCGTTCGGCAGGGCCAACGGGACCCTCGTCGCCGTGATGGAGCCGCCCAGGGGAATCGAACCCCTGACCTATTCATTACGAGTGAATTGCTCTACCGACTGAGCTAGGGCGGCGTGCTGCGCAAGGCAGCGCACACGAGTGTAGCGAGCCCCGATGGCAAGGACAAAACCAGTCGAACGACCGACTGTACGGTGCCGCTGCCTTGGTAAGGTTCCCGGGTCAGACTGCGTTGGGGGATCAATGGCAATCTTCAGTGTCGAGCCGGGGCAACTGTCGTCCGCGGCGGCGAAGCTGGATGGCTTGGCGAACGAGATTCGCGGGCTCGAACTTGGGACGAAGATGTCGGTGCTGGGTGAGGCCATCCCGGACACGGCGAACTGCCCGTCGCCGATCAAGCCCATCGCTGCCCGCGCCGACCAGACGGTGACGACGTCGCTGAGCAATTGCGGGGGCCAGGTCGAGGCATTCGGCGCCTTGGTGCGGGCCGCGAAATCGGTCACCGAATCGACCGACGACTTCAATTCGACCAGGTTCTCGGACGCCGGTGAACTACCGAGCGTCGAGCCGTGGAATCCCGGCAATGTGCCACCCCCGTCCTCACCGTCGGGGAATTGAGACGTGCCCACTCCGGCTCGATCTGACGTCGACATGTGGCGTCCCCACCAGATGCTGCCCGTCGCGGCCTCCCTCAGGGCCGTTGCCGGTTCGCTGGAGGCCAAATCAGGTCCGATTCGCAACGCGGTGGTCTCCGACATCGACCGGGTCACCGGCTGGGTCGGGCACAGCCGCGCGTCCGCGGACGATCGCGCAGAGGCCGAAAAGAAGTGGCTGACCAACCTCTCGGACAACTTCGAGGACGTGGCGACGGCCATCGAGCAGGGTTGCGCGAACATCGCCAACCAGAGGACGGCTCTCGACGCTCTGCAGAACGGCGCACTCGATGCCGGGTACGTCCTCGGGTCCACCGGTGACACGAATTGGACGTTGAAGCGCAAGGAAGGCGAAGAGGAGACAGACGGCGATGCCGCTGCGATGGAGTCATGGCGAACGCGGTTGGTCGCGCAGGCAAACGAGGTCTTCCACGCGGTGCAAGGTGCCGCGAGTTCGTTGCAATCCGAACTCGGACAGCTGACGACCCTGACTCCGGCGTCCTTGGCTCTCAACGGGACGATGGGTACTCGGGACGCAGGTATGGCGAAAGATGGATACACGCCCGAGGAATTGCGCACCATCGGCCAACATCTCAAGGACGCCCAACTCACGCCCGAACAGATCAAGGCACTCATGGACGGCAAGACAGCCGACGTGCCACCTGGTGTCGTGTCCTACCTGCGCAACCTGTTCGGCGGTCTGAGCCCGAAGGACGCGTTGGCGCTGCGATACGGGCTGGACGCGAGCGACCCGGCGGCGGGCACTGCGTTTGCGAACGACCTCAACACGCTCGGAAACGAGAAAGTCTCGGGCGGAGGCACTTCGGGCGGATACGACGAACTCCCCGGATGGATGAAGGACATCGTCGGCGAACGGATACCCGGAGACCGGGGTAGCGACGAGTTCGCGAACTACTTTGCCCGTTCGTTCGCATTGGGTCAGCTGTTCAACGGTGCGACCACACAACCCGGCACCAAGTTGGGCACTCAGCTCGAACTCAAGTCGGCGGACCTCGCCGAGCTCGCCAGGTCGAACCCGCAGTACCAGACCGCGATGTCGGACCTTCTCGTGCAGCACAGCATGTGGGGTGAGGCCAACGGGCTTGCGGATCCGGCTCATCCGGACGTGAGTGACAACCCGGCCGCGGCGTTCAAGGACCGGTACGACGACACCATGCGGAGTCTGCTGAATGCCGGTGCACTGAACCATGAATCGTCGACCGCGATCCTGACCGGTCACGGCGGTGCCGATGTGGGGCTACCGGCGGGATACGACTCGAATCGGACTCTCCAGTCTCTGTACGGGTTCCATTGGGAAGATCGTGGCACCACTGTCGGCCACCTGACCGACTGGATCGATGATTACGCGGGGGACCAAGGAAACAGCTACCGAGCCGGACTGTCTGCGGATGCCTTCCGTGGCATGTACGACTTCAACACCGATCCGAAGAATTTCACGTTCCTGATGGACATGGACGGCGCGCATTCCGGATCGTTGGGTGATGTGAATCCGGAGTTGGCCAAGTCTCTGGAAGAGGCCACCCGTCCCTACTTGAATGTCCTTGGTGGTGGCAACCCTGTCGACCACGGTTTCGGTGACGAGGCAACCGGGCATCTCCTGCATCTCGGGGGCGAGGGCCCGGAGATCGCCAACGACCGGGAGATGCAGGATCAGGTGCGGCGTCTTTTCGGGGTCATCTCATCGGGCGACGATGCCCAGGCGAGTCTCATCCGGGACATCGGGATTCAGCAGGCGCACAACGCCGAGCACGTTCCGCTGGCACTGAACGAAGGGCGCGGGTTCGCCGGCGACCTCGCGGCGCGAAACGGATGGTTGCAGAGTCTGTTGCGGGACGGCGTGATGGCCGACCAGTTGGACGATTGGCATGACAAGAATCCCGGAAACGACATCGATGACGACACGGTGAACAACCTGAAGTCCAATACGAAGGATATTGTCACCAAAGGACTTGACGCAGTTCCCGTGGTGGGCGGGGCACTTTCGCTCGGTGCCGGTATCGGTATCGACTGGGCGAGCTTGCCTCAGCATGAGGCCGGGGATTCGGGGAACATTCCGACGCACGTGTCGGTGAATGACACGCTGTTGGAACAGCATTGGTCGACGTGGGCGGCGACGCATCCGAGGCCGACGGGCGACATTGAAATGGACAGAGCCCTGTTCAGTTCCGACGGCTCGCTCAAGTCGTTGGGCGTGGTCCTCGACCAGAACAATCCAGACCATGGCGAGGGGTCGACTATCGGTAGTGATCAGCTGGCGGTCTACCTGAACGAGCAACTTAGGGCCGGAGGGCTCGAGCTGGGCGATTACGACTCGACGTACCTGGCGAGGGCCGGAAATGACAATGATGCTATCGACTACAATTCTTACAAGCGAGATCTGTTGGGTGACAAGTGAAGAAGATGCTTCATGTTTTTCTGTCAGCGGCGGCCTTGTTGGCGGCGTGTGGTACCGATGGCGGTGAAGAAGCTTCTGCGCCATCCTCGTCGGCATCTGCTGATTTGGTGTCGGACTACACTTTTCCACCCGGATTCGGTTCGATGACGACCGTGTGGCAGGCCGCGCCCGGGCTGGATCTTGCTGGTACGCAGGCCACTCTGGTGCGGGCGTATTTCGAGTCGCAGTTCATCGCGGAATGGAGCCGAGCGTCGGCGGCCTTTCCTGGTTTCGTTGAGTTTCAGGCGGCCAGTGGGCACAACATAGCCGAGAGCACGCCTGAGCGAGATCACTTGTGGGGAGGAACTCGACGGTTGTTGCTCAGGTCGGAATCCATATCGGGCGACGAGTTTCGCGCATCGATCTGTGACGATCGTGGGGGGCTCTATCTGAAGGACCGCGTCGGCAACGGTGAGGCATCGAGTGCCTCAAGTGACAAACCGGGCGAGACTCAGCGAACGTACATGCAGCCTGCAGCGTCATGGTACGTGGTGGTTCGACGTAACGGTGAGCCGTCGAAATGGCCGGCAAAGGTCGACATCGGCCAGGCGCGAGCGCCGAATTGGAACGTGTTCCACGGCTGGGGACTCGTGGAGCGGGGCTTCGACGCGCCGTGGAAGTCGGACACCGACTGTGGTCGATGGGCGCAGCAGAACTACCCGGGTGTAGTCGCCCCGGATAAGCCTCTGCAACGCATTTATCCCAACGGGTTCCCCGATCCCGACTTTCAGCCGACGCTCGAGCAGTCACCGGGATGGACGCGTGTTGGACAGCCGTGACCGAGGCAGTCATCCGGGATAGTCATCCCCACTGGGCACCGTCACTACGACGGGACGTATCGCGCGAACGCGGGGAATGACAACGACGCCCTGGATTACAACGCGTACAAGAAGGATCTGCTGGGTGAGGAATGAAGTGTAAGTCGCTGTTTCTCGTGGTTCTTGCTGTCATGTTGGCGGCGTGTGGCGGGCAGGACGAACGACGCCCATCAACGACGTCAGTGACAGTCGATCCCGTGTCCGGCTATAGGTTTCCATCGAGCCTAGGCTCGATGACGACACTGTGGCAGGCGGAGCCAGAGCTCAGCCTGACCGATAGAAATTCCACGGTGGTTCGGGCCTTCTTCGAGTCGCTGTTCATCGCGGAGTGGAGTCGCACGGTAGACGCCTTCCCGGGGTTCGCTGACCTCATTGCCGCAAGTGACACCCGGGTGTCCGAGACCGATCCGGACCGTGATCACCCTTGGAGCGGTACACGGCGGCTGCTCCTCAGGTCGGTGGCCGTGAGCGGCGACGAGGTGCGGGCCGTCGTGTGTGACGACCGTTCTGGCATGTATTTGCAGTCGCAGGCCCGTACGCCGAACGTTGTGCCTGACTCATCGTCATATCTGTACGGACCCGGTGGTCACCGCTATATGGAGAGCGCAATGACGTGGTACGTGGTCATGCGTAAGGCCGGCGACCCTGCCAAGTGGCCACGGAAGGTTGACGAGGGCTCGTCCCGGGCGCCGAATTGGAATGCTTTCGCGGGCTGGAAGTTGGTCGATCGGGGTTTCGACGCGCCGTGGCAACCCGGGACCACGTGTGACAAGTGGGCACAGCAGAATTATCCGGGCGTGATTGATCCAGGACCACCCGCCAAACGCATGTATCCCAACGGATTCCCTGACCCGGCCTTCCAGCCGACACTCGAGCAGTCTCCGGGGTGGACGCGTGTCGGACAGCCCTGACCGAGACCGTCAGCCCGGATAGTCATCCCCACAGGGGACCGTCACGCGGTGGGCTGGATCGAGACCGTTGCGGACCAGCGCTGCGACGGTGGGGGAGAAGGCCATCCCGAGATGCCCGATCTCGGATCTCGGGCACACGTCCTGGACCCGGGTGTTGGTGACGTTGGGTCCCGCGGTCATCAGCGAGTTCTGCCACGGCGTGACGATCTCGTCGTGGACGGTTGCCAGGTTGAGATAGTGGATGTTCGGGTGGCGCGGTCCCCAGTCGTTCTCGCCGGGTTGGCGCGCGGCGGCGGGCAGGCGGTCGGTGATGTTGCTGGTTCGGGAGTAGCCGCGGTTCGGGGCGGACAGGCCGATGATGGTGTCGATCTGTGCCGCCCTCCCGGGCAGCTGACTGACGAGTTGCGCGATCGCGCCGCCCTGAGAGTGCCCGACGAAGTCGACCCGGCGCGCGTGCGTCGCCGCCAGCACACGGTCGACGAGCGCGGCGACCTGTCGGGCGGACCGGTTCTTGTCGCCGAGCCCGCCGACGTTGCCGCTCCAACTCGTCAGGCCGTAGGTCATGCTGAACACGCAGTACCCGGCATTCGCCAGAGTCGGCGCGAGATAGGCGAGGTTGGCGTCCTGATTCAGTGCCGTGCCGTGCAGGAGGATCACCGGGTCGCGGCCCGAACGATCACGACAATCGAAGCGGTTCGAGCCGGCCGGCGAGGTGGTGGCAGGTCTGGTGAAACCGGTGGCGACGGCCTGATTGACGTCGGTGGTCACCGGAAACGGTGCGGCCGACGCAATCCCTCCGAATGCGGTGGTGAGAGCCGTCGCGATGACCGCGAGGCCGCCGAAGAGTCCGAACCGCGTGAGCGTGCGCTGCATGTGGTCATTCTGCCCCGGCGGGCCTCATCGGTGCGGCAGATCAGGCGGAGGCCAGATCCGGCGCGAGTTGGGTGAGCCGGACACTGTTGCCCGACGGATCACGGAAACCCGCGTCGATCCCATAGGGCCGCTGCTCCGGCGTCTCGGTGAACTCGACGCCTCGCGCAGCGAGCTCCTCATAGGAGGCCTGGCAGTCCTCGGTGGTGAGGAAGACGGTGCCGGCGAATCCCTTGGCGGTGAGTGCGGCGATCTCCTCCTGCGTACCCGCGTCGATCATGGGTGGACCGGGGATGGCCATCAGCACGATGGAGACGTCGTCCTGCCCGGGCGGTCCGACGGTGAGCCAACGGAAGTCGCCCATCTCCTCGAAGCTGACGTCCTGCCGGATCTCCATACCCACTCTGCGTGTCCAGAAATCGAGCGCCTGGTCTTGGTCGTGCACCCAAAGTTGGGCGCTGGCAACGCGAATCATGATGATCACCGTTCCTTGTCGGGGTTCTCGTGGATCGGGTGGTGTTCGGTGATCCTCACGTTATGAGCCCGCGTCCTCCGGGGTCTTCTTCCGGTGTGCTGTCTTCGGTCTGCGCGTCGTCGGTGCCGGCCTGCCGTAGATGCGCATCACACAGGTGGGCACCGGGACATGGGCCTTCGCGGGTGGGAACGATGACCGGTAGGCGGTTGGCGGTCTGCCGAAGGCCTTCGCGAAGCTGGTCGTGAAGGATCCGACGCTCGACAACCCGACCGACATGCAGATGTCGGCCACCGATCGGTCGGTGTTGCGCAGCATGGCGGCCGCGCGCTCGAGCCGACGGGTCTGGAGGTACGCGTGCGGAGATTCTCCGAACGTCGCAGCGAAGGCGCGTGTGAAGTGTGCCCGCGACAGGCCGGCCGCCGCGGCCATCGCGTCGACGGTCAGCGGCTCGGCGAAGCGGGCATCGACGAGATCCTTGGCCCGCAGCAGATGGCGAGCCGGAGGCGGGCTGGGCATGTGTCGATTATGCGCCGACTAGTGCCCGCGCACGTGAATTGTGTCGATGCGGTCCAACAGCGCCCGACCCCGTGGCGACAGCTCGTATCCGACATCGAGGCTGTTGGTCAGGCCGAGCTTCTTCAGCTTTCGCACGTCGAGTTTGAAATCAGGCCGCTCCCTGCCTAATTCGGTTGCCAGTTCGGTCGAGACGACGGCAGGCCGCCGTGCGATGACATCCAGGGTTGCACGCGTCCACGGCCCGTGCGACGACCGCGCGTCGAGCCGGGCCAGTCGGGTCAGCAGATCGTCGATGTCGTCGTCGGACAGGGCGTCGTCCTCGCGCAACGCGATGCGCGGATCGGGCCCCGCCCATCGCAGACCGACGCGGAAGATCGGATCGTCATTCGCTCGCAGCTTGCCGATGGCCTTCGCCGGCGAGTCGAATCCCGCGCGGCGCGCGTCGTCGTCGGTGATGTCGTCGGCGCGGATCTGCGCCACCGACACGATCTCGACGACGCCTGCCGAGCTGACAAACGTTGACCCGACCGTGACACGCGGGACTTTCCATCGCCGAAAGGCCAGGTCGATGGTGCCGTCTGCCACGCCTTGCGCCGTGGTGGCGGGAAGGAGCACGGTCACCAGGGTACCCAGGAGCGCGAACCGGTCGTAGTGTCGGAGACATGACCGGATCCAGTGGAACCCCAGTCAGTGCCGCGGCCGCAACCGAGGCGATCTCCGACCCGTGGCGGGTGCTGGCCGACACCCTGTACGCGGCGTACAAGACGGGCGGCATGGTCAAAGGTGGTGAGTTCGTCTCGGCGATCATCGATGCCGCCGAGGCGGTGCAGCATCATCCTGACGTCGAGTTACGTTATGGCTCAGTTCATCTCGCCTTGACGACGCACAGTGCGAACGCACTCACCGAGGCGGACGTCGCATTGGCGAACACGATCTCCGCGATCGCCGCCGACCTCGGCATCGAGCCGCTGTCTGCGCCGCCTGCCCGCTTCGAACTCGGCATCGACGTACTCGACATCTCGGCGGTCAAGCCGTTCTGGAAGGCTGTCCTCGGATACCGGGACGAACCCGAGGAGACGTCGGTCGACCTCGCCGACCCGGCGGGCATCCTGCCGGGCGTCTGGTTCCAGCAGATGGACGAGCCGCGGCCGCAGCGCAATCGCGTCCACGTGGACCTCTGGGTCCCGCACGACGTCGTCGAGGACCGCATCGCGGCCGCCATCGACGCGGGCGGGTCGCTCGTCACCGACGAGTTCGCCCCCGAGTGGTGGGTGCTCGCCGATCCGGAGGGCAACGAGATCTGCCTGTGCACCTGGCAGAACCGCGACTGACGCCGATTCCGTAGCAGTAACACGCGCCCACCGCGCATCACTGCTACGAAACCGGTTGGCTCAGGCGACGCCTTCGGCGTGCGCAGCGGCGGCCACCGCGGCCGCGACCGCCGGTGCGACCCGCTGATCGAGCGGGCTCGGGACGATCCGGTCCGGCCGGATGTCGTCTGCGGCGACCGAGAAGATCGCTTCTGCTGCAGCAAGTTTCATGCGTTCGGTGATACGTCGTGCGCCGGCGTCGAGCGCACCCGCGAACACGCCGGGGAAGGCGAGCACGTTGTTGATCTGATTCGGGAAGTCGCTGCGACCGGTCGCGACGATCGAGGCATGCTTCGCGGCCACGGTGGGATGGATCTCCGGGTCCGGGTTCGACAACGCGAACACGATCGCGTTGTCGGCCATCGAGGCGATCAGCGATTCGTCGATCTTGCCCGCCGAGACGCCGAGGAAGACGTCGGCGCCTGCCAATGCCTCCGCGGGGCCACCGCCGAGGCTTCGCGGGTTGGTGCGCTCGGCGAGTTCCTGCTTGATCTCGTTCAGGTCGTCGCGGTGGAAGCTGACGATGCCCTTGGAGTCCAGCACCACGACGTCGGTGACGCCCGCGTGGTCGAGGATGTTCGCACAGGCCACGCCCGCGGCGCCTGCGCCGGAGATGACCACCTTGAGGTCGCGGAGATCGCGGTTCTGCTGGGCCATCGCACCCTTGAGGGCGGCGAGTACGACGATCGCGGTGCCGTGCTGGTCGTCGTGCATGACCGGGCAGTCGAGGGCCTCGATGACGCGCCGTTCGATCTCGAAGCAGCGCGGCGCGGAGATGTCCTCGAGGTTGACCGCGCCGAAGCTCGGCCGCAGACGGATCAGGGTCTCGACGATTTCGTCGGGGTCCTTGGTGTCCAGCACGATCGGGATCGAGTTGAGGCCAGCGAACGTGCGGAAGAGTGCGGACTTGCCCTCCATCACCGGCAATGAGGCCCGCGGGCCGATGTCACCGAGGCCGAGCACCGCGGTGCCGTCGCTGACCACCGCCACGAGTCGGTCGGTCCAGGTGTACTTGTCCACCAGGTGGGCTTGGTTGTCGATGGCCCGTGACACCTGTGCCACGCCGGGTGTGTAGGCGATCGACAGATCCCGCTGGGTGTCGATCGGGGACCGCAACTCCACCGAGAGTTTGCCGCCGACATGAGCCATGAAGATCTCTTCGTCGGTGATGGGCACATCGTCGATCGACGGCTCGTTGAACGGAGCTTTGGTCTGCCGATCGGTCGGTGCGTTGTCTGCCGTGCTGGCCACTGTTCCTCCTGCGTAACCCGCGTCATCGATGAGGCGGGTAGACGGTGGCGCCACATCGGCGGGGCGCCCGAATAACCTCGTCGGTCTCGATCGCATCTGGCCGGTTGGCCCATCAGATGCCGCGACCGCCGCGTCCGGATAACGCAACAACCTGGGCGCGGAACCCGCTCAGTGTCCCACCGTCTCGACGACCGGATCAAGGTGCCCCCCGAATGATCGCTCGGGCCGATAAGATACAACTTGTGTCTATGTTGAATGCCACCCCTGAATCGGCTGCTGAGCGCGTATATCGCGAGGTCAAGGGTCAAATTCTCACAAACGAGATCGCCGGCGGTGAGCTCATCAGCGAGGGCGATGTGGCCTCTCGCTGCGCGGTGAGTCGTACTCCGGTCCGTGAGGCATTCCTGCGCCTGGAGGCCGAGGGATGGATGCGTCTGTACCCCAAGCGCGGCGCGCTCGTGATCCCCATCGGAGAGCGTGAAGCGCGCGACGTGGTGGAGGCGCGAACCCTCCTCGAGGGGCACGCCGTGCGGTCGGTCGTGGGAGATGATGCGGTTCGCGGTTCGCTCACGGCACGGCTCGCGGCGAATCTGGTCGCCCACCGTGCGGCGGACCCGGCCGACATCGCCGAGTTCTCCCGGCTCGACGCCGAGTTCCACCAGCTGATCGTGGCCGCGGGCGACAACCCCTTGCTCGCCGACTTCTTCGTCGGCCTCGGGGAGCGGCACCGGCGGATGACCACGGCGAGCGTGCACCGGGACACGGGCGTCGCCGCCCGGATCCTGTCCGACCACGGTGAACTGCTGGCCGCCATCGAAGCGGGTGACGCCGAGGCCTTCGCGACCGCCCTGGGCGCGCATCTGGCAGGCGTCCACGACATCAGGTCGGGGGAACGCTCATGAGTGTCGATGCCATCGATCGCCACACCACCGCGACTGCGATGAGAAGTGGTCGCTGGATGGCGGTCTCCGCGGCCGTGTTCGCCGCGGCGTGGGGCGGCAACGAGTTCACGCCGCTGCTGGTGATGTACCGGCAGAACGGGGGCCTGTCCGACGTCGCGGTGGACAGCCTGCTGTTCACCTATGTGCTCGGGATCGTGCCTGCCCTGGTGATCGGCGGTCCACTGTCGGACCGGCTCGGTCGCCGGCCGTTGATGTTGCCTGCGCCGATCTTCGCGGCGCTGGGCTCGGTGCTGCTGGCGATCGGTCCGCACTCGTTTGCGCTGCTGAGTGTCGGGCGGGTGGCCAGCGGCGTGGCGCTCGGCCTGTCGATGGCGGTCGGCGGCAGTTGGATCGCCGAGATCAGTGCCCGCGACGGATCGGGTGCGCCGGCAGGGGCACGCCGGGCGGCCATGAGTCTCACGGCGGGATTCGGTGTGGGTGCGGGGCTCGCCGGTGTGCTGGCCCAGTGGGGGCCGTGGCCGACGGTCACGCCGTACGCGGTCAACATCGCGGTCGCCGTCGCAGCCCTGCTGTGGTTGTCGGGCAGTCCAGAGACCCGCCCCCGCCAGGAGCACCCGGGCAGGCTGCTCGACGACCTGAAGATCCCCGGGATCGCCGACCGCCGATTACTGCTCGTGGTGCTGCCCGTCGCGCCCTGGGTGTTCGGCGCGTGCGCGTCGGCGTATGCGGTGATCCCGGCGCTGATGACCGCGCACACCTCCGGCGCGCCGATCGCCTTCGCTGCGCTCTGTTGCGTGCTGGGACTCGCGGCCGGCTTCGGTATCCAGTCCGTGGGCCGCCGCATCGACGACCCGCACGGGGTGCGCGGCGTGGTTCTCGCCTTGATGGTGCTCGCCGTTGGCATGGCACTGGCCGCGGCCGCCGCCGCGATGCTGACGATCTGGCTCTCGCTCCTGGCCGCCGCGGTGCTGGGTTGTGGGTACGGCATGGCGATGATCTCCGGGCTGCTCGAGGTCCAGCGGATTGCCGGTCCCGACAACCTCGCCGGACTCACGGCAGTGTTCTATGGCGTCACCTATCTCGGCTTCGCGGTGCCGGCCGTGCTCGCGTGGACGTCGCAGACCTTCGGGTCGGTCACCTACCCGATGATGTTCGGCGTCGGGGTGGTGGCGGCGGTGGCCTGCCTGGTGATCGTCGCTCTCGCGCATCGCGCCGATCGGGCACGCGACGTCGCGACGAGCTGATCCGCCGGGACCCACCTCATACACCGACCGGTAACCTCATCGTGGTTCTTCGGGCACGGGAGGTTGCGGGCGATGTTGCTGGGCGCGTGGGTCACCGTCGTGACAGCATTTGTGCTGGTGGTGCCCGGGGCGCTGGTCGGACGTCGGATGACGTTGCCGTGGCCGGTCGCGATCGCGGCGGGTCCGCCGATCACCTTCGCGATCGTCAGCCTCTTCACCGTCCTCTACTCGGCCATCGGGTTCGAATGGAACGCGGTGACGGCCCTGGTGGCGCTGGTGATCACCCTGCTCGTCGGTTGGGCGTACGCGGCGCTCCTGCGCACCCGACGGCTACGTGTTCTGGCACCGGCCGAGCCGTCCGGCGACGACCCGCCGCTGACCCGTCGAGCGACGCTGCCACTGATCGGCGGGGCCGTGATCGGCGGGGCGGTCATCGCGATCACCTGTATCCGTCCGCTCGTCAAGACCGCCTTCGCCGGTCTGGGCAACATCTCGCAGGTGTGGGACTCGCTGTGGCATGCGAGTTCGCTGCGGTGGATTCACGAGACCGGCGTCGGGTCGGCGCTGCGCATGGGCGAGTTGATGAACTACGACACCCATGGTTTCAACTACTACCCGAACACCTGGCATGCCCTCGGCGCCGTGCTCTTCCCGCTGACCGGGGCTGACCCGGTCGAGCTCTACAACACGTATTCGCCTGCGGCCCTGGCCATCACGGTGCCATTCGGGGTGGCTTCCCTCGCGTACTGGCTGGCCCGCCATCGTTTCGACACGAACCGTTCGGCGGTGCTCGCCGGCACCGCGGCCGCGGTCTCGGCGCTGTTCCCGTCGCTGCCCTACGTCGAGATCCAGTTGACCTCGGTGCCGAATGCGGTCGGGGTGTCGATCGCGCCGGTCGCCGCCATCCTGATCATCAGTGCGGTGCGTGACCGGCGGCGAGTGCTGCCGGCAGCACTCGCTCTCGCCGGGGTCACCGCGACCCATCCGTCCGGCCTCATCCTGGCGGTCGTCCTCGTCGTGCTCTGGTGGCTCTGTGAAGGACTGTGGCGACCCGCGTACGGGCGGTTGGCCGACCTGACGACCCTGGTGGCGACCGGACTCGTGACGCTGGTGGGCATCGCACCCGTGATGGCCGGCACGATCAAGGTGTCCGACACCAACGAACTGCCCTTCTTCGACTTCCGCGAGGAACACGTCAGTGTGTTCAACGCGCTCGGACAGGCGGCGTTCAACGGCACGATCCCGCTGCAGGATCACTACCCGATCTGGGGTCTGATCGTCCTCACGCTGATCGGACTCGGCGTGCTGGTGTGGATGCGGTGCTGGGCCGGACTCGCCGCCTGGCTGGTCTTCGTTCTGGTGACCGCCAACTCGGTGGTCGCACTCGGCCCGCTGACCTATCCGCTCGGCGCCATCGGCGGCTACTTCTACAACTCCCCGCACCGGTTGACCTTTGTGGTCGCGATGCTCTCGGCGGCCGCGGCGGGGATCGCCGTGGGTTCGATCGCGCTCGGGGCGGTCCGACTGGTGTCGCGGGGCCTCTCGCCCGCACCGACGTCGGTGCCGCCGCGATCAGCGCGCTGGCTGGCGCCCACCGCGGTGGTGGTGTTGTTGCTGGTCGTCGCCGGGGCCGGGGTGTGGCGATACCCGTCGGACGCGCAGATCGCGTCGAAGCAGCGGGACGGCAAGTACGTCGGGCCCGACGACCTCGTGGCGTATCACTGGCTCGAACGGCAACCGGGAGTCCGCGACACGCTGGTCATGAACAATCTCGACCAGGGGACCGGCTGGATCTATCCGGTCACGGGCCTCACGCCGATGTTCCCGTTCTACCGCGCCAACGAGTTCTCCCAGCGTCAGCGTGACCTGTATTGGGGGGTGTCCCAGATCGGTGCCGATCCGCATGTCGATCAGATCGTCCGGGACATGAACGTGCACTATCTGATCGACAGTCCGCCCAGCTACTGGCCGTTCCAGAACGGTGTGCCCGACCCGGAACACGGTGTGCAGGGCGACCCGTTCCTGGCATTGCGCGAGCACGGTGCGCCGGGTCTGACGCCGGTCTTCCGCCGCGGCAACGTGACGATCTACCGCGTGAACGACTCGGTGTTCGCGGGCGCCGGTCAGGCGTCCGGGTAACCGTTCGGGTTCTTCGACTGCCAGCGCCAGGTGTCGGCGCACATGTCATCGATGGTCTTGGTGGCATACCAGCCCAGCTCGGAGTTGGCCCTCGACGGATCGGCGTACGACGCGGCGATGTCACCTGCGCGCCGGGGCGCGATCTCGTATGGGATCGGCCTGCCGCTCGCACGTTCGAAGGCCTTGATCACCTCGAGGACCGAAACGCCCTGACCGGTACCGAGGTTCCAGATCGACATCGGCGTGGTGCCCGCGCTGATCCGATCCAGGGCGGCGACGTGCCCGGCGGCGAGATCATCGACGTGGATGTAGTCGCGGACCCCCGTGCCGTCGGGGGTGTCGTAGTCGTCGCCGAACACCGACAGTTTCTCCCGGCGTCCCACGGCGACCTGCGCGACGAACGGCATCAGGTTGTTCGGGATGCCGCTCGGGTCCTCCCCGATGTCGCCGCTGACGTGTGCACCGACCGGGTTGAAATAGCGCAGTGCGGCGATCCGCAACCGGTCGTCGCTCGCGGCGACGTCGGTGAGGACCTGCTCGATCATCACCTTGGTCCAGCCGTACGGGTTGGTCGCCGACGTCGGCAGGTCCTCGGTCATCGGGAGTCGCGGTTCGGCGCCGTACACGGTGGCCGACGACGAGAACACCAGCGTGCGCACATCGTGTCGTCGCATCGCGCGTAGCAGTGAGAACGTGCTGTCGAGGTTGTTCTGGTAGTAGTCGAGCGGCTTGGCCACCGACTCGCCGACCGCCTTGAAGCCGGCGAAATGGATGACCGCGTCGATCGTCTCGTTGGCGAACAGATGCTCGGTCTTGTCGACGTCGGTGAGGTCGAAGGAATGGACCGGGACCGATGTGCCGGTGAGGGCCTCCAGCCTGCCGACGACGGTGGGCTTGGCGTTGCTGAAGTCGTCGACGACGACCACATCGTGGCCTGCCTCGACGAGACGGATGACCGTGTGCGAGCCGATGTAGCCGGCGCCGCCGCTGACGAGTACGCGCATGGGACCACGGTATGCAATCGGCCTGGGCGTTCGCTCCGGGGATGCTGTGTTGTCGCGCTCATCGTCTCGGGATACCGTCGGCGTTGTGTCGCGGCGAGACGTGGAATTCAGATCGGGCGGCGTGGGGGATCTCTGCCGGGGATGGTTGTACCTGCCCGACGCGGCGACCCCTGCACCGGTCATCGTGATGGCGCACGGGCTCGGGGCGGTCAAGGAGATGCGACTCGACGCTTTTGCCGAACGGTTCACCGACGCCGGATATGCATGTCTCGTGTTCGACTACCGTCACTTCGGTGCCAGCGACGGTTCGCCGCGTCAACTGCTGTCGATCCGGCGCCAGCTGGCCGACTGGGCTGCGGCGATCGCCCACGCACGCTCGATCCCCGATGTCGACGGCCGGCGCGTGGTCCTGTGGGGCACGTCATTCGGCGGTGGTCATGCGATGGCGGCCGGCGCCCGGGACGGCGACGTGGCCGCGATCATCGCGCAATGCCCGTTCACCAGCGGTATCGCGTCGACGCTGGCTCTGCATCCCATCTCGGCGATCAAGGTGACCGCCCGCGGTGTCGTGGATCTGGCAGGGGCGATGATAGGTCGCGCGCCCGTGACTGTCGGGCTGGCGGGGGAGGCAGGCGACGCCGCATTGATGACTGCGCCGGATGTGATCCCCGGTTACCTCCCGCTGGTCCCGGATGGCCATCCGTTCAGCAACCGGGTCGCCGCCCGGGTCGGGCTCGCCATCGCTCTGCACCACCCGGGGAGATCGCTGGAGCGGATCACCTGCCCGGTTCTGGTCTGTGTGTGCGACGACGACACGGTCGCGCCGCCCCGCCCGACGGTGCGTTACGCCCGTCGCGGCCCGACCACACGGCTGATCCGTTACCCGGAAGGGCATTTCGACATCTATGTCGGGGATGCTTTCGAGGAGGTCGTCGCCGATCAGGTCGACTTCCTCGATCGGGTGGTGCCGCTCGATGCCTGGGACGCGTCTAGCCGATGACCTTCTCGGTGGCGGCGTAGCCCTGTTCGACGGCCTGTTTGTTCGGCTGCCACCAGTCGGCGTTGTCGCGGTACCAGTCGATGGTGGCGGAGATGCCCGCTGAGAAGTCCACATACTGTGGGCGCCAGCCGAGTTCGGTGCGCAGGCGGGTGGAGTCGATGGCGTAGCGGCGGTCGTGGCCTGGCCGATCGGTGACGAAGTCGAACGCGTCGGCGGGTTGCCCGAGCAGTTCCAGCACGGTCTCCACGACGGTGCGGTTGTTCACCTCGCCGTCGGCGCCGATCAGGTAGGTCTCGCCGATCTCACCCTTGTCGATGATGGTCCAGACGGCGTCGTTGTGGTCGTCGACGTGAATCCAGTCGCGCACGTTGAGTCCGTCGCCGTAGAGCTTGGGCCGCACGCCCGAGAGCACGTTGGTGATCTGGCGGGGGATGAACTTCTCGATGTGCTGATACGGGCCGTAGTTGTTCGAGCAGTTGGAGATCGTCGCGGCCAGCCCGAACGACCGGACCCAGGCCCGCACCAACAGATCGCTGCCCGCCTTGGTGGAGCTGTAGGGACTCGACGGGTTGTAGGCGGTGGTCTCGGTGAACCGGGTCGGATCGTCGAGGTCGAGATCGCCGTACACCTCGTCGGTGCTGATGTGGTGATACCTCACGCCGTGACGGCGGACTGCTTCGAGCAGGCTGTAGGTGCCGACCAGGTTGGTCTGGACGAATGCCGACGGGTCGGCGAGTGAGTTGTCGTTGTGGGATTCGGCGGCGAAGTGCACCACCAGATCGGTGGCCGCCACCAGGTCGTCGACCAGGTCGGCGTCGGCGATGTCGCCCTTGACGAGGTCGATGCGATCGGACACCGACGCCAGGGTGGCCGGGTTGGCGGCGTAGGTCAGCTTGTCGAGCACCGTGATCGCGGCGTCGGGGCGCTGCTCGAGGGTCCGCAGCACGAAATTGGCGCCGATGAATCCGGCACCCCCGGTGACCAGGACCCGCATGGACTACCCCTTTCGCTGACGCCGATCAGCCTACCGTCGCCTAGTCTGAGGGTCATGCGCGGAATCATTCTCGCCGGCGGTACCGGGACCCGTCTGCACCCGATCACGCAGGGCGTCAGCAAGCAGTTGGTGCCCGTCTACGACAAGCCGATGATCTACTACCCGCTGTCGACGCTCATGCTGGCCGGAATTCGCGACATCCTCATCATCACCACCCCGCAGGACAGCGACGCGTTCCACGGGTTGCTCGGCAATGGCGAACAGTTCGGCATCTCCATCAGCTATGTCACGCAGCCGTCGCCGGACGGACTCGCTCAGGCCTTCGTCCTCGGTGCCGATCACATCGGAGACGACTCGGTGGCACTCGTGCTGGGCGACAACATCTTCTACGGCCCAGGTCTGGGGAGCCAACTACAGGGCTTCGAGAACGTCGACGGTGGAGCGATTTTCGCCTACTGGGTGGCAGATCCGACCGCATACGGCGTCGTCGACTTCGACTCCGGCGGCCGAGCGGTCGCCTTGCAGGAGAAACCCGAACATCCGCGGTCCAATTACGCCGTGCCCGGACTGTACTTCTACGACAACGACGTCGTGGAGATCGCCCGCAACCTGAAGCCCAGTGCCCGTGGGGAATACGAGATCACCGACATCAACGCGCACTACCTCGATCGCGGTGCGCTCGCGGTGAAGGTGCTGCCGCGCGGGACCGCGTGGCTCGACACCGGTACGTTCGACTCGCTGCTCGACGCCGGCAACTTCGTCCGCACCGTCGAGCAGCGGCAGGGACTCAAGATCGCCGTGCCCGAGGAGATCGCCTGGCGTCGGGGATTCATCGACGACGAGGATCTGCGTGCGCGTGCGGAGAAGCTCCGCAAGTCGGGTTACGGAAATTACCTGCTCGAACTGCTGGACCGTGGAAAGGGATTCTGAATGAAGCTGCGGCCACTGTCCATCGACGGTGCATGGGAACTCACACCTGTCCAGCACGGTGACGCCCGGGGGCTGTTCGCGGAGGTGTTCAAGGGTGATCTGCTCGAGGAGGCCATCGGTCACCGGCTCGACCTCGCACAGGTGAACCTCTCGGTGTCGGCGGCGGGCGTGCTGCGCGGTGTCCATTTCGCCGATGTGCCGCCCGGGCAGGCCAAGTACGTCACCTGCGCATCGGGTGCCATCCTCGACGTCATCGTCGACATCCGGGTCGGGTCACCCACGTTCGGCACCTACGACGCCGTGCTGCTCGACGACGTGGACCGTCGCGCGGTGTACCTGTCCGAGGGGCTCGGCCACGCATTCTGCTCGCTCGCCGACGGTTCCACCGTCACCTACCTCTGCTCGACCGGTTACAACCCGGCCGGTGAGCATGGCATCAACCCGCTCGATCCGGAACTCGGCATCGAGTGGCCGACCGCCGCACGCGACGGTTCGCGGCTGAATTACGAACTGTCCGAGAAGGACACGGCCGCGCCGGGTCTCTCGGCCGCCCGTGAGGGCGGGCTGCTGCCGGAATATGCCGACGTGACCGCCTATCTGCGGTCGTTGGCTACCGATCCGTCGCTCGGGTAGTCGCCTCAGGCGTCGTTCTGCTTCTCCGCGTTCTGCAACGCGATCGCCCGGGCGAGCCGTGCGTACCGGATCTCCAACTCGCGGAACCGGAGGTAGGTGGCCACCGTCGTGAACGCGAACGCGATCACCAGGCAGTACAACACGAGGTCGGTGCCGCGGCCGACGCCCACCCAGCCGGCCACGGCCGTGATGTCGTTGGGTCGCAGCATCGCGTAGATCCCGAACACCACGAACGCCACGAAGAGCAGCTTCACACCTGCCGAGGCGCGGGCGTTGCCACGGTTGGTGATGAAGTACCAGACCAGGCCCAGGGCGGCGGCCACCAAGAGTATCTGGATGATGATCATCGGTTGTCTCCCAACGGTTCTCGGCGCTCCAGTTGTCTCCGGTGCCGCAGTTGTCTCAGCGCCGCATGCGGCCGTGCAGCAGGCCGTCGGCCACGATGTTCACGCCGTTGATCAGGGACTGTCCCTTCGCGCGCGAATAGTCGGTGTAGAGGATGGTGACCGGTTGCTCGGTGACCCGCCAGTTGTAGTGGTCGATGAGGGCGACGAACTCGGATGCGTGACTCATCCCGCCCATCATCAGGTCGAGCTGGTCGGCCACGGTCCGGTTGAATGCCCGTAATCCGTTGTGGGCATCGGTGAGTCCGAGACGTCGAGTACGCGGGCTGAGGAACACGATGGTGCGCAACGCCATTCGCCGAAGGGGCGGGACCGATTCGCTGCGTCCCTCGGCGAATCGGGTACCGACGACGATGTCGACCGGCTCGGTGCGGAGACGTTCGATCATGGCGACCACGTCGTCGACCCGGTGCTGTCCGTCGGCGTCGAAGGTGACGAAGAAGCGCGCGCCCGGCTGCACACGCGCGTACTCGACGCCGGTCTGGATCGCGGCGCCCTGGCCGAGGTTGACCGGATGCCGCACCAGACGGGCGCCTGCAGCGACGATCTCGTCGGCGGAGTCGTCCTTGCTGCCGTCGTCGACACAGACGATGTTGGGAAAGACCCGCGCGGCGTCGGCCGCCACCTTCCGGATCACCTGCGCCTCGTTGTAGACGGGTATCACCAGCCACACGTCATCGTTGCTGGTGGAACCGGAGGCCATGTGGGTAACCCTAGCCGAGGTGTGGGCGCATCCCGGCACTAGTCTGGTCGCGTGCCGATCGACGTGATGATGCCCTTCTACGGCGACGTCGCGCAGTTTCGGCAGGCCGTCACCAGCGTCCTGGACCAGCGTGCCGGCGATCTCCGGCTGGTGGTGATCGACGACTGTTACCCGGATCCCGAGCCGCGTGAATGGTTGACGTCACTGGCGGATCCACGGGTCCAGTACCTGCGCAATGAGACCAATCTCGGAGTGAACGGCAACTTTCGCCGCTGCGTCGAGTTGGTGGAGGCCGATCACTTCGTGGTGATGGGTTGCGACGACGTGATGCTGCCCGACTATCTCGGCACCGTGCGCGCGCTCGCCGACGACCACCCCGATGCCGCGGTGGTGGCGCCCGGGGTCGAGGTGATCGACGACCGCGGCGAGGTGGTGCGCCCGCTCGGCGACCGGATCAAGGGGTTTCTCACGCCCAGGGCCGCCGCGGACGGGTCGGCGAGGGTGCTGGCCGGCGAGGCCATGGCGACCAGCCTCTATCACGGCAACTGGACCTATTTCCCTTCTCTGCTGTGGCGCACCGAACCGGTGCGCGACGTCGGGTTCCGTCCCGGACTGGAGATCGTCCTCGACCTCGCACTATTGGTGGATCTGGCCGCGACCGGTGGTTCGCTGGTCCACGACTCGACGGTGGTGTTCCGCTACCGGCGCCACGAGGCCTCGGTGAGTTCCCTGCAGGCGGTCGACGGGAGGCGGTTCGCCGAGGAGAACGCCTTCTTCGCCGCCGAGGCACGACGATGCGCCGAGCTCGGGTGGCAGCGCGCCGCACGTGCCGCACGTCTCCATGCGACGTCGCGGCTGAATCACCTTCAGTCGCGCGTGCTGGCCGCCGCCGGGACGCTGCGCCGGGCGAATGCGACACCGTGAACCAGCATCCCCACGACGGGACCGCCGACCAGGGCGATCGCGACCCGGCCCTCGACCCCGAGCGGTAACAGCAGCAGTCCGATCGACGCCAGGGTGGCGACCCACCACCCGGCCGCGTACCAGCGGTGTGAGCCGACCGCGATGGCCGCAGCGCCGGTCACCGTGAGCAGGGCGAGCGCGGTCGCGCCGAGTGTGAACGCGGCCAGCGTGGCGCCCGACAGCTGGAAATCCGCACCGAACACGGTGGTCAACAGCCACGGTCCGAGCAGCCATGCGGCTGCCGACCCCACCACGCCGATTGCTGCGACCACCGCGGCAGGCGTGCGCAGGGCGGCCATCAGGTGCCCTCGGCCGTCGACGAACCGGGTGATCAGCACGCCCTGAAAGCTGTTCAGCGGCACCAGGAGGGGCGCCCTGGTGAGTGTCACGGCCAGCACCACCGCACCCACGGTGGCGGTGTCGGCGTCGTCGCGGCCGGTGGCGTTGATCAGGACGGGGAAACCCATCACCAGCACGGCGCTCGCGGCGGCGGCCGCCATCGCGGTGAGCGTGTTGGTGGTGAAGCGCCCGGGCGCGACGTCGCCGCGCAGGCCTACCGCGCGTCGGGCCGCGGGAGAGGTGAGCAGGACGACCATCCACGACACGGACCCGATCACCGTGATCACCAGGAACGCCGTGACGTCGCCGCCGAGGGTCACCGCGACGACCGCGCCGACCAGCCGGACCAGTGCATCGACGGAGAGCAGCACCGCGAACGGCCCCCAGGCGAGTGCTCCCGAGAGTGCACCCGCGAGATGTGCGTAGACCGCGAACGACGCGACCCCGACGGAGAGCAGGAGCACCGATGGCCAGCGCTCCTCGGTGAAGACCTGACCACTCCACAGCGGGGATGTCGCGGCGACGGCAGCCGCCAGGACGAGCCCGACCATGGTGTTGATCAGCCACGGGCGGGCGCGGAGCGCGCCGTCGTCGGCGGTGTGGCCGCGGTGGGAATCGAGGGCAGCCCGCACGGTACGGGTCGTCTCCTGCAACTGGCCGTTCTGGGTGCCGGTGACCATGCCGTAGGCCGCCCAGAAGACCGCGAAGACGGCGTAGCCCGCGGCGCCGAGGTGGCGGGCGGCGAGCAGCAACACCAGATATCCGGAGGCCGCGGCGATCAGCGTGGCGATGGTGACCCGCCCGATGGTGCCGCGCACCGCCTGCTGTTCTACGTCGGACATGGGGGTTCCACGGGCGGTCTCCGTTTCAGGACGGCCCGGGAAAGGCCGGGAGCGCAGCGGTGAACAGCCACTCGTCCCAGAGCGGCCCGAGCGACATCGTCGAGTAGTTCGCGGCCAGCGCGATGAAGTCCTCGGTGGTCGCCGACCCATACCGGTACTTGTCGGTCCAGCGGCGCAGGAGCGCGAAGAAATTGCCGTCGCCGATGCTCAGGCGCAGTGCGTGCAACGTCAGTGCGCCGCGTTTGTAGACCCAGTCGTCGAACATGTGGCGCGGGCCGGGGTCGGCGAGGGTCGCCCGGACCGGGTGCGCGGCGAGTTTGTCGTAGTAGATCCGTGCCCACTCGGCGGCACTCCGGCCGCCGGACCGCTGACTCCAGAGCCACTCGGCATAACAGGCGAATCCCTCGTGCAGCCAGATGTCGCGCCATCGCGTCAGGGTCACCGAGTTCCCGAACCACTGATGGGCGAGCTCGTGTGCGACCAGTCGCTCGGCGTGGCGGCTGCCGTCGCAGTGGTTGGCGCCGAAGATCGAGAAGCTCTGCGCCTCGATGGGGATGTCGAGCTCGTCGTCGGTGATCACCACGGTGTAGACGGGAAACGGGTAGGGCCCGAACATCTCGACGAATGCCTCGACCATCTCGATCTGGCGGCCGAAGTCGACCTCGAGGTTTCGCATCAGTCGCGGCGGCAGAACTGCCTCGACCGGAACGGGCTTGGTGGCCAGCGTCTTCTTCTTGTACATCCCGATCTGGACGGATGCGAGATACGTCGCCATCGGTTCCACCTGCTGGTAGACCCAGGTGGTCTGTGCTGCGCGGCTCCGCTTGGACTCGAGGACGCCGTTGGCGAGCGCGAAGTAGGGGCTGTCGGTGGTGATCGAGAACCGGTACGGCGCCTTGGCGTTGGGATGGTCGTCGCAGGGAAACCACGACCCGGCGCCATTGGGCTGATTGGCGCACAGAGCACCGTCGGTGAGCTCCTCCCAGCCGACCTCGCCCCATGGTCCGCGGATGGGCCGCGGCGATCCGGAGTAGCGGATCACGATGGTCAACGCTCCGCCGGGCGGGATCGGGGACTCGGGAGTGATCGTGAGTTTCCGATTCCGGTGACTGTGGCGCGCGCGCTTCCCGTCGATCGTCACACGCGACACCGACATCGACGACGCGAGGTCGAGGGTGAACCTACGCAGGTGGATGAACGAGGTCGCGGTGAGTGTCGCGATGCCTGCCAGGCGGTTCGGCGACACCTTGTACTCGAGTTCGAGGTCGTAGCGCGAGATCCGGTAACCGAGGTTGCCGTTGTCGGGCAGATAGGGGTCGAGGGCATCGAGTGGAGCGCCGAGGAGGGGTTGTCGCGGACCCTTGCTCGACTTACCCGGCACTGACGCTCCTGCCTGATCGATACACACCCCGGGCACGCGTTCACCTGAGATGATCCGGTGGATGGATGCGCCGCACGATGTGCGAGTTGCGGCGCGTATGTCCCGCGTCGGCGGTGAGCCGTCGCGGACACTTAGGTTACCTGTCGCACCCGAGGTACACGCGGCGGTGGCGATCGTGAGAAGGTTGGCTGCACAAGCGGACTAGAGTCCGGTTGCCTGGGTCGGGACGAAAGGGAGATCATGTTCGGCGTACGTAGTGTGACGTTCTTCTTGGCACGGCTGATTCTCGGCTACATCTTCATCATGCACGGCTGGCAGAAGCTCCACACCAACGGAATCAGCAATGTGGAGAAGAGCTTCGACGGGATGGGCATCCCGGCTCCCGACCTCGCCGCGCAGTACGCGACCTGGGTCGAATTCGTCGGTGGCATCCTGCTCATCCTGGGTCTGCTGCTGCCGTTGGTGTCGATCCTGCTGATCGCTGACATGATCGGTGCGATCGCGTACGCACACTGGGACCACGGCTTCTGGAGCACCGACGGTGGGTACGAGCTGCCGCTCGCGCTGATCGCCGCTCTCCTCGCCGTCGGGTTTGCCCAGTCGGGTCATGCCGCGGCCGATCACTATGTGTTCCGGCGACGTCGCCGGGCTGCCGTCGTCGACTGATCGTCCCCGTTGATCGAGTAGGCACCGAGCGCGGCGAGGCGCCGTATCGAGATCCCTAACCGCTCCACGGCGCGATCGGATTCCCCTGCCAGCGGGTGTGGGCCGGGACCACGTCGCCGCGCATCACGAGCGAGGCGGGGCCGACGGTGGCGGCCTCGCCGAGGCCTGCCGCCGGCAGTGCGACGCAATGCGGGCCCAACGTCGAGCCCGCTTCCAGGGTGACCCGGTCGATGGCCATCACCCGATCGTGGAAGAGATGGGTCTGCACCACGCAGCCGCGCTGCACGGTCGCGCCGTCGCCGAGCGTCACGAGATCGGCTTCGGGCAGCCAGTAGGTCTCACACCAGACCCCCTTGCCGATGCGTGCGCCCAGCATGCGCAGCCACAGATTGAGGATCGGGGTTCCGGTGGCGGCGTTGGCGAACCAGGGCGCCGCGACCGTCTCAACGAAGGCGTCGGAGAGTTCGTTACGCCACACGAACGAGCTCCAGAGTGGGTGCTCGGACACCCGAATGCGTCCGACGACCAGCCACTTCGCCGCAGCCGCGATGCAGCAGGCGGCCGCGCCGGCCACCAGCAGCAGCAACCCGCTCACGAGAGCGGCCACCCAGTAGTGAGTGTGCTGGGCGACGTATTGCAGGCCGAGCAGCATGAACAGTCCGAGGCCGAACGACACCATCACCGGGATGATGCGCAATGTCTCGACCACCGCACGCGCGACCTTGAGCCGGCTCGACGGATCGAATGTGCGCGAGGTGTCGGTGGAGGCCGCCGTGCGCCGTAGCCGGACCGGCGGGCTGCCCAGCCAGCTCGACCCCGACTTCGCGCGGTCCGGGGTGGCCGAGAGCACCGCGACGAGACTGTTCTTCGGCACCTTGCGGCCGGGGCCGGTCATCCCCGAGTTGCCCAGGAACGACCGCTTGCCGATCTTGGCCTCGTCGATGTGCATCCAGCCGCCGCCGAGTTCGTAGGACGCCACCATGGTGTCGTCGGCGAGGAACGCGCCGTCGCCGATGGTGGTGAACTTCGGCAGCACCAGTGCGGTGGAGATCTCGGTGCCCGCGCCGACCGTGACACCGAGGAGCCGGAACCACCACGGCGTCAACAGGCTCGCGTAGAGCGGGAACAGGTAGGTGCGTGCGGCATCGAGGAGACGCTCGGTCATCCACACCTGCCAGCCGACGCGCGAGCGGACCGGGTGATAGCCCTTCGACAGGCCGATCGACAGCAGCCGGACGAGCACGGCGGTGATCACCGCGAACACCAGCAGGCTGGTCACGGTCGCCGCCGGCAACAGGATCAGGCAGCGCAGTCCGACGTCGTGCAGCCGGTCGGCGTGGATGGCCCAGGAGCCCATCACCGCGAGTCCGGCCGCGAGCGCGATCAGGGGGATCGCGGCCAGCAGCAGCGACGACACCCCGTAGATGGAGACCCACGCACTCCCGCGCGGTGGCCGGTGATCCGGCCACGGGTGATCGGCCTTGCGGACCTTTACCGCGGGTGAGCCCGCCCAATGTTGGCCGGCCTTGACCCGGCCGCGGACCGCCGACCCGGGCGCGACCTCGGCGTCGCGGCCGATCACCGCACCGGGCAACAGCGTCGACCGTGCGCCCACCGATGCACCACGCTTGATGACGATCTCCCCGATGTGCACGACATCACCGTCGATCCACCATCCGGTGATGTCGACCTCCGGTTCGACCGACGCGCCCTCTCCGATGGTGAGAAAACCGGTCACCGGCGGAATGGTGTGCATGTCGACGCCGTGTCCGATCTTCGCCCCGAGTGCTCGGGCCAGGTAGATCATCCAGGGCGCACCCGACAGGTTCGACGCGCCGCTCGCCTCGAGCAGCCGTTCGGCGACCCACAGTCGGAGATGGGTGCTGCCACCGCGCGGGTAGCTGCCCGGGGCGACCCCGGCGAGCAGTAGCCGGGCACCGGTCGCGGCGATCACCATGCGTCCGGGCGGGGTGATGAACAGCAGGAAGGCGACCAGCAGCACCCACCAGTTCACGTGAACCATCCACGGGACATAGCGGTCGGTGCGGTCGACCACCTCGACGGCAATGTTGTTCACCACGCCCAACCAGGTCGCCCACTGCAGGCCGGTCAGGGTGGTCAGCGGCACCGACAGGGCGATCTGCGCGAGACCGGCGCTGCGCGGGGTCGGCGTGACGTCTCGCGGCGTGACCACGGTCGACGGTTTGCGCCCGTCGAGCATCTCGGCGAGCGACCCCAGCCGGGGATGGTCATAGAGATCGGCGACGGTGATGTCGGGGTAGCGGGTCCGCAGCGCGGTGACCAGCTGTGCGGCAGCGAGTGAACCACCACCCTCGGTGAAGAAGTCGGCCTGCGGGTTGTTCACCACCACGCCGAGTACGTCGGTCCAGCATTTCGCGACCCACTCTTCGGTCTCGCTGAGTTCCTCGGCGTCGTCGGGCGACTCGGTGCCGGGCAGCGGCCACGGGAGTGCGTTTCGGTCGACCTTGCCCGAGGTGCGCGTCGGCAACTCGGGCACGAGTGCGAGCCGCGGGACCATCGGCGCTGGCAGCTGTTCGGCGAGCGTGGCATGTGCAGTGGCGACATCGAAGTCCGGATTCGGGGACACCAGATAGCCGACCAGGAGACTGTTGCCCGCGGCCGACTTCCGGACCGCCGCCGCGGCGCCGCTCACCCCCGGGAGTTGTTGCAGCGCATTGTCGATCTCGCCCAGCTCGATGCGACGGCCACCGACCTTGACCTGATCGTCGGCGCGTCCCATGAACAAGAGGCCTGCCGGATCGAGACGGACGAGGTCGCCGCTGCGGTAGGCGCGGTCCCAGCCGAGAGTCGGCATGGGAGCGTACTTCTCGGCGTCCTTGGCCGCATCGAGATAGCGCGCGAGGCCCACACCGCCGATGACGAGTTCACCGACGGCCCCCTCGGCGACGGGTTGTCCATCGGTATCGACCACCGCGAGATCCCAACCCGGGAGCGGCAACCCGATCCGGACGGGCCCCGCGCCGTCCAGCGGTGCCGCGCACGCGACGACGGTTGCCTCGGTGGGCCCGTACGTGTTCCACACCTCCCGGCCCTCGACGGCGAGCCGTTCGGCCAGTTCCGGCGGACATGCCTCACCACCGAAGATCAACAGCCGCACCGCTTCCAGGGCGACCGGCGGCCACAGCGACGCGAGCGTCGGAACCGTCGACACCACGTTGATGTCGTGCTGTACGAGCCACGGTCCGAGGTCCATGCCGCTGCGTACCAACGATCGCGGTGCCGGGACGAGACAGGCGCCGTGGCGCCACGCCAGCCACATCTCCTCGCAGGACGCGTCGAACGCGACCGACAGCCCGGCCAGCACGCGGTCGCCTGGACCCAGTGGCTCGTCGACGAGGAACATGCGCGCCTCGGCGTCCACGAATGCCGCGGCATTGCGATGGGTCACCGCGACACCCTTGGGCGTTCCGGTGGAACCCGAGGTGAAGATGATCCAGGCGTCGTCGGTCACCGTCGGGCGCGATGCCAGCGGGGACGGCTCGATTCGGGCGTCCGCGGGTCCCTCGAGCGCCCGGATTCCGGCCGCACCGACGATCGCGTCCACGTGTGCCTCGCCGAACACCAATTCCGCTCGCTCGTCCGGATCGTCGGCATCGACAGGGACATAGGCCGCCCCGGCATACAGGGTGGCCAGGATGGTCACGTACAGATCTCGGCTTCCCGACGGCATGCGGATCCCGACACGCCCGCCTCGTCGGACACCTGCCGCGTACAGACGCTCGGCTCCGCGTCGCACGACCGCGAGGAGCTGGGAGTAGGTGAGAGACAGCTCACCGTCGTCGATCGCGGCGGCGTCGGGGAAGTCCCTGGCAGTCTGATCCAGGACATCACAGAGGGTGCGCGGTGCGCTGGCCTGCGAAGACAGCAGGAACTGGGACGGGATCACCACTGCTACCACCATCGTTTCGGCACGAAGCGAGAAATATACTCGATCGACACGACCGCTGTCTGTGACCTGAGTGAACAATCGGTGGCGCGCATCTCGGTGTCTCCGCACGGTGAGGTTGCCCGCGAATCCCCGCGAATTGCAGGCCACACCCGAGCTGACGGGTGTAGTTTTCGCACTGATGTATCTCAGCACGTTCCGAGTTCCGGTGTGTCGAGCATCCGCCTCCGCATGTTCAGCGTCACTGGCCGAGGAGGCACGAGCATGCCGATAGTTCACCACCGCAAACCCAGCCTCCTGTCGTATCCGCTCTGGATCGGCGCGCGGACCCTGCTCCGACCCACGTTGTCGTTGTGGCCGCTCAACACGGCGGGAATGGCGGGACTGTTCCTGATCGACCGCGCGATCGCGGTCGGGCCGAAGCCCCGAGGTGTGGTCCGCGAGCAGATGACCCTCGCGGACCGGCCGGTCGAGCTGATCATGCCGTCCGGGCCATCAGGCCGCGACTCCGAGACCGCGATCCTCTACCTGCACGGTGGCGCCTTCCTGGTGTGCGGACTCGGTACCCATCGGTCGATCGCGAGCCGGCTGTCGAGCGCCTGCGAACTCCCCGTCTTCTCCGTCGAGTACCGCCAGCTGCCATCGGTCGGCGTGGGGACGTCGGTGTCGGATGCGCTGGAGGCCTACCGCGAACTCGTCGGCGAGCGCGGATATCGGCGTGTGATCGTCGCCGGTGACTCCGCGGGAGGTTTTCTCGCCGGGAAGGTGGTCGAGGCCGCGGCGCGCGAGGGGCTGCCCCGACCGACCGCGTTCATCGGTGTCTCGCCGCTGCTCGACCTCGACGTCGGGACCAATCCCGATCGT
This sequence comes from Gordonia hankookensis, assembly GCF_014673215.1. Taxonomy (GTDB): domain Bacteria; phylum Actinomycetota; class Actinomycetes; order Mycobacteriales; family Mycobacteriaceae; genus Gordonia; species Gordonia hankookensis. The sequence continues at coordinate 82,238 of NZ_JACWMS010000006.1, forward strand.
TCCAGCCGCTCCGACGCGTACATCCCGAAGAGCAAGATGGCGCAGCTCGCGCAACTGTTCGGCCGTGGGCCGATCCCGTTCTCGGGCATTCGTCGCATCCCGGCGATCGCCGACTCGGAATTCCCGCCGACCGCGATCATCACCGCCGAGGGCGAGATGCTCGAGGCCGATGTGATCGAGTTGATCGAGAAGCTCGACGACGCGGGTGTCGACGCCGTCGGCCACAGCTATTCTTGGCAGGTGCATGCGTTTCCGGTGCTCACCACACGTCATCCGGAGACGGTGCACGCGATCGAGGTGATCTCCGCATTCGTTGCCCATGCAATCCGAGAGGCCAAGGACGCTGACCACCGAAAGGACCAACGGGCCGGCTGAGTCCGAGTCCGACGAACCGCCGGCCACGCCCGGAGCGATCGACGCCCGGTTCTCGCTGGCCGCCGAACGCACGGTGCTGGCCTGGGTACGCACGTCCCTGGGTTTCATGGCCGCCGGGGTCGCCGTCGTCTATGTCTCCGACGACATCGCGCATCCGCTGGTGGAGGCCGCGCTCGGACTCGTGATGGTTGGCCTGGGTTGCGCGATCGCCCTGTTGGGTGCCTGGCGGTGGCGCCGCACGATGGCTGTTCTCCGCGACGGGGGCGAGATGCCGGGGCCGTCGCATGTGGTGTTCCTCGTCGTTGCGATAGTGGTGATTGCCGTGGCGATCGCCGTGGTGATCCTGATTCAGACCTGACGTGAGTGAGCTGCGATGATCAACAATGACTTCCAACGAGGGGCCCTGGGCTTCTCCCGCGGGATGACCATCGTCGGCTCGGTGATCCTGATGGTCTGCGTGGCTCTGCTGACCGTGAACTGGTGGCGTGAAGGTCGCTGGCTGTGGGTGGTGATCGGGATTGCGATCGTGGTGGTCAACATCGGCTTGATCTACTTGCAGTTCCGCCGCCGCAAGCTGACACCGCCCGCGCGGCCGAACGCCACCGATCCCGACGACTGAACGTTCGGTGAGCTCCGCTCGGGAACGGTTCGGCGCGGCCCGGGTGGCCCGGCTGGCCACCGTGGGTGAGGCGGCCGAGGGAACCGGGGCTGATACATCAGGGTCAGGGGCAACAGGGACCGCGCCGCATCTGGTACCCATCGTCTTCGCGCTCGCTCCCGACGCCGATGTCGTCTACTCGTGCGTCGACCACAAGCCGAAACGGACCCGCCGTCTGCGCAGGCTCGCGAACATCACCGCGAATCCCGCGGTCTCGCTGCTCGTGGATCACTACGCAGACGACTGGACCGCGCTGTGGTGGGTCCGCGTCGACGGGCTGGCCGACGTGGTCGATGCCGATACGGCGACGGGGGTAGCCGCGATCGACCTTCTCTCCGAGAAGTATCCGCAATATCGCACCCGGCGACCGGACGGCCCGGTCATCGTGGTTCGTGACCTGGTGTGGCACGAATGGGCCGCCCGGCCCTGAAGGGTTCTGTCCTGAAAAGTTCTGCCCTGAAGAGTTCTCGGCGATCAGGCCGTCAATTCCTCGTCACAGACGTTCAGTTGGGGCTTTTCGGCGAACTGCGTGCGGTAGAGCTCGGCGTAGCGACCGTTGCGCGCAAGCAGGGTCGCGTGGTCGCCGCGTTCGACGATCCGGCCGTGCTCCAGGACGGCGATCTCGTCGGCGGCGCGGATGGTCGACAGCCGATGCGCGATGACGAGGGACGTACGCCCGACCAACGCCTCGGAGAGTGCTTCCTGCACAGCTGCTTCCGACGTCGAGTCGAGATGGGCGGTCGCCTCGTCGAGGATCACCACCGACGGCTGGGCCAGCAGGAGCCGGGCGATGGTCAGACGCTGCCGTTCGCCGCCGGACAGCCGATATCCCCGCTCCCCGACGACGGTCTCGAGGCCGTCCGGCAGTGACGCGACCAGATCGTCGAGACGCGCCCGTCGCAGCGCGTCCCAGATCCGTTCCTCGGATGCCGCTGGATCGGCGAGCGCCAGGTTGGCCCGCACCGTGTCGTGGAACAGATGTCCGTCCTGCGTCACGAGTCCGACTGTCCGATGGACCGAGGCGCTCTGGAGATCACGGAGATCGACACCGTTCAGCGCGATGGCGCCTGCGTCGACGTCGTAGAGGCGGGTGGCCAGGTTGGCGATGGTCGACTTGCCGGCACCCGAACTGCCGACGAGCGCCGTCATCGTCCCGGCCGGGACCTCGAGGTCGATGTTGTGCAGGACCGTCGAACCGCCCCGGTTGTCCAGTTGCGCAACCTCTTCCAGCGATGCCAGCGACACCTTGTCCGCAGATGGGTAGGCGAAGGACACGTCGTCGAAGCGGACGGTGACCGGGCCGTTCGGAACGGGCCGCGCATCCGGCTTGTCGGCGATCAGTGGTTCGAGGTCGAGCACCTCGAAGACACGCTCGAAACTGACCAGGGCACTCATGATCTCGAGGCGCGCGTTGGCCAGCGCGGTCAGTGGCGCGTACATCCGCGTGAGCAGGAGGGCCAGCGAGACGACGGCACCGGCGGACAGGTGACCGCCGACCGCGAGCCACCCGCCGAGCCCGTAGACGAGCGCCAGCGCGAGGGCCGACACGAGCGTGAGAGCCGTCATGAAGTAGGCCTGCAGCATCGCACGGCGAACCCCGATGTCGCGCACGCGATCCGCGCGGTCGGCGAACTCGGTCGATTCGATGTCGGGGCGACCGAAGAGCTTGACCAGGGTGGCGCCCGGTGCCGAGAACCGCTCGGTCATCTGCGTCGACATCCGCGCGTTGTACTCCGCGGCCTCGCGGGAGAGGGACGCCATCCGCTTGCCCATCCGGCGCGCCGGGATCACGAACACCGGTAGCAGTACCAGGGCGAGCAGTGTCACCTGCCAGCTGATCGCGATCATCACGCCCAGCGTCAGGACCAGTGTCACCGCATTCGACACCACGCCGGACAGCGTGTCGCTGAATGCCCGCTGCGCTCCGATCACGTCGTTGTTGAGACGGCTCACCAGTGCGCCGGTCCGCGTTCGGGTGAAGAACGCGACCGGCATCTTCTGCACGTGGTCGAACACGGAGCGGCGCAGATCGAGGATCAGCCCTTCGCCGATGTTGGCGGAGAACCAGCGCGTCCCGATGCCCGCCGCCGCCTCGATGACGGCGATGAGCGCGATGACCAATGCGAGTCCCGCGATCGCACCACCGCTGCCGCCGCCGGTGATGAGGTTGACCACCCGTCCGGCCAGCAGTGGCGTCACCACCGTCAACAATGCGGTCAGCACCGACAGTCCGAGGAATACCGCGATCCGGCGCCGATGGGGCCTCGCGAACCTGGCGATGCGTCGCAGCGTGGTGCCCCGCTCGCCCCGCAGGTTCCGTGCCTCCGGCGCGTTCATCGATTTGTACATGGTGTCCCAGCCCACCGATTCCATGCTCATGACGACCACAGTAGAACCTCAAGTTCACTTGAAGTCCAATCGATGCTCACACGACCGGTGGCAGCGCGACCCACCGCGCTGAGTACGTTGGAACAGAGTGATCGATCGGTGAGGAGTCCGCGCGCTCGACAAGCCGCGGCCGTCAGGAGCGAGGTAACACGTGGCAGCAGAACTCAAGCTCGGTTTCAAGGCGTCGGCGGAGCAGTTCGATCCGCGTGAGCTGGTGGAGATCGCGGTGGCCGCCGAGGAGCACGGCATGGACTCGGTCGCGGTGAGCGATCATTTCCAGCCGTGGCGGCACAACGGCGGGCACGCCCCGTTCTCGCTGGCCTGGATGGCGGCGGTGGGGGAGCGGACCAAGCGGGTGCAGATCGGGACGTCGGTGATGACCCCGACGTTCCGCTACAACCCGGCGGTGATCGCGCAGGCCTTCGCCTCGATGGGCTGCCTGTATCCGGGACGCATCATGCTGGGCGTCGGCACGGGGGAGGCCCTCAACGAATACGCGACCGGCTTCCAGGGCGAATGGCCAGAGTTCAAGGAGCGCTTCGCCCGGCTGCGTGAGTCGATCAAGCTCATGCGCGAACTGTGGACCGGCGAGGAGGTCGACTTCGACGGCGAGTACTACAAGACGCAGGGCGCGTACATGTACGACGTGCCCGAGAAGCCGATCCCGGTCTACGTCGCCGCGGGTGGTCCGGTGGTGGCGCGGTACGCCGGACGAGCCGGGGACGGTTTCATCTGCACCTCGGGCAAGGGCGCCGATCTCTATCAGGAGAAGCTGATCCCGGCGGTCAAGGAGGGTGCCGAGAAGGCCGAACGCGACTTCGACGCCATCGACCGGATGATCGAGATCAAGATCTCCTATGATCCGAATCCCGAACTGGCGCTGGAGAACACCCGGTTCTGGGCGCCGCTGTCGCTGACCGCAGAGCAGAAGCACAGCGTCAATTCGTCAACCGAGATGGAACGACTGGCCGACGAACTGCCCATCGAGCAGGTCGCCAAACGCTGGATCGTTGCGTCCGATCCCGACGAGGCGGTGGAGAAGGTGAAGTTCTACACCGATTGCGGCCTCAACCACCTGGTGTTCCATGCGCCCGGCCACGATCAGCGCCGCTTCCTGGAGAACTTCGAGAAGGACCTCGCGCCCCGACTGCGCAAACTGTCGGCCTGAGCGGGCTCAGACGGCCGACCGCAGCAGTCCGACGACGCGGTCGGCCGCCTGACTACCCGCGACCCGATGATGACGCCGCATCCAGATCGCGCGGGTCGGGGTGGGGTCTTCGATCGGCAGCGCGACCACCTCGTCAGGCAATCCGACGAGGGCGAGCTCCGGCACGACTGTGAGCCCGACGCCCGCCGCGACGAAACGGATCGCGGTCGGATAGTCCTGCGTCTGCACGCCGAAGTCGGGGGTGAAGCCGATGGCGGTGCATGCATCGAGCAGCGCCTGCCGGCACGGCCCGCGGGCGATGTCGTTGTCCACCCACGACCGCGTGGCGAGCTCGCCGAGGGTGACCCGGCCGGCGGCGGCGAGTGGCGAATCCGAGTGCACCACAGCGTAGTACGGCTCGGTGACGAGGTGCTCACACTCGTAGCCGCCCAACGTCGAGCTCGCCGCGCCGTCCACATACACCTCGACGTCGGGTCCGGGCGGGGAGTCCTCCGCGAGTTCGACGAGACGCAGGTCGAGTCGGATGTCGGGGAACTCCCGGGTGATGGTGGCGACGATCGGGGGAATCCACGTGGTCCCCGCCGACGCGAAGTAGCTCACCGAGAGGCGCCCCGCCCGCCCCTGACGGAGGTCACCGACGATTCCGTCGAGTCGTGCGAGGTGGTCGAACACGGCTGCGGATTCCTCGGCGAGGATCAGCCCGTCTTGCGTCGGCAGCACCCCGCGACCATCGCGTTCCACCAGTGCCAGGCCGGTCTCGCGCTGCAATGCCGAGATGTGCTGGCTCACCGCAGACGACGTGTACCCCAGTGCCCGGGCCGCGCCGCCGATCGACCCCTCGGCGACGACGGCCCGGAAGACGCGGAGACGGTGAGGATCGACCATGGGTAGAAGCTACAGCAGCGCTTAACTGTCCACAACGAATAGTCGCTTGTGCTAATTACTTCATCCGGCGATGCTGGTCTTCATGCTGACGCGCACCTCCGATCCGATTCATCGATCGGCAATCGCCGCAACCGTCACAGTGGTGCTGTGGGCATCGGCCTTCGTGGTGATCCGCGACCTCGGGCCGGCCTTCTCGCCTGGCTCGATGGCGTTCTTACGTCTGCTGTTCGGTGTCGTGGCGCTGACGGTCGTACTCGTCGTCGCGCGGCGTCGGCCTGCGAGTCGGGCCCGGACCGGACCCCGATGGCCACGCGGCCGGGCCCTACGGCTCGTCATCGCCTACGGTGTCGCGTGGTTCGGCGCCTACAGCGTGGTGCTGAACTGGGCCGAGCAACACCTCGACGCAGGCACCGCGGCCCTTCTCGTCAACCTCGCGCCGATCATCGTCGCCGTGTACGCCGGATTCTTCCTCGGGGAGGGGTTCTCGCGGACGTTGGTGATCGGGATCGTCATCTCGTTCAGCGGGGTCGTGCTGATCACCGTCGGCGGCGACGGTGCCCATGCCGACTGGCTCGGACTGGCGTTGGGGGTCGTCACCGCCGTCCTCTACGCCGCAGGCGTCCTGTTGCAGAAGGTGGCCCTGCGCGCCGTCGACGCCGTGACCGCCACCTGGCTGGGTGCGGTGGCCGGCCTGGTCGCCACGCTGCCCTTCGCCCCGACCGCGATGCGCGAGCTGGCCGCGGCCGATCCCGGGCAGGTCGGGGCGATCATCTACCTCGGCGTCGGGCCGACCGCGATCGCCTTCACCACCTGGGCCTACGCGCTGGCGCGCACCGACGCGGGCAGGCTCGCGGCAACGACACTCGCGGTGCCGGCGATCGTGATCCTGATGTCGTGGTGGTTCCTCGGCGAACTCCCGCCCGCCATCCGGATCGTCGGGGGCGTCCTGTGTCTGGCCGGGGTGGCCATCGGTCGGGGACTGGTGCGTTTTCGGCCGCGGACCTCCGACGACGAGGTGCAGGCACCTGCCCGAACGGGCTAGTGTTGACCCACGTCGTCGAGGAGCGAACGTATGCGAAAACTTGTCGTGCTGATCACCGCAGGCGGACTCGTCGCCGCGGGTGGTGGCCTCACCATGCTCATCGTGGACCCGTCGCCCTCGTCGGCCGCTCCAACCGTCACCAGGTCCTCGTGCGGACCGTTCCAGGGCTCCGGGCCCGCACCCGACTGTGGCGTCCGTGTATCCGACCGCACGGTGCATGTCGACTTGCGCAACAACGGGATTCGTCCGGTGCCGGTGATCTGCACGCTGGGTCGCGTCGGGCCGCAACCACCCACCGCCGCCACCACACTGGGGCCGGGACAGCGCGGCGTGCTGAGCGCAACGTCGGCGGTGCCGGGTGCACAGTCCTATGTGGTGGACTGCCAGAGCGCGGTGCCCGTCGGCAGAGAGGTCGCGCGTCGCGCCGTCGTCACCGCGACCTTCGCCTCACCCGATCGCGCGATACCCAAGCGGTCGACCTCCACACGACCGCGACCGTCGGTACGTCCCCGATCGACCGTGACGCCCACGGCGACGTCGAAGCGGATCCCGACCGTCACCCGGTCGCGTCCTGTCCTGCCCCGTCCCCTCCTGCCCCGTCCGCACACGCCGACCACCACCACTCCGACCACCACCACCACCACGCCTCCGCCGGCCGGCTGATCGGGGCGTGCGGCAGGCCGTGCCTGCTCCGTACGTCGGATACCGTTGACAGCCATGGATCGTGACCGGATGGTGGACGTCGGGGTGGCCGTGGTGTCACGCTTCGGTGCCAAGGCGCTGAGCCTGACGTCGGTGGCCCGACAGGCAGGCGTGGCACGGGCAACCGCCTACCGGATGTTCGGCGGCAAGGACGCCCTCATCGCGGCGATCGTCGAGCGTGAGGTGGCCACCCTGCGCGTCAAGTTGCGTGACTGGGCCGGCGCCGAACCCGATGCGGCCGGCAAGGTGCGGGCGCAGATCCTCAACGTGCTGCCCTACATCCGCGAACACGAAGCGCTGCAGTATGTGCTGCGCAACGAGCCCGAAGAGATCGTGCGCGCCCTGGTGGCCACGAAGGACGCGGGTGGGCCGACCCTGATCCACCAGATCGTCGCGGAAACCCTCCCCGACCTCCAACCGGAGATCGGCGATCAGCTGTACCCGAACCCTGCGGGAGCGGCCGAGTTCCTCGTGCGCACCATCTATTCGTTGATGCTCATCCCGGACAGTGCTCTGTCCGATGAGGAGATCGCGGCCCTCGTCGTGCGTGCGATCGTCAGGTGAGTCGGCCGGCGGCCTGCCATCAGTGCAGTGCCAGTCACCGCCCAGTGACAGTTAGGGTGAATGTGTAACGATCCCGAGGAGGGCGGCCGCCATGAAGATCCACGCCGATTCACCACGTACCGACGAGACCGCCCTGCCGGTCGTGCATCTGCGCAGGCCACGGTGGGGTGACCCGGAGACGCCTGGCGAATTGCCTACGGCCGCGGCGGCCCTGGTCGGCGCCGAGGGCAGCGAGCAGGGGGAAGACCAGCAGCGGGGAGTGGCGCCCGACGACGTCGTGCTCGCCGAGCCGGTGATCCCGGCGGCAGCCCGCTCGGCTCTCGTGGAGGCCCTCGGCGTCCACCGTGTGACCGACGATCACCGGGCCCGCATCGACCACACCCGTGGCTACTCGACTCCCGACATCCTGGCGCTGCGCAGTGGCGACGCCGGCGATGCGCCCGATCTCGTCGTCAGCCCGGGATCGCACGACGACGTACTCCGCATCCTCGAGATCTGCGCGGTCCATCACGTCGCGGTGGTGCCGTTCACCGGCGGCACATCGGTGGTCGGTGGACTCGCACCGGATCGCACCGGGTTCGCCGGCGTCGTCAGTGTGGATCTCACCCGGCTCGACGGTCTGGTCGAGATCGACGAGATCTCTCGCACCGCGACGCTGCAGGCTGGGCTGCGCGGGGTCCGTGCGGAGGAGTTGTTGCGCGCCAAGGGATACACGCTCGGTCACTTTCCGCAGTCCTACGCCGGTGCCGGGATCGGTGGCTACGCGGCGACCCGGTCGGCCGGTCAGTCCTCGGCCGGATACGGCCGATTCGACGAGATCGTCGAGGGGCTGACGCTGGCCACACCACGCGGGACCGTGACGGTCGGCACAGCCCCCAGATCGGCCGCCGGTCCTGATCTGCGCCAGCTCTTCCTCGGCTCCGAGGGGGCGTTCGGCATCATCACCGAGGTCACCGTGCGCGTCCGGCCCGCTCCCGAACACCGGGTGTTCGAGGGTTGGCGGTTCGACGACTTCGACTCGGGCTCCGACGCCTTGCGCGCGCTCGCACAGGACGGGCCGATGCCCACCGTGCTTCGGCTGTCCGACGAGACGGAGACCGCGATCAACCTCGCCGACCCGGATGGTGCGGGCGCCGATGACGATGCGACTGCTCAGGGTGGCTGCCTGGTGGTGGTCGGATACGAGGGGCACCGGGAAGAGGTGGAGGCTCGGCGAACCACGACCGGACGGGTGCTTGCACAGGCCGGCGGCCTGGCCCTGGGCACCGGCCCCGGGGAGGCGTGGCGCACCGGCCGCTTCCGGGCCCCCTACCTGCGCGATCCGCTCCTCGACGCAGGCGTCCTGGTGGAGACCCTCGAGACCGTCACCTACTGGTCGCGACTGACCGACCTCAAGGCCGCCGTCACCGCCGCGCTGACCGACACCCTCACCGAGGCGGGGACACCGCCGCTGGTGATGTGCCACATCAGCCACGTCTATCCGGCCGGGGCATCGCTGTACTTCACGGTGGTCTGCCCGCAGGCCGACGATCCCATCGCCCAGTGGTCGGCGGCGAAGATCGCGGCCAACGATGCGATCCGGACCACCGGTGCGAGCATCACTCACCATCACGCGGTGGGCCGCAACCATCGTGCGGCCTACCACGACGAGATCGGTGAGCTCGCGCTCGCGGCACTGCGTGCGGTCAAGCAGACGCTCGATCCGGAGGGTGTCTGCAATCCCGGCATCCTGCTCTGAATCGCCGGCGGCCGATAGGCTGGCGGACATGGGTGCAGACACCGGCACGTCGAACAGCATCTACATCGCGTCCGCGGAGGGCGACACGGGCAAGTCCACGATCGCACTGGGCCTGCTGGCCCTGCTGTCGGCGACCGGCGGGCGCGTCGGGGTCTTCCGCCCCATCTCGCGGGCTGCCGCGGGCGAACGCGATTACATCCTCGACCTCCTGATCGACCATGCCTCGGTCGATCTGCCGTACGAGGACTGCATCGGCGTGACCTACGAACAGGTTCACGCGGATCCGGAAGCCGCCATCGGTGAGATCGTCGCGCGCTTCCACGCCGTCGAGGCCCGCTGTGACACGGTCCTGGTGATCGGGTCGGACTACACCGACGTCGGCAACCCTTCCGAGCTGAGTTTCAATGCGCGCATCGCGGCCAACCTGTCGGCGCCGATCATCCTGGCCATCAAGGCAACCGGGCGGAGCGCGACCGAACTCCATGGACTCGCGGATCTGCTCCTCACCGAGATCTCGGCAGTGCACGCCACCACGGCCGCCATCGTCGTCAACCGGTGTGAGCCCGAGTTGATGGTGGTGATCGGCAAGGAGGTGGAGAAGACGGGCACGCCGACCTGGTGTCTGCCGGAGGCCCCGGTCCTGTTCGCGCCGACCATGGCCGAGCTGAAGGATGCGCTCGGCGCCGAGATGTACAGCGGCGACGAGGAACTCCTCGAGCGGGAGGCACTCAAGGTCATGGTCGGCGGTATGACGGTCGAGCACATCCTCGAGCGTCTGACCGACGGGACGGTGGTCATCACCCCGGCCGATCGCTCCGACGTGCTGCTCGCGTTGGTCAATGCCAATACCGCGCAGGGTTTTCCCCGGCTGTCAGGAATCATCCTCAATGGTGGACTGCGCCCGCATCCGATGATCCAGGCACTGGTGAGCGGACTGAGGCCGACGTTGCCGATCATCTCGTGCGAGCAGGGTACCTACGAGACGGCCCGAACCGCGGCCCACACCCGCGGTCGGGTCGCGGTCGGGTCGGCACGCAAGATCGAGGCCGCGCTCGCATTGATGGAAGAACACATCGCACCCGAGGCGGTGATGAAGGTCCTCGACGTCCGTTCTCCGTCGGTGGTCACCCCGCAGATGTTCGAATACAGCCTGGTGGCGCAGGCCCGCGCGGAGCGCAAACACATCGTGCTCCCGGAGGGGGAGGAGGATCGTATCCTGCGGGCGGCAGGCAGACTGCTGCGCCGCGGGGTCGCGCGCCTCACACTGCTCGGTGACGAGGACGTCGTGCGCACGCGCGCACAGGAACTCGCGCTCGACATCGAGGGCGTGGACGTGATCGACCCGGCGAGCTCCGATCGGCTCGACGAGTTCGCCGCGATCTACACCGACCTGCGCAAGCACAAGGGGATGGACCTCGAGCGTGCCGTCGAGACCATGCGCGACGTCTCGTATTTCGGCACCATGATGGTGCACACCGGACTCGCCGACGGGATGGTCTCCGGTGCGGTGCACACCACCGCGCACACCATCCGCCCGTCCTTCGAGATCATCAAGACCAGCCCCGGGGTATCGACGGTGTCGAGCGTCTTCTTCATGTGTCTCGCCGATCAGGTGCTGGCCTACGGCGACTGTGCCGTGGTCCCCGACCCCACCGCCGAGCAGTTGGCCGACATCGCGATCTCGTCCGCGCAGACCGCCGAGCAGTTCGGCATCGACGCCCGGGTGGCGATGCTGTCCTATTCGACGGGGCAGTCCGGCTCCGGCGCCGACGTCGACAAGGTGCGCGTCGCCACCGATCTGGTTCGTGAACGGTCGCCGGAGATCTTGGTGGAAGGGCCGATTCAGTACGACGCGGCCGTCGAGCCGAGCGTCGCTGCCACCAAGATGCCGGATTCGCCGGTGGCCGGCAAGGCGACGGTGCTGATCTTTCCCGACCTCAACACCGGCAACAACACCTACAAGGCCGTGCAGCGCAGCGCGAACGCGATCGCGATCGGACCGGTCCTGCAGGGACTCAACAAACCGATCAACGATCTGTCGCGGGGTGCGCTGGTCTCCGACATCGTCAACACGGTCGCGATCACCGCCATCCAGGCCCAACAGACGCCGACGCCCGGGAGCAACGATGAGTGATCCGAAGTCTGCCGAAGGTGCGGTGCTGGCTCTCAACGCCGGCTCGTCGTCACTCAAATACCAACTGCTGCATCCGGATACCGAAGACGTGCTGGCGGACGGCATCGCGGAGCGGATCGGTGAGCACGACTCGTCGATCACCCACGAACAGGGCGGCGAATCGGTGACCGAGGTGCGGGCGTTGCCCGACCATCGGGCGGCGGTGGAGTCGGCGATGGCATTCTTCGCCGACCGCGGAACGGATCTCGCCACGGTCGGCCTGCGTGCCGTCGGTCATCGCGTCGTCCACGGCGGACGGATCTTTCATCAGCCGACCCTGGTCACCACCGAGGTGATCTCGGAGATCCGTCGGATCTCGACCCTTGCGCCGCTGCACAATCCGGCGAATCTGATCGGCATCGAGGCGGTGCGGGCGTTGCTTCCCGAGGTCCCCTCGGTGGCCGTGTTCGACACCGCGTTCTTCCACTCGCTGCCCGATGCCGCGGCCACCTACGCGATCGACCGCGGCGTCGCCAGCATGCATGCCATCCGCCGCTACGGTTTTCACGGCACCAGTCACGAGTTCGTGTCCGGTCAGGTCGCGGAGTTCCTCGGGCGCCCGGTCGGCGAGGTCAACCAGATCGTGCTCCACCTCGGCAACGGCGCCTCGGCTTCGGCCATCGCCGGCGGCAGGCCCGTCGACACCTCGATGGGTATGACCCCGTTGGAGGGGCTCGTGATGGGCACCCGCAGTGGTGACATCGATCCCGGCATCGTGATGCATCTGAACCGGGTGGCGAAACTCGGTGTGGACCAGATCGATACGTTGTTGAACAAGCAGTCGGGGCTCAAAGGACTGTGCGGTGAGAACGACTTCCGGACGATCACGGAGAAGATCGAGGCAGGCGATGCCGGGGCACGCAAGGCCTACGATGTCTACATCCACCGGCTGCGCCGCTACATCGGCGCCTACATGATCGAACTCGGCCGGGTCGACGCGATCACGTTCACGGCGGGGGTTGGGGAGAACGCCGCGGGCGTGCGGGCGGACGCGCTGGCGAATCTCCAGAACTACGGCATCGTCATCGATGATGAGCGAAACGCGCTGCGTGGCAGGTATGCCCGCCGGATCTCCGCCGACGAGAGCACGATTGACGTGCTCGTGGTGCCGACCAACGAGGAGCTGGCGATCGCGCGGCAGTCGGCGGAGGTCGTCGCGCAGCTCTAGTCCCGACCACCCGTCTGCCGATCAGAAAAGCGTGTCGGGCCGTACGTAATTCGCCAGATCGATCAGCATGAACCGATGATCCCGGTTGACACGCGTCTGCCTCGCCAGCCCGCGTAGGCAGCGTTCGGTACCGGCGCGCAATCCCGGCTCGGTGAACGGGTACCCGAGCAGCACGGTCGGCTGCAGGTCCGGGTCCATGTCCGGGTTCTCGTGGACCCAGCCGAGTGCGGTGCCGAGCACGATGAGCAGCAGGCGCTGTTTGCGGGGCTCGCTGTCGGGCATCACCCCGACCCGTCGGGCCGCCTCGACGATGTGTTCGCGGGTGATGGTACTCATCGGCCTTCCGTGGACCAGCGCGAGTACCGCTGTTGCGCGGGCGGTGTTGAAATGCCTGCTCGTCGGAGGTACCTCGTCCAGGGGCTCGATCGCCTCGTCCACCTTGCCCGCGGCGACCGCCAGGCGGGCGAGACCGAATGCAGCGGTGACGATCGCGTGATCGGTCAGCCACAGGTCGTGGTAGTGGTGCGCGGCGATGTCGAACAACTCGGTGATTCGCCTGCCGTGCTGGTCCGACGACGAGTTCTCGTCGGAGAACCATCGTCCGATGAGTTCGGCCGTCCCCGCGACGGCGAGCTTGGGTGCCACCTCGCCGGGCATCGCCTGCAGTACATCGCTGAATCGTTCGTAGGCCAGCTCGGGCTCGTCGTTCATCAGCGCACAGATCGCCATGTACCACTGCATGCGCCACGAATCGCCGTGGTGTGCCGAGACATCACGCAGCAACTCGAGTGCGGTGTCGACGTCGTCGAGCTCGAGATGGGCGCGCGCCTCGGCGAGGTCGATCTCCAGTGACGGATGAGGATTCTCGGTCGGCCTGCCAAGGAGTGAGGTGAAGCCGTCGGCGCGTGCCGCATGGATCGAGTCGAGAGTCTGGCGCGGATCCGACAGCGCGGCCGAGGTCAGCAGTCCGGCAGCAGGATCGAGCGGATTCACCAGTGGTAGTGGAAGGGCACGTGCGATGTCGACGGGATCGTAGAACGCGGCCTGATCGGGATCGAAGAAACCGTCGACGGGCGCCAGCATCAGGTCGGTGCCGAAAGTGGATCGCTGCGGGGTGAACACCGTCGAGAGGGACGGGCGGGGGACGCCGGTGTGCACTGCGACGATCTCGCGGAGGACGTTGAGGACCTGCGTGGTCATCTCATCCGTCGAGGCGAAGCGCTCGGCCGGATCGGTGGCCGTGGCCCGTTGCAGCAGAAGATAATACGACGGGTTGTCGGCCAGCACCGCGCTGTCCTCCGGTGACGGCAGACCGTCGAGGTAGCGGCCGTCGGCCTTGGGCAGGTCAAGCGTGAGGGCGGCCAGGGTGCGGCCGATGCTGTAGATGTCGGTGGCGATCTGTGGGCCGGTCTTGACGATCTCGGGTGCCTGGAACCCGGGTGTGCCGTAGAGGTGGCCATAGCCGTTGATGGGGGAGACCGCGCCCAGGTCGATGAGTTTCACCTCGTCGCTGCCGACCATGATGTTCTCCGGCTTGACGTCGTTGTAGACCAGTCCGACCGAATGCAGATATCCCACGGCGGGCAGGACTTCCAGCATGTAGGCCATGGCGATCTCGACGGGCAGCAGGTGGTCGTCGTCATTCTCGCCGCCGGGCGACACCTCGGCGACGTGGTCGGTGTCCGTCGGCCCGCTCGTCGGCCCGCTGAAGCGGCGCTGCGATGCGCTGATGCTCCGGGAACTGCCCTCGTCGGTGGTCATCTGCTTGAGCGTCTGGCCGCCGATGTACTCCATCACGATGTAGCCGAAGCGATCCCCGTACTCGTTCACATGCTCGACGAAGTTGTAGATCTTGACGATGCCGGGGTGGTTCACCGACGCCAGGAACTGCCGTTCGGCGACGGCCACCGCCTGGGCCTCGGAATCCGATGAGTTCAACAGGCCCTTGAGGACCACCGGTCGGTCCGAGACGTTGCGGTCGACGGCGAGGTAGATCCAGCCGAGTCCACCGTGCGCGATCGCGCCGGTGATCTCGTACTGGTCGGCAACCAGGGTTCCGCGGGCGAGTCCCGGGACGAAGGAATAGCGCGAACCGCAATGCGGGCACTCCCCGGTGAGGTCGCCCTTGCCCGGTCCTGCACTGCGCCCCACCGGCTTTCCGCACCGCCAGCAGAATCGTTTGCGTTCGGCGATGACCGGATGGGTGAGCACCGCGTCGGCGGGCTCGATGTCGGTGATCTTGGGCAGTTCGACGAGACCGCTGCCGAGCCGGCGGTCGTGCACCATCGACCGGTTGCGGGGGATGAGGCGCCGGGACGAACCGAACGCCGCGATCCCCTCGTCGGGCATGGTCGGTCTCGACGGTCCGGAGACCCGATCGGTCGGGGTGTTGCCCGAGTCCGGCGCCGCCGCCTGCGTGCCGACGTCGAGGTCGGCGAGGTCGGCGGCCTGGGTCCCGACATCGAGGTCGTCGCGAGAGGCGGCCACCGTGCCGACGTCGAGCTCGTCGCGGCTCGCGGCCTGGGTCCCCACGTCGAGATCGTCGTCGAGCAGCTCGTCGCGACCGACCGCCTGCGTGCCCAGGTCGACCTCTCCCGCCTCGTCGGCGGGAGTTGCTGTGTAGGTGCGCTTCTGGTGCTCGCTCATCTCGCAGTCACTCGTCGGGTCAGTCGCGGTACACGGGTTGAGGCGGTCCGTTGCCCGGACCCAGGATGGACAGCCAGTGATCGTACATCTGCTGCCAGCGACCGCTGACGCGCAGTTCGTTCAACACACCGTTGACGAAGCGCACCATGTCGTCCTGGCCTTTGGGGATGCCGACGCCGTAGTACTCCTCGCCGAGGCTCGGGCCGACCAGTTGCACCCACGGGTCCTGTTCGGCGAGACCGGCGAGGATGGCGTCGTCGGTCGTGGTCGCGTCCACCTGACCCTGCTGCATCATCACCAGGCAGTCCGCCCAGGTCGTGGTTGTGACCATCCTGGCTCGGGGCTGGATTGCCTGGATACGGCCGATCGAGGTGGCCCCGCGCGCGGAGCAGACCCGTTTGCCCGCCAGCGCGGCCGGACCGTCGATGCCGGACGTCCGGGTGGACAGAATGCGTTGGGAGGCAATGTAGTACGGGCTGGAGAACGCGACGTCGTCGACCCGGTCACAGGTGATGCTCATGGTTTTCACCACCACGTCGACGCTGTGGTCGATGAGGGCCTGGGTGCGCTCTGCGGAGCTCAGCACGCGGTACTCGATCGTGTTGGGATCGTCGAAGATCGCCTGGGCAATCGCCCGGGCGATGTCGACGTCGAATCCCTGCACGTCACCGGTGAGCGGATCGCGGAAACTGAAAAGGTTGCTCCCGATGTCGAGTCCGACGATCAGGCGTCCACGACCGAGGATGTCGGCCATGGTGGTGCGCTGGGGCATCTGCGCCGGTACCGGCATCGGACCGGGCCGCAGGCTGGCCGTCGCATCGCAGGTCTCGGAGTTCGGTGCGGGCTCGCGGGCGGCATCGGTCTCCGCGCCGGGCGGAGTCGGTTGCACACCGAAGGCGACCGGTGGCGGCGACGGAGGCGCCGGAAAGCGCACACAGCCGGTGGCGGCGACGCAGACGAACAACACGACCACCACGGCCCGCACCCATCGCACGCGATATCTGCCGATCGCGTCGGCGTGGCGGTTCGCGGGTGCGCCCCGGCACGTCATCGGTACTCCCGGATACGTGGGATGAGTCCGACGATCACGGCGACTCCGGCGAACAGGGTCAGCAGCAGGATGCCGGTGCCGGTGTATCCGAGCACCCGCTGTGCGGTGTTGATGTCGTCGCGGAAGGAGAGCCGCGTGGTGGTGATCGTGTCGACCAGCGCCCGATCCAGATCGCCGTAGGCCTGGGCCGTCGAATTGGGTCCGTCGCCCACGGTCATCACGCGGGCGCGGGCGAAATTGCCTGAACTCATCTGCGAGCGGACCTGCGCGTCGAGTTCCTTCCAACGGGCCAGGACGTAGTTGGCGTTGTAGAGCTGCCCCGCCGATACCGCGCTCGAGTCGTCGCGATCCTTGCCCAACTGGTCGAGGGTGCGCCCGATGTTCGTGGTCGCGTCGGTGAAGGTGCGGTCCAGATCGTCCTGATCGCCACGTCGCACCAGCGACAGGGTTTCCGCGGATCTGGCCTGCTGGGTCATGATGCGTGCCGACGTGAGGTCGCGCAGGGGATCGGCGCCGTCGATGCGCGCGTTGTTGGTCGCGGCGACCGACATGAGACCCGACGCCAACAACCAGACCGTGCCCACGATCACCGCGATGAGGGCGGCGAGTACCCCGATGTTGAATCGGCGACGGGTCCGTCTCTGGAGGTAGCGGCTGGTCGCGACGAGTCCGACGATGAGCACGATGAGCGCGGCGTACACACCCCACGGCGGGACGGTCAGTGTGCTCTGCGGATCGGCAATCGACCGGGAGCGGCGTTCGTAGAGTCGCTGCGCGGCGGGCAGGATCTTGTCCTGCATCATCGTCGAGGCCTGCCCCAGATAGGAGGAGCCCACCGGGTTGCCGAGCCGGTTGTTGGTACGCGCGGTCTCGATGAGTCCGCTGTATGCCGGGATGTTGATGGCCAGGGTCCTCAGGTCCGTGTTGGACTCCCGCTGGACGGTGGCGCTCTCGGAATCGGCGAGGTCGTGGGTGGTGCCTGCGGCCGTTATCAACGACGACGACGCCGTGGCCAGCGCATCGGAGTAGCGCGTGCGGAGTTCGGGGGATTCCAGCCCGCCCGAGATGAACGCCGAGTTCGCTGCGGCGTCGGCGATCGACAGCGAGCTGTAGAGGACCTGCGAGGCCTCCGCGAGCGGCTCGGTGCGGTCGATCATCTCCTGCAGCGTCTGGGTGCGCTTCTCCAAGGTGTTGGATGCGTACAGTCCGGCGGTCAGACAGGCGAGGGCCAGGATCACCAGGATCAGGATGAGCTTGCCGGGGCTGGTGACCGCATAGTGTCGCAAAGTGGTCAGCGGCGACTGCGCGCGCTGACGCGCGGCGGCGACCAGATCCCGTCGGTCTGCGAGGACCTGCCGTATCGGTGGGGCAGAAGAAGTGGGTCGGATGGTCCGGCCCGCGCGGGTGAGCGCGGTCCGCATGTGCGAGACGTCGCCGGTCACCTCACGGTCCTTCCGAATTCTCCACGATTCCGGCGTCGCTTTCCGCTAGTGCCGGGCATGCCGGCGTTGGGCTCACAGTCTCCACCTTGTGTGTCGCACCGGGCAGCGCACGCGTTTCAGGTACCGGGATTCCCGGTATCGGCGACGATTCCCTCCCGGTCGGGATCGGTGTTCCTCACCGGTTTCAACCCTAGTCCTCGTCGTCGCGCCCGGCTCGACTTGAGCGGCCGTGTCCCGAGGTCGTCGAGATGCCGATCCGCGCCGGCTTTCCCTGGCCTGTGTCGCGCAACTCACATACCGTGGGGAGGGTCTGGGTCACTGGGCGGGAAACCGACGGCAGGAGGCAGGGTGCGCGGAGACGGCGACGGATGGGTGATCGATCCGGACGGTTCGCGCTACTGGGGGCGCCACGGGGCGGCCGGATTGCTGTTGCGGGCACCTCTGCCCGACGGTTCCACGGCGATCCTGCTGCAGCACCGCGCGGTGTGGTCCCATCAGGGCGGGACGTGGGGGCTCCCCGGCGGCGCGCGTGATTCGCACGAGAGCGCGATCGACACGGCCGTCCGCGAGGCGCATGAGGAGGCCGGTGTGGGCGGAGACGACCTGCACGTGGTCGCCGCACTCGTCACCCATCAGGCGCCGAGTGGCTGGACATACACCACGGTCATCGCGGATATCGACGAGCCGGTGCGAACCGTGGCCAATTTCGAGTCCGCCGAATTGCGCTGGGTTCCCGAGAACGACGTGGCGGAACTGCCGCTGCACCCGGCGTTCGGGAACGCGTGGCCGGGACTGCGAGAACGTATCAGCGCTCTCGACCCCCAGAGCTGACACCTCCAGAGCTGATCGGGTCCCGCAGCCGGTTGGCCCCGGCGATCAGAGCGTTCACGTTGGCCTCGTCACCCGTGTTGCCGTCGCCGTAGGCCCAGCACTGCCGGTCGTCGGACTCACACAGCAGGAATGTCGTCACCGTGCCGCCGACCTCGCGTTGGTGGAGGCTGACGATCTGGATCGGCGCTCCGATGTCGTGGAGCATCGACGTCATCGCACCGATCGGTCCGACCGCGCTGGCCTGCAGCGACATGATCCGGCCGGCCAAGGCGATGGTCGCGTGACAGGTGACCATGTCATCACGTCCGGTCTCGATGCGCAGCGAGCCCAGCCGGATGGCGCCGGTGGGTGCGTATCGGTCGGAGAAACCTTGCCACGTCATGTCGGCTGCCTCCTCACGCATGCCTCGGGGCAGGGCGCATCCGAATCGGCGAGCGAACGGGTCGGGCGCGAACGGATCGACTGCCTCACACGAACAGGGTTGCTGAGAAAGATGAAGGCTGTGCATCTCGTGTCTACGTTTCGGTCGAAGGAAAAGTGACCGACGAGCAGAGAGCGCAACGACCCCGCAGCGGGGGGTCGGTCGATCAGACCCCGCTGCGGCGGGTTACGAGAATGCTCTTCATGCACACCATGATGTCGACCACGATAGACCCGCCCGCCGGGGCGCGGCAACCGGCTTTCGGGTCGTTCGTCAGCGGGTGAGCGTGGTCCGGAGCTGCGCCGCAGCGTCCCGGGCGTCGTCGGCGGCGGTGATCGCACGGACGACCACGACGCGATCCGCGCCGGCCGCCCGGACCTCGGACAGTCGAGCGGTGTCGATGCCGCCGATCGCGAACCACGGTTTGGGTGGATCGACGTCCGCCGCTGCCCGAACGAGATCGAGTCCGGGTGCGGCCCGGCCCGGTTTGGTCGGCGTCGGCCAGCACGGCCCGACACAGAAATAGTCGACGTCGTCGTCGACGACCGCGGCCCGCATCTGGGCGTCGTCGTGGCTGGACAGCCCGACGACGACGTCGGGGCCGACGATCTGTCTGGCGCGGGCGGCGGGCAGATCGCCCTGACCGACGTGCAGCACGTCGGCATCGGCGAGGGTGGCGACGTCGGCGCGATCGTTGACGGCGAGCAGCGCGTCGTGCCGACGTGTCAGCTCGCGGAGCCGGGCGAGGATCTCGAGTTCCTCGCGGGCCTCCAGCGTGCCGAACCGCGCCGCACCGGGCGATCCCTTGTCGCGGAGCTGCACGATGTCGACACCGCCGGCCAGGGCTGCGGAGACGAACTCGATCAGATCGCCACGTTCGCGCCGGGCGTCGGTGCACAGATACACCCGGGCCGATGACAGGCGGTCGGATCTCGGGCCTCGAGTCGGTGTCACGGACGCAACGGTAGGCTAGGCGTCGAGACACGGGAGCCCGGGGTACGACGGGCTGAGAGTGCGGGCCGAACCCCCGCTGACCGTTTGACCTGATCCGGGTAATGCCGGCGAAGGAAGGATGTCACCCTGTGAGTATCGCCCGACCTCGCCCGACCCTCGCCGTCGTCGGTGGCGGCGTCATCGGGCTGACGAGTGCGCTCGCCGCGGTCGACGCAGGCCACCGGGTCACGGTCCACGATGCGGGCACCGCCGATCGCGCGGCCTGGGTGGCTGCAGGCATGCTCGGCTCCCTCGGCGAGGGTCACCCCGGCGAGGACGACCTGCTCGCTCTGTCTGCGGCATCGGTGAGGCGCTGGCCGGATCTGGTGGCACGTCTGGGCGATCCGACGGTGATGGCCGCCACCGAGTCGTTGTTCGTGGCGGCGTCGTCGGCAGATGCCGAGTATCTCGCGAACCTCGCCGAGTTCGTCTGGTCTCGCGCGCCCCGCTCGCAGGATGATCTGCGGCGGGTCGACCTCGCCGAGATCCGTCGACGCGAACCGGGACTGAGCTCACGCCTGCACAGCGGATACCTGGTGGTCGGGGAGGGCGCGGTGGACAATCGCAGGCTGCTGACCCGACTTCGCGACGCCCTCGTCGGGGCGGGAGTGCATTTCGTCGACGAGCGAGTGGGCGATCTCGACGACGTCGACGCCGACCAGATCCTCGTGGCCGCAGGCCTGGGCACACGCTCGCTGGTCCCCGACGTGGCACTCCACGCCGCGAAGGGCGAGATCCTGCGGCTGCGTCGGACACGATGGTCGGTGGCCCAGCCCGCCCGTGTGATCCGCGCCCGGATGCATGGTCGGCAGGTCTATCTCGTACCCCGCGACGACGGGATCGTCGTCGGCGCAACCCAATACGAGCCGCTCGACGAGAGTGATGCGGCGCCCGAGGTCGGTGGTGTGAGCGACCTGCTCGCCGATGCCGTCGACCTGATGCCCGGTTTGCGCACCTACCGACTCGTCGAGGCCGCCGCGGGTCTGCGGCCCGGTACCGCCGACGGGCTGCCGATCATCCGGCGCGTCGACGACCGGGTGGTCGTGGCGACCGGGCACGGTCGCAACGGAATCCTGTTGGCGCCCTATACCGCCGACAAGGTTCTCGAGCTGCTGACGGACGGATGGGTCGCTGCAGGCGAACTCAGCAGCACCACGGAAGGAGTGGAGCCATCATGACGATTGTCGTCAACGGCGAGGCGACCGATCTCGCACCCGACGCATCGATCGGGGATCTGGTCGCGAAACTGGGTCTCCCCGATCGCGGGATCGCGGTCGCGATCGACGGCGAGGTGGTTCCTCGTGGACGGTGGGATCAGACGCTGCACGACGAGGCGAGCGTGGAGATCGTGACGGCGGTGCAGGGTGGATAGCCCGATCGCCGCCATGGCCGATGCCCCGTTGCGGATCGCCGACCGCGAGTTGACGTCACGCCTGATCATGGGGACCGGCGGGGCCGCCAATCTCGCTGTGCTGGAGCGGGCTCTGGTGGCATCGGGGACCGAGTTGACCACCGTGGCCCTGCGGCGGGTGAGTCCCGAATCCCGGACCGGGATGGTCGAGATGCTCCGACGTCTGGACATCGCGATCCTGCCCAACACCGCCGGCTGTCACACGACCGCCGAGGCGGTGCTGACCGCGCAACTCGCGCGGGAGGCCGTCGAAACGCATTGGGTGAAGCTCGAAGTGGTGGCCGACGAGCGCACACTGCTGCCCGATCCGATCGAATTGATCGATGCGGCAAGGGCTCTCGTCGACGACGGGTTCGCAGTGCTGGCCTACACCAACGATGACCCGGTCCTCGCCGCGCGACTGCAGGATCTCGGGGTGGCCGCCGTCATGCCGCTGGGCTCGCCGATCGGAACCGGCCTCGGCATCGCGAATCCCCACAACATCGAGATGATCGTCGAGGCGGCGCAGGTTCCGGTGGTACTCGACGCCGGTATCGGCACCGCGAGCGACGCCGCACTGGCGATGGAACTCGGTTGTGACGCCGTGCTCCTCGCGTCGGCGGTCACCCGCGCCGACGACCCGGAGCGGATGGCAGCCGCGATGCGGCATGCGGTGATCGCCGGACGGTATGCCGCCGGTGCGGGCCGGATGCCCAAGCGGTTCTGGGCGCAGGCGTCCTCGCCGGCGCGGATGTAGCTCGTCGATCGCGCCCGGGGCGTCAGGCGGACTCGACCCGCCACATCTGCGTTCGCGCGACGCACCTGTCGCGACGCCGGGCCATCGCCTGCCGGCGTGAATCCTGCATGTAGGAGTCGAATGCCGCCTCGTCGGCGAACTCGATGATCTGCGTCTCGAGCGGATGGTCGGCATCCCCGTCGACGTTGCGTAGGCGGGTGAGCACGCGACCCCGGTGCTCGTCGACCAATCGCAGGACATCGTCCTCGTAGGCGTGCAATTCCGACTCGTGGCCGGTGACCGGCCAGAGCAGCACTGTGAACGTCGTCGGCATGGGCACACCCTATGACGACAGGCGGTGTGGAGTGCGCCCGGTGAGTGCGGAGATGTCTATGGTCGAGGTGTGCTGACAGTCGAGAAGCTGACCAAGGACTTCGGGCGGACGCGTGCCGTCGACGATCTGTCCTTCCACGTCCGGCCCGGGGTGGTGACAGGGTTCCTCGGCCCGAACGGGGCGGGCAAATCCACGACGATGCGCATGATGCTCGGACTGGATCGACCGACCTCGGGGACCGCGACCATCGATGGTCGCCCGTATCGCGAACTCGACCATCCGCTGCGACAGGTCGGTGCGCTGCTCGACGCCGGATGGGTGCACCCCAATCGCAGCGCCAGGTCGCATCTGCGCTGGATGGCGGCCTCCAGCAGCATCCCGGCGCGCCGGGTCGACGAGGTGATCGAGATGGTCGGCCTCACATCGGTCGCCACCAAACGCGCGGGCGGATTCTCGCTCGGGATGAAGCAACGGCTCGGACTCGCCGGTGCCCTGCTCGGCGACCCGCACACACTGCTGTTCGACGAGCCGGTCAACGGATTGGATCCGGAGGGCATCGTCTGGATTCGCAACTTCATGCGGCATCTGGCCGGGCAGGGCCGCACCGTCCTGGTGTCGAGCCACCTCCTCACCGAGATGTCGCTGACCGCCGACCATCTGGTGGTGATCGGCCAGGGACGACTGATCGCCGACTGCTCGGTCGGCGAGTTCACCAGCCGTGCGTCGAGCAGTGTGCGGGTACGAAGCCCTCGACTGCCGGACCTGCACCGGGTGCTCGCCGAGGCAGGTCTGAACGTCGTGCCCCTCACCGCATCCGACGGCCGCCCGGCGCTGACCGTCGCCGATGTCACCACCGACCAGGTGGGTGATCTCGCGGGTCAGGCCGGGATCGCGTTGCACGAGCTCACCGGCACGAGTGCATCGCTCGAAGAGGTCTTCATGTCGATGACCGCCGGCGCGGTCCAGTATCAGGGCGGCGGCCCTCCCGCCGGGCCCGGAATCGACCCGCGAACCCAGGGAGGCCCGCGATGATCGCCGCGATGAACGCCGAACGCATCAAGCTGACGTCGACGCGGTCGCCGTACTGGTGCATCGCCGTGGTCGTCGTGCTCGCGGTCGCCGTCGCCGCGCTCACCGGGGCGACCTCGACGGCGCCGTTGGGACCGTCGCCGGGCGAGTCCGCATGGACCGCGCTGATCGGCCTGAACGCCTTCGGCGTGCTCGTGCTGATGATCATGGCCGTGCTGGCGGTGACCAGCGAGTACCGGTTCGGCACCATCCGGACCACCTTCCAGGCGATCCCGAAGCGATCCACCGTCCTGCTCGCCAAGGCCGGTGTGTTCGGTGCGCTCGCCGTGGCGGTCACGCTGGTGCTCGCGGTTGTCGGCATCTTCTTGGTGCGTGGCCTCGCCGGTTCGTCGAGCGGCATCGAACTCGGCGATCCCGGCGTGGTGCGGCAGATCTGGGGTACCCCGGTGATCGCCGCGCTCTATGTCCTGATCGGACTCGGGGTCGGCGCCATCGTCCGGCACACGGCAGGGGCGATCGTGATCGTGCTGATCTGGAATCTGGCCCTCGAGTCGATCCTGTCCATCCTGCCCAAGGTGGGTGAGCACATCGCGCCGTTCCTGCCGTTCGCCAACGGTTCCCGCTTCCTGAACGAGGGCGCCGGTGACACCCAATACCACTGGAACATCTACGGATCGCTGATCTACTTCGCCGTCTTCGCGGTCATCGTCTTCATGATCGGCATCGTGATGACCGAGCGCCGCGACGCATAGCGATCGAATCGCGGTGTCGTCGACCGGGCAATGCGACTAAAATCCCCACATGTCCTCGAACTGGCCTCTGGTCGAGCGCGAGAAAGAGTTCCGCATCATCGAATCCGCGCTACGCGGTGAGACGACTGCGTGCGGAGTCGTGCTCACCGGCGATTCGGGGGTCGGCAAGACGACGCTGGCACGTCACGTCACGGCCGCACTCGACGGCGGCGTGCGGTGGGTCGCGGGGACCGAGTCGGCCAGGAGCATCCCGCTCGGGGTGTTCGCACACCTGGTGGGACCGGCGACGACCAGCGATCCGGTGACGTATCTGGCCGCGGCGCGGGAATCCCTGCTCGCCGACGGGAACGTCGTGATCGGTGTGGACGACGCCCACCTCCTCGACGAGCTGTCGGCGACCCTGCTGCACCAGCTCGCCATCGACCGCGCGGTGCACATCGTCGCGACGGTCCGCAGCGGCGAGGCGGTGCCGGATGCGGTGACCTCGCTGTGGAAGGACAACCACCTCACGCGGATCACGTTGTCGCCATTCACCAAACAGCAGAGCGTCGAGCTCATCGAATCGGTTCTGGGCGGGCAGCTCGAGGGGCTGTCGGCTGACCTCATGTGGGAGGCGTCGGGTGGTAACGCGCTGTTCCTGCGGCATCTCGTCGAGGGTGCCCGGCAGGCCGACACGCTCCGCCAGGTGAACGGTGTGTGGCAGTTGCGCGGCCGGGCCGCGATCACCTCGGAGCTCGCGTCGTTACTGGAGAGCCGCATCGAACAGCTCGACGACGAGGTGCTGAATGTGCTGAAGTACCTTGCCCTCTGCGAACCGCTGGACATCGAGATCCTCTCCGAGCTGGCCGGTGAGGAGGCCGTCGAGGAGTCCGAGATCGCCGGTCTGGTCCGTATCGCGCGGGATGGCCGCAGCCTGCAGGTCCGCTACAACCATCCGCTGTTCGGCGAGGTCATCCGGCACCGGCTCGGGCTGGTGTCGTCGCGACGACTGCGCGGGCGACTGGTCAAGGCCCTGCGTGCGAAGGGTGCGGAGAGTCCCGCGGAACGCATCCGGCTCGCCGACCTCGCCCTGGAAAGCGACGTTGGCGTCGATCCGGAACTGATGAGCGCGGCCGCGCGCGACGCCCTCGGATTCGCCAACGCCCCGCTCGGCGAGCGGTTCGCACGTGCCGCTGCGGCCGAGGGGAAGGGAGGTGTCGGGGCGGCCGAACCGCTCGCCCGGGCACTGATGTGGCAGGGGTATGCCGAAGAGGCGGAAGAGGTGCTGGCCGCCTTCCGCCCGACGGAGCTCAGCGAGTTGGAGCTGGTGCTCTGGGGCGGAATGCGATTCGGCAATCTCTTCTGGGCACTCGGTGATGCCGATCGCGCCGATCCGGTGCTGGACATGTTGCGCGAGAAGGTGACCGACCCCAATCTTTCGCTGGTGGTCAAGGGATATGCCTCGGCGCGTGCGGTGTTCGGCAATCGAATCGACGATGCGATCGCACTGTCCGACGACGTCCTCGGTTCGCCGAACCCATCCCCATGGGCGGTGGAGTGGGCGGTCTTCGGCGGGGGTCTCTCGCGCGCACTGTCGGGTCGCGGTGACGAGGTCGCCGAACTCGCCGCGCGGGCGCGTACCGCGGAGACGACGACCGACGGATTGCTCAGGTTCCCAACCGGTTTGGGCGAGATCCTGGCACTGACGCTCACCGGCCGGCTGGACGAGGCCGATGCCCGGGCGCAGCGGTATGTCGCGTTCTCGAACGTCGGTCAGTATCTGGGCTGGGGGATGGCGGGCATCCTGGTGTCGGTGGTGGAACTGGCGCGCGGCGACAGCCGCGCGGTGGCCCGGCGTATGGAGCAGACCCTGGCGACCCTCGACAGCGGCCGCGCCGCCGAATCCTGGAACTATCCGGCACAGTTCTATCTCGTCCAGGCGCTCAGCGCAGCCGGTCGCATCGAGCGGGCCGAACGCGCATTACGTAGGGCGCAGGACAGATTCGGCCGGCACATCGCGGTGTTCGGCCCGATGCTCGCCATCGCGAAGTCGTGGCAGGAGGCGGCCGCGGGCACGGTGTCGGTGGCGGCGCAGACCGCGGCCGGGGCGGCCGCCTCGGCGCAGGAGTCCGGGCAATACGCGATCGAGGCCGAGGCACTCCACTCGGCAGCCCGTTTCGGTGACTCCTCGGGTGCGCAACGTCTGCGGGAGCTGGCCGACCAGATCGACGGGCAGCTCACCGGGCTCTATGCGCGGCATGCGGAGGCACTGGCATCCGGCGACGCCGTCGAACTCGATCTCTGCGCAACCGAACTCGAAGAGGCCGGTATGCGGCTGTCGGCGGCCGACGCGGCCGCCCAGGCGAGTGTCCTGCACGAGGCAGCCGGTCACCGCGCGGCGACGGTCGCCTCGGCGGCGGTGGCCAATCGCCTCGCCGCGGAGTGTGGCGGTCTGCGGACGCCCGCGCTGGTCGAGGCGGCGCAGCCACTTCCGTTGACCACCCGCGAGCGCGAGATCGCCAATCTGGTGGCCGCGGGACTGTCCAACAAGGAGATCGCCGGGCGCCTGACGGTATCGGTGCGGACGGTCGAGGGACACATCTATCGGGCCTGCACGAAACTCGACGTCGCCGACCGGTCCGAGATCGCCGCCCTGCTGCTCAAGGCGAATGCGGGCACCACCTGAGCACGGTCTGGGCTCTGTCTCGTCGAACCCGTCATGGGTGGGTCGATCTGGGGCCACAATGAGCGCAACCGGTCCGGATCGTCGGGCTCGGGAGGCGCGAGAGGTGGTAAGTCGTGGGCGACTCGTTGGTGCTCGCGGAGGTGCGCACGGCATGTGAGCTGCAGGCGGTGCGGGAATGGGCGGCGACCACCCATCCCGACGCCCCCGTGCGGGCACTGCGTGAGGTGGTCGCCGACGACCTGGACCCCGACACCGAGCTGATCCCCGCGCGTGCTGTCTGGCTGCCCGCGGTGCGGCAGGGGGAGCGTCGGGTGTCACTGGCGGACGTGCTGGTGCTCTCCAACCCTCGGCGGCCCATGGCGCTGCGGCAGAAGACCATCAAGAACAGGCGACCCGATCGGCTGCGCGTGGTGCAGGGGGAACCGGCGACGGTTGCCGAACTGCGTGCGCGCTACGTCAACGAGTTGGCCGAGGGGGAACCGTTCACCGCGTTCGTGTCGGTGCAGGCGTCGCTGTCGGCCGAGCGCGCCGAGCGTCAGATCGTCGGTGACCGGTACAAGGTGCCGAGGCTGGTCGCCGAACAGATCAGCTCGTCGGCTCGCTTCCAGGCCAAGGCTGCCAAACTCGCGGCCGAACTCGGTCGCCCGGCCGCGGCGGTGGTGCAGGAGGCGACCGACAAGATGTCGAACTTCGTCGCCACCCAGAGTCGTCTGATGGACGACGTCTTCTCGTCGGTCTTCAGCAACCTGCATGAACGGACCTGGACGGTGTCGGTCGACCTCGACACGTTGAACCGCCTGCGCACCATGAACAAGTCGCACGGTCTCGTGTTCCTGCCGTCGCACCGCTCCTACGTCGACCCACTGGTGCTCGCCGAGGTCCTGCGCGGTCACGACTTCCCGCCGAATCTCGTCCTGGGCGGCAACAACCTGTCGTTCTGGCCGGTCGGGCCCATCGCCCGCCGGGCGGGGATGATCTTCATCCGTCGCAAGTTCGGCGGCGATCCCGTCTACAAGTTCGCGATGCGGTCCTACCTGTCGTTCATCGTGGAGAAACGGTTCAACCTCGAGTGGTACATCGAGGGGGGCCGCAGCCGGACGGGAAAGCTCCGCAAACCGATGCTCGGTCTGCTCGCGTACGTGGTGGATGCGGTCGAGCAACTCGAGGACTCCGACGTGATGGTGGTGCCGACCTCGATCGTCTACGACCAGCTGCACGAGATCGGCGCAATGGCGGCCGAATCCGCGGGCGGCACCAAGAAGCCGGAGGGCATCACCTGGCTGCTGAAGTACGCGAAGGCACAGCGCAGTTACCTCGGGGAGGCGCGGGTCCGCTTCGGAGAACCGTTCTCGCTGCGGCAGGCGCTGCGCGAGGCAGGCGAGGGCCGGGCCAGACTGGACAAGGTCGCGTTCAAGGTGATGGACGAGATCAATGCCGCCACACCGATCTCGGCGACCTCGCTCGCCGGCTTCGCGATCCTCGGTGCACGCGATCGCGCGTACACCGCGGCGGAGATCGAGGCGATCCTCGCGCCGTTGCTGGACTACATCGATCAGCGGGAGCTGCCCGGACCGGATCCGGCGCTGTGCCGCGGCGTCGGTCTGCGGCGCACGCTACGGGAGCTCACCGACGCCGGGGTGCTGACCGCCTATGACGGCGGCACCGACACGGTCTGGTCGATCGCCCCCGGCAACCATGCCGTCGCCGCCTACTACCGGAACGGGGCGCTGCATCATTTCGTCGATCGGGCGATCGTCGAGCTGGGATTGCTGGCCACTGCCGAAGGGGACCTCAATGTCGGCGAGGGTGGATTGCTGCCGGCCGCTCAGCAGGAGGCCCTGCGGATCCGGGATCTGCTGAAGTTCGAGTTCTTCTTCCCGACCAAGGACGTCTTCCTGCATCGGCTCGGAGCCGAGCTCGATCTGGTCGCGCCCGGGTGGCGTGAGGTGTCGCCGACGCCGGAATGGACCGATCGGGTGCTGCACGACCATGCCGGCGCCCTGTTCGCGCGCCGCACCCTGCAGCCGTTCTTCGACGCCCAGCTGGTGGTGGCCGAACGGCTCGTCTGCCTCGGCGATGCATCGCTCGGCAAGGATCAGGTGCTCGCCGACTGCCTCGGCCTCGGCAGGCAACTGTCGCTGCAGGGCATCGTGCGCAGCAAGGACTCGGTCTCGACGGAGCTGTATGACGCGGCATATCAGCTGGCCGACAACCGGGGACTCGTCCCCGACGACGGCACCGGTCCCGGTGACACCGACCTCGCGACCGCTCGGCAGAAGTGGCTCGACGAGGTGCGCTCGATGCGCGAACGGTTGCGGCGGATCGCGTGGATCGAGGCCGAGCAGGCGGGATTGCTGAGATGAGCACGGTCGCGGACCGGCTGCGGGAGATCCGAGCGGCGCCGACCGGGAAGACGATCGGTGCGTTCTTCGATTACGACGGCACCCTCATCGATGGCTTCTCCGCGAGCGCGATCACGCGGGCCCGGGTGAAGAGTCTCGAATTCGGCCTCGGCGAACTCGGCAGCTTCCTGCTGATCGCGCTGCGCGGGGTGAAGTCCGAGCAGGACTATGCCGAAGTGCTGGAGGCGACCAGACCGACGTTCGCAGGCAAGACCTATGCCGAGATGCTCGCGTTCGGTGACGATCTGTTCCGACACGAGACCGCCTCGCATCTGCGTCCGCAGATGTGGCAGTTGCTGCGGGCGCATCGCGAGATGGGCCATCGGATCGTCATCGCGTCCTCGGCCACCCGCTTCCAGATCGACCCGATCGCCCGTGAGATCGAGGCCGACCACGCACTGGCGACCGACGTCGAGGTGGTCGACGGGGTGCTCACCGGCGAGATCCTCGGGCGGCCGCTGTGGGGCCCTGGTAAGGCCGCCGCCGTGCGTGCATTGGCGCGCGAACACCAGATGGACCTCGACGCGTCGTTCGCCTACAGCGACGGCAACGAGGACATCCCCTACCTGGAGTCGGTCGGTCATCCGGCGGCGGTGTCACCCCGGTACGGCCTGCGCGCGGAGGCCCAGGCGCGGGGCTGGCCGATTCTCGACCTGCGCAACCCGAGCCACAACCGGTTGGCGATGGCGGCGCGGACGGGCGCGTTCTACGGCTCCTTCATCGGGTCGGCGGCGCTCGGAGCCGCGGGCGGCCTCGTTCGCCGGGATCCGAATGTGCTCGTGGAGACGGCCATCCCGGCCGGGAACGATCTCGGACTGCGCATTGCCGGCGTCGGTGTGCGCATCCTGGACGGCGCCGAGTACCTGACGTCGAACCGCCCGTGCGTGTTCGTGTTCAACCATCAGTCCAAACTCGACCTGCCCGTGATCATCCATCTGGTCCGCCGTGACGCGACGGGTGTCGCCAAGAAAGAGGTCAAGCGGGTGCCGGTGCTGGGGCAGATCCTCGACGCGGCGGGCCTGGTCTTCATCGACCGGGCCGACGCAGGCAAGGCGATCGAGCAGATGCAGCCCGCGGTCCGCAAACTCCGCGACGAGGGTGTGTCGCTGGTGGTCGCGCCGGAGGGCACCCGGTCGTCGACGCCGCGGATCGGGCCGTTCAAGAAGGGGCCGTTCCACATCGCGATGCAGGCGGGTGTGCCGGTGGTGCCGGTGGTGCTGCGCAACACCGGTGAATTGATGTGGCGGGGTTCGCAATTGATCAAACCCGGCACGGTGGAGGTCAAGGTGTTGCCGCCGGTCGACACGTCGCAGTGGCGGCCGGAGGACGCAGGCGAGCATGCCGATGAGGTCCGGCAGATGTTCGTCGCGGCGCTGGCCGACTGGCCGGTCGAATCGTTCGAGGACGGTCGGATGACCCGAGCCGCGGGAGTGTGGGAGTGAGCAGCAGCGACCAGCCACTGGACTGGGCCAACGAGCCACACATGAGCCCGGTCGATGCCCTGATGTGGCGGGGGGACACCGATCGTCGTCTGCGCGGCACCATCAGCATGCTGGAAATCTATGACTGCGTACCGGATTGGGAGCGGTTGCTCGCCGCGCACGAGTGGGGCAGTCGGATGGCACCGCGCTTTCGGCAGCGCGTCGTCGACTCTCCGCTGCGCACCGGCACCCCGAGTTGGGCGGTGGACCCCGACTTCGACTTGCACTACCACCTCCGGCATATCCGCCTCGCAGGCGACGGCTCGATGCGCGAGCTCCTCTCGGCGTGTGAGCAGCTGGCGATGACCGCACTCGACCCGGCCCGCCCGCCATGGGAGGGCACGCTGATCGAGGGGCTGCCCGACGGGCGGTCGGCCTACTTCCTCAAGGCCCATCACGCACTCACCGACGGCCTGGGGGCGATCCTCGGTCTGGCACAGTTGCATTCGACGTCGCGCGATCCGATCCCCGGCAAGCCGCAGCCGCCCAGTCCCGAGCCGGTGAACATCTCGGCGCTCGACGTGGTCGGCCGCCAGCTCGGCGAGGAGGTGCAACGACTCCCGCACAGAGTCGACACCGCCATGCGCGGGATGCGTGCGCTGACCCGACCGACGAAGGCGCTGAGCGACGTCCTGCGGTACGGACGATCGGTGCCGCGAGTGGCCGGCCTGGTGTCTCCGCCGGGGTCGCCGCTGCTCGCCGCGCGGAGTATCTCGTGGAGGTTCAGTGCCTTCGAGGTCCCGTTCGCCGACCTGAAAGCCGCAGGCGCGACCGCTCGGGCGTCGGTCAACGACGTCTATCTCGCCGGGCTGATCGGCGGTTTCCGGCTCTATCACGAGAAGCTGGGTCAGCCGGTCGATGCGATCCCGGTGGCCATCCCGATCTCAGTACGCAGGCCCGAGGATCCGGCAGGCGGGAACCGGATCGCCGTCGGACGCATGGCCGGTCCGGTGGGTATCGCCGATCCGTTCGAGCGGGTGCTCACCATCCGCGAACAGGTCCGCGCCGCGCGGACCGAACCCGCCGTGGACATCTTCAACACGCTCGGGTCGGTCCTCGCCTGGCTGCCGGGCCAGGTCCTCGCTCAGTTCAGCGGTGCGACAACACAAAACGACCTGCAGGCCAGCAACGTGCCGGGCATTCCCTGGGACACCTACGTCGCCGGGGCGAAGGTGGAACGCATGTTCCCGTTCGGGCCGCTGCCCGGGTGCGCGGTGATGGCCACCATGATCACCCACAACGGCACGGCCTGCCTGGGGCTCAATCACGATGCCGCCTCGATCACCGAGCCGGAGCTCTTCGCCGAGTGCCTCGTCGACGGGTTCAACGAGGTCATCGCTCTCGGCGCGGAAAAAGATTCCGGTGCAACAGAATCGGTTGATCCAGTGCTGATGCGGCGCGTCATCTGAGCCGGAGGCAGCGCGTGACCTCGTCGTCGCCGACCTGATGGAAATCGCGATACGACAACCCGACGGCGTGAAAGGGTTCCGGAGAGCTCACACACACCACGGCGTCGACGGCCGGGTCGGCGGTGAAGCGCCGGATCGCGTCGTCGGGTGCCGTCGGCACCGCGATGACGACGGCACCGGCACCTGACGCGCCCACGGCACGTAGAGCCACCGCCATCGTCGATCCGGTCGCCATCCCGTCGTCGACGAGGATCACCGTCTTACCCTCGACGACCACGGGTTCGGCACCTTCGCGATAGCGATGCTCGCGGTCGATGCGGATGGCCTCCTCGCGGTCGACCACCTCCTGGAACTGTTCGGGTGAGACACCGAGTCGGCGGGGGACATCGTCGTTGACGATGACCTGCCCCGCCGCCAGGGCGCCCATCGCGAACTCGGGCTGACCGGGCGCGCCGAGTTTGCGGACCACCAGCGCGTCGAGTGAGGCACCGAGGGCATCGGCCACCACCCGGGCCACCGGCACACCGCCGCGTGCCAGACCCAGCACGACGATGCGGTCGTGTGGCTGGCCCTCGTTCGAACCGGACGGGATAGGTGCAGTCGGTATCGGCGCGCTGTGAAGTCGTTCGACGAGAGCTCGACCGGCGGCCTGCCGATCGGCGAAGACCTCTGCGCGCCGTGACATCAGTCGATCCGGATCGCGGGGCCGACGTCCAGAGCGAAGCTCGGAACGTCGTCGAGGCTCATCTTGGCCTCGTAGGTGCGGTCATAGCCGGTCCCGCAGATCCGCCAGCCCTCATCGGTGCGGCGGTAGCGGTCGTCGTAGAACGCGGCGCCGATGAGCATGAACTTGAAATCCGGCACGATGACCCGGTCCTGCAGGTACCAGCGTCCGGTGGCCTCGTCGCCCTCCACGTCGATCTCGGGGTGGGCGACGCGGTGCTCGGTGATCACCGCGGGTCCTACCGATTCGCGCATGAAGCCGACCAGCTCATCACGGGTGGTGAACTTGAGGCTGCTGCCGTAGTCGCCGGTGACATCGGGTGTGAGGGTGCCTTCGAACACCTCCCAGTTCTTCGTGTCCAGTGCACGGAGGTAGCGGTACTTGAGCTGCTTGATCGCCTCGAGATCATCCATGGTTCAACATCTACCCGACTTGCCGCCCAAGACCTACTGAATCGGTTGACAGGGGTACTCAGTGGCCGCGAGTGTGGACCGATGACCTCGATCGCCGATGAGACCGCCAACCAGACCGCCCGCAAGGCCTACGAGAGCATCGAGCCGTTTCACGTTCTCGCGTACTTCAACCGCGGCCTGCGCGCGGCGCAGGAGGACACCGGCCTCGACGGCCACGGCTTCTACGTCGGCGCCCGCGCCGCTCCGATGGGCGAGTGCCATGCGTCGGTCGTGACGTCGTCGTTCTACAACTTCGCATCCGACCTGATCACCACGAGTTGGGATGCCGCCCGCGCGGTC
Source organism: Gordonia hankookensis (assembly GCF_014673215.1). Lineage (GTDB taxonomy): Bacteria > Actinomycetota > Actinomycetes > Mycobacteriales > Mycobacteriaceae > Gordonia > Gordonia hankookensis. The sequence goes on from NZ_JACWMS010000006.1 coordinate 116,157, forward strand.
GGACTCGAGAAGGTCGCGGCGCGGCGCGTGCAGATGCTCGACGAGCAGCTGCGCGCGATCCTGGGTGATCGGATCGGCGACGCCGAGATCGTCGAGCTGACCAACCGCTATCGCGAACTCGCCGACGGGCTGCCGTTCGGTGGCCGTCCGCTGGCATCCGCCTGGGCCGCGGCCACTCCGCCCGACGAGCCGCATGTCGCGCTGTGGCACGCGATCGCCGTTCTCCGGGAATGGCGCGGCGACAACCACATCGCGGTGCTGGTCAACCACGACCTCGATGCCCTGGACGCGGTGATCTTCCATGAGGCCGAGCTGCCGGACCCGACGATCCGTCGGCGGACGCTCGGCCGCAAGCTCATCCAGCTGACTCGCGGGTGGTCGGACGACGACTGGGATGCCTCCGTGGACCGGCTGATCGGACGTGGCCTGGCGACCCGGGTGGAATCGGGCGAGCGACTGACCGACGCCGGCCTCGACGTCTATCGCGCGATCGAGGACGAGACCGATGCCATCACCGCCCAGGCCTGGGCGAAGCCCGGTGTCGACGAACTCCTGCAACGGACGCGACCGTATGTGAAGGCCGTGATCGACGCGGGAGTGCTACCGGGTACCCGCAAGAAGGACTGAGGTCGCCACGGCGGCAGCCGTCAGTGTGACGCGTCCTCCGACGGCCCCTCGGAGTCGTCGGAGGATCGGCTGCGGCGACTCGACCGCGACGTCGACGACCATCCGAACAGATCGGACCCGTAGAACCCGGTGTCGATCTCGCCGGTGTCGGCGCCGGACGAATCGATGCGTCCGCGCCGCCATCCGCCCTTCAGCGGTGGCGCCTCGCCGAAATGATCGGGGTCGCCGGAGCCGTACCAGGCGACGAGCACCGCTCCGATGACGGCGCCGATGAAGCCGACGATGGCCAGCCACCCGAGTCCGGGCTTGGCCGTGTCGTTGAGGAACAGCACACCGACGAGGCTCGGGCCGGCCGTCTCGCCGACGACCAGGACTGCCGTCACCCCGTTCACCGCACCCACCTGCAAAGCGACCGTCTGGACGAAGAAGCCGACGGCGCCTGCGACCGCGATGGTCCAGGCGGCCGGGTCGGTGAGCAGCGTCACGAGATGGAACGGTGCGACGCCGTCGAGGACGCGGACCGCGATCGCGATCATGCCGAACAGTAGTCCCGCGGTGGCGCCGCCGACGATGGCCGCGTGCCTGCCGAGCCGGTACACGCCGAACAGTGCGATCGCGCAGAGTCCCAGGGTCGCGACGAACAGTTCCCAATGGAAGACGGCGCTCTCGCCGCCGCCCGTGTGGTGCTCGGCCGACATGCCGAGCAGGCACAGCGACAGCACGACCAGCCAGATGGCGATCCAGTCGCGGGTGTGCAGCGCGATGTTCAGCATGATGGTGCCGAGCAGGGCGGTGATCACGAGATTTGCCGACACGATGGTCTGGGAGAGGAACAGCGGGAGGAATCGCGCGGCCAGCGCGCCACCGGCGAATCCGATGATCACCATCATCGTGCCGAGGATGAAGGAGGGATCGACGAAGGTGGACATCGTCGATTGCAGTGAGGGACCGCCGACCGCGTTGGTCTGGTTCTCCTCGGTGCCCTCGTCACGGGCGGTCGTCGCCACCCGGCGCGCGCCCAGCGCGCGTAGTACCGTGGACATCCCGTAGGCGACAGCGGCGAGGCAAGCGGCGATGATGCCGATCACGAACATCAGAAAACCCCGCCTCTCTCGCCTGTCTCTTCGGGTCAACCCGGCGTAACAGCATTCTGCAACGTTTGCCGACGACCGACTATTCCTTTTCGGCAGGTCTCGTCCGGGCCGATGGATCAGCCTATCGGCCCTCTCCTAGACTCGATGCGGTGGGCACTGTGGGGACTTCCGGACAAAAGCACGTTCTGATCACTTTCGGGCGGTCGTTCCTGACTCTCGAGCTGACCCGGCTGATGTCCGCGGCGGGACATCGGGTGACCATCGTCGACAGCATCCCGGTGGGTGTGACCAGGTTCTCTCACGGGGCGGACGCCTTTCACCGCGTGCCTGCACCCAAGTTCGAGCCGCGGGCGTACTGCCACGCACTCGCGCAGATCGTCGTCGACGAAAAGGTTGACATGGTCATCCCGATCCACGAGGAGACCGACATCCTCTCGATGATGGTCGACATCTTCCCGCCCGATTGCGAATTGTTCCTGTCCGATTTCGAGACCGAGAACAGCCTCCACAACAAGTTCGAGTTCCAGGAGCTTCTCGTCGCCCGCGGGATTCCGGCGCTGAAATACGCTCAGGTCCGCGGTCCCGACGACCTCGCGGCGCTCGATTTCGACGCACCGTTCGCCCTCAAGGAGTGCTACTCGCGGGGATCGCAGAAGGTCCACAAGGTCACCCCGGGTGACCCGATGGACTGGGTCGAGTTCGACCCGATCAACCCGTGGCTGGCGCAGGAATGGCTCTCCGGAACCAACTACTGCACCTACTCGATCTGCCGTGACGGCCAGATCAACGCCCACGCCACCTATCCGGTGGATTATGCGATCGGTGGGAGTTCGTGCCTGAACTTCAAGTCGGTTCAGCATGATGCGATCTTCGATTGGATCTCGAAGTTCGTGCGGGACATGAACTTCACCGGTCAGGTCGGGTTCGACTTCATCGAGGATCCGGAACGTGGGCTGTTCTGCATCGAGTGCAACCCACGGGCGACCAGCGGCATCATGATGTTCGGTCCGGAGGACGGCGTCGACCGCGCATTCTTCGGGACCAACGACGAGATCATCACCCCGGGAGCCGATGTCGACAAGATGATCGGCCTCGGCATGCTGCTCTACGGGTGGCGCAAGGATTCGCGCCGAGGGCGCAGCATGCGGCAGTTCGTGCGCGCCTTCCGGTCGTCGAGCGATGTGATCAGTTGTCCGGGGGACCAGCGGCCCGCGATCCTTCTCCCGTTCGCCTATCTCGGCATCCTGCGCAGTTGCTACAAGTACAAGGTCGGGCTCGCCGAGGGATTCATGCACGACCACGAGTGGGACGGTCTGCGGATCTCGGAGTGACCCGCGCGGCGCGGTCAGCTGCTGACGCGGCGCCCGCGAACATAGACCTCGGCGATCGCGGGTTCGCGCAGGCCCATCAGTAGCGCGAACAGGGTCTGGTCGCGTGCAGTGATCGGATTGTCGGACCGGATTCCTTGTCGCAGTACCGATTCCAGTGGCGGCCATCGTTCGGGGTCGATGACCAGGAAGTCGGCTTCCTTACCGACGTCGAAGTTGCCGAACCGGTCCTCCATGTCGAGAGCACGTGCACCGGCCAGCGTTCCGGTGAACAGCATCTCGGCGGGGTGCATGGCCACGCCTGCGGGGCCGGGCTCGGTGAGGTGAACCTTGAAGGCGTCGGACAACACCCGCGAGATCAACCATTCGTCGCCCGCGCCGATGTCGGTACCTGCCGCGATGGTGATCCCGGCCGCCACGGTCCGTCGCCACGGCATGGTTCCCGAGCCCAGGAACAGCTGGGACACCGGGCAATGCGCGATCGACGTCCCGGTCTCGCCCATCCGGGCGAGTTCGCGGTCGGTGCAGTGCACCGCGTGCGCCATCACGGTCCGGCGACCGAGCAACCCGGCCCCACCGGTCCTGCTGCCCGGCAGGAACCGGCCATCGTAGGTGTCCAGGTAGGAATCGACCTCGAAACTGCGCTTGACGAGGTCGATCTCACCGTCGCCGGGCCGATTGTTCTCGTTGAGGTGGGTGTGCACGTAGACACCCCGATCGCGCACGTCGTCGTAGAGCTCGCCGAGACCGGCCAGGGTCTGGGTGGTCACCGAGAGCGAGAATCGCGGCACGATCGCCACGTGCAGCAGTGCCGAGGAGACATCGCCGGAATCGGCTGCGTGCCAGCGGTCGATCTCGTCGGCCGTGAGGTCGATCGCCTGCTGCTCGGAGGTGAGCAGCGGACTCGCCGACGGGCCGCCCGTGGTCTGGATGCCACGGCCACTCACCAGCCGGAGGCCGGCACGGCGGGTCTCCTCGAACAACGCGTCCTGAGCGTGCGGGAAAGCCGAGCCGAACACCATGGCGGCGGTGGTCCCGGCAGTGATGCGGCGCTGCGTGAAGTCGCGTGCGATCTGTTGGGCGAAACCGGGATCGGCGAGCCGCGCCTCGGCCGGGAAGATGCATGTCTCCAGCCACTCCAGCAACTGCCCACCGCCGTAGGCATCGACCGAGTAGGTCTGCGGGAAGTGGATGTGCGCATCGACGAAGCCGGGGATGAGGTATCCGTCCCCGTGGTCGTGGATCTCCTCGACGGCGTCTGGGGAGTCCATCGCCGGTCGGCTGTCACGCTGACCGCAGTAGACGATGCCGCCCGTGTCATCGAGGACCAGCGCACCGTCGGGTATCCAGGTCAGGGCGTCGGCCGCCTCGGTGACGGCGGGGCGGCCGGCCACGTGGAAGATCTGGCCGAGATGGGTCGTGGTCACCCGAACACGAAAGCACAGGACGACGGCGTAGGCCGGGTGAGCGCGTCAGGACGGTGCGGCATCGAGCCACCGCTTGGCCTCGGCATAGGCGTCGTCGACGGATTCGAACACCCGGTCGGTGGCCTCGAAGATGTTGTCGCGACCGATGGCATCGACGAGACCGGCGCTCTCGATGCCCTTCATCAGCGGCGGTCGCACGCCCGCGAGCATGAACCTGCCGCCCTTGGCCTGTAGCTCGTCGGCGTGGGCGCGCAACAGTTTCTGCAAGGTCGACGACGGGACGTCGGGCAGAGTACGCACACTGAGGATCAGTGCGCTGCGCCCGTTGTCGTCACTGACGGTCGGCCATGTCTCGGCGATGCGCGGTACCTCGGCGAACAGCGCGACACCCGAGTAGTCCAGGACGGTGATCCCGTCGGCGGGCAGGGTCTGCGGGGTGTCGACGACCCGCCAGCCACCATCGTCCGGCACGAGGGCGACCAACCGCGCCGCGCGCGCGGCCTGAACGCAGTACAGGACCAACGAGATCGCGGCACCCACGAGGATGGCGTCCTGCAGGGGGATCTGGGTGGTGGCGACGAAGGTGACGAGCAAGGCGACGGCGCTCAACCTCGCGGTGCGGAACACCAGCACGATGTCGGCCCACCGGCCCTGGATGAGTTCGAAGCCGATCACGAACAGAAGGCCACCGATGACCGCCATGGGAATGATCTGCGCGGCCGAGCCGGCGATCAGGACCAGCAGGATCAGCCAGATGCCTGCGAACATCCCGGCCCACCGCGTCTGTGCGCCTGCCGACACCGCAACGCCCGTGCGCGACAACGAGCCGCCCGTGGGCAGCGACCCGAAGAAGCCGCCGACCAGATTGGCCGCGCCCTGCGCGGAGAAGTCGCCGGAGGCGCTCGGCCGCGATTTGTCGGGGTTGGGGACGGCCGCCGAGATGCCGGCCGCCTGGGCCAGCGCCACCAGGGCTATCGCGAAGGCGCCGAGCAGCAGATCCGGGAATGCGGAGAGATCCGGGACGGTGAACGGCGGGAGACTGTTCGGCACCTCGGCGATGTCGCCGACGGTCTCGACATCGGTTCCGATGACGGCGGTGACGCCTGTGACCACCACCAACGCGATCAGGGTCGCGTAGGACTCGAGCGGTTTGATGAAGCGGAACACCGCCCAGACGGCGACCGTGGCCAGGGCGACGATCACGGCGTGTATCGACCATTGCGAGATGTGCGCGAAGGCATCGACGAACTTCAGCACCGTGTTGTGGGCATCGGGTGTGTATCCGGTGACGTCCTTGATGACGCCTGCGACGATCTGAACGGCGATACCGACGGTGAAGCCGGTCATCACCGCACCCGAGACGAAGTCCATGATCGCGCCGATACGGAGCAGACCGAACAGAAGCATCACCGCACCGACGGCCACCGTCAGCATCGCGATGTTCCCGATGTCGTGGGGGTCGAGGCCTGCCTGTGCGAGCACACTCTGCGCGGACAGTGCGATCGCACTGGTCAGCGTCGTCACCATGAGCACGGTGCGGGAGAAGACGGAACCGACCAGGGTCGAGACCATTCCCGAGTAGAGGCCGCTGACCGGGTTGAAGCCACCGATGCTGGCGTAGGCCATCCCCTCGGGGATCGAGAACAACGCGGTCACGAGCCCGGAGATCGCGTCTGAAGGACGCGGGCGCGAGACACGGATGGTGGGACGTCTGAACCGGTTCACGACAGACACTCGGTCAGCCTATGCGCCCGAAGGCATATACACGTGTTCAACGACTGCGAATTCTCAGAACGTCACGGGGCTCGAGTAGGCGCGCACGTCGTCCGTCGTTCTGGGATACGGTCACCGAGACGACTGTCGCCGTGCACGGCCGAGGAGGTTTTGTGGGATCGGTATTGGGTGATCTGTTGCCGCTGGCGGTCGGGGTCGCCATCTCACCGATTCCCATCATCGGCGCGATCCTGATGCTCCTCGGGAAGCACGCGCGCACCACCAGCATCGGGTTCGCGATCGGATGGTTGGCCGGGATCGTCATCGCCACCACGATTTTCGTGCTGGTCGGTGGTGCCGCCGATGATTCGGAGTCGAAGACGAGTGCCTGGATCAAGCTCGCTCTGGGTGTGCTCCTGCTGGTCGAGGGAATCCGCGAATGGCGAGCGCGCAGTGGTGATCATTCGACACCGAAATGGATGGCGGCGATCGACGAGATGAAACCGTTCACCGCACTGGGTCTCGGATTCGCTCTCTCCGCGATCAATCCGAAGAACCTGATGATGTGCATCGCCGCAGGCGTGACGATCGGCGGCGCCGCCTTGTCCACCGGCTCGAATATCGTGGCGGTGGTGGTGTTCTCGTTGCTGGCTGCGACCACCGTGGTGATTCCTGTTCTCGCGTATCAGGTGGCGGCCGACCGTCTACGAGATCCGTTGGACCGGCTCAAGGTCTGGCTGCAGGAGAACAACAAGACCGTCATGGCGACCCTGATCCTGGTGATCGGCATCGTGCTGATCGGTAAGGGGATCTCGGGGCTGGGGTGAGCCACTCCCGGATCCTGTCGGGCCGGGAACATGCTGCAGACCGGGACATGACATATCGCCACCAACTGGATTGAACCCCGGTAACGTCACCAAAGCGCGCCTTCACTGTCTGAAAGATTGTTTCTCGCCGGCATTGTTAGGGGTTTGAGGTGGTAGGGAAGCAGCGTCTGATCGTGGCCGCGCTCGTGCTGGTCGCCGTCGTGACAGCCGCTTTGGCGCGCGCGGACGCTGCCCCGTCGGCATCGTCGGTGCCCGCCCCTCGCTGGATCATGGTCTCCGGGTCGGTACCCGGTCTGGTCGATGCCGGACTGCCCCAATCGGAGCTCGACGATCTCAACGATCCGTCGACACTGCTGCTCGTCCAGCACGTCTACACCAACAGTTACCTGCCGAACGGCACCCCTACCTTCAACTTCCGCAGCGCCGCCGACCTGGCGCGTGCGCTGCGGGCCGGTGAGGTTCCGGACTCGATGCACTGGGTCCTGCTGGATCTCGAGGCGTCGTCGTTGACTCCGCCACGTGACCAGCGTGACCCGATCGGTGCGTTGCGTCGTGCCGAGGATCTGGCCCATCGGTATGGCAAGGCCGTGATCTTCGCGCCGGCCATCGATTTGATGAATGTGCTTGAGCCGGGGTTGTCGGGGGATGCGCTGTATCAGGCGTTCATCGATCGGTTGGTCACGCCGGGTGCTGCGATTGCCGACGGTTTCGAGATCCAGTCGCAGCGCACCGAGGCGACCGAGTATGCGACCTCGTTCGTCAAGGAAGCGGTGCAGGCTGCCTACGCCGCCAACCCGAGTGGCGCACCTGTGCTGGCGGGGGTGAGTACCAATCCGAATGGCCGGCAGGTCACCGCCGACGACATGGTCGAGGTCTACAACGCCGCCAAGACCGCTGGTGCCACCGGGTACTGGCTCAACATTCCCGGCGGTGGCGCCGAATGCCCCAACTGCGGAACACCCCGATACGACGTCGCCGTCGAGTTCCTGAACAAGATCTCCTCGACACCGACCCCACCGACCGAAACCGGTTTTCCGACGGAGATCCCGACCGAGACAGGCCTGCCGACCGGCCCGGTGATCCCGACCGGCGGAGCGTTCTCCAGCTGATGCGCGAAGGGCGCGCCCCGGAAACGGAGCACGCCCTTCGGCCATGTGCGTTGAATCAAGGTGTGACGATCGCGAAATCCGGGTCCGGCTCGTCGAGATGACCCGCGAGTTCTGCGAATCGTGAAACATCGCCTTCGGCGGACACCGAGCCGTCGGAGATCGCTCCCTCCAGGTCGACGCCGCCCAACAGCACACCCAGCAGTGCCGTCTTCGTCAGAGTGAAGGTGGCGTCGGCGGATCCGGGCGCCCCGTCAGGGACGTCGAAATGGACGAGGAGGCCGTTGCGCAGTTGCGCGCGATGCCGCCGATTGTCATCGCTGATGACCCAATCGAGAGTGATGTTCGCATCCCAGCTGCCCGGACCATCAACTCGTAGTGCAATGGCATCGAACAGCTGTTCCACCGACATCGCCGAGATGATATCGGGTGCGGCTGCGGTGGTGGGGGTGCCGACCGGTCCGTTGCGCAATTCGTAGGCGCCCATCAGGAAGAAGTTGCGCCACGTGCCGTTCTCTGCGCCGTAACCCAGCTGTTCAAGGGTGTCGGCCTGCAGTTCCTGCGCCACGGAGTTGTCTGGGTCGGTGAACAGAACGTAGTTGAGAACTGTTGCGGTGAAGCGGAAATCGCCGTCGGCGAAAGTCTTGCGTGCCTTTTCGATGACCGCATCGATGCCACCCATGAACTCCACATGACGTTTGGCCGACTCCACCGGGGGATGCTCCCAGAGATGGGCCGGATTGCCGTCGAACCATCCCATGTAGCGCTGATAGATCGCCTTGACGTTGTGACTGACCGATCCGTAATAGCCGTGGGTGTGCCAGGCATTCTCCAGCGCCGGCGGCAGTTTGATGTCCTCGGCGATCTCCAGCCCGGTCTTGCCCTGATTGAGGGCACGGAGCGTTTGATCGTGCAGATATCCGTACAGGTCACGCTGCACCGCGAGGAATTCGGTGAGTTCCTCGGTGCCCCAGGTCGGCCAGTGGTGGGAGGCGAACACGACATCCGAGCGCCCGGCGAACATGGTGATGGCTTCGGTCAGGTACTTCGACCACACGTGCGGATCGCGCACCAGCGCACCGCGCAGGGTGAGCAGGTTATGCAGGGTGTGGGTGGCGTTCTCGGCCATACACAGTGCGCGCATCTGCGGGAAGTAGAAATTCATCTCCGCGGGTGCTTCGGTGCCCGGGGTCATCTGGAACTCGATGGTGACGCCGTCGATCGTCTCGGTGTGTCCGGTTTCGGAGATGTCGAGGGTCGGCAGGATCAGCCCGGCATGTCCGGTCGAGGTCGACTGACCGAGTCCGGCACCGACCGCACCCTGCGGACCACGCGGTAGTGCTGCGCCGTACATGTAGGCGGCCCGCCGTCCCATCGCCGTTCCGGCGTAGACGTTCTCGGCCACCGCGTGTTCCACGAGCCCGGACGGCGCGACGATTGCGCATTCTCCGGCATCGACGGCTTCCTGTGTGGTGACCCCTTTGACGCCGCCGAAGTGGTCGATGTGGCAGTGGGTGTAGATGACGGCGGTGACCGGCCGGTCACCGCGCTGGCCCCGGTACAGCTTCAGGCCCGCGGCCGCGGTTTCCGCCGAGATCAGCGGATCGATGACGATCACGCCGGTGTCGCCCTCGACGATCGTCATGTTCGACAGATCGAATCCGCGGATTTGATAGATGCGGTCGGTGACCTCGAAGAGACCATGGCGTGCCACGAGTTCGGACTGGCGCCACAGACTGGGGTTGGCCGTCGGCGGGCAGTCGTCGGTGAGGAAGCCGAACTCCTCGCAGTCCCACACCGCGTTACCGTCTGCTCCAGCGATCACCGGAGACTCGAGTGCCGCGACGAAACCGCGTCCGGCGGCATCGAGATCGCGAGTGTCACTGAACGGAAGGGTGGACTGGGCCGCAGAGTTGGCATCTGCCACGGACGGAGTTGCCTCTTGGGGGCTACCCATGAAAAATCACCTCTGTCTTTCGTTGTGGTCGGCAGTGGTGGTGCCGACGATCTACATCTTCCTCTGATGAAGGTCCGGATTCATCGCTTTCGTGGGTGACGCGTTGTGGTGGGCTCACTCCGCGGCCTGCCGACCTCCGACGGTATGCACGACCACCACCTCAGGGTCCCACGGAACGAGGTCGTCGACAGTGTGTTGGAGGTCATCGACCGGGGGGAGTTGTTGCGGTCCGAGAACGCTCACGGTGACCGTGCCGCCGGTCCACGACACCCCGGTCACCTCGGCCGAACTCATCCCGGCGTCGTCGAGCCACGAATCCGCGGCGGTGGCGATCTGGCGTGACCACAGCGACGACAACGAGTTGAGCACCATCGGTATCGCCACCACGATGAGTGCGAGCGCGAGCACCACGTACGCGCGGCTGTGCCTGCGAGCCGGTGCGGATCCGGTCTCGGCAGCCTGCTCGTCGGCGGCCTCCCTGCCGTAGGAGCCGATCGTCAACACGACGACGCTGGTGATGATCATCGCGATCACGTTGGAGGCGAACAGGACGAACGCTCCGAGCGCAAGCGAGGGAGCACCCGACCCGAGGCAGACTCCGACGACGCCGAGTGGCGGCACCAGCGAGATGGCAATGGCGACACCGGGGAGCACGTCGCCGACGTCGCGTCGCGTGATCGCGACCGCACCGACGACGCCGGTGGCCAGGGCCGCGAGCAGGTCGACCAGAGTGGGTGACGTGCGGCCGAGGACCTGCGAATTGGCCAATACGTTCGTGGGATTCGGCAACAGCTGGGAGAGGATCACGCCGAGCGCCGTCACCAGCACGACGCCGGCGAGGACGTAGCCGACACTGGCCAGGATGAGTTTGCCGCGGGCCGTCACGATGCCCAGTCCGATGCCGAGGATCGGTGTCGACAGCGGAGCGACGATCATCGCGCCGATCACGGTGGCGGTGCTGTCGGCGACCACGCCGGAGACGGCGATGATCCCCGACAACGTGAGCATGATCCAGAACGCGGACTGTTTCGAGGTGCGGTCGCCCGTCGAGAGATCGAGTCTCTCGACGAGTTCGTCAAGTGTTCGTCGCTGGGAATCGGGAATGAGTCTGAGCACGGCGACGGCGCCCCTTTCGTACCGGAGACGGCGACGGCATCGGCCGCTTTCCGCTCATCGAGACCTCAGCATGGGAAATCTAGCACCGTACTGACGGTTTCGGTGTCATTCGGGCTGGGTGATGTCGGGCGGCACCAAGGGGTCCGGGTCCGGTTCCTGTAGTTCATCGAGGTGGCGCTGATGTCTGGCTCGCGGTCCGTTCAGCCGAAGCGAGGCAAGCGTGGGTACCCGTGGGTGCATCGGCGGGTAGATGAGGCTCAGTGCCGACGCCAACGTGAAATAGCTACGCAACACGCGGAATCCCAGATACAGCGGGATGAACCGCACGGAACTCGGCCGCCAGAGCAGGCAGACGGCCACGGTCATGATCATCGACATGCCCAGCAGGGTCGCCACGATGGGCTGCCATCGCATGGTGGTGAATGTCGCGTGGAAGACGAAACCCGTCAATGCCGCATACATGAGCAGTGGGAGCAGCATGGCGCGGCGTGCGGCGTTGACGAGGTTGAACGGCAACACGAAGGTGCCCACCATCGTTCGGCGATCCAGCAGGATGGCGCGGTTGCGTGCGGTCAGATGGTAGATGCTGCGGAACCATCGAGTCCTCTGCTCACGGAGGTGGGCGTACGAGGCCGGCGTCTCGCTGTAGTACACGGCATGTGGGTCGGCGACACTGTGATAGCCCGCCGAGGTGAGTCGCATGCAGATGTCGGTGTCCTCACCGTTCATGCCCTGGACCATGCCGCCCACCTCGATCAACTGGCTGCGCCGGTAGACGGCGAACATTCCGGGAATACCCATCACCCCTTGGTAGCCGTCGAGGGACACCTGAAAGAACCCGTGCCGCATATAGACCTCGACGAGTCGGCACTTGTCGATCCAGGTCTTCTCCTCGAGCGGCAGGGGTAGCCCGCCGACGCACCCGACGTCGGGGTTGGCGAAATGACGCATCGCCGTCTCCAGGCATCCCGGACCGATCACCGTGTCGGCGTCGATGCGCACGATGAACTCTTCCTTGATCTCCTCGACACCCATGTTCAACGCGATCGCCTTGCCCGGCGTGGGACATTCGAGCACTTCTCCGGTGATGAACCGGCAGTCGGCGATGGTCTCCGTGGCGACCTCCTGGGTGGTGTCCGACGACGCATTGTTCACCACGTAGAGATGGACCTTGCCGGGGTAGGTCTCCGCGGCATCGTCGACCGCCTCGATTGTGGCGGCGATGCTGTGCGCCTCGTTGTGCGCGGGCACCAGAATCGCCACGCGTGGCGCGAATTCATGGCTCCGCGACTTCTTCAGCGCCCGCAGTCCCAGGAGCGCCGTGGACACGGCGAGGATCTGCTGCATCAAGAACACCCCGGCGCCGATGCCGCCGAGGATGGCCCAGTTCTTCAACACGTCGACGAGGTCGTAGAGGACGTGGATCGCGATGGCGGCACCGGCGATGGCCAGCAGCAGGCATCCCAGCCAGGTGAGGAATGGCCGGAGAGGCAAGTTGGGGAGCACCGACGGCATCGGACCCTGAGGCGGGAGCTGGGCCTGCCGCATGATGGTGTGCGGGAAGATCGCCAGGGCGGCAAGACCGGAGATCAACTGGGCGCCGAAGACGGAGATGTCGATGATCCCGGCGTCATGGAGCAGCCATGCGGTGATGTCGACGGCGAAGCAGAACACCAGGAATTTTCCCAGCAAGGAGATCCCGATGAACAGTCGCCGCCACACATTCGAGTAGGCGAAGGCCGCGTAGGAGATGAAGAAGAGGACCAGGAACATGCGTAACGGGAACACGACGTTGCCGTGCAGCTTGGCGAAAAGCACGGGGTCACGCGGCACTTGGACAAAATCGGTGTGCGCGAGAACCATTCGGGCGCACAGGAACACCAACGACAGCCCGACGAACGTGACGAGAAAGCCGTTGACACCACTCGATGGACGGTCGACGGCGTAATCGGCTGGTGCGCTGTCGACCGACCGGAAGTGATCGGTGATCGCTTCCTCGGCATGCGGATTCGGAACGGATGTGGTCATCCGGGCGAGTCCGAATCCGACGGGCCGTCGACGACCTTCCCGTCGGGGCCGACCGCGAAGCTCGCCTGCGAGGTCACGACCTCTGCGGGCTCGCGGCCGAACGCTGGGAGTCGCATCCGGCCGGGTGCGCCGACATAGGTGATCGCGAGTCCGCCCGCGCGGCTCGTGCTGGTGGCGGTCTGCAGGACCATCCCGTTGTCGAACGAGGAGATGTCGAGGGCCGACGAGCCGGGGCCTGCAACGAGACGACCGTCCTGCAGGCGGACCAGCGTGTTGACCTCAGGGCTCTGCCCGACCAGGATGAACGGCTTGGCCGGCGCCGGCTGGGCGTTCCACTCGAAGCTGGGTTGTGCCCCGTCGGGGATGAATTTCGTGAGTGCCGGGACCACTGCATTCAGTTCGTCGACGGCGTTCGACTTGGCCGCGTCGGGCCAGTAGACAGCCGACCCGGGAGTGAGAATCCGGGGGAGCGAGGTGAAGCCCGCGCCCGGATCGTTGCCGAGCACCAGTGCCGAACTCGACTCGAGTTGAATCGGGTAATTCGTCACCCGCACGTCGCATCCGCCGATGTTCCGGTCGCGCTGCACGGTGAACGTCACGGTGTTGTCCATGAGCTGAGCCGTTGCGGGCATCGGGATCGTGGCTTGCGTTGTGGGAGTCTTCGGCAGCCGTCGGCTGTCGATGAGCTGTCCGTTGAGTTCGGTGTTGAGGATCCAGGTGAGGTCGTCTGGTGATGCGGGCAGCTGCAACGCGACTCGTACCGCCTGCGGTAGCCGGCCGTCCGGAAGATCGGCGAGCGAGTACGCCGCACGCCACTTGTGGTTGTCGCCGATCTGGGTCACCGACGTGTCTGCGCCGAGTCGCTCGAGTCCGACCTCGTTCCCGGTCGCCGCGACCACCGGAAGTGTCTGCGGATCATTCTGGTCCGAGTCGGCCGTGGTCACCGATGTGCTGGTCAGGAAGCTCGAGATGAGGTCGCCCCGTGGTGTGACGATTCCGACCACGGGAGTGTTGTTCGCCGTGCCCATCACGATGCTGTCGTTGGATGAGTCGGTGGCCGACCAGCCCAGATCGCCGAGTTTCTGCACGGGCCCGACGACGATCGAGTTCTGCACATCCGAGTCGGGCACAGTGTCGGCGAAGGTGACCCGATGCCCGGCTCGGGTCAACGCAATTCCCAACTGCGCTGCCGCGGTGCGCCATTCGTCGGTCTGGTCGGCGATGACGACAGTGACGTCACGATTCCAGGACACCACGGCGTCGCGCACCGTGTGCACGCGTTCGGTGAGAGCGGCTTCGACGACGGTTCCCGGATCCAGGTGGACCTGCATGCCTGTCGAGTGGTCGGCGACACACGTCTGATTGCTGAGGCTGCCGGTGAGCATCACCTGGACGCGGACGTGCCCGTCGTCGGCGATCTGGTCGGGGACGTCCACGAAGGTGTCGACGTCGTGTTCGCCATGCGGCAGCTCGCTCTTGTAGACCTGCTGCCCGTCCATCTTCACGGTCATGAACACCACGCTGTCCGCGGCCACCTGGGAGGTGCCCGACAGATGCAGACGCGTCTCGTCGCGCGCTGAATCTGCAGGGAACGTCACGAGGTAGCTCGTCGACGGTGAATCGTCGGTGAGCCAGACGCCGTCCGCATAGCCGGCACCCTCCAGCGTCTTGGTGAAATGACGGTCGGCAGGGACGTCGAGGCTGGTGTCGTCGGCGTCGTGGGTGAACCATTTCGGCTGTACGAACACGAACACCAGGAGGATCACCAGAGCGACGGCCAGCACCAGCCACGCTGCGCGCGGCACGGTTCGGCCGCGTTCCCCGGTGAAATACTCCTTCTTTGTGGTGTCATCTTCTTCGGCACCCGATTCTGGCTTCGGCGAGGGGTCTACTGGCTTCTCGTCGCTCACTTGTCGTGCTCCTGTGCCGCGGCACGGCGAGTCTCGGTCCAGTACGACGTACACGGGATATGTTGCCGGTCAACACGTTCGGCATACTTCCGGGCGATCTCGATCTCGGCCCTCAGGAGTTCCGAGTCCAAACGGATCGGATCCAGCCCGAGCCCGAGGAGCCGGTCGTTGCGGACCGCGAGTAGATTCTCGTCAGCCTCGGCGCGCGGATTGGCCACCTCGGCGACTGACCCGCCGGCGAGGTCCGCGACGAGTCGCGCGAGATCGGCGACCCGGTGGGTCTCGGTCATCTGGTTCATCACCCGGACCTGTTCGTTGACCTCCGAACCGGACTCGACGGCCAGCCGGATACACCTGATCGAGTCGCGAATGTTGATGAACGCCCTTGTCTGTCCACCGGTCCCGTGCACGGTCAGCGGATAGCCGATGGACGCCTCGACGAGGAATCTGTTCAGTACCGTCCCGAAGTCTCCGTCGTAATCGAAACGGTTGATGAGTCGGGGGTCCCGTTCGGTCTCGTCGGTCTGCGTACCCCAGACGATGCCCTGATGCAGGTCGGTGATCCGTATGCCGTCGTTACGGGCGTAGAACTGGAACAGCAACTGGTCCAACGACTTCGTGAGGTGATAGACACTTCCGGGCTGGGTCGGGTAGAGGATGTCGCGCGAGTGCATCTCGCCGTTTCGATCCGGATAGCTGACCGTGAGGTATCCCTCGGGCAAGTCCACCGGGACGGTCTCGTAGCCGTAGACCCCCATCGTGCCGAGGTGGACGACGTGGATGTCGCGGCCTGTCTCGACGATCGCAGCGAGCAGATTGTGCGTGCCGTTGAGGTTGTTGTTCACGGTGAAGCGCTTGTGCGCAGGTGATTTCATCGAATACGGGGCGGCGCGCTGCTCGGCGAAATGGATGACCGCATCGGGTGTCGACGCGACCAGCAGCGCCACCAATTCCGCGTAGTCATGGGCGACGTCGAGGGTGACCACGTCGATTTCTCGCCCGGATACCTCACGCCACGCATCCACGCGCTCGGTCAGGGTATGGATCGGCGTCAGCGACCGCACGCCGAGTTCGTCGTCGATCGCACGCCTGATCAAGCTGTCGACGATCGTGACGTCATGGCCGACGGCCGACAAGTGCAAGGCACTCGGCCATCCGCAGAAGCCGTCGCCGCCCAGGACCAGAATTCGCATCCGTACGCCCCTCTGCACCGGTCACCGTTCGAATGTCCGCTACGCGTGCCGGTACTGGTGATGAGGAGGCGGACATCGGTCGAACAACGGCCACGTCGGACAAGAATAAGTTGTTCCAACCTGGATTTCCGGTGTTCGGTGACGCACGGACGAGAATCTTTCGGATGGCGAAGGACCGGCATCCTGGACGTTCGACCCACCCCGAATTCGGGAGTGATTCGTGCGCAATGCGTTTGGCCTGCAGAAACAGCTTGACACCCGTGTAAGGCAAGGGCTAATTTGCGAGTGGCCCAGATCACAATTACCCGGATCGGGTCCACTGGCCGCCGCCGGCGATCCAGTGCAGAAAACCCCGCAGACGATGGCCCTCCGGGCTGATCCGTCATGCCCGGGGTCTGGGGGAAAGGCGTGTGGGAATGCGTAGGAGAACAGGTCGGGTCGTCGCGGCCGCCATCGCCGCGGCGTGTGTTTTCTCGGTCGTGTCGTGCAGCAGCGACGACGACAGCTCGGGCGGGTCGACATCTGCGGCGGGCGAGAGTGGTGTGAAAGCCGCCGGCCAGGCGATCAAGGTCGGGCTCTTCAATCCGTCGAAGGGGCCGGCGACGCAGGCCGGTGTCAGTTCTGGCAAGACCGCAGCGCTCGATTACGTCAACAACCAGATCGGCGGCATCAACGGTCGCCCGATCGACATCGTCGACTGCGGGATCGACCAGACCGCCCCGGAATCGACGATCGCCTGCGCCAACCAGTTCGTCCAGGCCGGTGTGGTCGCGGCGGTCGACGGATATGATTCGGAATCGCTTGCCGCGGTGCCGATCCTGACCGCCGCAGGCATCCCCCTGGTCGGGCAGATCCCGTTCAACACCGCGACCGGCGCCAAGGCGGACAATCGCGTGTACTTCGGTCCGCCCCCGGCGGCATTCCTGGTCGGCTTCATGCAGAGCCTCAAGGCTGCGGGCAAGACGTCGCTGACGCTGGCCAATGCCGATCTGCCGCAGGCCCACCAGGTCTTCGACGGATTGCTGGCCCCGTTGGGCAAACAGCTGGGCATCGAGGTCAAGAGTGTCTACTACCCGCCGACCGGTCCCAACTTCACTGCTCTCGCCACAACGCTCGCCGACGGTAATCCGGACGCGGCGGGCCTGATGACCGCGCCGAACGACAACACCTGCACCAAGCTGTCGCAATCGCTGCGGTCGGTCGGTTACAAGGGCACGATGTTCATGGCCGCCTGCACCGAGTTCATCGACACGATGGGATCGCAGGCCGTCGGTGCGCAGACCTACTCACCCGGCTGGCAGCCGCCTGCCATCGATTCGGCACCGGAGCCTGCCAAGTCCAATCTGAAGGTCGCCGAGCAGTACATCGACGCGGCAGGTGGGACCGGCGGCTTCTACGCGTACGGGACCTTCGCCACCTTCGTCGACTTCGTCAATGGTCTGAACCAGGCCAAGGTCACCGACTTCACCGGCGCCAACGTGCTGAACGGGCTCAAGGGACTCACCGATTTCCAGAGCTTCCTCGGACCCAAACTGACGTGCGGCAAGCCGACCACCCCGAACTGCACCACCGAGATGTTGCTGTTCGAGGTCACCGGTGACAAGACGACGAAGCCGGTGGGCGGCGGTTTCATCACCCCGAGCCCGCAGGTGCTCAAGCTCATCCCGGGCGCCGCATAGCGCCGACGACGAGGTAATCAACGGGCGGGTGGGCGCTGAGCCCAGCGCCCACCCGCCCGCCACCGCTGTTCACCATCGCGCCATCGGCGCATTATTCGTTGGGATAACCGCATGGGTCAGTTCCTGCAGTTCGTGTTCCTGGGTCTTTCGACCGGCGCCGTGTATGCGGTGATGGCGACGTCGTTGGTCGGGGTGTACGCGGCCACCGGGATCATCAACTTCGCACAAGGCGCCATGGGCCTCTGGGCGGTCTACGCCGTGGCTGCGCTGCGCACCGACGGCAGCCTCGTCCTGCCGATCGGCTCCATTCACCTCGGCAGTGCGGACGATCCCATGTCGATGTGGCCTGCCATCGTGATCGGCGTCGGATCGGCGGTGGTGTGGGCCGTCGTCGCACACCTGCTCGTCTTCCGGCCGCTCCGGCAGGCGCCGGTGCTCGCCCAGGTGGTCGCGTCGGTCGGGCTCATGCTGTTCATCCAGGCCCTCGTGCAACTGCGCTTCGACACCGAGAACCTGCTCGCGCTGGCGGTGCTGCCGGACAAGACATTCGAGTTCGCAGGCGCCGTGGTGAACGTGTCGGACGTGATCCTCGCAGGCATCGCGATCGCGATCGCGGCAATCTTGTGGGCCTACTTTCGTCTCACCAGGCTCGGCGTGGCCACGCGTGCGGGTGCCGAGGACGAGCTGGCCGCTCGATTGGTCGGCTATTCGCCGGATCGTCTCGCCGCGATCATCTGGGTGCTCACCGGTGCCGCGACCGGGCTGATCGTGATCCTGGCGGCGTTCACGATCGGATTGAACGTCACGAGTTACACCTTCTTCGTCATCCCGGCTCTCGCGGTGGCACTCCTCGGGCGCCTCACCTCGTTCGGGATCGCCTGTGGAGCAGGACTTCTACTGGGCAGCTTCCAAGCCGTCATCACCTGGCTGACCACCAAGGACTGGTGGCCCGAATGGGCGCAGGCCGGCCTCGGTGAGGCGTTGCCGTTCATCGTCATCGTCGTCGCACTGTTCCTGCTCGGCGGGCGAATCCCGTCGCGCGGGTCGTTGGGTGACGTGCAGATGCCTGCCGTTCGGATACCGCGCATCCGTCTGATCCCCACGGTCGGGGTCCTCGCAGTGGTCGTCGCCGCGATCCTGCTGACCTCCGGAACCTGGCGATTCGGGGTGGTGACGTCGGTGATCCTCTCGCTCATCGCCCTCTCGCTGGTCTTGCTGACCGGCTACCTGGGCCAGATCTCGTTGGCGTCGATGGCATTTGCCGGTACCGCCGGGTTCGCGCTGTCGAAGCTCACCGTCAACTGGAACGTGCCCTTTCCGTTCAGCATCCTGCTGGCGGCTCTCATCGCGACCGCGCTCGGAATCCTCGTCGGTATCCCGGCCCTGCGCATCCGCGGTGCGCAGCTGGCCGTGGTCACCCTTGCCGCAGCCATCGCGATCCAGAGCTTCGTCTTCAACAATCCCGAGATCACCGCCTACGAGGGCAACATGATCACCGATCCGACCTTGTTCGGTCTCGACCTCGGGGTCCGCGACGGGACGAACCTCGTGACGGTCCGTTTCGCGCTGATGGTCCTGCTGGTGGTGGCGGTGGCGACGCTCGTCGTGATGCGGTTGATGGCCGGCTCCACCGGTCGGTCGTTCCTGGCGGTCCGGTCGAACGAGCGCGCGGCCGCCTCGGTGGGCATCAACGTCGCCGCGACCAAGTTGCTGGGTTTCGCGCTGTCGGCGTTCCTCGCCGGCGTCGGTGGATGTCTCATCGGCTACAGCCGAGGGCAGTTGTCGGCCGGGTCTTTCACGGTGATGGTCGGATTGACGCTGCTCGCCATGACCTACGTCGGTGGGATCACATCGGTGTCGGGTGCGTTCATCGCCGGCGTGATCGGCCCGTTGGGCGTCGGATACGTGTTCCTCAACCAGACCCTCGACCTCGGTGAGTACTACGAGATCATCGCGGCAGGCGGGCTCCTGCTGATGGCGGTGCTCAACCCGGTCGGTGTGTCGGGCGCGATCGCGGATCTGGGGGACCGGCTCAATCGCGCACACCGCGCCCGCAAGACACCGAAAGCGCCGACAGTTGTTGTCGCATCATCGAACTCGGAATCGGGAGCAGCTCATGTCTGACGTCATCGAGATTGCCGCGACCACCACGTTGCTCTCCACCCGTGGCCTGTCGGTCCACTACGGCGGCGTGACCGCCAACGCCGACATCGATCTCACCGTCGATGCGGGCGAGATCGTCGGGCTGATCGGGCCGAACGGCGCAGGCAAGACGACGTTCGTCGATGCGGTGACCGGCTTCGCCAAATCGTCCGGCGAGGTGCGACTCGACGGCGAGCGTGTCGACCGCATCGCCGCCAATCGTCGGCGGACCGCAGGGATGGCCCGCACCTGGCAGGCCGGTGAGCTGTTCGCCGACCTCACCGTCGCGCAGAACCTCGCGGTCGCGGTTCAACGGGTCGGCCTGCGCGCGTTGATCTCCGACGTGTTCACCGGATCGAGGCCGCCCGCAGGCATCATCGACGAGGCATTGGCCATGGTCGGGCTGCTCGGCGTCGCCGACCGGCGGCCGGGAGAGCTGACACTCGGCCAACAGAAACTGGTCGGCGTGGCACGTGCCCTGGTCGGCGGCACCCGGTTGGTGTTGCTCGACGAGCCGGCCGCAGGCCTCGACACCCACGAGAGCCGGGAGTTCGGCGCGGAACTACGCCGGATCGCGGCGACCGGCGTCGGCATCCTGCTGATCGACCACGACATGTCGCTGGTGCTCGACGTGTGCGATCGCCTCTACGTGCTCGACTTCGGGCGGGTCATCGCCGCCGGATCGCCGACGGAGATCCAGGACGACCCGGCCGTGGTGGCCGCGTACCTCGGAAGCCCTGAGGTGCAGGCGGACTCACTCGATGACGGATCGGCCGCAGAAAGATCGGCCGCAGAAAGATCGGCCACAGAAAGATCGGCCACAGACGGACCGGCCGACGAACCAGGAGGGGGTGCGCGATGAGCGCGGTGCTGGAATTCGACGGGGTCACCGTCGGTCATGGCGGAGTTCCGGCCGTCCGCGACCTCTCCGCGGCGGTCCGCCCGGGCGAGATCCTCGCGCTCCTCGGGCCGAACGGGGCAGGCAAGACCACCACACTGCTCGCCGCGGTCGGGGCGCTACCGGTGATGTCGGGCAGCATCACTGCACTCGGCGAATCGGTGGACGGTCGGGTGGAGCGCAACGCACGGCGCGGCGTCACGCTGGTCCCCGACAACCGCGGCCTGTTCCACCGGCTCTCCGTCAGCGACAATCTCAGGCTGGCAAAACGTAAGAGCGGCGGCAGCATCGACGCCGTCTACGAGCATTTCCCCAAGTTGAAGGGGCTGCGTGGCCGTCGATGCGGAAATCTGTCCGGTGGTGAGCAGCAGATGCTGGCCCTCGCCAAGGCGCTGCTGACACGTCCGTCGGTGCTGCTGATCGATGAGCTCAGTCTCGGCCTCTCGCCGATCGCGGTCCAGGATCTGCTCCCACGTCTTCGCGCGATCGCCGATGACCAGCAAATGGCGGTGGTCCTGGTGGAGCAGCACATCGATCTCGCACTCGGTATCGCCGACTCCGCGGTCGTCCTGCACCACGGGCGGGTCGCGCTGCGGGGCTCGGCGCGCGAACTCCGGGAGCACCGCGATACCGTCGAGGCTGCCTACTTCGGCAGGCTGGGCAGATCGGACGTCGCCGGCTGAGGTGCGTCGGTGGTGGCATCGATCGATTCCGGTATCGCCTTGCCGGCCCACGACGCGAGCTCAGGAGATCAGCGTGACCAAGTCCGGACGAGCAGAGAGCCCGCGACGCCGCACGCGAGGACGCAGTACGCGCAACCGGCCGACCGACAAAGAGTTGCTCGATGCCGCGCGGTCGGTGATCGCCGAGGTCGGTGCGGAACGATCCACGATGGACATGATCGCCGAACGGGGCGGCACCACCAGGGTCACCCTGTATGCGCATTTCGGTTCGCGGGATGCGCTGGTGGGCATGGTGCTCGACCGCGAACTCGGTGAGTTCACCGACTGGATGTACGCCGCGTACGACGACTCCGAACACATGGCCTACGGCGCGCGGGCACGGCATTCGGTGGAGGCGACCTTCGAGTACGCGCGTCGCAACCCCGATGGTTTCCGCATCCTGCTCGGGCACCGCGACGAGGCCGAGGATCCCGGCCGCCGTCTGTACAAAGCGCTCGAACCGCGGGTCGCCGCGCGGCTGCGCAGCAACTACGGCACGCAGGGTGCGAAGATCGCCGCCAGCGCCGACACCCTGGCATCGCTGTTGATCGGCATCAGCCTCGACGTCGCCTATCGGGCTCTGATCGTGGATGACGCCGACATCGATGTGGCCTGTGATCTCGCGGTGACGGCGACGATGGCGGTCCTGCGGGATGTGCGTCCCGAGCAGCTCTTGGCCATCGACGCGTCGATGGCCGGTCGATGACGTCCGCGCTCAGGCGAATTCGGCCGCGACCTCGGTTGCGCGACGCAGCTGATCGGGATCCGAACTCGTCGGGATGAGCTGGACCTCGTCGGTCCCGATCTCGGCGAAGCGCCGGAGCACCGCGGCCAGCTCGTCTTCGGTACCGGCCCAGCCGGTGGTGGGGGCGATCGCGTCGACGAAATCTGCCGGGATCCAGTTCATGTAGTGGCGCAGGTGACGATGCACCTGCTCGCGCGGGCCGTCGCCGGTTCCGAGCGCGAACCAGAACGACGTCGCGAGGTGAGGTGCGGGCTTTCCGGCATCGGCCCACGCCGTGCGCGCGACGTCGAAGAGTTCCTGCTGCCTGACCAGGTCGAGGTCGAGCGTGACCCCCGCGACGCCCGAGGCCCACGCCGAGGCGCTGCGGATGGTCTTCGGTCCGGTGGTGCCGACGTGGAGTTCGGGACCACCGCTCCGATGCGGTCGCGGCCCCACCGGGAGCACCGATTCGGTGATCTTCTCGCCTGCCCACACCCGACGCATGATGTCGACCCGCTCGGCCATCCCGCGCATCGTCTGGGCGGATGTGTCGGCACCGACCGCGTGATAGTCCTCGTGTCGTCCGCCGATACCCAGGCCGACCGTCAGTCGACCACCGCACAGCATGTCTCCGGTGGCCAGAGCCTTGGCCAGCATCACCGGATCGTGGAGTTGCGGCACCACGACGGTGGTGACCAGTCGCACTCGGTCGGTCCACGCCGACAACGCGCCGAGCAGGGTGAGACAGTCCGGGTTGTCGAACGCGATCCGTTCGCCCCAGCACAGTGAGGAGTACGGGCCGTCGTCGATCGCGGTCGCCCAGGCCTTCAGGACGTTGGTGTCGAGGTCCGGTTCCATCACCGGCATGGTCATTCCGATGTGCACGAGTGGATTCTCGCATCACCCCTTCTCGACCACGAACAGGTGCTCGGTGACATGGGTGCGGCGGGCCCGGAGATTCCGGCTGCCCCGGAAGGTGTTGTACCGGGACCGGAACTCGGTGACGGCCCCGACCGAGGCCAGCATCTCGACCATCTCGGCTGGGGTGATGTAGCCCTCGTCATTGAAGGACACGATCAGGAATCGGGCATCGAGGGATGCCACGAGGTCGTGCAGCAAGGTCGCCGAATCCCTCCGCACGTTGTACCGCGATCGGTTCCAGTCGACGGGGATGCCGGAGATCGGGCTGATCTCCGTCGGTCGCGTGTAGTCCACGAGGAGATTGAGCATGAAGTAGTTCGAACCGTACGGATGCTGGTTGTAGGGCGGATCGAGGTAGGCGAGGTCGACCGGACCCACGTTGCCGGGGAGGGCGTTGGCGTCCATCTGCAGGACCTGCCTCTGCGCGGAGTACCTGCTGAGGACCGGCGGCGACAGGCGGATGGTCCGGAGGATGCGCACCAGCGCGTCCCGGCCGGACCCGCCGAATCTGCCGATGCCGGTGCGCCGGTCCTTGTGGAATCCCTTGAACACGCCGGAGGTGTTGGCGTGGACCGATGCGAGCGACAGCAACGGCGCCAGCAGGTACGGCTGCACCCGCTCGTCGAGCTGATGGATCAACGTTGCGTAGGCATCCAGACGCCGCGCGTTGTCACGGGTGTAGAAGACCCGTTCGCCGGGGCGGATGTGCTCATCGTCGTCGGGAGCGTAGAGCTCCTCGATGAATCCGTCGACCGAGAGTCCTTGGTCGACTTGGGTGTTGATGATCTCCACCAGTGACCCGATCTCGTCGGGGTCCACGTCGGCACGATTGGAGAGATAACACTCGCTCATCACCCGCGCATACGATTCAAGGTCGTTGGCGATCACGCGGCCGGCGCGCGCCTTGAACAATCGGGACACGGCTCCGCTCCCCGAGAACGCGTCGAGCACCACCAGCCGGTGACCCAGCCGCGTCTGCACCTGTTCGGCGGCCGCATCGATCACGGGCAGCAGCGACCGTTTGTTGCCGATGTAGGTGAGGAGTTGCTCGGAGAGGTAGCGCGGGTCCTCCACGATCGCAGCCGACGGAGCGAAGGACGCGTGATCAAGGCTCACCGCGTTGCCACCTCGTATCGAGATCTGGGGATCGACGTCAGGGGGATCGAGTCGGGCCGGTCCCGACATCGTCTCACCTGAAGGCGTCGGTGCGGGTGGGATTGCCGGATCAGGAGATGGCGACGGACGGCACCGCGGGGACCGCCGCTGCGGTGTCTTCGACCCGCGTCGGGCGCAGGGCGTACCAGGCGACGACGCCGCCCGCTGCGACGAGCAGGCCCGCGACGAGCACCGCCAGATGGAATCCGTCCAGGAAGGCCTCTGGCGCAAGGTTTCCGACTCGCAAGGAGGCCTGCTGGCGTGCGGTCAGGATCGCACCGAGCACGGTGATACCCAGCAATGCCGCGACCTCCCGGCTGGCATTGAACACACCTGAGCCGACACCGGCCTGCTCGGTGGGCATGTGCGACAGCACAGTTGCCGTCAGCGAGATCGTCAGGCCACCACCGATCCCGATGATCACGAAGCTCGGCATCAGCCCCGCGAACCCGGTATTCGCACCGAGGAGGAATACCGAGGCGATGCCCGCACCCATCAGCACCAGCGCGGCCGACACCGTGTGGTGTGCGCCGAAGCGTTCGGCCATCCTGTCCGACAACGCGGCGCCGACGACCATGCACAGCGCCATCGGCAGGAATGCGACGCCTGCCTTGGTCGGTGAGAAGCCCAATACCCCTTGCACATACAGCGAAGTGAAGAAGTAGATGCCGAAGAGTCCGAACGCGAACAGCATCAGGGCGATCAGGCCGCCGGTGAACGCACGGCTGCGGAACAAACCGAGATCGACCATCGGTGCGCTGCTGCGGCGTTCGACCTGAACGAACAGCGCGACCGCACCGGCGGCGATGCCGAAGGACACCACGATCGGCCATGCCGTCCATCCGAGTTCATGGCCCTGGATCAGCGCGAAGGTCAGTGCCGTGAGGCCCACGACGGACAACGACAGTCCGGCGATGTCGAGACCGTCGGAGGTGGGGGCCCGTGACTCGTCGACGGCCACCAATGTCAGGACGACGGTGACGATCCCGACCGGGATGTTGACGAAGAAGATCCAGCCCCACGACATGTACTGGCTGAACACACCGCCGAGCAGCGGACCCAACGCCACCGACACCGCCCCGACCGACCCCCATACGGCCACCGCCGCGTTGCGCGCCCGCGTGTCGGTGAAGGTCGCGGAGATGATCGCAAGGGTGGTGGGCGTGATCATCGCCGCGCCTACTCCCTGCACCGCGCGTGCGGCGATGAGGATCTCGCCCGAGCCGGCCAGACCGGCGACCAGCGACGAGGCGCCGAACACCACCAGCCCACCGAGGAGCATCCGACGGCGGCCCAGGAGATCGGCGAGGCGCCCACCCATCAGCATGAGCGCGGAGAACGTCAGGATGTATGCGCTGACAACCCATTCCAGTCCGGCGGTGTCGAGCTGCAGATCCCGTTGGATGTCCGGGATGGCGACATTGACGATGTTGTTGTCGAGATAGGTCATGAAGGTCGCGAGCGAGACGGCCACCAAGGCCAGACGCCGGCGACCGGTCACGGTCGGACGGTCGGTCATCGGGAACTCCTATACGCTGGACATGTACGCCGTATATGTACGCCATAAAGGAAACTCATACGGTGTATAGTTGTCAAGCGTGAGTGCGAAAACTGCAGGCAGAAAGGCCGACGAAGCCCGCCTGAACCGCGATGCCGTTGTCGACCGGGCGCTGGAAATCGCCGACGCCGAGGGTCTCGATGCCGTGAGTATCCGCCGGATGGCGCAAGAGTTCGGCGTCACGCCGATGGCCTTGTACTGGCACTTCAAGAACAAGGACGAGATGCGTGCGGCCCTCGGCGATCGGCTCGTCGAGACCGTCGTCGCCCCCGACGAGTCCCTGCCGGGTGAGGAGTTCATCCGGCAGACCCTCTCGGCGCTCATCGAATCGCTTCGCAGGCATCCGGCGGCCGCGGCGTTGGTGCCCGGTCGGATTCTGCAGTGCGAGAGCGGACGTGATCTCACCGAGAAGGTGCTGTCCGGCCTCCTGCGCGACGGCTATTCGGCGTCGGCGGCAACCGCCGTGGCGCGCAACGCGTTGCAGACGGCGGTCACACTGGTGGTTGGTGTCCCCGGCGCCGAGCTCCTGGTCCCGGAGGACGAGCGCGACGAGACGCGCAGGCACAAGCTGGCGACCTTGCTGGCACTGCCGGACGACCGCTTCCCGAACCTCAAGAGCGTTGCCGACGAGATGGTGCGCTGCGACGACCCCGACCAGTATTTCCAGGTCGGTGTGGATCTGTTCATCGACGGCGTCGTCGGGATGCGTGGACGCTGATCCGGTCAGGCCATGCGCCGCGCAGTGGCCGGCGCAAGGCCGAGCGGCGGTGCCCGGGCGACGCCGCGCCGGTCGTGTCGATCCGCGGAACCGGAGCATCGACCCGGGGACTACCCAGGTCGGACTCGCCTGTCGGCCGCGAAACCTGATCGTTCCATCGAAGTGGTAGCCGCGTAACAGGTTCCGTGGCCACGGTTGTCCCAGTTCGCCTGCACCTCCGACGGTGGACGAATCAGAAGGGAAACCACGAATGCCCGACATCCATCAACGACGCCATCACGAATCACTCCAGCGCTTGTCGGGACTGCCCGGCAGCGATCCGGAACTCATCCGGCTGGCGGAGTCCGCAGCCGGATTCCGGGCGATGGCCGACATGCTGCACGCCTGCCCGGACGCGCGATACGAAGTGCCGGCGTTCACCGTCGACCCGCGGATCGGGGGTGCGGTATGAGCACGGTGTCGACGATCGCGGAGGCGGCCGCCGCGCTGCGCGACGGCTCGGTGACCTCGCTGGCGCTCACCGAGCGCGCACTCGCATGCAGCGAGCAACACGACAGCGCGGTGGGCAGCTACGTCCGGATGTTCGCCGAGACCGCCCTCGCTGCGGCTGCGACCGCGGACAAAGAGCTCGCGGCAGGCCGTGACCGTGGCCCGCTGCACGGTATCCCGTTGGGCGTCAAGGACATCATCAGCACCGAGGAGTCTCCTACGACGGCGCAGAGCCTGGTGCACGACTCCGCGTGGCACCCCGGTGATGCGGTTGTGGTGCAGCGTCTCCGGGCGGCAGGCGCGGTGATCACCGGCAAGCTCACCACGATGGAGTTCGCGATCGGCGGGCCCGACGCAAGCAAGCCTTTCCCGATCCCGCGCAACCCGTGGAACCTCGACCACTGGGCGGGCGGGTCGAGCTCGGGCTCGGGGAGTGCGGTCGCCACCGGCATGGTCCTCGGCGCACTGGGGACCGATACCGCGGGCAGTATCCGTATCCCATCCGCGTTCTGCGGTATCACCGGTCTGATGCCCACCTTCGGGCGCGTCCCGAAATCGGGTTGTGTACCACTGGGTTACACGCTGGACCACATCGGTCCGATGACACGTAGCGCCGAGGACTGTGCGCTCATGCTGAACGCCATGGCCGGATACGACAGGTCCGATCCGACCTGTCTCGACGTGCCCGTCGAGGACTACCTCGCCGGGCTGACCGGTGACCTCGACGGTGTCACCGTGGGGGTGGCATCACTGGTCGGCGCATCCGGACCTCTCGCCGACCCGTCTGTGGACGAGGTGTTCGTGGCCGCAGTGGAGGCGCTGACCTCACGGGGTGCGCGGGTCGTGGAGGTCGAACTGCCTCTCTACGAGGAGATGCGGGCCGCGAACATGGTGATCATGCTGTCGGAGGCGTTGGCCTACCACCAGGGCGACCTGGCCTCTCGATGGTCGGAATACTTCGCGACCACCCGCGCTCTGGTATCCGGCGCGTTGTCCTTCACCGGTGCGGATTATGTCCAGGCGCAACGGGTTCGGCGAGTCGCGCAGCAACGGATGGCCGACGTCTTCGCTCAGGTGGACCTGGTGGTCACGCCGACCTGTGCCGCGGGTGCGACGTCACTGGAGGCGAGCGATCTCGCCGACCCGGACGCGATGCGGACGATCCACACGCAGTACTGGGACTGCATCGGCAATCCGGCGGTGTCGGTGCCGATGGGATTCACCTCCGACGGACTGCCGCTCGGCCTTCAGGTCGCGGCGCGACCCCTGGCCGAGGCTCTCGCCCTCCGTGCGGCGGACGCCTATCAGCACGCCACGGACTGGCATCGCCGCGTTCCGCCCATGGTCGCCGAGCCGGACCTGTCGGCCGCGTGACCGGGTGTCGCCGCGGGTCCCAGGTGCGTTCTCGTTCAACGTGGCGGTAACACAACGGTGTTCGCCGCGAAACCTGGACTGCCAACAATCGTGTGATGACCGTGAATCTTGCCCCGTCCCGGGATCTGACGGTACATCGACTCCACGATCTGCTCCGGGTGGCGATCCTGGACCGCGGCGACATCGTCGAGCACGATCGGCTGCTCGACGAGGCGACGCTCATGCGTCGGTTCGATGTGCCGCGAGACGTCCTCCGTGAAGCACTCGCCATCCTCGCCGCCGAGGGACTGATCGTCCGTCGACGTGGACTCGGCACGCTGGTGGTCGGGTCGTCGTTCACCGTCGAGGGCCATCTGCCCAGCCGGACGGGCGATCTGACGGATCAGTTCACCGCGGGCGGGGTCCTGACGTTCCGGATGCTGCACTGGCGCCTCGAATCCGCGCCGACCGTCGTCGGGGATCACCTCGATGCGGTCGGCGAACACGATCGGTGCCTGTGCATGGAGTATGTGATGGTGCTCGACGACCGGCCGGTGGGGCTCATCACCAACTACCTGCGTGCGCGTGAGGCGGCCGGGATGCGGCCCGAGGACTTTCGCGGAGACTTCTACCAGCTCCTCGACTCCCATGGCGTGGACATGGCCGACTACGACATCGAGTTCACGCCCCAGTGTGCCGACCGGCGGACGGCGGAGCTGATCGAGGTGGCCGACGGAGATCCGATCCAGCTGTTCGAACAGACCATCCGCGACTCCGCCGGTGCGGCCATCGACTTCGCGATCGGTCGGATGCGTCGGGAGGTCCGGTTCAAGGTGACCGGCATCGGGAGGGTGGGTGCGGCACGCTGAGGTGTGGACAACCACCCGGCCCGGGCAGATGGTGTCGCACAATGGGGACGTGCAGCCCTCAGACCTCGATCAGTGGCTCGATTCCCAGCGAATCGTGCGCCTTGTGACCACGTACTTTCGCCTGCTCGACGAACAGGATTTCGACGAGTGGCGGTTCCACGAGATCTTCCATGACGATGCGACGATCGTTCGTCCGGATGGCTCGGAGACGATCGGCCCGCACCACATCGCGGCCAGCCACGCGCGCAACTTCGCACGTTTCGAGAGCAGTCAGCACCTGTTGACCGGTCACGATGTGCAGGTGACCGGCGACATCGCCGATCTCCGGTTCAATCTCGTCGCGATCCACCTGTGGAAGGACCGACCCGAGGCCGCCGACTTGAACGACCGAGCCTTCACGGCCGGTGGCGTGGTGACGGCACGCCTGACCCGGCTCCCGGAAGGCTGGCGCATCACCCAATTGCAGAACCGGGTGGTGTGGCGGACGGGATACTTCGGCGACATGAAGCCGTCGCAGTAGACGTGGTCGTCACTGTCATGACAGAACAGCTCGGTCCCGAACGCGCGATCCTCGAATCCGTTCTCGATGCCAACCGTTTCGCATTGATCGACAGGGTTTCCGGGCTCTCCGACGCCCAGGCCCGAATGCGTCTCGTTCCATCTCTCACGACTCCGTTGTCGTTGGTCAAACACTGCGCGGCAGCAGAACGTGTCTGGTTTCAACGCACCCTCGCCGCGCTTCCCCCGAGCCGGTGTGACGGCTACGCGACCGGCGACGACCACAGCTGGCTGACATCCGATTCCGAGACCGTGGGTGACGTCGTCGCCGAGTATCAGCGCGCCTGTGCGCGCTCCCGTGAGATCGCAGGACACCATGACCTGGACGAGGTTGCCGAACACTACCGTCGCGGCGCGGTGACCCTCCGCTGGATCTTCACACACATGATCGAAGAACTCGCCCGGCATGCCGGACATGCCGACATCCTCGTCGAGCAGATCTCGGCCGGCGCACAGAGCGTGTAGCAGGTCTGAGCGTCTCGGTCACCCGCGGACGCGTGTCCCGTCGGGCGCGAATGAATCCGGATCGGCGCGTGTCCAGTCGTCGACCCAGGTCTGTGGGGCCTCGTGGACGAGTTGGCCCGGCCGGAGCCACTCGTAGATCTCCGCGTAGGAGCGCTGGGAGGTGGCCGACACCCGTTTGCGTAGCAGGTGGGGTGACAGTTGCGACGGGTCCGAGACGCCCATCGAGGCCATCAGTCGCATGGCCTCGTCGACGGTGGCCTGGTGGTACCGATAGGCGCGGTCGCTTTTGTCGTCCACGTCGAGTGCACGGGCCCGTCGGGGATCCTGGGTGGCCACACCCACCGGGCAGTGGTTGGTATGACAGCGCTGCGACTGGATGCAACCGACGGCCATCATCATCGCGCGTGCGGCGTTGGTGTAGTCGGCGCCCTGAATCAGGCGTTTGACGATGTCGTTGCCGGAGGCGACCTTGCCGCTGGCGCCGATCCTGATCCGGTCCCGTAGGCCGGTGCCCACGAGCGCGTTGTGCACCGTCATCAATCCGTCGGTGAGTGGGAGGCCGACGTGGTCCTCGTACTCGAGGGGCGCTGCGGCGGTTCCGCCTTCTGCGCCGTCGACGACGATGAAGTCAGGGGTGATCTGCTCGGCGAGCATCGCCTTGCAGATGGCGAGCACATCCACTCTGGACCCGATGCAGAGCTTCACCCCGATCGGCTTGCCGTCACTGAGTTCGCGAAGCCGTGCGACGAAGGCGATGAGCTCGCGAGGTGTGGAGAACTCGGAGTGGCTCGCCGGGCTGACGCACTTCTCGCCGGCCGGCACACCGCGATAGCGGGCGATCTCCGCGCTGACCTTGGCGGCGGGCAGAACCCCTCCGACACCGGGCTTGGCCCCTTGGCTCAGCTTCAGTGAGATCGCCTTGACGCGATCGTCGGCGGACTTGTCGGCGAACTGCTCCGGATCGAAATCTCCGTCTTCGGTTCGCGTTCCGAAATAGCCCGAGCCGATCTCCCAGATGACGTCGGCCCCGCCCAAATGGTACGGCGTCAGCCCGCCCTCCCCGGTGTCGTGTGCGAACCCGCCTCGCCGGGCGCCGTTGTTCAACGCTCGCAACGCATTTCCGGAGAGTGCGCCGAAGCTCATGGACGACACGTTGAGCAGGGACATCTCGTAGGGTTGTCGGCAGTCGGGGCCGCCGACCCGCACACGGAACGGCTCCGGCGGACGTTCGATCGGTGCGACCGAGTGGACCAGGTACTCGTAACCGTCGGCGTCGATGTCGCGTTCGGTCCCGTACGACAGTTCTGCCGCGGTGCCTTTGGCGCGCTCGTAGATCAGCGACCGGATGTCGCGGTCGTAGGGCCTCCCATCGAAGTTGCGCTCGATGAAGTACTGCTGCAGTTCTGGTCGTAGCGACTCCAGCAGGAACCGCAGGTGGCCGACCACCGGATAGTTCCGCAGCACCGAGTGGCGGCGCTGAGCGAGGTCATAGACCCCGACGCCGGCGGTCGCGGTCAGTACGACGGCCGCGATCCACCAGCCCCACGAGCTCAGCGATGCGATGAGAATGGCCGCGAGGGCGACCACCACCAGCGAGACGACGCTCGCGACACGGATCACGGGACGACGACGGCGCGTCCACGCAGGTCATTGGCCGCGAGCTTGCGATACGCATCGACTCCGTCGTCGAGACCGAAGGTCTGTACAGCCACGTCGAGCGCGCCGTCGCGGGCGAGATCCAGCACCTCGATCAGCTCGCTCCGCGATCCCCAGTACGGTGCCCGGACCGACACCTCATAGGGCTGCGCCCAGATCCCGACCTTGGCCGCCGCCTGTCCGTCGCCGAGGCCCACGATCGTCACATCGCCCATCGTGCCGACCGCACCCATCGCTGTGTCGATGGTGGGCTGATATCCCACGAAGTCGAAAACGGCTGTGGCCCCGTCCTTACCGGTGATCTTGCGAATGTTGGCCACGGCGTCGGCGTCACTGAGCACCGTCTCGTGAGCCCCGACCTCCTTGGCGAAGTCCAGTTTCTCCGGGGTCACGTCGAGTGCGATCACCCGAGACGGGGTGAGGTGACGCAGCAGCTGGATCGCCACATGGCCGAGTCCGCCGGTCCCGATGACGACAGCGGTGGTGCCACCCACCAGCTTGGGCAGCGACGGTTTGATGGCGTGATACGGCGTGAGTCCGGCGTCGGTGAGGGGCACGGTGGTGACCGGGTCCAGGTCGCCGATGGGTACCAGGTGACGCGGGTCGTCGACGATCATGAACTCGGCCATGGCGCCGGGGGCACCGAGGCCGGGCGGCGCGATCTGCAGTTCGGCCGCGTTGCTGCAGTAGTTCTCGAGCCCGCGGGAACAGAAGTGGCACACGCCGCAGCCCCACGGTCCGTAGACCGCGACCGCAGTGCCCTCGGTCAACGTGGTCACGCCGCTTCCGAGCTCCGCGACCACGCCGACACCTTCGTGACCGAGTGTCAGCGGCAGCGGGTACGGAAAGCCCTCGGGCGGCAGGTTGAGGACGAAGTCGTCGGAGTGACAGGCGCCTGCGGCGGTCACCTTCAGCAGGACCTCCCCGGGACCGGGGGAGGGTTTGTCCACCTCACGGAGTTCCGGCTCGCTGCCCGGCTTGACCATCTGGATCGCCTTCACGGCTCCTCCTCATCGAGTTCTCGCAGTCCCCTCCGTTCTACTCCTCGCCGACGAGAACGGCCCGTGTGTTCCCTCATCGGGATCACACGGGCCGAACACGTTGTGACGCTGGGTCTTCTAGAACACGTGCTTATGACACGGCGCTAGGAGACACTGGTCTGGTTGCCGGAACCCAGGGCGATGTCCGCCGTGTTCCGTTGGCCGGTGGCCACATTCACCTGAACGGCGGCCGGCTCGTACATGTTGGCCACGATGGTGAACTGCGCGTCGGTCAGACCCTCGATCCGATAGCGCCCGTCGGCGTCGGTGATCACCGACGCGACGATCGTCTGTTCGGGGCCGATCGCCGAGACGGTGGCACCCACCAGCGGCGATCCGTCCACCGCACGCACCGAACCCTGCACACCGCCGGTCGCGACCAGGACGATCTCGATCTCGGCACGCATCGTCGCATCGACGGTGACCAGCTGGCTGGTCGGCTGGTAGCCGGGAACCGATGCGGTGACCGCGACGGTGTCGCCTTCCGACAATCCGTGGATGGCGAAGCGTCCATCGGAATCGGCGTGCGCCTGGGTGACCACAGCACCCGACTGATCGGTGACGATCAGGTTGGCGGGCAGCGGACGCTGATCGTCACGCACCGAGCCCTGGAGCACCGACCCGCCGGTGAGGGCGAAGTCGCGGCGAAACACCAGGTCACCGACCACGGACACGGTGAGCGCCTTGGGAGAGCGTCCCGGGGCCGTCGCGATGACGGTGTACGTACCGTCGGCCAGATCGTGCACCGCATACGATCCGTCCTCGTGTACCGCGGTCGCGCCGGCCTGGTGGCCGCGGATGTCGGTGACGGTCACGGCGGAGTTGCCCAGCGGCAGTCCGTCGGAGGCGGTGATCCGACCCGCAATCCGTGGCCGTTCGACCTCGGACTGTGCACTGCCTGCCGAGGTCAGCAGATGTCGTGGCCCGGTGGCGCGCGGCTCGTCGATCAGTTCCGACGGAGCGGCTACCGAGGCATCGGCGGCGACTGCCGCCAGCTCGGCACCCACGGTCTCCGGCGACTCCACCGGCGACTTCGACCCACCGGTGAACAGCGACGCGATCGCACCCAGCACGCAGCAGATCAGCGCGAAGGTGAAGGCCGCGGTCAGGCCGTCGGAGAACGGATCGCTGATCAGGTGCGGGAAGAAGTCCAGACCGGTCAGGTGGTCGACACTCGACTGCGGCAGTCCCTGCAGCGCCTGGCCGCCGATCTCCCGGATCGGGTTGTAGCCGAGGAAGGCCGCGAACAAGATGCCGACCGTCGGGAGGTGTGCGATGCCGTTGGCCGGAGCCTGCGGCATACCGCCCGCCGTCAGACCGCTGAACATCGCATCCGGCAGATGCGCACTCAGACCGGCGATCATCAGCGAGAAGAACAGGCCGATCGAGAGCACCATGGCGGCGTTCTGGAACGTCGTCATCATGCCCGCACCGGAGCCACGCGAGGTGATCGGGAGACTGTTCATCACCTCGGCGCGGTTCGGCGACGCGAACAGGCCCATGCCGATGCCGTTGATCAGCATGATCACGGCGAACACCCAGTAGGTGAAGTCGACCGGGATCGCGATCAGCGCGGCGAAGGTGCCCGCGGTGATCAGCATGCCGATGCTGGTGAACCACTTGGTGCCCAGCCGATCGGAGAGGAACCCGGAGACCGGTGCACTGAGCAGGAAGCCGATCGTCATCGGCACCATGTAGATGCCTGCCCACAGCGGCGTACGCGAGTAGTCGAAGCCGTGCTGCGGGAGCCAGATGCCCTGCAGCCAGATGATCAGGATGAACTGCAGACCGCCACGGCCGATCGACGCCATCAGGTTGGCGACGTTGCCGAACGCGAACGAGCGGTTCTTGAACAGCGACAGTTCGAACAGCGGGCTGTCGACCTTGGTCTCGATGAACACGAAGACGGCGAGCACGATCACACCGCCGATGAGGCCGGTGAGGACCCAGGGGTTGCCCCAACCCATGTTCGACGAGCCGTAGGGCTGGATGCCGTAGGTGATGGCGATGAGGATCGCGATGAGGCCGACGGCGAAGGTGATGTTGCCCCACCAGTCCATCTTGGCCTTGCGGCGTTCCCCGGTGTCGTGCAGTTTCAGGTACGCCCAGATCGTGCCGATCACGCCGAACGGCACCGACACCAGGAAGATGTAATGCCACTGGATCGGGGCGAGGACGCCGCCGATCAGCAGACCGAGGAACGAGCCGGCGATCGCGGCCACACCGTTGATGCCCATCGCGAGTCCGCGCTGGTTGGCGGGGAAGGCGTCGGTCAGGATCGCCGACGAGTTCGCCATGAGGAACGCGCCGCCGACGCCCTGGATGATGCGCCAGAAGATCAGCCAGATGGCCGCCTCACTGCCGTCGAACCAGGTGATGGCCAAGAAGATCGACGAGATCGTGAAGATCGCGAAGCCCATGTTGTACATGCGGGCGCGACCGAACATGTCGCCGAGGCGTCCGAAGCTCACCACCAGCACGGCGGTGACCACCAGGAAGCCCATCATCATCCACAGCAGGTAGCTGGTGTTCTGGGGTTCGAGGGGGTTGAGATGGATGCCCTTGAAGATGTCGGGCAGGGCGATCAGGACGATCGAGCTGTTGATCGTCGCGATCAGCATGCCCAAGGTGGTGTTGGAGAGCGCGATCCACTTGTAGTTCGGACCGAGTTCCTCGAGGGATCTCTGGCGGGAGGGGCGAGGGGACTCCGCCGTCGCGGCCCCGCCTCTCTCGGCCACTGTGTGATTCGACATGTGTGCCTTTCGGATCAATCAGAAATATGTGTGCTGCTGCGGACGGCCTGGATGTCGAGGACGACCTTCGCCGTGCTGCCGATCTGAGCCACGCCGCTGATCAGCTTGTCGTCGAAGCTGATGCCGAAGTCGTTGCGCTGCAGCGTTCCCGTCGCGCGGAAGCCGGCGCGTTGTCCGCCCCAGGGGTCCTCGACCTCGCCGAGATAGGCCAAGTCGAGCGTCACCGGGACCGCCGTGCCGCGCAGGGACAACGTGCCCGAGAGCGTCCACGTCTCGTCGGTGGCCGGACGTACCTGCCCGGCCCGGAACTCGGCGACCGGATGCTGCTCGGTGTCGAAGAAGGCATCCGAACGCAGATGGTCGTCGCGCGTCTTGTTGTCGGTGTCGATGCTCGCGGTCTTGATCTCGGCCACCACCGACGACTTCTCGATGTCATCGGCGACCTCGATCTGTCCGGTGAAATCGGTGAAACGGCCCTTGATGCTGGCGATCCCGAAGTGACGCACGCTGATCTCGATCGCGGAGTGGCCCGGGTCGATGTCCCACCGGCCAGGCACCGGGACCGGTGCACCACCGGCACGGGCCGCGGCGATCTCGCCGAGACTCACCGGACTGGATCCGGTCACCACCGCCACGCGGGCGGTCGGCTGGTAGCCCTCGGCGGTGATCACCACCGTGTAGGTGCCGGTGTCGAGGTCGGCCACGCTGACCGCACCGTCCCCGTCAGTGCGGGCAATCGCTTGCTGCTCGCCTGCCTGGGACATGACCGTCATGACCGCGCCGTCCAGTGGACGACCGCTCGAGGTCGCCACCCGTGCCGTGATTGTTGCACTCATGCCTGCCCCCTTGCGCCGAGGACGAATTCGTGGCTGACGAACCGCCCGGCCTCGATGTCGATGGTGGCCGCGACCGGCGAGTAACCGTTGGCGATGACCGTGTAGTCGCCGGGTGTGAGGTTCGCGAACAGATACCGTCCGTCGTCGTCGGTCAGGGCACTCGCAGCCATCTCACCCCTGTCGTTGAGCAGGGCGACCTGGCTGTGCGCCACCGGAGCGCCGTCGGCGCCGGTGCCGTCGGTGATCGTGCCACCGAGTTCCGCCGCCGTGCGCAGTACCACATCGACAGCGGGAGAGGCTGTTCCGCTGATCATCACGGTCTCCGCGACCGGATCGCATCCGGCGGCCGTGACGATGACGGTGTAGGTCCCGTTTGCGAGGCCGGCGACACTCCACCGTCCGTCGACACCCGTCACGGAGGTCGCGGTGACATGGCCGGAATGATCGGCGACGGCCACCGTCGCCTGGGCCACGGCCTCACCGGTCGCAGAGGTGGTGACGCTCCCGGAGAGCGCGGCCATCGAGGTGAGCACCACCTCGACGTCGATCGGAGTGGAGCCGACCGTGACGGTCACGGCGGAGGGTTCGTGGCCCGCCGCCGAGACGACGAGGACGTAGTGACCGCCACCCGGGACCGCGATCCCGAACGTGCCGTCGGCATCGCCCACTGTGCGGGCGGCCTGGCGTCCGTTCGGGTCGATCACGGTGATCGTCGCGTCGGCGATCGTGGCGCCGTCTCCGCGGCGGATCTCACCACGGATTGCTCCGCCGGCGATGGTGTGTGACGGCTCGATCCCGTCCTCATCCCGGTGGCCATTGACGTTGGGCTGCATCAGGATCCCCCTTCTACTGTGGCGCTGTCTGCGGTATCTGGGCAGTCTGCGGTCGGCGAGGCCAGGCCGCACATGGTGTCGGCGAGTATGCGCATCGATCGCTCAACGGCCGCGCGATCGTCGTCGGCGAGCTGGTCGAGAGCCATCTCGAAGAGCTCGGAGTTCCGCGATGACGCGCCCTGGATGTGCTCCATCCCCTCTGCCGATGGAGCCAGCAGGCTGACCCGTCCATCGCGCGGATCGGTGGTGCGCATGACCATCCCGTGTCGTTCGAGTGAGGCCACGACGCGCGACATCG
Source organism: Gordonia hankookensis (assembly GCF_014673215.1). Taxonomy (GTDB): domain Bacteria; phylum Actinomycetota; class Actinomycetes; order Mycobacteriales; family Mycobacteriaceae; genus Gordonia; species Gordonia hankookensis. The sequence continues at coordinate 154,150 of NZ_JACWMS010000006.1, forward strand.
TCGGCGCGGCGACGCCCTCCCGTTCGGCCAGTTCGGTCGCCCGGATCGGCGCGTTCTGGGCGATGGTCCACAATGCGGACATCTGGCCTGCGGAAAGCTCCCCGCCGCCGGACCTGGCGCGGATCGCGCGCCCTATCCGGATGAGGTCACGATGAATGGTGGCGGCATCACTCAAGGTTGCGGCGGACGACAGGCCGACCGATGCGCCCACGCCCATAGACAGACTTCCCTCCGCGGACAACTTGCTTCGTAAAGCTAAATGAAAATTACTTAGCCAGACTAAAGTAGTTACCCGCGCGAGTGCGCATCGAGATGGTGTGAGTTGGGCTACATATGTGCCGAAAAGAAGGGCAAATCAGCCTAATTCGGACATTTTTGCGGTATGGGGGTCCAGTGGTCGGCGCATGAGGAGACGTGAACAGTGGGTGACAATCGCGCCCGGCATGGGGCGGCTGCACAGACCTGGTCGTAGCGTGGGGCAATGGCCGGGGACGATGACGAACGCAAACAGATCACGGAGGTCCGCACGCGCTTGACGGCGGCATACGCGGGCGTTCCGCCGGACGATGTCGCCGCCGCTGTCGATGACGCATACCGTCGTTTCGACGGCACGCGTGTCCGTGATTTCGTGCCGTTGCTGGTCGAGAGGCGGGCCAATCAGGAACTGGGCGGGTCGGCCGTCATGGCCGATCCGGCGAAGGTTCCGCCGCATCTCGGCGAGTAGTCGACGACAGGTCGTATTGCGTCTGTAGGAGCCGGATGAGGGCGCGGGCCTCGTACAGTTCGCTGCGCCGACGGTTCGCGCTCGACGGATGCATCGATGTCGACTCCAGCTCGGCGACGATCCTGTCGGTCACTCGTTCGAGATCTGCGATCAAGGACCGGGCCTGGGCGTGAGACGGATCCTCTGCACCAACGGTCACCGGGGGATCGTAAGGCACGGATGGCGTCGGGCGCTCACTGTCCCGCACGCAGCCTGTCGGCCATCGCCGGGTAGCCCTCGCGGACACTCGGGTAGCGCGGTCGCCAGTCGGTGGTCGTCCGGAATCGTGAATTGCTCACGCGGAGTGAATGGGTCATCGACGCGGCGCGGTCGCCCAGCAGGAGTGCGATCCGACCCGGAACACTGAGCCAGGTCGTGCTGCCGACGGCATCTGCCATCGCACGTACGTTCTCCCGTGCCGTCACCGGTTCGTCGTCGACGATGTTGTAGGTGCCACCGGGGCAGTCGAGTGCGGCGACCACCGCCTGCGCGGCATCGGAGAGATGGATCGAGGACACGTAGCTGTCGGGGCGGCCGGCGCTGAACCCGATGTGTCGCTGCGCTGTTCGCATGATCTGTTCGCTCTGCGCTGCGCCCGGACCGTAGAAGAGGCCGAATCTGAGGATCACCGCGCTGCCGTGGCTCTGGCCGAACCGGCGGGCGTTCGCCTCGGCCACGTGGCTTGCCTCTGCGATGTCGTAGTGGTCGACGGGTGACTCCTCGTCGATCCAATCGTCGCCACCGCGATACAGCATGGCGATGGACTCCTGCACCAGGCGCGGTACGCCTGCGTGGCCCGCGGCGCCCGCGACCGTTGCGGATCCCTGCGTGCGGATGCGCATGCATTCCGCCCACGCGGACTTCATCAGAAATCGTTCGGGTGAGGGGAGCGACGTTGCGAGATTGACCACCGCGTCGCAGCCTCGGAAGGCTTCGGTCAGGCCGTCGAGATCGAACAGCGACACCACGACCGGGTGGGCGCCCTGTTCACGCAGGACGTCTGCCTTGGCGGCGTTGCGGGCCAACGCCGAGACCGTGAGTCCGGCGTCCACCAGGGCTGGAACGGCATAGCCGCCGATCGCCCCGGTGCCGCCGGTGACGAACACGTGTCGTGACTCCATGTTCTCGAGTGTGCACCCGCGTAGGATTCCCCGAAGCCTTGTCGGGGTGATCGGCCGGGCATCGTGATCGAGGAGGACAGCTCGTGGGTAAGAAGAAATCCAAGAAGAAGTCGCACGGAAAGAAGCACGCGACCCACGAAAGGTCCTCGGCACCCAGCCGCGCCGACGTGCGCGAATCAGGGTCGGCACCAACGTCTCCGATGAAGAACAAGGAGTTCCGGGAGTTGGTCAAGCCGCTCCACGCCGAACTCGTCGCCATGCAGGAGTGGGTGCGCGCCACCGGCGCCAAGGTCTGCGTGATCTTCGAGGGGCGGGACACCGCGGGCAAGGGCGGCGTCATCAAGGCGATCACCGAGCGGGTCAGCCCGCGGGTGTTCCGAGTGGTCGCGCTGCCGACCCCCACCGAGCGGGAGAAATCCCAGATGTTCTTGCAGCGGTATGTTCCCCATCTGCCGGCGGCGGGCGAGATGGTGATCTTCGACCGCAGTTGGTACAACCGTGCGGGCGTGGAGCGGGTGATGGGTTTCTGCACCGAGGAGCAGTCCACGCAGTTCCTTGCCGACGTCCCCGAGTTCGAGCGTGCCGTGGTCCGGTCCGGGGTTCTGCTGATCAAGTACTGGCTCGAGGTCAGCGAAGACGAGCAGACCCTTCGCCTGCAGAGCCGGATCGACGATCCGCGCAAGTACTGGAAACTGTCCCCGATGGACGTGAAGTCGTATACCCACTGGGACGACTACTCGCAGGCCCGCGACGACATGTTCCGTTACAGCGACACCGGTTGGGCCCCGTGGTACGTCGCGAACACCGACGACAAGAAGCGCGGACGGCTCAACATCATCAGCCACCTGCTCGACCAGGTGCCGTACACGCCCCTCGCTGCGCCGGACATCGAACTCCCCGAACGAGTCCGCAGCGGGTACACCAGTCCTCACCTGGCCGTGACCGAGGTTCCGGTGCGGTACTGAGCACAGGGATCGGGGAGGCGCGGGCTCAGGCGTCTGGCCGTGCGCCTCGCCCGTGGGTGTGCACGGGGTGTCAGGCCGTCTCGATTGCGCGAAGGCAGTATCCCAGCGAATTCGGCTGGGAGAACTTCCACTTCGTCTGGTCCTCGGTGCAGGTCACCGACTCGTCTGCACGCGACACCGCTGCGGCGATGACCGTCGTCGGTGCGGGCGTGGCCGAGCAGTCGCTCTCTCGGTAGTCGACCAGTTGCCCACCGGACATCGGAATCTGGTAGCACTGGCCGTTGACGAAATTGGGTGTCATGCAGAGCTTCTGAGGATCACCGGCAAACGAGAGGCTGGCGCTGTTCTCGCCGGCGCAGGCAACATCGGTCGGGACCGTCGAGGCGGCGTAGAAGGTGAGTCCGTCGGAGTCGCAAGCGATCTTGGTGGCGCGCACCTTTCCGTCGTCGTCGGCCTTGTCCGCGATCTGCAGACACTCGCCGGCAGCGATGTCGGAGGTCTTCTCGACCGGCGTCTCGCTGTCGGTACTGAAGGACACACTGCACGCGGCGAGCAGGGTGAAGCCCGAGCAGGCGACCAACAGGCCTGCGTGGCGGGCGAGTTGCCATCGCCGGCGCGGCGCCGGTCGCTCGGCGTCGTCGATGTAGGTGATGGCCGGGCGCGGAGAGGAATCGTGGAATGTCATCGGAGGGCCTTTCGGTTGCTTGTCGTGCGACGAGCATCTCGATCGGCTCTTGTGACGGACTTGAGGTCGGCTTGAGGCGCGTGCAACTTGTCATCTGCGTGGATGACGGGGGTTCGGTTGGCCGCAGCGCGGCTTCATCTGAAGGTGAAGCGCGTGCAGTCGGTGGGGAACGCCGACCACGCGAAGCCGCGTCGCGGCGTGATCGTCCGCAGACCGCCACCGTCGACCGGGGACTGCCACGAGTCCGCTTCGGGTTGGTAGCCCTGGTCGGCATACTTTCCGAATGCCTCGGCGAGCCGGGCGCCGAGACCGCCGGGCTGGGCGCACACTGCGAGTGAGATTCCTTCGATGATCACCACGTCTGACCCGCTCTCGAGGGTGAGCGTGCAGGCCGGGTTGGCTTCCACGTTGCGTGTGTGCCGGGTCGTCGGGGCGCCGTCGTAGAAGAATCGGCCATCGACCCAGACACCCCAGCGGGGGACGGCGTGGGGAGTGCCGTCCGGTCGCACCGACGTCAACCAGTAGTGCGTCGATTCCACGAGCCGTGTCTCGACCGACGCCCATGAGCGCGTCCCCTCGAGGCTCTCGCTGATGCCGTAGCCATCCGGGAAACGGGGTCGGTCGACGAGTGGTTCGGACGGCGCCGGCAGTGTGTCCGCTCGGGACAGGGTGTGGTTCTCGGTCATGGGCCAACGCTACGAGCTTGCGGTGGGTTGCGGCTTGACCGTTCTTGCTGTTTGCCTGACCAGCGGACACGGCGGCACCGCTACATCGCGCGCTGCACGGCCCCGTCGGCGCGTAGGTCGGCAATCGTCGGATAGCCGTTGATCGCCATCAGCAGGTCGGCCTCGGCCAGGATCGACCGGAGATGATGGACCAGGCCGTCCTCGCCGCCGACGGCCAGCGCGTAGGCATAGGAGCGCCCGATGCCGACCGCGGTCGCGCCGAGTGCGAGGGCTGCGACGACGTCGCTGCCGCTGCGCACCCCTGAGTCGAACAGGACCGGCGTGTCACCTGCCGCGGCCACCACGTCGGGTAGATGCTGCAATGCCGAGAGCCCACCGTTGGCTTGGCGCCCACCATGATTCGAGCAGTAGATGGCGTCCGCGCCGACGTCGACGGCGCGGCGGACGTCGTCGGGATGGCAGATCCCCTTCGGGATGACGGGCAGATCGGTCACCTCACGGATCCAGGCGAGATCGTCCCAGGTGACCGGCTGGCCGAAGTTCACAGCCCACTGAAGGATGGCCGCCGGCAGGTCCTCCTCCGGACTCTTGGCGAGCTGGCCGAGGAAGTTGGGGTCGGTGAAGTAGTTGGACACGCACATGCCGCGGAGCTGCGGAAAGTTGGACGTGTTGAGATCCCGTGGGCGCCAACCTGGTGTCCAGGTGTCCAGGGTGACGGCGATTCCCTGGTAGCCGGCCTGCTCCGCACGGTGAATGAAACTCAGTGCGAGGTCACGATCCTTGGGCATGTAGAGCTGGAAGAACCCCGGCGTCTGCTGGTGGATCGCGCCGGTCTCCTCGACCGGGTCCATGGACAAGGTGGACTGTACGGCGGGTACCCCGGTGCGTTCGGCGGCGCGCGCGACGGCGAGGTCGCCATGGAAGTCCTGGGCGCAGATTCCGATCACGCCGATCGGCGCCATGAAGACCGGTGACGGCAGCGTGGTGCCGAACAACTCGACCGAGAGGTCGCGTTCGGTCGCTCCGACTCCCATTCGGGGCACGATGCCCCACTTGTCGAATGCGTCGACATTCGCGCGCTGGGTGCGCTCATTTCCGCAACCACCGGTGACGTACGACCAGATCCAGGGTGGCAGCACCTCCTGCGCCTTGCGCTCGAGGGACTCGGAGTCGACCGGGTACCGGGGTAGCACGCCTTGCGTACCGGCCAGGTAGATCTCCAGTTGAAAGGCCCCGTAGTCCGGTGTCATGTCGGTGTTTCTCCTTTGCGTCGATCCGCCATCCGCGAGTCCCACCGACTGGCGCGGGTTCCCGTGCTGCCCAGTCTGTGGTGACTCCCGAAATGTACGACATCGCACTTGACCCACGGTCTCGGATGCACGGGAACGGTGGCGCGAGAACTCTCTTGAATCCAAATACTCGTACACGTATATTCGTCTACGAGTATTAGGGAGGAACGCGATGCCGCGTCGACGTAAGGTGACCAATCTCGTGGGTCTGGCGGTCCTCGCCGCCCTGGTCGAGCGGCCGATGCATCGGTACGAGATCGCCACCGTGCTGCGCGAACGCGGCAAGGATCGGGATATGGCGATCAAATGGGGGTCGCTCTACACGGTCGTCGACAACCTCACCAAGCATTCCCTCGTCGAGGTGACCGGTGTGGATCGCGATGGAGCGCGCCCCGAGCGCACGATTTACGCGATCACCGACGCAGGTCGCTCGGAGCTCGTCGACTGGACACGTGAGCTGATCTCGACGCCCGGTCCACAGGCCCAGCCGTTTGTTGCCGGGCTCTCGGTCGCCGCGATACTTCCGCCCGAGGTCGTGGTGGCCGCCCTCGACGACCGGCTCGATGCCCTCGCGTCGGCGATCGACAGTGCGGAAGTCGATCTGGCCGCCCAGGTCGAACGGATTCCCCGGCTGTTCACGGTGGAAGCCGAATACTCGCTCGCGATGCTGCGGGCCGAAGCGGAATGGGTCCGAGGGTTTCGGGTGGAGATCGACGACGGCTCGTTCCCTGGCATCGACGTCTGGCGTCGTCTGCACGAATTCGGCCTGTCCGCCGAACACATCGCCGACCTCGTCGAGAAGGGAGAGTTCACACCCGGGCCACCCTGAGTCAGACCCGACGCAGGTGCGGCAACACCTGGCGCCGGGCCCGACCTTCCCAACCGAAACACCAACCGTGCACTCACGAGCGGCGAATCCAGTTGCGGCAACCACAGGATAACGCGAGCACCCGTGCGGGCACATAGATCTCCGAGGAGTTCAGCCATGTCCGCAATCAGTTCGGCCCTCGTCATCGGCGGCGGTATCGCCGGCCCGGTCACCGCTGTTGCGCTGCGTAAAGCGGGAATCGACGCCCGCGTCTACGAGGCATACCCGACCCCCGCCCACAACATCGGCAGCGAGCTCGGCTTCGCGCCCAACGGTCTCGCCGCGCTCGACAACATCGGCGCAGGCGACCTCGTCCGCGGGGTGTCGTTGCCGTTGACCCACATGCGAATGTCGATCGGCGACAAGATGATCGACATGCCGTCGTCGGCCGGCGAGCCTATGCACGTCGTCGCACGCGGTGACCTCCACCGGGTCCTCCATGATCACGCGATCGCCGAAGGCGTCGCCGTCGAGTACTCCAAACGGCTGATCGGCGTCGATGAGACGGTCCACGGCGTCACCGCTCGATTCTCGGACGGCACCTCCGCTTGCGCCGACATCCTCATCGGCTGCGATGGGGTGAAGTCGTCGGTGCGCACGATCATCGATCCGGCAGCGCCGGACGCGGATTACACCGGAATGCTCGGATTCGGCGGCTACGCCACGATATCGACGCCCGTTCCCGCCGGGACGCAGACCTTTGCCTTCGGGCACAAGGCCTACTACCTCTACTGGCCGACGCGTGACGGTCGCGTCGCTTGGGGCGCCAACCTGCCTCACGCACGCCACCTGACCCTCGCGCAGGCCCGCGCGACGTCGAACGAGGAGTGGCTCGCGATTCTGAGTGACACCTACGCAGCTGATCGTCCAGGCGCAGAACTGATCGCCAACACAGCGCCGGACGACTTCGTCGCAGTCGGCGGACTCCACATCATGCCGCCGGTACCTCATTGGTCGCGCGACCGGCTGGTGCTGGTGGGCGACGCTGTGCACGCACCGTCGAACAGCACTGGACAGGGGGCATCGCTGGCTGTCGAATCGGGTATTGAGTTGGCGCGGTGTCTGCGCGATTTCGACGATGTACCAACAGCTTTCGCCACGTATGAGTCCCTGCGTCGACCGCGTGTCGAGGAGATCGCGAAACGCGGTGCAAAGACCAATCATGCCAAGACGTTCGGGCCGGTGATGCGTCGCCTGATGCCGCTGATCATGCCGATGATGTTTCGATCGACCAAAGTTCGCGACACGCTGAGCGCCGAACAGTCCTACCGGATCGACTGGGCGGGGACCGCGGTTCGGTGACGGCTCGCCGACGAGCGACGTGTGATCGCGCCGACGAGCTCAGGCGGCGGCCGTGACCTTCTTGCGGCGGTACAACACGGCTACTGCGCCCGCCGTTGCGGCGGCGAGTGCGGCCACCCCGACTCCGTCACGCTCGAGGCGGTGTCCCATCTTGCCGTCCAGGGAGTAGCGGCCCGGTCCGGTCAGGGCCAGTGCTGCCGAGGCGACGCCCAGGATTGCCGGGTACTCCAGTCCGCCATTCTGCGCGAAGAAGCCATTCGGGCGGTGCACATCGGCGGCCGCGATCATGGCTGCGGCGCCTGCTGCCGAGGCGACCCGGGTGCCCGCGCCCAACGCCACCAGACCGCCGGCAGCTTCGCTGACCCCGGCGGTGACCGCGGACAGCTTGGCCGGCTTGAAGCCCATCTGATTCATGCCGGATGCAGTTGCCTCGATCCCGGGCCCACCGAACCAGCCGGTGAGTTTCTGCGCGCCATGGGCGAACAACGTCGCACCCACCGCAGTGCGCAGCGTCAGCAGCCCCAGATCGAGCGCCTTCGCTCGCGATGAAACATCAGTAGACATCGTGTCGTTCCTCCATGCGTTTGTGGCGTCCAGCTAAAGCGAACTCTAGTCCGCTTAGCTGAGAGGTCACTCAGGGGGCCACGCGGCTCCGACGAAAGGCCGCAAAGGTCATCGAGCTGCGAATGATTGATCTCACTCTGTTCTGGGTATTGCTCTTCGACCATCGTCTTCCGAGGAGTAGAACCGTGGATACTGCAATCTGGGTCATCATCGCCATCGTTGTCGTGATCATCCTGCTCGTGGCATTGCTGCTGTTCCTGCGACAGCGCAGGCAGCACCGCCGGGTCAAGGCGCAGGACATTCGGCAGAACGCTTCCGAGCAGGTGTCGGACGTACGTCACCGCGAAGCGATCGCCGAGGAGTCCGAGGCGCGGGCACGCAAGGCCAAAGCCGAGGCCGACCAGAAGGCTGCCGAGGCCAAGCGTCTCAACGAGCATGCGCGCACACATCAGGACCGTGCGGCCGAGTCCCGGCAAGAGGTCGACAGCGAGTTCGCCCGCGCCGACAAGCTCGACCCCGACGTCGGGCGGGACGGAGTCCGTCGCGAGCCGGAGCCCCTCCAGCAGGGCGACCAGCCGCCGCGCCACGGGCAAGGCCCCGATCAGGGATACGATCCGCGCCACGTGCAGGACCCCCGAGAGGCGCCCGGAAGTCGTTGATTTGTCACGTGAAAAACGCGGACAGTCGATTCTGGCGTGGCACCGCTCTACGTGCGGTGATGATGGAGCCGATGACGGGAATCGAACCCGCGTATTCAGCTTGGGAAGCTGATGTTCTGCCATTGAACTACATCGGCGTGCGAGGCGCTGACCTCGCGATCGACAGAGTAGCAAACGCCGCGCTCGAGCCCGTGCGCGGACACCCACATTCCGCCGGCCCACCATGAGCGGGTCAGGCACTTTCGAATCGGACGTCGTGGTGCGAGACGTGTTAGCTTGATGCCTTGAATGTCCGTGAGCGCGCTCGGGGGTCGTGAACATCGTGGAGTCCATGCGCTCGGCCGAGATCGGCGACCGCCAACTCGCTTCCGGAGTACCCACCGATCAGCCGTTTCTGCTGGTCGACGTCGCCGACGACGGCCTGCTGATCTCCGCAGTCGACCCGGCGGCCGGCACGACCCTCGACCAACGTGTGCTGTGGTCGGTGCATCCGATCGCCCTCGACCAGGCGCTCGCGGAGCATCTGGTCCGTGCCGGTCGCGTGCCGACGCCCCGGACCGACGACTGGTGGAATGAGCTGCGGGAACTCGCCGGGCGCGGACGTGAACGCCTGTCGACATCCGACGGGACGTTCGTCATGGGACACCGCGACGTGCGGTTCTTCCGTGTCAGTCGGCGAGACCTCGACGAGGCGACCGCCTCGCTCGCCACCGAGGTGTCCAGCATGGTGCGCGAGATGGGCCAAGAGTTCGGCGCCACCTCGGTGGTGATCGGCCGCGGAGGCGATGACTGGCCGGGCCTCGATGCGGTTCTGCAGCGTCAGCAGCTGCCCGTGATCACCGCAGCGCCGCCCGTCGACGGGAACCGTGATGTCGGTGTCCCAGAGGGCGTCTCGGCCGTATGGCCCGCACCGATGCCGACGCCCGAGCCGGCGCCTCCAAAGCCGGCCCATCCAGAGCCCACTGTTCTGGAGCCGGTGGCGCCGCACGATCCGCAGCAGTCCGTGGCGTCGGCCTCGGTCTCTGCCCAGTCCGCCCGATACCCGGGCAAGCGCATCGTCATCGCCATGGCCGCGGTCGTCGCCGTCATCGGTGTAGGGACGGTGACTGCGCTCGTGGCCACCGGCAGCGACTCGCCGCACCGGCCGCCGTCCAGTCTTGAATTCCCTTCGAGCACACCGTCACCGACGTCGAGCTACGCCGATCCCGCCGAACTCGTGGCTGCGCGGGAACCAGCGGTCGATTACACGCCACCGCCCCCTCCGCCGGCGGCCACCGACGACGGTTCCTCCAACGGCACGCCGCAGTCGCCGGGTCAACCGAACCGGCCGCGATCCGCACCGCCGCGGGTGGTCATTCCGATTCCGGGGCTGCCGCCGATCGTGCTGCCACGGTTACCCGGCTGAACTTCGACGGCGCGGTAGCGCTCTCACCACCGTGCCGCGGACACCGGGACGCGCTTGCCCGAGCTGGGAGCCGGGGTGGGACGCTTGTCCTCCGCGAGGCACATCGACCGAAGTACGTTGTGGTACACGACGAGTCCGTATAGGTTCGGCGCCCCGACGATACCAGTCGATTTGGGCAGCATGTCGGTGGTGATCCCGAGGCCGGGGAACAAATCGTTGGCCAGTGCGGCCGTCGGATCGGTGCCGCCCTCCTGCCAGGCCAGCTCCACCATGTGCGCGGCCAGCGCGTAGGCGTAGTAGGCCGCGGTGAGCGACTTGGTCACCGTCAGGTCCGACATCGGTACGGTCGCAGCAAAATCCTGCTTGTCGTTGCGGTTGTGGCTGAGTCCGATGACCACGTCGAGCGGGGCGCCGCCGACGTACGGGATCAGCGTCCCGACCTGAGAGAGGATGTACTCCGGCGTGTTGAAGTCGGCGGGGTCGGCAGGGATCAGATTCTGATGAACCCGCGTGGTGCGGAGATACTCCTGCAGTCGGGTCGTCATCCCGGCGATCTGTCGATCGGTGGCGCGATTCGCGGTGATCGACTGGAGATAGTTCGAGGTGCGCGTCACGATCCGCGTCAGCGGCAGATCACCGATCGGCTTACAGGTGTCGGCGTCGGCCACCGCGACCTGCCCGGCGATGTCCCGGACGATCCCGGGCACCGCGTAGGCGAAGCGGAGATCCTTCACCGATTTCCCGGCGTTCGCCTTCTGCGATCGCGTGACGGAGACGACGCACGAGTCGACCAGCTTCTCGCTGATCGACTTGTACAGCTGGGTCGCGGCGAACACGCCGAGAAGGATCGGCAGGGTGATGAGCGTGCCGATGGTGATCGGTCCTGCCAGCGGACCGAAGCTCGGCAGCGTGCGCCGCAGGACGGTGAGCGGAACCATGACCGTCACATAGAGGTAGAGCCAGACGCTCTCGACCGCCTGTGCCAACGTGAGGTTCTCGACGGGGATGGCCTCCCCGGCCCGGCCGTCGCGAACGGCGACCAGCTGAGTGACGACCCACTGCGAGATCGGGTCCCGGTACTTCATGATGGGGTCCTTGTCGTCGGCCCCCAGGTCGTACGGATGATTCGACACCGCCAGCGAGGAGATCCGCAGTCGTGACATATCGCGGTGGGCGCCTGCCTTGATCGACGCCGACTTCTGCTGGACCTCTTGTGGCAGATAGGGCTTCAGCGAATCGAAGACGGCGTCGTAGATCGCGCCGAAGGTGGCGAATCGCGATCCGACGCATTCCTTCGGTTCGGTGCTCCTCGACGTGGTGCGCGAGTCGGAGTGGGGTGCGATCGGAGCTGCCGAGGCCACCGCGCCGAGGCCGTTCTCCCCGCCGAACGACAGCGTCACGCACGTCACGATCGCCACCGCGATCATCGACACAGACAGCCTCTGACTCCACATACCCCACGCACCCCCGACTCGTTCCGACCCGCCGGATCTCGTCGCAGTCACACGGCGATCACACAAGAATCACGGCCCCGGGACACTCTAAGAGATTCCTGAGTGTCTTGACCATCGTTCGAATCAACTCGCATCTGGCTCGACGGTGACCGTCCATCCGACGTTCATCTGAGGCGGTCGGTTAACCTCACACGTGTGCTGCTCTCCGATCGCGACATCCGCTCCGAGATAGCCGCTGGGCGGTTGGCGCTCGAACCGTTCGATCCGACGCTCGTGCAGCCGTCGAGTGTCGACGTGCGTCTAGACCGGCTGTTCCGCGTCTTCAACAACACGCGCTACACGCATATCGACCCCGCGCAGCGCCAGGACGAGCTGACCAGCCTCGTCGAACCCCCCGAGGGGGAACCATTCGTCCTGCATCCGGGGGAGTTCGTGCTCGGCTCGACCCTCGAGGTCTGCTCACTGCCCGACGACCTGGCAGGGCGGCTGGAGGGCAAATCCTCGCTGGGCAGGCTCGGCCTGCTCACCCATTCGACGGCAGGCTTCATCGATCCGGGGTTCTCCGGGCACATCACTCTCGAGTTGTCGAATGTCGCGAACCTGCCGATCACGCTGTGGCCGGGAATGAAGATCGGACAGTTGTGTCTGATCCGGCTGTCGAGCCCGGCGGAGCATCCGTACGGCAGTGCGAGCGTCGGATCGAAGTACCAGGGCCAGCGCGGGCCGACCCCGTCGAAGGCCTATCTGAACTTCACCAAGCCGGCGGACTGACCGCCCGGACCGGCACGCCCCCAGGCCGACGTCGCCGGGACGGGTCCGCGTTGGGGTGCAGTTCATCTTGGCCGTTGGGTGTTCACCAGCCCGATCGGGACGGGTCATGTCGCGGATGCGTCGCCGCAGGAAACCGCGCGTACTCACTGAAGACATGAAGCTGACAGTCATCGGTTGTGGGTACCTCGGGGCCACTCATGCGGCGTGCATGGCAGAACTCGGGCACGAGGTGCTCGGCGTGGATGTCGACGCGGACAAGGTCGCGCGCCTGCAGGCAGGGGATGTGCCGTTCTTCGAGCCCGGGCTCGGTGACGTGTTGCGCCGCAACCTCGATGCCGGCCGCCTGCGTTTCACCACTGATCACCGCGACGCGGCGACCTTTGCGTCCGTGCACTTCCTCGGCGTGGGGACGCCCCAGCAGCGCCGCGGCTACGGCGTCGACCTCACGCATGTGGAATCGGCGGTCGACGCCCTCGCCCCCCTGCTGCGAGGTGACCACCTGATCATCGGCAAGTCCACGGTCCCGGTCGGAACGGCAGCCGCTCTTGCGCAACGGATGTCGGTCCTCACCGCGCCGGGCTCCCGGATCGAGCTGGCCTGGAGCCCGGAGTTCCTTCGGGAGGGGTTCGCGGTCGAGGACACTCTCGAACCCGACCGCATCGTGCTGGGCACAGGTCCCGACGACCACGCCACCGACGCCGCCGCGCAGGTGACCGCCGAGATCTACCGGGAGATCCTGGAGACCGGCGTGCCCTTCATCCGGACCGATTGGGCGACTGCGGAACTGGTGAAGGTCTCGGCCAATGCGTTTCTGGCGACCAAGATCTCGTTCATCAACGCCATCAGCGAGATCTGCGAGGTGGTCGGCGCCGATGTGTCGACGCTCGCCGATGCGATCGGGTACGACGGGCGGATCGGTCGCCGATTCCTCAACGCGGGACTCGGTTTCGGCGGGGGATGCCTCCCCAAGGACATCCGTGGGTTCATGGCACGCGCCGAGGAGGTGGGCGCCGGAGAGGCGCTGCGATTCCTGCGGGAGGTCGACGCGATCAACAACCGCCGTCGCACGGCGATGGTCGAGCTGGTCGCCGAAGCGGTCGGTGGCGACGTCCTCGGCGCGAATGTCGCCGTGCTGGGCGCGGCCTTCAAGCCCGAGAGTGACGACGTCCGGGATTCGCCTGCCCTGAACGTGGCCGGGCAGCTGGCGTTGCGTGGGGCGTCGGTGAGTGTCTTCGACCCGAAGGCCACCGCGACGTCCCGGCGGATGTACCCGATGCTGACCTATGCGGGCAGTGCTGTGGAGGCGTGCGAGGAGGCGGATGCGGTGGTCGTGGCCACCGAGTGGGCCGAGTTCGTCCACATGGGGCCCGAGGAGTTGTCCGGGGTGGTGCGATCGCGCGTCATCGTCGACGGCCGGCGCTGCCTGGATGCCGGTGCATGGCGCTCGGCGGGCTGGCGTTTCCATGCCATCGGTGGGCCGATGCGCTCGGTCCCCGCGCCGAGGGCAACGGGAATGGGCGGTCGGGCGTTGCCGCAGGTCGCGGCCTCCGTTCCCCCGCATTCTCCCTAGTCGCATGTTACTGTCGTGAATTCCGGATATCAGATGGGTTCATCGACGCAGGGCAACAGATCGGATGACAGACGAGGCGACGACCATTGGTCGTGGGGCGCTGGCCACCACGACCGACGTTCACGCGCATCCGGTCAGCCATGAACTCCTCGGCGATGTGGCCGCCCGGCAGCTGGCCAGGGGGATTCCCGCCGACCTGCCGTTCTTGCTGGTCGACGTCACCGAGGAAGGACTGAGGGTCACCACGGTGGACCCGCGTCTGGATGCCTCGGTCGGTGCGCTGATGGCTCCCGCCATCCGCCCGGCGTCGCTCGACCAGCTCCTGGCGGCACATCTGGTCCGGGTCGGGCGGGTGGCGCCGCCGAGCAGCGAGGAGTGGTCGGTCGAACTGCTCGACCTCGCATGTCGAGGGCGGACCCGTCTCGCCACGGCGGACAGCACCTTCATCGTCGGCCGTGACCACGTGGAGTACTTCCGCGTCGCGCAGGGCGATCTCGACGAGGCCACTGCCGAGTTCGCGGACGGGGTCGGCCTGCTCTGTGAAGAGGCGGCCGCCGATGCCCCCGGCCGTATCACCTCCCTGGTCCTTGCCGGCGGGCATGAGGCTTGGCCCGGCCTCCCCGCGATGCTCGGACACCGTGCGCCGGTTCCGGTGATCGCGTTGAGATCGGCAAGCGCTCCCGATGCCGACCTCTCCGATCGACGGCACGACGACGGTGTGCCACTCGGGTCCCGGCCGCCTGCATCGTTCGCCTTGACCTCGGATCTGTTTGTGTCCGAGCATGTTCCGCCGAGTGAACCGGAACCGCCCCCGCCGCCCCCACCGCCACCGCCGGTTCGGCAGACCGTCTCTCGCGGTGGCGCCGAACCGGGCGGATGGGACATCGAGCCGGACGCAGGAAAGCCGCGACCGGCGTCCCGCGCGATGGTGTGGCGACAGCGCCTGACGGGCAGGCGTGCACTCATCGGCATCGCCGCCGTCTGCGCCATCATCGCGATCGGAACCGCGACCGCCGTGGCGGTGACCGGCGGAGGGGGCTCCGATCGGTCATCGGCCATGGGCGACGACACGACGGCGACAACGCAGAACGACTCGTCCTATGCCGACCCGGCGGACCTCACCGAAGCGCGCGTACCGGCCGTCAGCTACATACCGCCACCCCCACCACCTCCGGAAACGACCAGCGAGGGGTCGTCGTCCGACGAGACGACCACGGGTAGGCAGCGCACCGGGGAGCCGCGACAGCCGGCGCCGCGCCCGCAACCCCGACCCCGACCGCGACAGAACGCGCCTGCACCTGCGCCGCCACCGGCACCCGCGCCGCCACCCCTGCCACGGCAGCGCGTCATCCCCAATCCGATCCCGGGTTTGCCGCCGATCGTCCTGCCGGGATAGGTCAGTCTCCCGACGGGTTCTCCGCACCGGAGTGGCGCGCCCGGCCGAGGTAGTCGTTGAGCTGGCGTGCGAGGTCTCGATCGAGGGCACGGTCGAGTGCGTTGTGCGCCGAGATCGAGCCGGTTCGCCGCATCTCGCCGAGAAGTTCTTTCGCCCACTCGGATTCGGCAGGTGTACGAGGCAACCAGCCGTCCTCATGACCTTCGGTGATTGCGCGACGTCCGGCGGAGATCACCACCTTTGCGACCGCTGCCATCTCCTGATCGAGCCGGCCGTGGACGTCGAGGATGCCGCTCAGGGGCAACCCGAGTTTCACGAGGCGACCGTAGGCGGAAACGGTTTCCTGATCGAGAATCGTGTACTGCTTGGGGTGCGCTTCGTCGCCTTTCGGAGCGATGAGGCCGAACTCCGCGAGACGCTCGAAATGCGCGGGGTTTCCGGAGTTGAGCAGGTCCTTGAGGTCCTCGGCCGCCATCGTCGTCGACGTCGCGGTCGACCACGGCTCGGACACCACCTCTTCGAGGCCCAGCACCTCGGCAAGGTTGTCGCCGCGCTGGATCCCGGAGAGGAAATCGCCGATGTGGCGGATGGTGAAACCGCGTTTGAGCAGATCGTTGATCACCCGCAGCCGCGCGAGGTGGGCATCGGTGTAGATGGCGATGCGCCCACGCCGCAACGGGCGCGGGAGCAAACCGCGGTCCTGGTAGCCACGGACGTTGCGGGTGGTGGTGCCCGCAGCCCGTGCCAGATCGTCGATCCGGTATTCGGTCACCGCGACATTGTCCCAGATCGGGTCCGCCGCTTGGCTCAGGCCGCGACTCCTCGTGCGATGAGGTCGAGGACCTCCTCGTATGAGTCGGACGCGTCGATGAACGGCGGATACACCGACCCGAGCTCCAACGACACGGCGCCGTGTACGCATGCCCAGATCTGCGCGGCCAGTTGCGCCGGGTCGCCCGGGCGGATCACTCCGGCCACCTGGCCGTAGCCGACGATGTCCGCCAACGCCCCGAACGCGCGGGCGGCCACCTCGTCGTCGGCCGTGCACTCCGCCGAGAACATCAATCCGTAGAGAATCGGGTTGGCGATGGCGAACTCCCGGTAGTTGCGGCCGCTGTTGCGCAGCCGTGTCGCGGCGTCCGGCTCGTGCGCGGCGACTCTGGTGGCGAACTCGGCGAAACCATCCGTCACCACAGCGTCCAGCAGGCCGTCCTTGCCGTCGAAGTGGTTGTAGACGCCCATCGGCGCCACGCCGGCCTCGGTGGCCACGGCACGCACGGTCAGCGCGGCCGCGCCCTCTCGTTCCAGGAGCCGTCGTCCGGCGGACACGAGGTTCGCGCGCACTTCGGTTGCGGGAGTTCGAGCAGATTTCTGCGACGGCATGTTGACAGCCTACTAGAACAGTGTTCTTCTTGAGTAGAACAACGTGCTACAAAGATGTGACGACGTTCTATTCACGCACTCCGAGGAGAGGTCATGAGAACTCGTTGGCTCGCCCTGGCGGCCCTGTGCTTTGCCGAACTACTCGTGATGGTCGACAACACGATCGTCAACGTCGCGCTGCCCACCATGGCGCGCGATCTCGATGCCGGGATCTCCGGGCTCCAGTGGATTGTGGATGCCTACACGCTCGTGTTCGCCGGACTGTTGCTCACCGGTGGCTATCTCGGCGATCGATTCGGCCACCGCCGCATGCTGCTGACCGGCATCGCCGGATTCGCCGTGGTGTCGGTGCTGGCGGCGTCCTCGCAGACCCTTGGGCAATTGATCGCGAGCCGCGGCGGCCTCGGATTGTTCGCCGCCCTGGTGTTCCCGGCGACTCTGGCGATCATCACGTCGATCTTCACCGAGCCCAAGCAACGCGCTGCGGCCGTGGGCATCTGGGCCGCGACATCGGGCATCGCCGTGGCCGTCGGTCCGGTGCTCGGCGGCTGGCTGCTCGAGCACTATTCGTGGTCGTCGGTGTTCTGGGTCAATCTGCCGATGGCGGTGGTGGCCGCGGCGGCGATCGTGCTGGTGGTGCCGGGTACGCGTCCGGAATCCGTATCCCGTTTCGACGCAATCGGTCTGGTGCTCTCGATCATGGGTCTCGGATTGCTGACCTACTCGGTGATCGAGGGGCCGCACTTCGGCTGGACCGATCCGCGAACCATCGGCGGACTCGTTGTCGCCGGAATCGCTCTGGGTCTCTTCGCATGGCGGGAACTGGCCATCGAGCATCCGATCCTGAACATTCGGCTGTTCGCCAACCGCCGATTCGCCGCCGCCGCCGGCATGATCAGTGTCGCGTTCTTCGCACTCTTCGGCTTCATCTTCCTGATCACCCAGTTCTTCCAGGCGGTCAAGGGTTATGGCCCTTTCGAAGCCGGGCTGCGCACCCTGCCGTTCGCACTGGTGATGGCGGTCTTCTCACCGGTCGCGATGGCGCTGGCGCACCGATTCGGACCGCGGATGGTCTCCGTGGTCGGTGCGTTGCTGATGTCGGGCGGCTTCGCGCTCGTCGAGGTGTCGTCGCGGATGTCGGGCTACTGGGAGCTGATCATCTGGTCGATGTCGCTGATGGCGATGGGGCTCGCCTTCATCTCCGGACCGTGCACGCAGGTGATCATGGACGCGCTCACACCGGAGCAGGCGGGGGCCGGCTCGGCGGTCAACGACACCACCCGTGAGATCGGCGGGACGCTGGGCGTCGCGGTACTGGGTTCGGTGCTGACATCGGTGTACACCTCGGGTGTCGGTGAGCGCCTCGCCGATCTCGGTGTGCCGCAGGCTGCCACCGGTATCGCGGAGGACTCGGTGATGTCGGGGGTCGAGGTGGCTGCCCGGGCGCCGTCGGAGGTTGCGCAACAGCTGCGGTTCGCGGTGCAGGATGTGTTCGTCGAAGGCCTGCACAGTGCGGTCTGGGTGGCGGTCGCGGTGACCGCGGCCGCGGCGCTCGCGGCGGCCTACTTCTTGCGGGGTGTGCCGAGCGGGCGGGCAAACGGCACACCGACGATCGTCGACGACCCCGCGGTCCTAGATGTCGAGGGTGAGGCGGTCGCCGTTCGCCCGTGACACGCAGGTGAGGAACATGTCCTGGGCACGTTCCGGTTCGGTGAGGATGTTGTCGCGGTGATCAGGTGCGCCGGACAGCATCCTCACCTTGCAGGTTCCGCAGAAGCCCTGCTGACATGAGTACGGGACCGACGGCAGGACCTTCCGGATGGCGGCCAGCGCGGTCTCGTCGGCGGCCACCGCGATCTCCTGACCTGTCGACGCGAGAGTGACCGTGAACGGTTTGCCGTCCTCGACCGGCGGCGGGCTGAAGCGTTCGTAGTGCAGTTCGATGTCTGGCCGATCGGCCAGATGTCTGCGCAGGCGCTCCAACATCGGTACCGGTCCGCAGCAGTAGACCGCGAGCCCGCCCGGCGCGCGGCCCGTCTCGGGGTCGATCGGACCGAGCAGCTCTTCCATGGCAGGTAGACCGTGTTCCGCGTCGGTGCGGATGGTGATCCTGTCGTCGTACCGGGCGAGTTCGTCCTGGAATGGGATCGACTCGATCGTGCGTCCGGTGTAGATCATCGACCAGTCGAGGCCGAACCGGTCGGCGGCGGCCAGCATCGGGAGGATCGGGGTGATACCGATGCCTGCGGCGATGAACCGGATCGACCGGGCATGCGACCCATGCCCCGGGATGGCGAGGGGAAAGGCGTTGCGAGGTCCCTTGATCGAGACCGGGTCGCCGACGCGCAGGTCGTCGTGCACCTCGATGGATCCGCCGCCACCATCGGGGATGCGGCGTACGGCGATCCGGTAGGTGTGACGATCGGCCGGGTCTCCGCACAGTGAGTACTCCCGCATCCGTCCCGACGGCAGCAGCAGGTCGAGGTGAGCACCGGGATGCCACCTGGCGAGGATGCCGCCGTCGGGTGCGGCCAGGGTGAGCGCGACAACATTTTCGTCGGCGGCCACCACTTCGCGGTCGATGAGTTGCAGATTGCTCACGCCGTCGTCGGCCGGGGTGGGGTGCAGCGGGGCGAGTGGCCGCCAGAACGGCCACCACATCTTGGCCATGACGGTACCCACGGTGAGGAACGGGTCGTGGCGCCACCGTCCGTAGAGATGTGGAGGGGGAGCGGTCATCTCGGTGCTGTGGGGGTGCGCACGCTGGTTCATCGCATACCTTCGGTCAGCCGGCGTTGCGGGCGGCCGGAGACGCGGCGAGATAGGCCACGGCCTGCGCGGTGCTGCCGATCTCGTTGGGATGGAATCCGGGCCGGAAGTAGCTGAAGGTCGCGAGGATGATCTTGCGCATCTTCGGCAGCACGCCGGCATGGACGCCGCGGAAGTAGTGGTACTGCCGCTGGAAGTAGTTGTACGACAACGATGTGTCCTGCTTCATGATGAACCGGAAGCCCCGGTTGAGCAGCAGCAGCAGAACGGGTAGGGCCACCAGCATGGCGCGGCCGCGGCGCAGGTACCCGTCGCCGAAATAGATCGCCACCTCGTGGGCGACCGCGCGGTGCTCGACCTCCTCGGCGCCATGCCAGGTGAACAGGTCGGTCATCCCCGGATCGGCACCGGATTCGACCCAGGCGTTGTTGAGGGCGAAATCGCCGAGGATGGCGGTGTAGTGCTCCAGGGCGGCGATGAGCCACAGGCGTTCGATGAGGTGCTTCTGCCGTGCCTTGGGGCTGCCGCCGTGCATGGGGCCCAGGACTTTCCGGAAGATCCATTCCATCTGGCGCAGATAGGGCCGCGGATCGATCCCATGATGGTCCAGGAACTCCCACAGCACGTGATCGTGGGCCTCGGCATGCATTGCCTCCTGTCCGATGAATCCGCGCATGGTGGCGGCGAGCTCGTCGTCGGCGACGAGCGGGAGCGCCTCGTTGTAGGTCTGCACAAACCAGCGTTCCCCTTCGGGCAGAAGGAGGTTCAGCACGCTGATGAAGTTGGACGGGACGGGGTGGTCGGGGATCCAGTGCAGCGGTGTGTCCGACCAGTCGAAGGTGACATTACGGGCGTGGAGCTCCACCGGGCCCGGATCGGAACCGTCCAGATCGCGTGGCTCACGAGCATCGCTGATCGGATGTGGATGGTCGGCATGTGCGGGCGCAGACATCGTCGTCGAAACCTCTCTAGCGGGTGACCTTCTGGCGCGCCGCGAACCGCGACAGCCAGGGCGTGAATCGATAGATGCGATAGCCGATCTTGGCTTCGGCCGTCACCGGGACGACCGCCTTGTCCCGGATGATGGCGCGGACGATGTCGTCGGCGACCCTGTCCGGGGTGAACCCGCGCCTGCGGTACCAGCCGGCGAGCCGATCTCGTTCGGCTGCTTCATGTGTCGCGTCCAATCCGGCGATCGGGGTGTTGGCCACGATGGCGGTGTCCACGATGCCCGGACAGATGGCGGTGACGCCGATCCGGTGTTCGGCCAGTTCCGCTCGCAGCGATTCGGAGAACAGCAACACGCCGGCCTTGGATGCCGCGTACACCCCGAGCGTGCGCTGCGGCGTGAAGGCGGCGGCGGAGGCGATGTTGACGATGTGCCCACCCACGCCGCGCTCGACCATCTGCCTGCCGAATGCCCTACTGCCGGAGACCACCCCGCGCAGATTCACGTCGAGCAGGCGATCGATCTGTTCGTCGGTCGCGTCGAGTGCCCCACCGGCCAGACCGATGCCGGCATTGTTGACGACGATGTCCGGGACACCATGCCTGGCGCGGACTACGTCGGCGAAGTCCGTGACCGCCGCGGTATCGGAGACGTCGAGTTCATACGGCGATGCCGACGCGCCTGCGGCCTTGCTCTCCTGGGCGGTCTCTTCGACGGCGGCGGTGTCGATGTCGGCCAGGACGAGTTCGCATCCACGCTCGGCGAGCGCCCGCGCAGTGGCCCGGCCGATGCCGCTGCCTGCGCCGGTGACCACCGCGAGCTTGCCGGACAGTGGATTCGGCCTGCTGAACACCCGCGCGCGGTCCATCCGGCCCGAGGTGCCGGTCCGCGAGCCCGTGGAGTGTGTGGCGATGAACTCTCGTGCCACATCAGCAAGATACCCGGGTCGGGTGTATGGCAGCCAGTGCCCGGTCGGGGTGTTGCGTCGCCACAGTCGCTGAGCGTGCCGGTAGGTGTCGGCGAAGATCGCGGGGCGTAGCGCGATGTCGCGCTCGTTGACCACCTCGAGCACCGGGACCGCCGTCGGACGGGACTCCGGATTGCGGAGCTTCTGCCGGATGTTGGCCCGGTAGAGCCGGAGGCCGGAGATCATGTCGTCGCCCAATGTGTCTGCGACCACCACGTTCTCCCGTGGCGTGCCCTCGACCCGATGCAAGAATTCGCGCCACACCGCTGGGGTCCCCGCCACGGAGAAGAACATCTTCGGCAGCACGGGTAGCTGGAAGAAAACCGTGTACGACGACGAACTCGCTTGCGCAAGAGCGCGTCCCAGTTTGCGCGGAGTCGGTCGGGAGAGATTGTCGCGGGCCCAGTCGGCGAGGTAGTCGAGATTGGGCCCGGACACGGAGACGAACGATCCGATGCGCTGCTCTGCGCCCGGCCGGGTGACCGCCTCCCAGGCCTGTACCGATCCCCAGTCGTGGGCGACGATGTGGACCGGCCCATCCGGGCTGACGGCCTCGGCGACCGCGAACAAGTCGTCCGCGAGGACGCTCAATCGGTATGCGTCGTCGCCGTCGGGGCGGTCGCTCTCCCCGAATCCGCGGGAGTCGTAGGCCACCACCCGAAAATCCTCGGCCAGCACCGGTGCGACGTGAGTCCACAGGTGATGGGTGTCCGGCCAGCCGTGGATCAGCAATACGGTCGGACGCGGGTCGGCGACACCGGGCTCGGCCGATCCCGCCACCTCGAAAACGGCGAGGTGAACCCCGCCGTTGGTGACACTGCTCTTACGCCAATCGACCATGTGACTCCCCTTCGAGACGATCGAATGGAGTTAGACGTTACCAAGCGTCACAGGAATTGACCAGAGTGTCCGTGACTCAGGGTCACGTGTATCTCGTGGGAGGCAGATCCGCGCAGGTCACTGCCGGTACGACGACAGGAAGTTTCCGATTCGTTCGATGGCGACACCGAGGTCCCGGGACCAGGGCAGGGTGACGATCCGGAAATGATTGTGGTCGGTGAGGTTGAACCCGGTTCCCTGCACGACGAGGATCTTCTCCTGCAGGAGCAGGTCCTGGACGAACAATTCATCGTTGTGGATCTCGTGTACGTCGGGGTCGAGGCGAGGGAACGCGTAGAGCGCGCCCATCGGCTTCACACAGCTGACCCCGGGGATCTCGTTGAGCTTCTCCCAGGTGACGTTGCGCTGCTCGAAGAGACGTCCGCCGGGTTCGACGAGAGCGTCGATGCTCTGATAGCCGCCGAGCGCGACCTGGATGGCATGCTGGCCGGGCACATTGGAGCAGAGTCGGGTGGAGGCGAGGATGCCGAGTCCTTCGATGAATCCCCGCGCATGATCCTTCGGGCCGGTGAGGACCAGCCAGCCTGCCCGATAACCACAGACCCGGTAGGCCTTCGACAGGCCGTTGAAGGTGAGGCAGAGGAGATCCGGGGCCAGCGACGCCACGTTCACGTGCTCTGCGTCGTCGTAGAGGATCTTGTCGTAGATCTCGTCGGCCATGATCAACAGCGAATGCGCCCGGGCGAGGTCGACGAGCTGTTCGAGGACCTCGCGTGAGTAGACGGCGCCGGTCGGGTTGTTGGGGTTGATGATCACGATCGCCTTGGTGCGGTCGGTGATCTTCGAGGCGATGTCGGCGATGTCGGGGTTCCACCCGTTGTCCTCGTCGCAGCGGTAATGCACCGCACGCCCGCCCGACAGCGCGGTCATCGCCGTCCAGAGCGGGTAGTCGGGCGAGGGGATGAGCACCTCGTCGCCGTCGTTGAGCAGCGACTGCATGGTCATCGTGATCAGCTCGGACACACCGTTGCCCAGGATCACGTCGTCGACGTCGAAGTACGGGAAGTCGGGGATGAGCTCGTACCGGGTGACGACGGCACGTCGTGCCGACAGAACGCCGGCCGACTCGGAGTACCCCTGTGAGTACGGCAGCGCGTGGATCATGTCGCGCATGATCACATCGGGTGCCTCGAAGCCGAACAGGGCCGGGTTGCCGATGTTGAGCTTCATGATCCGGTGGCCCTCGGCCTCGAGTCGTGCCGCATGCGCATGCACCGGCCCCCGGATCTCGTAGCACACGTTCTGCAGCTTCTGTGACTGCTCGAGTGGCTTGAGGTTCTGGTTCAGATGCGATACATGCGGTCTACTCACGAGTTCAATTGTGACAGCCCACGGCAAGCCGGTTTCCGCGACTCCGCCGACCGGCTGTGGGAACCGCTGCACACCCTCATACGACAACACCACCCCGGTTCGAAACCGAGGTGGTGTTGCGAATCGAGGGTGAGGGTTTCAGAGGTCGATCAGGAGTGCCCCGGCCGCTTCTTGCCGGCCGCGATGCCGAATCCGTTCGCCTTCGAGGCGCCTGCCTCCGAGATCGTCTTCGCTGACGACCCGTTCCCCGACGACCCGTTCGGCGACGGCGCGGGTGCGTCGTCGGCGGGCGGTGTGGAGTCGGGTTCCGTCGTCGACTCGGCCTCTGGGGCCGGCTCGGACTGCTCGCTCGACGTCGCCTCGGGCGCTTCCGGAGCTGCCTGCGCCGGTGCGGCCTTGCCGATCCCGCCCGGGCGCTTCTTGCCGGCGGACATGCCGAATCCCTTGGCCTTGCCGGGCTTGGCTTCCGTCGATGCCGCCCCTGTCGGTGCCGATTCCGCGGACGTCCCCTCGGTGGTGGTCTCCGTCGATTCCGTCGAGGAGGCCGACCCGCCTTCGGCGGGGGCCTCCTGCGTCGCCGACGATTCGGCGGCAGCGGATTCGGTTGCCTCTGGCTCCGATTCCGCCGGAGCCGACGCCGCAGCCTTCGGCGCCGACGACCCGATCCCGCCCGGGCGCTTCTTGCCGGCGGACATGCCGAAGCCCTTGGCCTTGCCGGGCTTGGCTTCCGTCGACACAGCCTCCGTCGACGCAGCTTCGGCCGCCGCGCTCGGTGCGGACTCGCTCGTCGCCGGCTCGGATTCGGCCGGCGCGGAATCGGATTCGGCCGCAGGCTCCGCGGGTGCCGAGGCGGCCGGCTTGGGCGCCGACGATCCGGCGCCCCCCGGGCGCTTCTTGCCCGCGGCCATGCCGAAGCCCTTGGCCTTGGCAGGCTTCTCCTCGGTCACGGCGGCGGTGGATTCGGTGTCCGCGGTCGGCGATGCTTCAGGAGCGGACTCCGCCTCGGCGACGTTGCTCTCCGCGGGTGCGGTGACCCCGGCGTCGGCAGCGGCGGCGTTCGGCTTCTTCGCGCCGGGACGCTTTGCACTGCCCATGCCGAAGCCCTTTGCCGCGGGCTTCTTCTCGGCCGCAGCGGATTCGACGGCCGCCGACGACTCGGCCTCGGCGGGTGCGGGCTCGGCGGAGCCTGCCTCGGGCTTGGCGGCACCTGGGCGCTTGGCTCCGCCCTTCATGCCGAATCCCTTGGCGGCGGGCTTCTTCTCGGCTGCCGGCGTCGCGGCCGGTGCCGATTCGGCAGCCTTCTCGGCGGCCGGAGCGTCGGTCTTCCCCGCGGCACCGGGCTTCTTGCCGCCCTTCATGCCGAGTCCGACCTTGGGTTTCGGCTTGGCCTCCGTCGCGGTGGCGGTCGCAGCGGCAGCGGCAGCCGGTGCGGCATCCGCTTCCTTCTCCTCGGCGGCCGGCGCGGCTTGTGCTGCGGCCGGTACCGAAGCGGGACCCAGGTAGCGGCCCCCGCGACTCACCTCGGGAGCGCCACGCTTGACCGAATCGAGGAGCAGCTGCGCGACGTCGACGACCTCGATCTTGCCTTCCTGCTCCGTACCGCTGGTCCGAGCGGTCACACCGTCGGTGAGCATCACTCGGCAGAACGGGCAACCCGTCGCGACCTTCTGCGGCGCATCACCCTTCGACGCACCGTTTCGATTCGGCCCGCTCGCTCCGCTCCCGGCGCCGAGGGTGTCGAGCGCCTCGTCGACGCGATCGAGGTTGATGCGCTTACCGATCTGCTCTTCCATCCACATGCGGGCGCCGCCGGCGCCGCAGCACATCGATCGCTCGCCGTGGCGCGGCATCTCGGTCAGCGTCGATCCCGATGCGCCCATCAGCTCACGCGGGGCGTCGTAGACCTTGTTGTGGCGGCCCAGATAGCACGGGTCGTGATAGGTGACGCCTTCGCCGAGCGGCGCCACCGGCACCAGTCGCTTCTCCCGGACCAGCCGGTTCAGCAGCTGGGTGTGGTGGACCACCTCGTAGGTGGCGCCCAGCTGCGGGTACTCGTTGCCCAGCGCGTTGAAGCAGTGCGCACAGGTGACGACGATCTTCTTGCGCTGTTCGGGTGCGGTGGCGAAGACCTCGCCGAGCATCTCGATGTTCTGCTGGGCGAGCATCTGGAACAGGAACTCGTTGCCCGCGCGGCGAGCCGAGTCACCGGTACAGGTCTCACCCTCGCCGAGGACGAGGAAGTTCACCGCGGAGATGTCGAGGAGTTCGGCGACGGCCTTGGTGGTCTTCTTCGCACGGTCCTCGTATGCGCCAGCGCAACCGACCCAGAACAAGTACTCGAACCCTGCGAACGTCTCGACGTCCTTGCCGAACACCGGGATCTCGATGTCCATCTCGTCGATCCAGTTGGTGCGTGCCGAGGAGTTCTGGCCCCACGGATTGCCCTTGTTCTCCAGGTTCTTGAACATGCCCGCGAGCTCGGTCGGGAAGTCCGACTCGATCAGCACCTGGTAGCGGCGCATGTCCAGGATGTGGTCGACGTGCTCGATGTCGACCGGGCACTGCTCCACGCAGGCACCGCACGTGGTGCAGCTCCATAGGGTCTCGGTGTCGATGACGGCGCCGAGCTCGCCGTCGATGGCGCCGGTCCCGGCGCTCTCACCGACGAGCTTGCGGCCGGCCTCGGCGCGGGCGGATTCCGGGATCTTGGCCAGCTTGGCCTCGTCGGCATTCCCGTCGGCGTCGACCAGACCGACCTCGTCGCCGCCCATGTCGGTGCGGCCGCCCGCGATGAGATACGGCGCCTTGGCCTGCGCGTGGTCGCGCAACGACATGATGAGCAGCTTGGGCGACAACGGTTTACCGGTGTTCCATGCCGGGCACTGGCTCTGGCATCGACCACACTCGGTGCAGGTGGTGAAGTCCAGCCAGCCCTTCCAGCTGAAATCCTCGACCTTGCCCGCGCCGAACGCGTCCACGTCGGGATCCGCGGTCTCCATGTCCAGGATCTGGCCCTGGCTCATCATCGGCTTGAGGGCGCCGAGCGCGACCCCGCCGTCCGCCTCACGCTTGAAATAGATGTTGAAGAACGCCGCGAAGCGGTGCCACGCGACACCCCAGTCGATATGCGTACCGACCACCGCGAGCCAGATCATGCCGCTCATCAGCTTGACCACCGCGGCCGCGGTGACCCAGTACTCGGACGACCCGTCGAACAGCATCGCGAAGTAGTGGGTGAAGAAGGAGGTCCAGATGGGCGGGTCCTCGAGCCCCGAGGAGATCTTGAACGTCTTGACGAAGATCATGCCGAGGCCCTCGAGCAGGACGACCCACTCGACGAAATAGGCTGCGCCGAAACGTGAACCGGTGAACCGGGAGAGTCGTTCGGGAACTCGGGGGTGATTGAGCTGGCGGATCACCATCAGGACGACGATGCCGATGACGGTCCCGAGTCCCAACAGTTCGTCGGCGAAGATGTAGATTTTCCAGGCGCCGATGACGGGCCAGTGGAAATCCGGATCGAAGATCTGCCCATAGGCCTCGAACCACAGGATGAATCCCGCCAGGAAGCCGACCATGACCAGCCAGTGCGCCCAACCGACGCTCCGGAACTTCGCCATGCGCGTATGGGCGATGAACTCCTTGAGCATCGTCCACAGGCGTGGGAAGAACGGCCAGAATCGCGAACTGTCGACCCGCTGGCCTTGCGCGATGGACCGGACCATGGTCCATACGCCGCGCAGGAACAGCGCCCAACAGAAGAGACTGATGACGGCGGCAATAGTGCCGATGGTGATCGTCGTGGCATTCACGGCGTCACGGCCCCTCTCTGGTTGATCACCGACTCATTTGCGCAGGACTGATGCGCACGTGGCCGACGTGTACTACCGGTAACCGTAGTTCCTCGGGGACATCGAGCGCTGCCAAGGATTACCTAACTAACACTCGGTCCGCGCTGACGTACGCATCGATGATACTCACGAGTAACTTACTGTCGAGTCAGGTCGGGTCGGAATCGACGATTGTGCTGATCGTCACCGACGATTCAGCCGACGATTCCGGCGACCTTCTCCAGTTCCTCGAGTGCCGTGTCGAGGTGGGTCAGGAGTCGCTGCAGGCTGGGTAGTTCCTTGCGCGCCCCGATGAGTCCGAAGTTGACCTGATCGGCCGTCGTGGTGATCGTGATGTTGAGCGCCAGACCCTCCATCGCGATGGACACCGGATATGCCCCGTCGAGCCGGGCGCCGTTCCAGTAGAGCTGTTCCGACGGTCCGGGCACATTGCTGATGATCAGGTTGAACTGGGGCGGCGTGTACCGCACGAAGCCCGGGACGGGCGCGAGGGCCAGCGGTGCGAACGCGGCGGCACCGAACATCAGGGCCTGTAGCGGGGACAGACCACGGATGACCTGCTTTGCCTTGCGGGTGGATGCGACGACCGTGGCGAGGCGTCGTTCCGGATCGGGTTGATCGGTCGCCAGGTTCGCCAGGATGGCGGTGACCAGATTGCCCTCGGATGCGTCGTCGGTGTGCATCGAGACGGGAATCGCCGCGACCAGCGGTGTGTCGGGTAGGTCGTCGCGGTCGATCAGGTACGAGCGCAGCGCTCCTCCGCACATCGCGACGATGACGTCGTTGAGGGTGATGTCGAGCGTGGTGGCGATCGCGCGGAGCCGTTCCATCGGCCACTGCTGGGCGGCGAACCGGCGTGCACTGCCGATCGAGACGTCGAGCATGGTGCGCGGTGCCGGGACGAACGGTGAGGCGAAGTCGTCGTCGGTGACAGCGGTCCACGCGACCCTGGCCGCGGCCGGGGTCGCCCCGAGGATCTGCCCGGCGACGCCGACGGCCTGCCCGACCAGGCCGGTCACTGCCGAGAGGGTCGGGATGCGCGAGCCCGACGACGACGGTTTGCGTGATCGTCGGACGAGCCGGGGATCCCACCACGCGGTGCCGTTCCGATCGTCGGGATCGGTGGACAGCGAGTTCTCCAGGAGGCGCAGCGCCGAGACGCCGTCGACGAGCGAGTGATGGATCTTGGTGTAGATGGCCACGCGGCCGTCTTCGAGGCCGTCGACGATGTGGAGCTCCCACATCGGGCGGGTGCGGTCGAGTAGCGCGCTGTGGTTGAGCGACACGTAGCGCAGCAGTTCGCGGATGCGCCCCGGCCGCGGGAGCACGGCCCGACGCACGTGGTAGTCGAAGTCGATCTCGTCGTCGTGGGACCAGGCGGCGTAGCCGAACAGTGACGCCGGAGATGCGGGACGCTTGCGGAACAGTCGGCGCACATCGGTGCAGCCCTGGAAGGTCTCGAAGATCTCCTCGGCGAGTTCGGTTCCCGATTGTCCGGCCCGGGGCACGAACAGTTGGAGTCCGCCGACATGCATCGGTTGCTCGCGGGTCTCCGCGAGCAGGAACATGGATTCGGTGACCGGCATGTAAGGCATCGTGGTGACCTCTGGATCTCGGGGTGGGGCACCGTGCGGGCAGTGCGATCATCTCAGTATCGGCCCCCGACCGGCCGCCATCTCCCGATTGGGCCAAGTGGTGAGCAACGACTCAGCAGCCGGTGTCGGCGGAGGTGTGATCGCCTAACGTGAGATCGTGCATCCGGCAGCCCGGGCGGTACTCGTCGTCCTCGTGACCGTCGAGCTGATCATCACGATCGCGGCCACCTGGGTGTACGTCTCGTCGTCGGGACGGGTGCTCGACGAGGCCGACGTCCCGGCCGGTTCGACGGCCCTGGTACTCGGATCGCTGGTGGCCGCCGGCGAGCCCGGTGACTATGTGCGTGGCCGTCTCGACACCGCGGTCGACCTCTACCGATCGGGACGCCTTTCGCAGATCATCAACTCGGGCAACGGTTCCGCTGCTGCAGGTGATGAGCCCGCGGTGATGCGACGTTATCTCGAGCAACACGGCGTCGACGCCGACGACATCGCCGACGACCCGCTCGGCGTGGACACCGAGGCGAGTTGTCGTCGAGCCGGTGAGGATTTCGGTGTCACCGCTGCGGTGATCATCACGCAGGACTTCCACCTGTCGCGAGCGATCGCGTTGTGCCGGCACCGCGGGATCGACGCCACCGGAGTGGCGGCCCGCTGTGACTGCCCGACGTGGACGCTGTTGCGCAACCACGTTCGCGAACTCGCGCTGGCACGACCACGAGCGTTGCTGAGCACGATCAGCGGGCAGTGAGATCGGCCGGCGAGGCCGATCAGCGTTTGATCGCGAGCGGCAGGCGTGGGCGTCCGGTGAGGTACAGCGACCCTGGCAGGCGGCGCAGGATCTCCACCAGCAGCAGGGCCCCCGCGATCGTGGCGACGTAGGTGACCAACGTGCCCCACGGCTGGCCGAGCGTGGCCAGGATCCAGGGCTGGTCGCCGGACTGCGGCTTGAGCACGAAGTACAGCACCAGCACATGTCCGAGGAACACGCCGAACGAGCGGTTGGACGCGAAGGAGACGGAACGGGCGAACCGCGGCGTGACGTCGCGCCAGTTGCTCGCCCAGTGCGCGGCGGCCGCGTACAGGCAGGTGATCGCCACGATGATGAAGGGGATCAGGGTCGGATGGAAGGCGGAGTTGCTGTCGTGCACCGGTTTTCCGCCGAACCAGACTCCGGCCAGATACGTGCCGACGGCGAAGATCCCGGTCGTCAGCAGTGCGCCGAAGAGCCACCAGCCCTTGCCGGCGAGCCATCGGGCGATGGCCTCTCGATGTACCGCGGCCACCGCGCCGTACAGGATGAAGAACTGGTACGGGATGAACGTCGCGTAGTGATGCCACCAGTACTGGGAGATGGGGGCGGGCGGATGCCAGAAGGTGATGGTGGCACTGATCGCGACCTGCGCGGCGAGACTGATCCCCAGGAGTGTGACGTGGTGCCCGCGGGTCGCGCGGACCAGCCACAACACCAGCGGGAACAGCAGGTAGACCTGCAGCATCACGAACAGGAAGTACATCTGGAAGCCGGACAGCCCCCAGCCGGCCAGCCGGCCGAACTCGGCGAGGCTCCCGACCGGATTCGACAGCACGTCCCCGATCCGGTCCTTCGCCCACACCTCCTGCACGACCCAGTAGATCGCCGACCAGATGATGTACGGGAAGATGACCAACTTGATGCGCTTGCGCCAGAACCCCGTCGTACTGAACTCGGCGTTGTCGAAGTTCTGATACATCAGCACGAAGCCGGTCAGCGCGAAGAAGGTGTTGCGGGTGAAATGCAGCAGCAACGACGCAGTGTTGACCGGCATGCTGGTGAACTCGTCGGTCGTCTGCGTCAGGCAGTGGACAAAGATGACCAGCGAGAACGTGGTGACCCGGATGAGGTCGAGGTGGTGGAGGTAGGCCTTGCGGCCTGCACGGCGGACCGTTTGTCCGGAGCGGGCGATGGTGCCCGCGCCCTCGATGGTGGCGCTACCTCGCTCCGGCGCAAAGGTGGTCACGCGTGTCTCAGCCCCAAACCGTTGATGGACTTCTCTGGTTCCGAGGCGCTCGCCCGTGAGTCCTCGGAGCTCGTGGCGATCGGTCGCGGCCCCGCGCCTCCCGCGTGGGCGCCCGCAGCACGAGCATCGGTTGACACCTTAACAGCGCAGTCTGGGGGCACCCTGAGATGCTGACCGGCGACGACCGCGACCTATCGGCCTGTGACCGGGATCACCACCAGTGAAGTGACTTTGCGAGATCGGCCTCGACGGCGGGGGTGAGACTGCGCACGAACGTCGCCGACAGGTGGTGGAAGTCGTGCCAGACGACGATGTTGCCGACCACGGCCGGACAGTAGGTCGGCCCGCACATGGCATCGGTGTAGTCGAGGAAGGTCGTGTTCGGGAACCGGGGCGCGATGGCCAGTGCCGGGTCGGTCCGTGCCATCGCGATGTCCCGCGACACTCCGCAGACCTGTGGTTTCTTGCCCTCGGCCAGGCATTCCGGCGGCTTGAGCTGCCCGTGCGCCCACGGGTTGTCCCGTACCGCGATCACGCGCTGTCCACGATCCCGGAACTGCGCGAAGATGTCCTCGTAGTCCTGCGGGACGTAGTCGCCGCGAGCGCCCCTGCCCTCCACCGGGCGGGTGGAGTTGGTGAAGACGACGTCGGGCTTGTCGGCGGCGAGTCGGGTCATCACCCGCTTCGACCAGTCGTTGCACTGGTAGTACTTCTGGCCGAACCAGATGAAGACGTGACTCGTGGTGAGGGCGCACCCGACCTTGAGATAGGTGGTCACCTTGAATCCGCGTCGTTTCCCGATGGCGTCGAGCGCGGTGATCCAGTATTCGGCGTGTGAACCTCCCACCAGCGCGACGGTTCGGGTGGCGTTCTTGTCGCCGTAGACCCCGACCTTGATCGACGGGTCCTTCCAGCCGCTGATGACCGAGTCGTAGGAGGTGACGGGCCAGTCCTTGTCGACCACCTCGGGGCTCGGCTGCGGGTCGACCTTCGGAACCGGTGCGCCGTCGAGGTACGCGCGAGCTCCCGGATACAGGCGGGTGTCGAGGTTCTCGGTGTTGACGGTGGCGTTGGCCGCGTTCCGCTGCCAGATGACGACGGTGGAACCGGCGACGACGGAGGTGATCAGGACGAGCGCCAGAAGAACTCGCCGATATCGCCGTCCGAGCCCGGTCGACCGCCCGGCACGCAAGGGCGCCTCGATGAACGTGGTGGTCGCCCAGGCCAGCACCACAGAGATCGCGAGGATGGCTGTGCCCTCCAGCCAGTTCACGTCGTCCTGGTACCGCCAGGCGAGATAGAAGATCAGCAGCGGCCAGTGCCACAGGTAGAGCGCGTAGGCGATGGAGCCGAGCCAGACGAGACGCGGATGTGCCAGGGCGCTGCTGACCGAACTCGGTCCGGCCGTGGAATCGGGGCGGGTCGCGGTCGAGCCCGTCCAGATCAGGAGCAGCGTCGCACCGACGGGCACGAGCGCCATCACGCCGGGGTACTGCTGTACGCCCGCGATCCACCAGCCGCAGGTGACGATCAGGGCCAGCGCGACGACGCCGAGGAGGTTCCGCATCCACGGGCGTAGCGCGAGGCGCGGCATCCAGACCGCGAGCAGGCCTCCGACCAGTGGTTCCCAGAGCCGTGCGACGGTGTCGTAGTAGTTGAATGGCTGGTTCACCGCGTGCCGGTGATTGGCCCAGGCGAACGAGACCAGGGCGACCGCGAGGATGCTGAACCCGACGATGCCGCGGATCACCGATGGCTTCGACAGCGCGGCGAACCGTCGGGACAGGGCGCGCAGCAGACCACCGAGGGCAAGCGCGCACAGCAGTGTCAGGACGAAGAACTGTCCCTGCATCGACATCGACCAGAGGTGCTGCATCGGGCTGTTGGCGGAGTCCGCGGCCTGGTAGTCCTGCGAATCGAGCGCCAGATGCCAGTTCTGGTAGTAGAGCGCGCTGGCCTGCACCTCGGAACCGAGCGGTCCCCACCGCGTCTTCGGCATCACCAGGGCGATGAGTGCGGTGATGACGACCAGGACCACCAGGAGCGCGGGGAGCAAGCGGCGTAGGAGGCGAGAGAACCGCGGCCACGGGTTGATCGCGGTCCGCCACGACACCGATGCGGATTGGGTGGCGATGACGTGCTTGAGCAGCGACGCGACGAAGAAGTAGCCCGACAGCGTCAGGAATACGTCGACGCCGCCGGAGACGCGTCCGAACCACACGTGGAAGATCGCGACGAGAGCGATCGCGATCCCGCGCAGGCCGTCGAGATCCAGCCGGTAACCAGACGTGTTGCCGGTTGCGGCGTCCTCGTTGGGCGTCCCGGTTGGGGTTGTTACGGCCGTGCTCACAGGCAGGGATGCTACTTGGCCCCGGAGGGGATTCTCGTGACCAGGCGCCGTGTAGCCGCAGGCAGATCGGGAAAAGGTGCGGCACCGATACGCGCGCCCTGCGCCTAACTCTTCAGCAGGCAGGCGTCTGCAGGCACGCTGACGCCGAGGGGCATCGGCCCCGGAGACACCGGGACAGCGACGAGCAAGAGGGGAACGGCATGACAGACGAGGGACGCAGGAGCGTGGGGGTCGTAGGTGCGGGCCTGGCCGGCACGAGTGCGGCACTGGGCTTCGCCGAAGCGGGTTTCGACGTGACGCTCTACAGCGACAAGGACCGGGAATCGTTGCGCGACAAGGTGCCGCCGACCGGGGTTGGCGTGCTGTTCGGGAAGTCGCGGGAGTGGGACGCGGAGATCATCGAGGACATCTACGACGTCGGCAACACAAGCGGGATCAGCGTTCGACTGCATTCCGGAAGCGGTGAGGACCGCACCGATGTGCTCGAGTTCAACCCCGACTACGGCTATGTCGCCCAGGCGGTCGACCTTCGTCTGCGCGCCGACGACCGGCTCGGCCGGTTCCTCGATCAGGGCGGCCGCTTCGAGGTGGGGTCGGTCGACGTCGACCGCCTCGACGAGATCGCCGGCTCCCACGACCTCACCCTGGTCGCGACCGGCAAGGGCGGATTGTCGGCGTTGTTCCCGGTGGACGGGTCGCGGACGCATTATCGGGAGCCGCAGCGCAAGCTGCTGCAAGTGACGCTCACCGGCCTCGACCACGGACCAGACGCGTTCGCCTATCGCAGCAGCGCGGGCGGCAATCACTCCCTCTTCAACCTCGACAGCGAGAACGGCGAGATCTTCGTCGGCCCGTTCCTCCACAAGGACGCCGGTGCGACCTGGTCGTTCATCGTCTTCGCGAAACCCGATGGAGCGTGGGTGCCCACGATCGACGAGGTCGACGATGCCGTGTCGGCGCGTGCGGCGATCCTCGACATCTTCACTCGATACTTTCCGCACGACGCCCCGGTGATCGAACGGCTGGCGGTGATCGAGTCGGACCCGGTGTCGTGGCTGACGGGTGCGGTCACCCCGACCGTGCGGCATGCCGTGTCCACCACGCGCGGCGGGCATGTCGTCGCCGCGATCGGCGACACCGCCATCGCGGTGGACCCGGTCGCGGGCCAGGGGGCCCAGAACACGCTGATCCAGGTCGCGGAGCTGGTGAGAGCGGCCAAGGCCCACGACGGCGCGTTCGGCGCCGACTGGCTCGAAGCCGAGTTCGAGAAGCACTGGCAGCGGCGTGGCCGAGCGGCGGTCGAGGTTACCCGCCTCTATCTGGGCGATCCGGACTACGCCACCCACCTCGAGCTCTCGTTCCCGGCCGCCGCCGTCGACACCAACGTGGCGTCGGCGCTGTTCGGACTCCTCTCGGAGCCGAATCCGCTTCTCACCCTGACGAGTCGAGAGGACGTGCTCGGGTTCATCACGGCAGTGTCCGGCGAGCCCGCCGACGATGTGCTCGGCAGGTTCGAACCGGCCGGTCGGTTCGGTTCGGCCGCAGACCGGGTCGCGAGCTGACGGGCGGGTACGGCGCTCAGGCTCGCTGTAGCCAGAGCCGCTGACGAGCGACTCGTCGCAATTCGGTGATGGAGTGGCCGGTGTTGTCTTGGTCGGTGTTGTCGTGGTCGGTCGCATCGAGGATTCGGGCGAAGAACTCCTTCTCGTTCATGCCGAACCGGTCTCTGATGAGGTCTGCCGGACCACCACCGGACCGCACCCACCGAGTTGCGAAAGTCAGGAGTTCGCTCTGTGGCCCAGCCCATTTCGTCGAGCTCATGCCGTCTCCCCGGCATTCTGATCCGAGTCGTCGGAATCGGCCTGTCCGTCCTGCATGCCCTGCACGCCTTGCTCGTCTTGCTCGGAGTCCATGACCGAGGTCCACCAATCACGCAACGGCGAGGGGTCCGGCCACACCACGTTGGGCGCTCCCGAAGGATTGACCGAGTTCTTCGGGGTGACCGCCATATTGGCCTTCTCTCAAGATCGCTCGTCATGGCCGCATTCTCTGACCGTGCGAGAGTGTCCACTATCGGTCGGCGCCAAACATTTCAGTTACCTCGGGGGTTCTCGCTCCGGTGGCCGTCCGGCGAAGCGCCGGTGGTCTCGCAGACGACGGTCGCGTTTGGTGACCGGCGCGATCGGGTAGTCGCGTGGTGTCCACCGTCCACATGCGAGAGGTGTTCCATGCTTGCTGATCGTCGCGGCCATGCGGTGACGGCCGAATTGCCGATGTCGCGCGGACCCTTGTCCGCAGCGCTGATCGAGGCACTGGAGGATGACCGTCGCTTGGACCTGCCGTCCGGTGTGGATTCGGTGGACCCCTACGGCGACGACCTGCAGCTCGCCCTCTACGTCGCCTTCGAGATGCACTACGCGGGCTGGGCCGGGATCGACGACGACCGGGAATGGGATCACGACATAATTGCGTACCGCCGGGAACTCGAGCGGCACTTCCTGGATGCGGTGCGTGCCGATGTCGGGCCCGTCGACGAGTTCTCGTCGGCCCAGATCGAGATGAACCGGCTCTGCGTCGAGCCCGCCGACGGCGACGGTGTCTCGTTTATCCTGCGTGACAGCGGTTCCTGGCGGCAGTTCCGTGACATGTTCGCGATGCGATCGCTCTATCACCTCAAAGAGGCCGACCCGCACGCGTGGGCCATTCCGCGACTCCGGGGCGCGGCCAAGGCTGCTTTCGTCGCCGTCGAGTTCGATGAATTCGGTGGCGGCCATGGCGAAGCGGTCCACCAGGAGCTGTTCGCGGATCTGTTGGCGGCGGCGGACCTGCGCCCCGATTATCTCGCCTATCTCGAGGGCGCTGCCGGATGGGTGCTTGCGCCGGTGAACCTCATGTCGCTCTTCGGTTTACGTCGATCCATGCGCGGCGCCGCCGTCGGACATCTCGCTGCCACCGAAATCACTTCTCCGCCGGGTTCGCAGCGATTGCTATCCGGTCTTGAACGCCTCGACGCCCCGGAACCGTGCAGGCACTTCTATGCCGAGCACGTCGAGGCGGACGCTGTTCACGAGCAGATCCTGCGGAACGACGTCGTTGGTGAACTCGTGCGCGACGAGCCGCATCTGGAGACGGATGTCGTGTTCGGAATCCGGGGGTTCCTGTTGGTGGAGGACGCGTTCGACCGGGGTCTGCGGTCCGTCTGGGAGCAGGGCGCCCTGCTCGTGTGACGGTCTCAGCCCACATCGTCGGGCCGCGCGCGGCGCCGATGGCTGGTGTCGCACAGCGGATATCGACGGCTGCGGCCGCACGCGCACACCGCGACCGTGAACCGGTCGGAGTGGACATGCGAACCGTCCGGCAGCTCGATGTCCACCGGTCCGGCCACCAGCATCGGACCACCTCGCACCACCCGGACGCGAGTCGGCTCGGGTGAGCGGGTCATCGTTGTCCTCCCGACGTCGCTGAGATGCATGATCGGTCGGCGCGGATGACCACGAGCTCTTCCACCCGACGGCCCGTATCCAGGAGCCCGACATCCTCGAACCATGTGGCACGTACGGAGAGCACCGGGCCGAACTGAACACGACGACGAGCCACGATGGTTGTATCAAGGCCGGTCCGACGCAGCGCTGCGACGGTCGCGGCCGGATCGGCGAACTCTGACTGCACCAGCAGGAGGGTTCCGCCGGGATTGAGCAGTTCGGCGGCGCCGGCGCACAGCGGATCGAGCACCGCCCGGCCATCGGGCCCGGCAACCCAGGCGGTTCGGGGCCCGTCGCACTCTTCGATGACGCCCTCATCGAGCGGTGTCGGTACATAAGGCGGATTGCAGGTCACGAGGTCGAAGGTGTCCCGGCCCGTGAGATCGGTGAGATCGCGATGTTGAACCGTGACGGTGCCGGAGAGTCTCCGGCACAGCGCCGTGGCGGTCTGCGCGGCACCCGGGCACGAATCGATCGCCAGCACCGAGGCGGCACCCAGTTCCGCCATCTCGATGGCGACGACACCAGTGCCGGTGCACAGGTCTGCCGCTCGGGCGCCCGTAACGCGTCCGGACGCACGCATCGCCTCGATCAGCAGTTGCGAGTCGTCCTGGGGTCGGTAGACCATGTCGGGAGAGTTCGGGAGTTCCGATCCGGCTGGTGCGCGGTGGTCACAGCTGAGCGTCATGCGTGCGGTGTTCCCACCGGAACCTCTGACCAAACCGGATGCCTAACCAGGGAACAGACGGACCCGAGGGTTTCAGCCAGGTGCCGTGAGGGTAAGACTGCGGCGACACGAGTTTGTCCCTGGTGAGGAGAGCGCGCAGTGACCGAGAACCGCAACATCACCGATGACCGGCGTGTCATCGACGACGTCGCGCAGTCGGCGGATGTGCCTGTAGAGCTTACGGTGCCCGCCCGCGCCGACCGTCTCCAGATTGTCAGAGCAGTGGTGGAACGCACTCTGTATGCCGTGGACTGGACCATCGACGACGTCGCCGACATCCAGCTCGCGGTCGACGAGGTCTGCTCACAACTCATCGTGGCGTCGGTTGACGACGGCCGTCTGCGCGTCTCATTGTTGCTCGGAGATGCCGGCTTCGTGGGTGAGGTGGTGGGAACCATCGAGACCGGCATCGCCCTCGACACGGCCGGCTTCGGCTGGCATGTGGTGGAGACCGTGACGGATGCCCAGTCGGTCAGCTACGTCGACGACGCCCGCCGACGCGAGGTCACGGTTCGATTGGCCAAATTGCTCAGCGGAACTCGACCGAGGTGAGCGACCTACCGGCTTCCTCCAACGAATGATGGAGATCGATCGCGTCGTCGAGACGGCATGCCTCGACAGGCCGCGCGACGACGCGACCGCACGCGACGGCAACCGGTATGCGACGTCGAGCGGCGTCATCGCAGAACTTTCCGAGCACCGCCAGCCCGGACGTGCTCAGAAAACGCACCTGCAGCAGATCCAGCAGCACACACTCTGGCCGACGGTCGGTCAGGCGGTCCAGCGCCACGGCGAAGTCGGCCACGCTCTGTAGATCGATCTCACCCGAGAACTGTTGTACACAAATGGTTCTGGCCGCAGTGAGATTGCCTGCGGCAGGTCTCTCGGTTGCCGCCGACACCGGCGAATCGCGAAAAGTGATGTGTGAATCCAGGCTCACGCGTCTGCCTCGTTCCGTGTTGTACGAGTGCGCTGAGACCCGCTTGCACGTCTCACCGCTGCAGCTGTTGGCTGAACCGCTATGACCAACCGTACGGCGCCGGCCACCCGTCTACAAGTGGAGTTTCGACGGGACGTCACCCGGGTAGCCGCTACGTTGGAGTCACACCTGCGCTCGCGTACCACACAACCCTCCGGAGGAGCTGCTTGACATCGACACCCGAGAACGCTTCGGCGCCGCGCAACACGTCGGCCGGCGACTCTCGGGTGGACGACTACGCAGACGTGGCGCCGGCGATCCAAGCACTGCGCGAGGCCACCGACGACCAGGTCAGGGCGCGGATGCGTTCGGACATCGTCGAGCGATGCCTCCCACTGGCCGACCACGTCGCCCGCCGATTCAGTGGGCGTGGGGAATCGCTCGACGATCTCGTCCAGGTCGCACGCATCGGGGTGGTCAATTCCGTCGACCGCTTCGACGCGCAACGTGGCGGAAGTTTCCTGTCGTTCGCCGTACCGACGGTCATGGGCGAGGTGAAGCGTCATTTCCGGGACAGCATGTGGACGATCAGGGTGCCGCGACGGGCCAAAGAGACCTCGCTGAGCATCAACAGGGCGAGTGATGACCTGGTCCAACGGTTGGGCAGGTCGCCGCGACCGAGTGAACTGGCCGAACACCTCGGCATGCCCGTCGAGGACGTCATCGACGGGCTCATGGCGCGCTCGGCCTACAACGCCATGTCCATCGATGCCGAGCCCGGTGACGATGAGGGGCGATCGATCCGCGAAACC
This sequence comes from Gordonia hankookensis, assembly GCF_014673215.1. GTDB lineage: Bacteria > Actinomycetota > Actinomycetes > Mycobacteriales > Mycobacteriaceae > Gordonia > Gordonia hankookensis. The sequence goes on from NZ_JACWMS010000006.1 coordinate 193,663, forward strand.
CTGGGCGCCGACGACGAGCGTTTCGCGCAGATCGAGGACATCGTCGCGCTGCGGCCGGCGTTGGCGACCCTGCCCGAGCGGGAACGGCGGATAGTGTCTCTGCGGTTCTTCCGCTCCATGTCGCAGAGCGAGATCGCCGCAGAAGTCGGCATCTCGCAGATGCACGTTTCGCGGCTGCTGAACCGGACCTTGGCCCGGCTCCGCGACGAGTTGACCACTCGGCCCGAGACAGACCCCGGCCCCCGACCTGAGCGCCGTGCGCAGCCTCCTACGGCTTCAGGATCACCTTGACGGCGCCGTCGTCCTTGCGCTGGAAGATGTCGTACGCGTGCGGTGCGTCGTTCAACGGGAGTTCGTGTGTGGCAAAGGAGTCCACACCGAGGGGATCATCGTCGCCGAGGAGCGGCATGATGCTCGGCGCCCATTTCTTCACATTCGCCTGACCCATCCGGATCTGGATCTGCTTGTCGAACATCGTCAACATCGGCAGGGGGTCGGCGGTGCCGCCGTAGACGCCGATGATGGACAGTGTGCCTCCGCGGCGCACGGTGTCGATGGCGGAGTAGAGCGCCGACAGGCGGTCGACGCCGGCCTTGCGCATCATGGGCTCGGCGAGCGCGTCCGGGAGCATCCCCACCACCTGCTGCATCATCTTGTTCACCGGGGAGCCGTGTGCCTCCATGCCCACCGCATCGATGACCGCGTCTGTGCCACGACCTTGGGTCAACTCGCGGACCGCATCTCCGATGTCGTCCACCCCGTCGAGATCGATGGTGCGGATGCCGCGTGCCCGAAGGCGCGCCAATCGCTCGGGTACGCGGTCGACCGCGATCACATCCGCACCCTGATGGGCGGCGATGCGTGCGGCCATGTCGCCGATGGGGCCGAGGCCGAGAACGGTGACAGATCCCTCCGGCGGGATGCCGGCGTAGGCGACCGCCTGCCACGCGGTCGGGAGAACATCGGAGAGATAGATGTATCGGGAATCCGGTGCGTCACCAGGGACCTTGATGTGGGTGAACTGCGCCTGCGGCACGCGCAGGTATTCGGCCTGACCACCGGGAACCGATCCGTACAGCTTCGAAAACCCGAAGAGCGCCGCGCCCATTCCCTGAGCGCGGACCTGAGTCGTCTCGCACTGGGTGTACAGCTCCTGCGTGCATGTGTGACACGATCCGCACGAGATCTGGAACGGGATGACGACACGGTCCCCGACTGCGAGATCGCCGACCTGTGAGCCGACCTCCTCCACGACGCCCATGGGTTCATGGCCCAGGATGTCGCCCGGTTCCATGAACGCCCCGAGAACCTCATAGAGGTGCAGGTCAGACCCGCAGATGTTGGTCGAGGTGACCCGGATTACGGCGTCCGAATCCTCTTCGATCTTCGGATCGGGGACATCCTCGACGGCCACTTTCCGCTTGCCCTGCCAGGTGACTGCACGCATCGGTTCTCCTCTGATCGGCTCGTCGGCAGCGTGCCCGCACCGGACCGGGATCAAACCTCCGCCGGGCCGATGGCCTCAGGTGGTTTGACGTGACCGGTGCACGGGCATACGTCACCGTCGGCGTCGGACGGGCAGTGACGCCCGCCGCCGCCCCGCAGCAGACCCATCGCACCACCAGCCAGAGGAGCCCCCATGTCGACAGATGCGATCGTGATCTTGAAAGACGACCACAAGCAGATCAAGAAGCTGTTCAACGACTTCCGCGAAGCGGGTCCGAACGCGACGAAGACGAAGGGTGACATCGTCGGGAAGATCATCGAGGCCCTCACCGTGCACACCTACATCGAGAACGAAGGGATGTACCCAGCGGTCCGCAAGGCCGTGCCCGCCGTCGAGGACGACATCCTGGAATCGTATGAAGAGCACCACGTGGCCGACCTGCTGGTGATGGAACTGGTCACGATGAAGCCCGAAGACGAACGATTCGATGCCAAGACCACCGTTCTCATCGAGAACGTGGAGCATCACATCGAGGAGGAAGAGTCCGAATGGTTTCCCGAGGTGCGTAAGACGCTGGGCCGGAAAGAACTCCAGCGGCTCGGTGAGGAGCTGCTGGAGTTGAAAGACAAGGCGCCGCACTCACCCGTACAGCCATCCGCGCTGAAGAAGACCATCGACGCGATCGTGAGGTGAGCGGGTCGTCGACGGCCGCGGGAGATGTTTGATCCACCGCCCCGGTGGGTATCAAGGGCTGTACGCAAACGACATTCGATCCAAGGAGCACACGATGGGTCTCGACGACAAGATCTCGAACAAGGCAGAAGACCTGCAAGGCAAGGCCAAAGAGGCCACCGGAAGCGTGACCGGCGACCGTGAGCTCAAGAACGAGGGCAAGGGCGATCAGGCATCCTCGGCCGTGAAGGACGGCGTCGAGAGCGTCAAGAACGCCGCAGGCAAGGTCAAGGACAAGCTCACTGGGCACTGACCCGTGTTTGTCGTTCGCCCATGCCACTCGAAGAACGGATAGGTGAAGCATGATCGGAACCATCATCAGTGCCATCGTCGTCGGCCTGATCGTAGGAGCACTGGCTCGGCTGTTGATGCCGGGCAAACAGAACGTCGGCATCATCATCACGATCGTGCTGGGGATCTTGGGATCCCTGATCGGTTCGTGGCTGGCGTATCAGGTGGGCTACAGCAACAGCAACGGCGGCTGGGAGATCATCCCGTTCATCGTCGGCATCGTCGTGGCCATCGCACTGATCGCGGCGTACCTCGCCGTACGCGGACGACAGGTCAGCCACCGCTGATCCACTCCACTGAAGCACCTCGATGGCGGTCACCGTGTCTCACGGTGACCGCCATTTCAGGTGTCGGCGACGGCCCCGTGTGGTCGCGTAAGTGGACACCGGGAATGGGTTCCGGCGCCATTGTGGCAGGCTGAAGCGGCGAACGAACGGCACGAACGCCGTAGGTGGTCGACACAAGGGCGAGGGACATGGCGAAGAACGGGTGGTCACCGGCGCAGGCACCGCGGATGGACGGCAGGACCGTGGTGGTCACCGGATCCAACACGGGCATCGGCCTGGAGACCACGCGCCACCTCGCACGGCTGGGTGCCCACGTGCTGATGGCCTGCCGCAATGTCGATGCCGCAGCCACCGCCCGCGCCGACATCCTCGCAGGCGTGCCCGATGCTCGGCTGGACGTCGTGCAGCTCGACCTCGGTGACCTCGCGTCGGTGCGCAAGGCCGCCGACGAGATCGGGACCAGCCATCCCGTTGTCGATGTCCTGATCAACAACGCAGGCGTGATGGCCGGTCGACGTGAACTCACCGCCGACGGCTTCGAGATGGATTTCGGGACCAGCTTTCTCGGCCACTTCGCATTGACGGGTCTGCTCCTCGAGCGCCTGTTGTCGGCGGAATCGGGGCGGGTGGTGACGGTCGGCAGCAGTGCGCATCGCGCCGGTGTCCTCGATTTCGACGACCTGACGATGGACCACTCGTTCAGCACCTCACGTGCCTACGCTCGTGCGAAGTTCTCGCAGTTGGTCTTCGCGGTGGAATTGCAGCGTCGGCTGTCGGCGAGCGGCCACACCGCACCGATCTCGGTGGCCGCGCATCCGGGCGCCACCCACAGTGGGGTGATGCGTGATTCGGGCCGGCTGCTGCACTGGCTGTTCACCACGCCGACACTGCACTGGCTGCGCAGATCCTTCATCATGGAGGGCCCCGAGGGTGCGTTGCCGTCCCTGCGCGCGGCCACCGATCCGGATGTGATCGGTGGCCAGTACTTCGGTCCGTCGGGGCCCGGGCAGTTCAGCGGACCGCCGGTGCTCGTGGTGCCCAGCCCTCGCGTCCTCGACGGGAAACTCGGAAACCGCTTGTGGGACACGGCAGAAGAGCTGACCGGGGTGACGTACGCGTTTTCGCGGTGAGTGGTCTCGATACGCCGGCTCGCTTCGCTCACGCGGCTACTCGACCAGCGGTATGTCCGGCCTCGCCGATCGAGTGAGGTTTGCCGCCGATACCGCTGATCGAGTGAGGTTTGCCGCCGATACCGTCGATCGAGTGAGGTTTGCCGCCGATACCGCTGATCGAGTGAGGTTTGCCGCCGATCGAGTAGCCGAGGAGCGTAGCGACGAGGCGTATCGAGATCACCCGACCACCACGCCTCAGACTCCCACAGCGCTCAACATCGCCAGCTTCTGATGGCTCTCGCTGCCCGGCGTCGCCGTGTAGACCAGCAGGGCCTGCGCGCCGTCGGGGTCGAGGAGGGTCTGACAGAAGACCTCGATCAGCCCCAGATCCGGATGGAGCAGGCGTTTGCGCTGATCGGTCAGCGACGTGGCGACGTCGTGCCTGCCCCAGATCTCGCCGAACTCCTGACTTGTCGCGAGTAGCGCATCGGCGACCTCACCCGCGCGTGACCCTGCCCCCTCGCGCGTCACCGCTGCCCGGAGCCGGGCGGTGTGTGCCCGGGCGTGATGAGCGTGGTCGTCGGCCGGAAAGCGTTGTCGGGTGGCCGGATCGGTGAACCACCGGTAGGCGATGCTGCGACGAAGACCGGTGAACTGCGTTTCGTCGCCGACCAGTGCGACCGCGGGTGTCGTCTGTACCAGCGTCTCCCCGGCGCTGTTGACCACCATCGCGGGCGTATCGGCGAGCCGGTCCAGGATGCGCATCATGCCGGGGCCGACGTGGTCGGGAATGGCCATGCGGTCGGGGGCATTGTGCCCGGCGAGACGGAACAGGTGGTCGCGTTCGTCGAGCGTGAGGTGCAACGCCCGTGCGATCGCCGCCACCATCTGATCGGACGGTTGTGGCCCGCGCTGTTGCTCGAGGCGGCTGTAATAATCCGTGGACATTCCGGCGATCATCGCGACTTCTTCGCGCCGCAGTCCGCTCGTCCTGCGACGTTGCCCGGGCGGCAGCCCGACATCGGCAGGTGTGAGCGATTCACGTCGGCGCCGGAGGAACTCGGCGAGCCCGGGCCGGTCGATCACGGGATTCCTCGATTCTGGCTGCGCGTCGGGTACTGCATGGTGTTCACCCACCACTGTTCCGCATGCGGATGCCCGCATCCAGGGATCGGTAATCCATGGATGACCGCTTCCTTGATGCACGGGCGCGAAAAGGGTGAAGTCGTGGGTGGCAGTACATCGGAGTGAAGGAGACATCATGAAGACCACCGGCAACACCATTTTCATCCCCGGCGCGACCTCCGGCATCGGCTTCGGTCTGGCGCTTCGATTGCACGAAGCCGGCAATCGCGTCATCGTCGGCGGCCGTCGGGTCGAACTGCTGGAACAGATCGCGTCCGACCATCCGGGGATGGAGACGATTCGGATCGACACCGCCGATGCCGCTGACGTCAGCAGCGCCTGCGCAGATGTGCAGAAGCGGTTCCCCGAGACCAATGTCCTGATCGCGATGGCCGGCATCATGCGATCGGAGGATTTGAGTGATGCGGGCTTTCTCGACACCGCGGTCGCCGAGGTCGAGACGAACATCCTGGGGCCGCTGCGGCTCGTCGCGGCATTCGCCGAGTTCCTTGCCGCCCAACCGGACGCGGTCATCATGACCGTGTCGTCGGGGCTGGCGTTCACTCCGATGGCGGGAACACCGACCTACAGTGCGACCAAGGCGGCCATCCACTCGTTCAGCGACAGTCTTCGACTGCAGTTGGCCGACAAGGGTGTCGGAGTCCTGGAGTTGGTTCCGCCTGCGGTGCAGACCGACCTGATGCCGGGCCAGGCGGAGGCCGACTGGGCCATGCCGCTCGACGATTTCCTCGATGAAGTGATGTCACTGCTGCCGAGCGCAACCCGCGAGATCCTGGTGGATCGGGTGAAGCCACTGCGGTTCTCGGCGCAGGAAGGCAACTACGACGACCTGATGGCCGCTCTCGCGCAGCAGGCCGGGTGACCTTCTCCCGGTTGATCGAAACTCCCCGTTGATCGAGTAGGGACGGGTGGTCACTTCCCGCTGATCGAATCTCCCCGTTGATCGAGTAGGGACGGAGCGTAGCGACGACCCGTATCGAGATCACCGTTCGAGCAGGCGCGGTGATCTCGATACGCCCTCCGCTGGCGCTCCGGGCTACTCGATCAGCGGAGGGCGGAGGAGGCGCTCCGGGCTACTCGATCAGCGGAGGGCGGAGGAGGCGCTCCGGGCTACTCGATCAGCGGAGGGCGGAGGAGGCGCTCCGGGCTACTCGATCGGCGGAGGACGGGGGAGGTTCGGGTCAGTCGCCGCAGGGTTCGGCGGTCAGGTCGTCGATCCCGTTGCCCATGCAGGCGGCAGTCGCCGGACCCGAGCCGGCCAGTCCGATTGTGGCAACGGCGGCGCACGCAGCCAGCACAGCGATCAATCGTCTTCTCATCGGTCTTGTCTCCCTCGGGAATTCACCGAACGATCGTGGATGCGCGGCACCACCCACCGACCCGGGCGGACGTTGCCCGGTGAGGCCTCGCTGGAGTCCATCCTTGCGCGGTCGACCTGGTGGCGCAACCGTCAGGTGAACCTGTTCCCCGAAGGCCGAAACCCCTCGGGGCCTCGAATGCTCACGCCAGTGCGTCGGCCGCCCGCACGAAGGCCAGATGGGACAGGGCCTGCGGGGTGTTGCCCGCCTGGCGCCCGGCACCGACGTCGTACTCCTCGGAGAACAGGCCGACGTCGTTGGCCGTGGCACACGCACGCTCCATCAACGCCACCGCGTCGTGGTGCCGTCCACTCGCCGCGTACTGCGTGACCAGCCAGAACGTGCAGGCCAGGAACGGATGTTCGTCGCCGTCGAGCCCGTCGACCCCGGAACCGGTGCGGTACCGATGAACCAGTCCGCCCTTCATCAGAACGCGCTCGATCTCGGCGACGGTCGCGAGCATCCGTGGGTCGTCGGCCGCGCAGAATCCGACCTGGGGGAGCAGCAGCAACGACGCGTCGACGTCGGCGGTCCCGGCGTATTGGACAAATCGCCCCGTGTCCGGATCCACCCCGGCGCTGTCGATCTCGGCCCGGACCCGGTCGCGGAGTTCGCGCCAGTGATCGGGCGAGCCGCCGAGGTCGAACCGTTCGGACGCACGGACACCGCGATCGAAGGCCGCCCAGATCATCGCGCGGGAGTGGGTGAACATCTGCGGGTCGCCGCGCATCTCCCAGATCCCGTTGTCGGGACGCTCGAGATTCGCCTCGACCTGCTCGAGCAACGCCTTCTGCAGTGACCACGACATCGGGGTCTCCTGCAGTCCCGCCTCCCGTGCCGACTCGAGACCGCAGAGCACCTCGCCGATCACGTCGCCCTGGTACTGGTTGACCGCGCCGTTTCCGATCCGAACCGGTGCGGCGTTCTGATAACCCGGCAGATGCGACAACACCCGCTCCTCGAGATCGCGCTCCCCGGCGATGCCGTACATGATCTGCAATTCCTTGGTGTTCCCGGCGATCGCGCGCATCAGCCACATGCGCCAGTGCTCGGCCACCCGCAGAAAGCCGTGATTCACCAACGCCTCCAGGGTGAGTGAGGCATCGCGCAGCCACACATATCGGTAATCCCAGTTGCGGCTGCCGCCGAACTGTTCGGGCAGCGATGTGGTCGCGGCGGCGACGATGCCACCGGTGTCGAGATTGCTCAGTGCGCGCAATGTGATCAGCGATCGGACCATCTGCTCGTGGTGCGGTCCGGAATGGTCGATGCGGCTCGACCATCCGGTCCACCAGCCGACCGCGTGGTCGAGCGCCGTGTCGACGTCGAGGGGTTCGGGCTCGGGACGGTGCGAGTGATACCAGGTGAGCGTGAGGTCGACGGTCACGTCGGGTTCGACGGTGAAGAACCCACGATGCACGTTGCCGTCGGCGTGCAGCGCGGCGCCCCGCACGACCACCGCGTCCGGGCCTGCGATGGCTCGCAGGGCGGGTCCGGAGGCGTCGCCGACCTGCAGGACCCACGGCACCGCGCGTGCGTAGTCGAAGCGCATCCGCAGGTCGGTCTGGAACTCGACGTGCCCCGACACCCCGACGACGCGTCGCACGAGGTCGACCCGGCCGCCGTCGAGAGGCATGAACTCGTGCACCTCGGCCACGCCGGTCGAGGTCTCCCATCGGGTGACGAGGACGAGGGTGTCTCCCGTGTACGCACGACTGCACTGTGCCGATCCCTCGCGTGGTGCCAGCGTCCAGCAGCCGTGCTCTTCGTCGCCGAGCAGCGCGGCGAAGATCGACGCCGAGTCGTACCGGGGCACACAGAACCAGTCGATCTCGCCGCGGCGCGACACGAGCGCTGCGGTACGACAGTCTCCGATCAGGGCGTAATCCTCGATGTTCGGACGCATACGTCGATTCTTACCGCCAACGTGCGATGTATCGGCGAGTTCGGCCATGGTGAGTTCGATGCGCGTTACCGTCGGGCATGGCCGAGACGACACTCTTCATCCTTGGTGCGACGGGCGATCTGACCTCACGCCTGCTGCTGCCGGCACTCGAGCAGCTCCTCGCGCTCGAACCGGAACGCGACGTACGGCTGGTCGGTGTGGGGCGGCGTGAGGTCTCCGACGATCAGTGGCGCGATCGCGTCCGCGAAGCGTTCGGTGACGGGCAGGCGCCTGCTGCCGCCCGTCTCGCCGACTCGACGACCTACCTGCAGGCGGACATCGGTTCCGCGGATGGGCTTCGCACGATCCTCGGGTCGGCACAGGGCCGACCGATCCTCTACTTCGCCGTCCCGCCCGCCATCGCACAGGCATCATGCGAGGCGATGACGGACGTGGAGGTCCCGTCCGGCACCATCCTCGCTCTCGAGAAACCATTCGGCACCGATGAGGCGAGCGCCCACGCCTTCAACCAGACCCTTGCCCGCCTCGTCCCCGAGAACCAGGTGTTCCGCGTCGATCACTTCCTGGGGCAGTCGATCCTGCTGGACCTGATCGGGGTGCGGTTCGCCAATCGTGTGTTCGAGCCGGTCTGGTCGGCCGATCACATCGAGTCCGTCCTCATCCGCTACGACGAGACGCTCGGACTCGAAGGCCGCGCAGGCTATTACGACAAAGCGGGCGCGTTCACCGACATGCTGCAGAGTCATCTGCTGGAGCTCCTCTCGGTGGTGGCGATGGATTCTCCCGCGTCATTGGCCGAACGAGATCTGCGCGATGCGACGGCCGCCGCCCTGCGCGCCACCCGGGTCTGGGAGGGCGATCCCATCCGTGCGTCCCATCGGGCGCGCTACACCGCCGGCGAGGTGAATGGTCATCGGCTGCCGTCCTACACCGACGAGGAGGGTGTCGACCCGGCACGTAACACCGAGACCCTGGCCGAGGCGACCTTCGAGGTGTGCACCGCCCGCTGGGCGGGCGTGCCCTTCACCCTGCGGTCGGGCAAGGCGATCGAACCCGCGGTCAAGGAGATCGCCCTCACCTTTCGTCCGGTCCGTCATCTGCCGGAACAGTTTCGCGGCGAGGCGGCGAGCAACGTCCTCCGATTCTCCTTCGGTCCGGACACGATGTCCCTGCGGCTCAACGTGCACGACGGTTCGCACCCGTTCGACCTGAAGGCGACCGAACTCGACGCCGACCTCGGAGTCGGGTCGCCGCGGGCCTACGCCGAGGTGTTGTCCGGAATCCTCGACGGCGACGCAACTCTCGCGGTGCGTGGCGACACCGCGGAGCAGTGCTGGCGGATCGTCGCGCCGATCCTCGACGCGTGGCGCTCCGATCAGGTCCCCATCGACGAGTATCCGGCCGGTTCCAGCGGGCCCACGGACTGGCCTGCGCTGTGAGCGCCGGCCCACGGCCGATGTCGCTGCGGACGGAGCCGCGGGTCGTCGAGGATCTCCGCGTGCGACTGCGGGCGACCCGATGGCCTGACACTCCTGCGGGCTGGTCACTCGGTGTCGACGTCGATTACCTCCGGGATCTGATCAACTACTGGGCCGACGAATTCGATTGGTCGGCACAGGAATCCGAGATCGACCGACTTCCGAACCTGCGAGTCGAGGTCGGTGGCCTCGGGATACATGTCATCCATGCCCGCGCGGCGGACCGCGCCGGGCCGGTGATGCCGTTGCTGCTCAACCACGGTTGGCCGGACTCGTTCTGGCGGTACCTCAAGGTGATCCCGCTGCTGAGTGACCCCGGGGCACATGGCGGCGACCCCGCCGATGCCTTCGACGTGATCGTGCCCGACATGCCCGGTTTCGGATACTCCGATCAGCCTGCCCATGCCCACGATTCGATCGCGGTGGCGATGCTGTGGGCGGAACTCATGACCGAACTCGGATATGACGAGTTCGGCACGGCGGGTGGCGACATGGGCAGTCACGTCAGCAGGTACCTCGCACTCGACCAACCCGAACGTGTTGTCGCCGTGCACCGTACGGACGCCGGATTGCCCAGGTACTGGGGAGATCCGGAAGAACTCGACGACACCGAACGCGCGTGGATCGAGACCGGGGCGGTGTGGGCGCGAACCGAGGGTGCGTATGCGGCGATGCACAGCACCAAGCCGGTCACCGCCGCTGTCGGTCTCACCGACTCGCCTGCCGGCCTCGCGGCGTGGATCGTCGAAAAGCTGCGGGCATGGAGCGACTGCGGCGGTGACGTCGAGACGGCGTTCACGAGAGACGAGATCCTGACCTTGCTCACCCAGTACTGGGTGACCGGCAGCATCGGATCGTCGATGCGGATGTACCACGCCAATGCGGCGATCCCACTCGATCAGTACACGCGACATGTGGACGTGCCGTCTGGCTTCTCACTGTTCGGCGGTGACGTGCTCAAGCCGCCGCGGGCCTGGCTCGAACGAACCGCGAACGTCGTCAGCGTGACGGAGCCGGAACACGGCGGGCATTTCGCGCCGTTCGAGCAGCCCGAGCGGTACGCGCAGGAACTGCAGGACTTCTTTCGGCCGTTTCGCGGCGGGTTCGCGGGCTGACGGGGCACCACACCGCCCGAACGTGATCGAGCAGGAATCGAGAAGTCTTCCGGCGCGCCCCGGCCTAACGTCATGTGCATGACAACAATCACCGCCATCACCCTCGACGTTCCCGACACCGCTGCCGCGGAGACCTTCTACGACAAGGCCTTCGGGCTGGGCGATCGACTCCGGTTCCGGACGGCCCAACAGCCGACATCCGGCTTCCGAGGGTTCGTCCTGTCCCTTGTCGTCGCCGATCCCGGCGTCGTCGATTCGCTGATCACGCCCGCTCTCGACGCTGGTGCCACCGAGATCAAGCCCGCCAAGAAATCGTTTTGGGGCTATGGCGGCGTGGTGGCGGCGCCCGACGGCGCCATCTGGAAGGTCGCGACGTCGAACAAGAAGGCATCCGGCGCCCCGGCCCGCCAGGTCGACGACATCGTGCTCCTCATCGGCGCCGACGACGTGGCCGCGAGCAAGAAATTCTACGTCGAGCAGGGACTCGACGTCGCGAAGAGCTTCGGCCGCAAGTACGTCGAGTTCGCGAGCGAGGCCGACTCGGTGAAGCTGGCACTCTACGGCCGGCGGGCCGCGGCCAAGGATGCCGGGGTGGATGCGGAGGGCAGTGGGTCGCACCGGTTGCTGGTGGGCAGCTCCGGCGCGTCGTTCACCGATCCTGACGGCATCGTGTGGGAACCCGCCCGTTGATCCGGGACCGCATTAGGCTGGGCGCCGTCACCTACCCCCGGCGAAGTGGATCAGTCGATGGAACGCATCATCAGCGGAGATGAACGGGCCCTGCTGGAGAACATGCTCGATCGCAACCGTGAGGCGTTGATCGACTCCGTCGTCCGACTCTCGGACGCGGCGTCGCGGTCACGCCGCGTGCCGTCGGCGACGACCCCGATCGGCCTGCTCAGACACAGCGCGGCAGCGGAACGCTTCTGGTTTCAGCACATCCTGGACGGACGATCGAAAGAGGACTGCAGCGGGCCGGCCACCCCGGGGGAGGCGAGCTTCGCCGTCCCCGACGGGCGGTCGCTCGACGACGTGGTCGACGAGTTCCGGAGTGCCAGCGCGCAGTCGCGGGAGATCGTGTCCGCGTACGACATGTCCGACACCTTCCAGAACTCGCACGGTGCGGACGTCAGCGTGCGGTGGCTCCTCCTGCACATGATCGAAGAGATCGCTCGTCATGCCGGGCACGCCGACATCCTGGTCGAAATCATCACCGCCGAGGCCGCACCCACATGAACCTCCGCGGCGGCTCGCCGAGTTCGCGGGTGAATGCGGTGACAAAGGCGGAGGGCGTCGAGTAACCCGCACGGGCACCCCACCCTGGGACTGGAGTGCACGTTTGCGGTCGACGACGTCGACGCGACCGCGCAATCGGTGCGCGATGCGGGTGGCACGATCCTCATGGAGCGATTCACCATCGCGGGCGTCGGCCATCTGATCTTCTTCGCCGATCCGGCGGGCAACCCGATCGGGGCCATGCAGTACGACGATCAAGCGGGGTAGCCGGCCCGATCCATGCCCGCAGGAGAACCGCACAGCCGGTCGAGGTGTGGTCGCCCAGATTCGGTGATCGTCACACTGCGCGGGGTGGTCCCGCGAGCGATCCATCCCTGCTCGAAGAGAAATGTGGCAAGCGCGCTGCCGTGGGGACCGGCGAGGTGATGGGCCTGCTCGGTCCAGTCGGTGCAGTACCGCAGCGTGGTGTCGACACGTAGGAGTCGTTGGGGCACGCCCCAATCGGACAGCGCCCCGGCCCCCTCCGGGGTGAGTCGATAGTCGATCGCGTGACCGGGTGCGGAGAGTCTGTCATCGGTGTCGGGGTGGTGCAGACCGTTGCCGCCGACGACCCAGCGGCGGTCGAGCAGGGCTCGGAACAGATGCACGCCGAGATGCCCTGCCAGGTGTTGATAGCAGGTGCGCCCGCTGCGGAGGGCGTGCGCTCGGGTGTGCTGGCGCAGCGACGTGATGGGTTCGCGTGGTGCCAGGCGGGCCAGCGCCTCCAGCACGCCCTCGACGTCCGGCGTGGACAGCCGATAGTAGCGGTGGCGGCCATGCTGCTCCGCGGTGACGAGACCTTGATCGCGAAGTCGCGACAAATGATTGCTGATCGTGGAGGCGGACACGCCGGCCTCGGCCGCGAGACGTCCGGCCGGTAGCGCCCGCCCGTCGGCCAGAGCCATCAGCACTCGGATCCGCCGCGGATCGGCAAACCCCGCGGCGACCACCGCGAGGTCGGGGTCACCGCCGGTCGGCACCTCTCGTGGAGTGCGCATGGTTCGACGATACGACGGAGATGCTTCGACGCCGGCTGAAATGTCGCGTGACCACGATGGACGCATGGCTGAGATCTCTCGTCTGCGCCGATCGGTCGTCGTCGCCCTCTGCGGCGGGTACTTCCTGGTGTTGCTCGACGTCACCGTGGTCAACGTGGCACTGCCTTCCATCGGTCACGCGTTGTCGGCGCAGGGTGCCGGGCTCGCGTCCATCGTCGACGCCTACACCGTGCCGCTCGCGGCTCTGCTCCTGTCGGCCGGGGCGATCGGCGATCGTGTCGGTCACCGGCGGATGGTGCTCGTGGGACTGATCGGGTTCGGCGCGGCATCGGTGCTGTGTGCGTCGGCGTCCGGGTTGTCGGTGCTGATCCTGGGCCGTCTGGTTCAGGGCGTGGCCGCCGCCGTGATGCTCCCGGGCACATTGGCGATGCTGACCGAGTCCGCCGTCGATGATCGGCAGCGCACCCGGTTGGTCGGTGTGTGGGCAGCCGTCGGCGGGGCGGCGGTGCCGGCAGGGCCGGTGATCGGTGGCTTCCTCGTGCAGGAGTGGGGATGGCCGTCGGTGTTCTGGGTCAACGTGCCGGTGATCGCCGCGACGGCGGTGATGATCGCACGGTCCGAACCGGCTGCGTTCCAACGTGATGCTGATCCGGTCGGCGACGATCGGGTGGATTGGGCCGGTGCCGTGGTGCTGGCTGCGGCCATAGCCGCTGCGACTGTGGCAGTGTTGCGAATCCGCTCGACGCCGACAGACGCCGTCGTCGCACTGAGTATCGCCGTTGCCGCGTCGGTCGGGTTCGTGAACATCGAACGGCGAACGCGCACACCGTTACTCCGGGTCGAACGATCCGCGAGTAGATCACTGATCGCGGCCTGCCTCGTCGCCGGATTGATGAACGCCTGTGTGCTCGGGACGTTGTTCGTCCTCACCCAGCTCCTACAGTCCGTCCACCATCTGAGCCCGTCGGCGACCGGCCTGGTCTTGTTGCCCGCGTTGCTCCCGCTACCGTTGCTGGGCCCGGTGTCGGCGCGGACGACGGCGCGGTTCGGCCCGTGGCCGACCTCCGCTCTCGGACTCACGATGTCGGCCATCGGATTCGCGGTGATCGCCTCGACCGCGGACTCGCTCGATCGTCCCCTCGTGGCGGCGGGATTCGTGGTGTGGGGAATCGGCTTGGGGATGCTGACGCCGGCAATCGTCACCGCCGCGATCGAGGCCGCCCCGGCAACTCCCGGAGCCGCCTCGGGAGCCTCCAACACGGCCCGGCAGATCGGGGCCGCGCTGGGCGTCGCGATCTTCGCCGCGGCGACAGGCTCGAGTGGGGCGCCCGGCTTCGATCAACGCGTGTCCTGGGCAATCGTCACGGCTGCCGCCGCTTTTGCGATCGCCGCAGCGATCATCACCGCACGCCGTGTCCGATTGGGCAGGAGTCGGGCCGCGCCGCGCGCCCGGCCAGGACCCCGGTGATGTTAAACGCCACTGTCTATGATTTGCTGTCCTGACGCTGAGATTCGACGAGGGGAATTCTTCGATGGGGTGGGCGGTATCGGTGATTCCTGACCGCGTCGAGGCGCTCTTCGAGTTCTGGCCGGATCTGACGGCTGCCGAAGTTGTGGGGCGTGCTCGAGCGCGAGGCCATCGCCTCGACGTCGGCACCCTGTCGGCCGTTCGGTCCGGTCATATCGCGCACCCGTCGGTCGAGATCGTCATCGCCATCGCCGCCGGGTTCGGCGTGAGTCCGGAGTATTTCGCGGAAGCCGGCGAGACGCAGGCCGCCGGCGACGACATCCGGACCGCGCGGCTCGAGGTCGACCACGACCTGTGGATGATGGCCGTGGCGATCGCCCGCCTCCCGCCCGATCGGCGCGACAGTGTTCTCGAGTTGCTCGACGTTCTCGAGACGACCGATCGCCCACGGCCGCGGCCTGCCTCGCCGGACCCCGACGAGCTGCGGCGAGAGAGCTCGTGAGGGGCCGATGATTCTTCCGGACTCGTGCAGTCTGACCATCGTCAGCAACGTCGAGAGTGCAGGATTGTGGAATGGGTCAGTTATTGAAAGTGCAGAACTTCACGGTGTCGCGCGACGGCTTCGGCGCCGGTGACGGCCAGAGCCTCGAACGGCCCTTCGGCCACGCCGATCCGGCTTCGCTGATGTCGTGGGCGGGCGCGACCGCGAGCTGGCCCAACCGCACCGACCCAGGCGGCAGTCGCGGTCTCGACGACTACCTGACCCGCGACTTCAGCCACAACATCGGTGCCGAGATCATGGGCAGTCACAAGTTCAGCCCGTATCGCGGCCCCTGGGAGGACCACAGCTGGCTCGGGTGGTGGGGCGACGAGCCGCCGTTCCATACGCCGGTGTTCGTCCTGACCCATCACCTGCGACCGTCGTTCACCCTGTCGGACACGACGTTCCACTTCATCGACGACGACCCGGCGACGGCCCTCGAGAAGGCGCAGGCCGCCGCGAACGGGAAGGATGTGCGGCTCGGTGGCGGCGCGACCACCGTGCGGGAGTTCCTCGACGCAGGTCTGGTGGACACCTTGCATGTGGCGGTCTCCAACGAGGTCGAGCTCGGGTCCGGGGTTCGACTCTGGGAGTCACCCGACGAGCTGCTCGATCGCTATCACTGCGACGTCGTGCCCAGTCCGGGCGGTGCGGTCACGCATCACCTGTTCTGGCGGCGGTGAGATAACGCAGGTGAGTGGCGCGGCGACCGGGGACGACCGTCGGGTCTGCGAGGAGCCGATGGCCGTTCGCCAGCGGGCCGAAGTAGCGGATCCCATCGCCGAAGAGGACCGGTACGAGGCTGACGCAGATCTCGTCGACCAGATCGAGGTCGAGGGCCTGTTGGATGATCGTCGGGCTGGCGATGATCACATCGGCGGAACCGGCGATCTGCCGCGCCCGTGAGATGGCGTCGGCGACGTCGCCGACGAAGGTGGTGTTCGGCCACCGGGTCGTGGCGTCCTCGGGTGGGTGATGCGTGACGACGACGACCGGGACGCCGACCGGGTGGTGGTCGCCCCAGCCGTCGGTGATGTCGAACAGGCGTCGCCCGGACACCAGTGCGCCGGCGTTGCCGGTCAGTTCGCCGAGAACGTCCGCGTCGGCACCGTCGACGTGGAATCCGACGTCGTCATTCGCGCTGGGCACCGCTGTCTCACCGGCGTCGTACCAGGCGAACAGCTCGCCGGGATCGTCGTTGCGGTCGGCGATGAAGCCGTCGAGCGACATCGTCATGTGTGTGATGACTTTTCCCATGGTCGAGCCTCCTCGGTCGCGCCGGTCAACAGTTGTGACCAGGCGCGACCGAGGAACTCATCGGAGTGGGAAAGGGACGTCGATGGTCAGGCTCTACAGTCGTCCGACCACGAAGTGTGCGGCATCCAGTGGCATGCCGTTGACGGTGTAGAGCACGTGCAGCGCGTTGGGCTGTCCCACCGGGGCGCCGTTGCAGATGGTGTCGCCGGGGATGCAGTACCGGACCGTCTTGGGCTCATATGGGGCGCCGACGCGAATGCGCGGTGCACCGACGTCGCTGATGAAGCGGTCTGAAGGCGGTGCGAAGAGGACCACCGCCGCGACATGGCTCGCCACGTTGGCGGGGAGCGGAGCGGGCACCTGCGACTCGTACTGGCGGTAGCGATCGGCGATCGTGATCTTCCCGCTCGTCGCATAACCGGCGACCACTGCTCCCTGCGAATATCCGCCGAGGACGATCCGGGTCCGCGGGCAGGTTGCGGCGATGGTCTTCACCTCGTTCTGGGCTTCCTTCACGCCGTCCACCACGGACCTGACGAACTTCGGGCGATTGTTGAAATCGCTGCTGGCGGCGTATTTCACACCCTGGGCGGCCACTGACTTGCCGGGTAGTTGCGACCGGAGAGCCCCGACGAACGACTGACCGGTCAATCCGATCGGAGGCGCGGGTTCGGCCGTGCCGCGGGCAAAGACGACCGCGACGTCGGAGCAGGTGGCGGCGGACGCCTTCGGTGCGTTCATCACCACGCCGCCGGCGATAGCCGCGAACAAACAGAGAAACGACACGGTCAATCGGGCGCCGATGCTGGACAGAGCACTGGTTGAACTGTGGGATTCAAGGTTCATGCACATGGTTCGGACGTGGACGGCGTTCGGATGGGTGCGATGTCCCGTTGATTTCCCGGCGGGTTGCATCCGTCGTCGATTGTTCATTGGCCACCCACACCGATCTCGTTGCCGTCAGGATCGCGGAAGACGGCCTTGCGGACCCCGTTGTCATAGGTCTCCGTCGACTCGGGTTCGACTCCGCGACCCGCGGCTGCGGCGAGGAACTCATCCAGACTGTCGACGAACAACGTCGCCAGCCCGTGTCCGGCGTCGTGAGGTGCGATGACCGCGTAGAGGTGGCCGTGCTCGGTGAGTGTCCAGACCCGTTCGTGATCGTTCGGGTCGAATGACCTCACATCACCGAGGAGACGTTCATACCAGCCGGCAGCGTTCGACAGGTCGCTGACGGGGATGCCCGCGAACAGATCCATGCTCGTGACCCTTTCGGAACGGTTGTGTTCGATCATCGCACCTGAGCACTGTGCGCCGGGCCCGAATGTTCGCCGCCGGCCGGCCGGATTCACGTCCAGGGGGATGACCAGATCGTCACTTCACACCGTCGGGTACCACACCAGATCGACCGTGGTGACGCATGGTAGAGCGCGTCGGCCTCAGACGCTCACCGCAGCAGCCGATTTGCGTGCCGCAGCGTAGGTGCGAGCAGCCTCGGCCGGTGAGTCGACCTGTGGTGGCGAACCGGTCAGTGGTTGCCGTGCCGACTCACGCAGGAACACCACGGCGACGAGGCCCACCAGCCCGCTCGCGATGAGGTAGAAGCCCGGTACCAGATGGTTCCCGGTCGCGCTGACCAGTGCCGAGGCGACCAGTGGCGTGGTGCCTCCGAATGCGGACACTGCGATGTTGAATCCGATGGACAGCGCTCCGTAGCGCACCGTCGTCGGGAAGAGCGCGGGCAGTGTCGAGGCGGTCGGCGCGGCGAAACACGCCAGAATCGCACCGAATACGATGCACGCCACGATCGGCGCCCAGAGCGTGTCCATTCCGAACAGGACGAAACATGGTACCGCGACGATGATCTGGAGGATGGCGCCGAAGGCGAACACGGGTCGTCGTCCGATGTAGTCGGTGAGGCGGCCAAGCAAGACGATCAGAGCCACCACCACCAGCATCGAAAGCAACACCAGCAGATCGGAACTGAGCTGGCTGCGTCCGATGACGTCGGTGAAGTAGGTCGGCAGATACGCGGTGATCATGTAGTTGGTGACGTTGTAGAGGATGACCAGTCCGATGCAGACCAGCAGCGGTCGCCAGAACCGCACGAAGATGGTGCCGATCTCCCGGCCGGCGCTCTCGGCCTTCTTGACCTGGGCGTCGTGCTCGTCGAGTTGTTTCTGGAACGCCGGTGTGTCTTCAAGGCGCAGACGGAGATACAGCCCGATCAGACCCATCGGGCCGGCGATGAAGAACGGTATGCGCCAGCCCCACGAGGTCATCGTGTCGTCGCCGAGCCAGGCGTTGAGGACAGTGACGAGCAGTGAACCGAGCGAATACCCGATGAACGTACCGAAATCGAGCCAGCTGCCCAGGAATCCGCGACGACGATCCGGCGAGTACTCGGCGATGAACGTGGTGGCCCCGCCGTACTCGCCGCCGGTGGAAAAGCCTTGCACCATGCGCGCCACGAGCAGCAGGATCGGTGCCCAGATGCCGATCGTGGCGTAGGACGGGATGAGGCCGACGGCGAAGGTGCCGACAGCCATCATGATCATCGTCACCGCCAGTACTTTCTGACGGCCCACCCGGTCGCCGAGCGGGCCGAAGAAGAACCCGCCGAGCGGCCGCACGATGAAGGCTGCCGCGAATGTCGCAAAGGTGGCCAGCAATTGGGCACTCGACGATGCGTCGGGGTAGAAGACCTTCCCGAGGGTGGCGGCGAGGTAGCCGTACACGCCGAAGTCGAACCACTCCATCGTGTTTCCCAGAGCGGCCGCGGCGATGGCACGCTTGAGCATGGGTTGGTCCACGACGGTGATGGACTCTTCGGTCAATGGCGGTTTGCGGCGG
This sequence comes from Gordonia hankookensis, assembly GCF_014673215.1. GTDB lineage: Bacteria > Actinomycetota > Actinomycetes > Mycobacteriales > Mycobacteriaceae > Gordonia > Gordonia hankookensis. Next base: position 212,927 of record NZ_JACWMS010000006.1, read on the forward strand.
ATCAACGCGCCCAGTGCGCGCAGGTGACGTTCCACCACGTGGGCGTGTGCCCACCGCATCGGCGAGGTCCTGCCGTCGACAACTCCGGATTCGGACATGTCTCTACGGTAGGCAGTCGGCGTAATGATAGGCGAATCATCAAGTCGCATCGGCGGTTTGGGTGTTATGTCCGTAATGTTCGCTTCCGGCCTGCTTGGCAATGCCGGCTTTTGTCCATGTCGAGGCAGCAGAAAGGCGCATGAGCTGCCGCGCGCCTCACTGTTCTGATCGATGGGCTGCTCATCGGGGATGGCGCGATGCCACCTCTACGGACCGGATCGATCGTCGATATGGTGCCCGACTTCACAGAGACTACCGAGCTTCATCGGATGAGCGCGGGGCGGTCACCATCATCATTCCGCTCCTGGCGAAATATCCCCGGGAACAAAGATCCCGCCACCAGGGTTGAGTCGGTCAGACTGAACTTTGGAGGATGAATGTCACAGACATATTCAGTGCCCGTTCTGTTCGTTCCGGACCTCGTGGTCTTGCCGGGCATGGTTGTCCCGATCCCGCTCGACGACGCCGCCCAGGCGACCGTTGATGCGGCTCGGGCCAGCGAATCCGGCAAGCTCCTGGTCGCGCCGCGCCTGGACGACCGGTATCCCAGCTACGGGGTGATCGCGTCGATCGTGCAGGTCGGGCGCATGCCCGGCGGTCAGACCGCCGCGGTCGTGAAGGGTGAGACCCGGGCCCAGATCGGCACCGGTGCGCCCGGCCACGGCAACGCGCTGTGGGTCGAGGTCACCGAGATCGACGATCCGGAGATCACCGACGATGTGAAGGCCCTGGCCGCCGAGTACAAGAAGCTCGTGCTGGCCATGCTGCAGCGCCGGGAGGCGTGGCAGATCATCGACGGCGTCAACAAGATGTCGGACCCGTCCGCACTCGCGGACACCTCCGGCTACTCGTCGTGGCTGACCGACATCCAGAAGCGTCAGCTGCTGGAGACGCCCGACATCGGCGAGCGCCTCACACTGCTCATCGACTGGACCAGCGAGCACATCGCCGAGACCGAGGTCAGCGACAAGATCGCCGACGACGTCCGCAACGGGATGGAGAAGCAGCAGAAGGAATTCCTGCTTCGCCAGCAACTCGCCGCCATCCGCAAGGAACTCGGTGAGGATGAGCCCGAAGGTGCCGACGACTACCGGGGTCGTGTCGAGGCCGCCGATCTTCCCGAGAACGTGCGTGAAGCTGCGCTGCGCGAGGTCGGCAAGCTCGAACGTGCCAGCGATCAGTCGCCGGAGACCGGCTGGATTCGTACCTGGCTCGACACTGTTCTGGACCTCCCGTGGAGCGTGCGGACGGAGGACTCGACCGACATCAAGGGTGCCCGCGAGATCCTCGACGCCGATCACCACGGTCTGGTCGACGTGAAGGACCGGATCGTCGAGTATCTGGCCGTCCGGGCTCGTCGAGCGGAGCGTGGTCTGCAGGTCGTCGGCGGGCGCGGCTCGGGTGCCGTGATGGTGCTGGCCGGCCCTCCCGGCGTCGGCAAGACGTCGCTGGGTGAATCGGTCGCCCGCTCCCTCGGCCGTAAGTTCGTCCGCGTCGCCCTCGGCGGCGTCCGGGACGAGGCGGAGATCCGCGGTCACCGGCGCACCTACGTCGGCGCCCTGCCCGGCCGGATCGTGCGGGCCATCGGCGAGGCCGGATCGATGAATCCGGTTGTGCTGCTGGACGAGATCGACAAGGTCGGCTCGGACTACCGTGGCGACCCCGCGGCGGCGCTGCTCGAGGTCCTCGACCCGGCGCAGAACCACACCTTCCGCGACCACTATCTCGATCTGGACCTCGACCTCTCCGATGTCCTGTTCCTGGCCACCGCCAACGTGATCGAGAACATCCCGTCGGCGCTGCTGGACCGGATGGAGCTGGTCACCATCGACGGCTACACCGAGGACGACAAGGTCGCCATCGCCCGTGACTTCCTGCTCCCGCGGCAGGCGGAGCGTGCGGCCCTGACCGACGCCGAGGTGACCGTCGCCGACGATGCACTGCGCGAGATCGCCGCGAACTACACCCGGGAACCGGGTGTGCGACAGTTCGAACGGCTGCTCGCCAAGTTGCTTCGCAAGGCTGCGACGAACCTGGAATCCGGCAAGGCGCAGGCGCCGATCGAGATCGGTGAGCGTGACCTCAAGGATTACATCGGCCGAGCGCGTTTCACACCGGAATCGAAGGAGCGCACGGCAGTGCCGGGTGTGGCCACCGGTCTTGCGGTCACCGGTATGGGTGGCGATGTCCTGTTCATCGAGGTCAACGCGGTCGACGGTGAGTCCGGACTCAAGCTCACCGGCCAGTTGGGTGACGTCATGAAGGAATCCGCGCAGATCGCCCTGTCCTACGTGCGTGCGCACGCCGAGCAACTCGGCGTCGACCCGGTGACGCTCGACAAGACCATCCACGTGCACGTGCCCGCGGGTGCCGTGCCCAAGGACGGTCCGAGCGCAGGCGTGACGATGGTGACGGCGCTGGTGTCGATGGCGACGGGCCGCAAGGTTCGTGCCGACGTGGGCATGACCGGTGAGGTCACGCTGAACGGTCGGGTGCTGCCGATCGGTGGCGTCAAGCAGAAACTGCTTGCCGCGCAACGCAATGGGCTGCGGACCGTCTTCATCCCGCAGCGTAACGAGCCCGACCTCGACGACGTGCCCGCCGAGGTCCTCGAGGCGCTCGAGGTCAAACCGATGGTCGATGTCGCCGACATCATCGCGCAGGCGCTGGAGCCGGTCGAGGAACCGGCGGTGTCCGCTGCCTGACGGTTGCGTCGCTGCTGATCGATCGGAGTTCTGAATACGGCTGCGGCGTGGGCGGGCCGCGACGACAATTATTGTCGCCGCGGTGCGCTCACGCCGCAGTCATATTCGTCGACGGACTGTTCATCCCCCGGTGAACCCGAAGATCCGTGCGATCGCGGCGCGGACCATCGAGCGGTGGAAATTCGTTGTCGCAACGAGCGTCTGCTGCTGAATCAGACCTTCGACCAGGGCCACGATGAGTTCGGCGGTTCGTGCCGGGCTGTCGGGCGCCTTCGACCGGACGAACGGTTCGGTGAACGCGACAAAGGCGGTGCGATTGGTTCTCACCTGTTCGCGCAGGACGGCGTCGAACTGCGATTCGACGAGCAGCGCATGGCGGGCCGCGACGAGTCCCGTCTCCGCCGACATCGCCGCCACGAAATCGGTCGTGCAGTCGAGGACGAGATCGGTTGAGGGGTCATCGGTCTCCAGGATCGGCCCGAACGTGCGGATGGCGATCGCGTACATCTGCTCGTATGCCTCGGTCAGCGCGAGTGCCTCGAGCTTCGCCCGGGTCGGCGCGTAATAGTTCACCGAACCGGCAGGCAGGCCGGCCGCCTCGTCCACCGAACGATGGGTGAGTGCGCGGAGCCCTCCGGTCGAGATGACTGTCAGGGCGGCCTCCCCGAAGAGTTTGCGCCGGTCAGCCATCGACGAGATCCGTCGTCATGCCGCCTCCATCATTTCCCAGGTCACGTCCGCAATGGCCGGGACGTGAGCCTGCGCCCGGCCGCATGAGTGTATTCGGCGGCGTACCAGACCATGGGGTACGGGGAGGGAGATCCTCCCCACATTGAGCCCACTCCACTCAACTGTTTTGGTCGATCCGGGAACAATCCGCCAGGTGGGTCCGTTGAGCAGATCGAGAGACCTGAGTCATGTAGGCTCAACCCAGGTTGACTCCGGCTTGTTTGTTCAGTAGGACATGAGTCGGATGCACTGAAGTTCGGGTTCCGACGCGGGTCTCGACGAAACATCCGCGGTTCGTGCAGTAAACGGCTCGGGCCCGGCCACGTACTTGGGTGCAACCCATGAACCAGGAGGAGAACACATGTCTCGTGCAGTTGGAATCGACCTCGGCACCACCAACTCGGTGGTCTCCGTGCTCGAAGGCGGCGAAGCCGCTGTCATCGCCAACGCCGAAGGCTCCCGGACGACCCCGTCGGTGGTCGCATTCGCGCGCAACGGCGAGGTGTTGGTCGGGCAGCCGGCGAAGAACCAGGCGGTGACCAACGTCGATCGCACCATCCGTTCGGTCAAGCGCCACATGGGCGAGGGTGACTGGACCGTCGGTGTCGACGACAAGAAGTACACCCCACAGGAGATCAGCGCGCGCACGCTGATGAAGCTGAAGCGCGACGCCGAGTCCTACCTCGGTGAGGACGTCACCGACGCGGTGATCACCGTCCCCGCCTACTTCAACGACTCGCAGCGTCAGGCCACCAAGGAAGCCGGTCAGATCGCCGGTCTGAACGTGCTGCGCATCGTCAACGAGCCGACCGCGGCCGCACTGGCATACGGCCTCGACAAGGGTGAGAAGGAACAGACCATCCTGGTCTTCGACCTCGGTGGCGGTACGTTCGACGTCTCGCTGCTCGAGATCGGCGACGGTGTGGTGGAGGTCCGCGCCACCTCGGGCGACAACCACCTCGGTGGCGACGACTGGGATCAGCGCATCGTCGACTGGCTCGTCGACAAGTTCAAGAGCCAGAACGGCATCGACCTGACCAAGGACAAGATGGCCATGCAGCGGCTCCGTGAGGCCGCCGAGAAGGCCAAGATCGAACTGTCTGCTTCGCAGAGCACCTCGATCAACCTGCCGTACATCACGGTCGACGCAGAGAAGAACCCGCTGTTCCTCGACGAGCAGTTGAGCCGCAGCGAGTTCCAGAAGATCACCTCGGACCTGCTGGAGCGGACCCGTTCGCCTTTCCAGGCCGTCATCAAGGACGCAGGCATCGCCGTCGGCGACATCGATCACGTTGTCCTGGTGGGCGGCTCGACCCGTATGCCCGCCGTGACCGAGCTGGTCAAGGAGCTCACCGGTGGTCAGGAGCCCAACAAGGGCGTCAACCCCGATGAGGTCGTCGCGGTCGGTGCGGCCCTGCAGGCCGGTGTGCTGCGCGGCGAGGTCAAGGACGTGCTTCTGCTCGACGTCACCCCGCTGTCCCTTGGTATCGAGACCAAGGGTGGCGTGATGCACAAGCTGATCGAGCGCAACACCACCATCCCGACCAAGCGGTCGGAGACCTACACCACGGCAGAGGACAACCAGCCCTCCGTGCAGATCCAGGTCTATCAGGGTGAGCGCGAGATCGCCTCGCACAACAAGCTGCTCGGTTCGTTCGAACTCGGCGGCATCGCCCCGGCGCCACAGGGTGTCCCGCAGATCGAGGTGACCTTCGACATCGACGCCAATGGCATCGTGCACGTCACCGCGAAGGACAAGGGCACCGGCAAGGAGAACAGCATCCGCATCCAGGAGGGCTCGGGCCTGAGCAAGGACGAGATCGACCGGATGATCAAGGATGCCGAGGCACACGCCGACGAGGACCGTACGCGTCGCGAGGAGGCGGAGACCCGCAACCAGGCCGAGTCGCTGGTCAACCACACCGAGAAGTTCCTCAAGGACAACGAGGACAAGGTTCCCGGTGAGGTGAAGGACAAGGTCAACGCGGCGATCGCCGAGGCCAACGAGTCCCTCAAGGGCACCGATCTCGCGGCGATCAAGTCGGCCGTCGAGAAGCTCTCGGCCGAGTCCCAGGAGATGGGTCAGGCGATCTATGCCGCCTCGGCTGCGGAGTCGCCCAACGGTGACGCGCCCGAAGGCGAGGCCGCAGGCGGCGACAGCGACGTCGTGGACGCCGAGGTCGTCGACGAGCCGTCGAACACCGGGGACAACAAGTGACCGCTGGCGAGCCGGACGGCACGGTTCCCGGTGCCGGGAGCGGGCCCACTGGACCCGACGAGCCGGTCACGGTGTCCGACCGTCGACGCATCGACCCCGAGACGGGCGAGGTGCGCGACGCGACGGGCGCCGGACCGGGCCCGGCGGACGCCGAGCCGGCAGCCGGCGAGCAGGCCGACCAGTCAGCGGACACCGACGCCGTGGGCGATCAGGTCGATGCGCGTATCGCCGAGTTGACCACCGATCTGCAGCGTGAACGCGCGCAGTTCGCCAACTTCCGACGGCGCGCCGCGGAGGAGAAGCAGGGATCGGTCGCCTACGGCAAGCAGGTGCTGATCGAGAAGCTGCTCCCGATCCTCGACGATCTCGACCGCGCCCGTGCGCACGGCGACCTCGAAGACGGACCCATGCGGACCATGGCCGACAAGCTCAGCGCCGCACTCGGTGCCGAAGGGCTGGTCAAGTTCGGTGAGTCCGGCGACGAGTTCGATCCGGAACTCCACGAGGCGGTTCAGCACGACGGCGAGGGTGCCCATCCGGTCATCGGTTCGGTGTATCGCGGTGGGTACCGTCTCGGCGAGCGGGTGATCCGCACCGCGATGGTGACGGTCACCGATCCGGTCGAGGGTGCCCCCGAGGGCACCACGGTCGGAGCCGTGCCGGAAAACGACGAAACTGGTGCACAATAAGGCAACCGTCGTCGCGCCCTGAGGTGTGCGGAGCGTAGCGACGAGCCACGAAGGGGCGGCTGCCGCAAGCCCCTTCGTGGCTCGCCTCGCTCGCACCCAGGGAGCGGAGACAGCCATATCCAGACAAGAAGACATCGAGACAACTGAGACAACGAAGGAGGTGACGTCTGGTGGCTCCACAACGTGAGTGGTTGGAACACGACTTCTACAAGGACCTGGGCGTTGCTTCTGACGCTTCGGCTGAAGAGATCAAGAAGGCCTACCGCAAGCTCGCGCGCGAGCTGCACCCGGACGCGAACCCGGGTGACACGGCGGCCGAGGAGCGCTTCAAGCGGGTGTCCGAAGCCCACAGCGTCCTGGCCGACGCCGAGAAGCGCAAAGAGTACGACGAGACCCGCGCGATGTTCGCCGGTGGGCGATTCCGCGGCGGGGGCAACGGCTTTCCCGGAGGTTTCCCGGGCGGTGGCGGCACATATACGACGACGACGGGTGGCGCCGATTTCAACATCGGCGACCTGTTCGGCAACGGCGGCGGCGCAGCCGACTCGGCAGGCGGATTCGGCGACCTCTTCGAAGGACTGTTCAATCGCGGACCGCGGACGTCCACGGCGACGCGGCCCAAGCGGGGCAACGACCTCGAGACCGAGACCACGCTGAGCTTCAAGGACGCTGCGCAGGGCACCACGGTTCCGCTCCGGGTGACCAGCCCGTCGCCGTGCACCACGTGTCACGGCAGTGGGGCAAAGCCTGGAACCAGCCCGCGAGTCTGCCCGAACTGCAACGGTTCCGGATTCGTCAGCCGCAATCAGGGGGCGTTCGGCTTCAGTGAACCCTGCCAGGATTGCCAGGGCACCGGATCGCGTATCGACGACCCCTGCACCGACTGCGACGGCTCGGGCGTCAAGGTTCGAGCCCGGACCATCAACGTCCGCATCCCCGCGGGCGTGGAAGACGGACAACGGATTCGGCTGGCAGGGCAGGGCGAGGCCGGTCGTCGAGGGGCGCCGTCCGGAGACCTGTACGTCGTTGTCCACGTACATTCGGACAAAGTCTTCACCCGAAGTGGAAACGACCTCAAAGTCCAACTGCCCGTGAGCATCTCGGAGCTCGTCCTGGGCGCCACGGTGTCGGTGCCGACACTCGACGGCACGGTCGGGGTGAAGATCCCGCCCAACACGACCGATGGCCGCACACTTCGCGTCCGTGGTAGAGGCGTGCCGAAGCGTTCCGGTGGGGCGGGCGACCTGCTGGTCACCGTGAAGGTCGCGGTACCGCCGCAGCTCGATGACGCGGCCACCGAGGCAATGCGTCGGTACGCAGAGGCCGAGAAGGCAGGCGGCTTCGATCCGCGCGCCGGGTGGGGGCGATGATGATGGCAGGCAAATTCGAGAGTGAGGGCGGCGCGACCTTCATGATCTCGGTTGCCGCTGAACTCGCCGGCATGCACGCTCAGACGTTGCGTACCTACGACCGGCTCGGTCTGGTCACCCCCCAGCGCACCAGCGGTGGCGGGCGACGGTACTCGGCACGCGACGTCGAGGTGCTCCGCGAGATCCAACGTCTCTCCCAGGAGGAGGGCGTCAACCTCGCGGGGATCAAGCGGATCATCGATCTGAGCAATCAGGTCGACGCCTTGCAACAGCGGGTTCGCGAACTCCAGACCGAGGTGGACAACGTTCCGCACCGGCGCAGCGGTGAACTCGTGCCGGTACCGCGCACCAGCGCGCTGGTGGTATGGCAACCGCGCCGCAAGCGCAACGCCGACTGATCGCGGTCGGGAACCACCCGCTACCCTGACTCCCGACAAACGTCGCCGGAGACAGGACAGGACCATGGCCGAGACGCAGAGCACCCGCACTCAGGGCAGCTCGGCCTCGGCCGGATCGGTCCTCGGCATCTCCGTCATCGAGGATCAGATCGTCTCGGTCGTGCGCGGTGGCGACGGCGAGATCGTCGCGAGCAATCTGGTCGACCTGTCCGACCCGTCCGCGCAGAGCGCGGAAACGGCCATCCACGAACTCGTGGACTCCGTGCCGTACGACATCGACCGGATCGGCATCGCGTGTGCGAGACCGGCCACCCAGAGCTACCTGCAGGCGAACCTCGCACCCGGGACCTCGCGTCCGGGTTGGTACGAGAAGGTCGCGGTCACCGACATGCCCGCTGCGCTCGCCGAGGTCGCGCGGGGCTCGGCCGGTGTCCGCGGCATCGTGGCCGTCGTCGATCTGGATCGAACAGCTGTCCCGTCACCGGGCTCGTCGGTGGTCACCTTGGACTCGGCGACCGGCGAGGTGCTCGGCACCGCGGAGTTCGCCTACGGCTCGCCGGGACCCGTGACCGATCCGGCACACGCGACCGCGGTCGCCGAGGCCGTGATCGCGGCGCCTGGCGGATCGTCGGTGACGTCGGTGTTGTGCACCGGACCTGGCGCCGACGTGCCGGGTGCGGTATCTGCGTTGGGCTACGCATTGGCTCGCCCGGTGGCCGCCGCCGACCAGCCCGCCCTGTCCTCCGCGGTGGGCGCTGCGATCCTGGCGCTCCGGCCCGGAGCGGTGTCAGGCGGTTCGTCGAATCGCCGGTGGTGGCTGATCGGCGCGGCGATGGCCGGCGCCCTGGTGCTCGGCGCGATCGCGGCGTCGGCGGTTTTCGCGGGTGTCGATGCAACCGAGGAGAAGGCGCCGACCACGACGACGGTGACCGCTGCGCCCTCGACCATCACCGTCACCTCGACGGCGCAGCCGCGGACCGAGACCCAGACCGCCGTGGAGACCTCGACGGTGACCCGGGATCGGCAGACGGTCACCAAGACGACCACCGAGACGGAATCGGCGGCGGACCCCGCCACGGTCACCGAGACGGAGACGACGACCGAGACGACGACCGAGACCAGGTTCGGCGGTGGCGGCGAGGCCTCCGCGAACCGGTGGGCGCCCCAGGCTTCGCAGGACACGCCCACCCGGTGAGCAGATCCGGGTCAGGCGGCGCGGACGACCACCCTCAGGTCACCGGGTCGTGTTGAATCCGGCTCGACCGGACACCTGCGATCAGCAGCCGCCGGCGCGTCGCCTCGATCATCTTTGCCGAGCCTGCGATGAGGACCTGACGGTCGTCCCACGGACCGGTCTGCGCCACCGCGTCTCCCAGGGTGCCGATGATGTGGTCGATGCCGAGGGCCTCGGGTGTCGTCGTCGACGTGATCCACCACGGGTCGCCGGTCTCCTCCGACACGGCGGTGACGGTCAGCCACGGGTTGGTGGCCGCGATGCGGCGCAGCACCGCAAGGTCGTAGAGCTCACCGGGATGACGCATCCCGTAGAAGATGTGCGTCGGCGGCGAGTCGGCTCGCTTCGACATCTCGATGAGCAGCGCTCGCAGTGGCGCGAGACCGGTGCCGCCCGCAACCATGAGCACCTTCTGATCAGGCTCGACGTGTAAAGTCCCGTGCCCTTGCGCGAAATACCAGGTGTCACCGCTACGGGTCTCACTGACGATCGCCGAGCTGACCGTTCCCCCGGACACGGCGCGCACGTGGAACTCCAGTTCGCCTGCGGGGTTCGGTGGAATGGCAGGGGACAGGTTCCGCCACATCCGAGGGCGCTGGGGGATCTGGACCTCGAGGTACTGCCCGACGACGAAGCGCAGCGGTGCCTTCGTGATCAGGCGGACCACCGCGAGGTCACGGGTGATCCGGAATTTCTCCACCACCTCGGCCGACCACAACGCGGGATGCGGCGCTGTCTCGGCCGCACCACGCATGACACCGGTGGTCAGCATCATCGCCTGCGTCACGGTCTGCGCGGATTCGTCGTCCCAGTATTCGCCGAGCACCGACGCGAACTCGGCGACCAGTGCCTGGTAGATGATGCCGTAATGCTCGGGCCGCACGCCGAACTTGCGATGATCCCGACCGAGTTGTGCGAGGAATTCGACCAGTTCGTTGTGACCGTCCTCGCGCGGCACCACGTCGAGGACGTGATCGATGACGTGATAGAACGCATCGCGCTGTCCCGCCATCACCGCGGGGAAGAGTTCGCGGAGATCGGGATCGATGGCAAACATCCTGGTGTAGACGTTTGCGGAGAATTTGTCGGGATCGCGCCCGATCAGCGTTCGTAGGTGATGGAGCGTATGCCGAGAGTGGCTGGGCACGTCGTGGGGTCACCTCCCTGTACCGGTACCGCGGATTTTCCCGCCCAAGACTAATCACCCTAGCTGTCGTTCGACGAGGTCTGATGATCCATCATTCGATGTCGGGTTCGCGCGGTGTGTGGCAGGCTCAGAGATGTGAGCTCGCTCGATGGCGTGGTACCGGGCATAGTCGATGCCCATCTGCACCAGTGGAATCCGCGGAGCACGCCGTGGGCTGCCAACCGACTGTCGCGGCTCTACAGTTTCCTTCCCGCCTTTGGCGATCGTGTCTTTCCGATGGTGGTGTCGCAGGCCGACCGCGAGTACGTGCTCACGCCGAGCACGGTGGCCCGGGTGTACGAACCCCTGCAGTATCTCGCCGATGCGTCGGCGGTGCGCACGGTCGCCGGGGTCCGGGTCGAGACCGTCGTGCACATGGAGTCGCATTGGCGCCGCGACGACACCGCAGGCCGGACCGATACCCCGGCGGGACGTTCGGCCGTGGAGGAGACCCGATACGTCACCAAGCTGCCCTTCGGGGTGGGCCAATCGCCCGAGTTGGGTGCCGTCGTGGCGCACGCCGATCCGCGCGCCGAGATGTTCGCGGAACTGCTCGACGAGCATGCGGCGCTCACCGACCGCCTGCGCGGGGTCCGCTGGATCACCACGCGGCACCCCGATCCACGGATCCGTAACGGCGCCGACGCGGACGGGATTCTCGCGTCGACGGCATTCCTCCGCGGATTCGCCGAGGTGGCCGAACGCGGTCTGGTGTTCGACGCCTTTGTCTACTCGCATCAGTTGTACGACGTGGTGACGCTCGCGCGTGAGTATCCGGAGGCGACCATCGTGGTCGACCATCTGGGGACGCCGGTCGGGGTGTTCGGTCCGGTCGGAGCGCGGACCGGCGCGACCGCAGGCGCCCGGGCAGACATTCTCCGCCTGTGGCGGGAACGGATGACCACCCTGGCCGCGTGTCCCAACGTGGTGGTCAAGTTGTCCGGTCTCGGGTTGCCGGTGCTGGGCTACGGCCGGGAGCGGTGGGGCAACATCGGCAGCCGCGGCACCCTCGCCGAGATGGTCGGCCCACTGGTCGAACACGTCCTCGGACATTTCGGCCCTGACCGCCTGATCTTCGGATCGAACTTCCCGATCGACAAGCCCAACACCGCACTCGACATGGTGATCGGTGCACTCATCGATCTGCTCGAGCCCCAAGGCGGGGAGTACGTGTTGAGGAAGGTGTTCCGCGACAACGCCATGCGGGTCTACGGGATCGAGTGAGGACTGGCCGGTCCCGGTTTCGATACGCGTCGGACTCGCTGCGCTCGTACGCCGCTACTCAACCGTCGGTGAAATCCTCTGCTGCGCTACTCAACCGTCGGTGAAATCCTCTGCTGCGCTACTCAACCATCGGTGAAATCCTCTGCTGCGCTACTCAACCGTCAGTGGGAACACTTCTGCTGGTCGAGTAGCCGGGTGAGCGTAGCGAGCCCGGCGTATCGAGACCACACACCCGTCTCAGCTCTCGTCATCCTCGGAGTGATGCCGCGAGTGCGGGCCCTCCGGGACAGGCGGCTGCGGCACCACCGGGTATTCGCCGGTGTAACCCTGTCGCTGTGCCGCGATCGTCAACACCTTGCCGCGCACCGCATACCATCCGCCGACGAGAAGCGGCACCAGCACGACGATGGCGATGAGATTCCAGATGTTCTCGTAACACATCAGCACGACCACGGCCGCGAGGAACACCAGCGTCGCGTAGCTGGTGTACGGCGTCCCCGGCAGTCGGAACGACGGACGCTCGAGGATGCCCTTCTGCTCCCACCGGAACAGCTGGAGCTGGCATGCCATGATCATCGCCCATGTGGAGATGATGCCGAGTGCCGACAGGTCGAGCGCGATGTTGAAGGCATCCTCGGGGACGAAGAGATTCAGCACGATGCCCAGCAACGTCAGCGCACCGGTGAGCGCGATGCCGCCGAACGGCACGCCGTTGCGGTTCATCTTGCCGGTGAACGCGGGGCCGCTGCCGTTCATCGACATCGACCGCAGGATGCGGCCCGTCGAGTACAGGCCGGCGTTGAGGCTCGACATCGCTGCCGTGAGGACCACCAGATTCATGATGCCGCCCGCGGCGGGCACGCCGATCTTGGAGAAGAACGTCACGAACGGACTCTCGCCCTCGGTGAACGCGGTGTAGGGCAACAGCAGCGCCAGCAGCAGCAACGAACCGACGTAGAAGACGGCGATGCGCACGATCACGGAGTTGATCGCGCGCGGCATGACTTTCGGTGGATCGGCGGTCTCGCCTGCTGCGATACCCACCAACTCCACTGCGGCGTAAGCGAAGATGACGCCGGAGGTCACGATGCAGAGCGGGAAGACACCCAACGGGAACATGCCGCCGTTGTCGGTGATCACCGAGATCCCCGTCGACTGGCCGTCGATCTCGAACCGTCCTGCGAGGAAGACGATACCGACGACCAGGAACGTGACGAGGGCTGTCACCTTGATGATCGACGCCCAGAACTCCATCTCGCCGAACAGCTTCACCGAGATGACGTTCATGGTGAGCACGATGCCCAGGGCGATCAGCGCGATGAGCCACTGCGGGACCGCTTCGAACATTCCCCAGTAATGCACGTAGAGCGCAACCGCCGTCACGTCGACGATCGCGGTGGCGGCCCAGTTGAAGAAGTAGAGCCAGCCCGTGACGAACGCGGTCTTCTCGCCGAAGAACTCGCGCGCATAGGAGACGAACGACCCGGACGACGGTCGGTGCAGCACCAGCTCGCCGAGTGCGCGCAGGATGAAGAACACGAAGATGCCGCACACGGCGTAGACGATGAACAATCCCGGCCCGGCATCGTGCAGGCGACTTCCGGCGCCCATGAACAGACCGGTGCCGATCGCCCCACCTATCGCGATCATCTGGATCTGGCGTGGCTTCAGGCTCTTGTGGTAGCCCTCGTCCTCGTGGGTCAGGGCCGAGTTGTCGTAGCTGGTGGGTGATTCTGCTGTCATGGTTCCCCCTCTGTCGGGTGGCGGTGAGCGCATGGGCTTTCCGGTGGCGCAACCCCGGGGCGCGACCGATCACACAATGACTGCCGACGTTAACGGGGTCAGAGATCCCCGGCATCTCGAAGAGTGTTAAATGTTTGCACACAGACCGCGTCCTGATCGCCACGACGGTGTGGAATATGATGGTGGACAGCGCAAATCGGCACGATGTCCGAATTTACATGTCGTGAAGCGCGCTTCGAACCCAGGGCCAGCGCCGCGTCCGGGGAGCCGCCGGCACCGGGATGTCTCGCAGTGCTCGTGTCACGATGTCGGTGAACGCGCTGCATGTCTCGTACCGGGTGCGTGGATCCTTTGCCAGCGCCTTGGCGAACACCGAGTTGAGTGCCGAGGGCAGCCAGGGGCGAGCCCGGGTCAGGGGTGGTACCGGATCGTGGAGGTGGGCGTGGGTGATGGCAAAAGCCGTCGCCCTCCGGAAGGGCGGATCGCCGGTCAGCAGTTCGAACAGGCTGGCGGCCAACGCGTATTGGTCGGTCGCCGGTGAGAGACGTTGAGCGGTGAGCAATTCCGGCGACGCATAGGCGATCGATCCCTGGACCCTGCCGTTACGCGCGAGCGGACGGGCGTCGTCGAGCAGCTGGGCGATGCCGAAATCCGTCAGGACCGCATGAACGTCGTCGGATGGCATGGTGACCATGATGTTGGCGGGCTTGACATCACGGTGTAGGACTTCGCGGGCATGGGCGAAATCGAGCGCGTCGGCGATCTGCGCGCCGATCTGCGCGATCATCGTGATGTCGGGCTCAGCGGGACGATGGGCGATCAGATCGGCGGCCGACACTCCACCGATGTACTCCATCGCCATCCACAGAACGCTTGCAGCACTGTGCCTGTCGTCGACCTGGGGTGGGTCCATCTCCCCGCGCGCGTACATCTTGACGATGTGGGGGTGCCGCAGTCGAGATGCGATGGTGAACTCGCGGTCGAAGCGTTCGCGAACCCGTTGCCGGTCGTTGGGCCCGGTGTGGAGCACCTTGAGCGCGACCGGATCGGCGGCACCATCGCGGTGCGCGCGATAGACCTCGGCGCTGCTGCCGCTGCCGAGGAGCGCATCGATGGTGTAGCCGGCCACGGTGTCGCCGGCACCCAGCACCGCAAAGTCGCTCACCCTGCTCATTCTGCCGGGTCGTCGCACCTATGGTTGACACATGACGCGAATGACGGAGCCCGCCTCGTCCGGTCCCGGCGCCCGAAGCGTGGCCACGGACTCCCTCGCCGCTGCGCTGCCGAACGGGATGGTGGTCACCGACCCCGACATCCTCGCTGCATATCGGCAGGATCGTGCGCAGGATCCGCAGGCCGGGACGCCGCTCGCGCTGATCCGCCCGACGACCACCGAGCACGTGCAGATCGCGGTCCGCTGGTGTGGTGAGCACGGCATCCCGCTCATCACCCGCGGAGCCGGGACCAGCCTGTCCGGCGGTTCGACCGCTGTCGACGGAGCGGTGATGATCTCGACCGAGAAGATGCGTGAGCTCGCGATCGCCACCGCGACGCGGACCGCGGTGGCACAACCGGGACTGTTCAATTCCGAGGTCAAGGCGGCCGCCGCAGCCAATGGTCTCTGGTATCCGCCGGACCCGTCGTCGTTCGAGATCTGCTCGATCGGTGGCAACGTCGCCACCAATGCGGGCGGTCTGTGTTGTGTGAAGTACGGCGTGACCACCGACTACGTGCTCGGCCTCGAGGTGGTCCTCGCCGATGGTCGCGCGGTGCGGCTCGGCGGCATGCAGTTGAAGGACTCCGCCGGGTTGTCACTGACCAAACTGTTCGTGGGCAGTGAGGGCCTGCTCGGGATCATCACCGAGGTGACCCTGCGTCTGTTGCCGCCCCAGGCGCCGGCCTCCACCGTCGTGGGAACTTTCGCGTCGGTTCACGAGGCGAGTCAGGCCGTCCTCGCGATCACGTCGCAGATCCGGCCGGCGATGCTCGAGTTCATGGACTCCGTCTCCATCAACGCTGTCGAGGACATGCTGCGGATGGGGCTCGACCGGCAGGCGGGAGCTCTGCTGGTGGCCCAGTCGGATGCTCCCGGCCCGGCCGGGGCGGCTGAGGTCGAGATAATCTCGCAGGCGTTCGAGGCACACGGCGCAAGTGAGGTGTTCGCCACCGACGATCCGCAGGAGGGCGAGGCCTTCACCGCCGCTCGGCGTGCCGCGATCCCCGCCGTGGAGAAGATCGGGTCGTTGCTGCTCGAGGACGTAGGGGTGCCGCTTCCGCAGTTGCCCGCGCTGATCGACGGCGTCGGGACGATCGCGGCCGACAACGGCGTGTTGATCTCCGTGATCGCCCATGCCGGCGACGGCAACACCCATCCGTTGATCGTCTTCGACCCGGCCGACACCGACGAGGCCGCCCGCGCACAGCGCGCCTTCGGGCAGATCATGGATCTGGCGATCTCCCTCGGAGGCACCATCACGGGCGAACACGGCGTCGGCAGACTCAAGAAGAACTGGCTGCCGGATCAGGTCGGGCCCGACGTCATGGATCTCACCGCGACCATCAAGCATGCGCTGGACCCGCAGGGGATCTTGAATCCTGGTGTACTGCTCTAACTCTCGGCGGTTGTCGCGATCAGCCGCGAGTCCGCCATCGCAGCAGTGCGATGCCGCGACAGCGACTGATACGCCGGGTCGGTGACCATCTGGCGGAAGGCCTCCGGACTCGGGTAGCGGACCAGGAGGATCGAGTCCCACTGCTCGTCGGCAGGCCCGATCACGGTCGGCCCGCAGTCACCGTGGTAGATGACCTCTGCCCCGGCCTTCTCGAGATGCGGAGTCGCCGCCTTGCCGTAGATGCGGTAGGCCTCGGCCCCGGAGATCGGCTGTGCCGGCGCCAGTTCCTCCGCCTGGGAGTAGTCGGCCACCTCGCGGTAGCGGAGCAGATTGAGCATCGTGACCGGTTGATCCGCCGGCAACTCCGACAGCTGCTTCGCGAACTGTCCTCTTTGTGGATCGATGGCGCGCCGGTCGGCGGGCGGAAGGTCGGGGCTCATGGTGGGTCAGTGCCTTTCGAGGATCGCGGACAGGTCGGCGCCGTCCGGCAGCGCGCCGTACTCGAACTTGCGGTCCTCGCCGAGACGGGCCGCGATGAACGCGTCGGCCACCGGTGCCGGTGAGAACCGGACGAGCAGCGACGCCTCGAGGGCAAGGGCCATCGACTCCACGACGGAACGGGCGCGCCGTTGGGCCGATGCCGCGTCGAGGCGGGCGAGCTCACCGAGGTGATCGCGGAGGCTGTCGAGATGGGTGTCGAGTATCCGGCTCGAACCGCGGGCCAGGGAGATCTCGGCGTCGAATGCCGCCACCGACTCCGGCTCGCGGGTCATCGCCCGCAAGACGTCCAGCGCGATCACGTTGCCGGACCCCTCCCAGACGGCCATCACCGGCTGTTCTCGGTACCGCATCGCGAGCGGGAAATCCTCGGTGTAACCGTTGCCGCCCAGGCACTCCAGGGCTTCGTACGAATGGTGCGGGCCGCGCTTGCAGATCCAGTACTTGGCGACCGCGGTGGCCAGCCGTCGGAAGGCGCGCTCCTGATCGTCGGCGTCCTCGTCGTGGGCGCGGGCCAGGCGGATCGCGGTGACCGTCGCGGCCTCGGATTCCAGTGACAGGTCGGCGAGTACCGCGGCCATCGCCGGCTGATCGGCGAGCGTCGCACCGAACGCGGCGCGGTGGCGGGCGTGCCAGACCGCCTCGGCGACGGATTGCCGCATGCCGGACGCGCTGCCGAGGACGCAATCCAGGCGGGTCTGCGCGACCATCTCGATGATGGTCCGCACGCCGCGGCCCGGCTCGCCGATCATCACGGCGACGGTGCCGTCGAGTTCGATCTCCGACGACGCATTCGACTTGTTGCCGAGTTTGTTCTTGAGCCGCTGGATGCGGAAGACGTTGCGGGTCCCATCCGGCAGTACCCGGGGCAGCAGGAAGCACGAAAGGCCTTCACCTGCGGGACCTTCCGCCTGCGCCAACACCAGGAACGCATCCGACATCGGGGCCGAGCAGAACCACTTGTGACCCGTGAGCAGGTATTCGGCGCCGGGACCGCCACCTCCCACCGGCTTGGCGACCGTGGTGTTGGCGCGGACATCGGAGCCGCCCTGCTTCTCGGTCATCGACATCCCGAAGATCGCCGACTGCTTGTCGGCGCTCAGGTCGGGGGAGTAGCTGCGGGACAGGGCCTTCGGAACCCACTGCGCGGCCACGTCGGGCTGCAGTTCGAGCGACGGGATGACCGCGTGGGTCATCGACACCGGACAGGCGTGGCCCGGCTCGATCTGACCGAACATCATGAATCCGGCGGCCCGCACCACATGGGAGCCGGGCTGCGGGTCTGCCCAGCAACGGGTGTGCGAGCCGTGGGCGATCGAGGCGGCGATGATCCGGTGGTACGCGGGGTGGTACTCGACCTCGTCGATCCGGTTGCCCCACCGATCGTGGGTGTGCAGCTCGGGCGTGATCGTGTTGGCCAGGTGTGCGTCGTGCTGGAACTGCTCACTGCCGACCAGGGCGCCGATCTCGCGCAGCTCGTCGTCGGCCCATCCGCCGTCGTGGCGTCGAACAGCCTCGCGGAGAACGGTGTTGAGCTCATATTCGTTGATGTCGCGACGGGGCGCGGACTGGTTGAGCACCGTGTGCGTGACGTGGGGCTGCGGTGTGGTGTGGGTGTCGGACTGCGTCATCGTGTTTCCTTCTCATCTCGCTGGTCGAGTGGCTGCGAAGTCGTGCCGTGACCTCATCCCGCTGGTCGAGTAGCCACGAAGTCATCCCGCGACCTCATCCCGCTGGTCGAGTAGCCACGAACGAAGTGAGTGGCGTATCGAGACCACCCGCCAACGTCCGATCGAGAACCTGCTCGGGTATCTGCAGATTCGTGAAGATCACGGCGACAGCATCTTCGAGGTTGTCGTCGAAGTCGGGACCTGTCGCGGCCTTCTGGACGATGAGCCCGAAGATGGCCGACCAGAACGCTTTTGCCTCCACCCCGATCTCGGCGCGCAGTTGCCAGCCGGTCCGGACCAGGGTGCGCATCAGGGCCTCTTCGCCGCGTTCGTGGAGGGTGCGCAGCGTATCGCTGATGCTGTCCCGGAGATCCGCGCGACGCGAGACGAGGAGCATGGCAGTGGTGAAGAGTTCGACGTTGCGGGCCTGCGGACCGAGCAGCGACTTCACCAGGGTGGTGGTGTACTCACGCACCGTGGTCGCGGACGCGGCGGCATCCTCGGCGTGGCGGCCGGCTCGTAGTACGGCCGCACACGCCACCTCGACGAAGAGTTGCTCCTTGGAGCCGAAATAGTACGTGACCTGGTTCGGGTAGGCCCCGGCCCGCTGACAGATCTGCGCGATGGACGCCGTCTCGCCATGTTCTGCGAACACCTCGGTGGCCGCGGACAGCAATGCGCGACGTGTCGCCTTACCGGCTTCACGCGTTCCGCGTCCGTTTGCGCTGGTCATCGCCACCTCATCGAGTGTTTGTATGGCAAACAATAAATGACGGAGTGGTGGGGGTCAAGGACGAATCGGGAGTCAGCTTGCTAGCAGCAGCAACATCCGCCTCGAGTGGGGATAATCCGATGGGTCTGCTGCACGGACAGGTGACAGTTTCGGTGTTATGCCGCAGTCCTTCGACCCTGCCCGGCGTGGGTGTGGTCGGACATTGATCGATGAGTCGTCCCAGCGAGACGTATCGCCGCGATCACGCCGTGACCGCGGCTGCGCAGTCCGGGCATCGATGCGGTCGGCGGCCACGGGCACGTGGACGTTCCCAGCTCCGTGAGCAGTCGATGCAAACGAGGATGTCAGTGCCGACAATCGATGTCGGCGGACCGGCGGCGGACGCTCTTACCGATGGAGCGCGACGACATGGCGGGCACACCCGTGTACGACGGGTCGCGGTCCAGGAATCGCCGCACTGCTCGCAGACGCTTGCGACGCCGTGGCGGCGAAGCACTGTGACGGGCAGTCCTGTGCTTGTGGTTGCTGCGGTGAGGAAGTCGTCGAGCGCGGCAATCGGAATTCCGAACTTGCGGGCTGCCTTCGCCTTTCCGGAAAGGGTGGCAGGGTCGGCGGCGACGAGTAGCCCGCATCCTTTTGAGGTCACGGCGTCAACCGGTGTCAATCCGTGTGCTGTCGCGATGGCGTGCAGCTCGGCTCGCGGCAGCGCGCGGCCGGCGGTGTCGCCGTCGCCGGTGAAACACACCGTCAGCCCCGGTTCGAGCGAGACTACGTCGTCAGTGAACCGGAACGGGTTGGTGCGGGTGGCCACCACGTGGGGGTCGAGGTTCAGGAGGGCTGCGACCCGGACGAGTCTGTCTATTTCGTCATCGGTGACGATTCCGTCGTCGAGTGCGGTGTCAATCAGATCGTTGAGGAAGCCGCGATGAGCTCGGGCGATGTCGGCTGCCGAGAGGCCGCTGTCACGGGCCAACTCCTCGAGTTCGGCTCTCTCTGCCGCGCTCAGTTGCAGATCGGCCAGGGCCTGATCCAGCAGCACGGCATAGTCGGCGACGTCAGGTTCCAGGTGAATATCACTCGCCAGTTCGACCAGATACGGTGCGGGCTCGTGTACGAATGCGCCGGCAGCGCGCGCCACCAGTTGGGTGGAGCCCACTGAGCAGATCCCGGTGTGTGCGGGTTTGCCGGCAGTCGCGAAGCGGTCGGCTACCGCGAGTAACAAGCTTGCGGTAGCGCGCGCATCGTTGGCAGCGCAGTGTGCGCCGTGAAGTATAACGGCGTGGTCGCGGCAGGCTGCGGCGAGTTTGCGTCCGGTTACCGCTAGTGTGTCGAGGCCTGTGCCCCAGCGGATATCGATGCCCGCACGGGTCAACTCGCTGCCAATCATGCGAGTGTCGAATGAGATGTTGTGGGCGACGACGACAGCACCGTCGAGGCGGGCTGCTACCGCAACAGCGATATCGTCGAACGACGGGGCATCGGTCAACATTGTCGGAGTTAGGCCGTGTATCCAGGTAGGGCCGACATCGCGGTGCGGATTGACCAACGTCTCGAACTCATCCCGAATCTGTCCGTGCTCGTCGAGCGTAATGATCGCAATTTCGACGACACGATCGGTACGTCCGAGTCCGGTGGTCTCCACATCGACCACTACGACTCGTTCTGCGGATCCCATCAATGCTCGCAGCGTCGGTACCGTGACGTTGTCGGCACTGATTGCTGAAGGTTCATTGACCGGCGAGGTCTCGCTTGGAACGAAGTCACCAACCTCAGAAACTACGTGCGCCGCAGACGGTTCAACGGACTGAAGCTGGATGAGTTCTACTCCCCGGGCATCAGACTCTTGAGGTGGCAGGGTGTCAGGGGACGATGTGTTCGTTGGCATTGATGCTGCCAGGCGTTGCTGGGCGTGGTCGTGGGTAGTTGCAGTCCACGTTGCGCCGTCGAACCACCGCAGGTGGGCTTGGTGCCAAGGGTCGGCGTACCAGCCTTGCTGAGCACTCGTCGATTGGCTCCAGTTGGCACCGTCGAACCATCGCACTGGAGCCTGGCGCCAAGGATCTGCATACCAACCGGCCGGTGCGCTCATATGTTGCGGTCCTCCCTGAGTTCGGATGCCATACAGTATCGGTCGGCACTGACGAAAATGGTCGACTGATGTTCGTGTCGATGCCGACATGCCGTTTTGTTCGGAAACCACTGTCCGACGATCGTGCAACGAGGTGCCGCCGATTGGACGCCAGCTTGGAATGAATACAATTCGGGAAAAGACTGAAGTGTTCGAAGGAGAAGATGTCGCGGGACACGCACTTCAGGCCGCGCATAGCGTTATCGATGACGCTCTTAACTTCGACAAAGATCAGAAACCGTTAGAGAAACTCATGATCGGTTGCTGGAAGATCCTAGTCAAGCAGCTCGGACAAGGCTCAAGTGTGCGGGGGCGGATGCGACGACAGAAATGTGGGTACCGGACAGGCGATTCGTGTAACCTCGCCGAGCGCATGCCCTATGCGGCAGACTACTTGGCCAGAACTCTTGTGACCCAGTTTCCGAAGGGCGAGCTGGAGGAATGGTTGGTTCCTGGACTTCGTGGAAGGTCCGTGGGCGTCCTTCGAATGGGCGATCGCCCCCCTTGGGCCCTGTCGCCGGTCGACCCGCTCGTACGCGACGCGCACGGCCTCGTCAGTCGACCAAATTCGACCGCCATACGTCTCTGGTTGGCTTATGATTTGTCCGCACGTGAGGGCATGTAGCTGCCGCTGGGACCACATTGGCTACGAGACGGCCATGAGTGCTCGGCCTCTGCCTGACGAGCAGTGCGCACTCACTTTGAAGAGCCATCAAATGACAGGCAATAATCACCGGTATCAGCCGTCAAGACGGCGCTTCCTGGAACTGGCAGCGAAACTTGCGCGACTTGTGTGTGGCTCTTGTGAGCGTGTGCCATCCTTGTGAAAGGCTCTATTCTGAGGAGGCGGTTATGTACGTAGGTCTCGCGTATGGCAGCGGAGTCTCGCAGCTCAGAGTGCTCGAAACTGATATCGGTAATCACGAAGAGATTGGCCAACGATATATCAGTCACACGCATATTTCGCCCGAGGAAATTGTTGACATGGCCGACGTTGTGTGGGGTGACCTCGGCGTTCCAGAGGCGTTGTGGAGGAGAGTGGGCAGAGAGGCAACTGCGCCCATCGGAACGGCGACTCAGCCGCCCGGACAATGGCTTCCGCACCAGTTCTCCAATAGTGCCAACATCGGTAGCCTGAGAGCAACCGAGGAGCTGTTTGGGCAGATGTGTGCCCGGGAGGGAATCGGGGGCCAAGGACCCGCGATCGATTTTCGCACGATTCAGTCGACAGGTGGCTCGGGAGTGAGCACCTCGCTGATCCTTACCGGTGACGATGGGCAAATTGCCGGCGGCGTTGCAATCCTCTCAGGTCGTACTTTCATCGCAGGTGTTCCTGACGAGGTTGACGACCTGCAGGTCTTTTGTGCGCCGAGTTCCTCACGTGAAGAGGAAGATATTGACGCTGCGTTCCGCGCACTGCAACAGGATGGCGATGAGTTTGAAGATCCAGAGATTCATATTTGGGCTCGTTACTATCTGGGTCGAAACTCCCAGACGATTGATTTTGTCGTTCCGAACGGCGCCAAGTTCCGGCCTCTGAAGACAATCGCTCGATCTGCAGGCGTGCTAGTCGGTGCCGCTGTGATGATTCTTTCCCGGAAGAACGCCTCGCCCACTGATCCATTTCGAAAAATTCGTTCGGTGCGGGCATCCGTGGTTCACCGGCACGTGGACGAAGAATGTCCAGAGCTAGCTGCAGGTTCCAGCTATGGCGGGAAAATGGCGGTCGCTGTACATGGGACAATGGCTACAGGCCACGACCTCGCGCATCACCTACAAGTCATCTTGCCGCATGACTATCGAGTCGTCCGGTACGAGCATGATACGTTTTCGCCGATAGGCGCGAACTCCGAAGAATTGCGTGAATTGCTTGCCGCCGTTGATCCGAGCGACCTGATATTAGTAGGGCATTCGCGTGGAGGACTGGTTGCGGAGCAGTGCGCTCGACTGCTTGACCGTACACCGAAGGTGGTGACACTGGGTGCGCCCTTCTTCGGTACGCCCATGGTTGGGGCAGCTGACCTCGCAGTTCTTGGAATGCGCTCGCTTTCGGGTGGGATTAGGGCCCTTTCGGGCAGTGTCATCGTCGATGCGCTGGCCATGTTCGTTGGATTCACGATAAAGAACACGCCGCAAGGGATAGCTGCAATGGCTGAAACTTCTGATTGGGTGGGACAGAGCAGAGCAAATCGAAGCCCTGCAGTGACATTGGCTTATGGCGGCAGGGCGCCGCGCGATCCTCTGTCAGAATCATCAGGAGTCTGCGCGTTTTTGTCAGGGATTGGGTCTCGTGTGTTCTCTGATGCACATGACCTAGTCGTGCCTTCAGAATCGTCTCTCGGAAACTGTAAGAATGGATTCGAGGTTGTCTGTGATCACTTTTCCTATCTGAACAACGTCGATGTTACTAGTGGTATCCAAAGTATCGCTGCGAACTAGCGGATGGACGAGTCTTCGAAGCAAGTAGCACGGAAATGATTTCCATAAATCTTATAGCCAGTGTTTTTGTTGAGCGCGCTGGCGGTGTCGTCCGCTGGCAGTCGCTTGGAGAATTGGCAGAAGATCAGTTCGCGAAGTCTCCAATCGGCAGAGGATCGGTCAAGGGGCAACGATCCCAATCCAGTGAGAAAATCCTCTTTGGCTGTTTCAACTTCGCTCTTGGCGCCGTACCGGCAGCTGACGAGCGTACCTCGGCACCTTCGGTGCAGTTGTAAAAGTGGGTGGTGTAATGAGCACCGCTAGCTAGTTCCAACCCGGCGGGACTTGGTTCGCCTCCGCAAGCTCCGCCACCGGCCGCGCTGCCAGGCAAGGGCCCCGCTCGGGACGCGAGTCCGTGCCGTACTCATGGTGTGTACGTGGATGCCGACGTCGGTTGATCGGCGCGCCGATCGGACGTGGTCCGCATCTTGACCGTCGTCGCCAACCCCACGCCGAGGAGCACGAGGTACAGCGGGAACGCCGCTTCGGCGACGGTCCAGGTCTGAAGACTCAGCACGGTGATGGTGCCGTTGAGCGCCGTGCACACGTACACCGTCGAACGTTCGGTGTCTGGGCGGCGCCAGGCTTTCAGGATTGTCGGGATTCCGCCGATCGCATCCGCGGCGAGGGCGGCGAGAACGGCCAGCAACGGGTTGTCGAAGGTCAGCCACAGGACCAGGGCAAGTACCGAGACCGCGCCGCAGGACAGGTCGAAAGTTGTTATCTGCCAATAGCTCGAACGATTGGCGAATGATGCCGCAAGGATGACGAAGGGTCCGAGACCGATCGCGAGGGTCGAGATGGCGGGCAGGCCGACGCCGTCGTGGAGCTGGGCGAAGAAGGCGATCATCGGCGCGGCGCCCCACAGAAACCACGACACCCTGTTCGGTCGAACGCGACCGCGGACGGCGAGGATGGCGTAGCTGATGCTCCCGACCATCGAGAACGCGGCTCCGAGGAGCACGAACCGCGGATCAATCACCGAGTGCCCCCACTGCTTGTCCACCTCTCTCTGGGGATGCGAGTAGTCATACTGCAAACGCGTCGGCCCACCCGAGGCTTCCCCGGGTGGGCCGACGCGGTTCGCGAGTCGTTGCTACCCCGTCACGGCACCGCCGGATCCTTACCGAAGCCCAATCCGATGTCGGCGGTGTTGCGTTGGCCGGCAACCACATTGACCTGCACCGCGGCCGGCTCGTACATGCTGGCGACCACGGTGAACAGCCCTTCGGTCAGCCCCTCGATGCGGTAGCGGCCGTCGGAGTCGGTGGTCACCGAGGCGACGATCGTCTGATCGGGACCGATCGCCGACACCGTCGCACCCTCGAGCGGAGAGCCGTCGGTGGTGCGTACCGAACCCTGCATACCGCTGGTGGCGACCAGCAGGATGTCGACGGCTTCGGTGGTCCGGCCGGCGGAGTCGACCGTCACCAGTTGACTGGCCGGCTGATAGCCGGGTGCCGATGCGGTGACCGCGACGGTGTCGCCCGCCGAGAGTCCGGCGATCGTGAAGTACCCATCGGAATCCGCGTGTGCCTGTGTCACCACGGCGCCGGATTGGTCCGTGACGATCAGGTTGGCGGCGAGTGGGCGCGCGCCGTCGCGGACTCGTCCGCGCAGCACAGAGCCGCCGGCCAGGGTGAAGTCGCGGCGGAACACCGCGTCGCCGACGACCGATACCGTCATGGCCCTGGGCGAGCGGCCCGGCGCCGTGGCGATGACGGTGTATGTGCCGTCGGCGATGTCGTGCGCGGTGTAGGTGCCGTCGGCGTGCACCGCAGTGGTCCCCGCCTGGTGGCCGCGGGTGTCGGTGACGGTGATCGCGGCTGTCCCCAGGGGCGTGCCATCGTCGGCGGTGATCCGCCCGGCGATGCGCGGGCGGTCATCTCGTGATGCGACCTCACCTGTGGAGTCGAGTCGATGACGGGCACCGCTGATGGGTGCTTCGTCGACCGGCTTCGGCGTCTCCACCGCGACGGTGTCCTCGTCGACCGGCCGGGTCTCGTCGGCGCCCGCACCGGCACCGGCGCGACGGTGCTTGATCGGGATGAACAGAGTGATCGCCACACCGACGAAGGCGGCGATCGCACCGATCACGAAGCACCACTTGAATGCCGTGTGGCTCGGCACCTCGGCGGGTCCGTAGGCCACCGTGGAGCTGGTCAGCACCAGTGCCATGACGGCCGATGCACTGGTGGTGCCGACCGACCGCATCAGACCGTTGAGACCGACTGCGGCGCCGGCCTCGGTCATCGGCACCGCGCCCATGATGAGGGTCGGCATGGCGGCATAGCCGATGCCGACGCCCGCCGAGCAGATCACCGCCGCGACGGCCAGCTGCCATGGCGCATCCATCAGCATGGACGCCACGAGATAGCCGAGGCCGAGGACGGTCGCGCCGATCGCGAGAGTGAACTTGGCGCCGATGTT
This sequence comes from Gordonia hankookensis, assembly GCF_014673215.1. Taxonomy (GTDB): domain Bacteria; phylum Actinomycetota; class Actinomycetes; order Mycobacteriales; family Mycobacteriaceae; genus Gordonia; species Gordonia hankookensis. The sequence goes on from NZ_JACWMS010000006.1 coordinate 239,071, forward strand.
GTTGATCAGCGTGGCCGAGACGGGCGCGAACACCAGCATCATCAGACCGCCCGGTGCCATCCACAGGCCGGCGGCCAACAGGGTCTGTCCGAGGCCGCCCATCGCCTCGGGGATCTCGAGCAGCTGAGGCACGACGATCATCTGCGCCATCATTCCGAAACCGATGGCGATCGCCCCGATGTTGGTCAGCAGCACCGCCGGACGGGCCGTGGTCCGCAGATCGACCAGAGGCTCGGAGTGACGCAGCTCGAACATGCCCCAGACGAGCAGCACGGCGATCCCGCCGAACATCATGCCGAGCGTGGTGCCCGAGCTCCAGCCCCAGTCGTTGCCCTTGGAGACGGCGATCAACACGCCGGACAGGCCGATGGCCAGACCGACGGCGCCGACGACGTCGAAGCGTCCGCCTGAGGTGCCGTCCTCGACGTGGGGAACCAGCAACGTGACGAGCGCCGCGACGATGACGGCGAGTCCGGTCGACACCCAGAACAGGGCGTGCCAATCCCATTGCTGCGCCACCCACGCGGCCAGCGGCAGCCCGATCGCGCCGCCGACGCCCATGGTCGCGCTCATCGCGGAGACCGCCATCGACGTCAGGCGTGGTGGTGTCACCTCGCGCATGAGGCTGATGCCGAGGGGGATGAAGCCCATCGCGAGACCCTGGACGGCGCGTCCGACGATCATCGGGATGAGCTCCGAGCTCAGTGCGCACACCAGCGAGCCGGCAATCAGCAGGACAGCGCTGGCCAGGATGATGCGCTTCTTGCCGAACATGTCGCCGAGACGGCCGGAGATCGGCATCGCGATGGCAGCGGCCAGCAGCGTGGCGGTGACGACCCACGAGGCATTCGAGATCGACGTGTTCAGCAGAGTCGGGAGTTCCGGCTGGATCGGCACGATCAGCGTCTGCATGAGCGACGCGACCAGGCCGCCGAAACACAGCACGATGACGACCGCGATGGCGGCACCGGTGTGGTTGCCGTCGGTCAGTTCGGTGTCCACCGGCACGATTTCGGTCTCGTTCGTGGACGGTGTATCGCGCGTTGGCGTAGTGGTCATAAGGGACAACCCTCCTTCGAGATGTGTACCCTACATATGTATGGTGCACATGCCAACCCGAGAGTATGTTGTCCGTGGAAATCGGACGTGGGAGGACATGCGTATGCCCGATGTCGGCGACGATTCGTTCTGGGAGTCACCGGTCTACCGTGACCTGGCCGAAGAGCTGCTCCGGATGAGTAGGCGGCGCACCAACGTCTTCCCTGGGGCGCGACTGGAGACCTCGGCTTTCGGCATTCTCTGGACGTTGTCCGACGGCCGGGCCCGCACCCTGCGTGAACTCGGCGAAGAGCTCGACCTCGAACAGTCGACGGTGAACCGACAGGTGAACGCGGCCATCAAACACGGATACCTGGAGAGGTTCGAGGTCACAGGTCAACTGAGTCGGCTGATCCGTCCGACAGCGCTGGGCATCGAGGCCTTCGAGCACGACGGCAAGCTGCGTGCCGAACGACTGGTGCGAGTGTTCTCCGATCTCACACCGGGTGCGCCCGATGCGCTGCTGCACGAGTTGCGCTCCTTCAACGATGCCTACGAGCGGACCATTGCTCGTCAGCACCAGCAGGAGCACGCCGCTCGGTGAGACACCGGAGACGGTGACGCAACGTATGGTCGGCAACGGACTGGGTCGACCGCAACCGATAGAAGGACGGAAACTCGTGGCAAACCAACGGACCATCGTGATCACCGGGGCGAGTGACGGGATCGGCGCAGTCGCTGCGCGGGAACTCGCCGGACCTGATGTCGACCTCGTCGTCGTGGGCCGTTCGGCTGAGAAGACCAAGGCAGTGGCCGGCGAGACCGGTGCCACCCCGTTCGTCGCGGACTTCGCGAAGCTCGACGACGTCCGGCGTCTCGCCGACGAGATCCGGGAACGCGTGGGCACGATCGATGTGCTGCTCAACAATGCCGGCGGTACGTTCGACCCGAAGAAGCGGACCGCGGACGGTCACGAACCGAACTTCCAGATCAATCATCTGGGTGGGTTCCTGCTGACCAACCTGCTGCGCGACAAGCTCTCTGCCGACGGTGGTGCGCTGGTGGTGAACACCGCGAGTATCGGCAATCTCGCAGGCAAGGTCGATCTCGACGATCTGGATTTCCAGCGTCGGCGCGCGCTGGAATTGCGGTGCTACGGGACGAGCAAGCTGGAGAACATCCTGTTCACCCGAGGTATCGCCGAGCGCTGGAAGGATGACGGAATCATCTCCGCTGCAGTGCATCCCGGACCCGTGGCGTCCAGCTTCGGGCGGGACTCCTTCTTCGTGGGGCTGCTCTATCGCACGCCGCTGAAGAAGGTCGCCACCATCACACCCGAGAAGGGTGCCGAACCGTTGGTCGCGCTGGCGAACCGTGGCACCGATCCCACGATCAACGGCGTGTATTTCAGCCGCCACAAGGCCAATGGTCCGCAGAACTCCCAGGCGCACAAGCAGGAACTCATCGATGGGCTGTGGCAGGCGTCCGAGCGGCTGGTCGGGATCGCCTAGGCGCCACGCGCCCAACCGGTCTGGCCATGACGACCGTCAGATGGTGGCCACCAGAAGATCTTCGCCGCTCGACGGTCGCGGACAGTCGGTCCGGCCGGCGAGATAGCGTTCACCGAGCGATGACCCGGTCACCTGCCGAATGTTCGTGAGACCGGCATCACGGGCAAGCGTCGCGACTTCGGCAGGCGTGTAGAAGCTGACGAACGGTGTCCCGGATGCCTTGGCGCCCTCTTCGCTGGTCTTCAGGCCGGATCGGTCGGCGTCCTCGACCAGGTCGGTGGGCAACAGGTAGGTCATCACCAGCGTCGATCCGGGCGCGAGCCGTGCGGCCTGCCGCAGTGTCACGGCTGTTGCTTCCCTGGACAGGTAGTGGGAGACACCCGTGGACACCACGACCGCGGGTCGGCTCGGATCGAATCCGGCGCTCGCCAGCCTCGCCCACCAGCTCTCGCCATCCTCGAAATCGACTGGGACAAGGTGTAACCAGTCGGGTATCCCGTATCCGAGTTCGACGAGGCGCCTGCGTTTCCACGCCTGAGGGCCCGGCTGATCGACTTCGAAGACCTGCAGCCGTGCGCCTACGTCGGACCTGCGCTGGGCGAAGGTGTCCAGGCCGGCGCCCAGGATGACATATTGGCTCACGCCGCGGGCCTCCTGCTCGATCACCAGATCCTCGATGAATCGGGCCCGGTCCACGATGGCCACTCGGAATCCGCTGGTGGCCTCCGGATCCATGTCCGGACGATCACGCCAATCATCCTCGGGTGCCAGGAGTTTCAGTCCGACCTCATCCGACAGCACATGCGGCGGCGGATCCACCTGGACATGCATTGCACGCCACAGGGCCACGCGTTCGGCCGTGCTCTCCGGCGCCTCGACCTGTTCGGTCACGATGGTGATCTCCCGTCTGTTGTCGACAAATACCTCAACCGCCCCTTCGGAGTTCGGTGGGCGCCCACTCTGGCCACCTGCTGGCGCCGACCAGCACACCTGCGGTGAACTCCGCCACGATGGTGGGGGCCGGGCCGAGTGCGCTGTTGTAGACGGTCGATTCGTCGGCACGATGGATCGCCTCGACCGCGAGTGGCCACAGTCGATGGAAGCGGGCGCGGATCTTGTTCTCGGGAACGGAATGTCCGCCCGAGGCCGCTCGGTGGGCGACCCGAAGCACCGCGATGGATTCGGGCACGATCAGGACGTGGAGTACGACGAAGTATCCGGCGTCCTGTGCGCGGTCGATCAGGTCGAGTTTCGATTCGTGCGAGAAGACGGTCTCGGCGATGAACGAGCGCCCATCGGCGATCAGGCGGTCACGGGTGTCCGCGGCGATTCGGGCCGCGTCATACGAGCGTGCCTCGGCCTCGGCCGGCCAGCGTTGCCGTGCGATCGAGTCCGCGTTGACAAACACGCTCGACGGCAACAGCGGGGCGAGGGTGTACTCGACGAACGTCGACTTGCCCGAGCCGTTCGGGCCGATGACCAGATCGAGACGTCTCACTCGACGTCGAGCACGTGGGTCGTTCCGTCTGGTCGGTATTCGACGATGCGGCCGTCCTCGTCGAGTGAGACGGTCGTGACACCCCGTTCGGTGAGCTCGTGTCGGTAGTCGGCCGCTGCCAGACTCTCGCTCACCAGGGCCCGGACCTGGGCGTTGAACGCGCGGCCCTCGTCAGGTGTGAGGTCGGTGGTCGCCACCGTGCCTGCGAGTGCGTCCTGCACCCGCCGCAGCGACGCGGACTCGTGGGTGGTGAGTGCCCGGCCGACGCGCGCCCAGTACTCGAGTTGTTGGCGGCCGGTTCGCTGTTGTCGACGCCCTTCGGCGATCGCACTGTCGACGAGGTCGGCGTCGACGCGGGTGACCTTGTCCGCGGCTCTGGTCATGGCAAGCCCATCTGTGGCACGGTGCGAGCTGTAGCAGGGTGAAACCCAGTGTAGCAGGTTGCTACAGGCCGGTCAGGCGGGTGTTCGCCCGACGATGGCCGCCATCGAGTCCGCGGACTTCAGCCCGGTGCCGGTCAGGACGACGACCGTCGTGTCGCCGGGTCCGATGGTGCCGTCGGTCAGGAAGCGATCGAGCGCGGCCGCCGCGACCGCGCTCGTCGGTTCCGCGTAGAGGCCCCGTGCGGTCAGTGCCGCCACGGCCGCCCGGATCTCGGCGTCGGAGACGGCGACGGCCGACCCGCCCGAGTCGACCACTGCGGCAACTGCTTCGTCGAGTCGAATCGGCCGCGCGATGGATGCGCCCTCGGCAATCGTGGGCTCTCGGGGCCCATGGCTTTCCGGGTCGATGCCGTTGACTCCATCGGCGATGGTCGCCCAGTGCTCGGGCTGTCCGACGAGGAGTCGCGGGAGCCGGTCGATCTGCCCGGCTTCGAGCAGCTCGCGGAAGGCGATGTCGCAGCCGAGGATGTTGCTGCCGGCGCCGGCGACCAGCACCACGTTGTCGGGTGCGGTGAAGCCGAGTTGTTCCCACATCTCATAGGCGATGGTCTTGGTGCCCTGCAGGAAGAAGGGATGCCAGTTGTGGCTCGCGTACGGGATCGTCGTGGATTGCCGGATGGCCTCGTCGGAGACCTGGTCGCGAGTTCCGGGCACGAGCTCGATCTCCGCGCCAAAGGCGCGTGCCTGCAGTATCTTTGCCGGCGAGGTTGCCGCGGGGACGATGACCTTGGCGTGGATGCCGGCGGCGGCCGCATAGCAGGCCACGGCCGATCCGCCGTTGCCCGAGCTGTCCTCGAGGACGTGAAACACCCCCTGGCTGTGCAGGTGCGACATCATCACCGACACCCCTCGGTCCTTGAAACTCGAGGTGGGATTGAACCATTCGAGCTTGAACCGGATGTCGCCGTGACCCCACGGGAGGGAAACGAGTGGCGTCCAGCCCTCACCCAGACTGACCCGGACGCTGGGGTCGACGGGCAGAACTGCACGGTAACGCCACAGTGATCGCTCGGCGGCGTCGATCTCGTTCGGGGTCAGTCCGATGATCGGGCTCACCGTCAGCGGTGCGCCATCGTCGCCGCGCCATCGGCGGTCGGTGAGCGGATGCGTTGTACCCGAACGCTCCACCAACACGGCGTCGGCGAATGCCGGCGTCGTCATCCCGCGAAGTCCGTACTCCGGGTCAGCTCATCCCAATTCTCGATGTCGACGGCCAACGCGTCGAGCGAGCCGCGAACGGCCGCCGCCGCGTCGCTGCCGAGCGGCAGGAAGTACGGCGGATCGGCAGATTCGGCAACTGTGATGAGTGCGGCGGCCGCCTTGGTCGGGTCGCCCGGTTGGGTGCCGTGCACGGTGTCGTTCTCGATTCGCCGTTTGCCTGCGGTGTCGGCGTAGTCGGCAATGGCGTCGGCCGACTGGGTCAGTGATCGGCCGGCGAAATCGGTTCGGAAAGCTCCGGGTTCGACGACGATCGCTCGAATACCCAGCGGAGCAACCTCTCTGCGCAGTGACAAGGTCAACGCCTCGATTGCCGCCTTGACCGCCGAGTAGTACCCAGAGCCCGCCGGGGACATCCGGGCACCGATCGACGAGATGTTGATGATGGTGCCGGCGCGGCGCGCCCGCATTCCGGGCAGCACGGCTTTGACCGTTCGCGCCGTCCCGAACACATGAGTGTCGAACAGGCGCTGAACCGGCTCGTCTTCACCCTCCTCGACGGCGGCGCGATAGCCGTAGCCCGCGTTGTTGACGAGGACGTCGACGCCGCCGAAACGTTCGTCGGCAGCGCCGACCGCGGCCGTGACCTGTGAGCTGTCGGTGACGTCGAGGGCGACCGCCAGGGCGGTGTCCGGATGGCGGTCGACAAGATCCTGAACCTTCGCGACGTCGCGTGCGGTGACGACGGCGTTGTCGCCGTGCTCGAGCACGGCGTCGGCAAGTGCTCGCCCGAGGCCGGACGAGCAACCGGTGATGAGCCATGTGGTCATCGAGTTCCCCTTTCCTGCGATCTGATCTCCACTATCCCAACTGGTCTGCGGGACGCAGAAGGATCTCGTTGATGACGAGATGTCGAGGTCGGGTGAGGGCGAAGGTGATGATCTCGGCGACCTCTTCGGGCTTGACGGTCGCGGCGTCGTACATCTTCTGGACGCCTTCGCGCGTCCCCTCGTGGGTGATGTGGGTCGGCAATTCGGTGTCGACCACGCCCGGCTCGATCAGGGTGACCCGGACGTCGGGGAGCAGTTCCTGACGCAACGATTCCGACCAGCCGTTGATGCCCCATTTGGTCGCGGCGTACACGCCGTTACCGGAGCGTGCGGTACGTCCGGCGACCGAGGAGAGGTTGACGATGTCGCCGCCCCCGTCTTTGAGCTGGTCGAGGAACACCTCGGTGGTGGTGATCGCGCCCATCAGATTGACCTGGATCATGTTGCGGTAGTCGTCGCGCTGGTCGGCGGAGAACGGACCCAGCAACATGACGCCGGCGTTGTTGATCAACACATCGGCACCGCCGAGTTCGGCTTTCACGCGTTCTGCTGCGGCGACGAGCCCGTCGCGATCGGTGACATCGGCTTCGATGGCGATCGCACCGTCACCCAGCTCGTCGGCGAGGCTGGTGATGCGGTCGAGGCGACGCGCCAACAACGCAACTCGATATCCGGCGGGATACAGGGATCGCGCGGCGGCGGCGCCGATGCCCGACGACGCTCCGGTGATGACGGCGACTGGAGAACTGTGCTCGGAGGACGACACCGGTGCTTCCTTTCGAGAGGTTGGAGGAATGGGGCCTTCAGCGACGACGCGCGCTGGCGCTCAGCTCGTGAGCGCCGTAACTGTTGTCGTCGGGATTGATGGTGACGCCCGGAGCGACGATTTCATCGATCCGGTCCAGAACGTCTGTCGTGAGTGACACCGATGCCGCGGGCAAGTACGACGCGAGTTGTTCCATGGTGCGGGGGCCCACGATCGCACAGGTGACACCGGGATGATTGATGACAAAGGCGATGGCCATATCGATGAGTGTCAGTCCCGACTGCTCGGCGAGAAGGGCAAGTTCCTCGACGATCTCGAGCTTGCGCTGGTTCTCCGGACTCGACATGTCGAAACGAGCACTCGGTCGCGCACTCGATGTCGGACTTGATGCGGCGTCTTTGCGCCAGCGGCCGGACAGCCAACCGCCGGCGAGGGGGCTGTAGGTCAGTGTGCCCATCCGGTGCCGCTGAACCGTGGGGAGCACATCCTCTTCTATGCCGCGAACGAGGATCGAATACGGTGGCTGCTCAGTGACAAAGCGGGAGTACAGATTCTCCTTGGCCGCCCATTGCGCTTCGACGATCTGCGACGCCGCGAACGACGACGAGCCGATATAGCGAACCTTGCCCTGGCGGACCAGGTCGGTGAGCGCGCCGAGCGTCTCTTCGACGTCAGTATCGGCACTCGGTCGGTGGACCTGGTAGAGATCGAGATGGTCGGTACCGAGTCGCCTCAGCGAGTTCTCCACCGCCCGAATGATCCACCGCCGCGATCCGCCTGCGCTGTTCGGGTCGTCACCCATGGGCATGAAGAACTTCGTCGCGAGAAACACGTCGTCACGTCTGCCTCTGAGGGCCTCACCGACGACCTCCTCTGACTCGCCTCCCGAATACACATCGGCGGTGTCCACGATATTGATGCCGGAATCGAGTGCGGCGTGGATGATTCGGATGGAATCGGCCTTGTCTTGGTTTCCCCAGGGGCCGAACATCATTGCCCCCAGGCAAAGCGGACTGACCTGGACGCCGGTGCGCCCCAGCGGACGGTATTTCATCGTGCTCCTCGGGAATGAGAGTTGTGTTACGCATTCGGCTGGGTGATAGCTGAGCGATCGTCGCGACGTGCCGCGTCAGGCGAGGTACTCCTCCTCCGCGACATGTTCGAGCCACGTCGTGGTGGTCGCCGGATCGTCGGCATTGTCCAGCATCGCCAGGTGTTCCATGAAGGAGTCGGTGCTCGCGCCGTGCCAATGTTCCTCGCCGGGAGGGCAATACAGCGTCTGACCGGGGTAGGCTTCGACCTTGGCCCCGCCACGGGACTGCACCCACGCCACACCCTGGGTGATGTGCAGGGTCTGACCCCGGGCGTGCGAGTGCCAGGCGGTGCGAGCGCCCGGGGCGAAGCGCACCTTCGCTACGACCATCTGCTGACCGGACTCGCGCGGAAATGCGATGGGATCGAGCCAGACATCGCCGGTGAATTGTTCGGGCGGGTTCTTGGTGGTGGGTTTCCGTTGGTCGATATCCATGGTTGTCCTCACGCTTCGGGGATGGTCAGGCCGAACTTCTCACGCGTGATGACCTGCGGCTCCGGGCCACCACGTACGCCGGTGTCGAGTGCGTCGATGGAGGCGAGTTCGTCGTCGGTGAGCTCGAAGTCGAAGACATCGAAGTTCTCCGCGATCCGCGACGGTGTCACCGATTTCGGGATCACCTGCCGGCCCTGCTGGATGTGCCAGCGCAGCATCACTTGTGCGGTGGTCTTGTCATGGGTGGCGGCGATCTTCTGCAGTGTCGGGTCCTCGAGCGTTGAGCCGTGCGACCCGTCCCGGTAGAAGGTGATCCCGCCGATCGGCGACCACGCCTGCGACACGATGCCGTGCTCGGCATCGACATCGAGGAGGGCGGACTGCCGAAAGTAGGGGTGGACCTCGATCTGGTTGACCGCCGGGACCACCGATGTCGCGTCGAGAAGTCGTGCGAGGTGGTCGGGCATGAAGTTGCTGACGCCGATGGCCTTGACCTTTCCGTCGGCCAGCAGGCGTTCGAGCGCCTTGTATGCGTCGGTGGTGAGATCGAATTCGCCGGGGAGCGCCTGGTGCAGGATGAGGAGGTCGATCTGCTCGACGCCGAGTTTGCCCGCCGCCTTGTCGAAGGCGTGCAGCGTGGCGTCGTAGCCGTAGTCGGTGATCCAGATCTTGGTCTCGATGAAGAGCTCGGCACGGTCGATGCCGGACCGGCGGATCGCCTCGCCGACTCCGGATTCGTTGAGATATGCAGCAGCGGTGTCGATATGGCGATAGCCGGTGGACAGCGCCGTCTCCACGGCGGTCGCCGTCTCGTCGGGTGGTGTCTGGTACACCCCGAAACCCAAAGCCGGGATGTGGATTCCATTGTTGAGTTCGATCTGCGGTATGGCCATATCTTCACGCTACGCCGACGGCACCGCACGAAGGAGTGTTCGTCGTACCAGGTACTGCGAGTACCTCCCACCACGCGCGGTCTGCGCTTACCGTGGTGAGACACCCCACGGAAGGACAGTCGACGATGACGTGGACCGATGACGAACTCAACCGGATCAGCGACGCCGACGAATTGCAGGTGTCTTCGTATCGGTCGGATGGCACGCTGCGGCCGTTCGTCACGATTTGGGCGGTGCGCTCGGGCGACCACATCTTCATCCGCTCGGCATACGGGCGGGACAACGGCTGGTTCCGCCGCGCGCTTGCCGGTGGTCGCGGCCGGATCCGGGCGGGCGGCGTCGAGAAGGACGTGGCGTTCGAGGAACCGGATGATGACGTGCATCCGACCCTGGACGCCGCGTACCACCTCAAATACGACCGTTACGGCCCGAAGATCGTCGGTACGGTCGTCGCCCCGCACGGACCGGGCGAGACGTTTCGACTCGACCCGCAGGACTGACGGTCAGGGCCGCACGGCCACCTTGAGTGCCTCGCGGGCATCCATCGCGGTGTACGCCTTGGGAGTCTCGGCGAGTGACATGGTCCGGTCGAACACCTTGCCCGGCACGACGCTGCCGTCGAGCACCTGGGGGAGGAGCTGATCGATGTAGGCCCTCACCGGTGCGGGGCCGCCGGTGAGCGTGACGTTGGGGCCGAACAGCGAGCCGAAGCCGACCGGCGCGTCGTCGTACTGAGGGACGCCGACCCGGCTGATGACACCACCGGCACGGACCACGCCGACGGCCTGATCGTAGGCGGGACGATGTCCGACCGCCTCCAGGACGACCTGGCTGCCCAGACCGCCGGTCAGGTCGCGGACCTGCGCCATTCCCTCGTCGCCACGTGCTGCGACCACGTCGGTGGCGCCGAACTCTCGTCCGAGATCGGTGCGGGCCTGGTGACGGCCCATCAGGATGATCTGCTCGGCACCGAGTTGCCGCGCGGAGAGAACGGCCAGCAGGCCGACGGCTCCGTCGCCGATCACGGTGACCGAACTTCCGCTGGTGACGCCACCGCGCACGGCGGCATGCCAACCGGTGCCGTACACGTCGGAGAGGGTGAGCAGCGAGGCAAGCAAGCCGTCGTCGGAGTTCTCGTCCACCGGGGCCGTCACCAGGGTGCCGTCGGCGAGTGGGACCCGAACAGCTTCGGCCTGCGCTCCGCCAGTGCCGATGGTGTCGTCGCTCCAGAATCCGCCACGCAGGCACGACGTCTGCAGGCCTGCCCGGCAGAACTCGCAGGTGCCGCACGATACGACGAACGGTGAGATGACGAAGTCACCCACGCTGACGGTGGTGACCTCGGCGCCGATGGCCTCGACGACGCCGATGAACTCGTGGCCCATCGGCGAGCCGGCGGGGGTGTCGGGCATGGAGTGGTACGGGTGCAGGTCGCTGCCGCAGACGCAGGCGCGCACCACCCTGACCAGGGCATCGGTCGGAAGTCGAAGGGTCGGATCAGGGACGTCGATCACACGGACATCGCCTGCGCCGTACATGTAGGTCGCTTTCATGGCGTCCAGTCCACCGCGATTCCACGCGCCGGGGGAGTCACCATCGTTCCGGGTACTGTCAGTACCTCCCTGGCCTGCGGCATCCTGCCTACCCTGGAGCCCATGGGTACCACCGACCTGCGCACTCAGATCCGCGAGTTCTTGAGCTCGCGACGCGCGCGCATCACCCCCGACCAGGCGGGATTGCCCGCGTACGGCAGTAACCGTCGCGTCAAGGGTCTGCGTCGCGAGGAGGTCGCACTGCTCGCGGGGGTCTCGGTCGACTACTACGTGCGAATGGAGCGCGGCAGCCTCGCCGGGGCGTCGGACAGCGTGCTCGCCTCGCTCGCCGACGCCCTGCAGCTCGACGAAGCCGAACGTGATCATCTCTATGCACTTGCCCGGCAGTCGCAGACCGGTGCGGGGACGCGTCGTGCGCGGACTCCCGCCTCCACCGTTCGCCCGGCCATTCAGCAGGTACTCGACGCCATCTCCGACGCGCCGGCCTGGGTGCGCAACGGACGTCACGACATCGTCGCGATGAATCAACTTGCGCGGGCACTCTATTCGCCGGTGCTCGCCGATCCTCGACGGCCTGCGAACACCACCCGGTTCGTCTACCTGCATCCGGAGGAGGCCGAGGAGTTCTTCGTCGACTACGACAAGATCGCCAGGGATGCCGCCGCGATGCTCCGGCTCGAGGCGGGTCGGAACCCGAACGACAAGGCCCTCATCCAGCTCGTCGGTGAATTGTCCACGCGCAGTGAGCTGTTCCGCCAACGTTGGGCCTCCCAAGACGTCCGGTTCCATCGCAGCGGCCGTAAGCGGCTCCGCCACCCGGTGGTCGGTCAGCTCGACCTCGACTTCGAGGGGATGGAACTGCCCTCCGAGCCCGGGTTGTACCTGAACATCTACACCGCGGCCGCCGGCACGCCCACCGCCGACGGGCTGAAGCTGCTCGCATCGTGGGCGGCGAGTCAGGAACACATCGACACCGAAGATCGCGCCGTCACTCGAGGATGAGCGCCGGCTGGTGCCGCAGTACCGAATCCAGCGCCTCCTGGTTTCCGGATCGATCTGGACCCGTCAGGGGTCCGCGCCGTTCCGCGGAACGCCGGTGTTGTCGGTGGTCACCGATATGTTGAGGCAATTCGATTCAGCTCGACCTGTCGGGGGTTGTCATGGCCGTTGTCGTTCCCATGGATCCGTTTGTGCCCGAGGCGGAGCCCCGGTCGCCCAACATCTTTGACGTGACTCCGGTCGGCGAGTTGTCGGATGGTCAGTTGCGCGAGCGGGTGGTCGGGTATGCCGGACAGATGGCGGCGCTGACGGCGCGGTTCATGGGGTTGCTGGTGGAGTTCGACAATCGTCACGCGTGGAGTGGTGAGGGGGTGATGTCGTGTGCGCATTGGCTGTCGTGGCGGACGGGGTTGTCGTTGCGGACCGCGCAAGACCATCTGCGGATTGCTCACGCGTTGACCGAACTCCCGCTGATCTCACAGTCGTTCGCCGACGGGCGGGTCACGTATTCGAAGGTGCGGGCACTGACGCGGGTGGCCACCCCGGAGCGTGAGCAGGAATTGCTGAACGTGGCGCTGAGTGCGACCGCGGCACAGGTGGATGCGCTGGTGCGGTCGATGCGGCACATCGATCGCGGCGCCGAAGAACAGGAATCCGGTGTGATCGTGTCGTCGGGCCGATGGCGATGGAACGATGATGGCTCGCTGTCGGTGAACCTGCGGCTCAACCCCCTCGATGGTGCGAGGTTTCTGGCGGGTGCTGTGCGGGCCGAGTACGAGCGGACCCGCACCGAAGACGATCGTGACGTTCCGCGGAACGCGCTCGAACGCGACGAGACCGCCACCGCCGACGCCGAGGACCTCGGGCCTGCGGAGGTCAAACGCCGGCAGCGAGATCTGTGGCGCCATGTGCCCGCCGACATCGCCCCAGCGATGATCGCGATGGCCGACACCCTCCATGGCGTCGTCGACATCCCCGAGATCGCGCCCGGTGCGGAGATCCTCGTGCACACCCGCGGCCAGGACATCGCCGACGGCGATGGCGACCATGCCGATGATCATCTCGATGACGGGCCCGCGTTGTTCGACGTGGAGGTCGATGAAGCGCGCTGCGGGGCGGCGGTCCGCGAAGTACACACCACCCGCCGCGGCGCCGTTCTCAACTGGGGTCACAAACGTCGGACGCCGACCGCCGCATTGATCCGGATCGTGACCCAGCGTGACCGATGCTGCCGGCACCCGGCTTGTGGACGCACCCGCCACCTGCACGTCCATCACGTGCGGTCGTGGGCCGACGGCGGCCCCACCGAACCGGACAATCTGATCTTGTTGTGCGGCACCCACCATCGCGCATTACATCGCGGCGAGTTCACCATCACCGCGAAAGGTGGGCAACAGTTCACCTTTCACCGCCAGAGTGGATCGGTGATCGAACGCGCGCCCACCCTCGTTGCGCCCGCCGGCTGGACCCCCGACTCTCGCATCGCCGTCGGCGCCACCATGCCGGTCGGCGGTGGGCGCCTCGACGTCGGATACACCACCGAGGTCCTCTACGCGATCGGGGCGCTCAAAGCCATCGAGCGCACCACGCCGATCGCGGCGTGAGCGTTCCGCGGAACGCCGTGGGAAGTAGTACTAGAGCGTCCGACCGGACGGCCAGCGTTCGGTGATCAGTTCGGTCATCTCGTTCACCCAGGCGTCGTCGAGGGCGGCGTCGCGGCGGATGAGGATGCGGAAGATCGCGGTACCCGCGACGACCTCGGCGAGCATGGGCAACTGGTCGTCATCGCGGCGCTCCTGGCCGAATCGGGATTCGAAAGTGGCCAGATTGCCTGCCAGTCGGGTGATCATCATGCTGTGCACCTGGGGATCGGCAACGGTGTCGGCGATCAGGCCGGGCAACGCCATCCGAACTTCCGGGGTGTCGAACATCTCGCGGACTGTCTCGACCAATGCCCGGATGTCGGTGTGGATGTCGCCGGAACCATCCGACGCGGGGATCTCTTCGGCGGACAGCACCGCCTCGTGCACGAGTTGGGCCTTGCCGGCCCATCGCCGGTAGATGGCGGCCGTGGTGGTTCCGGCGCGCGCGGCGATCGCCGACAACGACAACGCGGAGTATCCGGTCTCGAGGATCAGCTCGCGGGTGGCCGTGATGATCGCGGCATCGATCCGGCCGTCGCGGGGCCGGCCGGGCGACGGTGCAGACCTCTTGCCTTCGCCGGATCTTTCTGCTGTCATGACCACAGCATAGTTCCAATACAGGATGCATCGTATTTATAGGGAGAGTCAGTGCAACTGAGCCCACTCGACGAGTACCCGATTCACCAGACACCGGCGCCGATCTCATGGCCGGCCACGTCCGATCGGAATTTCTACGATCGGTCGTACTTCAACGTGCTCGACCGCGACGGCCGGTTCATGGCGCTGACGGGAATCGGCTACTACCCGCGCCTGGGTGTCAAGGACGCCTACTTCGTCGTCCGGCGTGGCGACACGCAGACCGCGGTACACCTCAGCGACGCCATCGATGACGACCGTCTGCACCAGAACGTCAACGGCTACCGTCTCGATGTTGTCGAGCCACTGCAGGAGATGCATCTGACCTTGGCGGAGACCGAGGGCATCTCGGCGGATCTGACCTGGCGGGGGCTATTCCCGGCCGCTCTGGAGCGCCCGCACGAGATGTTGACCGAGCGACGGGTGACGTTGCAGGCGTGCCGCTTTGCGCAGGTCGGCACGTGGGAGGGCTGGATCGACGTCGACGGCGAGCGGTTGGCGGTCGACCATGACTCCAGCGTGGCCAGTCGCGACCGGTCCTGGGGTATCCGACCGATCGGTGAAGCAGAACCATCGGGCCGGCCCGACGCCGCGTTCCGTGGCATGTGGTGGATCTATCTGCCGCTGGCCTTCGGCGACTACCAACTGTTCTTGATCCTGCAAGAGGATCCCGATGGCCACCGGAGTCTCTACGACTGCACACGCCGCTGGCGCGACGGCAGAATCGAACAGCTCGACGGAGTGCGCGTCACCATCCACTACACGCCCGGAACAAGGATTCCCCATGGTGCCCATGTCGAGTTCATGAACCGTGCGGGGGATCGGCTTCGACTCGACGTCGAGTCGAAGCTGTTCGCGCCCATCGCATTCGGGTCAGGATACGGCGGTGACTCGTCATGGGCACACGGCACGTGGAAGGAAGGGCCGTTCGCCGAGCGTGTCAGCTTCGACCTGACGGATCCGGACGTGATGGCGCGAGCGCCGTTCAGCCTCATCGACCACGTGGCCACAGCTGTGTGTATCGAGGCCGACGGTAGTTCCTGTGAGGGTGCAGGCTTGTTCGAGCACGGTGTCATCGGCCCGCACCATCCGTCGGGATTCTTCGACTGGACAGACGTGGCGGATCAGGGGCAGCGGCCGTGAAGATCATGACAGCGCTGTTCGATCCCACCGATGCAGTCAACCGCGCAGAGGTCCTCAAAGAGGCCGGGGCGTCCGGTGTGTTCACGTTCGAAGGCCCGCACGACGTCTTCACGCCGCTGGTGTCGGCATCGGCGGTCAAGGGCCTCGACGTGATGTCCAACGTCGCGATCGCATTCCCCCGCAACCCCATCCAGCTCGCACACCAGGCCAACGACCTGCAGCTGCTGTCCGAGGGGCGTTTCATCCTGGGGCTGGGCACGCAGGTGCGCGCACAGATCGAGAAGCGCTACGGCGTCGAGTTCGACCACCCGGTCGCCAGGATGAAGGAGATGGTCGGGGCACTGCGTGCGATCTTCGCGACGTGGAACGACGGTGCACGCCTGGACTTCCGAGGCGAGTACTACCGACACACCCTGATGACGCCGACCTTTGTGCCCGGACCCAACCCCTACGGTCCGCCGCCGATCTATCTCGGTGCGCTGGGCCCGCGGATGACCACGGCCACCGCGGAGGTGGCCGACGGTCTGCTGGTGATGCCGTTCGGGACGAAGCGATTCCTGCACGAGGCGACGATGCCGGGAGTCCGTGACGGGCTCGCTGCCGCCGGTCGGAGCGAGGACGACTTCGAAGTGGTTCCCGAGATCATCGTGTCGGTCGGCGACGACCATGCCTCGACCCGGATGCTGTTGGCGTTCTACGGCTCCACCCCCGCATACCGGCCGGTGCTCGACGCCCACGGCTGGGGCGACCTGCAGCCGGAACTCAACACGATGTCCAAGCAGGGTCGCTGGCAGGAGATGGCCACATTGATCGACGACGAGATACTGCACACCATTGCCGCGTGCGGTACCCCGGCGCAGGTGGCCGCGCACATACGTGACCGGGTCGACGGTGTGTCGGAGCGGATCTGCCTGTACCAGCCGGGCCCGATCGCCGTCGACGCACTCGCCGAGATCGTGGACGCGTTGCGGTGATCGACATGGCGCCGACAACGATCGACATCGACGACATCACCGACGACCGCTTCGGCGGCAAGGCAGCCGGACTCGCGGAACTGCGGCGTATCGGGCTGTCGGTGCCCGGCGGATTCGTCATCGCCGACGCTTCCGCACCGGGCTCCCTCGACGAGGTGACCGAACGCTTCGCCCGGATGTCGGCAGCCGGAACGGCTCCCGTCGCAGTCCGGTCCTCGGCGGTCGGGGAGGACGGTGACGACCAGTCCTTCGCCGGGCAGTACGACACGGTGCTGGGCGTCGAGTCCGTCGACGACTTCGCCGTGGCGGTGCGCACGTGTGCCGCCTCCGTGCATTCCCGACGGGCCTCGTCCTACCGCGGACAGCCTGGCGCCACCATGCATCTGGTGGTCCAGCAGATGGTCGACGCTCGCGCTGCCGGGGTGGTGTTCACCGCGGACCCGACGACCGGCCGGCGCGATCTCATGGTGATCGACGCCGTCGCAGGCCTCGGCGAAGCGCTCGTCGACGGTACGGCCTCGCCCGACCACATCGTCCTGGACGCAGCCGGCGCACCGGTCATCAGCGAGACGGGTACATTGCCGGTCGTGTCCCCGGACGAGATCGCGGAGATCCGTGCCGATTCCCTACGCGCTGCTCAGCATTGGGGCAGGCCGATGGATCTCGAATGGGCGATCGACCGATCCGGGAAGCTGTGGTGGCTGCAGGCGCGGCCGATCACCACTCTGGCCGCCGATCTCAACGAGATGGACTCGCCGCTTGCAGGTGCCGATCACGTGTACACGCGCTGCAACATCGGCGAGATGATGCCGGGCGCATTCTGTCCGCTGACCGCGTCGGTGTCCGGCTACGCCATCGACTACGCGATGCAGGCCATCCAAGTGGTCGCGCGGGCACAGGAGAGCTACGAGCGGCCGTGGCTCCAGGTCGGTTACTTCTACGGGCACATGTTCCTCAACCTGACCGAGGGTACGGCGCTGAGTTCCGGTATCTTGGGCAACTCCCTGGAACAGTTCTCCACGTCGATCTGCGGCCGGGTGATCGACGAGCTGAAACCCAAGCCGCCGCAACCGATCACCCGCAAGCTCGTCAACACGATCCGGCTCAGCACGCACGCACTGTCTGCCGGGCCGGCGATCCGCCGCATGGACGAGCAGATCGCCGCTTTCCGCATACCGGCAGGCGACGACCCACGAGTTGTCCTGCAGCAGCTGGAATCCGGCGTCGAGGAGTACTGCGACATCACCCTGACGCATGTGCGGTCGTCATCCCGCGCAGCGGTCGCGGCGAATGTTCTCGAAAGCGTGCTGATGCGGCAGGCGATCAAGGACGGACGTGGCGAAGACGATGGCCGGGCCGAGGCGAGTCGGCTCATGGCCGGTGCCACCGACGTCGAGAGCGCGCTCATGCTCTCCGAACTCGACGCGGTGGTGCACACTATCGCCGCCGATGCCGCGGCCACCGAGAAGTTCCTGTCGGCCTCACCTGAGGACGCGGTCACCGAGTTGCGCGCCGCTGATGGCGCGGGCGGTATCGCGTTGCGGCAGTTCTTGGGTCGTCACGGACATCGCGGCTACCGCGAGCTGTGCATGCGTGACCCCTCCTGGGCCGAAGACCCTGGCGGTCTGGGTGCGATGATGCAGGTCATGGTGCGGTCAGCACTCGATCCGGTCGACACTGCGCGCAGCAGCGCCGAGCAGGCGGTACCCCGGTCATCGACTGTCCGACTTCTCGCCCGGTGGGCGCAGAGTGGCGCTCGAGGGCGTGAGCACACGAAATCGAAGATGGCGCTGATGGCACATCGCCTCAAGCTGGGTTACCGCCACCTGGGTGAGGTGCTGGCCGGGTCGGGACGGCTGCCCGACGCCGATCTGGTCTTCTTCTTCGACCGTACGGAACTGCACCGCGTGGTCGGTGGCGACGATGTCGTCGGGCTCGTGCGGGACGCTGTGAAACGTCGAGAGGCGCTGGCATTCCAGGACTCCCTCGAGTTCGACGACGTCTCGGTTGGGCGGCCGTCCCCGCTCGTCACACCGCCACAGCGAGGTGACACCGGGGATGCGATCGTCGGTCGGGCCGCCGGCCGGGGAACGGTTGAGGGAGTGGTGCGCGTCGCGAAGTCGATTGTCGATGCGCGTGAGCTGCAGAGCGGCGAGATCCTGGTCGCCCCGATCACCGACGTGGGGTGGACGCCGTACTTCACCGTGATCGCCGCGCTGGTCACCGATATCGGCAGTTCGGTGTCACACGGCGCTGTGGTGGCGCGCGAGTACGGGTTGCCCTGCGTCGTCAATACTCTGGTGGCCACTCAAGTGCTCGAGACCGGCGATCGGGTGCGGGTGGATGGGGATCGGGGTGTGGTCACGCGGCTGGGCGGGAACACGTCACCGTGACGGTGACGAGCCCGTCGACCGATCCTTGACATGGCGGTAGAAGGCCCGCATGTCGGGCCCGATCTCGGCGAGTTCGATGCAGGGAACCCCTGCCTGCCCGGCGTCGAGGTAGGCGAATCGCATCGCGCCACCCATGTCTCCGCTCTGGATCACCTCGACCCCGGAGCGTGCGGCATCGGATACTGCGTCGTCGAAATTCTGCGGCTCGAAACAGATGTGGTGGATGCCCGGACCCGCGGTGCGAAGGAACTCGGTGTAGATGCTCTCGCCGCGTCGCGGCTGGATCAACTCGAGCTGCATCTCGCCGATGTAGGACAGTGAGATGTGCGCGGTGAAGTCGGCAGGTCGGCCGCGAACGGTGCAGTTGTCGCCGAATTCGATGTCGGGCATCCGGGTCCATTCGCCTGCGCCGCACAGCTGCGACAGCAAGCGCTCGGTTGCCTCGATCTCCTCGACCACCCACGCTGTCTGGGTGATCGGGCCCCATGTCGATGCGGTCATGCCTCACCGTACCGTTCACGCTTGCCCACTTGGGCGGGCAGAATGGTCGTCATGATCCGCATGGCGACCATCGGTACCAGCACGATCACCCGCTCGTTCCTCGATGCCGCCGCCGCCGTGCCGATCGTCGCCGTGACGACGGCATACTCGCGGGATGCGGGCCGGGCGGCGGACTTCGCCGCCGAGACGGGACTCGAGTCGTCCGCGTCGGATCTCGATGCGCTCCTGTCGTCGCCTGACATCGATGCCGTGTACATCGCCTCGCCGAACGGTGCTCATGGCGAGCAGGTGCGGGGGGCGATCGATGCGGGCAAACACGTACTCGTGGAGAAGCCTGCGGTACCGACGAGCGCGGAGTTCGTCGATCTCGCCGGTGCCGCGACATCGGCCGGTGTGATCCTGCTCGAGGCGATGCGCAACTGCTATGACCCCGGGATGGCCGACCTCGCCGGACTCCTTCCGCAACTGGGCACCCTGCGACGTGCGTCGTTGGCGTACTGCCAGCGGTCGGCCCGCTACGACAAGGTGCTCGCGGGGGAGCGGGTCAACATCTTCGACCCGGCGATGGCGGGTGGCGCCCTGCTCGACCTCGGGGTCTACACGGTGGCGGCGATGGTTGCACTGTTCGGTGAGCCCGAGCGGGTTGTCGCGTGGTCGATCCCGATCCCCGGCGGCGCCGACGGTGCGGGCGCCGCGCTCGCCGTCTACGCGGGCGGATTCGTCGTCGATCTGTCGTACTCGAAGATCACCGCGTCGGATCGGGTCAACGAGATCCAGGGTGAACTCGGCACGCTCACCTTCGAGCATGTCGCGCAGCCGACGTCGGCGCGGGTGAGCCTGCTCGACGGCACCGTGAGTGACCACACCTTCGACGGGCGGTCGAACAACATGGTCCACGAGGTCCGCCGGTTTGCGGACCTCGTGGACACCGCGGGTGACACGTCGGCCGACCATGCGCGGACGCTGGCCACTCTGCGTGTCGTCGAACGGATTCAGTCGGCGGTCTGAGCGGGGCCTGCCGCGTCGCCCTGACCGTCGTCGTCCTCGGCCAGTCGTCGCGTGGACCGGCGGAACGCCCACACCACCACCACGAGTGCCAGTGCCAACAGCGGGAATCCCATGCCGATTCGCGATACCCCGAGCCAGCCGGTCGCGTCCGCGTCGTAGAGCTGGTCCTGCACGATGAACCGGGCGGTGAACAGCACGGTCAGCGTCAGCGTCGCGATGTCGTGGGCGCGGCGCACCGGACGATCCTGATGCCACCGATGCCTGTTGCCGTGCATGGCATTCCACAGGAGTCCGGTCACGGGCCGTCGGGCGATCAGGGAGGCGCCGGTGATGACGGCTCCGGCGAGACTCGCCCAGATGCCGATGAGGAAGTAGCCGTCGGCCGACCCTGTCGCGCCGGCCACGGCGCCCGCGGCGACCACTCCGAACACGCCACCGAGTGCGGCCATCAGCTGTTCGCCACGGACCACGCGCAGCACTGCGATCGCGATGGCGACGGCGATGGCCACACCGATCGTGATCGGCAGCGGCGCAATACTGTTGGCGATGACGAAAACAACGACGGGGATGGCCGTGTAGATCATCCCGGAGGTGCCGCCGAGTTGGTCGAGGAGCAGTTGGCCGGTGTCCGGCTTGTTGTCGTCGCGTCGTTTCTGATCGATCATGCTGTCCGTCCTCCCAGGTGGCGAGCGAGGAAGCGCTCGACGGTGCGGTAGAAGGTGATCTGGTTCTCGGGGTTGACGAATCCGTGCCCCTCGTCGTCGAAGACGAGGTAGTCGACGTCCACCCCACGGTCACGCAGGGCGGCGACGATGGTGTCGGATTCGGCCTGGACCACGCGGGCGTCGTTGGCGCCCTGGGCGATCATGAGTGGCCGGGTGATGTCGTCGACCCGGCTGATCGGGGAGCGTGCGCGCATGTCGGCGGCTTGGTCGTCGACGTCCGGATCGCCGACGTACCGGTACCAGCTGTTGACGATGCCGGAGCCGATGAACGCCGGCTGGGTCCGCATGAAGTTCTCCAGATCGGAGATACCGACGTAGTCGACGGCCGCGGCGAACACCTCGGGAGTGAAAGCCGCCCCGACCAGCGTGGCGTAGCCGCCGTAGCTCCCGCCCATGATCGCGACCCGGTCACGGTCGGCGTAGCCCTGCGTGACAGCCCAGTCGACGGCGTCGAGGAGGTCGTCGTGCATGGCGGCGGCGAACTCGCCGACGGCCGCGTCGGTGTGTGCCTTGCCGTATCCGGTCGAGCCACGAAAGTTGGTTTGCAGCACCGCATATCCGCGATTGGCGAGCATCTGCACCAGGGGCTGGTATCCCCACGAGTCGCGGTACCACGGGCCGCCGTGGACCAGCAGCACCATCGGGAGATCTCGTGGCTCCTCCCCGACGGGCAGTGTCAGATAGGAGGGCAGGGTGAGTCCGTCACGGGCGGTGACGGTCACCGCCGTCATCGGCGCCAACTTCTCCGGGTCCAGGTGCCCGAACGGCCGGAACAGTTCGCGACTCTCTCCGGTCGCATGGTCGTACAGCCATGTCACCCCGGGCTCACGATCGTGGGCGAAGCTGACGACCCAGCGTGTTCCGCTCTCGTCGGACGAGATCTCGCCGATGTCGCCGTCCGACAACGACTCCAACCGTTCCAGGATCTCGGCGAAGTGATCGTCGAGGGCGTGGATGACCTGCCGCTCACCGAGATAGCGTGCGCCGAGCAGTTCGCCGGTGGCGCGGTCGTGGATCAGCGGTGACGACATCTGCGCCACCGCACGACGGTCGGCATCCAGTTCGAGGGTGGGATGGTGGTCGACCTCGGTCTCGGCGCCGGTCGTCAGGTCGGCGTGGACCACGGCGGTGAGGTCGCGGTCGCGCTTGGAGCCGATCCACACGCCGGTGCCGTCGGGGGTGATGGTCGCCAGGGACACCCCGAGCGGATGATCGTCGCCGTCGAGCGTGATGACCGTGCGCAGGTCGCCCGTCGCCGGATCACGCCGCGCGAACTCGTAGTCGCCGTCGGCGGTGATCGAGGAGCAGAACAATTCGCCGTCGCGGCCCGGAATCCAGGCCGACCCCACCCCGGGGCTCTCGGCGACTATCGTCAGTTCGCCTGAGGAGACATCGATCTCGTACAGATCAAACTGTGCGCGGTCACGGGCGTTCAACAGGACCGTCATGATCCCGGCGCGCCCCCTCGCCCGCTCGAGGGCGAGGGCACGGGCACCCGGATACGGGGTGAGGTCGACGGCGGCGGCATCCGGATCGTCGAGATCGACACGGAAGACGTGCCAGTTCTCGTCGCCGCCGGAGTCCTGCAGGTAGAGCAACCAACGCGGGTCGTCGGTCCACTGGTAGCTGAGCACGCTGCGCGTGTCGTCGGCGGTGACGCACCGGGCGTCGGCCATGACACCGTTCTCGTCGGGGTCGAGGTCCTCGATCCACACATTGAGCCGATTACGCCACGGTGCGAGGAAGGCGATCCGCGTGCCATCCGGGGAGATGGTCGCGCCGGTCCGGCGCGGCGGTGCGAAGAAGTCGTCGATGCTGATCAGCCGGGGCAAGGTGTTCGTGTGCTGTTCCATGCCTTCGACACTGCCGGGCACGGGCCGCGGCCAGTAGTACGCGCAGTCATCGATCGTCGGTGACTTTCCGTGCCGACCCGTGATGACAAATGTCAGATCACCGAGGTCAGCCGCGGAGAACCAGTCAGATCCAACCGAATTCGCGTGCCTTCCGTGCGGCCTCGTACCGGTTGGATGCGTTCAGTTTCGCCATCGCCGACGACAGGTAGTTGCGGGTCGTCCCCGGCGACAGGTGCGCGCGGGCAGCGATCTCGTCGACCGAGGCGCCATCGAGGGCGTACTCCAGGACATCGGCCTCGCGCGCCGTCAGTACCGTCTCACCCGCGCTGATGGCCTCCGCCGCGAGTTCGGGGTCGACGTACCGGCTTCCACCGTGCACCGTCGAGATGACCTCGGCGAGAGTGGCGGCCGAGGCGGTCTTGGGCAGGAAGCCGCGAACGCCGGCGGCCAGTGCCCGTTTGAGGTACCCGGGGCGGCCGTGACTCGTCACGATCACGATCCCGGCATCGGGGGTGATCTCGAGTAGCTGTGTGGCCGTGTCGATTCCGTCGATGCCAGGCATCTGCAGATCGATCAGGGCGACCGCGAGCCCATCGCCCGCATCGGCGCGGACGCGCCACAGGTCGACGAGTTCCTCGCCCGAATCGACATGTGCGACGACCTCGATCGTCTCCTCGAGGTCCAGCATCGTCGCCATCGCCGCCCGGATGAGGGTTTCGTCGTCGGCGAGCAACACCGGGATCATGCGTCCTCCCATTTCACCTCGAGCGCGAATTCGTCGGCGGTGCACGAGCGCTCGAGTCGAGCACCTACCTCAGCAAGCCGCTCGGCCAGACCACGGAGACCGGACCGCTCGTCGGCCGCACTGTCCCGGCTGTCGAGCGCATCCGACGATACCCTGTTGTTCCGCAACGTCATTCCGGACGAGCCCATGGCGAACGTGGCTGATGACGCCGACGAGTGTTTCACGATGTTCGTCGTCGCCTCACGGACCACCCAGGCGGCGACCTCGTGGAACTCGGCAGGCACCGCCGACGGATCACCCTCGACGGTGAGCTCGCATCCGGCGGCGGACAGCAGGGAGCGTGCGCCGGCGACCTCGCCGTCGAGATTGATGTCGCGGTAGCCGCGGACCAGCGCGCGCATCTGTTCCATCGACTCGACGGCCAGGGTCTTGATCTCGTCGACCTCGGTGCCCGCGCGGTCGGCGGCACCGGCCCGCAGAAGTGTCGACGCCAGTTCGCTTTTCACCGCGATCGCCGAGAAGCCCCGTCCGACCACGTCGTGCAGGTCACGGGAGAACCGCAGACGTTCCTCGGCCACCTGCAGTTTCGCCTCGACGACCCGTGCACGCTCCAGGTCGTCGACGACGGTGAGCGCCCAGCGGGTCAACAGGGTGGTGCCGACGAGGAAGGCGGCCACGACAAAGGTGATCCCGGCGACCTGCAGCATTCCGCGAGGACCCGCGGCGAAGGCCACCCCGGTCGCAACGCTGAGACCGAGGGTGATCCACCAGCAGTACCGGACGAACGGGACGATCGACAGGGCGGCGAGCATCGCGACGTAGATGCCTGCGCTCCGGGCGGCGTCGACGTCGGCGGTCGCCGACATCACCCTGGCGGCGACCGCGCAGCCCACCCAGATGGCCACCAGGAGTGTGGTGGCCGTCGGCAGCATCCATCGTCGCCGCCGGTCACGGCCGAGAGTGGCGAATCCCGGCTGGGCCTCGACCGCGAGCAGGGCGGCGGCACCGGCGGCCAGCACGCCGGGCACCGCCCACGATCGGGCGGTGGTGACGGCCAGGATGATCGCGACGCCGAGGATGGCGGCCTGCAGCGTGACTCGGGTGTAGAGCCGGAACCGCTCGGGTGCGGACAGTCCGCGCCACCAGCTCGTCACCGCCGTCACCCGCGATCGTCCCACCGGAAGCTCGTCGAGGTGAGGGCGAAAGCCAGAACCGACCATAGGACCAGTGTGGCAACCGGCTGCGCGATCTCGCCGAAGGTGCCCGCGAAGTCGAGGGCCGCGTCGGTCGACGACGCCATCACCGCCTTGCCGGTGGTCCCCAACGAGATGAGGTCGGACACGGCGGCGAACGGTGTCCACCCGGCGACGGTGGCGAGGCCGTCGGGGAGGATCGAGCGGATCGATCCGAGCCCGATGGTGGCGAGCACCATCACCGGCAGCGACGTGATCTGGGCCGCCTCGGCGTTCTTCGTGACGGCGCTGGTCGCCAGGGCGAGCACCGAGAACAGGATGACTCCGGCGATCAGGGCGACGGCGATCAGGATCGGGTTCACCGGTGCCGGCGCGCCGAATCCGTAGACGACTCCGGCGACCATCGCCGCACCGGCCGCGGTCAACAGGACGCCCGGCGCGGCCGGGGCCATGAGGATCTGCCAGTCGGCCGCCTCACCGGTACGCAGGCGTTTGAGCACACCTTCGCCGCGGCGCGTCGTGATCATCGACAGCACGGAGTAGTACTGCACGAACAACAGGGCGGCGTAGGCGAACAACTCGAGCGTGGTGGCCGCGAGAGCGGTGGTGACGTCCGCGTCGCGGCGCGCGATGAAGAACGTCGCCAGGGGAATCCCGATGGGGAACACGGTGCCCATCGTCACGAGTGCCTTGTTGCGGCAGAACTGGCGGAACTCCGCGGTCGCGAGTGCGGTGAGCGGCCGACGGCGAGGGGTGTCGACGGCGGTGGGGAGGGTGCCGGGGCTGGTGGTGGTCATCGGTGTGCTCCGATCGGGGTCGCATGGGTGGCCGGCGTCGTGGCCGGGCTGTCGTTATGTTCGGCGGAGTCCGCGTCCCCGGCGATGTCGAGGAACACCGATTCGAGCGACGCCGCCCGCGCTTCGAGGCCCTGCAAGGCGACACGGTGGTCGCGAGCCCACGTGAGGAGCGTGTCGAGGTGGGCCTGCAGGTGCTGGGTGGCGATGGTGACCCGCGCACCGGACTCGACGACCGCGTCGGGGAACTCGGGCAGCACCAGGCCGGGGTGATCGAACGCGATCCTGGCCGGGTGGCCGTCGACGATCTCGCGAAGGGTTCCACAGCGGGAGATCGCACCACGGTGCATGATCGCGATGCGGTCGGCGAGCGCCTCGGCCTCGTCGAGGTAGTGGGTCGTCAACACCATTGTGACGCCGTCGGCCTTGAGGTCGGACAACAACTTCCATGTCTGACGCCGGCTCTCCGGGTCCAGACCGGTGGTCGGTTCGTCGAGGAAGAGCAGTCGGGGCTGCCCGAGCAGCGCGCAGGCGAGGTCGACGCGACGCTTCTCACCGCCGGACAGCGAACCCACCCGCACATCCGCGCGATCGGACAGATCCACTTTGGCCAGCACGTCGGCGACCGTCGTCGGGCGTGAGCACGTACCGCGCCACATCTGCAGGGTCTCGGCGACGGTCAGCTCGGCCGGCAGCCCACCGGACTGCAGCATGATGCCGACCTGCGGTCGGACGAGGGCGCGGTCGCGGAGGGGATCGAGCCCGAACACCTCGACGTCACCCGCGGTCGGTGCGGTCAGGCCCTCGAGCAGGTCGAAGGTCGACGTCTTGCCGGCGCCGTTGGTGCCGAGGAGGGCGAAGACCTCTCCCTCGCGGACGTCGATGTCGATGCCGCGCACGGCCTCGAACGCCGAGTTGCCCTTGCCGTAGGTGCGCCGGAGTCCCGTCGCGGAGATGATCGTCGACCGCTGCGTCGTGTGGGGTTCGAGGTCGACCTCGAACCTGGTGGCATGTCTGTTTCGCATGCACCGAGCATCGTCGGGCGGCATCGTAGGAGGTAGTGGGCGCAATCATCGATTCGTGCTGACAAATGTCATCGCAGAAACGGGGCGGGACCAAATCGGGCGACCCCGTTGTTGGAAGGGGTGTCGCCGCAGCCAGCGGCGCCGACAGGAGGAAATGTGAGCAACGAGTACCGCAAGACCGACGAGGCCGTCCGAGGCCTCACCGACGCGCAGTACCGCGTCACCCAGAAGGATGGCACCGAGCCGGCCTTCCACAACGAGTACTGGGACAACCACGAGCCGGGCATCTACGTCGATGTCGTCTCGGGGCAGCCCCTGTTCTCCTCGACCGACAAGTACGACAGTGGAACGGGTTGGCCGAGTTTCACCAAGCCGATCGAGTCCGACGCGGTGACCACCAAGTCGGACCGCACGCTGTGGATGCGACGCACCGAGGTCCGTTCCGCAGGCGCCGACAGCCACCTGGGACATGTGTTCGACGACGGCCCGCGCGACGCAGGCGGACAGCGCTTCTGCATGAATTCGGCAGCGCTGCGGTTCATCCCGGCCTCTGATCTCGATGCGGAGGGCTACGGCGCCTACCGCACGCTGTTCGACATCACCGACGACCCCACCGACACCACGACCGAGAGGGATGCCTCATGACGACCGACACCGGACAGATCACCCGCCGCCCCGGCACCGAGACCGCCGTCCTCGCCGGCGGATGCTTCTGGGGGGTGGAAGACCTCATCCGCCGACAGCCCGGTGTGCTCGACACCCGGGTCGGTTACACGGGCGGGTCCAACGATCACGCCACGTACCGCAACCACCCTGGTCATGCCGAGGCGGTCGAGATCGTGTTCGATCCGACCGACACGTCGTTCCGCGACATCCTGGCGTTCTTCTTCCAGATCCACGACCCGAGCACCAAGGATCGTCAGGGCAATGACGTCGGCACCAGCTATCGGTCGGCGATCTTCCCACTGACTCCTGAGCAGGAGGAGGTTGCCCGCGACACCATCGCCGATGTCGATGCGTCGGGCCTGTGGCCCGGGAAGGCCGTGACGACCATCGAGGCGCAGGCGCCCTTCTGGGAGGCCGAGCCGGAGCATCAGGACTATCTGCTCCGTTATCCCACCGGGTACACCTGCCACTTCCCGCGGGTGGGCTGGGTACTGCCCAAGCGGGAGGACGCCGGCTCCCGATGACACCGCAGTAAAGACACGAAGAGCCGCCACCCGGATCACGGGTGGCGGCTCTTCGCAGTTGGCCGACGGTCCCGGACAATGCGCCTCTCGGCAAACGGCCGCTCGAAGCGGCGAAAAGGGGTGGGGCCCGGGGCAGAGATCCCGAGACCGTCGCGCTGTTCAACGGGGCGCCGCGGACTTCTATTCCCTGACCGGTTCGCGAAGCACACCAGTCAGTGCTGACCGCTACGCTGGCCGCATGCACTGCGTGGTCGTGGGTGGGGGATTGGCCGGGCTGGCGTCGGCGGTGTGGCTCGCGGAAGCAGGCCACCGCGTCACGCTCCTGGAACGACGCGGATCGCTCGGCGGGCGCACGATCGCGATGCCGGTGGCGGCGGTCGACGACGTTCCCGACAACGGGCAGCACGTGTTCGCGAGCGGCTACCAGCACCTCATGCGATATCTCGACAGCGTCGGGACACGAGAGCATGTGGCCTTTCCCGGTCACATGACCGTCCGCATGCCCGGTGGCGGCACACGTCGGTCCGCGTTCGGTGGCGTCGCGGGCCTGCGCGCCGCGACCGGCGATCTGCCCGGTGTGACCGGCCTGGACCGATGGCGGACGGCACGCGCACAGGTCACGCTGATCCGGCAGGCGCTGCGCCCGCCACCCTGGCTCGACGACATCACCGCAGACGAGTGGTTCCGCCGGATCGGTATGCCGCAGTCGGCGCGAGACGCATTGTGGGACGGCATCGTGATCGGGTTGACCGGTGACAAACCCGACATCTCGTCGGCCAAGGTGCCTGCCGACCTTCTCGTGACCGGTATCCGGCGGGCACGCGAGACTCGGACGCCGATCTCGATCGGTTACCCGACTGTCGATCTCGACACGTTGTTCGTCGACGGCGCCGAGAAGCTCTTCGCCGACGCCGGTGTCGTCGTGCGGCATCGAGCGGTCGTCGCATCGGTCGATGTCCTCGACGACACGGTCTCGGGAGTCACCCTGACCGACGGTGAACACATCCCCGCGGACGCGGTCATCTGCGCCGTGCCGGTGTGGAACGTCAGGGGCCTGCTCGACCAGGTACCCGGTCACGAACAGATCTACGCCGCGGTGGAGAACCTGACACCGGTCCCCATCGTGAGCGTCAACCTCTACCTCGACCGCTCGATCGGGATGGCCGACTGGGGCGAAATCCTTTACGGCGGTGAGGGAGTGCTCGAGCAGGTGTGGGATCGCCAGCGGATGCATGACCGCGACCCGTCGCGGCACCACCTCTATTCGACGACGGTCTCGGCGGCCTACGAACTGATCGCGAAGTCGAATGTGGAGATCACCGACATCCAGATGCGGATGCTGCGCAGCTACTACCCGGATGCCGCCGGGGCCACCGTGATCCACAGTCACGTGGTGCGGATGCCGAAATCCACGTTCGCGCAACGTCCGGGGAGCGCGGGCATCCGTCCCGACCAGCGCACCGAGGTGAAAGGCCTGGCACTGGCCGGTGACTGGACGCGCACCGACTGGACCACCACCATGGAAGGCGCATGCCAGAGCGCCGCGCGCGCCGTCGAGGTGATCCTGGAGGGGAGTTCGGAGGATCGATGAGATTCGGCTTTGCCATGCACGGCAGTCGGGGGGACGTCCAGCCGGGTGTCGCCGTGGCGCACGCGCTTGCCGACCGAGGCCACGACGTCACCGTCGCGGCGCCCGAGGACATCGCGCCGGCCGTGAGCCGCACCGGGTTGCCGACCCGAGTGTTGTGTCCGGACAACTCGGAGCTCCTGCAGAGTCCGCTCGTCAAGGAGCGGCTGAAGAGCAAGAATCCCTCGGTGCGCCTCAAGGCGCTGGCGGAGATATCGGCGTTCGGTGCGGAGACGTCGGAACAGGTCATGGGCGAACTCGCCAGGGACGCAGACGTGTTGGTGACCGGACTGCTTGCGCAGGAACGCGCGGCCACCGTCGCCGAGAGCCGACAGATCTCGTTCGTGCCGCTGCACTATTGCCCGATCCGCGCCAATCAGTCGGTCGAGATCCTCGGCTCGACGCCGCGGTGGGCCCGGCGTGCCTTCTGGTCGATCGGTGACCAGATCAACTGGTGGACTGTGCGAGGCCGCGACCGCGACCTGCGCAGGCGCCTCGGTATCGCGCCGGCGACGGGCCCGCTTCCCCGCCGCCTCCGCGAGGGAGGTGTCCCCGAGATCCAGGCGTATGACGCGTTGATGTTTCCGGGACTTCCGGACGAATGGGGGCCCACCAGGCCGTTCACCGGCGCCCTGTTGCCGGACAGGCCCACTCGCAAGGCATACAACGGAGACGACGGCGAGGTGACGGCACTGGCCGTTGCCTGGGCCGAAGCCGATGCCCGGCCCGTCTACGTCGGATTCGGCAGCATGCCGATCGAACGCGGGCGCATCGAGGGGATCATCGGATCGCTGACCGCCATGGGCCTGCGGGTCATCGCCCATACGTCACATGACATTCCGGAACGCGACGCGGTTCTGCGGGTGACCGGATCAGTCGATCACGAAGTGCTGCTGCCGCGCTGTCGCGGCGCGGTGCATCACGGTGGTGCGGGCACCACGGCGGCCGTCGCACGGGCAGGCATCCCCGCGGTGGTTGGGTGGCTCAGTGCCGATCAACCGATGTGGACCGCCTCGCTCCGCCGGTTGGGGGTCGGGGGCGGCCGGCGGTTGCGAAAGCTCGACGACGATGACCTTGCCCTGCTGCTCGACGAGCGCATCGCCGTGAACGCGGCGCACCTGGGCGGCCGGCTGACGCCGCCCGATCGTGCGGTGGCCCGCGCGTGCGACGTGTTGCTGTCGGCGGCGGGCTGAGCCACCGGGCCGGCACCCCGGCAGGGGGCCACGATCGATCCGTCGCGGCGACGGCGTTTTGTCCGTTTTGACGCGGTCGTTGTGGGCGAAGACACGGTCAACACCAGGCAAATGCTGTGCGTCAACTGTCACCTGACTAAGGTGACAGACGAACCGACCGACAAAATATGGCCACGGACGCGCCCCGCGTGATCCGGAATGTGATCGCAGGCGCTGGCTCCGAACGGGCCACGAGCGGCACGGCCAGGCCCGGAAAGGTGAGGGTTTGGCGACTCCATCCCTGAGTGAGGCTGCCCAGCAGGGTACGCATCCCAACGACATCGCGCTACGCGCCGAACACGTATACAAGATCTTCGGGCGGCGTGAGAACGAGGTGGTCAAGCGGTTGCGGGCGGGTGCGGACCCCGACGACCTGAAGGAGATGGGCACCGCAGCGGTCATCGATGCCAGTTTCGAGGTCGCGTCCGGTGAGATCTTCGTGGTGATGGGGTTGTCGGGTTCCGGGAAATCGACCTTGATCCGTACCCTCAACGGGCTGTGGAAGCCGTCCGCGGGCAACATCCACATCGGCGACACCGACATCACCAAGGTGTCCGACAAAGCCCTCCGGGGCATCCGTCGTGACCACGTCTCCATGGTCTTCCAGCATTTCGCCCTTCTCCCGCACCGAACGGTCCGGGACAACGCGGCCTACGCGCTCAAGGAACAGGGCATCGGCAAGACCGAACGGCTCGAACGTGCCGACCACTGGCTCGGCGTGGTCGGCCTCGAGGGTTGGGGTGATCGACTGCCCGGCCAACTGTCGGGCGGCATGCAACAGCGTGTCGGCCTGGCGCGAGCGCTGGCAGCGGAGACCGACATCCTGCTGATGGACGAGGCGTTCTCCGCGCTCGATCCGTTGATCCGCGGTGAGATGCAGGACCAGCTCATCGAACTCCAGTCCAGCCTGGGCAAGACGATCATCTTCATCACCCACGACCTCAACGAGGCGATGTACGTGGGTGACCGGATCGCCGTCATGAGGTCCGGACGGATCGTCCAGATCGGTACCGCGGAACAGATTTTGACCGACCCCGCCAACGACTACGTCGCGAAGTTCACCGCCGAGGTCGACCGCTCCCGGGTGTTGACCGCGAGTTCGGTCATGGAACCCGCGACTGCGGTGATCACGTTGTCCGCCGGGCCGCGCGGTGCCGTCAACGAGATGCGACAGCACCAGACCTCGGGTGTTCTCGTCGTGGACCGTGACCGGCGACTGCTCGGTTACGTGACCGACGACGATGCCGTCGCGGCAGTGAAATCCGACCAGAAAGAACTGAAGCCTTTGCTGCGAAAGGACGCGCTCGTCTCGGTCACCGGGTCGACGCCGGTGGCCGAACTGTTTGCGCCGTCGAGCGAGTCGCCGGTGCCGTTGGTGGTCACCGACGACGACGGGCGTCTGCGCGGCGTCGTGCCGCGGGTCGGGCTGCTCGCCTCGATGGCGCCACGGGATACCGCGCCGGCGTCATCCGAGCCCGCCGACGTGGAGACGCTCGCCGAACCGTCCGCCGGCGATCTCGAAGGCGGTGATGCGTCGTGAGCTTCGCCA
Source organism: Gordonia hankookensis (assembly GCF_014673215.1). Classification (GTDB taxonomy): domain Bacteria; phylum Actinomycetota; class Actinomycetes; order Mycobacteriales; family Mycobacteriaceae; genus Gordonia; species Gordonia hankookensis. Next base: position 271,519 of record NZ_JACWMS010000006.1, read on the forward strand.
ACCCGCGCATCCATCTCGGGGATGCCGTCGAATCCGCCTTCGACTGGTTCACCGAACACGCCTCCTGGTTGTTCGACGCGATCAAGACCGTGATCGACGGGTTCTACGACGCGCTGTACAACGTGCTGTCCAGCCCGCCCTACTACGTCATGATCGTGATCTTCGCCGCGCTCGCGCTGCTCGCCGGTGGTCTCCGAAAGGGGTGGCCGCTGGCGGTCTTCACCGTGATCGGCTTCTATTTCATCCGCGCCTTCGACCAGTGGCTGAACGCGATGAGCACGATCGCGCTGGTCCTCGTGGCGGTGATCATCGCGCTCGTGATCGCAATCCCCATCGGTATTCTCGCGGCCCGCAACCGGGCGGTCTCGGCCGTCGTCCGGCCGATCCTCGACCTGATGCAGACCCTCCCCGGTCTCGTCTACCTGGTCCCGGTGATCATCATCTTCGGTATCGGCCCCACGCCGGGAGTCGTCGCGACCATCATCTTCGCGATGCCGCCGGGCATCCGCCTTACCGAACTCGCGATCCGGCAAGTGGATCCGGAAGTGGTCGAGGCGGGACAGGCTTTCGGTTCGAGCCCCGCGCGGATCCTGCGCCAGATCCAGATCCCGCTGGCGATGCCCACGATCATGGCCGGCGTCAACCAGGTCATCATGCTCGCACTGTCGATGGTGGTGATCGCCGGATTCGCGGGCGCAGGCGGACTGGGCGGGCAGGTCAACGAATCCCTGCAGACCCTGAACCTGGCGCTGGGAGTCGAAGCCGGTCTGTCGGTGGTGATCATCGCCGTCTACATGGACCGGATCAGTTCGGCGATCGGTGGCCGGGGCCGGGTGGCGAACGCCTAGTCGCATCGGTCCGGTCGCGCCGACGACCACAGGTACGTCCGGTGGGTCACACGACCCATTGCAGGAGTGAAAGAGGGTAGGAACGAGATGAAGAGAAAGCTAGGGATTTTCGCGGCGGCCATCACGGTCGGCGCGTTGGCGCTCAGCGGGTGCGGTGCGTCGAACTCCAACTCCGATTCGGCGGGCGGCGGCGGGACCGAGGCCAGCGCATCGGGTGCGGCGAGCAAATACGCGAACTGCTCGCTCACCGACGGTGTCGCGGATGCCACGAGTGCTTCCGCGGGTAGCGGCGACAAGAACATCACCATCGGCGCGTTCAGCGGGTGGGATGAGTCGACCGCGACGGCGTACCTGATGAAGAACATCCTCACGAAGAACGGCTACACCGCCAACGTCAAGACCCTCGACGCCGCGGCGGCCTTCACCGCGACCACCAAGGGCGACGTCGACGTCATCACCGACGTGTGGCTGCCGACGACCCACAAGACCTACATCGAGCAGTACGGCGACCAGATGGAGCCGCTCGGCTGCTGGTACGACAATGCGAAACTGACCATCGCGGTGAACAGTTCGTCACCGGCGAAGTCCATCGAAGATCTGAAGTCGATGGGTGGCGACTACAACAACACCCTGGTCGGGATCGAGCCCGGTGCCGGTGAGACCGGTGTCGTCAAGGACGACATGATCCCTGCCTACGGCCTGCAGAACATGACCTTCACGACCTCGTCGACCGCCGCGATGCTCGCCTCTATCAAGAAGGCCGAGGCCGAGAAGACCAACGTCGCCGTCACCCTGTGGAAGCCGCATTGGGCCTACTCGGCGTTCGACATCCGGGACCTGGATGATCCGAAGGGCGCGATGGGCGGCAAGGAAGGCATCTGGAACTTCGCCACCAAGGGCTTCGGTGAGTCCAATCCGAAGGCTGCCCAGCTGTTCAAGAACCTCATCGTCCCCGACCAGGAACTCTCCGATCTCGAGGACCTGATGACGCAGAAGTACCAGGGCAACAATCCCGATGCCGCGGTGAACGAGTGGCTGACCACGCACCCGGACTTCGCGAACCAGTTGCAGACCGGGGCGCTCAAGTAACAGCTCCAGTCGACAGTTCGACAACGACGTGCGCGGCGCCGGCCGAGGTCCTCGAGACCGAAAGCCGGTGCCGCGTAGTCATGTGACGACTATCCCGGCGACGAGGTTGATCGTCGTCGCGAGGATCACGGCGCCGAACACATACGAGAGCATGCAGTGTCGGAGCGCGACCGCCCGGATTCCGGAGTCGGAGACGTCGGTGTCCGACACCTGGTACGTCATGCCCAGGTTGTAGCTGAAATAGAAGAAGTCGCGGAACTCCGCAGGTGCGTCTGAATTGAAGTCGATGCCACCGGGTTCACCTGCGTAGTAGAGGAACGCGTACCGCGTGGCGTACATGAGGTGCAGGCTTCCCCACGACAGGAACACCCCCGCCAGCGCGACCGTGGCCGGGAACCAGTCGGCGTGGGAGCCCCCCTCGATCAACAGGCCGACGATCCCGCCGAGTGCCGACAAGGTCGCAACGACGACGATGAGTTCGTCGATGGCCGGCCGGTAGTCCTCGCGACCCGCGTGCTGTCGGGTCTGCTCTCCGTCCATCGGCCACAGCGCCGCCCATCCGAGCACGACGAACACCGCACCGGTGACCGCGATGGCGACGAGGACCGCCGACCCCGCATCGGTCGCGATCAACCCGACGACGGCCCCGCAGATGATGCCCACAGTGAGCGCGAGAAGTATCCGGGGCGTGGCGGTCGACGGCACGAATCGCATGTCGCCAGTCTGCCCGCATCTGCGGCGGTGGTCTTGCCCGCCACGATACGCAGCGGGTTTGCTTAGCCTGTCCGATCCGGGTAATCCTCAGGTGGGCGCCCATTTCGCGGGCGTATGACAAGTCAACATCCGGCCATAGATGCCAATTGAGGGAAAGGATCAACGTAGATCGTGGTAACTCAAACAGCAACTCGCTCCGTCGTCGATGTGTATCGCACACGTCTGTCGGAGCACAGCCAGATCGAGCCTCGACCACATCCGGTGGTCTGGTCAGGTATGAACACCCCGGGTCCGATGTCGGGTCCGGAACTCCGTCGGTACGACGAGCGCGGGTACCACACCGCGTCGTCGGTGATCAGCGGGGACGACATCGGGCGTTGTCTCGATGATGTGCATGCGGTCACCGATCGTCTCGGGGAGGACGATCGGGTGATCCGCGAGCCGTCGAGTGGCGATGTGCGGTCACTGTTCGCGGTGCATCAGCTCAGCGATGTGGTCGCCGAGATCTGTGCGCGTGACGAGATCGTCGGTGTCGCAAGGCAAATCCTCGGCGACGACGTGTACGTCCATCAGAGTCGGGTCAATCTCAAGCCCGGGTTTGCAGGTGGGCCGTTCTATTGGCACTCCGACTTCGAGACGTGGCACGCCGAGGACGGGATGCCCGCACCACGCGCGCTCAGCGTGTCGATTGCGTTGACGCCCAACCACTCCTACAACGGTGCGTTGATGATCGTGCCGGGATCGCACAAGCGGTTCGTCAGTTGTGTGGGCGAGACGCCGGACGGCTACCACGAGGAGTCGCTGGTGTCCTACCGCCCACCGTTCGGCACTCCGGAGGAGGGTGACGTCACCGAACTGACCGACGACCTCGGCATCGACACGATCACCGGGCCCGCAGGCTCGGCGCTCTACTTCGACTCCAACTGCATGCACGCGTCGTCGGGCAACATCACGCCCTACCCGCGGAGCAACCTCTTCGTGGTCTTCAACGCGAAGTCGAATGCTCTGCAGGAGCCGTTCGGTGCGCCGCAACCGCGACCGGACCATCTGGCGCACAGGTGATCTGACGCAGGTCGTTCGAGGGGTGGTTGTCGCCGCAACCACCCCTCGACAACCTTTAGCCGCGCTATATAGGAAACCTATGCAGCATCGTCGGAGGTCGAATAGGGTGGGCACATGTCCGCCACCTTCGTATCCTCGGCCGGTTCGAACGGCAACGCTGATGACACCGCTGACGCGCTTTATGCATTGATGGCCGACTTCGTGCGCCAGCGTCCCCGCGACATGAGCATGACCGCGGCAGCCACGTTGACTGCTCTACGCCAGCGCGGACCGCAACGTATCACCGCCCTCGCGGGCGGCCAGGGCGTCACCCAGCCATCGATGACCTCGTTGATCGCATCGCTGGAGAAGTCGGGACTCGTCGCGCGACGCGACGATCCGGCCGATGGCCGTGCCAGTCTCATCGAGCTCACCGAGGTCGGACTGGATTACATCGTGGAGCGCAGGCGGCAGGTGACCGATCGGATCGGCGAGTACATCGAGAGCCTGCCGACCGACCAGCGCTCGGCACTTGCCGCCGCCCTACCGGCCCTGCGGGGTCTCGAGGAGATGGCAGGCGAAGACGTGCCCTGACGCCCGCCTGCTCAGGCGGTCGGAATCGGCTCGGCGTCGGCGGATGATTCCGTGGCGGCGGTCTTGTTGCGCACGACCGGGATCAACAGGGTGATGGCGACCCCGACGAAGGCGGCGACCGCGCCGATCAGGAAACACCACCGGAACGCGGCATGGCTGGGCACTTCGGCCGACCCGAAGGTGACCGTCGAACTTGTCAGGACCAGGGCCATCACCGCCGACGCGGTGGTCGTGCCGATCGAACGCATCAGGCCGTTGAGGCCGACCGCGGCGCCCGCCTCGTGCATCGGGACCGAACTCATGATCAGGGTCGGCATGGCGGCGTAGCCGATACCCACGCCTGCCGAACAGATCAGTGAGGCCAGCGCGAGCTGCCACGGCGCGTTCATCAGCAGGAAGGCGCCGAGGTAGCCGAGGCCGAGTACGCAGGCCCCGATGGCCATCGTCGGCTTGGCGCCGATCTTGTTGATCAACGTGCCGGAGACCGGGGCGAAGACGAGCATCATCAAACCACCGGGAGCCATCCACAGGCCTGCGGCGAGCAACGTTTGTCCCAGGCCGCCGACCGCCGATGGCATCTCCAACAGCTGTGGCATGACGATCGCCTGGGCCATCATGCCGAAACCGATCGCGATTCCGGCCAGGTTCGTGAACAGCACCGCGGGTCGAGCGGTGGTGCGCAGATCCACGAGGGGATCGGTGTGGCGGACCTCGAAGACACCCCAGATCAGCAGGATCGCCAGACCGCCGATCGCGAGGCCCAGCGTGGTACCCGAACCCCAACCCCAGTCGTTGCCCTTGGAGACGGCGATCAGCACACCGGACAGGCCGAGGGCGAGTCCGATGGCGCCGACGATGTCGAAATGACCGCCGTTGCTGTCGTCGACGTGTGGCACGGCAACCGCGACCAGGACGGTGATCACCAGCGCGAGGGCGGCCGAACCCCAGAACAGCGCACGCCAGTCCCATTGCTGTGCGACCCATGCCGACAGTGGCAGGCCGATTGCGCCTCCGACGCCCATCGTGGCGCTCATCGCCGCGACCGCCATCGACGTCAGGCGCGGAGGGGTCACCTCGCGCATGAGGCTGATGCCGAGCGGGATGAACCCCATGGCCAGTCCCTGGATGGTGCGTCCGACGATCATCGGGATCAACGACGAACTGAGGGCACAGACGAGCGATCCCACCACCAGCAGGGCGGCACTCGCGAGCAGGACCCGCTGCTTCCCGAGGATGTCGCCGAGACGACCCGCGATCGGCATGGCGACCGCCGCGCCGAGCAAGGTCGCGGTGATGATCCACGACGCGTTGGCGATCGAGGTGTTCAGCAGGTGCGGTATCTCGGGCTGGATCGGGATGATCAAGGTCTGCATCAGCGAGGCGACCAGACCGCCGAAGCACAGGACCGACACGACGACGATCGCGGCGGCGGAATGGTGGTCGTCGGTCAGCTCGGGGTCCACGTGTGTGCCCGACGAATCGCCGGCGGGAGTACTGGTCATGTGGCATCCTCCTCGTTGGATATGTAGCCTACATATGTATGGTGCATACGCCAAATTTTGCGTAGATTGTCCGGTATCGGACGGAAGGTTGGAGACAATGTCAGGTGCCGGTGACGCATCGTTCTGGCCGTCACCCGTCTACCGTGACCTGGCCGAAGAGCTGTTGCGGATGGGGCGGCGCAAGACCAATGTCGTCCCGGGCACGCAGCTCGAGGCATCGGCCTTCGCGATTCTCTGGGTGCTCTCCGACGACCGGCCGCGAACCCTTCGGGAACTCAGTGAGGAACTCGATCTCGAACAGTCGACGGTCAACCGTCAGGTGAACGCGGCGATCAAACACGGTTACCTCGAGCGATTCGAGGTCGAGGGGCAGATCAGTCGGCTCATCCGGCCCACTGCCGCAGGCCTCGACGCGTTCGAACACGACGGGATGCGACGGGCCGACCGCCTCATCCGCGTCTTCGCCGATCTCGCGCCGGGCTCACCGGATACCCTGCTGCACGAGCTCCGGGCGTTCAACGACGCCTACGAACGCTCTACGGCTCGGCAGGACGAGCAGCACACCGCGCGCCAGCACGCGCACTGACCGCGAGGGGGTTCATGGGGACATATGTGGTGACCGGTGCGGCGTCGGGCATCGGCAAGGCCTGCGCCGAGCGGCTGCGTGCGGCGGGCAACAGCGTGATCGGGGTCGACCTGCACGACGTCGAGGTGATCGCGGATCTGTCCACCTCGGGTGGTCGTCGAGCCGCGATCGGCAAGGTCGGCGACCTGGCCGGTGGGCGCCTCGACGGTGCGGTCATGGCAGCGGGCCTCGGTCCGGCCGCAGGCCGGGAGCGCATGATCGCGGAGGTCAACGTTCTCGGGGTCACCGAACTCCTCGACTCCTGGCAGGCGGCGTTCGCTGCAGCCGGTGACGCCAAGGTCGTGGTCTTCGGTTCCAACTCGACCACCACGACGCCGATGGTGCCGAAACGAGCTGTCCGGCGCCTCATGGGCGGAGAGCTCGACGCGGCCGTGCGGCAGATCCGTCGTCGGAGAGGTGTCTCGGGTCCGGTCGCGTACGCCGCGTCGAAGATCGCGGTGACGCATTGGTGCCGGGCGCGGGCGGTGAGCGACGACTGGGCAGGCGCTGGTGTTCGTCTGAATGTGATCGCGCCGGGCCCGGTGATGACCCCTCTGCTGCAGTCTCAGCTCGACAGCGGAACCGGGTCGCAGGTGCGGGCGTTTCCGTTGCCCAGCCGTCGGTTCGGCACCGCCGAGCAGATCGCCGAATGGGTCCTGACGATGCTGTCTCCGGCTGCGGACTTCCTGGTCGGGAGCGTGATCGTCGTCGACGGCGGTACCGATGCGCTCATCCGGCCGGGCGATTGGCCGCGGCCGTTGCCGTTGCGATCGGTTCCACGCTTCCTGTGGACGATGTACCGGGCTCCGCGGCAGGGGCGGGTGGCCCGGTACTGACGTGTGACGTCCGGTGTGTGCAGTGCGTGGGTGCGCTGCATGGGACGTGCAGTATTGAGCTGTCGCGTCGTCCCGATCCGCGGGTGCGACCGACCGATCGAGAGGATCCGTGATGCCGAGTTTCCGTGAGGCGATCGACGCCCGCGACCTGGACGCCGTGGAGGCGATGCTCGCCGACGACGTGGTGTTCCGCAGCCCCGTCGCGTTCAAGCCGTACGAGGGCAAGGCCATCACGTCGGCGATCCTGCGTGCGGTCATCGAGGTGTTCGAGGACTTCCACTACGTGCGTGAGATCGGTGGCCCGGGATCGGTCGATCACGCGCTGGTGTTCGAGGCGAAGGTCGACGGCCTGGCCATCACCGGCTGCGACTTCCTGCACTTCGACGACGACGGGAAGATCATCGACTTCATGGTGATGGTGCGCCCGCTACGGGCCGCCGAGGCGCTCGCCCGCGAGATGGGTGCCCGCTTCGAGCAGATCGTGAGTTCGGCTGCCGCCGGCGAGTGATGAGGTCACACCGGTCGGGCCTCACACCCGACAGGGCTCAGACCCGACACGACAGCTCCATGGTGTCGTTTCCTTTGCCGGGGAAATTGACACTCGTGTAGCCGTTCTCGGGTCGTCGGACCCGGTCGAGGTAGTCGGCGGTGTCGGGGCTCTCGGTGTTGTCGGCGACGATCAGTGCGCCGGTGGGCAACCGGGGCTCGAGGAGCTTCAGCACGGGCAGGTAGATCTCTTTCCATCCGTCCATGAACACGAAACCGATCTCGCCCTCGACGGTGGCGAGGGTTTCGAGGGCATCACCGTCGAGCACGGTGATCACGTCGTCGAGCCCGACGTCGGCGAAGGTCGCCGACGCGGTCTCGATCTTCTTCGCGTTCAGCTCGGTGGTGTAGACGTGGCCGGTACCGTTGTCGCGCACGGCCGCCGCGAGGTGAAGAGTCGAGATGCCGTAGGACATCCCGAATTCGACGACGGTGACCGGCCGGGTCGCGCGGATCAGCGAGTACATGAGCCGGCCGGCCATCGGGCTCACCGGCATGTACCGGTCCTGTGCGGCATCGGCGCGTTCGGCGGCGGTCCCGGCAGGTGCGGTGCGGGGCCGGTCGGGTCGGTGTGGTGGTCGATCGGCGACCTGGGCGGTGGCCTGGTCGTACAGCCTGGTGATCGTGGCGGCGACGGGATCGGTGTCCAGGGTGTTCGTCATGTCCTCACGCTAACGAAACGATCTGGCCGCTCGCTGTGTGTTCCCTGTGCTGTCCCGCCGGCCTGCCAGGACCCGGTGCAGGGCCTCGGCTCCGTGCAAACGGATTCGGGAGAGCGGGCAATTCGACCGGATGCGCCCCGAGTTGTTCCGGGATCCCGGAGCCGTATTCGTTCGCGGGGCCGTCGAACACGGCGGTACGCCGGTGCGTCACGCTCCGGCCGGCAACCTGGTGAAGTCGGGGGCTCGGCCCTCGGCGAAGGCGGTGAGCGCCTCGGTGTTCGCCGGGCCACCCATCAACTCGGCGAAGGCTGCGTTCTCGCAGTCACGCGCCGCGTCGATCTGACCTCGGATGGGCTCGTTCATCGTCCGCTTCACCGCGATCAGGCTGGAGATCGGCTGTTGCGCAATCTGTTCGGCATGTCTGGTCGCTACGTCGAGAAGCTCGTGAGGCTCACAGAGCCGCCACGCCAGGCCGATGTCCACTGCCTGCTCGGCAGAGATCCACTCCGAGGACATCAATACCCAGGCCGCATCCTGTCGGCCGAGCAGGCGGGGCAGCAGGTAGGAGGACGCCGCCTCGGGTGCGACCCCGAGGCTGGTGAACGGGCACTTGAACCGTGCTGCGGTCGAGACGAAGGCGAGATCGGCGAAGCCGAGGATGGTGGTTCCCAGCCCGAGTCCGAGTCCGTTGACGGCGCAGATCAGTGGCTTGGGAAAGGCGACGAGCGCGTCGATGAGACCAGGGAATCCGTATCGGCCCGGGACGAAGTCGGGATCACCGACGCGTTGCGCCATCTCCTTCAGATCCGTTCCGGCAGTGAAGGCCCGGCCCGTACCGGTCAGGAGCACGACGGCGACCTCGGGGTCGTCGGCGGCGTCGATGAGTGCCTGCGCGGTCGCATCGTAGAGCGCCTCGTCGAACGCATTGAGGGCGTCGGGGCGGTTGAATGTCAGTGTGCGTACCCGGTTGTGGGTCTCGACGAGCAGATTCATCGGCGGGCTTTCGTGGAGGAGGGACGCTGCGCTGTCCGCGACGACGCAGCCTTACGGGGATTTCTCGGTGCTCGGGTGGCCGAGGCGCGCGCCGAGGTGACCTCGGCGCGGACACCGGCGAGTATCCAGCGGATCGATTGGACGAAGTTGGCCTCGGTCTTCGCTGCCGACTCGGGGTCGCGCTCCGAGAGCTTGATGTCGTGCATGCCGCGGACCTCAATGATCGTGTGGTTGATGGTGAGGGCCACGAGTGCCCGACAGCATTCCTCGGCCAGTGGCGGATCGAAACCCTCCTTGCCGGTGGCGGCGACCAATTCGCTGACGTACTCCATCACCGCGTCGCCGTCGTCGATCGTCATCAGCTCGGTGAGATGGGGATGCGCGCGCAGTGCGTCGTGCAGCCCGAGACACCACTGCAGTGCGGTCGTCTCCCAATCGCCGTGCTCGTGAAACTCCAGCCGCAGCCTGGAGAGATGCCGGGCAACGAGTGCACGGATCAGGTTCTCCCGGTTTCCGACCTGCTGATACAGCGTGCGGGTGGAGATCCTGAGGTCGGCGGCCAGGCGGCGTGTACTCAAGGCGCTGTCGCCCTCGTCGTCCAGCAAGACCAGTGCGCGCTCGTAGATCGTCTCCACCGGGATCAACGGCTTTGCCATGGTCGCATCGTATCCGCGACGTGCGCCGACCCGCCGATGCCGTCGGCAAAGCCTTACGGGCCGGCGAGAAAGCGGTGTAGTTTTACCTTACGGTAAGCACAACGGTCCGAGCCGCGGACGACGCGCAACCGGCCACCACCGGCCACGAGGAGTCACGGATGACTGCACCCACCATCGACGAGGCGGCGCGGAGCGTCGCCGACCCCAAGGCATATGCCGACGAGACCCGCATCCATGCCGCGCTGACGCAGCTGCGGAGGGCGGCGCCCGTCGCCCATGTCGACGCCCCCCGCTACAACCCGTTCTGGGCAGTGACCAAGCACGCCGACATCATGACCGTCGAGCGGGCGAACAACCTGTTCACGAACGCCCCCCGGCCGGTTCTCATGACCGCACAGGAAGAAGAACTGCAGGCGGCCGCTCAGATCCGCACGCTCATACACATGGACGATCCCGAGCACCGTGTGATGCGGGCCGTCGCGCTGGACTGGTTCCGTCCCAAGGCCCTCAAGGCGATGAAGGAACGCATCGACGAACTCGCCCGGATTCACGTCGACAAGCTACGTGACGCGGGAAGGGAGTGTGACTTCGTGCAGGAGGTGGCGGTCAACTTCCCACTCTTCGTGATCATGTCGCTGCTCGGCGTGCCCGAGTCGGACCTACCCCGCATGCTCGAACTGACCCAGGAACTGGTGGGATCGCAGGATTCCGAGTTCCAGCGCAGCACGAGTCCGGACGAGCAGATGGCGGCCCTGCTCGATATGTTCGAGTACTTCAGCACGTTGGCCGCCCGGCGGCGGGACCGGCCGACCGGCGACATGGCCTCGACGATCGCCAACGCAGTGGTGAACGGTGAACCGCTCGGCGACATCGACGTGGTGTCGTATTATGCGCTCATCGCGACTGCCGGACACGACACCACCACCTCGACGATCTCCGGTGGTTTCCAGGCGTTGATCGAACACCCCGAGGAGCGGCGTCGGTTGACCGACGATCTCGATCTGATGCCGACGGCGACCGAAGAGATGATCCGTTGGGTGACACCGGTGAAGGCCTTCATGCGCACCGCAGCAGAGGACACCGAGCTGGGTGGAGTTCCCATCGCGGCCGGTGATTCGCTCCTGCTGTCCTACGTATCGGGCAACCGGGACGAGGACGCCTTCACCGATCCGTTCCGGTTCGACGTCTCCCGCGAGATCAACAAGCACGTGGCATTCGGGTTCGGTGTGCACTTCTGCCTGGGCGCCGCTCTCGCCCGGATGGAGGTCAACAGTTTCTTCACCGAACTGCTGCCTCGGCTCAAAGACGTGGAACCAGCAGGGGATCCGGAACTCACGGCCACCACGTTCGTCGGCGGGCTGAAACATCTGCCGATCCGCTACACGCTGATCTGACGGTCGGACAGTCTGCGCTGAGTTGCTGCGCGAGGAGGAGAACGATGCAAGCACGGGAGACAGCCGACACCGCCGCCGAGATCGAGGCCATCAAGGTGGTGAAGGCTCGCTACTGCCGATATCTCGACACCAAGGATGCCGCGGGCTGGCGGGGCCTGTTCGCCGACGATCTGGTCGTCGAACTGGACATGATGCCCGCGACCGGCGGCGCTGATCCGATGACGGCCCCGCCGATCGTCGGTGCCGACGGCTTCGTGTCGAGCGTGTTGGAGACCCTGGCGGACGCGACGACGGTCCATCACGTCCATGGTCCCGAGATCGAGTTGACGTCGGCGGCGACGGCCACCGGCATCTGGGCGATGGAAGACCGGTTGGTCTATCCGGGTGGTCGATCGCTGCTCGGTGCCGGCCACTACCACGAGACGTACGAGAAGGTGGGCGGCGACTGGAAGATCAAGACCCAGCATCTCACTCGGCTGTGGGTCGAGTTGACCGGCGACTGGTCGGGTGCGGCGTTGTCGGATTGAGTTGTCGGATTGAGTTGTGACACCGATCAATCGATGAACATCTCGCCGAACCGTTTGAGATAGTTCACGGCTGCCTGCGGGCTCGAGCCGTCGACGTGGACAACGGCCCAGGTCGCTCCTCGACGACCGAGGTCGGCGAGGAAGTCCCGTGCTGCCCGGACCGATGCCGAGTCGTCCAGATCTGTCGGCGGGCACACCACCTGTACGTCGATGCCGGCCGGATCCCGGCCGGCATCGGTCAGTCGCCTCCGGAGCTCACCGAGCGCATCGGAGAAGTCGTCGGGTGTCGCGATGGTCGCGGTGCGGATCGCGGACGCCATCGCGCTGTCCACGATCAACGGCATCCAGCCGTCCCCGTGGTCGACGACGCGTCGCATCGCGGCGCGACTGTTGCCGCCGATCCAGATGGGCGGGTGTGGATTCTGGGTCGGACGCTGCAGCCACACCGGGCCGGTCGCGGCAAAATCGTCACCGCTCACCGGCGTTTCGGGATCTGTCCAGATCGCCCGCAGTGCTGCGAGAGCCTCGTCGAGCAGTTCTGCCCGCCGTTCGAAGGCGACACCGACGGCGGAGAACTCCGATCGGAGGTAACCCGCTCCCACTCCCGCCACCAGCCGGCCGCCGGAGACGAGGTCAAGACTGCCGAGTGCCTTCGCCGACAGGTAGGGAGTGCGAAACGGTAGCACGTACAGGTTCGTCATCAGCCTGATGTCGATGGTCACGCCCGCCATGAAGCTCAGTGCGGCAATGGGATCGAGAGTGTTGTGGCCGCCGTTGGCCCGCCACTTCGACGACGGTGCGGGGTGTTCGCTCAGGGCCACGCCGGCGAACCGTGACTGTTCGGCCTGCACGACGACATCGCGGATGGCATGTGGGTTCAGAAAGTCATCGGGGGCGCTCGGCAACTCGCTCGGATACTCGAGGACGAACCTCATCGGGGCGTTCGCTGTCACTGTTCCTGATCCCTTCGTGATGTGTTGACCGTTCAACTGTAGTGGTTACGGTAAATGGGGTCACGGGTCGCCGTCGGCATCCAGTCCTTCTCCGCGAATTCATCACCGAACACATTGCGGTATCAATTACAGTTGGGTCCGTCGGGCGATCCGTCACGCGGATGCCGAGCGCAGGAGGGCATCGCAGCCCGCGGGTCGCCCAACCGCAGCTGACGAAAGGGGCTCCGTCATGAGCCGAGCATCGACCGCGACGATTCCACGCGGGCCCGAGGATGTCACCGAAGAATGGTTGTCGAGCATTCTCGAACAGCACGGCCATCCGGCCGACATCGGAGCTGTGGTGGTCAAGCCGATCGGGACCGGTCAGGTAGGTGCCACCTTCAGGGTGACGCCCACCTACGAGCGGCGACCCGATGGTCTCCCGGACACCTTCGTCGTCAAGCTGCCGGCCGCCGACGAAAAAGTCCGCAACTCGGTGACATTCGGCTATCGCAGCGAATGTGCGTTCTACGCCTCGGTCAAGCGGCAAGTGCTCGTCCCGGCGCCCGACTGTTTTCATGTCGATGTGAGTGCGGATGCCACCGACTTCGTGCTGCTCCTCGCCGACCAGGTGGGTGCGGAGCAGGGTGATCAGCTGGCCGGATGTGGTTTCGACGAGGCACTGCTCGCCGTTCGCGCTCTTGCCGGCCTGCACGCGCCCACGTGGAACGACCCGGTATGGCGGGACTTCGAGGGGCTCGCGTTCAACCTCCGGGACGAGGCCGCGATCCGGGGCCTGGGAGACTTCGCCGAGATGAGTGTCGCGCTCGCACTGGGTCGGATCGGCGACCAACTCATCCCGGTCGACCACGAAACCCTCGCTGCTGCCATGGGATCGGTCACCGGCTGGCTGCTGTCCGAGCGCGCCCCATGGGCCCTGCTGCACGGCGACTTCCGCCTCGACAATCTCCTGTTCCACGCCGACGGGAAAGGTGTGGCGGTGGTCGACTGGCAGACTCTCGGGGTGGGTCTGCCCACCCGCGATCTGGCCTACTTCACCGGGACCAGCCTGGAGCCGGACGTACGACGAGCAGTCGAGGGTCGACTGGTCGACCATTACCACGCCGAGCTCCGAACACACGGCGTGACCGACTATTCCCGTGCCCAGTGCTGGGAGGATTACCGACTGGGGATGATCCAGGCACTCCTGATCCCGTGCATCGCGATCGCCGCCTCCATCGAAACAGACCGCGGAACAGCGATGTTCGTCGCCATGATCCGGCGCGGTTGCGAGGCGATCCGTGATCTGGGCACGCTCGCACTCATCCCCGCACCGATGGAACCGGAGCAGTGATGGTGGGACAACCCATTCCACGCACCGCCGTCATCGGGGCAGGCATCAGCGGCCTCACGACCGGAAAGATGCTGGGCGACTACGGGGTGCCGTACACCACCTTCGAGTCGTCGGACCGCATCGGCGGAAACTGGGCGTTCGGGAATCCGAACGGCCACAGCAGCGCGTACCGGTCGCTGCACATCGACACATCCAAGCATCGACTGTCCTTCAAGGACTTCCCGATGCCCGACAGCTATCCCACCTTTCCGCACCACACCGACATCAAGGCCTATCTCGACGACTATGCAGCGGCCTTCGGATTGCTCGAGAACATCGAGTTCGGCAACGGCGTCACGCATGCGGCCCGGTCCGCAGACGGGCGATGGCACATCGAGGACCAGGCAGGCGCTCAGCGTGAGTTCGACTTCCTGGTGGTCGCCAACGGGCATCATTGGGATCCGCGCTACGCCGACTTTCCCGGTGAATTCTCCGGTCGGCGGATTCACTCCCATGACTACATCGATCCGCGCACGCCGCTCGATCTGAGTGGTCAGCGCATCCTGATCGTCGGGATCGGCAACAGTGCCGCGGACATCGCCGTCGAACTCTCGTCGAAGTCGCTCGACAACACGGTGACCCTGTCGACCCGGTCGAGTGCCTGGATCGTGCCCAAATACATCGCCGGAAAACCCGGCGATGCATACTGGCGCACCACCCCGCATCTCCCACTGGGCTTGCAACGCAAGGCCTTGCAGATGATGATGCCGCTGATGGGGACCGATCCGACGCTCTACGGACTTCCTCCGGCGAACCACAAGCTCTTCGAGGCGCATCCGACCCAGTCCGTCGAGCTGCCGCTCCGACTCGGATCGGGCGACGTGATACCCAAGCCCAACGTGTCGCGACTGGACGGGGCCACAGTACATTTCGAGGACGGCACGAGCGGCGACTTCGACGTGATCGTGTACGCGACCGGCTACAACATCACCTTCCCTTTCTTCGATCCGGAGTTCGTCAGCGCCCCCGGCAACCAGATCCGTCTGTACAAGAGGATCTTCAGGCCGGGCATCGACAACCTCGCGTTCGTCGGGTTCGCACAGTCGGTCCCGACGCTGTTCCCGTTCGTCGAGTGCCAGTCGCGCGTGGTCGCGGCCTACGCCGTCGGTCGGTATGCCCTTCCTGACGTTGGTGAGATGGAGCAGATCATCGACAAGGATCAGGAGCTGCACAACGGACACACCACCGACAGCCCGCGGCACACCCAGCAGGTGGACTACTTCGTGTACGAGCACGACATCCGCACCCGGGAATTGCCGACCGGCGCGAAGCGTGCCGAATCACGCGGCTTCCCGACGCCGACCGGCGGCCGATCCGAACCGCGACTGCTTCGATCACGTCGTAACTGATAGATCGCCTTCTGATGCGCGCGTGCTCGCCGCGAGGCCTGCCGAGCGAACCCGATCAGTACTGGGTGTTGCCCAGATCGACGGCGATGGCGGCCGCCGTGATCCGTTTGGCGGCATCGCTGGCCAGCCACACGACGGTGTCGGCGATGTCCTCGGGCTCGGCGATCCAGTCCGGCAGGAACGGAGTTCCCATGTTGCCCAGCTGGGGGTTGGTCTGCACGGAACTCATCAGCTTCTCGACCATGTCGCCCGAGCCCATCGCGGTGTTCACGGCCCCCGGATGCACACTGTTGACCCGAATTCGATGCCGGCCCAGTTCGGCGGCGAATCCGCGGGCCAGGCCCGTGACCGCGTGTTTGCTGGCGGTGTAATGAACCATGAACGGCTGCATCTTGATACCTGCCGCCGAGCTGATCAGGATGATCGATCCGCCGTCGCCGCCCTCGATGATCTTGGGTGCACCGGCCATGACTGCGTTCCACGTGCCGGTCACGTTGATGTCGATGAGCTCGCGAAAGTTCGCGGAGGTGATCTGATCCCACGGCTGCGGCGAGGAGATGCCTGCGTTGGCGACCACGATGTCGAGGCGGCCGAGCTCGGCGACCCCGTCGCTCACCGCAGCTGTGAGCGCGTCGAGGTCCCGGGTGTCGGCGACCGTCGTGAGGATGCGTCGGCCCTGAGCCCGGACGAGCTCGACCGTCTCGTCGAGGTCGTCCGGCGTTGCCGAATCGTAGGGCACGAAATCGGGAAGTGGACCGGCGAGGTCGACACCGATGATGTCGGCCCCCTCGGCCGCCATCTGTACGGCGTGGGCGCGTCCCTGGCCGCGGGCGACACCGGTGATGAATGCGACCTTTCCGGCGAGTCGATCGGCCATGTGCACGCTCCTGTCCGTCGCCGGCTTGACTGGTGTCGCCGACCGCTGTAGTAAGTGACACGGTAATGCTTACCATATAGGCCTCGACACGCACCTGAGTTGCCGTTCGGGGAGTATTCGGGGTCGCGCTGACCCAGGGGACGTGATGGCACCGGGAGAGGATCAGACGCATGGCCGATTCGGCGGTCGCCGACGAGGATTCCGCCGAGATCCTTGTCGACACGCACAGGACGGGAATTCTCATGGGGAAACTGACAGGGCGTACGGCCGTGATCACCGGCGGAGCGCAGGGACTCGGCTTCGCCATCGCGAGGCGATATGTGGCCGAGGGTGCACGGGTGGTCCTGGGCGATCTCGATCTCGCCGCGACCGAAGCCGCGGCGGAGGAATTGGGCGGACGTGACGTCGCTGTCGCGGTTCGTTGCGACGTGACCGTCGGCAATGAGGTCGACGCCCTCCTCGCCGCGGCGCGGGACACATTCGGGGGCCTGGACATCGTGGTCAACAACGCGGGCATCACCCGGGATGCCACCATGCGGACGATGACCGACGATCAGTTCGACCAGGTGATCGGTGTTCACCTGAAGGGTACCTGGAACGGGCTCCGCAAAGCGGCTGCGATCATGCGCGAGAACAAGAGTGGTGCGATCGTCAACATCTCGTCGATCTCCGGAAAGGTCGGGATGGTGGGGCAGACGAACTATTCGGCGGCGAAGGCGGGCATCGTCGGCATGACCAAGGCCGCAGCCAAGGAGATGGCACACCACGGCGTGCGGGTCAACGCGATCCAGCCCGGGCTCATCCGATCGGCCATGACCGAGGCGATGCCCGAGCGCATCTGGCAGGAGAAACTCGCGGGTGTGCCGATGGGACGGGCCGGTGAACCGGGCGAGATCGCGGGTGTGGCGCTCTTCCTCGCATCGGATGATTCGTCGTACATGACGGGGACGGTCCTGGAGGTCACCGGCGGACGCTTCATGTGATGGTGGGGACGGACCATGACAGACCGGCCATGACGACGAAAGAGGATGACCATGCGTGAAACCGTGATCTGCGAACCCGTGCGGACGCCGATCGGCCGTTACGGTGGAGCCCTTCGATCCCTCACCGCGGTCGATCTCGGCGTCGCCGCACTCACCGGCCTGCTGGACCGCACCGGTGTCGCGTCCGAACACGTCGAGGATGTGATCCTGGGACATTGCTATCCGAGTAGTGAGGCGCCCGCCATCGGGCGTGTGGTCGCACTCGACGCGGGTCTGCCCGTGACGGTCCCGGGTATGCAGGTGGATCGTCGCTGCGGCTCCGGCCTGCAAGCGGTCATCCAAGCCGCCATGCAGGTCGGTACCGGCCAGAACGACCTCGTCGTAGCGGGTGGTGCCGAGAGCATGAGCAACGTCGCCTTCTACTCGACGGATATGCGATGGGGCGGCGCGCGTCACGGGATCCAGGTGCACGACGGCCTGGCGCGCGGCAGGACCACCGCAGGTGGACGTCATCATCCGGTACCCGGCGGCATGCTCGAGACCGCGGAGAATCTCCGGCGCGAGTACGAGATCTCACGTGCCGATCAGGACGAACTGGCCGCCCGGTCGCATGAGCGGGCTGTCGCGGCCCAGAAGAACGGCATCTTCGAGCAGGAGATCATTCCCGTTGCGGTGCCGACCCGCAATGGTGCGGACACCGTCGAGGCCGACGAGCACCCGCGTGCCGACACCACGGCCGATTCGCTGGGTAGGCTGAAACCTGTTCTGATCAAAGATGATCCGGATTCAACTGTCACCGCGGGCAACGCGAGCGGTCAGAACGACGCGGCATCGATGTGCATCGTCACGACACCGGAGCGTGCAGGTGAACTCGGCCTGAGGCCACTCGTTCGCCTCCTGTCCTGGGGTTGCTCGGGGGTGGCGCCGAGAGTAATGGGCATCGGTCCGGTCCCGGCCACCGATCTGGCTCTGTCCCATGCGGGTCTGGCCTTGGGCGACATCGATCTCATCGAGCTCAACGAGGCGTTTGCCGCCCAGGCACTTGCGGTGATGAAGGAGTGGCAGTTCACCCCGGCCGACCTCGAGCGGACGAATGTGCACGGCTCCGGGATCTCGCTCGGGCATCCGGTCGGCGCAACGGGAGGTCGCATGCTGGCGACGCTGGCGCGCGAGTTGCACAGGCGCGACGCGCGATACGGACTGGAGACGATGTGCATCGGCGGCGGCCAAGGTCTGGCCGCGATCTTCGAGCGCGTCGGCTGACAAGAAACGGGGAGAGAATGACAAGGCTGGCACAGACTCTGGGGTTGACCGGGATCCAGTCCGAGATCGTGGCGAATGTTCGCCGGTTTGTGGACAAGCAGATCATTCCGTACGCGCAGGAGCTCGAGCATGGCGATGTCTATCCGCAGGAGATCGTCGACG
>NZ_JACWMS010000007.1 GCF_014673215.1 Gordonia hankookensis
GAGTTGTGTTCGGCGGTGTCCTACTCTCCCACACTGGTTAGGGTGCAGTACCATTGGCGCTGGAGGGCTTAGCTTCCGGGTTCGGAATGGGACCGGGCGTTTCCCCTCCGCTATGGCCGCCGTAACTTTATGAAACCCACACACAACAAGGGTTTTGTTTTTACTGTTGTGTGTTGTTTCAGAAGTGTCATAGTGGATGCGAACTCATTGTAGTGAATGAGTGTTGTTGTAAGTCCTCGGCCGATTAGTACCAGTCACCTGCATACATTGCTGTACTTCCAGTTCTGGCCTATCAACCCCATGGTCTGTGGGGGGCCTTACCCCCTCTGAGGGGGTGAGAAACCTCATCTTGGAACAGGCTTCCCGCTTAGATGCTTTCAGCGGTTATCCCTTCCGAACGTAGCTAACCAGCGGTGCCCTTGGTAGGACAACTGGCACACCAGAGGTTCGTCCGTCCCGGTCCTCTCGTACTAGGGACAGGTTTCCTCAAGTTTCTGACGCGCGCGGCGGATAGAGACCGAACTGTCTCACGACGTTCTAAACCCAGCTCGCGTGCCGCTTTAATGGGCGAACAGCCCAACCCTTGGGACCTACTCCAGCCCCAGGATGCGACGAGCCGACATCGAGGTGCCAAACCATCCCGTCGATATGGACTCTTGGGGAAGATCAGCCTGTTATCCCCGGGGTACCTTTTATCCGTTGAGCGACACCGCTTCCACTTGCCGGTGCCGGATCACTAGTCCCGACTTTCGTCCCTGCTCGACATGTACGTCTCACAGTCAAGCTCCCTTGTGCACTTACACTCAACACCTGATTGCCAACCAGGCTGAGGGAACCTTTGGGCGCCTCCGTTACATTTTGGGAGGCAACCGCCCCAGTTAAACTACCCACCAGGCACTGTCCCTGAACCCGATCAGGGTCCGAGGTTAGAAGTCCAATACGATCAGAGTGGTATTTCAACAACGACTCCATGAACACTGGCGTGCCCACTTCACAGTCTCCCACCTATCCTACACAAACCGAACCGAACACCAATACCAAGCTATAGTGAAGGTCCCGGGGTCTTTTCGTCCTGCCGCGCGTAACGAGCATCTTTACTCGTACTGCAATTTCGCCGAGTCTGTGGTTGAGACAGCAGAGAAGTCGTTACGCCATTCGTGCAGGTCGGAACTTACCCGACAAGGAATTTCGCTACCTTAGGATGGTTATAGTTACCACCGCCGTTTACTGGGGCTTAAATTCTCAGCTTCGCACCCCGAAGGGCACTAACCGGTCCTCTTAACCTTCCAGCACCGGGCAGGCGTCAGTCCGTATACATCGTCTTACGACTTCGCACGGACCTGTGTTTTTAGTAAACAGTCGCTTCTCTCTGGTCTCTGCGACCACACCCAGCTCATGAGGAAAACTCAATCACCAGACATGGTCCCCCTTCTCCCGAAGTTACGGGGGCATTTTGCCGAGTTCCTTAACCACAGTTCTCTCGATCGCCTTAGTATTCTCTACCTGACCACCTGTGTTGGTTTGGGGTACGGGCCGTGTACCAACTCGCTAGAGGCTTTTCTCGGCAGCATAGGATCATGGAATTCGCCTCAACGGCTACGCATCACCTCTCAGACACATGAACGACGGATTTACCTATCGTTCGTCCTACAGGCTTACACCAGTATTACCACTGACTGGCCCCACTACCTTCCTGCGTCACCCCATCGCTTGCCTACTACCAGCCAAGGTCCCATGCAGCCGGCTCACGTCTCCCGAAGGAAATCGATCACCATTTGGATGGTTAGTACAGCTGATTCAGCATGGACGCGGATACACGGGTACGGGAATATCAACCCGTTGTCCATCGACTACGCCTGTCGGCCTCGCCTTAGGTCCCGACTCACCCTGGGCGGATTAGCCTGGCCCAGGAACCCTTGGTCATCCGGCGGCAGAGTTTCTCACTCTGCTTTCGCTACTCATGCCTGCATTCTCACTCCCACACCCTCCACACCTAGCTCACGCCGGTGCTTCCAGGGATGCAGGACGCTCCCCTACCCACCCCACCCACTACCTCCACCCCCGTAAGGGTGAAGGGATGTCATGGTGGAGTGCCGCGGCTTCGGCGGTGTACTTGAGCCCCGCTACATTGTCGGCGCAGGATCACTTGACCAGTGAGCTATTACGCACTCTTTCAAGGGTGGCTGCTTCTAAGCCAACCTCCTGGTTGTCTCTGCGATCCCACATCCTTTTCCACTTAGTACACGCTTAGGGGCCTTAGCCGGCGATCTGGGCTGTTTCCCTCTCGACCACGAACCTTATCGCCCGCAGTCTCACTGCCACACTCTCACTTACCGGCATTCGGAGTTTGGCTGACGTCAGTAACCTGATAGGGCCCATCGGCCATCCAGTAGCTCTACCTCCGGTAAGAAACATGCAACGCTGCACCTAAATGCATTTCGGGGAGAACCAGCTATCACGGAGTTTGATTGGCCTTTCACCCCTACCCACAGCTCATCCCCTCCATTTTCAACTGAAGTGGGTTCGGGCCTCCACGACGTCTTACCGTCGCTTCACCCTGGCCATGGGTAGATCACTCCGCTTCGGGTCTAGACCCGGCGACTCCACGCCCTATTCAGACTCGCTTTCGCTACGGCTACCCCACACGGGTTAACCTTGCCACCGAGCACTAACTCGCAGGCTCATTCTTCAAAAGGCACGCCATCACCCGCAGCCACAAGGACTCACAGGCTTTGACGGATTGTAAGCGTCCGGTTTCAGGTACTATTTCACTCCCCTCCCGGGGTACTTTTCACCTTTCCCTCACGGTACTTGTCCGCTATCGGTCACCAGGAAGTATTCAGGCTTACCGGGTGGTCCCGGCAGATTCACAGCAGATTCCACGAGCCCGCTGCTACTTGGGCATCCATCAAGCAAGACCACATGTTTTCAGCTACCGGACTCTCACCGTCTACGGCAGACCATTCCAGGCCACTTCACCTAACACGCAGTTTTATCACTCACCCCCAGCACGGCAGCACTGAGAAGATGAACCCCACAACCCCACACACACAACCCCTGCCAGGTATCACATGCGCATGGTTTAGCCTCCTCCGCTTTCGCTCGCCACTACTCACGGAATCACAATTGTTTTCTCTTCCTATGGGTACTGAGATGTTTCACTTCCCCACGTTCCCTCCACACCCGCTATACATTCACAGGTGGGTAACACGACATCACTCGTGCTGGGTTTCCCCATTCGGACACCCTCGGATCACAGCTCGTTTGACAACTCCCCGAGGACTATCGCGGCCTACCACGTCCTTCATCGGCTCCTGGTGCCAAGGCATCCACCGAACGCCCTTAAACACTTACAACAACACCTACAAACCACCCCCACACCACCAACCACCCCACAACGAGGACAACCAGCCGGCGAGGATCGAATGTAGACATCACCTACAAAAATCTCGATTTCAACCACAAACACCGAAGTGTTCATGACAAATAAAGATGCTCGCATCCACTATGCACTTCTCAAACAACACACACCCACATGCGGCCACCCCTCCAGCCCCCATCACAGGAACCATCACCAAGACAACCCGCCACCTGGGCAGAGACAACACCATGTGTTCCCTCAGAACCCCGATAGTGTGCTGATGACACGCCGACCTCACGACCGACGACAACCACGCCACAACCGATAACCGGTTGCACCACAGCCTGCCTGATGTTTCACCCTCGAACACACACCCACCGCAACACGAACGGCTGCGTAATGAGTGATGTTGTGTGCTCCTTAGAAAGGAGGTGATCCAGCCGCACCTTCCGGTACGGCTACCTTGTTACGACTTCGTCCCAATCGCCGATCCCACCTTCGACGGCTCCCTCCACAAGGGTTAGGCCACCGGCTTCGGGTGTTACCGACTTTCATGACGTGACGGGCGGTGTGTACAAGGCCCGGGAACGTATTCACCGCAGCGTTGCTGATCTGCGATTACTAGCGACTCCGACTTCACGGGGTCGAGTTGCAGACCCCGATCCGAACTGAGACCGGCTTTAAGGGATTCGCTCCACCTCACGGTATCGCAGCCCTCTGTACCGGCCATTGTAGCATGTGTGAAGCCCTGGACATAAGGGGCATGATGACTTGACGTCATCCCCACCTTCCTCCGAGTTGACCCCGGCAGTCTCCTGCAAGTCCCCGGCATAACCCGCTGGCAATACAGGACAAGGGTTGCGCTCGTTGCGGGACTTAACCCAACATCTCACGACACGAGCTGACGACAGCCATGCACCACCTGTACACCAACCACAAGGGGGGCTATATCTCTATAGCTTTCTGGTGTATGTCAAACCCAGGTAAGGTTCTTCGCGTTGCATCGAATTAATCCACATGCTCCGCCGCTTGTGCGGGCCCCCGTCAATTCCTTTGAGTTTTAGCCTTGCGGCCGTACTCCCCAGGCGGGGTACTTAATGCGTTAGCTACGGCACGGATCCCGTGAAAAGGAACCCACACCTAGTACCCACCGTTTACGGCGTGGACTACCAGGGTATCTAATCCTGTTCGCTACCCACGCTTTCGCTCCTCAGCGTCAGTTACTACCCAGAGACCCGCCTTCGCCACCGGTGTTCCTCCTGATATCTGCGCATTTCACCGCTACACCAGGAATTCCAGTCTCCCCTGTAGTACTCAAGTCTGCCCGTATCGCCTGCACGCCTACAATTGAGTTGCAGAATTTCACAGACGACGCGACAAACCGCCTACGAGCTCTTTACGCCCAGTAATTCCGGACAACGCTCGCACCCTACGTATTACCGCGGCTGCTGGCACGTAGTTGGCCGGTGCTTCTTCTCCAGGTACCGTCACTCACGCTTCGTCCCTGGTGAAAGAGGTTTACAACCCGAAGGCCGTCATCCCTCACGCGGCGTCGCTGCATCAGGCTTCCGCCCATTGTGCAATATTCCCCACTGCTGCCTCCCGTAGGAGTCTGGGCCGTGTCTCAGTCCCAGTGTGGCCGATCACCCTCTCAGGTCGGCTACCCGTCGTCGCCTTGGTAGGCCATTACCCCACCAACAAGCTGATAGGCCGCGGGCCCATCCCCAACCGCAAAAGCTTTCCACCACACCCCATGCGAAATGTGGTCATATCCGGTATTAGACCCAGTTTCCCAGGCTTATCCCAAAGTTGGGGGCAGATCACCCACGTGTTACTCACCCGTTCGCCACTCGAGTACCCCCGAAGGGGCCTTTCCGTTCGACTTGCATGTGTTAAGCACGCCGCCAGCGTTCGTCCTGAGCCAGGATCAAACTCTCCATGAAAATCAATCAAAAACACCAACCCCAAAAGGCCGGCACTTTCAACACAATCTCAGCCAGAGAGACAAAAACCTGACCAAACAAAAACTAGCAACACCCACCCAAAAAGCAGGTGCCACAAAAACAATCCATCTCATATCCACAAAACATGGACACACGATGCCAAACAAATGGCATCAGACAATTCATCAACACACTATCGAGTTCTCAAAGAACACACACCCACC